>NZ_CP089551.1:0-4800000 GCF_021233075.1 Pseudomonas sp. 7-41 | reverse complement strand
TCTCGAATGATATCAGCTAAAAACAATGGGCCCGATTTTGACGGTGCGGTGTCATAAAATAGTGGCACAATGCCTCATTCTCAGGCATCGCAAGCACAAGGAGATGAGCCTTGCACCTATTGATCACTCGCGCCGCCTCACTCAGGGCCACGCTTCATCGCCCTGAACCCTTCAACCTGTTCACGCTGTTGCGCAGCGCTTCGGACGAGGTCCGCCTGCACTCTCGCTACCTGGCTTTTTTGCTCAACCCCAAGGGCGCCCACGCCGCGGGCGGGAAACTGCTGGAGCTGTGGCTCGCGGCGTTGAATATAGAAGGCTTCGATTGTCGCGCTGTCACGGTGGATGTCGAGTACCGCAATGTCGACATCCTGATCCGCAACGGCAAGCGCCAGGCGATCATCATTGAGAACAAGCTCAACGCCGAGGACCAGGACGCCCAGTTGCACCGTTACCTGGAAGCGCTCCAGGGCGAGGGCTACCAGACGTTCCCGCCGTTGTACCTCACCCTGGACGGGCGCGATGCCGACACGCGCAGTTGCCTGGGCATCGACTACCAACGCATCAGCTACGCCGCCGACATCCTGCCTTGGCTTGCGCAATGCCAACCTTGGGTGATCCGCGAAGCGGGCGTGCGAGAAAGCCTGCTGCAGTACATCGACCTCATCGCAAAACTGACTTTCCAGAACCAAGGACACGCCTACATGGACGCGCTCAAGCAGACGTTACGCCAGGACAACAACCTGCTCGTGGTCAAGGACCTGCAGAGAGCCTTCACCGAGACGCTCAAAGACCTGCAACTGGAACTCTGGCAAGCCGTTGCCAAGTGCGTCGAAGATAAATACCCCACGCTGCCCAAGCCCTCTGAAGCGCCCACTGCGGCGGTTATCGACCGTTACTACAGCGCGGCCAGGGATAACCGTTATTACGGCCTTCACTACGAGCTGGGCTTTATGGCGGGCTCGGTCTACATCGAGCTCAATCATCGCTTCTATTGTGGCTATTGCTGCGATGCCGAATCCCATCCTCGCGATTTCGGGCAACTGGAAATGTTGACGCTGTTGTTGGAGAACGATGGCGTCAGCGAAAATGGCTTGCTCTGGCGCTTCACCACCGAACTCAATATGAAACACCCCAGCGACGAGCACCTGATGACACTGCTTGCATCGGGGACGCGAGCGCAAGCGGCAGAGCGCATGGCAGACGACCTTTATGACCTCTGGTACAAGGCGCATGAACTCTACGGCGCAGCAGCGTCGGGCGCGGGCCGCATGGCGGTCGATCAGCCAGGCTAGGCTTGGGGCCGCGCCGCTGGACAGCTACTTGCCCTACTCAGACTCCTGAGCCTGGGTAGGGAAAAGAATTTTCAGGCGGGGGTTGACCACGTAATTTAATCCTGTATTATTTGCCTCCCGCTAACGAGCAGTTCGCTGCTGGTCTGGCTTAAGTAATTGATTTTGTTGATAAAATTAAAAGCTTTTAGGGTTGCTACTTCGAAGAGTGTGCTGTAGAGTGCGCTCCTCGGTTGAGACGAAAGATCTTAGCCAACCGCTCTTTAACAACTGAATCAAGCAATTCGTGTGGGTGCTTGTGGAGTCAGACTGATAGTCAACAAGATTATCAGCATCACAAGTTACTCCGCGAGAAATCAAAGATGTAACCAACGATTGCTGAGCCAAGTTTAGGGTTTCTTAAAAACCCAAAGATGTTTGAACTGAAGAGTTTGATCATGGCTCAGATTGAACGCTGGCGGCAGGCCTAACACATGCAAGTCGAGCGGTAGAGAGAAGCTTGCTTCTCTTGAGAGCGGCGGACGGGTGAGTAATGCCTAGGAATCTGCCTGGTAGTGGGGGATAACGTTCGGAAACGGACGCTAATACCGCATACGTCCTACGGGAGAAAGCAGGGGACCTTCGGGCCTTGCGCTATCAGATGAGCCTAGGTCGGATTAGCTAGTTGGTGAGGTAATGGCTCACCAAGGCGACGATCCGTAACTGGTCTGAGAGGATGATCAGTCACACTGGAACTGAGACACGGTCCAGACTCCTACGGGAGGCAGCAGTGGGGAATATTGGACAATGGGCGAAAGCCTGATCCAGCCATGCCGCGTGTGTGAAGAAGGTCTTCGGATTGTAAAGCACTTTAAGTTGGGAGGAAGGGCAGTTACCTAATACGTGATTGTTTTGACGTTACCGACAGAATAAGCACCGGCTAACTCTGTGCCAGCAGCCGCGGTAATACAGAGGGTGCAAGCGTTAATCGGAATTACTGGGCGTAAAGCGCGCGTAGGTGGTTAGTTAAGTTGGATGTGAAATCCCCGGGCTCAACCTGGGAACTGCATTCAAAACTGACTGACTAGAGTATGGTAGAGGGTGGTGGAATTTCCTGTGTAGCGGTGAAATGCGTAGATATAGGAAGGAACACCAGTGGCGAAGGCGACCACCTGGACTGATACTGACACTGAGGTGCGAAAGCGTGGGGAGCAAACAGGATTAGATACCCTGGTAGTCCACGCCGTAAACGATGTCAACTAGCCGTTGGGAGCCTTGAGCTCTTAGTGGCGCAGCTAACGCATTAAGTTGACCGCCTGGGGAGTACGGCCGCAAGGTTAAAACTCAAATGAATTGACGGGGGCCCGCACAAGCGGTGGAGCATGTGGTTTAATTCGAAGCAACGCGAAGAACCTTACCAGGCCTTGACATCCAATGAACTTTCTAGAGATAGATTGGTGCCTTCGGGAACATTGAGACAGGTGCTGCATGGCTGTCGTCAGCTCGTGTCGTGAGATGTTGGGTTAAGTCCCGTAACGAGCGCAACCCTTGTCCTTAGTTACCAGCACGTAATGGTGGGCACTCTAAGGAGACTGCCGGTGACAAACCGGAGGAAGGTGGGGATGACGTCAAGTCATCATGGCCCTTACGGCCTGGGCTACACACGTGCTACAATGGTCGGTACAGAGGGTTGCCAAGCCGCGAGGTGGAGCTAATCCCAGAAAACCGATCGTAGTCCGGATCGCAGTCTGCAACTCGACTGCGTGAAGTCGGAATCGCTAGTAATCGCGAATCAGAATGTCGCGGTGAATACGTTCCCGGGCCTTGTACACACCGCCCGTCACACCATGGGAGTGGGTTGCACCAGAAGTAGCTAGTCTAACCTTCGGGGGGACGGTTACCACGGTGTGATTCATGACTGGGGTGAAGTCGTAACAAGGTAGCCGTAGGGGAACCTGCGGCTGGATCACCTCCTTAATCGACGACATCAGCTGCTCCATAAGTTCCCACACGAATTGCTTGATTCATGCGTTTGTCAAAGTGCAGAGCTAAATATTCGAATCGAATAGTTAGCTCTGATCTTTTTCAGAACCGTTCTTTAAAAATTTGGGTATGTGATAGAAAGATAGACTGAACGTTACTTTCACTGGTAACGGATCAGGCTAAGGTAAAATTTGTGAGTTCTCTTAATTGAGAAATTCGAATTTTCGGCGAATGTCGTCTTCACAGTATAACCAGATTGCTTGGGGTTATATGGTCAAGTGAAGAAGCGCATACGGTGGATGCCTTGGCAGTCAGAGGCGATGAAAGACGTGGTAGCCTGCGAAAAGCTTCGGGGAGTCGGCAAACAGACTTTGATCCGGAGATGTCTGAATGGGGGAACCCAGCCATCATAAGATGGTTACCTTACACTGAATACATAGGTGTAAGGGGCGAACCAGGGGAACTGAAACATCTAAGTACCCTGAGGAAAAGAAATCAACCGAGATTCCCTTAGTAGTGGCGAGCGAACGGGGACTAGCCCTTAAGTGGCTTTGAGATTAGCGGAACGCTCTGGAAAGTGCGGCCATAGTGGGTGATAGCCCTGTACGCGAAAATCTCTTAGTCATGAAATCGAGTAGGACGGAGCACGAGAAACTTTGTCTGAATATGGGGGGACCATCCTCCAAGGCTAAATACTACTGACTGACCGATAGTGAACTAGTACCGTGAGGGAAAGGCGAAAAGAACCCCGGAGAGGGGAGTGAAATAGATCCTGAAACCGTATGCGTACAAGCAGTGGGAGCCTACTTTGTTAGGTGACTGCGTACCTTTTGTATAATGGGTCAGCGACTTATTTTCAGTGGCGAGCTTAACCGAATAGGGGAGGCGTAGCGAAAGCGAGTCTTAATAGGGCGTCTAGTCGCTGGGAATAGACCCGAAACCGGGCGATCTATCCATGGGCAGGTTGAAGGTTGGGTAACACTAACTGGAGGACCGAACCGACTACCGTTGAAAAGTTAGCGGATGACCTGTGGATCGGAGTGAAAGGCTAATCAAGCTCGGAGATAGCTGGTTCTCCTCGAAAGCTATTTAGGTAGCGCCTCATGTATCACTGTAGGGGGTAGAGCACTGTTTCGGCTAGGGGGTCATCCCGACTTACCAAACCGATGCAAACTCCGAATACCTACAAGTGCCGAGCATGGGAGACACACGGCGGGTGCTAACGTCCGTCGTGAAAAGGGAAACAACCCAGACCGTCAGCTAAGGTCCCAAAGTTATGGTTAAGTGGGAAACGATGTGGGAAGGCTTAGACAGCTAGGAGGTTGGCTTAGAAGCAGCCACCCTTTAAAGAAAGCGTAATAGCTCACTAGTCGAGTCGGCCTGCGCGGAAGATGTAACGGGGCTCAAACCATACACCGAAGCTACGGGTATCACGTAAGTGATGCGGTAGAGGAGCGTTCTGTAAGCCTGTGAAGGTGAGTTGAGAAGCTTGCTGGAGGTATCAGAAGTGCGAATGCTGACATGAGTAACGATAATGGGTGTGAAAAACACCCACGCCGAAAGACCAAGGTTTCCTGCGCAACGTTAATCGACGCAGGGTTAGTCGGTCCCTAAGGCGAGGCTGAAAAGCGTAGTCGATGGAAAACAGGTTAATATTCCTGTACTTCTGGTTATTGCGATGGAGGGACGGAGAAGGCTAGGCCAGCTTGGCGTTGGTTGTCCAAGTTTAAGGTGGTAGGCTGGAATCTTAGGTAAATCCGGGATTCTAAGGCCGAGAGCTGATGACGAGTCATCTTTTAGATGACGAAGTGGTTGATGCCATGCTTCCAAGAAAAGCTTCTAAGCTTCAGGTAACCAGGAACCGTACCCCAAACCGACACAGGTGGTTGGGTAGAGAATACCAAGGCGCTTGAGAGAACTCGGGTGAAGGAACTAGGCAAAATGGCACCGTAACTTCGGGAGAAGGTGCGCCGGTGAGGGTGAAGGACTTGCTCCGTAAGCTCATGCCGGTCGAAGATACCAGGCCGCTGCGACTGTTTATTAAAAACACAGCACTCTGCAAACACGAAAGTGGACGTATAGGGTGTGACGCCTGCCCGGTGCCGGAAGGTTAATTGATGGGGTTAGCTAACGCGAAGCTCTTGATCGAAGCCCCGGTAAACGGCGGCCGTAACTATAACGGTCCTAAGGTAGCGAAATTCCTTGTCGGGTAAGTTCCGACCTGCACGAATGGCGTAACGATGGCGGCGCTGTCTCCACCCGAGACTCAGTGAAATTGAAATCGCTGTGAAGATGCAGTGTATCCGCGGCTAGACGGAAAGACCCCGTGAACCTTTACTATAGCTTTGCACTGGACTTTGAATTTGCTTGTGTAGGATAGGTGGGAGGCTTTGAAGCGTGGACGCCAGTTCGCGTGGAGCCAACCTTGAAATACCACCCTGGCAACTTTGAGGTTCTAACTCAGGTCCGTTATCCGGATCGAGGACAGTGTATGGTGGGTAGTTTGACTGGGGCGGTCTCCTCCTAAAGAGTAACGGAGGAGTACGAAGGTGCGCTCAGACCGGTCGGAAATCGGTCGTAGAGTATAAAGGCAAAAGCGCGCTTGACTGCGAGACAGACACGTCGAGCAGGTACGAAAGTAGGTCTTAGTGATCCGGTGGTTCTGTATGGAAGGGCCATCGCTCAACGGATAAAAGGTACTCCGGGGATAACAGGCTGATACCGCCCAAGAGTTCATATCGACGGCGGTGTTTGGCACCTCGATGTCGGCTCATCACATCCTGGGGCTGAAGCCGGTCCCAAGGGTATGGCTGTTCGCCATTTAAAGTGGTACGCGAGCTGGGTTTAGAACGTCGTGAGACAGTTCGGTCCCTATCTGCCGTGGACGTTTGAGATTTGAGAGGGGCTGCTCCTAGTACGAGAGGACCGGAGTGGACGAACCTCTGGTGTTCCGGTTGTCACGCCAGTGGCATTGCCGGGTAGCTATGTTCGGAATAGATAACCGCTGAAAGCATCTAAGCGGGAAACTAGCCTCAAGATGAGATCTCACTGGGACCTTGAGTCCCCTGAAGGGCCGTCGAAGACTACGACGTTGATAGGTTGGGTGTGTAAGCGCTGTGAGGCGTTGAGCTAACCAATACTAATTGCCCGTGAGGCTTGACCATATAACACCCAAGCAATTTGCGAACTCGAAAGAGACCAGATTGCGGTGTGTGAAGACGAAATGAACCGAAAGTTCGACTCTTACAAAACACCGAAAGCTATCACATACCCAATTTGCTGAAGCGAGGCCAGCTGGCCACGACTCAGTACCCGAATTTCTTGACGACCATAGAGCATTGGAACCACCTGATCCCATCCCGAACTCAGCAGTGAAACGATGCATCGCCGATGGTAGTGTGGGGTTTCCCCATGTGAGAGTAGGTCATCGTCAAGATTAAATTCCAGAACCCCTGTTTGCTTACGCAGACAGGGGTTTTGTTTTGGGCGGTCGGAAAGGGCCACTGAATCTGTAGACACTCGATATCCGGTTTTGGGCCGAAAGCAGCCCCTTTCTCGACAAACAGGTCTACCATGCCAGCCCGGCAGTGGTCCACGCGCTACCGTCCATTTTTCATAAAGGCTTCGCAATGACCATCGACCAAATCTCCCTTCCCAAAGGTGTCGGCCCTCACGCCTCCAAACTCCTCGACGCCATCACCGGTGCCTCCACCCACGAAGAACTCAACCGTGCCGGCGGCAAAGCCGAAGGTTTTGTCTTGGGCCTCGAGTCCACCAAAGCCATCAAGAGCCAAATCGCCGAGTCGTTGTATGTGGCTTACGACGACGCGGCGAGCAATCGCGCGAGTGAGTTGAAGGGCTAGTCGTCAGCCGCCGAGGTCTTCGGACAGGTCAAGCAGCAAGGCGCGGTGGACGTGTTACAGGGCAAGACTCAATAACCATCCGAGCGCGCCGCTTCCGACAACCACCAGCCACGGTGGCAGCTTCCACACCATCAACGCCACCAGGCCGACCAGGGCCAGGCCGAAATCCCGTGCGCTGAAGATCGCACTGGTCCATACCGGCTGGTACAGCGCCGCCAGCAACAGCCCCACCACCGCTGCGTTCACGCCCGCAAGGGCGGCCTGGGTGCGCGGGCTGCGGCGCAGGCTTTCCCAGAAGGGCAGTGCGCCCAGCACCAGTAAAAACGACGGGGCGAAGATGGCCAGCAGGCAGAGCAGGCCACCGAGCCAGCCGCTCGGGGCCTGGCTCATCGACGCGCCGAGGAACGCGGCGAAGGTGAACAAGGGGCCGGGCATGGCCTGGGCGGCGCCATAGCCGGCGAGGAAGACATCGTTGCTCACCCAGCCGGTGGGCACGACTTCGGCCTGCAGCAGTGGCAGCACCACGTGGCCGCCGCCGAACACCAGCGAACCGCTGCGGTAGAACGCGTCGGTCATCGCCAGGCCCTGATTGGGGATCAGTTGGGCCAGGATCGGCAGGCCGGCCAACACCAGCACAAACAGCGACAACCACATCGCCCCCGCGCGGCGGCTGAGCGTCACGGGTAATGCATCGTGCGCGGCCGGTGGCGTGGGCTTGAACAGCAGCAGGCCCGCCAGCGCCGCCGCGCTGATCACGGCGACCTGGCCCCACGCCGAGGTTTGCAGCAGGGCCACGCACGCCGCGATCAGCATCACGGTGATGCGCGCGGCGTCGCTACACAGATTGCGCGCCATGCCCCACACGGCTTGGGCGACCACGGCGACGGCCACCACCTTAAGGCCATGCAGCGCACCCGGCGGGAGCGCCGTGCTGTGCTGGGCAATGCCCAAGGCGAACAGGATCAGCACAACGGCCGACGGCAGCGTAAACCCCAACCATGCCGCCAGCGCCCCACCGTAGCCAGCCCGCGACAGGCCCAGCGCGATACCTACCTGGCTGCTGGCCGGGCCGGGCAGGAATTGGCACAGCGCGACCAAATCCCCATAACTGCGCTCGCTCAGCCAGCGGCGCCGGGTGACGAACTCGTCGCGAAAGTAACCCAGGTGTGCGACGGGGCCGCCGAAGGAGGTGAGCCCCAAGCGCAGGAAAATCAGAAACACCGACCAGGAGCTGGCGGGGCGATCAGTCGGGGAATGGGCCAAGGTCGGCGTCTCGGTGAGGGCAATAGGGGAGCGGTGTGTCGAGGCACCTTAGCGAATTTTGATGACGTGAAGAAGAGGCCGTTACGTGAAAGCGTAACCCGCGTTGTTGTACTGTTGGCTCCCCAGGACAGGTGCCCACTGCAAAGGATTGAGCATGACATTGACCGTCGAAACCTTTCTCGAGTTGGCCATGGCCAACCCCATCAACGCCGAGATCACCGCGCGCCTGCCGGCCCTTGGTGTGAACCAGTGCATGCTGACCGCGGGCTGTCTGTTCCAGGCTGTTTGGAATCATCAGTCGAATCTGCCTGCTGACCAGGGGGTAAAGGACTACGACGTTTTTTACTTCGACCCGGACCTTTCCTGGGAGGCCGAAGACGCGGTCATTCGCGCTGCACAGCGGCTGTTCGAGGATTTGGAGGTAGAAATTGAAGTGAAGAATCAGGCGCGCGTTCACCTTTGGTATGGCCAGCGGTTTGGCCGACCGTATCCGCAGCTGCACTCCGCGCGCGCCGGGATTGATCGTTACCTGGTGGCCGGGACGTGCATCGGGCTGGATGTGGCGACGGGCGAGGTGTATGCGCCATTTGGTTTGACTGATATGGAGCAGGGCCTGCTCAGGATCAACCCGATCAATCCTGAGCCGGAGTTGTTTGCGCAGAAGGCGCGCAGCTATCAGGCGCGGTGGCCTTGGCTGAGGATTGTCGAGGATTAGCCCAGCGCACGCGGCCGTTCGGCAGGTGCTGCACGCTGATCCCATCGCCGCCTCGCCGTGCTCGACAGCGCCGACATTTGAACGGTGTTGCCGTTAAGCGCGCAGTCGCAGAATCTGCGCCCCGTCAAACGGGTCCGTCAGGTAGTGCGCCTGCACCCCGAAGGTGTCCTGCAGCCGCTGCGGCGTCAGCACGTCCTGCGGCTTGCCCAGCGCCACCAAACGCCCGCGGTCCAGCACGGCCAGGCGATCACAGGTCAGTGCCTGGTTGAGATCGTGCAGGGCGATCAGGGTCGTCACGGGTAACGCCTGCACGCCCTTGAGAATCGACAGTTGATGCTGAATATCCAGGTGGTTGGTCGGCTCATCCAACACCAGAATCTGTGGCCGTTGCGCCAGGGCGCGGGCGATGTGTACGCGTTGGCGCTCACCGCCGGAGAGGCTGCGCCAGGCGCGGTTGCTCAAGTGCATGGCGTCCACGTCGTGCAGCGCCTGGCGCACGATGCGATCGTCTGCCTCGGACCACGGGCTCAGCGCTGACAGCCACGGGGTGCGGCCCAATGCGACAGCGTCGAACACCCGAATGGCATCGTCGGTGTCGGCCTGTTGTTCCACCACGGCCAGACGTTGTGCCACGGTGCGGCGGGGCAGTTCGCCCAGGCGCTCGCCACCCAGGCGTACTTCGCCATGAGCGGGGGTACGCAACCCGGCCAACAGTTTGAGCAAGGTGGATTTACCCGAGCCGTTCGGGCCGACGATCCCGAGGGTTTCGCCGGGCGCCACCTCCAGGTGGATATCCCGCAGCAACTCGGCTTCCCGCACCTTGAAGCCCAGCCCGCTGCAGCTCAATACCGGCGCACTCATCGAGGGTTTCTCCGGCCGATCAGAATCAGTGCAAACACCGGCGCGCCGACCAGCGCAGTGACCACGCCCACCGGAATCACCTGGCCCTTGATCAAGGTGCGCGACAGTACATCCGCTGCAATCAAAAACAGCGCGCCGCCCAATGCGCTGGCCGGCAACAGGCGCGAGTGCCCGGTGCCGAGCAGCAGGCGCGCGGCATGGGGAATCACCAGCCCGACAAAACCAATGGAGCCGACAATCGACACCATCACCGCCGTGACCAATGCCGCGCAGCCCACCAGCACCCATTGCACGCGGCGTACCGGGATGCCGAGGGAGGCCGCCGAGTCGCGCCCGAAGGTGAACGCATCCAGCGCCCGACGATGCCACAGGCACACCGCCAACCCGGCGACCGCCACCGGCACCGCCAGCCACACCGACGGCCAACGCACGCCGCTGAGGTTGCCCAGCAGCCAGAACAGAATGCCGCGCGCCTGTTCGGAGCTGGCCGACTTGGTGATCAGGAACGCGGTGAGCGCATTGAACAACTGCGAGCCGGCAATGCCTGCGAGGATGATCTGCCCGGTGCCGCTGGACGAACCGCTGGCCCGTGCGAGCAATACCACCAGCGCAAACGCCGCCATCGCTCCGCCGAACGCACCGACCGACAGCGAAACCAAGCCGCCGCCGACGCCCATCAGCACCACCAGGACTGCGCCGGTCGAAGCGCCGGCGCTGATGCCCAGCAGGTAAGGATCGGCCAGGGGGTTGCGCAACAACGACTGCAAAATCACCCCGCAGGTGGCCAGCCCGGCCCCGCATGCGGCGGCGACCAGGGCGCGGGTCAGGCGGTAGTTCCACACCACGCCTTCATCGATCGGGTCCAGCACGTAGCCGGCCGCCCACAGTTTGTTGGCGAGTACCTGCAACACCACCTGCGGTGCGATGGCGGTTTCGCCGATGGCCACGCCGGCGAGCACGGCGATCAGTAGCAATGCCAGGGCGAGTAGGGTTCGTATCATTTCGGCAGGTCGTAGCCGTCGATGGCCGCAGCCAGTTGTTCAAGACCCTCGAAGGTCCGCACGCTGGCCTGCAGGGCCATGGCGTCGAGGATGATGATGCGGTTGTGTTTCACCGCGTCCATGTTGCGCGTCACCGGGTCGCTGCGCAGGAAGGCGAGCTTCTGTGCATGATCGTCGGCCGGGTAGCGGCGGCGGTCCATGCGGGCGATCACCAGCACGGTGGGGTTGGCCTTGGCGATGGTTTCCCAGCCGACGGCGGGCCATTCCTCATCGGACTGCACCACGTTGCGCAGGCCGAGCGTTTGCAGCATGAATTCGGGGACACCCTTGTGACCGGCCACGTAGGGATCGCTGGCCATCTCGGCGCTGGAAAACCACACCAGCGCGCTGGCCTGCTTGAGCCCCTTGCCTTGCACGGTGGCGACGGACTTGGCCAGGCGTGCCTTGAGTTCATCGTTGAGTTGCTGGCCGCGATCCTGCACGTCGAAAATCTCCGCCAACTGGCGGATGCCCTTGTAGATCGTGTCGATGCGGAACGGCTCCAGCCGCGTGCCGTCGGCGCCCACCCGGTTGTTCTTGGCTTCGCAGTCGGAGGGCAGCAGGTAGGTGGGGATCTTCAACTCATGAAACTGCTCGCGGGTGCCCACCACGCCTTGCGGGCCGACCACCCATTCTAGCTCGGCCGCCACCAGTTGCGGGCGCTTGGCGATCACCGACTCGAAGCTCGGTTCGTTATTGGCCAGGCGTTGGATGCCGTCGTTCAGCGCCTTGAACTGTGGCAGCACGTTGTTGAACCACAGCGACGTGCCGACCACTCTATCGCCCACGCCGAGGGCATAGAGCATTTCGGTGGCAGCCTGGCCGATGGTCACGGCGCGGGCGGGCGCTTGCGCGAAGGTCAGGCTGCTGCCGCAGTTCTCCACCGTCAGCGGGTACTGAGTGGGGGCCGCTTGGGCCAGGGCACACAGGCCCAGGCCGGTGAGCAGGGCGGTAACGCGTGGCAGCATTGGGCAATCTCCTTGGAGCCGTACCTGGAACAGGGGGTGTACGGTTCGGAAACACGCCCTCGACCGCTGCGGGTGAGGCAGGCAAGGATGTCCTTCCCGGACACCCCGCCGGTTAGTGATTTTGCTGGGCCGGCAGGTCTCCTGACTGATGCGTCGTCGCCACGCTCCGGCCTTCCCGGACGGGGTCCAGTGGCAGTGGGGGAGCGGGCTCGGCATCTACAGTTGCGGGGGCAGTTCCGATTGGCGCGGTGTACCGCGCTTCGGATTCCCTATTAGTCCCGTTTGGGAACCGGCGCGGTATGGTAGTCGATCACGGCGGGGCGATATAGCCTTAGGTCGCCCGGTTACAGACGAATATCTTCAGGGCCCTGGATCAGCGCTTCAATTCGCGTCCCCGTGGCGCGCTCTTCATTGCTGAAACCATCGTAGTCGGCCAGGTTGGCGAAGCGGATACCGGTCAAGCGTTCGATCTGAATCACGCTGCGCTGGTAGGTTCTGAGCTGGCCGAACATGAGGTCGAGCTGACCCAGCTCGCGGTTTTGGTCGATCATGTAGGCGCTGGCGCAGGGCTTGCCGTCGTCGCTGAGGTAGGCGACCACTTTCCAGAATGCTTTGGGGATTTTAACGCCCCGGTAGACGCGGTCGTCGTCCGCCAACACCGGGCCGGTAAACACCGTGGCCCGGGCTTTCCAGCGTTGTGTGTTATCGAGAATGTAGTCCTCGAGTTCCAGCCAGGTCTTCTGGTTGAACCCGCTCATCTGCGGTGAGCAGTTGGTGAAGTGGAAGGTGTCGGCATTGGCGGTGTTGGCCGCGTCGCCCCAGTTGGGGTCCTGTCGGCGCACCAGGTGACCGCGGTCCAGGCCATTGTCGGTGTAGAGCGCGTCGCCCACCTGTGCGCTGATGGGCAGGCGGCCGTCGTAGGCCCAGGCGTCGTTGCTGCGGATGATATCCACATGCTGTGCGCCATCGATATTGGCGCCCACGTAGAGTGCCAGTCGCCTCGAGCGCGACATGGTCACTGAGAAATGCGTGTAGTCCAGGCGCAGCGGCTGTACGTCAGCCAGCAGGGCTTCATCCACCGTGGGCCATGGCACCACGAAGCGGTCGAGAAACGCTTCAGCGTAGCCGCGCCGGTCCTGCAGGTCCTTGGCCGCGGTGACACGCGCAGTCGCCGCCCTGGCCTCCATGAGGCTGGGGCCGGCCGCGAGCAACGGGCGCAGATCGGCGAGCCGGGGGCGGTGCGAAAGGTCGATTTTGGTGGCGCGTGGGGGCATTGTAAGTTCCTCGCAGTCCTCGGATTAACACTACTGCAGCATAGCTTCATGACAATTTGGCCCAAGCCGCCACGGCAGGACTATTCTTGAACGGTTACCCGGACGTTCACCCCACGCCAAAATGGAGCCAGCCAATGTGTGTTCGCCAGCATCGCAACCCGATTTTCTGCCTGATCCCGCCATACATGCTCGACCAGATCGCCCGCAACGGCGATAAAGCGCAACGGGAAGTCGCGTTACGCACACGCGCCAAAGACAGCACGTTCCGTTCGTTGCGCATGGTTGCCGTACCCGCCAAAGGGGCTGCCCACATGGCCCTGCCCATGGGCGCCGAAAAACGGCGTTCGATCTACAGCGCCGAGGGCGCCGATAGCCTGCCGGGCAAGTTGATCCGTGGCGAAGGGCAGCCCGTCAGTGGTGATGTGGCGGTGGACGAGGCCTACGATGGGTTGGGCGCCACATTCGATTTTTTCGATCAGGTCTTCGACCGCAACTCGATTGACGACGCCGGTATGGCGTTGGACGCGACCGTTCATTTTGGCCAGAACTACAACAATGCATTCTGGAACTCGAGCCAGATGGTGTTTGGTGATGGCGATCAGCAACTATTCAACCGTTTCACGATAGCCCTTGATGTCATTGGCCATGAGTTGGCCCACGGTGTGACCGAGGATGAGGCCAAGCTGATGTATTTCAATCAATCCGGTGCGTTGAACGAGTCGCTGTCCGACGTGTTCGGCTCACTGATCAAGCAGTACGCGCTGCAGCAAACGGCGCAAGATGCGGATTGGTTGATCGGCAAAGGGTTGTTTACCAAGAAAATCAAAGGCACTGCGTTGCGCTCGATGAAAGCGCCGGGCACCGCGTTCGATGACAAGCTGCTGGGCAAGGACCCTCAGCCGGGGCATATGGACGATTTCGTGCAGACCTATGAGGACAACGGCGGGGTGCATATCAATTCCGGTATTCCCAACCATGCGTTCTATCAGGTAGCCACGAAGATCGGCGGGTTTGCCTGGGAGCGCGCAGGGCGTATCTGGTATGACGCTCTACGCGATGCGCGGTTGCGGCCGAACGCGGGGTTCCTGCGTTTCGCGCGCATCACCTACGACATTGCCGGTCGGCTGTACGGTGCTGGCAAGGCCGAGCACAAGGCGGTGAAGGAAGGCTGGAAAGCAGTGGGCATTAACGTCTGACAACCCGCCTGGGCGGTGAGGAACAGCCATGCAAATTTCGATCAAGGAAATTGGGGGACCCGCGTTTTTTCCGGGCCTGGCCCGACCGAACACCGTGGAACTGGAGACGCTGCCCGAGGCGGACCAGCAAGAGTTGCGGCAACTGATCGAGGCTTCACACTTCTTTCAGTTGCCGCAAAGCACCGCGCCGGAACCCGGTAATCCAGGCCAGGTGCATTACACCCTGACCGTGACCGAAGGTGAGCGCGAGCACACGGTCTGTGTGCTCGCGCCTGTGAAGTCAGAGGCGCTGGACGGGCTGGTGCAGTGCGTGCGCCGGCATATCCGCTGCTGAGCCTGCTGCGCAGCCCCGCGGGATCACGCTCCCTTGCCACAGGGGTTGCTGTGGATTATTTGCGATCCAGCCACACCGTCTGCGCATTGCAGAATTCCCGCACGCCAAAGTGCGACAACTCCCGCCCAAAGCCGCTTTTTTTCACGCCGCCAAACGCCACCCGCGGGTCGGACACGCTGAAGGCGTTGACGAAGATCCCGCCGGTTTCCAGCTGGTCGGCGATCGCGCGCGCTTTCGCCGAGTCGCGGGTGAAGATGCTCGCGGTCAGGCCGAACTCGCTGTCGTTGGCCAGGGCCACGGCGTGATCGGCGTCGCGGGCGCTGATGATGGAGGCGACGGGGCCGAACAGCTCTTGTTTGAACGAGGTCATCTGGTCGGTGACGTCGGCCAGTACGGTCGGTGCGTAGTAGTTGCCGGCGCCGGGCACTTTGTCGCCGCCCAGCAGCAGGGTCGCGCCTTCTGCCAGGGTCGCCTGGACCTGGCCGTGCAGTTCGTCGCGCAGGTCGAAGCGGGCCATCGGGCCGACGTAGGTGTGGGTCGAGGTCGGGTCGCCCATCACCAGTTGGCGGCTGGCTTCGACGAACTTGGCGGTGAAGGCGTCCACCACGCCGGCTTCGATGATCAGGCGCTTGGCTGCGGCGCAGACTTGGCCGCTGTTCTGGAAACGGCCGATCACCGCGGCCTGGACGGCGGCGTCGAGGTCAGCGTCGTTGAGCACGATGAACGGGTCGCAGCCGCCCAGTTCGAGCACGCATTTCTTCAGCGCGGCACCGGCCTGGGCGCCGATGGCCATACCGGCGCGCACGCTGCCGGTGAGGGTGACGGCGGCGATGCGTGGGTCGGCGATGGCTTTGGAAACGCCGTCCTGGGTCACGTTGAGCACTTCGAACAGGCCTTCGGCAAAGCCGGCTTTGTGGAACGCCGCTTTCATCAGGTAGGCGCTGCCCATCACGTTCGGTGCGTGTTTGAGCACGTAAGTGTTGCCGGCGAGCAGCGTCGGCACGGCGCCGCGCAGGACTTGCCAGACCGGGAAGTTCCACGGCATCACCGCGAGGATCGGGCCCAGCGGGCGGTATTCGATGTGCGCGCTGCCGTTGTCCACCAACGTCGGTTCCGCGGCGAGCATGGCTGGACCGTGGGCGGCGTACCATTCGCTGAGTTGCGCACATTTCTCGATTTCGGCGCGGGCCTGGACGATGGGTTTGCCCATTTCCAGGGTGATCATCTGCGCCATGGCTTCGGCTTGCTCACGCAGCGCGCCGGCCAGGGCCTGTAACCGCTCTGCGCGCTGGCTGAGCGGCTGGCGGCGCCAGGTGCGGAAAGCGGCGGTCGCACGGTTGAGGGTGGCGTCCAGCTGGCTCTCGTTTTCATACGGGTAACTGCCGACCGTTTCGCCGGTGGCGGGGTTGATCGAGAGGGCGTGGGTCTGGTGAGCGATAGCGTTCATGGCACCGTCCTGCTGAAGGTTTGGATTGGAATCAGCGTAAGGGGCTATATCTTTTCTGGAAAGTGAATAATATTAAGCAATACGTTCACGATTGGAGAATGATTTGGACTTGGTGCAGCTGGAAATCTTCAAGGCCGTTGCCGAGCAAGGCAGCATCAGCGCCGCCGCGCAGTTGATTCATCGGGTGCCGTCCAACCTGACCACACGCATCAAGCAACTGGAGCAGGATCTTGGCGTGGCGCTGTTTATCCGCGAGAAGAGCCGCCTGCGTCTGTCCCCGGCCGGGTGGAATTTCCTCGGCTATGCGCGGCGTATTCTCGACCTGGTACAGGAAGCCCGCGCCACGGTGGCGGGGGAGGAGCCCCAGGGCGCGTTTGCCCTCGGTTCGCTGGAAAGCACCGCAGCGGTGCGTATTCCCGCACTGCTGGCGGCATATAACCAGAAGCACGCCAAGGTCGAGCTGGACCTGAGTACCGGGCCCTCGGGCACGATGATCGAAGGCGTGTTGTCGGGGCGTCTGGCGGCGGCATTCGTCGATGGGCCGGTGTTGCATGCCACCCTGGAGGGCCTGGCGGTGTTCGAGGAGGAGATGGTGGTGATTGCACCGCTGCATCACGCGCCGATCACCCGCGGGCAGGATGTGAACGGGGAAAGCATCTATACCTTTCGCTCCAACTGTTCGTACCGCCACCACTTCGAGCGCTGGTTCGCACAGGACGGCGCGGTGCCGGGGCGGATTTTCGAGATGGAGTCCTACCACGGCATGCTTGCCTGCGTCAGCGCCGGGGCCGGCCTAGCGCTGATGCCGCGCAGCATGTTGGAAAGCATGCCGGGGTTTACCACGGTGAGTGTGTGGCCGCTGACGGACAGTTTCCGCGTCTTGCACACTTGGTTGATCTGGCGCCGAGGCACGGTGTCGCAGAGCCTGAACAGCTTCGTAAGGTTACTGGAGGAACGCGTCCTGGCAACCCCATAAAACCAATGTGGGAGGGGGCTTGCCCCTTCCACCTTTCAATCTTCATCAGCCGCCGAATTGCAGGGTACCCATCGCCAATTTGGCCATTATCGCTGTCGCACCCAATTGCACCAGCCACAGGGCCAACCCGCCGAGGAATACGCCGAGGGCCACTTGCAAGACCAGGCTTTTCTGGCGCTTGGCTTGCGGCGCGCGCGGGGTGAAGTGGTCCAGTTCGTCGCGGTCGGCACGCAGGTCCAGGTCGTCGTTTCTCATAGGGCTCTCACAGCAAAGGGGCAGTCGGGGTTCAGTCTAGGGGAGCAGGGCGTTTTCTGACAGGCATTAAAAAGGGAAGCCGTAGCTTCCCTTCGTGCAGCGCCGCCAGGTTTATAGAACCTGAACAATCGCCTTCGTTACCGCACCAATGTTCGACTGGTTCAACGCGGCCACACAGATACGCCCGGTGTCCAGCGCGTAGATGCCAAACTCGGTGCGCAGACGGGTGACTTGCTCAACGGTGAGGCCGGAGTAGGAGAACATCCCACGCTGGCGACCGACGAAGCTGAAGTCGTGGCCCGGCGCAGCCTTGGCCAGTTCGGCGACCATCTGCTCGCGCATGCCACGGATGCGCAGGCGCATCTCCGCCAGCTCGGCTTCCCACTGGGCGCGCAGCTCAGGGTTGTTCAGCACTGCGGCCACGACCGCCGCGCCGTGGGTCGGCGGGTTGGAGTAGTTGGTGCGGATCACACGCTTGACCTGGGACAGGATGCGCGCGCTTTCTTCCTTGGATTCGCTGACGATCGACAGCGCGCCCACGCGTTCGCCGTACAGGGAGAACGACTTGGAGAACGAGCTCGATACAAAGAACGTCAGGCCCGATTCCGCGAACAGGCGCACCGCGGCGGCGTCTTCGTAAATGCCATCGCCAAAACCCTGGTAGGCCATGTCGAGGAACGGCACCAGGTTTTTCGCCTTGACCACGTCCAGAACTTGTTGCCAGTCGGCCGGGCTCAGGTCGACGCCGGTCGGGTTATGGCAGCAGGCGTGCAGCACCACGATCGATTGCGGCGGCAGGGCGTTGAGGTCGGCGAGCAGGCCAGCACGGTTCACGTCGTGGGTGGCGGCGTCGTAGTAGCGGTAGGTCTGCACCGGGAAGCCGGCTTTTTCGAACAGCGCCTGGTGGTTTTCCCAGCTTGGGTCGCTGATGGCAACCACGGCATTGGGCAGCAGTTGCTTGAGGAAGTCTGCACCGATCTTCAGCGCGCCGGTGCCGCCGACCGCTTGTGCGGTGATGACGCGGCCAGCGCTCAGCAGCGGCGAGTCAGCGCCAAACAGCAGCTTTTGCACAGCCTGGTCGTAGGCCACGATCCCGTCGATCGGCAGGTAGCCACGGGCGGCGTGTTGCGCCACGCGAATGGCTTCCGCTTCGGCAACGGCACGCAAGAGTGGAATCTTCCCCTCCTCGTTGCAGTAAACGCCCACGCCAAGGTTGACCTTGGTGGTTCGTGTATCGGCGTTGAATGCTTCGTTGAGGCCCAGGATTGGATCGCGTGGTGCCATTTCGACAGCGGAGAACAGGCTCATTTTTGCGGCAGCTCTTTGGGGGAAAGGAGGGACGTGTCGCGCTCCAGCCGAATGCACTAGAGCGGTGCACAAACGGGGAGCTAGTATAGAGGCCATCACGGTCAAGGGCGACAACCGAAACGGCTTTTCGGCCAAGTTTTTCGGTTTATTTACCGACCGTCAGTCTTAATCCAACCTTGAGCGTAGACGGCAGGTCGGACGATTGCCTTGAAACCCGGCACATTCGTCACCACTTCTACAGCTATCATGGTTTTTTCCTGCAACCTGCGATGAAAATTCGCGGGTCGCTGAGCTTTTTTCGTCCTTGGTGGAGTGCAGCCGGGGGTGACTTGAAAGAGGTACGTTATGTCGGATTTCCAGCTCGTCACCCGCTTTGAACCCGCCGGCGATCAACCCGAAGCGATTCGCCAGATGGTCGAAGGCATCGAAGCGGGCCTGTCGCACCAGACGCTGCTCGGGGTGACCGGTTCGGGCAAGACGTTCAGCATCGCCAACGTGATCGCGCAGATCAACCGCCCGACCCTGGTACTGGCACCGAACAAAACCCTGGCCGCGCAGTTGTATGGCGAGTTCAAGGCGTTCTTCCCGAACAACGCGGTGGAGTACTTCGTTTCCTACTACGACTACTACCAGCCCGAAGCCTATGTGCCGTCCTCCGATACCTTTATCGAGAAGGACGCATCGATCAACGACCACATCGAGCAGATGCGTCTGTCAGCGACCAAGGCGCTGCTGGAGCGCAAGGACGCGATCATCGTCACCACGGTGTCGTGCATCTACGGTCTCGGCAGCCCGGAAACCTATCTGAAGATGGTGCTGCACGTCGACCGTGGCGACAAACTCGACCAGCGCGAACTGCTGCGTCGGCTGACGAGCTTGCAATACACGCGCAACGACATGGACTTCGCCCGCGCCACCTTCCGCGTGCGCGGCGATGTGATCGACATCTACCCGGCGGAGTCCGACCTGGAAGCGATCCGCATCGAGTTGTTCGACGATGAAGTCGAGAGCCTGTCGGCGTTCGACCCGTTGACCGGCGAAGTGATCCGCAAACTGCCGCGTTTCACCTTCTACCCCAAAAGCCACTACGTCACGCCGCGCGAAACCCTGATGGGCGCCGTCGAGGGCATCAAGGTCGAGCTGGCCGAGCGCCTGGAATACCTGCGCGCCAACAACAAGCTGGTGGAAGCCCAGCGCCTGGAACAACGCACCCGTTTCGACCTGGAGATGATCCTGGAACTGGGTTACTGCAACGGCATCGAAAACTACTCGCGCTACCTTTCGGGCCGTGAATCCGGAGCGCCGCCGCCGACGCTCTACGACTACCTGCCGGACGACGCGCTGCTGGTGATCGACGAATCCCACGTCAGCGTGCCGCAAGTCGGCGCGATGTATAAGGGCGACCGTTCGCGCAAGGAAACCCTGGTGGAATACGGCTTTCGCCTGCCGTCGGCGCTGGACAACCGGCCGATGCGCTTCGACGAATGGGAACGCATCAGCCCGCAGACCATCTTCGTCTCGGCGACGCCCGGCAATTATGAGGCTGAGCATGCGGGGCGCGTGATCGAGCAACTGGTGCGCCCGACCGGCCTGGTCGACCCGCAGATCGAAATCCGCCCGGCGTTGACCCAGGTCGACGACCTGCTCTCGGAAATCAGCAAGCGCGTGGCCCTGGAAGAGCGGGTGCTGGTCACCACGCTGACCAAGCGCATGTCCGAAGACTTGACCGACTACCTGGCCGACCACGGCGTGCGCGTGCGCTACCTGCACTCGGACATCGACACCGTGGAGCGCGTGGAGATCATCCGCGACCTGCGCCTGGGCACCTTCGATGTGCTGGTGGGGATCAACCTGCTGCGCGAAGGCCTGGACATGCCGGAAGTGTCGCTGGTGGCGATTCTGGACGCGGACAAGGAGGGCTTCCTGCGCTCCGAGCGTTCGCTGATCCAGACCATCGGCCGTGCGGCGCGTAACCTCAATGGCCGGGCGATTCTCTACGCCGACCGCATCACCGGCTCCATGGAGCGGGCGATTGGCGAGACCGAGCGCCGTCGCGACAAGCAGATCGCCTTCAACCTGGCGAACGGCATCACGCCCAAAGGCGTGTTCAAGGACGTCGCCGATATCATGGAAGGCGCCACCGTGCCCGGCTCGCGCAGCAAGAAGCGCAAAGGCATGGCCAAGGCCGCCGAGGAAAGCGCCAAGTACGAAAACGAACTGCGCTCGCCGAGCGAGATCGCCAAGCGTATCCGCCAGTTGGAAGAGAAAATGTACCAGCTGGCGCGGGATCTGGAGTTCGAAGCGGCGGCGCAAACCCGCGATGAAATCGGCAAGTTACGTGAGCGCCTGTTGGCGGTTTGATCGGTGGTGGCGGTACTGGCCTCATCGGGGGCAAGCCCCCTCCCACATTTGACCGGGTTCCAACTTTGAAATGCCGTCAAATGTGGGAGGGAGCTTGCTCCCGATAGGCGCGAAAATGTACCAGCTGGCGCGGGATCTGGAGTTCGAAGCGGCGGCGCAAACCCGCGATGAGATCGGCAAGTTGCGTGAGCGTCTGTTGGCGGTTTGATCGGTGGTGGCGGTACTGGCCTCATCGGGGGCAAGCCCCCTCCCACATTTGACCGGGTTCCAACTTTGAAATGCCGTCAAATGTGGGAGGGAGCTTGCTCCCGATAGGCGCGAAAATGTACCAGCTGGCGCGGGATCTGGAGTTCGAAGCGGCGGCGCAAACCCGCGATGAGATCGGCAAGTTGCGTGAGCGTCTGTTGGCGGTTTGATCGGTGGTGGCGGTACTGGCCTCATCGGGGGCAAGCCCCCTCCCACATTTGACCGGGTTCCAACTTTGAAATGCCGTCAAATGTGGGAGGGAGCTTGCTCCCGATAGACGCGAAAATGTACCAACTGGCGCGGGATCTGGAGTTCGAAGCGGCGGCGCAAACCCGCGATGAAATCGGCAAGTTGCGTGAGCGCCTGTTGGCGGTTTGATCGGTGGTGGCGGTACTGGCCTCATCGGGGGCAAGCCCCCTCCCACATTTGACCGGGTTCCAACTTTGAAATGCCGTCAAATGTGGGAGGGAGCTTGCTCCCGATAGGCGCGAAAATGTACCAACTGGCGCGGGATCTGGAGTTCGAAGCGGCGGCGCAAACCCGCGATGAAATCGGCAAGTTACGTGAGCGCCTGTTGGCGGTTTGATCGGTAGTGGCGGTACTGGCCTCATCGGGGGCAAGCCCCCTCCCACATTTGACCGGATTCCAACTTTGAAATGCCGTCAAATGTGGGAGGGAGCTTGCTCCCGATAGGCGCGACACGGTCTCAATGACTCCCCCCAGCCTTAAGCCCCGCCGGCAACGTCTTGGTCAACAAGATCGCGAGCATGCTTACGCCCAACGCGAACCCCACGCAGTGAAACGCATCGTTGTAGGCCATGATCTGCGCCTGCTGGTGCGTAATCTCACTGAGTTTGCCCAGCGCCGCCGTCGGGTTGCCGAACTGTTCCGTCAGCGTCGCCAGCCGCTCCGCCACCTGCGGGTTGGTCGGCACGATCGCTTCGCGTAAATAATCGAAATAGGTCTTGGTGCGCGCATCCAGCAAGGTCGCCAGCAGCGCGATACCGATGGCGCCGCCGAGGTTGCGCAGGATGTTGAACAGGCTGGAAGCCGACCCGGCGTCCTGCGGCAGGATGTAGGCCGTGGCGATCAGCGAGATGGTCACCATGATCAACGGCTGCCCGAGGGCGCGGATGATCTGGATCTGGTTGAACTGGCTGCCGGCAAAGTCCGGGTTGAGTACCCCCGAGGAAAAACTCGCCAGGCCGAACAGCCCGAAGCCTACGGCGCACAGCCATTTGGGCGACACGTATTTCATCAGCTTGGGCACCAGCGGGATCAGGAACAGCTGCGGAATGCCCATCCACATGATCACTTCGCCGATCTGCAGCGCGTTGTAGTTCTGGATCTGCGCCAGGTACAACGGCAACAGATAGATCGAGCCATACAACCCGACACCCATCCCCAGGCTGGAAATACTCGACAGGCCGAAGTTGCGATTGGCCAGGATGCCAAGGTTGATCAGCGGGTTGGGTTTGGACAGCTGCACAATCACGAAGGTGATCAGGCTCAGCAGGGCGATGCTGCCCAGGCTGACGATCAGGTTCGACTCGAGCCAGTCCTTGCGGTGGCCTTCTTCCAGAAACACCTGCAAACAGCCCAAGCCGATGGCGAGGCTGACGATGCCGGCGTAGTCGGTGCTTTTGAGCAACTCCCAGTGGGGCGCCTTTTTTTCCAGGCCGTAGAGCAGCCCGGCGATCATCAGCAGCCCGGGCGGCACGTTGATGTAGAAGATGTATTCCCAGCCCCAGTTTTCCGTGAGCCAGCCGCCGATGGTCGGGCCGATGGACGGCGCGAAGGTGGCGGTCATGGCAAACATCGCCATGCCTTTGGCGCGGTGGTGCTCGGGCAGCTTGATCAGGGTCAGGGTGAACGCCAGCGGGATCAGCGCGCCGCCGGTAAACCCCTGCAGGGCGCGGAACACGATCATGCTTTCCAGGCTCCAGGCCATGGAGCACATCAGCGAGGCGATCAGGAACCCCACCGACACCCACACCGCCAGGCGCCGTGCCGAGAGCAACTGCACCAGCCAGGCGGTAAGGGGGATCATGATGATTTCGGCCACAAGGTAGGAGGTGGAAATCCACGAGCCTTCTTCCAGGGTGGCCGACAGCGCGCCCTGGATGTCCTTGAGGGACGAGTTGGTGATCTGGATGTCGAGCACCGCCATGAAGGCGCCGAGCATCACGCTCATCACCGCGATCCAGTCGCGCCGGGTCGGTTCGCCGACCGGGCGCAGCAGTTGATCACCGGCCATCAGGCTGATCTTTGATGTTCACTTTGACCGTAACGGACATACCGGGACGGATCTTGCCCTTCAGCGGGTTATCCGCAGCAAACGTAAGTTTCACCGGAATCCGTTGAACGACTTTGGTGAAGTTGCCGGTGGCATTGTCCGGCGGCAATAGGCTGAACTGCGCCCCGGAGGCCGCGAACAGGCTGTCGACCCGCGCCTCGATCGGCGTATCGCCGTAAGCATCGAACGTCAGCTCGGCCTTTTGCCCAGGCTGCATGTGGCCGATCTGGGTTTCTTTGAAGTTGGCCTGAATCCAGATGTCCTGGTCGGGGACGATCGACAGCAGGTAGGCGCCGGCCTGTACGTATTGGCCGTTGCGCGCGGCGCGTTGGCCGACCAGGCCGCTGATGGGCGCGTGGATTTCGCTGCGGGTCAGGTTCAGCTCGGCCTGGGCCAGGTCGGTTCTGGCATTGGCGATCAGCGCGTCGAGGCGCTTGATCTCGGCATTCAGCGCGTTGACCTGCTGGCGCTGCCCCTGCAGGTCGGCCTGGGCCATGGCCACTTGGGAGCGGGCGATATGGTTGTCGGCGGAGAGGGTGGTCACCCGTTCTTCCGAGACGTAGCCGGGTTTGCGCAGGGTTTGGGCGCGGGACAGGTCGATCTGCGAGCGGCCCAGGCTGGCCTGGCTGGACGCGACTTTGGCTTCGCCGGCGGCGATCAGGCTGGCTTGCTGGGTCAACTTGCTCTGCGCCTGGGTGCGCTCGGCTTCGCGCATGGCGAGGGCGGCGTTGGCGCGGTCCACGGCGAGGTGGAAGTCGTCGTCTTCAAGCCTCACCAGCAACTGGCCTTGTTGCACGTGCTCGTTGTCGCCCACCAGCACCTCGACAATCCGCGCGCCGAGCTGGCTGGAGACACGGGTAATCTCACCCTGCACGTAGGCGTTGTCGGTGCTTTCGTAGAAGCGGCCCCTGAAGAACCAATGGGCGAAGAAACCCAGGGCGATCAGGCTCACGATCAATACGAAGATAAGCAGGCGGCGTTTCAGTGGGGCAGGCATGGGCGCGGAGTCTGTAACAAGAGGTAATGGAATATAACCAGCCAGCCAGCTGGCAAATAGCTACGGCGAGTCTCCAGGCTCAAACTTGGCCTATATGCCATGCTCGGTACGGAGGACGCTGGAGCCTAAGTGCCCATGGCTGTTACCATTCGCCCCTTGTTTCAATTTCAGTTATATCGCCCATTCGAGACCAGCCATGACCACCGTCCGCACGCGCATCGCGCCATCGCCTACCGGGGACCCCCACGTCGGCACTGCCTACATCGCCTTGTTCAACTACTGCTTTGCCAAGCAGCACGGCGGTGAATTCATCCTGCGGATCGAAGACACCGATCAACTGCGTTCGACCCGCGAGTCCGAACAGCAGATTTTCGATGCCCTGCGCTGGTTGGGCATCACCTGGTCGGAAGGCCCGGACGTCGGCGGCCCGCACGGCCCGTATCGCCAGAGCGAGCGCAGCGACATCTACAAGCAGTACACCCAGCAGTTGGTCGACATGGGCCATGCGTTCCCCTGCTTCTGCACCGCCGAAGAACTGGACCAGATGCGCGCCGAACAACAGGCCCGTGGCGAAACCCCGCGCTACGACGGCCGCGCGCTGCTGCTGTCGAAAGAAGAAGTGGCCGCGCGCCTGGCGGCCGGCGAGCCCCATGTGATCCGCATGAAGGTGCCGAGCGAAGGCGTGTGCGTGGTGCCGGACATGTTACGCGGCGACGTCGAGATCCCGTGGGACCGCATGGACATGCAAGTGCTGATGAAGACCGACGGCCTGCCGACGTACTTCCTGGCCAACGTGGTCGATGACCACCTGATGGGCATCACCCATGTGCTGCGCGGCGAAGAATGGCTGCCCTCGGCGCCGAAGCTGATCCTGCTCTACGAGTACTTCGGCTGGGAACAACCGCAGCTGTGCTACATGCCGCTGCTGCGCAACCCGGACAAGAGCAAGCTGTCCAAGCGCAAGAACCCGACCTCGGTGACCTTCTACGAGCGCATGGGCTTCATGCCCGAAGCGATGCTCAACTACCTGGGCCGCATGGGTTGGTCGATGCCGGACGAGCGCGAGAAGTTCTCGCTGCAGGAAATGGTCGATAACTTCGACCTGTCCCGCGTGTCGCTGGGCGGACCGATCTTCGATATCGAGAAGCTGTCGTGGCTCAATGGCCAGTGGCTGCGTGACCTGCCGGTGGAAGAGTTCGCCAGCCGCGTGCAGCAGTGGGCGTTGAACCCCGAGTACATGATGAAGATCGCGCCGCTGGTGCAGGGCAGGGTGGAGACGTTCAGCCAGGTCGCACCGTTGGCCAGTTTCTTCTTCGCCGGTGGCGTGAACCCGGACGTCAAACTGTTTGAGTCGAAGAAACTCTCCGCCGATCAGGTGCGCCAGTTGATGCAACTGATCCTGTGGAAGCTCGAAAGCCTGCGCCAGTGGGAGAAGGACGCCATCACCGCGACGATCCAGGCCGTGGTCGAATCCCTCGAGCTGAAATTGCGCGATGCCATGCCGTTGATGTTTGCCGCGATCACCGGGCAGGCCAGTTCGGTGTCGGTACTCGACGCGATGGAAATTCTCGGCCCGGACCTTACGCGTTTCCGTCTGCGCCAAGCCCTTGATTTGCTTGGTGGTGTGTCGAAGAAAGAAAACAAAGAGTGGGAGAAGCTGCTGGGCGCGATCGCCTGAGTCAGCGCTTGTGGCGGCCAAACCCCGGTTTTTCGGGGTTTGGTTGGTAAGTGATTGTTATCCCGGCAAAAAATTTTGGAAATTGTTGAAAATAAATTTGACACGTTCCCAAAGCGCCATTAAGATTCGCCCCGTCCTCACCGATGAGGGGCTATAGCTCAGCTGGGAGAGCGCTTGCATGGCATGCAAGAGGTCAACGGTTCGATCCCGTTTAGCTCCACCAATTTACAGGTTCAAGGTCTGGCCACACCGTCCTTGAATCGATCAGGCCTAGCTTGATCAGGTTGTACAGAAGGTTTTGTCCCCTTCGTCTAGTGGCCTAGGACACCGCCCTTTCACGGCGGTAACAGGGGTTCGAGTCCCCTAGGGGACGCCAGTTTCAACAAGCAGTTCGCAAGGTCTGCTGCGCCGCGAGGCGAAAAATCCGGGGCTATAGCTCAGCTGGGAGAGCGCTTGCATGGCATGCAAGAGGTCAACGGTTCGATCCCGTTTAGCTCCACCAATTTACAGGTTCAAGGTTTTGGCCACGCCGCCCTTGGATCGATCAGTCTCAGCCTGATCAGTTGTATAGAAGGTTTGTGTCCCCTTCGTCTAGTGGCCTAGGACACCGCCCTTTCACGGCGGTAACAGGGGTTCGAGTCCCCTAGGGGACGCCACGATTACCCGCTCTGCGGGATTTTTAAGGGTCATTCAATTATTGAATGGCCCTTTTGTTTGTCTGGCGTTTGGCCAATTCTCCCTTCCCTTGCCCCTCCGGGCTTCTGACCAATGGTCGTGCCGCTCGCTTGCGAAATATTATTATGGTTATAATATTTAACCCATGAGAGTCGGAGGCACACGATGAGCGATAAAAAAGCGCAAACCCGCGAACGTATCCTGCAAGCCGCCAGTGCCGCGTTGGTCCAGCGTGGCCCGGCCGAGCCGAGCGTTGGCGAGGTCATGGGGGCGGCGGGGCTGACTGTCGGCGGCTTCTACGCGCACTTTGAAAGCAAGGATGCGCTGATGCTGGAAGCCTTCAGCCAATTGCTGGCCCAGCGCCGTGCATCGATCGACGACATGGATGCCCAACTCACCGGCGAAGAGCGTCGTGCCCTGGTTGCGGCGTTCTACCTGTCGCGCAAGCACCGCGACTCCACGGCCAAGGCTTGCCCGATTCCGGCAACCGTGGGTGAGATGGGCCGCCTGCCGGACGCCTTTCGCGATGTCCTCAACGAACATGTGGAACTGATGGCCGCACAACTGGCCGCCAGCCCGGAAGACACTGACAAGGCCCTGGCGGACATGGCCTTGATGGTCGGTGGGCTGGCATTGGCGCGTGCCCTGGGGCCGGGTGAATTGTCCGATCGTGTGTTGCGTGCCGCCAAGTCGGCCATACGTTAAGAGGGGTTATAAAAATGGGCGCATTGACCTGGATTCGTGGCGTCAACGGCACCTTGGGGCGCCTGGCGCCGCACACGGTGGCCAACAGCATGCGGCGGGTCTTCATGACCCCGCGGGATCTGCCGCCGCGGGATTGGGAGTTGCCGCTGCTGGCGCACGCCGAGCGCGTCACCTTGCGTTTCGGCCTGTCGGCGTTGCGCTGGGGCCAGGGCCCGGCGGTGCTGCTGATGCACGGTTGGGAAGGCCGGCCCACCCAGTTCGCCAGCCTGATCACTGCGCTGGTGCAGAACGGCTATTCGGTATTCGCCCTCGATGGCCCGGCCCATGGCCGTTCGCCGGGGCGTGAAGCCCACGTACTGCTGTTTGCCCGCGCGATGCTTGAAGCGGCGGCCGAGCTGCCGCCGTTGCATGCGGTGGTCGGCCACTCCATGGGCGGCGCCAGTGCGATGCTGGCGGTGCAATTGGGGCTGCGTACCGAAGCGCTGGTGAGCATTGCCGCGCCGTCGCGCTTCCTTGATGTGCTCGGCGGGTTTGCCGGGATGGTCGGTTTGCCGTCGCGGGCGCGCTCAGCGTTTATCCAGGAAGTCGAGCTGACCCTGGGCATGCCGCTCAAGCACTTGGACGTGGCCCATTACCAGATGGACCTCCCCGGCCTGATCGTGCATGCCGAAGACGATACCTTCGTGCCGGTCAGCGCTTCCCAGGTTATCCACGACGCTTGGTTCGACAGTCGCCTGTTGCGCCTGGAGCAGGGCGGGCACCAGCGCGTGCTGGCCGATCCGCGGGTGGTCGAGGCGGTGCTGGCGCTGCTGGCGGGCAGCTGTTTACAGGCGCGCCAAACTGCCTGATACACTGCCCTGCCGACATCAATCGACAGGAGCAAGGCATGGGCTGGGATTTGGCAACGCCGTTTATCATCGATCTGCAGGTCGTCGCTGAGGACATCGACGGCCTGGGGCACGCCAATAACGCGGTGTACGTGTCCTGGCTGGAGCGTTGCGCCTGGCGCCATTCCCAGCGCCTGGGGCTGGACCTCACCGAGTACCGGCGACTGGACCGAGCCATGGCCGTGGTGCGCCATGAGATCGACTACCTGGCGGCCGCCTATGAAGGCGACGAGCTGCAACTGGCGACCTGGATCGTCGACTGGGACCAGCGCCTGAAAATGACCCGGCGTTTCCAGCTGGTACGCCCTCGCGACGGCGCGACCCTGCTGCGCGCACAAACCACCTTTGTCTGCATCGAACTGTCCAGCGGCAAGCCCAAGCGCATGCCGGCGGAGTTTCTCGACGGCTACGGCGCCGCCCTGACAGGGGGTTAACGGTCGCGGCGGGAAACCCAGTAAACTGCGCCACGATTTTTGTTGAGTGTTTTCCATGCAAATTGCTTTGGCGCCCATGGAGGGGTTGGTCGACAACATCCTGCGGGACGTGTTGACCCGCGTGGGCGGTATTGACTGGTGCGTGACCGAGTTCATCCGTGTCAACGACCGCCTGCTTACCCCGGCCTATTTCCACAAGCTCGCCCCCGAACTGCTGCACGGTGCCCACACCGCCGCTGGCGTGCCGCTGCGTGTGCAGTTGCTCGGTTCCGACCCGGTGTGCCTGGCAGAGAACGCGGCCCTGGCCTGCGAGTTGGGCTCCGAGGTGATCGACCTGAATTTCGGCTGCCCGGCCAAGACCGTCAACAAGTCCCGTGGCGGCGCGGTGCTGCTCAAGGAGCCGGAGCTGCTCAACCGCATCGTCGAGCATGTGCGTCGCGCAGTGCCGGCGCATATCCCGGTGACCGCCAAGATGCGCCTGGGCTTCGACAGCCCGGATGGCGCGCTGGTATGCGCGACGGCGCTGGCCGAGGGCGGCGCGGCGCATATCGTCGTGCATGCGCGGACCAAGACCGATGGCTACAAACCGCCGGCTCACTGGGAGTGGATTCCACGCGTGCAGGATGTGGTCAAGGTGCCAGTGTTCGCCAATGGCGATATCTGGAGCGTCGAAGACTGGAAGCGTTGCCGCGAAGTCAGCGGCGCCGAAGACATCATGCTGGGTCGCGGGCTGGTTGCGCGTCCGGATCTTGCGCGGCAGATCGCGGCGGCACGCGCCGGCGAAGACGTCGTAGCAATGACCTGGGCGCAGATGCAGCCGATGCTCCAGGATTTCTGGACCCAGTCGGTGGCCCAACTGACCGAACGCCAGGCGCCCGGCCGGCTGAAGCAGTGGTTGGCGATGCTGACGCGCAATTACCCGGAGGCCGTCGAGCTGTTCACCGCCATGCGTCGGGAGACGGATTTGGAGCAGGTGAGCCGGTTGTTGGGGATGGCCCATCCTGCCGCGTCTGAGGGGTGACCCGTCGCGCTTGAATGCGCCGCTCGTTTGTTTGAAGAAAATGCCCCGTATCGAAAGATGCGGGGCATTTTGCGTTTTTGCGCGAGGAAGTCGGGGCGAAATAACACAGCCGGATGCCGTGCAGGTTTTGGGGTTGTGTCGGTAAGTTGCCCCGAGGGTGGTTTATTAGCGTGTGTGTCCAGTCGGATCTGGCTAAGGCTACTTGGTTTGCGGTCTTTTAAAAATTAACAGGGGGAAAAGTCCGAAAGTTTGATTTGGTTTCCTTATATGAGTCGCGATTTCTGGAACTCGATAGCCTCGTATTCCACGAAAGTATCGACTGTGAAGCAGCAAGGGTTGTTTCCAGTCGATAAAAAACTCTCGCCTGCCCCGCTGATTAACCGAGGCGGGCCGTGCCAATAAGGAACTTACTGATGTCGCTATCGATTAATCATTCACCTTTGTTCAACGGCGATACAACATCCATGGAGCGGTTGTCGCCATCCATGTCGAAAACCTTCACGCAAACCGGCACATTGGGGGCCAATACGACTGTGGCTCACCCTGGCGTGCCTCGTGACCCTTTCAAGGTTTCGAACAGCAACATGACAATCGAGACAGGCGGGCTTGCACGCTTGCTTGACATGCTGGAGCAGGTTGTCAAAACCGTGCGTGAGATGTTTTCGGGGCGGAACATGGTGTCCGGCATGTTGCCTGGGGCGGATAGAACGCCCGCCATTCCAGTGGATGCAAGCAAGCTGCCGGAGAAGCCTGGACACCTCGCATTGACGGCTGATCGGCGAGGCCAGCCGGCTCTTCCGGTGTCACCCCACATGCATCAATCCGCTGCCTCCGTGATCAAGGATGCCGACAATCAGGTGCAAGTGAACGTTAACGTCGGTCATTGTCATTGCCCCGATACGAAGGCGCTGAGCGGCGAAACGAAACCGAATGCGGCAGCGGTTTTACCTCGCGTCATGCCGATGCCGGAAGCCGCTCGCAAGGTTGAAGTGGTGCCTGTGCACACGCCTACGCACACGCACACGCCTGCGCCTACGCCCATGCCTACGCACACGCCTACGCCTACGCCCATGCCTACGCACACGCACACGCCTGCGCCTACGCCCATGCCTACGCACACGCACACGCCTGCGCCTACGCCCACGCCTACGCACAAGCACACACCTACGCCGGAGGTCATGCCGGCACCCAAGCCGGGTGTGCATGCGCTTGAGGTCAAGCCGCGACCGGCCACCCCGGAAGTACCGGCGATCACGCCACAACCACAGCCACAACCACAGCCACAACCACAGCCACAACCACAACCAGATACGCCTACCCCGGATATAACCAGTCCCGGCCCGGCTGAACCTCAATCTGATATGCGCGACTGGCGGACCAGCCGCCGGCCTGCATTCAGAGCCTGACGTCAGCAACTTCCTTTATACGTATTGAACTGGATGTGCACTTCTTTGGGGCTGATGTTCCGGGAAGTGCCTGCAAGTGGAGGCCCGTATGTCATGTTGTTCAATTAATAATATTGCGCGTGTTGTGGATGTTCGTCAGGTACTTCCTGTCGATTCCATGAAAGCAAAAAATGAACAGTTTGCGCAATTAAGCGGTTTCTTGAGTGTGCCGTCTCCGGCGAGCCAGGGGGTACTGGAGCACGTGCGGGAAAACACTCATGGCGTGGCGAATAATTCAGAGCCGCTCGATAAGTTAATGACGCTGTTTACTTCGTTTTTGACTCAGCTGATTAACTTGGTCTCTGATAACAAAGAGAAGCCGCTGCCGGGAATATCCCCATCGCGGCCGGAGGTCACTACGCCTGTGGTGCCTGCGCCTGCGCCGCCAAAACCCGAGCCTGCGGCGATGATCGCGGGCCTTTCGAAGAAGCGCAACGGCGCGAAGCCCGACAATATCTGGAGCGGCTTTCGCCAAGGGCCGGATGGCAACTGCGTGACGGTATCGGCCATCAAGGCGGCGATGTACCAGTTTGGCCAAAGCCCTACGGATATTTTCAAGGAGGTGAAAAAAACCGAGCGTGGTTATCACGTGGTCATGCGCGATGACGTAACTGTCAACCTGACGGACCGGGAGCTCGCCGAAGGTGCGCGTGGGGCAAAATTTGTCGGGGCTGACAAAGAGATGCTCAAAGACGCGCAATTTCTTTTCGCGATCAGCGCCAAGCGTGCCCAGGACGAAAACAACGATGGCAGGGCGGCACGCAGTTTCGGTGCGGCGATCCGCAGCCTGAATGATGGCGAGGATGAGCGAGGGCCGGGGGAGGGGTTGAAGCGGCTGGGGCTGAGCAAGCACATGAAGAGGGTCCCCGTGCGTGAACTCGCCAAGGGGCAGTTGGGCATGTGCAATCGGGCCCGGCATTCGGTGGCGGTCATCAACGGTCGCGAAGAGCTATGGGGGCGACAGGGAAAAGCGCCCACGCACGGCGATGCCATAGCTCTGGTGCCATAGCCCTATTGGTGAATCCGTTGAATTGAAGGGCTGCGAACGGGGCAGTCAGCCCAAACCTGGCTGCCCGTTCGGCTGCTTATTTTTTACAAGCGTCAGGAACCCAGTGCATGTATATCTCCACAGCTAGCCGTTCGATGATCGAAACGGCCCAGCAGCGCGGGGCTTCTCCCGTATTTCCGGTGAAACCCGCAGGTGAAAGGCCGGCTGATATCGCTTCGGCATTCCACACGAGCGAGCGGCGCTTCGGCGAGAGTTTTGATTGCAGCAGCCACGCGGCGGTGATCAAGTTGATGATGATGACGTTCGGTCAGCGTCCAGCCGCGATGTTTAACGAGTTGCTACCCTCGGGCGATGGGTACGACGTCACGATGAAGGATGAGTTCAAGCTGCACCTGTCACGCCAGGAGTTGCAGCAGGCGTCGCAGGCTTCCCGCTTCACGGGGGCGGACAGCGGCGTGGTAAAGAATGCCAATTTCATGTTTGCCGCCTTTGTCAAACGCAAGCAACTGACCGGGGGCTATGCCACGTTCGAAGCCGCCTTGGCAAAGACGCTCGAGGGCGAGACCACCCAGCGTTGTCTGCAAGGCATGGGGGTGTTCGGCCTGTCGCAGTTCGTCCCGGTGAGCGATATGGCGGGCAAGGGCGCGGTAGGGGTGCTGGAGACCCATAACCGCGGGTCGGCGCTGGTGCGCGAGGGGGTCAGGCATGATGGCGGGACACCACGAACGGCTGATCGGGGCTATGGGTATGTCTTGTTCGATGATCAACTGCCGCCGCCGAGCAATCGCGGCGCCGCCCCTGTGGTCGCGAGCGTCCGGCCCGCGGACATCTGGAGCGGGTTTTACCAGGGGGTCGAAGGCAATTGCGTCACGGTCTCGGCGATCAAGGCGGCGATGATCCGGTTCGGGCAAGACCCGAGGGCGATCTATAAGCAGGTTCAAATCACGCCGACGGGGTTTGACGTGGTCATGCGAGATGCCTTCCGGTTGCAACTGACCCACGAGGAAGTGCGCCAGGCTGCCGCCGAGTCGAACTTTCATGGCAATAATCGACAGTTGCTGAATGCCGCGCACTTTTTGTACGCAGTCAGTGCCAAGCGCGCGCAGATCGAGAACAACGATTTTCGTGCCCGCCAGAGTTACACGACGGCTCTGCAAACCCTCAACGATGGCGAGTACCCTGGCGAAGCGCTGCGCCGCCTGGGGTTGTTTGGCTACGTGCGTGAAAGCACGGTCGCAGAGTTGGCCAACGGGGCGATCGGCACCCTGGCAGACAACTGGCATTCGGTGGCGGTGATCGATGGGGCGCTGGATTTCTATGGAAAAAAGCAGGACCTGGCCTCATCGCGCTGGATGAGTTCGGGGTTCCGGGCCCTGAAGCTGGTCTGAGCCTCAATCCAGCAAGAGCCTGAACCCTTCTATCGGTAAGGGCCGGCTGTGCAAATAGCCCTGGAACAAGTGGCAGCCCAGCTTTTGCAGGAACGCCAGTTGCTCCGGGGTTTCGACGCCTTCGGCGATCACTTCCAGGTTCAAGCTGCGCGCCATGGCCACAATGGCGCGGATGATTTCGGCGTCGTTGGGGTCGTGGGTGGCATCGCGCACGAATGACTGGTCGATCTTCAGCGCATCCACCGGCAAGCGCTTGAGGTAGGTGAGCGATGAGTAACCGGTGCCGAAGTCGTCCATCGCAAAACTCACACCGAGCTTTTTCAGGCGACGCATTTTGCTGATGGTGTCATCCAGGTTCTGGATCACGATGCCCTCAGTGATTTCCAGTTTCAGCAGGCAGTAAGGCAGTGAATGCCGCTTGAGGCTGTGCTCGACCCGTTCGACAAAGTCGTTCTGGCGGAACTGCCGGGGGCTGATGTTCACGCACAGGCTGAAATTCAGCGGGTCCACCTTGCCTTCTTTGATCAACTGCTCGAAGGCGGCGCACGCTTCATCGAGTATCCAGGTGCCGACTTCGAGGATCAGGCCGCTGTCTTCCAGCACCTTGATGAATTCGGACGGCGCTTGCGCGCCCAGTTGCGGATGCTGCCAGCGCACCAGGGCCTCGGCGCCGACGATCTTATTGCCGCGCGCGTCCACCTGGGGTTGGTAATGCACGCTGAATTCGCCGCGTGACAGGGCCAGGCGCAGGTCGGTTTCCATGCGCAGGCGTTCGCTGGCGGTTTTCTGCATGCTGTTGTGGAACATCTGCGTGGCGTTGCGCCCCGAATCCTTGGCGCGGTACAGCGCGATGTCGGCACGTTTGAGCAGGTCGGCCGGGGTCGAGCCATGATCGGGGATCAGCGCCACACCGATGCTCGGCGTGACTTGCAGGCGTTGGCCGTCGAGGAACATCGGTTCGGAGAGCAATTCACGCAGGGTGTCGGCCAGTTCCTGAACCTGGGCGCTGACTTCGGTGCGCGTGCCATCCAGGCCGCTGAGCAGCACCACGAACTCATCGCCGCCCAGGCGCGCCACGGTATCTTCCATACGCACGCTGGCTTCGAGGCGCGCGGTGACGATTTTCAGCACGGTGTCGCCCACCGGGTGGCCGAGGGAATCATTGATGTGCTTGAAGTGGTCGAGGTCGAGAAACAGCAATGCACCGCGCAGGTTATGGCGCTTGAGCAGGGCGATCTGCTGGCTCAGGCGGTCCATCAGCAGTGCGCGGTTGGGCAGGTTAGTCAGCGGGTCGTGGTAGGCCAGGTGGCGGATCTGCGCCTGGGCGTTTTTCAACAGGCTCACATCCCGCGCGGTCAGCAACAGGCAAGGGGTTTCGTTGAGGGTGATCGGCTCGACAGAAACCTCCACCGCCAGCACATCGCCGCGCTTGTTGTGCCAGAGCATTTCCAAATGGCGGATACGGCCTTTGAGTTGCAGTTCGGCCAGCAGCACCGCGCGCTGGTTTTCATCGGCCCAGATGCCGACCTGGTACAGCGTCAGGCCGATGACATCTTCGGCACGAAAACCGGTCAAGCGGCAGAACCCGTCGTTCACCTCCACATAGCGGCCGGTGTCGTGTTCGGTGATGGAAATCGCGTCGGGGCTGGAATGGAAGGCCTTGGCGAATTTTTCTTCGCTGGCCTTCAGCGCGGCCTCGGAGCGTTGCTGCTGGGTAATGTCGCGCAGGGTGGTGACGATGCACGGCTGGTCGCCGACCTTGATCATCCGGCTGGAAATCACGCAGGTCAGGGCCTGGCCGCTTTTGTGGTGCGCGATGATGGCCACGTTGTTCAGCGCTTGGTCGCGAATCACCTGTTCGATGCGTTGCAGGCGCTGGCTCGACTCGTCCCACAAGCCGATCTGTTCGGCGCTCATGTTGATCACTTCGGCGGCCGTCCAGCCAAAGGTCTGGGTGAACGCGGGGTTGATCTCGATGAACTCGCCGTTGTCCAGGCGGGTGACGCAGATCGGGTCGGGGCTGGCCTGGAACAGGCTGGCGAATTTTTCTTCGGAGGCGCTCAGGCGTTGTTCGCGCTCGACCTGGTCGGTGATGTCCAGCAGGGTGCCGGCCATGCGCAGTGGCGCGCCTTTTTCGTCGCGGTACAGGCGTGCGCGGCTTTCCAGGTAGCGCGGGCTGCCGTCTTCCAGTTGTACACGGTAAGTCAGCTGATAGTTGCCGGCCGGGCCTTCGCGCAGGGTGCGATAGGCGTTGCGCATATTCTCGCGCTCTTCCTTGGGCATGCCCTCGAAAAACGCCTCGAACGATTCATGGAACGCTTCCGCCGGCAGGCCGTGCAGTTGGGCGGCGCGGGCCGAGCCGTAGAGCATGCCGGTGGGAATGTGCCAGTCCCAGGTGCCCAATTGCGCGGAGTCCAGGGCCAGGTCCAGGCGCTCCTGGCTGTCTTTCAAGGCTTGCTCGGCGTTTTTGCGCTCGGTGGTGTCGAGAAAGGTGCTGATCAGGTAGGCCTCGCCGTCCAGCTCGACCTTCTGCGCGCAGAGCGTGCCATCGTGGATCTGCCCGTTGCTGGCACAGAATTGCACTTCCATGGTGATGGGTTCGCCCTTGCGCTGGGTGGCCCTGACCAACTGCGCACGCTGTTCAGGGTGGAGCCACAGGCCGAGGTCCAGGGTGGTGCGACCGATGGCGTCGGCGACCGGCCAGCCGAAGAGGATCTGGAAGTACTGGTTGGCTTCGCTGATCAAGCCGTCGGACTGGCGGGTGAGCAGGACCATGTTCGGGCACAAGTGAAACAGCGTGGCGAAGCGCTTTTCGGAGTGGCTGAGGGCGTGTTCCCGTTCGCGCTGGCGGGTGGTCTCGCGGATCACGCCGATCATGCGGCGCCGGCCGGTTTTGTCCGGCGCCAGGCTGCCGTTGATTTCCAGCCAGTGCTGGCTGCCATCCGGCCACTGGATGTGGTGGTGCATGGCCTGCTCGAACGGCTCGCCGGCCAGCACCGCGTGAAACGCGCGTATCACCCGGGCGCGGTCTTGCGGCGCGAGCAGGTCCAGGTACTCCAGATCCTTGGGCAACGGTTGGCGCGGGTCGAAGCCGAACAGCGCCTGGGTGCCCCGCGACCAACTGATACGCCCGGTATCGATTTCCCAGCACCATGCACCCAGCCGTGCAGCGTTAAGCGCTGCCAGCAGTTGCGGGGCGCTGTCCCAGCTTTGTTCCGCCTCTTCAGGGTCGAGGGCGTAAATGCGGGGTAGGGGTGGCATAGGGTCGACGGGATTGCGCATTATCAAAAAGCCTTGGCTCGATGGGCGTTCGGCGCGGTTTTATTCAGGCCTTGAGGCCGCACAGCTTCATGCCGGTGTCCCTGGCAGCTCGACCTGTGCATCCAAGAGGCTCATAAAAGCCCGCGCAGCGTTCGACAGTGTCCTTTCGGTATGCACGATATAGCCTAGCTGGCGACTGAGTTGTATGCCCGGCAAAGCGATACTTGTCACCTGATCGTCGAGCATGGTGCGCGGTAATACGCTCCACGCCAAGCCGATGGACACCATCATTTTGATGGTTTCCAGATAGTTCGTGCTCATCGCGATGTTCGGCGTGAGGCCCTGGGCCTCGAACAGACGGCTGACAATGTGATGGGTAAAGGTGTTGCCGCCGGGGAAAACCGCCGGGTGCCCGGCGATGTCCGCCAGGGTGACCGAGCCGTTGCGGGTCAGGCTGTGCTCCGGCGCCACCACGAAATCCAACGGGTCGTCCCACACCGGGGTGGCGCGCACCAGGTTGTGCGGCTCGGGCGCCAGGGTGATCACCGCCACTTCAGCGCGGCCATGCAGGATCTCTTCGTAGGCCACTTCCGAGTCGAGAAACTGAATATCCAGCGCCACATTGGGGTATTGCCGGGTAAAGGTGCGCAGGATCGGCGGCAGGCGATGCAGGCCGATGTGGTGGCTGGTGGCCAATGTGAGGCGCCCGCTGACTTCACCGGTGAGGTTGGTGAGGGCGCGCCGGGTGTCGTCCAGGACGTTGAGAATCTGATAGGCGCGCGGCAGCAGGGCGCGCCCGGCTTCGGTCAAGCCGACTTCACGGCCCAGGCGATCGAACAGGCGCACTTTCAGTTGCTGCTCGAGGCCGGCAATGCGTTTGCTGATGGCCGGTTGGGTCAGGTGCAGGCGCTCACCGGCGCCGGAGAAGCTGCCGGTCTCGGCGATGGCAATAAAAGCATTGAGGTTGGCCAGGTCCATTGTGGTATTCCAGTTGGTAATCCAAAGCATAAAAAATATGAATTTGAGTTATTTAATGTAGCGCCATACCATCAGCCTCACAAGCCAAAGGGTTATTGAATGTCTCAAGACCCGGGGCATAGAAAGACCGCTGATGAGGACCGACTGATGGCCGGCAAAACGCTTTACGACAAGCTTTGGGATTCCCATGAAGTGAAACGGCGCGACGATGGCTCGTCGCTGATCTATATCGACCGTCACATCATCCATGAAGTGACCTCGCCCCAAGCGTTCGAAGGCCTGCGGCTGGCCGGGCGCAAGCCTTGGCGCGTCGACTCGATCATCGCCACCCCGGATCACAACGTGCCGACCACCCCGGAGCGCAAGGGCGGGATCGACGCCATTGTCGACACCGTGTCGCGTTTGCAGGTGCAGACCCTCGACGACTACTGCGACGAATACGGCATCACCGAATTCAAGATGAATGACGTGCGCCAAGGCATCGTCCACGTGATCGGCCCGGAGCAGGGCGCGACCTTGCCCGGCATGACCGTGGTCTGCGGCGACTCCCACACCTCCACCCACGGCGCGTTCGGCGCCCTGGCCCATGGCATCGGCACCTCGGAGGTGGAACATGTGTTCGCCACCCAGTGCCTGGTCGCCAAGAAAATGAAGAACATGCTGGTGCGCGTCGAAGGCCAATTGCCTTTCGGTGTGACCGCCAAGGACATCGTGCTCGCCGTGATCGGCAAGATCGGCACCGCCGGCGGTAACGGCCATGCCATCGAATTCGCCGGCAGCGCCATTCGCGACCTGTCCATCGAAGGCCGCATGACCATCTGCAACATGTCCATCGAAGCCGGTGCCCGCGTGGGCATGGTGGCGGCGGACGAAAAAACCGTCGAGTACGTCAAAGGCCGTCCGTTCGCCCCCAAAGGCGCCGACTGGGATGCCGCCGTTGAGGCCTGGAAAGACCTGGTCTCCGACGCCGATGCCGTGTTCGACACCGTGGTGGAACTGGACGCCAGCCAGATCAAGCCGCAAGTCAGCTGGGGCACCTCGCCGGAAATGGTCTTGGCCGTCGACCAGAACGTGCCGGACCCGGCCAAGGAAGCCGACCTGGTCAAGCGCGGTTCCATCGAGCGCGCCTTGAAGTACATGGGCTTGAAAGCCAACCAGGCGATCACCGACATTCAGTTGGATCGCGTGTTCATCGGTTCCTGCACCAACTCGCGGATCGAAGACCTGCGCGCCGCGGCAGTGATCGCCAAGGGCCGCAAAGTCGCCTCGACCATCAAGCAGGCCATCGTGGTGCCGGGTTCGGGCCTGGTGAAGGCCCAGGCCGAAGCGGAAGGCCTGGACAAGATCTTCCTCGAAGCCGGTTTTGAATGGCGTGAACCGGGCTGCTCCATGTGCCTGGCGATGAACCCGGACCGCTTGGAGTCCGGCGAGCATTGCGCGTCGACCTCTAACCGTAACTTCGAAGGGCGTCAGGGCGCCGGTGGGCGTACTCACCTGGTGAGCCCGGCCATGGCCGCCGCCGCTGCCGTCAACGGTCGTTTCATCGACGTTCGCGAATTGATCTGAGGAATACCCGATGAGAGCTTTTACCCAACACACTGGTCTTGTCGCGCCGTTGGACCGTGCCAACGTGGACACTGACCAGATCATCCCCAAGCAGTTCTTGAAGTCGATCAAGCGCACCGGTTTCGGCCCCAACCTGTTCGACGAGTGGCGCTACCTGGACGTGGGCTACGCCTACCAGGACAACTCCAAGCGCCCGCTGAACAAGGACTTCGTGCTCAACGCCGAACGTTACCAGGGCGCCAGCGTGCTGCTGGCGCGGGAAAACTTCGGCTGCGGCTCCAGCCGCGAACACGCGCCGTGGGCCCTGGAAGAATATGGCTTTCGCAGCATCATCGCGCCGAGCTACGCCGACATCTTCTTCAACAACAGCTTCAAGAACGGCTTGCTGCCGATCATCTTGAGCGATGCCGAAGTGGATGAGCTGTTCAAGCAAGTGGAAGCCAACCCCGGCTACGAACTGACCGTCGACCTCGCCGCGCAGACCGTGACCCGTCCGGACGGCAAGGTGTACCACTTTGAAGTGGATGCCTTCCGCAAGCACTGCCTGCTCAACGGCCTGGACGACATCGGCCTGACCTTGCAGGACGGCGATGCGATTGCCGCGTTTGAAACCAAGCACCGGGCCAGCCAGCCTTGGTTGTTTCGCGACGCTTGATGTGATGTAGGCAGGACCGCCGCCATCGGGAGCAAGCTCCCTCCCACATTTGAACGTGTTCACACATCAACATGTGGGAGGGGGCTTGCCCCCGATGGGGTCAGTGTTAACCACACAAAACCCAGGAAACTCACCATGACCAAAGCCGCCCACACCCAAGTCGTGCAAAAACAATTCGGTGAACAGGCCTCGGCCTACCTGAGCAGTGCCGTACACGCCCAAGGTACTGAATTTGCGCTGCTCCAGGCCGAACTGGCCGGGCACGGCGCTGCGCGACTGCTGGATCTGGGCTGCGGCGCCGGTCATGTCAGTTTCCATGTGGCGCCGCTGGTAAAAGAAGTGGTGGCCTACGACCTGTCCCAGCAGATGCTCGACGTGGTCGCCGCCGCTGCCGCAGACCGTGGCCTGGGCAATATCCGCACGGTCCACGGCGCTGCTGAGCGCTTGCCGTTCGCCGATGGCGAATTCGACTTCGTGTTCAGCCGCTATTCGGCGCACCATTGGAGCGACCTCGGCCTGGCCCTGCGCGAAGTGCGCCGGGTGCTCAAGCCGGGTGGCGTGGCGGCGTTTGTCGATGTCTTGTCACCGGGCAGCCCGCTGTTGGACACTTACCTGCAAACCGTCGAAGTGCTGCGCGACACCAGTCACGTGCGCGATTACTCCGCCGCCGAATGGATGCGCCAGCTCAGCGAAGCCGGTCTGCATGTGCGCAACAGCAGCCGCCAGCGCCTGCGCCTGGAATACACCTCGTGGGTCGAGCGCATGCGTACACCAGCGCCTTTGCGTGCGGCGATTCTTGAGCTGCAACAGGCAATGGGCCAGGAAGTCCGCGATTATTACGAAATTCAAGCCGACGGCACCTTCAGCACCGACGTGCTGGTGGTTTGGGCCGAACGCTGAGTATTTTTCCCGACCTGCCCCAGGGCGGGTCGCATGATGAAATGAGGAACGCATGAGCAAGCAGATTCTGATTCTCCCAGGCGACGGTATTGGTCCGGAAATCATGGCCGAAGCGGTCAAAGTCCTGGAACTGGCCAACACCAAGTACAACCTGGGCTTCGAATTGAGCCACGACGTGATCGGCGGCGCGGCCATCGACAAGCACGGCGTGCCCCTGGCCGACGAGACCCTGGACCGCGCCCGTGCGGCCGACGCCGTGTTGCTCGGCGCCGTGGGTGGCCCGAAATGGGACAAGATCGAGCGTGACATCCGCCCTGAGCGCGGCCTGCTGAAGATCCGCGCGCAACTGGGCCTGTTCGGCAACCTGCGCCCGGCAATCCTCTACCCGCAACTGGCCGACGCGTCGAGCCTCAAGCCGGAAGTGGTGGCGGGCCTGGATATCCTGATCGTGCGCGAGCTGACCGGCGGTATCTACTTCGGCTCGCCGCGCGGTGTGCGCGAACTGCCGAATGGCGAGCGCCAGGCCTACGACACCCTGCCGTACAGCGAGAGCGAAATCCGCCGTATCGCCCGGGTCGGTTTCGACATGGCCCGCGTGCGTAGCAAGAAGATCTGCTCGGTCGATAAGGCCAACGTCCTGGCCTCCAGCCAGCTGTGGCGCGAAATCGTCGAAGAAGTCGCCAAGGACTACCCGGACGTCGAACTCAGCCACATGTACGTCGACAACGCCGCCATGCAACTGGTGCGCGCGCCGAAGCAGTTCGACGTGATCGTCACTGACAACCTGTTCGGCGACATCCTGTCCGACCAGGCGTCGATGCTCACCGGCTCCATCGGCATGCTGCCGTCGGCGTCCCTGGACACTAACAACAAGGGCATGTACGAGCCGTGCCACGGTTCGGCGCCAGACATCGCAGGCCTTGGCATCGCCAACCCGCTGGCGACCATTTTGTCGGTGTCGATGATGCTGCGTTACAGCTTCAACCTGGGCGACGCGGCGGATGCCATCGAGAAGGCCGTGAGCCTGGTGTTGGACCAGGGCTTGCGCACCGGAGACATCTGGTCGCAGGGTTGCACCAAAGTCGGTACGCAAGAAATGGGCGACGCAGTAGTCGCCGCGTTGCGGAATCTGTAATCTCTCGGGCCCGCTTGCAGTTGTTGCTGCAAGTCGGCCCACTTTTTAACAAGGTGTAGTTGCGATGAAACGTGTAGGTCTGATCGGTTGGCGCGGTATGGTCGGTTCCGTGCTCATGCAGCGGATGCTGGAAGAGCAGGATTTCGATCTTATTGAGCCGGTGTTTTTCACCACTTCGAACGTGGGTGGCCAAGGGCCGTCCGTGGGCAAGGATATTGCGCCGCTCAAGGACGCCTACAGCATTGAAGAGCTGAAAACCCTCGATGTGATTCTGACCTGCCAGGGCGGCGACTACACCAGCGAAGTGTTCCCCAAGCTGCGCGAAGCCGGCTGGCAGGGTTACTGGATCGATGCCGCGTCCAGCCTGCGCATGCAGGACGATGCGGTGATCGTGCTCGACCCGGTCAACCGCAAGGTCATCGACCAGCAACTCGACGCTGGCACCAAGAACTATATCGGCGGCAACTGCACCGTCAGCCTGATGCTGATGGGCCTGGGCGGCTTGTTCGAAGCCGGCCTGGTCGAGTGGATGAGCGCCATGACTTATCAGGCGGCGTCCGGCGCCGGCGCGCAGAACATGCGCGAACTGATCAAGCAGATGGGCGCGACCCACGCGGCGGTCGCCGATCAACTGGCCGACCCGGCCAGCGCGATCCTCGACATCGACCGCCGTGTGGCCGAAGCCATGCGCAGCGACGCTTACCCGACCGAGAACTTCGGCGTGCCGTTGGCCGGTAGCCTGATCCCGTGGATCGACAAGGAACTGCCGAACGGGCAGAGCCGTGAAGAGTGGAAGGCCCAGGCCGAGACCAACAAGATCCTCGGTCGCTTCAAGAGCCCGATCCCGGTGGACGGCATCTGCGTGCGTATCGGCGCCATGCGCTGCCACAGCCAGGCGCTGACCATCAAGCTGAACAAAGACGTACCGATCGCCGATATCGAAGGGCTGATCAGCCAGCACAACCCTTGGGTCAAGCTGGTGCCGAACAGCCGCGAAATCAGCATGCAGGAGCTGAGCCCGACCAAGGTTACCGGCACCCTGAATGTTCCGGTGGGGCGTCTGCGCAAGCTGAACATGGGCACCCAGTACCTGGGCGCGTTCACCGTCGGCGACCAGTTGCTGTGGGGCGCGGCCGAACCGCTGCGGCGCATGCTGCGGATTCTGCTGGAGCGTTGATCGCTTGAGGCACTAAGAAAAACCCGCGACTGGTGACAGGCGCGGGTTTTTTGTTGGCTTTCAGGAAGGCATCGGGAGCAAGTCGAATCGTCGCACCGCAAGGCCCAGCCCAATTGCCTCACCCCCCACCACCCGGTAAAGTGCCGCTCCCCCCGCAATGCCCGAGGCAGCTCCCATGACCCAGACCTTTGATATCGCCGTGATCGGCGCCACCGGCACCGTCGGTGAAACCCTGGTGCAGATCCTCGAAGAGCTGGCTTTCCCGGTAGGCACCTTGTACCTGCTGGCGGGCAGCAACTCCGCGGGCGCGTCGGTGCCGTTCCGTGGCAAGAACGTGCGCGTGCGGGAAGTCGATGAGTTTGACTTCAGCAAGGCGCAACTGGCGTTTTTCGCCGCCGGCCCGGCGGTGACCCTGAGCTTCGCCCCACGCGCCACGGCGGCCGGCTGTTCGGTGATCGATTTGTCGGGCGCATTGCCGGCCGCGCAAGCGCCTCAGGTGGTGCCGGAAGCCAATGCCCATGTGCTGGAGGGCTTGAAAAAGCCGTTCCAGCTCGGCAGCCCGAGCCCGTCCGCGACCAACCTCGCGGTGGTGCTGGCGCCGCTGCGTGGGATTCTGGATATCCAGCGTGTCAGCGTTACCGCCAATCTGGCGGTGTCTGCCCAGGGCCGTGAAGCGGTCAGCGAGCTGGCGCGCCAAACCGCCGAGTTGCTGAATGTGCGCCCGCTGGAGCCCAAGTTCTTTGATCGGCAGATGGCATTCAACCTGTTGGCACAAGTCGGCACGCCGGATGCCCAAGGTCATACAGCGCTGGAGAAACGTCTCGTACACGAACTGCGCGCTGTGCTGGAAACTCCTTTACTAAAGATTTCTGCGACTTGCGTTCAAGCCCCGGTGTTTTTTGGCGATAGCTTGACTGTGTCATTGCAATTGGGTTCGCCGGTCGACCTTGCCGCCGTCAACCGTGCGCTCGACGCCGCAGCGGGTATCGAGCGGGTGGAGGAGGGGGATTACCCGACAGCCGTGGGTGATGCCGTCGGCCAGGATGTAGTCTACGTCGGACGAGTGCGTGCGGGGGTGGACGATCCGGCGGAACTAAATCTGTGGTTGACGTCAGATAACGTGCGTAAAGGCGCCGCGCTGAATGCGGTGCAGCTGGCGCAGTTGTTGATAAAAGGCCTTGTGTAAAAGATACTTGGCGGCAATTTGTAGATTGATTCTAACCAGGCGCTATGCTTGGCCCCAAGCAGGAACAGTTGCGTGTCGGTGACCTATCGGCTCGCCGTGCCTTATGGCAACGGTTACCAACCTTCTCGCAGGCCGGGGAGTGTTCAAACAAAGGATGAGGCTATGGTTCAAGTTCGCAAACTGGTGTTAGCAATAGCGGCCGCCTCGGCGCTGTCCTCCGGTATGGCGCAGGCGCTGCAGCTGGGGGAGATGACCCTCAAGTCGAAGTTGAACCAGCCGTTGTCGGTGGAAATCGAATTGCTCGACGTCGGCGGCCTCACGGCCTCCGAGATCACCCCGAGCCTGGCGTCGTCCCAGGCGTTTGTCGATGCCGGCGTCGATCGCCAGGCGTTCCTCAATGACCTGACGTTCACCCCGGTGATCAACCCGGCCGGGCGCAGTGTGGTGCGTGTCACGTCCAGCAAGCCGCTGCCTGATGCCTACGTGCGGTTCCTGCTGCAAGTGCAATGGCCCAATGGCCGCTTGATGCGTGACTACAGCGTGCTGCTCGACCCGGCCAAGTTCGACCAGTCGACGCCGACCAACAGCGCAGCCACGCCGCGTTTGAGCGCGCCCGCGTTGAGCGTGCCGGCCCAGCACACCACCACGGCCCGTGACACGCTGTGGGAAATCGCCGAGAAGCACCGTAATGGCGCTTCTGTGCAGCAGACCATGCTGGCGATCCAGGCACTCAACCCTGACGCTTTTATCGGCGGCAACATCAACCGTCTGAAAACCGGCCATGTGCTGCGCCTGCCGGATACCGTACAAAGCACGGCGTTACCGCAGCCCAAGGCCATTGCCGAAGTGACCGCGCAGAACGTCGCCTGGCGCCAGGGCCGCCGTGCCGCGCCCCACCAGACGGCCGGTAAGCAACAACTGGACGCCACCAAGCGCACCCAGGCTGGTAATGCGCCGGCGAGCACCAACGCCAAGGACAACTTGAGTCTGGTTTCGGCCGACTCCGCCAAGAAGGGCGCGAAGGGCAAGGCGGGTGATGGCCAGGCCCTGAGCGACAAGCTGGCGATGGCCCGGGAACAGCTCGACACCACACGCCGTGACAACGAAGAACTGAAAAGTCGCGCCGCAGACCTGCAGAGCCAATTGGACAAGCTGCAAAAGCTGATCCAACTGAAAAACGATCAACTGGCCAGGTTGCAGGCTGAAAAAGGCGCCCCGGCAACCCCGGCGACTGCGGTCATGCCCGCGCAGTTGGCAGGTGAGCCGCCGGCCGCTGCAGTCGCGCCCGCTGAGCCGGCCGCCACCGCGACCCCGGTGGCCGAGCCGATCAAGCCCGACGCCGTGCCTGCGACCAGCGAAGACAAATTCAACGAACTGCTGACCAACCCGATTGTGCTTGGCGTCATCGGCGGCGCGGCCGGCGTGGTGGCGTTGTTGCTCCTGTTGCTGTGGGCGCGTCATCGCAATGCCCGTCGCGCAGAAGAAAAGCACCTGCGCATGGCGCGGGCCCTGTCCGAAGAGCCGGAATTCGCTTCGAACATCGACCTTGATCTGCCACCGGACAGCTTCGCTGGCCTGGAAGTACCGGCACCGAACGTGACGTTGACCGCCGCGCCTGCGCCTGCGCCGGCACCTGTGGTCGCGCCGGCAGCGGCACCAAGCGCGGCCTCGGTGCTTGCGCCACTGGCTGGCGCCGTAGCGCCGGAAAACACCAATGATGCGCTGGTCCAGGCCCAATCCCATATCGACCGCGGTCACTTGAACCAGGCGGCCGATGTGCTGGAACAAGCCATCAAGTACGAACCCAAGCGCAGCGACCTGCGCTTGAAACTGATGGAAGTCTACGGCCTGCAGAACGACAAGGACGGTTTTGTCGTCCAGGAGCGTCAGTTGGTGGCCAATGGTGAAAACCATGCCCAGGTCGAGCAGCTCAAGTCGCGCTTCCCGGCCATGGCCGTGTTGGCGGCGGGAGTGAGTGCCGCCGTGGCCGCCGCCGCGATGGACGCTCAATACGTCAAGGATCTGCTGGAAGACAAGCCGGCCGCCGCGCCGCAAGCGACGGCAGAAGCGGAGCCGTTCGATACTGATTTCGATCTGAGTCTGGACGAGCTGGAAGCGGCTTCGCCTGCGGCGTTGGACAAGACCGATCAGCAGACCTTCGAAGCGCTGCTGCAACAACAGACCGATGCCAAGCCAAGCCCGGAAGATCTGTCGGACTTTGACCTCGACCTGCAACTGGACCCGCCGGCGTCCCAGTCCGATGACGACTTCCTCTCGGGGCTTGAAGATCAGATGAAGGACGTGTCGCCGGTCGAACCGCCGACCCTGACCCCGGCCGCCCTGGACGACCTCGACCTGCCGGAAGACTTCGACCTGTCCCTGGCTGACGAGCCGGACGCCCCGGCGGCCAAACCCGATGCGTTCGCCTCGGAGCTGGATGACGTCAACGCCGAGCTCGATCGTCTGTCCCAGAGCCTGGAAAACCCGCCGATCGAGCCGTCCTTCACCGCCGAAGATGCGGCGCTGGGCGGTGACGAACCGGAGGTCGACTTCCTCTCCGGCACCGATGAGGTCGCAACCAAGCTGGATTTGGCCCAGGCCTATATCGACATGGGCGATACGGACGGCGCGCGGGATATTCTTTCCGAAGTGCTGACCGAGGGCGATGAAACCCAGCGCGGCGAAGCCAAGGAAATGCTTGGCCGACTGGTGTAATCGCCACGGGATGACCCAGACGGCGGCCTTCGGGCCGCCGTTTTGCATTGCCGGTACCAAACACATGGCGTCTGGGGCGCAGCGCCTTATAATGCCCGCCTTTGCGCAACTCATCAGGCTCTCAGTTCTTGGCAAATATAGATAACCCGGCTGCCGAAATGGCGGCTGCAGGCTTTTACCGCATCGCCCTGGGCGTGGAATACAAAGGTTCGCGCTATTGCGGCTGGCAGCGCCAGGCGTCCGGCGTGCTGACGGTGCAGGAAACCCTGGAAAAGGCCCTGTCCAGAGTCGCCGACTCGCCGGTATCGCTGATGTGCGCCGGGCGTACCGACGCGGGCGTCCACGCCTGCGGCCAGGTGGTTCACTTCGACACCCAGGCCGAGCGCTCGATGAAAGCGTGGGTGATGGGCGCTAATATCAATTTGCCCCATGACGTCAGTGTCAGTTGGGCCAAGGTCATGCCGGCGCACTTTCATGCGCGCTTCAAGGCGATCGCCCGGCGTTACCGCTATGTGATCTACAACGATCAGATCCGCCCGGCGCACCTCAACGAAGAAATCACCTGGAACCACCGCCCGCTGGATGCCGAGCGCATGGCCGAAGCCGCGCAGCATCTGGTTGGCGTCCACGATTTCAGCGCGTTCCGTGCCGGCCAGTGCCAGGCCAAGTCACCGATCAAGGAAGTCCATCACTTGCGGGTGACGCGTCACGGCAAGATGATCGTGCTGGATATCCGCGCCGGAGCGTTCCTGCACCATATGGTGCGCAACATTGCCGGTGTGTTGATGACCATCGGCACCGGCGAGCGCCCGGTGGAGTGGGCCAGGGAAGTACTGGAAAGCCGTATTCGGCGGACCGGCGGCGTCACGGCGCATCCGTTTGGCCTGTATCTGGTGGAAGTGGAGTACCGCGACGAGTTCGAGCTGCCGCAGCGCTTCATCGGGCCACACTTCCTCACAGGTTTCAGCGAACTTGGCGGCTGACGCCCGGAAAAGCTTTTGTTACCATCCGGGACTTTCTCGGTTCAACCCCTGAGGTTTCCACGACATGTCAGCCGTTCGCAGCAAGATTTGTGGGATTACCCGCATAGAAGACGCGCTGGCGGCAGTCGAAGCGGGGGCGGATGCCATCGGTTTCGTGTTTTATGCCAAGAGCCCGCGGGCGATAAATGTGCTGCAGGCGCGGGCGATCATCGCCGCACTGCCGCCGTTCGTGACCACCGTGGGCTTGTTCGTCAATGCCAGCCGCTGCGAACTCAACGAAACCCTGGATGCCGTGCAACTGGACATGTTGCAGTTTCACGGCGATGAAAGCCCTGACGAATGCGAAAGCTACCAGCGTCCGTATATCAAGGCGTTGAGAGTCAAGGCCGGGGATGATATCGCCGGCGCTTGCGCCGCCTACACCGGCGCGCGCGGGATACTGCTGGACACCTACGTCGAAGGCGTACCCGGCGGCACCGGCGAAGCCTTCGATTGGTCGCTGATCCCCGAGGGGTTGAGCAAACCGATCATCCTGGCCGGCGGGCTTACCCCCGCCAATGTCGCGGCGGCGATCGAGCAGGTCCGGCCGTATGCCGTGGATGTCAGCGGTGGGGTAGAGCAGGGCAAGGGCATCAAGGACCACGGCAAGATTCGCGCATTCATGCAGGCTGTGCGCAACAGCGATGGCGTGATGTGACGGCTGGCAGTCTGCCGCCGTCCATAACTACCACTGTGTAAAACAGCCCGGTGCCACCTGCGGGAGGCCCGGAAATGAAGTGGCAACCCTGCACGGGCAGGTTGTCTGGAAGGCTGAGGAAACATGCGGGAAATGGCTGGTCGAACGTCTGACCCCGTCCTGCATGTGTCATCGCCACATATGAATTTAGCTCAAGGGCATACGCGGGGCTGTGTTCAAGCCACCGGTACTGGAGAAAGAAAGCATGAGCAACTGGTTAGTAGACAAACTGATCCCTTCGATCATGCGTTCCGAGGTGAAAAAAAGCTCGGTTCCTGAAGGTCTGTGGCACAAATGCCCATCCTGCGACGCGGTGTTGTACCGCCCGGAGCTGGAAAAGACCCTGGACGTTTGCCCTAAGTGCAACCACCACATGCGTATCGGCGCTCGCGCGCGCATCGACATTTTCCTCGACGCCGACGGCCGTAACGAGCTGGGCGCGGACCTGGAGCCGGTTGACCGCCTCAAGTTCCGTGACGGCAAGAAGTACAAGGACCGCCTGACCGCTGCACAGAAGCAGACCGGTGAGAAAGACGCGCTGATTTCGGTCAGCGGCAAGCTGCTGGGCATGCCGGTCGTGGTGTCGGCGTTTGAGTTCTCCTTCATGGGCGGTTCCATGGGTGCCATCGTCGGCGAGCGTTTCGTGCGCGCCGCCAACTACGCCCTGGAAAACCGCTGCCCGATGATCTGCTTCGCAGCCTCCGGTGGTGCGCGCATGCAGGAAGCCCTGATCTCCCTGATGCAAATGGCCAAGACCTCCGCGGTGCTGGCGCGTCTGCGGGAAGAGGGCATTCCGTTCATCTCCGTGCTGACCGATCCGGTGTACGGCGGTGTTTCCGCCAGCCTGGCGATGCTGGGCGACGTGATCGTCGGCGAGCCCAAGGCCCTGATCGGCTTTGCCGGCCCGCGTGTGATCGAGCAGACCGTTCGCGAAAAACTGCCGGAAGGCTTCCAGCGCAGCGAATTCCTGCTGGAGCACGGTGCGATCGACATGATCATCGCCCGTGGCGAGTTGCGTCCACGCCTGGGTAGCCTGCTCGCGCAAATGATGGGCCTGCCGACGCCGGTCTACATCGCGCCGAAGGTTGAGCCGATCGTCGTGCCACCGGTGCCTGCAAACCTATGACCCAACGTACCCTGGGCGAATGGCTCGCCTACCTTGAGCAGTTGCATCCGTCCGCCATCGACATGGGCCTGGAGCGCTCGCAACAGGTAGCGGCCCGCCTCGGGTTGGGCCGCCCGGCGCCGCGAGTGATCACGGTGACGGGGACCAACGGCAAGGGCTCGACCTGTGCCTTTGTCGCAGCGCTGCTGCAGGCCCAAGGCCTGAAGGTCGGCGTGTACAGCTCGCCGCACCTGCTGCGCTACAACGAGCGGGTGCAACTCAATGGTGTGGAAGCCACTGACGAGCAGCTCTGCGAAGCCTTCGCCGCGCTCGATGCCGGGCGCGGTGAGATTTCCCTGACGTACTTCGAGATGGGCACTCTGGCGGCGTTCTGGCTGTTCGAACGGGCGCGCCTGGACGTGGTCGTGCTTGAAGTGGGCCTGGGCGGGCGCCTGGATACGGTCAACGTGGTGGATGCCGACCTGGCGCTGGTCACCAGCATCGGTGTCGACCATGTCGACTACCTGGGCGATACCCGTGAATCCGTGGCCTATGAAAAGGCCGGCATCTTCCGCCAGGGCAAGCCTGCGCTGTGCGGTGACCTGGACCCGCCGCAGACGTTGCTCGACCGGGTGCGGGAGCTGGATTGCCCATTCTTCCTGCGCGGGCGTGAGTTCAATCTTGACGTCGGTGCTGAGCATTGGCAGTGGCGCGGGCGTGATGCGCGCGGCCAGCTCGTGGCGTTGCATGACCTGCCGCTGCTGAACCTGCCGATGGAAAACGCCGCGCTCGCCCTGCAAGCCTATCTGCTATTGGATCTGCCGTGGAATCCTGCGCAGATTGCTCGTACATTGCTGGCGACGCGGATCGTCGGGCGTCTCGATCGCCGTGCCTTCGATTGGCAGGGCAAGCGCCTGAACCTGCTGCTGGATGTGGGGCACAACCCCCACGCCGCCGAATACCTCGCGCAACGCCTGTCGCGTACAGCGCCGGTCGGTCGCCGCCTGGCGGTGTTCGGCTTGCTGGCCGACAAGGATCTGGAGGGCGTAGTGACGCCGTTGCTGGGGAATGTCCAGGCCTGGGCCGTGGCGCCCCTGGACACGCCGCGTAGCCGTCCGGCCGCCGAGCTTGAGGCGGCCTTGCAGAACCTTGGTGCGCGCGTGGCGTCGTATGCAAGTGTCACTGCGGCCCTTGAGGCGCAGTGTGCGGTTGCCACGCCCGAGGATGAGATTCTGTTGTTCGGGTCATTTTATTGTGTTGCCGAGGCGCTCGAATGGTTGGCCCGGCGCTCCACGGAGGAAGCTGCACATGGCATTACTGGATAGCGCATACAAGCAGCGGATGGTCGGAGCCCTGGTGCTGGTGGCCTTGGCGGTGATTTTCCTGCCGATGCTGTTTTCCCGTCAGGACGAACAGCGCCAGGTGGTCGTTGAGGCCCCGGCAGCGCCCCAGGCGCCGGTCGTGCCTCAGGTGCAGGTTGAGCCGGTGGTGGTGCCTGAGCCGCAGGCATTGCCTGAAGAAGAGCCGGTGCCGGCCGATGAGGAGCTGGCCGCGCAGCCGGCCCCTTCGATGCCGGTGCAGCCGAGTGTGCCTGTGGTCAAGCCGGCGCCTGCCGTCGCTGCCAAGCCTGCCACGCCAGCGCCTGCCCCCAAGCCGGTCGTGCCGCAGCCTGCCGCGCCGGGCAAACCGGACGTGGGTCAGAGCCGCATCGACCCGAATGGCCTGCCGATCAGTTGGTCGATCCAGTTGGCCAGCCTGGCCAATCGCGAAAGCGCCGAGGCCTTGCAGAAAAAACTGCGCAGTCAGGGCTACAACGCTTACATCCGCAGCGCCGATGGCAAGAACCGCGTGTTTATCGGGCCGTTGATCGAGCGTGCCGAGGCGGACCGCCTGCGCGATTTGTTGGGGCGTCAGCAGAATCTCAACGGTTTTGTGGTGCGTTTCCAGCCTGAACGCGGCTGAGTTCACGCCGCTTTCAGCTTGGAATGCAGTCAAATGTGGGAGGGGGCTTGCCCCCGATGGCGGTCGATCAGTATCGGTTGTGCTGACTGACCCACCGCCATCGGGAGCTAGCCCCCTCCCACTTTGGTTTTGTGCGGGCCTTGAAATGCGCTTAACTCGTCACAAACTATTGTTTTGCAAAGCACCCGCAATCACAGCTTACCGATAGCCCGGCGCTCTGCTAAAATGCGCCGCCTTATCCGTCTGTAGGCTGCACCGTGCCATTTACCTGGGTTGATTGGGCGATCGTCGCAATCGTCGCCATCTCCGCTTTGATCAGTCTAAGCCGCGGCTTCGTAAAAGAAGCACTGTCGTTGCTGACCTGGATCATTGCAGGAGTCGTCGCCTGGATGTTCGGCGGTTCGCTGTCGGTCTACTTGAGCGGGTACATCGAGACACCTTCGGCTCGCGTCATCGCGGGCTGCGCCATCATGTTCATCGCCACGCTGCTGGTGGGAGCAATGGTCAATTATCTTATTGGCGAGTTGATACGTGTCACCGGCCTCTCCGGGACCGATCGATTTCTCGGCATGGCCTTCGGCGCTGCGCGTGGCGCGTTGCTGGTGGTCGTGGCGGTCGGGCTGTTGAGCCTGGGGCCAGTACAGCAGGATTCGTGGTGGCAGGAGTCGGTACTCGTGCCAAAATTTCTATTGGTTGCAGATTGGTCCAAGAACCTCATTTTGGGGTGGAGCAGTCAGTGGCTGGCCAGCGGGATCAGCATACCCGCTGATCTTCCGTTCAAGGAGCACCTCTTACCGGCCAAAACGCCTCAGTAAGCAGTGTTCAGTCAAGATTCATTAAGTAGGGGTTGCGTCGCATGTGTGGCATCGTCGGTATCGTCGGTAAGTCGAACGTCAATCAGGCGCTGTATGACGCGCTAACCGTCCTCCAGCACCGCGGCCAGGACGCTGCCGGTATTGTGACCAGCCACGACGGCCGGTTATTCCTGCGCAAGGACAATGGTCTGGTACGTGACGTGTTCCATCAGCGTCACATGCAGCGCCTCGTCGGGCACATGGGCATTGGCCATGTGCGTTACCCGACTGCCGGTAGCTCGACCTCGGCCGAAGCTCAACCGTTTTACGTCAACTCGCCTTACGGCATCACCCTGGCGCATAACGGTAACCTGACCAACGTTGAACAGCTGGCCAAGGAGATTTACGAATCTGACCTGCGCCACGTCAACACCAACTCTGACTCGGAAGTGCTGCTCAACGTGTTCGCGCACGAGCTGGCCCAGCGCGGCAAGCTGCAGCCGACCGAAGAAGATGTGTTCGCCGCCGTCACCGACGTGCATAACCGTTGCGTCGGTGGTTACGCGGTAGTGGCGATGGTCACCGGTTATGGCATCGTCGGTTTCCGTGACCCGCACGGCATCCGTCCGATCGTGTTCGGTCAGCGTCACACCGATGAAGGCGTCGAGTACATGATCGCCTCCGAAAGCGTGTCCCTGGACGTGCTGGGCTTCACCCTGATCCGCGACCTGGCACCGGGCGAAGCGGTGTACATCACCGAAGATGGCAAGTTGCACACCCGTCAGTGCGCTGTTGCGCCGAAACTCACTCCGTGCATCTTCGAACACGTCTACCTGGCGCGTCCGGATTCGATCATCGACGGCGTTTCGGTGTACAAGGCGCGCCTGCGCATGGGCGAGAAGCTGGCCGACAAGATCCTGCGCGAGCGCCCTCAGCACGATATCGACGTGGTGATCCCGATCCCGGACACCAGCCGTACCGCTGCGCTGGAGCTGGCCAACCACTTGGGCGTCAAGTTCCGTGAAGGCTTCGTCAAGAACCGCTACATCGGCCGCACGTTCATCATGCCTGGCCAGGCGGCGCGCAAGAAGTCGGTACGCCAGAAGCTCAATGCCATCGAACTGGAATTCCGCGGCAAGAATGTGATGCTGGTGGATGACTCCATCGTGCGTGGCACCACCTGCAAGCAGATCATCCAGATGGCCCGCGAAGCTGGCGCGAAGAACGTGTACTTCTGCTCCGCCGCGCCTGCCGTGCGTTACCCGAACGTGTACGGCATCGACATGCCGAGCGCCCACGAGCTGATCGCCCACAACCGCACGACCCAGGACGTAGCCGATCTGATCGGCGCCGATTGGCTGATCTATCAGGACCTTTCCGACCTGATCGAAGCGGTCGGCGGTGGCAAGATCAAGATCGAGCAGTTCGACTGCGCGGTGTTCGACGGCAAATACGTGACCGGTGATGTCGATGAGGCTTACCTGAACAAGATCGAGCAGGCGCGTAACGACTCGTCGAAGATCAAGACCCAGGCGGTCAGTGCGATCATCGATCTGTACAACAATTGAGTAAACACCGGCCCTGAGGGGCCGGTTTTGTATCTTAAACAAAGCATTGAGTAAGGAGTCGCAGCATGAGTCAGGAATGGGATGCCGGTCGGTTGGACAGCGACCTCGATGGCGTAGCTTTCGATACCCTGGCTGTGCGCGCCGGTCAGCACCGCACGCCGGAAGGCGAGCACGGTGATCCGATGTTCTTCACCTCCAGCTATGTGTTCCGCACCGCTGCCGACGCCGCTGCGCGTTTTGCCGGTGAAGTGCCGGGCAACGTCTATTCCCGTTACACCAACCCGACCGTGCGGGCGTTCGAAGAGCGTATCGCCGCACTGGAAGGCGCTGAGCAGGCGGTCGCCACGGCGACCGGCATGGCGGCGATCCTGGCGGTGGTCATGAGCTTGTGCAGCGCCGGCGACCATGTGCTGGTGTCACGCAGCGTGTTCGGTTCGACCATCAGCCTGTTTGAGAAGTATTTCAAGCGCTTCGGTATCGAAGTGGACTACGTGCCTTTGGCGGATCTTTCCGGCTGGGATGCGGCAATCAAAGCCAATACCAAGCTGCTGTTCGTCGAGTCGCCGTCCAACCCGCTGGCCGAGTTGGTAGACATCGCCGCGCTGTCGCAAGTCGCGCATGCCAAAGGCGCCATGCTGGTGGTCGACAACTGCTTCTGCACGCCGGCGTTGCAACAGCCGTTGAAGCTGGGTGCGGATGTTGTCGTGCATTCGGCGACCAAGTTCATCGACGGCCAAGGCCGTTGCATGGGTGGTGTGGTGGCGGGGCGTAGCGAGCAGATGAAAGAAGTGGTGGGTTTCCTGCGCACGGCCGGCCCGACCCTGAGCCCGTTCAATGCATGGATCTTCCTCAAGGGCCTGGAGACTCTCAGCCTGCGGATGAAAGCCCATTGTGCCAATGCCCAGGCCCTGGCCGAGTGGCTGGAGCAGCAGGACGGTATCGAGAAGGTTCACTACGCCGGCCTCAAGAGCCATCCGCAGCACGCATTGGCCCAGCGCCAGCAGCGCGGCTTCGGTGCGGTGGTGAGTTTTGAAGTGAAAGGCGGCAAAGAGGGCGCCTGGCGCTTTATCGACGCGACGCGCCTGATCTCGATCACCGCCAACCTGGGTGACAGCAAGACCACCATTACCCATCCGAGCACCACGTCCCACGGCCGCCTGGCACCGCAGGAGCGGGAAGCGGCGGGTATTCGCGACAGCCTGATCCGTGTTGCGGTGGGGCTTGAAGACGTCGCTGACTTGCAGGCTGATCTGGCCCGTGGGCTGGCGGCCTTGTGATCGAGTGGTCCATGGAAGCGGCTGCGGGCGGTAACGGCCGCGTCGCGCTGGTGACGGGCGCTGCCCGGGGCATTGGCCTGGGGATCGCGGCGTGGCTGATTAGCGAAGGCTGGCAGGTGGTGTTGGCCGACCTGGACCGCGAGCGCGGCTCCAAGGTCTCCAAGGTGCTCGGCGAGAACGCCTGGTTTATCACCATGGACGTGGCCGACGAGAAGCAAGTCGCCCAGGGCGTCGCTGAAGTGCTTGGGCAGTTCGGGCGCCTGGACGCATTGGTGTGCAATGCGGCGGTGGCCGACCCGCGCAATATCACCCTTGAAAGCCTTGACCTGGCCTCCTGGAATCGCGTGCTGGCGGTGAACCTCAGCGGCCCGATGCTGTTGGCCAAGCACTGTGCGCCGTACCTGCGCGCCCATGGCGGTGCGATCGTCAACCTGGCCTCGACCCGGGCTCGGCAGTCGGAGCCGGACACCGAAGCCTACGCGGCGAGCAAGGGCGGCGTGCTGGCCCTGACACACGCCTTGGCGATGAGCCTTGGCCCGGAAGTGCGGGTCAATGCCGTCAGCCCTGGCTGGATCGATGCGCGTGATCCGGCAGCCCGTCGCGCAGAGCCGCTGACCGACGCCGACCACGCCCAGCATCCGACGGGCAGGGTTGGCACGGTGGAGGACGTGGCGGCGCTGGTGGCATGGCTGCTGTCGCGCCAGGCCGGGTTCGTCACCGGCCAGGAGTTTGTGGTGGACGGCGGCATGAGCAAGAAGATGATTTACAGCGAGTAGGGTGGATAGCCGTCTTGAAACTATTTTGTCTTTTTCAGAAAAACTTCAAGCAGGCTATTGACTTAGGTCCGCTATCTGCGTAAATTTCGCGGCCTCAACGAAGCAAAGGGTGATTAGCTCAGCTGGGAGAGCATCTGCCTTACAAGCAGAGGGTCGGCGGTTCGATCCCGTCATCACCCACCACTTCTTGAGAGTTTTGCCCTAGGGTAAGACGCAACGTTAAAGGTTGCACCGACGCGCAGCGGTAGTTCAGTCGGTTAGAATACCGGCCTGTCACGCCGGGGGTCGCGGGTTCGAGTCCCGTCCGCTGCGCCATATTTTCCAGGTTCGATTCGTCGGGCTTGAGGTTGAACAGCCAAGGCTGATCAGCCAGATGTTTAAAGACGGTCGAGGGTTTACGCTCGGCCGGTCAAGCGATACGCAGCGGTAGTTCAGTCGGTTAGAATACCGGCCTGTCACGCCGGGGGTCGCGGGTTCGAGTCCCGTCCGCTGCGCCATATCTGCTTCAAGGCCCACTGAACGCCTTGCAGCACAAAGAAAGCCGTTGGCTGCCTTTGACCCGATAGCAAAGACCCTGGTCGAAAGACCGGGGTTTTTTGTGTCTGCGATTCAGCATTGATCAGCGCGTGTCGGCAAGCTACCTCAGCCTCTGTGGACGCAAGCTTGCCTGTGATGGCGTCGGCTGAGTGCGCCGTGCCAGCATCCCAGGCAAGCCTTCCCATCAGAACCCCAGCTTATCCCGTAGCCCGTAATACCAGGCGCCCATCGCGGCAAACGGCGTGCGCAGCAGTTGCCCGCCGGGGAACGGGTAGTGCGGCAGGTCGGCAAACGCGTCAAAACGCTCTGCCTGGCCTCGAAGGGCCTCTGCCAGTACCTTGCCCGCCAGGTGCGTGTACGTCACGCCGTGGCCGCTGCAGCCTTGGGAGTAATAGATGTTGTCGCCCAGGCGACCGACTTGCGGCAAGCGCGACAGGGTCAGCAGGAAATTGCCGGTCCAGGCGTAGTCAATCTTCACATCCTTGAGTTGCGGGAAGGCCTTGAGCATCTTCGGGCGGATGATTGCTTCGATATTGGCCGGGTCCCGCGCGCCATAGACCACGCCACCGCCGAAGATCAGGCGTTTGTCACTGGTCAGGCGGTAGTAGTCGAGCAGGTAGTTGCAATCTTCGACGCAGTAGTCCTGTGGCAATAGCGTTTTGGCCAGCTCGTCCCCCAGCGGTGCGGTGGTGATCACCTGCGTGCCGCACGGCATCGATTTGGCCGCCAATTCCGGCACCAGGTTCCCCAGGTAGGCATTGCCGGCGACGATGATGAACTTCGCCCTGACCTTGCCCTCGGCGGTGTGTACCACTGGGTTGGCGCCGCGCTCGATGCGCAATGCGGCTGACTGCTCATAAATCGTGCCGCCGAGGGACTCTACGGCTGCTGCTTCGCCCAGCGCCAGGTTGAGCGGGTGGATATGTCCGCCGCTCATGTCCAGCAGGCCGCCGACGTAATTGTCACAGGCCACCACCTCGCGGATGCGCCGCTCGTCCAGCAACTCCAGCTGCGTATGGCCATAACGCTCCCACAAGCGCTTCTGCGACTCCAGGTGACCCATGTGCTTGCTGTTCAGCGCGGCGAATACTCCACCGTCCTTCAGATCGCACTGAATCTGGTACTTGGCGATCCGCTCACGAATGATCCTGCCGCCCTCGAACGCCATCTGTCCCAGCAACTGCGCCTGCTTCGGCCCGACGCTGCGCTCGATCACATCGATATCGCGGCTGTAGCTGTTGACGATCTGCCCGCCGTTGCGGCCAGACGCGCCAAACCCTACCTTGGCCGCCTCCAGGACTGTCACGCGAAAACCGTTCTCCAGCAGAAACAGCGCGCTGGAGAGCCCGGTGTAGCCAGCACCGATCACGCACACATCGGTTTCGACTTCACCTTGCAGCACTGGGCGAGGCGGAGCCGCATTCGCCGACGCGGCGTAATACGACTGGGGGTAGGGGGTGTTCGCCATCCTGGAACCTCTGTTTTATATTTTTTACGAGTGCCCCGATCCTACCTGAGTTGAAAATCGCCTGCCAGCCGCCCGAAAAATACGGGTGTACGGGCCGAAAATAAAAAATTCGCATATTCATAGGGTTAGCTGCAAAAAAGATGTTGACAGCCCTCCGGAATTCCGTAGAATGCCGCCTCACAGCAGGCACGTAGCTCAGTTGGTTAGAGCACCACCTTGACATGGTGGGGGTCGTTGGTTCGAGTCCAATCGCGCCTACCAAACAAAATCCGCTCTGCTGGGCGGTCTGGAAGGGCTCACCGAAAGGTGAGCCCTTTTTTGTTGTCTGAAATTTGGGCGTCGTTTTGCCACGCCCCGTTCGCGGCGGACGGTGAAGCGGGCGATCAGAAGAAAAGCTGAGCCACCGCTAGCAGACAGATGATCTGGACGAACATCTGGCCGAGAATTTCGCCATTGAACGTTTCCATATGCGTTTGTCCGGCGTACATAGTGGCTAGCCTCTTTGTCGGCAATCTTGCCCTGAACGATGCACAGAACGTGCGGTTGCTTTGTTGAGTGTAGTGGCTGAATGAGAATCTTCACGCCGGGCCGACACAAGGCGATCACCCCCCCCACGGTTTGTCGGTCTGCAGCAACAATTCTCCCGCCTTGGAAAAAACCACTCGAAACACGTCGCCCCGCCCTGGGCTCTGCCGCTGTAGCGCCGGGGATGCGTCGCGTGAGCGCTGTTGGCGTTTACAAGCGTCGAGGTGATCCGTAGATTGCCTCGAGTCTATTTTTGTCGTCGCCTGCGAGGAAGCCACACCGTGTCCATCCCCGGTTCAGCCGTATTTGCCCAGCGTTATCGCGCCTTCCTGTTCGATATGGATGGCACCTTGCTCAACTCCATTGCGGCTGCCGAACGGGTGTGGAGTATCTGGGCTGAACGTCATGGCCTGGATGTGGCGGCGTTCCTGACCACCATTCATGGCGCGCGGGCGATCGATACGATCAGGCGTCAGGCGTTGCCTGGGGTCGATCCTGAGGCTGAGGCGCAATGGATCACCGAGGCCGAGCTGAATGATGTCGAGGGTGTCGTGGCGATTCCCGGTGCCGTTGCGTTCTTGAATGATGTGCCCAGCGATCAATGGGCGTTGGTGACGTCCGCCCCCAGGGAGTTGGCGCTACGGCGCCTACAGGCGGCGGGCATCAGTCCGCCGGCGGTGTGGGTGACGGCCGAGGATGTCGCCAACGGCAAGCCGGATCCCGCCTGCTATAGGCTGGGTGCGCAACGTCTGGGTGTCGCGGCCCAGGACTGCCTGGTATTCGAAGATGCGACGGTGGGGATCCGAGCGGGGGAGGCGGCGGGCGCGGATGTGATGGTCGTGACCTCGACGCACCTGACACCCATGGTGACTGCGCATGCCTGGATCGACGGGTATGAGCAGTTTCAGGTGCGGCGCGACGCTGAAGGCCTGCTGCGCGTCGAGCGCCGAATGGAGTGAGAGGGAAAGGGCGCGCGTTCTATCGGCCGTGGCCTTCTTCACACGTGCCTGGGGCGCCGGGCGTGTGCAAAGGATAATTTTTCACGCCCTGGCGCGACAGCACCATCTCTCTGAGTATCTCATTGGCAAGTCGGGCAATCGCTTCTTCGCCGCGATAGTGTGCGCGCACGATGCCGGTGATTGCGAAGTGGTCGGTGTTCGGGCCGCTGAGAATGGCTGAGAGGGTGCCGTCAGCATGTAATGTGCAGACGACCTTATAGCTGGGCAAGCGCGATGCCAGTGCAGATTCGATTTGGGATTTGCTCAGGGTGTCCATCTGCTTCAACGCCTTTCAGCCGACCGTGCAAGGCCAAGCATAGGTGCTGCTGCAGGGCTGTAAATACCGGCGATCTGATAGCCAGGCATCAGCCGTCAGTGGGTAGTTCTCCGGTGTTCGCCGGGAGCTGCGCGCTGGCACATTTTGCGCTGGACGGTTTTCTGGATCGGCTTGAGGCAGAACACAAACAGGTAGCCGCCGAGCAACAGCGTCAAGTCCAGCCATGACGGCACATCGGTGACGTAGATATCTTTGATTTCGAACCTCAAGCCGCATTCCAATCCTGCAAAGACGAGCCCGATGAACAGGGCGATCATCCAGGAACGGGCGGCAAAAGGTCGCTTCGTGCTAGGCCTCATCGATGTGCTCCTGAGTGCACTCGTATGGCGGAAGAGGTTCTCACGAGGTTCGGCTGCAAATCATGTAACAAGTTCCGGGCGTAATGACAGTTTCATCTTTTTAGCGACGATGAAAGGGCCGGATACGCTGAACGCGAAAAGAACGCGAGCAGGCCAATAGGGTTTTCGCCAGCCGTGACCGTGAACGAAAAGGCTGGCTACTGAAGGCGCTTCAAGGCGTCTGGTTTTTGTCCGGCGCCGTCAGGCCGGCCTGGATGCGCTGGTAGATTTCCTCGCGATGCACGGCAACATCCTTCGGTGCATTGATGCCGATTCGTACTTGCTGGCCGCTGACGCCCAGGATGGTGATCGTAATGTCATCACCGATGTTTATGCTTTCACCAACTTTACGGGTGAGTATCAGCATGGACTTCTCCTTGATTACTTTTAAGGACACATGTTTCAGACAGGGCAGGTGTCGGATGTGTGTAGCTTACTGCTAAGCGCTTCCCTGTGACTGCCTCTTTTAGGACGCATAGAGGCGACATTAATTCCCATGGCGTCATCATACAGGTCTGCGATACATGATTCGCATTGTTTAACCCAACGTTTATGACGGCCAGAATAGACAGTGGATGATAAAGTTGCCTCTTTATCCTTAAAGGAGCAGGGCAGTGCGTAAAGTAGCGATGGCAATGGCGGTGTTGGCATTGGCCGGTTGCGGTGAAGGCAAGCGTGTCGAAGAGCCCAGGGCCAAGCCCGCCGTGACTGAAAGCCAGCCGCAAACCGGTGCGATTGCCGCTCAGGAGTGGGACCTGCGCGTGGGTCCGCCGGATCACAAGCTGCAGGCGATCACCGACCTGACCGCCTGGTTGCTGGAGCATGGTTTCAATTTTTATATCGTGAAGGAAGACGGCAAGGATGTGGTGCTGTTGGGGCCATTCCAAACCAGGGCCGAGGCTGAAGCCAAACAGGCCTTGCTGACGGAAAAACTTGCCCGTGCCAAGAAAAACGACACCGAGTCGCAGATCATCGAACACAAGGTCGCGCAGTAACCGGCCGATTGGGCGGGAAAATACCGATTTTTCCCGCTCGGTTTCAGTTGCAGGCTTTCAGATTCACCGGGCCGACGAACTCGTTGCCGCGCCCCATCACGCAGGCTACCGTCTGATTGCGTTGGCGCTCCCAGGTCTGCACCGGATAGGTCTTGTTCCAGGCTTCGTACAGTTGGCGATCCTGTTTCGACAGGCGCAAGCCGTATTGTTTACTCATGTAAAAATACGTCCGTGCGATCATCCCGCGAATGGACGGACGCGGCATGACCTTCTTGGCCTTGAAGTCGACCTGGGTCAGGCATGAACCGTACTGCCCGCTTTGCACCGGCAGCCAGCCAAAACTGAAGTTGTTCCGGTCGCCATTGACCTCGCCGATGCTCGGCACGAGGTTGTGCAGGTCGGCTTCGGCACGTTTGAACACGTCGTCATACCGCGTACAGTTCTTGCGCCCGCCATTCTGCCAGCACTGGCGCTGATGCCCGATCTGCCAGGCCGGCACGATATGTTCCCACTCGATGCGCGCGGCGCGGCTGGCGTTTTTGCGTGGGATGTAGCCGCAGGCTTTCAGGTCTACGCGGTTGCCCGTGTATTTGCAGCCGCAATAGAACTCGGTGGATTGTGGTGCGTAGAGTTTCCAGGCGATTTTCTTGGCTTCGCTGAACGTTCGGGGCGCTTGGGCGTGGGCGGCGATGGCAAAAAACAGACACAAAAACACAGCAGTAAAACGGACACTCATTGAATCAATCTTCCTTCGGCACAACCCAGAAAATCTGCACGCCACCGTCGTCCCGGTAGGCGAGTGTGACGTTGTCGTTCTCCGCAATTTCCTCCAGCAGACGTTGCCATTCGTCCTCCGGTTCATCCGGCAGGCGGAAGATCAAGGCTGCCTTGGCTTTCTGGGCGTTGGTCGAATTGATGATCTTTTGCACACGAAGGGCCAGGCGTTCGTAAGCATCAGGCGGGGTTGGCGCTGCGGAAGAGGACTTTGCCACGGAGTATTCCTTAGTAAGCTGTACGTGCATACAGTATTTAACTGTAGGCGATTTCGCAACTGCTTAAAATTCAACAAGCTCGTCTGACAGTGATTCAAGCGAATTGATGTAGGGCGGGGAGATATGTAGCGAGGGTTTTGCGGGGAAGCAGGGGCGGGCGAATCCGCCCCTGCACAGGTGTTACCAGGAATCAGTATTCCCAGAACATCCGTTGCAGCTCTTTGCTGTCCTGGGTCTTGGTCAGGCCAACCATTGCCAGAATCCGCGCTTTCTGTGGGTTCAGGTCGTGGGCAGCCACCCAGTCGTACTTGTCGTCAGGCTGTTCGGCGTTGCGCAGCACGAAACCGCCGGCATTCACGTGGGACGAGCGAATGATCTGCACGCCTTGCTTGCGCAGTTCCTGCAGGGCCGGGACGACCTTGGAGGACACCGAACCGTTGCCGGTGCCTGCAAAGATGATGGCTTTGGCGCCGGCCTGGGCCAGGGCTTTGGCGGCAGTGTCGCTTACGTTGCCGTAGCCGTAGGCAATTTCGACGTCGGGCAGGCTCTTGATGGTCTTGATGTCGAACTCGGAGTCCATGGTGTGACGCTTGGCCGGCAGGCGGAACCAGTAGGATTTGCCTTCAACCACCATGCCCAACGGGCCCCATGGGCTCTTGAACGCTTCGGTCTTGATGTTGACCATCTTGCTCACGTCGCGACCCGACTGGATCTCGTCGTTCATGGTCACCAGCACGCCCTTGCCGCGGGCATCCTTGCTGCCGGCGACGGCGACGGCGTTGTACAGGTTGAGCATGCCGTCTGCCGACATGGCGGTACCTGGGCGCATCGAGCCGACAACAATGATGGGTTTGTCGGTTTTTTCCACCAGGTTCAGGAAGTAAGCGGTTTCTTCCAGGGTATCGGTGCCGTGGGTGATCACGATGCCGTCGACGTCCTTGCTGTCAGCCAGTTCGGCGACGCGGCGACCCAATTGCAGCAGGTTTTCGTTATTGATACTTTCGGAGGCAATTTGCATGACTTGCTCGCCGCGCACATTGGCGATCTGGCTAAGCTCGGGAACACCGGCGATCAATTGCTCGATGCCGACTTTGGCTGCCTGGTAGGTGGCGCTGTTAGCGGTGCTGGCGCCGGCGCCGGCAATGGTGCCGCCGGTGGCGAGGATCACCACGTTGGAGAGTTTGGCTTTGGTTTCGACTTCTTTTGCCTGAGCGGCAACGGGGAACAGCAGCAGGAGGGCGAGTGCGCCCGGAACAAAGGTCTTCAGTGCAGATTTCATTATTTTTCTCTCTGGTTTTTGATGAGTGCGGTAGCAAGTTCATCTAGAGCGCTCGGGCGGTTCTGAACGCCTCGAGGTGCAGGAAGGGAGCAGGATTTGTACCAGCCTGAACGCCTCCGTGTTTATTATCTAAAGTATTGATTTAAAACAAATTAAATTTATCTTTAAGAAGGTTTGTCCATGCACTTGTCCGGCTTTCCGAACAAAGCGTGGGTGTTGCGTTCGGTTGTCCGAAGATAATGACGGGATAGTCGCCGGAGGCGTATGACATCGGCGGCACTGCCTGTCGTTTTAGAGAACGATCCGGCGACGGTGATGTTTAATAACCCCGCGAGACAGGCTGGAACGCAGGCGCTAGAGGGCTTGGGTGGAGGGCGGTTTTCTTCCGTTGACAAATCCTGGCAAGGTTCTCATAGTTTGTTTAACGCAAACGTTTGCGAGATGTTTCGCGGGTGCGCCCTGAACGTCTTGAAAGCTCGTATCAGTCACCCGGGTGGGTGGGCTGCCGAAGTGTTCTTCGGTGCAAGCGTTGCTCCCAATAATCATAAGATCGGAGTGAACCCATGAAGCTGCCATTCGCTGGACGTCTTCTTGCTGTCGCTGTGCTTGCCGCCGCATCTGCTGCTCTGCCTCTCTCTTCTGCATTCGCCGCCGACACCGCCGCCAAACCCAAGGTCGGCCTGGTGATGAAATCCCTTGCCAATGAATTCTTCGTCACCATGCAAGAGGGCGCGAAGGACTACCAGAAGTCCCACGCCGCTGATTTCGACATGATCACCAACGGTATCAAGAACGAAACCGATACCAGCGCGCAGATCGATATCGTCAACCAGATGATCCTCGCCAAAGTGAACGCCATCGTCATCGCACCGGCTGACTCCAAGGCACTGGTCACCGTGCTGAAAAAAGCCTCCGATGCCGGCATCAAGGTCGTCAACATCGATAACCGCCTGGACCCGGGCGTGCTGAAAAGCAAAAACCTCGATATTCCCTTCGTCGGCCCGGACAACCGCAAAGGCTCCAAGCTGGTGGGTGATTACCTGGCCAAGCAACTGGCCGCGGGTGACAAGGTCGGCATCATCGAAGGCGTACCGACCACTACCAACGCGCAGCAGCGCACCGCAGGCTACAAGGATGCGATGGACGCGGCCGGCATGAAGATCGTCTCCACCCAATCGGGCAACTGGGAAATCGACCAGGGCCAAAAGGTCGCCTCTGCGATGCTGAGCGAATACCCCGACCTCAAGGCGCTGTTGGCCGGTAACGACAACATGGCCCTGGGCGCCGTCTCGGCCGTGCGTGCGGCAGGCAAGGCTGGCAAGGTTCTGGTCGTAGGCTACGACAACATCGCCGCGATCAAGCCGATGCTGCAGGACGGCCGTGTCCTGGCGACCGCCGACCAGGCTGCCGCACAGCAGGCCGTGTTCGGTATCCAGAACGCGCTTAAGCTGGTCAAGGGTGAGAAGGTCGACGCTCAAGACGGCGTGATCGAAACCCCGGTCGAACTCGTCCTCAAGAAGTAATCCCGGCTGCACCCAACAGCGTCCGCTCACCCTGAGCGGACGCCTGGAGATTTTCCTATGTCATCTTCCGCCCCGACCGCTGTCCTCTCGGTCAGCGGTATCGGTAAGACTTATGCCCAGCCGGTTCTGTCCGACATCACCTTGACGCTCAATCGCGGGGAAGTGCTGGCGCTGACCGGTGAAAACGGCGCAGGCAAAAGTACCTTGTCGAAGATTATCGGCGGGCTGGTCACACCGACCGCCGGGCACATGCAATTCAACGGTAAGGACTACCGCCCCGGCAGTCGCACCCAGGCCGAAGAGCTGGGCGTGCGGATGGTCATGCAGGAACTCAACCTGCTGCCGACGCTGACCGTGGCCGAAAACCTGTTCCTGGACAACTTGCCCAGCCACTGTGGCTGGATCAGCCGCAAGCAGCTGCGTAGCGCGGCGATCGAAGCGATGGCGCAGGTCGGCCTGGATGCGATCGACCCGGACACCCTGGTCGGCAGCCTGGGTATTGGCCATCAGCAAATGGTCGAGATCGCCCGCAACCTGATCGGCGACTGCCATGTGCTGATTCTCGACGAGCCCACGGCTATGTTGACCGCCCGTGAAGTCGAGATGCTGTTTGAGCAAATCACCCGCCTGCAGGCCCGGGGCGTGGCGATCATTTATATTTCACACCGGCTCGAAGAGTTGGCCCGTGTCGCCCAACGCATTGCAGTACTGCGTGACGGCAAACTGGTCTGCGTCGAGCCGATGGCCAATTACAACAGCGAGCAACTGGTGACCTTGATGGTCGGCCGCGAGCTGGGCGAGCACATTGATCTGGGGCCCCGTACCATCGGCGGCCCGGCCTTGACGGTGAAAGGGCTGACCCGTGCGGACAAGGTCCGCGACGTCTCCTTTGAAGTGCGTGCCGGCGAGATCTATGGCATCTCCGGCCTGATCGGCGCCGGCCGCACGGAATTGCTGCGCCTGATCTTCGGTGCCGACCTGGCCGACAGCGGCACCATTGCCCTGGGGGCGCCGGCCCAAGTGGTGAGCATTCGCTCGCCGGTCGACGCAGTGGGCCACGGCATCGCCCTGATCACCGAAGACCGCAAGGGCGAAGGTCTGCTGCTGACGCAATCCATCAGCGCGAATATCGCCTTGGGCAACATGCCGGAAATTTCCGGCGGTGGTGTGGTAAATAGTCGCGACGAAACCGCCCTGGCCAAGCGTCAGATCGACGCCATGCGTATCCGCAGTTCCAGTCCGGCACAGTTGGTGTCCGAATTGTCCGGCGGTAACCAGCAGAAAGTCGTGATTGGCCGCTGGCTGGAGCGCGACTGCTCGGTGATGCTGTTCGATGAGCCGACCCGTGGCATCGACGTGGGGGCCAAGTTCGACATTTACGCCTTGCTCGGCGAGTTGACCCGCCAGGGCAAAGCGCTGGTGGTGGTGTCCAGCGACCTGCGCGAGCTGATGTTGATCTGTGACCGCATCGGCGTGCTCTCTGCCGGGCGGTTGATCGAGACCTTCGAGCGCGACCGCTGGACCCAGGATGAATTGCTTGCCGCCGCCTTCGCCGGCTATCAGAAACGTGACGCGCTGCTCAACGATACAGTGCTTAGGAATGCCCAATGAAAACAACAACTTCCCCCGGTAAAGCGGGCGGCAATTTTTACGGCCTGGGCACCTACCTGGGGCTGGCGGGTGCGTTGCTGGCGATGATTGCGCTGTTTTCGGTGCTCAGCGATCACTTCTTGTCCTACGACACCTTCAGCACCCTGGCCAACCAGATCCCGGACCTGATGGTGCTGGCGGTGGGCATGACCTTCATCCTGATCATCGGCGGTATCGACCTGTCGGTGGGTTCGGTCCTGGCCCTGGCGGCGTCGGCGGTCAGCGTGGCGATTCTCGGCTGGGGTTGGAGCGTGTTGCCGGCCGCCGTGCTCGGCATGGGCTGCGCCGCGCTGGCCGGCACCATCACCGGCTCGATCACCGTGGCCTGGCGGATTCCGTCGTTTATCGTGTCCCTTGGCGTACTGGAAATGGCACGCGGCGTGGCGTACCAGATGACCGGCTCGCGCACGGCTTATATCGGTGACTCCTTTGCCTGGCTGTCCAATCCGATCGCCTTCGGGATTTCGCCTTCATTCATCATCGCTTTGCTGGTGATCGTCGTCGCCCAACTGGTGTTGACTCGCACGGTATTCGGCCGTTACTTGATCGGTATCGGTACCAATGAAGAGGCCGTGCGTCTGGCCGGGATCAATCCCAAACCTTACAAGATCCTGGTGTTCAGCCTGATGGGCCTGCTGGCGGGTGTTGCGGCGCTGTTCCAGATATCGCGCCTGGAGGCGGCAGACCCGAACGCCGGGTCCGGCCTGGAACTGCAAGTGATCGCGGCCGTGGTGATCGGCGGCACCAGCCTGATGGGCGGGCGCGGCTCGGTGATCAGTACGTTCTTCGGTGTGTTGATTATTTCGGTATTGGCGGCTGGCCTGGCGCAGATCGGTGCCACCGAACCCACCAAGCGCATCATCACCGGGGCCGTGATCGTGATTGCCGTGGTCCTCGATACCTACCGCAGTCAACGCGCCAGTCGGCGGGGCTGAACCATGGCGACGATTAAGGATGTGGCAGCCCTTGCAGGTATTTCCTACACCACCGTGTCGCATGTGGTGAACAAGACGCGCCCGGTCAGCGAGCCGGTGCGCCTCAAGGTGGAAGCGGCGATCAAGCAACTGGACTATGTGCCCAGCGCCGTGGCGCGTTCGCTCAAGGCCAAGACCACCGCCACCATCGGCCTGCTTGTGCCCAACAGCCTCAACCCGTATTTCGCCGAGCTGGCCCGGGGGATCGAGGATTACTGCGAGCGTAATGGCTATTGCGTGATCCTCTGCAACTCCGACGACAACGCCGAAAAGCAACGCAGCTATTTGCGAGTGTTGCTGGAGAAGCGCGTCGATGGCTTGATCGTGACCTCGGTGGGCGGCGACGACAGCGGCCTGGCCGCGGGCTTGAGCGCGGTCCGCACGCCCATGGTGATTGTCGACCGGGCGTTGGACGGTATTGATGTCGACCTGGTGCGTATAGATCACGAGCAGGGCGCCTACCTGGCGACCCGGCATTTACTTGAACTGGGCCATCGGGACATCGCCTGCATCGGCGGCCCCGGCCATACCCGCGTGGCACAAATGCGTCTGGCGGGGTATCACCGCGCTTTGCGCGAGGCGGGTATCGACGTTGCCGCCAATCGCACCCTGGAAAGCGACTTCACCAGCACCGGCGGTTATGCCGCGGCAGTGAAGTTGCTGGCGGAAAACCCGCCGAGCGCGATTTTCGCCAGTAACGACATGATCGGTTTCGGCGTGTTGCGTGCGGCAGCCGAGCGCAACATCCGCGTGCCGAGCGAATTGTCGGTGATCGGCTTCGATGACATCCAAATGAGCCGCTATGTGTACCCGGCGCTGACCACGGTCGGGCAGTCGATCGTGCAATTGGGCGAGACGGCGGCCGAGTTGTTACTGCGACGAATTGCGACCCCCCAACTGCCGATCGATCAACGCATCGTGACGCCGAGTATTGTCTTGCGTGAGTCGACGGCGCCACTTGCCGGTGTGTTCGCCCAATACCGCTGAACCGAATTGATGAGTACTGATGTATGCCAGCAAAAGTAGTGGTAGTAGGCAGCTTGAACATGGACCTGGTCACCCGCGCCAGCCGGTTGCCCCGCGCCGGTGAAACCCTGATCGGCCAATCGTTTTCCACCGTCCCCGGTGGCAAGGGCGCGAACCAGGCCGTCGCATCGGCGCGGCTGGGGGCTGAGGTGGCGATGATCGGCTGCATCGGCTCTGACGCCTACGGTGTCCAATTGCGCGATGCGTTGCTGGTCGAAGGCATCGATTGCCAGGCCGTTAGCCGTGTCGACGGTTCCAGCGGTGTGGCGTTGATTGTGGTGGACGACAGCAGCCAGAACGCGATCGTGATCGTTGCCGGCAGTAACGGTGAGCTGACGCCCGCTTCGTTGCAGGCGGCTGATGCGGTGTTGCAGGCCGCCGACGTAATCGTCTGTCAGCTTGAAGTGCCGCTGGAGACCGTCGGGTATGCGCTCAAGCGCGGGCGTGAACTGGGCAAGACGGTGATCCTCAATCCGGCCCCGGCCAGCGGTCCTTTGCCGGCGCAGTGGTATGCCTCGATCGATTACCTGATCCCCAACGAAAGCGAAGCCACCGCCCTGAGCGGCGTGACGGTGGACTCCCTGGACAGCGCCAAGCTCGCCGCGGCGCAGTTGATCAAGGCCGGCGCCGCTAAAGTGATCATCACCCTCGGCGCTCAGGGCGCGCTGTTCAGCGATGGCAACCGTGTTGAGCACCTGGCGGCGCCCAACGTCAAGGCGGTGGACACCACGGCTGCCGGCGACACGTTCGTCGGCGGTTTTGCCGCAGCGCTGGCCCATGGCAAAAGCGAAGCCGAGGCGATTCGTTTTGGTCAGGTGGCGGCCGCGCTGTCAGTCACCCGCGCCGGCGCGCAACCCTCTATTCCTACGCTGCACGACGTTCAAGGTTTTGTGCCCTCATGAAAAAGACACCGCTGCTCAATATCGCCCTGTCACGGCTGATCGCCTCCCTCGGGCATGGCGACATCCTGGTTATCGGTGATGCGGGCCTGCCTGTGCCGCCGGGCGTCGAGTTGATCGACTTGGCCCTGACCCAGGGCATTCCCGACTTCATCAGCACCTTGCGCATTGTGCTCAGCGAAATGCAGGTGGAAAGCCACGTGCTGGCCGAAGAAATCCTGCTCAAGCAACCGCCGGCGCTCAGCGCGCTCAATGCCCTGACCGACCAGGCGGCGCTCGGCGAGCGGCGTCTGCTCAGTCATGACGCATTCAAGCAACTGAGCCGCAGCGCGCGTGCCATTGTCCGCACGGGCGAGTGCCAGCCTTATTGCAATATCGCACTGGTGTCCGGCGTCACGTTCTAGAGTTCCCCAACGACAAGGAGTGTTTCATGCCGCGTAATCTTCCAACCCTGAGAAATCTGTTCCGGAGTGTTTTGCTTTTGTCCGTACTCACCGCAGTGAGCGCCCAAGCGGCGGAAAAAATCGACCTGATCATCGACACCGACCCAGGTGCCGACGATGTAGTGGCCTTGCTGTTTGCCATGGCCTCCCCGGAGGAGTTGAACATTCGGGCGCTGACCACCGTCGCCGGCAATGTGCGCCTGGACAAGACCTCGCGTAACGCGCGCCTGGCTCGTGAGTGGGCAGGGCGAGAGGACATCCCGGTGTACGCGGGCGCGCCGAAACCGCTGCTGCGCACGCCGATCTACGCCGAAAATATCCATGGCAAGGAAGGCATCTCCGGTGTCGCCGTACATGAGCCGAAAAAGGCCCTGGCCGAAGGCAATGCCGTTGATTACCTGATCAAGACCCTGAGCACCGCCAAGCCGCACAGCATCACCATCGCCATGCTTGGCCCGCAGACCAACCTGGCGTTGGCGCTGACCCAGGCGCCAGAGATCACCCAGGGCATCAAGGAAGTGGTGGTGATGGGCGGCGCGCACTTCAACGGCGGCAATATCACGCCGGTGGCCGAGTTCAACCTGTTCGCCGACCCGGTCGCGGCCGAGATTGTGCTCAAGAGTGGCGTCAAGCTGACCTATCTGCCGTTGGACGTGACCCACAAGGTGCTGACCAGTGAAGCGCGCCTGAAGAAGATCGCCGACATCAACAACAACGCGAGCAAAGTCGTCGGCGATATTCTCAATGAATACGTCAAAGGCGATATGGAGCACTACGGCATTCCTGGCGGCCCGGTGCATGACGCCACAGTCATCGCGTATCTGCTCAAGCCTTCGTTGTTCAGCGGGCGTCAGGCCAATATGGTGGTGGACAGCCGCGAAGGGCCGACCTTTGGCCAGACCATCGTCGATTGGTATGACGGCCTGAAGCAGGAAAAGAATGTGTTCTGGGTTGAGAATGGCGACGCCCAGGGCTTTTTCGATCTGTTGACCGAGCGCCTGGCGCGCCTGAAGTAAGGTGATTGCCGGTCGGCGCTCGCCGGCCGGTGCTTAATCGCGCCCGGGGTTGTGTGCGCCCATGTGATCGGCCGGGTATTTCTCGAAAACCTGGCCAATGAACGCTTGCGCGGCCTGGGTGCCCAACTCCTTGACCAGCAGGTCGATACCGATGATCGCCAATTCTTCCGGGCTTCCGGGGCTGTAGGAACTCTGCCCTTGGGGCCACTTGGCTTTGATGTCGGCTTGGAGCGTTACGGTGGTCATGGGTGTCTCACGAGCTGGAAGTACGGGGTGATGCGCTGAAACGCGGTTCTTACGTCGGCAGTTAAGCATTTTGTACGGCGTTTGGCACTGCTACTTACGCATGAGGTATTTCGAAATGAGGCAAGCAGTGTGCGACACTGTCAGCCTGTTTTAATGACCGGGGAACACCGCGTGCAGATCGACTTGAACAACCCCGAGAACCTGACACTGGCCGCCGTGCGCCAACTGCTTGCCAGTGCCAGTGACGATGAACACACTCAATTGCGAGTCACCAGGGCAGGTATTGCCTACATCTCCTCCGGCAAGGCCGTCGGCGGCGTCGATATCGATGGGTTGCTGTTTCGCCTGGAAACCTGGGCCAAGGGCTCCGGTTACGTCGGAAACGTGGCCGCCAGCGATGAGGTCTGGGTCACACAGATTTTCAATGCCTTGAAACAGAACTGGCCTAAGCCACCGTTTGACTACATCGACATTTACTGAATTCGTTCATATCTGGTGACGATTGATCGGGCGAATGCCTGCCCTGAGTCAGGCAGACTTGCCAGCAGGCGATTTACGTCTTGAAACCAATCCGCCTGATCGCTGTCGCACGATCTCTGTCCATTTTTTATCATAGGAGGCTTCATGCCTTGGAAGCTCGCATCATTCGGTACTTTGTTGGCGGCACTCGCGTTGGCGGGTTGCAGCACCCCGGGTACCTCTGAGCCAGCCAAAGATGCCGCCGTGACCGATGCCGGTCATAGCCGCTGTGAGGCGAAGGCCGCCGAGTTCACGATCGGCCAGAAAGCCTCGCCCCAGTTGCTGGAGCAAGCGCGTACCCGTGCCGGTGCGCAGAACGCCCGAATTCTCAAGCCTAACGATATGATCACCCTGGAATACCGCTCCGACCGCCTTAACCTCAACACCGACGACAACCTGGTGATCACCCGGGTCAATTGCGGCTGATAGCCACAGGCTTTTGCAGCGCCCATAAAAAACCCCGTCACATGGACGGGGTTTTTTTAGCTCAGCGGAGAATTACTCGCCGCGAACCTGTGCAGCTTGCATACCCTTTTGGCCTTTCTCAGCCACGAAGGAAACGGTTTGGCCTTCTTTCAGGCTTTTGAAACCGTCGCTTTCGATAGCTTTGAAGTGTACGAACAGGTCGTCACCGCCACCTTGAGGAGTGATGAAGCCGAAGCCTTTTTCATCGTTGAACCATTTAACGGTGCCGGTTTGGCGATTAGACATGGTGTATCTCCAAGAAACATATATTTTCAGTAGTGCTGTGCTGCTCAGGCCAACTGGGCACACAGGGCTATCATAGTCGAAATGTTCGGCTTGGGAGCCCCCCCAAGGCACTGTTTGCTAATCAATAGCCCCGGGTTTAGTCCTTCGGTTGGCTGAAAGCCCCGATCTACGGGGCTTTCGCACGAAATATCAGCTGGTAAAAAAAGCCGTAAAAGCTGCGTATTTTGTGCGAAATGGCAGTTTTAAGAGGGCTTTTACCGAAAAACTGCCATCCGAATTGCAGCGATTCTTACTTTTTCTTCACGACTTTGCAGGACGAAATAGCCGAGACTGCTTTGTTTTTAAGCGCCTGGCTCGCGTTCTGGTTGGTCATGAGTTCCTTGATTTCCGCGGTGCTCAATTCAGCATTGATCTTGTCGGCGCCGCATTCGCAGTGATCTTTGGCGGTTTTGATGTCCACGTTCTGGCTGGCGGCTGAACTGCAGTCTTTGACGAATGCGTCCCTGGCGCCCGCAGGCCAGTTCGAAGGGGCGGCGGCCTGTGCGCCGAGGGAGAGAAGGGTAAGGGATGCTGCAAGCGCGAAGGTCGAGGAAAAACGCATCATTAAATGCTCCTAAAGTCGTGAGGACGAATGGCGATTCTCGGCGGATTTGACGGGGGACGTACAGCTCAAGTTCACTTTTGCCGCTATAAAAGCGGGAATTTGTTATTGGCTGTGGCGCCGTGGGCGCGATGACCGTTCATCTGTGCTAGCATCGTGTGCTTGGCTATTTCCGGGCGCGCCAAATGCCGCCTTGCCATGTTTCTTTTTCGTCCACTCCAGTCACTCTGGTTCGATCACCGGTTGGCCGAAAGGCTCCTGCCGCTGTAAGGCAGGCGTTCATCACTGAACGGCCTGGTATTGGATCTTGTACTGGCTCATCCCAACCCACGTGACCTTTGGTAGGGGTCACCACTAGGAGAGGAGGCGCCATGCCAACTATTACTCTTCCCGATGGCAGTCAACGTTCATTCGATCATTCGGTTTCCGTAGCCGAGGTCGCCGCATCCATTGGTGCTGGCTTGGCCAAGGCCACCGTGGCCGGCAAGGTCGACGGCAAGCTGGTTGACGCCAGCGACCTGATCACCGCCGATGCCAGCCTGCAAATCATCACGCCCAGGGATCAAGAGGGGCTGGAGATCATTCGCCACTCTTGCGCACACCTGATTGGCCACGCGGTCAAGCAGCTGTACCCGACGGCGAAAATGGTGATCGGCCCGGTCATCGACGATGGCTTCTATTACGACATCGCCTACGAGCGTCCTTTTACTCCGGACGATCTGGCCGCAATCGAACAGCGCATGCACGCGCTGATCGAAAAAGATTACGACGTGATCAAGAAAGTCACGCCGCGCGCCGAAGTGATCGACGTGTTCACTGCCCGTGGCGAAGACTACAAGCTGCGCCTGGTGGAAGACATGCCGGACGAACAGGCCATGGGCCTGTACTACCACGAAGAATACGTCGACATGTGCCGTGGCCCGCACGTGCCGAACACGCGTTTCCTCAAATCGTTCAAGTTGACCAAGCTGTCCGGCGCCTACTGGCGCGGCGACGCGAAGAACGAGCAACTGCAGCGGATCTACGGCACGGCCTGGGCTGACAAGAAGCAGCTGGCCGCCTACGTCCAGCGCATCGAAGAAGCCGAGAAGCGCGACCACCGCAAGATCGGCAAGCGCCTGAACCTGTTCCACCTCCAGGAAGAAGCGCCGGGCATGGTGTTCTGGCACCCGAACGGCTGGACCCTGTATCAGGTGCTCGAGCAGTACATGCGCAAGGTTCAGCGCGAAAACGGCTACCTGGAGATCAAGACTCCTCAGGTTGTTGACCGCAGCCTGTGGGAGAAATCCGGGCACTGGGCCAACTACGCCGACAACATGTTCACTACCCAGTCGGAAAACCGCGACTACGCCATCAAGCCGATGAACTGCCCTTGCCACGTGCAGGTGTTCAACCAAGGCCTGAAGAGCTACCGCGAGTTGCCGATGCGCCTGGCCGAGTTCGGTGCCTGCCACCGTAACGAGCCGTCGGGTGCGCTGCACGGCATCATGCGCGTGCGCGGCTTCACTCAGGACGACGCCCACATCTTCTGCACCGAAGAGCAGATGCAGGCCGAATCCGCTGCGTTCATCAAGCTGACCATGGACGTTTATCGCGATTTCGGCTTTACCGAAGTCGAAATGAAGCTGTCCACTCGTCCGGAAAAACGCGTCGGTTCCGATGAATTGTGGGATCGCGCCGAAGCCGCACTGGCCGCTGCGCTAGACAGCGCGGGCCTTGCGTATGATCTGCAGCCGGGTGAGGGCGCCTTCTACGGTCCGAAAATCGAGTTTTCGCTGAAAGATTGTCTTGGTCGTGTCTGGCAATGTGGTACTTTGCAGCTCGATTTTAACCTGCCGATCCGTCTGGGAGCCGAATACGTCTCCGAAGACAACAGCCGTAAACACCCGGTTATGCTGCACCGGGCGATCCTCGGCTCGTTCGAACGGTTCGTCGGTATCCTGATCGAGCACTACGAGGGCGCATTCCCCGCGTGGTTGGCTCCGACCCAGGCAGTGATCATGAATATCACTGATAAACAGGCCGATTTTGCTGCTGAAGTTGAAAAAACTCTCAACGAAAGCGGATTTCGTGCCAAGTCCGACTTGAGAAATGAAAAGATCGGCTTTAAAATCCGCGAGCATACTTTGCTCAAGGTTCCCTATCTTTTGGTTATCGGAGATCGGGAAGTCGAGATGCAGACTGTCGCTGTGCGTACTCGTGAAGGTGCTGACCTGGGCTCGATGCCCGTCGCCCAGTTCGCTGAGTTCCTCGCGCAAGCGGTTTCCCGGCGTGGTCGCCCAGATTCGGAGTAATTATTATTAAGCGTGAAATGAGACAAGATAAACGAGCTGCACCGAAAGCCCCGATCAACGAGAATATCTCGGCACGCGAGGTTCGGTTAATTGGCGCTGACGGCGAGCAGATTGGCATCGTCTCGATTGATGAAGCGCTTCGTATCGCTGAAGAGTCCAAACTGGACCTGGTGGAAATTTCCGCCGACGCAGTCCCACCTGTTTGCCGGGTGATGGACTACGGCAAGTCGATCTTCGAAAAGAAGAAGCAGATTGCTGCGGCGAAGAAGAACCAGAAGCAGATTCAAGTAAAAGAAATCAAGTTTCGTCCAGGGACGGAGGAAGGGGATTACCAGGTAAAACTGCGCAACCTGGTACGTTTCCTGAGTGATGGGGACAGGGCCAAGGTATCCTTGCGATTCCGCGGCCGTGAGATGGCCCACCAGGAGCTGGGGATGGAACTCCTCAAGCGGGTTGAAGCTGACCTGCTCGAGTACGGTTCGGTCGAACAGCATCCTAAGATGGAAGGACGCCAACTGATCATGGTCATCGCCCCGAAAAAGAAGAAGTAATCAATAGGGCACGGCAGGCCTTCTGATTATGTTTATCAACTGAATGCGGAGTATCCGAACATGCCAAAGATGAAGACTAAAAGTGGTGCTGCTAAGCGGTTTCTGAAAACTGCTAACGGTATCAAGCACAAGCACGCTTTCAAGAGCCACATCCTGACCAAAATGTCGACCAAGCGTAAGCGTCAACTGCGCGGTAGCAGCTTGCTGCATCCGTCTGACGTGGCAAAAGTCGAGCGCATGCTGCGCCTTCGTTAATTTTTGGATCAAGAATAGAGGAAGTAACTCATGGCTCGTGTAAAGCGTGGCGTCATTGCCCGTAAACGTCACAAAAAAATTCTGAAACTTGCTAAAGGCTACTACGGCGCGCGTTCACGCGTATTCCGTGTCGCCAAGCAAGCGGTAATCAAGGCAGGCCAATACGCCTACCGTGACCGTCGTCAGAAAAAACGTCAGTTCCGCGCTCTGTGGATCGCTCGTATCAACGCTGGTGCTCGTGTTAACGGTCTGTCCTACAGCCGTTTCATCGCTGGCCTGAAAAAAGCGTCCATCGAGATCGACCGTAAGGTTCTGGCTGATCTGGCAGTGAACGAAAAAGCGGCGTTTGCTGCGATTGTCGAGAAAGCTAAAGCCACCTTGGCTTAAGTACCCCCGACAGTCACCCTGGGCTACTCCTGTGGCCCAAGGTGTTAAACGTCATAAATAGGGGAAGAGCCTTCAAGCTCTTCCCCTATTTTGTATCTGGAGTCTGTACATGGAAAACCTGGACGCGCTCGTCGCTCAAGCTCTTGAGGCTGTGCAAAGCGCTGAAGATATCAATGCCCTGGAGCAAATCCGGGTTCACTACCTTGGCAAAAAGGGTGAATTGACTCAGGTGATGAAGACCCTGGGGAATTTGCCGGCTGAAGAGCGTCCGCAAGTCGGTGCGCTGATCAACGTCGCCAAGGAGCGTGTCACAGAGGTTCTCAATGCGCGCAAGGCGTCGCTCGAGGAGGCCGAACTTTCGGCCAAGCTCGCCGCCGAGTCCATTGACGTAACCTTGCCTGGCCGTGGCCAGGCCTCGGGCGGTCTGCATCCGATCACCCGGACTCTGGAACGTATCGAGCAGTTCTTCACCCATATCGGCTACGGCATCGCCGAAGGCCCTGAGGTCGAAGACGACTATCACAACTTCGAGGCGCTCAACATCCCAGGCCATCACCCGGCCCGGTCGATGCACGACACCTTCTACTTCAACGCGAACATGTTGTTGCGCACCCATACCTCGCCGGTACAGGTCCGCACCATGGAAGCGAACAAGCCGCCGATCCGCATCGTCTGCCCAGGCCGTGTGTACCGCAGCGACTCCGATATTACCCACTCGCCGATGTTCCACCAGGTCGAAGGCCTGCTGGTCGATCGCGATATCAATTTCGCCGACCTCAAAGGCACCATCGAAGAGTTCCTGCGGGTGTTCTTCGAGAAAGAGCTGGCGGTGCGTTTCCGTCCATCGTTCTTCCCGTTCACCGAGCCTTCCGCCGAAGTCGACATGGAATGCGTGATGTGCAGCGGTAAAGGCTGCCGCGTCTGCAAGCAGACCGGCTGGCTGGAAGTGATGGGCTGCGGCATGGTTCACCCCAACGTGCTGCGCATGTCCGGGATCGACCCGGAAGAGTTCTCGGGCTTTGCCTTCGGCATGGGCGTTGAGCGTCTGGCCATGCTGCGTTACGGCGTGAACGACTTGCGTCTGTTCTTCGACAACGACTTGCGGTTCCTCGCGCAATTTCGCTAGTCGTAACGAATCTTTAGGAGAGCAGGATGAAATTCAGTGAACAATGGCTGCGTGGCTGGGTAAGCCCGCAGGTAAGCCGCGACGAGCTGGTTGCTCGTCTGTCGATGGCCGGTCTTGAGGTCGATAGCGTTACTCCGGCCGCCGGCGTATTCAGCGGTGTGGTCGTGGGTGAGGTGCTGAGCACCGAGCAGCACCCCGATGCCGACAAATTGCGTGTGTGTCAGGTCAGCAATGGCGCGCAGACGTTCCAGGTCGTGTGCGGAGCGCCTAATGTGCGCCCGGGCCTGAAGATCCCGTTCGCCATGATCGGCGCCGAACTGCCGGGCGACTTCAAGATCAAGAAAGCCAAGCTGCGTGGCGTTGAGTCCAACGGCATGCTGTGCTCCCAGGCGGAACTGCAGGTGGGCGAGGGCAATGATGGCCTGATGGAGCTGCCGGCCGACGCGCCCGTGGGCCAGGACATTCGTGTCTACCTGGAACTGGAAGACGCCAGCATCGAGGTCGACCTGACCCCGAACCGCGGCGACTGCCTGTCCCTGGCGGGCCTGGCGCGTGAAGTAGGCGCGCTGTACGACGCGCCCGTCACCCGGCCGGTGGTTGCCGCAGTTGCTGCGGTGCATGATGAAGTGCGCTCGATCGAAGTACTGGCACCCAACGCGTGCCCGCGTTACCTGGGGCGTGTGATCCGCAACGTCGACCTGTCCAAGCCAACGCCGCTGTGGATGGTTGAGCGCCTGCGTCGCGCTGACGTGCGCAGCATCGACGCCGCCGTCGATATCACCAACTATGTGATGATTGAACTCGGCCAGCCGTTGCACGCGTTCGATCTCGCCGAAATCAATGGCGGCATCCGTGTGCGGATGGCGGAAGAAGGCGAGAAGCTGGTTCTGCTCGACGGCCAGGAAGTCAGCCTGCGTGCCGACACCCTGGTGATCGCCGACCATTCCCGCGCCCTGGCGATTGCCGGTGTGATGGGTGGCGAACACAGCGGTGTGTCCGCAACCACGCGTGACATCTTTCTTGAGAGCGCATTCTTCGACCAGATCGCCATCGCCGGCAAGGCCCGTTCCTACGGCCTGCACACCGATGCGTCGCACCGCTACGAGCGTGGCGTGGACTGGAAACTGGCGCGTGAAGCCATGGAGCGCGCCACTGGCCTGCTGCTGGAAATCACCGGTGGCGAAGCGGGCCCGATCACTGAAACCGTCAGCGAACAATACCTGCCGTCGATTGCACCGATCACCCTGCGCGCCAAAAGCGTTGAGCAAATGCTCGGCCTGGTGATCGAGCCAGCGGAAATCGAGCGTCTGCTTTCGGCCCTCGACCTGGGCATTGCCGCCGGTGAAGCCGGACAGTGGCGCGTTGAGGTGCCAAGCCATCGCTTCGATATCAGCCTCGAAGTCGACCTGATCGAAGAACTGGCCCGTCTCTACGGCTACAACCGTCTGCCGGTTCGCTACCCGCAAGCGCGCCTGGCGCCGCAACCCAAGGCCGAAGCGCGCGCGCACCTGCCTGAGCTGCGCCGTCTGCTGGTTGCCCGTGGCTATCAGGAAGCGGTGACCTACAGCTTCATCGATCCTAAGCAGTTCGAACTGTTCAACCCAGGCGTCGAGCCGCTGTTGTTGGCCAACCCGATCTCCAACGACATGGCCGCCATGCGTTCGTCGTTGTGGCCAGGCCTGGTGAAGGCACTTTCCCACAACCTGAACCGCCAGCAAGACCGCGTGCGTATGTTCGAAAGCGGCCTGCGTTTCGTCGGCCAGCTGGATGGCTTGAAGCAAGAGCCGATGCTTGCCGGTGTTGTTTGCGGTAGCCGCTTGCCGGAAGGCTGGGCCCAAGGCCGTGATGCAGTGGACTTCTTCGACGTTAAAGCGGACGTGGAAGCCGTATTGGGGTTTGCCGGAGCACTGAACGACTTCTCGTTCGTGCCAGGCAGCCACCCAGCGTTGCACCCGGGCCAGACGGCGCGCATCGAGCGCGAAGGTCGACTGGTGGGCTTCGTCGGTGCCCTTCACCCGGAACTGTCGAAAACCCTCGGTCTCGACCGTCCGGTCTTCGTTTTTGAACTGGTCCTGGCCGAAGTCGCTTTGGGCAAGATGCCGAAATTCAGCGAGCTGTCGCGCTTCCCGGAAGTGCGTCGCGACCTGGCGCTGATCGCCGATCGTGAAGTGTCCGCCACGGCCGTTCTGGATGTCATCCGTGAAAATGCAGGCGAATGGCTGACGGACCTCAGGCTATTTGACGTCTATCAGGGTAAAGGCATTGATCCGCATAGAAAAAGCCTTGCAGTTGGCTTGACCTGGCAGCATCCATCGCGCACTCTTAATGACGATGAGGTGAATACCACGACACAAAATATCCTCACCTCGCTCGAACAAAGGTTGAACGCCACGTTAAGGAAGTGACGTATGGGGGCTTTGACGAAAGCTGAGATGGCGGAACGTCTGTACGAAGAGTTGGGTCTGAACAAACGCGAGGCCAAGGAATTGGTCGAGTTGTTCTTTGAAGAAATCAGACACGCTCTGGAAGACAACGAACAGGTCAAATTGTCCGGTTTCGGCAATTTTGACCTGCGAGACAAACGCCAGCGGCCTGGCCGCAATCCAAAAACGGGAGAAGAAATCCCGATCACGGCTCGCCGTGTGGTCACCTTTCGTCCAGGGCAGAAGTTGAAGGCCCGAGTTGAGGCTTATGCTGGAACCAAGTCATAACGACGAGCTACCCGTCATCCCAGGCAAACGCTACTTCACCATCGGTGAAGTCAGCGAGCTCTGTGCGGTAAAACCGCATGTGCTGCGCTATTGGGAGCAGGAGTTTCCTCAACTCAACCCCGTCAAACGCACCGGGAACCGTCGGTATTATCAGCGCCAGGATGTGCTGATGATCCGACAGATCCGTGCATTGCTGTACGATCAGGGGTTCACCATCAGCGGCGCGCGCCAGCGCATGTCCGGTGATGAAGCCAAAGACGACACCACCCAATACAAGCAACTGATCCGCCAAATGATCTCCGAACTCGAAGATGTGCTGGTGGTTCTGAAAAAATGATTCAGGCTTTTAAAATACTTCCACATTTCAAAAGCTTGCGGTATATTCCTGATCGCTTCATTGCGAAGCGAACCCAGTAACACGCCTAGTCGGGGCGTAGCGCAGTCCGGTAGCGCACTAGCATGGGGTGCTAGGGGTCGAGTGTTCGAATCACTCCGTCCCGACCATATAATTCAAGGGGTTGCGAGATTTTATCTCGCGACCCTTTTTTATTTTTAGTCGTTTTTACCCCCACAAAACGGCTGGCTCTAGGTGGAATCTTAGGTCGCTCGTAGTTTCTGGAAAGGTTGTGTGAGTTCACTCCGCTTTTGGCCCTTTTTCGCGCTGCCTTTGGCACCAGTCCAGTCCGATATTTCTCTTCATTTCTCAGCGTTTTCGCATGTCAGATAGCCTTGCCAAACGCCACGTTCCTGGGCGATTAGGGCGTTTTTCCTAAACCGCTCCGCGGCTCTAAACCCTGGAAGCTCAGTTCCGATTTTTCGTTCTTAAAGGTCACCATCCCAAATCAGTGAAACCGGTTGCACGTCAAGCGGGCCTTGCCTTTGAAGACAAACGGAAGCAGCGAAAGCACCTTTAGGCCGGACTTCCGATTGTGCGCTAGGGAAGCGGAACAGAGCGCGGGGAGGGCGCATCAATTCGAATTGATTTCTGACGGCCTGTGGGTCTCCTGAAGACCCTTTGATCCCAAGGCCCAGGGGCCGTTTGGAATCAAACCATCGCGTCCGAGAGCCTGACTCATACCTCCAAATTCTACGTTTTTGGGCCCAATCCGCAGTGCCAATCAGACCGCAAACTCAACCGACTTTTTGCGGTTTTAGTGACAATCCATTTTGCGGGTAGTTGGCACCATTGAGTTCCGCTGAACCCACGAAAGATCCGTTGGCCGCCGCTTCTAGCGGTCAGCTCGGGATTTCTTGCAAGGTCCTGGCCGGTGCCAAATCCGCTGCGAACTCACAGGTTGAAAAAAAGGGACGTAGGAAGCTCCAATCACGGTTCGCCTCAGATCCGAACGTTCTGCTGTAAGTCGATCAAGCCCTCAAAGTGACGATGTGCTCGCATTGGTGATGATGATCAAGGGGGATTTACCGGCTAACTCATGGGTTGGCAGGTTATCCCCATGCAACAGCGGTTTTCGGTTCAGAGAGACAAGTCGCGCTCCTTCACGGTTGTGGAGGGGCAGCTGTCGACAGGCTAACCTGCTGCTCCTATAAGAACAGAAACTCCAGAGAGCCTGCCCCATGGATCGTTTACTCAGTGTCGAAGCCTTTGTACGTGTTGCCGAGACCGGTAACTTCGCCAAGGCGGCTCAGCAATTGGGCGTCACCCGCTCGGTAATCACTCACCGCATTCAACAATTGGAACAGTTCATCAGCGCGCCGCTGTTTCACCGCAGCACTCGTCATGTGCGGCTGTCCGAGGTGGGGGAGACGTACTACAAGGAGTGCGCCGACATGGTCGCGAGTTTCAACTCGCTGACTGAGCATATGCGCGAATTGCGCGCCAAACCCACCGGTAAATTGCGCGTGCAGATGCTACCGGGTTTTGCCATCGGCCACTTCGGCAGGATGCTGGCTGAGTTCACGCGGCTTTATCCGGACATTGAGGTCGACGTTATCGTCAATGATCGGGTGGTGGACCCTATCGAAGAAGGCTTTGATGTGGCGTTCCAGATGTTCCCGCCACTGGCCGAGACCCTGATCGAGCGCCGGTTGTTCAGTGTGCGTCGGTTGTTCTGCATGTCCCCCGATTATGCCGCCGAGTTCGGCATGCCCACGCACCCGCAGGAACTGTTGCAACACAAGATTGCGTTGTACGAAGGCTATCCCTCGCGTAACCGTTGGATCTTCACTGGGGCAGACGAGCAGGTCGAGTTGAGCCTGCCAGGGCATGTACGATCAAACTCGGTGCATTTACTGCGCGACTACGCGTCGACCGGGGTCTGCATTGTCTGTCTGCCGACCCTGGTCGCCAGTGATGATCTGCTCAGCGGCCGGCTGATTCCTGTCCTGCCTGAGTATGCGCTGTCCTCCTTCAGCTTTTCTGCGGTGTACCCCGCAACCCAGCGGCGGGCCTTGAAAGTACGCACCCTGATTGATTTTCTTGTGGAAAGTTTTGGCGATGAGCCATGTTGGGATAAGCCCTTGCTGGAGCGCGGCTGGATCCGCTGATCAGGGCGTTGCCAACGTATTGTTTGCGTTTTGCGAACACTGTTGTCGCCAGCACTCTCATTGTTCCTGAAGAAAGCACGACGTACTGTGGGGCCACTGTTACTACAACAACAAAACGGTGAAAAACCATGAGCAGCGCTGCAATCGAAACGGTCTTCGGCTCGCTGGACAACTACAGCAAAGGGTCGGTTGAAATCATCAGCGGCCAGGCCAGCCATTACGCCTTTTCAAATGTCTTCGAGGTGGCGGAAAAATCCCTTCCCTACGAAAAAGTCGTCGTCGGCCTCAACCTGGGCTACGTCATTGAAACCCTGCGCGCGGAAGGTCAGTCGCCTTGGTACACGGCGGCGCACGATGAGTTCGCTATCGTCATGGACGGCGAAGTACGCGTGGATTTCCTCAAGCTCGATACGCCGTTGACCGACGGCGAAGGCACACGGTTGGCGGGTGAAATCCCCGCAGGCAAGCCGATGGGCTACGTGCTGCTCAAGCGCGGCCATCAATGCCTGTTGCCGCACGGGGCCGCCTATCGCTTCGAATCCAGCCGTCCTGGCGTGTTATTGCAGCAGACAATTAAAGGCCCGTTGTCGGTCGAGAAGTGGGCAGACATCTGCTTCAAGTGATCACCGCCGTTTTCCACTCAAAATAATCAGAAAAACTTGAGGAATCCTGTCATGGCCATGCTTGAAAACGCTGTCGATAACGCCATTTTTGCCGAAGACGAAGTCCAGGTCAGTCTGCCCCATGCCGTCACCGGCTACTGTGCTTTCAAGCTCGGCGCTTTCGAGCTATCGCGCGACGAGTATTTTGCCCGTATCACCTGGCCCGCCAAAGGTCAGACGCGCTCGCACCTGATTCCGATCGATGCCTTTCTGCGTGCGATGATGCGCGACGTGGCCTGGGGCTTTTTCTACGGTTGGGTCAACTTCGACCATGTTATCGGCACCCGTAATTACTACGGCAAAGTCGACCTGTATGCAGGCACCTTCAACGGCACGTTGAAAGCCGCAGGCGTCAACTACACCGAAAACTTTGAAACACCGCTGATCATGGCCACGTTTAAAGCCATCTTGCGCGACTGGACCAACGCCACCTTCGATCCGTTCGCGGCGCCGGAAGAGACCGGCACGGCGTTCGGCCGCAAAAATGGCAATAACATCGAAGCCATCGAGCGCTTCCGCATTGCCACCAAACGCATGCCTGGCCTGGCGGATGATTCGCCGTTGCGTGACGATCTGCCGGTCAATCGCCAGTTCACCGATGTTTCTCAAGGCGAACCGGAAGTACACGCCGCCGAAGGCTTTGAAGGTGAGCTGCATGCCTTCAGCCTGTTCAAATACTTGTCGCGCTCTGACGTGACGTGGAACCCGTCGGTGACTTCGGTGTGCAAGGCCAGCCTGTTCTGCCCGACCACCGAAGAATTCATTCTGCCGGTGTTCCACGGCAATGACCGGGTCGAGTGGTTCCTGCAACTGTCCGATGAAATCCTCTGGGATGTTGGCGACAAGGATGACGGCAGTCCACGCGCGCGCATCACCATGCGTGCTGGCGATATCTGCGCCATGCCGGCGGACATTCGCCACCAAGGCTATTCGACCAAGCGCTCAATGCTGCTGGTGTGGGAAAACGCCACGCCGAACCTGCCGCAACGCTATGAAAGCGGCGAACTCACGCCTTATCCGATCGCGTTCTAAGCCCCTTCTTCGGCCCGGCGCTCGCCGGGCGATGTATCCGGATCAAATCGTCAGACACTGCGCCATTGGCGCGGTGCGAGGAAAATATTATGCAAAATCAGCTGTATATAGATGGACGATTTGTTGATGCGGTCGCTGGCGGCACGATTGACGTCATTTCACCCCATGACGGTTCGTTGATCACTCGAGTTGCCGCCGCCGAAGCGGCTGACATCGACCTTGCTGTCGCCGCCGCCAAACGCGCTTTTCCTGCCTGGTCCGGCCTTGGCGCCGCCGAACGCGGGCGCTTGTTGCTGAAGCTGGCAGACAGAATCGAAGCCTGCAGCGAAGAACTGGCGCAGCTTGAATCCCTCAATACCGGCCACCCGATTCGTGACTCCCGGGGCCTCGACGTTCCACGCACGGCCGCTTGTTTCCGGTATTTCGGCGGCATGGCGGACAAGATCGAAGGGTCGGTGATTCCGGTCGAAGCTGGGTTTCTCAATTACGTGCAGCGCAAGCCGATCGGTGTGGTCGGGCAAATCGTGCCGTGGAATTTCCCGCTGATGTTCACCAGTTGGAAAATGGGCCCGGCGCTGGCCGCAGGTAACACCATCGTGATCAAACCGTCGGAAATCACGCCGCTGTCGACCTTGCGCATCGTCGAGTTGATGACCGAAGTTGGCATCCCCAAAGGTGTGGTCAACGTGGTGCCGGGTTATGGGCATACCGCCGGGCAGGCGCTGGCCGAGCATCCCGACGTCGGTAAGATCGCCTTCACCGGTTCGACGGCGACCGGTCGCCGGATTGTTGAAGCCTCGACCGGCAACCTCAAGCGCATTCAGTTGGAACTGGGCGGGAAGGGCGCGAACATCGTGTTCGAGGACGCCAATCTTGAAGCGGCCGTCAACGGCGCGGCCTGGGCGATCTTTCACAATCAGGGTCAGGCCTGTATCGCGGGGTCGCGTTTGATCCTGCATAAAGACATTGCTGAGCGCTTCCTCGAACGGTTTGTCGCGTTAGCCAAGTCCATACGCCTTGGCGACCCGATGGATCCCGAGACCGAAATGGGGCCGTTGACCTCGGCACTGCACCGCGACCGTGTGCTGGCCTATATCGATATCGCCATCGAGCAGGGCGGCCGGGTTCTCGCTGGGGGCAAGGCGCCGGACGATCAGGCATTGGCAGGTGGCTTTTATGTTGAGCCGACGATTGTCGAAGCCTCGCCCGAGGATCGTGTGTGCCAGGAAGAAGTCTTTGGTCCATTCGTCACCGTGGTGCGATTCAGTACCGACGAAGAAGCCCTGGCCATCGCCAACAGCACGCAGTACGGGTTGGGCAGCGGCCTGTGGACGCAGAACCTGACCCGCGCGCACAAAATGGCCAACGCCATTCATGCGGGAATGTGCTGGGTCAACTGCTACAAACGCGTCAGCCCCGGCAGCCCGTTTGGTGGCGTTGGGCAGTCTGGTTATGGCCGTGAGATGGGGTTCGAGGCGATCCATGACTACACCGAAGCTCGCTCGGTATGGGTCAATGTCGACGCCAAAATTGCTCCGCACTTCAAACGTTGAGGCCTGCCATGAATCCTTTTGTGTACCAAAGTTTGCCTACCCGCGTGGTCTTTGGCTGGGGCAAGCTCTCGGCGCTGGCCGATGAGATCGAACGCCTCGGCGCCAGGCGCGCGCTGATTCTCACCACGCCTGAGCAACAGGCATTGGGTGAACAGGTCGCGGCCTTGCTCGGCGACCGTGCGGCGGGCGTCTATCCCCAAGCCGTGATGCATGTGCCGCTGGAGGTGGCGCAAGCGGCGCGTATCGAAGCGGCTCGGCTTGATGCCGATTGCTGTGTGGCTGTGGGCGGCGGTTCGACGATAGGCCTGGGCAAGGCGATTGCGATGGATTCGGGCCTGCCGATCGTGGCGGTTCCGACCACCTATGCCGGTTCGGAAATGACCCCGATCTACGGGCTCACGGAAAACCGCCTGAAGAAAACCGGGCGCGATCCGAGGGTTTTGCCCAAGACCGTGATCTACGACCCGCAACTGACGCTGACCTTGCCGGCGCAGATCTCCGCCTGCTCGGGGATGAACGCCATGGCGCACGCGATTGAGGCGCTGTATGCCGAGGACGCCAATCCGATCATCGGGTTGATGGCCGAGGAGTCGATTCGCGCGCTGGCGCTGGCGCTGCCGGGTGTGGTCAATGATCCAAATGACCCGCAAGCCCGCAGCCAGGCGCAGTATGGCGCGTGGCTGGCGGGGATTTGCCTCGGATCGGTGGGCATGGCCCTGCACCACAAGCTTTGCCACACCTTGGGCGGAACGTTCAACCTGCCGCACGCCCAGGCCCATGCGATCGTGCTGCCGCACGCCGCGCACTACAATCGCGAAGCGGCGGCCGGCCCTTTGCAACGCGCTGCCCGCGCGCTCGGTGGCAGCGAAGCGAACGAGGTGGGCGCCTTGTTGTATGCGCTGAACCAGAAGTTGGGTATTCCGTTGGCGCTGGCCGACATCGGGCTGCCTGAAAATGGGGCGGCCGAGGCGGCGAAAATTGCCTGTGCCAGCCCGTATTACAACCCGCGGCCCTTTGAACAAGGCCCGATCGAAGCGCTGTTGACCCGCGCCATGCATGGCCTCGCGCCGGCCTGATCCTTCGGTGTGTCTATCCTCGTCGGAATAACAATAATGACCGATCAAGACAAAGTCATAGAGTCACTGATCTCCGAACAGACGGTGAACAGCTTCAACAGCGCTCCCGATGCGCGTTACAAGCAGATCATGCAAAGCCTGGTGCGTCATCTGCACGCCTTTGTCAGCGACGTCGAGCTGACCGAGCAGGAGTGGTTTGAGGGCATTCGCTTTTTGACCGAAACCGGCCAGACCTGCGATGGCCTGGTGCGCCAGGAATTCATTCTGCTGTCGGACACCTTGGGTGTGTCGATGCTGGTCGATGCAATCAATCATCGACACAGTGCAAACGCCACCGAGACCACGGTGTTCGGTCCGTTCTATATCGAAGGGATGCCGGAGCGCGAGTATGGCGAAAACATGGCGTTCACCGCAGGTGAGGCTGCCCTGGTGCGTGGACGTGTGGTCAATACCCACGGCGACGCACTGGCAGGCGCTGTGCTGGATGTTTGGCAGACCGCTGAAAACGGCATGTATTCGGGTCAGGACAGCACGCAGCCGTTCGGCAACTTGCGCGGTCGCTATCGCACCGATGCCGACGGCTATTTTGCGATTCGCACGATTGTCCCGGTGTGCTACCCCATCCCCACCGACGGTCCGGTGGGGCGCATGCTCAATACCGCCAATCGGCATCCCTGGCGGCCCGCACACCTGCATTTCATGATCCAAAAACCAGGTTATCGCAAACTGGTCACCCACCTGTTCAACCACGATGATCCTTACCTGGACTCCGATGCGGTATTTGGCGTCAAACAGTCGTTGCAAGTGATCTATGAACCCCGCGTCACACACGACGACTTATCCGAGAGCCTTGGCCTCGAATTGCCGTTCAAGCGGGCGTGTTACGAGTTCGTCATGGAGGCCGAGTGAATCATGGGGCATTTTTTTGCGGTATTCGCAACGGACCGTCCGGACTCACTGGCCTTGCGCCAGCGCTTGCGGCCCAGTCACCAGGCTCACTTGCGCGCTCCCGAGATGCATCGGGTGATTGTCTGGCTTGGCGGTCCGACGCTCGATGATGCGGGGGAGGCGATGAATGGCACCTTGCTGGTGATCGAGGCGGGCAGTTTGCCGGAGGTCGAGGCGTTCATCCAGGAAGACCCCTATGTCCGGGCCGGGCTGTTTGCCACGATTCAGATCCGGCCGTGGCACTGGAGCCTTGGCAACCCACAATTGCGCGGCTGATCGTGAACGTCATTACGTTGTGCCGATTGGATGATATTGCCGATGGCGGTGCCCTGGGGCTGCCCGAACAGCAGCAACTGCACCCCGGCGGGCTGGTGGCGGTGCGCCAAGGCGAACAGGTGCGGGTGTACGTCAACCGATGCCCGCATTTTTCTGTGCCTCTGGATTATCGTCCGCAAGAGTTTTGCACCTATCGCGGCAAGATCCTGATGTGCGCTCACCACAGCGCGATGTTCCGTTTTGAAGACGGGCATTGCATCGATGGGCCGTGTAAGGGCGCGCGCTTGGAGCCTGTGCCGGTGCGTTGGGTCGAAGATCGATTGGTGCTGGATCTCGAACGCTAGCCGCAGCCCCCCTGTTTTGCCGCGCAATCCTGCGCCTCCTTCCTCCGACCCGATAGAGCCTTTGCTCACGCATCGGGTGGGCTTGCGAGGCAGGATGGGTGAGCGTAGGTTGATCTGTGTAACCTGATTGGAGTGGCCGAATGATAACGCGACTGCGAACCCTTGATCGTGGCCTGGACGTTCTGGGGTATCTCAATAAAGTACGGTCCGCCTCGGCGCAAAATATCGCCAAGGCGCTGAAGTTACCCTTGCCAACTGTCTATCGAATCATTGAAACGCTTTCTCAAGGTGGTTTTGTCGAGCGAGTGAACCCCGATGAAAATACCTATCACCTGACCATCGCAGTTCGTCGCCTGAGCGGTGGGATGACCTGTGAATCGGTGTTCGTCTCGGTGGCCACGCCGGTGCTTTTTGGGCGTCGACAACAACTGAAGTGGCCAAGCGCAGTGTCGACGTTCGAGGACGATGGCATCGTCGTGCGTGAGAGCACCGACCGCTTCACCCCGCAGTCGATTGGATTGAGTGCGGTCGGCAGGCGGATTCCGCTATTGTCCACCCCGCTGGGTTGGGCTTACCTGGCGTTCGCCCGTGACGAGCAGCGACGTGAAATTCTCGCGCATCTGCGCAAATCCCAGGCCCCGGAAGACCAGGCAGCCCGTGACTCACACCGCATCGTTCATATGATCCGCTCGGTCCAAGTGAAGGGCTACTGTACGTCCGATGATGTTCCCTACAAGCGATGCAACAGCATTGCGCTGGCGGTGTTGTGCCAGGGGCGGGTGTTCGGCTGCATCAGCACCGTGTGGCCTTCTACGCTGATCAGTCCGGATGCTGCCATCGCGCGCTGCCTACCGGTATTGCGTGAGGCCAAGGCGGAAATAGAACATAACCTCGAAACCGCGGGTATCGAGTGGTAGGTCACGCACCGAGCGGTTTGAAAAAAAAAGGCGGGGAGCTTGATGCTCCCCGCCTTTTTTTGGTTTCAGGCGTTTGGCTTGGAGGAGTGTTCCATGCGTTCAGGGGAGGAGGGCAGGCCCCATCCTTGCACGCCACTGGCCTTCGGCGGGCCGATCAGGCGGAGCAAGACCATCGCGACCACCGTCATGATCACAATCACGAGGATGACCGGCTGGTAGCGACCGGAGCTGTCGAAATACACGCCCGCCGCGATAGGGCTGACGGCGGCGCCGGCGGTCTGGATCAGCAGCCCGAGCGCGGTCAGCATCGGGAACACCTGGACACCCCAGTAGCCGCTCAGCAGCACCATGGGACCGACCTGCGCGGCGCCGAAACCGAGCCCGTACAGGATCGCGTAGCCGTACAGACCGACTGAGCCGGTCGCGTAGATCAATGTGAAAAGGCCGACCCCAAACAACACCAGGGCACCGAAGTAGGCGCGGCGTGGGCCAAGACGTTGCGCCACCGAGCCGATACCAAAGTTGCCGACGACCATAGCCGCAGAAATGATCGAAATGGTCGCGGCAGCCAGCACCGGTGAGTGCCCGATATCGCGCAAATGTGCCTGCGCATGTGCAATGACGAACGCCGAGCCGCAGGTTGTCGCAAACATGCTGAAGTAGATCGCCCACAAGGCCGGTGAGCAAAGTACTTTGCGCAGCCCCTGATCAAGGTTGAGCGGCGCGGGGGGCGGAGCGAACGGTCGTGCGGCCAGTCGGTGGCTGTCAGCAAGCTCCCACGCGTCGAATTGATCGGCGTCGGGCTTGTTGCGGACCAACAGCAGGGTGACCACCAGGCCGATAACCGAAAAACCGAAGAACACCCAGCAGCCCATTCGGTAGCCGATAGTTGAGCCTTGGATTGCCCACGTCATCAACCACACGAAGATGAAACCGCCGATGCCCATGGCCGCATAGAGCAATGACAACGCAAACGGGCGCCGGTGGCCGAACCAGGCGGTGACGGCCGTTTGACACGGGATGATACTGGCGAATGTTGCAGCCACGCCGATCGCCCCGAATGTCACCGCCGCTTGCCACGGCGCGGTGACCCAGGTTGCCAGCGCAATCGAGGCTGCCGCCATGAGGATACAGCCGATGATCAGGCACCAGCGCACGCCGATTTTCGTTGTCAGTGCGGCGACCAGTGGCGCACACAGGCCATTGGCGGCCATGTTGGCCGCGATCAGTAGTCCCAGGGTGCTGCGTTCCCAGTGGAGCTCTGCAGTCATATAGGTGCCGAGCACGCTGCCGCCGTAGATGGGCAGCGCCATGCTGACGCACATCATGAACGCGAGTGCGCCCAGTACAACCCAACGCGAGTGCAAATATGTGTTTGTTTTTATTGTTGTCATGAGGATCTGCCAATCAGAACTGAGGTCTGTCCAATCACTCGGCGTGGGCCGAGTGAGTTCTTGGGTGAGACGGCAACGCAAGAAATATCGCCGAACAAACGCAAGCCGTGCGCCCTTGCTGCATACCGCCGAGGTGAAGAGGCACTGGCTGCCACCCGCCAGGTAGCGATGGCGCGGCCGAGACGGTGAGATTTTCGGCAGGCAAATCCGTGGTCAGTATCCGCTTTCGCGAACCGGTTCACTCATCTCGTTTGCGCACCGCGATCAGGCGGGCTTATCGCTGTTGAATCTAACGAAGCGTACTCAGCAGTGCCTTCGCTTCCTTGGGCGAAAGCAATTTCAACTTGAGCGACAACGGGCCGCCCATGCCGTGCAATTTCCCGCCTTCAACCAGCGAGCCCGCATCTATCGGCTCGCCCCCCAGATCGCGAATCAACTGCGCGACTGAGGCCTTGGCCTGGGTGTCATCGCCGGAGAAGAAGATTGCACCGCTGTCGCCTTCTGCGGGCAGGCCTGCGGCAAACACCGGAATCGGCTCGTAGTTGAAGGTTTTCACCACATGAGCCCCCGGAATCATCTGTGCGACGACTTCACTGGAGCCTTTGCCGCCGATATCAATCAGGTCTTCAGGGCGTGGGCCACGGCGGTTGTTGGTCGCGTCGATCACCACCTTTCCAGCCCAGGAGCCTGCGGCCGCGATGGCGGCAGGGGTTTTTTCCCAAGGCGTGGCCAGAATCACCACGTCGGCCTCAGCGAGCATCTGCTCCGGCGTCGCCGCGCTCACGCCACTCCCCAATTGCTGGATCAGCGGCTGCAGGGACTCGGGGCCCCTTGAGTTACTGATGAGGACGTGATGCCCTCCCGACACGAGTTTAGGGACAAGCATTTGTGCCATTTTTCCTGCACCCAGAATTCCGATTGCCATGATGTCTAATCCTTCATTGGTTTAGGTTGGGATGAGCGGTGCTTACGCTTCATTTGCAATCACATTGCGCAGCACGCCGATTTCCGCGATTTCCACTTCGACCACGTCACCGTCCTTCATGAACAGTTGCGGGTTGCGACGTGCGCCTACGCCGCCGGGGGTGCCGGTAACGATCACATCGCCTGGTTCGAGTTGGGTGAATGTGGAGCAATAGGTCACGAGTTCAGCAATCGAAAAGATCATTTGCCGACTGGTGGCGCGCTGCACTTCCAGGCCGTTCAAGCGGGTGCTCAGATGCAGCTCGGGATCGCTGCCGAATTCGTCAGCCGTGCTCATCCACGGCCCGAACCCGCCGGTATGCAAAAAGTTTTTCCCGGGCGTCCACTGATGGGTATGGCCTTGCCAATCGCGAACCGAAGCGTCGTTGTAGGGCGCGTAACCGGCGATGTGCTCCCAGACTTGAGCGGAAGAAATACGGCGTCCGGCCTTGCCGATAATCACCGCGATTTCACCCTCATAGTCGAGCTTCACCGATTCTGGCGGCAGCGGAATCACGCCCAGGTGGCCCACTTGCGAGTTGCTGAAGCGCCCGAAAACCGGCGGTTTGAGCGTAGGCTCACGACCGATCTCAGAACGGTGTTCTTCATAGTTGACGCCAATGCAGATGATTTTTGGCGGCGAGGGAATTACCGGCAGAAACGTGATTTGCTCAAGGGTGAAGTCGGGTTCAGCGCCCTCCAGAGCCTCGGCAACGTTGGGGAGTGCGCCCGCTTGCAGCACGCTCAGCAGATCAGGAAATTTACCGGCCAGGCGTTGCGTCAAATCGACGACCCCGCCGTTGACCCAGGCACCGAATTTCGGTGAACCATCAACTTCAAAACTCAGGAGCTTCATCGTCTCTTCTCTCTATCAGGGTGTCGGCAATCGTCCCTTGGGCCAGAGGCTCGTGATGCAGCGCATCAGGCAGGCCTTGCCCGGGTCGATGAAGACTAGTCCCGCGCTGAAGCGGCGAACAAGCACGCCACCTGTTCTGTCCGGTGTGTGTATCAGGGGGGGTAACGGGGTGGCGATTGATTCGAGCGGTTGAAATCGACGGTTGCCGATCAACGTGCCGGACTGGGGCTTGATACACAGAACGGACAGAACAGGTGGCGTGCTTGTTTGGTGGGCCGCGTGGGCACTAGTCTGATTTTGCCCGAGTGGGCTTGGCCGATGCGTTGCATCGCAGCTATTGCTGAAACCCTAATAAGAGAGAGACGAGACGATGAAGCTCCTGAGTGTTGACGTTGGAGGTCCGCAGAGGTTCGGTGTCTGGATCGCGCGCGCAGTCGCCACACTGACATTGCGTCTGGGCGGTAAAGCGCCACAGGCGCTGTTCAACGATGAGCCGCTTTCTTTTTTTGCCGCAGGCCTTTCGGTGGAGGATGACAGTGGTGTGATCTTCTTTTCGCGTGAGGATGTTCCAGCCAGGGCGAAAGCGCCGCTCGATACGGATCGTTACGTTTTCAATAACGAACCTTTCCTGTGTTCCTATCCAGCATTGCGGGGCTCCAAATGATTGATCCACTCAGCTTTCGTGACGGCATGTCTCGCCTCATCGGCGCAGTCACCGTCATTACCACGGATGGTCCCGCAGGCCAGGGCGGTTTCACGGCATCCGCCGTCTGCAGCGTGACGGACGACCCGCCGATGCTGTTGGTGTGCATGAACCGCAACAGTCGGCAGCACAACGTTTTCAGCGGCAATGGGGTCTTGTGTGTCAATGTGCTCACAGCCGACCAGGAGACCATCTCCAGGACTTTTTCAGGCGCGGCGACGGTGCACGAGCGCTTCCAGATCGACCGCTGGAGCGTGCTGGAAACGGGCGCACCCGCGCTGGAGAACGCGTTGGTCAACTTCGATGCGCGCATCGTCCAGACCATCGAGGCTGGCACTCACAGCATTTTCCTGTGCGGCATAGTGTCGGTGCGGGTAGAGCCGGAAGTCCACTCGGGTCTGGCTTATTACGCTCGCAAGTACCACCCGGTCGCGGCACACCGGCCAGAGGAGTGAGTGGGCCCGGGCGCTTGCACATTCAGTGCAGGCGACCTGCAACCCCGCCCAAAAAAACATCGCGAGACGTCCCCTTCATCACCCTGCAAGTGAGCGGCGAAATCACTTTCGCCGCAAGCAGATCAATGGGCAATCGCAAGTGCCACGAGGAATCGGGAGACCATGTTGTAGGCGGCAATCGTCGCGACCAACTCCACGACTTCCTGTGGGTTGAACCGCGCGTTCATGCGCGCCATCAATGCATCCGGCACGGCCACTTCTTGCGTCATCCTGTCCGTGAGTTCGAGCACGAGGGCCTGGTGTTCGTTGAACAGCTTCGCGTCGAACACATCGGGGGTGCGCAGGCTTTCGATGGCTTGCTCACAAACGCCAGCGCTGAGGGCGTGCGGCACGTGCGCCTCGAATTCATAGGTGGCTCGGTTAAGCACAGCGACTCGCAGAATCGCGAGCTCGCGCAAGTCTGCCGGGATCGAGCTGTGATTGCGTACCGCCGACAACATTTGTTCCCAGCCGCTGGCAATCGGGGCGCTATTGAGCAGTACCTGGTAGAGCAAGGAGATGTTGCCGCCACGTTGCTTTTTGATTCTGTCCTCAAGCTCGGCGAGCTCGGGCCTTGTACCTGGCGTGACAACGGGAACTCGAATCTGACTCATGAGAAACCTCTGTTTGGTCGGCAAAGCGCCGAGCATAGGGGGGCAGTTGTCTGGAGTATCGGTATTCGTCAGCGCCTGTTTATTGCACGGGGTGATGCGGGCTCACGAGGCCTGCTGCGCTGTCGCGTGACGATGCAAGTTCAATCTGTCGGGCGCTGTTCTTCATCAACTCGATCAATCTGGCTTGATCGGTGAGGGCGAAGCGCGAGCGGGTCGTCACCAGAATCAACGCCGCCGGTTCCAGCGATGTGCCTGCGTACAGCGGAACGGCGGCGCCGGCGGCGTCGGGATCCAGTTGGCCGACCGAGATCACATGCCCCTCGTGCTGAATCTTGAGCATTTGGGCGCGGAACGCTTTCCAGGTGTCGCCAAGGCCCGCCTCGGCGATTTCTGCCGCGTAGCTTTCATAGAGTCGCTTATGCCTGGCTGGCGAGAGCGCAGCGAGGATGACTTTCGATCCGCCGCCGCGAAAGAGAGGCATGGGGCGGCCCCGCCCGTATGCGACGGGGCACGCCAGTTCTCCCTGCTCCTGGTGAACGGCAAGAATGCGCACGCCATAGATGCTGGCGAGCAAAATGTTGCAACCGGTCTCCTGCGCCAATCGGCTCATCACCGGTTGGCAGGCGATCAACAGCCTGTCGCTTTGACGGATGTAGTAGTCCATCTCGATGATTCGCGGCCCCAGTGAATAACCGTTCTCCGCGCGTCGAAGAAGGCCTGAATCGCACAGTTCCTTGAGGTAGCGGTAGCCCGTCGGCCGGGACAGGCCGGTTTCGGCGATCAAGTCCTCGGGCGACCAGGTGGCCTTGTCGATCGAGAAAAAGTCGAGCATCGACAGCATCTTAGTTAGGCTGGACATTGAGCGCTTCAGAGGAAAGTTAGGACGCCGGCATGGTAGTCAGCGCAGGTTGAGCGTGCAAGCAAACGCCGCAGCGCCCGCAGGCTCCCACCTTGGAGCCTGAGAGCCTGCAATGCACGCGTTCTATTGGCTGGCCGCATATTTGCCGGTCAGTTGCGGGGAGAGCGCGTTCAGTCCCTGGGTTTGCCTTTGCAGGCGCGTTTCGTTCGACCAGGTTCGACGCAGGTCGTCTGTGACGTTGACCGATAGCGTGCCGAGGCCCTCGACCGAGAGTTCGAGGACGTCGCCGTTCTGAATGGCGCCAAGGCCGCGATGGTTGGTGCCCGTCGCGATAATGTCCCCGGGTTCGAGCGGGTGGATATGGCTTAGCCACTCAATGCTTTTTGCGATGCTGTGGGCCATGTCATTGGTATTGAAGCGCTGCCGGGGTTGGCCATTGAGGTTCATGGCGATGTCCAGGTTCTGCGGGTCGGCGATCTCGTCTGCGGTGACGATCCATGGGCCCATCGGGGCGAAGGTGTTCCTCGACTTTGCCTGGAAGAAACTGTTTTTTTCCGGCTTCATTCCCCGGGCCGAACCGTCCATGAAATTGGTGTATCCGAACACATAGTCCCGCCAGTCCGCCGCCGCGACCTTGTCGGCCCGGCGTCCGATAATGATCGCGAGTTCCGCTTCCGCTTCGAAAACGATCGCCGGGATATCAGGAAGCACCAGGGTGTCTCCCGGCCCGATCACACAGGAGGACGCCTTGTGAAATGCATTGATCAGTGGCGGCTCCGCCAGGGTGCCGTCTTCCATGTAATTGACCGCCATGCAGACGATGTTGCCCGGCTTGGGCAGCGGTGCTCGCAGCCGAACGCCAGACAGGTTGATCCGTTGCCCCAGGCGTTGCGCTTTCTCCAGTGCGTCCTTGTATTCATCGAACTTCTCAATCAGATGAATCATTGCATCGTTGGGGTTTGCGTAGGGAAATCCACTGATCAATGACGAAATGTCCACGATCGAGTCGTCGACGATCAGGCCGAGTCTGTAGGAGTCGAAGAACGCAAGTTTCATTGGCGGCAGTCTCTTGTTGATGAGGCATTGGACACGGGACCCGCAAAGGCTTGAGGTTTGGAGGCTGGTTGAACGTCGGTGTGATCACGTGGATCTCGTCGGCCGCCAAGCGGGCTGCTGCGGTTGTGATTCGAGTAAATCTATCACTATGAGATTTGATCGTAAAATATAAATTCTGTTTGGCTGTCTTTTTTATCCTTATATATTGAAATAAATTCATAGCTATCATGTTGTTATAGTATTTTTAATGATAAGTATAAAATTGTGCCAATTCTCATAATTCAAGATTGAATTGATATTCATATTTTGTGTGTGCTAAGTTTTGGTCCAACGCGCCGTGCGCACGTGCGGCGCCGCGACAGGCAGAAGAGGCAGCTGCGCCGCAGGCCTCAGTGACCGCAGGCGTCTACGCCGGCCCAGGAACGTTCTCGATGACCCTCATTGATACGCTTGCTCAAAGGATGGCCGCGGGGCCTTCCATCGACGCAATGGAATCTGCCGCGCAAACGCTCTCGGTGCATGTGCTCGATACCGTGGGCGCCTGGATCGCCGGGCGCGCAACCCGCGAGGGACGGCTTCTCAACGGGCTGCGAGGCGAGCACGCACCGTTCAATTCGTCGACGCTCGATGCGGTAGGGCTGTTTACGGCCACGGCAAGATTGACCGAGGTCGACGATATCCACATGGCGTCGTGCACCACGCCCGGCGCGCTGGTGGTCATGACCGCGTTGACCCTGGCTGCGAACCTGCCGCGCGATTGGCTTGGCCAGGCGCGTTTCGCCGAAGCGGTTCACGTTGGTTATGAAGTGATGACCGGGCTGGGGGAGGCGGTGTCGGGCCCGAAAATATTGCACCAGGGCGTTTGGCCGAGCCTCCTGCTCGCGCCGGTCACGGCGGCGGCCGTCACGGCGAAGCTCCTCAACCTGGACGCGGAGCGCACGGCCCACGCGCTGGCGATTGCGCTGACCTCGTCCAATGGCCGACCGGGGGGCAATGCGAGTGCCGGGGTTGCATCGGTGCGAGGAACCTCGGCCAGATGGCTGCTGTTCGGGATGGCCGCCCGAACCGGTTGCGCCGCTGCCATGAGCGCCGCCGCAGGCTTCACCGGCGACCGGGGCCTGCTTGAGAATGATCAGGCGTCGCCGATGCGCGGGCTGACCCTCTGCCACGAGCGCATTGCGCGTATCTTGCAGGGCCGTCCCGCGATCCTGGGGGCGAGCATCAAGCCTTACTGCGCGGCGAAGCACAACATCGCCGCGATGTTCGGGTTCCGGCAGTTGCTTGACCAGGGTATCGACCACGAGTCGCTGACGGCGGTGCGCGTTCGCTTACCTCCTTCACACGCGAACATGGTGGCGCATTACGACGTGGAGATCAGCCGGCTGTCCCGTGTGACCAGTTGCGCCTACAACCTCGCGCTGGTGGGCGTCATGCCCGATGAACTGCTGGATGTCGAGCGTGCGCAGGCCCATCGCGGGGTTGAGATGACGCGTCTTGCCGACAAGGTTGAAGTGCTGGCCGACGAGTATCTGCAAGCGGCGACACCGCACGCCTATCCGGCGGTGGTAGAGCTGCTCATCGGCGAGCGGATCATCGCCAGCCAGACGATCATTCATGCCTGGGGCGATCCGCAACGGCCCTTTCGAATCGACGAGGCGAGACAAAAGTTTCGCCGGCTGTCCAGGGACCTGCTCGAGCCGAGCACAGCCTTGGAGATCGAGAACCTCTGCCTGGAGGTTGCGGACTCGGCGCACGCTCGCGCCAGCGTGTGGAATCACCTCGTGGACATCGACCGACGCGAGTCGGAACGGGATTCGCTGCAATTGACTCACCCTCGCAACTAACGGGGCTCGCTTTACAGGAGCGCTAAGCCCTCTGGATCAACCCCCATCATGAGCATTGTCATGAGTAATTATTCAGACGTCATTATTGTTGGACTCGGGCCTACGGGAGCCACGCTCGCCAATCTGCTCGGGACCTTTGGGCTGTCGGTGACGGTGATAGAAGCCATCGACGAGACTTTTCCACTGCCGCGCGCGACGCATTTCGATGGTGAAATCATGCGCGTGTTGCAATCGATCGGGCTGGCCGAAGAGGCGCTGCCGTTCACCCATGTGAACCCCGGCATGACCTTTGTGAACCTCAAGCACGAGGTGATTTTGAGTTGGCCCAGGCCGGACACCGTCGGCCCGCACAACTGGCACCCCAGCTATCGGTTTCACCAGCCCGCGCTGGAAGCGGTGTTGCGCAAAGGGCTCGATCGCTTTGCGCACGTGAGCCTCAGGACCGGATGCGAACTGCTGTCCGTGGTGCAATCGGAAGACGGGGTGCAGGCGCAATTCATCGCTCGAGGCAAGACCACGCCAGAGGTCGTCAACGGGCAGTATCTGATCGGCTGCGATGGCGGTAGATCGCCGGTGCGCGGCATCCTCGACGTGCCTCTGGAGGACTTGGGCAGCCACGAAAAATGGCTGGTGGTCGACGTGATCATGAATCGCGAAGTCGCGGGCCTCACCGACGGTACCGTTCAATTCTGCGATCCCCAGCGCCCCACGACCTACATGCGATGCGTTGGCCAGCGGCGACGCTGGGAATTCATGGTCATGCCGGGCGATGACATCGAGGCACTTACCTCGCCTGAAGGCGTCTGGGGGTTGTTGTCTCCGTGGCTGGTTCCCGACGACGCGCAAATCGAACGCGCCGTGACCTATATGTTCCATGGGGTTATTGCCCACCCGTGGCGTCGGTCGCGGGTAATGCTGGCCGGGGATGCCGCTCACCTGATGCCTCCTTTCCTCGGTCAAGGGTTGTGTGCAGGTCTGCGGGACGCCGCCAACCTGGCCTGGAAACTGGACTGGGTGATCAAGGGGCGCGCATCGGCGGACCTGCTCGACACCTATGAACAGGAGCGCTCTGCACACGTTCGCGCGACCATCGAACATGCGATCGAAGTCGGCGAGATCATCCAAACAATCGACCCCGAACAAGCCCGTGAAAGGGACGCCAAGCTCGGCCAGGGGCCTCGAAAAATGAGCTCCCTCGTGCCTCGGCTCGGGGCGGGGCTGCATCGGGCCGAGGACGCTTGCGCAGGGTTTATCTTCGCGCAACCCATACTCGAATCCGGCGTGCCCCTCGATGAATTTGTGGGCTCGAACTTCGCGGTCATCGGTGATCGCCAGTTGCTGGATTCGGTTTCGCCGGCGACCAGGATGCTGTGGGACCTCAATGGCGTCATACGCCTGCCGGACGAGGCGCAACAGTGCCTGGACGAACTGAATGCCAAGGCGGTAATCATTCGTCCCGATCGGTACATCCTGGCGGTTGCCAATAGTGTCGAGGCGTTGGATCACGTATCAACCTATCTCCCCGGAGGAAACGAAAATGAGCACTCACGCCGTACATGAAATATCACCGGTAGCCGACCTGGCGCGGCCGCTGAAAATTGGCATGCTGTTGCCCTCGAGTAACGCCATGGCCGAACCCGAGATTCAACGAATGCTGCCGCCGGGCGTGAACATATTGACGACCCGCTTGAAACTGGCCGGCTCGTCAAAGGCCGCGCTGCTGGGCATGACCGAGAAGATCGAAGAAGCCAGCAGCCTGCTGGCCGACGCTGCCGTGGACTTGATCGTGTTCAACTGCACGGCGGTCTCGACGTTTGATCCGAGCATGGGTGAACAGCTGTCTTCGCGGATTGCTGACGCCAGCGGTTGTCCGGCGACGGCGACATCGGATGCGTTGCTGGCCGCCTTCAAGGTGCTGCGGGCCAAGCGCATCGTACTGATCACACCCTATATCGAGGAGGTGAATCTGCGTGAAGTCGAGTATCTCAAGCATTTTGGATTTGAGGTGCTGAGCCAGGTTGGATTAGGCCTGCTGGAAGGCACGAGCATGGCCGCAGTACCGCCTGCCAAATGGCTTGAACTCGCGCGAAGCTATCGAGACGACTCCACCGACATTTACTTTCTCAGCTGCACGGCAATCAACGTGTCTTCGATCATCGACACATTGGAGGCTGAGTTGGGGCGGCCGGTCGTCACGAGCAATCAGGCGATGTTGTGGCACTGCCTGCGTCTGCTGGGGCGAACTGAGCCTGTGCACGGGTTTGGCAAGCTATTCGAAATGGCCTGACGGTCTGAAACGCGCTCGGGCCAATGAGGCCCGGCGCGACAATCAATGGGTTCAACTGTTTATCTGCCGACGATCGATCGACCCGAACTCCGGCGCACGCACGTGCTGCCGGAGTAGGCGTCGACGGTTTTTATCGGGACAGACCACTGATGCGGCCAATGTCGATGACGAACGTCAGGGCGAACAACCAGCCGCTTTGAGTCGGCCCGACCAGCGCGTTTGGACCTTGCCTGTTCGGATTCAGAAAGTACTGGGCCGAGGCGTTGGCCAACACGCCGGGGGCGACGCCGTACTGACCGTGCACGTCAAACGTGAACGTGTCTCGGTGAACCTTATCGTCGCCCCAGCCGCTTGCCGCACTGGTCTGTTGCTCGTTTAAAGCGCGCCCCTTGCTCAGCTGTAGATAGCGTACAGTCGAGCCCACCAGTGCCGCCGGGTTGCCTTTGATAAAGCCACCATATTCGCTACCTGCGTACAGTTCGAGGGGAAATGACTGACCGGAGCCTGGGGTGACAAATGCGCCCCCGTACACCGCAACGTTAGGTGGAACGATGCTGTCCGCGTCGGCTTTGGTCCAGAGCACCTTTCTTGCCTGGCCGTAAAAGCCCGAGGTGCCGCTGTCATGTGTAACCGCGGTGCCAAAGGGATTCTGCGACTGAGTCGATCCGTCCTTGTTGTACAGGTCATCCGTGTACGGACTTGTGTTGTGGTACACACCGACTTCGGCGTTCAGCGGATATCGGCTGTCGGAGAAGTCGCTGGTGTACGTCATATTCCCCAGCCATATCCAGCCTTTCCTGGTGTCAGAGATCCAATCCCATCCGGACGACTGGCTGAAAAGGCCGTAATTGTCCTCGGTCACGCCCAATCCCAGGCGAGTATGGGGCGACAGTTTGTAGGAGGCGCGTGCCCCCCAAAGTGATTTATCGAAGGGCGGCACGCCCACCGTGATCAGCGGGGTCGATGTGATGCATCCGGCGCACATTGTCGCGACCATGAAATCATCGCCCAGATTCATGCGGCCATATTCAAGGTGAAGCTGTTTATCGAAGACGTCGTGCGACAGTGTCAGCTTGACCAGGTTCGAACTCGTGGTTGTCGCGGGAAAGGGCGCAAGGGAGGAACCGACTTTATAGGAGTAATCGCCGTTGTTTTGAGACAGCGGCTCCCACGCCTCCGTGATGTGCAGTTGTGTATTGGGAACCCCTAGGAGCTTGGTCAGATCGGCGTTGGCCGACATGAACAATGCCGGGGAGTCCATGGAACTGCCCGGTTTGATACCCGCCGTAGGGTTTGTGAAATAGCCATTGGTAAAGAACAGACCGAACGTGAATCCCTGCTTTTCCAGTTCATCGCCTAACTCGCTAAGTGGCCCCTTTCGGGTGGGCGGGGGAATATCGGCTGGAGGTCTTACGCTGACGCTCGCGACACCGGGTGGGTTCTGCCCGGTTTCAGTCTGGGCTTGCAGGAAGACGCCTCTGATGAGCTTTTTAGTGGGATCGATTGAGCTGTTGGCGGCGACTGCAGCGCTCGCATCCAGTGGGTTATTTGTTGCATCAGTCGAAGCTATTGGCGTCTGCTGACCTGATTCGGCAGCTGTCGCGGTAAGGGCTGAGAATCCCAGTGCGAAGACAATTGTTTTGGCACGCGTGACATTGATGAAGCGTTTCATGTGTTTCCTCCATTGTATTTATTGTTGAGTCAACGCGCTGAAGCATAACGAGCGACCCTATGGAGTTAGCCCAACACCTGGTTGCTGTCCGCTGGGTGTACGGGCGCGGACTGGCAAGCGGCTGAAGACACATTGGGGAGGGCGATTGCCAATAGAGGAGGGGGCGTGCGATACGTTTTGAACCTGGCGCCGAATACGGCAATCGGGTGGTCGGTACACCCAGCGGACACTCGCCAGAACATACGATCACGCGCGCGTGGCACACGATAGACTTCGAGACGTCTTGCATGTTTAGAAGGTCTACGGCAGTCGCCTAAGCTCAACCACCATAGCGACTGCCCAATAGCGTATGCGGCTGCCTGCCGCAGTCTGTCCACCGAGAGAGGAAGTAGCGATGACGATTGTCACAGTGAGCAAGAGTGTCAAATTGAAAGCTGGCGCGTCGGATGTATGGGAATTTGTTAAGGACTTTGCCGGCTTCGCTGCCTGGCAGCCCCACATCAATTCGGTAGAGATGCTGCCCAATGGCGATCGCAAGGTGTTATTCAAGCGTGGCAACACCATGCTCGATCGCATCAAGCATCTGAGCGATGAGTCGAAGACGTTGACCTACGAACTCGTTCCCGGCCAGGAAACCCCGCCAGGTGCACCACCGATCAAGAGCCTGGATGCAACCTTTGTAGTGGTCGCTGACGGCTCGGGCTCCGACGTCACCTACACCATTGAAGCGGATGTTCCTGCGCCCATGGTGGAGTTGGCGCCCAAGGGTATCGGCGCAGATATCGATGGCGCACTGGAAGGTCTGAAGACGCAATTCGGCAACTGAAAAAACGCACGCACGGAGTGACGGTCCGTCCCCGCGAACGTCCATGTGTTCGCGGGTGGATCAAGGCTCATATCGGGTCGATGTGACGGTACTTCCGGTGTGTTGCGGTGGAACTCGCGGTTAACCCCGCGAGCGCTCGAACCCCATCTTTATCAGGCCGGCTTCCATGTCGAGCTTGGTCTGCAAGAGGTCAGGCAGGTAACGGCTGACCACCTCGTCGTAATCAATCGTCGCGGCCACCCACACAATGTTGATACAGGCGATCACGCTCTGTTGGTACATGATGGGAACGGCGATGCTCGCGCACTTGGGATGCTCCAGATCGCGGCAGTTGCTGTAGCCATTGGCGTGCGAGCTGCTGATCATTTTTTGCAGGAACGCTTCGTCACGGCTCAAGGCGTTGTCCGGATCCTGCGAGCAGCGCAGTGAGGCGAGAATGTCCTCACGTTCGTCCTCGGGACAAAACGCGAGATACGCGCGCCCAAGCGGACTTTTCAGAAGGTGGCGTTTGCGTCCGATCATCCCCACGTCGACTGAAAAGGGGCTGAAGCTATGGGTGCTTTCCCGAATGATCATCGCATCGCGCTCGAAGGTCGCCAGATCGGTTGGCCACAATACCTTCTCGCCCAGGCGCTGCAGCAGCGGCGCCCCGAGGGTGCGAATCCACTCTTCATCGGTGAACCCTGCGCTCAACTGGCGCACCGCGTCGGTCAAGCGAAATACGCTGTCGGACACACTGCGATAGAGCAGCCCGCGGTCTTCCAGGGTTTCGAGGATGCGATACACGGTGGGGCGTGGAAGTTGGAGTTCGAGAGCGATCTCGTGCACGGTGGAGGCGCGAACCGTATTGAGGTACTCAAGCACTCTGAGCCCTCGGTCCAACGAACAAATCGTCTTATAAGTCATGAGCGTTTCCCGGCGTTCGTTATGGTCGATTTTTTGTGTGCGGGATGAAGTAGCCATTGAGGGGGCGGCGTGCCTGAGTCCGGTGTTTGTCGAATAACACCCAGCCTGCCGTGATTCATTCTCTTCAACGATCAAGGTTATACACCAAACACGCGGTGGTAAATCGACGCGCCGCCCAGCGGCCTGGGTGAGTTGAGTGCGCAAGCTCCCTCGGCGCAGCGTGTGGGGTTGGCGCTGTGTCGGCTGCACGCCGCCGCACGCGCCTGTCGGCATCCTGGTCGACGTTTGGCGTGCCGATTTCGGCCTCAGATACACAGGCCGGACAGCCATCAACCGCGCCTTGTTCCGCCTGATCCGGGAGGACTACTGTGGCTTCTCATAGTAGCTATCCATAGAAGATTGCTAAGGAGATACCGATGGTCAGTACGCTTAAGAAAAACATGGCCGGTTACATGGCGCCGCCTGAGCCAGGCTTGACTGCCGAAACTTTGATTGCACGGGCGGTGGCAATGCGTCCTGCGTTGCTGGAGGGGCAGGCCGCCGCGGAGGAGCGCGGAACCTACTCGCCGCAAATGCACAAGGCGTTTGAGGAGGCGGGCTTTTATCGGACCTTGCAGCCGCAACGTTATGGCGGATACGAGTTCGACGTGCCGACGTTCGCGCGCATGGTCATGGAGGTTGCGCGTGGCTGTCCGGGGAGTGCTTGGTGCCTGGCGTTGTCGGCGGGGCATGCACTGAATGTGGCGCAACTGTTTGGCGAGAGCGCGCAGACCGAGGCTTTTGGGGTTGATGGGCACTTCGCCGCAGCGGCACGCGCCATTCCGTCAGGTACCGCCACCCGTGCCGATGGTGGCTGGCGCCTGGAGGGCACCTGGGATTATTGCTCCGGGGTGCCGTACTCAACCCACGTGATGGTCGGTGTCAGAATCATCGAGGAAGGCGGCGCGCCGCAGGCGGCGGTGGCGTTGGTACCGCGCTCGGAGTGGAAGATGCTCGACAACTGGGGCGACTTCATTGGCATGCGCGCCAGTGGTTCCAACAGCGTGGAGATGCACAGCGCCTGGATCCCGGAACACTTCCTGGTGCGCGAGGATTTCTTCGCGCCGAATATCTCTCAAGGCACCGAAGGTGCGCGGTTGCATGGCAACCCGATGTACGCCGGCGGCACGTTGGGTTTTTTCCAGACCGAGATCAGCTCGATCATGGTGGGCGTTGGCTTTGCCGCGCTGGATGAGTACGAGAACATCATTCGTGCCCGCAAGGCTTTCGGCCCTAACGCAGTGCTGCAATCGGAACACCCCGATTACCAGCGCCCTTATGGGATTGCCCTCGGCAAACTTGAAGCGGCGCGTCACGCAGTGGTTGGCGCAGCGCAGGAATATATGGACCTGGCACGCCTGAGCATGGAAGGCAAACGCACCTACCTGCGCTCCGATGACCAGCGTCTGCAAGCGGGGCTGCAGCATGCGGCGCAGTTGTCTTTCGAGGCCGTCGACATGCTGTACCGCGCCTCGGCGACCAGCGCTGCGGCGAAAAATGGAACGCGCATGCAGCGCTACTTCCGCGATATCTCCATGGCTCGCACCAACCCTGGGTTGCAGTTCGAGCTCAAAGCCGCCGACCTGGCTCGACAATTGTTCGCAGAACGCGACCAACGCCAAGGGAGCAAGCAGCCGTGATCGACGCTGAACAAGCCCGTGATCGGCAGAGATCACAACCGGCGTCGACGGCTGGCGGCGCCATCCCGGTTCCCGAGGTCAACTTGACGCCGCAGGAGATGATCCGCCGTGCCACGGCGATGCGTCACACCTTGCGCGACCGGCAGGCGGCCACCGAGGCAGAGGGTCGCCTGCTGGCGCAAACCAACGAGGAATTCATCAACGCGGGCTTTTACCGCGTGGTGCAGCCGCGCCGGTTCGGCGGCTACGAATTCGATCTGACCACCTATGTCCGGGTGATGAGCGAAGTCGCACGCGGCTGTCCTTCAAGCGGCTGGGTGCTGGCGTTGACCTCGGGTCACCCCATCATCCTGGCCGATCACTCCGAACAGGCTCAGATCGAAGCCTACGGCACCGACGGCGAATACCGTTGCCCGTCCCTGGGCTCGCCGATACCGGTGCAGCCTGTGCCGGGTGGGTACAGGGTTTCGGGGTTCTGGGATTTCGCCTCTGGCTGCGACATTGCAACCCACATCATGGCGAGCGGCTTGATTGCGCAGGAAGGCGCCGCGCCCAAGCCGGTCCTGATGCTGATTGATCGCCAGGATTATTCGATCGTCGATAACTGGAACATGCTCGGCATGCAGGGCACCGGCTCGCGCCGGGTGGTCGTGGAAAACCTGTTTGTGCCCGAGCACCGCGTGGCACCGCTGGCGATGTGGGTGGGGGCCGCTGGCGACAAAGTGCATCCCAATCCGATGTACAACGGGCGCAAGGCCGGGTTCTTCATGATCGAGGGCGGGGCCGTGTTGATGGGCACCGCGCGGGGCATGCTCGATCTCTACGACGAACTGCTGCGCAACAAACCCATGCGCTTCGCGCCAAAGACCAAGCTCATGGAACATCACGAGTTTCAGCATTACTTCGGTGTGGCGCAGGCGCTGATGGACAACGCCGACGCAGCGCTTCTCAAAGCGGCGCAGGACTACATGGATGCCTGCACGGCGCAGTCAGAGCAGGGTATCGAATTCTCGGAGGAGGAAGACCGGCGGATATTCCTGATGGTCCAGCAGGCGACCCGCCTGGCCTTCGAAGCCGCCGACCGGCTCTTCACCACGGCAGGCACCCAGACCGGCCAAAGCACGTCGATGTTTGGACGCTACTACCGTGACCTGGCGATTCAACGCACGCACTTCACCCAGCAGATGGACCGAACCGCGGTGAACTTTGCGCGCATTCACTTCGGCTTCGCGCCCTTGTCACCGTTCTAAGGAAAGCGACCATGCCCTCTGAAGCGACGGCCTCCCGCATCCGGGAGAGTTTCAAACAGCGACGCGGTTATTGGAACGATGATTGGGAACGGCTGATGCACAGCAACCCGGCCTATGTGGCGGCGTATCTGGAGTTGTCTGCCTACACGTCGGAGCGCGGCAGTCTTTCGCCGAAGATGCGTGAGTTGATCTATGTGGCTACCAACTGTTCGCCCACGCACTTCTTCGAGCGCGGCGTGCGACAGCATGCGCGTTTCGCCCGGCAATTCGGTGCCTCGCTCGAGGAACTGATCGCGGTGGCGATGATTGTCAGTACGGTCGGTGTTCAGACCTATCTGCTGGGGGCGGCCGCGCTTGAGGAGCTTGTGCCGGGCGCACTGACCTCAAGCGACCATCAGGCGCATGTCAAGGCAGTACACAGCCGGCATCTCCAATTGCTGGGCGCAGCCCTGCCTGAGGTCGATGCTGCCATCAATGTCGATCCTGCGTTCTATGAGGTCTGGTTGAATTTTGCCGAGGCCGCGATGGGTGCCAACGGGCTGCTCTCGCCCAAGGACAGTCATCTGATCGCCTTGGCCGCGTATGCGCAATGCACGCAACTGTCGGGCCCTGGCGTGCGACAACACATGCGGGCGGCGCTGGCGAACGGTGCAACTCCAAACGAAATCATCGACGTGTGCAAGCTGATCACCAGCATGGGGGTGCACGCAGTGGTGCACCCCGTTCCAGTGCTGATCGACGAATGGGAGCAACAGCCTTGAGTACTACGCCGCTTCGCTATAGCGCCGATGACCTGAGCTTCTGCGGTCAGCTGGCATGCCCGGATGCACAAGGCAAGGTGCCCGGCATCCTGATCTTTCCGGAAGCGCCAGGCGTCGGGCCACATGTGATCCGGCGCGCGGCGGCCCTTGCCCGGATGAACTACGTCGCCCTTGCCGCAGATGTGCACGGCGAGGGGGCGTTATTCGACGATCCCACCGCCATGCGCGCGAGTATCGACCTGCTCAAAAGCCAACCCGAGCGGCTGGTCCAGCGTCTGCAAGCGAGCCTCCAAGCGCTCACACAGGTTCCGCAGGTGGACCCCCAGCGCATGCTGGTGATCGGTTACTGCTTTGGCGGTTGGTGCGCGCTGGAACTGGCGCGCACTGGCGCACCGCTGCTGGGCGTCGGGGTGTTCCATGGCGCCTTGGTTGCGACACAGGCCGATACCGCCAACCAGATTCAGGGCAAGGTGCTGGTTTGCTCGGGTGCGTCCGACCCCCTGGTGCCTACGGAACAAATTACCGCGTTCACGCAGGAAATGTCCGCGGCAGGGGTTGATTGGCAAGTTCACCTGTATGGCGGCACCGGCCATGGTTTTACCAGTCCCGAGGCCGGCAGCAATCCGCGCCCCGGCTTCGGTTACTCGGCATCGGCCGATCAACGTTCCTGGGCGGCGCTGGGCGTATTTCTGAATGAGATCTTTGACATGGGAAAAGACTGATGGAATTTGCGAATAAGACTGTCCTGATCACCGGAGCTGCAACCGGTATCGGCCGCATGACCGCTAAGAAATTAGCCCTGTTGGGCAGCCGTGTCGTCATCGCTGATCTCAACGGCGAAAAGGCCGAGGAAGCAGCGAAATCGATTCAACTTGAAGGCGGCGATGCGATAGGCGTGCGGTGCGACGTTACCCAAGATGAGGACGTCGCTGCGTTGATGGCAACGGTCGTTGCCACCTATGGTCCGGTCGACGTGCTGATCAACAATGCCTCGATGCCGCCCATTGCCGGGCGTATCGAGGACATTCCTTTTGCGGCTTGGGAAACCGCGCTGCAAGTGAACGTGCTGGGCTACGTGCGCATGATCAGCGCCGTTTTGCCCTCCATGATGGAGCGGGGCAGTGGTTACCTGGTCAACACCGCATCATCCCTTGCCATCCTGCCCGATCCACCCACGCGCTTTCAAATTCCCTACACGACGACCAAAGGTGCTCAGCTCGCCATGAGTTACGGCCTGGCGCACGCGCTTAAACCCCATGGCGTGCGCGTGTCGGTTTTCTGTCCAGGCATCACGGCCACGTCCGATCGCCCTGGCGGGCAAAGCCTGACAACCTCCGGCACCGCGATCCCGAGCATGGCAGAGTTTCTCGACGGTGTTGACCCTCGGCGCGGCAAGCCCGCGACGGCAGAGTTCGCTGCGTCCACGCTGGTCGGGGGCCTCCAGCAAGAGACGTTTTTAATCAGTTCACAAGTGGGTTATGAGGAGCAGATCGTGGAGTTTGCGCGCGCTGGCCTTGATCCACTGGCGTTGATCGTTGGCGGGGGCGTCTGATCATGGCACGCGTACGCTATCTCGATCGAGAAGACCTGGCTCCTGAATTCCAGGACATGCCACGCATGAAATCCAACATCACGCGCGCGCTCGCCAACAGCCCACGCGGAGCCCGACATGTCGCCGGCACTGGGATGTACCTACGGCACGAGAGCACGCTCAACCCGCGCCTTCGCGAACTGGCGATTTTGCAGGTGGGGTATTCCACCGGCAGCGAATACGAATACGCCCACCACGTCGATGTCGCGCTCTCGTTCGGTGTCAGCGAGGCGGACATCCTGGCTATTGCCGCCGACAGCGCCGGGCAGGCCACCACACTCGAGCCGCTGGCCCGTGCAGTGTTGCAGGCCGCCCGCGAGATGACCGAGCGGCTTAACCTGAGTGATGCGACATTCGCGGTGCTAAGTGAAGCGCTGGATGCCGAATCGCTCATCGATTTACTCATCGCCATCGGCGAATACAACGGCATGGTTCGCATCATGGCGGCGCTTCAGATCGATCTGGAGCCGGAGTTCATGACTTACCTGGAGCGGTTTCCGCTGCCCGTCCGTCATCATTGAGCTGCGCCATTCTAACTAACAAGGTTAAAGACTATGGACTTGGGACATGTGGGCATTCACGTGCGCGACTTCGACGCCATGCTGGGTTTCTATCAGCGCGTATTCGGTTTTGTCATCAGCGACATAAAGCGCGGGCCGGAGCGGTCGATTGTTTTTCTGACTTCAGAACCTGAAGTCCATCACCAGTTCGTCATCGCCAACGGCAGGGCGGCCGACGACCACTCGCGCGTCATCAATCAGATCTCCTTTCGCCTGTCGAGCCTGGCTGAGTTGAAGCGTATCGGCGCCGCGCTCAAGGGGGAGGCGGTCGAAGAGCTCGACATCATTACCCATGGGACGGCGTGGTCGATTTATTTCCGTGACCCGGAGGGCAATCGCGCCGAGGCCTTTGTCGATACGCCGTGGTATGTCGACCAGCCGTTTCGGGCGCCGATCGATCTGGATCAACCCGATGATGTCTTGCGTCGAGAGACAGAGGCGTTGTGCCGCACTCGCCCCGGGTTTCAAAGCATTGAGCAATGGCGGCTCAAGCTCGCTCAACGCTTCGAGTTGGCAAGGGCTCAATAACGGGATTCCCCAGGCCGTTGCGTTCGCCGCACGATGACCTTTCACCCTCCATCGCCGAGGGTTGTCAGCGGGCGGCCATCACCCAGCAAAGCCCCCAGATTCACACTGCGGACACTTATACGGCGTGCATGGCAGCGCGGCTCTATGACAATTAATGTGCAGTTATCGCAATGTGTCTTGGAGTACGACGTGAGCTTAAACGCAAAGGCGGTAATTGTAGGTGCCTACGAGCACCCCGGCCGCGATCTACCGGATCGCTCGGCGCAGCAGATCCACGCGGAGGTAGCGCTGGGTGCGCTCGCTGATGCGGGCCTTGGACTGCAGGATATCGATGGTTTTTTCTGCACCGGCCAACTCGGGTTTGGCGCCATCTCACTGGCGGAATATATAGGCCTTAAACATCTGCGTTACACCGATTCGACGTTTACCGGTGGCTCTTCCTACCTGTGCCATGTCGGCCACGCTGCGCTTGCTGTGGCAAGCGGCAAGTGTCGTATTGCATTGGTGACACAGGGTGCACGGGTTCGCGGCATCGTACGCGGTGCCAAGCTGGCGCCGGATACGCCCGAGTATCCCTTCGAGGCGCCTTACGGCGAAACCAACCTGGGGATCTATGCCCTGGCCGCGCGGCGGCACATGCATGAATACGGTACGACTGCGCGGCAACTCGCTGAAGTCAAGGTGGCCGCCGCGTATCACGCGCAATTCAACCCCAATGCGCTGCTGCAAAAACCCGTCACCCTCGACGAGGTATTGGCGTCACCTTTCGTCGCCGACCCGCTGCGTCGGCTCGATTGCTGCGTCGTTACCGATGGCGGCGGCGCGGTGATCGTCACGACGCCAGAGATCGCGGCCGGATTGAAGCGCCAATCGGTCCAGCTCCTGGGGCATGGCGAAGCGATCAAGCACACCATGAGCGGGCGTCTGGACATGACTTATACCGCGGCCGTGTGGTCCGGTCCCGCGGCCTTTGAGGAGGCCATGGTGACGCCGGCCGACATCGATTACGCGTCGATCTACGACTCCTTCACCATTACGGTGCTGATGACCCTGGAGGACCTTGGGTTTTGCAAAAAGGGGCATGGCGGCGCGTTTGCGGCGGACGGGGCGTTACGTATCGGCGGGCGACTTCCGATCAACACGGATGGCGGTGGCCTGTGCAACAACCACCCAGGCTATCAAGGCGGCATGATCAAAATCATCGAAGCGGTTCGACAGCTTCGCGGCGAGGCCCATCCAGAAGTGCAAGTCAAAAATTGCAGATTGGCACTGGCGCACGGCACCGGCGGCGGTATCTCGCGCCTGTGCAGCGCAACGTTAATTCTTGGTCGAGGTGATGCATGAGTGGCTTTGAACTACCTGCGCCTTCCCCACTTGTTGTCCCGGAAACCCAACCCTTCTGGGAGGGGACCAAGGCGGGCCGACTCATGCTGCCGCGCTGCTTGCGGTGCAGTTTTGTCATTTGGTACCCGCGCCAGTTCTGTCCGGAGTGTGGACACAATGCCGTCGAATGGTTTGAAGCCACCGGGTGCGGTTCGATTTACAGCTTCACGATTGTTCGTCGCGGCGAAGGTGCGTACCGCGAGACACCGTCATATGTGCTCGCCTTTGTCGACCTTCACGAAGGTCCGCGCGTCATGACAAACATCATCGACTGCGACGCCACGCAACTTCAAATCGGTCAGCCCGTGAGTGCTGTGTTCTGCGATGCGGGAGATAGCGCTGCGTTGTTGCGATTCCGCCCACTCCTTACTGAGTAAGCCCCATGACAAAAATATTTTCTTCTCCCGAGGCCGCCGTCGCCGATATTCCCGACGGCGCATCCGTCGCCATTGCCGGTTTTGGAGTGGGGCATAGCTACCCGAACAGCCTGGTGATTGCCCTTAAGGACCAAGGCGCACGCGACCTGTGCGTGGTTGCCAACTCGCTGGGTGCTGGCGAATACCGGCCGGAGCTGCTCCTTGAAAACGGGCAAGTCAGTAAGGTGATCTTGTCGTTTTCGGCGCGGCCCGGCTTCCCCTCTCTGGTGGAGCAACGCGTCGCTGCCGGTGACGTGCAACTGGAAATGGTTCCGCAAGGGATACTCGTTGAACGCCTGCGTGCAGCAGGCGCCGGGCTGCCGGCTTTCTATAGCCCGGTGACCGTGGGCACGCCATTGGCGCAAGGCAAGGAATTACGTGAGTTTGACGGCAAGGAGTACGTGCTTGAACGATCCCTGCCGGTCGACTACGCGCTGGTGCGGGGCTTTCGTGCAGACGCCAATGGCAACGTCGAGTTTCGCGGCAGCAGTATGCATTTTCACCCAAGCTTCGCAAAGGGCGCGCGGGTCGCCATCGTGGAAGTTGAGGAAATCGTTGAGGTGGGCGCTATCCCACCAGAGCGCGTGGGCTTGCCTGGGGTTTTTGTGTCGCGGGTAGTGCTCGCCACCAAGAAAGTGGCAATACCCAAGGGCGCGTTGGGACGTCGGGCGCCAGACACCCGGCGCGAGTACTTCGGCAAGCCGGCGCTCTCGCGGCTGGAGTTTGCCAAACGCGCTGCAGCGCTTTTGCCCGAGCATGGTTATGTGAATCTGGGCTCCGGCTTGCCGACGTTAGTCGCCTCACACGTCAGCGGGCGAAACATCACGCTGCACGCCGAGAATGGTGCATTGGGCTACGAGCTGCTCAGCGACTCGGGCGCACCCGACTCTGACTTCTTCGACGCGGCTGGAGGTTTTATAGATATGCGGCCGGGTGGCGCATTGTTTGACAGCGTCGTGTCGTTTGAAGTGGCCCGTTCGGGCAAGCTTTCGGCGGTGCTGCTGGGCGCGTACCAGGTGGCGCAAAACGGCGATCTCGCCAATTGGTGCGTACCGGGCCAGGTCGGTGGGGGCATTGGTGGCGCGATGGACCTTATCGCCGGCGCAAGCAAGCTCATCATCGTGATGGAGCACAGCGACAGCAAAGGCCGCTCCAAGCTTGTACGTGAATGCCAGTACCCGCTCACCGCGCCTCAGTGCGTCGATGTGATCGTTACTGACCTCGCGTTGCTTGTACGTCGGGGCAACCGCTTTGTCCTTGAAGAAATTGCGCCGGGCTTCTCCGTTGCAGAAATCCAGCAACTGACGGATATGGAACTGTTGATCGCCGACGACGTTCGCGTGATGCAGCCCGACGCTGAGCCCGCGTGATGTAACCCTGCGCCTACCCTCTATGCCCACAGCGCAACTGCGCTGATTCCAGGTCACGCAACGTTAATGCTGCGTGGCCTGTTTCGCTTTGATCGGCGGTAATAATCTACGCAAAGGTGATGTGTGACCTCACAGGCTGTGCTTGACCCTCGCACTGCGCGCTTATTGCCTTGGTTGGTGGCAGTGGCGTTTTTCATGCAAACGTTGGATGGCACTATCCTCAACACGGCGTTGCCGGCAATGGCCATCGATCTGGGAGAAAGCCCGCTGCACATGCATGGCGTGTTAATCGCCTACCTCATTACCGTCGCGATCGTGATCCCGGCTTCCGGGTGGTTGGCTGACCGCTTTGGTACCCGCAGGACTTTTTACACGGCGATCATGTTATTTTGCTCCGGTTCGTTGCTGTGCACCCAGGTCAACACCCTGGACTCGCTGATCATCGCACGTGTCATCCAGGCGCTGGGCGGTGCCCTGATGATGCCCGTCGGACGACTGGTGGTGCTGCGCGCTTATCCGCGCAGCGACCTGGTGCGGGTCATGAGCTTTGTCACATTCCCCGGACTGGTCGGCCAACTGATGGGGCCAACCCTTGGCGGATGGCTAGTGGAGTACGCCAGTTGGCGCTGGATTTTCGCGATCAACCTGCCGATTGGATTACTTGGCGGTTACGCTGCTCATCGGTTGATGCCCGATTTTCGCCCCGCCATACGCACACGTTTTGACGTGGTTGGTTTTGGGTTGTTCGGCGCATTTACCCTGTCAATCATCCTGGGCCTGCAAAATCTGTCCCAGGATTCGCTGCACGCCTCGGGTGGGTTCTTTGGCATCGCGGTGAGCGCACTGGCGCTGTATTGGCTGCATGCCTCCCGCAGCCAATACCCGTTGTTCGCGCTGTCACTGTTTCGCCTGCGCAGCTTTTCGGTCGGCATCGGCGGCAGCCTTATGTCGCGCTTGGGCAGTGGGGCGATGCCATTCCTGACACCTTTGATGATGCAAGTGGGGCTTGGCCATTCACCCTCAGTAGCGGGGATGAGCATGATCCCGCTGACCGTGTCCGGAATGGCCACCAAGCCGTTTATCAGCGGGATGATCCGGCGTTTCGGATATCGTGCGGTGCTCAGTTGCAACACACTGGCTCAAGGCGTGCTGATTTGCAGCATGGCGCTTGTCGGGGCGCAAACATCGTTGTGGCTGATTATCGCGTTATTGTCGCTGATCGGTGTCGCCAACTACATCCAGTTTACCGCCATGGGCACAGTGACGCTGATCGAACTGAATGACCATCAGGCAAGCGGCGGCACCAGTTTGATGTCGGTGACTACCCAACTGTCGACTGGCCTGGCAGTTTCGGCGGTGGGGGTCTTGCTGGTGCTGTTCAATCCGAATCAGGGCGTGTTGGGCCTGTCCGGCGTGATGGATGTTTTCTCCAAGGTTTATTTCAGTCTTGGTGCGCTGACCATTGCGTCAGCGCTGCTGTTCCTGCGTTTACCGCGTAAGGATTAGATCGAAAGCACCTGCTTCGCGGGCGCTTCAGGCGTCAGCGAGCTGAAACCCATAGCCCACTCCATAAGGTGACTCAATGGGCGTTTCTTCTGGGCACGCCTGTTCCAGCTTGCGCCGCAGATTGCGGATATGACTGTCCACCGTGCGGTCGATGACCACGCGGTGGTCGGAGTATTTTGTCGAGCAACTGATCGGGGAAAAACACTCGACCGGCGAAGCGAGCAAAGGTGCTGAGCAGCCGCTGCTCCAAGGGCGTAAAATCCAGTTCACACCGTCGAGTGACTCACGGTACTGCGCTTCTTCAATCAGCAGTCGTTGCGGGTCTCGGGTAGCCTGCAGCGATCAGATAATCCTGCCGCACATTACGTACTGAGATTCGACCAGCAAGATTGCCATCCTCCCTGAGGATGTGGCTTGTATGTTCAGCGGCCAGCGACTCGAGGTCGTTGACGGTGTTTTAGTCATAAAAATAAGTTACCCCTACTTTTACCCCCACAAAAACGTCGGCTCTTGATGGACGTTCCTGGACTCTCGTAGAGCAGAACACCGCTGGAGTTCATGTAAATACCCGCTTAGAAAAATCCAGAGTAAAATTCTGGAAGCTTTCGAGAAGTATTAAAAAGGAGATGGGGTGCTAGGGGTCGAGTGTTCGAATCACTCCGTCCCGACCATATAATTTAACGACTTAGGCCAATGTTCACAGCATTGGCCTTTTTCGTGTGCGTGACATTTGCGTGACTTCTCTATTTTTCACGCCTGCTTCCCGCTCCAAAAGGGGTCTGCCGGGAAAACCAAAGGTCATTCGCCTCTTGCCGGTGTGGCCGCATTTTGAGCAGTCGCTTGCTTCATACGAGCAACGGTATTCAGCGCCGCAATCACACGAACATCCACTGCACTCGAGCGTGCATGTCTGGATCTGCTTGTCTTGGCCATTCCGCTTGATCAGGTAATTGGTGCGTCGTTCCAGCCGAAAGCCGGTTAGTTTCTCGGCCACCGTGTAAGTAGCCGGATCCCATCGGAAGTTATATTTGGCCTTTGGATCATCGGCGAGTCAGTTTACTTGGCGCATGGCGATTCCTCGTCCTCGAATCAAGCGGGGGCGCTCACCGAGCCTGGGTATCTCTTGCGCAAGACGCAACGCGACGTTGCGTCCTGACCATATTCTCTCAAGATGCAGTGCCGCCTATGTTGTTGACCTGGAAAACATCAATGCGCGTGACTTTTTCTGAAGAGTCACCGCTGTCGAACCTCAGGAGTCTATGGCATGGGCGTTTCTACAAGAGATACAGCAGCGACGATACAAAAAGCGTCGATGACAAAGGGGCTCGTGCTTCTGTTTGCTTTTTGTTGCGGTGCCATCGTGGCCAACATCTATTACGCTCAACCGATTATCAGCTTGATCGCTCCGGATATCGGCATGTCGAGTGGACGCGCGAGTTTCATCGTTTCGCTGACTCAGATTGGTTATGCGCTCGGATTGTTTTTCCTGGTGCCCTTGGCGGATCTGGTAGAAAACCGTCGGCTGATGATCGCGACAATTGTGATTACGATCTTCAGCCTGGTAGCCGCCGGTTTGTCCAAGCAGCCGAGTGTATTTCTAGTGGTGTCGGCACTCATCGGTTTCAGCTCAGTCTCCGTGCAGATGCTTATCCCGTTGGCGGCACATCTGACACCGGAAGAATCTCGCGGTCGGGTAGTTGGCGGGATTATGGGTGGCTTGCTGCTAGGGATTCTGCTTGCGCGGCCGCTGTCGAGTCTGGTTGCCGATCATTTGGGCTGGCGGGCGGTGTTTATCGGGGCCGCCGCCTTGATGCTCGTTATCTCCATCGTGATTGGCATGACCATGCCTAAATGGCAACCGACCCATCGCGCGTCGTATGGTCAATTGCTGATGTCCCTGGGACAACTGTTTTGTCGCGAGCCCGTGCTGCGTCAGCGCGCGCTTTATCAAGGGCTGATGTTTGCGGCGTTCAGTTTGTTCTGGACCGCTGTGCCGTTGATATTGAGTCGTGAGTTCGGCCTCACGCAAAGTCAGATTGCGATTTTCTCTCTGGTCGGCGCGATCGGTGCAATTGCCGCACCTATCAGTGGTCGACTCGCTGATGCAGGACATACTCGACGAGCGTCGCAGTTGGCCATGGTGCTGGGTATATTGAGTTTCCTACCGGCCTTCATCAATCCCTTCTACGGTGTGATTGGGTTAGCGGTCACCGGTGTAGCGCTGGATTTTGCAGTGCAAATGAACATGGTGTTGGGTCAGCGAGCCGTCTACGCCTTGGGCATTGCTAACAGAGGCCGTCTGAATGCGTTGTACATGATCAGTATCTTTATCGGTGGTGCAATCGGTTCTTCGGTGGCCAGTTCGCTTTATGAACATGCCGGCTGGTTGGCGATTGCTGCGGTGGGAAGCGGATTGTCACTGGTCGCTTTGGTCGTCTTCTCGGTGGTTTCTCGTCGGACCCGAACTGGCGCAATGCTCAAGATGAACAACGGGTGAGTCAAGGAGTGTCATGGACAAGCTGCTCGCATTGAAGATGTTCGTCCAGGCTGTGGATTCGAAGGGCTTTTCTTCTGCCGCTCGACAGTTAGGCCTGGCGACGTCTTCTGTGACTCGGATGATCGATGGGCTTGAGGCGGAACTAGGCGCTGTCCTGCTTAATCGATCCACGCGTCAAATCTCATTATCAGATGCCGGGGCCGCCTACTACTTGAAAGCGCGGGAGGTGCTGAATGCTGTCGCCGAGGCGGATGCCTCGGTCACTGACCGCGGGGAACTCCCTGCGGGCCATCTTCGTATTTCCGTGCCCGTAGCGCTGGGGCGCCGTCTGATTGCGCCGCATATTGCCTCGCTGTTGAAGCGATACCCTCAACTTGTGTTGGACATGACGCTCTCCGATGACATCGTCGAATTACTGGGGGAACGCGTCGATCTGGCAATCCGATTGGGATCGGCAGCAGCCATGGATGGTGTCGTCAGTCGTCCCGTCGGTCATTTCAGACGCCGGGTTGTGGCCAGTGCCGAGTACCTGAATGCACATGGTTTTCCTGAACATCCCATGGACCTCATGCAACACGAGTGTCTGCGTTTTAGTTACGGCCCAAAGCAGCAGGTGTGGACTTTCTTAAAGGAAGGTGAGGAGACTCGGGTACCGATTGAGGGGCGCTTCAAAAGCAACAATGCGGAAGTTTTACGTGAGGTTGCGCTGGCGGGTGGCGGGGTGGCTCTGTTACCTGACTGGCTCGTCAACGACGATATTGGCAGCGGTGATTTGACGTCATTGTTCGAGTCCTTTGTTATCAATCCGAACGATGCCAGTTCGGCCATTTCTGCGTTGTATCTTCCCAATCATCGTGGCTCCAAACGCGTCAATGCGTTTATCGATTTCATCAGCGAATTGCTCGGGCCTGAAGGCTTGGCCGAGCGCTGATCGCCTCATTGCTGTTTTCGCATGTTTGATCCACGACGTAACGAACCTCTTTCGCCGTGTGGCACGGCAGATCCCGGAGATTTGAATGAGCACTGCGACATTGCATTACGTCTACGACCCGTTCTGTGGCTGGTGCTATGGGGCGGCGCCGATGATCACGGCGGCCACCGCTATTCCTGGCCTGGAAATTCAGGCCCATGGCGTGGGCATGCTTTCGGGGGACAAAAGCAAGTTGATGTCGGGTGAGTGGCGCGATTTTGTTCGTCCTCACGAAGCCCGGATTACGGCATTCAGCAAACAGACCTTCGCGGACGCCTATGTTCAAGGCGTACTGGAACATGAAAATGTCCAGCTGGACTCTTCGCCACCGATTGCAGCGATGTTGACCGCTCAACAGCTGTCCGGACGTGGTATCGAAATGCTCAAACGCCTGCAAATTGCCTACTACCAAGAAGGTCAGGCCATTGCTGACCGAGGGGTAATCGCCGGCATTGCCAATGAGCTTGGGTTTGAACCCGAATCGTTTATGGCAACTTTTGATTTGATCACGGCAGACTCATTGCAAGACCACATCAAGCGCAGCAACGAGATGCTTGAAGCTCTGAATGCGCGCGGCTTTCCGGCATTTGCGCTGGAGATCGACGGCCAAATGGAAGTGTTGGCCATGGGGCATTATTTAAGCCGACCTGCGTTGTTCAAGAAGGATATTGAAAGTCGTCTGGCCAAATAGGTGTGGTTCATAGCCAGTGCATTCTTTTGTTTTGTATGATGCCTTAATGAAGCTCCAGCGAGGCGTTATGCAAGACTCAAAAGATAGAGACGAGAACGAGTCGGGAAAATCAGCGAAATCAGCAGACCCCGTCAAATCGACGACTCGACGCCTTTCGCCTGAGGTCAGGGAAAAGCAAATCGTGCAGAAAGCTATCGAGCATTTTGCGACGTGCGGATTCTCGGGCAGTACCCGTGAGCTGGCGCGACAACTGGATATTACCCAACCGTTACTCTATCGATATTTCCCCAGCAAAGAGGCACTGATAGACCGCGTGTACGACGAGGTATATCAGTGGGATTCCTCGTGGGAGGCGATGATCAAGGATCGCTCCGAACCCCTTCAGTCTCGCCTGGTTCATTTCTACACCTCATACGCTCGTGTGATTCTGCGGCGAGAGTGGATTCGTATCTTCGTATTCGCCGGGCTGACACGTGAAGGTATCAATGATCGGTATCTGGCTAAATTGCGTGAGCGGGTCTTCATCCCTGTCATTGCAGAAATCCGTCAGACTCATGGATTGGCTCCATCCTCAGGTGACACGATCAATGAAAAAGAGCTCGAGCTGATCTGGAGTCTGCATGCCAGCATTTTCTATATCGGTGTTCGCAAATGGATTTACGATCTTCCAGTGACTGAGGACATAGATGCGCTGATCGAGCAAATGGTCGATGCGTTCCTTAACGGCAGTCCCCACGTATTGCAGCAAGTCGATAACGATTTGGGTAAGAAGCCTCGCTTGAATTGATCGGTTTCGATTTCCTGTTTGTTGCCTCCTGATCGCCTATTTTGCCCTGCTTTTTTGTCGACCACTCATCACCTGTTTCAGCCTTCAACTGAGCGGGTGAAGAGGGGTTTCCGCGCACCATCCTGCTCTGAAAAGCCCTTTCCCAACGCCTGAAGCCCGTTCGCTGTTGGCGACGCCACCGCGTGGTTCAAGCCTGTCCTCAAAAATTTGATCCGCCACCTATTTACTTCAATTTCAGCTGGTCGTATTGTTTATCAACTGATAAATAAATACAAAAAAACTGTTGGAGGCACCATGCAAGTCGTGAAGCTCGCTCACTACTCGATCCGGTCGTTCGACCTGGAAAAGTCCAGTCGATTCTATGAAAGGGTCCTCGGTTTTACTCCTGGCTACCGGCCGCCATTCGATTTTCCTGGCGTTTGGTTGTACATGGGCGGTGATGAGAAGGACTTCGGCACGGTCCACATTATCGGGATTGATCCTTCCAATCCTGAAGGCCTGAAAAAATACCTGGGCGATAAAGAAATCCCGCTGACAGGCACTGGGACGGTTGATCACATTGCTTTTTTGGTCACCGGCCTGGTCGAGTTCTGGGACGTCTTCAAAGCCGAAGGGATTGCGTGGCGCGATCGCACCGTGCCGAGCCTAGGCCTGCATCAAGTGTTCATCGAAGATCCGTCTGGTGTCACCATCGAGCTCAATTTCCCGGCCTCCGAGATCGATGCTGTGGGTTCTTACGCCTCCCATGCCTCTGCAACGGTGGGAGAGCAGCCATGATGAACGCCTCGAACAAGCCCCGCGCCATAGTCGTGGGCGGCTCGCTGGGCGGCCTGTTTGCAGCAAATATGCTGTTGCGCAACGGTTGGGACGTTGAGGTCTTCGAACGCGTTCCGGATGAACTCGCTGGACGAGGCGCAGGGATCGTTACACACCCTGAGTTGTTCGAAGCGATGGCCGCAGCGGGAATTCCCCTCGACGCATCGGTAGGTATCGATGTGCTGTCGCGCGTCACTTTGGCCCAGGACGGCGAAGCCGTACTTGAGAATGCGCTTCCACAAACGTTGACCGCGTGGGGGAAGATGTACCAGGTGCTTCGCTGTGCATTCCCAGACTCACGGTATCGCTGCGGTGGCAGTGTGGTGTCGGTCGAAAGTACTGAAACCCATGCCAGCGTGACATTGGCCGATGGGACGACTCATCAAGCAGACGTCATTGTTGCGGCTGATGGGTTTCGGTCGACGATTCGCCAACATTTTTTACCCGATGTGCATCTGCAATATGCCGGCTATATCGCCTGGCGCGGGTTAGTCGATGAAAGTGCTCTGTCTGACGCTGCCCACGCCGCACTTTTCGATAAATTCGCGTTTTGTTTGCCCCCGCATGAGCAGATCCTGGGGTATCCAGTTGCCGGGCATTCCAACAGCACCCTTGTCGGCGAGCGCCGTTACAACTTCGTGTGGTACCGCACCAGCGGTGACGATGACTTGAAGGATTTGCTGCGTGATGAAAGCGGTAAACAGTTTGAAGGCGGAATTCCTCCGGCGCTGATACGTCGTGATGTGCTCGACAATATGTACAAGTCCGCAGAGACATTACTGGCCCCGCAGTTTGCCGAAGTCGTTAAGAAAGCTGCTCAGCCGTTATTCCAGCCAATTTACGACCTGGAAGTACCGAAGATGAATTTTGGCCGTGTCGCGTTGCTCGGCGACGCGGCATTCGTGGCGCGTCCCCATTGTGGGATGGGCGTTACCAAGGCCGCCGGTGATGCGTTGGCAATCGTGGACGCACTTGCGCGACATGCAACGGTTGAAGAGGCATTGGCGGACTACAGCGAGCGGCGCTGTCGTTTCGGCGCGTCGATTGTTCAGCACGCCAGGCATCTTGGCGCGTATATGCAGGCGCAACTGAAAAGCGAGGAAGAGCGTGACATGGCGGAGTTGTACCGGACTCCGGAAGCCGTGATGCGTGAGACTGCAGTGCCCGTGAAGTTTTAACTCAGCCACAAGCCATTTGCTGGAGATCACCATGGAACATACATATCCGCAAGACGGTGGCCCGACCATGTCCGCTGAACAGGTTGACGACACTATTCAAAACCCGATTCTCGAAAATACGGAGTTTCGTGCTTTGGTAAAACAGCGCCGACTATTTTCGTGGAGCATGACGGCGCTTATGCTCGCCGTCTATTTTGGTTTTATTCTTTCCCTGGCCTTTATACCTGCCCGTTTGGGTACGCCTATCACAGAAGGGCAGCCGATGACGTGGGGCGTGCCAATCGGTTTTGGAATGCTCGCTTTCACGACTCTCCTCGTTGCTGTCTATGTCTGGCGCACTAACACCTGCTACGACCCTAAAATAAAAACAATTATCAGGAGCTTCAACAAATGAAGCGTCTACTTATTACAATCTCCGCCATGCTTGCTTCGGTAACGGTATACGCGGCCGATCTCCCTGGCGCCGTACAAAAACATAATCCCATTGCCATCGGCATGTTTTTGGCCTTCGTTATTTTCACGCTGTTCGTCACCCGCTGGGCGGCACGCAAAAACAATAGCGTCGCGGATCACTATGCCGCAGGAGGAAAAATCACCGGCTTCCAGAATGGCTGGGCTATCGCTGGCGACTACATGTCTGCGGCGTCTTTGCTGGGCATCTCCGCCTTGGTTTTCACCAGTGGATTTGATGGGCTGATTTACTCGATCGGCTTCCTTGCCAGTTGGCCGATCATTCTGTTTCTGATTGCGGAGCCACTGCGAAACCTGGGGCGCTACACCCTGGCGGATGTACTGTCCTATCGGTTGAAACCGCGGCCCATACGGGCATTTTCAGCCTCCAGTTCCATTGTGATCGTGTTGCTTTACCTGGTTTCTCAACTGGTAGGTGCCGGAAAACTAGTGGAGTTGCTGTTTGGTTTCGATTACACCGCAGCAGTGCTTCTAGTGGGCACGCTAATGGTGATTTATGTTTTCTTTGGTGGGATGTTAGCAACCACCTGGATTCAGATTATCAAGGCCGTATTACTGCTGACCGGCTGCGTCTTCATGGCTTTCATGGTGCTGTCCCAATTTGGATTCAGCCTGAACCAGCTGTTTACTCAAGCGACCCAGGTGCATCCTTCCCATATAGCAATCATGAGTCCAGGCGGTCTGATCAGCGACCCGGTGTCTGCGATTTCCCTAGGCCTGGCATTAGTCTTCGGCACGGCAGGCCTTCCACATATTCTCATGCGGTTTTTCACTGTCGGTAACGTTAAGGCCGCACGCCAAAGTATTCTTTATGCCACCGGTCTTGTCGGCATAGGGTATGCCCTGATCGTAATCATCGGCTTCGGCACTATCGCCTTGGTTGCCAGCAATCCGGCCTATCACGATGCATCAGGGGGAATATCAGGCGGCGTTAATATGGTTGCGATTCACCTCGCACACAACGTAGGCGGTAATGTGTTCCTAGGGTTTATGTGTGCTGTATCGTTCTCGACGATATTGGCGGTGGTGGCTGGGCTCACCCTTGCAGGCTCGTCTGCTGTTTCGCATGACCTCTATGCACATGCCTTGCGCCGGGGCACCGCCAGCGACCGTGAAGAGATGCGCGTCTCTCGCGTTACAACCATCGCGTTGGGGGTGTTGTCGATTCTATTGGCCATTGCTTTTGAAAAACAGAACATCGCATTTATTGTGAGCTTAACGTTCTCCATCGCCGCAAGTTCCAACTTTCCCGTGCTGTTATTGTCGATTTACTGGAAGGGCCTGACGACACGTGGCGCCGTGATTGGCGGATCGCTGGGGCTGGTATCAGCCATTACCCTATGCATTCTTAGCCCGACCGTGTGGGTCAAGATCCTCCATAATCCGCAAGCCTGGTTCCCATACGAATATCCGGCCTTGTTTTCCATGGCCGTGGCATTTGTCGGTATCTTTTGGTTCTCTATTACCGATCGCTCGGTCAGTGCCATAGGTGAGCGCAATCGATTCGAAAATCAGTTGGTCGATTCTGAACTGGGTACGCCGGCAACATGGAGAGCGCTGCTGAAGGCTGATTGATTCGGGTTATTAGTGTTCGCGTTAACTAATTGCTGCATGAGCTCCAGGCGCTCACGAGCGTGCGCCTGGCTACCGATTCAGACGTTTCGCCGGAATCGGGTGGCTGACTTTTGGCTGAAGGGCATAACGTCGACACCGCCCGGATCGGTCATGACCCCAGCGCATCCTGCCAGCCACGTCGTGCCAGGGGCAGATCGAGCAAGCGCTTGCCGGTGGCATCGTTGATGGCATTGCCCAGTGCTGCGGCCATGGGGCCCTGGACGATTTCTGCGGCACCCAGAAATGGCTGATCCGGCTGATCAAGCATGTGGACCTCGACCTGTTGCGGTAAATCCGGAAAACGCATGATCGGATAGCCGCTCCAGTCGAAGCTGTGCATGCCGCTGGCGTCATAGAGGATTCGTTCATAGAGCGTCCAACTCGCGGACTGCACGATGCCGCCCTGGATCTGATTGAGCAGCCCGTCGGGGCTGACAATTTGCCCCACGTCGACGGCGGCGACTACGCGATCGATCATCACTTGGCCAGTCTGGCGCTGCACATGCAACTGCACGGCGATCGCGCAGTAACCCATGATGTTTTTGTAGCGGGCAAAGGCGAAGCCGATTCCGCTGCCGGGTCCCGTTGCTTTGTGCGGCCAGCGGAACTCAGCGGCCACGCGCTCCACCACCGCCCGTGCTCGCGGATCGCTCAAGTGATTCAGGCGAAATTGCACCGGGTCGATGGTGGCCCTAGCCGCCAGTTCATCGACGGTGCTTTCGATGGCGAAGATGTTGATGTGGGCACCGAGCGAACGCATGGCCGAGGTCCTGAATGGCATGGTCAGCACAAAGTTCATGTCGACCTTCAGGTTGGGTATCTCATACAACGGAACGGCATTACGGTCGCCGTCACCTTCGGGCTGAGCAATCGGCACCGAAGGTGCCGGGGTGAAGGGATTGGCCAACAGCCACGCCGGCAACAGGCGCCCGGCATTGACGATACGTTCGTTGTGCGGGGTGCTCCAGAGCTCGTATTTCCAGTCACGAAGACGCCCACTGTCGTCCAGTCCCGCTTCCACCTCGGCAAGCATGGCCGAGCTGTACGGCTCCCAGAGGTTTTCCTGTTCGCGCATCCATTGCACCCGAATCGGCTTGCCGGGAATGGCCATGGCAATCAGCGCGGCATCGGCGGCGGCGTCATCGGCGCCATTGTGGCCATAGCAACCGGAACCTTCAGCGTGGATGCAACGCACCTGAGCCACTGGCAGGCCGACCATCTCGGCGATACCCGCGCGCAGAGGGTAGACACCTTGGGTATGGGTCCAGACGGTCAATGTTCCATCCTTGAACCAGGCCACTGCGCAGGAGGGCCCGATGGAGCCGTGCATCAGGTATTGCTTGGTCACCCGGGCCTTGTAAGCACGCGGCAGCGGTTGCGGGAGGTCACCCTTGGCGCTCACCGGATAGCGCCGCGCCGGTAATTCGGTGAGGAGTTGATGGATGTGTGTCGAGTCAGGCAGCGGGTTACCTTCTGTCCAGCGGGCCTTGGCGTAGCCTTCGCGCATCGCTTTGACCGCCAGCCATTCGTCGGTGGCGACCACGGCGAGGTAGCTGCCATTGCGGACCAGTTTCACCTCGCCGGGAAGTTGCCTGAGGGCGGCCTCGTCGATCTCCAGAAGCTGACTGCCGCGCCGGGGCGGGCGTATCACCCGGGCGTGCAGCATATCGGGCAGCCGCATGTCCTGCACATAGGCCGCACCGCCGCTGACTTTGGCCGGGATGTCCAGCCGAGGCAACGATTTGCCGATCAGGGTGAAAGTGCCAGCGGGCTTGAAGGGCGAGTTGGCCGACGCAAAGCGATGCAGTTGAACCCCCACCACTGCCTGTGCGTAGGTCATGCTGCGGCCTTGTGTATCGTAGATCACCGCATCCCGCGTGGTCAGGCTGTCGATGCTGCGCTGCCATTGCCGTGCTGCGGACTCGAGTAACAACTGCCGCACCTGGGCCGCGGCGTTGAACAGTGCAGTGCCGCTGTCGACGATCGTATGGCTGCCGGCGGTGTAACCCTCATTGGGTGTCAGTGCGGTGTCGGCAGTGAGAAAACGGATGAGCCCAGGTGACACTTCAAGGCGTTCGGCGGCGATCTGCAGGAGCGCAGTTTTAACACCCGTGCCCAGCTCCACTTTGCCGGTGTAGACGGTGATGCCATCTTTCGCATCAATGCGGATCCAGGCGTCCAGATAGGGCGTGGCCCGCAGGCTGCCGGGCAGATCAGGCGCCAGGATTGTCGTACCCAAGGTGTCCACCTCGGTGTCAGCGAAGGCCCGGGGAATACCTGGAAGCATCGCGAACCCCATCACCAAAGCCCCGTTTATCACGAAGGCGCGGCGGCTCAGATTGACGTTTTGCGTGGGGGTTTTCATACCTTGCCTCCCTGCGCGACAACCGACTTGATCGCGGCGAAGATCCGCACGTGGGTGCCGCAGCGGCATAAATTCGGTGCCATGTGGCGGCGGATCGTTTCATCGTCCGGATGAGGGTTGGCCTCCAGCAGCGCCTGCGCCCTCACGATCATTCCCGCGATGCAATAACCACACTGGGCGGCCTGTTCATCGATAAAGGCTTTCTGCAACGGCCCCGGTTGGTCGACGCTGCCCAGGCTCTCGACGGTGCGTACCGATTTGCCCGCCAGCGCGCCGCACGGCGTCAGGCAGGAAAACACCGGCTTGTCGTTGACTAACACGGTGCACGCGCCGCACTGACCCAGGCCGCAGCCGTATTTGGCGCCATTGAGCCCCACCTGGTTGCGCAAGGCATATAGCAGGGGCATGTCGTCCGCGATGTCCAGTTCGTGAGTCTTGCCGTTGATGTCAAGTGTGATCACGGTTGCTGCTCCTGAGCCCGAATACTTTTGATTGTCTTGTCGAGATCCGTCCAGGGTCGGTTTGCACAGCTTTCATTGCGCAAGTACTCGGCAAGTGCAGCCACATGGGTGTCGTCCAGGTTGTGGGCGAAGGCAGGCATGTAGTGGCTGGAAGCGGCGCTGGACATCGGGATGCCCTGCAGGATGGTCTGGATCAAATTGCGTGGCGAGTCCGCCCTCACCGCCGAGGTGTTCGCCAGTGCCGGCCGCGATTCAATGACGCGCATCGGCGCCGCGCGGCCATGGCAACTCGCGCAGGCCCCCTCGAACAACGCGGCGCCCCGCAGCGCCGTGGCGCTGGGCTTGACCCCAGAGGTGCAGGGCGGCGATGGGGCATCCGATGAAGTTTTCTTGAGGTCAAGAATGTACTGCGCGATGGCATGCGCGTCTTCCGCCGGCAATTGCGCGATGCTCAGGCTGACCGGCAACATCGGGCCCGCCGCTGCGCCATGTCCTTCGGCGACCTCGCCCGTCAGATAGGCGACCAACTGGGCTTCATTCCAGGGGTGTTGTGCCTCGGTCATTCCGCGCAGGGCGGGAGCTGTCCAGCCGTCGACGACGCCACCGTTGAACAGTTCGCTGCCTTTCTCCCCACCAATCAGATTCAGGGGCGAATGGCACGACGAACAGTGCCCCGCGCCTTCGACCAGATAACGTCCGCGGTTCCATTGTGCTGATCGGTTGGGAAGTGGTTCCAGCGGATCCCCATGCAGGAACAGTAAGTTCCAGAAAGACACCAGCGGACGGAAGTTCATGGGGAAGACCATATGATTTTCCGGTGCGGTGTATTTGATCGGGTCCACGCTCATCAGGAAAGCATAGGCGTCGGCAATATCGGCATCGCTCAGCTTCCGGTAATGCACGTAGGGGAAGGCCGGATAGAGAAAGTGGCCGTCACGCGCGATGCCTTCACGCATGGCCCGTTCAAAGGCGTCCAGCGACCACTGACCGATACCGGACTGCGGGTCCGGGGTGATGTTGGTGGTGAAGAGGGTTCCGAAGGGCGTTACCAGCGGCAAACCGCCGGCCATGTAGGCGCCCCCTGGCCGTGTGTGACAGACCGCACAGTCGCCCGCTTCGACCACGCGGCGGCCTCTGTCCAGCGTCTCGCGATCAGCATTCAGGTGTTGGCTGACAGTGGCAATTTCCGGCCTCCACATCATCCAGAACGCAAAGCCTAACCCCGCGACGCCGATTGCCAGAACGGCACCGATGATCGTCTTGCGCTTCATCGCCTTACCTCTCGAGCTGAATTAACGACAGATTTTTCAATCCGCCGCGTGCGATGGGCGGCGATTTTCCATGTCGTGAGCTTAGAGAGGGCGCTTGTGATGGAGTACCCCATCAAGGCGCAACGCTACATTGCGCCAGGCGCAACGGCGGCAGAATTAACAACCGTTAACTCGCGCAGGGTGCGCCGATGTCCAAAGATAGGCGCTCAAGGAGCGTAATGACGGAAGGGGTTTCATGGACAAGCTGCTCGCACTGAAAATATTCATCCAGTCAGTAGATTCCAAAGGCTTTTCGTCTGCCGCCAGGCAACTCAATCTGGCGACCTCTTCAGTCACCAGAATGATCGACAGGCTTGAGGATGACCTGGGTGCCGTGCTGCTGAATCGCTCCACCCGGCAAGTCACGTTGACCGATGCCGGTAGTGTGTACTACCTGAAAAGCCGGGATATTCTGAGCGCCATGGCTGACGCCGACGAGTCAGTTTCGGACCGCGGTGAAGTGCCCGCGGGACAGTTGCGCATCTCCGTGCCCGTGGCGTTTGGACAGCGTCTTATTGCCCCTCATATCGGCGCGCTTTTAGCGCGCTATCCCCTGCTCGTACTGGATATGACGCTATCGGACGACATCGTCGATCTGCTCGGCGAACGCATCGATCTATCGATCCGGCTGGGGTCGCCAGCGGCGATGGAAACGGTGGTCAGCCGCTGCATCGGCAACTTTCGCCGCCGCGTAGTCGCCAGCGCCGAGTACCTGAACGCTCGAGGATTTCCCGACCGACCCATGGACCTCATGCAGCACGAGTGCATGCGCTTCAACTATGGCGCGCCACAGCAGTTCTGGACATTTACAGAGCAGGGCCAAGAGCTGCGCGTGCCCGTCGAAGGGCAATTCAAGAGCAACAATGCCGAGGTCCTGCGCGAAGTGGTGCTGGCCGGGTGCGGGGTGGCGCTGTTACCCGATTGGTTGGTCAATGATGACGTCGACAGTGGTCGACTCACTTCCTTGTTCGACGCTTTTGTCGTCAATCCGAACAGCGCCAGTTCAGCGATCTCGGCTTTGTACCTGCCCAATCATCGCGGCTCGAAACGTATCAATGCGTTCATTGATTTCCTCACCGAATTGCTCAAGTCGCAAACACAGCCGACGACGTGATCGGTGCATCGTTGCGTTTTGCGAAAAGCAACGTTGTGCAGCAGGTGGATTCTCTGTCGGCGCTCCGGCACCTACCTTGGGGGGGTGAAACATTCAACCACGGAGACCGTCATGAGTTTGCATTCATCCAAAATTCAGGTGACTTACGACTTCATCTGCCCATGGTGCTGGATCGGTGAGGAAAATCTTGAACGCGCGCTGGCCGCTTCGGGTTTTTCAACGGACCGCCCAATCAGTTTCCTGCCTTATCAGTTGAACCCGGACATGCCGGTTCGAGGCATGGATCGCAAAGCCTATCGCTCTGGCAAGTTCGGCAGCTGGGCGCGTAGCCAGGCCATGGACGCACAGGTCACTCACGCCGGTAAGGCCGTCGGCCTTGAGTTCGATTATGAGCGCGTCGAAAAAACCCCCAACACCCTGGCCGCGCATCGGTTGGTATGGCGCGAGCAACAGGCGGGTCGAGATGCTTCCTTGCTGGTCAAGGCCATTTTCAAGGCGTACTTCAGCGAAGGGCGGGATATCGGCGACCTCACTGTGCTGGCCGACATCGCTGCCGAAACCGGGCTGGACCGAGAGGTCATTGTCGACTTTCTCAAGGCCGATGAAGGCACCGCTGAAGTCTTGAAGCTCGAAGCCCAAACCAAGGCGTCCGGTGTGCGCTCGGTGCCGAGTATTCAGATCGCAGATGACGTGATCAGTGGCGCGCAGCCCATCGAAATAATGATCCAGATACTGAAGCGAAGCCAAGCCGCCTGAGGCGGTTTTTCAATCCCAATCCATTCAGGACATCATCATGACTCATCACTTGTTCAGCCCTATCAAACTCGGCCAATTCACCCTCGATCACCGCGTCGTCATGGCGCCTCTGACTCGCTCGCGAGCGGGGCAACCTGGCAACGTACCGACATCGATGAACGTCGAGTACTACCGTCAGCGTGCCAGTGCTGCATTGATCATTACCGAGGCTACACAGATTTCGCAGCAGGGCCAGGGTTACGCCTGGACGCCCGGCATCCATAGCGACGAGCAGATTCAGGGCTGGAAGGCTGTCAGCGAGGCCGTACACGCAGAAGGCGGACGCATTTTCCTGCAGCTCTGGCATGTGGGGCGAGTGTCGCACCCGGTGTTCCAGCCTAACGGCGGCTTGCCGGTGGCACCGACCGCGCAGCCAGTGCCCGGCAAGACCTTCATCCTGAATGAAGAGGGCGAGGGCGTATGGGGTGATGTACCTGTCCCTCAGGCGCTGGAAATTCCTGGGATCGAAGCGATCGTTGGTGACTTCCGCAGGGCCGCTCGCAACGCGATTCTGGCCGGTATGGATGGTGTGGAAATTCACGCGGGCAACGGCTACCTGCTCGACCAATTCATCAACAGCGCCAGCAATCAGCGAAGTGATCGCTACGGGGGAAGTATCGAAAACCGTGCGCGGTTGCTGCTTGAAGTCGTGGAAGCCGTGACCGCGGAAGTAGGTGCCGAACGCGTTGCTGTCCGCCTGACACCGATGGGACGTTTCATGGGAATGGGCGATGACACCCCGGAACAAACCTTTGGCTACATCGCATCCCGGCTCAATCACTGGAATCTCGCTTACCTGCACCTGGTAGAACCGATGATGGTCGGCACAGTGCTCGATGAAAGTAACGATCCACGCTGGGACGCGATCATCAAGCAACTGCGTACTGACTTCCACGGCGTTCTGATGTTGGCGGGTGGCTACTCCGGCGAAACGGCCGAACAGGCCATTGCGCAGGGCCGTGCAGACCTCATTGCGTTTGGTCGCCCGTTCATTGCCAACCCCGACTTACCGGCTCGCTTGCGTGGTCGCAACGAACTCAACGTGGCTGACGGCAACAGCTTTTTTGGCGGCGACGCCAAGGGGTACATCGACTATCCGGTGTTGGCATAACGCAACGGTAAACCGCAGCTGCGGGAATCACCCTGCAACGAGGAGAAAGGTAATGAAGAGTTCAGGCGTTCCAAAGGCCTTGGTCATTGGTGGTTCCCTGGGCGGGCTGTTCGCCGCCACGGCGTTACGCGCGATTGGTTGGCAGGTCGATATTTACGAGCGATCCCCTGCGGCGATGGATAGTCGTGGCGGGGGCATCGTTCTGCAAGCGGACGTCCTGCACCATTTTCGTTATGCGGGCATTCATCCGGCAGGTGCGCTCGGCGTCCGGTCCCATGATCGTCTCTATCTGGATCGAGAGGGTAGCGTCGTGCATAAAGAGCCGATGCCGCAAACCCAGACGTCCTGGAACACACTGTACAGCTCATTATTTTCTGCATTTGCTGCTGAGCATTATCACCGTGGCAAGACGTTGGTGGATCTGACTCAGAATGAACACCGGGTGACTGCGATTTTTGCCGACGGCAGCACTGCCGAGGCAGACCTGCTGATTGGCGCTGATGGCTCGGGTTCAACCGTGCGAAGCGTGGTGTTGCCTGGAACAGTACCCAGCTATTCGGGGTATGTGGTGTGGCGCGGGCTGGTCGATGAAGAGCAACTTCCAGACTTCGCCAAAATGCAGCTTTACGAGGACTTTGTTTTTCAACAAGACCCTGAATCGCTGATGTTGGAATACATGGTGCCGAGCGTGAATGGCTCCGTTAATCCGGGCGAGCGTCGGTTCAATTGGCTGTGGTACCTGAAAGCTGCGCAAGGGGCGGAACTGGACGCTGTGCTCACTGACAGCGATGGCCGTCGGCGTAGTCACTCCATTCCACCCGGAGCCTTGGCCGCTGGGCAGGATGCTTACATACGGGGAATGGGGGAGCGGCAGGCGAATCCGGCTTTTCGGGAACTGATTCGCCAGACCCAAGATATTTTTGTGCAAGCGATCCTTGATCTCAAAGTTCCTCAGATGGTGTTTGGCCGTGTGCTGTTGACTGGCGACGCCGCTTTTGTGCCGCGTCCTCATACCGCCGGAAGCACGGCCAAGGCAGCCCGCAATGCACTGGCCCTGGCGCAAGCAATCGACGACATCGGCGACCTCGATAAAGCCCTGCTTGCCTGGCAGCACCAACAACTTGCAGAAGGCATGCGTATGGCGGATTGGGGGGTGAGTATGGGCAATCGGATTATGGGGATCGCCCAAGCCTGATGGAGCGGCTCACATCGGACTTATTGGCGAGAGCCTTGCGTTGGCGGGATGAAAGTGGGGTGTGATCGTTGGGCTGTTGCAGTCTTTCTAGACTGAATATAAAAAGAGGAGATTAGCTTCAGATCGAAGCGGTCTCCTCTTTTTTAGCACCTGTAAACTTTGAAGTTTTAACCATTCTGGCAAGCGCCACCGAGTATTTTGTATTGCAGGTCGTGCGTTATACCCTTGTGATCCACATACACCATGTGCGCGTCCACTGGGCCACAAGCGTTGTTTGTGTCCTCTGCTGTAGTGATGTGGATGACCTTGGCGATATCCAGGTGTTCGGAATAATTGTACCGCTCAGGTTCAGGGGCAGAGGCATTGTTGTTGGCGCCATCATGGGCTGAAGCGTATACGCTAAACATCATCAGTGAGGCGAGCATTGCATATTTCATCAGGGTGTCTTCCAGTAAGAATGAGAGAGGGGACAAGATCTCTTTGTTTGCTTCTGGAGCTGATTATGCTGTCGCCAGGTTGTTTGTAGAAATGCTCAGGCGGGATACTGATTATTACCGAAAATGATGTTTATCCATGTTTGTCTACAGATGGGCCAATATAATTTAATGGGTGTAGTGCTTGCTGTCGGCAATGCGGGTCGGTTGGTTTTTATAGTCTTTTGACTGATTTATTTAAAGTCGTATGGGCCCATGGTTATGATTGATCAGTATTTGTTTATTCGGTTCGATCATCTTGGCTGGGGGCCCGAGCGAACGGGAGAGACGATTTGGTGAAGTCTTGAACGGTTCGCAAAAAAAAAGGCCGGTCAAACCGGCCAAAGGGAAATCGAGAGTTTCGCCAACGCTATACGGGGAGTTTCAGGATTCTGGCCGCGTTGGCGCCGAGTACTGCCGCTTTCTCGCGCGGGCCCAAGCCTACGCTTTCGACAAAACGCACCGGCTGTTCATAGCCCATGTCGAAGCAGTAGTCGCTGCCCAGGACCAGATGGTCGATACCGACGTTGGCGATCAAATAGTCCAGCACCGGCCCGGAGTGCGACACGGTGTCGTAGCTGAATCGCGTCAAGTAGCTGCTCGGCTTTTGGGCCAGGCGTCGTGTCTCAGGACGTGAGGTCCATCCGGCATCGAGACGTCCCACGAGTATTGGCAAAGCCCCCCCGGCGTGAGGCAATGACACATGCAGTTGAGGGTATTGATCCAATACTCCGCCGAGGATCAGGTGTGACGCCGCGATAGCGGTATCGAACGGGTTGCCCAGCAAGTTGCTCAAGTAGTAGTTGCTCAGACGGTTGCCGCCGACCGTTTGTTGCGGGTGCAGGAATACTGGGAGTCCGAGCTGTTCTATACGGGCAAAGACGGGCGCGAAGCGCGGATTGTCCAGGTCCAGGCCGTTGATGTTTGTGCCCATGTACACCCCACGAACCCCAGGCAATTCGGCGGCGCGTTCCAGCTCGGCGATGGCATCGTCAGCCTCTAGCATCGGCAACGTGGCCAGCACCACAAAACGTTGTGGGTGTTGGCGATGGACCATCGACGCAGCATCGTTCCAGGCACGTGCCAGGCGGGCATTGAGTTGTCGATCTGCCCAGTACACCATTGGCACGCTAAGGGACAGCGCCTGTACGTCGACGCCGGAACGGTCCATATCGAGCAAACGCGCCTGCACGTCGATGAATTTCAACGGCAATGGCCCCAATCCTCCGGCCGGGGTGGCGAAGCTGAAAGTAGTTTCCTGGCGGGTATAGCTTGCACCGAACGTTTTGCCCTCACTTCCCAGGAGGTGTAAGAACTCTTCAGGGTAGTAATGTGCATGGATGTCCACCGATCGCACCGGGACATCGGCACCTTTCTTGATCGGTGCCGCCGAGGCGGGTGATAAACGGGTAACCAGCAGACCACCGGCGGTAGCTGCCATGATGCCCAGCAGTTGGCGACGGGTCTTTGAAAGACAGCAGGGGCATTGCATCGTCGATCTCCTTTTTATTGTTGTCTTGACGGGTTCAAGTGCGCGCCTTTGTGCTTGCACGGGTTCAGAGCGACCGGTTCTCGCCGTGGCATGTACCCGCTCCGAGACGTCGCTCTATTAATCGGTCGATCATTTGATCAATTTTGATTATCATCCGATCAATAGGGGGATCGCAAGCCTCCTTAACCAATCAAGCCATTGAGCACAGCCATGCAAGACTCCCATTGCCTGGTCATGCACAGTCGCTACCTTTACCTTTCGATCTCGGAATCCGTGCATGGACAAGTTGCTGGCGCTGAAAATGTTTGTCGAAACGGTGCGCTGTGGGGGTTACTCATCTGCGGCGCGTAAGCTCGGCATCTCCACATCGTCTGTGACACGGCAGGTCGCGGGGCTGGAAAGTGAGTTGGGCGCCAGCCTGCTCAACCGCACCACGCGCAATACGAGCGTCACGGTGGCGGGGCAGCACTATTTCGATAAAGTCGTGGCGATCCTTGAGGCCATCGATGGCGCGGATGCCGTCGTTGCCGACCGTGGCAGCGAAGCTCAGGGGCGTTTGCGGGTCAGTGTCCCGGTGGAATTCGGCCGGCGAATCATCGCCCCGCACTTGGGGCGGTTGCTTGAACGCCATCCCGGTCTGGAAATCAGTCTCTCGCTGAGCGACGAGGTCAGTGACCTGCTCAGCGAACAAATCGATGTGTCAGTACGTCTTGGTTCATCGGTTGTCAGTGATGACATCGTCAGCAAGCGGCTGGGCTATTTCCAGCGTTGGGTGGTGGCGAGTCCCGAATACCTGACACGAACCGGACTGCCGCGACACCCTCGCGACTTGCTCGAGCACCCGTGCTTGCGTTTCGATTACCACACCGGCCACCACACCGGCCACCACGACTGGACATTCCTGGGCGATGAGGACGTCATCCGCGTGAATGTGCAGGGACGGCTGCAAAGCAACAATGCCGACATTCTGCGCGAGGCTGCCTTGGCCGGTGGCGGGGTGACGCTATTGGCCGATTGGCTGGTACGTGAGGACGTCAGTGCAGGTCGGCTGACGCGGGTGCTGGAGCAATATGAAGTCAACCCAGGCAGTGCAAGCACCTGCATCAATGCGCTGTATCTGCCCAACCACCGTGGTTCCAGCCGCATCAGTGTATTCATCGCGTTTCTTCAGGAAATACTCGCGCCCTAAGCACGTCCTGCGCATCAGGCAAGATCGCGTTGCGCGTCGCTTTTGATCGAATTGACTGCCAGCCAATACCCGCGCGGCGTGCGAATACCCTCTTCCTCACCCGCAGGCCCACAACGTGTCCGGTTAGGGTAAAGGCAATGGAGCGATTTCGATGAACACACAAGAGCATGTCCAGACCGTGAAGATTTTTTTGCAGCCATGGGCCGCGGTGAGAAGCCAGGGTTACTAAAACTCACGAGGGCACAATTTCCGAGCATTGTTGTGCTGGCTTCTTCTTCCTGAACGGTTGTTGCCAAGCGAGCTGTGTTTGGACTTCCGCCACGGCATCGAGGACTTTCTGTGCCCAGCGCTCATCCTCCGGATGCACGACAACAACGCGAAAACCGTGATCACGCCCTTCAGTCCGCACGCCTTCGGAATCGTCGACATGTAAGTCGATATCGAATGCCGGCGGAAATTTCGAGGGCGCGTTCGACAGGCCATGCACCGTCAGGGCACGGTTATGCAGCATGCTGTTGACCACCCCGTCGACGCGGATGCCGTACAGCAATAGCCAACGCCTGATGTAGGACGGAGTGCGACCGGACGAGGTGTAGACCCAGATACTGCAGCCCTGGCGACGTAACTCTTGGGTCAGGGAGCGTGTGCCGATACGCAGTGGTTCACCCAGCCAACGATGCACACAGGCCGGCAGCCGGCTTGGCTCGACCGCGCAGTGGTGGAGTTGGCAGGCCAGGGTGTCATCGATATCGAACGAAATGCGTATGCGCTGACGCCTGAATCCGTGCATCGGGACGGCGCGCCGCATGGCGTGCCATACCCGGCTGCCGGAAGCTCGGCATTTAGCGAGCGTGGGATACCGGCTCATCGATGACCCTCCTGGTAGAGGGGCGAGGCCTTGTCGTTGAGAAGAAATTTCATTGAATCAGATGCCTGTTCTTCCAGGAAGGCTGCATACTTTTTCTTGATCTTGGGCAATTCATACAACGCCTTGACGCCATGCTTGGCGGAGTTGCGTATGACCGATGACGGGTTGAAGTAGCCCTCGGCGTTTTTCAGCGTCAGCACGAACGGAGGCAAACCTGCGCGCATGAGCAAATAGCTGACGATGAGCGACCCACTGCGGTTATTACCTTCAATAAACAACTGCGGCTTGCTGAGGATTCGCACGTAGACACCGGCTGCACGTTTCCAGACGGATTCGCTGCGATACGCACAGTACCAATTGAACAAGTCTTTTATCCCCCCCTCGACGTTGTTGAAGAAGTGTTCCTCGGTCGCCGCCAGATGTTGAGCGTATTCTCGTCGGCGTACCGGGTCCCGGCCACAGAGCACGGTGGCGTTGATCTCCAGCATCAGGTTCAGTTGCTGAAGGTCGAACAGGTCTACGCCGCTTGCGACATAGCTGTCAATCAACGCATAACCTTCAAGTACATTGTGCAGCACTTCGTCAGTCAAGGGGTCGCGCGGCTCGGTAAAGTGCCTGCTGAGCTCGGAAAAGCGGCTCTGCACCTCGCGTAGCGCGCGTTCGATTGCAGGTAAATCAAGACGACGGGGTGCAGGCATTGGCAATCCTGGGAAACGGTAGATAAGCAGGTAAAACGACCGGATGCCCGCTAAAGCACCTTTGGCACTATAGCGGCATGCGGTCTTGACTGGACGTTTGCTGTTTAGCTGAACTTGCCGCTGATGTAATCCCCGGTCATTTGTTCGCGCGGGTTATCGAAAATCTGCGCCGTTGGGCCCATCTCAACCAAATAGCCGGTGCGCGTGCCCTGGGAAATATCAACCGAGAAAAACGCCGTCGTGTCCGCAACACGGATGGCTTGCTGCATATTGTGGGTGACCAGGGCGATGGTGTAATCCTTCTTCAGCTCAACCATCAACTCCTCGACCCGACGCGTCGCGATCGGGTCGAGTGCCGAACAGGGCTCATCCAGCAACAGCACTTCAGGTTCGGTCGCGATGGCGCGAGCGATACAAAGCCGTTGTTGCTGGCCGCCGGAGAGTGACAGGCCGCTGACCTTGAGCTTGTCCTTGACCTCATCCCACAGCGCCGCGCCTTGCAGGGCGTGCTTTACACGGTCTCCCAGGTCGCCTTTGTAGCGATTGAGGCGCAGGCCAAACGCAACGTTGTCGAAAATGCTCATCGAAAATGGGTTCGGCTGCTGAAAAACCATACCGATGTAACGTCGCACGACCACCGGGTCAACGCCCTTGCCATAGACGTCTTGCCCAAGGAAATGCACGTGCCCTTCAAACCGAAAGCCTTTCACCAGATCGTTCATCCGATTGAGGCTACGCAGCACGGTACTTTTGCCGCAGCCAGAAGGGCCGATGAAACCGGTGATCTTGTTTTTTTCGATCGGCACATGGCTGTCACGTACCGCCATGAAGTTGCCGTAGAAAATTTTGTCCAGCTTGCAGTCCATGACCACAGGCGCCTGGGTGACAAACGGAGCGGCTATTTGCGCAGTTGATACGTTCAAAATTCAGATGCTCCCGTTCTCAATACTTGGGCTTGCCGAAAATGCGGCTGACAATATTCACGACCAGTACGATCATCACCAGCACCAGTGAGGCTGCCCATGCGAGCTCGAGTTGGTTGTCGAAGGGCATGCCGGAGAAGTTGTAAATCAGCACGGCAAGCGATGCAGTCGGATTCATGACCGCCAGGCTGCCGTCGTGAAAAATCCAGTAGTTGCTGAACAGCGCGGTAAACAACAACGGCGCGGTTTCGCCCGCGGCGCGGGCCACGGCGAGCATGACGCCCGTCAGGATCGCCGGCATGCCGGTAGGCAAGACGATTTTCCAGATGACCTGCGAGCGGGTACAGCCCATGCCGTAGGCCGCATCCTTCATGATTTTAGGCACCATCCTCATCGACTCTTCAGCCGTCAGCACGACGATGGGCAACATCAGTACCGCCAGTGCCACGCCACCCGCCGGTGCTGAATAGGTACCGGTGGTCATCACCACCAGCGCGTAGGCAAACACCCCGGCCAGAATGGATGGCAGGCCCGTGAGCATCTTGGCGGCAAAGCGCGCGGCGTTTGCCAGCTTGCTGTCTGGCCCCAGTTCCGCCAGAAAGATGGCCGCCATGATGCCGACCGGCACCGCGATTGCCGCCGCGATACCGACCATGACGAAGGTGCCTGCCATCGCGTTGCCGAAGCCACCGCCGGTCTCGAAACCGGTTGGCGGCAGTTCGGTGAATACCTCCAGGCTCAGGCGTGCCCCTCCGCGCGTGATCAGCATGTAGAGCACGGAAATCAGCGGCACGCTGGCCAGTAGAGCACCACCCCAGACCAGTGTGGTCAACACCAGGCTGCGCAGGGCGCGGCCTTCAAACTTGCGCTGCAGGCTTGGTAAAGCGGCTGTAGAGGAAGTGATGTCAGTCATCATTTAGTACCACGTTGGGCATAGACCATGATCATGGAACCGATGACGTTCACCAGGAGCGTGATAAACATCAGTACCAGTGCGGCGTACATCAATACTTCGATTTCGTTCGGCCCGGCTTCAGGGAAGTTCAGCGCCAACAAGGCCGCTAGCGTATTGGCCGGGGCAAACAGAGAAAGCGAGATGTTGTTCGCGTTGCCCACCAGCATGGCCAGCGCCATGGTTTCCCCTAGCGCGCGACCCAGGCCGAGGACCAGGGAACCGAAAATACCGGTGGCGGCGGATGGCACCATCACTTTCAGAATCGCTTCCCAATGGGTGGTCCCCATGCCGTAGGCGGCCTGTTTGGTTTTCATCGGGACACCGGTGAGGGCGTCCTGCGACACGGCCGCAATGGTCGGCAGAATCATGATGGCCAGTACCAACGCCGCAGGAAGCAGCCCCGGCCCGCTCAAGGTTGTGCCAAAAAAAGGTATCCAGCCCAGTTCGCTGTTCAGCCACGCCGTAAGCGGGCGAATCGTCGGGATCACCACGTAAATCCCCCACAGGCCATAAACGACGCTGGGGATGGCCGCGAGTAATTCGACGATGGTTCGAAACACGGCTGCCAGCTTCGCCGGCAGGAAATCCTGGGTCAGGAAAATCGCCATGCTGACGCCGAAAAAGCCTGCGATCAGCAGTGCGATCAGGGCGCTGTAGAGCGTGCCCCAAATGGCCGGCAAAATGCCGTACTTGCCTTGGTTAACGTCCCAGACGCTGCCGAGAAGCACATCAAAACCGTGCTTTTCCATGCCTGGAAGGGCCTTGCGTCCCACCTCGAATACCAAGGCGAAGACCAACGCCAGAATCAGAATCACCCCTATTCGTGCGAGCGCACGGAAGGTGCGATCAACCAGGAAATCCTTTGCAGAGGGTGGCTGGCAGGCAGAATCCTGGTTAACCGGTACGACAAAAGGTGTGCTCATTGGCTAACTCCGGAACAAGGGGGAAACGCTCCCGGTATGGCTGAGCGCGCATACCGAGAGAGGCCTCACGTGCGTTACTGGATGTTGGCGGACGCTTTGCGAACCTCATCGACAACCGATTTCGGCAGCGGGATGTAACCCATCGAGTCGGCGATTTTCTGCCCTTCGGTCAGGCTGTATTCGACCATTTCGCGCATCGCCTTGGCCTTGGCCGGGTTCTCGTTGTGCTTGCGGAAGATCATCCAGGTGTAGGACGTGATCGGGTAGGACTTGGCGCCGTCCGGATCCGGCAGCCAGGCCACCAGGCTTTCCGGCATTTTCACAGCCGCGAGGGCCTCGGCACCGCTTTCTGCGTTAGGGACAACGTACTTGCCGGCCTTGTTCTGCAGTTGGGCAAAGTCAACCTTGGCCAGCTTGGCGAAACCGTATTCGATGTAGCCGATAGCGCCCGGAGTCTGGCGCACGGTCGCTGTCACACCATCGTTCTTCGGCGATTTGATGAATTTGTCGCTGGCAGGCCAGTTGACGGTGTTGCCTTCACCCAAATCTTTCTGGAACTGTGGGTTGATCGTCGCCAGATGCTTTGTGAATACCGCAGTGGTACCGCTGGAGTCTGCACGCACGACCACGGTGATCGGCATATCAGGCAGTTTCAGGCCCGGGTTGGCTGCAACGATTTGCGGGTCGTTCCACTTGGTGATCTTGCCCAAGAAGATGTTGGAGTAAACGTCGCGTGGCAATTTGAGTTCTTTAGGATTGCCCGGCAGGTTAAAAGCCAACACGATTTCACCTGCCGTCATCGGCAGCAACTGCACGCCTTCGGCAACCTTGGCGATATCTTCGTCTTTCATTGCCGAGTCACTGGCGGCGAAATCGACGGTTTTGTTCAGGAAGTCCTGCACACCGGCGCCACTGCCCTTGGATTGATAATCCACAGTGACGCCTGCGGTTTTCTTACTGAAATCCTTGAACCAGGTCAGGTAGATCGGTGCCGGGAAACTAGCGCCTGAGCCGCTCAGACGAACGCTTTCCTCAGCAAAAGCCATGGAACTTGCACAAAGAGAAACCGCAACGGCGAGTGCAGCAGACTTCATCAAATTTTTCATCGAAGGAACTCATTGTGATAACGGGCTCCCGAACTTTGCAGCACTTTCGTTAAGCTTTTATGAAAGTTGAATGGCGGGTCGCGCCAACCGCGCCAGGCGCTAGGGGCTGGCCGTTGTGCATTAGGTCGTCCAGCCTTTGCGAAACGTCGAGGTCAGGTCATTACCGTGAAGGTAAAACCAGTACCACCAGAACCCTGCAGCCGTTCGAGGCATCAGTCAGCGCACTGAGACTCTCCGGTGCGGGTCTTGAGTTCCTGAAAGACATGCAAGGCAACGCGGGAGAGAAAAACAGGGGGGCCGGTTTCTTGTCCCTGGGTGCCTTTGACGGTTTCGCTGGGGCGACGTACAGGATGACGGTTGATCGGTGCGTTACCAGCCCTTGCCGGGCGGTGAGGCGCATTGATCGCAGGGGCCGTCCATCAACGCCTTGGCGCTGGCGGACGGCGCCTGGGGTTACGCCGCAGTGGCGTTGGCACGGGTGTCGCTGGCGGTGTCACGAAACAACCGGGGCGACATGCCGAATGTCGCTTTGAAGTGCCGGCTGAAATGCGAGCTGCTGCCATAGCCCCAGGCATAGGCGATCTCGGTGAGGGAGCGATGGGCCTGTTCATGGTTGCGCAGGTCCTCGGCGCAACGGGACAGCCGACGCTGCCAGATGTACTCGCTGACACTGCACCCCAGTTCGTCCTGAAATGCCCGATGCAAGCTGCGCACTGAGCATTGCTCGGCGTTGGCGATGCGCTCGATGCTGAGGTCGCGGTCGGCCAGGTGACGCTCGATATACGCCTTGAGGCGATTCTGTTTGAAAAAGCGGAAGTCATGGTCGAGTTGCTTTTCATCTTGTTTGTTCTTCAGCGCATTGTTCAGCAACCCGGTGATGCTGTCGCCGATCAGCCCGGCCGATTGGCTGTTGAGCAGGGGATATTGGTGATAAGCGTCGCTGATCAAGTGCATCAGCATGCGCCCCAGCCCGTTGCGGCCATTCAAGTGCATGTCGCCGGTCTGCGTCAGTTGCCCGGCGGGGCCCTGGAATAGCAGGATAAAGTGCTCGCAGCCCTGGGTGCTGGTGACGCTGAAGGGTTTGCCGCAGTCGACCAGGAGCATTTCGTCCGGCGCGACGGTGCTGTTTTGCTGGCCTTGCTCGAAATGACTGACACCAGCGACCTGCAGTATCAACATGCGCGGTGTGTCGACGACATCAAGCGCCTTGCTCAGGTGGCGTGAATAGCGATGGGCACTGGCGGTCATGCGGCAGAAACGCAACTGGCCCAAGTCGCCGTATTCCAGGCGGCCCTGGAAGTTGCCGTTGTGCAACGGGTCGATGTTGGTGGACTCCAGGCGCTTTATATACTCCGGCGTGCGGCCCAGGTGATCGCTCATGAACTCTTTCCATTTCATCAGCCGATCAGAGCGAACGACTTGATCGGTGGATACGCAGGCTAGGTTATTCATTGTTTCGCCTTTTGTTTTTTTGTTTTGGGCTGGCGGGCAAGGTGTGAGCCTTGCCCGCTCCTGACAGACGATCAGAAAGGGTAGTGATGGCCCCCGGCTTGCCAGGTGACCCAATGGGCTCGGGTAAACTCATCCAAGGCATAGTGGCCGTTGAAGCGTCCAAGACCGGAGTTCTTTTCGCCGCCGAACGGCGCATTGGGCTGGTCATCGACGGTGATGTCGTTGATATGGGTCATGCCCGCTACGATGCCCCGGGCAAAGCTCAGGCCGCGTGCCATGTCACGGGTAAACACCGCGCTGGACAGACCGTACTCGCTTGCATTGGCCAACTCCAGGGCATGGGCCTGATTCTGCGCAATCATCAGCGGCAGCAACGGGCCGAACGTTTCATCGCGGGCCAAGGCCTGCTCGGGGCCCACTTCACCGAAGACATGGGCCGGTAGCACCAGCCCGCGCGCCTGGCCGCCACACAGTTGCTTGAGACCGGCACGCTCGGCGGCGTCGATCTTCCCAAGCAGGCCATCAAGCTGACTCTGGTTGACCACCGGCCCGATTACCGTATCGGCCTTGGCCGGGTCACCGGTCTTGAGATTGCGCACGCGCTCGACCACCAGCGCCGCGAAGTCGGCATACAGCGCACGATCAACAATGACCCGGTTGACGCTCATGCAGATCTGACCCTGATGCAGGAAGCGCCCGACCACGGCGGCATGCGCCGCTATCTCGATGTCCGCATCCTCCAGCACCACCAGCGGTGCGTTACCGCCCAGCTCCAGGGCAACGCGCTTGATGTGTTTGCCGCCAGTGGCGATGCGTCCGACGTTGCGTCCCACGTCGGTGGAGCCGGTGAAGGAGATCAGGCTCGGTATCGGGTGTTCGACGAACGCATCGCCGATCTCCGCACCCGCGCCGACCACCACGTTCAGCGAGCCCGCCGGGAACCCGGCCTCTTCGAACAGATGGGCAATCAACAGGCCGCCGGTAACCGCCGTATCGCTGGCGGGCTTGAGCACCACGGTATTGCCCAGCGCAAGGGCCGGCACCACCGAGCGCATGCTCAGGTACAGCGGGAAGTTCCACGGGCTGATCACACCGACGACCCCCAGCGGCTCGCGAAACACGAAACTCTGTTCGCCAGGCTTGTAGCTGGTCAGGATCCGGCCTTCAACCTGCATCGGCAGTGTTGCGCATTCGCGAACCAGGTTGAGGGTGAACTGCCATTCCATGCCAGCTTTGATACGGGTACTGCCGGACTCGCGGATCAGCCAGTCGATGATTTCTTCGCTGCGGTTCTGGATGACCTGGGCGAGTTTTTCCAGTTGCGCACTGCGCTGGGTCGGGTGCAGCGCTGCCCAGTCGGTTTGCGCGCGCTGGGCGGCCTGGTAGGCGTCATCCAGGTCGGCCACCGAGGCCAGGGGCATTTCCAGCAAGGGTTCGCCGTTGAAGGGGTTGCGGTCGTCCAGGCGTCGTGCAGAACGACCCGCACGCCAGGTGCCGTTGATGTATTGGTCGCCGTTGATGGCGTAGGCCGCGAGTATTGGAGTTGTCATAGTCTTACCTTAGAGGCAGGTAGCCGCGTCGATTGAGGGTGGTGAGGGCAGACCCTTTAGGTTGAGCGTATTCAGCTTCGGATCCAGGCGCGTCCCCAGGCGTTGAGGGTGTATTCCTCCTGCGGCCAGACGCCAGGCGGGCGGGAGGCTTCGGTGATCTCCAGCTCGGCCGAGAATTCCAGGCGGTTGCGATCGGCATCGACCACCATGAAGAACAGGTTGTTGCCTGGGCCATGTCGTCCCGGGCCGAAGAACAAGGTGATCCGCTCCTTGGCGAAGCGGTCGCCCCAGTCGCGGATGTCATTCCATTCGTTGGTTTCGTAACAGTGGTGATCCCACTCGTTTTTCGACCCGCGGAAGAACGCCAGCGAATGGTGTTCATCGTCCGAACGCAGGAAGCAGGTGGTGAGCTGGCCGCTTTGCTCGTCGACGACATTGTCCGAGACGGTGAACCCCACTGTGTTGACGTAGAAGTCGATCATCGCTTCCAGCTCCGTGGTCTGGAACACCACGTGCTGCAGGCGCCCCGGCATGCCCTTGCGGTCGATGGTGGACGCGCCGCGAGACACGCCAAATAGGGTTTGCCGACCCTGGGGGTCACGGATTTGAAAGGCGCCCGCTTCCAGCAGCGGCGAGTCGAGCGCTTCGACCTGACAACCGTTGCCGAGCAGGCGCGCGCGCAGTTCACTCAAGTGCGCTTGGCTGCCCAGGTCATACGCCGCCGCGAGCAGGCCGCTATGGTCGGCGGGTGAAATCAGCATGGCCCGTTGGGGCCCCTGGAGCAGCCAGCTGCCGTCAGCCTGCGCCAGGCCGTCCATGTCCAGCAGGCGCCGATAGAAGTCGACCTGCTGCTGTGGAGCTTTGCTTGCCAGGTGCAGGTAACACAGGCGGGCGGGGGTGGAAGTCTGCAAGGTTTGCATAAACACCTCTGGGGCTGAAGGTTCAGGGGTAGACGGGCGCCATGCCCGGCTGATCCGCGCAGTTGTTCGTCAGGGTGATGCCGAACAGCGATTGCAATGCGTCGGCGACCGGGTCTTGCGTGGCCATCTCGAAGATGGCGGCGACATAGCGATCCGGACGCAGCAGCAGAAACTTCTGGCTGTCGCCGAGCAGGTCCTTGAGCGCATTCTCGCGGTCTTGCAGCACGGTGCAGCCGGGGATCGACGGTAGCGTCTGAACGTGTGCGGGCAGGATCAGGATGCGTTTGGCTTCCAGGTGGTCCCACAGACCGTGTCGCAGTTCATCGAGACGTGGATGGGGCAGGTCGCCATATTGGATCAGGGCGAAGCCGGCACCGATGGTCGTGTCCAGCAGGTGAGCGCGGCCTTGGGCATCGGTCAGCAATGGCTGAGGAAACATTTGCCCGCAGGCCAGTTTCCCGGCCTTGCCTTCGGGCAATACCAGGCCTTTGGTAAAGCGCGGTTTGGGCTTGAAGCGCATTTGCAGGAAATAATCGCGCAGCGGCGGCACCAGGCCGATGACCGCGAATGCCGCGCTGATCAGGCGAGCCCGCAGCACGGTGGCTGGCGCCATGACCACACCAAGGTTCAGGGCCAGCTTGATCAAGGCCCAGGCATGGTCGCGCCGCTCGCTTTCGTAGGACAGCAGGGCGTTCGCCGCCATTTGGCCCTTGAGCACGGCGACCAGCTTCCAGCCCAGATTGTGGGCATCGCGAACGCCGCTGTTCATCCCTTGCCCCGCGTAGGGCGGGGTCAAATGCGCGGCATCGCCGGCGAGAAATACGCGGCCGACCTGCCAACGTTCGGCGATGCGGGCATGAAAGGTGTACACCGTCTTGCGCACGATGGACACCGGGGCATCGCCTTTGAACGGATGAAGCAGGGTGTGCAGGCATTCGGGGCTGAGCACCTGCGCATCGGTTTCGTCCGGCTTGAGCAGGAATTCAAAGCGCCGCGTGCGGTGTGGGCCGGGCACTTCCACCACGGGGCGGCGGGCATCGCAGTACACGCGGGTCTGCCAGAAGGGGTCGTCATCCTGGTCGGTATCGACCACCAGCCAGCGTGAGGAGAAGCTCGACCCCACCATCTCGATCCCCAGTTGCTTGCGCACCGGGCTGCGGCCGCCGTCGCAGGCGATCAGGTAGCTGGCCTTGACGTTGAGCAACTGGCCATCGGCATCCTTGATCAACGCGTGCACGCCATGCTGGTCTTGGGTGAACTCGAGCAGCTCGTGATTGAAGCGCGCGGTCAGGTTCGCAAAACGCTCAAGGCCGGTCTTCAGCGTGCTTTCGAACAGCGGCTGGCGGAAGGCGTTACGCTTGGGAAACCCATATAACCTGCCGGTCGGCTCGACCTTGCCGAAGCAACGCCCGCCCGCGCGGGTGAAGTAATGCACGCCATAACCGGGCACCACATCGCGCAACACGGCGTCATCCAGCCCGATGGCTTGCATGGTGCGCAAGGATTCATCGTCGATCGAGACGGCACGCGGTTCGGTCACGGTGCCGGGTTTGCGGTCGATGATCAGGCTGTCCACGTTGGCCTGGCCGAGGAGGTTGGCCAGGGTCAGTCCGGTAGGGCCTGCCCCGATGATCAAGACTTGGGTGCTGAAGCTGTTGAGGGTTGTCATTGTTATTCCCTTCCAAAGTTTTCAGTCTGGCTACGCGGGGCGGTGGGTGAGCGTCGCCATGCGCTGCGACAACGCCTGTGCGAGGGCCTGCATTTGTGCCCCTTGTTGCGCTTCCTGGGCGTTGTCGCGCTCCTGAATCGGACGCAGGCAACTGATGCTGCCGACCACCTTGCCGTCGTTGTCGAAGATCGGTGCCGCCAGGCCGTAGACGCCGGGGTCAATTTCAGCCGCGCTGGCGACATAGCCCTGGCGGCGCAGTTGCTGCAGTGAGCGGCGGAATTGTTCCCAGGTCTGTCCCAGATGGCTGGCGCGCACTTCATCGGGGTTTTCCAGAAACAGCTGACTGTGTTGGCGCGACGTCATGTTGGCGAGGATCGCCTTCGAGGTCGCGCCGAGGAACAGCGGCCTGGGTGAGCCGCGGGAGTAGCTGACCTCGCTGAACAAGTCGCCATGCTGGTGGATACACACCACCTGGTTCTTGAACAGCCGGCAGATCAGCCACACCTGTTGCTCGCTCCAACGCGGCAGGTCTTGTTCCAGGGCTTGCGCTGCGCGTACCAGCGGGTCGCTCAGGCGCAGTTGGCGGTCCCAGGTGATAATCCGTGCGCCCAACGCGTAGCGGCCGGCTTCGACCTGAAACAACAGGTTCGCCTCGGCCAGTTCGCGCACGTAGCGGTAGATGGTCGACCGCGTGTAACCCAGCGCAGCGCCCATCTCGTCGACCGCCCAGATCGGGCTGGCCTCGGTAAACAGATCCAGCACCCGCAGCATGCGCTCCAGGCTTGAGCCTTTGCTGTCGGCGTCCTGCTCCGGCAGGTGTTCTGATTCAGGTAATGGCTTCATGGCTTATTGTTCATCGGCGATGCTGTTGCGCAGGATGCCGATGCCCGATATCTCGACCTCGACGGTATCGCCGGGCTTCATCCATACCGGCGGTTCACGGAATGCGCCGACGCCACCGGTGGTGCCGCTGACAATCACATCGCCGGGCGCCAGTTCGGTGAAGGTGGAGCAGTATTCGATCAGGTGGCGCACGTCGAAAATCATGTCGCTGGTGCGGGTGTGTTGCATCACTTGGCCGTTCAGGCGCGTGGTCAATTCCAGGTCCTGCGGGTCGCCGATCTCATCGCAAGTCACCAGCCAGGGACCGAAGCCGCCGGTGTCCGGGAAATTCTTGCCCGGCACGAACTGGATGGTGTGCTTCTGCCAGTCGCGGACGCTGCCATCGTTGTAGCAGGCATAACCGGCCACATACTCCAGCGCCTGCGAAGCCTTGACGTGGCGCGCGGTTTTGCCGATGACCACTGCAAGTTCGCCTTCGAAATCCAGCTTATGCGAAACCTTTGGGCGAATGATCGGTTGCAGGTGTGCAACCTGGCTGTCGGCGAAACGCGTGAAAATCATTGGGTAGGTCGGCATCTCCCGACCGGTTTCACGCACATGGGTGGCGTAGTTGATGCCAATGCACAGCACTTTGCCCGGGTTTGCGATCACCGGCAGGAACGTCACGTCCGCCAACGCTACGCGTGGCAGCGCGGCCAGGATGGTCGGCGTCAGTTCACCCAGGCGATTGATGGCGATGGCTTGCTTGAGGTCGGTGCCAAAGGTGGATTTGACCGATTCCAGGTCAATCACCTGAGCGCCCTCGACCACCCCGTAGGTGGTACGGCCTTGAACGATAAAGCTCGCGAATTTCATGAAGTGTCCTCTCGGAAAGGGGAGCGTGAGATGGGCTGCAATGGGCTCAATCTAGTCTTGCGAACTAATCCTGTAAAGTGGGATTTTTGTATAAATCCTGCATTTCGGAATAAATGTTATTTTTCTGTTCGGTGATCGGATTGCTGCCTGAAACGCCAAGCAGCCCGTGCCATTCCAGTATGTGGATGGCTACGGGCGTGGCTATTGGAGGGGAGGGGAACGCTATGCCGATTTAGCGCGGTGCCCAGCAGCCGTGCAGCGACATCCGCATACGGAATGGGACTTTGATGCGGGCGATGGGGCCGGCCGCCATGTCAGTGGAGTCCAGCACCACCAGTTCACTGCGCCCTTCGACAATCAGGTTGAGCAGGCAGACCACGTAGCCATCGCCTTCCGCTGCCGCGGCGGAGCGTGGAATGAAAATGGGTTCCTGAAAGCACCCGCTGTCACCGGGAAACCATGCGTCGGTGACACCGGTTGTCAGGTTGATGTGAGCCAGCAGGTTGAAGAACTGAAACGGCATCGGGCCATTCGCCGAGTTATACGGCCGCTGCGGATCAAAGGCGAGCAGGAATCCGTGTTCATATTTGCGGCCTATGTAACGGTCATCGCAGCGGGGAAATTCACAGGGATAGTCCGTCAGCGCCTGCGGTTGCAGTTCGTCCTGTGCGCTGCTCAGGTCAAAGACCCAGCGCATCAGGCTGGCCGCCAGGGTTTCCGGCGGCGGTACGAAACCGTCCGCCTGGGGAAAGAAGTAAAAGACGTTGCCGCCGGTGACCGGCATGTCCACATAGACTTTACCGTCTTCGTCGAACGCGTTCAGGGTATGGCCCTGGAAGCCGTCCTTGGGCCCTTTGAACCAACGCACCTCGCGCGCGTCCCCGTGGCGGGGCACCACGGCAAACAGCTGGGGCAGTTCGGGCTGCCACTGGAAATGCTGGCCGCCTTGTTTCATGCGCTCGACGTCCACCGTCAGGGGGATCAGCGGGAACACCACATAATGCTCGGTGACCGCGAAGTCGTGGACCATGGCGGCGTAGGGCGCCTGGAACCAGATCTGGTGCAGCAGTTTGCCCTGCGGCGAAATTTCGAAATACGCCATGTCGGGTGTGCCGTCGCCTTTGGCTTCGTAGCTGAAGGCCAGCAGGTTTCCGGTCACCGGGTCGAGCTTGGGATGGGCGGTGAAGGTGGCTGAGTCGATCTGCCCGTCGAAATTCCACTCGCCGAGGGTCTCCAGCGTCTGCGGGTCCAGTGCCCACGGCATGGCATCTTCCTTGAGTGCCAGCAGGACGTTGTTATGCGGGATCACCGAGGTGTTGGCCGTGGTGTTGTTTTTTGCCGCGAGCGCGTCGTTGGTGTAGGCATTGCGATAGACGCCGTTGAGCGAACGCCCTTCACGGCGCTGGGCGACCAGGCGATCGGTGAGCACATAGCGCCGACGCAACGAGACCTTGCCATCGGCAAAATAGAAGCCGCTGACCATGGCGTCGCCGTTGAAGAAGATATCCGTGCCCAGCATGGGCGGGTATTGCGGGTCCGGCGAGACTTGATAAAAGGTCCCGCGGATCGCCTCAGGCACAGCGCCTTCGATCTCCAGGTCGAATACGTCGGCTTCTACGCGGCTGGGGGTATACAGCGCGCCGGAAAACTCGGGGGTTTTGGGAAATGGAATATTCATCGCGTCATCTCATTGATCCAGTGGGTTCACGTCAGGGCAGGGTATTCAGGCAGATTGTGGCGACAGGGCCGGCGCGCGCGGTTTGAGGCCTCGACGAAAGCGCGCCACCACCAGGCACGAAATGATCAAGGCCACTCCATACGCCGAGGCTGCCAGCCACCCCACGGCCCGGAAATGCCCTTCGCCGACCACCAGCGCGGCACCGAACGGGCCCAGCCCTTGGCCGACAAAAATCGCCGCGTTGCCCAGGCCGGCCAATCGACCGGAAGGGTCCAGTTCGGCCGCCATCGACAGCAGGTAGGGCAGGCTGAAAAACCACACCATATGGATCAGGCACGCCGTGGCGGCGAACGCGACGGTGCTGTCGCCATAGACCATCACCAGGGTCGCCAGCAACGCGGTGCCAAAGCTCAGCAGTTGCGGAAACAGCAAACCCAGGCGGCGCCCCAACAGCCCGGAGAGCCCGGCGCCCAGGGCGCCGGCAAGGATGCTGCCGCCGAGGATGGCGCCGATCTGCTGGGGTTCCAGGCCAATACTTTTGCCAATTCGTTCCTGATACACCCACAGCGCGGAGTGCCCAAAAAACAACAGTGCAAACAACAGGATCAGCAGTACGGCAGTCAGCCCGAACGGCTGAGCCGCACCCTGGGCGATGCGATGAGCGTCAGGGTAGTGCCTGGGGATTTTCCAGCAACCCAGCGCCGCGAACAGGCTGGTGATGGCCAGCAAGGAAAACGCGCCCTGCACGCCAAACGCCTGCAAGAGCATGGGCATGGACGTCACCAGCAGCATGCCCCAGAGCAGGTTGCCGATATTGATCACGGCGAATGTCGCGTCTTTCGACCTGCGCAGCGCCGCAGTCGCATACACCACCGCCATGACCGCGCCACCGCTGGCGCCGCAGATGATCCTGAACACCATCAGCCAGGCCTGGCTGTGCAGTTGTGTGCTCGCCAGGTTGCCGGCGGCCAGGATCAGCAAGGCAACCAGCGCAAAGCGGCGGCGGTCGACCCGTGCCATGAACAGAGCACAGACGCCGCAGGCGATGGCCATCGCGATCAACTCGGCGGCGAAGATCGCGCCGATGGCATTGAGCGGCAGCCCCAGTTGATCAATCAACGCGCCGCCCAGGATCGGCTGGATCTGCAGCGTTCCCAGGGAAATGACCATCATCAGGCAAATAGCGCCCAGTGATTTCTTGCTGTCGATGGAGTCGAGCGCATTCATCGCATATCACCTCAGTCAGAACTTGTGAACGTAGCGGACCTGCACGGCGTAATCCGTCTTGCTGCGGTTTTCCACGCCGGTCTCTTTATAGGTATTGAGCCAAAAGGCCTGGTCTTCGGTCATTTTCCAGAAGAGGCCGGGGCCAATGCCCAGTACTTTTTCCCGAGAATTGCTCAGGCGGTCGCCGTTGACCTGGTCATCGGAAATCTGCCTGAAGTAATAGCCGTTGATCCCGACTGAAACCTTCGGGAACACCTCATACGAAGCCGTAAAGTTGGCCCACGCCGATTGACCCGATTGGGTGTCGTGCACCGGCCGCCCTTCAAAGAACTGCGCCGAACTGCTTGCCGGGTCGTTGTTCTTGAAGTTGTACAAGTAATTCAAGCGCCAACTCACTTCCCAGCGCGGCGCCGGCATCAGGGTCGCGGCCCAGTAGGGGTTGAAGGAGAAGTAATTGGAGCCGGGATTCAAGTCCTTGTGTTTGTCGTACTTGCCGGTGGGCAGGATCGTATCGAAGGCCACGCGCTGCACAAACACCGGCCGGCCTTCGGCGTTGACGATCGGATCGAACTGGATCTGCGGGCCGACAGTGACGTCGCCCAGGCCGACGCCGTTGTCCTTGAGCTTTACGCCGTTGTCGCCAAAGTCGCCGTCCAGAGAGACCACGGGCACCAAAAGGCTCCAGCCCAAGTGCGCGCCGCCGCCGATGGTGTCGGGCGAGTAATAGCTGAATTGGTTGATCAGGGTAATGACGTTGATCTTCGGGTTATCGAAGTTGCGGTTGTCCTTGCCGCCATTGTCACGAACGCTGCTGGATGTACTGAACTTCAGATAGGTCTGATGCGTTAGCCCGGGGGGGCCTGCGAACCCATCATAAAAGCTGGTACCGCCCAGGTTGATACCGCTGGGTTGGCTCACGGAGGGGGGAGGAGGGCCCTCTGCCGCAAAGACGGCAAGTGATACGAAGCTGAGTGTCAGGCACGCTGGCAAGGATTGTGTCAGTCTCATTGACGTCGCTCTATTATTGGAGTTGTGAGCTGGGGTAGCTTCCCCTGGCGCTTCAACTTTAATTCTCGAGCTTTCGGGTTGCTTGAACACAACGGTCAGAGTTGACTGAGAGCGTCACGTTGCGTGACGTGTGGCTTGGGTTTGAAGGCGGAATTCACTCGGGCTGCACTGGGCGTGCTTGCGGAAAAAGCGGCTGAAGTAACCGACATCGGAAAAGCCCATGCCATGGGCAATCTGCTTCACGCTTTGGGCCGAATGGGCCAGCTCGCGTTTGGCTTCGAGGATCAGCCGGGCGTTGATCAGGGTCATGGGGGTCATGCCGAGTTGTTCGTGGCACAGCCGGCCCAATGTGACGACGGTGACCCCCAGGAAACCGGCATAGTCATGCAGCGAAAGATGCTCGCGAAAGTGCCTGTTCACCAGCTCGCGAAAGGCAATGACCTGCTGGCTGCGTCGATCATGACGGTGTGCATGCAGGTCGTGGCTGTACTCGCTCAGGCGCAGCATCTGGATCACCAGCGCCAACAATAACGACATGCTGCACGCGATGTGTTCCCGACCGCGTCCGTGGTATTCGCCGTACAACGCCCGATACAGCGGCTCCAGCGGATCATCGGCCGGCGCCCAGTGCGGCAGGGCGACTACGCAGGGTTTCTGGATCTGCGGTAACAGGCCAGGGGAGAGCACTTGGACGATGCTTTCCAGCGGGTGTTGGACGGCGGTGATCACATGCCCTTCGACCCGGCCGTGCCAGGCGAAGCCATGCACGATCTGCTCAGGGATGAACAGCAGGCACGGGGCCTTGACCTCGACCCGCTGGTTGTCCAGCAGCACCTCGCCTTCGCCGCTTTGCAGGTACAGCATCTGCAACAACCCATCGTGGCGATGAGCGGCGATCTCCCAGTTATAGGCGCCGGAGCGCAGGGAGATTGACTCGACATGCAGGGAGTCGTGCCATATCGGCGCCGCCGCCTCGCCGTACAGGGCATAGCTGGGAATCTTGTTCATTATTCTTATGGTCTACAGGCACGTGTTTTCTACCTTAGCGAAGAATCCGCGCGTAGGGCAATTTGCCGCTGATTTGTCGTAAAAGTCTCTACGGTTGAAGGTTTTGTCCATTCTTGTGAGTCGTCCCACGCTTCTATGCTGAGCCTCGCCTGCTGCTTGCCATGCAGTGGGCGAACTGTCTTGAAATGCGTGTTGGAGATAACAATGAATAATAACGACCTGCCGAAAAACTGGCTGAACCTCGAGGCCAAAGTCTGTGTCCTCACTGGCGCGGCTGGCGGTATCGGCGCTGCGATCGCCGCCGCGCTGGTTAGCCAGAATGCCCATGTGGTGCTGCTCGATCGCGACGAACGGAAATGCCGTGAACTGGCCGTCGAGCTGGCGAAAAACAGTGAAGCGGATGTCTCGGTGTTGCACTGCGATATTGCCGATCCCTTTAGCGTGCAACAGGCCGCGGAGCAAGTGCAGGCGCTCCATGGGCGTTGCGATGTGCTGATCAACAACGCCAGCGTGCTGCAGGCCGGGGCCCTTGAAACGCTGACCCTGGACGAATGGAACCAGGTGCTGTCGGTCAACCTGACGGGCTATCTGCTGTGTGCCCAGGCGTTCGGGCGCCTGATGCTGGCCCGACAAAGCGGCAGCATCGTGCATATCGCGTCAATCGCCGCGCATTACCCGCAAACCTTCAGCGGTGCCTACAGTACAGCCAAGGCCGGGGTCGCCATGCTTTCTCGGCAGATAGCGGCGGAGTGGGGGCCGCGGGGCATCCGCAGCAATGCCATCTGCCCGGGCCTGATCCGCACGCCGCTGTCGGCAGCGTTCTACGCCGATCCCAAGGTCGAGCAAGAGCGCAAGGCGATGACCGCCAACCAGCGGATCGGCGAGCCGCAGGACATAGCCGATGCCGTCCTGTTCCTTGCGAGCCCGCGGGCAGGTTATGTCAACGCTGCCGAGTTGACCGTCGATGGAGGCCTGGAAAGTATGTTGATGGCGTTGATCCCTCGCCCCGGCTACGAATCACCCACGATCAGCCGCCAGGCCTGACCTCCGTTCGGCCGATGACGGTCGACTCCGAATCCCCCAGCGAACCCTCGCCTGTCGTGCTGTCGATGGCGACGACGGCTGCCGTTCGGCTGGCTTTTACCGAGTGAGACTGACTATGACGACGACAACAACCGCGGCGATCCGCCGGTTCGACGTACTGGTGATCGGCGCCGGTGCCGGTGGCCTGGCGACCGCCATTACGGCGCGCAAGCAGGGGCTGGAAGTCATTGTGATTGAAAAGGATGCGTTCTTCGGCGGCACCACCGCCTTCTCGGGTGGGGTGCTGTGGATTCCCGGCAATGCCTTGTCCCAGGCCAACGGCATCCCGGACAGCCGCGAGGCCGCGCTGACCTATATGAAGCACGAAACGGGCGATTTCTACGATGCCGAGGCCGTCGATGCATTTCTCGATAACGCGCCGCGGATGATCGACTTTTTCCAGCGAGAGACCGAGGTCCAGTTCGTCCCCACCCTCTATCCGGACTATCACCCGGACGTGGCCGGTGGCGTCGATATTGGCCGTTCGATCCTCGCCGCGCCTTTCGACATCCGCAAGCTTGGGGCCGACATGGCACGCCTGCGGCCGCCGCTCAAAACCATCACGTTCATTGGGATGATGTTCAATTCGTCGAATGCCGACCTCAAGCATTTCTTCAATGCCACCAAATCCCTGACCTCATTCCTCTATGTCGCAAAGCGCTTGATGACGCATGCCAAGGAGTTGCTGCTTTACCGGCGCGGCATTCAGGTGACCAGCGGCAATGCCTTGGCCGCGCGGCTGGCGAAATCGGCACTGGACCTGGGGATTCCGATTCTGACGCAAACCAGCGCGCAGCAATTGTTGAAAAGCGCAGACCGGGTCAATGGCGTGGTCGCTCAGACCGCGGGCGGTGAAGTGCGGTTTGAAGCCCGCTACGGTGTGGTGCTGGCCAGCGGTGGGTTTTCCCATGATCTGCAACGGTTGAAGCAGGCCTATCCCCATGTGCGCCGCGGTGGCGAGCATTTCTCCCCGGTGCCGCAGACCAACACCGGAGATGGCGCACGCATGGCCGAGGCCTTGGGTGGCACCGTCGATATACGGCTCAAGGCGCCTGCTGCCTGGATGCCCGTCTCGAAAGTGCCGATGGGTAACGGCAGGTTCACCGCCTTCCCGCATCTGCTCGATCGCTACAAGCCCGGAGTGATCGGCGTGACCCGCAATGGCCAACGGTTCACCAACGAGTCCAACTCGTATCACGACGTGGGCGCGGCAATGATTGACGCCTGCGCCCACCAGGCTGAAACCGCCATGTGGTTGATCTGCGACCGCCGGACCATGGCCAAGTACGGGCTGGGTTATGCCAAGCCGGCACCGATGCCCCTCGCGCCATTGCTGCGCAACGGTTACTTGCACAGCGGCAGCACCCTGGCTGAATTGGCGCGCAACGCCGGGCTCGACGCGGCCGGCTTGGAACAGACCGTGCGTGACTACAATCGCACGGCGGGGCAGGGCGTGGATCAGCAGTTCGGCCGTGGCAGCACCACCTTCAACCGCTACCTCGCCGACCCGCAGAACCTGCCGAATCCGTGCGTGGCGCCGATTGGCGAAGGCCCTTACTACGCCCTCAAAGTGATCATGGGCGACCTCGGCACCTTCGATGGCATCAACACCAGCGTGCGCGGCGAAGTGCTCAACCAACAAGGCCAGGCGATCGATGGGCTTTACGCGGTGGGCAACGACCGGGCGAGCATCATGGGCGGCAACTATCCCGCTGCCGGGATCACGCTCGGGCCGATCATGACCTTCGCTTATCTCACCGGCCTGCACCTGGCTCGCGTGGCTGCAGAAAAAGCTTCGGGCACCCCCCAGCAGGAGGTGGCCTGATGATTCACAAACCGGTCATCGATCACCGCATCTACACCATCCGTCCACGCGGCATGAGCGAGTTCATCGAGGTATTCGATCGTCTGGCAATGCCGATTTTGCTGGAGCATCTGGGCGCGCCGCTGGGTTTTTATTCCAGCAGCATCGGCCCATTGAACCAAGTCGTTCACCTCTGGGGCTACGACAGTCTCGATGACTTCGAGCGCCGCAGCCAGGCGCGGGATGGCGACCCCCGCTTCCCGGCCTACCTGCAAGCATCGGCGCATCTGATCCTGGCTCAGGAAACCCGGATTATCCGTCCGGTGCGGTTCAACAGTCTCGGCAGCGCTTGAGCCGCCGGTCGCGATCCTCGTTTCACCCCAATAAAAAAGCGGGCGCAGTGGTTGGGCGCCCCCACAACACAGAGGTGACTTTCATGCTGACAACTCAACCCATCGACATCCAGGCGCTGATCAACAGTCGCGCCATTGGCGGCTTTCAGAAGTGGGTCGTATTTCTCGGTTTCCTGATCATCGGCCTGGATGGCTTCGATGTGGCAATCATGGGCTTTATCGCACCGCAATTGAAAATGGACTGGGGCTTGAGCCACCAGCAGTTGGGCCCGGTGTTGAGTGCGGCGCTGATTGGCCTGGCTGTCGGTGCGCTGGTCGCGGGGCCGCTGGCCGACCGTTACGGACGCAAGATCGTGCTGGTGAGCAGTGTGTTCATGTTTGGTCTGTGGACGCTGGCGACGGCGTTTTCCCCGGACATCAATACCATGGTCGTACTGCGCTTCATGACGGGCTTGGGGCTCGGCGCGGCCATGCCGAATGCCAGCACCCTGGTGTCGGAGTACGCGCCGCAGCGCAGTCGTTCGTTCCTGATCACGGTGGCGTTTTGCGGGTTTTCCTTGGGCGCCGCGGCAGGCGGCTTTCTGTCAGCCTGGATGATTCCGGCCTTCGGCTGGAAAAGCATGCTGATCCTGGGCGGTGTCTTGCCCCTGCTGGTGGCGCCGCTACTGTATTTCAAACTGCCTGAATCGGTGGCCTTCCTGGTCGCCAGGCAGGCGCCGAACGCGTCTATCCGCGCCATTGTGGAAAAACTCGCGCCGGGCGTCAGCGACGCGAAATCGACCTTCTGCCTGCCGGCTCATCCGCTGATGCGCGCTTCGGCGATGCAGATCGTATTGTCCCCGTCCTATCGCTTCGGCACGTTGATGTTGTGGAGCGGTTATGTCCTTGCGTTGTTTCTGGTCTACCTGTTCAGCGGCTGGTTACCGACCCTGGTGAAAGAAGGCGGCGGTTATAGCGTCGCGGACGCGGCCATCGTGACCGCGATGTTCCAGATCGGCGGACCCGCAGGCGCGCTGTGCGTCGGTTGGGTAATGGATCGCTGGAACAAATACCGGGTGCTGATGGCGGTGTTCATGTTGAGCGGTGCGGTGATCTATGCGATCGGCCAGGCCACGGGGCACTTTGTGCTGCTGTGCTCGATTGCCTGGATGGTGGGGTTTTGCCTCAATGGCGCGAGCGTCGGCATGAATGCGCTGGCCGCCACGTTCTACCCCACGCAGGCGCGAGCAACCGGCGCCAGCTGGATGAGCGGTATCGGTCGTGTTGGCGCGATCCTCAGCGCCTTTGCCGGCGCGCAGATGCTGAGTTGGGGCTGGACCTTCGCGCAAGTGTTTGCCGCGCTTGTGGTACCTTCCGGTCTGGCGGCCCTGGCGATTTATGGGCTGGGCCGCAGCGCCAACAGGGTGTTTACCGATCGACCGGTGGTGTCTGTGCCACCGCGCCGGACGAATCTGTAAGCACCGATATTGGCGATCCGCCGCACCTAGACCTTGAAACGCTCCACCAGCCGTTCCAGCTCATGTCCCAGCCGCGCCAGTTCGTTACTCGACGCGGCGGTTTCCTCGCAGGTGTTGGCCGTCTGGTCGGAGATGTCGCGAACGTTGATCACGCTGCGATTGATCTCCTCGGTGACGGCGCTTTGCTGTTCCGCCGCCGTTGCAATCTGCTGATTCATGGCCTGAATGATCGAGACCTTGCTGGTGATGTTCTCCAGCGCGCTGACGGCACGGTGGGTGCATTCCACGCTGCTTTCGCTCAGCAGCAGGCTGCTTTCCATGCCCGAGGCCACGGCTTGGGTGCCGCTTTGCACACCGGCGACCAGGCTCTCGATTTCTTCGGTGGAGCGCTGGGTGCGCAGGGCGAGGTTGCGCACTTCGTCGGCCACCACCGCAAAACCACGGCCGGCCTCTCCGGCGCGGGCGGCTTCAATCGCGGCGTTCAGCGCCAGCAGGTTGGTTTGCTGGGCGACGGCTTTGATCACGTCCAGGACACCGCCGATTTTATCGCTCTGTTCCTGGAGGTGGCGCACAGCGTCTGCCGACTGGTTGAGTTCTGTCGCCAGGCGCTGGATCTGCTCGATGGCTTCACCCACGATCTGCTCGCCCTCGCTGGCTTGCTGATCGGCGGCCGACGCAGCGACGGAAGCTTCCTCGGCGTTGCGTGCGACGTTGTGGACGGTGGCGGTCATCTCGTTCATTGCGGTGGCGACATGATCTGTTTCGGCTTTCTGGGTGCTGATCCCCGAATTCGTTTGCTCGGTCACCGCCGACAGTTGTTCGGCCGCGCTGGCAACCTGAATAACGCCGGATCGAATGCCATCGATCAGCTCATGAAGGTTGAGCATCATCTGCTGAAGGCCCGACTGCAGTTGGCCCAGCTCATCGCGCCGGGTCACCGCCACATGCTCGGTCAAATCACCCCGGGCAATGCGGTTCACCGCCTGGAGCGTGTGCTGCAGTGGATTGACGATTTGCCGTGTGATCACCCATGCGGCGAGCGCGCCCAGCAGCAGCGCCAGGGCCGCAACGAGGCCCAGCGAGGCCTTGGCGGACGCGGCATCCGAATCGCGTTTGGTGTTTTGCGACTCAATCAGCTTTTGCGTGGTGTCGAGCAACACGTCGCCCAACTGACCCATCCGTTTAAACAAGGCCGCCTGGTCAATATTGGGCGTGGCCAGGTCATGCAGCAGTTGCCCGTACCCTTTGACTGCATTTTCCTGCTGTTGAATCAGGTCTTGATCCTGCGGGTCGATGAATTTTTCCCTGATGCTGTCCAAGTGGGTTGCGAGGCGATCCAGGGTTTGCTGCAGCGGTTGATAGGCATCCGGTTGGGTGTTCGTACCGATGCGCAAGCGAATGATCCGCAAGTCTTTGGTGTAATCGCTGACCTGCGCAATTTCCTCAACCTTGAGCCCGCGGTCGGTCAATGCCACCACGGCGTACCAGCCGGTCGCGGCCAGCAACAACGCAAGCCCCAGTACCAGGCCGAATCCCCAACTTAATTTAGCACTGACTCGGATATTGCTGATCCAGCCGAACATATGGACTCCAGTGAGTAACTCAGGTTGATTGATCCTTTATCACCTGAATGTCGACCATCCCTCTCAATGCTTTAGCACTAGTGTGACGGTCAGGCTGATCCAGATGGCAAATCGGGCCATGTATGAAAAATATCAGGATGCGAGGGAGATTGATTGGCGGTGCGACTGAAAGGATACAGCTCCACGTCTGTCGGGCGTTGGCGGAGTTGTCGGTTATTCAACTAAGGTGGCTTTTTCGACACGCGTAGTGCGGCTTTGTACTTTAGTCGAATATTCAGCCGGTCCGAGTTCTGGCGGGCCTGTTTTCAGCGCGCGAACGACCGAAAAGAGTGCAGGGCCGTACTGATAAGTCTAGATCTTGATCGCTTTTTTCAGATAGGAAAACAGCTGGTCCTGGCAGGCCCTGTATTGATTTTCAAGGTGTTCCACTTCCCACATGCGAGCCAGCCATACCTCATCACAGGCCGCTTCCAAATGATTGACGGTTGTCATCCAGGCGGTTTGGGCGTTAGCCGTCGCTTGGAGTAATTGCAACAGTTCCTAATTTATCGGAAGGGTATTCGCTGAAGAGGGGATGGGCGACATTCAAAGTACCGGGAGTCGATTTTAATAGTGGGTGATTTTTCTATTACACACTATAAAACGCTGTCCGCGAAAGGCAGTATTCGACTAATGGCTAACGGGGTGAGGCGGTAAAGTTCAATTCCTTTGGGGCGCATATTCATGCGATTTATAATGTTGCGCGCGCACTTATAGTATTTTCTCGGATTAAGCCAGTGATTCGATTCAGCCGATAAGTTGGATATTTATTTAGCCTTTATCTAATAACGTATCGCGCGGGTACTTGTATCTTGGCGGCCCGGGTGATCAACGGCTGCCACGATGGCGCGCCAATGCCCACGCCTGCCAGGCACGACCGAAGCGTGACGTTGAACCCTGACAGGCGTGTTTCACGCACGCCTGGAAAGTCGGGAATCCGCGCTCATGATCCAAGCGCTTTGACCAGCAGGGCCACCGCCACCAGCATCGACACGGCGGCAAATCCGCGTTGCAAGTGCGGGCCTGCCAGCCGCGCCGCGATCAGGCGCCCGCCGGCCATTCCAAACAAGGCGCCCACGGAGAACGGCAGGGCCACGGCCCACTGCAAATGCCCGGCCGCCGAGCTGGCGGCCACGCCGGCCATCGACACCAGCGCAATCACCGCCAGCGACGTCGCCAGCACCGACTGCGCGGTCAAATTGGTGTAGCGCTGCAGCGCCGGCACCATCACAAAGCCGCCACCCACGCCGAGCAAGCCCGAAAGCCCGCCCGCGATCACGCCCGACACCGTGAGCGCCCAGGCGCACGGCGCCGTCCAGTTCAGCTTGCCGCGTTGGGCGTCCAATACGCAGGGCGGCGGTTTGGTCGCGACGGCGGCCTTCGACGCCGGGGACGGCGGCAACGACCGTTTGAATACCCGGAACGCCACGTACATCAGCACGCAGGCAAACAGGATCGTCAACGGACGATTCGGCGTGCGCTGCGCCAACCACAGGCCCAGCGGCGAGCAGATGATCCCGGCGGTGGCGATCAACAGCGCCGCCTTGTAGCGGACGGTGCCGTTTTTCAGGCCCATCACCGCGCCCAGCGTCGCGGCCAGGCCCACCGCCAACAACCCGATGGGCCCGGCCTCGGCCATGCTCAAGCCCGCCCCAAACACCAGCAACGGCACCGCGAGTATGCCGCCGCCGGCGCCGGTCAGGGCCAGAATCACGCCGACTGTCAGCCCGAGCAGTAAGACGATGATCATCTCAGTCTCCTTGCGTTCAGCGCTGATTTCATTGGTCGGTCAACTCGGGTTTCGCCAGCCATTCGCGGCCCTTGAGCATACCCTTCCAATACAGCGGCGGAAGAATCCGCTCTTTGAGCAGCCACGCCAGCCGGGAAGGGCGGGTGCCGTCGATCAGCCATGACGGGAAGCTGGGGGCGACCTTGCCGCCATAGGTGAACTCCGCCAGGACGATCTTGCCGCGCTCCACCGTCAGCGGGCAGGAGCCGTAACCGTCGTACTGCGCGCAACCGTTGGCCTTGCCCATGGCCGCCAGCACGTTATGCGCCACCACCGGCGCCTGCTTGCGCGCAGCGGCCGCGGTCTTGGCGTTGCTCGTGTTGGCCGCGTCGCCCAGCGCATGGATATTGGCAAAGGTTTTGTGGCGCAGCGTGGCGGGGTCGACATCGATCCAGCCGGCCGCGTCAGCCAGCGGGCTGACCCGAATGAAGTCCGGCGCGACCTGCGGTGGCACCACGTGCAGCAAATCAAACTCACGGGTCAGCACACGGGGGCTGCCATCCGGGTTCACGCCGCTGAACGTGGCCGTCCGCGCCGGGCCATCGACGCGGGTGAGGGTGTTGCCGAAATTCAGGTCGATGCCGTAAGCGGTGACGTATTCCATCAGCGCGGGCACATAGTCGGGAACCCCGAACAGCACCGCGCCGGCGCTGTAGAACTCAATCTCGACGGCATCCAGCACACCGCTGCGTTTCCAGTGGTCGGCCGATAAGTACATGGCTTTTTGCGGCGCCCCGGCACATTTGATCGGCATCGGCGGCTGCGTGAAAATCGCCCGGCCACCCCGCAGTTGCTGGACCTTTTCCCAGGTATAAGGTGCCAGGTGATACAGGTAATTGGAGGTCACGCCGTTGCGGCCGAGGGTCTCCGACAACCCCTCGATGGCATGCCAATCGAGCTTCAGGCCGGGGCACACAATCAGTTGCTCGTATTTGACGACCCGGCAGCCATCCAGAATCACCGCATTTCGCTCGGGTTCGAAAGCCGCCACCGCCGCCTTGATCCAATGCACGCCGCGGGGCAGGGTGGTGCCCATGGTGTGCGCCGTTTGGCGCGCATCGAACACACCACCGCCGACCAGCGTCCAGCCGGGTTGGTAGTAATGCACATCGGCCGGGTCGACGATCGCAATGTCGAGCCCCGGCGCGCGGGCCAGCAGGCTGGAGGCGGTGGCGATACCCGCCGCGCCAGCACCGATGATGACCACGGTATGTTGTGCTTCGGCCACTTCGACCGGCGTGCGGCCCTGGTTCGCGATCCGCCGGATCACGCCTTTCATATCGAAGCCGGCTTTTTTGGCGCTTTCGACGATGTGCGGCAGGTCGTGCTGACCTGCTTGCGACAGCGCCCACATCGTTGTCGAGCGCATCCCGGACCGGCAATAAGCCAACACCGGTTTGGGCAGCGTTTCCAGCAACTCGCCGAAGGCAATTCCCTGCTCGTCGGTGACTTTGCCCGACTCGGCGGGAAGGTAGTGCGCTTCGATGCCGACGGTGTCGGCGGCGCGTTTGATTTCGGCAAACAACGGTTGGTCACTGCCTTCGCCATCGGGGCGGTTGCAGATGATGGCGCGAAAGCCGGCGGCTTTCAGTTCGGCCAATTGGCTGGGGAAAATCTGTTCTGATACTGATAAAGCAGGCGCAAGGCGGCGGATATCCATAAGTGTCTCCGTTATGGGTATTTTTCTTATGATTTTTTTTAGGGTGGGGGGAATGTCAGGCGACGTTGAGTGGGATTTTCAGGTAGCGAATCCCGTTCGATTCAGGCTCGGGCAAATGCCCGGCTCGCATGTTGACCTGGACCGAGGGCAGGATCAGGGTCGGCATGTCCATCGAGGCATCCCGCTTGGTACGCATCGCCACGAACTCCTCCTCACTGATGCCATTACGCACATGCACGTTCTGCTCGCGCTGTTCGGCAACGGTGCTGACGAATTGCACCTCGCGGCCGCCCGGCTGGTAGTCGTGGCACATATACAGCAATGTATCCGCCGGCAGGCTCAACACTTTGTTGATTGACTGGAACAGCGTGCGCGCATTGCCGCCGGGGAAGTCACAGCGGGCGGTGCCGTAGTCGGGCATGAACAGCGTGTCGCCGACGAAGGCTGCCGTTTCGCTGCCATCGCTGACGACATAAGTCATGCAGGCCGGCGTATGGCCGGGTGTATGCAGTGCGGTGCAGTGCAGCGTGCCAATGCTGAACGACTCGTCGTTGACGAACAGGTGATCGAACTGACTGCCATCGCGGGGCATATCGCTACCGGCATTGAACAGCGTGCCGAAGACCTTTTGTACCGTCGAAATCTGACTGCCGATGCCGATCTTCCCGCCGAGCTTTTCTTTCAGGTAGGGCGCGGCGGTCAGGTGGTCGGCGTGGACGTGGGTCTCGAGAATCCACTCGACCTGCGCATTCAGCTCGCTCACCCGCGCGATCAGGCGGTCGGCGGACGTGGTGGCGGTGTGGCCGGATTTAGGGTCGTAATCCAATACGCTGTCGATGATCGCGCAGTGGAGGGTGGTCTCGTCCAGTACCAGATAGCTGACGGTGTTGGTGGCAGAGTCGAAGAAGCCTTCGACGTGAAGTTTGACGCGCATGAACTGTCTCCTTAGGGGGGGCTTTTTTTTCGAGCCGCTTAGACTAAGGACTGACATAGCAATAAGTTTGCCAGGCCATGGTTTTGCCGAAATAGCCTAATATCCAATTGATTTTATTGGGCTTTGTGTTTCTGTATAGGGGTATTCAGGCCTGTATCTGGGGGATTCTTCTGCCATTGGCAGTGCCTTGACAGAGGTGGCAGTGCCACAACAGGATGGAAAAATGGATTCCAGGAGCCATGATGAAGACTTTTCTGCCTACCCCAGCCAACGCCGTCCCACACCCGGATCAAGTGCAGTCGCTTGTTTCGTTTCTGGAACACGAACCCAATCCGATGATCGTGCTCGATCCGGACTACAACATCCTGGCAGCCAACACGGCCTATCAGCGCCAGTTCGGCAGCGCTGACAAACCCTTTATCGGCCATAAGTGTTATCAGATCTCACACCATTACGACGTCCCTTGTGACCAGGCGGGTGAGAATTGCCCGATGAAGAAGGCCCAGGAAAAGCGCGGGCCGGATCGTGTCTTGCACATCCACCACACGCCTCGGGGGCCTGAGCATGTCGACGTCGAATTACGGCCGATCCTCGACGAACATGGGGTGATCACCGCTTATGTTGAGCGCCTGACGCTGGTGCGCAGCGCCTCGGCGCGGCCGAGCAACGAAGGGCTGGTCGGTTGTTCACCGGCCTTCAACCTTGCCCTGTCGGAACTGCAGCGGGTGGCGCCGTCCATGCTGCCGGTGCTGCTCCTGGGCGAGTCGGGTACCGGCAAGGAGCTGTTCGCGCGCGCCGTCCATGAAACCAGCGAACGGGCCAGCGGGCCGTTTGTCGTGGTGGATTGCTCGGGCTTGACCGAAACACTCTTTGAGAGCGAGCTGTTCGGCCATGAAAAAGGCGCCTTCACCGGCGCCATCACCCGCAAGCCCGGCTTGGTCGAAACCGCCCAGGGCGGCACATTGTTCCTGGATGAGATTGGCGATGTGCCGTTGGCCATGCAGGTCAAACTGTTGCGCCTGATCGAATCGGGCACCTATCGCCGGGTCGGCAGTGTCGAGACTTTCCACGCCAATTTCAGGTTGATTGCCGCCACCCACAAGCCGCTGGAAAAAATGATGGAAAAAGGCGAGTTCAGGCAGGACCTGTACTACCGCATCAGCGCCTTCCCCATTCATTTGCCGCCCTTGCGCAACCGGGTAGAAGACATCGCCTTGCTGGTGAATTCATTCCTGCAACGGCGTGGTGCCGGCAAACGTCGACTGACCATCGATGCCGAAGCCCTGGCAGCCCTGCAGCAGTACTCATGGCCAGGCAATGTGCGTGAGTTACGCAACGTCCTGGAAAGGGCGAGCCTGTTTGCTGACGATGGGGTCATCCGCGCCATCCATTTACCCCAGGCCTCCGTGGCGCCGCCACCTCAGGCTGCGCCTGCGGCTTCGACGCCGTTCGACGGCAGCACGCTGGCGCAGGCCCTGGCCACATTCAAAGGCACCCGCAGCGAACTGGCCAAGCACCTGGGGATCAGCGACCGGACCTTGTACCGGCGCCTGAAGGAACAAGGCCTGGCCTAGCCCTCTACGACTGCCAGTGACTGCCAAGCTGCCAGACTGGCAGCGCATTGACCAGCAGCGATGCGCCAGGGCTACCGCTAAAAAACTCATAACCAATTGTTTTATAACGATAAAAATAGAAGATCTGGCTTTGGCATGCCCTGTGCTTAGTGCATAGACATGACTATTTCCGACAAACGCCTACTACGCCATCTACTCACCGCGGTGCTGATCAAGCTCGTGCTGCTGAGCGTGCTGTGGTGGCTGTTCATCCGGGATTCGCACGTCAGTGTCGACCCGAACATCGTCGGCAACCGTTTCGGTGTACCCACCTCGACTCAAGGGGCAAGCAAGTGATCTCAGAACAACTGGTGGATTTGTCACGGCTGCAGTTCGCAGCCACTGCGCTTTACCACTTTCTATTCGTACCGCTGACGGTTGGCATGGTGTGGCTACTGGTCATCATGGAAAGCGTCTATGTGATGACCGGGAACGTCATCTGGAAGGACATGACGCGCTTTTGGGGCAAGTTATTCGGTATCAACTTCGCCCTGGGGGTGACAACCGGCATCACCCTGGAATTTCAGTTCGGCACCAACTGGGCGTACTACTCGCACTACGTGGGCGACATCTTCGGTGCCCCGCTGGCCATCGAGGGCTTGATGGCGTTCTTTCTCGAATCGACCATGATCGGTCTGTTCTTTTTTGGCTGGGATCGCCTGAAGAAAGAGCACCACTTGCTGGTCACGTTGCTGATGGCCATCGGTACCAACCTGTCGGCGCTGTGGATTCTGATCGCCAATGGCTGGATGCAGAACCCGGTCGGCTCGGAATTCAGCTACATCACCATGCGTATGGAGATGGTCGATTTCTGGGCGGTGTTGTTCAACCCGGTGGCCCAGGCCAAGTTCGTACACACCGTGTCTGCCGGTTACGTCACCGGTTCGATGTTTGTGTTGTCGATTTCCAGCTGGTACTTGCTCAAAAATCGCGATGTCGAATTCGCCAAGCGCAGTTTCCGGGTGGCGGCGGCGTTCGGCCTGGCCTCGGTGCTGAGCGTCATCGTGCTGGGGGATGAGTCGGGTTACACCGTGGGTGAGGCGCAGCAAACCAAGCTGGCGGCCATGGAAGCCATGTGGGAAACCAAACCCGCGCCGGCCGGCCTGACCTTGCTGGCCAGCATCAATGAAGCCGAGTCCAGGAATAACTGGGAAGTCGATGTGCCGTGGGTGATGGGCTTGATCGGCACGCGCTCGGTGAGCAAGCAGATCCCGGGCATTCATGACATCAAAGCGAAAAACCGCGCGCGCATCCTGCGTGGCATTACCGCCGTCAATGCGCTTGAAGCCCTGCGGGCCGATCGCACCGATAAGGCGGCGTTCGATACCTTCGAAGAGTACAAAGCGGACCTCGGTTTTGGCCTGCTGCTGAAAAAGTACGTTGAAGACGTCAACCAGGCCACGCCGGAGATCATCGACAAGGCGATGAACGACACCGTACCGCGCGTGACCCCGATGTTCTGGGCGTTCCGGGTCATGGTCGCGCTGGGTTTCGCCATGCTGTTGCTGTTCGGGCTGGCCTTCTGGAGCACCTTGAAGTCGGTCTGCACACGCCGCCGCTGGTTGCTGCGTTGGGCACTCTGCATGCTGCCGGCGCCTTGGCTGGCCTGCGAGCTGGGCTGGTTCGTCGCTGAATACGGCCGTCAACCCTGGACCATCTACGGCGTGCTGCCCACTCACATGAGTGTCTCCACCCTTAGCGTCAATAACCTCTATGGCTCGCTGGCAGGCTTCGTCGCGTTCTACACCGTGCTGCTGGTGGTTGAAATGTTCCTGATGGTCAAGTTCGCCCGCCAAGGGCCCGGCAGCCTCGGAACCGGCCGTTACGCTTACGATGCCAACCTGAAGGAACTCCACCATGCTTGATTACTTCACTCTGAAAATTATCTGGTGGGCACTGGTCGGCGTACTGCTGATCGGCTTCGCCATCATGGACGGCCACGACATGGGCGTCGGCACCTTGCTGCCCTTCGTGGGCCGCTCGGACGTGGAACGCCGCGTCGCGATCAACACCGTCGGGCCGCACTGGGACGGCAACCAAGTGTGGTTCATCACCGCGGGCGGCGCGCTGTTCGCCGCGTGGCCGGTGGTGTATGCCACCGCGTTCAGCGGGTTTTATTGGGCGATGATTCTGGTCCTGTGGGCGCTGTTCTTCCGCCCGGTGGGGTTTGACTATCGCAGCAAGATTCACAACGCCAAATGGCGCAGCACCTGGGACTGGGGGCTGTTTGTCGGTGGGGCCGTGCCGCCGCTGGTGTTCGGCATCGCGTTCGGCAACCTGTTGCAAGGCGTACCGTTCCACTTCAACAACATGCTGGTATCGACTTACACCGGGAGTTTCTGGCAACTGCTGAACCCCTTTGCGCTGCTGACCGGTGTGGTGAGCAGTGCAATGATCACCCTGCAAGGCGGTACCTATCTGGCGCACCGCACTGAGGGCGTGATCCAGGCCCGTGCCATCAAGGGCGGGGTGGGCGCGGCGCTGGTGCTGCTGTGTACATTCGTCATTGCCGGTGTGTGGTTGCAATCGATCGACGGCTATCGCATCACCTCGGTGGTGGATACCGCCGGGCTGCCGGACATTCTCAACAAAACCGTGGTACGCGAAGCGGGCGCCTGGATGGCCAACTATGGTCATTACCCTCTGCTGTGGCTGCTGCCCGCGCTGGGCTTGGGCGGCGCAGCTGGTGCTGCGTTGTTGATGATGATGCGCCGCACACTGGCCGCGTTTGTCGCCTCGTCGCTCGCGGTGATCGGGGTGATCAGCACGGCCGGCGTGTCGATGTTCCCCTTCGTCATGCCGTCGTCGACCGTGCCTGCGGCCAGCCTGACCGTGTGGGACAGCGTGTCCAGTCATCTGAGCCTGTCCATCATGTTCTGGGCCACGTTGATCTTCATGCCGCTGATCGTGATCTACACCTCATGGGCCTATCGCGTCATGCGCGGCAAGGTCACCGTGGCACAGATCAAAGCCAACGAACATTCGGCCTACTAACGCCATCAGAGGAGCAAAGACTATGTGGTATTTCGCCTGGATGCTGGGAGTCGGTTTCGCCTTGTTGCTGGCCATATTGAATGCGATGTGGGGCGAGAACGAAGCGGGGCGCGCCCTGAGCGACCGTGAGGAGCCGCGGCCATGATGCCGCGTGTCGCCGAGGCTCCGGCGCCCTCACGCATTCACCCGCTGAGCTTGCTTATCGCGATCGCGATCATGCTGGTGTGTACGCTCTATCCGCCCCTGATGGCCACCCCGGACGGCAAAGCTGATCATGGGCTGGCAATGGCCTTGTTCGCGGCGATGAGTGTGGCCTTTGTGCGGGGCGTGGGGTTCGTGCCCCGTGCGCGCGTGTGGCGCTGGCTGTTCTCGGGCTGGACCTGCTTTGCCGCGCTGGCACTGGCTGGCTGGTTGAAGTTCCTGCACTGAAAACGGACGATCCCGACGCCACCGTGGCGGTACTGCGCGGCGCCGGGATCGTCGAGTCAACCTGTCGGTTGATTGAGCCTTAGTGGTTATTTGCTAGAAAAAGCGCGGAAGCCTGTCCCTTTTTTTCACCTCGCCTGTCATTCCAGGTAAGTGAACAAAATCGAGAGCTTCCGCCCATGCCCGCCGTCCGCCCCTTGCTCAAACTGAGCCTGATGCTGAGCCTCAGCGCCAGCCCACTGTTTACCCCGATCAGCTATGCCGAAGACACCGCCACCCGCCGCAGCTACCAAGTGCCGGCCGGTAGCCTGGGTGCCGCGTTGACCCGTTTCGCCGGGTTGTCGGGGGTCAACCTGGCGGTGGACCCGGCGCTGGTCAGTGGCCGCGGTAGCAGTGGTTTATCCGGCGAGTACGCGGTGGAAGAAGGTTTTGCCCGCCTGCTGCAAGGTTCCGGCCTGCAACTGCAGCCGATGGGGGAGCAGGCCTACATGCTGGTGCCGGTGCCACAGGGCAGCAGCCTGCAACTGGCGCCGACCGCCATCCTCGGGACCCGCAGCGAAGCCGACGGCGATATCTACGCCGGTGGGCAAGTGGCGCGACGCGGTTCGCAGGGCCTGCTGGGCTCGCGGGACTTCATGGACACGCCCTTCAGCATGACCACCTACACCCAGGAGGCGGTGAAGAACCAGCAGGCGCGGACCCTCGGCGACCTGATCGCCAGCGACCCGTCGGTGCGCGCCACCAACCCGGCCGGTGGGCGCTATGAACAGTTCACCATTCGCGGGTTCAGCCTGTTCAACAGTGATGTGGCCTACAACGGGCTGTACGGCGTGTTGCCGACCTACACCATCGACATGGAAATGGCCGACCGCGTCGACATCGTCAAAGGCCCCAGCCAATTGATCAACGGCATCTCGCCGCGCGGCAGTGTGGGCGGCGGGATCAACGTGGTGCCCAAGCGCGCCACCGACAAGGACATCAACTCGTTCACCGGCACCTGGGCCTCCGATAGCCAGGCTGGCGGCGCGGTGGATGTGGGCCGGCGCTTCGGCGAGGACAACAAGTTCGGCCTGCGCTTCAACGGCGTGAAACAGGCCGGCGACACCGAGTGGGACCATCAGCGTGTCGACCGTGAAATGGCCGTGCTGGGCCTGGACTTTCGCGGTGAGCGCCTGCGCCTTTCCAGCGATATCGGCCACACCGAGCGCGACACCAACGCCCCGCAGGAGCGCGTGCAGGTGGCCGCCGCGGCCCCGGTGCCAAGCGCCAACGATGTACGCCGCAACTACGCGCAGTCGTGGAGCAAGGCCAGCACCAACGACACGTTCGGCACGCTCAATGCCGAGTTCGACCTCAGCGATAACCTGATGCTCTACGGCGGTGTCGGCGCGCGCAAAAGCAACCACGACTTCCTGCGTCACGCCGTTTCCGTCAGCAACAGTGCAGGGGATTTCAGCGTGCAGCCGCGCGACTTCAGCCGCGATGAAAATGTGCGTACCGCCACGGCAGGCGTGCGCAGCGGGTTCCATACCGGGCCGGTGAGCCACGAGGTCAACCTGGCGGCCAGCTACTTCTACATGGACTTCACCAACGGCGGCGCACGCTATGCGGCGGCGCCGAGCAATCTTTACAACCCGGTGCAAACACCGACGCCGTCCACCGCCATCCGCCAGGATGCGCAGGTATACACCGAGAATAAATTCAGCGGCGTGGCGTTGTCCGACACCCTGGGCTTTTTCGACGATCGTCTGCTGCTGACCCTCGGCGCACGCTGGCAGCGGGTGAAGGTGGATGACTGGACCAACAACGTCAAAGGCGACACCGCCTACGACGAAGAAAAAATCTCGCCGTCCGGCGGCATCCTGTTCAAGGCCACCGACGCGCTGTCGCTGTACGCCAACTACCTGGAAGGCCTGAGCCAGGGCAAGGTCGCGCCTTCCACCTCGGTCAACGAAGATGAAATCTTCCCGCCGTTCATCAGCCGCCAGGTGGAAGTCGGCGCCAAATACGACGCCGGTGCGTTCGCCGTGACCGCCGCGGTGTTCCGCATCAAGCAACCGGCCTATGAAACCAACGCGACCTCGCGGGTGTTCGGCCCCAACGGCAAGCGCCAGAACGACGGCGTGGAACTCAGCCTGTTCGGCGAACCGCTCAAGGGCCTGCGCCTGCTGGGCGGCGTGATGTACATCGACAGCGAATTGACCCACACCACCAACGGCACGTTCGACGGCAACCGCGCCCCGGCCACGCCCAAGTACAACGTCAACCTCGGCGCGGAATGGGACGTGCCGCGCCTCGAAGGCCTGACCCTGACCACGCGCGGGATCTACTCCAGCTCGCAATACCTGGACCAGGCCAACGTCAAGGAAATCGACGCCTGGAACCGCATCGACGTGGGCGCGCGGTATGCGTTCAAGGTCGATGACAAACACATCACCCTGCGCGCGAATGTGGAAAACGTCGCCGATAAACGCTACTGGAGCTCGGCGGGCGCGTCGGACGACAGCGAACCGGGGCTGACCTTGTCGACGCCGCGGACTTACCTGTTGTCGGCGACGGTCGACTTCTGACTGGCAGATCGTCTGTGTTTGCTACCACGCGGCAAACCCAGCGCTCAGCGGCAATGAAGATCAACAACAAGGTTGTTTGAAAGTTTGAGCTTGATGCGCGTCGAGGAAAAACTTCGGCGCCTGGCTCTGATTAGCGAAGTGGCTAATTGCAATTAGCTGAATCCTTGGGTGTCGGCTTGGAGGCTTTAAATCAAGGATTTCGCGGCTGTTTCAAGGCGGTCGCAGGTTATTCTTTTCAGTTTGTTTCCCCGCTTCAGGAACTAGCGCTGGAACTTCCAGTCGATTAACCCAGTTAACTCCGACTGCGGCGTGGCGAACTAATGGCATTTTATTTTTATATCCAGTAGTTCCAAATAGCCATACTTTCTCGCAACTAGACACCCCACTATGTCGTCAATGCCCATCGATGCCTGCCATACGCAGATACCGCACACCGACCGCGTGTGCGTGTGGCTGATGCAGCACGCCGGGCTGAAAACCGTCGACCTGGAGCGCGCCCGACGCTTGTCCCTGGACGGCAGTGACCTGCTCGGCCTGCTCACGCGCCTGGGGCTGGTGTCCGAAGTCGAACTGGCGCGCGCCTGGGCCGAGTTGCTCGGCGCGCCGCTGTTACTCGCCGATGCCGCGCCGCCGTTGCTCGACCCGTTGCCCGCGCTCACCGAGCGCTTCATGCGCCATTACCAAGTGGTGCCCATGGGCTGGGCCCACGGCGGGCTGCGCGTGCTTGCGGCCAACCCGACGCAGCATTATCCCTTCCAGGCCCTGGCCTACGCCTGTGATGTGCCGGTGTGGCTGGCCATCGGCCCGCGCACTGAAGTCGAGACGCTGATCGAGCGCTATTACGGCCAGGGCCGTTCCGCCATGGGCACCCTGATCGAGAACCTCGATGAGCAGGGCGGCGCGCTGGAAGATATCGAACACCTCAAGGACATGGCTTCCGAAGCGCCGGTGATCCGCCTGGTCAACCTGATCCTGCAGCGGGCGGTGGAGCAGCGTGCGTCGGACATCCATATCGAACCCTTCGAAAACCAACTCAAGGTGCGCTACCGCATCGACGGCGTGCTGCACGACGCCGAAGCGCCGCCGGCCAGTTCGTCGGCGGCGGTGATCTCGCGGGTGAAGATCATGGCGCGCCTGGACATCGCCGAGCGGCGCTTGCCCCAGGACGGGCGGATCATGCTGCGCATCCAGGGCAAGGCGCTGGACTTGCGGGTGTCCACGGTGCCGACCAGCTTCGGCGAGTCGGTGGTCATGCGCCTGCTCGACCGGCAAACCGTGCAGTTCGACTTCCCCAGCCTGGGCTTCGACGGCGAGCGCCTGGCCGCCTTCCTCGACGTGCTCGAACGGCCCCACGGCATCCTGCTGGTCACCGGGCCCACCGGCTCCGGCAAGACCACCACGCTCTACACCGCACTGGCGCGGCTCAACAGCGCCGAGCGCAAGATCATCACCGTCGAAGACCCGGTGGAATACCAGCTCGAAGGCATCAACCAGATCCAGGTCAAGCCGGCCATTGGCCTGGACTTCGCCGGCGCGCTGCGCTCCATCGTGCGCCAGGACCCGGACGTGATCATGATCGGCGAGATCCGCGACCTGGAAACCTGCCGCATCGCGATCCAGTCGTCGCTCACCGGCCACCTCGTGCTTTCCACCCTGCACACCAACAGCGCCGCCGCGAGCATCACGCGCCTGCTGGACATGGGCGTGGAAAGTTACCTGATCGCCTCGACCGTCAGCGGCATCCTCGCGCAGCGCCTGGTGCGGCGCCTGGACCCGGCGACCCGTGTCGCCTTCGAAGCGCCGCCGGAGTTGATCGAGGAACATGGCCTGCAGCGTTTCACCGATGAGCGCCCGATCTTGCTCTATCGCCCCGGCGCCGAAGGCGGCTACCACGGCCGCAGCGCGATCACCGAATTGCTGGTGATGAACGACGAACTGCGCGGCCTGCTGATGCGCCACGCCGATGCCGCGACGCTGGAGCAGGCCGCCCGACGTGCGGGCCTGCGCACCTTGCATGAAGAAGGCCTGCGCCAGGCAGTGGCGGGCGTCACCTCGCTGGAAGAAGTGCTGCGCGTCACCCGTGGTGAGGGCGCGTGAGTCTGTTCACCTTCCGTGCCCTCGACAGCCAGGGCGTGACCCAGCGCGGCACGCTGCAAGCCAAGGATCAGAGCGCCGCCATCGCGATCCTGCACAAGCGCGGCTGGCTGCTGTTGCAGATCGACGCCGCCGGCCGCCAGGGCCTGCGCCATGCCTTGCAGCGGGGGCCGTTGACGGGCGCGGCGTTGGTGAGTTTCACCCAGCAGTTGGCGACGTTGCTCGGCGCCGGTCAGCCGCTGGAACGTTCCCTGGGCTTGCTGCTCAAGCAGCCCGGCCAGCCTCAAGTGCGTGTACTGATCGAGCGTATCCGTGACCACGTCAAGGCGGGTAAACCGTTATCCGCCGCGCTGGAAGAAGAGGGCAGCACCTTTTCCCCGCTGTACCTGAGCATGGTGCGTGCCGGTGAAGCCGGCGGCGCGCTGGAAAGCACCCTGCGCCAACTCAGCGACTACCTCGAACGCAGCCAGCGGCTGCGCGGCGAGGTGATCAATGCGCTGATCTACCCGGCGTTCCTGGTGGTCGGCGTGCTCGGCTCCCTGGCGTTGTTGCTGGCGTATGTGGTGCCGCAGTTCGTGCCGATCTTCCAGGACCTGGACGTGCCGATTCCGCTGATCACCGAAGTGATTCTGGCCCTCGGCCAATTCCTCGGCGCCTACGGCCTGCTGCTGTTGGCCGGGTCGAGCGTCGCGCTGGGCACCCTGGCGGCACGCCTGCGCGACCCCCGGCGCCGCGAACGCTACGACCGCCGCCTGCTCGGCCTGCGCGTGCTCGGCCCGCTGTTGCAGCGGGTCGAAGCGGCGCGCCTGACACGCACCCTGGGCACCTTGCTGAGCAACGGCGTGGCCTTGCTGCCTGCGTTGGTCATCGCCCGACAGGTCTGCACCAACCGCGCGTTACAAGCCCAAGTGGCCGAGGCCGCCGAGTCGGTGAAAGGCGGCGGCACCCTGGCCAGTGCGTTCGGTGCGCAACCGCTGCTGCCCGACCTGGCCCTGCAAATGATTGACGTCGGCGAACAGGCCGGTGAGCTGGACAGCATGCTGCTCAAGGTCGCCGACATCTTCGACATCGAAGCCAGGCGTGGCATCGAGCGCCTGCTCGCCGCGCTGGTGCCGTCCCTCACCGTGGTCATGGCGCTGCTGGTGGCCGTGATCATGCTGGCGATCATGCTGCCGCTGATGAGCCTGACCAGCCATATATGAACCTTCAAGGAACCCGATCGATGAGAACTCAACGCCGTCAAAGCGGTTTCACCCTGCTGGAAATGCTCGCGGTAATCGTGCTGCTGGGCATTGTCGCGACCATCGTGGTGCGCCAGGTCGGTGGCAATGTGGACAAGGGCAAGTACGGCGCGGGCAAGGCGCAACTGGCCAGCCTGAGCATGAAAATCGACAGCTACGCCCTGGATGTCGGCTCACCGCCCAACAGCCTGCAGCAGTTGGTGGACAAGCCCGGCAACGCCAGCAGTTGGGCCGGGCCGTATGCCAAGCTGTCGGAGCTGAAAGACCCGTTCGGCCATGCATTCGGCTATCGCTTCCCGGGCGAACACGGCGCCTTCGACCTGATCTTCTACGGCCAGGACGGCCAACCGGGTGGCGACGGCTACAGCGCCGACCTGGGCAACTGGGAATAACCCGCCGATGCCCCAACGCGGCTTTACCTTGCTGGAGATGCTGGTGGTCATCCTGTTGATCAGCCTCGCTGTCGGCTTGTTGGGGCTCGGTGTGCGCCAGGCCGTGCAGGCGGCGAACGAGCGCCGCGTGGTCGGGCAGATGGTCGACGCCCTGCGCGCCACGCGGGCCGCGGCGATAGTCGAGGCGCGTGTGGCCAGGACCGAATTCGATCTGCAGCGCCTGACCTTCCAGGCCCCGGGCCGCGCCCCGCACGCCTGGCCGCCGCAGCTGCAGGTCACCGTGCATACCGCCGAACAGGTCGGCGCCGCCGTAGAGTTCTATCCCGACGGCAGTTCCACCGGCGGCCATCTGCTGCTGGCCAACGGCAGCCGGCGTTGGCGCATCGACGTTGGCTGGCTGACCGGCAGCGTGCAGTCCAAGGCGCTGCCATGAAGCGCCAGGCCGGTTTCACGTTACTGGAAATGCTCGCCGCCCTGACGTTGATGGCGGTGTGCAGCACGGTGCTGCTGGTCGCCTTCGGCCAGAGCGCGCGCTCGTTGGCGCAAGCGGCTCACAGCGACCGCCTGACCCATGCCGCCCTCAGTGTGCTGGACCAGGAAGCGGCGGGGCGCCTGGTCGAAGGTGTCAGCCAGGGCGCGCTGGACGGCATCCACTGGCAACTGACCTGCGTGCGTCAGCAAGCCCATCTGTATCGTCTCGACCTGATCGTCAGCGAGGGGCCGCGCCAGGCCCGGTTCAGCACCCTGAAGGTGCGCCAGTGAGGCGCCGTGAGCGGGGCTTCACTCTGCTGGAAATCCTCGTGGTGCTGAGCTTGCTCGCGGTGCTGCTGGTGCTGCTCAGCGGTGCGTTGCTCGGCGCCAATCGTGCGGTGGCCAAGGCCCAACAGTACACCGTGAGCCTGGACGAAATGCGCGCCGCCCAGCAGTTCCTGCGCACCGCGATCAGTGAGGCGTTGCCGCTGGATGTCAGCGAAGACGACCGCCAGAGCGCCGGTTTTTTCTTAGGGGAGCCCGAGCGTCTGCAGTTTGTCGCGACCTTGCCCGGTGTGCTCGGCGGCGGGATTCAGCGCTTCACCCTGCAACGGGTCGCCGAGGATCTGCAGGTGGGGTTCTCGCGGTTGGAACGGCAGGCCGATGCTTCCCGCGATGCGCCGCAAGTGCTGCTGACGAACCTTGCGGCGCTGCGCTTCAGTTATCGCGGCGTATCGCCCCTGGGCCAACCCACCGGATGGATCGACCAGTGGCCGTGGCCCCGGCGCTTGCCCGCTGCGGTGCGGATCGCCGCGCATGTCGACGGGCCGGTGCCGTGGGTCACTCAGGTGATTGCCTTGCGCTTGAACCTGGCCAGCGGAGCGTCGGGCGAATGAGGCGGCAACGCGGGGCGGCGCTGCTGCTGGTGCTGTGGGTGCTGGCCTTGCTCAGTGTGTTGCTGGGCGGTTTGGCCGGTTGGGTGCAGCTGGAAAGTCGCCAGGCGCTGTGGCATCGCCAGCACACCCAGACGGAGCTCGCAGCGCAAGCCGGCGTCGCCCTGGCGATGGCCGATCGGCACTGGATCGCCGACGGCCGTGAAAGGCTCCTGACCTTCGATGACGCGCAGTTGCACGTCAGCCTGCGCAGCGAGCGCGGCAAGCTGTACCTGGTCAACGCCGAGGCGCACGACCTCACGCGCCTGGCCCTGGCCTGCGGCGCCAGCCCGGCCCAGGCCGCGCAGGTGGCCAAGGCCTTGGACGCACGGCGCAAGCAGGGGCTGGCGCCGTTTCGCGTGCTCGAAGAAGTGCGCCAATTGCCCGGCATGAGCCAGGCGCTGTACCGCCAATTGCTGCCCGAGCTCACCTTGTGGAGCGACCTGGATCGGCCCGCTCCGGCGTTCGCCAGCGCGCTGATGCGCCAGGCCCTCAACCTGCCGCAGCAGAGCGCACAGGGCGCCGACCCTGGCGAGGTGCTGGTGGTCGACAGCCGCGCACAACGCCCCGGCGGCTATGAAGCACGCCTGCAAGTCACGGTTTTATTGAGCCCAACGGAGGACGGCGCACAACCCTACCGGGTGTTGCGTTGGCAAGAATGAATCGACTGGAACCCATCGCCCGTTATTGGCGTGGCAGCCTGCTGCAACAAGGTTGGCGCCTGTGGCTCACGGAGCTGCGCGCGTGTGTGCCGGCGTGGCTGGCGTTGCGCGAGCCGCCCGAGCAGCGCTGGCACTGGCCGTTGAGCGAGCCGGTCGCGTCGGCGCCGGGCAATGCGCGGCATGTGTTGGTGCTCGCGGCCGACGCGGTGCTGCTGCAAACCATCCACTTGCCCGTAGCCGCTGCGCGCAACCTTAGCGCCGTGGTCGGCTATGAACTGGATCGCTACACGCCGTTCGAGGCCGACCGGCTGTACTTCGTCGCGCGCCAGGAACGGCGCACGCCGACCCAACTGCAGGTGACGCTGGTGGCGATCCTGCGCGAGCGCCTCGATCAGATCCTCAGCGACTGCGCCGCCCTCGGCCTGCAGCCGCATCGCGTGGATGTCGGCGACCTGGGCATCGACTTGCTGCCCGCGCCTTTGCGCCCGCGTCCGCGTCCGCCGGGCAAGGGTTTGCAACGCAGCTTGCCGTGGCTGTGCGGCGCGTTGCTGATTGCGGCGATGTTGCTGTGGCTCAACGACCGCCAGCGCGTGCTCGACACCATGTACGACAGCGTCCAGCAGCAAAAGGCCCAGGTCGCCGAGGTGCATGCGCTGCGTCAGCAACTGCTCGCCACCCGTGGCGCGGTGCAGTACCTGACCCGGCGCAAGGTGGCCCAGCCGCCGCTGGTGGCGCTGCTCGACGACCTCACCCGATGCCTGCCCGCCGACACCTGGCTCGACCAGTTGGACATCAAGGGCAGCGAGATTGCCTTCTCCGGCCAAAGCGCCAAGGCCAGCGCCCTGATCACCCGGATCAAAGGCTGTCACCGCCTGGACAATGCGCAGTTCGAAGGCGTGATTCAACCCGATGCGCGCAGCGGCAAGGATCAGTTTGCCTTGCGTGCCCACCTTCGCCCGGAGGCCGCCGATGCGCCGACCCCTCACACCCCGTGAACGCCGTGGCACGGCGTTGCTGATCCTGGCCGTGGTGCTCGGCGCGGCGTACTGGCTGCTGATCGACAGCTGGTTCGCCGGGCCCTTGCGTGCCATGGGCGAACAGGCCGAACAACTGCGCGAACAGCAGCAACGCTATGCCGGCGTGTTGCGCCAGGGTGATGCGCTGCGCGAGCAACTGGAGCAGGCTCGCCAGGACCCGGCCAGCCAAACCAGCCTGCTGCCGGGGGATGACCCGGATGGGGTCGCCGCCGACCTGATGCAACGCCTCGCCGATCTGATCAGCCGCCACGCCAACCTCGGCGGCGGCTGCAGCCTGACCCAGCGCAAACCCATCACCCCGGAGCAGGACGACGGCGAACCGTATCGACAGGTGCAGGTCAGCCTGACCCTAGATTGCGCCATCGAACCGCTGACCGCGATCCTGCATGAGCTGGAATACCAGCCGCCGTTTCTGTTCGTCGATGAGCTGCGCATCCGCCGTGGCAAACAGGCGCCGGCCAGTGGCGGGGCGGGGCAGTTGGTGGTGCAGGTGCTGGTGCGCGGTTACCTGCAACCGCAGGTGGCCCGATGATCGGTGTCTTGCGCCCCTTGGAATGGGGCTTGCTCGGCCTGGTCGGGGCATTGGGCCTGTTGATGGCGTTCATCCTGAGCAGCATCGGCGACGAGCCGCAGTGGCTGCCCGAACCGGCGGTGCGCGGGCATTCCTCTGCGCGGGTGCAAGTCGCCCCCAGCGTGACGTTGGACAGCCTCGCCGGCACCTGGCAAACCCCGTTGTTCAGCGCGGATCGCAGCCCCGATCGCGCCGTCGGCAACACCCAGGCCAGCAGCCTGGCCAACCTGACCCTGAGCGGCATCCTGATCACCGGCAATCTGCAAATGGCGATGCTCAAGCAGGCCGACGGCCGCCCGCTGACGGTACGCCTGGGCCAGGTGCTGCCCAACGGCTGGCGCCTGGACCACCTCACGCCGCAATCCGCCCGTTTCACCCTGGACGGCCGCACGCAAACCTTGAACCTGTACGCCAAGCGTTTGCCGCCGCCGTCGACCCGGCCACCGATTTCTCTGCCTCGCGAGCCCTTCCCTTGATCGATCTGCGCACCTCGTTGTTTTGCCTGACTACCGCCGTCTCCCTGGGCGGCTGTGGCTCACTGCCCGACCGCCTCGACGCGGACGACGCGTTACTCCACGAAGCCATGCAAGGCACCGGCGCGCAACGCCCGCCGAGTGAGGTGCCCGCCGCGCAAAGCCCGCAGCCCGCGGCGAAGGTAGCGCCCCAACGCCAGATGAGGCGGGGCAGTCAGCAATTCGTGCGCCCACCCAGCGCCAGCCTGCCGGCGAAAGAGCAGGGCGGCGATATCGTGTTCAACTTCGCCGACCAGCCGATCGAAGCGGTGATCAACAGCGTGATGGGCGACCTGTTGCACGAGAACTACAGCATCGCCCAAGGCGTGAAAGGCAATGTCAGCTTTTCCACCTCCAAGCCGGTGGACAAACAGCAGGCGCTGTCGATCCTGGAAACCCTGTTGTCCTGGACCGACAACGCCATGATCAAACAGGGCAACCGCTACGTGATCCTGCCGGCCAACCAGGCGGTGGCGGGCAAGCTGGTGCCGCAGATGAACCTGGCGCCACCGTCCAACGGCCTGTCGGCGCGGCTGTTTCCGTTGCGCTATATCTCCGCCACCGAGATGCAGAAACTGCTCAAGCCGTTCGCCCGCGAAAACGCTTTTCTGCTGGTGGACCCGGCGCGCAATGTGCTGAGTCTGGCCGGCACCCCGGAAGAACTGGCCAACTACCAGGCCACCATCGACACCTTCGATGTGGACTGGCTCAAGGGCATGTCGGTGGGCGTATTCGGCTTGCAACGCGCGTCGGTGGCCGAGCTGATGCCCGAGCTGCAAGCCATGTTCGGCCCGGGCAGCGGCATGCCGCTGGCGGGCATGCTGCGCTTTCTGCCGATCGAGCGGACCAACTCGGTGGTGGCGATTTCTTCCCAGCCGCAGTACCTCAGCGAGGTGGGCGACTGGATTCGCACCATCGACGAAGGCGGCGGCAACGAACCGCAGATGTACGTGTACGACGTGCGCAACATGAAGGCCTCGGACCTGGCCAAGTACCTGCGGCAGATCTACGGCAACGGCGCGATCAAGGACGATACGCCGGCCAAGGTCGCGCCGGGGTTGCGCACCACCACGTTGTCATCGCTCAACAACAATACCGGTGGCCTGCAGAACCCGCCGCCGCCTGCCGACGAACCCGAGCCCGTCGCCGAAGCGTCCGAACCGGCACCGGATAAAAGCCTCGAAGCCGGCACCCGCATCACCGCGCAAAAAAGCAGTAACCAACTGCTGGTGCGTACCCGCCCGGCGCAATGGAAAGAGATCGAAACCGCGATCAAACGCCTCGACAATCCGCCGCTGCAAGTGCAGATCGAGACGCGCATCCTCGAAGTCAAACTCACCGGTGAACTGGACCTTGGCGTGCAGTGGTACCTCGGTCGCCTGGCCGGCAATTCCACCAGCACCACAGTCGCCAACGCTTCCGGCAGCCAGGGCGCGTTGGGCGGTGGCGGGGCAGGGTTGGGGGCGTCGGATTCGTTGTTCTATTCCTTCGTCAGTTCCAACCTGCAAGTGGCCTTGCATGCCCTGGAAACCAACGGCCGCACCCAGGTACTGTCGGCGCCGTCGCTGGTGGTGATGAACAACCAGCCGGCGCAGATCCAGGTGGGCGACAACATTCCTATCAGCCAGACCACGGTGAACACCGGCAATGCCGACACCACCCTGAGCAGCGTCGAATACGTGCAGACCGGGGTGATTCTGGACGTGGTGCCGCGCATCAATCCGGGCGGCCTGGTGTACATGGATATCCAGCAGCAGGTCAGCGATGCCGAGAACCAGACCGGCAGCAGCGACACGCCGGTGAATCCGCGTATCTCCACGCGTTCAGTCTCGACGCAAGTCGCCGTGCAGAGCGGGCAGACCGTATTGCTCGGCGGGTTGATCAAACAGGACAACAGCGAGAGCGTCAGTGCCGTGCCGTACCTGGGGAAAATCCCCGGCCTGCGCTGGTTGTTCGGCAACACCAGCAAATCCAAGGACCGCACTGAGCTGATTGTGCTGATTACGCCGAAGGTGATCACCAGCAGCAGCCAGGCGCGGCAGGTGACGGATGACTATCGCCAGCAGATGCAGCTGCTGCGGCCAGCGAACTGAAGGCGCGCGGTCAAAATGCCGCTTCATTGCTCTTGTAAATCCGGTACGACTTCAAGCGTGTCATCGAGCAAAAAGCGGTTCGACCTGAGGGGAAATGCGGACACTGCTGACCCTTCCATTACTCTCGAAGCTCACTGTGAAGAAGCGAGCCTGGGGGCACGAATCCATATTCAGGCTTTACGAGCCGCAGCCGGGCGTCTAAGCAACCCTCGGTTCGCCGGCGCCAAAGTGGGTATCTGATCATTGCGGTATCCACGGCGCGGCCAGGTGCAGCTTGATGAGATAGCGTTCTTCAGTGGGATGTCGAACGTCCTTGAAGCGATTGACCACCATCATCACTTGGTATTTGTCCGCCGCTTGCCAATAGGACGTACCGCCCAGGTTCACGTTCCGCAAGCGGGCACGCCATTGAGGGGTGTCGGCGAAGGGTGGGTCGTCTTTTATATGGATGGGGGTCCAGCCACCTTTGCGCCACTGTTCCTGTAAGTCCAGCACGATTTCAAGCGTGTCATCGAGCAATAGCGGTTCGATTTGAGGGGACATGCGGATGCCATCGATTTGCTCATCATCGAAGCCTATCGTGAAGAAACGGGCCAAAGGAGTTATGAATCCATATTGAGGGTCTACGAGCCGCAGTCGGGCATCGGATTTGGGCGCCCTGAACCAGTGATGCCCCGGAATGGCTGGGCCAATCTTTGCGCTGGAGCGCTGGCGCATATCTTCCCAGGGTTCGCCAGGCGTCAATGCAATCTCCGGTTCATCGGTGCCGAGACGTATCGCTAACCCTAAGAAAAGTACGACAGCGATCAGTCCTAGCCCAACACGTCGCCAACCGATCTGCGTGATCCGGCTCATCGGACACCCCGGTCTTCAGCGATGTCTTCTAGCGCCTGTTCGATTCGCTGCCGCTCATTGCTACGCAGCAGTGCATCAAATTTCGCCGCAGCCTTGAGCACGAAGGCCATGCGTTGATCGATATCGGCCAGGTTAGCGATAGGGCTGTTGCTGAATTCAATGGTTCGATCATCTTCGACGGGGCGGCATTGATTTGCCAGCGTTAGCTCAATGGCTTGCGCGGCCCCGGACGGTATGCCTGTGACATAGGAAAGATGGTTGCTACGCAGCAGGGCTACCAGCTTTTGGTCGGTATACATGGCTGGCTGAAGGATGTTTCTTTGTTCGTGGTCAGCGAGATACTCAACACTTTTGGCGATATTGCCAGCTTCAATTGCCTCGAAAGCTTTCAGGATTTCACTGTGATTCGTACCAAACTCTAGTGTCTCGTTTCCGATGGGCCATAGCACGGGTGGCTGAGCCTTGTCATAAATATTCTTGCGCGACCGAAGACAGGTCTCAAGCAACCCCAACCCCCGCTCCTTATAAAACGCATGCAACGGAAACACATCCAAAAACAACGTGGTATTGCCCATCGCCATCATCTCGTACACATGTTGATAAAGCTGCTGCACGCTCGATAACGGCTCACCCTCGCGCCGCCAATCAACATCAGGCACCGGGTTATTACGGCTGGCCTGTTCATACTCCCGCAGGCGCCGCTCGTACTCCCGCAGCTTTGCCTGCCGTTCACGCTCCTCTGCGCTGAACAACCCCCAAACCCCTTTCCGGGCACTCTTTCGCAATTGCTCCGCCGCTTCAAATTCCGCCTGAATTTTCTCGATGGATTCTGCCGCGTGCAGCAAACCGCACCCCACTTGCTTGGAGGCAAACGCCGCAAGGCCCGCCCACTGAAAACGGTTGTCGAGGCGCCAGAGCTGGGCATACGCCGAGTTGATGAGCCGGTTGCGCAATCTGGGGTCGGCGATCAGCTTGCCGCCGGGGGCGATCACGTCTTCTGCCTGCTTCTGGTAGAAGCGCCAATTGCGCTCGCAGGCTGACTCGAGTATTTCGCTGAAAGCGGAAGGTGTTGAGCTCGGGGTAGGATTTCTCGCGGGTGTTGGCGCTGGCGCTTCCGATGCGGTCGCGCTTCGGCGGTGTGCCGCGGAGTCTTCAGCAGTAAGGGTCTGAAACCGCTCGAACTGGTCGGCCAGCAGGCGCGGGGGCGGGTCGCATTTACAGCGGCAGAGATCGTCCGAGAGCGCCACCCGTCGCCCTCGTGCCCACTGCTCCAGGCGCGGGCCAACACAGACTATGACTCCGGTGGTTTTGCACATCGGGCAACGCACCTCATGACCTTCAAGGGCGATGTCCACTTGGGTGATGCGAAAGCCCGTCAAACCGCCGACGACGGTCCCGCCAGCGGTGGTCTTGGCTCCTCGGGTAATGAAATAGCGCCGCATGCCAGCGGTGTCCTTATTGTGGGCGGGACCAGCAGGCTAGGCATGGCAGGCGAGGGCGAGAAGTCAGATGCTTCCGAGCCGGATGTAGGTTGCTTCGGTTATCGGGTTGGTGAGGCCGAAAGTCGGTGGTGTCAGCAACCGCGCGGGTTACCACCATTTCCAGCGGCCTTGTTTTTTCAGGGTGGCGATGATGGCTTCGCGCTTGTGGCGGATTTCTAGCATCGTGTGGCGCAGTTCGCGGCAGCGCTTGCTGTTGAGGATCAGGAGGCCGATCAGGGGGCTGAGGAGGGCCATGGAGTAGAGATAAGCGTTGGGGCGGTAGGCGATTGCGGGAAGTGATACCAGCAGGCAGATGAGGTATATCGCCATGTTCAGCCAGACCCAGTGGATGCGTCCGTATAACACTTCGTATTTGGCAAGGGCAAATACTGCACCAAGCCCCGTAGCGCCGAAAAATGATGTCTTGGTAGCAAAACCAATGGGGGACGTCGAGAGATAGGTGAGCATTGTCAGGATCGCCGTCAATCCTATTGAGGTGCATGCGACAAGAATGTCTGCTCCGATTACTGGCATGTACCGCTTGATGAATTCCCAATGGTTTTCAATAAAGATGCCTGAGTCATATTCGTTTTTTATTCCGCTCTGTTTACTCACTGGCTGACTTCCTCGTAGATGCCCATTGCCAGCGTCCTGACATTTCCGTTGGCTGCACTACTGGTGACGCTAAGCGATGCAGCCAATACGTCCTTTATGTGGGTAGCGGTTGTATGCTGCATTCGCCTAGCGCTAATACGCTTGGGAGCTCTGCCGTTAGCTTTTTCCAACTTGAGCAGCTTGGGCGTTAACCTCGGGTCTCGGATTCTCAGCAACTCATCGTTCAGTTTTGCCCGCTCTTGTCGAGTCAGGCCTTTGAGCACTTGGCGAACAGATTTCCCAGTGACTCTTGTGGTTGTACTGATGGCTTTCACTGTGACCAACATCGACGTGGCAACTCCCAGTAACGCAACACCGTCCAACACGAGTGTCGCGTCCTGATACCAGGATTCGCTATCCAAATAGTCATTGAACTCCGGGAAAGCGGCCTCTGATCCAGTTCGGAGGACACCAGCAATACACTGAACTGTACCCGTCACCGCTGCGGCCTTGCCAATAAACGAAATCACCGCACTCGTTCCCGCCGTGAACGGCATCAGTATAAAACCACTCGTAATCACCACCCAACTTAGCAGCGCCCCCGCACACGTCACCGCCGTATTCATCGCCTCCGCCATCAACCTCGACTCTCGCGGCTCATGTTCCAACATCCGCTTGAATTCCACCGCCCCCACATAGCGCGGCGCTTCACGCAGCACCACGGTAATCGGCCGCACACTGCAAATCGCCTGGAACTCGCGCAGTGTCACCACGTTGAACGCTTCGTCGATGTACACCACCCCCGCGCCGATCAGTACCGGGTCGGCGTCGATGGCGAAGAACAATCGCTGCAGATTGAGGCTGCTTTCGAGGCGTTGGCGCGTGTTGAGATGGGCTGAGAGAAATCCATCCTTGAACAGGGAGATCGTCATTCCTTAACTCCTGGTTGGCGGGAGTCGAGAGAGTAAAGATGGCTTTGCGCGGATGAATGTCGGAAGTTTCGCTTTTTCACGGCAGGCACTTCCCAATCCCGCCCTGGCGTCTTGTGAGCGGGGTATCGATTCAGGAACAGTGCGCCCCACGTCACTACCGACGCATCACAGGACAGGGAGCTCACATGGCCGTCGATATGTTTTTGAAACTGGGCGATATCAAGGGTGAATCACGGGACCAGGCCCATCGGGATGAGATCGATGTCACCGAGTGGGCGTGGGGGATGTCGCAGACCGGGTCGATGCATTCCGGCACCGGTGGCGGCGCGGGCAAGGCCGAGTTTGCCAACCTGAACCTGAAAAAGCCGCTGGATAAATCCAGCCCCAACCTGATGATGGCCTGCGCGACCGGCAAGCATTATCCCGAAGCAAGACTGGTAGTGCGCAAGGCGGGCGGTTCCAGCCCAGTGGAGTATCTGGTGATCACCCTCAAGGAAGTCATGGTGGTGTCCTACGGCACCGCTGCTGAAAGTAAGGATGAGGTGCTCTACGACAGCATCGCCTTGAACTTCGCCAGCGTCGACGTCAGCTACCAGCCGCAGAAGGCCGACGGCGCCAAGGACGGTGGGCCAGTGAAGTTCGGCTGGAATATCCGGCAGAACGTTAAAGCCTGAAGCCGCACCTTGTGCCCGGATAGCGGGTCTTTGCGCATCCGGGCGCCAGCACCCGCCGAGGCCATTCAAGATGAGCCTCGGTTTTCGTCAACAAAGGATGCTCGTCGTCTATCAACGGCCGCAGCAGTGCATGGAACATCATGTCCCCGAGGAACGGCAGTGGTTCGCGCTTGCCCATGAACTCGGCATACATGCGCCCGAACGCTACCGGCCCGGCTTTGGCGATGTAGGCCAGGGACAGGCGTTCGGTCAGTGACAAACCATCCTGCAGATCACCCTAAATACCGGCAGCGCAACGTCTTTTTACGCGCTTTCAGAAGCTCGCGAAAAATTTTGCGGCGATGGTCTCGTTGGCCTGTGCCATGCGGTGTCTGCGGCAATACTTTTCGTACAGTGCCTAGGAAACAGGGGACTCTTAGATTAGAGTCGATGGCGTGATTGTTCGATGGATACGAGACATTCTTAAGGATTGAGCCATGAAAACCCCGCCACTCAATGCTGTGAAAGCGTTTGAGGCCGTGTCCAGGCATCTCAGTGTAACCAGGGCTGCATCTGAGCTATGCGTGACTCAGGGAGCCACCAGCCAGCAGATCAAGATTCTTGAAAACTACATGAACTGCTCGCTTTTCATAAGGGATGCCAAAGGGCTAACGCTAACCGAGGCTGGCCAGCGGCTCGCCAGCGTAGCTCAGAAAGCACTAGGGGAACTGGCCGCTGTCGCGGAAGAGATCATCGGGACGCAAAGAACAACACTTTCTATTTCTGCCCCACCTTCATTTGCCGTAAAGTGGCTTATTCCAAATCTGGATAAATTTTACGAAAAACACTTGGATCTTAATGTTGTTATTGATGCGTCTTGTGACGTTAGAAGCTTTCGCAGTCATGGTATTGACGCGTCAATAAGATTTGGCAAGGGAGAAAATCTTCCATCAAATAGCAAAGTACTTGGCTGCTCAGAAGTTATCATAGTCGCAAGTCCCGCATATATTAAAAAAACACCTAAAATTGAAACGTATGCCGACCTTTGCGAACATAAATTGATCAGTTATGAAACGAAAATTGAAAGTCATAGAAAACTTCATAAAAGCTGGAAAAATGTCTTTGCTGATTTAGGCTTGTCCCTGGACCTTGGTAAGGCGAGTATCGTTTTACAGAAGGGCACCTGGCTTTGACCGCAGCCATTCATGGTCATGGGCTGGCTCTAACAGAGTCAATTCTAGTCGATCACGAATTACAAAGTGGTCAACTGGTAAGGGTGCTGGATACTAGTTTTCCGGAGGATAACTGTTACACTTTTTTTAAGCCTGAGTACACGCAGAAAATGGTGGCTTTGGAAAAATTCGAAGATTGGCTAATGAGTTCCTTGGCCTGTTCGCTAAGGAAGGTCTGAAGTACCCACCGATTTTTGATGCCCTCACTGCCTGAGGTTCAAAAAATGCTAAGTCGATCGAAAACAGACCTTTCCTGTCTTTAATTCATGGTTTTTTCCTCTGATCGCTATATTTCAGGGCGATCAGTCCGCATTAGAGACGCACTTCTCCCGCATTCAACAACCATTTTTGCACCGTCCACAGGTACGACAAGGCGAATAAAGTCTTCTGCTGTGCGACGTTGCTGGAGAGGTTGGCGATGTCATCTCTTTAGAAAAACTAATGCCTATCGAAGAATTACTCCATCGACTCTAACCTGAGAGTCTCGTATTTTCTAAGCCGCAATGTGAGCGTAATACTCGTCAATCGAAGCCACCTGGCTCGCGGGCAGCATGGTTCATAAGCTGCAACAATCTCCATACCTCCGCGCGATGGTCGGCACCCCATGAGTGTTCATCGTGCCTGAAGACATCAGATGTAAGTAATAGAATCATCCTATTGATCTTTCTATTCCAAGATAATTTCCGGTGAGGTTCGATCGTTCAACGCAGCATACCGCCGAATCGAAGTACGCAGCACCAAGCATCAGAATAAGACTGAAACCAATTATCACGTGAACATATAGGAGCTACAAAGTGGCACAGCGAGCAACTATTATCCTCTCTGAGGAAAACATTGGTGAAATTGTCGCAGCAGTCGGGCTCGACACCTTAATGGATGAAACGATTGCAAAACTACGTGATGCCCTCAACGTGTTTGGTGATGGCCAGGTTGAAATACAACCGCGCACCGGTTTTGTCTATGAAACTCCGGAAATGGGGCTGATAGAGTTTATGCCGGCTTACCGCCGGGATAAAAATGTCGCGTTAAAAGTTGTTGGCTACCATCCGGGAAATCCGTTTAACCGGGGCATGCCGACGGTCATGGCCACTAACTCCCTATATGACGTAAGGGACGGCCACCTTATTGCGGTGATCGATGGTGTATTTGCAACAGCAGTACGAACGGGCGCAGCATCCGCTGTGGCTTCGAAGTTGCTGGCTCATCCTGAAAGCAAAACCCTTGGGCTGATCGGAGCTGGCGCCATGGCAGTGACTCAGGCCCATGCCCTCAGTCGAATTTATGACTTTGACGCAGTCTTGATCCACGATATTGACCCCGCAGTGGAAAAAACTTTCGCCAAGCGGGTATCCGCCCTGGGAATTACACCGATCATCGCTTCCAAAGACAGGGTACTGGCAGAGTCCGACATCATCTGTGTTGCTACCTCCATTGGCCTTGATGCAGGCCCGGTTCTCCACGCTGGCGGGATGAAACCACATGTACACATCAATGCTATTGGTGCCGACACGCCGCGCAAATATGAATTATCAACAGAGCTGCTCAAAAGCTCGTTCCTTGTCACGGATTATCTGGAACAGGCCATTAACGAAGGTGAATGCCAGCAATTGAGTAAAGACGAATACGGCTATATCGGCCCTGAGCTGCACAAAATAGTGAAAGAGCCGCAAGCCTATATCCAATATCAGATGAAACAGACCATCTTTGATAGCACCGGTATTTCATTGGAAGATCAGATAATGACCGAGGTCTTGATCGATCAGGCGGAGAGACTAGGGCTTGGTCAGCGGATCCTGATTGAAGCGGGATGTGATGACCCCATGAACCCATATCTTTTCTCAAATTCCGCGAACGCTCTTGATACCGTCAAGAATACAGTGCACGACCGTACCTTAAAATTAGCATGAGTAGAGAAAGACAGGCCATGACAAGCGCAACTCTGATAGACAGAAAAGCACTATCTGTAGCAGTGTTCTTTGGGTTTTTATCTGCTCTTATCTGGGGAGCCTGGCCTGTTCTTTCCCGTTTTGGGGTTCAAAAAACGCTGTCTCCCTATGACATCGCGGCCTTACGCTTTATGGTGGCCGGATTGATTTTGCTGCCTTTTGTTCTAAAGAAAGGGACAGGCATGCTTGGTCTGCCGAAAACCCTGCTCCTTACAGTGGGGCAGGGTATTCCGCACGTACTTCTGGGAATCCTCGGATTGGCATATGCCCCCGCCGGACATGCCGGCGTTCTCATCCCCAGTGCGATGATTGCGGTTTCCACAATTGGGGGCTGGTTCTTCCTTCGTGACAGGCCGGAAAAAGCGGTACTGATCGGGATTTTTGTCATCATGGTAGGGGCGACTCTTTCGGGGTGGCAAAGCATGTCGGAAAGCGGTGGACAGGCCTGGCTGGGAGACCTGCTATTCATTGCTGCCGGAGCATTATGGGGGATCTATACCATTGCCTCGCGTGCATGGGACGTGGATGCGTTCCAGGCCACAGCTTTGGTATCCGTCATTTCCATGTTGCTCTACCTACCTCTATATTTCATTTGGGGAACCCCAGGTATCCTCTCCGCACCCGTTTCTGAAATAGTTTTCCAATCCCTATTCCAGGGCGTATTTGCGGCGATTCTGGCCCTGCTGTTCTATACGAAGGCTGTGACAGTGCTTGGTGCAACCCGTGGCTCCATCTTTGGCGGTCTGGTCCCTTGCATAGCGTCCGTGCTGGCTATCTTCGTCCTATCGGAAGTACCCAGTCTGATCGAAGTCGCCGGGATGGTGCTGGCCAGCGGCGGTATGATCTATATCTTCGGGTTTCGAAAATAGAGTTTGGGTTTGAATCTTTGGACAGGTCCCGGTACGGATGGCAGTTACTTGCCCCCCCGCCAGATCCCTACGTGCGTAACCCTAAGCCTTGGGGTGTGGCCGGACGGTTACTTTGGCCACAACGCCAAGATCAGAAAGTCGAAATCACCCAAACCGCATAGAGCCACGGGCCATCAAGCGACGACCCAAACTCTACCCTCTACTGGCTAAATCGCGGCAGTCTGCTCACGATGACATCAAGAAAACGCGCACCCCACAGTCTCCGTGCGGGTTTGCATAGAATGCACAGGTCGCTTCTGGAGGTTATCGTGCAACATCTGCGCCAAAATGCTTGCATATTCTGCCTCAACAGTAACAGACACGCCGCTTCTGCGGATCTCGCTGTGGGATACTTTGGATTTGTGCAGCTCGCTATGACACATAATCATCTCTACAATCGAGTCGAGGTGGGCAGGAGCTGGGTTTCCTATAGTGCTTACCCTCATGAGGTCGTTGTCTGATAGTGCGGATCTTTCGCGCCTAAGTAGCTGCGATCTTTCTAAGATATTTTCTGCTAGAGATTTATCGCATTGATCAATGCAGCAAATGGAATGACTTTCTGAGTCGCTGTGTAACATATCAAAAGCTATGCCATGATCAGAGAGCTCCTGTAAAGCACCGTGAGTTTTATAAGATTGATTTATACTTAGGGTCGACTTTCGCGAGCTGGTTATAATGGCTTCTATAGGATTTTCAAATGTTTGTTCGCCAGCAATCACTGTTCCGTTTTGTGAACTGCCAGTCTGTTTGATAAAAAGTTTCACCCCCGAAACCATCCCAGCATAAGCCGCACGCTTGTGTAATACCTTTGCGCCTAGCGTGGACATTTCAAACATTTCCAAGTGCGATATTCTTGTAAATATTCTTGCGTTTTTGCTAAGGCGGGGGTCCAAAGAGAAGACTCCTTGCACGTCGGTATATATCTCGCATGCTTCGGCCCCCAAGGCTTTAGCTAACTCAACCGCTGATGTGTCAGAGCCTCCTCTGCCTAGCGTCGATATTAGGCCTTCACTTGTTATTCCTTGAAATCCCGTAATTATCGGGATCACACCGCTTGCACTGACTCGAAGTATATTTTCAGTCTTGATCTTCGAGATAGTCGCATTGGCATGGATGTTGTTCGTCACGATGCCCGCCTGACACCCAGTCAACGGGACCGCCTTGAGCCCTATGTCATGCAGCACTTGTACCATGAGCCCGGCAGCTATTTGCTCGCCGGCACTTACAACCATATCCATCGCAATATGGCTTATGTGTTGTGAGTAATTATTCATCAGCCCCATCAAACGGTCCGTCTCACCGGCTTGCGCAGATACCACCACTACAACTTTTTTTCCGAGTTTTACAGCTTCATGGACATGAGAGGCTGCGCTGCGTATCGCCTTCAGATCCTTCATAGATGTACCGCCAAATTTCATTACTGTTGTTCTCATCATTCACTTCCCTATTTGAATGGCTTGATTTCGCCGGATATAACCTTTCGATAGAAGGTCAAGTAATTCGGCTCGATGACTTCCATGCTTGAGCGAGCGAGATTATGTAAGGTTTGGCAATTACCCATAGGGACGCTGGCCAAGCTATGGTGCGCGGTGTGCAAATTGTTTCCGTTCGTATACCAACGTGCAATCCATGATGCTTCGATGCTTCTTGTATTTCTGTTGAAGTTTGGTTCGTTATAAGCATCTAGACCGAAGTGTTCAGGAAGTTCAATTAAATAGTGGGCAGGCTCCGCAATCAAAATCATTGGGATGAACCAGGCGAAAACAAAAAACGTTGAGCCGGAAAGTAAAGTAAAAACTATGGTGGTTAATACGATTATGAGGTAGAGACGATATTCCTGTCTGGCGTTGTTTTCCGCTTTGCTATCTTCTATGTCTTGTAGTTTTATCCCAATCAGGCTTTTGAACATAAGTTTGATCACACGACCAAACCTGCTGGGGTTCATTGCAGCGCTAAATAGCTTTAGAGGGCTGTCCATTCCTTTTTTTGGGTAGTTGAAAAACTCACTATTCAGCTCAGTGCCAAGATGCCTGTGATGGCGAAGATGGTGGTACTTGTAGTGGGAAAATGAATTGAGCATAAACAAACCACAGAAGAACCCTAATAGTCTGTTCAGTTTCTGTGATTTAAACGCATGCCCATGTAGTAGTTCATGTTGGAGTTCTGTGAAATGAGCGTAAATTAATCCAAGAAAAATCACATCCAGGACTTTTCCATACCAGGGGAGGTTGATAGTTCCGTTTTCGTCAAGGAGCAGCGCTGCGATTCCTAACGAAATGAAAAGTACCGCGTTAGAGTATATGAGTGCTGTGCGGATAGGCGTTTTCTTCATAAGATGCTTTTTGAGGGTCGCCTCTAGTTTTGGTGTTCCCCTGTAATTTTTAGAGTGGTTTTGTTCAATAAGCAGCGGGTAAATGGGTGTGTCTGTCATATGCGCTCAGTACTAACAAGAGACTTGTTTTCCTGCTCCTTAGGATGATTTAACAAGCGCAAATTTTTATTGGAAGACAGCATCGGCTGCAATGGAGTAATGCTATCTTCGGTATTAGTTTCTCTATTGGTCGATGCTCTGGCATTTTACGAATGCAGGGCCATGATCAGGCGCAATGTCATCAACGTAAGCCCTGCAGCCTTTAGGGAAGGTCTGAAGTACTCATCGATTTTTGATGCCCTCGCTGCTTGAGGTTCAAAAAATGCTGAGTCGGTCGAAAACAGACCTTTCCTGTCTTTAATTCATGGTTTTTTCCTCTGATCGCTGTATTTCAGGGCGATCAGTCCGCATTAGTTCTGCATCAAGCGAACCCGTAACATGGCCAGCAACGGATACGCCGGACGACCGCCTTCGCCTTTCGGATAATGCGGCTCGATCAGGGCAATCAAGCCCTTCCAGGGCACGACCTGATCCATCTCGATCAGGAAGCGCTCATGGCGGGTCTGCCTACGTTTGTCGGCATACCCGGCATCGGCGAAGGACATCTGTTTCATCGGGGCTCAACCGTTCGATTTGTGCGAGGCGGGTATTTCACCAAATCTGGGAGTTTTTTAGAGTTTCCTTAACGCTTTTTGACGCCAGTCTTCGTCGTCATCGACGGTGGTGATTACCTTGAAAGCACCTTGCACTGGGCCTCACAGATATTATGTCCGGCCCGGACGAAATCCCCCCTCCGCGAATCAAGGCCGCCATACCGGCGACAGCTGTTCATCAAGGGCCCAATGCGATTGGCCGGGCCTCAGGCAAACACCGCCGCCCCAGCGTTCATGGCTGGCGTGGTCCAGCCAATAAGCATCGCCGCCCAGCACGGTGTGCCCCAGCGCTGTCAGCGCCAGCATCCGCCGGGGCCATTCAAGATGGGCCTCGGTTTCCGTCAACAAAGGATGCTCGCCGTCGATCAACGGCCGCAGCAGTGCATGGAACATCATGTCGCCGAGGAACGGCAGCGGTTCGCGCTTGGCCATCAACTCGGCATACACGCGCCCGAACGCTACCGGCCCTGCTTCGGCGATGTAGGCCAGGGACAGGCGTTCGGTCAGTGACAAGCCATCCTGACTGCCGGGCAACTCCTGCAACTGGCGCAGTAAAGCGCGTGCAAGAAAGGGCAGCGCCGTGTGCGCCCCGTGGGCCAGTTCCGCCCACTGCACCGGGGAACTGGCGCAATACGCCGCCCACGCCTGTTTGGCCAACTGCACCGCCTCGTCATCGATCAAGCGCCGCTGCGGCCATAACCACGCCAGTACATCGGGGGCCAGTTGGCCAATGCCGATAAACCGTTCTACCCCCGGGATGCGGTCCACCTCGATCAGCTCCAGCTTGCGCGGTGCCTGGTCAAGAGCGGCCAGGGCGCGGATCAGGAACAGTTGGTCATACGCATCCGCCTCGCACCACAGCACGCTGTGTTCGGCGCTGGCCAAGGTTTCCAGTTGGTTGTATTCGTCGGCGACACGGCGCGCCACATCCGCTTCGCCCAGGGCAAAGGCGTGACTGATGAACGCGCTGCGCATGGCGCGGAATGCCTCGCGGGGCAGGTCGCGAACCGGGCCCATGCACAGCGGGTCGGTGAGCATCTGGAAGTGCCCCTTGAACCCCGCCAGTTGCAGGCTGTGGGCAATGTCGTTGCCACAGCGCCAATGGCTGGTGCGGGCTTCATCGCTGGCGGCGAAATCGGGATGGCGGGCGGCGAAGTCGATGGCGTCGACATGGGCCTTGAGCTGCGGCCAACTGCTGAAACCCAGCTGCTTGGCGATCTGCCATTGCGCCTGGGACAAGGTGGCGTCGGGGTTTTCGCTTTTCAGGCGCGGCAACAGTTCCTTGGCGCGCTTGCGCTGCTGCTCAAGGTTGAGACGGCCATCAGTGGTCGAGGATACGCGGCGTTGCGACATACGAGCTCCTTGCACACACCTTTTCCGCTTTAAGGTTGGGAGTCGTAGAAATGATTGAGTGCTTCACTGTCTTGGGCGCAGCCCTTTCCGCGGAAGGTGGCGTAGAGAGCGCCAGGCGGCAAATATAGGCAGGGCAGGGGGTGATTGCAAGGCGCCCGCCACGGGACCGGTCGCCATCGCTTGAACTTTTGCTATGAAAAGCCTGCCCGCCTGCTTCACCATTGCGCCTGACCGAAACATGAGGAGCCTCGCGTCCATGAGCGCACTGATCGAAACCCGCGCCCTGGCGCGCCGGGATGAGCGTCGCCAGGCGGTCTTGCTCCAGCCCACTGACTTCGCCCTGCACCGCGCCGACCGCGTGTCGATCACCGGCGCGTCCGGTTCCGGCAAGAGCGTGTTCCTGCGCGCACTGGCGTTGCTGGACGCGCCCACATCGGGGCAGGTCCTGTGGAATCATCGGCCGATCGCTAACGCAGACATTCCCGAGTACCGCAGCCGCATCTGCTACCTGTCCCAACGCCCGGCGCTGATCGACGGCACCGTGCTGGACAACCTGCGTTTCCCGTTCAGCCTCAAGAGCCTGCGTAAACGTCATTTCGAGCTGGCGACCGTCACCGCGCTGCTGCAGCATGCCGGCAAGTCGCCGGACTTCCTGGCAAAAAATGCCAGTGACCTGTCGGGCGGCGAGTCCCAGGTGGTGGCGTTGATCCGCACCCTGCAGCTCAACCCCGAGGTGCTGTTGCTGGATGAACCCACCGCCGCCCTCGACCCCGCGTCCTCGCGTGATGTCGAAGCGCTGATCGATGCCTGGTTCGCCGATGACCCGACCCGCGCGTATGTCTGGGTGTCCCACGACTTGGAACAGGCCCAACGCATGAGTGACATCCACCTGCACATGAGCGCCGGTGTGCTGAGCGGAGCCACCCAAGCATGAACTACCAGAACCTGACCGCGCTGGACATGGCCATCGCCGCCGCGCTGATCCTGATCAACGGCGCACTGTCGCTGGCGTTGCGCCTGGGCCTGGAGCGCCAGTTGCTGTGGGCCGCCGTGCGTACCGTGGTGCAACTGCTGGCGATCGGTTACCTGCTGGGCTGGGTGTTCGCGTTCGCCTATTGGTACGTGGTGCTGCCGCTGATGTGCGCGATGACCCTGATTGCCGGCCTGTCGGCGGCGGGGCGCGGGCGGCGCACTTACCGTGGGCAACGGATCGACAGCATCGTCTCGGTGTGGGGTAGTTCGTGGCTGGTCACGGCGGTGGGCTTGTTTGCGGTGATTCGCATCCACCCATGGTACGAGCCGCAGTACGCGATCCCGATCCTCGGCATGATCCTCGGCAATACCCTGACCGGCGTGTCCCTGGGCATCGAGCGCATGACCCAGGAACTGACCTCGGGCCGCAACACCATCGAGATGATCCTCGCCCTCGGCGGCTCACGCTGGGAAGCGGCGCAGGAAGCGATCCGCCAGGCGGTGCGCGCCGGGATGATCCCGACGCTGAACCAGATGGCCGTGGTCGGCATCGTCAGCCTGCCGGGCATGATGACCGGCCAGGTGCTGGCGGGCGAGAGCCCGGTGGATGCGGTGCGCTACCAGATCGTGATCATGTTTCTGATCGCCGCTTCGTCGGCGTTGGGCACGGTCGGCGCGGTGCTGCTCACCTACCGGCGCCTGTTTTCCAGGAGCCATCGGTTTTTGCGCGATCGGCTGCAAGAGCGCTGACGGCCAGGCGATGGACTGTCGGTGATTGTTTCACCGCGTGAAATGCTCGATTGTAAATCCTGGTGATTCCATCGATAGGCGCCACGGCGGAACATGCCTGGCGTCAAGACCCCCACTTCTTTGGAGCCTTTCATGTCCCAGCCTGCGATCAAACTCTATGGTTTCCCCCTGTCCGGCCATTCCCACCGGGTCGAGCTGATGCTGTCGCTGTTGAGCCTGCCCAGCGAATTCATCCTGGTCGACCTCAAGCAAGGCGCGCACAAAACCGCTGAATTCGTCGACACGATCAACCCGTTCGGCCAGGTGCCGGCGATCGATGACAACGGCACCGTACTCGCCGATTCCAACGCGATTCTGCTGTACCTGGCGAGCAAGTACGGCAACGGCCAATGGCTGCCGAGCGACCCGCTGGGGCAGGCGCGTGTGCAGCGCTGGCTGTCGGCCGCCGCCGGTCAGCTCCACGCCGGGCCGGCGACCGCGCGGCTGGCGGTGGTGTTTGGCGCGGATGTCGATACCGTCGCCGCCATCAGCCGCTCCCACGCCTTGTTGCAATTGGTAGAGCAGCAGTTGGGCCAAAGCCGCTTCCTGGTCGGTGAGCAGCCGAGCATTGCCGACATCGCTTTCTACACCTACGTGGCTCACGCGCCGGAAGGCAATGTGGCGCTGGCCGACTACCCTCAAGTACGCGCCTGGCTGGCCAGTATCGAAGCCTTGCCGGGGTTTGTCGGCATGCCACGCACGGCGGTGGGCCTGCAATCACAGTAACCTTCAAGAGGGACACCGATGGACCGCTTTCATGAAATGCAGGTGTTCCTCGCGGTGGCCGAGGAGGAGAGCTTCGCCGCCGCCGCACGCCGCCTGAAAACCTCGCCGCCCAGCGTGACCCGGGCGATTGCCGCGATGGAACAGCGCATCGGCACCCAACTGCTGGCGCGCACCACTCGCAGCCTGCACCTGACCGAAGCCGGCCAGCGCTACCTGGAAGATTGTCGACGCATCCTCGCCGAGCTGAATGAAGCCGAGGAAGCGGCGGCGGGCAGTTATTCCATCCCCTGCGGCCAACTGACCGTGACCGCCCCGGTGCTGTTTGGCGAGCTGTATGTGGCGCCGTTGCTGGGGGCGTACCTCGATCGTTTTCCTCTGGTGAACATCAACGCTTTGCTGGTCGATCGCGTGGTGAACATGATCGACGAAGGTGTCGACGTGGCCGTGCGTATCGGCCATCTGCAGGAGCCGGGGCAACAGGCGATCCAGGTCGGTGAAGTGCGGCGGGTGGTGTGTGCGTCGCCCGGCTATCTCGACCGGCACGGGCGGCCGCAACATCCCACGCAGTTGCGTGAAGCCAAAATCGCTACGTCGTCGGCCAGCCAATTGATCAGCGCATGGCAATTCGTCGACGGCGAGCAGGAACTGACGGTGCCCATCGAACCGCGCCTGGTGGTCACGGCGAACAACGCCGCGATCAACCTGGCGCGCATCGGCTGGGGCATGACCCGGGTGCTGTCCTATCAAGTGGCGGCGGCGGTGGCGGCCGGTGAACTGGAGATTGTCCTCGACGCGTTCGAGCCCGCGCCGCTGCCGATCCAGGTGGTGTTCCAGAAGGGCGCCCGCGTACCGGCGAAGGTGCAGACCTTCGTCGACTTCCTCACCCAGCATTTCGCGCAGGACCGTGGCCTGAACCCAGCGTCGCAGCGGCCGAACTGATGGAGCGCTATCGCGATATGCAGCTGTTTGCGGCGCTGGCCGGGCAACCGAGCCTGGCGGCGGCGGCGCGCAGCGCCCGGGTGTCCGGCGCGACGCTGGTGCGCGCGTTGGCGCGCTTGGAAGCGCGTCTGCAGGTGGCGTTGCTGCAACGCAGTACGCGGGGCGTCCGCCTCACCGAAGCCGGCCGTGCCTACCTCGCCGACTGTGTCCGCCTGCTGGCGGCCGTGGACGCCGCTGAAGCCTCGGCCAACGGCTCGCATGTGCAGGCCCAGGGCAATCTGCGGGTGTTTCTGCCGTTTCTGTTCAGCCGGTATGTGATGGCGCCGATCCTGGCCGGTTATATGGATCGCCATCCCGATGTTTACCTGACAGCCCGCTACCACGACTATTACCCGAATCTGCACGAAGAGGGGCTGGACGTGGCGATCCTGGTCGGTGCGCTGCCCAACTCGTCGCTGATCGCGCGGCCAGTCGGCCAGGTGCGGCAGGTCCTCTGCGCCAGCCCCGATTACCTTGCGGCCCACGGCGAACCCGCGCACCCGCACGACCTCAAGCAGCATCGCCTGATCGCCAGCGCCGATCAGGTTCACTGGGATTTCCCCCATACCCACCTCAAGGCGCGTACACGCCTGCGCTGCACCTCGGTGCAAGGTGCGATCAATGCGGCCGTGCATGGCGCGGGGATCATCCGGTGCCTGAGCTACCCGGTTCACGAGCACCTGGTCAGCGCGCAATTGCGCCGCGTCCTGCCCGCCCACGAGCTGGCGCCGTTGCCGGTCAACGTGGTCTACCGCGAAGGCCGCCAGGCGCCGATGCGCGTGCGCAGTTTTGTCGATCACTGCGTGGCGGCGTTGCGCGAGCATCCGGCATTTCAGTTGGCGTAATGCTCGATTGCCGAACGTGGGTATTCTCTCGCCGCGTGGCGGGGCGCAGCATCTGGCTATCTGACACGAGGTGATCGCCATGAACCTGATCGAACACTCCCCCTGGCACGCCGGCGAACGGCAGATGCAAACCAGCGCCGGCGCCGCCGAGCGTATGGACATGATTGGCGCCAAGGTGATCCGCGATCATCTGCCCGAGCAACACCGGGGGTTCTATCCGCTGTTGCCGTACCTGATGCTCGGCGTGGTGGACGCGCACGGCATGCCCTGGGCGACGATGATCGAAGGCGCGCCGGGGTTTGCCCATTCACCCGACCCGCACACCTTGCAGATCGACAGCCTGCCCGGCAGCGGCGACCCGGCGCGCACGGCCCTGCAGCCAGGGGCCGCCGTCGGCTTGCTCGGCATCGACCTCGACACGCGCCGCCGCAATCGCCTGAATGGTCGGGTTGGCGCGCTGGATGCCGAGGGGTTTGCGGTCGATGTGGTCCAGACCTTCGGCAATTGCCCCAAATACATCCAACTGCGCCCTGTCGATGGGATCGCCCGCCAACCCGGGGGCGTGGCCGAGCGCAGCAGCCGCCTGGATGACGCCGCGCGCGCAATGATCCGCAACGCCGACACGTTCTTCGTCGCCAGCTATGTGGACATCGACGGCGAACGCTCGGTGGACGTCTCCCATCGCGGCGGCAACCGCGGCTTCGTGCGCGTGGAGGGCGACGTGCTGACCATCCCCGACTTTGCCGGCAACCTGTTCTTCAACACCCTGGGCAACCTGCACGCCAACCCGGTGGCGGGGTTGTTGTTCATCGACTTTGCATCGGGCGACGTGATGCACCTGGCCGGGCACACTTCGTTGATCCTCAACGGCCCCGAGGTGGCGCGGTTCGAGGGCGCGCAGCGGTTGTGGACGGTCACGGTGGAACAGGTGGTCCGCCGCCCGGCGGCGTTGGCGTTGAGGTGGCGGTTTGCGGAGTTTTCGCCGTACAGCCTGGCGACGGGGCGTTGGTAGGGCTGCGCTGGAAAGCCTGGGGGGTGAGCGGGTGGTCAAACCCTCATCCGTCCCGTACCATTCGCCCCCCTCGCAGTGACGCGAGGCGCAGCGCCAGGATGGCTCATTGCATGTCTTTCCTGTGGCGTCTGCAGCTCCCTTTTTGCCCGCGTTCAGGATTCGACATGTTTTGCTTTTCCAGGCCTTTGGCCTTGCTCTTAATGGCTGCAGCCTTGGCGGGCTGCGGTACCCAGCCCGCGTCGCTGGTCAGTCAGCCGCTGCAACCCGGCCCCGAAGAACCGGTGGCTTATCTTGTGGGCTCCATCGGCCCGCAGAACCTCAAGGCGTCTCCCGCACCCAACCAGCGCCTGTTGTTTCGCAAGCGTGGCTCCGCCTTCGGGGCCGCGGGTATATGGGTCGGTGTCGGGCGGGAAACGCCTCAGGATGTGAAGGACCAGACCGGCGTCGCCAGTGTGTTCGTGCTGCCGCTCAAACCGGGAGATTATGAGTTTTATGATTTCCAGTTCTTCTCCAGCACCTATTCACCCACCCTGGGCACCACTTACACCTCGGTCCAGGCTCGGGAGAAGTTCAACCTGCCGATGCGCCTGCAAGCCGGCAAGGCCTATTACCTCGGTGAATTTCGCTCGCTGTGCCTGGGGGCGTCCCTGTGCGCCTTCCGTTGGCGCGACCAGCAAGGTCGCGATGAACCGATCGCGCGACAATCGGTTCCGCGCTTGCCGGCGCTGGAGTTGATACCGCTGGATTATCGCAGCGCCGCCCCGCATATCATCGCGCCGCCGTCTACCGCTGCGGGCCAGAACACCCCTCAAGAGATGCGTCCATGAACCGCGTTATTACCCTGGGCGTCCTGGCGCTGCTGACTGGCTGTGCGGCCACCAATACCCTGCCAGAGCGCGCGTTGCCCGACGGTCAGGACTACCTCAAGCCGATCCATGTCATGGTCGACGACCCGCTGAATGCCGCGCAAATCCGTAACCAGTTACGCGAAACCGGAGTGTTTCGCAGTGTCGAAACCGGCCAAGGCAAGGAAGGGGATTATTCGGTGTTGATCCGCTTCAATAGCCAGCGCGAGTTGCCACCTTTCCCGGTAATTCTGCTGAGTACGGCGACGCTGTTTCTGCTGCCCTTGTCCCAGAGTATCGACACCACCACCGAGTTTTCCCTGCAACAGAATGGAAAGCTGTTGAAGCAATACAGCTATCGCAACGTGACCCACAAATACACTTGGCTGCTCGATGGCAGCGGCGGGATGCAGCAAGAGAACGTAAACCGTATCACCCGCGCCTTTGCCCAGGATGTACAACGTGATGGCCTACTGCCTGTGGAGCACACGCAATGATCAGGATCACCTTAATGGCTGCCGTGCTGTTGCTCGGCGGCTGCGGCACCGCCCTCAAACCCCTGGACTACAAAGCCCAGCGCGCCTATGTGCCGATGAGCGTCACCATGCCGCCGCCCGAATCCCGGTTCGATCAGCAAAAGCAGCGCGAAGTCATCCAGTTGCTGCGTGATACAGGCGCCTTCAGTTTTCTCGACGGTGGTTTCAGCAAGACCGGCTACAGCCTGTTGGTCGACCAGAGTGGCGGTAAAGGGGCCGGAGTGCTCCCCGCAGTACTCGGCGCTCTGACGCTGCTGACCGTGCCAGTGCCCTACACCTACGAGCGGCAATTGCATGGCTCGGTGTTCAAGGACGGTCAACTGCTGAAAACCTATGCCTACAAGCGTGGCGGCTGGACGGCCACGACTTGGTACATCCCCATGACCGAACCGCGCAGCGAGAGTGAAATGCTCGGCGACCTGATGCGAGACCTGGACCGCGATCGCTTGATTCCCTATCAGTGAGCCGGTGAGGGATGTTCGGCGCCGCAGCGGCAACCCCTGCGGCGCCAACAGCGTGTGGCTTTGGCTGTCGTCGAGCGCCAGGGGCGGGCAGGTCAGCGCGACATCGGGATAAACGCCACACTCCCCCCCGCACGCTGGTGAAACAGCCGCTCGCCATTGTCAGGCTGGGTGGTGATCACCTGATGATCCGCGCCCAGGTAGGCCAGGGGCGTGGGATCGTCCTTGGAGTACTGCGCGATGATAATCGTGTGTTGCGGATCGAAGCGGCGGCCGCTGGTGTGTTCCAGCCAGGTCATGAACGCAGCGCTGTCGCCCTGGCGGGGGAAGTCCTGGGTTTCGGCGACGTAGTAGAACGGCTGACCGCCGTTTTGCAGGTACATCGGCAGTTTGTTGTCGACTTCCACCAGCACCATTTGCCATTGGTTCCATGGCGCGGTCTTCTCGGCTTGAGCTTGCACGTCCTCGACGAAACGCGTCACGCCGCCGTTGCCGTTGGTCCACGGGTACACCACGCCGAGCACCAGCAGCATCAGTGCGGCGGCAATGCCAAAGCCTTTCTGCCAGCGCGGCCAGCTGGCGGTTTTTTTCGCCAGCCGTTCGCTCAGCCACCAGGCTCCCAGCAACTGGGCAAATGGCACCAGCGGCAGCACGTAGTAACTGCGGCGGCTGCCGCTGGCGGTGAAGAACACGAACAGCAGGCCCAGGCCCCATACCAGCCAGCGCACGTTGGGCGGGGTCTGGCGCCAATGCCGCACGGCCAGCCACAGGCCGAGCAACCAGCACGGTGCCCAGGGCAGGGTGTAGGCGGGCAGGTAGATCAGATAGGTGTAGATCGGCCCCATATGGTCGAAGGGGTCGAAGAAACGCACGACGTTTTCGCGGAATACCAGGGCCAGGCCGCTTTCGCCGTAGGTCGGCGCTCCGTAGAGGTGCGACAGCACGAAGGGGATGGCATAGAACCCGGCGGCAATCAGCAGGGCCAGCACCAGGCGCGGGTTGAGGTGACGTTTGTAGCGATGCTCGCTGAGCAGGTGCGGCAGCAGCACCAGGCCCGGCAGCACAAAACCGATCAAGCCCTTGAACAGCGAGGTCGCGGCCAACAGCAGGAAAAACACCGTGTAGCGCCACAGCCGTGTGTCATCCGGCCCGCGCCAGTACCACCACACCGCCGCCAGCACACCGCACACCGTGAGCACATCCGCCGTGGCCACGCGCGCCCAGAACAGGAAGTAGAAGGTGGTGGCGAGCATCCACCCGGCAATCAGCCCGGTGCCTTTGCGAAACAGGCGCTCGCCGATCAGGTACACCAGCCAGATGCTCAACCATGCGGCAATCACCGACGACAGGCGCAGCGACCACGGCCCCAGGCCGCCCATCAGGTTGGCGAACCCGCTGATCAGCCAGTAGGAGGGCAAAGGCTTATCGTAATACGGCGTGCCTTTGAGGTAGGGATCGAAGTAGTCACCGCTTTGCAGCATCTGCACGACGATGTTCGCCCAACGGGTTTCGGGCCCCCACAGGTCGCGACTGCCCAGGCCCAGCAGCAGGAGCAGGGCCGACACGCCCAGCAATAGCAGCAGGGCGCCACGTTCGGTTTTCCAGACACTCATGGACGGTTCCTAGGGGAGTTTTGGATAAATAGTGAGCACCAGGTCGCCCTTGCGATAGCGCTTGCCGCCGGGTGGCAGTTGCCCTTCCTCAAGGTGTTCGCTGGTGCTCCTGACGCGCATCAGCACCCCGACCGCGCCTTGGCGGCGGGCTTCGGCCAGCCACGACTGGACGTCATCCAGCCCGACCTTGCGCTGTACGGTATCTGGGTATTGCAGGCCATATTGCAGCTCGCCTTCGGTGTCATAAAACGCGACATCCGACCGGTTCAGGCGCCACGCCAGCGCCGATGCCGAGCCTAACTCGTTGCTCAGCAGTGCTTGGGTTTGCTGCAGTTCATCCAGGTGTTCAAGCACGAACTGATCGGGCATTTCGTTATTCGATATCCGCGCCGGCATACCCGCTGGCAGGAGTAGTACCAGCAAGCCGATGCCCAGGACCGGCGTCGCCCAGAGTGTCAGCGGGCGAAAGGCTTGCAGCAGGTTGGTCAGCACCCAGCCCAGCAGCACAATGAAGGTCAACGACAGGCTGAACATCTCCGCGTGGCTGTTGCCGTACAGCGGGTCGTCGATCTGCAGATAGATCAACGTCACCATCGCGGCCATGCCGAGCACGAAGTTGAGCAGGCCGTTGATGCAGATCGCGCGGGTTTTGCCCTGCTGCATCACATCGATCAAGGCATGCCCCATCAACAACGCCAGCGGTAACAGGCACGGCATGATGTAGGTCGGCAGCTTGCCGCTGCTCAGGCTGAAGAAGCCCAGCGGCAGCAGCATCCACAGGGCGAGAAAGGCCGTCGCCGGTTGGCGCTTTTCTTTCCAGGTCTTGTGCAGTGTGGTTGGTAGCAACCCCGCCCAGGGCAGGCACGCGACGACCATGATCGGCAGGAAGAACCACCACGGCCGCGCATGTTGTGCAGTGCCCGAAGCAAAACGGCGGATGTGCTCGTGCCAGAAGAAGAAATTCCAGTAGTCAGGCTCCTGCACATGGATCGCCCACACCCACGGCAGGCACACCAGGACTGCCACGACGATCGCCAGCGGGCCGTACCGCAGCAACTCACCCAGGCGCCGCTGCCAGAGCATATAAGGCACCGCAATCAGCACCGGCAGCAGCCACGCGAGGAAGCCCTTGGTCATGAAGCCCATCGCGCAGGCGAGCCCCAGCACGGCCCAAGCGCCGAGTCGGGCTCGCGGGGTACGGCTGTCGAGGGCAAACCACAGCGCCACCAGGCTGAGGTTGACCCAGAAGGTGAACTGCGGATCAAGATTGGAGTAGCCGGCTTGCCCCGCCACCAGGCCGAAGCTCAAGTAGAGCAGGGCGCAGGCGAAGCTTTTGCGCGGGTCGTTCCACAGGCGGCGGGCGATCAGGTAGGCCAGCAGCACGCTCAGGCCGCTGGTCAACGCCGAGGCGATCCGCACACCGAACAGGTTCTGGCCGAACACCGCCTGACCGAGGGCGATCAGCCAGTAGCCGGCGGCGGGTTTTTCAAAATAACGCACGCCCATGAAATGCGGTGCGGTCCAATTGCCGCTCATGAGCATTTCCTGGCTGATCTGGGCGTAGCGGGTTTCATCGGGTATCCATAGACCGTGCAGGCCCAGGGGTAGGAGATAAAACGCGACGAAGGCCAGTAGCAGTAAGGGAAGGGGTTTGAATCGGGTCATGCGAACGTCGCTCCTTGACGTTTAAGTGTAGGAAAAGGATGTAAGGAAATAGTGCGATAAAATGTCACAGTGTTCACTAATGGGCTGAAAGTATTCATGACGTCCTTAACTAACAGGCGCAGTTAAACATGCCAGAAGTTGGCTGTCGTTTGGCTGAACATCTGCCTCTTGTGTAGGTAAAAGTGTCTAAAGTTGCTTGAGCGCCTCTGGCCAGTCTTCGCTGTTTATAATGCCCACGGCCTTGAGCTTGCCGTTGCCCAGCACCTTGACGAATAACGCGCTGCCGTATTCGGTGGATTTGGCGTGAGGATAGCCGAGGTCCCGTTCGATGTCGCTGATGCAGGCGCTGTGGGTAATCAGCATAAAGTTGTGCCCGGGTTGCTTGTGGCTGAGGATTTCCTCACCCATGGCATCGCCGCAGATCGATAGCTGGCTTGGCGACAGTTCGGTCTTGCCAAACATGAACAGCGAGGTCTGGGCAGTGCGGGTGGTCGGGCTGCTGAACACGTCTGTACCCTCCATGCCCAGTATTTTGAAGGCTTTGCCGATTTCGACGGCCTGTTGGGTGCCTTTGATCGTCAGGCCATCGGCGGGGCCGAAGCAAGGATTGGAGGAACGGTCGCAGCGTTCTTCATGGCGGACCAGCACCACCAGATTGCCGTCGCGCCAATTGGCCAGCAGGCCTGACGTCAGCAGGCGATTGGCCGTACTCAGGTCCGGTGGCGATACAGGCCAGGCCAGCAAACCTGCCAGCAATGTGCCGCACAGGGCGAGCGCTGCCGTGCCCAGCCAGAGTTTTTTCAGGCGTTTTGCCCGAGCTTGATACGAACGCGGTTTGGTCAGGGTCAGGTTAACCACACTATTCACCGTGGGATGTCAGGCAGCTTTTTATTAGTCAGGCACAACCGTTTGACTGTGCCCGTAGTGGAGCAAGAGCCTGTCATACGGTTGCTGTCTTTTTGCTGAAAACTGGAGCGTTAAAAGTTATGTGTGCCGACAACTAATAAGTTGAGCGTTATTGGCGCTTGTTCGGCACTTTATTCGGTGGTCGGTAGGTAACCGGTGAAATGTATGTGAAAAATTTGCGTGGCGAGGGCGGTCAGCCGTTATCCTCGATTGCAGTCCATTGGCGAGCGAGCGTTCCCATGTTGCAGGTGCAAGGTGTCCATAAATGCTACGTCACTGCGCAGGGCCCGCTGACGGTATTGGCCGGGGTTGATCTGCACTTGGCGCAGGGTGGCAGCCTGGCGCTGATGGGCGAGTCCGGCAGCGGGAAAAGCACGCTGCTGCACCTGGTGGCCGGCTTGGATCGTGTCGACGGCGGCAGTATCCGCGTGGGTGAGCAGCGTCTGGATCAGATGAGCGAGCGGCAGTTGGCCGATTGGCGGCGCACTGAGATCGGCCTGGTGTTCCAGCAGTTCAACCTGATCGGCAGCTTGCGCGTCGACGACAACCTGGCGTTCCAGGCGCGCCTGGCGGGGCGCTTTGATCCGCACTGGCAAGCGCAGTTGGTCGAGCGTCTGGGCCTGGGGGATCTGCTCAAGCGCTACCCGGAACAACTCTCCGGCGGCCAGCAGCAACGGGTGGCGGTGGGGCGGGCGCTGGCGTCTCGACCCGGCTTGCTGCTGGCGGACGAACCGACGGGCAATCTGGATGAGGCCACCAGCGATGAAGTGCTGCAACTGCTGCTGGACCTGTTGCGCGACACCCCCACCAGCTTGTTGATGGTCACTCACAGCCCGCGCATTGCCGCACGGCTCGACCGGCAGGTGGTGTTGCACCGCGGCCACGTCCTGCCTGCGGACGTCGGCTGAGATGGCGGTGCTCTATTGGACTTTACGCGCGTTGCTCAGCCACTGGCGGCGCCACCCCGTGCAGTTTTTCAGTGTGCTGACCGGGCTGTGGCTGGCCACCGCGCTGCTGACCGGGGTGCAAGCGCTCAACAGCCAGGCGCGGGACAGCTACGCCCGAGCCAGTCAGTTGATCGGCGGCGAACCCCAGGCCAGCCTCAGCATGCCCGACGGTGCCAGCTTCCCCCAGGCGCTGTTTGCCCAGTTGCGCCGCGCCGGCTGGCCGGTGTCGCCGGTGGTGCAAGGGCGGGTGCAGCTCAAGGGGCATGAGGACCGGCGCCTGCAATTGATGGGCATCGATCCGGTGTCGCTGCCCGGCAGCGGCGCGGTGGCGGGGCAGCGCTTGAGCCAGGCGCAAATGGTCGCGTTCTTCGACCCGCCGGGGCGCACCTGGATCGCCCCACACACCTTGCAGGCACTGGGGTTGCAGGCCGGTGAACGGCCGCTGACGGCCAGCGGGCAAGCCTTGCCGCCGTTGCAGGTTCAAGCGGACATGGCCCCCGGCCTGTTGCTGACCGACATCGGTTTTGCCCAACCGTTGCTGGACATGCCGGGGCGCCTGTCGCGGTTGTTGCTCGACACATCGTTCGCCGCCACCCATCCCACGCCGCCGGCCGGACTGCAACTCAAACAGGCGCAGGACAATAACCTCGCGCGCCTCACCGAAAGCTTTCACCTGAACCTGGATGCGCTGGGTTTTTTATCCTTTGTGGTCGGGCTGTTTATCGTCCATGCCGCCATCGGCCTGGCCCTGGAACAGCGGCGCGGGCTGCTGCGCACCTTGCGTGCTTGCGGGGTCAGCGGGCGGATGTTGCTCCTCGGCCTGGGCATGGAACTGGGCGCCCTGGCCCTGCTTGGCGGTGTGCTCGGTGTCGCCAGCGGCTATGTGCTCGCCAGTGTCTTGCTGCCGGATGTGGCCGCCAGCCTGCGCGGCCTGTACGGCGCTGAAGTGCCGGGGCAGTTGAGCCTCAGCCCGTGGTGGTGGCTCGCCGGGTTGGGCCTGAGCCTGCTCGGGGCGTTGCTCGCCGGGGCCGGCAGTGTGTGGCGCGCGGCGCGCTTGCCGTTGCTGGCGCTGGCCAACCCCCAGGCCTGGCATGAGGCCCATGGGCGCTGGTTGCGGCGTCAGGGCCGGGTGGCGAGTGCGGCGTTGCTGATCGCACTGTTGGCGCTATGGTGGGGCAACAGTCTGGCTGCCGGATTTGTGCTGATGGCGGCCTTGCTGCTCGGTGCCGCGTTGGGGCTGCCGGTGCTGCTCAATGCGCTGTTGAAAGCGCTGCTGGGACGCAGCCGCTCGGTGCTCGGGCAGTGGTTTCTCGCCGACTGCCGCCAACAGTTGCCGGCCTTGAGCCTGGCGCTGATGGCGTTGCTGTTGGCGCTGGCGGCCAACATCGGCGCGGGTTCCATGACCTCGGGTTTTCGCCTGACCTTCAGCAATTGGCTGGAACAACGCCTCACCGCCGAGCTGTACCTCAACCCAAACACCCCGGCCCAGGCCGACCGGTTGAATACCTGGCTCACGCAACAACCGCTGGTGCAGGCGGTGCTGCCCACCTGGCAGGTCGCCGTGCAATTACAGGGCTGGCCGGCGGATGTGTTTGGCGTGGTCGACGCGCCGACCTATCGCCAGCATTGGCCGTTGCTGGAAGCTGCGAGCGCGCCGTGGGACCAGTTGCTGCGCAGTGACACGCTGATGCTCAGCGAGCAACTGGCGCGGCGCTTGAATGTGCGAGTGGGCGACGCCGTCAACATCCCCACGCCCGAGGGTGTGTGGTCGCCCCAGGTGGTGGGGATCTACGCCGACTATGGCAACCCCAAGGGCCACGTGCTGGTCAATGCGCAGCACCTGTTGGCGCATTGGCCGACGCTGTCGCCGGCGCGCTTCAACCTGCGTGTGCTGCCGCAAAACGTGGTGCCGCTGGTGCATGAGGTGCAGCGCGAGTTCACCCTGGACGACAGCCGTATCGTTGACCAACAGACCCTCAAGGGCTGGTCGAGCCAAGTGTTCGAACGCACCTTTGCCGCCACCGCCGCCTTGAACAGCCTGACGCTGGGCGTGGCGGGCGTGGCGCTGTTCATCAGCCTGCTGACCCAGAGCCAAAGCCGCCTCGGCCAACTCGCCCCGCTGTGGGCATTGGGCGTGACGCGCCGGCAATTGATGCTGCTCAACCTGGGACAGACCTGGCTGCTCGCGGTGCTGACGCTGCTGCTGGCGTTGCCCTTGGGGTTGCTGTTGGCGTGGTGCCTGGATGCGGTGATCAATGTGCAGGCGTTTGGCTGGCGCCTGCCGTTGCATATTTTTCCCTGGCAGCTGGCGCAACTGCTGGGGCTGGCGTTGCTGGCCACGTTGCTGGCGTCGGCGTGGCCGCTGTGGCAGTTGTACCGCAGTCGCCCGGCGGATTTGTTGAGGACGTTTGCCCATGAAGATTAAGGCGCTGCTGTGCCTCGCTCTGGTGCTGGTGAGCGGCTGTGACAAAGCCCCCGCCCCCGAGGAAAGTTTCGCCGGCCTGGGCAGTGATGCGGCGGATTTTGCCCAGGTGGTGCCCGGCAAGGTCTTCGCTTTTCCCGAGGACCACGGCCCTCACGCCGGTTTTCGCATCGAGTGGTGGTACGTCACCGCCAACCTGCAAGACGCCCAGGGCCATGTGTTCGGCGTGCAATGGACCTTGTTTCGCAATGCCCTCAAGGCCGGGCCGACGCAACCGGGCTGGCACGACTCAACGATCTGGCTCGGCCACGCCGCCGTCACCTCGGCCACCCGGCACTACGCCGCCGAGCGCTACGCCCGTGGCGGCGTCGGCCAGGCCGGGGCCCAGGCCGCGCCGTTCAGCGCGTGGATCGATGACTGGAGCTTCGCCACCCGCCCAGGCGCCGCCGGCCCTTTGGCGGACATGCAGCTCAAGGCCAGCGGTCCGCAATTCGCCTACGACTTGCAACTGACGTCCAGTCGCCCGTTGGTGCTGCAAGGTGACAACGGCTACAGCCGCAAGTCCGACCAGGGCCAGGCCTCGTACTACTACAGTCAGCCGTTTTTCACCGCTAACGGCAGCGTCAGCCTCGACGGCAAGGTCTACCAGGTCACGGGCCCGGCCTGGCTCGACCGCGAGTGGAGCAGCCAACCCCTGGCCGCCGGCCAGACCGGCTGGGACTGGTTTTCCCTGCACCTGGACCGTGGCGAGCAGTTGATGCTGTTTCGCGTAAGGCAAAAGGACGGCACGGGTTATCTCACCGGCACCTGGATCGACCGCGAGGGCCATACCCAAACCCTGCACAACGCCGATATCCAACTTACGCCACTGGCCAGCACTGACATCGACGGGCGAAGTATCCCCACACGCTGGTCGCTGAAAATTCCCGGCAAGCAGCTGGATATCACCACCGATGCCGTCAACCCGAAGGCCTGGATGAACCTGAATATTCCGTACTGGGAAGGACCGGTGCAGTTTGAAGGCGGGGTTGGGTATCTGGAGATGACCGGGTATTAGCACTTTTCTGTAGGTGCTGATCCTCTTCTGCGTAGGCAACTTCCCAAATGTGATTTAGCCCCCTCGGACTTGTGCCGGGGCGGTGTTTGCTTGCTTATATTTCGACGCCAACTTCATCGCATCAAGGATGTAAGGCATGGCGCGGGGATACATCAACGACAAGCCAATCAGCTACAGCAGTTTGAAAACCTGGCTGATGGGCCACGGCATGAGCCGCCAGCACTCTGACCATTTTGATGTGTTGAATCATCACCTGCGCCGCGGGTGGGTGATTCCGGGGCGGATGGTGATTGTTCCAGACACAGAGAGCGTCAGTTGCTCCTGGAATGAATCCTGGTGGGTGCGTTATGCCGAGGAAATTGATCGCAACCTGGAGCTGGACGCTGCGGCTGCACAGACGATGATCGATAACTACGACCTGCTGCAGAGCCTTCTGACGTATGGCTCGATAGGTATCGGCAGTGCGACATCGGCGTGGTCGCGGCACCTGGATGAAGTCGTGAACACATTGGAGGAAATCGAGCGTCTGCATCAACGCCTGAAAGCCGGCGGGTTGGATCGCCAGGCGTTTATCCGCCAGCGCCAAGTGCTGCTGGCGCTGCTGGGCACGCAACTGCGTGGTGCCGCACGATTTGGCACGGGATTGCGCGGCAATCAATCGCTGAAGAAGGTGCTGGGGATTTCAACCAAAAGCTATCTGAATAAGGGCGAGATCGCCGGGTATGCACAGCGCTTGAAGGCGATTTCGCAGACGTCGAAGTGGTTGGGCAAGGGCACTTATGTTGGGCTGGCGCTGGATGTGGGCGCAGCGGGTTTGGAGATCAAGGAGGCGTGTATGGTGGGGCGGGAGGCGCAGTGTCGGCGGGCGAAGTATGTGGAGATGGGGAGGTTGGCGGGTGGGGTGGCGGGGGGAGCTATTCTTGGAAAGTTCGGGGGGAAAGTAGCTCGTCGTGCATGCAACATGTTTCTGGGTATTGCTTTGAAAGGACGCGGTGCATTGGCGTGCGAAATTATTGGAGGCGCTGCTGGAGGGTATGTCGGAAGTAGTGAATTTGGCGATGGTGGTGCGTTTTTGGGTGGAAAGATTCTAGAGATCGATGGCGATTTGATATTCCAGCCAGAGGGGGCTTAACCATGGATTTTTTTCTCGCATATACCATGGTTTGGTTTTTTGGAATGTTTGTCGTCTTGGGACTGATGCTATTTGCCGAATATACAAAACTCGACGAGTTGGAAAGTTACTTCAGTGAAAACGAAGAAGTTCGCAACAATAAGCGTTTTTGGCGACGAAACCAGTGGATCGACAGACAATATCGCATGATGCTGATTTTTGAATACCTTGCAGACTCTAAACGCCATGTGAAAGCCGGTCTTGTGACCGAAGCCGAACTCGCGTCTATTCCTTTAGCGCTCAAACGTTGGGTGTTGTGGCCCTATTACCTTGCGTTCATTTGGGCTATCGCAACGGTCGTTTGGTCGGTTTGGCGCAGGTGGTGCAACATTCCAATTTGAACGAGGGAGGGAGTTTAACGATGTCGTTTTTTCCTGCTTACACCCTTGTAATGTCTATTGGGACGTTCGTCGTCCTGGGACTGATGCTTTTTGCCAAACGTACAAAACTCGACGAGCTGGAAAGTTACTTCAGTGAAAACGCAGAGGTTCGTAAACGTAAGCAACTCTGGGGGCCAAACCCGCGGTTCGGCGGATTTCATCGCGTGGGCCTGATGATTGATATCCTGCTAATGTCAAAACACTACGTGAAAGAAGGTCTTGTGACTGAGGAAGAGTTGGCCTGCGTTCCGTTATCACTTAAGCGTTGGGCCGTGTGGCCATATCGCCTTGCGATGATTTTGGCTATTAGCTGGGGCTATTGGTGCACTTGGCTCTAGTGGTCGCTCGTTTTCCTACACCTGAGCAGTTGATGCTGTTTCGCGTAAGGAAAAAGGACAGTACGGGTTACTTCACCGGCACCTGGAACGACCGCGAAGGTCAACCCAAACCCTGCACAACGCCGCTGTCCATAACTGAAGCTGTCAACCCGAAGGCCTGGATATTCCGTACTGGCAAGGGCCGGTGCAGTTTGAAGGTGGGGTTTCTCGGCGGAAAGATCATAGAGAACGATGGTGTTTTTATCTTTCAACCCGAGGGGGCCTGACTATGGATTTTTTTCTCGTCTTTAGTATTTTGCTGTGTGTAGGCGCTCTGGTTGGCGTGGGGCTGATGTTATATGCAGAGTGCAAAAAGCTCGAAGTGTTGGAAAGCTACTTCAGTGAAAACAAGCTGGTTTGCGATAACAAACGTTTTTGGGGAAGAAATATGCGGATCGACAGGTTTCAGCGCATGCTTCTGATCAATCAATTGTTAGGAATGCCCAAACTGCATGTAAAGAGGGGCGATGTGACTGAGGCAGAGCTGGCTTCAATCCCGATATCCCTCAAGCGTTGGGCACTTTGGCCGTATCGTCTTTCTTTTATTTGGCTGATCGCATCAGTCGTTTGGAGCATTTGGTACCGATGGTAGCTCACCTGTCCTCACCGCCACCTGGATGAACCTGAGTATTCCGTACTGGAAGGGTCGGTGAGGTTTAAGGGCTCTGGAGATGACCAGGTATTAGCACTTTTCTGTAGGCGCCGATCTTCTTCTGTGTAGGCAACTTCCTAAATGTGATTGAGCCCCCTAGGGCTTGTGTCCGGACAGTATTCGATTGCCTATATTTTGACGCCAACTTCATTGGTGATTTGATATTCCAGCCAGAGGGGGCTTAACCATGGATTTTTTTCTCGTTTATTCCATTGTGTTGTTTGTTGGGATGTCTGTCGTCTTGGGACTGCTGCTATTTGCCGAATATACAAAACTCGACGAGTTGGAAAGTTACTTCAGTGAAAACGAAGAAGTTCGCAACAACAAGCGCTTTTGGCGACGAAACCAGTGGATCGACAGACAATATCGCATGATGCTGATTTTTGAATACCTTGCAGACTCTAAACGCCATGTGAAAGCCGGTCTTGTGACCGAAGCCGAACTGGCGTCTATTCCTTTAGCGCTCAAACGTTGGGTGTTGTGGCCCTATTACCTTGCGTTCATTTGGGCCATCGCAACGGTGGTTTGGTCGGTTTGGCGCAGGTGGTGCAACGTCATCATCTGAAAGGCACTGCATTCCTTTCAAAAAATACTGTACATATATACAGTAATATCCTACAGTCCATCCCAGGTGACCGGATGTCACCTGACCTTCAGTTTTTAACTATGGATGGATAAAAAATGAAATCGAAAAAAAACCTTATGCTGGGTGCAGCCATGGCGGCCTCCTGCTTCGTTTCGGCCTTCGCCCTGGCCGAGCAATACCCTCACCTGGCTGCGCAAGCGCTTCAACCCAACGTCAAACAGGCGTTGAAATCCGGTGCAAAAATCGCCGCCAACAAGGCTCCCACGGCGCTGAAACAGCAACTGCGGGCAGACGCTCAGTCGAAGAAAGCGGTATTCGTCGCGAAGGCCGAGGCCGATTCGGTGGTGGAAGACAACACCGCGCCGGCCCCCGTCACCCAAGTACAGAAAGCCACTGCCAAACAGGCTGCTGCAGTGCAGGCGGCGCTGGTTCAGGGTTGTGAAACCACGCTGGATGTCAACGCGCTCTATACGATCACCGGCGTGCAAACCGGCGATTTGCTGTGCTACCACTTCAACCTGCCGAAGAAGGCCCGGATCAACGCTCTGCTGGTCAGCCAGACGGCGGGCACCGACATGTCGTTGACCTTGTTCCAGGACGACGGCCAGGGCAATCCGCTGCCCTTGGGCACCTCCAATAATCCGGGCACCGCTGATGAGAGCCTTGGCGGCGTGGTGCCGGCCGGTGATTACTACTGGTTCATGGAAGCCAACGCGGCGGTCCAGGGGTCGGGCTTTCAGTTCGGTGTGGCGGTCGATACCAACCTCGACGCCTTCGAACCCAATGACACGCCGGACACCGCCTTCAAACTGCCTGACACGCTGAACTACATCAGTGGCAATGCCGACAGTCTCGATGACGTTGATTACTTCGACTTCACCGCAGTACGTGGCCAGAGCGTGGGGATCGCATTGACTGCCGACGCTGCCAGCGGCAGCGCGCGAGGCAAATGGATACTGGAGCGTTTCGATGGCGCGCAGTGGGTCACCGTGGGCGCGAATGTGCTATCGACCTCGATCCCGAGCCCTGGCGTCGGAGGGGTGGTCAAAGTGCGCGTGCGTCCGAACCAGCACCCGAACGAACCGTGGAGCGCGACGGGCAAATACAACCTGTCGCTGGGTTCCAGCCCGCGGGTGAACAGCCCTGATGTGAAAGGCGAGGCGAATGTGTTGCGCATCCCGTCCTCCGCTTCCAATGTGGGCTATGGCTACATGACCACCCAAGCCTATCGCGATCTGACTTGGACCATGGGCCTGTCGGACAGCACCGGTGCGCCGCTGGTAGGGCTGCATCCGATTGTGTATCTCGATCAGCATATCAACCCGGACACCGGCAATATCGTCTACAAGGCCTACTCGGCAGCCACCGACAGCTCGGGTCAAGCCGGCGGCACGATCAACGTGGGCACGTGCTCCGGTGATTTCCAGACCACCTTTGTCGATTATGCCCAGGGCTACAAAAACACCTGGCGCAGCGACTTTAACTACGGCGTGTGGCGCATGGAGGTACTGGAGTATCCGGGCATCGGTGTCGGTGGTGACAATGTCGAGTACGTCAGCTTCGGCCACTTGTGCAAACAGACGCTGCTCAGCAGCACCAAGAGCTGATGCAGTAAACCGGTAGTACCCAGGGCATACAGGCCGAGCGCCTGTATGCCCTTTTTGCATTATGGCGTCAGCGCCAGTTTCAACGGCACGCGTGCCATGCTCTCGAGCGGTGGCGAATGTGCGAGTTTTTGCTCCAATAGGCGAGCCCGTAATAGGACGGGCTCAGGCGTGAACATTCAAATCAGCGGGTCCCAGCGTTGCGACCAGTCGCTTTCTGCCTTGACCACACCGCGCAGCAACTCCAGCGCCTGCTGCAACACGGCCGAATCCCGCGCCCGTGAGTACACCAGGAACGTCGGGAAGCTGAACTCCGGCGCCTTGGGCGCGCGTTGCATCACGCCGCTGTCGAGGTAGCTTTGCACCACTCGGGTACGGAAATACCCGGCACCGCCGTTCTCCAGAATGTACTGCAGCGCCAAGGGCCCGAGGTTGAAACTCAGCGCAGCGCGGGCCTTGTCGGGCAGCGCGGCGTCATGCTGCTGGCGAAACCCCGGGCCCCAGTCGATATACACATACGGGCCCGGCTTGCTCACCAGTTGCACCAGGATCAGCTTTTCTTCCAGCACCTGCTCCACCTGCAAACCCGGCCAGTACTGCGGCTGGAACACCAGCGCGGCGTCGAGCACACCCAGTTCCAATTGGCGCAGCAGGTATTCGCCCTCACGGATTTCCGTGCGCAGCGCATAGCCTGGGATATGTTCGCGCAAGGCCTGGGCCCAGCCGAGCATCAACGGGTTACACAGGCTGACCTCACCGCCGATATGCAGCACATTGCGATAGCCCTCGGGCAATGGCAGGTCGCGGCGCGCGGCTTCCCAGGTTTGCAGCAACTGGTTGGCGTACACCACAAAGGCCTCGCCGTCGGCGGTCAGCCGCGCACCGGCGCGGTTGCGCACAAACAGCGTGCTGTCCAGCTGGCTTTCGAGGTTCTTCACGCGTGCGGTGATGGCGGTCTGGGTGACGTGCAGTTTCTCGGCCGCCGCGGCCAGGCTGCCGCAGCGGGTGATTTCGAGGAAAGTGCGTGCCAGTTCGATGTCCATGAAGCCCCCGGGGATGATTGGGGGCCTATTGTAGTGGAATGCGCTCAAGAACTGTGGGAGGGGGCTTGCTCCCGATGGGGGTGTGCCAGAACCCGATCAGTCAACTGACACACTGCAATCGGGAGCAAGCCCCCTCCCAGCGTTGGGTTGGATCTACGCTGTTCCGGTGATCGGGGCTGGCAGGGGGGCGGTAGGGAATGCCTTTGCATATGCCTGGCAAACCCGCAACACCGTCTCATCGGCAAACCGCGCCGCCACCACGTGCAACCCCACCGGCAAGCCATTCGCCGCCAACCCGCACGGCACCGACGCTGCCGGTTGCTGGGTCAGGTTGAAGGGGTAGGTGAACGGTGTCCACTCCATCCATTCCTGCATCCCGGAGCCTGGCGGCACGTTGTGCCCGGCCTCGAACGCGGTGATCGGCATCATCGGCGACACCAGCACATCGTAGTGCTCATGGAACGCCGCCATCCGCGCCACCAGGGCTGCCCGTGCTTCCAGGGCCGCGCTGAAATCGTCCAGGCTCAGGCCCTCACCGCGTTGCGCGATACGCAGCAGGCCGGGGTCGAGCAGCTGTTTTTGCGCCTCGCTCATCGGGCCGGTCAGGCGGGCCGCGCCGGCCGCCCACAAGGTGTTGAACACCTCCTGCGGGTCGCTGAAACCCGGGTCGATCTGTTCGACATGGGCGCCCAACTGCACCAGGCCGGCCACAGCCCGGGCGACCACTTTGGCCACCTGCGGGTCGACATCGACGTAGCCGAAGGTGGGGCTGTAGGCAATGCGCAGGCCCTTCAAATCCACGGTCTCCGACAACCAGGGCGTGGTCCTTGGTGCGCCGATCAAGCCGTCTCGCGCATCCGGTTGTGCGACGGTTTGCAGCATCAAGACGCTGTCTTCCACCGTGCGGGTCATCGGCCCCAGGTGCGACAGGATCGTCATCGAACTGGCCGGCCACTGCGGTACATAGCCGAAGGTCGGCTTGATCCCGAAGGTGCCGGTAAACGCACAGGGAATGCGGATCGAGCCGCCGGCATCGCTGCCTTGGTGCAACACCCCCAGGTTCAGCGCAGCCGCCGCGCCCGCGCCGCCGGAGGAACCGCCGGTGGTCATGCGCGTGTCCCACGGGTTGCGGGTGATGCCGTACAGCGGGTTGTCGGTGACGCCTTTCCAGCCGAATTCCGGGGTGGTGGTCTTGCCCAGCAGCACCGCACCGGCCTTGCGCATAAACGCCGGGAAGGGCGCGTCCACGTCCCACGGGCCCTCGGCCGAAGAGGTGCGCGAGCCCTTGCGCGTGGGCATGCCGAGGGTCAGCGTGAGGTCCTTGATCGACGCCGGTACGCCATCCAGCGCACCGCAGGGTTCGCCTTTCAACCAGCGCGCTTGCGAGGCGCGTGCGGCGTTGAGTGCGCCCTCGGCATCGACATGGCAGTAGGCGTTGACCAGCGGGTTATAGCGCTCGATGCGCGACAGCGCGTCTTCGGTGACTTCCACCGGCGACAAGCTCTTGTCACGAAAATGCTGCAGCAGTTGCACCGCCGTCAGTTGGCCGATCTCACTCATGCCTGATCCCCCTGTGCCGCATTGACCATGGCGCGCAGCAACACCGCGCAACCTGCCGCCAGATCATCCGGTGCGGCGTTCTCGATTTCGTTGTGGCTGATGCCGCCTTCGCACGGCACAAAAATCATCCCGGCCGGGCCCAGTTCGGCGACGAAAATCGCGTCGTGCCCGGCGCCGCTGACGATGTCCATATGGCTCAGGCCCAAGGCGTCGGCGGCGTCGCGCACGGCATTGACGCAGGCCGGGTGGAAGTCCAGCGGCGGGAAGTCGGCGGTAGCGGTCAACTCGAACGTCAGGCCGTGGCGTGCGGCGCTGGCTTCGATCACGCTGCGCACTTCATCGACCATGGCCTGCAGCTTGTCGGCATGCAGATGGCGCAGGTCGATGGTCATCTGGACCTGGCCCGGAATCACATTGCGCGAGCCGGGGCGCAGGCTCAGGCAGCCGACCGTGCCGCAGGCGTGGGGTTGCTGTTGATGTGCGATGCGGTTGACCGCGCTGACCACCTCGGCGGCGCCGACCAGGGCGTCCTTGCGCAGGTGCATCGGCGTCGGGCCGGCGTGGGCTTCGACGCCGGTGAGGGTCAGGTCGAACCACTTCTGGCCCAGGCAGCCCATCACCACGCCGATGGTGGTGGCGCGGTCTTCCAGCACCGGGCCTTGTTCGATATGCGCCTCGAAATACGCACCGACCGGATGGCCGAGCACCGCACGCGAACCGGCATAACCGATGCGCCGCAATTCGGCGCCCACCGACAGGCCCTGGTCGTCCTGCTTGTCCAAGGTGTCCTGCAAGTCGAACTTCCCGGCGAACACCCCGGACCCCATCATGCACGGCGGGAAGCGCGAGCCTTCTTCATTGGTCCATACCACCACCTCGATCGGCGCTTCGGTTTCGATCTTCAAATCATTGAGGGTGCGGATCACTTCCAGGCCGGCCATCACCCCGAAGCAACCGTCGAACTTGCCGCCGGTGGGCTGGGTGTCGATGTGGCTGCCGGTCATCACCGGCGGCAGGGCGGGATTGCGCCCTGGGCGCCGGGCAAAAATATTGCCGATGGCGTCGACGCTGACACTGCACCCGGCCGCCTCGCACCACTGCACGAACAGGTCGCGGGCCTGGCGGTCGAGGTCGGTGAGGGCCAGGCGGCACACGCCGCCTTTGACGGTGGCGCCGAGTCGGGCCAGGTCCATCAGCGATTGCCACAGGCGGTCGCGGTTGATCAGCGGGGCGTTGCTCTGGAGCGGTTGTGCAAAGCTATTCATCTTCGAACTCCGGTCAGGCACTCAGGGCCAGGTAGCGGTTCTTGATCGTCGGGTCGGCGCGGAAGGCTTGCGCGCTGCCCTCGTACACCACGCGGCCCTGTTCGAGCACGTAATGGCGGTCGGCGAGCTTGTCGCAGACCATCAGGTTCTGTTCCACCAGCAGCACCGGCAGGCCGTCGTCCTTGACCTTGCGCAGGATCTTCACCAACTCGTCGACGATCACCGGGGCCAGGCCTTCGGTGGGTTCGTCGAGGATCAGCAGCTTGGGATCGTTGAGCAGGGCGCGGGCGATGGCGAGCATCTGTTGCTCGCCGCCGGAGAGCGCGTGGCCGGCGTTTTTGCGTCGCTCCTTGAGGCGCGGGAACATGCCGTAGACGTCTTCGAGTTGCCAGCGGCTGCTCTTGCGCGCGGCGATGCGCAGGTTTTCCTCGACGGTGAGCAGGCGGAAGATCCCGCGGTTCTCCGGCACCAACGCCAACCCCTGGCGTGCGATTTCAAAGATCTTCTGGCCCACCAGCGCCTGGCCGTTGAAGTGGATCTGGCCCTGGCGCGGGCAGATGATGCCGAGGATGCTGCGCAGCGTGGTGGTCTTGCCGGCGCCGTTGCGGCCGAGCAGGGTCACCAGTTCGCCGGGGTTGACGGTCAGCGACACGCCTTCGAGCACGTGGCTCTTGTCGTAGTAGGAATGGATATTCTCGACGATCAGCATCAGGCAGCCTCCCCAAGATAAGCCGTTCGCACACGTTCATCGGCGCGCACGAACTCCGGCGTGCCTTCCACCAGGATCTGGCCGTGGCTCATCACCGTGATGCGCTGGCTGATGGACATGACGATGCTCATGTTGTGTTCGATCAGCAGCACCGTGTGGTCGCGGCCCAGGTCGCTGATCAGTTGAGTCATGATCGGGATGTCATCGATGCCCATGCCCGAGGTGGGCTCGTCGAGCATCAACAGTTTCGGCTTGGAACAGATCGACATGCCCACCTCCAGCACCCGTTGCTGGCCATGGGACAACTCGCCGGCCAGGGTCGCGGCGCGGGCCGTGAGTTGCAGGCGTTCGAGCACCTGGTCGGCCATCTCCAGGTGTTCGCGCTTGCTCTCGACCCGACGCCAGAAATTCAAGGCGCGCGCACCGTCGCGACCTTGGGCGGCCAGGCGCAGGTTTTCGCGCACGCTGAGGTTCTGGAACAGGCTGGTGAGCTGGAACGAACGCGCCATACCGAGGCCGACGCGGGCGTGGGCCGGTTTGCGCATCAGTGGCTGGCCGTCGAAATGGATCGCCCCGGCGGTGGCCTGGCGTTCGCCGGTCAGGCAGTGGAACAGGCTGGTCTTGCCCGCGCCGTTGGGGCCGATGATGGTGTGGATGGTGCCGGCCGCGACCTTCAGGTTGACGCCGTTGACCGCATGGAACGCGCCATAGGCCAGCTCCAGGTTCTTGGTTTCCAACAGGATGCTCATAGCCCTTGCTCCTTGGCGACGACGACGGCCTTGCGGCGGCCGCGCACTTTCTCGAACAGCGACGCCAGGCCGCCCCACAAACCACCGCGCATGAAGATCACCACCAGGATCAGGATCACCCCCAGCAGCATCAGCCAGCGCGGCCACAGGTCGGAGAGGAAATCCCCCAGCAGCACGATGGAACCGGCGCCCAGCAACGAACCGAACAGCGAGCCGGTGCCGCCGACGATGGTCATGATCAGGATGTTCTCGGACATCGCCAGGTCGATATTCGACAGCGGCACAAAGTGCAGCAACATGGCGTACAGCGCCCCGGCAATCCCGGTGACCGCGCCGGACAGCACGAACACCAGGATCTTGAAGTGGCGCGTGTCATAGCCGATGGCCGAGGCACGGGTTTCGTTTTCGCGGATCGCCATCAGCGTGCTGCCGAATGGCGAGGCGATGACGCGGCGTGCGCCGATAAAGATCAGCAGGAACAGCACCGCGACAAAACCGTAGAACGCGCGGGCGTCGGCCAACGACAGCAACACGCTGTCGCCGATGCGGATCTCCGGGCGCGGCACGCTGAGCAGGCCGTTGTCGCCGCCGGTCCAGTCGCTCAGGGTGTAGGCGACGAAATACGCCATCTGGCTGAACGCGAGCGTCAGCATGACGAAGTAGATGCCGGTGCGGCGGATCGCCAGGGCACCCACCAGCAGCGCCAGAAAGCCGCCGGCCACGGCAGCGCCGAGCAGCGCGCTGAACAGACCCAGTTGCAGGTGAATCATCAGCAGCGCCGCGCAGTACGCACCGGCCCCAAAGAAGATGCCTTGGCCGAACGACAACAGCCCGGTGTAGCCGAGCAACAGGTTGCAGGCCAGGGCGGCCATGGCAAAGATCAGAATCTCGCTGGCCAGGGTCGCCGAGGGCAGGACCAGCGGCAGGCCGATCAGCACTGCCAGCACCCACAGCAACATCGCTTTGGATTGGGTCTTGGCGAACGGCAGGGGATTTTTCTCGCTCATGTCAGGCTCTCCCGAACAGGCCGTAGGGGCGGACCAGAATCACCACGGCCATCGCGCCGTAGATCATCAGGCTCGCACCCTGGGGCCAGAGTGTGGTCATCAGGCTTTGCACCACGCCCACCAGCAAACCGCCGACCAGCGCGCCGCTGAACGAGCCCATGCCGCCGATGACGACAACCACAAAGGCGATCCCGAGAATTTCCGGTCCGACAAAGGGCTGGGCACCGCGCAACGGCGCGAACAGTACGCCGGCCATGCCGGCCAGGCCGACGCCGAGGGCAAAGGTCATGGAGAACAGGCGGAAGATATTCGTGCCCAGCAGCGACACGGTTTCGGTGCTCTCGCTGCCGGCGCGCACCAGTGCGCCGAAGCGCGTGCGTTCCAGCAGCAGCCACAGGCCCAGGCCCACCAGCCCGGAAAATACGATGAGGAACAGGCGGTAATAGGGATAGACGAAATCGCCCAGCACCAGCACCCCGCGCAGCAGTTCCGGCACGGCGATGCTTTTGCCCACCGGGCCCCAGATCATCACGCTGGCTTCCTGGATGATCAGCGCGATCCCCAGCGTCACCAGGATCTGGAACATGTGCGGCAAGTGATAAATCCGCTGGATCAGCAAGCGCTCGATCACCCACGCCAGCGCGGCCACCACCAGCGGTGCCAGCAGCAGCGCCAGCCAGAAGCTGCCGGTGAGGCTCACGGCGGTGTAGCAGATGTAGGCGCCCAGCAGGAAGAACGCACCGTGGGCGAAGTTGACGAAGTTGAGCAGGCCGAAAATGATCGTCAGCCCGACCGCGATCAGGAAGTAGATCATCCCCAGGCCAAGGCCATTGAGTATCTGGAACAGGTAAAGATTGAGCATGCAGGAACCCTCGGCAGGAAGCCGCTCGCGCGGCCCTGCGGTGCAAATAGTCAGGGGGTCAGCCGAGCGTGCAGCCCGTGGCCTCGACCGGCGGGAATGACTGGCCGGCGCTGAGCACTTTGGCCAGGTCGTCCTTGTCGGCCATGTCGGCGGCGGCCTTGCCGATCAGCAGGTAGTAATCCTTGATCACCTGGTGGTCGCCGGCACGGATCGACTCCTTGCCGGTGGGGCCCTCGAAACTCAGGCCCTGCATGGCCTTGGCCACGGTCGGCCCGTCGAAGCTGCCGGTGGCGATGATGGTGTCCAGCATGACCTTGGTGCTGATGTAGTCGGCGGCCAGCGGGTAAGTGGGGTTGATGCCGTACTTGGCCTGGGTCAGCTTGACCAGTTCGCGGTTGAGCGGGCTGTCGACCTGGTGCCAGTACTGCGCGCCGAGGTACACGCCTTCGAGCACATCGCTGCCCAGTTCCTGGAACTGGTCGAGGCCGGCAGACCACACCAGCAGCACTTTCATGCGCTCCTTGATGCCGAAGTTGACCGCCTGGCGCAGGGTGTTGGACGACTGGCTGCCGAAGTTGAGCAGCACCAGTACGTCGGGCTTGGTGGCGATGGCGTTGGTCAGGTAGCCGGAGAATTCCTGCTCCTGCAGCGAGTGGTAGCTGTTGCCGACGTGTTCCAGGCCATGTTCCTTGAGCACGTTTTTGGCGCCTTCGAGCAAGGCTTCGCCGAACACGTATTGCGGGGTGATGGTGTACCAGCGCTTGGCGTCCGGCAGCAGCTTGATCAGCGGCACCAGGGTTTCGCGGATCGCGCCGTAGGTCGGCACCGACCAGCGGAAGGTCGCGTGGTTGCAGTCTTTGCCGGTGACCTCATCGGCACCCACCGGGGTCATGAACACGCCGCCGGCCTTGTCGACTTCCTTGGCCACCGCCAGCGCCGACGACGACAGGGTGCAGCCCTGGAAGAACCGCGCGCCGTCCTGCGCAATCGCTTCCTGTACCTTGCGCACCGCCTTGCCCGCGTTGCCTTCGGTGTCGATGACCTTGTAGTTCAGCGGGCGCCCAAGAATCTCGGGGTGCTGCGCCACCGCCAGGCGCGAACCCATGTCGGCGAACTTGCCATAACTGGCAAAGGCGCCAGACATGGACTTGAGGCCGTAAAAGGTAAAAGGCTCGGCGGCGAATGCCGAGCGCACGCTCAGCGGCAGGCTCAGGGCGGAAGCGAGGGTGAGGCTGGCTTTCAATAACGTACGACGCTGCATGGGGTGACTCCCTGGTTTAGTTATTGGCAGGAGCGGCAAGGGCGATACGGTGGAGCAGGGCCTGTGGGCAGGCATTTTTTTATTGGGGTAACGCAGTGTGCGGGTTGGAATGCAGTCAACTGTGGGAGGGGCGGTGCGACGATTTGACTTGCTCCCGATAGCGGTGTGTCAGTCGATATAACGGTGACTGTGCCGGCCTCATCGGGAGCAAGCTCCCTCCCACATTGGATCTGGGGTGTTCTTAAGAGTGATCGAACTCCAGTAGAAAATGCGGGCTGACCTGGCCTTCGAGCGCGGTCATATGGTGTTCGGCGTCGCACATGTGTTCATGCATCAGGCTGCGCACCGCGCTTTCATCGCCGGCGCGAAAGGCGCTCAACAGTTGCTTGTGATAGTCGAGGTTGGCCGCGTCGAACTGCTTGCGCTTGGGCTTGTAGGCTTTTTTCAGCACCACCAGGTCGCGCAGCAGGTCGTTGAGAAATTGCGCCGTAAAGCTCAGCAGCGGGTTGGGGCAGGCCTTGGCGAGCAGGTTGTGGAACTCCAGTTCCGCCAGACGTTGTTCGCGCTGACCGGCCTCGCTGTCTTCCGGCGCGCTGCAAAAATCCACGTTGGCCTGCAGCGCCTGGTAGTCGTCTTCGCTCAGGCGCCCGAGCACCGACACCGCCAGTTCCACTTCGATGACCTTGCGCAACTGGTACACCTGCTCGCCATCCAGGTGCTGGAAGTGCAGGTAGTTGCGCAGTGCGCGGCTGGCCGGTTCGGTGCCGGCCTGGTTCAGGTAGGCTCCGCCACTCGGGCCGGTGCGCGTGCTGACCAGGCCTTCGACTTCCAGGGCCTTGAGCGCTTCGCGGGCCGAGCCCTTGGAGCACTGGAAGCTTTCCATCAGCTCGCGCTCGGTGGGCAGGCGGTCGCCGGGCTTCAAGGCGTCGGTGACGATGGAGCGCTTGACCGACTCGACAATCACGTCGGACAGCTTCTGGCGTTTGCGTCGTAGCGGGCGAGTGAGCATGGGGTCTATTTATCGTATTAATGCGGATAAATAGTACTTAATAACGATTGGGCCGTAGCGTCAACGCAGGGTGTCGTTTCTGGTGTGGAAAGGTCGCAAACGGAGACTCATTGCACAGTGGCATCCGTACACACCGTCGAGCGCGGCGGTTTGTTCCCATGCATCAGATAATCGCCCACCCACTGGTTCACACAGGCACTCACGCCGCTGAACGAAACCCCGTGGGCATAGGCGTTCTTCAGTTGTACGCGGCTCGCCGGGAAGGTGCGCTCGAAGGCCCAGGCGGCGCCGGTGGACGGGGTTTGGTCGTCGAATTCGGCCTGGACCATCAGCAGACTGTCGAGCCGGGCGAGTTCCTTGTACGGCAAGCCCCGGCTGTGTTGTTGCGGCCAGGTGGTGCATTGACGCGCCTCGAGGGCGCTGCCGGCGACCGGGTACTTGGCGAGTGATTCGGTTTCTTTCTGCTGCCAGAGGTCTTCGTTGGAGTAGGTCGAGTCATTGCACAGGATCGCGGTTTTGACCGAGTCGGCGGCCGACATGCGCAACGGCCCGGGCTTGGGCACGTTGGCCTGCAAGGGTTCGCGCACGCGTTGCAGCAGCAGGCTGAACATCGACTTGGCGCGCTCTTCGATCACCGGGTCGGGGCTGAAGCGGTGTGCGCGGGCACGCGTTTCCAGCGCCAGGTCGTCGCCGTCGGGAGTGTCCCGCAGCCAGCGACTGAGCACGTGGGCGCCCATCAGGCCGGCGGGGTCGCTGTAGAAACGGTTGCTGGAACGCAGCGCGGTACGCACGCTGGGCAGCAGTTCCATGAACACACGGCGCACGGCGGCCGGCGTGTCGCCCAGCTGATACACCCCAGGGTCGAGGGCGGCGGCCTGGGCCACGAAACGCTCGAAAATCTTCTCCTTTTCGCTGGCGACGATCACGCTGGCGTGCTCGAACGTTGAGGTCCAGTTGATGTTCGAGTCGAGCACCATGCGCCCCACGTTCGCCGGAAACAGGCCGCCGTACCAGGCGCCGAGCCAGGTGCCGTAGGCGTTGCCCAGGTAGTTGAACTGCAACTCGCCCAATTGCTTGCGCACAAATTCCAGGTCGCGGGCGGTTTGCTCGGTGGTGATGTAAGGCGTCAGCGGGTGGCTGGCGCAGGCTTGGGCGATCAACCGCGCATTCTGGCGCGCGGCGGCTAGGTTGGCCGCGCTGCGGTCTTCGCTGACGTCCGCTTGCGGCACGATCCGCGCGTCGGAGCGGCATTCCAGGCGTGAGCCCGGCAGCCGGCCCAGGCCCCGCGGGGTGACTTCGATTACATCATAGGTATCGGCCAATTGGCGGTAAGTGTCGCCCCAGTCGGGTTGTCGGGCGTAGTGCTTCCAGACGGTGGCCAGGTGTACGGCGAAGGCGCCGCCGGCGTCGAGCCCGGGGCCACCCGGGTTGGCGAATATCGCGCCTTGGCGTGACAGCGGCAGTTTGGCGCCGACGCGGGTGATGTCGAAGCTAATGCGACCACGCTCTGGCGCCCCATGGTCCAGGGGTGCGGTGACGATGCCGCATTGGGTGCGTTCGATGACTTCCGGGTCCAGGCGTTCGAGCGCCGGCTGCGGGCAGTCCAGGAACCATTCGATGCCGAACGGCGAGCGCGGCGTTTCAGCGTAAGCGCCGGTGGGCGCCAGGGCTGCGACCAGCACCAGGCAACGGTAGGTGATTGCGCGTGCAGCTGGAAGGGGTTTCATCAGCGATCCTGGCCTGTCGTGTGAGAAAAAGAAGCCACTGTTGTGGCTGCTCATTCGGGACGACTTTTTTACCAAGGACCGTGGGGGGAAAAATGTAGGAGGACAAAACGGCGAGTGTACGAAATGCGACTTTCGTTTATCGGATGTCGGATTCCCAGCCGCCGCCCAAAGCTTTGTACAAGGCGATACTGGCTTGCAGGCGCGACAAGCGCAGTTGCACATTCAGGTCCTGGGCCGTGTACAGGGTGCGCTGGCTGTCCAGCACGCTCAGCCAGTCTTCGGCGCCCGCCTGGTAGCGGCTTTCGGCGATGCGCAAGGCGTTCTGCGCCGCCTGCAGCTCTTGCGTTTGCCATTGGCGCTGCTGGTCCAGGCGTGTGATGTTGCTGAGGGCTTTTTCCACATCGGCGAAACCGTTGATGATCGCCCCGCGATAGGTCTGCAGCAGCTCGTCCTGGCGCGCGCGGGCCTTGTCCCGTTCGGCGGTTAAACGGCCGTTGTTGAAGATCGGTGCGACCAGGCCGCCCGTCAGCGTGTAATACGGGCTGCGCAGGATCTCCACGGCTTTGCCGGCGTCGGAGCCGAAGGTCGCGCCGAGCGTCACCGCAGGCAGCATGGCCGCGCGGGCGACGCGAACATCCGCTTGCGCCGCCGCCAGTTCGGCCTCGGCCTTGGCCAGGTCGGGGCGCCGGCTCAGCAGTTGGCTGGGCACGCCCGGGCCGATGCGCGGCCAGGTGAGGGCCTGGAAGGGCTCGGTGCCCAGGTCCAACGCCTGGACCGGCTGGCCGAGGAGGGCGGCGAGGGTGATCCGCGACTCTTGCGCCAGTTGTTGAATCAGCGGCAATTGCCGTTGCTGGCTGGCGACCAGGCTTTGCTGCTGGGCCAGTTCCAGGGCCGTGGCGGAACCGGCGTCGTAGCGGGTCTGCACCAATTCCAGCACGTTGCGTGCATTCGCCAGGTTCAACTCGGCGATCTGCTCGCGCTGGCGTGCGGCGAGGGTTTGCGCGTAGCGGTCGGCGACGTTGCTGAGCAGGGTCAGTTCCACGGTAGCCTGGTCCGACGCGCTGGCCCGCAGGCTATGCAGGGCGCTGTCTCGCGCGGCAGCGCGGCCGCCCCAGAAATCCACTTCATAACTGGCGCTGAGGTTGGCGCCGAAGCTGTTGACCGTGTCATTGCTTTGCGTCGCGTCCAGGTCCGGCCCGCCCTGGCCGCGCAGTAACTTCTGATGGCTGGTGGACAGGTTGAACTTCACTTCCGGCAACAGCGGTGCGCCGGCGATCACTGCCGTGGCTTGGGCCTGGCGCACCCGTGCGACGGCGGCCGCCACGTCAAAACTGTCACGGCGCGCCTGTTCGATCAGGCGGTTCAGTTGCGGGCTGCCGAATTGCGTCCACCAGCGCTGGTTGTTGAGTTGGGCGGCGTCACGCTCGGCGTACTGCCAGGCGGTCGGTGCTGCCACGCCGCTGTCGACGGCGGGCAGGCTGGCGGCGCAGGCATTGAGCAGCAGGCACAGGCCGAGTACGCACACGGGGGGGGCGGGAGATCGTTTATTCACTGGTCAACGCCTTAACCGGATCGAGCCGGGCAGCTTTACGGGCCGGCATAAAGCCGAATACGACGCCAGTGACCAGTGCGCAGCCAAACGCGCCGAGCACCGCCACCAGGGAAAACTGCACCGCGACCTTGGCCAGCATCAGCACGCCGCCGACCAGCAGCGCCAGGCCGATACCGCACAGGCCGCCAACCACCGAGAGCATCAGCGCCTCGGTCAGGAACTGGCGCAGGATGTCGCGCTGGCGCGCGCCGGTGGCCATGCGGATACCGATTTCGCGGGTGCGTTCGCGCACGGTCATCAACATGATGTTCATCACCCCGATGCCGCCCACCAGCAGCGAAATCGCGGCGATCGAACCGAGCATCAGCGACAGCGTGTTTTGCGTGTGCGCCTCGGCCTGGATCATTGCCGCGTTGTTGGTCAGTTGGTAGTCACGCTTGCCGTTATGCAGGCGCAGCATCAGTTGGTCGATGGCTTGTTCGGCTTCCCGTACCTTGCGCGCATCGGCGGCGGCAATCACCACGTATTCGGGGTTGTACGTGCCGAACAGGCGCACGCTGGCGGCGGAGTAGGGAATGGCCACGCGGTCGTCGCTGTCTTTATTGCCGGAGCTGGAGCCCTTTTCCGCGAGCACGCCGATCACCTGGAAAGGCACGTTTTCGATGAGGATGTATTGGCCGATCGGGCTGACCTGCTTGAACAGTTTCTCGCGGATGCGGTGGCCGATCACCGCGACCGTGGCACCGGCGCGCTCGTCGGCTTCGGTGAAGTAACTGCCCTCGACCACCGGCCAGTTGAAGATCTGCGGAAAGTTGACGTCGTTGCCGCCCACATAGGCCAGGTAATCCAGGTTGCCGTAGCGGATGCCGGCGTCGCTGCCGTTGACCGGCATGATCCGCTTGATCTGCGGCAGCGTCGCCAATGCCGCGACATCGTTGAGGGTCACGATGCCCAGCGGCGTGCGCGGGTTGGGCGAGGAGCCACTGAGGTAGAGGATGTTGGAGCCGAATGCGCCCATCTGTGCCATGACCTGGCGCTTGCTGCCTTCGCCCACCGCCAGCATCACCACCACCGAGGCCACGCCGATGATGATCCCGAGCAGGGTCAGGGCGGTGCGGAAGCGGTTGATCCACATCACGCGCCAGGCGGCCTGCACGGCGTCGAGCAGTTCGGCCTTCCACGCGCCGTTGTGCTCGGCGCCTTCGGCCAGGCGCTGGCGCAGGTCGACGGCTTGCAGCGCCGCGCTGTCGGCGCTGTCGGCGCTGTCGGCGCTGGCCGGGCGGTGGCGGGTGCTGTCGGCCGAGTCGCTGATGATCAGGCCGTCGCGAATTTCGATGATGCGGTTGGCCCGCGCCGCCACGTCGCGGTCGTGGGTGATCAGGATCACCACGTGGCCCTGGCTGGCCAGTTCGTCGAGCAGGCGCATTACCTCGGCGCCGCTGTGGCTGTCGAGGGCGCCGGTGGGCTCGTCGGCGAGGATGATATGCCCCCCGTTCATCAGCGCGCGGGCGATGGAGACCCGTTGCTGCTGGCCGCCGGACAGTTGATGCGGACGGTTGCCGGTGCGGTCGGCCAGGCCCAGGCGCGTGAGCAGGGCCCTGGCGCGGGCGTGGCGTTCGGCGGCGCTGATGCCGGCGTAGATCGCCGGCATTTCGACGTTTTCCTGGGCCGACGCCGACGGGATCAAGTGGTAGCCCTGGAACACAAAGCCGAAGGCTTCGCGGCGCAGCCAAGCCAGTGCGTCGCTGTCCAGGTGCGCGACGTTTTCGCCGGCGAACAGGTAGTCGCCGGCGGTGGGGCGGTCGAGGCAGCCGAGGATGTTCATCAGTGTGGATTTGCCGGAACCCGAGGCGCCGACGATGGCGACGAATTCCCCGGCATGGATCGACAGGTCGACGCCGCGCAATACGTCGACCTGCGGGCTGTCGCCGCCGCCGTAGGATTTGCGGATGTGCTTGAGTTCGATCAGGGGCGTGCTCAATTCAACCCCCCGCTGCCGTCGCCCGGCCCGATCAGCAGGTGATCGCCTTCGCTGAGGCCTTCCAACACTTCGACGCGCAGGCGGTCGCTGATGCCCAGACGCACGACGCGCTCTTCGATGCGGCCGTTTTCCGCGACCACGCGGGCGGTCTGCCGGTCGGCGCTGGTGCTGTCTTGCAGGGCGGCGACCGGCGCGGTGAGCGCATCCTTGACCTGGCCGGCGACGAAAAACACTTGGGTGGTCATTTCGGCCATCAAGGCGTTGTCGCTGTTGTCCACGTCCAGCAGCACGGTGTACAGCACCACGCGGCCGCTGCCGCTCTTGTTCGAACTGCTGGGGCTGCCGCTGCCCTGGGTTTCGTTCAGCGGCTTGGGCGGGATCGGCAGGATCTGCCGCACGCTGCTGGTCCAGCGGCGGTTGCCGCCGCTGAGGGTGGTGAAATAGGCGGTCATACCGGGTTTGACGTGGCCGATATCGGCTTCCGAGACCTCGGCCCACACGGTCATCGGTGACAACTTGGCGATGCGCAGGATCAGCGGCGTTTGCTGCTGGGCATTGAGGGTCTGGCCGACCCGTGCGTCCACCGCCACCACGGTGCCGGTCATCGGCGCATAGATGCGCGTATAGCCCAATTCCGCCTCGTCCCTGCGCAGGCTGGCCTGGGCCTGGAGAATCTGCGCCTGGAACATGTCGACCCGCGCCTGGGTGGCGCTCAGTTCGGACTTGGCGGTTTGCACGTCCTCTTCGCGGGTCGCGTTGCCGGCGGCCAGGCGCTGCTGGCGCTGGTACTTCTGGCGCGCCAGTGCGTGCTGGGCTTTCTGCTCCTGCAATTGGGCCTTGAGGTTTTCGATGGCGTAGCGGCTGGCGTCGAGCTTGGCTTTTTGCGTCGAGGGGTCGATCTCTACCAGCAACTGGCCTTCCTGCACTTGATCGCCGGCTTCGACATGGATCTTGCGGATCTGCCCGGACGCCTGGGCGCCCACATCCACATAGCGTCGCGGTTGCAGAGTGCCCAGGGCGGTGACGCTGTTTTCAATGTTGCCGCGGGTCACGGTAACGGTGGCCAGGCTGTCGCGCCCCGGCGGCTGCAATTGCCAGGCGGCGATGCCGATAACAGGGATCAGGCACGCCACAACCAGCAGGGCGTGTCGGGCAGGTCGAGGGCGTTTCATGGGTTGGTTCCAGCCAGGAAAGTTCGGACCGCAGTTGCGGGGGGCTGACAGTTAAACGAGAGCATGGCCCGAAGATTTAGGCTGTTTCACAAGTAGTTACAGTGCTGGCGAGTAAAAAAATTGCCCGCTGAAGCAAGTCTTCTTTAAAAGTAGATGAGAATTACTATAAATTGCACTTACCCAAACTGCCATCACTCATGGGCTGTCTTTTTAAGCATTCAAGGACCTAATACCGCCGTCAGGTGGTCGGGAGTCATGTTGGAAAACTACTATCGCGAGCTGGTGTGTTTCCTCAACGCCAAGCTGGGCAACCGCCAGGTGGCCGAAGATGTGGTGCATGACGCTTATGTGCGGGTGCTGGAACGCGCCAGTGACACCCCCATCGACCAGCCCCGCGCCTTTTTGTACCGTACCGCGCTGAACCTGGTGATCGACGGCCATCGACGCAACGCCTTGCGTCAGGTCGAGCCGTTGGAGGTGCTGGACGCCGAAGAGCGCTTCGCCAACGCTTCGCCCCACGCCACCCACGATCACACTCAGCGCCTGCAGATGCTCGAACGCGCCTTGGCCGAGTTGCCGGCGGTCTGCCGCGACAGCTTCCTGCTGCGCAAGCTCGACGGCCTGTCCCACGCGCAGATTGCCGAGCGCCTGGGGATTTCCCGCAGCCTGGTGGAAAAACACATTGTCAATGCGATGAAGCACTGCCGGGTGCGGATGCGCGAGTGGGACGCACCCTGAGCGTCAAGTGGTTAAATTTTAATTCATTGTCCTCGTTTCCTATCAACACATGACCTGTTGTGCAGGTCGTGAAGGTATTTCCGCCCCACCGCCAAGGGGCTTATCCAGAGGACACTGGAATGACACAGGCAATTGCTTCGCCCGCGGTTCACGACTTGATCGGTATCGGTTTCGGCCCTTCGAACCTGGCGCTGGCCATCGCCCTGCAGGAGCGCGAAAAGACCCAGGGCAAACTGGACGTGCTGTTTCTCGACAAGCAGGCCGACTACCGTTGGCACGGCAATACCCTGGTGACCCAGAGCGAACTGCAGATTTCGTTCCTCAAGGACTTGGTGACCCTGCGCAACCCCACCAGCCCATATTCCTTCGTCAACTACCTGAAAGCCCACAACCGTCTGGTCGATTTCATCAACCTTGGCACATTCTATCCGTGCCGCATGGAGTTCAACGACTACCTGCGCTGGGTCGCCGGGCAGTTCCAGGCCCAGAGCCGCTACGGCGAGGAAGTGCTGGCCATCGAACCGATCCTGCATCAGCAGCAGGTTGAAGCACTGCGCGTGATTTCCCGCGATGCGTTGGGTGAACAGCATGTCCGCACCACCCGTTCGGTGGTGGTCAGCGCCGGCGGCACGCCGCGCGTGCCCGACGTGTTCAAGGCGTTCAGGGATGACCCCCGCGTGTTCCACCATTCCCAGTATCTGGCGCGCATGGCCCAGCAACCTTGCGTGCAGGGCAAGGCGATGCGTATCGCGGTGATCGGCGGCGGCCAGAGCGCGGCCGAAGCGTTCATCGATTTGAACGACGGCTTCCCGGCGGTACAAGTCGATATGATCCTCCGCGGCTCGGCGCTGAAACCGGCGGATGACAGCCCGTTCGTCAACGAAGTGTTTTCGCCGGCCTTTACCGACCTGGTGTTCCAGCAGGTCGGCGCCGAGCGTGAGCGGCTGATCGCCGAGTACCAGAACACCAACTATTCGGTGGTTGACCTGGAGTTGATCGAGCGCATCTATGGCATCTTCTATCGCCAGAAAGTCTCCGGCACCGCGCGCCAGGCCTTCCGCACCATGACCGTGGTCGAGAACGTCAGCGCCGGCCCGTTGGGCATCGAGTTGACCCTGCGCAATAACGCCAACGGCGAAACCAGCGTCAGCCATTACGACGCGGTGATCCTGGCCACCGGCTACGAGCGCCAGATGCACCGCGAGTTGCTGGCGCCGCTGCAGGCCTATATGAGCGATTTCGAAGTCAGCCGTGATTACCGCATCGTGACGGATGAGCGGTGCAAGGCCGGCATCTACATCCAGGGTTTCAGCCAGGCCAGCCATGGGTTGAGCGATACCTTGCTGTCGGTGCTGCCGATCCGGGCGGATGAGATTGCCGCATCGTTGTACGCGCATGATCGCCACCGTGGGCAGGGGCGTTCGGTGCAGGATTTGCTGCTTGCTACGGCGAGCTGATGAACGCTTGTAGCGACTTTTGGAGGCATCTGCCGTACCGGGGTAGAAAATGTGGGAGGGTGCTTGCCCCCTCCCACACTCTTGACCGCATTCGGCTTCCAGGATGTGGTCGGCTAATAAGGCCGCGGCCAAGAGCAGAATGAGCCCTATCTGATCCACGGAGATCCAGATGTGGGAGGGGGCTTGCCCCCGATGGCGGTGTATCAGTCAACTAATTTGTAGCTGACAAATTGCAATCGGGTGCAAGCCCCCTCCCACATTTGATCTTCGGTGTCTGGGGATCAGGCCAGTTCGGTGGCGGTGTTTTTGACTACCGCGAGTTCGGGGTGGGCCACCAATTTGTCGATGTGCAACTCATCGTTGTTCAACCAGGTCTCCGTCAGCACTCGGTAATGTTCCATATCCCGGCAACGCATGCGCAGGCTGTAGTCGAACGGCCCGCTGATCAACTGGCATTCGAACACCTGCGGGCAGGCTTTGACGCAGGCTTCGAAGGCCTTTTGCGCCGAGCGCCCGCTCTGGTTGGACAAGGCCACCAGCACCAGCAGCGACAGCCCCGGTGAGACCATCTGCACGTCGATGATCGCCCCGTACCCGCGGATCACCCCGCGCCGTTCGAGCTTGCGCACCCGTTCCAGGCACGGCCTGGGGGTCAGATGCACCAGCGACGAGAGCTTCTCGTAGGTGATACGCCCCTGATGCCGCAGCACGTCGATGATCGCCTCATCGATGCGATCCAGCGCAGGGGAGGAATGGGGTCCGTTGGCCTTGGTATCCATGGGTTTCACTTCAAGCGGTTGGAAAGAAATTGCTGCAAGCGTTCGCTGTTGGGATGGTCGAGAATTTCGGCACCGCCTTGTTCTTCGACGCGGCCCTGGTGCAAAAACAGCACTTGGCTGGACACCTGGCGGGCAAAGCCCATTTCGTGGGTGACCATCAACATGGTACGACCTTCCTCAGCCAACGTCTGTATGACTTTGAGGACTTCTCCTACAAGCTCAGGGTCCAAGGCGGAGGTCGGTTCGTCGAACAGAATGATTTCCGGTTCCATCGCCAAGGCGCGGGCGATGGCGACGCGCTGCTGCTGGCCGCCGGACAGAAACGCCGGGTATTGATCCGCCACCCGGCCCGGCAAGCCGACCTTGTCCAGGTACAGCCGCGCACGTCGTTCCGCCTCGGCCGCACTCACGCCCAACACCCGACGCGGGGCCATGGTGATGTTTTCCAGTACGGTCATGTGGCTCCACAGGTTGAAATGCTGGAACACCATGGCCAGGCGTGTGCGCAGGTTCTGCAGTTGCGCCTGGTGCGGTGCGCGGGTGCCGGCGCGGCCCTGGCGCATTTCGATGCTGATGCCGTCCAGGGTGATGACCCCGGCGTCCGGCTGTTCGAGAAAGTTGATGCAGCGCAGCATCGTGCTTTTGCCCGAGCCGCTGGCGCCGATCAGGCTGATCACATCGCCGTTGCGTGCGTTGAGGGAAACGCCCTTGAGCACTTCATGTTCGCCGTAGCGTTTGTGGATGCCTTCGACTTGCAGTTTGACCGCCGCCGTCGCCGCCTTGGCGATAGGGGCTGCGGGTGTCTCGACGGGATAAGTGGCCAGGGCCTGCGCGGACTGATTCATGGGTTAGCCTCGGGTAGGAACAAGAAAACGCATCCAGCGACGTTCGGCCAGTCGAAACAGGCCCACCAGTGCAAAGGACAGCAGCATGTAGAGCAGCGCGGCGATACCAAAGGCCTGGAACGTCAGGAACGTCTCGGCATTCGCATCGCGGGCCACCTTGAGGATGTCGGCGACGGTGGCGGTAAACGCCAGCGACGTGGCGTGCAGCATCAGGATCATTTCATTGCTGTAGGCCGGCAACGCACGGCGCAGCGCGGCGGGCACCACCACAAACAGGTTCAGTCGCCAGCCGTGCAGGCCATAGGCGCGTGCCGCTTCGATTTCGCCATGGGGAATGTTGCGGATCGCCCCGGCGAAGATTTCCACAGTGTAGGCACAGGTGTTGAGGACGAACGCCAGCAGCGTGCAGTTCAACGCGTTGCGGAAGAACTGGTTGAGCAGGGCGTTGTCCTGCACCACCTCCAGGCTGTACAGCCCGGTGTAGCAAATCAACAGTTGGATATACAGCGGCGTGCCGCGAAACAGGTAGGTGTACACCTCCACCGGCCAGCGCAGCCAGGCGTGTTCCGAGACGCGGGCGATCGCCAGGGGGATCGACAGGAAAAACCCGAACAGCACCGAGATGATGAACAACCACAGGGTCATCGCCACCCCGGACACACCCGCGCCGTCGCTGTACAGGTAGGCCAGGCCGTATTGCTGGAACAGTTCGATCATCGCGCCATCCCCTTGATGCCGAGGTTGTAGCGCCGTTCGAGGCGCTTGAAGATGCGGTTGGAGAGGGTGGTGATCACCAGGTACACCAGGCCCGCGAGGATCAGGAAGTACAGCGGCTCGTTGGTGGTCTTGCCGGCGTTCTGTGCGGCTTTGACCAGGTCGGACAGGCCGATGATCGACACCAGCGCCGTGGACTTGAGCAGCACCAGCCAGTTATTGCCCAGCCCCGGCAGGGCGAAGCGCATCAACTGCGGGAACAGCACCAGGCGAAAGCGCTGCCAGCGGCTCAGGCCATAGGCGGTCGCGGCTTCCAGTTGACCGGCCGGCACGCTGAGGATCGCGCCGCGAAAGTTTTCGGTGAAATAGGCGCCGTAGATAAACCCCAGGGTGACCACCCCGGCGGTAAACGGGTCGATTTCAAAGTAGTTCCAGCCGAAGGCTTCGGTCAGGTCGTTCAGCCACAGTTGCAGGCTGTAGAAAATCAGCAGGATCAGCACCAGGTCCGGCACGCTGCGAATCAGCGTGGTGTAGAGCGTGGCCGGCACCCGCAGCAGTTTGACGCTGGAGAGTTTGGCGCCAGCGGCGATCAGGCCCAGGCCAAGGCTCAGGGCCAGTGCGAGGAACGCCAGCTTGACCGTCATCCAGGCGCCCTGGGCGAGCATCGGGCCGTAGCCCTGCAGGTTGAGGAATTCGTTCATGGGGAGATCTCTAAAGGGCGCAGACAGACCCCTGGGGGAGCGGGCTTTTGGGGGAGGGGGATTGCCCCCTCCCACACAAGTCTTCTCTCACAGGGGCGGTGTTGGCTTACTCGTTGTAGATGTCTTGATCGCCGAAGTATTTCTTCTGGATCTGGGCGTAGGTGCCATCGGCCTGGACGGCGGCGATGCCCTTGTTGATCAGCGCGCGCAGTTCCTGGTCGTTCTTGCGCAGGCCCATGGCGATGTCCAGGGGCAGCGTCGGGTCCTTGAAGGCCGGGCCGGTCTTGAAGTCGGCGCCTTCGGGCTTGGACAGGAAGTTGAGCTGGGCTTCGAGTTTGTCGGTCAGGGTGGCGTCGAGGCGGCCGTTTTGCAGGTCGGCGTAGTTCTGGTCCTGGGACTGGTACGCCTTGATCTGGGCGCCGAGCTTGGCCAGGTGCGCGCGGGCGTAGGCTTCCTGCAACGAGCCCTGCAGCACGCCGACTTGTTTACCCTTGAGGGATTCCGGCGTGTCGCCGAAGTCGGCGTTCTTGCGGGTGATCACCGAGGTGGGGCTGAGGAACAGGCGGTCGGTGAAGTCGATCTGTTTTTCCCGCGCCGGGGTCACGGCCATGGAGGACATGATCGCGTCGAACTTGCGCGCGCGCAGGGCGGGGATCATGCCGTCGAATTCGTTATGCACCCAGGTGCATTTGACTTCGAGCTTGGCGCAGATCGCGTTGCCCAGCTCGATATCGAAGCCTTGCAGGCTGCCATCGGCGGCGACGGACTCGAAGGGTGGGTATTCGGGGAATACGCCGAAGCGGATTTCTTTCCAGTCTTGGGCGTGGGCGGCGCTGGCGCACAGCGGCAATAGCAACGCAGCGAACAATGAGCGGAGTGGCGTCATGTGGAGTCCCTATATTTTGTAATTGATGTCAGGGCAGTCAAAGGAGCAGCGCGCATTCATTTGCTGACTCTTCGGTCGCGCTCAGAATGCTTCAAGGTGGTGCGTTTTTTGTGTCGTTTACCCCGTGCTCAAAGCGCGAATTGCGCTGTTAAAACAGGCAATGCAGCGGAATCGGCTGCGGCACCCGCTGAATCGGCTTTTGATCGTCGCGGTTCTGGCCTGCCCTCGGCGCAAAGCGGCAGGCCAGAGCGGTTTCAGGCGCGCTTTTTGTGCTGTACGCGCGGAGGTTGGGCCAGGCGTGCGAACAGGTCTTTCGGGTCGGCCAGGTCGGGCACCAGTTCCAGTTCGCTGCCGACGTCCAGCGCCTTGGCCACGTCCAGCACGTAGCGCAGCGCCGAATAGTCTTCGATGGCAAAACCCACCGAATCGAACAGGGTGACCTGGCGCGCATTCTCGCGGCCGGGCGCCTGGCCGTTGATCACTTGCCACAGTTCGGTGACCGGCGAATCGGCCGGCATGTGCTGGATTTCACCTTCGATGCGGCTCTGCGGTTCGTATTCGACGATCACCCGCGCACGCTCGACGATGCGTCGGTCGAGTTCGGTCTTGCCCGGGCAATCGCCGCCCACGGCGTTGAGGTGCATGCCGGGTTCGATCATCTCGTCGGTGAGGATGGTCGCGTAGGCCTTGTCGGCGGTGACGGTGGTGACGATGTCCGCGCCTTTCACCGCTTCGGCCACGCTGGCGGCCAGGATCACCTTGATTGCCGGGAACGCCTTGAGGTTGGCCGCCAGCTTGGCGGTGGCCCTGGCGTCGATGTCGAACAGGCGGATTTCATTGATGCCCAGCAGGGTGTGGAAGGCCAGGGCCTGGAATTCGCTTTGCGAACCGTTGCCGATCAGCGCCATGCTGCGGCTGTTGTCCCGGGCCAGGTAGCGTGCGACCAGGGCCGAGGTGGCGGCGGTGCGAATCGCGGTGGTCAGGGTCATTTCCGCCAGCAGCAGCGGCCGGCCGGTGTCCACGTCACCCAAGGCGCCGAAGGCCATCACGGTGAGCATGCCGGCCTGGGTGTTTTTCGGGTGGCCGTTGACGTATTTGAAGGCATACAGCGACGCGTCGGACACCGGCATCAGTTCGATCACGCCCTCCGGCGAGTGGTTGGCCAGGCGCGCACATTTCTCGAAGTCCTGCCAGCGCAGGTAGTCGGCGCGGATGTACTCGGCCATCTCGGTGATGCAGGTTTGCAGGCCTTTTTGCGAGACCAGGTAGCTGAGGTCGTTGACGTCGATATAGCGGGTCATGGAGTGGCTCCTGTAGTTATTGGAAGGTGGCGCGGGCGGGCAGATGCACCTCCGCGAGCATGCAGCGGGCACTGCCGCCGCCGATGCGTTCGATGTTGTCGATGTTCACCACCACCGGCCGCGTGTGGCGTTCCACATGCCGGCGCTGCGCGGGTTGCAGGGCGTTCCAGGCGCTGGCGGACATCACCAGCAGCGGCTGGCCGTCGCGGTCGTGGACTTCGAGCATGTTGCCGGCGAAGGCTTCCAACTGGTCGAAATCGAGGGCGAGGATGTCCTTGCCGGTGTCGCGCAGGGAATGCTCCAGGGCCTGGCGCTCTTCGGCGTCCGGCAGGGCTTGCAGGCACACCACCGAGAGGTTGCGGCCGACGCTCATCATCACGTTGCTGTGGTAGATCGGCGCGTGGTGGCGGTCGACGGCGTGGAACACGCAGAGCTGGTAGTCGAGGCGTTCGGCGAACTGGCGCAGGGCGTCGTGGTGGGTGCGCCCGGAGTGGCAGGCGTAGCTGATCCGGTGCTGGCGGTCGAGCACCATGCTGCCGGTGCCTTCGAGGAAGATGTTCTGTTGTTCGAGATGGCTGAGGTCAATCGTGTCCTTGATTGCAAAACGCTGTTCGAGGACGTGCAGCACGCCCTTGTTGCGCTCCAATCGGCGGTTCTGGCCTTCCATCGGGTAGAGCACCAGGCTGCCGTCGGCGTGGCTGCTCCACCAGTTGTTGGGGAAGATCGAGTCGGGGGTGTGCGGTGCCGGGGTGTCCTGCACGACCAGGACTTCGACGCCATGCCGGCGCAGGGTGTCGACATAGCCGTCGAACTCTTCCAGCGCTTTGTGCTGTGCGTCGAGCGGGTCGAGGGGCTGGCGTTGGAAACGGTTGTTGATCGCGGTGTCCGGGTTGAAGGCAAAGCGCGCCGGGCGAATCATCAAGACGGTGTTGGTGGTTTGCATGGGGGCACGAATCCATGGGTTGAGCAGTGGAGCTATTTTGTGCGGGCTGACGGAGGAATCCCGGCTGAAACCGAGGCGGCGCTCAGCCGGGAAAGCTGAAAAGTGGGGTGTGGCAGCCGAATCGGCTGTGCGGGCTGGAATGCGATCAAGCGGTGGCGGATAGGTTGGCTGACGGAGCGCTATCGCAGGCAAGCCAGCTCCCACATTAGTATGGAGGTGGTTGTGGTATCCGAGTCAGGAAGGAGAGTGCATGTCTATCGCCGTTCGTATTGCCCAGGCCGCCGATGCAGATGGGATCAGCCGGGTCATCCTCGCCGCCTTGCACAGCAGCAATGCGCGTGACTATCCGGCGGATGTGATCGCCCGGGTGGCGGGCAACTTCACACCCGATGCGGTGCTCGAACTGCTCCGGCGTCGGTCGGTGCTGGTGGCGGTTCAGGACGAAGTGATCGTCGCCACCGCTTCCCTTGACGGTAATGTGGTGCGCTCGGTGTTCGTCAACCCGGCGCTGCAAGGGCAGGGCATCGGTCGGCTGCTGATGATCGAAATCGAATTGCGCGCCCGTGAGGCCGGGGTGACGGTGTTGAACGTGCCGTCTTCGCTGAGCGCCGAGTCGTTCTATACCAAACTGGGCTTTCACACCGTGCGCGACGTCTACCATGGCAACGAGCGCACGTTGGTGATGGAGAAAGCGCTGTCGTCGCGTCACCCTATCGGCGTCTACCGCGACCGTCTGCACCGGGCGCAGGTGGTTACGTTGTGGCAGGACGCTTTTGGTTATGACACCGCGCACAACCTGCCGACCCTGGCGATCGATAAGAAGCTGGCGGTCAATGACGGGCTGTTCTTTGTGGCGACGGATAAGAACGTCGTGATCGGTACTGTTCTGGCGGGGTACGACGGGCATCGTGGTTGGTTGTATTCGGTGGCGGTGCGCGCCGACTATCGCCGGCAAGGGCTGGGTGCGTCGCTGGTGCGGCATGCGGAGCAGGCCTTGAGCGCCTTGGGGTGTATGAAGATCAACCTGCAGATCACCGGCGGCAATGACACGGTGGTGGGGTTCTACGAGGCGTTGGGGTACGGGGTGGAGCCGAGGATCAGCATGGGCAAGAAGATGGTGGAAAATATTCCGACTCAATCCTGAGAATGATCGCAGATCAAATGTGGGAGGGGGCTTGCCCCCGATGACGGTGGGTCAGTCGATACCTCCAGTGACTGACACTCCGCTATCGGGGGCAAGCCCCCTCCTACAGGGTTTTGCGGTGTGGCGGGGTTAGACCTTGACGATCCAGCCTTCTGGCGCTTCGACGTCGCCGGATTGCACGCCGGTCAGCTCTTTATAGAGCTTCTGGGTGATCGGGCCGACTTCGGTCTCGCTGTAGAACACGTGCAGTTTGCCCTGGTACTCGATGCCGCCGATCGGCGAGATCACGGCAGCCGTCCCGCAGGCACCGGCTTCCTGGAAGATATCCAGTTGGTCGATGAACACTTCGCCTTCGACCACTTCCAGGCCCAGGCGGGTCTTGGCCAGTTCGATCAGCGACATGCGGGTGATGCCTGGCAGTACCGAAGGCGACTTCGGCGTGATGAACTTGTTGTCTCGGGTGATCCCAAAGAAGTTGGCCGAACCGACTTCCTCGATCTTCGAGTGCGTGGCTGGGTCCAGGTAGATGCTGTCGGCGAAGCCGGCTTTTTTCGCTTCGGAACCTGGCAGCAGGCTGGCGGCGTAGTTGCCACCGACCTTGGCGGCGCCGGTACCGTGTGGCGCGGCGCGGTCGTAGCCGGAGATCTGGAAGTTGTGCGGCACCAGGCCGCCCTTGAAGTAGGCGCCGACCGGGATCGCGAACACCGAGAAGATGAACTCCGGCGCGGTACGCACGCCGATGTTGTCACCGGTGCCGATCACGAACGGGCGCAGGTACAGCGCGCCGCCGCTGCCATACGGCGGGATGAACCGCTCGTTGGCACGAACCACTTGCTTGCAGGCGTCGATGAAGGCTTCGGTCGGCACTTGCGGCATCAACAGGCGACCGCAACTGCGCTGCATGCGCGCGGCGTTCTGGTCCGGGCGGAACAGGTTGATCGAGCCGTCCTTGCAGCGATAGGCCTTGAGGCCTTCAAAGCACTGTTGGCCGTAGTGCAGGGCGGTGGAGCCCTCGCTGATGTGCAGCACGTTGTCTTCGGTCAGGGTGCCCGCTTGCCACTCGCCGTTTTTCCAGGTCTGGATAAACCGCTTGTCGGTCTTGATGTAGTCAAAACCCAGCTTGTCCCAATTGATGCTTTCGTTACCCATGACACCCTCTATCTCTGGTCAAGTCGGTTTTTTTCTGAATGGGCGCAACAATACTGCATTCTTGCTTCATGTGGGAGCGGGCTTTTGTGGGAGGGGGCTTGCCCCCGATGAGGGCGCGCCAGTCGGCACATGCGTTGACTGGCCACCGCTATCGGGGGCAAGCCCCCTCCCACAAAAGCCCGCGGGGCGTTTTTTACAGGTGGAGGGGGTGGCCCAGCGCTCGTAGGGCGGCTTCCTGGACGGCTTCGCCTAGGGTCGGGTGGGCGTGGATGGTGCCGGCCACGTCTTCCAGGCGCGCGCCCATTTCCAGGCTCAGCCCAAAGGCGGTGGACAGCTCGGACACGCCGACGCCAACCGCCTGCCAGCCGACAATCAGATGATTGTCACGCCGCGCCACCACCCGCACGAAGCCGCTTTTCGACTCCAGGGTCATGGCCCGGCCATTGGCCGCGAACGGGAAGCTCGACACGATGCAGTCCAGCCCCGCCGCCTTGGCCTCGTCGGGCGACTTGCCGACCACCACCAACTCCGGGTCGGTAAAGCACACGGCCGGGATCGCCGCCGGGTTGAATTCGCGGTGTTGACCGCTGATCAGTTCGGCGACCATTTCGCCCTGGGCCATGGCCCGGTGCGCGAGCATCGGCTCGCCGCTGAGGTCGCCGATGGCCCACACATTGCGCATGCTGGTCTGGCAGCGGTGGTCGATCCTGACCGCCGCGCCGTGCATCTCCAGGTCCAGCGCTTCGAGGTTCCAGCCCCGGGTGTTGGGGGTGCGACCGACGGCGACCAGCACCTGATCGGTCTCCAGCGACACGGTGTCGCCCTTCGGGTCGCGCACTTGCAGGCGGTTGTGCTCAAAGCCGGTGACGCTGTGCTTGAGGTACAGCTTCACACCCAATTGCTTGAGCGACTCGGCCACCGGCTGGGTCAGCTCGGCGTCGTAGGCCGGCAGGATACGCTCCTGCGCTTCGACCACGCTGACTTCGGCGCCCAGCTTGCGGTAGGCAATCCCCAGTTCCAGGCCGATATAACCGCCACCCACCACAATCAGGCGCTTGGGCACGCGGGTCGGCGCCAGGGCTTCGGTGGACGAGATGATCGGCCCGCCGATCGGCAGCATCGGCAGGTTGACGCTTTTCGAGCCGGTGGCCAGCAGCAGGTGTTCGCACTGGATACGCTGGCCGTCGACGTCGACGGTCTTGCCGTCCACCACCTTGGCCCACCCGTGGATGACCTGCACCTTGTGTTTCTTCAGCAGCGCGGCAACCCCGCTGGTCAGGCGGTCGACGATGGCGTCTTTCCAAGCCACGCTTTTGCGGATGTCCAGGGTCGGCACATCCACTTCGATGCCCAGTTGGGAGCCCTGGCTGTGGTGTACGGTCTGCTGGAACTGTTCGGCCACGTGGATCAAGGCCTTGGACGGGATGCAGCCGATATTCAGGCAGGTGCCGCCCAGCGCCTGGCCTTCCACGAGGATGGTCGGGATGCCCAGCTGGCCGGCGCGGATCGCCGCTACATAACCGCCAGGGCCGCCGCCAATGATCAGCAGGGTGGTGTGCAATGTCTGAGTCATGCCCTTACTCCAGGAACAGGCTGGCGGGTTGTTCGAGCAGGCCGCGAATGGCCTGGATGAATTGCGCCGCGTCCATGCCGTCGACCACGCGGTGATCGAACGAGCTGGAGAGGTTCATCATCTTGCGGATCACGATCTGGCCCTTGATCACCATCGGCCGCTCGACGATGCGGTTGACGCCGACGATGGCCACTTCCGGCAGGTTCAGCACCGGCGTGCTGACGATGCCGCCCAAGGCGCCGAGGCTGGTCAGGGTGATGGTCGACCCCGACAGTTCGTCGCGGTTGGCCTTGCCAGTGCGCGCGGCGTTGGCCAAACGCGCGATTTCCTCGGCATTGCCCCACAGGCTGCGCGCTTCGGCGTGGCGCACCACCGGCACCATCAGGCCCACATCGCTCTGGGTGGCGACGCCCACATGCACCGCACCGAGGCGGGTGATGACCTGGGCTTCGTCGTCGTAACGTGCGTTGATCTGTGGGAAATCGCGTAACGCCACGACCATGGCGCGCACGATGAACGGCAGCAGCGTCAGCTTGCCGCGTGTCGCACCGTGTTTTTCATTGAGGTGTACGCGCAGTTCGTCGAGGGCGGTGACGTCGATCTCTTCCACATAGCTGAAATGCGCGGCGCGCCGGGTGGCGTCCTGCATGCGCTGGGCGATTTTGCGGCGCATGCCGATCACCGGGATCTGTTCTTCGTCGTTGCGTTCGGCGTAGGGATTGGCGGCCGTAGTTTTTTTCGCCGGACTCTGGAGCAAGTAAGCGTCCAAATCTTCGTGCAGAATCCGGCCCGCCGGACCGGACCCCTGCACCAGGCGCAGGGGAATGCCTGCATCCAGCGCATGCTTGCGCACGGCGGGGGAGGCCAGCGGACGCTCTTTGGCATCGCGGGCCACGGGGGCCTGGGGCGCGACGGACGGTTTGAGTGCCAGTGTGCTTTCTACCGCTGGGGCCGGCTTGCTTTGCGCTACCGGCGCAGGCGCCGCCTTGGCCGGTTCAGCCGTCATCGGCACGTCTTTGGTATTGCCCGCGCCTTCCACTTCGATGCTGATCAGCACACTGCCCACGGCCATGACTTCACCCGGCTCGCCGCCGAGGGCAAGTACCTTGCCGTGGACCGGCGAGGGAATGTCCACCATCGCCTTGTCGGTCATCACATCCGCCAGCACCTGGTCTTCGACGACCAGGTCGCCGACCTTCACATGCCAGGCCGAGAGTTCAACTTCTGCGATGCCTTCGCCAATGTCCGGCATCTTGATAACGTGCGTGCCCATTCAGACCTCCATGACCCGTTTCAACGCCGCGCCCACACGGGACGGCCCTGGGAAATACGCCCATTCCTGCGCGTGCGGGTAGGGGGTGTCCCAACCGGTGACGCGTTCGATCGGCGCTTCCAGGTGGTGGAAGCAATGTTCCTGCACCAGCGCCACCAGCTCGGCGCCAAAGCCGCAGGTGCGGGTGGCTTCATGCACCACCACGCAACGGCCGGTCTTTTTCACCGAGTTGACGATGGTTTCCAGGTCCAGCGGCCACAGGCTGCGCAGGTCGATGACCTCGGCGTCGATACCGGTTTCTTCGGCGGCGACTTGCGACACGTACACGGTGGTGCCGTAGGTCAGCACGGTGACGGCCGAACCCGGACGCACGATCGCGGCCACGTCCAGCGGCACGCTGTAGTAACCGTCCGGCACTTGCGCCTGCGGGTGTTTCGACCACGGCGTTACCGGGCGGTCGTGGTGGCCGTCGAACGGGCCGTTGTACAGGCGCTTGGGTTCGAGGAAGATCACCGGGTCGTCGTTTTCGATCGAGGCGATCAACAGGCCCTTGGCGTCATAGGGGTTGGACGGCATCACCGTGCGCAGGCCGCAGACCTGGGTGAACACCGCTTCGATACTCTGGCTGTGGGTCTGGCCGCCGTAGATGCCGCCGCCGCAGGGCATGCGCAGGGTCAACGGCGCGGTGAACTGGCCGGCCGAGCGATAACGCAGGCGTGCCGCTTCGGAGATGATCTGGTCGCTGGCTGGGTAGACGTAGTCGGCGAACTGGATTTCCGCCACCGGGCGCAGGCCGTAGGCGCCCATGCCCACCGCCACGCCGACGATGCCGCTTTCGGAGATCGGCGCGTCAAACACCCGCGAACTGCCGTACTTGTTCTGCAAGCCTTCGGTGCAACGGAATACGCCGCCGAAATAGCCGACGTCCTGGCCGAATACCACCACGTTGTCGTCACGCTCAAGCATCACGTCCATGGCCGAGCGCAGGGCCTGGATCATGGTCATGGTGGTGGTGGTCATGGCGGTTTCCAATTCGATGCTGTTGTTGTGATCGTTCATGTCAGACCCCCAACTCTTGACGCTGGCGCTTCAAGTGCTCCGGCATCTCTTTGTAGACGTCTTCGAACATGGTCGCGGCGCTTGGAATCTGGCCGCCGGCGAGGGTGCCGTACTGTTCGGCTGCTTTCTGCGCCTTGACCACTTCGGCCTCCAGTTCGGCACTGACCGTCGCGTGTTCCTCTTCGGACCACTGGCCGATCTTGATCAGGTGCTGCTTGAGGCGCGCAATCGGGTCGCCCAGGGGGAAGTGGCTCCAGTCGTCGGCGGGGCGGTACTTGGACGGATCATCCGACGTGGAGTGCGGGCCGGCGCGGTAGGTGACCCATTCGATCAGGGTCGGGCCGAGGTTGCGGCGCGCGCGTTCGGCGGCCCAGGCGGAAGCGGCGTACACCGCGATGAAGTCGTTGCCGTCCACGCGCAGCGAGGCGATGCCGCAACCGACGCCGCGTCCGGCGAAGGTGGTGGCTTCACCGCCAGCGATGGCCTGGAAGGTGGAGATTGCCCACTGGTTGTTGACCACGTTGAGAATCACCGGCGCGCGATAGACGTGGGCGAAGGTGAGGGCGGTGTGGAAGTCCGATTCGGCAGTGGCGCCGTCGCCGATCCAGGCCGAGGCGATCTTGGTATCGCCCTTGATCGCCGAAGCCATGCCCCAGCCCACACCTTGTACGAATTGGGTAGCAAGGTTGCCGGAAATGGTGAAGAAACCGGCGTCTTTCACCGAATACATGATCGGCAACTGCCGGCCCTTGAGCGGGTCGTGCTCGTTCGACAGCAGTTGGCAGATCAGGTCCACCAGCGGCACGTCGCGGGCCATCAGGATGCTTTGCTGGCGATAGGTGGGGAAGCACATGTCGTCGATGTTCAAGGCCAGGGCCTGGGCGCTGCCGATGGCTTCTTCGCCGAGGCTCTGCATGTAGAACGACATTTTCTTCTGACGCTGGGCGACCACCATGCGGTTGTCGAAGATGCGCGTCTTGAGCATGGCGCGCATGCCCCGGCGCAGGATCTCGACAGGCACGTCTTCAGCCCACGGACCGAGGGCCTGGCCCTGGTCGTCGAGCACGCGGATCAGGCCCTTGGCCAAATCGGCGGTGTCGGCGGGTTCTACGTCGATGCTGGGTTTGCGCACCAGGCCGGCGTCGGTCAGACGCAGGTAGGTAAAGTCAGTCTTGCAGCCTGGGCGGCCCGAGGGTTCGGGAACGTGCAGGCGCAGCGGTGCATACGGCTGGTTCATGGCTTTCTACGCTCGATCTTGTGAATTTCTTGTAGTGGGCGCGCTAGCTGACCGTCATCCTCCGGGTAGGAGAAATCTTGTCCTACAACAATCATAGGCGGGGCGTAGAAGAATATTTATCTGTGTTTCGTTGCGCTCGGGCTCATTTGCGGATAAAAAAACTGCATAAACATAATAAACAGGTGATTTTGTCTCATGCGCAAACTGGACCGTACCGATATCGGCATTCTCAACGCCCTGCAGGAGAATGCGCGCATCACCAACGCCGACCTCGCCCGCTCGGTCAACCTGTCGCCTACGCCGTGTTTCAATCGGGTCAAGGCGATGGAGGAACTGGGCCTGATTCGCGACCAGGTAACCTTGCTCGATGCCGACCTGCTGGGGCTGCACGTCAACGTGTTTATCCATGTCAGCCTGGAAAAGCAGAACGAACTGGCCTTGCAGCAATTCGAAGGGGCGATTTCCGACCGGCCCGAGGTGATGGAGTGCTACTTGATGGCCGGCGACCCGGACTATTTGATCCGTGTGTTGGTGCCGACGATCCAGTCGCTGGAGCGTTTCATGATGGACTTTCTGACCAAAGTGCCAGGTGTTGCCAATATCCGCTCCAGCTTCGCTCTTAAACAAGTGCGCTATAAGACCGCGTTGCCACTGCCGCCGGATGGATTGATGGTCTGAGACAAGGTTCGCGGCGCAACGCAACTCATGCATTGCTCTTTATTGGCGCGCGCGCTTTTTAGTATTGACACCTGTCAATGTATGTTTTACCTGAGCGCTCTATTGTATCGGCTACGTTCCCCATTCAAGTGGCCGGACAAGTCATGGAGAATCAGCCGCCAAGGTGCCGTGTACCCTACGACTTTAATCTAACTTCGTATTCTAAATATTGCCGCCTGGGCCGATTGACTTCCAACGCGCTTTGGGCTTCAGGCTGGATGAGTTTTGTTGTTTAGCTAAGTAATTAAAAAGAACGGGGTTTTTTTCTTGCATCATAAAAATTTCCTTGATCGCTCACGAATTTTTCACGCGTTATTAAACAAATTAGTTGCTATAAGCCACCTAACTAACAAGTCCACGTAAAAGGTGAATCGAGATGTCTATGAGATCCCTGAAATTGAATCTACGTACCACCCTTTGTTTCGGAGTGGTTTGCATTCTGCTGTTAATACAAGGGGGCATGACGCTGGTAAAAGTCGATTCCGTCTATTCTTCAACCATCGAGATTGAAAGCAACTGGCTGCCCAGTATTCGCCTGGCCGGAAGAATCGATTCAGCCCTGTTTAAGTTGCGTCTGGAGTTGCGCCGTTTTGCCATGGACAGTGCCCGGCAGGATCAAAGTTCACGGGATAGCCTTCAAAGTATCCGATCGGAGTTGATGAAGATCGCCCAGAGCTACGCTCCCATGGTGTCGAGCCCCGAGGAGCAGGCCAAATATGACGAAGTCATGAGCAGTATTGGCACTTACAACCAGAAGATCGACGAGTTTCTGACACTCTCTACCACAGGCTCCTCCGCGCAGATCGCCGCTTATCTGAGCGACGTGCAAGCCCCCGTCGCCCTCAAGGCGCAGGACTCGATCAACGACCTGATCACCCTGAACGGGCGCGGCTCCAATGAGGCGGTGCGGATCGCCTCCAGCGAATACAACGCGACTCGTCTGTTTACCTGGGTGCTGATGGGCGCTTCAGTGCTGTTGACCGTGGTCGTCGCGAGCCTGTTTACCCGCAGTATCATTACCCCAGTGCGTGAGTTGCTGGTGTCGACCTCCAAGATCGCCGACGGTGATCTGCGCGTGGCCATCGCCGTCAACGGCAAGGATGAGCTGACGGAGCTGCAACAATCGACTGCCGCGATGCAGATGAACCTCAAAACCACTTTGCAGCACATCTCCGAAGCCTCCGGGCAGTTGGCCTCGGCTGCCGAAGAGATGAGTTCGATTACCCGTGAGTCCAGCGCCGGTATCGAGCGCCAGAGCATGGAAACCGACCAGGCCGCCACGGCGGTCAATGAGATGACTGCGGCGGTGGAAGAAGTCGCGCGCAATGCCGTCTCGGCCTCCCAGTCGACCCAGGACTCCCAACGCTCGGCCCAAATCGGCCAGGAGCGTGTGACCCAGACCATCGCGTCGATTGAAAAACTCAGCGCCACCGTGCAGCAGACCGGTATGGAAGTCGAAGGCCTGGCCAAGCAGGCCCAGGACATCGCACGGGTGGTGGAAGTGATCCGCTCGATTGCCGAACAGACCAACCTGCTGGCGCTGAACGCCGCCATCGAAGCGGCGCGGGCCGGCGAGCAAGGCCGAGGGTTTGCGGTGGTGGCCGATGAAGTGCGGGCGCTGGCTCACCGGACCCAGACCTCGACCCAGGAAATCGAGCAGATGATCGCGAAGATCCAGGTCTGTTCCAACGAGGCGGTGTCGTCGATGACCATGAACCGCAGCGAAGCGGTGGACTCGCTGAAAATCGCCCACGAAGCAGGCCAGGCCATCACCCAGATCACCGAAGCGATTGCCGACATCAACGACCGGAACCAGTTGATCGCGACGGCCTCCGAAGAACAGGCGCATGTGGCGCGCTCCGTCGACCAGAACCTGATCAGCATTCGCGACCTGTCGATCCAGAGTTCGTCGGCCGCCGGGCAAACGTCGATTGCCAGCCACGAACTGTCGAAGCTGGCGATGGATCTCAAGCAGATTGTGGCTCAGTTCTCCATCGCGTGAACCCGCGACGCAGGTGGCCGGTTGAGCGCGTTCAGAGCTGATTGAGCGGGATCTTCAGGTACACCACCCCATTCTCTTCGGGCGGCGGCAGATTCCCCGCCCGCACATTCACCTGGATCGCCGGCAGCAGCAGTGTCGGCATCCCCAGCCCGGCATCGCGCTGGGTCCGCATCTGCACAAACGCCGCTTCATCCACCCCGTCATGCACATGGATATTGCCCGCGCGCTGCTCGGCCACGGTGGTCTGGCACCGGGCCTCACGGCCCTGTGGCGGGTAGTCGTGGCATACGTACAGTCGGGTCTGCGGCGGGAAGGCCAGGAGCTTGTGCATCGACGCATACAGCTGGTGTGCATCGCCACCGGGGAAGTCGCAGCGGGCGGTGCCGACGTCGGGCATGAACAGGGTGTCGCCGACCAGGATCAGTTGATCGTCGATCAGGTAGGCCATGTCCGCCGGGGTGTGGCCGGGCACGTGCAAGGCCTGGGCCTTCAAGTTGCCGATAGGGAAGATTTCATCCGGGGCGAACAGGTGGTCGAACTGCGAACCGTCGACGCGAAATTCCGGCTCCAGGTTGAACAGGTGCTTGAACACGTGCTGCACTTTGCTGATGGCCTGGCCAATGGCGATCTTGCCGCCCAACGTCCGGCGCAGGTAAGGCGCGGCGGACAGATGGTCGGCATGGGCGTGGGTTTCCAGCAGCCATTGCACCTGCAAGCGATGTTCGCGCACGTAGGCAATCACCTTGTCGGCCTGGCGTGTGTCGGTGCGCCCGGAGGCCGGGTCGTAATTGAGCACCGAGTCGACGATGGCGCAGGGGCCATCGTCGGCCTCATGCACCACATAGGTGTAGGTCGACGATGCCTCGTCCAGAAAAGCCTGAATCAACGCGGGCATGGGCGGCGGTCCTTGGTGGCGGGCTGCGGGTTACATTCGCGATGTGTCCCACATGGGCTTGGCAGATTAAGGGAAAAAAACGCTGCGAGGCAAAGTGTCGACCTGTAACAGGACATGACGCGGTCTTTCGGCATGTTGTTCAGGGTCGGTCTTACACCCTAAGTGCCGCGTCTGTGAACGGGCCGGTCTTACACCGAATTTGCCGAGCCCCCGCTGCCCGTCCAAAGCACCCTGAAATTGGCGCCAAGGCAGCGTAGGCCGTGGCCTGGCAGCTTTCGATAATCGCCTCCGACATCATGTCCCCGTTGCGGAGCGCACCATGCATAACAATAAGAAACTCCCCCTGCGTCTGTTGCCTGTGTTTCTCGTCGGCCTGGGCCTGAGCCCGTTCGCCAGCGCTGAAATCATGCTGTACGACAAAGACGAAACCACCTTCTCCACCGATGGCTACATCAACGCCTTCTACGTCAACAGCAACGTAGACCGCGCCGGTGACCAATACGACCGCCGCCAGGCTCGGGTGAAGATGGGCTTTTTGCCCAACTACCTGGGCTTCAACATGACCAAGCAGGCCGACGACCTCAAGCTCGGCGCCCGTGCCTCGTTCTGGGTGACCATCAACGACAGCCAGACCAACGGCACCGACACCGCCATCGATGTGCGCCAGTTCTACGGCACAGTGGCCAACCCGGAGTGGGGCGAAGTGCTGATCGGCAAGGACTTCGGCCTGTTCGCCCGCTCCAACATCCTGCTCGACGAATTGCTCGCGGGCTACGGCCAGGTCAGCGACAGCCTCGGCCTGGTCGACGGCGGCGGGGTTTCGTTCGGCAATATCGGCAGCGGCTATCCATACCCGTTCCCGACCTCGCAGATCACCTACCGCACCCCGGTGATGGACGGCCTGCGTGTTGCCGTCGGCATCCTCGACCCGGTCGATACCAACGACAGCAGCCCCCAAGGCAAGGCCTACCAGAAAAACCCGCGTACCGAGAGCGAGATCACCTACCAGTTCGACCTGGGCGGGGCGAAGATCTACAGCTGGCTCAACGGCAGCTACCAGACCTCGGACAACACCGATTCCAATGTCGACAGCGTCACCTCCAAAGGCGTGGGCTACGGCGTACAGGCGAAAATGGGCGGCCTGTCCCTGACCGGCTCGGGCTTCCAGGCCAAGGGCATCAACCCGTTCTTCACCAACAATGCCGGCGAAGCGACCCTGCGCAATGTCGACAGCAACGGCTACCTGCTGCAAGGCTCCTACAAGCTGGGCAAGAACCGCCTGGCGCTGTCGTATGGCAAGACCAAGGACGACGGCAACGGCGTGGTGGGCAGCGGCGCCGACTATGACACCCGTGGCATTGCGCTGTTTCACGACGTGAACGACAACCTGAAGCTGGTCGCTGAATACAACCAGTTCCAGATCAAGGGGCATGACACCAGCGCACAAAATGAAGACACCGACACCTTCGCCGTCGGTGCCGTGCTCACCTGGTAAGACCTGACTGCCCTGGTCTTTAAGTGGTACGCGGTCAAAATGTGGGAGGGGGCTTGCCCCCGATAGCGGTGGTTCAGTTGGCTCATTTGTAGCTGATCCACCACCATCGGGAGCAAGCTCCCTCCCACATTTGATTACCTGCATCCTGGGCGTCTCATCCCATCGCATCCCCCCACCCAGTACCCAAGTAGCATAGGTTCCGCCCCCCCAGCCTTCGTACACTCATGCCTCAGAGCGGAGAGTCGACGATGCACAACCATGAAGGCGTAGTCAGTGCCATGTCTCTGGCCACCGATGCCGGGCAGGCCGCCGAAGAATTGGCCGAGCAACTGCTGCATCCGTACCTGGGCTTCGTGCTGTTTTTCTGCTCGGCTTCCTACGACCTGCAGGCGCTCGGCCAAGCCCTGCAACGTTGTTTCGGCAATGTGCGCCTCGTCGGTTGCACCAGCGCCGGCGAGATCACACCCCAAGGCTACGGGCGCAATTGCGTGACGGCGATGGGCTTTAACCACGCGCATTTTTCGATTGCCACCGAACTGATCGACCAGGTGGAACACTTCAGCCTGATCGACGCCCAGCACATGGTTGAACGTCTGGTGGGCGGCTGTCGCAGCAACACCCTGGCGCCGATCAAGGGCAACACTTTCGCCCTGACCTTGCTCGACGGGCTGTCCAGCCGTGAAGAAATGGTGCTCGCGGCCCTCAGCGCGGCGCTCGGCGATATCCCGCATTTCGGCGGTTCGGCCGGCGACGACAACTACCTCACGCACACCCACGTGTATTTCAACGGCGCGTTCCACAGCGGCGCGGCCGTGGTGGTGCTGGTCAATACCTGGCTGGACTTCGAGGTGTTCACCACCCACCACATTCTGCCGCGTGCGGAAAAACTCGTGGTGACCGGCGCCGACAGCCCGTCGCGGCGGGTGTTCGAGCTCAACGCCGAGCCCGCCGCGGAGGAGTACGCGCGGCACATCGGCGTGGCCGTTGCCGACCTCGACCACCGCATCTTCGCCGCGCACCCGCTGGCGGTACGTATCCACGACCAGTACTACGTCAGGGCGATCCAGCAGGTGCATGACGACCTGAGCCTGAGTTTCTACTGCGCCGTGGAAAACGGCATCGTCCTCACGGTGATGACACCCGGGCCGATCCTGCCGAACCTGGTAACCCTGTTCGACGGCCTGCAATCGCGCCTCGGCGAGCTGCTGCTGACCATTGGCTGCGACTGCTTCCTGCGCCGCCTGGAGCTGGAAGACAGCGGCACCCTGGAGCAGATCGGCGGCTTCCTGCGCGACCAGCGGGTGATGGGGTTCAACACCTACGGAGAACAGTTCAATGGCATGCATATCAACCAGACCTTCACCGGCGTCGCCATTGCCCGAGGGCGAGCCCCAGGATCGCAATGAACTGTTGGCCGAGTTGGCGCGGCTACGCCTGGACAACTACAAGCTGACGCGGATCAACGCGGCGCTGATCGAGCGCATCGAGTCCGGGGTGACCCAGGGCAACGACCCCTACACCACGTTCCAGCACTCGGTGGTGCTCGCCGAACAAGTGCGCGAGCGCACCGACGCGCTGAACCAGGCGATGGCCGAACTGCGCGCCAGCAACCACTTGCTGATCAACGCCCGCCTGCGCGCCGAAACCCTGCGCCGCGAGCAGGCCGCGGCGCAAAAGGCGCAGGAGAGCGAGCGCTGGATTCGCCTGATCACCGACCATGTGCCGGCGCTGATCGGCTACCTGAATGCCGACCTGGTGTATGAGTTCACCAACAAGGTCTATGAAGAATGGTACTGCTGGCCGCGGGGCATGATGCTCGGCCAGAGCCTGCGCGAAGTCCACAGCGAACAACACTGTCAGCGCCTGGATGCCTACGTCTCGCGGGCGCTGGCGGGGGAGAGCGTGACCTTCGAATTCGCCGAAACCAACATCAACAACCAGGAGCGCTACATGCTGCGCTCCTACGTGCCCAACCGCCTGGCCAGTGGCGAAGTGGTGGGGATCTTTGTGCTGATCCGCGACATCACCGAGCGCCGGCGCACCGCCGAAGCCTTGCACCAGGCCTATCAGAACCTGGAGCTGCGCGTCGCCCAGCGCACCTCGGAACTGACCTCGCTGAACGACCAGTTGCTGCGCGAAATCGACGAACGCCGCCGCGTGGAATCGCGCCTGCGCGAAGCCAAGCTCGAAGCCGAGCAGGCCAACCTGTCGAAAACCAAATTCCTCGCCGCCGTCAGCCACGACCTGTTGCAACCGCTGAACGCCGCGCGCCTGTTCACCGGCGCCTTGCTTGAACGCCGCGAACCCCAGGCCAATGAAACCCTGGTGCGCAACGTGAGCAACTCGCTGGAAGACGTGGAAAACCTGTTGGGCACCCTGGTCGATATTTCCAAGCTGGATGCCGGGGTGATCAAAGCCGATATCGCCCCGTTCGCCCTCAGCGAGCTGCTCGACAACCTCGCCGTCGAATTCACCCAACTGGCGCGCAGCGAAGGCCTGGAGTTGCACTTCGTCGGCTGCTCGGCGCTGGTGCGCAGCGATATCCAGCTGCTGGCGCGGATTCTGCGCAACCTGCTGAGCAATGCGATTCGCTACACCTACTCGGGGCGCGTGGTGCTGGGCTGCCGCCGCCAGCACCAGCGCTTGTCGATCCAGGTCTGGGACAGCGGCATGGGCATTGCCGAAGATCGCCTGGAGGAAATTTTCCAGGAGTTCAAACGCGGCGATGTGCAGCGGCGCGACCAGGATCGCGGGTTGGGCCTGGGCCTGGCCATCGTGGAAAAAATCGCCGGCATCCTCGGCCATCGCATCACCGTCAAGTCGTGGCCGGGCAAGGGCTCGATGTTCGCGGTGGACGTGCCCTTGAGCGCCACCGCGCCCAAATCGCTGCCGCAGCCGTCCATGAGCGAGCCGATGCTGGAGCGCCTGCAAGGCGCGCGGGTGTGGGTGCTGGATAACGACGCAGCGATCTGCGCCGGAATGCGGACCTTGCTGGAGGGGTGGGGCTGCCGGGTGGTCACCGCGTTATCGGAACAAGACCTGGCGCGGCAGGTGGACAACTACCACGCCGAGGCCGACCTGCTGATCGCCGATTACCACCTGGACGATGAGCAGAACGGCGTCGACGCCGTGGCACGCATCAACGCCCGGCGCGCCAGCCCGATCCCGGCCATGATGATCACCGCCAATTACAGCAACGAACTGAAGCTGCAGATCCGCGAACTGGGACACACCTTAATGCACAAGCCGGTGCGGCCGATGAAGCTCAAGACCGCGATGAGCCACCTCTTAGGCAAATGACCACCGAACGCTCCTCAAACAGCGATCAAACAGAGATCCAGAGATCCAGAGAACCAGAGATCCAGAGATCTAGAGATCAAATGGAGATCCAATGTGGGAGGGGGCTTGCCCCCGATAGCTGACTGTCAGTCACTGCACCTATAACTGATCCACCGCTATCGGGGGCAAGCCCCCTCCCACACAAGCCCCCTTCCACAAGGGTTCTAAGTTGTTTCCGAAAGATCAGCGACGCAGATAAGAACCAAAATCAATATCCCCTGCACTCAAAATCGCCTGCACCCGATTATGCACATTCAACTTGCGCAAAATCGCCGACACATGGGCCTTCACCGTGGTCTCGGCGATCTCCAGGGTGTAGGCAATCTGCTTGTTCGACTCGCCCTTGGTCATCCGCTCCAGCACCAGCAACTGCTTGCGGGTCAACGCCTGCAGCAATTCCGGAGCGAAGCCCGGGTTTTCGTTCAGGCGCCGGTGGGTGCCGGGTTTCTGGGTGCGGATGATGTCCGGCGGCAGGTACACATTGCCGTTGAGAATCTGCTGGATCGCCTCGGTCATTTGCTGGCGCGGCGACGACTTGGTGATAAAACCGACGGCGCCATAGGTGATGGCCTGCAGCACGATTTGCTTGTCTTGCTCGGCGGACACGATCACCACCGGGATGGTCGGCGATTCGTTGCGCAGGTTGATCAGGCCATTGAGACCGTGCATGCCGGGCATGTTCAGGTCGAGCAGGATCAGATCGAGGTCGTCGTGTTCCTGGGTCAGCGCCAGGGCGCTGTCCAGGTCGGCGGTCTCCATCACTTCGCTGCCGGGGAAACCATCGCTGATGACGTTATGAATCGCTTCGCGAAACAGTGGGTGATCATCGGCAATCAGGATTTTGTACATGGCCGTTCACCTTTCTTATTGTGGTTATTCAAATGGCTCGGGTTGCGCCACCGACACCGGCAGCTTCGCCGCTTCCCAGGCATCCAGGCCATCGCGATACCAATACACAGAGGTATAGCCCAGGTTGGCCGCACGTTTTACCGCGTTCCAACTCAGCCAGCAATCGGAGCGGCAATAGAAGACCAATGGTCGTGCCAGGTTGCCGCCGCTGTAGGTGTACAGGTGGCGCACGAAATAGCTTTGCCACTCCGGCGTGAGGTCGCCGTCGCCGGTGTTGGCCAGCCAACGGCTGCCGGGCAGGTTGGCGTGGGGCTGGTCTTCGATGAAGCGGCCTTGCAGCCACTGGCGGCGATACGTATCGATCAGCACCGGGGCTGGGGTTTGGGTCAGCAGGGCTTGCAGGGCAGGGGTGTCGATGATCGTCGCGCCCTGCACATGATCGGGCGTGGGGCTGCGATACAGGCTGATGCGATAGCCGTCGGCGGAAAATAATGCGGTATCGGCCTGTACGTTGGCGGCAAACAGGCACAGCAGCGCCAACAAGGGCAGTCGGGCAGGCAGCATGGCAGGGCGATCCTTATCGTTATGCGCCCATTACACGTGAGTCCCGAGCCCTTGGGAATGCGACGATAGACAGGAAAACCAGTACTAAAGTAGTAGTTTTTGCCGCCCTCAGCCTTTTTTGCGCAACGCCGCATGCTGGGGGTTGAAGGTCAGCACCGCCAACACCGCGAACAGTACGGTCAAGCCCAGGCACACCGCGAGGGCCAGGCCGGCGAAGCGTTCATACAGGGCAAAGCGCACCAGCTCGACGGCGTGGGTGAAGGGGTTGATTGCGCACAGCCAATACAACCACTCGCTGGAGTCGCGCATCTTCCACAACGGGTACAGCGCCGACGATATGAAAAACAGCGGGAAGATCACGAAATTCATCACCCCGGCAAAGTTCTCCAGTTGACGGATCGCGTTCGACAGCAGCAAACCCAGCGCGCTCAGCATCAAGGCCACCAGCAGCAAGGCCGGCAGGGCGATCAACAGCCCCATGACAGGCGGTTGCACGCCGTAGACCCAGGCGATCGCCAGGAACCCGTACACCTGCAACAGTGAAATCAGCGCGGTGGCGAGCAACTTGCTGCACAGCAAAAACGTGCGCGGCAGCGGGCTGGTCAGCAGCACGCGCATGCTGCCCATCTCGCGGTCGTAGACCATCGACAGCGAACCCTGCATGCCGTTGAACAGCAGGATCATGCAAGCCAGCCCCGGGATGATGTAGACCTCATAGGGAATGTAGGTGTCGTAGGGTTCGATCACCGAGATACCCAGCGCGGCGCGGAACCCGGCGGCGAACACCAGCAGCCACAACAGCGGGCGCACCAGGGCGCTGAGAAACCGCGTGCGCTGCAATACAAAGCGCAGCCACTCGCGCAGCACGATGCCGCGCAAGCATTGCCAGTAAGCGTTCATGCCGGGGCTCCCGTCGTTGTGGGGCGGGTCAGGCGCGCAAAGACGCTGCCGAGGTCGCCACCCTGTTCGAGGATCAGCGCATCGACCTGCCCGCTGGCCACCAAGCGGCCCTGGTGCAGGATCATCAACGCATCGTCGGGTTGCACTTCATCGAGCAGGTGGGTGGTCCACAGCACGCTGATGCCTTGCTCAAGGCACAGGTTGCGCACGTGCTGGTTCAGCGCCAGGCGGCTGGCGGGGTCGAGGCCGACGCTGGCTTCATCCAGCAGCAGCAAGCGCGGTTCATGCAACAACGCCCGGGCGATTTCCACGCGGCGCCGGTGCCCGCCGTTGAGCTCGCGGACTTTTTCGCGGCGCCGCTCGGTGAGGGCCTGGCGCGCCAGCTCGGCGGCGACGCGCACGTCGGTCTGGCGCCGCGACAAACCGTGCAGCGCGGCGTGATAACGCAGGTTCTGTTCGACGCTCAAGTCCAGGTCCAGGGTGCTTTGCTGGAACACCACCCCCAGTTGCGTGAGGGCTGCGCGCGGTGCATCGCGCAGGGAGTGGCCGCCGACGCGGATGTCGCCGCTTTGCAGGTCGTACAAGCGCGTGAGCAGGGCGATCAAGGTCGACTTGCCGGCGCCGTTGGGCCCCAGCAACGCGGCGAACCGCCCCGGTGCCAGGCTGAAGCTCACCTCGTGCAAAGCCTGGCGCGCGCCATAGGCGAAGCTCAGGTCGCGCACCTCCAGGGCGTTCATGGCGTGACCACCACGCCCCATGGATAACGCCCGACCTTCACCGACTTGAGCACCTTGAGGCTGTCCACATCGATCACCGACACGTCGCCGCTGACGCCATTGGTGGCCAGCAACTGTTTTTCGTCCGGGGTAAATGCCATCTGCCACACGCGGCGGCCCACCAGCAGGTAGTCGAGGATCTCGAAGGTCTTGGCGTCGATCACTGCCACATGGTTGGCCGGGCCCAGGGCGACAAAGGCGTACTTGCCGTCGGAACTGAGCTTGATCCCCACCGGCTGCACCTTGTCCGGGTGGACGCCCTTGATCTTGAACGTCAGGGTTTTGAGGATCGCGCGGCTGGCCACATCGAGAATGGTCACGGTGCCGCCGATCTCCGCCGAGGCCCACAGCTGCGAGCCATCGTGGTTGAACTCGACGAAGCGCGGGCGCTGGTCCACCAGGGTGCTGTCGACCAGGGTCTGGGTGCTGGTGTCGATCCAGTGCAGCATGTTCGTGGTTTCGCTGGTGTTCACCGCCCACTTGCCGTCCGGGCTCACGGCCATGCCTTCGGGCTCTACGCCGACGTTGATCTGGCCGAGCACCTTGGAGGTCTCGGTGTCGATCACCGTGACCAGTGCATCGTCTTCGTTGGACACATACAGCCAGCGGTCATTGGGGTGCAGGGCGAACTGCTCGGGGTCTTTGCCGGAGGGCAGCTCCTTGATGATCTTGCGCGTGGCCACGTCCATCACCTGCACGCGGTCCGAGTCGCTGGCGCAGATGTACAGCAGCTTTTTGTCATGGGACAGCAGCAGGCCCCGCGGGCGCTGGCCGACCTTGAGCGTGTCGGTGACTTGCAGGGTCTGCATGTCGATCAGGCTGAGGGTGTTGTCTTTCTCGTTGGAGACCCAGGCGGTGCTGGCCACGGCGTGCCCGGCGGCAAGCAGCAGGGCGCATGAGAGCAGGGTGCGGCGCATGGCGGATTCCTTATTATTGTGAGTAGGGGAGCGATCAAGGGAAGCGGCAGGTCACCTCGGGTTTGTCGTAGCCCAGGCTGTCCATTTCGTTGAAAGGATGCAGGAAACCGTCCTGGGGCGAGGTGCTCACAAGCGCGCGGGGTTGCACGATGGGGATCGGTTGGCGCAGCTCGCCGTTCCACGGGCGATAGCTGAGCTTGCGGCCCTTGAAGCCGTCCAGCGGCAGTTGCTCGCTGATCTCCAGTTGGCGGATGGTCATGGGGTCGACCTGGCGCAGCTTGTTCACCGCACTGGCAACGCTGCGCACGGCCATCCAGGCGGCGAAGTCGCGGTCGTTCATCCAGCGCCCGGCCAGGGCTTCGAAGCGTTTTTGCAGTTGCGCGGCGCCGTAGGTTTCGACGGTCTTGTGCCAGCCGGTGGGCGTCAGGCCCTGGGTGCCGGCGACGGGGCGCGGGTACCAGGTCTGGTAGGGCACGTACTCGCCGAAGTCGCCGCGCTCGTCCGCCACCAGCACCACGTCGTATTCGGCGGTCTGGGTGAACAGCGGCATGTCTGCCTGGGCGCTGCGGCGTTGGTCGTTATCGAAGCGCCAGGCTTTCTCCGCCACCAGATGCACGCCGAAGCGCTTGGCGGCGCGGCGCAGGGCGGCGGCGTAGGCCTGGTCATCCTCGGTGGGGCCGACGATCAGCAGCGCCTTCTGCCATTTGCGCACCACCAGAAATTGCGCCAGGGCATCGGCGAGCATGGCGCGGCTGGGCAGCGTGTGCAGCACGTTGCCCAGGCAGTCGGTGCTGCGCAGGCTGTCATCGGGGCTGCCGGCGTTGAACAGCAGGCTGTCGGGCAGGGCCGCGCTGAGCTGGCGCAGGCTGGCGGCGGGGGCGTTGACCACGAACAGGCGCAGGCCCTGGTCGTGCTGGGCCTGGGCGGCGGTGAGCAGGGCGTCGGGGCTGTCCACCGTGGCGCTGGTCAGGCTGTAGCGTTGGTTGAGAAAGGCGCCGGTGCTGTTGCTGTCGATGATCGCCAGTTCCGCACCGCGTTGCCCGGCGTCGGTGGGCTCGGGGATCACATTCGACAGCAGCGGCCCAGGGTCGGGCCGATAGCCCAGGTAGCCGATCTGCACCGCCAACGGCGCCTCGGCGGCCTGGCTGGCAGTGGCCACCCCGACGGCGCAGGCAATCGCCAGCAGGTAGAGCACGGCGTAGGGGGCGAGCTGGCGCATAAGGCACTCCATGTCAGGTAGCGCCAGCATAGGAAGCCTTATGTCTGCTGCAAATATGCAGAAAGTACCGCTGAGCCAGTACCAAGGTAGTAGCCCCGCGCAGGTGGCGCGGTCTTAGCATGGGTTACCCCCACCGTGTCCATCCGGGAGATGAACGATCATGCAAATCCTCAAGGCGCTGCTTTTGCCGTTCCTGCTGATCGTGAGCCTGATCGGCGTCGACAAGCTGCACGCACCACGCCCGGCGCTGAGCGTGCCCGCCAGCGTGGCGCACTAGGTATGTCGGCACTGTGGCGCATCAACCTGTGGGTGTGCGGTTTCTTCGCCTTGGTCACCTGCGCCTGCACCGCGCTGTTGCTGCATCAGGCCCTGACGGATGTGGAGCGTGAGCTGCAATCGGCCGAAGCGGTGGTGCATTACCTCAGCGCAACCGCCGAGCGCGACCCGGCCAGCCTGCAACCGCATCTCACCGCCAGCCTGCGCCATGTGCGCGTGCATTGGCTGGCCCCCGACGAGACTTTGCCGGCGCCGCTACCGTCCGGCCTGGACGCCAGGCTCGGGCGCCTGCTGTTTGCCGAGGCGCGGCGCAGTGCCCAGGTGCTGGACCTGCCGGACGGCCGCCGCGTGTCCATCGCCGTCGACCCGCGGGATGAGATCGATGAAGTCTGGGACTCCCTGCAACAACTGTTGAGCCTGTGCGCCCTGGCCCTGGCGCTGAGCCTGCTGACCATCCGCTGGGCGGTGCGCCGTGGCATGGGCGTACTCGACGAACTGCTGCGCGCCTTGCAACAGGTGTGCGCCGGCCAGCTCAATGTGCGCCTGCGCAGCGCAGGATCACCCGAAGCGCGGCAACTGGCGCTGCATTTCAACCGCATGACCGACGCCCTGGAGCAGGCGCACACCGACAATACCCAACTGACCCAAACCCTGATGGCGGTGCAAGAGCAGGAGCGCAACCACCTGGCCCAGACCCTGCATGATGACCTCGGCCAATACCTGGCCGGTATTCGCGCCCAGGCCTGTTTGCTGCGCCTGGTCACCGATCAGCCACAGTTGCTGGCGCGCACGGTGGCGCAACTGGAAGATCACTGCGATCACTTGCAGCAAGGCTTTCGCGCACTGGTCCACGACCTGTACCCGGTGGCCCTGCAGCACCTGCCGCTGGCCGAGGCGTTCGCGATGCTGGTGACGCAGTGGCAGGCCAGCCATGGCATCGATTGCCGGCTGCGGGTCAGCGCGGACCTGCCGGCGTTGTCCGGGGCGAGCAAGACGCACCTCTATCGCCTGCTGCAGGAAGCCCTGACCAATATCGTGCGGCATGCCGATGCCAGCCAGGTGCGCGTGCGCCTGCATCGTCACGGTTCGCGCCTGCGCCTGTGGGTGCGCGATAACGGCTGCGGCGCGCAAACGCCGCAGCGTCCCGGCGTCGGCCTGTATTCGATGTACGAACGCGCGCGCTGCCTGGGCGGCGAACTGACAATCCTCAGCCACCCCGGCGCCGGTTGGGCGCTGGCGTTGAACATGCCATTGGAGGCCTCATGAATATTCTGTTGGTGGACGACCATGCGGTGGTGCGCCAAGGCTATGCCAGCCTGTTGCGTGCACTGTTGCCGGCCATCGAAGTGCGCGAAGCGGCCAGCGGCGAAGAGGCCTTGAGCCGGGTCCAGGAAGCACTGCCGCATTTGGTGATCATGGACTTCGGCCTGCCCGGCATCAGCGGCCTGGAAACCACGCGCCGCCTGCGCCAGCGCCTGCCGCAACTGCGCGTGCTGTTCTTCAGCATGCACGACGAACTGCCGCTGGTGCGCCAGGCCCTGGAAGCCGGCGCCTCGGGCTACCTGACCAAAAGCTCGGCGCCCGAGGTGCTGATCGAAGCAGTGCGGCGCGTCCTCGACGGCCACGCCTATATCGAACAGTCCCTCGCCACCCAACTGGCCTACACGCCAAGCGACCAACGCTTGCAAGGCATGACACCGCGTGAGCTGGAGATTTTCCTGATGCTGGCCAGAGGCACGCCGACCCGAGTGATTGCCGACCAGTTGAATATCAGCAGCAAGACCGTGTCCAACCACCTGACCCTGCTCAAGAGCAAATTGCAGGTCAGTTCCCATGCCGAACTGGTCCACCTGGGAATCGACCTCGGCGTGGTGCGCGTAGCGGGCTGATCCCCCCATGTACCCCTGTTACCACTGTAGGAGCGAGCTTGCTCGCGAAAACCGTCAACGATAACGCGAAAAACCAGACCCCCCGCAGCGGTCCCGGGTTTTTCGCGAGCAAGCTCGCTCCTACAAAAGTTACCGCTCAGTGCCCATGCCTAGCGCGGGCACCTAGCCCTCACTGTAGGAGCGAGCTTGCTCGCGAAAACCGTCAACGATAACGCGAAAAACCAGACCCCCCGCGGCGGTCCCGGGTTTTTCGCGAGCAAGCTCGCTCCTACAAAAGTTACCGGTCAGTGCCCATGCCTAGCGCGGGCACCTAGACCCCACTGTAGGAGCGAGCTTGCTCGCGAAAACCGTCAACAATAACGCGGAAAACCTGACCCCCCGCGGCGCTCTCGGGTTTTTCGCGAGCAAGCTCGCTCCTACAAAAGTTATCGGTCAGTGCACATGCCTGGCGGGGCACCTAGACCCGTCTGTAGGAGCGAGCTTGCTCGCGAAGACCGTCAACGATAACGCGGAAAACCTGACCCCCCGCGGCGCTCTCGGGTTTTTCGCGAGCAAGCTCGCTCCTACAAAAGTTACCGGTCCGTGCCCATGCCTAGCGGGGCACCTAGACCCGACTGTAGGAGCGAGCTTGCTCGCGAAAACCGTCAACGATAACGCGGAAAACCAGACCCCCGCGGCGGTCTCGGGTTTTTCGCGAGCAAGCTCGCTCCTACAAAAGTTACCGATCAGTGCCCATGCCTAGCGCGGGCACCTAGACCCCACTGTAGGAGCGAGCTTGCTCGCGAAGACCGTCAACGATAACGCGAAAAACCTGACCCCCCGCGGCGGTCTCGGGTTTTTCGCGAGCAAGCTCGCTCCTACATTCAAATGGCGGTGTGCTAACGATTCCAGGTGGTGGGGCAGTCCTTGCAGCCTTCCATGTTGGCATCCTGGAAGTTCGCATAGTGCTGGCGACTGCCCGTGAGGGTGGCCTGTTCCAGGTTGCTCTCACCGAACTTGGCCTCTTGCAAATTAGCATCGCTCAGATCCGCCCCTCGCAGGTCGGCCTTGCTCAGCCAGGTCATTTCCAGGTCGGCGGCGCGCAGGTTGGCCTTGTGCATTTTTGCCCCGGACAGCCGCGCGAATTGCAGGTAGGCCGCGCTCAGGTTGGCGTTTTCAAACTGCGCTCCCTGGGCGAACAGGCCCCAACCCTGGATCGCCATCAGCGTGGCGCCGGTGAAATCGGCCAGGCGCAGGTTGCTTTGTTGCAGGCTGGCGCGGGTCAGGTTGGCGCCCTGCAACTGGGCTTTTTCCAGGTTGGCCAGGTCGAGGTTGGCGTGGCGCAAGTCCGCATCGCGCAGGTCGGCGCCGGCCAGGTTCATTTTGCTGAGGTCCTGGTTGCTCAGGTTGGCGCCCCTGAGGTTGGCGCCGGGGCATTGGCTGTGTTCGGCGAGGGTGCAGCCGTTGATGACCAGCGGGGTGTCGTCGCCGTCGTCGGCGTGGGCCAGGGGCAGGGCGAGCAGGAGTAACAAGGGCAGATAGTTCATCTTGGAACCTCCAGACGAAGCAACCCCGTAACGTAGCAGCTGTCGAGCGCCAGCTGCTACGACGGGGCTGGGGACGGGTTATTTTTGGGCGGTCTTGTTATCCCAGCTCGGGATCTTGAACACCCAGAACGACCCACCCTGTGCCACCGGCTTGGTCAGCTCGGCCATGTCGCCGCCCCACAACGGCACCGCGCCGCCATAGCCGACGGTGACGCCGATGTACTGCTCGCCATCCTGTTCCCAGGTGATCGGCGGCGAGACGATGCCGCTGCCGGTCTGGAACTTCCACAGCTCCTTGCCGGTTTTCGCGTCGAAGGCCTTGAAGAAACCGTCGCCGGTGCCGGTGAACACCAGGTTGCCCTTGGTCGCCAGTACGCCGGCCCACAGTGGCAGGGCTTCCTTGTGCTCCCACACCACCTTGCCGGTGGTCGGGTTCATCGCCCGCAGTGTGCCGACGTGGTCGTCATACATGCGCTTGATACGGAAACCCATGCCCAGGTACGCCGAGCCCTTCTTGTAGTTGACCTCTTCGGTCCAGTATTCCTCTTTCCATTGGTTGCCCGGGATGTAGAACAGGCCGGTGTCCTGGCTGTAGGCCATGGGGTTCCAGTTCTTGCCGCCGAGGAACGGTGGCGAGACTTCCACCGGCTTGCCCTTGGTTTCACCGGGCAGCGGTTTGGCCGGACGCTGGCCCGGGTTTTCCACCGGACGACCGGTCTTCAGGTCGATATGGCTGGCCCAGGTGATGTTGTCGACGAACGGGAAGGCGTTCTGCAGCTTGCCGTTATTGCGGTCGACCACGTAGAAGAACCCGTTGCGGTCGGCGTGACCGGTGGCCTTGACCACTTTGCCATCCTTGTCCTTGTAGTCGAACAGCACCAGCTCGTTGTTGCCGGAGAAGTCCCAGGCATCGTTCGGGGTGTGCTGGTAGAACCATTTCACTTCGCCGGTGCTCGGGTCGACACCGACCTGGCCCGAGGTGTAGAGGCTGTCGAAATCGTGCGGGTTGCCGTCCTTGGACGTGCGCGCCCAGGTGTTCCACGGGCCGGGGTTGCCGGCGCCGACGATGATGGTGTTGGTCTCGGCATCGAAACTCGCGCTCTGCCAAGGTGCGCCGCCGCCGTGGCTCCAGGCCTCGACCTTGCCGGTTTCGGTGGTCGGGTCATCCGGCCACGACGGCGCTTTGACGTCGCCGGTCGGGGTGCTGTCCTTGCCGTTCAGGCGGCCCATGTGGCCTTCGACGAACGGGCGCATCCACACTTCTTCGCCGGTGTCCGGGTCGCGCGCATACAGCTGGCCGACCACGCCGAACTCATCGCCGGAGCTGCCATGGATCAGCAGCACCTTGCCGCTGACCTTGTCTTTGATCAGCACCGGGGCGCCGGTCATGGTGTAACCGGCGGCGTGGTCGCCGAACTTCTTGTTCCACACCACTTTGCCGGTGTTCTTGTCGAGGGCGATCAGGCGCGCGTCGAGGGTGCCGAAGTAGATCTTGTCGCCGAAGATCGCCGCGCCGCGGTTGACCACGTCACAGCACGGGCGGATGTTTTCGGGCAGGCGGTGGTTGTAGGTCCACAGGCGTTTGCCGGTCTTCGCGTCGAGGGCGAACACGCGGGAGTAGGAGCCGGTGACGTAGACCACGCCGTCGCTGACGATGGCCTGGGATTCCTGGCCGCGCTGCTTCTCATCGCCGAACGAGTACGACCAGGCCGGGGTGAGCTTGAACACGTTCTTGTCGTTGACCTGGGCCAGCGGGCTCCAGCGCTGGGCGTTGGTGCCCATGCCGTATTGCAGTACGTCCTTGGTGCTCAGGTGGTCGTTGGCGATGTCTTCCCAGGTGACGTTGCGCGTCGCCTTTGCGGTGGACGGCGCGGCAGGGTCGGCGGCGGCGAAGCTGGCCGCACTCAAGGACAGGCTGCCGACCAGCAGGAAAGCCTGCACGGCAAGGCTCAGCGGCGAACGGGCGGGTAGCGATCTTATTATCATGGTTGCAGTTCCCAGTGGAGGTTTTGGCCTGCACAGGGTGGAGCGCCAGGGCGCTGCGCGGATACGGAAAAAGTCCCGCTGTTGCCGGGAAGACTTCCCGAAGCGCCGCTGTTTTAGGCGTGCCCCACAAGCCCTACTACCAAGGGAGGACAAGCCGGCCACCAAAGCAGCATACGGCCTATGCCCCAGGGTTTCTAAGATGGTTGCCATAACCTCTGCAATGAGGTTTTGCGTGCAATCCTGAGGGCAAAAATAATGACAACAAAACGCAATGCCTTGCTCGTCGCCGGGCTGTTGGCCGGTGTGATCGGTGCAGGCTCGGCCTGGGCCCACGGCAACGTGGTCCCGCAAGCAGTGGAAACCAAGGGCCTGACCTCGATCAAGGACGCCGGCGTGCCGGTCGACGAGGACGGCTGGGCGGCAGTGAACCCTTACCGCACGTCGCCTGAACACGACCGAGCCCTGGAAATCGGTTCGTCCGCCTACAATCAGAACTGCGCCGCCTGCCACGGCCTGGAAGCCAAGTCCGGCGGCATCGCCCCCGACTTGCGCATGCTGGATGTGGGCGAGGCCGGTGATGAGTGGTTTGTGCAGCGCGTGCGTCACGGCGCGGTGCGCGACGGCCGGGTATATATGCCGAAAATGGCCGATTACCTGAGCCAGGAAGCCTTGTGGGCGGTACGCACCTACCTGGACAGCGTTCACGTCGAGGAGTAAGCCATGCGCCTGTTCGCTTATGTGCTCGGCCTGGCCCTGCTGTGTTGCCAGACGGCACAGGCGCAGGTGCGCAGCTATGACCAGATGATCGCCGCCGGTGAGTTGAAAGTGGCGGTGTACAAGGACTTTGCCCCCTACAGTTTCGAAGACGGTGCCACCCCGCGCGGGGTCGACGTGGAGCTGGCCGAGGCCCTGGCCAAGGCGCTGGGGGTGCAGCTCAAATTGATCTGGGCGCCGGCCGGAGAAAAACTCGACGACGACCTGCGCGACTACATCTGGCGCGGCAGCCAGTTGCATAACCAGCAACTGGCCGACCTGATGATGCGCGCACCCTACGACCACGACTACGCGCAAAGGCGTAACGATCAGGGCGAACTGGAAAACGGCCATGTGGTGATGTTCGGGCCGTACCAGAACGAACAATGGCAGGTGGCCTACGACCGCCGCCGCCTGGACAAGGTCGCCAGCGTGGCGGTGTTCGAGGAGCACCCGATCGGCGTCGAAGTCGACAGCGTGCCGTCGTTCTACCTGACCTCGGTGTTCAACGGCATGCTCGCCCGCCAGACCCATCACTACCCCGGTGTACCCCAGGCGTTCGCGGCGATGAAGGCCGGTGAAGTCGACGCGGTGATGGCGATGCGCGGCGAGATCGACTGGCAGGTGCATCAAGCACGCGATCCGCAACTGGCCCTGGCGCAAAACGCTTACCCGAACATGGGCCGGCAGCGCTGGGAGATCGGCATGGCGGTACACGAAAGCAATCGTCAGTTGGCCTATGCGGTGGAAGAGGCGCTGGAAGGCCTGATCCGCGACGGTTCGCTGCAAACCATCTACAGCCATTACGGCCTGCAGTACGAAGTGCCCGAAATGTACCAATAGGAGCAGGCGATGAACTGGCGACTGAACTGCATGTTGGCCTGCTGGTTACCGTTGGCGGCCCACGCCGCGGCGGTCGAACCGGGCACGGACCCGGTGCCGTCGGTGATGTGGGCGTTCTACCACAAGCAGTTGTTGGCCGATGCGCCGTTCGTGTTCGATGAGCGGGTCAAGCTGCTGGCGCCGCCGTTCGCCGAAGATGCGCGCCAGGTGCCCCTGGAAATCGACGCGCGGGCGTTCAAGGGGCACGTGGTAAAGATCCTCGCCTGGGCCGAACTCAACCCGTTGCCCAGGATTGTCGATTTTCAGCCCAAGGCCGGGGTGTTGCCCTGGCTGTCGATCCGTATCCGCATCGAACAGGCCACGCCCCTGCGTGCGGCGGTGCTCACCGATGACGGGCTGTGGCACGTCGGCTCGACCCTGATCGACGCGGCCGGCGGCGGCTGCACCGCGCCCAGCGTGGTCCGCACCCAGCCGGGTTGGGAAGAGCATATCGGCGAAGTCCTCGGCGGGCGTTACCCACGCGGCGAATTCAGCCGGGTACGCGTGCAGGTGGCGCACCCGATGGATAACGGCATGGTCAGCGGCATCCCCGAGTTCTATCTCAACCACGCGCAACTGCGTGGCCAGGACGGCCAGGTGCTGGCCGAGCTGGTGCTGTTCCCGGCGGTCAGCGAAAACCCCAACCTGGCCTTTGACATCGACGCACCCGGGCCGACGCGCCTGGTGCTGCGCGACAACAGCGGCAATGAATTCGACGCAGCCATTCCCTGACCAGAAGGAGCGCGGCATGCGCTGGATTCTATTGTTGTGCCTGAGCTTGAGCCTGCCCGCCGTGGCCGACCTCGACTACGCCCTCAAGCCACGACTGATCGCCGACGACACCTGGCTGCTGGAAGGCAGCACCGACAATTTCGCCAAGGACAACGGCGGCAATATCGTCAATACCGCGTTCATCGTCACCGAGGCCGGCGTGGTGGTGATCGACACCGGGCCGTCGCGGCGCTACGGCGAAGCCCTGCGCCGGGCGATCGCCAGCGTCACCGACAAACCGGTGATCCAGGTGCTGCTGACCCACCACCACCCCGACCATGCGCTGGGCAACCAGGCCTTCAAGGACGTGCCCATCGGCGCCCTGGCCGGCACCACGCGCCTGCTGCATGAGCAGGGCGACGGCATGGCGGAGAACCTCTACCGCATGGTCGGCGACTGGATGCGCGGCACCGAAGTGCAATTGCCCACGCAAGTGCTCGAACCCGGTGTGCTCAGCTTTGGCCGCCACGACCTGCGCCTGCTTGCGCTGACCGGCCACACCGACGCCGACCTGGCCATCCTCGACCAGACTACCGGCGTGCTGTTTGCCGGCGACCTGGTGTTCTACCAACGCGCCCTCACCACCCCCAACAGCCCCGGGCTGGCGGCGTGGCTGGCGGACATCGACACCCTGCAGGCCTTGCCCTGGACCCTGGTCGTGCCCGGCCATGGCCCGGTGGCCAACGATGCACAGCCGTTCGCGCAGATGCGCGACTACCTGACCTGGCTCGACCAACTGCTGCGCGACGGCGCCGCCCACGGCAGCGACATGGCCGAGATGATCCGCAGCCCCATCCCCGAGCGCTTCGCCGCGATCAACCTGAGCCGCTATGAACTGATCCGTAGCGTCAGCCACCTGTACCCGCGTTACGAGCGCGAGCAGATGCAGCGCGTGGATTCGGCGCGCTGACGGACCGGACCCGCTACTAAGGAACTAGCAATCTCGATACTGCGGTCAATTGTGACAACCGCCCCTGCGCCCAAGAATCTGTACCAGACCGGGAAAATTTCCCAGGTATAACAAAAAACCGCAGAGGTAGCCGTCATGACCCAACCCGCACGCCGCCAACCCTTCGCCTTGAGTGTGTTGCTCGGTGCCATTCTGTTATCCGGCCAGGCCATGGCGGCCGTGACCGATCAGGAGATTCTCCAGGACCCGAAAAACCCCGGGCAGATCGTCACCAACGGTCTGGGCGTCCAAGGCCAGCGCTATAGCCCGCTCGATACCCTGAATGTGGACAACGTCAAGGACCTGCGCCCGGTCTGGGCGTTCTCCTTTGGCGGCGAGAAACAGCGCGGCCAGCAGGCGCAGCCGATGATCAAGGACGGGGTGATGTACCTCACCGGGTCCTACTCGCGGGTGTTCGCGGTGGACGCACGCACCGGCAAGAAGCTCTGGCAGTACGATGCGCGTCTGCCCGATGACATCCGCCCGTGCTGTGACGTGATCAACCGCGGCGTGGCGCTGTACGGCGACCTGGTGTTCTTCGGCACCCTCGACGCCAAGCTGGTGGCCCTGAACAAAGACACCGGCAAAGTGGTGTGGAGCAAGAAAGTCGCCGACCACAAGGAAGGCTACTCGATCAGCGCCGCGCCCCTGGTGATCAACGGCAAGCTGATTACCGGCGTGGCCGGCGGCGAATTCGGCGTGGTGGGCAAGATCGAAGCCTACGACCCGAAAAACGGTGACCTGCTGTGGACCCGTCCGACTGTCGAAGGTCACATGGGCTACGTCTACAAGGACGGTAAAGCCGTGGAAAACGGCATTTCCGGCGGCGAGGCGGGCAAGACCTGGCCTGGCGACTTGTGGAAAACCGGCGGCGCGGCACCGTGGCTGGGCGGCTACTACGACCCGGAAACCAACCTGCTGCTGTTCGGCACCGGCAACCCGGCACCGTGGAACTCGCACCTGCGCCCTGGCGACAACCTCTACTCGTCCTCGCGTCTGGCGCTGAACCCGGATGACGGCACCATCAAGTGGCACTTCCAGACCACGCCCCATGACGGCTGGGACTACGACGGCGTGAACGAACTGGTCTCCTTCAACTACACCGAAGGCGGCAAAGAGATCAAAGCGGCGGCCACCGCCGACCGTAACGGTTTCTTCTACGTGCTCGACCGCACCAACGGCAAGTTCATCCGCGGCTTCCCGTTCGTCGACAAGATCACCTGGGCCACCGGCCTGGATAAAGACGGTCGGCCAATCTACAACGAAGCCAGCCGCCCAGGCGCGCCAGGCAGCGAAGCCAAGGGCACCTCGGTGTTCGTCGCTCCGGCGTTCCTCGGCGCGAAGAACTGGATGCCGATGGCCTATAACCGCGACACCGGGTTGTTCTACGTGCCGTCCAACGAATGGGGCATGGACATGTGGAACGAAGGCATCACCTACAAAAAAGGTGCGGCGTTCCTCGGTGCGGGCTTCACCATCAAGCCGTTGAACGAAGACTACATCGGCGTGCTGCGCGCCATCGACCCGAAAACCGGCAAGGAAGTCTGGCGCCACAAGAACTTCGCGCCGCTGTGGGGCGGGGTCCTGACCACCAAGGGCAACCTGGTGTTCACCGGTACGCCGGAAGGCTTCCTGCAGGCCTTCAACGCCAAGACCGGCGAGAAGGTCTGGGAATTCCAGACCGGCTCCGGCGTGCTCGGCTCGCCTGTGACCTGGGAAATGGACGGCGAACAGTACGTCTCGGTGCTCTCCGGCTGGGGCGGCGCGGTGCCGTTGTGGGGCGGTGAAGTGGCCAAACGCATCAAGGACTTCAACCAGGGCGGCATGCTCTGGACCTTCAAATTGCCTAAAGAACTGGTCGCCAAACACTGAATCTACGACCAAATGACAAGAGCCCTCCTGCCAACGGCGCATTCGCCCGGCAGCGGGGGTTCTTTACTATCGGGTCATCGCCTGTTGACCGACAGGCCCGGACCCAGACAGAGGCTTTAACATGATCTACGCACAACCTGGCACCCCTGGCGCCATCGTCAGCTTCAAGTCACGCTACGGCAACTTCATCGGCGGCGAATTCGTCGCGCCGATCAGCGGTGAATACTTCACCAACACCTCGCCGGTGACCGGTGAAGTGATCGCCGAATTCCCGCGTTCCAACGCCGCCGACATCGACAAGGCCCTCGACGCGGCCCACGCCGCCGCCGACGCCTGGGGCAAGACCTCGGCCCAGGATCGCGCCCTGGTGCTGCTGAAAATCGCCGACCGCATCGAACAGAACCTCGAAGTGCTGGCCGTCACCGAAAGCTGGGACAACGGCAAAGCCGTGCGTGAAACCCTCAACGCCGACGTGCCGCTGGCCGCCGACCACTTCCGTTACTTCGCCGGCTGCATCCGCGCCCAGGAAGGCGGCGCCGCCGAGATCAACGAACACACCGCCGCCTACCACTTCCACGAGCCGCTGGGTGTGGTCGGGCAGATCATTCCGTGGAACTTCCCACTGCTGATGGCCGCCTGGAAACTCGCCCCGGCCCTGGCCGCCGGTAACTGCATCGTGCTCAAGCCGGCCGAGCAGACGCCGCTGTCGATCATGGTGTTTGCCGAGCTGATCAACGACCTGCTGCCCGCGGGCGTGCTGAACATCGTCCAGGGCTTTGGCCGTGAAGCCGGCGAAGCGCTGGCCACCAGCAAGCGCATCGCCAAAATCGCCTTTACCGGCTCTACCCCAATCGGCGCGCACATCATGCATTGCGCGGCCGAGAACATCATTCCGTCGACCGTGGAGCTGGGCGGCAAGTCGCCGAACATCTTCTTCGAAGACATCATGAATGCAGAGCCGCAGTTCATCGAGAAAGCCGCCGAAGGCCTGGTGCTGGCGTTCTTCAACCAGGGCGAAGTGTGTACCTGCCCGTCGCGGGCGCTGGTGCAGGAGTCGATCTACGACGACTTCATGAAAGTGGTGATGAAAAAGATCGTCAAGATCAAGCGCGGCAACCCGCTGGACACCGAAACCATGGTCGGCGCCCAGGCGTCCGAGCAGCAATACGACAAGATCCTGTCCTACCTCAAAATCGCCCAGGAAGAGGGCGCCGAACTGCTCACCGGCGGCGCGGCCGAGCGTTTGGAGGGTGACCTGTCCAGCGGTTACTACATCCAGCCGACCCTGCTCAAGGGCCATAACAAAATGCGCGTGTTCCAGGAAGAAATCTTCGGCCCGGTGGTGGGTATCACCACCTTCAAGGACGAAGCCGAAGCCCTGGCCATTGCCAACGACAGCGAGTTCGGCCTGGGTGCCGGCCTGTGGACCCGCGACATCAACCGCGCCTACCGCATGGGCCGGGCGATCAAGGCCGGCCGCGTGTGGACCAACTGCTACCACCTGTACCCGGCGCACGCCGCGTTTGGCGGCTACAAAAAGTCCGGCGTGGGGCGTGAGAACCACAAGATGATGCTCGATCACTACCAACAGACCAAGAACCTGCTGGTGAGCTACGACATCAACCCACTGGGCTTCTTCTAGCCCCGACTTGAAATACAACCCAATGTGGGAGGGGGCTTGCCCCCGATAGCGGTGGATCAGTCAGGCATGTATTGGCTGACACACTGCCATCGGGGGCAAGCCCCCTCCCACATTTTGATCGGCGTACACCCGTTTCGGCACAACAAGAGGGCTTTGCCTGTTGGATCACTACCCAACCCCCTGGGCAACCCCGACTGTATTGGCTGACAAGCCGCCATCGGGGGCAAGCCCCCTCCCACATGTTGATCGGCGTACACCCGTTTCGGCACAGCAAGAGGGCTTTGCCTGTTGGATCACTACCCGCAGACCAACCCCCTGGGCCTCTTCTAACCCCGACTTGAAATGCAACCAACTGTGGGAATGCAAGTCAGGCATGTCTTGGCTGAGGGGGCAAGCCCCCTCCCACATGTTGATCGGCGTACACCCGTTTCGGCACAGCAAGAGGGCTTTGCCTGTTGGATCACTACCCGCAGACCAACCCCCTGGGCCTCTTCTAACCCCGACTTGAAATGCAACCAACTGTGGGAGGGGGCTTGGATCTGACAGCAAGAGGCTTTGCATCACTACCCGCAGACCAACCCCTGGCATGTCTTGCCCCTGGCTGACAAGCCGCCATCGGGGGCAAGCCCCCTCCCACATTTTGATCGGCGTACATCTGCTACCAAGGCATGCTTCAGGCTCGTTCGAAAGTAGCATTCGCACCCCCATCCCCCCATGCATTAATGCCATTACCGGAATCTTCCGGCACAACAAGAGGATCGCCCCATGTGGACTAAACCCGCGTTTACCGACCTGCGTATCGGCTTTGAAGTGACCATGTACTTCGCCAGCCGCTGATTCACCCCCGGCCAGCCTCGCGCTGGCCGGGGTCGTTTGGGGAATGACTCTTTGGTCTGATTGCATTCGCGCGCGGATGGGTTAGTGTGGAGCGCATCTCTCAAAAATAATAAAAACAGGCTTTCCAATGAGCCCAAATCTCAGCCTTCTGCGTAAGTTCGTTTCGCCTGAAATCATCTTTGGTGCCGGCTGCCGGCACAACGTCGGTAATTACGCCAAGACCTTCGGTGCGCGCAAAGTGCTGGTGGTCAGCGACCCCGGTGTGATCGCCGCCGGCTGGGTCGCCGACGTGGAAGCCAGCCTGCAGGCCATCGGCATCGATTACTGCCTGTACAGCGGCGTCTCACCCAACCCCCGCGTCGAAGAAGTCATGCTCGGTGCCGAGGTGTACCGCGACAACCATTGCGACGTGATCGTGGCCATCGGCGGCGGCAGCCCGATGGACTGCGGCAAGGCCATCGGCATCGTGGTCGCCCATGGGCGCAACATCCTCGAATTCGAAGGCGTGGACACCATTCGCGTGCCCAGCCCCCCGCTGATCCTGATCCCCACCACCGCCGGCACTTCGGCGGATGTCTCGCAGTTCGTGATCATTTCCAACCAGCAGGAGCGCATGAAGTTCTCCATCGTCAGCAAGGCGGTGGTGCCGGACGTGTCGCTGATCGACCCGGAAACCACGGCGAGCATGGACCCGTTCCTGTCCGCCTGCACCGGCATCGATGCGCTGGTGCATGCGATCGAGGCGTTCGTCTCCACCGGCCACGGCCCGCTGACCGACCCCCACGCGCTGGAAGCCATGCGCCTGATCAACGGTAACCTGGTGCAGATGATCGCCAACCCGGCGGACATCGCCCTGCGCGAGAAGATCATGCTCGGCAGCATGCAGGCGGGGCTGGCGTTCTCCAATGCGATCCTCGGCGCGGTGCATGCCATGTCCCACAGCCTCGGCGGCTTCCTCGACCTGCCTCACGGCCTGTGCAACGCGGTGCTGGTGGAGCATGTGGTGGCGTTCAACTACAACTCGGCGCCGGAGCGCTTCAAGGTGATTGCCGAGACGTTCGGCATCGACTGCCGCGGCCTGACTCATCCGCAGATCCGCGGGCGGCTGGTCGAGCATCTGATCGCGCTGAAGCGTGCCATCGGCTTCCACGAAACCCTCGGCCTGCACGGCGTGCGGGTGGCGGACATTCCGTTCCTGTCCCAGCACGCCATGCACGACCCGTGCATCCTCACCAACCCCCGTGAATCGAGCCAGCGTGACGTCGAGGTCGTCTATGGCGAAGCTCTCTGACGACCAGCAGCGCGCCCTGGCCGGGCTGCTGGGGCTGGGCGACCAGTCGGCGCGCAAGAGCCACTACCCGGAACTCACGGCCCGCCTCGATGAGCTGGAGGCCGAGCGCAACCGCTACATCCGCCTCAACGATGAGCTGGAGCAGCGGGTGGCGGCGCGCACTGATGAACTGCTCGAAGCCAACCGCAACCTGCAACAGCAGGTCGCCCAGCGCGAACAGGTCGAACAGGAGCTGCGCGACGCCCGCGACGCCGCCGAGGCCGCCAACCGCAGCAAGGACAAGTACCTCGCCGCCGCCAGCCATGACCTGTTGCAGCCGCTCAACGCCGCACGGCTGTTGATCGCCACCCTGCGCGAACGGTCGTTGCCGAGCGTCGAACAGGTGCTGGTGGAGCGCACGCACCAGGCCCTGGAAGGTGCCGAGGATTTACTCACCGACTTGCTCGATATCTCGCGGCTCGACCAGGCAGCGGTCAAGCCGGACGTGGCGCTGTATCGCCTGGATGAGTTGTTTGCGCCGCTGGTCTCCGAGTTCCAGTCCGTCGCCCTGGCCGCCGGACTGAATCTGCGCGCACACACCGGCCATTACGCGATCCGGACCGACCTGCGCCTGGTGACGCGGATTTTGCGCAATTTCCTCAGCAACGCCTGCCGCTACACCGACGACGGCTGCATCCTGCTCGGCGCCCGTCGTCGCGGCGATCACCTGCGCCTGGAAGTGTGGGACACCGGGCGCGGCATCCCGGCCGACCGGCTCGACGCGATCTTCCTCGAATTCAACCAACTGGACGTCGGCCGCGCCTCGGACCGCAAGGGCGTGGGCCTGGGGCTGGCGATTGTCGAGCGGATCGCTGAGATCCTCGGTTACCCGGTGGCGGTGCGCTCGTGGCCGGGACGCGGGTCGATGTTCAGCCTCGAAGTGCCGATCAGCGAAGAAATGCCGTTGGCTATCAGCCAACTGCCCACGCAACCGACCACCGGCAACCCGCTGCCGGGGCGGCGTTTGCTGGTGCTGGACAACGAAGTCAGCATCCTCGAAAGCATGAGCGCGCTGCTCGGGCAGTGGGGCTGCGAGGTGGTCACGGCCACCGACCAGGCCGGCGCGTTGCTGGCATTGCAGGGCAGGGCGCCGGAATTGATCCTGGCGGACTATCACCTGGACCACGGCGTGGTGGGCTGTGAGGTGGTCAAGTACCTGCGCGAGCATTTTGCCCAGACGATTCCCGCCGTGATCATCAGCGCCGACCGCACCGACCAGTGCCGGCGCATCCTGCGGCGGCTGGACGCACCGTTGTTGAACAAACCGGTCAAGCCCGGGAAGTTGCGGGCGGTGTTGAGTCAGTTATTGGCCTAGAGGTTTGATACCTGTCAACACCGCGTGCGGCATTTTGCGCCATGCTCCCAGCCTGATTTGACGCCGACGGAGACTCCCCCATGAGCGCCCCCGCAACAACCGCTGCATCATTCAAGTTGCCCTTGGGCCTGGTCGTCGCTGTACTGGTGATGGTCGGGGTGCTGCTGTTACCGCTGCCCGCGGATTTGCCGGTGGCCGGGCATCGCATGCTGGCGATCCTCGCGTTTGCGGTGGTGGTGTGGATCAGCGAGGCAGTGTCCTATGAGGCCAGCGCGATCATGATCACCTCGCTCATGGCGTTCTTGCTCGGCACCGCGCCGTCGCTGCAAGACCCCGCGCACCTGATCGGCTCCAGCCCGGCCATCGGCATGGCGCTGACCGGCTTCTCCAACCCGGCGCTGGCCCTGGTGGCGGGGGCGTTGTTCATCGCCGCCGCCATGACCCACACCGGCCTGGATCGGCGCATCGCCTTGGTCACGCTGACCCGGGTCGGCACCAGCACCCGCGGCATTCTGCTGGGGGCGATCGCGGTGACTATTCTCCTGAGCCTCGTCGTACCCAGCGCCACCGCGCGCAGTGCCTGCGTGGTGCCGATCATGATGGGCGTGGTGGCGGCGTTTGGCGTCGATAAACGCTCCAACATCGCCGCCGGCCTGATGATCGTGGTGGCCCAGGGCACCAGCATCTGGAACGTCGGCATCCAGACTGCCGCCGCGCAGAACCTGCTGACCGTCGGGTTCATGGACAAGATGCTCGGCCAGCGCGTGTCGTGGATCGACTGGCTGATTGCCGGCGCACCATGGGCGCTGATCATGTCGGCGGTGTTGCTGTTCCTGGTGATCAAACTGCTGCCGCCGGAAAGCGACAGCATCCCCGGCGGCAAAGAAGCCGTGGCCCAGTCGCTGGTGGACATCGGCCCGATGACCGGCCCGCAAAAACGCCTGCTCGCCGTGTCGGTGCTGTTGCTGTTGGCGTGGGCTACCGAAGGGCGCCTGCACAATTTCGACACCACCTCGACCACCTATGCCGGGCTGGTGTTCCTGCTGTTGCCGGGGATCGGCGTGATGACCTGGAAGGATGTGCAGTCGCGGATTCCGTGGGGCACGGTGATTGTGTTTGGCGTCGGCATCAGCCTCGGCACGGCGTTGCTGACCACCCAGGCCGGGCAGTGGCTGGGTTCGCAAGTGGTGGCGCACACCGGGCTGGACCAGGTCGGGCCGTTGGGCGTGTTTGCCATCCTCGGGGCGTTTTTGATCTTGATCCACTTGGGGTTTGCCAGTGCGACCGCGTTGACCTCGGCGTTGTTGCCGATCCTGATTGCGGTGTTGCAGACCTTGCCGGGGGAGTTCAACCGGTTGGGGATGACCATGCTGTTGGGGTTTGTGGTGAGCTACGGGTTTATCCTGCCGATCAATGCGCCGCAGAACATGGTGTGCCTGGGGACCGGGACGTTTACGGCGCGGCAGTTTGCCAAGGTGGGGGTGTTGGTGACGCTGATGGGTTACTTGTTGATGTTGGTGTTTGCGGCGACCTACTGGAGCTGGCTTGGCTGGATCTGATAGGGCGTGTCATGGGGTCGCCAATGCAAAGGAGATCCAATGTGGGAGGGGGCTTGCCCCCGATGGCGGTCTCTGGGCTGACCAGCTTTTTGGGTTGGGTTGAGTACATATCCATTGTTGCGGTCACGGCTGCTATGGGTTCCGCCCTTACGGCGGGTCACTTTGGAAAAGCCCCAAAGTAACCAAAGGGCTCTTGCCCCACCACTCGGTGCCTCGCCTAGGCTCGGCATGCCCTCACTCCGGCTTGAATCCGTGGGCCGCCGTCATGGGCCATCCCTGGCCCAGGACGGCTAACCCGGCGTCCTGCCGGGTTGCCCACGGATTCAAGCCTGCGTTCGGCCAGCGTGGTTTTACGGGGCGCCTAAGATCAAAAGCCAAAGCCAAAGCGAGGCTGCCTTATAGCCGACCTGATCCTGGAAGCCGAACCGAGTCAAAAATGTGGGAGGGGGCTTGCCCCCGATGGCAGTGGGTCAGTCATGCATGTAGTGGCTGACACACTGCCATCGGGGGCAAGCCCCCTCCCACAGTTGGAATGTATTTCAGGGTGAAATTGAGTTGGGTCGACTGGTTGTGCTCCAGCAGTTTCAGGCCCGGCCTGCCCGGCAAGTGATGGGCATTCACCGGATGGCTCACCGGCTCGATGCAGAAGAACCCCAGCCCCGGCGGGCAGTACAGCAAGAAGTAATCGGCGCCGGTGGCCTGGCATTCCAGGGCATAACCCAGCTCCGGCTGTTCGATCCGGCAATGCCCGTCCCATTGGCAAAAACCGTTGTCGACCAACGCTTGGGGCAATCCCTTGAGCTGTTGGAAATCCCAATCGGCGTGTACGGGTGCCAGCGCCGTCGGCAGCTTGGACGCATCACTCATCCATACCTGCCCAGCCTTGGCCTGCAACCGCGTACCCGCCCGGCGCGGGAAGTAAGGATGCAAGCCCAAACCGTGCCACGCGGCGGCTTCGGCCAGATGCGTCACGCTCAGCCCGATACTCAACACGCCGTTGCTCAACCCAAACCGCTGCTCGGCGCGATAGGCGAACGGCGTGGCGCATTCCAGCGCAAGCAGCACTTCATCCGCCGACTGGCTGACCACGCGCCACGCCTGTTGCCAGGCCGAACCGTGAATCGGCAGCGGATCGGTCGCGCTGTTGGGCGTGAGTGCCAGCCAGCCGGCGGGCGTGTCGAAACCGCCGTTGGCAATGCGATTGGACCACGGCGCGAGGGGATAGCAGCCCAGTTTGCCGGGCAGGCCGCTGTCCAGCGCCGCTTGATCGCTAGGCCGCAGCAGGGGCTGGCCGCTGGCGCGCACGCGCCAGTTGACGATGCTGCCGCCCACGGCCGGGGCGAGGGTGAGGTGGGTCAGGTGATCTTCCAGTTCAATCAGCATCACAGCACCAGCCCTGGCAGCCACAGCGATAACGCCGGAATGTAAGTCACCGCGATCAGCACCAAAAACAGCACGCCATAGAACGGCAGCAGCGCCTTCACGGTGTTCTCGATACTCACCTTGCCCACCGCCGCCCCCACGAACAGCACCGCGCCGACCGGTGGAGTGATCAGGCCGATGCCGAGGTTGACCAGCATGATCATGCCGAAGTGAACCGGGTCGACGCCGATGCCGAGCACCACCGGCAGCAGGATCGGCGTGAGGATCAAAATCAGCGGCGCCATGTCCATCACCGTGCCGAGCAACAGCAGCATGACGTTGATGCACATCAGGATCACGTAGCGGTTGTCCGACAGGGTCAGAAACAGCGTGGTGATCTTCGCCGGGATCTGCATCAGGGTCATGATGTAGCCGAAGCTGGCCGCGAAGGCGATCAGGATCATCACGATGGAAATGGTGCGTACCGTGCGGTGCATCAGCTTGGGCAGCTCGTTCCATTTGTAGTCGCGGTAGATGAACATGGTCACGAAGAATGCCCACAGCACCGCGATCGCGGCGGACTCGGTGGCGGTGAAGATGCCCGACAGGATGCCGCCGAGGATGATCACCATGGCCATCAGGCCCCACAGTGCGTCGGCGCAGATTTTCAGCGCTTGCTTGAGCGGGATGACTTCGCCCTTGGGGTAGTCGCGCTTCTTCGCGAAGATCAGGCACAGCACCATCAGGCACGCGCTCATCAGCAGGCCCGGGACCACGCCGGCCATGAACAGCGAGGCGATCGACACCGTGCCGCCCGCCGCCAGGGAGTAGAGCACCGAGTTGTGGCTGGGCGGGGTCAACAGTGCTTGCACCGAACCGCTGATGGTCACCGCCGTGGCGAACTCCCGGGGGTAGCCACGGCGCTCCATTTCCGGGATCAGCACCGAGCCGACCGAGGCGGTGTCGGCCACCGAGGAGCCGGAGATCGCACCGAAAAACGTCGAGGCCATGATGTTCACCAGGGACAAACCGCCGCGCACAAAACCCACCAGCACCCCGGCGAACGCCACCAGTCGCCGCGACATGCCGCCCTCGGCCATGATTGCGCCGGCCAGCACGAAGAACGGAATCGCCATCAGCGAAAACTTGTTCACCCCGCCAGCGATCTGAATCATCAGGGCCTGGTACGGAATGTCGATCCACCACGCGCCGATCAACGCCGACAGGCCCAGGGCATAGGCCACTGGCATGCCGATCAGGATCAAGCCGACAAAGCTGCCCAACAGAATCAATGCGTCCATATCAGGCAGCCCCTTCGCTTTCTTCAACCAGATCGAAGCGCACGACCCGTCGGTTGCTCTGGTCACCGAGCACGAGTTTTTCCACCACGAAGACCAGGGTCAGCAACCCGCCGATCGGGATCGGCATGTAGGTGATGCCCACGCGCAGGGTGGGGATGGCGCTCATGAACTGGTTCCAGGTGGACAGGCACAGCTTGCTGCCCCAAATGGTCATGAACAGGCAGATGGTGCCCATCAGCAGTTGCGAGAGGATGCCGACGACCTGGCGTTGGCGCGCAGGCAGGCGGTCGGTGACCATTGCCACCGACATATGCGCCCCGGCGCGGTAGCTGGCGGCGGCGCCGATAAAGGTGAACACCAGCATCAGCAGGATGGCGGTGGGCTCCGGCCAGCTGGAGCCGGTGCCGAGGATGTAGCGGGCGAAGATGCCCCAGGGGATGATCAGCGCGACCCCGAGGACCGAGAGGCCGGCGACCCAGATGCAGGTCATGTAGAGGCGGTCGTTGATGCGCAGCACTAGATTCTTCATGGCGTTCACCGTGACCGGGCGCGTCGATGCCGACCGCGCCGGGCCTTATGCGAGAGGCAGGGCGGGTTATTGAACGGCGTCGATGCGCGCGATGATATCGGCGTAAGGCGCGCCGTACTTGGCGCGAACCGCGGCGGTGGCGTCGTAGAAGGGCTGTTTGTCGACGCGGATGAACTCCACGCCGGCCGCCTTGAGTTTTTCCTCGCTGCTGGCGGATTTTTTATCCCACAGCACACGCTCATCGGCCTGGGCGGCCTTGGCGGCGTTTTTCACCATGAGCTGTTGCGCGGGGGTGAGCTTGTTCCAGGTGATTTTCGACATCACGATCGGCTCGGGCAGGATCAGGTGCTCGGTGAGGGTGTAGTACTTGGCGTTCTGAAAGTGGTTGTGTTCCAGCAGGGTGGGTGGGTTGTTCTCGGCACCGTCGATCACCCCGGTCTGCAAGGCACTGAAGATCTCGCCGGTGTCCATGGCGATACCGTTGGCACCCATGGCGTTGAAGGCATCGATGAACAGCGGGTTGCCCTGCACGCGAATCTTCATGCCCTTGAGGTCTTCGATCTTGCGCACCGGTTTTTTGCTGTAGAGGTTGCGCGTGCCGCCGTCCATCCAGGCCAGGGCGACCAGGCCGAATTCGGAGTCGGTGATCTTGGCGAGGATTTCATCGCCGATCTCGCCGTCGATGACTTTGCGCATATGCGCCTGGTCGCGGAACACGAATGGCAGGTTGAACACGTTCACGTCCGGCACCACCGGGCCGACGATGCCGAGGCTGACCCGGGTCATCTGGATCGCACCGACCTGGGCTTGTTCGACGACTTCTTTTTCCGAACCCAGGACGCCCCCGGGGAAGTACTTGAAGGTCAGTTCGCCGTTGCTTTCTTGGGTGAGGGCCTTGCCCATGTTCTCTTCGGCCACGACGGTGGGGTAGCCGGCGGGGTGGATGTCGGCGAATTTGATTTCCAGCGCGTGGGCGGCGCTGCTGAGGGTGAAGATTGCGGCGGCGAGCAAGGTGCGTTTGAAGTCCATGAGCGGTCACTCCTGTCTTGTTATTGTTGTATTCAAGGCACAGCGATGCAGCTAGAGGGCGAAGCGGGGTTCGGGCAGTCCTGTCGTGCCGGGGTTGAGGGCGAATACGCCGCCGGACAGCGACTGCTCGCTCTGGTCGTCACGGATCGAGGTGACGAACAGGGTGTCCAGGCGACTGCCGCCAAAGGCGCACATGCTGGGTTTTTTCACCGGCACGCGCAGGGAGCGGTCCAGGCGACCGTCGGGGGTGAAGCGGTGGATCAGGCCGGCGTCGTTGGCGCAGATCCAGTAGCCGCCGTCGACATCCACGGCCGCGCCGTCAGGGCGGCCTTGGTGTAGCTGCATGTCGACAAACACGCGGCGGTTGGACGGTGTGCCGGTGTCGGTGTCGTAGTCGAAAGCCCAGATCTGTTGCACCAACGGGTGCGAGTCCGAGACATACATCGTGCGGCCATCGGGGCTGAAGGCCAGGCCATTGAGGGTGATAAAGCCGTCCAACTGCGCATGCGGCGCGGCGCCCGACGCGTAACGGTAGAGGATGCCTGCGGGCGCATTTGCGCTCATGTCCCGCACCATGCTGCCGGCCCAGAACCGGCCCTGGCGATCGCAGCGCCCATCGTTCAGGCGCATGCCCGCGCGCGGGTGCGCGACCTCGGCCAGGGGCGTGGTGTCGAGGCTGCCGTCGTTGTGCGCGGTGAGCTGGAAAAAGCCGCTTTCCATCCCGGCGACCCAGTTGCCCGCATCGGTGCGGGCAATGCAAGCGAGCATCTGCGGGGCTTTCCACGCGTCGATATGGCCGGTGGCGGCGCTCCAGCGTTGCAGGCCGCCGTTGGGAATATCCACCCAATACAGGGCGTTTTCTTCGGGCACCCACACCGGGCATTCGCCTACGGCGTTGCGGGCGTCGACAATCAATTCAGCGGTCATGGCAACTCACTCCCTTGGGTTAGTGTGACGTCAGTCACCGAACGGCCCGGCGGCGCAGAACGCACCGCCCTGGTAGACCTTGGCCGGGTCGTCGGCGGCCAGCGGCGGCTGGCGCTCGACCTGGGCGCGGAATACTTCGGAGCTGTCTTTGGGGGTGAAGCCCAGGTGCGCGGCGTAGCGGTTGTCCCACCAGGTGTCGAGGTTGGCCGACATGCCGTAGACCACGGTGTGGCCGACGTTCGGCGTGTACAGCGCGCGTTCGAGCAGTTGGGTCAGGTCATCGAAGCTCAGCCAGGTGTGCATCATCCGGCGGTTCTGCGGCTCGGGGAACGACGAGCCGATACGGATGCTCACGGTCTCGATGCCGTAGCGGTCGAAGTAGAAGCTGGCCATGTCTTCGCCGTAGGACTTGGACAGCCCGTAGTAACTGTCCGGGCGACGCGGCGAGTGGGCGTCGAGGTGCTCGCCCTGTTGATAGAAGCCGATCACATGGTTGGAGCTGGCGAAAATCACGCGCTTGACGCCATGGCGGCGGGCGGCTTCGTAGATGTGAAAAATCCCGCAGATATTGGCGCCGAGGACTTCTTCGAACGAGCGCTCCACGGATACGCCACCGAAATGCAGGATGGCGTCGACGCCTTCGACCAGATGGTGTACCGCGTGTTTGTCGGACAGGTCGCAGGGCTGCACTTCTTCATTGGCGCTGGCGGGGGCCATGTCGGCGATATCCGACAGGCGCAGCACCTGGGCATACGGCCGCAGGCGTTCGCGCAGCACTTTGCCGAGGCCGCCGGCGGCACCGGTGAGGAGGAGGCGGTTGAAGGGCGCTGGGGTAGTGGTGGTCATCTGGATTCCAGTTTTTGTTGTAGGTTGTCGTATGACTGTGCCGAAGTATTGTTAGAGAGTCCCCGCTTGTCAATGTGGGAGGGGGCTTGCCCCCGATGGCTGTGGGTCAGTCACAGAGACATTGCCTGATACACCGTCATCGGGAGCAAGCCCCCTCCCACAATGGATGTGCCCGGGTTTTAGATCTTTAAAGCAACGAAATCGGGTAGCTGACGAAGACCCGGTTCTCATCGAACTCGTTATTGCTGAAGTCCCGGCGCATGGTCGAATTGCGCCAGCGCACGTTGAGGTTCTTCAAGACACCGCTCTGCACCGTGTAGGCCAGTTCCGATTCGCGGCCCCATTCCTTGCCATCGGTGATCGTGCCGGTGTGGACGTTACTGCCGCTGATGTAGCGGTTCATCAGGGTCAGGCCCGGAACGCCGAGCGCCGCGAAGTTGAAGTCGTGGCGCAGTTGCCAGGATTTCTCCTTGGCGTTGTCGTAGCTGGCGTTGTAGCTGTCGTTGGCCAGGGTGCCGCCGCTGGTGCCGTTGACCCGCATCCATGCGCTGTCGCCGCTGAGTTTCTGCAGGCCGACGTAGAAGGTGTTAGCGCCGTATTTGGCCGAGAGCAGGGCGAACGCGGTTTTGTTGTCGAGGTCGCCGGCCAGGGCGCTGCCGTCTTCCTTGCCGTTGAAGAAGCCGAGGTTGGCGCCCAGGGTCCAGTCGCCCAGCGGCTGGCTGTGGGTCAGGTTGAGGTACTGCTGTTGGTAGATGTCGGTCAGTTCGGCGTACCACAGGCCGACCTGGGTGCGCTTGTCGTTGAAGGTGTATTCGGCGCCGCCGAAGTTGAAGCGGTCTGAGGTGAAGGCGGCTTTGCCGTTCATGAACATGTCTTCCATGCTCGCATCGTTGCGCGGGCTGTTGCCGCGAAACTGCCCGCCGTAGAGGGTCAGGCCGGCGATTTCATTGGAGGTGACCTGGCCGCCCTGGAAGGTTTGCGGCAGGGAGCGGCCATCGTCGGAACGCAAAATCGGCAGCACGGGCATCCATTCGCCGACTTTCAGTTCGGTCTTCGACAGCTTGGTTTTCAGCGCCACGCCCAGGCGCCCGAAGTTGTCGGCGGGGCGACCGTCGTCGTGAACCGGCAGCAACTGGGTGCCAGCGGTACCTTTGCCGCCGTCGAGCTTTTGCGAGTACAGGCCCAGCACATCAATCCCGAAGCCCACGGTGCCCTGGGTGTAGCCGGATTTGGCGTCGAGGATGAAGTTCTGCGTCCACTCTTGGGCCTTGGCCTGGGGGTTGGACGGGTTGGTGAAATTGCGGTTGAAGTAGGCGTTGCGTAAGTTGAGCGTAGCCTTGGCGTCGTCGACAAACCCTTCGGCCTGGGCGATGAGGGGCAGGGTGAAAGCCAGGCTGCCGAGGCCGATAAGGCCGAGACGCGAGGAGGAATTGCGGGCGGATGGACGCACAGTGACGCTCCCTTGGGTTTGTTGTTTTTATTATTTGTCATACGTCGTCGTACAACATTGTGGCGATATTTGCGGGGTTTTTGTGGCTTGTCAATCAGAAGTTATACGATGACTACGCTTCACTGAGCAGAAGTGGTCGTGGTCCAGTGGGGAAGCTGACTATGGATTCAACCGGCCATGGCCATTGGGGGCAGGGTGCCGAGGAGGGAGACGGCGGCTACCGCTGAAATACCTAGTAACCATTCAGCCGTCACACTGGCCTTCAAGGTCTCCAGTCGTTGTTCGCAGCGCTCGATACGCAAGCGGTTCAGCAGCGCCAGGGCCAACATGCCCAGCACCAGCATCGCCTTGATCAGCAGAATCAGGGCGAAACCGTTGAACAGCGGGGTGGGCCACAGTTGCCCGGTCAATACACGCACGTTGATCAAGCCGGTGACCAGTAAGCCGGCGACCAGGCCATAACCCGCGCCGCTGAAACGCCGCAGAATCGGCTCCAGCCCATGGCGCTGCGGTTGGCGCAGGATCAATACCAACAGCAGCAGACCGCCAAGCCAGGCGCCCACGCACGCCAGGTGGACGACCTGATTGAGGATCAGCAACTGGCCGCTGAGCCCGTTGAGCATGGCGCCGTGACCGACTGGGGCCAGGGTCGCCAGCAGCAGGCCGATCAAGGGCAGGCGCAACGCCGACCAGGGTTTGATCAAGGCGATCAACAGCAGCACGTTGAGCAGCAGATGCCAGAGCCACACTTGGCCGAAAAAGGTCTTGCCCAGCACCAATTGCACAGTGGCCGGTTGCAGTGCGGCGTCCCAACTGCCGGCCATGCTGACCGTGATCAGCAGCAACCAGGCCACGCCGGAGCCGAGCCCGAGCCAGGCCAGTGCTCGGCTGATACGCAGCACTTGCCGGTCCAGCGCCAACTGCGGTGCATTGCCCATCAGCCAGGGCCTGAATACACAGGCCCCGAACATCAACAAGACGACGATGAAATGCAGGAAACGGCACAGCACCAGCAGCGTCGCCATAGGTTATTGGCCGACCTTGAAGCTGTATTCACCGTTGCTCTTGTGGGTGTCGACCGAGACCGCGTTCCACACCACTTTGTAGGTACCGGCTGCGAGGGGCGCAGCGGGCGTCACCACCAGGGTTTTCTTGTCGGCATCCGGCGTTGCCAGGCCCTTGATTGCGATTTCGGTGCCGTCCTTGCTCAGGGAAACCTTGGAAAAGGTCGCCTCCACGCCTTCGCTGAAGGTCAGGCGCACATCGTTCGGTGCCGCGACGCTGCTGTCTGCCGCAGGCGTCGCGCTCTTGAGGTGAGCATGGGCAAACGCCGCCGAGGCGCCCAGCAGCGAGGCCAGCAGAGCGACGGTGGTCAGGGTTTTCTTGATCAACATTGAACAATACCAATCAAAGGATAGGACGGGCAGTGTACGAAGTTTCGGCTCCTCCTGTCGCCCCGATCTAGAGCGGGTGGTAGTCTTTCCGTTATGTCTTTGTCGGGGAGCCCTTATGGGCAAGCACAAGATCGGAATTCGTCGGGTCAACGTCGAAAAAATCCTGCTGGCGGCGGAAAAAATCTTCGCCGAGAAGGGCTATGGCAGCACCGCCATGGCCGATATTGCCGCCGAAGTGCAACTGCCGCGTTCCAACCTGCATTACTACTTCACCACCAAGAGCGAGCTGTACAGCGCAGTGCTGTTCGATCTGTTGGAAGTGTGGAAGCAGGATGCCCTGAGCTTCGAAACCTTCGATGACCCGCGAGTGGTGCTCAGCAGCTACATCCGCGCCAAGATGCAACGCTCGCGCACGCGGCCGTATGGGTCGAAAGTCTGGGCCAACGAAATCATCCACGGCGCGCCGACGCTCGGTGAGGCGCTGGATGAAAGCCTGTACGACTGGGCCAAGATGAAGGAAGCGAAGATTCGCCAATGGGTGGAAGACAAACGCATCCTGCCGGTCGAGCCGGCGAGCCTGCTGTATATGATCTGGGCCTCGACCCAGCACTACGCTGACTTTGATCATCAGGTGAAGATTCTGAACGATCACCAGCCGTTGTCGGATATGCAGTTCGAGAGGGCGATTCAGACGGTGACCAGTGTGATTTTGCGCGGGATTGGGTTGGAGCCTTGAGGCTTGAGCCTTGAGGCTTGTGGTGAGGCTGAGGGCCTCATCGGGGGCAAGCCCCCTCCCACATTGACTGCATTTTGTCTGAAAGAATGCGGTCAACTGTTTGAGCCTTGAGTTTTTGTGGTGAGGCTGAGGGCCTCATCGGGGGCAAGCCCCCTCCCACATTGACTGCATTTTGTCTGAAAGAATGCGGTCAACTGTTTGAGCCTTGAGTTTTTGTGGTGAGGCTGAGGGCCTCATCGGGGGCAAGCCCCCTCCCACATTGACTGCATTTTGTCTGAAAGAATGCGGTCAACTGTTTGAGCCTTGAGTTTTTGTGGTGAGGCTGAGGGCCTCATCGGGGGCAAGCCCCCTCCCACATTGACTGCATTTTGTCTGAAAGAATGCGGTCAACTGTTGGAGTCTTGAGTTTTGTGGTGAGGCTGAGGGCCTCATCGGGGGCAAGCCCCCTCCCACATTGACTGCATTTTGTCTGAAAGAATGCGGTCAACTGTGGGAGGGGGCTTGCCCCCGATAGCGCTCTACAGGACTACACCGCTTCCCGGTACGGATTACGCGGATCCTGGGTCCAGTTCAAGAACGGCTTGCCGGTGTCCACCGGCACCATCTCGATGCAATCGGCCACCGGGCAGGTGATCTGGCACAGGTTGCAGCCCACGCATTCGTCATCGATCACTTCGTACTTATGCGTGCCGTCCGCCTGTTTCAAACTGGCGATGGCCTGGTGCGACGTATCTTCGCAGGCAATGTGGCAACGCCCGCAGCCGATGCAGGCGGCCTGATCGATCTTGGCGATCACCTGGTAGTTGATATCCAGGTACTTCCAGTCCGTAGTATTGCCCACGGCGCGCCCGGAAAAATCCTGCAGACTGGTGTAGCCCTGACTGTCCATCCAGCGCGACAGGCCGTCCTTCATTTCTTCGACGATGCGAAAGCCATGCAGCATCGCCGCCGTACACACCTGCACGGCACCGCAGCCGAGGGCGACGAATTCCGCCGCATCGCGCCAGTTGCCGATGCCGCCAATGCCGCAGATCGGCAGGCCGTGGGTCTGCGGGTCGCGGGCGATTTCGGCGACCATGTTCAGCGCGATCGGCTTGACCGCCGAGCCGCAGTAACCGCCGTGGGTGCTCTGGGTGCCGACCGTCGGCAGGGCGACCATGCGTTCCAGGTCCACGCTGGTGATGGAGTTGATGGTGTTGATCAGCGACACCGCATCCGCACCGCCGCGATACGCCGCACGCGCCGCCACCCGGATGTCGGTGATATTCGGCGTGAGCTTGACGATCACCGGCAGCGAACAGTACGTCTTGCACCAGCGCGTCACCTGTTCCACATACTCCGGCACCTGGCCGACCGCCGCGCCCATGCCGCGCTCCGGCATGCCATGGGGGCAGCCGAAGTTCAGCTCGATGCCGTCGCAGCCGGTGGCTTCCACCAGCGGCAGGATGTTTTTCCAGGACTCTTCGACGCACGGCACCATCAGCGACACGATCAGCGCGCGGTCCGGCCAGTCCTTTTTGACCTGGGTGATTTCGCGCAGGTTGATCTCCAAAGAGCGGTCGGTGATCAGCTCGATGTTGTTGATGCCCAGCACTTCGCGGTTGGCGCCGTAATGCGCCGAGTAACGCGACGAAACGTTGACCGCCGCCGGGTCTTCCCCGAGGGTTTTCCAGACCACGCCGCCCCAGCCCGCTTCAAAGGCGCGGACCACGTTGTAGGCTTTGTCGGTGGGCGGCGCGGAGGCCAGCCAGAACGGGTTGGGGGCTTTGATACCGGCGAAGACAATCGAGAGATCGGCCATTACGCAGCCTCCACGTTGAGTATGAGTTGGGCGTGCATGGCTTCTGCCGCCAGCTTGCCGTGTTGCACCGCCTGTACGGTGAGGTCCTGGCCGAGGCTGACGCAGTCGCCGCCGGCATACACGCCGGGGATGCTGGTGCGCAGCTGCTCGTCGACGAAGATGCGTTCGCCGACCCGCTGCAGTTGCTGGGCCAGCGGGTCGTGCAGTGCGGCGTTGTCGAAACCTTGGCCGATGGCCTTGAAGATCGCATCGGCGGCCAGTTCGAAGGTTTCGCCGGTGGGTTGCAGGCGCCCGTTGTCCAGGTGCGTGCGGGCGAAACGCATGCCGCGCACATGGCCTTGCTCGTCCAGCAGCACTTCCTCCGGCTGGGCCCAGGTCAGCAGGCGAACCTGATTGGCCTTGGCGATGTCCTGCTCATGGCTGGTGGCGCCCATGTCCGCCAGGCCCCGGCGGTACACCAGGTTGACGTCGCGGGCGCCGAGGCGGGCCATTTGCACGGCCATGTCGATGGCGGTGTTGCCGGCACCGAGCACGATGCAGCGGTCGGCCAGGGGCAATTGGGTGAGGTCGTCGGCCTGGCGCAGTTCGCGGATGTAGTCGGTGGCGGCGAGCAGGCCGGGGGCGTCCTCATGGGGCAGGCCGAGTTGCTTGCTGGCGGCCAGGCCGAGGCCGAGGAACACCGCATCGAAGTGCTGGTGCAGTTCGCTCAACGACAGGTTGTCGCCCAGGCGCTGGCCGTGACGGATCTCGATGCCGCCGATCTGCAGCAGGAACTCCAGCTCCTTCTGCGCGAAGTCATCCACCAGTTTGTACTTGGCGATCCCGTATTCATTCAGGCCGCCGGCTTTTTCCCGGGCTTCGAAGATCACCACATCGTGGCCGTGCAACGCGGCGCGATGGGCGCAGGCCAGGCCGGCCGGTCCGGCGCCGACCACGGCGATGCGCTTGCCAGTGGTGGCGGCGCGCTGGAACGGGTGTTCGCTGAAGTGCGCGTTGTCGATGGCGTAGCGTTGCAACAGGCCGATCAGCACCGGCGCGCATTCTTCGCCGTGGTTACGCACGCAGGCTTGCTGGCACAGGATCTCGGTGGGGCAGACCCGGGCGCAGCTGCCGCCGAGGATATTGGCCGAGAGAATCTTCTGCGCGGCGCCTTGCACGTTGTCGGTGTGGAGGTTGCGGATGAACGACGGGATGTCGATTTCGCTGGGGCACGCATTCACGCACGGCGCGTCGTAGCAATACAGGCAGCGCGAGGCTTCCAGTTGCGCCTGGCGAGCGTTGAGGGGCGGTGCCAGGTCGGTGAAATGGCTGGCGAGGGTCGCCCCGTCTTCATGGGGATGGGGGAGGTGGGTCAGGGTCTGGATCACGGTGTGGGCCTCACGGTTTTTTTCGGATTGCCTCTGGCGGGCATTTTTGTTGCCTGGGTTGGCCTCATCGGGGGCAAGCCCCCTCCCACAGTGATCGCATTGTGTCTGAAAGCATGCGGTCAATTGTGGGAGGGGGCTTGCCCCCGATAGCGGTCTCAGCGGTTCACCGCAACCGGCTTGGAACGCTCAGCCCGCTTGCTCAACTGCTCGAACACCGACGGATACGCCGGCCGTTCCACATACCGCCCGGCACCGCGTTCGGCGCGCAGGTCGCCGTCGGCCCAGACCAGCTTGCCCTGGCTGATGGTGTGGCTCGGCACGCCGCGCACGGTCTTGCCTTCGAAGATGTTGAAGTCGACGTTCTGGTGGTGGGTCTTGGCGGAAATCGTGCGCGTGCCCTCGGGGTCCCACAGCACCAGGTCGGCATCGGCACCGACGCGGATTGCGCCTTTGCGCGGGTAGAGGTTGAAGATCTTCGCGGTGTTGGTGGAGGTCAGCGCGACGAACGCCTGCATCGACAAGCGCCCGGTGTTGACCCCTTCATCCCACAACAGCGCCATGCGGTCTTCGATACCGGCGGTGCCGTTGGGGATCTTGCTGAAATCGTCACGCCCGGCGGCTTTCTGCTCGGCGCAGAAGCAGCAGTGGTCGGTGGCGGTGGTGTGCAGGTTGCCGGATTGCAGGCCATGCCACAGCGCCTCTTGATGCCCGCGCGGGCGGAACGGCGGGCTCATCACGTAGCCGGCGGCGGTCTGCCAGTCGGGGTGGCGGTAGACGCTGTCGTCCAGCAGCAAGTGCCCGGCGAGCACCTCGCCGTACACCGCCTGGCCTTTGCCGCGCGCATAGGTGATTTCATCCAGCGCCTCTTTGGTCGAGACGTGTACCAGGTACAACGGCGTGCCGATGGTCTCGGCGATACGGATCGCGCGGCTGGCCGCTTCGCCCTCGACCTGGGACGGACGCGACAGCGGGTGCGCTTCCGGCCCGGTGATGCCCTGGGCCATCAGTTTGCGTTGCAGGTGATACACCAACTCGCCGTTTTCCGCATGCACGGTGGGTACCGCGCCCAGCTCCAGGCAGCGTTCGAAGCTGGCCACCAGGGTATCGTCGGCCGCCATGATCGCGTTCTTGTAGGCCATGAAATGCTTGAAGCTGTTGACGCCGTGATGGCTGACCAGCTCGGCCATTTCCTCGCGCACCTGCTCGCTCCACCAGGTGATCGCCACGTGAAAGCCATAGTCGGCCGCCGACTTCTGTGCCCAGCCGCGCCATTGGTGAAAGGCTTCGAGCAAGGATTGCTGCGGGTTGGGAATCACAAAGTCGATGATCGAGGTGGTGCCCCCCGCCAGACCCGCCGCCGTGCCGCTGAAAAAATCCTCACTGGCCACGGTGCCCATGAAGGGCAGTTGCATATGGGTGTGCGGGTCGATGCCGCCGGGCATCAAATATTGGCCGCTGCCATCGAGCACTTCGGTGCCAGCGGGAATATCCAGGCCCGTGCCAATTGCGCGAATCAGACCGTCTGCGCATAAAACATCGGCGCGGTAACTTTCGTCGTGGGTAATGATGGTGGCGCCACGGATCAACAGCGACATGTCGAGTTCCTCACAGGCTTGACCGGCTGGTGCCAGTTCTAAGTGTTGTAGTTGTTTTCAGCACAGGCTTGGTAAAAACCTGTCATCGGTGACAGGAATAGAAACTAGCCGGTGTTTTTAGAATGAGCAAGAAGATTTTTCCTACGCTTAGTTGTGTTTTAACTGATTGAAATATAAGGATAAAAAATAAAAATCACCAAAATGTGGCGACTGATCACCATTTTGACGCACTTGACAGGTTCCAAATATGAACAACATTTCTTATTGCAAATCAGGCGCTTGAGACATGCCACTTGACGGCGGCGGTAAATAAAAATAATTGTGTTGCACCAGATTGAGTCCTGAACGTTCGGACAACTTGCGCGTTATCCAGCCTGCGTCACGCGGCAAGTACCGAAGGACTCATCGGCGTTTGAAATAAAGCTGATAAACATCAGCGAGTTATATATGCGGTGCAGGGTCAGGGCGGGTTGTCGGCACGTTTATTGAGTGCAGTGGCGGCTGGCCGGACCCTTGATGTCATGTTGTTTACGAGGTACTCCGGCCACCTGCACCGACCTTGCAGGTGAGCAACAATAATTCGAAAAAACCGTGGAGCGGCCATGCAACAGAACAGATCGCAAGTTATTGAACGCAACGGCCTGTACGAACTCGACGCCGGCCCCGACGTCCTCGACAGCCCTCGCTACAACCACGACATGGCACCGACCAAGGTGCATGAACGCACGTGGAACAAGTGGCACATCACCGCGCTGTGGGTCGGCATGTCGATCTGCGTGCCCACCTACACGCTGGGCGGGGTGCTTACCGCGTACTTCGGTTTGTCGGTGGGCGAGGCGCTGATGGCGATCCTCCTGGCCAATATCGTGGTGCTGATCCCGCTGACCCTCAACGCCTTCCCCGGTACCAAGTACGGCATTCCGTTCCCGGTGTTGCTGCGTTCGTCGTTCGGCATCCTCGGTTCCAACGTGCCGTGCCTGATCCGAGCGCTGGTGGCGTGCGGCTGGTTCGGCATCCAGACCATGTTCGGCGGGCTGGCGATTCACCTGTTCCTGGGCTCGATTTTCGAGGGGTGGAAGGCCTTGGGCGGCACCGGTGAGGTGATCGGCTTCATGATCTTCTGGACCCTCAACCTGTGGGTGGTGCTGCGCGGCGCCGAGTCGATCAAGCGCCTGGAAACCCTGTCGGCACCGCTGCTGGTGGCGGTGGGCATTGGCCTGCTGGTGTGGGCGATGCCGAACGTGTCCCTCAGCGAGTTGATGGCGATCCCGCCCAAACGCCCCGAAGGTGCAAGCCTGAACGGTTACTTCATGGCCGGCCTGACCGCGATGGTGGGGTTCTGGGCCACCTTGTCGCTGAATATTCCCGACTTCAGCCGCTACGCCAAGAGCCAGAAGGACCAGATCCTCGGGCAGATTTTCGGCCTGCCGCTGACCATGTTCCTGTTCGCCGCCCTCGGTGTGATCATGACCGCCGCGTCGGTGAAACTGGTGGGCGTCAGCGTGTCCGACCCGGTGACGCTGATCGGGCATATCCAGAGCCCGGTGTGGGTCGCCGTGGCCATGGCATTGATCATCGTCGCCACCTTGTCCACCAACACGGCGGCGAACATCGTGTCGCCCACCAACGACTTCCAGAACATCGCGCCCAAGCTGATCAACCGCACCACGGCAGTGATTCTCACCGGCCTGGTGGGGTTGGTGTTGATGGGCCACGAGCTGCTGAAGAAGCTCGGGCTGATCGTTTCCGATGTGAGCCTGGAGACGGTGTATTCCAACTGGTTGCTCGGCTATTCCAGCCTGCTGGGGCCGATCGCCGGGATCATGGTGGTGGACTACTTCATCACGCGCAAACAGCGCCTGGACCTCGCCGGTTTGTACCGTGACGACGTGTACCCGGCGTGGAACTGGAGCGGGTTTGTCGCGTTTGGCGTGCCGGTGGTGCTGACCTTGCTGTCATTGGGCAGCGACGTGTTCAGCTGGTTCTACAGCTATGGCTGGTTTACCGGTTCGGCGTTGGGCGGCGTGTTGTATTACGGGCTGAATGCCAGGCGTGGCCTGACGCCGATGCCGGCCAAATCCCTGCTGTAACGCGATGGAATGCAGTCAAACAGGTGGTCATTCCACCACTGCATGGGTGACTGACCCACTGCAATCGGGAGCAAGCCCCCTCCCACCTTTGAACTGCATTCCATTCATAACATGTAGCCTGAGGAGATCCCCATGAACGCTGCCCTGGACGTTCTGCAATCGACCCATCAGCACATCAACCGCGACCGTTTGTGGCAGTCGTTGATGGAGCTGGCCAAGCTCGGCGCCACCGCCAAGGGCGGCGTGTGCCGCCTGGCCCTCACCGACCTCGACCGCCAGGCCCGCGACCTGTTCGTGCAATGGTGCGAAGAGGCCGGGTGCAGCGTGACCGTCGACGGTATCGGCAACATCTTCGCCCGTCGCCCCGGGCGTAACCCCGACCTTCCGCCAGTGATGACGGGCAGCCATATCGACACCCAGCCCACCGGTGGCAAGTTCGATGGCTGCTTCGGCGTGCTGGCCGGTGTGGAAGTGTTGCGCACCCTCAACGACCTCAAGGTGCAAACCGAGGCGCCGCTGGAAGTGGTGGTGTGGACCAACGAAGAGGGCTCGCGCTTCCCGCCGTGCATGATGGGCTCGGGGGTGTTTGCCGAGAAATTCAGCCTGGCCGACACCCTCGCCAAGGTCGATGCGCAGGGTATCAGCGTCGGCGCGGCACTGAATGCGATCGGCTATGCAGGGACGCGGCCGGAGAGTGGGCACAAAGTCGGCGCCTATTTCGAGGCACATATCGAACAGGGGCCGATTCTTGAGGATGAAAAGAAAACCATCGGCGTGGTGCTCGGTGCCCTCGGGCAAAAGTGGTTCGACTTGACCCTGCGCGGCGTTGAAGCCCACGCGGGGCCGACGCCGATGCACCTGCGCAAGGACGCCCTGGTCGGCGCAGCCGCGGTGGTCGCGGCGGTGAATGCGGCGGCATTGGGGCATCAGCCGCATGCGTGTGGCACTGTCGGTTGCTTGCAGGCTTATCCGGGCTCACGCAACGTCATCCCGGGTGAGGTGCGTATGACCCTGGACTTCCGCCACCTGGAACCGGCGCGCTTGGATTCGATGATCGCCCAGGTACGCCAGGTGATCGACGAGACCTGCGCCAAGCATGGGTTGAGTTTTGAAATGACACCCACCGCCGACTTCCCGCCGCTGTATTTCGACAAGGGTTGCGTCGACGCAGTGCGCGATGCGGCGAATGGGTTGGGGTTGTCGAACATGGACATCGTCAGCGGGGCAGGGCACGACGCGATCTTCGTCGCCGAACTCGGCCCGGCGGGGATGATCTTCGTGCCATGCGAAGGCGGCATCAGCCACAACGAAATCGAAAACGCCGCGCCGGATGACCTGGCGGCGGGGTGTGCGGTGTTGTTGCGGGCGATGGTGGCCGCCTCGGCCGCCATTGCCAGCGGCAAACGCGCGGCCTGAAACGCGGTAAAACCTGTGGGAGGGGGCTTGCTCGCGATAGCAGTGGTTCAGCCGATACACATGTGATTGACCCACCGCCATCGCGAGCAAGCCCCCCTCCCACAGTTGAACTGTGTCTATACCCAAATGGCATCCCACAACGGGTAGTCGCCAATCCGGCTAACCAATCCCGCCCGCAATGGATTGGCCACCACATACCGGGCCATTTTCACCAAGTCGTCTTCCTTGCGCAGCGCCCGGTCATGGAAACTTTCCTGCCAAAGCCTCCCCTTGCGTTCGCTCGCACCGTTGACGCTCCGTGTGCTTTTGGACTTCACCTGGCGCGTCAGGTCAGCCAGCGAGCCTTTTTTCAGTTCGAGCAGCCAATGGAAATGGTCCGGCATGGTCACCCATGCCAGGGAGTTCGCCAGCCCTTGGTACTGAGCTAATCGAAACTGCCAGACCACCAAGCGACCGAGATGGAAATTCTTGAATATCGGGATGCGTTCGTGGGTGTTGGTGGTGATGAGGTAGATACGGTTGGGTTCGCTGAATCGACCGATACGCAGGCGGTGTGAAGCGGGTAAGTCGGGCATTCCCTGGCCTCTCTCTGGGTGTGTTTTGAGAGGCTAGATGGGTGAACTGCAGGTTGAAGGGCAGGCTTTTGGCAGGATGTGTCTGTGCGAACGCTATCGGGAGCAAGCTCCCTCCCACATGGGCTCTGCGGTGTTCATACATTGTGTGTCTGGCGCCGGACCAGTGTGGGGTTGGCTTGAATCCTCCCACATGGGCTCTGCGGTGTTCATACATTGAGTGTCTGGCGCCGGACCAGTGTGGGAGGGGGCTTGCCCCCGATGAGGCCGGAACTGACGCCGCCGCTATCACAGCAATACCGCGTACCGACACGCCAATGACAGTGATTACACGGCAGTGACCGTGTTTCTCAACAGTCGGCCGGAAGACTGAATATGCGCTGGATCAGTCGATGATGTTTGGCTGATCCAGCCTCATCAAAGGCAAACCAGCTCCCACCTTTGAGCTGGTTTGCACAAAAAAAGCGTCAGGCGCCAGGTTGCCAGCCGCCGCCCAGCGCGGTGACCAGCCCCACACTCGCCTGCAACTGCCGTGTCTGCACCGCCTGCAAGGTCCGCTGTGCCTGTAACGCCGCTGTCTGCGCGGTCACTACATCCAGATAGCTCACCGCGCCGGCCTGGTAGCTGTTCATCGCCAACGCTTGCGTATGCTGCGCCGCATCCGCCGCGGCTTGTTCATCCTGTGCCTCCTGCTGCAAATCCCTTAGCTGTGCCAGGTTGTCTTCGACCTCGCGCACGGCTTTCAGTACCTGGCTGCGGTACTGTGCCGAGGCTTGTTCGAACTCGGCCTTGGCCTGGCGTTCGTTGGCGCTCAAGCGACCGCCATCGAAGATCGGCAAGTTCATCAGCGGCCCCAGCGCCCAATACCGATTGCCCTCCGACAGTAAATTCCCCACGCCTTGGGTCTGCCCGCCAATCAACCCGGTCAGACTGAAATCCGGGTACCACGCGGCCTTGGCCACGCCGATATTTGCGTTGGCCGCAAACACTCGGCGCTCGGCCGCCGCAATGTCCGGGCGACGTTGCAGCAGGTGGCTCGGCAGTTGCGACGGAATCCCCGGCAGGGCGATCAGTTGTTGGCTCGCCGGCAGTGTGAAGTCGCTGGCCGCCACGCCGACCAGTTCACCGATGGCATGCTCGGTGAGGTTGCGTTGCCCGCGCACTTCATCCAGTTGCGCCTTGGCTTGGGCGAGCTGGTTTTGCGCGCGGGTCAGGTCCAGTTCCGAAGCAATCTGGCCCTCGTAGCGGCTGCGGGTCAGTTGCAGGGCCTGGCTGAAATCCTCCAGCGAGCTGTTGAGAATCCGACTTTGCGCATCCAGCCCATTGAGCTGCACGTACAAGGTCGCCAACTGATGCTGCAAGCTCAAGCGCGCCACCGCCAGATCGTCGCCCGACGCTTGCGCCTGCGCATCACCCGCCGCCACCTGGTTGCGGATTTTGCCCCACAGGTCCAAGTCGTAGCTCAATGAAAGCCCCGCCGTGTTGCTGTTGTAAACCGACGGCTGCGTGGTACTGCGCAGCGGACGCGAGTCGGATTGGCGCTGACGCAGCGGTTGTGCGCTGGCCGTGATCTGCGGGAACAGCCCGGCATGCAATTGGCTGGCATACGCCTGGGATGCATCGAAGTGCGCCAGCGCTGCCGCCAGGTCCGGGTTGGCCTTGAGCAATTGCTGTTGCAACTGATCCAGGCGCGGTTCGCGGTAGAGCGTCCACCACTGCGGCGCCAGTTGGTCGGACGGCTGCGCGCTGTGCCAGGGGCCATCGCTGGTCTGTTCGCGATAGTTGGCCGGCAGGTCGATCGCCGGCACGTTGTAGGTCGGTGCCAGCGAGCAACCTTGCAACGCCAGCAGCATCACCGCGGCAAGCGGTTTAAGCCTTGGGCGCATGGGCACCTCCGGAGGCGTCGGCCAGTTGCACGGGGTCGCCTTCGCGCAGGGCGTCGGGCGGGTTGTCGACCACGCGGTCGGCGGGTTTCAGGCCCTGGTCGATCACCAGGCGTTCACCTAGGTCCAGGCCGATATGGATGGCCTGCAGGTGTATGTGGTTTTGCGCATCCAGCACCGCTACCTGAGTGCCTTGGGCACGGAAGATCAGCGCGCTGGCCGGGATGCTCACGCCATGGGTGTCTGCCGGAATCGGCAGGGTGGCTTCGGCGTAATCGCCCGGCAGCAACTCGCCGTTGGGGTTGTCGGCGACAAACTGCGCGAGCAGGGTGCCGGAGCGGCGGTCGATGGCGGTGGAGTCGCCGATCAGGTGCGCCTTGAAGTGTTCGCCAGGGTGCTCGGGAACACTCAGCTCGGCTTCAAGCCCGGGGTGGATGACGGCCGCGTAGTTCTGCGGCACCGGCACGTAGAGGCGCAACTGGTGGGTGTCGGCGATGTTGAACAGCTCCGGGTCGCTGTCGGTATCGGCCTTGATCAACTGGCCGATGTCGGTGTTGCGCGCGGTGATGGTGCCAGCGAACGGCGCGCGGATAGTCTTGTAGCTTTCCAGCGCCGACAAGCGTGCGTAATCGGCAGCGGCGGCTTCGGCGTTGGCTTTGGCCGCTGCGGCGTTGGAGGTTTTTTCATCGGCCTCCTGGCGCGACACCGAATGGCTGGCCAGCAGGTTCTGCCAACGCGTCGCGGTGGTGGCGGCCAGCCGCGCATTGGCCTGTTGCTGCACCAGGCGCGCATGGGTCTGCGCCAGTTGTTGATCGAGATCGGGGCTGTCGATTTCGGCGAGGATTTGCCCGGCTTTGACCTGGCTGCCGATGTCGACTTTCCAGTCCTTCAAGTAGCCGCTGACCCGCGCATGGATCGGCGCCTTGCTCCAGGCTTCAAGGTGAGCGGGCAGGCGCAGGGTGTCACCGGCCACGTTCTGCTGCGGCTGGAACACCATCACCTGCGGCACGGCGGCGGTTTCGGTCCAGGCGGTGACGGAGCGCTCGTGCATTGTGCGGGCGTACAGGCCGTTGGCGACCAGCAGGGCGGCCAGGGTCAGGCCGCCGACACCCATGAGCATCAGACGCTTGCGCGAGGGTTTGTGATCAGACGACATGGAGCGTTTCTCCAACAGTTGCGCGAGTAGGCTGACGACCGTGGACCAGGCTGAAGACCACGGGAACAAATAACAGGGTGGCGGTGGTGGCGAGGATCAGACCACCGATCACGGCGCGGCCGAGCGGCGCGTTCTGCTCCTCGGACAAGGCCAGCGGCAGCATGCCGATGATCATCGCCAGGGCGGTCATGCACACCGGACGAAAGCGCGTGTAGCCGGCTTCCAGTGCGGCCTTGAGCGCATCGCCATGTTCGGCCAGGCGTTCCCGGCAGAAGCTCACCACCAGGATCGAGTTGGCGGTGGCCACGCCCATGCACAGGATGGCCCCGGTCAACGCCGGCACCGACAACGACGTGCCGCTGAGGAACAGCATCCACACGATCCCCGCCAATGCCGCCGGCAACGCGGTGATGATCACGAACGGGTCGACCCATGACTGGAAGTTGACCACGATCAGCAGGTAGATCAGCACCACCGCGCCGAGCAGGCCGACGCTCAAACCGCTGAAGGCTTCATGCAGCGCATCGATCTGCCCGTGCAGGCTGATCGTCGCGCCTTTGGGGCGCATGGACGCGGTGTCGTCCAGCACTTTTTGCACGTCGCGGGCCACGCCACCGAGGTCGCGGCCTTGCACGTTGGCGTAGAGGTCCAGGGTCGGTTCGATGTTGTAGTGGGTCACCACCGCCGGGCTTTGCACGCGGGAGATGCTGGCCACACCGCCGAGGATTTGCGATTGACCATCGGCACCGGTCACTGGCAGTGCTTCCAGCGCCGGCAGGCTGTCGAGGCGGTATTGCGGGGTGGCGGCGACGATGGAATAGGACACGCCGTTGGCCGGGTTGAGCCAGAACGTCGGTGCGGTTTGCGAGCTGCCCGCGAGGGAGGCGACCATGCTGTTGGTCACATCGCGCTCGGTGATGCCCAGGCCGTTGGCGCGCAGGCGGTCGACATTCACTTGCAGCGACGGGTAGCCGGTGGACTGCTGGATGCGCAGGTCGGCGATGCCCGGTACGTGTTGCAGACGGCGTTCCAGTTCCACGGCGTAGGCGCGGTTTTCGGCATCGCTGCGCCCGGAGATTTTCACGTCCAGCGGCGCCGGCGCGCCGAAGTTGAGGATCTGGCTGCTGATGTCCGCTGGCAGGAACGCAAAGTGGCTGCCAGGGAAACTTTGCGGCAGCGCCTCACGCAGTTTTTTCACGTAGTCGGCGGTGGGCGCGTGGTGTTGTTTCAGGCTGACCTGGATATCGCCGTCCTGCGGGCCGATGGTGCCGCTGCTGCTGTAGGCCATGTCGATGCCGCTCAGCGGAATGCCGATATTGTCGACGATGGTGTCGAGTTCGTCGGCCGGGATCACTTCGCGTATCCGCGCCTCGATCCGGTCGAACGCCGCAGCGCTTTCCTCGATCCGCGTACCCAGCGGCAAACGCACATGCAGCGCCAGCGCCCCGGCGTCGGTGGCCGGGAAGAAATCCTGGCCCAGGCTGGGCAGCAGCAAAAACGAGGCGAGCACACAGGCTAAAAAGCCGACGATGAAGCGCTTGCGATTGCCCAGGGCCAACGTCAGCAGGCCATGGTAGGTGTCGCGGATGTTCGAGAAGTGCCGCTCGAAACCCTGCTGGAAATTCAGCACCGACTGCAGCGCCGCGTTGCGTGGCTTGGTGTGCTGCTCGCCTTCGTGGTGGTTGATGAACGCATCTTCCGGGTGGTGGCCGGTGCCCGGTTCCGGCGTGTGCGGCTTGAGCAGGTACATCGCCAATGTCGGCACCAGGGTGCGCGAGAGGATGAACGAGCTGGCCATGGCGAAGATCACCGCCAGGGCCATCGGCCGGAACAGGTACCCGGCGATGCCTTGCAGCAAGAACATCGGCACGAACACGATGCAGATGCACAGCAGCGAGACGAACGCCGGGCCGACGATCTGCGCGGCGCCGTCGAGGATCGCAGCCTTCACCGCCTTGCCCTGTTCCAGGTGCCAGTTGATGTTTTCGATGGTCACCGTGGCGTCGTCCACCAGAATCCCCACCGCCAACGCCAGCCCGCCGAGGGTCATCACGTTGAGGGTTTGCCCGCTGACCGCCAGCAGCGCGATGGCCGACAGCACCGCCAGGGGGATCGAGGCGGCGATGATCAGCGTCGAGCGCCAGCTCCCGAGGAACAGCAGGATCATCGCGCTGGTCAGCAGCGCGGCGATGATGCCTTCCTGGGCCACGCTGCCCACCGATTGTTTGACGAACACCGACGCATCGCCGAGCAATGAGGTCTTCAGCGACGGCGGCAGGGTTTCGTTGATGCGCGGCAGCATCTGGCGGATGCCGTCGATGATCGACAGGGTGGAGATGCTGCCGTTTTTCAACGCTGGCATCAGCACCGCGCGATGGCCGTCGACGCGCACGATGTTGGTCTGCGGTGGCGAACCGTCACGCACGTGGGCCACCTGGCCGATGGTGATCAGCGCACCGTCGACGGTCTTGATCGGCAGGTCGTTGAGTTCATCGATGGCCTTGGGGCTGTTGTTGAGCAGGATCGTGTATTCGTTGGGGCCGAGCTTGGCGGTGCCCACCGGGATGATCTGGTTTTGCAACGCCAGGGCATTGCCCACGTCCTGCGCCGACAAGCCTTTGGCGGCCAGCGCCTGCGGGTCGAGGTCGAGGGTGATCTGCCGCTGCTTGCCACCCATGGGCGTGGGCATGGCCAGGCCGGGCAGGGCGCTGAGGGGCAGGCGGATATTGTTCTGCACCAGGTCGCGGATCTTGGCTTCCGACAGTGTCGGGCTGGAGAACGCCATTTGCAGGATCGGCACCGTCGATGCGCTGTAATTGAGGATCAGCGGCGGCGTGATGCCGGGGGGCATTTGCTTGAGCACGGTTTGTGACACCGCTGTCACCTGGGCGTTGGCGGTGCGGATGTCGACGCCGGGCTGGAAGAAGATCTTGACGATGCCCATGCCCGGCAGGGATTGCGATTCGATGTGTTCGATGTCGTTGACGGTGGTGCTCAGGGAGCGTTCGTAGGTGTAGATCACCCGCCCGGCCATGGCGTCCGGCGACAGGCCGTTGTACTGCCAGACCACTGCAACGACGGGGATGCCGATATCGGGGAATACATCAGTGGGGGTTCGCAGGGCCGCCATCGGCCCGATGATGCAGATGAATATGGCCAACACGATAAACGTGTACGGCTTTTGCAGTGCGGTCTTTACCAGCCCGAGCATGCGTGAACCTCCGAGGGAGCAGGATTGCAAACCCCGGCAGTCTTGCCCGACCCACCTAACACGCACCTTTCAGCCAGGTGAAGGAAGATTTAGGTATGGGCTGAAGATCGTTTCATGTGTATTCATTTGTTCTACAAAGGGTGGCTCTCCAAGCTTGTGACCCATCGGATGCGATGCGTCTTTTAACTGAAATCCTTTGGAGCTCTGCCATGTCACTCAAACCGTTATTGCTGATTCCCGCCTTGAGCGCTGTGTTGTTACTGTCGGCCTGCGCCGGCCCGATGCCCAAAGCCGACCCCAGCGAAGCCTGGATCGGATTGAAAGAAGAAGCGCCGAATGACCTGATGGCCGAGCGCGTCGACGGCAAGCGCGTGGATGACGGGCGCTTTTTCGAAGTGCCGCCGGGAGCCCATCGTTTGGATGTGACGTTGTTCGAGGAAGAGCCGGGCGACGATAACCAGCAGGACTGCCAGGGCCGCGTGGAGTACGAGAACTTCAAGGCGGGTGAACACTACACCCTGATCGAATCCAGCCTGGGCACCACCGTGCGCGCATCGCTCCTGGATGGTCACGGTAAGGAAGTCGCGGCAACGCAGGACTTCAATTGCATGCCTGGCTAGGCGTGATGCACCGCCGTCTTGTGCGGCTTGGCGGATGCAGCCGCTTTGACGTGGGGGTGATGGTGCCGACGGGTAATGCGCAACACCCCCCACAACATGGCGGCGGCCACTGCGAGCCAACCGCAGATCAACAGGAAAATCGTCGTTGCAAGGCTCATTCTGGCCTCCTTTCGCCCAGCAGGGCGCACACACAGTCTTCTCAATGGACAGTCTAGTCAGACGACGGTTGCCTGCTATTGACCAATGGTCGTGTCGATCCAACTTCTTTGCTCTATCCCGGGCGTTTTACTGCGGTTCAAGGCTATACCCGAGCGGAAGAGCGTCCTATGATCAGGGCCCTTACCGGCAGTTGATCAAGAGGGTAGAAAATTGCGGTTACGGTCCAACGTTACAACGTCCTTGCTGCTGGCCTGCACCCTGGGGCTCGCGGCCTGTTCCGGGCAGCCGTCGAAACTGCCGGGCCTGCCGGAGCGTGTCGAGCTCAATGGCGTGCCGACGTTTCGCAGCGACGCTTATCAAAGCGGTCCCACCGCGTTAGCCAGCATGCTGTCGCAACAAGGCATTGTCATGACACCGGGCTTGCTGGATAAGCCGCTGCACTTGCCGGGCGGCGAAGCGAACCTGGAGCGCAACATGCAGGTGCTGGCCCGTGAATACGGGTTGATGGTGTATCCGCTCGACGCCAAGCTCACCTCGGTGCTGGCGCAGGTGAGCGCGGGTTACCCGGTGATGGCGCGGATCGGCGGCGGCCTTTTGTCCAGCACGCACTACGTGGTCGTGGTGGGTTTCAACCAGCAGAAAAGCACGGTGCTGCTGCGCTCAGGCATGGATCGGCGGTTGTTGATGAGCTTCAGTGACTTTGAGTCGAAGTGGAGCAGCGCCGGTCACTGGGCAATCCTCACCCAGCGCCCGAGCCAGTTGCCGGCCAATGTGGATACGCAGCGCTGGCGCGAAGCGGCCAATGCCACCGCCCAGGCCGGGCAAGAGCAGGCTGCGGCGCAGGCACTCAAGGTATTGGCCGAAAGAAAGTAAGACACACCGCGCCCGCCACGTTGGGGCGCGGTGTGTTTTCGCGCTACACCACAGCGCCGAACAATGCCCCGACGCTGGCCGTAATGCCCATGGCCAGCACGCCCCACAGGGTTACGCGCCAGGCGCCGACGAAGACTTTCGCCCCGCCGGCCCTGGCCGCCACGGCGCCAAGGCTGGCAAGAAACAGCAGGGACATGCCGCAGATCCACGGCACCACGCTGTGCTCTGGCGCGATGAGCGTCACCGCCAGCGGCAACGCGGCACCGACCACGAAACTCGCCGCCGAGGCCAGCGCCGCTTGCAGCGGTTTGGCGGTGAGGGCTTCGCTGATGCCCAGCTCGTCCCGGGCGTGAGCCCCCAAGGCGTCGTGCGCCATCAATTGGTCGGCGACCTGATGAGCCAATTCGGGTGATACACCACGCTGCATGTAGATGTTGGCAAGTTCACGGTGTTCGGCTTTCGGGTTACTCGCCAGTTCCGCGCGTTCCCGTGCCAGGTCGGCGTGCTCGGTATCGGCCTGGGAATGCACCGAAACGTATTCGCCGGCCGCCATCGACATCGCCCCCGCCACCAGCCCGGCCATGCCGGTGACGATCAGCGAGGCGTGGCTGGCGTTGGCGGCGGCGACACCGATCAACAGGCTGGCGGTGGAGACGATGCCGTCATTGGCGCCCAGTACCGCGGCGCGCAGCCAGCCGATACGGTCGCTGCGGTGGGATTCGGTGTGCCGGTGCATGAATTTCATCGGTGTGCGGGACTCACGTTCGTGGACGGGGTTGGGGCGGACGGCTTTCAATCTGCGCCTGCAGAATACCGCCGACAATCGATATTTCTTTGAGTTGTTCACCCTCGCGCAGCACGAACAACGCGTCCACCCCGCGTGCCTGCGCCAGGCGTGGGCCTTCGACTTCGCCCAGCACCATCAACGCCGTGGCCCAGGCATCGGCGAGCATGCACGAGGCGGCCACCACCGTGACGGCGGCGACGGTATTGCACAGCGGGGCGCCGGTGGCCGGGTTCATGGTGTGAGCATAGTGTCGGTCTTTCACGTCAATCCAGTGTCGGTAGTCGCCGGAGGTGGCGATGGCGGCGTCGCTGAGTTCCATGACCCCCATCACTTCACGCTGGCCACGGCTTGGTTTTTCAATGGCCACGACCCACGGTTGAGCATCCGGCTTGACGCCGCGGGCACGCATTTCGCCATCGATGCCGACCAGGTAGCGGGTCAGCCCGAAGCCGTCCAGGCAGCGCGCCAGTTCGTCGACGCCAAAGCCTTTGGCGATCCCGTTGAGGTTGAGGTGCAGCGGCGCGCGTTTGCGCACTTGGTGGCGTTGCGTGTCCACCGTCAACGCCGCAGTGGCCGACAGACCGCTGCGTGACGGCAGGGCGTCGATGGTCTGTTCTGTGACTGAGGGTGCGCCGGGACCGAAGCCCCAGGCGTCCACCAGATCACCGACGGCGATGTCGAAAGCCCCGCCGGATTGCTGGCTGACCCGCAACGCGGCGGCCAACACCGTGGCCAGTTCCTGGGGCACCGGCAACCATGTTTGCTCGGGGCCGGCGTTGAGGCGGTTGAGGTCGGAATCGGCCTTCCAGGTGGACATCTGCTGGTCCACCCGGCCCACGGCCTGCGCCAGGCCGCGGTTGATCGCGTCGGTGTCGACGCCGGCCTCGGCATAGAACACGGCGGTATAGCGCGTGCCCATGGTCTCGCCGTTCAGGCTGTAGCGTTGGGCCTCAGTAGACATCTTCACGGTAGCGTCCTTGTGCTTTCAGGGCCAGCACACTCAGGTGGAGCGGGGCCAACACGTTATCCAGCGCTTGCATCACGCCTTTGGCCATCTCGCGGCTGCCGCACACCAGCACTTGGGCGCCGTTTTCGATCAGGGCGCGCAACGCCAGGGCATCGCCGAGCAACCGGTCTTGCACATAGCTGCGCTCCTGAACCTGGGAGAACGCCGCGCGCAATGCGGTCAGGCGGCGGTCGGCCAGGTAACGCTTGAGCTCCGGTTCATAGAGAAAATCCGAAGCCGGGTTGCGTCCGCCCCAATACAGGTGCATCGGGTGTTTGGCGGTGTTATGGCGAATAAAACCGGCCAGGGGCCCGATACCGGTGCCGGCACCGATCAGAATCACCGGGTGCGCGCCCGACGCCGGACGAAATTGCGGATTGGGCTGGATGAACGCTTCGACCGACCCGCCGATCTTCAGCTCATGCAGGAACCCCGAGCATAGGCCACCTTCGTGTTTGCGCACGCAGATTTCCAGCGTGCCGTCTTCAGAGGAACTGGCCAGCGAGTAAAAGCGCGGCACCGGGTTGTCCGGCGGCAAAATACCGACCAGATCGCCGGCCTGGAAGCTCGGTAGCGCGCCTGCGGCCTTGAAGCGCAGGACGTGGGTCGGTGCGTTCACGGCTTCGCCATAGACGATGCGTTCGGTCAATTCCAGACGACGGCTGCGCGGGCGCTGCGCCGTGTGGATCAGCGGCAGGTCGTGGCCCAGTGGCGCCGCCAACGCATCGCCCCAGCGCGCAAATTCCTGCGAGGATTGACGGTTCACGGTTTCCAGCCCCAGCAATGGCGTGCCGCCGGCTTGTACCATCGCGTCCTGCACCTGATGGGCGTACTGACAGAATCGCGGAAACTGCCGGTCGCCAAACCCGAGTACCGCAAAGGGCAGGCCGGGTTTGAGGCCCACTTGCTGCAGCCGTGCCAGGAACTGCGCGGCCGACGCCGGTGCATCGCCGTCGCCGTGGGTGGCGGTGAGGATGAACAGGCGCTGGGCAGCGCGGTACTCGCCCTTCCAATCGTTCATCGCGGCGCTGTGAACCCGGTGCCCGGCCTGGTGCAACGCCGCGTGCAAGGTATTGGCAAAACCCCAGGTGCTGTTGGTTTCACTGCCCACCAGAATCACGCTGTCGGCGGCGTGGGCCGGGCTGTTATGGCGAATCTTCGGCGCGGCCTTGCGGCGGCGCCACCACAGCAGGATGCCGGTCACGCTCATCAACGGCACGCTGAGGGCGCTAACCCCGAGGATCAAGCCCAGCCACCAGAGGCCTTCGCCGGTGTGCAATTGATAGATCAGTTGATACAGGTTGTGCATTGAATCGTGGGCCTGATACGACAACAGCGTGCCGCTGACCGGGTCCACGTAGCCGTCACCCTGGGCGGTGCGCAGGGAAAACACGTCCTCGGGGTTACCGGGGCTCGGGTAAACCAGTTCGCGCAGGTCGTTCAGATCGATGGCCTGCAAGGCTTGCAGGTTGGCCACCGGCTGCGCCGCGCCGACGCTGATATGCGCGGGGAAGGCCGGCTCAGCCTGACTGCCGTCGGCGATCAAACCGAAGGTCGTGGCGCACATGTACAGCCCAGTCAAGGCCGACAGCAGCAGCCCGAGCACGGCCAGGCGCCCGACTTCGGCGTGCCAGCGCTGGCTGAACGAGCCGCGCAGCGGCCGCAACAGGTTGCGCAGGCCACCCAGGCGGCGCGCCAGCAACAGCGCGCCGGACACGCAAAGCATCAACATGAAGAGTGCGCCGACGCCCGCGATCCCATGCCCGGTGGTACCCATGAACAGCGAGCGGTGCAGGTCTTTTACCCAGCGCGAAACAACGGATGGCTCATAGGGCCCGAGGCCCTGGCCGGTCAGTGGATCGACGGTTTGCGCACCCGCCTGGCCGTCCTGGTTGTAGTAGATGATCACTGTTCCGGAGGCGCTGCGCTGGATCTGCTCCACCCCCGGAAAGTGGTTGGCGATGCGTCCCGCCAACTGGCCGACATTGAGCTGCCCGGCCGCGGTTGACGTGCCGTGCAGGCGTTCCAAGGCCGGATTGACGGACAGCACTGCGCCGCTGATGGCCAATATCATGACCAACAGGGCGGCGATCAGACCGGGCAGTGAATGGAACTGGCGAAGCATGTTCAGCCTCCAGAAGTCGCAGGTGTTACAGGTCGTAGGTAAAGGACTCGACATAAGTGCTGCCGCTGACCGGCTTGCCCGACCCGGCCGATGTCAGCGGAACACTGACGTCGGCGCGGCTGTCGCGCTTGTCTTCCACGGCGCTGTCGATACGGATCTGATACCCGGCGTCGATCAAGGTGTCGGCCAGTTCCACGCTGACGGTGAGGCTGCGGCCGCTGCCGACACTGGCGCCGCTGAGGCCGTCAAACTCGCTCGGCTTCATGGCGCTGCCACGCGCCCAGTCGCTCAGGTGCCGGTAGTACTTGGCCTTTTTGCCGGCGACCCAGAGGGTTTTCTGGTACTGGCCGTTGGCGTCGGTAACATAGATCGCCAGGTACGCGCCGTTGCCGCTGTAGTCCTTGAGTTGGGTGGTCAGTGTCACTTCGCGGGCCTGGGCCAGCCCCGGCAGGGCAATGGCGCCGGCGAGGCAGGTTGCAGCAATGATCTTTTTCATGATGATGTCCTGGTTGAACGTTGTGGCGAGAGCCTGGACCTGCTGGCTGACAGCAACCTGAAAGCCGTGGAAAAACCGCTGATCATTCCGATCCAGGGCGGTTGAGGTAATCCCGGGCGTCGCCGTTGGCGCCGAAATGGATTTCCAGTTTGCGCAGACGAAGCGAGGCGGGTGCGTAGCTGGCTTCGATCGCATTGCCTTTGCGGTCGGTGCCCCTGAGTTCATAGCAGCCGTCGTCGACCTTGATGCGTTGCACGCTCCAGCCGTATTGCTGTTCCACTTGCTGGCGCAGGGTTTCGCGTGGTTGCCAGTCGCTGACCGGCTCGCTGCAGTCGTCGTCGGCCAAGGCGTTTGCGCCGAGCAGGACGCCCAGCAGTGCGGTGCTGACAATAAAAGCTGATTTCATGATCTGTCTCCGGCCGGATTGGCATTTGCGGCTTACCCTAAAGGGCATTCCTGACAACCAGCTGAATCTTCAGATTCACGTCAGGTAAGCTCGGTAAGGTGCGGCACGACAACCACCACAGGAGGTGCCAGATGCGGGTTTTATTGGTCGAGGATGCACCCGGGCTGGGCGAGGCGGTGCGCGAACAGATTGCCGACGACGGCCATGCGGTCGATTGGGTGCAGCGCCTGGAGCATGCGAACAACAGCGTGCGCAGCACGCCGTATGACCTGATCCTGCTGGACCTGATGCTGCCCGACGGTCGCGGGCTGGACTTTCTGCGCCAGCAGCGTTCGGCCGGCAATGTGACCCCGGTGATCATCCTCACCGCCCAGGACCAGATATCCGATCGTATCGCCGGCCTCAACGCCGGGGCCGACGATTACCTGGTCAAACCGTTCGACCTGTTCGAGCTGTCGGCCCGGGTGGCCGCCGTGGCCCGCCGTTACAGCGGCAACCCCAACCCGCAGATCAAACTCGGTGAGTTGCAGATCGATATGAACGCGCGCACCGTGCAGCGTGCCGGCGTCACCGTCGACCTGACGGCGCGCGAATGGGCGCTGTTCGAGGCGTTTGTGCAGCGCCCCACGGCGTTGCTGTCGAAGTCGCAGCTCGAAGAGCGCCTGTACGCCTTCGGTGCGGAAATCGAGAGCAACACCATCGAGGTCTATATCAGCCGCCTGCGCAAAAAACTCGGGCGCGACCTGCTGGAAACCGTGCGTGGCATGGGTTATCGGTTGATGGCCGGATGAAGTCGCCGATCAGCCTGCAAAAACGCCTCGGCCTCGGGTTGACCCTGGGCATGACCTTGCTCTGGCTGGGGGCGACCGTCGGCGCCTGGCTGGTGGTGCAACACGAATTGAACGAGGTGTTCGACAGCGCCCTGGAAGAGACCGCGCAACGCATCCTGCCCCTGGCCGTGCTGGAAATCAGCAACCGCGAAGAACCGCGCACCGCCCAGCACGTCGCCACCCTGAAGATGCACAAGGAATACCTGACGTACCTGGTGCGCGATGCCCAGGGCCAGATTCTGATGCAGTCCCATGACGCCAACCCGAAGATCTTCAGCGAACACCCGAGCGAAGGGTTTTCCACTACCCGAAAATACCGGCTGTACGGCGCGAGTGCGCTGCGCGATACGCTGTTCATTGAGATCGCCGAGCCGCTGGGGCATCGCCGTGAGGCGGCGCGGGAAGCCTTGTTGGCCCTGTTGATGCCGTTATTGGCGCTGATCCCCATCAGCCTGTTGGGCACATGGTTGTTTGTGCGCTTCAGCCTGCGCAGCGTATTGGCTTATCGCCGTGCCGTGGAAGCGCGTGGTGTGGGGGATTTGTCGCCGATCAGCGTGGCCCGGCTGCCGGCTGAAATCGACCCGTTGGCCGACGCGGTCAACCACCTGCTGGAGCGCTTGCGCAAGGCCTTGGAGGCCGAGCGCAGCTTCACCGCCAACAGCGCCCACGAGTTGCGCACGCCATTGGCGGCGACGCTGGCGCAGATCCAGCGTTTGCGCCAGGAAGCGCCGGAAGGCCCGTTGCGCGTGCGTGCGGCGAAGATCGAACACGCCTTGCGCGAACTGGCGCGGCTTTCGGAAAAACTCATGCAGTTGGCCAAGGCCGAGGGCGGCGGGTTGTTGTCCGAGGCGCCCCAGGACCTGATTCCCTTACTGGCCCATGGGGTCGATGAGTGGAACCGCAGCAGCGGGCAGCGCATCCGCTTGCAACTGCCGAGCGAGGGCAGCGTGTATTGCGCGATCGACCCGGACGCGTTCGGCATCCTGCTGCGCAACTTGATCGAGAATGCGTTGAAGTACGGCGCGGTGGATCAACCGGTCGACGTCAGCCTCACGGACGATGCGTTGCTGCGGGTGGTCAACGGCGGACCGGCCGTGCCGGCGCCGGTGTTGCAGCGCCTGACCGAACGCTTCGTGCGCGGCAGCAGCGAAGCCAGCGGCAGCGGGTTGGGCCTGGCGATTGCCAAGACCATCGTCCATGGGGTCAAGGCGCACATGACCCTGGCGTCGCCGGCCACAGGCCGGGACGACGGGTTTGAAGTGAACGTTCAGTTTTTGCGCTTGCCGGCCTGAACGTTCATCGCGCCCCGGCGGCGCTGCCGATCAGAAGTCGACGGTGACGCCGCTGTACAGCGCGCGCCCGTCGCCGGGTGAGTGCAGCGAGGCCTGGGCGCCGTCCGGGTCATACCAGACGTATTCGTAGTAGCGGTTGGTGAGGTTTTTCAACTGCAGGTCGACACTGACCGATTCGGTCACCTGGTAAGTCGCGCCGAGGTTCATCAAGACGTAGCCGCCGTAAGTGCCCTTGGTGTTCTCGCGTTCCAGGTAGTAATTCGTCTGGCCGTTCATCCACGCCGTCAACTGCAGCGCCCGCGTGGCCTTGTAGCTGACGCCGGCGTTGTACAGGTGATGCGGGATGTGGTCGATTTCCTGGCCTTTGCTGTTGGGCAAAGTCGCGCTGGGCTGGAGGATTTTCGAGTACTGCCAGGAGTAGGCCATCCAGATTTCGGTGCGTTCGTCCGGGTGCAGATTGACTTGCGCGTCGTAACCCCAGCGCCGGGTTTCGCCGACGTTGTCCGACTCGCCGCTCGGGTCGTTGAGGCGGCGACTGACTTCGCCGCTGGCCTCTTGCTGCCAATAGGCGATGCGGCCGTCGATCCAGTCCGCCGGGGTGAACTTGACCCCGGTTTCCCAGCCGTCGTTGATCGACGGCGCCAGGTTGGTATCCCGCGGTGGAATCTTATAGGCCGCCGCGCCGGTGCCGACCTGGAAGGTCCGCCCCCAGTTGGCATAGATGCTGGCCACGTCCCACGGTGAATACACCACGCTGAGCTTGGGTTGTTTGATCAGCCCATAGTCGTTGATGTCGTAGTCCATGCCGGTCATTTCGTTGGTGAAGTCGCCCTGGATCTTATCGACGCGATACGCCGGGACGATTTTCAGCGACTCGAACGGCTTGATCTCGGCCTGGACATAGGCGCCGTAGGTGTCGAAGTCGAATCGCTGGTCGCGGGTTTGGGCCAGGCGCAGGCGGTCCTTGGTGCGGTAGCGCTCGCTCTTGTTCTGCTGCTGCTGCATGTCCGCGCCGCCTTCCAGGGCGAAGTCGTACAGCCAGCTGACTTGCGGGCGCCAGGTCAGGGAGGTGAGGGCGCCATACTGGGTTTCGTAGGCGTCGCGCTCCTGCTGGGCGCTGGTGCGCCAGTATTGCGTCCAGCGCCGGTCGTCGAAGGTGTTGACGTAGGTTTTTGCCGACCAGGCCAGCGTTTCGGCCAGGTCGGTGTCGAAGTGCAGGCTGACCTGGTTCATCCGCCGCGTGCCTTTGTCGGTGGCGTTGTAGCTGTTGGTCATGGTCGGGTGCTGGTGGGCGTCCTCTTCACTCAAGTAGCCGGGTTCCTGCGCCTCGGTTTCGTAGTGACGGGCGATCAGGCCGATGCGGTAGCTGTTGTCGTCCGGGGTGTAGAACCATTTGCCGGACATGGAAAACCTGTCCGCCTCGGCGTGATCGCGGTAACCGTCGGATTTCTGGTAGGCGAAGAAGTAGTTCTGCGTCCAGTTGCTGCCTTCGATGCCTTTGGCCAGCTGGGTTTCCTGGGTGTTGTAACTGCCGTAGCGCACCCGCGCCTTGGTGTAGTCGCCGCCGGTGCGGGTCAGCATATTGACGTTGCCGGCGATGTTGTTCAGGCCGTAGCGCGCATCGCTGGTGCCGCGCACCACTTCGATGCTGTCCAGCTCCATGGGGAAAATCATGTCCATGAACGGCATGTTGCCGTCGTTGCTGTTGCTCGGGATGCCGTCGATCAGCAACTTCACTGCGTTGACTTCGCCTTCGCCGTTGAAGCCGCGAAAGGAAATCTTGCCGGAGGTGGTGCCTTGGTTGAACTCGGTGAGGATCACCCCTGGCGCGCGACTGAACAGTTCCCAGCTGTAGTTGACCGGCATTTTTTCGAGGATGTCGGCGCCGAGAATGTCCACCGAGCTGAGCACGCTGCTGGTGCTCAGCGGGCCGCTGCTGGCGCTGGCGCCCTGGACCGTGACGGTGCCCAGGGTGAGGGTGGAGTCTTCGGTTTTACCGGTTTCGGCCAGTGCCGAGGACAGCGGGTTGAGGGCGAACAGGCCGATGGACAGCAAGGGCCATAGCGGGCGGGACACAGAGACACGCTTTGCGCGAGGCAAAGTCATTCGAGCAGGCATAACGCACCATTCCTGATGATCAAGACACTTCGAGGACGCCCAGGCGGGCGGCTGACAAGCAGATCGCGCCGCCTATGGGGCGGCGCGGGTGTCGATCAAACGGTAGGGGAGGCGCGCGGGCTCAGGCTCGGCCAGCGAATTCTGGGGTGCAGCGTCGGCAACTCGGGGTTGTCGAGGGTGGTGTCGGGGGCGTATCGCGGTAGGAAATGCCTGTAGTAGTCGGACGGCAGCGCCGCCAGTCCGGCATGACCGCAGCAGCAATCGCTGTGTTTCATGGCGGATTGCGACGGCGCCGACTGGAGCGGGTCGATCAGCTTGCTCAAGTTGGGAGGCAGCGCTTGCGAGGCGCCCCCCGAGCAGAATCCGCCCCACATCAACAGTCCCATGTCCGGCGTCTGCATGGCGCGGCTGAGCGGCATGGCCAGCATGTTCAGCACGATGGCCAGGCAGGCTAGCCAGGGACTGATGCGTTTGAGACGAGCCATGAACGAAGTCGACTGAAAGGGGTGAACATTTAGCGGCAGTTCAGGCGCAAAGTAAAAGCCTGTCTGTGCGCTATTTTGCCGCAGATCGTGGGCGTGATCCGCAACCCCGGTTAGCGATGCAACGGCCTGTTTTTGCGTGGCTTATGCCGAAAAAAATGCCCCGAGCATGTCGGGGCATTGGTCAGGCGGGCGTTTTGGGGGTGGCGCCGTTCAGCGACGAACCTCTGTCGCGTTCGGGCGGTTCTTCAGGTTCTTGTCGGCCTTGTAGCGCAACGCAACGTCCGGCACCGAACCGCCCTTGCCGGTCTCGACCCAGTTGCGGATTCGGCTGGCATCGGCGAAGTGGGTGAACTTGCCGAAGGCGTCGAGGATCACCAGCGACACCGGGCGGTTACCCATGCTGGTCACCAGCACCAGGCAGTGGCCGGCCTGGTTGGTGAAGCCGGTCTTGGTCAGCTTGATGTCCCAGTTGGCGCGGTTGATCAGGTGGTCGGTGTTGGAGAAACCCAAGGTGTAGTTGGGCTTGCGGAACGCCACGGTTTTTTCCTTGGTGGTGCTCAATTGGCTCAGCATCGGGAATTTGCGCGCGTAGGCCAGCAGCTTGCTCAGGTCCCTGGCGGTCGACACGTTATGGATGGACAGGCCGGTAGGTTCGACGTAATGGGTGCTGGTCATGCCCAGCGCCTTGGCCTTGGCGTTCATCGCCGCAATGAAGGCTACGTAGCCGCCCGGGTAGTGGTGAGCCAGGCTCGCGGCGGCGCGGTTTTCCGAGGACATCAGGGCGATCAGCAACATCTCTTTGCGCGGCATCTGGCTGCCGATTTTCACCCGGGAGAACACGCCTTTCATTTCCGGCGTGTCGGTGATGTTGATGTCGATGTATTCGTCCATGTTCTGCTTGGCTTCCAGCACGATCAGGCCGGTCATGAGCTTGCTCACGGAAGCGATCGGCACCACCACGTCCGGGTTGCTGGAATAGATGACTTTGTTGGTTTGCAGATCGACCAGCATGGCGCTGCCGGAAGCGATTTGCAGTTTTGAGGTGTCACGCGGGGCCAGGGTGGTTTCGGCGGCGTGCGCAAAGGTGCCGGTGAAAGCAAATAAAAGGCTGACGAGAGAGAGACGAATTTTCACGCGGATGAACTCGCTAAAAAAAGTAAGAAATACCGTTCTGCAACGGGCTTTATGAAAAATGACGTTACATTTTAGGAGTATGGATCAGAAAACGATAGAGAGCCTTTAAATAAAGGCTGTAAGGCGATGATTGGTTAGGCTTGTAGCCCATCGCGGGCAAAAAAAGGCCCGCTATGAGGGCGGGTCTAATGGGGATTTTCAAAGGAGTAGAGGTAAGTTGCGCCCGATCCTGTCGATGGCGGGTGAAAAGGATGTCGAAGAAACGCGAAACCGGGTGCTGCGCCTGGGTGAACGAGCCGGATGTTCGGGTGCGTGTTCTATTGGGCAAGCCCGTCAGCGTCGGCAGTTCAAGGCGGCTACCTGCATTTTGCCAGCGTCCTCCACATTGACGATGCTCAGGCTGTCAGCGCCAGCCTCGGCGGCTTTATTGAATGCGGTGTTCAGAGCGTCGCCGTTGGATGAGCCCTGCACCGTGAAGGCTTTGACGACGTGGCAAGCGTGGGCGGATGAGGCCGTGACGAGGTTGACCTGTTTGCCCGCTTCAGTCAGTTGGGTGGTGCAAGCGGGGATCAATACCGCGATGAGGATCAGCAGAGGGGCGGCATGTAGGTTGCGCATGGCTAAAGCACTCCTGGGGTTCCTGCGGCATCTGGCGGGTGCCGAACATGTCAGCCGCGGATGCACGATAGCAGAGCGTGAGGTTCATCAGAAACCAAAAGCCCTGCGACAAGGCAGGGCTCTTTTCAGCGCGGCTGTCGATCAGCCGTGCAGGGTTTCCGCTGCATACAGCGTGTTTTCCAGCAGGCACGCACGGGTCATCGGGCCAACGCCACCCGGTACCGGGGTGATCCAGCCGGCACGGGGCAGGGCGGTTTCGTACACCACGTCGCCGACCAGCTTGCCGTCTGCCTGACGGTTGATGCCGACGTCGATGACGATCGCGCCTTCCTTGATCCACTCACCTTTGACCAGGCCCGGCTTGCCGGCAGCCACTACCACCAGGTCGGCGCGGCCGACGTGACCGGCGAGGTCCTTGGTGAAGCGGTGGGTCACGGTCACGGTGCAGCCGGCGAGCAGCAGTTCCATGGCCATCGGGCGCCCGACGATATTGGAGGCGCCGACGATCACGGCGTCGAGGCCGTAAAGGTTGACGCCGGTGCTTTCGAGCAGGGTCATGATGCCTTTCGGCGTGCATGGGCGCAGCAGCGGGATGCGCTGGGCCAGGCGGCCGACGTTATACGGGTGGAAACCGTCGACGTCTTTGTCCGGGCGGATGCGTTCGAGCAACTGGGAGGCGTCCAGGTGCGCGGGCAATGGCAGTTGCACCAGGATACCGTCGATGTTCGGGTCATCGTTGAGGCCGTCGATCAGGTCGGTAAGGGCCTGCTGGGTGGTCTCGGAAGGCAGGTCGTAGGCCTTGGAAATAAAGCCGACCTCTTCACAGTCTTTACGCTTGTGCGAGACATAAACCTGAGACGCAGGATCGCTGCCGACCAGGATCACCGCGAGGCCAGGCGTGCGCAAGCCTTGCTGGCTACGCTCGGTGACGCGTTTGGCGATCTGCTGGCGCAGGCTGGCGGCGATTGATTTGCCGTCGATAAGTTGTGCAGTCATTACGCGTGATTAACCATCGAGAGGGGGAAGAAAAGTGCGCGCATTCTCGCATGCCAAGACGTGGGGGCAAAGGCGCTTGGTCTGCAAATTGGCCTAACCCCTTAAATAAAATGAATTTTTTTCAAAAAAGATTTGACGGCTTTCCGGCGCGTCTATACTATTCGTCGCACTTGTCGGGCACAGCCTAGCACTGGTTAAGAAGGTCTAGCAGGATTGTTGTTCTGCAAGGCTGGAAGCACTTAGTTTGTAATCCTCCAAGAGTACAGATTAATCAGGCGCCCGTAGCTCAGCTGGATAGAGCATCCGCCTTCTAAGCGGATGGTCGCAGGTTCGAGTCCTGCCGGGTGCGCCATTAGGCAGCTTTGGCACAAGTAGCGTTAGATGGTGGGCGTAGCTCAGTTGGTAGAGCACGGGATTGTGACTCCCGTTGTCGAGGGTTCGATCCCCTTCGTCCACCCCATATTTTGAAAAGGCGCCAGATTAATCATCTGGCGCCTTTGCTTTAAGAGCTTCAAGCGCGGATGTGGTGGAATTGGTAGACACACTGGATTTAGGTTCCAGCGCCGCGAGGCGTAAGAGTTCGAGTCTCTTCATCCGCACCAATTAAAGCTTTGCCCGGCCGGAAGGCGGGGTCAGGCTCGACAAAGAAGTGGTTTGGTTTCTTTGTTAACGCAATATGGTGGGCGTAGCTCAGTTGGTAGAGCACGGGATTGTGACTCCCGTTGTCGAGGGTTCGATCCCCTTCGTCCACCCCATATTCGAAAGGCGCCAGATTTAACAGTCTGGCGCCTTTTTTGTTTTAGTGGTTCGAGTATTCCGCGGCTGCAGGTTCTGGGTCGCAAGGCAGGGCGTTTCGTCGTATTTATGTGTCTCGATGATGCCGCGCTGCCTGCCGGTCCTGTTCGCAGGGGCGGCCGTCAGGGAGATGATTGGCGACTTCTTCTATATATAGAAGGGTCGGCGCAGAGCCCTGGCGCGATTGGCTGTATTTGTCACCGGGGCGAGGCGCAACAGTGTCTTCGTACCGATAAATTGCCTGCTGTTTTTTTACCCGTTTCCAGTAGGGTGACTTCTTGAGTTTGACCCACTAGAATGCATGCCCTTGATTCTGGGGTCGGAAACGGCCGGCTAACGTCTGTGCAACGAGGAATATCCATGCAAGTTTCTGTTGAAAATACTACTGCTCTCGAGCGCCGCCTGAGCATCACCGTGCCGGCAGAGCGCATCGAGACTGCGGTCAACAAGCGTCTGCAGCAGACTGCCCAAAAGGCCAAGATCGCTGGCTTCCGTCCAGGCAAAGTGCCAATGAGCGAAATCAAGCGCCGTTTTGGTGCTGATGCGCGTCAGGAAGCGGTAGGCGACGTGATCCAGGCGTCGTTCTACGAAGCGGTTGTCGAGCAAAAGCTGAACCCGGCTGGTTCGCCTTCGATCGAGCCTAAGTCCCTGGAAGCGGGCAAGGACCTGGAATACGTTGCTGTATTCGAAGTGTTCCCAGAGTTCGAAGTTGCCGGCTTCGACGGTATCGCGATCGAGCGCCTGAGCGCCGAAGTGGCTGATGCCGACCTGGACAACATGCTGGAAATCCTGCGCAAGCAGAACACCCGTTTCGAAGTGGCCGAACGTGCTGCCCAGAACGAAGACCAGCTGAACATCGATTTCGTGGGCAAGGTTGACGGCGAAGCATTCGCTGGCGGCTCCGCCAAGGGTACTCAGCTGGTGCTGGGTTCCAACCGCATGATCCCGGGTTTCGAAGACGGCCTGGTTGGCGCAAAAGCCGGCGAAGAGCGCGTTCTGAACCTGACTTTCCCGGCTGACTACCAGAACCTGGACCTGGCCGGCAAAGCCGCCGAGTTCACCGTGACGGTCAACAGCGTGTCCGAGCCTAAGCTGCCAGAGCTGAACGAAGAGTTCTTCGCTCAATTCGGCATCAAGGAAACCGGCATCGACGGCTTCCGCACCGAAGTTCGCAAGAACATGCAGCGCGAGCTGCGTCAGGCCATCAAGTCCAAGGTCAAGAACCAGGTCATGGACGGTCTGCTGACCGCCAACCCGATCGAAGTGCCTAAGGCTTTGCTGTCCAACGAAGTGGATCGCCTGCGCGTACAAGCCGTTCAGCAGTTTGGTGGCAACATCAAACCTGACCAGCTGCCGGCCGAGCTGTTCGAAGAGCAAGCCAAGCGCCGCGTCGTGCTGGGCCTGATCGTGGCTGAAGTGGTCAAGCAGTTCGACCTCAAGCCTGACGAAGACCGCGTTCGTGAAATGATCCAGGAAATGGCTTCGGCCTACCAGGAGCCTGAGCAGGTTGTGGCTTGGTACTACAAGAACGACCAGCAACTGAACGAAGTACGTTCGGTTGTGCTGGAAGAACAAGTTGTGGATACTGTTCTGCAGAAGGCTAAGGTGACCGATAAAGCGGTCTCTTACGAAGAAGCAGTCAAGCCGGCGGAAGCAGCACAAGCCGACTGATTGTCCAACTCGTTTGAAATACAACCATAAGCCAGCCTCGCGCTGGCTTATGCGTTTTCAAGACATGACTATTTGGGAGTAACTGCAGAGCATGTTCCGTAATTCCTATATTCAGCAGAACTCTGATATCCAGGCCGCAGGCGGCCTGGTCCCGATGGTTGTCGAGCAGTCCGCTCGTGGCGAACGCGCCTACGACATCTACTCGCGCCTGCTCAAGGAGCGAGTGATCTTTTTGGTGGGGCCGGTAGAGGACTACATGGCCAACCTGATTTGTGCGCAACTGCTGTTCCTTGAAGCGGAAAACCCGGACAAGGACATCCATCTTTACATTAACTCGCCGGGCGGTTCGGTGACCGCGGGCATGTCGATCTACGACACCATGCAGTTCATCAAGCCAAACGTGTCGACCACCTGCATCGGCCAAGCCTGCAGCATGGGCGCTTTCCTGCTGACCGCAGGTGCCGAAGGCAAGCGTTACTGCCTGCCGAACTCGCGCGTGATGATTCACCAGCCACTGGGCGGTTTCCAGGGCCAGGCATCGGACATCGAAATCCATGCCAAGGAAATCCTCTTTATTCGTGAGCGTCTTAACACGCTGATGGCCAAGCACAGCGGGCACACCTTGGAAGAAATCGAGCGTGATACCAACCGTGACAATTTCATGAGCGCCGAAGCCGCGCGTGATTACGGGTTGATCGACGCAGTGATTGACAAGCGCCCCGCTTAATATAAGCAGCTCAAAATAGGCCAGGTCGGCAAGTCCGATCACCTGCGGGCTTGAAAAAGCCCGCATAAGCCTTCATCTTGTGTTGCAAGCCTATCGGATTTGGATCGAACGAATGACTGACACCCGCAACGGCGAGGACAACGGCAAGCTGCTCTATTGCTCCTTCTGTGGCAAAAGCCAGCATGAAGTACGCAAATTGATTGCCGGCCCCTCGGTCTTTATCTGCGACGAGTGCGTCGACCTGTGCAATGACATCATCCGTGAGGAGGTGCAGGAAGCCCAGGCCGAAAGCAGCGCGCATAAATTGCCTTCGCCTAAAGAAATCAGCGGCATCCTTGATCAGTACGTGATTGGTCAAGAGCGTGCAAAAAAGGTTCTGGCCGTAGCGGTGTACAACCACTACAAGCGTTTGAACCAGCGTGACAAGAAAAACGACGAAGTCGAGCTCGGCAAGAGCAACATCTTGCTGATCGGTCCTACAGGCTCGGGTAAAACCCTGCTTGCGGAAACCCTCGCTCGCCTGCTGAACGTTCCGTTCACCATCGCCGACGCCACCACCCTCACCGAGGCTGGCTACGTGGGTGAGGACGTCGAGAACATCATTCAGAAGTTGCTGCAAAAGTGCGACTACGACGTAGAGAAGGCCCAGATGGGTATCGTCTACATCGACGAAATCGATAAGATTTCGCGCAAGTCCGACAACCCGTCGATCACTCGGGATGTTTCCGGTGAAGGCGTGCAGCAAGCCTTGTTGAAACTGATCGAAGGCACGGTTGCTTCCGTACCGCCACAAGGCGGCCGCAAGCATCCACAGCAGGAATTCCTTCAGGTTGATACGCGCAATATCCTGTTCATCTGCGGCGGTGCGTTCTCCGGTCTGGAAAAGGTTATTCAAAACCGTTCCACCCGTGGCGGCATCGGCTTCAGTGCGGAAGTGCGCAGCAAGGAAGAAGGCAAGAAGGTGGGCGAGTCCCTGCGTGAAGTCGAACCTGACGATCTGGTCAAGTTTGGTCTGATCCCGGAATTCGTTGGTCGTCTGCCGGTCCTGGCGACATTGGACGAGCTGGATGAGGCTGCTCTGATTCAGATCCTCACCGAGCCGAAAAACGCCCTGACCAAACAATATGCCAAGCTGTTCGAAATGGAAGGCGTAGACCTCGAGTTCCGTACCGACGCACTCAAATCAGTGGCCAAGCGGGCACTGGAGCGCAAAACCGGTGCGCGTGGCCTGCGTTCGATCCTCGAAGGCGTATTGCTCGACACCATGTACGAAATCCCCTCGCAGTCCGAGGTGAGCAAAGTGGTGATCGACGAAAGCGTTATCGAAGGCAAGTCCAAGCCACTGTATATCTATGAAAACAGTGAGCCGGCTGCCAAGGCTGCGCCAGACGCGTAAGCGTCCGGCTGCTGCATAACAACAAGGGGCCTTTAGGGGCCCCTTTTGTTTTAAGGGCGTGTTTTTCCTGCATTTAACTGCTGGCATTGAGCTTGTTTTTTTTGCCGGCAGCCCCCATCTTGGTTTCATGCTTACTTTTCAACTGTCATAGAGGCGAAATCATGAAGACAACCATCGAATTGCCTCTCCTGCCGTTGCGTGATGTCGTCGTCTATCCGCACATGGTTATCCCGCTGTTCGTGGGGCGCGAGAAGTCTATCGAAGCCCTCGAGGCCGCGATGACGGGCGACAAGCAGATCCTGCTGTTGGCCCAGAGAAATCCTGCTGATGATGATCCAGGCGAAGATGCCCTGTATCGCGTCGGTACCGTTGCGACTGTCCTGCAATTGCTCAAGCTGCCCGACGGCACTGTCAAGGTGTTGGTGGAAGGTGAGCAGCGCGGTGCGGTCGAGCGCTTCATGGAGGTGGACGGCCACCTGCGCGCCGAAGTGGCACTGATCGACGAAGTCGAGGCCCCGGAGCGCGAGTCCGAAGTATTTGTACGCAGCCTGCTCTCGCAATTCGAGCAGTATGTGCAGTTGGGCAAGAAAGTCCCGGCTGAAGTCCTGTCTTCCCTCAACAGCATTGATGAGCCTAGCCGCCTGGTCGACACCATGGCCGCGCACATGGCGCTGAAAATCGAGCAGAAGCAAGACATCCTCGAAATCATCGACCTGCCGGCCCGTGTCGAACACGTCCTGGCGCTGCTCGATGCCGAAATCGACCTGCTGCAGGTTGAAAAGCGCATCCGTGGTCGCGTGAAGAAACAAATGGAGCGCAGCCAGCGCGAGTACTACCTGAATGAGCAGATGAAGGCCATTCAGAAGGAACTCGGCGACAGCGAGGAAGGCCACAACGAAATCGAAGAGCTGAAAAAGCGCATCGATTCCGCCGGCCTGCCGAAAGACGCCCTGACCAAGGCCAACGCCGAGCTGAACAAGCTCAAGCAAATGTCGCCGATGTCGGCCGAAGCCACCGTGGTTCGTTCCTACATCGATTGGTTGGTGCAGGTGCCGTGGAAGGCTCAGACCAAGGTGCGCCTGGACCTGGCTCGCGCCGAAGATATCCTCGATGCCGACCATTACGGCCTCGAAGAAGTCAAAGAACGCATTCTCGAATACCTCGCCGTGCAAAAGCGCGTGAAGAAAATTCGTGGCCCGGTGTTGTGCCTGGTCGGTCCGCCGGGTGTGGGTAAAACCTCCCTGGCCGAGTCGATTGCCAATGCCACCAACCGTAAATTCGTGCGAATGGCCCTTGGCGGCGTGCGTGATGAAGCGGAAATCCGTGGTCATCGCCGCACATATATCGGTTCGATGCCAGGAAGATTGATTCAAAAGATGACAAAGGTCGGCGTGCGCAACCCGCTGTTCCTGCTCGATGAAATCGACAAAATGGGCAGCGACATGCGTGGCGATCCGGCATCGGCCTTGCTCGAAGTGCTCGATCCGGAGCAGAACCACAATTTCAACGACCATTACCTGGAAGTCGACTACGACCTGTCCGACGTAATGTTCCTGTGTACCTCCAACTCCATGAACATTCCGCCAGCGTTGCTGGACCGGATGGAGGTGATTCGTCTGCCGGGTTACACCGAAGACGAGAAGATCAACATCGCCGTCAAATACCTCGCGCCCAAGCAGATTTCGGCCAATGGCCTGAAGAAAGGCGAGATCGAATTCGAGGTCGAGTCGATCCGCGATATGGTGCGTTACTACACCCGCGAGGCCGGTGTACGGGGGCTTGAGCGCCAGATTGCGAAGATTTGCCGCAAGGCGGTCAAGGAGCATGCGCTGGAAAAACGCTTCTCGGTGAAGATTACCGCCGATGTGCTGGAGCACTATCTGGGCGTGCGTAAATTCAGCTACGGGTTGGCGGAACAGCAGGATCAGGTAGGGCAGGTGACTGGCCTGGCGTGGACCCAGGTGGGTGGCGAATTGCTGACCATCGAAGCCGCGGTGATCCCGGGCAAGGGCCAATTGATCAAGACCGGTTCCCTGGGTGACGTGATGGTCGAATCCATCACCGCCGCGCAGACCGTGGTGCGCAGCCGCGCCCGGAGCCTGGGGATTCCCCTGGACTTCCATGAGAAGCACGACGTCCATATCCACATGCCGGAGGGGGCGACCCCGAAAGACGGCCCTAGCGCTGGCGTAGGCATGTGTACGGCCCTGGTATCGGCCCTGACCGGCATTCCGGTACGCGCCGATGTGGCCATGACCGGGGAAATCACCCTGCGTGGCCAGGTATTGGCCATCGGTGGTCTGAAAGAAAAATTGCTCGCCGCACACCGGGGTGGAATCAAGACCGTGATCATTCCTGAAGAGAATGTCCGCGACTTGAAGGAAATTCCTGACAATATCAAGCAAGATCTTCAGATTAAACCGGTTAAATGGATTGACGAGGTCCTGCAAATTGCGCTGCAATACGCGCCGGAGCCCTTGCCGGATGTGGCTCCGGAGATAGTCGCGAAGGACGAAAAGCGCGAGTCTGATTCCAAGGAAAGAATTAGCACGCATTAATGCGTTAAAGCCTGGGGGCTTCCTTGACAGCTTTTTAGAGCCCTTGTTATAAAGCGGCTCTTAAGTGTCTGTAGGCCATTCAGCACTGGTTTTTGCTTTCACCAAAAAACTTAGAATCATACTCAATAGATATATAAGGGGACTTAGAGTGAACAAGTCGGAACTGATTGATGCTATCGCCGCATCCGCTGATATCCCGAAAGCTGCTGCTGGCCGTGCGCTGGACGCAGTAATCGAATCCGTCACTGGCGCTCTGAAGGCCGGCGATTCGGTGGTACTGGTAGGCTTCGGTACTTTTTCTGTGACTGACCGCCCAGCTCGCACTGGCCGTAACCCACAGACTGGCAAAGCACTGCAAATCGCTGCTGCCAAGAAACCAGGTTTCAAAGCCGGTAAAGCCCTGAAAGAAGCCGTTAACTAAGCCTCGATCAAGCCTTTACCTACCCGGGTCCGACGCAGGTCTGGCCTGGCAGCGGAGCGGCAGCTGACCCACGTATCCATCGGGTCACCACGCCGGGGGTGTGGGTTCTAACCCCCGTCCGCTCCGCCAGTTACGAGAGAAGGCGCATCCTCGGATGCGCCTTTCTTCTATCCGGACTCTACCCACGCTCCACGGTTGCCAATTTTTGAAGTTCAACCGTTTCTGGGGGACGCATGCTGCAAAATATCAGGGACAATTCACAAGGCTGGATTGCCAAGACCATTATCGGGATCATCGTCGCATTGATGGCGTTCACCGGTATCGAGGCTATTTTTCAGGCTTCGACCAACACCAAGCAGGACGTGGCCAAGGTCAACGGTGAAGCAATCACCCAGACCGAACTGAGCCAGGCCGTCGACATGCAACGTCGCCAACTGATGCAACAGATGGGCAAGGATTTCGATGCTTCCCTGCTGGACGAAAAACTGCTGCGCGACGCGGCGCTCAAGAGCCTGATCGATCGCAAGCTGGTACTGCAAGGTGCCGCTGATTCCAAGTTTGCCTTCTCTGACGCCGCGCTGGACCAAGTGATCCTGCAGACGCCGGAGTTCCAGGTGGACGGCAAGTTCAACGCCGAGCGTTTTGACCAGGTGATCCGTCAACTGGGCTACAGCCGTCTGCAGTTCCGTCAGATGATGACCCAGCAAATGCTGATCGAGCAGACTCGCTTGGGCATCCTCGGCAGCGCCTTCGTGACTGACGCGCAGGTGCTGGCATTCGCCCGCCTGGAAAAACAGACCCGCGATTTCGCCACCGTCAATATCAAGGCCAACCCTGCGGCGGTGAAACTCACCGACGACGAGGTCAAGGCTTACTACGACCAGCACGCCAAAGAGTTCATGACCCCGGACCAGGTGGTCATCGACTATCTGGAGTTGAAGAAGTCGTCTTTCTTCGACCAGGTCACCGTCAAGGACGATGAACTGCAGGCAGCGTATGAGAAAGAAACCGCCAACCTCGCTGAGCAGCGTCGTGCCGCGCACATCCTGATTGAAGTCAACGACAAGGTCACCGACGCCCAAGCCAAGGCCAAGATCGAGGAAATCCAGGCGCGCCTGGCCAAGGGTGAGCAGTTCGAAGCCCTGGCCAAGGAGTTCTCCCAGGACCCGGGTTCGGCCAGCAATGGCGGTGACCTTGGTTTTGCCGGTCCTGGCGTCTACGATCCGGACTTCGAAGCTGCCCTGTACGCCTTGAATAAGGACCAGGTCTCGGCACCGGTGCGCAGCACCTTCGGTTGGCACCTGATCAAGCTGTTGGGCGTTGAAGCGCCAGAAGTGCCATCGTTCGCCAGCCTGAAAGATAAGCTGACCCACGAGCTCAAGAACCAACAGGTTGAACAGCGTTTTGTCGAAGCGACCAAGCAATTGGAAGATGCGGCGTTCGAAGCCTCCGACCTGGCTCAGCCGGCCTCCGATCTGAAGCTGACCGTTCACACCTCTGCGCCGTTTGGTCGCGAAGGCGGTGAGGGTGTCGCGGCCAACCGTGCCGTGGTCACTGCCGCGTTCAGCCCGGAAGTGTTGGATGAGGGTGCCAACAGCACCGCCATCGAGCTCGACCCGGAAACCATCATCGTGCTGCGGGCCAAAGAGCATCTGAAGCCTACGCAACTGCCGCTGGAAAGCGTGGCAGCGGCGATCCGCACCCAGATGACCAAGGAACGCGCCAGCGCGGCCGCCAAGACTCACGCTGACGAGTTGATCGCCAGCCTGCGTGATGGCAAGACCCCGCTGAACCAGCCCGTTGATGGCCAGGCCTGGAAAGTCACCGAAGCGGCTACCCGTAGCCAGGAAACGATCGACCCGGTGGTGCTGCAAGCCTTGTTCCGCATGCCCAAGCCTGCGTCCAAGGACAAGCCGACCTTCACCACCGTGACCCTCGCTGATGGCAGCCTGGTGATCGTGCGCTTGAACGGCGTCACCGAAGCGGCGGCTCCATCGGACGATGAGAAGGCGCAATACCGCCGTTTCCTCGCTTCCCGTGTTGGGCAGCAGGATTTCGCGGCGTACCGCAAGCAGCTGGAAACCAAGGCTGAGATCAAGAAGTACTGATCTCGGTTTGAATAAAAAGCCCCCGGCCTGAAAAGACCGGGGGCTTTTTCATGGGCGTTTGCAAAGGGCCAGCAACATCAACGCCACTACCGCCCAGGGAAACGCGAGCACGCCCCAGCTCTGCAGCAACAACCCGCCCGCCAGACCGCCGCCGGCAATGCCCAGGTTCCATACCGTCACCAGCATCGACTGCGCGGCGTCCGCCGACTCGCCCGCCGACTTGGCCAGGGCGGTTTGCAGTAAGGCTGGTAGGCCACCGAATGCCAGCCCCCAGGCCGCGATGGCGGTGTAGATGATCGCCGGCGAGTCGATCCAGAACGCCAACGCCAGCGCCGACAGGCCAAACAGGATGCAACTGAACAGCACCAACGGGCGCAGCCATCGATCGATCAGCAGGCCCACCAGCCAGATGCTCAACAACGCCGTCAGGCCAAACACCAGCAGTACCCGGTCGATATCGGCCTGGATGCCGGCGGGCTCCAGCAGGGGGGCGATGTAGGTGTAGAGAATGTTGTGGGCCAGCACGTAGGTAAAGGTCACCCAAAGCACCGGACGAATACCGCGCAACCTCATCACCTGGCGCAGGCCCAGGCGCTGTTGTGCTGCTTGGCCGGCAAAGTCCGGGAGTTGCCAGCGCGCCCAGAGCAGTAATGCCAACGTCAGCCCGGTCATGATCGCAAAACTCAAGCGCCAGCCAACGAGGGTACCCAGCAGGGTGCCGGCCGGCACGCCCAGGGTCAGGGCCAGCGGTGCGCCAAGCATTGCGATGGCAATCGCCCGGCCTTGCAGGTGAGGGGCGACCATACGACTGGCGTAACCGGCCAACAGGGCCCAAAGCAGCCCGGCGAATACCCCGGCGAAAAAGCGCGCTACCAGGGTCAGCCCGTAGTGGCTGGATACGGCCGTCACGCTGTTGACCAGGGCGAAGCCAGCAATGGCCACCAGCAGTAGGGGGCGTCGGCGCCAACCCCGCGTCAGCAGCGTCAAGGGGATGGCCGCGAGCAATGATCCGAGTGCGTAGAGCGTGACCAGTTGGCCAACCAGGGCGGGCGACACGCCCAGGCCTGCGCCCATCTGCGGCAAGAGCCCCGCAGGCATGGCTTCGGTGAGGATGGTGATAAAACCCGCGCAAGCCAGGGCCAACAAGCCTCCCAGCGGCAGCACGTCAGGCTCGGCGTTCGCCGGGCAATGGGTAAGTGAAGGGTTGTCGCTCATGACGCTTGATCCATATAAAAGGGGCAAGGCGGCAGAGTAAGGGGCTGTGCTGTGCGGAAAAACAGGCTAAGGTTCCGAACTTAGCGGACGTAGGTGTCCGTAATCAGTCGAGACGTGATCATGGACAGCTTGAGCAGCCTGTCGGTATTTGTGCAGGTGGCGGAGACGCGCAGCTTCACCGTCGCCGGTCGCGTGCTGGGGGTATCGTCGTCGGCCGTGGGCAAAAGTATCGCGTGCATGGAAGAGCGCCTGGGCGTCAGGCTGTTTCACCGCAGCACGCGCAGTATCACCCTGACCAGCGAAGGCTCGCTGTTTCTTGAGCGTTCGCGGCGCATTCTGGCCGAGGTCGAGGCGGCCGAGCAGGAATTGACGGACGCCAGCGCTACGCCCCGCGGCAAGTTGCGCGTCAGCCTGCCGCAGGTACGCGGCTTGTTGATGCCGGTGCTCAGTGACTTTATGCGCGCCTACCCGGATATCGAGTTGGATGTGGATTTTTCCGACCGCATGGTGGACGTGATCGAGGAAGGTTTCGATGCGGTGATTCGCACAGGCAAGCCCGAAGATTCGCGCTTGATGGCGCGGCATCTGGGCTATTACCAGTTGGTACTTGTGGGCACGCCGGGCTACTTCGCTCAACACGGCACCCCGCAGCAACCGCAGGATCTCAATGATCACGCGTGCCTGCGGCACAAATTCTGCGCCACCGGCAAGCTGGAAAACTGGCCGTTGCGTCACCTGCCGGGCGCCGCCGAACCGACCTTGCGTACACCGCTGGTCAGTACCACCATTGAGTCCCTCAACCATGTGGTACACGAGGGATTGGGCATCGCCTGTCTGCCCGACTACATGGTCAACGAGGCCGTGGGGCAGGGGCGCTTGCTACGGGTGTTGGATGATTATCTCGAACACCGTGGCAGTTTCTGGATATTGTGGCCGTCAAGTCGTCATGCATCTGCCAAGTTGCGCGTGTTTATTGACCATATGTGCGCCGGGCTTTTCCCTGCGGGCACCGCTGTGTAGGCTTGTGACGTTTTATCGACAGGAATGCGCGCGCCAAGGCCTCGTTCTGTTGCACAATACCGCCCAGACCGTTTTCCTCAGGATTTTCAATGTCGACATCATTTCACTTGCGTAGCCTCGGGTTGGCGCTGGTGTTGGCGGGCGCCACGGGCTGCTCGTCACCCAAGACCGCTGTTTACGAGCACGAGAATTTCGACGACTCCGGTACGTTCTCCCGTAATTACCCGGTCAGTGACATCGCCGCGTGCGAGGCCGCACGCCGTGCCTTGCTGAGCCAGGGCTACATCATCACCAGCAGCGATCCTAAGCTGGTGGTGGGTAACAAGAGTTTCCAGCAGACCGGCGAAACTCACATGCAGATCAGCTTCAATGTGGTGTGTGCCAATGATGGCAAAGGTAAAAGCCACTCGACGATGTTTGCCAACGCCCTGCAGGATCGTTATGCGCTGAAGAAGGTCAACAACTCCGCCAGCCTGGGTGTGGGTGTGCTGGGCTCGGTGTCGATGCCGATCGGCTCCACCGACGACTCGATGGTGAAGGTGGCGAGTGAGACTGTCTCGGCGCCGAAGTTCTACGAGCGCTACTTCGCACTGGTGGATGTGTTCCTGCCCCAAGAGGTGAAGAAGACCGAACATATTCCCGAACAGCCCAAGGCTGAACTGGGGGTGCCGGAACCCAAAGTTGCCCCGGCAGCGGAGAAGGTGCCAGCGCCGAAGGAAGAACCTGTAGCGCCGGCCGTCTCGACGCCGGTTACACCGGCACCGGAGCCTGCGCCGATCGTCCCGCAGGCAGAACCGAGCCCTGCGCCGGCACCGGCACCTGCGCCAACCACGCCGGACCTGCCGCCGCCGACAGAGGCGATTCCGCCCCTGCCGACGCCCGCGCAGTAAGTCAGACCGCTACGGGATTGGTCTTGTCGACATTGATCCCGTAGCGACTGATCGCCTCACTGATTTTCTCGCGACCTATCAGCCCGTCATCGGCCAGCGCCTTCAGTGCCGCCAGCACAATGAAATGCCGGTCCACCTCGAAGAACTCGCGCAAGGCCTCCCGAGTATCCGACTGCCCGAAGCCGTCCGTGCCCAGCGCTACAAAGCGTCGGTTCGGCACAAAGGGGCGGATCTGGTCGGCGAACAGCTTCATGTAGTCAGTGGCCACCAGCACCGGACCCGTATGCCCGGCCAAGCATTGCTCGACGTAACTCAAGCGCGGCTCGTGTTCCGGGTGCAACAGGTTCCAGCGTTCGGCTTCATGCCCGTCACGGCGCAGCTCGGTCAGGCTGGGCGCACTCCATACGCTGCTGTGTACGGCAAAATCCTTGTCGAGCAACGCTGCCGCGGCGATCACTTCCCGCAGGATCGAACCGCTGCCCATCAATTGCACCTGTGCCTGCTGGTGTGTGCTCAGCGGATACAAGCCCTTGAGAATGCCTTCTTCCACGCCTTCGGGCATTGCCGGGTGCGGGTAGTTCTCGTTGAGCAGGGTGATGTAGTAGTAAATGTCCTCCTGCTCGACATACATGCGCCGCATGCCTTCGCGAATGATCACCGCCAGTTCGTAGGCAAAAGTCGGGTCATACGATACACAGCACGGAATCACCGACGCCAGGATATGGCTATGCCCATCGTCGTGCTGCAAGCCTTCGCCCATCAGGGTGGTGCGCCCGGCCGTGGCACCCAGCAGGAAGCCGCGTGCCCGGGCATCGCCTGCCGCCCAGGCCAGGTCGCCGACGCGCTGGAAGCCGAACATCGAGTAGAAGATGTAGAAGGGCACGGTCATCAGAGCATGGTTGCTGTAGGACGTACTCGCCGCGATCCAGGAGGAAATCGCACCGGACTCATTCAGACCTTCCTGCATGATCTGTCCGTCCTTGCTCTCTTTGTAGTAGCTCAGTTGCCCTGCGTCCTGTGGGGTGTAGAGCTGGCCGACGGCGGAGTGAATGCCGATCTGACGGAACAGGCTTTCCATGCCGAAGGTGCGTGATTCGTCCGGCACGATGGGCACGATCAGCTTGCCCAGGTGCGGGTCCTTGAGCAGTGTGCCGAGGATCCGCACAAAGGCCATGGTGGTAGAGATGGCGCGCTCGCCGGTGTCTTTGAGCTGGGTCGCGAAAGCGCTCAGTTCAGGAATCTGCAGCGATTCGACGGCGCTGTGGCGCGCCGGCACGTAGCCACCCAACGCCTGGCGCCGGGCGGCGAAGCAGCGCGCCTCTTCGCTGTCGGCAGCCGGCTTGAGGTAAGGAATTTCAGCCAACTGCTCGTCGGGGACTTCCAGGCCGAAGCGATCACGGAACGCTCTGACGGCGTCGGCGCCCATTTTTTTCAGCTGATGGTTGATGTTCTGGCCTTCGCCGGCTTCGCCCATGCCGAAGCCCTTGACGGTTTTCGCCAGGATCACCGTGGGTTGGCCTGAATGACTCATGGCGGCAGCATAGGCGTTATAGACCTTGTCCGGGTCATGACCGCCGCGTGAGAGTTTCCAGATGTCCTCGTCTGAGAGGTCCGCAACCAATGCCAGTAACGCCGGGTATTTGCCGAAGAAATGTTCGCGCACGTAGGCGCCGTCCTGGGATTTGTAGTTCTGATAATCACCGTCCACGCACTCCATCATGCGTTGGCGCAGCAGCCCGCTCTGGTCTTTTTCCAGCAGCGCATCCCAGCCGCCGCCCCAGATAACCTTGATCACATTCCAGCCGGCCGCGCGGTAGAGGCTTTCGAATTCCTGGATCACCTTGGCATTGCCGCGTACTGGGCCGTCCAGGCGCTGCAGGTTGCAGTTGACCACGAAGATCAGGTTGTCGAGTTTTTCACGCCCGGCCAGGGAAATGGCGGCCAGGGATTCCGGCTGGTCCATTTCGCCATCACCAAGGAACGCCCAGACCTTGCGGCCCTGGTGCTGCTTGAGCGCACGCAACTCCAGGTAGCGCATAAAGCGCGCCTGGTAGGCGGCGGTGATCGGTCCGAGCCCCATGGACACGGTGGGGAATTGCCAAAAATCCGGCATCAGCCGTGGGTGCGGGTAGGACGACAAGCCTGCACCGCCCGTTTCGCGGCGGAAGTTGTCGAGCTGAGCCTCGCTGATGCGGCCTTCGAGATACGCGCGGCCGTAGATGCCGGGGGAGGAGTGGCCCTGGATGTAGACCAGATCGCCATCGAAGGTGTCGGTGCGCCCACGGAAAAAGTGGTCGAAGCCGACGTCATACAGCACGGCGGCCGACGCGTAGGTGGCGATATGCCCACCGACGCCGGAGTGTTTACCGGCGCGCAGCACCATGGCCATGGCGTTCCAGCGGATAAACGCACTGGTGCGGCGTTCGAGGGCCAGGTTGCCAGGGTAGGGCAACTGGCGGTCCAGCGGGATCGTGTTGATGTAGGGCGTGGTTACCCGCCCGTAGACGTCACCATGTTGCGCCACGTCGAAATCCAGCAACTGGTCGATCAGGTAGTGGGCACGCGGGCGGCCTTCGGTGGACAGCACCGATTCGATGGCTTCCAGCCATTCGCGGGTTTCCTGTGGGTCGTCGTCCAGTCTTACTGCGGTATTCGGGGTCATGTGAGGCTCCAGGGTCGGCGAATATCAAGCAGCGTGCTCCTTGTGGGAGCGGCGCGCATATAGTTGCAATTGCAACTACATGTCTGAATCTAGCGCGGGATGAGCTACTATTGCAACCTTCTTGAAATTCCCCGGATGGTGTTGCATGTCGTCGAAAGAGCCTGATGTCTGGTTCCGTTTTGTCAGGGCCCACAGGACGGTCATCCGTGAAATCGAGCGGCGCCTGGCTGCGGCCGACCTGCCGCCCTACGCCTGGTACGACGCATTGTGGGGCCTGGAAAGCGGCCCCGAAGGTACTCGGCGCATGCATGAATTGGCCGATGTGCTGGCCATCGAGCGCTACAACCTGACGCGCCTGGTGGACCGCCTGGAAAAAGACGGCCTGGTGGTGCGCTCCCGTTCCGACGGCGACGGCCGTGCCGCGTTTGCCACGATCACCGAGGCCGGCCGGGTGTTGCGCAAAAAGATGTGGGGCATCTACGAAAGCACGGTAGATGAGCTGTTCCTGTCGCAGATCGCACCGGAGCAGCGCCAGGGGTTTGCCGAAGCCCTGGAACGTACTGCCGGGTTGGCGATGGAGGCCGGTGTGCAGGTCCGTAACCGGCGCAAATCCTGAGACACGACGATTCAACGTGGAAGATGACTGGGTCCCGAAAGCAGACGGCTGTCGACTGACCCACCGCTATCGGGAGCAAGCCCCTTGCGCCGTTGTTCGCATTCCGGCTCATTGCAGTGAGTAGCGCTTCATCGCCCGTTCGACCTGCTGTGCAGCGATGAGCCCGTCCTTCGCCAGGGCGCTCAATGCAGACACCGCAATCCAATAGCGACTGGGCGCCGATGCCTGCACCGAGCCCGCGCCCAGCCCCACGAACCGCGCATCCACGTAAGCCGCCAACGGGTCGACAATCGGCTGTGCATAGCCGGTCACTGCAATCACCGGCGCGGCATTCCCGGCCAGGCACTCGCGCAAGTGGCTGCTGCGTCTGGGGGCGGTGGGGTGCAGGCGATTCCAGCGTTCGGCGGCTGCGGCCTCTCGGGCCAGCCGCGTGTAGCTGGGGCAACTCCACAGCTGCGCGGTGATATTCCAGTCCTCTGCCAACAAGCGTTTGGCCTGCACGACCTCTTCAAGCGCCCGACCTGCGCCGAGCAAGCGCACGTCCCCTGGGGCATCGCGCTGGAGCGGATACATACCCTTGAGCGCATCTTCACGGTCCTGCTCGGTCAACGGTACTGCGTTGTCGTCGTCATGCAGCGCCAGGTAGTAAAACCCGGGCTTGCCGTCGATATACAAGGTGCGCAGTCCCGCCAGCACAATCGCCCGGACTTCCTCACCCGTGGCAGGATCGTAGGGTGTGCAATGCGGATTGCTCGCCAGCCACAGCGGGAGAGAAGGCTGTGCGCCCTTGGGCCAGGCCGAGGGTTGGGTTTCGATGTCGTTGCATAGGATGCCGCGCTGTGCCGTCTCGGCCGATAAGGCACACAGTTGTGCCGACGACACCGCGCTGTGCAGGTACAGCAACGGTTTTTCCGCAGTTTTGCGCGCAAACCAGACGGGCCAACTGCCCACGCGCCGGGAACGGGACTGGCCGCGAATCACCCAGGCCTGCCGGCTGGCTTCCAGGGTGTTGGCCATGCTCATGACGGTGTGCAATGGCGAACTTCGTGTATGTCCGGCCTGGTTCAACGCATCACAGCAAAGCTGTGCGGCGTGCGCGGTGGTGGCAATCATCGGTCTGACTCCTCGGCAAGGGAGGCTTACCCTAAGGGAAATCGACTTATAATTGCAATTGCAATGGTTGCAATTGTTTTTCGATGACCCAGTGCTAAATCCGCACAACGCTGCTACGTTTAATCTGAACGTGCAGGAACGTCATGACACCGACATTTTTCCGTCATCACGGCACATTAGGCTGGCTGTGCAGGTCATTTACCTGCGGCTGCTTTCAACTCAAGAAGGAGTTCACCATGGACGATTACCAAGAAGAACTGCTGGAGTACCAGGCCTTTGAATGGGACCCTTTGGACCCTGCCGACGACGCTACTGAGCTGTAAGACCGGCTTCAGGCGGATTGCCGCTGACTGCGGCGAAATTCCCCTGGGGTTTGGTTATTCCATCGCCTGAACGCCCGTTGAAAGGCCTGGGCCGAGGCAAAACCGAGCAAGTAGGCGATCTCGCCGAATGCCAGTTCCGTATCGCGGATATAGGTCATGGCCAGGTCGCGGCGGGTATCGTTGAGGATCGCCCGGAACTGAGTGCCTTCATCGGCCAGTTTGCGGCGCAGGGTCCAGGTCGGCAGCTTCAAGCGCGCCGCCACTTCTTCCAGGTCGGGTTCCCGGCCGCCATTGAGCATCGGCCCGAGCAAGCGGGTAATGCGCTCGCGCAGGCTGCGGGTGCGGGTCAACTGCTCCAACTCCCTTTCACACAGTTGTAACAGCAGTTGCCAGGTACTCGGGCAATGCTCCGGGTTGCGCAGCGCCAGGGTTGTCTGGCTCAGGCGCAGTTGATTGGCCTCGGCGCCGAAGTGGACCGGGCTGTCACCCAGCACGCTGTATTGTTCGCTGTAGTCCGGTGCTTCGAATTCGATCTCGATGCGCTGCGCCTGCACCGGCTGCTGGGCCAGGCTCGACAGTTGGTGCAGCCAGCCGGCGATGATCGAGTCGACCACAAAGCGGTTATAGGCGTTATACGGGCTGATGGAGTAGAAACGCAGCCACGCGCCTTCGGCGTCTTCATGAAAGCTCGACTGCCCGCGATAGTTGGAGCCGTACAGCGCTTCAAAGCGCGTGAGGGTGCGGGCCGCTTCGCGCACGTTGGGCGCCTGGGCGGCCGTGACGCCGGCCAGGCCGGCCTGGCTCAAGCGGCTCGACTGGCCCATGCGCAGGCCGAGGCTCGGATCGCCAGTCAGTTGAATGGCGGCATGGCCCAGGCGCATGTAACGCGGGATCGACAAGCGCGCGCCGGCTTCGGCGAGCCGTACCGGGTCCAGGCCGTATTGCAGCAACAGCGGTTGCGGGTCCAGGCCGTGGCTGCTGATGGCGTCGGCCAGGGTGTGCACGAAGCCCACCGACAGATCCCCCAGGCGTACCGGCTTCACGGCGTTACAGCCAGATATTCAGCAAGCGCGCGCCACGGGCGTCGCCGTCGGCGAACACCTGGCCGTTGCTGCTGAGAAAGCTCTGGCCGGCGCTGCCCAGGTCCCAGAACTGCCCGCGCAGAAATACGCTCATGCCCGCAATGGCCTGGCTGATGGGCGGCTGGCTGATCAAGGTCAGGCGTCGCCAGGCTTCGCCTTCGCTGAGTTCTTCGGGTTTGAGGCTGATTTCCGCGGGCGTCGACACGCTTTTGAAGCCGCGCCAAGGGCGGCCCCAGGTGTCGCGGCCGATAACAAACGCGGGGACGGCGATCAACCTTGCACCTTGCTCATTGAGCTTGCGGTAGTTGTCCGGGTACCAGCTGTCGCTGCCGATCAGGATGCCCAGGCGTCCGGCCGGGGTGTCGACCACGCTGACGGTGTTTTCATCCCCGGGCGCAATGAAGCCGCGCTCGTCGTAGATCGGGTAGAGCTGACGCTGCGGCTGGCCCAGGGGCAGGCCATCGGCCGCAAATACCAGGCTGGCGTTGTACAGCGCGCCATGCCCGACCTGCAGTTGCCCCTCGCTCACGCTGGGGTTGGGCAACGCGATGGAACCGGCCACCAGGGTCACGCCAAACTCCTTGGCCAGGCCGCCGAACAGCGCTTGGTAGTCCCGCGCCATTGCCGGGGCTTTCATGCGCAAGTATGCGTCGTCCATGCGGTTGTCGCCGGTGGCGCTGATCCAGGCGCGCATGAACTGCAGCGGGTTGCTGATCGACAGCCAGTTCATCGCATCTTTCAGGTGGGTCGCCTGATACAGCTCGTTTTTTTCGCCGCGGAGCATCAGCCAGGTGCCGATATGTTCCGGCAGCACCACGATGGTTTTTTCATTGATCAGCCCCTGGTTTCGCGCCGTTTGCAGGTAGGCCGCGAGCTTCAGGTGCAGGCGTTCCAGGCTCTGGTAGTCGCCAGGGAACAGCTCCGGCTGAATGCCCAGCAGGTTGCCGCGATCGGCAGGCTGGCCTTCGTTGACGGCCAGGGTGATGCGCAGGTCGGACAGGTAATGCGCCACGGGGCGTTCCTGGGTCCAGACCAGATAGGCGGCGACGGCGGCAACCAGCGCCAGGGTGACGGTAAAAGCGAGAAGTTTACGCATGGGGAAACAGACAACGGACCGAGTGCGGGGTTCGCGACTAGGGTAGGGCCCGCGGCTCGGCTTGCCAAGGGGCGCTGTGCATTTGGATCAATAACTTGTCAGTTTCGGTCATTGAGTGCTAGCCGAACGCCTCTTAGTCTGTGGGACATAAACCGATGGCAAGCCGTAAGAGCGTGCCACGTCCCGTGATGATCCGTTGTGGAGCTTGACCATGACCGCTGCTGCGTACCCGCACCTGCTGGCCCCGTTGGACCTGGGTTTTACCACCTTGCGCAACCGTACCCTGATGGGCTCGATGCACACGGGGCTGGAAGAAAAACCGGGCGGTTTCGAACGTATGGCGGCCTACTTCGCCGAGCGCGCCCGTGGCGGCGTGGGCCTGATGGTCACCGGCGGCATTGGCCCGAACGATGAAGGTGGGGTGTATTCCGGCGCGGCCAAGCTGACCACCGACGAAGAGGCGCAGAAGCACAAGATCGTGACCCGCGCCGTACACGAAGCCGGCGGCAAGATCTGCATGCAGATCCTCCACGCCGGCCGTTATGCCTACAGCCCCAAGCAGGTGGCACCGAGCGCGATCCAGGCGCCGATCAACCCGTTCAAGCCCAAGGAACTGGACGAAGCGGGCATCGAGAAACAGATCCAGGATTTCGTCACCTGCTCGCTGCTGGCGCAGTCCGCCGAATACGACGGCGTGGAAATCATGGGTTCCGAAGGCTACTTCATCAACCAGTTCCTCGCCGCCCACACCAACCACCGCACCGACCGTTGGGGCGGCAGCTACGAAAACCGCATGCGTTTGGCGGTAGAGATCGTGCGCCGGGTGCGCGAAGCCGTCGGCCCGAACTTCATCATTATCTTCCGCCTGTCGATGCTCGATCTGGTGGAAGGCGGCAGCAGTTGGGAAGAAATCGTGCAACTGGCCAAGGCCATCGAGCAGGCCGGTGCGAGCATCATCAACACCGGGATCGGTTGGCACGAAGCGCGCATTCCGACCATCGCCACCAAGGTGCCGCGGGGCGCGTTCAGTAAAGTCACCGCCAAATTGCGCGGCGCGGTGCAGATCCCGCTGATCACCACCAACCGCATCAACACCCCGGAGATTGCCGAGCAGATCCTCGCCGCAGGCGATGCCGATATGGTCTCGATGGCGCGGCCGTTCCTCGCCGACCCGGAGTTCGTCAACAAGGCCGCGGCCGGTCGTGCCGATGAAATCAACACCTGCATCGGTTGCAACCAGGCCTGCCTCGACCACACCTTCGGCGGCAAGTTGACCACCTGCCTGGTCAACCCGCGCGCGTGCTACGAGACCGAGCTCAACTATCTGCCGGTCAAACAGATCAAGAAAATCGCCGTGGTCGGCGCCGGTCCCGCGGGCCTGGCCGCTGCCACGGTGGCGGCCGAACGCGGCCATCAGGTGACGTTGTTCGATTCGGCCAGCGAGATCGGTGGCCAGTTCAACATCGCCAAGCGCGTGCCGGGCAAGGAAGAGTTTTTCGAGACCCTGCGTTATTTCAACCGCAAATTGCAGACCACCCATGTGGAGGTGTGCCTCAACACCCGCGTCGACGTCGCGCAACTCACGGCAGGCGGGTACGACGAGATCATCCTCGCCACCGGTATCGCCCCGCGCACGCCGGCAATTGCGGGCATCGATAACCCGAAGGTGCTGAGCTACCTCGACGTGATCCTCGAGCGCAAACCCGTGGGCAAGCGCGTCGCGGTGATCGGTGCCGGCGGTATCGGCTTCGACGTGTCGGAGTTCCTCGTGCATCAAGGCGTGTCCACCAGCCTGGACCGCGACGCGTTCTGGAAAGAGTGGGGCATCGACACGCAGTTGCAAGCGCGTGGCGGCGTCGCCGGGATCAAGCCGCAACCGCACCCGCCGGCGCGCGAGGTGTTCCTGCTGCAGCGCAAGGCTTCCAAGGTCGGCGACGGGCTGGGCAAGACCACCGGCTGGATTCACCGCACCGGGTTGAAGAACAAGCAGGTGCAGATGCTCAACAGCGTCGAGTACCTGAAGATCGACGACGCGGGCCTGCATATCCGCATCGGCGCCGAGGGCGAGCCGCAGTTGTTGGCGGTGGACAACATTGTGATCTGCGCTGGCCAGGACCCGTTGCGCGAATTGCAGGACGGCCTGGTCGCTGCGGGCCAGAACGTGCACCTGATCGGCGGTGCCGATGTCGCCGCCGAACTCGACGCCAAGCGCGCCATCAACCAGGGCTCGCGCCTGGCAGCTGAGTTGTAAAACGCCGAGAAGGGGCAGTGTTAGACTACTGCCCCTTTTTCATACGGACTTGCGCCGATGGGCCCTTTCGACTGGCTCCCCCATGCGCCCCTGGAACCGCTGCCGCTGGATTGGCTGAACGGGGTCGAATTGGCCGTGCTGCGCCTGGACCGCATCGACCCGCTGATCAGCGGCAACAAGTGGTTCAAGCTCAGCGAACACCTGGCCCTGGCGCAACAGGCCGGTGCCGACGGGATCATCAGCCTCGGCGGGGCGTACTCCAACCACCTGCATGCGCTGGCGGCGGCCGGCAAGCGTTTTGATTTTCCCACCGTCGGCCTGTTGCGCGGCCATCCCCAAGACACACCCACCGTTCTCGATCTGAAAGCCTTCGGCATGCAGTTGCATTGGCTGGGCTATGGCGGCTACCGCGCGCGGCATGAACCCGGTTTCTGGCAGCCGTGGCACGAACATTATCCCCATCTCTACCCGGTGCCCGAAGGCGGCGGGGGCATCGCCGGGGCGTTGGGTTGCGGCGTATTGGTCGAGCAGGCGCGTGCGCAATTGAGCAACGTGGGGTGGGACGATTACGACGCATGGTGGCTGGCGGCAGGCACCGGCACGACTGTGGCCGGGCTGGCGTTGGCCGAGGCGGGGGGACATCCGGTGTACGGTGCAATGGCGGTGCCGGACGATCACGGCGTGGCGCAGAACGTGCGCGCCATCGTGCAGGACGGCTTTGCGTTGTTGGACGCCAGCCGGGGCGGCTTCGCCAAGGTCGACCCGTGGTTGCTCGACTTTATCGAGACCACGCAACGGGCCTGCGGCCTGCCGCTGGAGCCGCTCTATACCGGCAAGGCACTGCTGGCGTTGAAGCAACAGGTCGAAGCCGGACGCTTCCCTCCCGGCACGCGTCTGATCTTCGTCCACACCGGCGGCTTGCAAGGCCGCCGAGGGTTGGCTGCCTAACGCTTGGGCAGCATGCGCAACACAGTGTTATCGCGGATGAAGTAGTGGTGGTACAGACCCGCCACGGCATGCAGGCCGATCAACCAATAACCGATGGAGCCGCCCAGCTCGTGCCACTCTTTGATCTGCTTGGACAAGTCCTTGTTTTCGCCGATCAGGGGCGGTAACTCGATCCCATAGAACATCACGGAATGCCCTTGGGCGCTGACGATCAGCCAGCCGGCGATCGGCATACCGATCATGAAGGCATACAGTGCAAAGTGCATCAGGGTCGCCAGCAGGCTCTGCCATTGCGGCGGTGCCGGTACGATTTTCGGTGCGACCCCCAGCGAGCGGGCAAACAGGCGCAGCCAGACCAGCACAAACACGGTCAGGCCGAACATGAAGTGCATTTCCACGATCAGCGCTCGCCCGCCACTGCCTTTGGGGAAGATCCCGCGAAACTCAATACAGGCGTAGACCACCGCCAGCAGCACCACCATCAACCAGTGCAACGCAATCGACATGGTGCTGTAACGTGAATCGGAATTTTTCCACGGCATCGCTTGATTCCTCACTCATCAGGGCAAACCTCCGTTCTTTGGCGACGAAGTCCTTTTACTGTAAGCCTGTTTTGCAGGGTTTGCTCGGCGCGAATGCCGTTGAGTTGACCTCGATCAGTGGCTTTGCGGCATTTCACCGCGGGCCAGGCGCTGGTTGATGTCGGCGATCACCGCTGGCAGGTCGCTGATGGTGTCGATCATGTAGTGCGGGCGCGAACCTTCGAACATCGCTTCGATACGCGTGCGCTCATGGGCCAGGCCGGCGCTGTCCAGGGCGCGGAACTGCGCGTAGGTCAGGCCCAGGGCGTTGCCGGAACAGGTCAGCGCCACGGTCCACATCCCGGCGCGACGGCCTTCGAGAATGCCCGGTACGGTGTCGTCGACCTTGACGCATGCCGCCACATCGTCAACGCCCAGGGCGATCACGTTGGCCAGGGCCTGCGCCGGCCATGGGCGGCCGTTGGGCACTTCGTCGGTGGCGACCACATGGTCGGCGACGTAGCCGTTGGTGGCGGCCAGCGCGACGACCTTGTCCATCACTTGCTTGGGATAGCCGGAACAGGAACCGATCTTGAGCCCTTGCGCACGCAGCACAGCGATGCAGTCGAGGGCGCCGGGGATCAGCGCCGAGTGCTCGGCGATCTTTTCGATCTGCAGCGGCATGAAGCGCTGGTAGATCGCGGTCACGTCCTCGTCGCTGGGCATGCGGCCGAACGCCTGGCGGTAACGCTCGGCGACCTGCGGCTGGTTGCACAGGGTGCGGATATGGTCCCATTTGCCCATGCCCATCGGGCCACGGGCTTCTTCGATGGAGACCTGTACGCCGAACTCGGCGAAGGCTTCGACAAAAATCTGCGTCGGCGCGAACGAGCCGAAGTCGACCACGGTGCCGGCCCAGTCGAGGATGACAGCCTGCAGGGTATCGGGGTGTTGATAGTTCATGGTTCAGATCCTGGGGGTAAAAAGGGCAATCAGATGTCCAGCACTTGCATCGCGTGCAGCGCCTGCGCAATGGCCGCGACCGCCGCGCGCATCTCGGCCGCATCGACGTGGCCGATGCAGCCCACGCGAAAGGTGTCCACTTCGGTCAATTTGCCGGGGTATAGAATGAAACCCTTGGCCTTGACCCGTTCGTAGAACGCCTTGAACTGGTAGTGCGGGTCTGTCGGCGCATGGAAGGTGACGATGATCGGTGCCTGGATCGCCGTCGGCAGGAAGCTGCGCAGGCCCAGTTCGGCCATGCCGTCCAGCAGCACCTGGCAATTGTTGGCATAGCGTCGCTGGCGCGCGGGCAGGCCGCCGTCTTCGTGGTATTGCAGCAGCGCTTCGTGCAGCGCGGCGACCACGTGGGTCGGTGGGGTGAAGCGCCACTGGCCGGTCCTGGTCATGTATTCGTGTTGCTCGAACAGGTCCAGCGTCAGGGAGTGGCAGTTGCCTTGGGCGGCGCCCAGCGCGTGTTTTTCAGCGAAGACAAAGCCCATGCCCGGCACGCCTTCCAGGCACTTGCCCGAGGCGGCGATGAGGGCGTCGAACGGTACTTCGCGGGCATCGATCGGCAGCGCGCCGAAGGAACTCATCGCGTCGACGATCAGGCGCTTGCCATGCTCTTTGACCGCCTGGGCGATCTGCGGCAGCGGGTTGAGCAGGCCGGTACTGGTTTCGCAATGGATCAACGCGACGTGAGTGATGGCCGGGTCGGCGTGCAGCAGGCGGTCGACGTCGGCGGCGCTGCAGGGTTCGTCTTCGGCGGTTTCAAAGGTGCTGAAATCGCGGCCGAGCACTTCGCAGATCTTCGCCAGGCGCTTGCCATAGGCGCCGTTGATCAGCACCAGCACCTTGCCGTTGCGTGGCACCAGGGTGCCGATGGCCGCTTCGACGGCGAAGGTGCCGCTGCCTTGCAACGGCACGCAATGGTGAGTGGCGGCGCCGTTGAGGATCGCCAGCAGTTGCGAGCAGACGCTGGCGGTCAGTTGATTGAAGCGCTCATCCCATGAACCCCAGTCCACCAGCATTGCCTGGCGGGTGCGGGCAGAGGTGGTCAGGGGGCCTGGGGTCAGCAGGATCGGCGCGGCGCTGCTCATTTCAAGTCCTCGCAAAGTGTTCGGGGTGGACGTTACGGCGCCTAAATTGCAGTTTGGCTTGTCATCAATCAAATTGTTTGTTGTTATGCGAGCTATCAGTCAGGCCGATAGAAAGGTCACTCAACATGAATTTGTTCCAACTGCGCGCATTCGACGCAGTGGCCCGCGAGGGCAGCTTTACCCGCGCCGCGGCGCGGTTGTTCATCAGCCAGCCGGCGGTGACCGGGCACATCAAGGCCCTCGAAGAGCACTACCAGATCCCCTTGTTGCGCCGCACCGCGCGGCGCGTCGAGTTGACCGAAGAGGGGACACGCCTGGCAGCGATCACCCGGGCGATCTTTGGCCTGGTGGACGAAGCCCAGGCCCTGCTGGAGGCCAATCGGCAGTTGCTCAGCGGGCGCCTCGAAGTGGCGGCCGATGGCCCGCACCTGGTGATGCCGATGATCGCCAGCCTGCGCGCGCGTTACCCAGGGATCACCGTGAACCTGCGCCTGGGCAATGCCCAGGAAACCCTGGCAGCGCTGCTGTCCGAGCATGCGGATGTGGCGGTGCTCACCGAAGTCGAACCACGCAACGGCCTGCACTTGCAGGCGCTGGGCGAATCGCGGATCTGCGCGTTGGTGCCGGCCAGCCACCCATGGGCGACGCTGGCCCAGGGCATTCAGTTGGAGCAATTGCATGAGGTGATCATGGTGCTGCGCGAGCCAGGCTCCATTACCCGGCGCACCTTCGATCACGCCTGCCTCGGCGCCGGGGTGCAGCCGAAAGTGCTGCTGGAGCTGGACAGCCGTGAAGCGGTGACCGAAGCCGTTGCCGCCGAGTTGGGGGTTGGCGTGGTGTCCTCGATGGAGGTCAGCCCGGACCCGCGCGTGTGTGCGCTGCCGATCCACGGGCAGGGGCTGCTCAACCGACACATGTTGGGGTGCATGGAGCGCCGTCGGTCGCTGCGTTTGATTCAGGCGTTTTTCGAGCTGGCGCCGTGAAGGTTTTTTGGTGGAACGTTGCGTTTTTGCCCTATAAACTCTGCCCCCAAAGCGCCGGCCAGTAGACGTCTCGGCGCGATGGATGAGGAAGAGAGCAAGTCATGGGCGCACAGTGGAAAGTCAAACATAAAGAAGCGGCAGCCAATGCCAAGGGCAAGATCTTCGGCAAACTGGTGAAAGAGATCACCATCGCTGCCCGTAACGGTGCCGACACCGCGACCAACGCCCACTTGCGTCTGGTGGTGGAGCAGGCCAAAAAAGCCTCGATGCCCAAGGAAACCCTGGACCGCGCCATCAAGAAAGGCGCCGGTCTGCTCGGGGAAACCGTGCAGTACCACCGCGTGACCTACGAAGGGTTCGCCCCGCATCAGGTGCCGCTGATCGTTGAGTGCGTGACCGACAACATCAACCGCACCGTGGCGGAAATCCGCGTGGCGTTCCGCAAGGGCCAACTGGGCGCTTCCGGCTCCGTGGCCTGGGACTTCAACCACGTCGGCCTGATCGAAGCCGCGCCGGACAGCCCGGACGCCGATCCTGAAATGGCGGCCATTGAAGCCGGCGCCCAGGATTTCGAAGAGGGCGAAGAAGAGGGCACCACCCTGTTCATCACCGAAACCACCGACCTCGACGCCGTGCAGAAAGCGCTGCCGGAGCAGGGTTTTACCGTGCTGTCGGCCAAACTGGGCTATATCGCGAAGAACCCGGTGACGGGGTTGACCGACGAGCAGATGGCTGAAGTCGAAGCCTTCCTCGAAGGCCTGGACAACCATGACGACGTGCAGGATATGTTCGTCGGCCTGGCCGGCTGATCCATGCCTGAATAAACGCGCTCAAAACTGTGGGAGGGGGCTTGCTCCCGATAGCGGTGTGTCAGTCAACGATGATGTTGAATGGGCCACAGCCATCGGGACCAAGCCCCCTCCCACATTGGGTTCAGTGCTGTGGAATAGATTGCAGCAGCGCTTCGACTTCCTCGAAGCCCGGCCGCGCCAGCACTTCGGGCTGACAGCAGCGCGCCTGCAAGCCTTCCAGGATCTGGCGTGTGGTGTCGCTCAAGCCTACGTCGATCCGCTGCAACAACTCCCCGAGCAACACTCCGAACGCACGCACTTCAATGCGTTGCAGTGCCCGGGTTTCCAGGGTGTCGGCGGTGGCATGGAACGACGCCGCGCCGAAATCCCCGAGCAAGCAGTCGCCCGCCGCGTTCCACAGAATATTGTGGCCGTACAGGTCGCCATGGGTGATGCCATGGCGGTGCAGGTGCGCGCCCACCGAGGCGATGCCGCGAGCCATGCGCAATGCCACCGCGAGGCTGAAGCGGGTAGCCGGTTCGTAGATGTCGCGGGTGCAGGACGCCAGGCTCGGCAGGGCGGCGAGGTTGCGGTAGCTCGGCTCGATCAGGTCCATCACCAGCGCGGCCTGGTCGTCGGGGTGGCCAACCACGCGGCCTTCCACCTTGATCAGGTTGGGGTGCAACCCGGCGGCAATGCATGCCTGCATTTCGTGCAGCGGTGAGCCGTCGCTGGTGATGCTGCCTTTGTACAGCTTGACCGCCACCGGCTTGGCCGAGGGCTGCCAGAGCGCCTTGCGGATCACCCCGGAGGCGCCTTCCCCGAGCACCTCGGCCAGTTCCAGCGCCGACCATGGAATGTCGGGCGTCGCATCGTCGGCGGCCACGTCCGCCGCCGTTTCCACCGGGTTGCCGGCGTAGGCCAGCCAGGTCAGGCTGGGCAGCGCCAGGAGCCAATCGGGCAGGCCGGTGAGGCGGTTGGAGGCGATGCGGATCAGCTCCAGGTTGTGACAATTGGCCAGGCTTGGCGGCAGGTGCGCCAGGTGGTTGCCGGCCAGCATCAGTTTTTGCAGCAGCGGCCGCTCGCCCAATTCGTCGGGCAGTTGGCTGATGCAGTTATCGGTGAGGATCAACCAGCGCAACAGCGGCGGCAACGCGGCGGCCGGCACGTGGCGGATACGGTTGGCCTTGAAGGCGATCATGCTCAGCTTTGCGCATTGGCCCAGGCAGGCCGGCAGTTCGGTAAAGGCGTTGTCCGAGCAGAACAACACACGCAGGTGCGGCAGGCGATGCAGGTCGTCGGGCAGGCTGCTCAGGGCATTGCCGCTGAGGTTGAGGATTTCCAGGGAGTCGGCCAGTTCGAATATTTCCCGGGGGAATTCGGTCAGCCCACAGGACAGGTCCAGGCGCTGGATGCCGGCCAATTGGCCGGCCTTGAGTTGGGCGAGGGTATTCATGAACGGCGCGGTCACTCGGCAAGGGGGCGTAAAAAGGCGCTCATGATACCGGGTCGGGTGTGTGTTGCGGGTGGACCGCCTGCAATTGGTTCAGGCGACTGGCGGTGCGCGCCAGATCGATGGCCTGGCCGCTCAAGGCCTGCTCCAGCGGGTGCGCGCCGATCAGGATCAGCTGTTTATCCTGGTCGTAGAGCACGTCCACCAGGTTGATAAAGCGCTGTTGCACGGCGATCGGGCAGTCTGCCAGGTGCGGCAGCCCGTCGATGATCCACTCGTCGAAGTCCTGGCACAGCAGCAGGTAATCCATCACCGCCGTGAGTTGTTCGCAGAGGTCATGGAAGGTGAAGGCGATGCGCCGTGCCTGCTGGCTGCGGCAGCGCAACTGGCGGTTGCCGACCGTCAGCACCTGCGCCGGGCAATCCGTGGCCGGCAGCCCGAGCGCGGTTCGCTGCGCCGGTGTACCCGGCCACACGTACCGACCGCTGCTGAAGCGCTGTTCGGCATGGGCCTGGGGCAGGCTGCGGAAGTCCTTGGGCGAGCTGACTTCCAGCACGTCCATGCGCGCCGCGATCAGGTCGATCACCGGCTTGAATCGCTCGTGGTACAGCGGGTTGGGCAACAGCCCTTGCGGCGGATAATTGGACGTCACCAGCACCAGGACGCGACGTTGGAACAACGCCTTGAACAGGCGGTTGATCAGCATCGCATCGCCGATATCGTGGACATGGAATTCGTCGAAACACAGCACGCGGCAGCCGTCCAGCAGCGCATCCAGGGTCACCGCCAGTGCGTCGTGGTGCTGACGGTGGGCGAACATGCCCCGGTGCAGGCGGGCGAAAAAATCATGGAAATGCACGCGTTGTTTTTCGGCGATCGGCAATGCCTGGAAAAACCCGTCCAGCAGCCAACTTTTGCCGCGCCCCACCGGCCCGTGCAAATACAGGCTGCGGGTGGGCTGGCCGGCGAGCAGGTGGTGGGTCTCGCGCGCCATCGCCGCAATCGCCCGGGCCTGTGCGGCGCTGAGGGTATAGCCGTGCTGCTCGGCCTTGGTCTGAAAGAAGGTGGGGATGGGGGAGTCGTCGTGGGTGGGGTGTTTTTTACCGAGCAAACGACGGATCAGGGAACGCGGCGCCAAGGGGAGTCACTCTGTGTGCGGTGGTCGCTCACTTTAGGGCGACAATCGGGATTTGACCAATAGCGAAGCGCGCCGCCAGCCATCTCGAAAACGCATGGCCTTTACGGGGCGTGGGCTTCAGAACTGCAGCAGCGGCGTGGTCGGCAGCCCCTGCGGGCTGACCATTGCGTAGTTGTACCCGCCTCCGGACCAGTACTCGGCGAGCAAACCATCGGCGCTGCGGCTGCCGCGGGGCAGGAAGTTATTTTCCGGGCCCGGCGGGCGGATGTAGAAACTGATGTGCCGGCCTTGCCGATCCTCGTACAGCACCATCGCCGCTGCGCCTTGTTCGGTGCTGAGCAAGCGCCCGCTGACGGCGGTGAAACCCGCCTGGCTCAAGTCGGGTAGACGCTGGGCCTGGTTGAAATAGCGGTCGAGCCAGGTTTGCATCGTGGCGTTGCCCTGGGCGTGATAGTCGGCGGGCAGCACACCGTCCTGGGCAAACAGGCGGTAAGCCTGCATGGCATCGGCCATGGGCAGCATGGGCGGTTGCGTGGCTTCGCGCGCCTGCCAGCCACCCAGGCCGCCGAGGCTGACCGCCATCAGCAACACCGCCGCCGTGGCGAAATGGCGGCGCGACTGCTGCTTGATGCGCTGGCGGATCAGCGCCGGGTCCAGGGCCGGGTTGGCCGGCTGCTGCAACGCGCCACTCAAGGCGGCGCGCAATACGTGCGCGTCCTGCTGCCAGGCATGCACCTGGGCGGCGACCTCGGGGTGGGCGGCCAAGTAGGTTTCCAGCACGCGTCGATCGCTCTCCGGCAGTTGCTGGTCGACGTAGGCATGCAAATCGCGTTCGCTGGGGGGCAGGCTGATCATTTGAGTATCCGCAGGGAAGGGCTGGTCATTTCGCCATCGCTGAGTTGACGCAGGGCTTGGCGCGCCCTGGACAGACGCGACATCACAGTGCCGATGGGCACGTCGAGAATCTGCGCGACTTCCTTGTAGCTCAAGCCTTCGACCGACACCCACAACAGCAGGGCGCGCTGTTCGCTGTTGAGCCGGTCGAAGGCTTGCAGGGTCGACTGGGCGATTACCGTGCGTTCGACCGACGGCTGCACATCGTCGCGGCCGGTGAAGAACTCGAGCATGCGCGCATAGCGCCGGGTGCGCCGATGGGCATCGAGGAACTGCCGGTAGAGGATCGAGAACAGCCAGGCGCGCAGGTCGCCGTCGACGGTTTTGTCGGCCCAGCGGGTGATCGCCCGTTCCAGGGTCGATTGCACCAGGTCGTCGGCGCTGCTGGCGTTACGGCTCAGGGACAGGGCAAAGCGCCGCAGCCTGGGGATGAGTTCACGTAACTGTTCGTCGAGTTCATGCATGGGGAGTCGAGTCTAACCGGTTGTGTGCAGGTAGACGCTGCTCCCTGTAGGTTATTCCACTCGCGATGAAAAGAAACTTTACGCGTGTCGGTGAGAAGTTTCTGTAAAGCCTGAGCGCCTGTAATCGCAGGCTCGTACCTCAATCCACCCTCGTACCTGCCAGCCATTTTTCGGCAGTCAACCGATGAGGGTGTATCCATGATGTTTTCACCGACCGAAAAACCGCTTTTTTCCCCGCCCATGCTGGCGCCTCTGCCTGTCCTGCAGCGCGCCTTGGTTGAGCAATGGGGCTTTGGCCCATCGACCCCGCCGAGCGCCGCCTGTATCCACCACGCCATCGAAGCGCAAGCGGCGCTGGCACCGCATGCGACGGCGGCAGTGTGTGCGGGGCAGCGCATCAGTTATGAACAACTCAACCGCCAAGCCAATCGTTTGGCCGCGGGCTTGATCGAGCAGGGCGTCAAACGCGGCGACACTGTGGCGCTGTTCGTCGAGCGTTCGATCCCCATGCTGGTGGGCCTGTTGGCCGTGTTGAAGGTCGGCGCCGCGTATGTGCCGCAGGACGCCAGAATCGTCCCGCCCCTGCAACTGGCCATGGTCCTCGAGTCATTGACCAGCCCGCTGATCCTGACCCTGTCGCACCTGGCGGATCGCATCCCGTCAGACGCCGCCCATCGCAGCTTGTGCCTGGACACGTTCCTGGCCGAAGTGCCCTGGATCACCCAGGACAATAAGCCGGTGGGCGCCGTCGTCGACACCCACGACCTGTGTTTCGTGCTGTTCACGTCCGGCACCACGGGGCGCCCCAACGGCGTGTGTGTCAGTCACCGTAACGTATGCAACATCCTGTTGACGCAGCCCGGGCGGATGGGCATGGCGCCGGGCCGCAACGTCGGGCAGATCCTCAATATCGGCTTCGACATGGCGGCCTGGGAAATACTCGGCTGCCTGGCCCATGGCGCGACGTTGCTGATTCGCGGCAAAGCCATTGCGCAGACCGCTGCACAGTGCCATGTGTTGATCGCAACCCCTTCGATCCTGGCGGGCCTCGATCCTCGGCAGTGCCCCGATCTCCAGGTGGTCGCGGTCGCCGGAGAACCCTGTTCCCAGGCCCTGGCCGAGCGTTGGGCGGCGCATTGCACGTTCTACAACGGCTGCGGCCCCACCGAAACCACCATCGTCAATACGCTGCATCGGCATGTGCCTGGCACCCCATTGACCATCGGCCAGCCGACCCCCAACAACAGCGTGTATGTGCTCGACGAACAGGGCCGCCCCTGTGAGGCGGGGCAAGCCGGGGAAATGTGGGCGGGCGGCGCCGGGGTAACGGCGGGCTACCTGAACAACCGCGCATTGACCCACGAACGGTACCGCCCGGACCCCTTTGTGGGCGGCGACGCCATGATGTTCCGCACGCGCGACCTTGGGCGCTGGACGGCCGATGGGCAACTCGAGCACATGGGGCGCGTCGATGACCAAGTGAAAGTCCGCGGGTTCCGGGTAGAGCTGGACGCGGTGTCCAGCGCCCTGGAAGCCGGCGATGGCTGCACGCGGGCCGTCACGCTAAAACTCGACAGCCGCACCTTGGTCGCCTTTGTTTCGCCGGCCAGCGCCGACGTGGCGTCCTGCCGACGCCAATGCGAGCAGCGCCTGGCCTACTACTGCGTGCCGGCGCTGATCGACGCAGTGGAGCATTTTCCACTGACCGCCCGCGGCAAGATCGACAAGGCGCTGTTGCTGCAACGGGCGCGTGAAAGGTGGGTGGCCGTGCAGGCGTTCGCGGTGCAGGAGCCTGGCCATGCTTGATGCCCTGAGCCAAACCGTGGTGCCGCCCAAACCGGCGCTCTGGCGGCGCTGGACGGCGTTGCCGGTGTTTTCCTACTACAACCGCCTGGCGGCGTTGGTGTTGCTCAGCAACCTGGCGTTTGCGGTGCTGGGCGTCGGCCTGCAGGGCGTCAGCGCCCAGACGTTGTCGTCGCTGGTGCTGATCAACCTGTCGCTGGCCATCCTGATTCGCCAGCAATACCTGATCAATGCGTTGTTCTGGCTGGCGACGCGCATCCCCGTCACCTGGCCGCTGCGTGTGCGGCGCAGCGCGGCCAAGGTGTACCACGTCGGCGGGCTGCACAGTGGCGCGGCCCTGGCGGCCACGGGCTGGTTTGCGGGGTGGGTCGGTGTGCAGGCCGCGGACTATCTGCAGCGGCCGGGCAGCGTTTCGTCCGCTGGGTTGTGGCTTGGCGCGACGCTGCTCGGCGTGTTGCTGTTGATGGTGGGCATGGCGCAACCGCGCATCCGGGGGCGATTTCACAATGGCTTCGAGCGGGTTCATCGGTTTGCGGGGTGGGCCGCGCTGCTGTTGTTTTGGGCGCTGACCTTGCTGGCGTCCGTCGAACGCGGTGCGAGCCTGCTGCACAGTGGCGCGTTCTGGATGCTGGTGCTGTTGACGCTGAGCATCGCACTGCCCTGGCTGCGGCTGCGCAAGGTCGCCGTTGAGCACACGCGGCCTTCCGGGCATGCGGTGATTACGCGCTTTACCCACACCACGCCATTCGCCGGCTCGTCGACTGCGATCAGCCGACATCCGCTGTTGGAGTGGCACTCGTTTGCCAACATCCCCACACCGGGCCAAACCGGGTTTCGGCTGACCATTTCCCGCGCAGGGGATTGGACGGGGCGGTTTATCGAGGACCTGCCGCGCCATGTGTGGGTCAAGGGCATCACCACCGCCGGCGTGGCCCATGTGGAAACCCTGTTCAAGTCGGTGGTGTACGTCGCCACCGGCAGCGGGATCGGCCCGGTCATGCCGCATTTACTTGCGGCGCGGCTGCCGATCCAGCTGATCTGGTCGACCCGCAGCCCGCGCAAGACCTACGGCGACGAATGGGTCGACGAGATCCTGGGTGCCCAGCCCGACGCGTTGATCTGGGACACCGATGAGCGCGGCAAACCTGACCTGGTGCAGTTGGCCTACGGCGCGGTGCAAGCCTGTGGCGCGGAGGCCGTGATCTGTATCGCCAACCAACGACTGACGCAGCAGGTCGTGCAAGAGCTGGAAGCCCGGGGGATACCCGCCTATGGCGCGATCTGGGATTCGTGAAGTGCGTGTGTTCATTAAACGATATCAATCAATGGAGGTGCCTATGAATGTAGTGATCGAGCGTCAGGGTCGGGTGGTCCTGGTCAGACTCAATCGTCCCCAGGTCAAGAATGCGCTGAACTCGGCGCTGATGACCGAGCTGGTTTCCTGTCTGGAGGCCCTGGACCAGGACCCTCAGGTCGGGTGTTTTGTCATCACTGGCGGTGCGCAGTATTTTGCCGCCGGAGCCGATATCAAGGAGATGAGCGGCAAGACCTATCAGGACATGCTCAACGAGGATTACTTCGTCGGCTGGGAGGCATTTACCCGCCTGCGCACGCCGACCATCGCCGCCGTCAACGGTTACGCCTTCGGCGGAGGGTGCGAACTGGCGCTGATGTGCGACATGATCTTTGCCGCCGATAGCGCCGCCTTTGCCCAGCCGGAGATCAAGCTCGGCGTGATCCCTGGCATGGGGGCGACCCAACGTCTGACAGGGTTGATCGGCAAGGCCAAGACCATGGATCTGGTGCTGACCGGGCGGCCGATGACGGCTCATGAGGCTGAACAGGCCGGGTTGGTGTCGCGTGTCTATCCGGCGGCGAGCTTGCTGGAGCAGACGCTGGCGGTGGCCGCGCAAATCGCCGGTTTTTCTCGCCTGGCCACCCGGGCGGCGCGCGAGGCGGTCGAGCAATCCCTGCAGCTCGGGCTGCACGAGGGCGTGCGGCTGGAACGCCGACTGTTCCACAGTCTGTTCGCCACGCCCGATCAGCAGGAGGGCATGCAGGCGTTTCTCGACAAGCGACCGGCCGCGTTTAATCGGGTGTAGGAGGGCCAAGGACTCGGCGCTGGGCTGCTCTGAAAAAAACTACAGTGAAGGAGGAATAAACCTACATGGGATTCGTCTCATAGCTCAATTTCCCCTTGGCCATGTGCCCTGGAGCTTTTCATGGTAGATCACTCATCACCGCCCCGTCCGCCACTCAGCACGGCCAGCCTGGCGATCAGGCTGGCGTGTATCGGTGGCGTGGTAGCGGCTGTCGCCGGGGCGTTTGCCTACGTCAACGGCACCTTCGACCCACAACGCCTGCAGCCCAAAACCCTGGTCAATGCCCTGGAAACCAATAACGGCATCCACCCGGGGTTTCGGCGCAACCATGCCAAGGGCGTGTGTGTCGCGGGGTACTTCGAGAGCAGCGCCGAGGCGCGTGCCTACTCCAGTGCCCAGGTATTCAATGCGGCCAGGACCCCATTGATCGGCCGGTTTGCCTTGCCCAGCGGTAACCCCTACGCGCCGGACAGCAGTGTGCCGATCCGCAGTTTTGCCGTGCAATTCAGCCAGGCCAACGGCCAGCAGTGGCGCACCGGGATGAACAGCATGCCGGTGTTTCCGGTGGGCACCCCCGAGGCGTTCTACCAACTGCTCAAGGCCGGCGCGCCCGATCCGGCCACCGGCAAGCCCAACCCGGCGAATATGCCGGCGTTCTTTGCGGCCCATCCCGAGGCCGCGCCGTTCCTGGCGTGGGTCAAGACGGCCAAGCCATCCGCCAGCTATGCGACGGAAACCTACAACGGCATCAACGCGTTTTTCCTGGTGGGCGCCGATGGCAAGCGCCAGGCCGTGCGTTGGGCGGTTGTCGCGCAAAGTCAGGATGCTGTGGGCGATACCGCGCCAGCCGGCAGTGACTTCCTGGAAAAAGACCTGGTGCAACGCCTGGCTTCCGGACCGCTGCGTTGGCAGTTGAACCTGACCCTGGCCAACCCCGGCGATCCGCTCGACGATGCAAGCAAACCCTGGATCGGCGAGCACAAAATACTCAACGCCGGCACCCTGGTGCTGCAAAGCAGCCAAGCGCAAGCAGACGGCGATTGCCGCGACATCAACTTCGATCCGCTGATTCTGCCAAGCGGCATCGAGGCTTCGAATGACCCGCTATTGGCCGCGCGTTCGGCCGCCTACGCCAGTTCCTACCTGCGCCGCGCCGCAGAAGTCAGCCCGTTGCACCGCCCCCCTCAGGAGTCGAAGCCATGAATGCCCAACCACGGTTTTTCGCCCCTCTGGCGCGCCTGCTGCACTGGCTGATGGCGCTGATGATCATCGCCATGCTGTTCATCGGCGCGGGCCTGGCAGCGTCGGTTTCCGAACGGCATGAATGGTTGATCCACCTGCACAAGCCGCTGGGTATCGCGATCCTGGCGTTGGTGATCGTGCGTTTGGCGGTGCGTTTTTCCACGCGCCAACCGCCGTTGCCTGGCGATTTGCCGCGATGGCAAGTGTTGGCGGCCAAGGCGTCCCATTGGCTGCTGTATGCCTTGATGCTGGTGTTGCCGCTGCTCGGTTGGGCGATGATTTCGGCGGCGGGCGACCCGGTGATGCTCAGCCATTCGGTGCAACTGCCGGCGCTGGTGTCGGCCAACGCACCGCTGTTCGCGGTGCTGCGCAAGGCCCACGGCTATCTCGCCTATGTGCTGTTTCTCACGGTGCTGTTGCACCTGGCGGCGGCGCTGTTCCATGGGTTGATTCGCCGTGACGATGTGCTGCAGAGCATGACGGGCACCCAGGACTGAGGCCCGCGCTTGATCCGTGTGGCGAGCACGCTCGCCACATTCAGCGCAACAGGCTGACGATATCGGCCACGCTGCTCAACACATCCTTGCCCAACTGCATCGAGCGTTTGCCCGACCAGCCGGTGTTCGGGTTGGGCGCGTCGTCGTTGTCCTTGAAGGGCATCTCCAGGGTCAGCGACAGGCAGTCGTACTTCTCACCGACGGCATTGCAGGCCAGGGTCATATTGGCTTCGCCCGGCAGGTCGCGGGTGTAGCCGTGGGTGGTCTGGAAGTCACGGGTCAAGGCGCTCAGGTGGCTGCGAAAGTGCTTTTCCAGGGCTTCGATACGCAGGGTGTAACCGGGGTTGCCTTCGCAGGCGGCGGCGAATACGTAGGGGATTTCTTCGTCACCGTGGATATCGAGGAACAGGTCGACGCCATACTTTTCCATTTGCGTCTGGACGAACAGCACTTCCGGGCTGATCTCCTGGCTGGCGCTCTGCCAGGCGCGATTGAGGTCCTGGCCCATGGCGTTGGTGCGCAGGTGGCCGTGAAACGCGCCGTCGGGGTTCATGTTCGGCACCAGGTACAGGTCGGCGACGGCCAACAGCTTTTTCAGCTCGGCGTCGCCGTCCTGCTGCAGGCGTTCGATGATGCCTTCCATAAACCATTCGGCCATGTGCTCGCCGGGGTGCTGCTGGGCGATGATCCACACCTTGCGCCGACCTTCGCCACCTTTGCCACGGCGCAACAGTTGGATATCGCGGCCTTCGACACTTTTACCGGTGGCCAGCAAGCGGGTGCCGGCATGGTTCAGCGCCTGGTCGATGAGCCAGTCGTGGCGCTCGCGGCTGTAGGGTTCGAAGTAGGCAAACCAGGCGTGTTTCTCACGGGTTTCGAGACTGATGTGCAGGGTTTCGCCGTCGAAACGCGTAGGCACCCGGAACCAATTGACGTGGTCATACGACGCCACGGCGTTGTAGCCGCTCCAGGCGTGTTTATAGGACGATTGCCCGGCATTGCTCAGGCGGAAGGTGTGGGTGTGGCCCACGTGCATGCCTTCGGCCTTGAAGTGGAACCATTGGAAATGGTGACTGCGGGTATCGGGTTTGATTGCCAGCAACAAGTGATAGGCATCGCTGGCATCCAGAACCTGGATGTTACCGCTGTCGAAGTTGGTGCTGATTTTGATGGAGGTCAAGGCCACGGTCATAGTCTGGCTGCCTGAGTATGAGTGTTGTGGCGGTTATCTTACACAGAGGCCGGGCAAAATCCGGATGCAAAATTGTTGCGGGAGGAGGGGGGCGTCATCCTTGACGCCGCAGCAGCTTAGAATCTATGAGATTGATTCTCAAGTGCTATTTCGCAAAGGTCTGAGCCTGAGCGGTCGTCCGACTTTCTTTTGACGATGGTCTTTTGCTATCATGCGTGCCATCAAGCAACACACAGTCTTCATTAGCCTGAAGCCAAGCCAGAAACACTGGCAAAAAAAAGACCCGGCCAAAGAGCCGGGTCAAAAACCGTGATTAGCCTGATGAGGAGATATTCCAAGAGTCCGACCTAAGGTCCCTTGGTCTATCGACTGATCTCGCGATCAGCTTGGTCCAATAATAATCATTATCATTTGCAAGTCAAATGTTTTTATCCGTGGGATAGAAATATTTTTCTTTCGCGTGGCTCATGCACCGTCCTGAGCCTGCGGCGCCTGCAACGATCGCTCCACCATCGCCTTCGCCATATCAATCAAATACACCACTGAAAATGCCAGGTCACGCTGGTTGCCTTGATGGCTGCTCGCCGATTCGTAGGCTGTGGCAGCCGCGCTGCGCAACAGGTCCGAGGCATGCACCAGGGCTTCCTCCGGGCTGACACCGGGCTTGATGCTGAAGAAGGCGTCGTTCGGGGCCGAGGCGCACATCTCTTCTTTCAAATAGTAATCCAGCGCACGTTGGGCGGCGCCGCTGCTGCGCATGTCGAGCAGCTCATGGGATTCGGGTTCGCAGGGCAGGCGATACGGGCTTGTCGTCATAGGGCGGTACTCGGGTTGGGTGTCGAAACGCTGATACCCGATGATAGTACGTATCGTATTTATGTCGTTTTATGGATTACTACAAACTGTTTATTGCCCTGAAAAATACGCGACGTATTGTCAGGCCCCATGGATAAATGGATCGCGTTGGTCAGGGCCAACATGAAAGACCGCAAGGTCACGCAGGATGAACTGGCCGAACGCCTGGGCATGTCCCAGGGCGGTGTCGGGCATTGGCTGAACAAGCGCCGGGTGCCAAGCCTGGCGGACATGAACCGGGTGCTGGAAGCGCTGGGGCTGGGCTCCCTGGAAGTCGCGCTGGATATTCGTCGCAAGGCCGATGCGCTGCCGGTTGGGCCACCACACTACAACCCGTACTTCCGCTACCCGGTCAGCGATTGGAAAGGCGTGTGCGAACTTCGCGAAGAGCGCCCGGCCTACGGCGCGGCGCGATTCGAACTGACGGACTACCATGCCCGGGGCGAGGCTTACTGGCTGCCCGTGGTCGGCGACGCGATGACCGCGCCCAGTGGCCTGAGCATCGGTGCCGGGATGATGATCCTGGTGGACCCGGCCATCGACGCCGAACCCGGCAAGCTGGTGGTCGCGCAGTGGGCGCACAGCCCGCAGGCGACCTTCCGCCAGTTGCGCGAAGAGAGCGGCCAACTGTACCTGGTGCCGCTCAATCCGACTTACCCCAAGCGCCTGTTCAGCGACGATTGCCGCATCCTCGGCGTCGTCGTGCAGGCCACGGCGAAGTTCTAGTCCGCGGGTTCAAGCTCGACCAGCGCGCAACCTTCGGCAACCATTTCGCCTTCCTGGCAGAACAGTGCCTTGACCACGCCGGCCTGGGGCGCGCGGATGCTGTGTTCCATCTTCATCGCCTCCAGCACCACCAACTGCGTGCCGGCTTCGACGGTCTGGCCGACATCCACCAGCACCCGCACGATGCTGCCGTTCATCGGCGCGGTGAGGCCGCCTTGGTGGGATTGGTTGGCTTCGACTGCCGCAATCGGATCGAACAGGCTGACGGCATGCATGTCGCCCTCCCAGCGCAGGAACAGCGTGCCTGCGCTACGCACGGCCAGATGGGCACGGCGCACGCCCTGATGGTCGATCAGCAGCTGTTCGCCTTGCAGTCGCGGCGTGTGTTGCGCCAACGTCACCAGGCGATCCTGGCCGTTGCAGCTCAAGTGCAGTGAGACTTCGGCGGGCAGCCCTGCGCGAAAGCCGCGAGTGTCTGCCCACGGCCCGTCGCCGGCCGGCAGGCTCTGCATGAAGGCCGAACCCGCGGCCTGCCAGAATTCGTCGCTCAACGCTCCGGGCAGCGGCAGCAGTTCGTCCTGATAGCGCGGAATAAAGCCGGTATCCAGCTCGGCGGCGGCAAACGCCGGATGGGCGATGATGCGTCGCACAAAGCCCAGGTTGGTCTTGAGTCCGCCGACGGCGAACTCGTCGAGCATGCTCAACAGCCGCAGCCGCGCTTGTTCGCGGTCCTCGCCCCAGGCAATCAGCTTGCCGAGCATCGGGTCGTAGAAGGGCGAAACGCTGTCGCCTTGCTCGACGCCGCTGTCCACGCGGCGGCCCGGGCCGGGTGCGGATTCGCGGTACAGCGTCAGGTGGCCGGTCGCGGGGAGGAAATCATTGGCCGGGTCTTCGGCATACAAGCGCACCTCGATCGCATGGCCGATCAACGGCACCTGTGCCTGGGTGATCGGCAGCGCTTCGCCCTGGGCCACGCGAATCTGCCAGGCCACCAGGTCGAGGCCGGTAATCGCCTCGGTCACCGGGTGTTCCACTTGCAGCCGCGTGTTCATCTCCATAAAGAAAAACTCGCCACGGGCATCCAGCAAAAACTCCACCGTGCCCGCGCCCACATAACCGATGGCCTGGGCCGCACGCACCGCGGCTTCACCCATCGCCCGGCGCTGGTCGCCGCTCAAGCCGGGCGCCGGGGCTTCCTCGACGACTTTTTGGTGGCGCCGCTGGATCGAACAATCGCGCTCGTTGAGGTACAGGCAGTGCCCCTGCTGATCGGCAAATACCTGGATCTCCACATGGCGTGGCTTGAGCAAGTACTTCTCCACCAGCATCTGCGCGTTGCCGAAGGACGACAGCGCCTCACGTTGGGCGGAAGCCAGTGCTTCGGCCAGTTGACTGACGTCCTCGACCACTTTCATGCCCTTGCCGCCGCCACCGGCCGTGGCCTTGAGCAGCACCGGGTAGCCGATGCGCGCGCAGGCGGCGTGGAAGGTGTCCAGGTCCTGCGCTTCGCCGTGGTAGCCCGGCACCAGCGGCACGCCGGCGGTTTCCATCAGTGACTTGGCGGCGGATTTGCTGCCCATGGCGTCGATTGCCGAGGCGGGCGGGCCGAGGAAGATCAACCCGGCCGCCTCGACGGCGCGGGCAAAACCGGCGTTTTCGGAAAGGAAGCCGTAGCCCGGATGAATCGCCTGGGCGCCGCTGGCCTGGGCGGCGGCGATCAGTTTGTCGATTTGCAGGTAACTGTCGGTCGCTTTGCTGCCGCCCAGGTCGACGCGGATATCGGCTTCGCGGCTATGGCGCGCATCGCGATCGGTGGCGCTATGGACCGCCACGGTGGTCAACCCCATCGCCTTGGCGGTACGCATCACGCGGCAGGCAATTTCGCCACGGTTGGCCACCAGTACGGTGGTCAGTGTGCTCATGAGCGTGGCTCCTGCGACTGCCAACTGGGCGGGCGTTTTTGCAGGAATGCGCGTAAACCTTCCTGGCCTTCGGCGCTGACGCGGATCCGGGCGATGGCATTTTCGCAATAGCGCCGCAGCGCCGGGGTGAGGGCGCCGTTACCGACTTCGCGCAGCAGATCCTTGCTTGCACGCATCGCTGCCGGGCTGTTTTGCAGGAGGTTGGCAATCCAGTGGTCGACCTGTTGATCCAGGGTTTCGGCCGGATAGCTTTCCGCCAGCAGGCCGATGTCGCGCGCACGTTCGCCGCCAAAGCGTTCGGCCGTGAGCGCATAACGACGCGCCGCGCGTTCCCCGATGGCTTGCACCACAAACGGGCTGATCACCGCAGGCGCCAAACCGATGCGTACTTCCGACAGGCAGAACTGCGCGTCATCGGCCCCGATCGCCATGTCGCAGCAACTGATCAGGCCCAGCGCGCCACCGTAGGCTGCGCCTTGCACCACTGCCAGCGTCGGGATTTTCAGCTTGGCCAGGTTGTACATCAGCTCCGCCAGTTCGCGTGCGTCGTCGAGGTTGGTGGCGTAATCCAGTTCGGCCGACTGTTGCATCCAGGCCAGGTCGGCGCCGGCGCTGAAGTGTTTGCCGCGCCCGCGCAGGACCAGAAAGCGCAGCGACGCATTGCCCTGCACCTGGTCGAGGGCGATGATCAGTTCGCGGATCATCTCGGCGTTGAAGGCGTTGTGCTTGGCTTCGCGACTGAGCCACAGCGTGGCGAAACCACGGCTGTCGGTGATCAGTTCGAGGGTGTTGAAATCGTTCATGGGGTACAGCTCCATTTACATGCGGAACACGCCGAAGCGGCTCGGCTCGATGGGGGCGTTCAGTGCGGCAGACAGGGCCAGGGCCAGCACGTCGCGGGTCTGCAACGGGTCGATGACGCCGTCATCCCACAGGCGGGCGCTGGAGTAATACGGGTGGCCCTGGGTTTCGTACTGGTCGAGGATCGGCTGTTTGATCGCCGCTTCCTCTTGCGCGCTGAAGCCGTTGCCGGCGCGTTCGGCCTGCTCGCGCTTGACCTGCACCAGCACGCCGGCCGCCTGTTCGGCGCCCATCACGCCGATGCGCGCGTTGGGCCACATCCACAAAAAACGCGGGTCGTAGGCGCGGCCGCACATGCCGTAGTTACCCGCGCCAAAACTGCCGCCGATGATCACGGTGAATTTCGGCACCTTGGCGCAGGCCACCGCCGTGACCAGCTTGGCACCGTGCTTGGCGATACCGCCGGCCTCGTACTTCTGGCCGACCATAAAACCGGTGATGTTTTGCAGGAACAGCAACGGAATCCCGCGCTGACACGCAAGCTCGATGAAGTGCGCGCCTTTTTGCGCGGCTTCGGCGAACAGAATCCCGTTGTTGGCCAGGATCGCTATCGGGTAGCCGTGCAAGTGTGCAAAGCCGCAGACCAGGGTGGTGCCGAACAGCGCCTTGAACTCATCGAACACCGAGCCGTCCACCAGTCGCGCAATCACTTCGCGCACATCGAACGGCTGCTTGGCATCGGCCGGGATCACGCCGTACAACTCTTCGCCGCTGTACAGCGGCGCCACTGGCGTGCGTTGCAGCAACTGGCCTTGTTTGCGCCAGTTGAGGTTGGCCACGCTGCGCCGGGCCAGGGCCAGGGCGTGTTCATCGCTGTCGGCATAGTGGTCGGCCACGCCGGAGATCTTGCAGTGCACGTCGGCACCGCCGAGGTCTTCGGCGCTGACCACTTCGCCGGTGGCGGCCTTTACCAGCGGCGGGCCGGCGAGGAAGATGGTGGCTTGCTGGCGCACCATGATTGCTTCGTCCGCCATCGCCGGCACATAGGCGCCGCCAGCGGTACACGAGCCCATCACCACCGCAATCTGCGGGATGCCCTGGGCGCTCATGTTGGCCTGGTTGAAGAAGATCCGCCCGAAGTGCTCGCGGTCGGGGAAGACCTCATCCTGGCGCGGCAGGTTGGCGCCGCCGGAATCCACCAGGTAGATGCATGGCAGGCGGTTCTGTTCGGCGATGGTCTGCGCGCGCAGGTGTTTCTTGACCGTCAGCGGGTAGTAGGAGCCGCCTTTCACCGTGGCGTCGTTGGCGACGATCATGCATTCGACGCCTTCCACGCGGCCGATCCCGACAATCACCCCGGCGGCCGGCACGTCTTCGCCATACACCTGATGGGCGGCCAGTTGGCTGAGTTCCAGGAACGGCGAGCCCGGGTCGAGCAAGCGGTTGATCCGCTCGCGTGGCAGCAGTTTGCCGCGCGAGGTGTGGCGCTCCTGGGCCTTGGCGCCGCCGCCTTGCTGCACCTGGGCGAGCAGGGTGTGCAGGGCGTCGACCTGTTGGCGCATCGCCGCGCTGTTGGCGGCGAACTCCGCCGAGCGCGGGTTGAGCAGGGTGTGCAAGGTGGCCATGGCGCGCTCCTTCAGCGGGTTTCGTTGAAGAGTTCGCGACCGATCAACATGCGCCGGATCTCACTGGTGCCGGCGCCGATTTCGTACAGCTTGGCGTCGCGCAGCAGGCGTCCAGCGGGGAATTCATTGATGTAGCCATTGCCGCCCAGGATCTGGATCGCGTCGAGGGCCATTTGCGTGGCGCGTTCGGCGCTGTAGAGGATCACCCCGGCCGCGTCCTTGCGCGTGGTTTCGCCGCGCTCGCAGGCCTGGGCCACCGCGTACAGGTAGGCGCGGCTGGCGTTGAGTTGGGTGTACATGTCGGCGACCTTGCCCTGGATCAGCTGGAATTCGCCGATGCTCTGGCCGAACTGCTTACGGTCGTGGATGTACGGCACGATCAGGTCCATGCAGGCTTGCATGATCCCGGTCGGGCCGCCGGACAGTACGACGCGTTCGTAGTCCAGGCCGCTCATCAGCACTTTGACGCCGCCGTTGAGCACGCCGAGGATGTTGTCCTCCGGCACTTCCACGTCATCGAAGAACAGCTCGCAGGTGTTGGAGCCGCGCATGCCGAGCTTGTCGAACTTGTTACTGCGGCTGAAGCCTTTCCAGTCGCGCTCGACGATGAACGCCGTGATGCCGTGGGCGCCTTTCTCCAGGTCGGTCTTGGCGTAGATCACGTAGGTGCTGGCGTCGGGGCCGTTGGTGATCCAAGTCTTGCTGCCGTTGAGCACGTAGTGGTCGCCGCGCTTGTCGGCGCGCAGTTTCATCGAGACCACGTCGGAGCCGGCATTCGGCTCGCTCATGGCCAGGGCGCCGACGTGTTCGCCGCTGATCAGCTTCGGCAGGTACTTGAGTTTCTGTTCATGGCTGCCGTTGCGGTTGATCTGGTTCACGCAGAGGTTGGAGTGGGCGCCGTAGGACAACGCCACCGACGCCGAACCACGGCTGATCTCTTCCATGGCCACCACATGGGCCAGGTAGCCCAGGCCGGCACCGCCGTATTCTTCGGCCACGGTAATGCCCAGCAGGCCCATGTCACCGAACTTGCGCCACAGGTCGGCGGGGAACAGGTTGTCGATGTCGATTTGTGCCGCGCGCGGAGAAATCTCCTTGGCCACGAAGGACTGCACTTGGTCGCGCAGCATGTCGATGGTTTCGCCGAGGGCGAAGTTCAGGGAGGGGTAACTCATGGACAGGCACCTTTATTGAGCTTTGTTGTTGTGGGGTGACGGCACCGGGGGAGGGGATGCTCACCTTTACGTTAACGTAAGCTTGCGTTGCGGCGCTGTCAATCGTAGTTTACGTTTACGTCAACCTACAAAAAAGACAACAGGGGTCGTTATGGATCAACCGAATCAGAGCTACAGCCGTGGCTCTCAGGACAAGACCTTGTTGGCCATGACGATCGGTCAGGCCTTCGATCACACGGTTGCGCAGTATCCCGATGGGGAAGCCTTGGTGGTGCGTCACCAGCAACGCCGCTACACCTGGCAGCAACTGGCGGAGACCGTCGACCTGCACGCCCGCGCGCTGCTGGCGTTGGGCCTGCAGCGCGGCGATCGCCTGGGCATCTGGGCGCCGAACTGCGCCGAGTGGTGCATCAGCCAGCTGGCCAGCGCCAAGCTCGGGGTGATCCTGGTCAATATCAATCCGGCCTATCGCAGCACTGAGCTGGAATACGTGCTCAAGCAATCCGGCTGCCAATGGCTGGTGTGTGCCGGTTCGTTCAAGACCTCCGATTACCACGCGATGTTGCAGGAACTGCTGCCCGAGCTGGCGGAGCAACCCGTCGGCCGCTTGAACTGCGAAAAACTGGCGGACCTGCGCGGCGTGATCAGCCTTGCGCCGCGCCCGCCCACGGGCTTTTTGCCCTGGTCGCAACTGGCGGCCCTTGGTGCGGGCATCCCGCCTGAGCGATTGATCGCGCGCCAAGCCAGCCTGCACTTCGACCAGGCCGTCAATATCCAGTACACCTCCGGCACCACCGGCTTCCCCAAGGGCGCCACCCTTAGTCATCTCAATATCCTCAACAACGGCTACATGGTCGGCGAAAGCCTGGGCTTGACCGCGCAGGACCGCCTGGTGATCCCCGTGCCGCTGTATCACTGTTTCGGCATGGTGATGGGCAACCTGGGCTGCATCACCCACGGCACCACCATGATTTACCCGAACGACGGCTTCGACCCGCTGCTGACCCTGGCCGCCGTCGCCGAAGAACGCGCCACCGCCCTGTACGGCGTGCCGACCATGTTTATCGCCATGCTCGACCATCCGCAACGCGGCGAGTTCGACCTGTCCAGCCTGCGCACCGGGATCATGGCCGGTGCCACCTGCCCGATCGAAGTGATGCGCCGGGTCATCGGCGAAATGCACATGAGCGAAGTGCAGATTGCCTACGGCATGACCGAAACCAGCCCGGTGTCCCTGCAGACCGGCCCCGATGACGACCTGGAGCGCCGCGTCACCACGGTCGGCCGCACCCAGCCGCAATTGGAAAGCAAGATCGTCGACCTCGCCGGTCACACCGTCGCGCGTGGCGAGATCGGTGAGCTGTGTACCCGTGGCTACAGCGTGATGCTCGGTTACTGGAACAACCCCGACGGCACCCGCGACGCAATCGACGACGCCGGCTGGATGCATACCGGTGACCTGGCGACCATGGACGAGCACGGCTACGTGTGCATCGTCGGGCGCAACAAGGACATGATCATTCGCGGTGGCGAGAACGTGTACCCGCGCGAGCTGGAAGAGTTTTTCTTCACGCACCCGGCGGTGGCCGATGTGCAGGTCATTGGTATTCCGGATGAGCGTTATGGCGAAGAGATTGTTGCCTGGGTCAAGTGTCACCCCGGGCATGTGGCCAGCGCGCTGGAGTTGCACACGTGGTGCAAGGGGCGTATCGCGCACTTCAAGACGCCCAAGCATTTCAAGTTCGTGGATGAATTCCCGATGACGGTCACCGGCAAGATCCAGAAATTCCGCATGCGCGAGATCTCGATCGAAGAGCTGCGAACGCAGTCTTAGTCGTTTCGCTGAAAACTTGTGGGGGTAGGGAGCAAGCCCCTCCCACAGTTTAAATTGCGTAATCCCAGACAGCACAAAGGGGACCCGAAGGTCCCCTTTAATTTGTTGTTACGTGCTCTTTTTTTATTATTGAGGGGCGGTCTATTGTTGTTTTTGGCAACCGTTACCCTTTACCGCTGTTTTTGGCGACCCCATCCAGGGTCAAGAGCAAACGTATTTTTTTGAGCGCTGATCTGCTTCTTCGTACACGATCCAACCAGTGGGTAGCTACCTGAGGTAGTTTTATTTTTCTCTATCCGGTTGCGGGTTTCGGCATGCCGTACCCTGCGAAGCACATCTTCTCCAAAAAAATCTGTTAGCTGCGTCTCTGCCGTGTTGTTTTTGTTATGTCAGAGTCGTTTCGTCTTATTTTTATTAGGTTTGGCGCTTTTTATTCTTGTTATGCCATAGAGATAGCAGAAGCCGTGCCAACTTTTAAAAATCGTTTAAAATCAATGAGTTGAGTTTTTTGTGGGAAATGCCCTACGGTAAACACGGGAAAATATGTTCCCGTGTTACTCGTCCGGCCGGCCTGCGGTAACACATTGTCACGGCTAAGTTACTCAACTGGCGTTACGCGCCCTGGCAACGCGCGAGCCGCTGGGCCGGCCGAGCACGTCGCTGATCTGCCGGCCCGCGAGAATCAATCGCTCCAGGTCGATGCCGGTCTCGATCCCGAGGCCGTTGAGCAGGTACACCACATCTTCGGTGGCGACGTTACCGCTGGCGCCCTTGGCGTATGGGCAACCGCCTAGGCCGGCGATAGAGCTGTCGAACACGTTGATCCCTTCCAGCAGGCTGGCGTAGACGTTGGCGACGGCCTGCCCATAGGTGTCATGGAAGTGCCCCGCCAACTTGTCCCGTGGCACGTGCGCGCCCACCACCTCGAACAGCCGGCGCGTGGCTCCCGCGGTGCCGGTGCCGATGGTGTCGCCCAGGGACACTTCATAGCAGCCCATGGCAAACAGCTCGCGGGCCACCGCCGCCACTTGTTCCGGGGCGACCGCGCCTTCGTAAGGGCAACCCAGCACGCAGGACACATAGCCGCGCACACTGACACCCTGCTGTTTGGCGGCCGCCATGATCGGCACGAATCGCTCCAGGCTTTCGCTGATCGAGCAGTTGATGTTGCGCTGCGAAAACGCCTCGGACGCCGCAGCAAACACCGCGACCTCCTTGACCCCGGCGGCCAGCGCATCTTCAAAGCCGCGCAGGTTCGGCGCCAGCGCGCCGTAGGTCACGCCGGGCTTGCGCTGGATCTGCGCAAAGACTTCGGCGGAACCGGCCATCTGCGGCACCCATTTGGGCGAAACAAAACTGCCGACTTCGATGTAGCTCAGGCCCGCGGCGCTGAGGGCATCCACCAACCGCACCTTGTCGGCCACGCTGATGGGTTGGGCTTCATTCTGCAAACCGTCGCGCGGGCCGACTTCGACCAGGCGCACGTGGGAGGGGAGGGACATGGCAACTACCTTATGATCAATGGCCAGCCTGGCCTTGGATGGTTTCGGCCAGGGCCTGGGTACAGCGCTCTTCGGCGGTGTCCAGTTCCAGCTTCATTTGTTCGATGTCCAGCAACTGCTGCTCCAACTGTTCGCGACGCTCGGCGATTTTCACCAGCATGCTGTTGAGTTGGACATGGTTGCCGCTGGTGGGGTCGTAGAGTTCGATCAGTTCACGGCATTCGGCCAGGGAAAAACCGATGCGCTTGCCGCGCAGGATCAGCTTGAGGCTGACCTTGTCCCGCGCCGAGTAGATGCGTTCCTGGCCCCGGCGTTCCGGGGCCAGCAGGCCTTGTTCCTCATAGAAGCGAATGGCGCGGGTGGTGATGTCGAGCTCGCGGGCGAGGTCGGAAATGCTGTAGGTCGTGCTCATGAAGGCGCTCAAGAAAGTCTTGGCGCTAAGCTAATGTCAGGTTGACGTAAACGTCAAGGTCGATCGTCAATCCCTGTAGGAGCGAGCTTGCTCGCGAAAAACGTCAACGAGAACGCGGTAGCCCTGATACCCAAAGGCGCCCTCGGGTTTTTCGCGAGCAAGCTCGCTCCTACACGGCGACAGGTTCAGGCTTGCAGCTTGTCGAGTTTCTTCTCGTGCGCCGTGACCTGCTGGCACAACTCGATCATTTGCTCGCGCATCCAGCGGTTGGCGGGGTCCTGGTCGGTGCTCTCGTGCCAGTACAGGTGGGTTTCCACCGGCGGCACGTCGTTGACCGGCAGGTTGAACCAGTGCAGTTCATGGCGGCGGGCGAAGCGCTCGGGCACGGTCATCACCATGTCGGTCTGTTGCAACACTTGCGAGGCCATCAGGTAATGCTGGGAGCGCAGGGCGATCTTGCGCTGGATGCCCATCTTGCCCAGGGCCAGGTCGACATGGCCCAGGCCGTTGCGGCGGCTGGAGATATGGATATGGGTCAGCGACAGGTAATCATCCAGGGTGAACTTGTCCTTGCCCGCCATCGGGTGGCCCTTGCGCATGGCGCACACGTAGCGGTCTTCCATCAGCTTGACGTGGCGCACCTGCGGGTCGGTGTTGAGCGGTGCGTCGACGGCAAAATCCAGGCGCCCGGCGGCCAGTTCCTTGGTGGTCTCGCGGCGTTTGGACAGGAAACTCTCGATCACCACCGTCGGCGCCAGGCGACGCAAGCGCTGGAACAGCAGTGGCAGGATCACCGCTTCGGTCAAGTCGGTCATGCTGATGCGGTAGGTCTTGGCCGCCTGTTGCGGGTTGAAAATCCGGCTTTCCTGCACCGACACGCGCAGCAATGACAGTGCGTTGCGCACCGGGCCGATGATGTTCTGCGCCATCGGCGTGGGCACCATGCCTTGGGCGGTCCGCACGAACAGCGGGTCGTTGAAGGTCTCGCGCAGGCGTGCCAGAGCGTTGGACACCGCCGGTTGGGTGATGCCGACAATCTGCCCGGCACGGGTCAGGTTGGCTTCGGTGTAGATCGCGTCAAAGACGATAAACAGGTTGAGGTCGACCTTGCTCAGATTCATTTCGTTGCGCTCTTATTGTTAGGTGGCCATGCCCCGATCATATATCGGTGATGAATGTTAATACACGCCGAGAATAGGCTAGGTAAATTATCAACGCTGTTCTAGCATCGATTGCATGACCTAAACAACCTCTCAAAGAAGGGAGCTGCTCATGGATTTCGCCTATTCGCCCAAGGTTCAGGAACTGCGTGAACGCGTCACTGCGTTCATGGACGCTTACGTTTACCCGGCCGAACCGGTGTTCGAACGCCAGGTCAGCGAAGGCGACCGCTGGCAGCCCACCGCGATCATGGAGGAGCTCAAAGCCAAGGCGAAAGCCGAAGGCCTGTGGAACCTGTTCCTGCCCGAATCCGAACTGGGCGCTGGCCTGACCAACCTTGAATACGCGCCGCTGGCGGAAATCATGGGCCGTTCGCTGCTGGGCCCGGAGCCGTTCAATTGCTCCGCCCCGGACACCGGCAACATGGAGGTGCTGGTGCGCTACGCCAACGCCGAACAGAAACAGCGCTGGCTCGAACCGCTGTTGCGCGGCGAGATCCGCTCGGCCTTCGCCATGACCGAGCCCGACGTGGCCTCCTCGGACGCGACCAACATGGCCGCCCGCGCCGAGCGCCAGGGCGATGAATGGGTGATCAACGGCAAGAAATGGTGGACCTCCGGCGCCTGCGACCCGCGTTGCAAGATCCTGATTTTCATGGGCCTGAGCAATCCCGATGCGCCGCGCCACCAGCAGCACTCGATGATCCTGGTGCCGGTGGACGCCCCTGGCGTGAAAATCGTGCGCCCGCTGCCGGTGTTCGGTTACGACGATGCGCCCCACGGCCACGCCGAAGTGCTGTTCGACAACGTGCGCGTGCCGTATGAAAACGTCCTGCTGGGTGAAGGCCGCGGCTTTGAAATTGCCCAGGGGCGTCTTGGCCCGGGCCGCATTCACCACTGCATGCGCTCCATCGGCATGGCCGAGCGTGCGTTGGAACTGATGTGCAAACGCGCGATCAGCCGCACCGCGTTCGGCAAACCGTTGGCGCGCCTGGGCGGCAATATCGACAAGATCGCCGACTCGCGCATGGAAATCGACATGGCACGCCTGCTGACCCTGAAAGCCGCCTACATGATGGACACCGTGGGTAACAAAGTGGCGAAAAGCGAAATCGCCCAGATCAAGGTGGTGGCGCCGAACGTGGCGTTGAAGGTGATCGACCGCGCGATCCAGATCCATGGCGGCGCTGGCGTCTCCAACGACTTCCCGTTGGCCTACATGTACGCCATGCAACGCACCCTGCGCCTGGCCGATGGCCCGGACGAAGTCCACCGTGCGGCGATCGGCAAGTTCGAGATCGGCAAGTATGTGCCTAAAGAGTTGATGCGCGGCGGGCAGTAACACCGCGTCGCCTGCCGTCGCGGGCAAGCCCCCTCCCACACTAGACCGCGTTCTCATGCACAACTCGGTCAACTGTGGGAGGGGGCTTGCCCGCGACGAGGCCCGTGCGAACAACACAAAACACAAACCTCAGTACACCCAAACCTCCACCCGCCGATTCTTGATCCGGCCCTCATCCGCGGTATTCGCCGCCACCGGCATCTGCGCGCCGAACCCGCGGATATCGCGGAGCACCACGCCGCTCTTGACCAATTCCCGACGCACCGCCATCGCCCGCAGCTTGGACAACAGCGCCGCGCGTTCGGGGTCATTCTTGATATCGCCAAACCCTACCAGTGTCACCTGCTTGTCGAGCTTGCCGTGGCCTTTTATATACGCCACCACGCGCTGCACATCCTGGCGCGCCTTGTTGTCCAGGCTCGCGCTGCCTTCTTCGAAGCGGAAATTCACCGTCAGGCGCTGGGCCTCGCGGGCAATTGCCTGATAGTCCTCGGGCATGGACGGGCGCGGCTCCACGCTTATCGCCTGGACCCGCTGCGCGATAAACCCGTTGGCCGCCACGATCGCCTGGCCCTTGCTGCTCTGGGTGAAGTCCACCAGCGCCTTGGCCCACGGATTGTGCGTGGTCGGCGGTAGGTAAAAGAACAGGCGGCGCGACAGCGGGTAGTCCTCGGTGGCTATCAGGCTGTTCAGCGGCAGCATCGGTTGCGAGTCACCGTCGACGATCGCCACCGCCTTGGCCTGGCGCACATAGGGCAGGCCGATGAAACCGATGCCTTGCGGGTCCTGGCTCACCGCGTCCGACAGTTGCTCGCTGGCCTCGAACCGCTTGGCCGACGCGGCGAGGGGCTTGCCGCGACGGCTCAGGACCAGGTCCTTGAAGGTGTCATAGGTGCCCGACCGATCATCCCGCGCATATAAATGAATCGCCCCGCCGATGCCGCCGAGTGCTTCCCAGGTGCTGATCTCACCGTTGAAGATTTGCGCCAGTTGCTCGGTGTTCAGCGTATTCAGCGGGTTGCGCGGGTTGAGGATGATGGCCAGGCCGTCGATGGCGATCACCTGTTCGGCCTCGGGGCTTTTCAGGTCGCCCAGGGGTTCGAGGTCCACCAGTTCGCTGTCTTTGATCGGGCGGGAGGAGGCGGCGAGGTCGGCGCTGGCTTTGTGCAGGGCGGCAAAACCGGTGCTGGAACCATGGGCGTCGACCTCGATGGTCAGCGTCTTGCCCTGGCGGGTCTTGCCGATCACGCGCTGTTCATTGGCGCCTTCGGCGGGTTCAGCGTGGACCCCTTGCAGCCCCTGCTGCTCCATCAACCCCTTGACCAGCGCCGGGCCAAGCGCCGCGCCGATCGTGTTGGAGCCCTGGATGCGCAACGCGGGGCCCTGATCGGGGATGGGCAGCGGCGCGCTAACGGCACTCAGGGGAAAAAGGGTCAGCAGTAACAGAACGCGCAGGATCATGCCGGCACCGTCTCAAGGCAAAGGGAGTGCCGCGAGATTAAGTCAGTTGGGTTTCAGTAATATGACTGTCACTCAACCGTAAAAATGTGAGAGCGGGCTTGCTCCCACATTGTTTAAGCGTGCCGTCCGTGAAGTCAGCTCAATTCCAGCCAGATCGGTGCATGGTCCGAGGGTTTTTCCAGGCCGCGCAGTTCGTAGTCCACCCCTGCATCCTTGACCCTGGGCAGCAAGCCGTTGGACGCCAGGATCACATCGATACGCAGGCCACGCTTGGGTTCATCTTCAAACCCGCGACTGCGGTAGTCGAACCAGCTGAAGCGGTCGGTCACGTTGGGGTTGAGGTGGCGGAAGCTGTCTACCAGGCCCCAGTTCTTCAGGCGGGCCATCCACTCGCGCTCTTCCGGCAGGAAGCTGCACTTGCCGGTTTTCAGCCAGCGCTTGGCATTGTCGGGGCCAATGCCGATGTCGCAGTCTTCCGGGGAAATATTCACATCGCCCATTACCACCAGCGCCTGGTCGTTGCTGAACTGGCTTTCCAGCAACTGTTGCAGGTCTGCGTAGAAGCGCTGCTTGGCCGGGAACTTGGTGGGGTGGTCGCGGCTTTCGCCTTGGGGGAAATAGCCGTTCATGATGGTGATCGGGTTGCCTTGTGCATCGGCGAAGGTGCCCCAGATAAAGCGACGCTGGGCGTCTTCTTCATCGCTGGCAAAGCCTTTGTGTACGCTCAGCGCTTCCTGGCGCGAGAGCAGGGCCACGCCGTAGTGGCCTTTCTGGCCGTGGTAGTACACGTGATACCCCAGGGCCTGCACTTCGGCCAGCGGGAACTGGTCGTCGTGGACCTTGGTTTCCTGCAGGCCGATCACATCGGGTTGATGCTTTTCAATCAGCGCCGCCAACTGATGCGGGCGAGCCCGTAGCCCGTTGATATTGAAAGAGACGATTTTCATGGTCGGCTGTCCAGTCTGGCAAAAGGGCGATGCTAGCCGACAAGTCGGACGGGGGCCAGCGTGGCGGTAGGACGGATGCGCTGCTAATGTCTGGGAACGACTCGCGCTGCGTAAGTTCGTACCCATAAGAACGCCGTCTTTTGAATGGCGCCCAGGGAGATTCACTGTATGTCTGACACTTCAACTGCGATTGCCGAAATCCGCCTGCTCAATAGCGACTATTCCAGCGAAGCGCGCTCCCTGCTGTACCAGGCTTATCGCCATGAGCCGACGTTCGCCTACATCTTCGAAGCTGAGCGGCCGGGGTATGAGCAGCGGGTCCGTGCCACCGTGCGCGAGTTGGTCAAACAGCATTTCTTCCAGAAGCTTCCCGCCATCGGCCTGTTCGTCGACGACCGACTGATCGGCGTTGCGTTGATCGCGCCACCCCAGCGGCGTCTGGGCATCACCGAGAGCTGGGCGTGGCAATTGCGCATGTGGTTGAGCACCGGTGTGCGGGGGACACGGCGTTACCTGGATTATCACCAGGCGGTGCTGGCGTGCCTGCCCAGCGATTCGGTGCACGTGTTGCCGTTGCTGGGTATTCACCCGCAATTCCAGGGCAAGCACTTCGGTGAGCAACTGCTCGGCGCGGTACACAACTGGTGCGCCGAGGACCCGCATTCGTCCGGTGTGGTGCTCGATACCGGCAACTCACGTTACCTGGAGTTCTACAAGCGTCAGGGTTATGAGGAAATCGGCGAAGTTGCTGTAGGACCGATCCTGGAGCATGTGTTTTTTCATGCCAATCCACAGCCGTTACAGGCTGTAACGACTTGAGTCAGGATTTTCAGATAAATCTGAGTTCAAAGAGTCTCTCCAGCTCGTGTAGCATCCGCGCCTATGAAGTTTCCAGGAAGATTCACCAGCGGCTTGATTCTGCTGTTCACAAGCTGCGGCGCTTTGGCGCAAAGCGAACTGGACGTGCGAGTCAAACCCTCAAACGACGCGTTGAAAGCCAACATCGAAGGCTACATCGGCGGGGTAGGCGATCGCGATGAAGAAGCGTTGCTGCGCTTCAGCCGTGGCGCCGAGGAGCAGGCGCGCAAAGCGGCCCAGGCCTTGGGCTTCTATCAGCCGCAGATCAGCAGTGATGTGCAGGGCGGCAAGAACCCGCGCCTGACCCTGACCATCGAGCCCGGCGAACCGGTGCATTTGCGCGACGTGACCATTCGGGTCGACGGCCCGGCCGCCGCCCTCAAAGCCTTTCGTGTGCCTGCCAGCCGCGACCTTGAATCCGGTGCCGTGCTCAACCACGGCCATTACGAAGACGCCAAGCGTCTGATCCAGAACCAGGCCTCGCGCTACGGCTTTTTCAATGGGCGCTTTACCCGCCAGACCCTGTCGGTCGACCCCAAGGCGGGCGTCGCCGATATTGAACTGGTGTATGACAGCGGCCCGCGCTACACCTTGGGCAAGGTCAATTTTGCTGGCGATACGCCGTTCGATGAAGAACTGTTGCAACGCATGGTGCCGTTCAAAAACGGCGCGCCCTACGATTCCGAACTGATCGCCGAGTTGAACCAGAACCTGCAAGCCAGCGGCTTTTTCGAGGGCGTGCGGGTGGACGCCGCGCCGGCTGCGTCGGCCAACGATGTGATCCCGGTCGCGGTGCAACTGGAAACCCGCAAGCCACGCACCATGGGCCTGGGCCTCGGCTTTTCCACCGACGTCGGCCCGCGCGGCAAAGCCAACTGGACGCGGCATTGGGTTAATCCGCAGGGCCACAGTTACGGCTGGGAAGCCGAATTGTCGGCGCCACGGCAGAACGTCGGCCTGTGGTACGACATCCCGCTCGACCCACCGCTTACCGACAAACTGCGTTTTGCCGGCGGCTACCAGAATGAAGAACTGGCCAACACCGACACCCTGAGTAAATTGCTCACCCTCGGCCCGGAATGGCACAGCAAGTTGCCCAGCGGCTGGACCCGGGTGGTCTCCCTCAAGTGGCAGCGTGAAGAATATCGCCTGGGCGATGACTCGGGCCTGAGCAACCTGTTGATGCCGGGGCTCAGCTATTCCTATTTGCGCAGCGACAACCGCATCGATCCCCACCACGGCTATCGCCTGCAATTCGACACCAAGCTGGCCAAGGAAGGCTTCGGCTCCGACACCAACCTGCTTTACGGCACGGCCATGGTCAAAGGCCTGACCACCGTGTGGGACAAGCACCGTTTCCTCGCGCGGGCGCAGATCGGCGGCAGCGCCACCAACGGCTACAAGTCGGTGCCGCCGTCGCTGCGTTTCTTTGCCGGTGGCGACCAGAGCGTGCGTGGTTACGAGTACCAGACCCTGTCGCCGGAGAACGACCGTGGCGACCGCATCGGTGGCCGCTACATGGTGGCCTTGAGCGCCGAGTATCAATATTCCATCGCCGAAAAATGGCGGATCGCGACCTTTATCGACCAGGGCAACTCCTTCAACACCCTGGAAATGCCAAGCCTGAAAACCGGCGTGGGCGTCGGCCTGCGCTGGGTGTCGCCCGTCGGGCCGATTCGCCTTGACCTGGCCCATGCCCTGGAAGACCCGGGCGGTATCCGTTTGCACTTTTCCATGGGGCCTGAGCTGTGATGCGTGGTTTGAAAATAGCCGGGCTGGCTGCCGTTGCCCTCCTGGCCATGGTGTTGCTGGCGCTGTGGACCGTACTCGGAACCCAGGCGGGCAGCCGTTGGGCGTTGGGCCAGGTGCCGGGCTTGAGCGTGGACAATTTCCAGGGCCGTTTGGGCGGCCAATGGAGTGCCGAGCATCTGCTGTGGCAGCAGGGCAGTGACCGTGTCGAACTCAACGCGCCGACGTTCGACTGGTCGCCGGCCTGCCTGCTGCGCCTGACGCTGTGCATTGACCGGTTGGCGGTGGATCAAGTCAGCCTGCAATTTGCGCCGAGCACGGAGCCGAGCAGCGGGCCGATCCAGCTGCCGGCGCTGAAGTTGCCGGTTGCGCTCCAGTTGGGCGACGTTCGCGTCGGCAGCCTGCTGTTTAACGGCAGCGAGGAACTCAAGGGTATGCAACTGGCGGCGCATTGGACCGCCGCGGGCCTGCAGATCGATTCCGTGCATCTGCAACGCGATGATCTGGTGCTGGACCTGTCCGGGCTACTCCAACCCAGCGGTGATTGGCCGTTGACCGCCAGCGGCAACCTGAGCCTGCCTTACGCCCCCGGCGGCGCGCCGTGGACGGTGGCGTTCAGGGCCGATGGCGACCTGCTCAAGACCCTCAAGCTCGACGCCGACAGCAGCGGCTACCTGCCGGCCAAGCTCAGCGGCGAGTTGCAGCCGCTGGTGGAAAACCTGCCGGCACAGCTGCACATCACCGCCGACGCCTTCAAACCCAGCGCCGATTTGCCTGACACCCTGCAACTCAATCAACTTGACCTCACCGCCAAAGGCGACCTGGACAGCGGTTACCAATTGCTCGGCAAAGCCATACTGCCCGCAGAAAAGGGCCCGGTGGACTTACTGCTGCAAGGTAAGGTCGATGCCAAGGGCGCGCAAATCGCCGGCCTGGATCTGAGCGCCGGTGACAAGCAAAGCCTGAAACTCACGGCACAGCTGGACTGGCAGCAGGGCTTTCAAGCCGATGCGAAAATCGATTGGCTGGACTTCCCCTGGCATCGCCTCTACCCCTTGATCGACGAGCCGCAAGTCACCTTGCGTACCTTCAATGGTGAAATTTTCTATAAAGACGGCAGCTACCTCGGCAACCTCAAGGCCGACCTCGATGGCCCCGCGGGCAAATTCAACGTGGTCACGCCGTTCAGCGGCGACCTCAAACAAGTGTTCCTGCCCGAGCTGAAACTGACCGCTGGCCAAGGCAAGGCCGAAGGCCACCTCAACCTGCAGTTTGCCGATGGCATCGCCTGGGACACGGCGCTCGACCTGTCGGCGCTGAACCCGGCGTATTGGGTCGCGGAGTTGCCGGGCACGCTGGCCGGACCGCTGCGCAGCAAAGGCGAGTTCAAGAACCAGCAGCTCAAACTGAGCGCCGACCTCGGCCTCAAGGGCCGTCTGCGCGGGCAGCCCGCCGTATTGGCCGCCAAGGCCGAAGGCGCGGGTGAGCAATGGACCCTGGCCAACCTGGATATCCGCCTGGGCGACAACCGCATCAACGGCAGCGGCAGCCTGCAACAACGCCTGGCCGGGCAGATCGATATCAAACTGACGCGGCTGGCCCAGCTGTGGCCGCAGTTACGCGGGCAGGTCAATGGCCGACTCGATGTGGCCGGTAGCCTCAAAGCGCCTCAAGGCAAACTCGACCTCAAGGGCCAGCAACTGGCGTTTGCCGACAATCGCCTGCAAAGCCTGAGCCTCGACGCCACGCTCGATAACGCCCAGCGCGCAAAGATCGACCTCAAGGGCAGCGGCATCCAAAGCGGCGACACCCAAGTCGGCACCCTGACAGCCAGCGCCCAGGGCGATGTCAGGCAACAGAAGGTCCAGTTGGATCTGGCCGGCCCACTGGTCAAGCTGGCCCTGGCCCTGGATGGCAACCTCGACCAAGGCAACTGGCGCGGACGCCTGGCCAGCGGTGACGTGCAGGCCGGCGGCCAGGACTGGAAGCTGCAGGCCCCGGCGAAAATCGAGCGCCTGGCCGATGGCAGGCTGACCTTCGCCGCCCACTGCTGGGTCGCGGGCCCGGCCAGCCTGTGTGCTGAAGATCAGCGCCTGATGCCTGAACCGAAGCTGCGTTACCACCTCAAGCAATTCCCCATCGATAGCCTGGCGGCCTGGTTGCCCAAGGACTTCGCCTGGCAGGGCACGCTCAACGCCGACGTACAGCTCGACCTGCCGGCCAGCGGCCCCAAAGGCGTGATCGCAGTGGATGCCAGTGGCGGCACGTTGCGCGTCAAGGACAAGCACCAGTGGCTGGATTTCCCCTACGACACGCTGCAATTGGACGCCACCCTCAACCCCAAGCGCATCGACACCCAGCTCAACTTCCAGGGCGGCAAGCTCGGTGAGTTGCGGTTGCAGGCACAGATCAACCCGCTGGCGAAAAACAAGCCGATCACCGGTACTTTCAGCCTCACCGGTCTGGACCTCACCGTGGCGCGGCCGTTTGTGCCGATGGTGGAAAAACTCAACGGCAAGCTCAACGGCAATGGCCGCATCTCCGGTGGCCTGCTGGCGCCGCTGGTCAACGGCAGCATGAACCTGGTGGGCGGCGAGATTTCCGGGGCGGAACTGCCCATCAGCCTCGAAGGCTTGAACGTACAGGCGCTGATTGCCGGCGAAAGCGTGCAACTCGATGGCCGCTGGCACAGCGGCAAGGCCGGGCAGGGCAGCCTCAAGGGCCACATCGACTGGGGCCGCGCCCTGGCGGTCGACCTCAGCCTGCAAGGCTCGCACCTGCCGGTCACCGTCGAACCTTACGCGGTGCTGGAAGTCGCGCCCGACCTGAAGATCAGCCTGAAGAACGACAAGCTCGCGATCGCCGGCAAGGTGCAGATCCCGCGGGGTGACATCACCGTGCGCGAACTGCCGCCGTCGACGGTCAAGGTCTCCGATGACACGGTGATCGTCGGCAGCCAGACCGAAGAGGGCAAGCCGCCGATGGCGATGGCGATGGATATCGACGTGGCGGTGGGTGAAGACCAGCTCAACTTCTCGGGCTTCGGCCTCACCGCCAAGGTGCAGGGGCATGTGCATATCGGCGACAACCTGGACACCCGCGGCGAGCTGTGGCTCAACGACGGCCGCTACCGTGCCTACGGCCAGAAGCTGGATGTGCGCCGTGCGCGTTTGCTGTTCGCCGGGCCGCTCGACCAGCCTTATCTGGATATCGAAGCGATCCGCAAGACCGGCGATGTCGTCGCTGGTATCCGCCTGAGCGGCAGCGCCGAACAGCCCACTACGCAGATCTTCTCCGAGCCGGCCATGAGCCAGGAGCAGGCGCTGTCCTACCTGGTGCTCGGCCGTCCGCTGAGCACCACCGGTGAAGATAACAATATGCTCGCCCAAGCCGCCCTGGGCCTGGGCTTGATGGGCAGTGCCGGCGTGACCTCGGACATTGCCAAGAACCTCGGCATCCAGGACTTCGAACTCGACACCCAAGGCAGCGGCACCAACACCGCCGTGGTCGCCAGCGGCAAGATCTCGGAGAAACTCAGCCTGCGTTATGGGGTTGGGGTGTTCGAGCCGGCCAGCACCATTGCTTTGCGCTACCTGTTGAGCAAGAAGGTGTATCTGGAGGTGGCCAGTGGTGTGGCCAGTTCGTTGGATATTTTCTATAAGCGGGATTTCTAGATCCGCCCTCGATGAAAAAGTGCGAGCGGGCTTGCTCGCTCGCACATACCAAGCAAGCTAATCATTTCATTTGACATTCGCTGCCTAAGCAGTAATATCTCGTCACACATTCGCTGCCTAGGCAGTAATAAGGTGACTTTCGATGAAGCACTTCACCCCGGACAACTTCCACAACTGCCACCTCGGGCTGTTGTTGGGGCGTGCCGCCATCCTTAAAGACAAGATCATCGACACCCATATGGAACCCCACGGCATCACCGCCGCGCAGTTCAAGGTGTTGATCATCATGGCGCAGTTCGGTGTCGACACCCCGGCGGAGCTGTGCCGCCACCTGTCCCTGGACAGCGGTTCGATGACCCGCATGCTCGATCGCCTGGAGCAAAAAGGCCTGCTTGATCGCAAGCGTTCGGCGCTGGACCGTCGCCAAGTGCAACTGGTGTTGACCGACGACGGCCAGCGCCTGGCGGACAGGCTGCCGTACATCGGCGCCGAGGCGTTGAACCAGTTGGCCTGCGCACTGGAGCCGGGTGAATTGCAAACCCTGGAAAAGATCCTCATGAAAATGCTGATAGCTGCCGGTGATCCCATCACCCTTCAGCGGGTAGGTAAAGAATGAACACACGTGCCCTTTGCCTGGTGCTGGCGGCCATGAGCATGGCCGGTTGCGCCAACTTCAGCGGCCTCGATACCCAGGGCCAGCGCCTCGACGCCAACACCCTGCAGACCGGTCAGTCGTTGACCGGCGTGACCCTGTCGAGCGCCGCCTGGCCCAGCGCCGACTGGTGGAAAAGCCTCGGCGACCCGCAACTCGACGGTTTGATCCAGGAAGCCCTGCAAAACAGCCCCGACATGCAAGTGGCCAGCGCCCGTGCCCACCAGGCGGAAGCCGCCGCCTATGCGGCGAACGCCGCACGCATGCCGACCCTGGACGCCAGCGCCGGTGTGAGCCGGTCGCGGCTGGCCAGGGACCAGGACCCGCGGCTGCAGGGCGATACCTACTCGACGGTGCGAAGCCTCGGCGCGAGCTTCAACTACAACTTCGACCTCTGGGGCGGCCAGCGCGCCGCCTGGGAAGCGGCCTTGGGCCAGGCCCGCGCCGCCGAAATCGACCAACAGGCCGCGCGCCTGACCCTGGCGGCCGATGTGGCCAAGGCCTACAGCGATCTGGGCCAGGCCCATATCGTGTGTGACCTGGCCAATGACGACCTCAAGCGTGCCCGGCAAATGCTCAACCTGAGCCAGCGCCGCCTGAACTCGGGCATCGACAGCCAGTACCAGTTCCAACAGACCGAAAGCCTGGAAGCCAGCTCCCAGTCGCAACTGATCGATGCGGAAAAACAACTGCAGAGCGCGAAAATCGCCCTGGCGGTGTTGCTCGGCAAAGGCCCCGACCGGGGTAACGAGCTGGCGCGTCCGAATGTACTCAAGCCCAGCGCCGTCGCCGTACCCTCGGTGCTGCCCGCCGAACTGCTGGGTCGTCGCCCGGACCTGATCGCCGCACGTTGGCGTGTAGAGGCGGCGAGCAAGAATATCGCCGCCGGTAAGGCCAACTTCTACCCCAACCTCAACCTGAGCGCGAGCGCCGGGGCCGAGTCGTTGCTGGGTGACGCGATGTTCGGTTCGGCCAGCCGCTTCTTCAACATTGCGCCGACGATCTCGCTGCCGATCTTCGACGGCGGTCGCCTGCGCGCCAACCTCGATGCGCGCGATGCCGACTATGACCTGGCCGTGGCCCAGTACAACAAAACCCTGGTGCAAGCCCTCGGCGATATCGGCAACAGCCTTTCACAACTGCGCGAAACCGGTCGGCAGATCCAGGCCCAGCAACACGCCGCGGACATTGCCCAGCAGTCCTACGACACCGCGATGCAGCGTTACAGCTCCGGGATCGGCAACTACCTGGACGTGCTCAGCATCGAGCAGCAATTGCTGCAGGCCCAGCGTCAGCTGGCGACCTTGAACGCCGCGCAAATCGATCTGTCGATCCAATTGATGCAAGCCCTGGGTGGCGGCTACGACGCCGCAAATGTGGCATCGACCACCCCAGCTACACGCACGGAATAATTTGAGGTAACTGACATGGCCACTGCCGAAAGCAACAACGCAACGGGAACGCCCGATAACAACCCGCGCAAACGCAAAGTCATGCTGGTCGGCCTGGTGCTGATCGTCATCCTCGGCGTGGTCGGCGTGTGGGGTTGGTATGAACTCTACGGCCGCTTCAATGAAAGCACCGACGACGCCTACGTGAACGGCAACGTGGTGGAAATCACCCCGCTGGTCACCGGCACCGTGGTCAGCATCGGCGCCGACGATGGCGACCTGGTCCACGAAGGCCAGGTGCTGATCAACTTCGACCCCAACGACGCGGCGGTCGGCCTGCAAAGTGCGCAGGCCAACCTGGCCCGCACCGTGCGCCAGGTGCGGGGCTTGTACAGCAACGTCGACGGCATGAAAGCCCAGGTCAATGCGCAGAAAGCCGACGTGCAAACTGCCGAGGACAACTACAACCGGCGTAAGACCCTGGCCCAGGGCGGGGCGATTTCCCAGGAAGAACTGTCCCACGCCCGCGACAGCCTGACCGCGGCCAAGAATGCCCTGACCAACCTTGAGCAGCAGCTCAAAAGCAGCAACGCCCTGGTCGACGACACGGTGATCTCGTCCCATCCGGACGTGCAAGCCGCCGCCGCGCAACTGCGCCAGGCCTACCTGGCCAATGCGCGCAGCACCCTGATCGCCCCCGTCACCGGCTATGTGGCCAAGCGCACCGTGCAACTGGGCCAGCGCGTGCAGCCGGGGACGGCGTTGATGGCGGTGATCCCGCTGAACCAGTTGTGGATCGACGCCAACTTCAAGGAAACCCAACTGCGCAATATGCGTATCGGCCAACCGGTGGACATCGAAGCGGACATTTACGGCAGCGATGTGAAGTTCAGCGGCACCATCGACAGCCTCGGCGCCGGCACCGGCAGCGCGTTTGCCTTGCTGCCTGCGCAGAACGCCACGGGCAACTGGATCAAGATCGTGCAACGGGTGCCGGTACGCATCCACGTCAATGCCGAAGAACTGGCCAAACACCCGCTGCGGGTGGGCTTGAGCACGGTGGTCAGCGTCGACCTGCATGACCAGAGTGGCCCGGTACTGGCGCAACAGGCGCCGCAAAAGGCCTCGTTCACCACCAACGTGTATGACCGCCAGTTGGCCGAAGCCGATGCCATGATCACCCAGTTGATTCATGACAACAGCCTCGCCGCGCCCAAGGCTGTGCAACGCTGATGAGCCATAACGCGTCCTTCTCGCCACCCAGCTTGGTGATGGCCACGATTGGCCTGTCGCTGGCGACCTTCATGCAGGTGCTCGATACCACGATCGCCAACGTGGCGTTGCCGACCATTTCCGGCAACCTTGGCGTGAGTTCGGAGCAGGGCACCTGGGTGATCACCTCGTTTGCGGTGAGCAACGCCATTGCCCTGCCGCTGACCGGCTGGTTGAGCCGGCGCTTCGGCGAGGTGAAGCTGTTTCTCTGGGCCACCGTGCTGTTTGTGCTGGCCTCGTTTCTCTGCGGTATTTCCACGTCGATGCCCGAGCTGATCGGCTTTCGGGTGTTGCAAGGCCTGGTGGCGGGGCCGTTGTACCCGATGACCCAGACGTTGCTGATCGCGGTCTACCCGCCGGCGAGGCGCGGCATGGCCCTGGCACTGCTGGCGATGGTCACGGTGGTGGCGCCGATTGCCGGTCCCATCCTCGGCGGCTGGATCACCGACAGCTACAGCTGGCCGTGGATCTTCTTCATCAACGTGCCCATCGGCATCTTTGCGGTGATGGTGGTGCGTTCGCAGTTGAAGAAACGCCCGGTGGTCACCAGCTACCAGCCGATGGACTATGTGGGGTTGTTGAGCTTGATCGTCGGGGTCGGCGCGTTGCAGATCATCCTCGACAAGGGCAACGACCTGGACTGGTTCGAGTCCAACTTCATCATCGTGGGGGCGGCGATTTCGGTGATTGCCCTGGCGGTGTTCATCATCTGGGAGATGACCGACAAACACCCGGTGGTCAACCTGCGGCTGTTCGCCTACCGCAACTTCCGCATCGGCACCATCGTGCTGGTCCTCGGCTACGCGGGCTTCTTCGGCATCAACCTGATCCTGCCGCAGTGGCTGCAAACCCAGATGGGCTACACCGCGACCTGGGCCGGCCTGGCCGTGGCGCCGATCGGTATTCTGCCAGTGCTGATGTCGCCGTTTGTCGGCAAGTACGCGCACCGATTCGACCTGCGCGTACTGGCGGGCCTGGCGTTCCTGGCGATTGGCTTGAGCTGCTTCATGCGCGCCAGCTTCACCAATGAGGTGGACTTCCAGCACATCGCCCTGGTGCAGCTGTTCATGGGCATCGGCGTGGCGCTGTTCTTCATGCCGACCTTGAGCATCCTGATGTCCGACCTGCCGCCGCACCAGATCGCCGACGGCGCCGGCCTGGCGACGTTCCTGCGGACCCTGGGCGGCAGCTTCGCGGCCTCGCTGACCACCTGGATCTGGATTCGCCGCGCCGACCAGCACCATGCGTACATGAGCGAGAACATGACCACCTACGACGCGGCGACCCGCGATGCGTTGAATGCGTTGGGCGGCGCGGGGCAAAAGGCCTACGCCCAACTCGACCAGATCCTCACCAGCCAGGCATACATGATGTCCACCGTGGATTACTTCACGTTGCTGGGGTGGATGTTCATGGGCTTGATGCTGCTGGTGTGGCTGGCCAAACCGCCGTTTACCGCGAAGGCGGGGCCGGCTGCATCAGGGCACTGATCGGCCAAGGCTGGAATGCAATCAGCCAGGGCTGAAATGCAATCAGCCAGGGCTGAAATGCAATCAGCCAGGGCTGGAATGCAATCAACTGTGGGAGGGGGCTTGCCCCCGATAGCGGTGTCTCAGTCAACCTATTTGAAGCTGACCCACTGCCATCGGGGGCAAGCCCCCTCCCACAGTTGATCAGGCGCCCGGCAGTGCCAGTTGCGGATTGACGAAGTCAAACGCCGCCAGCTGAAACCCTTGCTCATCCACCTGCAATGCCCAGCCTTGCTTGTCCCAATCCCCCAGCACAATACGCTTGGCCGCCTGATCGCCGATCTGCAACTTATGAATGGCGGGGCGGTGCGTATGGCCGTGGACCAGGGTACGCACGCCGAACTGCTGCATCACCCGCGGCACTTCCTCAGGGGTGACGTCGACAATGTCGTTGGCCTTCATCCGCGTCTGCGCCCGGCTTTCGTTGCGCAGCTTGCGCGCCAGTTTGTGGCGGGTGCGCAAGGGCAGGTGACGCAGGATAAACAGCACAATCGGGTTGCGCAGGATGCGCCGCAGCTTCATATAGCCGACGTCGCGGGTGCAGAGGCTGTCGCCGTGCATCAGCAGCACGGGCTCGCCGGCGAGTTGCACGATGCTCGGGTCCTTGAGCAGCTTGGCGCCTGCGGCTTTGCAGAACGTCTTGCCGATCAGGAAGTCGCGGTTGCCGTGCATGATGAAAATCGCGGTGCCGCTGTCGCTCAGTTCGCGCAGGGCCGCGCAAATCGAGCGCTGGAAAGGGGTGATCCCATCGTCGCCAACCCAGGCTTCAAAGAAGTCCCCGAGGATGTACAACGCCTGGGCGCCACGGGCGCGGCCGTGGAGTAAATCCAGAAACGCCCGGGTAATGTCCGGGCGTTCCTCTTCCAGATGCAAGTCTGAAATCAGCAATATCACTCAATGATCTCGGCTTTCTCGATGATCACGTCGTCTGCTGGCACGTCTTGGTGGCCGGCTTTGCTGGTGGTGGCAACGCCTTTGATCTTGTCGACGACGTCAGTGCCTTCGGTGACTTTACCGAACACCGCGTAGCCCCAGCCCTGCACGTTCTTGCCGCTGTGGTTGAGGAAGGCGTTGTCGGCGACGTTGATGAAGAACTGCGCGGAGGCCGAATGCGGCTCCATGGTACGGGCCATGGCGACGGTGTATTTGTCGTTGGAAAGGCCGTTGTCCGCTTCGTTCTGGATGCTTGGGCGCTTGTCTTTCTTTTCTTTCATGCCAGGCTCGAAACCGCCGCCCTGGACCATGAAGTTGCCGATGACACGGTGGAAAACGGTGTTTTCGTAGTGGCCGGCTTTCACGTATTCAATGAAGTTGGCGACGGTGATCGGCGCTTTCTCGGCGTTCAGCTCGATGACGATGTCACCGTGGTTGGTGGTCAGTTTGACTTGAGTCATGTGTACTACTCTTTTCAGGGAATTCGTGGGTTCGGGCGCTGTGCGCCTGACCTGTTTGGCTAAACGTTGGCCAAGACGCGCAGTTTAGCGTGCCCTGCGGGAATTTCGAGGTGGTTTTTTACCGCCCGGGCAATTAAAGCAGCAGTTTTTGGCCGCACCCTGTCAGGCGGTTGACCGCTTCGGCTATGATAAGCCCTTTGTTTTATCTGGCCTGCCCAAGGCCACGTACTCGTCTGTTCAAGGATAATATGAGCAAGCCCACTGTCGACCCTACCTCGAACGCCAAGGCCGGTCCTGCCGCCACGGTCAATTTCCTGCGCCCGATCATCCAGGCGGACCTGGATTCGGGCAAGCACACGCAGATCGTCACGCGCTTTCCGCCGGAGCCCAACGGCTACCTGCACATCGGTCACGCCAAGTCGATCTGTGTGAACTTCGGTCTGGCCCAGGAGTTCGGTGGCGTCACGCACCTGCGTTTCGACGATACCAACCCGGCCAAGGAAGACCAGGAATACATCGACGCCATCGAAAGCGACATCAAGTGGCTGGGCTTCGAATGGTCCGGTGAAGTGCGCTATGCGTCCAAGTATTTCGACCAGTTGTTCGACTGGGCCATCGTGCTGATCAAGGCCGGCAAGGCCTACGTCGACGACCTCACCCCTGAACAGGCCAAGGAATACCGTGGCACGCTGACCGAGCCGGGCAAGAACAGCCCGTTCCGCGACCGTTCGGTGGAAGAGAACCTGGACTGGTTCGCCCGCATGCGCGCCGGTGAGTTCGCAGACGGTGCCCGTGTACTGCGTGCCAAGATCGACATGGCCTCGCCGAACATGAACCTGCGCGACCCGATCATGTACCGCATCCGCCATGCCCATCACCACCAGACCGGTGACAAGTGGTGCATCTACCCGAACTACGACTTCACCCACGGCCAGTCGGACGCCATCGAAGGCATCACCCACTCCATCTGCACCCTGGAGTTCGAAAGTCACCGTCCGCTGTACGAATGGTTCCTGGAGCACCTGCCGGTTCCGGCACACCCGCGCCAGTACGAATTCAGCCGCCTGAACCTGAACTACACCATCACCAGCAAGCGCAAGCTCAAGCAACTGGTGGATGAACAGCACGTCAACGGCTGGGACGACCCGCGCATGTCGACGCTGTCGGGCTTCCGCCGTCGCGGCTACACGCCCAAGTCCATCCGCAACTTCTGCGAAATGGTCGGCACCAACCGTTCCGACGGCGTGGTCGACTTCGGCATGCTCGAATTCAGCATCCGTGACGACCTCGACCACAGCGCCCCGCGCGCCATGTGCGTGCTGCGCCCGCTGAAAGTCGTGATCACCAACTACCCGGAAGGCCAGGTCGAGAACCTCGAACTGCCACGCCACCCGAAAGAAGACATGGGCGTGCGCGCACTGCCGTTCGCCCGTGAAATCTACATCGACCGTGACGACTTCATGGAAGAGCCGCCAAAAGGCTACAAGCGCCTGGAACCTACCGGCGAAGTGCGCCTGCGCGGCAGCTACGTGATCCGCGCCGACGAAGCGATCAAGGACGCCGCGGGCAACATCGTCGAACTGCGCTGCTCGTATGATCCAGAAACCCTGGGCAAGAACCCTGAAGGCCGCAAGGTCAAGGGCGTGATCCACTGGGTGCCGGCCGCCGCCAGCGTCGAGTGCGAAGTGCGTCTGTACGACCGTCTGTTCCGTTCGCCGAACCCTGAGAAAGCCGAAGACAGCGCGAGCTTCCTCGACAACATCAATCCGAACTCCCTGCAAGTACTCACGGGTTGTCGTGCCGAGCCATCCCTTGGCAATGCACAGCCGGAAGACCGTTTCCAGTTCGAGCGCGAAGGCTACTTCTGCGCGGATATCAAGGACTCGAAACCTGGCCATCCGGTATTCAACCGTACCGTGACCTTGCGTGATTCGTGGGGCCAGTGATTTAAGGAACCGTCGTGCTAACGATCTACAACACGCTCAGCAAGAGCAAAGAAGTCTTCAAGCCGCTGGATGGCAACAAGGTACGCATGTACGTGTGCGGCATGACCGTGTACGACTACTGCCACATCGGCCACGGCCGCAGCATGGTCGCCTTTGACCTGGTGACCCGCTGGTTGCGTTTCAGCGGCTACGACTTGACCTATGTGCGCAACATCACCGACATCGACGACAAGATCATCAACCGCGCCAAGGAAAACGGCGAGCCGTTCGACGTCCTGACCGCGCGCATGATCGCCGCCATGCACGAGGACGAGGCGCGCCTCAACATCCTTAAGCCGGACATGGAACCGCGTGCCACGGACCATATCCCGGGCATGCACGCGATGATCCAGACCTTGATCGACAAGGGCTACGCCTACGCTCCAGGCAATGGCGACGTGTACTACCGCGTCGCCAAGTTCATGGGCTACGGCAAGCTGTCGCGCAAGAAAATCGAAGACCTGCGCATCGGCGCGCGCATCGAAGTCGACGAAGCCAAGCAAGACCCGCTCGACTTCGTGCTGTGGAAAGGCACCAAGCCCGGCGAGCCAAGCTGGGAATCGCCTTGGGGCGCCGGGCGTCCGGGCTGGCACATCGAATGCTCGGTGATGTCCACCTGCTGCCTGGGCGAGACCTTCGACATTCATGGCGGCGGCAGCGACCTCGAGTTCCCGCACCACGAAAACGAAATCGCCCAAAGCGAAGCCGCCACCGGCAAGACCTACGCCAACGCCTGGATGCACTGCGGCATGATCCGCATCAATGGCGAGAAGATGTCCAAGTCCTTGAACAACTTCTTCACCATCCGCGACGTGCTGGAAAAGTACCACCCGGAGGTGGTGCGCTACCTGCTGGTGTCCAGCCACTACCGCAGCGCGATCAACTACTCGGAAGACAACCTCAAGGACGCCAAAGGCGCCCTGGAGCGTTTCTACCACGCGTTGAAAGGCCTGCCCTCCGTGGCCCCGGCCGGCGGCGAAGCGTTCGTGGCCCGGTTCACCGAAGTAATGAACGACGACTTCGGCACACCGGAAGCCTGCGCGGTGCTGTTCGAGATGGTGCGCGAGATCAACCGCCTGCGTGAGAGCGATCTCGACGCAGCGGCCGGTCTGGCTGCACGCCTGAAAGAACTGGCCAGCGTGCTGGGCGTGTTGCAGATGGAAGCCGACGACTTCCTGCAAGCCGGCGCCGAAGGGCGTGTGGATGCGGCTGAAGTGGACGCGCTGATCCAGGCGCGCTTGACGGCGCGGGCCAACAAGGACTGGGCGGAGTCCGACCGGATCCGTGACCAACTGACCGCGATGGGTGTGGTGTTGGAAGACGGCAAGGGTGGGACGACGTGGCGCTTGGCTGATCAGGCTTGATAAGTAAACGCTGAATGAAAAACGCCCCGACTGGTTCGGGGCGTTTTTCATTTTGGGTTCAGCGAAACATGCGCGAAGGGCCGGTCTTCGTAACGCTGTCGGAACACGGCTTCGAGCGGTAGCCAACCTGCGACGTTCTGGAAAAAGCCCATTTGCTTTGACGCCCGCCCAATCCTGGCTTTAGATGGTCGACCAGACCAAGCCCATGATGAAACTGACGGTGATTCAAATGGATTGTATTTTCTGCAGCATTGTCCGAAAAACCTCCCCGGCCCATATTCTGTGGGAAGACCAACAGCATATGGCCTTCCTGTCTATTTTCCCCAACACACCCGGTTTCAGCGTGGTGATCCCCAAGCAGCACTACGGAAGCTACGCCTTCGCCCAGTCGGATGAGGTGCTGGCAGGTCTGGTGGTGGCGGCGAAGAAAACCGCGCAGCAGATCGACCGGGCGTTTCCCGATGTGGCGCGCACGGGGATGATTCTGGAAGGCTACGGGGTGGATCACCTGCATGCGAAGCTGTTTCCCATGCATGGGACGGGGCAGGACAGTGACTTCAAGCCCATCAGTTCCAGGGTCGACAAGTTCTTTGATCGCTACGAGGGGTACATCTCGTCCCACGATTTTGTGCGGGCGGATGATGCCGAATTAGCGGAGTTGGCGGCACACATCCGATCCTTCGCCTAGCCTCGATCCAAATGTGGGAGGGGGCTTGCCCCCGATAGCGGTGTGTCAGCGACAGCTGCATTCACTGACACCCTGCTATCGGGGGCAAGCCCCCTCCCACATTTTTTTGACCGTGTCGCATCAGAACTCAGCGACGGCTGCTGACCTCGGCGGGCACATCGTCACCGGCCATGCGCTTGCGGAACAGCGCGGTGCGCGCCAGCAGCAGCGTCGTCACCGGCACGGTGATCGACAGCAAAATCGGGATCAACCACCCGTGCAACACCGGCCCGGACTTGAGCACCGAAAAGTAGATAATCGACGCCAACGCCACGCTCCACGCACCCAACGTCGAGGCCAGTGCCGGCGGGTGCATGCGCTGGAAGAAATCCTTCATGCGCAGCAACCCGATTGCGCCAATCAGGGCAAACGCGCTGCTCAGCACCAGCAACACGGCCACGCACACTTCAACCCATAACGGCATCATTCGATCACCTCGCCACGCAGCAGGAATTTGGCCAGGGCAAATGACCCGACAAAGCCAAACAGCGCAATCAACAGCGCCGCTTCGAAGTAGGTATCACTGGCATACCGAATGCCCAGCACCAGCATCATCAGCATCGCCAGGATGTACAGGTAGTCCAACGCCAGGACCCGGTCCTGGGCCGATGGGCCTTTGAACAGGCGGACCAGTGTCAGCGCCATGGCCAGCGAGAACAGGAACAGGCTGAACAGGATCGCATTGGAGAGCAGGGCGCTCATTCGAAGATCTCCATCAAGGGCCGTTCGTAGTCGTGTTTGAAGTGCTGGATAAACTGCGCTTCATCGTCCAGGTCGAAGACGTGCAGCAGCAGGATGCTGCGGTCCAGGGCGAGTTCCGACCAGACGGTGCCGGGGGTCACGCTGGTGATCATCGACAACACGGCCAGGCCGTTGGCGTCGCGCAGGTCCAGGGGGATTTTGATAAAGCGCGAACGCGGTGGCCGCGAGCCGCACACCAGCACGCCCCAGGCGACTTGCAGGTTGGAGATGATCACGTCACGCCCCACCCGGAAGAACAGGCGGATGATCACCCCAGGGCGGCGGATGCGGATCGGCAGCGGGCGCAGCGGCGCCATCAGCAGCGGCGCGAGCAAACCCAGTAGCGCGCCCAGTAACAGGTTGCCGGGGCTGATCGACAGGTTCAGCAGCAGCCACAACACCCACAACGCCAGCGATAACCACGGGGCCGGGAACAGGCGCTTCATGGCTGCACCTCCAGCGCTGCGGTCTTGGCTTCAGGGCTGGGCACCGGGCGCGTGGCCATGACCGCCATCACATACTGTTCCGGGTTGTTCAGGCTCTTGGCGGTGTCCAGGGTGTAGCGCATCAGCGGCTCGGCCTTGAAGGTCAGCAGGATGCTCAGGCCGAGCAGGAAGAAGATCGGCACGCACTCATAACGGCGCAGCAGCGGTGACGGGCGTTCTTCCGGGGTCCAGAAGCGTTGGATGCCCAGGCGGGCGAAGGCGATCAGCGAGGCCAGGCCGGACAGGATCAGCAACGTCACCAGGCCCCACGCGGCAGGGCGGACAGGCTCATCCAGCGCATGGCCCAAGCCCGGCGGATTGACCAGCGCGCTCAACAGGCTGAGCTTGCCGATAAACCCCGACAGCGGCGGCATGCCGATGATCAGCAGGGCGCAGGCGACAAAGCTCAAGCCGAGGAAGGCCATGGTCCAGGGAATCACCTGGCCGACCACGGCTTTCTGTTCGTCATCGAGGTTCACGCCGGGGCGCGGATGCAGGGATTCCATGGCTTTGGGCAGCGCATCGATCTCTTCATCCAGCGGCAGGTCGTTGGCCGAGCGCGAGCGTTCGATCAATTCGGCCAGCAGGAACAGCGCACTCAACGCCAGCGTGGAACTGACCAGATAGAACAGTGCTCCGGCTGTCAGGCTCGGCTGGGCGAACCCCGCCGACGAGAGCAGGATGCCGGCCGAGACCAGGATGCTCAAGCTGGCCATGCGCTCCAGGCGCTGCGCCGCCAGCATCGCCAGCGCCGCGCAGATGATGGTCGCCATGCCGCCGTACACCAGCCAGTCGCCGCCGAACAGCGCCGACGCCCCGGCCTGGCCGGAGAACAGCAGGGTCCACAGGCGCAGCACGGTGTACACGCCGACCTTGGTCATGATCGCGAACATCGCTGCCACCGGCGCGCTGGCCGATGAGTACGCCGGCGCCAGCCAGAAGTTCAGCGGCCACATGCCGGCCTTGGCCAGGAATGCGGTGGCGAGGATCGCCGCACCCGCGTGCAACAGGCCGCGATCGGCCTCTGGCACCAGCGGGATTTTCAGCGCCAGGTCCGCGAAGTTCAGTGTGCCGGTGACGCCATAGATCATCGCCGCGCCAATCAGGAACAGCGACGAGGCCAGCAGGTTGATCGCGATGTAATGCAGCCCCGACGACACCCGCGCCCGGCCGGAACCGTGCAGCATCAAGCCATAGGAGGCCGCCAGCAACACCTCGAAGAACACGAACAGGTTGAACAGGTCGGCGGTGAGAAAGGCACCGTAGAGGCCCATCATCTGGATCTGGAACAACGCATGGAAACTGGTGCCCGCACGGTCCCAGCGCGCCATAGCGAACAGCAACGCACTCACGCCGATGATCCCGGTGAGCACCAGCATCAGCGCCGACAGTTGGTCCACCACCAGCACGATGCCGAACGGCACTTGCCAGTTGCCGGGCAAGTACACGCCGATCGAACCGGGGCCGCCTTGTTGCGTCCAGTACAACAGCAAGATGGCGATAGCGAGGCCGAGCATGCTCGAGAACAGGTTGATACGCGCCTTGAGCGGGCGGTGCTTCTCGCCGAGCATCAGCATCAGCGCGGCGGTCAGCAACGGCAGCAGGATTGGCGCGACGATCAGTTGGTTGACCCAGGTCATTCCTTGGGCTCCCGGCCGTCCACATGGTCGGTGCCGGTCAGGCCCCGCGACGCCAGCAGTACCACGAGGAACAGCGCGGTCATGGCGAAGCTGATCACGATCGCCGTCAGCACCAGCGCCTGGGGCAGCGGGTCGGTGTAGTGCAGCAGGTCTTGCGGCACGCCGTCCTTGATGATCGGCTCCTTACCGATAAACAGGCTGCCCATGCTGAAAATGAACAGGTTGACCCCATACGACAACAGGCACAGACCCATCACCACCTGGAACGTCCGTGGCCGCAGGATCAACCAGACGCCGGAGGCCGCCAGGACCCCAATGGCAATTGCGATGACTTCTTCCATCAGGCGGCTCCTTCCGGTGTGGCAACGGTTTTCGGCTGGTTGCTCGGTTTATGGGCCCGCACCGATTGGTGACCGAGGGCGGTGAGCATCAGCAGCGTCGAGCCGACGACCATGGCGTACACGCCGACGTCGAAGAACAGGGCGCTGGCGATATGGATGTCGCCCAGCACCGGCAAGCTGAGATGCCAGGTGTGGGTGGTGAGGAACGGGTAGCCGGCGAACAATGCGCCGAGCCCGGTCAGGGTCGCCGAGAACAGGCCGAAGCCCATCCAGCGCATCGGCCGCAGACTCATCTGCGCCTCGACCCACTGGGTGCCGGCGACCATGTATTGCAGGATAAACGCCACCGACATCACCAGGCCCGCGACGAAACCACCGCCCGGTTGGTTGTGGCCGCGCATGAACAGGTAGAACGACACCACCAGCGCAATCGGCAGCAGCAGGCGCACCAGCACCGCTGGCACCATCATGTAGCCCAGGGCGGTGTCGCTGGCCTGGCGCGGGTTGATCAGGTCGGTGGCCACGTCCGGCGCGAGTTGGCGCTGTTGCGCGGGCAGTTGCATGCTTTCCTTGGAGGGGCGGAAGCGTCGCAGCAGGGCATACACGGTCAGCGCCACGGCGCCGAGCACGGTGATTTCGCCGAGGGTGTCGAAGCCACGGAAGTCCACCAGCATCACGTTCACCACATTGCTGCCGCCGCCTTCGGGGAGGGCGCGGCTCAAGTAGAACGAGGAAATGTCGTTAGGCGTCTGGCGGGTCAGCATCGCGTAGGACAGCAGCGCCATGCCGCCACCGACCACGGTGGACAGCAGGAAGTCGCGCAAGCGGCGAATGCGTGCCTTGCGCAGCGTACTGGGCAGTGGCGACACTTCTTCGATCCGCCGTGGCAGCCAGCGCAGGCCCAGCAGGATCAGCACGGTGGTCACCACTTCCACGACCAGTTGCGTCAGCGCCAGGTCCGGCGCCGAGAACCACACGAAGGTGATGCAGGTCATCATGCCGCACACGCTGACCATGGTCAGGGCCGCCAGCCGGTGGTACTTGGCCTGCCAGGCGGCGCCGAGGGCGCAGGCAATCGCCAGCAGCCACAGGGTGACGAACACGATGGAGCCCGGGATCTTCGGCCGGTCGCCCCAACTGAGGCCGCTGTTGAGCAGCGGGATCAGCCCGCCGATCACGGCGACCAGCACCAGCAGGAACAACTGCGTCTGCAGGCGCTTGGTGCTGATGCGTTTCTCGATTTTGCGCGCGCCGCGCATCATCAGCACCAGGCAGCGCTCGAAGCCGCGCTTGCCGTTGAAGTAGCTGATCACCGGCGGGTACTTGAAGCGCCCGCGCTTGAGTTGCTTGCGCAGCAGCAGATAGAGCAGCACCCCGCCGCACATCGCCACCAGGCTCATGATCATCGGCGCGTTCCAGCCGTGCCAGATGGCCAGGCTGTATTGCGGCAACACGCCGCCGACGACCGGCAGCGCGGCGGCGGCGAGGATCGAGCCGACCACCTGGGCCGGGAAGATCCCCACCAGCAGGCAGGTGAACACCAACAGCTCCACCGGCGCGCGCATCCAGCGGGGAGGCTCGTGCGGGATGTGGGGCAGGTCCGTCGCGGGCGGGCCGAAGAACACATCCACGGTGAAACGCAGCGCGTAGGCCACGCTGAACGTGCCGGCGATGGTCGCGATCACCGGCAGGGCGATTTCCACCCAGGCGGTCGACGAGATGAATACGGTTTCAGCGAAGAACATCTCTTTGGACAGGAAGCCATTGAGCAACGGCACGCCGGCCATGGACGCACTGGCCACCATCGCCAGGGTCGCGGTAAACGGGATCAGGCGCACCAGGCCGCTGAGCTTGCGGATATCGCGGGTGCCGCTTTCGTGGTCGATGATGCCGGCCGCCATGAACAGCGAGGCCTTGAAGGTAGCGTGGTTGAGGATATGGAACACCGCGGCGACAGCGGCCAGTGGGCTGTTGAGGCCGAGCAGCAGGGTGATCAGGCCGAGGTGGCTGATGGTGGAGTAGGCCAGCAGGCCCTTGAGATCGTTCTGGAACATGGCGCAGTAAGCGCCGAGCAGGAGGGTCAGGGCGCCGGCGCCGCCGACGAGCCAGAACCATTCTTCGCTGCCGGACAGCGACGGCCACAGGCGGGCCAGCAGGAACACGCCGGCCTTCACCATCGTCGCCGAATGCAGGTAGGCCGACACCGGTGTCGGTGCCGCCATGGCGTGGGGCAGCCAGAAGTGGAACGGGAACTGCGCGCTTTTGCTCAGCGCGCCGATCAGCACCAGGGCCAGCATGACCGGGTACAGCGAGTGCGCGCGAATCTGATCGCCCGCCGCGAGGACCAGGTCCAGGTCATAGCTGCCGACGATATGCCCCAGCAGCATCACGCCGGCCAGCAGGCACAAACCGCCCGCGCCGGTGACCATCAACGCCATGTAGGCACCGCGCCGCGCATCGGCGCGGTGGTGCCAGTAACCGATCAGCAGGAACGAGAACAGGCTGGTCAGTTCCCAGAAGAACACGATCTGGATCAGGTTGCCGGAGATCACCAGGCCGAGCATGGCCCCCATGAATGCCAGGAAAAACGCAAAGAAGCGCGGCACCGGATCGTCCGGCGACATGTAGTAACGCGCATACAGCGACACCAGCGTGCCGATGCCGAGCACCAGCATCGAGAACAGCCAGGCGAAGCCGTCCATGCGCAAGACGAAATTCACGCCCAGGCTGGGCAACCACATGAATTCTTCGCGGATCACCCCGCCGTGGGCGATTTGAGGGTAGAGCAGGGCGACTTGAACAGTACCGATCAGGGCGATGAGGCCGGCCAGCAAGGATTCGGTGTTACGTGCGTTGTGCGGCAGCAAGGCCGCCAGACAGCTGCCGATAAAAGGCAGAAGCAGTAGAACTATCAGGGACATAGGCTTCTAATCTGCGGGAGTTTGGGATGCATCATACGTGCCGCTTTCTTGATCACCAAACGGCAACGTGTGGCAGGATCCTACAAGGTAGGCTGAAAACGCCCATTTGGCATTGTTTCAGCTAACCCTCACCCACGCGCTCCAGCGCCTGATCGTGGACGCTGGGCGTGCCCGGGATGGCGATTTGACAGCCACCGCCCGGGCTAGGACCTTACCCCTGCTGTTCCTGTTCCCGCGCATTTTGCAATTCGATCGCCTTCTGCCCGCGCGTCTTCAACTCACTCACCACCACCGCCGCCACGATCAACGCCGCCCCGACCATGGCAATCGGCGGGAACCGCTCCCCGGCAATCCGCCCAACCACGCCGGCCCACACCGGTTCCCCGGCATAAATCAATGTGGCCCGCGTCGGCGAAACGCTTTGCTGCGCCCAGTTCATCGCCACCTGGATCACCGCGCTGGTCAAGCCCAGGCCCACCGCGCTGAACAACAGCAACCAGGAGAACCCCGGCAACGCCTCGCCCATCGGCACCACCATGAGGAACGACAACAACGACGCCGTGGCCAGTTGCACCACGGTCACCCGACGCACGTCCACTTGCCCGGCAAATGCGCTGATCAGGATGATCTCGGCGGCAATCGCCACCGCGCCGATCAGCGTGGCGATCTCGCCGGGGCTGAAATTCAGCGAAGCACCGGCCGGGCCGGTCAACAGCATCAACCCGGCGAACGCCAGCATGATGCCAATGCTCGGCATCAACCCTGGCCGACGACCCAGCACCAGCCATTGCAACAACGGCACGAACGGGACATAGAGCGCGGTAATGAATGCCGACTGGCTGCTCAGAATCGTCTGCAGGCCGATGGTCTGCAGCCCGTAGCCAAACATGATCGCCACGCCGATAAATACGCCGGCTTTCAACTCGAACAGGGTCAGGTCGCGCAGGGTGCGCAAAGAGAAAAAACCGACCGCGATCGTCGCCGCAGCAAACCGCAGGCCCACGAAAAACATCGGCCCGCTGACCGTCATGGCGTGCTGCACCAGCAAAAAGGTGCCGCCCCAGATCATGGTGATGAACACCAGGATGCATTCGGCTTTGCTGAAGCGGTTGAAACGCGAGGGAGCATTCGGGGTGGTCATGGCGGCTCAGTCTTGCAAGGGAAGGGCGCGGACCGCACAATGCGCCGCACGCTGGGCAGTATACTGCGCACACCCACCCATTGAGCAATATAGTGCACAAAGAAAATCCGCAACGGGCCTCGGTCCTGCAGCATGTCAGCCAGAATGTTCGTCGCCTGCGTCATGCCGCCGACTTGAGCCAGACCGCGCTCTCGGAAAAGTCCGGAGTCAGCCGACGCATGCTGGTGGCCATCGAGGCTGGCGAGAAAAACGTCAGCCTGTCCACCCTCGACCGCGTCGCCGAAGCGCTGGATGTGGCTTTCAGCGACCTGATCCAGGCCCCGGATGCACCTGACCATAGCCGTATCAACGAACTGGCCTGGGCCGGTGACATCCCCGGCAGCAAAGCTGTATTGCTTGCCAAGGCCACGGCGCGGCGTGAAGTCGAGCTGTGGGAGATGCGCCTGGAGCCGGGCGATTGCTACAGCCCCGAGCCGGACCCGGATGGCTGGAGCGTGCAGTTGTTCGTGTTCGAAGGCCGCCTGACATTGGTGCTGGATGGTCAGGAAAAACCGGTCGGCGCCGGTGAGTTCTTCATGTTCGCCAGCCGCCAGGCCCACGCCTATCGCAATGACGGCGACGTGGCGGTGCGCTTTGTGCGCAATGTGGTGATCTAACTGTTGACCCGCCAACAGCGGATGGACACTTTGCTCGATCGCAGGCGGGTTCCCCTGCATTGAAATGACGGCAACCTACTGATCTTATTGAAGATTGGTTTCGGGCACGACTCCTGCAATCACTCCAGTATCCCCTTGGACTCTGGAGTCGGCCCATGTCAGCCCACCCTCAACACCCTGCTCATATCATCCGATCAGACGCCGAAGCCATCGCGGTCGCCACGCGCCTGGCCGAACGCTTCGCCGTCGAGGCCAGCGTGCGCGACCGCGAGCGGCGCCTGCCGGTCGCTGAACTCGACGAATTTTCCGCCAGCGGCCTGTGGGGCATCACCATCCCCAAGGCCTATGGCGGCGCCGAGGTGTCCTATGTGACGGTGGCAGAGGTGATCAAGTTGATCGCCGCCGCCGATCCGTCCCTGGCGCAGATCCCGCAGAACCACCTGGGGGTGGTGGATATCCTGCTGCAAACCGGCAGCGAGGAGCAAAAACTCCACTACTTCGGCAAGGTCCTGGCCGGCTACCGTTTCGGTAACGCTTTCTCCGAAGCCAAGAGCAAGAACGCCGGCACCTTCGACACGCAGATTCGCGTTCACGCCGATCATGCGCAGATCAATGGCGAGAAGTTCTACTGCACCGGCGCGCTGTTCGCCCATATCGTGCCGGCGGTGGGCACCAACGAACAGGGCAAGGCCTTGATTGCCTTCGTCGAGCGCGATGCGCCGGGCCTCACGGTCATCGACAGCTGGGACGGCTTCGGCCAGCGCACCACCGCCAGTGGCGGCGTGACCCTCGATGGCGTGACGGTGCCGCTGAGCGCGGTGATTCCCGCGCACCTGGCGTTCGACCAACCGACCGCTGACGGCCCGATCTCGCAGATCATCCAGGCCGCGATCGACACCGGCATCGCCGTGGGTGCCCTCGAGCAAGCGAAAGTCTTCGCGCGCCAGGCCCGCCCATGGATCGACAGCCAACAGGATCACGGCTGGCAGGACCCATTCACCATCGCCGCCATCGGTGATCTGGAATGGCGCGTACACGGCACCGAAGCGATTCTCGCCAAGGCCGGCAAGGCGGTCGACCAGGCCCTCGCCGAACCGAACGAAGACACCGTCGCCAACGCCTCGCTGATCGTCGCTCAGGCCAAAGTGCTGTCGGCCGAAACCGCGTTGCTCGCCAGCAGCAAGCTCTTCGAGCTGGGCGGCACCCGCTCGGTGACCGGCAAGCACAACCTCGACCGCTTCTGGCGCAACGCGCGCACCCACACCCTGCACGACCCGGTCCGCTGGAAATACCACCTGATCGGTAACTTCGTGCTCAACGGCGTCAAACCCGCACGCCATGCCTGGAACTGAGGAGCCTGCCCCATGAATGCACTGACCCAACCCACCGCGCTCGACCAGGCTCGCCAATTGCTGGAGAGCACCCGACGTGTGCTGCAAAAAAGTGATGACCCTTATGTAATCAGCCGCTTCGGCGACTGGCAGATCCGCGTGGAGGTGGCCGCCGCCTTGCTGGAATACGCCGAAACCCACCCAACGCCTGTCGCCGCCACCGAAGCGCAGATCGCCGCCGCCGAAGCCTTGCTGTTCGCCAGCGCCGCCGAATTCGAACTGACCGGCCAGCGCAGCGCGTTGCCGTCGCCCCTCGAAGAGCCGCTGCGCTGGAAGTACCAGCTTGTCGGCAACTACCACCTCAACGGTGTCGCCCCCGGGAGGACTGCTTGATGTCCCGTGAAATCCGCTTGAATGCCTTCGACATGAATTGCGTCGGCCACCAATCCCCCGGCCTGTGGGCACACCCGCGTGATCGCTCGTGGCAGTACAAGGACCTGGAGTACTGGACCGACCTGGCGAAAATCCTCGAGCGCGGCAAGTTCGACGGCCTGTTTATCGCCGATGTGCTGGGCATCTACGACGTGTACAACGGCAATGGCGACGCGGCGATCCGCCAGGCCACTCAAGTGCCGGTCAACGACCCGCTGTCGCTGATCGCGCCGATGGCGCTGGTCACTGAACACCTGGGTTTTGGCCTGACTGCGTCGTTGTCCTTCGAACACCCGTATCCGTTCGCTCGACGCCTTTCCACGCTCGACCACCTGACCAAAGGCCGTGTCGGCTGGAACATCGTCACCTCTTACCTGGAAAGCGGCGCCAAGAACCTCGGCCAGAACGCCCAGACCGAACACGATGCGCGCTACGACTACGCCGAGGAATACCTGGAGGTTTGCTACAAACTCTGGGAAGGCAGCTGGGAAGAGGGCGCCGTGCTGCGTGACCGCGAGCGGCGGATTTTCAGTGACCCGAGCAAGATCCACGAGATCCGCCACGTCGGCAAACACTTCCAGGTGCCCGGCATCCACCTGTGCGAGCCGTCGCCGCAACGCACGCCGTTGCTGTACCAGGCGGGCGCGTCCAGCCGTGGCAAGCAGTTCGCTGCCGAGCAGGCCGAGTGCGTGTTTGTCGCCGCACCGTCCAAGACGCTGCTGAAAAACACTGTCGCCGACATTCGTCGCCGCGCGGCCGAGGCCGGGCGTGATCCGCGCAAGATCCTGATCTTCAACCTGCAGACGGTGATCGTCGGCGAGACCGACGCGAAGGCCAAGGCCAAGTTCGACGAGTACAAATCCTACGTCAGCTACGAAGGCGCCATGGCGCTGATCTCCGGCTGGACCGGCATCGATTTCAGCCAGTTCAAGCCCGACGAACCGCTCAAGCATGTGCATACCAACGCGATTCAGTCGGCGGTGGAAGCCTTCTCCACGGCGGACCCGAGCAAGGTCTGGACGCCCAAGGAACTGGCCGACTGGGTCGGTATCGGCGGCTTTGGCCCGCTGTTTGTCGGCAGCCCGGAGACGGTCGCGGACTTGTTGCAGGAGTGGGTGGAAGACACCGATGTGGACGGCTTCAACCTGGCCTATGCGCTGACCCACGAAACCTTTATCGACGCGGTGGAACTGCTGGTGCCGGAGTTGCAGAAGCGTGGGGTGTACAAGAAGGAATACGCCCAGGGCACGTTACGCGAGAAGTTGTTTGGTGAAGGTGCAAGGTTGCCCGAGTCCCACCCAGGCAGCGGTTATCGCGTATTGGCAAATGTGCAGAAAGATAGAACTGCTGCGCGTGCCTGATTCAACCGAGCGAAAGGGCCCTCGGGTGTTGCGCATGACACGCAACACCCGAGGGAAGATGACAAATACGTTTATTGTTCCAGGTTGAAGCTTCCATTGTCAGCTCTTAAAACGAGTTGGCTGCCATCACCAAGTTCGGCGGTGCCGACAAAGTTGAATGTTCCAGAAAGTTTGCCTTTAATTGCCTCGAAATCTGGAATTGAATTGAATGTGACCGTACCGCTTTCAGCGCTCCAAACGAAACCTTCAAGGATATGGAAGAAAAACAGACGGACCTGTTTGCTTTCAGGACTAAAGCTGTAGGTGCCGCGTGAAAGGCCTTCGGCTATGTTGATGGATAATACATAGTCCTTAAAGTCGGGTTTCGATGTGAACTGTCGTGACCAGGCCTGTAGATAGGCAGGGAAACTACCCGTCTCTCCTCTTTTATTAAACCCTGTCTCATTAGACTCATAGCGCTCATTAATCGACTCGCTGAGGTTACACGCCACCAAACCGCTGGCTCTGGCTTTCTTGTCCTCGGTAAATCCTTGGAGTTTCATCTCGCCCTGGGTAAGAGAGACTGTTTTTGAACCGCTTTGTGCTGCAAATTCGAAGGTTGACTCCACTGTCTGCAGGGTGCTGTTCAGCGTGACCGTCACACTTCCGCTGATGGCGGTGTAAGGGCGAAATGACGAGGAAGTTGCTTTTGTCCATGACGCATTGGCTTTCCCCTGCGCACCATGGTCGTCAACGATTGCGTAGGTTTTTTTTACAACGTCACCCTCGTTAGGCAACCACAGCGAAATATATTGATATTGACCAAGATGGTCTTCATCGCTTGCGCCTGAGATATACCATCTGTTTGTTTGTTCATCCAGATAGAAATAGAAGCGTGTGCCCTCGAAACTGTTAAAGTCCTCGTCGTCATTCACTATTGCACTGGCTGTGCCTGAAGTGGCTTTTGGCTTGGTTTTATTCGAGCTGCTCATAAGCGGCTCTCCTTTGTTGTGACGTGGGTTCGGCTTGAGTCTATTAAGCGGGCAACACAATATCTACTGTCAAAAATGACAGGTATAACGTGATCGTTTCTAATAGCGAAAGTGGTTATTCGGAACACATGTTTGAATGCCGGTGACTTATCAATTCCGACCCCGCTCGGCAGGGTGTTCGCTGTTGCTACAGCAACAGCGAAGAAGCACTTTGTGCTGTGTCAGCTTCATAACTGTTGATGAACGCCTGGGTTATACGGCGTTTTATATCGGCATGGTTCCTGCTTAGTCTTTATATCAACGCTATCGACTTTCCGTTCAATCCTCATTCAGCCAGCGGACCACCGCACGCTTACCCACCCAATAGGAGCATCACCCCTATGAGCGTGCATGTACTCAAACCTCCGCCGGCTCTGGAATGGCCGGCCGAGTTGCTCGGTCAGTTGCCCACGGCCCTGGAACAACTGCGCCATTGGGCACAGATCACGCCGCTGCACACCGCCCTGCGCCACAAGCGCCAGGGCCAGTGGTACGCCTGGCGCTGGATCGATGTGTTGCGCGATGTCGAGCGCCTGGCCGATGGCCTGCGTCAGCACGGGTTCAGCGAACAATCGCAACTGGCGCTCAGCGGGGCTTTCGAGCCCAACCTGTTATTGCTGGCGCTGGCCGCCCAATCGGTCGGCGGCCAGGTACTGACCCTGGCCGATGACTTGGAGCCCGAGGCGCTGCGCCAACAACTCTGGCGCATTCGCCCGAGCCATTCCTACGTGCAGGGGCGTCAGCAGCAGCGGCACTGGCAGTCGGCCAACCTGGTGGATTTCGCCCAAGTGCTTGGTGCGACCGACCCGGCCCGGCACCTCAGCCGCTGGTGGCAGCCGGCCGGCGAGAGCGTGCTGTGGAGCGAGGAGGGCACTCACTGGCAAGGCGGCCTGGCGGTACTGCTGGCGCAATGGCTGAACAGCGGTCACGGGCTGGCCTTCCCGGAAAGCCTGGCATCGGCCCGGCGTGATCGCGGCGAAGCCGCGCCCACCGGCTTGCTGTTGTCACCTGCGCGCCTGCAGCACTTGGCCGACGACATCGAAAGCCGCCTGGCGCCCCACGGCACCTGGCGCCGACGCCTGTGTGAGTGGGCCATCGCCCAGCCGCACAGCGGCCTGCGCCGTCTGCTGAAAAACCGCGTGCGCAAACTGCTGGGCTTTCAACGCCTGGCCTCTATCTGGCAGCCACCCGGCACGGGCAAGTCCGTTGTCGAGCCGGTGTGGCTGGCTGAATTCAAACGGGACATCGCATGAGCCAAGCCATTCTCCAGGTGCGGGATATCTCGCTGTCGTTCAAAGGGGTCAAGGCGATCAACGCGCTGTCCTTCGATGTCCAGCGCGGCGAAATCTGCGCGCTGATCGGCCCCAACGGCGCCGGCAAGAGTTCGCTGCTCAATGTGCTCAACGGCGTGTATCGCTTCGATGCCGGCGAGATCGTGTTCGAGCAGCAGCACTTCCACCGTATCGACCCGTTGGGCGCCGCGCGTCGCGGCATTGGGCGGACCTTCCAGAACAACGCGCTGTTCAAAAAGATGAGCGTGCTCGACAACATCCTCACCGGCCTGTCGCGGCATATGAGCACCCGCTTTATCGAACAGGCCCTCGGCTTGCCCCGCGCACGGCGCGAGGCCGAGGCGTTCCGCCGGCGTGCCCAGGGCATTCTCGAGTTTCTTGAGTTGCAGGCCCACCGTGATGTGGCGGTCGGCAACTTGTCCTACGGCCTGCAGAAACGCGTGGAACTGGGCCGGGCGCTGATCGCCGGGCCCAGCCTGCTCCTGCTGGATGAGCCCATGGCTGGGATGAACGCCGAGGAGAAACAGGAAATGGCGCGCTTTGTCGCCGATGTGAACCGCGACCTCGGCACCACCGTGGTGTTGATCGAACACGACATGGGCGTGGTCATGGGCCTGTCCGACCATGTGGTGGTGCTCGACTACGGGCGCAAGGTCGGCGACGGCACACCCGCGCAAGTGCAGGCCAACCCCGACGTGATCGCGGCGTACCTGGGAGTGGTCCACTGATGACGTTCTTTTTCGAAACCCTGCTCGGCGGCCTGCTCGCCGGCACCCTGTACTCGCTGGTCGCCATCGGCTTCGTGCTGATCTACAAGGCCAGCGGCGTGTTCAATTTCGCCCAGGGTTCGATGCTGCTGTTTGCCGCCCTGACCTTCGTCAGCCTGCACGAGCAGGGCGTGCCGTTTGCCCTGGCGCTGTTGCTGACGGTGGTGGTGATGATCGTCGGCGCCTTGCTCATCGAACGCCTGGTTCTGCGCCCGCTGGTGAACCGTTCGCAGATCACCCTGTTCATGGCCACCCTGGGCTTGTCGTTCATTGTCGAGGGCCTGGCCCAGGGCTTGATGGGCTCGCAGGTGCGTGCGCTGGACTTGGGCATCGACGACGTGCCGCTGTTCGTCGGGCCGCTGATGCTCAGCCAGTTCGACCTGATCGCCGCCGCAGCCGCCGTGGTGCTGGTGACGGTGCTGGCGCTGCTGTTCAACAAGACCCGCATCGGCGTGTCGTTGCGCGCCGTGGCGGATGACACCACGGCGGCGCTGTCCATCGGCATCAACCTCAACCGTATCTGGCAGATCGTCTGGGCGGTGGCCGGGACCGTCGGGCTGGTGGCCGGGCTGCTGTGGGGCGCGCGTCAGGGCGTGCAGTTTTCATTGTCGCTGGTGGTGCTCAAGGCCTTGCCGGTGTTGATCATCGGCGGCTTTACCTCGATTGGCGGGGCGATTGTCGGCGGGCTGATTGTCGGCGCGGCGGAGAACCTTGCCGAGGTGTATATCGGCCCACTGCTCGGCGGCGGCATCACGCCGTGGTTCGCCTACGCCCTGGCCCTGGCCTTCCTGTATATCCGCCCCGCCGGCCTGTTCGGCGAGCGTGCCATCGAGCGAGTCTGAAACCATGTCGATCCCTGTTGTGCAAGAAACCGCGCCATTGCGGCTGATTCAGCGGCGTGTGCCCTGGGGCCTGCTCGGCCTGTTGGCGCTGGCGTTTGTCGTAGTGCCGCTGTGGGGCAATGATTATTGGCTCAATGCGATCCTGATCCCGTTCCTGGTGCTGTCCCTGGCCGGGCTGGGCCTGAACCTGTTGACCGGCTACACCGGGCAGACCTCGGTGGGCGCGGCCGGCTTCATGGCGGTCGGTGCGTTTGCCACCTACGGCTTTCTGCTGCGCCTGCCGGAGCTGGGCTTGCCGGTGGCGTTGCTCGGCGGCGGCATTATCAGCGCGCTGGTCGGCTTGCTGTTCGGCCTGCCCAGCTCGCGGATCAAGGGCTTCTACCTGATGGTCACCACCCTGGCCGCGCAGTTTTTCCTCGAGTGGCTGTTCGTCAAATTCCCCTGGTTCTACAACTACGGCTCGTCCGGCACCATCTCCGCGCCGAAGCTGGCGTTGCTCGGTTATGACCTCAACACGCCGCTGGGCCGTTACTGGCTGACGTTGCTGACCGTGCTGCTGTTGACCTGGACCGCCGTCAACCTGGTGCGCAGCCAGGTGGGGCGCAACTGGATGGCGATCCGCGACATGGACACCGCCGCCGCCGTGGTCGGCATCCCGGTGGTGCGCTACAAGCGCCTGGCGTTTGCGGTCAGCTCGTTCTACCTGGGCATCGCCGGCGCGCTGTGGGCCTTTGCCTACCTGGGCACGGCCAGCGCGAGCAGCTTCGATATCAATCGCTCGTTCCAGATTCTGTTCATCATCATTATCGGTGGCATGGGCAGCATCGCCGGCAACTTCGTCGGCGCGGCGTTTATCAGCTTGCTGCCGATCTTCCTCAGCCATGCCGGGCAGGCGCTGTTCGGCGGTTCGGTGGATGCGGGGCAATTGCAGAACCTGCAGAAAATCATCTTTGGCGTGCTGATCATCGTGTTCCTGATCAAGGAACCCGAGGGCTTGATTCGTCTGTTGCACAACTTTCGCGATCGGCTGCGTCAGTGGCCCCTACGGTTTTGACCTCTATGAGAACTCCCATGCGTGCATCCTTGAAACGTTCCCTGGCCGGCGCCGCCTTCGCGCTGGCCACCCTGGCCGCTGCAGTGCCCCAGGCCGTGGCTTCGGCCGACCAGCAGTTCTTTCCGTTGGCCACCTACCGCGTCGGCGCCTATGCCTCCAGCGGCGTGCAGGTGTGGGCCGGGATGATCGACTACCTGCGTTATATCAACGAGGTCGAAGGCGGCATCAATGGCGTAAAACTGGTGTGGCAGGAATGCGAGACCGAATGGACGGCAGAGAAGGGCATCGAGTGCTACGAGCGCTTCAAGAACGGCCTGGATGGCGCGCCGGTCGCGGTCTACCAGCCTAATGGCGCACCGGCGGCCTACGCCCTGAGCGAGCGCGCCGAGGTGGACAAGATCCCGTTGATCACCCTCGGTTACGGCCGCACCGAAGCCACCGACGGCACCGTGTTCCCGTACAACTTCCCGGTGATGCTGACCTTCTACAGCGAGGCGTCGAGCCTGGTGAACTACATCGCCCAGCGCGAAGGCGGTTTCGACAAACTCAAGGGCAAAAAGATCGCCACGGTCTACCACGACTCGGCCTACGGTCGCGAAACCCTCGGCCCGCTGAAGCTGCTCGCCGAGCAGTACGGCTTCGAGAATATCCAGATTCCGGTGGCCGACCCGGGCAACGAACAGTCCGCGCAATGGCGCCAGGTGCGCCAGGCCAACCCGGACTGGGTGTTCCTGCGCACGTGGGGCGTGTCCACGCCGGTCGCGGTGAAAACCGCGGCACGCTTTGGCTTCCCGGTCGACCATATCATCGGCGATATCTGGGCCAGTTCCAGCGAAGACGTATTGCCTGCCGGCACCGCTGCCAAAGGCTACCTGGCGCTCACCCCATACCCGGCCGGCGCCGATTTCGAGATCCACAAGCGCCTCAAGCAATACGTCCTCGACAAGGGCCACAGCGACCTCAAGGACCTGAAAAACTTCGGCAGCGTCTACTACAACTCAGGCCTGGTGAACGCCGCCGTGGCGGTGGAAGCGATCCGCACCGCCCAGGCCAAATTCGGCCAGCGCCCGCTCAATGGCGAAGAAGGCCGCTGGGGCCTGGAGCACCTGAATATCGACGACGCGCGCCTCAAGGCCATGGGCTACCTGGGCCTGATGCAGAACCTCAAGTTGTCGTGCCGTGACCACGAAGGTGGCGGCTCGGCGCGGGTGCAGCAGTGGGACGGCGCCAACTGGACGCTGGTCAGCGACTGGATCGCCGCCGACCGCGCGCTGTTGCGCCCGCTGATCGACGAAAAGTCCGCCGCGTTCGCCAAGGAAAAAGGCCTGACGCCACGCACCTGCACCGGAGATGAATAAACCATGAGCCTACCTGCCAGTGAATCCGCACACGCCGCGCTGCTGACGGTCAACGACATCGAAGTGATCTACGATGGTGCGATCCTCGCCGTGGCCGGGGTGTCGCTGAGCGTGCCCAAGGGCGCGATCGTCGCCCTGCTCGGCGCCAATGGCGCCGGCAAGAGCACCACGCTCAAGGCGATCTCCGGGCTGGTGCGCGCCGAGCGTGCCGAAGTCAGCCGTGGCGTGATCGAATACGCCGGCCATGACCTGGCCGGCGTCGACCCCAGCCAACGGGTGCGCCAGGGCATGGTGCATGTACTCGAAGGTCGCCATGTGTTCGGCCAGCTCACGGTGGAAGACAACCTGCGCAGCGGCGGCTTCGTGCGCCGCCTGAGCCGCAGGGCCATGGAGGCCGATCTGGAACGCATCTACGCCTGGTTCCCCAGGCTCAAGACCAAGCGCCACACCCGCGCCGGCCTCACCTCCGGCGGCGAGCAGCAGATGGTCGCCATCGGCCGGGCGTTGATGACCCGTCCTACTTTGGTACTGCTCGACGAGCCGTCCATGGGTTTGGCGCCTATGATCGTGCAGGAGATATTCGAGATCGTCGCGCAGCTCAACCGCGAGCAGCAGGTGAGCTTCCTGATCGCCGAGCAGAACATCAACGTCGCGCTCAACTATGCGTCCCACGGCTACGTGCTGGATACTGGCCGCGTGGTCTTGAGCGGCAGCGCCGCTGAACTGTTGGCGCGGGGCGATTTGCATGACATCTATCTGGGTAAACAGTAAAGGCGAACAGGCATGACTGAATCCATCCGCAACGCCGATGTCCTGATCATCGGCGGCGGCCTGAGCGGTACGATGCTGGCCGTGCAACTGCTGCGCCTGCCCGGCTCGCGGCAGATCCTGGTGATCGAACCGCGCGCCGAACTTGGCCGCGGCGAGGCCTACAGTGCGGTCGAGCTGGGCCATACCTTGAACGGCAATGCGGCGCGCATGAGTGTCGACCCGGACAACGCCGACGACCTGACCCAATGGCTCACCGACTACATCGGCGCTGGCGGCTGGCCGGAGTCGGACCAGCAGCATGTGCCGATCAGCGAGCTGTTCCCGCCGCGCGGGATGTTCGGGTTGTACGCGCAGCAACGCTTGGCCGAGGCCAAGGCGCTGTCGACGTCTACCGTCGAGCATATCCGCGCCGAAGTGGTCGACCTGCAAGTGGACCCCGCCTCGACGCTGCTGACCCTGGATAACGGCCAGCAACTGCGCGGCGCCCAGGCGGTGTTGGCGACCGGCATGTTCCCGGCGGCGCGCACGCCGCAGACCGAATCCAGCGGTTTGAACGCCGCCGCAGTCGACCCGTGGGACGTGCAGGCCATGAGCCAACTCGACCCGCGCGCGACGGTGCTGATCATCGGTTCCGGGCTGACCATGGTCGATGCCGTGGTGTCCCTGGAACAGGCTGGGCACCGGGGCCCGATCGAGGTGTTCTCGCGCCACGGCCTGCTGCCCCATGTGCGTCGACAGCCACCGGGCTGGGACGATTTTCTCGCCGCCGACCACCGCCTGCGTAGCCCTCGGCAGTTGCTGCGCGAGGTGCGTCGGCAGTGTCGCATCGCGACGGCGCAGGGCATCGATTGGCAGGCGCCGCTGGACACCGTGCGCGCGCATATCGGCCGTTTGTGGAGCCAGGCCAGCGAGCGCGAGAAGCGCCAGTTCGTGCGGCATGTGCGGCCGTGGTGGGAAAGTCATCACCACCGTTCGCCGCCGCTGAGTGCGCAGTTGGTGGCGCGTCTGCATGAGGAAGGGCGCTTGCGCATTCGCGCGGCGTCGTTCAAGGGCTTGGCGCCTGCGGTCAACGGCGTCAGCATCCGCTTGCGTTACCGTGGCGAGCAAGCGATCACCCAGGTTGCGGGCGCGGCACTGATCAATTCCAGCGGCATCGAATACGACTGGCGCCGCGTAGCCCGGCCGTTGCCCCAGCAGTTGCTCAAACGCGGGTTGATCCAGCCCGGGCCGCTGGCGCTGGGGATCGCAGCGGATGCCTCGGGGGCGGTGCTGGATGCCCAGGGCCAGGCCAGCCGGCGCCTGTTCGCCATGGGCCCGCCGCTGCGCGGGATGTGGTGGGAGAGCACGGCAGTGACCGATGTGGCGCTTCAGGCCAAGGCGCTGGCGTTGAAGCTGACAATGATCTAAAGGTGGGAGGGGGCAACTTCCTCTACCTAGGGGTCTTCACAAAACCGGGTTTTAGGCCAAATACCTCGACACCCTGCGGCGTCGATTGCCCGGTGGTCACGGTCACGCGTTCCACCGGCTGGTCCATCGTCGGCCGATATTCGACGGTCATGTCCGGCTGGATCGCCTGGCTCGGAATCACGATCGCCTGCGCGTTGTTGTAAGTGACGATGGTCAGTCGCGCACTCATCCCCAGCCGTACCCGCTGCAGTTGCTGCGGGGTCAGCCTGGGGATCGACAGGGTTACCGGGAACTGCGCGCTGCCCTGGGTATCGCCGGCAATCGCCAAGCCGCTGACCACACTCACCGAGCCGCTCAACCGTTCGCCGTCGAAGCCATCGCCCATCACTTCCACCGCCTGGCCCTGGTGCAGTTGGTTGATGTCCAGCTCGGAGACCCTGGCGACGATTTTCAGCCGTTCGATATTGGCCAGGCCGAACAGCACCTGGCCCTGGCTGACCTTGCTGCCGGCCTGCACCGGGGCGTTGGTGTTGCCAGCGCCTGCTGCCGCGTTGCTGCTTCCGGGTGCGGGCACCACGATGCCGGAGAAGGGCGCCTTGACCTCCTTGTCTTCGAGCTGTCGGTAGAGCGCGTCGTACTTCACCGTGGCATTGGTCAGCTCCATCTCGGCGATCTGTCGGTATTCGCCCTTGCCTTGCTCCAGTGCCTGTTGCAGTTCATCGCGTGCGGCGATCAGGTCCAGTTGTTGCTGCTGGGTCTGTTGCTTGAGGTCGTCCAGTTCGTTGCGCGGGATGATGCCGCGCTGAAACAGGTTTTCACTTTCGGTGAGTTTGCGCTGGGTGTTGTCGGCGCTCATTTGCGCGGTGCGCAGGCTGCGGCGTGCACGGCTGACGGTGGGGCTGCTGTCCCAGTCTTGCATTTCCTGCACGGTGCGCCGGGCCTTGAGTTGCGCGGACAGTGCATCGCGCAGTTGCACTTCGAGCAGGGCCGGGTCCATGCGCAGCAACACTTGCCCGGCGTCGACGCGTTGGCCTTGCTCCACCAGGTTGGCCTGCACATTGCCGTCGAACGGCGCGGTGAGGGTGAGGGTGGTGTCGGGCTCGATCTTGCCCACCAGGCCGATCTGATGCACCAGCGCGCCAGGCGTCACCGCCAGCCACTGTTCGGTCGGGAGGATCGGGTCGGCGGCGCTGCGATGGCTTTGCACCGCAACGCCGGCGGCCGCCAGCAGCACGATCAATCCAGCCGCCAGCAGGCGTTTTTGGTTAGTAGTCATTGAGGGCGATTTCCCAGCTTTCCAGCGTCATGCCCAGGGTCAGATCGAGCTGGGTCTGGGCGTTCAAATAAGCGATCAGCGCATTGAGCTGCGTGTTTTCGGCGTTGCGCAGGTCGGTCTCGAAACTCAGCACCTGGAAGTTGGTGGAGCGCCCGGCGCTGAGTTTTTCGCGTTCGATCTCGATCTTGCGCCGCGACAATTCCACGGCGCGCTGGGAGATTTCGTACTGGCGCCAGCGCGTGCCGAGGTCGCGCACCACGTTGTTCACGCTGCGTTCCAGTTCCTGGCGGGCGTCGGTGATGCGGATGGCCTGATCCTCCACATTCACCCGTGCGCGCACTTCGGCCTGGCGCGTGCTGATGTCGCCGATGGGGATTTGCACCTGCACCCCGGCGTAGCTGTCCCAACTGCGGTTGTTGCCGCTGCCGGTGTCGTTGTCGTAGTTGTTGCGTATCTGGTTCGCCCCGGCCACCAGGTCCACTTGCCAGCGCCCGGAGTCTTTGGCGATCACCAGGTTGAGGTCGGCCTGCTGGCTGCCGAGCAGGGTGGCGAGGTACTCCGGTTGCTGGTTCTGCGCCAGGTTGAAGGCCTCGCGTTTGTCGATCTGCATGGGCTTGGCCTCCAGGGCTTCGGTGGCGCGGATCGGCGTCGACAGGTCGAGGGCCAGCAGGCGCAGCAAGGCCAGGCGGCTGGTGTCGAGTTGGTTCTGCGCTTCTTCCACGCCCAGTTGCTGGGTGGCGATATCGGCTTCGGTCTGCACGATCTCGAACTCGGCCATGCGCCCGGCGCTGATCAGCGCCTTGTTGACTTCCAGCAAGGTGTTGGCGCGTTTCAGCGCGTCCTGGACGATGCTCAGTTGCTCCTGGGCGCGCAGCAACTCGCGGTAGGTGGCGATGATCTGGCTGATGGTTTGTGCCACTGTGGCCTTGAGGTTCAGGCGGTTGGCCTGCTCCGACAGGCGCGACAGGCGCAGCGGCGCGGTGGTCGCGTCCCAGCCGGCGCCGCGCATCAGCGGTTGGATGAGCGCCAGGTCGAGGCCGTCGCTGCGGTAGCGACCGGCCCGGTTGGCGTTATTCAGTTGCTGGGTCCAGGCCATGCTCAGGCGCGTGCCGTACTCGCCCAGCAGGCTGGTGGCAGGGGCCACGTTGGTATTGCGTGCATTGTCGGCGGAACCGCGGGAGCTGCGGTAATAGCTGTTGAGGGTGAGCTTGGGGTTGAACACGTCTTCGGCCACGCGCAGGTCGAATTTCTGCGCGACCCGCTGCAGGTAGGCGCTGCGAATCGCCGGATTGTTGCGCAGGCCCAGGTACACCGCGTCGCCCAGGGTGATGGCGGTGACCTGGGCATTCAGCGAGACGCCGCGATCATAGCCACTGCGCGTGGTGCTGGGCGCCGTGGGCCGGATCAGCATATCGGCGGCGACACTCGGCAGGCTGATCAGCGCCAGGAGCAGCAGCAGGCGTTTATTCATCGCGCAACGCCTCCACCGGCTGCAACCGCGAGGCCGAGACCGCCGGGTAAATGCCGAAGAACAACCCCACCAGCAAGGTGCTGCCCACCCCCAGGGGCAGGGCGGCGACCGCCAGGGCGAAGGCCCAGCCCGACAGCCAGGCGTAGAGCCACGCGGCGGTCATGCCGAGCACCGCGCCGCACAGCGCGCCGACGGCGGTGAGGGTGATGGCTTCGAGCAGGAACAGGTTGCGGATATCCCGCTGGCGTGCGCCGAGCGCCATGCGAATGCCGATCTCGCGGCGGCGTTCGGAGACGTTCATCAGCATCACGTTCATCACCCCGACACCGCCGCCCACCAGCGAGATCGCGCCCAGGGCCAGCAGCAGGTAGGCGAAGGTGCGGCTCTGCCGGGTCATGCCGTCGATCATTTGCTGGGGCACCGTGATGTCGACGCTGTGCTCGGTCAATTGGCGTTGCAGCGCGGCGGCGGCGTCCCGGGCGATGCGTTCCATGTCCTGGCCCGGCGCGGCGCGGATGATCACGTTGCCGATTTGCGGGCTGGCGTAGATGCGGCGCATGCCGTCGGCGGGAATGAACAGCGATTCGTTGGCCTGCACCGGCATCAGCATCGCCCGGGGCTGGTGGTGCAGGATGCCGACCACCTGGAACAGGTAGTCGTTGATACGCACGCGGTCGCCCAGCTTTAACGGCGCGCCGGGGGTGCCAAGGGCCTGGGCGATCTGGTCGCCGATCACGCCGTAGGTTTCGTTGGCATCGAACGCCGACAGGAAGCGCCCCTCGCGCAGCGCCAGGCGCAGGGCCGCGGGGATATCCGCTGTGCTGCCGACGAAGTTGGCGTTGACGCTGCGGCCCTGGAACACGATGGGGCCGCTGAACAGGCTCAGCGCGCCGATGTGCGCGATCCCGGGCACGGCCTGGCGCACGGCGTCGAGGTCGAGGCGGGCACGCATCGGTGCGCTGCTGTCGGCTTTGGGCGGAAACTGCGCGACCAGGGTGTCGGTGCCCATGTCCTTGAAAATCAGCGCGGCATCCACCGCCGCGTTATGCCCGATATTGATCAGCGCCACCACCGACGAACTGCCGATCACGATGCCCAGCAGCGCGAGGATCGAGCGCTTGCCCAGGGTGCGCAGGCTGACGAACGCTTCATGCAGCAATTGGCTCAGGCTCTGCTCGACCCGCAGGCTCATGGGCGCCCGGCCTCATGCACCACGCCGTTGCGCACCAGGATCTTGCGCTCCAGGCGTTCGGCGATGTGCGCGTCGTGGGTGACGATGATCAGCGTGACCTGCTGCTCGCGGTTCAGCGCCAGGAGCAGGTCCATGATGTCCTGGGCGGTGCTGCTGTCGAGGTTGCCGGTGGGTTCGTCGGCCAGGATGACCGAGGGCTTGCCCACCAGCGCCCGCGCAATCGCCACACGTTGGCGCTGGCCGCCGGAGAGGTCGGCGGGGCGATGGTGCGCGCGCTCGGCCAGGCCGACTTGTTCGAGCATGCGCAGGGCCTGCTCCACCGACTCGTGGCGCGACACGCCGCGATAACTCAGGGGCAGGGCGACATTGTCCAATGCGCTGAGGCGCGGCAGCAGGTTGAAACTCTGGAACACGAAGCCGATCTGCTGGTTGCGGATCGCCGCCAGTTCATCCGGGCTGGCGCTGAAAATGTCGTGGCCGGCAAAGCGGTACTGGCCGCAGTTGGGCAGATCCAGCAGGCCGAGGATGTTGAGCAGGGTACTTTTGCCGGAGCCGGAGGCGCCGAGGATGCCGCAGCTGTCACCGCGGGCGACGGACAGGCACACATCATTGAGGATGGACAGGTGCTGTCCGGCGAGCTGATAGCGTTTGCCGATGCCTTGCAGGGAGATCAAGCCTGGGTGCGCGGGGGTATCTGTCATCATGACTACGCCTGCAGTCTCGACGCTGCCGTGCTGCCCCGGTAAAAATTTGTAACAAGTTCGGGAGCTGCCTGGGACACGTCACGGACTGGTTTGATTTCTTGTTTTTAAAATATTCTTTGAATACTAACCGCGTTCAACCGGCTCCGCCAGCCATCGTTGTAGAGGGTTTTTACCCTTTGAAATAAATGCACCGGGGGCAAAACCCACCGCGCAAAAATCCTTTGGTCAGCCTCGACGGGCCCGTCTGCCAAGGCTTGCGCTGATATGGCGCAGTGTCACTACTTGCTTTCGAGCGGTGGCCCCGGTATAAAAAATCAAATTTATTTTTAAAACAATATTTCCCGCGTGGAACTTTTATGGTCGTGAAGAAAGTCAGTTCTCCAAACGTTACCAAGACTCGATTGCTGGATGCGACAGAGGCTCTCTTCATCAAATACGGGTATGACGCTGTTTTGTTGCGGCAGATTACCGAGCGTGCCCAGGTGAACCTGGCTGCCGTGAACTATCACTTCGGGGACAAGGACGCCCTGATGAAAACCCTGCTGATGCAGCGCCTGGAGCCGCTCAACGAGCAGCGCCTGGAACTGCTGGCACGCTGCGAAGCCGAATCCGACGGCCCCCTCGATTGCGACACGCTGCTCGGCGTGCTGTTCGCCCCGGCCATGGGCCTGGAGCGCAGCGACCCGGCGAGTGGGGAAGGGCGTTCGTTCATTCGTTTCCTGGGGCGGGTCTACAGCGACACCTCGCCGTTTATCCAGGAATACCTCAAGGTCCATTACCAGCCGGTGTTCCAGCGCTTCTTCGAAGCCTTCGCCCTGGCCTTGCCGGACTTGCCGCGCAACGAACTGGGGGTACGCCTGCAATTTGCCCTCAAGGCGATTTCCGGTGTGATGGCCGGCACCGAACTGCGCCTGCTGATGAACTCCATGAGCCTGGGCCGCCCGGCCACGGATGCCGAAGTAATGGCCAAGTTGATCACGCTGGTCTCGGCGGCGATTCGCGTGCCGCAGCAAAGCCCCGAGGCGCAAGTGGCGTTGGCCAAGGTGCTCGATACCCAGCGCGCCATTCGCGAGCAAGCGTCCGCGCCCGCCGGCAAGGTGGCGCGCTAGCTCGAATCCGGGACAAAAAAAAGCCCGCTGGGGCGGCGGGCTTGATGTGCAACGTTTGTAACGGATGAGGCTTCACCCTACGTCCCGCGATGTGAATAAGTCGTGAAAAATATGTAAGAAGAAGTGTGAATGTGTTGGCGCAGGTAAACGCGCTAAATGCCCTCAGGTTCAGATCTTCCAGCGGCCAGCACTTTTGGCCAACTGCTGGCGCATCTCATCCACATTTGCCGCCAATTGCACGGTCAGCAACCGATACCCATCCAACGCACTGTAGACCGGCGCATCCAATGTCGGCTCGGTAGCCGTGGCCTGGCTCGGCCGCTCCAACCGTGGTGTCACGCCCGACCTCAGCGCGCGCGCCATGCCCACCAATTGCACGCGAATCTGCCGATGCTCGCCCTTCAACATCACCTGCATCCGCGCCATTGCCTGTTCGTCGCGAGGGTCTGGCCGGGTGTTGCCCAGAATCTCCAGGGTGCTGATGCACATGCGCAAATGCCGCTGGATCGTGTCCAGCTGGGTCATGGAGATCCGTACCTCCTTGGACACCGAAGGCATCAACGAACGCAGTTGCAGCATCGCTGTATTCACGCGGCTGAGCAGTTTGAGGTGTTCGTCATCAGTGACCGATTGACCGCTGATGATGCGGTTATAGATCGCGGCACAGTCGCGCAAGGCACTGGCCAGGTTGTAGCGCCAGGAGTACACGGCATACAGCGGCAAGGCGAAGGAAAACGCCAGGGCCAACGCAATACCGATCAGGATATCGACCGTGCGCCACAGCCCGTCCGACAGCGGATTGTCACCATGCCCGGCGACGATAAACACGGTGATCGCCGACAACAAGGCGGTGTATCCGCCCTTGCCGATGGCGTGATACGAGAAGAACCCGCACACCACCGACATCAACAAGTAGGTCAGCAGCGGCTGCCCCACATACGTCTCCTGCACCACCAGCAGCAAGCCGACGCTGGCGCCGATCAGTGTGCCGTAGGCGCGTTCCATGGCTTTCTTGCCGATATTGCCGTGGTGCTGCAGGCCGCCGATCACCACCAGCATGGTCACCGACGCCCACTCGCCGTGGGGCAGGTTGATGCCGGTGGTCAGCAGGATCGTCGCCAGCAAGCCGATGGACACGCGCACGGCGTGGATCAGCTTGGCATGGCGATAGCGGCGGTAAGGGTCGAGCAGCGGGCGCAACAGGCGCCGGGCAAATACAGGCAAGTGCAGGTTAATCAACGGCGAGGCGTCCTCTAGAAAATGTAGTCAGTGGTCAAGAAGCTCGAGTTGCGGTTGTGCAGGATCTCGCTGAGCAGTGCCTTGTTGCTGTCCTGGAACTTGGTCGCCACCAGGGTGCGGATCGAGAACACACGCAAGGCGTCATGTACCGACAGTGTGCCTTCGGCCGAGTTCTTGCGGCCGTTGAAGGGGAAGGTGTCCGGGCCGCGCTGGCACTGGGCGTTGATATTGATGCGGCCGACCTGATTGGCGAAGGTGTCCACCAGCCGTCCGATTTCGGCCGGGTCGGTGCCGAACAGGCTCAGTTGCTGGCCGAAATCCGATTCCAGTACGTAATCGATCACGGTCTCCAGGTCACGGTAGGGCACGATCGGCACCACCGGGCCGAACTGTTCCTCGTGGTACACGCGCATCTGCGGGTTGACCGGGTACAGCACCGCCGGGTAGAAGAACGAACCGCGACTGACGCCGCCATGGGCATTCATCACGCGGGCGCCGTGTTGGGCTGCATCGGCCACCAGTGCCTTGAGGTAATCGACCTTGCCCACTTCCGGCAGCGGCGTCAGCGCCACGCCGTCGTCCCACGGCATGCCGGGCTTCAAGGTCGCCAACTTGGCGTTGAATTTCTGGATGAAACTGTCGACCACGTCTTCATGCACAAACAGGATTTTCAACGCGGTGCAGCGCTGGCCGTTGAACGACAGCGAGCCGGTGACCGCTTCGCTGACGGCGTTGTCCAGGTCGACCTGGGGCAGCACGATGCCAGGGTTTTTCGCGTCCAGGCCCAGGGCTGCGCGCAGGCGGTGCGGGCGCGGGTGCAGTTTTTTCAGGTCGCTGGCGGCCTTGTTGGTGCCGATGAACGCGAAAATATCGATCTTGCCGCTGGCCATCAGCGCGCTGACGGTTTCGCGGCCGCTGCCATAGATCACGTTGATCACCCCGGCCGGGAAGCTGTCGCGGAATGCCTCCAGCAGCGGGCGGATCAACAGCACGCCGAGCTTGGCCGGCTTGAACACCACGGTGTTGCCCATGATCAGCGCCGGGATCAGCGTGGTAAACGTCTCGTTCAGCGGGTAGTTGTACGGCCCCATGCACAGCGCCACGCCCATCGGTACGCGGCGGATCTGGCCGAGGGTGTCCTGTTCCAGCTCGAAGCGGCTGCTGCGGCGGTCGAGCTCCTTGAGGGCATTGATGGTGTCGGTGATGTAGTCGCAGGTGCGGTCGAACTCTTTCTGCGAGTCCTTGAGGTTCTTGCCGATTTCCCACATCAGCAGCTTGACCACCGCATCACGCTGTTCGCGCATGCGCCGCAAAAACGCTTCGACGTGGCGGATGCGGTCGACCACGCGCATCGTCGGCCATTCCCCCTGGCCACGGTCATAGGCGCGCACGGCGGCGTCGAGGGCGCTGAGGGCGGTGTCGGCATCCAGCAGCGGCGTGCTGCCGATTTGTACGCGCTCGTCGCCCAGTTGCACCGGGCTGAGGACTTGGGCCAAGGGGCCGTTCCACACCCGCAACTGGCCGTCGACCAGGTAATCGCGCTGTTCGATGGGCGCTCCCAGGCGGAATTGCTCGGGAATATCGGCGGCGCAGGAAGGAAACAGCTGGGCGAGCAGGTTATCGGTGGTCATGTCGCTACCCCTGAAATAGTTGCAAAACATGACTAGAGAGTCACCCAACAACGGGTTCTGTGGCAAGGCTTGCGCGCTTTCTTGTACGCACGGCTGCACATGGCGGGTAAACTGCGAGGCTTTCTTGAAGGAGTTCACATGAGTCAGTACCAGCCGGGCATTCTTGCCGCACCGGTGCCTTTACAGGCACGCCATCTGTTTTTTGCCGTGGACTCCCTGGCCGCTGTACCTGCTGCGTTGAACGCATTGGTGCAGTGGGCGGATTCGGCCGCAGTGGTCGGTCTGGGTGAGCCGCTGGTCAACGCACTGGGCGCGCAGATCGAAGGGCTGCGCGCATTCCCAGCGGTCAGCGCGCCGGGCGCGCACAACCCCTCCACGCAGCAAGCATTGTGGGTGTGGCTGCATGGCGTGGATCGCGGCGAATTGCTCTTGCGCAGCCGCGCGCTGGAGAAAGCCCTGGCCCCGGCGTTCCGCCTGGTGCAGTCGACTGAAGGCTTCCGCTACAAGAGCGGTTTTGACCTGACCGATTACGAAGACGGCACCGAAAACCCCCACGACGATGCCGCCGTCGAAGCCGCGCTGACCGACAGCGGCGCCAGCTTCGCCGCGATCCAGCAATGGCAGCACGACCTCGATGGTTTCGCCGCGTTGCCTGCCCAGGAACGCGACCACATCATCGGCCGCCGCCACGGCGACAACGAAGAACTGGAGGACGCGCCCGAGTCCGCCCACACCAAACGCACCGCTCAGGAAAGCTTCACCCCGGAAGCGTTCGTGGTGCGCCGCTCGATGCCCTGGGCAGAAAACGGCCAGGCTGGCTTGATGTTCCTCGCGTTCGGGCATTCCTTCGATGCGTTTGAAGCGCAACTGCGCCGCATGAGCGGGTTGGAAGACGGCATCGTCGACGGCCTGTACCGCATCAGCACACCGTTGACCGGCGGCTATTACTGGTGCCCGCCGCTCAAGGACGGGCGCCTGGACCTGAGTGCCGTGTCGATCTGACCAGGCGTTTGCCTGGGTCATTGCGTCAGCCCACGCGCCATCACCGATACGGAGTTGGCGCGTTTTTTTTACGGCTGCAGGCAACATGAAGATGTTGACAGCCAACGCATTGGCGACTGGAAAAAATCGTCGCAGCCCGTAATCTAGAAGCCTTTTGTCACCTGTGCGGATTGTGCATGTCTTCTGTTGCCGATGGGCTGCCCCTGAATAAACGCCTGCCGGCGGTGATCGCCATTTCCCTGGGCATCGGCATGGCGACCCTGGACACGGCCATCGTCAACACGGCGCTGCCGACCCTGGCCGACGGCATTGGCACCGACTCCGCGTCGGTGATCTGGGTGGTCAATGCCTACCAGTTGGCGATCATTGCCACGGTGTTGCCCTTCGCTTCGCTGAGCGATGTGCTCGGGCACCGTCGGGTGTACCTCGGTGGCTTGTTGCTGTTTATCGTATCGTCGCTGTTTTGCGGGATCGCCGGGTCGCTGGTGACGCTCACGGCGGCGCGGGTGGTGCAGGGGCTCGGTGCGGCCGCGATCATGAGCGTCAACACGGCGTTGCTGCGGCATATCTATCCGTCGTGCATGCTCGGGCGCGGCCTGGGCTATAACTCGCTGGTGGTGGGGCTGGCGTTCACGCTCGGGCCGACGGCGGCGTCGGCGATCCTGTCGGTGGCGAGTTGGCACTGGCTGTACCTGATCAACGTGCCGCTGGGCTTGTTGGCGCTGCTGTTGGGCTTGCGCTCATTGCCGGTCATTCCCATGGCCGGGCATGCCTTCGATCGCCTCGCCGCGTTGTTGTGTGCTGGGCTGTTCGCCTTGCTGGTACTTGGCCTGGGGACGGCGGTGCATGGCGCCCAAGGTGCGTTGACCCTGGGCCTGATCGCGCTGGCGCTGGTCTGCGGCGCGCTGCTGCTGCGCCGCCAGGCCGGGCACCCGGCGCCGATGCTGGCAGTGGACTTGTTCAAGCGCCCGGTGTTTGCGCTGTCTTCGCTCACGGCGATCTGCGCCTTCAGTGCCCAGGGCCTGGCCTTTGTGTCGCTGCCGTTTCTGCTGCAGGCAGTGCTCGGGCACAGCCAGGTGGAGACCGGCTTTCTGATGACGCCCTGGCCTGCGGTCGTGGCGGTGATGGCCTTGGTCGCCGGGCGCCTGGCCGACCGCGTGTCCCTCGGCCTGTTGTGTGGGATCGGCCTGTTGATGCTGAGCGTGGGCATGGCGGCCCTGGCGACGTTGCACAATGATGCGTCGGCGTTCGAGATCGGCTGGCGCATGGCCTTGTGCGGAGCCGGTTTCGGGTTCTTCCAGTCGCCCAACCTCAAGGCATTGATGACCAGCGCGCCCTTGGCCCGCAGCGGCGGGGCCAGTGGCATTGTGGCGATCTCGCGGTTGCTGGGGCAGACGCTGGGAGCGTCGCTGGTGGCGTTGTGTTTTCACTGGTCCCTGGGCAGCGGCCCGCACTACGCGTTGTGGCTGGGCTGTGCGTTTGCGTTGGTGGGCAGTGTGGCCAGCGGCCTGCGGTTGTTGCCGTATGACAAAAAGGTTTAATCGAGCGTTGTAAAAAGCCGTTCGAGAAGGCTACGGTGGCGACCTGAATATTTCGGGATGTTTCAGATTTATGGCAAGCCAGGCCCAACGCACTGCCGACATCACCTCCCGCCGCGCCGCGCTGACCTTGGCTTTATGCCTGCCCAGTGACGTGTTGCTTTATCTGCTGCTGCCCATGGAATCCCAGGCGTTCGGCATCACGCTGGCCCAGGCCGGGGTGCTGCTGGCGGCCAACCGACTGGTGCGGATTTTCGGTTACCGCCACGTGCTCAATTTCTATGCCCGCCACGGCGATCGTCTGACCTGCATGATCGCCGCCGGTGCCGCGACGCTGTGTGCCTTGGGTAACTCGATGCTGTCGGGCTTCGCTGCATTGCTGGGCTTGCGGCTGGTCTGGGGCCTGTGTTTTGCCGCGTTGAACCTGTCGACCCAAGTGCTGGCGACCGCCGAGCCGACGGGTGCCGCACGCCGGGCAGGGCGGTCGCGGGCCTTGATCGCCCTCGGGCCGATGCTCGCATTGCCGCTCGGCGGCTGGCTGACCTTATGGGCCGGACCGCGTCCGATCTTTCTGATTCTCGCCGGATGCTGCCTGCTGGGCTTGTGGATGGCGCGGGGGTTGCCTACTGTCGGCCATGATTTGCACAGCAGTCCGGGGCGCCGTTTCAAGTGGCCCGACAGCGTGGCGCTGTGGTCGTTTATTGAAGGCGTGGCGCTGGATGGGCTGTTTATCTTTGGTCTGTCGATCCAGGCACAGAAGCTTCTCGGGGGCGACGCGGTGCTGATCGCCGGTGCCTTGATGGCCTTGCGTTATGTCTCGGAAATGCTCCTGAGCCCGCTGGGCGGTCGCGCCGCGCAACGCTTCGGCGCCACGTCGATGCTGTTGTTGTTTTCGTTCCTGAGCGCTTTGGCCCTGGCGGCATTCGGCAGTTATTGGGTGATCGTCGGCGCGGCGGCAGTGCTGGTGTTGCGGGCGTTGCAGTTGCCCCTGGTGACGACCTTGGTGGCCGAACGCAACCCCGGTTCGATGCGCGTGTCGGCATTGGCCTCCAACGCGGTATGGCGCGATATCGGCGCCGGCCTCGGGCCGCTGCTGGCGGGGTTGTTGCTGCCGGTCGCCGCGGCCCCTTGGGTGTTTGGCCTGGCGGGCGCCGCGATAGCCGTCAGCGCCGTGTTCTGCTGGCGGGCAAAGCGTTCCAACTGACAATGTGAGGTAGTGTGTGACCCGACAAGAAGACTGTGTACGCGTGCTGGATGACGCCTATCGACACTGGACCGGCCAGGGCTTGCCGGCGCCCGAGCATCTGGACGCACAGCAACGCCTGACCTGGCTGCATGCCCATGCGCCCTACAGCCTGCTGGCCCACGATGGCGCGGCGGACCCGCGGTTTAACTACGCCAATGCGTGCGCCTTGGCGTGCTTCAAATACCCGCGCGAGACCTTCATCGGCATGCCGTCACGCTTCAGCGCCTCGGAACTCGACCGCGCCGCGCGCCAGGTGTTATTGGAGCACGTCAGCGCCAACGGCATCGCCCATGGCTACAGCGGCTGGCGGGTGGATGCAGATCAGCAGCCGTTCATGATCCATGCCGGTGTGGTGTGGACGTTGCTCGATGCCGCCGGCCTGCCGTGTGGGCAGGCGGCGCTGTTCTGGCCGGATGCGCAGCGTATCGGGGTGTTGGCTTAAGCGCCTTTGAAACTGTCCAGCCAGGACGGGTCGAAACGGGTTTGCTCGGTATCGAGCCCCAACGCTTGCATCTTCGCCCTATGTGCCTCGATCTCGCCGACCAACTGCACCTGGGCGCTGGAGTTGGCGTCCAGCTCATGCATCTGCGTCAGCCCCAGGTGATAGAACCGCAGCACCTTGAGCGCCGTCGGGTCATTGGCTTGCACGCGGTCGGTGACCTTGTGCATCACGTTGGTCACGCGCATCAGGTTGCGCTTGAGCTGCCAGCCATACACCGCCGGCGCCAGCCATGGCTGGGTCCAGAACGGGCCACGTACCAGGGCGAGGGTGATCAACACCCCGGCAAACACCCCACCCACGTTGTAGCGAAAGTTGTCGCCGCCGGCTTCGCCAAACAGCATCACCGCCAGGCTCGACAACAGCATCGCCAGGGCCACGAACAACACGGCCACGATCAACGTACTGCGACGGGTCTGCTGGCGGTAGGTGATGGGGTCGCAGGGTTTGAGTTCGAACATCCGGGGAAAATCTCCTTGGCGTTTGTAGGGGATAGGGCAGGGCGGCATCTTCTCATGCTTGGCGATGAGGTGTGCGGTAAACACGTTGAGCGAAGGCGTGTGGGGCGTTCTCGATGATCGATTACAAGCAGCCCCGGCCCGGATCGCACACGCAATGCCCCGAAAGAGCGTGAGCAACCAAATGCTGTCGAAAAAAAAGCCCCGTCGTTGAACGGGGCGTTTGTTTATTTGGGCGGTACCCAGTTGACGTCGGTGATGCCGTACTTCTCGGCCCAGGGCCGGGTGGTTTTTTTCACCTGTTCGTGGCCGACCCGACCGATGCGGCTGACATGCGCAATATCGGCATCAACGGCCGCCCAGTGCCAGGCCTCGGCGTTATTCATCACTTCGGCACGCACCACGAAAGACTTCGGTTGACCGTGCAGTTGATAGGTAATGGTGTAGATTTTTGCGCTACTCATGTTGCCTCCCTGTCTTGTTATAGATGGATAGGAAAGCGTTTAAAAAGGTTCATTCGAAATGACAAATTGCCGGTCCGGACGGCATAGTGGGGCCTTCGCCACGCGCCCAAGGATCGCGTCATGTCCCGCCTGACCCAAAGCCACCTGTACCTGCAACGCCTGGGCTACGCTGCGCCGCCGCCGCCGACCCTGCAAACCTTGCAGGACCTGCAATTGCGGCATGTGTGTACGTTCGCCTTTGAAAGCCTGTCGACCCTGCTGCGCTTGCCGGTGCCGATCGACCTGCCCAGCGTCGAACAAAAAGTCTTGCTCGATGGACGCGGCGGGTATTGCTATGAACTGAACCAACTGTTCCTGGAACTGCTGCAGGAGCTGGGCTTCGACGCACGCGGCATCACCGGACGGGTCGTGATGGGCGGGCCACCGGACGCACACACCGCGCGTACCCATCGCCTGAGCCTGGTGACGGTGGACGGTGTGCGCTATATCTGCGACGTCGGCTTTGGCGGCATGGTGCCGAGCAGCCCGTTACGCCTGGACAGCGAAGCGATCCAGGCCACCGCCCACGAACCCTTTCGGCTGACCGTTAAGCACGGCAGCTACACCCTGTGGGCCGACGTCGGCGGGGAGTGGCGTGGCTTGTATGTGTTCGACCTGCAGGTGCAGGCAGACATCGACTATGAAATCGGCAACTGGTACGTCTCCACCCATGCGGGCTCGCCGTTTCTCGGTCAGTTGAAAGTGGCACTGCTCGCGCCGGGTAAGCGTCACACCTTGAACAACGGCCACTACGCGATGCACTCCCTGGACGGTCCCAGCGAAAAACGCGCGATAGCCAGTGCCGATGAATTGCTTGATGTGCTGCGCGGCACCTTTGGCCTTCGCTTGCCGGTGCATCAGCGGCTTCGCGAAACGCTCGATGGTTTAGTGTCGGCCAATCTTTAGACGCATTGAGGCCGCATCTTCTCTGCCCCATAAACGCAAAAACGGCACCCGAAGGTGCCGTTTCTGTTTACTGCATACCGCTAAGCGATCAAACGCCCAGTACCGCGTGCTGCACCAAAGTGAGCAACGGTTGTGGGTACACGCCGAGGAAGAAGGCGAGCACGGCGATGGCCAGCAGCATCACGCCACCGGCTTTCTGTTCCCAGTGCAGCTCGGCATCCACACGACGCAGGTTTGGCTCGATCAGGTACAGGGTGACCATCACGCGCAGGTAGTAGAACACGCCGATGGCGCTACCCAGGATGAGCGAGGCAACCAGCCACCATTGATGCGCTTCAACGCCGGTCGCGATGATGTAGAACTTGCCGATAAAGCCTGCAGTCAGCGGGATACCGGCCAGGGACAGCATCATCAGGGTCAACACGGCGGTCAGGTACGGACGGCGCCAGAACAGGCCGCGGTATTCGTACAGGGCGTCGGCGTCACGGCCTTTGTAAGGCGAGGACATCAGGGTGATGACACCGAAGGCGCCGAGGCTGGTGATCACGTAGGTGACCAGATACACGCCGATCGCTTCCAGAGCCAGGCCTTTGCTCGCCACCAGGGCGATCAGCAGGTAGCCGAAGTGGGCGATGGACGAGTAACCCAGCAGACGCTTGAGGTTGTTCTGGGTCAGCGCCAGCAGGTTACCGAACAGGATCGAGGCAACGGCGATCACGCTCAGTACGTCGCTCAACACACCGGTGTTGGCCGCCGGGGAGATCTGGAACAGACGCACCACCACCGCAAACACCGCAACTTTCGTCGCCGTGGCCAGGAACGCGGCCACCGGCGCCGGAGCGCCTTCGTACACGTCCGGTGTCCACAGGTGGAAGGGCACCAGCGACAGTTTGAAAGCCAGGCCGATCAGCATCATCGCCAGGCCCAGTTGGGCGATCGGCGCAGGCATGCTGGTGGCCGCCAGGGCGTGGCCGATACCGGTGAAGCTCAGGCTGCCGGCTTCGGCGTAGAGCAGGGCCATACCGAACAACAGGAACGCGGAACCGGCGGCCGACAGCACCATGTACTTGATGCCGGCTTCCAGGGAGCGCTTGTTGAAGAAGGCGTAGGCCACCAGGCCGTAGGTCGGGATCGACAGCAGTTCCAGGCCGATGAACAAACCGGCCAGGTGCTGCGCGCTGACCAGCACGATGCCGCCGGCCGCAGCCAGCAGGATCAGCAGGTACAGCTCTTCGCGGTTGCCCGGGTAGCCGGTGCCGCCTTCGCCGAGGTAGGCGTGGGCGAGGGTGACGCAGGCCAGGGTGGCGACGAGGATCAACGCGATATACAGCAGCGCGAAGTCATCGATCATCATCAGCGGGGTCACCGCCAGGGGCGCGACCTTGAGTGCCGGGATGATCGACAGCAAGGCCAGGTTCAAACCCGCACAGGACAGCAGGAAGGTTTGCGCATGATTGCGACGCCAGGCGATCGACAGCATCACCACCACAATGGTGAGGCTGGTGATCAGCAGCGGCGCAAGCGCGATAAAGTGTTGGATCGTGAATTCCATAGCGCTCTTACCGGGCCGAAGCGAGTTGAGAGAAGGCGGTGCCGAACCACTGCTGCACGCCATGCATCGTTGCGGCAGAAGTGTCCAGGAACGGTTGCGGGTACACGCCGATGTAGATCAGCAGGACCGCCATACCGAGCACCATGATCAGTTCGCGAGCATCCATCCCGCGCAGGACGGTGTCGGACTTGGCCGGACCGAAGTACGCACGGTGGATCATGATCAGCGAGTAGACCGAACCGAATACCAGGCCGGAAGTAGCGATGGCGCTGATCCACGGTGTCTGCACGAAGGTCCCCATCAGGATCAGGAACTCGCCGATGAAGTTACCGGTGCCCGGCAAGCCCAGGGACGCGGCGGCAAAGAACAGGCTGATCGCCGGCAGGTAGGCGATGCGCGACCACACGCCACCCATCTCACGCATGTCACGGGTGTGCAGACGCTCGTACAACTGACCACTGAGGATAAACAGTGCGGCGGCTGAAACACCGTGCGCCAACATCTGGATCACGGCGCCTTGCAACGCCACCTGGCTGCCGGAGTAGATACCGATCAGTACGAAACCCATGTGGGAAACGGACGAGAAGGCAACCAGACGCTTGATGTCGGTTTGCGCGAAGGCCAGGAACGCACCGTAGAAGATCCCGATCAGACCCAGGGTCATGGCGATCGGCGCGAACTCGGCCGAGGCATTCGGGAACAGCGGCAGGGCGAAACGCAGCAGGCCGTAGGCCGCCGTCTTCAGCAGGATACCGGCCAGGTCCACGGAACCGGCGGTCGGCGCCTGGGCGTGGGCATCCGGCAGCCAGGAGTGGAACGGCACCACCGGCAGTTTCACCGCGAAGGCGATGAAGAAGCCCAGCATCAGGATGTACTCGGTGGTCAGGGACATCTTGGTTTTCAACAGATCGGCGTAGTTGAAGGTAATCACGCCCGTGCTGTTGAAGTTGACCAAGACCAGACCGAGGATCGCCACCAACATGATCAGGCCGGAAGCCTGGGTGAAGATGAAGAACTTGGTCGCCGCGTAGATCCGGGTTTTCTTGCCGTCCGAAGAACTATGACCCCAGAGCGCGATGAGGAAGTACATCGGCACCAGCATCATTTCCCAGAAGAAGAAGAACATGAACAGGTCGAGGGCGAGGAACACGCCGACCACGCCGCCCAGGATCCACATCAGGTTCAGGTGGAAGAAGCCCACGTGACGCTGGATCTCTTTCCAGGAGCAGAGTACCGAGAGGACACCCAGCAGGCCGGTCAGCAGGATCATCAGCAACGACAGGCCGTCGAGGGCCAGGTGTACGTTGATGCCGAAGCGCTGGATCCAGACGTGCTTGAACTCAAGCGCCCAGGTCGGATCGGCGCCAGGCGCCGGAGCAAATGAATAGTCGCCATGGGCCCACAGCCAGAGGCCGAGCGCGAGTTCCAGGGACATGGTCAGCAACGCAATCCAGCGGGGGAGGGTGGCGCCGAAGCGTTCACCCATCCAGCAGAGCAGGCCGCCGATAAAGGGGATCAGGATTAGCCAGGGCAGAATCATGACGGGCTCGTTTCCTTTCGCAAGTTCGCAAAGTTCGCAATGTACTTAGACATGGTCAGACCGCTACCACAACGATGGCGCCGATCACCAGAACGGCACCGGCCGCCATGGAAGCTGCATACCAACGTAATTGGCCAGTCTCGCTGCGGCTCAGGGCGGTGTGGCTAGCCTTGGCGGCACGCGGGATCAAACCGATGGTCTGGTCGAGCGGGTCTTTGCGCAGTACGTGGCTGATCGCAAGGTAAGGCTTGACGAACAGTTTGTCGTAGATCCAGTCGAAGCCCCAGGCGGCGAACCACCAGGCCGAAAGGAAACGGCCGATGCCACTGTTGGCGACGGCAGTGACGAAGCGACGCTTGCCGAGGAACAGCAGGGCCGCCAGCAGGATACCCGCGATGGCAATGGCGCCCGAGGCGATTTCCAGGCTGTGCTGGGCGTCGCCGCCGGCATGGCCGACGCTTTCCGGCAGTACGCCGGCCAGTGGCGGGGTGATCATGGCGCCGATGAAGGTCGACAGGATGATCAGCACCGACAGCGGCAGCCAATGGGAGATGCCGTGGCCTGCGTGTGCTTCGGTCTTGGCTTCACCGTGGAAGGTGATGAAGATCAGGCGGAAGGTGTACAGCGAGGTCATGAACGCACCCACCAGGCCTGCGTAGAGCAGGTTCTGGTTACCGCTGGCAAAGGCTTCCCAGAGGATTTCGTCTTTCGAGTAGAAACCGGCGGTCACCAATGGCAGGGCTGCGAGTGCGGCACCGCCGACGATGAAGCTGGCGTAGGCCAGTGGCAGTTTCCTCCACAGGCCGCCCATCTTGAAGATGTTCTGCTCGTGGTGGCAGGCGACGATCACCGCACCGGAGGCGAGGAACAGCAGGGCCTTGAAGAACGCGTGGGTCATCAGGTGGAAGATCGCCGCGTCCCAGGCGCCGACGCCCAGGGCCAGGAACATGTAGCCGATCTGGCTCATGGTCGAGTAGGCGAGGATACGCTTGATGTCGGTCTGCACCAGCGCGGCGAAGCCGGCCAGTACCAGGGTCACGCCGCCGACCACGCCCACCAGGTGCAGGACGTCCGGCGCCAGGGTGAACAGGCCGTGGGTACGGGCGATCAGGTAGACACCCGCGGTCACCATCGTTGCGGCGTGGATCAGTGCCGAAACAGGTGTCGGGCCGGCCATCGCATCCGCGAGCCAGGTTTGCAGCGGCAGTTGCGCGGATTTACCGACAGCGCCGCCCAGCAGCATCAGGGTCGCCAGGGTGATCCAGAAGTCGCCGACCTGGAATTTCTGCGGTGCCAGCACCAGCAGTTCCTGGATGTTCAGCGTGCCCACCTGTTGGAACAGGATGAACAGGCCGATGGCCATGAACACGTCGCCGATCCGGGTCACGATAAAGGCCTTGAGTGCCGCGTTACCGTTGTTGCGGTTGCTGTAGTAGAAACCGATCAACAGGTACGAGCACAGGCCCACGCCTTCCCAGCCGAAGTACAGGAACAACAGGTTATCGCCCAGCACCAGGAACAGCATGCTGGCGATAAACAGGTTGGTGTACGCGAAGAAGCGCGAGTAACCGGCTTCACCGCGCATGTACCAGGACGCGAACAGGTGGATCAGGAAACCTACACCCACCACCACGCCGAGCATGGTGATCGACAGGCCGTCGACGTAGAGGGCGAAGTTGGGCTTGAAGCCCTCCACCGACATCCACTGCCACAACACCAGGGTGTAGTGGCCGCCTTCCGGCGGCGCGACGTTGAATTGCCAGATGACGTAGGCGGCGACAATCGCCGACAGGCCGATGGAGCCTACGCCGACCAGGGCCGAGAGGTTTTCCGACCAGCGTCCGCGAGAGAACGACAGCAGCAGGAAACCGATCAGGGGAAATACGAAAGTCAGAAAGATCATGTTCATCCGCGCATCTCACTGGCAGCGTCGATATCAAGCGTGTGGAAGCGACGATACAGTTGCAGCAGGATCGCCAGGCCAATACTGGCCTCGGCGGCTGCCAGGCTGATCACCAGGATGAACATGACTTGTCCATCTGGCTGGCCCCAACGGCTACCTGCCACGATGAACGCCAGTGCCGCAGCGTTCATCATGACTTCCAGGCTCATCAACACGAACAAAATGTTACGGCGAACCATCAGGCCGACCAGGCCAAGGCAGAACAGGATGCCGGCGACCGCCAGACCATGCTCCAAAGGGATAGCAGGCATCATCATTGCTCCTTGGCTTCGTTACGGCCCAAGTGGAAGGCGGTGATGACTGCGGCGAGCAGCAGCATCGAAGCCAGTTCGACCACCAGCAGATACGGGCCGAACAGGCTGACGCCCACGGCCTTCGCGCCAACGGTGGTGTGGCCGATGGCCTGGCCGCTCTGGTGAGCGAACAGGACATACAGCAGTTCAGCCAGCAGCAGCGCGGCGAGGACCACCGGGCCGAGCCAGATGCCCGGCTTGAGCCAGACGCGTTCCTGGGCGACCGAGGCCGGCCCGAGGTTGAGCATCATCACCACAAACACGAACAGCACCATGATGGCGCCAGCGTAGGCGATCACTTCCAGTACACCGGCGAACGGTGCGCCGAGGCTGAAAAAGGTCATGGCCACGGCGATCAGCGAAATGATCAGGTAGAGCAGGGCGTGCACGGGGTTGGTGTTGGTGACCACGCGAAGCGTGGACACCACTGCAATACCCGATGCGAAATAGAAAGCGAATTCCATCTTTCTTCCTTAAGGCAGCAAGCTCTTCACGTTGATCGGCTCGGCTTCGTTTTGTGCGGCGCCTTTCGGCTTACCGGCAACGGCCATACCTGCAACACGATAGAAGTTGTAATCAGGGTTTTTACCGGGACCAGAGATCAGCAGATCTTCTTTCTCGTACACCAGGTCCTGACGTTTGAACTCGGCCATCTCGAAATCCGGTGTGAGCTGGATCGCGGTGGTCGGGCAAGCTTCCTCGCAGAGGCCGCAAAAAATGCAGCGCGAGAAGTTGATGCGGAAGAAGTCCGGGTACCAGCGACCGTCTTCGGTTTCAGCTTTCTGCAGGGAGATGCAACCCACCGGGCACGCCACGGCGCACAGGTTGCAGGCTACGCAACGCTCTTCGCCATCGGGGTCGCGGGTCAGTACGATGCGGCCGCGATAGCGCGGCGGCAGGTACACCGCTTCTTCCGGGTATTGCAGGGTGTCGCGTTTGCGAAAGCCGTGACCGAACACCATCACCAGGCTTCGCAACTGGGTACCGGTACCCTTAACGATGTCGCCAATATATTTGAACATGGGTCAAATCCTCACTGAACCGCGCCCGCGGGCGTGTTCAACAACACAACGGCAGCCGTCACCAGCAAATTGATCAGGGTCAGCGGCAGGCAGAAGCGCCAGCTGAAATCCATCACCTGGTCATACCGTGGACGCGGAATGGAAGCGCGCAGCAGGATAAACAGCATGATGAAGAACGCGGTCTTCAGTAAGAACCAGAAGATCGCCAGCTGCGGCAGGATGCCGAACGGACCGTGCCAGCCGCCGAAGAACAGCGTGACCAGCAGGGCCGAGATCAAGATGATGCCGATGTACTCACCGACGAAGAACATGCCCCATTTCATGCCGGCATATTCAATGTGGTAACCGTCGGCCAGTTCCTGTTCCGCTTCCGGTTGGTCGAACGGGTGACGGTGAGTCACGGCGACGCCAGCGATGAAGAACGTACAGAAGCCAAAGAACTGCGGAATGATGAACCACAGGTTCTGCGCCTGGTACTCGACGATGTCGCGCATGTTGAACGAGCCGACCTGCACCACGATGCCCATCAGCGCGAGGCCCATGAACACTTCGTAGGACACGGTCTGGGCCGAGGCCCGCAAGCTGCCCAGCAGGGCGAACTTGTTGTTACTGGCCCAGCCGGCGAACAGCACCGCGTAGACCGACAAACCGGCCATGGCGAAGAAGAACAGCAAGCCGATGTTCAGGTCCGCCACGCCCCAGGTCGGGGTGATCGGGATGATCGAGAAGGCGATCAGCAAGGCGCTCATGGCCACGACCGGTGCCAGGGTGAAGATCACCTTGTCGGCAAACGGTGGCGTCCAGTCTTCCTTGAAGAACATTTTCAGCATGTCGGCAGCGATCTGGAACATGCCGAACGGGCCAACGCGGTTCGGACCGTAACGGTCCTGCCACCAGCCCAGCAGGCGACGTTCGACGAAGCTGAGCAAAGCGCCCGCCACGACCACGGCCAACAGGATCACGATGGCCTTGACGACCGCAATGATCACATCGATGACTTCAGGGGTGAACCAGGTCATTGCGCTGCCTCCTGCAGACCGTCAACGGTTTGGCCAAAGATCGACGGTGGAATACCGGCGATGCCTTTTGGCAGTGCAACCAGGCCGGCACCCAACTCGTCGTTGATACGCAGCGGCAGACGCAGGGTCTTGCCAGCGACGTTCAGACTGAGCAGGGCACCATCGTTGACGCCGAGACGGTCGGCTTCGGACTTGGCCAGGGACACGTAGGCAGCCGGGATGCGTTCTTGAACCGGTGCGGCTTTGGACGAGGTCTCGTCGCTGCCGAACAGGTGGAAGAACGGCACAACCTGCCAGGTGCCCTGGGCCGGGTTGAACGGACGCGGTACGGCGGCGAACCAGTTCAACGCATCGCCCTGGGGTTCGATCAGGCGGGTGCCCGGGTCGCCAGCGCGGATGTGACCACCGACTTCGTCCTGGAACTTGTTCCAGGCCTGCGGCGAGTTCCAGCCCGGCGACCAGGCAAATGGCACTTGCTGACGCGGCTCGACCGAACCCGAGTAACCTTCCATGGAGAAGGCGAACGCGGTGTCGTTGTCTTGCGGAGTACGCGGTTCATGCACGCTGATGTCGGCCCGCATGGCGGTACGACCGGAGTAGCGCAGCGGCTCACGGGCGAGTTTCATGCCCTTGATGCGGAACGCGGCGGACGGTGCAGCGTCGACGATACGCGCCAGTTGCGGGGCGCTCGCCGCGACGGCTGCGGTGACGTGGTCGAGTTGAGTCCAGTCGATCGGCTGATTGAGCAGAGTCGAGCGCAGGGCATGCAGCCAGCGCCAGCCTTCGTGAACCAGGATGCTGGCATCCATGTACTTCGGATCGAACACCTGGAAGAAGCGCTGGGCGCGGCCTTCCTGGCTGACCAGGGTGCCATCGCCTTCGGCGAAGGTCGCGGCCGGCAATACCAGGTCGGCACGCTCGCTGGTAGCGGTCTTCTGGTGGTCGGCGACGATCAGCACTTTGGCAGCGTTCAGCGCGGCGTCGACCTTGGCCGAATCCGTGCGGGTGTACAGGTCGTTTTCCAGCACTACCAGGGCGTCGGCTTTGCCGTCGATCACGGCTTGCAGGGCGCTGTCGACGGAGTCGCCACCGAGCATGGCCAGGCCGAGGCTGTTGGCTTCCGGCACGATCAGGCTGATGGAACCGTTCTTCTCGCGCAGCTTCAAAGCCTTGGCGATGTTGGCTGCCGCTTCGATCAGCGCCTTGGAACCCAGCGAGGTGCCGGCGATGATCAGTGGGCGCTTGGCCGCCAGCAGGGCGTCGGCGATGCGTTGGGCAAGTGCCACGGCTTCAGCGTCCAGACCTTCGACGGCCGGCGCGCTGGCGTCAAGGGCGTGGGCCACGGCGAAACCGAGGCGGGCCAGGTCATCTGGCGCTGCGTGTACGCATTCTTCGGCGATGTCGTCGAGCTTGGTTTCGGCCAGGCTGGCGATAAACAGCGGGTTCAGCGCGTGCTGGCCGATGTTTTTCACCGCGGCGTCGAGCCAAGGCTGTACGCGCATGGCGTCGGCCATGGCTTCGGCCTTGCCTTTGACCGACTGGCGCAGCGACAGGGCCATACGTGCGGCGGTCTGGGTGAGGTCTTCACCGAGCACGAAGATCGCATCGTGGTCTTCGATGTCGCGCATGTTCGGCACTGGCAGCGGGCTGTCGTTCAGCACTTGCAGGACCAGGCGGATGCGCTCCAGTTCAGCGGCTTCGATACCGCAGTAGAAGTGCTCGGCGCCGACCAGTTCGCGCAACGCGTAGTTGCTTTCGAGGCTGGCACGCGGCGAACCGATGCCGACGATGTTGCGACCGCGCAGCAGGTCGGCGGCTTTATCCAGGGCTTCGTCGGTGTTCAGCTTCGCGCCGCCGGCCAGCAGTGGCTGGCGTGGGCGGTCTTCGCGGTTGACGTAGCCATAGCCGAAACGGCCACGGTCGCACAGGAAGTACTGGTTGACCGAACCGTTGAAGCGGTTTTCGATGCGACGCAGTTCGCCGTAGCGCTCGCCCGGGGAGATGTTGCAACCGCTGGAGCAGCCATGGCAGATGCTCGGGGCGAACTGCATGTCCCACTTGCGGTTGTAGCGCTCGGAGTGCGTCTTGTCGGTGAACACACCGGTCGGGCAGACTTCGGTGAGGTTGCCGGAGAATTCGCTTTCCAGTACGCCGTCTTCAACGCGACCGAAGTACACGTTGTCGTGGGCGCCGAAGACGCCGAGGTCGGTGCCGCCAGCGTAGTCTTTATAGAAGCGCACGCAGCGGTAGCAGGCGATGCAGCGGTTCATTTCGTGGGAAATGAACGGGCCCAGTTCCTGGTTCTGGTGGGTGCGCTTGGTGAAGCGATAGCGGCGCTCGTTGTGGCCGGTCATCACCGTCATGTCTTGCAGGTGGCAGTGGCCGCCTTCCTCACAGACCGGGCAGTCGTGAGGGTGGTTGGTCATCAGCCATTCGACGACACTGGCGCGGAACGCCTTGGATTCTTCATCGTCGATGGAGATCCAGGTGTTGTCGGTGGCTGGGGTCATGCAGGACATGACGATGCGACCACGGGTGTCGTTCTCGTCGGTGTACTGCTTGACCGCACACTGGCGACAGGCACCGACGCTACCAAGAGCGGGGTGCCAGCAGAAATAAGGGATGTCGAGGCCTAGTGACAGACACGCCTGTAACAGGTTGTCTGCCCCATCGACTTCGAGCGCTTTGCCGTCTACGTGGATAGTGGCCATGGTTCAAAGATCTTCGTTGGCCCGTTGTCAGCGGGCGTGGCTAATGGAATCTTGTTATTCATGTGCATCAACACAGCCTTGACGGCGTCAGCACATGACGAGGCGAAGGGCACGGACCCTTCGCCTGTTTAAGCGTTACGCGCCGACTACGATCGGCCTCGCCAGAGGCGGGACGGCGGCGCTGGTAGGCGCGATGCCGGCTTCGAACTCCGAGCGGAAATATTTGATTGCGCTGCCCAATGGCTCCACGGCGCCCGGTGCGTGAGCACAGAAGGTCTTGCCTGGGCCGAGGAAACCGACCAGCCCCAGCAGGGTTTCGATGTCACCCTCGCGGCCTTCGCCTTTTTCCAGCGCCATCAGCAGCTTGACGCTCCACGGCAGACCGTCGCGGCACGGGGTGCAGAAACCGCAGGATTCGCGGGCGAAGAACTGCTCCATGTTGCGCAGCAGCGAGACCATGTTCACGGTGTTGTCCACCGCCATCGCCAGGCCAGTACCCATCCGGGTGCCCACCTTGCCGATGCCGCCGGCATACATCTGTGCGTCGAGGTGCTCGGGGAGCAGGAAGCCGGTACCGGCGCCGCCTGGCTGCCAGGCCTTGAGGGTGTAGCCGTCGCGCATGCCGCCGGCGTAGTCCTCGAACAGTTCGCGCGCGGTCACGCCAAACGGCAGTTCCCACAAGCCAGGGTTCTTGACCTTGCCGGAGAAGCCCATGAGCTTGGTGCCCATGTCTTCACTGCCTTCGCGGGCCAACGATTTGTACCAGTCCACGCCGTCGGCAATGATCGCCGGCACGTTGCACAGGGTTTCGACGTTGTTCACGCAGGTCGGCTTGCCCCACACGCCGACGGCGGCAGGGAAGGGCGGCTTGGAGCGCGGGTTGGCGCGGCGGCCTTCGAGGGAGTTGATCAGTGCGGTTTCTTCACCGCAGATATAACGCCCGGCGCCGGTGTGTACGAACAGTTCGAAGTCGAAACCCGAACCGAGGATGTTCTTGCCCAGCAGGCCCGCAGCCTTGGCTTCTTGCACGGCACGGTTGAGGTGCTTGGCGGCGGTGGTGTATTCGCCACGCAGGAAGATGTAGCCGCGGTAGGTTTTCAGCGCGCGGGCGCTGATCAGCATGCCTTCGATCAGCAGATGGGGCAGTTGCTCCATCAGCATGCGGTCTTTCCAGGTGTTTGGCTCCATTTCATCCGCGTTGCACAGCAGGTAGCGGATGTTGATGGATTCGTCTTTGGGCATCAGGCCCCACTTCACGCCAGTGGGGAAGCCTGCGCCGCCGCGGCCCTTGAGGCCGGCGTCCTTCACGGTCTGGACGATATCGTCCTGGGCCATGTCGGCGAAGGCTTTGCGCGCAGCGGCGTAACCGTTCTTGGCCTGGTACTCCTCGAGCCATACCGGCTCGGCATCGTCACGCAGGCGCCAGGTCAGCGGGTGAGTCTCGGGCGACCGCTTGATGCGGTTGGCCGGGCCGAAGGAAGTCAGGGTCATGGGTAGCCCTCGAGCAATTGGGTCACGCCAGCAGGCTGCACGTCACCGAATGTGTCGTCGTCGATCATCAACGCCGGCGCCTTGTCGCAGTTGCCCAGGCAGCACACCGGCAGCAGCGTGAAGCGGCCGTCCGGGGTGGTCTGGCCGAGGCCGATGCCAAGCTTGTTCTGGATCTCGCTGACCACCGACTCGTGACCACCGATGTAGCAGACCATGCTGTCGCATACGCGAATGATGTGGCGGCCCACGGGCTGGCGGAAGATCTGGCTGTAGAACGTGGCCACGCCTTCAACGTCGCTGGCGGGGATGCCGAGGATCTCGCCGATGGCGTAGAGGGCGCCGTCCGGCACCCAGCCACGTTCCTTCTGGACGATCTTCAAGGCTTCGATCGACGCCGCGCGCGGGTCTTCGTAGTGATGCAGCTCGTGCTCGATGGCCGAGCGCTCGGTTTCACTCAAGGTGAAACGGTCTGTCTGGATAAGCGTGTTATTCATGCTTAGCGGTCCACGTCGGCCATAACGAAATCGATACTACCCAGGTACGCAATCAAGTCCGCGACCATCTCGCCTTTGATCACCGAAGGGATCTGCTGCAAGTGCGGGAAGCTTGGAGTACGAATCCGGGTGCGGTAGCTCATGGTGCCGCCATCGCTCGTCAGGTAATAACTGTTGATACCCTTGGTCGCTTCGATCATCTGGAAGGATTCGTTGGCCGGCATCACCGGGCCCCACGAAACTTGCAGGAAGTGCGTGATCAGGGTTTCGATGTGCTGCAGCGTGCGCTCTTTCGGCGGCGGCGTGGTCAGCGGGTGATCCGCCTTGTACGGGCCGGCCGGCATGTTGCGCAGGCACTGGTCGATGATCTTGATGCTCTGGCGCATCTCTTCGACGCGGACCATGCAGCGGTCATAGGCATCGCCGTTCGCAGCCAGCGGTACTTCGAATTCGAAGTTCTCGTAGCCGGAGTACGGACGGGCCTTGCGCAGGTCGAAATCGCAACCGGTGGAGCGCAGGCCGGCACCGGTGACGCCCCATTCCAGGGCCTCTTTGGTGTTGTAGGCGGCGACGCCGATGGTCCGACCCTTGAGGATGCTGTTGTCCAGGGCGGCCTTGGTGTATTCGTCGAGACGCTTGGGCAGCCAGTCGACGAATTCCTTGACCAGTTTTTCCCAGCCGCGCGGCAGGTCGTGGGCCACACCGCCGATGCGGTACCAGGCCGGGTGCAGGCGGAAACCGGTGATGGCTTCGATGACTTTGTAGGCGCGCTGACGGTCGGTGAAGGTGAAGAACACCGGAGTCATGGCGCCGACGTCCTGGATGTAGGTCCCCAGGAACAGCAGGTGGCTGGTGATCCGGAAGAACTCGGCCATCATGACGCGGATGGTGTCGACGCGGTCGGGCACCTTGATGCCGGCCAGCTTCTCGACCGAGAGCACGTAAGGCAGGTTGTTCATCACGCCGCCGAGGTAGTCGATACGGTCGGTGTACGGGATGAAGCTGTGCCAGGACTGGCGTTCGGCCATCTTCTCGGCACCACGGTGGTGGTAGCCGATGTCCGGCACGCAGTCGACGATTTCTTCGCCGTCCAGCTGCAGGATGATACGGAAGGCACCGTGCGCCGAAGGGTGGTTCGGGCCCAGGTTGAGGAACATGTAGTCCTCGTTGGTGCCGGAACGCTTCATGCCCCAGTCTTCCGGACGGAAGCGTGCGGCTTCTTCTTCCAGTTGCTGTTTGGCCAGGGTCAGGCTGAACGGGTCGAATTCGGTGGCGCGGGCAGGGTAGTCCTTGCGCAGCGGGTGACCTTCCCAGGTCGGCGGCATCATGATGCGCGACAGGTGCGGGTGGCCCGGGAAGTCGATACCGAACATGTCCCAGACTTCACGCTCGTACCAGCTGGCGTTGGGCCAGATGCCGGTGACGGTCGGTACGCTCAGGTCGCTTTCGGAGAGGGCGACCTTGATCATCACGTCGCTGTTACGTTCGATCGACAGCAGGTGATAGAACACGGTGAAGTCGACGCCGCTCGGCAGCCCCTGGCGCTTGGTGCGCAGACGCTCGTCCACGCCATGCAGGTCATAGAGCATGACGTACGGCTTGGGCAGGTTGCGCAGGAAAGTCAGGACTTCGACGAGCTTGGCGCGCGCCACCCACAGCACCGGCATGCCGGTACGTGTGGCCTGGGCGGTGAAGGCGTCAGGGCCAAAACGGTTATTGAGTTCGACGACCACATCCTGGTCGTCTGCCTTATAAGGCGGGATGTACAGAGCACTGCCTGTAGTCATGGTTTTTTATCGCTTTCGGTCAACGTAAAGAATGAAGCCAGGTTTTCGTTCTATAAAAGAAGCGGCTCTGGATCAGACTTCGTCGGGGCTGCGCAGGTTGGTGACCTGAATACGCTGTTCGCGGCGCTGTTCCTTTTGTGACGGCATCTCGGCGCGGTAAACGCCTTGATCTCCGACAACCCAGGAAAGTGGGCGACGCTCCTTGCCAATCGATTCCTGCAACAGCATCAAGCCTTGCAGAAATGCTTCGGGGCGGGGCGGGCAGCCAGGCACGTAGACGTCCACGGGCAGGAACTTGTCCACCCCCTGAACAACGGAGTAGATGTCGTACATGCCACCGGAGTTGGCGCACGAACCCATGGAGATAACCCACTTCGGCTCGAGCATTTGCTCGTAGAGACGCTGAATGATCGGCGCCATCTTGATAAAGCAGGTACCGGCGATAACCATGAAATCCGCCTGACGCGGCGAGGCCCGGATCACTTCGGCGCCGAAGCGCGCGATGTCGTGGGGCGCCGTGAAGGCGGTGGTCATTTCCACGTAGCAGCAGGACAGACCGAAGTTGTACGGCCACAGGGAGTTTTTACGCCCCCAGTTGACCGCGCCGCTCAGCACGTCTTCCAGCTTGCCCATGTAGATGTTTTTGTGGACTTGGTCTTCTAACGGATCGGAAACGGTTTCCCGTTCGCCGATGGGGTACTGCTCGTTAGGAGCATCCGGGTCGATCCTGGTGAGATTGTATTGCATCGCCAAAGCCTCATTGTTTCAGCTTCGCTTGCCGCTTGCGACGAGCTTCCGGAGCCCAATCAAGGGCGCCCACTCGAAATAGGTAGACAAGGCCTGCCAACAGAATTGCTATGAAAACGAGGGCTTCGACGAATCCGGTCCAGCCGCTTTCGCGGACGGACACAGACCAGGCAAAGAGAAAGAGGGCTTCGATATCGAAGATCACGAAGAGCATCGCGACCAGATAGAATTTGGCTGAGAGCCGCAAGCGGGCGCCACCTGTGGGCAGCATGCCGGACTCGAACGGTTCGTTTTTGCTGCGGCCCCAGGCTTTTGACCCGAGTAGGCTGGAGACGCCGAGCATGAAGGCACAGAGGCCGACAACACCGAGGAGGAAAATGGCAAAGCCCCAGTTGTGGGCCATGAGTCCTGTCGCTTCGGTCATGCTGGTAATCCTTAGCAGAGAGCAAAGGTCTCTGAGCTCGAAAAAGTAACAATGCAGTGACGATATGTCGCAGCGCAATCAATCGCGGTGATTTTATGGCTAAACACCGGGCAAGTAAAATTCATATAGCGAAATTATTCGGTGGAATAAGCACATAGTACGCCTCCGTAGGGCTGCAGCCCTTGAGTTACGGGCATTAGCGGGCTTTTTATCAAATATGTTTTGTTTAACCTGTAACGACGCTTTCATGGTCCAAATGATAATGAATGTTATTTGGGTGGGCGTTAAGCGGGTGGTTGCGGTGTGGTGCAGGAAGTTGTCGTTACTTGCTTGATTACCGCTAGTTGCCGGAGCGCATCTTTTAACTGATTTATCTGAACCAAATACCGCTTTGGATCAATGTTTCACACAAATTCTTCTGGTTGGCCCATTCCTCGATGTGGGAGGGGGCTTGCCCCCGATGGCGGTGGATCAGCAGCAGAGGTATTGACTGGCACACCGTAATCGGGGGCAAGCCCCCTCCCACATGTTTGATCTTTGTGGTGTCAGGGGGGATTTTCTTCGGGCAAAAAAACGCCCCGAACCAGTCGGGGCGTCAGGTCGTGCGGCATTGCGGTTAGCTGTTTACTGGGGTCGCAATGGCCGTTTGCTCAGTCACTCAGTGGAACTGTTCTTCTTCGGTCGAACCGGTCAGCGCGGTCACGGACGAGGTGCCGCCCTGGATCACGGTGGTCATGTCGTCGAAGTAGCCGGTGCCCACTTCCTGCTGGTGAGCCACGAAGGTGTAACCCTTGGCGGCGTCAGCGAATTCCTGCTCCTGCAGTTTCACGTAGGCGGTCATGTCGTTGCGGGCGTAGTCGTGCGCCAGGTTGAACATGCTGTGCCACATGTTGTGAATGCCGGCCAGGGTGATGAACTGGTGCTTGTAGCCCATGGCGGACAGTTCGCGCTGGAACTTGGCGATGGTCGCGTCGTCCAGGTTTTTCTTCCAGTTGAAGGAAGGCGAGCAGTTGTAGGACAGCAGTTGGTCCGGGTATTCCTTTTTGATCGCTTCGGCGAAGCGACGGGCTTCTGCCAGGTCCGGCTTGGCGGTTTCGCACCAGATCAGGTCGGCGTAAGGCGCATAGGCCAGGCCGCGAGCGATGGCCTGGTCGAGACCGGCGCGCACTTTGTAGAAGCCTTCCTGGGTACGTTCGCCAGTGACGAACGGTTGGTCATACGGGTCGCAGTCCGAAGTCAGCAAGTCGGCAGCGTTGGCGTCGGTACGGGCCAGGATGATGGTCGGTGTGCCGGCAACGTCAGCCGCCAGACGGGCAGCGGTCAGCTTCTGTACAGCTTCCTGGGTCGGTACCAGTACCTTGCCGCCCATGTGGCCGCATTTCTTCACCGAGGCCAGTTGGTCTTCGAAGTGAACGCCGGCGGCGCCTGCTTCGATCATGCTCTTCATCAGCTCGTAGGCGTTCAACACACCGCCGAAACCGGCTTCGGCGTCAGCCACGATCGGCGCGAAGTAGTCGATGTAGCCTTCGTCGCCTGGGCCTTTACCGGCTTTCCACTGGATCTGGTCGGCGCGACGGAACGAGTTGTTGATGCGCTTGACCACGGTCGGTACGGAGTCCACCGGGTACAGCGATTGGTCGGGGTACATGGATTCAGCGGAGTTGTTGTCCGCTGCCACTTGCCAGCCGGACAGGTAGATCGCCTGGATACCGGCTTTTACCTGTTGGACTGCCTGGCCACCGGTCAGGGCGCCCATGCAGTTGACGAAATCTTTGTCGGGACGGAAGGATGGCTTGGCGCCCTGGGTGACCAGGTTCCACAGCTTCTCGGCGCCGAGTTTTGCAAAAGTGTGCTCAGGTTGAACCGAGCCACGCAGGCGGACGACGTCAGCAGCGGAATAAGCGCGGGTCACGCCTTTCCAGCGTGGGTTTTCAGCCCAGTCTTTTTCAAGGGCTGCAATTTGCTGTTCGCGTGTCAGTGCCATGGAGATAAACCTCGTCGCATAGGTCTGGGTGGAAAATTCCGTTTGCCAGCCACGTATACAGTGCGTGGGCTTGGCTGCTCGCTGACCAGAAGCACAGGTGTTCAAGTCAAGTCTGGCGGGGAAGCGACGGGATGAACGAATGACGAGGGGGGAGTAGGGCAGGTAGGGGCGAACTGCGAACGGTCTTCGGGCGTCGTGGGCCTTGGGGCGATTCATCAGTGTGTAGCCGGGTTACCTGGTTAGCTTCCGTCCCTCGGGACAACTTCGTTCCAGTCGCAACCTCGTCAAACACACCTTGTGGGCGGTACAGACACGAATCGGCTCAGTTGGGTAGCTTAGAGCGACGATCCGAAGGCCCTTGCCAGGGCCTCTGATTAGCGGGAGCGAGGCCATCATGCCCATGCTTTTTTGGATCGTCAAATGTTTTGTAGTGCTTTTTTTCAGGCACTACATCTTTAGTCTTATACGACTCATTAGTCAGTTATCGGTGCTTCAGTTCAAGGTGTCGACTTTAACCCGTAAAGTCAGGTCGTCGCGGCCCTGGGTAGCGTAAGTGCGGGTCGTAGAGGATTTGTCGGCCTGGGTTTCGCGATTGATGCCGGCCAGCGGAATCCACTCGCCCAGGCGGCCGCTGACGGTTGTGTCGGTGCTTTGCACGTTCACTACATCGGGACGCTCCTGGCTCATGCGGTCACGGTTGGTGCTGATCGCCAGGTGTACGGTGTCGCCGGTCACGCTAGCGGTCACGTAGAACCCCTGGGTGACGTTGCGGTATTGGGTCTGGTTCTGCGGGCGGCCGTAGGCATCGGGCTGGGTGGTGGTCAGTGGCACGCTCTGGCCTACCTGGATCAGTGCGGGCACGCCTTCACTGGCCTGGATCTGCTGGATGCCGCCGTCGCGGCTGGCGGTGCCGTAGCTGATGATGCGGGTCTGGCTGTCGCCGCTGCTTTGCTGGTTGTTTTCGTTGGTGTCGACGGTGATCAGCAGGCGCTTGGCCGGTATGTCCAGTTGCGAGAGCAGGGTGCGCAGGTCCTGGATCCTGACGGGGTCGGCATTGACGATCAGTTGATTGCCGTAGGCGCTGACGGTGCCGTCCTTGCCGAGGAAGTTCTGCGCCACGGGCAGCAGGTCGGCGCTGGTGCGGTGGCTCAAATTGACGACTTCGGTGTCGGCCGCCGCTGTGAAGCTGGCGGTCAGGAGGAGGGCGGTGAGCAGGGTGCGTAGGGACATGTCCGTTATCTCTGCGAGTCATAAGGCTTGATAGTGCCAGTTTGTCGGCCTGGCGGGTCGCAAGTTGAATCGTAGACGGCAAAACACCCTGGCATCGGTGGATGGCAGGGTGTTTTGGGGTGCTGCTGGTAATGCTATCGGGGGCAAGCCCCCTCCCACACTTGACGGCATTCCAAGGGATGCTCTCGGTCAAAATGTGGGAGGGGGCTTGCCCCCGATAGCAACGACGCGGTCCCGGATCAGCCCTCGCGCACCATATCGACGTGCGGAATCCCGACTTCAAGGAATTCCTCGCTGACGATCTTGAAACCCAGTCGCTCATAGAACGGCGCGGCATAAACCTGTGCACTGAGGAACTGTTTGTTCTGGCCGCGCTTCTCGGCTTCGCCAATCACGGCTTCCATCAGCTTGTCGCCGACTTTAAGCCCGCGCCAATCCTTGAGGACCGACACGCGGCCGATCTCGCCGCTGGGCAGCAGGCGGGCGGTGCCAATCGGAAAGTCGCCCTCGAACGCGAGGAAATGCACGGCGTCCGCGTCGTCTGCGTCCCATTCCAGTTCGGGTGGGACCGATTGTTCGGCGATAAATACCGCTTCACGAATGCGCCGAATCTCGGCGATATCCTTATGCCAGTTCGCGACATTGACGTGAATCTTATTCATCGGCAAACCCCAGGCTTCCCTGCTTGACCAGCTCGCACAGCAGGTCGCGGGCATCGTCGTCCGCCAGCCATTCGCTCAGGTTGTCGATGTGCAGAGCGTCGGCTGCGCAGATCATTTTCAGCAGTTCGCGCAGTTTGCCCGGCAGGTAACGGCTCTGGCCGCTGGCGAACAGCAGCAGGTCGTCGTCGACTTCGGACCAGGCCATGCGCGCGCTTGGGTTGCGGATCAACACGCCGCCATCTTCCAGGCTGCCGACCACGTCTTCTTCCAGCAGCTCTTCCGGGCCGGCGACCAGTTCCGGGTAGCGCGGCTCGGTCATGAACTGGCCGAACCAGGTCAGCAGCATGCGCTCGTCGCTCATGTGCTCTGCCAGCAGGCTCTTGAGGCGGTCGAGGGCATCGCTCTGGATCTGGTGTGGATCGCTGGCCGGTTGGATGTCGGCGTCGGTGTAACGCTCTTCGTCGGTCAGGTACTGGCTGAGGAAGTCGGTGAAGTGGGTCAGTACTTCGGCGGCGCTTGGCGCGCGGAAGCCGACCGAGTAGGTCATGCAGTCATCTTCGGCAATGCCATAGTGGGCCAGGCGTGGCGGCAGGTAGAGCATGTCGCCCGGTTCCAGCACCCATTCGGCGATCTCTTCGAATTCGGCGAGGATGCGCAGGTCGGCGTGTTGCAGCATCGGGCTGTCAGAGCTGCACATCTGGCCGATCTTCCAGTTGCGCTTGCCATGGGCTTGCAGCAGGAACACGTCGTAGTTATCGAAGTGCGGACCCACGCTGCCACCGGGCGCGGCGAAGCTGATCATCACGTCGTCGATGCGCCAGCTGGGCAGGAAGCGGAACTGTTCGAGCAGTTCGGCGACTTCCGGCACGAACTGGTCGACCGCCTGCACCAGCAGGGTCCACTCGCGCTCGGGCAGGGTGCTGAAGGTGTCTTCGGCGAACGGGCCGCGGCGCAGTTCCCACGGACGCTCGCCGTGTTCGATCACCAGGCGCGACTCGACTTCTTCTTCCAGGGCCAGGCCGGCCAGTTCATCGGCGTCGATCGGGCTTTCGAAATCAGGAATGGCCTGACGGATCAGCAGCGGTTTTTTCTGCCAGTAGTCGCGCAGGAATTCCCGTGCCGTGATGCCGCCCAGAAGTTGAAGAGGGATATCAGGATTCATGTGTAACCTATTGAAAAAAAGCACTTTTCAGCCTGGAATAAAAACGCCCGGCGCGGCCGGGCGTCTCAAAGGGGCTTGCGATGATCAGATGCGTTTGGCTTGGGCCACGGCGTTGCCGATGTAGTTGGCCGGGGTGAGCAGTTTCAGCTCGGCCTTGGCAGCGGCGGGCATGTCCAGGCCGTCGATGAAAGTTTGCAGTGCTTCAGGGCTGATGCCTTTGCCGCGCGTCAACTCTTTGAGCTTCTCATACGGGTTTTCGATGTTGTAGCGGCGCATCACGGTCTGGATCGGTTCGGCCAGAACTTCCCAGCATGCATCCAGGTCAGCGGCGATTTTCTGCTCGTTGAGTTCCAGCTTGCTGATGCCTTTGAGGCTGGCTTCGTAGGCGATCACGCTGTGGGCAAAGCCCACGCCGAGGTTGCGCAGTACGGTGGAGTCGGTCAGGTCGCGCTGCCAGCGGGAGATCGGCAACTTGCTGGCCAGGTGCTGGAACAGGGCGTTGGCGATGCCGAGGTTGCCTTCGGAGTTTTCGAAGTCGATCGGGTTGACCTTGTGCGGCATGGTCGACGAACCGATTTCGCCGGCAATGGTGCGCTGTTTGAAGTAGCCCAGGGAGATGTAGCCCCAGACGTCACGGTCGAAGTCGATCAGGATGGTGTTGAAGCGCGCAATCGCGTCGAACAGCTCGGCGATGTAGTCGTGCGGTTCGATCTGCGTGGTGTACGGGTTGAAGCCCAGGCCCAGTTCGTCTTCGATGAAGGCGCGGGCGTTGGCTTCCCAGTCGATCTCCGGATAGGCCGACAGGTGGGCGTTGTAGTTGCCCACGGCGCCGTTGATCTTGCCCAGCAGCGGGACGGCCGCCACTTGAGCGATCTGGCGCTCCAGGCGATACACCACGTTGGCCAGTTCTTTGCCCAGGGTGGTCGGCGAGGCCGGTTGACCGTGGGTGCGCGACAGCATCGGCACAGCGGCGAAGCGGATCGCCAGTTCGCGGATGGCTTCGGCGGTCTGGCGCATCAGCGGCAGCATCACCTCATCACGGCCTTCGCGCAGCATCAGGGCGTGGGACAGGTTGTTGATGTCCTCGCTGGTGCAGGCGAAGTGGATGAATTCGCTGACGTTGGCCAGTTCCGGCAGCTTGGCCGCTTGCTCTTTGAGCAGGTATTCGATGGCTTTGACGTCGTGGTTGGTGGTGCGCTCGATCTCTTTGACACGCTCGGCGTGCTCCAGAGAGAAGTTTTCCGCCAGGGTGTTCAATACCGCGTTGGCTTCGGCGGAGAACGCCGGCACTTCACTGATGGCAGGGTGAGCGGCCAGGCGCTGGAGCCAGCGCACTTCAACCAGTACGCGGGCACGGATCAGGCCGTATTCACTGAAAATCGGGCGCAGGGCCTGGGTCTTGCCGGCGTAGCGGCCGTCAACAGGGGAAACCGCAGTGAGCGAAGAGAGCTGCATGGGGTGTTCTCGGACAGTCGGGCAACGAAATGGGGCGCGTATCATACATGAAAAAATCCGCCGGTCCGTTGCCAACTGACCGGCGTATTACGCGTAACGGCTTGAAAATAGCCCGTGGCTGCGACTTATTCGTTGCGCATCAACGGGTAAAGCTCTTTGAGCAATTTGCGACGGCTGATGACCAACTGCCAACGATGACCGCCCAGCTGGCGCCACAACCGCGCCGAGCGGATACCGGCCAGAAGCAGGGCGCGGATCTTCGAGGCGTTGTTCGGTTGTTGCAGGTTGCGCATGTCGCCATGCACCTGGATGCGCTGGCGCAATGTGCTCAAGGTGTCCTGGTACAGCGCGCCGCAGGCGGCGATGACGTTTTCGTGGGCCGGGCCGAAGTGTTCAACCTGGGACTGGATCTGCGGCAGGCGCTTGCCGATGGTCTCCAGCAGGTCGTCACGCTTGGCCAGTTGGCGCTCGAGGCCGAGCATCGACAGGGCGTAGCGCAGCGGTTCGCGCTGCAAGGTGCTCGGGTCGCGTTCCAGTGCGCCGACCAGCGCGCGGTAGCCTTCACGCAGCGCCAGGTCGTCACCGCCATAGACTTCCAGGGTGTCCTTGGGGTCGCGAACCAGCAGGCTGCCGAGCATGCAGGTCAGGCCGGCCTCGGTAACCTGGCCGGTCTTGGCGATCTTGTCCACCAGCACTGCGGCGAGGAAGACCCCGCCGAGCGCGGTCAATTGCTCCTGGATCGGGCTCATGCCGGGCTGCTCCAGGGTTCGGCGACTTCAATCACGCCGCCCCCCAGGCACACCTCGCCATCGTAGAACACCACGGACTGGCCAGGCGTGACCGCGCGCTGCGGGTCATCGAAGGTGGCGCGGTAACCGTCGGCGGTTTTTTCCAGGGTGCAGGGCTGGTCGCTCTGGCGATAGCGCACCTTGGCGGTCAGGCGGCGCGGCGCGCTCAGGTCCACCGGGTTGACCCAGTAGATATCCGAAGCGAGCAGTGCGCGGGAGAACAGCCATGGGTGGTCATTGCCCTGGCCGACGATCAGTTCGTTGTGCTCCAGGTCCTTGACCAGCACGTACCATGGCTCGTCGCCGGCGTCTTTCAAGCCGCCGATGCCCAGGCCCTGGCGCTGGCCGATGGTGTGGTACATCAGGCCGTGATGGCGGCCGATGACCTCGCCTTCGGTGGTTTTGATCTCGCCCGGTTGCGCTGGCAGGTATTGCTTGAGGAAGTCGCTGAAGCGGCGCTCGCCGATAAAGCAGATCCCGGTGGAATCCTTCTTCTTGGCGGTGGCCAGGTCGTGCTGCTCGGCGATCCGGCGCACTTCGGGCTTTTCCAGTTCGCCGACCGGGAACAGGGTCTTGGCGATCTGTTCGCCGCCAACGGCGTGCAGGAAGTAGCTCTGGTCCTTGTTGGGGTCCAGGCCCTTGAGCAGTTCGGTGCGCCCGTCGATGTCACGACGGCGCACGTAGTGGCCGGTGGCAATCAGGTCGGCGCCGAGCATCATGGCGTAGTCGAGGAACGCCTTGAACTTGATCTCGCGGTTGCACAGGATGTCCGGGTTCGGCGTGCGGCCGGCCTTGTATTCGGCCAGGAAGTGCTCGAACACGTTGTCCCAGTACTCGGCGGCGAAGTTGGCGGTGTGCAGCTTGATGCCGATCTTGTCGCACACGGCCTGGGCATCCGCCAGGTCGTCCATGGCGGTGCAATATTCCGTTCCATCGTCTTCTTCCCAGTTCTTCATGAACAGGCCTTCCACCTCATAACCCTGCTCCATGAGCAGAACGGCGGAAACGGAAGAATCCACGCCGCCGGACATGCCGACGATGACGCGCTTCTTTTGTGTGTCAGAAGGGGCTGGATCACGCATAGGGTTTCAACGGGTGTCTTGAAAAAGGACGCGATTCTAACAGGCCCAAGCCTTCAAGGCTAAAGAGAAGGTCGGATCAATTCGAGACTGTGGCGAAAGCCGGCCAGATAATCATCGATACACCGGATGATCAGCTCACTGCGCCAGGCGTCGCGCAGGCTCATCAGCTCGTCACGGCTCAGCCAGCGGGCGCGCACGATGCCGTCGTCAAGTTGATAGTCCGGGCGGTGTTTCAGCGCCTTGGCGGTGAAGCAGACCCGCTGGTAGGTCACTCCGTTGCTCGGCGCGGTGTACAGGTAGATGCCGACGATGCCGGTGGCTTCGACGTCCCAGCCGGTTTCTTCGAGGGTTTCACGCACGGCGGCTTCGGTCAGGGTTTCGTGCGGGTCGAGGTGGCCGGCGGGCTGGTTGAGCACGGCGCGGCCGCCCTTGAGTTCTTCGACCATCAGGAAGCGGCCGTTGTCTTCGACGATGGTGGCGACGGTGATGTGGGGTTGCCAGGTCATTGGATGCCTCTCGATTCTGAGTGCGGTGCGGTCTTCAGGCAGGATTGCAGTCGGTGTGGGAGGGGGCAAGCTCCCTCCCACATTTGAATCCGGTTTATTCGCTGGAAACACAAACCCCGGCACGGGGCCGGGGTTTGTTTGCATCCTTACAACCTTACTTCAGCTTGGCAATTGCCGCGTTGAGGGTGTTGCTCGGGCGCATGACCTTGCTGGTCAGCTCCGGGTTCGGCGCGTAGTAGCCGCCGATGTCCACTGGCTTGCCCTGTACGGCGTTGAGCTCGGCAACGATGGTTGCCTCGTTCGCGGCGAGGGTCTTGGCCAGTTCGCCGAATTGCGCTTGCAGCGCGGTGTCTTCGGTCTGTGCGGCCAGGGCTTGGGCCCAGTACAGCGCCAGGTAGAAGTGGCTGCCGCGGTTGTCGATGTTGCCGACTTTGCGCGATGGCGACTTGTTGTTGTCGAGGAACTGGCCGGTGGCCTGGTCCAGGGTCTTGGACAGCACCAGGGCTTTCGGGTTGTTGTAAGTCACGCCCAAATGCTCAAGCGATGCGGCCAGGGCCAGGAACTCGCCCAGGGAATCCCAACGCAGGAAGTTTTCTTCCAGCAGTTGCTGCACGTGCTTGGGTGCCGAACCGCCAGCGCCGGTTTCGAACAGACCGCCACCGTTCATCAGCGGCACGATCGACAGCATCTTGGCGCTGGTGCCCAGTTCCATGATCGGGAACAGGTCGGTCAGGTAGTCGCGCAGTACGTTACCGGTCACCGAGATGGTGTCCAGGCCCTTGCGGGTGCGCTCCAGGGTGAACTTCATCGCGTCGACCGGCGACATGATGCGGATGTCCAGGCCGTCGGTGTTGTGGTCTTTCAGGTAGGTCTGGACTTTCTCGATCACCGCACCGTCATGGGCGCGCTGTGGGTCCAGCCAGAAGATGGCCGGGGTGTTGCTGGCGCGGGCGCGGTTGACGGCGAGTTTGACCCAGTCCTGGATCGGCGCGTCTTTGGCCTGGCACATACGGAAGATGTCGCCGGCTTCGACGGCCTGTTCCATCAGCAGGTTGCCCTTGCTGTCGGTAACGCGGACGACGCCGTCAGCCTTGACCTGGAAGGTCTTGTCGTGAGAGCCGTACTCTTCGGCTTTCTGTGCCATCAGACCAACGTTCGGCACGCTGCCCATGGTGGTCGGATCGAACGCGCCATTGGCCTTGCAGTCTTCGATGACGGCTTGGTAGATGGTGGCGTAGCAGCGATCCGGGATCACGGCCTTGGTGTCGTGCAGCTGGCCGTCGGTGCCCCACATTTTGCCGGAGTCACGGATCATGGCCGGCATCGAGGCGTCGACGATCACGTCGCTCGGCACGTGCAGGTTGGTGATGCCTTTGTCGGAGTTGACCATCGCCAAGGAAGGGCGAGCGGCGTAGACCGCCTGGATATCGGCTTCGATCTGCGCTTGCTGCTCGGCCGGCAGGGCCTTGATGCGAGCGTACAGGTCGCCGATGCCGTTGTTCAGGTTGAAGCCGATCTGCTCCAGCACGGCGGCGTGCTTGGTCAGGGCGTCTTTATAGAACTCGGCAACGATCTGGCCGAACATGATCGGGTCGGAGACCTTCATCATGGTGGCTTTCAGGTGAACCGACAGCAGTACGCCTTGTTTCTTGGCGTCTTCGATTTCAGCGGCGATGAAGCTGCGCAGGGCGTTCTTGCTCAGCACGGAGCTGTCGATGATTTCGCCAGCTTGTACGGAAGTCTTTTCCTTCAGTACGGTCGCGGTGCCGTCTTTAGCGATCAGTTCGATTTTGACCGCGTCGGCTGCCTCGATCTGTACGGCTTTTTCGCTGCCGTAGAAGTCGCCGTGGCTCATGTAAGCGACGTGGGACTTGGAGTCGGCAGCCCAGGCGCCCATCTTGTGCGGGTGCTTGCGTGCGTAGTTCTTGACCGACAGCGGTGCGCGGCGGTCGGAGTTGCCTTCGCGCAGTACCGGGTTCACGGCGCTGCCCTTGATCTTGTCGTAACGTGCGCGGGTTTCTTTTTCCGCGTCGGTGGTTACGGTTTCCGGGTAGTCCGGCAGGGCGTAGCCCTTGGCTTGCAGTTCTTTGATCGCCGCCTGCAGTTGAGGCGTCGAGGCGCTGATGTTAGGCAGCTTGATGATGTTGGCTTCAGGCGTAACGGCCAGGGCGCCCAGTTCGGCGAGGTGGTCCGGGACGGCTTTGGTGCCCAGTTGCTCGGGGAAGCTTGCGAGGATGCGCCCGGCGAGGGAGATGTCGCGGGTTTCCACGGCAATATCAGCGGAAGCGGTGAAGGCCTCTACGATAGGCAGCAGTGAATAGGTGGCGAGGGCTGGTGCTTCGTCGGTGAAGGTGTAGATGATCTTCGAGCGGGTGGGCATATTCGGATTAACTCTCTTCTTTGCTGAAAGCGTGCGCAGAAACTCGAGATGCGCCGGGTAGAGCGCGTTCGTTCAAAGTCATCCATGAGCGAAAGGTCGAGGTTTCTTCGCGGTGATGTTGGGTTGCATCAGTCGAGCGTCAAGCGGGTGGACTATTGTTTAGTCCGGCTTTTCTGGCGCTGGGCGCTGCTTTCTATTGAAGAAGCAGGCGGTCGGCCGTCGTGACTCTTTGGTCAGCGGCGGCATTATACATAGGTCGCTATGCTTACGCCGAGCCTTCATACAAAAGGTGGGTCGTCCATTGGTCTAAAGGTCGCAGGGACCAAGTTGCGCCTAAAGTCGCATGATGTGCTCAAGATTGGCGCTTTTCCCTTTGCTTTCAAGCTTGTAGGCGACTAAATATGCTGTTTTCGATGCAAATGAGCGTGGCGTGAGGTTTAAGTCGTCATTTATCTGGAGTAGGCTCGAACGCAGCCAGATGTTCAATCCATAGATGGAGTTCAGCATGGGATACAAGAAGATTCAGGTTCCGGCAGTCGGCGACAAAATCACCGTCAATGCAGACCATTCTCTCAATGTTCCTGACCAACCGATCATCCCTTATATCGAAGGTGACGGTATCGGTGTCGACATCAGCCCAGTGATGATCAAGGTGGTCGACGCCGCTGTTGAAAAAGCTTACGGCGGCAAGCGCAAGATTTCGTGGATGGAAGTTTACGCCGGTGAGAAGGCGACCCAAGTCTATGACCAGGACACCTGGCTGCCCCAGGAAACCCTGGACGCGGTACGCGATTACGTAGTCTCCATCAAAGGCCCGCTGACCACGCCGGTCGGTGGTGGCATCCGTTCGTTGAACGTGGCCCTGCGCCAACAACTCGACCTGTATGTGTGCCTGCGCCCGGTGCGCTGGTTCGAAGGCGTGCCGAGCCCGGTCAAAAAGCCTGGCGACGTGGACATGACCATCTTCCGCGAAAACTCCGAAGATATTTACGCCGGGATCGAGTGGAAAGCCGGTTCGCCGGAAGCGATCAAAGTGATCAAGTTCCTCAAGGAGGAAATGGGCGTCACCAAGATCCGCTTCGACCAGGATTGCGGTATCGGCATCAAGCCGGTGTCCAAAGAGGGCACCAAGCGCCTGGCGCGCAAGGCCCTGCAATATGTCGTGGATAACGATCGCGAGTCGCTGACCATCGTACACAAAGGCAACATCATGAAGTTCACCGAAGGTGCCTTCAAGGAATGGGCCTACGAAGTGGCGGCTGAAGAATTCGGCGCAACCCTGCTCGATGGCGGGCCGTGGATGCAGTTCAAGAACCCGAAGACCGGCAAGAATGTCGTGGTCAAGGATGCGATTGCCGATGCCATGCTGCAGCAGATCCTGCTGCGTCCGGCTGAATATGATGTGATCGCGACCCTCAACCTCAACGGTGATTACCTGTCTGACGCCCTGGCGGCGGAAGTCGGTGGTATCGGCATTGCGCCGGGCGCCAACCTGTCCGACACCGTGGCAATGTTTGAAGCCACCCACGGTACCGCGCCGAAATATGCCGGTAAGGACCAGGTCAACCCGGGTTCGCTGATCCTGTCGGCGGAAATGATGCTGCGCCACATGGGCTGGACCGAAGCGGCCGATCTGATCATCAAGGGCACCAATGGCGCTATCTCGGCCAAGACCGTGACCTATGACTTCGAGCGCCTGATGGAGGGCGCGAAGTTGGTGTCGTCGTCGGGCTTTGGCGATGCGCTGATCTCGCACATGTAAACACGCAGGCATAAAAAACGGCCACTCCAATGGGTTGGGTGGCCGTTTTTTATTTGCATGCTTCTCGCTTGGCAGTGAATCAGGCCGTTAGCTTCTTTTCTTTTTGAGCGGCGGATACAACGGGTTTTGCAGATGTAGTGATCGTGCTTGCACAGATGTTCACGGCGTGCAGCCCTTTCGGTCCTTGAATGATCTCAAAGCTCACAGCTTGGCCCGCTTTCAGCGTTTTGTAGCCATCCATATGGATCGCTGAATAATGCGCAAAAAGGTCCTCGGTCTTACCTTCTTCATTAATGAAGCCGTAACCCTTGGCATTGTTGAACCATTTGACCTTGCCACTGATCTTGACGCCAGACATACCCATATCCCTCTGCACCAGACTCCATCACTGGAGTATCATCCAGTTTATCCGTCCTAACCCGAATAAATAAGGTTGACTGCGCGGACCTTTTTTACCCACTGTGGGTTCTATTGGTTGTAACACCGATTTGCCGATAGTCAAGGTGACCGAACGGTCGGAGTTGAAATTCTGACAGGTCGCCCCCACCACTGTATTTGAACCACTGACGAACCTTTCTTTCCATGCATGCAATCAGCCAGATTCGACTAACATTCAATCAGGATCGACCGGATCACGAGCACGATGACGACGGTTCTGCAGGCATTGCTGTTCAGGAGGCCAAGCCTGCTCTACAGGCGCCGCCGATGTACAAGGTGGTTTTGTTCAACGATGACTACACACCGATGGATTTCGTGGTCGAAGTACTCGAGGTGTTTTTTAACCTGAACCGCGAGTTGGCGACCAAGGTAATGCTGGCCGTTCACACAGAAGGACGGGCAGTATGTGGAGTGTTTACCCGCGACATCGCCGAGACAAAGGCCATGCAGGTCAACCAGTACGCCAGGGAAAGCCAGCATCCGCTACTCTGTGAAATCGAGAAGGACGGTTAACGCCGACCACTTGGGTATGAGGTGAAGCTATGTTAAACCGCGAGCTCGAAGTCACCCTCAATCTTGCCTTCAAAGAGGCCCGTTCGAAGCGTCATGAATTCATGACCGTCGAGCACCTGCTGCTGGCACTTTTGGATAACGAAGCTGCCGCCACCGTTTTGCGTGCGTGCGGCGCCAACCTCGACAAACTCAAGCATGACCTGCAGGAGTTCATCGACTCCACGACGCCACTGATCCCCGTGCATGACGAGGACCGTGAAACCCAGCCGACCCTGGGCTTTCAGCGGGTATTGCAGCGTGCTGTTTTCCACGTACAGAGCTCCGGTAAGCGTGAAGTCACGGGCGCCAATGTGCTTGTCGCCATCTTCAGCGAACAGGAAAGCCAGGCAGTGTTCCTGCTCAAGCAGCAGAGCGTTGCCCGTATCGATGTCGTCAACTACATCGCCCACGGTATCTCCAAAGTGCCTGGGCACGGCGATCATTCCGAGGGTGAGCAGGAAATGCAGGACGACGAGGGCGGTGAGTCTTCTTCTTCGGGCAACCCATTGGATGCCTATGCCAGCAATCTCAATGAGCTGGCGCGCCAGGGGCGGATCGATCCGCTGGTGGGGCGCGAGGCTGAAGTTGAGCGCGTGGCGCAGATCCTCGCACGTCGTCGCAAGAACAACCCGTTGCTGGTGGGTGAGGCGGGCGTGGGTAAAACCGCGATTGCCGAAGGCCTGGCCAAGCGTATCGTCGACAACCAGGTGCCGGACTTGCTGGCCAGCAGCGTCGTCTACTCCCTTGACCTCGGCGCGTTGCTCGCCGGGACCAAGTACCGCGGCGATTTCGAGAAGCGCTTCAAGGCACTGCTCGGCGAGCTGAAAAAACGCCCGCAGGCGATCCTGTTCATCGATGAAATCCACACGATCATTGGGGCCGGTGCGGCCTCCGGTGGTGTGATGGATGCTTCCAACCTGCTCAAGCCGTTGTTGTCGTCGGGTGATATCCGCTGCATCGGCTCGACCACGTTCCAGGAATTCCGCGGGATCTTCGAGAAAGACCGTGCCCTGGCGCGTCGCTTCCAGAAAGTCGACGTGTCCGAGCCTTCGGTTGAAGACACCATCGGCATCCTGCGTGGGCTCAAGGGGCGTTTCGAAGCGCACCATGGCATCGAGTACACCGATGAAGCGTTGCGGGCCGCTGCCGAGCTGGCGTCGCGCTACATCAACGATCGGCACATGCCGGACAAGGCCATCGACGTGATCGACGAGGCGGGTGCCTATCAGCGTCTGCAGCCGGTCGAGAAGCGTGTGAAGCGCATCGACGTGGCTCAGGTCGAGGATATCGTGGCCAAGATCGCGCGGATTCCGCCAAAACACGTCACCACCTCCGACAAAGAGCTGCTGCGTAACCTGGAGCGCGACCTCAAGCTCACCGTGTTTGGCCAGGATGCGGCCATCGACTCGCTGTCCACTGCGATCAAGTTGTCGCGGGCGGGCCTCAAGTCGCCGGACAAACCTGTCGGTTCGTTCCTGTTCGCCGGCCCGACCGGCGTCGGCAAGACCGAAGCGGCTCGGCAGTTGGCCAAGGCCATGGGCATTGAGTTGGTGCGGTTCGACATGTCCGAATACATGGAACGTCACACCGTGTCGCGCCTGATCGGTGCGCCTCCGGGCTATGTTGGTTTTGATCAGGGCGGCCTGTTGACCGAGGCGATCACCAAGCAACCGCATTGCGTATTGCTGCTCGATGAAATCGAGAAGGCTCACCCGGAAGTCTTCAACCTGCTGCTGCAGGTCATGGACCACGGCACTCTGACCGACAACAACGGGCGCAAGGCGGATTTCCGCAACGTGATCGTGATCATGACCACCAACGCCGGTGCTGAAACCGCGGCGCGGGCGTCGATCGGCTTTACGCATCAGGATCACTCTTCCGATGCGATGGAAGTGATCAAGAAGAGCTTCACGCCGGAGTTCCGCAACCGCCTGGACACCATTATCCAGTTTGGTCGCCTCAGCCATGAGGTCATCAAAAACGTGGTGGACAAGTTCCTCACCGAGCTTCAAGCGCAGTTGGAAGACAAGCGCGTGCAGCTGGAAGTGACGGACGCGGCGCGCAATTGGCTGGCCGAAGGTGGTTACGACGCGGCAATGGGCGCTCGCCCGATGGCGCGTCTGATCCAGGACAAGATCAAGCGGCCATTGGCCGAAGAGATCCTGTTCGGCGAGCTCTCCGACCATGGTGGCGTGGTGCATATCGACCTGAAGGACGGCGAGCTGACCTTCGAGTTCGAAACCACGGCCGAAATGGCCTGATCGTTCTGCAGCTACGCAAAAGGCGCCGAAAGGCGCCTTTTTGCTGTCTTGAGATGTAATTGCCAGAACAATGGCGATCCAATGCGGGAGGGAACAAGCCCCCTCCCGCATTGGGTTTCGGCTGTCAGGTAAATGCTATACACACAAAAACGCCCGGCATAACCGGGCGTCTTGTATTGACTTGATTAGCGGGCGCGGTAAGTGATGCGCCCTTTGCTCAAGTCATAGGGCGTCAGCTCGACGCGCACTTTGTCACCGGTAAGAATACGAATGTAGTTCTTGCGCATCTTGCCGGAGATATGCGCGGTTACGACGTGCCCATTTTCCAACTCCACACGAAACATGGTGTTGGGCAGGGTGTCGACGACAGTGCCTTCCATTTCGAAGCTGTCTTCTTTCGACATGCAGTAAAGCCCTCGGTATCCAGTGAATGGCCCGGTGCAACTGCGCCAGGCAAAAGCGGCGTGCATTGTGCCCGAAAAAGGGTGTTTAAGCCAAGAGGTTCTAGTTAAGCGTGACCCATCTTTGATTAATCAGCAGTTCAATCGGCCGATATTGGGTCTTGTAGTTCATCTTTTTGCAGTTTTTGATCCAGTATCCAAGGTACACCGCCTCCAGTTCCAAGCGCCGGGCTTCGCTGATTTGCCAGAGGATCGCGAAGCGTCCCAGGCTGCGCCGCTCTTCGTCGGGTTCATAGAAGGTATACACCGCCGACAGGCCGTTGGGCAGCAAATCGGTCACGGCGACGGCCAGCAGGCGCCCGTCGAGTCGGAATTCGTAGAAGCGTGAGAAAGGCAGTTCACGCACCAGGAAGGTGGAAAACTGGTCGCGACTGGGTGGGAACATGTCGCCGTCCGCATGGCGTTGTTCGATGTAGCGCTGGTAAAGGTCGAAATACTCTTCACTGAACCTGGGGTTGGCCGCTGTCACAGTCAGGTCCGCGTTGCGCTTGAGGATGCGCTTCTGGTTGCGGTCCGGCACAAACTGCGCCACGGGAATGCGTGCCGGCACGCAGGCATTGCAGTTTTGGCAGTGCGGTCGGTACAGGTGATCGCCGCTGCGCCGAAAGCCCATTTCCGAAAGGTCGGCATACACATGCACGTCCATCGGCTGGCTGGGGTCGAGGAACAGCGTGGTGGCCTGTTCGTCGGGCAGATAGCTGCAAGAGTGGGCTTGAGTGGCATAAAACTTCAAGCGCGCCAGCTCGGTCATGATCAACCCTCGGATAAGCTTTGAAATAAGTGTAAGCCAGGTGCGAGGAAGTCGCCTAGGAAACCCACGGTCCAGCGTTGGGTTGGTCCAGATAGTCGCGCAGGAAGCCGGCGAACTCGCTGCGCGGTATGGCGCGGGCGCCCAGGCTGTGCAGGTGATCGTTGGGCATCTGGCAGTCGATCAGCACAAAACCCCATGCCTGCAGCTGCCGGGTCAGCGTGGCAAAGCCGAACTTCGAGGCGTTATCGGCGCGGCTGAACATGGATTCGCCAAAAAACAGCCGGCCCATCGCCAGCCCATACAGGCCGCCCACCAGTTCGCCGTTGTCCCAGACCTCGACCGAGTGCGCGTAACCCCGCGCGTGCAGCTCCTGGTAGGCGCTCTGGATGCCTTCGGTGATCCAGGTGCCATCTGCATAGGCGCGAGGCGCGGCGCAGGCCTGGATGACCGCAGCGAAGTCCTGGTCGAAGGTCACGCGATAGCGCTGCTGGCGCAATAATTTGCCCAGGCTGCGGGATACGTGCAGTTCGTCGGGGAAAATCACCGTGCGAGGGTCCGGCGACCACCAGAGAATCGGCTGGCCTTGCGAGAACCACGGAAAGCAGCCGTGGCGATAGGCCTGGATCAGCCGCTCGGCCGACAGGTCGCCACCGGCGGCGAGCAGGCCATTGGGTTCGCGCATGGCTTTGGCCAGCGGCGGGAAGGTCAGGGTGTCGCGTTGTAACCAGGTCAGCATGGCATCCAGGCTTACGGAAGGGGAGGGGAGTGGCAGGCGTCGGGCCTGCCCAGAGGGTTGATTATTGTCGACCCGGCGTCAGGGGGCCAGCCCGAATCGGGCATTGCTGTGGATTAGCGTGAGCGGGTGTTTCTGCAACTCTCTCGCAGAGACGTGGTCGTATTCGGGGCTGCCCCATGCAGGCCAATTGCCAAGCTTGCCTGGATTGCTAAAAACAGCGCATAAGCCTTTGTCAGCAAAGACAATGCATGCTCAAATTGAACAGTGTGTGACACTTGAATTGTCCAGGCTGCCGCGCAAGGGGCAAGGGCGTGGCATCGCGGACACAAACCCGTACAATGCGGGCATTCTGGCGTTATCGCCGTTTCACTCGTCAATCGCTCGGTGTTAAAGGTAGATTTAACGGCGTTCGTTTATTTTTCGGCTGCTCGGATTGGGCGGCAGTGTGCAGTCATTCAACAGATGGACGCGCTAAAGGCGCAGGAAAAGACCCGTTTTGAAGAAATCCACCGCGACACAAAAAACAGTCGTGCCGGCCTGGCGTCAGCACCTGCATTATCGGCTCAAGGAAGGTGCGCTGATCGCCATCGGCGCGCTGTGCCTGTTCCTGATGATGGCCTTGCTCACCTATGGCAAGGACGATCCGGGCTGGAGCCACAACAGCAAGATCGATGACGTGCAGAACTTCGGTGGCCCCGCCGGTTCCTACAGCGCCGATATCCTGTTCATGGTGCTGGGTTATTTCGCGTACATCTTCCCGTTGCTGCTGGCGATCAAGACCTGGCAGATCTTCCGCCAGCGTCATGAGCCGTGGCAGTGGAGTGGCTGGCTGTTTTCCTGGCGCCTGATCGGCCTGGTGTTCCTGGTGCTATCCGGCGCGGCGCTGGCGCATATCCATTTCCATGCGCCGACCGGCCTGCCGGCGGGTGCTGGCGGCGCGCTGGGTGAGAGCCTCGGCGACCTGGCCCGCAAGACCCTGAATATCCAGGGCAGCACGCTGATGTTTATCGCGCTGTTCCTGTTCGGCCTCACCGTGTTCACCGACCTGTCGTGGTTCAAGGTGATGGACGTGACCGGCAAAATCACCCTCGACCTGCTGGAGCTGTTCCAGGGCGCCGCGAACCGCTGGTGGGCGGCCCGGGTGGAGCGCAAGCGCATGGTGGCCCAATTGCGCGAGGTGGACACCCGCGTCAACGAGGTCGTGGCCCCGAGCACGCCGGACCGGCGTGAACAGGCCAAGGTCAAGGAACGCCTGATCGAACGCGAACAAGCCCTGAGCAAGCACATGTCGGAGCGCGAGAAACAGGTGCCGCCGGTGATTGCCCCGGCGCCGCCCAAGGCTCCCGAACCGAGCCATCGCGTGCAGAAAGAAAAACAGGCGCCGTTGTTTGTCGACAGCGCGGTCGAAGGCACGCTGCCGCCGATCTCGATTCTCGACCCGGCCGAGAAGAAACAGCTCAACTATTCCCCGGAGTCCCTGGCGGCCGTCGGCCATCTGCTGGAAATCAAACTCAAGGAATTCGGCGTCGAAGTCTCGGTGGACTCGATCCACCCCGGCCCGGTGATTACCCGTTACGAAATCCAGCCAGCGGCCGGGGTCAAGGTCAGCCGAATCTCCAACCTGGCCAAAGACCTCGCCCGCTCCCTGGCCGTGACCAGCGTGCGCGTGGTGGAAGTGATCCCCGGCAAAACCACCGTGGGCATCGAGATTCCCAACGAAGACCGCCAGATCGTGCGCTTCTCCGAGGTGCTGTCGACCCCGGAATACGACAACTTCAAATCGCCGGTCACCCTGGCCCTGGGCCATGACATCGGCGGCAAGCCGGTAATCACCGACCTGGCGAAAATGCCTCACCTGCTGGTGGCCGGTACCACCGGTTCGGGTAAGTCGGTGGGGGTCAACGCGATGATCCTGTCGATCCTGTTCAAGTCCGGCCCGGAAGACGCCAAGCTGATCATGATCGACCCGAAGATGCTCGAATTGTCGATCTACGAAGGCATTCCGCACTTGCTCTGCCCGGTGGTCACCGATATGAAGGACGCCGCCAACGCCCTGCGCTGGAGCGTTGCCGAGATGGAGCGGCGCTACAAGCTGATGGCGAAGATGGGCGTGCGCAACCTGTCGGGCTTCAATGCCAAGGTCAAGGAAGCCCAGGACGCCGGCACGCCGCTGACCGACCCGCTGTACAAGCGCGAAAGCATCCACGACGAAGCGCCATTGCTGACCAAGTTGCCGACCATCGTCGTGGTGGTCGACGAATTTGCCGACATGATGATGATCGTCGGCAAGAAGGTTGAAGAGTTGATCGCACGTATCGCACAGAAGGCGCGTGCTGCCGGTATCCACTTGATCCTCGCAACCCAGCGGCCGTCGGTGGATGTGATCACCGGTCTGATCAAGGCCAACATCCCGACGCGCATGGCGTTCCAGGTGTCGAGCAAGATCGACTCGCGGACCATCATCGACCAGGGCGGCGCCGAACAATTGCTGGGCCACGGTGACATGCTCTACATGCCGCCGGGCACCAGCCTGCCGATTCGCGTGCATGGCGCGTTCGTTTCCGACGATGAAGTGCATCGCGTGGTGGAAGCCTGGAAACTGCGCGGTGCGCCGGAATACAACGACGACATCCTCGCCGGTGTTGAAGAAGCCGGCAGCGGCTTCGACGGCGGCAGCAGCGGTGGCGACGATGATGCCGAAACCGACGCGCTGTACGACGAAGCGGTGGCCTTCGTGTTGGAAAGCCGTCGCGCCTCGATCTCCGCCGTGCAGCGCAAGCTGAAAATCGGCTACAACCGCGCCGCCCGCATGATCGAAGCCATGGAAAATGCCGGCGTCGTCACCGCAATGAACACCAACGGCTCGCGCGAAGTCATCGCCCCCGGGCAGATGCGCGACTGATCACGCGCCGCGTGGCAGCACGCGGCGCGCCCTAACGACTCAATGAGGACTCCCATGCGTCTTATCCGCATGCTGTTGTTGCCGGCACTGGCCCTGACTGCTGTTTCGGCTCACGCTGATCCGGCCTCCGTCGCCAGCCTGACCAACCTGCTGGACAAATCCAAGACCCTGACCGCACGCTTCTCCCAGCTGACCCTGGATGCCGGCGGCACCCAGTTGCAGGAAACCGCCGGTGAAATGGCCGTGCAGCGCCCTGGGCTGTTCTACTGGCACACGGAAGGGAAGGCCGAGCAGACCATCGTTTCCGATGGCCAGAAAGTCACGCTGTGGGACCCGGACCTGGAACAGGCGACCATCAAAAAGCTCGATCCGCGCTTGAACCAGACCCCGGCGCTGTTGCTGTCGGGCGATGTGTCGAAGATCAACGACAGCTTCGAGATCACCTCCAAGCAAACCAGCAATGTGATCGAATTCACCCTCAAGCCGAAATCCAAGGACACGCTGTTCGACAGCCTGCACCTTTCGTTCGGTAACGGCGTGATCAATAACATGCGCCTGATCGACAGCGTCGGCCAGCGCACCGATATCCTGTTCACCGGGGTCAAGGCCAACGTGCCGGTGCCCGCGTCCACGTTCAAGTTCGACATCCCCAAGGGTGCCGACGTGATCCAGGAATAACCTGCCTAGAGGTTTCAAACGCTGCCCATGGACCTGTTTCGAAGTGACCCGATCGCTCAACCCCTGGCCGCACGCTTGCGTTCGACCAACCTGGATGAGTACGTCGGTCAGGAACACCTGCTCGCTCGCGGCAAGCCTTTGCGCGAAGCCCTGGAGCAGGGTGCGCTGCACTCGATGATTTTCTGGGGGCCGCCGGGGGTGGGTAAAACCACGCTGGCGCGGCTGTTGGCGAAAGTCTCGGATGCCCACTTCGAAACGGTCTCGGCGGTGCTGGCTGGGGTCAAAGAGATCCGCCAGGCCGTGGAAGTGGCCAAGCAGCAGGCCGGGCAATACGGCAAGCGCACCATCTTGTTCGTCGACGAAGTGCATCGCTTCAACAAGTCGCAGCAGGACGCGTTCTTGCCGTATGTCGAAGACGGCACGCTGATTTTTATCGGTGCGACCACCGAGAACCCGTCCTTCGAATTGAACAACGCCTTGCTCTCGCGGGCGCGGGTGTATGTGCTCAAGAGCCTGGATGAAGCGGCGATGCAAAAGCTGCTGCAGCGCGCCTTGAGCGAAGACAAGGGCTTGGGCAAGCGCCAGTTGAGCCTCAGCGAAGAAGGCTTCAAGATCCTGTTCAGCGCCGCCGACGGCGATGGGCGGCGCTTTCTGAACCTGCTGGAGAACGCCTCCGACCTGGCCGAGGACGGCAGCGAGATTGGCGTCGAACTCCTGCAAAGCCTGCTCGGCGACACGCGCCGGCGTTTCGACAAGGGTGGCGAAGCGTTCTACGATCAGATTTCGGCGCTGCACAAATCGGTGCGCGGCTCCAACCCCGACGGCGCGTTGTACTGGTTCGCGCGCATGATCGACGGTGGCTGCGACCCGCTCTACCTCGCGCGCCGCGTGGTGCGTATGGCCAGCGAAGACATCGGCAACGCCGATCCCCGCGCCTTGAGCCTGTGCCTCGCGGCGTGGGAAGTGCAGGAGCGCCTGGGCAGCCCCGAAGGCGAACTGGCGGTGGCCCAGGCCATTACCTACCTGGCCTGCGCGCCGAAAAGCAACGCGGTGTACATGGGCTTCAAATCGGCACTGCGCGCCGCAGCCGAACATGGCTCCCTCGAGGTGCCGCTGCACCTGCGCAATGCGCCGACCAAATTGATGAAACAACTGGGTTACGGCGATGAATACCGCTACGCCCACGATGAGCCGGACGCCTATGCCGCCGGCGAAGATTACTTCCCTGACGCGCTCGAGCCGCAGCCGTTCTACCAGCCGGTGCCCCGTGGCCTGGAGCTGAAGATCGGTGAAAAGCTCAATCACCTCGCTCAACTCGACCGTCTCAGCCCCAAACAGCGGAGAAAGTAGTGCTCAAGACGATTCTTGCCGTGTCCGTTGCCGGCATCGCTGGTACATTATTGCGTTTCGCCACTGGTAATTGGGTTAACGCCAACTGGCCGAGGCATTTTTATACGGCGACCCTGGCGGTCAACCTGGTCGGCTGCCTGATCATCGGGCTGTTGTACGGTTGGTTCCTGTTGCGCCCGGAAGTGCCGATTGAAATTCGTGCTGGCTTGATTGTCGGCTTTGTAGGCGGTCTGACGACCTTTTCATCCTTTTCACTGGATACGGTGCGCCTGCTGGAAAGCGGGCAGGCCCTGGTCGCCTTCGGGTACCTGGGCATCAGCGTGTTCGGCGGGCTGCTCGCCACCTGGGCCGGCCTGTCCTTGACCAAACTTTGATAAACGAGAGACCGACATGCTCGATTCCAAACTGTTACGTAGCAACCTTCAGGACGTAGCGGACCGCCTGGCATCCCGTGGCTTTGCCTTGGATGTTGCGCGCATCGAAGCGCTGGAAGAACAGCGCAAGACCGTCCAGACCCGCACCGAAGCACTGCAGGCTGAGCGTAATGCGCGTTCCAAGTCCATCGGGCAGGCCAAGCAGCGCGGTGAAGACATCGCGCCGTTGATGGCGGATGTCGAGCGCATGGGCACCGAGCTGTCCGACGGCAAACTCGAACTGGACAAGATCCAGGGCGAGCTGGATTCGATCCTGCTGGGCATTCCGAACTTGCCGCACGAGTCGGTGCCGGTCGGTGCGGACGAAGACGGCAACGTCGAAGTGCGCCGCTGGGGCACGCCAAAGGCCTTTGATTTCGCGATCAAGGACCACGTCGCCCTGGGCGAACTGAACGGCGGCCTGGATTTCGAAACCGCCGCCAAGCTGTCCGGTGCGCGCTTTGCCTTGCTGCGCGGCCCGATTGCCCGCCTGCATCGCGCCCTGGCGCAGTTCATGATCAACCTGCACACCGGCGAGCACGGCTACGAAGAGGCCTACACCCCGTATCTGGTTCAGGCGCCGGCCCTGCAGGGCACCGGCCAGTTGCCGAAGTTCGAGGAAGACCTGTTCAAGATCAACCGCGATGGCGAAGCCGACCTGTACCTGATCCCGACCGCCGAAGTGTCGCTGACCAACATCGTCGCCGGCGAGATCCTCGACGCCAAGCACCTGCCGCTCAAGCTCGTCGCCCACACGCCGTGCTTTCGCAGTGAAGCCGGTGCATCGGGGCGCGACACCCGCGGCATGATCCGCCAGCACCAGTTCGACAAAGTCGAGATGGTGCAGGTTGTCGAGCCGTCGACCTCCATGGAAGCCCTCGAAGGCCTGACCGCCAACGCCGAACGCGTGCTGCAACTGTTGGAGCTGCCGTACCGCGTGCTGGCGCTGTGTACCGGCGACATGGGTTTCAGCGCCGTGAAGACCTACGACCTCGAAGTGTGGGTGCCGAGCCAGGATAAATACCGCGAGATCTCGTCGTGCTCCAACTGCGGTGATTTCCAGGCCCGTCGCATGCAGGCGCGTTTCCGCAACCCGGAAACCGGCAAGCCGGAACTGGTGCATACCCTCAACGGTTCGGGCCTGGCCGTAGGCCGTACCCTGGTGGCCGTGCTCGAAAACTACCAGCAGGCCGACGGTTCGATCCGTGTGCCGGACGTGCTCAAGCCGTACATGGCGGGCATCGAGGTCATCGGCTAAATGGAATTTCTGCCGCTGTTTCATAACCTGCGCGGCAGTCGTGTGTTGGTCGTCGGTGGCGGGGAGATTGCCTTGCGCAAGTCCCGCCTGCTGGCCGACGCCGGCGCGCTGCTGCGGGTGGTTGCTCCCCAGATCGAAGACCAGTTGCGTGAACTGGTGCTGGGCAGTGGCGGGGAACTGATCGTGCGCGGTTATCAGGAGGCCGACCTTGACGGTTGCACCCTGATCATCGCCGCAACGGACGACGAACCACTGAACGCGCAAGTGTCCAGTGATGCCAAGCGCCGTTGCGTACCGGTCAACGTGGTGGATGCGCCAGCCCTGTGCAGCGTGATCTTCCCGGCGATTGTCGACCGTTCGCCCCTGGTGATCGCGGTGTCCAGCGGCGGCGATGCGCCGGTATTGGCGCGCTTGATCCGGGCCAAGCTGGAAACCTGGATTCCGTCCACGTATGGCCAGTTGGCCGGGCTGGCGGCGCGCTTTCGGGCCCAGGTCAAGCGTTTGTACCCGGACGTGCAGCAGCGCCGCGCGTTCTGGGAAGAAGTCTTCCAGGGCCCGATTGCCGACCGGCAACTGGCCGGGCAGGGCGATGAAGCGGAGCGTTTGCTGATCGAAAAGGTCAACGGCGCGCCGCCTTATGCGCCGGGCGAAGTCTACCTGGTGGGCGCCGGCCCCGGCGATCCGGACCTGTTGACCTTCCGCGCCTTGCGTTTGATGCAGCAAGCCGATGTGGTGCTCTACGACCGTCTGGTGGCCCCAGCGATTCTTGAGCTGTGCCGTCGTGATGCCGAGCGCGTCTACGTGGGCAAGCGTCGCGCCGATCACGCCGTGCCCCAGGACCAGATCAACCAGCAATTGGTCGACCTGGCCAAGCAAGGCAAGCGCGTGCTGCGCCTCAAGGGCGGCGATCCGTTCATCTTCGGCCGTGGCGGCGAAGAGATCGAAGAACTGGCGGCCCATGGCATTCCGTTCCAGGTGGTGCCGGGGATCACGGCGGCCAGCGGCTGCGCGGCGTATGCCGGGATTCCGTTGACCCACCGTGATTATGCGCAATCGGTGCGCTTTATCACCGGTCACCTGAAGAACGGCACCTCGGACCTGCCTTGGAGTGATCTGGTGGGCCCGTCGCAGACCCTGGTGTTCTACATGGGCTTGATCGGTTTGCCGATCATCTGCGAACAGTTGATCAAGCATGGACGTTCGGCGGACACGCCAGCGGCGTTGATCCAGCAGGGCACCACGTCCAACCAGCGCGTGTTCACCGGCACCCTGGCCGACCTGCCGCGCCTGGTGGCGGAGCATGAAGTGCATGCGCCGACGCTGGTGATCGTGGGTGAAGTGGTGGTGCTGCGCGAGAAGCTCAAATGGTTTGAAGGCGCCCAGGCTCAGGTCTGAGCCTGAATGCATCGGGGGCAAGCCCCCTCCCACATTTTGGAATGCATTCCAATGTGGGAGGGGGCTTGCCCCCGATGAGGCCATTAGATCCAACCCATCCTCTGGATCAGCGCCAGACGCCCTTAGCGCTCAACCGCCCGCGATCATGCTCGGCATCAAACACCTGCAACGGCCCCTTGGGCACAATCCCCGTCGGATTGATGGTGCGGTGGCTGGCATAGTAATGCCCCTTGATGTGCGCAAAGTCCACCGTCTCGGCCACTCCCGGCCATTGATAGATTTCCCGCAACCAATTCGACAGATTCGGATAATCGGCAATCCGCCGCAGGTTGCATTTGAAGTGGCTGTAATACACCGCATCAAATCGAATCAGCGTGGTAAACAGCCGTACATCCGCCTCGGTCAGGTACTCACCGGCCAGGTAGCGATGCTCGCCCAGGTGCTGTTCCAAGTGGTCCAGTTCGGCAAACACATCATCGAACGCACGCTCATAGGCCTGCTGCGAGGTGGCGAAGCCTGCGCGGTACACGCCGTTGTTCACGGCGGGGTAGATGCGCTCGTTCAGCGCATCGATGCGCGGGCGCAGAGCCTCGGGGTAGAAGTCCAGGGTGTTGCCGGTCAGCCCGTTGAACGCGCTGTTGAACATGCGGATGATCTCCGCTGATTCATTGCTGACGATGCGCTTGAGTTGTTTGTCCCACAGCACCGGCACCGTGACGCGCCCGGTGTAATCGGCCGTGTCGGCGGTGTAGCGCTGGTGCATGAACGCGAAGCCATCCAGCGAGTCGCCGCTGGAGCCGCGGGCCTTGTCGAAGGTCCAGCCGTTTTCCAGCATCAGCCAGCTGACCACGGACACGTCGATCAGACCTTCCAGCCCCTTGAGTTTGCGCAGGATCAGCGTGCGATGGGCCCACGGGCAGGCGAGCGACACATACAGGTGGTAACGACCGGCTTCGGCCTTGAAGCCACCTTCGCCGCTGGGGCCGGGCTGGCCGTCAGCGGTCACCCAGTGGCGGCGTTGTGCCTGTTCCCGCTGGAACGCGCCATCCGCGCTACTTTCGTACCACTGGTCGTGCCAGCGTCCTTCAATCAGCAAACCCATGACTGGCTCCTTGGCTAATAAGCGTTGGAGTCCAGTCTAAAGGGATGAGTTCGAACTAAAAGCGCAAAGATTGCGGGGGAATGATCGATTAAATCGATTTATCCCGTGCGTCCCAGTATTGCTGGGCCAATTCGAACGCTTGCTCCCGCGGATGACCGAGGCCGCGCAAGGCCAGGGCCATGGTGGCGATCAAGGCGAGTTGCGGGTAGCTGTCCTCGACCTCGCCGCGCCACAGCGCTTTCAACTGCTCGGGCTCCAGGCTGGCCGGTTTGACATGGCGCTGGGCGGCGAGGGCGGGCCATTCTTCGTCCCAGCTTTCGCCACCGGTGCTGCCGTAGAGGTGGCTGATCGTGTCGGGGTTGATCTCGATTTCGCCGCCATCGCCCTTGACCACAATCACCGTGTCGCCGAGCAGGCCGCTGGCATCGCGGTGTACGCCCTGGTAGCCGGGATGGAAGATGCTTTGCAGGCCGCAGCGTGCATTCAGCGGGTTGAGCAGGCGTGCCAGGGAGTGGATCGGCGAGCGCAGGCCCAGGGTGTTGCGCAGGTCGATCATGCGTTGCAGTTGCGGGGCCCAGTCGCCCAGCGGGATGAATACCAGGTTGCCGTGCTCGAAGGCTGTCTCGACCTGCTGCCAATTGCGGCACAGCGGGATCTGTAGACCTTCCAGCAATTGCTCGGTGTACAGCCGGCCGGCCGTGTGGGCGCCGCCGCCATGCATGAGGATGCGTACACCGTTCTGCGCCAGGCACTTGGCGGCCAGCAGGAACCACGGCAGGTGGCGCTTTTTGCCGGCATAGGTCGGCCAGTCGATATCCACCTTCAGCGCCGGGGCGTGCAGGCGCGCGCGCACCGCTTCGGTGAAACCGGCGAGTTCTTCCGGGCTTTCCTCTTTGTGGCGCAGCAGCATGAGGAAGGCACCGAGCTGGGTGTCTTCGACTTTTTCGTCAAGCAGCATGCCCATGGCTTCGCGGGCTTCTTCGCGGGTCAGGTTGCGCGCACCGCGCTTGCCTTTGCCCAGGATACGCACGAACGGCGCAAACGGGTGCTCGGCAGGGGTTTCGAGGGTCAGCGGAGCAAAGTCGGTCATAAGCAATTCGTCGGTCTGGGCAGGCCGGCCAGCTTGGCGGCGAGTTTGGCGGGAGTGCCGTTGAACAGTTTGTTGAGGTGCAGGCTGTTGCCCTTGTCCGCACCCAGCTTCAAGGCGGTGTACTTGATCAGCGGGCGTGTGGCGGGGGACAGCTGGAACTCTTGATAAAACTGGCGCAGCAGCTCGAGGATTTCCCAATGCGCCGGGGTCAGCTCGAGGGCTTCGGCGGCGGCGAGGGCGTTGGCCACGTCGGCCGACCACTCGTTCAGGTCGACGAGGTAGCCGTCCTTGTCCAGTTCGAGGGTGCGCGCGCCCACGGTCAGGGTGTTCATAGCCAGGTGTTGACCTTGTCGTAGTCGATCGACAGTTGCACGAAACCTGGGTAATCCACGCAGTCGGCCCAGTCGGGCAGCGGCAGGTTGCGCGCCAGGCTGTCTTCGGCCAGCACAAAGACCTTCACGCCTTTGGTCAGCAGCGCCGGGTGACGCAGCCCATAGGCGCCGTCGCCACAGAGCAGGATCGCATCGTCGCTGCCACAGACGCGCAGGCAGCTGTCGAGGCGGCTATCGGTAAACGGGGAGTGGGACACCACATGTAAAGTCGACATCAGAGGGTTATCACCTGGTCGTAACGGTCAATCAACTGGGAAATCTGTTCGTCGTTCAGCGGCTGTGCATTGACCGGGTGCGTCAGCCCGCGCGCGGCCAGGCTGTGGCCGCAGGCAAACACCTCGTCGATACCGAACAGCCCCAGTGCCTGCAGGTTGGCGCCGAGGTCTTTTTGCTGCACGGCCTTGGCGTCCTGGTGCGGCGCCAGTTGGAACACGCCGTCATCCAGGAACAACAGGCCGATGGGCAGATCGAACGCGCCGCCGGCCAATACGATATCCAGGGCTTCCCGCGCGCTCGGCCCGGACCACGGTGCCTGGCGGCTGATCACCAGCAAGGATTTGGACATGTCACGGCCCTCCAAAACAGATCAGGCGGTCGGCGGCCTGGGTCGCGTCGTGCAATTGCCCAAGGCCCGACAGCTCCCATGGCGCCTCCAGGTTCACCGCGCTGCGCTGGTAACGCGCGGCTTCTTCGCTGTCGAGCACGCCACGGCGCAGGGCGGCGGCGATGCACACCACGGCGTCCAACTGATGCGCGCTGACAAACTCACGCCATTGGCGAGCGATGTCTTGCTCATCCTGTGGCGCAACGATGGTGTTGGAGGCACTGTAGACGCCGTCCTGATAAAAAAACAGGCGCACAATCTCGTGCCCGCCGGCCAGCGCCGCCTGGGCGAACAGCAAGGCGCGACGCGAGGAGGGCGCATGGGCGGCGGAAAACAGTGCTATCGCAAATTTCATGGAACCCCCTGCAAGCAAACGTGGGCCAATGATAAGGCCGCCGCCGGGAAAAAGCCCGCCGTGATCAAAACGGTCACTGCCGATGATCGTTCTGACGATTGCCGTCGGCGCTGAAGGCTGACTACGCTGTCGCCAGTCGAATCGGAAACGGAGTCTCCATGTCAGGTCCCTTGGCGTCCCTCAAAGTACTGGATTTTTCCACCTTGCTGCCCGGCCCGTTTGCGTCGCTGATGCTGGCGGACATGGGCGCCGAGGTGCTGCGCATCGAATCGCCCACGCGCATGGACCTGCTGCGCGTGCTGCCGCCCCACGATCAGGGCACCTCGGCCAGCCATGCTTACCTCAATCGCAATAAGCGCAGCCTCGCCCTGGATCTGAAGCAGGCCGAGGCGCTGGAGATTGTGCGCGAGCTGGTCAAGGGCTACGACATCGTGCTCGAACAGTTTCGCCCCGGGGTGATGGAGCGCCTGGGCCTGGGGTATGCGGCGTTGAAGGCGATCAACCCGCGGCTGATTTACGTGTCGATCACTGGGTACGGTCAGACCGGCCCCTACAAGGACCGCGCTGGGCACGATATCAACTACCTGGCGTTGGCCGGAGTGGCCAGCCATACCGGGCGGCGGGACAGCGGGCCGCTGCCGTTGGGCGTGCAATTGGCGGATGTCGCCGGCGGCTCGCTGCACGCGGTGGTGGGCCTGCTCGCGGCGGTGATTGCGCGGCAACAGAGCGGCGTTGGCCAGTACCTGGATGTGAGCATGACCGACTGCTCGTTCAGCTTGAATGCCATGGCCGGCGCTGGCTACCTGGCCTGTGGCGTGGAGCCGGGGTGGGAGACCCATGTGCTCAATGGCGGCAGTTTCTACGATTATTACCGTTCCCGCGATGGGCGCTGGATGTCGGTCGGCAGTCTGGAACCGGCATTCATGCAGCAATTGTGCGCCGCGTTGGGGCGACCGGAACTGGCGGCACAAGGTTTGTCGCCCGAGCCTGAGCAGCAAAAGGCGCTCAAGCAGGCGCTGCAGGTTGAGTTTGAGAAGCGCAGCTTCGAGGAGTTGTGCGAGTTGTTTGCCGGGGTCGATGCGTGCGTCGAACCGGTGTTGAGCCTGAGCGAAGCCGTGGAGCATCCGCAGTTGAAGGCGCGGGAACTGGTCACCCAGGTGCCGCGGCCCGACGGCTCGACCCAGGCGCAGATGGCTTGCCCGCTGAAGTTCTCCGAAGGGTTGCCAGCCCCCCGGCATATCGGGGCGGCGGTGGGCGCGCACAGTGATGAAGTGCTGATGGAGTTGGGCTTGAGCTCACAGCGCATCAGCGCGTTGCGTGCTGCCAAGGTGATTGTGTAGTGACTGGGCGGGCCTCATCGGGGGCAAGCCCCCTCCCACAATTAGCTCTGTGAACAGGGTCAAAATATGGGAGGGGGCTTGCCCCCGATGAGGCCCTCACACACACACCGCATATTTCACTCGACGCGAGTTTCCCCGGTAAACACCAACGTCTGCCGACAGCGCCTGCACAGATAACGCCGCCCCTGCCTCACCAACCCATGGCGCTGTGACGAAAACGGGAAGTCGCTGTCCGCACACGGGCAGCGGTAGATATAGCGGGTCACCTGGCGGCGCTTGATCTCATAGGTGTGGCAACGGTCTGGCGGCAGTTCATACACGCCGCGCATGATCAGTTGCCATTCCTCGCCATGGGGCTGGATGCGCTCGCCAAACAATTGGTGGGCGATCAGGTGCGCCACTTCATGGGCCACGGTCTGTTTCAGGAAGTGTTGGCTGTTTTCGCGGTACAACTGTGGGTTGAAGCGCAGCAGGTTTTCGTGCAAATGCGCGACACCGGCTTTCTGGCCCCGCAACTTGAGGCTGACCTGGGGGCGTTTGAAGCTTCGTTTGAAAAAGGATTCGGCTAGCAGGAAACAATCTTCGACGCGGGTATTGAGTTGCTCGGGCATGCTGTACATCTCTCCAGAGATGTCCAGTATGCCGCAAAGGCGGGTGTTTCCGAATCGGTCAGGCGCCGAATGGTCATGCATGACGCACAAAGCCACCTTGCGGTGGCCTTGCCTGCTGGGTGAAACCGCTTAGTTGGTATAGATCGGGCCAACGCCCAGGCCCCAGACGATCACGGTGAACGCCATGATTGCCACCAGCACGACCAGGCCCACGGCCAGCACCGAGCTGGAAAACAGAAAGCCTTCGTCCGGATCGATGCTCATGAACGTCGGTAACCCCACATACAGCAGGTACACCGTGTAACAGATCGCTGCCGTGCCGACGACCATCCCCAGCCACATGTGCGGGTAGAGCGCCGCCAGCCCGCCGATGAACAACGGTGTCGCGGTGTAGGTGGCAAAGGCGATACAACGCGCCATGCTGGGGCTGGCGTCGTAGGTGCGCGCCATCCAGTGAATGAAGGCGCCCATGACCGCTACGCCGCCGAGCATCGCCAGGTACGACATGACGGTCATCCACAAGGCGCTTTCCTGGGTCAGCATGACCGGGGAACGACTGCCGATGACCCAGCCGACCTGGGTGGTGCCGATAAAAGCTGATACGGCGGGGATCGCCGCGAGAATCAAGGTGTGAGTGAGGTACATGTGGCTGACGCTTTCTTCTTTATCGCCACGAATTTCCCGCCATTCCTGGTCGGGATGGGTAAAAAGCCCCACGACGTGATGGATCATGCCAGTCACTCCTGTCGTTATTACCATCGCCCCCCATCGGAGCGCCCACGGGCCAGATGGCCTGAAAGGTCTGGATAGTTATGTGCGACCTCAAGTCGCAGTATAGGAAGTGATGACCGGAAAAACCGTAGGGCTTTAGAGCAAATTGCGCTGTAAACAGTGGGCTTAATCGCGGCGCGGTCTGTCGTTGGCAATGCACTCAAGTGGGGAAGGAGGCTTGCTCCTTCTCACATTGGAACTTGGTCAACCTTACCGGTAAAATACCGCGCTTTTCGTCACACACCTCTAGCGGATCCAAGCGCCATGGGCACTCTTACGGTCAACCAGAACAAACTGCAAAAACGCCTGCGTCGCCTGGCCGGTGAAGCGGTCGCCGATTTCAACATGATCGAGGACGGCGACAAGGTCATGGTCTGCCTCTCCGGCGGCAAAGACAGCTACACCATGCTCGACGTGCTGCTGCACCTGCAAAAGGTTGCGCCGATCAAGTTCGAGATCGTTGCCGTCAACATGGACCAGAAACAACCGGGCTTCCCCGAAGACGTGCTGCCGGCCTACCTCAAGACACTGGGCATCGAGTACCACATCGTCGAAAAAGACACCTATTCGGTGGTCAAGGAGCTGATCCCGGAGGGCAAGACCACCTGCTCGCTGTGTTCGCGCCTGCGCCGTGGCACGCTCTACACGTTTGCCGATGAGATCGGTGCGACCAAGATGGCCCTGGGGCATCACCGCGACGATATCGTCGAGACATTCTTCCTCAACATGTTCTTCAACGGCTCCCTCAAGGCCATGCCGCCCAAGCTGCGCGCCGATGATGGACGCAACGTGGTGATTCGCCCGCTGGCGTATTGCAACGAGAAGGACATCCAGGCCTACTCCGACTTCAAGCAATTCCCGATCATCCCGTGCAACCTGTGCGGCTCCCAGGAAAACCTGCAGCGCCAGGTGGTCAAGGAGATGCTCCAGGACTGGGAACGCAAGACCCCAGGGCGTACCGAGAGTATCTTCCGCAGCTTGCAGAACGTGATCCCGTCGCAGTTGGCCGACCGTAACCTGTTCGACTTCACCAGCCTGCGTATCGACGAGAACGCCGCTTCGCGCTTCGTCAACGTGGTGAACCTCTGACGTTTCTCAACGCTCTGAACGACGGCGCTCACAGGCGCCGTTTTCATTTCAATCCCCAGGAGAGGGCATGCGCGATTACAAGTGGCTGCACGAATATTGTCTGAACCGCTTCGGTTCGGCGGCCGAACTGGAAGCCCGTCTGCCTGTGCCCAAGACGCCGGCGCAATTACGCCAGATCAGTGATGATCGCTACCTGTCGACCCTGGCGCTGCGGGTTTTCCGCGCCGGGCTCAAGCACAGCGTGGTGGATGCCAAATGGCCTGCATTCGAGCAGGTGTTCTTTGGCTTCGACCCGGAAAAAGTCGTGCTGATGGGCGCCGAGCACCTGGAGCGCTTGATGCAGGACACGCGCATCATCCGCCACCTGGGCAAGCTCAAGAGTGTGCCGCGCAACGCGCAGATGATCCTGGATATCGCCCAGGAGAAGGGTAGTTTCGGCGCGTTTATCGCCGACTGGCCGGTGACCGATATCGTCGGCTTGTGGAAATACCTGAGCAAGCACGGCCACCAGTTGGGCGGGCTGTCGGCGCCGCGCTTCCTGCGCATGGTGGGCAAGGATACGTTCGTGCCGAGCGATGACGTGGTCGCGGCCCTGCACGCGCAGAAGATCGTCGACAAGGCCCCCACCAGCCTGCGCGACCTGGCGACGGTGCAGGGGGCGTTCAACCAGTGGCATGCCGAGAGCGGGCGGCCGATGTGTCAGTTGTCGATGATGCTGGCGTATACGGTCAATCATTGAGACCGAGGTGATGCCATCGTGGGCAAGCCCACTCCCACAGGAAACTGCATTTCAACTGTGGGCTTGTCCGCGATGATGGCGGGTCAGGCTGGCTGACCCTCGCCGGCCAAGCGCCGATCCAACTGGAACCGCCAGCGCACATACAGCAGCGCCGTACAGAACAGCGCCAGGCTCGCCAGCATTTCCAGCACGCCGAACCACTGGCGGTTCGGGTCATACGCCGCCAGTGCGCCCTTGATGAAATACAGGTTCACCACAAAGCACATCCATGAATGTCCGCGTGCGCTGCCGATCAGTATCCCCGGCGCCAGCACCAGCAGCGGCACCAGTTCGATCAGCAGGATCACCCACGGCCGTGCGCCGTGCAGGTCGGCGACGAACAGGTAATACACGCAGAGCAAGCCCACCAGGCCGAAAAACGCCAGCAGGCTCAGGGCGCGTGCGACTTTGACCCGCGGCTCCAGCCACGCTTGGGGTGGCAGGATCTTAGGTTTTTTGGCCACGGCCGTTCTCCAGCAACGCAGCGGTTTTCGCCAGGCGCAGGCCGAGGGCCTTGCACAGGGCGATTTCATGTTGATCCAGCAGGCGCTTGCCGTCGGGGCCAGCATGGTGGCTGGCGCCATAAGGCGTACCGCCACCCTGGGTGTCGAGCAGCGCTTGTTCGCTATAGGGCAGGCCGGTGATCAGCATGCCGTGGTGCAGCAGCGGCAGCAGCATCGACATCAGCGTGGTCTCCTGGCCGCCGTGCAGGCTGGCGGTGGAGGTGAACACCCCGGCCGGTTTGCCGACCAGGGCGCCAGTCAGCCACAGGTTACTGGTGCCGTCGATAAAGTACTTCAATGGCGCGGCCATATTGCCGAAGCGGGTCGGGCTGCCCAGGGCCAGGCCTGAACAGTTCTTCAGATCATCCAGGCTGGCGTACAGCGCGCCTTCGGCCGGAATGCTCGGCGCTACGGCTTCGCACTCGCTGGAGATCGCCGGTACGGTGCGCAGGCGCGCTTCCATCCCGCCTTGTTCGATGCCCCGGGCAATGTGCCGGGCCATTTCGCTGACCGAGCCGTTGCGGCTGTAATACAGCACCAGCACATACGGCGTACTCACGGCAGGATCTCCAGCACGCTCTCCGGTGGGCGGCCGATGATGGCTTTGTCGGGGGTTTCGAGGATCGGACGTTCCATCAACTTGGGGTGCTCGGCGATGGCGGCGATCAACTGTGTTTCGCTGAGCGTCGCGTCTGCCAGGTTGAGGGTTTTGTATTCCTCTTCGCCGGTGCGCAGCAATTGGCGTGCGCTGATCCCCAGTTTTGCCAGAAGGGCCTTCAGTTGCGCGGCATTCAGCGGGGTTTCCAGGTAGCGCACCACCGTCGGCGCGAGGCCGCGTGCTTCCAGCAGTTCGAGCGCTCCGCGGGATTTCGAGCAGCGCGGGTTGTGATAAAGCGTCAGATCGGTCATGTGCGGGTCGCATCTTGCGTAAGGTGGCGGGTATTCTACCTGCGCTGCGCCCGGTCCTTAAACCGTAAGAGGCGATCCGTCGCAGCCAACGTTCATTTTTGCGAAGGATTACCCCATGACAAGGCGACTGATCGGTGCATTGGCGATCATCACAACCCTGCTGCTCAGCGGCTGCGGTAATGACTACGGCGTTGACCAATATGGCCAGAAAGTGGCGGCCGAACGCCTGGACAAGCAATGGCTGGTGGTCAACTACTGGGCGGAATGGTGTGGCCCGTGCCGCACGGAGATCCCGGAGCTCAATGCCTTGGCTGAACAGCTCAAAGGGCAGAACGTCGGCGTGTTCGGGGTCAATTTCGACAATGTGCAGGGCGCGGAACTGAAGGAAGCCAGTGACAAGCTGGGCATCAAGTTCACCGTGCTTGCGCAGAACCCGGACGGGATCTTTGATATTCCACGCAGCGAAGCGTTGCCGGTGACTTACATCATCGACGACAAGGGCAAGGTGCGTGAGCAGTTGATGGGCGAACAGACGGCACAAGGCGTGTTGGCCAAGCTCAAGGCCCTGCGCGGTTGAACATATGGGAGGGGGCTTGCTCCCGATAGCGGTGTGTCAGCCAGCATATTCGGTACTGACATAGCGCAATCGGGAGCAAGCCCCCTCCCACAGTTAGATCCCATTGAGCCTGCTATCAGCCTTCTTCCAGCCACAGGCGAATGGGCTTGCCTTCGGCCGGCCAGAAGCGGGTCTGCTCGATCGGCGAGATGTCCCAGCGCTCAACGCCTTGCAGGGCCTGGAAGAAGCGGTGTTCCTGCTCCATCAGGGCGTCGCCGCAGAGTTTGCGCGTACTGCCGATCTTGCCGAAGCTGAGTTTGTCGCCCTCGACGGTGTACGGTGCAAACCAGTGGTTGCACCCGCCGTTGCCGTAGGCGCGCCCATCGGCGCCCAAGGTGACACTCAGGTGCGCGTAATCCATCAGCGGCCGCTCACCGATCCATTCCACCACGTAGCTGTGATCCCGCTCGAGCTTTGCCGCATCACCGGCGCAGCCCATCAGGCCGGCACCGACGGCGGCCAGCAGAAGCAGGCCTTTCATTGCGCGGCCTTCTGGCATTTCGGGCAGCGGTGCTTGGCGCCTTCGCTGGCCCAGCCCAACTCGGCAATGCGCGCATTGGCGGCCGGTTGCAGCGGTTCCTTGGTCAGCTTGGTTTCCACCGCGAATTCAAACTCCAGCACGGCCTCGCAGCTGTCGCAGTTGACGTTCCAGGTGTGAATCTCCAGCTCGCCGAACTTCGGCCCCTGGGCCATGGCGACCCACTGACCTGCCGGGCGGATGGAGTAGCGCGCGTCGCCTTCGACGGTGAGGCGCATCGACAGGGTTTTACTGCCGCGCAGGGTGACGATCAGTACGTCGCCATGCTTGATCGAACCACCGTTGCCGGTGACCTGATAGCGGCCCGGCACCAGGGCGCGGCATTCGATCAGGGTGTGTTGCGGGCTCAGCAAGCTGAAGCGGAAATCGTGTTCGGCCATGGTTCCTCCAAATAGGCGCGGCATCCTAGCACGCGCGCCTGCGGATCATGCGCCTGGTATGTGACCGCTGATCATCCGTCGACACGATTCTGCGCCCGGCCATCGGCCCAGGCCGCAATGTTGGCCAGGGTGGTCTCGGCGATCGCCGCCAGGGCCTCGCGGGTGAGAAATGCCTGGTGCGCGGTGATGATCACGTTGGGGAACGTCAGCAGGCGCGCGAGCACGTCGTCCTGCAGGGGCAGGTCGGAGCGGTCCTCGAAAAACAGCTGGGCTTCTTCTTCATACACATCCAGCCCCAGGTAGCCGAGTTGGCCGTCCTTGAGCGCTTCGATCAGCGCGGGGGTGTCCACCAGGCCACCGCGCCCGGTGTTGATCAGCATCGCGCCGGGCTGCATCTGCGCCAGGGAGCGGGCGTTGATCAGGTGCTTGCTGTCGGTGGTGAGCGGGCAGTGCAGGCTGATGATCTGCGCTTCGGCCAGCAGCTCGGGCAGGCTCACATAGCGCGCACCGAGCGCTTGGACCAGCGGGTTGGGGAACGGGTCGTAGGCCAGCAGGTGGCAGCCGAAACCGGCCATGATCTTGGCGAAGGTGGCGCCGATCTGCCCGGTGCCGACCACGCCGACGGTCTTGCCGACAAGGTCGAAGCCGGTCAGGCCATGCAGGCTGAAATCGCCCTCGCGGGTGCGGTTGTAGGCACGGTGCAGGCGCCGGTTCAGGGCGAGAATCAGTGCCACGGCGTGTTCGGCGACGGCATGAGGCGAGTAGGCGGGCACACGCACGATGGTCAGGCCCAGGCGCTTGGCGGCGGCGAGGTCGACATGGTTGTAACCGGCCGAGCGCAGCGCGATCAGGCGGGTTCCGCCCGTGGCCAGGTGCTCGAGCACGGGCGCGCTGAGGTCATCGTTGATAAACGCGCAGACCACTTCGTGGCGTTCGGCCAGGGCCACGGTGTCGAGGGTGAGCCGGGCGGGCTGGAATTGCAGTTCCAGGCCGGGCGGCAGCGACACGCCGAGAAAACTGTCGCGGTCGTAGGTCTGGCTGCTGAAAAGAATGACGCGCATGAAAAAGCTCCCTGCAATGTACGTTTTGGTAACGCGGACCCTGTGGGATCGGGCCCGGCGTTGTAAAAAAATCTCAGGCGCTGACCCGCGCTTCACTGGCCAACCGGGCAATGGCCATGTCCAGCTCGTCCAGCGCGGCCATGGCCTTGGCGTCGTCCTGCTTGAGCAGGGTTTCGGCGCGTTGGCAGGCGGCGCGCAGTTGCGGTACGCCGCAGTAGCGGGTGGCGCCGTGCAGGCGATGGACGCGTTCGATCAAGGCATGGTTGTCATTGGCCTCCCGGGCGAGGGTAATGGCCAGGCGGTCGGCTTCGAGGGAGGCGAGCAACATGGCGAGCATGTCCGCCGCCAGGTCCGCCTTGCCCGCGGCCAGCCGCAGTCCTTCCTCGTGGTCCAGCACCAGCAATCGCACGCCTGGGCCGAGGCCTTCGGTCGGGCGCTCCGGCCCTTGGTTGCGCAGGGCCAGGCCGGTCCATTTCAGCACCACCTGGGCCAATTGCCGTTCGCTGATGGGTTTGGTCAGGTAGTCGTCCATGCCGCTTTGCAGCAGCGCACGCTTTTCGTTGGCCATGGCGTGGGCGGTGAGGGCCACCACCGGCAGCGGTGTGCCGTGGCGCTCGCTTTCCCACTGGCGAATCGCCTCGGTGCTTTGACGCCCGTCCATGCCGGGCATCTGCACGTCCATCAGCACCAGGTCGAAGGTTTCCTGCTGGACGGCATTGATGGCCGCATAGCCGCTTTCCACGGCCTGGACCTTGGCGCCCATGTCTTCCAGCAGGGTTTGCACCAGCAACAGGTTCGCCGGGTTGTCATCCACGCAGAGCACCCGCGGCGCGCGGCTGGACAACGGTTCACCCGGTTCGCAGCGCGTGGGGCGCGGGCTGATCAGGTCGGTCAGGGCGCGGCGCAGCTTGCGCGTACACGCGGGCTTGGCCTGCAACTGGCTGTTGGGGTTGGGCACCGACGGGCTGAACAGCATTTGCTCGGTGGTCGGGCACAGCACCAGCACCTTGCAGCCCAGGTGTTCGAGGTCCCACAGATGCTGGTTGAGGCGCTCGGGCGGGAGGTCATTGGCGGTGACGCCGAGTACCGCCAGGTCGATCGCCTGTTCGGTCTGATGCGCGCCGGTGATGCCGTTGGTCAGGCTTTCCAGGGTATTGAACGGCGTGACATCCAGGCCACAGTCTTCGAGCTGGTGTTGCAAGGCCTGGCGCGCCAGTTCGTGGTTTTCCAGCACGGCCACGCGGCGGCCGAGCAGCGGCGCGCAGGGCAGGTCTTCGACGTCGTCGCGGGTCTTGGGCAGGTTCAGGCTGATCCAGAATTCCGAGCCTTCGCCCGGTGTGCTGTCGACGCCGATTTCGCCGCCCATCTGCTCGATCAAGCGCTTGGAAATCACCAGGCCCAGGCCGGTGCCGCCCGGTTGGCGCGACAGCGAGTTGTCGGCCTGGCTGAACGCCTGGAACAGCGCGCGCACGTCCTGGTTGGACAGGCCGATGCCGGTGTCCTGCACGCTGATGCGCAGTTGCACACTGTCTTCTTGTTCATCCTCGATCATCGCCCGGGCCACGATGGTGCCTTCGCGGGTGAACTTGATCGCATTGCTGATCAGGTTGGTCAGGATCTGCTTGAGGCGCAGCGGGTCACCCACCAATGCCAGCGGCGTGTCGCGGTACACCAGGCTCACCAGTTCCAGCTGTTTGGCATGGGCGGCGGGGGCGAGGATGGTCAGGGTGTCTTGCAGCAGGTCACGCAGGTTGAAGGGCACGCTGTCGAGTACCAGCTTGCCGGCTTCGATTTTCGAGAAATCGAGGATCTCGTTGATGATGCCCAGCAGGTTATCGGCGGACTTTTCGATGGTGCCCAGGTAATCCAGCTGACGCGGTGTCAGCTCGCTTTTTTGCAGCAGATGGGTGAAACCGAGGATGCCGTTGAGCGGGGTGCGGATCTCGTGGCTCATATTCGCCAGGAACTCCGACTTGATGCGACTGGCCTCCAGGGCTTCCTTGCGCGCCAGGTCCAGCTCGATGTTCTGGATCTCGATGGTTTCCAGGTTCTGGCGCACGTCTTCGGTGGCCTGGTCGATGCTGTGCTGCAGTTCTTCCCGGGCGTTCTGCAGGGTCTCGGCCATGCGGTTGATGCCTGAGGCAAGTTGATCCAGCTCCTGGCTGCCCAGCGCCGGCAAGCGGGTTTCCAGGTTGCCGTCCTTGAGTTGGGCCACGGCTTGCTTGATCTGGCCGATCGGCGAATTGATGGTGCGGCTGATGCGCAGGGCCAAGGTTGCCGTGCAGATCAGGCCGATGGCGATCAGCAGCAGGCTGGCGAACAGGCTGCGATAACCGCGCAGCAACATGCCGTTGTGGGACAGTTCCACCTCGACCCAGCCAAGCAAGCGGTCGGATTCATCGGGAATCAGCTCGCCGGCAAGGTTGCGATGACGGCCAAACACCGGCAGCAGATAGCGCGTGGCGTCGTTACCGGTGCGCTGCAACAGGTGCGAGCTGTTACCCACCGGCGGCTGGTTGAGCATGGTCGGGCCGGCGTGGGCCATCGACGAGCGGTCCGGCGCGAGGAAGGAAACGGCGCGCACGTCCTGTTGTTCCAGGGATTGGGTGGCGATGCGTTCGAGCAGGTCGGCGTTCTTGCTGCTCAGCGCCGGAGCCACCAGTGGGGCCAACTGCTCGGCGATCATTTCGCCACGTTGCAGCAACTGGGATTGCAACTCCGAGAGCTGCATCCAGGTGAAATAGCCGCCCAACAACAAGGCCATCAGACTGGTCGGTAATAAGGTCAGCAACAGTACGCGGCCTTTTATCCCCATTCTTCTAAGCACGCCACTCTCCTGCTACCACGTTGTGATCGATCGCCCGTGCAGGCATCCGGCCCGCACCCCTGCGCAGTGTAGCCATTTGCGCGGCGTGGAATCTTGCAAATTAATGACAGCAGGCAATCTTCGGGCCATTTGGCGCGACGTGGCGATTGCCTGGCGCGGGGGAATCTTGAATAATCAGTGATTGAGAATGACTTGCAGGCGCTAATGAATCCCGTGGAAGTTGGTCTACCCAGTATCCTGACCATCGAAGATGACCCCGTGCTGGGCGCCTATGTCCACGAGCATCTGGGGCGCTGTGGCTTTCAGGTCACGTGGTGCCGGAACGGCCAGCAAGGCCTGCAGATGGCCCGCGAGCACGTCTTCGACGTGGTGTTGATGGATATTCTGCTGCCGGGGCTGGACGGGCTGTCGATCCTCACGCATCTGCGCCAGAGCCATGCGGTCCCGGTGATCCTGGTGTCGGCCCTGGGCGCCGAAGCCGATCGCGTGAACGGCTTTCGCCTGGGTGCGGACGACTACCTGCCCAAGCCGTTCAGCATGATCGAGTTGCGCGTGCGTATTGAAGCCATCCTGCGCCGGGTGGCCCTGGATCGCCGTCCGCCGCTGAGTTTGCCGCCCGCGCGCGACGACGCCCGGAGCCTGCGCTTTGATGATGAACTGTCCGACATCTTCTACCAGCAGCAGTGGGCCGGGCTGACCCGCAGCGAGTACCGCCTGCTGCAGACCTTGCACAACAACGGCGAGGAAGTGCTGAGCAAAGCCTTCCTTTATCAGCACGTGCTGCAGCGCGGTTATGCGCCCCATGACCGCAGCCTCGATATGCATATCAGCCAGATTCGCCGCAAACTCAAGACCATCGGCTATAGCGAGCGTGAAGTGCGTACCGTCTGGGGTAAGGGCTATGTGTTGAGTGGTCACGATGACGGCCTTTGAGGGGGGGTTGAAACGTCTGCCGGGCAGGCACTCGTTATTCTGGAAGTTGGCCTGCCTGCTGATTGCCTTCTGCTTGTTGATGATCTGGCTCAGTTGGTCCTGGGGCCGGTACATGGAGCAGCAGAACGCTTATCTGTCCGACACCTCCCGCGAGATTCTCAGCGGTTATGCGGCGGGAGCGGAGTTGGCCTGGAGTACCCAGGGCGCTGACGGCGTGGACGCCTGGTTGCAACTGATGGCTGCGCGTGAGCGCACCTGGATCGGCGTGATCGGCAACGACCTGCAATCCCTCGCCAGCACGCCGTTGACCGACAAGGAAAGCCAGCGCCTGACTTTTCTGCGCGGCCTGGACTGGCCGGTCAGCCGCCACGCCAAAGGCCTGCCATGGTTGAAAATCCCGTTTCCCCTGGACCCCAGTGTCGGCTCGTTGGTGATCGAGTTGCCCCAGCGCTTTATGCCGGGGCGCTACCAACTGTTCTGGCGGGTGGTGACCAATGGCGTGATTCCCGGTCTGTTTACCCTGTTGTTGTGCATCGGCCTGTACCGGCTGCTGATCATGCCGCTCAATCAATTGCGCGAGCAGGCCAACGCCTGGCGTGCCGATCAATTGAACACGCGGCTGTCCCACGATGCCACCAGCCGCCAGGATGAGTTGGGCGAGCTGGGGCGGGCCTTTGACCATATGTCCGAGCGGTTGCAGGGCACGGTGGTATTGCAGCAACAGCTGTTGCGGGACATGTCCCATGAACTGCGCACCCCCCTCAGCCGTTTACGCGTGGCCTGTGACAGCGAGCAGGATCTGGCGCAACTGCGTGAACGGCTGGGGCGGGAGATCGACGTCATGCAGCGCCTGGTCGAGGACAGCCTGCAATTGGCCTGGTTGGACACCGAGCGGACGCCGCTGCCTGTCGAAGACATTCAGGTTCAGGCGTTGTGGGACATGCTCAAGGACAACGCCTGTTTCGAAAGCGATTGGCCAGCCTCGCGGCTGCCATGCCGGCTGGGGCCGGACTGTTGGGTACGCGGCAATCTGAACGCCCTGGCCCAGGCGCTGGAAAATATCCTGCGCAACGCCATACGGCATTCACCTGCGGGCGGTGTCGTCAGCCTCGATGGGCGCCGTGATGGCGCATATTGGCACCTATGGCTGGAGGATCAGGGCGGGGGTATTGATGAACGCGATCTGGAGCGGATCTTCGCGCCGTTCTTCCGCCTGGACGGCTCACGGCCTGGCGACGGTGGCTTCGGGCTGGGGTTGAGCATCGCGCGCAATGCGGTGCAACGTCAGGACGGCAGCTTGTGGGCGGAGAATACCGGCCAGGGCTTGCGTGTGCATCTGCGTTTGTGCGCAGCCTAGGGCTCAAGCGCGACGCAGTTTGCGTTTATTCCATTGGTGCGCGACCCACCAGCGCCAATAACCCATGGTCAGGCAATAGGCCAGCGCGCCCAACACCACACCCAGTACCAGCGAGCCGAGCAGGAACGGCTGCCACAGCGTGCTCAACTGACCGCTGATCCACTCCCACGTCAGGTCGTCGGGCAGGCTGCGCGCCGGCACGTTCATCAGCCAGGCGCCGGTCATGTAGGTACACAGGAACACCACTGGCATGGTGATCGGGTTGGTCAGCCACACCAGGCTGATGGCAATCGGCATATTGCCCCGCACCGTGATCGCCAGCACCGCCGCCAAGAGCATCTGCAAGGGGATCGGGATAAACGCCGCAAACAGGCCTACCGCCATGGCGCGGGCTACCGAGTGCCGATTCAGGTGCCAGAGGTTCGGGTCATGCAGCAAGGTACCCAGAAACTGTAATGACTTGTGTTCCCTGATACTGGTGGGGTCGGGCATGTACCGTTTGAATAAGCGCCGGGGCATAAGGGGTCCAGATCAAGTCGAGGGGCAAGTATGCGCGCATTCTATAAACAGAAAATTCAGACTTTGTGACAAAACATCATAGGCTGCGGCCGGGGGGCAGCTAAGACTGAATGGATCACGTCAAAGGAATGATCCATGAGGACAGGGATGTTCGCGCTTGCACTCGGGCTGCTTGCGCTGCGATTTCTACCCGCACTGCCGCCCGCCGGGATGCTGTTGGCGCTGGCAGTGGTGGCGTTGATGCTGCTGCCGTTTCGCACTTATCCGCTGGCGTTTTTCCTGTTCGGCTTGTGTTGGGCATGTGTGAGCGCGCAGTGGGCGCTGGATGACCGCTTGCGTCCGCCGCTCGACGGCCAGACGCGTTGGCTGGAGGGGCGTGTGAGCGGGTTGCCGCAGCAGACTGACAGCGGCGTGCGTTTCGAACTGAGCGACAGCCGGTCGCGCAACGCCCGCTTGCCCGCGCGCATTCGGCTGTACTGGCACGGTGGCCCACCGGTACGCAGCGGTGAGCGTTGGCGCCTCGCGGTGACGCTTAAACGTCCGTCGGGCCTGCTCAACTTCCATGGCGTCGACCATGAAGCCTGGCTGCTCGCCCAGCGCATCGGTGCCACCGGCTCGGTAAAGGACGGCGAACGCCTGGCGCCGGCCCGCAATGCTTGGCGCGACGCGGTCCGTCAGCGCTTGATGGCGGTGGACGCCCAAGGGCGCGAGGCGGGGCTGGCGGCCCTGGTGCTGGGGGACGGCTCTGGGCTGACGGCCGACGACTGGCGTGTCTTGCAGGACACCGGCACGGTGCATTTGCTGGTCATTTCCGGCCAGCACATTGGCCTGTTGGCGGGGTTGATCTATGCGCTCGTCGCCGCTTTGGCGCGCTACGGCTGCTGGCCGCGCACCTGGCCGTGGCTGCCGTGGGCATGTGGCCTGGCGTTTACCGCGGCGTTGGGGTACGGCCTGCTGGCGGGGTTCGGCGTGCCGGTGCAGCGCGCCTGTGTAATGGTGGGGCTGGTGTTGCTGTGGCGTTTGCGTTTCCGTCATCTGGGCATCTGGTGGCCGCTGTTGCTGGCGTTCAATGGTGTGCTGATCCTTGAGCCGTTGGCCAGCTTGCAGCCGGGGTTCTGGTTGTCCTTTGCGGCCGTGGCGGTACTGGGGCTGACGTTCGGCGGTCGGTTAGGCCGCTGGAGTGCTTGGCAGGCATGGACCCGCCCGCAATGGTTGATAGCCATCGGTCTTTTCCCGGTGTTGCTGGTGCTGGGTTTGCCCATCAGCCTCAGTGCGCCGCTGGCCAATCTATTTGCGGTGCCGTGGATCAGCCTGGTGGTGTTGCCCCTGGCCCTGCTCGGGACGGCATTGCTGGCGGTGCCGTTCGTGGGCGCGGGCTTGTTGTGGCTGGCGGGTGGGGCGCTGGACGGCTTGTTCAACGCCCTGGCGCTGCTGGCGGGGCAATTGCCCGCGTGGATACCGGCCGAGGTGCCCATGGGCTATTGGCTGGTTAGCCTGGTCGGTGCGGTGTTGCTGTTGCTGCCCAAGGGTGTGCCGTTTCGGTTGCTCGGCTGGCCGATGCTGTTGTTGGCGGTGTTCCCGCCGCGCGAGCCGGTGCCCCACGGGCAGGTGGACGTACTGCAGTTGGATGTCGGGCAGGGGCTGGCGTTGATCCTGCGCACCCGCCATCACACCTTGCTCTACGATGCCGGCCCGCGCTCCGGGGCGGTCGATCTCGGCGCGCGGGTGGTGTTGCCGTCGCTGAAGAGGCTTGGGGTAGACGCTCTGGACATGATGTTACTGAGCCATGCCGATGCCGATCATGCCGGCGGTGCGGCGGCTGTCGCCCGTGGGCTGTCGATCAAACGGGTCGTCGGTGGCGAAACCGAAGGGTTGCCGGCGCTTCTCGACACTCAGCCTTGTATCAGCGGTGAACAATGGGCGTGGGACGGCGTGTCCTTTGAATTGTGGCAATGGCCAGACGCAGTTGATGGCAACCCCAAATCCTGTGTATTGCACGTACAGGCCAATGGCGAGCGCCTGCTGCTCACCGGCGATATCGATCGCGCCGCAGAGCAGGCGTTTCTGGCCTCGACCCTGGCGGTGCCGACCGATTGGCTGCAAGCCCCTCACCATGGTAGCCGCAGTTCGTCATCCTGGCCGTTTCTGCAGCGGCTGGCGCCGAAGTCGGTGCTGATTTCCCGAGGGCGCGGCAATGCGTTCGGTCATCCTCATCCACAAGTGGTGGAGCGCTATCAAGCGTTGGGAGCGCAGGTGTATGACAGCGCCGAACAGGGCGCGGTACGTTTGCGATTGGGCGCCTTCGCGCCACCGATTGTTGCGCGCAGTCAACGCCGCTTCTGGCGAGAAGCGCTACCGTAACCGCACGTTACCAATGGCCGAAGCCTGTGATCGGCGGGTCGTGGGTCGACGAGCCCCGCTGCCTGACCTATATGGTAAAGTGGCGCACTTTTTCGAGGGGACATTCACTGTGTGGGAATTGGTCAAATCCGGCGGCTGGATGATGTTGCCGATCATCTTGAGCTCCATCGCCGCACTCGGCATCGTTGCCGAACGCCTGTGGACCTTGCGCGCCAGCCGTGTCACGCCCGAGCATCTGCTGGGGCAGGTCTGGGGCTGGATCAAGAACAAGCAGCTCGACAAGCAGAAACTCAAGGAACTGCGTGCCAATTCACCCCTGGGTGAAATCCTCGCGGCCGGGCTGGCCAACTCCAAGCATGGTCGCGAGATCATGAAAGAGTGCATCGAAGAGGCTGCGGCGCGGGTCATCCATGAGCTGGAGCGTTATATCAACGCCCTCGGCACCATCGCCGCCATGGCACCGTTGCTCGGCCTGCTGGGCACGGTACTGGGCATGATCGATATTTTCAGCTCGTTCATGGGCTCGGGCATGAGCACCAACGCCGCGGTGCTGGCCGGTGGTATCTCCAAGGCCCTGATCACCACGGCAGCGGGCCTGATGGTCGGTATTCCCTCGGTGTTCTTCCACCGTTTCCTGCAACGCCGGATCGATGAGTTGGTGGTCGGCATGGAGCAGGAAGCCATCAAACTGGTGGAAGTGGTGCAGGGCGACCGTGACGTGGACTTGGTCGGGGACAAAGCGTGAAATTTCGCCGCAAGCAACGGGAAAATGTTGATATCAACCTCGCGTCGCTGATCGACGTGGTGTTTATCCTGCTGCTGTTTTTTGTCGTGACCACCACCTTTACGCGGCAGACCCAGCTGCGGGTCGATTTGCCGGAAGCGGTCAGCGGCTCGCCGGCCGAGGACCAGGAGGTCAAGCAACTGGATATCGCCATCAGTGCCGACGGCGTGTTTTCGGTGAATAACCAGTTGCTCGAGAAGAACGACCTCAACAGCCTGATGGAAGCCCTGCAGAAAGAGTCCGGTGGCGATACCAAGATGCCGCTGTCGATCAGTGCTGATGGCAAGACCCAGCACCAGGCTGTCATTACCGCGATGGACGCTGCCGGCAAGCTGGGGTTCAGCCACTTGCGCATGAGCACCGTCGAGGCGGTGAGCCAACCCTGATGGCCATGTCCGATCGCTTGCTCAAGGCCTGGTACGAAGGCCATCCGGCGCTGACGTTGCTGCGGCCGCTGGAGTCGCTGTATCGCGCGGTGGTGCAGCGCAAGCGCGCGCGCTTCCTGGCGGGCGAGGGCGAGATCTACCAATCGCCGGTGCCGGTGGTGGTGGTCGGCAATATCACCGTGGGCGGGACTGGCAAGACGCCGTTGATCCTGTGGTTGATCGAGCATTGCCAGCGCAGAGGTTTGCGTGTGGGCGTGGTCAGTCGCGGGTATGGCGCGAAGCCACCGCAGTTGCCGTGGCGGGTCGAGGCCGGCCACGCTGCTGAAGTGGCTGGCGATGAACCCTTGCTGATCGTGCAGCGCTGCGGCGTCCCCTTGATGATCGACCCCGATCGCAGCCGCGCAGTGAAGACGCTGCTGGCCAGCGAAACCCTGGACCTGATCCTCTCCGACGACGGCCTGCAGCATTACCGCCTGGCTCGCGACCTTGAGTTGGTGCTGATCGACGCCGCCCGGGGCCTGGGCAATCGCCGCTGCCTGCCTGCCGGGCCGTTGCGCGAACCGGCGGAGCGCCTGAAGAGCGTGGATGCGCTGCTCTATAATGGCGCCGCGGCCGATCGCGAAGATGGTTTCGCCTTTCGTCTGCTGCCCACGGCGTTGGTCAACTTGCAAACCGGCGAACGCCAGCCGGTCGATTACTTCCCGGCGGGCCAGCAGGTGCATGCGGTCGCCGGTATCGGCAACCCGCAACGTTTCTTCAACACCCTTGAAACGCTACACTGGCAGCCGATACCCCATGCTTTTGCCGACCATGCGTCCTACAGCGCGGAAGTCTTGAATTTCACGCCATCATTGCCGCTGGTCATGACCGAGAAGGACGCGGTGAAGTGCCGCGCCTTTGCCCAGTCCGACTGGTGGTACCTTGCGGTGGATGCGGTGCCGTCGCCAGCGTTTGTCGCCTGGTTCGACATGCAACTGATGCGTCTGTTGCCCGCCCGTCTCTTGCCTTAAACGCTTCATTCCAGGAAACACTCATGGACACCAAACTGCTCGACATCCTCGCTTGCCCGATCTGCAAAGGCCCACTCAAGCTCAGCGCGGACAAGACCGAACTGATCAGCAAAGGCGCCGGCCTGGCTTACCCGATCCGTGATGGCATCCCGGTGATGCTGGAAAGCGAAGCCCGCACGCTGACCACCGACGAGCGCCTGGATAAATGACTACAGCCTTTACCGTTGTCATTCCATCGCGCTACGCCTCGACCCGCTTGCCGGGTAAACCGCTGCAACTGATCGGCAACAAGCCGATGATTCAGCTGGTGTGGGAACAGGCCTGCAAAAGCAGCGCCGAACGCGTGGTGGTGGCCACCGATGATCCGCGCATTATCGATGCGTGCAAAACCTTCGGTGCCGAAGCGGTACTGACCCGCGAAGACCATAATTCCGGCACCGACCGCCTGGCCGAAGTGGCCACACAACTTGGCCTGGCGCCTGATGCCATCGTGGTCAATGTGCAAGGTGACGAGCCGTTGATCCCGCCGCGCGTGATCGACCAGGTGGCCGCGAACCTGGCGGCCCATGGCGAAGCGCGCATGGCGACCCTGGCCGAGCCCATCGAAGACATTGAAACGCTGTTCAACCCGAACGTGGTCAAGGTGGTCAGCGACATCAACGGCCTGGCGCTGACATTCAGCCGCTCGACGTTGCCCTGGGCGCGGGATGCTTTTGCCAGGCATCCTGACCGGTTGCCAGAAGGCGTGCCGTACCGCCGTCACATCGGTATCTATGCCTACCGTGCCGGTTTCCTGCATGACTTCGTCAGTTGGGGCCCGTGCTGGCTGGAAAACACCGAATCCCTGGAACAACTGCGTGCCCTGTGGCACGGCGTGCGTATCCATGTCGGCGATGCTCTGGAAGCACCGCCTGCGGGTGTTGACACCCACGAAGACCTCGAGCGCGTCCGCCGCCTGCTGGGGGCCTGATGGAGGTTCTGTTTGTCTGCCTGGGCAACATCTGCCGCTCGCCCACCGCTGAAGGCGTATTGCGCCATAAATTGCGCGAAGCGGGTTTGGCTGGCCAGGTCGACGTGGCGTCCGCCGGCACGGGGGAATGGCATATCGGCAACCCACCGGACTCACGCAGCCAACAGGCAGCGCAGCAGCGCGGTTACGATCTGTCGGCCCAGCGTGCGCAGCAGGTCTCCCGCGCCGACTTTGCGCGTTACGACCTGATCCTGGCCATGGACCACAGCAACCTGCGTAACCTCAAAGCGATGCAGCCGGGGCAGGGCAAGGCCGAGCTCGACCTGTTCCTGCGCCGCTACGACTCTGAAGTGGACGAGGTGCCAGACCCTTACTACGAAGGCGAACAAGGCTTTGAGCGGGTCCTGGACCTGATCGAACGAGCCTGTGATTTATTGGTGATCGAATTGAAGGGGCGGTTATGACCTTGCAAGTGCTTGCGCAAGTATCGCTCAAGCCATTCAACAGCTTCGGCATCGACGTGCGTGCCCAGCTCTTCGCCGAGGCCCACAGCGACGCGGATGTTCGCGAGGCCCTGGCCTATGCCGCCGCCCAGGCAGTACCGCTGCTGGTGATCGGTGGTGGCAGCAACCTGCTGCTGACCCGGGACATTCCGGCCCTGGTATTGCGCATGGCGACCCAGGGTATTCGGGTGCTGCAGGATGACGGCCAGCATGTGGTGGTCGAGGCCGAAGCGGGCGAAGCCTGGCACCCGTTCGTACTGTGGACCCTGGAACATGGCTTCTGCGGCCTCGAAAACCTCAGCCTGATCCCGGGCACCGTGGGCGCCGCACCGATGCAAAACATCGGCGCCTACGGTGTGGAGATCAAGGATGTGTTCGCCGGCTTGACGGCCCTGGATCGCCAGACCGGCGAGTTACGTGATTTCAGCCTGGAAGAATGCAACTTCGCCTACCGGGACAGCCTGTTCAAACACGAAACCGGACGTTGGCTGATCCTGCGGGTGCGGTTTGCCCTGAGCCGCGTCAGCCACCTCAAGCTCGACTACGGCCCCGTGCAACAGCGCCTGGCCGGGCAGGGGATTACCGACGCCACCCCGAGCGATGTCAGCCGGGCGATCTGCGGCATCCGTCGGGAAAAACTGCCGGACCCCGCAGAACTGGGCAATGCCGGCAGCTTCTTCAAAAACCCATTGGTGTCCCAGGCGCTGGCCGCCGAGCTGCAGGGCTTGTATCCGGACTTGGTGGCCTATCCCCAGGCCGACGGGCAGATGAAACTCGCTGCCGGCTGGTTGATCGACAAGGCCGGTTGGAAGGGCTTTCGTGATGGAGATGCCGGCGTGCATAAGATGCAGGCATTGGTGCTGGTTAACTACGGCGGCGCCACCGGGCATGACATTGCCAACCTGGCGCTACGTATCCAGCAGGATATTGCCCAGCGTTTCAAGGTCGATCTGGAGATGGAGCCCAACCAGTACTGAGCCCTGAACAAAGCGCCCTGAAACAAAAATGCCCCGTATCTTGCGATACGGGGCATTTTTTATACTGTTGGCAATCAGTCGTCGCGGCTCATGATGCCGAAGATCTGCAACAGGCTGATGAACAGGTTGTAGATCGACACATACAGGCTGATGGTCGCCATGATGTAGTTGCGCTCACCGCCGTGGATGATGGCGCTGGTCTGGAACAGGATGCACACGGAGGAGAACAGCACAAAACCTGCGCTGATCGCCAACTGCAGACCGCTGATCTGGAAGAACATGCCAGCGACCACTGCCCCCAGCAACACGAAGAAGCCGGCGGTGATGAAGCCACCCAGGAAACTCATGTCCTTGCGGGTGATCAGCACATACGCCGACAAACCACCAAACACCAGGGCTGTCATGGCAAACGCCGAGCTGACCACTTCCGCGCCGCCGGCCATGCCGAGGTAACGGTTAAGGATCGGGCCGAGGATAAAGCCCATGAAACCGGTCAAGGCAAACGCCGACACCAGGCCCCAGGCCGAGTCACGCAGCTTGTTGGTCAGGAAGAACAGACCGTAGAAGCCGATCAACACGACAAAGACATTCGGGTAGCCGACGTGCATCTGCTGCGCCATGAACGCCATCACGCCGCTGAATGCGAGGGTAAGGGCGAGCAAGCCATAGGTGTTGCGCAAGACGCGGCTGACTTCAAGCTGCTCAGCCTGCGCGTTACCATTCACTGCGTAATTCTGTTCGCGCATGGCGACACTCCTTCGGTTTTGAAACGTTCAGTCGCAAAGATCATAACAGACGCTCTGTAACAAGCGATGGCGAGAGTTTGACAGTGTGTTTCATTCGGGTATTATGGCGCCCGCTGAGACAGGATGGGCTGCTATAATCCTGTGATGCAAAAGGGAAATTGGCAGAGTGGTTGAATGCACCGGTCTTGAAAACCGGCGAACGTTAATAGCGTTCCCAGGGTTCGAATCCCTGGTTTCCCGCCAAGATTTACACGAAAGCCCCGCGCTAGCGGGGCTTTTGCGTTTCTGGGGTTTGGGAATGTCGGCAGTGAAACATCTGATCGTTTCCGCATCATTTCAGGCGGTTTCCGCAACTCTGCCAGATTCGAGATCAACGAGTCGGCTTCACGATCTCGCCAACGCGCCTGTAGACCGTCTCCGTGATGCGCTTGTCCGTGTGGCCCAGGAGGCGGCTGGCATCGCCCAGGTCGAGGATCTCGCTGGCGGCTTTCGGTCGGATGTCCCGGAATTGGAACTGGCGAATGCTCGCAGCGAGAATCCCGTCTCCTTTCTCGCGAGCTGTCGCAATCGCCCGGTTCCTGGCATCGTCAAAGCGCAGCCGCAGCATCGGCTTGGTCACCTGCCGCCCATCCTCAGTGACAATCAGGTACGGGCTCCGCACGCCGCGGGAACGCCTCTGCTCTATCAACCGCTCCACCAGTGCGCCTAAGTCATTCAAAACTCCGGCGGCAGTCAGGCGGATTCGTAGCTTTTTGGAAGTCTTGCCCTGGGCAACCTGCAGGAACTCGTTAACCGCGTCTGCTTCCCGCATCGAAAGTACGTCCGCCGGGCGCTGGCCAGTCAAATAAGCCAGGTCCATGGCGTCGCGCAACTCCGAGGTCGCGACCGCATACACGGCGCTCCAGATTTCCTCGGTTGCGTAAAAGTCCCGCGGCACTTCCTTGTTCTTTCGCACGCCGGCGGCCGGGTTGCTCTCGGTGATCCCCCACTCGCGTGCGATGTTATAGATGTGTGAAAGCAGGGAGATCTCCCGGTTGGCTCTCACCTTGGCGCTCCGTCTATCCCGATATTGGGCTATGACCTGCGGCGTCACGGCATCAATAGGGGCGTCGGTGAACGCTTTGCGTAGTTGCTTCAGGCTCAGCAGGTTGTCGCTCTGCGTCTTTGGCGCCTTTCCCGGGATGACCTCCCGCTCGTACCGATCAAACACCTGGCCCAGCAGGGCGTTCTTCTTCGGTACTGGCTTGCAGTCGAGCTTTGCCCATTCAGCCTTGGCGATATCCAAGTCACCCCCGAGCGGGATTTCTATCCGCTTCCCGTCTTCGTTCCTCCCGTCGTAGTAGTACCCAACCCACTCTTTGCCGCCTTTCAGCGTGCGTACACGCCGAATCATTCTTGGCGGCAGATCCCTATTTGCCGCCTTTTTGGCTCGCATCTCTTCATCCTACCTTTGACAAATCCAGCGACCAGGCCTCGGCCGCAACGTTTTCCGCAGAAGGCTTTACGCCTGCCAGCTTCATTCGGGCGTAGACGCGGCCGACCACAGGCCGACGAGCCCTGGTCAGCACGTACTTCCAGCCGTTTCGGCTCAGCCACGCTATCTGGCCTGACGGAATCACGTATCCGGTGATCGCCGCCAGCTCTTCCTCGGCAAGCGTTTCGCTTTGCATCTCCATGCTATGCACCTCTATACGTCAGGTTTGTCGAGAGAGCCGGCGGGCCGCGCTGTCTTGATGATGTGGATGACCAGGCCGAAGGTGATCAGCATCCAGGCACAGGTGCCGGCGAATGCGTACAGGAGGTCAGATATTTTTCCGTCCATGACCAGCCCGGGGCCGATCCAGAAGATCCAGCAGCCGGTGCCGGCCAGGTACAGCAAAGCGCCCAGCAGGATCAGGGTGAGTTTCATAGCGAACATGGGTGTCCTTGCCGCGCTGGGCGGCAGTAGGTGGGCCTGCCGCTAGGCGGCAGGATGTAGTGGGGGTTGTTAAATCAATGAGGCTAAATAGGCCTCAGCGATTTGCTTGCGCAGATCTTGACGCTCGTGAAGGTTGATGAGGCGGCGCATAAGTAGGCGGTTAGTCCATCTGTCGTAGTCGCGGAAGAAACGATTTCTGGACTTGCGGCTGGCCACAGGGGCAATGGCGATGACTGCTTCTGCAAAGTTTCTCATGAGGTACTCCTAGTATGATGAGCCCCTATGTTCAACGCGGCGAACTGACGGTTTCCCGACTATTTGCAGTTAAAATTACTCATGGCATCGGCCCCTTATAGATGAAGACGTAGGCGAATCAGAGGGTGGCGATCATGGCGTCACCAGCGGGCTTTCCTCTGCAACCTGGCAAGAGCCGCAACCGTCACCGCACGCGCCGCAGAACTCTTTGCCAACTGCCACGGCGTCGACTTCTCGCTGCAGGCTCGGCACATATCGCACCCATACGCACACTGGGCCGTCTTCGGTGTCGTGGATCGAGAAGATGAACCAGCCATCACCAGCGGGCCGTGTCGGCGCCCAGGCCGTACAATCCGCGATGCCACTGGCGAACCATGCCGCTTGCAGCTCATCCGGCGCGTCATCCTCGAAATTTCGTTCACGGACTTCCAGGCCCCGGTCGGTGAACCAAGCGTATGGAATGAGCTCGTCTTCAGTGGAGGGCCAGGCTGGGTGTGTCCAGCAGCCAGTTTCGTCACGTTCCACTGGCAGCGATTGGATCAAAACGATTTCTTCAGGCATGACTTCGTCCTTGCCGCTGTAGCGGCCGGTTGAGGAAGGGGGGGTGATGGATTTCTCAGTCTGTCTTAGCGCGCATTAATCCTTTCGCTGATCTACTGAGATTCAGGCATGATCATTTTCTTTGTTGCTACTAAGGAGTGGTAGGCGTGAAAAAACTATTGGAAAGAGATGGCTTTGTTCTTGCGGCGTTGCCGGTGCTATCTTTCGTTGTCTCACTCATCTTCGAAATGGGATACGCGGACGCTTTTGGTTATGACTATTTCTTTATTCAAATAGATCTTAAGGCGATGGTGGTTGCACTTGTCTGTGTGGTTTTACTTCTGATGCCTTTAGTTGTGTTTTTGTACGCCTTTATATATTTGATTCAGTCTGACTCAAGGAAAGTTCGAGTTGCAGCTCTACCTATGATATGCCCAGTTATTGCGATGTTATTTCTTTATATAACTGGTTTTCAATCTACTATGATGAAATGGCTACTGTTCATTTCCTTAGGGTTTTTGGCATTTACGCTTCTGAGACTTTTGTTTAAGGCTAAAACTAAAGGCTGGGAGAACGCTTTAGGCGAATATGCTGATGCTGAGGGAGTAAAGGATCGAAGCAAATCGCTAGGTAATAAAGAGTTAAGGTCCCAAGATTATCTATACATTTCTTTGACAATCATCGTTTTTATATCTTTAGTGATTTTTATGATTCACGGTATAGGGTTTGGGGTTGCTCACTGGAAGACGAACTATTCAACGATAAATCATGATGGTGAAGAGTATGCGTTAGTTGCTTCTTATGGAGAAAAATTTATTGCGGCAGGCGTTTATGATGATCGATTTAATAATAAGATAACGATCATTCCAGGCGATTCCGAAATGCTAAAGGATATAAAGTCAGCACGATTAGATGACTTTATATCCTCTGGGTTATGGTTTAGATGATACTTGTGCTTCAAGCCGCTACTTGCTGACTATCTATCTGTTCCCAAGGATCATTTGCCCTCGCCAGTGCCGCCATGGGCGGCGGGCTGACGCTGTTACCGCACATGTGCACCTGCTGAGTCTTGGTGAACGGTTTGCCGTCGGCGCCGTGACTGATGATGTAGTCGGCCGGGAAGCCCTGGGCCTTGTACAGCTCCGACGGCTTGAGCATCCGCAGGCAGATGTCGACGATCACATAGGGCGTGCCCTTGACCATCACGGTGACCATGGCGAGGCGGTCCTTGGTGGTGATCGTCGGCGCCGGCGAGTCGCAAGAGCTGATGTTCTCCGTGCCGTAGTAGCTGATCAGGAAGGCCGCAACTCGCAGCGCGCCGGCTTCATGCTCTGGGGAGAGCGTGAGAGATACCAGCGAGCTCTTGCCACCACCTCCGGCGGTAATGGTCGGCGCCGGATCTTCCAGGCCCTGGCCAACACTGCCGCCGAATGCTCGCTCCATGAATGCGCTGACCAGCCCGTGGTGCTGGCCGCCGGCGCTGACGGTGTGTAGCGGGTCATTGACGTCCCGTGCATCACAATTTCCCCGCAAGTGCACCAGGTTCGCCGCCACCAGTTGCTGCTGGCTGCCGGTGTTGGTCACCGTAGTCATTGGGTCTTCGATGCTCTTGGCGTCGGTGGTGTTGAAGCCGCCATTCATCTGGGCCATGAACACCGTGGAGATGCCCATGGCGTGAGCGGCACCGGCCGGGCGCTGATAGTTGCCGCCGCTGGTGATGGTCGGCAATGGCTCGTCCAGCGCCTTGCCCGCGTCATCGAAACGGAACTTCACCAGGTGCGCCGCTGCGATCGCGCGGTGACTGCGAGTCATGAGCGTGCCGACTGGCTTATCCGCTGCTACCGGGTGCCCGGCGTAGACCGGGCCGCCGGCCCCAACCATCACAGGGCTGATCAGTGTCAGCTCGCCGCGATTTGCACAGGTCACTGTCGGTAACGGGTCGAGCGGGTCATTGATGCGGTCGCTACCCTGGTGCGTTGCCGGGGCGATCACAGGGCTGACCACCGAGAAGGCGCCGCCCTTCGGATAGGAGGTGACGGTGCGCAGCGGCTCATCGGCAGACTGCACAGTTTCCCCTGACCAATTGGCGATCGGGACAATGAATGGCGCCGCGCTGTCGATAACGAACTTCTTCATGCCCTTGGCAACACGGCGCAGGGTGGCCGGCGCCAGGTCTTTCTTGCGGCCAAAGATGCTTTTGCCCAGGTCGGTGAAGTCGATGCAGTCAGCAGCGGTTTTCCACTTCTGCTGGCCCTTGACCGGGTTTTTCGCGTGGGTCGGCTCCGGCCACACGATCGGCTGCCCATCGCACCGGGCGATCATGAACAGGCGTTCCCGGCTGGTTGGCGCGCCGAAGTCGCAGGCCTTGATCACCTTCCACTCAACGACATAGCCCATGCCTTCCAGCAGGGCAACGAAGCGGCGCCAAGTCCGGCCGCGTTGCTTCGGGTCGGGGATCAGGAATTGCTGGCCCACAGGCACAACTTCACCAGGTGCTGCAATTTCGCCGCTGAGTTTCACCACGCGGCCGGTGGCCTTGTCGCGCTTGGCGATCAACCGTCCCCACTGCAGGATCTGCTTCACGTTCTCCAGGCTGATCACCCGGGGCCGCTTCATACCTGCCCACTTGAGGCCGATCCACGATAGGTTGCGGATCTCGCGCTTGCGCGGCTGCCCGCCGGCCGCCTGGCTGTGGTGCGTGCAGTCAGGCGACATATGGAACCAGCCCACGGCTTTGCCGCCGCACTCGGTATCCGGATCGCCCTCGAACACGTCGGTGGTGAAGTGCTGGGCGCCTGGGTGGTTCATGGTGTGCATGCTGATGGCTTGCGGGCTGTGGTTCTTCGCCACGTTCACCGCGCGGCCCAGGCCAATTTCCAGCCCGGTACCGGCGCCGCCACCACCACAGAAGAAGTCGACAACGATCTCATCGTCCTGAGGGTTGAAGCCGAGTCCGTATTGGGTTTTGAAATCGAAGGGGTGTTTCTTCTGTTGTGCGGACATAGGGGATCCTCGCCGGGTATATTCGGAGCTCAATTGATAGGAGTGTCAGAGATGCACGTGCAACCTGAAGATTGCTGTTCGGCTGCAATGAATGAAGTCGATCTGGACGGTGGAACTGACCGATTTCATAATTACGGAACGGAAGAGCGCAGTTCGTTTCTGGTGACCGGGTTCAAGTGCAAGGTGTGCACTCAGAAGTGGGAGCGGTTTGTTGAAGCGCAGGATCCAGATGAGGTCAGATGGGATGCGGTTTTTTAAAGGGCCATCTCTACCTGCGTTTCTCTCTGCCAAATTGGCGAGCTGTTATGTGCTTCGATCCGGTCAGCAATGACGTTGGCGCGCTGGCCGGCAGTTGGTGGCGCATACATCCCGAAGCGGCTGATGCTGCCGCCATTTACTGCAGCGTTTGTGGAGTCGGCTGATGCAAAAGGTAGGTTCTGAAAAATGGCCGGGTCGAGCATCCGCAAACCGTGAAGCCGGCACATCGGTCGACCCTGGTCGTCACATACAGCGTCCATCGCGGTGCCCATCCGCTTCCACCATGATCCGGTGCCCGGCGTAGCCCATTGTCCAGAACTGCCAAGGGCAACCGTTCGCCAACACCTCGCTAGCTGCTGAAGGCGCTCGATCGATTCGTGCAAGTGCCAGACAGGTACACCGCGAAGCTCCTCTGGCCACTGCCGAACAAGGTCGTCGTTGGCCTCTTCGTCTCCGTCGATGACGTCCGGAATGAGCGCCCAAGTGAATCCAGGGTGTCGGTGCCAGTCTTCGACCCAGCGTGTGTAGCCCTCGACGTCTAATTGGCCGCCTTTTTTCCACACTGTGAATGCGCCGTTATCGAAAACAAACGATTTGCACACATCGGCGACAACTCCTAGATCGTCCTTGCGCGGGAACGGCACCAGTGCATGCCGGCCGGCCAGGAACTTTGCCGCGTCCTCACGCTTACCGCCGACAGGCGTGCCGTGGTAATGGATCATCCGCTAAGCCTCACTGTTTCGATCTCGACGCCCTGGTGCGTAGCGATAATGGTTTGATCGCCGCCTAAAGATTCCGACAGCCGATCGGCGATCTGTTCATGCCAGCCTTTTTTAATCAGCGCGGTGGCCGCCCGGATATGCTCGACATGGATCATCGACAAGGATTTCAACTCAAGCCGATAAACAATGGTTTCGCCGTCAGATGGGCACACCGCTGCGAACGTGTGTCGATACGTATTCATAGAGGATCCTCGCCGGCTGGCGTGATTCGTTTAAGTGGGTGATATGCTTTGCTGCTTATCAAACAAGGAGGTGGTAATGGCGGGTAAAAAGCTTGAAGCGTTCCGCGAGTGGTTCAACCCAAAGCGTCGGCGGCGAGCAGGAGGCGCTTTGTTTATTACGTCGTTGGTCGGACCGTTTTTGTATCCAAGCGGTTACTGGGTCAGCGTGATGACTCCGGGGATCATATTTTTCTTCAGTGCCTGGCCGTCCGACGCTCACGACAAGCGCTGAGTCTCAGCCTTCAATGGCCGGCTGGCGTGATTCGTTGATATGGGGTATTACGGGTGACCGGCATGGAGCCGGATCAAGGAGAGAAACAGATGAGTAATCAGGCACAAATTGACGCGATTGAGCAGCTTCTGATAGCGGTATTGAAGTCGAATCCCTTCAAGGCTGATGCCGAGAGGGTTTTTGAAATCGCCAATGGCGGATTAGCAGGCAGTTATGGGCCACCGGGCTCGAAGCAAAAAGTAGACGCAGCAAACTACCTGAATCATCTGAAGCTGCAGTTGAAATGATCTGCCCTCGCAGTCTCTGTTATCGGATGCAGCGAGTCGGGGGATAGCAAGATGCTTCCAAACGACCCCCAGTAGCATCTAATATCTCGCGCTCATTCGATGGAGCGAGCTATGAAGGACAGATCAGAAATTTTAGGTGGGTTGATTACCGGCGCTTACCTGGCAGGTGTAGCCACCCTCGTATTTTGGAAACGCACAACCATTCCAGAACTAGAACTTAATGAGATAGGGGATTTTCTCGCAGGGGTTTTTGGTCCGGTGGCCTTTCTGTGGCTGGTGCTAGGCTATTTACAACAAGGTCGGGAGCTAAAGCTCAGTTCTGAAGCCTTACAACTTCAAGCACAAGAACTAAAGAACTCAGTCGAGCAGCAGAAAGAACTTGTTGATATCACGAGGCTGCAAGTCGAGTCGGAGATGAACCGGTTGAGGTCAATACAAGAACGTAGAGAAAAGGATATAATGCCTGAGTTGTTTGCAAGAGTAGACGGTACGGTTCGCATCGGGCAGCAGTGCTTTTTAGAACTATACATTGGAAATGATGGAGCCACAATATTCAAGGTGTCGATTGATTTTGGTGGTGATCTCAGTTATTTGAATATTGTCATCCCAGAATGGCCAAAAGGTAAGTTTCAACAGTTTGCTATAAAATTTGACCTGGATGATCCGGCAGTTGAGGAAACTGTGACAATTGCCTATAAAGATGCGGATCACAATACCAAGGTGGCCTATTTTGATATCAGGCGTGTGGATATCCCTGGTGAAAGTGACCTTCCTCAGTTTGAGGCGCAATCCCGGGTGAAGTGATTATTCATCATCTTCATTCAACTGGCTCGATTCGGCGTAGCCCGCGTGCCGTAATTTGCGCGCCACGTTCTGCGTTACAACTATTTCGTGGCGCGGAAATGCAAAATAATTGGCGGAATTTCCGGCGCCCAGCGAATGGGCATGTGCGATTAGTCGCCAGATGGTCGCCCGGTCTCTCGTTTCGTCCAGTTCGCTGGTGAGAGCCGCCAGCCGATCACGCATTCCTTGGCGGAAGTAGTGACGGATGATGTCTGACGGCCCTTTGACCTTTGGCGGCGCCGGCGGCAGATCTTCGCCCCGGCCATTCAGCACCAGCAGTTGCACGGCCTCACTGACCTCCTCGATCTCATGCCAGAGCATCAGCTCGTCGAGCATCTGCCTCGTGCCATACGGGACTGTGTGCCGCAATTCCTGCTCGCCCAGTTCCTGCCGCTTCTCGGCCAACTTGGCTGTTCGATCTTCCTGGGTCACAGCCATGGCCTACCTCTTCTATTCCGCTGGCCGGCAGTGCGAACCAGGTTTGACGTTTGCGTTGCTGGATGCGGGCTATGCGGCGCATGAGTCGACCTTGACCTGGCGCCAGGCGCCGACGGCTTCGAAGATCCGCGCGGCGTGCGCCTCGTCCAGCGACATCGCTTCGGGAATGGCGATCCAGCCGGAAGCCACCACCTGGCTTTGATTGGCCGAGTCGCGCAACTCCTTGTAGCAATGCTCGATCACGTCTTCCAGGTGGTCGGAGAGGTAGACGCCATCGGGCGCCACCTCCACCGACTTGCTGTACCGGTCACCGCGGGCGTCGATGCAAAGGGCGCTGAGGTAGATCGTCCAGCGGTGGGGGATACCGCAGACGGCCTGGCCAATCTTCCCCGGCGCGATGTTCTTCAGCGACTTGTAATTGATCATGCCCTGGCGGCCACTGGGGCCGATGCTCACCACCGCGACGTGGTTGGTTGCAAGCAGGGACCGGCACGACCGGGCGATGCGCGCCTGGAGGTTGTGTGCCTTGCGCTTGCTCATAATGCCTCCGCGAGTTTGCGCAGAGCATTACGCTCGGCCCTTGAAATAGGGGGCTTGCGGCGCTTCAGGATGGTTTCGGGGTCAATCTTTTCCGAACGCTTGGCGGGGTCTGGATTAATCACCGAGCTTTTACCGATGGTGTATTTCCCACCTGCTGCCAGGTGTTGCTGGACCTGAAAGGAAAGCTCCAGGGCTTTCGCACGCCGAAATTCGATGTCTGATTTTAGGTTGCTGATCATTATCAGGCTCCTAGGCGTTGGGCTTGCGCCCGAGCTTTGTCCGCTACCTCATCAACCATGCGATTCAGTTCCAAGTTGAACTGGACCAGCTCTTTGTGCAGGTTGGCGATGTAGTCTTCGTCGCGGTAAATCGTCTCGATATAGAGCTGACACTCTTCATCTTGGCGAGAATCAAAGGACAGGAAGTCCCACCATTTGCGGCCCGTAACGAACATGCAGCCTTGGACCTGCGGCATGTGTTCCTCGGGCATGCCTTCGAGCCAAGTTCTGACGTGTATCGCTTCGTTGAAGGGGCACTTCGATTCGGTGCCCCCGTCATCGCTGATAAGGCCGTCTGGCGAACATCCCAGCCAGTCGTACTTTGGGTGGACGATGAACTCTGACGGTATGACGATGTTGCCCGTCAGCATCTCGTAGGCGTCTTGTGCCTTTTGCTCTTCGGTGTGGCCCCACTTTAAAGAGGCGCTGCTGACGTTGTGCTTGGACTTCTTTGCCAGCCGCTCGAAGCACAGCTCACGCATGTACGAGGTGCGCGCGCCCATAGGCTCGCGCTTACCATTTTTGTCAGGCTTCCCCCAGGCCATCACGTCTTTAAAGCGGCTGGCTGTCACGCGACCAGATCGGTCCGCATGCCACTTTTCTGTGCCCTGAAGCTCAGTTCTCACTACGCAGCCTCCTCTGAATGGGACTGGTCACCGCTGGGGCCGGTTATATCGGTAAAGTCGGCATCGACGGTAGCCGCCAAGCCTTTTAGGGCTTCGTGGCATTCCAAGCCGATCGCTGCGCGCTGCTTCGGCTTGAGACCTGCCCAGGCGGCCGCGTAGGCGTCGATGTCCTGTTGCCTTGCAACGACCAGGAGGTCTGCGAATACACCGTCTATTTCCGGTGATGGGGATTTGGGGCCGAACGAAACGCCAGCAGCGGCAGCGATATTTGCGGCTTGTTTGGTGGGAGTGATATCAATCTCGCCGCCGTATGAATCCTCGAATTCATCAGGCGTATAAACGCCAAGGATCACGTCAGGACAGAAGAGGCGTGCCCATTTCTTGGTCACCAAGTAGGCGATCTGTTGTTTGGGGTCTTCCGCCCAAAGCGTAGAGTTGCGCGTGCGGACCTGGGTCAGCAGAAGCTCCAGAGTGCGCGGCTCGTCTTCGCCCCGAAAGGTCGCCCAAACCTTGATGCCGAGACCTTTTTCGTCGTCAAAGCTCCAGGCGGGAACGCGATATTTTTTAAACTCGCCAGTGTCCTCGTCCTTCTTGGTCTTACTGGTAACTTCGCGCATCTTCCCGATGACATTTTCCCAAGCGCCGAACCACTCAAAGTTCAATCGACCTTTGACTGGCGCCTTGGCGGTGATCACTGCGTTAACGAGCTGCGCCTCGTAGCTCAATGCGCCGCCGTTGACGATGAATGTTTTCTGCGCCACAGCGAAGGGGTTCATTTGCCACTGCATTGCTTGAAGCACCACCGCCATGCAGTCGGCTTGGTTCCCTTTAAGGTGTTTCGGGACGGTTGTCACTCCCTTCGACATCATCAGCGCGAGGTCGCTCATCGACCGCATGGTGCCAGGGTCGAGGATGAGCGCGGCCGCGTTGTGCGATGGATCGTGATAAGTGGCGAGGCCGGTTTGTGCTTGGGTGTCTGTATCGGTCATTGCGCTCTCCGTGGCCGACGTGGAGTGGGTCGGCCGGCAGATGGAAAGGATGGTTAGAAGCGGGTGGCCCGCAGCCAATCGCGAGCAGTGTCGATAGTCACGTCGAAGCCGAGCGCTACAACCTCGACAATGTCGTCAGCCGGGGGAATGGTCGGGTCCACGTCAATGGATTCAACTGAGACGGCGACTACGGCAACAGGGGCGGTTTCAGCCAGAGTGGCAGTGACAGCCGCCACTGGCGCAGGCGCGGCAGCCTGGGCGCGCAGGCGGGCAAGTTCTTCCTGGTCTCGCTGATACTGGGCTTCGCGCTCGCGCTGCTGGCGTTGTTGCTCTTCCTGCTGTTCACGCTGCTGGCGTTGCTGTGCCTCCATATCGCGGCGCTGCTGGTCCAGTTCGTCCTGCTGCTGCTTCAACCGCTTGCGGTCTTCCTCTGCCCGCTGCTTGCGTAGCTCCTCGGCTTCGGTATCGGCGATGCGTTGTTTCTCGCGCAACTCATCCAGCTCTTTCTGCTGGGCCAGCAACTTGGCAGCAGCTTCTTCTCGCTCAGCGGCAGATTTGAGCAGCGCTTCCAGTTGCTCAATGGCGTTGTCGCGAGCGATGGTGCCTTCGGCTTCAAATTCGCCATATTCTTCGGGCAGGATCACCGACTCTTTGACACCCTGCAAAATGCTGGAGACGTCTGCGGCGCTGCGGCTTGCATATGCGGCGGCGACAGAACTGAAACGAGTAATTTTTGCCCGGATGGCTTCGACACGCTCAGCCTCGACACGCTCGCGCTCTGCCTTGGCATCAGCTATACGCTTTTCTTCGGCCTTGATCGCTTCATCGACAGGCTCTTCAATTGTCAGCACACGAGTCCTGAGTGTTTCACCGAATTCCTTGACTTGATTGACGCGAGCCTGAGCTTCTTTGACCTTCTGCTGATATGGCACCAATGCGGTTTTGGTGGTCTTATCCAGGGCGTAGCGCACATCGCGGATATCGACGCGAACTTCCTTCGCATTCGCCAAGCCCTCACTTGTCGAGCAGTCAACGACCAGCTTCGCGTAGGTGGTCTCCAGGCGAACGATCTGTTCTTCGTGCGGCCGATACTCGGCGATGTCGGTGACCGCTACCGTAGGGGATAGGTTTTTTTGCGCGCCTTCAGCTTCGTTCATTTCGAGCGGTTCTTGTGCGTGTGCTTGTTTGGTATTTTTGGACATGACTATCCCTCGCCGCGCCTGGCGCAGCATTGAAAGTAGTGGGGTTGGGTTGTGCCGTCAGGCGGCAGAAACGAGCGATGCGTTGTAGTCGGCGTAAATCTTGTCGATGAGTGCCCGGAAGTGCCGGTGTTCGTTTTCGTCGATAACCCGCAGCATGAAAGCGAGGGTGACGCATGATGTGGCCGCCGCGCTGGCGTTTGGCTTGCCAAGTTCGAGAATCATGTTTTCGATCTCTCCCTCGATCCAGTTCACGGCGTTTAGGTGGTCCCGCTGAGTAGCGTTCATTGATCGCCTCCTGCCGGCGGACATATCGCCTCCATCTGCGCCATCGCCAGCCCAATGCGCAGCTTGAGGCTGGCGCGCTCTTTGAGTCGTTGCTCCTCGCGTCCTGCCAAGTCCTCTGTTGTGTACTCATGGAACAGGTCAGCGTGCTGCTGCTTCCCAAAGTTCGGCAAGTCCCAGCGCCTGTCGGATTCCCGGGCCTGAGCGCTATCCGCGTAACTGGTCGGCATGTAGGCACTCCAGGCGCCGAGCGAGGGCGCAGGCTTCGTTGTGATCGCGGCGGAACCCAATGACCTTGCCGGTCCGGCTGTCCACCACATGGAAGAAGTCGCGGCCTGCAGGCTTCACCATCATCCGGAAGGTGACCGCCGGCTCAGGTCGCCCAATCAGCCGGTAGAACTCGGCAGTGGCGATACGGGAACGCTTATGCAAGCCGTCGACGATGTCGCGGCGCGATTGGATGCTGTGGTGCATGGTCGCCTCCAGGATGGCGTTATTCAGTGGGAAGAGGTGGGAGCGGCATCCAGTGACTTGGATCGCCGTACCAGAAGCACCATCCGAGAGTTTTGTCGTACAGCCACTCAGTGACCTGCATCTGGCCGTACTCGAACAGGCACAGGTAATCGCGCTTCTCGCCTTCTGGCGGTAGCCGGTCGCTGCACTTGATCCAATTGCTCATGGAGACCTCCAGTATTTGGGGTTAGGCGGTGGCTGGCAGGGCTTCACGAAAGCGCGATGGGCTCCAGTCGCAAGCCTCATCAGCAGGGATGTGGCCGAACATCAGCGCGCAGCGGCGGCAATGCACGCAGTCGCCGCAGGTCTTGCCCTCGGGTAGATTCATTTGGTCAGCGTTGTCTGCCGACCGTGGATATGGCTTTCTTTGCTCGCTCATGAATGACTCCGTGGACTTGGTTCACCTGTATTCGTCAACACTCATGCCTCCCGCTGGTTGCCGATGGGCGCGGGGGAGGAGTGCTGACGTAATAGAGGTGGGGAAGGGTGCCGGTCTTTCCCGGCTACGGCGGCGCTGGCCGTTTAGCGAGTCGCACTGAAGGCTGGTAGCATCGACACTCCTTCTCGGAGCAAGGAATTGCTATGCGTCAGGTTGTTGAAAGGGCGTTAAGCGTGATCGCGGCAGAGAGCAGCGAGCCTGAATACACTGAAGCGTTCAGCGCTGTTCGTGCAGTAGTGGTTGAGTTTGGGGAGGAAAATCTGGCTGACCGGCTTTTTGCCGATATTCCCGATTCGATCGCTTTCATGCAGGTGGCCCGGCTCTTCGACTTTCTTGCCTGGCAGACGGATGACAACGGCTCTGCGATGACTCGAACCGTCGAGCGCTGGCTTATCGAAGGCACAAATCTGCGCAAGATTCAGATCGCCCTTAACCTAGATGTGTACCCGTTTCCGGACGAGCATGAGATGTACCGCGTACTGTCTGATGTGGCTGTATCCTTCCCGCAGATGGCTGATAGATGCCAGCAGCTAATCAGCTCTCGGAAAAGTCGGTAGCACCTGGTCTACATCCCAAAGCCCGCTCTTCGAACGGGCTTCAGTGATGCTTTACGCCGTGACCCGCTACTGGCGTCGATCATCGGCTTGAATCAAATGTTCTTCCAGCCGCGGGCCTTTCGGCTTGTTCTCCCGCTGGATAACTGTTCTTGGCGCTTTACGCTGCACGCCCGGGTCAGTTGCCAACCCTCTGAACCGTTGAGGCCGGTTCATCGCTGCCTTTGAATCTGGGCCGGTGGTGATCCGGCAAGGGGTGTCGCTAAAGAGCGGTGCAGGTTTAACTGCTGGCCGGCGTTCTTCGTTGCTGGCTTGAGTTGAATTTAAGCAAGCTGAAATTAAGGTGTCAAGCATGCTGAATTAAATAATTCAGATTGCTGAAATTTGTAGGCGATAAAAAGCCCGCTCATTGGCGGGCTCATTTATTAATCGCAGTACTCGCGCCAGCCGATCCTTACGGCGCCATCATCCAAATGCTCGATCCTTATGCCGGCGGTGTCGCCGATGTCTTGGATGACCTGACGCCAAGCTTCAGGACTTTCATCGTCGCGTCTGGCTACCTCGATCAACTGGATCCTCTGCACTCGAGGAGAGGCGATCAAGCCTTGCAGGCGGCGGCCAACAAGCTCATACGAATTGCGCGGTTTCGATGTGGGGTAGGGTACCTGGTTCATGCTTCGCTCCTTGCTAAAACTGTATATATGTACAGTATTGTTGCTTGGATATATTGGCAAGAGGGCTGCAAGAGGTTTCATGCATAAATGCATATTTTTTGGGTGAGCCTTCTGGCATGCAACAAAAAGCCCGCGCTTGGCGGGCTTGGTTGGTTCTGTTTGTGGTCAGGTTCGTAGGGGAACCCAATACATCCGGCACTGAATTTCATTATTGTCGCCGAGTTCCACCGAAACGGTTTTAGCGGACCGCTCATTCTCAAAAGGGCCGGTGATGATAGTGTTCCCATCTACTGCGAGCACGGGAATTGCTAGATCTTCAAGCACGGATTCAATTCGGCTCGAATCCACAGGCTGGGCTGTTATTCTAACCGTCCAGCCATGAAAGACAGGTCCAACAACCTGGTCAGTGATGGGGGGGTATTTTCCGCTCACCGAGTCCCTGTAGACGATCTCGCTAAATAGGCGCGGGCCCTCCCGCATAGCGATCAGGGCTTGCTTGGCCTCTTCCTTGGTTTCAAATGGACCTGCGCCTACTGCCAGGCCGATCATCGAAACAACTGGGAGGCCGGTGCCGGCAATAGCCTTTATAGTGCGTTGCTGTTCTTGCTCGTCTCTGCATGCTGTCGAAGCCACCCAGCCCTTTTTCAGCCTTGGGGCCGAGACGGGCTCCACGTCGGCACCGCAGTGCTTGCACTTGATCGCGGCATTCTTGATGGTTTCGGCACACAGCGGGCAGGGCCGGGAGTCAGCTTGCGCCTGCTCGTGTGGCGGCGATGATCTTCCGCCCAGGAGAACCATAAGCAACCCAGCGAGTGCGATCATGCCGCCGACAATAGTGTGCATCTGGCGGTCCGCAATGAGCCCCAAGTTGTTCACCCGGCCGCCGGCTCCAGTTGACACGGACACATCCATGCTCAGCGCGAAGATCAGCCAGCAGACGCCGACGATCAGCGCAAACGTCCCAAATCCCTTCATTGGATCCCTCCCGTAATTGAGCCCGCACTTTACCATTCATGGCGTACAGCCACCATTGGAAGGGAGGGCGGTCAATCCGGTTCCTGCGCCTTCAGCCTGGCCAGGCCCTGCTTGATATGCCCTGCGTTTTCCCCGATCGCCTCAAGGGCGCCTCGGACGTTCTGACCTGCATCCGTATGGCCTTGGCTTTCGACGAGCAACGTCAGCTCCATCAGCGAAGCCTCAAGGGCAAGCTGGTTCTCGTAGATTCGTTCCAAGGTATCGGTGAGGGAGTATTCGGGGGAGGGCATAGAAATGCTCTTTGGCTTGACGATTCGGCGCAGTAGAAAAGGTCAAAACTGAATCAGATTCAATTGTAGATCACGGTAGCTGGCATGCACCCGAGATGAAAATTCTCTAAACGAGTGACGTCGCGACTCTGAATGATCTCTAACCAGAATGGTGATGGCGTAATGCCATAAGTGCGTTTGTCGAGCGTGCCGCCGTTGAACGTTTTTTGAGACGTCAGGTTTCACTCCTCAGACATGATCAGGTGATCTGCAATGCGTCGTTCAGCTGTAAAAGCCTGGAGGGACCTTCTATATCAGGCTGTAAACGAACAGGATGTTGAGGACAAATATTTCGAGTTGCTTAGGGAGGCCGACCGCATGAAGAAAGCCGGTCTCATCAATGAGGATGAATGGAGGAAGCTGGTTCGTAAGGCGGGCGAGTTTCTTGCAAACAATGCGGAATAAGAAATAGGGCTACTGGCAGAAACAAGAAGCCCGGCGCTGGGCTGTGTTATCTGTTGACTCGGGCGAGGGAGTATTCAGGGGAGGCATTGCCTTGTCTCCACTAGAGGGCATGGAAAGCGCAGCAGCAGGCAAAAAAAAGCCCGCTTGTGGGCGGACCAAAAGGGAATTCTTCAAATGAGTAGGGCTACTTTGCACTCTGTCCTGTAAATGTCAGGTGAAAAGGATGTCGCAGAAACGAAAGGTTTGGTGTGGTGGCTGGCTTGAAGGTCGCTTTCAGAATGATGTAGCTATCGACTGGGCCAGTTGCATGTCTGACATGAGCGGAGAAGGATAGGTCAACTGGTAGTATCTGGACGCCTGCTCAAACTCCGCGCCGCGAATCTCCCCGTCCGAACCGATGAAGGCCAGAGCGTCAGTCTTGGCTGACTTGAAAATCTCAGGCGGCTCGGTCGTGAGGGATGTGGTCGCCCCAATTAAAATGGTTGGCGCGGAAATTGTGAGAAATATCGCGGCAGCGATAGGGTTGGCGCCATCACCTGATACGGCCTGAGTGCTGACAGATGCCAGTAGGGCGATCGCCAGTGTCTTCCATGAGTCCATTCTTCGATGCTTCCATTGCGATCCGGGGGGCGCAACCATAGCAGAGTAGGGTGCTTGCCAGAAGCAAGACGCGCCGCCACATTATTCGTTCGAAACCCGAAACACTAGAGCCCTGTAAAGCGCTAAAAACCAACCGATGCCAGTCCAGCCAGCAAGCAGGTTCAGCTTGAATATCGATATACGGGCTTTCTTGGCGTAGCCGATTGCACATATCGAGGGGTAGAGATACAGCGCAAACGCGCTGGAGAAGAACAGAGTATTCGCAAGTATAGCGACCTCGCTGTCGCCGCTGCTACCCAGGTAGCTGAATGCACACAATGGAATCAGAATGCCCAGCCCGAAAATTTTCACTTGAAACGCCCTCTGCGCATAAATGTAATCAAGCCAGTTGGTGGCGTAATGACATCAGTGTACGTAGGCGCATATGAATTGGGTAATGCGGAAAAACTATCCGTTCGATAGGCAGATATAAGAAGCCCGGCGCTGGGCCGGGCTTAGGTTGATCAGTGAAGAGTATCAGGAATACCTTGCTTGATTTGGTCAAGTATCACCGATTTCCCCTCAGCCGAGCTGGTTACGCGTATACCCGGAAAAGACTTAAGCTCTTCAGCGATTTCTCGATACGCCTTAAGTAGCTTGGGCTTGCCGTCTTCGGGCGGGCCCGCAATGAAGAGGGTATCTTTTGCGAGTTGCCCGGCCGCATTCAGGCGTCTTATTTTCGAAATCCACGCGTCGCCATGCTCAATGATTTTAGATGACTCGTCGTGCCCAAGATGGATAGGCTTTAGGGCCTGTACTGGCTCGGCGCCACTCATCAACACAAACGGAAATTTTACTGGGTAATCAGCATTGCCCAATTTCTGCTCGCTGTAACGCTGTTTTAAGTTGGACGCTGCGAGCAGCTTTCCAAGCTGTCGCTCTAAAAACGTTTCCTGATATTCCTTTGTTGCAAAACTGTGGTTCACGTAATGATCGAATAGAGTAGCGAGCGCCTGGTCTGCGTTATCTGTGGCCATAGTACCGGGATCGCTAAACCTCATCATCGTTTCACGAGGGTGTATCAGGTGCTTGAACGTTGAGAGGAGCAGCGCGACATCTTCACGATTTACGGTGAGAAAGCCGCTAAGGCGTGCCAGCTCTACGTCGATTTCCCTGCGTGCTCTGACGAATATTTTCGCATCGAGACTGGGGAAGAAATTAGTGATGCGCTGTCTTTTTTTCTCAATTTTGAAGCGAAAATCGCCATTATTGGCAATCAATACGATTCCAATATTCACGAACTCGCCTGTTTCAGGGTAAGGCAAAAACCTCAGAATTGAATAGTTGCATATGTACTTCATAGCGCTCCCCAGAACCGCTCTTCCTTGAACACTTCCAGCATTTGCAGCCTTTCTGCCAGTGTGGGCTCTGTTTCGTCGATGTGGTCGCGATCTCTATACAGCCAATCGTCGGGCAAAAGGGCCGTGATCGTACCCCAGTTCTTCATAGCGTCGCCAAGCATTTGCTCGCAGTCCTGACGAACGACCAGATCTCTGAAGAATGACCGGCACTCTCGAAAAACGTGCCCCTTCATAAATGCATCGCAGTCGAACGTTCTGTCAAACGCAAGATTGTGATCGATGACAGCGAGATCTCCGTTGGAGTCCAAAATCAGGTTCACGTTCCCGCCGCGATCCCCGAGGCACCGATCCTCGTTACGGATCCACCAATCAAACAGAAGAATTCGTCTTCTGAGATCTACAGGGGTTCGGTTGATATTGCTGAGATTGAAGTCAGAGGCGTTTTCTACTGCGAGAGAGGCAAATGCCAGCCCTCCGCCAAGATCCCCAACATTCGGGATTGCACTGAATGCAATGAGATCCTGTGGAACGTGCATTAAGCGCCAGGGAGGTATTGGTAGGTTTAGCGCCCTCCCAAGCTCAGCACCGATTGCTTCAGAAATCAGAGAAAATCCACCAGCCTTGTCGAGGCCTTTCACGAAGTATGGAAGGCCATCGTCCCCGCGCACAATGAAAGGCTTTATGGAATATCCCTGATGACTTTGCCGGACGATTTCAACCGCTGTAATGCTCTCAGGCATTCTTGTTCTTCCATGTTCGATGCATTGTGCGTGTCTGGTTTTGCTGGCCGCGTAGCCTGTGTCCTCCTGCAGCGGCCTGCCCTCAATAAAACTTCTGCAGCGCCTGCACTACGACCCCAACGATCCGACAGTTCTCGTCGACCGCTTCGATTGGGTAGCTTGGGTTCAGCGGCTTCAGAAACAGCCGACCGCCATCGCTCACCAGCTTCTTGAATGTCGCTTCGTTGCTGTCCCGCAGCTTGGCCACGACCAGCTTACCTGGCGCAACCTCGGCTTCGGTATCGACTAGGATCAGGGTGCCCTCAGTGACACTCTGGCCTGCAGGCGCCGTCATCGAGTCGCCTTTCACCTTTAGCCAAAACGCCGTGCCTTTGGAGTCGTACTCCGAAAACTCATAGCTGTCCGAGAATCCTGCTGGGTAGGGCTCAACAGCTTCTGCCCAGGCGCCGGCGGCAACCCAGCTGATTACTGGGTAGCGGAATGATTTGGTGGGTTGCGCGGCGGGGGAGACGTTCGATTCGGAAGTGTCCCGCTCATCACCCTCGCCTATAGCCAGCCACTCAGCTCGGAATCCAGTCGCTTTTGCCAGTGCGTAAAGGTTCTCCGGCCTGAGGCTTTTGCTCTCGCCGGTGATCCACTGCGTGACGGCAGAATTTGCAACGCCGCAAAGCGATGCAATTTCTCCTTTCTTTTTACCGCTGACCTGTATGGCGCGGGCGATGCGTTCGTGTCTTTCCATGGACTCAATATTAAGCTAGCTGAATTTAAGCATGCAGTAGACAGAAAACATCGTTGATGCTGTAACTTAAGCATGCTTAAATTGCGGCAGGCTCGAACGAGGATTCGCAATGAATACGCATGAAGTCGCCGAATTCTTCGGCAGCAAGACAAAGCTGGCGCTGGCCCTGGGTATCCGCCCAAGCGCAGTGACCATGTGGGGAGAAACGATTCCCGAATCCAGGCAGTACCAGATTCAGGTTCTCTCCAAGGGCAGATTCAAGGCAGCAAAGAAGGCTCAGGCCGCCTGACATCCATGTCCGCCGATCCATTGAGCAAATGATCGCTTCTGCATCGGCAGGGCGCCACGGAAACAAATTTGAGGTTTTACGAGTGGAAGACTTTTTGGATGCATGCCAGGCAGCAGTGAAGGGCAACGAGCCCAAATCCCTGGCTGCAAAGATGGGTATTCCACACGTTGGCCTGCTCCAGCGCGCAAACCCGGACAACGAAGCTCACCACCTGACCGTGGAGCATCTGTTCGGGATCTTGCTGCACACCGGCGACATGCGCCCGCTTTCGGTCCTGGCCGCCGAGTTCGGCTTTGACCTGGTGGCAAAGACCGGGCCAAAACCTGAAGCACTCACCAAGTCGCTGATCAATGTCGCTAAGGAAGTGGCCGACCTGACCATCGCCGTTCATGAGGCGCTGGGCGACAACCACGTCAGCACCTTCGAGAAGAACCTGATCCGTCAAGAGATCAGCCACGTTCGCCAGAGCCTGGACGTGATGGATGCGTCGGTTAAGGCGGCCTGAATTTCAAACACAAAAAAGCCACCGGACGAGGGTGGCTGATTCGATAACACTTTGTGAGGCCAATTATATGAAAACCCAGCCACATATCAATAGCGCTATCGATCTCGCGCCACGTTTTTCGCAATCTGAAAACGTGGCGCGCATTCACTCGCATACAGTTTACCTGGCGGCCTGATATGCAATACACCGTCACGATTAACCAGGTGAAGGCGTTGGAGTGGGGGCTGAATTCTCAGCAGGCCCTGCTGTTCGCCTTCGTCTACGGCTGCCCGAGCTGGACCAAGCCAATCAAGACTGATGACGGGATCTTCTTCGCGCTGAGCAAGGCCAAGATCATCGAGGAGCTACCGCTGCTCACTGACAAGCCGGACACCGCTTACCGCATGCTGAAGGCCCTGGAAGAGGCCGGCTTGATTGAGCTTTCCAGCACTTCGAACATCACACTTTTCCGCCTCACTGAGAAGGCTGTCGAGTGGAACCAGAAGCTGGACGGGTCGGAAAAATATCCGACCCCACCAAAAAACAAGGGTCGGAAAAATATCCGATCTACCTCGGATAAATCTCCGAGCAAGGTCGGAAAAAAATCCGATCAAGGGTCGGAAAAATCTCCGACAAATCAGGATACCAGTCATCAGGGTACCAATCAGGACATCAGTCAGGACTTGCAGGACGCCACCGGCAAGCCGGCTCAGTCCCGCAGCCTGGTGCTGGTGGTTGATCGCACCGACACTCCTCGGGTTGAAATCCCCGCCGACATGCCCGGCCCCAGAGACCATGCCTGCAAAACCTTCAAGGTCTGGGCGAACTACGCCATGGCTTACCGCAAACGCTACAGCGCCTGGCCGGTGTGGAATGCCAAGGTGGGCGGCCAGCTCGGCCAACTGGTCGACCGCCTCGGCGCTGACGTCGCCCACCACGTCGCCGCTCACTTCCTGAAAACCAGCGATGCCGCTGTCCTGCGCAAGTGCCACAGCCTCAATGAACTGCTGGCCAACGCCGAGAGCTACCACACCCAGTGGGTGACCGGACAGCGCGTCAACGGCACAACCGCCCGCCAGATGGAACGGACTGAGGCAAACCTCTCCGCAGCCGAGCAGGCCGCTCAGATGGTTCTGGCCAAGCGCCAAGCAGGTGACCGCAATGAATACCTCTGAAATGAACGACCAGCAGGTCGCCGGGCTGGCCGCTGCTATCTGCGCGACGGCCGAGGCCATGGGCCAGGAAATGAACCCCGGTACGGCGGCGATGATGGCCGAAGACCTCTGTGCCTACCCGGTGCCTGTCGTCAAAGCCGCTTTGAAGGCGTGCCGCTTCGAAGTGAAGGGCAAGCTGGCGATGGCCGACATTCTGCAGCGCGTCCAGTCCTCCGATGGACGCCCGGGCAAGGATGAGGCCTGGGCTATCGCCATGACCACCAACGACGAATTCGAAACGGTGGTGCTGACCGACGAGATCCAGCTGGCCCTGGCCGCTGCGAAACCCATATTGGACGGCGGCGACAAAATCGGCGCGCGCATGGCGTTCATCGACGCCTATCAGCGGTTCGTGAGCCAGGCCCGCGAGGATGCGAAGCCGGTCAACTGGCACGTCTCTGTGGGCTTCGATGCCAATCGCCGTATTCAGGCTGTCACCAGGGCTATGGAGTTGAAACGCATTCCCCGTGACCACGGCCAGAAGTACCTGGCAGACCTGAGCGTTGAGCCGATCACCGAGGATGGTCGCGCCATTGCCGGTCTGCTCACCGGTGCCGTCACCCGGGCAGAGCCGGTACTTCGCCAAAAACTGGAGATCGTGAAGAGCTCGATGCTGGAAATGCGGAAGGCCAGCGAAGAACGGAAGCTCGAAATGCGGATTGAAGCGGCCAACGAATTGGCAGATCGCCGGGCACTGCTCATCAAGCAGGCGCAGGAACTGGAAGAGAAGAGGGCGGCGCAATGACCGACAAGATCAGCGTCAACTGTCAGGCCAAGCTCACCGAGGCGATCACATGCTTGACCACCATGTACCGGGACAAGAAGTTTGTTGTTGTCTCCCTGCGCCCGGGCAAGGACCGCACCCTCGACCAGAACCGGCTGTGGTTCGGGATGTACAAGCGAATCGCCGAAATGACCCAGATCGGCGATGCGGCGGACGCTCGACGCTACTGCAAGCTGCACTTTGGCGTGCAGATCTTGTTGAACGAGGACGCAGGGTTCCAGGCCGAGTGGTACCGAGTGATGCGCCATCTGCCCTACGAAACGAAGCTGGCCATGATGGGTGAGTGCCACTTGTTTGGGCCGGACGGCTTCCCGGTGACCAGCCTGTTCAATCGCGCCCAGGGCATCAATTACACCGACCGCATCGCCACCTACTTCACAGGCCAAGGTGTGGTTTTCACTGATCTACTCAGCAAGGAGGCTGCATGATCGCCAAGCAACCCAAACCGAAGAAGTGCAGGAACCCGGCATGCGGCATCAGCTTCCCGCCGCAGCGCCTGGGCCAGGCTGTATGCAGCCCGAAGTGCGGCCTGGCAATCAAGGACGTGAATCAGGCGAAGGCGCGCAAGTCGCTGGCACAGGTCGAGCGCCGCGAGATCAAAGTCCGAAAGGAGAAGCTGAAAAGCAGGGCGGATCACTTGCGCGAAGCCCAGGCCGCGGTGAACGAGTACGTGCGCCTGCGTGACGCGCGCCTGCCATGCATAAGTTGCGACTCGACGCCGAACGACAACGACCTTATGACAGGCAGCCGGTGGGACGCCGGGCACTATCGATCCGTGGGCGCCTGTCCAGAGCTGCGCTTCGAGCCGCTGAACATCCATCGTCAATGCGTGAAGTGCAACCGCAACCTGTCCGGCAACGCCGTGGAGTACCGCATTCGCCTGGTGCAGCGCATCGGTGCAGAGAAGGTCGCATGGATCGAAGGGCCTCATGAGACCCGCAAGTACACCGTCGAAGAGATCAAGGCCATCAAAGCCAAATACCGCGCATTGATCAGGGAACTGAAGAGGGCAGCAGCATGACCTATCGCAACGTTGTTTCAGCAGTAGTTCGAGCCCTCGCGGCCGAGACCATCACTTCCGCCGGCGGCTGCGACTTTGAGCCCAAGGTGCAGTGCGCCAAGCAGAAAGGGGAGATCGTCGGCAAGGAGGCGGCGTTTCTCCAGGACTGCTGGGTGTTCGGTCGGCTGCACAAGGCGCTGACCCCAGCGCACTGGCGGGCGTTGGTGGCGAAGTACTCGACACACCAGGAGCGCAAGCACCGCGCCATCCTGGAGTTGCTCAACTCCGTGCGAACGCCGGCACCGAAGCGTTTCCGGGAGTGCGCCGTGCTGACCTGGGCCATTCCGCAAGTGGCGGGCGCCGAGGGCAAGCGTTCCGCCGCGGTACTGCCGGCCGCCTGGTACGACATCACCAATTGGGACAACGATGGCAAACCGGAATCCACCCGCTACCGGTGGCGCTCCTCGATCCGCAAGGCGCTGGACGATCTGGTAAACGAGGCGCTGACCGTTGCCCAGGAGCTGCTGGACGCAGAGGGCCTAATCGAAAGTTGCGCGGCGTAGCAAATAGCCATTGCAATGAATGAGAAAGTGAGAGAATATTTACCCATCCTGTCGATCTTGCGCATTAAGGATTGATACTCAAACCCGGCTTTAAGCCGGGTTTTTTTATGGAGCATCTTCATGGAAGTGGTGCAGGCAACGACTGCGGTTTTAGGATGGGGAGATATCGTCAAAATTGTCTTGGCGAGCGGGGTCGTTGCCGCCCTCATTGGCGTGGCTAAAGACTGGTTTTTTAGAAGTCGAGAGCAAAAACAAGAGGCACGGTTTGCAGCGGTTGGCCTTGTTGCGAAGCTTGATCTCTACGTGCTCCATTCTCGCCGTAATTTATGGCTATACCGCGATGCTGCTGATCAGCTCATCCCCGAGCGTGACTACCAACAGTGGCCTGTTTGCGCTTATCCAGATATGGATATATCCGATGAATCTCTGAAGCATATTGGTACTGAGCATGCTAGCAGTCTGGCGTGGATCTCGACTGAAAAAGCATTAGCTAGTCAGCATCTAAGTGCCATCGAAGAGTCTTCGTTCAACCCAATTGATGTACACGGCCATAAGGCTGAAATTGTTGGTTATTTTGGCTATGAAGCGTATCTACTAGCCAAAAAGCTGAGAGAGGAGTTCACTCTTCCTCCTTTCGGCCAACGGTGGGGAGTGGATGACAATTTTTCTGATCTCGAGCTCGCCTGGCACAGAACAAAGAGGGCTGTAGCGAAACGAGCTCAACCCATTACAGCTGACGATCTTTGATCTCCTGTAATATTCAACTAGCTACCCATACCGTCCATGTGCTGTTTTTTTTGCTTAATGTTTAAAAGTGCGTCAGGTAGCTGTTACCATTGCCTCACGAGCAGGCTAAAACCTGTCACATGGTCTATGGGGGCTAATCGGTTCGAATCCGATTGCGCAGACTGCCTTGATGGCGATCCTATTTACACTGATGGTCATTTCGACGTCGCTAGCAATATTCATTGGATCGCTGACCGCAACAGCTAAGATTGCGGACAAGGAGTAAAAGATGATCAAAAAAATAGCAGCTGTACTCGCTCAAGCAACACTTCTATCTATCGCCGCCGTCTTGGCGGGATGCGTAGCTAATGGTGAAGTCCCCGTTTTATTTGAGGTTTAACCTCTAAGCAAAACCCTGCGATTGCGGGGTTTTTTTTCGTCTACCACTTAAGCCCTGGCACATGTCGGGGCTTTTTCGTTTTCGGCTCCACCACACCCATTGCTCCGAGCTGGGAGTGCTGCTGGGGCTGACCTATTCCAAACATGCCCCACGGAGTCGAGCGCATGGAGTATCTACAGCGCCTGCTCGACAAGATCGACAGGTTCGAATTGCTGATTGCGGGGCTCGTTGGGGCAGTGATCGCCAGCTGGTGGCACAAGGACGACTTGAGCGACTGGCGTGCCTGGATGATCTTCCTCATTACCGGTATGGCCTGCTCGATTTACCTGACGAGTATGGTCAGCACCTACCTGGGCGTGACTGAGCCAAAGATCGTCGCCGGCATCGGCTTCCTGCTGGGGGCCTTCGGCGGCTCGCTCCTGGCGGCCATCAATCGAGCCATCAAATCCGCTGACCTCTGGGCGCTCATTCGCCAGCGGTTCGGGGGAGGCAATCCACCATGAATCTTGAACTGATCAACTCCATCGCCTGCGGACTCATCGCGGCCTGGGCGGCCTGGTGCGTACTGAGCGGGAAGGTGAGGGACGGCATCCTCGGGAAGCTGATCTACTCGACGATCGCCATAACCGGTTTCGTTGTGATGGTGCGCAGTCAGAACATCTTCTTTGGCCCGACCACTGCTGGCCTGACGCTGCATGTCGCTCTGGCCCTTGCCGGTGCCCGGCACATCTTTATGGTCACGTACTGGCAGCGGGTGAAGGTTTGGCTGTGTCGGACGCTGAACTGTGAGCACTGCTTGCACTGTGACAAGGCGCCGGGCGGTATTGATCGTCGCGCCAAGTAGTCCGCGCCACGTTTTCTAATGCGCCAAATCGTGGCGCGTAATCATGAGGAACCACCCATGGACAACCAGCACAAGAAAATCATTGGCTACCGCGACCTGACTCAGTCCGAGATCGACGGCATGAACTCCATTAAGGCGCTGGAGGCTGACACCGGCGAATTGTTCAAACAGATTGGCCAGATTGATGGCGTCGACCCGCGCCTGCTGGCGTTGGCGAAGACCAACTTGCAGCAAGGCTTCATGTGGTTCGTGCGCTCGATCGCCAAGCCAGCCGATCCATTCAGCTGATGGGCAACGTCACTCGCCTGCGGCATGTGCTTCTCATGGGGCAGGACATCAACGCTGCGGTAAGCGCTCTCGATAAGGCCATTGCCGATGCAGTGGACGTCGCCAAGGCTGCCGGACTGCCCCAGGGCCTTATCGTTGGCTTGCTCCACGGCTACGCCCACGCACAGACACACCAAATGGTGACCGAATGACCGTCAAGGTTCTGGAGTTCAAGCGGGAAGGCTGGCGAGATGCTGCCAAGACCCTGCGCAAGATTGCCGATGACCTCGATGCCGGTGAGCATCCAGAATGCACGGTGGGCGCCTTGACGCTGATCGGCGCGAAGGGAGAGGTCACCGTGTTCGGCCTCGGCCCTAAGTGCGATGACCTGCAATGCCTGGGTGCGATGCGCTTGGGTGAGCAGAAGCTGATTGATGTACTGCTGGACAATGGGGAAGGGTAGGTGTGCCGCAGGTAAGTGCGGCACGGATGCATCAATCTGCCGTTTTAAGAGCAGCTTGGATCTTGTCAGCGTACTGCGACAGCTTGGTCATTTCAGTTTCAAGACTGGTTCCAGCGAGAGCTGTGCCGATGCGGCTTTGAATCAGCTCCAAGGCAGCACCAACGGCGACAGCACGCTGCGCTGCGGGAATCAATTGGCGGTAGGAGTTTTCACCAACTTTCGAGATCGCTTCGATAGACATCTTCTTTCCTTAAAACGGTTAATTGGGTACTGCGCCATTACTAATGGAGTCACGTGCTCGACCAATCAAGTGCCTGAGACAATTTATGACAACCAAGCAACCCGACTGGGAGGCAATCGAACGCGCCTACCGGGCCGGAGTGCTTTCCGTAAGAGAGATCGCATCGTCCTGCGGTGTGTCGCACACCGCTATCCAGAAGCGAGCCAAGGCCAATGGCTGGGAGCGAGATCTAAAGGCCAAGATCAAGGCGAAAGCTGATTCGCTGGTTGCCAAACGAGAGGTTGCCACGCAGGTTGCCAGCAAATCAGTGGAAACCGAGCGAGAGATCATCGAGGTCAACGCCGAGGTCATCGCGAACATCCGTATGGCCCACCGCGGTGACATCTCACGTGGCCGGCGCCTCACCAACAAGCTGCTGGACGAATTGGAAGCGCTGACCGATGAGCAGGGCACCATCAAAGAGTTGATCGCCCAGTTGAAGGACGCTGACCACGACGACGGCGATGCAATGGCAGACGTTCTGGCCCTGGCTAACAAGATGGGCGCGCTGCCTTCTCGCACCAAGACGATGAAGGAGCTCGCCGAGACCCTGAAGACGCTGGTTGCCCTGGAGCGCCAGGCCTACGACCTCGACACCAAAGCCGGCAACAGTGACGCCGACGAGCTATCGAAAATGATGGACGATCTATCGAAGGAAGCCTGACATGAAGCCCGAGCACTTGAAGCTGCTCCGGGACAAGTACTGGCGGTTGAACAACCTTTACTTCATCACCGACAAAGCCGGGAAGAAGGTTCGCTTCCGGATGACGGACGAGCAGATCGAATACTTCGAGGGGATGCACACCCGGAACATCATCCTGAAGGCCCGGCAGCTTGGCTTCACCACCGAGTGCTGCATCATCCAACTGGACGCGGCTCTGTTCGAGTCGGCCAAGTGCGCTCTGATCGCTCACACCCTGAACGACGCCAAGCGCCTGTTCCGGGAGAAGGTGAAGTACGCCTACGACAACCTGCCTGCTGAGATTCGCGCTGCCAACCCTGCGAGTAATGACGCCGCCGGCGAGCTGGTCTTCAGCAAGGGTGGTTCGCTCTACGTCAGCACCTCGTTTCGGGGCGGCACGCTGCGTTACCTGCACGTATCCGAATTCGGAAAGATCTGCGCCAAGTTTCCGCACAAGGCGCGGGAGATCGTCACCGGCGCCTTCGAGGCTGTCGCCACCGATTGCTTCGTCACGATTGAGTCGACCGCGGAGGGCAGGGCGGGCTACTTCTTCGATTACTCGCAGAGCGCGGAGCGCCAACAACTGGCCGGCGTGCCCCTGGGCTTGCTGGACTGGAAGTTTTTCTTCTTCTCTTGGTGGAAGAACAAGGCCTATTGGCTTGACCCGACTGACGTCGTCATCCCGCAGCGCCTGACCGACTATTTCAACGACCTGTTCGCCAAGCACGGAATCGACACAAACCCAGGCCAGCGCGCCTGGTACGCGGCGAAGGAGAAGACGCTCGGCGACGACATGAAGCGGGAATACCCGTCCATCCCTGTCGAAGCCTTCCAGCAGTCGGTCGAGGGAGCTTACTACGCCCAGCAGTTGACGAAGCTCTACGCGCAGCAGCGCATCGGCGTGATCCCGAACAACAGCCACCTACCGGTAATGACCTTCTGGGACATCGGCGTCGGCGACTCAACTGCCATTTGGTTCGTGCGCCAGGTCGGCGAAGAGTTTCACGTCATCGATTACTACGAGAACAGCGGCGAAGGCCTGCGGCACTACATGAAGGTGCTCAAGGACAAGGGCTACACCTACTCCGAACACTGGGGGCCGCACGACATCGATAACAGGGAGTTCGGCAGCGACGCCAAAACCCGTCGGGAGCTGGCCCGCGAGGGCTACGACATCGACGGCCAGAAATACAGCATGACTTTCCAGGTCGTGCCGAAGCTCGGCGTCAACGATGGTATCGAGCAGGTGCGGGAGATCCTGCCCAAGTGTGCTTTCGATGACTCGAAGTGCGAGCAGGGGGTCTCCTGCCTTGAGAACTACCGCAAGGAGTGGGACGACAAGCGCGGCTGCTGGAAAGACAAGCCGCTGCACGACTGGACCTCTCACGGCTCCGACGGATTCCGGTACTTCGCTGTCGCCAAGAGCGCTAGGAAACCGGTCAAATCAATCAAAATGGGATTCGCACGCTAATGGCAGACGTCACATACACCCGCCCGGAGTACGACGCGGCACAGTCCCGTTGGCGGCTGGTGCGCGACGTGTGCAAGGGCTCCGAGACGGTCAAGGGGCGCGGCGATGTTTACTTGCCCAGGCCCAACAAGCACGACACCAGCCCTGAGAACCTTGAACGGTACAAGTCGTACAAGCAGCGGGCCGTGTACTACAACGCTACCGGGCGCACGAAGCACAGTCTGGTGGGGGCCGTGTTCCGCACCTGGCCAACGCTGACTGTCCCCGGCGCATTAGATTACGTCGCCACGGACATCGACGGGCAGGGCGTGAGCGTTTATCAGCAGTCGCAATCGGTCATCGGGCACCTGCTCGAGGTTGGTCGGCACGGTTTGCTGGTTGACTATGCCGCGGTGCAGGCCGGTACCGTGAGCAAGGCGGACGAACAGGCGGGTCGCGCTCGTGCAAGCGTTGCGAGCTACCCAGCCGAGTCGATCAGGAACTGGAAGACCCGTAAGGTCGGCGGTCAGCACTTGCTGAGCCTGGTTGTGCTGCAAGAATCCGTAGATGTCGACACCGATGACGGCTTCGGCAGCGAAAAGGTTACCCAGTACCGGGTGCTACGCCTGGACGAGACCGGCGTGTACACCCAGGAGGTGTGGGAAGAGGGAACAAGCCAGACGGCTATGATTATCCCGCCATTCACCCCCCTGAATGGCGCAGGCCAGCCTTGGCGGATCATCCCGTTCCACTTCCTTGGTAGCGAAAACAACGACACCAGCATCGACGACGCCCCACTGTACGACATGGCGGTGCTGAACATTGGTCACTACTGCAACAGCGCGGACTATGAGGACTCTGTCTGGTTCTCTGGTCAGCCGCAGTTCTGGATCTCCGGACTGGACGAAGCATGGCGCGATCACCTTGAGGCAAACGGCATCTATGTCGGCTCCAGGGCGCCGCTGACGCTTCCAGCCAACGGATCGTGCGGCTTTGCTCAGCCTGAGCCGAACACGCTCGTGAAGGAAGCCATGGACGCTAAGAAGCAGGACATGGTGTCCCTCGGCGCCCGGCTGATCGAGCGTGGTAGCGCGGTGAAGACCGCAACCCAAGCCGATAACGACAGTGCCGCCGAACACAGCGTTCTCTCCCTGGTGGTGAGCAACGTCAGCGAGGCATACAGCCAGTGCCTGGTTTGGATGGCCGAGTTCGTGAACGCCACCGGCGAGGTGGTCTACAAGCTCAACCAAGACTTCAGCCAGATCACTTTGGACGCGACGATCCTGGCGGCTCTGTTCAATGCAGTGCAGGGCGGCAAGCTGCCGGAGGGCGACTTCTGGCAATACCTGCGTGATCGAGGCGTGATCAACCCGGAGAAAACGGACGACAAAATCCGGGGCGAACTGGAAACGCAGAGTACTGGGCTTGGCCTGGACAACACCGAGGTAATTCCGAATGGCGGCAAACCAAGCAATCCTTGACGCTACCATCCGGCATGCCGTCTTCCTGGAGCAGCTCAAGTCAGGGGAGGTGGCGAAGTTCGCGCCGTTCCTCAAGGAGATCGACCGCTCGATTCGTGAGCGGCTGACGCGGACGGACCTGACGGACTACACCGTCGCCCGCCTGGAGCGGCTGCTGAGCGAGGTTGATAGCCTGCTGCTGGGCATCTTCGACCGGTACAGCGAGAAGCTGAACCTCGACCTGGTGGACATCGCCAACTATGAGGCCGAGTTCGAAGCGACCAGCTTGACCCGGGCGGCGCCGGTGGGCGTCACCTTCGATGCGGCGGTGCCGGGTGCTGCTGCCATCAGGGCGGCAATCCTCACCAATCCGCTCAGCGTGCGCGGTGCCGACGGCGGGAAGCTGCTCAAGTCGTTCATTGATGGCTTCACCGCCACCGAACGACAGCGCCTCACTGGCGCGATCCGGCAGGGCTTCTTCGAAGGCCAAACCAACTTCCAGATCATCAAGAACATTCGCGGCACCAAGGCGCTGAAGTACAACGACGGCATCCTGGCCACGATCAACCGCAACACCGGTTCGATTGTGCGAACGGCGGTGCAGCACGTCGCCACCCAGGCGCGTATGGAGACGCTGAAGGAAAACAGCGACGTCGTGCAGTCGGTGGAATGGGTCAGCACCCTGGATTCGAAGACAACCAGCCAGTGCCGCACGCTCGATAAGCGCCGGTTCAAGCTGGCTGAGGGGCCGAGGCCGCCGATCCACATCAACTGCCGCTCGACGGTGGTGGCGGTGACTCGCTTCAGTGTGCTGTTTGCCGAGGGCGCCACACGGGCATCCGTTGGCGACGGTGGCGCACAGCAGGTGAGGGCAGACCTCACCTACTACGATTGGCTACAGCAGCAGCCGGCTGCGTTTCAGGACAAGGCAATCGGTCCGGTTCGGGCGAAGTTGTTCCGTGAAGGCGGTTTGAGCGTCGAGCGCTTTGCTGAGCTGCAACTTGATCGCAATTTCTCCCCGTTGACCCTTGTTCAGATGCGAGCGCTTGAGCCGCTGGCATTCGAGCGGGCTGGATTAAACCATTAAGGTTATTTATGGTTCTGGGGAACGCTATTAGATGAGAAATTAGCATGCCAAACCCATTCAACCTTCCGGATCGCCTCGAACCATCGGTTGCCTGTCTGAATAAACAGACCGACGATCAGTTGGAAAAGAACTACGCGCAGTGTAATCACAACGTTTATGAGCTGTCCCTCGAGCAAGCTCAGCTGCTGTATCGGACTGCTCTGGGGTCAGGATCTGCCATCCAAAAAAACTGGATTCCCGGCCGGGCTGTAGAAATCAACGGTGAGCCTGTTCTGTACATAAAATTTGAAGGCAGTCATACGCATCACGTATTGCCGCAGGGCTAAAACGGTCGATAGTTAGCTTACACCCACGTATCCAACCCGCTTCGGCGGGTTTTTTTATGCCTGCAGGCAGGGCCTGCACCTAAGTCTCTGGGAGACAACCAATGCTGAAGTTCCAACTGGATACCCTGGAAGGGGTAGATGAAGCCGTGCGCGCTCTTTACACCGAGAAGGACGGCAAGTTCGTACTCGGCATTGAAGGTCTGCCGCAACCAGAAGATGTATCCGGCCTGAAGTCGAAGGTGGAAGAGCTGCTCGGCGAAAAGAAAGCCGCCGAGAAGGCTCGCAAGGACGCCGAAGAGCAGGCCCGACTGGAGCGTGAAGAGGCCGCTCGCAAGTCCGGCAACGTCGAAGAACTCGAGAAGTCCTGGTCCGAAAAGTACAACCGCCGCGAAGCCGAGCTGAACGGCATGCTGGAACAGGAGCGTGGAACGCTGAGCACTCAGATCCGGGATCTGACCGTCGGCCGTACCGCTACTGACATCGCGTCTGCCCTGGCAATCCCAGGCAGCGCCAAAGCCCTGTTGCCGCACATCGAGCGCCGCTTGAGCGTCGAGCAGCGCGACGGGAAGCCTGTTGTGGTCGTCCTCGACCAGCAGGGCAAGCTCTCAGCGGCAACGCTGGATGAGCTGAAAGCAGAATTCGCAAACGACACGGCCTTCGCGCCGTTGATCGCGGGTAGCAAGGCATCTGGCGGCGGGGCTGCTGGTGCTGGAGGTGGCGGCGGGGCCGCAAAAGGAAAAATCGGCGGCACCAAAGAGGAACGACAGGCCGCAATTGCGAGCCGGTTCCCGGATCTCCCTCAATCGTAAGGAAATAACTCATGTCCCTGTCGCAAATGCAGGTTTTCAACGAATACATCATGCCGGCGACTCTCGAGACGCTGGACCAGTATCTCGCCGCTTTCAACGCCGCCAGCCGTGGCGCGATCGTGCTGTCTCCGGACGGCTTCACTGGTGACTTCCTCCAAGAGTCGTTCTTCCAGACTCTGGCCGCTGCCCAGCGCCGCGTGGACCGCTACAGCGCGAACGCTACTGTCGCTGCAACCGATCTGACCGAGCTGAAGAACACTTCGGTGAAGGTGGCCGGCGGCTTCGGTCCGATCCGTTACGAGCCGTCGCAGATGACCTGGCTGGAGCGACCAACCGCCCAAGGCATCGAAGTCGCCAGCCGCGCGTTCGCTGAAATCCTGCTGAAGGACCAGCTGAACACCGCGATCGCCGCCCTGGTTGCAGCTATCACCGCCCAGGCCGCTGCCGTGAACGATGTGTCGGCTACTGCTGGCATCACCTACGCAGGCCTGAACAACGCACACGCGAAGTTCGGCGACGCCAGCCAGAACCTGGTCACCCAGGTGATGCAGGGCACCAGCTATCACAAGTTGGTAGGCCAGAACCTGGCGAACCAGCAGCAGCTGTTCCAGGCGGGCAACGTCCGCGTGGTGGACATCCTCGGCAAGATCTCCGTTGTGACGGATGCCCCGGCGCTGATGCAGGCCGGCACCCCGAACAAGGAAATCATCCTGTCCCTGGTGCAAGGCGCTGCGCTGGTCCACGACGGCCGCGACATCATCAGCAACGTCCAGACCACCAACGGCAAGGAGCGTATCGAAACCACGCTCCAGACCGACTACACCTTCGGCCTGGGCCTGAAGGGTTACACCTGGGACACCACCACCGGCGGCAAGTCGCCAACCGACGCCGAACTGGCGACCGGTACCAACTGGGACAAGACCGCCACCAGCATCAAGCACACCGCCGGTGTAGCCCTGATCGGTGACGCCTCCAAGTAACCCTGACAGCTGAGTCGGGCCCAGTGCCCGGCTTGGCGAGGACACGATCATGAGCAACAAGAACATCTGGTATCTGCCTGGTCCATTCCACCAGTACCAGGAAGACGTGAAGGCGCTGGCCAAGGCGAATGGCTTGCGCATCATTGATGCGAGTGCTACCGAAAGTCGCGATGACGCCGCCGCCGATGTGCCTGAAGTGACGATCAAGGAACAGCCGACGGTACTGCTGATCGATGGCGGAAACTCCAGCATCGATATCGACGCCTTCCGCGCCGAGCTCGAATCTGTCGGACTGATCGTCGAGTCATTCGCTGATCAAGAGCTGGTGCGCCCCGAAAACGAGCTTGGTCCTATCGCTGGCCGCCTGTTCCAGGTTTTCGAGGCGGTAAACGCCGGCGTGGAAAGCCTCATCCGTGCGCGTGATGGCGAAGCTGAAAAGGTTAAGGCTCTGCAACTGCAGGTGGGCGACCTTCTCCAGCAAGTCGACAAAGCCGGTCGGGAAGATGCCGAAGCGAAGGAAATCGCCGACCTGAAAGCAAAGCTCGATGAGGCCAAGGTCCAGTACCGGGCCAATGCCTCGAAAGACTCCTTGGAAAAGCTCGTCGCTGATCTGCCCAAGGCGTGATACTGCTGGCTGCCGGTGACCCGGCGGCCAATCTTCAAACCATTCCAGCGAGTTGACGCATGACACTCATCATCGAGGACGGCACCGGCAAGCCTGACGCCGAAAGCTACGCGAGCGCCGAGGACCTGGCCTTGTATGCCGTGAAATTCGGCACGGTCATCCCCGCAGGCGTTCCCGAGCAGGAAGCGCTGCTGCGCCGGGCTGCCTTGGCGATGGATGGCAAGACCTGGAAAGGCCGCAAGATGAGCAGCGAGCAGGCCTTGTCCTGGCCGCGCCGGGAAGTGCTGCTGGATCAGGAGATCAAGCCGAACAACTACCTGCCGGCGCGCATCCAGTACGGGCAGATGGCCCTGGCCGCTGAGATTCATCAGGACGATATCGACCCGGTGGAGAAGCGCAAAGGAGCTGTGCTGCTGGATCGTGTTGAGGGGGCGGTGACGCGACAGTATGCGGCTATTCCGTCTACCAGTAACCGGCTGCTGCCAGCGGCGCCTGATCGTCCGAGCGCAACGCAGTTTGCCGACTACCTTCAAAAGCGTGGGCTGTTCGCAGTACGCGCATAGACACAGCGGAGACCGCCATGGCCTTCTACGACGAAATGGCCGTGATGGCTCTGGAGATGATCACAGAGTTCGGCCAGCCCGTGACCATCAGCAAGACGGAACCGGGCGAGTACGACCCGGAGACGGGCGGGGAAGCGCCGGGGGCAACTGTCGAACAGATCGCCCAGGGCATACTGCTCGACTTCACCGGTCTCGAATTCCAGAACAACAGCCTGATCAAGCAGGGCGACAAGAAGCTCAAGATCGCCGCGCAGGGGTTGGCCTGGGTGCCGGGGCTGCTCGACAAAGTGGTCGCCCAGGGCCGCACCTGGTCCATCGTTCCGCCGCTGAAAGAGGTCAACCCGGCCGGCACGCCGATTCTGTATGAACTGCAGGTGCGGTCTTGAGCCGGGCAGGCGCCGGTCAATCCGGCAGCTTCGCCCTGAGCCTGGCCGAGTTCGCCGCCCAAACCAGCGAAGCCATCGACGCCAGCGTGCGCGAGATCATTATCGAGGTCGGCAGCAGCCTGATTCGAATGTCTCCCGTGGGTAACCCGGAGATCTGGGCCGCAAACGTTGCTCACCGTGAGGCGAACACCCGGGCGGCCGACGACTATGACTTCAAGGTCGCGGTCCGCAATACGATCATCAACCTCAACGAGTCGAACTTCACCAAAGCCGGCAAATTGCGAAAGGGTGTGAAGTACGCCAAACCCCTGACAAAGACCGAGCGCGACCAGAACTTCAACGTGAACGGCCTGGCGGCAGGAAAGGACTACGTCGGCGGCCGGTTCCGGGCGAACTGGCACATATCGCTTGGCGTGGTAGAGAGCGTCACCTTTGATGAGGTTGACCCGAGCGGCGCCGAAACCACCGCTGCAATGGTTGCCGCGATGAGCGACTTCACCGCCGGCCAAATGGCCTACATCATCAACAACTTGCCCTACGCGATCCCGCTGGAGTTCGGCCATTCAACCCAGGCCCCCGGCGGCATGGTTCGGGTAACTGTGGCTCGCTTTCAGCAGATCGTGCTGGAGGCCATCAGGAACAACCAGGTATGAGTCACGCAATCATCGCTTCGATTTACGAGGCCAAGCTCATCGCCTGGAACGCTGCCAGGTCGGAGAAGCTCAAGGTCGTTTTCGAGAACACGGCCTACGCGCCGGCGGAGGGCGAGACATACCTTCGAGCTTTCACTATTCCGGGCGACACTGCGAGCAACACGCTCGGCGGCGATCACCGGCTGTACACCGGCGTGTTTCAGGTCAGCATCATCGCCCCGGCTGGCACCGGAAAGGCCAAAACCAACCCAATTGCCGCCGAGATCACCGCGCTATTCCCACTGTACGTGCGCGACGTGAAAAACGGTTTCGTAGTGACGCCCATGACGCCTGTAGATGTCGGGCCGGGCATTACTGGTGACTCAACCTATACGGTGCCGCTCTCGTTTACCTACCGGTCCGACACCACGCCATAACCCGCCCGTTGGGCAAATCCTGAACCCGCCTCTATGCGGGTTTTGTCATTTCTGCAAAGAGGAAAACCCATGTCTGTTTATTTTCCCAACGGTGCAACACTGGCGCTCTCCACCGGCTTTGCCGCTGCGAAGGTGATTGCGAGCATCACGAACGCAAACCCTGGCGTAGCTACCGCACTCGCCAACGGCTTCGCCAATGGTGACATCCTGCTGATCACCTCCGGCTGGGAGGACATCAACGAGCGCGCCGTGCGTGTCGCCGCTGCCGCAGCCGGCGCATTCACCCTGGAAGGTATCGACACCTCGAATACCTCGCTTTTCCCTGACGGCATCAGCGCCGGCACCGCCAAGAAAGTCACCGGCTGGGTGGCGGTAAACCAGGTGATCGGCAACTCCATGTCCGGCGGTGAGCAGCAATACTGGACGTATGCGCCGCTTGAGGCTCGCCGCGACAAACAGATCCCCACCACGAAAAACGCCCAGGCCTTTGCATTCCAGCTCGCTGACGATGACAGCTTGGCCTGGTACGACGAGCTGGATAAGGCAGACCGCGAGAAGGAAGTACGCATCCTGCGTATGTCGCTGCCCAACGGCAAGACGATCTATTACGCCGGTTACGCTTCCTTCAACAAAAGCCCGACCCTGGTACGTAACGAAGGCGCTGCGGTCGCGTTCGGCTTCACTATCAACGCCGAGATCACCGCGTATCGCGCTCCTGTTGTCGCTGGCGGCGGGGCTTAATCATGGCGAAGTTCAAGATTGCCCAATCACCGACGTTCCTGGGGGCCGTGATGGTCCCGGTAGTTGGCCAGGATCCGGTGAAGGTCGGGTTCACCTTCAAATACCGAAACCGGATCGAGCTTGCGGCGTTATTCGACCAGTGGAACCAGCGGCGCAAAGACGGTCTGGATCGCTTCGGCGAAAAGCCCACGGTGTCGGAAATCATTGCCGTGGATACCGAAAATCAGATTCAGCAGATCAAGGAGCTGGTGGTCGGCTGGGAGTTCGATGACAAATTTGACGACGAAGGCATCAAGGCGCTGGTGACGTCCTGTCATGGAACAACCGAAGCTGTCGTAGACGCCTACCAGGATGCTTACGCCAAGGCTCGATCGGGAAACTGATCCGCGCCGCCCGCGCTCTGTATGAGCCCCCGCCGGATGCCGAGCAGATTGCGGCTTTCGGCTGGGATGCAGAGGACATGGCAGAAGAGTTCGAGGTTTGGCCGTGCCTTTGGCCGGTCTTCCTCCTGTTCAACCGAATGTCTACCCAGTGGCGAGCAGGCACCGGCGGCGCGATCGGTCTCGACTACAGCTGCATCCGCGACGTAGCCAGCTTCCTTGGCATCAAGAAAAAGAAACTCGCGGAAATCTTCCCTGACCTTCAGGTCTTGGAAGGCGAAGCCCTGCGCGTCATGGCGGAGGAAAGGGAAAACAGCCCGTAACCACGGGCACTTATTCAAGGTGAGTCGATGAACATTGCAGAACTCGGCGTCAAGATCGACTCGGCCGATGCGATCCAGGCCAAAACAAGTCTGGATGAAATGGCGAAGGCCGGCGGCCGGGCCGAGCAGTCCGCTGCCTCGTTGATGAACGAAATTCAGGCCCTGGAGAAGTCGCTGTCCACCAGTGCCAAAACTACCCAGGATCTGGCCAAGCAGCGGGCCGCGCTCACCAAGCTGACCAAGACCGGCGCCTATGGCGAGGCCGAAGCGGCGAAGATCTCCGCGCAGCTCGACAAGCAGCAGGTTGCTCTGGCCAAGTCCGCTCTGGATGAGCAAAAAGCTCTCAACAGCTTGTTGGGGGCAATTGACCCGGCCCGCGCGGCGCTGGCGAAGCTCGACACTCAAGTCGAGCAACTGGGCAAGCACTTAGACGCGGGGCGTCTGAGTCAGGACGACTACAACAAAGCCCTGGGCAATATCGACAAGGACTACGCCAAGCTCGAAAAAACCACCACCGGCTTCGACAAGCTGCGCCTCGGCACCCGCCAAGCGCAGGAAAACGTTATGCAGCTCGGTAACGCCCTGTCGACCGGCGATTGGGGGAGCGGTGCCCGGGCAATCACGCAGATCGGCGTAGGGGCCGGCGCCTCCATGAGCGGTCTGCTGGCACTAGCTGCTCCGATTGGCCTTGTGACTGCCGCCATAGGTGGGCTGGCCTACGCCTACTACAGCGGCAGTAGAGAGACGGAAGCCTTCAACAAGGCGCTGATCCTCACAGGCAATTATGCAGGTGCAAGCGCTGGACAGTTGAGCGATATGTCCCGCCAGGTCGCAGCGACAGTGGGCACCACCGGGCAGGCTGCGGACGTGCTGGTCACCCTGGCAGGTAGCGGTAAGCTCGCCAGCGGCAGTTTCGTGGAGATCGCCGAGGCAGCCCTATCCATGGAGAAGGCCACCGGCAAGTCCATCGAGGCAACCGTTGCCGAGTTCGTCAAGATCGCCGACGACCCAGTGGCCGCCGCCAAGTCGCTCAACGAGCAGTACCACTTCCTCACTGCCTCGGTTTATTCGCAGATCGTCGCACTCAAGGACCAAGGCGACGAAATCGGCGCCACCAAGCTGCTGACCGACACCTATGCCGACACTGTGCAGACCAGATCCCGCCAGGTGATAGAGAACCTGAACCTGTGGGAGCGGGCCTGGCTTGGCATCAAGAGTGCCGCGAGCGGCGCCCTAGATGGAATCAGCGATGTAGGCCGGCAGAAGAGCTACAACGACCAGATTAAGGACCTGCAGTCCAAGCTCACCGGATCGGATGCGTTCGACGTTGGCGGCACGAGGATGAACGCCCAGGAGGTGAGCCCGAAGGTTCGGGCTCAGATTCAGGCGCAGATCACCTTTCTTACGCTGCAGCGTGATGCCGATGATGCTCGGATCAAGTATTTCGATGACCAGGGAAAGGCCCAGCAAGCGGCCATCGTCGCCAGCGACAAGATCGACGTGCTCACCAAGTCCTCGTGGACGAATGAGCAGAAGCGCGCCGAAGCACTCAAGGATTACAAGAAACAGCTCGACGATATCCGCAAGGTTTCGCCGAACGATCCGCGCCTGGCACAGGCCACGATCGACAAGAACATCTCCAACATCAACGACAAGTTCAAAGACCCCAAGGCCTCGGGTTCTCAGGTCGACCTGACCGGCTTCAATGACGCCAAGAACAACCTGGCAGCCATCGCTGCGGACTACAAAAACTATCAGAAGGAACTGGACGCCGCGCAGAAGGCCGGCCTGGTATCCGAGGCCGACTACCTGCTGCGCCGCCAGGCCCTGATCGGCAACGAGCGAGATCAGGTGACGGCAGCCTACGAGGCGGAGATCACCGCGCTGGAGGCCGCCAAGGGCAAGAAGACCACGTCGGCCGCGCAAAGCATCCAGCTGGACCAAAAGATCGCCGATGCGCGCGCAGGGATGGTCAAGGCGCAGAAGGATGCCGACAGCCAGCTTGAAGTGTTGGCCACCAACGAGGCCGGGCGCCTTGCCAAGCAGGAGCGCGCGATCAGCACCTACATCCAGGCGCTGGGGCAGCAACAGCGGGCACTTGAATTGGCTGGCCAGCGCGCAGTACTCGGCGTGGGCCAGGGTGATCGCCAAAACGCGCTCAGCGGCGAGCTGAACAGCCAGCAAGATCGGTTTGCTCAGCAGTCCCTGGAGTTGGCCAACCAGAAGTCCGACCCGTCGCGGAACATGTCGGAGGAAGAGTTCAAGCGTAAATCTCAGGCGCTCGCCGATGCGAACAAGGCAGCGACTGACCAGATCCGGCAGAACTACGCGGATGTGGAAGCCGCCCAGGGCGATTGGACGAAGGGCGCTACGGCAGCTTGGGACAATTACTTGGATTCGGCGCGGAACATTGCCGGCCAGACCAAAAGCCTGTTCGGCAACGCCTTCAGCTCCATGGAGGATTCGCTGGTCAACTTCGCCGTTACAGGCAAAGCGTCGTTTGCAGACTTCACCAAGTCGATTTTGGCGGATATGGCGCGCATTGCGACACGTCAGGCCAGTTCCGCTTTGCTGGGCAGCCTGGTGGGTGCGGCGGCGAGCTATTTCGGCGGCAGTGCCGCCGGCGGCAACGGGCTGGCGGCCGGATCTGCTGGCGCTGCATCTTCCAACCTTGGCGCTTCAGCGGGGGGCTACTCGGGCAGCTACTTCCCGCAAGCCATGGGCGGCGCCTGGTCGGGCGGCGTGCAGATGTTCGCCGACGGCGGCGCATTCACGAACTCCGTCGTCAGCAAGCCTACGGCTTTCGGTATGGCCAACGGCAAGACCGGCGTCATGGGTGAGGCTGGGGAAGAGGCGATCATGCCGCTGACCCGAACGTCCAGCGGCAAGCTCGGCGTTATGGCCATGGGCGGCGGGTCCGGCGGAACGCAGATCAATGTCGAGGTGCATATCGACGGTGAAGGCAACGCATCGTCTACCTCTGATGCGCCTGGTTATGACCTGTTCGGCAAGGAGCTGGCGACGTTCGTTGAGCAGAAGTATCAGGAACTGCGCAGCAGGGACATGCGCCAGGGCGGCGTCATCAACAACGCAATCAAGGGGCGATGATGGCTATCGAACGATTCACCTGGGCAACGGAAAAGGGCGCGGAGGGTGATGTGACCCAGCGCGTCCGGACCAAGCAGTTCGGCGATGGGTACGAGCAGTCGGTCGAAGATGGCCTCAATAACCAGTCCCAATCCTGGCCGCTCACATTCACCGGCGCCAAGGCTCGTGTTATGGAAATCAAGGCGTTCCTCGATCGGCACAAGGGCGCCAAGGGATTTCTATGGGAGCCGCCCCTGGGCGAGCTTGGCCTCTACAAGTGCAACGGCTACAAGCCGGTTCACCGCGGCGGCCAGGTCTACGCCATCACCGCCACCTTCAAGCAAACCTTTCATCCATGAGGCCTATCCATGGCACTGATCACGGACATCCAGAAGCTGGAGCCAGGTGGCGAGATTCGCCTGTTTGAAATTGACGGGACTGAGTACGGCGCGGATTACCTGCGCTTCCACGGGCACGCCATTCCGCACACACCTGAAGAGTTGCTGGCCTACGAGCATTCGGAAGAGGATCTGCCTGCGAAGTCGATCTGGTGGCAGGGAGAGGAGTACGCGGCCTGGCCGGTGCAGATTGAGGGCATTTCCTCAAGTAGCGACGGCACAGCCTCACGGCCGACATTCGCCGCCGGCAACGTCAACGGCAGAGTCACGGCGCTGTGCCTGGCCTTCGAGGACATGCTCAAGTTCAAGCTGACGGTTCGCGAGACCCTGGCCCAGTATCTGGACGCAGCCAACTTTCCCAACGGCAACCCGACTGCAGACCCGACCCAGGAAGCGTTGGAGATCTGGTACATCGACCAGAAAACCAGCGAGGACGGCGAGGCGGTGGTCTGGGAGCTGTCTTCCCCGGGTGAGATCGACAACCACGGGCTGCCCGGCCGGCAGATGACGACGTTTTGCCACTGGGCCATGACCAATGGCTACCGGGGAGCGGACTGTGGCTACACCGGCGCGGCCATGTTCGATGACGAGGACAACCCCACGGATGACCCCGCCAAGGATCAGTGCAAAGGCTGCCTGTCGTCCTGCAAGTTGCGCTTTGGCGAGAACAACGAGCTCAGTTTCGGTGGATTCCCCGCCGTGTCCCTCGTGAGCAGGAGCTGACCATGCGAAAGCACATCATCTCGGCCATTCAGGCGCACGCCGCAGAGCAGTACCCAAAAGAGTGCTGCGGCCTACTCCTCGCCATAGGGCGCGCGCAGAAGTACTTCCCATGCCGGAACATCGCCACGGAGCCGAACGAAGAGTTTCGGCTCGATCCCGAGGATTACGCCGCGGCGGAAGATTTGGGCGAGGTGATCGGGATCGTTCACTCGCATCCTGACGCCACCAGCAGACCATCACCGCATGACCTGGCCATGTGCGAAGCCACAGAGCTGCCCTGGCATATCCTGAGTTGGCCCGAGGGCGATCTCAGGTCGATCACTCCAACGGGCAGCACGCCGCTTCTCGGGCGCCCGTTCGTCCACGGCGCCTGGGACTGCTGGCAGGTCTGCGCAGATTGGTACCAGCGCGAATGGGGTCTGGAATTCGAAGCATTCCAGCGCGCCGATGGATGGTGGGAGAGTACGGAGAACGCCAGCCTGTACGAGGCGAACTACGAGGGCGCCGGTTTTGTACGTGTAGACCGGCCACAGCGAGGGGATCTGATCGTTATGCAGGTCGGGCGCACGGTTCACCCGAACCATGCTGGGATCTACCTGGGTACCGACCCAACGCTGCCCGGTGAAGAGTCGGGCGCCTTTGGCCCTGGCCCATTCATGCTGCACCATCTGTATGGCAGGCCGTCCGAGATCATCGTCTACGGCGGCCCATGGCATGACCGCACACGTTTGATTCTTCGCCACCGGGAAGCGCGGTGATACAGTCGCCACTTTAAGGATGAGGATCGATCATGAGGATTATCGGCTTCGCGGCGGCCGCATTTCTGGCTCTGGTGCTTTCAGGATGTGCTGGCACTAGTTTTTCGTATGACGATGCCAGGAGGGTTCAGATAGGGATGACTGAGGAGCAGGTGACTCAAATCATGGGGCCTCCGTACTCGGTGGTTTCCCGCGCCGATGGGCAAATGTGGATTTGGAGCCACGCGAACGGTATGACTGGCGCGAGCCGAGTGGTCTCTTTCCGCATGGTGGACGGCAAGGTCGTTGAAGTGCCCACCATTCCGACGAGCTTCAAATAGACAAACTACAGAGGGAACGACATGCATGTGGCACCGAAATTTATCCCAGACGGGTTGACACATGGATAGGCTTGATCGCTTAAACGATCTGCTGCGCGAGCATGATTGTGTTATGTCGATCAACATCAAATTCGACGATTTCAAATACGATTTGGTTTTGGTGCTTTCTGCCAATGGGTCAGATTTGGATGCGGTGACACTGACTTTTCATGATGTCAGCGCTCTTAATTTGAGCGGGTTTGGTGGTGGGCTGACCCAGTTCATGCATCTTGAAGCCGCTCGTGTAGATAATGGGCTCGACAGGATTCGCTATGAAATGAGAGATGTGAATGACGAGAAGATATCGTTCAAATTCTTCACTTTCGGCGGATCAATTTTTTAGGAGCAAGCATGCGAATTTTGATAGCGGCGGTTGCGGTGGCGATGCTGGCGGGGTGTGTGTCCCCTGGCGACCTTGAGGCGAAAGACCCGAGTATTTCAGGCAGCACCGCGAAAGATCCAAAACGGTATGCATTGTGTGTATTCCCGCGGTGGCAGGACGCACGCAGCGACGTTACGATGTCCGAAACGGAATATGGCTATCGCCTGATCGCGGCAAGCAACAATATGACTGACGAATTGCTGAGCATCAGAAAGGTCGCAAAGGGTAGCGAGGTCAAGCTTTATCAGCGCCTGGCCTGGGGCCCCGGATGGGGTAGAAGCGACATGGAAAAGGCGGTTAGAAGCTGTCTGTAAAAAATTACAACAAACCGCCTCCGGGCGGTTTTTTATTGCCTGGAGAAAAAACGTGTCAGCACTCTCGATCAATTACCAACCCATGACCACCGTATTGCTTTACGGGCAGCTCCGGCAGTTCGGGAGGTCATTCCGACTCTCCGTGCGCTCGCCTGCAGAGGCAATTAAGGCTCTGTGTGTACAGATTCCAGGTTTGGAAAGGTTCATCTCAAATGCTAAGTCGCGGGGCATCGAATTTGCTGTGTTTCGCGGATCGAAGAACCTTGGCGCTAAAGAGCTAGATTACGCAGGGACGGAAACGATTCGCATCGCCCCAATCATTACTGGCAGCAAGAGAGCGGGCCTTCTTCAAACGATCGTCGGGGTGATCTTGATCGCCGTTTCTTTCATCCCAGGTTTTCAAGCTCTTGCTGCTCCGGGCATTGCACTCGCTGCCGGCGGTGTGATCCAAATGCTGAGCCCACAGGCCGGCGGACTCAAGACCAGCGCCGCGCCAGAGAACACACCCGGCTATGCCTTCGGCAGCGCCAAGAACACCACTGCATCCGGCAACCCTGTCCCGCTTTGCTACGGAAAGCGCCGGGTTGGCGGTGCGATCATCAGTGCCGCGATCTACGCCGAAGATCAGATGTAGCGAACACCTGAAGCACAGCAGCCGCCCATGAGGCGGTTTTTTATTGCCTGGAGGAAAGCATGGGCGCAGCTCGAAAAATCGACATCAATGGTGCCAAGGGCGGCGAAGAGAAACCAAAAACGCCAACGGAAGCCCCCGACAGCCTGCGCTCGGTCGCTATCGCCAAGATGCTGATTGCCATCGGGGAGGGTGAGTTCGAAGGCACGCCCACCGCGCGCGACATCTACCTCGACAACACCCCCCTGCAAGACCCCCAGGGCAACATGAACTTCCCGAACGTGAAGTGGGAGTGGCGCACCGGGGCGGTGGATCAGACCTATATCCAGGGCATCCCCTCGATCGAGAACGAAACCACCATCAGTACCGAACTGCGCAGCGGCACACCGTGGGTTCGGGCGATCACCAATACCCAGCTTTCAGCCGTGCGCGTGCGTTTTGCCTGGCCGGCACTCCAGTCTGTGGATGCCAGCGGCAACATCAACGGTTACCGGATCGAGTACAAAGTTGAGCTGGCCACCGACGGCGGCGCCTACCAGCAGGTGCTTAGCGAAGCGGTCGACGGCAAGACCACCAGCCTTTACGAGCGCACCCGCCGTATCGATTTGCCCAGGGCCACCACCGGCTGGTTGATGCGTATCACCCGGCTGACCATCAACCAGAACAACAACAAAATTTCCGACACGATGCAGATTGCCGGCTTCACGGAGGTCATAGACGCCAAGATCCGTTATCCGAACACCGCGCTGCTCTACATCGAATTTTCGGCCGAGCAGTTCCGCAGCATTCCGGCCGTGACTGTCGAGACCAAGCTGAAGAAGATGCAGGTGCCGAGCAACTACGACCCCGTGGCACGTTCTTACACCGGGATCTGGGACGGCACCTTCAAACAGGCCTGGACTGACAACGCTGTTTGGATGACCTACGACATCACCACGGCCGACCGCTTCGGCCTGGGCCGGCGCATCAAACCGTGGATGGTGGACAAGTGGGAGCTCTACCGCATCTCGCAGTACTGCGACCAACTGGTGCCGGACGGGAAGGGCGGCCAGGAGCCGCGCTTCATCTGCAACCTGAACCTGCAGAGCAAGGCCGACGCCTGGTCGCTGCTGCGCGACATCTCGGCGATCTACCGGGGCATGACCTACTGGGCCCAGGGCCAGGTCTTCACGCTGTCGGACATGCCGCGCGCCACTGATTTCGACTTCGCCTACACCCGGGCGAACGTGATCGACAGCAAGTTCACCTACTCGAGTGCGTCGGAGCGCACCCGGTACAGCCGCGCGCTGATCAGCTACGACAACCCGGCGAACAACTACGACACCGACGTCACGGCCGTTACGGATGCCAAGCTGCAGCGCCGCTACGGCGACAACCCGCTGGAGATCAGCGCCATCGGCTGCACCCGAGAATCCGAGGCGCAGCGCCGCGGCAAGTGGGCGCTGCTCACCAACTCCAAGGACCGGGCCGTTACCTTCAAGGTCGGCCTCGACGGGCGTATCCCGCTGCCTGGCTACGTGATCCCGATCGCCGACGAACTCCTGGCCGGTCGACCGGTGGGCGGGCGTATCTCGGCGGTGAACGGCAAGGTCATCACACTGGACCGTGATACCCAGGCCAAGCCCGGCGACCGGCTGATCCTCAACCTGCCCGACGGCAAGTGCGAGGGGCGCACCGTGCAACTGGTCAGCGGCCGGCAGGTCACCGTTACCGTGGCCTACTCAGTGGCTCCTGAGCGTGAACTGGTGTGGGCGCTGGATGCCGACGACCTTGCCATCCCGTTGTACAGGGTGGTGAGCGTGGCCCGGCCGGAACCTGGCGTGTTCGAGATATCGGCCGTGCAGTATGACCCGAGCAAGTTCGCGCACATCGATACAGGCGCGCGCCTGGAAGAACGTCCAATCAGCGTTGTGCCGATCACCGTCGTTCAGGCGCCGGCGAGCGTCACGCTGACGTCGAGCTACGCCGTGAACCAGGGCATCGCCATCAGCACTATGAACATCTCGTGGCCCGCTGTTGCTGGCGCGGTCGCCTATGACGTGGAGTGGCGCAAGGACAGCGGCAACTGGATCAAGGTGCAGCGCACCGGTTCGACCAGTGTCGACGTTACTGGCATTTACTCCGGCGCCTACGTGGCCCGGGTTCGGTCGGTGAGCGCCTTCGAGATCTCGTCGATCTGGAAGAGCTCCAATCTGACCAACCTGGAAGGGAAGGTTGGCCTGCCGCCGGCGGTGGCGTTCCTTACCACCACCAGCGAGCTCTTCGGCATCGGCATCAATTGGGGCTTCCCGGCCGGAGCCGAAGACACCCAGCGCACCGAGTTGTGGTATGGCCCGGCCAATGACTTGTCGGTGGCTACCAAGCTGGCCGACTTGGCGTACCCACAGGCCGACTACCGCATGCAGTCGCTGCTGGCCGGTGCGACGTTGTTCTTCTGGGCGCGCCTGGTGGACCGTACTGGCAACGTCGGTTCTTTCTTTCCAGTCGGCAACGGCTTGATGGGGATGGCCAGTGCCGACGCGGCGCCGGTGCTGGGGTTGATCGCTGGGCAGATCGGCCGGACCGAACTCGGCCAGGACATCAACGACGAGATCGACAAGATCCCGGGCCTGCAGGCGCAGATCGATGCGCTCGACGGGCTGTCTGCCTACGATCCTGAGCAAACCTACCTCGAGGGCGACCTGGTAGTGGTGGGCAAGCGGATCTATCAGGCTACTGGCCTGGTCCCCGTCGATACACCTCCGCCGAACGCCATCTTCTGGCAGGACGTGGGCCAGGTGGTGGTCACTGCCAACGGCCTCGCGCGCCAGGTGGAGATCAACACCACCAGCATTACCGAACTGGATGGCGTAGTTACGGCCCAGGCGTCAAGCCTTCAGGCCTTGCAGTCTGCCTATAGGGATGACACCGGGGAGGGCGATCTCGCTGACGCACTCCAGGGCTACAACGCATCGGCGAGCTTCGCGCAGGAGGTGAAGACGCGGGCCTCGCAGAACGCTGCCATGGTGCAGCGGCAGACAGAACTAACCGCTTCGGTGGTCGAGGTCGCCGGCACTGTGACCGATCTGGAAAGTGTCGTGGTCACCGACCGGCAGGCGACGGCCCAGGCGATCCAGCAACTGCACACCGATGTTGAGGGGAACACTTCCGACATTCAGACACAGTCCCAGATAGTCAGTGATATCAATGACAAGGTGAACCTGTCGTGGTCGGTGAAGATGCAATACAACTCCGTGACCGGGCAGTACATAACCGCCGGGGTGGGTCTGAGCATCGAAAATGGCCCAGCGGGGCTGCAAAGTCAGTTCCTAGTCAGCGCGGACCGGTTCGCCATCGTGAACACGATCGCCGGCGGCGCGATCTCGGTTCCGTTTGCTGTGCAAGGCGGGCAGGTGTTCATGAACTCGGCGTTCATCCAAGACGGCACGATCACCAACGCCAAAATCGGCAATTTCATTGCGTCCAACAACTACGTAGCGGGCGTTTCCGGCTGGAAGCTGTTCTTCGACGGGACCTTTGAAATTAACAGCGCTTTCGGTGGTCAGGCGCGGCAGGTAATCAATAACGCCGGCGGCAAGGTCTTCGACGAGAACGGAACCAAGCGCTACCAGTGGGGAGACCTTTCCGCATGAGCTACGGGGTAAGAGTGTGGGGGCCGACCGGCCTCCTGGAACTGGATGAAAGTTCTTTTACTGTACGGATTGTTTATTCAGAAATAGTCGAGCCGAGTGGTCGCAGTCGGTTTATAGATATTCCCGGTGTAAACCCAGAGACACATTCGGCAGTCTGCGTTCCTATTGCTGCCTACGACACAACCGGCCAAAGCAACTATTCGATTCAGTTCACTCCGCTAGTATCTGCTGGAGGTGTAACTGTGTTTTTTGGGTGCCCCTCTACCTCGACCGGGCCTATAGGGCTCAGCCCGCAGAGACTTTTAGTAATGAGGTATCGCTAATGTCTTATGGAGTTACTTTTACCAATAATTCCGATGTTGTGATGCTTGACTCTGAATTCTCGAGGCTTGTTGTACTTGAGAAAGGCGCCTGGAATGGTAGCGGTTCAGGAGTATTTGTGCCGTTCGCAAAGATGATTACAACTGACGAGCCGCCGCTGGTATTCGTCAGGCCAAGTCAGTCAAACTTACTGTGTTTCTGCTTGATTCATGGATCAGCACGAGCGTGGACAGGCTTTTCCTTTGTAGGGATTGTGGGCCAGGCAACTTCTGGAAAATGGTTTGCCGGAGCATTCAAGTCAGAGCCCACGGCTGCATATGGGTTTCGCTTGTGGGATGCCTCCTCCAAACTTTTATTTGATAGCGGTACGCCTTGTGCGCAATTTACAAGGACGATTACAGGCTGGTCTTACTTGGGGGCCACACAAACGAGCCAAGGTGTATACAGATTAAGTTGGACGGCGCCATCCAGTCTTGCGAGCGAGGATTATATGCTTCTAAATAATATAGCGATGGATGTTGCTGGCAGTACATCTAGGCAGGGGAATATGTATGCCGTTTGGGAGTATCAGAATGATAGGCTTGTTATTCAGGCTATCGGTGTCGACTTGCAAACTACTCTGTATACGCCTGTTGTTTTTGCAAAACCAATTTCGTAGCTGTTGGCAACCTGAGTAAAACCCGATAGCCGCCATGTGCGGCTTTTTTATTGCCTGGAGAAAAGTATGGGTTGGTACAAAACGGGCACTGTTTCCGTTACTAATGGGTCTACTGCCGTTATCGGCACGGGCACCGCCTTCATTGCTAATGCCCGGGTGGGCGATGCATTCCGTGGTCCTGACGGTGAGTGGTGCGAAATTACCAACATTGCCAGTAACACTGCACTGTCGATCTCGCCGAATTACCAAGGCACTACCGTTGCGACCGGCAGTTACTCACTAGCGCCCATGCAGGGTTACGTCAAGGATTCGGCTGACGCTTTGCGAGCTGCTACGCAAGTCATTGGGCAGGCGGCTTCAGATGCCTCTGCACAAGTAACATTAGCTACAGCCGCCGCCACAGCTTCTCAGAATAGCGCAACAGCAGCGTCCACCAGCGCAACAAATTCTGCATCTTCTGCTACAAGTGCGAACTCTAGCAAAGTAGCAGCAAAAACTAGTGAGGATAATGCTAAAGTATCTGAAACTAATGCCTCTGCTAGCAAAACTAACGCTGCTACGAGCGCAACTAATGCTGGAAATAGTGCTACAGCAGCCGCGAATAGCGCCACACAAGCAGCTAATAGTGCTGCTTCTGTCTCTGGCAAGGCAAGCTCCGGTGCCAATAGTGATATTACCTCCCTAAGTGGACTCACTACACCACTGTCTCTTGCTCAAGGTGGCACAGGTAGTGCTACACAAGCAGGCGCAAGATCTAATTTAGGGCTAGGTACTGCCGCAATATCTACTGTGGTTGTTGATACATTAGATGCAACAGCAGGAAGAGTTCTTATCGTTGGGTCTCATGGGGTGGGAGGTTTACTGCCAAGAATTGAGTCTGTTAATATTGATTCTCTGCGCTCAAGTGGTGATTATTTTGTACAGCTAACATCTGGTCAAGGTACCTTGCCTGTCTATGATAGTGGGTATCTTGAAAGTCATGTGTATGCGTCTACATATGCCATTCAGATGTTCACTACTGCATCGGCAGGCGTAAAATATAATAGAAGTTTAGTTGCTGGAGTTTGGGGTTTGTGGATTCCATCTAGTATTCCTCTGGTAGATGCCGCAATCTTATACCCTAATGGCGGGACGGCTGGCGCACCCGCAAACGTGGCTACAGGCACAAGATACACAGTAACTAACCCGTGGGGGGCGGGAGTTAACGTATGGTGCGTAGCTGAAATACTTGTGGGTGGAAACTGGGGCACTACGGGCTGGGTTACAGGGTCAACCTCCGGATATGGTGTAAGGGCAGACCAGATGGACAGCGGAAGTATTGTTGTTACGGTAGGAGGATCAGGTACTTATGCAGGGTCATCATATGCAGGGGGCTCTATTAACGTAACGGGTAATGCAACTTATACAGCAGCTGTGCCTTGCAGGGTGAAGGCTTGGAGGATCAAGTAATGAAAGTTTATGCTCTTGTTGGAGGTTTTGAGCAATTTATAGATGAGTCTGGTGATGGCCCACCAGATGGGTGGATTGAAATGAAAAGTCAGCGCCCAGCTTCTATAGAATATACAGCACAGGAAGATGGAACATGGGTAATTACAGATCACAGTCTTAACATTAAACTGACAGAAGTTGAAAACCTCTGGAGGGATACTGAAATGCCCAGGGCGCAAGAGACTGTAGTGGCTATTCAGTTCGGAGATGCTGGGATTGTTGGGTCTGAACAGGCATGGAAAGACTATTGGTTGGCATTGCGTAAATGGACTGGAACAAATCCAGATTTCCCCGATAGCACCAAGCGCCCCGTAGCTCCCACCTGATAGTACTTGAACAACGCCACCCGCCATGAGCGGGTTTATTTTTGCCTGGAGAAAAGCAATGGCCCGACTTTCCGAATCACTCGCCGGCGGCCGTAACGCGCTGGCGTTCCTCGACATGCTCGCCTGGTCCGAGGGCACCAGCACATCTCCGGCCACTACCATGGATGGTTACGACGTGATCGTCACCGGCGCCGATCGTAAGCCCGAGGTCTTCAAAGACTTCACCGATCACCCGTTCGCCAAGGGGCGTGCGTCGAAGGTCATCAACAGCAAGGGGTTGACGTCCAATGCTTCCGGCCGATACCAGCAGATGCTGAAGGACTGGCCGCACTACAAGGCGCTGCTCAAGCTGCCTGACTTCAGCCCGATCAGCCAAGACCTTCTTGCGCTGCAGCACATCCGCGAGTGCAGGGCTTTGCCCGACGTGGTGGCCGGGCGGATCGAAACAGCTATCTCGAAGTGCCGGAACATCTGGGCCAGCCTGCCCGGCGCCGGATACGGGCAGCGCGAACACCGCCTGGAGGATTTGCTGAAGCAGTACCGGCTGGCGGGCGGGGTGATGCCGTGACGCCCGGGCAGATCCTTGCCGCGATCCTGCTGGCGATGGCCGTAAGCGCCGCCGGCACCTGGCAGGTGCAGGACTGGCGGATGGGCAAGAAGCTCGCCGAACAGGTCAACCTGCACCAGATGGACCTGGCGGAGATCACCAATGCTGCCTCCGCCCAAGCGCGCACCGAGCAGGACAAGCGCCTGGCCCTGGAGAAGCAACTCGCCGGCCAGGACCAACAACACACCAGGGAATTATCCGATGCCCAACGCAACCAGGCTGTTCTGCGCGATCGCCTTGCCACTTCTGATGTCCGGCTGTCAGTCCTTCTCGACGCCGCGGATTCAGCCAGTAGCTGCAACGTGCCTGCCACCCCCGGCGCCGTCGGCGTGGTTCATGGAGCCGCGCGAGCCCAACTTGACCCAGCGCATGCTCAACGAATTCTCGCCATCACCGGTGACGGCGATCAAGGATTGATCGCGCTGCGGGCGTGCCAGGCGTATGTCAGGGCGATAGCTCGCTGACTGTCTGATCAGTCAGGAGCCATGAGGACGGCCAGGGTCAGCTTGATGAACTCTTCGTTCTCGTCGATGGTGTGCAGAGCGCCGCGCACGTTCTCGGCCACATCAGCGGAGCCACGCTGCTCGACCCAGTTCGAGATCTCCATGATGGACGCCTCAAGGGCCAGCTGGTTTTCGTAGAGCTTGGAGAGCAGGGAAGGGAGTAGGTCTGAGTTGGGCATCGGCGGTCCTCTGGTGGAGTGAACAGCTTAGCAGTCGGTGTTCTTTGGGGTGTTTGTGTTCGGTCGGCAGGACGCCGGGGGAGGGGTAAGTCGTTTCCGCAACCTAATGCGCGCCCCTTGTTCTATGCGGCTTGTAGGGCATCAAAAAATGCTCTGGTGCGGAAATGATGAAGACCTAAGCTGTTGATTTTTATTGTTAAGTCGGCAGTCTTGAAAACCGGCGAACGTTAATAGCGCTCCCAGGGTTCGAATCCCTGGTTTCCCGCCAAGATTTACACGAAAGCCCCGCTGATGCGGGGCTTTTGCGTTTCTGGGGTTTGGACACTTCCGATCTTAATTTGCTCGGCGTTCCAGAACTATTATGGAAGCGTTCCATAACTTTTCTATTTTGACGGCTTCGCGGTGGCGCCGAGTCTCCTATAAACGCGCTTTGTGATTTCCTGATTGCTATGCCCCAATAGCAGGCTCGCATCGCCGATATCCACAATTTCAGACGCCGCCTTGGGTCGGATATCTCGGAATTGAAACCCGCCGATCTTTGCAGCGAGCATCGGATCTCCTTGTTCGATAGCTTTCTCGCAAGCCATCTCTCAGCAGGTGAGATCGTAGAAAATGGCGCTTCCGCTAGCGCCCGCTACGATCTTGTTGTGGCAATAAGCCATATAGGGGAGGAAGTGGGCATGAAACGGTTTATGATTTTTTCAGTGATAGCAGTGCTGGCAGGATGCTCAGGGAAAATTGTCACGTATGAGCAATCTGACTGCAAGAATGGTTGTGAGGGTGTTCCTTTTTTTCGGCTAGTTCAGGTAAAGGAGCATTACATTCAGGACAAAATCCTGAATAAAGAAGGTGAGATGCTACGTTACGCCGGCGGCGACGAAAACACTGGCTGCTTTGCGGTCCAAGTCACTGAAACGAAGCTAATCCCGGCGGCCCAGGAAAGCTATATCCGTTACGAGGCTGGATGGCTCGAAACTTCTAAATTCTCAGTAGACCTAAACGATAACGGTAGCTTGGCAAAGGTGGGCGCCGATTCGACACCCGGACTGAAGATGGCAGTGGACGCGGTGTCCACACTAGCAACCGCCTATGGGACGGTGAAGTCCGCCGATAAGTCTAAATCAAAGATTCAACTACCTTACTGCAACGCTGGCAGAGTTCCCGTGACCGGAGCCTAGTTGAACCAGTTAGGCCCAGCTCATCGCTGGGCTTTTTGCATCTGTACTTGGTTGTAGCGTACTGTATTTTCCCCTCTTTAGTATGCGGCGTGTTACCTATGTCTGATGAAGTTCGGCTTGTCGTCATCATCAATACCCAGCCAGGTCGAGGCTCGGACCAGCTCGCGGCTTTTGAAAAACTCGCTCCTTTGGTCAGGGCTGAGCAAGGGTGCATTCAATATGATATCCACCCTGTAGTCGGAAACAGCGATAGCTTTGTATTGATCGAGAAGTGGGCATCAAAAGAAGCGCTTGATGCACATGATCTCGCTCCGCATATGCTTGAGGCAGCCAAGCACAACCCGACGTTCCGTGCGGGGCCGGCTACAGTGCTGTTTTTGGAATCGGCGGTGCTTTCATCGCACTGAAGAAGGGCTGAGCTCACAACAGAAGAGCCCAGCCCCACGCAGGGCTCTTTGCATCTGGCTTTCCCAGTGCTATTTTTCCGAATTAACCCCCACACGGAGAGTGCAATGGCCCGATACTTCAAAAGTCTAGACAATGGCAAGGTTGAAGAAGTCGATGCGTTTCAGGTTCTGGCAATATTGTTCCTAGGCCCACTCTATCTTTGCTTCGCCGGCCTTTGGCGCCATTTATTGATCTGGGGTATTGCTATAGGGTTGGGGCTGTTTGCAGGCCCGCCTTGGGCAGCTATACCTATTGCTGGACTGCCAATCATCTACTGTTTTTTGATACGTAAAATTGTGGCAGATGAGTATTTGAAGAAGGGCTGGGTAGAGGTGGCTGATCCAAAGCTTGCACTCGATAAAGAAGTTCCAGACGCTTAGTCTCTTGCAGATTAGTTGCTTTGAGCCCAGCCTCGCGCTGGGCTTTTTGCTTTCTGCGGCCAGGTGCTACAGTCCCGCCAAACCAAAGAGGGAACGACATGCGAAGTGTTGTAGCGGGACTGGCGGTTATTCTGCTGGCTGGGTGTTCAAGCGTTGGTGACATCAGGAAGAATCCACCATTGCTTGAAATCGAGTCGAAGCATTCGGCTAAGGCTGTCGCCGAGTGCATCAGAGATGGGTGGCAGGCGACCGACCTGGTAGGTGGAAGCCTCGGAGGGATTTTGCAGACTTCGGGCGACCGATACACGGTGATAGCACCGAATCCTGAGAACCCATGGCATCTGGCTGACGTTGATCCGAAAGGAATAGGTTCACTTGTCCGATACCATTTTTTCCGTACCTGGCAGTCGCCATCAGACAAAATATCCGGTGTCGTGAGTGCTTGCTCTCGATGAGCGCTGTAGATATCAATGCCGTCTATGGACAAGGTACGACATGCGAATTTTGATAGCGGCGGTAGCGGCAGTGCCGTTGCCGCAGCAATAGCCGCTGGATCAGCATTGAAGAACGGGTGTGACGCGGCCTCGGAGTCGGACAAGCCGGTAGCGGCAGCCTTGAAGGTTTTAGTGCTCACCCTCTCCACGGACTTGCTGTAGCGGTCGCCCCGGGCGTCGATGCACATGGCGCTCAGGTAGATCGGCCTGGCCAATTTTCCCCGGCGCGATGCTCTTCAGCGACGTGTAATTGATCATGCCCTGGCGGCCGCTCGGGCCGATGTTTATTCGCGGGCACGGCTGAATCATTGGGCTGATTTGCAGTCAAAAAATTAACCCTCTCAAGCAATTAGGACGTTCAAGATGAAGCGCGCAGCAATAACCCTTTTGGCCATTTCTGGTCTTATTCTGCTTGGTGGTTGCGTGCCTATCTGGGACGACGGAGGACGGTATGGGCATGATCGTTACAGAGGGGATGATCATGGGCGCAGATACGACCAGGGCTACGATGACCAAGGTCGGGGCCGTGGGTACGATCGCCGATACGATGATCGCGGGTATGATCGTTATCACGGTCGAGATCGTGATGATCGGGATGACTGATTCCTTGAGTATCAGTGGCGGCCTATAGCGTTATAGGCCGCGAATTCGTCCGCATCGGATGTCGCCCCTCCGAGTGTTGCCCGTCTACGCCGCGACAAAATCCGCTAAGGCCAGGGGCAAGGTGACACCCTGCTGTCATCACAGAGGGCTGAGCGATATCCGATACACGGCGCTGGTTGATCAGTCTTCCTGGTTCGCCTCGATCATCTTTTCGATGTCGGTGGCGATCGGCTTTCTCCAGTTTTTGATCCGGCCTGGCTTCAGGTCGATGTTCAGGATCAGGTAGTCGCCGTAATGCTGGGCGGGGAAGAGGTCCGGCACGTAGCCTTCATCGCACCCCACGAGCCTCGGCCACCTCGCAATAAGTCGCAGATAGCGAAACGCCCGCTCAGGGGTGGGATACGCATTCAGATCGGGGAGGACATCAATCGTCATGCTTGCGGCTCCAGGGGAGGGAGAAGCCAGAAGCGCAGCACAAGCAAGGGCGCGCGATCAGCCTTCGAGTCCCGCAATCCTCGCGTGACCCGAAGGGTGTTAAGCGCGCTTAGATGCGGATGATCTGGGTGATGTGCGGCTTACCTTTGAGGGGGGCGTAGATTTCTACGATTGCTGCCCAGATTGCTGGCGAACCAGGCTGCTGTGCTTTGGCGTGATAGCGATAGTTTGTGCCAGCGACGACCTGGGTCGCAACCGTCTCAGGGGTGTATTGCACCCCCACAAAGCCTTCCAAGGCTTCTTTGAATACAGCATGGTCCTTTGGAGTCAGTTCGTGGTAAGCAGTCCATCCGCCAACACCAACGTAGTTTTCTTGAGCTGACATACTATAAATCTCCATATTTAAGTTCCTACTCGTTTGGCTTTTCGGAGTTCGCCCCGTCTATTGAATGGTTTCCGGAATCCATTTCCTGAGGGTGCTCCTGGGCAACGACTGTTGGTCGCAAAACAGATTCCTGGGAAGGCACCAATGCTTAACGCTTTGGTCGGGCAGGATCAGCCATAGGCGCGCGTGCATGCCTGAGCATTTGGCTATGGAGGATGGGGTGGCGGTCACCAGCTTCAGATCCTCTTCCCTGATAGAAACAATTCACCAATGAGTGATGATTGCCAGACGTCCACGTCTTGTCCAAGGTGGCTCTGCGCATGAGGCATGCCGCTTGATGGCTTTAAGCTATCAAATACAAGGGGAATGTATGTACGTGTTTGGCAGTGCTGGGTGTAAGGCATCGACGATTGGTGAAATCGAAAGCAGCACCTGATCCCGCAATTTTTTAACCTGGAGGGGGCCTAATCGGCGGTTATCGTTGGGCGCCACGCTCCGTTAACGGATGCAGCGAGCGGGATGAGTATTACGGAACCAAAACCTTCAATACCGTCTACATTTCAGGGAGCATTCCCTTCCGGAGAAGACAGTCATGTTTAGATCACGCACGCTTGTAGCTGCTATCTGCCTTACTTTGGCCGTTGGCTCGGTGGCTGCACTCGCAGACCCTGGCAATGGGAAAGGTCAAGGCAATGGAAAAGGCAACTCACAAGGTGGTCAAGGTCATGGCAACCAGGGTAATAAGGGGAAAGGTTCCAGCGGAGACGACTGGTCTCGCGGGCCAAGCATTGACCGGAGCAGCGTATTGGGAGTGCTCGGCGGCTACCGTGACTACTGGAGCCCAGGCCCTTCACTGCCACCCGGAATACAAAAGAACCTCGCCAGAGGGAAGCCTCTTCCTCCAGGCATCGCCAAGAAGCTTGATGGTCGATTGCTGGGCAGACTTCCACATTACGACGGCTACGAATGGCAGCAGGCAGGCACGGACTTGATACTGGTCGCAATCGCTTCCGGCATAATCTACGAAGTCCTCAACGGCGCCTTCGATTAAGGCGATAACGCTTCGACGATCTATGCCAAACGCCCGCCGCCACGCGGGCGTTTTTGTATCCGCGCTAAACGCGACCATGAGCAATCGCAAGGTCGGCTGTCTCAGGGGCTGATCGTAGGCTTGCTTCACGGCTACGCCAATGCACAAACACACCAAATCCATGACAACCAAACAATCCGGCGGGGGGCAATCGAACGTGTCTATCGGGAAAGATCAAGGCACATAACAACCATTCCGATTTCGGCCATGTCGGTACTGAAAGGGATTTCGCCCAGCGCCCTGAACAATTTAGGGCCAAAGGAAAAATGCCCAGAAGAGTTGGGTGTCAGCCTGCGCCAAAAAAGCAAAGCCCCGGAGGTTCGCGGCTCCAGGGCTTCTATTTTCGCCTCCATCCCTAAACGGCTGGCGAACGTGGTCGCAGATTATCAGCGGCCCCCGGATGTTTCACTACGACTATTGGCGATAGTGTTCGATCGGCAGCACGCGGGGGAGGGCGGAATGATTTCTGCAACCTTATGCGCCCCAAGATCGGCGCGGGCTCCAACGCATTCAAAAGTGCCTTGGTGCGGTAATTATTAGAATCTAACGTATTGTTTTAAAAAGTTACTTTGGACTCCTGGAAGCCAGTGAACGTTACTGGCGATTCCAGGGTTCGAATCCTGCCGTACACCTTTTATTAAGGCGTTGACCCGAGTGAGAGGTTCGCCAACGTGACGAGTCCACTCGCCGCGTTACCCGATAATGTTCGAGGGGCGGAGATTACTCTCACGGGCGAAGGGCCCGATGTTGCGCTGCTGATCCGGTTTGCTTTTCCAAAGCTGGGAGCCAATCTAAGCGATTAACTGCTGAGCAAACCTCGCCTGGGTTGCTACACGTGCAGCCTCTGGCGAACTCGAGGATCAGCACTAAAGGCTTCGCTCAGTCGCTATGCTCGCTCCTCATTCGTATTAGCCATTTCACGACTTCGAACCACATTACGCTCAGCGCGACGATGCCAAATGCGAAAAGTAGCAGTACTGGCGCGGGTGTCACGAATGAGAACAGCTGGGTAACCGGCGGAAAAAACAGCGCTATCGCCAACATGGCCAACGTTGCGAAAGCGATCCAACTGAGCTGGGTGCCAAACGCGCCAGGCCCCACCCAGCGCGTGCGGCCCCATGACTTATTGGTATGGATCAGGGCGAGGTTGGCCAGCGCCAGGACGACGAAGGTCAGTGTTCTCGCAAGCTCATCTCGCTCCGACGCAACCGGCGCAAAGAACCTCATACTTGCATACGTCGCGAGAAGCAGTATCAGTAAGCCAATGCCCTGGCAGAGGCCGCGTATCATCACTGCGCTGTCGAACAACCGTTGCTCCTTTCGACGTGGAGGAGCCTTCATCGCATCCGGCTCAAGCGGTTCGGCCTCGAACACGACCGAGCAGGCGGGGTCGATGATCAGTTGCAAGAACAAAATGTGCGCCGGCATCAGCACCATCGGCCAGCCGAAAAGCACTGGAAGCATCGATAGGCCGACGATCGGCACGTGTACGGCCACCACAAACACAATCGCCTTGCGCAAGTTGGCGAAAATGCGGCGGCCATAGCGCACGGCGGTCACCAACGACTCGAAATCATCATTGAGCAAAACCAGCGCGGCCGCCTCGCGTGCGACCTCGGTGCCACGCGCACCCATCGCAACGCCAATATCGGCTGCCTTCAGTGCAGGCGCGTCGTTGACACCGTCGCCGGTCATGGCGACGACATCACCCTGTGCACGGAACGCGCGTACCAGGCGCAGTTTCTGCTCTGGCTGAACACGGCAGAAGATCTGCGTCGTGATCAGTCGTGCGGCCAGTTCAGAATCGTTCAGTGTGGACAGTTCGGTTCCGGTGATCACCGGCGCATCGGTGCCCAGCCCGGCCTGCCTGGCGACCGACATCGCTGTGGCCGGGTGGTCGCCCGTCATCATCACCACACGGATGCCGGCGGCTCGGCATTCGGCAATAGCCTGCGGCACATCTGGACGAATCGGATCTTCGAGCCCGACCAATCCTAGAAACCTGAAGTCGAAGTCGTGCTGTAAACCGGGCAATACCTCGGCGGCGAAGGTCGCCTGTGCGACGCCGAGAACGCGAAGCCCGTCTGCCGCCATCGCCAGCACCTGAGCCGCAATGCGCGCGCTGCGAACGGGATCCATATGGCACAAATCGACGATTGCCTCGGGCGCTCCCTTTGCAGCAATGAGTCGCTCTCGTTGATTCGGCGATTGCCACACCCGCGACATTGCCAGCATCTGGGGTGACAAGGGATAGTCGTCGATCAGCGTCCAGTCGGCGTGGAGGTGCTCGGTGAGCGCGAGCAGGCTCTGCCCGGTCTCGCCGATGGCCGACTCCATCGGGTCGAAAGCATGGCGGTGGCTGGCGAGAACCGCGTACTCAAGCACACCATGGAGTGCCTCCTGCAAAGGCGTGCCGCCGTCAGTACCATCTCTGGCGACTTCATACTCAGCCTCCTCGGACCAAAGGCGCCTGACCGTCATTCTGTTAGCCGTCAGCGTACCGGTCTTGTCGACGCATAAGACGGTGGTCGCACCGAGCAATTCGACGGCAGGGATGCTACGCGCTAACACCTTCTCACGGGCGAGTCGCCAGGCGCCGAGGCCTAGAAAGAGCGTCAGTACAACCGGCAACTCCTCCGGTAGGATTGCCATCGCCAGCGTCAGGCCCGCCAGCATCCCATGCAGCCAGTCACCGCGCAGCAGCCCGAAAGCGATAGCGAGCGCCGCCGCCAGCGCCAGGCCTATGACAGCGACCCGCTTGACCACACGACGCGTTTGCTGTTGTGTCGGGGTGGGTTCCACCTCGATGTCCGCCAGTGACTGGCCAATCCGGCCCAGCGCACTGCGCTCGCCGGTGGCGGTGACACGTCCCTGGGCGGTGCCGCACGTGACCAATGTGCCTGAAAATGCCTGCGCAAGGGTCGCATCCATTGGCGGCGGCGCTGGATCACCAAGTGTATGAGACTGCGGCGCGACCAGCTTGCTGACTGGCATGGATTCTCCGGTCAGCAAGGACTCATCAATTGATAGGTTGGCGCATGTTGTCAGTTGCAGGTCAGCGGGTACGCGATCGCCTTCAGCCAGCATTACAACATCGCCAACGACCAGGTCCCGCGAGGGAACGCTGCACTCTTTACCTTCCCTTAGCACTTTAGCCCTTGGGCTGGAGAGGTCCCGCAACGCATTCAGGGAGCGTTCACTGCGCCGCTGTTGGACAAAGCTGATGCTCATCACGACGAAGACAAAGCCCAGCAACATCAGGGCTTCCTGGACATCGCCCAGCACCATATACAAAGCGCCGCACGCGACCAGCAGGAGAAACATCGGCTCGAAGGCCACGTCACACATCAGGCGCAAGGCGCTGCGTCGACGGGAGGCGGGGAGTTCGTTCGGCCCGTCCTGCGCCAGACGTTGCTGCACCTGCGCCTCGCACAAACCCTCAAGCGGCGTCTGCGAACCTGAATGAGGTAGCTCAGCGTTCACAGCGCGGCCGTTATGAGTGGGTGATCGTGATTCAAATCAAGGGGGGGCAATGGGGCAATGTGTGTCATCAGGTTCTGTACCCCCATGGCGCTGCGATACCTGCAGGCTGGCTCTATAACGATGTGATGTCCTGTCTCGAGGCTTGTAGTCGTATCGACCTCGAGGCATGCGTCTAAGACCATCATGTAATCCGTCCTACAGGTACGCTAGCACAACGTTGCTTTAAATATTGCGGCATTCGCCGCTCTCGATAAGGGAGCTCCAAGAACGCCTGAATCAGTTCGGCCCTTTGCGGATATCCAGGCTCAGAGCGTGCCGTTTTCATCGTGCAGTTGGGACTTTAGATGTATGCGAAACATCGATGTCCAGCTCATTTCACGCGTCCGGCTTTCTTGTATAAACCTGAATTGTTACAGAAATGGAAAATTACTTTCACGGGAAACGAGGTCATTCCATCGGCGGGAAAGTGTTATAAGTTTTTCACCTTAGGCTCTGCCCTGTACTAAAAATAAACCGTTATAAAACGGTACCTTGCGCTGCGCAGTCAATGCGTTGCGACTTAGAAACCTTCTCATCTGCCATCGACTTATGACTCTTCGCTTTTGACCGCCTGACTTCAGGGGAGATCCTGCTGACTGTGCGTTGAGAGACGAGGCAGCTCTATTAAAAACAGGGGAACAAACAATGTCTTTTAAGTGGAATTTGGTGGCGCTGACGGTCTCGCTGGGTGTTAGTCAACTAGCGTCAGCCGCGGGTGTGGAGGACCAAGCGACTGCCAAGGGGTTTGTTGAAGGCAGTAGTTTGAACCTGCTGCTTCGCAACTTTTATTTTGATCGTGACGGTAAGAATTCGGCGGGCGACAAACAGGATTGGTTGCAGGTGATGCAAGGCAACTTCTCCTCCGGCTTCACCCAAGGCACCATCGGTTTTGGTGTAGATGCTTACGGATACTGGGGCGTGAAGCTGGACGGTGGCAAAGGCAATGCAGGCTCTGGCAACTTGCCGGTCGACAGCAACGGCCGGCCGGAGAATGACTTCAGCAGTGCAGGCGCGTCGATCAAGGCACGGTTCTCCAAAACTGAACTGCATTATGGCAACTTGCAGCCCAACAACCCGGTCCTGGCCACGGCGGGTACTCGCGCCACGCCTCAAACGGCGACTGGCTTCAACCTGTTGAGCAGCGAAATTGAAGGGTTGAACCTCGACGCCGGGCACTTCACCAGCAGTAACGGTCCGACCACGACCAACAATAGCCACGAATTGTATGCCGGTTATGCCAACATACCGGCCAAGAGCATTGACTACCTCGGTGGCAAGTACACGCTGACCGATAACTTGTCCATGAGCGTGTTTGCCTCGGACCTCAAGGACGTCTGGCATCAATACTACGGTAATGCCAACTACACGATTCCGTTCACTGCCGATCAATCATTGAACCTGGACTTCAACATCTACCGCACCACCGACTCCGGCCAGTCCAAAGCCGGCTCCATCAACAACACCACTTGGTCGTTGGCGGCGGCGTACTCTTTCCTGAGTGCTCATACCGTCACACTGGCGTTCCAGAAGGTTCACGGCGACACGCCGTTCGACTATGTGGCCGTGGGTAATAACAAGTCGGGTGATCTGGCCGACTCCATCTTCCTGGCCAACTCGGTTCAATATTCTGACTTTAACGGCCCAGGCGAAAAGTCCTGGCAGGCCCGTTACGACTTGAACATGGCGACTTATGGCGTGCCAGGGCTGAGTTTTATGACGCGCTACCTCAACGGTGACAATATCGACGGCACGCACATGCCGGTCGGCAGCGCCTACCGTGCCTATGGTTATGGTGCTGACGGCAAGCACCATGAAACCAACTTTGAAGCCAAATACGTGGTACAGAGCGGCCCAGTCAAAGACTTGTCGATGCGCGTGCGTCAAGCCTGGCACCGCGGTAACGCTGATCAGGCGGAAGGGGATTACAACGAAACCCGTCTGATCGTGGATTACCCAATCTCGATTTTCTAAGCGGACGATCGCCGGTCAAGCCCGGAAGACGCAACGCATTGACGGCCAGTTTCAGTTCTGCTGAAACTGGCCGTTTTGTTTGTATAAAGCGCTTGATGTCTGGGCTTTGCACGGCAAGGTTGAGGTCGCCGATTTTGGCGCCTGAACCTGCGGATCGTTGCGCGGTTGTGTTGGTTCGGGTGCCGACCGACCCTGAGGTCGCTTTGGTCTGCCCCATTGCGGCTGGTCTGCTACCAGCATCATTGTTTAACAATTAATGTGAAAATAATGCAATAGAACGAGTTGAGAGTACTTCCCATACTTAAGCAACTTAGTTGGTTTTGAATTGCGTGGAGTGTGAAAATAGTGTGATATTGATGTGAAGGGATTGCGTACTTGTAAGTGTGTTTGCGAAGAAAGCCGATAAGGCAAAAGCAATCTGTAGATTTGAATGAAAATGTCTTTTGCTCTATGTCTTTAGATGGGCTGTTGAAGGGGGCGGTGGGCACCGGTTGATAGATGGTTTATTCAGCCAGGCCAGGTTTATCTCTTCAGTTTCAACCCATTTTGCGCCAGGGTTTCGAGTGCAGGTCTTGAATCCTATACAGCAACCGTCGTTGTCGATCAAAACGTAATGTTTATAACGGTAATGTGGCGCGAATAGACCAAAACAGAACGCCATGATCGGGAGCCTCATTCAAAATAGCTAAGTATATTTTGCAGTTTAGATCCGATACCTCAGGGATGTAACGATCTGGCAGGCTGCAGGCTCATCAATTTTATGTTTTTGTTAATTGTATTCAATCTCGTTTCTGCTGGTTCAAGCGATAGGTGATGCCGGCGTCACTTCGGTCGTTGAACCGGCGTTGAGCGCCAGAGTCCCCATTTCAATCTAAACAGCAGACGTCTGAAAGGAAGCGGTATTTCAGCGTATGGGCTTTGCAGAGCGTGATTTTAAATATTGAAAGTCACTTATTTTGTATTTGTGACTAAGCCACTCGGTACTAGATCCTGATTGGGTAATCCTGCCGATCGCGATACGGCATAGGGTGCTCGAAGTTGTGTCTTTGCGAAACGCATTAACATGCACTGGGGGCTTCTCATGTCATTCCGGGTTTTCTGTTGCCCAATCCTGCACTTTTTCGGATTTTTCGGATCTATCTCTATCCCCGCCATACTCATACTGCGTGTGGACATAAGAACTAGACCTGGTGCCGATGGATCATACGTTCCCGCCTCTTACCTGCCGATGGATGAACCGCCCGCGCTGGCTCGTCCTCGTGTTTCTGCTCTGCACCACCGCCTGCAGCCAGCAACAGGGGCGCGATATCGCCAGGCAATTCAGCAATGGCAAGCCTGATGAGTTTCTCCAGACCAGCGTCGACCGCATGGCCACCCTCGGCATGCGCGATAACCTGCAAAGCCTGTATTTGCTGATGAACAAGCTGTACCTGCGCAACCCCAACCAGTGGCGGCAGTCGGGTTACCTGGACGCGGTGAGCGCGGCGCGGGAAATCCGTTCGGCCATCGAAAACCGTCAACCGCTGCCCGCCCTGGGGGATCGTCGCGATCTGGCGGCCCTGAGTTACTCCTTGAGCCCCGAGTTTCGCGGCGATCGGGTCGGGGCGTTTATCTATGCGATTGGCAGCATGCTGGTGACTGCACATGGCGGGCGCACCCGGTTCTATATCTCTGACACGATCAACCCGCAATTCGTCAGCAACGCGGCGCGCAATATCGAAAAGGCCACCTGGCTGCTCAGCCAGCGTCAGGATGCCAATGGCGTGCTGCTGCTGTTTTCCAACGAGATCTCGGAGGAGGGCAGCAACCTCAGTTTCGCCGTCGAGTTCGGCAAGATCGTCGCGCGGCTCGACCTGCTGACCCAGATGCTCGATGAGCGCTACCGACGCATTGGCGTCAATTACGCGCAAAGCCTGTTGCTGATGAATTTTCTGCCGGTGCAGTGAGCGTTAGGACCGTTGAGTGCGGTGTTTCCGTTTCCTCTGTAGGAAGTGCCCTATCTTGCACTGCACTGCTTGAAACGCCCATCTGTCGGCAATAGCCTCGGACTTTTCTTAAATATGAGGCCCTACCTTGGGTAAGCGAAAAACGGTTTGGCCCACGGATCGCGAAATCCGCCTGCGATTTATCCTGTTTGCGGTGATTGACGCCGCGAGTGCGCAAGGCGTTTCTGCCGAGCTGTTGTTACCGGCACACAAACTGCTGCAGGAGTCGCCGACCGAAGCGCAATTTCGCGACGCCCTCAACAGCATTCTGACGACCGACGAAATGTACGGGTTCCGCTTTCCGGCGGGGTCGGAGGCGGATGATTTCATGCGCGCGCTGGCGTCCGCCGCGGGCTAGGAGACAGGTAGTTTTTTCAGGGGCCGGGAAGGCTCTGCGCCGTGAATAAGGCGTGACCTGGCGAGCGTCCCGGTCTTCCCATCACAGTTCGCGTGCGAGGCCTTGCCTTCACGCCCCCGCATTCCAAGGACCCGCCCCATGTTGCTGCGCCAACCCCCGCTGCTTTTTGCTGCCCTGACCCTCAGTTCCCTTGTGCAGGCCGAGGACCTGCAACTGGCGCCGGTCGAAGTCACCACCAGCGAAGCCAGCGCGGCTGAAGTGGCGCAGGCGCAGCTCAAGCGCGTGCCCGGCGGCACCAATTACATCGATATGGGCAGCGTGCAACAGGGGCGGGTGAGCACCAACGAGGACGTGTTCAAGTATCAGGCCGGGGTGTACGCCAAGGCGGCGAATAATGAAGGCGTCAAACTCTCGATCCGTGGCTCGGGCCTCAACCGCAGCCCCGGCGCCCATGCTTCCGGGTTGTACGAGACGCTCGACGGCTTGCCGCTGACGGGCCCCGGCGGTACGCCCTATGAACTCAAGGACCCCTTGTGGCAAAGCCGCGTCGAGGTGCTGCGCGGTGCCAACGGTTTTGATCAGGGCGCGCTGGCCCTGGGTGGGGCGGTCAATTACGTGACCCACACCGGCTACGACGCGCCCAAGCTGCAAGTGCGCTACGAAGCGGGCAGTCGTGGTTATGCCCAGCGCGAGATCAGTTCGGGCCAGGTGCTGGGGGATGCCGACTATTACATCAGCCTCACCGATTCCGAATCCGACGGCTATCAGCAGCAGAGCGCCGGCACGGGCAAGGGCGTCGCGGCCAACTTCGGCTACCGTTTCAATCCGAACCTGGAGACGCGCTTTTACTTGCGCTACCGCGAAACCACCAACGACACGCCAGGCAAGCTCACGCGCTACCAGATCAGCCATGATCCGCGTGCCGCCAACAGCCTCAACGCCGCCCGCGATTCAAAACGCCTGCAACCGGGCTCCACCTGGATCGCCAACAAGACCACGTTGCAGCTCGACGACAACGCACGGCTCGAAGTCGGCCTGGCCTATCACGACTACCCGATGGACCTGCGCGAGGGCACCAATCGCCTGAAAGTCGCCTACACCGATATCAGCGGCACGCTGAACTACATTCGCCAGGACACCCTGTTCGGTCACGACAGTAAAACCACGATCGGCCTGCGCACCACCCAGGCGATGCCCAACAATGGCGCGTCGGAATACGTGCGAATTCCTGTCGGCAATACCGCAGGCTACGCCCCCGGCACCAAGACCCGCGACTACAGCTACCTGGGCTCCGACACGGTGCTGCATATCGGCAACGACCTGGAACTGGTCCCGGACCTGTGGCTGACCACCGGCCTGGCCGCGATCTACACCCGCCGCGAAACCCAGGTGACCTATCCCGACGGCCAGGCGCCGCTCAGTCAACATGACTGGGACTATGCGCCGCGCATCGGCCTGCGCTATGACTTCACCCCGCAATTGCAGGTGTACGGCAACCTGAGCCGCTCGGTCGAGCCGCCGCATGCCTGGTCGATGATTTGGGGTTCCAACAAATACTTCGGGCCGGGCAGCGGCCCGGCCACCGGCCTGCAACGCGAAGGTGTGAGTTTGAAAAACCAGACCGCCACCACCCTGGAAGTCGGCGGCCGTGGTGACGCGTGGTTCGGCCAATGGGACCTGGCACTGTACCGCTCGGAAGTGCGCCACGAGTTGCTCACCGTTGAAACCCAGGCCCAGACCCCCACCAGCAACGCGATCCTCGCCGAGGCCAACGCCAGCCCCACGGTTCACCAAGGTGTCGAACTGAGCCTGCTCAGTCCGCTGTGGGACGGCGGCGGCAGCGGTAAGCTCGCCCTGCGCCAGGCTTACACCTTCAGCGACTTCCACTACCGCAACGACGACCGCTTCGGCGACAACACCTTGCCGGGCATTCCCAAGCACTACTACCAGGCACAGTTGCGCTACAGCCATCCGACCGGTTTCTACACCAGTCTCAACACCGAGCATTCCTCGCGGGTGGCGGTGGATTACGCCAATTCCTACTACGCGGCGGCCTATACCTTACTCGGCGCCACGTTCGGCTACGACGCCCCGCAGCAGGACTGGCAAGCCTGGGTCGACCTGCGCAACCTGACCAACCGCCGCTACGCCAACACCGTCACCCCGGGTTATGACGACAAGGGCCTGGACGCCGCCCGCTCCACGCCCGGGGACGGTCGGGGCATCTACACCGGCGTGTCGTGGAGCTGGCGCTGAGACACCGACAACAGGCGCTCGACTTGCGCGTGCTCCCACGTACTCATCAATGCCACTGGGTTGGTGCCATAGCGTTGCCAGCTGTCCAATGAGCCATGCCGCCCGTCGGGTGAGCGGCAGTGCTGACACCCCACCAGCACCGCACCTTGGGTCAGCAGCACCATCCGCCAGCCGTCGGTTTCCACGCTCACCGTGTCATCCGCTGCCGCGCAGGCGCTGATGACCCGCGTTTCCAGGGCCATATCCTTGAGCACTTGATAAGCCTCCCGTGCAGAAACGGTGGCGGCGGTTGCGGTCATCGGCGGTGTCCTCGTGATGGAGCGGCGCAGTGTCGCGTGCGGGCGAGGCGGTTTCAAGCCTGAGGGCAGCGGTCGATTGCTGCCCGGGTTTCAGTCATTGCCTTGGCGCAGGCGCTTGTACAGGGTGTTGCGGCTCACGCCGAGTTCCCGCGCCAGGTGGGAAATATTCCCGCCTGCCGCTTTCAAGCGCCGCGTCAGGTCAATGCTGTCCTCCAGAGGCGCGCTGGTGGGCAGCGGCGCCGTCACGTTCAGATCGACGAAGAAGTCGTCCGGCAGATGCTCCGGGCGGATCGGCTGCTCCTCGGCCATGGCCAACGCCACCTGCAACACACTGCTGACCTGGCGCAAATTGCCCGGCCACGGGTGCTGCTCGAACAACGCCAGCACCTCGGCGCTCAGCCCGGCCCATTGCTTCGGTTCGCGGTGTTGCTGCCACAGTTGTTGGAACAACGCCCGCTTGTCAGTGCGCTCGCGCAGTGGCGGCAACTCCAGGGTCAGCCCGCCAATGCGGTAGTACAAATCCTCACGGAAGCGCCCGGCCTGCACCTGCTCGCGTAGCACATGGTTGGTGGCGGAGATGATGCGCAAATCCACCGGGAACAACTCGCTGCTGCCCACCGGTTGCACGCAGCGTTCCTGTAAGACCCGCAGCAAGCGGGCCTGGGTCGGCAGTGGCATATCACCGATCTCGTCGAGAAACAGCGTGCCCTTGTCGGCCTTGCGGATCAGGCCGACGCTGCCTTTTTGATTGGCGCCGGTGAAGGCGCCTTTTTCGTAGCCGAACAGTTCCGATTCCACCAGCTCAGCGGGAATCGCCGCACAGTTCACCGCGATAAAGGCCTGTTGGCTGCGCGAACTGGCCTGGTGCAGGGCTTTGACGAATACCTCTTTGCCCACGCCGGTTTCACCGTGGATCAGCAGCGGAATGTCCTTTTCCAGCAGGCGCTCGGCCTGGCGCACGGCTTTTTCCACGCGCACATCGCCGAAATGCAGGGTCTTGAGGCTGATCGGTGCGGCTTGCGGCGGCGCCGGTTCGCTGAAAACCCGCGCGTGTACCGGCATCTGCTTGGGCCGCTTCAATAAACACTGGAAACGATTGCGGCCGGCCGCCTGCAAGGAGAACGGCAAACCCTCCGGCTGATTCAGTAACTCCAGCATCGACACCTTGAACAAGCGGTCGATCATCACCCGCGACAGGCTGATGCCCAGCAGGTTGTCGGCGCGGCGGTTGGCCGATAACACCTGGCCGCTTTCATCAAAGATCAGCAGGCCCGCCCATTGGCTGTCGAGGTTGTTCAGCCCGGTGTTGAAGGTCAACTGGAAATGCTCGCCGCGAAACAGGTTGAGGATCAGCCGGTTTTCCACGGTCTGGCTCATCATCTTGACCATGCCCAGGGTGTGGGAGGGCGGCAGGTAGCTGTCGCTGGACACGTCCAGCACCGCGATGATTTCGCGCTGGGCGTCGAAGATCGGCGCCGCCGAACCGGTCATGAAGCGGTTGGCCTTGAGGAAGTGTTCATCGTGTTCGATATGCACCGCCTGGGCACAGGCCAGCGCGGTGCCGATGGCATTGGTGCCGCTGGAACGCTCCATCCAGCTGGCGCCGGGGCTGAAGCCACGGGCCAACTTGGGGTCGATAAAGCGCTGGGTGCCCCACGACGTCAAAACCTGGCCCTGGTTGTCGGCCAGCATGATCAGGCAGTTGGAGTTGCTCAGGATGTTCTCGTAGTAAGGCAACACTTCCTGGTGGGTGGTCTGCACCAGGGAATGCTGGCTCTCCAGCAATTGGCTGATGCTCTCTGCGGGCAGTTGGTCAAAGCTGGGTGGGCTCTGGTGGTCCAGGCCGAATGCGCGGCAGCGGCGCCAGGACTCCTGGATGAGGGTGTCGTGAGTCAGCGGTTCGGCCATGGAGACCTTCTTTTTATTGTTTTTGGGTCTTGCGCAATCTAACGGATGTCACCCGGTCGATGTGGGAGGGGGCAAGTCGAATCGTCGCACCGCCCCTCCCGCATGTGTTCTGCGTTGTTCAGTCAATCGGGTTCAAACAGTGTTGTTCAGAACTGTTCATTGTCAACCCGCTGAGTGTTCAGTTGTTCAGTCCGAATTGTTCATTTTTGTTCGCTCCCGAACCTCGCTTTCAGGGCATTTCCTTGTGGATCAAGCACCTGCTGCGGTTGGCACGAAACTCGCTGTGACCACTGGCCAGATTCATTCCAATAATAAAAAGGGCGTGTCATGTCATTGACCCTGGAACATGTCTCCCGCGTCATCGAAGGCCAGACCTGGATCGACGACGCCAACCTGCGTTTCGAGGCCGGCTCCTTCAATGTGCTGCTCGGTCGCACCCTGTCCGGCAAGACCAGCCTGATGCGCCTGATGGCCGGCCTGGACAAGCCCGACAGCGGCCGCATCCTGATGAACGGCGTGGATGTCACCGCTAAACCGGTGCGCCTGCGCAACGTGTCGATGGTGTATCAACAGTTCATCAACTACCCGACCATGACCGTGTTCGAGAACATCGCCTCGCCGTTGCGCCAGGCCGGTGTGTCCAACGAGCTGATCCAGAGCAAGGTGCTGGAAACCGCGAAGATGCTGCGCATCGAGAAGTTCCTCAAGCGCCACCCGCTGGAGCTGTCCGGCGGCCAGCAGCAACGCACGGCGATGGCCCGCGCGTTGGTGAAGGATGCCGAACTGATCCTGTTCGATGAGCCGTTGGTGAACCTGGACTACAAACTGCGCGAAGAGCTGCGTCAGGAAATGCGCGAGCTGTTCAAGGCCCGCCACACCATTGCGATTTACGCCACCACCGAGCCCAACGAAGCGCTGGCACTCGGCGGCACCACCACCATCCTCCACGAAGGCCGGGTGATCCAGAGCGGCAAGGCGGCCGAGGTCTATCACCAGCCGCAGACCGTATTGGCCGCCGAGTTGTTTTCCGAACCGCCGATCAACCTGATGCCGGGCAGCATCCGCGGCAATGAAGTGAGCTTCGCCAATTTCGTACACTTCCCACTCAATGTTGACCTGCGTCCCATCGGCGAGGGCGAGTTCCGCTTTGGCGTGCGCCCCAGCCATATCAGCCTGGTGCCCAGCAACGACGACGACCTCGAACTGGCGGTGACCGTGGAAGTCGCCGAGATCAGCGGCTCGGAAACCTTCCTGCATGTGCGCAGCGAGCATTTCCTGCTGGTGCTGCACTTGCCGGGGGTGCATGAGTACGACGTCGACGCGCCGATCCGTGTGTATATCCCCACCCATAAACTGTTTGTGTTCGATGGCCAGGGCCGCTTGGTCCAGGCCCCCGGACGCCGTGTCGCGAGGGTTGCCTGATGGCCGAGATCCATTTGCAGAACCTGGCGCACAGCTACAGCCCTACGCCGACAGGTCCCGAGGACTACGCCATTCGGGAAATGAACCACGTATGGGAGCAGGGCGGCGCCTACGCCTTGCTCGGGCCTTCGGGCTGCGGCAAATCAACCCTGCTCAATATCATCTCCGGCCTGCTCAGCCCGTCCGAAGGGCACGTGCTGTTCGACCATAAAGTGGTCAACGAGCTGACCCCGGAAAAACGCAACATCGCCCAGGTGTTCCAGTTCCCGGTGGTGTACGACACCATGACGGTGTTCGACAACCTGGCTTTCCCGTTGCGTAACCAGGGCATGGCCGAGGCGAAAATTCACAGCAAGGTGCAGGAAATTGCCGAAGTCCTCGACCTGCAAAGCCTGCTGAGCAAAAAGGCACGCAACCTCACCGCCGACGAAAAACAGAAAGTCTCCATGGGCCGGGGCCTGGTGCGCGACGACGTCTCGGCGATCCTGTTCGATGAACCGCTGACGGTGATCGACCCGCACCTCAAATGGAAACTGCGGCGCAAGCTCAAGCAGATCCACGAGCAGTTCAATATCACCATGGTCTACGTGACCCACGACCAGCTGGAAGCCTCGACCTTCGCCGACAAGATCGCGGTGATGTACGGCGGGCAAATTGTGCAATTCGGCACGCCGCGGGAGTTGTTCGAGCGGCCGAGCCATACGTTTGTCGGCTATTTCATCGGCAGCCCTGGGATGAATCTGATCGAAGTGCAGGCCGAGGCCGGCGGAGTGCGCTTTGCCGACACCCATCTGCGGTTGTCCGAGGCCGTGCAGCAACGCCTCGCCGACACGCCCTACACGACCTTGCAGGTGGGTATCCGCCCGGAATTCATTCATGTGTGGGATGAGCATAATCCTGACGCACTGCAAGCCGACGTCACCCATATTGAAGACCTCGGCACCTACAAGATCCTGACCCTGAACCTGGACGGCGCCACCCTGAAAGTGCGTCTGGCCGAAGACAAACCGGTGCCCGAAGGCACCGCCTCTATCAGCTTCCCCGCGCAGTGGCTGATGCTCTACGCCGACGATTACCTGCTGGAGGTGCGGCCATGAACAAGGTGCAGAACAACAAGGCCTGGTGGTTGGTGTTGCCGGTGTTCCTGCTGGTGGCATTCAGTGCGGTGATCCCGATGATGACGGTGGTCAACTACTCGGTGCAGGACATTTTCGACCAGTCCAGCCGCTATTTCGTCGGCGCCGACTGGTACAAACAGGTGCTGCTCGACCCGCGTCTGCACGACTCGCTGCTGCGCCAGTTCATCTACTCGGCGTGCGTGCTGCTGATCGAAATCCCGCTGGGCATCGCCATCGCCCTGACCATGCCGACCAAGGGCCGCTGGTCGTCGCTGGTGCTGATCATCCTCGCCATTCCGTTGCTGATTCCGTGGAACGTGGTGGGCACCATCTGGCAGATTTTCGGCCGCGCCGATATCGGCCTGCTCGGCTCTACCCTCAATGCGATGGGCATCAGCTACAACTATGCGGCCAACACCATGGACGCTTGGGTCACGGTGCTGGTGATGGATGTCTGGCACTGGACCTCCCTGGTGGCGCTGCTGTGCTACTCGGGGCTGCGCGCTATTCCAGATGTGTACTACCAGGCGGCGCGTATCGATCGGGCGTCGGCCTGGGCGGTTTTCCGACATATCCAGCTGCCGAAGATGAAAAGTGTGCTGCTGATCGCGGTGATGCTGCGCTTCATGGACAGTTTCATGATCTACACCGAGCCCTTCGTACTGACCGGTGGCGGGCCGGGTAACGCCACCACGTTCCTCAGCCAGACGCTGACCCAGATGGCTGTCGGCCAATTCGACCTAGGCCCGGCCGCGGCGTTTTCCCTGGTGTACTTCCTGATCATCCTGTTGGTGTCCTGGCTGTTCTACACCGCCATGACCCATTCCGACGCCAACCGCTGAGGCCACCAACATGAGCAAGCGCAAAGTCATACCGCTGCTGATCTACATCCTGTTCCTGCTGGTGCCGATCTACTGGCTGCTGAACATGTCCTTCAAAAGTAATACCGAAATCCTCGGTGGGCTGACGCTGTTTCCGCAGGATTTCACCCTGGCCAACTACAAGGTGATTTTCACTGACCCGAGTTGGTACACCGGCTATCTCAACTCGTTGTACTACGTGAGCCTGAACACGCTGATCTCCTTGAGCGTGGCGCTGCCGGCGGCGTATGCGTTCTCGCGCTATCGCTTCCTGGGCGACAAGCACCTGTTTTTCTGGCTGCTGACCAACCGCATGGCGCCGCCGGCGGTGTTTCTGTTGCCGTTTTTCCAGCTGTATTCGTCCATCGGCCTGTTCGACACGCATATCGCGGTGGCCCTGGCGCACTGCCTGTTCAACGTGCCATTGGCGGTGTGGATTCTTGAAGGCTTCATGTCGGGTGTGCCCAAGGAAATCGACGAAACCGCCTACATTGACGGCTACTCCTTCCCCAAGTTCTTTGTGAAGATTTTTATCCCATTGATCGGCTCCGGTATCGGCGTGACGGCGTTTTTCTGCTTCATGTTTTCCTGGGTCGAACTGCTGCTCGCACGCACCCTGACTTCGGTCAATGCCAAGCCCATCGCGGCGGTGATGACCCGCACCGTCTCGGCGTCGGGGATCGACTGGGGCGTACTGGCGGCGGCGGGGGTGTTGACCATCCTGCCCGGCATGCTGGTGATCTGGTTTGTACGCAACCACGTGGCCAAGGGCTTTGCCCTCGGCCGGGTCTGAGGAGTCGATGATGGAATGGATGGCCTGGACCACCCCCACTGCGCTGTTCTTTGGCGGTATCGCCCTGATTCTGGCGGGCATGACCACTTGGGAATTGCGCGCGCCGAGTATCCCTCGGCGCGGGTTTCTGCCGATCAGCACCACCCGTGGTGATCGTTTGTTTATCGGTCTTCTCGGTAGCGCCTACCTGCACCTGCTGGTGATCGGCGTAACCGACTGGAGCATCTGGGTGGCGTCCGCGCTCTCCCTTGTATGGCTGTTGTGTGTGATGCGTTGGGGCTAGTGCGGATGCCTCTATTCCCTGTAGGAGCGAGCTTGCTCGCGAAATTCGTCAACGATAACGCGGCGTTTCTGGGAGTGCGCGGTGTCTGGGCGTTTTTCGCGAGCAAGCTCGCTCCTACAAGGGGTGTGTGGCGTTTGTAGTCCCTTTTGAAATCAACCAGGAGGTCTCTATGTTCGATAAAAACAATAAGCTGCGACATAGCATTTCATTGGCCGCCGTATTGGCCCTCAGCGGTTTGAGTGCCACGGCCTGGGCCGATGCGTATGAAGAAGCGGCGAAAAAATGGATCGGTAGCGAGTTCAAGCCGTCGACCCTCACGGCCGACCAGCAGCTCGAGGAACTCAAGTGGTTCATCAAGGCCGCCGAACCGTTCCGTGGGATGAAGATCAACGTGGTGTCGGAAACCCTCACCACCCATGAGTACGAATCCAAGGTGCTGGCCAAGGCCTTCAGTGAAATCACCGGTATCAAGCTGACCCACGACCTGCTGCAGGAAGGCGATGTGGTGGAAAAGCTGCAAACCCAGATGCAGTCCGACAAGAACATCTATGACGGCTGGGTCAACGATTCCGACCTGATCGGTACGCACTTTCGCTACGGCAAAACCGAATCCATCACCGACCTGATGGCCAACGAAGGCAAGGACTTCACCTCGCCGACCCTGGATATCAAGGACTTTATCGGTATCTCCTTCACCACCGCGCCGGACGGCAAGATCTACCAGTTACCCGACCAGCAATTCGCCAACCTGTACTGGTTCCGCGCTGACTGGTTCGAGCGGCCGGAGCTGAAAGCCAAGTTCAAGGAAAAATACGGCTACGACCTCGGCGTGCCGGTGAACTGGTCGGCCTATGAAGACATCGCCAAGTTCTTCAGCGAGGACGTCAAGCAAATCGACGGCAAGCGCATCTATGGGCATATGGACTACGGCAAGAAAGACCCGTCCCTCGGCTGGCGCTTCACCGATGCCTGGTTCTCCATGGCTGGTGGCGGCGACAAGGGTTTGCCCAACGGTTTGCCGGTGGACGAGTGGGGCATTCGCGTCGAGGACTGCCACCCGGTGGGCTCCAGCGTCACCCGGGGCGGCGACACCAACGGCCCGGCGGCGGTGTTCGCCACGCAGAAATACGTGGACTGGATGAAAGCCTACGCACCGCCGGAAGCGGCCGGCATGACCTTCTCCGAATCCGGCCCGGTGCCGTCCCAGGGCAACATCGCCCAGCAGATCTTCTGGTACACCGCGTTCACGGCCGACATGACCAAGCCGGGCCTGCCCGTGGTCAACGCCGACGGCACACCGAAATGGCGTATGGCGCCGTCGCCCGTCGGGCCTTATTGGGAAAAGGGCATGAAGAAGGGTTATCAGGACGTGGGTTCCTGGACCTTCCTCAAGTCGACGCCTGAGAAGCAGAAGCTCGCGGCCTGGCTGTACGCGCAGTTCGTCACCTCGAAAACCGTGTCGCTGAAGAAAACCATCGTCGGCCTGACGCCGATCCGTGAGTCGGACATCAATTCCCAGGCCATGACCGACCTGGCGCCGAAGCTTGGCGGCCTGGTGGAGTTCTACCGCAGCCCGGCCCGGGTCGAGTGGACCCCGACCGGCACCAACGTGCCGGACTATCCACGCCTGGCGCAACTGTGGTGGAGCAACATTGCGGCGGCGGCCAGCGGCGAGAAAACCCCGCAACAGGCGCTCGACAACCTGGCCAAGGAGCAAGACGCGATCATGACGCGCCTGGAGCGCTCCAAAGTGCAACCGGTGTGCGGTCCGAAAATGAACCCGGAACGTGACGCCCAATACTGGTTCGACCAGCCCGGCGCGCCGAAGCCGAAACTGGCCAACGAGAAACCCAAAGGCGAAACCGTGGCCTACGGCGACCTGCTCAAGCAGTGGGAGGCGGCGCGTAAATAATCAGTTCAGGCAAACGCGGTAAACACTGTAGGAGGGGGCTTGCCCCCGATAGCGGTGGTTCAGTCAATACATGTATCGACTGGCGCAATCGGGGGCAAACCCCCTCCCACATTTTGATCTTCATCTGCCAGGGGAGTCTGCCGGTTCCCCGACAAACCGTTTGGCCAGAAAGCCATACAACAGATACCCGAACGCCAGCACCAGCATCGCGCCAAATACCGCCTCTTCACCGCAGGCATAAATCGCATACAGCGAATACCCCACGGCCACCAGCACCACCAGCGTATTGCGCGCCTGCACCGTCGCGCTGGCGTGTGCCTTGTACATCATCACCAGCAGGCCGGTGAGGGCGGTCACGTAGGGCAGCAGGTTGGTCACCACCGCCAGGTTCACCAGTTTGCTGAACTGCGCGCTGGCGCTGGGCGAGATGGTCGACAAGGCAATCAGGCTTTGCAGCGTGGCACACGCCAGCAGCCCCAGCACCGGTGCATTCGCGGCGCTGATGCGGCTGAAAAAACGCGGAAACAGGCGTTGGTCCGCCGACATCTTGGCTGTTTGCGCCAGGGTGAATTGCCAGCCCAGCAACGAGCCGATACAGGCCACCACCGCCAACGCCATGATCAGCTTGCCGACCCAGGGGCTGAACATCTGTGCGTAAACCAGTGCGAACGGTGCGGAGGACGCCGCCAGTTCGGCATTGGGCACGATGCCCTGGATCACCGCGGTCGACAGCACATACACCACAGCCACCCCAAGCGTGCCGAGCAGGCAGGCCAGGGGCACGGTGCGGTTGGGGTTCTCCACCGCGTCGTAGCCCTGGGCGGCCGACTCCATGCCAAGAAACGCCCACAGGGTCAGAGGAATACTCGCACTGACGGCGTCCCACAGGTGCCGTTGGTGTGGGTTCCAGGCGGCCGTGAACACCTCGGGCTTGAAATAGAACCAACCGATCACGCAGAGTCCCGCCACTGGAATGATCACGCCCCATACCGTGACCACTCCGATGCGCCCGGTGATGCGCGGGCCGCCGAAGTTGGCCACGGTGGTCAGCCAGATCAGCGCCAGGCTGCCGACGAACAACGGTCCCGGCCCGCTGCCCAGCCACGGAATGAACGACGACAAATAACCCACCGCCGAAATCGCAATCGCCACATTGGCAATGATCAGCGACAGAAAATACAGAAACGAACACAGGAAAAACCCCGACTTGCCGTGGGCCTCCTCGGTATACGCCGACATCCCGCCGCTGCGGGTACAGAACAGCCCGCATTGAGCGAAGCCGTAGGCGATCGCCATCGAACCGAGCGCAGTGACGACCCACGACAGCAGCGAAATCGCGCCCAGTTGCGCCATGCTGGCCGGCAACATGATGATCCCCGAGCCCATCATGTTGATCGCTACCAGGGTGGTCAGGCCCAACAGGCTCATCTTCTTGCTTGGTGCGGCCATCCAGAACTCCTTGTGATCAACGCAAAACCTGAGCTGTGCTTTTGCTGCGCCAACCCTGCGCGGCGGCAGTCGGGCGACATTGTCACGCGCAGGATGCCCGTCTCGGTGCGACGGTGTTCGGCTTTGGCGGTGAAGGCGCGTTATTCGATCAAGCGGCTATTCATCGTGGGCCATGCTGATCCCACTGATGAAACTTGCGCAAGGAAAAAGCCGAAATAGGCAGGATTGGCGTAGGGACAGCGGCGTCCCTGGGTAGGACGCTCGCTACTGTGCTCACTCAACGGTTCGATTTATCACCCCGACGCCTGAGCCGCACATTCAAGGGCGGCTCAAAGGGAGGGATCAGGCCATGGCCTGCGGTTGGATGCGCAGTTCGCCGTCGACATCCTTGGCCAACCCACTGGCCAGAAACAACGGGGCGAGGCGCTTGTGCAGCTGTGGCTCGACAAACTCCTTCACCGTCGGCAATGCCAGCACGCCACTGAGCGGCAACTCCGCCTTGGTGTACGACAGCCACGCCTTTTTCAACATCAACAGCACATCGCTGCCGGCCGTCGAGGCAAAGCGGCGGTGGGTGGGTTTGGTGTCGAGGTTGAAGGTGTGCTGGAACTCATAGCCGGTTTCCTCCCCGCCAGCGGCAGCACAGCGCACGCAGGTGCAGGGGCCGTCGCCGAATGCGTTGCGCAGGTAGGCGTTGAAGTCCACCACGGGTTTGAGTGACAGACGCTTATCCACCTCGAACAGGTCCCCGGTCATTTTTTCGTCAGTGTTCAACGTCCAATTCCTTGCTGGTAGGCGGCTTTTCAAAGCGCGGCACAATAGCAGCCAAGCACGGTTTTGGGGACTATTTGCATCACATTAGCGCCGGACGCCGGCTTGCCGGCGACAGCGTTTCGGTCGCCGGCAAGCCCGCCGCCATCCTCAATCGGCGGAAAACTTGAAGAGGGTGCGCTGGGTGTAGGTCTGCCCGGGGTCCAAGCGTGTCGAGGCAAACGTCGGTTGGTTCGGCGCATCGGGAAAGTGCTGGGTCTCCAGTGTGAAACCGCTCCAATGCAGGTAGGTTTTGCCTGCCTTGCCCTTCACCGAGCCATCGAGGAAGTTGCTGGTATAGAACTGCACCCCAGGTTCCGTGGTGTAGAGCTGCAAACGGCGGCCGGAGGCGGGGTCGTACACGTCGGCGGCGAGTTGCTTGATGTCGCCTTGGGTATCCAGCGCCCAGTTGAAGTCAAACCCGCCCTGTTTCGGCTCGGCGAATTTGAGTTGCGGATGCGCGTCCTTGATGTGCTGGCCGATGGCGGTGGGCTGGAGAAAGTCCATCGGCGTGCCCTTGACCGGTGCCACTTCGCCGGTGGGAATCAAGGTGGCATTCACCGGCGTGTAGTGGCTGGCGTGCAAGGTCGCCACCTGCTTGAGGATGTCGCCGTTGCCCGCGCCGGCGAGGTTGAAATAGCTGTGGTTGGTGAGGTTGAGCACCGTCGGTTTGTCGGTGGTGGCCTTGTAGTCGATGTGCAATTCGTTGTTGTCGTTGAGCCGATAGGTGACTTCGGTGGTCAGGTTGCCGGGAAAGCCCATCTCGCCGTCCTTGGACAGGTAGGTCAGGGTCACGCCGACCGAATCCTTGTCCTTGACGGGCTTGGCTTGCCACACGCGCTTGTCGAAGCCCTGGGCGCCGCCATGCAGCGAATTGGGACCGTCGTTGAGCGGCACCTGATAACGCTTGCCGTCGAGCTCGAACGCACCGCCGGCCAGGCGATTGCCGAAGCGGCCAATGGTCGCGCCAAAAAACGCCGTACCGCGCTGATAGCCCTGCACATCATCGAAGCCGAGCACCACGTCCTCGACCTTGCCGTGCTTGTCCGGCACTTTCAGCGCCTGCAACACGCCGCCATAGGTGATGACCGTGGCTTGCATGCCATGGCTGTTGCGCAATATGTACTGCTCGACAGCGGTGCCGTCGTTGGTTTTCCCGAAGGGTTTGTGTTCACTGGACAGACCGGCGGCCTGCGCGCCACCGCTGGCGATCAGCATGGACAAGGCGAGGCCGGACAACAGGTATCGAGGGTGCTTCATGGTCGAACTTCCTTTTGTTGTTTTGAGTGGAATAGTTCTACTAATGTGCGATATTTTGTCGGTGAGGCCGCAAATTTATAGCCTTAAACGCCGATTTCGTAAAATAAAATAAGACTAATTGATCGAGGCAACCTTGATATGAGTACTGAACAGGCCGTTTATCCCGACCTCAAGGGCAAGACCGTATTGATTTCCGGAGGCGCTTCGGGGATCGGCGAATTCATGGTGCGAGCCTTCGCCGGGCAGGGGGCCAAGGTGGCGTTCGTCGACCGCGCGCAAGGCCAGGGCGAGCGCCTGGCGGCGTTGTTGAGTGCCCAGGGGCACACCGTCGAGTTCGGTCACTGCGATATCACCGACGAGATTGCCTACAAGGCCGCGATTGCGCGCTTCGAATACGCCCTGGGGCCGATCACCGTGTTGGTGAACAATGCCGCCAACGACGTGCGTCATACCCTGGAGGAAGTTGATTCGGAGACGTTCGACAAGCTGATCGCGGTCAACCTCAAGCACGCCTTTTTTGCCGCCAAGGCTGTGGTGCCGATGATGAAACGTGCGGGTGGCGGTTCGATCATCAACCTGGGCTCCGTTGGCTGGATGATGGCCTCCGCCGGCTACCCGGTGTACGCCGCCAGCAAGGCCGCCGCCCACGGCATGACGCGGGCGCTGGCGCGTGAGCTGGGCCCGGACCGTATCCGCGTCAATACGCTGGTGCCGGGTTGGGTGATGACCGAAAAACAATTGACGATGTGGGTCGACGACGCCGCCAAGGAACTGATCAGCCGCAGCCAGTGCCTGCCTGGCAGCGTATTGCCGGAGCACATCGCCAGCATGGCGCTGTTTCTCGCCTCGCAGGCGTCAGCGATGTGTTCGGCGCAGAACTTCATTGTCGATGGCGGCTGGGTGTAACTCCGGTCACTCGATGGGGTAGCGCTTGAAGGCCGGGTGCTGCTCCAGGCGTTCGGCGTGGCGTTGCACATGGGGGAACGCATCCGCCTTGACCACCGAGGCCACGGTGAACTGGCTGAAGGACCAGGCGACCGCCACCGTCAGCGAGGCTTGGGTCAGCGCTTCGCTGTCGGCCTGGCTCAGGTGTTTGTCCAGCAGCGTATACGCGGCCAGCAATTGCCCGCTGACGCGGTCGAGCCACGGCGCATGCTGCTTCTCGGCCGGCCGCAGGTTGTGTTCATAGACGATCTGCACGCTTTTCTCACAGGCCGCCAGGGCCAGCCCGAGCAACTGCAAGTCCTTGGCGCGTGCCGCGGGGGGCTGCGGCAGCAGCTTTCTGTCAGCTGGCGCGAGGGTTTCGAGGTAATCCAGGATCAGGCTGGAGTCCATCAACACGGTCCCATCGTCCAACACCAGGGTGGGCGCCTTGACCACGGGGTTGATCCGCGCGAATGCGTTGTAGGTGCTGAACACGGACAAGGGCTCATGCACAAAATCCACCCCGTACAGTTCCAGGGAAATGGCCACGCGACGTACATAAGGCGAGTCCAGCATGCCGACCAGTTTCATAAAGCCTCCTTGGTAATGGGTAGTTGGCAGGATTGGTTAATTTAGGTAACTTTAAAGCGGCTGTAGGTCCTGCAATATCGATTATTTTTACCGTAAAAGGTTAGCTTAGCTTACATGAACGCATTTCCTCCCTTGACCTGCCTGCGCAGCTTCGAAGCCACCTCGCGATTGGGCAGCGTGACCTTGGCGGCCAGGGAACTGCACGTTACCCACTCAGCCATCAGCCAGCAGATCAAGGTGCTGGAAGAGCTCGTCGGTCTGGCCTTGTTCGTGCGCGAAGGTCGCGGCCTGCGGGTGAGCGAAGACGGGCGCCTGTACGCCTTGCAGATTCGCAAGGCGCTGGGAGATATCGCCGAAGCCACGCGCTTGATCCAGGCCCAACCCAAGACCGATGAACTGGTGGTCGCGGTGCTGCCCTCGTTCGGCTGCTCCTGGCTGGTCCCACGCCTGCCGACGTTCCAGGCGTTGTACCCGCATATCCGCATTCGCTTGCAAGCCAGCCTGAGCATTTCCAACCTGCATCAGGAATCGGTCGATATCGGCATCCGCATGGGCGAGGGCGATTGGGACGGCGTGGAGCAGCGGCTGTTGTTTCACGATGAAGTGATCGCCGTGGCCGCGCCTCATTTCAATCACGGGCAGTTGCCGCAGACACCAGAGCAGATCGTCGACAGCCCGGTCATCCATAGCACCGAGTCCTGGCTGCCATGGTGCGAGGCGGCGGGCGTCGAGATGTCCGGCGAGCACGCCGGCTTATGCAGCAATGACTCCAACCTGATCCTGGAGGCGGTGCGCCTGGGGCAGGGCATCGCCCTGGAGCGGCGCAGCCTGGTGCAGGACGCCATCGCCCGTGGCGAACTGGTGCAGCTCGGCGATATCAGTGTGCCCTACGCGTATCCCTACTGGCTGGTCTGGCCGCCCCGCGAAGGTTCGCACACCAAGCAGCAGGCGTTTTCCCAGTGGTTGTTCAAGGAAGTGGACAGTTACCTGGGGCAATTGAAAGGCGTTACCGATAAGTGTCCACCCAGCGCTCAAGGATGAAGGCTGGGTTGTGACGCAACCCCAACCTTTGGTTTAGTCTGGGTCGATTCGTTGACCTCAAGCACATCAGGAGTCGTGAGCATGACCGAATACGTACCCCCCAAGGTCTGGACCTGGGACACCGAAAGTGGCGGCACATTCGCCAGTATCAACCGGCCCATCGCCGGAGCGACTCACGACAAGGTACTGCCGGTCGGCAAGCACCCGCTGCAGCTGTACTCGCTGGCCACGCCCAATGGGCAGAAAGTCACGATCCTGCTCGAAGAGCTGCTGGCCCTCGGGCATACCGGCGCGGAATACGACGCCTGGCTGATCAAGATCGGCGACGGCGACCAGTTCGGCAGCGGCTTTGTCGCGGTGAACCCGAACTCGAAAATCCCCGCCTTGCTCGACCGCAGCGGCGCCACGCCGATTCGCGTATTCGAGTCCGGCGCGATCCTGCAGTACCTGGCGGAGAAATTCGGGGCGTTCTTCCCGACCGAACCTGCGGCCCGCGCCGAGTGCCTGTCGTGGCTGTTCTGGCAGATGGGCAGCGCGCCGTACCTGGGCGGTGGCTTCGGGCATTTCTACGCCTATGCGCCGAGCAAGATGGAGTACCCGATCAACCGCTTTGCCATGGAAACCAAGCGCCAGCTGGATGTGCTCGACAAGCGCCTGGCCGTGAGCGAGTACATTGCCGGTGACGACTACACCATCGCCGACATCGCCATCTGGCCCTGGTACGGCGGCCTGGTCAAAGGCCGCCTGTATGACGCGGCGCAGTTCCTTTCGGTGCAGGATTACAAACATGTGCTGCGCTGGGCCGATGCAATCGAGGCGCGCCCGGCGGTGCAGCGTGGACGACGGGTCAACCGGGTGTCCGGGCCGCTCGAAGAGCAACTGCCGGAGCGGCACGATGCGCGCGATTTCGAGCGCTGAGGTCGATGAGGCTCAGCTCAACAACCCGGTGCTGACCGCCACGATCAGGAAGATCCCCAGCAGCGCACGGTAGATCACGAACGGCCAGGTGGAGAACCGCTCCAGGAACTTCATCAGGCCCCAGATCGCGAAGAACGCCGAGACGCTGGCGACTACCAGGCCAAACAGCAAGTGCGGCCAGGCATGCACCGGCATATCGGCGTGCAGCAGCACCCACAGCTCCTTCAAGCCGGCGAGGGCGATCGCCGGCAGGCCCAGCAGAAAGGAGAAACGCGCAGCCTCTTCACGCTTGAAATTGAGGAACAGCGCGGCGGTCAGTGTGGAGCCGGAGCGCGAGACCCCGGGAATCAAGGCGCCAATCTGTGCGATACCGACGATCAACGCATCGCGCAGGCGCATTTCGCTCACCTCCCGCGTATGCCGCGCACGCAGTTCGGCCGCCGCCAGCAATACTGCCATCACCACGCAGGCGATGCCGATCACCATCAGCCCGCGCAGCGGCGAGTTACAGGCATTCAAGGTCGACGACAACGCCAGGCCGGCAATGCAGATCGGAATGGTCGCCAGCACAATCGCCACCGCCAGCTTGAACCACTGATTGTTGTAGTCACCCTGGCGCACCGCGCCAATGCTGCCGGTGACCACCTGGCGCACATCGCGCCAGAAGTAACTGACCACCGCCGCCAGCGCCGCCAGTTGCATCGCCGCCGAAAACGCCGAGCCCGGGTCTTGCCAGCCGAGCAGGGCGGGGACCACACGCATATGGGCGGTGGACGACACCGGCAACAATTCGGTAATGCCCTGGATCACGCCCAGGATGAAAATCTGCAGGTAATCCAGGGAGGCGAAGCCCACATCCAGGCCGGCGGAACAGACGTTGGTCAAAGTACATGTCCTTGAGAAAAAAGAGGCAGCCGGCGAAGTTTATTCGAAATGTTTCGAAGGTTCGGACGGGGCGGCAGCTATTTGCAATCGGTTCAGCAAGTAGAAAGGTTCATGCCGCTATTGGACTGGGGCAGCGTTTTGTGAACAATGGCGCCCTGCGTTTTTTCACCGAGAGCCTCATGCCTGAAACCACCGTCGAATTGATCCAGACCGGCCCGGAAGCGTCCGAGCTGATCCGCAATCTGTACCAGTACTACGCCTATGAGTCCTCGGACTGGGAGCAGGAAGATGTCGAGGCGGACGGCCGTTTCTACATCCATGACGAACACCTGAACCGCTATTGGCACGACCCGCAGTGGAGCGCCAACCTGCTGCTGGTCGACGGTTATATCGCCGGCTTCCTGCTGATCGAAGGCAGTGAATTGCCGGGCATCGATGCCCTGGAACTGGCCGACCTGTTCATCCTCAAGCGCTACCGGCGAAAGGGCATCGGCAGCGCGATCGCCACCCAGGTGCTATGCAGCGGCGCGGCCAACTGGCTGGTGCGCTTCTATGACCAGGATGAAGTGTCCCAGGCGTTCTGGCGCACCGTGCTGGATAACCTGCCACGCCCGGTGCAGACCCTCGAACTGGACGATGATCCGCAACTGACCAGTTACCTGATCACGCGGGCGTCGTTGCACTAAACGCTGCGCTCGCTGAAAAAAGCCTGCTGCATGGCCTGGGGCGGCTGCCCGAAGGCACGCAGAAACGCCTGGCGCATGCGCTCGCGGTCGCCGAAGCCGGTTTCGCGGGCGACCACCTCGACCGGGTGGCGGCTGGTTTCCATCATCGCCCGCGCCGCTTCCACCCGCAGGGATTCGATGGCCTTGGCCGGTGTCTGCCCGGTTTCTTCGCGAAACACCCGGCTGAACTGGCGCGGGCTGAGCCGTGCGACATCGGCCAGGGCTTCCACCGACAGGTCGTGGGTCAGGTTCTCGCGGGCATAGGCCAGGGCCAGTTGGATGCGGTCGGATTTGGGGTCCAATTCCAGCAACGCCGACAACTGCGACTGTTCGCTGCCCCGACGCTGGGCAATCACCAGCTTGCGCGCGATACGCCGGGCGAGGTCGCTGCCCAGGTCGTTCTCCACCATTGCCAGCGCCAGGTCGACCCCGGCGCTCATGCCGGCGCCGGTCCAGATCTGGCCGTCGACGATGAACAGTTTGTCTTCTTCCAACTGAATATCCGGGTAGCGCTTGCGAAACGCCGGTGCGTGAATCCAGTGAGTGGTGGTGCGCTTGCCCGCCAATAACCCGGCCTCGGCCAGCACAAAGATGCCCATGCACAGCGAGGCGACACGCCGCGATTGAGCGGACGCGGCCTTGACCAGCGCCAGCAGGTTGGCCTCCGGCAGGCGAAATTCCAGGTAACCGCTGACGATCAGGGTGTCATAGCCCTGCGGCCGGATCGACGTGGTGTTCACCGAGAACCCCTGGGACGTCATCACCGCGCCGCCGCTTTCCGACACCAGGTGAAACTCGTAGGCCGGCTCGCCGCGCAGCAGGTTCGCGCACTCGAACACCGAGCCCAGGCTGAGGCTCAGGGACTGGAAGTTCGGGTAAACCATCAGCGCAACGCTATGCATCGCCATACTCCAACGCGGGCGGGAGGGGCGATTGTCGGCGCGTGCCGGGAAAACGGCAACCGGGTTCGGCGCATGTCCGCAATCCTTGCGGATATGACATTGTGGGCGCCCGGCCCGGCTCCTAACATTCACCCCATGCACTAGACGACTGGTCTAATCGGACGGAGTGAAGCATGCACAGCGCCAGCAAAAGTCCACGGCAGACCATTCTCGACGCGGCGCAATCGATTGTCGGCGCCAAAGGGTTTTCTGCGGTGGGGTTGAACGAAATCCTGCAAGCCGCCGATGTGCCCAAAGGTTCGTTCTATCACTACTTCCACTCCAAAGATGCATTCGGTGTGGTATTGCTCGACCACTACTTCGATCACTACGTAGAGGGCATGGCGCAACTGTTCGAGCAGCCCGGGTTGTCCCCGCGCGCCAAGTTGATGCGCTATTGGCAAGGCTGGATCGACAACCAGACCGGCTGCACCGACGCGGGCAAATGCCTTGCCGTCAAACTCGGTGCGGAAGTGTCAGACCTTTCAGAACCCATGCGCTTGGCCCTGGATCGCGGCACGTCGAGGACCATCGCCTTGCTTGCCGACGCGATCGGGCGCGGCGTCGAGGACGGTTCGCTGACAGTGGCGCAAGCCCCGCAAAGCCTGGCCCGGAGCCTGTATGCGTTATGGCTGGGGAGCAGCGTCATGAGCAAGATCACCCGTACATCCGCGCCGTTTGATCAGGCGCTGCTGCTGACCCGACAGCTGTTGGGTTGCCCTGACACACACTGACCTTAACCCTATCGAGGCACTGGAACATGAAAGTATTAATGGTACTGACCTCTCACGACCAGCTGGGCGATACCGGGCGCAAGACCGGTTTCTGGCTCGAAGAATTTGCCGCACCGTACTACGTGTTCAAGGACGCCGGCGCCGATGTGGTGCTGGCGTCCCCGGCCGGCGGCCAACCGCCACTGGACCCGGTGAGCGATCAAGCGGATGCGCAGACCGAACAGACCCGCCGCTTTGCCGCCGACCCGGCCGCGCAGCAGGCCCTGGCCAGCACCGTCAAGCTGGACACGATCAACACCGCCGACTTCGACACCGTGTTCTATCCAGGTGGCCACGGCCCACTGTGGGACCTGGCGGAGTCGCCGGTGTCCATCGCCCTGATCGAGGCGTTCGAGCGGGCCGGCAAGCCCATCGGTTTTGTCTGCCACGCACCGGGTGCCTTGCGCCACGTCAAGGCGGTCAATGGTGAGCCGCTGGTCAAGGGCCGTCGCGTCACTGGCTTTTCCAACGCGGAAGAAGCCGCGGTCGGCCTGACCGATGTGGTGCCGTTCCTGATCGAAAACGATTTCAAGGCACTGGGCGGCAAGTATGAGAAGGGCGCCGATTGGCAATCCTTTGTGCTTGAAGACGGTTTGCTGGTCACCGGGCAGAACCCTGCCAGTTCCAGCGCTGTTGCCAAGGCCCTGCTGAAGCTCACCGCATAAGTTAATCAACGGTTTTAAACCTGCATGGATTGGCGGCTCTCAAGAGCCGCCAACGGTTTCGCTCGTCCTGAATTTGGAATCTTTCAAATGACCCACAGTGTTTTAAGTACCCCGATAAAACTCGGGCATCACACCTTGGCCAACCGCGTCGTCCTGCCACCGCTGACGCGTCAACGCAGCGCGCAACCCGGCGATGTCGCCACCGAGCTGATGGCCGAGTATTACCGTCAACGGGCCTCGGCCGGTTTCATGGTCAGCGAGGGCACCCAGATCGAGCCGCGTGGCCAGGGTTACGCCTGGACGCCGGGCATCTACACCCCGGCGCAGATCGACGGTTGGCGCACCGTCACCGACGCGGTGCATGCCGAAGGCGGGGTGATCTTCGCCCAGCTCTGGCATGTGGGCCGGGTGTCCCACAATGCGTTGCAGCCTGACGGCGCCGCGCCCGTCGCACCGTCCGCGCTCCAGGCCGAACAGGCGAAGGCGTTCATCGCCACCGGGCCTGGCCAGGGTGAACTGGTCCAACCGCCCGTGCCCCGTGCCTTGACCACCCTTGAGGTCAAGGCATTGGTCGGGCACTACGCACAGGCGGCACGCAATGCGTTGGACGCCGGGTTTGACGGGGTGGAGATCCATGCGGCCAACGGTTACCTGGTCAACCAGTTCATCTCGGCCCACGCCAACCAGCGCGACGACGAGTACGGTGGTTCGCTGCACAACCGTCTGCGTTTTTTGCGGGAGATTGTCGAGGCTGTGAGCCAGGTGGTCGGCCCGCAACGCCTGGGCGTGCGCTTTTCGCCGTTGTTCAGCGGCACCGACGAGGACCGCGTGTACATCGGCCTGGTGGAAGACGACCCGCACCACACCTACCTGGAAGCGATCAAGGTGCTGCAAGCGGCGGGCATCGCCTATGTCTCGATTGCCGAAGCCGACTGGGACAACGCCCCCGACCTGCCCGACACGTTCCGTCAGGCCGTGCGTGACACCTTTACCGGGCGGATTATCTACGCCGGGCGTTACACCGCCGAGCGCGGTGCGCGGTTGGTCGACGCGGGGTTGGCCGACCTGATTGCGTTCGGGCGGCCCTTCATTGCCAACCCGGACTTACCGCAACGGCTCTTCAATGGCTGGCCGTTGAATCCGCTGCGGGCGGAGGGGATGTATGGTGGCAATGAAGTGGGCTATATCGATTACCCGGTGCATGCCCAATAGGTCATTTCTTGTGCGAGCTGTCGGGCCCTGCCAAGGCCCGACAGTGACGGCATCAGGCGTCACGCCACCTGCAACACAATCTTGCCGATATGATCCCCACCTTCCATCCGGGCATGGGCCTGGGCGGCGTCGGTGTAGGCGTAGACCTTGTCGATGATCGGCAGGCAACGCCCGGCGGCCAGCACAGGCCATACCTGTTCGCGCAGCTGTTCGGCGATCACGGCCTTTTCCTCGCGGGTGCGGGGGCGCAACAGTGAACCGGTTATCACCGCGCGTTTGCCGAGGATGGTCAGCAGGTCGACGTCATGCGCCTTGCCGCCGCCGAGAAAGCCGAGCATGACCAGGTGACCGTCCATGGCCAGGGCCTTGAGGTTATTGTTCAGGTACGAGGCCCCCATGATGTCGAGGATTACATCAACCCCCTGATCGGCGGTCTTCTGTGCGATGACGTCGGCGAAGTCCTGCTCGCGGTAGTTGATCGGTTCGGCGCCCAGCTTGGCGATGGCGGCGCATTTGTCGGCGCTGCCGGCGGTGGCGAAGGCCTCGATACCGAATTCGCGGCAGAGCATCAGCGCGGTGGTGCCGATGCCACTGGTGCCGCCGTGGATCAACACGCGCTGGCCTTTATGCGCGCCGGCGAGGCCGAACAGGTTGGACCACACCGTGAAGAACGTTTCCGGCACGGCGGCGGCTTGAATCCAGTCCATGCCCTTGGGGATCGGCAACGCCTGGCTGGCGGGCACCGCGCAAAACTGCGCATAGCCGCCGCCATTGGTCAGGGCACACACCTTGTCGCCAATGGCGTATGCGCTGACGCCGTCGCCGAGCGCCACCACTTCACCGGCCACTTCCAGCCCCGGAATCAGGCTCATGCCGGGTTTCAGCGGGTACTTGCCGGCGCGTTGCAGGGCGTCCGGGCGATTGACCCCGGCCGCCTGCACACGGATCAGGATCTCGCCGGGGCCCGCCACCGGTACGGCGACCCGCCGCGGTTGCAGGACGTCGGGGCCGCCGGGCTGGGTGATTTCGATCAGGGTCATTTCGTGCGGGAGCGTCATTCGAGAGTTCCTGTGGCGATGAGCGTATGGGTTGGGACCGCCTCTGACGGGCGGCGGTTCAGCAGGATCATGCCCAGTTCCAGCAGCAGCGCGACCACGATGGCCCCGGCCGCGATCATGAACAACAGGGCATGCTGGCCGCCGCTGCCGTTGAACAGCGCCGAGTAGGCAAAGCCTGCCAGCGCCTGGAACGTGGCGAAAGATACCGTTGCGCGGCTCCAGGCGAGCTGTTGATGGTGATGGTTGGGCACCAGCTCATGAACCCGCGCCAATGCCAGCGGCACGATACCCGGCGGGAACGAACCGAGGATCACCGCCAGCAGCGCCAACGCGGTGAACGAACTGGAGATCGGCAGCAGGCCGATCGTAATCGCCTGCACCGCCAGCACCAGGCGGATGCTCAGGCGCGCACCGAGCTTGTCGGCGAGAAATCCATACGTGACCGGGCCGACAATCGCCCCCAGGCCGTACATTACCCAGATCATCGCCCCGACGTGCGGCCCGGCCCCCAGGCCACGGGCGACGTAGTCCACCAGGAACACCATGGCTGGCACCAACCCGGCGGCCATGAACGCGTATTGCCCAAACAGCAGGTATACGCCCGGCGGGGTCGCGACGGATGCGTTGGCTTGCGGTGCCGCTTCATGCAGGGTGCCCGAAGGCCAGCCGAACCAGCTCGCTGCCGTCAATACCAGCGCCAACAGGCCCAGGCCGAACCACGTCTGTTGCAAACCCAGGCTCAACAACGGCGGCACAATCGTCCCGGAGCCTGCAATGCCCAGGCCGATGCCGAGGAAGATCGCGCCGCTGGCCAGGCCCCGACGCGCCGCGGGTACGTGGGGCAACACCGTCGCCGCCACCAGCACCATGATCGCGCCCCCGGCGATGCCCGACAGCAGGCGCCAGGCGAAGAACCAGAGCAACGACAAGGGAAAGCCACAGGCAAAGAACGCCAGGGTCACGGCCACAATCATCAGCCGCAAGGCGGCCGTGTTCGAGGTGCGCCGGGCGAGGGGCCGTCCGATCAGTGCGCCGACCAGGTAGCCCACCAGGTTGGCGGCGCCGAGGTACACCACGTCACTGGCGGCAAACCAGTGAGCCTGGATCAGCGAGGGGATCAGCGGGGTATAGGCGAAGCGCGCCAGACCGATGCTGACCAGGCTGGCGCACAGGCCGGCGAAGATCGGTAACCACAGTGCGCGGCGGGGCGGGGTGTGAGTGTCGGGCATGACGGCGGTCCTGAGGGTTTTCTCTGGCGCTCAGCATAGCCCCGTTGCATGATGCAATAACGCTGCGAGTATGCGGCGCATCGATGCATATATGCAGCATAAGGAGAGGGCATGAATTGGGACGATGCACGGGTCTTCCTGGCGGTGTGCCGCGAGTCGACCTTACGTGGCGCGGCGCGGGTGCTGGGGGTTGACCAGGCCACCGTCGGCCGACGGATCAACGCGCTGGAAAAGTCCTTGAGCGCCACCCTGTTCCTGCGCACCTCCGAAGGCTACGCGCTGACCGCCGTCGGCGAAGCCGCCCTGCGCAGCGTGGAAAAAATGGAGCGCTCGGCCCTCGAGCTGGAGCGCCAGATACAAGGCTTGGACGAACGCCTGACCGGCACCGTGCGGGTCAGTACCACCGACTCGTTGGCCATCGATTTTCTGATCCCGGCGATTGCCCGCTTGCACGAGCAGCACCCCGACGTGCGCGTGCATCTGGACGCGTCCACCCAGTTTCTCAGCCTGGCCAAGCGCGAAACCGACATCGCCGTGCGTAACATGCGCCCGGACAGCCCTGACCTGATCGCGCGGCGTATCGCACGTTGGCCGGTTGGGTTGTTTGCCTCCCAGGCTTATATCGATCGCCACGGCGCACCGGAGCCCGGCAGCCTGTTCGAAGGCCATGATCTGGTGGTGTACCACGCCTATCTGCAGAGCCAGAAGGACATGACCCTGGTCTGCGAACCCCTGGGCCGCGGCCGCATCGCGGCCACCCTGAGCTCCGGCCTGCTGGTGCGCCGTTCCATTGCCGCCGGCATCGGTATCGGTGAGATGCCGGTGTGTACCGGCGAACGCGACGGGCTGGTGCGTCTCTGGCCGGAGCGGACTCGGCCGATGCCTTACGACGTCTGGCTGGTGACCCACGCCGACCTGCGCCACACCGCGCGGGTGCGGGTGGTGATCGATGAAATCGTCGCGGGGTTTGCCGGCACCGGGGACTGAGGTCAGCACACGCTTGCAAGCTCGCCGGCATCTTTGCGCACACAATCGGCGGCAGTCATCTCACGGACAGGTCGCTTATGAACGAATCAAGAAATCAGGATGTGGGTCTGCTGTTTCTGCGGGTCAGCGGCGCACTGTTTCTGTGTTGGGTGCATGGCATGCCCAAACTGCTCAATTACAGCGAGCAATTGAAACTGATCGAAGACCCGTTTCACCTCGGCGCTCACGTTACGTTGCTGCTGGCGATTGGCGCCGAAGTGCTGTGCCCGCTGTTGATCATCGCCGGGGTGCTGGTGCGCCTGGCCTGCCTGCCGATCCTCGCGGTGCTGTTGATCGCGATGCTGGTGGTGCACCCGGAGTGGACGTTGCTGGAAGGGCAGTTCGGCTGGCTGCTGTTGATCATTTTCACCAGCGTGCTGATCGCCGGGCCGGGTCGCTTCACCCTCGGTCAGCGTTTTGCCTGAGCAAAAAAAGGCCGGGCAAGCCCGGCCAAATAAGGAGAGCGGGATCTAAGCGGTTCAGCGGTTCAGGAACGCCAGCAGGTCTTCGTTCAATGCCTGGGCGTGGGTCACTGCAAACCCGTGCGGCGCGTCTTTGTAGACCTTCAGCTCGGCACCCTTGATCATCTCGGCCGCTACCTTGCCGGTGGTTTCGAACGGTACGATCTGGTCGCCATCGCCGTGGATCACCAGGGTCGGCACGTCGATCTTGGCCATGTCCGGGCGGAAGTCGGTCTCGGAGAAGGCGGTGACGCAATCCACGGTCGACTTGAGCGATGCCAGCAGGGCGATCTGCAGGGTTTGCGTCAGTACGCCGGCGGAGACTTTCTGACCTTTGTTGATGCCGAAGAACGGCAGGTTGAAATCAGCAATGAACTGCGCCCGATCCTTCAGCAGGCCGGCCTTGATACCGTCGAACACATCGGTGGGCACACCCTGCGGGTAGTCCGGTTTCTGACCGAACAGCGGCGTCACCGCGCCCAGCAGCACCAGGCCGGCGACACGGGCACTGCCGTGGCGGGCGATGTAACGTGCGACGTCGCCGCCACCCATGGAAAAGCCGACCAGGGTTACGTCCTTGAGGTCCAGGTGTTCGATCAGTTGGGCGATATCGTCGGCAAAGGTGTTGTAGTCGTTACCGCTCCACGGCTGATCCGAGCGCCCGAAACCCCGGCGGTCAAACGCAATGGTGCGAAAGCCGCGGCTGCTCAGGTATTCCATCTGGTATTCCCACATGTCGGCATCCAGCGGCCAGCCATGGCTGAACAACACGGGTTTACCGCTGCCCCAGTCCTTGAAGTAGATCTGGGTACCGTCTTTGGCAACGAATGTGCTCATGGAAAACTCCTTGGTTGAGGAACGAAAAACGTCAGGATCACTATTGCCCCAAACCGGGCAACGGGCTTGTATGGGTGTGCTTGCTTGGGTTCACCAACTGAACTTGAGCTCTACCCCCAAATAATTACTGTCGTCGCCTCCGGCATCGCGCAAGGTCCGGCCGACTGCGTAATGCACCGCTTCAACCGCGCCGCTGAGGTTTGGCGTAAATACATAGTCGGTACGCAGTTGAGCGTAAGCGCCGGTCCAGCGATCACCCTGGCCTGCGGTGCCGGCGACCGGCAAGTTCGGCTGGGTGTAGACCGCGTCGCTGGTGGTCTGCCGCCAGAGCAGGCCGACGGCGGTCTGCACGCTCAGCTTGTCGACAGGCTGAACGGTGATCGAGGGCTTGACGTGAATCAGGTTGCTGTAGCCCGTATAGCCCGCCAGGGAAAAATAGTAGCCGTTGGGAAACAGCGGGTTGAAAGTGCCGAGGGTGCCGTCGCCGGCTTTACGGTCGCCCGAGGCAATATCCAATTGCAGGCCGATGCGCGGTTTCCACGCCAGGCTATCGAAGGTGTATCCGGTGCGGCTGCCGCCGGCCCAGGCGCGAATGTCCTTGTGGCCTACCGAGCCGCTTTGCAGCATGGCTTCGATGTCCCAGTCGAAACCCTGGGCCGCCCCGCCCAGGCGTGCGTCGACGAAATGCCGGGTTTCATCGCCGTCCGCATCCAGATAGTGCGCGGCGCTGCGCTCATACACGCCGTAGTAGGCTGACAGTTCATTCTTGCCGCCTACCAGTCGCTCGACCCGCAGCATATGAAAGCGCGCATCGCTGTTGGATGTGTCGTCGAAGTGCCGCCCGTCCTGATACTGCACCGGCTGGCTGGCGATGCCGATAAAGCGCCACTGACGGGTCTCCCAGTCGGCCCACAGCGCATCAAAGGATTGCCGTACATTCGGGCCGTCCCGCGACGAGATGAAACGCTGCAAGTCAAAGGCAAAGTCCTGGCGGCCGATACGGCTCTTGAAGGTGCCGGCGTCGAAGGTGTTGATGTATTCGGCGAAGGCCAGGCGTAGGTCCACGCGGTTCTGATCGGCGCCGCCGATCGTGGTCTTGTCGTAGGCCCGCACATCTTCGAGTTGGGTGAACACACGCCAGTTTTCATTCAAGTGCAGGTCAGCATGGACCTGGAAGCGTTGGAGCAAGTAGCTATCACGGGCCACGTTGTGTACGCCAAAACCGCTGGCATCGTTCATCTCGAAGCGCTCGCGCAATGTTGCGCCGAGGGACAGGTAGGTGAATGGGTTGGCGCTGGACAGCGGGAGGTACTTCAAGCTGTCCAGTGGCTGCGTGCGCAGCGCCGGATCGCTGAGTACGGACCAGTCTTCCTGCCAGCGGTTGGTCTTGATCGCCGGTCGCGTGGCCAACTCGTCTGCATGGCCACTGCTGGCGAGCAGCGGCCACAGCACAGCCAGGCCCCAGCCGGTGCGTCGAGTCATTGGCATGGGCTCAGTGCACCGTATTGAGCTGGTGAATTTCCGCGATATAGCCGCCCGGGAATTCAACCAGCGCGCTGCGCCGGTTTTTACTGGTGAAGGCCGGCACCAGCACTTTGGCACCCGAGCCGGTGGCTTTACCGAGCGTGGCGGTCAGGTCCGCCACTTGGTAGCCGGTGGTTTCATGCCCAAACGGGTAGGGCAGTTGGCCGTTAGTGACCAGCACCGTCATGCGTCCGAACGGCGATTCGATCTCGACGCGCCGGTAGGTGCCGCTGACCTGGCCCACGTCGACCGCGGATGCGTGCTTGTCATCGGCCAGCACCTTGCCATGGGAGAAGCCCAGGAACGACCGGATGAACGTGTCGGCGCGATCGGCGGAGAGGTAAACGCGGTTTTCCGGTAGGGTCTGGAACGCCGCGTAGTCTGGGGTCTTGGTGTGCCAGTAGAGCTGCATGTTCACACCACCTGGCCATTGGATCACCGCGTCCCGGCCAATCGGGTCGGGAAAATCGCTGACGATCACCGCCGCACCGTTGTCCCGGGCGGCTTTGAGCGCTGCGTCCATGTCCTTGACCAGATAGCCGTTGCGCTCCTGGCCGAACGGATGCGGGATGGGGGTGGTGAAGCCAAACAGCGACACTGTGCCTGCTGGCGTCTGCAGCAACTGCGAGGTGGTGCTGCTGGGCACCGGCAGCACATTCACCACCACCTGGGGCGTGCTCCTGCCGCCGAAAGTGGCGAGGAAGCTCTGGGTGAAACGGTCCACATCGGCCGGGGCGACGTACACATGGCTAGTGTCATATTGCGGTGCCACGGCGACCGCTGGCGTCGCCGCAAAGGCGCAGTTCATCATGGCGCCGGTCAACAGCGTCAATGCCAGCGATACCGTTCTCACTTTTTTGTACATGCCTACTCTCCCGCCTTTTTGGAAAGTCAGGAGATTAGGGGGTAGGGCAGCCAAGCGAATTGTATGGGCGTGCTCGGTTGAGCGGTTCAGCCTTGATGGCTTGTCAGAGGTTCAAGGCCGCTGCGGTTTGACCGACGTCCCGAACGTATTGCCCATGCGAATGCTGGTCGCCGCCGGGGTGGACAGTCCCACCTGATTCGGCGGCCGCTTCTGCACCGGTACGTTCTGCGCCTCGCGGTTTTTCTGCGCCGCCTTGGCCGCGTCCGCGTTGTTGCCCATCTGCTGGCCCAGGCAGCCATAGTCAGGAGCCTTATAGCCATCCACCGTCACCTCGGTGCAGCCTTTGGCGGCGGTTTCGGCGTGGGCGAGCAGGGGCAGCGCGGTACACAGCAACAGGCTGGCGAGGGTGGGGAGTCGCTTCATGGGGCCTCCTGGCGGGCCCGGGGAATTGGGCCGATAAGGCTTGAAAGTGTAGTGCAGCGGGTTTCCCATCACCGTGATGTTTTTTTTGCTATCACCGTAACATCAGGTTCATAAACTGGCCTCAGGATGACGGTTTTCAAGGACACGTCGGCCGTGCAGCGATGCAGAGCGGGGGGGGAACAGTGGGGCTTGCGGCGCGCCATCGGTGCCCTGGCCTTGCTGTTGCTGCTGGCGCTGGGTACCCCGGCGAGGGCAGAGCCGCCGCTGTTGATACTGGACCTGCCGGCACAAGATCTGGAACACGCACTGCAAGCGTACAGCCGCGCCACCGGCATGGCGGTGCTGGTCGACCGTGAACTGACGCGGGGCCGGCGCTCCATCAGCGTGCGCGGGCGCTTCACGGCGCAGGAGGCTTTGGCGATGTTGCTGACGGGGAGTGGCCTGATGGCGCGCTATGCACGCAGTGACGCGTTCACCTTGCAACTGCCCGAGGTCAGCCAACCCCCTGCCGCCCGTGGTGCATCGGCACGCAACGCAGCACGGATCAACAACAGCTATGCCGCGGCGTTGCAACAGGCGATCGAAACCAGCCTGTGCCGTTCGCCGTTGACCCACCCCGGCAGCTTCAGAGCGCTGGTGCAGGTCTGGGTCAGCCCTCAGGGGTTGATCGAATACAGCCGGTTGGTCAGTTCCACCGGCGATGAACAACGCGATGAAGCCCTGGTGCGCAGCCTGGGCGCTGCCCGGGTCGAACGCCCGGCGCCGAGCTCGCTGCGCCAGCCGGTGACTTTACTTTTGATGCCCGACACAACAGGAACGCGCATGGAATGCACAGCAGGGAAAGGAGCCTGGGGCGGATGAAAGATTCCGGGCACAGCACGATGGTCAGCCTGTTCCTGGCGTCCTACGAGGAGTTCAAGGTGCGTCTGCGCAAGCGCCTGGGCTCGGAGGACCTGGCCAACGATGTGCTGCACGAAACCTACCTGCGCGTCGATCGCATGGACATGCCGCCGAACCTGGCGCAGCCCAATGCCTACCTGTACCGCATGGCCTTGAACATCGCCGCCGATCGCCGCGAAGCCGACGCCCGGCTGTTGACCGGCAGCGAAGTCGAAGAGCTGCTGCAAAGCGCCGATGAAGCCCAGGACCCCTCGCGGGTAGTGGGCGGGCAGAAAGAAATCCAGTCCCTGGTCAAGGCGCTCTACGAACTGCCGGCGCGCCGTCGCAAGATCCTCATCGCCGCGCGCCTGGAAGAAGCGCCGCACCTGGAAATCTCCCAACGTTTCGGCATTTCCACGCGCATGGTCGAAAAGGAAATCAAGGCCGCCCTGGGCCACTGTGCCAAGCGCCTGGAAAGAAAAGTGATCCAGCGGTTCGGTCCCGGGGCCGGAAAACCGTCTTAGTGTTGAGTCCCTGATAAATCCGTGAGTATTTGCGCGCTTGAACATTTTTAGCCTCTCCACCGCCCGGGCAACCCCCGCCAGCCCATTGCACGATGAAGCCCGCGACTGGCTGCTTCTGCTGACCTCGGGTCGGGCCACCGTAGCCGATGCCAAGGCCCTGAAAGCGTGGTGCGCCCAGAGCCCGGAGCATGCCCAGGCGTTCGAGCAGGCCAAGACGTTATGGCGGCAAGTGGGCACAGCGGCTGAACAGGCGCAGCCCCCGCGCCATTTTGGCCGGCGAGCCTTCCTCGGCGGCGCAATAGCGGCGTCGGCGGCGTTGGTGATGGTGGGCGTCGGCGCCTCGGGTGGGCTGGCCGGCTTGACCGCGGACTATCGCACTGCGGTCGGCGAGCAGCGCCAGGTACTGTTGAGCGACGGCGTGAGCCTGGAACTCAATACCCAGACGCGCATCAGCCGGGTGGGGCAGGGGATCGAATTGCTCGAAGGCGAAGTCGAAGTGCTCGCCCATGTGGCCCAGCCGCTCAAGGTCCAGGCCGGCGCCGGCTGGGTCAGTGCGGCGCAGGCGCGGTTCAATGTGCGGCATACCGATCGCAACGTGTGCGTCACCTGTATCGAAGGGTGGCTGTCGGTGGATGTCGCCGGACGCACTGTACACATGGAGAGTGGCCGGCAACTCACCTATGGCGCCGCCGGGATCGGCGCGGTGGAGACGGTGGACGCCCAGGCGGTGGTGGCTTGGCGCGAGCAGGTGCTGGTGTTCAACAACGCGACGCTGGCGACGGTGGTGGACGAGATCAATCGCTACCGGCCGGGGATGTTGGTGTTATTGAACAAACAACTGGGCCAGCGCCGGGTGCAGGCGCGGTTCAGTTTGCAGCAGTTGGCGGGGGTGGCGTTGTTGATTCGTGATGCGTATGGGGCGAAGTGTACGGAATTGCCGGGGGGGGTGGTGTTGTTGAGTTAGGTTGACCGGGCATTTTTTTTGGATTGGGTTGGATTGAGTACATATCCGTTATTTAGGTTACGGCGGCTTATGGTTCCGGTCCGTACAAAAAGCCCCAAAGTAACCAAAGGGCTCTTGCCCCACCACTTGGTGCCTCGCCTAAGATCAAAAGCCAAAGCGAGGCGGCCTTATAGCCGACCTGATCCTGGAAGCCGAACCGGGTCAAAAATGTGGGAGGGGGCTTGCCCCCGATAGCAATATGTCAGCCACTACATGCATGACTGACCCACCGCTATCGGGGGCAAGCCCCCTCCCACATTTGGATCTCCATAGATCAGATAGACCTTGCTCTGCTTTTGATCTGCTCTTGATCTTGATCTTGATCTTAGGCGCCCCGTAAAACCACTCGGTGCCTCGCCTAAGATCAAAAGCCAAAGCGAGGCGGCCTTATAGCTGACCTGATCCTGGAAGCCGAACCGGGTCAAAAATGTGGGAGGGGGCTTGCCCCCGATAGCAATATGTCAGCCACTACATGCATGACTGACCCACCGCTATCGGGGGCAAGCCCCCTCCCACATTTGGATCTCCATAGATCAGATAGACCTTGCTCTGCTTTTGATCTGCTCTTGATCTTGATCTTGATCTTAGGCGCCCCGTAAAACCACTCGGTGCCTCGCCTAAGATCAAAAGCCAAAGCGAGGCGGCCTTATAGCCGACCTGATCCTGGAAGCCGAACCGGGTCAAAAATGTGGGAGGGGGCTTGCCCCCGATAGCAATATGTCAGTCACTACATGCATGACTGACCCACCGCTATCGGGGGCAAGCCCCCTCCCACATTTGGATCTCATAGATCAGATAGACCTTGCTCTGCTCTGCTTTTGATCTGCTCTTGATCTTGATCTTAGGCGCCCCGTAAAACCACGCTGGCCGAACGCAGGTATTACGCAGCGGGTAAACCGGCAGGGATGCCGGTTTAGCCGTCCCGGGCCATGGATGGCCCGTGACGGCGGCCCGCGGAGTAATGCCTGCGTTCGGGCACACCGAGCCTAGGCGAGGTGCCGAGTGGTGGGGCAAGAGCCCTTTGGTTACTTTGGGGCTTTTCCAAAGTGACCCGCTGTAAGAGCGGAACCCTAAGCCGCCGTTACCAAAAAAACGGATATGTCCCCCATCAAAACCCCAAGCCGCCATTACCAAAAAAACGAATATGCACTCAGCCGCCGCCATTACCGAAAAAACGAATATGCCCCCATCACCCACCCCTACCAAAGCGGCCCCACCACCTGCCGATACCGCTCCACCCCCTGCGCCGTCTGCCGCACCAGGCTCACCTCCAGCCCCAGCGGATCTTCCCGCCGATTCCCGCTCAACTGCCGCCAGCCCTTGTCCGCCTCCCAAACCCGCACCTGCAGATCACTGACCCCGGTCAACACCACCACCCCATCCTTAGCCGCCGGCAACGGAAAGCGATCCCGCGCCGGTGCGGCTGCGCGGTACAGGCTGTCGCCCTTGAGCCACCACCGCACCCGTTGCAGCCCATCCGCCGCGACTGGCGCGCTGCGGATCACGTCCAGGCGAAAGCCCTTGCTGTCGGAACTGCGCACCGTCACCGCCGCCAACCCGCTGGGCTTGGTTTTATCGGCTTGCAGAGAAGCCGGCACGCTCAGCTCCACGCTGGCGCGCATGTTGAGATCGCGCTGCAACTGGTTCAGCGCCCGCAACAACGCCTCGGTCTGTTCCGTGCTGGCCTGCAAGTGCTGATCCGCACGGGTCACGCTGTCGAGGCCGCGCCAGGCGATGAGGCTGACCAGCGCCATCAGCATGATCGCCACCATCACCTCAATCAGCGTGAAGCCTTTCTGCGAGGCACTCATGGCTGGCTCACCACGCGCATCAAACCGGCGGCATCACGTTGCAGGCTGAGGCGGTGTTGCCCGTCGGACAGCTCGACCCGCACCGGCGGGTTGATCCATTCGGCGTCGAGCACCAAGGTTTGCCGGGGCTCGATCGTGACCTGCATCGGCGTGCTCTCCCATAGGCGCGGGCGCAGTTGGGCGTCGCCCTGGAATGACTCCACGCCGAGGCCGTCATCGCTGCGACGGTTGAAGCGGAAACCCTTGGCGTCCGCGCGCCAGGTGATCGGCCGCCCATCGGCGCGGGCTTCGGCCTGGGCTACTTGCAGCAACTGACTCAAACGCTCGGCATCCTTGCGCAGCAGGTGCAGCGGGTCGGGCTTGATGGTCAGGCTGATGGCGGCGCTGGCAATGCCGATGATCACCAGCACCACCATCAGTTCGATCAGGGTGAAACCTTGCTGTTTCATGGGGCGGCACCTGGAAAGCTGGCGAGGTTATGAAATAAAAACGTGCGAATTGGCCTGTAGGCTGATGCCACGGACAAACAGGAGGTCCACCCATGGCACTTGCCCTTCGTTTTTCTCCCGCCCTCGGCGTGCAGGCACTGGCCGTGGTTGCCGCGTTGGCCGGCGTGGCGGTTTGGACGCCGTTGCTGCTCACTTCCGCCGAATCCCACACGCCGCCGGCGGCCGCCGAGGTGTTGGCGGCGCGCAGCGATAACCCGGCGTTGCAGTGGTTTTCCACGGCGCCGACGGCATTGCAGGTCAAGGTCTCGGGGGTCTTGGCCGGAGCGCGGGGTGCGGTGGCGATCCTCAGCCTCAACGATGGCCCGCCGCGCAGTTTTCTGCTCGGCGAGCGCCTCAGCCCCGGCGTGCGCTTGACGGCCATCGCGGGCGACGGTGTCGAGATCGAACGCGGCGGCGAGAAGGTGCGCGTGCAGCTCGACACGTTGCCGCAGGCGCCCGCATTGCCACGCCTCACTCGGCCTTGACCTGCGGCCTGGCCAGGGTCGTCGCCAGGCGCGCCAACGGCGGCGCCTCGCGGCTGGCGTCCCGCACCTGCACATCGACCTGCACCAACTGACTGTCGGGGCTGTTGCTGAGGGTCTGCTCGCAACGCAGTTTCAAGCGGCCCTGATCGCACGCGAAGGTCTTCTTACCGCTGCTCAACCGCCCCTCCAACTGCAACTCCGCCAGCCGGCTTTGCGCCGCCAGCATCGCCATCGACTTGTCGCGCAACAGGCCGTTGCTCTGGGTCATCAACCCGGCCACGCGCACGGCCGCGGCCATGGCCACCGCGATGATCGCCAGCGCCACCAGCACTTCAATCAGGGTAAAACCTCGCTCGTTGCGGTGCCTGCGCATGGCGTTCTCAAAGCCTGGAAACAGGTGCGCAGCCTAGCGCTGGCAGTTGACCGATTGGCGACCGAAACTCCCGAGGATTTTCAATACGACTGACATGTGTTCTTGCAACACTGCGCCCCGAAATGCACTCAAGCCAAGGAATGTCGAGATGGATATCGCACGCCTAACATCCCCACTGCCAGGCCCTCGCGGCCAGCGTGGCTTCACTCTGATCGAGATCATGGTGGTGGTGGTCATTCTCGGGATTCTGGCGGCGATGGTGGTGCCCAAGGTACTCGACCGTCCGGACCAGGCGCGGGCCACCGCGGCGAAACAGGACATCGGCGGGTTGATGCAGGCGCTGAAACTCTATCGCCTCGACCACGGCAGTTACCCGACGATGAACCAGGGCCTCAAAGTGCTGGTGGAACGCCCGGCGGATGCGAAAAACAGCAACTGGCGCGCCTACCTCGACCGTCTGCCCAATGACCCGTGGGGCCGTCCTTATCACTATCTCAACCCAGGCGCCAACGGCGAGGTCGATGTGTTCTCCCTGGGCGCCGACGGCCAACCGGATGGCGACGGCGTGAATGCCGATATCGGCTCCTGGCAGCTGTAAGGCGCGCGATGAAACGGGATTCGCCCGCAGCGGCGAAGCAGCGCGGCATGGCGATTATCAGCGCGTTGCTGATCGCGGCGGTGGTGGCGGTGATCGCCGGCGCCATGCTCACGCGCCAGAGCGTATTCACCCGCAGCGTGGAGGCCGAGCAATTGCGCATTCAGGGTCAGTGGCTGTTGCAAGGTCGCCTGGAACACAGCCGCCTGTTGCTGTGGGAGGCGCGCCAGAAGGACGTGCTGACGCGCCTCGATCAGCCGTGGGCGCGGCCCCAGGGCGGGGCGTTTGAAGGGCGCCTGGAGGACGAGCAGGGCAAGTTCAACCTGCGCAACCTGGTCAATCGCCAGCGGCTGGACGCCGAACAACTGCAAGCTTTCGAGCGCCTGTGCCGCCTGATCGACATCGACCCGGCCGTGAGCCGACGTATCAGCCGGCGAGTGATCGCCTCCTATGATCAACGTACCGACAAGACGCTGCTGCCGGCGCGCTACCCGATGCTGCGCAGCCTGGATGACCTGAGCGGTATCGAAGGGCTCGACCCGCTGCTGCTGCGACGCCTGCAGACCTTCGTCGGCGTGCTGCCCGGCAATACCTGGGTCAACGGCAACACCGCCAGCGCCGAAGTGCTCAGCGCGGTGGTGCCGGAACTCAGCCTGGCCCAGGCCCAGGCATTGGTGGCCGAGCGCGACAGCGGGCGCTGGTTTATCAACCGTGGCGATTTCGTCAACCGCCTGCACCTGCCCCAAGTGGCGGTGGACAGCGTGCAGGTGGGCATTACCAGCGAGTGGTTTCGCCTGCAGGGCCAGGTACGCCGTGAACAGCGCCGGGTAACGATCGACGCGTTGTTGCATCGCCCCGAAGACCGCCGGCCCCAGGTGATCTGGTCGCGGGTGGGCGCATGAAACGCCTGCGGATCGGCTTGCCGCCACTCGATCAACTGACGGTCGACAGCCAGGTGCAATTTGCCTGGCTGGAGCGTGGCGCCGTGGTGAGCGAGGGTTGCGAAAGCCTGTTGCAGTTGGGCCGGTCCAAGCCGTCGGTGGAGTGCTTTCTGCACCCCGCCGACAGCCTGTCGACCAGCCTCGAGCTGCCGCCGCTGGCCGCCACCAAAACCGCCGCCGCCGTGGCCTGTGCCGCACAGGCGTTGATCCTCGGGCCGGTGGAGCAGATGCAGGTGGCCCACGGCCCGCGCGACAGCGATGGGCGCGTGCAGGTGGCCTGGGTGTCCAAGGCCGGGTTGGAGCGCCTGGGCCAGGTGTTGGTGCAGGGCCAGTTCAGGTTGCGCGGCCTGTACCCGGCGCCGTATGCCTTGCCGCTCGGCACCGCGGCCATGCACGACGGTTATTTGCTGACACGCCATAGCCTGCACCAAACGGCGGTGCATCCGCTCGGGCAACAGGTGTTGGATCAAGGGCTGGAGGTGCCGCTGGCGCCGGAGGCGCAACGCTGGAGTGGCGCCGTGCCTGGCTGGGGCTTGCACGGCCGCCTCAACCCACCGGCGAGCGGTGGCTGGGGCAGGGCGTTGGCCGCTGTCGCCCTGGCCACTGCCGTCTGGACCCTGGGCCTGAACCTGTACGCCGCGCGCCAGGCGGGCGAAGGCCAGCAGCTCAAGGCGCTGCTGAGTCAGCAGGTGCGCCAGGCCTTCCCCGAATTACCGGTGATCCTCAACCCCTTGCAGCAGGCCCGCCAACAGTTGGCCGCCCGCCAAACCGGCGCCGCCGCCGACCCCGCCCAGCGCTTTGGCAGCCTGCTGCAAGTAGCCGGCAGCAGCCTGCCGTTCATGGTCGGCAACGTCGACAACCTGAGCTTCGAACAGGGCCGCTTGCACGTGGGCTTGCTGGCCGACAGCCGTAGCCCGACGGCGCCGGGCGATGGGCAAGCGGCGCTGGCCCAGGCCGGGTTTAGCGCGACCCGCGATGAGCATGGCTGGACGTTGGGTCCGGTGGAAACCGCCGAAAAACCGGGAGCCGTCGATGAATAAGTGGCGCCGTCTACGCAGCCAGGCCCAGGCGTTCTGGAGCGGCCTGGCCCTGCGCGAACAACGCATGCTCAGCGGCGCCGGCCTGGTGCTGGCAGGTCTGTTGACCTGGCTGGTGCTGATTCAGCCGCCCTTGAAGACGATCGCGTATTGGCAGGCCGAAACCCCCAAGTTGCGCACCCAGGCCGCCACCTTGCACGCGCTGTTGCAGGGCGTCGCGGCGCCGCGGCCCGCCGATGCCGCCACGCTGCAACAGGCCCTGGACAGCGCCGGCCTGCAAGGTCGCTACCAGTTGCAGGCGCTGGATGCCGGCGCCTGGCGCCTGAGCTTCGACAACGCGCCGGCCGATGCGGTGATGGACTGGTTACTGGGCAATCCCCGTTCGTTTTCCCTGGAGGTGTCCGAGGCGCGCTTGCGGCGTAGCGCGGACGCTATCGACAACTCGGCCGGCACTGTGTCCGGGACCGTTCGCATGGATCAGGCGCTTGGCGCTAAGGAAGCTTCATGAAGTGGTCAGTCCCCAACCCTGCGCCTTTTCGCAAGATCGCGCCGCTGCTGTTACTGGCCTTGAGCGCGTGCAGCAACACCCCGTCGCCGACCAAGCCGTTGCAGGTGGACAGCGAACTCGGCCAGCCCCTGGCCGACACCCGGCGCAGCAGCGAGAGCGTGCTGGAGCGCCAGCGCGAGCCGGCGCCCAAGCCCCGCGTCCAGCACCCGCTGACCAACAGCGCCCGTGGCCACGCGCCGGCTGCGGTCAAGACGCGCAACCCACTGGGCGATCAGCCGGTGCAGTTGAATTTTGTCGATGCCGATATCCAGGCGGTGGTGCGCGCGCTGTCCCGTGCCACCGGCCAGCAGTTTCTGGTCGACCCTCGAGTCAAAGGCAGCCTGACCCTGGTCAGCGAAGGCCAGGTGCCGGCGCATCAAGCCTACGACATGCTGCTGGCTGCGCTGCGCATGCAGGGCTTCAGCGTGGTCGACGTCGGCGGCGTGGCCCAGGTGGTGCCGGAGGCCGATGCGAAGTTGCTCGGCGGGCCGATCTACAGCGCCGGCAGCAGCGGCATGCAGACCCGCACCTTTCGCCTGCAATATGAAAACGCGGTGAACCTGATCCCGGTGCTGCGCCCGATCGTGTCGCCGAACAACCCGATCAACGCCTACCCGGGCAACAACAGCATCGTCATCACCGATTACGCGGAAAACCTTGCGCGAGTGGCGCAGATCATCGACGGCATCGACACCCCCAGCGCCATCGACACCGACGTGGTGATGGTGCAGAACGGCATCGCCGTGGACATCGCCGCCATGGTCAGCGAACTCCTGGAAACCCAGGGCGCCGACCAGACCCAGAAGATCAACGTGATCGGTGACCCGCGCTCCAACTCGATCATCATCCGTTCCGGCAGCCCCGAGCGCACCGAGCTGGCGCGCAACCTGATCTACAAACTCGACAATGCCCAGAGCAACCCGAGCAACATGCACGTGGTCTACCTGCGCAACGCCCAGGCCGGCAAGCTGGCGCAGTCGCTGCGCGGCTTGCTCACCGGCGAGAGCGAGTCCGGCGTCAGCGACGAGGCGCGGGGCAAGCTCAGTGCCATGGGCGGCAATGCCCAGAGCACCCAGGGCAACAGCACCGCGCAGAACAGCAGCGGCACGCCCACCGGCAGCGGCGTGCAGGCCGGGTATGGCCAGGACAAACCGGCGACCGGCAGCAGCCCCAGCGATCAGAACACCGCGTTCAGCGCCGGCGGCGTGACGATCCAGGCCGACGCCACCACCAACACCTTGCTGATCTCCGCGCCGGACCCGCTGTACCGCAACCTGCGCGAAGTGATCGACATGCTTGACCAGCGCCGCGCCCAGGTGGTGATCGAAAGCCTGATCGTCGAAGTCAACGAAGACGACGCCAGCGAGTTCGGCGTGCAGTGGCAGGCCGGCAACCTCGGCGGCAAGGGCGGTTTTGGCGGGGTGAACCTGGGGGGCAGCGGGGTGAATGGCACGTCGACCAGCAAGACCAGCATCGATGTGCTGCCCAAGGGCCTGAATATCGGCCTGGTCGATGGCAGCGTCGACATCCCCGGGATCGGCAAGGTGCTCGACCTTAAAGTGCTGGCCCGCGCCTTGAAGAGCAAGGGCGGCACCAACGTGCTGTCGACACCGAACCTGTTGACCCTGGACAACGAAGCCGCGAGCATTTTTGTCGGGCAGACCATTCCGTTCGTCACCGGCAGCTATGTGACGGGCGGCGGCGGCACCAGCAACAACCCGTTCCAGACCGTGCAGCGCGAAGAAGTGGGGCTCAAGCTCAACGTGCGCCCGCAGATTTCCGAAGGCGGCACGGTGAAGCTGGATATCTACCAGGAAGTCAGCAGCGTGGACGCGCGGGCGTCGGTGGACGCGGGCACGGTGACCAACAAGCGGGCGATCGATACCAGCATCCTGTTGGACGACGGGCAGATCATGGTGCTCGGCGGGTTGTTGCAGGACGGCTACAGCCAGAGCAATGACGCGGTGCCGTGGCTGTCGGATATTCCGGGGTTGGGCGCGCTGTTTCGCAATGAAAAGCGCAGTGTGAACAAGACCAACCTGATGGTGTTTTTGCGCCCTTACATCATTCGCGACAGTGGCGCGGGGCGCAGTATCACGTTGAACCGCTATGAGTTCATGCGCCGCGCCCAGGGAGGCTTGCAGCCGGAGCGCAGTTGGGCAATGCCGGATGTGCAGGCACCGCAGTTGCCGTCGGTGGAGAAGGCGATTCCGGGGGCTGGGCCGAGGGCGGTGATCAGGGCGGTGCCGGCTCGTGATTGATGTTGAGCGAGTGCATATCCGGGGCTTCGCTAACGGCGGCTTATGGTTCCGCCCTCACGGCGGGTCACTTTGGAAAAACCCCAAAGTAACCAAAGGGCCCTTGCCCCACCACTCGGCACCTCGCTTGGGCTCGGTGTGCCCGAACGCAGGCTTGCGTGGTTTAAGATCAAAAGCGGCTCGCTTCGCATCGTGTTTACGCGGGGGGGCGGTGTTTTTTCATGGCCTGGATTTGTGCCACAACTCCGCTGCAATCAATGCAGTGCCCAGACGGGTGCAGTCGGATTTGACTGAGAATTCCTGGGCACTCACCGCTTCAAAATGTGGGAGGGGGCTTGCCCCCGATAGCGGTGGTTCAGTTACAGATGAATTGACTGACACACCGCTATCGGGGGCAAGCCCCCTCCCACATTTACAGTGCGCGGCGGCCCGCCGTGAGGGCGGAACCATAAGCCGCCGTTACCGCAGCAACGGATATGTACTCAATCCAAAAGGGTCAACCCCATGAGCCTGCTGCCCTACGCCTGGGCCAAATCCCAACGCATCCTCCTGCGTCCCGGCGAGGCCGGCCTGCTGCTGACGGTCTGCCCGTCCACCCCCGGCTGGTCGATCAGCGAAGTGCAACGTCAGTTCGGCCAGAGCCGCCTTGAACAGGTGCGCGACGACGAACTCGACGGCCTGCTCGCCAGCGCCTATGCCGACACCGGCAGCGCCGCTGCGGTGGTCGGTGCCGCCGAAAACGAAGTCGACCTCGACCGCCTGATGCAGGACATGCCCGAGATCACCGACCTGCTCGACACCCAGGACGGCGCGCCGGTGATCCGCATGATCAACGCCTTGCTGACCCAGGCCGCCCGCGATGAGGCCAGTGATATCCATATCGAACCCTACGAAACCCACTCCGTGGTGCGCTACCGCGTCGACGGCACCCTGCGCGACGTGGTCTCGCCGCGCAAGGCGCTGCATGGCGCGCTGGTGTCGCGGATCAAGATCATGGCCCAGCTCGACATCGCCGAAAAACGCCTGCCCCAGGACGGCCGCATCGCCCTGCGCGTGGCCGGGCGGCCGATTGATATCCGCGTGTCGACAGTGCCCACCGGGCATGGCGAGCGCGTAGTGATGCGCTTGCTGGACAAGCAGGCCGGGCGCCTGCAACTGGAGACCCTGGGCATGGAGCCGCAACTGCTGGCGCGCCTCGACACGCTGATCCGCCAGCCCCACGGCATCGTGTTGGTCACCGGGCCCACCGGCAGCGGCAAGACCACCAGCCTCTATGCCGCGCTGGCGCGGCTGGATGCGAGCACCAGCAATATCCTCACTGTCGAAGACCCGGTGGAGTACGACTTGCCGGGCATCAGCCAGATCCAGGTCAACGCCAAGATCGACATGACCTTCGGCCTGGCCTTGCGTGCGATCCTGCGCCAGGACCCGGACATCATCATGATCGGCGAAATCCGCGACCTGGAGACCGCCCAGATCGCCGTGCAAGCCTCGCTCACCGGCCACCTGGTGCTCGCCACCCTGCACACTAACGATGCGGTGTCGGCGGTCAACCGCCTGATCGATATGGGCGTCGAACCGTTCCTGCTGGCGTCTTCACTGTTGGGCGTGTTGGCCCAGCGCCTGGTGCGGCGCCTGTGCCCGCACTGCAAGCAGGCAGACCCGGCCGTGCCGGGCACCTGGCGCCCGGTGGGCTGCGCGCAGTGCAACCAGATCGGCTACAGCGGGCGTACCGGTATCCATGAATTGTTCTGCGTCGACGACGAGGTGCGCAGCCTGATCCACCAGGGCGCTGGCGAGCAGGAGCTGCGTCTGGCGGCACGCCGCGCCGGCATGTTCAGCATGCGTGAAGACGGCGAGCGCTGGGTGCGCAGCGGCACCACCGCGGCCGAAGAAATCCTGCGCGTAACACGGGACGCCTGATGAATCGCTATCGCTATGAAGCCGCCGACGCCAGCGGCAAGGTCGAGGCCGGGCACCTGGAGGCGGACAGCCAGAGCGCGGCGTTTGCCGCGTTGCGCAGCCGTGGCCTGACCGCGCTTCTGGTGCAGGTCGAAGGCAATCAACAGGCCGCGGGCGGCAGCAGCCTGTTCAGCGCCAAGCTGTCGGACAACGACCTGGCCTGGGCCACGCGGCAACTGGCGAGCCTGCTCGGCGCCAGCCTGCCGTTGGAAGCGGCGCTGAGCGCGACGGTGGAACAGGCCGAGAAAAAACACATCGCCCAGACCCTGGCCGCTGTGCGCGCCGATGTGCGCGGCGGCATGCGCCTGGCCGATGCCCTGGCGGCACGGCCACGGGACTTTCCGTCGATCTACCGTGCGCTGATCGCGGCGGGGGAGGAGTCCGGCGACCTGGCCCAGGTGATGGAGCGCCTGGCCGACTACATCGAGGAGCGCAACAACCTGCGCGGCAAGATCCTCACCGCATTCATCTACCCCGGCGTGGTGGGGCTGGTGTCCATCGGCATTGTGATTTTCCTGCTCAGCTACGTGGTGCCCCAGGTGGTCAGCGCGTTCTCCCAGGCGCGCCAGGACCTGCCGGGGCTGACCCTGGCGATGCTCAACGCCAGCGACTTTATCCGCGCCTGGGGTTGGCTGTGTTTTGCCGGGATCGTCGGCAGCTTCTGGGGCTGGCGCTTGTACCTGCGCGACCCGGTGGCGCGCTTGAACTGGCACAGCCGCGTGCTGCGCCTGCCGCTGATCGGGCGCTTTGTGCTGGGCCTGAACACCGCCCGATTTGCCTCGACCCTGGCGATCCTCGGCGGTGCTGGCGTGCCGCTGTTGCGCGCCCTCGAAGCCGCGCGCCAGACCCTGTCCAACGAGCGCCTGAGCCAGTGCGTCAACGACGCCACCGCCAAAGTGCGCGAGGGCGTCAACCTCGCTCCGGCGCTGGCGGTGGAGAAGGTGTTCCCACCGGTGCTGATCCACCTGATCGCCAGCGGTGAAAAAACCGGCTCACTGCCGCCCATGCTCGAACGCGCGGCGCAGACCCTGTCGCGGGACATCGAACGCCGTGCCATGGGCGTGACCGCGTTGCTCGAGCCATTGATGATCGTGGTGATGGGCGCGGTGGTGCTGGTGATCGTGATGGCGGTGCTGTTGCCAATCATCGAGATCAACCAACTGGTGACCTGAATGTGGGAGGGGGCTTGCCCCCGATTGCGATGGGTCAATCTATGCATCTTTGGCTGACACTCCCTCATCGGGGGCAAGCCCCCTCCCACATTGGACCCTACCTGTTCAGTTGATTTTGGGGTGGGCCGATACCGCCAGCCCGCAACCTCGGGTTCATCGTTTCGTCACAGCCAAACCCCTCGCCGCAGCCTACGCCGCCTTGACGAAACCCCCACTGAAACCGCGCTGTCACCTGCCTCCAAACCGCTCAAAACCATGACCAAAACACCCGAGAATCTTTTTAAAAATCAAGCGCTTCCTCCCGAGGTTTTTTCCCTTAGCTGTCATCGGAAGCTGCGAAATTCTCTAGCCATGGCCTCACCCCCAGCCACCCCCGGAACACGGCTTGGGACCGAAGCCATGGCGTCATGCAAGAGCCATCTACCTCAAACGTACAAACACGACGAAAGGAGATTCTTCATGTTTAAGCGCACTATGATCGCGGCCTCTTTGGCAGTTGCAGCACTGGCTTCGGCCCAATCCATGGCCGCAGTGGTCGGTGGCGGGGCCACCTTGCCGGAAAAACTCTACGGCAGCACTGCCACATCGACGACGGCTACCGGCATCCTCTCTGCCAGCATTCCAGGTTTTAGCCCCTACATCGGTGTAGGCAGCGGCGACGGCAAGAAGGCGTTCTTCGGTAACGATTCGACCAAGCTGAAATTGGCCTCGGGTATCACCGTTGACTATGCCGGTAGCGATTCGGTGGTGAGCGCCGCGGAACTGGCTGCTTACAACGCTGATACCGTTAAAGGCCGCGCCGCCTATGGCCCGCTGGTTCAAGTCCCGGCTGAAGCCACTTCGGTGACCGTGCCTTACCACATCGACGGTAAAACCTCGCTGCAGCTCACCAGTGCTCAGTTGGCTGATATCTTCGCCGGCAAGATCACTAACTGGAAAAACGTGCAATTCAACGGGGCTGCCGGCCCAGACCTGCAGATCAAAGTGGTCTACCGTCAGGAAACCAGCGGGACCACCGAGATTTTTACCAACCACCTCAAAGCGGTAAAACCCGCGTCGGTACCGAATGTCAGCAACAGCTTCGTCACCGCCATCGGCTTTGACCCCGCCACCAGCGCTCCGGTCGGTTCAAGCTACCTCGCTGTAACCGGCAGCCAAGGTGTCGCCACCGCGATCACCAATAACAACGGTGCCATCGGTTACGTCAGCCCTGACTACGCAGCGTTCAACAGCGCCGCCGCCGTTGCCTCGGTCAATGGCTTCCTGCCGACTGAAGTGAACGTTCAAGCTTCTCTCGATACTATTGCGCCACCGACCGTCGGTTCCGCCGCCGCCACCGACCCGTTGAACTGGGTCCCTACGTTTGCCAACCCGACTGCGGGCTACCCCATCGTCGGCTACACCAACCTGGTCTTCAGCCAGTGCTACAAAGACACCGCTGACAACACCCGCATCCAGACTTTCCTGAAACGTCACTACACCGGCGTGAACAACGCGGCTATCAGCAGCCACTCGTTCATTCCGTTGTCCACTACCTGGCAGAAAGCGGTCTACGACAACTTCGTTGCCACCACCAGCTCGCTGCGCATCGGCGACACCAACACCTGCAACGGTATCGGTCGTCCGCTGTAACACCCCGTCTCGACAGGGTTGGCCCCACAACCGGCAATGACTTCGCGTCATTGCCGGTTTTGTCGTTGTGCATCGCGACCCGCCAGTTGAACCGCGTTGTATGAACATTGTGTGACATCAGTTCGGTCGCACCCCTCGGCAACCGCCTTAAGCAATAACCACAACACGTGCCCGCGCAGTGTTCGCGCGCCCGTCGTTCGCCTGCCCCGTCAAAAGGACCTGTAAGTGATGCGTTCCCGTCTGAAGCTGCCTGCCAACCGCGCTGCCAACGTGCCTGCCACTGCCGGTCAACCGGTGTTGCGCCTTAAACCCCTGGCCCATGTGATCGCACTGCTGGTATTTACCGGCGGTGCCCACGCGGCGCAGCCCCAGGCGTTCAGTTCGGGTTGGTTTGCCGCCAAGGGCGTGACGCAGGCCGATGGCGGCGCACGCCCTGGCGCGACGTCACCGGGAACGCCGCCGCCGTTGGCCCAGCAACAGGTGCTTGGTCAGCAGTTGCAACGCTCCTTTCAGACCCTCAACACCAGCGTCGCCGCAATTGCCGCGCAACAGGCGGCGCAGGCCGCTGCCCGCAATAACGCCAGCGCGGGGCCGGAGACGATCCATAACGGTCTGGGCGGCAACGGCTTGAATGTGGTGATCGGCGCGGATGGCAAGCCGCTGTTTGTCAACGCCGAGGGGCCGGTGCAAACCGATGCCAACGGCAAGACGCTGGTCTCGATCAAGCAAACGGCCGATAAGGCGATCCTCAATTGGGACACCTTCAACATCGGTCGCAACACCACCGTGCAGTTCCAACAGAACAGCGATTGGGCCGCGCTCAACAAGGTCAACAACAGCACGGCGCCGAGCCAGATCCAAGGGGCTCTCAAGGCTGACGGCACGGTGCTGATCCTCAACAGCAACGGCGTCGTGTTCAGCGGCAGCAGCCAGGTCAACGTGCGCAACCTGGTGGCTGCCGCCACGGGCTTCAGCGATGAGCAATTCACCGCCAAGGGGCTGTACAGTTCAAGCAACAGCGCGCCCGGTTTCACCCAGGCCGCCGGCAAGGTGACGGTCGAGCGTGGTGCGCAGATCCAGACCCAGGTGCCCGCCACCTCCACTGCGGGCGGCGGTTATGTGCTGTTGCTCGGCAAAGAGGTGGAGAACGCCGGGACCATTTCCACCGCGCGAGGCCAGACCACCCTGGCGGCGGGCGACAGCTTTGTGATCAAGAAGGGCTACAGCACCGATGGCAATGTTGCGTCCACCACGCGGGGCAATGAAGTCAGCGTCACCGGCAGCGGCAAGGTCAGCAACAGCGGGCTGATTCAGGCCTCTACCGGTGACATCACCCTGGCTGGCCAGCAGGTGTTGCAAAACGGTGTGTTACTCACCAGTTCGTCGGTGGAAGCCCGGGGTACCCTGCATGTAAAGGGCACGGGCAACAACGCTAGCGTGACCCTGGGCGAGGGCAGCCTCAGCGCGATTTTGCTCGACAGCAGCAGCGCCCTCGACAGCCAGCGCGCCGGGCTGATGACGCCGTCGCTCGATCAGAACGGCAACATTGTGCCGGCCGATACCTACCGCCGTGACCAGTCCCTGGTGGAAATCACCAGCGACGGCACGGTGGATTTTCGCAGCGGTTCCGTGACCCTGGCCACTGGCGGCCAAGTCGGTATCAAGGCTGCGCAGCGCACCCTGGTGCGCGACGGCGCGGTGATCGACGTGTCCGGCGCCACCGGGGTCAAGGTGTCGATGGCGTCCAATAGCGTCAAGGTCAATATCCAAGGCAACGAGCAGCGCGATGCGGCGGTCAATCGCGACGACAAGTCCCTGAATAACAACGATGTGTGGGTGGATGTCCGCGACTTGATTTTTGTCGCGGCTGGCACCAATGGCTATGCCACCGACCGCTGGTACACCGCGGGTGGCCTGCTGGAAGTGGGCGGTTATTTGGGCACCCGTAACCACGGCATTGGCGAGTGGATGGCCCAGGGCGGTACGGTGACCTTCAGCGGTAAGGACGTGGTGACCCAACAGGGTTCGCAGATCAACCTGTCCGGCGGCACCCTCGATGTGCAGGCGGGCAAGGTCCAGCAAACCTGGCTCAAAGGGCCGGACGGGCGTTTGTATGAACTGTCCACCGCGCCGGGGGACTTGCTCTACAGCGGGATTTACAAAGGCTATGAGGACCACAGCCAGCGCTGGGGCGTGACCGAGTATTACTACAACCCTTTGATCGCCCCGCGTGAGCGTTCAGAAGGTGCCTACACCGTGGGGCGCGATGCCGGACGCTTGGTCGTCAGTACCGCCAGTGCGGTTCTGGAGGGCCAGGTTGTGGGTGACACCTATCAGGGCGAACGCCAGACCCAGGCCGCGCAAAAAGGCCTGGACGGTTATTTGCAATCGCAAAAAGCCGTGGCCCGCGGTGCCCAATTCGTGGTCGGTAGTTACGTGCCGTATTACGTCAAGGACAGCGCCACGTTGCAGTACGCCCTGGGGGCGGATGCCGGCACCGTGAAAAACGTCGTGCTCGGGCAGCGGGCGGCGGCTATCGCCGCAGGTCTGGACTTGACCACCGCACTGCCGGCTGATCGGGTGTCCACGCTCTATCTGGACACCGATGCCTTGAACGCGACGGAGCTGGGCGCGATCAAAATCGCCAGCACCGGTTCGATTCTGGTCAACAGTGCGCTGGAGGTGGCCGCAGCCGGCGACATCACCCTGTTTGCTCCGAAAATCGAGGTCAATGCCAACCTGACCGCGCATTCCGGCAGCCTGCAGTTGGGTAACGTACAAACGCAGATCACCCCCGCCGGCAAAGTCGATGTGACCCTCGGCGGGCGTGGCAGCCTGACGGTGAACAACGGCGTGTCCCTGGATGCCAGCGGCTTGTGGAGCAATCAGCGGCTGGGCACCGGCGATGGCAGCCGTTTGCCCTATCTCAACGGCGGCAGCGTGGCGTTGCGCAGTAGCGGTGATATGACCCTGACGGCAGGTAGCCAGGTCGACGTGTCATCCGGCGCAGCCCTGGATGCCAAGGGCCAGCTCACTGGCGGCAAGGGTGGTGACCTGACGCTCGCGGCCAACGCCAATAGTGGCGACAGCCGAGGCAGCCTGGCCCTCGACGGTGAGTTGCTCGGGTACGGGGTCAATGGCGGCGGGCGCCTGAGTGTGCAGGCCGGCCAGGTGCTGATCAGCGATTCGGCGGTTGCCCCAGGTACCGGGACGTTGCAGCTCGGCAGTGGGTTCTTCAATAAGGGCTTTGGCGCCTATGACATCACGGGCAATGAAGGTCTGGTGGTCGCCGATGGCACCCAGCTTGCCGTGACAACCCCGGTGTACCGCCTCAATGACAACGCACAAAGCGTGGCGAGCGGTGCAGCGCCACGCACTGCGCTGGAGATCTGGACTCCGCCGCAGTATCAGGAAAACCCCACCAAGGGCCTGTTGACCCCCCGCAAAGGCGCGAGTGTGAGCTTGCAAGCCGGTACGTTGTTGTCGACAGCGGCGCAGATGGCGTCGGCGCAACTGCGCATCGGCCAGGGCGCGCGGATTGAGGTTGATCCGGGTCAAGCGATCAGTCTACGCAGCATTGGCCAGTTGACCGTGGATGGCAGCCTGAATGCCTGGGGTGGCAGCATCACGCTGGGCGCTGTCAGCGTGCAACCCAACGTGGCCGATGGCGTTGAAAACCAGGGCCATGGCCGTTCGATCTGGATCGGTGAACACGCAGTACTGGACGTGGCCGGGCGGGCGTTCACCGCCGTGGACAGTCTCGGCCGGCGCTACGGTACGGTCGGCCAGGGCGGCACTATCGTGATTGGCGGGGTGATCGACCCGGCCACCGGGATCGCCTCCGCCGCCAACTTGTTTGTGGTGGTGCGCGAAGGCGCGCGCCTTGACGCTTCCGGCAGCCAGGCGGTGCTGGACCTGGACGGTGCCGGCCCGAGCGTGATCGCCAGCCGTGGCGGCAACATCTCCCTGGCATCCAACACCGGCGTGTACCTCGACGGTACGCTCAAGGCCGGCAGCGGTGGTGCCGGTGCGGCGGGTGGTTCCCTGAGCCTGGCGTTGGAAACGCCGCTGTACGCCGAATCGGCCGCGGCTCGCGTGCGGCAAGTCCGTGAATTGATTGTCAGTGCCGCCGATCCGGGCGTGCCGTTGCCCGCCGGCAGCACCCCCGAATCGGCCGCGGGCAGCCTGGTCTACGGTCATGGCCGGCTTACGGTCAGCCAGGTCGACGCCGGCGGCTTCGATAACCTGTCGCTGTTGAGCAATGGTCTGATCAGCTTCGACGGTGACGTGTCCCTGCGTCTGGGGCAGAGCCTGAGCCTGTATTCCGGGGCCATGGCGTTGACGGATGGCGCGCCCCGACAGTCCCAGGTGCTCCTGGCGGCGCCTTATGTACGCCTGGCCGGGGTTGGCAACAACAGCCAGGGCAGCGACGGCGCCGTTCGTCCGACGGTCCAGGGTGGCGTTTCCACGCAGGGTACAGCCGGGCTCTTGAGGGTTGAAGCGGCAAACGTGCTGGATGTGCGTGATAGCCTCAACTTCGGTGCCCATGCCGAGCGCTCCAAGGCGTTGGCCAACGGCATTGACCGACGCGCCTTCGATCAGGCCCAGTTGGTCAGCCTGGGGGATATGCGCTTTCTGGCCCGCAGCGCGAACAATACTAAAACCGCCTTGACCACCCAGGCCGACTTGAGCCTGACGGCGGCGCAGATTTACCCGGCTACGGGGGCCGTTGCCGAGGTCACGGCCGGCTACACGGGGCCTAACAGCGACTTTGACCCGACACGCACCTTGCGCATCGGCCGGGTCGGCAGTGAGGCCCCGGCGCAACCTTATTCAGTGTTTGGCAGCTTACTGCTGAGTGCCTCGACCATCGAACAAGGCGGCGTGTTACGGGCGCCCATGGGCGTGCTGACCCTGGGCATGGATGGCGGCATCGTCCGTTCCACCAAAGTGATCAGCCTGTTGCCTGGCAGCCTGACCTCCGTCAGCGCCGGTGGCCTGGTGCTGCCGTATGGCGGGACAGTCGACGGCGTGACCTGGCAGTACAACGGCAAACAGGTGGAGTTGCTGGGCGTCGGCGGCACCTATAACACGGGCAGTCTGGCCGTTGGTATGCAATTGGTCGGGCGCTCGCTGAATGTGCAGCAGGGCGCGGTGCTGGACCTTGCCGGTGGCGGTGAGTTGCTCGGCGCGGCGTTTGTCTCCGGGCGCGGCGGCTCCACCGATGCGCGCTACAACCCGTTGGTGCAAATCGGTGCGGACGGGCGCTTTACCTTGCCGGGGCTGGCCACCAACCCGATCTATGCGATTGTTCCCGGCGCCCAGCCGGGAGTCGCGCCCAGCGGTGGCGAGCCGGGTGCGACCCAGCCGCTGGTGGGGCAACAAATCAGTATCGGTGCCGGGGTTCCAGGCTTGCCGGCGGGGACCTACACCTTGCTGCCGTCTAGTTACGCCTTGTTGCCGGGGGCGTTTCGGGTCGAGATCAACGGCTTGGCAACGGCGTTTGCCGCAGGTTCGATGCCGAACGCTTCGGCCATGAATAACGGTTCCTGGTCAACCGAGGGCTTCCTGTCGATTGCCCACACCGGCATTCGCGACAGCCTGTCGAGCCAGGTGATCGTCACGCCGGCGGCGGTATTGCGCCGGTATTCCCAGTACAACGAAACCCGTTACGCAGACTTCGTGCGCGCTGACGCTGCGCGCCTGGGCGTCCCGCGTGCGGCCCTTGAAGCCGACGCCAAAACCCTGAAGTTGCAACTGATCGCCGGTCAAAAAGACGTGGGGTTCACCTTTGATGGCGAGGGGCGTTTTAAACCCGCGGAGGGTGGATTCGGTGCCACTGTAACGGTGCAGGGCGACGCTATCGAGGTGATTTCTGACACTGCCCAAGCCAGTACCACGCCGTCGACAGTGGCGGTACGCGCCAGCGATTTGAATGCCTTGGGGGCCGCCCGTTTGGTGGTGGGCGGCTTGACGACGGTGATGTACGGCCAGGGTGGTAATTTTGTCGGGTTCGACACAGGATCCAGCGCGAACTCGGTGGTTGTGCGTCAAGGTGCGAGCTTGGCGGCGCCGGAAGTGTTCTTGATGACGGGTACGTCCTCGGGCGCCATTGAGATCGAACAAGGTGCGTCGATCAACACCCTGGGGCTCGGCAAGGCTGCCTATGACTCGGATGATGGTTTTATCTATCGACCAGGCGCTCATAGTGTCCTGGCAGTGTCCAATGGGCGCTTGCAGATGCTGGCCCCAACCGCTGGCGACAATAATAGAGGACCAGGCAGCATCCTGATCGGCCAGTGCAATCCAGGGGCTTGCAGCGGTGAAACGTCACTGTATTCCGAGGGCTCGATTGCCTTTGCCACCACCAACCGCTTTGCCTTGGGTGACGGTGTGCGCTACGGCACCCGTCATCTGGCGCTGGCGGTGGGTGGGATCAACGTCGGCAGCCCGGAGGCGTTGGCTAAGGCCGCCGCGCGCGGCGTGTTGCCGTCGGGCTTGACCCTCAATCAGCAAGTGATGGATCGCCTGTTGCGCGGCGATACCTCACGCGGCGCACCGGCCCTGAAAAGCCTGGCACTGACAGCTGGGCAATCCTTGAACTTCTATGGCAGCGCCACCCTGAGCACCCTCGACAGCTCGGGTAAGTCACTGCTGGATGAACTGTTACTGACGACTCCGGCGATCTATGGCTATGGCAACGCGGCGGATGTGGCGTTGATCCAGACCGGCACCTTGGTGTGGGGAGGCGATACCAGTGCGCCGCCGGCCGTGATCAACCAAGGTGCGGGCACCGGCAGCGGCACCCTGGAGCTGCAGGCTCGGCGCATCGAATTTGGCTATGGCCGCAATGCCCAGCCCGATGGCCTGACCGAGAATGGCCGCATGACCCTGGGCTTTGCCAATGTCCACCTCAACGCCGACGAACGCATTACGGCCAACCACAAAGGCAGCCTGGCGGTGCATCAGTCCCAGGGCGCTTATGAAGCGGGCAAGGGCTTTGCCTACAGTGGCGGCAACTTGACCATCACCGCGCCGCTGTTGACCGGTGAAGCCGGTTCGGTCAACCGGATCACCGCCGGTGGCGCAGTGACCGTAGTGGCCCCGGCCAACGGTGCGGCCCCGGCGGATGCGACGGCCATCGACGCGTTGGGCGCCGAGTTATTGCTGTCCGGGCGCAGCGTGGCGGTCGATACGGCGGTGGTGTTGCCCAGCGGCAAGCTGACCCTCAGCGCCGATGAAGCGCTGACCCTGGGCGCCTCTTCGCGTCTGGACCTCAGTGGTCGCACCGTGCGGAACAACGACGTGAGCAAATACAGCTGGGGCGGTGACGTCAGCCTGGAAAGCCGCCACGGCAACATTTATCAGGCGGCAGGTGCGCTCGTCGACCTGTCAGCCCGATACAACCAAGGTGGCCTGCTCAAAGCCGTGGCGGTGGACGCCGGAGCAGGGCAGGTCGACTTGCAAGGGCAGATCCGCGCCGGTAGCAGCGGCTATTACGATGCCGGTGGCACCCTGGTACCGTACCAGGCGGGCGGGGTGGACATTCGTGCGCAGCAGATGGGGGATTTCGCCGCGTTGAACCAACGCTTGAACCAGGGACAGGTGTGGGGTTCGCGCAGCTTCCAGCTCAAGCAGGGCAACCTGGTTATCGGCGATGAACTCAAGGCCAATCAGGTCAACGTCTCGGTGGATAACGGCAGTTTGACGGTGGTGGGCACTATCGACGCCAGTGGTGAGCGGGTCGGCAGTATCCGCCTGGCCGGCAAGCAGGGTCTGACCCTCGCCGGCAGTGCGGTGCTGGATGCCCACGGTACGGCGTTGCGGGTCGACAGCTACGGCAAAATCATCGATGCGCCGAACCGGGCGATGGTTGAACTCAACAGCGGTGACGGTCAATTGACCTTGGCCGATGGCGCGCGTATCGACGTGCGCCACGGCACGGCTGCGGTCCTGGGCCGTGGCCCGGGGCAATACGACGGCCTGGCCCGTGGCACCCTGGAACTGAATGCCCCCCGGCTGAATGCCAATGATGTGGCCATCGATGCGCGCGGGCGCGTCGATATCCTTGGCGCTCGCTCCATCGCGCTGAACGCCGTTGCCCGTTACACCGATGCGCCGCCCGGCGTTGAGCCGTCGGTCAGTGGCCGGCCGTATCAGGTGATCGATCAGGAATACCTGAATAAAAAACACGCGCTCAGTGAAACCTTTATCAACAATGCCTTGAACAACCTCGGGTTGACGCAAGGCAAGCTGGCGGGCTTGAACAACAGCCGCTACGCCGACGCCTTCCACCTGCGCCCAGGCGTGGAAATCGTCGCCGAAGGCGATCTGGTGGTCAGTGGCGACCTGGACCTGTCGGGCATGCGCTATGCCAGCCTCAACCGCAATACGCCGAAGACGTCGGTGTATGGTTCGGGCGAGGTCGGCAGCCTGGTGGTGCGTGCCGGTGGCAATCTGGACGTCTACGGCAGCATCAACGACGGTTTTGCCCCGCCGCCGCCCACCCCGGACGACAACGGCTGGGTGCTGACCCCCGGCCTGCAAGGGTTCGGCAGCGATGTGATCGTGCCCGGCCCTGGTGTGGTGCTGGCAGAGGGCAGTGCATTCCCCACTGGCAAGACCCTCAACTACTCGTTACCGATCCAGGCCACCACGCTGGCGCAAGGCACTGTGCTGCCGACGCAGGGCATCCTCGATGCGCCACTGACCCTGCCGGCCAATACCGTGTTGAGCGCGGCGGTGCGCGACAGCGCCGGCAACCTGCTGTATGCCGCCGGCACGTTGTTGCAACAACCTGTGGTGCTCGCTGCCGGTACACGACTGGACGCCGGCACCGTATTGGCGGGCGCTGCCGCCCTGCGCGCGATGACCTGGCCGGCCGGCGTGCCGTTACCCAGCCGAGGGGTGCTGATCGGCAGTGCGACCGACGGTGTTTTGCTGGCTGTGAACCTGGCTCTCAAGGTTGGCGCGCTGATTCCTTATGGCACGGACGTCAAACTGCCGAACGGCGCGATATCGGTGCCGTTGCATACCGTGACCGGCGCCACGGCACGCCAGAACTGGGCTGTGGCGCCGATGTTGGCCGAAGGCTCGCAGTCGTGGTCGTTGCGTCTGGTGTCCGGTGCTGATACCCAGGCGGCCGACACGCGTTCTATCCAGCCGGCCTTTGCCGGCGACCTGACCCTGGCGGACACGCACTACGGCATTTACGAGACTCACAGTAAAACCATCATCCCGGGGCAACCGGCCCGGCCAGGCGGCGCCTGGTACTGGAGTGACTTTGCCGCCGAGCTGTTCGGCGTCACGGCGGGGACTCCGGTGCCGGAGTCCGAGTGGGCTTCTTGCCCGGACTTGTGCGTGCGCGTCAACTACGTGTGGAGCGACTTAGCCGAGTTGTTTGGCTTTACTCCCGGGGCGCCGGTGTCACCCGAAAACGAAAGTATGTGCGACGCAGATCTGTGCGTTTCCTTGGGCGAACCCACTCCAGCAATCCCTGAACAGGTGATCGTCGGTCCGGTCAAACTGGTTTCACCCGTGAGTCAGCATTTCAGTGTGCTGCGCACCGGCACCGGTGATCTGGATCTGATCGCTGCGGGCAACGTCTCAATGCAATCGCCCTACGGCGTGTACACCGCAGGGGCGTCCAGCGCGTCTCGCGCAGGTGGTGCCGCCGCCGACTTCAACCAGGCTCGCGTCACCGCTGAGGATGGGACGGTGCTGGGCAGCGCGGCCAAGGCGTATGAAGCCTTGGTCGATGAAAGCAGCGCCAGCCCTTACGCCGCCTGGTACCCCGACGGCGGCGGCAACGTGTTGCTGCGCACCGGCGGTAGCCTGACGGGCGCTGTCTGGACGTCGATGCAAGATAGGCCAATGGACAATGACGGTCGCAGCCAACTCAACAGTGCGAACCTGGGCAACTGGTTGTGGCGCCAAGGCACAGGCAGCACGGCGGGTGTCACCCCGATACCGACCAGTTGGTGGATCAACTTTGGCACTTATATAAAGGGCAAAAGCGGCACTGCCAACCGGTATTTTGACGACGCTGCACAGATAGACCAGCTGCCACGCCTGGTGGGGTTCACCGGTGTCGGCACGCTGGGCGGCGGCAATCTGACCCTGGACCTGGGCAGCGATGGTGGCATGCAGACGCGCCGTGGCTCCGTGGATGGCTTGAGAGCACCGCGCAGTGAAGGCCTGGTGTTGGCAGTGGGGAGTACCGGGCGGGTGGTGGACGGTCAATTGCTGTTGACGGGGGGCGGCGACCTGGATGTACGCATGGGAGGCGATTTGAACCCTGGGCTGGACGCTCGTGCGACCCGCAGTAATACCGCCAGCTTGCAATCAGTCGACTATAAGGCACAAACACTCAGCCTCAATGGCGTGCTGACCAACCTGCGTGGCGCCTTGAACCTGCAGGCAGGCAGTCTGGGGGGCATTGCCTTGAATTACGGCAGTATGCGTAACGATCAGGATGTCAAGGAAAGCCGAGCCTACTCGCCGTACACCGCAAGCCTGGGCACGGCCACGGGCGGGATCACCTTGATGCTGGGCGACGCCACGGCCACGCTGTCGACGCGAGGTGACCTGGTGTTGGCGGGGACCGGCGACCCTGGACGCGTCTCTACCGAAAATACCCAAGCGTTCAGTTACAACGGTAGCGCTTATGGCAATGGCACCACATGGTTCTCATTATGGACCGAACGTACCGCCATCGACTTGTTCTCCGCAGGTGGCAGTTTGACGCCTAGCGTGCAGAGCATGTCGCTGAGCGCCAATGGCCAGCTGAATCCTCTGCCCGAGCAAAACTACTCCAGTTCGGACGGGCGTTTCATCTTCCCCTCCAAGCTCGGCGTGGTAGCAGCCAATGGCAGTATTTATCTCGGCGCATCCGCGCTGGGTGCTGGCCCGCTGCCTAACAATCCCGCTTATTCGCTGTTATTGGCGCCGTCGAGCAAAGGACGATTGGCCATGTTGGCCGGGGACTCAATTTACGCCAGCGGTTATGCGGTCAACCAGTCGGGTGACAGCCAGGGTGCTATACCGACGCCGTTCGCGCCAGCCTTTGTCGGCAGGAATGGGTTCAGCCTGGTCGTCAACAACCTGGGCAGTGACGCGATACAGGACGACCTTTCCTTGTTCGCCTTCCGCAGCGCGACTGATCTTGCGCGTCCGGCTTCCCAGGCAGAGCCGGCCAGGTTTTATGCCCAGCAGGGCGACATCGTAGGGTTGCGCAGCGGTGAGATCCTGACATTCGGCAGCCCGCGTCAAGGCCAGGTCCGCTATGAGTCCGCAGGCCCGGTCTGGATGCGGGCGGGGCGCGACATTGTCAGTTCAGGTACCGATATGGGCTCGTCGACGGTGCTTCCTAAACTGTTGGGTTACAACGGCGATTACTTGGGTGAAAGCCGCGGCAACCTGTTCGTTCACAGCCGCCCTGAGGACGTGTCAGTGGTTTCCGCCGGGCGCGACATTCTCTACAGCAGCTTCAACGTCGCCGGCCCCGGCACCCTGGAAGTCAGTGCCGGGCGCAACCTGTTGATGGCCGACAAAGCATCCATCACCAGCCTGGGACCGGTGGCGGTGGGCGACTCCCGTCCGGGGGCATCCATCGTGCTGGAAGCCGGGGTCGGGCTCAACGGCCTGGATTACCTGAAGTTCGTCACGCCCTACCTGGACCGCGCTAATCAGGCGGTCGAGGGTGTCGCGCTGGCCGCGCAAGCCGGCAAGGTGGCGAAAACCTACGAGGCCGAACTGTTGCAATGGCTCAACGAGCGCTACGCCTTCAGCGGCGATGCCGAGCAGGCGCGGGCGTACTTTGCAGGCTTGGGCCCCGAGCAGCAACGCATCTTCGCCCGTTCGGTGTACTTCGCCGAAGTGCGCGAAGGTGGTCGCGAATACAACCTGGCCGCTGGCCCGCGTTCCGGTAGCTTTGTCCGCAGCCGCGCGGCCATCAACGCACTGTTGCCGAGCAAGGACGTGGCGGGTAACCCGATCGTGTACAACGGCGACATCACCCTGTACGGCGGTGCCGGGGTGCATACCCTGTTTGGCGGCAATATCCAGATGCTCAGCCCGGGCGGGCAGCAGGTGTTCGGGATTGAAGGCAACGTGCCGCCGGCCAGTGCTGGGGTCCTCACGCAGGGTGCCGGGGATATTCAATTGTATTCCCGGGGCAGCATCCTGCTAGGCCAGAGCCGGATCATGACCACCTTTGGCGGGGCGATTCTCGCCTGGTCCAACGAAGGCGACATCAACGCCGGCCGTGGCTCGAAAACCACCGTGCTGTACACACCGCCCAAGCGGCTCTATGACACCTGGGGCAACGTGACCTTGTCACCCAGTGTGCCAAGCGCCGGTGCCGGTATTGCCACCCTGGCACCGATTGCCGAAGTGCCGGCCGGTGACATCGACCTGCTGGCTCCGGCCGGCACCATCGACGCGGGCGAGGCGGGCATTCGGGTCTCGGGCAACGTCAACATCGCCGCCTTGCATGTGGTCAACGCGGCGAACATCCAGACCCAGGGCAAGTCGTCCGGGGTGCCGGTGACGGCCACCGTCAATACCGGCGCCATGACCTCGGCCAGCGCGGCGGGGGCGGCGGCGTCCCAGGCGGCGGAAGACGCGGCGCGCAGCCAGCAGGCGGCGGCCAAGCAGGGCAGGGCGTCGATCGTGACGGTGGAAGTGTTGAGCTTTGGCTCCGAGCCGGTGCAGCGCGAGCCGCAGGAACAGCAGAAAACCTCGGAGTACAACCCCAACAGCCCGGTGCAGGTGCTGGGCGCGGGGCCGTTGAGCGAACAGGCGCGTGCGCGGTTGACGGATGAGGAGCGCAAGCAGATCACGTTGTAGGTGGAAGGACCTCTCGATGTACGTTTGGGGCAATCAGTGATTGCCCCGTTTTTTTTGCTGTTGGCGCGGCGGCCTAATAGCAGGCTGGTGTTTCATGGCTAACTCGGCTGGAAGGTGGGAGGGGGCTTGCCCCCGATGGCGGTGGATCAGTCATGCATGTAGTGACTGACACACTGCCATCGGGGGCAAGTCGAATCGTCGCACCGCCCCTCCCACATTTTGATCTCCATAGATCAGATATCTCCATGGATCAGAACCCAAAGAAACGGACATGTAGCCGATCACCCCCCTCCCCAAAAAATGCCCCCCACTCAATCCAAAATGAAGCTTTCGTGACAAAAGTTCGGTAGTGCCCGGCCACGCCCGTCTTGCCTATGTAACGCGCTGGAGGCGGCCACAAGTCGTCTCCCCAGCCGTCAGCAGGACGCCAGGAGTGGGGCACATGGGAACTATGGAACGTTACTCGAAAGTCGGCATGCAGGAGCTCGATCAGCGCCTGTCGAAGATCGTCGAAGCCGCGCGCAAGAAGCCGGTTTCGGTGTACCGCTACGGCGCGCCCTGGGTGTGGATCGTTTCGCAGGACGATTGGCAGGGCGCTTTGAAGGAAGTCTCCAGCTACATCCCCGCCGGCCATTCGCTGGTGTTGTTGCGCCCGCAGATCGATGCGGTGTTCGACCGGCACCACGACCTGCTGCAGCCCGCACCCGGGATGCAGATCGCGCCGCGCACCGTGTTGCAGATCCTGCTGCTGCAATTGCTGTACTCCGTGCCCAGCGAACAGCAATTGCACGAACAGCTCAATTACAACCTGCTGTTCCGTTGGTTCGTCGGCCTCGACCTGCACCAGAAGGTGTGGGGCATCCAGGTGCTGCAGCGCGATATCGCCACCCTGTTGAGCAACCCGCGGGCGGTGCAATTGATCCAGACCGTCATCGGTGAAGTGTTTTGTGGCGCCTTGCTGCACATGCCGGAGTTCTCGTTGAACTTCGCCTTGTTGCACACCTGGCTGGCACGGCACAGCCAACTTTCGACAACCCGCAATTGAGCAGGCCAAACGCCGTGCAATCGGCGAGGGCGCAACATTTTAGATATTTAGGGGGCTGTGTGGAGCATCTGTTCAAGTCAACGCTGGCGCTGTGTTGCCTGGCGCTGGGCACCTTGGTGCAGCCGGCGCTGGCCGAAGAGGGCGATGCCCCGGCGCGCCGGGTGGACGTCAACGAGTACTTCGTGCGCGGCAATACCGTGCTCGATGCGGCAACGATCGAAGAGGCGGTGTACCCGTTTCTCGGCCCGCAAAAGACCCTGAACGATATCGAAGGCGCCCGCGACGCGCTGCAGAAGATCTACCAGGCGCGTGGCTACCAGTCGGTGTTTGTGGAGCTGCCGGAGCAGAAGGTCGATGACGGCATCGTCTACCTGCAAGTCAGCGAAACCAAGGTCGGCCGCGTGCGGGTGGTGGGGGCCAAGCATTACTCGCCGGTGGAAATCCGCGAGGAAGTACCGGCGCTCAAGGAAGGCGCCGTGCCGGATTTCGCCAGCGTGCAAACCCAGCTGGCCGGGCTCAACCGCAGTGCCGGGCGCCAGGTCACGCCGCTGGTCCGCGAGGGGCAGCGCCCCGGCACGATGGACGTCGACTTGCAGGTGGAGGACCAGAACCCATGGCACGCCAGTATCGGCCTGAACAACGACTACAGCGCCGACACCGAGAAGCTGCGCTCGGTCGCGACCCTGGGCTACGACAACCTCTGGCAACTGGGCCACAGCATCTCGCTGACGTATTTCACCGCGCCCCAGGACAGCTCGAATGCCAAGGTCTGGTCGGGTTCCTACAGCGCGCCGCTGGATGAGCGCTGGACCGTGCAGTTTTCCGGTTATCAGTCCGACAGCAACATCGCCACTATCGGCGGCAGCAACGTGTTGGGCAAGGGCCATTCCTACGGGGTGTCGGCGATCTACAACCTGCCGCTGGACGGGAACTGGGCCAACTCGTTCTCCTTCGGCATCGACTTCAAGGACTTCGACGAACAGCTGAAATTCGGCGCCAGCAGCGACCAGGTGCCGCTCAAGTATGCCCCGTTCACCTTTGGCTACAACGGCTACCGCTACAGCGAAAAATCCCAGCTGGGCCTGGGCTTGAACCTGGTCGTCGGCACCCGCGCATTCTTTGGCTATGGCAGCGACGCCGAAGAATTCCGTGCCAAGCGCTGGGACTCCAGCCCGAGTTTCGCCGTGCTCAAGGGCGATGCCAATTACACCTACACCTTCGCCAACGACTGGCAGTCGGCGTCCAAGGCCGGCTTCCAGTTGGCCTCGGGACCGCTGGTGTCCAACGAGCAGTATTCCGCTGGCGGCGCCACCTCGGTGCGCGGTTACCTGGCGGCGGAGCGCACGGGGGATGAGGGGTTGCTGCTCTCCCAGGAGCTGCGCACACCGTCTTTGGCCAAGTTCCTCGGCAGTTATGTGCAGGAGTGGCGCTTCTACGCGTTCGCCGAAGGCGCGCGCCTGCGTCTGCACGACCCGCTGCCCGAGCAGGAAGACGAATACAGCCTGGCCAGTGTCGGCCTTGGCACCCGCGCCAGTTTGAGCAAATGGTTGTCCGGCAGCCTGGATTGGGGCTACCCGCTGCTCGACGGACCAAACACCCAGAAACAGGACTCGCGACTGCACTTCAGTGTGCAGGCGACCTTCTGACCCTTTTCCCCGGAGATTCTTCCCATGCAACGCCTATTCCTGAGCCTGTTGATCTGCCTGGGCTTCGCGCTCCCGGCCACCGCCCATGCCTGGTGGCAGGACGATTGGCACTACCGCAAACAGATCAGCGTGGACACCACCGCCCAAGGCGCCGCGATCAACCAGGCCCTGGGCCGCACCGCGCTGCTGGTGCGCCTGCACACCGGCAACTTCACCTTTGACGGGGTCAAGGACGACGGCAGCGACCTGCGCTTTGTCGGTGCCGATGACAAGACCGTGTTCAACCACCAGATCGAAAGCTTCGACCCGCTGATGGGCATGGCGCTGATCTGGGTCGATGTGCCCAAGGTCGAAGGCGCTCAGCGCCAGGACCTGTGGATGTACTACGGCAACCAGAAGGCCCCGGCCACCGCCAACGGCCAGCTGACCTTCGACCCGAATTACACCGCGCTGTATCACTTTGACGGGGCCAGCGGCACACCGCCACGGGACACCACCGCCTACGCCAACACCGCGCTGAATGCCACCGGCAGCAGCATCGACGGCGTGGTCGGGCGGGCCTTGCAGTTCAGTGGCCAGCCCTTGCTGTTGCCGGCCAGCCCGTCGCTGCAACATGCCGCCGGTGGTGCCTTCACGTTCAGCGCCTGGCTGCGCCTGGACCAGGCCAGCGGCGAACAGATCGTCCTCGCCCGGCGTGAGGCTCCGCATAGCCTGTTGCTCGGGTTGAACCAAGGCATGCCGTTCGTGGAAATCGACGGCCAGCGCGCCGTCTCGACCCAGCCGCTGAACCCCGGTCAATGGCAGCACCTGGCGTTCACCGCCGAGGGTGAAAAAGTCACGCTGTATGTCAACGGCCGCGAAACCGCGAGCCTGGCGGTGGCGATGCCGGCGTTCAATACACAACTGGCGATCGGCGCCGATCTGCCGGAAGCAGCCGGCCCGCACTTGCCGTTTGCCGGGGCGATGGATGAGCTGCGCCTGTCCAAGGTGGCCCGCCCGGCGACCGTGTTGCTGGCCGATGCGAGTGCCCAGGGCGCCGAGTCGAAACTGGTCGCTTACGGCGTGGATGAAGAACAGTCGGGCTACGGTTTCGGCAGCCTGGGCTTTCTGCTCAACGCGGTGCCGATGGATGCCTGGGTGATCATCCTGGTGCTGGTGGCGATGATGTTCCAGTCGTGGGTCATCATGATTCGCAAGAACCGTATGGTCAGCCGTGTGAGCAGTGCCAACGAGGCGTTTCGCGAGCAGTTCGCGCAGATCGGCACCCGCCTGGAAATGTTCTACGACGACAACGTACTCGCCGAACGCCTGACCCACTCTTCGCTGTGGCGCCTGTACTGCGTGGCGGTCAAGGAGATCCGCACCCGCCGCGCCCAGGGCGCCGACACCTCGTCGGTGTCGGCGGCCACCATCGAAGCCATCCGTTGCTCCATGGACGGCGTGCGTACCCGCGAAAACCAGGCGCTCAGTTCCAAACTGTCGACGCTGTCCAACGCCATCGCCGGCGGCCCGTACATCGGCCTGCTGGGTACGGTGCTGGGCATCATGGTGGTGTTCCTCGGCACGGCCATGGCCGGCGACGTGAACATCAATGCGATCGCCCCGGGCATGGCGGCGGCCTTGCTGGCTACGGCCATGGGCCTGTTCGTCGCGATCCCCGCGCTGTTCGGCTACAACCGCCTGATCACGCGCAACAAGGAAGTCAGCGCCGACATGCGCGTGTTCGTCGACGAGTTCATCACACGCCTGGCGGAGATGCACGGCGAGAGCCAGTTCAGTGAAACGGCGCACCGCGTGCCGCACCACGCGCCGGTTTCGGCCTGAGGAGAATCGCCATGGCTTCCGTAAATGCCTCCCACGACGATGACGACGATGCCGCCGTCGACAGCATCAACATTACGCCCTTGGTGGACGTGCTGATGGTGGTGCTGGTGATGTTCATCCTCACCGCCACCGCCCAGGTCTCGGGCATCCAGATTCACCTGCCCAAGGCCAGCGCCTCGGTGTCGCTGTCGGAGGCCAAGACCAAGGCCATCTCCGTCAACGACGGCGGCCAGGTGTTCCTCGATGCCTACCCGGTCACCCTCGGCGAGCTGGAGGAGCGCCTGCGCATCGAGAAAGCGCTGAACCCGGATTTCCCGGTGATCGTGCGCGGCGACGCCACGGTGCAGTACCAGAAGGTGATCGAGGTGCTCGACCTGCTGCGGCGGTTGGAGCTGTCCCAGGTCGGGCTGGTCACCGGCAAACCGAGCCAGGGCTGAGTCATGACCGCACAGATCCCGATGCCGCCGTTGCCCGTGAAGAACAAGCCGCCGCTGCGCCCGCTGAAGTGGGGCGCCGGCCTGCTGCTGGGCGCCGTGGCTGCCTGGTTTCTCTGGCAATGGGCCAATGACATGAGTGGGGTACGCCGCGAAGCACCCAAGGTGCCGACCATTATCCCGTTGCCGCCACCGCCGCCACCGCCGCCGGAAAAACCCAAGGAACCCGAGCCCCAGGTGGAAGAAAAAGTACCCGAACCGGTGCCCACGCCGGAGCCCGAAGAGGTGAAACCGGCGGAAGAAGCACCGCCTTCGCCGGCCGACGACTTGGCCAACCCGATGCAGATCGATGGCGATGCGCAGTCCGGTAACGACGGCTTCAACATCGGCGCGGGCAAGGGCGGCGGCATGGCCGGTTCCGGCGGTGGTGGCCTGGGTACCGGCACGTACAAGCAATACCTGGCGGGGGTGTTTCAACGCCTGCTGAGGGAAGACCCGGAGTTACGCAAAAAGGCCTACGCGGTACAGGCGGATGTGTGGTTGAGCGCCGAGGGCCAGGTCACGCGTGTGGAGCTGGCCAAGTCCAGCGGCGACCGCGAGACCGACGCCCAGGTGCTGGCGGCGTTGCGTGTACCGCATGCCGCGCAACGCGTTCCAGCCTCGGTGAGCATGCCGGTGCGCCTGTCCCTCAAGGGTCGGCGTCCGGATTGATCGAACCCATTTTTTGCAGTTTTTTACAGGAGTTGCTTACGAATGATTTCCCCCGTGAATCGCCTGACCCTGGCGGTCGGCATGGTCATCGCGACCCTGGTCGGCCAGGCGACGGCCGCCCCGGTCGCCCCTTCGGAAAACGTCACGATCAACCTGATCCGCCTGCTGGTACAGCAAGGTGTGCTCACCCAGGACACCGCCAATGGGTTGATCGCCCAGGCAGAAAAAGAAGCCCAACAGGCACGCCAGGCCAATGCCGCGCCGGTGGTCGCCAGCGGCCCGACGGCGGCGCCTGGCGACGTGCGCGTGCAGTACGTGCCGCAAGCGGTGCGCGACCAGATCCGCGATCAGGTCAAGGCCGAAGTCATGGCCACCGCCAAGCAGGAAAACTGGGCCCAGCCCAATACCTTCCCGGATTGGGTCTCGCGCATCAGCTTTGATGGCGATATCCGCCTGCGTGACGAGTCGCGCTATTTCTCGGGTAACAACAGCAATGAAATCCTCGATTACGCCAAGCTCAATGAGAACGGGCCTTACGACGTCAACCGCAACTCCAACACCAAGTTGCCGCCGCTGCTCAACACCCGTGAAGACCGCGAAAGCCTGTTCCGCCTGCGTGCGCGCCTGGGCATGAAAGCGGTGATTTCGCCGGAATGGACCGCCGGCATTCGCCTGGGCACCGGCTCTGACAATAACCCGGTGTCCACTACCCAGACCCTGGGCGGTGGCTTCGGCAAGAAGGACATCTGGCTCGACCAGGGTTACCTGAGGTGGAAAACCACCGACTACATGACCTTGACCGGCGGGCGAATCGCCAATCCGTTCTACGCCACCGACATGATGTATTCCAACGAGCTCAATTTCGACGGCGTGGCCGCGATCTTCAACCACAAGCTCAGCAACGAGTGGGGTCTGTTCGGCACCCTCGGTGCATTCCCGGTCGAATACACCGCGGATGCCGCCAGCAGCAACGGCAAGGACAAGGAAGACAGTCAGACCAAATGGCTGTTCGGCGGGCAAATCGGCGCCGATTGGAAGATCAACCGCGGCAACAGCCTTAAGCTCGCCGCGGCCTACTACCAGTTCCAGGACATCCAGGGTGAGCGCTCCAGCCCTTGTTCGCCGTGGGCCGGCGCCCCCGGTTGCGACACCGACGGCACGCGTGTGGCCTTTATGCAAAAAGGCAACAGTGTGTTCCTGCTGCGTAACAACACCACCAACCCGGCTGACCCTGTCAGAACGCCAGACCCGCAGTACGTAGGCCTGGCGTCCAAGTTCGACGTGCTGGACCTCAACCTGGTCTGGGACAGCGAACTGCCCAGCGACTTCAAGTTGCGCACCCAAGGCAACTACATCCGCAACCTGGCCTACGACAAAGGCGAAATGCTCAAGCGCAGCGAAGGCCAGATCGTCAACAACATCAACAGCAAGGGCCAGTTTGAAAGTGGCGGCAACGCCATGATGGTGCAGTTCACCCTCGGCAGTGCGCTGGAGATGCGCAAACGTGGCGATTGGAACGTGCTGGCCGGCTACAAGTACATCCAGCCTGACGCCTTGCCCGACGGTTTCAACGACTCCTCGTATCACCTCGGCGGCACCAACGCCAAGGGCTACTTCATTGGCGGCAACTACGGCATCGACAAGAACATCTACGCCAGTGCGCGTTGGCTGAGTGCGTCGGAAGTGTATGGCGCGCCGTTCGAAGTCGATGTGATGCAACTGGAACTCAACACGCGCTTCTGATGCGCAGGGAGATGCCCCATGAACACGCGAATATGCGCGCTGCTGTTGCTGCTGGTTACCACCGGTGCTTCGGCCGAAGGCATGGAAGAGCGCCTGCGCACGCAACTGCGCAGCACCACCCAGCAGTTGCAGGCGCTGCAAAGCGAGCAGGCCCAGGCCAGTGCCGCGCGCCTGGCGGCGGAAAACCAGGCCAAGCAGGCCCAGGCGCAAATCAAGCAATTGACCGCCGAGCTGGAAAAGGCCCGTGGCGTGGCCGAGCAACTCGCCGGCCAGCAACAGAACCTGCACAGCCAGGCGCAAGCCCAGGCGGCGGCGAGCAACGAGCAGATCGGCAAGTTCAAGAAGGCTTATGACGAACTGCTGGTGTTGGCCAAGGGCAAAGAAACCGAGCGCGCACGCCTGCAGGCGCAACTGAGCGAACGTGACACACAAGTGCAGCAATGTTCAGCCAAGAATCAGCAGATGTACGGCGTGGCTCAGCAGTTGCTTGCGGCCTACGAAAAAATCGACGTGGCCGAGGTGATGAGTATTCGCCAACCCTTCGCCAGCGGTGCGCGGGTCAAGTTCGAGGAACTGGCCCAGGGGTTTGGCGACGATCTGTACAAGACCCGCTTCGATGCGCCCCAGGCGGGCGTCAATCATTGATCCACAAGGAAGAGCAGACCATGAACGAATTGATCACCAGCGTCACCGCCCAGAGCCTCACCGAGTTGCTGCAAGAGGCCGGCTACCGGGTCAACCAGAGCGAGCAGAACGGCATCGTGCAACTGCTCAGCGCCAGCCAGGGCATCGGCTTTGCCGTGCGCTTCGGCAACCCGGCGACGGAGCCGGGCAGCTACGTGGATTTCACCTACAGCTGCGCGCTGCGCGTGCAGGGCGACCTGCCCGAAGGCCTGGCCCAGGTGTGGAACGCCTCGCGCCGTTTTGCGCGGCTGTCGGTGCAGGGTGAATTTTTGCTGATGGAAATGGACGTGGTGGTGGCCGGTGTCGGCGCCACGCACCTGCGCAGCCAGTTGGAACTGTGGGACCGCCTGCTGCAGGAATTTATCGTCTACCTGCGTGAGTACAGCCAGCACGCCGCGCAGTTGCAGGCCCAGGCGGCGGCTGAACCTGTGGCTGAAGAGGTACCGGTGCTGTGAAGAAGCGAACCGTGGTTGTCGGCGCGGGGGCGCTGACGTTGCTGGTGGTGGCGGTGGGGTTGAGCCTGCGACCGGGCAGCGACCCGGTCGCCGCTCAGCAACCGGCGCCTGTCGTCACGTCCTCGCCCAACGAGCGTGGCGCGCCGGCGGTGGCACGCCTGGGCAACCAGCAGATCGACGTGCCTGAACTGAAAAGCGTGCTGGCGAGCCTGCCGGCCGAATCCCGTGAGCAACTGCGCGGCAACCGTGGCGCCCTGGAGGGCTGGCTGCGTTCGCGCCTGGCGCAAAAGGCCGTGCTCGAACAGGCCGACGCCCAGGGCTGGCGCCAGCGCCCGGAGGTGGAGCAACAGACCCGCGCCGCCACCGAACAGATCGTGTTTCGCGACTACATGCTCTCGGTCAGCCAGGTGCCGGCCGACTACCCCAGCGCCGCTGAATTGCAGCAGGCCTACGACGCTGGCAAAGCACAATGGATGACGCCGCCGATGTACCGGGTCAGCCAGATCTTCCTGGCGCTGAATGACCCGCAAAGTGTCGACGCGGTACGTCGCCAGGCCCAGGAACTGAGCCGCAAGGCCCAGGCCGCGCCGGGGGATTTTGCCGCCCTGGCCACGCAATACTCGCAAGACCCGGACACCGCCCAGCGCGGTGGCGACTCGGGCTTGCAGCCGTTGCAGCAACTGGTGCCAGCGGTGCGCGAAGCGGTGTCGCGGCTCAAGGTCGGCGCGGTCTCGGAGGTGGTGCAAAGCCCGGCGGGGTTCCATGTGCTCAAACTCACCGCCCAGCAACCGGCGCGCACCGCCACCCTCGACGAACTGCGCGAGCGCTTGACCCAGGCCCTGCGCGCGCAACGCCAGGAACAGATCGCCAAGGCGTATCTGGAAGGCATGCTCAATACCGCGACCTTGAGCATCGACGGCGCGCAGTTGAACCAGGTGCTGGAGTAACCCGCGTCAACCGCATTGGATGCACAAGACCTACAAGACAGGGAGTCTCCCATGGCATTTCTAGAACCGTCTGGCCCCCAGGGGCCTGCACCCTATCGCGAGCCGAGCCAGTCCCGCAGCGCCTGGTTGGCCCTGGCCAACGACATCGAGCCGGAGGTCGCGCGCTACTTTCTGGTGAGTGCGCGCTGCGGCTGTTTCATGCAGGCGGCGCGCAGCCTGAATATTAAGGCGACGCTGCTGCGCAAACGCCTGGCGCAACTGGAGGAACAGCTGCGCCACGTGTTGTTCAGTTTTCAGGGCAACGGCCTGGTACTCAGCCGCGATGGTCAACTGCTGCAGGCGCAATTGATTGCCCTGGCCCATGCGCGGCGCCTGCCGGTGGTGGAGCAACCGCTGATTCGCCTGGCCGTGGCCGAGCCGATCCTGCACGACATCCTCGGGCGCGACCTGATCGCCTTGCTGCGCCGCAACGCCAGCGTGCGCCTGGAAATCATCTCCATCGACAGCCAATTGTCCCTGCAAGCGGTGGACGTTGACGTGGTGCTGTGGCTCTCCGACGCCGATGGCCCCACGCCCGGCCCGAGTTTCCCCACTGCGCCGCCTCAAGTGCTGGCGCGCTTGGAGTACCTGCCGCACATCGCCAAGCGTTACTCGCGGCTGACAACCCGCCCCGACAGTGTCGAAGACCTGGATGACTACATGCTGGTGCAGTGGCAGCCGGATGGGCAGGTGAACGCCTTACAGCCATGGAACACGGTGGTGGCACAGCGCCTGGCCGCGGTCGTGCATGTGCATGCCTATTCGTTGATGCTCGAGATGATCCGCTGCGGCGCCTGCATCGGTTTGCTGCCGCGCTACATGGGCAGCTTCGACCGTGGCCTGGTGGCCTTGCCGGGATTGCTCGCCGAGCCCATGCAGCGCCAGGTGTGGCTGGCGGTGAAAGCGCAGGTGCAGCATGCCGAGGCGGTGCAGATGATCGTCGAGTTGATCACCAGTACGTTCGAGGGGCGGCGGGAGTGGTTTGATTAGTGCAGGATCCGGCCCCGGACGTTGCGTGATCGCCCCAACTGCGCCAGTCTTGGCGGCCTCATCCTTCCTGTAGCTGCGATCCGCGATGCAAGCCACCCGTTTGACTCTGATCTGCCATGCCGTCACGCCGTTGCAAAAGCGCGGCTGCTTTGCCGATGACGAATCGTTGGCGATGGATTGGCAAAACGCGGCGTTATCCCTGGCCGGTCGCTTCAAGAAAAACGTGCGGCTGCGCTGTGGGCCCGAGGCGCGAACCCGTCAGACAGCGAGCTTGTTCGGCGATCGGGCGCAGATCGAAGAGGCCTTGCGCGATGGCGATGTCGGGCACTGGAAAGGCCAGGACATCGCCGCGCTCGACAGCGCCGAACTGACGACCTGGCTCACCGACAGCGCGAGCGCACCCCACGGTGGCGAGTCGGTGGATCGGCTCTGCGCGCGCGTCGCGCAGTGGATGCAGTCGCTGCAGACCGAATCCGGCCATGTCGTGGCCATCACCCATCCGTTTGTCATCCGCGCCGCGTTGCTCTACGTCATGCAGTTTCCCGTCGCGATGTTTTATCGCATCGATGTGGAGCCGCTGTCTTGCACTGAGCTGCGTTTCAACGGCGTCTGGCGCCTGCGCCTGGAAACTCACGCCTGAGTGCGTGAACATGGCAAAATCCACGCCCCGCAATGAGAGCAACCCATGAAACGCATCCTGATCATCGGCATTGGCGCCGGCAACCCTGACTACATCACGATGCAGGCCGTGAAGGCGCTGAACCGCACCGACGTGTTTTTCCTGATGGACAAGGGCCAGAGCAAAGACAAGCTGATCGACCTGCGCCGTGAGATCTGCGCAACCTACATCACCGAGCCCGGCTACCGCTTCGTCGAGGCCGATTGCCCCGAGCGGGTGCGCGGGGACATCGACTACACCCGCGCCGTGCAGGACCTCAACCGCGATAAGCAGCAGACCTTCGAGCGCATGATCAATGAAGAAATGGCCGACGGCGAAGTGGGGGCTTTTCTGGCTTGGGGCGATCCGGCGTTGTACGACAGCACCATCCGCATTCTGCAGGCGATCCTGGCCAGTGGCCGCTGCGTCTTTGAATTCGAAGTGATCCCCGGCATCACCAGCGTGCAGGCCCTGGCGGCCCAGCACAAAGTGCCGCTGAACCGCATCGGCCGCTCCATCGAGATCACCACCGGGCGCCGCTTGGCGGCGGGGCAGGCGAGCGATGCCGACACCCTGGTGGTGATGCTCGACGCCGAAGACTCCTACCGCACCGTGGCCGATCAGGATCTGGACATTTATTGGGGGGCCTACCTCGGCACGCCGGATGAAATCCTCATCAGCGGCAAGGTGAGTGAAGTCGCTGAAGACATCCAACGGGTGCGCAAGGCTGCGCGTCTGGCCAACGGCTGGATCATGGACACTTATTTGCTGCGCAAACCCTGAGGTCGATCTCCATGTTCAAACTGTTCGCGCTGGTGCTGACCCTGGTGGCCGGTGCCGCCCACGCCGATTCCGACCTGCACACCGACTTGCCGTTGTTGTACCTGGAACAGACCCAGGGCGATGCGCGCAACCAGCCGCTGGTGATTTTCCTGCACGGTTTTGGCAGCAACGAGGAAGACCTGTTCGGCATCAAGGATGCGCTGCCGTCCACCTGGACCTACCTGTCGGCGCGCGCGCCGATGCCGGTGGACGCCCAAGGGTTCCGCTGGTTCACCAAGACGCCGGGTGACGGCGATTACGATGGGATGACCGACGACCTGCAGAGCAGCGCCAGGCTGATCAAGGCGTTTGTCGCCAAGGCTACCGTCAAATACCACACCCAGCCTGACCGGGTGTTCCTGGTGGGGTTCAGCCAGGGCGCGATCATGTCTTACGAGGTGGCGTTACGTGACCCTGAGTTGGTGCGCGGGATTGCGGCGCTCAGTGGCAGCGTGTTGCCGGTGCTCAAGGCGCAGCTCAAGCCGGATGAGCGATTGGGCCAGCTGGCGATTTTCATCGGCCACGGCACGTTGGACCAAGCGCTGCCGTATGCCTCGGCGACGCGGGCGAACGAGGTGTTGTCGGGGTTGGGGCTCAAGCCGCAGTTTCATACTTATCCGGGCATGAACCACACCATCAGCGCAGCGGAAGTGCAGGACTTGAAGGCCTGGCTGGAAACCAATGTGAAGTGAACACCGTTAAAAATGTGGGAGGGAGCTTGCTCCCGATAGCAGTGTGTCAGCCAACACATGCATGACTGATGCACCGCCATCGGGAGCAAGCCCCCTCCCACAGTTGATCGGTGTGGTTTTAACGGTCGGTTTACTTGCCGCCGGTGATCAGTTTCACCAACTGCGCATGCCCCTTCACATCATCCGCCCGCGAAATCGCCTGGATCACCAGTAAGTGATTGCCGGAACCGCCGAGGAAGGTGGAGTTCAAGGTTTTGCCGCCGCCTTGGGTGGCCGTGCTGTCCACCTGGCGCAGGCCGAGGCCTTTGAAGGTCAGTTTCTTTTCGTTCTGTTTCTTGAAGTCGGGCAGGGCGGCGCTCTGGTCCTTGACGAAGCCGGCGACTGCGCCGTCGAGAAACTGCGGGTCATTATCTTTAATGGTCACCCCGTCGTTGCGCACGGTTTCGGCGACGATGACCACACTTTTCGTGGTTTGGTTCGCGTACATCGTACCTTGGGTATCCCCGGTGCCGTCTGCTGCCTTGCCGGCTGGCAGGGTGTCGGCGACATAGGCCTTGGGCAGGTCGAAGCTGAACTTGCCGCCCAAGGTGGAGATGGTCTGATCCGCCGGCTTGGCCGCGGCGAATACGCTGCCGGCGCTAAGCGCCAGGGCCAGCAGGACGGCGGTCTTGGTGAAAGTGGCCATGAAGAAACGCTCCGGTAGATGAACGAAATTGCGCCGTATTCTGTCAGAAAATTCGCAAGATCGTTCATCCGCACCATCACACCTTGTCGGACTCTTCCTCAAGACGGTCCATTTCAAACAACCGCGCCAGTTCCGCACGGGCTTCCTGGGCGGTCTGCATGACCTTGGCCGCGTCGTCGTACACCGCGTGCTGGGCGGCGAGGACCTGCAGGTCGTGGTTCTTGAACCGGGTGATGCGCGCGTCGGCCTGGGCTTGGCTCAGGCCGAGACCCACCAGGGTGCGGCGGCTCATTTCCAGGCTGGAATAGAAGGTTTCGCGCACCGGTGACGCGTCGAGGTCCACCAAACGGTGGACGTGCTGGCGGTTACGGGCGCGGGCGATGATCTTCATGTGCGGATAGAGGCTGCGCACCAGTTCGGCGGTTTTGATGTTGATCTCCGGGTCATCCATCGCGATGACGAAGAACTCCGCCCGGTCGACCTTGGCCGCGTGCAGGATCTCCGGACGTTGCGGGTCGCCGTAGAACACCGGCATGCCGCCGAAACTGCGGGTCAGCTCGATGGTTTCGACCGAGGTGTCCAGGGCGATAAACGAAATGTTCTGCGCGCGCAGGATTCGCGCGACGATCTGCCCCATGCGGCCCATGCCGGCGATGACCACGCGCGGCGCATCGCTTTCGATGGTGCGGTATTCCTCGGGGACTTCCACGGGTTTGACCTTGGGCTTGAACAGCTTCGGGCAGACCAGCAACAGCAGCGGCGTCACGGCCATCGACAGGGTGATGGTCAGCACCAGGATGTCGTACAGGTGCGGTTCGAACAGGCCCTGATCGCGGCCGATCTTGAACACCACGAAGGCGAATTCACCGCCTGCCGCCAGCACCACGCCCAGGCGCAAGGCGCTCTCGCGGTTGAGATCGCCCACCAGCCGGCCGACGGCATACAGCAGCGGCAGTTTCAAACCGATCAACAGCAGGGTCAGGCCGATCACCACCAGCGGCGAGCTGAGCAGCAGGCTGAGGTTGGCGCCCATGCCCACGCTGATGAAAAACAGGCCGAGCAGCAGGCCCTTGAACGGTTCGATCTGGGATTCCAGTTCGTGGCGGTATTCCGAGTCCGCCAGCAGCAGGCCGGCGAGGAACGCGCCCAGGGCCATGGACACGCCGACCAACTCCATCAGCCAGGCGGTGCCGATCACTACCAGCAACGCGGTGGCCGTGGACACTTCGCGCAGGCCGGTCTTGGCGACGACGCGAAACACCGGGCGCAACAGATAGCGCCCGCCGATGATCACCACGGCGATGCTGCCGAGGATCTGCAACACGTGCTGCACGCCCTGGGCCTGGGTGCTTGGGTGATCGCCCCCGGCCAGCAACGGCACCATGGCAATCAGCGGGATCGCCGCAATGTCTTGGAACAGCAGAATCGCAAAAGCCAGGCGCCCGTGGGGCTGGTTCAGCTCCTTGCGCTCGGCCAGGCTTTGCAGGCCAAAGGCGGTGGACGACAGCGCCAGGCCCAGGCCCAGCACGATTGCGCTGTTCCACGACTGGCCGAACAGCCACAGCGCGACCCCGCCCATCACCAGGCCGGTGAGCAGCACCTGGGCCAGGCCGACACCGAATACCGCCTTGCGCATCACCCATAAACGTTTCGGCGACAGCTCCAGGCCGATGATGAACAGCAGCAGCACCACGCCCAACTCCGAGAACTGCGCGACGCTTTGCGGGTTGCCGATCAGGCCCAGTACCGACGGGCCGATGATCACACCGGCGAACAGATAGCCCAGCACCGCGCCCAACTGCAGGCGCTTGGCCAGGGGCACGGTCAGCACGGCGGCGAGCAGGAACACCACGGCTGCTTGTAACAGGTTGCCTTCATGGGGCATTGCGAACTCCAAAATCTTTAAAGCCAATCAACAGGTGGCTATTAGAGCGCTTTTTACATGTCGATAATTGTGTTTTTGCAGTGTGGGATCGTGCTTGGCAGGTGATTTTTTGCTGGGCGACTGCGTTCTCGCGGGCGTGTCTTTCACTGGCTGAGTGTTTTTCCAGGCGCACTGGCGGGCGTGCGGTACAACCCCACGGCCAGTCCCGTGATGATGAGCGCAATCGAGAGCAGGTTGGGCGTGGATATGCGCTCGCCGATGATCAGCATCGAACTGGTCATGCCGAACACCGGAATCAGCAGGGACAGCGGCGCTACGGTGGATACCGGGTATGCCTTGAGCAGTGAGTTCCAGCCCCAGTAGGCAAAGTGCGTGGCCAGGTAGACCTGGAACAGGATGGAACCCGCCGCCGTCAGGTCGAGGTTGGCGCCCACGTTGGCGAACGCTGCGCTGCCGTGCAGCCACCAGGCCATGAGCCACAGCGGAATCGGTGGGAACAGACTGGCCCACACCATGAACGAGAAGATCTCTTTCACGCCCGATTGCTTGATGATCACGTTGCCGACACTCCAGGCCAGCGCGCTGAAGACGATCAACAGAATACCCAGCAGCGCGTGGTCGCCGTGTTGCGTCGCGATAATCCCCGCCAAGCCGGTCATCGCGAGCACGGCGCCGAGCACTTGGGCCCTGCGGATTTTTTCCTGGAACAGCACATAGCCCCAACCCATGCTGAAAAACACGCTGAGTTGGATGATCAGCGAGGCGATTCCCGGGCTGACGCCGACCTGAATGCCGTAGTTGATCACGCCCCACATCCCCAGCCCGAAGATAAGCCCGTAAGCCGCCACATAGTGGAAGCGCACGGCGGGGCGCTTGATGAAAAACACCAGCGGCAGGGCGGCGAGGGCAAAGCGTATGCCGGTGAGGACAAAGGGGTCGATTGCACGCAGGCCCAATTTTGTCAGGGGGAAGTTCACCCCCCAGACCAACGTAACCAGCACAGCAAGCACCAGGTGTTTTTTCTGCATGGGGTTTCCTTTTAGGCAGAGTGCAGCTTCAAAGGCGTCGATGTTAGGCGGCAGGGCAATGGCCCGCTTGCTATGTCAGGTCAACTTTTGACAGAATCGGGCCATGATGCCGACTTTTGATTCCGACAGCCCCGACGCGCTGGTGACGCTGCGCGAATACCCCTCTGGCACCGTGTTTGCGCGGCACACGCACCCGCGAGGTCAGTTCGCCTACGCTTCCACCGGCGCGCTGAAAATGTTTACCGACCTGGGCAACTGGGTGGTGCCGCCGCAGCGGGCGATCTGGGTGCCCGGCGGCGTGCCCCATGAAATGCAGATGCGCGGCGATGTGGTGATGCTCAATACCTACCTGGACGCCGGCGCCGCCGCACGGGCGGGGTTGCAGGCACGCTGCCAGGTGTTTGAAGTGTCGCCCCTGCTCAGGCATCTGTTGCAGGCGGCGCTGGCCATCGAGCCTTCGACCTTACCCAATGCCAGGCAGGCCTGCGTGCTGACGCTGCTGATCGACGAGATCGGAGCGATGCCCGAGTTGCCCCTCAGCGCGCCGTTGCCCCGCGAGCCACGGCTGGCGAGCGCCTGCCAGCGTTTTCTGGAGGCCCCTACGCAACACACTTCGATTGACGAAATGGCCGCGTGGTCGAGCATGAGCCGGCGCACCTTTACCCGTCATTTCCTTGAGAGCACGGGCATGACGTTCGTCGCCTGGCGCCAGCAAGTCTGTCTGCTGGAAGCCACTGCCCGGCTCAGCCACGGCGTGTCCGTCACCGAGGTGGCGTTTGAGTTGGGCTTCAGCAGTGCCAGCGCCTTCACCGCGCTGTTCCGGCGCAACCTGGGCGATACCCCGGCGCGTTATCTGACTAAATCAAAGGCCGCGTCGTTGTTCTGAGGGGGTTGTGGCGTCCGCGCCCGTCAGGATTCACCTTCCTGCGGCTCGCCCTTTGTTACTATCGGCGTCCTTCGTCACCAGGAGTCACCGGCCCATGCAGCACCAGTGGGATGAAATGCACCGTACCCGCAAGCCTACGTTCGTACTGTGCGGCGAGCCTCAGGGGGACGTGCTCAATCTCTATGTTCACGGTTACTCGGCGTTCTTCAACCGGCAGCAACTGGGCAACTTCACGGCGCAACTGGCAAGTATCGAAGGTTCGACCAACCTGATGCTGTTCTGGCCGGCCGGGCATTTTCTGGAAAACCTGTTCGCACCGTTCAAGGACGTGATCACCGCGATGCTCGGCGGCGGCGGCCTGGGAGCGGCGACGGTAGGGGTGGGCAAGGCGATCGGGTATTTTCTCGACCATTACAAAAGTGTCGAGGCGCGGGTGGATGAAGTGGCCCGCAGCCTGTTGCCGGAATTGGCCGAGTTCCTCCACGGCGAGTCGCTGCAGGTGCGGCGCATCAACCTGATCGGGCATTCCCTCGGCGCGCGCATCCTGGTCAAGAGCGTGTTGGCCAACCCCGACACTGCGCGCGAACTGCCGTTGAACCATTTGCTGTTGATGGGCGGGGCGATCTGTACGTCGAGCCCTTGGGATGAAGTGTGCGCAGCGCTTTCGGGGCGGGTGATCAACTGTCACTCCAGTAAGGATTGGGCCCTGGCGATGAAACCGGATACCGAGCGTTGCATCGGTCGCTACGCCATCCCGATCACGCCCGCGCTCAAGGCCAAGGTGACCAACGTTCACCTGGCCAGCTTCGATCACGCGGCCTATTGGCCGCAGTTGCAGACGGTGGTGCAGTACACCGACCTGCTGCAGGAGCGACGCGGCATGATCCGCGCCGACCAGCGCAGTAGCGAGGTGCGCTTTGCCGAAGAAGATGACGAACTGTTCCCGGTGCTGGTGCGGGCGCGCCCGGACGAGCTGAAATTCCTCGCCGAATTGATCGCGCAAAAGCGCAGTGCCTCGATTGATGCCACGGTGCGCGAGCCGCTGAAGTTGGCCATCGAGTTGCAGCGCATGGGCGGCGACAGCTTCATGAACCTCGCCCGGGGGCACGGCGTGGGGTATCGCCAGATCGCCGAGGATGTGGCGCAGCGGCTGGGGATCAAGTTCGATGAGCCGATGGAGACTGTCGTGCTGGCGGACATCGAAGCGCAAGTCGCGGAAAAACTCATCGAACAATACAAGGACAAACTCAGCCACGCCGACCGACAGGCGTTCGACGCCGAGCTTCAGGCGGCGGCGCAAAAGGAGCAGGGCCTGTTCCAGCGCATCGATGTCGGCCGTTCGGCCGCCACGGCGTTGAGCGGTACGGCGTTGGCGGGGCTGACCGGGTTCATCCTGCGGCGCGGCGCGGCCACGGCGATTCCGCTGGTGGGCCAGGCGCTGGCGGCGGCGATGTTGCTGGTGAGCGGGGTGCGTGCGTTTTCCGGCCCGGCTTATTCGATCACGACCTTGGCGGTACTGGTGATCGGGGTGATCCGCCAGCGCATGGAGCGCGAAGCGTTGAACCAGGAAATGGACCTGGTGGTGCAAGTGGTCGAAGCGTTTGACCTGCCGCGGGACACGGTGATGCGAACGGTTGCATCCGACTGATAAGCTACGGGCTTGTCTAGAGTGTTTGCCTGGGATACTGCGTGAAATTCAGCCTGCCGAAAATCGCTACCGCTCCGTTTTGCCCGCCGGAAGTGGCTGGCTCTGTCATCGTCGACCCCAAGGCGTCGTTTTTCAAACGAATGCTGATGTTTGCCGGCCCCGGCTTGCTGATTTCCATCGGCTACATGGACCCGGGCAACTGGGCCACGGCGATCGAGGCCGGCTCGCGCTACGGCTACAACCTGCTGTTTGTGGTGCTGCTGGCCAGCCTGGCGGGCATGGTGGTGCAGTGCCTGTGCTCGCGCCTGGGCATCGCCACCGGCAAGGACCTGGCGCAACTGTGCCGCGAACGCTACAGCCAACGCTCGGCCCGCACCCAGTGGGTGCTGGCGGAAATTTCCATCATCGCCACCGACCTCGCCGAAGTGCTCGGCTGCGCCCTGGCGTTTCACCTGCTGCTCGGTGTTTCGTTGACCACCGGCATTGTCATCACCGCGTTTGACACGCTCTTGGTGCTGGCCCTGCAAAATCGTGGTTTCCGTCGCCTGGAAGCAATCATGCTGGCGCTGGTCGCCACCATCGGCGTGTGTTTCTTCATCGAACTGGTGCTGATCAAGCCCTATTGGCCGGACGTGTTCAGCGGCTTTGCGCCGTCGTTGTCGGCCATCAGCGATGCCGCGCCGTTGTACCTGGCGATTGGTATCCTCGGTGCCACCGTGATGCCGCATAACCTCTACCTGCACAGCTCGATCGTGCAAACCCGGCTGATCGGCAAAGACCTCGCCAGCAAGCAGGACGCGGTCAAGCTGGCGCGTATCGACACCATCGGCTCCCTGGCCCTGGCCTTGCTGGTCAACGCCGCGATCCTGGTGCTTGCCGCCGCTGCGTTCCATAAAACCGGGCATACGGATGTGGTCGAGATCCAGGACGCCTACCATTTGCTCGATCCTCTGGTCGGCGGCGCCTTCGCCAGCATCCTGTTCGGCATCGCCTTGCTGGCCTCCGGACAGAGTTCCACGTTCACCGGCACCATCGCCGGGCAAGTGATCATGGAGGGCTACCTCGACCTGCGCATTCCTTGCTGGCAGCGACGCCTGATCACCCGTGGGCTGGCGCTGATCCCGGCGTTCGTGGGCGTGTGGCTGATGGGCGACGCGGCCATTGGCAAGTTGCTGATTCTCAGCCAGGTGGTGCTCAGCCTGCAGTTGCCGTTTGCGTTGTATCCGCTGATTCGCATGACCGGCGACGCGCGACTGATGGGCCCGTTCGTCAATCGCCTGCCGACGCGCTTGCTCGCGTGGTTTCTGTTTGCGCTGATCAGTGGCGCGAATGCGTGGTTGATCGGGCAGTGGTTGTTTTGATCCAAGGCCCGCGGTGCTGGGGCGATCTACACCAGGACCGCCAGCGATGTGTATTGGGCAACCTGCGGATCGGCCGTCAATAGCTTCATTGGTTCGCTCAGGGCGGTTGCAGCGATGAGCCGATCGAAAGGGTCTTTGTGATGAGGCTCGAGATCCTTGACCGCAATGGCGTGTTCTGACGTGATGGGGAGTTCGACGAAACCGCTTTGCAGGCAGCACTCACGGACTTCATCCAGATCGACAGTGAGTTTCCCCAGGCCGACCTTGATCGCCAGTTCCCAGAATGTGGCGGCACTGACGTAGATCTCTGCGGCATGTTCAATCAGCTTTCGGGCTTTGCTGGAGAGCTTGGGGTCATCGTTCAACGTCCACAATAGGATGTGGGTATCCAGCAGCACTCTCATGAATGAGTGCCCTGGAACGCCGCGATGAGGTCGTCGGACAAAGGCGCGTCGAAGTCATCCGGAATCACCAGCTTGCCTTGCATGGCGCCAATTCGCCGGCCTTTGGATTTTCCAACAGGGACAAGCTGCGCCATCGCTCGCCCATGCTTGGCGATGGTGATGATTTTGCCGGCAGCTGCCTCATCAACCAGTTTTGACAGCGTGTTTTTGGCTTCGCCCAACGGCACTGTAATCATGGGGCTCTCCGCATATTTTGGCCAAATATAGCCAGAACTGCTGGCGCTATCAAAGACAGCCTGACCGCTGGTTGACGCCAACCGTTTTGAGCGCGACGGGTTGCGGTATATGACATCCATGGCATTGCTCCAAACAAGGATTTCGTCGAAGTCTGTCGCAGCGTGCCGGGCTTAGGAATAGTGGCCCGAAAAATCGGAATGGACCTACTTTAACCGCGAGGCGTTTTCCCCATGAGCGTGCTGATCGACCATTTCGGCTGGCTGGGCCACCCGGCCATCGAGCTGTCGGGCAGCCGGATCGTGGCAATGGCCTGCCTGGCGCTAGCGCTGGTGTTCATGTACCGCAGCAACGCCCGCACCGACTGATGGGAGGAACCATCCGCGCCGGCCCGCAGTCACTGCTAAAGGTGTCGGCGCCCGCCGCACCGGGACGACCATAACGAAGGAGTCTGACCATGCCAGATACAACCTGTGCCTGCCCACACTGCAAATGTGTGCTGGGAGTGGAGGCGGTGATGAAAGACGGTAAGGGCTATTGCTGCCAGGGCTGTGCCGAACACCATGCCCATGGTGAGCCGTGTGTGGCGCCGACGGGCTGCGAATGCGCCAAGTCGGCTAAAGGCTGAGCGCGGTAAAAATTCGCTCGGCTTGTCGGGCGCTGGTCATTACCATGGCCGCTCACCCTTGCCGGATGTGTTCCCCATGGCCCTGGCCACGCCCCCCGACCTCAGTGATCACGCCGTGCCCGTGCAGCCGCTGGCGCGGACCTACCCGCGTGGTTGGTATGTAGAGCCCCATCGGCATGACTGGGGCCAGTTGCTCTATGCCATGAGCGGGGTGATGTGGGTCGAGACGCCACGCGAAGCGCTGGTGGTGCCGCCCCAACGCGCCGTCTGGCTGCCGCCGGGCGTGGAACACGGGATACGCGTGGTCTCGGATTTGCAGATGCGCAATATCTACCTGCGCCCGGCGCTGGCCGCGACGCTGGACAGCCAGGTGCAGGTGATTGAAGTCGGCGGGCTGCTGCGCGAGTTGATCGTGACCCTGGTGGAGCAGGGCGACAGTGGCGATGCCGGCTATTACGACGCGGTGGTCGGCCTGGCCCTGCTGGAGCTGCAGCGCGCACGCCGCGCGTCAATCCGCATCGCCATGCCGCTGGAGGCCGACCGCCGCCTGGTCAATGCCTGCCAGGCGGTGATGGCGGCGCCATCCCTGGCGATTCCCTTCGAGCATCACGCCGAGGCCGCCGGTGCCAGTGTGCGGACCTTGGCGCGGCTGTTCCAGAACCACCTTGGCATGGGCTTCGCCGAATGGCGCCGCCAGGTGCAACTGGCCACGGCGGTGGCCGAGTTGATCCAAGGCCAGTCAGTCAGCGCGATCGCACGGTCCCTGGGTTACTCACCCAGCAGTTTCAGCGACATGTTCCGTCGTGAACTCGGCGTGGCACCGTCGCAGTATCGCGGTTGAAGGTTTGGCCGAAATCCTGAAGCACTTGGCCGATGAGGTGGGCGGCGGCTTCCTACACTAAGCGCCATCCAACCACCAGGCGCTGCCCCCATGAGTTACTTGATCTCCCTTGCCATTGGCCTCTTCGTCGGCGTGATCTACGGTGCGCTGGATTTCCGCTCGCCCGCGCCGCCGGCCATCGCGCTGGTAGGCCTGATGGGCATGTTGCTCGGCGAAAAACTGTGGCCGATGGGGCGTCAGTTGGTCAGTGGTTGGTTGTCCTGAATGTCCTTTCCCCTTTGATGGATGCCGCTCATGAAAGCGCTGCAATTTTCCGCCACCGGCGACCTCTCCACCCTGCGTTTCGTCGACGTCACCACCCCGGTGCCCGCCGCCGGGGACGTGCTGGTACAGATCAAGGCCGCCGGTCTCAACCCCAGCGACGTGAAGAATGTGCTCGGTCGCTTTCCCTACACCACGCTGCCGCGCATTCCCGGTCGCGACTTCGCCGGCGTGGTGGTCGAAGGCCCGCAGGAATGGGTCGGGCAGGCGGTCTGGGGCACCGGACGTGACCTCGGTTTCTTCGCCGACGGTTCCCACGCCCAGTACCTCACTGTGTCGGCCAAGGGCGTGGCGCACAAACCCAACCACCTGAGTTTTGCCCAGGCCGCCAGCCTCGGTGTGCCGTACACCACCGCGTGGGACGCCCTGCAGCGCAGCGCGGTCGGCGAGGGCACGCGGGTGCTGGTCATCGGTGCGAACGGGGCCGTCGGCAGTGCGGCGTTGGCCTTGGCGAAAATCCTTGGGGCGCAGGTACTGGCGGCGGTGCGACGCCCTGAGCAGGCCGAAGTGTTGCAGGCGCAAGGTATCGCCGCGATTACCCTGGGCCGACCGGAGGATTTGGGCGCGCAGGTCAATGCCGTGTTCAAGGGCGGCGCCGATGTGATCTTCGACACCACGGGGTTCTGGTTGCCCGCCGCCGTGGCGGGGCTGGCGCCGTTCGGGCGCATCGCGATCATCGCCGCGCCGGTCGACGGTCAGGTGCAACTGCCGGCCCTGGCCCTGTATCGCAAGGGCGGTTCGGTGGTGGGGATCAATTCGTTGCTCTACAACTGCGAACAATGTGCGGTGATGCTGGAGCAGTTCGGGCACTTCTTTGACGAAGGGTTGCTGCCGCTGCCGAGCGGCCTGCGCGAAGTGGCGTTGGCCGAGGGTGTGAAATGCTTCGAGGAGGTGAATGTGGGCAGCGCCGATAAGATCGTCTTGCTGCCCTGACGCGCTTGAACAGGTGGGAGCAAACCCGCTCCCACCGGTGGTTTTTGGCTAGGCGTCGGGCACGCCTTTTTCCCACGCCGACCAGTGCTTCAGGATCGCCTGGACCAACGGGTTGCCCGTGCGGTACAGGTTCTCCAGCGCCGGCACGAAGCCGCCCTGGTCCGCATATTTGAGCAGGTTATCCACCTCGCTGTAGCCCGGATAAGGTCGGTCGAAATCCGACCCGGCGCGCACCACCGCCAGGCGCTGGATATCCACCAGCCCTTCGCGACTGGCGCGCAGCAGGGCTTCATAGGTGGAGTTGTCTTCCTGCTGGGTGGTGCAGTATTCGCCTTGGTTGTCGGTGAGCAACCGCGTCCAGACTTCGGCGCGCTCGCTCAGGCGCGTGCCGGAGAACCAGGTATTGCCCGCCAGGGTGTCGCAGCGGGTGACTTGCGGCGGTTGGTTGGCCGGTGCCGCAGGGTAGTGTTTGCGCCAGGCGCTGGATTCCGGGCTTTCCGTCAGCTCAACCTTCTGCGACAGGGCAAACGCCTTGGCCTGCAGTTTCGGGTTCAGCTCGAACACTTCGGTCTTGTAGTCCAGCGGCGGTTTTTCGTTCGGACCCTTGGTGTTGATACCGATGTAGCCGGTCGGCCAGTCTTTGGGCGCGTCCCGCGAATCGATTTCCCACTGGGTGCCGAACTCCACCAGGTAATGCGCCCAGGCGGTGGTGCCGAGGGTGCCGTGTTTGGGGCTGATGCCAGCAATCCCGGCGATCAGAAAGTAGCTCTGGCGCAAGTCGAATTTGGGTGACAGCGCCAACGCCAGGGTGGAGGCGGCGGCGTTGGTCTGGCCCATGCCGGTCACCAGCAGGCAGACGTCTTCGGTATTGCAACGAATCACCGGGTATTCGGCAGACAAGCCCGGCACGCGGACTTCCTGCTTGAGCGCCAGGCGATCGATCCAGGTTTGCGCCTCGGGGGCGAACATGGTGATCAGCATCACCTTGGGCTTGATCGGCGCAGGCGGCTGCGCCAGTACCAGGTGGGGCAGCAGCGCCAGGCCGACGGCCAGCGAGACACGGGTAAACAGACTCATCTAAAACTCCTTGATCAGAATTGGTAGCCTACGCCGGCGTAGTATCCCCAGCCGTTGGAGCGTGCGCGGAAGTTACCGTCGCCGAAATTCAGCTCGCTGCCATCCTCCCAGTTACCGCCGTTGTGAAAGTAACGACCGACCAGAGTGAAGCGCAGGTGGGTGAACGAGTACAGCAGCACGTTGGTCGCCACCAGCGCGTTGGCGGTGCGCGCCGGGTTGTCCTTGTGCAGGTCCGAGCCGAAATCGTAGTTAGTGAAGCCGATATAGGTCAGCGAGGCGCCGTTGTCGAACGTGTCGATGGGCACAATGTACTTCATCTGCGCGCGGTAGCCGTCCCATGCGTATTCATTGCTGGCGCCATAGTTTTCCCATTGGTAACGCCCATAAAAGTTCGCCGACAGGTTGACCCGCGAGTGGGTGTCGATGTCGGTGCCGAGGCCACTGTATAGCGTGTTGGCACGGTTGGCGGTGTTACTGCCGTGGTCGTAGATCCAGTCAAAGGCCACGTACCATTCCTTGAACGGGCCGATGGCCAGGCTGCGCCCCGCCAGGTAGTCGATGGAGATCCGTGGCTCGTGCTCCATGAACAACGGCGAGCCATGATCCCATGCGCCTTTGTCATTACTGTTACCGATGCCGAGAATCTTCGGCACGTCGATATAACCGTACAGCTCGAAGGGACCCTTGCGGCCGAAGTACTCGTATTCCAGGTAGACGTCATCGGCCGGCTTGGGGCCGAAGCTGATGTCTTTGCTGCCGATCAATGTCAGGTCCTGGTTGAACCAGTCCGACAGGTACACGCCTTTTTTCGCCGGGCTGGCTTCAGGGCTCAGGGTTTCGCCCTGTGCTGAGTCATCGACGGGTTGTTCCTGCGCCAGAATGGGCGGGCTGAGTACTCCCGTAACGGCGCTCAATAGCAGGGAAACACCAAAGGAAGCGGAATGCCTTGAGGTGGAGTGCATTGAAAATCCCTATTCAGTTGCGGTTTAGACCCGATTCTTCGGGTTCAGGTGAACTTGGCGGCCAAGTTCGTTCCGCAAACGTTTGCACAAGCTGTACCAACTTTACTCAATGGGCTGAATAGCTTGGGAAAAATCCTAATTAATCGACCATTTGGTCAGTATTGACGCGGTGTCATTTTTTCGCTGCGCTGGAACAGGTGCATGGCCGTTTCGCGCCGATATTCGCTGGGCGTCTGGTGAATTTCGATGCGAAAGTGCCGGTTGAAATTGGACAGGTTGGCGTAGCCCACTTCAAAGCAGATCGCCGCCACGGACAGCTCGCTTTGCAGCAACAGCCGGCACGCCCGCTGTATGCGGAACTTGCGCATCAGGTCGATAAAGCCGTGGCCGGTGTTGCGCTTGAAGAAGCGTGAGAAGCCCGCTTCGCTCATCTCCAGTTGCCGGGCGATTACCGACAGGCGCACATCGCCGGTCAATTCGCGCATCAGGTAGTCGAACGCCTTGTTGATGCGCTCGGCGCTGCGCGCGTCCAGGGTCGGCGCATAGCACGGGCTGGCCAGGGCCTGCACCTGCGGCGGCGGGGCGTTCTTGAGGGTGTCGAGCAGTTGCAGGAACAGGATCAGGCGTTGCAGGCCGTGGGCGCTGCCGATGTCTTCCAGCAGGCGGGCCGCTTGCACAGCGGTTTCGCCGCTGAATGCCAGGCCGCGCCGGGCCTGTTCGAACAACGGCTGCACGTCGCCGAGTTCCGGCAGGGTCTTGCGCAGGGCGAGGAGGGCGCTGCCATCGAATTGCAGCACCACATCGCGGCCGTTCAGGTGTTCGCCGGGGGCCAGGTCGCCGATCCAGTCGTGGGGCAGGTCCGGGCCGATCAGCGCAACATGCCCGGCACCGAATGCGCCGATGTAATCGCCCGCCACCAACTTGCCGCTGCCTTGGCGGATCAGGTGGATCTCGAATTCCGGGTGGTGATTCCAGCGCGCCAGTTCGTAGGGGTAGTCATGTTCGAACCAGCGAAAACAGTGTTCCGGCTCGGGCAGGATCACTTCGAGTTCGGCGGGGCGGTGTTCGAACAACTCGGCGCGGCTGATGGGCATGGTGATGCCTCTTGTACTTGGGGAATTGCGCCAAAATACGCGTGTTGGCGACAGCCGCGCTACCGAAGCTTTCGCCCGACACTGATACTTTTTTGATTCCGGGCCTGCGGTTAAAAAAGTATCGGTCGGGCATTCGCCACGGGTTTGTGAGGGCCCGGCCAAGCTGCTGTAATCGGCCCTCGACCATAAAAACAAGCGGTGGACACCGCCGAGCACGAGATCAAACGCGCCGGTTATCCCCCATCAATGCCCGAGGGACACGCACCCCATGAAACGACTGGAAGGTAAGAGCGCGCTGATCACCGGATCGGCGCGAGGCATCGGTCGCGCCTTTGCCCTGGCCTATATCCATGAAGGCGCCACGGTTGCCATCGCCGATATCGACCTGCAGCGGGCCCAGGCCACAGCAGCCGAACTGGGCCCGCAGGCTTACGCGGTGGCAATGGACGTCACCGACCAGGCGTCGATCGACGCCGCGATTGCCGCCGTGGTGGCCCATGCCGGCCAGCTGGATATTCTGATCAACAACGCGGCGCTGTTCGATCTGGCGCCGATTGTCGACATCACCCGCGAGAGTGTCGAGCGGCTGTTCTCGATCAACGTCGCCGGCACCCTGTTCACCCTGCAGGCCGCGGCTCGGCAGATGATCCGCCAGGGCCACGGCGGCAAGATCATCAACATGGCCAGCCAGGCCGGACGGCGCGGCGAGCCGCTGGTCGCGGTGTACTGCGCGAGCAAGGCGGCGGTGATCAGCCTCACCCAATCGGCGGGGCTGAACCTGATCAAGCAGGGCATCAACGTCAACGCCATCGCCCCGGGCGTGGTCGACGGCGAGCATTGGGACGGGGTGGACGCACTGTTCGCCAAGCACGAAGGCCTGGCGCCGGGCGAGAAGAAGCAGCGAGTAGGCGACGAGGTGCCGTTCGGACGCATGGGCACCGCTGAAGACCTCACCGGTATGGCGATCTTCCTCGCGTCGAAGGACGCCGACTATGTCGTCGCCCAGACCTACAACGTCGATGGCGGGAACTGGATGAGTTAGGTCATACACCGATCAACATGTGGGAACGAGCATGAGGCTGCGATAGCGGGCTGTCAGCCAGCAAAACTGTCAGCAGTACCGGCCCCGTCGCAGCCTCGCCAGGGCTCGACACCTCCCACAGTAGATCGCCATGTCCGCCCGCACCGCGGTCCCCTTGTGGGAGCTGTCGAGCTTCAGCGAGGCTGCGATAGCGGGCTGTCAGGCAGCAAAAAAGTCAGCAGTACCGGCCCCGTCGCAGCCTCGCCGGGGCTCGACATCTCCCACAGTAGATCGCCATGTCCGGCCGCAGCGCGGTCCCTTTGTAGGAGCTGTCGAGCTTCAGCGAGGCTGCGATAGCGGACGGTCAGGCAGCAAAAAAGTCAGCAGTACCGGCCCCGTCGCAGCCTCGCCGGGGCTCGACACCTCCCACAGTAGATCGCCATGTCCGCCCGCACCGCGGTCTCCTTGTGGGAGCTGTTGAGCTTCAGCGAGGCTGCGATAGCGGACGGTCAGGCAGCAAAACTGTCAGCAGTACCGGCCCCGTCGCAGCCTCGCCGGGGCTCGACACCTCCCACAGTAGATCACCATGTCCGCCCGCACCGCGGTCCCCTTGTGGGAGCTGTCGAGCTTCAGCGAGGCTGCGATAGCGGGCTGTCAGGCAGCAAAAAAGTCAGCAGTACCGGCCCCGTCGCAGCCTCGCCGGGGCTCGACATCTCCCACAGTAGATCGCCATGTCAGCCTGCAGCGCGGTCTCCTTGTGGGAGCTGTCGAGCTTCAGCGAGGCTGCGATAGCGGACGGTCAGGCAGCAAAACTGTCAGCAGTACCGGCCCCATCGCAGCCTCGCCAGGGCTCGACACCTCCCACAGTAGATCGCCATGTCAGCCCGCAGCGCGGTCTCCTTGTGGGAGCTGTCGAGCTTCAGCGAGGCTGCGATAGCGGGCTGTCAGCCAGCAAAACTGTCAGCAGTACCGGCCCCGTCGCAGCCTCGCCGGGGCTCGACACCTCCCACAGTAGATCGCCATGTCAGCCCGCAGCGCGGTCTCCTTGTGGGAGCTGTCGAGCTTCAGCGAGGCTGCGATAGCGGGCTGTCAGCCAGCAAAACTGTCAGCAGTACCGGCCCCGTCGCAGCCTCGCCGGGGCTCGACACCTCCCACAGTAGATCGCCATGTCAGCCCGCAGCGCGGTCTCCTTGTGGGAGCTGTCGAGCTTCAGCGAGGCTGCGATAGCGGGCTGTCAGCTAGCAAAAAAGTCAGCAGTACCGGCCCCGTCGCAGCCTCGCCAGGGCTCGACACCTCCCACAGTAGATCGCCATGTCCGCCCGCAGCGCGGTCTCCTTGTGGGAGCTGTTGAGCTTCAGCGAGGCTGCGATAGCGGACGGTCAGGCAGCAAAAAAGTCAGCAGTACCGGCCCCGTCGCAGCCTCGCCAGGGCTCGACACCTCCCACAGTAGATCGCCATGTCCGCCCGCAGCGCGGTCTCCTTGTGGGAGCTGTCGAGCTTCAGCGAGGCTGCGATAGCGGGCTGTCAGGCAGCAAAACTGTCAGCAGTACCGGCCCCATCGCAGCCTCGCCAGGGCTCGACACCTCCCACAGTAGATCGCCATGTCCGCCCGCAGCGCGGTCCCTTTGTGGGAGCTGTCGATTTCCATTTCAACCCATGCCGGGGGTTCCTCGCTGACGGGCAGGTCCCCAGCGCGAGGTTCAGTGTGATGTGCCTTCGGCAAATTCGACTTTGTTGCCCACGTTGTACTTGCCCGAGGGTTTGTTCATCGGGATGCGCTTGATCTCCTTGAGTGTCTGGCTGTCATAGACGATCAACGCCCCATCGTTGGCCCAGATGCTCAGCAACAGGTAGCGGCCGTCGCGGGTGAATTCCACGTGGGCGGCGGTCTTGCCCGGCATTGGGCGTAGGGTGTGGGCGATTTCCAGGGTCTGTTTGTCGATCAGGTGAATCGCATCGTTGTCCGGCCCGAAAAACACATCGCTCCACACATAGCGCGAATTGGCATGGCTGCGCATGAAAAAGCCCGGGCCGAGGGTGGGGATCTGCTTGATCAGCGTCCAGGTCTTGAGGTCGATCACCGAGATTTGCCCCTTGCTGATATTGGGCGTGGCAAACACCCACTCACCGTTGCGCTGCCAATACGTCCCCGAGCCCAGGTGCGGCATGCCGGACAGTGGGATGTCGGTGACCACGTGGCCGGTGTCCAGATCGATTACCTGGCCGCCGCCGGCCTTGCGTGAGGTGGCGACCAGTTGGCGATAATCCGGGGAAAACGAAAAGTCATCGAGCACGTCCTGGGCCTGGATGCGCCGCGGTTCGAAGCTGGGTCGGGCGGCGGCATAGGACAGTTCCCAGACTTCATTCACGTCCTTGAGTGCCACGATAAAGCTGTTGCGCGGCGGGGCGGTGTACACCGCGCTGACCCGCGACGCGGTGTCGAGGGTCTTGACCAGCGACAGGTCGCGGGCATCCAGCACCACCAGGTTGCCCGGCAGGTAATTGCCCACCAGCACCCAGCGCCCGTCCTTGCTCACCGCGAGGTTGCGGGTGTTGAGCGCCACGCGGGTTTCGGCGATCAGCTTGAGGTTGTGCAGGTCGTACAGGCTGATCCAGCCGTCGCGCGAGGCGAAGTACACAAAGCGCCCATCGGGGGAAAATTTCGGCCCGCCGTGGACCGCGAAATGGGTCGGGAAGCGGTCCAGCACGGCAAAGGTGTCACCGTCGAGAATGTCGATGTGATGGTCGCCGGACTCCACCACCACAAACAGGTTGAGCGGGTCGGCGTGATGCTGAGGCGTAGTCGGCAAGCGGCTCAGGTCTGCCAGCAGGGTGTGGCTGTTATGGATGTCCTGCTCGTTCCAGGTCGCCGGTGTGGCAGGCGGTTGCTGCAGGAAATTCGCCAGGCCGTCGATCTGCGCAGCGCTCAACTGTGGTGCAAACGCCGCCATCTGACTGGCCGGGCGCCCTTGCTCGATGACCTTGCGCACTTCCTCCGGCTTGATCCGCCCCAGGCTTTCCGGCAGTAACGCCGGGCCGCTGGCGCCGATGCGGTTGACGCCATGGCAGCTCGCGCAGTGACGCTGGTAGTCCTCGGCCGGCGTGCCGTGGGCGGCGGCGGCCCAGAGCAAGGGCAGCAGTAGCAGGCGTTTCATACCGCCACCGCTTCGCGGGCCGGCGACAGGCTGGCGGGGAAGTGCAGGGCGGCTCCGGCGAACAGGTTGACCACATGGCCGATCACCGTCAGGGTCGGCACACCGGGTTCGCAGTCGGCGGCCATCGTCGGCAACTGGCGCAGGGTGCCACGGGCCACCTGCTGGTCGGCTCGCGCGCCGTTGCTGATCAGCGCCGCTGGGGTGTCCGCCGGCAGGCCCGCCGCCACCAGGTGTTCGGCGATCAGCGCGAGGTTCGACAGGCCCATGTAGAACACCAGCGTCTGGCTCGGCTCGGCAAGGCTGGCCCAAGGCAGCTTCAACGCGCCGTCGCGTTGCAGGTGCCCGGTGACGAAGCGGCAGGAGTTGACCAGATCGCGGTGGGTCAGGGGGATGCCGGCATAGGCGCTGCACCCGGACGCGGCGGTGATGCCCGGCACCACCTGGCAGGGCACGCCTCGGGCCAGCAGGTATTCCAGCTCTTCGGCGCCACGGCCGAAGATAAACGGGTCGCCGCCCTTGAGGCGCACCACCCGTTGCCCCTGGTCGGCCAGTTCGGCCAGCAGTTCATTGAGTTGATCCTGCGGCAGGCTGTGACAGCCGCTGGCCTTGCCCACGTAATGGCGCGCGCAGGTCAGCGGGATCAGCGCCAACATCTCGGCGCTGATCAACCGGTCGAAGACCACCGCATCGGCCTGCATCAGCAGGCTCCAGGCCCGCAGGGTCAGCAGGCGCGGGTCGCCGGGGCCGGCGCCCACCAAGGCGACTTCGCCGGGGTGGAAGGGGCTGTGCAAACTGGCAGGTAAGGTGGTCGGAGTGTGCATGAGACGTCCTTGATACATCATCAGGTAGGCTGCCCCCGGTTGTGTCACCGGGTGGTCGAGCAAGGGATCAGGTTGCGAGGCTGCAGGGCGATCTCGGCGTCGCTGAGGTGGCAACCCGGATCGGGGCCCCAAAGGTCGCCGTTGGCCCAGGCGCGGGTGCGTGTGTTGCCGTTGCAGATCGGCAGCCAGCGACACTCGGCACACCGCCCGCCGATGGTCCGCGGGTGTTCGCGCAGGCGCAGCAGCAACGGGTCGGGCCGGTCCAGCCAGAGCTGGCGGAACGTGGTGTTGCGCACATTGCCCACCGAGTGCTGCCACCAGTACGTGTCGGGGTGTACCTCGCCGGTGTTGTCGATATTGGCGATGCCACTGCCCGACGCATTGCCGCCCCAGCCGTGCAGCAGGTGTTCCAACTGCGGGTAATGCTCGGGCAGATGCTGGTGGACCCACTGCAGCAACAGCACGGCGTCGGCGTCGTTGTTGCCGCTGACGAAGTCACTGTCGACGCCGTTTTCGATGTCGTGCCAGGCCTGCTGGAAAATCAGCGTCATCGCATCGCGGCTCATCTGCCGGTGCGCGTCCAACTGCCGGCTGCGTTTGCCGCGCCCGCTGTAGTTGAGGTGCGACAGGTAGAACTTCTGCACATCGTAGTCACGCATCAGCGCCAGCAGTTGCGGCAACTGCCCATGGTTTTCCTGGGTCAGGGTGGTGCGCAGGCCCACGCGAATGCCGGCCTCGCGGCACAGACGGATGGCGTGCATCGAGCGCTGGAAGCTGCCCTGCAACTGGCGAAACGCATCGTGGGTCGCCTGCAGGCCGTCGATGCTGATGCCCACATAGTCGAAGCGCGCGTCGGTGATCTGCTGGATATTGTGTTCGTCGATCAGCGTGCCGTTGCTCGACAGCGCGACGAAAAAACCTTTGTCCCGGGCATAGGCGCTGAGCTGGAACAGGTCTGCGCGCAGCAGCGGTTCGCCGCCCGACAGAATCAGCACACGCACCCCGGCCGCGTGCAAATCGTCGATCACCTGGAGCGCCGCCGGGGTGTCCAGTTCATCGCGGAACACGCTGTCGGCGCTGGTGGCGTAACAGTGTTTGCAGGTGAGGTTGCAACGCCGCAGCAGGTTCCAGATCACCACCGGCGGCCGCTCCTTGCCGGGCGGCGAGGTGCGGGGCGGCGGGCATTTTCCGGCCAGGGTACGCAGGTACTGACTGATCCGTAGCATAGGACGCTCCTTCTAAGGTGCCGGCGTCAGGCGCAGGCCGGTTTTTTTCAGGATGCGGCTGCTCACCAGCATCTCGTCGCCGCGGCAGGCATCGCCGAGCAGGAACCGCAGGTGTTCGCGGTAGCTGTCGATTTCCTCGCGGCTACGCCCATGCACCATGGCGAACAGGTTGTAGGGCCAGTCGGGACGGCGCGGGCGGCGGTAGCAATGGCTGACAAACGGCTGCGCACCGATCAATTCGCCCAGGCGCGGCATCTGCACGTCGGCCACGTCCCACACGGTCATGCCGTTGTGGCGATAACCCAGGCGGTAATGGTTGGGCACGGCGGCGACACGCCGGATCGCGCCTTCAGCCTGCAGGTGCTTGAGCAAGTCGAGGGTCGACTCGACGCTGATGCCCAACTGCTCGGCGAGCCAGGCCCAGGGATCGTCCAGCAGCGGCAGGCCACCCTGGGTGAGGGCGACCAGGCGCAGGGCCAGGTGGTGGTCAGACCGGGAAATACAGACCGACATGGTAGGTTTGCTCCTTCGGCAGATTGAGCACCGCCAACCCCGTCAGGGTCTCGATGCGGGACAGCGTGGCGGCCAGTTCGGCCTCGGTGCCGCAGGCCAGCACGAACCACATGTTCCAGCGGTGTTCGCGGCGGTAGTTGTGGGCCACCTGGGGCAGCGCGTTGAGTTGTTCGGCGACCGCGTCAAAGCGCGCGTCGGGTACGGCCAGCGCGGCCAGGGTGAAGGCGCCGCCGAGGCGCTCGACATCGAACATCGGCCCGAAGCGCGTCAGCACCCCGTCTTCGAGCAGGTCGTGCAGGCGGTCGAGCACTTCACTCGGGTGGCTGTGCAGTTCCTGCGCCACCTGCCGCCAGGGTTCGCGCACCAGCGGCAGGCCGTGTTGCAGGCGATTGATCAGGCGCCGGTCGAGATCATCCATGGGCCCATACCTGCGACGACGGCGGCGTAAAGCGCCCGCCGCATTGCTTGAAGGCGTGGGTGCTGAACAGCAACTGGTGCGGCAGGTCACTCAGTTGCTGCTGTTCCAGCATCCGCTGGATATGCGCCGTGACCTCCTCGCGTTCGCGGCCATGCACCATGCAGAACAGGTTGTAGCGCCACTGCGGCAGGCGGCGTGGGCGCTGGTAACACAGGTTGACACCGGGCGCGCGGCCCAGGCGGTTGCCCACTTCGTCCACCAGCGCATCGGGCACGTCCAGCACCAGCATGGCATTGGCGACAAAGCCCAGGGCGCGGTGATTGAGCACCAGGCCGACACGGCGGAACAGGCCCTGGTCCTGCCATTGCTGCATCTGCTGCAACACCTGGTCGTGATGCGCGCCGATCTGTTCGGCGAGGTTGTCGTAGGGCCGCGAGACAAGAGGCAAGCCGCGTTCCAGGCATTGGCGCAGGTCGAGCATTTGCTCTTGGCTCAGCGGGATGATCACGGATGCGCTCCCAGGGAGAACCCGAGGTCGATGCGATAGGCGGTGAGCATCGGCAGATCCAGGGGAATGAGGCCGGTGTCTTGTTCCAGCTCGTCGAGGATCTGTCGCAGGTGCTGACGGTGTGGGCCGGTCAACACGAACCACAGGTTGTACTGATGCTCGCGCGCATAGTTGTGGTTGACTTCCGGGTACTGGCTGACGCGCCGTGCCACCTGTTCCAGGCGTTCGACCGGCACCGCCAGGGCAGCCAGGGTGCTGGCGCCGGCGCGGGTGTGTTCGAACACCGGGCCGACCCGCGACAGCGAACCGGCCAGTTCCAGGCGGTGCAGGCACCTCATCAATTGGGCCTCGCTGCAGCCCAGCACCTGGGCCATTTCGCGATAAGGTTCGGCGCACAGCGGCATGCCGTGCTGGTAACGTTCGATCAATTGACGGCTAAGCAGGTCAAGGTCCATCTCAATACCCCATTTTTTGCGCGCGGCTGCTGAAGAAAATTCCACTGGGACTCAAGGCCGGCAAGGTCTTGAGCAAGGTCATGCGGTACGGGTCCCAGACCTGCACCTGCTCACCGTCGCGCACCGACAGCCAGAGCTGTTCGCCACGCCCGGTGAACTCCATGTGCAGCACCCCGGGACCGGGGCGCAGGTCGGCCACCACTTTGTGGGTCTCGGTGTCGATCACCTGTACGCGGTCGTTGTCCGGGTAGGCGAAATTGACCCACAGCTGGCGCCCGTCGGGGCGTGCGGTGACGAAAATCGGTTGGCCGGCGACATCGATGGCGGCGGTCTGCTGCCAGCTGCGCGCATCCATCACCAGCACCTGGTGATGGCCGACGGCGGGCACGAAGGCTTGGTTGTCGGCCACGGCCCAGCCTTCGAGGTGGGGCATCTTGTACACCGGCAGTTTTGCCTGGCCGCGCCCGTAATCCGCGAGCACGCGTTTGACCCCGTGCTCGGGATGCCACAGGTCGAGCTGGGCCATGCCGTCCTCACCGAACAGCCCGGCCATGTAGTAACGGCCATCGGCAGTGATCAGCGCGTCGTAGGGTTGTTCGCCGATGCCGCGGAACCGGGTGATCTGCGGGGTGTTGCCCTGGCTGAAGTCGGCGCTCCAGATCTCGCCGGTGTCGAACAGGCTGAACACGAAGCGCTGGCCGGGCGCATCCACCAGGCCCACCACCCGCGAGCGTTTGCCGTCGGCCAGGGGCGTGGCGGGAATGTCGGCCAGCTGGGCCAGGGTCTGCGCATCGAACACCTTGACCCCGCCGGGTTGGTAGTTGGACACGGCAATCAGGCGGCCATCCTGGCTGATGGCGCCGCCGATGCTGTTGCCGCCCTGGATGATGCGTTTTTCAACGCGTTGGCGCAGCAGGTCGACTTTGGTCAGGCCGCCATCGCGGCCGAAAATGTAGGCGTAGCGCTGGTCGCGGGAAAACACCGCCGAGGCGTGGGACAGGTCGCCCAAGCCGTCGATCCGGCCCAGCTCCGTCATCCCGCTGGTCTCGATGATTTGCACACTGGCGCTGGCGCGTTCGATCACCAGGCCCAGGTCGCCAGTACCGCGCAGCGGCGGTTGGGCACAGGCACCGAGCAGCAGGCACAGCGATAGAAGAGTGGGGCGCATCATGGTGCGGGGCTTCCTTGCAAGAGGCGTTCGACCAGCCAGGCGATCTCGCTGGAACTGAGCAACGGCGCCCAGCCGGGCATCGCGCGGGCAGGGCGGCCGTAGGTAATGGTGGCGGTCAGGCTGTCGCGGCTTTGCCCGGCGAGGGCCGCCGGGGTGAGGGGCGGGCCCAGGCCGCCGGTGAGGTACAGGCCGTGGCAGGCGCCACAGTCCTGGGTCAGCAGGTGTTCGAGGCGGGCGGCGTCCGGTGTGGCCAGCGCCCACGTGGGAATCAGCAGGAACAGCGCCATGGCCGTACCGATCATCGATGCATTCATGGCGCGCTCCTTGTGCTTATTTCAAGGTCAGGACCCATTCGGCCAAGACCTTGGCTTCGTCTTCCGTCACCATATTCGGTGGCATCGGAACCGGCCCCCAGTTGCCTTGGGTGCCGTTTTTGATGTGGCTGGCGAGGGTCACGGCGGCGTCTTTCACCCCGGCGTTCTTGGCCGCGACGTCCTTCAAGGCCGGCCCCACCAGTTTGCTGTCAACCATGTGGCAGCCGACGCAGGGTTTGCTGCTGAACAAGGCCAGCCCGTCTTGGGCGAAGGCCGGTTGCAGGCTGAATGCGGCGGCACAGGTCAGCAGTGCGAGGAGAGTATTTTTCATCGGAAGTCCTTGTGTTGATGGGGCTCAATAAATGTCGTGTTGGGTGTTGTAGACGTTGAATTTTCCGGTTGGGGTGATCAGGCGCTTGTCCTTGATAACAGCTTTGAGCTTCAGGGACTTGTCGTCGATCACAACCAGCGCCGATTCCTCGGTCTGGCCGTTCCACACCGAGAACCACACCTCGTCGCCGGCCTTGTTGTATTCCGGCTGCACCACGCGCAGCGCGCCTTGCTTGATGCCGGCGTATTCGGCGATCGGCAGCACCGTGTAACCCTTGTCCAGATGGTCGATGTCAAACACCGCGGCCGACTGGCTCAGCTTGGCGTCGGGGTTGAGGGTGGTGTCGACATACAAATGCCGGGAGTTGGGATGGGTCTTGATGAACAGCGAGCCGCCGCCCTGGCCCTTGAGCGATTCCACCTGTTTCCAGGCGTATTGCGGGTGTTTGATCGGGTCGGTGCCGATCACCGAAATACCGCCGTCGCCCAAGTGGCTGGTGGCCCAGACCGGCCCGTAGGTAGGGTGCACAAAGTTGGCGCCACGGCCTGGGTGCGGGGTCTTGCCGACCTCGACCAACGCAGTGAGCTTGCGCTCCTTGGAGTCGATCACCGCGACCTTGTTCGAGTTGTTGGCCGCCGTCATGAAGTAGCGGTGCGTGCTGTCCCAACCACCGTCATGCAGGAACGGCGCGGCGTCGATGGTGGTGATGGTGAGGTTCTTGATGTCCTGGTAATTGACCAGCATCACCTTGCCGGTTTCCTTGATGTTGACGATGAACTCCGGCCATTCGTGGGAGGCGATGATCGCCGCGACACGGGGCTCGGGGTGATATTCCTGCTTGTCGACGGTCATGCCGCGGGTGGACACGATCTGTTTGGGCTCCAGGGTCTCGCCGTCCATGATGGTGAATTGTGGCGGCCAGTAGGAACCGGCGATGGCGTACTTGTCTTCGTAGCCCTTGAATTTCGAGGTCTCCACCGAGCGCGCCTCGATGCCGACCTTGATCTCGGCGACCTTGGTCGGTTCGGCGGGCCATAGGTCGATCATGTCGATCTTGGCGTCGCGGCCGATCACCAGCAGGTAGCGGCCCGAGGCGGAGATCCGCGAGATGTGTACGGCATAACCGGTGTTGATCAGTTTGACGATTTTCTTGCTGTCGCCATCGATCAGCGCAATCTTGCCGTCGTCGCGCAGGGTGACGGAGAACAGGTTTTCCAGGTTCAGATCGTTCAGCTGTTTCTTCGGACGGTCTTCGGGCTTGACCAGCACTTTCCAGGTCTTGAGGGTTTCGGCCATGCCCCATTCCGGCGGGGTTGGCGCGGTGTGCTGGATAAAGCTGGCCATGTGGCTGATCTGGGTTTTGGTCAACGCATTGGAGGTGCCCCAGTTCGGCATGCCGGCGGGGGAACCGTAGGTGATCAGCGCTTCCAGATAGGCCTGGCCACGGGCCTGGGTGATGTCCGGTGTCAGCGGTTTGCCGGTGGCACCCTTGCGCAGCACGCCGTGGCAACCGGCGCAGCGCTCGAAGTAAATCTGTTTGGAGGTGTCGAAGTCGGCCTGACTCATGTCTGGCGCGCCGGCGGTTTTCACTTCGGCCGGCTGGGGTGCGCCATGGGCGCTCAAGGGCAGTGCCAAGGCCAACGCGCAACTCAGTGCGGCGAGGCTCAGGGTGAAGGGTTTTCTGTTGCGAGTCAGCATTCCATTTACTCCTCAGGCGGGACCTTTGCGTTGCCTCGCAACACGGTGCGGGGCGCAGGTTCTTCGTGCGGGGCCAGACTAGGGGGCAGCACCGCAAACTTCGCTTGATCACGATCAAGTTTGTCTCGGGCGGTGCTTGCCAGGTTGTCGCAGGCGCCCTTAGCGTGGCCATCAAACCCGCTGTGGATGCCTGTCATGACTGAGCCCTTCTACCAACCCCTGGACAATGAACACCTGCTGTTCGAACACGCCTGGCGCCACCGCATGCCGGTGCTGATCAAGGGCCCCACGGGCTGCGGCAAGACCCGTTTCGTGCAGCACATGGCGCATCGTCTGAACTTGCCGCTGTACACCGTGGCCTGCCACGACGACCTGAGTGCCGCCGACCTGATCGGCCGTCACCTGATCGGCGCCGAGGGCACCTGGTGGCAGGACGGCCCGCTGACCCGTGCCGTGCGCGAAGGCGGCATCTGCTACCTGGACGAAGTGGTCGAGGCGCGCCAGGACACCGCCGTGGTGCTGCACCCGGTGGCCGACGACCGCCGCGAGTTGTACCTGGAGCGCACCGGCGAAGTGGTCAAGGCGCCGCCGTCGTTCATGCTGGTGGTGTCTTATAACCCCGGTTACCAGAACCTGCTCAAGGGCATGAAACCCAGCACCCGCCAGCGTTTCGTCGCGATGCGCTTCGATTACCCGGCCGTCGAGGGCGAAGCGCGCATCGTGGCGCGCGAGGCCCAGGTGGACCTTGCCCTGGCGACCCAGGTGGTGCGCCTCGGCCAGGCCTTGCGCCGCCTCGATCAACACGACCTGGAAGAAGTGGCCTCCACGCGTCTGCTGATTTTCACCGCGCGCCTGATCGCCGCCGGCATGCCCATTCGCGAAGCCTGCCTGGCATGCCTGGCCGAGGCGCTGACGGACGACCCGCACACCGTGACCGCCTTGATGGACGTGGTCGATGTGTACTTTGCCTGAACCGCGCCGCCTGCCGGGCGACCTGGCGATGTGGTTTTTCATCCTTGCCGAGTTGTCGGTGTTCGCGATTCTGATCCTCGCGTTCGCCGTGACCCAGGTGCTCAAGCCCGAGGTGTTTGCCGAAGGGCGCGCGCAACTGGACACCTCCACCGGGCTGGCGATGACCTTGAGCCTGTTGACCGCCGGGCTGCTCGCGGCGTTGGCATTGCAGCAGGTGCGATTGCAGCGCTGGCGGCGCGGCGCCGGCTTGTTCGTCGCGGCGCTGTTGGTGGCGCTGGTCTACGTGGCGATCAAACTCACCGAGTACGCCCACCTCGGCGCTGCCGGGTTGGGCCTGGAGCACAGCACGTTTTTTACCTTGTACTGGCTACTGACCGGGTTCCATTTCCTGCATGTGCTGCTGGGCATGGTGATTCTCGCGTGGCTGGCGCTGGGCTGCTGGCGCGGCGGGCTGTCGGTCGGCGGGCTGGAGTCGGGGGTGCTGTATTGGCACATGGTGGACCTGGTGTGGGTGGTGCTGTTTCCGTTGGTTTACGTGATTGGATGAGGTACCGATGTCCATTTCCCAAGGGCTGATCGTGTGTTGGGCCACGTTGGTCGTGCTCAGCGTCGGCACCGTGCTCGCTGGCGGCTCCGGGCTGTGGCTGGCGGTTTTGCTGCTGGCGGTGGTCAAGGCGTGGCTGATTGCCGATGGGTTCATGGAGTTGCGGCATGCTCCCAGGTTTTGGCGCGCTTTGGTGCTGGGCTGGCCGGTGGTTCTGGTGTTGGTGGTGGGGCTTGTCTAGGCTCGGGGCGCCCAAGATCAAAAGCCAAAGCGAGGCGGCCTTATAGCCGACTTGATCCTAGAAACCGGGCCCGGTCACGTGTGGGAGCTGGCTTGCCTGCGATGGCATCGCCTGGGTGGACCTGATGGACTGAGATGTCTGCATCGCAGGCACCTCCGCTCCGCCTGCTTTGGGAAAATTCTTACGCCTCCCTCGGAAAGTCTCACCTGAGCAACACGTTAGTCGCGTGATTTGATTCCGGCCTTTTCAGGCAGGGATTGCTGGTCATGACTGACGCGTTTTGGGCCGCCCGCGAAGGCGACGCGCTGCTGCACACCTCAATGATGGTCGATGTTCTCGGCGGTGTGCTGGAAGTCGCCGCCTATGCCGCCATCACGTCCGTGGGCTGCCTGGCCGCTGGCGCGCTGATTACCGCAGCGACCGGCGTGACCATTGCCACAGGTGGCGTTGGATGCGTCGCCCTGGGACTGGCGGTCGGCGCGGTGGTGGGGATCAGCGCCGGGCTCTCGGGGGCTGACGTGAAGATCTCCAGTTGGTGCGAAACCGCCGCCAACTGGGTTTTTCCGCCGGTGATCGAGGCCTTTATCACCAGCGGCTCAAACGACGTTTTCATCAATGGCAAACCAGCGGCCCGGGCCGCCGGACAGATGATGGCTGTGCCGATCGCGCCCAGTGAGCCACCGGCCCCCCGTTTTCTGGACATCGCACAGGGATTTTTCTCACAACTGTGGCGCCCGACGGTCGCCACACCCGCTGCCGGTACCGTGCCGTGTCCGCTGGACACGGTCGCCTGCACCAAGCACCCGCCCATGCCCGAGCAATTTATTGCCGAGGGTTCCAGTTCGGTCTTCATCAACGGGCAACCGGCCGCACGCAGCGGTGACCGCAGCACGTGTGACGCCAAGATCGGCAGCGTCGAGGGGCTGATTTCTGCCGATGTGCGTATCGGTGGCGACCCCGTCGTGGTGCGCGAAATTCGCAGTGGCAAGACACCGGGCGTCGGCTTGGCGATTGCCGCGCTGCTTGCGCTACGCGGCAATGTGAAAGGCTTTTGGAGCAAATTGCCGTGCCTGGCCGGCGGCGCGCTGGCGGGCGGGGCCGTGGCGTATGGAACCGGCAAGCTCACCTCGGCACTCAACAGCGCGGTCAACGGTTCGCCCAACCCGGTGCATAGCCCGACCGGGGCCAAAATCCTCGGCGCCGAAGAAGAACTGGACTTCGTCCTGCCAGGCCTGCTCCCCATCGACTGGCAGCGCTTCTACAGCAGCCTCGATCAACGCCACGACGGCCTTTTCGGCGCCGGCTGGAGCGTTGCCTATGAGGTCGCCGTCGAGATCGATCAAGATGAACACCTCACCTACATCGACGAACAGGGGCGCCGCGTAGACATCGGCTACATCCCGTTGTCAGGCGGCGCCTTCAGCCCCGGCGAAGGCCTTGCGGTCAGGCGCAGCGCCGACGGCGCCATCCTGATCGAAAGTATCGACGGCCTGTATCGGCTCTTCGAGCCCGACCCTCTGAACTCCTTGCGGATGCGCCTGCATTTGCTGGGTGATCGTAACGAAGGGCGCATCTTTCTGGATTACGACGTCCAGGGGCGCCTGTGTCGCCTGCGCGACAGCCATGCGCTGATGCATGTCGACGTGAGCTACACCGTCGAGCATCCGCGGCGCGTGAGCCATATCGAGCGCCGTTACCTGCATCGGCAACATTTTGCTGGGCGCAGCGACGTGCTGGTCAGCTATCGCTACGACACCCACGGCGACCTGGCTGAAGTCCTCGACGCACAAGGCACGAGCCAACGACGTTTTGCTTACGACCGCGCGCGGCGCATGGTCGAACACCAACTGCCGAGTGGCTTGCGTTGCTTCTACCAATGGCACGCAGTGCCTGGCCCGCATGGCGAGGAATGGCGCGTCAGCCGGCATTGGACCGATGCCGGCGATGAATTCACCTTCGACTACGACCTCGATGCCGGTATCACGCGCGTCACCGATGGCCTGAAACGGGTCAGTACCCGCTATTGGAACCCGCAGTACCAGATCACCCGCTACGTCGATAACCTGGGCCATGCCTGGCAGTTCGAATGGAGCGAAGATCGCCAATTGCTCGGCGCGATTGATCCGCAAAACGGTCAGTGGCGCTTCAGTTACGACGAATCCGGCAACCTGAGCGCAGTGACCGATCCACTGGCCAGGATCAGCAACACACAGTGGCTGGCGCATTGGGCATTGCCCGAAGTGGAAACCGACCCGGCGGGTAACCGTTGGCATTACCGCTACGACCGGCATGGCAACTGCATCGAAGAGATCGATCCGCTGGGCAACCGCACCCGCTATGTCTACGACGATTTCGGCCAGCCGGTGCAGATCATCGATGCCACCGACAAAATCCGGAAGCTGCACTGGGACGAGTGGAGCCAACTGATCGAGGAAGTGGATTGCTCGGGCCACGCCACCGGCTACCAGTACGATGCGTTCGGCAATGTGCTGGTGCACACCAATGCTGAAGGTGAGTCGGTGCGCTATCAGTACAGCCCGCAAGGGTTGTTGCTGGAATGCCGACTTTCGGACGGGCGCCTTGAGCATTTCCAGCGCAACGCCAGTGGTTATCTGACGGGCTATGTCGACCCCGCCGGCAACACGTCCCGCTATGCCTACGACCGGCGCGGCCAGGTCAAACAGCGCTGGGACGCGCACAACCGCTGCGTCACCTTCGATCACGACGCCTACGGGCGACTGCTGAAACTGACCAATGAAAATGGCGAAAGCTATCGCTTTGAGTGGGACGCGGCCGATCGCCTGGTGCAGCAACAAGACCTCGACCACAGTCGGCGCTGCTATACCTATGACCCGCTGGATAACGTCGTCGCCGTCGGTTACCTGCCGGGAAGGGAAGGCGAGCCGGTAGACGCGCTGACACACCAGTTCCAACGCGACCCGCTCGGGCGCCTGGTCAGCAAAGTCACCGCCGACGGCACCACCGTTTATAAGCACGACCTGAACGACCAACTGGTCGCGGTTACCTTCACCGCTCTCGACGGTCGCGAGCAAGCACTTGGCTTTAGCTATGACGCGCTGGGGCAACTGCTTGAAGAACACAGCTCGGCGGGGTGTCTGCAACACCATTACGACGAATTGGGCAACCTGACTCAAACCCACTTGCCTGACGGACGCTGGCTCAATCGCCTGTACTACGGCAGCGGCCATCTGCATCAGCTGAATCTCGACGGCCACGTCATCAGCGACTTCGAACGCGACCGCCTGCACCGCGAACTGCAACGCACTCAGGGTCAACTCAGAACAAATACCGACTATGACCGCAGTGGCCGGGTCCGCTCACGCCAGCGGCGCAGCATCGACCAACCGTGGCAGTTGCCGCCCTTGGTCGAAACCCACTACAGCTACGATCCCAGCGACAACCTGATCGGACGCCGCCGTACCGACCGCCAAGAACACCTGGCCTACGACAGTAGCGGACGTATCCTCGTCAGCCAACAGATAGGCCGGATCGAAACCTATGCCTACGATGCGGCGGCCAACCTGCTCGACGGGCCACAACAAGGCGGCCTGGTACGGCATAACCGGCTGCTGACGTATCAAGACAAGCGCTATACCTACGACGCTTTTGGGCGAATGGTTGAAAAGCGCAGCGCTGTGCGAGGTTTGCAGCGCTTTGCCTACGACGCCGAAAGCCGGTTGATTGAAGTGCGCAATGAAAACGGCAGCGTGGTCAGGATGGCCTACGACCCGCTGGGTCGGCGCATTGAAAAAACTGAACATGACAGCGATGGCCATCCGCTGGGCGAAACCCGGTTCACCTGGGATGGCCTGCGGTTGTTGCAGGAGCATAAACACAGTCAGACCAGCCTTTATCTCTACGATGGCGACAGTTACGAGCCTCTTGCCAGGGTCGACGGCGAAGGTGAATACCAACGCGTGCGGTATTACCACAACGACCTGAACGGCTTGCCGGAGCAACTCACCGAGGCCGACGGCCATGACGTCTGGCGAGCGACTTATCGGGTGTGGGGCAACACGCTGGAGGAGGTGCGGGAGCCTTACTTCATTGAAGAGCAGAATTTGCGGTTTCAGGGGCAGTATCTGGATCGGGAGACTGGGCTGCATTTTAATACGTTTAGGTTTTATGATCCGGATGTGGGTCGCTTTACAACAACCGACCCTATTGACTTGATGGGTGGGTTCAACCTTTATCAATACGCTCCTAATCCTTCGGGATGGATAGACCCATTGGGTTGGGCATGCTCCGCTGCACAGCGACGGCAGAATAAGGTCAATGGTTTAGCAGCGGAGAACCTGGTTTATCAGAGGCTCATGAAAAACCCTAATGTTACCGTGCTCGGTAGGCAGGTTTATGTAAGAACGCCAGGCGCAGGGCGGGGCCGCTACGTAGATATTTTAATAAGAAATAACAAAACACAAAAAATCATTTCTGTCGAAGTTAAATCAGGCCGTGCAATACGCTCTAAAGCCCAGCTTGCAAAAGATAAAGTCATCACTAATGGGCAGGGGGTATTTGGGCATTCCGGGAAAAAAGCAACAGGTGTTACTGTGAGTGAGGCTAGGGTGCCACTATGGAGGCTGCCGTAATGATTGGAAGTGTCGAGAATATGTTGAAATTACTGACCTCAGGTATAGCTGAGACGTTTGAAAACCATGGGTTCACGCAAAAAAAAGACCGTTTTTTTGAAAAAGCCGACAATAAGGGTCGAATCAGGCGCTACTCAATGGGGCTTTCCAAGCAAAAAGGATGGTTTTCTCTCCACTTGACGCTGCAGCTTCTCGATCCGACACTGATGGTGCATGTGAATACAGTCCTTGAAAAGGCACTGAGAGATGACAAGTTCGAGTATCCGGAAAGTTGGTCAAAATCAATTATAGAGAAATCTATAAAAACTCGCACATCCAATCAGGTTGTCGCCGAACTGACCGATTGGCGGATACTGAAGGAATCCAGCGAATCACTTCAGCACTTCAATGAGAGGTTTTCGATATGGCTATATTCATTCGAAACTCCGGATGAAAAGCCGGGCTGGAAAGAGCAGTTACTGACCAGCGTTGAGTTAGCACTCAAGTGGTTTGATGAAGTAGATTCAAATGAATGGATTCGCTCCAATACCGTGTACCCTGCTCTATACTTACTCGCTACTGAGGGGCTCAAGCAGAGAGTTGAGGAGCACTACAAGGCGGCGTTAAAATCGCTTGAAGATCCGCATGAGGTCGAGCTTTTTTATCGATATTTAGTTTAAAGGTAACACAAGCACACCCAGACCAGCCTCAATATTTACGAAGACGAAGGCCATGTCCTCCTGGCTCGCATCGACGGTAGTGGGGCGCTGTAGAAAGTCCGCTACTACCCACCGATCTCAACGGGCTGCGTGAACAACTGACCGAGGTCGACGGCCACGACATCTGGCGGGCGACTTATCGAGTGTGGGGCAATACGTTGGAGGAAGTGCGTGAGCCATATTACATTGAAGAACAGAAATTGCGGTTTCAGGAGCAGTATCTGGATCGGGAGACGGGGCTGCATTTTAATATGTTTAGGTTTTATGATTCGGATGTGGGGAAGTTTACCACAATCGACCACATTGACTTGATGGATGGGTTAAATTTTTCCGACAAAAGGAAAGGTGCATAATACAAAGATGCTATTTTTGACTTCTTCACACAACACCAGGGGCTAAAGTAGTGACTCAGTTCTTAACCATTGCCTACAACTTAAGCGCTATAGATAATCACGCGTACTTTTTTGATGGAGCACCTGATAGTATTTTTTGCAAAACCTGTGGTTGCTGCATTGATCAAAGCTATCTGCCTAGAGAACTGAAAACACCAAACAAGGCTGATATTGGTGCAACTTATGATGGGCGCTTCATCGCGTCGCTACGTTTCAAGGAATACATCGAAAATTTAAAATTGAGTGTTGGATTTTCATTAGTCAATGAAAAAAATCAGCTATTCATGATGCGGCCTCAAAAAAACATCAAATACAGTGCTCAACAGTTGGAAAATCTCTGTAGTACGTGTGGTCAATATTTTGACTGTGTGGTTCCCATCCCGAGTTTCTATCAAGAAACTGGGAGGCGTCTAGAATATGGAATGTTTTTCACAAGTATTGGCTTCGGTAGCGGGAAAGAAAAAAGCCCGGCCATTATTCTCGGCATCGAAACCGCACTTGAAATAAAGAGCGCAATAAAATCATTAAAATTAAGAGGCGCTGATATTAGTGAGGTTCTTATGCCTAATGACTAAGACTATCACTCAGCGCTTATCGCCCAGGCGCGTAAGACGGGATAGGTCTATTTGTTATTTAGTCTGTTTATTTTTCGGCCACTTAAGCTAGTGCAAAAAGGCATAAATAAGACGGTTCTGAATTGCATGAATTCCTCACGCGCATGCTCGAAGGCAAGGCGCTGGCAAGTGTGCGGATCAGTAGCCGGGATAATGAATTGCACTACGACTTCAGCGACACCGAATAACGACTGTTGGAATGCGGTTTAAATGTGGGAGGGGGCTTGCCCCCGATGGCGGTGAATCAGTCACCAGATGCATCAACTGACACACTGCTATCGGGGGCAAGCCCCCTCCCACATTTGCAGCCGGTTTCTTCAGCTATTACGCAATTTACGGGTTAACCGATGCTATTCAACCAAACCTCACGCCTGGCCAAGATCACCAGCCCCCTCGGGCCGGACGTGCTGTTGCTCAATCAAATGGGCGGCGGCGAAGAGTTGGGTCGGCTGTTCGCCTATGAGCTGCAACTGACCTCCCTGGACGCCAACATCGACCTCAACCAGTTGCTGGGCAAGCCGATGAGCGTCGGCGTGCAACTGGCGGACGGCGGCGAGCGGCACTTTCACGGCATCGTCGCGCAGTGCAGCCAGAGCATCGACCAGGGCCAGTTCGCCAGCTACCAGGTGACGCTGCGCCCGTGGCTGTGGCTGCTGAGCCGCACGTCGGACTGCAGGATTTTCCAGAACCTGAGCATCCCGCAGATCATCAAGCAAGTGTTCCGCGACCTCGGCTTTTCCGACTTCGAAGACGCCCTGAGCCGGCCGTATCGCGAGTGGGAATACTGCGTGCAGTACCGCGAGACCAGCTTCGATTTCGTCAGCCGCTTGATGGAACAGGAAGGCATTTACTACTTCTTCCGCCATGAACAGGACCGCCATGTGCTGGTGCTGGCCGATGCCTACGGCGCCCACACCACGGTGCCGGGCTATGCGTCGATTCCGTACTACCCCAAGGACGAGCAGCAACGCGAACGCGACCACATGCACAACTGGCACCTGGCCCAGCAAGTGCAGCCGGGCTCGCTGGAGCTCAACGACTACGACTTCCAGCGCCCCAGCGCGAGCATCGACGTGCGCTCGGCGATGCCGCGCCCGCACGCCGCCGGCGACTACCCGCTGTACGACTACCCCGGCACCTACGTGCAAAGCGCGGACGGCGAACACTACGCGCGCACCCGCATCGAAGCCCTGCAAACCCTGCATGAACAAATCGAATTCAACGGCAACGCCCGCGGCCTCGGTTCCGGCCATCTGTTCAGCCTCACCGGCTTCAGCCGCCAGGACCAGAACCGCGAATACCTGATCGTCGGCTGCCGCTATTACATCGTTCAGGAAAGCCTGGAAAGCGGCGGCGGCTCCAACTCGGCGCAGTTCGACAGCAGCCTGACCTGCATCGATGCCCAACAAAGCTTCCGCCCGCTGGCCAACACCTATCGCCCCATCGTCAAAGGCCCGCAGACCGCGCTGGTGGTCGGCCCCAAAGGCGAGGAAATCTGGACCGACCAGTACGGCCGCGTGAAGGTGCATTTCTACTGGGACCGCCACGACCAGTCCAACGAAAACAGCTCGTGCTGGATACGCGTATCGCAATCCTGGGCCGGCAAGAACTGGGGCTCGATGCAGATCCCACGGATCGGCCAGGAGGTGATTGTGAGCTTTCTGGAAGGCGACCCGGACCGGCCGATTATTACTGGGCGGGTGTACAACGCGGAGCAGACGGTGCCCTACGATTTGCCGGAGAACGCGACCCAGAGCGGCATAAAAAGTCGTTCGAGCAAGGGCGGCACGCCAGCCAACTTCAATGAAATCCGCATGGAGGACAAGAAGGGGTCGGAACAGGTGTATATCCATGCCGAGCGCAATCAGGACGTCGTCGTCGAAGTGGACGAAAGCCACTCGGTGGGGCATGACCGCAACAAGCGCATCGGGCACAACGAGACGGTGACGATTGGCGCTAATCGCCTGCGCGTAGTGCGCAACAACGACACCCTGCTGGTGGGCGGCGCCAAGTCTGACAGCGCCGCCACGCGCTATACCATCGAAGCTGGAGACAGTATTCGCCTGGTGTGCGGCGACAGTGTGATTGAGCTCACGGCAGACGGAGCCATCAACCTGACCTGTGGCTCGTTCAATCTGTTTTCCTCCGGCAGCGGCAAGATCCAGACCAAAGGCAAACTGGATATCAACCAGGGCAGTGACAAGGGCACATCACCCGGTCAGCAGGGGGTGCGAACCACTATTCATAACGCCGTCGAATCAACATTTGCGGACAAGCCGGGCGCCGGCCAATAACGAGATGCTTGCACCATGAACTACTTGATCAATGAAGCCCAATTCACCTTGCCCGATGCAGCCGTACAGGATGCCTCGATCAATATTCTCAAGTTCGCCCACCTGGGCACCACGCTGGTCGTCAGCCGTAGCCCGCTGGCGGACGGCGAAACGTTGCAAAGTAACTTCGAAGCGCAGCTCAAGACGCTCGAACAACAGGAGAAGTACCTTCGTTACTCGCCAGTGCAAGCCATAAAGGTGGGGGCCGCACTGGATGTCGATGCCTATGAAGTGCAGAACAGTTTCAACAAAGGCAGCGACAGCTTTTACCAGTACCAGTTGGCGCTGCAACTACCGGGCACACGCCGCCTGATCGCGTTGAGTTACGTCAAGACCCAACCCCTCGGGCCCGCCGAAGCGGCTCACTGGGCAACGCTAAAGAGCACGCTTAGTTTCTTCGCCACACCCTGAATCACACGGAGCCAAACGGGACGGATTTATTCAATATTTTTGAGCCAATGAAAACCCGCTTTAAAAAGGCACTGTCACCGCCGCAACCGACCCAGACTCAATTCCCCAAGAATACTTGACCACCCCGATCAACAATTCTTGATCGCCATCAAGCGGTTTTCACCCCCCACCTTCCTATCATGACCCCCGCCAAGCCATGAGGAAGCGACCATGTCAGAGACCTTCACCAAGGGCATGGCCAGGAACATCTATTTCGGAGGAAGCGTGTTCTTCTTCCTGATTTTCCTGGCCTTGACCTACCACACCGAACAAACCTTTCCCGCCCGTAGCAATGTCGACCAGCTCACTGAATCGGTGATCCGCGGCAAGAGCGTCTGGGAGCGTAATAACTGCGTCGGTTGCCACACCCTGTTGGGCGAAGGCGCGTACTTTGCGCCGGAGCTGGGCAATGTGTTCAAGCGTCGTGGGGGTGACGAAGGGTTCAAGCCGTTCCTGCACGCCTGGATGAAAATGCAGCCCCTTGGGGTGCCGGGGCGTCGCGCCATGCCGCAATTCAACCTCAGCGACCAGGAGGTGGACGATATGGCCGAGTTCCTCAAATGGAGCTCGAAGATCGATACCAATAACTGGCCACCCAACAAGGAGGGCTGAGCCATGCGCAGCGCCAATCCCTATCTGAAATTCCAATCCCAGGCCGTGGCCAAACCCTACTTTGTGTTTGCCTTGATCCTGTTCGTCGGCCAGGTGCTGTTTGGCCTGATCATGGGCCTGCAATACGTGGTGGGCGACTTTCTGTTCCCGTTGATCCCCTTCAACGTGGCGCGGATGGTCCATACCAACCTGTTGATCGTCTGGCTGTTGTTCGGCTTCATGGGCGCCGCCTATTACCTGATACCCGAGGAGGCCGACCGCGAGCTGCACAGCCCCAAACTGGCGATCTTGCTGTTCTGGGTGTTTGCTGCAGCCGGGGTGTTGACCATCCTCGGTTACCTGTTGGTGCCGTATGCGGCACTGGCCAAGCTGACCCATAACGAACTGCTGCCGACCATGGGCCGCGAGTTCCTCGAGCAACCGACCATTACCAAAATGGGCATCGTGGTGGTGTGCCTGGGCTTTCTCTACAACATCGGCATGACCCTGCTCAAGGGCCGCAAAACCACGGTCAGCATGGTGATGATGACCGGCCTGATCGGCCTCGCGGTGTTCTTCCTGTTCTCCTTCTACAACCCCGGTAACCTCGCACGTGACAAGTTCTACTGGTGGTGGGTGGTGCATCTTTGGGTAGAAGGCGTGTGGGAACTGATCATGGGCTCGATGCTGGCGTTCGTGCTGATCAAGGTCACCGGCGTCGACCGTGAAGTGGTGGAGAAATGGCTGTACGTGATCATCGCCATGGCTTTGATCACCGGGATCATCGGCACTGGGCACCACTTCTTCTGGATCGGCGCACCCGAGGTGTGGCTGTGGGTCGGCTCGATCTTCTCGGCCCTGGAGCCGCTGCCGTTCCTGGCGATGGTGATGTTCGCCTTCACCATGGTCAAGCGTCGGCGGCGCCAGCACCCGAACCGCGCGGCGACCTTGTGGGCCAAGGGCACCACGGTGACAGCGTTCTTCGGCGCCGGGGTCTGGGGCTTCCTGCATACGCTGGCACCGGTCAACTTCTACACCCACGGTACCCAGCTCACGGCGGCCCACGGTCACCTGGCGTTCTTCGGGGCCTACGCGATGATCGTGATGACCCTGATCAGCTACGCCATGCCACGCTTGCGCGGCCTCGGCGAAGCGCCCGATGCGCGTTCGCAGACCATTGAAATCTGGGGCTTCTGGCTGATGGTGCTGTCGATGGTGATGATCACCTTGCTCCTCACCGCAGCCGGTGTGGTGCAGGTGTGGTTGCAGCGCTGGCCGGCGGACGGTGTGGCCTTGCCGTTCATGGCCACGGTCGAGCATTTGACCGTCTTGTTCTGGGCCCGGTTGGCCAGTGGCGTGGTGTTCCTGCTGGGGCTGCTCTGCTACCTGTACAGCTTCCGCCAACGCCAAGCCGTCGCCGGTGCGCCGGCGCCGATTGTGTATTGATCGTCAATCCCTAAGAGGGCGGCCCGGCTGGTACAGCGGGCCGTTTTACGTTTGGAGCACGGCTCATGGCCTTTACCCTGGAATTGGAAGAGTGGGTCGGCAGCGTCTGGCACCGCTTCATCACCCGCCGTGCCAATGTCGATTTCCCCGAGGCGCAGGTCGCGCTGACGGACCATCAGCGCAGCCTGGCCCTGTTGTTCCGCGCCCTGGGCGGCGCTGGCGGGATGGCGTTGGAGGCGGCCTGCGAGCGCGACCTGTTGCTGCGCCGCAACCTGTTGATGCGTATCGCCGGCACCTGCAAGCAAGCCCCCCTGGCGTCCTGCGACGGTAACCGCTTGCGCTTGCCGGCACGCCTGGCGGTGTTTCCCGACGCGGCGCTGAATCACGAGTTGTACCGCTGGCTGGCGCTGCTCGCGGCCCACGCCGGGCCGATGAGCCACTGGGCGCGCGACAACCAACGCTGGACCTGGCTGCTGTTGCAGCGCTACCCGGCGATGCTGCCGCGCTACCAACGCCTGGTGGAGGCGCACCTGCAACTGCGCCCCGACCCCGCCAGCCTCAAACCCGACGAAGCCGCCCTGGAGCGGGCCTTGCGCAAGGCCCTGCGCGAACCCGGCAGCGTGCGTCACTTGCCGCGCAGTTCACGGGCCGCCTGGCCGTTGCCGTTATGGCTGTACCCGGCGCTGCAGTTGGACACCGCGCAAAATACCGACCTGGAAGAGGAGGGCGACGACCTCTCAGCCCCGCCCGGCGAGCAGCAAGGCGGGCCCAAGCGTGCCACCCGCGTTGACGACGCGAGTCGCGATGGCGGCCTGCTGGTGGTGCGCCTGGAAAACCTGTTCAGTTGGAGCGAACACGTCGACCTCGATCGCTGGTCCGACGATAGCCAGGACCCGGACGCTGCCCGCGTCGCCGAAGACCTCGACCAGTTGAGCCTGTCGCGCCAGCGCGTGCGCAAGAGCGGCGGGCTCAAGCTGCACCTGGATCTGCCGCCCGCCGATGTCGACGACATCCCCTTGGGCGACGGCATCAAGTTGCCCGAGTGGGACTATCGCCGGCAGTGCTTGCAGGAAGGCTTCGTCAACCTGCAATTGATGCAGCCGCGTTGCGACGCCCCGCAACCCTTGCCCGCGCGGTTGCAGGCCCAGGCCCAGCGCTTGCGCCGGCAATTCCAGAGCCTGCGCACCGACCGCCAATGGCAGCGCCAGCAGCCCCAGGGGTCAGAGGTCGACCTGCAGGCCTGGCTGGATTTTCATGTGCAGCGCCAGCAGGGCGCCTGCGCCGAACGCGGGCTGTTCCTTGAACAACGCCACACCCACCGCGACCTGGCGTGCCTGTTGCTGGCCGATCTGTCGATGTCCACCGATGCCCATGTCAACGATGAGCAAAAGGTCATCGATGTGATACGCGACAGCCTGCTGCTGTTTGGTGAAAGCCTGGCCGGGGCAGGGGATCGCTTTGCGTTGTATGGGTTTTCTTCACTGCGGCGGCACCAGGTGCGCTTGCAGGTGCTCAAAACGTTCCAGCAAGCCTATGACGACCGCACGCGCGGCGCGATCCAGGGCCTCAAGCCGGGCTACTACACGCGCATGGGCGCGGCTATCCGTCAGGCTACCCAGTTGCTGGGCGCCTGCCCGCAGCGGCGTAAGTTGCTGTTGTTGATCACCGACGGCAAGCCCAATGACCTGGACCTGTATGAGGGACGTTACGGCGTGGAGGACACGCGCCAGGCGGTGGTCGAAGCGCGGCGCCAGGGCTTGATTCCGTTCTGCATCACCATCGACAAACAGGCCGGCGACTATCTGCCGTACATGTTCGGCGCCCATGGTTTCACCCTGATCCATCGCCCGGAACAATTACCGCAACGCCTGCCGCAGCTGTATCGGCAGTTGACCGAGACTCAGTAAAAGTCCCTGGGCAACCAGAAGAACATCACCACGCAGAACAGCGTCAGGCCCAGGCAGAACCACTGGAAACGCTTCAGTCGGCGCGCCTGGGTGCTGGCGTGGGCCTCGGGCAGCGGTGTGGCGCAATGCTCGCACAGGTCGCGCTCCACGGCATTGCCGTGCTGGCAGACCAGGCAGGTTTTCACTCGAATTGCTCCAGGCGCGGGCGGTCGAGAATTGCGATCTGCCGGCCGTCCTGGGTGATGATTTTCTCGTCGATCAAGCGTCGGATAATCCGCGAAAACGTCTCCGGCTGGATCGACAGGTGCCCGGCAATCAGTTGCTTGGCCATCGGCAGCTCGAAGCTGCAGTCGGTAGTGCTTTGCAAGCGCACCAGTTGCGTGAGCAGGTAGCGCACCACGCGGTGGGTGGCGTTTTTCAGCGACAGGGTTTCGATCTCGTTGACCCGCTGGTGCAGGCGCACGCACAACTTGCCGAGCAGGGCGAAGGTCAGGCGGCTGTTGCTCTGCAGCAAACGCATGTAGGTGGCATTGGACAGCCGGTACAACTGCGTGGGGCACACCGCTTCGGCGCACGCCACGTAGTTGGGCGTATCCATCAGCATCATGGCTTCGGCGAAGGTCTGCCGTTCGCCAATCACCTCGAACACCTTCTCCTGGCCGTCCGGGGTGAGGCGGTAGATTTTCACCGCGCCGGCGATCACGAAGTAGAACGCATCGGCCGGTTCGCCCTGGCGGAACAGCGGTTCGCCTTTGTCGACACTGAGCAATTGGCTGCTGCTCATCAGCTCGTTCAACTGCGCCTCGTCCAGGGGTTCGAACAAGTGGTGGCTGCGCAGGATCTGGTGATGAACACGATGGAGCACCATCTTGACCTCGGGGAATATCGGGAAGGGATACCCAAGGTTAATCCTGTTGGCGTCGGCCGTACTTGATCTACGACAAGGGCAGCGCACAGGCAACGCTGCACGATCGTCGCAGTGAACGCTTGTGAAAGTGCGCTATGCGCGGGCCGCGGCGAGGCTGGGCGCGGCCCGGGCAAACAATATGTCGTTCTCCAGGCGGATGTGTTCGCGCAGGTCGGCATGAAAGGCGCTCAGCTCGCGGTACAGGCTGCGCCAGGTATTACAGGCCTCGGCCGGCGGGGTGATCTGGTTCGTCAGGCTCAACAGCTGCTCCAGGGCCTCGGCGTGTTGGTCGTGCTCGTAGCGCATCACCTGGATCGGCGTCGACGCCTGCGGCCCCATGCCCATTTGCAGCATCGGGAACAATACCTGTTCCTCCTTGAGCATATGGCTCTCCAGTTCCTGCTGCATGTCGAGCAGCAGGTCGGCCAGGCCGTTGGGGCATTGCAGGTGCTGACCGTGGACCTGTTCGACGCGGCTCGCCATGCGGACCAGTTCCGGCAATTGCTCGCGATGACGTGCGTGGTAGCGCGCCAGCAGATGGTCGATCAAGTGGTCCTGGGTTTGGGTGTTCCAGTCGCTCACGGTCATCGGGCTTTCCTCATCGGCAATACGGGTATGAACCAGTGATTGCAGGCAGCGTGCCAATTTTAACGCATTGAAAAGTAACGATTTATCCCGGAGTAAGGTAATCATGACCACACGCTTCCAGGGTGCTCTGAACCCCAGGAGGGTCGAAATGACCGCGCCGCTCGACGGCATCCTCGGCCAGAGCGCGGTGTTGCAGGAGTTGCTCGACGAGCTGGCGCTGCTGGCCGAAACGCAGTTGCCGGTGTTGTTGCTCGGCGAAACCGGGGTCGGCAAAGAGCTGTTCGCGCGGCGCCTGCATCGTCTGTCGCAACGCGGCAACAAACCTCTGGTGCAGGTCAACTGTGCGGCGCTGCCGGAGGCGTTGGCCGAAAGCGAGCTGTTCGGTCACGTCAAGGGCGCCTTCTCCGGCGCCACCCACGACCGCGCCGGGCGGTTCGATGCGGCCAACGGCGGCACCTTGTTCCTCGATGAGGTCGGCGAATTGCCGTTGAGCATCCAGGCCAAGCTGCTGCGTACCCTGGAGAATGGCGAGATCCAGCGCCTGGGCGCCGATCGGCCATTGCATGTGGATGTCCGCATCATCGCCGCCACCAATCGCCACCTGCCCGACCGCGTGCGTGACGGCCTGTTTCGCGCCGACCTGTATCACCGGCTGTCGGTGTACCCGCTGCCGATCCCGGCGTTGCGCGAGCGTGGCGAGGATGTGTTGCTGCTGGCGCGTCATTTCGCTGAGCTCAGCCGCGAGCGCCTGGGCTTGCATGACCTGCAACTGTCGCCGACGGCGCAACAGGCGCTGCTCGAGTACGCCTGGCCGGGCAATGTGCGTGAGCTGGAGCATGTGATCAGTCGCGCCGCGTTGAAGCAGCTCAGTCGTGGCGAACCGCGCACTTCGGTGATCCGCCTGGAGCCGCACGCCCTGGGCCTGGACACGGCCGCCGTCGCGGTGGAACGAGCCATGCCCGCGTCATCGATCGAGGCCTTCCAACCCTTGGCGGTGGCGGTGGACGAGTGCCAGCGCTGGAACATTCGCCACGCCCTGGAACACTGCGCCGGCAATTGGGCGAGTGCTGCGCGCCTGCTCGGCGTGGACGCGAGCAACCTGCACAAGCTGGCGCGGCGCCTGAAGCTCAAGTAAGAGGTGCGACAACGCGCCAGCCGTGCGTATGCGCCGCACCCTCATCGGACTCGACTTGATCTCGATCAAGGGCCACTTGCCATCGTCGCCCCACTATCGGGGCCCTCTTCAGCCCGACGCCTCAAGGGACTCCATGACTCGCTCCGCGCGCTTGACACGCCACTGGCTGACGCTGCTGGTGGTGTTGCTCATCACCAGCTTCACCGCCCAGGCCCGGCCTTACGGCGAAATCGAACAGCAGCGTATCGAACGCGCTTTCCCCGCCCAGGATGCGGTCTCCGCGCCAGACGGGCCGTTCAAGGTGCGGACCATTTCGACTGCCGGCAAGCCCATCGGCTACGTGTTCCAGAGCCTGGATGTGGTGGCGATCCCGGCGTATTCGGGCAAGCCGATCAACACCCTGGTGATCCTCGACGCCGCCGGGGTGATCCGCGATGCCTACGTGCTGGAACACCACGAGCCGATCCTGTTGATCGGTATTCCCGAGATCAAACTGCACGAATTCACCGCGCACTATTCCGGCGTCGATGTGCGCCAGCGCGTGGTGGTCGGGCGTTCCAGCGATCCGAAGGCGGTGACGGTGGACGCGATTGCCGGTGCGACCGTGACCGCGATGGTGGTCAATGAAGTGGTGATGCGGGCGGCCCATGACGTGGCGGTGTGGCTCAAGCTGATCGACGGCAAGGCCGCGACCGCGCAGAAAGTCGCGCTGATCCGCACCGACCGGTTTGACCCCGCCACCTGGGCACAATTGACCGGCAACGGCGCGATCCGCCGCCTGCATTTGACCCGGGGCCAGGTCGACGCGGCCTTCAAGGACACCGCCGCCGAAGGCGCCGAGGCCGCGGATGAGACCTTCATCGACCTCTATGTGGCCGACATCAACCCGCCGAGCATCGGCCGCAACCTGTTGGGCGAAGAGCACTACCGCAACCTGATGCAGGGGCTCAAACCCGGCGAACAGGCCATCGCCGTGCTCGGCCGTGGGCTGTTTTCGTTCAAGGGTTCGGGTTATGTGCGCGGCGGGATTTTCGACCGGGTGCAGTTGCGCCAGTTCGGCAACGTGATCAGCTTCCGCGACCTCGACCACCAGCGCGTCGACGATGTCTACGCCGAGGGCATCCCGGCCTTCGACGAGATGTCGGTATTCATCGTGCGCCCGCAGGCCGGCTTCGACCCAGGCTCGCCCTGGACCCTGGAACTGCTGGTGCGGCGCCAGACCGGCCCGGTCAGCGGCACGTTCAGCAGCTTCGAATTGCCTTACCAGATGCCCGAACAGTACCTGGAACGGCCGCTGCCCACCGCCGCCGAACAAGCCGCGCTGGATGAGGCCAGCCGCCCACTGTGGTTGAGCATCTGGTACCAGAAACAGGTGCAGGTCATGGTGCTCGGCGTCGCGCTGCTGCTGCTTACCGCGATCCTGTTCCTGCAGGACAGCCTGGCCCGGCGCCCGCGCCTGCTGCACTGGCTGCGCCGCGGCTACCTGGTGTTTACCGTGGGGTTCATCGGCTGGTATGCGCTGGGGCAGTTGTCGGTGGTCAATGTGCTGACCTTCGTGCATGCGCTGGTCCAGGACTTCCGCTGGGAACTGTTCCTCACCGACCCGCTGATCTTCATGCTCTGGGTCTTCACCGCCGCCAGCATCCTGCTCTGGGGGCGCGGGGTGTTCTGCGGCTGGCTGTGCCCGTTCGGGGCCTTGCAGGAACTGCTCAACGAGGCCGCGCGCCGCCTGAAGATCCGCCAGTTCGAATTGCCCTTCGCGGTGCATGAACGGCTGTGGGCGATCAAGTACCTGATCCTGCTGGTGCTGTTCGGCCTCTCCCTGGAATCCATGGCCACCGCCGAACGCTTTGCCGAAGTGGAACCGTTCAAGACCGCCATCACGCTCAAGTTCGACCGCCAGTGGTGGTTCGTGCTCTACGCCGTGGCGTTGCTGGTGATCAACCTGTTCACCCGCAAAGTCTACTGCCGCTACCTCTGTCCCCTCGGCGCCGCCCTGGCGATCCCCAGCAAGTTCCGCCTGTTCGACTGGCTCAAGCGGCGCCAGGAATGCGGTAACCCGTGCCAGCTGTGCGCGAAGGAATGCGAGATCCAGGCGATCCACCCGGACGGCCATATCAACGCCAACGAATGCCACTACTGCCTCGACTGCCAGATGACCTGGCACAACGAAAACAAATGCCCGCCGCTGATCAACAAACGCAAGAAGCGCAACAAGGCGGCGCCCGAACAGATTCCCGTAGTGCAGATCAATCCCAACGCTTGAAGGAGCAACCCATGAACGATACAGACGATAAACATGACGGCCTGACCCGGCGCAGTTTCCTCGGCACCGGTGCGGTGACCGGCGCCGTACTGGCGGGTGCGTCGGCCCTCGGCGGCGCGGTGTTTACCCGTGAATCCTTCGCGGCGGCGGCCAAGGACGCCAAATCGAAAATCCATGTGGAACCTGGCCAGCTCGACGATTACTACGGCTTCTGGAGTGGCGGTCACCAGGGCGAAGTGCGGGTGATGGGCGTCCCGTCGATGCGCGAGCTGATGCGTATCCCGGTGTTCAACGTCGATTCGGCCACCGGTTGGGGCCTGACCAACGAGAGCAAGCGCATCCTCGGCGAGGGCGCCAAGTACTCCAACGGCGATTGCCATCACCCGCACTTGTCCACCACCGACGGCCACTACGACGGCAAGTACCTGTTTATCAATGACAAGGCCAACAGCCGGGTGGCGCGCATCCGCCTGGACATCATGAAGTGCGACAAAATCCTCACCGTACCGAACGTCCAGGCCATCCACGGCCTGCGCCTGCAAAAGGTGCCCTATACCAAGTACGTGTTCTGCAACGCCGAATTCATCATCCCGCACCCCAATGACGGCCGAAACTTCGACTTGCAGGATCGCAACAGCTTCACCATGTTCAACGCCATCGATGCGGAAAAAATGGAGATGGCCTTCCAGGTGATCGTCGATGGCAACCTCGACAACGCCGACATGGACTACACCGGCAAGTACGCAGCGGCCACCTGCTACAACTCGGAAAAGGCCACCGACCTGGCCGGCATGATGCGCAATGAGCGCGACTGGGTGGTGGTGTTCAACATCCCGCGCATCGAAGCGGCGATCAAGGCCGGCAAGTTCATCAATGTGGACGGCGTCAAGGTGCCGGTGGTGGACGGACGCAAATCCGAGGACGGCAAGGACAGCGAGTTCACCCGCTACATTCCGGTGCCGAAAAACCCCCACGGCTGCAACACCTCGCCGGATGGCAAGTACTTCATCGCCAACGGCAAGCTGTCTCCGACCTGCACCATCATCGCCATCGACAAACTCGACGACCTGTTCAGCGGCAAGATCAGCGACCCGCGCGGTGTGGTGGTCGGTGAACCGGAGCTGGGCCTGGGCCCGCTGCACACCACCTACGACGGACGCGGCTTTGCCTACACCACGCTGTTCATCGACAGCCAGGTGGTCAAGTGGAACATCGCCGAGGCCATCCGTGCCTATGGCGGCGAGAAGGTCAACTACATCAAGCAGAAGCTCGATGTGCAGTACCAGCCCGGTCACAACCATGCGTCGCTGACCGAAACCCGCGACGCCGACGGCCAGTGGCTGGTGGTCTTGAGCAAGTTCTCCAAGGACCGCTTCCTGCCCACCGGCCCGCTGCACCCGGAAAACGACCAGTTGATCGACATCTCCGGCGATGAAATGAAACTGGTCCACGACGGCCCGGCCTTCGCCGAGCCTCATGACTGTGTGATGGCGCGTCGCGACCAGATCAAGACCAAGAAAATCTGGGAGCGCAACGATCCATTCTTCGCCGAAACGGTGGCCATCGCCAAGAAGGACGGGATCAACCTGGAAACCGACAGCAAGGTGATCCGCGACGGCAACAAAGTGCGCGTGTACATGACCTCCATGGCCCCGGCCTACGGGCTTTCGGAGTTCACCGTCAAACAGGGCAATGAAGTCACCGTGACCATCACCAATATCGACATGATCGAAGACGTGACCCACGGCTTTGTCATGGTCAACCACGGCGCGAGCATGGAGATCAGCCCGCAGCAGACCTCGTCGATCACATTCATTGCCGACAAGCCCGGGCTGCATTGGTACTACTGCAGCTGGTTCTGCCATGCCCTGCACATGGAAATGGTCGGGCGGATGAAGGTCGAGCCCGCCTGACACGCTGTTTGAGAAACGACACAAGGCAAATGTGGGAGGGACGGTGCGACGATTCGACTTGCTCCCGATGGCGGTGAATCAGTCACAGATGCATCAACTGACACACCCTCATCGGGAGCAAGTCGAATCGTCGCACCGTCCCTCCCACTTTTAGCCGCATTTCCTTTAAGAGGACATCATCGTGGCTCGATCACTCGTCATCCTGGTGATGCTGATAGTGGCTTCGGCGGGAGCGGTCGCCGCCGTTCGCCCCATCACCGACTTACCCCTGCAAGCCGACGGCCCCAACCGTTGGCGCTTGCCTGCCGGCGAGTACCGGGGCTCGTTCCGCATCGACCAACCGCTGCAATTGACCTGCGCCCCCGGCGCCATCTTCCAGGCCGAAGGGCAGGGCAACGGCCTGCTGATCAGCGCGCCGGATGTCAGCGTCCAAGGCTGCACGTTCCTCGATTGGGGCGACGACCTCACGGCCATGAACGCCGCTGTGTTCATCCAGCCCCAGGCGCGCGGCGCGCAAGTGCTGGGCAACCGCCTGCAAGGCCAGGGCTTTGGCATCTGGGTCGATGGTACCCAGGACGTGAGCGTGATCGGCAACCGCATCCAGGGTGACACCTCGGTACGTTCGCAGGACCGTGGCAACGGCATTCACCTGTACGCGGTACACGGTGCCCGCGTCATCGATAACCACGTGCGCGACACCCGCGACGGCATCTACATCGACACCTCCAACGGCAACCTGCTGCAAGGCAACACCCTGGAAGACCTGCGCTACGGCATCCACTACATGTTTGCCAACGACAACCAGGTCCTGGGCAACACCACCCGCCGCACCCGCACCGGCTATGCGTTGATGCAAAGCCGCAAGCTGACGGTGATCGGCAATCGCTCCGAGCAGGACCAGAACTACGGCATCCTGATGAACTACATCACCTATTCGACCTTGCAGGACAACGTCGTCACCGATGTGCGCGACGGCTCCACCGGCGACACCATGATCGCCGGCGGCGAAGGCAAGGCACTGTTCATCTACAACTCGCTGTTCAACCGCATCGAAAACAACCGCTTCGCGCGCAGCGCGGTGGGCATTCACCTGACCGCCGGCTCCGAAGACAACCGCATCGCCGGCAACGCCTTCATCGACAACCAGCGCCAGGTCAAATACGTCGCCAGCCGCTTGCAGGAATGGTCGGCGGACGGCCGGGGCAACTACTGGAGCGACTACCTCGGCTGGGACCGCAACGGCGATGGCCTTGGCGATGTGGCGTATGAGCCGAACGACAACGTCGACCGCCTGCTGTGGTTGTACCCCCAGGTGCGGCTGTTGATGAACAGCCCCGGCATCGAGTTGCTGCGCTGGGTGCAACGTGCGTTTCCGGTGATGAAGTCGCCGGGTGTGATGGACAGCCACCCCCTGATGCAAGCCCCCACTCAGAAGGAACCTGCATGATGAATGTCGTCGAGATCGAAGGCGTCAGCCAGCGCTATGGGCGTGCCACGGTGCTGCACGACCTGAACCTGAGCCTGGCCCCCGGCGAAGTCCTGGGGTTGTTCGGGCACAACGGCGCGGGCAAGACCACGGCGATGAAACTGGTGCTCGGCCTGCTGCGCGCCAGCGCCGGCGAGGTGCGGGTGTTCGGCCGTGCGCCGAGCGATCCCCACGTGCGTCGCTGGCTCGGTTACCTGCCGGAAAACGTCACGTTCTATGCACAGTTGAGCGGCGTCGAAACCCTGCGTCACTTTGCCCGGCTCAAGGGCGCGCCGATGCATCAGGTCGACAGCCTGCTGGATGACGTCGGCCTGACCGCGGCGGCAGGGCGGCGGGTCAAGACCTATTCCAAGGGCATGCGCCAGCGCCTCGGGTTGGCCCAGGCCTTGCTCGGCGAGCCGCGGCTGTTGCTGCTCGACGAACCTACCGTGGGCCTCGACCCGTTCGCTACCCAGGACTTGTATCGCCTGCTCGACCGCCTGCGTGCGGCCGGCACCAGCACCATCCTGTGCTCCCACGTGCTGCCGGGCGTCGAGGCGCACATCAACCGTGCGGCGATCCTGACCCAGGGCCGCCTGCTGGCCTTGGGCAGCCTGGCGCAGTTGCGCGCCGAGGCCGGCTTGCCGACGCTGATCCGCACCTGCGGCTTGCAGCGCGTCGAATCGCTGCAACAACGCTGGAGCGCCGCCGGCCATGTCACCCGGCGCTGGGGCGTCGAAGGGCTGCAAGTGGCGGCGCACAACGGCAGCAAGGTGCAACTGCTGCGCCAACTGCTGGCCGAGGACAGCCCCAGCGACGTGGAAATCCTGCCGCCGTCCCTTGAAGACATCTACCGGCATTACATGGACAGCGCGATGGTCACGGCACAGGAGGCGGCCTTATGAACCCGATCTGGAACATGGCCCGCAAAGAGTTCTGCGACGGCCTGCGCAACCGTTGGCTGTTGGCGATCAGCCTGTTGTTCGCGGTGCTGGCCATCGGCATCGCCTGGCTGGGCGCCGCCGCCGCCGGGCAACTGGGCTTCACCTCGATCCCGGCGACCATCGCCAGCCTGGCCAGCCTGGCGACGTTCCTGATGCCGCTGATCGCGCTGTTGCTGGCCTACGACGCGATCGTCGGCGAAGACGAGAGCGGCACCTTGTTGCTGTTGCTCACCTATCCGTTGGGGCGCGGGCAGATCTTGCTCGGCAAGTTCGTCGGCCATGGGCTGATCCTCGCGCTGGCCACGGTCCTCGGCTTCGGCTGCGCGATGCTCGCCATTGCGTTGCTGGTCGACGACGTGGACTTCGCCATGCTGCTCTGGGCCTTTGGCCGGTTCATGCTGACCTCGGCCCTGCTTGGCTGGTGCTTTCTCGGGCTGGCTTATGGTCTGAGCAGCCTGTGCGCGGAAAAATCCACCGCCGCCGGGCTGGCGCTCGGCGTGTGGTTCTTCTTCGTGCTGGTCTTCGACCTGGCGCTGCTGGCCTTGCTGGTGCTCAGCAAAGGCCAGTTCAACCCGCAGGGGCTGCCTTGGCTACTGCTGCTCAACCCCACCGACGTGTATCGGTTGATCAACCTCTCGGGTTTCGGTACGGGCACCCAGTCCGTCGGGGTCATGGCCCTGGGTTCAGACCTGGACGTGCCGCCGCTGGCCCTGTGGGCGTGCCTGCTGGCGTGGGTGGCCGTGCCGCTGGCGCTGGCCTACGGGCTGTTCCGCCGCCGTGCGGCGTGAGGATTTTTTATGACTGCTGGAGTGAGTGAAATGGGTTTCAAGACACGGGTAGTGGCGGCCTTGTTGGTCGGCTTGTTGATGAGCGCCTGCGACAAGGCGCCGGAGTCGAGCTTCAGTGACGCGCCGGTGGCGTTTCATCCCAACGACGAGTGCCACGTGTGCGGTATGGTGATCAACGAATTCCCCGGGCCCAAGGGCCAAGTGGTGGAGCGGGGCGGGGTGAAGAAATTCTGCTCTACCGCCGAAATGCTCGGCTGGTGGCTGCAACCGGAAAACCGGCACGACGACGCGAAGCTGTACGTACACGACATGGGCCGCAGCCAATGGAATGCTCCGGACGACAAGCACCTGATCGACGCCCGCACCGCGTACTACGTGATCGGCACCGGGCTCAAGGGCGCCATGGGCGTGGTACTGGCTTCGTTTGCCGATGAGGCCAAAGCGCAGAAAGTCGCGGCGGACACCGGTGGTCGGCTGTTGCGTTTCGAGCAGATCGACCTGGCGTTGTTGCAGCAACCGATGCCGATGATGCACAGCGGGCATTGACCGCGAGGGGGTATCAACCGGCTTGATACCCCATCAACTGTTCTGCGTTCAGGATTCGAATGGTGCGTTGGCGCACCTCGATCAACCCGCCTTCCACCAGCCGATGCAGAATCCTCGAAAACGTCTCCGGCTGAATCCCCAGCTTCGACGCCACCAGGCGCTTGGGCACCTGCAACACCACCTCACCGCTGACGTCGTCGCGCTCCTGGAACAGGAAATTGATCACCCGGCGACTGGCATTGGCCAGGGTCAGGGTGTCGATGTCCTGGAGGCGCTGATGCAGGTGAATACTCATGCTCGCCAGAATCGCCAGGCAAATGGCCGGTTGGTCTTCCAGGGCGCGGCGATAGTGTTGGCCTTCGATACTCACCAGCACGCTGTCCTTGAGCGCGGTGCCACTTACCGGGTACGCCTTGGCCTGGGTGAACAGCAGCGCTTCGGCAAACGTCTGGCCGGGGCGGATGACTTCCACCAGATGCTCCTGACCTTCGCCAGTGACCCGGTGCAGCTTGATCTGGCCGCTGACCAGCAGGAAGAACCGATCGGCGGGATCGCCCTGGTGCATGAGCGGGGTGTGATTGGGCAAACGCTTGAGACTGGCCAGGGTGCAGACATCCTGGAAGGTTTTTTCAGGCAGCCGGCTGAACAGGTGATGCCTGCGCAGGGTTAGAACGATGTGGGGATGGGTGAGCATAAGGGCCTCCGCGGTTCATCAGGGTAGGGCGGCCCGGGGTTTGGGGATATGCCTCGAAGGGGGTACCTCTTCCCATGTTCGGTCAGCTTGGGTTAAAGATGTGGCCTTAATGTGGGAGGGAGCTTGCCCCCGATGGCGGTGGATCACTTATGCATGTAGTGGCTGACACACTGCCATCGGGGGCAAGCCCCCTCCCACATTTGGATCTCCATGGGTCAGATAGACCTCATTCTGTATTTGCTCTTGCTCTTAGGCGCGGCCTATAGCCAACCTGATCTTGCAAGCCGAACGCGGTCAAAATGTGGGAGGGGGCTTGCCCCCGATGGCGGTGGATCAGTCATGCATGTAGTGGCTGACACACTGCCATCGGGGGCAAGCCCCCTCCCACATTTGGATCTCCATGGGTCAGATAGACCTCATTCTGTATTTGCTCTTGCTCTTAGGTGCGGCCTATAGCCAACCTGATCTTGCAAGCCGAACGCGGTCAAAATGTGGGAGGGGCTTGCCCCGATGGCGGTGGATCAGTCATGCATGTAGTGGCTGACACACTGCCATCGGGGGCAAGCCCCCTCCCACATTTGGATCTCCATGGGTCAGATAGACCTCATTCTGTATTTGCTCTTGCTCTTAGGCACGGTCTTATAGCCGACCTGATCCTGCAAGCCGAACGCGGTCAAAAATGTGGGAGGGGGCTTGCCCCCGATGGCGGTGGATCAGTCATGCATGTAGTGGCTGACACACTGCCATCGGGGGCAAGCCCCCTCCCACATTTGGATCTCCATGGGTCAGATAGACCTCATTCTGTATTTGCTCTTGCTCTTAGGCGCGGCCTATAGCCAACCTGATCTTGCAAGCCGAACGCGGTCAAAATGTGGGAGGGGGCTTGCCCCCGATGGCGGTGGAGCAGTCATGCATGTAGTGGCTGACACACTGCCATCGGGGCAAGCCCCCTCCCACATTTGGATCTCCATGGGTCAGATAGACCTCATTCTGTATTTGCTCTTGCTCTTAGGCGCGGTCTTATAGCCGACCTGATCCTGCAAGCCGAACGCGGTCAAAATGTGGGAGGGGGCTTGCCCCCGATGGCGGTGGATCAGTCATGCATGTAGTGGCTGACACACTGCCATCGGGGCAAGCCCCCCCACATTTGGATCTCCATGGGTCAGATAGACTTCATTCTGTATTTGCTCTTGCTCTTAGGCGCGGCCTTATAGCCAACCTGATCCTGCAAGCCGAACGCGGTCAAAATGTGGGAGGGGGCTTGCCCCCGATGGCGGTGGATCAGTCATGCATGTAGTGGCTGGCACACTGCTATCGGGGGCAAGCCCCCTCCCACATTTGGATCTCCATGGGTCAGATAGACCTCATTCTGTATTTGCTCTTGCTCTTAGGCGCGGCCTATAGCCAACCTGATCTTGCAAGCCGAACGCGGTCAAAATGTGGGAGGGGGCTTGCCCCCGATGGCGGTGGATCAGTCATGCATGTAGTGGCTGACACACTGCCATCGGGGGCAAGCCCCCTCCCACATTTGGATCTCCATGGGTCAGATAGACCTCATTCTGTATTTGCTCTTGCTCTTAGGTGCGGCCTATAGCCAACCTGATCTTGCAAGCCGAACGCGGTCAAAATGTGGGAGGGGGCTTGCCCCCGATGGCGGTGGATCAGTCATGCATGTAGTGGCTGACACACTGCCATCGGGGGCAAGCCCCCTCCCACATTTGGATCTCCATGGGTCAGATAGACCTCATTCTGTATTTGCTCTTGCTCTTAGGCACGGTCTTATAGCCGACCTGATCCTGCAAGCCGAACGCGGTCAAAAATGTGGGAGGGGGCTTGCCCCCGATGGCGGTGGATCAGTCATGCATGTAGTGGCTGACACACTGCCATCGGGGGCAAGCCCCCTCCCACATTTGGATCTCCATGGGTCAGATAGACCTCATTCTGTATTTGCTCTTGCTCTTAGGCGCGGCCTATAGCCAACCTGATCTTGCAAGCCGAACGCGGTCAAAATGTGGGAGGGGCTTGCCCCGATGGCGGTGGAGCAGTCATGCATGTAGTGGCTGACACACTGCCATCGGGGGCAAGCCCCCTCCCACATTTGGATCTCCATGGGTCAGATAGACCTCATTCTGTATTTGCTCTTGCTCTTAGGCGCGGTCTTATAGCCGACCTGATCCTGCAAGCCGAACGCGGTCAAAATGTGGGAGGGCTTGCCCCCGATGGCGGTGGATCAGTCATGCATGTAGTGGCTGACACACTGCCATCGGGGGCAAGCCCCCTCCCACATTTGGATCTCCATGGGTCAGATAGACTTCATTCTGTATTTGCTCTTGCTCTTAGGCGCGGCCTTATAGCCAACCTGATCCTGCAAGCCGAACGCGGTCAAAATGTGGGAGGGGGCTTGCCCCCGATGGCGGTGGATCAGTCATGCATGTAGTGGCTGGCACACTGCTATCGGGGGCAAGCCCCCTCCCACATTTGGATCTCCATGGGTCAGATAGACCTCATTCTGTATTTGCTCTTGCTCTTAGGCGCGGCCTATAGCCAACCTGATCTTGCAAGCCGAACGCGGTCAAAATGTGGGAGGGGGCTTGCCCCCGATGGCGGTGGAGCAGTCATGCATGTAGTGGCTGACACACTGCCATCGGGGGCAAGCCCCCTCCCACATTTGGATCTCCATGGGTCAGATAGACCTCATTCTGTATTTGCTCTTGCTCTTAGGCGCGGTCTTATAGCCGACCTGATCCTGCAAGCCGAACGCGGTCAAAAATGTGGGAGGGGGCTTGCCCCGATGGCGGTGGAGCAGTCATGCATGTAGTGGCTGACACACTGCTATCGGGGGCAAGCCCCCTCCCACATTTGGATCTCCATGGGTCAGATAGACCTTGCTCTGCTTTTGATCTGTTCTTGCCCTTGCCCGAGCATTAGTGAGGTGCCGAGTGTTGGGGCAAGAGCGGAGCCACCAGCCGCCGCTACCGAAGAAACAGATATGTACCCAACCCCCCGAAAAACCATCAACCCGCCTGCCGCAAGTGCTCCATCGCCCAAACCGCCGCCTCCACCCGTGACCGCAACCCCAACTTATGCAGCAGATTCTTCACATGCACCTTCACCGTCCCTTCGGTAATCCCCAACTTATGCCCGATCACCTTATTGCTGTAGCCACTGGCAATCGTGCGCAGCACCTGCCGTTCCCGCTCCGTCAAGTCCACTGCCGCATGGGGTTGCGGCGAGCGCAGTGCCTGGGCCAGCACCCGCGTCAACCCGGGGCTGATCACCAGCGCTCCGTGCAACGCATCACGGATGAACTCCACCACCAACTCCGGCTCCATGTCTTTGAGCAGATACCCGTTGGCATCCAGGCGCAGTGCATCGCGAATGTCATCCTCGGCATCGGACACGGTAAACAGCAGCACCTTGCCCGCATAGTTCATGGCGCGCAGGCGGCGCAGGGTTTCCAGGCCGTTCATCTGCGGCATGTTGTTGTCCAGCAGCACCAGGTCCGGTTGCAGGGTTTCGATCTGGTCCAGGGCTTCCTGGCCATTGCCGGCTTCGCCGACCACCTGCAGATCGTCTTCGAGTTCGAGTATCTGACGCATGCCATGGCGCATCATCGGGTGATCGTCGACCAGCAAAATGCGGTGGCGGGGGAGTGTGCTCATGGGAGGTTACCTTGTAGAGGTTGCCCGAGAAATTCCGGTTGAAAACGTAAATGCACCCGCGTGCCCTGGGGCTCGCGGGGGCTGATGTCGAGTTGGCCGTGCAGGCTGCGCGCGCGTTCGTCCATGATGGTCAGGCCGTGGTGTTCGCGTTGGTCGACGGCGCCGCAGAAGCCACGGCCGTCGTCCTCGATGCTCAGGCTCACGGTCTCGCCCTCCTGGCGCAGTTGCAGCCAGGCGTTTTGCGCATGGGCGTGGCGCAGGCAGTTGGACAAGGCCTCGCGGGTGATCTGCAGCAAGTGGATCTGTTCGCTGGCCGACAATTGGAAGGCGAGGGCGTCGACGTGCAGGTGGACCTGGAATTCGCCGCGCCGGGAGAACTCTTCGGCGGTTTCCGATAGCTCCTGTACCAACCCGGCATCGTGGATTTGCAGGCGGAAGGTGGTCAGCAGCTCGCGCAGTTGGCGGTAGGCGTTGTTCAGGCCGTCGCGCAGTTCGGCGGTGACGGTGGCCAGGGTTTCCACGGGTTCGCCCCGGCGGATCAGGGTTTGCATGCGGCTGACTTGCAGCTTCATGTACGACAGCGCCTGCGCCAGGGAGTCGTGCAGTTCCCGGGCGATGATGGTGCGCTCGTCGAGCAGCAGCAAACGATGGTCCTGTTCGCGCTGGCGTTTGAGCGACAGCGAAGTGCCGATCAGGTTGGCCAGGGCCTGGATCAATTGCTTTTCCCAGTCTTGCGGAGGGTGGCCATCGTCGAAGTGGGCCTTGAGTTCGCCCAGTTCCGAGCCCTGGTTGCTGATGCTGAATATCTGCGGCGGCGCCACTTTGTGTTTATGGCAGCTCGCGCAATCGCCGATGGCGCAGATGTTACGGCTGTCGCCGCCGTGCAAGGCGAGCATCTGCTGGGCCGGTGCGAGGAAGTGGCCTTGCAGGCACAACGACAGGCGCAACCCCGGCAGGCGTTTCTGGAAGCGCCGGATCAATTCGTCCAGGCCCTCGGCATTGGCCAGGCGCGTGGCCAGGCTGCTGCTGCTCTGGTACAGCAGTTCGAGGGCGGCGTTGGCTTGTTGCAGGTTGAGGGTCTTGAGGCGCACCTGGCTTTCCAGGGTGCGGTGGGACGCCTCGATGGTCTCGGCCATGGTGTTGAAGCTCAGGGCCAGTTGCCCCAGCTCATCGTCGGAACGGTGGTTGACCCGGGTCTTGAAGTCGCCGTCGCGAAAGCGCCGGGTGGCCTGTACCAGTTCCTGCAAAGGGTTGACCACGCCGTACTGCAATTCATACAGGCCGATCAACAGGATGATCAACGTGCTGAACAGCGCCAGGCCCTGGATGCCTTGCTGCCAGCTTTGTTTGCGTTCGCTCTGTTGCTGCAACAGGCTGACGAATTGATTCATTTGCTCGACGAATGTCGGCGCGCTGGCCTGGAATTGCGCCGTATCACCGCGCGTCAGGGCCGGGTGCAGCTCGTCGTTCCAGCGTTGCTGGATCTGTTGGTAGCTCTGCAGCAGGGCGCTGTTCGGGCCGTCTTCCAGCACCGCCTTGAGCGAGTCGCTGTCGAGGCGCCTTTGCAGGCTCTGGGTGATGGTGTCGATCTCTTCGGCCGGCGCGGCGGCGGCGAGCCGCCAGCTGAGGTGGTAGGTCTCCATACGCACGGAGCCGGCGGTGTTGATTGCGGCGGCGTCGCCCTGGCTGAACCAGGCGATCAGCCCCGCACTCAAGGAACTGGCAAGGGCCAGGATAGCGATCAGGATCACAGCCAAGCCGGCGCGTGCGGGCAGGGAGCTGCGTAGCCAGTTAAACATCACGGCGTAGTCGGAGGGGGGAGAAAGCCTGCATGGCGGCACCTGAAAAGGAAAAACGAGCTGGAAAACGGCGATCCCTGGCGCACTACCTCTAAAGAGTTGCCGGCAAACCCTCCCACGGGAAAACGCCGGCACAAGAGATCAATCCATTGATAAATAAAGACTTTCTCTTGTTATAGGGACTACCTCCTTAGAGGTATATGGGATCAGCATAGCCTTATACCCCCCTGGCCGACGTTGATCTGCGTCAAGTTCCAAGGGGGTGTCGCCCCTAACCTGCGCTCATGAAATCACCTTTTGGAGCGCATACCGTGACTCAACCCCGTATAAGACAAGGCTTGGTGCTGGGCATGAGCACGCTGGCCTTCACCGTCTGCTTTATGGTGTGGATGATGTTCGCCGTGTTGGGCGTGCCCATCAAAGAGCTGCTGCAACTCAACGAAACCCAGTTCGGCCTGCTGGCCGCCACGCCGGTCTTGACCGGTTCCCTGGTGCGCCTGCCACTGGGCTTGCTGACTGACCGCTTCGGCGGGCGCATCGTGTTCTTCCTGTTGATGCTCGCCTGCGTGCTGCCGCTGTACCTGATCACCTACGCCACCGCCTATTGGCAGTTCCTGGTGCTGGGCCTGTTTGTCGGCCTGGCCGGCGGTTCGTTCTCGGTGGGCATCGCCTACGTCGCCAAGTGGTTCGACAAGGACAACCAGGGCTTCGCCATGGGCGTGTTCGGCGCCGGTAACGCCGGGGCCGCGGTCACCAAGTTCCTCGCCCCGGCGCTGATCGCCCTCGGCACCTGGCACCTGGTGCCCAAGGTGTTCGGCGCGATCCTGTTCATCACCGCGCTGTTGTTCTGGTTCCTCACCAGCGAGAACAAGGCCCACCGCAGTGCCGGCGGCGCCACCTTGCGCGAGCAACTGCGGTGCCTGAAAGACCCGGCCGTGTGGCGCTACTGCCAGTACTACTCGATTGTCTTCGGCGGCTACGTCGGCCTGGCATTGTGGATGACCAAGTACTACGTACAGGAATACGGTTTCAGCCTGCAAAGCGCGGCGCTGCTGGCCGCCTGTTTCTCCCTGCCCGGCGGCGTGCTGCGCGCAGTCGGCGGTTGGATGTCCGACCGCTGGGGCGCCCAGAGCGTGACCTGGTGGGTGTTGTGGGTGAGCTGGGTCTGCCTGTTCCTGCTCAGCTACCCGCAGACCCAATTGCAGGTGCAGACCGTCAACGGTCCCCTGGATTTGCACATCGGCCTCAACCCCACCCTGTTCACCGTGCTGCTGTTCGTGATGGGCATCGCCTTCGCGTTCGGCAAAGCCTCGGTGTTCAAGTACATCGCCAATGACTACCCACAGAACATGGGCGCGGTGTCCGGCATCGTCGGCCTGGCCGGTGGCCTGGGGGGCTTTGTGCTGCCGATTCTGTTTGGCGCCCTGGTGGACCTCACCGGCGTGCGCTCGTCCTGCTTCATGTTGATGTACGGCGTGGTCTGGGTGTCCCTGACCTGGATGTACCTCAGCGAAATCCGCAAACAACCGCTGCTGGGCAACACCGCCCAACGTCTCCAAGGAGAATGAACATGTCCATCGCGCAAAAGCCCGATTCGGGCCCGGTGATTCACGACTGGCGCCCCGAGGACCCCGCGTTCTGGGGGGCCAGCGGCAAAAAAACCGCTACCCGCAACCTGTGGATCTCGATTCCCGCGCTGCTGCTGGCTTTCGCCGTGTGGATGGTGTGGAGCACGGTGATCGTGCGCCTCAACGCCATCGGCTTCAGCTTCACCACCGACCAGCTGTTTTGGCTGGCGGCGTTGCCCGGCCTGTCCGGCGCGACCTTGCGGGTGTTCTATTCGTTCATGGTACCGATCTTCGGCGGGCGCCGCTGGACTGCCCTGAGCACCGCGTCGCTGTTGCTGCCGGCGCTGTGGATGGGCTTCGCGGTGCAAGACCCCAACACCCCTTACAGCGTGTTCGTGCTGATCTCGTTGTTGTGCGGCTTCGGCGGCGGCAACTTCGCCTCCAGCATGTCCAACATCAGCTTCTTCTACCCTAAGTCGCAGCAAGGCACGGCCCTGGGCCTGAACGCCGGCCTCGGTAACCTGGGCGTGTCGGTGATGCAGTTCTGCGTGCCGCTGGTGATCACCTTCGGGGTGTTCGGCATGGTCGGCGGGCAAGCGCAAACCCTGCCCGACGGTAGCCAGCTGTGGCTGCAGAACGCCGGGTTCATCTGGGTGCCGTTCATCCTCACCGTCACCGTGGCGGCCTGGTTCGGCATGAATGACCTGTCCAGCGCCCGCGCTTCGTTCAGCGAGCAGGCGGTGATCTTCAAACGCAAGCACAACTGGCTGATGTGCTGGTTGTACCTGGCGACCTTCGGTTCGTTCATCGGCTTTTCGGCGGCGTTCCCGCTGCTGATCAAAACCTCGTTTCCGGACGTAGTAGCGTTGAAGTTTGCCTTCCTCGGCCCGCTGGTTGGCGCTCTGGTGCGCCCACTGGGCGGCTGGCTGGCGGACAAACTGGGCGGCGCGCGGGTGACCCTGTGGAACTTCGTGCTGATGATCGTGATGGTATTCGGCGTGCTGCACTTCCTGCCGCAGAACGGCCAGGGCGGCAACTTCTACGGCTTCCTCGGCCTGTTCATGTTGCTGTTCATCACCACAGGCGTGGGCAACGGCTCCACCTTCCGCATGATCCCGGTGATCTTCCGCACCCAGCACGAGAAAGCCAGCGCCGGTAAATCCGCCGCCGAGCGCGAGCAGGCCATCAAGAATGCCGGCAAGGAATCCGCCGCCGTACTGGGGTTCAGTTCGGCCATGGGCGCCTTCGGTGCGTTCTTCATTCCCAAGTCCTTCGGCACCTCCATGGCCGCCACCGGTAGCCCGGCGATGGCCTTCTACATGTTTGTCGGTTTCTACCTGAGCTGCATTGTCGTGACCTGGTGGTGGTATGCCCGCAAAGGTTGCGCCACCCCCTGCTAGTCCGACCTGAATTCGCGGGGCAACGCACCCCGCAGCACGCCTGATGAGGAAAGCACCATGAGTCATTTGTTGGATCAACTGCGGTTCTTCAACCGCAAACAAAACGAATTTTCCGACGGCCACGGCGAGACCCGTAAAGAGTCCCGCGACTGGGAAAACGTCTACCGTTCGCGCTGGCAGTACGACAAGATCGTGCGTTCCACCCATGGCGTGAACTGCACCGGCTCCTGCTCGTGGAAGATCTACGTGAAGAACGGCCTGATCACCTGGGAAACCCAGCAGACCGACTACCCGCGCACCCGCAACGACCTGCCCAACCACGAACCCCGTGGCTGCCCGCGCGGTGCGAGCTACAGCTGGTACATCTACAGCGCCAACCGGCTCAAGTACCCGAAGATCCGCAAGCCGCTGCTCAAGCTGTGGCGTGAAGCGCGCCAGACCCTGGCGCCGGTGGAAGCCTGGGCGAGCATTGTCGAGGACAAGGCCAAGGCCGACTCCTACAAGAGCAAGCGCGGCATGGGCGGTTTCATTCGCTCGAACTGGGAGGAGGTGAATGAAATCATCGCCGCCTCCAACGTCTACACCATCAAACAATACGGCCCGGACCGCATCGTCGGCTTCTCGCCGATCCCGGCCATGTCGATGGTCAGCTACGCGGCGGGTTCGCGTTACCTGTCGCTGATCGGCGGCGTGTGCCTGAGCTTCTACGACTGGTACTGCGACCTGCCACCGGCCTCGCCGATGGTGTGGGGCGAGCAGACCGACGTGCCGGAATCGGCCGACTGGTACAACTCCAACTACATCATCGCCTGGGGTTCCAACGTCCCGCAGACCCGTACCCCGGACGCGCACTTCTTCACCGAGGTGCGCTACAAGGGCACCAAGACCGTGGCGATCACCCCCGACTATTCGGAAGTGGCCAAGCTCACCGACCTGTGGCTCAACCCCAAGCAGGGCACCGACGCCGCGTTGGCCCAGGCTTTCAACCATGTGATCTTCAAAGAATTTCACCTGGACAAGCCGAGCGCCTACTTCACCGACTACGCCAAGCGCTTCACCGACTTGCCGGTGCTGGTGATGCTCAAGCCGATGACCGGTTTCGCTCCCGGCGCAGGCTTCCAGCCGGACCGCTTCCTGCGCGCCTCGGACCTCACCGGCAACCTCGGCCAGGACAACAACCCGGAATGGAAAACCATCGCCCTCGACGAGAGCGGTGAACTGGTCTCGCCGCAAGGCTCCATCGGCTATCGCTGGGGCGAGAAGGGCAAGTGGAACATCCTCGCCAAAGAGGGCGGTGAAGGCCGCGCGATCGACCTGAAACTCAGCCTGATCGGTGACGACGTCGCCGAAGTGGCGTTCCCGTACTTCGCCGGCGAAGTCCAGGAGCATTTCCAGCACGTCGCTGGCGAGGCGGTGCAGTACCGCCGCGTGCCGGTGCATAACGTGACCCTGGCCGACGGCAGCGTGGCCAAGGTGGCGACCGTGTTCGACCTGTCGGCGGCCAACCTGGCCATCGACCGTGGCCTGGGCGGCCACAACGTGGCCAAGGACTACGACGACGCCAGCGTGCCGGGCACCCCGGCGTGGCAGGAAGCGATCACCGGCGTCAGCCGCGAGAAAGCCATCCAGATCGCCCGTGAGTTTGCCGACAACGCCGACAAGACCAAGGGTCGCTCAATGATCATCGTCGGCGCGGCGATGAATCACTGGTACCACATGGACATGAACTACCGCGGGCTGATCAACATGCTCATGCTCTGCGGTTGCGTCGGCCAGACCGGCGGCGGCTGGGCCCACTACGTCGGCCAGGAAAAACTGCGTCCGCAGTGCGGCTGGCTGCCCCTGGCCTTCGGCCTGGACTGGAACCGCCCACCGCGCCAGATGAACGGCACCAGCTTCTTCTACGGCCACAGTTCGCAATGGCGCCACGAGAAAATGAGCATGCACGATGTGCTCTCGCCTCTGGCCGACAAGTCGCAGTTCCCCGAACACGCCCTGGACTACAACATCCGCGCCGAACGCGCCGGCTGGTTGCCCAGCGCGCCGCAGCTCAACACCAACCCGCTGCACATCTGCCGTGAGGCGGCCGCAGCCGGCATGACGCCGAAAGACTACGTGGTCAAATCCTGGCAGGACGGCAGCCTGCGTTTTGCCTGCGAACAGCCGGACAGCCCGGTGAACTTCCCGCGCAACATGTTCATCTGGCGCTCCAACCTGCTCGGTTCGTCGGGCAAGGGCCATGAGTACATGCTCAAGTACCTGTTGGGCACCAAGAACGGCGTGATGAACGAAGACATCGGCCACAGCACCGAATGCAAGCCCACCGAGGCCGAATGGGTCGAGGACGGCGCCATCGGCAAGCTCGATCTGGTGACTACGCTGGACTTCCGCATGTCCTCCACCTGCGTGTATTCCGACATCGTCTTGCCGACCGCCACCTGGTACGAAAAAGACGACATGAACACCTCGGACATGCACCCGTTCATCCACCCGTTGTCGGCGGCTATCGACCCGGCGTGGGAATCGCGTTCCGACTGGGAAATCTACAAAGGCATCGCCAAGGCGTTCTCGGCCATGTCGGTCGGTCACCTGGGTGTGGAACAAGACCTGGTCACCGTACCGCTGATGCACGACAGCGTCGGCGAACTGGCCCAACCGTTTGGCGGCACCGACTGGAAAAGCGCACGCGTGGCCCCGGTACCCGGCAAAAACGCGCCGAACATCGCAGTGGTGGAACGCGACTACCCGAACATCTACAAGCAGTTCTCGTCGCTGGGCCCGATGCTGGAAAAACTCGGCAACGGCGGCAAGGGCATCAACTGGAACACTGATGAAGAAGTCGAGTTCCTCGGCGAACTGAACCATCACGAAAACGATGCCGGGATCAGCCATGGCCGGCCGAAAATCGACACCGCTATCGACGCGGCCGAGGTGATCCTGTCCCTGGCCCCGGAAACCAACGGCAAGGTGGCCTTGAAAGCCTGGGCCGCGCTGTCGGAATTCACCGGCATCGACCACAGCCACCTGGCGATTTCCAAGGCCCATGAAGCGATCCGCTTCCGCGATATCCAGGCGCAGCCGCGCAAGATCATCTCCAGCCCGACCTGGTCCGGCCTGGAAGACGAACACGTGAGCTACAACGCCGGCTACACCAACGTCCATGAAAACATCCCATGGCGCACCATCACCGGCCGCCAGCAGTTCTACCAGGATCACCCGTGGATGCAGGCGTTCGGCGAGCAGTTGATGAGCTACCGGCCACCGGTCAACACCAAGACCATCGAAGGCGTGAAGGGCAAGCGCAGCAATGGCGAAACCGAGATCGTGCTGAACTGGATCACTCCGCACCAGAAGTGGGGCATCCACAGCACCTACAGCGACAACTTGCTGATGCTCACCTTGAGCCGCGGCGGGCCGATTGTGTGGCTCTCGGAGATCGACGCCAAGCGCGCCGGGATCGAGGACAACGACTGGATCGAGTGCTTCAACGTCAACGGCGCACTGACCGCCCGTGCGGTGGTCAGCCAGCGCGTCAAGGAAGGCATGGTGATGATGTACCACGCTCAGGAACGCATCGTGAACGTGCCGGGTTCGGAAACCACCAAGACCCGCGGCGGCCACCACAACTCGGTGACCCGCGTGGTGCTCAAACCGACCCACATGATCGGCGGCTATGCCCAGCAAGCCTACGGTTTCAACTACTACGGCACGGTCGGTTGCAACCGCGACGAGTTTGTCGTAGTGCGCAAAATGGCCAAGGTCGACTGGCTCGATGGTTCCACCGGCGATGACTTGCCGCGCCCATTGCCGACTGATATCGAGGAGAACTGAGATGAAGATTCGCTCACAGATCGGCATGGTCCTGAACCTGGACAAATGCATCGGCTGCCACACCTGTTCCATCACCTGCAAAAACGTCTGGACCAGCCGTGAAGGCATGGAATACGCCTGGTTCAACAACGTCGAGTCCAAGCCCGGCATCGGTTACCCGAAAGAATGGGAAAACCAGGACAAGTGGAAGGGCGGCTGGGTGCGCAACGCCAACGGCTCGATCAACCCGCGCATCGGCGGCAAGTTCCGCGTGTTGGCGAACATTTTCGCCAACCCTGACCTGCCGAGCCTGGACGACTACTACGAGCCGTTCGACTTCGACTACCAGCACCTGCACACCGCGCCTTTGGGCGAGCACCAACCGACCGCGCGTCCGCGCTCGCTGGTGTCCGGCAAGCGCATGCAGAAAATCGAGTGGGGCCCGAACTGGGAAGAAATCCTCGGCACCGAGTTCGCCAAGCGCCGCAAGGACAAGAACTTCGACCAGATCCAGGCCGACATTTATGGCGAGTACGAAAACACCTTCATGATGTACCTGCCGCGCCTGTGCGAGCACTGCCTCAACCCGGCGTGCGCGGCCTCGTGCCCGAGCGGTGCGATCTACAAGCGTGAAGAAGACGGCATCGTGCTGATCGACCAGGAAAAGTGCCGCGGCTGGCGCATGTGCATCAGCGGCTGCCCGTACAAGAAGATCTACTTCAACTGGAAGAGCGGTAAATCCGAGAAGTGCATCTTCTGCTACCCGCGCATCGAAGCCGGCATGCCCACCGTGTGTGCCGAAACCTGCGTCGGCCGGATTCGCTACCTCGGTGTGCTGCTCTACGACGCCGACCGCATCAGCGAAGTGGCGAGCACCGCCAACGAGCAAGACCTGTATGAGAAACAGCTGGAAATTTTCCTCGACCCGAATGACCCGGCGGTGATTCGCCAGGCCCTGGCCGATGGCGTGCCGCAGTCGGTGATCGACTCGGCCCAGCGCTCGCCGGTCTACAAAATGGCCGTCGATTGGAAACTCGCACTGCCGCTGCACCCGGAATACCGCACCTTGCCGATGGTCTGGTACGTACCGCCACTGTCGCCGATCCAGAACGCTGCCGCCGCCGGCACCGTGGGCATGAACGGGGTGATCCCGGATGTCGACAGCCTGCGCATTCCGCTGCGTTACCTGGCCAACCTGCTCACCGCTGGCGATGAAAAACCGGTCAAGCGTGCGCTCAAACGCCTGTTGGCGATGCGTGCCTACAAACGCTCCCAGCAAGTCGACGGCGTGCAGGACCTGCAAGTGCTCGAAGACGTCGGCCTGAGCGTGGAACAGGTGGAAGAGATGTACCGCTACCTGGCGATCGCCAACTACGAAGACCGCTTTGTGGTGCCGAGCGCGCACCGTGAAGACGCCATGAGCGACGCGTTCGCCGAACGCTCCGGCTGTGGCTTCAGCTTCGGCAGCGGTTGCAGCGGCAGCTCCGACACCAACATGTTCGGTGCCAAGAAGGCCAACCGTCGCGACGTGTTGAAAACCGTACAGATCTGGGAGGACTGAGCATGCGTATTCTCAAAGTGATTTCGTTGCTGCTGGACTACCCCACCGAAACCCTGGTGAGCGGCCGCGACGAACTGGAACAGGCGATCATCGAGTCGCGGGAGATCAGCCCCAAGCAGCGCGGCGCGTTGTTCGAGTTGCTCGAGCTGATCTGCGCCAATGACCTGATGGACGGCCAGGAACACTACGGCGCGCTGTTCGGCCGTGGGCGCTCGCTGTCGTTGCTGTTGTTCGAACACGTCCACGGCGAGTCCCGCGACCGTGGCCAGGCCATGGTCGACATGATGGCCCAGTACGAAGAGGCCGGGTTTGCCATCGGCGTCAAGGAACTGCCGGACTATATCCCGCTGTACCTGGAGTTCCTCTCGACCCGCGAAGACATCGAGGCCCGCGAGGGCCTGGCGGATGTCGCGCATTTGCTGGCGCTGCTCGCCGCACGCCTGGACGAGCGCGAGAGCGCCTACGCCAGTTGCTTCCGTGCGTTGCTGCAGATCTCGGGTGCCGAGCCGCACCAGGCCGTGGCCGAACTGCGCGCGCAGGTCGCCGCCGAGCCGCGTGACGACTCCCTCGAAGCCCTGGACAAGATCTGGGAAGAGGAAGCGGTGGACTTTATGCAGGCCGAACAACAAGACCGTTGCAGCTCGATGCCCAGCGCACCGGGCAAAGCCCGCGAAGAAAGCGCGGTGCCGTTGCACTGGGTGGATTTTCAGCAAGAAGGGCAGGCCGCAGTGCCGGCCACGGAGGTGGGTAATGTCTAAGTGGAATTTGCTGGTATTCGGGGTGTACCCCTATGTCGCCCTGGCGATCTGCCTGTTGGGCAGTTGGGCGCGGTTCGACCTGTCGCAGTACACCTGGAAGGCTGGCTCCAGCCAGATGCTCAACAACCGTGGCATGCGCGTGGCGAGCAACTTCTTCCACATTGGCGTGCTGTTCGTGCTGGCCGGGCACTTTGTCGGCCTGCTGACCCCGGCGTCGGTCTATCACCATGTGATCAGCACTGAACACAAGCAGTTGCTGGCGATGGTCTCCGGTGGCGTCTTCGGCCTGCTGTGCCTGGTGGGTTTGCTGATGCTGGTCAAGCGCCGCCTGGGCGACCCGCGTGTGCGGGCCACGTCGAGCCCGTCGGACATCCTGATCCTGCTGGTGCTGCTCGCGCAGTTGGTGCTCGGTTTGCTGACCATCGTCGCGTCCACCGGGCATATGGACGGTTCGGTCATGGTGATGCTCGCCGACTGGGCGCAGAACGTGGTGCTGTTGCGGCCAGTGGACGCGGCGGCGTCGATCGAGCCGGTCAGCCTGATCTACAAGGCGCATGTGGCGCTGGGCTTGACCCTGTTCGTGCTGTTCCCGTTTACCCGCTTGGTGCATATGGTCAGCGCGCCGATCTGGTACCTGGGGCGTCGTTATCAAATCGTGCGGCAGAAGTATTGAGGAGAGCGTCATGACAACTGGATGCGGATGTGGTGGCGGTAATGGCGGCAGCGGCGGTTGCGGCTCGTCGGTCAAAGAACCGGTGGTGGCCGAGGTTGCGGCCCCGGCTCTGTTCGAGGAACTGAAGACGCCTGAGTTGATCGCCAGCAGTGAACAGGAATGGCCGATCATCAGCGTCAACGGCGTGCCCGTCACGCCGGAGGCCATGGCCCTGGAGTTGCAATATCACCCGGCCGAAAGCCGCGAGGAGGCGGTGTATCTGGCCGCCCGTGCGCTGGTGATCCGCGAGCTGTTGCAGCAGCGGATCGCCGAGCTGGGCCTGGCGGTGGAGATCGCCGCCGGCGAGAACGAAGAAGAAGCCGCCACGCGCTTGCTGCTCGAGCGTGAGGTCAAGGTGCCTGAGTGCGACGAGGCCACCTGTGTGCGCTACTTCGAGAACAACCGCGGGCGCTTTCACAGCGCGCCGTTGCTGGCGGTGCGGCACATTCTGCTCGAATGCGCGCCGGACGACGCCGAGGCGCGCCATCTGGCGCACGGCCAGGCGGAAGTGCTGCTGCTGAACCTGAACGAGCAGCCCGGCCAATTCGCCGAGCTGGCCCTGCAGTATTCGGCGTGCCCGTCCAAGGCCCAGGGCGGTTCGCTGGGCCAGGTGAGCAAGGGCCAGACCGTGCCCGAGTTGGAGCGTCAGTTGTTCACCCTCGCGCCGGGCCTGGCCGGCAAGCCGCTGGAGAGTCGTTATGGTTGGCATGTGATCTATGTCGATCAGCGTATCGAAGGCCAACCGCTGCCGTATGAAGCGGTGGCGGTGGCGATCCGCACCCAGTTGCAGCAAGGCGTGTGGCAAAAGGCATTGGTGCAGTACCTGCAAACCCTGATCGGCGCGGCGGACATTCGTGGCATCGCGCTGCAGGGCGCCGACTCGCCGCTGGTGCAGTGACATGAGCCTGGTGGATGGGGTGGGCCGTTCGATCGATTACCTGCGCTTGTCGGTGACCGACCGTTGTGATTTCCGCTGTGTGTACTGCATGGCGAAAAACATGACGTTCCTGCCGCGCCAGCAGGTGCTGACCCTGGAAGAGCTGGAACGCCTGGCCGCGCTGTTCGTCGGCCAGGGCGTGCGCAAGATCCGCCTGACCGGCGGCGAGCCGTTGATCCGCCCGGGCATTGTCGGGTTGTGCCGCAATATCGCGGCACTGCCGGGCTTGCGCGAACTGGTGATGACCAGCAACGGCTCGCAGTTGGCGCGCCTCGCGCAGCCGCTGGTGGACGCCGGGGTCAAGCGCATGAACATCAGCCTCGACAGCCTGGATGCGCAGCGCTTTCGCGCGATCACCCGCAACGGTGATCTGCGCCAGGTGCTGGACGGTATCGAGGCGGCGCGAGAGGCCGGGTTCGAGCGGGTCAAGCTCAACTGCGTGGTGATGAAAGGGCGCAACTTCGATGAAGTGCCGGCGCTGGTGCAGTACGCGATCGACCAAGGCATCGACATCAGCTTTATCGAGGAAATGCCCCTGGGCGACGTGGGCCGCTCCCGCGGCGAGACGTTCTGTGCCAGTGATGAAGTACGCAGCGTGATCGCCCGTCACCATGCCTTGCTCGACAGCACCGAAAACAGCGGCGGCCCGGCGCGCTATGTGCGCCTGGCGCGGCATCCGGGCACGCGCATCGGCTTTATCTCGCCCAACTCCCACAACTTCTGCGGCAGTTGCAACCGCGTGCGGATGACCGTCGAAGGGCAGTTGCTGCTGTGCCTGGGGCAGGACAACGCGGTGGACTTCCGCGCTTTGCTGCGGCGTTACCCGTTGGACGACGCGCCGTTGATCGAGGCGTTGCACAAGGGGTTGCGGGGTAAGCCGCTGCGCCATGATTTCACCGGGGCAGGGGAGGTGCAGGTGGTGCGCTTCATGAATATGAGCGGCGGTTGAATGTGGCAGGGGACTTGCTGTAGCAGGGAACTTACTGTGGGAGGAGGCTTACTGTGGGAGGGGGCTTACTGTGGGAGGGGGCTTGCCCCCGATAGCAGTGTGTCAGCCAGTACATGCATGACTGATCCACCGCTATCGGGAACAAGCCGAATCGTCGCACCGCCCCTCCCACATTTTGATCTTCGTTCAGACTTGACCTTGATCAATGGCAGCCCAAACGCTTGACCGTAATATCACTGCATATTGTGTTTCAAAGATTTATTAAATCTATATGTAGTGTCTGGAGCCTTCCAATGCAAAGTATGCTCAGCCCGCTGGTCAGTAACCGCCTGCACAAACGCGACGGTAGCCTCGTTGCCTTCGACGCCGAAAAAATCCGTCAGGCGCTGATCGCCGCCGGCAATGCCACCGGCGAGTATCGGGAGGCCGAGGTCGACCTGTTGCTCGGTGCGGTACTGGCGCGGCTGCGCGGCATCGAACGGCTGGATGTGGAGCAGATCCAGGACAGCGTCGAGCGGGTGTTGATGGACGCCGGTTACTTCCTGTCGATGCGCGCGTATATCGTCTACCGCGAACAGCACGGTCGCTTGCGCCGCGACCGCAAGACCCTGGTGGAAGTCGCCACCTCGATGAACGAATACCTCGACCGTGAAGACTGGCGCGTGCAGGCCAATGCCAACCAGGGGTATTCCCTCGGCGGGCTGGTGCTGAACGTGTCGGGCAAGGTCACTGCCAATTACTGGCTGGACGAGGTCTACAGCCAGCAGATCGGCCGCGCACACCGTGAGGCGGATCTGCATATCCACGACCTCGACATGCTCGCCGGCTACTGCGCCGGTTGGTCGCTGCGTTCGTTGCTGCACGAAGGCCTCAATGGCGTGCCGGGTCGCGTCGAAGCGGGGCCGCCCAAGCATTTGAGCAGTGCCCTGGGGCAGATGGTCAACTTCCTCGGCACCCTGCAAAACGAATGGGCCGGCGCCCAGGCGTTCAGCTCGTTCGACACCTATCTTGCGCCTTATGTGCGCAAAGATCAGTTGAGCTATCCCGAGGTGCGTCAGGCGGTGCAGGAGTTCATCTACAACCTCAACGTGCCGTCGCGCTGGGGCACCCAGACGCCATTCACCAACCTGACCTTCGATTGGGTCTGCCCGGAAGACTTGCGCGAGCAGGTGCCGGTGATCGGTGGTGAGGAAATGCCGTTTGCCTATGGCGACCTGCAAACGGAAATGGAGCTGATCAACCGCGCCTACATCGAAGTGATGCAGGCCGGGGATGCCAAGGGGCGGGTGTTCACCTTCCCGATTCCGACCTACAACATCACCCATGATTTCCCCTGGGACAGCGAGAACGCCGACCGCCTGTTCGAGATGACCGCGCGCTATGGCCTGCCGTATTTCCAGAACTTCCTCAATTCGGACATGCAACCCAACCAGGTGCGCTCCATGTGCTGTCGCCTGCAACTGGACGTGCGTGAGCTGCTCAAACGCGGCGGCGGGCTGTTCGGTTCGGCGGAGCAGACCGGCTCGCTGGGCGTGGTGACAATCAACTGCGCGCGCCTCGGTTACCTGTTCAAGGGCGACACCAGCGGCTTGCTGCAACGCCTGGACAGCCTGATGGAAATGGCCATGGAAAGCCTGGAGGTCAAACGCAAGGTGATCCAGCACCACATGGACGCCGGGTTGTACCCCTACACCAAGCGTTACCTGGGGACGTTGCGCAACCATTTCTCCACTATCGGCCTCAACGGCATGCACGAGATGCTGCGCAATTTCACGGATGACACGCAGGGCACGCACACCGAAGAAGGCCGCGCGTTCGCCCTGCGCCTGCTCGACCATGTGCGCGCCACCTTGCTGCGCTTCCAGGAAGAAACCGGTCACCTCTACAACCTCGAAGCCACACCGGCGGAAGGCACCACCTACCGCTTCGCCAAGGAAGACCGCAAGCGCTACCCGGACATCCTGCAAGCCGGCAGCCTGGATGCGCCGTACTACACCAACTCGTCGCAACTGCCGGTGGGCTTCACCGAAGACCCCTTCGAAGCCCTCGAGCTGCAAGACGAACTGCAATGCAAATACACCGGCGGCACCGTGCTGCACCTGTACATGGCCGAACAGATTTCCTCGGCGCAGGCCTGCAAGCAATTGGTGCGCAAAGCGCTGGGGCGTTTCCGCCTGCCGTACCTGACCGTGACCCCGACCTTCTCGATCTGTCCGGTACACGGCTACCTCGCCGGCGAACACGAGTTCTGCCCCAAGTGCGATGAGATCCTCGCGCTTGCCGCCCAGTCTTGAACCTGTTTTTCAACCCGCAAGGAGATTCACCATGCAAACATCCCAGCCACAACGTCAGCGCTGCGAAGTCTGGACCCGGGTGATGGGTTACCACCGGCCGGTGTCCGCGTTCAACCCCGGCAAACAGTCCGAACACAAGGAGCGTGTTCACTTTACCGAAGCGGCTTGCGCGGCCGGGCGCCAATGAGTCGAATGCTACGGGTTGGGGGCATGGTGCCCCTGACCACCCTCGACTACCCCGGCATGCTCGCTTGTGTGCTGTTCTGCCAGGGTTGTGCCTGGCGCTGTCGTTACTGCCATAACCCGGACCTGATTGCACCGCGCGGTAGCGCGGAGATCGATTGGCGCCGGGTTTTGCTGTTTTTGCAGCGCCGCCAGGACCTGTTGGACGCAGTGGTGTTCAGCGGCGGTGAGCCGACCTTGCAGGAAGGTTTGCCAGCGGCGATGGACGAGGTACGCGCCATGGGCTTTCGCGTGGGCCTGCACAGTGCGGGGATCAAACCGGCAGGCTTTGCCAATGCGCTGCGCCATGCCGACTGGGTGGGCTTCGATGTGAAGGCCCTGGTCGAGGACTATCAACTGGTCACCCAGGTCAAAGGCAGCGGCGTCGCCAATTGGCGCAGTTTGGAGACCTTGCTGGCCAGTGGCGTGGACTACGAGTGCCGCACCACGGTGCATTGGCATCTGATTGATACGTCGCGCCTGCTGCGCCTGGCCCAGCGTTTGCAAGCCAGTGGTGTCAAGCGCTTCGCCGTGCAGATGGTCCGCACGGCAAGCATGCTCGATGAGCAACTGCCGATTGCCCCGGCACAGATGGCATTGCCGGAGTTATGGGGCTGCATGCGCGAGTTGTTTCCGGCTTTTGTATTACGAGGGTGACCGATCGCCCTCCCAGGATTTTTAAAGATGCTGCCCGTTTCGGGCAGGTATTCATCAAGGAATGTTTAGAATGACGCAGTTAACCACGGCACAACGCATTGTCATCGGCTTCGCGATTGCGCCGCTGGCTCTGGTCGGTTTGGTGTTTTACGCCTTGCACGACCTGGCAACCCTCAAGCAACAGTCCGAACAGATCGTGCAGCAGGACTGGCCGAAAATCGCACCGATCATGGTGATCGCCACCGGCGTGCGCGATAACGGGCGCCACACCCGCGACCTGCTGATCGACCAGGATAACCAGCAGGCCCAAGAGGCCATTGGCACCACCCGGCAACGTATTACCCAGGCGTTCGCCGCCCTGGAGCCACTGTTCGATACCGCCGAAGGCAAGGCGGCCTATGCCGCGTTGAAAACCCATCGGGAAACCTACGTCGCGGCCTTTACCCAGGTGCAGGCGCTGATCAAGCAGGGCGCCCGCGAGCAGGGCCTGGCCCAGCTCAAACAGCAGGTGGTGCCGGCCGAGCTTGAGGTGTTCAAGAGCCTCGATGCGTTGATGGCCATGCAAGGCCGACTGTTCGTCGAGCGCGAGCAGGCTGCGCAAATTCTCTACGACGATGCGCGCCGCACGATGATCGGATTATTCCTGCTATGCGTGAGCCTGGTCGTGGCGGCCGCCGTGATCGTCACGCGCAGCGTCACCCGGCCTTTGGGCGGCGAGCCGGACGAGGTGGCGCGGGTGCTCAGCCATATCGCCCAGGGCGACCTGACCATCGAGGTGCCGCTGGGCAACAGTGCCGACGGCAGCGTGATGCGCAACCTGCACCAGATGCAGCAGAACCTCAACCAGATGGTCCGGCAGATCGCCGCCTCGGTGGATGGCGTGGCCAGTTCATCCGAAGAGTTGAGCGCAGTCAGCAGCCAGACCAGCAGCAGCCTGCAGTTGCAGGGCCAGGAAATCGAACAGGCCGCCACCGCAGTGAACGAAATGACCGCCGCCGTCGATGAAGTCGCGCGCAACGCGGTGAGCACCAGCGAAGCCTCACGCCTGTCGGAACAGACCGCCCAGCTTGGGCGGGCGCAGGTGCAGGAAACCGTGGCCTCGATCAACACCCTGGCCACCGGCGTGGTGGAAACCTCCGAACGCATCCAGCAACTCGCCGGCCGCGTGCAAGACATCAGCGGCGTGCTGGATGTGATCCGCAGCATCGCCGACCAGACCAATCTGCTGGCTCTCAACGCCGCGATCGAAGCGGCCCGGGCCGGCGATGCTGGGCGCGGTTTTGCGGTGGTCGCCGATGAAGTGCGCGCCCTGGCCCATCGTACCCAGACCTCGACCCAGGAGATCGAGCAGATGATCGGCAACATCCGCCAGGACACCGAACACGCCGTGGCCGCCATGCACAGCAGCAGCGAACGGGTGCAGGCGACCTTGGGCGTGGCGCAACGCTCGGGGGAGGCGCTGGATGAAATCACCCGCTCGATTTCGCAGATCAATGAGCGCAACTTGATGATTGCCAGCGCCACCGAAGAACAGGCACTGGTGGCGCGGGAAGTGGATCGCAACCTGGTGGGGATTCGGAACCTGTCGCAACAGGTATTGCAAGGGGCCTTGCATACCGAAACGGCGGGGCATGATCTGGCGGGGATGGCGGGGGAGCTGCATCAGACGGTAGCGCGGTTTAAGGTTTAGACGGTGTGCATGTCTGTTATTTAGGTAACGGCGGCTGCTGAGTACATATCCGTTTTTTAGGTAACGGCGGCTTATGGTTCCGCTCTTACAGCGGGTCACTTTTGGCAAACGCCCCAAAAGTAACCAAAAGGTCTTTGCCCCACCACTCGGTGCCTCGCCTAGGCTCGGCATGCCCGAACGCAGGCTTTGGAGCGTGGGCCGCCGTCATGGGCCATCCCTGGCCCAGGACGGCTAACCCGGCGTCCTGCCGGGTTACCCACGCTCCAAAGCCTGCGTTCGGCCAGCGTGGTTAACGGGGCGCCCCAGATCAAAAGCCAAAGCAAGGCGGCCTTATAGCCGACCTGATACTGGAAGCCGAACTCGGTCAGAAATGTGGGAGGGGGCTTGCCCCCGATAGCAGTGTGTCAGCCAATACATGCATGACTGATCCACCGCCATCGGGGGCAAGCCCCCTCCCACATTTGGATATCCATGGATCAGATAGACCTTATTCTGCTCTGGCTCTGGCTCTGGCTCTGGCTTTTGATCTTGATCTTGATCTTAGGCGCCCCGTAAAACCACGCTGGCCGAACGCAGGCTTGAATCCGTGGGCAACCCGGCAGGACGCCGGGTTAGCCGTCCTGGGCCAAGGATGGCCCATGACGGCGGCCCACGGATTCAAGCCGGAGTGAGGGCACACCGAGCACTAGCGAGGTGCCGAGTGGTGGGGCAAGAGCCCTTTGGTTACTTTGGGGCTTTTCCAAAGTGACCCGCTGTAAGAGCGGAACCATAAGCCGCCATTACCTAAAAAACGGATATGTACTCAGCCGCCATAAGCCGCCATTACCTAAAAAACGGATATGCACTCAGCCGCCATCACCGAAAAAACGGCACTCAACCCCACCCCCAAAACTGCAACCACCACCCACACCCCACCAACCCCGTACTCAGCACCACGCACAACCCCGCAAGGCAACGCGACCAGCGCCCAACCCCCCGAAGCTGCCGCCACCCCAACCACAAACACCACCCAACCGCCGCAATCAACAACACCGCCCGCGCCGATTGCACCCAAGCCAACCCCAACCCCTCATACCGCAACAACTTCACCGTGGTCGCCGACAACCCCAGGAACAAACCCGCACCACCGAGGGGCGTCAGCGTCAGCGCCAAGGGCCGAAACAGTGCACGATCACCCGCCACCCACGCGGCCAACCGCAGCAGCAGCCAACAGCCGCCCCCCAATACCAACGAACTCCCCCCCAGATACAACACAATGCACAAGCCATCCAACCAACTGAAGCTGTCATTGAGCTGCGGATAATGAGTGAGCAGCCACCACGGCGCGTTGTCTTGCAGCGGCCACAGCCAGTCATGGCCGACCAGCCACGTCGCCAGGGTTTGTTTGAGCGCGATAAACCACGGACTGACGGTCCATTGAAACGCCCCCATCGCCAGGCCGATCACACCAAACAGCAACAGCCGCGCGTCCCACGCCGAGCCTTGCTGATGGGGCGCCTGCAGGATCTCCTGATTGCACGAGCGGGCGATCAGTTGCACCGCGCCGCGTTGCCCGCTGCAACGGCCGCAGGCATGGCACTCGCTGGCCCCTTGCAGGCGGCGGATATCCAGCAGCGGCGCGCAGTTGGGCAGCGGCAGGCGGGGCGCGTCGTTGGCTTTCCAGCGTTGCTCATCCACCGCGAAATGCACCGGCGCCAGGCGGGCGAGCAGGGCGAAGACGCCGCTGACCGGGCACAGGTACCGACACCACACGCGCTTGCCGCGCACGAACAACAGGCCGACGATCACCGCGCCGAGGGTCGAGCCGCCGAGAATCAACAGGGCCGCCTGGGCGTAGTCATACACGCTGATCAATTGGCCATAGAGGGTGGTCAGGCAAAAGCCCAGCGTCGGCCAGCCGCCCCAGCGCAGCCAGCGCGGAATGCCGAGGCCGCGCCCGTGCTGGCTGGCCCATTCGCTCAGGGAACCTTCCGGGCAGAGCACGCCGCACCACAGGCGCCCGAACAACACCATCGACAGCAACACGAACGGCCACCAGAGGCCCCAGAAGATGAATTGCGCGAGCAGCGTCAGGTTGTTCACCAGGCGCGCCTGGCTGTCCGGCAACGGCAGCAGCGCCGGCAGCACCAGCAGCACGGCGTAGACCAGCACCACCGCCCATTGCACGGCACGGATCAAGCGCCCATGGCGGCGCATGCCATCGCCCAGGCGCTGCAGCCAGCTCATGCCGCGTGCCGCGAACGGCGCAGGCCGTTGCCCACCCACAGCCAATAACCGAGCAGCACCAGCACGGTCACCAGGCTCGGCGCGGCGCGGTAGCCGACAAAGTCAGCCAACATAGCGCCCAGGCCGTGGCTGTCGCTGAGCAGGGTACTGCTGTCCCAGCGGCTTTCACCGAAGCTTGAATAGACCCACTCGGGCATGTCCATCGCCAGCAATTGCCCGCTGATACGGTCCACGGCCGCCACCAGCAAAGCCCCGCCGAGCAGCAGCAACAGCGCTTCGCTGAGGGCGAAAAACAGCGACCAGGAAATGAAGCGCCGCGTACTGCGCAACAACAGCACCGTGAGCCCCGCCAACACCAGGCCCAGCACGCCGCCGATCGCGAACAGGTTCAGCGCCGGGCCCTGCAGACGCGCGCCGGCACCGTACAGAAACACCACGGTTTCACTGCCTTCGCGGCTCACCGCCAACAGCGTCAGTAGCAACACGCCCCAACCGCCCTGGCGCGCCAGGCGTTCATCGGCTTCGCGTACCAGGGTGTTTTTGAGTGTGGCGGCGTGGCGATGCATCCAGAACACCATCTGCACCATCAGGCCGCTGGCCAATAACGTCAGCGCCGCTTGCAGCCATTCGCCCTGGGGGCCGGTCATGGCCTCACCGGCCCACAGCATCAAGCCGGCCAGGCCGGCGGAGCAGAACAAGCCCAGGACCACCCCGGCCCACAGGAAACGCCCCAGGCGCGAGTGCGCGGTCTGGCGGCTGATCCAGACCTGCAGAATGCCGATCACCAGCAGCGCCTCGACGCTTTCGCGCCAGACAATAAACATCGATTGATTCATCAACGGCTCCCGGGGCTATTGGGCGAGGATGCTGCCTTCGGGCAACTGTGGGTTGAACTCGTCAAAGAATGGATACAACCCCGGCGTGAGCGGGTGGATCACGACGAAGGTGGTCACGCCGGGCGATAAGACTTTCTCCACGCGCAGCGGCGTGCTCTCGAATTCGGCCGGGCCTTGGCCGAGGTTGTGCAGCACGATCTTGAAGCGCTCGCCGGCCTTGACCGTGAGTTGCGGCGGGATGAAGTGGCCGTCCTGCAGGGTCAGTTCATAGGTCGGCAACGGCGCCGCCAGGGCCGCGCCGCTCAGCAGCAAGCTGCCCAGCAGCAAGGCGCGCCGCATCAGTAACCGCCTTTCTTGCCGATGCCGGCATAGACGAATTCGTAGTGGACTTCGCAGCGTTCGAACCACGGTGCGACCCCGGTTTCCTTGTCGGTATGGCGGCCCAGGGACTGGTGGCCGCTGGGCGGCAATACGCTGAAGGTCAGGGTGTATTTGCCCGGGCCTTGCAGCTTGACGTTGTCGCCGTAGTGCGGCCCGTCATTGGCGACCATGGCGTGGAAATCACCGGTGATCGGCGTGTCGCTGCCTTGCTTTTTCAACGTAAAGGACAGGTTCAGGTACGGCACGAAACTGCCTTCCTGGAAGCCTTGGGCATTGTCCGCCGTGGCGCGCACATCGGCTTCAAGGTGGACGTCGGAGTCGGCCGTGGCGCGCATCATGCCGGCGGGTGCCATCTCGATCGGTTGCAGGTACACCGCGCCGATTTCCAGGCCTGGGCAGTGCTGCGGCTCGCCGATCGGGTACTCCTTGGCGAACGCCGCAGAGGTGGACAACAGCAGGACCAGGGACACAGTAGAAGGAATACGCATGGAGGCTTCCTGACGGGTGAGGGGGAAAGAACCCGAGTCTAGGAAGGTTGATCGTAAATAATAATGATTCTTGTCAAGTTTCTGCGATATTTCATGTTGGCCAATCTTGACCGCAGTCAAGGCCATGCCCCCTCGAGCAGGTTAGGTTGACTCTATTGTTCGCCGGTAGGGAACCTCATCATGGCCAAGCCTTTTCCGCTGCACCCCAAGCACCCCGAACGCATTTGCTGGGGCTGCGACCGTTATTGCGCCACGACCGATCTGGCCTGTGGCAACGGCGCCGACCGTACCATGCACCCGGCCGAGATGATCGGCGATGACTGGTACGAGCACGGCGACTGGGGACTCACCCCCGAGCCACCTGCCACGGACGAGCCGTCAGCGGCTTGATCAATCAACGCAATGGCTGGTTGTACGGCGGATGGGCGGTTACTCTTCCTACTCAGTTCAGGGAGAGGTGACGCAGATGTCGTTGATCACAACCATCGAAGACTTACGCAAGCTGGCGCAAAAACGTGTTCCAAGGATGTTTTACGACTACGCCGATTCCGGCTCTTGGACTGAAAGCACTTACCGGGCGAATGAAAGCGATTTTGCCCAGATCAAATTCCGCCAACGGGTGGCGCGCAATATCGATAAACGTTCGATCCGCGCCACCATGATCGGCCAGGACATGGCCATGCCAGTCGCCCTGGCGCCCACCGGTCTGGCCGGGATGCAGCATGCCGATGGTGAGATTCTCACCGCCCGTGCCGCTGCTGCCTTTGGCCTGCGCTACACCTTGTCGACCATGAGCATCTGCTCCCTGGAAGACATCGCCGAACAGGTCGGCCAGCCGTTCTGGTTTCAACTCTATGTGATGCGCGACCGCGCTTTTATCGAGCAATTGATCGAGCGCGCCAAGGCCGCCGGTGTCGATGCGTTGGTGTTGACCCTGGACCTGCAGATCCTCGGCCAACGTCACAAGGACCTGATCAACGGCCTGTCGGCGCCGCCCAGACTGACCCTGCCGAATATCCTCAACATGATGACCAAGCCGCGCTGGGTGATGGGCATGCTCGGCACCAAGCGCCATGGCTTCGGCAATATCGTCGGGCATGTCAAAGGTGTGGCGGACATGAGTTCGCTGTCGGCATGGACCGCCCAACAGTTCGACCCGCGCCTGAGTTGGGACGATGTGGAATGGATCAAGAAATGCTGGGGCGGCAAGTTGATCATCAAGGGCATCCTCGATGTGGAAGATGCGCGCCTGGCGGCGAATGCCGGCGCCGATGCGTTGGTGGTGAGCAACCACGGCGGTCGTCAGTTGGATGGCGCGCCATCGAGCATCAGCCAATTGCCGGCGATCGTCGATGCGGTGGGCGAGCGTATTGAAGTGTGGCTCGACGGCGGTATCCGTTCCGGCCAGGACGTGCTCAAGGCCGTGGCATTGGGCGCCAAAGGCACCCTGATCGGTCGCCCGCATTTGTACGGCCTGGGCGCGATGGGTGAAGCGGGGGTGACCAAGGCGCTGGAGATCATCGCCCGCGAGTTGGACGTGTCGATGGCGCTGTGCGGGTATAACGATATACGCGATGTGAATCGCGAAATTTTGCTGCCTGGCACCTTTCCCCAAGGCGCGGGCTGAGCAAAAAAATCGTAAAAAAATAAAAAGAGTTGTCCACGAAAACCGTGGGTATCTCTGTGGATAACTTTGCGAGGGCCCGGCAGGGGTTGGCGATTCAACCCAAGATCAATATTTGATCAACTTCTGGCGCGGGCCAGCATAGGCTGGGTTTGCGCTTGACAGCCCCGCGCGAACCCAGTGCCGAAAACACATTTTATGAGTCGTTGGCGCGCCCGGTTGAGTGGGTGACAACCTGTGTCGGCATCTTCGCTTGCATCAGGTTGTCCAGCGCTTTGCGATAGCTGCGCCCGGCCAGGCTCATGCTGTTGTTGTGGCTGGCGCCGGGCACCAGCAACAGGCGCTTGGGTTCCTGGGCGGCGGCAAATAATTGCTCGCTGAACCGTGGGGGGACGTAGCGGTCGTCCAGGCCGTGGACCACCAGCAGCGGCATATGGATGTCGGCAATCTTGTCGATGGAATCGAATTTCTGCGACAGCAGCCAGCGCACCGGCAAGGCGGTATCCGCCACGGCGGTGGCCACATCCGCCAGGGAAGTGAACGTGGATTCGATCACCAGCCCGCGCACGGGCAAGGGGACCTGCCGGCCCAGTTCAGCGGCCAGGTCGATCGCCACCGCGCCGCCCAGGGAATGCCCGTAGATCAGGCGTTTGCTCGGGTCGGGTTGCAACAGCTGGAAGCGTTCCCAGGCGATGCGTGCGTCCTCGTACACCGTGGTTTCCGAAGGCAGGTCGCCCTGGCTTTGGCCGAAGCCGCGGTAGTCGATGGCCAGCACCGAGTAGCCCAGCGCGTGTAATTGCTCGATGCGGAACAGCTGCCCGGTGAGGTTCCAGCGCACGCCATGCAGGTACAGGATGGCCGGCGCGTCCTTCTTGTCCGCCGGCCACCACCAGCCATGAATGTTCTGTCCCGACTTGAAACTGGCGGGCGTGAGTTCGAACTCCTGCACCGCCTTGGGCAAGCCGCTGTACCAGCTCGCGGTGCCCGGTTCGATGCGAAACACCAGCTCGCGCTCCTTGTGTTGCAGCACGGCGCAACCCACCGGCAACCCGAGGATCAGGATGGCCATGCACAGCAGGGGAAACCAGCGCAGGCCCAGGCGGGAGAGGAAACGAGAAGGCATAAAGGGTCCAGGGCAAAGACGAAGCACGGGTTTTACCAGATGGCCTACGGAGGCAGGAATTATTTCGACGGCCGTCAGTGGGGATTGCTTGCAAAGTATTGCGGCATTCAAGCGTCGTCCGCTCAGGCGAGCGCCACCACCTGCACGCGATTGCGTCCATAGGCCTTGGCCTGGTACAGCGCCTGGTCGGCCTGGGACAGTAAGTATGAGAGGTCGTGGCCTGCCGCCGTGGTGGTGACGATGCCGATGCTCACGCTCAAGAACCCCGGCGTCAGCAGGTCCAGTTCGGCAAACCCGCGGCGGATGCGCTCGGCCACTTCAAACGCCCCGGCCGCATCGCTGTCGGCCAGCAGGCAGGCGAACTCTTCACCGCCGATACGCGCAAACACATCTCCGCTGCGCAGCATGGCCCGCGTCATCTGGCTGAAGGCGATCAGCGCCTGGTCGCCCATGGGGTGGCCGAAGCTATCGTTCAGGCGCTTGAAGTGGTCCAGGTCGCACAGCAGCAGGGCCGCGCTGCGCTGGCGACGGCTGCAGTCGGCCAGCAGTTTTTCGCCCTTGAGCATAAAGGCGCGGCGGTTGCCGGCGCCGGTCAGCGCATCGCTGAAGGCGGCGGCCTTGAAGCGCAACTCGGCACGCTCCTTGACCATCGCCAGCGTGATGTAGGCAATGCCGATGGCATACAGCATCGATTCAAACAGCATGAACGAGAAAAACGGCACGCCTTCACCCCCCGAGGCCTGGGCGTTTTTCAGCGGCAGGCCGGCGTCGGTGATTGCGCGTATGCCATAGAACGCGGTGTGCCAAAGGATCAGCGCCAGCGCGGGAGCGTAGGCAACTTCCAGGGTCGCGCGGTTGCGCCACAGCTCCAGGGCCGACAGCACGCCATAACCGGCCGCCAGCAGCGAATACAGGGTGACCCGCGCCGACAGCGAACCATAGAACTGCGGCAACAGGCACATCAACAGCCACACGCCACACCCGGCAAAGATCCCCGGCAGGCTCGGCTTGCGCTGCACGAAAGCGCGCATGGCGGTCCAGTTCATCGCGGCGCTGAGCAACAGCACGACATTGCCGAGGATCAACGCGACAAAGTCCAGGCCCACGCCGCGCACCGCGATCAGCCCGGTGCCCAGGGTGGCGAGCAGCAGCATGATGCCGAGATAGCCCAGGGTCGGTTCACGGCCACGGCTCCAGGCATGCACGGTGAGCAGGCCCATCAGGCAGAACACGAACACGGCGACTATCAGTAGCGTCGGGATATGCAGCGACATTGCCTTGCCCTTGCAGAGACTTTTTATGGGGCCCGATTGTAGCGGTATGCGACCGGCTTGACGTTGGCGTTGCTGGCGCGACATGCTCCTGCTCCTTTGAGCAAAGGCCCGACCATGGACAACAGCCCCGTTCGCATCACCGCCGAAGAGACGCTCTCGGAGAATTGGTACCTGCTGAAAAAATACAGCTTCGACCTGCGCCGCCGCGACGGCAGCTGGCAGGCCCAGACCCGCGAAGTGTACGACCGGGGCAACGGCGCGACCATCCTGCTGTACAACCGTGCCCAGCGCACTGTGCTGCTGATCCGACAGTTCCGCATGCCCACCTTCGTCAACGACTACCCCGGTTACCTGATCGAAGCCGCGGCCGGGTTGCTGGACAACGCCAGCCCCGAGGAACGCATTCGCCTGGAAGCCGAAGAAGAGACGGGCTATCGCGTGGGGCATGTGGAGAAGATCTATGCGGCATTCATGAGCCCAGGATCGGTGACGGAGCGGATTCACTTTTTCCTCGGCGAATACCAACCGGAGGATCGGGTTGGAATGGGCGGCGGGATCGAAGAGGAAGGCGAGGACATCGAGGTGCTGGAACTGGGGTTCGAGCGGGCGTTGGCGATGGTGGCGAGCGGTGAGATCGTGGATGGGAAGACCATCATGCTGTTGCAGCATCTGGAATTGCGGATGTTGAAAGAGGGATGGTGAGAGTGGGGCGTGTCGATATCCGTTTTCTCAAAAGTAGCCAAAACTAGGCTCGGTGTGCCTCAGATCAAAAGCAAAGCGGCCTTGTAGCCGACCTGACTCGGCGAGCCGAACTCGGTCAAAAATGTGGGAGGGGGCTTGCCCCCGATGGCAGTGTGTCAGTCACTACATGCATGACTGATCCACCGCCATCGGGGGCAAGTCGAATCGTCGCACCGCCCCTCCTACATTTTGATCTCCATGGATCAGATAGAACTCGTTCTGCTCTGGCTCTGGTTTTTGATCTTGATCTTAGGCGCCCCGTCAAACCACGCTGGCCGGAGTGAGGGCATGCCGAGCCTAGGCGAGGTGCCGAGTGGTGGGGCAAGAGCCCTTTGGTTACTTTGGGGCTTTTCCAAAGTGACCCGCTGTAAGAGCGGAACCAATAGCTGCCGTTACCTAAATAACGGATATACACACAACCCCAACCCCGACCCCCGACTACCGGCTCTTGTCAGAAATTTCCCACAAGAGTACAAATGTACTCCATGACAACCCTAACCCCCCGCCGCACCGCCATCCTGACCTTCATCCGCGACCGCATCGCGCAACAAGGCCAATCTCCCAGCCTCGCCGAGATCGCCGAGGCATTCGGCTTCGCCTCCCGCAGCGTCGCCCGTAAACACGTTGTGGCCCTGACCGAAGCCGGCTTCATCGAAGTCAACCCCAACCAGGCCCGTGGCATTCGCCTGCTCAACCCGCCAGCGCGGCCCGAATGGCTGGACGTCCCGGTCCTGGGCCGTGTCGCCGCCGGCTTGCCCATCGGCGCCGATGCCGAAGTCCACAGCCGCCTGCAACTCGACCCGGCCACTTTCGCGAAAACCCCGGACTATCTGTTGCGGGTGCAGGGCGACTCAATGATCGAAGACGGCATCCTCGACGGCGATTTGGTGGGCGTGCGCCGCAGTGCCGAAGCCGTGAACGGGCAGATTGTGGTGGCGCGCCTGGACGGTGAAGTCACCATCAAACGTTTCGAACGCAATGGCGACAGCGTGCGGCTGCTGCCGCGCAACCCCGCGTATCAACCCATCGTGGTCGGGCCCGATCAGGACCTGGCCATCGAAGGCGTGTTCTGCGGCCTGGTGAGGCAAGGCTGATGGGCGCCGTCGTTGCCCTGGACGCGCTGTTCAATGGCGGGCGCGTGTGGAAGGGCCGGCCCGCCGCGCCACCGGCCAGTGTTCACCCCACGGGGCTGGCGGCGCTGGATGCGGTGCTGCCCACGGGCGGCTGGCCGGAGTCGGCCCTCAGCGAAATCCTCATGGCCAAGGACGGCGTGGGCGAACTGCAACTGGTGTTGCCGACCCTGGCGCGTTTGTCGGCGGCGGGGGAGCGCATTGTGTTGGTGGCGCCGCCCTACACGCCGTACCCCCACGCCTGGCAGAACGCCGGGGTGGATTTGCGTCAGCTCGCGGTGGTCCGGGCCGAGGAGCGGGATGCGTTGTGGGCGGTCGAGCAGTGCCTGCGTTCGGGCAGTTGCGGTGCGGTGTTGTGCTGGCCGCGCAAGGCCGATGATCGTGCCTTGCGGCGCTTGCAGGTGGCGGCGGAAACCGGGCAGACCCTGGCGTTTGCCTGGCGCGCCCTGAGTGACGCGCTCAACGCCTCGCCGGCCGCTCTGCGCCTGGCGGTCGACGCCCGGCCCGCGCAAGTGCGGGTGCTCAAGTGCCGGGGCGGGCTGGCCCACCCGGCGCCGATTGCGCTGGCCGGGTACTGAGGTTGGCATGCGCTGGGTGTGTATTGTCTTCCCGCAATTGGCGCTGGACGCGGTGCAGCGTATGCATCCGACGCCGCACGAGCCGCTGGCGCTGCTGGCCGGCACGCCGCAGCGGCGCGTCCTGCAAACCGTCAACGCGGCCGCGCACGCCTTGGGCCTGCGCTCCGGTCAATCGCTGACGGCGGCGCATGCGCTGGTCAAAACCTTTGCCTGCGCCGAATACGACCCCGTGGAGATCGAACGCTGGCAGCAGTTTCTGGCGGCCTGGGCCTACCAGTTCAGTTCCCAGGTCAGCGTGTTTTACCCGCGCGCATTGCTGTTTGAGATCGAGTCGAGCCTGGGCCTGTTCGGGCCCTGGCCGCGCTTCGAGGCCCGCCTGCGCAAAGAGCTGAGCGAGCTGGGCTTTCGTCATCGCATCGTCGCCGCGCCCAACCCGGCGGCGGCGCGGGTTCTGGCGAACCGCTACGATGGCCTGGCCGTGGCCGATGATCACGCGTTGATGCAGGCCTTGGCGCCACTGCCCATCGACCGCGCCGGCCTGGACCCGCAGGCCGCTATCGCCTTGTCGCGGATGGGCTTGCGCAGCCTGGCCCAGGTGCAGGCGTTGCCCCGGCACACACTGGCGCGGCGCTTCGATGCGGCGTTGCTCAAGCATCTGGATGCCCTGAGCGGGCAGCGGCCGTTGGCGCTGGGCTTCTATCAGCCGCCGGACCGCTTCGATGTACGCATCGAGCTGAACTACGACGTGCAATCCCACCAGGCCCTGTTATTCCCGCTGCGCCGCCTGACCGGCGACCTGTCCGCCTTCCTCTGTGGCCGCGACAGTGGCGTCCAGCGTTTCGCCCTGCACCTGGAACACGCCCAGGCCCCCGACAGCGTGATCCCGGTCGGCCTGCTCAGCGCCGAGCGTGAAGCGCCGATGCTGTTCGAACTGGCCCGCGGGCGTCTGGAGCAGGTGCAAGTGACGTCCCCCGTGCGCGGTGTTCGCCTGGTGGCCCAGGACCTGCCGGTGTTCGTGCCGCAACGCCAGGACCTGTTCGACGACCGCCCGCAACAGACCCTGCCCTGGGCGCAACTGCGCGAACGCCTGCGCGCCCGGCTTGGCGATGAGGCGGTACACGGCCTGCGCTTTCACGCCGACCACCGCCCCGAATGTGCCTGGCAAGCGGCGACCGATAAAAACCCGTGCCCCACTTTGAACAACGTGCAACGCCCCGGCTGGCTGCTCGCCGAGCCGACCTTGCTGGCCGAGGCGGGCGTGCAGATCCTGAAGGGCCCGGAGCGCATCGAATCGGGTTGGTGGGATGGCGCCGATATCCGCCGCGACTATTACCTGATCCAGACCCGCGCCGGCCAGCAAGGCTGGGCCTACCGCACCGTGGGGCAATGCGACGGGTTGTGGCTGCAAGGCTGGTTCGCATGAGTTACGCCGAGCTGCATTGCCTGTCCAACTTCAGCTTCCAGCGCGGCGCCTCCACGGCGCTGGAGTTGTTCGAGCGGGCCAAGCGCGAGGGCTACAGCGCCCTGGCGATCACTGACGAATGCACCCTGGCTGGCATCGTGCGCGCCTGGCAGGCGGCGAAAGCGGTGGGTTTGCCGCTGATCATCGGCAGTGAGATGCGCGTCGAAAACGGCCCGAAACTGCTACTGCTGGTGGAAGACCTCAGCGGCTACCAGCACCTGTGCCGCTTGATCACCCTGGCCCGACGACGGGCGGAGAAGGGCCGTTATCGCCTGCTGCCAGAAGACTTCGACCAACCGCTGCCCGGCCTGTTGGCGCTCTGGATTGCCGAAGACAGCGACACCCAGGCCTCGATCCAATGGCTGCGCCGTACCTTCGCCGAGCGCCTGTGGCTGGCGGTGCACCTGCATTGCGGGCAGGACGATGCGCGTCACCTGGAGCAACGCCTGGCCCTGGCCGCCAGCCTGCAGCTCCCGGCGGTGGCCTGCGGCGATGTGCATATGCATGCCCGCGGCCGCCGCGCCCTGCAAGACACCATGACCGCCATCCGCCATCACGTACTGGTGGCCGAAGCCGGCACGCGCCTGCATCCCAATGGCGAGCGGCATCTGCGCAGCCTGCCGGCGTTACAGGCGTTATATCCGCCGTCGTTGCTCGACGAAACCCTGGCCATCGCGCGCCGTTGTACCTTCGACCTCAGCCAACTGCGCTACCACTATCCGCGTGAGCTGGTGCCCGCCGGCCATGACGCCCGATCCTGGCTGCGCGCCGTCACCGAAGAAGGCATCGCCCGGCGCTGGCCGCAAGGGGTCGACGCCAAGACCCGGCAGCAGATCGACCGCGAGTTGGAACTGATCAGCGAGCTGGGCTATGAAAGCTATTTCCTCACGGTACATGACATCGTGCGCTTTGCCCGCAGCCGTTCGATCCTGTGCCAGGGCCGGGGTTCGGCGGCCAACTCGGCGGTGTGTTTTGCCTTGGGCATCACCGAGATCAACCCGAGCCTGATGAACATGCTGTTCGAGCGCTTCCTGTCCCGGGAGCGTAACGAGCCGCCGGACATCGACGTCGACTTCGAACACGAACGCCGCGAAGAGGTGCTGCAATACGTGTTCCAGCGCTACGGCCGCACCCGTGCGGCACTGACGGCGGTGGTCAGCAGCTACCACGGTGCCGGCGCGGTGCGCGATGTGGCCAAGGCCCTGGGTTTGCCGCCGGACCAGGTCAATGCCCTGGCCGAGTGCTGCGGGCGCTGGAGTGACCAAGCGCCACCCCTGGAACGCCTGCGCGAGGGCGGTTTCGACCCCGACAGCCCGGTGTTGCGCCGCATACTCGCGCTGACCCAGCAACTGATCGGCTTCCCCCGGCACCTGTCCCAGCACCCCGGCGGCTTCGTGATTTCCGAACACCCGCTGGACACCCTGGTGCCGGTGGAAAATGCGGCGATGGCCGAGCGCACCATCATCCAGTGGGACAAGGACGACCTCGACGCCGTCGGCCTGCTCAAGGTGGATATCCTCGCCCTGGGCATGCTCAGCGCGATCCGCCGCTGTTTCGACCTGCTGCGTCGCCACCGTGGCCACGACCTGTGCCTGGCGACGATCCCCAAGGAAGACCCGGCCACCTACGCAATGATCAGCAAGGCCGACACCCTCGGCGTGTTCCAGATCGAGTCGCGGGCGCAGATGTCGATGTTGCCCAGGCTCAAGCCGCAGACCTTTTACGACCTGGTGATTGAAGTCGCCATCGTGCGCCCGGGGCCGATCCAGGGCGGCATGGTGCATCCGTACCTGCGGCGGCGGAACAAAGAGGAGCCCACCACCTATCCGTCGCCGCAGCTTGAAGCGGTGCTCGAACGCACCCTCGGCGTGCCGTTGTTCCAGGAACAGGTGATGCAGATCGCCATGGTTGCTGCCGATTACAGCCCTGGCGAAGCTGATCAGTTGCGCCGTTCCATGGCGGCCTGGAAGCGTCACGGCGGCCTTGAACCGCACCAGCAACGCTTGCGCACCGGCATGCTCAAAAACGGCTACAGCGAAGCCTTCGCCGCGCAGATCTTCGAGCAGATCAAGGGTTTTGGCAGCTATGGCTTCCCGGAATCCCACGCCGCCAGTTTTGCCTTGTTGACCTACGCCAGTTGCTGGCTCAAATGCCATGAACCGGCGGCCTTCGCCTGTGCGTTGATCAACAGTTGGCCCATGGGGTTCTACAGCCCGGACCAGATCCTGCAGGACGCGCGGCGCCATCGTTTGCAGATCCGCCCGGTGGACGTGCAGGCCAGTGACTGGGATTGCAGTCTGGAACCCATCGCTGGCGCGCAACCGGCGATTCGCCTGGGGTTGCGCATGATCGCGGGGTTTCGCGAAGAGGATGGGCGACGGATCGAAGCGGCGCGCGAGCACCGTGCATTCAGCGACATTGCCGACCTCGACCGACGCGCCGGGCTGGATCCCCGCGCCCAAGCCTTGCTGGCGGATGCCGGAGCCTTGCGGGCGTTGGCCGGCAACCGGCACACGGCGCGCTGGGAAGTGGCGGGGGTACACAAACAACTCGGGCTGTTCGCCGGCCTGCCCAGCCCCGACGAAGCGCGGGTGGAGTTGCCGACACCCACGGTGGGCGAAGACCTGCAGGCCGATTACGCCACGCTCGGCACCACCCTGGGCCCGCATCCATTGGCGTTGTTGCGCGATGAATTGCGCAAACGGCGCTGCCACAGTTCCCGTGAGCTGATGGCGGTGGAGCATGGCCGCACTGTCAGCGTCGCCGGCCTGGTGACCGGTCGCCAGCGCCCCGGCACCGCCAGCGGTGTGACCTTTGTCACCTTGGAGGATGAATTCGGCAACCTGAATGTGGTGGTCTGGCGTGACCTGGCAGAACGTCAGCGCCAGGCCCTGGTCGGCTCGCGCCTGCTCAAGGTGGACGGGCGCTGGGAGGCGGTGGGCGAGGTGCGGCACCTGATCGCTGGGCGCCTCACCGACCTGTCGCCGTTGCTGCAAGGCATCGCTGTGCGCAGCCGGGATTTTCACTGAGCGCAGTTGCTCCGGCCTGCGTGGATAAGCTATATGCAATGAAACGAAATCCCGCACCTGCTGAGCCCCGACATTCATCTGCTGAGCAAGCCCTATAACCCCGAAACCCAGACGCATCGGGTGCGCCGCGTGCTTGCCGCGCCACAAGGTTGACCATGACTTCATCGCGCAACATCCCTCAGATCACCACCCAACAGCTTGGGTTCGTCCGGGTTCGCGGCGCTCGCGAACATAACCTGCGTAACGTCGATGTGGATATCCCACGGGATGCCCTGGTGGTGTTTACCGGCGTGTCGGGTTCCGGCAAGTCGTCCCTGGCTTTTTCCACGGTGTATGCCGAGGCCCAGCGGCGCTATTTCGAATCGGTGGCGCCCTATGCGCGACGCCTGATCGATCAGGTCGGCGTGCCCGATGTGGACTCCATCGAAGGCCTGCCGCCTGCCGTGGCCCTGCAACAACAGCGCGGCACGCCGAGTGCGCGTTCGTCGGTGGGCAGTGTCACGACGTTGTCCAGCCTGATCCGCATGCTCTATTCGCGCGCCGGCAGTTATCCGCCGGGGCAGGCGATGCTGTATGCCGAGGATTTTTCGCCGAACCTGCCCCAGGGCGCCTGCCCGCAATGCCACGGACTGGGCCGCGTGTATGAGGTGACCGAGGCGCTGATGGTGCCCGATCCCTCGCTGACCATCCGCCAGCGTGCGGTCGCGTCCTGGCCCTTGGCGTGGCAAGGCCAGAACCTGCGCGACATCCTGGTGACCCTGGGCTATGACGTCGACATCCCGTGGCGTGATTTGCCGAAAAAGCAGCGCGACTGGATCCTGTTTACCGAAGAAACCCCGACCGTGCCGGTGTACGCCGGTTTCACCCCGGAGCAGACCCGCGAGGCGCTGAAACGCAAGCTGGAGCCGAGCTACCAGGGCACGTTCAGCGGCGCGCGGCGCTATATCCTGCACACCTTCAGCCACACCCAAAGTGCGCTGATGAAAAAGCGTGTCGCGCAGTTCATGCAGGGCAGCGCCTGCCCGTTGTGCGACGGCAAGCGGCTGACCCAGGCGGCGTTGTCGGTGAAGTTTGCCGGGGTGGACATCGGCGAACTCTCGCAACTGTCGCTGACTCAATTGGCCGAGCTGCTGCGGCCGGTGGCGGCGGGGCAAGACACGATGAAACTGTCGCTGGAAAAGCGCCTGGCCGCCCAGCGCATCGCCGAGGATCTGCTCGAACGGGTCAGCACCCTGACCGAGCTGGGGCTGGGCTATCTGTCCCTGGAGCGCAGCACGCCGACCTTGTCGTCTGGCGAGTTGCAGCGCTTGCGCCTGGCTACGCAACTGGGCTCGCAGTTGTTCGGCGTGATCTATGTGCTGGATGAGCCGTCGGCGGGGCTGCACCCGGCGGATGGCGAAGCGCTGTTCACTGCGCTGGCGCGTTTGAAAGCCGCCGGCAATTCGTTGTTTGTGGTGGAGCACGACCTGGAAACCATGCGCCGCGCCGACTGGCTGATCGACGTCGGCCCGGCGGCCGGTGAACACGGCGGGCAAGTGCTGTACAGCGGACCGCCGGCGGGTTTGGCGCAGGTTGAAGCGTCGCAGACCCGTGAGTACCTGTTTGCCGAACGGCGCCCGGCCAATCCCCGGCGCCGCGAACCGACCGGCTGGCTGAGCCTGGAGGGCGTCACACGTAATAATCTCAAGGATTTGAGTGTCGATTTCCCGCTGGGCTGCTTCACTGCGGTGACCGGTATTTCCGGCTCGGGCAAATCCAGCCTGGTCAGCCAGGCGCTGCTGGAGTTGGTGGGCAGCGGCCTCGGCCGCGTGCCGGAAAGCGACGACGAACCGAGCCTGGAAGACGATGCCCCGCCCACCAGCGGCGGGTGCATCAGCGCCGGGCTGGAACGGATTCACCGGCTGGTGCAGGTGGACCAGAAACCCATCGGCCGCACCCCGCGCTCCAACCTGGCGACCTACACCGGGCTGTTCGACAACGTGCGCAAACTGTTCGCTGCCACACCGGCCGCGAAGCAGCGTGATTACGATGCGGGGCAGTTTTCTTTCAATGTCGCCAAGGGCCGCTGCGCGAATTGCGAGGGCGAAGGGTTCGTCAGCGTTGAGTTGCTGTTCATGCCCAGCGTGTACGCGCCGTGCCCGACCTGCCACGGGGCGCGCTACAACCCCGAGACCCTGGCGATCCAATGGCAAGGTTTGAACATTGCCCAAGTGCTCGGCTTGACCGTCGAGCAGGCGGTGGCGGTGTTCGCCGAGCAGCCGGGGGTGCTGCGGTCGTTGCTGGTGCTGCGCGACATCGGCCTGGGCTATCTGCGCCTCGGCCAACCGGCGACGGAACTGTCCGGGGGCGAAGCACAGCGCATCAAACTGGCCACCGAACTGCAACGCAATGCCCGGGGCGCCACCTTGTATGTGCTGGACGAACCGACGACCGGCCTGCACCCACGGGATGTGGACCGCTTGCTCCGCCAGTTGAACCATCTGGTCGACGCCGGGCATACGGTGGTTGTGGTGGAGCATGAAATGCGCGTGGTGGCCCAGAGTGACTGGGTGATCGATATCGGGCCGGGCGCTGGGGACCTGGGCGGCAAGGTGGTTGCCAGCGGCACGCCGCGACAGGTGACGAAGAGCAAGAAAAGCCGCACCGCGCCGTTCCTCGCCCGAGAGCTGGTCTGACCATCAATGGGGCGCACTTCAGTGGTTCAGGTACTCATGCAGTGACTGATGCACCGCTATCGGGGGCAAGCCCCCTCCCACATTGACCGCATTCCCTTGGTTGATCGGCGGGGTTAGTGGCATTTGCTCATGCTCGGGTGCCGGCGGTGAGCCCCACTCTCCCATGTGGGAGGGGGCTTGCCCCCGATAGCGGAGTGTCAGTCACCGTTGTGATCAATGTTCCTGCCGTTGGATCTGTTGCTTGGCCAGCTTCACCACATTCTCCACGGTAAACCCGAACTTCTCCTGCAACTTGGCCAGGGGCGCCGATGCGCCAAAGCTGTTCATCACCACTTTGGCGCCGGTCTGTCCGACATAGCGGTCCCAGCCCAACGGACCGGCCTGTTCCACCACCACCCGCGCGGTCACCGCTGGCGGCAGTACGCTGTCGCGGTAGGCGGTGGGCTGCTCTTCGAACAGCTCCCAGCTGGGCATCGAGACCACCTGCGCGGCAATGCCTTCGCCTTTGAGCTGTTCATACGCCGCCACCGCCAGGCTGACTTCGCTGCCGGTTGCCAGCAGGATGACCTCGGGGTGTGCGGCGCCGGCCAGCACATAGGCTCCCTGGGCGGCACCGGACGCGGCTGCGTACTGCGTGCGGTCCAGAGTCGGCAGCGGTTGGCGCGACAACACCATGCAGCTCGGCCGGTGAGTCTGGGCCAGGGCAACCTTCCACAGTTCCAGGGTTTCATTCGCGTCGCCGGGACGCAGGGTCAGCAACCCCGGCGTGGCGCGCAGTTGGCTCAGGTGTTCGATCGGCTGGTGTGTCGGGCCGTCTTCGCCGACGCCGATCGAGTCATGGGTAAACACGAACACCACCGGCAATTCCATGATTGCCGCGAGGCGGATCGGCGGCTTCATGTAGTCGCTGAACACCAGGAACGTCGAGGTGTACGGGCGCAGGTAGGACAGCGCCATGCCATTGGCGATCGCCCCCATGGCATGTTCACGGATGCCGAAGTGCAGGTTGCGTCCGCTGTAGTCGTCGGCACTGAAACGTCCGGCGCCGTCGAAGGTCAGGTTGGTTTTGGTCGACGGCGACAAATCCGCCGAGCCGCCCAGCAGCCAGGGAATCTGCCGGGCGAAGGCATTCAGCACCGCGCCGCCGGCGGCACGGCTGGCCACGCCCTTGGCGTCGGGGTCGAAGCTGGGCAGTTCAGCTTGCCATTGCTCGGGCATGTTCCCGGCGCGCATGCGTTGCAGTTCGTCGGCCAGTTGCGGGTCGAGGGACGCCAGGGTTTGCTGCCACTGTCGGTACAACGGCTCGGCCCGCGCGTGCAATGCATCACGCAACACCGTGCGCGCCTCCTCGGGCACCAGGAAGCTGGCGTCTTCCGGCCAGCCATACGCGGCCTTGGTCAGGCGGATCTCCGCCTCGCCCAGCGGCTCGCCATGGGCGGCGGCGGTGTTGTGTTTGTGCGGCGAGCCGTAGCCGATCACGCTGTCGACCACGATCAGGGTCGGCGCACCGGTATTGCGCTGGAAGGTTTCCAGCGCCGTGCTCAGGGCGTGCAGGTCGTTGGCATCGGTCACGTGCAAGGTGTGCCAGCCATAGGCCTGGAAGCGCTGGATCACGTCCTCGCTGAAGGCCAGTTCGGTGTGGCCTTCGATGCTGATGGTGTTGTTGTCATAGATCCAGCACAGGTTGTCCAACCGCAAATGCCCGGCCAGGGAGGCGGCTTCGCTGCTGATGCCTTCCATCATGTCGCCGTCGCCGCACAGGGTGTAGACGTTGTAGTCGAACAGCACCTGGCCGTCGCGGTTGAAGCGCTCGCCCAGCCAGCGCCCGGCCATGGCCATGCCGACGCTGTTGGCGCACCCCTGGCCGAGGGGGCCGGTGGTGGTTTCTACGCCGGTGGTCATGCGGTACTCGGGGTGGCCTGGGGTCTTGGAACCCATCTGCCGGAACTGCTGGATATCGTCCAGGCTGATCGCCGGCAGCCCCGAGCGCTGGCCCTGGGCGTCGATCTCGACCACGCCGGCCAGGTGCAGCAACGAATACAGCAGCATCGATGCATGCCCCACCGACAACACAAAACGGTCGCGGTTGGGCCAGTCGGGATGCTCCGGGTGATAACGCAGGAAGCGACTCCACAGCGTATACCCCACCGGCGCCAGGCCCATGGGCGTGCCGGGGTGGCCGGAATTGGCCTTCTGCACGGCATCCATGGCCAGGGTGCGCAGGGTGTTGATGCATTGGGTGTCGACAGCGGTGGCGGCGTGATTCATGAAACCGGTCTCCCTCGGGTGGCGATCTACAGTGGAGGGCAGGGCGCGGCAAAGGTTTGATTCCATCGCCGGTGTAGCGACGAACGGAACTGGTTTGCCCGCAAACATGACAAGACCCCTTGGAATGGGCTAGCTTCAAGGGCGTAATCATTGATCAACTTGCGGAGGTAGGCCATGCCAGTGAAACACGACCTGTATCAGGACTTGGGTTTGAGCAAGGACGAAGTCGATGGACACCGGGCGAAAAATCCGCGTCTGAACGCGCTGTTTGATAAATACAACGCCGTCGACGAACTGGTGGTGAGCGCTGAAAAGGCGGCCGGCAGCGATGAGGAGCTGAAGAAGTTAAAGGAAAAACGCTTGTTGGTTAAAGATGAGATCAAGGGTTTGCTGGAGTAAAGCGCGCGATCCATTCACCCCGCAGGGAGCGCGTCAGTCGCTCCCTTGCACATTTTTTCAGATTTGGCTGAACGACATCCTTCCCTCCGATACTTATGATGCCCGCCGTCCACCCGGCTCTGGGGGGTTATAGGGCGCGAGGATTGCGCTGCTGAGCCGGGCGGGCAGTTTGTTTCAGGCCAGTAGCGTGTGAGTGCATTCATCCATCGAGCGCTGTTGCGTCTCGGCATACAGCGCCAACTCATCAAGGGTCTTGCGCCCCAGTGCCTGTTCGAATTCGGCCTGGTTCGAATTGGCTGCGTAGTGACTTTGCGCGGCATCCCCCAGGTTCGACTGGAAAATCCCTGCGGCACTCACCGGCAGAAAATCCTCATACACCAGCGGTTCTACATCGACGTGACCGGCGGCGATCAGCGCGTCCAGCGTGCGCGGTTGGTCGGCTTGGCCGCGTGCCGCGAGGCCTTTGTCGGTGGCGAAGTAGCGGAAGTAGGCCAGGCCTTGTTCGCGCATTTGTGTGTGGTCGTCCGGAAAGGCCTGGAAGTGCTGTTCCATCAAGTGCATGTAATGCGCGGCGTTGGCTTCGTTGGGGAAGGCGCCGAGTGCGTCGCGGGCGGCATTCAGCAGTTGGTCGTACAGCGCGCGGCCTTTGGGTGTGAGGGCGACGCCGCGTTGTTCGATTTCGCCGAAACGTGCGCTGTGGCTGCCTTGGGCGTCGGTGAAGGCGATGGTTTCGTCGAGGGCCTTGAAGCTGGTCTGGCGCAGCAGGATCGGGCAGTGGCGGCGCGGCGGGCCTTCGATCACGGCTTTGGGGGTGATGCCTTTGCCGGGCATGGCGGCCTGGACCTGGTCGATATCCAGGGTGCGCGGGGTCAGGTGGTTGATGTGCGGGCCCTTGAAGGCCACCACGTCGGCGATCAGGCGATGCTGGTCGCTCAGTTGCCGGTACTGCGCGGCGGTGACGGTGGCGGTGTGGTGCCAGCGGAAGGTTTCCAGGGCCTGGCGGATGAATGCCTCGGCGTCGTCAGCGTTGAGGCCGCCATCGCGTTCCGCTTGTTCGATCAGGGCGAGGGCGCCGGGGGTGAAGATCGAACGCTTGGCCAGGGCGGCTTCGGCGAAGGCGCGCAGTTCGGGGTTCTCGATCAGTTCCAGGCGCAGCAACGAGGTGAATACGCGGAACGGGCTGGTTTGCAGCGCGCATTCATGCACGGCGCGAAATGCGGTGGAATGCACCGGCACGCCGGCCGGGGTCAGGTCGTAGTAGCCCACCGGTTGCATGCCCATCACCGCGAACAGGCGGCGGATGGTCGCCAGTTCGGCGGCGGTACCCAGGCGAATGGCGCCGTGGCGTTCCATGTCCAGGCGCTGGATTTCGCCGGTCCGTTGCAGTTGTTGCGCCAGGCTCGGGTCGGCGTCGAGCACGCGGCGGTTGATGTCGGCCACCAGATCCATCAGCGCGCCGTACAGGGGCACTTCATCGCGGTACATGTCGGACATGGCCTTGGAAAAGCCTTTGCGGATGTCGTCGGGGCTGATAAACGCGGTGCTGGGCATAGAAAAATTCCTGGCTGCGGTAAGAGTAATGAATGCCGTTACCCCCGATTCTGTTGGGCGCCGCAGGCCCGCGCAAACGAAGATTCCTCTGGACTTCATTCTGCAAACGAATGAGTGGGGTAAAACCGTCTTCATGTGCATCCCGCCGGGAATGGGTTCTACACTGGCCTTACGCGATGGCTGAGGGAGGATTGGATGAGCGCCACTATTGTGCAAACCACTGAAGGCCAGCGCCTGGCCGCCGATTCCGCCGAGTGCTGGCGCGAGTGGGGCCCGTACCTGAGCGAACGCCAATGGGGCACGGTGCGCGAGGACTACAGCGCCGACGGCGATGCCTGGCGTTACTTCCCGCACGAACATGCGCGCAGCCGCGCTTACCGCTGGGGCGAGGATGGCCTGGCCGGGTTCAGTGACAAGGCGCAACGCTGGTGCCTGGGCCTGGCGCTGTGGAACGAGCGTGACGCGATCATCAAGGAGCGCCTGTTCGGCCTGAACAACGCCGAGGGCAACCACGGTGAGGACGTCAAGGAACTGTACTTTTTCGTCGACGGTGTGCCGAGTCATGCCTACATGCGTATGCTCTACAAATATCCCCACGCGGCGTTTCCCTACGCCGACCTGATCGCCGAAAACGCCCAGCGCGGGCTGGCGGACGCCGAGTACGAAATCCTCGATACCGGCGTGTTCGAAGACAACCGGTATTGCGATGTCAGCGTCGAATACGCCAAGCACCAGCCCGACGATATCTTCATGCGCGTCAGCGTCCACAACCGCTCCGACCAGCCGACACGCCTGCAAGTGCTGCCGCAGGTGTGGGCGCGCAATGATTGGAGTTGGACCGTCGGCGCGCCGAAACCGCAGTTGCGGCTGGACGGCGAGCGCGTGCTGGCGCGGCATCATGAATTGCCGGACCGCCACCTCAGCGCCTGGGGCCAGGACGGCGTCGAATGGCTGTTCTGCGAAAACGAAAGCAACGCCCCCAAGCTGGACGGGCAACCGGCGCCGGGGCCGTTCAAGGATGGGATCAACGATTACGTGGTGGCGGGGCAGGAAACCGCGATTCGCCGCGACAGCGGCACCAAGGCGGCCGCGCGTTTCATCCTGGAGTTGGCGGGTCTGGAGCGCAAAGTCGTGTATCTGCGCTTTGCGCCCAAGGACGCGCCCGAGGTCAATGCGCGCAAGCTGTTTGAACAGCGCCGCCAGGAAGCCGATGACTTCTACGCCGCGTTGCAACAGGGTATCGCCGACGCCGACGCGCGCAATGTGCAGCGCCAGGCCCTGGCCGGTTTGCTGTGGTCCAAGCAGCTCTATTACTTCGACGTGAACCAATGGCTCGACGGCGACCCGACCCAACCCGCGCCGCCGCCCGAACGCCTGCAACGGCGCAATAGCCATTGGCGGCACCTGTCCAACTTCGACATCCTCTCCATGCCCGACACCTGGGAATACCCGTGGTACGCCTCCTGGGACCAGGGCTTTCAGGCGGTGGCCATGGCGCTGATCGATCCGGGGTATGCCAAGCAACAACTGTTGCTGCTGGTGAAGGACCGCTTCATGCACCCCAACGGCCAGTTGCCGGCCTATGAATGGCGCTTCGACGACGCCAACCCGCCGGTGCATGCCTGGGCCTGTTGGCGGGTGTATCAGCAGGACAAGGCGTTGACCGGCGTCGGCGACATGGATTTCCTGGAGCGGATCTTCCACAAGTTGCTGCTGAATTTCTCCTGGTGGGTCAACCGCAAGGATGCCGAAGGGCGCAACCTGTTCCAGGGTGGGTTCCTCGGCCTGGACAATATCGCCTTGTTCGACCGCTCGGCCGCGCTGCCGCTGGGCTACCAACTGGATCAGGCCGACGGCACGGCGTGGGTGGCGGCGTATGCGCTGGACCTGATGCGTATCGCGCTGGAACTGGCCAAGCGCAATGTCGTGTACGTCGATATCGCGGTGAAGTTTTTCGAGCACTTCCTGTATATCGCCGGTGCGATCAACCGTGTCGACGACAGCGCCGAGGGCCTGTGGGACGAACAGGACCTGTTCTTCTACGACGTACTGCACCGTCCCGACGGTCAGAACGAACCGGTGCGCCTGCGTTCCATCGTCGGCCTGATGCCGCTGTTCGCCGTGCTGGTACTGGAACAGCGCGAACATGAGGGCCTTGAAGGCTTGCGTGAGCGGCTGTTGGGCTTCATGCACCACCGGCCGGACCTGGCCAAGCTGGTCTCGCGCTGGAACGAACCGGGGCAGGGCAATCGCCTGTTGCTGGCGTTATTGCGCGGCGAGCGCACCAAGGACTTGCTGCGGCGCATGCTGGATGACGATGAGTTTCTTTCGGCATTTGGCGTGCGCTCAATGTCCAAGGCCTTTGCCGAGCAGCCCCTGGCGCTGAAGATGAACGGCGACACGTTGTGCGCGCGTTACCAACCCGGTGAGTCCGATTCGCGTCTGTACGGCGGCAATTCCAACTGGCGCGGGCCGTTGTGGATGCCGGTGAATTACATGCTGATCGAATCGTTGCGCGAGTTTCATCGGTACTACGCGGATAACTTCTCGGTGGAGTACCCGACGGGCAGTGGTTATCTGTCGTCCCTGGAGGAAGTCGCCGACAGCCTCAGCCAGCGTCTGAGCCGATTGGTCCTCAGGGATGACAATGGCCTGCGTCCGTCGATGGCCGGGTATGCGCAGTTGGAGGCGGACCCGGCCAGCCGTGATCTGGTGTTGTTCCATGAGTATTTCCATGGGGAGACTGGGCGCGGGTTGGGGGCGTCACACCAGACGGGGTGGAGTGCGTTGGTGGCGTTGCTGTTGCATGTACCGTCCATGCCTTGAATCGGGTAAATTCGCCGCCCCGAGTTTTACAAGGATGTAGATCATGGCGAACGCTGCCATCCCCCACCAGATTTGGAGCAGTTCAAGAAAGTCGACGCCGCTGATCGCTGATCGCCGGCCGAGAAACGACAAATCCCGCCATTGGCGGGATTTGTCATTTCAATGCGTGCGTTACAGCCAGCGTTCTCAGGAAGGGAACAGATCGCTCAGCTTCATCGCCAGCATCATGTCGCCTTCGGTGCGCAGGTTGCCGCTCATGAAGGCCTGCATGCCGTCGGTTTCGCCGCTGACGATGCCTTTCAGTGTTTCGCCGTTCATGACCAGGGTCACCAGGGCGTCTGGGTTTTCGCCTTTCTGCAGTTCACAGGTGCCGTCTTTGACGATCAGCGAGAAGTGTTCGCTGTCATCGATACAGAAACCGAATACCAGGTCCAGGCCGGCAGCAGCGGCTGGGTTGAATTTGGCTTTCATTGCTTCTACGGCTTTAGCTACGTCAGTCATGGTTTCGATCCTTTAGGGTAGAGTCCAGCGACCTTGGGGTCACGGTTGGCCGCACTTCATCGGAAAGTGATGAGCTGCGGCGCCTTCAACAGTTGCAAGTGGGTATGACTGTTGAAGGAAGCCAGTGCCACCTCGCGACCGCGGAATTTCAGCTGGTTGAGCGAGGTGTTAACAATTTGCCAGTTCAGTTCGAAGGCCTGGGCGGCCGGCATCCGGGTAATCAGGTGGAGCAGGGCAGTAATAGTGCCGCCGGAGGTAAACACGGCGATCTTGTGCGTGTTGTCGGCCGCTTCCAGCAGACGCTGCAGGCCACCCTGGACGCGCTCGACAAACCCCAGCCAGCTTTCCAGCCCCGGCGTATCGTAAGTGCCGGCCACCCAGCGCTCGATGATCAGGGCGAAGATGCGCTGGAACTCGCTGCGGTTCTGCGCGGCGTTGCGCAGGATGTCCAGGGCGTCGGGTTCGCGGGTGAGCAGGTCGGGGAGCAGGGCGCGGATGATCGCATCGGCGTCGAATTCGTTGAAGGCGCTGTCGACTTCCAGGGCTGGAACCGCCAGGCCGAGGGCGCTGTATTGATCGAACGCGGCCGTGGCGGTGTGCTGCTGGCGGCGTAGGTCGCCGGCGACGCAGCGGTCGAACGTCACGCCCATGTCTGCCAGGTGGCGACCGAGGATTTGCGCTTGTTCCACGCCGACGGGCGACAGGACGTCATAGTCGTCTGCACCGAAGGAGGCCTGGCCATGTCGAATCAGATAGATGCTGCCCACGTCCGTTTTCCCGGTACGTTGAAAGTCTGGCGAGGTTATGAGGATGCCTGCGAGCTGTCAATGAAAAAACATACGCTTGTTTTAAAAGCGTGTTAGAGCGCCTGCCTGCTGGCGGTTTGAGCACTGGCTCCCCGGCGGTCCCGTCGGTATGCTTGGGCGATCCGCGCCTGGCGCCGTGCATTGTTAAGGAGACACATGGATTTTTTGGCTGAATACGCGAGCTTTCTGGCGAAGACCGTCACCCTGGTGGTCGCGATTCTGGTGGTACTGATCAGCTTCGCGGCACTGCGCAGCAAAGGTCGTCGCAAATCGGCTGGCCAGTTGCAGGTCAGCAAGCTGAATGATTTCTACAAAGGCCTGCGCGAGCGCCTTGAATCGACCGTGCTCGACAAGGATCAGCTCAAGGCCCTGCGCAAGTCTGAAAGCAAAGCCGAAAAGAAGAACAGCAAAAAGAAACCCGAGGCCAAGCCACGGGTGTTCGTGCTCGACTTCGACGGCGACATCAAGGCCTCGGCCACCGAGAGCCTGCGTCATGAAATCACTGGCTTGCTGAGCCTGGCCACGCCCAAGGACGAAGTGGTGCTGCGCCTGGAAAGCGGCGGCGGCATGGTTCACAGCTACGGGTTGGCGTCGTCGCAACTGGCGCGGATTCGCCAGGCGGGCGTGCCGTTGACCGTGTGCATCGACAAGGTCGCGGCCAGCGGCGGCTACATGATGGCGTGCATTGGCGAGAAGATCATCAGCGCACCGTTCGCGATCCTCGGTTCCATCGGGGTGGTGGCGCAGTTGCCCAACGTCAACCGCCTGTTGAAAAAGCACGATATCGACTTTGAAGTGCTGACTGCCGGCGAATACAAACGCACCCTCACCGTGTTTGGCGAAAACACCGAGAAGGGCCGGGAGAAGTTCCAGGAAGACCTGGACATCACTCACCAGTTGTTCAAGAACTTCGTGTCGCGCTATCGCCCGCAGCTGGCGATCGACGAAGTGGCGACCGGGGAAGTGTGGCTGGGTGTTGCAGCCCTCGACAAGCAACTGGTCGACGAGCTGCAAACCAGCGACGAATACCTGGCCACCAAGGCCAAGACCGCCGAGGTATTCCACCTGCATTACTCTGAGCGCAAGAGCCTGCAAGAGCGCGTGGGCCTGGCGGCCAGCGGTTCGGTGGACCGCGTGCTGCTGACCTGGTGGAGCCGGTTGACCCAGCAGCGGTTCTGGTAAGCCTCTTTGGGGTATAGGTAATACCTGTGGGAGGGCGCTTGCCCCTCCCACATTTAGTTCGGTGTGGGTATCGGCTTGCGCATCAGCCTCCCCACCACCAGCGCTCCGAGCAATCCCAATAACCCTGCCACCCACAACACCCCGCTGAACCCGTCCACAAACGCCTGCCGCGCCAGCGGTTGCAGCCTCACCCGCGCCGCCTCGGGCACCAGGTTCAGCGCCGCCGGCATATCACCCGCCACCACCCGCGAAGCGATTCCCGCCACCTGCGCCTGCCATTGCGGGTCGATACTTGCGCGCAACAACTGTTCGCTGTGGCTGCTCAGCAGTGCCCCATATACGCCGATGGCCAACATGATCGCGCTGAAGCGCATGGTGGTGCTCATGCCCGAGGCCATCCCCGCACGCTCCCGTGGCACGCAGGCCATGATGTTTTTCTGCGTATCGCCGTTGAGCAAACCGGCACCGGCCCCGGTGACTGCAATCGCCAGGGCGAAGGGCAGGTAGCCGCCGACATTCAGCGCCCAGGCGCTCAACAGGTTGCCGCAGCCGACGAGGGTCAAACCGCTGGCCATCATGGTCGCCGGCGCCAAGCGTTGCGCCAGGCGTGCGCCGATCCGTGGGCCAATCAGCATTGTCAGCGCGAACGGCAGCATGCCCAGGCCCGAGGCAATCGCCGAAAAGCCCAGGCCGTTCTGCAGGTAAAACGGCAGCAACGTCATCATCACCTGGGCGCAGCCGGCGTAGGCGAACATGCCCAGCAGGGCGCCGATAAAGCGCGGGTGACGGAACAGTTGCAGGTCGACTATCGGCCGCTGCTGCAGCCGCTCGACCAGCACGAACACGCCCAGGAGCAACCCGCCACCGAGCAGGCGCGCGTAGGTCAGCGGGTTGTCCCAGCCGATGCGGTTGGCCTCGATCAACCCCCAGATCAAACACAGCAGGCTGGCGCTGAATGCCAGGCTGCCCCACGGGTCGAGCCGCGCAGCCAGGGTATCGCGGGACTCGGGGATGGCGTGCAGCACCAGCGCCATCAACCCCAGGCCCACCGGCAGGTTGAGGTAGAAAATCCAGCGCCAGCCCAGGTACTCGGTGATCAAGCCGCCGAGGGTCGGTGCGGCGGTCATTGCCACGCCCATGCACGCGCCCCAGAACGCCCAGGCCTTGGCCCGCTCCACTTCGTCGTGGAAGGTGTGGCCAATGGAGGCGAGCGCCGAGGTGAGCAGCAGCGCGGCGCCGACGCCTTTGACGGCGCGCGCGATATCCAGCCACAGCGCGCTGGGCGCGGCGCCGCAGCCGAGGGAGGCGAGGATGAAAATACCCAGGCCCCAGATCAGGCTCCTCTTGCGGCCGAAGCGGTCGGCGACGCTGCCGGCGGGCAACAACAGCGCGGCGAAGGCGAGCATATAGGCGCTGACCACCCACTCGATATCCGCGAAGTTGGCCCCCAGGTCGCGGGCGATACTCGGCAGGGTGACGGCGACGATATTGGTGTCGAGCACAATCAGCGAGCAGACGCCGGAAGCGGTCAGCAGTGTCAGGCGTGGACTGACCCGGCTCATGCTGTAATTACCCTACAGGCAATATGGAAAAGACAGTTGACGGACATCGCAAGGGCTCTCTACTGTTGAAGTACCTTGAGCTTATCCCCGCACGCTGCTGCCTTTGTTAGCCACGGCGAAGCACTTCATTACCTTTGAGCTAATCCTCGTATGGACATCCGCCATTTTCGCTACTTCCTGGCCGTGGCCCGACAGCGCAACTTCACTCGCGCCGCCGAGCAGTTGGGCATCGCCCCGCCGACCTTGAGCCGGCAGATCCAGGACATGGAAACCAGCCTGGGCACGCGCTTGTTTATCCGTCAGCAGCGCGAAGTCAGCCTGACCGAAGCCGGCGCCGCGCTGTTGGTCGAGGCCGAAGCCACCGTGCGTCAATTCGAATTTGCCCAGCGCAGTGCCCAGCGTGCCGGGCGTGGCGAGACCGGCCACATCGAATTGGGCTACGTGGCTTCGGCGGTGTATTCCGGGTTGTTGCAGCGACAAATGCACGGGTTCAGCCAGGCGTTTCCCGACGTCAGCGTGAACGTGCGCGAATGTGCGATGGCGACCTTGCCCGGCGCGGTGGCGGATGGGCGCTACGACATAGGCTACATCCGTTCGCCGATGACGTTGCCCGACGGCGTGGAGGCGGTACGCCTGCACCGCGAAGGTTTCGTGCTGGCGCTGCCCCAGGATTCCTGGTTACTGGGCTTGAAGGGCATCGGTTGCGAGCATCTGCAAAACGAGACGTTTATCCTGCCGGAGCAGATCAGCGGCACGTTGCACGTCGCCGCCCAAGGCGGTTATGCGCCGCGCCTGGGGCCGCAGCCGGGCGGGTTGGTCGCGGTGGTGGCATTGGTGTCGTTGGGGCAGGGCGTGGCCGTGGTGCCGGCGTCGGTGGTCGGGCATGTGAGTCTGCCGGGCGTGGTCTATCGCAGTATCCAGGGCAGTGAGGCGGCGTCGTGGCTGTCGTTGATTCACCGGCGCTTCGAGCAAGCGCCGGCGGTGGCGCGGTATATCCAGCAGGTCAAGCAAGCGCCAGCCTGAGGCGTTACACCAGCCGCGGCTGCACGGAATCGGCCAGGCGGGTGAGGATCAGGCAGCACGACACCGCGCCGGCATCCAGCACGCCCAGTGAGCGTTCGCCCAGGCGGCTGGCGCGGCCGATCTTGGCCACCAGGTCCTTGGTCGAGTCGCGCCCCTGTGAGGCGGCGGTTTTCATCGCGTCGAGCGCATCGCCGAAGGACGCCCCCTGCGCATGGGCCCGCTCGAACGCTTCGACCGCCGGGATCAAGGTGTCCATCAGGCACTTGTCACCCACGCCGGCCTCGGTGATGTCCTGCAACGAGGTCAGGCCGCCGCGCAGCAGGTGGGCGAAGGTGGCCGCGTCGATGTCTTCGCAGCCGCGCACTTCATCGGCCATGCCGATAAACAGGCTGCCGTACAACGGCCCCATGGAGCCGCCGATGCCTTCCATCAGGCTCAGGGTCAGTTCGTCCAGGGCTTCGGCCAGGCTCAGTTGGCGGCCTTCGATCGCGCGCCCGCAATGGGCGAAGCCCTTGGCCATGTTGATGCCGTGGTCGCCGTCGCCAATCGCGCCGTCGATTTCGCTGAGGTACTCACGGTTGGCCACGATCACGCTGACCAGGTCGGCGACGATGGCGCTGCCGTCGCGGGTGGAAAAATGCTCGCTCATGGTTCACTCCGCCTGGGTCATGCCGATGGAACGGCAGGGTTGGTCGATCAGGGTTTTCAGCTCGGTGTCGAGGCCGAGCAGGGTCAGGGTCACGCCCATCATTTCCAGGGACGTGAAGTAGTTGCCCACGTAGCAACGGTGGATTTTCAAACCCTTGGCGGTGAGTTGGCGTTCCACCTCGGCGTAGAAAATATACAGCTCCATCACCGGCGTGGCGCCGAGGCCGGAGACCAGCACCACCACGCTGTCGTCCTGGCTGAAGTCGCGGTCGGCGAGGATCGGCGCGAGCATGCGCTCGGCCATGGCGGCGGCGGGTTCGATCGGGATGACTTCGATGCCCGGTTCGCCGTGATGGCCGATGCCCAGTTCCATCTGGCCGTCCGCAATCTCGAAGTTCGGCTTGCCCACGGCGGCAATGGTGCAGGGGGTGAGGCCGATGCCGATCGAGCGGCAGTGGTCGACGGCTTTCTGGGCGACGCGGATCACACCGTCCAGGTCGTAGTGCTGGGCAGCGGCGGCACCGCCGATCTTCCACATGAAGATTTCCCCGGCCACGCCGCGCCGCTTGGCGATCTCGGCCTTGGGCGCGGACGCCACGTCGTCGTTGGCGACCACGGTGCGGATACGCATGTCTTTGCTGGCGGCCATTTTCATCGCCAGCTTCACGTTCATGTTGTCGCCGGCATAGTTGCCGTACAGGCAGGCCACGCCAGCGCCGTGGTCGGCGGCGCGGAACGCATCGAAGAAGCTCTTGGCGGTGGGCGAGGAAAAAATCTCGCCGACGGCCACGGCGTCGACCAGGCCGGGGCCGACGTAGCCGAGGAAAGCCGGCTCATGGCCCGAGCCGCCGCCGGTGACGATGCCGACGCGGCCTTGGCCCGACGGTTTGGCTTTGACGATGACCCGTGGATTGGTTTCGTACTGGCGCAATTGCGGATGCGCGACCAGGATGCCGCGCAGCATGTCCTCGACCACGTGGTCCGGATCGTTGATGACTCGATTCATAACGCGGGTTCCTGTGTTCTTGTTTTAAGGGGTCACAGCTGTTTAGTGTGGTGTGCTTAGGGTTCGAGGACGACCTTGAGTGATTTGTCGCCTCGTTCCATCACCGCAAACGCTTCCTTGAAGTCCGCCAGGGCGAACTTGTGGGTCACCACGTCACGCATGTCGATCTTGCGGTTGCCGATAAAGTCGATGGCGCGCGGGTACATGTACGGCCCCAGGTGCGAGCCGAGGATGTCCAGTTCCTTGCGGTCGCCGATGATCGACCAATCCACCGTGGCCTCGTCGTTGAACACGCTGAACTCAACGAAACGCCCGAGTTTGCGCAGCATCGCCAGGCCCTGGTTGACGGCCTTGTGATGACCGGTGGCTTCGATATAGATGTCGCAGCCGTAGCCGTCGGTGATTGCGCGGATCTTCGCCAGCACGTCCACCTCGGCCGGGTTCCACACTTCGTCGGCGCCCATGCGCAGGGCGAGGGCGGCGCGTTCGGGTTTCATGTCGAGCACGATCAGCTTTTTCGGATTGCGCATGCGTACCGCGCCGATGATCCCCAGGCCCAGCGTACCGGCGCCGGCGACCACCACCACGTCGTCGAAATCCACATTGGCGCGCTCCGCCGCGTGCAGCGAGCAGGCCAGCGGTTCGATCAGGATCGCCTCGTCCGGCGCAATCGAGTCCGGCACCTTATGGATGATGCCTTCCTTGGTGAAGATCATGTACTGCGCCATGGCGCCCTGCACATTGTTCTGGAAGCCATACAGGTCGTGTTTCTGGCACATCCAGTACTGGCCGTGGTTGCAGAAACGGCAACCCCAGCACGGCACGATCTGTTCCGAGATCACCCGGTCGCCGACCTTCACCCCGCGCTTTTCCGCGCCGGGGCCGAGGGCTACCACGCGGCAGACGAATTCGTGGCCGGGGATCATCGGCGGCTTGACGTAGCGCGGTTGCTCGGCGTCGCCCCAGAACGACGGGGCGCCGCGATAGGTCTTGATGTCGCCCATGCAAATGCCGCACAGCTCGACCTTGGTGAGGATTTCATCGGGGCCGGGGGTGGGCACGTCGACGGTTTCCAGGCGATAGTCTTCCGGGCCATGGCAGACCACGGCCTGCATGGTTTTCGGGATGATCGGGGTGAGTTGCTCGGGCGTGCGTTCGGTAACGGTGGACATGACAAAACCTCACGACAAATAGATGAATTATTGAATGCTGTAGCCGCCGTCGATCACCATGTTGGCGCCGGTGATCATTTGTGCCGCGTCGCTGAGCAGGTACAACGCCAGCCCGGCGATTTCTTCCGGCTGGGCAAAGCGGCCCGCCGGGATCTGCAATTTGGCCCGTTCGCCGACTTCGCCGGCCCAGGCCTGCTTGCCCAGCGCGGTCTCGACGATGGTGGGGGAGATGGCGTTGACGTTGATCTGTGGCGCCCATTCCATGGCCAATACCTTGGTCATGCCGACGATGGCCGCTTTGCTCGCGCAATACGCGACATGCCGGTCCAGGCCGATCACCGCGGCCTGGGAGGCCAGGTTGACGATGCGCCCGCCGCCCTGGGCGAGCATGTGCCGGGCGCAGGCCTGGGCGACGAAGAAGCTGGCCTTGAGGTTGATGTCGAGGGTGGTGTCCCAGGCGCTTTCGCTGACGTCGATGGCCTTGTCCAGCAAGGCCACGCCGGCGCTGTTGATCAGGTAATCGAGGCGTTGGAAGTGGGCGAAAACCCGGTCGACGCTGTGTTGCACCTGGTCGATCTGGCTGAGGTCGACGGCAATGCCCAGATGCTCGGCGCCGAGGCTGGCGGCCACGGCCACCACCGCCGGGTCGCGGTCCAGCAGCGCCACCCGCGCGCCGCGTTCGACCAGCAGGCTGGCGCAGGCCAGGCCGATGCCGGCGGCACCGCCGGTGATCACCGCGCAACGGCCGGTGAGGTCGAAGGCTTGGTTCCAGAATCCAGACATGAATGACTCCTCTTTTAATAGCACTGGAGATTCAATGTGGGAGGGGGCTTGCCCCCGATGGCGGTGTGTCAGTCACCTGATCTATCACTGGTGCACCGCTATCGGGGGCAAGCCCCCTCCCACATTTGCTCCCACACTTGAGTGTGTTTTAAGCCAGTAGTTACTTGCCGCCGCTGACTTGTTGGTACAGCGCGTCGGCATTGGCGTTGGTCACCGGCACCCACGGCAGGATGTAGGTCTTGGCGGTGCCGTCGGCCCATTTCACGTCCTTGGCATAACGTTCCCAGATCACCGATTGCGGTTTGTAGTCCTTGCCGGCGAGGGCGCGTAATGCCACGTCCAATGCGCCTTGGGACTGGGCCTGGGCGTCCTGGAGGAAGGTGGTGACTTCGTCTTTCTTCGCCGCCTGGATCGCATCCGGCATGCCGTCGATCGAGGTGACGGGCACGTCCTTGGAGGTCAGTCCGTGGGACTTCAGGGCCTGCACAGCGCCCAGGGCCATGTCGTCGTTCTGCGCGATCACGCCGTTGATGCCTTTGGGGTGGGCGTTGAGCCAGTCTTCAGTCAGCGCCAGGGCCTGGGCGCGGTCCCAGTTGGCGGTTTTTTTCTCGATGATCTTGATGCCGGGGTGTTTGCCCAGCACTTCCAGCTCGCCTTTTTCCCGGTCGATCTGCGCCGACTGGCCAATCGGGCCCTGGATGATCACCACATTACCCTTGCCGTTGAGCTTGTCGACCATGGCCTGGGCCTGCAGGCGGCCGCCTTCGACGTCGTCGTTGCCCACATACGGCACGGCGGCGTCGGCCACTTTGGTGTTGGAGGCGATCACCACCACGTCGTTGCTCATGGCCTGCTTCACGCTGCCGACGCCGGCCTTGGTGTCGATGGGCACGAACAGGATCGCGTCGTAGTGCTGGGTCACCATGTTTTCGATCTGGTTGTTCTGCGTCAGGGCGTCGTAATTGCCGTCGAACACGGTCAATTGCACGGTGCCGTCCTTGACCGCCGGGTGTTCCTTGAGCTCGCGGACCCAGTTCTGCATGAACTGGCCCTTGAGGCCGTAGACGGCTGCGCCGACCTTGTAGGTCTTGCCGTCGGCGGCCACGGCGATACTGCTGGCGAGCAGGGAGAGGGCCGCCACGGCGGCCAAGGTGGTACCAAGTTTCATGAGGGGAACTCCGTTATTGTTGTAGTTGGGTCGTTCTCTAGCGTTTTTTCTTGCGCCACACGTCGATCAGTACTGCGAACACGATGATCAGGCCCTTGGCGACCTGCTGGTAATAGGACGACACGCCGAGCAGGTTCAGCCCGTTGTTGATCACGCCGATCAACAGCGCGCCGAACAGCGTGCCGACAATGCTGCCGGTGCCGCCCGACAAGCTGGTGCCGCCGATCACCACGGCGGCAATCGCGTCCAGCTCATAGGACACCCCAGCCTGGGGCAGGGCGGAAGTGGTGCGCGCCGACAACACCACGCCGGCCAGCCCGGCGAGCAGGCCCGAGACCACGTACACCGAAAACATCACCTTGCGCACGCCGATGCCGGAGGTGCGCGCGCTCTTTTCATTGCCGCCCACCGCGTACACATAGCGGCCGTAAGTGGTGTAGCGCAGCACCATCCAGAAGATCAGCGCGACCACGGCAAAGATGATGATGGGGATGCCGATCGGGCCGATCTTGCCGATGCCCAGCGCCAGGTAGGCATCCGGCAGGTCGGTGATCGGGCTGCCGTCGTTGAGGATGAAGGTCATGCCGCGCGCAATGCTGAGCATGCCGAGGGTGGCCACGAACGGCGGGATCGACAGGTTGGCGACCATGAAGCCATTCACCACGCCGAGCATCGCCCCGGCGAACATCCCGGCGCTCACCGCCGCCAGCAGGCCGTAACCCTGGGTCGCGACCATCGCGCTGCACAGCCCGGCAAACGCGAGGATCGAACCCACGGACAGGTCGATGCCCTTGGTCAGGATCACGTAGGTCATGCCCACGGCGAGGATGCCGTTGATGGAGGTCTGGCGCAGGATGTCCATCCAGTTGCGCCAGGTCATGAAGTATTCGCTGGAAAACGCCATCACCACGCACAGCAGGATAAACACCAGCGGCAGGCCGAAGCGGTCGAGGGACAGGCGCAGGCGGTTGCGCGGCGCGGCGGTGATGGAGGTGGCTGGGGTGGACAGGGTTTTGGCATTCATGAGGCAAGACTCAACAAGGCTTCCTGGGAAAGGGCGGTGTCGGTGCTGATGGTCACCAGCCGGCCGCCTTTGAATACGGCGATGCGATCGCTCAAGTGCAGCAGTTCCGGGGCTTCCGACGACACCACGATGGCGGCGCCGCCGGCACGCACGAACTGGTCGAGCAGGTGGTAGATCTCCTGCTTGGCGCCTTCGTCGATGCCGCGAGTGGGCTCGTCGCACAGCAGGCACACCGGTTCGGTCGACAGGCATTTGGCGAGCACGACTTTCTGCTGGTTGCCGCCGCTCATGGAGGCCACCGGCAGTTCCAGGGAGGCGGTCTTGATCTGCAGGCGCTTGACCATGTCCTGGGCCAAGCGGGTTTCCTTGCGCGCGTTGATCAGCGACCAACTCGACAGGCGTTTGTAGGCCGACAGGGCGATGTTCGACAGAATGCTGCCGGTCAGCACCAGGCCGCTGTCTTTGCGGTCTTCGGTGACCAGCGACATGCCGGCGTCGATGGTTGCCTTGGGCTGCCCGATCGGCATGGGCTTGCCTTGCAGGGTGACGTTGCCGGAATCGGCCACCGTCAGCCCGTAGATGCAATTGAGGAACTCGCTGCGCCCCGAACCCATCAGGCCATAGATGCCAAGGATCTCACCCTGGCGCAGTTGCAGGCTGATGTCGTGGAACTCGCCTTTACGGCTCAGATTGTCGACCTGCAGGCAGGTGGCGGCGGCGCATTCGCGGCCGACCTTGTGGTCGATGCGCGTCAGTTCCTGGCCGACGATGCCGCGCACCAAATGGTCGCGGTCGATATCTGCCATGCGCCCGCTTTCCACGAAGGCGCCGTCGCGGAAGATGCTGTAGTCATCGGCGATCTGCGCCAGTTCGCTCAAGCGGTGCGATACATACACGATGCCGGCGCCACGGGCGGTGAGGCGGCGGATCGCCTTGAACAGGGTCTGCGCTTCGTGCTCGCCGATGGCTGAGGTGGGTTCGTCCATGATCATCACCTGGCAGTCATGGCTGAACGCCTTGGCGATTTCCACCAGTTGGATCTGCGCCACGCTGAGGCGGTGCATCGGGCTGCTGGCGTCGACGTCGAACTCCAGGCTTTCGAGCAGCTCGCGGGTGCGCCGGTTCAGGGCCTTGTTGTCGACGATGCAGCCGGCGCGGCGTGGTTCTCGGCCCAGCCAGATATTTTCGGCGACGGTCATGTAGGGGATGGGTTCCAGCTCTTGAGTGATCATTGCGATCCCCGATGCCAGGGCTTCACTCGGGCGGTTGAACTGCACCGCTGTGCCGTTGAGCAGGATGGTGCCGGCGTCGCGCGGGGTGATGCCCATCAGGATGCTCAGGAACGTCGACTTGCCCGCGCCATTACCGCCGCACAGGGCGTGGACGCTGCCGGCACGCAGAGAGAGGCGCCCGTCACGCAGGGCAGGGATACCGGCGTAAGCCTTGGCGACGTGTTCAGCCTGGAGCAGTAATGGCGTGGCCATCGGCGTGTCCTCGTGCTGTGAATTCTTATTAGGTCGCACAGTCATGTTTCGCTGTGAGCATATGTGTATCAAATGAAATTCTGATCAGTCAATCTCTTTCATGTAAAAGCTGGGATTCTGATGTTTTTCGCCAATAACGCCTTTCTAGACCGCTTTGACTGCCGGGTCAGTTAAATCATGCTTGACAGAGAGGGGGTGATGCCCGCGAAATGACTGAACGATATTTCACTGAGTGATCATCTGATCAGTCATAAGTACGACCTCGGCAGCGGAGCCAGACGCCATGAACACACCTTTCCCGGTGGCTATCGGATGCGATGAAGCGGGTTTTGAGCTCAAAGAGCTGTTAAAGCGCCATATCGAGACGCTGGGCTACCCGGTGACCGACTTCGGCACCCATTCCACCGCGCCGGTGCTCTATCCGGACATCGCGCTGGCCGTGGCCAATGCCATCAATGCCGGGCAGCAGCGCCTGGGCGTGCTGGTATGCGGCACCGGGATCGGCATGGCCATCTCGGCGAACAAGGTGTTGGGGATTCGCGCGGCGCAGGCCCATGACACGTACTCGGCGGAGCGCGCGCGCAAGAGCAACGATGCGCAGATCCTGTCCATCGGCGCACGGGTGATCGGCGCCGAGCTGGCCAAGAGCATCGTCACTGCGTTCCTGGCCTCGGAGTTCGAGGCGGCGCGTTCCGGGGCCAAGGTCGCGCGCATCAATGCGATCGAGCGCGATGGGCATCAGTAGTGGACGTGGCGGGGCAAGAGTCGGGAGAATGTGCCTTTGACGCCGAAACGGAAGCCCGTCCCCATGAGTGACAGTAGCCAGCGCATTGCCAGCGATATCGATCAGATGACCGAAGTGGCGATGCTCTATTACCTCGAAAACGTCACTCAGGAAGCCATTGCCAAGCGCTTTGACCTGTCGCGGGCAAAAGTCAGCCGCCTGCTCAAACGTGCGCGCGATGAAGGCATTGTCGAAGTGCGTGTGTTGCAGCACCCGGCGATGAACAATGAGCTGGAACGCGCCTTGGTGGAGCGCTTCAAGCTCGACCGTGCCCTGATCGCCGTCGACCACAGCGACCCCGACACCCAGCGCTCGGCCGTCGCCAGCCTGGTGGCCAATTACCTGAACAAGACTTTGAGCGACGGCATGATCGTCGCCGTGGGCATGGGCCGTAACGTTGGCGCGGTGGCCGATAACGTGTTCCTGCCGGTGACGCGCAATTGCACATTTGTCTGCGCCATCGGCGGTTCGCTCAAGGCTGGCGAATACATGAACCCCGACCATATCTGCCGGCGCCTGGCCCTGCGCTTTGGCGGCGAGAGTGAAAGCCTGTACGCGCCGGCCCTGGTGGCCAACCCGGAACTGCGCGGCGTGCTGATCAATAACGACACGGTGCGCTCGACCCTCGATCGGGCGCGGCGTGCCGACATTGCGCTGATCGGCATCGGCGACATGAGCGAGAACAGCAACATGGTACGCATGGGCTGGTTCTCGCCCCAGGAGATTGCCCAGGCGCGGTTGTCCGGCACGGTGGGCGACATGATGGGGTATGACTTTATCGATATCCACGGGCAGCCGGCGGTCAACGCCATCCAGGGGCGGGTGATCGGGCTGACGGTGCAGGAGTTGTTCCGGATTCCGGATGTGGTGGCGATTGCCAGCGAGAACACCAAGGCGGCGGCCACGTTGGGGGCGTTGCGGTCGGGGGTGATCAACACCCTTGCGACCACCGTCACTAATGCTCATACCATATTGGCGCTGGATGAAGCGACCCGTAAAGCCTGACACGCCACAGGTCAAGGTGTGGGAGGGCGGTGCGACGATTTGACTTGCTTCCGATAGTGGTTTTTCAGTTACTCATATGCTGGCTGATACACCGTCATCGGGGGCAAGCCCCCTCCCACATGGGGTGTTAGGGGGGGGGGGGGACAGGTTTTGTAATGGTTTTGTGTTGTAGGGAATTTGTATTTCGAATGTAGGATTGAGGTCCTTTTGTTATTTCAGGACTTGCATGAACGCCCTTTCGGAGCCCCCCAGTCGTCTTTCTCCAAGACAACCGCTGTTGCTGTTCCCGCTGAAGCACCCCGTATTCCAATGGTTAACCCTTTCCCGGTCCCCTGACCGCGCTTTGCCGTGCCCGGCATTCTGAACACCGATAAAGAGACTCTATAAATGGAATGGTTAGCGGACCCTACGGCCTGGCTTGGCCTGTTGACGTTGATTGTGTTGGAACTGGTGCTGGGCATCGACAACCTGGTGTTTATCGCGATCCTGGCGGACAAGTTGCCGCCGGAGCAGCGCGACCGTGCGCGGTTGATCGGCTTGTCCCTGGCCTTGCTGATGCGCCTGGGCTTGCTGGCGAGTATTTCCTGGTTGGTGACCCTCACCCAGCCGTTGTTCGAGGTGTTCGACAAGAGCTTCTCCGGGCGTGACCTGATCATGCTGTTCGGCGGTGTGTTCCTGTTGTTCAAGGCCACCATGGAATTGCATGAACGCCTTGAAGGCCATGTGGCGCAACGCTCGGGCAATGTGGCTTATGCGATGTTCTGGCCGATCGTCGCGCAGATCGTGGTGCTCGACGCGGTGTTCTCCCTCGACGCGGTGATTACCGCCGTGGGCATGGTCGATGAGTTGGCGGTGATGATGATCGCGGTGATTATTTCCATCGGCCTGATGATCGTCGCGAGCAAGCCGCTGACCCGCTTCGTCAACGCGCACCCGACGGTGATCATGCTGTGCCTGGGCTTCTTGATGATGATCGGTTTTGCCCTGACCGCCGAAGGCCTGGGCTTCCACATTCCGAAAGGCTACCTGTATGCGGCGATTGGTTTCTCGATTCTGATCGAGGTGTTCAACCAGATTGCCCGGGCCCGGCGCAAGAAGTCGGCGCAAGGCGTGTTGCCCGTGCGTGAGCGCACCGCCCATGCGGTGATGCGCTTGCTCGGCGGTCGCAGTCTGGCGCAGGAAGAGCTGGGCGAAGAGGTGGCTGACCTGCTGGGTGAGCCGGATGTGACTCAGGGCCCGCTGTTCGACCGACGTGAGCGCGTAATGATCAGCGGCGTGCTGCAACTGGCCGCGCGGCCGATCCGCAGCTTGATGACGCCACGGGCCAAGGTCGACTTTATCGATTTGGCGGACGATCGCGATACTATCCGCCTGAAACTGATGCGTTCGTCCTACTCGCGCCTGCCGTTGATCCGCAACGGTGCTGTCGATGAGCCATTAGGTTTTGTGCATAAGAAGGAATTGCTCAAGGATTACCTGGCCGGCAACGAACCGGACCTTGAGCAACTGGCGCGCCGGGCGATCAACTTGCTGGCGAGTTGCTCGATCCTCAACGCCCTGGAACAGATGCGCCAGGCCTCGACCCACATCGCCTTCGTGATCAACGAGTGCGGTGAGTTCATCGGCGTGTTGAGCATGACCGATATTCTTGAGTCCATTGCCGGCGAGTTGCCGGACGCCACGGTTCATGCAGGTTTTCCGGGGGGCGGTGCCACAGGCGTGGCCGGATAGGCTTGGGTGTACCGCTTGAAGGCGCTTTCCAGCGCGTCTTCGGCAAGGCCGGGGAGGGCGTCGAGCAGTACCTGGTCGCGGTAGATCAGCAGCATCGGAATGCGGTCGACACGCGGATGCTTGGGCGTGTTGACGCAGTCAAGGATCAAGACTTTGGCCTGGTCCTTGTAACGCTCGCTGATTCGCATGAAGCGCGGCATCGCGTCACTGCACGCGGTGCAGTCATGTGACATGAACACGATAAACACAGGCTGCGGGGTATTCAGTTCCCGTTCAAACGCAGCCTTGTCCTCAACCACCGCGTTGACGTAGTTCACGAGGGCTTCTCCCTGTTGCACCTGCGCTTACGCTAGGTGGGAAGAACGCCTGCGTCTACTGTCAAACTTCACAGGTCGCTCGCACGCCCGTCAGAACCCGTTCAAGTGCGCGCACTGCCACGGTGCGCGGTAACGCCAGGCTGGTGCACCCAGGTGAGCCTGTCACCACAGTGTGGGGCCTTGGGTAGCAGAGGGATTGCACCTGCTGGCGATACGCCTTGTGCCGCATGAATGTTTATATCGCTGATTTAAAACGAGTTTATTCCCAACCTATTTTCCCACTCGTGCGTATGGCACACTTTCTGCTGTCTATTCCGTTGTTACATACTAAGTTCCGGTATAGCGGAATACACAATTCCTGGAGTGCTTGTCATGCATCACCGACCTTCCGTGTTCAAAGCGTGTGTTTTTCTCTTCGCCGCATCGGCTTCCCTCGCAAGCACTGTGCAGGCGGCGGGTAGCAAGCTCGATGATGTGCTCAAGCGTGGGCATCTGATCGTGGGTACAGGCAGTACCAATGCGCCGTGGCACTTCCAGGGAGCGGATGGCAAGTTGCAGGGGTTTGATATCGACATCGGCCGCATCGTGGCCAAGGGCTTGTTCAATGACCCGAGCAAGGTCGAGTTTGTGGTGCAGTCCTCCGACGCGCGGATTCCCAACCTGCTGACCGACAAAGTCGACATGAGTTGCCAGTTCATTACCGTCACCGCCAGCCGTGCGCAGCAGGTGGCGTTTACCTTGCCGTACTACCGCGAAGGCGTCGGCCTGCTGCTGCCGAACAACAGCAAATACAAGGAAATCGAGGACCTGCAGGCTGCTGGCGACGGCGTCACCGTGGCCGTGCTGCAAAACGTCTACGCCGAAGAACTGGTCCACCAGGCGCTGCCCAAGGCCAAGGTCGACCAGTACGACAGCGTCGACCTGATGTACCAGGCGGTGAACTCCGGCCGCGCCGATGCCGCCGCCACCGATCAGTCTTCGGTCAAGTACCTGATGGTGCAGAACCCTGGGCGCTACCGCAGCCCGGCGTATGCCTGGAGCCCGCAAACCTACGCGTGCGCGGTCAAGCGTGGCGACCAGGACTGGCTGAACTTCGTCAACACCGCACTGCACGAAGCCATGACCGGTGTGGAATTCCCCACCTACAAGGCCTCGTTCAAGCAATGGTTCGGCGTCGACCTGCCGGAGCCGGCGATTGGTTTCCCCGTCGAGTTCAAGTGATTCGTGAAAACCGGGGCGCCGCGAACGGCGCCCCCATCAGGTACTGTCGACCATGAACTATCAGTTGAACTTTGCCGCCGTGTGGCGCGACTTCGACACCTTGCTGGCGGGGCTGTGGCTGGGCCTCGAACTGGCGCTGCTGTCGATCGCCATCGGTTGCGTGATCGGCCTGCTGATGGCGTTTGCCATGCTGTCCAAGCACCGCGCGCTGCGCCTGTTGGCCTCGGTGTATGTGACGGTGGTGCGCAATACGCCGATCCTGGTGCTGATCCTGTTGATCTACTTCGCCTTGCCCAGCCTGGGTATCCGCCTGGACAAGATCCCGTCGTTCATCATCACCCTGTCGCTGTACGCCGGTGCCTACCTGACCGAAGTGTTCCGCGCCGGGCTGCTGAATATTCCCAAGGGCTTGCGCGAAGCCGGGTTGGCCATCGGCCTGGGCGAGTGGCGGATCCGCGCCTATATCACCGTGCCGGTGATGCTGCGCAACGTGCTGCCGGCGCTGTCGAACAACTTCATTTCGCTGTTCAAGGACACCTCGCTGGCCGCCGCGATCGCGGTGCCGGAGCTGACCTATTACGCCCGCAAGATCAACGTCGAAAGCTACCGGGTGATTGAAACCTGGCTGGTTACGACCGCGCTCTACGTGGCCGCCTGTTACCTGATCGCCATGCTGCTGCGTTACCTGGAGCAGCGTCTGGCAATCCGTCGTTAGAAGAGGCTCGCATGTACCAATCCCCCAGCTGGCTGCATGAGTTGTGGATCGCCCGGGACACCCTCTGGGCCGGGTTCCAGGCCAGCGTCTATGTCTCGGCGCTGGCGATTATCTTCGGCACCCTGATCGGCATCGTCGCCGGGTTGATCCTGACCTACGGCAGATTCTGGATGCGCCTGCCGTTTCGTCTGTATGTCGACCTGATCCGTGGCACGCCGGTGTTTGTGCTGGTGCTGGCGTGTTTCTACATGCTGCCGGCGCTCGGTTGGCAGATCAGCGCGTTCCAGGCCGGTGCGGTCGGGCTCACACTGTTCTGCGGCTCCCATGTCGCCGAGATCGTGCGCGGTGCGCTGCAGGCCATTCCCCGCGGGCAAATGGAAGCGGGCAAGGCGATTGGCCTGACGTTCCACCAGTCCCTGGGCTACGTGCTGTTGCCCCAGGCGCTGCGGCAGATTTTGCCGACCTGGGTCAATTCCTCCACGGAAATCGTCAAGGCCTCGACCCTGCTGTCGGTGATCGGTGTCGCCGAGTTGCTGCTCAGCACCCAGCAGGTGATCGCGCGCACCTTCATGACCCTGGAGTTCTACCTGTTCGCGGGTGTTCTGTTTTTTGTCATCAACTACGCCATCGAGTTATTCGGGCGCTACATTGAAAAGCGGGTGGCCTTGCCATGAACCAACCTCAAACGACCCAACCGCTGCTGGACATTCGCGGCCTGCGCAAACAATACGGCACGGTGGAAGTGCTCAAGGGCGTCGACCTGTCCATGCAGCGCGGCAACGTGGTGACGTTGATCGGCTCCAGCGGCTCGGGCAAGACCACGCTGCTGCGCTGCGTCAACCTGCTCGAAGAGTTCCAGGGCGGGCAGATCAGCCTGGATGGCGAGTCCATCGGCTACAGCGACATCGCCGGCAAGCGCGTGCGCCACCCGGAGCGGGTGATCGCCCAGCACCGCGCCATGACCGGCATGGCCTTCCAGCAGTTCAACCTGTTCCCGCACCTGACGGCGCTGCAGAACGTCACCCTGGGCTTGTTGAAAGTTAAGAAAATGCCTAAGGACGAAGCCGTGGCCTTGGCGGAAAAATGGTTGGACCGTGTAGGGCTCCTGGAACGCCGCAATCACTTCCCCGGCCAGTTGTCCGGCGGCCAGCAACAGCGCGTGGCCATCGCCCGTGCGATTGCGATGAACCCCAGCCTGATGCTGTTCGACGAAGTCACCTCGGCCCTCGACCCGGAACTGGTGGGCGAAGTACTCAGTGTGATCAAGGGCCTGGCGGAAGAGGGCATGACCATGTTGCTGGTGACCCATGAGATGCGCTTTGCCTACGAAGTCTCGGACAAAATCGTCTTCATGAATCAGGGGCGCATTGAAGAACAGGGCTCGGCGAAGGACATCTTCGAACGCCCGCAGTCGCCGCGCCTGGCGGAATTCCTGAAGAACATTCGTTTTTAACTGTCAGTCAAGGAGCACTATTTATGAGCATTACTCGTTACGGCACCGGCAGCACCGCCGGCGGCGGCCAGCCTCGGCCTTTCGCCCGCGCGGTGGAAGCGGACGGCTGGCTCTACGTCTCGGGCCAGGTGCCAGCGGTGGACGGTGAAATCATCAGCGGCGGTATCGTCGAGCAAACCCGCCAGACGATGCGCAACGTGGTGGCGATTCTCGAAGAGGCTGGCTACGCCTTGAACGACGTGGTGCGCGTCGGCGTGTGGCTGGAAGACCCACGGGATTTCTGGAGCTTCAACAAGGTCTTCGGCGAATACTTCAGCCCCGAACACGCCCCGGCACGTGCCTGCGTGCAGGCCAACATGATGGTGGATTGCAAGGTCGAGATCGATTGCGTGGCCTACAAGAAAAAGGGCTAAATGCCCCACTCTTGAAACCACAGTAGATCCAATGTGGGAGGGGGCTTGCCCCCGATAGCGGTGTATCAGCAACAGATGTGTCCACTGGCACACCGCCATCGGGGGCAAGCCCCCTCCCACAGTGGACCTGCGCCAGCCCTACCATTTCGAGCGGACCGAAACTTCCATGACCGAAGACACCATCAAACGCCGCGCCAAAGGCCTGGACCGTGCATTCGACATCCTCGATTTCCTCAAGGAAGTCGGCCAGCCCCTGCGCCCGAATGATATCGCCAGCGGCATCGGCAGCCCCAAGTCCACGGTCTACGAGTTGGTCGCCTCCTTACTGGAACGCCGCATCCTGGAAACCGTGGGCAAGGACGGGCACGTCTACCTCGGCCGTCAGCTGTACTTCCTCGGTCAGGCGCACCTGCGCCATTTCGACCTGACCCGTGAGGCCGACCACGCCTTGCAGGCAATCGTCAGCCAGACCCACGAAACCGCGCAGATGTGCCTGCTCAACGGGCGCAAATACACGGTGGCGCTGATGCGTGAAGGCGAGCGGCATTTCCGGATTTCCTCGGACATCGGCGAAAACGCACCGATCCCGTGGACCGCGTCCGGGCGTCTGTTGCTGGGGCATTTGAGCGACCAGCAGATCGTCGAGCTGATCGACCCCGACGATTTCATCCTGCCGGACGGCCAGCGCTTGCCGCTGGAGACCTTCCTCGCACAGATCCGTCAGGCCAGCGTCGATGGCTTCTTTTCCTTCGACAGCGTGGCCGACACCTTTACCCATTGCTTTGCCGCCCCGGTCCGGGACGCGCAGGGCGTCAGCATTGCGACCCTGTGCATCGTCGCGCCCCGCGCCGATGCCAGTAAAAACTACAACGACTACCGCCGGGTGTTGATCGAAAGCGCCAACAACCTGGCCCGTCGCATCAACGAATAGGAGCAGTTCATGCCTGCCATCAACGCCGTTGCAAAGGGCGCCGCCGCTGTCGGCGCCCATCTGGTCCGTGACGTCAGCCTGCCGGCCCTGGTGCTGCACCGCGACGCCCTCGAACACAACATCCGCTGGATGCAGGCCTTTGTCAGCAACAGCGGCGCCGAGCTTGCGCCCCATGGCAAAACCAGCATGATGCCGGCCCTGTTCCAGCGCCAGATCGCCGCTGGTGCCTGGGGCATCACCCTGGCCAGCGCGGTACAGACCCGCGCCGCCTATGCCGGCGGTGTGCGCCGTGTGTTGATGGCCAACCAACTGGTGGGCGCGCCGAACATGGCGTTGATCGCCGACTTGCTGGCCGACGCGGACTTCGACTTCCACTGCCTGGTCGACCACCCGGACAACGTCGCCGACCTGGGCCTGTTCTTCGCCGCCCGTGGCCTGCGCCTGAACGTGATGATCGAGTACGGCGTGGTCGGCGGCCGTTGCGGTTGCCGCAGCGAGCAAGAGGTGCGCGACCTGGCCACGGCGATCAAGGCCCAGCCGGCGCTGGCCCTGACCGGTATCGAAGGCTACGAAGGCGTGATCCACGGCGAACACGCCATCACTGGCATCCGCGACTTCGCCGCGAGCCTGGTGCGCCTGGCGGTGGACCTGCAGAACAACGGCTCGTTCGACCTGGCCAAGCCCATCGTCACCGCGTCGGGATCGGCCTGGTATGACCTGATAGCCGAGTCCTTCGAAGCGCAAAACGCCGCCGGGCGTTTCCTCAGCGTGCTGCGTCCCGGCAGCTACGTGGCCCATGACCATGGCATCTACAAAGACGCGCAATGCTGCGTGCTCGACCGGCGCAGCGACCTCAGCGAAGGCCTGCGCCCGGCGTTGGAAGTCTGGGCCCACGTGCAATCGTTGCCTGAGCCTGGCTTCGCGGTGGTCGCCCTGGGCAAGCGCGATGTGGCCTACGACGCCGGTTTGCCGGTGCCGCTCAAGCGCTACAAGGCCGGGATCGTGCCGGCGCAAGGCGATGATGTGAGCGCGTGCAAGGTCACGGCTGTGATGGACCAGCATGCGTTCATGAGCGTCGCGCCGGGGGTTGAACTGCGCATCGGCGACATTATTTCCTTCGGTACTTCCCACCCGTGTCTGACGTTCGACAAGTGGCAGGTCGGTTGCCTGGTGGATGAGCAACTGCAGGTGATCGAGTCACTGCATACCTGCTTCTAGACCGCGTCGCCTCCATCGCGGGCAAACCCGCTGCGCCCTTTGGATGTGTGAACACATTCAAAGGTAGGAGCGGGCTCGCCCGCGAAGGGGCCATCAGCCGCACCGGAGACAACAGGCATGAACACCACACCCCGCATCGCCCTCATCGGCGAATGCATGATCGAACTGCAACACCGCGCCGACGGCAGCCTGCACCAGAGCTTCGGCGGCGACACCCTGAACGCCGCGGTGTACCTGCGCCGCGAGTTGGGGGCGCTCGGCCACGTCGACTACGTCACCGCCCTGGGCGATGACAGCTTCAGCGACGCCATGTGCCAACAGTGGACCGACGAAGGCCTGGGCCTGAGCATGGTCCAGCGCCTGCCCGGGCGGTTGCCGGGGTTGTACTGCATCCAGACCGACGCCAACGGCGAGCGCAAATTCCTCTACTGGCGCAACGAAGCGGCCGTGCGCGACTGCTTCACCACGCCCGCCGCCGCACCGATCCTGGCAGCGTTGCCGGGCTATGACGTGGTGTATTTCAGCGGCATCACCCTGGCGGTGCTCGGTGAAGTCGGGCGCGAGCGCTTGTTGCAGGCCTTGATCGAAACCCGTCGGCGCGGCGGCCGGGTGGTGTTCGACAACAACTACCGGCCGCGTTTGTGGGCGAGTGTCGAGGCGGCGCGTGCGGCCTATCACAAAGTGTTGGCCGAGGTGGATATGGCCTTGCTGACCGAGGATGACGAGCGCGCGTTGTTTGGTCATGCCGACAGCGAGCAGGTGTTCGCAGCGTATCCGGCAGTCGCGGAAGTCGTGCTCAAGCGCGGCGCCGAGGACTGTTTGCTCCGTTGCGCAGGCCAGCGTTTTGCGGTGCCGGCGTTGCCGGTCGAGACGGTGGTGGACACCACGGCGGCGGGGGACTCGTTCAGCGCGGCGTACCTGGCCAGTCGGCTCAAGGGCGGCTCGCCGCAAGAGGCGGCCTTGGCCGGGCATCGGTTGGCGAGCCGGGTGATCCAGGTGCCGGGGGCGTTGATTCCTAGATAGTCGGTGAATGGCCGCCTGCGGCGGATCGGGGGCAAGCCCCCTCCCACAGTGCGCGCAATGCGGTCAACTGTGGGAGGGGGCTTGCCCCCGATAGCGCCCTAAAGCCAACCCCTCAATCCCGATAAAACACCTGCACCAAGTGATACCCAAACTTGCTCTTGACCGGCCCATGCACCACCCGCAGCGGCTTCTTGAAGATCACCGCATCAATCGCGCCGACCATCTGCCCCGGCCGGATCTCGCCCAGATCGCCGCCGCGCTTGCCGGACGGGCAGGTGGAATACTTCTTGGCCAGCACGTCGAACGCTTCGCCCTTGGCGATGCGCTGCTTGAGCTGTTCGGCTTCTTCACTGGTTTTCACCAGGATATGGCGGGCTTGGGCTTTCATGGTTCTCTACCGGGGTGTGCGACGGCGCGCGATTATGCCTGAACTGGATCGTCGACGCTGATCATGCTGCGGATTTTGGTGGCGAGCACGTCGATGGAAAACGGCTTGGCCACCATGTCCATGCCGTCTTCCAGAAAGCCCTGGCGTTCGGCGGCTTTTTCCGCATAACCGGTCATGAACAGGATGCGCAGGCCCGGGCGGTGCTGACGGGCGATTTCCGCCAGTTGCCGGCCGTTCATGCCCGGCAGACCGACGTCGGTCACCAGCAAATCCACGCGCAAGTCCGACTCCAGCAGCGGCAAGGCCGTGCGTGCATCCGCGGCCTGGTGCGCGGTGTAGCCCAGTTCATCGAGGACATTGACCACCAGCATGCGTACCGCCGGGTCGTCCTCGACCACCACCACAGCCTCTCCGGCCAGGGCCACGGGCGCGGCCTCACTGAGGCTGGCCGGCAAGCTGCTTGCCAGGGAAGTGCCGTGCAGGCGCGGCAGATACAAGCGCACGCAGGTGCCCTGGCCCGGTTCGCTGTGGAGGGTCACATGGCCGCCGGATTGCTGGGCGAAGCCATAGATCATCGACAGCCCCAGGCCGGTGCCCTGGCCGATGGGCTTGGTGGTGAAAAACGGATCGAAGGCTTTGGCCAGGATTTTCGGCGCCATGCCGGTGCCGTTGTCGCGCACGCCGAGCATCACGTAATCACCGGCCTTGACCGGTTCCGGGGTGGTGATGTCGGTGCCGTCGAGGTAGCTGTTGGCGGTTTCGATCAGCAGTTCGCCGCCATCGGGCATCGCATCCCGCGCGTTGATCACCAGGTTGAGCAGGGCGTTCTCCAACTGGCTGGCGTCGCTGTTCACCGGCCAGATATCGTGGCCCAGTTGCACCTTGAGCGTGATGTGCGCGCCCTTGGTGCGCTGGAACAAGTCTTCCAGCGAGGCCACCAACTGGTTCGGGTCGAGCGGGCGGCGGTCCAGTGACTGGCGCCGCGAGAACGCCAGCAGGCGGTGGGTGAGGGCGGCGGCGCGATGGGCGGAGGCCACGGCGGCGTCGGCAAAGCGGCCGATGTCGTCGCTGCGCCCGGCGGCGATGTAGCGTTGCATCAGGTCCAGGCTGCCGATGATGCCGGTGAGCATATTGTTGAAGTCATGGGCGATGCCGCCGGTGAGTTGGCCCACCGCTTCCATCTTCTGCGCGTGGCGCAGGGCGTCTTCGGCGCGTTCGCGTTCGACCATCTCGTTTTGCAGGCGCTGGTTGGCCTCGGCCAGTGCCAGGGTGCGCTGGGCCACACGCTCTTCGAGGTTTTCGTTGAGGTGGCGCAGGCGTTGCTCGGTGCTTTGCTGGGCTTTGAGGCTGGCTTCGGAGCGCTGTTGCAGTTCCTGGGTGAACTGGCGGCGTTCGTTGGTTTCGATGGCGGTGACGAGGATGCCGGCGACGCTGCCGCGTTCATCGCGGATCGGGCTGTAGGTCAGGTCGAGCCAGATCTCGGTGTCGCGCTGGTTGCGTTGCAGCACAAAGCGCTGCTCGCTGAAGGCGCGCACCTGGCCGCTGAAGACCGCGTCATAGATCGGCGCGGTGAAACTGTGCAATTCCGGCCAGGTCTGGTGCGCCGGCTGGCCCATCGCGTCGGGGTGCTTGTTGCCCGCCAGCAGGGCGAAGGCGTCGTTGTAGAGTTGGATGAGTTCGCGGCCCCACAACAGCTGCATCGGCATCGGCGAGTGGACGACGATATCCACGGCGGTACGCAGGCTTTGCGGCCAATCATTGGCCTCACCGAGGGGGTTTTTGGCCCAGTCCAGCCGCGCAATCAATGCGGCGGCTTCGCTACCGGTGGATGTTTCCTTCATAAAAAGCCCTGAGCGTAACGCTTTGAAAAATGACAACAGCGATTATCCGGTGGGATAACGGTGGGTGACTACCCCCGAAAAATAGCATGCATTGGGCTTTTTTCTGCAAATGAGTGCGTTGGCGCTGAAACCTTTCATCTTAAAGCGCCAGCTCAGGTCGGTCGCGAAACTGTGCCAGGGCCTCCGGGTTGGCCAGCGCGTCGGTGTTTTTCACCGGTTCGCCGTGTACCACATTGCGCACCGCCAGTTCGACGATCTTGCCGCTGATGGTGCGCGGGATATCGCTGACAGCGAGGATCTTCGCCGGTACATGGCGTGGTGTGGTATTGGCGCGGATCACCTGGCGGATCTGCTGTTCGAGGGCGTCATCCAGTTCGACGCCGTCGTCGAGTCGCACGAACAGCACGACTCGCACATCGTCTTGCCAGCGTTGGCCAATGGCCAGGCTTTCCAGCACTTGCGGGACTTTTTCCACCTGCCGATAGATCTCGGCGGTGCCGATCCGCACGCCGCCAGGGTTGAGCACCGCGTCGGAGCGCCCGTGAATCAGCAGGCTGCCGTTGGGCCGCTGTTCGGCGTAGTCGCCCTGGGCCCACACGCCGGGGAATTGGCTGAAATAGGAGGCGCGCAGCTTTTTCTGCTGCGGGTCGTTCCACAGGCCGATGGGCATGGCGGGGAAGTGCCGGGTACACACCAGTTCGCCTTTTTCACCGAGCAACGGCCGCCCCTGGTCGTCCCACACCTCGATGGCCATCGCCAGGCTCTTGCATTGCATTTCGCCGCGGCGTACCGGCAGCACCGGGTTGCCGATGACGAAGCAGGAGACGATATCGGTGCCGCCAGACATCGATGACAGGCACACCTCGGCCTTGATCTCGCGGTACACGTAGTCGTAGCTCTGCGGCGACAGCGGCGAGCCAGTCGAAATCAGGCCCTTGAGGCTGCTCAGGTCATGGCTCAGGCGCGGCTGCAGGCCGGCTTTTTCCAGGGTGGCGAGGAACTTGGGGCTGGTGCCGAACACGCTGATCCGTTCCGCGTCGATCAGGTCGATCAAGCGCTCGGGGCCAGGGTGAAACGGCGAACCGTCGTACAGCACGGCGGTGGCGCCGAGCGCGAGTACCGAAACCAGCCAGTTCCACATCATCCAGCCGCAGGTGGTGTAGTAGAACAGGCAATCCTCGCGGGACAGGTCCGCATGCAGGCCGTGCTCCTTGAGGTGGGTGAGCAGCACGCCGCCGGTGCCGTGGATGATGCATTTGGGCACGCCGGTGGTGCCGCTGGAATAGAGGATATACAGCGGATGGTCGAACGGCACCGCGACGAACTCAGGCGTGCCGCCGGGTTGGTAGAAGTCACTCCACAGCGCGACATTGGCGTCGCTCCGATAGTCCTCGACCCGCGCCTGGGGCCGGGCATACGGCACGACGATCAGGTGCTGCAGGGAGGGCAGGCGTTCGAGGATCTCGTTGAGCTTGGCGCTCTGGTCGATGGTTTTGCCGGCGTAGCGGTAACCGGCGCAGGCGATCAGCACCTTGGGCTCGATCTGGCCGAAACGGTCGATCACGCCTTGGGTGCCGAAGTCCGGCGATGAGCACGACCAGATCGCGCCCAGGCTGGTGGTGGCCAGCATGCCGACCAGGGTTTGCCAGGTGTTGGGCATGCACGCGGCAACCCGATCGCCCAGCCCGACCCCGGCCGCCCGCAGGCTGCGTTGCAGGCCGGCGACGTGGGCGGCCAGTTCGGCGTAGCTCAGTTGCTCGCGCTGGCCGTCTTCGCTGATGGCGACCACGGCGGGGTGAGCGTCGCGACGGCGCAGCAGGTGCTCGGCAAAGTTCAGGGTTGCGTCGGGGAACCACTCGGCGCTGGGCATCGCGGCGCCTTCGATCAATACCGCGCTGGGCGGGCTGCGAAACTGCACGTCGAAAAACGCCACGATCGCCTGCCAGAAGTCGGCGCGCTGGTCGATGCTCCACTGGTGCAACGCCGGGTAGTCGTCGAGCTGCACGCTGTAGCGCTGATTGATAAAGCGCCGGAACTGGTCCATCCGGGTGTGGCGGATGCGTTCGGCGGAGGGTTGCCAGAGGATCTCGGACATAAGCACGTCTCTTATTCTTGTACAGGTCTTCCAAACAGTGGAGTTCGAATGTGGGAGGGGCGGTGCGACGATTCGACTTGCCCCCGATGGCGGAGTATCAGCTAGCACATGCGGTACTGACCCACTGCCATCGGGGGCAAGTCGAATCGTCGCACCGCCCCTCCCACATTGGATTTTCTGTGTTTGGTCTATTGAGCCAGCCAACCACCATCGATGTTCCATGCCGCGCCGCGCACTTGGGCACCGGCCTCGCTGCACAAAAACAATACCAGCTCACCCAGTTGCGGCGGGGTGACGAACTCCAGCGACGGCTGCTTCTCTGCCAGTAAATCATGTTGCGCCTGCTGCGGGTCGACGCCGTTGGCCGCGCGATCATCGATCTGCTTCTGCACCAGCGGCGTCAGCACCCAGCCGGGGCAGATCGCGTTGCAGGTCACGTTGCTGGTGGCGGTTTCCAGGCCAACCACTTTGGTCAGGCCGATCACGCCATGCTTGGCCGCGACGTAGGCGGCCTTGCCCACCGAACCCACCAGGCCATGCACCGAGGCGATATTGACGATGCGCCCCCAGCCTTTGGCCTTCATGCCCGGCAGGCTCAGGCGCGTGCTGTGGAACACCGACGACAGGTTGATCGCGATGATCGCATCCCAGCGCTCCACCGGAAACTCGTCCACCGCTGCCACATGCTGGATGCCGGCATTGTTGACCAGAATATCCACGCCGCCGAATTCGCGCTCGGCGTAGGCGAACATGTCGGCTATCTGCGCCGGGTCGCTGACGTCCGCCGGGTGATGCCCGACCTTGCCGCCGAACGCCTGTACCTGGGCGATCACCGCGCTGGCGTCGCCGAAGCCGTTGAGGATCAGGTTGGCGCCGGCCTCGGCCAGGCTCAGCGCTATGCCCAGGCCGATACCGCTGGTGGAGCCGGTGACCAGGGCGGTCTTGCCGTTCAAGTTCGTCATGAAAACCTCACACAATGCCGGTGGCGTAGAAAGTACCGATCACCACGAACACCGCGAGGGTCTTGATGATCGTGATGCCGAAGATGTCCTTGTAGGCTTCGCGGTGGGTCAGCCCGGTGACCGCCAGCAAGGTGATCACCGCGCCGTTGTGGGGCAGGGTGTCCATGCCGCCGCTGGCCATGGCCGCGACCCGGTGCAGCACTTCGAGGGGAATATTCGCCGCATGGGCCGCCGCAATGAAACTCTCGGACATCGCCGCCAGGGCGATGCTCATGCCGCCGGACGCCGAGCCGGTGATACCGGCCAGCAGCGTCACGGTAATCGCTTCGTTGACCAGAGGGTTGGGGATGCCCTTGAGCCAGTCCGCCAGCACCAGAAAGCCCGGCAGCGAGGCGATCACCGCACCGAAGCCGTATTCCGAGGCGGTGTTCATCGCCGCCAGCAGCGCACCGCTGACCGCGCTCTTACTGCCTTCGGCGAGCTTGCTTTTGATCGCCGACCAGCCGAACACCAGCACCATGACGATGCCCACCAGCAACGCCGCCTGCACCGCCCAGATCGCGGTGAGCTTGGCGATTTCGGTGGTCACCGGCGCGCTCATGCCCGGCAGGCTGAGGCTGTGGGTCTTGCCGTACCACTGTGGGATCCAGTGAGTGAACAGTAGGTTCATCACGCCCACCAGGAGCAGCGGCGACAGCGCGATCCAGGGGTTGGGCAGGCTCAGGTTCTCGGCGGTTTCCGGCTCGTTGCGCAGTTCGGTGCCGTAGCCTTCACCGGCCCGTTGCGCCTTGTTGCGCTGGCGCGCCAGGTAGAGCATGCCGCTGCAGAACACGAAGATCGTGCCGATCAGCCCCAGCCACGGCGCAGCCCAGGCGGTGGTGTTGAAGAACGTGCTGGGGATGATGTTCTGGATCTGCGGCGTGCCGGGCAGCGCGTCCATGGTGAACGAGAACGCGCCGAGGGCGATGGTCGCCGGGATCAGGCGCTTGGGGATGTCGCTCTGGCGGAACATCTCCGCCGCGAACGGGTACACCGCAAACACCACCACGAACAGCGACACGCCGCCGTAGGTGAGCAGGGCGCAGACCAGCACGATCACCAGCATCGCCTGGCGCGTGCCGAGCAAGCGGATTGCGGCCGCCACGATCGAGCGCGAGAAACCCGACAGCTCGATCAGCTTGCCGAACACGGCACCGAGCAGGAACACCGGAAAATACAGTTTGATGAAACCGACCATTTTCTCCATGAACACCCCGGTAAACGCCGGGGCGACCGCGGACGGGTCGGTGAGCAGGACAGCGCCGAGGGCGGCGATGGGGGCAAACAAGATGACGCTGTAGCCACGGTAGGCAGCCAGCATCAGCAGCGCGAGGGCTGCCAAGGCAATGATCACACTCATGGTGTGTCTCCATCAGATTGTTATTTTTGTGGGGTGATGCGTTGGAGGAGGGCTATAGCGAGATGCGTGCCATGTTCATAACCTATTGAAATACATAGATATTATTGTATCCATGAACAAGCTTTTCAGATCTGGTCTCAATTCAGAGACAAAAACACATCAAAGGTGGGAGGGGGCTTGCCCCCGATAGCGGTGGGTCTGTAAAGAATAGGCTGACTGAGGCACTGCCATCGGGGGCAAGCCCCCTCCCACAAGGATTGTCTTTGTTTTGAGAATTTTGTCTCTTTATTGAGATGTGGCCAGGCCCAGCGCGACCATTTTCTTGTACAAGGTCGACCGGCCCAGCCCCAAGCGCTGGGCCGCGGCCACCACATTCCCGCCGCAGACCTTGAGCGCCGCGGTGATCAGCTGCCGATCGAAGCGCTCCCGCGCCGCCGCGAATGTCTCGCCTTCGAACGTCTCGCCTTCGAACGTTTCCATCGCCTCCCGCGCCACCGGGCTGAACGTGCCGATCGCGGCGCGAATCTCAGCCGCGCCCAACACCCGGTCATCGCTCAACAACGCCGCGCGTTCCAGCACGTTGCGCAGTTCGCGGATATTCCCCGGCCATGCATGCCGCGCCAACAACGCCAGGGCCTCGCGGTCCAGTTCGTGGTGGCTGCGCAGGTCTTCGAGGATCGCTTCGCTCAGCGCCGGAATATCTTCCAGGCGTTCGCGCAACGGCGGCACCTGGATCGGCAGCACATTCAGCCGGTAATACAGGTCGGCGCGAAACTCGCCGCGTTTGATCGCCGCTTCCAGGTCCATGGACGTGGCGGCGATCACCCGCACGTCGCTGTGCCGCATCTCGTTGGAGCCGACCGGTTCGTATTCCTTCTCCTGCAACACCCGTAACAGCTTGCTTTGCAGCGGCAGGGGCATGTCGCCGATTTCATCGAGAAACAGCGTGCCGCCCTGGGCGATCTGCAACTTGCCGGGGCGGCCTTTGCGGTCGGCGCCGGTAAACGCGCCGGGCGCGGTGCCGAAGAACTCGGCTTCGAGCAGGTCATGGGGAATGGCCGCGCTGTTGATGCTGACAAATGCCTTGTGCGCCCGCGTCGAGGCGCCGTGGATCGCCTGGGCCAGCAACTCCTTGCCGGTGCCGGTTTCGCCGAGCAGCAACACCGGCGACTCGGCACTCGCACTGCGCCGTGCGCGGCGTTTGACTTCGAGGCTGGTGGCGCTGGTGCCGATAAAGTGCGCAAAGGTGTACTTGCTCTGGCGTGAACGCAGCAGCGAGCGGGTGGACGCCAGTTCTTGCTGCATGCTCAGGTAACGCTCGATCAGCGGCGACAGGTTGCGCAGCTCATCGAACAGCGCAAAGCCGATGGCGCCGATCACCGCGCCGGCGTCGTTGTGGATCGGCAGGCGCATCACCACCAACGGGCCTTTGGGCGTGTCCTGGATATCCAGCAGGATCGGCTGGTCGTTGCGCACCACCTGGCGCAACAGGCTGTTGGCGATGACCTGTTCGCAAGGTTGGCCGATGGCGTCGTCGGCGCTCTTGAGGCCGAAGCGCTTGGCGTAGCGCTCGTTCATCCACACGATGTTCGCGTCGCGGTCGACAATCACCGTGCCTTCGCTGGACTGCTCGATGATCTCGAACAGCGACTGGATGGCCAGGCCGCGAACCTGTTGGTAGTCCTTGAGGCTGGTACTCATGCGTGCAGAATCCTGTAGGAGCGAGCTTGCTCGCGAAAAACGTTAACGATGACGCGGCCTGCTGGTTGAACGCGGTGTCCTTGCGCTTTTCGCGAGCAAGCTCGCTCCTACAAGGGGATGTGTGCGGCGGCCAGCAGTTCCTGGGTGTACGGGTGTTGCGGCGATTCAAACACATCATGGCTGGCGCCGCGCTCCACCACCTTGCCGTCCTTGATCACGATCATGTCGTGGGCCATGGCGCGCACCACGGCCAGGTCATGGCTGATGAACAGGTAGGTCAGGCCGTATTTGTCCTGCAGCTCACGCAGCAACGCCACCACTTGCTTCTGCACCGTGCGGTCGAGGGCCGAGGTGGGTTCGTCGAGCAGCATCAGCGCCGGCTTGAGCACCAGTGCGCGGGCGATGGCGATGCGCTGGCGCTGGCCACCGGAAAACTCGTGGGGGTAACGATACCGGCTGGCCGGGTCGAGGCCGACGTCCTTGAGCACCTGGATCACCTGCGCGTCACACTCGGCGAGGCTGCACGGTGCGTGGACTTCCAGGCCTTCGCTGATGATCTGCTGCACCGACATGCGCGGGCTGAGGCTGCCGTAAGGGTCCTGGAACACCACCTGCATCTGCTTGCGCCACGGGCGCATCTGTTTGTGGTTGAGCGCGTCGAGGGCGACGCCCTGGAAGCGGATGCTGCCGGTGGAGTCCAGCAGGCGCAGGATCGCCTGGCCCAGGGTGGATTTGCCCGAGCCCGACTCGCCGACGATGCCCAGCGTCTTGCCGCGCTGCACGCTGAGGCTGATGCCGTCCACCGCGCGCAGGTAGGTCTTGCGCTGAAACAGGCCGCCGCCGAGGGGGAATTGCACGCTCAGGTCGTCGACCTGCAACACCGTTTCGCGCGTTTCGCCGCACAGCACCTCGCCCGCCGGTTCAGCGTCGAGCAGCAAGCGGCTGTAGGGGTGTTGTGGCGCGTTGAACAAGGTTTCGCAGTCGGCCTGTTCGACGATCTCGCCGGTATGCATCACACACACGCGCTGCGCCATGCTGCGTACCAGGTTGAGGTCGTGGCTGATCAGCAGCAGCGACATGCCCAGGCGTTGCTGCAAGGACTTGAGCAGCAGCAGGATCTTGCGCTGCACGGTCACATCCAACGCGGTGGTGGGCTCGTCGGCGATCAGCAGTTCCGGCTCGCAGGCCAGGGCCATGGCGATCATCACGCGTTGGCGCTGGCCGCCGGAGAGTTGGTGCGGATAGGCCTTGAGCCGTTCCTGGGGGTTCTGGAGGCCGACCAGTTCGAGCAGTTCAATGATGCGCGCCTGTGCTGCTTTGCCGCCCATACCTTTGTGCAACAGCAGGGTTTCGCCGATCTGCTTTTCGATGCTGTGCAGCGGGTTGAGGGAGGTCATCGGCTCCTGGAAGATCATGGCGATGCGGTCGCCACGCAGCTTTTGCAGGGTGGCCGCCGATGCGCCGATCAACTCTTGGCCGCGATAGCGCACGGAGCCGCTGGTTTGCGTGCCGGCTTCGGGCAGCAGTTGCAGAATCGAAAGGGCCGTCACCGACTTGCCCGAGCCCGACTCGCCGACCAGCGCCAGGCACTCGCCGGGGCGCACATCCAGGCTCAGGTTGCGCACCACGGTCTGGCCGCTGAAGGCGACGCAGAGGTTGCGGATCTCGATCAGGTTGTCGCTCATACAGACTCACTCATGCACGGGGGTCGAAGGCATCGCGCAACGCCTCGCCGATAAATACCAGCAGCGACAGAATCAGCGCCAAGGTGAAAAACGCCGTCAGGCCCAGCCATGGCGCTTGCAGGTTCTGCTTGCCCTGGGCGATCAACTCACCCAGCGACGCGCTGCCCGCCGGCATGCCGAAGCCGAGGAAATCCAGGGCGCTCAAGGTGGAAATCGCCCCGGTCAAAATAAACGGCAGGTAGCTCAGGGTGGCCGTCATGGCATTGGGCAGGATGTGTCGGCGCATGATCTTGGCGTCGCTCAAACCCAGGGCCCGCGCCGCCTTGACGTACTCCAGGTTGCGCCCGCGCAGGAACTCGGCGCGCACCACGTCCACCAGGGCCAGCCAGGAAAACAGCGCCATGATCCCCAGCAGCCACCAGAAGTTCGGTTCGACAAAGCCGGACAGGATGATCAGCAGGTACAGCACCGGCAACCCGGACCACACTTCCAGCACCCGCTGACCGATCAGGTCGACCCAGCCGCCGTAGTAACCCTGCAACGCGCCCGCGGCGATGCCGATGCTCGCACTGATCGCGGTGAGCGCCAGGGCAAACAGGATCGACACCCGCGCGCCGAAGATCACCCGCGCCACCACGTCGCGCGACTGGTCGTCGGTGCCCAGCCAGTTCACCGCCGAGGGCGGGCTGGGGGCAGGGCGGGTCAGTTCGTAGTTGGGCGTGTCGTCGTTGAACGGCACTGGCGGGAACAGCATCCAGCCGCCGTCCTGCTTGATCAGCTTCTGTACGTAGTCGCTGCGATAGTCGGCCTGGAACGGTAATTGCCCGCCAAACTGCTGCTCGGTGTAGCGCTTGAACACCGGAAAATACAGCTCGTTCTTGAAGCTCAACACCAAGGGCTTGTCATTGGCGATCAACTCGCCACCCAGGGTCAGGATGAAGAGGCCGATAAACAGCCACAGTGACCACCAGCCGCGGCGGTTCTTCTTGAACCGCTCGAAACGCCGACGGGCCACGGGAGATAGATTGAACATCAGGCGTTCCTCGCGGCGAAGTCGATACGCGGGTCCACCAGGGTGTAGCAGAGGTCGCCGATCAGTTTTATCAAGAGGCCGAACAGGGTGAAGATAAACAGCGAACCGAACACCACCGGGTAGTCGCGGGACACCGCGGCTTCGTAGCTCATGCGCCCGAGACCGTCGAGGGAAAAGATCACCTCGATCAGCAGCGAGCCGGCAAAGAACACGCTGATAAACGCCTGGGGAATCCCCGAGATCACCAGCAGCATCGCATTGCGGAACACATGCCCGTACAGCACCTGCCGTTCGCTCAAGCCTTTGGCGCGGGCGGTGACCACGTATTGGCGCGTGATCTCATTGAGGAACGAGTTTTTCGTCAGGATGGTCAGGGTGGCGAACCCGCCGATCACCAGCGCCGTGACCGGCAAGACCAGGTGCCAGAAATAGTCGGCGACCTTGCCCACCGTGCTCAGTTCGTCGAAGTTTTCCGAGACCAGGCCGCGCACCGGGAACCAGTTCAGCGAGGTTCCGCCAGCGAACACCACGATCAGGAACATCGCAAACAGGAACGCCGGCATCGCATAGCCGATCACGATGGCGGTGCTGCTCCACACATCGAAGTTGCTGCCATGGCGCACCGCCTTGCGGATCCCCAGGGGAATCGACACCAGGTAGGTGATCAGCGTGGCCCACAGGCCGAGGGAGATGGTCACCGGCATCTTTTCCAGGATCAGGTCGGTGACGGTCGCGCCGCGAAAGAAGCTGTTGCCGAAGTCCAGCCGGGCGTAGCTCTTGAGCATCAGCCACAGGCGCTCCGGCGCCGGCTTGTCGAAGCCGTATTGTTTTTCGATGTCTTTGATCAGTTTCGGGTCCAGGCCACGGCTGGCCCGCGAGCCGCTGCCGAGGCCTTCGCCGGCGGAACCGCCGATGCCGCCGCCGCCGATCCCTTGCAGGTGGGCGATCGCCTGTTCCACCGGCCCGCCGGGCGCGGCCTGCACGATCACGAAATTGACCAGCAGGATGATCACCAGCGTCGGGATGATCAACAGCAGGCGCCGCACGATATAGGCAAACATCAGCGCATCCCTCCGCGTTTTTTAAGCTCCGCACTCATTTGTGCGTTCGTCAGTGGCGTGGGGCTGATTTCCCACCAGGTTTCCAGGGCTTCGTCATTCTTCGCCTCGATCGCCGGGCGGCCGAAGCGGTTCCACCACGCGGCGGACGTGCCGGGCGGGTAGTAATTGGGGATCCACAGGTAGTTCCATTGCAGCACCCGGTCCAGGGCGTGGGCGTAGGTGAGCATCTGCGCCTGGGTGTTGGCTTTCACCAGGCCCTTGATCAGGCTGTCGACGGCCGGGTCCTTGAGCACCATGTAGTTGTTGGCGCCCGGGTCGAACGCGGCGCTGGAGCCGAAGTAGTTGTACAACTCCATCCCCGGCGAGGTGGTGACCGGGAAGCCGGTGACGATCATGTCGTAGTCCCGCGTCATCAGCCGGTTGACGTACTGCGAGGAGTCGATGCGGCGGATAATCAGGGTGATGCCGATCTGCGCCAGGTTGCGCTTGTACGGCAGCAACAGACGCTCGAGGCCGGGTTGGGCATAGAGGAAGGTGAATTCCAGCGGCTCGCCCTCGGCGTTGACCAGCTTGTCGCCGTTGGGGTTCCAGCCGGCTTCTTCCAGCAGGGCCAAGGCTTGCAGCTGCTTGTCGCGGATCATGCCGCTGCCGTCGGTGACCGGGGCTTTGAAGACCTGGCTGAACACCTCGTCGGGCACCTGGCCGCGCAGGGGTTCGAGGATCGCCAGCTCTTCCGGGGTCGGCAATTCGCTCGCGGCCAGCGGGCTATTGGAGAAGTAGCTCTGCTGGCGGATGTACAGGTTGCGCATCATCTGCCGGTTGGCCCATTCGAAATCCCACAGCATCGCCAGGGCCTGGCGCACGCGGCGGTCCTGGAACATCGGTTTCTGCACGTTGAACACATAGCCTTGGGCCGGTTGCGGCATCTCTTTGGCCAGGTGCGCGCGTTGCAGGCGCCCGTCGTCCAGCGCCGGGCCGTTGTAGCCGATGGAATAACCGGTGGCGGAGAACTCGCGGTTGAAGTCATACGCGCCGCCACGCAGCACCTGGCGCGCCACTTCGGTGTCGCCGAAATATTCCAGGCTCAGGTGATTGAAGTTGTACAGACCGCGGCTGACCGGCAAGTCCTTGCCCCACCAATCAGGGTTGCGGGTAAAGGTGATGGTGCTGCCCGCGTCGATCTTGCTGATTTTGTACGGGCCGCTGCCCAGCGGCGCTTCGTAGCCGCCGCCGTTGGCGAAGTCGCGGGTTTTCCACCAGTGCTCGGGGAACACCGGCAGGGTGGCGATATCCAGCGCCAGGGTGCGGTTTTCATCGCTGGAAAAATCGAAGCGCACCTGGCGTTCGCCTTCGACTTCGACGTGTTTGACGTCGGCGAACAGCGTGCGAAAGCGCAGGCTGCCCTGGGTCATCAGCAAATCGAAGCTGTAGCGCACGTCTTCGGCGGTGATCGGTGTGCCATCGGCAAAACGGGCCTTGGGGTTGAGGTAGAAGCGCAGCGACAGGCCGTCGTCCGCGCGTTCCATCTTCTCGGCGACCAGGCCGTAGACCGTGTACGGCTCGTCCAGGGAGCGCAGGGCCAGGGGCGAGTAGAGCCAGCCGTCGATCTGGGACACGCCGATGCCTTTGTCGATATAGGGCAGCACATGGTCGAAGCGCCCGATCTCGATGGCCGAACGCCGCAGGCTGCCGCCCTTGGGCGCGTTGGGGTTGGCGTAGTCGAAATGGCTGAAGCCGACGCCATATTTGGCCGGTTCGCCATACACGGTCAGGTAGGTTTGCGGGGCCGCGATCACAGCGGTGCTGGCCAGCAGCAGGGCCAGGGTGGAGCTGAATAGAGTCGAAAAAGCCAGTCGCATTATCTGCCTTGAGCGCCGGGTGAAGGAGAATAGGGATTTGTACGCTAACGGCCTGAGCATCGCCAGTCATCCCATGCACAACGGCCCACCAAAAGGCGGGCCGTTGTTTCAAGCATCAGCGTGGACTGAATCAGTCCTGACGGCTGGTGACTTCCAGCAGGTGATAACCGAACTGGGTTTTCACCGGGCCTTGCACGGTGTTGACCGGGGCGCTGAACACGACGGTGTCGAATTCTTTAACCATCTGGCCTGGACCGAACGAGCCCAGGTCGCCGCCTTGACGGCTGGATGGGCAGCTGGAATTGGCTTTGGCGACTTCTGCGAAATCGGCGCCGCCTTCGATCTGGGCCTTGAGTTCGTTGCACTTGTCTTCGGTGGCAACGAGGATGTGACGGGCGGTGGCTTTGGCCATGGGAATTAACTCCTTGAGTAAAAACGCTGAGCGTACCGGATTCGGGCGGTTATTTCCTGGCAAAGTTCCCCTGTCCGTGGCGGGCGTGCTTGATCTACGACAAGGGCAAAGCGCAGGCTGCAGCGCAAGATTGTCGCATTCATCTGTTTAGGAGCCGTGCTATGCAAGTGCTCGATCGACGCAAGGCCATGGCCATTCCCCCATTGTTTCGCCTGGCATTCCGCCCGTTTTTCCTCGGTGCCTGCCTGTTGGCGGTGCTGGTCATTCCTCTGTGGCTGTTCGCCCTGGGCGGCGCCACCGGTACTTGGCAACCGGCCGGTGGCTGGCTGGCCTGGCACCGGCATGAGCTGCTGTTCGGCTTTGGCGTGGCGATCATCGCCGGCTTTTTGCTGACCGCGGTGCAGACCTGGACCGGCCGCCCCGGCCTCAGCGGCGCGCCCCTGGCGTTGCTCGCCGGGTTATGGCTGGCGGCGCGCCTGGGTTGGTTGCTGAACCTGCCGTGGCCGCTGCTGGCGGTGCTGGAACTGAGTTTTCCGCTGGCCGTGGCCGGGGTGATGGGCTGGACGCTGTGGAAGGTCAGGCAAACCCGTAACTACCCGATTGTACTGGTGCTGGGCTTGCTCGCCGTGGCAGACGCGTTGGCGTTGTATGGGTTGCTGACCCATGACGAAGGCGTGGAGCGCCAGGCGGTGCTCACGGGGTTGTGGCTGGTGGCGGCGATGATGGGGCTGATCGGCGGTCGGGTGATTCCATTCTTCACCCAACGTGGCCTGGGCCGGGTCGATGCGGTCAAGCCGTGGCCGTGGCTGGACCGTGTGTTGCTGGGCGGTTCGATCCTGGTGGCGTTGCTTTACGCCAGCGGGCTGGCGGTGTTCCCCAGCCGGTGGAGCGGCGTACTGTTCGCTGTGCTCGGCCTGGGCCACTTGCTGCGCCTGGCGCGCTGGCATGACCGTGGCCTGTGGCGCGTGCCGCTGCTGTGGTCGCTGCACCTGGCCTACGCATGGTTGGCCGTGGCCTGCCTGGGCATGGCGCTGTGGCATTTCGGTGCGCCGCTCAACCCGAGCCTGGCCGTGCATGCGCTGACGATCGGCGCCATGGCCGGGCTGATCCTGGCGATGGTGGCGCGCGTCAGCCTGGGCCATACCGGTCGGCCGTTGCAGCCGCCGGGCGGGATGACCCTGGCGTTCGCCCTGTTGAACCTGGCGGCTGTGTGCCGGGTGGCACTGGTGTTGATCTGGCCCGTGGCGGCCTTGTGGCTGGCGGGGCTGTGCTGGTCGGTCGGCCTGGGCTTGTACCTGTGGCGGTATGGCCCGATGTTGTGGCGGGCGCGGGTCGACGGGCACCCCGGTTAGGAGCATTGCATGCTGTATTCGTGGTTGTTGATCGTGCATCTGCTGGCGGCGATCGCCTTTATCGGCACGCTGTTCTTTGAAGTGGTGATCTGGCACAGCGCCCGCGAGGAACTGGCCTGGTCGGCGCGTTTCACCGCGGAACACGCGATCGCCCGGCGTTCGCGGCGGGTGCTGCATGGCGTGGTGCTGCTGCTGTATGGCGCGGGTATCGGCCTGGCCTGGCATTACCGCGGCCTGCCATGGAACAGCCATTTCGGACTGTTCCTGAGCCTGAAAATCTTCCTCGCCCTGAGCATCATCGGGCACTACCTGCTGCTGGCCTACTGGCTGACCCGCGAGCGCCTGAGCCCCAAGCGTGCGCTGTGGATACGACGCAGCATTCTCGCGCACATGGTGGTGATCGTGGTGCTGGCGAAGTCATTGTGGTGAGCCGCCTGCGGCGCCATGACGCGGCGGATTGTTGATCGCGGTCAAGGGCTAAAACCTGCGCAGTTCCCACACTGTGGCGAATTCTCTGGAGGTTCGTCCCATGCCCCTGTCCCTCGCGCAACTGCGCCGCAACTACACCCTCTACGGCCTGCGGGACGACGGCGAGCAAGACGATCCGCTGGTGTTGTTCGGCCAGTGGCTGAGCCAGGCGCGCAAGACCGAAGCGCCTCCCGCCGAGGCCAACAGCATGGCCCTGGCCACGGTCGACCGCGAAGGGTACGCCCATTGTCGCATCCTGCTGCTCAAGGGCTTCAGCGCCGAAGGTTTTGTGTTTTTTGGCAATTACCTGAGCGCCAAGGGCGAGGAACTGGCGAGCAACCCCCATGCCGCGATGACGTTTTTCTGGCCCGGCCTGGAGCGCCAGGTGCGTATTGAAGGCGCGGTCGAGCGCCTTGATCCGGCGCTGTCGGACGCCTATTTCCTCGACCGCCCGGCCGCCAGCCAACTCGGTGCCTGGGCCTCGCCGCAGAGTCAGCCGCTGACCCACCGCAGCGAGCTGGAAGGTTTGCTGCGTGAGGTCACCGAGCGGTTCGCCGGCCAGCAACCGCCACGGCCCGAGCACTGGGGCGGGTACTGCCTGCAACCGCGCCGCATCGAGTTCTGGCAAGGCCGCCCCGACCGCCTGCATGACCGCCTCGACTACCGCCTGCGAGACGGCGCCTGGCAGCGCACACGGCTGGCGCCCTGACGAGGTACCTCCTTCGAGGAATAGGCCCTGCGCCCGTTGCGGCGCAGGCTGAGCGCATCTTTTTACCTGCCTGGAGCCTTGATCATGGCCCATTTGACCCAACGCAGTTTTGTCTCCCTGAACATTGCCGTACTGACCATCAGCGACACCCGCACCTTTGACACCGATACCTCCGGGCAGACCCTGGTAGAGCGCCTTGAAGGTGCCGGCCATGTGCTGATCGACCGTGGCCTGGTGATGGACGATATCTACCAGATCCGCGCCCGTGTTTCGCAGTGGATCGCCGACCCTCAGGTGCAAGTGATCCTGATGACCGGCGGCACCGGCTTCACCGCTCGCGACAACACGCCGCAAGCGGTGTTGCCGCTGCTGGATAAACAAGTGGACGGGTTCGGCGAGCTGTTCCGCCAGGTGTCCCTGGCGGAAATCGGCATGTCCACCTTGCAGTCCCGCGCCCTGGCGGGCATGAGCAATGGCGTGCTGGTGTGCTGCATGCCCGGTTCGCCCGGCGCGTGCCGTACCGCCTGGGACCAGATTCTGCTCAGTCAATTGGACAGCCGCACCGGCCCGTGCAACTTCGTTGCGCACCTCAAGCCTCAGTTCGAACAAGCGCTCAGCGCCTGCGAGGCGCGGTCATGAACACCCGCGTGTGCGACAGCGGGCAATTGATGCCGGTGGACGAGGCGATCGAGCAACTGCTGGCGCAGGCGCCACCTGCGCCGCCCACCGAAGTCATCCCCCTCGGCCAGGCCGCAGGTCGGGTGATCGCCGAAGAACTGTTTTCACCTCTCGACCTGCCGTGCTGGGACAACAGCGCCATGGACGGCTACGCCCTGCGCGCCGCCGATGTGCCGGAGCAGGGCGGCTACTTGGTGCTGGCCGGGCGGATTGCTGCCGGGCACAGCAGCGATGAGCTTTTACAGGCCGGGCAGACAGTACGGATTTTCACCGGTGCGCCGCTGCCGCCCGGCGCCGACAGCGTGGTGCCCCAGGAGCGTTGCCGCGTCTACGGCCAGCGTATCTGGTGCCCGCCGCTGCGCCTGGGCGAACACGTGCGCAAGCGCGGTGAAGAAATGCAGCGCGGGCAACGCCTGTTGCGTGTCGGCCAGCGCCTGCGCGCCCAGGAAGTCGGCCTGCTGGCGTCGGCCGGCATTCCGTGGGTCAAGGTTTATCGCCCCCTGCGCGTGTGCCTGCTGAGCAGCGGCGATGAACTGCGCGAGCCGGGCGAGTCGCTGGCGCCGGGGCAGATCTACAACAGCAACCGCCACCTGGTGACCGCGTTATTGCGCGGTTGGGGCGTGGAGGTGCTCGACTACGGGGTGATGGCCGACGCGTTGGCCGCCAGCCGCGACGCGTTGATCCTCGCGTCGTCCGAATGCGACCTGCTGCTGACCACCGGCGGCGTGTCGGTGGGCGAGGAGGATCATCTCAAACAAGCCATCCAGGAACTCGGTCGCGTGGATTTCTGGCGCCTGGCGATCCAGCCCGGCAAGCCTCTGGCGTTTGGCGAAGTGGCGGGCAAACCGTGGATCGGCCTGCCCGGCAACCCGTCTGCCGCGCTGATCACCGCGTTGGTGGTGGTGCGCCCGTTCCTGTTGCGCGCCCAGGGCGTCGAGCGCGTGTTGCCGGTGCCGGTCCAGGTGCCGGCCGGTTTTGAATGGCCTACCCCCAACAAGCGCCGCCAGTACCTGCGCGCGCGCTTGAGCCCCGGTGCGGATGGGCAATTGCGCGCCGTCCTGCACCCCCAGCAAAGCTCGGCGATGCTCACCGCCGCCTGCTGGGCCGATGGCCTGGTGATTGTCGAGCGCGAGCAACTGCTGCTCAAGGATGCACCGGTGCCTTTCTTGTCTTTCGCCGAGTTTCAATGAGGAGTCTCCATGCAACTGGTCTGCCCGGCAGGCAACCTGCCTGCGCTGAAAGCCGCGGTGCGCCAAGGCGCCGATGCGGTGTATGTCGGTTTTCGCGATGACACCAATGCCCGGCATTTCGCCGGGCTGAACATGGACGACAAGCAGTTCGACGCCGCCGTCGCCCATATCCGCCAGCACCAGCGCAAGCTGTATGTGGCGGTCAATACCTACCCGCAACCGAAGATCTGGTCACGCTGGCAACGCGCCGTCGACCGTGCGGCCGATCATGGCGTGGATGCGCTGATCGCCGGCGACCCGGGTGTGCTCGGCTATGCTGCCGCGCACCATCCGCAGATGGCGTTGCACTTGTCGGTGCAGGGCTCGGCCACCCATGCGGCGGCGCTGAAGTTCTACGTCGAACGTTATGGCATCCGCCGCGCGGTGCTGCCGCGGGTGCTGTCGCTGGCCCAGGTCAAACAGGTGGCGGCGAGCAGCGTGGTGCCGATCGAAGTGTTCGGCTTCGGCAGCCTGTGCATCATGGCCGAAGGGCGTTGCCACTTGTCGTCGTATATCACCGGTGAGTCGCCCAACCTGTGCGGCGTGTGCTCGCCGGCCAAGGCGGTGCGCTGGAGCGACGACGCCGATGGCCTCAGCGCGCGCCTCAGTGAAGTGCTGATCGACCGCTACACCCCGGAGGAACCGGCCGGCTACCCGACCTTGTGCAAAGGCCGCTTCCTGGTCGGCGGCAAGCGCTTCCATGCCCTCGAAGAACCGACCAGCCTCGACACCCTGGACCTGTTGCCCGAACTCAGCGCCATCGGCGTGGAGGCGGTGAAGATCGAAGGCCGGCAACGCAGCCCGGCCTATGTGGAACAAGTCACCCGAGTCTGGCGCGCCGCCCTCGACGCCCACCGCAGCGCCCCGGCCAATTTTGTGGTCAAGGACCAGTGGCGCCAGGTGCTGGCCGGACTTTCCGAAGGCAGCCAGACCACCCTGGGTGCTTACCATCGCGCATGGCAATGAGGAAACACAGATGAAGCTCAGCCTGGGACCGGTGCTGTTTTATTGGGATAAGGAACACTTGGGGCGCTTCTATTCAGACATGGCCGGCTTGCCCCTGGACGTGATTTACCTGGGGGAAACCGTGTGCTCCAAACGCCGCGCGTTTTCCCTGGATCAATGGTTGGGCCTGGGCCGCGAGTTGCAGTCGTGCAGCTCGGCGCAGATCGTGCTGTCGAGCCTGACCTTGATCGAAGCCGCCTCTGAACTGTCGAGCCTGCGCCGCCTGTGCGACAACGGCGAGGTGCTGGTCGAGGCCAACGACATGGGCGCGGTGCAGTTGCTGATCGAGCGCAAGTTGCCTTTTGTCGGCGGCCCGGCGCTCAACCTGTACAACGGCCACGCCCTGGCGCAATTGCTCGATGCGGGCATGCAGCGCTGGGTGCCGCCGGTGGAGTGCTCGCAAAGCCTGATCGCCGATGTGCTGGAACAGGTGCGCGAACTCGGCCGGCCGCTGCCCGAAGTGGAGATCTTCGCCTATGGGCATTTGCCCCTGGCGTACTCGGCCCGTTGCTTCACCGCCCGCGCGGAAAACCGGCCCAAGGACGATTGCCAGTTCTGTTGCATCAACTACCCCGACGGCATGGCCCTGACCAGCCAGGAAGGGCAACCGTTGTTCACCTTGAACGGGATTCAGACGATGTCGGCCGATGTCACCAACCTGCTCGCCGATTACCCCGGCCTGGTCGCGTGTGGCGCTGACCTGTTGCGCCTGAGCCCACGCGCCGAAGGGATGGTCGGCGTGGTCCAGGCGTTTGACCAGGTGCGCCAGGGCGCGATGCCGCCGTTGTGCGTCGACGGTTGCAACGGTTACTGGCATGGCCAGGCCGGCATGCTGCGGGTCGAGGAGGTGGGCCTGTGTTGAGTCGCAAACAATGGCTGCTCAAGGGCGCCGATCGCTTGTTGCCGCTGGTGCGCCACGTGCCGTTCCGGGTGCAGCGCCTGGCCTTGCAGCAAGGCCTCAACCGCTGCCTGGCCGAGCCGTTGCGCGACGGTGGCTTCGACCTGCTGCGCGGGCGCTGGATGTGCCTGCGCATCCCCGACCTTGGGCTGTGCTGGTACCTGACGCTGGCGCGGGATGGCTTGCGCATCGCTGAAAAAGCCGAGGCCCAGGTAACCATCAGTGGTAACTGGCGCGAGTTCTTGTTGCTGGCCAGTCGCCAGGAAGATCCGGACACCTTGTTCTTCCGGCGTCGCTTGGTGATTGAAGGCGACACGGAGTTGGGGCTGGGCTTGAAGAACCTGATCGACAGCCTGGACCCGGACGTATTGCCGGGCTGGCTGTGGCGCAACCTGGAGCGGGCCGGGCGCGGGCTGGCGGCCTGAGGCGAACGACCTATCCTTTCGCGCTGAACGGATAGGTCACGGCCCTGGGCTAAGGCGTCGGCACCAGAAACGCCGCCTCCAGCAACTGCCGGGTATAGGCATGCTGTGGGTTGGCGAAAATCGCCGGCGCGTCGCCCTGTTCCACCACCTGCCCATGCTTGACCACCATCAACTGGTGACTCAACGCTTTGACCACCGCCAGGTCATGGCTGATGAACAGATAGGTCAGGTTGTACTTGGCCTGCAAACCGCGCAGTAATTCCACCACTTGGCGCTGCACCGTGCGGTCGAGCGCCGAGGTCGGTTCGTCGAGCAGGATCAGGCGCGGCTTGAGCACGAGGGCGCGGGCAATGGCGATGCGTTGGCGCTGGCCGCCGGAGAACTCGTGGGGGTAGCGATGCCGCGACTGCGGGTCGAGGCCGACTTCCTTGAGCGCTGCGATAATCGCCGCTTCCTGCTCCGCCGGGCTGCCCATCTTGTGAATGCGCAGGCCTTCGCCGACGATCTCGCTGACGCACATGCGCGGGCTGAGGCTGCCGAACGGGTCCTGGAACACCACCTGCATTTCCCGGCGCAACGGGCGCACCTGTTGCTGGGTCAGGCGGTCGAGTTGCTGGCCTTCGAAGCGAATCCCGCCTTTGCTCGCGATCAGGCGCAGGATCGCCAGGCCGAGGGTGGACTTGCCCGAGCCGCTTTCGCCGACGATGCCCAGGGTTTGCCCCTGGGGCAGGCTGAAGTTGATGCCGTCCACCGCCTTGACGTAATCGACGGTGTTGCGCAAAAAGCCTTTCTTGATCGCAAACCAGACTTTCAAGTCGTCCACTTCCAGCAACGGTGGCCCGACGGCGGTGGCGGCCGGCCCGCCGCTGGGTTCGGCGGCGAGCAGTTCCTGGGTGTAAGGGTGCTGCGGCGACTGGAACAAGGTTTCGCAATCGGCTTGCTCGACGATGCAACCCTGTTGCATCACGCACACACGGTGGGCAATGCGCCGCACCAGGTTCAAGTCGTGGCTGATCAGCAGCAACGCCATGCCCAGGCGCGCCTGCAGTTCCTTGAGCAGCTCGAGGATCTTCAACTGCACCGTCACGTCGAGGGCGGTGGTCGGTTCGTCGGCAATCAACAGCTCCGGCTCGTTGGCCAGGGCCATGGCGATCATCACCCGTTGGCGCTGGCCGCCGGACAGTTCGTGGGGCAGCGCCTTGAGGCGTTTATGCGGCTCGGGAATGCCCACCAGTTCGAGCAACTCGAGGGTGCGCCGGGTCGCGACTTTGCCGGTCAGCCCTTTGTGCAGGCCGAGCACTTCGTTGATCTGCTTCTCGATGCAGTGCAGCGGGTTCAACGAGGTCATCGGCTCCTGGAAGATCATCGCAATGCGGTTGCCGCGAATATGCCGGATGGTTTTTTCGTTGAGGGTCAGCAGGTCCTGGCCGACGTATTCGATGGTGCCGGCGGGGTGCCGCGCCAAGGGGTAGGGCAGCAGGCGCAGGATCGAGTGGGCGGTCACCGATTTGCCGGAGCCGCTTTCGCCGACCAGCGCCAGGGTTTCGCCGCGCTTGATGTCGAAGCTGACGTGGTTCACCACGCGGTGGTGATGCTCGCCGGTGACGAACTCGACGCAGAGGTCGCGGACTTCGATCAGATTGTCCTGATTCATCTCATTTCCTCGGGTCGAAGGCATCGCGAGCGGACTCGCCGATAAACACCAGCAAACTCAACATGATCGCCAGCACGGCAAAGGCACTCATGCCCAGCCACGGCGCTTGCAGGTTGGATTTGCCCTGGGCCACCAGTTCCCCCAGCGACGGCGAACCCGCCGGCAGGCCGAAGCCGAGGAAGTCCAGGGCGGTCAGGGTGCCGATGGCGCCGGTGAGGATGAACGGCATGAAGGTCATGGTCGAGACCATGGCATTGGGCAGGATATGGCGGAACATGATCGCGCCGTTCTGCATGCCCAGCGCCCTGGCCGCGCGCACGTATTCCAGGTTGCGCCCGCGCAGGAACTCGGCGCGGACCACGTCCACCAGGCTCATCCACGAGAACAGCAGCATGATCCCCAGCAGCCACCAGAAGTTGGGCTGCACGAAACTGGCGAGGATGATCAGCAGGTACAGCACCGGCAAGCCCGACCAGATCTCCAGGAAGCGTTGCCCGGCCAGGTCGACCCAGCCGCCATAGAAGCCCTGCAGGGCCCCGGCGATCACGCCGATGATCGAGCTGAGCACGGTCAGGGTCAGGGCAAACAGCACCGACACGCGAAAGCCATAGATCACCCGCGCCAAGACGTCGCGGCCCTGGTCATCGGTGCCCAGCAGGTTGACCGAAGACGGCGGCGCGGGGGCCGGTACCTTCAGGTCGTAGTTGATGCTCTGATAGCTGAACGGGATCGGCGCCCACAGCGTCCACGCGCCCTTGGCCTTGAGCAGCTCCTGGATATACGGGCTCTTGTAGTTGGCCTCCAGGGGGAACTCGCCGCCGAAGGTGGTTTCCGGGTAGCGTTTGAGCGCCGGGAAATACCAGTCGCCGTCGTAATGCACCACCAGCGGTTTGTCGTTGGCGATCAGCTCGGCGCCCAGGCTCAGGCCGAACAGGATCAGGAACAGCCACAGCGACCACCAGCCACGTTTGTTTGCCTTGAACCGCTCGAACCGGCGGCGATTGAGGGGGGACAGATTCATCTCAATGCTCCCGGCTGGCGAAGTCGATACGCGGATCGACCAGGGTGTAGGTGAGGTCACCGATCAGTTTCACCACCAGCCCGAGCAGGGTGAAGATAAACAGCGTGCCGAACACCACCGGGTAATCGCGATTGATCGCGGCTTCAAAGCTCATCAGGCCGAGGCCGTCGAGGGAGAAGATCACTTCCACCAGCAGCGAGCCGGTGAAGAAGATCCCGATGAACGCCGAGGGGAAACCGGCGATCACCAGCAGCATGGCGTTGCGGAACACATGGCCGTAGAGCACGCGGTGGTTGGTCAGGCCCTTGGCCTTGGCGGTGACCACGTACTGTTTGTTGATCTCGTCGAGAAAGCTGTTTTTGGTCAGCAGCGTCATGGTCGCGAAGTTGCCGATCACCAGCGCGGTGATGGGCAAGGCCAGGTGCCAGAAGTAGTCGAGGATCTTGCCGCCCCAACTCAGCTCATCGAAATTGTTGGAGGTCAGCCCGCGCAAGGGGAACCAGTCGAAGTAACTGCCGCCGGCAAACACCACGATCAGCAGGATCGCGAACAGGAACGCCGGGATCGCGTAGCCGACGATGATCGCCGAGCTGGTCCATACGTCGAAGTGGCTGCCGTGTCGCGTGGCCTTGGCGATCCCCAGCGGGATCGAGACCAGGTACATGATCAGCGTGCTCCACAGCCCGAGGGAGATCGACACCGGCATCTTTTCCTTGATCAGGTCGATGACCTTGGCGTCGCGAAAGAAGCTGTCGCCGAAATCCAGCCGGGCGTAGTTCTTGACCATGATCCACAAGCGTTCCGGTGCCGACTTGTCGAAACCGTACATGGTTTCGATTTCCTTGATCAGTGCCGGGTCCAGGCCTTGGGCGCCACGGTAGCTGGAGCCGGCCACTGCGACTTCGGCGCCGCCGCCGGCAATGCGGCTGGTGGCGCCTTCGAAGCCTTCGAGCTTGGCGATCATCTGCTCCACCGGGCCACCCGGGGCGGCCTGGATGATGACGAAGTTGATCAGCAGAATCCCGAACAGCGTGGGGATGATCAGCAACAGGCGGCGAATGATATAGGCCAGCATTTAATCGCCTCCGCTCGCCGGGTCGGCGCTCGTGTCTAGGGTGGTGGCAGGTTTGACGTCGGGTTTGGCCCACCAGGTGGCGGTGCCGACGTCATAACGCGGTGGCACTTTGGGATGACCGAGATGGTCCCAGTACGCCACGCGGAAGGTCTTGATGTGCCAGTTGGGGATCACGTAGTAGCCAAATTGCAACACGCGATCCAGGGCCTTGGCATGGGCGATCAGGCTTTTGCGCGAGTCGGCGTCGATCAGTTCTTCGACCAGTTGGTCGACGGCCGGGTCCTTGAGGCCCATGTAGTTGCGGCTGCCGGGCTTGTCGGCGCTGGAGGATTTCCAGAACTCGCGTTGTTCATTACCCGGCGAGGTGGACTGCGGGAAGCTGCCCACCAGCATGTCGAAATCCCGCGAGCGCAGGCGATTGACGAATTGCGAGACGTCGACCCGGCGAATCACCAGGTCGATGCCCAGGTCTGCCAGGTTGCGCTTGAAGGGCAGCAGGATGCGTTCGAACTCGGTCTGCGCCAGCAAAAATTCAATGCTCACCGGTTTGCCGGTGGCGTCGACCATCTTGTCGTCGACGATGCGCCAGCCGGCTTCCTGCAACAGCTGGTAGGCCTCGCGCTGCTGGGTGCGGATCATGCCGCTGCCGTCGGTCTTGGATGGTTCGAAGGCCTGGGTGAAGACTTCGGCGGGGATCTTGTCGCGCAGCGGTTCGAGGATTGCCAGTTCGTCCGGGCCGGGCAGGCCGGTGGCGGCCATCTCCGAGTTCTCGAAGTAGCTGCGGGTGCGGGTGTAGGCGCCGTTGAACAGCTGCTTGTTGCTCCATTCGAAATCCAGCAACAGGCTGATGGCCTTGCGCACGCGCACGTCCTGGAACATCGGCTTGCGTGTGTTGAACACGAAACCCTGCATGCCGGTGGGGTTGCCGTTGGGGATCTCTTCCTTGACCAGGCGCCCCTCGGCCACCGCCGGAATGTTGTAGGCGTTGGCCCAGTTCTTCGCGCTGAACTCCAGCCAGTAGTCGAACTGCCCGGCCTTCAAGGCTTCCAGGGCTACCGTGTTGTCACGGTAATAGTCGGTGATGCGCTGATCGAAGTTGTAGAAACCTTGGGTGATCGGCAGGTCCTTGGCCCAGTAGTCCTTGACCCGCTCGTAGCGGATCATGCGCCCGGCCTTGACCTCGGCGACCTTGTACGGCCCGCTGCCCAGCGGGATTTCCAGGTTGCCCTTGGTGAAGTCGCGGGTAGCCCACCAATGCTTGGGCAATACCGGCAGTTGCCCGAGGATCAGCGGCAATTCGCGGTTGTTGGTGCGCTTGAACTTGAACAGCACCCGCAGCGGGTCTTCGGCGACCACTTCGTCGACGTCGGCGTAGTAAGTGCGGTAGAGCGGCGAGCCTTCCTTCATCAGCATCTGGAAGGTGAACACCACGTCTTCGGCGTGGATCGGGTGGCCATCGTGGAAGCGTGCTTCGGGGCGCAGGTAGAAGCGCACCCAGCTGTTGTCCGGGGCTTTTTCGATCTTGCCGGCCACCAGGCCGTATTCGGTGATGGGTTCGTCCAGGCTCTGCATGGCCAGGGTGTCGTAGATCAGGCTGATATTGTCCGCCGGCACGCCCTTGCTGATGTAGGGGTTGAGGCTGTCGAAACCGCCCATGCTCGACTCGCGAAAGGTGCCGCCTTTGGGCGCGTCGGGGTTGACGTAGTCGAAGTGCTTGAAGCTGGCGGGGTACTTGGGCGGCTCGTTGTAGAGGGTCAGCGCATGTTGCGGGGCGGCGTTGGCCGCCGTGCAGAGCAACAGACTGCCGAGCAGTGCTGTACGCAAAGACATCATTGGGCTTTCTCCGAAGCTTTCAGCCACCACGCGCTCAGGCCCAGGCTGTAGGGCGGCGTGGTGACAAAGGCGAACCGGTTGCGGTAGGCCAGGCGATGATAGTTGAGGTACCAGTTGGGAATGCTGTAATGCTGCCACAGCAGGACCCGGTCCAGGGCCCGGCCGGCGGCCAGTTGTTCGTCGCGGGTCTGTGCCGCCAGCAGTTGTTCGAGCAGGCGGTCGACCACCGGGTTGGCGATGCCGGCGTAGTTCTTGCTGCCCTTGATTGCCGCCTGGCTGGAGTGGAAGTACTGCCACTGCTCAAGGCCGGGGCTGAGGGTCTGGTTGAGGGTCATCAGGATCATGTCGAAATCGAACTGATCGAGGCGCTGTTTGTACTGCGCCCGGTCGACCGTGCGCAGGTGCGCGTCGATACCGATACTGTTCAGGTTTTCCACGTAGGGCTGCAAGATGCGCTCCAGGTTCGGGTTGACCAGCAGGATCTCGAAGCGCAGCGGCTGCCCGTCCTTGTTGAGCAGGCGCTGCCCGGACAGCTTCCAGCCGCCTTCGCCGAGCAGGGCCAGGGCACGGCGCAAGGTGTCGCGGGGGATGCCGTGCCCGTCGGTCTGGGGCAGGCTGAACGGTTGGGTATAGAGATTGGCCGGCAGTTGGTCGCGGTAGGGCGAGAGCATCAACCATTCATGGCCGACCGGGACGCCGGTCGCCGAGAATTCGCTGTTGGGGTAATAGCTCAAGGTGCGTTTATAGGCGTTGCTGAACAGGGTGCGGTTGGTCCATTCAAAGTCGAACATCAGCCCCAGGGCTTCACGCACCTTGGCCTGGCTGAACGTCGGGCGCCGCGTGTTCATGAACAGGCCCTGGCTTTGGGTCGGGATCTGGTGGGCGATCTGCGCCTTGATCACGTCGCCGCGGCTGACCGCCGGGAAGTCATAGCCATTCGCCCAGTTTTTGGCCTGATGCTCGATATAGATATCGAACTCGCCGGCCTTGAAGGCTTCGAAGGCGACGTCGCTGTCGCGGTAGAACTCCACTTCGACCTTGTCGTAGTTATAGAAACCCTGGTTGACCGGCAGGTCCTTGCCCCAATAATCCTTGACCCGCTCGAACACCAGTTGCCGGCCCGGGGTGACCTTGCTGAGGCGATAGGGCCCGCTGCCCAGCGGTGGTTCGAAGGTGGTGGCCTTGAAGTCGCGGTTTTTCCAGTAATGCTGGGGCAGCACTGGCAGTTCGCCCAGGCGCAGGATCAGCAACGGGTTGCCGGCGCGCTTGAACACAAAACGGATACGGTGGCGGTTGAGGATGTCGACCCGCGCGACTTCCTGCAGGTTGGTGCGGTACTGCGGATGACCTTCGGTCAGCAGGGTGCGATAGGAAAACGCCACGTCATACGCGGTGATCGGCTTGCCATCGTGAAAGCGTGCTTCCGGGCGCAGGTTGAACACCACCCAGCTGCGGTCCTCGCTGTACTCCACCGATTGGGCAATCAGCCCGTAGCTGGAGGTCGGCTCATCGCCGGACGGCGCGTACTGGCCGGTGCCGACCATCAACGGTTCGTTCAGCTCATTGACGCCGTATTGCAGGAAGTTCGGTGTGGAAACCGGGCTCGAACCCTTGAAGGTATAAGGGTTGAGGGTGTCGAACGTGCCAAACGCCATGACCCGCAACGTCCCGCCTTTCGGCGCTGCAGGGTTTACCCAATCGAAGTGGGTGAATTTGGTCGGGTACTTGAGCGTGCCGAACTGCGCATAACCGTGGCTTTCGGTAATCGTCGCGTGCGCAGCAAAGCTCAAGGCCAGACTTATTAGTAGAAGGAGGGGACGCGTCAAGTCAGAGATCCGATCCAGGCAGCTTGGGCTTTATGATCGGTACAGTAACAGCTTGTTCCCGTTGGAAAAAGGCTGTTGGGAAGGGTGGCAGGAGGCTGGCGAGGTATTGAGCGGCGTAGAGATCAAATGTGGGAGCTGGCTTGCCTGCGATGGCATCACCCTGATGTAACTGATACACCTCGGTGTCTGCATCGCAGGCAAGCCAGCTCCCACAGGAGCGCGCTTGCCTGCGGTTTATCTTGGCCCGGAAACCACCAGCATCTGCCCAGGCTTGAGCGCCATGCCAGTGCGTGGGTTCCAGCGCTTGAGATGTTGCATCTCGACGTTGAAACGCTTGGCGACGATATACAGCGAGTCGCCTTTCTTGACCTTGTACTGCACTGGCTTCTTGCTGTCGGCCTTGGCCACCAGCTTGCGCGTGTCCTGCATCACCAGGGTCTGGCCGACCTTGAGTGCCTGGCCGTTGAGCTTGTTCCAGCGCTGCAGGTCATGCACGTCGACCTTGTTGGTCTTGGCGATCAGCGTCAGGTTGTCGCCGTTGCGCACTTTGTAGCTACGGCTGCGGCCGGCCACGGATTTGCTCTCGACTTCGTCGAAAACCGGCTTTTTAGGGCGTAATGCCAGTAATTCTTCAGGCTTCATCGCCGAAAGGCTGCTGGTCAGCAGTTGCGCCTTGGAGCTGGGCACCAGCAAATGCTGGGGGCCGTCCAGGGTGGTGCGTTGCTTCAGGGCCGGGTTGAGCTGGAACAGTTCGTCTTCGTCGATCTCGGCCAGCGCGGCGACCCGTGACAGGTCCATGCTTTGCTTGACTTCAACCACTTCGAAGTACGGCGTGTTGGCAATCGGGTTCAGGTTGACGCCGTAGGCATCCGGGGCCAGCACCACCTGGGACAGCGCCAGGAACTTGGGCACGTAGTCCTTGGTTTCCTGGGGCAGGGGCAGGTTCCAGTAGTCGGTCGGCAGGCCGAGCTTCTCGTTGCGCTCGATCGCCCGGCTTACCGTGCCTTCGCCAGCGTTATACGCGGCCAGGGCCAGCAGCCAGTCGCCGTTGAACATGTCATGCAGACGTGTCAGATAGTCCAGGGCGGCGGTGGTGGACGCGGTGATATCGCGACGACCGTCGTAGGCGCGGGTCTGGCGCAGGTTGAAGTAACGCCCGGTGGAGGGAATGAACTGCCACAAGCCGACGGCATCGCTGCGCGAATAGGCCATTGGGTTGTAGGCACTTTCAATCACTGGCAGCAGCGCCAGCTCCAGGGGCATGTTGCGTTCTTCAAGGCGTTCGACGATGTAATGAATGTAGAGGCTGCCGCGTTCGCCGGCGTTCTCCAGGAAGGACGGGTTGCTGGCGAACCACAGGCGTTGTTGCTCGATACGCGGGTTGACGCCGAGACCGTCCTGCAATTGAAAGCCCCGACGCATGCGTTCCCAGACATCCTGGGGCGCTTCGGGGCTCGGCTTCTCTGAGAGCCAAATAGGTTTTTGCTTGATCTTGGCAGCAAGATTCGGTTTGGGTTGCACGGTGGATTGTGCAGCGAAATTTGTCGATTGGCAGCCCGCCAGAGTTGCGGAGACAGCCACCGCCACGGCTTGAGCCAGGCGGGTCAATGCGTCTGAATGATTGGATTTACGAGTAGATGACGACATTGGCTGGAAGTAAGTTCCGGGCAAAAATGTCGGGCGATTCTAGAAAGCGCTTTGGTTCCGGTCAACCATTCAGAAATTACGTATCAGATTGCGTCACGTTAGAACTTATCTTTCCAAGCCCTCAAGCTAGCAAATACCTCGTCCCCAGAGCGGTTGTCGCGGCCGTTCCGTTCGTCCGCTTTTTGTTTAACGGATGTTTCAGCGGTACGCAGAAACGGGTTGGTGCGTTTTTCCAGGGCCAGGTTGGACGGCAGCGTGATCTCGCCACGGGCGCGCAGTCGGTTGACGTTTTCCACCCGTTCGGCGATATCGGCGTTGTCCGGTTCCACGGCCTGGGCAAACCTGAGATTGCTCTGTGTATATTCATGGGTGCAGTACACCCGCGTGTCGGCGGGCAGGGCGGCCAGGCGTTGCAGCGAGGCATGCATTTGCGCCGGCGTGCCTTCGAACAGGCGGCCGCAACCGGCGGCGAAGAGCGTGTCGCCGCAGAACAGCACGCCTGGGTGGTAAAAGGCGATATGGCCGAGGGTGTGGCCGGGGACGGCGTACACAGCGAAGTCCCAACCCAGCACGCTGATGCGCTGGTTGTCCTGCAGGGCAACGTCCCGCGCCGGGATCGTTTCGTGGGCCGGGCCGTAGACCGTGGCGCCGCTCACGCGTTTCAGCGCTTCGACGCCGCCCACATGATCATGGTGATGGTGGGTGACGAGGATGTCGCTGAGCGTCCACCCCGGGTTCTGCTTGAGCCAGGCCAGCACGGGGGCGGCATCGCCGGGGTCGACCACGGCGCAGCGGCGGGACTGGGGTTCCTGTAACAACCAGATGTAGTTATCGGTGAAGGCGGGCAGGGCACTGATCTGTATCATTCTTCGATTCGCCAAGCTGAACACATTGGTGCATCTTAGAACGTCTAGGCGAGTTGGAGAATGCAATGACTGATAAAGCGTTCGCCCAGGCCGATCCTGAATGGCTGGCCCTGATCAGCGCGGCCCGTGACTGGCTGTCCGGGCCGATCGGGCAATTTTTGCTGGATGAAGAACGGCGCATGCTCGAAGACGAGCTGGGCCGGTTCTTTGGCGGTTACCTGGTGCATTACGGCCCGTCGGCCCAGACGCCGCCGTCCGCGCCGCAGGTGCAACGCAATGTGCGCCTGGGCGCGCCGTTGCCGGGGGTGGAGATCGTCTGCGAAGAGCAGGCCTGGCCGTTGAGCGAGCACGCCGCCGATGTGGTGGTGCTGCAGCATGGCCTGGATTTCTGCCTGTCACCCCATGGTTTGTTGCGCGAAGCCGCCAGCAGCGTGCGCCCAGGTGGCCATTTGCTGATTGTCGGTATCAACCCCTGGAGCAGCTGGGGCCTGCGCCATGTGTTCGCCCATGACGGCCTGCGCCAGGCCCGTTGCATTTCGCCGTCGCGGGTGGGGGACTGGCTGAACCTGCTGGGCTTCGCGCTGGAGAAACGCCGCTTCGGGTGCTATCGTCCGCCGCTGGCGTCGACCAAGTGGCAAGCCCGTCTGGCCGGCTGGGAGCGTCGGGCGGGGGCTTGGCAGCTGTCGGGTGGCGGCTTCTATTTACTGGTCGCACGCAAGATCGTGGTCGGGCTGCGGCCGGTGCGTCAGGTGCTACGCCAACCCATGGGCAAGCTGGTGCCGATGCCGATGGCCAAGGTCAACCGCAAGCAAAGCCAACCGTAGAACCCTCTTTTTGATTTCAGGCCGGATCAGTCGGCCTCGGGATACTGCCGGCCTAAGCCCGGCAACCCGTTTTGATGGATGTAACCGATGACCGATAGCGTTGAACTCTTCACCGATGGCGCCTGTAAAGGCAACCCTGGCCCCGGCGGCTGGGGCGCCTTGCTGGTGTGCAAGGGCGTGGAGAAGGAACTGTGGGGCGGCGAAGCCAACACCACCAACAACCGCATGGAGCTGATGGGCGCCATTCGCGGCCTCGAAGAGCTCAAGCGGCGTTGCGACGTGCTGCTGGTGACCGACTCGCAATATGTGATGAAGGGCATCAACGAGTGGATGGTCAACTGGAAGAAGCGCGGCTGGAAGACGGCGGCCAAAGAGCCGGTCAAGAACGCCGACCTGTGGCAACTGCTCGATGAGCAATGCAACCGCCATAACATCACCTGGAAATGGGTGCGCGGGCACATCGGCCACCATGGCAACGAGCGTGCCGACCAGTTGGCCAACCGTGGCGTCGACGAAGTGCGGGGCTACAAGCAGGGCTGATGCCGGCCGACGTGTTAAGATTGCGCCCCTTGAAATACACCACACCGTTGAGAGCTGAACCCTGATGGCCATCCGATCTGTTGTACTCGATACCGAAACCACCGGCATGCCGGTGACCGATGGTCACCGGATCATTGAAATCGGCTGTGTCGAACTCATGGGCCGTCGCCTCACCGGTCGTCACTTCCACGTCTACCTGCAACCGGACCGCGAAAGTGACGAGGGCGCGATCGGCGTCCACGGTATCACCGACGAATTCCTCAAAGGCAAGCCGCGCTTCGCGGAAGTCGCCGACGAGTTCTTCGAGTTCATCAACGGCGCGCAGTTGATCATCCATAACGCGGCGTTCGACGTCGGCTTCATCAATAACGAATTTGCCCTGATGGGGCAGACGGATCGCGCGGATATTTCCCGGCACTGCTCGATCCTCGACACCCTGATGATGGCCCGTGAGCGTCACCCGGGCCAGCGCAACAGCCTGGATGCCTTGTGCAAACGCTATGGCGTCGACAACTCCGGCCGTGAGCTGCACGGCGCGTTGCTCGACTCCGAGATCCTGGCCGACGTTTACCTGACCATGACCGGCGGGCAGACCAGCCTGTCCCTGGCCGGCAATGCCTCCGACGGTGCCGGTTCGGCGGAAGGTTCGGGCAATCGCCCTTCGGAAATTCGTCGCCTGCCGGCGGATCGCAAACCGACGCCGATCATCCGCGCCAGCGCGCAGGACCTCGCCGAGCATGCGGCGCGGCTTGAAGCGATTGCCAAGTCGGCGGGCGCGCCGGCGTTGTGGACCCAACTGACCCAGCAATAATCTGGCTGAGCGCAATCCAACAATGTGGGAGGGAGCTTGCTCCCGATAGCGGTGGATCTGTGGCATCAATGTCGACTGGCACGCCGCTATCGGGAGCAAGCTCCCTCCCACATTGGTAAGTCGCGGCTTTCAAAATCTTCATTCGCTACATCCGCTCACAGCTTCTACCCTGAGTGCATCATCCTCAGGACTCAAAGCCCCCATGTACAAAGACCTGAAGTTCCCCATCCTTATCGTGCATCGCGACATCAAGGCCGACACCGTTGCCGGCGACCGGGTTCGGGGTATCGCTCAAGAGTTGGAACAAGAGGGCTTCAGTATCTTTTCTGCGGTGGACTACGCCGAAGGCCGGCTGGTGGCCTCGACCCACCATGGCCTGGCCTGCATGCTGATCGCCGCCGAAGGTGCTGGGGAAAACACCCACCTGCTGCAAAACATGGTCGAACTGATCCGCCTGGCGCGACTGAGGGCGCCCAACCTGCCGATTTTCGCCCTGGGTGAACAAGTCACCCTGGAAAACGCCCCGGCTGATGCGATGAGCGAACTCAACCAACTGCGCGGCATTCTTTACCTGTTCGAAGACACCGTGCCGTTTCTCGCCAGGCAAGTCGCCCGAGCCGCGCGCACGTACCTCGATGGCCTGCTGCCGCCCTTCTTCAAAGCCCTGGTGCAACACACCGCCGACTCCAATTATTCCTGGCACACCCCCGGTCACGGTGGCGGCGTGGCCTATCGCAAAAGCCCGGTGGGGCAGGCGTTTCATCAGTTCTTCGGGGAAAACACGCTGCGCTCCGACCTGTCCGTGTCTGTGCCGGAGCTGGGCTCGCTGCTCGATCACACCGGGCCGCTGGCCGAAGCCGAAGCGCGTGCTGCGCGCAATTTCGGTGCCGATCACACCTTCTTTGTGATCAATGGCACCTCGACCGCCAACAAGATCGTCTGGCACTCGATGGTCGCTCGAGATGATCTGGTGCTGGTCGACCGCAACTGCCACAAATCGGTGTTGCACTCGATCATCATGACCGGCGCGATCCCGCTGTATTTGTGCCCGGAGCGCAACGAGCTAGGCATTATCGGCCCGATTCCCCTCAGTGAATTCAGCCCTGCGTCGATCCGCGCCAAGATCGAGGCCAGCCCATTGACCCGCGGGCGGCCGGCGAAAGTGAAGCTGGCGGTGGTCACCAACTCCACCTACGACGGCCTGTGCTACAACGCCGAGCTGATCAAGCAGCAATTGGGCAACAGTGTCGAGGTGCTGCACTTCGACGAGGCCTGGTACGCCTACGCGGCGTTCCACGAGTTCTTTGCCGGGCGCTATGGCATGGGCACGTCGCGCACGCCGGACAGCCCGCTGGTGTTCACCACGCATTCCACGCACAAGTTGCTGGCGGCATTCAGCCAGGCCTCGATGATCCATGTGCAGGACGGCGGCGCGCGGCAGTTGGACCGCGATCGGTTCAACGAAGCGTTCATGATGCATATCTCCACCTCGCCGCAATACAGCATCATCGCCTCGCTGGACGTGGCGTCGGCGATGATGGAAGGCCCGGCGGGGCGCTCGCTGCTGCAGGAAATGTTCGACGAAGCCTTGAGCTTCCGCCGTGCCCTGGCCAACCTGCGCCAGCACATCGCTGCCGAAGACTGGTGGTTTTCCATCTGGCAGCCGCCGTCCGTGGCCGGCATCGACCGGGTCGCCACGGCGGATTGGCTGTTGCAGCCCGAGGATGACTGGCATGGCTTTGGCGACGTGGCCGAAGATTACGTGCTGCTGGACCCCATCAAAGTCACGTTGGTGATGCCCGGGCTCACTGCCGGCGGCGCGTTGAGCGACTGCGGGATTCCCGCTGCGGTGGTCAGCAAATTCCTCTGGGAGCGTGGTCTGGTGGTGGAGAAGACCGGCCTGTATTCGTTCCTCGTGCTGTTTTCCATGGGCATCACCAAGGGCAAATGGAGTACCTTGCTCACCGAATTGCTGGAATTCAAACGCAACTACGACGCCAATGTCAGCCTTGCCAGTTGCCTGCCTTCGGTATTTGCCCAGGGTCCGGTGCGTTATCAAGGCCTGGGGCTGCGCGACCTGTGCGACCAATTACATAGCTGTTACCGTAGCAACGCCACCGCCAAACACCTCAAGCGGATGTACACCGTGTTACCCGACATCGCGATGAAACCGGCCGACGCCTATGACCAATTGGTCAGGGGCGACGTCGAGGCGGTGTCCATCGATGCCTTGGCTGGGCGCATCGCCGCGGTGATGCTGGTGCCTTATCCGCCGGGCATTCCGTTGATCATGCCGGGTGAGCGCTTTACCGAGTCAACGCGTTCGATCATCGACTACCTGGCCTTTGCCCGCACGTTCGATAGCAGTTTTCCCGGCTTTGTCGCGGATGTTCATGGGTTGCAACACGAAGACGACGGCAGTGGTCGTTGTTACACCGTCGATTGCATCAAGGGATAAGGATGTTTATGCAAGCTGTAATGAACCCGAAGTATCCAGGGCTCAGTGTGCGGGTCGCCGACGAGGGCTTCGACGCCTACGTGTGGGGCAATGATTTCAGTTTTGAGGTCAGCGCCTATGGCGTGCCGGAGCTGGGCAAGCGGGTCGAACAGTGGCTCGTGGAGCGCATCCTGCCGTACCGCAAGTGCTACGGCATCGACCCGGAGGAGTTCGCCAGCTTTCGCGACGCGCCCGACAGCGCGGTCTTCATGGCCTTTCTGGACGACAGACCGGTCGGGCATGTCGTGGTCAGTACCAATTGGAATGGCTTCGCGCACGTCGATGAGCTGGCTGTGGCGTTGCCCGCGCGCCGTCACGGCGTGGCCAAGGCGCTGCTGGACGTGGCGCAGTTCTGGAGTCGCAAGAAAAACCTGCCGGGCATGATGTTGGAGACCCAGAACAACAACCTCGGCGCCTGCCGCCTGTATGAGCGTTGTGGGTATGTGGTGGGCGGGATCGACCACCTGCGCTATCGCGGGATCGACCCGCAAACCCGTGAGGTGGCGATTTTCTGGTATCGCTTGTTCAAGGCGGAAGTCGAGGCGGTCTGACGCGTTCAGCTCGCGAGCAGGCCTTCGGCTTTCTGCGTGACAATCTCCAGCAGTGCATTCAGTGCCGGTGAGGTCACGCCCTCCCGGAGGGTCAGCGCATACAGGCTGACCATGATCGGCGGCGATACCGGGCATGCGTCCAGCCCGGCCTCCCGGGCGCCGAACGCGGTGAACGGATCGACGATCGCCAGGCCTTCGCCGGCCTCCACCATGCTGCGCATCATCTGGTAAGTCTGCACCCGCGTCTGCACCACCGGCAGCGGGCGCAGGGCTTGCAGTTTGGCGTCGAGCAGGCGACTGAGCGGGTCCTGGCCCTCCAGCCCGATCATCGACTGCCCGGCCAGGTCCTGCAGGGCGATGTACTTCTGCTTGGGTTTGAGCCAGCCATGGGGCGCGAGCAGTTGCAGTTTGCCCTGGGCCAATACGCTGCTTTGGATTTGCGGATGTTCTGGGTCATGCAGGCTCAGGCCCACGTCGGCCTCGTGCAGCAACAGGCTCCTGACAATCTCGCGGGTCGGCTGGCTCGACAGGTTGCACGGCGTGTCCTGGAAGCGTCGGCGCAGCACGGCGATGCTTTGCGGCAGCAGTTGATTGGCCAGGGGCGGCGTACACAGCGCACGCAGGGTTGGCGCGTGATGGTGCTTCAGGCGGCTGGCCAAGCGTTGTACCGGCTCCAGCGCTTCATACACATGGGCGATTTGCGCCTGTAACTCCAGGGTTTCCCGTGTTGGCTGCAGGCGTCCGCGCACGCTGGCGAACAACATAAAGCCCAATTGCTGCTCGGCGTCCTTGAGCGTCGCGTCCACATCGCCCACAGAAAGCTGCAACCATTCGGCGGCCGTGCCGAGGTGTCCGGTCTGCAAGATGGCCTGAATCACTTCGATATGACGTAAACGCATGGCCGGAGTCTAGGGTCAGCAGGGCCGGGATTCAATGGCCTGGAAAAAAACAGCGGGAGCGTTGATTCGCATCGACTTACGTTAGCCTTGCGCAACTGCAACAAGCAGGGCATATAACGAGCGTATCAACCGAGCGACAAGGGAGCTCAGAATGTCTGCACCAGTCATAGTCGGCAACCGGCACACCCACGGCGGCTTTACGCGGTGGGCGGTGCTGGTGGTACTCGTCGTCATCGGCGTGTTGGCCCTGGCATTGTGGCCGCGGCTGTTTGGCGAGATGACCCTGACGGAAATCGCTACGGCCAAGGCCCAGGTCGCCGAGCTGGGCAAGGCCGTCGAGCACTTCCATCAAGACACTGGCCGCTATCCGACCGATGAGGAAGGCCTGGAGGGGTTGATCAAGCCGCCTGCCGCCGACGCGAATTGGAAAGGCCCCTATGTCAACGAGGAGCTGCTGACCGATCCGTGGGGTGTTGCTTATCAGTATCACTTTCCGCCGAGCCAACCCCAGGTTCCGTTCGACCTGTTCTCCTTCGGCAAGGATCGGACGTTGGGCGGTGTCGGGGATAACAAGGATATTACCTACGGCGACAACTGATTCATCTGGCATTACCCATCGACCTGTTTAGAATGGTTGGTCTGATCATCAACGACCAATGCCGGTTACCCGGTACTTACAACAAAAACAGGTCTGGTCTCAAATGCCGATGCCCGCGAACTTCTTCGGGGTAACGGCCAGGCAACTGCTGGTCCTGGTGACCGTGGGAGGCGTGGCCGCTTATCTCTTGAGCAATCCCGACGACACTACGTCCGAAAACCTCGCACTCGATGCGTTCATCCGTTCCCAGGAACAGGTGGGCGCGCAGGTGGGTGCGGTGTTGGGCATCACGCTGGTCAGGCAGGTGGTGGCGTATCCCGCGTATGGTACGCCGGGCTACAAGCGCTTGATGTATGACGTCGAGGGCGAGAAGGGGCGACTGATGGTCACGCTCAAACAGGTTGAGGGAGACCCGGGGATTGAAGTGACGGAGGTTCGCCGCCCGTGATCGCCCGGCCCAGTCAATGCCGTCAATGGCCAGGACTGAGCAGGTACGCTCGGGGGCTCAAGCTTATTGCGCGCGGACGGTTTCCGATTCGCGGACGATAATGGTCCCGGACTGAATCAATTTGAATTCATCGCCTTCCAGTTTTTCTACACGGTCGCCAATGGCCAGCTTGTAGGTTGTGGTGGGCGCCGAGCCAGCCAGGCCGTCTAGCGGCGGGGTGGATTCCTGGAACTCATGCACCGAATACACGCGTCCTTCTGCGTCTCTGGCATGGAACTGTCCGACAAGTACTGCTGCCATCTGTTTAGAACCTCTGGAGATAAACACTCGATTTGCGGTTCTGTAGACCGTCATGGAGCGGGGTAGTTTACCTATGGAAAAAAAATACTATTCGTTGATGTTTTCAGACGCTTCCTACGCGGGTGGTCGCGAGGCAGACGCCGGGGGAATTATCAAAACCTTCTGGTGAACGCGTCGCGAAGGCTCTATAACTACAAGCTCCTTTAGTCAGACGTCGGGAAACCTCAATGAGCAAGGTCTACACGATTGCCGTCCTGGTGGGCAGCTTGAGAAAAGAGTCGATCAACCGCAAGGTCGCCCTGGCATTGGCCGAACTGGCCCCCGCCAACCTCACATTGAACATTGTCGAAATTGGCGATTTGCCGCTCTACAACGAGGACATCGACGGGGCATCACCGCCCGCAGCCTACAGTACTTTCCGTCAACAAGTGCGTTCATCCGACGCAGTGCTGTTCGTGACCCCCGAATACAACCGCTCCGTGCCCGCCCCGCTGAAGAATGCCATCGATGTGGGCTCGCGCCCTTACGGGCAAAGCGCCTGGAGCGGCAAGCCGGGGGCGATTATCAGTGTGTCGCCGGGGGCTGTCGGCGGCTTTGGCGCCAACCACCATCTGCGCCAGTCCCTGGTGTTCCTCGACGTGCCGTGCATGCAGCAGCCGGAAGCCTACCTGGGCGGCGCGGGCAGTGTGTTCGACGAGGCGGGCAAGCTGTCGGAGAAAACCAAGCCGTTCCTGCAGGCGTTTATCGATGCCTACGGCAAGTGGGTAGAAAAACAGCACGGCTGATCGCCGATGTGGAAACGGGCTGGCTCGCGATGGCGATGTATCAGTTGAAGATGCATGCACTGAAGCCGCGCAATCGCGAGCAAGCCCGTCAGCCTGTGTTCACGTCAGCGTAACCAGTTGGTGCGCGCCAGCTCGATCACTTCATCCCCGCGCCCGCTCATCACTGCCTTGAGCATGTACAGGCTGAAACCCTTGGCCTGTTCCAGCTTGATACTGGGTGGCATCACCAGCTCCTGGGTCGCCGTCACCACGTCCACCAGCACCGGGCCGTCATGGGCCAGGGCGCGGCGCAGGGCCGGTTCGAGGTCTTCGGATTGCTCCACGCGAATGCCCAGGATGCCCATGGCGTTGGACATGGCGGCGAAGTCCGGGTTTTTCAGCTCGGTGCCGGCCTCAAGGTAGCCGGCGGCTTTCATTTCCATGGCGACAAAACCGAGTGATGCGTTATCGAACACGATGACCTTCACCGGCAGTTTCAGCTGCGCCAACGAAATGAAATCCCCCATCAACATGGTAAAACCGCCGTCGCCGGACATTGAGATCACCTGTCGCCCGGGGAAAGCCGCCTGGGCACCGATGGCCTGGGGCAGGGCGTTGGCCATCGAGCCGTGGTTGAACGAGCCGATCAGGCGCCGTTTGCCGTTCATTTTCAGGTAGCGCGCCGCCCACACGGTGGGCGAGCCGACGTCGGCGGTGAAGATCGCATCGTCGTCGGCCAGTTCGCTGAGCAGGCGCGCCACGTATTGCGGGTGAATCGGCCGGTTGGCCTTCGACGCTTGCGCCAGGTCATCGAGGCCCTGGCGGGCTTTCTCGTAGTGTTTCAAGGACGTTTCGAGGAAGCTGCGGTCGGCCTTGCGGGTCAGGCGCGGTAGCAGTGCATCGATCGTCTCGCTCACGTCAGCGGCGATGCCCAGGTCCAGGGTGGCGCGCCGGCCCAGTGCCTGGGGGTTGCGATCGATCTGGATGATCTTCGCGTCGGTGGGGTAGAACTGGCGGTACGGAAAATCGGTGCCGAGCATGATCAGCGTGTCGCAATTGAGCATGGCGTGGTAACCGGAGCTGAAACCGATCAGGCCGGTCATGCCCACGTCGAACGGGTTGTCCCATTCCACGTGCTCTTTGCCGCGCAAGGCGTGTACCACCGGCGCGCCCAAGGCATCGGCCAGGGCCACCACTTGGGCATGGGCGCCAGCGCATCCGCTGCCGCACAGCAAGGTGACTTTCTGGCTGCTGTCGAGGATTTCGCTGAGGCGTTGCAGGTCCTGTTCCGCCGGCAGGGTGCGCGGCGCATGCAGGGCCGGCCAGGGTTTGAGCGTGTCTTCCACTTCCAGCAGCGACACATCCCCGGGGATCACCACCACCGCCACGCCGCGATTGAGGATTGCCGCGCGCATGGCGCGATGCAGCACTTGGGGCATCTGCTCGGGGTTGGTCACCAGTTCGATGAAGTGGCTGCACTCTTTGAACAGTTCCTGGGGGTGGGTTTCCTGGAAGTAGTTCAAGCCGATTTCGGAAGACGGGATTTGTGCGGCGATGGCCAACACCGGTACATGGTTGCGATGGCAGTCGAACAGGCCGTTGATCAAATGCAGATTCCCCGGCCCGCAACTGCCGGCGCACACCGCCAACTCGCCGGTGGCGGCGGCTTCGGCACCGGCGGCGAACGCGGCGACCTCTTCGTGGCGCACATGCATCCACTCGATGCTGTCCATGGTGCGCAGTGCGTCGGTGAGGCCATTGAGGCTGTCGCCGGTCAGGCCCCAGATGCGCTTGATGCCCGCCTGTTCAAGGGTGGTTGCCAATTGCTGGGCCAGGTTGATTTTCGCCATGAAGAACTCCAATCGTCAGTGAGGTTAAAAGTGGCTGATCAATAGAGGACAGTTCGATCACGGCGAATGCTCCGTGCTTAATGTGAAGATTGCGTCATGGTTGCGCGGTATTGGCGAGTGCGCCGGGCGATAAACCATTGATCGCGGACCAGTGCCATGCACGGCGCAACCTTGGGATTGGGGCGATGGCCGCGGCTCAGGCAACGCATCTGGTGACGCACCACGGCGAGGGCGGCGAGGGGCTTGCGCTTCCAACTGATCGATGTGAGTTGCGGGTTGGGGTCGCGACCTTCGCGCCAGTGTTTGATCAGTTGCGGTTCCAGGGTCAGGGCGGTGGCGATACCGGCCATGGCGATGCCGCTGTCGAGGACTTGCTGCACCACCGGCAAGCGGCGAATGCCACCGGTGACCATCGCCGGCATGTTTGCGAGGGTCGCCAGTTCGCGGGCCATTTCCAGGAAATACGCTTCGCGGGCCAGGGTCCGCCCGTCCCGGGCTTCGCCCTGCATGGCCGGTGCTTCGTAGCTGCCGCCGGACAGCTCCAGCAGGTCGATGGGCAGGGCATTGAGCAGCTCAATCACGGCACGCGCATCGTCCGCGTCGAAGCCGCCGCGCTGGAAGTCTGCCGAGTTGAGTTTCACCCCCACGCAAAACGAGGGGCTGACACTGGCGCGAACGGCCTTGATCACTTCCATCAGCAAGCGTGCGCGGTTCGGCAGCGAGCCGCCCCAGTGATCGGTGCGCCGGTTGCTCAAGGGCGAGAGAAACTGGCTGAGCAAGTAGCCATGCGCTGCGTGGATCTGCACGCCTGTAAACCCGGCTTTCTCGGCCAGGCGCGCGCTGGTGGCAAAGCGCGTGATCACGTTCTGGATCTCGTCTTCGGACATAGCCCTGGGCTTGGCGAACATCTTCGAAAAAATACCCAGGTCGAGGGCCACGGCGGACGGCGCCAAGGCTTGCTGGCCCAGGTTGGCCGGCGTCTGGCGCCCCGGATGATTGAGCTGCACCCAGAAGTGCCCGCCGTTGTTGCGTCCGACGGCCGCCCATTCGCGAAAGCTGTCCAGTGACCGCTCGTCCTCCAGCGCAACGCCGCCGGGGCCGGTCATGGCGCGGCGGTCGATCATCACGTTACCGGTCAGCAGCAAGCCGGGCTCGCCATCCGCCCAGGCCTGGTACAACTGCTTCAATTCACGGGACGGCGCTTGTTGGGCGTCGGCCATGTTCTCCTCCATCGCAGCCTTGGCGATACGGTTGACAAGGACTTGGCCGTTGGGCAGTTGCAAGGGTTCGAAAGGTGACATGGTTGACTCCTGAAGGGGGGAGGCCTCAGGCTAAGCTTAAAGTTAACTTTAATGTCAAGCGGGCATGGCGATGAATATTGGTGAACTGGCGAAACAGAGCGGGCTGGCGGCGTCGCGTATTCGGTTTTATGAGGCCGAAGGGTTGATCAGCCAGGTGGGCAGGCAGGCCAACGGCTATCGGCGTTATGCCCCCGAGGCCCTGCAAACCCTGCAACTGATCCAGAACGCCCAACAGGCCGGGTTTACCTTGCAGGAACTCAAGGCGCTGATGCCGGCGCCGGGCGAGCACAAGCGCGAGGCGCTGATTGAGGCGTTGGAACGTAAGGTGCAGCAGATCGAAGGGATGCAGGCGCAACTGGCGCACAGCAAGGCGCAGTTGCTGGGCGTGATCGCGGCGGTGCGCGCGCAGCCGGAGGGGGTGCCGTGTTCCATGGAGCAGAAGCAGGTGCTGGCGTCGATCAAAATCGATGTATAAAAAAGCCCTGGCATGCCAGGGCTTTTCACGATGCTAACGCTTAACGGCGACGGAACAGCGGCAGCGGCTCGTCCGTTGCAGCCTGGTACGTCACGGAAAAGTCCTTGAGGCTTTCCAGCGCTTCATACGGGTCTTTGTCGGGGCGCAAGGCGAAGGCATCGAACCCGCAGCGGTGCAGGTAGAACAGTTGGTCGCGCAGCACGTCGCCAATCGCGCGCAATTCGCCTTTGTAACCGTAGCGGTCACGCAGCAGGCGCGCATTGGAGTAGTTGCGCCCGTCGGTGAAGGCCGGGAAGTTCAGGGCGATGACCTGGAAGTGAGCCACGTCGTCACCGATCTCTTCGGCTTCTTCATCGGCGTCCAGCCACACGCCCAGGCCGCCGTCACGGGCCTTGAGCGCATGACCGTGCTCGCGCCACAGCGCCAGCGGCACGATCAGGTCGTCGCAGTTGGAGATGCCGTCGAAGGTCGCGTCCTTGGGCAGCAGGTGCCAGGTTTCGTCGACGACTTCGTTGTTCTTAATGATTCGCTGCATAGACGCGCTCCTTGAACAGGTCAATGCCGATGCGCTGGTAGGTGTCGATGAAACGCTCATCTTCGGTGCGCTGCTCGATGTACACATCGATCAGTTTGCCGATCACCTCGGGCATGGCTTCCTGGGCGAAGGATGGGCCGAGGATCTTGCCCAGGCTCGCATCGCGGCTGGCGCTGCCACCCAGGGACACTTGGTAGAATTCTTCGCCTTTCTTGTCCACGCCCAGGATGCCGATGTGGCCGACGTGGTGGTGACCACAGGCGTTCATGCAACCGGAAATGTTCAGGTCCAGCTCGCCGATGTCGAACAGGTAGTCCAGGTCGTCGAAACGGCGCTGGATCGATTCGGCAATCGGGATCGACTTGGCGTTGGCCAGGGAGCAGAAGTCGCCGCCCGGGCAGCAGATGATGTCGGTCAGCAGGCCGATGTTCGGCGTGGCGAAACCCCCTTCGCGCAGTTCGCCCCACAGGGTGAACAGTTGGCTCTGCTCAACGTCCGCGAGAATGATGTTCTGCTCGTGGGAGGTGCGCAGTTGACCGAAGCTGTAGCGCTCGGCCAGGTCGGCCACGGCGTCCAGCTGCTTGTCGGTGATATCGCCGGGGGCGACGCCGGTAGGCTTGAGCGACAGGGTCACGGCGACATAGCCCGGCTTTTTGTGCGCCAGGGTGTTGCGCACACGCCAGCGGGCGAAACCTGGGTGCTGCTGGTCGAGCGCGGCGAGTTCGGCGTCCTGATTGCCCAGGGCTTTGTACTCGGGGTCGACGAAGTGTTTGGCCACGCGGTGGACTTCGGCGTCGGTCAGGGTGGTCTGGCCGCCGCGCAGGTGTTCCATCTCGGCGTCGACTTTCTGCGCGAACACCTCAGGGGTCAGCGCCTTGACCAGGATCTTGATCCGCGCCTTGTATTTGTTGTCGCGACGGCCATAGCGGTTGTAGACCCGCAGGATCGCGTCGAGGTAGCTCAGCAGGTCCTGCCACGGCAGGAACTCGTTGATAAACGCGCCGACCACCGGGGTACGCCCCAGGCCGCCGCCTACCAGTACACGGAAGCCCAACTCGCCGGCGGCGTTGTAGACCGGCTCCAGGCCGATGTCGTGTACTTCGATCGCCGCACGGTCCGATGTCGAGCCATTGATGGCGATCTTGAACTTGCGCGGCAGGTAAGCGAATTCTGGGTGGAACGTGGTCCATTGGCGGACGATTTCACACCAGGGGCGCGGGTCGATCAGTTCGTCGGCGGCAACCCCGGCGAATTGGTCGGTGGTCACGTTGCGCAGGCAGTTACCGCTGGTCTGAATGGCGTGCATCTGCACGGTGGCCAGCTCAGCCAGGATGTCCGGCACGTCTTCCAGCGCCGGCCAGTTGAACTGCACGTTCTGGCGGGTACTGATGTGGGCGTAGCCCTTGTCGAAGTCGCGGGCAATCTTGGCCATCATGCGTGTCTGGCGCGAAGTCAGTTGGCCATAGGGCACGGCCACCCGCAGCATCGGCGCAAAGCGCTGAACATAAAGGCCATTTTGCAGGCGCAGAGGGCGGAACTCTTCTTCGCTCAGTTCACCTGCTAGGTAGCGTCGGGTCTGATCACGGAACTGCTTGACGCGGTCCTCGATGATGCGCTGATCGTATTCGTCGTATACGTACATATAGGTCCTGTTCTCGGCAAATCTGCGCGCACGGCCGCGCACTCCCAACGGAGCCGGGGCACGATACCAGTTTGCGTTTATGCGCAAAAGTGATGTTTGAATATATGCAAAGAACCAAATCGACTAATGGGAACGATTGTCGGTATACACGCATTTGTCATGCGGGCAATCATCGACTTTACTGTGGGCGAGTCTGAATGCAATCACCTATAAAACCGACAAGAGGCGATGCGATGAGCCATCCGACAAAAGCCCGTAAACCCGACAGTACCGTGGATGCCTGGGCCATTCTATTTCTGATCATTCTCGTGGTAGGGACGGCGGTGTTCTGGGTCGGCCACCAGTAAACAGCGTTGACTGAGCCTCGAATGACTGTCCGATTGCCAGTATCATGGCGGTCAATGTTCAAGGCTTGAATAACCATGGTGAAGGTTCTGTTTACGTGTGTGTGGTTGCTGGGGCCAGCATTTTGTGGCGTGGCTCAGGCGGCGTCGGTGGTGTTTCTCAACCCGGGCATGTCGACGGAAACCTTTTGGGTCAGTTACGCGCAATTCATGCAGGCCGCGGCCAAGGACCTCGGCCTGGATTTGCGCGTGCGCTATGGCGAGCGCGATCTTCACACCACATTGGTCCAGGCCCGGGAGGAACTGCAAGGCCGCGAGCGGCCGGATTATCTGGTGCTGGTCAATGAGCAGTATGTCGCCCCGCAGATTCTGCGCATGGCCCAGGGCAGTGGGGTCAAATTACTGGTGGTGAACAGCGCGCTGACCGCCGACCAGGTGCAATTATTGGGCGCCCGCACGGGCATCGATCTGATCGGCAGCCTGGTCGCCGACGACGAAGAGGCCGGCTACCTGATGCTCAAGGACATGTTGCGCCAGCACGGCCGTGTTGCGCCCGGCGATTCCCTCGACCTGCTGGCGTTTTCCGGCATCAAGACCACTCCCGTTGCCCTGTTGCGAGAGCAGGGCATGCGCCGGGCGCTGGCCGAACACCCCGAGGTGCGCCTGCGTCAGTTGGTTTATGGCGAGTGGAGCCGCGAGCGCGCCTTCGAGCAAGCGACGCAGCTGTTCAAGCGTTACCCGCACACGGCGCTGGTGTGGTCGGCCAACGATCAGATGGCGCTGGGTGCCATGCAGGCGTTTCGGGACAGCGGGCGCGTGCCTGGCAAGGACGCGCTGTTCAGTGCGGTCAACAGTTCGCCGGAGATCTTGCAGGCGCGTCTGAACGGGCAGTTGTCGTCCCTGGTCGCCGGGCATTTCACCGTGGGCGGGTGGGCGATGGTGCTGATCAATGATGATGCCAAGGGCGTGGACATCGGCGCTCACGGCGGGCGCGACCGCCAGGAGGCGCTATTCCAACTGATCGATTCCGCCCAGGCGCGGCGCTTGCTGGGGCCCATGCCGACGGTAAATTTCCGCGCACTGTCCGCCCTGGGCAAGCCTGCGTCCTATGGTTACCCCTTCAGCATGCGTCTGTTGCTGCACTAGACCCCGGCCAGCAGCAACACCAGCTTGACGATGCCGAACAGCGTCAAGGCAAACACCACTGTGAACAGAATGCCCAGGATCACAAAGTGGCTGGGCTTGCCATGGGTAAAGTCGCGGGCGCGGTTCTTGCCGCTCTGCACGCCAAAGGCGGCGGCGACGACGCTGTGCAGCATCTGCCACAGGGTAGGCGGTTTGTTGTTGGCTGGATCGTCCATACGTGCCTCGACACAAGATGTGTGAGGCAAGCATAGACAATCTGCGCGTGCTTAGTTGTCGTAACCCAGGTTCGGTGCCAACCAGCGCTCGGTCACGGCCAGGTCCTGGCCTTTGCGCGCGGTGTAGCTCGCCACCTGGTCTTTGTCGACCTTGCCCACGGCGAAGTATTGCGCCTGCGGGTGGGCGAAGTACCAGCCGCTGACCGCAGCCGCCGGGAACATCGCGTAGTGCTCGGTAAGGAACACGCCGCTGCGGCCGGCATGCATCTCTCGGGCCTCGGGGTCCAGCAGTTGGAACAGGGTGCCTTTCTCGGTGTGGTCGGGGCACGCCGGGTAGCCGGGGGCAGGGCGGATGCCGCTGTACTGTTCCTTGATCAGCGCGTCGTTGTCCAGTTGCTCGTCCTTGGCATAACCCCAGTAATCTTTGCGCACCTGTTGGTGCAGCCATTCGGCGCAGGCTTCGGCCAGGCGGTCGGCCAGGGCCTTGACCATGATCGAGTTGTAGTCGTCGCCCGCGTCCTGGTAAGCCTTGGCCACTTCCTCGGCGCCGATGCCCGCGGTGGTGATAAACCCTCCCACGTAGTCGGTGATGCCGCTGTCTTTGGGCGCGACGAAGTCGGCCAGGGAGAAGTTCGGCTTGCCGTCGGTCTTGATGATCTGCTGGCGCAGGTGGTGCAAGGTTGCCAGGGGCTGCCCGTCGTCGCCGTAGACTTCCAGGTCATCATCGTTCACCTGGTTGGCCGGCCAGAAACCAAATACCGCGCGAGCGCTGATCAGCTTCTCGTCGATCAGCTTGGCGAGCATTTCCTGGGCGTCGGCATACAGCGCCGTGGCGGCTTCACCCACCACTTCATCGGTGAGGATGCGCGGGAACTTGCCGGCCAGGTCCCAGGAGATGAAGAACGGAGTCCAGTCGATGTATTCGGCGAGCACCTTGAGGTCGATGTTGTCCAGCACCTTGGCGCCGGTAAAGGTCGGCGTGACCGGCGTGTAAGTGCTCCAGTCGAACTGCGGCTTCTTGGCGATCGCCGCCGGGTAGCTCAGGCGTTCGGTGCGTGCGCTGCGGTTCGAGGTGCGCTCGCGCACTTCGATGTATTCCAGGCGGGTCTTCTCGACGAAGCCGGCCTTCAATTCCTTGGACAGCAACTGCGTGGCCACGCCCACCGCGCGCGAGGCGTCGGTCACGTAGATCACTGCATCATTGCTGTACTTGGGTTCGATCTTCACCGCCGTGTGCGCCTTGGAGGTGGTGGCGCCACCGATCATCAGCGGCAGGTGGAAGTCCTGGCGCTGCATTTCGCGGGCGACGTGGACCATCTCATCGAGGGACGGGGTGATCAGGCCGGACAGCCCGATGATGTCGCACTTCTGTTCCTTGGCCACCTGCAGGATCTTCTCCGCCGGCACCATCACGCCCAGATCGACGATGTCATAGCCATTGCACCCCAGCACCACGCCGACGATGTTCTTGCCGATGTCATGCACGTCGCCCTTCACCGTGGCCATGAGGATCTTGCCCTTGGCTTCCGGTTTGTCGCCTTTCTCCAGTTCGATGAACGGGATCAAGTGGGCCACGGCTTGTTTCATCACCCGCGCCGACTTGACCACCTGTGGCAGGAACATTTTGCCCGCGCCAAACAGGTCGCCGACGATGTTCATGCCGGACATCAGCGGGCCTTCGATCACTTCGATCGGGCGCGCGAACGACTGCCGGGACTCTTCGGTGTCTTCGACGATGTGCGTGGTGATGCCCTTGACCAGCGCGTGTTCCAGGCGCTTGTTGACCGGCCAGCCGCGCCATTCCTCGGTTTCGGCTTCCTTGACGCTGCCGTCGCCCTTGTACTTGTCGGCGATGGCGAGCAGGGCGTCGGTGCCGTCCGGGGTGCGGTTGAGCACCACGTCTTCCACCGCGTCGCGCAGTTCGGCGGGGATCTGGTCGTAGATCTCCAGCTGGCCGGCGTTGACGATGCCCATGGTCAGGCCGTTGCGGATCGCATACAGCAGGAACACCGAGTGGATCGCCTCGCGCACCGGGTTGTTGCCACGGAACGAGAACGACACGTTGGACACGCCGCCGGACGTCAGCGCATACGGCAGCTCGTCGCGGATGTAGGCGCAGGCGTTGATGAAGTCGACGGCGTAGTTGTTGTGCTCTTCGATACCGGTGGCGACCGCGAAGATGTTCGGGTCGAAGATGATGTCTTCCGGCGGGAAGCCGACTTCATTGACCAGGATGTCGTAGGAGCGTTTGCAGATCTCTTTCTTGCGCGCTTCGGTGTCGGCCTGGCCGGCTTCGTCGAAGGCCATCACCACCACGGCGGCGCCGTAGCGTTTGCACAGCTTGGCGTGATGGATGAACTGCTCGACGCCTTCCTTCATGCTGATGGAGTTGACGATGCCCTTGCCCTGGATGCACTTGAGGCCGGCTTCGATCACTTCCCACTTGGAGGAGTCGATCATGATCGGCACGCGGGAGATGTCCGGCTCGCCGGCAATCAGATTGAGGAAGGTCACCATGGCCTTCTTCGAATCGAGCATGCCTTCGTCCATGTTGATGTCGATCACCTGGGCGCCGGCTTCCACCTGCTGCAGGGCGACTTCGAGGGCTTCGGTGTAGTTGTCTTCGCGGATCAGCCGGGCGAAACGGGCGGAGCCGGTGATGTTGGTACGTTCGCCGACGTTGACGAACAACGACTGGCGATCAATGGTGAACGGCTCCAGGCCCGACAGGCGGCAGGCCTTGGGGATGTCCGGGATCTGGCGCGGCGCGTAACCGGCCACGGCCTTGGCGATGGCTTCGATATGCCCCGGCGTGGTGCCACAGCAACCGCCGACAATGTTCAGGAAGCCGCTCTGGGCGAATTCTTCGATGACTTTGGCGGTTTGCGCCGGCAATTCGTCGTATTCGCCGAATTCGTTGGGCAGGCCGGCGTTAGGGTGCGCGGACACATAAGTGTTGGCCTTGTTCGACAGCTCTTCGAGGTACGGACGCAACTCGCTGGCGCCCAGGGCGCAGTTGAGGCCCACGGAAATCGGCTTGGCGTGGCTGACCGAGTTCCAGAACGCTTCGGTGGTCTGGCCCGACAGGGTGCGGCCGGAGGCGTCGGTGATGGTGCCAGAGATCATGATCGGCAATTCGAAGCCCAGCTCTTCGAATACACCCTGCACGGCAAAGATCGCGGCCTTGGCGTTGAGGGTGTCGAAAATGGTTTCGATGAGGATCAGGTCCGCGCCGCCTTCGATCAGGCCCTTGGTGGCCTCGGTGTAGTTCTCCACCAGTTCATCGAAGGTCACGTTGCGGTAGCCGGGGTTGTTCACATCCGGCGACAGCGAGCAGGTACGGCTGGTCGGGCCGAGCACGCCGGCGACGAAGCGTGGCTTGTCCGGCGTCTCCAGGGTCTTGGCGTCGGCCACCTTGCGCGCGACGCGGGCACCTTCTACGTTCAACTCGTAGGCGAGCGACTCCATGCCGTAATCGGCCTGGGACACTTGGGTGGCGTTGAAGGTGTTGGTTTCGAGGATGTCGGCGCCGGCATCCAGGTACGCCTTCTCGATGGAGGCGATGACGTCCGGACGGCTGAGCAGCAACAGGTCGTTGTTACCCTTGACGTCGCTCGGCCAGTCGGCAAACCGTTTGCCGCGGTAGTCCTGTTCTTCCAGCTTATAGCTCTGGATCATCGTGCCCATGCCGCCGTCGAGGATCAGGATGCGTTCCTTGAGGGCTTGGTGAAGGGCTTGCAGACGAGCGCTACGATCGGACATGGGACTACTCTGTTCAGGCATTACGGAGGGCGTGGATCATAGCAAACCTGTGTGGATTTGGAGCATGTGCAGGTTTTGCATGAATATCGTTCATGTTGGTGCGCGTGTTAGATCGGTAGAATCCGCGGGGTTTTCCATTTTGGCTTCATATCGGGACCAGGCTCATGCCGTATCGCATCATCATCAGCTTCGTTCTGTTGCTGATTGGCAGCACTACACAGGCCCAAGATCCCACTCCGGCGCTTTCCTACACCCGTGATATCCAACCGATCTTCACTGAGAAGTGCGTGGCGTGCCATGCCTGCTACGACTCGGCCTGCCAGTTGAACCTGGGCAGTGGCGAGGGCGCGGCGCGGGGGGCGACCAAGGTGCTGGTCTACGATGGTGATCGCAGTCAGGCGACCAAGCCGACGCGTCTGTTCTACGACGCGTTCGGCAAGGCTGCCTGGCGGCACGAAGGCTTCACTTCCGTGCTCGACGCCCAAGGCAGCCAGGCTGCGTTGATGGCGCGCATGCTCGAACTGGGCCACAGCCGCGCGCCGTTGCAGCCCAACGGCAAGCTGCCGGACGACATCGTGCTGGGCCTGAACCGCGAGAACATGTGCCCGCGGCCAGAGGAGTTCGACACTTACGCCGACGTGCACCCCAATGAAGGCATGCCGCTGGCCGTGACCGGCTTGAGCGACCAGCAGTACCAGACCCTGCGACGCTGGCTGGCCTCCGGTGCGCCGATTGACCAGCAGGGCGTGGCGCCAAGTGCCCAGGAAGCCGCGCAAGTGCTGCAGTGGGAAAACCTGCTCAACGCCCCCGGCGCCCGCGAAAGCCTGGTCGCCCGCTGGCTGTTTGAACACCTGTTTATCGCACATCTGTATTTCGAAGGCGGTGAGCCGGGGCATTTCTTCCAGTGGGTCCGCTCGCGCACCCCCAGTGGGCAGCCGATCGACCTGATCAATACCCGTCGCCCCAACGACGATCCCGGTACCCGGATCTACTACCGGCTGTGGCCGATACAAGGGGTGATCGTCCATAAGACCCACATCACGTACCCGCTCAGCGCGGCGAAAATGGAACGGGTCAAAGCCTTGTTCTACAGCGGCGACTGGCAGGTCAGCGCCTTGCCAGGCTACGGTCCGGGCCGTCGTGCCAACCCGTTCGAGACGTTCGAGGCGATTCCGGCCCAGGCGCGCTACCAGTTCATGCTCGATAATGCCGAGTACTTTGTCCGCACCTTCATCCGCGGCCCGGTGTGCCGGGGCCAGATCGCCACGGACGTGATCCGCGACAACTTCTGGGCGCTGTTCCAGGCCCCCGAACACGACCTGTACATCACCGATCCGCTCTATCGCGGCCGGGCCACGCCGTTGCTGGCAATGCCCGGGCAGAACGACGACGTGGGCAGCGTGCTCAGCCTGTGGCTCAAGTACCGTGACAAGCGCAACGAGTACGAAGCGCTGCGTCGCTACCGCTATGGCGAGTTGCCGGCGCCCGGTTGGTCGACGCTGTGGGCCGGCAACGACAATGCGTTGTTGAGCATCTTCCGTCACTTCGACAGCGCGTCGGTCAATAAAGGCCTGATCGGTGAAGTCCCGCAGACAATGTGGTTGTTCGATTATCCGTTGCTGGAGCGCACCTACTACCAATTGGTGGTCAACTTCGACGTGTTCGGCAACGTCTCCCATCAGGCCCAGACCCGCTTGTACTTCGACCTGATCCGCAATGGCGCCGAACAGAACTTCCTGCGCCTGATGCCGGCCAATTCGCGGGACGATTTCCTCGACGATTGGTATCAGAACGGCGGCAAGGTCAAGTTGTGGATGGACTATGAGTCGATCGACGACGATAAACCCACCGGCCTGAAACTGAATGAAAAAGACCCGAAGCGCGATTTCGTCAACCAGTTGCTGGCGCGTTATGGCGACCTCAATGCCAGCCCAGACCCGATCAATCGCTGTGTCGGCGCCTACTGCTCGCGGCCGGGCCTCGAACCGGTGCTGCGCGATGCCGAGCAGGCCCTGAGTCGCCTGACGTCACGCCCGGCGGCGGGGCTCAAGGTCATCGACCAATTGCCGGAAGCGACCATGCTGCGCATCGAAACCCGCACCGGTCATCGTGAGGTCTACAGCCTGCTGCGCAACCGTGCCCACAGTAATGTCGCGTTCATGCTGGGTGAGGCTTCTCGCTATCAACCGGGCCTGGACACGTTGACGGTCTACCCCGGCGTGCTGAGCAGTTATCCGAACTTCATGTTCAATATCCCGGCCGAGCAAGTGCCGGCGTTCGTCGCGGCCATGGAAAGTGCCCGCGACGCCCAGCACTTCGAGAAGATCGTCGATCGTTGGGGTGTGCGTCGCAGTCATCCGCAGTTCTGGGAGTACTTCCACGATCTGTCGACCTACGTCCGCGAAACCACGCCGTTGGAAGAGGGTGTGCTGGATATGAACCGCTATGAAAACCTCTGACGGCGATGGCGAGGCTTTTCCGACAAAATTACTGGGGCTTTGTATCTGCGTAATATTTTGGCGTAAACTGCCAGCAAGCCTGTGAGGAGTTTCCATGACTGCCATAACCATTACCGACGCCGCCCACGATTACCTGGCTGACCTGCTGTCCAAGCAGAACACCCCGGGTATCGGCATCCGCGTCTTTATCACCCAGCCTGGCACCCAGTACGCCGAGACGTGCATCGCCTACTGCAAGCCGGGCGAAGAGAAGCCGGAAGACACCGCGCTGGGGCTGAAAAGCTTCACCGCGTATATCGATGCCTTCAGCGAAGCGTTCCTCGACGACGCGGTGGTCGACTACGCCACTGACCGCATGGGCGGCCAATTGACCATCAAGGCGCCGAACGCCAAGGTGCCGAACGTCAATGCCGACAGCCCGGTCAACGAGCGCATCAATTACTACCTGCAAACCGAGATCAACCCTGGGCTGGCCAGCCACGGTGGGCAGGTCAGCTTGATCGACGTGGTGGATGACGGTATCGCCGTATTGAAGTTCGGCGGTGGCTGCCAGGGCTGCGGCCAGGCGGATGTGACCCTGCGTGAAGGCATCGAGCGTACCTTGCTGGAGCGCATTCCGGAGCTCAAGGGCGTCCGCGATGTGACTGACCATACGCAGAAAGAAAACGCCTACTACTGAGTCAGGTGTTCGCTGCGAGCAAAAAAACGGCGCCCCGTGAGCGCCGTTTTTTTATGCTTAAAATTCAGCTGCTTACGCGACCTACCTAACGCTGAACATTAAGTGTGGGAGGGAGCTTGCTCCCGATAGCGGTGTATCTGTCGATTGATAAGTCGACTGACCCGCCGCTATCGGGAGCAAGCTCCCTCCCACATTTTTTTGTGTTTATTTAATTAAATCAGTGTTTTATGTTTGTTTTTTGATGTTTTTGATTAGGGGCGGTACAGGTGTGCATGCCCGGCCCGATACAGCGACGACGCGCTGAAACTGTCACTGGCCAGCACCCGACCCACCACAATCAGCGCCGTGCGCCTGAAGCCTTTGGCCGCGACTTTTTCGGCAATGTCCGCCAAGGTGCCGACAGCCCAATCCTGATCCGGCCAGGTCGCGCGGTGTACCACGGCAATCGGGCAATCCGAGCCATAGTGCGGCAGCAGTTCGGCGACGATCTTCTCCAGGTGATTGACCCCCAGATGAATCGCCATGGTCGTGCCGTGGCGGGCCAGGCTGTCGAAGTCTTCACCGGCGGGCATGCGGGTTTTATCGGCGTAGCGGGTGAGGATCACGCTCTGGGCGATGTCCGGCAGGGTCAGTTCAGTCTCCAGCAGCGCCGCGCAGGCGGCCACGGCGGTGACGCCGGGAATGATCTGGAACGCAATGCCCAACTCGCGCAACAGGCGGATCTGTTCGCCAATTGCGCCGTACAGGCTTGGATCGCCGGAGTGGACCCGCGCCACATCCTGGCCCTTGGCATCGGCGGCCTTGATCAGCTCGATGATCTGTTCCAGGTGCAGTTCGGCGCTGTTGACCACTTGTTCGGCCTGATGCCCCTCCAGTACCGCCGCCGGCACCAGCGACCCTGCATAGATGATCACCGGGCAACTGCGGATCAGCCGCTGGCCTTTGACGGTGATCAATTCCGGGTCGCCGGGGCCGGCGCCGATGAAGTAGACGGTCATGGACAAATCCTGTGAAAAAACGCGCGAGCATGAGGAACGCTCATGATCGGAAGCGGCGATTATCGCGGTTTCAGTCGACGCAGGCCAATGCCAAGGTGGCCCGGGCGGATTTTTTGCGCGGGACCAACAGGCGCGCAGGGGCGCCGCCGAGCTGTTCGGCCAGGGCCAGGGCGGCGCTTTCGGCGATGCCGTAACAACCGGTATGGGCAAAGGCGACGGCAGACCTGTGGCTCAGGCGGTCGTCATACATCGCCAGGTGCGCCGCGCTGAAGCAGTGCAGCGGCAGGTTCAGCCATTGGGCCAGGGCCAGCAAGCCCGGTTCATCCTGCTTGCGATCAAGGCTGGCCAGGGCGGTGATGCGATGGCGCTCGATACCGCCCTCGGCGAGGGCGGCGTCCAGCAGGTCCAGCAGGGCTTGAAACTCGCAGCCGCGCTGGCAGCCCAGGCCGACCACGAGGTTCATGCGATGTATCGATCGTCGCGGTTGCGGCGAAACAACCAGGCGCTGATCAGCCCCAACGCCAGCCAGAACGCGACGTTGGTCAGTTGCGAGGCGATCTTGAACTGCGCTTCCAGGGCCTCAGGGGCCAGCATCGAATGCACTTCAGGTTGCGGAGCGCCAATCACATGAGGCACCACGAGGATTGCCGCGCCCAGCGCTTTGAGCAGCCAGTTGCCACCGAATACCAGCAGCGCGATACCGGCCGCGGTTGAGGCCGCCGTGCCGATCCACCAGATCTGCCGTTGTGCCAGGTCGGCCGCGGCAGTGCCCGGCAATTCCGGCGGCAGGCCCAGGGTTGGCGCCAACACGAAGGTCGCGTAACCGGCCAGGCCCCACAGCAGGCCTTGAGCCGTGCGAGTCGGCGCGCGCAGGGTGTAGAGCCCGGCGAGCATCAAGGCGAAACCGACCGCCACCACCAGATTGCCGCCGGTGGTCGACAGCACGCGCTGCCAGCCGTCTTCCGGCTCCCAGGCTTCGGCGTCATGGGTGTGTGCAGCGGTGCCAGCAGCGTGCTCGTGTGCCACTTGTGTCGCCGCCGGGGCTTTTTCAAAGGTTTCCGCCTGCATGATCAGCGGGGCGACCCAGAAACTTTGCAGCAGGGTCAACAACAGGGCGGCCAGCAGCCCACTGAAACCTGCGGTTTGCGCAATACGCTTGATCATGTCGGCAGGTCTCAATGGCACGGGAACGCGGCGCTGTGGCGGGTATCGTGGGCGGCGTTGTGTACCGCTTCGATATGCGAGAACCCGGCGAAATACACCAGGCACGCGCCGAGGATCGACGCGCCGATGGCGGCGCCCAGACGTTGGCTCAGGGTGGCGGTGCTGCTGGTGCTAGGCGAGGTGCTGCTGATGATCGACATGGCGCGTCCCTTCAGGGGTTCAGGGTGACACGAGCGCATGCAAAACCCGCGAGCCAGGCACGCAGGGTTCAAACAGCGCCCGCCCACCGCGGGTTTGTTAGATGATTTTTTTCGGGCCGGTCTCCGGGCTTGCGAGGGGACTCTTGAACTGAGTCCTGAAAGCATCGCCTTCCCATGCACAACGCACAGTGGCCGTGACGCTTCGCTCGCTTACCGTTGCGGGGGCAGCACCGGACTGGTCATATCGCTATGACGCACCGGTTTCCCGTTTCACCCTGTGAAGGGCACCCGAAACAAGGTGTGTAGGAAAGCATGCAGGGCGACGGTAGTCAAATTGACTGAGCCCCTGTAGCCTTGCACCCTCGAGGTTCTTCGGCCCAGGCCGGAGCTAAGAAGGGAACGCGGTTCAAGCCGCGGCTGCCCCCGCAACTGTGAAGGGTTTATCTGACTGCCACGCCACTGCCATCAAGGCGGGAAGGCGCAGCCAGCGCCGGTCGCAAGACCCGCAAGCCCCAAGCCAGGAGACCTGCCTCGCAACCGATTTTTCAATTCAACCGGGCGGGGTGATCCGGTGACGAAATCTGCTGCTGCGCGTCGCGCAGGGCCTATCGTCCCGTATGCCCGCCCCCAAGGGCATCCGATGAAAACACTGGCCAAACTCCCCGTCACCATCGTTACCGGCTTTCTCGGCTCGGGCAAAACCACCTTGCTGCGCCATATGCTCGATAACGCCCAGGGCCGTCGCATCGCGGTGATCGTCAACGAGTTCGGCGAGCTGGGCATCGACGGTGAAATCCTCAAGCAGTGCTCCATCGGTTGCACCGAGGAAGAAGCCAACGGCCGCGTGTATGAACTGGCCAACGGCTGCCTGTGCTGCACCGTACAGGAAGAGTTCTTCCCGGTGATGCGCGAACTGGTTGCCCGTCGCGGCGACCTTGACCATATCCTCATCGAAACCTCCGGCCTGGCCCTGCCAAAACCCTTGGTCCAGGCGTTCCAGTGGCCGGAAATCCGCAACGCCTGCACGGTCGATGCGGTGATCACCGTGGTCGACAGCCCCGCCGTGGCGGCCGGCACCTTCGCCGCCTTCCCGGATCAGGTCGACGCCCAGCGCAAACTCGACCCGAACCTGGACCACGAATCACCGCTGCATGAACTGTTCGCCGACCAACTGGCCAGCGCCGACCTGGTGATCCTCAACAAGTGCGACCTGATCAGCCCCGACGACCTGGCCCGCGTGCGCCTGGAAGTCGCCGAAGAGTTGCCGCCGGCGGTGAAGATCATCGAAGCCAGCAGCGGTCGGGTACCGCTGGACGTGCTGATCGGCCTGGGCGCCGGCTCCGAAGAGCACATCGACGGTCGCCATAGCCATCACGATCATCATCACGAAGGTGAAGACGATCATGATCATGATCACGATGCGTTCGACTCCATTTCCATCGACTTGCCCCAGTCCGACGAAGCCCTGCTGCTCGACGCCCTGAGCCAATTGGTGGTGCAGCACGGCATCCTGCGCGTCAAAGGCTTCGCGGCGATCCCGAACAAGCCGATGCGCCTGCTGATCCAGGGCGTGGGTACACGCTTCGACAAACACTTCGACCGCGCCTGGAGCGCCGACGAAGCGCGCATCACGCGCCTAGTGCTGATCGGCCAGGACCTCGACGCGGCGGGCCTCGAAGCGCAATTGCGCGCCGCCCTCAGCGTTTAACCCATGCACCTGCTCAGGACCCAGCCCGGCGGTTTCGTCGCGGACGACAACATTGCCGACCTTGGGCAAACCCCCGCCGAGCTGGTGATCCTGTGCAGCGGCGACTCCAGCCTGGCGCTGCTGGCCGAAGCGGCCCAGCAGTTGCCCGAGGATTACCCGAGCCTGCGCCTGGCCAACCCGATGCAGGTGCAGAACCATGCATCGGTGGACCTGTACGTCGATGAAGTGCTGCGCCACGCCAAGGTCATCCTGATTTCCCTGCACGGCGGCATCGGCTATTGGCGTTACGGCGTCGAGCGCCTGGTGGCGTTGGCCGAGCGCGGGGTCACGCTGATCCTGGTGCCGGGGGATGACCGCCCCGACCCGGAACTCAGCGGCCTCAGCACCGTGGATGCCGCAGCGCGTGACCGCCTGTGGCAGTTCCTGCGCCAGGGCGGCCTGGGTAATGCGCTGGATTTTTATCGTTGCCTGGCCAGCGCCTACCTGGGCCGCGACTATGCCTGGGCCGAGCCGCAAACCCTGGCGCGCAGCGCGATTTATCACCCGCGTAAGGCCAATGCGTGCCTCAACGACTGGCAGTTGGATTGGAATCCTGAGTGCCCGGTGGCGGCGGTGCTGTTCTACCGCTCCCATCTGCAAGCGGCCAATACCGGTTTTATCGATGTGTTCTGCCAGCGTCTGCAGGCGGCGGGCCTGAATCCGTTGCCGATGGCAGTGGCCAGTCTGAAGGAGCCTGGCTGCCTGACGGTGGTCGAGGACTGGCTGGATGAGGTCGGGGCGGCGGTGATTCTCAACACCACCGGCTTTGCCCAGTCCAGCCCCGAAGCACCGCATTTGCGCCCGTTTCGCCGCAATATCCCGGTGATCCAGGCGATTTGCGCCCAGGACAACCAACCCGCCTGGCAGGCCAGCGAACAAGGCCTCGGCCCACGCGACCTGGCGATGCACATCGCTTTGCCGGAACTGGACGGGCGCATCATCAGCCGACCGATCAGCTTCAAGGACCTGGCCTGGCGCAGTGAGCGCAGCCAGTCGGACGTGGTGTGCTACCGCGCAGCGCCGGAACGCATGGACTTTGTCGCTGAACTGGCGCGCCGTTGGGTCGAACTGGCGCGGGTGCCGAATGCCGACAAGCGCATCGCCCTGATCCTGGCCAATTACCCGACGCGCGACGGCCGCATCGGCAACGGCGTCGGCCTGGACACGCCGGCGGCGGCGCTGAATATCCTGCGGGCCTTGCAGGCCGAGGGTTATCCGCTGCCCGAAATCCTGCCGGAAAGCGGCACCGCGCTGATCCACGAACTGCTCGGTGGCGTCACCAACGACCTGGACAACCTCGACCTGCGCCCGTGCCACCAAAGCCTGGGCCTGGACGACTACGAGGCGATGTTCAAGCGCCTGCCCGAAGCCAACCGCCAGGCGGTGTTGGAACGCTGGGGCACGCCGCACAACGACCCGATGTGCCGCGACGGCCGCCTGATGATCGCCGGCCTGCGCCTGGGCTTGACGTTTATCGGCATCCAGCCGGCCCGCGGTTATCAGGTGGACGCCAGCGCGGTGTACCACGACCCGGACCTGGTGCCGCCTCACGCTTACCTGGCGTTCTATTTCTGGTTGCGCCACACCTACGGCGCTCACGGCGTGATCCACGTCGGCAAGCACGGCAACCTGGAATGGCTGCCGGGCAAGGGCGTCGGGCTGTCGGAAAATTGCTGGCCCGACGCGCTGCTCGGGCCGCTGCCGAATATCTATCCGTTTATCGTCAACGACCCGGGTGAGGGCGCCCAGGCCAAGCGGCGCACCCAGGCGGTGATCATCGATCACTTGATGCCGCCGCTGACCCGTGCCGAAACCTACGGGCCGCTGCGCGACCTGGAGCTGTTGGCGGACGAATACTACGAAGCGCAATTGCTCGACCCGCGCCGCGCCCGCGAGCTGCAAAAGGACATCCTCAAGCTGGTGCGCGAAACCCGTATCGACCAGGAGCTTGAGCTGGACAGCGAGGCCGACGCGGCGATCTGGCTGCCGCGCCTGGATACCTACCTGTGTGACCTGAAGGAATCGCAGATCCGCGACGGCCTGCATATCTTCGGCGAGTCGCCCCAGGGCCGCTTGCGTATCGACACCTTGCTCGCGTTGCTGCGTATCCCGCGTGGCGACGGCCGAGGCGCGCAATCGAGCCTGTTACGGGTGTTGGCCAAGGCCTTCGAGCTGGGTTTCGACCCGCTGGACTGCGCCCTGGCCGAACCCTGGACCGGACGCCGCCCGGAGGTTTTGCAAAGGATCGATCCACAGCGATGGCGCACCGCTGGTGATACCCGCGAGCGCCTGGAACTGTACGCTGCACGGTTGATCGAGCAGGCGCTGGCGGGGCCGCTGGAACAGCTGGAAGAGCCCGGTTGGGAGGACGTCAAATCCGTCATCGAAAGCCTGCGCAGTGTCGTGGCGCCACGCCTGGATGGGTGCGGCCCGGCGGAAATGCGCGGCCTGCTCGATGCCCTGGGCGGCCGCTTCGTGCCGGCGGGCCCAAGCGGCGCGCCGAGCCGGGGGCGTCTGGATGTGCTGCCCACCGGGCGCAATTTTTTCAGCGTCGACGTGCGCAACCTGCCAACCACCACTGCCTGGCGCATCGGTTTCCAGTCGGCCAACCTGATTCTCGAGCGGCACCTGCAAGACCACGGCGACCACCTGCGCCAGCTCGGCCTGTCGGTGTGGGGCACCGCGACCATGCGTACCGGCGGCGACGATATCGCCCAGGCCATGGCCCTGATGGGGGTACGCCCGGTGTGGGCCACGGGCAGCCAGCGGGTGGACGACTTCGAAATCCTGCCGATCAGCCTGCTGGACCGCCCGCGTGTCGACGTGACTTTGCGCGTGTCCGGGTTCTTCCGGGATGCCTTCGCCAACCTGATCCGCCTGTTCGATGCAGCGGTACAGGCGGTGGCGGCGCTGGACGAGCCTGACGATATGAACCCGCTGGCCGCCAAGGTCCGTTGCGAGCGCCAGGCGTTGCTTGAGTCCGGCCTGGACGAGGCCGCGGCGGCGAAACAGGCGGGCTGGCGTATTTTCGGGGCCAAGCCGGGTGCCTATGGCGCGGGCGTGCAGGGCGCGATCGACGGTCGTTTGTGGCAAAGCCGCGAGGACTTGGCCGAGGTCTACCTGAATTGGGGTGGCTACGCCTATGGTGGCGCCGACGAGGGCACCGCCGCCCGCGGGCAATTCGCCCAACGCCTGAGCCAGGTGCAGGCGGTGCTGCAAAACCAGGACAATCGCGAGCACGACCTGCTCGATTCCAACGATTACTACCAATTCCAGGGCGGCATGCTCGCCGCCGTGGAAACCCTGAGCGGCGACAAGGCCGCCAGCTACCATGGCGACCACAGCCAGCCGGACGTGCCGAAGATCCGCACCTTGAAGGAGGAGCTGAACCGGGTGATCCGTGCCCGCGCCGCCAACCCCAAGTGGATCGAAGGCGTGAAGCGTCATGGCTATAAAGGTGCGTTCGAGATGGCGGCGACCGTGGACAATCTGTTCGCCTTCGACGCCACCACCGCGCTGATCGACGATCACCAATACGCCTTGCTCGCCGACGCCTACCTACTCGACCCCGACACCCGCGCCTTTGTGCAACAGCACAACCCTGATGCCCTGCGGGACATGACCGAGCGCCTGCTCGAAGCCCAGCAGCGTGGCATGTGGCAAGCGCCGGGGGCGTATCGCGAGGCGTTGGAAAACCTGTTGCTGGATATAGAAGAAGACAGCTGATGACTGATATTCCCCATTTCCCGCTGTCGGCCGTGGTCGGTGCCGACGACCTGAAACTCGCGCTGTGCCTGACCGCCATCGACCCGAAGATCGGCGGCGTGCTGATCGAAGGCCCGCGCGGCATGGCCAAGTCCACCCTGGCACGTGGCTTGGCGGACCTGTTGGCCAGCGGTCAATTCGTCACCTTGCCGTTGGGCGCCACCGAAGAGCGCCTGGTCGGCACCTTGGATCTGGATGCAGCATTGGGCGAAGGCCGCGCGCAGTTTTCACCCGGCGTGCTGGCCAAGGCGGATGGTGGGGTGTTGTATGTCGACGAGGTCAACTTGCTGCCCGATCATTTGGTGGACCTGCTGCTGGACGTGGCCGCCAGCGGCACCAACCTGATCGAGCGCGACGGCATCTCCCACCGGCATGCGGCGCGTTTTGTGCTGATCGGCACGATGAACCCGGAGGAGGGTGAGTTGCGTCCGCAGTTGCTCGACCGCTTCGGCTTCAATGTGGCCTTGAGCGGGCAAACCGTGCCGGCCGAGCGTGGGCAGATCATCCGCCGGCGCCTCGACTTCGACAGCGACCCCGTGGCCTTCTGCGCGTTGTGGGCCGAACCGCAGGCCGCCCTGCGCGAGCGTTGCACCCGGGCGCGGGCCTGCCTCGAGGCCATTGCATTGGATGACGAGGCGCTGGCACAGATCACCCAACGCTGCTTTGCCGCGGGCGTGGATGGTTTGCGCGCCGACCTTGTCTGGTTGCGTGGCGCAAGAGCGCATGCAGCCTGGCGCGGCGCGACCGCCATCGCCGAGGAAGATATCGAAGCCGTGGCCGAGTTTGCCTTGCGCCATCGTCGCCAGGCGCAGTCCCCGCCGCCCAGCCCGCCCAACCATGAGGGCCAGGCGCCTCAAGCGTCCGACACTTCACCCGGCCAAGGCCAGTGGGGTGATATGCCCGCACCGGCCTTGCCCACGGGCGCTCGCCGAGACGTGCCCGCCTGGCCAAAAAAGCCCTAGGCATCCGCCCCCGACCTGACGCGGGGGCGGATGCCCGGCCCAAGGCGGGGCGACTGGATAAAGGCAGGCACGGCAAGTCGCGCGACGCGCAGCAGGGCTCGATCAATTGGCCGGGCACCTTGCTCGGCGGGCGGCCGCAGTCTCGTGAGGACCTGCGTTTCCACCTGCGCAGCCGCTCGGCCCAGGAGTTATGGTTGGTGATTGTCGACGCGTCGGCATCGACGCGGCGGCATCGTGCATTGACCGATGCCAAAGGGTTATTGGCGCAACTGTTGGATGACGCCTACCGCCAGCGGGCGCGCATGGCATTGCTGACGGCGAGCGGGCAGTCGCCGAAGTGGCAGGTGCAGGGCCTGAAAGCCGCGAAAAGCCTGGCTGGCTGGCTCGATCAGCTCGGCGCGGGTGGCGGTACGCCGCTGTTGGCAGCGCTGGGCGAGGCGGCGCAATGGCTGGTGGCACGCAGAACGCGTTTCCCCACCGAACAGCAGCGGTTGCTGGTGGTGACCGACGGGCGACTCAAGGAGATTGCCGCGTTGCCATCGCTGGAGTGCCCGGGGTTATTGGTCGATATCGAGCGCGGGCCGATTCGGTTGGGGAGGGCGCGAGAACTGGCTCAGCACCTGTATTTGGATTATCGACATATCGATAGTTTTTAGGCTCTAAAACCAGATCGGGAAGTGTCGCTCTTGTAAAGTCGAATCTTCCGACATTAATCACCGATAACAAATCTTTACTCTCTGGGCTTTCGCGTCCAGGAGTAAAGGGAATGACTTCCAGCGTACTGCCGAGGGTTCTTTTCGATCACAGCCGGCACACCCTGAGTGTGCGCAACATCGAAGCCCGTCTCGACGTGTTGGCCTTTGAAGGCCATGAACACCTGAGCCAACCCTTCACCTATCGCGTGGAATTCACCAGCACCGAACGTGACCTCGCCGCCGAAACCCTGCTTGGCCAGGACGCCCGTTTCAGCCTGCACGCCGCCCCGCAAAAACCACCGGCCTCAGGCTTCAGCGCGCCCGCGGTCAAACCGCTGCGCACCTTGCACGGCGTGGTCACCGGCTTCAAGCGTCAGTCCGGCTCGAACGACCAGGCCCGTTATGAAATCACTCTGCAGCCGCGCCTGGCCCTGCTCGGCCAAGGCAGACAATTTCGCATCTATCAGCATCAATCCGTGCCGCAGATCGTCGAAAGCATCCTGCGCAGCCGCCACGACTTTGAAGGCCAGGACTTTCTGTTCAGCCTGAAACGCGACTACCCCAGGCGCGAGCAGGTCATGCAATACGGCGAGAGCGACCTGGCCTTCATCGACCGTCTGCTCGCCGACGTCGGCATCTGGTACCGCTTCACCAGCGACGAACGCCTGGGTATCGATGTGGTCGAGTTCTGCGACGATCAGCGCCTCTACCAGTTCGACATCGCGCTGCCGTATCGCCCGCAATCCGGGTTGGGCAGCAGCGGGCAGGACGCGGTGTGGCACCTGCAATCGAACCACCAGGTGGTCGAACAACAGGTGCATATCCGCGCCTACCACCCCCGCGACGCCGGCGCCCACCTGAGCGGCGAGATCGACCAGAGCCGCGGCGCCAGCGGCACCTACGGCGAGGCCTACCACTACGCCGAGCCCTACACGACCCTCGGCGACCGGCTGGATCAGGACGAAGACCTGCTCAGTGAAAGCGGCTACTTCTACGCACGCCTGCGCCACGAGCGTTACCTCAACGCCCAGACCCAACTCAGCGGCATCACCAGCAGCGCCACGTTGGCGCCGGGGCAGGTGCTGCACATCTCCGGCGGCGCGCCCCAAGCCTTCACACCGGGCGCGGTGATCACCGGCCTGACCACCACCGCCGCCCGCGACAGCAGCTTGGTCGCGACCTTCCAGGCCATACCCTATTCAGACACCGTGTGCTTTCGCCCCGCACTGCAGCCCAAACCCCAAATCGCCGGCACCGTCCCGGCCCGCGTCACCAGCCCACAGGCCAACGACCCCTACGGCCACATCGACCTCGAAGGGCGCTACAAGGTCAACTTCCTGTTCGACCGCGACACCTGGAAACCCGGCGAAGAAAGCCTATGGCTACGCCTGGCCCGACCCTACGCCGGAGATACCCACGGCCTGCACCTGCCGTTGATTGCAGGGACCGAAGTGGCGATTGCGTTCGAGCAGGGCGACCCAGACCGGCCCTACATCGCGCACGCGTTGCACGATAGCCAGCATGTCGATCATGTGACCTTGCGTAACTACAAACGCAACGTGCTGCGTACCCCGGCGAACAACAAGCTGCGGATGGATGACACGCGGGGGCGGGAGCACGTCAAGGTCAGTACTGAGCACAGTGGTAAGAGCCAGCTGAATCTTGGGCATTTGGTGGATGGTCAGCGTAAAAAACGTGGGGAAGGGTTTGAGCTACGTACAGATGCTTGGGGGAGCATTCGTGCAGGCAAAGGGTTGTTCATCAGTGCGGATATACAGGCCAAGGCTTCTGGTGATGTGCTCACCATGGCGCCAGCCACCGATCTGGTCGCGGGAGCCACACAACAAATCGCTGACTGGCAGGCAATCGCCCAGTCTCATCGCAGTCGCAAACCCGCCATTGATGGTCTGCAACAGTTCCAGGACCACGCCAAAGACCTGAACGCCTCAGCCATCCTACTCAGTGCGCCCAAGGGCATTGGTGCGGTAACCCCTGAAAGCCTGCTGCTCAAAAGCGGCGAGGCGATGTATGTGCAAAGCAACGATGAGATCAACCTGGCAGCCGCTCAACGGCTGTCCGTCCACGCGAATCAGGCCATTTCCCTGCTTGCCCAGCAGGAAGGCATGCGCCTGGTGTCCGGCAAGGGGCCGCTGGAAATCGAATCCCACAACGACGTGTTGAATCTGATTGCCCAGCAAGACATCACCCTGCAGACCGTACAGGGGCATCTGCAACTGACGGCTAAAAACGGCATCACCTTGGCGTGTGGTGGCGGGTATATCCGCATCACACCCGGCGGCGCTATCGATATCCACACCCCGGGCAAGCTCAACCTTAAAGGCCAACACGTCTGGGAAACCACGACCAGCCAGCGCTTTCCTTTGCGTGAGTTGCCGCAGTCGGTGTGCAAGGCGTGCCTGGAAAAGGCTCGGAAAAATGCGGTCGGTTTACTTATGCGCGAAGGTTGATGGGGAATATGAAGATGGCAACACCAACGGAATGGCAAGATCAGATCGAGCAGGTATGTGCCAGCCTGGGTCTACTACAGGTCGACTTGCTGCTCGACCAATCGGATTGGAACAACTGTGCTGTACCCGCGCTGAAGACGTTGAGGCCTGAAGTCCCGTGGTTTTCATTATTTAGCGGTACTCCGGAAGAGAACTTGCTGGATCAGGCACCGCTGTTAATGCGTCTTGATTTGGCACATTGGCAACACAAAGCCTGGCTGGAAGAACTGATGATCCACTGCGCCACCGATGCTCGCTTGCTGGTGGTGATCTCACCGTTATCGTTCAAGTCATTGAGTCATGCACTGCAAGCCCTGTCGCAAATGAAGTGGGGTGGGGAGTCTGGTTTGTTGCGTTATTACGACCCACGAATCTTTCCCTTGTTGATGTCTTCGATCCTGACAGACGTCCAGCGCGTCGAATACTTAAAAGTTGCGTGCTACTGGGGTTGGCTGGATCGGGATGATCAGTCGCAGTGGATAGAGGGTATTGCGCAGCCGCAGAAAAATACTATCGCAATACCGACCTGGATCGACCTTGATGATCAGCAATGTGAACTGATTGGTTGTATCAGTGATGCACAGAAACTGTTGGATGGTGGGAACTTTAATTACTTGGAGGCCAGCCTGGAACAGCGTTTCGCTACTTTGTATTCGGTCACCGTACAGGCTAGTCAGGAAAACTACTTTGGGAGTTTGACTGAGTACGTAAAGAGGAAATCATGAGCTATGAAGGCGTATCGACTGTTCGACGTGCCCGCAAGATCGGGAAATTTTTTAAAAAAATGCTTTGAGAGAGTTTGCCATGTTCAGCATGCTGGTAGGTTTTTTTGTTCGATACCGTGATGTTGTGTAGCGATCATCAAAATAAAGTTATCAGAGATTATTAGTGTGTCGGATATCTGCGTGATGAAAACTTCCTGGCTGTGTGTAGGGTTGATGAGCTTGGCGTATGAGCCTGATGCTGTTTGAGAGGGGGTGTTATGAGGTTTATAGTTTGGAAAGAGCTATTTAAATGTTTATCTGTTTTTTTGGGCTTGATGTTGTTCGGGTGTTCCTCCGCGGATAGTCAGATGGTGGGAGGAAATATACAAGCGATTAACCATACTACGGGGGCTATCAACTGGCTCTCGGTGAATGGTTATCGGGCAGACGGAGGAGGTGGGCGGTCGTGTTGCATTATTATGCCAGTTGTATGGAGGCCTGGTTTGAAAGCCACGATCGAGTGGGAGGTTGATCCTGATCCGTATGCATATTCAAAGTGGCCTCCTCTAGGTACTGATGGATACCGATTGTCCCAAGCTAAGCATAGAGAAAATTACCAGCGTAACAGAGTAGTAGTGGATATTCCGCAGTGGTTTGGTACGGAGTCCTGCGATCTTAAGGTCCATTTCTTAACTTGTAATCAGGTGGAGGTGACTACTTCATGTTGGGCTCATGGCTCATCAAATTATCCGATTAAAGTTCCTAAGGGTCTGCAGGAGCCAGCTGTATGTCCGAAATGAAAAAAATTTCAAAGGCAGCTGTTTGGGCGCCGCCAGGGTTCCCCTCGGAAGGGCGTCTGCCTTGTGATATCACCCAGGTGGTTGCTAATTATGAGATGCAGACCGCAGAGGAAAATCGATTTCGTCAACTGGTCAATCGTAATGGGCGGAAGCAGTATTTTGAGTGTTGCCATAGCCTCCATATTAGTCTGTTTTTCGACGGTACTAATAATAACGATAATAACGACACCAAGAAAAAACACCCCAGCAATGTTGCCAAGCTCTTTCATGCTGCCCTGAGAGGCGAAGCTGCAGAAAAAAATGGCTATTTCTCTTATTACCTGCCGGGAGTTGGAACCGCTTTTCCGGAGATAGGTGAGTTGGACTACAGCGAGGGTGGATTGAAATATGCAACGGGTGGTGAAGATCGAATCAACTGGGCGCTGGTTTCTTTGGCACATGCTCTGAAGTCAGCTTTGGCCGATCAGGATGTGTCTAACGCTGAAAGGAAGCGTGCCGTCGAGGCCATGAGCACCTGGAAAGCACCACTGATGAGTGGCCTGGGTCTGGGCAATCGACGGCGAACGATGAGCCAGTTGCTCGAGCCCTTGCAGGCGCGAGTAGAGTTGGCCAAGCCCCGCGTACTGGCGGTCAAATTGTATGTGTACGGTTTCTCGCGCGGAGCGGCAGAAGCACGCACTTTTGTCACTTGGCTAAGCCAGTTGTTCGATGCACCGACGGGGGCCGAACAGCCCTTGCAATGTCTGATTGGCTTGCCGGTAAGTGTCGAATTTCTCGGGCTACTGGACACCGTTGCTTCGGTGGGCATCGCCCATGCGGCACCTTTTTTCGCCGGGCATATGGATTGGGCCGATGATACCCAACTCATCCCGGATGCCCAGCGTTTTCCTGGCCTGGTCAAGTGTTGCCGACATTTTGTCGCAGGCTTCGAGCAGCGCTCGTGTTTCCCGCTCGACTCGATCCGTAACGAGGATGGCCAATACCCGGACAACACCTATGAAGTGGTGTATCCCGGTGTGCATTCCGATGTTGGCGGCGGTTATCCGCAAAACGACCAAGGTAAGGCCCGCGGCGGTACTCAGGAATTGGTTTCGCAGGTCGTTTTGCATGACCTTTATGCAGCTGCCTTCGCTGCTGGTGCCCCCCTGCAGGTGTCGGAATTAGTATTGCCAAAAACATTGCAGTTAGAGAAGTCGTGGCGCGTTATGTCGGAGGCTAACATCACGGAGTTTGATATAGATCGTTTGGTATCCGAACGCTTCAACGCCTGGCGCAAAACCCTACCCGGCATCAACGCCGACGAACCCACCCATGACTCCCCTTGGCTCTACCAGCCACTGCGGCTGAATGCGCCCGTGGAAGACGTACTGGCCGATCAACTGGGCTGGATCACCGGTTGGCGCATAGGCCGGTTTGCCAATGATCGCGACGGCGGTAACGACAGCTACAAACATCAGCCTTTTTTCAGTCAGGCCAGGGAAACTACGACTTATCAGGCCAGTGAGGAGCGCAAGGCTTACGACCAACATAAAAAAAATCTCGCGAACCTGCGGCTGAAAACCCCCGAAGCTGCGACGAACTACCCCGGCCCGCCGATCTATGAGCCGCAGGTCGACCAGACCCAGCTCAGCCAGGCCGCTGCCGAATTCAAGAGCGACTACCTCGGGCAGAAACGTGAGCAAAGCAGCCTGGCAGGCACCATCACTGACGTGTTGTTGCGCGACGCGATATATCTGCTCAATTCCGATGATGAGACCCAGGATCACGCCGCCATCAAGGCAGCGGGTGAGCAGCGCTGCAAGCTACTGTTTCGGGACGCTCGCGGCACCCCCAGCGCAGACCCGCAAATGGCGTTGCTGGTAGCGTTGTTCGATGATCAGATCCACGACTCGCGGGCCTGGTTCATGCACGACGCCTTGAAAACTCGGGAAATGTGGGCGGGTTATTTCTTTTACCGCATGACTTATTTCGGCAACGACAACAGTCGGTATCTTTCGCCGGTGGTGGTAGCCGGCCGAGTGTTGGGTGTGGCGATGATAGCCGGGGCGACGGTATACGGTATCAAGCGAAAAGGCGTGGCGGGAGGGCTGGGTGGATTGGCCGTCGGCATCGGTGGGGCGACCATCGGTTATCAGGTCATCGACAAGGCGCGGGGCGTGGCGTTGCCGTTCTTGGCGGGTGCCGAGAAGCTCCTGCAACCGACCGCTCACGTGGGGCAGGTGGCGGCCGAGCTAAAGCGCCAGATCGCGCTGGACGATTATCGGCAACGGATTGAGCGGACCAGCGCCATGTTGCGCGAGGCGGGCAGTCTTTTCGAACTTGAGCGCGAGGTGGTTTGATGCTGCCTCTCGTACGCATGGGCGACCCACTGCACCCGTTTGGCGGTGAGGTTTTGTCGGGGCACTACAAAGCCTTCGGCAAACCAGTGGCCTGCGTGGATGATCAAGTTCGCTGCAACCTGCATGGCATTACGCACATTATCGAAGGCGCTTCGGGTTCAACCATGGACGGCAAACCTGTGGCGCTGCACGGCCATCGTTGCGCGTGTGGTTGCCAGTTGGTCAGCAGCCTGCCGGCCACTTCAATGGTGGTTGCGCCATGAACCGTCCGCCTGAGTACCCCGACGTTATCGAACCGGGCGAGCCGCGTTGGCGCAGTTGGTGGTTGGGGTTGGCACTGCCGTGGGGAGTGCAGTCGGCCGTTTTGCTGATGCTGTGGCCCCAGGAGCAACCGCGCCTGGAATGGTGGCTGTGGAGCGCGGTGCTGCCGCTGTGCTGGGCGCTGATTCTGGCGGTGCGTGTGTTGGTGTGGCAGATCGAGCTGTTCAACCACAAGGTGTATCTGCGCGCGCTGGAGGTCGCCATGCAGGCTTGGTGGCAACGGCGCTCGCTGGGTTTACCGGTGCAGGATGTGTTGTTGCTCGGCCCGGCGGGTGACATGCAAGAAGACTACCTGAACTTGATGACAAGCGTCTCGCCACCCTTGGCGATACCCGGCGCTACACAGCCCATGTTGCGTTGCCCACTGTCGCTGAGTTTGATCAGCGAGCGTGAACCTGCACTGGCACGGCATCTCGCCCGTTTAACCTTGGCCCTCCCGGGGTTGTCCGAGTGCTGGCCACAGCTGCGGGCAATTGCCTGGGTGGGGGATGAGAGCGGCCAGGCTGCTTTCGTTGAGGCGTTGGTCCGGGCGGGAGTGGTGTTGCCCGAGGCCCGTTTGCTGCTACAGAACCTGACTGATTTGGATGACCTGATCGATACCTTCCATCGCGATTGTCGTGGCGAGGACGACTGGTTGTTGTGCGCGGGCGTGGCGTCGGTGGCAAGTGCCGAAGAGGGCGAACTGGGGGGTGAAGCGGGTTTCTTCTGGCGAGTGAGCTGGCAGGGGCAGCAGTTGGTGCATCGCGGTGAATACCTTGCAAGCCAGTCGCCCGCCGAGCTGTGTGCACAGATGCAGCGTTACGCCGGACTGCAATCTGCGCCGACCACCTGCCTGGCACTGGATCGAGCCAGCCAGGCTGCGTTTGTAGAGGGCGGCTGGTCGGCAGTCGAACATCAACTGGCCGGGCAATGGGGCGTGCTGGCGCACCTGGCGCCGTTTATCGGGATGTCCCTGGCATTGCTGCAAGCGGGGGAGGCGGGTCAGCCCTGTGGTTGGCTGAGCCAGGATGGAAACCAACGATTGGCGATTGGAGTGGCGGTGCCTTATGGCAACAGTTAAGGACGTGGGTAAGGGCTCGTTGGTTCGTGTGGGGTTGGGCTATCTGCTGATCATGACGCTGCTGGTACTGCTCGGTGGTCTGTTGTATGGCTTGTGCAGCGGCTATCTGGGCTGGCCGAAAATGCCGCTCAAGCAATTGCTGCTGTGGGGGCTGGGGGTGTGGTTCGCGCTCTGCTGGTTCTGCCCGGTCATTTTGCTGGCCTGGGATCGTCTGGCGCTTCGCCAGGCACAGCAGGTCGTGAGGGCGGTCACCGAAACGCCGAACTCGCGATTGACCCGGGAACCCGCATCGCCAGATGCGGTAAAAGTGCGCGAGCACCTACGCGAGCACTACGGCCTCTTCTGGCGCCACAAAACCCGCCTGCTGCTCATCATCGGCGAACCCACCGAAATCGAAGCCATCGCCCCCACCCTGGCCGCTCACCAATGGCTCGAAGGCCAAGGCACCGTCCTGCTGTGGGGCGGTAGTGCGCAGGCCGCGCTGGATCAATCATTCCCTGAGCACTGGCGTGGGCTGAGCCGCTGGCGTGCGCTGGACGGAGTCGTCTGGGCGCTGAACGAAACCCAGGCCGCCGACGATGTCGCGATGGGCAAAGGTGTACGCCAGGTGCAGCGCCTTGCCCGTGACTTGCGCTGGCAGTTGCCGTTATCCCTCTGGCAGGTCTGCGACAGTGCATGGGCGCAGGACACGCGCAAAGCGCAGCCGGTGGGCTGTCAGTTGCCCGCGCGCTTCTCGGCGGCGGCATTGGACGCCGCGCTGAATCGTTTGCTGGAGCCTTTGCGTCGCGCGGGTTTGGCGCAGATGAACGCGGTGATGAAGGATGATTTTCTGCTGCGTTTGTCGCGAGATTTAAAGGGCGAGGGCATTGATCGTTGGCGTCACACCTTGGCGCATCTGGCCGGCGAATTTGCCCGTGGCGTGCCGTTGCGGGGGTTGTGGTTCAGCCTGCCGGTACAGCGCTCGCCGCATGATCAACAACAGGCGTGGTCGGTGGCCCCGGTGTGGCACGGCGTACTCGGCGATAACCCCCGTGGCCGCCGACTGGGTTGGAGCGTGCCGCGAGTTGGCTACGCGCTGGTGCTGGGTTTGGCGACGTTATGGGGAGCAGGACTGCTGCTGTCATTCATCAGCAACCGCACGCAGATCGCCCAGGTACACAGCTCGTTGTCGACCTTGCAACGCGCATCACAAGGCGACGAACAGCTCCAGGCCCTTCATGAACTGGTCCGCGAATTGGCGCGCCTGGATGATCGCGTTCAAGGCGGCGCTCCGTGGTATCAGCGCTTCGGCCTGAATCAAAACCCAGCGCTGCTTGAAACCGTGTGGCCGCGCTACGTCGAAGCCAACAACCGCCTGATCCGCGACCCGGCCGTCGCCGCTTTACGCCAGCAGCTCACGGCCCTGGTCAAGCTGGCCCCGGACAATCCCGAGCGCGCCGAACGCGCCCGTGCTGCCTACGACCAGCTCAAGGCCTACCTGATGATGGCGCGTCCGGCAAAAGCCGACGCCAGTCTGCTGGTGAAAACCCTCGGCGAAGTCGAGCCTTCACGCGCGGGCCTCTGGCAAGCCCTGGGCCCCACTTTGTGGCAGTTTTACGCTGAACACCTGGCCGCCAATCCCACTTGGCGCATCGACACCGACGCGCGGCTGGTCGCGCAAGTCCGGCAGGTCCTGCTCGGCCAATTGGGTCAACGCAATGCCGAAGCCAATCTGTACCAGCAATTGCTCGATGACGCCGCCCATCACTACCCGGCCCTGGGCCTGCAGCAACTGGTCGGCGACACCGACGCCCAGGCCCTGTTCACCACCGAGGCCAGCGTGCCCGGCGTGTTCACCCGCCAGGCCTGGGAAGGCTCGGTGCGCCACGCCATCGATGCGATCGCCGAGGCGCGCCGCGAGGAAATCGATTGGGTGCTCAGCGACCAACCTGCCGATGTCGACACCCGCCTGAGTCCTGAGCAACTGCGCGCCCGCCTCACCGAACGCTACTTCCAGGACTACGCCAGCGCCTGGCAGGATCTGCTCAACAGCCTGCGCTGGCAGCAGGCCGCGAGTCTCGATGAGTCAATCGACCAATTGACGCTGATGAGCGACGTGCGCCAATCGCCCTTGATCGCGCTGCTGAACAGCGTGGCCTACCAGGCGCAGGCGGGCAGCCGACCCCAGGCCCTGGCCGACTCGCTGGTGCAGTCTGCGCAAAAGTTGATCGGGCCGGACAAGGCTCCAGCGATCGAACCGTTGGCCCAGGCCGCCACGGGGCCGCTGGCGGCGACCTTCGGCCCGTTATTGGCGCTGCTGGACAAGTCCAACACAGACGGCCTCAGTCTCCCGGCCTTCCTCACCCGCGTGACACGGGTGCGTTTGAAACTGCAGCAGATCAGCACCGCGCCCGACCCGCTGGAAATGACCCAGGCCCTGGCACAAAGCGTGTTTCAAGGCCGCAGCATCGACCTCACCGACACCCAATCCTACGGTGCCCTGCTGGCCGCCAGCCTGGGCGCGGAGTGGGGCGGGGCGGCGCAGACGCTGTTCGTGCAGCCGCTGGAACAGGCCTGGCAACGCGTGTTGCAACCGTCCGCCGCGGGCCTCAACAGCCACTGGCAGCGCTCGATCGTCAGCCATTGGAACGCCGCCTTCGCCAGCCGTTACCCGTTTGCCGCCACCACCAGCGATGCGTCGTTACCGATGTTGGGGCAGATGATCCGCGCGGACTCCGGGCGCATCGCACAGTTTTTACAGCAGCAATTGAGCGGCGTGCTGCGCAAGGAAGGTAGCCGTTGGGTAGCCGATCCGCGCCACAGCCAGGGCCTGCGTTTCAACCCGCAGTTTCTTAGCGCGATCAATCAACTGAGCGAACTGGCCGATGTGCTCTACACCGACGGCGGCATGGGGCTGAGCTTTGAACTGCAAGGCAAACCCGTGCGCGACGTGGTGCAAACCACCTTCATCCTCAACGGCGACCGGCACCAGTACTTCAACCAGAAAGAAAACTGGCAGCGTTTCAACTGGCCGGGACGCAGCGACTATCCCGGCGTGAGCCTCAGCTGGACCAGCATACATGCCGGCGAGCGGTTATTTGGCGACTACCCCGGCACCTGGGGCCTGATCCGCCTGCTGGAAAACGCCCAAGTCACGCCATTGGACGACGGCAACAGCCGCTACCGCCTGGCCCTCAAGGCGCCCGACGGCCTGAACCTGACGTGGCACCTGCGCACCGAACTGGATGCGGGGCCGCTGGCGTTGCTCAAGCTGCGTGATTTCAGGTTGCCGCAACAGATATTTCTCAATGAGGGCGCCGCAGAAGAACCCTATGCGCAGAACGGGAGTTTCGAACTCCGGTGAATCACTGCCGCCATCGGCGCGCTGACGTAACCAAGGAACACCCTTAACAGGTATTGGATACAAAGGATGTGTAATGCAAAAAATTAAAACGTATCTTCGGGACCATGGCCACGCTCCGTTCAAATTCGGCGAGGGGCGTATCAGCGGTTATATCTGCGCTGCGCTCGGGCTGTTGAGTCTGCTGGCCGTGTTGTGTTTTTTGCTTCCCGAGTGGCTGACCACGACCGAACTGCGCAAGGTTTACAACGAACAATTGGCGCGTAGCCGGCTACTGCTCGGATTGGTGCTCCTCATCTCCGCGGCGGTCTTTATTCCGCTGGAAAAGCTGTATGCCAAGAATGCGGTGCCGTGGTTATGGCGCTTCCATGCAGTACACCATTCGAGTACGGCGATGGATTGGCTGGCCGGCTCGCGTGTCCACTTTGTCGAAGTGCTATTGACGCGCACCGCCGTACTGATGCCGCTGATGTTGCTGGGCTTTTCTGCGCAGGCATTGAATGCCTATGTGGTGCTGGTCGGCGTCCGGGCGGTGCTGGCTCATGCCAATGTGTGCATCAAAGGTGGTTGGCTGGAATACGTATTGGTACTTCCACGCTACCACCATTGGCACCATGCCCGTCATCCAGACTACCTCTACAAAAACTATGCGATTCACCTGCCGCTGATCGATAGGGTGTTTGGAACATTCAAATTGCCCGCAAAGGACTGGCCAACGCGCTACGGAGTGTTTGGCGAGCCGTTGCCGGACGGCATTCTGCGTCAGCATCTATATCCATTCCAGAAGCGTGTGCAGACGCGCGGCAAGCATGAGGGTGTAACACAGCCCGCTGGCGTGAGCGAGGGGTCCGAATGAGCCTGCGCGCCTTGATCGCCCGCTGCCTTGGGGAGCGTGACGCACTGTCTGTCGCACACGAACACGCCGCCCACTGGCAACCCTGGCTACACCCCATCAGCACCGAATCCCCCGTCGGCGACGACCCCGGCTACGACGATGACTTCCAACGCATGCGCGAAGAAGTCAACAAACTGTCGGGTGCCGATGCCGAGCAGGTTGCCCAACTGGCGCAGAAGCTGCTGACCCAGCGCTGCAAGGACTTGCGCGTCGCCACGTACTACCTGTGGGCGCGCTTGCACAAAGACGGCGAACTCGGCTTGGCGGATGGCTTGAGTCTGTTGGCCGCGCTGGTGGAGCGCTTTGCCGACGCGGTGCTGCCCAGCCGTCCGAACAGCCGCAAGATGGCCCTGGAATGGTTGGCCAGTGGCAAGGTGTTGGACACGCTGTCGCTGTACCCGGAAGTGGTCAAGGCCGAAGCCGAGCGCACCGCCGCCGCGCTCGCCTGGCTGGAGCGCGGCTTGAGTGGGTGGGCGCCGGAGCAGCGTCCGGATCTGCAGCCGCTGTACGCGGCATTGTCGGCGCGACTTGCGCAGTCCGGCGGGATGGACGCATTGGTCCCGCAACACACCGCCAGCCTTGAGTCGACTGTGCATGCCAACGCGTCGCCGCCGACGATGATCAAATCCGGACGGGACCTGTTGGACAGCGGCCGGGCCCTGACGAGCTACCTGCGCGAGCAACCCTTGGGCTGGCTGGCCGCTCACCGACTGATGAAGAGCTTGCGCTGGGACACCGTGCATCAGACGCCGCCTCAGGAGGCCAACGGCAACACGCGCCTGACGCCGCCGCGTGCAGACTATCGGGCACAGCTCAAGCGTTTGTACCTGCAACAGAACTGGGCGGAGTTGATCGAACAGGTCGAGCGGATGTATGCCGAAGGCGTGAACCATTTCTGGCTCGACCTGCAATGGTACCTGTATCAGGCCTTGAGCAAACAACCCGCACCGCAGGACCGCTGGGCCGCTATCACCAAACGTGACCTGGGCATGTTCCTCGAGCGCCTGCCTGGCCTGGAGGTGCTGTGCTGGAGTGACGGCACCCCGTTCGCCGACGAAACCACCCGCGAGTGGATTGCCCAGCACGTCAGCGGCAACCAACCCCAGCAATGGCTGCCCGTACCCTCGGCGGCCGTGGCCAGCAGTGATGCGGACATCTTGTCCCTGGAAGGTGAGGCCGTGGCCCAGGCCGACAGCGACGGCGTGGATCACGCGCTGGCGTGGCTGGCTGCGCGGCCCGGTATCGACAGCGGGCGCCAGCGCTGGCTGCTGCGCTTGCTGATGGCGCGGGTGGCCGAACAGCATGGCAAGAGCGACCTGGCCATTCACCTGCTGGGGGAACTGGACGCCACCGCGCAACGCCAGGCCCTGGCCGACTGGGAGCCGGCGCTGCATTTCGAGGTCAAGGCGCGCCTGCTCAAGCTGCTGCGCGTGAAAGCCCAACGCAACGACGCCGACAAACCCAGCCTGGCGCGGCGCATGGAAACCCTGCTGGCGGCGCTGGTCGCCATCGACCCGGTACGCGCCGCCGTGCTGTGCGGCTAACCCTTATCTATCAGGAGTCGTTCTGTGAACATGGACAATCTCACACTGCGCTATTTCGATGCCGAAATGCGCTACCTGCGCGAGGCCGGCAAGGAATTCGCGGAGGCCTTCCCGGATCGGGCGGCACAGCTCAACCTGGACAAACCGGGGGCGCAAGACCCCTATGTGGAGCGCCTGTTCGAGGGCTTCGCGTTCCTGATGGGCCGCCTGCGGGAAAAACTCGACGATGACCTGCCGGAATTGACCGAAGGCCTGGTCAGCCTGCTCTGGCCACACTACCTGCGCACCATCCCGTCGCTGTCGATCGTCGAACTGGTGCCGGAACTGGCGCAGATGAAGCACAGCGAGTTGATCGCGCAGGGCTTTGAAGTGCTGTCGCAACCCATCGGGCCCCAAAGTACCCGTTGCCGCTACACCACCACCCAGGACCTGGCCCTGCGCCCGCTGGCCCTGGCCTCGGTCGGGCGCGGCTTCGCCCCGGATGGTCGCTCCGTGTTGCGCCTGCGTTTTGCCTGCGGCGCGTTGACCGACTGGAGCCAGATCGACCTGAGTCGCGTGCCGCTGTACCTGAATGCAGAAGGCCCTTTGGCCAGTGCTTTGCATCAGGCGCTGACCCTGAATGTGCAGGCGATGTTCGTGCATTGGCCCGGCCAGACCGAACGCCAGCCGGTGGCCGGGCATTTTGCGCCCAAAGGGTTTGCCGATGAAGACCGGCTGTGGCCCAAGGGCGACAGTGCGTTCAGCGGTTATCAGTTATTGCTGGAGTATTTCAGTTTCCGCGAAAAATTCATGTTCGTGACCCTGTGTGGCCTGGAGCACCTGCAGATTGCTCCCGACGCCGCCTGGTTCGAGCTTGAAGTGGTGTTGCGCGAACCCTGGCCGGCCGATTTCGACCTGAGCCGCGAGCATATCCGCCTGCATGCGGTGCCGGTGATCAACCTGTTCGCGCTGGAGGCCGACCCGCTGACCCTGGCACCGTTGCAAAGCGACTACCTGCTGCGCCCCATGCGTTTGCAGGACGGCCATACCGAGATCTATTCGGTGGACCGCGTGACCGCCTCGCGAAACGCCGAGCGCCAGGACTATGTGCCGTTCAGCAGCTTTCGCCACAAGGGCGGCATGTTGCGTGACGAGGCTCCCGAACGCTACTTCCATACGCGCCTCAAGCGCGCCGCCAATGGCTTGCATGACACCTGGCTGATCCTCGGCGGCGAGGGCTTCGACAGCGACCGCCTGCGCACGCGTGAAAGCCTGTCGTTGCGACTGACCGGCACCCACGGCCAATTGCCGCGCAAGGCGCTGCAAAGCACCGTGCTCGACACGCTGGTGCAAAGCCCCCAGGCCGGTTTGCGGGTGCGCAACCTGTGTGCGCCGAGCTTGCCGTGCTACCCGCCGAACCGCGACCGCTTTCACTGGCGGGTGCTGAGCCACCTGGGCTCGAACTTCCTGCCGATGCTCGACAACGCCGAGGTGTTGCGCGGCACATTGGCCTTGTACGACTGGACGGGCAGCGAACTCAACCGTCGTCGTCTGGCGGCGATCGTCGAGGTCCGTCATCACTTGGTCCAACGTTTCGAGAAAGGCTTTTTGCTACGCGGCGTGGATATCGAGATCACCCTCGATGCCAACGGCTTTTCAGGGGAGGGCGACATCAGCCTGTTCGGCGAGATGCTCAATCGCTTCTTCGCCTTGTATGCCGACATTCATGTGTACACCCAGCTCACGCTGATCCTGCAACCTACTGGAAAGTGCCTGCGATGGAACGAGAATCACAGTCAGCGTATTCCCGGCTGAAAGCCAGCGGTTTGCTGGATGCCTTACAGGGCCAGGTGGCCGAGGCCAATCTGCAGCGTTTTTGCCAGTTGCTGGAACAGGCCTTGCCCGACCATCCGCCGCTGGGCAGCACCGCGCACCCGGCGGATGACGCCGTGCGCTTTCGGCCCGATCCGGGCATGGGCTTTCCGGCCGGCGAGTTGAAGTCGATTGAAATCGATGAAGCGCACCCGGAGCGAGCGGCGACGGTACGCACGCGCTTGCTTGGGTTGTACGGGGTCGATTCGCCGATGCCGACCGTGTACCTGGATGACATCGCGCAGCGTCGGGAGGGGCATGAAGCGCTGGAAGCCTTCCTGGATATGTTCAATCACCGGATCTTCACCCAGTTCTACCGGATCTGGCGCAAGTACTCCTACCCGGCGACGTTCGAAGCGGGCGGCACCGATGCCACCTCGCAATGCCTGCTGGGCCTGATCGGCCTGGGCATTCCCGGCACCGCGCAACAGGTCGCCACGCCGGTCTCGCGTTTTCTGGCCTTGCTCAGCGTGATGCGCCTGCCCACGCGGAATGCACAAGGCATCGTCGCACTGGTCAAATTGCTCGCCCCCGACACCCAGGTGCAGGTGACTCCGCATTGGCCGCAGAACATTACGTTGGCGGCGCCGGCCAGCCTCTCCCGGCAACGTCCGGTGAGCCTTGCCCAGGGCACGCCGCTGGGGCGTATCGGCCGCGACGCCAACAGCCAGTTCGCTCTGACGCTCTATACCGAGCACGCGCAGGAAGCCCGTGGCTGGCTCCCCGACGGCCAGCTACACCGCGACCTGCGGGTGCTGTTGCGCGTTTACCTGGGGTGGCGTTGCACGGCGAAGCTGCGCTTGTCGCTGCCGTTGCACAGCCTGCCTGCGCCGGTGTTGGGGCTGGCCACCCTCCGGCTCGGCATGACCGGTGTGCTGGGCTTGGGAGACAGCGCCTGGCGCACGACGGAACACGAGACCCTCACGATCAACCTGGGGCGCTACCAAGGCCTTTCGATTAACCCGCGCAACAGGGAGACACAGCATGTCGCGTACCGTTTTTAATCTTGTGCTGCTGGCGGCTTTCACGCTACCGCTCGGCGGTTGTGGGTTGGCCCAGACCGTGGCGGATGGCACGGCATCCACCGCCAAGGCGATCTTCTACAAGCAGGTCAACACCCTGCATCTGGATTTCAGCGCGCGCACGGCGCTGAACACCGATGCCACGGACATGCGTGCGTTGTCGGTGCCGACCCTGGTGCGGGTTTACCAATTGCGCGACAGCAAGGCGGTGGAGCTGGCGACCTACGAAGGCCTGCTGGGCGATGACGAGCGCTTGCTCGCGCGTGCGTTACTGGACAAACACTCGGTGGTGGTAAAGCCCGAAGAAGGCGCTCAGCTGAACGTGCCGATGGACAAGGACGCGCAGTTTGTCACGTTGGTGGCGTTGTTTCGCGACCCCGATACCCGGCAGAACAGCTGGCGCCTGACATTGACGCGTGACGACCTCGACCCGGATCGCGCACGGGTGATCGAACTGGGCGATAACCGCTTGATCCTGCGCCCATTGACGAAGGATTGAGCCATGACCGAGTACACCCCTTCGCTCTACGAACGCCTGTTGCAGAATTTCGCCGGTGAACTGGACCTGCAGCGGGTCTGCGAGGCGGACCAGCACACCCTCTCGGTGCTGGACAACCTGCAGCGCATCCTCAACAGCCGAGCGGGCGCGCTCAGCCATCTGCCGGATTACGGGCTGCCGGACATGGGCCTGATCCTGCAAGGGTTGCCCGCCACGGCCCAAGGCCTGATCGGCGTCATGACCGACACGTTGCTCAAGTACGAGCCGCGTCTGGCGGCGATCACCATCGAGCTGCTGCCCCAGGTGCTGCCGGGGCATCTGGAGTACGCCCTGGACATGCAATTGAAGGATGGGCAGCACGTGACCTTCGGCACCCGCTTGACACCCGAAGGCCGGGTGCTGGTGCGTCACTTGAAGCGACAGCATTACCTGTCGAAGCCTTGAACCGATAACGCAAGGGAAACCCGATGACGGCGTTGTTTGAGATGCGTATTCAAGTCGGCGGTGATCCGCGCGGCTTCAGTGAGTTCATCGCTTTGCGCGAGGAATTGGCCAAGCTCAGCCATCCCGCCTGCCCGGATGTGGACTGGGCCAAGGTCGAGCAAGGCTGCCTTGCGCTGTTCCAGCAAAACGGCGCGGAGTTGCACAGCGCGTGCTTTTACACCTTGGCTCGCGGCCAGCGTCATGGGGTCGAGGGCATCACCCAAGGTGTGGCGTTGATCGAGGCGCTGGGCGGTGAGTGGGTGCGCCTGTGGCCGCCGATGGCGTCGGCGCGCGTGGACTTGCTGGGATGGTTGTTCGAGCAACTGCAACTGGTGCTGCGCAGCCGGGCGATGACCGCCCACGGCGTGCCCGCGCTGGTTCAATTGGACCTTGAGTTGGCCCGTTTGCAGGTGCGTTTGCGGGCTCATCTAGACCACCCTCTACAACCGCTGCACGCCCTGCGCTATCAGGTCGGCGGCTTGATCCAGCGGCTGGAGCAAAGCCCCGCGCCGGACGGCACGATGCTCGCGCCGCTCAGGTTGCCGGCGCCGGCGCTGGTGAGCCCCGTGGTGATCCTGCCGCCACCCGCAGTGGTGGCGCGCCGGCCACGCATCGCGCTGTGGGGGCTGCTCGGGGCGCTGATCGTTGCCTTGCTCGCAGGGATCGGTTGGCGCATGTGGTTGGCCGGTCCAGGCACTGAACCCCTTATGCCCGACCCCGTTCGACTGGACAGCCTGTCGCTGTTCGATGCCGGTAGTGCCACGCTCAAGCCAGGCTCGGCCAAGGTGCTGATCAATGCCCTGGTCGACATCAAAGCCCAACCCGGCTGGCTGATCGTGGTCGCCGGGCATACGGACGCGACCGGTTCCGTCGAACAGAACCTGGCGCTGTCCCATGCCCGCGCCTCTGCCGTGCGCGACTGGATGCAGCGCATGGGCGACATCGCCGACAGTTGCTTTGCCGTCCAGGGCTTCGCGGCCAGTCAGCCGATTGCCAGCAATGAAACCGACGTCGGGCGCGCCGCGAACCGTCGCGTGGATATTCACCTGGTGCCGCAGACAGGGGCCTGCGGCGAGGCCACGGTGGCCGTGGACTGAGCGCTATTTCATCGCATGCTCGACCACCTGTGTCGCACGCGGCGCAGCCCGCAGACACTTGGTCAAAGCCTGCTGCACATCCGCCAGCAGGTCGGCGATGTCCTCCAGCCCGACCGACAGACGCACCAACCCCTCGCTGATCCCGTGGGCTGCCCGCTCCTCTGGGGTGTAGGTGGAGTGGGTCATGCTCGCCGGGTGTTGGGCCAGGGACTCGGCATCGCCCAGGCTGACCGCGCGGCTGAACAGCTTGAGTGCGTTCATGAAGCGCCGGCCGGTCGCGATCCCGCCTTTGAGCTCGAAGGCAATCATCCCGCCGGACATCCGCATCTGCCGCGCCGCCAGTTCGTACTGGGGAAATGAGCGCAACCCCGGGTACGTCACGCGCTCGACGGCGGGGTGGGCCTGCAAGGCTTCGGCCACTGCCTGGGCGTTGCTGCAATGGCGGTCCATGCGCAGGGCCAGGGTCTTGAGGCCACGCATCAGCAGCGATGCGTCCTGCGGGGACATGACTGCACCGGTCAGGTCTTTGAGCCCTTGCAGACGAATGCGCTGCGCCAGTGCATGGTTGCTCACCGCAATGCCGGCGGTGATGTCGCCATGCCCGCTGAGGTACTTGGTGGCCGAATGCACGACCACATCGGCGCCCAACTCCAGGGGGCGTTGCAGGTAGGGCGTGCAGTAAGTGTTATCGACCACCACGATGACGTTGGGCTGCTGGTGCGCCAGCGTGGCGACGGCGGCAATATCGACCAGTTGCAGGTTGGGGTTGGCTGGGGTTTCGCAGTAGATCATACGCGTGGCCGGGGACAGCGCGGCGTGCAGCGCATCCAGGTCGGTGAGGTCGACATGGCGCACCTTGATGCCGAACTCCGCGATGCCATGGTGCAGCAGGGCGAAAGTGCAGCCGTAGAGTGTCTGGCTGACGATTACCTCGTCGCCGGGGCGCAGCAGGGTCCAGAAGGTGGCGGCAATCGCGCCCATGCCGGAGCTGAAGGCAACGGCGGCCTCGCCGTTTTCCAGGGTCGCCATGCGCGCTTCCAGCAGGGCCAGGGTCGGGTTGGAAATGCGTGTGTAGAAGTGCCCGCTTTCTTCACCGGCAAAACACGCGGCGCCGTATTCGGCGGTGGGGAAGGCGAACGTGGCGCTGAGATAGATCGGCGGTACGAGGGCGCCGTGGTGGTCCTTGGGGTCGTAACCGTGGTGGATGGCACGGGTGGAAAAGCCGAATGCATTGTGTTTATTGTTCATGTCGGACACTCCTTATTTCCTACAATGCTATGCTCATGATCACAGCTGAACTTTGCAATATTTGCTGACAAATCCCGCGCAATGGGATGAAATCTTCCTAAAAATAATGATTAGAGGCACGTTATGCCCCTCAGCCTGGATCGCACCGACAAGGCGCTTTTAAACGCACTGCAAGGCAACGCCCGCTTGACCGTGGCCGAGCTCGCCGAGCGCGTGTCCCTGACCACCTCCCCGTGTTGGCGGCGGGTCAGGAACCTGGAAGAGAGCGGGGTGATCAGCGGTTACCAGGCGATCCTGTCGCCCAAGGCGTTGGGCTATGGGGTGACGGCGTTTGTCAGCATCATGATGGAGAGTCATACCCAGGAAATTGCGCGGGCGTTCGAGCAGCGCTTGCTCGACATTCCGGAAATCGTCGCCTGCCATAACGTCTCGGGGCGCTATGACTTCCTGCTGGAAGTGGTGGCCAAGGACCTGGAGTCGTTTGGCGAATTCGCGCGGGAGGTGTTGCAGACATTGCCGTGCGTCAAAGAGATCTACTCGAGCTTTTCCTACAAATCGGTGCGGCCTTTGCGCGTGATTCCGCTGCCGCGCTGAGGGGCTGAGCCCGTGGGCACATTGGCTACCTGATCTTTGCCGGAATTGGCTATTTCTCCTGAGTGCTGCGCTGACTAATCTGGCCACCAATTTCCAGTGTTCAGGAGCTCTACCATGCAACCCCGTACCGATTTCTACACCGCTTCCCCAGACGCCATGAAAGCCATGCTCGCCCTGGAAACCGCAGTGGGCAAACTGTCCATCGAACTGCCCCTGCTGGAACTGGTGCGCCTGCGCGTGTCGCAGATCAATGGCTGCGCCTTCTGCCTCGATATGCACACCGCCGATGCGCGCAAGGGCGGTGAGACCGAACGCCGCCTGTACACATTGTCGGCCTGGCGCGAAACGCCGTTCTTCACCCCGCGTGAACGCGCCGCCCTGGCCTGGGCCGAAAGCCTGACCCTGGTCAGCCAGACCCGCGCCGCAGACGAAGACTACAACGCACTCGCCGCCGAGTTCAGCCCCCAGGAACAGGTCGATCTGAGCGTCGCCATCGCCACCATCAACAGCTGGAACCGCCTGGCGGTGGGCTTTCGCAAGATGCCCAAGTAAGCCCGGGGCCGTGCGCGGTCAGAAGTTGACCGAGGCACTCAGGCGCGCGGTCAGCGGCGCGCCCTGGAACAGGTAGTCATCGCCCATGTACTCGCCCGCGTCGCGCCAGTAGCGTTTGTCGAACAGGTTGTCGACGCTCAGGCGAAACACCGTTTCATAGCCATCGACTTTGGTGGTGTAACGGCTGCCGACGTTGACCACCGCATAGTCCCCGACCTCGACATTGCCGCTGCGGTTGGCGTACTTCTTGGCGCTGTATTGCACGCCGCCCAGGACCGCCAGGCCGTTGACCCACGGCAGCGCGTAGTCGGCGTAGACACTGGCGCGCAGCTTGGGCACGTTGATCGCCTGGTGGCCTTCGTAGTCCGGCGTGCCGCTGCCGCTGACCCGCGCCCGAATCGCCGCGACGCTGGTGGCGATCTGCAGGCGGTCGGTGGCCCAACCATTCGCCGACAGTTCTAGCCCGGTGTTCTTCTGTTCGCCTTGTTGCACGTAGGTGAAACTCCCGGCGCCATCTGGCTTGGCGTACTGGTAGGCCTGGCGCGTCTGGAACACGGCCGCGGCGAAGCTGATGCGGCGCCAGTCGTATTTCACGCCGGCTTCTATTTGTCGCGACACGGTCGGGGCCAGGGTCTCGTCCGCGTTGTTCGCGAACCACGGCGCCGTGCCGCCCAGGGACAGCCCCTTGCTGTAACTGGTGTACAGCGAGATGTTTTCAATCGGTTTATAGATCAGCGAGGCCTGGGGCAGGAACACGTATTGCTGAGTGTGGCGCGCCTGGTCGCCGTTGCTGTCAAAGGCTTGTTCATCGAGGCGCACTTCGCGACCGCCGAGGAGGGTTTGCCACTGCTCGTTGAAGCGGATGCGGTCGGTGACGAACACGCCGTACTGGCGGCTGTCGAGGGTGCGATGGCTGTCGTTCAGCGGCACGTTGGTCGGCGCAAACGTCGGCGCGTCCTGATTGATATTGCCGCTGCCGATGTACTCGTTGACCGCCTTGCGCTTGTCGATCACCCGGCGAAACGCGCTGGTGCCGAAGGTCAATTCATGGCCCAGGCCGGCGGTGTCGAACAGCCCGGTCATGGCCGCCTGCACTTCATCGTCGCGGCGGGTGTCGTCGGGGCTGCGGTAGTCGTAGATGTCGTAGTCACCCTCGGGGCTGAACGTGTTGGCGTTGCACGTGTTCACGTAGAAACAGCCCCAGGCGAACGAACTGTAGTCATCGATCACCACCTTGCTGCGCGCCGCGCTGACACTGCCTTTCCACTGGTCGCTGAAGCGGTATTCGAACTTGCCGTTGAGGTTCAGCGAATCGATACCGACCTGCTTGGAACCGCTTTGATGGCCCAGCAGCTGTTTCGGCGATGCATCGTGGGGCACTTCACTGCCGCCCAGCAGTTGGTAGCCCGGCACCGAGCGCTGTTGTTTGTTCTGGTATTCGGCATCCAGTTGCAGCACCGCGTCGGGGTTGATGTTCCAGTCGAACGCCAGGGACAGGAAGTCGCGCTGGCCGTTGGCGTGTTCCACGTAGGAATTGAGGTCTTCATGGGCCACGTTGGCGCGCAGGCCGAACTGCCGCTCGCTGCCGAACCAGCCGCCGACGTCGGTGGCGATATAACCGCTGCCGCGGTCGTCGGTGGACACCGTCACCGAACGCACGTCTTGCGGGCGCTTGGTCACGTAGTTGATCACGCCGCTGGGCTCGGAGATCCCACTTTGCAGGCCGGCCAGGCCCTTGAGTACTTCCACCTGCTGTTTGTTTTCCAGGGCGACGTTCTGCTCGCCGGTGATGGTGCGGCCGTTGATCTTGTAGCTGCTCGCCGCGTTCAGCGAGAAGCCGCGCACCACGAAGTTTTCGTAGTAGCCGATCGGCGCGTAGCTGTCGCCCACCGAGGCGTCGTTGCGCAGCACTTCGCTGAGCAGGCGGGCTTGCTGGTCCTTGATCAGGGCGGCGTTGATCACGCTGATCGAGGCGGGAGTGTCCAGCAGCGGCGCTTCATTGAAACCGCCGACCGAGGCGGTTTCACTGCGATAACCGGACTCATCCTGGCCCTGGACCTGTACCGCCGGCAGTTCAATTTCCGCAGCCAGGCTGCTGCCGATGCCACCGCTGAGCAGCAGGCCGAGGGCGAAACGTGACGTGACGACGGGGCGAAAACGCAGAACCATGGGGCAAGGCCTTAAAGCGCAGGACGGGGGGCGCATAAGCTAGGCATAAGTGCGCGCATTTACAAGGATTCGCGCATTGAGACATCCGGTCTCAGCGCGCACGCCGATTCATGTGCGCCTCGACAGCCCTGGCGTGCATCTGCGATAGACGAGGCTTCTCTCATCGTTGCAGGAGGTCGTTATGAGTACCGCTGGAAACCTCATCGCTGGAAAAGTTGCGCTGGTGACTGGCGCCGGGCAGGGCATCGGCCGCGCCATCGCCCTGCGCCTGGCACGGGACGGTGCCGATATCGCGCTGGTGGATATCAATGGCGCCAAGCTCGAAGCCGTGGCTGCTGAAATCGTCGCGGCAGGGCGCAAGGCCTCGGTGTTCATCGCCGACGTGTCCAAGCGCGAACAGGTGGTGGCCGCCGTCGAACATGCATACCAGACCCTCGGTGGTTTCGACATCATCGTCAACAACGCCGGGGTGGCGCAGATCGATTCACTGCTGGACGTCAGCCCCGAGCAGGTCGAGCGCACCCTGGGCATCAATGTGCAGGGTGTGTTGTGGGGCATCCAGGCCGCCGGCAAGAAGTTCAAGGCGCTCAAGCAGAAGGGCAAGATCATCAACGCCTGCTCGATCGCCGGGCATGAAGGTTTTGCGCTGCTGGGCGTGTACTCGGCGACCAAGTTCGCCGTGCGCGCCCTGACCCAGGCGGCGGCCAAGGAACTGGCCAGCGCCGGGATTACGGTCAATGCTTATTGCCCGGGCGTGGTCGGCACCGATATGTGGGTCGAGATCGACAAGCGCATGGCCGAGATTACCGGCGCCGAAGTCGGTGCGACCTATAAGAAGTATGTGGACGGGATTGCCCTGGGCCGTGCGGAAACGCCTGAGGATGTGGCCGGGCTGGTGTCTTACCTGGCGGGGCCGGATGCGGACTACATGACCGGCCAGTCGCCGTTGATCGATGGTGGGATTGTGTACCGATAACGCGGTTCAAAGGTGGGAGTGGGCTTGCCCGCGAAGGCGGCGGTTCAGTCACGGCATCGGTGGCTGATACACCGCCATCGCGGGCAAGCCCGCTCCCACATGTTTGACGGTGCTGGGTCAGATATGTTTGCCCGGCATGTCGATGCCCAGTTGGTTGACCCGGCGATACAGGGTCGCCCGCGAAATCCCCAGCGCCTGGGCCGTCGGCGACGGCTTCCAGCGATGCCGGATCAGTGCATCCAGCACCACCTGGCGTTCCGGGCTGACACGTTGTTCCACGTCGGCCTCGATCTGCTCGCCGCGCACCTCCACGGGCAGGTCAGCCAGCTGGATGGTGCCGCCGTCGCACACCGCACAGGCATACGCCAGCACATGGCGCAGTTGCCGCACATTGCCCGGCCAGGCATACCCGAGCAGCACCTCCAGCGCGGCGGGGCCGATGCCCACGGAGATTGCGCCGCTGTGCGCCTCCTGTTCCAGCAGCCGATTGATCAAGGCCAGTTTGTCGCTGCGCTCGCGCAAGGGTGGCAGGCAGAACCGTGCGCAGCCCAGGCGAAAGTACAGGTCTTCGCGAAAGCGTCCCTCGCTGACCAGCACCGCCAGGTCGCGGTGGCTGGCGCAGATCACCTGGATATCCACCGCACGGGTTTTTGCCGCACCCAGCGGCGCCACTTCACCTTCGGCCAATACCCGCAGCAAGCGCGTCTGCAGGGCCAGCGGCATATCGCCGATTTCATCGAGGAACAGCGTGCCGCCATCGGCCTGCAACAACAGCCCGGGCATGCCCTTGTTCGACGCGCCGGTAAAGGCCCCGGCGACATAGCCGAACAGCTCGCTTTCGATGAGGTTTTCCGGGATCGCCGCGCAGTTCACCGCCACGAAGGGCCCGTTGCGACGAGCGCTGCGCTCATGCAGTTGGCGCGCGAAGACTTCCTTGCCGGCGCCGGTTTCACCCTGCACCAGCACCGGCAGGTTGCGGTCCTTGACCCGCAAGGCCAGGCGCAGGTGTTCTTCCACCCGGGGGTCGACCTGATTGTTTACGGCCTTCGCTGGACGCGCCGGCTTACGCCGCGGCGCGCTGACCCGCACATGCAATGCGCCGGGCTCGCCCAGCCAGTGCAGCTGTTGCGCCGATTGATCGGTGACCGCGCGCAACGCATCCAGGTCGAAGACCTCGCCGATATGCGCCGGCACCTGGCCAAAGCGCCGACGCAGGGCCTGGCGCGCCTTGCTGTTCAACGCATGCAGGCGCCCATCCTGGTCCCAGGCCAGCAGCAGGTCGGGCTGGCTGTCGACATAGCCGGGCGTGCTGTGGGCCTGGAGCACCCAGTGCTGACGGGCGCTGTGCATGAAGAAGGCATTTTCGATGGCTTGTGCGCTCTGCGCCACCATCTGTCTTACCAGATGCTGGCTGCGCCGGTCATCCGGGGATTTGAGCGCCGAGGCGTCCATCACCCCTAGCAGGTTGCCCTGGGGGTCGAAGATCGGCGCGGCGGAGCAGGTCAGCCCGATAAACGCTGCGCGAAAGTGATCGCGCTTATGCACCGTCACGGCAGCCTTGCTGGTCAGCACCGTGGCCACGCCGCAGGTGCCTTCTTCGGCTTCCGACCAGCAGGTGCCCAGGTATAGGCCGGCCTTGCGGCAATCGGTGCGAATCGCCGTGTCCACGCGGTGGTCGATGGTTTGGCCCTGGGCGTCGGTGAGCATCACGCAGTAGTCGGCATGGCGCACGCGGTGGTGGAGTTGGCCGACTTCTTCGCTGGCGATGTGCATGAACAGTTCGGCGCGCTCACGGCATTCCTTGAGCAGCGGTTCACTGAGAATGCGTGGCCCTTGCAGCGAGCCAGGGTCGAGGTGGTGTTGCTCCATGGAACGGCGCCATGAATCGAAAATCAGCGACGGCACCGGAGCCTGGGGCAGGCGATCGGCATTGCGGACCACGCGACTGACGCAGTCGACATGGTCTTTGGAGTTCGCGGCGAGCATAAGGCCTCCGGTTCTCGATCTTTTGTTGTTATGCCCGCCATTAAGCGCGCATGCGCGCAGGGGGACAAGGGCGGCCTGACCAACTGCCCGGTGTGAGACGCAGCGTCTCATCCGGCCGCGCACGCCACGGGCAGGTTGCAATGGCGCGTCTCATTCTGTGGTTGGCGGTCGCCGCCGCACAACCGCGTGGCACTGCTCTGGATCAAGCCTGTGCGAGGTTTTTCGAGACGTTGGCACAGGCTGTGCTGAAGGTCTTGCAACTGGCTGCAGCCAGCCTTTTGTGTGTCGAGACAACCTGGAGAACAACAAGATGTCCACTCACCTGTCCACTGATCAACTGCTCCATGCCTACACCGTGATGCGTACCATCCGCGATTTCGAGGAACGCCTGCACGTGGAATTCGCCACTGGCGAGATCCCTGGTTTCGTCCACCTGTATGCCGGCCAGGAAGCCAGCGCCGCCGGGGTCATGGCCCACCTCAACGATGAAGATTGCATCGCCTCCAACCACCGTGGCCACGGCCACTGCATCGCCAAGGGCGTGGACGTGTTCGGCATGATGGCCGAGATCTACGGCAAGAAAACCGGGGTGTGCGGTGGCAAGGGCGGTTCCATGCACATTGCCGACCAGGAGAAAGGCATGCTCGGCGCCAACGGCATCGTCGGTGCCGGCGCGCCCTTGGCGGCCGGGGCGGCGCTGGCCTCCAAGCTCAAGGGCAGCCAGGGCGTGGCCGTGGCGTTTTTCGGCGACGGCGGCTCCAACGAGGGTGCGGTGTTCGAGGCCATGAACCTGGCCGCAATCATGAAACTGCCGTGTCTGTTCGTGGCTGAAAACAACGGCTACGCCGAAGCCACCGGCTCGGGCTGGTCGGTAGCGTGCAAAGACATCGCCGAGCGCGCCGTGGGCTTCGGCATGCCGGGGGTGATCGTCGACGGCAATGATTTCTTCGCCGTCCACGCGGCCCTGGGGGTGGCCGTGGAACGTGCGCGCAGCGGCCAGGGGCCGACGCTGGTGGAGGTCAAGTTGAGCCGTTTCTACGGCCACTTCGAAGGCGACGCGCAAACCTATCGCGGCCCCGACGAAGTGAAGAACCTGCGCGAATCCCACGATTGCCTGGTGCTGTTTCGCCAACGCTGCAGCGCCGAAGGCTGGCTCGATGCGGCGCAGTTCGAGCGCATCGACGCGGAGGTCGCGCAACTGATCGAAGACGCCGTGCGCCTGGCCAAGTCCGATCCCAAGCCCCAGGCCGCAGACCTGCTCAGTGATGTCTACGTCGCTTACCGCTAATCGCCACCCACTACAAAAATAATCCGTGGAGAATTGATCATGGCTCGCAAAATCAGTTATCAGCAGGCAATCAACGAAGCCCTGGCCCAGGAAATGCGTCGCGACCAGAGTGTGTTCATCATCGGCCAGGACGTGTCCGGCGGCACCGGCTCCCCCGGCGAGCAGGATGCCTGGGGCGGTGTGCTCGGCGTGACCAAGGGCCTGTACCCGGAGTTTCCCGACCGCGTCTTGGATGCGCCGTTGTCCGAAATCGGTTACGTCGGCATGGCAGTCGGCGCGGCCACCCGTGGCATGCGCCCGGTGTGCGAGTTGATGTTCGTCGACTTTCTCGGCTGCTGCCTCGACCAGTTGCTCAACCAGGCCGCCAAGTTCCGCTACATGTTCGGCGGCAAGACCGCCACGCCGCTGGTGGTGCGCGCCATGTACGGCGCCGGCCTGCGCGCCGCCGCGCAGCATTCGCAGATGCTCACCTCGATGTGGACGCACATCCCCGGCCTCAAAGTGGTGTGCCCGGCCACGCCCTATGACGCCAAGGGCATGCTGATCCAGGCGATCCGCGACAACGACCCGGTGATCTTCCTCGAACACAAGATGCTCTACAGCCTGCAGGGCGAAGTGCCGGAAGAGCTATACACCGTGCCTTTCGGCGAAGCCAATTACGTGCGCGAAGGCAATGACGTGACCCTGGTCACCTACGGGCGCATGGTGCATATCGCCCTGGAAGCCGCTGCCAACCTGGCGCGCCAAGGCATCGACTGCGAAGTACTCGACCTGCGCACCACCAGCCCGCTGGACGAAGACAGCATCCTGGAAAGCGTGGAGAAGACCGGCCGCCTGGTGGTGATCGACGAGTCCAACCCGCGCTGCTCGATCGCCACCGATATCAGCGCGCTGGTCGCGCAGCGCGGGTTTTCGTTCTTGCGCGCGCCGATCGAAATGGTCACCGCGCCGCACACGCCGGTGCCGTTCTCCGATGCGCTGGAGGATCTGTACATCCCCAACGCAGCGAAGATCGAAGCCGCGGTGTTGAAGATCGCCGATAAGAGGACTGCCGCATGATCCATATCTTGACCATGCCCAAGTGGGGCTTGTCGATGACCGAAGGCCGCGTGGATGTCTGGCTCAAACAGCCGGGCGACCGGGTGGAGAAGGGCGAGGAAGTGCTCGACGTGGAGACCGACAAGATCTCCAGCAGCGTCGAGGCGCCATTCAGTGGCGTGCTGCGCCGCGTGCTGGCGCTGAGCGACGAGACCTTGCCGGTGGGCGGGCTGCTCGGGATCGTGGTGGAGGGCGAGGCCACGGAAGCCGAGATTGATGCGGTAATCGAGGGTTTCCAGGCCAGCTTCGTGTCGAGTGCGGCCGAGGCGCAAGCGTCCGGGCCCAGCGCGCAGAAAGTCGAGGTGGGCGGGCGGCTTTTGCGTTATCTCGACCTCGGTGAGGGCGGCACGCCGTTGGTGCTGGTCCACGGGTTTGGCGGCGACTTGAACAACTGGCTGTTCAACCACCCGGGGTTGGCGGCGCAGCGCCGGGTGATCGCCCTGGACCTGCCGGGCCATGGCGAGTCGGGCAAGCAACTGCGCAGCGGCGATGCCGACGAGTTGAGCCAGGCGCTGCTGGCGTTGCTCGATCATCTCGCGCTCGACCGCGTCCACCTGGCCGGCCACTCAATGGGTGGCCTGGTCAGCCTGACCGTGGCGCGCCAGGCCCCCGCGCGGGTCGCCTCGCTGACCCTGATCGCCAGCGCCGGGCTCGGCGAAGAGATCAACGCGGACTACTTGCACGGCTTCACCGACGCGACTAACCGCAACGCGCTCAAGCCGCACTTGATTCAACTGTTCAGCGACCCGGCGCTGGTCACGCGGCAGATGCTGGAGGACATGCTCAAGTTCAAGCGCCTCGAAGGCGTGGATCAAGCGTTGCGCCAGCTCAATGCCCAGCTGTTCGAGGGCGGGCGGCAGCGCCTGGATCTGCGCAATATTGTCGGGCAGCAGCCAAGCCTGGTGATCTGGGGCAGCGACGACGCAATCATCCCGGCCAGACATGCCGAGGGGCTCGAGGCCCAGGTGGAAATCCTGCCGGGGCAGGGGCATATGGTGCAGTTGGAGGCGGCGGAGCGGGTCAACCAGTTGATGGCAACCTTCCTCAACTCCCAGCCTTGATGCAGTCCAATGTGGGAGGGGCGGTGCGACGATTCGACTTGCCCCCGATAGCGGTGTCTCAGTCAATATTCCTGGTGACTGACCCATTGCCATCGGCGGCAAGCCCCCTCCCACCATTTAGAGTGCGTTTCAAACGGCGCGCTTGAGGGTTTCGCTCGGCAGCTCCTTGAACAACGCCCGGTAGCTATTGGAAAACCGCCCCAAATGCCAGAACGACCAGTTCATCGCCACTTGCGCCACTGTGGCCGCGGCTGAACTCAACAACTCCCGCCGCGCCCCGTTCAAGCGGCGCAAACGCAACCACTGCGCCGGGCTCATTCCGGTGTAGGTCTTGAAGCCTTGTTGCAACTGGCGCAACGGCACGCCGGCGATCTGCGCCAGCTCCAGCAGGTTGACGGTGTCATCCGGTGCATCGACCGCCCATTCGCCGATGCGCGTCATCAGCCGGCGCTCTTCGCTGCGGCGCTGCAATGACTGGCGGTCCAGGCATACGCAGGCGTTGTCGAGAATGAACAGGCAATCGTCGAGCAACTGCTGGGTGAGGGCATCGCGGCTGATCGGGTCGGTGGTGCCGGACAACCGTGTGAGCGTGCCACTGAGCCAGCGGCTGAATAACGCATTCTGCTGGCAGGTCAGCGGCGCCATGAACAACCCTTCGAGTTTCGCCACATCCAACCGATGGCGCTGCACAAACTGCGGCCCGAATACCACCGCCACTTCACGGTAGTTCTCCGGGGTGATCCAGGTGTTGCGGCTCTCGCCATTGAGCAGGTACAGCGCGTTGTCGCTGCCGTCGAAACAGAACGCCAGGGCCCCCGGCGGCGCGTTGAAATGCTGCTCCACTCGGGTGTTCATGCTCTCTTCGTAGACCTCCACGCCGTGCAGGTCGAGGTAGCGGATCTGCCCGGCAAAATGCCCGGGGGACATCTGCTGGTAGTGCTGCACCCAGCCGGGTGTCGCACGGCATTGAGCGGCCACATCACCGGTGGTGAAGGCCTGTACGCGCAAAGCGGTTGCCTGTGTCATGGGGGGAACCTGCTCGCACTCTATTGGTGCGTTGTGTTCGGAGCAAAGTGGATAGATGCCGTGGCGCGGCGAGCCCAAGATAGACCTCAATGCGCCGGAAGTACAAGCCGGTGCAGTCTCCCACCCATGACGAGGTCCTTATGAACGCCCCCTTCGATCAGCTGTCCGCCTGGCTGAAAGAACACAAGATTACCGAGGTCGAATGCGTGATCAGTGATTTGACTGGCATCGCACGCGGCAAGATTGCGCCCACCAACAAGTTCCTGCATGAGCGAGGCATGCGCCTGCCGGAAAGTGTGTTGCTGCAAACGGTAACCGGGGACTTTGTCGACGACGATGTCTACTACGACCTGCTCGACCCGGCCGACATCGACATGGTCTGCCGCCCGGTGGCCCACGCCACCTACGTGGTGCCATGGGCGATTGAACCGACCGCCATCGTGATCCACGACACCTTCGACAAGCAGGGTAACCCCATCGAGCTGTCGCCGCGCAACGTGCTGAAAAAGGTGTTGCAGCTCTACGCCGAGCAGGGCTGGCAGCCGATTGTCGCGCCGGAAATGGAGTTCTACCTGACCCAGCGCTGCGATGACCCGGACCTGCCGCTGAAAACCCCGGTCGGCCGCTCCGGGCGGGCCGAAACCGGTCGCCAGTCGTTCTCCATCGACGCCGCCAACGAGTTCGACCCACTGTTCGAAGACGTCTACGACTGGTGCGAAGCCCAGGGCCTGGACCTCGACACACTGATCCACGAAGACGGCCCGGCGCAGATGGAAATCAACTTCCGCCACGGTGACGCCCTGGATCTTGCCGACCAGATCACCGTGTTCAAACGCACCCTGCGCGAAGCCGCGCTCAAGCACAATGTGGCCGCGACCTTCATGGCCAAGCCGGTGGCCGACGAGCCGGGCAGCGCGATGCACCTGCACCAGAGCGTGGTCGACATCGCCACGGGCAAGCCGGTGTTCGTCGACGCCGACGGCCAGATGAGCACGCTGTTCCTGCACCACATCGGCGGCCTGCAGAAGTACATCCCCAAGCTGCTGCCGATGTTTGCGCCCAACGTGAATTCGTTCCGCCGCTTCCTGCCGGACACCTCGGCGCCGGTCAACGTGGAATGGGGCGAAGAAAACCGCACTGTCGGCCTGCGCGTGCCGACATCGAACCCCGACGCCATGCGCGTGGAAAACCGCCTGCCCGGCGCGGATGCCAACCCGTACCTGGCGATCGCCGCCAGCCTGTTGTGTGGCTACCTGGGCATGATCGAAAAGATCGAGCCGAGCGCGCCGGTGGAAGGCCGCGCCTATGAGCGGCGCAACCTGCGCCTGCCGATCACGCTCGAGGATGCGCTGGTGCGTATGGAGGAGTGCGCGACGGTCAAGCAATACCTGGGCGACAAATTCGTGCGCGGCTACGTCGCGGTCAAACGCGCCGAGCATGAGAATTTCAAGCGGGTGATCAGTTCCTGGGAGCGTGAGTTCCTGCTGTTGAGCGTCTAAACAATCATAAAGGGGTGTCGATATGCGTCTGATGAAAAAACTTCTCCCGCTGGCTCTGGTGGCAGCATTCAGCAGCGCCGCGCAGGCGGAGCCGACGGTCAGTGTCTACAACTGGACCGACTACATCGGCGAAACCACCTTGGCCGACTTCCAGGCCAAGACGGGGATCAAGGTGATCTACGACGTATTCGACTCCAACGAAACCCTGGAGGGCAAGCTGCTGGCGGGGCGCACCGGGTATGACGTGGTGGTGCCGTCCAACCACTTCCTGGCGCGCCAGGTCAAGGCCGGCGCGTTCCTCAAGCTCGACCGCGCGCAGTTGCCCAATTTCAAGAACCTCGACCCCAAGCTGCTCAAGCTGCTGGAGAAAAACGACCCGGGCAACGCGCACTCGGTGCCGTACCTGTGGGGCACCAACGGCATCGGCTACAACGTCGACAAGGTCAAGCAGGTGCTCGGCATCGACCATATCGATTCGTGGGCGGTGCTGTTCGAGCCGGAGAACCTCAAGAAGCTCAACCAGTGCGGCGTGGCCTTCCTCGACTCGGCGGATGAGTTGTTCCCGGCGATCCTCAACTACATGGGCAAGGACCCGCGCAGCGAGAACCCTGAAGACTACAAACAGGCGCAAGCCAAGCTGTTGACGTTGCGGCCTTACATCACCTACTTCCATTCCTCCAAGTACATCTCGGATTTGGCCAACGGCGATATCTGCGTGGCGTTCGGTTATTCCGGCGACGTGTTCCAGGCCGCCAACCGCGCCAAGGAAGCCAAGAACGGGGTGAACATTGCCTATTCGATTCCCAAGGAAGGCTCCAACCTGTGGTTCGACCTGCTGGCGATCCCCGCCGATGCGAGCAACCCGAAAGCAGCCCACGCGTTTATCAACTACCTGCTCGACCCTGAAGTCATCGCCAAAGTCAGCGCCTCGGTCGGCTATGCCAACGCCAACCCGGCCGCCAAGGCCTTCATGGATCCGGAACTGGTGAACAACCCTGAGGTGTACCCGTCCCAGGCCGTGCTCGACAAACTCTATATTTCCACCACGCCGACCCCGGCGACCATGCGCCTGATGACCCGCGCCTGGAGCAAAGTGAAGACCGACAAATGATCCAATCGAACGACCACGCCCGGTCCTATTACCGGGCCTCGGCCAATGCCATGCCCGAGCGTCCGGCCTTGGCCGCCGACTTGAGCGCGGATGTGTGTGTGATCGGCGGTGGGTTCACCGGGGTCAATACCGCCATCGAACTGGCCCAGCGCGGGCTGTCGGTGATCCTGCTGGAGGCGCGGCGCATCGGTTGGGGCGCCAGCGGGCGCAACGGCGGGCAATTGATTCGCGGCATCGGCCACGACGTGTCGGGCTTTGCCAAGTATGTGGGCGAGGAGGGCGTGCGTTATCTGGAGCGGGCCGGGATTGATTCGGTCACGTTGGTGGGCGAACGCGTTCGCACGCAGGGTATCGACTGCGACCTGCGCTGGGGCTTTTGCGAACTGGCCAATACCGCGGCGCAGTTCGCCGCGTTCAAGGGCGAGCAGGAGCGCCTATTGGCGCAGGGCTACAACCATGAGGTCCGTGTGGTGGGTCCGCAGGATATGCACCAGGTCGTCGGCTCGCAGGTCTATGCCGGCGGCCTGGTGGACATGGGGTCCGGGCACCTGCACCCATTGAATCTGGTGTTGGGCGAGGCGCGGGTCGCCGAGTCCCTGGGGGTGCGGATTTTCGAGCACACCTCAGCGTTGGAACTGCTCCACGGCGACACCGTGCAGGTACGCTGCGCCGGCGGCACGGTGCGTGCCAGCAACCTGGTGCTGGCCTGCAATGCACACTTGGAGGCGTTGGAGCCGCGCTTGAGCGGCAAGGTACTGCCTGCCGGCAGCTACATCATCGCCACCGAACCGTTAACGGAAGGGCTGGCCGAGCAATTGATCCCGCAGAACCTGGCGCTGTGCGACCAGAAAGTCGGCTTGGACTACTACCGACTGACCGCCGACCGACGCCTGTTGTTCGGCGGCGCCTGCCATTATTCGGGGCGTGATCCGCAGGACATTGCCGCGTATATGCAACCGAAGATGCTCACGGTATTCCCGCAACTGGCCAATACCGCGATCGAGTTCCAGTGGGGCGGCAAGATCGGCATCACCGCCAACCGCTTTCCCCAGGTCGGGCGGCTAAAACAGTACCCGAACGTGTTGTATGCCCAGGGCTATTCCGGCCATGGGCTGAACGTGAGCCATTGGTGTGCGCGGCTGCTGGCTGAAGCCATCCATGCCGGGCACAGCCAGGGCCTGGAGGTGTTCAGCCAGGTGCCGCACATGACCTTTCCGGGCGGCAAACTGTTGCGCTCGCCGTTGTTGGCGTTGGGCATGCTGTGGTATCGGTTGCGGGAGACCCTGCAGTGATGAGCTGCCGCCGCATGGGGGCGGTTGGATTGAGCCGCACCTAAGACTGCAAGAAAAACCGCTTTTCCTCGTCATGGCAAGGTTGCGCCTACGGCCCTGTAGTTGAGCGTGGAATCGGTTGCTGTGCCATACACGATCGCCCCGGAGCGGGTAATGCCCTCCAGCCGGCTCATCCGTCCGTCCAAAAGAGGGTTGATCTCCACGGTGCCGTTGACGCCGTCCCAGTAGGCGCCGCTGGGGTATTGGTTGGCATCGAAACTGTTCAAGGCGACGGTGTCGTTATCCGCCAAACCCACCGCGTTGGTCTGGGCGCTGCCAGGCAGCGGCTGGATCGACTGCACGCTGAACGAGTTGGTGGGGTCTGGCCAAAAGAGTGCTTTCTCGAAACCCGACGGGTCCCTGCCATACGCGAGTATATGCCCGGGGTTGTTGATCGACACCGCGTAATTCTGCGCATTGAGGGGCATGGTCAGCAGCAGGGGCGCGCTGCTGGGTGTTCCCCAGAATGCCGTTTGCGGCACATCGCCGGTAGCGCCGCTGAACACGCAGGTACCGACCACCTGACGCTGATCGTTCATGCCCACCGCCCAGCAATAGCTGGCGCCGGAGGGGCTGGCCAGCGCGGTCAACACGTAGCTGCTGCCGTTCCAGGTGGCGACGGTGGGTTTGGGCGTGGCATTGGCCCCCGGACAGTTCATGACGACACTGGGATAGCCGTTGATCAAGGTGTTGTTCACGTCGATCCCGGCACAGTTGTCGCCATAGTTGGAAACGCGTTGGGGCGTGGCATTGCCCGGGGTATACAGCACCACGGTTGCCTGTAACGTGGCGCTGATGCTTTGAGCCAGGGCCGCGCCTAGCAGGTTCAGGGCGGTGGGCACGGTCTGGACATCGGCGGGTCGCAGCAGGGGAAACAGCAAGGTGCCAGGCAAGGGGGCCGTCGCCGTCGGCAGGCCACTGGGCGTCGCTGCATTCCAGAATACGGCAAAACTGAGATTGGCGGCGTTGGCGCAACTTCCCAGCATCCAGCCACTGTTAGCGATTGCCTCGACGCTGCACGGTTGCCCGTTCACCAGCGGCGGCAAGACCTGTTGAGGGCCGCTCAGCGATGCGGCGTACCAAGGATTGCTGTTGGCGCTGACCGTAGCGGATGAACAATTGCCCACGGCTTGTGCGCTATCGTTGACGCTACTGGTTGAACATTGCGCCCCGGCCGCACTGCCCGAGTCGACGTATGTGGCGGCACTGGCGGTTACACCATAGCCGTACAGCAGCGAGGCGCCGAGCAGTGTCAGCGCAGTGATCGAGGTTTTGAAATAACGCGGCATGATGAGTCCCTCCCTGGAGTGTTTACCTGTCGGTGCCGTATGGACAGGCGCCGTTGCGTACCAGTAAACGCTGGAGATGGGGGCGTTACAACTGTCATTTCTAACAGGTACAGAACGAGTGGCTGTGCGTTAGCATCGGTGTTTTTGCGCCCTGCGGGCCGTCCAGGCACGCAGATGATTTCAGTGGTCCGGTACGGCATGGCGTCAATCTCGAGCATCCATCGCGCCACGAATAGGGGGTGAAGTGACGAATCGGCTGGCGTACATTGTTCAACCCCGGTCGCCAGCAACTGTCGGTGCGACAGATCTGGCGATCTGAATTGTTTATTGTCTGGAGTATTGATTGTGCCTACAGCTTCTTCTGTCATTGAAGTTCCGGTTTCGGCCGATCAGGTGTGGCAATTGGTCGGCGGTTTTGACGCGCTGCCGGACTGGCTGCCATTGATCGTCGAGAGCAAGCCGGGCGACGGCGGGCGCCTGCGTCACCTGAAGACCGCCGATGGCGGCGTGGTGGTGGAGCGCTTGCAGACCTTTGATAACGTGGCCCGCACTTACAGCTACAGCATCGAGGAGTCGCCGTTTCCGGTGAGTGCCTACCTGGCGACGTTGCGGGTCGAAGCCCTGACGGAGTCGTCGGCGAAGGTGACGTGGTCGGGCGTGTTCACCCCGGTGCCGGGCACCACCGACGAGGCGGTGGAGGCTTTGTTTGCCGGCGTGTACCGCGGTGGGCTTGAGGCGCTGCGCGCCAACTTCCCGGCTTGACCTGATCGATCGGGCAACCGACACCCAATGTGGGAGGGAGCAAGCCCCCTCCCACCGTTTCGATCGGTGTCGTGTCTGGTTTATTTGGGCATCAGTTGCTGGCGACACTCCAGCACCAACCGCGCACCGCCGCGTTGGCTGGTGCCGACGTCCAGCTTGAAACCGTGCAGATTGATGATCGCCGCGACAATCGACAAGCCCAGCCCAAACCCACCTTGCTGGTCGCTTTCATCCACGCGATAGAACCGCTGGAACACCGCCTTGCGTTCCGCTGTTGGGATGCCGGGGCCGGAGTCGTGGACTTCGATACGCGTGCTGCCCGCATCGTTGACCGCGCGCAAAATCACTTCGCCGCCCGCGGGGGTGAACTTGATCGAGTTGCTCAGCAGGTTGGCCAGGGCCTCGAACAGCAAGGCCCGGTCGCCGGTGATCCAGGGCAGGGATGGCGGGGTGTCGAGCACCAGTTGCAGTTCGCCTTCCTCGGCCAGGGGCAGGTAGAAGTCGTGCAGTTCGCGCAGCAGCGGCAGTGGGTCCATCACCAGAAAGCCCGAGCGGCGTTGGTGGTCTTCCAGTTCCGAGATCCGCAACAACCCGCGAAAGCGCGCCATCAGCGTGTCGGTTTCCGCGATGGCGTCGTCCAGCTGCACCGCGTGGGCCGAGTCGTGTTCGGCTTGTTGCTTGATGCGATAGAGCTGCGCGCGCAAGCGGGTGAGCGGGGTGCGCAGGTCGTGGGCGATGTTGTCGCACACGCCTTTGACCTCGTTCATCAGCTTCTCGATGCGGTCGAGCATGGCGTTGACGATGGCGGCGAGCATGTCCAGTTCGTCACGCCGGTTCGACAGCGGCAGGCGATGGGTGAGGTCGCCGGCGACGATGGCCTCGGCGCTGGCCTGGATCCCGCGAATCCGTCGCAATGGGCGGCGGCGCAGCAAATGCCAGCCGGCGGCGCCGGGGATGATGGTCAGCGACACCGCCCACAGCAGCGCGTGCCAGATGATCCGGGTTACGCCGAACAGCGAACCGTTGGCGCGCACCAGCACCAGCCAGCGGCCATCGGCGGTGTGGGTGACCACGGCGTCGCAGCTGTCTTTGGGCAGTTTCGGGTCGTCGGAGTCGACGCAATTGGCCAGGGCGTGGATCTTGCCGTCCAGGGGCAAGTCGGGGGGTATCGCCTGGATCGGTCCGTTCAATGGGCGAAATTGCTCATCGAATAGGCCATAGGCGTCCACGCCCTTCATGTCGAAGGTCATGCTGGTGGTCAGGGCTTCCAACAGTTCTTCGCCGTCGAACCGCTGGAACAGGTGCTGGCGCTGCATCAGCGAATGGCGCGAGAGGTCGCTGAGGTAACCGGACACCTCGTAATACAGCACCCCCATGAGGATGCAGCTCCAAGCCACGAACAGCGAACTGTACAGCGCCAGCAAGCGGCTGCTGGAGGAACGCCAGCCCTTAGAGGGGTTCAGCAATGACATACCCGGAACCTCGTACCGTGCGGATCAGCGGCGTGAGGCCCGGTGGATCGATCTTCTTGCGCAGGCGACCGATGTGGACATCGATCAGGTTGGTCCCGGGGTCGAAGTGATAACCCCAGACTTCCTCGAAGATCATCATCCGCGACAGGATCTGCCCGGTGTTGCGCATCAGGAATTCCAGCAGTTTGTATTCGGTGGGCAGCAGGCTCAGCGGCTGCTCGGCGCGGCTGGCTTCACGGCTGATCAGGTTCAGCTCGAGGTCGGCCACGCGCAGCGCGGTTTCGAATTCCTTGACCGTGCTTTTGCGCCGCAGCAGCACTTCGACGCGGGCGGCCATTTCATCGGAGGCGAACGGCTTGGTCAGGTAGTCATCCCCACCGGCGCGCAGGCCGCGCACCCGCTCGTCGACATCGGAGAGCGCGCTGATCATCAGGATCGGCGTCGACACGCCGATGGTGCGCAGGGTGGTGACGATGGCCAGGCCATCGAGTTCCGGCAACATACGGTCGAGGGTGATCAGATCGTAATCACCACTCACAGCGCGGACCAGGCCTTCGCGGCCGTTGTCCACCCAATCAACATCCAGTCCATGGCTACTCAGCTCGGCGACGATCTCGCGGGCCGTTACGGCGTCATCCTCAATGGTCAAAATGCGGGTCATAGGATTACCTGGTGAGCGATTCACACTAGAAGTGTGGGCATTTTGCCAAGAAATGGCTGAACGCTTCCTAAATAAAACTTCATGTTGGCAAAACTGACACAGTTTTCATAAACACCGCCTGGCGCGCCAGCCCCCGCAGGTCGGTTATTTATCGTTATTAAAACCGTGGTTTTTAAACCTGTGAGATTTGACAGTTTACGCCCTCGCTCGAAGCAAATAGCGTGAGTCGACCAATCATGTTCAAGGGGCGTAGCCATGAACCAGACAACAGGAAGTTTTACCGCCAAGATCAATAACCCTCAGGTCAGTCCTCCCGAGCATTCCTTTCAAGGGGACGCCGATCAGATGATGATGTATTTCCTGGATAACAAGTTGTACATCAGTGCGACCGAAAAAATCGGCCCCGATATCAACGAGCGGCTCGGCTTCGATTTTGTTGTTTCGGACGTCCTGGACGATGGCGAGGAGCGAACGTATTCCCTTGGAAGTCAGGCCACGGGCACTTATTGGGCGCACGAAAACCTCGGCAGTGCACCCTACGTAGCGTTCACAGGGAGTCTCAGTCTGTCCCTTGACTCACAGGACCGGCTGGTCGGCACGTTCAGTTTTTCGGCCAAGCATGGCAGCAAGGACGTTGAAATCACGCAGGGCGTGATTAACCTGATCGGCTTGAGTTCGCGAATGTGCACACCGCAGATCACCGGCACCGGCTATATGCGCGGGTCAGTACCCGGCGGGCCGATGCCGGCGCCTGAGTTCGACGCGACGGAAGTGAGTCTCAGGAAGGTTGTAAGCACGTTTACTTACTGGCAGGTAATCGGTCGCCAATATGACGATCTTTCACGGGTTCAGAATCTGGTGCTGATTGTGGTGAGAGAAGAGGCGAAGGGTATGGCGTTTGACCTGGCCACCAGCAAGGAAGTGCAAGTTCAATTTGGCCGAATCAACTCTTTCGGTTTTGCCCATTCCATCAGTGGCAGCCTTGAATTTACTGCCTTGCCTGAGACCGGGCGTACAGTGGGCAGTGTGGATTGCATGGTGCAGAGGAACGAGGAGACGCCGTTTGCGGTGAGGGTGAATTTTGATATTTCCGAGTAGGTTTGAGGCTTGATCAAGCCCAAGTCGTCAGTCCCCTTGTGCAATGACCGGCCTGCGCCCGGGGACGCGGCGCTCGGGCGTCATCGTTAACGCTCTGCGCGAACAAGCCCGCGCCTGCAGATCCCTGGCGAGTCAGTCGTCGAAGCCCACCTGCTCATGAATCTCATCCACCTTCAACTCCAGGCGATACGCCACCGCAATGAACAGCGCCTGGCACAGGCACAACGTGGCGCTCAAGGAACGGAAGGCAAACGACGAGCCTTCATTGACCAACAGCACTGCGTTCGCGCGCTTGGCCAGGGGCGACAGGTTGCTGTCGGTAATGATCAGGGTCTTGGCCTGGTGGTGCTGGGCGATACGCAGGCAGTGCTGGGTTTCTTTGCCGTAGGGCGTGAAGCTGATGGCGATCACCAGGTCATTGGCGCGCACGCTGCGCATCTGCTCGCGGTAGCTGCCGCCCAGGCCTGAGATCAGGTGGATGCGCTTGTTGGTGTGCTGCAGGTTGTAGACCAGGTAATCGGCCACCGCAAACGAACGGCGCACGCCAACCACGTAGATGTTGTCGGCGTTGACCACCAGGTCGACGGCTTTTTCGAACGCCGCGTCATCCAGTTCCAGGCCCAGGCGCTCGATGCCCGAAAGCGTGGCATTGACACACTCGCGCGCCAGGTCGCCGCCGCTGGCCTTCTGCGACTTGTTGGCGATCATGCTGCGGATGCGCTGCTGATAGTTCTGCACCGGCGTGGTCTTGTGGGTGTACGCCTCGCGAAACAGCGCCTGCATCTCACTGAACCCGCTGAAGCCGAAACGCTGGGAGAACCGCACGATGGCCGACGGATGCACTTCGCATTCGCGGGCGATGTCGCTGATGCGGTCGACCATGATCCGGTCGCTCTGCTGGCTCATGTAGCTGGCGATGCGCTTGAGCTGGCGTGGCAGGCTTTCGTATTCGTCGGTGATCAGCTGCAACAGGCGTTCGGCATTGATCGCAGGGCTGGCGAGAGTGTCGTGGGAAGCGGTCTCGGGCGTGGCCGGCTGATCGGTGCGGGACATGGGCAATCCTTCTGGCGGGTTCATCTGGTGCGCTGATAGTGGGCGCAAGTCTACAGGGTAGGCGCAAAAAAATACCCCAGCATGCGCCAGCGAATGGACGGCTGAAACGATGCACTGTCGCTGGCGTGCCCCTATGCTGACGTATTGGAAAAAATATTCTACCAAAAATAATTATGGAATAAATATTGATTGGGCTCGCTGAACGTTCTAGTCTGCTCCCACCAAGAGCGTGTGCCGTCGCCACGGCGGCACAACGCAGGCTGATAAAAATAACAGGAGCCAGCATGGGCCAGACTCGTTTTGCCAGTGGGCGTCAATTGGATCTGATTTGCCTCGGGCGCCTGGGCGTCGACCTCTATGCGCAGCAAGTCGGTGCGCGGCTTGAGGATGTGTCCAGCTTTGCCAAGTACCTCGGCGGTTCTTCCGCCAACATTGCCTTCGGCACCGCGCGCCTGGGCCTCAAGTCGGCGATGTTGAGCCGGGTAGGGGACGACCATATGGGCCGGTTCCTGACGGAATCCCTGGCCCGTGAAGGCTGCGATGTCAGCGGCATCAAGGTCGACCCGCAACGCCTTACCGCGCTGGTGCTGCTGGGCCTCAAGGACCGCGAAACTTTCCCCCTGGTGTTCTACCGCGAAAACTGCGCCGACATGGCCCTGCGCGCCGAAGACATCAGCGAAGCCTTTATCGCCTCGAGCAAGGCCCTGCTGATCACCGGCACGCATTTCTCCACCGACGCTGTGTACAAGGCCAGCGTCCAGGCCCTGGATTACGCGGCCAAACACAATGTCCAGCGCGTGCTCGACATCGACTACCGCCCGGTGCTGTGGGGCCTGGCGGGCAAGGCCGATGGCGAAACCCGGTTTGTCGCCGACCAGAGCGTCAGCCAGCACGTGCAGAGCATCCTGCCGCGCTTCGACCTGATCGTCGGTACTGAAGAAGAGTTCCTGATCGCCGGCGGCAGTGAGGATTTGCTCAGCGCCCTGCGCACCGTCCGTGAACTGACCCCGGCGACCCTGGTGGTCAAGCTCGGCCCGCAGGGCTGCACGGTGATCCACGGCGCGATCCCGGCCCGTTTAGAAGAGGGTGCGATCTACCCCGGCGTGCGCGTTGAAGTGCTTAACGTGCTGGGCGCCGGCGATGCGTTCATGGCGGGCTTTCTCAGCGGCTGGCTGAACGATGCCAGCGACGCGCGATGCAGCCAGTTGGCCAATGCCTGCGGCGGCCTGGTGGTGTCGCGCCACGCCTGCGCACCGGCCATGCCGACGCCGGCCGAACTGGATTACCTGTTCAACAGCCCGGTGCCGATCACCCGTCCCGATCAAGACGTGACCCTGCAGCGCCTGCATCGGGTCACGGTGCCACGCAAGGCCTGGAAGCAACTGTTCGTGTTCGCCTTCGACCACCGCTGGCAATTGGTCGACCTGGCGCAACGCGGCGGCCGGGACCCGAGCCGCATCAGCACGATCAAGCAGCTGTTTATCCAGGCCGTCGAACGCGTGGAGAAGACGCTGCGCGGGCAGGGCATCGAGGCCGATGTCGGTTTGCTCGCCGACCAGCGCTTCGGCCAGGACGCACTCAACGCCGCCAGCGGTCGCGGCTGGTGGATCGCGCGTCCGGTGGAGGTGCAGAACTCGCGGCCCCTGGCGTTCGAGCACGGCCGCTCGATCGGCAGTAACCTGATCGCCTGGCCCCAGGAACAAATCATCAAGTGCCTGGTGCAATACCACCCCGATGACGAACCGCTGCTGCGCCTGGAACAGGAAGCGCAACTCAAGGCGGTGTACGAGGCTTCGCTGGTCAGCGGGCATGAACTGTTGCTGGAAGTCATCCCGCCCAAGGATCACCCCTCGACCTATCCCGATGTGCTCTACCGCAGCCTCAAGCGCCTGTACAACCTGGGTATCTACCCGGCGTGGTGGAAAATCGAGGCACAGTCGGCCGAGGACTGGACAAAACTCGACGAACTGATCGAGGAACGCGACCCGTACTGCCGCGGTGTGGTGCTGCTGGGCCTGAATGCCTCGGCCGAACACCTGGCCGAGGGCTTCCGCCAAGCCAGCCAGAGTCGCACCTGCCGTGGTTTTGCCGTGGGACGCACGATTTTCCAGGAGCCGAGTCGCGCGTGGATGGCGGGGGAGATTGATGACGAGACCCTGATCCGCCAAGTCCGGGCCACTTTCGAGCAATTGATCAGTGCCTGGTGCAGTGCCAGAGGCTGAACGCAGTTCTTAATTTGAAATGTAATCCAATGTGGGAGGGAGCTTGCTCCCGAAGGCAGTGTGTCAGGCAACACTTCTGTAACTGCACCACCGCCATCGGGAGCAAGCTCCCTCCCACATAATGCAGATCTCAGTGATACCTGAAAATAATAAAGGTGCAGCCATGCCCGCAATCCGAATTGGCATCAACCCGATCTCCTGGAGCAACGACGACCTGCCGGCCCTGGGCGGCGAAACGCCCCTGAGCACGGCGTTGAGCGAAGGCAAGCAGATCGGCTACGAGGGTTTTGAACTCAACGGCAAATTCCCCAAGGACGCCAAGGGCGTCGCCGATGTGTTGCGCCCCTACGACCTGGCGCTGGTCTCCGGTTGGTACTCCAGCCGTCTGGCCCAGCGGTCGGTGGCGGAGGAAATCGAAGCCATCGCCGCTCACGTCGAGTTGCTCAAACACAATGGCGCCACGGTGTTGGTCTACGGCGAAGTGGCCGATTCGATCCAGGGCTCCCGCATCCGCCTGATCGAACGCCCGCGTTTCCACAGTGAGCAGGCCTGGCAGGACTACGCCGACAAGCTCACCGAGCTGGCGCGCTTTACTCTGTCCCAGGGCGTGCGCCTGGCCTACCACCACCATATGGGCGCCTATGTCGAATCGCCGGAGGACATTGATCAACTGATGCGCCGCACCGGCCCCGAAGTCGGCCTGCTGTTCGATTCGGGCCATTGCTACATGGGTGGCGGCGAACCCCTCGACGTACTGCGCAAGCACATCGACCGCGTGTGCCATGTGCATTTCAAGGACGTGCGCAAAGCGGTGGTGCAACTGGCGCGCAACCAGATGTGGAGCTTCCCCGACTGCATCGTCAACGGCACCTTCACGGTGCCGGGTGACGGCGATATCGACTTTGCCGCGTTGCTCGACGTGCTGCTGGCCGCGCATTACCGAGGCTGGCTGGTGGTCGAAGCCGAGCAGGACCCGGCTGTCGCGCCGAGCTATATCTATGCGAAAAAAGGTTATGACACCTTGCGTGCGCTGCTGAACGAGAGGACGGGGCAATGAGCTTGCTGGTCAAGAGCAATAAGCGCGGGCAAACCATGGTCGCCCTCGAAGCGGGCCGCCTGGACTATGTCGGCTTTGCCGCCTACCGCCTGAGCCTGGGCGAAACCCTGCCAGTCACCGCCGGCGATCAGGAGCTGTGCCTGGTGCTGCTCAGCGGCCGGGTGACGATCGAAGGCGAGGGGTTCAACTGGCAGAACCTCGGCGATCGTCAGTCGGTGTTTGAAGACAAATCGCCCTTTGCCGCTTACCTGCCGCCGGGCACCGACGCCCAGGTGACGGCATTGAGCGACGTGCAGCTCGCGGTCTGCGCCGCGCCTGGCGCGACGGGTTTCGCGCCGCGCTTGATCCGCCCCGAACAGTGCAAGCGCAGCGTGCGCGGCAAAGGCGCCAACACCCGTTACGTGTGCGACATCCTGCCCGACAGCGAGCCCGCCCACTCCCTGCTGGTGGTGGAAGTCCGCACGCCGTCCGGGCATTCGTCGAGCTACCCGCCGCACAAGCACGACACCGACGACCTGCCGCACCAGAGCTTTCTCGAAGAGACCTATTACCACCAGGTCAACCCGCCCCAGGGCTTCGTGTTCCAGCGGGTGTACACCGACGATCGCAGCATCGATGAGGCCATGGCCGTGGAAAACAGCGACCTGGTGGTGGTGCCCAAGGGGTACCACCCGGTGAGCGTGCCGTATGGCTACGAGTCCTACTACCTCAACGTAATGGCCGGCCCCAAGCGCGCCTGGCATTTTCATAACGACCCGCAGCACAGCTGGCTGCTGGACCTTTAAGGGGCGCGACATGACCACCACTCGTTTGACCATGGCCCAGGCCCTGGTGAAATTTCTGGATAACCAATACATCGAAGTCGATGGTGTGCAGAGCAAGTTCGTGGCCGGGGTGTTCACCATTTTCGGCCACGGCAACGTGCTCGGCCTGGGCCAGGCGCTGGAGCAGGACAGCGGCGACCTGGTGGTGCATCAGGGCCGCAACGAGCAAGGCATGGCCCACGCCGCCATCGGGTTTGCCAAACAGCACCTGCGCCGCAAGATCTACGCGTGTACCGCGTCGGTCGGCCCTGGGGCGGCGAATATGCTGACCGCTGCCGCGACTGCCACGGCTAACCGCATTCCGTTGCTGCTATTGCCTGGCGATGTCTACGCCAGCCGCCAGCCCGACCCGGTGCTGCAACAGATCGAGCAGTTCCATGACCTGAGCATCAGCACCAACGACGCCTTCCGCTCGGTGAGCAAATACTGGGACCGCATCAACCGCCCCGAGCAATTGATGAGCGCGGCGATCCATGCCATGCGCGTGCTCACCGACCCGGCCGAAACCGGTGCCGTCACCCTGGCGCTGCCGCAGGACGTGCAAGCCGAGGCCTGGGATTACCCGGATTACTTCCTGCAAAAACGTGTCCATCGCCTCGACCGGCGCCCGCCCACCGAGGCGATGATCGGCGATGCCGTGGCGGCCTTCGAGGGCAAGCGCAAGCCGTTGATCATCTGCGGCGGCGGGGTCAAGTACTCCGGGGCGAATGCGGCCCTGCAGGCATTTGCCGAACGCTTCGCGATGCCCTTCGCCGAAACCCAGGCGGGCAAGAGTGCGGTGCTGTCCAGCCATCCGCTGAACGTCGGCGGGATCGGCGAAACCGGCTGCCTGGCCGCGAACCTGTTGGCCGCCGAGGCCGACCTGATCATCGGGATCGGCACGCGCTACACCGATTTCACCACGTCGTCGAAGTCGTTGTTCAAGCACGCCGAGGTGCGGTTCCTCAACCTCAACATCAGCCCCGGCGATGCGTTGAAACTCGATGGCGTGCAAGTGCTGGCGGATGCACGAGTCGCCCTTGAGGCATTGGCCGCAGCGCTGGGCGATTATCGCGCCGGTTGGGGCGAGCAGGTGCGCGATGCCAGGGCGCAACTGGATGCTGAAGTCGACCGGGTGCATCAGTTGGAATACGCCGGTGACGACTTCGTCCCCGAGGTCGACGACCACCTCGACCGCGGCGTGCTGCGCGAATTTATCGAGCTGACCGGTTCGTGCCTGACCCAAAGCCGGGTCCTCGGCGTGCTCAACCAGGCGCTGGCCGACGACGCGATCATCGTCGCCGCCGCCGGCAGCCTGCCCGGCGACCTGCAGCGCAGCTGGCGCAGCAAGGGCGTCAACACTTACCACGTCGAGTACGGTTATTCGTGCATGGGCTACGAGATCAACGCCGCCCTCGGCGTGAAACTCGCCGAGCCGACGCGCGAGGTCTATGCGCTGGTCGGTGATGGCTCCTACATGATGCTGCACTCGGAGCTGGCCACCTCGATCCAGGAGCGCCGCAAGATCAACGTGGTGCTGCTGGACAACATGGCTTTCGGTTGCATCAACAACCTGCAGATCGGCAACGGCATGGACAGCTTCGGCACCGAGTTCCGCTACCGCAACCCCGAGAGCGGCAAGCTCGACGGCGGCCTGGTGCCGGTGGATTTCGCCATGAGTGCGGCGGCCTACGGTTGCAAGACTTACAAGGTCAGCAGCGTCGAACAGCTCGAAGCGGCGCTGGCCGATGCGCGCACGCAAACGGTGTCGACGCTGATCGATATCAAGGTGCTGCCCAAGACCATGATCCACGGCTACCTGTCGTGGTGGCGGGTGGGTGTGGCGCAGGTCTCCACCAGCGAACGCACCAACGCGGCGGCGAAAAAACTCAATGAACAGCTGGCCAAGGCCCGGCAGTACTAATAACAAGAGGAGTGAATGTATGTCGTTGAAGCTGGGTGTTATCGGTACGGGCGCTATCGGCCGGGACCATATTCGTCGTTGCAGCCAGACCTTGCTCAACAGCCAGGTGGTGGCGGTGACCGACATCGACCTGGAGCAGGCCGCCAAGGTGGTGGCGGATCTGAAACTGGACGCCGAGGTGTATCCGGACGGCCATGCGCTGATCCGTTCGCCTCAGGTCGAAGCCATTCTTGTCACTTCCTGGGGCCCGAGCCATGAGGCATTCGTGCTCGCCGCCATCGAGGCGGGCAAACCGGTGTTCTGCGAAAAACCCCTGGCGGTCACCGCCGAAGGCTGTCGCAGGATCGTCGAGGCCGAAGTGGCGCACGGCAAGCGCCTGGTGCAAGTGGGCTTCATGCGCCCCTATGACGAAGGTTATCGCGCCCTCAAAGCGGTGATCGACAGCGGCCGGATCGGCGAGCCGCTGATGCTGCACTGCGCGCACCGCAACCCGCGGGTGGGCGAGAACTACAAGACCGACATGGCGATCACCGACACCCTGATCCACGAGCTGGATGTGTTGCGTTGGCTGCTCGACGACGACTATGTGTCGGTGCAAGTGGTGTTCCCGCGCAAGACCAGCAAGGCCCTGGCCCATCTGCGCGATCCGCAGATCGTGCTGCTGGAAACCGCCAAGGGCACGCGCATCGATGTGGAAGTGTTTGTGAACTGCCAGTACGGCTACGACATTCAGTGCGAAGTGGTGGGGGAGACCGGTATCGCCAAGCTGCCGGAACCGTCGCAGGTGCAATTGCGCAGCGAAGCCAAGCTGTCCAATGCGATTCTGATGGACTGGAAAGACCGCTTTATCGGCGCCTATGACGTCGAGTTGCAGGCGTTCATCGACAGCGTGCGCGCCGGGCAAGTGGGCGGGCCGTCGGCGTGGGATGGGTTTGCAGCGGCGGTGGCGGCGGATGCATGTATTGAAGCGCAGGGCAGTGGGCAAATTGTCCAAGTCAGCCTGCCTGAGCGTCCGCGCTTCTACGGCTGACACGCGGTCAATGTGGGAGGGGGCTTGCCCCCGATAGCAGTGGGTCAGCTAATGAATCTGGATCTGATCCACCGCCATCGGGGGCAAGCCCCCTCCCACAGTTGGATTGGGTGTGCACTTCAATGAAGGAGTGAATGTATGCGAATTGGACTGGTCGACTATGGCCACGGAGGGCGCTTCTTTCATGCGCCACTGACTGCAACCCTGCCTTCTGCGGCTAACACTCGGTCAATGTGGGAGGGGGCTTGCCCCCGATAGCAGTGGGTCAGCTAATGAATCTGGATCTGATCCACCGCCATCGGGGGCAAGCCCCCTCCCACAGTTGGATTGGGTTTGCACTTCAATAAAGGAGTGAATGTATGCGAATTGGACTGGTCGGCTATGGCCACGGAGGGCGCTTCTTTCATGCGCCACTGACTGCAACCCTGCCTTCTACGGCTAACACGCGGTCAATGTGGGAGGGGGCTTGCCCCCGATAGCAGTGGGTCAGCTAATGAATCTGGATCTGATCCACCGCCATCGGGGGCAAGCCCCCTCCCACAGTTGGATTGGGTTTGCACTTCAATAAAGGAGTGAATGTATGCGAATTGGACTGGTCGGCTATGGCCACGGAGGGCGCTTCTTTCATGCGCCACTGATTGCAACCCTGCCTTCTGCGGCTGACACGCGGTCAATGTGGGAGGGGGCTTGCCCCCGATAGCAGTGGGTCAGCTAATGAATCTGGATCTGATCCACCGCCATCGGGGGCAAGCCCCCTCCCACAGTTGGATTGGGTGTGCACTTCAATAAAGGAGTGAATGTATGCGAATTGGACTGGTCGGCTATGGCCACGGAGGGCGCTTCTTTCATGCGCCACTGATTGCAACCCTGCCCGGCGCTACTTTTGTTGGTGTGGTGACTCGTTCACCCGAGCGCCGTCAGCAATTGAGCACTGATCTTCCAGGGGTTAAAGCCTTTGACAGCATCGGCCAGATCGTCGAGGCCGGCGTTGACGCCCTGGTGATTTCCACCACGCTTAAAGGTCGCCCGGCGCTGGTGCTGGAGGCCATCGAGCACGGCGTCGCCGTGGTCAGCGATAAACCTTTCGCCGCCAACGCCGAGCAGGCCCGGGTGCTGATCACCGCGGCTGAACGCCAGGGCGTGTTGCTCAGCGTCTACCAGAACCGGCGCTGGGATTCGGATTTCCTGACCTTGCGCAAACTGATCGACGCCGGCGCCCTCGGCGCTGTCACCCGGTTTGAATCCCGCGTCGAGCGTTTCAGCCCGCAATCGGTGGGCAATGCCAGCGGCGGCGGCTGGCTGCGCGACCTGGGCAGCCATCTGGTGGATCAGGCGCTGCAACTGTTCGGCCCGGTAGATCGGGTTTTCGCGCAACTGCACTACAGCGCCGAACACCCCAGCATCGACCACGGCTTCTTTGTCTCCCTGACCCACGCCAACGGGGTGATTTCCCACCTGTGGGGCAACGCCTTGCAGAACAGCCCGGCACCGCGCTTGCGGGTCAGCGGCACCCTGGGTTGCTACACCGTCGACGGGTTGGACGGCCAGGAAGACGCACTGATGGCCGGCAAGTCGCCCAAAACCGAGGGCGAGCACTGGGGGGCCGAGGAGCACCGCCGCTGGGGCTGGTTCGAACAAGGCCCCGAGCGCGAGCGTGTGCCGTCGGAAAAAGGTTGCTGGACCCAGTTCTATCGCCAGTGGCAGGCCGCCGTGCAAGGGCAGGGGCCGCTGCCGGTGGACGCCTACGAGGCGCTGGAAACCACAAGGATATTGGACGCCGCACGCCTGAGCGCCGAGCGCCAGCAAGTGGTTTCGACAAAAATAGAATAAAATTCTAAAACAGGTTGATATAGAAATTATTTTCCAATAAAGTCTTTTCCAGGTTGCATAAAGTACGTTCCGGACTCGATCCCGACGACTCAACAAAAACAAGATCAAAAACAACCAGGTACCGTCAGATGAAAATCTTCCACGCTGTACTGCGAGTTTTACGCCCAGCCCTTGCGCCACGCGGTCTGCCCCGCACCCGGCCGTTTTACTTCTCCTTCCTCAACGTGCTGTGCGTCGAAAACCAAGGCGCCCTGGTGTGCTGCATTCCGGGAGCACCGCTCGTCCGCCTGCCGTCATCCTCGCTCTGAAAAACGCAACGTCCAAAAAACCAACAAGAAAGTGGAGACAGACCGTTCATGAAGACCCCGATCCGTTTTACCGCGCTGGCGTTGTCCCTGCTGCTGGCCAGCGGTTTTGCCATGGCTGCCGATCTGAAGATCGGCGTGAGCATGTCGCAGTTCGATGACACCTACCTGACCAATGTGCGTGAATTCATGGACAAGCAAGCCAAGGCCTACCCCAAGGGCGATGGCGTGCAACTGCAGTTCGAAGACGCGCGCGCCGACGTGGTCAAGCAATTGAGCCAGGTCGAGAACTTCATCAGCCAGAAGGTCGACGCGATCATCGTCAACCCGGTGGACACGGCGTCCACGGCGCGGATCAGCAAGTCGGCGCTCGAAGCGGGTATTCCGCTGGTCTATGTCAACCGCCGACCTGACCAGAAAGACCTGCCCAAAGGCGTGGCGGCCGTGACCTCCGATGATGAAGAGGCCGGCAGGCTGCAAATGCAGTACATCGCCGAAAAACTGGGGGGCAAGGGCAAGGTGGTGATCCTGCTCGGTGACCTGGCGAACAACTCCACCACCAACCGGACCAAGGGCATCAAAGAAGTCCTGGCCAAGTACCCGCAGATCAAGATCGAGCAGGAACAGACCGGCATCTGGCTGCGTGACCGCGGGATGACCCTGGTCAACGACTGGTTGACCCAGGGCCGCGAATTCAATGCCGTGCTGGCCAACAACGATGAAATGGCGATTGGCGCGGCCATGGCGTTGAAATCGGCCGGCACCAAGCCGGGCAGCGTCTTGATTGCGGGGGTCGACGGCACGCCGGACGGCTTGAATGCGATCACCAAGGGCGAAATGACCGTGTCGGTGTTCCAGGATGCCAAGGGCCAGGCAGTCGGCTCGGTGGAGGCGGCGCGCAAGATGGCGAAGAAGGAAGCGATCGAGCAGAACATTGTCATCCCGTTCAAGCTGATCACCCCGGACAACGTCAAAGACTTCAAGTAGCCCTTACATCACAACAATAAGCCGGCAGGGCGGTCGTGCCCGCCCTGTCGATGGAGTACCGCCCTATGCTTGCTCAAGCCACTGTCTCGCAGCCGCCCGGTATCCAGCCGTCGCTGCTGGAAGAACCGTACCTGCTGGAAATCCTCAACATCAGCAAAGGCTTTCCCGGTGTGGTGGCCCTGGCCGATGTACAACTGCGTGTGCGCCCAGGCTCGGTGCTGGCGCTGATGGGCGAGAACGGCGCGGGCAAGTCGACCCTGATGAAAATCATCGCCGGCATCTACCAGCCCGACGCCGGGGAAATCCGCCTGCGCGGCAAGCCGATTGTGTTTGAGACGCCGCTGGCCGCGCAAAAGGCCGGAATCGCGATGATCCACCAGGAACTCAACCTGATGCCGCACATGAGCATCGCCGAGAATATCTGGATCGGCCGCGAGCAACTCAACAGCCTGCGCATGGTCAACCACCGCGAAATGCACCGCTGCACCGCCCAATTGCTCGCCCGCCTGCGCATCAACCTCGACCCCGAGGAGCAGGTGGGCAACCTGAGCATCGCCGAGCGGCAGATGGTCGAGATTGCCAAGGCGGTGTCCTACGATTCCGACATCCTGATCATGGATGAGCCGACGTCCGCCATCACCGAGAAGGAAGTTGCCCACCTGTTTTCGATCATTGCCGACCTCAAGGCCCAGGGCAAAGGCATCGTCTACATCACGCACAAGATGAATGAAGTGTTCGCCATCGCCGATGAAGTGGCGGTGTTTCGCGACGGCCAGTACATCGGCCTGCAGCGCGCCGACAGCATGAACAGCGACAGCCTGATCTCGATGATGGTCGGCCGTGAACTGAGCCAGTTGTTCCCGGTGCGCGAAACGCCCATCGGCGAGTTGCTGCTGTCGGTGCGCGACCTGGGCCTGGACGGCGTGTTCAACAACGTCTCGTTCGACCTGCATGCCGGCGAGATCCTCGGCATCGCCGGGCTGATGGGTTCGGGCCGCACCAACGTGGCGGAAACCCTTTTCGGCATCAGCCCAAGCAGTCGTGGGCAGATAACCCTCGATGGCAAGGCGCTGCGTATCACCGACCCGCACATGGCCATCGACAAAGGCTTTGCGCTGTTGACCGAAGACCGCAAGCTCAGCGGGCTGTTCCCGTGCCTGTCGGTCCTGGAAAACATGGAAATGGCGGTGTTGCCGCATTACTCGGGCAACGGGTTTATCCAGCAGAAAGCCCTGCGTGCGCTGTGCGAAGACATGTGCAAGAAGCTGCGGGTGAAAACCCCGTCCCTGGAGCAATGCATCGACACCTTGTCCGGCGGCAATCAGCAGAAAGCCCTGCTGGCGCGCTGGCTGATGACCAACCCGCGCCTGCTGATCCTCGACGAACCGACCCGTGGCATCGATGTCGGCGCCAAGGCCGAGATCTACCGTTTGATTGCGTTCCTCGCCAGCGAGGGCATGGCGGTGATCATGATTTCCTCGGAGCTGCCTGAAGTGCTGGGTATGAGCGACCGGGTGATGGTGATGCATGAAGGCGAACTGATGGGCACCCTGGACCGTGCAGACGCGACCCAGGAAAAAGTCATGCAGCTGGCCTCCGGCATGACCGCGGTCCACTGACGAACAGCCGTGCGGGCCTGCGGTTGGCCCGCGCCATAGAATAAAAAGGTGATTGGCTATGAACGCAATAACAGACAACAAGCCTGCCACGGCAGCGGTCAAGCACCGTCGGCGCTTGCCCACCGAGCTGAGCATCTTCCTGGTGTTGATCGGCATCGGCCTGGTGTTTGAGCTGTTTGGCTGGATCGTGCGAGACCAGAGCTTCCTGATGAACTCCCAGCGCCTGGTGCTGATGATCCTGCAAGTGTCGATCATCGGCCTGCTGGCCATCGGTGTGACCCAGGTGATCATCACCACCGGGATCGACTTGTCTTCCGGCTCGGTCTTGGCGTTATCGGCGATGATCGCTGCCAGTCTTGCGCAAACATCTGATTTTTCCCGTGCGGTGTTTCCGTCCCTGACCGACCTGCCGGTGTGGATTCCGGTGGTGGCGGGGCTCGGCGTGGGGCTGCTGGCGGGCGCGATCAACGGCAGCATTATCGCGGTGACCGGTATCCCGCCGTTTATCGCAACGCTGGGGATGATGGTGTCGGCCCGTGGCCTGGCGCGTTACTACACCGAAGGCCAGCCAGTGAGCATGCTCTCGGATTCCTACACGGCCATCGGGCATGGCGCGATGCCGGTGATCATCTTTCTGGTGGTGGCGGTGATCTTCCATATCGCCCTGCGCTACACCAAGTACGGTAAGTACACCTACGCCATCGGCGGCAATATGCAGGCGGCGCGCACCTCGGGGATCAACGTCAAGCGCCACCTGATCATCGTCTACAGCATCGCCGGGCTCCTGGCGGGCCTGGCCGGTGTGGTGGCCTCGGCGCGTGCCGCCACCGGCCAGGCCGGCATGGGCATGTCCTACGAACTGGATGCGATTGCCGCCGCGGTGATCGGCGGCACCAGCCTGGCCGGCGGAGTAGGGCGCATCACCGGCACCGTGATCGGTGCGCTGATCCTTGGGGTGATGGCCAGCGGGTTTACCTTTGTCGGGGTCGACGCGTATATCCAGGACATCATCAAGGGCCTGATTATCGTGGCGGCGGTGGTGATCGACCAATATCGCAACAAGCGCAAGCTAAAACGCTGACGCAGTGCAAAATGTGGGAGGGGCCTGCCCCCTCCCACATTCAGGCCTGTATTCGTCAGATCCAACCGTTTGTCTTCTATATAGCTCCACAACACTGAATTTCTTGCTATAAACGCACTCCGATGACCATTCGCCAAGCCCGTCCTGGTGCCTTTGGGGGTTATCTTGGAAAAAATGCCTGTCTTTTCAGTTGCTGCGCCCTCAAGTCGGCCTTAGACTGCCGCCCCTCGTAAATTGAGTGCCGGGTGGCGCTTGGAATGGATGGCGCCTTTCCGAGACCTGCAGAGGTTGACCGGAACGCTCCCTTATTCGCCTTAATGCACGTATTTTTTATAGAGAAATCAATGACAAAGGAAAAGTTGCTGGCCATGCCGGCGGATGACTACATGAATGCCGAACAGCACGCTTTTTTCGAGCAGTTGCTGCAAGACATGAAAGTGGAACACCACGAGCGCATTGAACAGAACCGCATCGCCATTGAGAGCCTGGACACCCCGGCCGACCCGGCGGATGCCGCCTCCGTGGAAGAAGAGCGCACCTGGTTGGTGAATGCCATTGATCGCGACCAGCGCATGCTGCCGCAACTGGAGCGCGCACTGGAGCGCATCAAGGAAGATTCCTTTGGCTGGTGCGATGACAGCGGCGAGCCTATCGGCCTCAAGCGCCTGCTGATCAGCCCGACCACCAAGTACTGCATCGAAGCGCAAGAGCGCCACGAGCAGATCGACAAGCACCAGCGTCAAGCCTGATGCGCTGAAGCTGGGGGGCGAGTACTGCGCTCCCCAGGGAAAATATCCGTTACGCCCGCTATATTGATCTGTTGCAAGCTCCCCCACTAAAGGCCCATAGATAATGGCCTGATAGTGGCGTTTAATGCAGAGACAATAATGACAAGCAGTGGGGTGACGAAGATGGCTGGAGACGGATCTCTGATGGGCGCAGCAGTGCCACCGCACGCGGTGGTGCGCGGGTTGCCCGGCTGGCTGACGCCGCTTTTGCAGAGCACCGCCGTGGTGCTGGTCCTGCTCGGCCTTGCGTTTGCCAGCCTGCCGATTTATCTCTGCCTGACACTGGCCTTGCTGGTGATCTGGCTGCCCCGTCTGAAAAAACGCACGCCCAGCGCGGCGCCGTCCGAAGCGGTCGATGCGATTGGCGACCTGACCCGCGACCTGTCCTATACCACCAGCCATAACGCATTGTCGGCGGCCGGCGTGGCCTATTCGGTCAAGCAACTGGCTGCGCGCCTGCAGTCGCAGTTGAGCGCTGCCCAGCAGATCGTCAACAGCGCCGAAGTGATGATCGGCACCGAACAAGTTACCTCCCAACTCAGTCACCAGGCGCTGGGCGCCGCCAGCCAGGCGCATCAGCGCAGTACCGAGGGCCGCGAAGTGCTGGCCCAGTCGATCACCCGCATGCACCAACTCAGCCAGCGCGCGAATGCCAGCCGCGAGATGATTGAAGCCCTGAGCCAGCGCAGCGAGGAAATCCAGCGGGTGACCCTGGTGATCCAGTCCATCGCCAGCCAGACCAACCTGCTGGCCTTGAACGCCGCCATCGAAGCCGCGCGTGCTGGCGAGCATGGGCGCGGGTTTGCCGTGGTGGCCGATGAAGTCCGCGGGCTGGCCGGCCGTACCGCTACCGCTACCGAGGAAGTCGGGGTGATGGTGGCCGATATCCAGCAACGTACCGGCCAGGTGGTGGAGCAGATTCGCCAACTGTCGGCGGACCTGCACACCGGCGTGGAGCAGGTGGAACACGCCGGTGAGCAGTTACAGAACATCGCCAGCCTGGCCGCGGATGTCGAAGGGCAGGTCAACGAAATCGCCCAAGGCACCGAGACCAATCGGGCGCAACTCGACAGCCTGTTCCATGCCGTGGAGCAAATGCGCAGCGACCTGACGGTGAGCGACGAGCAAACCCGTCAACTGGCCGATGCCGCCGTGCAAATGGAAGGGCAGGCCGAAACCATCAGCGAACGCTTGGCCGCCGTCGGGCTGGATGACTATCACCAGCGCGTCTACGACCTCGCCCGCGAAGGCGCGAGCCGCATCGCCGAACAGTTCGAGGCTGATGTACTGCAAAACCGCGTCAGCCTGGAGGATCTGTTCGACCGCAACTACGCGGCGATCCCCAACACCCACCCCAGCAAGTACCACACGCGTTTTGACAGCTACACCGATCAGGTTTTGCCGGCGATTCAAGAGGCGCTGCTGCCGCGACACGAAGGTTTGGTATTTGCCATCGCCTGTACGCAACAGGGGTATGTGCCGACACACAACAAGGCGTTTTCCCAACCCTTGACCGGCGATGTACAGGTGGATGCGTTACAGAATCGCACCAAGCGCAAGTTCGATGACCGTACCGGGATTCGCTGTGGCAGCCATCAGCAAGCGGTACTGTTGCAGACCTACACCCGCGATACCGGTGAGTTGATGCACGACTTGTCGGTGCCGATCATGGTCAAGGGCCGGCATTGGGGCGGGTTGCGCCTGGGCTATAAACCCGAAGGCACGAAGGCCAGGCACTAGAGATTGTTGCTGTTTGCGCAATAGAGCTATCCAGGGGATAGCTTTTTCTGAGGGTAGGAAAAACGTAGCATGGCCGCCGTTGTTAGTTAGCTAACGATTGTTGCGGAGAAGCTCCATGCAAAACAAAGTCGATGTCGCTGTGATGATTGGCAGTGGCGTACCCGAAACCCTGCGTGCGTTGGGTCAGAAGGCTTGTTGGGTCGTGCTGCTCAACGGTGAGCAGCGTGGCACCGCCTTCGCCAGCCGTGATGAAGCCGAGGAGTGCAGGGCCGCCTGGCAAGCACTGTTGCGCATGGAACAGTCAGACAGCCTGCATTGAGGGGTGTTATTGCGCTTGGTGCAGACGCTGGTTCAGTTCATCCACGGCCATCGCCCATTCAGCGTCTTCCCGAAGTTCTTCCTTGAGAAACTGAGCCTGCTGGGGCGTCCAGAAGGGCGCGTCGATCAGCTTGACGTCGTCGGCCAAAGGATGGACAGCGATAAACGCGTCGATGTCCTTCGGGGTGGAATCCAGGCCCAGTTGATCAAACAGGGTTTCAAGGGTTGGTACTGGCGCATCCATATCGTTCTCCATGCCGGTTTTGGGGGGGTATGCATCGGAGGCTTGTCGCGCAGTAGAGTTCTATCGGATTCTCAGGAGGTCAACGCCCCTGAGTCCACCGCTGTCTTGAGGGCCCTGGCGGCTTCTTTTGCCGCGACGGCGGCGGCGTCCGCGGTCTTGAACCAACGATCTTTTTCCACTTGGTGCATTGTGATCGTGGTCAAGGGGGGCTTGGCACGCATTACGATAACTGCTTGGAATTCTCCGTCTACTTCCTTGGCTTCGCCATGGATAAAAAATTCGCCAATATCAAATTCCGTCACGTATAACCTTCCCTTCAAGGTAACTGCACTGATGAAACCTGACCCGCACGGGGCAAACTTCAATGGACGGGCCAGTATGGCAGTTGTTGAGGGGCGACGGCGCGGTAAAGTCATCCAGGTGACGAAACGATCCCGCCGTGCGGGGCGTGCAGGGCGGCCTCGAGGGTTTTTGCCAGTTCGCAGGCGCGGATATGGTTGCTGCGAAAGCCTTTGATCCTGCCGCTGGTGACTTCCAGAATATGAAAGAAGTTGCGTCCGGCCGGTACAACTTGATAAAGCACGGAGTTTGAGTACCCATCATGGCTGTGCAAGCAGTAGTATTGGCGCTCGTCTTGATAGGATGAGTGAGTGCTGGAAGACGTAGCGTTGTGTTGACGTCGTTGCATGGTCAGCTCCTGTCGATCGATCTGGTTGGCCCGCCAGCAGCGGAACGGGTGGTTTTGACCCGTGTTGCTGTTTTAATATTGTCGTCGGCAATCGGTACTCGGTTCCATTCCAGATGTTTTGTTTTGTGCAGGTTGTCGGAAACTGCGCTTTTTAATTGGGTTATTCTCTGAAGCTGGTCGACCCGTCTTCTCGGGCTGTTAAACCTGTGATTTGCTGTGAAGATCGATGGCCTGCATAAGGCTCGTCGTGTATGCCTGTATTAGTCTTATGGCACCGCAGGGGCGTTTTTTCAGGGTTTTTAATCAATGCGTTGTGTCAGCGTGCCGGTATGGCCGCTTTTTTGTGCTGCCCGTTTCGGCGGACAGTGCTTTTTTTGATCTGGGGGCGTTTCCTTGGCAGTCAGTAATCTGGATATGCACGCGTTATTCGTGCTGGGTGATTTGCGCGCAAAGTTGGTCAAGCAGTTTCAATCCCGTTTTGTTTACATCACTGAACAGACACCGGAAGGCATCTATATCGCCGAGATCGATACTGAATCGGCATTGGTCGTGGATGACAAACAACGCCTTGAACTCAAGGTCGGTGATCATTTTCGTGCCGCGGTATTGCCCAGTCGCGAAGGTGGCAAGTTTGAATTGAAGTTCCGCGATATCAAGTTGACGGTGTATGGCTTGGGCGACTATGCCTTTGTTTCCTCGGCCGAAGGCCAGGGCATTGTGTTCAAGGAAGGTCACAGCGTGATGCTGGTGTTTGCCGCCAACGAACAATTGCAGGAAGGCTTGACCAAAACCCTCAAGGCCGTGACCGGCAAGGCCGCCAAGTGGCGCAAGGGTGAACTGGTGACCTTCAAGGCCAGCGAATAACCCGCTCGTACAGCAAACAGCCTTTATCTCCCGGAACCTCTACTACAGTTGAGTTGACTTAACTATTCAGAGGCTTCGCGCAGTGGCGGCCAAGCCGTCCGTTATTGCAGCGAACACGTGAGGTGCAAAGGCATGAAAGGATTGAGATCCCTGTTGGCGGCGTCCCTGGCGAGCCTGAGTCTGTCGGTGGCTTCGTTGCCGGTTTCGGCTGCACAGGCGCCTGTGCATTTCGCCGACCTGAACTGGGAAAGCGGCAGTCTGATCACCGAAGTGCTGCGCTATATCGTCGAGAAGGGCTATGACCTGCCCACCGACACCTTGCCCGGCACCACCATCACCCTGGAAACCGCACTGGCGAAGAATGACATCCAGGTGATCGGCGAAGAATGGGCAGGCCGCAGTCCGGTGTGGGTCAAGGCCGAGGCCGAAGGCAAGGTGGCCGGGGTGGGCGATACGGTCAAGGGCGCCACCGAAGGCTGGTGGGTGCCGGAGTACGTGGTCAAGGGCGACCCCGCCAAAGGCCTTAAGCCCCTGGCACCAGACCTCAAAAGTGTCGCGGACCTGGCGCGTTACAAGGACGTGTTCAAGGACCCCGAATCCCCAGGCAAAGGGCGCTTTCTCAACAGCCCCATTGGCTGGACCTCGGAAGTGGTCAACAAACAGAAACTCAAGGCCTACGGCCTGGACGACAGCTATGTGAACTTCCGCAGTGGCTCGGGGGCGGCGTTGGATGCCGAGATAACTTCCTCGATTCGTCGCGGTAAGCCAGTGCTGTTCTATTACTGGTCGCCGACGCCCTTGATGGGGCGCTACAAATTGATCCAGCTGGAAGAGCCGGCGTTCGATGCCGAGGCGTGGAAGACGCTGACGGATGCGGACAATCCCGATCCGAAGCCGACACGGTCTTTGGCGTCCAAGTTGAGTATCGGCGTGTCCACGCCGTTCCAGAAAGAACATCCGCAGATTGTCGGGTTCTTCGAGAAAGTCGAGTTCCCGATCGAGCCGCTGAACAAAGCCTTGGCGACCATGAGCGAGAATCACACCGCGCCACGGGACGTCGCGCTGGCGTTTCTCAAGGCGCATCCTGATGTGTGGAAGGCCTGGTTGACGGAGGATGTGGCACAGAAGGTTGAAGCCAGCCTGAAATAGCGTCCCATCCTGCGGCAGAACGCGGGGCAAGAATGTGGAAGCGGGCTTGTCAGCGTGTGCCCGCTTTCACATTGGCTAGCATTCCAGCCTCAGAAGCGGGTTTGCACCGCCACTTCAAACGTGCGCGGCGACCCCAGGTAATACGCCGGCGACACATGGGCAAATTCGGCATACACCTCGTTGGTCAGGTTGCGCACGCGGCCGGTCACCGAGGTGTGGGCGTCCACCTTGTAGCGCAGGAATGTGCCGAACAGGGTGTAGGCCGGCACTGTCTGAGTGTTGGCGTTATCCGCATACACCTGGGCCACATACCGCGCATCCACGCCGCCTTGCCAATCCTCGGAAAAATCATAGGTCAGCCACAGGTTGCCGACGCGCTTGGGCACATTGGTCGGCGTATTGCCCTTGCGTGAGACCACCGCGCCGCTGGCGATTTTTTCGTTGAACTCGTCGTACTCGGCGTCCACCCAGGCGAAGTTGCCTTCGGCGAGTAGTCGCGGCGTGATGCGCAACGAACTGGCCAACTCAATGCCCTTGGACGACTGTGCGCCTACCGGGATGCTGTTGGTGGGGTCCAGCGGGTCGGTGACGGCAAAGTCCTTGCGCTCGATTTTGTAAGCCGCGACGGTGGCCGAACCGCGACCGTCCAGGTAATCGAATTTACTGCCCACCTCCCACTGTTTGCCGGTCGATACGTCGAATACCTGGGTGGTGGTACTCGGCTGTTCGGCGGCCGTGCTGTATTGCACGTACACGTTGGCCGTCGGGATGAACTGGTAGGTCAGGCCCGCGCGCCCGGTCACCGGCTCCCAACTGCGCGTGAAGTGCCGTGGACTGCTGGCGGTTATCGCGCCATGGTTGGTGACATCCAGGTCGATGGCGTCGTAGCGCAGGCCCGTCAGCAATGTCAGTTTATCGGTCAGGCCCAGGCGATTTTCCACGAACAGCGCTTTGGTGGTGACCTCGTTGGTCTTGTCGCTGATAAAGCCCGGTCGGGTGCCTGGGATGTCGTAAAAGTACCCCGGGTCGTAATGGTCAGGATCGACCGTGCTGTTGCCTGCGGCTCTCAGCGGGCTGTTGGTCGTGCTGTTGACCTTGTATTCGAAGCCGCCGGACCAGGTGGTGGCGAGGCCGAAGACGCGGTCGTCGTGGCGCAGCTCGAACTGGTTGCCATTCTGCTCACCCTGATGACGCACCTGGTACGCGGTCGAGCGGTTCACCGCGCTGTTGTCGGCGTTGTACTGGTAGGTCTCCAGGTTGCGGTAATCGCGCTGGCTGTCCAGGTGATACAGGGTGTTTTTCAGCGTGGTGCTGTCGTTGATCCGGTAGTCGATGATCGAACGCGCCCAGAGCGTGCGCTGTTCGTAACGACCGTCGGCGACGTTGTAATTGTTGAAACGGTTGTGTTTATCGATCTTCAGCTCGCCGGCCTTGGGGTTCAGCACCGGCGTGCCCCAGTACGGGCTGTCTTCATGTTCGTCCTGGTATTCCAGGGCCAGGGTATGGGACAGGTTGGGGGTAAGGTCGCTGAGCAGGGAAAACGCTACGCTCCAGGCGTCGCGCTGGTCGCGGTCGATGTAGCTGTGGTTGGTGTTGCGGCTGACGTCCAGGCGTGCGTAATGCTGCACGTCGGCGCTGGGGTCGGTCAGCGCGTGGTTCAGGCCGAATGCCATGCCGGCGGTGTCGTAGCTGCCGTAGGTCAGTTGGCCTTCGGCGGCCTGTTCTTCGCGGGTGGCCAGCTTGGTCACGTAGTTCAGCGAACCGCCCACGGAGCCAGCGCCGTTGATCAAGGACGAGGGGCCGCCGACCAGTTCCACCCGATCATAGATCCACGCATCCACCGGCCGGGCCAGGCCGGTGGCGACGTTGATGCCGTTGAACATCTGGGTGATCTGGCTGCTGGTAAACCCACGATACGAGACAAAACCCCCAAACCCCGGCGGTGCGCTGGCGTTGACACCGGGCAAGGTATTGGCTGCATCCCGGAACGTCTTGGCGCCATGGCGCTCGATGTCATTGCGGTTGGCGATCGCCACCGAGGCGGGCGTTTCGCGCACGCTCAACCCCAGTCGCGATGCCACGCCGCTGGACTGGTCCAGGGCCAGGCCGGGTTCGTGGGAGGGTTCGCCATCGATGGTGGTCGGGGCCAGTTCGAGCGCCCAGGCACAGACTGGCAGGCAGCCGAACAGGCCTGCCAACAGAGGTAAATGTTTCATGCTTGAATCCTGAAAAACCTGCTTGAAAACAACGCACAGTCGCCCGTACTTCCTTACGGAAACGGTGTCAGTGCAGATCAGAAAGCGCGAGGATCAGGCGAGGGCGGGAGGCGCCCGTGGGTGGGCCGTGGGCCAGGTGAAGCGGGCAGGAATGTCAGCCGCCAGTACGATAGCCGGCGGCGGTGCGTGGGGTTGCGGCAACACCGCGACGTTGAGGCTGGAGTTCAGCGCCGGGCCCATGCCGCCGGTCGAGCACAGCGGGCAACCAAACGCCTTGGACAGCGTCGGCAGGCTTTCATCGGCGGGGGTGGACGGCTTGGGCGCCTGGGTGCGTGGGTCGACGGTACAGAACTGCCCGCCGATGCCGTTGAGCTGCATGCCCACCATCTGCCCATGACCAATGCTGCACGCGAACACATTGAACAGGACGCTGCAGTAGAGCATCCAGGCAATGAGCGAGCGGTCGGCACGGGTGATTTTCATGGGGTGGCACTTTACCATCGGCCGCCGACGAAATGCCTGCAAAAAATCTCAGGGGGACTATCCTACTTCGCACAAATTCCGGGAGAGGCCGCCATGAGCTTTATCGTCGCACGATGGATCGTCGGTATTTTCACCTTTGTCAGCATGGTGCATTTGTACTGGGCCGCCGGTGGCAAGCTCGGCAGCCTCGCCGCCATCCCTCAACTTCCCGGCGAATTCGCCAGCGGCCCCCGCCTGGCGTTCAAGCCTTCGGCATTGGGCACCTTGCTGGTGGCGATGGGCCTGGTGGCAATCGCCTTGCTCGTTTGCCTGCGGGCCGGGCTGTATTTTTCGCCGGTGTCCCATGGCGCATTGCAATGGGGCATCAGCGCGATTGCCGTGATCATGTTTGCCAGGGCAATCGGCGATTCGGAGCTGGTGGGTTTTTTCAAAAAGGTCGGTGGTTCGCGGTTTGCACGGTGGGATACGTATTTTTATTCGCCGTTGTGCCTGTTGTTGGGCGCCGGGTTGTTGGTGGTGGCGTGGAGTTGATCGCCTGATCGCGCCGCGAGCTTTCACCCGCCTGCAGACCCGCCCCGTGGATTTGGGCGCTTACCGATAGGCGTTGATCCTGCCCACCCGTCAGGCAGCGACCGTTATCCGGATCGTAGTAGCGGTGGCGATGGTAGTGCAGCCCGCTTTCCCGGTCGAAGTATTGACCTTGGGAGCGCAGCGGGTTTTCGATTTTTTCGACGTCCAATCGCGTAGTCCGGCCATCGGCGCGGTAGTGCGCGGACCACACGATTTCGCCGTCGGGGGTGGTGAGTTCCTGCGCGGTGCCAAGGTGATCCAGTTGGTAGTGGAAAGGCGTGGTGTGCTGTGGGCCGAAGCCTTCCAGCAGGGCCAGTGGGCGGACACTGTCGGGTTCGTAGACGTAGCTGCGATGCCGTTGCGCGTGGTGTTCGGCGATCAGTCTGTCGCCTTGCCAGAAAAACTCGGTGGTCGTGCCGGCGACGGTTTTGCTGATGCGGCGACCAAACGGGTCGTAGCGGTAGTGGACAGTTTGGCCGTTGGGGCGGGTGAGGCCGATCAGGCGCTGCTGGCAGTCGTAGCGGTATTCGGTAACGACAGAGTGGGCCTGGCCACGCCGTTCGCGGATGAGATTGCCAAAGGCGTCATAGTCGTATTGGCGGCCATCCTGGAGCGTCAGACGGTTACCCGCTGGCGTGTAGGCGAAACGTTCCTGTGCAGCCTGGGAATGATCAGCGCGGACCAGACGGTTTAGCGTGTCGTAGTGGTAGCGGTGCTCGCCTTTGCGGGTGTCGAGCAAGTACCTGAGGTTGCCGGCTTTGTCGTAGCTGTACTGGCGGCGGTAGCGAGTGCCTTCGATATCGCAGATGCCATGGTTGAACAGGCGTGCATGCTCATCGTATTGGTAACTGTTGAGCAGTTTGCCTTGGGCGCGTTGGTGTTCTCGGCCGGCGTCGAACAGGTGAGACGTCAACAGCGCGCCATTGAGTTCAACGGTCGCGAGGTGGCCGCCCTTGTCATGGTTGAACCCTAGCTGGTTGTTGTCTGGCAGGCGCAGGTATTTGAGTCGGCCGCAGGCGTCGTAGCCATAACGGAGTGTGCCCCAGCCCTGGTGTTCGGCGATCAGGCGGTTTTGCGGGTCGTATTCGTAGGTAAGCGGGCGGTAGCCGTCGTCGACGCTGAGGAGGTTGCCCTGGCGGTCGTAGGTATATTCAACAATGCCGCCATCGGGCAGGGTTTTCCTGACCAACCGGCCGGCGTGGTCTCGCCGGTAACGGGTGACGAGCTGACTGCCGTCGGTGCCGTGTGCGGTTTTTTCCAGCAGGTGACCGTTGAGGTCGTAGGCATAGGCGGTGCGTCGGCCGTCGAAGTCGATTTCCTGCTGGAGCCGGCCGTTGGGGTGATAGTCGAAGCGGTAGATTTCGCCGACTTCGTTTTCGATTTCGGCGAGCAACAATCGCACGTGGTCGTAGCGGTAGTTGACCTGGCTACCGTCCGCATTGATGCGGCGGCTGATCAGGGGCAGACCGTCGGTGTATTCGTAGCGAGTGACGTGCCCCAGTTCATCGTGTTCGGCGGTGATTCTTCCGTAGGGGTTGTAGCTGTATTCCCGCGTGCCACCGCCGGGCATGACCACACGAACCAATCGTCCGACACCATCCCACTGGTACTGGGTCGCCACCCCATGCTTGTCCTCTTGCGCCACCCTCCGACCGAGATCGTCATAGCGATAGCGCTTCACACTGCCGTTTGGCCAGTGTTCTTCAAGCAACTGCCCACGCTCATTCCACCACCGCCGCAGGCAGCTATGGTCGGGAAACCATACCCCGATCAGTTGGCCATACTGGTTGTAGCTATAGTCGGTAACGTTGCCATCGGGGTCGGTCTGACGAATGACATTGCCTTGGTCGTTATGTGCGTAGTTCCAAACTGCCTGGCCACGACGTACAACTCTTAAGAGTCCATTGTCATACTCGTAGGACATTGGCTCATCTTCCCCCGGAAAAAAAGCGACCAAGCATCCAGCGTCGTCGTACTGATACGCCGTTACCGCGCCGAGGGGGTCTTGCTCGACTGTGAGACGGCCCTTGTCGTCATAGGATCTGAAATGCTTGGCGCCATCCGGACCCACCCGCTGCACCCGCCGTGCCTGCGGGGCATGAACATAGGTTTCCTGACTCCCATCGGCGTTGTGAAGGGTCACGCTACCGTCGTCCTCCCAGGCATACCGCGTGTCCATCTGCAAGAAACTCGCCCAATGCCGGACACATCGCGCCGCCTTGCCAGCTCGTTCCCAAGCCCAAAAGAAGCGCGCGCCGCCGGCTAACTGGCGTTCAAGGATCAAGTGTTGCTCGTCGTACCGATAGGTCTCGCTTTCCCCTACGGCATTGGTCGCCGAAACCAGTCTTCCAATGTCGTCATAGGTGTAGGAAACCACGGTCTGTTCGGTCATCCAATCCCCTGCCGCACCGCCCGCGGGCCGCTGAACCTGGTAATCGAGGGCCACCAAGTGGCCGCGCTCATAACGGAAAAACAGCGAGCGACCGACACTGTTATCCAGGCGTTCAATGTTCCCCAACACATCGCGGACAATTCGCAGCCGGTTGCCGTAGGCATCGCTGATCGCGGTCAGCACACCGTGGCAGAAGTGGTAGAAGCGCGATGCCTGGCACAGCACCAGCTCATCCGACCGCGCGCCCAGGTAGATCGCGGCGTCGGCCTGGCGATTGCCGGTTGTCGGTCGCGCCTCGGTCGGTAAGGGCAGGGCGGTCGATCGGTGCTCATGGTCGATCCACACCGCCGAGGCGTCTGTCAGCGTCAGCCGATGCGCCAGCGAGTGGCTCCAGCAAACCCCCAATCCGCAGTCCACATCCACCGCACGGGGGTGATAGCACCGCGTCCATTCGAACGGCAGGAGCCCGTCCAGTGCGGCATCGGTCAGCCTCAGCGAATCCAGTGCGCCATACCCGGCGTTGACCTGCTGGGGATACTCGGCCCGGCGTTGATGCATGCCATCCAGCTCAGGTGTGATAAAGGCAATGTGGGAAGCGTTAGTCATCCGTGACGTCTCGGCAAAGGGTAAGACGTCGGAGTCTGCCGCGGAAAAAAGACGCTGGACGAACGGCTGGAAAAATCAGAAGGGGCTGACACGCCCAGGGAAAATCCCGCGAAAAAGCAATTGAAAGGGCTACCCAAAAAGTCGATCCGACCGATTGCGAGACCGCCCGTCATCGTTCGCGCAAATAAAACCACTCGTCTTGCCGCCCGGTTTCCAGATACCGGCCGGCGAGTTGAGCCCGCGTTGTGGCGATCCTTCAATCCGTGCGATAAGGCAATTTAGTGGCCCCTTTGTAACAAAATTCTCGCCAGAATCGCTTTTATTTTCAGCTGGTTAGGTGAGGAAGCAAATGCGCAATGTAGGAATCATGCTGATCGCCTGTTCCCTGGCCGGCGGCGCGGCTGCCGTACAGGCGCGGGAGTTGCGCGAGGGCGACAAGTACATGTGCAGTTGGGGCGCGGGCACGGCCGCCAGGGCACAGGAACTCAAGCTGTCGGGCGTTTCACTGTATGCCGCGCGGCAGAAGATCCAGACCATCAAGTTCAACAAGTCATGGATGCGGATGATGGCCATGGGCATCACCGAGCAGACCTATGACAGCCGTTCACGGCTCAAGCCCGAGGCGATTCGCCAGAGTTTCTATCAGGATTGCGTGCGCTACAAAGTGGCGCGCAAATAAGGCGCTTCTTGCTGGTCGAGCAGCGCGGTTTACAAATCCACGACAATCTCAGTGTTTCTATTTGCATACAATTGCCCCGTCATTGAGGAGGCTGGTATGCAAACGCTTTTTCCCGGGGCGACGTCGGATGATGTCGCCGCGCTGTTCCTGATCGCCGACGTTCGCTGCCGGAAGAGCAGGGCGCATTAAAATGATGACCCCTCCGGAGCCCCGGTCGCCCGACAGCTTGCGCTACTTCGCAGTCGCGGTGTTGTGCGTTGCGGTGTTGCTGGGGATCTATTTCGTACAACTCAATGCCAAAGTCGACCGCCAGCGTGAACAGACCGTCGAGTACCTGGCTCTCTGCAGGCAAGTGGAGCGCGTGGCCAGTGCCGCGTCGGCAAACAGGATTGAACTTAGCAATACGTGCAAACAGTTGAGCGGACAGTCATCGAAAAGTCTGACGCCGAGATCGATTGATAACCCTTCTTTATAAAGGGGAATAGTACTTCAAAGTCGCGATGGTATTTGCACCAAAAAGTGGCACTTATATACCTCCCTACCTTGATAAATGTGTGGTTATTGAAGGACTTACGATTGTTTTATTCCGACGAAAGGATTAAAACCATCTTGTTACGGGATTAGGCAATCGGTACTATAGCCGGGCGTTCACCTCCCACGGTTTATGCATTTTTTAAATCCCAAGTTTCCATCAGCTACTTGGGATTTTTTTTGCCTGGGATTTGTTGTCGGCATCAACAAGCTCCGCGCGCATCCGACCATTGTGCTTGGCTTGGTACAGCAACTCGTCGATGTTCTCGGCAAACTCGAGCATCACACTGTTCCATCCAACTCGCTGGATGAGATTACCGATTTCGGTGGCGAGCAAGTCGATAACCTGCCTGAGCACATTCGAGTGAAGCGCCCCGACGCAGAATCTGCACAGGCCGCCGGACAGAGCGCGGAACTACAGGCGTCGCAGAAAGGATTTGACGATGTGCCGGGTGGTATCGGTAGTGTCCAGCTCGTCCATCGCACTGTAGGCGTGCCAGCGGCAATCGATGATTTCGTTGCACGGCCGTGCTTGCGCGATGTTCACCACCGACGCCTCGAACACATGGTGCAGCGTGTCGCGCGCCTTCAATTCCTGCAGGTACAGCAGTCCGTCGACGTTCAACCCGGTTTCTTCTTCCAGCTCCCGTTCGGCGGCGCCTACCGGGCGCTCGTCGCGTTCGACCTTACCGCCCGGCAACGCCCATTTAGATCTGGCTTTGCGCACGAAGAGGATATGCCCCTCGTGTTCGCAAATCACCGTTGCGCGTATTTTCATCGTCTGTGCCCCGCAGCGAGATGTCTGTCATAAAAGTGTAATGCAAATGTCATGCTGGGTGGTGGTGGCGCATCTGCGTGAGGATATAGATACTGGTCGATTGACGACAACGCACGAGGGGAGCAGATGAAGACGGTACGTTGGGGCATGATCGGCTGTGGCAGCGTCACTGAGTTAAAGAGTGGACCTGCTTTCTACAAAGCGCCAGGTTCGGCCCTGGTGGCCGTGATGGGGCGCCGCGAAGAGGCTGTGCGCGATTATGCGGCACGCCACGGCATTGGTCGTTTCTATACCGACGCCCAGGCACTGATCAACGACCCTGAGGTGGACGCGGTGTACATCGCTACACCGCCCGACAGCCACCTCGAATACAGCCTGATGGTCGCGGCCGCCGGCAAGCACTGTTGTGTCGAAAAACCCATGGCGCTGAATGCCGAGCAGGGCGCATTGATGCAGCGCACTTTCGAACGTGCCGGGCTGCATTTGTTTGTGTCCTACTATCGCCGCTCGCTGCCGCGCTTCCAGCAAGTGCGCGACTGGTTGCGCGATGGACGCATCGGCCAACTGCGTCACCTGACCTGGTCCCTGTGCAAGCCGCCAGCCATCGAAGACACCAGTGCCGCCAATTGGCGCACCGACCCGACCATTGCCGGCGGCGGCTACTTTGCCGACCTGGCCAGCCACGGCTTTGATCTGTTCCAGTACCTGGCCGGCGACATTGTCGAGGTTGCCGGGTTTAGCGCGCGACAGGCCGGACAGTATGCGGCGGAAGACGCGGTGACCGCCTGCTGGACTTTCAGCTCCGGCGCGCTGGGCATGGGCTGCTGGAACTTTGTCGCGGACCGCCGTGAAGATCGCGTCGAGCTGATCGGCACCCTGGGGCGGATCACGTTTGCGGTGTTCGACGACCAGCCGTTGCGGCTTGAAGGGGCGGTCGACGAAGTGCTGGAGGTGCCTTGCCACACGCATATCCAGTGGCACCATGTGCTGGGCATGAACGCCCATATTCGCGGCGAAGCCGAGCACCCCTCGCTGGCGATCGAGGCATTGAAGACCGACCGGATTCTGGACAAGGTGCTGCAACGCAATCCCTATCATCCTGAGTAGTTTTCCTGGCGCCGGCGTTGCATTCACCACTTTCGCCGGACCCTGGCCTGCACTCACAATGCGGGCTTATTTTTTTCAAGGAACAGACGGATGAAATACAAGGCAGCCTGGCTGGCCGTGGGGTGGGTACTGGCAAGCATGGCGACGCAGGCGGCGCCACGTGAGCAACGGCCGGCGGGGGACTTTGATTTTTATGTGCTGTCGCTGTCGTGGTCGCCGACGTTCTGCCTGGCGCACCCGAACAACGAGCAATGCAGCGGCAAAGGCTACGGGTTTGTATTGCATGGGCTATGGCCGCAATACGCGCGGGGTGGCTGGCCGGCGTCGTGCGATACGCAGTCACGGCTGTCGGCGGATGAGTTGGCCAAAGGCGCGTTGATATTCCCCACGCAGGCATTGCTCAAGCATGAATGGTCCAAACATGGCACCTGCAGCGGCCTGGAAGCCACGCGTTACCTGCAAGCCACCGATGCGGCCTTGGCCACGGTGCAGATCCCGCAGCAATTGCAGCCGTTCAACGTGCCGGGTTACCTGGAGGCACGGGAGATCGAGGCGCTCTTTCGCGAGAGTAACCCGGCCATGGGCAACCATGGCGTGGCGGTGATCTGCAAGGGCAAGGTGCTGTCCGAAGTGCGCGTGTGTCTGAGCAAGGAACTGCGTTTTGCCGGCTGCCCCAAGAGTGTGAAAACCCAGTGCCGGGACGGTGATATCCGCATTCCGGTTCAGCGCTGATCGGGCGCCTGGAGCGAGTGCAATGCGATGGCCGCCGGGGCCTCGGTTGACGTCGACACCCCGACGCGGCCCGCCAGGTAACGCGCTGGCGGCTGGCCCACGGCCTTGCGGAACATGGTGATAAAACCGCTGGCATTTTCATAGCCCAAGTCCAGGGCGACCCGCTGCACACTTTCGCCCCTGGCCAGTCGTTGCAACGACAGGATCACATGCAACTGCCGACGCCAGCGGCCGAAGCTCAGGCCTGACTCCTCCAGCAACAAGCGCGTCATGCTGCGCTCGCTCATGCCGATGCGCGCCGCCCATTGGCCGAGCGTGGCCTTGTCGCCGGGGTTGGCCAGCAGGCTGTCGGCCAGGCGACGCAGCCTCGGGTCCTGGGGCATCGGCAGGTGCAGGCCTTCGATGGGCGCCTGGGCCAGTTCGTCCAAAAGCGTGTCGATCAAACGCCCCTGCGCACTGTTCACGTCGTACAACTGCGGGAAGCTCACCGCCTTGCTGATCAACTCATGCAACAGGCCGGATACCGACAGGGTGCAGCATTGCGAGGGCAGGGCGCCGGCAGCCTCCGGGTCGATCAGCAGGCAATACAACTCAGCTTCGCCGGCGCCACGCGCGGCGTGGGGCATGCCGCCGGGAATCCACAGCGCACACTGGCGCGGCACAATCCAGATGCCGGCCTCGATTTCGCAATGAATCACCCCGCGCAGCGTGTACATCAACTGGCCTTTGCGGTGGGTGTGCTGAACGTGCTCCCAACGCTCGGACGTACTGGTCGCGCTCACGGCCACCACCGCACGCGGGACCAGATCGGCATCCTTGGCTAACAACGGATCATGCAGGTCCAGGCGATGGCGTTTCATGGTGAGCTCGCAGCTTGGCTGAATTGCGAAACATTCTGGCTATTCTGTGCAATGCCGTCCAGCTTCGTCAGCCTTATAGTGAGACTCCCTCTCATTAAGGAACTCTGCCATGCGACTCGACAGTTCAGCATTTCCCGTGGTGAAGATCGTTTTTGATGCGCCGAATGAAGGCGGGTCGCAGGACAGCTTCGTGATGTTCGAAGGCCTGCTGGCACGTCAGCAATCTTTTGTGTTGCTGTATGAAAAAGCCTTGGACGAACTGAATCACGCGCACTCCTACGAAGAGCGCGAGCACGCCTCGCACTGGATGAAGACACACCGGCAGGCCCTGCGTGCGTATGTCAAAGGCATGATCCAGGTGGAGCCCTGCGCGGCCAAGCGCCGGGCACTCAAGCCGTTCGCCGCGACGTTTGGCAATGCCTGGGGTTATCCGCTGCTGATGGTGGCGTCCAATGACCAGGCGTGGGCGCTGGCGCGGGATGTGCTGGATGAGCAGGTGTCGGATGTGACGTATTTCTAAGCCATACACCGCCTCCCGCCAGTGGGACTGCCGAGCGCATTGAAGTATCCTCCGCGCCCCGCTTACCACTGATTCAAAGAACGATGACAGGACAAGACATGCAGGCGCTGTTGGAGTCGATTCTCGACGAAGTTCGTCCACTGATCGGCCTCGGCAACGTCGCCGACTACATTCCCGCGCTGGCCGACGTGCCCGCCGATCAACTGGGGATTGCCGTGTACGGCAACGACGGCGCAGCCTACTGCGCCGGAGATGCCGATACCCTGTTCTCGGTGCAGAGTATTTCCAAGGTGTTCAGCCTGGTGCAAGCCATCGACCACGGCGGCGAAACCATCTGGGAGCGCCTCGGCCACGAGCCCTCGGGGCAACCGTTCAACTCCCTGGTGCAGCTGGAATTCGAACGCGGCCGCCCGCGCAACCCCTTTATCAATGCCGGCGCGCTGGTGATCTGCGATATCAACCAGTCACGCTTTGCCGTGCCGATTCTGTCGATGCGCGACTTTGTGCGGCGCCTGTCGGGCAACCCGCAGATCCTGGTCAACAGCGTCGTCGCCGAATCGGAAGCGCAACACGGCGCGCGCAACGCGGCCATGGCCTACCTGATGAAGTCGTTCGGCAACTTCCATAACGACGTCGACGCGGTGCTCCACAGCTACTTCAACTACTGCGCGTTGCAGATGAGCTGCCTGGACCTGGCCAGGGCGTTCAGTTTCCTGGCCAACGAGGGGGTGAGTGCCCACAGCGGCGAGCAGATCCTGACCGCGCGCCAGACCAAGCAGGTCAACTCGATCATGGCCACCAGCGGGCTGTATGACGAGGCGGGGAACTTCGCCTATCGCGTGGGTTTGCCGGGCAAGAGCGGGGTCGGCGGCGGTATTGTCGCGGTGGTGCCGGGGCAGTTCACGGTGTGCGTGTGGTCGCCGGAGTTGAACGCGGCGGGGAATTCGCTGGCGGGGATCAAGGCGTTGGAACTGTTGAGTGAGCGGATTGGGTGGTCGGTGTTTTGAGGCCGCTCCCGTGTGTGCAGGAAGCATCACGAATCCAAATGTGGGAGGGGGCTTGCCCCCGATTACAGTGTGTCAGTCAATACAGCTGTGACTGATCTACCGCTATCGGTGGCAAGCCCCCTCCCACATTTTGGTTCGGTCTGCTATCGCCTGTCAGGCAATCGCATCCCAGGCCCGATCGCCGTGCTCGTCTTTGATCCGAGTCGGCAAGCCCATCACGTCCAGCGCTTTCAGGAACGGCTCAGCCGGCAGTTCCTCGACGTTGGCCATGCGCTTCACATCCCACTCACCACGCGCTACCAGTAGCGCAGCGGCGACCGGCGGCACGCCGGCGGTGTAGGAGATGCCCTGGCTGTCGGTCTCGGCGTAGGCTTCTTCATGATCGGCCACGTTGTAGATGAACACCTCGCGCGGCTGGCCATCCTTGGTGCCTTTGACCAGGTCGCCGATGCAGGTCTTGCCGGTGTAGCCGGGGGCGAGCGAAGACGGGTCGGGCAGCACGGCCTTGACCACTTTCAACGGCACCACTTGCAGGCCTTCGGCGGTGGTGACCGGCTTTTCGGAGAGCAGGCCGAGGCTGTTCAGCACGGTGAACACGTTGATGTAATGCTCGCCGAAGCTCATCCAGAAACGCACGTTGGGCACGTCGAGGTTTTTCGACAGCGAGTGAACTTCATCGTGGCCGGTCAGGTACAGGTTCTGCGAACCGACCACAGGCAGGTCGTCGGTGCGTTTGACTTCGAACATGGTGTTGCTGGTCCACTGGCTGTTCTGCCAGCTCCACACCTGTCCGGTGAATTCGCGGAAGTTGATTTCCGGGTCGAAATTGGTGGCGAAGTATTTGCCATGGGAGCCGGCATTGACGTCGAGAATGTCGATCGAATCAATGCGGTCGAAATGCTGTTGCTGCGCCAGCGCGGCATACGCGTTGACGACACCCGGGTCGAAGCCCACGCCAAGGATGGCGGTGATGTTCTTCTGTTTGCACTCTTCCAGGTGGTTCCATTCGTAGTTGCCGTACCACGGCGGGGTCTCGCAGATCTTGCCCGGCTCTTCGTGGATGGCGGTGTCGAGGTAAGCCACGCCGGTATCGATGCAGGCACGCAGCACCGACATGTTGAGGAAGGCGGAGCCGACGTTGATGACGATCTGCGATTGTGTCTCGCGGATCAGGGCCTTGGTCGCTTCCACGTCCAGGGCGTTCAGCGCGAAGGCTTGGATGTCGGCGGGTACTTTGAGGCTACCCTTGGCCTTGACGCTGTCGATGATGGCCTGGCATTTGGAGATGTTGCGCGACGCAATAGCAATACGACCGAGTTCGTCGTTGTGCTGCGCACACTTGTGGGCCACCACCTTGGCGACACCTCCTGCACCAATGATAAGAACGTTCTTTTTCAATTGCTTTATCTCTCCTTTATCCGCCAGCTTACGAAAGGCTGGACAGGTAGTCGTCGTAACCAAATTCACGAACCACCTCGACTGTACCGTCGAGTTGTTTCACTACGATGGACGGCATTTTCAGGCCGTTGAACCAGTTTTTCTTGACCATGGTGTAGCCCGCGGTGTCGATGAACGACAGCCGATCGCCGATGGCCAACGGACGATCAAATTGATACTCGCCGAAAATGTCCCCGGCCAGGCAGGATTTGCCGCACACCATGTAGGTGTGTTCACCCGTGCTCGGCGCCAGCTTGGCATTGAGGCGGTAGATCAGCAGGTCCAGCAGGTGGGCTTCGATGGAACTGTCGACCACGGCCAGGTGTTTGCCGTTGTACAGCGTGTCGAGCACGGTGACTTCCAGCGAGGCGCTATTGGTGATCGCCGCTTCGCCGGGTTCCAGGTACACCTGCACGCCGTACTTCTCGGAGAACGCCTTCAAGCGCGCACAGAATGCGTCCACGGCATAGTCTTCACCGGTGAAATGGATGCCGCCGCCGAGGCTGACCCACTCGACCTTGTGCAGCAGCGCGCCGAAGCGTTCTTCGATGGTGCCGAGCATCTTGTCGAACAGGCTGAAGTCGTCGTTTTCGCAGTTGTTGTGGAACATGAAACCGGAGATCTGCTCGATCACGCCTTCGATCTTCACCGGGTCCCATTCGCCCAGGCGGCTGAACGGACGCGCCGGGTCGGCCAGCAGGTAATCCGAACTGCTCACCTGCGGGTTGACGCGCAGGCCGCGGGTCTTGCCTTCGCTACGTTCGGCAAAACGCTGCAGTTGGCTGATGGAGTTGAAGATGATCTTGTCGCAGTTTTCCAGCATCTCTTCGATTTCATCGTCGGCCCAGGCCACGCTGTAGGCGTGCGCCTCGCCTTGGAATTTCTGGCGACCAAGCTTCAATTCATACAGCGACGACGACGTGGTGCCGTCCATGTATTGCTGCATCAGGTCAAACACCGACCAGGTGGCAAAGCACTTGAGCGCCAGCAACGCTTTGGCGCCGGACTGTTCGCGCACGTAAGCAATCTTCTGCATGTTGACCAGAAGTTTCTGTTTATCGATGAGGTAGTACGGCGTTTTGATCATTTTTGAGAGCCTGCGGCGGTGCCTGCCAAAAAAGGACACGCATTGTGCCCGCACTTGGAGCAGATCGAAAGGTTAGCGGGCGGATTTTGCGCGTCGGGTTTCCAAGCATAGCCCCGGAATATGACTCTCCAACGGCATGCATCGACCCAATGTGGGAGGGGGCTTGCCCCCGATAGCGTTGTGTCAGACGCCCGATAGGCCAGCTGATCCACCGCCATCGGGGGCAAGCCCCCTCCCACATTCGGATCGCGGTGTGTCCAGGGCGCTGACATCAAACCGTCATCTGTCCACCACGTTCCTGCCACATTGCGCCGCTAATGTCCTCGCCAATGAGATCGATCTCAAGCGAGTGACCATGACTGATTTGAAAGACGTTGCACGGCTGGCCGGGGTCTCCCGTGCGACCGCTGCCCGCACCTTTGCCTCTCCCGACCAGGTACGCCCGGCGACCCGCGAACAGGTGTTCGCCGCTGCCCGTGAACTGGGTTTTCGGCCTAACTTGCTCGGCCGCCAACTGCGCCTGCAAACCACCAACCTGATCGGCGTGGTGGTGCCCAATCTGCTCAACCCGGTCTTCGCCGAGCAATTGCAGGCCATGGAGCGAGCGGCCCGTTTGCGCGGCTACAGCCTGTTGCTGGCAACCACCGACTACAGCAGCGAGCGCGAAAGCATTGTGGTGGAAGAGTTGCTGCGCCAGCGCGTCGACGGTCTGGTGCTGACGGTGACGGATGCCGAAAGCAACAGCGTGCTACACAGCCTGGCTACCGAGCAGACGCCGTTCGTGCTCGCCTACCACCAACCCAGCAACCCCGACTACAGCGCGGTGTCCGTCGACAACCGCGCCGGTATGGCCCAGGCAACGCGCTATTTGCTCGAAGCGGGGCACCGGCGCATCAGCATGGTCGCCGGCCCCGCGTTGCAGTCCGACCGCGCACGCCTGCGTTACGCCGGTTATTGCGATGGGATGAAAGAGCATGGCCTCCAACCCCGCCCGGTGATCGAAATGCCGGCCCATACCCAGGCCGAATTCGCCGCCATCGCTCCGTTTCTCAACGGCCCTGATGCCCCGACCGCGCTGGTGTGTTCCAACGACTTCCTGGCGATCAGCCTGATCGCCGAGCTGCGCCGCAACGCCTGGAACGTACCCGAGCAACTGTCAGTGATGGGTTTCGACGGCATCGCCCTCGGCACCCAGATGCACCCGACGCTGTGCAGCGTGGTGCAGCCCATCGCCTTGCTTGCCAGCACCGTGATTGACCAGTTGCTGGCGCAGATCGCCGGCAACGCCCCGATTTCCCATTGCCTGCCTTGCCATATCCGGCCGGGTGAAAGCACTCAACCCCATGAGGAGACCCTTGATGCGCGTATTCAGTAAAACCCTGGCCGCCGTGCTGCTGTGCGGCATGGCCAGCCTGGCCCAGGCCGCCGACACGGCGATTTGCTACAACTGCCCGCCGGACTGGGCCGACTGGGGCACCCAGCTCAAGGCCATCGCCGCCAGCACTGGCGTGCAGGTGCCGCTGGACAACAAGAACTCCGGCCAGTCCCTGGCGCAGTTGGTGGCGGAGAAAGCCGCTCCGGTGGCCGACGTGGTGTATTACGGCGTGACCTTCGGCCTGCAGGCGCAAAAGGCCGAGGTGGTCGATGGCTACAAACCCAAAGGCTGGGAGCAGATTCCCGCCGGCTTGAAAGACCCGACCGGCCACTGGTTCGCGATCCACTCCGGCACCTTGGGCATCATGGTCAACGTCGATGCGCTGGGTGGCTTGCCGGTGCCGCAAAGCTGGGCCGACCTGCTCAAGCCTGAATACAAAGGCATGGTCGGCTACCTCGACCCGTCCAGCGCTTTCGTCGGCTACGTGTCGGCGGTGGCAATCAACCGCGCCCTGGGCGGCGACCTGGACAACTTCGCCCCGGCCATCGACTACTTCCAGAAACTGGCGAAAAACGCCCCCATCGTGCCCAAGCAAACCGCCTATGCGCGGGTGTTGTCCGGTGAGTTGCCGATCCTGGTGGACTACGACTTCAACGCCTACCGCGCACGCTACAAAGACAACGCCAACGTCGCGTTCGTGATTCCCCAGGAAGGCAGCATCAGCGTGCCCTACGTGATGAGCCTGGTGGCCAACGCACCGCACCGCGCCAATGGCGAAAAAGTGCTGGATTTCGTGCTGTCCGATGCCGGCCAGGCGCTGTGGGCGAAGGCTTACCTGCGCCCGATACGCCCGGTGCAGATGCCGACCGAAGTCGCCGCGCAGTTCCTGCCCGACAGCGATTACGCCCGCGCCGGCGTGGTGGACTACCAGAAAATGGCCGCCGTGCAGGAAGCCTTTGCCGCTCGTTACCTGAACGAGGTCAAGTAAGTGGCCGCATCGGCAAGACATACCGCCTGGGCCCTGGCCCCGGCCTTTGCGGTGCTGCTCGCGTTCTGGCTGTTGCCGCTGGCGCACCTGATGGTGCTCGGCGCCGAGAGCCGCGACAGCAACGGCAGCGGTTACTGGCAGGTCCTCAGCAGCGCGCAGTATCTAGGCAGCCTGGCGCAAACCTGTGCGCTTGCGGTGTTCGTCACTCTCGTGGCGTTACTGATCGGCGGCATCAGCGGTGTATTCCTGGCGCGGCAGCAGTTTTTCGGGCGTTCGGCGCTGGTTGCGTTGCTGACGTTTCCGTTGGCATTCCCGGGTGTCGTGGTGGGCTTTTTGGTGATCCTGTTGGCCGGGCGCCAGGGCCTGCTGGCGTCCCTGGGCCTGCAGTTGGCCGGTGAGCGCTGGATCTTCGCTTACTCGCTGGCCGGGTTGTTTATCGGCTATCTGTACTTCTCGATCCCGCGGGTGATCCTCACGGTGATGGCCGCGTGCGAAAGCCTCGACCGCAGCCTGGAAGAAGCCGCGCACTCGTTGGGCGCAGGGCATTGGCGCGTGGTGTGCGATGTGATCGTGCCGGGCCTGGCGCCGGCGTTGGCGTCCTGCGGGGCGATCTGCTTTGCCACGTCCATGGGCGCCTTCGGTACCGCGTTCACCTTGGGCACCCGGCTGAACGTGACCCCGGTGGCGATCTACAACGTGTTCACCAACTACGCCAACTTTGCCGTCGCCGCGGCGCTTTCCGTGGTGTTGGGCGCGCTGACCTGGGCAGTGTTGCTGCTCACCCGGCGCTGGGTGAAAAACGCGGGGACTGTCCTGTGAAGCGCTCATCGCTGTTCGTGATGCAACTGCTGTTTACCCTGCTGGTGTGCGCCTTCATGTTGGTGCCGGTGTTGATGTCGTTGCTGGCCGGGCTCACGCGCAATTTCTTTGTGGGCCTGTCCAGTGGCTTGACCTTCGATTGGTTGATTCAGGTCTGGCAGGCCTATTCGCCGACGGTGTGGTTGTCGCTGCAACTGGCCCTGGCCTGCGCGGTGTGCGTCTGCGTGATCGGCGTGCCGGCGGCCTACGCCCTGGTGTGCATGAACAATCGCTTCAGTCGCGCCTTCGAGGAACTGATGGTGCTGCCGGTGGCGATGCCGGGGCTGGCCAGCGCGTTGGCCTTACTCTTGACCTACGGCCAGTTCGGCGCGTTTCGCAGCAGTTGGCTGTTCATTTTGGTCGGCCATGTGCTGTTCACCTTGCCGTTCCTGGTGCGCCCGGTGATGGCGGTGATGCAACGCCAGCAACTGCCGGTGCTGGAGGAGGCGGCGGCGAGCCTGGGGGCAGGTCCCATCAAGCGCTTTTTCAGCGTGGTGGTGCCCAACTGCCGGGCAGGGATTCTCGCGGGTGTGCTGATGGTGGTCACCTTGTCGCTGGGTGAATTCAACCTGACCTGGATGCTGCATACGCCCATGACCAAGACCCTGCCGGTGGGCCTGGCCGACAGCTACGCCTCGGCGCGCCTGGAAATCGCCAGCGCCTACACCCTTATCTTTTTGCTGATGATCGTGCCGCTGCTGATTGCGTTGCAGGCCATCAGTGCCCGTTTGTCCCGTGGAGAGCGTCGATGACCGCTATCACTATCCGCCTGCAAGGTTGCCGCAAGGCGTTCGCCGACGGCACCGTCGCCGTGCATGACTTGGACCTGACCGTCGAAGGCGGCGAAACCCTGGCCATCCTCGGCCCGTCCGGTTGCGGCAAAACCACGACGTTGCGCTTGATCGCCGGCCTGGAACGCCCGGACGTGGGCCAGGTGTTCTTTGGCGACCAGGAGGTCACGCGCCTGCCCATCGAGCGCCGCGATGTGGGCATGGTGTTCCAGAACTATGCGCTGTTTCCCAACCTGGATGTGGCCGGGAACATCGTCTATGGCCTGAAGATTCGCGGCATGTCGCCAGCGGAGCGCAACAAGCGCTGCGAGGAACTGCTGGAACTGGTCGGTTTGCAACACCACGGCAAGCGCAGCATTCATGAACTGTCGGGTGGGCAACGCCAGCGCGTGGCCTTGGCCCGTGCGTTGGCGCCGCGCCCCAAGGTGCTGTTGCTGGACGAACCCCTGGCCGCCCTCGATGCGCAATTGCGTGAGCGCCTGCGCAGTGAGTTGAATCAACTGTTGCGCGGCCTCGGTATCACCTCGGTGTTTGTCACCCACGATCAGGGCGAAGCCATGGCCCTGGGGGATCGCATCCTGGTGATGGAACACGGCCGCGTCGCGCAACTGGCCAGCCCGCGGGACATCTACCAGAAGCCGGCCAACGCCTTCGTCGCAGGCTTTGTCGGCAACCTGAATGCCTTCCAGGTCATTGAGTCGTCGCCCCATGGTTTGAAAGTCTGCGGCGGCGAATTGCCGTGGCATGCAGCGCAGTTGCCCGGCACCGTGTACTGCCGCCCCGAACACTTGCGGGTGATGGAACACGAAGGGCATCTGCACGGCCATCTGCTGGCGCAGTTTTTCCAGGGCGCGCAAAGCCGCCTGCTGGTGGATGTCGGCGGCCCGCAACCGTTGCTGGTCGACAGCAGCGACAACCAGCTGTACGCCGTCGGCGCGCCGATTGCCTTGGCCATCGCGCCGCACATGTTGTTCACCCTGAATGCGTGAGAGTTGCCTTGTGAACCGTCCGTTTCTTGTTGCACAGATCAGCGATCTGCACCTTAAAGCCGGCCAGCGCCTGACTTACGGCGTGGTCGACACCTTGGGCGCGCTGCGCCGTGCCGTCGACCATCTGAACGCCAGCCACCCGCGCCCCGATATCGTGGTGATCAGCGGCGACCTAGTGGACTTCGGCCGCGCCGATGAATACGCCGTGCTGCACCCTGAACTGGCGCGCCTGCACATGCCTTGCTACCTGGTGCCCGGCAACCATGACACGCGCGGGCCGTTGCTGGATGCGTTCCGCGATCACACCTACTTGCCGAGTTCGGCGGCGGGCCCGTTGGATTGGGTGGTCGACGCCCACCCCCTGCGCCTGATCGGCCTCGATTCCACCATTCCCGGCGGCCATGGCGGCCAACTGCTGGACAGCCAGTTGCGGTGGCTCGACCAGCAGTTGGCACTGCGTCCGCAAGCGCCGACCGTGCTGATCCTGCATCACCCGCCGTTTATCAGCGGCATCGGCCATATGGACCGCGAGCACTTTATCAATGCCGCCGCCCTCGAAACCGTTGTGGCGCGCCACCCGCAGGTGGAACGCTTGCTGTGCGGGCATTTGCACCGGTCGATGCAGCGGCGTTTCGGCGGCAGTTTGAGCTGTGTATGCCCTGGCACGTCGCATCAGATCGTGCTGGACCTGCAAGACGCCGCGCCGGCGCATTTCAACCTGGAACCGGCGGGTTACTTGTTGCATCGCTGGGATGCGCAACAAGGGTTGGTCAGCCACAACGGCGTATTCGGGGACTACCCGGGGCCATATCCGTTTTATGACGCTCATGGATTGATTGACTGAGGTTTTACGGAGGTTCACTTCACCCAACCAAGTAACTGAACGTTAGTTAACGCAACGGCCAACTCACGTGTGGCCGTGTGCTTCCTGCTGTCCATTTTTAGCGCCCGGAACTTGGATTCCGCGCCGGAGTTCGTCCTGATGAAAGCTACTTTGAATGTATTAAGCCTATTGACCGGCAGCCTGGGCATCGCCCTGAGCCCCCTGGCGTCGGCCGATTTCTTGAGCGACAGCAAAGCCAACTTGAGCATGCGCAACTTCTACTTCAACAACGACAACCGTGACGGCAGCGCCGCACCGTCGAAGACTGAAGAGTGGGGCCAGGCGTTCATACTCAATTACCAATCGGGTTTCACCGACGGCACCGTCGGCTTTGGCCTGGACGCGGTCGGCATGCTTGGCATGACCCTCGACAGCAGCGCTGGGCGCCATGTGGGCAGCTCGATGATCCCTACCGACGACGGCAAGGCCGTGGACAACTGGGCTCGCGGCGGCGCCACCGCCAAGGCACGCTTCGCCAAGACTGAAGCGCGCTACGGCTACCTGCGCCCGAACCTGCCGATTCTGGTGAGCAACGATGGCCGCCTGTTGCCGCAATCGTTCGAAGGCGGGCAGGTCACCAGCAAAGACATCGACAACCTGACCCTGATCGGCGGTCAGCTTCAACACACCACCGGGCGCGGCTCCAGCGACCGCAGCGGCCTGGCGGCGGCGGGCGGCACCCAGGAAAGCAATAAATTCACCTACGCCGGTGCCGACTACCAACTGACCAAGGACCTGATGGTCCAGTACTACTACGCCAACCTCGAAGACTATTACCAACAACACTTTGCCGGCTTGATTCATGTATTGCCGCTGGGCGACTACGGTTCGTTGAAAACCGACCTGCGTTACTTCAAGACCACCTCCGACGGCAAAAACAGCAGCGCCGCCGGGCGCGCCGAAGGCTACAAGTTCAGCGGCTATACCAAAAACGGCAGCGGTGAAATCGACAACAACACCTGGAGTGCGGCCTTCATCTACTCCCTGGGGTCTCACGCGATTACCGCCGGTTACCAGCAAGTGTCCGATGACAGCAACTTTGCCCAACTCAACCAGGGCGGCCTGGTGAACAAAGGGGAGGGCGGCTCCAGCCTGTATCTCTACACCGACCGGACGGTGCAAACCTTTATCCAGGCCGGCGAACGCACGGCCTTTGCGCAGTACGCCTATGACTTCGCGGCGTTGGGCATGCCGGGCTTGAAGGCGTCGATGATGTATTTGAAAGGCGACCATATCCTCACCGCCAGCGGGAACAACGCCAGCGAGTGGGAACGGGATATCTCGTTGGATTATGTGGTGCAGAGCGGCACCTTCAAGAACGTCGGGTTCGGCTGGCGCAACGGTATGTCGCGCAGTGAGGTCGCGCGGGACCAGGATCAGAATCGGCTGTTCGTGAGCTATTCGATTCCATTGATGTAACAGCCTGTAGGAGCGAGCTTGCTCGCGAAGAACGCCAACGATCATGCGGGCTGCCTGACGGTACGCGGCGCACTTGGGTTCTTCGCGAGCAAGCTCGCTCCTACAAGGGTCAGGTGTTCAGGCGCCGTGAGCGCGGTATTAACATGAGTAGATCTTGTGATCATCAGGAATAAAATGAGTTTGTCTCACTATCGTCATCTGCCGACAATGGCTGCCATTACTACCTACAGTGGAGTTGTAAGTCATGGCAGTCGCTCATTCCCTCGGATTTCCGCGCATTGGACGCGATCGTGAACTGAAAAAAGCGCAGGAAGCGTTTTGGAAGGGCGAACTCGACGAAGCCGGCCTGCACGCTGTCGGCCGCGATTTACGCAAGGCACATTGGGCCCTGCAAAAACAGGCTGGCATCGAGCTGTTGCCCGTCGGCGATTTTGCCTGGTACGACCAGGTACTCACCCATTCGCTGATGTTCGGTGTGATCCCTGAGCGTTTCCGCCCGGCCGATGGCAAAGCCACCTTGCAGACCCTGTTCGGCATGGCGCGTGGCGTCAGTGACAATTGCTGCGGCGGGGCGCACGCCCAGGAAATGACCAAATGGTTCGACACCAACTACCACTACCTGGTGCCTGAGTTCAGCGTCGACCAGCACTTCCACCTCGGCTGGGACCAGCTCTTCGACGAGGTCAAGGAGGCGCTTGACCTGGGGCACACCGTCAAACCTGTGGTGATCGGCCCGCTGACCTACCTGTGGCTGGGCAAGGCCAAGGGCGGCGATTTCGACAAACTCGAGCTGCTCGACCGCCTGCTGCCCCTGTACGGCCAGATCTTCCAGCGCTTGGCTGACCTGGGCGTGGAGTGGGTGCAGATCGACGAGCCGATTCTGGTACTCGACCTGCCGCAAGCCTGGAAAAACGCCTTCGAGCGTGCCTACAACCTGATCCAGCGTGACCCGCTGAAAAAGCTGGTCGCGACTTACTTCGGTGGCCTGGAAGAAAACCTCGGCCTGGCCGCCAACCTGCCGGTGGATGGCCTGCACATCGACCTGGTGCGCGCACCGGAGCAGTACCCGACCATTCTCGACCGCCTGCCGGCCTACAAGGTGTTGTCCCTTGGAGTCGTCAACGGGCGTAACGTCTGGCGTTGCGACCTGGACAATGCCCTGGCCACCTTGCGGCACGCCCATGAAAAATTGGGCGATCGCCTGTGGGTGGCGCCGTCCTGCTCGTTGTTGCACAGCCCGGTCGACCTGGGCCGTGAAGACCAGCTCGATAACGAGTTGAAAAGCTGGCTGGCGTTCGCCGTCCAGAAGTGCGCCGAAGTGGCCGTGCTGGCCCAGGCTGTCGACCAGCCCGACGCGTCGAACGTGCTCGCCGCGCTCGCCGAAAGCCGCGCCGTACAGGCGGCCCGTGCCGCATCGCCGCGCATTCATAAACCGGCGGTGCAAGCCCGCGTGGCGGCGATCACCGCTCAGGACAGCCAGCGCCAATCGCCGTTTGCCCAGCGCATCGAGACACAACGCGCCGGTCTCAAGTTGCCGCTGTTTCCGACCACCACCATCGGTTCGTTCCCACAAACCGCGTCGATCCGCCTGGCGCGTCAGTCCTACAAACAAGGCAAGTTGAGCGAAGCCGAATACGTCGAGGCGATGCACAGCGAGATTCGTCACGCCGTTGAGGTGCAGGAAAACCTCGGCCTGGACGTATTGGTGCATGGTGAAGCCGAGCGCAATGACATGGTCGAGTACTTCGCCGAGCAATTGGACGGCTACGCCTTCACCCGCTTCGGCTGGGTGCAGAGCTACGGTTCACGCTGTGTGAAACCGGCGGTGATTTTCGGCGACCTGAGCCGCCCGCAGGCGATGACCGTGGCGTGGATCCGCTACGCCCAAGGCCTCACCCGCAAGGTGATGAAAGGCATGCTGACCGGCCCGGTGACCATGCTGATGTGGTCCTTCCCGCGTGAAGACGTGAGCCGTGAAGTGCAGGCGCGTCAACTCGCCCTGGCGATCCGTGACGAAGTGGTCGACCTGGAAGCCGCCGGCATCCAGATCGTGCAGATCGATGAAGCCGCGTTCCGTGAAGGCTTGCCGTTGCGCCAGGCGCAGTGGCAGCACTACCTGGACTGGGCCACCGAAGTGTTCCGCCTGTGCGCCTGCGGCGTGCGTGACGAAACCCAGATCCATACGCACATGTGCTACAGCGAGTTCAACGATGTGATCGAGTCCATCGCGGCGATGGATGCCGACGTGATCACCATCGAAACCTCGCGCTCGGACATGGAACTGCTGGACGCGTTCGAAGCTTTCGCCTACCCGAACGACATCGGCCCGGGCGTCTATGACATCCACTCGCCACGGGTGCCGGACGCCTCGGAAATGGCCAACCTGTTGCGCAAGGCCGCCAAACGCATTCCGGCAGAACGCTTGTGGGTGAACCCCGACTGCGGCTTGAAAACGCGCGGCTGGCCGGAGACGGAAGCGGCCCTGATCCATATGGTCGCGGCGGCGCGGCAACTGCGCGCCGAACTGGCGTAACACGGCCTGACAAGGTGGGAGGGCGCTTGCGCCCTTTCACCGCAGGCGCAGTGACAGGTCACAGGTATTTAAGCCACGCCACATCCCGCCGCCGCGCCTTCAGCCCGGCAAACCAGCGCACCGGCCAATACAGCGCCATCGGCAAGAGCAGCGCGACCAGCCATACCGCGCCGACACTGTCGAAGCCGAAGTAGGCGCCATGGTTGAGGCCCAGCAGCGCCACGCACGCGACATAGAGCATCTTCAGCACATACAGGTGCAACAGATAAAAGAACATCGGCGCTGCGCCGAATACCGCGAGCACGCTGATCCAGCGCCGCTGCCCCACGCGTTCAAGCGCCAGCAGCAATAACAGGCCAATGCCCAGCGTCAACGCGAGGAACAGCAGCGACGGCGGATACTTGGTGACATTGAAAAAGCTCATCAACGTCAGCACGCCGCTGTCATACGCGTGCCACGGCTGCTCGCCATAGCCATTGGCCGCCCGCAACACCACGAATCCCAGCAACGCACCGAGCCCCGCCCGCAACAGGTAACGCTGGCGCAGGGCAGGCGCCATGGCCGTGGCAAACCATGGGCCCAGGCCGTAACCCAGCGCGATCACACCGATCCATGGCAACACCGGGTACGTGATGCGCAATCGCAGGTGATCGGACACCTCGATCCAACTACGCTCATGCAGGAGCGCCCACACAGTCTGCAGCGCTGTCCCTGGAGCGAAGTGCAGCGCGTCCAGCAGGTTATGCCCGGCCATGATCACCAGTGCCAAGCTGATCAGCAGCGGGCGCGGCAACCACAGCAGCGCGGCGAGGGCGATCATGCTCAGGCCAATCGCCCAGATCACCTGCAGGTAGATGACGCTGGGCGGCAGTTGGAAGGTCCAGGCAAAGTTGACCAGGCTGAACTCCAGCGCGATCAAGAACAGCCCGCGCTTGAACAGAAAGGCCGACACATCGCCACGGCCCTGGTATTTTTGCCCGTACAACCAGGCGGACAGCCCGGTGAGCAACACAAACACCGGCGCACACAGGTGGGCGAGGGTACGGCTGATAAACAGCGCGGGCTCGGTGCTGTCGAGGCTCATCGGGTCGCTGACCTGACGGTGCAGCAGGAAGGTTTCGCGCACGTGGTCCAGCAGCATGAACAGGATCACCAGGCCGCGCAGGGCGTCGATGGAAAGCAGGCGTTGGCGCAGGGGAGCAGCGTCGGTCATGGGCGTGGATCACAAGGGCAGGATGGAAAACGAATGTTATCCTATAACGTATGCGCGCGCCGCTGCGCGAAGTCATCGAGAGCGAACAGGTTCGCGCCTGGCATCGGGAGAGGCTGATCATGAGCAAGCCACACAACGACACCCCGCACACCGTCGTCGATTTCTGGACGCAGGCCGGCCCCAAGCGTTGGTTCGCCAAGGACGCCGCGTTCGACGCGGCGTTTCGCGACACCTTCAACGCAACTCATCTGCAAGCGGCGCGGCGTGAGCTGGAGGGCTGGCTGGACTCGGCGCAAGGTGCGCTGGCCTTGCTGATCCTGCTCGATCAGTACCCGCGCAACGCGTTTCGCGGCACGGCGCATATGTTTGCCACGGACCCGTTGGCGCGCCTGTATGCGCGGCGCATGGTGGATGCTGGGCTGGATCAATTGATCGAACCGGCATTGCGTGCGTTTTGCTATCTGCCGTTTGAACATTCCGAAGACGCGCAAGACCAGCAACGCTCCCTGCTCCTCAACCAGCAGTTGGATGCCAACACTTACCGTTGGGCCAAGGAACACGCGCGGATCATCGAACGTTTCGGGCGCTTTCCCCACCGCAATGAGGTGCTGGCCAGGACGACCACGGAGGCGGAACGGGCCTTTCTGGAGCAGGGCGGGTTTGCCGGTTGAGGCGCTATTCCGCCGGGGAATGCCCCCATAAAAACTGCGCATTGTCTTTATTGCCGCCGATCTCGTAGCGTGGGGTTTCACTCAAGGAGATCCACCATGAACCAAGCTGCGCTGCGCCTCTACGTTGATTCGCTGTTCACCAGCCCCTACGCGATGTCGGTGTTCGTCACCCTGCGCGAAAAAGGCCTGGCGTTCGACACCGTGCCCCTCGACCTCGACGCCGCGCAACACCAGACGGCGGGCTTTGCCCAACTGTCCATGACCCAACGCGTGCCGACGCTGGTGGACGGTGATTTCTCCCTGTCGGAGTCCTCGGCGATCAGCGAATACCTCGACGAGGCCTACCCCGGAACGGCGGTGTACCCGGCCGATCCGAAGCAGCGGGCGCGGGCGCGGCAGGTCCAGGCGTGGTTGCGCAGCGATTTGCTGCCGATTCGCCAGGAGCGTTCGACGTTGGTGGTGTTCTATGGGCAGAAGATGCCGCCGTTGTCACCATTGGCCGAAGCTGCCGCCCATCGCTTGATCGGTGCGGCGCAGGTGCTGTTGGCGGGGAATCCGGCGTACTTGTTCGGGGAGTGGTCAATTGCCGATGTGGACCTGGCGGTGATGCTCAACCGCCTGATCCTCAACGGCGACCCTGTGCCGGCCGACTTGGTGAGCTATGCACAGCGCCAATGGCAGCGGCCATCGGTGCAGGAATGGGTCAATCTGCCAAGGCCCGCGCTTTAGGCCATTCCTGCGCGACGCGTCGGTCCAGCTCTTCCCAGTCCGCCATGCCCAGCACGCGGGTGGTGTTCAAACCGCGCAGGTAACCGAGCAATTGCTGGGCGATGGCGTAGGCCTGGTCCGGGTCGGCGGCCTCGTCCAGCAGCACGTCTTCATAGACAACCAGGTAATCGGCGACCCGATCGCGAAAATCCGGCAATACGGCTTCGCGGATGCGGTCGAAGGTTTTCTGGTGGGGTTTCATAGCGTGGTCCTTATAGATTTTATGTAAGCACTATTGATTCAGATAATAGTCAGCATCAAAGATTGCAAGTTCTGTTTTTTCCACAAAGGCGGAAAATCTCCCCATCGAGACGCAGTTCAAGGAAATCGCGCGATGAGGACGTTTATTCAACTGGCTTTAATGACCCTGATGATGAGCACTGTGGTCATGATCAACCCGGTAATCGCCGATGAACTGCGTACAGGCCATTTGCTGTCACTCGGCGGTAGCGTAGACTCGCTGCGGCACGAGCAGTCAGTGGGGGTGCTGTACAGCGAAAATACGGTCGACAACCTCAGCTACCTTGAACGCTACCACGCCACAGCCTTGAATGGCGCCAGAGATGCCCTTGATGGGCGCATCCGTGCGGCGTTCGTCAACAGTTCCGACCCGGAGTTGGCGATTGACTGGTTGATGAATTCGTTGCAAGGCACGTTTTTGTCGGTGACCGTTTACGACACGCTGGATGCGCTCGTGCAGGCTCACCCCGATGTGGTGGTGATGCTCGACACCCATAACCAACTGTTGACCCCGCGTAACGACCTGGTCGAGGCGCATTTTATCGCGCGCTTCTATGACGCGGACCTGCAGTACATCGCCAAGGCCGAAGGCTCGGTGCAGAAGCAGGTGCCGTCGGTGTGGGCGCATGACAAGGCGGCCCCGGAGATTGCCGCGCAGATCGAGCAGCAGCGCGATGTACAGCTCGATGCCTTGAAACAATTTGATGCGTCGCTCAAGGCATTAGTCCGAGCGGGTTGATGTGAACTTTTCCTTTTATATATTCAGGATTTCTATGCGCTCTTTTTTTGCCCCGGCCCTGGCTGTCGCTTCTTTGTTACTGGCCGGTTGTGTTTCCGCTCCGAATGCGCCGACATTGACCCTGCAAACCGCCAAGACCCCCGAAGGTTATATGCAATGCGTGTTGCCCAAGCTTGAAAAACACAACCTCACCTCGACCGTGACGCAGAACTCGCGCCACGCCAAGGTGGTGTTGACCAGCAAGGTTGCCGCCGATGATGTACTGGAGGCCTACAAGAGCCAGGACGGCACCAAGGTGTTCCTGTATGAGCGCAAGCCGCTCGCGTCGACCATCACGCCGTCGCGCCTGGAATTGACGGCGCAAGAGTGCAAGTAACCGCAAGCCACCCATAACTCGGTGGGCACGAGGGTTGGCTCAAGGGGTTGCTTCGTGGCTGAAGCTGTCGACAACCTTGACCAACCCTTGAGCCGCCAACGCCACCAATTCAGCGCCTTTCTCCACGGTCGCCAGGGCCGGGTCCGAGCCCATGCGCCCGTCGGGGAAGCGCGCGCGGAAGTCCAACGCTTCACGGATCGGCCCGGTGTTGGCGATCTGCGGCGAATAATCGGCAGACTTGATCGACTCCGGATAAGCCCATTGCGTCACGGCAATTTCCGACGGCGTGGCATGGCTGCCGTGGCCGACCGGGAACTGCCGGTGAGCCAGCTCGTTGACGCCGTCCAGATCCCACCAGTTCACCAGTTTCAGCGCAAACCCGGCCGGTTGGCGGGCGAAGCTGGCGGCGGCATACAGCTCGGAAAACGCCGCTTCGATCGTGGCGATGTTGCCGCCATGGCCATTGAGAAACAGGATCTTCTCGAAACCATGCCCGGCCAGCGAACGCACCCAGTCGCCAATCGCGGCAATAAAGGTGGAAGGGCGCAGTGAAATGGTGCCGGGAAAACCCAGGTGGTGCTGGGCCATGCCGATATTGAAGGTCGGGCCGATCAGGATGTCTGCGTGTAGCTGCGCTTGGTGGGCGATGATTTCCGGGCACATCCAGTCGGTGCCCAGCAGGCCGGTGGGGCCGTGTTGCTCATTCGAGCCGATCGGGATCACCACCGTGCGGCTGCGCTCCAGAAACTGCCCGATCTCGATCCAGGTGGACTTATGTAGAAGCATGCGACGCTCTCTTTATCGGTGGGGACAGGCTAACCGCCACGGATTGTACGACTACTCGCCACCTGTTGGGGTTTGCAGTTGAGGTAGGTCGAAGACTTCAACCAGCGCTGGTCCGGGTACCACGAGAACATGAACTGCCCATCCTTGAGTTTGTCCACCACCTGGCGCGCCACCTGCGGACGCACCGCCGGGCAGCCCTGGCTGCGGCCGATACGGCCTTCGCGCTTGCTCCACAATGGGTTGACGTAGTCGGCGGCGTGAATCACCAGGGCACGGTCGCGCGCCTGATCATTGAAGCCCGGCTCCAGGCCGTCCATGCGCAACGAATAGCCATGGGTGCCCAGGTAACTTTCCTGGGTACGGAACAGGCCCAGGCTGGACTGGTGGCTGCCTTCACGATTGGAGAACTGGGTGGCGAAGTTTTCCCCGGACTTCGCCCCGTGGGCCACCAGGTCGCGCAGCACCAGGGTCTTTTTGCGTAAATCGAAAATCCATAGCCGACGAGCGGTCGAAGGCTGGGAATAGTCAATCACGGCCAGGCGCTCGGAACGCTCTTCACCATTATTGACCGCGCACTGCACCGCGTTCAGCGCGCTTTTGAGTACAGTGGGATTGAGTTCTGGAGCCGAGCGCGCCAGGCTGCTATACAAGGAAACAGGGTTGCCGTCGGCGGCGAGCACAACGGTGCTCAGCGTAGCCACGGTCAAGGTCATCAGGCCGAGGCGGCACATAAAAGTCAGCATCTACAGTACATCCCCCCACTGTGGATTGGAGCAAAGCTATTGTTCAAAAAACACGCATGTTACTTGAGCATTTGCTTGCTCGTTGCACCGCTGGTCGCTACAGCCGACGAAGTACCGATGGGCACGTTACCGGTGATTCCAGCCAGCCCGGTCCAACAGGCCCTCGCGCAGTTGCCCAGCGTGTGCCCCAGCCTTGCGTCGCGCATCGACGCGGCGACATTGGCGCGTCTGCAGGCGTTCTATCGGCAGCAGGGCGATGTGCCGCTGTGGGTCGCCGAACGCCGCCAGGCACTGCAAGCGCAGTTGCTGATGCTGGCCGACGACGGCCTGGACCCCACCCACTATAGCCTGCCCCCGGCGAACGCCACGGACAACGTGCTGTGCAGCGATATCGGCAGCAGCGAACAGTACCTGCAAGCCCTGCAGGATTTGCATTACGGGCGCCTGCAGCAATCGCGCTTCGAACCGCTGTGGCATTTCCAGCCGCCCACCCGCGACCTGGACACCGAGGTGCTGGCCTTCGCCGCCACCGGGCTGCACGACATGGCGCAAGCCTTCGACCAGGCCCGGCCCAGCACGGATTTATACCGCAGCCTGCGCAACGTCTATTCCACGCTGCGTAAGCAGCCATTACCGCATTGGGACGCGGTCGCCGGCGGGCCGCTGTTGCGCCCCGGCATGGAAGACCCGCGCGTGCCGGAGCTGGCGCGGCGCCTCTACCGCGGCGGTTACCTCGCCAGCGAACCCAAGGACAACGGCAAGCAGTACCGCGACGAACTGGTCAAGGCGGTCAAGGCCTTCCAGGTCGGTCACTCATTGCAATCCGACGGCGTGATCGGCGCCGGCACCGTGGCCGAACTCAACATCAGCCCGGCGGTGCGCCGCGAACAGTTGCGTATCAACCTGGAGCGCTTCCGCTGGCTGAGCCAGGACCTGGAGCCTGAAGGCGTGGTGGTCAACGTCGCCGCCGCGCAATTGAGTGTCTATCAGAGTGGCATCCCGGTGTGGCAAACCCGCTTGCAGGTCGGCCGCGCCGAACGCCAGACACCGCTGCTCAAATCACGCATCAACCGGTTGACCCTCAACCCGACCTGGACCGTGCCGCCCACCATCATGCGCGAGGACAAACTCCCGGCCATCCGCCTCAACCCCGAATACCTGCGCCAGCAGAACCTGCAAGTGCTCGACCCCGAGGGCCGCCCGCTGGCGCCCGAACACATCGACTGGGCCCGCCCCGGCAACATCCTGCTGCGCCAGGAAGCCGGCCCGCGCAACCCGCTGGGCAAGATCGTGCTGCGTTTCCCCAACCCGTACTCGGTGTACCTGCACGACACGCCCAGCCAACCGCTGTTCACCAAAGGCCCGCGTGCGTTCAGCTCGGGTTGTGTGCGGGTCGAACAACCGTTGCTGCTGCGCGACCTGCTGGTGAGCCCGGCGGAGCGCGTTCGTACCGATGAATTGCTGGCCACCGGCGTGACCCATGAATTCCGCCTGGCGACGCCGGTGCCGGTGTTGCTCGGGTACTGGACCGTGGAAGTGGATCGCCAGGGCGAGTTGGTGTATGCGCCCGATATCTACGGGCGTGACCCCGTGTTGATGAAAGCCATGGGGAGCGTGCTCTGATTTGTCACCGCTCACAGAACACGCCATGACGCTGTCTTTCGTGAAGATGCACGCCCATGGCGACGACTTCCTCATCATTGATCGCCGTGGTCTGGATGATCCGATCTGCGCGCAGGTCGCTCGCCGTCTCGGCAATCGTCACACCGGCATCGGCTTCAATCAGTTGGCGGTGGTGCTCGATTGCGCAGACGCTGCCGCACGGATCAAATTCTGGAACCCCAATGGCACGCTCCTGCAAACCTGCGGCAGCGCTACGCGCGGTGTGGCCGAGCGGCTGATGCATGAAGCCGGCACCGATTCCATCGTGCTGCGTACCGACCGCGGTTTGCTGACCTGTGTGCGTGAGGCGGGGCGGCGGGTGTCGGTGAATATGGGCGCGCCATCGCTGGGCTGGGCCGCGGTGCCGCTGGCCGAGTCGATGGACACACTGTACTTGCCCCTCGAAGGCGACCCGGCGGCGTGCAGTATGGGCAACCCCCATTGCACCTTCTTTGTCGCGGACCTCGGCGCTGTCGACGTGGCAACCCTGGGCCCGGCCCTGGAAACCCACGTGCTGTTCCCCGCCGGGACCAATGTGCATTTTGTCCAGGTCATCGATCGCGGGCATATTCGCCTGCGGATCTGGGAGCGCGGCGGCGGCGTGCCGCTCGGGTCCGGCTCGTGCTGCTGCGGCGCGGTGGTGAATGGGATTCGCCGCGGCTTGCTCGACGACCGCGTCGAGGTGCAATGCGACGGCGGCACAGTCACCGTGCAGTGGGACGGGCAGGGCGGCGTGGTGTTGACCGGGAGCGTGGAGCCGATCATGCAGGGCATCGTCTATGTGCCCATAGGGTAAATTGAGTTCCGGCAGCGGTTCATCCGGTGCCGGCGGTTGAGCGTCGGCGGAGCGGGTAAAGCCGGTTCACGCCAGCACAATGTAGTCGTTCTGCTGGAGCACCGGCCGGTGCGGGGCTTGGACGAGGTGAAGGTAACGGCCGTCGACCAGATCGATGGGCAGGCAGTCGTCGATGTCCAGCACGCCGTCGGTGTGGGCCTGTGACCAGTGACGCAGCAGCTGTTGCTTGCCTTTGCCCGTCGCTTCCTTTTTGTCGCGGGCAACCACCAGCAGGTAGTGATGCGCCTCGCCAAAGCGGTTGGTCTCATAGCCGCCCAGGTTGATGAAGTACAGGCGCTGCGCGCCGGCCTGGGGCGCCAGGTGGCTGAGTTCGACTTTCCAACCGTCGACGCCATCGACCGCCATCCACGAATCGATATGCACGCCCTTGGGGCTGCCAAACCAGGCATCGCGTAACTGTGGGTAGGTGGCTTCCAGCGTATCCGCCACGGCGAATACCACGTCATGGACTTCGATCCTGGCCCGTGGGTGCTTGCCCCCGAGCATCACGACAAACAGCATTGCAGGCCCTTCCGGCGATTTGGCAAAAGGCAACCATACTTCGATTGAACCCGTTTGTCCGGTGAATGCCACACTGTTAACCCGCGAACGCATCAGGAGATTGTCATGCGAACCATCGATCTGGCCGGTGTTCCGGTCCCTGTCATCGGCCAGGGTACCTGGCGCATGGGCGAAGACCCGGACCGGCGCCGCGCCGAAGTCGCGGCGTTGCAGTGCGGTATCGACGAGGGCATGACCTTGATCGACACCGCCGAAATGTACGGCGAAGGCGGCGCCGAAAGCGTGGTCGGCGAGGCCATTCGCGGCAAGCGCGAGCAGGTGTTCCTGGTGAGCAAGGTCTACCCCCGCAACGCCAGCCGCCGGGGCGTACCGCGCGCGTGCGATACCAGCCTCCAGCGCCTGGGCACCGATTACATTGACCTGTACCTGCTGCACTGGCGCGGTCAGTACCCGCTGGCAGAAACCGTCGAGGCGTTCGAGCGCTTGCGCGAAGCCGGCAAGATCGGCCGCTGGGGTGTTTCCAACTTCGATGTGGCCGACCTGCAGGAACTTGCGTCACCGGCCTGCGCGACCAACCAGGTGCTCTACAACATCCAGGAGCGCGGCATCGAATTCGACCTGCTGCCGTGGTGGCAACAACATCACTTGCCGTTGATGGCTTACTGTCCGATCGCGCAAGGCGGCGAATTACTGTCCAGCCCGACCCTCAAGCAGATCGCCCATCGGCATCAGGCGACGCCCGCGCAGGTCGCGCTGGCCTGGGTAGTGCGTCAGGACGGGATGATCGCCATCCCCAAGGCCGTCACGCAAGAGCATGTGCGGCTCAACGCCGCCGCCGCTCAACTGGTGCTGGACGAACACGACCTCGACGCCATCGACCGGGTGTTCGGAGCGCCCAAGCGCAAGCATCCGCTGGCGATGGTGTGAGGCGATAAAACCAGCATGGGGCGTGCCGCGTCAGCCGCTCACGCCATGCAACTCGCAGTATTCGTCCCAGCTCATCCCCGCCATCTGCGCCACTTCCTTATGCACTTCGAGGCGTTGCGCTTCGAATGCCTGGGCGGATTCGGCCGTCAGCTTGAGGGTCAGCTCCCAGGCAAACAGCCCCAGGCGCTCGGCTTCGGCTTCGAACGCCTCATGCAGGCGTTCGGCGCGGTATTGCGCAAGGGTTTCGCCTTTGGCCTGGGCGGCCAGCGGGTTCAGAGTGTCCAGTTGGGTGAGGACATCCGGGTGTGCCTGCAGAAATCGGTCCAGCGCGAGTTGATGGGTATCGCCGGGTTGGGACACAGGTGGGTTCCTCGAAAAAAAGTCAGGCATCTGCGCCGGCGTCTTGGCAAGCCTGTCTACGCCGGGCGCGTTTGCGCATACGGCGGTTTATCCGGGTGCGTATGGGGTCGAGGACGAAAAGTAACAGGTACGCGGTCAGCACCAGTGTCAGGTCGATCCAGGTTTCGCTGATCGGCCCTAAAAACAGCTCCATAACCGCCTTGGCCAGGTAGAGCAAAGCAACCCCACATAACCACAGCAGTGCGTTAAACATCAGTGGGTGCATAGTATTAGACCGTTTGTGTTGCATCTCAAGCCAAGCTCCTTGCTGCTGGCGATTTCAGCGTGTTCCCCTTGCTGCGCGATCCGGGAACCCTGAAAAAGTCGCAGATATTACATCTTGAAACAGGCTTAGGGGCTGCTTCTTATCAGAAAGTTCCGTGGCTAAAGCGCAAGCGCGCACATGAGCGTGCTGAGGAACCTGAAAAATCAACTGGGCGACCGCAACGGCTTTTCGCGCCGTGCCTGGTCATGTGTGGCGGTGGCTGGTGTGTTCCCGGCCCTGTCTTCGAGGGGCTGCGCGCCGGCCGCGAGGGCGCGCTGTGTGTTATTCGGCGTCAGCGGCGTGCGCCTCGACGCCGACCCGAGCACCCACGGCGATTACGATGGCCGGGGTGCTGTACCAGGTTGCGTGCGCGGCGGGTCTAGGCCTGGGCCGATCGGTATTCGCGCTGGGTCTGTTCGATCTCTTCGACCAAGCCCTCGATCCTCGCCAGGCGTGCACGGTTGTCGTGGTCCCACGGATGAAAGCCCGGCTTGAAGTAGTGCAGCCACGGCCGCAGCATCCGCGGGAACACGCCCTTGGGTCCATACAAAAACTTGAGCATGCGCCAGAACCCTTGCACATGCCCGCCGGCCTTGCGGTCGGCAATCAGCAGGCGCAGGTGGAAGTCGAACACCACCAGCCAGAAGAGCAGCGTCGTGGTTAGCATGCTCCCGGTGCGCAGCAGGTAGCGCAGGGGGCCCGGCTTGATCACGCGGTTCCACACGTCAAACGCCACTGCCTTGTGCTCGGTTTCTTCGAGGGCATGCCAGTACCACATCTGCTGGTAACCCTTGAGTGAATCGCCGAAGCGCGAAGGGTCGCTCAGGAGGATTTCCGCGAGCATCGCGGTGTAATGCTCCAGGGCGATGGTCACCGCCAGGTTGAACGCCGGCGGCAGGTGTTTTTTCTGCAGGTCGAGGAAGAATTTCAGGCGCCGGTCCAGGCGATGTGCCGGCAGGCCTGCGGCTTGCAGCAAGTCGTTATAGGCGAGGTGTTCGCGGCTGTGCATGGCCTCCTGGCCGATAAAACCCTGGATCTCCTGTTTCAGCGCCGGGTCATCGATGCGTTGGCGGTAGTGGCGCACGCTGTCCATGAAAAACAGCTCGCCCTGGGGAAACAGCAGCGACAACGCATTGAAAAAATGCGTGATGAACGGACCTTGTTCGTGCCAGTCCTTGATGCGTTCGGCCGGCAAGGCAAAGCGGATATCGCGACGGATCGGTAGCATGGGGCTTGCTCCTGTTCAGAGACGGCTCTCGTCGTTGCTGTCAAACAGCGGCGTTGGGCGTTTGGGGGCCATGCGCTTGCTGGCGAACACCACCAGCGCTTGATAGGCCGCCGGTAGGCAGCGGGTGAGCAGGTCGAGAACATACGCATCGCGGCCGATGAGCACGCGGCGTTTGTTTTTGCGCACGCCCTGCAGGATCACTTTGGCGGCCTGGTCGGCGTCGGTGATGAACAGCTTTTCGAAATCGGCGCGGGCCTGCTGTTCGCTGTGGATCAAAAAGCCGGTCATGTTGGCGTCGATGCGGCTGCTACGGCAGATATCGGTGCGGATGCCGCCGGGGTGGACACAACTGGCCGAGACGCCGCAACGTTGCAGGTCCAACTCCTGGCGCAGGGCTTCGGTAAAGCCGCGCACCGCGAATTTGCTGGCGTTGTAGCCGCTCATGCCGGGCTGGGCAAACAGCCCGAACACGCTGGACGTGTTGACCACATGGCCGTCGCCGCTGGCCTTGAGATACGGCAGGAAGGCCTTGGTCCCGTACACCACGCCCCAGAAATTGATGCCGATGATCCATTCCAGATCGCTGTAGTCCACGCCTTCGACGGTGCTCGACAGCGCCACTCCGGCGTTGTTGAAGATCAGGTTGACCTGGCCGTGCTCGGCAGCGCAACGCGCCGCCCAGTCTTGCATGGCGTGCCGGTCGGACACATCCAGCACCTGGGTGGTCACCCGCACCGGCGCCAGGGTGGCGGTTTGAATCAACGCCACGGTCTGGTCCAGGCCCTGGCTGTTCTTGTCCGCCAGCGCCAGGTGGCAACCTTCGCGCGCCAGGGCCAGGGCCAATGCGCGGCCCATGCCGGATGCCGCGCCGGTGATCGCCGCCACGCGGCCGTTGAATGACTTCATGACAGGCTCCCTTCTGCGGTGGAATGTGGCGCGGCCATTGCGCGGGGCGCCGCGTCAATCGGTGCCATGCTGGCGACATAGTCCTTGAGCGCAAAATGCCGGGTGATCTGCTTGAAGCGCCAGGTCGAGCCGGGCCACAGGGTGGTGTTCTTGCCGGTGCGAGGGTCGAGGTACCAGCTCCGGCAGCCGCCGGTGTTCCAGATGGTGCGCGTGAGTTTGTCCTGCAATTGGTGGTTGTAGGCTTGTTCCACCGCGGGTTTGACCTCCACTGTGGCGATGCGGTGGCGCTGCATTTGTTGCAGCGCATCGAGGATGTAAGCGACCTGGGCTTCGATCATCAGGATCATCGAGTTATGCCCCAGGCCGGTGTTGGGGCCGATGATCAGGAACAGGTTCGGGTAGCCCGGCACCGTGCTGCCTTTGTAGGCATGGGCGCCGTCGTGCCAGGCGTCCATCAGGTCGACGCCGTGACGCCCGATGATGCAGTCGCGGGGCAGCGGGTCGGTGGCCTGGAACCCGGTGCCGAAGATCAGGCAATCGGCCGGGTGCTTGACGCCGTCGGCGGTGATCACGCCATCGGCTTCGATGCGCAGCACGCTGTCGGTCACCACCTGCACATTGCTGCGCGACAACGCTGGGTAATAGTCGTTGGAGATCAGCACGCGCTTGCAGCCGAGGGTGTAGTCCGGCGTCAGCGCCTTGCGCAGGGCAGGGCGGGTGACGTGTTTGTGCAAGTGGCGCAGGGCGACTTTCTGCACCATTTTCATCAGCCGTGGGTGCCGGGCAAAGCCCACCACGCGGCCTTCCAGCGCCCAATACAAGGCGCCGCGCACCAGCCGTTGGGTGAAGGGCAGGTGCTTGAATGCCCAGCGCTCAACGCGGGAAATCGCTCGGTCGGGCTTGGGCATGATCCATGGCGGGGTGCGCTGGAACAGGTCCAAATGAGCGACCTGCGGCGCAATCTGCGGCACGAACTGAATGGCACTGGCGCCGGTGCCGATCACCGCCACGCGCTTGCCCTTCAGGGCATAGGCGTGGTCCCACTGCTGGGAGTGAAAGCGCTGGCCCTTGAAGCTGTCCAGCCCCGGGATATCCGGCAGCGCCGGGCGCGACAAGCCGCCCATGCCCGATACCAGCACCCGCGCGCTGACCTGGCGCCCATTGCTGAAGCTCAGTTGCCAGCGTTGTTGCTGCTCATCAAACACCGCACGTTGCAGGCCCATGCCGAAGCGCAGATACGGCGCCAGCGCAAAACGTCGGGCGCATTGCTCCAGGTAGGCGCGGATCTCCGCTTGCGCGGCGAATTGGCGGGTCCAGTCCGGGTTGGGCGCAAACGAAAACGAATAGACGTGGGACTGCACATCGCAGGCGCAGCCAGGGTAGTGGTTGTCGCGCCAGGTGCCGCCGAGTGTCGCGGCCTGTTCGGCGATAAAGAAGTCGCTAAAGCCGGCTTCCTTGAGCTTGATCGCCATGCACAGGCCGGCGAAGCCTGAACCGATGATGGCGATGTCGATGGAATCACTGTGGGCATTCATAGGCGGGCCTGCGTGGGCATCGGATGTGCTCCTGTTTTTGTTTTGTCTTTTTAGATAGAACACCATTGCAAAGGAAAATTGAATTACTTATTTTAAAAAAGATTTTAAATAATCTACCTGAAAATATCGCCTAGGCTAGTCCCTGGCTCCTCATGTGCGACGGTATGCACGAAGTTTAGGTCCAGGGTGTGGGCGATGGCTGAGGCCTTGATCAATTCCGGTCGGGCGGTCGGCAGCAGGGAAGCAGAGGACCGAGCTATGGCTGTCGAATGGGTTATTGCTGCGGGTGTGCTGGTCGGTGCGAGCGTGGTGGCATGGGGCTTCAGTGCCTGGATGACACGGCGCATCGAAGCGGCCGTTCCAAGTAACGGGCGCTTTGTGGACGTCGATGGCGAGCGCTTTCATTTTCTCGACGAGGGCAAGGGCCCACCGCTGGTGATGATTCACGGGCTGATGGGCAGCAGTCGCAACCTGACCTACGCCTTGTCGGGGCAGTTGCGCGAGCATTTCCGGGTCATCACGCTCGACCGGCCTGGCTCGGGCTATTCGACCCGGCATCCCGGCACGGCGGCGGACCTGCCGGCCCAGGCCCGGCAAATCGCGGCTTTTGTCCAGGCGCTGGGCCTGGATCGACCGCTGGTGCTGGGGCATTCCCTCGGCGGCGCGGTGGCCCTGGCGCTGGCCCTCGACCATCCCCACGCGGTCTCCGGGTTGATCCTGGTGGCACCGCTGACCCATCCCCAGCGCCTGTTGCCGCTGGTGTTCCTGTCATTGGCGGTGCGCCCGGCGTGGCTGCGTCGCTGGCTGTCGCACACGCTGACGATGCCGATCGGCCTGCTGACCAAAGGCTCGGTGGTCAAGGGCGTGTTCGCCCCCGATCCTGCACCAGCGGACTTCGCCACACGCGGCGGCGGGCTGCTCGGCATGCGCCCGGCCAACTTCTATGCGGCCTCCACCGAGATCAACCAGGTCAACGATCACCTGCCGGGCATGGTCAAGCGCTACCCGCAACTGACCCTGCCCATCGGCCTGATCTACGGCGCAAAGGACAAGGTGCTGGACTTTCAAAAGCACGGCCAGGCCCTCGCGAGCCGGGTGCCCGGCCTCAAGCTGCAACTGGTGGAGGGGCGCGGCCATATGTTGCCGATCACCGCGACGGAGCGTGTTGTGGCGGTGGTGGAACAGGTGGCCAAACGGGCCCGATCACCGCAAAACACCACCGTCCTGCATCCACCGTTGGCCCTGGCGAACAAATAATCGGGCCATCCGAGTCGCGGCACAACGGCGTCAATGCGCGCTCTAGACACCTGACCAGCCAGCTGAAAAAGAGACTGCTCGGTCACGCAAAAAAGGGCTCGATAAACTAGTTGACGACCTAACGATTCCGCGTTATTTATTTAAAAAAATATTTCAATGTTTGTTTTGAAATGATTTTTGAAATGCCTAAGAGCGAATAACAATGAAAAAAACGTCTTTTATCGCATGGTTGATTTCCCGGAGCCTTCCGCGCTCCTTGAACCTGTTTTGCACCTGCCCCGTCCGGAGGTTGCCATGAATCAGACCCTGGCCACCCCGCAGGTCTGGGCCGACGGCAAACGCCACCTGTGGTGGCTCGGCATCCTGCCCCTGGCAACGCCTTTACTCGCCGGCACACTGGCAATCACCAGCGGCGTGCAACAACTGTGGTGGGTTGGCGTATTGGTGATCTTCGGCCTCATCCCGCTGATCGATGGCCTGTTGGGCGAAGACGTGAGTAACCCGCCCGAGTCCGCCGTCAACCACCTCGAATCGCAACGCTACTACCGCTGGATCATCTACACCGGCGTGCTGTTCGTCATCGCTTCGGTGGTGATCACCGGTTGGCTGGCTGCCGGCGGTATCGACTGGATCATCAACGGCGGTTTGCTCCAGGCCACCGCCGCGCTGGAACCTTCGAGCTGGCTGGCGAAAACGGCCGCCTATCTCACCTCGCGCACCCAACTGCACGGCCAGGTCAGTGCCTTCACGTACCTGGGCATGGCCATGTCCACGGGCGCGGCGACTGGCATCGCGATCAACACCGCCCACGAGTTGGGGCACAAACCCAAGCCGCTGGAAGTGTTCCTGGCCAAAGTCACTTTGGCGCCAACGTTCTACGGGCACTTCTATACCGAACACAACCGGGGTCATCACGTCCGTGTCGCCACCCCGGAAGATCCGGCCAGCTCGCGGCTAGGGGAAAGTTTCTGGGCTTTCCTGCCGCGCTCGGTGTGGTTCAGCGCACGCTCGGCGTGGAACCTGGAGCGCGAACGCCTGCGCAAACTCGGCCTGCCGGCCTGGCACTGGAAAAACGCCGTGCTCAGCGCCTGGCTGTACAGCGTGGTGTTGTGGGGCGCGATGATTGCCTGGTTGGGGGCGGCGGTGATTCCGTTCCTGATCATCCAGGGCATCTACGGCTTCTCGCTGCTGGAAGTGGTGAACTACGTCGAACACTACGGCCTTAAACGCCAGAAGTTGCCCAACGGCCGTTATGAGCGTTGCTCGCCGCGACACTCGTGGAACAGTAACCGGATCGTGACCAATATCTTTCTGTTCCAACTGCAACGGCACTCCGATCATCACGCCAATCCGACGCGCAGTTATCAATCGTTGCGTCACTTCGATGAATCGCCGCAACTTCCCTACGGTTATGCAAGCATGATTGTCTGGGCTTACGTGCCGTATTTGTGGCGACGACGGATGGACCATCGGGTGCTCAGGCATTATGCCGGGGATATCACCCTGACCAATCTTCAACCGTCCAAGCGTCTGCACTATCTGAAACAATACGGCGGCAATAGCAAAACGTTCTGAGATGAACTGAAAAAGTTACCTGGCGTGCGCGGGATCTTTGTCTCACGCGGTTTCTTATCGCCCAGCGTTTATCGATTTCATTGCAAGAGAGTTGTTTGACCCCACAAAAATAAAAGCAAGGGAAGGACGTTCACCATGCAAACACCTGCCAAGTTCACCGCCCATATCTTATTGGCGGCATTGGGTCTGATTGTCTATCAGCAAGCCCAGGCTGCCCGTATTGAACCTGCCGGTAGTGCGTTTACTGCCCAAGGGCCCATCAGTTTTTCCAAAGGCAAGCTGATCAGTGCCGACTGCACCATCAAGGTGGCGGGCAAGGTTGCCGCCGACGGTTCGTCCGTCAATGTCGACAAGGTCGAATTCGACGGCGGCCTCAAGTGCAGCCGGGTCGAAGCGATCAACCTGCCGTGGATCTTGGTGGCCAAAGACACCCAAAGCGGCTCGATGTCGAAGATCAGCGTGGACGTCCACGCCTTCGGCCTGGGCGGCAAGTGCGGCCCTTCCACGGCCGACGGCACCTGGGATAACGCCACCGGCAAGTTGGAAGCCGTCAATGTGCCGATTGGCGAAGACTGCAAGATCAAGACGGTGTCGATCAAGATGCCGGCCAACTTCAAAGTTGTCGAATAGATATATCCGATAGTTGCAGTGGTAATTGAATTGAAATTTGGCTGGAAAGGGAAGTTCTGCAGTTTCTCCGTGACCTCTCGTTCATGGCCATTACCCCTGGCGAATGACTCGCCATAACATGTGAGGAAAAATAATGAAAAGTTTGAAAACTCTCGTGTCGTTGTCTGCTTTGGCCGTGTGCATGGGTGCGGCCTCGATGGCCGGTGCGGCGTCTTTTAGCCCTGTTGGGAAGACGTTCCAAACCGACGCTACGGGCACTATCGTCGTCAAATCCCCGTCGTCTTTTGGCGCTGCCGTGACGTGTAAAGCCGTTTTTTCAGGAACGGTTCGTTCTGATGGCAAGGCTGATATCACCAATGTGGTCGTGTCTCCCGGCAGCAGTACTCTGTGCAATTTGCCTCAGATCACCGGCTTGCCATGGTTGTTGACACCGGCCACCACCACTTCAGGCACCGCAACCAACGTCGGTTACACCATTACCGGTGTACCGCCTTTGATCCCCGGAACAAGCTGCGGCCCGTCCACCATTAACGTAGCTCTGGCTTCAACTACCGGTCCTCTGGATTCGGATAAAAGCATCACCCTGACTGCCGCTAACCAAGCGCTTTCCGGCGGTTGCACCGTGCAGTCGCTGAATGTCAAAGCCACTGGTGTCACCATTGTTCCTTGAAGCATGTAATCCGTGGAAAGGGTTGATCACCCGTTGAAAGGCAGGCGCCTCTAACGAGGCGCTTGTTTGGCGGGGTTTTCTTAAATACTAGAAATCGGCGCTACCGACTGACAACAACAAGAAAGTTGAGGGTCAAGACAATGCAACATGTTATTCCACGTATTTCTTTAGCCGCCGTGTTACTAGGGTTGGTGTTTGGTTCCTCCATGGTCAGTGCCGCAACATTTGCCCAGGCCGGTGCTGCTTTTAACGCAACCGGCACAATTGCGACGGGAATAAAGCCGTTGGTATGGACACCTATTCCCTGCAGCATTGCATTGACTGGACAAGTAGCGGCTGACGGTTCGAGTGCAACTATCACCGGCGCTACTTTTACCGGGAATGCCTTATGCAATATTTCCGGGCCATTGAATCTGCCTTGGACACTGGTGCCCACAAGTGCCACTACCGCGAGCCTCTCAGGCTTCATGCAGAAATTCGCCTACGACAGTTGCGCCACTCCCAGTGCAGTTGCGATGCAGTGGAGTGCTGCTGACGATACCTTCAGCCTCACTAGCCCCCACACCGTGAACTCAACCTGCAGGCTGATCACGTTCAACTTTAAACCCTCGCCAGCGTTGACGATCACACCATGAATTGGATCGCCATCTACCGATTCAAATATGCCTTCAAGTGGGCAAATTAAAGCAGCAAGCGATCCGGCTGGGGCTGGTTCAGTGAGATAACAATATGGAGTGCCGCATGAATAATAAAAAACAACAGGTACAGGTTTTGCTGGGACTGGCATTGATGGGCGGGGTGATGGTTGCCACGCCCGTGCAGGCCGGCGGATTTTCCACACCGACTTATGGGGCTCCTGGTTGGGGGCGCGCCTTTGGTGGTGGTTCGCTATTCAAGAACGACCCCAGTTCGGCGTACAACAACCCCGCCGCGATGGCGTTTGTGGACCAGAACGTCGCACAAATGACGGTCGACTACGCGCGCATCAAAATCAAATATAAGGGCGCGGCTAATGATTATCTGGGTAACCCTGTCTCGAACAGTCCAATAGGTGCGGATGGTTTCCCTGACCTTTCATCGCCAACGGTCAACAACAATGATGGTGGCGAGGGTGGTTTCACTGCCTGGTTGCCGACCGGGTTCATGGTGATGCCCCTGGGGGACCGATTCGCTTTTGGCTTGAGCCAAGTGGTGCCACAAGGGATGCGCTCAACTTGGGACGAAGACTCCAAACTTCGCGATTTTGCTGTGGACACCAGGATCGAAACCGTGGGATTGACCGGTTCGCTTTCGTTCAAAGTCAATGATCAGTTCGCCATCGGCGGTGGGCTTATTGTTCAACACAGTAAAGGGTTTGTGAGTCAGAACATCGATTTGTTGGCGGCGGCTGCCAACTCCCAGGACCCATTACTGGGCAGTATTGACTTGCCGGCAGGTGTCGGAGGCGCGCTGATACGGGTCAAGGTCGACAATATCTCCACCGGCTGGTTTACCGGTATTACCTGGAAACCCACTGACCAAGACACCTTGGGCCTGAACTATCACGCCAAGATCAAGAACAAGATGACGGGCAAGTACAACATTCGTTCAGACTCGTACAGCTATGCCCTGATGACTCAACCGAACCCGTTCACTGGCACTGGCACGCTGGTTGGGTCGGCTTATCCTGGGCTGGCGTTGTACCCGGATGGCGCACATGCCAGTACCCAACTGGATATTCCCGCGACTGCGGGCTTTGACTGGGTGCATCAGTTCAATGACCGATTCACCTTGGGCGCAAGTGTGAACTGGACGCAGTGGTCGTCGTTCAAGGACCTCACGCTCAAGTCCGGCGATATCACCATCGTCTCAATCCCCTACAACTACAAGGACTCCTGGATGTACTCCCTCGGCGGCGACTTCCGTGCCACCGATGAACTGACGCTGCGTGCCGGTGTGGCCCTTGACCAGACACCAACCCGCAACTCGACCCGTGACCCCCGTATCCCGGATGGTGATCGTACGTTCTTGTCGTTCGGTGCGGGTTACGAGGTAAAGGCTGTAAAGGGCTTGAGTCTTGACTTGGCGTATTCCCATCAGTTCGTGCAGGAAGTGAAGCTGAAAACCAAAAACGTTGACCGCTTGGGTGGCGCCAGCCTGGACGGCAAGGCTGAGTCGTCAGGCGATGTGGTCAGCGTATCGGCCACCTACAAGTTTTAACAGATATCGAGGGCTATGGAGGAAGGCACTAAGCGCATCTGAATGCCTTCTTCCTGCTGTTTGCCCTCATTTACGGGTCGCCATGTGACCTATTCCGATTTTCGTATTCGTGACCCAGGCTGACGTGCTCAGCCCAGTATTTTTTTGTCCAGGAGTTAAATAAAAATTTCAAAACATAATTTGAATCTGGCTTTCCAAATTTGTAGTGTTGCCCTACGCCGCAGTTCATATCGATCTGCGCCAGCGTTTGCTACGCCCTGAATCGAGTAGAGGTATCCCCATGGTGATCTGGTTATTGGTGGGTTTCGCAGCCGCGATTGCCCTGGCGTATCGACAAGCCGCCGCTGTCCACTGGCTGGGCGCCGGCCTGGCCTGGCTGGCGGCCGGCTACCTGTTCAACGCGGTCGCCGTTTTCGGCACCACCGTCGTGGCGCTGCTAGTGGTCTTGCCCGCGTTGCTGATGACAATCAAACCGCTGCGTCGCCGCCTGTTGACCAGCAAGGCTCTGAGCCTATTTCGTACAGTTATGCCGGCAATGTCCGACACCGAGCGCGCGGCCATCGAGTCCGGCACCGTGTGGTGGGATGCCGAACTGTTCAGCGGCCGACCCGACTGGCAGCGCCTGCTGCAAGCCGCGCCGGCCAGCCTGAGTGCCGAGGAACAAGCCTTCCTCGACAACGAAGTCGAAACCCTGTGCGACATCGCCAACGACTGGGAAACCACCCAGGTCTGGCAAGACATGTCCCCCGAGGGCTGGCAGTACACCAAGGACGCCGGTTTCCTTGGCATGATCATTCCCAAGCAGTACGGCGGCAAAGGCTTCTCCCACTACGCGCATTCGCAAGTGGTGATGAAGCTGTCGACACGCTGCTCGGCGGCGGCGATTTCGGTGATGGTGCCCAACTCCCTGGGCCCGGCGGAATTGCTGCTGCATTACGGCACTGATGCCCAGCGCAATTACTACCTGCCGCGCCTGGCGCGTGGCGAAGACATTCCGTGTTTCGCGCTGACCAGCCCGTATGCCGGTTCCGACGCTGGGGCGATTCCGGACCTGGGCATCGTCTGCAAAGGCCTGCACGAAGGCGAGGAAGTGCTGGGTTTCAACGTGACCTGGGACAAGCGCTACATCACCCTTGGCCCGATTGCCACAGTGCTTGGCCTGGCGTTTCGTGCGCAAGACCCGGACGGTCTGCTCGGCCAGCCGGGTTCGCTGGGCATCACTTGCGCGTTGATCCCAACCTCCCATCCGGGCGTGAACAGCGGTCGTCGGCACTGGCCGCTCAACGCGGTGTTTCAGAACGGTCCTACCACCGGCAAGGATGTGTTCATTCCCCTGGAGTGGGTCATCGGCGGCCGCGAACAGGTCGGCAACGGCTGGCGCATGCTGATGGAATGCCTGGCGGCCGGTCGGGCGATTTCCTTGCCGTCGGCCAACGTCGGCCTGGGCAAGGTCGCAGTACGCGGCACCAGCGCCTATGCGGCGATGCGCAAACAGTTCGGCCTGCCCATCGGCAAGTTCGAAGGCGTGCAGGCCCCGTTGGCGCGCATGGCCGGGCATTTGTATGCCTGCGACGCGGTGCGCAAGGTGTCGGTGGCATCGCTGGATGCCGGCGAGAAACCTTCGGTGATCTCCGCCATCGCCAAATACCACGTCACCGAGCGCGCGCGGATGATCGTCAACGACGGCATGGACATCGTCGCCGGCAAGGGCATCTGCATGGGCCCCAACAACTTCCTGGCCCGCGCTTATCAACAAAGCCCGATTGCGATCACGGTAGAAGGCGCGAACATCATGACCCGCTGCCTGATCATCTTTGGTCAGGGCCTGATCCGTTGCCATCCCTATGTGTTGCGCGAGATGGAAGCGGCGCGCAACCCCGATCGGCGCAAGGCGCTTGAAGCGTTTGACAGCGCAATGTTCGGCCATGTGAGCTTTGTGCTGGCCAATACGGTGCGCGCCGCAGTGCATTCGCTCACTGGCGGGCGCCTGATTTCCGCACCCGCCAAGACCGAGCCGGCGTTGGCGTCCTACTACCGTCAGGCCAATCGGCTGTCGGTGGTGTTGGCTTTGATCTCGGACGTTTCCATGGGCGTGCTCGGCGGTGCGCTCAAGCGCAAGGAAAGTATCACCGGGCGCCTGGGCGATATTCTTTCGCAGTTGTACATCTTGTCTTGCGTGCTCAAGCGCTTTGAAGATGACGGCCGGCCCCAGGCGGATTTGCCGCTGGTGCATTGGTCGGCCCAGGATGCGTTGCTGCGCGCCCATGAAGCCCTCGCCGAAACACTCGATAACTATCCGTCGAAAGCCGCGGCAGCGGTGGTGCGCGGCTTGAGTTTTCCGTTCGGTATTCCCCTGCGTAAACCCTCGGACCGGCTGTTGGCCCAGGTGGCGGATGTGGTGCAGACCCCCGGCGAAACCCGTGAGCGCTTGCTGGCCAATTCCTATATCCCACGTCCGGAAATCGACAAGCTGGCCTACGGCGAATTGGCTTTCCGCCTGTTGCCGCAGGTGGAGCTGATCGAAGCACGGCTCAAGCCTGCGATCAAACAGGGCTTGCTCGAACCGATGCCGATCGCCGCCACGGCCTTTGCCGCCTGGCGCGTCAAGGCGCGGGCGCTGGACTTGATCAGCAGCGATGAAGACGCCTTGCTCGCGCGCTATGTGGAATATGCCGACCACGGCATCCAGGTCGACGACTTCCCGCAGGACTTCGGTCTGCTCGAGGCGTTGCAGCAGCGTAAGCACGTGCTGCAACCGTCTACCCAGCGTCGTACCAGCCAGGGCGAGAATGCTTCGGTCAATTGAGTGGCACTGAATGAACGCGCCTACATGGCTCGGGCGTTCATACCGATACCGTATCGTGAGTGGATGTTTATATGAGTGACAGCTACCTATCGTTCGTCAATTCCCCCTGGGGCCGACGCCTGGCCCAGGCCATCGGCCTGCCGCAACCGTTGCTGCTGCAACGTCATCGCCGTGGCCAGCAAGGCCTGGCCAACCCGGTGATCGTCGCGGGGGCAGGGCGCCTGGCTGTGCAAGTGCAACAGATTTTCAGCGCCACCGACACGGTCGCCGCCACTGCAGCGACCCTCAAGGCGCCGTCTACGGTCAAGGTGCAGGGCGCGGTGTTCGATGCCACTGGCGTCGTCGACCTGCAGCAGCTCGATGAGCTCTACGTATTTTTCCACGCCAACGCCAAGCGCCTCGCCCAGCATGGCCGCGTGGTGGTGCTCGGCACTGCTCCCGAAGACTGTCGGGATTTGCCCCAGGCCATCGCCCAGCGCGCCCTCGAAGGGTTGGTGCGTTCGCTGGCCAAGGAACTGCGCCGGGCGATCACCGTGCAATTGATCTACGTCGCGCCGGGGGCCGAAGACGCCATGGACAGCAGCCTGCGCTTCTTTCTGTCGCGTCGTTCGGCCTATGTGTCGGGGCAAGTGGTGCGCCTGGAAAAACCGCTGGACGGCCCTGTCACGGTCAACTGGGACACCCCCTTCGCCGGCCGCCGCGCGCTGGTTACCGGTGCCTCCCGTGGCATCGGCTTGGCGATTGCCCAGGTATTGGCCCGCGACGGCGCCCATGTGGTGTGCGTGGATGTGCCCCAAGCCGAGGACGCGCTGCAACATGCCGCCGCCAGCGTCGGTGGCTCGGCGTTGCCACTGGACATTACCGCAGCAGATGCGGCCTCGCTGTTGCAGGCCCATGTCAGCCAATCCGGCGCCTTTGACGTGGTGGTGCATAACGCCGGGATCACCCGCGACAAGACCATCACCAAGATGACCGAAGCGGCGTGGCGCAATGTGCTGGCGGTCAACCTGCAAGCGCCGTTGCAACTGAGCCACGCGCTGCTGGAATGCCAGGGCCTGAACCCGGGCGGGCGTATCGTCTGTGTGTCGTCGATTTCCGGCATCGCCGGCAACCTCGGGCAAAGCAACTACGCCACTTCCAAAGCCGGGGTGATCGGCCTGGTCCACGGCCTGGCACCGTTGGCGGCGGCGCAGCAGGTCACGGTGAACGCGGTGGCGCCGGGGTTCATCGAAACCCAGATGACCGCGAAGATCCCGCTGCTGATCCGCGAAGCCGGGCGGCGCATGAATTCGCTGTCCCAGGGCGGCCAGCCGATCGACGTGGCCGAGACCATCGCCTGGCTGGCCCACCCGGCGTCCGGCGGCGTCAACGGCCAAGTCGTGCGCGTGTGCGGCCAAAGCCTGCTGGGAGCTTGAGCCATGGACTACGTGACGCAGATCATCGACCCGCCGCCGTCGCAGCCCCAGTTGTTGCTGGACGGCCTGCGCGCCTTGCGCAAACCCAAGCTCGACGGCGCGCCTGAGTTGCCCAAGGCGCGCCTGGTGCGTTCGGCGGTGGAATTGTCGGCCACCGGCATCGCCGCGTATGGCCGCGCCTGTGGTTTCCGGCATGAGCAGGGCGTGCCGCTGGCCTACCCGCAGGTGCTGGCGTTCCCGTTGCACCTGATGCTGCTGACCCGGCCGAGTTTCCCGTACCCGGCCAGCGGCATGGTCCACCTGGCCAATCGCATTCGTCAGCACCAGCGCTTGCACGCAGGCCAGGCCCTGCGCCTGGAGGTGTATTGCGAGCGTTGGGTGGCGCACCCCAAGGGCCAGGCGCTGAGCATCGCCACCCGGGCCTACGGTGCGGACGCGCTGCTGTGGGAAAGCGACAGCCTGTACCTGCGGCGCGACGTGAATAACCCGGTGGGTGAGCCATGGGCGGACGTGCTGCCCTTGCAGGAAGAAGGCCTGTTGCGCACCCAGCGCTGGGTGCTGCCCGCCGACCTGGGCCGGCGGTTTGCCAAGGTCTCGGGGGATTTCAACCCGATTCATACCTCGCTGATCGGCGCAAAACTCTTTGGCTTTCGCCGCGCCATCGCCCACGGCATGTGGACATTGGGCCGCGCATTGGCCGCCGAGCAACCGCCGGGCGGCCTGGATCAGGCGCAAGCGCACTGCGACTTCAAGCTGCCGATCTTCCTGCCCGGCCAGGTCGCGCTGTGGCGCCGCCCCGTGAGCGGCCCGCGGCGTGAGTTCGAAGTGCGCAACTTCGCCGGTGACAAACCGCACATGCGCGGGCTTTTTATCTGGAACGAGCGCCTTAAATGAATGACTACAGCTTCAACCCGGCCCCGACCCGCCGCGTGGCGATCATCGGCGGCAACCGCATTCCGTTTGCCCGCTCCAACACGGTGTACGCCCACGACAGTAACCAGGATTTGCTGGTGGCCGCGCTGCAAGGCCTGGTCGACCGCTACAACCTGCACGGCCAGCGCCTGGGCGAGTTCGCCGCAGGCGCGGTGATCAAGCACTCGCGGGATTTCAACCTGGCGCGTGAGTCGCTGTTATCGACCACGCTGTCTGCGCAAACCCCGGCCTACGACTTGCAACAAGCCTGCGGCACCGGCCTGGAAGCGGCCTTGCTGGTGGCGAACAAGATCGCCCTCGGCCAGATCGACGTGGGCATCGCCGGTGGCGCCGACACCACGTCCGACGCGCCCATCGGCCTCAATGAAGCGCTGCGCCACACCTTGCTTGCGGCCAATCGCGCCAAGGCCATGGGCGACAAGGTGAAGGCGCTGCTGAAGGTGCGTCCGTCGATGTTCTTCAAGCCGCTGCTGCCGCGCAATGGCGAACCGCGCACCGGTCTGTCGATGGGCGAGCACTGCGAAGAAATGGCCAAGCGCTGGCAGATCAAGCGCCTGGCCCAGGATGAATTGACCCTCAGCAGCCACCAGCGCCTGGATGCCGCCTATCAACGCGGTTTCTTCGACGACCTGATCAGCCCCTATCGCGGCCTGGCGCGGGACAACAACCTGCGCGCCGACACCAGCCTGGAGAAGCTCGCCAGCCTGTCCCCGGCCTACGACCGCCAGAACGGCACGCTCACGGCGGGCAACTCCACACCGCTGACCGACGGCGCCTCGGTGGTGCTGTTGGCCAGTGAAGCGTGGGCCGCCGAACACGGCTGGCCGGTATTGGCCTACCTGCGCACCGGCGAGACCGCGGCGGTGAACTTTGTCGACGGCAGCGAAGGCCTGCTGATGGCGCCGGCCTATGCCGTGCCGCGCCTGCTCAAACGTGAGGGCCTGGGCTTTGCCGACTTCGATTTCTTCGAGATCCACGAAGCGTTCGCCGCCCAGGTGCTCTGCACGCTCAAGGCCTGGGAAGACGCCGACTACTGTCGCGAACGGCTGGGGCTGGACGCACCGCTGGGCACCATCGACCGCGCCAAGATGAACGTCAACGGCGGCTCCCTGGGCTGCGGGCATCCCTTCGCCGCCACCGGGGGCCGGCAATTGGCAGCGTTGGCCAAGGCGATCCACGAGCGTGGCGGCGGGCGCGGCCTGATTTCGATCTGCGCGGCGGGCGGGCTGGGCATTACCGCCATCGTCGAAAAGTAGCGCTATCCAAAACAACAACAAGGAAATTGCCATGAACGCTATCAGCCTGGAACACACCGAACGCATCTGGTTGAACGCCTACCTGCCCGGCGTCCCGGCGGACATCGATGCCGGTATCGAGGACTACCCGTCGCTGCGCGAGGTGTTCCTGGAGCACCTGGAAAAATTCCGCGAACGGGTGGCCTACGTCAGCATCGGCACCGAAATGACCTATGCCGACTGGCACATGCAGGGCATCGCGTTTGCCGCCTGGTTGCAAGGCCAGGGTGTGAAGACCGGCGACCGCGTGGCGCTGATGATGCCCAACTGCTTGCAGTACCCGATCTGCCTGCTGGGGACGATCCTGGCCGGTGCGGTGGTGGTCAACGTCAACCCGCTGTACACCGCCCATGAACTCAAGCATTTGCTCAAGGACAGCGGCGCCGAGACAGTGGTGATATTCGAGAACTTCGCCCACACCCTGGAAAAAGCCATGCCCGGCAGCAGCGTCAAGCGCGTGGTGGTGGCGGCCATCGGCGACTTGCTCGGCACCTTCAAGGGCGCGGCGATGAACTTCATCCTGCGCCGCGTGCAGAAACAGGTGCCGAGGTTCAACCTGCGCGGTTCGGTACGCTTCAATCAGGCGCTCAAGCAAGGAAGGGCGCTGACCCATTTCCCGGTGGACATGCACCTCGACGACCTGGCCTTCCTGCAATACACCGGCGGCACCACGGGTGACGCCAAGGGCGTGATGCTCAGCCATCGCAACATCATCGCCAACCTGCTGCAAGCCAAGGCCTGGGTTGGCAACCAATTGGACCAGGACACGCAGGAAACCAACGTCACCTTGTTGCCGCTGTATCACATCTTTTCCCTGACGGTGAACTGCCTGATGTTCATGTGCCTGGGCGGGCGCAACATCCTGATCGCCAACCCACGGGACGTGAAGCGCGTGCAGATGATCCTGCGCAAGGAGCGCTTCAACGGGATTGCCGGGGTCAACACGTTGTTTAACGGCTTGCTGGAGAACCAGGAGTTCTGTGCGCGGGACTTTTCCGACCTGCGCATGGTGATCGCCGGTGGCATGGCCACGCACACGGCGGTGGCCAAGCGCTGGAAGGAAGTCACCGGGCTGCCGATCATCGAAGGCTACGGGCTGACCGAATGTTCGCCGGTGGTGAGCATCAGCCCCATCGACATTTTCCGCATGCGCGAGATGGAATTCACCGGCAGCATCGGCGTGCCCTTGCCGTCGACCTGGGTGCGTTTCATGCGCGAAGACGGCGAATTGGCCGACCTCGGTGAGCAGGGCGAATTGCAAGTGCGCGGCCCGCAGGTGATGCAGGGCTACTGGAAGCGGCCCAAGGAAACCGCCGAGGTGCTGGATGCCGAGGGCTGGCTGTCGACCGGCGATATCGGGGTGATGGATACGCGCGGTTATATCCGCCTGGTCGACCGCAAGAAGGACCTGATCCTGGTCTCGGGCTTCAACGTGTACCCCAATGAAATCGAAGACGTGGTGGCGCTGCACCCCGGCGTTGCTGAAGTGGCGGCAATCGGTGTGGAAGATGGCGTGACCGGCGAGAGGGTGAAGATCATCGTGGTGCGCAAAGACCCGAACCTGACTCAGGCACAGATCCTGGCCCATTGCCGGGAATACCTGACGGGGTACAAAGTGCCCAGGTACGTGGAGTTTCGCAGCACCGAGCTGCCCAAGACCACAGTGGGCAAGGTGCTGCGCCGCGCGCTGCGCTAACTTGAATCTCTAGGTGATCTAAATGTGGGAGGGGGCTTGCCCCCGATAGCGGAGTTGAAGTCACCGAGCCTATCGACTGATCCACCGCCATCGGGGGCAAGCCCCCTCCCACATTTCAGAGCGAGTTCACATTGACCCAGCGTTGTTCGCGAGCCGCCACGCGAATCGCCGTCGCCAGCCGCTCGACCGCCCACGCGGCCTCGAAGTCGCTGCCGTCCGCGCCCTGGCCGGCCACTGCCAGAATCAACTCGCGCACTTCCAGCGTCTTCAATTCGTTGTAGCCCAACTGATGGCCGGCGGCCGGGCTGAACGCCGCGTAGCCGGGCAGGGCGGGGCCGGCCAGCAGGCGTTGGAAGCCGTCCTGGCCCTTGCGGCACAGGCGCAGTTCGTTCAAGCGCTCCTGATCGAAGGCCAATGAGCCTTGCGTCCCGCTGATTTCAAACGCCAGGTGGTTCTTGTAACCGTGCTTGAGCCAACTGCTGCTCACCGTGCCGCGCGCGCCGTTGGCGAAACGCAGCAGGGCGTGTACCTGATCGTCCACGGCAATCGACTTGAGTGTGTCGCCGCCTTTGACGGCGGGGCGCTGTGCATGCACGGTCTGCGTATCGGCGCACACGCTGACCACATCGCCCACCAGATAGCGTGCCATCGACAGCAAGTGGCTGCCCAGGTCTGCCAGGGCGCCACCGGCATGTTCCACCTCACAGCGCCACGACCAGGGTGACGCCGGGTCGGCCATGAAGTCTTCGCTGAACTCACCCTGGAAACTGATGATTTCGCCCAATTCGCCGTTGGCGATGATCTGCTTTGCCCACCCGATCATCGGGTTGTGCTGGTAGTTGTAGCCGACCCGCGTCACCACGCCCGCCGCACTCGCGGCGTGGCGCATGGCGTCGGCCTGCGCCAGGCTGACCGCCAGCGGTTTTTCGCAGTACACCGCCTTGCCCGCGGCGAGCGCGGCCATGGCCATGGGGTAGTGCAAATGGTTCGGTGTGGTGATCGCTACCACATCGACCGTGGGGTCGTTGACCAGCGCTTGCCAGTCGCCATGGGCCTGGGCAAATCCCCAGGCATCGGCGCAGCGCTGGGCGCGTTCGGTGTCGGCATCGGCCAGGGCGGCCAGTCTGAGGCTGACCGGCAGCTCGAATACCGTGCGGGCGTTATTGAACGCCAGGGCATGGGCGCGGCCCATGAAGCCTGTGCCGATCAGGCCGATTCCGAGTTTGCGCATAGCCGTGGTCCTTTGGATTATTGTTTTCAGGGAGGCTATTAATGGAATATAAATTCTCATAATTCAATATGTGGAAAAAATAATTCATTTCTGCGGCTATATCATTGCAGTTGATGTGGTTATATTCAGCGCAGGGTTAAAAGCCGCCAGTTAACAAAAGATAACGTAGCGCCGATTGTCAGACGATTCGAAAGCCCGATAGGATGGCCCCTACTTCCTCCAGGCGCTCTAGATTGCAGGTTTCAGAGCCCGGGAAGGTAAGACGACCTAACAATAATAAATGGGAGAAAGGTCTATGAGTGAGCCTGTCATGGGTTGGGTTGTTTGCCGCCCACGCGCCGCACGCAGGGTTGCGTTGCTGGCCACAGCGCTCTCGTTGCTGGCCGGTGCCGCGTTGTCGCCACCGCTGTTGGCAGCCAGCGATACCGCCGCACAGCCGGTGTTTGCAATTGAATCCCCCAAGGCCGCCAAGGGCCTGATGATCGACGTGGTCCACGCGGGCTCGCGCCTGGTGGCGGTCGGTGATCGCGGGCACATCCTCTATTCCGATGACCAGGGCAGCACCTGGACCCAAGCCAAAGTCCCCACCCGCCAACTGCTCACGGCGGTGTTTTTTGTCGATGACAAACACGGCTGGGCCGTCGGCCACGATGCGCAGATCCTCGCCAGCGTCGACGGCGGCGCCACCTGGGCCCAGCAATACCAGGACCTCAAGCGCGAAGCGCCGTTGCTCGACGTCTGGTTCAACGACGCCAACCACGGCCTGGCCGTCGGCGCCTACGGGGCGCTGATCGAAACCACCGACGGTGGCAAAACCTGGGAAGACGTCAGCGAACGCCTCGACAACGAAGACCAGTTCCACCTCAACGCCATCGCCCAGATCAAGGACGCCGGCCTGTTTATCGTCGGTGAGCAGGGCAGCATGTTCCGCTCCAGCGACGACGGCCAGACCTGGGAAAAACTCGAAGGCCCCTACGAGGGTTCACTGTTCGGCGTGATCGGCACCGCCCAGCCGCACACCCTGTTGGCCTACGGCTTGCGTGGCAACCTGTACCGCTCCACGGATTTCGGCAGCACCTGGGAGCAGGTCGAACTGAATGCGGCGCGCGGCGCCCTGGAGTTCGGCTTGTCCGGGGCGACCTTGCTCGATGACGGCGCGCTGGTGGTGGTCGGTAACGGCGGCAGCGTGGTGGTCAGCCATGACGACGGCCAGACTTTCAGCGTATTCAATCGCCCGGACCGTATTTCACTCTCGGCGGTGACGGCGGCGGGCAATGGCAACTTGATTCTGGTCGGGCAGGGGGGTGTTCGTGTTGCTACGCCAACCGGCGCCGAACCCACAAAACAATAAGAAGGCGGGGAAAGAATGAGCAGTCATCACAACGATAAAGCGACCTTTCTTGAGCGCCTGATCTTCAACAACCGCCCGGCAGTGATCGTCATCTGCCTGCTGGTGAGTATTTTCCTGTTCTGGCAGGCGACGTTGATTCGCCCCTCCACCAGCTTCGAAAAGATGATCCCGCTCAAGCACCCCTTCATCGAAAAGATGATGGAACACCGCAACGACCTGGCCAACCTGGGCAACACGGTGCGTATCTCGGTAGAGGCCAAGGACGGTGACATCTTCACCAAGGACTACATGGAGACCCTGCGGCAGATCAACGACGAGGTGTTCTACATCTCTGGCGTCGACCGCTCGGGCCTCAAGTCGCTGTGGAGCCCCAGCGTGCGCTGGACTGAAGTCACCGAGGAAGGCTTTGCCGGCGGTGAAGTGATCCCGCAGAGCTACAACGGCTCGCCGCAGAGCCTCGATCAACTGCGCAACAACGTGCTCAAGTCCGGCCAGGTCGGGCGCCTGGTGTCCAACGACTTCAAGTCGAGCATCGTCGACATCCCGCTGTTGGAGTCCTACCCGGACCCGCAGGACCAGGGCAAGTTGCTGGCGCTGGACTATCGGCAGTTCTCCCATGAACTGGAAGACAAGATCCGCACCAAGTTCGAAGCGCAGAACCCCAACGTCAAGATCCACATCGTCGGTTTCGCCAAGAAGGTCGGCGACCTGATCGACGGGCTGGTGATGGTCGTGCTGTTCTTCGGCGTTGCCTTCGTCATCACGCTGGTGCTGTTGCTGTGGTTCACCAACTGCCTGCGCAGCACCGTCGCGGTGTTGAGCACGACGCTGGTGGCGGTGGTCTGGCAACTCGGCTTGATGCACTTCTTCGGCTTCGGGCTCGATCCGTATTCGATGCTGGTGCCGTTCCTGATCTTCGCCATCGGTATTTCCCACGGCGTGCAGAAGATCAACGGTATCGCCCTGCAATCGAGCGACGCGGACAATGCGCTGACTGCCGCACGGCGTACCTTCCGGCAACTGTTCCTGCCGGGGATGATCGCGATTCTGGCGGATGCGGTGGGTTTCATTACCCTGCTGATCATCGACATCGGGGTGATCCGGGAACTGGCCATCGGCGCGTCCATCGGCGTGGCGGTGATCGTGTTTACCAACCTGATCCTGCTGCCGGTGGCGATTTCCTACGCGGGCATCAGCAAGCGCGCCGTGGCCAGGAGCAAGAAAGACGCGAATCGCGAACACCCGTTCTGGCGCCTGCTGTCGAATTTCGCCAACCCGAAGGTCGCGCCGATTTCCGTCGCCCTGGCGCTGGTCGCGTTCAGCGGCGGCCTCTGGTACAGCCAGCACCTCAAGATCGGCGACTTGGACCAGGGCGCGCCGGAGCTACGCCCGGACTCGCGCTACAACAAGGACAACAACTTCATCATCAACAACTACTCCACCAGTTCCGACGTGCTGGTGGTGATGGTCAAGACCAAGGCCGAAGGCTGCTCGCGCTATGAAGCCATGGCGCCCATCGACCAGTTGATGTGGAAGATGCAGAACACCGAGGGCGTGCAGTCGGCGATCTCGCTGGTGACCGTGTCCAAGCAGATGATCAAGGGCATGAACGAGGGCAACCTGAAATGGGAAACCCTGTCGCGCAACCCGGATGTGCTGAACAACTCCATCGCCCGCGCCGATGGCCTGTACAACAACAACTGCTCCCTGGCGCCGGTGCTGGTGTTCCTCAACGACCACAAGGCCGAAACCCTCGACCGCGCCGTGCATGCGGTGCAGGACTTCGCCAAGGAAAACAACAAGGACGGCCTGGAGTTCATCCTCGCCGCCGGTAACGCCGGGATCGAGGCCGCTACCAACGAGGTGATCAAGGAGTCGGAGCTGACCATCCTGATCCTGGTGTACCTGTGCGTGGCGACCATGTGCATGATCACCTTCCGCTCTTGGGCGGCGACCCTGTGCATCGTGCTGCCGCTGGTGCTGACCTCGGTGCTGGGCAACGCGCTGATGGCGTTCATGGGCATCGGCGTCAAGGTCGCGACCTTGCCGGTGGTGGCCCTTGGCGTGGGCATCGGCGTGGACTACGGCATTTACATCTACAGCCGTCTGGAAAGTTTCCTGCGCGCTGGCCTGCCGTTGCAAGAGGCGTACTACCAGACGCTCAAGTCCACAGGCAAGGCGGTGCTGTTCACCGGGTTGTGCCTGGCGATCGGCGTGTGTACCTGGATCTTCTCGGCGATCAAGTTCCAGGCCGACATGGGCCTGATGCTGACCTTCATGCTGCTGTGGAACATGTTTGGCGCGCTGTGGCTGCTGCCGGCGCTGGCGCGGTTCCTGATCAAACCGGAGAAGTTGGCCGGGCAGAAAGGCAATTCGCTGTTCGCCCACTGAGTGCAGCGGTGGGGGCGGTTGCGCCCCCACCTGCAACGTCACACTGCGCTCACCGGGTTGCGCGCGGTATGGGCGCGATCGCCAGGAACAACTGATCCACCGGCGGCGTGATCAATACGTAGACAATCCGCCTGATCGGCTCGGCGCCCGGCTCCTGGGGGTTGCGCAAGCTGCTCTGGACGTGTTGCTTGAGCAAATCCTTCTGCGTGTATTTGCGCTGCTCCGCCAGTTTCAGATGGGCGCGGGTATAGCGTGCGGGCGGGGCGTCGGCGCTGGCGTAATGGAAGTGGGCATACCACAGTACCGTCGGCGGTTTTTTCGCTTTGTCATACACCGCGTATTCGGTGAAGAAATCGCCACTGAGAGTCGGCCGTTGCGGGTCGGCCAGGCTGGTCAGGTTGATATCGATCTGCTGGTGTTGCCACAGATACTCGAGGCTCTCCTGGGTCGGCCATTGACGCTTGTAGCCCTCGCTGCACACCCGTTCCGCCAACCGCAGCATGTCGCGGGCCTGGGCCTGGTACTCATCGATCAGGTCCTGGGCCGAGGGTTTGTCGAGGTGGTCGCGCTGGATTTCCTCGGCCAGCGCGGTGAGCTTGTCCGCGTGCCCGCTGAGCAGCTCATCCCAGTCGCCCGGGTTGACCTGTTGGCGCGTGCGCGGCGAGTCGAGTTTTTGCCGGTCGGCGGTAATGACGCGTTCAATGTCGCGGCGCTGTTCGATCAGCGTCTGGGCCAAACCTTTGAGGGTCGCCAGCGTGCGGCCTCGCGGGGGCTGCGTGGGGGCTTGGGAAGGCGGTTCGGCGGTGGTCACCCAGCCGTCCGCGTGCTTGTTGAAAGAGGCAACGGCTTCACCGGTCAGCGTATCGGTGAGGGTGAAGTGCTCCTCGGCGTTCTGCGCATCGGCCGGCTTGAGTTCGCCGATCAAATACTCTTTTTTGCGGGTCTTGAACACGCGCTTTGTCGGCGCCTTGGCGCGCAGGGTTTTCGACAGCGGCAGCACCACCTCCAACGCTTCCTGCTTGCGCACCACCGATTCCAGCTCGCTGTTCGCCAGCGCCTGGGCGTATTCGAGGTCCGCCAGCAGACGTTCGGCCTGCGGGCGCAGGCGGCTCGGGTTGAGCGCCTTGAGTACGCGGATCGCCTCTTCATAACGGCGGTACTTTTTCAGCACGCTCTCGTACACCTGCCGTTGTTCGACCAGGGTGTATTCGGTGCTGCTGCGCACTTCGACGTGAGACAGCAGCGCCGCGCTCAGGTCGGTTTGCTCCAGGCGTTTGACGTACAGCTCTTCCTGCGGCGGCAGGCGTACATCGGTCATCTCCACGCTGCTGACGGCCAGGTAGTCGAGGGCGTTGAGCCGCAGGTTGTCGGGGAAAAAGTTCTGCGGATATTCGATCTGTGCCAGCAACTCCTGGCGTATCGTGCGCCCCGCCAGCGAATCGTTTTCCAGCTGTTCCAGGGTGGTTTCCATCGCAACGGAAACCTCGGCCATGTGCTGGCGGATGTTTGCTGACTCGGTGGCGTTGCGCACGTATTCGTCGTAGACCGTCGAGTCGCCGAGCAAGTTATTCACGAACATGCGGCGCGCCATTCGCGCCATGGGTTCGCCCGCGCCGGAAAAGCGCATGGCGTTCAACCGGCCCAGGAGCATCTCGTGGATAAACAGTTGTTGGTCCCAGACCGTCTTGAGGATTTTCGCGCGGTCATGCACATGCACGCCGGCACCGCCGACTTTTTCCAGTTCTACGCCGAGCTTGACCATCTCCAGGCGCGGGGCCAGTGATTGGGCAAACAGCAATTCTAGGTTCTCCAGCAGAATCTGAAACTCGGTGCGCAATTGCTGATGCTTGAGGGTTTCGCGCTGGTGCCGTGTTTCCAGGGCGGGCCTTTGCTGGTCGCTGGCTTTTTGCAGCAGGTTCCACACCAACTGCGCGGTTTTGCGTTGTTTGACCAAGGCGTCCAGGGCGGGAGATATCTGCGTGCTCGCTGCCTGGAATGGCGCCATCAGGTGCTGCATGTCTTCACTGAGCACTTGCACCCGGGCGAGCACTTCTTGTTTCTTGCGCAGGTTTTCTTCGCGCAAGGCGGCCAGGCGCTTGGGCCCGCCACCCAGCAGTTTGAGCCCGCGGTCCAGCGACCAATGGCCGTTGCCATCGGTTCTCAGCAAAATCCCGGGATGTTCGGGTTTTTGCGGATGAACGATGAACACGTCAGCAAAACCCGGGACGATGCTGACCCTGAATAACAGCCCGGCCATCGAGGCATGCCACAGGCCGTTGATGCGGTACAAGCCTTGGTGAGGCCCGGTGTCGAGTGGCGCGGGAGCGGGCACGGGCCACGGCACGTTGACGGCGCGCAGTTTCTCCAGCAGCGCTGCCGCGGCGGTGTCGCCGGCCAACGAATGGTCGAAGTCCAACGGCGTGCGGCCACCGCCGGGTGGTTCGCTGGGCAGGCCGATGACGCCGCGTTCGACCGCCGCTGCATGGCGGGTTGCCAGGCCGGGCGGGCGTCGGAAGGGCGTGCGCGTGACGGGCTGTTCGTCGAGCGGCGGGCTGGCACTGTGCGCGCTGAGGGGGCCTTGATGCACCAGCAGCATGCCGATGTTGAGCAGCAGGTCGACCCACGCCAGCTCTTTCGCCGTAGGGTCAGGACTCTCCAGTGCCGGCAGGTCCTGGGTCAGGCTTTGCGTCGCCTGGATCAGCCAGCCGATCGTCGCCAGGGGGCCGCGCACGGCCATCAACAAGGTGTTGAAGCCCAATTGCATGCCTTCGAGGATCAACGCCCAGCGGCTTTGCGCATTCGAGGTCGATTCGCGCTCGGCCTGGTCCAGCAACTGGCGGGTTTCGCAGCCGAACAGATAGTCCATCAGGCTGCCGTGGTTGAGCGCTTGCAGGATTTCGTCGCCGCTCGCATCGCCGGCTGGCGCCAATTCGGCGGGTTTGGGCACCTCGGGCAGCCGGTCGAACTCCGAACCGATGCCGATGCGCAGGATGTGCGGCTGGCTGAACCCGCCGTTGCTGTAGATCGCCCTGGCCGGGTCGGGCAGCCAGGTCAGCACGCTGTCCTGTAGCGCACCGGGTTGCACAATGGCCGCCAGCAGGTGTTCGCGGCTGCTGAACTCGAGCAGCGCGTCGCGATAGGCCGGACGGTACAGCAGGTGCGGCCCCAGCCGGGTGTCGAGCGGTTCGATGATGAACATGTTCTGCGCCACGTCCGCCGTGGCTGCCGGCGTGCGCAGAAAGGCCAGGGGGCGGATGACTATTTCGTCGCCATCGACCCGGCGTGCCAGCGGGTTGGTTGCGAGCAGTGCCCGCACACAGCGCGCGCCGCGCGCGGTCAGGCCGGCTTCGCCGCGGAGCGCGTGCTCCAGCGCCTGGGTTTTCAGGTGCAGGGGCCGCTGTTGGTTGAACAGCCGCTGGCGTTTGCGCGCGGCGGCGGTGTCGCCCATCAGTTCCCGGCGCAGGTAGGCGGGATAGTTGTTGCCGATGTCCACACGCTGGACCAGTTGCAGCACGTAGGCGGGCGTCAACCACGCTTCGAGCGCCCGGCCGCTGCGATGGCTGAGCGTCATGCGGCCTCTGGGGCTTCCCGACAGGTTCTTCAGCGCCAGGTCCACCAGGCTCATGGACACCGGCGCGAGGTAACCGCCTGCAAGGCTGCCCACCGCGACATGAAAGGTCAGGGTCAACTCGTCGGCCCGGTAGCTGGCAGCGCGTGCCGCGTCGTTGCAGGTACGCTGGCCGCCCAGGGCGACAGCGCGATCCAGGCACAGTTGATGGTTCAAGTGCTCGGCGGCATAGCTATGCAGGGTTTCCAGGCCATCGAAGTCGGAATCGCCGAGGGTCTGGCGCTTGATCCCGGCCTGTTCAAGCAGGCATTCGCGGTAAGCCAGGCGGTCGGCGGCGCTGGCGCGTTGCAGCCAGTCGGGCAGGGCGGCCTGGAGGGACGCCAGGGTGACCAGCGCCGTACCGCGGGCGCGGGCGAAAAACCGCGCCGGTTGGGTGATGGCGGCAAACTGTTGTTCCAAGGCCTGCACCGTGCTGTTGGCCGGGAGTTGCAGGGCGGCCAGGTCCTCCAATTGCTGGTTGAGGATCAGCGCGGCCTGGACCTCGAAAATATTGCCGTCGGGTTCGTACTGCTGCCAGGTGATGCTGTCGACGCTGAAGCGCTGTTGCAGGTGGTCGGCCCAGGCCTGGCCGAAGGCGTCCAGGTCAGGGTAGGCCTCGATTGCGCCGGACAGACGGCACAGCAACACCTGCTCGCGGCACACCACCAGCAGGTCGCTCGCTTGCAGCGTGAGCAGGCTGCCTGCGCGCGTCAGGTGCGCCTCTAGCGTATAGGCATGAATCGCGTTGTCGGGGGCCGGGCGGCGCGCGCGGGTGGCACGGTCTGGGTAGCGCGCCAGCGTATTGAGGATGCCCAACGGTTGGGCGTGGCGTGCGGCGGCGTCGAGCAGCGTGCCTTGCAGCACGTCGGCCAGCCATTTCCAGCGGCTGCCGCCGGCGTCGCTGTCTTCGCCCCAATAGGTGGCCATGGCGTCTTGGAAGCCGATAAACAGCAGCGACGGCAGTTCGCGAATGACGGCTTCGATGACGTCAAGATCATAGGCGTGGGCGCCATTGGCCGGATAACCGAGCCGCGTGCCGCTGGCATCGCTCAAGTAGCTATCCAGGCCGTGGCGCGTCGACACATCGGGAAAGCTGCCGTCGGCGAGATGGTTCAGCGCGACCTCCAGCAACGGCAGCAACGCCCGCCCGCCACCGTCACGGGGTACGGCCAGTCGCAGGTCGGCGAGGGGGTGTGTCAACGGCGGATATTTCTCCGCCAGGTTGCGCGCCAGCATCTGCGCGGTGACTGCGCGCAGTGTCGGACGCTTGAGAAACTGGGCTTCAAGCGCTTCCCGCAGCGGGTCGGCGGCGAGGGGGGGATTGTGGTCTGGCATGGGTATTCCTTTACGTTGAATAAAGACGTGCCCTTGCACGGTAATCCGCGGTGTGGCGCCGATGCGGTAGCCGGTTATGGTTTTAGGTCCTGGCGGCAAAGTGGCCTATCATTAGCCCTTTGAACCTGATGAAAGACTGTGATGACTACTACTTTGACGGCCGTCCTTGCCACCAGCGACATGCTTGAAATCGACGGGCTGCATGCCTTCGAGTTCGCACTGGATGAAAAAAAGCTGCTGATCATCGCCATGGATGGCCGTGCGCAAAAACGCTGGAGTTTCAGTCTGGAACAGCTGCAGGCCGCGGTCTTCGATGAGACTCTGCAAAGCTGGACGCTGACCGGTGATGTGGGCGAGCACCGTCTGGTCTGCATGAGCGCAATCACCGCCAATAATAATGAAGAGGATGAAGCGGATGCTGATGCGTAAATTCTGGCCCTTGTTGATCGCGGGCAGCGTCGGGGCGATGTCGGCACAGGCCGCACCGGCCGACACCCATGAACTGTTGGTCGGCAGCTACACCGCCGGCAGCAGCGAAGGGATCTATCGCCTGCAATTCGACAGCCGCACCGGGCGGTTCCAGGGCCAGCCGGTATTGGCGGCAAAAACGGCCAACCCGTCCTGGCTGACGGTCTCCAAGGACCAGCAGCATCTGTTTGTCGTCAATGAAAACGGCCCCGGCCAACAGGACGCGGTCGGTCGCGTCAGCAGCTACCGCATCGACCCGCAGAACCATCAGCTCACGCTGATCAACCAGGTACAAAGCCTGGGCAGCGAGCCGACGCATTCCAGCGTGGCCGCCGATGGCCGCTACCTGTTCGTCGCCAACTATTCGGTGCTTGAAGACCCGGGCGGCAGCCTGGCGATTCTGCCGCTGGACGCCCAAGGCAAACTGGCGGCGCCCGTGCAGTTGAGCGGGCACCCGGCGAGCCGGGTCAACCCGCAACGCCAGGCGTCCAACCATGTGCATTCGGTGGTGCCGGCGCCGGATGGCAAGTATGTGTTTGTGCAGGACCTCGGCGCGGACAAGGTGTTTGCCTACCGCTACGATCCCAAGGCCAACCCTGAGCAGCCCCTGACCCCGGCCAACCCGGCATCGGTGCCCTTGCCGCCGGGCAGCGGCCCGCGGCATTTGCTGTTCAGCGCGGACGGCAAGCATGCCTGGCTGACCACCGAGATGAGCGCTCAGGTCGCGGTGTTCGATTACCACGACGGCACGCTCAGCCAAACCCAACTGGTGGACTTCGCCGCCGGGCAACCGGTGTCCGACAAGGCCGGCGCGGCGCTGCATGCTTCCAGCGATGGCAAGTTCCTGTACGTGAGCAATCGCGGCACGGCCAATCAGTTGCTGGTATTCAGCATCGATCCGGCGACCGCGCATCTCAAGGAACTGCAGCGCCGTTCCGTGGACGGCGACCATCCGCGCGAGTTCAGCCTGGACCCGAGCGGCAAGTTCCTGCTGGTCGCCAACCAGAAAAGCAATGAAATCGTGGTGATCGAACGCGATCCACACACCGGCCTGCTCGGCAAAACCGTGCAAAAACTACCGATCGATGCGCCCAGCGACCTCAAGTTCCTGGTGCGTCAATAAGCCACAGGCCCCGCACAGCGGGGCCTGATCCTCTTTATTAATTCGATTAATAACAGCTACTGTTTCAAAGCATTTCTAAGGTCCAACCCTCGGGCGTAAGTTGAGTTCCAAGGCCTCCCCGGCCACTCAACCAAACGAACACAAGGGTTACCGACATGAACTTCAATCTCTTCTCGATCATCGCCGCCTCCGCTGTTTCCGCCACTGTTGCACTGCCAGCTGCGGCCAGCGTGAACATCATCGGCAAACAATCCAGCACCAGCGCCTACACCCAGAAATACCTGCAACAGAGTGCCAACTTCTACGCCGCACTGGATCACAAAACCCAGTACTGAGCGCCCTGTGGGAGCCGGCGCGCCCGCTCCCACATCGATTCAGGCAGATTCAGGCTTGGCCATCACCGCGATAAACAGCGGCGAGTCCAGAAACCACTGCAACCACGCCTGCACCCGTCGATATGAGGTGCGCGCAAACCACTCCCGATCGACATGGGCAAACTGCCGCACAAACGGCGCCACAGCCATATCCGCAAGGCTTGGATGATCGGCGAGCAAATACGCACGGTCAGCCAGCAACGCCTCCAGCTTCTGCAAAAACACCTCACCGTCGGCCCGATACGCTTCCATCGGCCGCTCCGGGTAGCGCTCGGCATACTTGTAGCGATTCAAGTGATGTTTGAAGCCCAGGTCATTCTCGGCAATCAGCGCCTGCACCGCGGGATCACCCTGTAGCAACCAGTCTTGCGGATCGTTTTGCGCTAAGGCCCAGCGCATGATGTCTAGGCTTTCGTCGATCACCCGACCGTCGACGCTCAACACCGGCACCGTGCCTTTGGGCGACAGCGCGAGCATCTCGGCCGGCTTGGCCTTGAGGCTGACTTCGACAATCCGCACCGGCACGCCGCAATAGCGCAGGGCCAGGCGGGCGCGCATCGCGTAGGGGCAACGGCGAAACGAGTACAGCAGCGCCTCGCTCACTTCACCTCCACGGTGCTCAAACCATTGCCCTGACGCTTGACCTGGATCTGCACCGGAATGCGCTCGTGCATTTCCTGTACGTGGGAAATCACCGCCACCTTGCGGCCCTGGGCTTGCAGGCCGTCCAGCGCGTCCATGGCCAATTGCAGGGATTCCGGGTCGAGGCTGCCGAAACCTTCGTCGATAAACAGCGACTCGATCTTCAAGGTACTCGAGGCCATCGATGCCAGGCCCAGCGCTAGCGCCAGGGAGACGAGGAACGTCTCGCCGCCGGACAACGAATGCACTGAGCGCAGTTCGTCGCCCATTTCCGTGTCCATCACCAGCAGGCCGAGCATGCTGCCGCCGCGTTTGAGGCGGTAGCGGCGCACCAGTTGGCGCAGTTGCACGTTGGCGTGGTGTACCAGCAAATCGAGGTTGTAGGCCTGGGCGATCTTGCGGAAGGTGTCGCCGGTGGCCGAGCCGATCAGCGCGTTGAGGCGCGCCCAGCGTTGCCATTCTTCATAAGCCTTGGTGATCTGTTCGGCCAGGGCGTGGTTGGCGTCCTGGCGGCGCTGGTCTTCGGATTGCCGCGCGCGCAGTTCGGCGCAGTGTTTTTCGCCCTCGGCCAGTTGCTGGTTGAGCGTGGCCAGTTGGGCGTCCAACTGTTCGGCGTCGAGGTTGCCGTTGTGCAACGCCTGGTGCTCGGCCAGGCGTTGTTCGCGCTCTTGCAGCAGAACCCGGGCTTGCTCGACGGCTTTTTCGCTGTTGTGCAGTTGCTGGCGCAGTGCGCTGGCATGGGCCTCGTCCAAGGCCAGCAGGCGCTTGAGCCCGGCGTCGTCCAGGTCGGGGTGCAGGGCGCGCCACTCGCCCAAGCGTGTCGCGAGCGCGTGTTGTTCGGCGTGCAGCGTGTGCTGGCGGTCTTGCTGGGCCTTGAGGTCGGCGGCCAGTTGGATCAAGGCGTTGCGGATGTCCTGCAACTGTTGATTGGCGTCGGCTTCGCTTTGGCGAGACTGCGCCACGGCCTGTTCGAGTTGCTGTTGCCAGTCTTCGGCGCGTGGGTGTTCACCGAGCAGGCGGGTGAGTTTTTCCTGGGCCGCGTGTTGCTGGGCGGCCAGTTCGCTGACCTGCTGGCGCAATGCGTCGAGTTGCTGCTGGCGATGTTGCTGATGGGTGTGTTCTTTCTCGATCGCCTGCTGACGCGCTTGTTGCTCGGCCAGTTCATCGCGCTGATGGGCCAACTGTTCGAGGCGCTGACCGACCTGTTGGTCCAACTGCACGAAGGTCGCCGCCGGTTCGCTGCGCAGGCCCTCGAGTGTCTCGGTCGGCAACAGGCTGGCGAACGCCTGCAGTTCTTCGTCGAGGCGTTCGCGGTCGTTGGCCAGTTCGCGTTGCTGGTCGATCAGTAACTGGCGCGCCTGCTGGCTGGCGTCCTGGGCGGCTTGCAGCTGTTGCTGCAGGCGCCCGGCGTTTTGTTGCAGGTTGAGCAAGGCGCCTTGGCGTTGCTCGTCCTGGGTGATGTTTTGCGTCAGTTGACTGAGCTGCTGGGCCAGCCAGGCGCTGCGCCGGGCCGCCTCCTGATTGAACAGCGCAGCCGCCAGCGGGTGTGCGTCCAGGCTCGGCGCCAGGGCTTGCTGTTGGATTGCCAGTTGCTCCTGTTGCTGCAGGAATTCCTTTTGCTGGGCGATCAAACCGCCGACTTCACCGCGCAGCTCGGTGAGTTTTTCCTTGAGGCTGTCGACGGCTTTCTGCGCCATCGCCTCTTCGTTTTCGTCGTGGCGACCGAGGCTGTGCAGCAACGCTTCGGGTTGGTGATACGGATGCGCTTGGCTGCCGCACACCGGGCAGGGCTGGTCATCCTGCAATTGCCCGCGCAACTCCTCGACACTGGCACTGCGGGCCAGGCGCTGGCGCTCCAGCAGTTGCTTGGTCACCGTCAGGGTCTGTTCGGCGCGCGTGAGTTCGGCTTTGGTGTGCAGGCCGGTCTGGTTCAACTGATCGCGTTGTTGTTGCGCGTCCGCGAGTTTTTGCGTCAACACGCTGGCTTGCTGGTCCAGCTGTTGCTGGTTGTCCCACAGCCGGGTCAGGTCTTCGAAGGCGCGTTGCTGCTTGCGATTGTCTTGCAGCAGGCTGGCGAGTAACTGGATCTGCTCGGCGACGGCGTGAGGTTCGGCGCCGGCCTCCTGGTACAGCAGGTCGAGGGCATCGCGTTGTTGGGCGAACTTCTCGGCGGCGGCGGTGGCGCGCTGTTCAAGCTGCGGCAGTTCGGCCTGACCTTTGTTCAGGCGATTGCCGATCAGCATCAGTTGTTGCAGGCGGTCGCGGTAGGCGTTCCAGGCCTCGCTCAACGGCGCGAGGGCGGCGCTGCGTTCCAGGCCGGCGGCCAGGCGTTGCAGGCGCTCGGCGACGTGGGTGTGCTTTTCCTGCAAGCCCTTGAGCAAGGCCTGACCTTCGGCGCAGGCCGTTTCGTGCTGTTGCTGGTCCTCGTTGCGCTTGGCCAGTTCCTTGTTCAGGTGGGCGAGGGTGTTTTGTTCCTCGAAGGCCTGGCGCAGCAAAGGCCCGGCGTCGGCCTGAGCTTGCAGGGCCGCGGCCAGCGCTGTTTGGGCCGATGCCTGCTGTTGTAGGGCTTGCTCCTGGCGGCCATGCAGATCGGTTTGCTGCTCGATCTGCGCTTGAATGTGCGCGGCCAGCGGCGTGAGCAAGGTGTCGAGCTCAGCCTGGCGCGCGAAGTGATGGCGCTGCGGCGCCAACTGTTCCAGGCGGCTCAAGTCCTCGCGCTGCGGGCCTTGGCTGTCCCAGTGTTGCTGGGCTTGCTGCAACTGTTCGACGGCACTGAGCTTGCGCTCCTGCCATTCGCGCAGTTCCTTGAGCCAGGTGTGCTGCAGCTCCAGCTGCTTGAGCTGGGCTTGCTCGGTTTTGAACTGTTGCTGCGCGTGGGCCAATTGTTGGTCCAGCTCGGCGCGGGCTTGCTCGGCCAGGGGTTCCACGCCGGTGGCCTGGTCCTGCAGTTGTTTGTGGGCGTCCTTGGCGTCCTTGGCCTTGTCGAAGGCGCGACGGCCGAGTTGGGTGTAGAGCGCGGTGTCGGTGAGCTTTTCCAGCAGTTCGCTGCGCTCGTTGTCGTTGGCCTTGAGGAAGGCGCTGAACTCGCTCTGCGCCAGCAGCACCGCGCGGGTGAACTGTTCGAAGTTCAGGCCCAGGGCCAACTCCAGCTGGGTCTTGTATTCGGTTTTCTGGCTCGCCAGCAACTGGTCGCTGTCCAGGTCGATCAGGCTTTGCCGGCTGTTCTGCAACTTGCCGCTGGCTTTGTCGCGGGCGCGGTTGGCTTCCCAGCGCGCACGGTAGCGGCGGCCGTTGACGCCGACAAAGTCGACCTCGGCATACCCGCCGCCGGTGCCGCGTCGCAGCAACGTGCGCGGGTCGCCGATGGAAATATCGCTGTCGGCGTCGGGCATCTTGGCCTGGCCGGTATCGCCCAGGCGTGGCACGGCACCGAACAGCGCCAGGCACAGCGCGTCGAGCAGAGTACTTTTGCCGGCGCCGGTCGGCCCGGTAATCGCGAACAACCCGGCGCTGGCCAGGGGCTCGGCGGTAAAGTCGATCTCAAACGGGCCGGCCAGGGAGGCGAGGTTTTTCAGGCGGATGGCGAGGATCTTCATGGCTGTTCGCCGTCCTGTTGCACTTCCTGGAGCAGCACCGCGAAGTCCTTCAAGGTCTGTTCATCCACTTCACTGCCGTAGTTGTCCTGCCAGGCGCGGCTGAACAGCTCCTGGGGGGTGAGCTGGTCGAGTTCGATCAAGCGCTGGTTGTCGGTGTCGTCGCTGCCGCGTTTGCCGGCGTACTCGGCAGCGATACGCACCAGGCGCACGGCCTTGCCTTGCAGGGCGGTTTCAATTTGCTGGCGCAGGTCGGGTTGCGGCTCGTCGAGGCGCACGCGCACTTCCAGCCACGGCTGGCGTTGGGTTTCGGCGAGCAGGTCGATGTCCGGCAAGTCGCCGAGCTGCTTGAGGATATCGGCCAGTGGCGCGGCTTCCAGGCGTTGCAGGTTGACCGCGCGCGGGATCAGGCGCGGTTCGACGCTGAGCAGGGTTGCGCCGTCGAACGTCACGTCGAGAATCTGGTGTTGGTAGCCGATTTCGGAAAACGACAACGGAATCGGCGAACCGCTGTAGCGAATGCGTTCTTCGCCGTTGACCCGCTGCGGCTTGTGCAGATGGCCGAGGGCGACATAGCTGACGCTGGCGTCGAACAGGCTGGCGGGCAGCGCTTCGGCGTTGCCGATGATCAGGCTGCGCTCGGAGTCTTCCGACACCGAACCGCCGGCCATATGTGCATGGCTGATGGCAACCAGCGCCTGGCCGGGCTCGCGTTTGGCGTTGGCTGCGGCAATCAGCCACTCATGCACCTGGCCGATACCGCGCAGGTAATCGTCGCCCAGTTGCGCCCCGGTGACTTCCGCCGGGCGCAGGAACGGCAGCGCCAGGCACCAGGCGGCGATCTTGCCGTCGGCGCCGGGCAGCGGGATCAGCAAGCGCTCGGTATCCAGTTGCCTGTCATCGAGCCACAACACCCGGCCCAGGGCATGGGTGCGCAAACGGCGCATCAACGGCGCGGGCAGTTCGATGCGCGAGCCGGAGTCGTGGTTGCCGGCGATCATCACAATCGTGAGGTTGGGGGTTTGTTCGTGGGCGCTGATGATGAAATCGTACAGCCGCTCCTGGGCCTTGAGCGGCGGGTTGACCGTGTCGAAGATATCGCCGGCGATCAACAGCACGTCCGGCGCGTGCGCGCCGAGCTGACGCAGCAGCCACTCGAGGAAACAGGCGTGTTCGAAGTCGCGCTCCTGGCCATGCAGGTTTTGCCCAAGGTGCCAGTCGGAGGTGTGAAACAGACGCAAGGCGAGCTCCGTGGAGAAGATGAGAAGGGGGGGAGTTTACCTGTATTGCGCACACGCTGCTCCAGACGACGCAGATCCAGTGTGGGAGGTGGTTTGCCTGCGATGGTGGTGGTCCGCTTGAGCAGTGTTGTCTGGCCCATCGCTATCGGGGGCAAGCCCCCTCCCACAGGGGTATGCGGTGTGCGTTATGTCTTGGTGGGCAGGCAATCCAGGGCGCGGTCGGACAGGTTCGGGCTATGTCGACCAGACGACGCAGATCCAGTGTGGGAGGGGGACGCGTTATGTCTTGGCGGGCAGGCAATCCAGGGCGCGGAAGGACAGGGTTCGGGCTATGTAGATCAGACGACGCAGGTCCAGTGTGGGAGGGGGCTTGCCCCCGATGGCGGCGTGTCAGTCGACATCATAATTGACTGATACACCGCTATCGGGGTGGTGGTGGTGGTGGTGGTGGTGGTGGTGGTGGTGGTGGGTCCGCTTGCTCGGTGTTGACTGGCCCACCCCCCGTCCCGACTCTCGATTCGTGACGTATCAGGGGGGCTATTTGGGATACAACGGCGGCAAGCTGGTGGTGTCGGTCGTCGGGTCTTGCTCGCGTTCGGCCATTGGAATGGCTTTTACCGCACGCCACAGTTCTTCACCCAGCCAATAATGGCCGCTTTCGCTGTACAGCGCGCCGTTCAACCCATCCAGCGCGTCGGACAGCGGCACGAAGCGCGCCGCCATGTCGGCCAGGGTTTCCGGTTGTTGCCGGGCCCAGGCGTCGAGGGCCTGGCGCGTGGCCTGGGGGTCGTTGGCCTGGGTCGCGCGCTTGAGGTCGTCGAGCAGGGTGCGCGGGCTCGGGCCGGTTTGTGCCGCGCGTTGCACCGCCGGTTGGCGGCGTGCGCGCCACCACAGGCCGAAACCTAGCAACGTGGTGCAGGCAAGGAGCAGGGTGCTCAGTTGCCACAGCCACAGGCGGCTATCGTCGGGGGCGGTGATCACGGTCGGTGTCGCGGGCGTGTCCACCACCAGGCTCGGGTTATTCGCTACTTGCAGCGTGCGGGCGGGCAGGCGGGTGCGTTCGAGGTGGTCCTCATGGGTGTTCCACCACACCACTTCCACCGCCGGCAAGTCCAGCGCGCCGGCGCGGGTGGGCACCAGGGCTTCGCGGTCTTCTCGGCTGCCGATCAGGCCACGGTCGTTGTTCTGGTTGCCGACTACCGGCTGGTCCGGATAGCGGCGCAGGCCATTGATCTCGGTGCTCGGCAGTGCCGGCAGTTGTGCGCTGGAGAGTCCCTCGGCCTTGACCGTCAGGCTGCGGGTCAGGGAATCGCCGACCTGCACGTGGTCCGGCTCGGGGTTCCAGTTTTCGCTCAGGGTCAGGCTGCGTGCCGGCAGCCACGGCGCCTCGGCGGGGTACAGCTCGGGCTTGGGTTTGACCGTCAGCTCGAGGGGCGCGGAGCTGACGTGGATCAGCTTGCCCGGCTTGGTGCCCTGCAGCGTGTTCTCCTGCGGCGGGCGCGACTCCACCAGGGTCGCGCTGAAGGTCTGGGCGGCAATCGTCAGGCTGCCGCTGTGCTGCGGGTAGATCGCGTAGCGGGTTTCGATCACGCCGTGGCGAATGCTGTTGATGACCTTCTCGTAGGTGCGTGACTCGCCCAGTTGCTCGATGCGCGCATCGGGAATCTGCAGCGGTGTGAGGCTGCTGTCGTCGTACAGCGACACCGAGTGATACACGCGTACCGTCAACAGGGCCTGGGCCTGCACGTACACGGTGTTCTGGTCGAGGTTGGATTCGACGAACACCGGCGCGAGTTCGGCGTTGGTGTCCTGGCTGGTGGTTTCCAGCACTTGCAGGCTGATCGGCTGGGTCGTGTATTCGCCCACTTGCAGCGGCGGGATCACCACGGTGCCGTTTTGCTTGGGCAGCAGGGTAATGATCCAGCGCGTCGTGGCGTGGTTATCGCCGCCGAGGGTGGTGAGTTGGTTGATCTGGCGCGTGCCGCTGACTTCGAACTGCGCCTCCAGCGGCGACAGGTCGGGTTTGCCGAACTGCGTGACGTCGCCGGATTCCACCGTCAGCTCCACCGTTTCCCCGGAATTGAGGCGGCTGCGGTCGACGCTGGCGACCAGGTTCGCCGCCTGGGCGTGGCTTGCCGACAACGCGAGCAGAAGCAGAAGGGTGGTGCGGCGGCTCATCGAGTCTTGTCCTGATGCTGTTGCTGTTCGTACCAGAATTTGCGCCGCAGCAGTTCGCCGGGGTTGTCCGGGATCTCCTGCAGCCATTGTTCCAGGGCCTGGCGATGTTCGCCGTCCAGGCTGGCGCCGCTGGGGCGCAACGGCGGGGTGGTGGTTTGCTCGTCCTCCAGCTCGCTGCCCGGCACGTCATTGCCGCCCGCTTGTGGCGTGGCGCCGGCCTGGGTATCGGCGGTGCCGGCTTCACCCTGGTTTTGCGGCGATTGCTCGCCACCCGTGGCACTTTGCGCGCTGGCGCCCGGTTGCGCAGTTTGGCCGGGTTGGGTGGTTTCGTCATCTTCGTTTTTTGCGGGCGGGGCCGGCTCGGGCTGCGCCTGTTGTTGTATCAGGCTTTCCACCAGGGCCTTGTTTTTCAGGGCCGGCAGCAGATCGGGCTGGGCTTCCAGCGCCTGTTCGTAGGCATCGATGGCTGCTTCCAGCTCACCGGACCTGGCCAGTGCATTGCCGCGATTGTAGTGAGAGTAGGCGTCACTGCCCTCGGCAAAACGCTTGATGGCTTCGGCGTAGTTACCCGCTTCGTACAGCGCCACGCCTTGCCATTGCGGGTCTTGGAAGCGTTCGGCGGCTTCTGCGGGGCGTTTTTTCTTCAGCAGGTACTGGCCTTGCTGGTCGGGGCGCAGCCACAGGTCCTGGAGTTCGAAGGCATAACTGGGCTGCGGTGCGCCAAGCAGCAGCAACGGCAAGCAGAACAACCAGCCACGCCGCCCGGCGCACGCGGCCAGCAGCAACAACGGCAGCAGCAGCCAGTAACCCTGGTCGGCCCAGGTGTCGAGGTGCAGCAGTTGGCCGTCGTTGCGCAGGGCTTGCGGCGCGTCGAGCATGCCCAGTTGGCGCAGGTCCTTGTCGTCCAGGCGCGCGGCACGGTAGCGGCCGCCCATTTCGCTGGCGAAGGCTTTGAGCGTCGGGCTGTCGAGGCGCGGCACGAGGATGGCGCCTTGGTCGTCCTTGAGGAATTCGCCGCTCTCCAGGGTCACCGGCGTGCCTTCGCGGCTACCGATGCCGAGGATCGACAGGCTTGGCGCCTGGCCGCCTTGCAGCAGCAAGCGGATGCCCTGGCGTTCCTGCTTGGACAGCGATGAACCGATCAGCAGCAGACGCCCCTGGCCGAGGCCGCCTTGCTTGAGCAGGCCGAGGGCTTTCTCCACGGCCAGGTCGGCGCGGTGCCCGGGCTCGGGCATCAACGAGGGGCGTAGCGCTTCGAGCAGGTTGCGGCTGGTGGCCAGGTCGTCCGACAGCGGCACCAGGGTGTGGGCGCTGCCGGCATACACGACGATGGCGGTTTGTGCGTCGCTGCGCGCCTGCAGTAAGTCATACAGCTTGCGCCGTGCCTGCTCCAGGCGGCTGGGCGGGCTGTCGGTGGCGAGCATTTCCGGGGTCAGTTCGAGCAGCACCACCAAGGGGTCGGAAGGCTTCTGGCTGGTCTGTTCCACCCGTTGCCAACTGGGGCCGAGCAAGGCCAGTACTGCCAGCAGCCAGGCAATACCGAGGAGCACCCACGGCGATTTGCTTTCACGGCCATTGCCACCGCTGAGCAGCACGGCATGGAACGCCGGCGGCAGGATCATCTGCCAGCGCCCGGCGCGCTTTTGCCGGTGCCACAGCTGCCACAGCAACCAGCCGAGCAGCGGCAGCAGCAACAGCCACCAGGGACGGAACCAGTGCGGCCACAGGTCGATCATCGACGCCTCCGCAAACGCAGGCGTTTGAGGCGCTGGCGCCATTCTGGGTGCTGTTGCAGAAAATGCCCCTTGGTCGACAGTTTGTTGAACAGCCGTTGCAGCGCGTTGTTCGGCCAGCGCTCCTGCACCACCAGCAACAGGCTGAGGATCAGCGCCAATGCCAGGGGGCCGCTGTACAGCGCCTGGGCCGGGCGCGCCTGGGTCGGTTGCTGTTCGACCGGTTCGAGTTGGTCGAGGGTTTCCTTGACCGCTTGCAACTCTGCGCCATCGCGGGCACGGAAGTAGCGGCCGCCGGTGGCCTCGGCAATGGCCTTGAGCGCCGGTTCGTCGAGGTCCAGGCTCGGGTTGACGCCCAGCACGCCAAGGGAACCGGTTTGTTCCGGATCGGCGCCGATACCGATCGGGTAGATCTTCACGCCTTCTTCAGCGGCCAGGCGCGCGGCGGTCAGTGGGTCGATCCGGCCGCCGTTGTTGGCGCCGTCAGTCACCAGGATCAGCACGCGGCTTTGCGCCGGGCGCTGGCGCAGGCGTTTCAAGGCCAGGCCGATGGCGTCACCGATGGCGGTGTTCTTGCCAGCGATGCCGATGCGCGCTTCATCCAGCCAGGTGCGTACCGTGTGGCGGTCGAAGGTCAGCGGCGCTTGCAGGTAGGCTTGGCTGCCGAACAGGATCAGGCCGACGCGATCGCCTTCGCGCCCTTCAAGGAAGTCGCCGAGCAGGTGTTTGACCAAGGTCAGGCGGCTGACGTCATCGTCCTCCCACTGCATATCGGGAAAATCCATGGAGCCGGACACGTCCACCGCCACCAGCAAATCGCGGCCGCTGGCGGCAATCGGTAGCGGTTCGCCGAGCCATTCCGGGCGGGCGGCGGCGGTCAAGAGCAGCAGCCACAGCACGACGAAAGGCGCCTGTTGCCGCCAGCCGGGCAGGTTCGAGCGTGCCCGGCGGCCCGCCAGGCCTTCGAGGTCGCTGAGGTAGCTGACTTTCAGCGCGGGCTCGCCGCTGTCGGCCGCCGGCAGCACCAGGCGCATCAACCAGGGCAGCGGCAGCAGGGCGAAGATCCACGGCCAGGCGAACTCAAACATGTTTGCGAATCCAGGTGTCGACGGCCTGGGTCAGGCCGGCGATGGCTTTGTCGTCGAGTTTGCATTCGGGCTTATAGGCGCCTTCCACCAGCACCATCCAGCGTGTGAGGCCGGCGGCGGGGCAGCGGTTATCGAGAAACGCCAGCCATTTGCGGCCGTTGAGGGTGTGGCTCTGGCTGTAGGGGTAGTCGTTGCGGCACAGGCGCTTGAGCAGGCCGTTGAGTTGCTGCAGCCAGGCCCCGGCGGGCGCGCCGTCGTAGGGTTTGGGCATCAGCGCCAGTTCGGCCAGGGCGGCGATGCGCAGCGGGTCGAGCGGTTGTTCGGCGCGGGACACGGGACGCCGCGTGGGCAGGAAGCGGCGCAGCCACCACACGCCCCAGCCCAGCAGCGGGATCACCAGCAGCAACAGCCACCAGCCTGGCGCAGGCGGCCAGAAGCCGATCGCCGGTGGGGCGATCAGCGGTTGGAGTTGGTCGAGGCTGCTCATTGCTTTTTAGCCGGGCGTTGCGGGTTGAGGTATTCGCGCAGTTGCTCGACCATTTCGCTCTGGGTGCTCAAGGGCATCAGCAATACCCGCAGTTTCTGCGCGAGCAGTTCCCAGCGGGCGCTGCGCGCTTCGGCCTGGGCCTTGTAGGCCTGGCGCAAATCGAAGTTCAGCGTGTCCAGTTCCAGTTGCGCACCGCGTTCGGCAAAGCGCAGCAGCCCAGCGGCGGGCAGGGCGTGGTCGAGCGGGTCGGAGATCGGCAACAGCAGCAGGTCGCAATGGCGTGACAACAGGCTCAGCTGTTGTTCGGCGCCTTCGGTCAGTGCGCGCTCGTCGCAGATCACGATCACCAGGCTGCCGGGGCGCAGCACTTCACGGCCACGGCGCAGGGCCAGGCCCAGGGCGTCGGTTTCGGGGCCGCTTTCGGTGCTCAGGCTCTGGTTGACCCGCACCAGGCGGTTGAGCAGTTGCAGCAGGCTCTGTTTGCTGCGCCGCGGTTTGATTTCGTAGTGCTCGTTGTCGCCGAAGACCAGCCCGCCGACGCGGTCGTTATGCCCCAGCGCCGCCCAGCCGATCAGGCTGGCCGCCTGGGCCGCGAGCACCGACTTGAACATCTGCCCCGAACCGAAAAACAAGCGGCAGCTTTGCTCCACCATGATGAAAATCGGGCGTTCGCGCTCTTCGTGGAACAGCTTGGTGTGCGGTTCCTGGGTGCGCGCGGTCACGCGCCAGTCGATGGTGCGTACATCGTCGCCGGCCTGGTAGACGCGCACCTGGTCGAAGTCGACCCCGCGCCCGCGCAGCTTGGAGTGGTGCAGGCCGATCAGCGGGCTGCGCTGGCTTGGCGTGGAAAACAGCTGCACTTCGCGCACGCGGTGGCGCATCTCAATCAATTCGCTGAGCGTGACGCGCACTCCATCGCTGGCGTTCATCGATTTCAAGCGACGGCTACGACGTCGAGAATGCGTTGTACCACGCGGTCCTGGTCGATCCCGGCGGCTTCGGCTTCGAACGACAGAATGATGCGATGGCGCAGCACGTCGAACAGCACCGCCTGGATGTCTTCCGGGCTGACAAAGTCTCGCCCGGCCAGCCAGGCGTGGGCACGGGCGCAGCGGTCGAGGGCGATGGAGCCGCGGGGGCTGGCACCATAGGCGATCCACTCGGCCATTTCCGGGTCGAATTTGGCCGGGGTGCGTGTGGCCATGACCAGTTGCACCAGGTATTCCTCCACCGCATCGGCCATGTACAGGCCGAGAATTTCCTTGCGCGCGGCAAAGATCGCCTGCTGGCTGACGCGGCGTTCGGGCTTGGTTTCACCGTTGAGCGCCTCGCCACGGGCCTGCTGCAGGATGCGCCGCTCCACGGCCGCGTCCGGGAAACCGATCTTGACGTGCATCAGGAAACGGTCGAGCTGGGCTTCGGGCAGCGGGTAGGTGCCTTCCTGCTCGATGGGGTTTTGCGTGGCCATCACCAGAAACAGCGGCGACAGCTCGTAAGTACTGCGGCCCACACTGACCTGGCGCTCGGCCATGGCTTCGAGCAAGGCCGACTGCACCTTGGCCGGGGCGCGGTTGATTTCGTCCGCCAGCACCAGGTTGTGGAAGATCGGCCCCTGCTGGAACACGAAGCTGCCGGTTTCGGGGCGATAGATTTCAGTGCCGGTGATGTCGGCGGGCAACAGGTCGGGGGTGAACTGGATACGATGGAACTGCGCTTCGATGCCTTCGGCCAACTCCTTGATGGCCTTGGTCTTGGCCAGGCCCGGCGCGCCTTCCACCAGCATATGGCCGTCGGCAAGCAAGGCAATCAGCAGGCGCTCGATGAGTTTTTCCTGGCCGAGAATCTGCGTAGAAAGAAAGGTTCGCAGCGCAAGCAGCGCTTCACGATGTTCCATCGATGACGGTTCCTGGAGAGATGAGCCCGAGCGTCGAGAAAAAACGCCGGGCCTGGGGGGCTTACTTTAATGCATCGGGGGGGGCGGCGACTAACGGCGCGCGGGGTATTTTTCGCAAAACGTGTAGGAATTTTGTGTGGCAGTAGCCTCAGGCACGGATATAAGTGCCTGTGCCCCTGAGAATGTTCTGCAGGGTTTCTTCAACTTCAGCCAAATCCTCAGGGGCGGTGCTGTGCAGAATCTCCAGGTGATCCTTGCCGCCCAGCGCATCGGCATCGCCTGCCGCCAGCTCAATCAGCAACGTGCTGTCACTCAGCGTGACCTTCAGGCCCGCGAGGGTCGATGGTTCGTCGTCCCAGGTCAGCTCCACTTCGTCTTCATCCGGGTAACGGGCCAGTATGAACATCTCGCCCTTAGCGCTATGGCAGCAGAGCATGGCCATGTTGTCTTCTTCTTCGTCACATGGGTTGGCGATCAGGTCGGTAGTGATCAATTGCATGGCAGTCCTATGAGTTTATTGGCCGCAAAAGGGGGATTTTGCCACTGCTGCCATATTTATGTCGGTGTGAATTTCATCCGTGCGTCATGGTTTGAACACAACGTTTTTAATCGCGGTGCCGAAGGGGGCCGCTGCGTTGCCAAGCGCACTAGACGCGATGGGCGTCACGGAACGCCAGGCACCGTCGAGTATGCGCTCAGGTCCGCCAGGCCTGTTGTTGGCAGTGTCATCTATTCCGATACCCACCCGCCCCAGTCCCGCACCTAGTGAGAAGGCGGTCAGTAAATAACCTACGGGAGGAAATGCGATCCCGAGTGGCGCGAGTACCGTGGTACCCAGGCTCAGATACCCCAACGCTCGGATGACGGTGTTTTTTGTATGGTCTGTATTGAGCACGAATTGGTAGTACGCATCCGTGCGAGTGGCAGACTCGGTGCGTTTCTGAGTTTCCGTGAAGGGGTCGGCCACTCTCTTTCCGTCGAACATAGCGCCCTCTTCCCAAGCGTGGAGCCGTTCGTAGTAGGCATCGGCGCCTTGTTCTTTTGCCAGGGCCTGGTGGATCCGCAAGCGCTTTTGAATACCGCCATAAAACAGGGTGCTGGGTGCGTCCTCCATCAGAAAATGGCTCATAAATGAGTTTTCATTGTTGGGGTCGGCAGTGTGTGCGCCGAGCCACTTATTCATTGCTTCGGGGGAGTCGGACGAAATGATTTGAGGGGCGTTTCCCGGCATGAAGAGAAGTGTTCTCTGGGTTTTCTTGTCTCGAACATAAAATATGTCTGAGGACTGGGCGCCGCTGTAACTCAGGAATTTCGTTTCCAGGCCGGGGTCTGGCTGGTAGGGCTTGTTTAGGTCATCTGGTGTGAGTTGTGCGAATGATTTGCCGTGTGGCGTTCCGGCCGCCCGCTCAGCGAGTAGTAGGTCTTCCTTGCTCAGGGAGTGATTGTGATATTGCTCATTGGCGGCGTGTATGAAATTAAACTTTATACGTGTCGGATACTCTTTCCGGTTTGTGTCCCAATATTGATCAATGTACGTGTCGTAAGGCTTTTTATAGGCGTGGTCCCATGTCATTTTCATAAAATCGTCAGGTGAGAGGGAAACCTGGTTTTCAGCGCTGTACGAATTGGGCGACGAACTGGAGGGCTCGGTATAAATGCCGGTGTAATGCGTTGAAATCCTTCCTCTGTCAGGCGCGTTGAAGACGCCGGTGATACTGGGCTGGTCTTTGGAGTGCCTTGAGTCTTCATGTATATCGAAGCTGGGTTTGCCTTGTTTATAGGTTGAATATCTAAACGGCGGCACGCCTGACGGTAGTTCTTCTCCCTGGATGTTTCGCATGGCTGCATCGGTGAGCGAAATTTTTCTTACGATATATCCCTTGTGGGGGCGCTTGTGCGAAGTGTGGTCGTAAGCGATGGTCGTCAAGTAGGTTTTATCTGGATCAACGTCTAATCCAAATTGTTGTTTTATCTGAAACTTGACGTGCGCTGCCACAAGGTGGCTCGGGCCCATAACCGGGGGCGCAGTTTCCATTATGTGGTTTTCGAGCGCCGGGTTTCGAACGAAGGAACCTCGGTAGTCGGAGGAGGGGGTTCCATCAGGGTGCCCGTGAAATGCTCTTATTTCTTTGGCGTATGAAGGGGGCGCGTAATCCGGGAGATTATCGAGTTTCCATTGAGATGATTTGCCAGCGTTTTGCAGTTTCCACGTTTCGAACCGCTCTTCGTCACTGATCGGCTGTGGCCTGGGGGCCGCCTGGTTATATTTATCCCATTGCGCAGAATATACGCCGCTGTCGGCGAACGAAATCGGCGGATTGATGTTATCCGGTGACGAGGTGGGTTGCGAAATGATGGGCGAGGGGGCTGTTGGCGTAATCATGACAGGCCTGCATAGATGACAGTCGGTTAACCACGCTCCCTGTGTTTTTTTTTGATTGGCGGTTGGCGCAGGAAAAGTTCCCTGATGTTTGAGGTCCCTTGCTTGATGTGCCGTAGGTATGTGCCGACGGGCTTCGCGTGTGTTAGCTATCATTGGCTTGAAATCAGCGCCGGTGACCGGCTTTTTTGTCGTTCGGTGTGTGTGGTTGCCCTTTGTGCAACCCTTCATTGCCAGCCGATGACCGAATATGTCGCAGCGCCGCAAGCAGCTGTCTTCCTACACTCGTTAAGCTGCGCAACGGATGTGCTCACTGCTGGGAGCCTGACCTGCCCGTCACACCGTCGCCTGGCAAGGTGTACGTCCAATGGAAGTTGTATGTGACCTGATCGTCTTGTCCAGCTTCACCCACCTGTCACCCTGATTCGTTTATGGTGCTTGTATCGTTACCTGCGAACAGGGCTGACGGTCTCCCCGCAAGGGGATAACACGCGACGCTTCCATCAATAACAAGCCCAAGCGGAGTACCACAGATGGCGTTCTTCACCGCAGCCAGCAAGGCCGACTTCCAGCATCAACTGCAAGCGGCACTGGCGCAGCACATCAGTGAACAGGCACTGCCACAAGTGGCGCTGTTCGCTGAACAATTTTTCGGCATCATTTCCCTGGACGAACTGACCCAACGTCGCCTTTCCGACCTGGCCGGTTGCACCCTGTCTGCCTGGCGCCTGCTTGAGCGCTTCGACCACACCGAACCCCAGGTGCGGGTCTACAACCCCGATTACGAACGTCATGGCTGGCAGTCGACCCACACCGCGGTCGAAGTGCTGCACCATGACCTGCCATTTCTGGTGGACTCGGTGCGTACCGAGCTGAACCGCCGCGGCTACAGCATCCACACCCTGCAAACCACCGTGCTCAGCACGCGCCGTGGCAGCAAGGGCGAATTGCTGGAAATTCTGGCCAAGGGCACCCAGGGCGAAGGCATCCAGCAAGAATCGCTGATGTACCTGGAAATCGACCGCTGCGCCAACGCCGCCGAACTGAACGTGCTGAGCAAAGAGCTGGAGCAGGTACTGGGCGAAGTGCGCGTGGCCGTGGCCGATTTCGAGCCGATGAAAGCCAAGGTCCAGGAACTGCTGGTCGGTATCGACGCCAGCCGGTTCAGCATCGACGGCGAAGAACAAGCCGAGATCAAGAACTTCCTGGAATGGCTGGTGGGCAACCACTTCACCTTCCTCGGCTATGAAGAGTTCGTGGTACGTGACGAGGCGGACGGTGGTCATATCGAATATGACGCCAGCTCCTTCCTCGGTCTGACCAAGCTGCTGCGCGCCGGCCTTACCGCCGACGACCTGCGCATCGAAGACTACGCCGTGTCCTACCTGCGCGAGCCGACCGTGTTGTCGTTCGCCAAGGCCGCCCACCCGAGCCGCGTGCATCGTCCGGCTTATCCGGACTACGTGTCGATCCGCGAGATCGACGCCGACGGCAAGGTCATCAAGGAATGCCGCTTCATGGGCCTGTACACCTCGTCGGTGTACGGCGAAAGCGTGCGGGTGATTCCTTATATCCGCCGCAAGGTCGCGGAAATCGAACGCCGCTCGGGCTTCCAGGCCAAGGCGCACCTGGGCAAGGAACTGGCGCAGGTGGTCGAAGTACTGCCGCGTGACGACCTGTTCCAGACCCCGGTCGACGAGCTGTTCAGCACCGTGATGTCGATCGTGCAGATCCAGGAACGCAACAAGATCCGCGTGTTCCTGCGCAAAGACCCCTACGGGCGTTTCTGCTACTGCCTGGCCTACGTGCCGCGCGACATCTATTCCACCGAAGTGCGCCAGAAGATCCAGCAAGTGCTGATGGATCGCCTGAAAGCCTCGGACTGCGAATTCTGGACGTTCTTCTCCGAGTCCGTGCTGGCCCGTGTGCAACTGATTCTGCGGGTCGACCCGAAGAACCGCCTGGACATCGACCCACTGCAACTGGAAAAAGAAGTGGTGCAGGCCTGCCGCAGCTGGCAGGACGACTATTCCAGCCTGGTGGTCGAAAGCTTCGGCGAGGCCCACGGCACCAACGTGCTGGCGGACTTCCCGAAAGGTTTCCCGGCCGGCTACCGCGAGCGTTTTGCTGCGCATTCGGCGGTGGTCGACATGCAGCACTTGCTCAGCCTCACCGAAGCCAACCCGTTGGTGATGAGCTTCTATCAGCCGCTGGGCCAGGTGTCCGGCCAGCGTGAGCTGCATTGCAAGCTCTACCATGCCGACACCCCGCTGGCGCTGTCCGACGTATTGCCGATCCTGGAAAACCTCGGCCTGCGCGTGCTGGGTGAATTCCCGTACCGCCTGCGTCATGCCAATGGCCGTGAGTTCTGGATCCATGATTTCGCGTTCATTGCCGCCGAAGGCGTGAACCTGGATATCCAGCAGCTCAACGACACCCTGCAGGACGCGTTCGTGCATATCGTCCACGGCGATGCCGAGAACGATGCGTTCAACCGCCTGGTACTCACCGCTGGCCTGCCGTGGCGCGACGTGGCGCTGCTGCGTGCCTACGCGCGTTACATGAAACAGATCCGCCTGGGCTTCGACCTGGGTTACATCGCCAGCACCCTGAACAACCACACCGACATCGCCCGCGAGTTGACCCGGTTGTTCAAGACGCGCTTCTACCTGGCGCGCAAGCTCACCGCCGACGACCTGGAAGACAAGCAGCAACGCCTGGAACAAGCGATCCTCAGCGCCCTGGACGAGGTTCAGGTGCTCAACGAAGACCGCATCCTGCGTCGCTACCTCGACCTGATCAAGGCCACCCTGCGCACCAACTTCTACCAGACCGACGCCAACGGCCAGAACAAGGCGTACTTCAGCTTCAAGTTCGACCCGCGGGCCATTCCCGAGCTGCCCAAGCCGGTGCCGAAGTTTGAAATCTTCGTCTACTCGCCACGGGTCGAGGGTGTCCACCTGCGCTTCGGTAATGTCGCGCGCGGCGGCCTGCGCTGGTCCGACCGTGAAGAAGACTTCCGCACTGAAGTGCTCGGCCTGGTAAAAGCCCAGCAAGTGAAGAACTCGGTGATCGTGCCGGTGGGCGCCAAGGGCGGCTTCCTGCCGCGCCGTTTGCCACTGGGCGGCAGCCGCGACGAGATCGCGGCCGAGGGCATCGCCTGCTACCGCATCTTCATTTCCGGCCTGTTGGACATCACCGACAACCTCAAGGACGGCGCCCTGGTGCCGCCGGTCAATGTCGTGCGGCATGACGGCGATGACCCGTACCTGGTGGTCGCGGCGGACAAGGGCACTGCGACCTTCTCCGACATCGCCAACGGCATTGCCATCGACTACGGCTTCTGGCTCGGCGATGCATTCGCCTCCGGCGGTTCGGCCGGTTACGACCACAAGAAAATGGGCATCACCGCCAAGGGCGCGTGGGTCGGTGTGCAGCGTCACTTCCGTGAGCGCGGCATCAACGTGCAGGAAGACAGCATCACCGTGGTCGGCGTCGGCGACATGGCCGGCGACGTGTTCGGTAACGGCCTGTTGATGTCCGACAAGCTGCAACTGGTCGCGGCCTTCAACCACCTGCATATCTTCATCGACCCGAACCCGAACCCGGCGACCAGCTTCGTCGAGCGTCAGCGCATGTTCGAGCTGCCGCGTTCGGCGTGGAGCGACTACGACACCAGCATCATGTCCGAAGGCGGCGGTATCTTCTCGCGCAGCGCGAAGAGCATTGCCATCTCGGCGCAGATGAAAGAACGCTTCGACATCCAGGCCGACAAACTGACCCCGACCGAACTGCTGAACGCCTTGCTCAAGGCGCCGGTGGACCTGTTGTGGAACGGCGGTATCGGCACTTACGTCAAGGCCAGCACCGAAAGCCATGCCGATGTGGGCGACAAGGCCAACGACGCGTTGCGCGTCAACGGCAACGAGCTGCGCTGCAAGGTGGTGGGCGAGGGCGGTAACCTCGGCATGACCCAACTGGGGCGTGTGGAATTCGGCCTCAATGGCGGCGGTTCGAACACCGACTTCATCGACAACGCCGGCGGCGTGGACTGCTCCGACCACGAAGTGAACATCAAGATCCTGCTCAACGAAGTGGTGCAGGCCGGCGACATGACCGACAAGCAACGCAACCAGTTGCTGGCGAGCATGACCGACGAAGTCGGCAGCCTGGTGTTGGGCAACAATTACAAGCAGACCCAGGCCCTGTCCCTGGCCGCACGCCGTGCCTACGAGCGTGCCGCCGAGTACAAGCGCCTGATGAGCGACCTGGAAAGCCGTGGCAAGCTGGACCGCGCCATCGAGTACCTGCCGACCGAGGAGCAGCTCACCGAACGCGCCGCCACCGGCAAGGGCCTGACCCGTCCGGAGCTGTCGGTGCTGATCTCGTACAGCAAGATCGACCTCAAGGAAGCCCTGCTCAAGTCGCAGGTGCCGGATGACGAGTACCTGACCCGTGACATGGAGACCGCGTTCCCACCGAGCCTGGTGGCCAAGTTCGGCGAGGCGATGCGTCGCCACCGTCTGAAGCGCGAGATCGTCAGCACCCAGATCGCCAACGACCTGGTCAACCACATGGGCATCACCTTCGTGCAGCGGCTCAAAGAGTCGACCGGCATGAGCCCGGCCAACGTGGCGGGCGCCTATGTGATCGTGCGCGACATTTTCCATCTCCCGCACTGGTTCCGTCAGATCGAAGCCCTGGACCACCAGGTCTCCGCCGACGTGCAACTGGAGCTGATGGACGAGCTGATGCGCCTGGGCCGTCGTGCCACGCGCTGGTTCCTGCGCAGCCGTCGCAACGAGCAGGATGCCGGGCGTGACACCGCGCACTTCGGTCCGCACCTGGCCGCACTGGGTCTCAAACTCGACGAACTGCTCGAAGGCCCGACCCGTGAAGGCTGGCAGACCCGTTACCAGGCCTACACCGAAGCCGGCGTACCGGAGTTGTTGGCACGCATGGTTGCAGGCACGACGCACCTGTACACCTTGCTGCCGATCATCGAAGCCGCCGACGTGACCGGGCATGACGCCGCCGAAGTGGCCAAGGCCTACTTCGCCGTCGGCAGCGCCCTGGACTTGCCATGGTACCTGCAGCAGATCAGCGATCTGCCGGTCGCCAACAACTGGCAGGCCCAGGCCCGCGAAGCCTTCCGCGACGACGTGGACTGGCAGCAACGGGCGATCACCATTTCCGTACTGCAAATGGCCGAAGCGCCACAAGACATGGAAGCCCGCGTGGCCCTGTGGCTTGAGCAGCACCAGGACATGGCCGATCGCTGGCGCGCAATGATGGTGGAAATCCGTGCCGCGGTCGGCACGGACTACGCCATGTACGCGGTGGCCAACCGTGAGTTGCTGGACCTGGCGTTGAGCGGTCAGTCGGTGCTGGCATCGGTTTGATCGAGCGGTAAACAACTGTGGGAGGGGGCTTGCTCCCGATAGCGATGGATCAGTCAACACCGGTATGACTGATCCACCACTATCGGGGGCAAGCCCCCTTTTTCATTGTGAGCGCCATCGACTTGGGATCAGTGGTGCTTGAGTAGTCGGGTCTCCAGGTGATCCAGGTGCCGGGTCATCAAGTTCACCGCAATGCCAGAGGCCCGTTGCTCGATGGCATCGACAATCGCCACATGCTCCTGCCACGCACAATAGCTGCTGGCTTGCGCCTCGTACTGGGCAATGATCAGCGACGTCAACGGCACCAGGCTGTTGAGAAACTGTGCCAACGGCGCATTCCCCGCCATCGCCGCCAATTGCAGATGAAACTCCCCCGACAAGCGAATCGCCGGCCCACGCTGGTCGCGTTCAATACAATCACGCTCGCGGGCAATCAGCTCGCGCAACTGTCGGATCTGCATCGGTGTGGCCTGGGCGCAGGCCAGTTGTACCACCGCGACCTCCGTCAACCGCCGCGCTTCCAGAATCTGCCGCGTCTGCTGGGCATCCGGTGCGGCTACCTGGGCGCGCTGGTTGGGGCGCAGGATGATCACGTGCTGGTGCGACAACTTGGCCAACACCCGGCGAATCACGCTGCGGCTCACTCCGAAGGTTTGGCCCAGGCTTTCCTCGGTCAACCGGGTGGACGGGGCGATGCGCTGTTCGAGAATGGCGTCGAACAGCCGTGGGTAGATGTCATTCACCGAGGGCTTTTTACCGGCCACCAGGCACATGGCGGGCAGGCCGGTGATGGGCAGGTCGCGTGGCAAGGCGTGGGCGGTCATGGCCGGTCTCCAAAAATCAACTGCCCAGATGGTCGTCCGGGATGGTCAAGCGAATGCCCATGCGCAGGCCTTCCTGGAGGATGTGCTTGCGCATTTCGGCGCTGGCCAGGGCGCTGTTCTTGTTGCGGATGGCGCGCACCACGGCATCGTTTTCCTGCAGGCGTTCCGCCAGGTGTTCCGGGGAGTTGCGCAGCACCTGTGCGCTCTGCTTGAGAGCGTTGCTGGTTTGTTGCACCACGTTCTGGAAGATCGGGTTGGAGGTGAGGGCGAACAGTTCTTCGTGGAAGGCAATGTAGGCATTCATCCCGGCTTCGGCGTCGCCAGCGTCGAGGGCTTCGCGCATGTCCATCAGGGTCAGGCGCAGTTGGCCAACCTCTTTGCTGCTGATGGATTGGGCCACCAGGCCGACAATAAACGGTTCGAGGGTGTAGCGCAGTTGCAGGATATCTTCGAGGCTGGCGTCGGCCACGGCGTCGCTCGATTGCGCCTCGTTGACGTGGGTTTCGAGCACCACCACGCCTTTGCCGGGCATCGAGCGCACCAGGCCGAGGGTTTCCAGCACGATCACGGCTTCACGCAGGCTGGGGCGGCTGATGCCCAGCTGTTCGGCCAGTTCACGCTGACCGGGCAGCATTTCACCGCGCCGCCACTGGCCCCGCGCCAGGGAGGCGCGGAGTTTTTCTACGACTGAATTGACGACGGTTGAGGGGGTGACCACGTCGATTGCTCCTTGATGTTGCGAATACAATTGCCACAAAGGCGACGATTGAGTGTGGGAGAGAGCAAGCTCCTTCCCACTGGTGATCTGTGTCGCTCATGCCAATGGGTCAGAACTCCTGGTGCGCGGGCACTACCGGCTTTTTAGCCTGGAACGCATAACCCTGCTGGCCGGCGAGTACCTTGTTGGCGCGCTGGATATCGATGTCTTTTTCCCAGCGCGCAATGGCCACGGTGGCGACGCAGTTGCCGATCAGGTTGGTCAATGCACGGCCGATGCCCATGAACCAATCCACCGCCAATACCAGCACCAGGCCGACCACCGGAATCGCCGGGATGGCCGTGAGTGTCGCCGCCAGAATCACCAGCGCTGACCCCGGAATGCCATGGGCGCCCTTGGAGGTGATCAACGATACCAGCAGGATGGTCAGCAAGTCGGTCATCGACAGCGGTGTGCCGGTAGCGTTGGCGATAAACACGATGGCCAGGGTCAGATAGATCGAGAAACCGTCGAGGTTGAACGAATAGCCTGTCGGAATCACCAGGCCCACGGTGGAACTGCCGATGCCCAAGTGTTCCAGTTTACGCATGATCTGTGGCAGCACCGCGTCGGACGAGGCGGTGCCCATCACGATCAGCAGCTCTTCGCGCAGGTACTTGAGCAGCGGCAGCATGCGCAGGCCGGACAGGCGCATCACCAGGCCGAGGATCACCCCGACAAACATAAAGCAGGTCAGGTAGAACAGGCCTACCAGGCTGCCCAGGTGCTGCAGTGAGTCCAGGCCGTAGGTGCTGGTGGTAAAGGCGATCGCGCCGAACACGCCGATCGGCGCCAGGCGCACGATCATGCCCATGATGCGGAAGATCACGTGACTCAGCTCGTTGATCAGCCGCGAAATGCCCGACGCCGCTTCACCCACCAGGTTCAAGGCGCTGCCGAACAGCACCGAGAACAGCAGCACTTGCAGCACGTTGTTGTCGGCAAATGCACCGATCACCGAGTTGGGGATCAGGTCCATCAGGAACTGGCTGGTGCCCTTGATGTGTTGGCCCTTGTCGGCCAGTTCATGCAAGCCGGCGGAGGACAATTGCTCCAGGTGGATATTCGCACCGCTGCCGATGCCGGTGCTGAAGGCCATGAGCAGGCCGATCACCAGGGCGACGGTGGTCAGCACTTCGAAATAGATCACCGACTTGAGGCCGATGCGCCCGACCTTTTTCAAGTCGCCGGCGCCGGAGATACCGCTGACCACCACGCAGAACACGATCAGGCCAATCAACATCTTGATCAGTTTGATGAAACCGTCACCCAGGGGTTTGAGTTGCGAGGAGAATTCGGGAAGGGCCAGGCCGCAGAGGATGCCGAGCATCAGACCGATCACGACTTGCAGGAAAATCGAACGCGAGCACCATCTGAACATGGGAGGGATCTCTATTCGGTGCCCTGGTGGGTCCAGGGCTTAATTGTTGTGGTCATACCGGTAAGTCCAGTGCGTGGCCAGTCTACGCTGGGTTTTTTCCAGGTCACAAGTGATTTTCGCGGCTTGTCCGGTTGCGGTCTGACCAGTTGCTCTGCGAGGGCGGTGCTTGAGCGGTTGACGGGGCGCAAATTTTTTCGCTTATCATCCGCCGCTGAGTACGCGAGGTGACGGATGGACAAACCAGGACTGAGCACCAACGACGCAGGGCTGACCCATTGCAGTTGGCGTACCGCTGCGCCGGAATATCCGCACTACCACGACCATGAATGGGGCGTGCCGGTGGCGGATGACATTCAGTTGTACGAGAAGATTTGCCTGGAGGGGTTTCAGGCGGGGATGGCGTGGATCACCATCCTGCGCAAGCGCGAGCATTTTCGGCGGGCGTTCGACGGTTTTGATTTCCGCCGTGTGGCGCAGTACGGCGAAGCGGATATCGAACGCCTGATGGCTGACCCTGGCATCGTGCGCAACCGCGCGAAGATCGTCTCGACCCTCAACAATGCGCGCAGGGCGTGCGAGTTGGTGGAGGAAGCCGGTTCGTTGGCGAAATGGCTATGGTCGTTCGAACCGACGCCTGACGAACGCCCGGCGCGGGTGGATCTGGCGTATTGGCGCGCCAACCCGACGTCACCGGCTTCGGTGCGCTTGTCGAAGGCCTTGAAGAAACGCGGGTGGACCTACGTGGGGCCGACTACGATGTATGCGTTGATGCAGGCGACGGGGATGGTCAATGACCATCTTGAAGGTTGTGCCTGCCGCGAGCCGATTGAAGCACTGCGCCGTCGATTCAATCGCCCTTGAGTCTCGCAGCGGTGCTATTCGTGCGCCAGAGGGGTGAGCACCTCAGCCTTGTCATCCAGCACCATCACCACCAGCAGTTTCGCCGGTCGGGTCTGGCTGGCATTGCTCGACTCGAAGTGCCGCGAGCCCGCCGGCTCGTAGAATGACTGGCCGGCCGTGTAGGTGATCGCCGGTTCATCGTTGACCCGCGACGTAATCGCGCCCTCCAGCACGTAAGCCACGGCAGTGCCGGTATGGCTGTGGGGCACGGTGGCCTGGCCCGCGGCGTAATCGACGCTCAGCATGATGGTTTTCTTGCCGGGCACGTTGCTCAGGGCGTGCTCTTGCAGAACCTTGATCGACTCCTGGTTGTACACCGGTTCATGGGCGAAGGCACTGAACGAGGCCAGTATCAGGGCGGTTGCGAGTGAGCGTTTCATGGCGAGTTTCCGAGTCGTTCGAGAGGTCTTCACCCTACGCCGCGTGCTCCCGCCGACCAATGACCAATCCAGCCGAAAAACCTCTAGCCAATCTGCTGGAGAATGTCGCGCACCTTGTCCAGGGCCGGGTCGATGTCCAGGGTTTCGATCGCGCCGAAGCCGATGATCAGGCCCGGGCGTACCGGCGTGTCGTGAAAAAACACGTCGAGCGGGTACAGGCCCACGTCGACCTGGCGTGCCAGCTGCATCAACAACGCAATATTCACCGGCACCTTGCACAGGGCCGCCATATGAAAGCCGGCCACGGTGGGCACCGCTTCGAACCACGGCGCCAGGTCGCCCGCCAGGCGCTGCAGGATGCGCTCGCGGCGCCCGGCATACACGCTGTGGCAGCGGCGAATATGCTTGAGCAGATAGCCTTCGCTGATGAACTTGGCTAACGCCCATTGCGGCAAGGTGGAGCTGTGTTGATCGGTCAATTGCTTGGCCTTGAGCACCGCGCCATAAAGGGCTGGCGGCAGTACCGCATAGCCCAGGCGCAACTCCGGCAGCAGGGTTTTGGAGAAGGTGCCGACGTAAGTCACCACGCCTCGGGTGTCCATGTTTTGCAGGGAGTCGGTGGGACGGCCTTCGTAACGGAATTCGCTGTCGTAGTCGTCTTCGATAACCATCGCCCCCAGCTCGAACGCACGGGCCAGCAGGGCTTCGCGGCGTGCCTGGCTCATGGGCATGCCGAGGGGGAACTGGTGGGACGGTGTCACATAGATCAGCCGCGCACCGTCGGGGATCCGCTCGACCTGAATGCCCTGATCGTCGACGGGCACCCCGATGACGTTTGCCCCCATCGCCATGAACAACTGGCGCGCCGGGGTGTAGCCGGGGTCTTCCATGGCGACGATGCTGCCCGGCTCCAGCACGACGCGGGCGATCAGGTCGAGAGCCTGCTGCGCGCCGTTGGTGACCACGATGTCGTCGGCGCTGCATTTGACCCCACGGGAAAACGCAATGTGCCCGGCGATGGCGCTGCGCAACGCCAGCAGGCCTTCGGTCTGGCTGTAGAGGCCACTGTTCTGGGCAATACGGCGCAGGGCGTCCTGGGTGCAGCGTCGCCATTCGTCCTGGGGGAATTGGTGGCGGCTGGTGGCGCCGCCGAGGAACTCGTAGCGCAGGGCACTGTCGCGCGTGGGGTGATGCATGGGCGAGGGCAGTGCCTGCCACTTCGCCAGGTTGGCGGCGCAGGCCAGGTCGGTGGCGGTTTGCAGGCGTTCGGTCGGCGGAGTGCGGCTGTTGACGAACGTGCCGCGTCCGATCTTGCCCACCAGCAGGCCTTCGTAGGTCAGGGTGGCGTAGGTGTCGGACACGGTCTTGCGTGACACGCCCAGTTGCGCGGCCAGCAGGCGGCTGGGCGGCAATTGCGCCCCGGCGGCCAGGCGGCCGGAGTCGATGGCTTCGCGCAGTTGCTGGTAAAGCTGTTCGGCCAGGTCCTTGCGGCCGTTGATGATCACGTGCAGTTCCATGTTTTTCCTGAGGGGCTGAGTCGGTCCAAGACTACTCGCTGGCGACGTTTGCTCCAAAGGGGCTGTATGACAACGCGATAAAAAAAGTGGGAGCGGGCCTGCTCCCACCTGGGGATTGTGCTGCTTATGTGGTCAGGACAGGAAACCACCGTCCACGTTCAGCGACACCCCGGTGGTGTAGCTGGATGCATCGCTGGCCAGGTACAGCACCGCGCCGGCCATCTCGCTCGGGTCCGCTACGCGCTTGAGCGGGATCTGCGCCAGGGCCATTTTCAGGATCGCGTCGTTCTTCACCAGCGCCGAGGCGAACTTGGTGTCGGTCAGGCCCGGCAGCAGGGCGTTGCAGCGGATGCCGAATTCGGCGCATTCCTTGGCGAACACCTTGGTCATGTTGATCACCGCGGCCTTGGTCACCGAGTAGATGCCCTGGAACACGCCCGGCGAGATGCCGTTGATCGAGGCCACGTTGATGATGCTGCCGCCGCCGTTTTCGCGCATCAGCTTGCCGGCTTCCACCGACATGAAGAAGTAGCCGCGAATATTCACATCCACGGTTTTCTGGAAGGCGCCCAGGTCGGTGTCCAGCACGTTGCAGAATTGTGGGTTGGTCGCGGCGTTGTTGACCAGGATGTCCAGGCGGCCGAACTGTTCGCGGATGCCGGCGAAGACCTGGCTGATCTGCTCCATTTCACCGATATGGCAGGCAACCGCAGTGGCCTTGCCGCCGTCGGCGATGATCGCATCCGCTACGTGCTGGCAGCCTTCCAGCTTACGGCTGGACACGATCACGTGGGCGCCTTGCTGGGCCAGCAATTTGGCGATGGCCTCACCGATGCCACGGCTGGCGCCGGAGACAAAAGCGATCTTGCCGTCGAGGTCGAACAGGTTGGTCTTGGACATGGGGGTTCCTTGTGGGTCTTGGCTCGGTCGATCAGAGGGCGGATTTGCCGATGACATTCAGGCTCATCTGCTCCAGCAGCTTGTTCATCTGAATGAACTGCGCAAAGCGTTTGTCCTGGGTCTGTCCATGGAAAAAACGGTAGTAGATCTGCTGCACGATGCCGGCCAGGCGGAACAGGCCGTAGGTGTAGTAGAAGTCGAAATTGTCGATCTCAAGGCCGGCGCGCTCGGCGTAATAGTCGACGAACTGGCGACGCGTGAGCATGCCCGGCGCGTTGCTCGGCTGGCGGCGCATCAGTTGCACGGGCGCCGGGTCGGCGGCTTCGATCCAGTAGGCGAGGGTGTTGCCCAGGTCCATCAGCGGGTCGCCGAGGGTGGTCAACTCCCAGTCCAGCACGCCGATGATCTGCATCGGGTTGTGCGGGTCGAGGATCACGTTGTCGAAGCGGTAGTCGTTATGCACGATGCTGGAAGTGGGATGGTCGGCCGGCATCTTGTCGTTGAGCCAGGCGCGCACGGCCTCCCAGCGAGGTGCGTCGGGGGTCAGGGCTTTTTCGTAGCGGTCGCTCCAGCCGCGGATCTGGCGTTCCACGTACCCCTCGGGCTTGCCCAGGTCGGCCAGGCCGCAGGCGTTGTAGTCCACTTGGTGCAGTTCGACGAACTTGTCGATAAAGCTTTTGCACAGCGCTTCGGTCTTGCTCGCGTCCAGGCCCAGTTCGGCCGGCAGGTCGGAGCGCAGGATGATGCCGTTGACGCGCTCCATCACATAGAACTCGGCACCGATCACCGATTCATCGGTGCAATGCACGTAGGCCTTGGGGCAGTAGGGAAAGCCGTCTTTCAGCTGATTGAGAATGCGGAACTCGCGACCCATGTCATGGGCCGATTTGGCCTTGTGCCCGAACGGCGGGCGGCGCAGCACGAATTCCTGGCCCGGGTATTCCAGCAAGTAGGTCAGGTTGGACGCGCCGCCGGGGAACTGGCTGATCTTGAGCGTGCCGCTCAGGCCCGGGATATGGGCCTTGAGGTAGGGATCGATCAGGCTGGCATCAAGTTCTTCGCCTGGGCGGATCTGGGTCGATTGGTCGTTCAGCGCCATGCTTATCCCTTCTGCTTATTCTAAAGGCCTCGGACTATTGGCTAATCTAATGCGCCCAGCCGCCCGGCCACAAGGTCGGGGCGGCTTAATAGGTTCGCGTGTTGGATGATGATCAGCGTGCCTGATCGGTCATTTTTCGGGCGGGGGCAAGGCGACCGGCGTCAGCACCGGCCGGCCGGCGAAGTACTCCAGCAGGTTGTCGGCCACCCGCTGCACCGTATCGTGGGCGGCTTCCGGCGACAGCCCGGCCACATGGGAGGTCAGCACGGTATTGCTCAGGCGCTTGAGGGCATCGGGCACCTTGGGCTCGTCGTCGAACACATCCAGTGCCGCGCCGCCGATACGCCGCTGTTCCAGGGCGGCGACCAGGTCGGCGGTCACCACCACGCTGCCACGGCCGATATTCACCAGGTAGCCGTTCGGCCCCAATGCATCCAGGGCATGCCGATCGATCAAGTGGCGCGTGCCCGGGCCGCCGGGCGTGGCCAGGATCAGGAAGTCCGAGGTGTGTGCCAGCTCCACGGCGGTCGAGCAATAGATGTAGTCCACGTCATCGCGCGGCTGGCGGTTGTGGTAACTCACCTGCATGCCGAACCCGAGGGCGGCGCGCTTGGCGATCTCCAGGCCCACCGCGCCGAGGCCGAGAATCCCCAGTTGCTTGCCGCCCAGGGAAGGGCGCATCACCTTGGGCCATTCGCCGTGGCGCACTGCCGCGTCCGTTTGCGGAATACCGCGCACCAATGACAGCAGCAAGGCCATGGCGTGGTCCGCCACCGAAGGCGCGTTCACCCCGGCACCGTTGGTCACCACGATCCCGCGGTTGCTTGCCGCCTGCAGGTCGACATGCTCATAGCCGGCACCGATCACGCAGATGATCTCCAGCAACGGCAGCGCGGCGATTTCTTCGGCATACAGGCCCAGCGGGCCACGCGTCAGTACGGCCTTGATCTGCCCGCCGTGGGCCTTGATGGCCTGGGCGCGTTCGGCGGGCGTCGGTGCCAGGATCACATGAAAGTCATTGCTTTCGATGATGGGCAGGTATTCGTTGATGGTTTCGACCAGGACCAGAACAGTGGTTGTCATCGGACGGCTCTTCCTGAAGGTTTTGAGAGCAAGAGTATGCGGGATTTGTCAGCAAAATCGCTTTGCTGTGGCAGAAAAATCGTCGTAGGGCCGAGCTTGCAGGTGTTGGGGGCGACGCGTGCCCCCTACGGTATTTGCGTTGTCAGAAACTGATCGCGGCGGCGCTCACGCGTTGCACAAACGCCCCGGCCAACGTGGCATTGTGATGTTCGATGATCGCCGCCGCCGACAGCGTCGCAGTGTCCATGCAGGTGTGGCCGTCTTCGGGCAGTATCACCGAGAACCCCAGTTCGACTGCGACGCGGCAAGTGGTATCGATGCAGAACTGGGTTTTCATCCCGACAATCACCAACTCATTGAGCTGCATCGCGCGCAGTCGCTGCGCCAGATCGGTGCCGAGGAAACAACTGGGCCGGGTTTTATTGAAGAACTGGTCACGCGCCTCATCGACATCCAGCTCATGCCACACCTGCCAATACGGGCTGCCTGCGGCAATCGCGGAACCCGCCGGGCCCGTGTGGCGGGCGACGAAGATCGGTGCGCCGGCGTGGCGCGCGCGCCTGATCAGTTGGTTGATGGTCTGCAGCACCCGTTCGCGTTCGAAGGGGTGCTCCGGGCCAGCGTACAGGCCGGTTTGCATATCGATGATCAGCAGGGCGTCAGCCATGGTGTTGCTCCTTTCGCGTGCCGGATGGCGGCGCAATAAAAAAGGCCCCGTCCATTGCTGGCGGGGCCTTGGGTTGAATCCGTGAGGTGTCTAGTTCAAGCACCCACAGCAACCGCACGACCCGCCAGAAGCGGTCGTGGTGGTGGTGCGGGTGAGGTGCTGCTGAAAAAGGTTCATGACCGATCATGCTGGGGCATAAGTTTGGCTGTCAAGCGTCGCAGGCAACTTCTTATAAGGCGTGACGATGTTTCGGGCATCCACAAGGGACTCGTCTGACACGCGACTACCCAGGGGGCTCTTCACGCCAAACGCGCAAAAAATAGCCGACAACCTCGTCCTTGAGCCTCTGCACCGCTTAACCATTCCTCAGCTAAGCCTTTGCTTATTTAAAAGAATCCCGGACAATCGCGCCCCTGTTATAGCCGGGGCGCTGCCTGTCAGGTTTTTCTGACTCGTGCCGGCTGTGGAAATGCGGAGATCCGACCGGATGAATGATCAGGCCAATAGCGTCGACGAACGCTATGTCACGACACCTGTAATCCTTACAAGCTGGAGTCGTCAGGACACCACCTGGATGCTTGGCTTGTTTGGCACGGCGATTGGTGCCGGCACTTTGTTTCTACCTATCAACGCTGGCCTCGGCGGCTTCTGGCCGCTGGTGATCCTGGCGCTGCTGGCCTTCCCGATGACGTTCTTTGCCCACCGTGGCCTGACGCGTTTCGTGCTGTCCGGCCGTGAAGGTTCCGACATCACCGACGTGGTCGAAGAGCATTTCGGCGTCAAGGCCGGCGCGCTGATCACCTTGCTGTACTTCCTGGCGATTTTCCCGATCCTGCTGATCTACAGCGTGGCGCTGACCAATACCGTCGGCAGCTTCATGGAGCACCAGTTGCACATCATGCCGCCGCCACGGGCGATCCTCGCGTTTGTGCTGATCCTCGGCCTGCTGGCCGTGGTGCGTTGCGGTGAGCAGGCGATCGTCAAGGCCATGAGCCTGATGGTGTACCCGTTCATCGTCGCCTTGCTGTTCCTGGCGGTGTACCTGATCCCGCACTGGAACGGTGGCATCCTCAGCACCGCCAACGTGGTGCCGGCACCTTCGGCGTTGCTCAACACCTTGTGGCTGGCGATTCCGGTGATGGTGTTCTCGTTCAACCATTCGCCGATCATCTCGGCCTTTGCGGTGGACCAGAAGCGCCAGTACGGCGCGCATGCCGATGAGCGCAGTTCGCAGATCCTGTCGCGCGCGCACCTGTTGATGGTGGCGATGGTGCTGTTCTTCGTGTTCAGTTGCGTGCTGACCCTGTCGCCGGCGCAACTGGCTGAAGCGAAAGCACAGAACCTGTCGATCCTGTCGTACCTGGCCAACCACTTCGACAACCGGACCATCGCCTTCGCCGCGCCGCTGATTGCGTTCGTGGCGATTGCCAAGTCGTTCCTGGGCCATTACATCGGCGCCAGTGAAGGCCTCAAGGGCCTGGTCGCGAAAACCGGCCGGCGTCCGGCACCGAAGACCCTGGACCGCATGACCGCCGCCTTCATGTTGGTGGTGTGCTGGATCGTCGCCACGCTCAATCCGAGCATCCTTCGCATGATCGAGACATTGGGCGGGCCGATCATTGCGTCGATCCTGTTCCTGATGCCGATGTACGCGATCCGCAAGGTGCCGGCGATGGCTAAGTACCGCGGGCAGGCGTCCAACGTGTTTGTCACGGCGGTCGGCCTGGTGGCGATTACTGCGCTGATTTACTCGCTGCTCTCCTGACCGCACGCTGCACCGAACAGGGCCGATTCGCACGCGTGGCGAGTCGGCCTTTTTTTCGCTCGGAAAACCTGACGCGGCGCAACCGCCGCGCGGCAATGGGCGCTAAGCTGGAACACATTTTTAGCCAGGATGGATGGGGCCGATTGAAAACTGAAACCGATACGCCCGTTGTTGCTGCGTCGAAGCGAACCCAGGACATAATTGCCGGCTTATCGATTGCCGGTTTGCTGTTGCCGGAGGCGGTGGCCTATTCCAGCATTGCCGCGCTCCCGCCCCAGGCCGGTGTGATTGCCTTGTTTGCCGGGCTGGTGTGCTACGGCCTGTTCGGCACCAGCCGTTTCGCGATCGTCTCGGCGACTTCGTCGTCGGCAGCGGTGTTGGCGGCGGCAACGGCCAGCCTGGCGGGGGATGACCCGGCGCTGAGGCTGTCCCTGGCCTTCGGGCTGGTGCTGATCATTGGCGTGTTTTTTCTGCTGGCCGGGCTGTTCAAGCTCGGTGGCGTCACTTCGTTTATTGCCAAGCCGGTGTTGCGTGGGTTTGCCTTCGGCCTGGCGCTGACCATCATCCTCAAGCAACTGGCCAGTGTGGTGGGCGTCCACCTGACCGATAACAACCTGATCCGCTTCCTGCCGCAGTTGCTGGAGCAGCTGCCGCACTGGAACTGGCCCGCCGCGCTGGTGGCTGCGGTGGCCTTGTTGGTGTTGTGGTTATGCGCCCGCGTTCCGCGCCTGCCCGGCGGGCTGGTGGTGATCGTGCTCGGCGTTATTGCCGGCCAGGGCCTGAACCTGCAGGCCCACGGCGTCGCGCTGATCGGCCTGATCGACCTGCGCCTGGAGCTGGGGCATTTGCCGGTACTGCCGTTTGCCGATTGGCTGCGCCTGGGCGAGTTGGCGTTTGCGTTGGTCATGATTTTGTACGCTGAGTCCTACGGGTCCATCAGTTCGTTCGCTCTCAAGCACGGCGACCGGGTGTCGTCCAACCGCGACTTGCTGGCGCTGGGCGCGGCCAACCTGGTGTCTGGGTTGTTCCACGGCATGCCGACGGGCGCCGGGTATTCGGCGACTTCGGCGAATGAGGCGGCTGGCGCCTATTCGCGTTTGGCGGGGATCGTCGCGGCGCTGGTGATCCTGGTGATTGTGTTGACGGTGCTGCCGTATGTTGCGCTCACGCCGGAGCCGGTGTTGGCGGCGGTGGTCATCTATGCCCTGGGCCGGGGTTTGAGCCTGCAGCCCCTGGGGCGTTACTTCCTCTGGCGACGCGACCGTTTGCTGGTGGTGTGTGCGGTGGCGGCGGTGCTGGTGCTCGGCGTGCTGGATGGCTTGTTGTTGTCGGTCGGGATCAGCGTGGTGTTGATGTTGCGCCAGATGTCGGCGGCGGATATCCAGGTGCTTGGGCGCCTGGGCGACACTCATGATTTCGTGGACCGTCAACACCATGCCGATGCGCTGACCGTTCCCGGCGTGTTGATCATACGGCCAAGCGAGGCGCTGTTTTTTGCGAATGCCGAGCGCATCCTCGGCGCCGCCCTGCGCCTGATGCGTCAGTCATCCGCGCAGACGGTGGTGTTGAGCCTGGAAGAATCCCCCGACCTCGACGGCACCAGCGTCGAAGCGCTGGCCGCTTTTTTTGCCCAGGTGCGCGGGGAGGGCAAGCAACTGGTGCTGGCGCGGGTGCGCCATGACGCCCATGAAGTCTTGCAGGCGCTGCCCGAGGCCCAGGCGCCCGAGGTGTTGCTCAGCGGCTTGAGCGTCGATGGTGCGGTGCAACTGGCGTTGCACAGCCATCCCCAGGCATAAAAAAACGCCGCGTATCTTGCGATACGCGGCGTCCTTTACATCAACACACCCTTAGGCTTGCAGCACCGGGATGTTGGCGTTTGCAGCGCTTTCACGGAACTCGGCGATCTGATCGAAACTCAGGTAGCGATACACATCGCTGGCCATGGTGTTGATCTTCGCGGCGTATTCCATGTACTCCTCGACGGTCGGCAGGCGACCCAGGATCGAAGCCACCGACGCCAGCTCGGCCGAAGCCAGGTAGACGTTGGCGCCATCGCCCAGACGGTTCGGGAAGTTACGGGTCGAAGTCGACACGACGGTCGAATTCGGTTCTACACGTGCCTGGTTACCCATGCACAGCGAGCAGCCCGGCATTTCCATGCGCGCGCCAGCCTTGCCGTAGATGCCGTAGTAGCCTTCTTCGGTCAGTTGGTGAGCGTCCATCTTGGTCGGCGGCGACAGCCACAGACGGGTTGGCAGCTGACCCTTGACCTGATCCAGCAGTTTACCGGCAGCGCGGAAGTGACCGATGTTGGTCATGCACGAACCGATGAACACTTCGTCGATCTTCTCGCCAGCAACGCTGGACAGCAGACGGGCGTCGTCCGGGTCGTTTGGCGCGCAGAGCACAGGCTCCTTGATGTCGGCCAGGTCGATCTCGATGATTTCGGCGTATTCCGCGTCGGCATCGGCCACCATCAGCTCCGGGTTGGCAACCCAGGCTTCCATCGCTTGGGCGCGACGTTCCAGGGTACGTGCATCGCCGTAGCCTTCGCCGATCATCCAGCGCAGCAGGGTGATGTTGGAGTTCAGGTACTCGGTGATCGACTCTTTCGACAGCTTGATGGTGCAACCGGCAGCCGAACGTTCAGCCGAGGCGTCGGACAGCTCGAAAGCTTGTTCGATGCTCAGGTTGTCCAGGCCTTCGATTTCCAGGATGCGGCCGGAGAAGGCGTTCTTCTTGCCTTTCTTCTCTACGGTCAGCAGGCCAGCCTGGATCGCGTAGTAAGGAATGGCATGAACCAGGTCACGCAGGGTGATGCCAGGTTGCATTTTGCCTTTGAAGCGCACCAGGATCGATTCCGGCATGTCCAGTGGCATCACGCCAGTGGCTGCGGCGAACGCTACCAGGCCGGAACCGGCCGGGAACGAAATGCCCATCGGGAAACGGGTGTGGGAGTCACCACCGGTACCGACGGTGTCCGGCAGCAGCATGCGGTTCAGCCAGCTGTGGATGATGCCGTCGCCTGGGCGCAGCGACACGCCGCCACGGGTCATGATGAAGTCAGGCAGGGTGTGGTGGGTGGTCACGTCGATCGGCTTAGGATACGCCGCGGTGTGGCAGAACGACTGCATCACCAGATCGGTCGAGAAGCCCAGGCACGCCAGGTCTTTCAGTTCGTCACGGGTCATAGGACCGGTGGTGTCCTGGGAACCCACGGTGGTCATCTTAGGCTCGCAGTAGGTGCCTGGACGAACGCCAGTCACGCCGCATGCCTTGCCGACCATCTTCTGCGCCAGGGTGAAACCCTTGGTGCTTTCGGCCGGAGCTTCCGGCTTCTTGAACAGGTCGGACGGTGGCAGACCCAGTTCGGCACGCGCCTTCTCGGTCAGGCCACGGCCGATGATCAGCGGGATACGGCCGCCGGCACGGACTTCGTCCAACAGCACCGGGGTCTTCATTTCGAAGGTGGTCAGGACTTCATCGGTACCGTGCTTGCAGACTTTGCCAGCATGCGGGTACAGGTCGATCACGTCGCCCATGTTCATGTTGGTGACGTCGAATTCGATCGGCAGTGCGCCAGCATCTTCCATGGTGTTGTAGAAGATCGGAGCGATCTTGCTGCCGAAGCAGAAACCGCCAGCACGCTTGTTCGGCACGTAAGGAACGTCGTCGCCGAAGAACCACAGTACGGAGTTGGTTGCCGATTTACGCGACGAACCGGTACCGACCACGTCACCGACGTAGGCGATCGGGAAGCCTTGGCCGCGCATTTCTTCGATCTGCTTCATCGGGCCGGTCTTGCCTTGCTCGTCCGGCACGATGCCGTCGCGAGCCATTTTCAGCATGGCCAGGGCGTGCAGCGGGATGTCAGGGCGGGACCAGGCGTCCGGCGCAGGCGACAGGTCGTCGGTGTTGGTTTCGCCGGAGACCTTGAACACGCGCAGGCTGATCTTGTCGGCCAGGGTCGGACGGTTCTTGAACCACTCGCCGTCGGCCCAGGACTGGATCACGGCCTTGGCGTGTGCGTTGCCGGCCTTGGCTTTTTCAGCCACGTCGTGGAACGCATCGAACATCAGCAGGGTGTGCTTGAGTTGAGCGGCGGCAACAGGCGCCAGTTCGGCGTTGTCGAGCAGCTCGACCAGGGTCACGATGTTGTAGCCGCCTTGCATGGTGCCAAGCAGTTCAACGGCGCGTTTCTTGTCGATCAGGGGAGAAGTGGCTTCGCCCTTGGCCAGGGCAGACAGGAAACCGGCTTTGACGTAGGCAGCTTCGTCAACGCCTGGTGGAATGCGGTTGGTGATCAGGTCAACGAGGAATTCTTCTTCGCCAGCCGGGGGATTTTTCAGCAGCTCGACCAGGCCTGCGGTTTGTTCGGCATTAAGCGGCTGGGGAACAATACCCAGGGCTGCACGCTCTTCGATATGTTTGCGGTAGGCTTCAAGCACAGTTATTACCCTCATCAGTGGTCCCACGGGACGCTCATCCAGAAATGAACGGCACGCATGCGCTCGGGGGCTTTTTGGGCCGCAAAGCCAGCGCTGCCGACATTCCTCACAGAAGCTGCTTTCAAAGTTTTACGCCTGCAGAACGGAGCTGATGAGGGTTGGCGCTGGCTTGACCTGCCGGGTCATTGACCATCGCCAACACCGTTCTGAAGGAACGACTGTGCTCGTGACGCTTTGAAAACAGCTTCCAGCGGATTATTGGCGCCTTATAAGGCCGGATGATTCTACGGCAAAAAAAATCTAAACGTAAGTTGCCAAGCCAAGTTTGCTGGGTGATCAACCTTAGACAAAGGGCTAACATGGCGCCCTGTTTCGCTGATTTGCGTGTTGCCGCCCATGTCCAACCAAGCCATCAAGACCCCCTGCGTAGGCCTGTGCTCCACGGTTTACGGTGACCTCGTGTGTCGCGGCTGCAAGCGTTTCCACCACGAAGTAATCCAGTGGAACGGCTATAACGAAGAAGAAAAACGTGCGGTGTGGCTGCGGCTCGAGCAATTGTTGGTGCAGGTCATGGCCGGCAAGCTGGAGGTTTTCGACCCCAAGACCCTGCGCAGCCAGCTGGAGCAACGCAAGATCCGCTTTGTGCCGCACCAGTCCGAGTACTGCTGGGCCTACCAGTTGATCGCCCGCGGGGCACGGGTGATTTCCAACCTGGAGGCCTATGGCATGGTGCTGCTGCCGGAGTTCCGCGAGTGGAACCTGCCGCAGCTGCGCGATGCCATCGACCGTGAGTTTTTCATCCTGTCCGAGGCGCACTACCAGCGCTATATTGCGCCGGGGTTTCTCAAGGATGTGTTGGGCGCCTGACGATCAGGCTTTGTTGGCCAGCTTTTCCAGTTGATCCGTCAGTGCCTCGGGCTTGAGCACCAGCACATCGCTTTCCAGCGCATCGAGCACCACTTCCGCCGTATTGCCGATCAGCGCGCCGGTCAGCCCGGTGCGCGCCACGGTGCCGATGATCGTCACGGCCGCTTTCAAGGTGTAGGCGGCATGGGGAATCAGCACATCCGCCGGGCCTTCTTCGATATGCAGGTGGGCGTCGTCGATATCGAACGTGGCCTGGAATGCCTTGCACTGCTCGCGATAACGCGCCTCGATGGTTTCCTTGAGCTGAAACACCGGGTCGCCGGCCGAGAGCATTGGCGATGGATGGGCGCTGATGACATGCAGTGACGCCTTGGCCAGGCTGGCGATGTCGAAGCCGTAGTCGATGATCATGTGGTGCAGTGCGCGATGCTCGGTGTCGGTATTGCCTACATCGATGGCGGCGAGAATGACGCCGTCGTTCCATGGCGTTGCTGTCTTGACCAGCAGCACCGGCGCCGGGCAGTAGCGCAACAGCTTCCAGTCGGCCGGGGTCAGCAGCGCCTTTTTCAGCGGGCTGTCGGGGTAGTGCTGCTTGATCACCAGGCCACAGCCTTCGGCCTGCTGCACCTCGATGATGGTTTCATGCAGGCTGGTATTCCACGCCTGTTCGGTGGTGACGCTGTAGCCGTCTTCGGTCAGGCCGGACTTGAGCAGGCTCAACAGCGCCGAATGCTCATGTTTCTTGTCGCACACCAGCAGGTGCAGGCGCGCGCCGGTAGTCCCGGCGATCAGTTTGGCGCGTTTGAGGGCCAGGCTTTCCGAATGCTCGGGCTCAAGGACCACCAGGATGCTGCGGATGGCTTGCATGGTCGGGACTCTCCAGAAAGGGGGCGTTGAACAACTATAGTTGCTGCCCGCCAGACGTCATGTTGATGCACATCAAGGCCAGTGGCTGGTGGTCTGCGGCGCGGTCGGTATAATCGGCGACCTTTTGTGATCCTTTGCCCGTGAGCCCGATGAACCTGCCCGAAATCCACGAATTCCTCGGTTGCCCCACCCCTGACGCCTGGGTCCAGGCCGCGTTGGCCGATCAGGAAACCCTGCTGATCGACCACAAGAACTGCGAATTCAAGGCCGCCAGCACTGCCTTGAGCCTGATCGCTAAGTATCACAGCCATGTTGACTTGATCAATATGATGTCGCGCCTGGCCCGGGAAGAGCTGGTCCATCACGAACAGGTCATGCGCCTGATGAAGAAGCGCAAGGTCGCGCTGCGTCAGTTGCACGCCGGGCGTTATGCCTCGGGCTTGCGCAAGGTGGTGCGCAGCCACGAGCCGGTCAAACTGGTGGACACCCTGGTGGTCGGCGCCTTTATCGAGGCGCGCAGTTGCGAGCGTTTCGAGGCGCTGGTGCCACATCTGGACGAAGAACTCGGCAAGTTCTACTTCGGCCTGCTCAAAAGCGAGGCGCGGCACTACCAGGGTTACTTGAAACTGGCTTATCAGTATGGCGAGGCCAAGGATATTGCCCAGGTGATCGAGCGGGTGAGGGCGGCCGAGCAGGAGCTGATCGAGTCCCCCGACGTCGAGTTCCGCTTTCACAGTGGCGTGCCAGCCTGAGGCGACGGCTGCGCATACAACGTTCGGTGACGGCGTTAAAAATTGCAGGCTATTTGTTAAAAACTCTTAAAAGCATGAAGCTTCATAGCGCGTAGCCGGTCAAGCGCTGCTGGCGGGCAACTTGCCACCTATAATGCGCGCACTTCAATCCGCGTTGTGCACTGAGAACTTATGGAAAACCTGGGGCTGGGCAAGGTATTGCTCGTTGAGGACGATGAGAAGCTGGCAGGGCTGATCGCGCACTTTCTGGCACAGCACGGTTTTGAGGTACGGGCGGTGCATCGCGGCGATGCGGCCTTGGCGGCCTTTCTTGACTTCAAGCCCAAGATTGTCGTGCTCGACCTGATGCTGCCGGGCCAGAGCGGCTTGCATGTGTGTCGCGCGATTCGCGCGGTGTCCGACACGCCGATCGTGATCCTCACCGCCAAGGAAGACGACCTGGACCACATTCTCGGCCTGGAGTCCGGCGCCGACGACTATGTGATCAAACCGATCAAACCGCCGGTGCTGCTGGCCCGCCTGCGAGCGTTGCAACGGCGCCAGGCGCCAGAGCCGACGGTGCGCGGCGCCATCGAGTTCGGGCGCCTGGTCATTGATCGCAGTTGCCGGGTGGTCAGCCTGGGCGGCGAGAAGATCGACCTCACCACCATGGAGTTCGAACTGTTGTGGTTGCTGGCCAGCAGCGCCGGCAAGATCCTCTCGCGCGATGACATCCTCAACCGCATGCGCGGCATCGCCTTTGATGGCCTGAACCGCAGCGTCGACGTGTACATCAGCAAACTGCGCGGCAAGCTCAACGATAACCCCCGTGAACCGGTGTGCATCAAGACCATCTGGGGCAAGGGCTATCTGTTCAATCCGTTTGCGTGGGAGGTCTAGATGCTGCGCCTGTTTCTACGCTTGTATGTGATTCTGGCCCTGGGCCTGGCGGGAGCGATCTGGCTGGTCAACTACACGTTCGACGAGTTGCTGCCCGACGCTAACGAAACGTATAGCCGCGAGATCCTGCGCGGCCCCGCCTATGGTCTGGTCGAACAACTGCGGCCGCTGCTCGGCGAAGCGCGGCAAGCCCGCTTGGCTGAGTTGCAACGCCATTATGGGCTGCACCTGAAGCTGATTGAAAAGGACGCTCTGGCGCTGACCGAGCGTGAACAAAAACTCCTGACCGACGGCTCGCTGTTGGTGCGTGGTGACTTTAGCGAGTTCATCACTCCTATCGACGGTGGCGCGCAGTTGCTGGAAATCAAACTGCCGCAAGAACCCAAGATATACCTCTGGGCCTATGTTCTTCTCGGGCTGTGCCTGGCTATCGTGCTGTATTTTTGGGTACGCCCGCATTGGCGCGACCTGGAACATATCCGCCTGGCCGCCCAGCGTTTCGGCGATAACGACCTCGGCTCGCGCATTCTGTTGCCGCGTCGCTCCACCGTGCGCGAATTGGCCGGGCACTTCAACCAGATGGCCGAACGCATCGAGAGCCTGATCGCCAACCAGCGTGAGTTGACCAACGCGGTCTCCCACGAACTGCGCACGCCCATCGCACGCTTGTCGTTCGAACTCGACCAGCTCAAACAACAGGCCGATCCCCGGCAGTGCCTTGCACTGATCACCGACATGTACGCCGATCTTGGCGAGTTGGAGGAAATGGTCTCTGAGTTGTTGACCTACGCCAGCCTGGAGCGCGGCGCCACCCAGGTCACGCAGGAAAATATCGAGGCCCACAGCTGGCTCGACAGTGTGATCGGCAGCGTGGCCCTGGAGGCCGAGGCGGAAGGCGTGCAGTTGTCCTTGCGTACCTGTGAAGTCGACGTTATCCAAATTGAACCGCGCTTCATGGCACGTGCGGTGATCAACCTGCTGCGCAACGCCATTCGTTACGCCGAGCGCCGCGTGGAAGTGTCGCTGGTCAAGTTCGGCAGTGGTTATGAAGTGCGGGTGTGCGATGACGGCCCCGGCATCCCCGAGGAAGGCCGGGCGAAGATCTTCCAGCCGTTCATCCGCCTCGACGCCAGCCGCGACCGCCGCACCGGCGGCTTCGGCCTCGGCCTGGCGCTGGTGCAGCGGGTTTGCCAATGGCATGGCGGGCAGGTCCAGGTATTCGATTCGGAGTGGGGCGGGGCGTCGTTTCGGATGAGTTGGGCGTATACCGAATAAGGCTTTTTGGGGGTAATGGTTAAAAAACCGGAGACCGCTGTGCAGTCAACCGCAGCAAGCGCCCTCGCCACGGTTGGCTCCTTCCGTCGTTTCAATCGGGTTGTCGGATCAGAAGCTGTACTTCAGCGAACCCATCACCGATGTCTGCAACCGCCGCTCCACGATCGGGCTGTTGCCCGCTTCATTCGCCAGGTACTGCACATCCAGCAAGGTCGAGAACTGGGTGTGCTCACTGATCGGCACGCTCCATGTCAGGCTCATGCCGTTGCTGATATTGCCCCCGTCCGCGTTGTAGGCCTTGAAGCGGCTCTGTGCCGCCTGGCCGGTGGTCACGCCGTACCAGGTCTGCAGGTAGTCACGGTCTCCAAAGTGGCTGCTGAGGCTGGCGTCGATCACGCCATAGCGCCCGTCATACAGGTTGGTGCCAACGCTCAGTTCCAGATGGGTAAATGCCTTGCCGCTGTCTTTGTGATCATCTTCCTTGAGTGCATGTTCCAAGGTGGCGCCGACAATCACGCCGCCCAAGTTATAGCTGGCACTCACGCCCAATTGTGTGCGTGATTTGATTTCGCCCATGCCCTTGAGCCGTTTCGAGCCGGCGCGCAGGCGTTCGTTTTTGTCCATGCGTGAGGCGCTCGCGCCGACGTATGCGCTGAAGCTCAGGGCATCGTCTTTATAACGCCAGCCCAGGCCCTTGTCGGAGTCGAGGAAAATCCCCCAGGGGCTGACGATGGCGCCGCCGAGCAGCGGTTCGGTCCTGCGTTCATCGCTGCCGCTATACCGGGGCATGCTGGCTACGCCGGCTTTCAAGCTGTATGCCCAGTCCTGTGCCAGCACCGTGTCGGCGCCTGCCAACAGGCACACTGAGGTGATGGACAGGCAAAGGTGTTTCGAGCGCATAAGGAGGTTCATCCGTGGTTATAAAATCAAGGGTTTACGGGGCGCGTGCGTGCGTTTGAAGGCGTAGCCCGAGGCACTGAGGCCGTTGACCTGGCGGCTGACGGTGTCGCCCAGGCCATAGCCGTTGCCGGCAAGCACGGCATGGGCGTTGTCCACGGGCAGCAGGATGTAATCGGTCAGCGGCTTGTCGTGCAGTTGGCCGCGAATCACCAGGAAGCCTTCTTCCAGGCGCACGCTGATGCCGCTGAGTGGCGCGTCGGGTTCGTGGGTGCTGAGCACTTGATAGGTGCCGACGGTGTCGGCCCAGGCCAGTGGCAGGGACGGTGGGTCGATGCGTTCGCCCACGGCCACCCGCTGGCCGTGACTGCGCGCGGTGAGTATCTGCCGGCCTTGCACCGTCACCACGTCCAGTTGCACGCGGCCCAACCCGCCGAGATCCTTGAGCCAGAACCCCAGGACTTTTTGCTGCGCGCGCAACCAGCCGTCTTCATCGCGCAGCAGTTCGAAGGTGTATCCGGCCAACTCGCCGGACAATCGCGTAGGGGTATCCCTGATCCTGAATACGCCCCAGGCCGTGGCGTAGAAGCCGGCCAGGCGCTTACGGTCGATGGCGGCGGGCACCTGGCGCAACTTGCCCCCGTGCTTGGGCGCCTGGCAGTCGTCGGCGCATACCGGCGCGCCGGTTTGCGCCTGGAGCATCAGGCGCAGGGTGTCGGAGCTCAGCGCGACCACCATGTCTTCGGCGTTGCTGTCGTTGGCCATGATGATCACTGCCAACTGCTGGTCCGGCAGCACTGTCACCTGCGCGGCAAAATCGTCGCCCCCGCCGCTGTGCTGGAACGTGCGTATGCCGGGGCTGACCGGCTTGTCGCCACAGGGCGAGAGAAACCAGCCCAGGCCCATCTGGCAGTCGAAGTCCAGCACGTTGCCGATATTTTGTTGGGTAAACATCTGCTCGATGGAGGCGCGGTCCATTACGCGGGTGTCGTTGTAGAGGCCTTGGGCGAACAGCATCTGTACGTAGCGGCTGAGGTCCTTGGGGCTGGTCCACAAGCCGCTGGCGGCGAGGTCGCGCACCTGGGCGTCGGTGCTGGCGCTGCCGTCCTGATAGCCGAGCGCGCGGTGGGCCACGTGTGCGCCGACGCCGACAAAACTCGATTGGTTCATCTTCAACGGTTTGAACAGGCTGTTTTGCAACTGGGTCTCGAATGCCTTGCCGCTACTGCGTTCGATAGCCGCGCCCACCAGCGCATAGCCGAGATTCGAGTAGGCCACCTGCGAACCCGGCGGGGTGCTCAGCCACACGCCCGACATACGCATTGGCATCTGGCCCATGGCGAAGGTGTTGCGCAGGCCGCGCAGGTGTTCGCTGGGCAAGCCCGACTGATGACTGAGCAAGCGGCGCAGGGTGATGGCGCGGTCGGCGTCGGCCTGCTCGTCATGGAAGCGCGAGCGCACATAGAACTCGCGCAAGGTTTGCTGGATCGGTGCGTCAAGCGCCAGTTGCTGTTGTTCCACCAGCTGCAGCGCGGCGGCGGCGGTGAGGAGCTTGGAGATCGCGCCGGCGCGAAACGCCGTATTCGGCGTCACCGGTACGCCCCGGGCCTTGTCGGCCACGCCGAAACCACTGGCCCAGATCAACTCCTGGCCATTGACCAGGGCGATGGACAGCCCGGGCACCTGCTCCCGGGCCATCTCCCACGGAATGCGGGTTTGTAGATAGCGAATGATCGCGTTGTAGTCGCCCTTGGGGATCGGCGGCGGGGCAGGCGGTTGGCCATGGCAACCGATACTGCCGAGCAGGCAGCCCAGCAGCGGAATACCGCGCAATGTGCGAAACATGAAGAGCACCCAGATGGCTGTTTGGATGCTCGAATGCTAGGGAAGGGCTGTCCGACAATCTTTGCAAGCTTTGTCGGAAAACTGTCAAAGACTGTTAACGCACCAACCCCAACCGCTCATGCCACTGCGCGATCGATTCCTGCGGGTATTCATCGAACTGCAGGTCGCCCTTGCGCACGCTGACTTCGACCCAGGGCGCCTTGGAACCGAGCATCAGGTGCGTGTGCTGCGGCGGCACCGGCAACGGTGTGTCGATGGCCGAGGCAAACGGATGGATCAACTCCGGCCATTGCGGGCTGAACAGCCATAGCGCGCTGCCGCATTGTGAACAGAAATGCCGCTCGGCGCTGCTGGCATGGGCGCGGCTGGCGCCTTCGGGCTTGAGCCTGGCGTGGTAGATCGAGATCAGCTTGCGCCCGCGCACTTTCAGGCTGTTGCTGTCGCCCGCGAGGTTGATCGCGTAACCGCCGCCACCCTGGGTCTTGCGGCAAATCGAGCAATAGCAGCGTTGGTAAGGGTAGGGGTGGGCGCTGGTCAGGCTGAACGTCACAGCGCCGCAATGGCAGGAACCTTCGAGTTGCATGGGCAGTCTCCTCTGGCAAGGTGACTCTGGAGTCTAGGCGCTTTGCGGCATCAAGGTCGCGATCAGGGCACGAATGGTCCCCGGCAGCGCTTCCAGTTCGCGCACCAGGATACTGCGCTCGCGAATCGCCCATGGCTCATTCAGTTTCACCGCCACCAACTGCATGGTCCGGCTGTGCCGCACGGCGGCGGATTCCGGGATGATGCCAATGCCCACGCCCGCCTCGACCATCCGGCAGATCGCCTCGAAACTCGACATTTGGATGCGCAGCGACAACTGCTTGCCGACCCGCTCGACGTGCTCGCGCAGGAAGCTCAGCAAGGTGCTGCCTTCGTGCAGGCCGATGTGCTGGTAGGCGAGGGTCTGTTCCAGCGTCACCGAGGGTTGGTCCGCCAAGGGGTGGCCCACGGGCACCATCAATACCAGTTTATCGGTGCTGAAGTGCAGCACCTGCAGGCCCGCGGCTTCCACGGGACCGGCGATGATGCCCATGTCGCTGGTGCCATCGAGCACGCCGCGCACGATATCGCGGGACAGGCGCTCCTGCAGGTCGACAGTGACACCGGGCCGCTGGGAGAGGAAACCGGCCAACACTTCGGGAAGAAACTCAGTGACCGCCGTGGTGTTGGCGAAGATGCGGATATGTCCGGCAGAGTCGACGCCGTATTGGGTGAACTCACTTTTCAGGTAGTCCACCTGGCGCATGATCAGCCGCGCATGGTGCAGCAGCCGCTCGCCTGCCGGGGTGATCTCCACACCGCGGCTGTCACGGTACAACAGACGTGTTTCCAACTGGCCTTCCAGGGCCTTGATGCGCGCACTCGCAGCCGCCGGCGAGAGGAAGGCGCGCTTGGCACCCTGGGTCAGGCTGGGTGATTCGGCGATATGGATAAACAGGCGCAGGTCGGCGAGATCGAAGTGCATGGCGGCTCCGGGGTGGACAGGGCTGTTCGGTGCAGCGGCGGTGCGGGGCTTGCCTGCGCTGACAGTGTGCCGGCGATGAAAATGCCAACCAACCGAAGCGAGCCCGTTGCCCATCAATGCGTGGCGTTCAGCATAGCCGAACGCTGGCTTATTGAAATGCAAATTCTCAGAACGGTCGGGCGCTTGCATGATCCGGGGCACACATTCACAGCCCGAGGACCTGCACCCGATGAGCGCCACTGATTGGATCGGCCGAAGCGAAACTGCCCACGACCACCTGAGCCACAACCTGCTCACACGCATCGCCGCGACATTCGGCGAGCCCGTGCCCGAACACGGCGCGGCGGTGCCGCTGTTGTGGCAATGGTGTTTCTTCCAAGACCCGCGGCCGGAATCGGCCCTGGGCACCGACGGCCACCCGGCCCGTGGCGGCTTCCTGCCGCCGGCGGATAACCGCAATCGCATGTGGGCCGGTGGGCGTCTCGAGTTCTTGCATCCGCTGCGCGCCGGCGAGGCGGCCAGCCGTGTGTCGACCATCACCCAGGTCGAAGAAAAGACCGGCCGCACCGGTGCGTTGCTGTTTGTCACCGTGCGCCATGACTACACCCAGGACGGCCGCCTGGCGATCCGCGAAGAACAAGACATCGTCTACCGCGAACCGACCCCACCCAAGCCGGGCAACGGCGCGGCGCTGGCGGCGGGTGAGTGGTGCGAAGCGATCGAGCCGACGCCGACCCTGCTGTTCCGCTACAGCGCCGTGACTTTCAACGGCCACCGCATTCACTACGACTATCCCTACGTCACCGGCACGGAAGGCTATTCGGGCCTGGTGGTGCATGGGCCGTTGATTGCCACGTTGAGCCTGCGCGCCTTTTGTCGGGCCCATCCCAGCGCCACGGTGCGCCGTTTCGACTATCGCGGCGTGCGCCCGCTGATCGCTGCGCAACCGTTTGAAGTCGCCGGGCGTATCAGCCAAGCCGGCGTGGCAGAGCTGTGGGCCGGTAATCACGATGGTTTGGCCCAGCAGGCCCGTGTGCATTTCGAATAACACCAGAACAACAGGCGGAGAGCCGTTAATGAACCCGAATGACAATGAAGCACTCAATGCCATCCGCGCGGGCGTGCGCGCCTTGTGCGCCGAATTCGATGCGGCGTACTGGCGTCGGATCGACGAAGAAAAAGCGTTCCCCGATGCCTTCGTCAAGGCCTTGACCGCCGCCGGCTGGCTGTCGGCGATGATCCCGGAAGAGTACGGCGGCTCCGGCCTCGGCCTGGCTGAAGCGTCGGTGATCCTTGAAGAGGTCAACCGTTGCGGCGGCAACTCCGGTACCGTCCACGGCCAGATGTACAACATGTTCACCCTGCTGCGCCACGGCAGCGCCGCGCAAAAACGCTTCTACCTGCCCAAACTGGCCAGCGGCGAATTGCGACTGCAATCGATGGGCGTCACCGAGCCCAGCACCGGCACCGACACCACCAGGATCAAGACCACCGCGATCAAGCGCGGCGACAAGTACGTAATCAACGGCCAGAAAGTCTGGATCTCGCGGGTGCAGCATTCCGACCTGATGATCCTGCTGGCGCGCACCACGCCGCTGGCCGACGTGAAGAAAAAGTCCGAAGGCATGTCGATCTTCCTCGTGGACCTGCGCGAGGCGATCGGCAACGGCCTGACCGTGCAACCCATCGCCAATATGGTCAACCACGAAACCAACGAGCTGTTCTTCGACAACCTCGAACTGCCTCTGGACAGCCTGATCGGCGAAGAGGGCAAGGGCTTCAAGTACATCCTCGACGGCCTGAATGCCGAGCGCACCCTGATCGCCGCCGAGTGCATCGGCGATGGCCGCTGGTTTATCGAAAAGGCCAGCGCCTATGCCCGCGACCGCGTGGTGTTCGGCCGGCCCATCGGGCAGAACCAGGGCGTGCAGTTCCCGATTGCCGAAGCGCATATCGAAATCGAAGCGGCCGACCTGATGCGCTGGCGTGCCTGCGAGGAATACGACCGTGGCGCGCCTGCCGGGGCCAGCGCGAACATGGCCAAGTACCTGGCGGCCAAGGCGTCCTGGGAGGCGGCCAATGCGTGCCTGCAAACCCACGGCGGCTTTGGTTTTGCCTGCGAGTACGACGTGGAACGCAAATTCCGCGAGACCCGCCTGTACCAGGTGGCGCCGATCTCCACCAACCTGATCCTGTCCTACGTGGCCGAGCACTTGCTCGAGCTGCCACGCAGTTTCTGAGGGCCTGAACATGAGCCATACCCAAGCCCTGTGTCGGTTCCTCGCCGAATTGACCTATGCGCAGTTGCCCGAACCGGTGCTGGCGCGCACCGAAGACCTTTTTCTCGATTGGCTGGCGTCGGCGCTGGCCAGCCAGGGCGCGCACCCGATCCCGCTGTTTGAGCGCTACGCGCAGAAAATGGGGCCGAGCAGCGGCCCGGCGCAGGTGATCGTCAATGGCCGCAGCAGCAGCGCGTATTTCGCCGCGTTGGTCAACGGCGCCTCGTCGCACCTGGTGGAGCAGGATGACCTGCACAACAGCTCGGTGCTGCACCCGGCGACGGTGGTCTTTCCCGCGGCCCTGGCGGCGGCCCAGGACCTCGGCAAATCCGGCCGTGAACTGCTGCTGGCCGCGGTGGCCGGTTATGAAGCCGGGATTCGCATCGGCGAATTCATGGGCCGCTCCCACTACCGCATCTTCCACACCACCGCGACCGTCGGCACCTTGGCGGCGGCGGTGGCCGTGGGCAAATTGCTGGGGTTCGATCAGGAGCAATTCATCAACCTGCTCGGCAGCGCCGGCACCCAGGCTGCCGGGCTGTGGGAGTTTTTGCGCGATGCCGCCGACTCCAAGCAATTGCACACGGCCAAGGCGGCGGCGGATGGCTTGCTCGCCGCGTACCTGACGGCGGACGGGCTGACGGGCGCGCGCAATATCCTCGAAGGCGACCAGGGCCTGGCGGCCGGGATGTCCAGCGATGCCGAACCGCACAAGCTGTCCGCCGACCTCGGCCGGCGCTGGGCGCTGCTGGAAACCTCGTTCAAGTTCCATGCCTCGTGTCGCCACACCCATCCTGCCGCCGATGCGCTGCTGCAGTTGATGCAGCGTGAAGGCCTCGATGCCGCCGCGATCGCCAAGGTGCAGACCCGCGTGCATCAGGGCGCCATCGATGTGCTGGGGCGCGTCACTACGCCGGCCAGCGTTCACCAGGCCAAGTTCTCCATGGGCACCGTGCTGGGCCTGATCGCCGTGCATGGCAAGGCCGGGCTGGTTGAGTTCCACACGTTGGCACTGAACGATCCCGCCGTCTCGGCCTTTCGCGACAAGGTCAGCATGACCCTCGATCGCGAAGTCGACGACGCCTATCCGCAGCGTTGGCTGGGCCGCGTCACCGTCACCACCGAGGATGGCCGCACGCTGCACGGTGCTATCGACGAGCCCAAGGGCGACCCCGGCAACAGCCTCAGCCGCGCCGAGCTGGCGGATAAATTCCAGCGCCTCAGCCAGTTCAGCGGCGCACGCACCCCGGCCGAGGCCGACGCGTTGATCGCCAAGGTCTGGCAGTTGCGCAACACCCCGTGCATGGCCCACTGGCTTTGAGGAATCGTCATGACTGCTAATCAACGACCGCTGGACGGTATCACCGTTGTCAGCCTGGAACATGCGATTGCCGCACCCTTTTGCACACGCCAATTGGCCGATCTCGGCGCGCGTGTGATCAAGATCGAACGCCCCGGCAGCGGTGACTTCGCCCGTGGCTATGACGAACGCGTGCGCGGCCTGGCGTCGCATTTCGTGTGGACCAACCGCTCCAAGGAAAGCCTGACCCTGGACCTCAAGCAAGACGCGGCGGGCGCCATTCTCGACAGCTTGCTCGCCGACGCCGATGTACTGGTGCAGAACCTCGCACCCGGTGCAGCGGCGCGCATGGGTCTGTCGTTCGAGACGCTGCATGCGCGCTTCCCGCGCTTGATCGTCTGCGATATTTCCGGCTATGGCGAAGGCGGGCCCTACGCGCAAAAGAAGGCTTATGACCTGTTGATCCAGAGCGAGGGCGGCTTTCTGTCGGTGACCGGCGGGCCCGCTGACGACCAGATGGCCAAGGCCGGTTGCTCCATCGCCGACATCGCCGCCGGCATGTACGCCTACAGCGGCATCCTCTCGGCGCTGTTGTTGCGCGGCAAGACCGGCGAGGGCAGCCGTATCGACGTGAGCATGCTGGAAAGCCTGGTGGAGTGGATGGGCTACCCGATGTACTACGCCTTCGACGGAGCACCGCCACCGCCGCGTGCCGGGGCGGCGCATTCGACGATTTATCCCTACGGACCGTTTCCCACCGGCGACGGCGGTACGGTGATGCTCGGCTTGCAGAACGAGCGCGAATGGGCGGCGTTCTGCGACAAGGTGCTGCTCACCCCGGCGCTGGCCACGGACGAGCGCTTCTGCGCCAACTTCAAGCGCTCGGCCAACCGCGAGGCGCTGCGCCGGATCATCGTCGACAGCTTCGCCCGACTCGACGCCGAGGCCGTCATCCAGCGCCTGGAACATGCGCAGATCGCCAGTGCCCGCGTCAACGATATGCACGGCGTGTGGGACCACCCGCAACTCAAGGCACGTGACAGCTGGCGCGAAGTCGCGAGCCCGGCCGGTCCGCTGCCAGCGCTGTTGCCGCCAGCGCGCAATACGGCATTCAGCCCGCGCATGGATGCGGTGCCCGCGTTAGGCGAGCACAGCCAGGGCATTCTCGATCAGCTCGGTTATTCGGGCGAAACCATCGACGACCTGCGCGCGCGCGGCGTTATCTGACAAGGAGTGTGGTGATGCCAACGCCTGTAGTTCGTTCAGCCCTGTTCGTTCCCGGCAGCCGCCCGGAGCGGTTTTCCAAAGCGCTGGCCAGCGGTGCCGACGCGGTGATTGTGGATTTTGAAGACGCGGTAGAAGAGCCGCTCAAGCGGCAGGCGCGGGAGAACCTTGGCGCGTTTTTGCGCGCCCACTCCGACGCCCGGGTGTGGGTGCGGATCAACGCGCCGGAGCACGCCGAACACGCTGACGATGTGGCGTTCTGCAACGCCCATGCAAACGTGGCGGGCGTGCTGCTGCCGAAAGTCGAAAGTGCCGCCCAGGTCGCGGTGGTGGCCGCCGCCGGCAAACGGATCTGGCCGATTATCGAAAGCGCCAAGGGCCTGCTGGCGGTGGCCGCGATTGCCCATGCGCGGCAGGTGGAGCGCCTGTCGTTCGGCGGCCTGGACCTGGCGCTCGACTTGAATCTGAGCAGCCCTTCGCCAGCGGCTGACTTTGCCCTGGACCAGGCGCGCCTGGCGCTGATCGTGCATTCCCGCGCCGCCGGCCTGGTGGCCCCGCTGGACGGCGTCCACCCGGCCATCGACGACCCCGAAGGCCTGCGTCGCTCGATCCGGCATGCCTATGAAATGGGCTTTGCCGGCGCGCTGTGCATCCATCCCCGGCAGGTGGCGGTGATCCATGCGGCCTTGGCACCGAGCGCCGCAGACCTGGCCTGGGCCAAGCGCGTGGTGGCGGGCGGAGCCCACGGGGCAGGCGCGTATCAGATCGATGGGCAGATGGTGGATGCCCCGGTTCTGTTGCGCGCACAACGGCTGCTCGCCGCCCAGCGCTGACCGCAGCCGAAGCCAGAGGCGAGAGAGGATCTGCATTTTCGTTCGGGTTGGCGTTCATCTAGGCCGAACGCAGGTATCAAAAATTCGAAATTCACTACACGCGCCATATCAGGCACCTTGCCCTACAACACAACAATAAGAAGGTGATTTCCCATGCTCAAGCTCTCCCGGGCGCTGTTCTGCGCCGCCACCTTGTTCGTCGTGGGCCTGGCCCAGGCGGCGGACCCGATTGTGATCAAGTTCGCCCATGTGGTCGCCGAAAACACGCCCAAAGGCCAGGGCGCGTTGCTGTTCAAGAAACTTGCCGAAGAACGCCTGCCCGGCGTGGTCAAGGTCGAGGTGTACCCGAACTCGTCGCTGTTCGGCGACGGCAAGGAAATGGAAGCGCTGCTGTTGGGCGATGTGCAGATGCTCGCGCCGTCCCTGGCCAAGTTCGAGCAATACACCAGACAGGTGCAGATCTATGACCTGCCGTTCCTGTTCAACGACCTGGCCGCCGTCGACCGCTTCCAGGCCGCCCAAGGCAAGCAGTTACTGACCTCGATGCAGAACAAGAACATCCTCGGCCTGGCCTATTGGCACAACGGTCTCAAGCAGTTGTCGGCCAACAAAGCCCTGCACGAACCCAAGGACGCCCGTGGCCTGAAGTTCCGCGTGCAAGCCTCCAGCGTGCTTGAAGAACAGTTCAAGGCGATCCGCGCCAACCCGCGCAAGATGAGCTTTGCCGAGGTCTACCAGGGCTTGCAGACCGGTACGGTCAACGGCACCGAAAACACCTGGTCGAACTATGAAAGCCAGAAGGTCAACGAGGTGCAGAAGTACTTCACCGAGTCCAACCATGGCCTGATCGACTACATGGTGATCACCAACGCGAAGTTCTGGAACGGCCTGCCAGCGGATGTGCGCAGCACCCTGGAGCAGATCATGGCCGAGGTCACCGTTGAGGTGAACAAGCAGGCCGAGGCGCTGAACCAGTCGGCCAAACAGAAGATCGTCGACGCCAAGACCAGCGAAATCATCGAACTGACCCCCGCGCAACGCCAGCAATGGCGCGAAGCCATGCGCCCGGTCTGGCAGATGTTCGAAGGCGAGATCGGGGCTGACCTGATCAAGGCGGCGGATGCGTCCAACCTGTAATGCCGGGGCATACCGAGATCCCTCCCACAGGTTGATCCGGTTTCCACTCTGAAACCTATTCCCGCTTCGCGAGGTTTTGCCATGCAAACGCTCAGGCGCGTCTGGGAGCACCTGGAGGAAGGCGTCATTGCCTTCCTGCTGGCCGCCATGACCCTGGTGACATTCGTCTACGTCATGCTCAACAACATCTACACGCTGTTCTTTGCCCTGGCCGACCAGTGGGCCTGGAGCAGCTATTTTTTCAACGCCCTGGGCGACGGCACCATGACCTGGGCCCAGGACATGACCTGGAGCGTGGCGCTGACCAAGGCCATGTTCGGCTGGCTGATTTTCTTCGGCATTTCCTACGGCGTGCGTACCGCCGGCCACCTTGGGGTGGATGCGCTGGTCAAGCTGACCGGACGCCGGGTGCAGCGCTTGCTTGGGATGCTTGCCTGCCTGTGCTGCCTGGCCTACGCCGGGCTGTTCATGGTCGCCAGTTACAGGTGGGTGAGTGCGGTGATGACAGCACACATCGGCGCCGAAGACCTCGACCAGTTCGGCATCGATGTCGGCGACATCGTGCTCATCGTGCCGGTCGGTTTTGCCCTGGTGTTTATCCGCTACCTGGAAATTTTCTATCGCCTGTTCACCCACCGCCAGGTCGGGTTGGGGCTGGCCGACGAGGCCGGTGAGGCGAGCAAATTGGCCGGCGGCCATGAGGAGCGTCACTGATGGCCGTGCTCTGTCTGTTTCTGCTGTTGTTTGTGTTCATGTTCCTCGGCGTGCCCGTCGCGATTTCCCTCGGATTGTCTGGCGCGGTGTCGATCCTGATGTTCAGCCAGGACTCGGTGAGTTCCCTGGCGATCAAGCTGTTTGAAACCTCGGATGCCTATACCTTCCTGGCGATTCCGTTCTTCCTGCTGTCCGGTGCGTTCATGACCACCGGCGGCGTGGCGCAGCGGCTGATCGACTTCGCCAATGCGTGTGTCGGACATATCCGTGGCGGCCTGGCGATTGCGGCGGTGTTGGCGTGCATGTTGTTTGCCGCGTTGTCCGGTTCGTCACCGGCCACCGTGGCGGCCGTCGGTTCGATTGCGGTGGCCGGGATGGTGCGCTCCGGTTACCCGAAGGCGTTCGGCGCGGGCATCATCTGCAACGCCGGCACCCTGGGCATCCTGATTCCGCCGTCGATCGTGATGGTGGTGTATTCGGCCGCCACGGAAACGTCGGTCGGCAAGTTGTTCATGGCCGGGGTGATCCCGGGGCTGCTGCTGGGCCTGATGCTGATGGTCGCGATCTATATCGTGGCGCGCATCAAGAAGTTGCCGGCGCAGCCACGGGCGAGCTTTCGCGAGTGGCTGGCCTGCGCGCGCCGTGCGTTCTGGGGCTTGCTGCTGCTGGTGATCATCCTCGGCGGCATCTACAGCGGGATGTTCACCCCGACCGAAGCCGCGGCGGTGGCAGCGGTGTACTCGGCGTTTGTCGCGCTGTTCGTCTACAAGGACATGAGTCTGCGCGACTGTCCCAAGGTGCTGCTGGAGTCCGGGCGGCTGGCGATCATGCTGATGTTTATCATCGCCAATGCGATGCTCTTCGCCCATGTGTTGACCACCGAACAGATCCCCCAGGAAATCACCGCCTGGGTGCTGTCCGAGGGCCTCACGCCGATTGGCTTCCTGATCATGGTCAACGTGGTCTTGCTGATCGCCGGCAGTTTCATGGAACCGTCGGCGATCGTGTTGATCCTGGCGCCGATCTTCTTCCCGATCGCGATGAAGCTGGGCATCGATCCGATTCACTTGGGGATCGTGATGGTGGTGAATATGGAAATCGGCCTGGTCCACCCGCCGGTGGGCTTGAACCTGTTCGTGACCTCGGCGGTGACCGGCTTGACGCTGGGGCAGACCATTCGTGCGGCGATGCCGTGGCTGATGATCCTGTTGGCGTTCCTGATCATGGTCACCTACCTGCCGTTCATCTCGCTGGCGCTGCCGCACTGGCTGGGGATGTAGACCTCACGATGTGGGAGCCTGGCTCCCACCTTGCTCAGTGATCCAGCGCGCTCAGGATCGCATGGGCGACCTTGACCCGCTCGGCATTCGGATAGTTCTTGTTCGCCAGAATCACCACGCCCATGTCCTTGCTTGGCACATACGCCACATACGCGCCAAAGCCTGCGGTTGAGCCGGTTTTGTTGTACAGCACGTTGGCCGGTTGCGCTTGCGGCGTCGCCAGCCAATCGGGACGGTGAGGTTCCATGGCCATCGGTGTCGAGTTGCCGTCAATCAGCGCTTGCAGGGCGATGGGGTAGGGGTAGTACTCCCAGCCCAGGCCCTGGGTCATGCCGTTCACGCGGTAATAACCAGCGTGGGTACTGGCGATGGCTTGTTGCAGCGGCTTTTCCAGGGTTTGCGGGTGCAGGTTGGCGATCACATAGCGCGCCAGGTCGTGGGTGCTGGTCTTGATGCCGTAGGCTTCGCTGTCCAGTGCGCCAGGGCTTACACGGACGGGTTTCTGCTGCTTGTCGTAGCCTTGGGCGTACTCGCCGGATTGCGCGGTGGGCACGCTGAGGTGGGTGTTGCTCAACCCCAGCTTGGGCAGCAGGGTGTGCTCCATGGCGACATTGAACGGCTGGCCCAGGCTTCGCGCCGCGAGGTAGCCAAACAGGCCGATGCTCGGGTTGGAATAGAGACGTTGCGCGCCAGGGGCGTAGCTGGGTTTCCAGCGCTGGAAGTAGCCGAGCATGGCGTCGGCGTTGTCGGCGGCATCCGGAAACTGCAGCGGCAGGCCGCCGGGGGTGTACGTCGCCAGTTGCAGCAGGCTGATGCGGTCAAAGGCGCTGCCGGCCAACGCAGGCCAGTATTGGCTGGCCTTGTCCGACAGCGTGAGCTTGCCGATGGCCTGGGCGTAACCGCCCAGGGTTGCGGTGAAGGTTTTGCTCACTGAGCCGATTTCGAACAAGGTGTTTTGGTTGACCGGTTGCTGCGTTTCTTTCGATGCCATGCCGTAGTTAAAGTATTGCACCTTGCCGTTCTGCACCACCGCCACCGCCAGGCCGGGAATAGCCTGTTGCTGCATCAGCGGTTTGACGCTGGCGTCTACCACGGCCTGCAGGTCGGTGGCGGCCAGGCACTGGCCGGCGCCGAGAAACATTGCCAGCGCCGTTAAGTGACGCACTCCAAATACCGCTTGTTGGGGCATGATATCGCTTCCATGAGTATGATCGATTGAATGAACAGCCTGCGCGGGCGTGCCAAAGGTAGACAGTTCGCCGGGCCTGGGCAAATGATGATATTTCGCACCAGCCATTAGAAAAATTAGGGGCAAGCATGCTGCGTTCCCATCTGCCTCTCAATGCCCTGCGCGCATTCGAGGCCTCCGCCCGGCACCTGAGTTTTACGCGGGCCGCCATTGAGTTATGTGTCACCCAGGCGGCGGTCAGCCACCAGGTCAAGAGCCTGGAGGCGCAACTGAACGTCACCCTGTTCAAACGCCTGCCGCGTGGCCTGATGCTGACCCGCGAAGGCGAGACGTTGTTGCCGGTGCTGCGCGAATCCTTCGACCGCATTGCCCACACCCTGGGCCAGTTCGAAGGCGGGCACTACCGCGAAGTGCTCAGCGTCGGTGCGGTCGGCACTTTTGCGGTGGGCTGGCTGCTGCCGCGGCTGGCGGACTTCCAGCACCGCTACCCGTTTATCGACCTGCGCCTGTCGACGCACAACAACCGTGTCGATGTCGCCGCCGAAGGCCTGGATTACGCGATCCGTTTCGGCGCCGGGGCCTGGCATGGCACCGACGCCTGCCCATTGTTCGAAGCGCCGCTGACGGTGCTCTGCGTGCCGTCAATCGCCGAGCAGTTACACACGCCGGCCGAGCTGTTGAAGCACACGGTGCTGCGCTCCTATCGCGCCGATGAGTGGAACCTGTGGTTCCAGGCCGCCGGGCTGCCTGCCGACACCCTGGTGCCGCGCAGCATCGTGTTCGACTCATCGTTGGCGATGATGGAAGCAGCGCTGCAGGGCGTCGGCGTGGCGTTGGCCCCGGCGCTGATGTTCTCGCGACAACTGGAAAGTGATGCGATCCGCCAGCCCTTCAACGTGGGCATCAGCACCGGCAGCTATTGGTTGACGCGCCTGCAGTCACGCGCCGAAACCTCGGCGATGCTGGCGTTCAAGGCCTGGCTGACGGTGATGGCGGTGCAGGGCTGAAATTTTTCATCAAGAAGCAAAATGAAACAGTTGTCGGCGGCTAACCTCTACACATTCAGAGGCGGTCAGGCCAGGTATTTGTTGAACCACCCCAGCGTGCGCTGCCACGCCAGGTTCGCCGCCGCCTCGTCATAACGCGGCGTCGAGTCGTTGTGAAAACCGTGGTTGGCGCCCTTGTAGATATACGCTTCATAGGTAGTGCCCGCGGCCTTCAGGGCCTTTTCATAGGCCGGCCAGCCTTCGTTGATCCGCGTATCCAGTTCGCCGTAATGCAGCATGATCGGTGCCTTGATGCGCGGCACGTCCTTGGCCTCTGGCTGCCGCCCGTAAAATGACACGGCGGCGCCCAGCTCCGGGTAGGCCACGGCTGCTGCATTGACCACGCCGCCGCCATAGCAGAAGCCGGTAATCCCGACTTTGCCGGTGCTGTTGTCGTGGTGCATCAGCCACTCGATGGCGGCGAAGAAGTCGTTCATCAGCTTGGTCGGGTCGACTTTTTGTTGCAGCGCTACGCCTTTTTCATCGTTGCCGGGGTAGCCACCCACGGATGTCAGGCCATCCGGCGCGAGGGCGATAAAGCCGGCCTTGGCCAGGCGCCGGGCGACGTCTTCGATATACGGGTTGAGGCCGCGGTTTTCATGCACCACGACCACGGCGGGGACTTTGCCGGTGGCCTTGGCCGGGCGCACCAGATAGCCGCGCACCGTGCCGTTGCCCTTGGGCGAAGGGTAGGTGATGTAGTCCGCGACGATGTCCGGGTCGGTGAATTTCACTTGCTCGGCCAGCGCATAGTTGGGGCTCAGGGCGGCGAGCAGCGCCGACGCGGTGAGCCCGCCGAAGGTGAACAGTGCAGCGCGGTCGAGAAACTCGCGGCGGTTGATCTTGCCGTGGGCGTAGCCGTCGTAGAGCTCCAGCAGTTCGGGGGCGAAGTCTTTCGCGGTGAGACGAGTCATCGGTGCAGTCCTCGATTAGCGGTGCCAGTCAATGTAGACCAGGATCACGCGTTGCGAGCGTGGGCGGCGGCGGCCAGTTGCCCGGTATCGACGCGCACGAACACCGAATCGCCGATCGCCGTGAGCACATCGCCGGCGTATACCTCGCAGACCACGCGGCTTTTACGCCCCACATCGCCCTCGACCCGGGCACGCAAGGTCAGCGTGACACCCATGGGCGTGGGCTTGATGAATTTGATCCCGAGATGCCCGGTCACGCAGTCGATACGCGGCAGGCTGCCGGGTTCGCGTTGTTCGGCGCGGTAGTGGTAGGCCATGGCGGTCCAGTTCGAGTGGCAGTCCACCAGCATGGCGATCAGGCCGCCGTAGACCAGATCCGGCCAGCCGCTGTATTTCGCTTCCGGTTGGTGCTCGGCGACCACGTGAACGCCGTCGGCATCCCAGCGGCTCTTGATATGCAGGCCGTGGGGGTTGTTGCCGCCGCAGCCGTAGCAGATGCCTTCGGGGGCGGTGGTGTCTTGCAGTGACGGGGTGTGCATGCCAAGTCCTTATTGTTCTGGGAGGGGACTGTCCTGTTTAACAGGACGCGCGCCGGATGGGAATAATGCCATCGCCGCAGACGCTAGCGCGCAAACCGCTTGGCTCCGGCCACACAGCCGATCACCGCGACTGTCACCAGCACCATGCCCAGGCTGACCTGCTCATGCAGCAGGCCCGCCGCCAGCGCCAGGCCGAAGAACGGTTGCAGCAACTGCAACTGGCCGACCGCGGCGATGCCGCCCTGGGCCAGCCCGCGGTACCAGAACACAAACCCGATCAACATGCTGAACAGCGCCACATAGCCCAGGCTCAGCCACGCCGGCAGGCTGATGCCAGTGAAGGTCGGCGGCGCGAGCATCAGGCTCAATGGCAGCGCCACCGGCAACGACACCACCAGCGCCCAACAGATCACTTGCCAGCCGCCCAGGCTGCGCGACAGCTTGGCGCCCTCGGCGTAACCCAGGCCGCACACCAGCACCGCCAACAGCATCAGCACGTCACCGGCCGGGGCGGCGCTCAGGCCCTGGGCGACGGCATACCCCATCACCAGCGCGCTGCCCAGGATCGAAAACAACCAGAACACCGGGCGTGGCCGCTCACCGCCGCGCAGTACGCCAAAGAGCGCCGTGGCCAGCGGCAACAGGCCGATAAACACGATGGAGTGCGCGGACGTCACGTATTGCAGGGCCAGCGCCGTCAGCAAGGGGAAGCCGATGACCACGCCGAGGGCGACGATGACCAGGGGCAGCCATTGCGCGCGTGTTGGGCGTTTTTCCTTGAAAAAAGCCAACAGGCACAACGCCAACACGCCGGCCAGGGTGGCGCGCAGCAGGGTGAGGAACACCGGTTCGAATTCCATCACCGCCAGGCGCGTCGCCGGCAACGAACCGCTGAAAATCACCACGCCGATAAAGCCATTGATCCAACCCTGGGTGCTGTTGGCCAGGGGATTGAGCGGTGAGGTCTGTTCCATGAAGGGGGCCCGAAAAAAGGAGAGGTTGCGTGCGGGCCATGCTAGGCAGGAAGATTAAGACAATCAAAAAATTGTCATGGATACATCGCCCATGCCCCGCGCCCGTTACAAAAACCTGGTCGACACCTTCGCCGAGGACATCCGCAGCGGCAGGCTGTCGCCCGGCGAGCGTCTGCCCACCCATCGGCAATTGGCCGCGCGCCACGGCCTCGCGCTGGTCACCGCGAGCCGCGTGTACAGCGAGCTGGCGGCGATGGGCCTGGTCAGCGGTGAAACCGGCCGCGGCACCTTCGTGCGCGAGATCTCGCTGCCGCCGGGGCAGGGCAGTGGGCAGATGAGCGTGGCGCCGGGCATGCTGGATCTGAATTTCAATTACCCGTCATTGCCGGGCCAGGCCGAGCTGCTGCGCACGGCATTGCGTCAACTGGCGCTGTCGGGCGATCTGCAAGCGTTACTGCGTTACCAGCCCCACGCCGGGCGCCAGCATGAACGCGCGGCGGTGGCGCGCCATCTGCTGAGTCGAGGGCTGACGGTCGAGGCCGATCAGGTGCTGCTGGTCAGCGGCGCGCAACATGGGTTGGCCGTGACGCTGATGGCGCTGCTCAAACCGGGGGATGTGATTGCCGTCGACGCGCTGACCTATTCAGGCTTCAAGGTGCTGGCCGAGACCCTGCACCTGGAAATGCTGGCGATCCCGCTCACCGCCAGCGGCCCCGACCTTGATCATCTGCACAGCCTGTGTCGCAAGCATCCGGTCCGCGCGGTGTATAGCATGCCGACCGTGCATAACCCGCTGGGTTGGGTGATGAGCCTGGAGCAACGCGAGCAGTTGGTAGCCATCGCCCGTCAGCACAACCTGATGATCATCGAGGACGCGGCCTACGCATTTCTGGCAGAACACGCGCCACCACCGTTGGCGACCCTCGCGCCGGAACGCACGGTGTATGTCGGCGGCTTTTCGAAAAGCGTCGCCACCGGCCTGCGGGTCGGCTTTGTGTCAGCCCCGGCGGCGTGGGTGAAGGCCCTGGAACGCAGCATCATGGCCACGACCTGGAATGTGCCGGGGGTAATGAGCGCGATTGCCGTGGCCTGGCTCGACGACGGCACGGTGGCTCAACTGGAAGCACAGAAACGCCAGGATGCCCGGGCGCGACAGGCATTGGCGGCGCAGGTGCTGAAGGGGCTGACGTACATCAGCCATCCTTCGTCGTATTTTCTCTGGTTGCCCCTGGCGGAAGAGGCCCGCGCCGATCAGATCGCCATGACCTTGCAGCGCGAAAATATCGCCGTGTCCACCGCCGAACCGTTTGCCGTATCGGCCCATGTACCGCATGCGCTGCGCCTGGCGTTGGGCTCGGTGGACATGACGGCGCTGCGCGAGGCCTTGCTGGCGGTACGCAAGGTGGTGGCGTGGTGACGCTATCCGGCACTTCCTGCTTAACTGGCACATCGCTATGCTACGGCGAAAACAACAAACCGCCTTGTGAGAAAACATGGACTTTAATTGGCACAGCGACCCCATCACCCGCAGCACCCCGATCACCCCGCGCTACAAAAACACCCAGAACGTGCGCCGTTTCATGCTTGAACACTGCGGCCCGGGGTTTAAGTTCGACCGCGCATTCATGGCCTGGATTCGCAACGATACGGCCAAAACCCTGGGCGATATGGTGGATGAGTGGCAGCGTCGAAACGCCGGCTTATGATTACTCAAGGCATGGCGACACTGGCTAACTACGGCATCCATTTGACGCCAGGCCTGCTGCTGTTCGGCGCGTGGTTCGCGCTCACACCCAGGTCGATGACGGCGATCCGCATCCTGATTCTGTTGGCGGCGTTTGTGCTGATGCGCGATGCGATGACGCCGTTGCGCATGTGGGCGCTCAGTGACGATGTGCAGATAGCATTCACCGCCAACACCTTTGTGCTGGCGGCGCTGGGCGGACTATCGCTGTTGCTGGTTGCCGGGCTCGCGTGGGTAGCGCCGGACTTGTCGCGGCTGGTCTTGTGGTCCAAGGGCAATTGCGCCGTCGGACTGGCGAGGGGCCTGGCGGTGGGCTGCCTGATCGGCGTACCGCTGCGGCTTTACCAGGGCGTGGATACGCAAGCGATCCACGACTACTGGGTGTGGTTGCCAGGCATGGTGGTATTGGCCTATGGCGCCAATGCGTTGGAAGAGGTGTTGTTTCGCGGTTATCTGCAGGGGTATCTGGAGCAACAACTGACGCCACTGCGGGCGGCCTTGATCAGCGGCGTGGCGTTCGCGGCCTGTCATGCGTTCCTGGCCCTGAGCGTCACTCAATTGGGCTGGCCGGTGTTGCTGTTTACCCTGATCGAAGGGCTGGCCTGCGCGTTGTTGCGCATGCGTCATGGTGTGTTGGCCGCGACGCTCGCCCATGGCACGGCGATCCTGTTGATTGCCGTGCCTCTGGTTGCCTGAGTGAGCAGCGCAACCAGGTGGGAGCGGTGGCTCCCACCGTTGGACCGCGCGTCAGCGTGGCGTGAGCGCCGGCGTGCGCGGCGGAACCAGGCGTTTGCTGCCGGTGGCTTCATACGCTGACGCCAGCTGCAGCAACCTGGAGTCATCGTAGGCGCGCCCGGCAAAGGTCAGCCCGACCGGCATGCCGATATCCGCCATCACGCCCATCGGCACGGTAACGGTCGGCACGCCCAAGTGGCGGATGGCAAGGTTGCCGTTGGCCACCCACACGCCATTGCTCCAGGCGATGTCGGCGGACGCTTCGTTCACATCGGCATCGGCAGGGCCGACGTCGGCGACGGTGGGGAAGATCACGGCATCGAGGCCGAGCTTATCCATCCAGTCTTCGAGGTCGATGCGCCGGGTCTGTTCGAGGCCGCGCAGGCCGTCGGGCAGGGTGCTGATCTGGTTCCACGGGGTGATCCCGCGTTGGGCCATCCGCACGTATTCGTCCATGCCGGCGGCCAGTTCGTCTTCACGGTTGGGCAAGGTGCCGGGGTCATGGGGGAAAATCTTCGGCCCGTCGACATCCGCCAGGCGGTTCAGGTTCGGGTCGTTATTGGCGCGCAGGAAGTCATCGAAGGCCCATGCGGACAGTTCCCACAACTCATCGTGGAGGAACTCCTTGGACACCAGGCCACGGGTAAACACCGTCGGTGCGCCCGGGCGGTCGCCTTCGCAGTTGGACACCAGGGGGAAGTCCACTTCGATGACTTCGGCGCCGGCCGCTTCGAGGGCCTGGCGCGCGGCTTGCCACAGGGCGATGACGCTGGCGCGGGTGATGATCTTTTGCCCGGTCGGGCCACCGATGCCGGGTTTCTCGCTGGTGCCGGCGTCGGGGTCGGCGTTGATGTACATGCGCGGTACGCCAAAGCGTTTTCCGGCGAGGGATGCGGCGGTCGCGGCCAGTTCAGCGTAAGCCGCCGGGCGCACCGAAGCGACGCTGGGGATGGGCACCCAAGGTTGCAGGCGCCACAGGTCGCCGCGGGTGTCGGGGTCTTCGGCGACCACCACGTCGAGTACTTCCAGCAGGTCGGCCATGGTGCGCGCATAAGGCACCACCACGTCCATGGTGGGGGTCAGCGGCCAGTTGCCGCGCACCGAAATCACCCCACGGGACGGGGTATAGGCACACAGGCCGTTGTTGGACGCCGGGCCACGCCCGCTCGACCAGGTTTCTTCCGCCAGACCGAATGCCGCGAAGCTCGCGGCAGTCGCGGTGCCGGCGCCGTTGGACGAGCCGGAGGCAAACGGTGCCGTCAGGTAGGCGGCGTTATACGGGCTTTCCGCGCGGCCGTACACGCCACGCTGCATGCCGCCATTGGCCATCGGCGGCATGTTGGTCTTGCCCAGGCAGATGGCACCACCGGCCCGCAGCCGTTCGATGCTGAAGGCGTCGCGCTGGGCAACCAGTTTGGCGAACGCCGGACTGCCGGACGCCGCCGTGAGGCCCTTGACCAGGTAACTGTCCTTGGCGGTATAGGGAATGCCGTCGAGCGGTCCCAGCGTTGCGCCCTTGGCCCGGCGCGCATCGGACGCCTCGGCTTCGTCCAGGGCCGCGGGGTTGCGCACCACCACGGCATTCAGCGCGGTCGCGGTCTGCGCGCCGTCGTAGGCGTCGATCCGCGCCAGATAAGCCTGGACCAGTTCGACGGCCGTGGTCTGGCCGGACTCAAGCGCCGCGCGCAATTGGGCAATGGAGACTTCGGTAACTTGCATCAGGTTTTTTTCGCCGCCTTCAAGTGGGGGTATGGCGGCAGTCTACGGACAGATATTTCACAAAACCAGCGCCGCATAACCTTCGAAAGCGCTGCGCATGACCTGCCATGTGAAGTCGTCGGCGGGAATCAGATGCTCGATCCGCAGCGAGGTGAGGGTAATGTCCTGGGGCATGCCGAAGGTGGTGAAGGTCGATAGAAAGTTCAGCTCGCCCTGGGTCGAGCGCACGCGAGTCAACACCAGTGGCGGCATGTCGCTGGGCAGTTCGGTGTGGGCGGGCACCGGCAGGCTGGTCAGCAGCGCCGCCAACGATGGGTTGGTCAAGGCCTCGCGGGTTGCCCGTTGCCAGGCGACGGTGCGGATCTCTTCGGCGTTGATCAGGTGATCGCCCAGGCCGCCCGATTGCAGCAGGGTGCTCAGCAGGTTCACGCCATCGGCGGCGCCCGGGTCGATCCCGACCAAGCCAAAGAGCACGGCAGTGCTGGTGTTGGCCGCCAGCACCTGCCACTCACTGCCGAGCAGAATCGCCGGCGCGGGGTTGTTGGCGTGCAGCACATGGCTGACCGCTTCGCGAATGGCCGCCATGGCCGGCGAGGCGAGGGGGGTGGCGGCATAACGCGGGGCAAAGCCGGCGGCGAGGAATACGCGGTTGCACTGGTCGAGGGGCACCTGCAGCGCGCTCAGCAGATTGTGCAGGGTGCCGGGGCTCGGCTTGGCGCGGCCGGTTTCCAGGCAACTGAGATGACGCTGCGAGACTCCGGTGATCAGGGCCAGGTCGAGCTGGCTCAACTGTGCCTGGCGGCGTAGCCGGCGCAAGTGTTCGCCGGCGGTAGCAGGATTGTCCATGGCGTGACCATGACCTCCGAGGTCATTGCGAGGGGCTGAACCTTATCACTATCGTGGGCCTCGATCACTTCAAGGAAGAGACCATGCACAGACCCTTTATCGCCCTGGCCGGTTTGCTCGGGTTTTCGCTGTATACGCTGATAACGATGCTGACCGCGGAGCAGTCGCTGCTGGCGTTTGGCCGGCAATTGCTGTCGCGCCCGGACACCGCGCAAGTGGTGATCGACCTGTACCTGATGGCGCTGCTGGCTTGTGTGTGGATGTACCGCGACGCCCGGCGGCGAGGGCGGTCGGTGGCGTCGGTGCTGCCTTACTGGGTGCTGACGGCGCTGTTCGTTTCGGTGGGGCCGCTGCTCTATATCGTCATCACGGGGTTGCGGGATGAATGAGCTATTGCGTGTCTACGCACTGTGCGTGTTGATGCTGTGCCTGAAGATGCTGGCGATTTCCTGCTATCAGGGCTTCTTCCGCCTGCGCGCGCGGGCGTTCACTAATCCCGAAGATGCGGCTTTCTTCAACCGTGCGCCGCAGCCAGACGAACTGCCGCAAGTCGGCCGTGCCGCCAGGGCGTGGGCCAATGACCAGGAGAACATTCCGCTGTTTTTTGTCCTCGGCGGGCTGTGTGTCGTGGCGGGCACCGCTTCGGTAGCCACGGGAGTGCTGTTCGGGGTTTTTACCCTGGCGCGGGTGGCACACACGCTCATGTACCTGATGGAGTGCCAGCCCTGGCGCACGCTGGCCTATGGGGTGGGCGTGGCGTGTCTGATCGGGTTGGGCGCGATGCTCGTGTTGAAAATGATATGAAGGGCACCGGCGTCCTCAAGCGCTAGCTGTAGGCGCCGGCCCCGTGCGATCGAGCCGCCGGATGCCCCGGCAGGCTCAACCGATCAAACGCCTTTGGTCGACGGCAACAGAATCGTCAGAACCCCCAGCAACGGCAGGAACGAGCACAGCGTGTAGACGTACTCGATGCCATGGCTGTCCGCGAGCAACCCCAGCAATGCCGCGCCGATACCGCTGAAGCCGAACATCAGGCCAAAGAACACGCCGGCGATCATCCCGACATTGCCCGGCACCAGCTCCTGGGCGAAGACGACGATGGCGGAGAACGCCGACGCCAGGATGAAACCGATCACCACGCTGAGCATCGCGGTCCAGAACAGGTCGACATACGGCAGGGCCAGGGTGAACGGCGCCGCGCCGAGGATGGAGAACCAGATGACGGTCTTGCGTCCGATCCGGTCGCCGATCGGCCCACCAAAGAAGGTGCCCGCGGCCACCGCGCCGAGGAACAGGAACAGGTAAAGCTGGGAACTGGCGACCGACAGGTTGAATTTCTCGATCAGATAGAAGGTGAAATAGCTGGTCAGGCTGGACATGTAGAAGTACTTGGAAAACACCAGCAAGGCCAGCACCACCAAGGCAAAGGTCACGCGGCCTTTCGACAGGCCGTGGGTGGCTTTGCTGCCTTGCTTGAGCTTGAACAAATTGAGGTGGTTGCGGTACCAGCGGCTCAAGCCATACAGCACCAGGATCGCGAACACCGCAAACAGGCCGAACCAGGCGATATGCCCCTGGCCGTAGGGAATGACGATCGCCGCCGCCAGCAATGGGCCGAACGCGCTGCCAGCGTTGCCGCCGACCTGGAAGGTCGATTGCGCCAGGCCGTAGCGCCCGCCGGAAGCCAGGCGGGCCACCCGCGACGTTTCCGGGTGGAAGGTCGACGAGCCGACGCCGATCAGCGCCGACGCCAGCAGGATCGCCGGGAACGTGCCGACAAACGCGAGCATCAGGATGCCAATCAAGGTACACACCATGCCCGCCGGCAGCAGCCAGGGTTTGGGGTGGCGGTCGGTGTGGTAGCCGATCCACGGTTGCAGCAGGGAGGCGGTCAGTTGGAAGGTCAGGGTGATCAGGCCGACCTGGGTGAAGCTCAGCCCGTAGTTGGCCTTGAGCATTGGGTAGATCGAGGGCAGCACGGCCTGGATCAGGTCATTGATCAAATGCGCCAGGGCGCAGGCGCCGAGGACGCGCATGACCAAGGGGCTGACTTGGGGCGGGCTGGAGGTGGCAGCGGGAGACGCGGTCAAGGTCGACATGCAGGCATTCCATACAAGGCAGTGAACGACGGGGACGGGCAGCGATGATTTAAACCGCCGCTCCATGGATGAACTCGGCGTTTATGCTAGATTTGTCGAAAACGCCTGTCTCGCGAAATTCGGGCAGCAAACATCGCAAAAGAGGCGAAGCCATCAAAACACTGGATAAATTTCTGCGGGATATCGATGAGGGCGAGTGGGCCGTCATCAGCTCGGCCACCGACTATCCGGAGAGCTGGGTGATTCCCGACCATAGCCACGAGAAGCATCAACTGCTGTACGCCACCGAAGGCGTGATGGTGGTGCATTCGGCGCAGAATCAGTGGACGGTGCCACCCAATCGCGGCTTCTGGATGCCCAGTGGGCATGTGCATTCGCTGCGCTGCGTCGGGGCGTTGAAAATGCGCAGTGTGTTTGTGCGCCCCGCGAGTTTTCCGAACCTGCCGAGCGAAACCAAGGCCGTCAGCATTTCACCGCTGCTCAGCGAACTGATCAAGGCGTCGGTCAGCTTGAAGCCGCCGTATGCCGAGGATTCGCGCGACGCGCGGATCATGCACCTGATCCTCGACGAACTGGCGCTGTTGCCGGCCTTGCCGTTGTCCTTGCCCCAGCCTGCAGACCCGCGCATCCGCCGGATTTGCCTGGCGTTGCAGGACGACCCGGGCGATGCCTCGACCGTGGCGGATTGGAGCGAGCGCCTGGGCCTGGACCAGACCACCATCCAGCGCCTGTTCCGCCGGGAAACCGGCCTGACCTTCGGCCAGTGGCGCCAGCAAGCGCGGTTGCTGCTGGCGCTGGAGCGCATAGCCGTGGGCGAGAAGATCATCGATGTGGCATTTGAGCTGGGCTATGAAAGCCCGAGCGCCTTTACCAGTATGTTCAAGAAACAGTTTGGCAAGACGCCGAGTCATTTCTTCCGCTAGCGCAAAGCCTGTCGAGCGCTAACACGGCGGGGTGCTCGCGCACACGTCCAGCAGGCCGTTGAAGGCGTCGATGTCCAGCGGTCGGCTGAGGAAGTAGCCTTGGCCTTCGTCACAGGCCACTGCCTTGAGCAGTGCCAGGTGTTCGGCGGTTTCGATTCCTTCCGCGGTGACTGTCAGCGACAGGGCGCGTCCCAGGCCGACAATCGCCTGCACAATGGCCTTGTCATCGGCGCTGTCCTCCAGCCGGTTCAAGAAACTGCGGTCGATTTTCAACCCGTCGAACGGGAACGCGCGCAAATAGCTCAGGGAGGAATAGCCGGTGCCGAAGTCGTCCATGGCGATGCGGATACCCAGGTGCTTGAGGGTGTGCATGACTTCAAGCGCGCCGACGGCATCTTCAAGCATCACGCTTTCGGTGATTTCCAGCTCCATGCGCGTTGGCTCGATGCCGGACTTATTCAGGGCGTACCGCACGCGCTCCACCAGGTTGCCGCGCTTGAATTCGGTGGGTGACAGGTTTACCGACACAAACAGCTCATCCGGCCACTGCGCGGCGCACGCGCAGGCGGTTTCCAGCACCCAGTCGCTCAGCGAGAGGATCAACCCCGATTCCTCGGCAATCGGGATGAACGTGTCCGGTGCGATCAGGCCACGCTCCGGGTGTTGCCAGCGCACCAGCGCTTCGGCGCCGACCATTTGCCCGTCGCTGATGCGGTAGCGCGGTTGAAAGTGCAGACGCAGCTCTGCGTGCTTGATCGCAAACCGCAGGTCGCTTTCCAGGCGGCGCCGTTCGATGATCCGCGCGTTCATTTCGCCGGAGTAAAAACGCCAGGTATTGCGCCCGGCGGCCTTGGCTTCGTACAAGGCAATATCGGCGTAGCGCAACAACTCGGTGACGCCGTTGGCATCATTGGGCGCGAGGGCGATGCCGATACTCGCACTGATGAACACGTCCTGCTCGTCGACCCTGATCACCCGCTCGACGGACTCGATCAAGCGCCGGCACAAGGCTTCGACTTCGTCCTGGGCGCCGGCATCGATCAGGATCAGTACAAATTCATCGCCGCCGACCCGAGCGACCAGGTCACCGTGGCGCACGCAATCAGAGAGGCGGCTCGATACCTCATTGAGCACCCGGTCGCCGGCGGCATGCCCGAGTAAGTCATTGACCGGTTTGAACCGATCCAGGTCCAGGCTGAGCATGACCAAAGGGTGGGTGAGGGTGGGCAAGGCTTTGAGTTTACCGTCCAGAAACGCTTGCAGGCGCGTGCGATTGGGCAGCCCGGTGAGGGCGTCGTGCTGGGACAGGAACTCGATGCGGCGGCGCGCCTCGACTTCTTCTGTGACGTCGGTGGCCGTGCCGCGAAACCCGCCGCAGGGCATCTCGCGCGCCGACAGCCGGGTGGTGCGCTCCCGTCCCCGGGCGTCGACGTAGCGACACTGCAGGCTGATATCCGCGAGCCGCCCGGGCGTGGTCAGCCACTGAGAAAGGGCGCCGGCATCGGTGTCCAGCAGGTCGTACAGCGTGGCGCCGATCCAGGCCTGGCGGTCCAGGCCGGTGACGCTTTCGAAACGCTCCGACAGGTAGGTGAAACGCCACTCGCCGTCGATTTCCCAGACCCAGTCCGAACTGGCTTCCACCACATCGCGAAAGCGTGCTTCGCTGGTGGCCAGCGCGTTTTGACTGTCTTGCAGCGAGGTGTGGCTGTTGTCGAGGGCCTGGGCGTCCGCCGTGGTGCGGCGCACAATCAGCCAGGTCATCAGGCACACCAGCAACGCCGCCAGGCCCAGCAGCGGCAAACCGACAGCCATCAAACGCATACCGGGCCGCTCGGGGTGCCAGTGGAGGCTGCCGGCGGCACCGTTCTCACCAAGGGCGAACAACAAGGTCTTGCCGATTTCATCGGGTGTGGCGATGTGCAGGTGATCGACGCCAAAATCGTTGCCGATTTCGGTCAGCTTGGCGCTGTCGAGGATGTTGATGAAGAGCAATACCGAGGCTTTTCGGTCATCGGCGATCACGCTGGGGTCAGTGCCGGGCGTTATCGCCGCTGCCGCCACCAGCGTGGGGTTGCCGCGCACGTTAATGAACGTCGTGACCGGTGTGTCCGTCGCGACGCCTGCGCGCGCTTGTTCGAGTAGCGCCGCGACGGGCTGGTCGAGCCATTCGGTCAGCTCAATCGGTTGCAGCTTGCCCTCGACCAACGCGTATACCGTGCGGTCCAGGTCGTTGACGACAAACACGCCTTGGAAACCGAAATCATGAAACAGCGTGGGCCCGACGTTTTCGCGGGTATAGGCCCAATCCGTGTCCACGGAAACGTGCAGGTGTTTGTAGGCATCGCCCCAGAATGCGTAATCCTTGACGGTCAGGCGCTGGGATTTTTCCAGGGACTGCACCGCCTTGCGCGTGTAGAAGGCGCTTTCGCTGTCTTCGAATCGGTTCAGTTCCTGGGCGAGGTACACCAGCGAATAGCTGGCCGCCGCAAACACACAGGCGAGCAGCACCACGCACTGGAACAACGACGTGCGCGCCATCGACAGGCTGGTGCGTTGGGAAAGGTTACGAATGATCGGGGCGAAGGTATTTGGCATTGATTCCCGCAGGGCGTCGCTGCTTGTCAGGGTGATGACAGGCTATCGGCAGCCTTACGCAGAAAATGAGCGTTTGAGGCGCGGCGCGCCCATTCTCCCGGTACCTGGCTCAAGTGTGGGCGGGTGCCCTTAGTTGATTCGAGGCATGGAACCTCACCCCAACAGCCGCCATTCGATGTTTTGCTCATTGACTGTGATGATGTCGGGCGGCAAAAACCGCGGCTTAACGGCCGCGGGAGAGGCGGGCGTGGGTCTGCCGGTTGTAGGTTCAAGAAGTTTGGCTTTGGCCAACTGCTGGATCAGTGCTTCGCTGGGCTTTTCTGGTGGGACGTTGGCCAGGCGTGCTTCCAGCCATTGCAGTTTGCCGTCCCAGGCGGGGAGTTTGGCGGGGGGTAGGGGGAGGATGTCGTTGATTTCGGGGACTTTGGGGTTGGCGTAGGAGTAGTCCGCTAGCAGGCTCCAGATTTTTTCATAGCGTTTAGCGCGTTCGAGGTCTTCCTGTTGACCGAGGTAGTACAACCTATCGGAGGAAGGATGACCGCGAAAGGCTTCTTCCAACCTACCAGCAGCGCTCTCGTGACCAGCTACAACGCCCATCTGGAAGACCTCAAGCGCTTCCTGGTACCGACTCTCGTTTTTAAGATCGACACCCAAAGCAATAGCTGCATCGCCATTACCCTGTTCAGCCGCACAGCGGCGCATCTGCCGGGCAACATCAGGCGCGATGTCAATCGGCGCCAGTATATCCCCTACAGCGTACTGAGCTTGGGCACTGCCCTGATCGGCCGCCCTGCGAAAATAGCGCAATGACATAGCCGTATCCTGCTTCAGTCCGGCAGAACCGTTCTTCAGGAAAACGCCGATAAAGTAATATCCCGTTGCCACATTCACGTTGATCAGTTGCTGACTCAGGCGCAGGTGTTCGGTACCACTGAGCGTGAAGTGGCCGCGCATGGTGCCGTTTTGCAGGTTGATGTTGGCTTTGTAATGACCATTCTCGGACGCAATACGGTACAGCCGTTCGATCTCCAGATCGACCGCCTTATCCTGCTTGAGCAGGTTGTTTTTCTGGAGCCAGCGAGCGTATTGGAACAGCTCATCGGCCTCGGCGGACGGCGAAGGAATTTGCTCGTGTACACAGGTAAAGGCCAGCGTGGTTTTGATCTCGGTCAGTGGGTTCACGGCAGGGTCCTGAGTAGCGTGAGTAGGGGCGCTGCCGTTATCGCAGGCAGCCAGCAGCAGGCTTATCAGCAATAGGAGTCTGCGCATCAGTCAAGGTCCTTCACGATCTTTCCACCCTAATAATGTCGACGCGACCGATAGAGCTGTACCGCCGCCGGTTGTCTTGTCGCCGACGCGAAAGATGCCTTGCATGCCTCACCCCAACAGCCGCCATTCGATGCTTTCCTCATTGACCGTTATGATGTCGGGCAGCAAAAAACGCGGCTTGTGACTCTCAACCTGCAGGGTGGGCATGATCTCGTTCTTCTCGAAACGGCGGATCACGCCATCGTTGAACCGCGCGTAAACATCGCGACTCAGGCTGAATGCCCGCCAATAGCCAGTCTGGGGGCAGGCCTGGCCGCTGGTGCAGGTCGGTTCGGGGTAGCTGGCCTTGATGAACGCGGGGGAGTCGGGCGTGGGTCTGCCGGTTGCAGGTTCAAGGAGTTTGGCTTTGGCCAACTGCTGGATCAGTGCTTCGCTGGTTTTTTTTGGCGGGACATTAGCCAGGCGTGCTTCCAGCCATTGCAGTTTGCCGTCCCAGGTGGGGAGTTTGGCGGGAGGTAAGGGGAGGATGTCGTTGATTTCGGGGACTTTGGGGGCGGCATAGGAGTAGTTTGCGAGAATTCGCCAGATTTTCTCATAGCGTTCGGCGCGCTCAAGGTCCTCCTGCTGGCCGAGGTAGTACAAACGATCATCCGACTTGGGGCCGAGAAAGCCTTTACTCAGAAAGGACGCGGAGGTGCTGTCACCTGCAATTAACCCAAGTTGAAATGCCTCAAGGGCCTCCTGATAGTGTCCATCTGTCGACAGGTCAACTCCTAGCGCCCTGGCGGCCTTACCATGGCCCTGTTCGGCCGAGCATCGGCGCATCTGCCGGGCGATGTTCGGAGCAATGTTGATTGGCGCCAGTATGTCCCCCACTTCGTACTGGGCTTGCGCGCTGCCCTGATCGGCGGCCTTACGAAAGTAACGCAATGACATGGCCGTATCCTGCTTCAGCCCAGCCGAGCCGCTTTTCAGAAAGAGGCCGATAAAGTAGTACCCCGTCGCCACCTTCGCGTCGATCAGTTGCTGGCTCAGGCGCAGGTGTTCGGCGCCACTGAGCGTGAAGTGGCCGCGCATGGTGCCGTTTTGCAGGTTGATGTTGGCTTTGTAATGGCCATTCTCGGCAGCAATCCGGTACAGGCGCTCGATCTCGGCGTCGACGCTTTTGTCCTGCTTGAGCAGGTTGTTTTTCTGGAGCCAGCGAGCGTATTGGAACAGCTCATCGGCCTCGGCGGACGGCGAAGGAATTTGCTCGTGTACACAGGTAAAGGCCAGCTTGGTTTTGATCTCGGTCAGTGGGTTCATGGCAGGGTCCTGAGTAGGGTGAGTAGGGGCGCTGCCGTTATCGCAGGCAGCCAGCAGCAGGCTTATCAGCAATAGGAGTCTGCACATCAGTCAAGGTCCTTCACGGTCTTTCCATCCTAATAATGTCGACGCGACCGATAGAGCCGTACCGCCGCCCGTTGTCTTGTCGCCGACGCGAAAGATGCCTTGCATGCCTCACCCCAACAGCCGCCATTCGATGCTTTCCTCATTGACCGTTATGATGTCGGGCAGCAAAAAACGCGGCTTGTGACTCTCAATCTGCAGGGTGGGCATGATCTCGTTCTTCTCGAAACGGCGGATCACGCCATCGCTGAGCCGCGCATAAACATCGCGACTCAGGCTGAATGCCCGCCAATAGCCAGTCTGGGGGCAGGCCTGGCCGCTGGTGCAGGTCGGTTCAGGGTAGCTGGCCTTGATGAACGCGGGGGAGTCGGGCGTGGGTCTGCCGGTTGCAGGTTCAAGGAGTTTGGCTTTGGCCAACTGCTGGATCAGCGCTTCGCTGGGCTTTTTTGGCGGAACATTAGCCAGGCGTGCTTCCAGCCATTGCAGTTTGCCGTCCCAGGTGGGGAGTTTGGCGGGAGGTAAGGGGAGGATGCCGTTGATTTCGGGGACTTTTGGGTTGGCGTAGGAGTAGTCCGCTAGCAGGCTCCAGATTTTTTTATAGCGGTCAGCACGTTCGAGGTCTTTCTGTTGGCCGAGGTAGTACAGTCCATCGGTAGAAGGAGGACCAAGGAAGCCTTTACTCAAAAAAGATGCCGAGGTGTCATCTCCCGCAGCCACTCCCAATTGGAATGCCTCAAGTGCGCTCTGGTACTGGCCCAGTCCTTGAAGATTGACACCCAGGTCGGAAGCCGCATCACCATGTCCCTGCTCGGCGGCGCAACGGCGCATCTGGCGGGCGACCTCTGGGGCCATGTCGCTCGGTGCCAGCTTGTCACCCACAGAGTACTGAGCGTGGGCACTGCCCTGATCGGCCGCCTTGCGAAAATAGCGCAATGACATAGCCGTATCCTGCTTCAGTCCGGCAGAACCGTTCTTCAGGAAAACGCCGATAAAGTAATATCCCGTTGCCACGTTCACGTCGATCAGTTGCTGACTCAGGCGCAGGTGTTCGGCACCACTGAGCGTGAAGTGGCCGCGCATGGTGCCGTTTTGCAGGTTGATGTTGGCTTTGTAATGGCCATTCTCGGCAGCAATCCGGTACAGGCGCTCGATCTCGGCGTCGACGCTTTTGTCCTGCTTGAGCAGGTTGTTTTTCTGGAGCCAGCGAGCGTATTGAAACAGCTCATCGGCCTCGGCGGACGGCGAAGGAATTTGCTCGTGTACACAGGTAAAGGTCAGCTTGGTTTTGATCTCGGTCAGTGGGTTCACGGCAGGGTCCTGAGTAGGGTGAGTAGGGGCGCTGCCGTTATCGCAGGCAGCCAGCAGCAGGCTTGTCAGCAATAGGCGTCTGCGCATCAGTCAAGGTCCTTCACGATCTTTCCACCCTAATAATGTCGACGCGACCGATAGAGCCGTACCGCCGCCGGTTGTCTTGTCGCCGACGCGAAAGATGCCTTGCATGCCTCACCCCAACAGCCGCCATTCGATGCTTTCCTCATTGACTGTGATGATGTCGGGCAGCAAAAAACGCGGCTTGTGACTCTCAATCTGCAGGGTGGGCATGATCTCGTTCTTCTCGAAACGGCGGATCACGCCATCGCTGAGCCGCGCATAAACATCGCGACTCAGGCTGAATGCCCGCCAATAGCCAGTCTGGGGGCAGGCCTGGCCGCTGGTGCAGGTCGGTTCGGGGTAGCTGGCCTTGATGAACGCGGGGGAGTCGGGTGTGGGTCTGCCGGTTGCAGGTTCAAGGAGTTTGGCTTTGGCCAACTGCTGGATCAGCGCTTCGCTGGGCTTTTTTGGCGGAACATTAGCCAGGCGTGCTTCCAGCCATTGCAGTTTGCCGTCCCAGGTGGGGAGTTTGGCGGGGGGTAGGGGGAGGATGTCGTTGATTTCGGGGACTTTGGGGGCGGCATAGGAGTAGTTTGCGAGAATTCGCCAGATTTTCTCATAGCGTTCGGCGCGCTCAAGGTCCTCCTGCTGGCCGAGGTAGTCCAATTTATCGGAGGGAGGAGGACCACGGAAGCCATCTTCCAACCAACCCGCAGAGGTTTCATCACCCGCCATCACGCCCAATTGAAATGCCTCAAGTGCCTCCTGGTACTGATCATTGCTTTGAAGGTTTACGCCCAGAGCGCCAGCGGCCTTACCATTGCCCTGTTCTGCTGCACAGCGGCGCATTTGCCGAGCAACGTCCGGCGCGATGTCAATCGGCGCCAGTATGTCCCCCACTTCGTATTGGGCTTGCGCGCTGCCCTGATCGGCGGCCTTACGAAAGTAACGCAATGACATGGCCGTATCCTGCTTCAGCCCAGCCGAGCCGCTTTTCAGAAAGAGGCCGATAAAGTAGTACCCCGTCGCCACATTCGCGTCGATCAGTTGCTGACTCAGGCGCAGGTGTTCGTCGCCACTGAGCGTGAAGTGGCCGCGCATGGTGCCGTTTTGCAGGTTGATGTTGGCTTTGTAATGGCCATTCTCGGCAGCAATCCGGTACAGGCGCTCGATCTCGGCGTCGACGCTTTTGTCCTGCTTGAGCAGGTTGTTTTTCTGGAGCCAGCGAGCGTATTGGAACAGCTCATCGGCCTCGGCGGACGGCGAAGGAATTTGCTCGTGTACACAGGTAAAGGCCAGCTTGGCTTTGATCTCGGTCAGTGGGTTCACGAAAGTGTCCTGGGTCGGGTGAGTAGGGGCGCTGCCGTTATCGCAGGCGGCCAGCAGCAGGCTTGTCAGCAATAGGAATCCGCGCATCAGTCGAGGTCCTGAAGGGTCTTTTCGTCGTAGTAAAACTCGACGATCGGAGCGTATGGCGTCAGTTTTTGCGATTGGCGATCTTTGTTCTTATTGATGATCTTCTGCCAAGCCTTGAATGCTTTCGCGACATCATCCTGCGCCCCCCTCCCATCCGTATGCAGATCCCACAACCGTCGCCGCAACGCCCGCGTCACACTCATCCACTCATGCGCAATGTTCAGCTCGCTATCCACCTGCATGCTGCGCGTGTTGATATTCGCCGAGCCGTGGGTGGTGAACACGTCATTGACGATCATCAGCTTGGAATGGATGTACACCGGCATCCACTGCTGCCCCGCCGGCGAATCAGGCGCGACCAGTGAGCACACGTGGATTTTCAGGCCTGGGCGCGACTCTGGTTCAAGCGTGCTTTGCTCAATCGCCGCGATCTGGGCTTTGAGAGCTATCTGTCGAGACGCATTGTTTCTGGCGGCGTCCCGTTGGGCTTCACGGGCCTTATCGCTTATCTCGCCACCCCCCAGTGCGTCGGTCAGGCTGGTCAACGTGAGCAAGGCTTGTCGCTCAAGCAGTTCAGCCAAGGTCGGCGTCTGCGCGTTGGCTTGGGCTTTGGCCTGTTCAATGCGCTGCAACTTGGTGATTTCAGGAATGGTATCGCCGCGTCCGAGGCTTTCGAGCATGCGCTGGGTGTTCAAGCTCCCCGGCCCCACGCCGTCTGGGCTGGCATTGGTGATTACAAACAGGTGTAAATTTCCATGCAGGCCCGGATCACGCCCAGCGCCGGTTTGGACTTCGGCCGCCGCTTTGATGGCCTCGGCCAATGGCGGCCAGCGAAAGTACTGGTTCTCGATGTAGATGAATTGGGTCGCGTTGTTGACCGCCTTCAGGTAGATCTTTTCGATATCGCGCTTGCCGTCTTGTGCCTGGGTACGCACGATTTGGGCCAGCTGGCGGGTGACGCCGGGGGCGCATTGCAGTTGGGGTGCCACCGCCATCGCTTTGCGCGATGCGAGCAGGTCTTCGCCGGTTTCCTTGCGCCAGGCGGTGGCGAAGTTATGGTGCAGGTGCTCCAGAATCGGCCCGCTGATCTGGCTGGAAATATCCTGGCGTGGTGTGTTGCCACGCGGCCCGCGATTGGGTGCAGGCTTGCTGCCCTCGGTGCGGTTCAGTGCTGAGTGCTTGTCGGTGTCCCAGTACTCGTCGAGCATGTTGTGGCCCATGACAAAACCAACGGCGCGGTCTGTCTGTTCATAGTCGATCAGGACGGTCTTCTGATGGTGGGTCGCAGTGCTGGCCAGCACGCCCAACGTGCTGAGGCTGAGCTGTGGGTCGAGGCTTTTGTATTTGGCCTGATAGGCAATTTCAGCCCGTTCATACATGCTGAAACCGCGGCCGACAAACACCGGCACATTACGAGCCACTCGGATCGCGGGCGCTAAGTGATCGGCGAATGCACATCGGGAAAACCATTTCCGATCTTCGGTATATTGGTCAGCGGTGGAGCTCTGCATCGCCCGATCCTTGATACGAAGCGGTCCTTTACCGGGAAGGTTGGCCTCGCCCCCTGCGCCCGCAGCATTGAACGGCATCTCCCAACCGAGCACCCGAACCTCGATCCCTTTCCCGGCTTTGGTCATCAGCAGTTCGCCAATGCTTGGGGCACTGCCATCGCGGATAAAGTACATCGACGGTTGAAACCCCCAGCAGATGATGTCGATGGTTTTAGTGGCTTGGGCGATAGCCAGATGCACGGCCTCGAAGGCTTCTTCACCGTTGATCAGCGGCTTATAGGTGGCTTTCGCAGGAGGGTACTCGGTGTTCGGCACGTACCAGGGCGCGGAGCAGGTCACCTGCTGTGTGTGTTGCAGGGCGACGGGGGCGACGATATCGGGTTCAGTCATGAAGTTTTCCCTTCCTGGTCATTGATCACGGCGGCATACAGGGCACGGTGATCCGTGTGCGATGTGGGTTGGCTCACCTCGGTGTCGGCTCGCGAGAGGTGGTTGTGCATGCCGCCATTGGCCAGGTGTGCTTGTTCGGCATTGCGATAGTCAGTAGGCACCGGGATCTGGTAGCTCACCCCGTTGGCTAACACCATTCGGTACTGCTGCGTCACGACCGCGTGGTCGATCGACACTTGCCCGGACTTGTCCAATACGCCGTGATTGAGCACTGCACCATCGGCGTAGAGCGTGTAGGGCATGCCTGCCCAGCCTTGATCAGGGGCATTGGGGGTTTGCGGCACGTTGAACCGCAGCGCTTGTTTGAACAGGCTTTGTGGGTACTCCGGATCTGCGGCTTTCTGGCTGGCTGGACCGAGGGCTTCGAAGTACGCCGATTTGATCAGGTAGTCGCCCAGGGTCCCTGACTCGATGCTGCTCGCATCGAGGGTGATGTAGCTGCCGCCGGCATTCAGGGTGATTTTCTGCTTCGCGACGATACGGATTTCATCTTCGCTGCTGATGATCTCCAAACCATGGCGGGCCATCAGTTGCAGCGCGTCGTTTTGTGCCTGGATCTTTACCGGGCCCTGGTTGGCGATCAATTGGATGCCCAGCTTGCGCACGAACAGGCTTACCCCTTGTCCCACGCCGATGAACAGGCGCTTGACCACACTGATATCCGCCTCGGCTCCGGCGTTGATCATCAGGTTGTCCTGAGCGGCCAATTGCAGGTGCTGGCCGCTGGTTACGGCAACGCCTTGGGGGGCGCTGAGCAATACGACCGAGGCCTTGAGTTGATCGAGCTGGTCTCGCATCAATTTTAGTTGCGCTTGCACATCCGCTGGACCTGCGTTGGCGGCCTGGGCATCGGTCGATAATCCTTCCAACTGGTCACTCGCCTGTTGCAACCGGCCCAGCGAGGCGCTCATTTCCAGCATGTGTCCCTGAGCCTTGGGTTGTGCGTCGGCACTGATCAAGATCCCACTGCCGGCACGAATGGCGGCATGCCCATCAGTCCGCAACTCCGCGCCCTGGCCTCGCGGTTGGCGCTTGGCATCAACCAAATGCCCCAGGTTGAGCTGGCTCTTACCACTGTGCTCAGTACTGAGCTTCACGTGTTCTTGCCCTCGCGTGTCGTCCATGCGCAATTTGTTATTGGCGGGGGTGCGCAAGACGTTGCGTTTGTAGTTGCGCAAGGTCACATGGTCAGGATGCTGGCTGTCGTGCAGGGCATGGGCGATGTAGGGCCGGTCGGGGTCGCCTTGTTCAAAGGCGATCGCCACTTCGGTGCCGGGGATCAACGGCAGGTGCAAGCCGTGGGTGTCGCCGGCGTAGGGCCTGGCCAGGCGCAGCCAGAGGCTTTCTTCGCCGGGTTTCCAGGTGTCGCGGTCGAACAGGAAATTGACCTTGTAGCGGCCTTCGATGTCGATGTGGCCGTAGGGGTCGTGCTCCTGCGGGCTGGTGACGCGGGCCGGGACGGTGCCGGCGATCCGAGGTTTTGGCGGCAGTGCTGGGCGAAAGCACACGGTTTCCGAGTAGGGAATGGCTTCAAAGTTGATTTCAAAACTGCGATCGCGGGCGGCGTGGGTGGTCAGTTGCGTGATCACCGCGCCGGGAGCGAAGGCCTGCGGCGCGCCGCCGGAGATGTTCAGGACCTGGCCGGGCGCCAGGGCGGCGCTACTGCTGACGCCGCTGAGTCGGGTCTGGCCGTTGAGGTAACGCTCGTGACGCAGGCGAGCATAGAAGTAGCCACTTTCGCTTTGCAGGTCTTCGTCATGGGCGTATCGGTCGCCCATCCCCGTGTACGCTTCGGCGTAGTGATAAGCCTCGCCGTAGGTACCGCTGGCGCCACGCGTTTGGTCGATCTCGCCATTCAGGTGAGCGTTGGCCACGCGGTGATGGTAGGTGCGGATGTTGACGCGTTTTTCCACCACGTGGTGGCTCGATTGCAGGCCCCACGTGCTGTCTTTTCCGCTGCTGCTGAGCCCGGATTGCGGACGGTAGGCCAGCTCGACATCGAACGTGTAATGACGCTGGTCGTCGTGAAATTCCACCACGTCGATGTTCAACCGCTCATCGTGGGTGAAGCGATACCAGATGCCCACATCGGCCAATAAGCGCGAGATAAAGGCCAGGTCGCTTTCGCCATATTGCATGACCTGTTCGCGCCTGGGGTATTCGCGCACCAGCTTGAAGAGGAAGTCCTGGCCTTCAAAGTCGTGGCGGCTGCGCAGGATGCTTTCGACGATCTGCGGGACAGATTGGTGTTGATAAATGCGGAACTGGCGGCCTCGCCCAAGCAGGGCCAGGCGCGGTTGCAGAGTGATTTCGTAGCGGGCTTCATCAACGGAGCCGGACAGGCGTTTGAAGCCGGTGACCACGCCGTGCAAGACACGCAGCGGTTCGCTCGAGGGCACGCTCAGGCCGCGAAAGGGCGGAGGCTGCGGCGCCCCGTACAGACTGAAGCAGGCGTTTTGGCCGAGCATCTTTTCAGCGGCAATGTCGCCGTCGGTGCTGGTGAATTCCACAGCATAGTTGAACGGTTGGCTCAGGCCTTCTGTGCCCTCGAAGGCCAGGACGTCGAGCGGCTCGTCAACATCGCGGACAGTGAGCGTGTGCCGACGATGGTCGAAGAAAACGCTCGGTAATACGCTGGAAGCCATTCCTTTTACTCCTAGGCGCGAAAGCCCGAAGAGTAAAGATTTGGTCTCGGTGATTAATGTCGGAAGATTCGCCTTTACGAGACAGCCACTTCCTGAACGTGTTTTTGCGCTCCCGCTCACACAGGGAATGCGGCGTGCTCGACGATGTCCTCAGTGAGGCGCCGAACTTGGCGATTTGGCGTGTCATCCTACAACCATGGTTTTCATGGTCAGCGCTGTATCCGCAGAACACCAAGATAAACGGCAATCTTTCAGATTGACAGCGCAGAGGTCGCCCGCTATAAAAGTCACAGTTGTACGACGACATATGACGTTACATATGTCTTATCTAACAAAAATAAAAAGTGATGCCATGAACTTGAACGAGCCCATCAACGCCCATCGCGTGGGCCAAGCGGTAGGCAACTATCGCTGGACCATCTGCGCGATGCTGTTCTTCGCCACCACCGTCAACTACCTCGACCGCCAGGTGCTCAGCCTGTTGGCGCCACAGTTGTCCACGCAATTTGGCTGGAGCAACACCGATTACGCGAACATTGCGGCGGTGTTCCAGTTTGTCTATGCGATTTCCATGCTGTTCGCCGGGCGGTTCGTCGACAAGATCGGCACCAAGGCGGCCTATGTCGTGGCAATCGGCATCTGGTCCACCGGCGCCATCATGCATGCGTTCGCGGTGCCGATGGGCGAGGGGATCGCGGCCGTGAGCGGCGCGATTGGCCTGGCGGTGATTCCGGTGTCGATCGCGGGCTTTATGCTGGCCCGTGCGGTACTGGCGATCGGCGAGGCGGGCAACTTCCCGATTGCGATCAAGGCCACCGCCGAGTACTTCCCCAAGAAAGAACGCTCGCTGGCCACCGGCATTTTCAACTCGGGCGCCAACGTCGGCGCGATCCTGGCGCCGATCTGTGTGCCGCTGATCGCCGGGGTGTGGGGCTGGGAAGCGGCGTTCATGATCATCGGCATGCTCGGCTTCATCTGGGTCGCGGTGTGGGCCGCGCTGTATGAAAAGCCCGATCAGCAAAAACGCCTGTCGGCCGAGGAACTGGCCTACATCCGCAGCGATCAGACGGTCCAGCCGTTCACCGCGCAGGCTGCAGGCGCGGCGTCGCAAAAAGTCTCATGGTTCAAGCTGCTGACCTATCGCCAGACCTGGGCCTTTGCCTTCGGCAAGTTCATGACTGACGGCGTGTGGTGGTTTTTCCTGTTCTGGCTGCCGACTTATCTGTCGGCGCAGTACGGCATGAAAGGCGCCGATATCGTCATGCCGCTGGCGGTGCTGTACAGCATGACCATGGTCGGCAGCATCGGCGGCGGCTGGTTCCCCAGCTACTTCATGGCGCGTGGTGATGCGCCCTACGACGGCCGCATGAAAGCCATGTTGGTCATCGCGCTGTTCCCGCTGGTGGTGCTGCTGGCGCAACCGTTGGGCTACATCAGCTTCTGGGTGCCGGTGTTGCTGATCGGCGTGGGAGCGTCGGCGCACCAGGCGTGGTCGTGCAATATCTTCACTACCGTGTCCGACATGTTCCCGCAGAAAACCGTGGCCTCGGTGGTCGGTATCGGCGGCATGGCCGGTGGCCTGGGCGGGGTGGTGATGACCAAGGTCGGCGGCTGGGTGTTTGACTACTACAAGTCCATCGGCGATATCCACACCGGCTACATGATCATGTTCGCGATCTGTGCGCTGGCGTACCTGGTGGCCTGGAGCGTGATGAAGACGCTCGTGCCGCGCCACAAAGAAATCACCGATCTGTAAACCGGGCGGGGCTTGAGTCGCGCCAGCCCCGCATCACAACGCACGCGCCCAGGTCTGGCTGACCAATGGCTTGCCGAAACTGAGGGTGGGCTCTTCTTCAACCAGCTCAAAACCGGCTTTCTGGTAGAGCCTGCGTGCGTCGGTGAGGGCGCTCATGGTCCACAGCATCATGCGCGTGTACCCGGCATGTCGGGCAAAGCGCAGGCATTCGTCCACCAGGCGCTGGCCGATGCCCAGGCCCCGCGCACTCGCGTCGACGTAGAGCATGCGCAACTTAGCGGTGCTGTCGTCATGGCGCACGACGAACACTGAGCCCACCACCGCGCCGTCTTTCTCCGCGATCCAGCAGCGCTCACGGGTCGGGTCGAACTCGCGCAGGTACTTGGCGACAATCTCCGCCACCAACGCTTCGAACTCCCAATTCCATTGGTATTCTCGCGCATACAGTGCCGATTGCTGCTGCACCACCAGGCCCATATCGCCAGGTTGGGGGTCGCGCAACACGTAGTTCGGCGTGCTGCCTTGCAGCAACGTCTGAATGCGCTGCATGGCTGCGGTCAATTGCTGTTGTTGCGGCTCGGGCAAGGCACTCAATAAGGCCATGACTTCTTGCTGGGTTTTCTCTTCCAGCGGAGCCAGGACTGACCGGCCGAGGTCGCTGAGGTGCAGTTGCACCGCGCGCGCATCGGTGATCGAGCGGACTTTCTGGATCAAGCCCTTCTTCTCTAGCCCGCTTATCAACCGGCTCAAATAACCCGCGTCGAGACTGAGCATCTGACACAAGTCGGCGCTGGTCAGGTCGCCACGCGAGGACAGTTCGTACATCACCCGGATTTCGGTGAGGGAGAAGTCGCTTTGCAGCAGGTGTTCCTGCAGCACGCCGATCTGGTGCGTATAGAAACGGTTGAAGCCGCGCACGATACCGGCGCGCTGCACAAGCAGGGGAGTGGACATGATGTGCGCTCTAATAGTTGCCTTGGGCAATTATATTGTTGCCTTAGGCAATCATGTCAATATGTTTAATTCAGCCGAACAGCACCTTCATCAGCGCGGCAACGATGGCTTCCGGTGCGTCTTCCTGCACCAGATGCCCCGCGTGCGGGACGCGAATGCAGGTCGGCTCCGCCAGCCGGCTCGCGAGTGCATCGCCTTGCGCCACGGCGAGCCACTGATCTTCCTCGCCCCACAGCAGCGTCACCGGGCAGCGGATCTCGGCGAGTCGCTGTTCGATCGCGTCGGTGTAGCGTTGATCCATCTGTGCGATCTGTCGATAAAAGGCCATCTGGCCTGTTTCGCCGGTCCACGGTGCGACATAGGTTTGCAGTACGTCGGCCGGCAGTGGCTTGAAGGCGGCACCTTGGATGTAGGCGCGCACAATTGCCTCGTGGATATATGCCGGTGCTTCGCTGAACGCCGATTCGTGCAGGCGCACGTGCTGGATCAACGGGGAGCCCCAGGGCGCCATCGCGACGGGATCGACCAAGGTCAGGCTGGCGTAGTTGTAGCCATCCAGCAGATGGGCGCGCAGCGCCGTGGCACCGCCGAAGTCGTGGGCGAGCATGTGCGGGCGGTCCAGTTGCCAATGCTTGAGCAGCGCCGTGAGCAGGGTGTTTTGCATGCCGAGGGAGACGTCCTGGCCGGAGGCTTTTTCCGACTGGCCGTAGCCGAGCAGGTCGTAATAGAACACGCGACACCGTTGGGCGAACAACGGCGCAATACGCCGCCAGACCTGGGACGAGAAGGGCGTGCCGTGAACCATCACCAGCGCCGGTCCCGCCGTGCCGATGTGCCCCCAGCGCACGGCCTGGCCGTGGAAATCAAAGGTGTCGGGTAATGCAATGGCGTCACGCGCGATGGTCATCGATGAATCTCCTGTGAGGATGATGCGAACGGTTATGAACACGCCGCCCTACACCGGCGAATGTTGAGGAGTGCGCAGCGGTCATCAGGCTTATCCATGAGGCCGTGCCTGCATGGTGCATAACCCCGATGCTGTGCTACAAACGAGTTCTCGGCCCTGAATGCATAACTTCAAATTATGAATATGTTCGGCAAAACCTTACCGCCGCTCGCCAGCTTGTTGCCCTTCGAGGCGGCGGCGCGCCTGGAGAGTTTCTCCAGGGCCGCCGATGAGCTGCACATCACCCAGGCCGCCGTCAGCCGGCAGATCCGCGGGCTTGAGGACAACGTCGGGGTGAAGCTGTTCTGCCGGCGCAATCGCGCGGTGTTTCTCACGCAAGAGGGGCGTGAACTGGCGCAGGTGGTCAGCCAGGCACTGCTCAGCATCAGCGAGAAGGCCGCCGCTCTGCGTGCGACGCCCCAGCGCAACCGTGTGGTCCTGCTCTGTCAGTTGTGCGAAGCGTTTTACTGGCTGATGCCGCGCCTGTCGAGCTTCCACCAGCAATACCCGGCCATCGAAATCCAAGTGGTGACGTCCACCCGGCCACTCGCCGAATTCAATGACCACTTCGATGTGGCCCTGCAAAGTACGCGGCGCGCCAGCGGGCCGCATGCGTTGATGTTCTCTGCCGCCGACGAGGTGTTCCCGGTGTGCAGCCCGGCCTACCTGAGTGCGGAACGACCGCTGCACCTCAGCGAGCTGCAGCCCTGTACGTTTTTGCACCACAGCTCCGAGCCGCCCCATTTGATGGAGTGGAACAGCTGGTTGCAGGTGTTCGGTCAGACGTTGGCCAGCGACGCGCGCAGCGCCACGTTCGACAGCTACCCGCTAATGCTCCAGGCCGCTGTCGAAGGGCATGGGATCGCCATGGGCTGGCGGCGCACCGCGAGCCGGCTGATTGAAAGCGGGGCGCTGGTAAGGCCGTGTGTCGAGAGCGTGCATTTACCGCAGGCGCTCTCGGTCTACCGACAGCAGGGCGGCGGCAACCGCCCCGAGGTGATGGCGCTGTTGGCCTGGCTTGAGGCGCAGTTGCAGAATCAGGGCTGACGGGAGCGAAACCGCTTGCGCCAACCATGTGGCAATGTAAGCGTTCTACGCGTATTTCAAACATCCTTCGACAGCGAAAACGGAGCCTTTCCTTATGCCCACCCTGCACCTGCTGTGCGGCAAGATCGCCTCGGGCAAGTCGACGCTTGCCAAGGCGCTCGTCAGTGAACACGCCGCCATCTTGCTCAGCGAAGACCTGTGGCTGGCACAACTCTATCCCGGTGAAATACTCGCGGTGGCCGATTACGTGCGCTGCGCCCAACGCATTCGCGGGGTCCTGGGGCCGCTGGTGATCGATCTGCTGCAGTCGGGCGTCAACGTGGTGCTGGACTTCCCGGCGAACACCCTGGCCAGTCGCGAGTGGTTGCGTGGCCTGGCCCAGGCCGCACAGGTGGAACATCGCCTGCACTATCTGGAGCTGGATGACGACACCTGCCGCAGCCGCCTGCATGCTCGCAATGCCCAGGGTGAGCATGACTTTGCCGCGACCGATGCCGAGTTCGAACTGATCACCCGCCACTTCTGTGTGCCGAGTGAGGACGAGGGCTTGGTCATTGAGGTCCATCGCCCATGAGCATGGAATGGCCAGCGGGATTTCAGCGCTGATGTCATCGGTCACGCCGACACTGACGCGGCGTGACCGTTCTGTCACGGCTCAGTAGACATCGCGCAAGTAACGCTTCTGCTCACTCATCCGCCGCCAGTAATCGACGGCGCTCTCGACGCCCAGCCCGCCGTGGCGATGGGCAACCTGGCGCAGCGCCTGGTCGACATCCTTGGCCATGTGGCTGGCATCCCCGCAGATATACAACTGCGCGCCTTCCTGCAGCCAGCGCCACAGCTCGGCGCCGTGTTCGCGGATGCGATCCTGCACGTAGATCTTCTGCGCCTGGTCGCGGGAAAACGCCAGACTCAGGTGGCTGAGCAAACCGTCGCGCTGCATGCCCTGCAGTTCATCCTGGTAGTAAAAATCGCTCGCCGCATGTTGCTCACCGAAAAACAGCCAGTTGCGGCCCTGATGCCCCAGGGCCCGACGTTCCTGCAAAAACGCGCGGAAGGGCGCCACGCCGGTGCCGGGGCCGATCATGATGATCGGCACATCGCCGTCGGCGGGAAGCCGGAAGTGCTTGGAGGGCTGCACGAACACCGGCACTTCGCCGTTGCCGGCACGGTCGGCGAGGAAGGTGGACGACACCCCCTTGCGCTTGCCGTAGCGCACGGCCGCCACGGTGAGGTGGACTTCACGCGGGTACGCCTTGGCGCTGGACGCGATCGAATACAAGCGCGGTTGCAGGCGCTTGAGCGTGCCGAGCAGTTCGTCCGCCGAGCAGTCGACGGGGTATTCGTGCAGCACGTCCGCCAGTTGCCGGCCCCACAGCCAATCTTTCAGTTCGGCTTTGCGCTCAGGTTCGAGCAGGTGTTTCAGGCCTGGCTTGGCGCTGCGTGCGGCAATGAAGGCCAGGGTCTCGCTGTTGGGCCGGGCAATTTCAAAGTGCTCGGTCAGGGCCTGGTGCAGCGGCACGTCGCCGAGTCTGTCGATGTTTACGCAGGTACTGGAACCCAGGCGCGTCAGCTCGAGCAGCTCGCTGACCAGTTCCGGGCAGTTGCGTGGCATCACTCCCAGGGCGTCGCCGGCTTCGTAGGTCAGCGCGGAGTCCGCCAGGTCCAGGGAGAACTGGCGGGTTTCCTTGTGCGGGCTTTGCTGGTTCAGGTGCAGGTTGAGCAGCAACCGTGACGCATGAGGCTTGGATTTGCCGCTCGGCGTGGCGAGCGCGACGGGCGTTGCCGGGCTGAGGGTGTGTAGGAACTGTGTGAACCAGGCATCGGCGCGCTCTTCGAATTCGGTATCGCAGTCGACGCGCTCCAGCAGGCGCGTGGCGCCCAATTCGAGCAGGCGCCGGTCGAGTTGTTTGCCGTGCTGGCAGAACTGGTCGTAGTTGGGATCGCCCAACGCCAGTACCGCGAAGCGCAGCGACTCCAGGCGGGTTTCGGCGAGGGTCAGGCTGTGCCAGAAACCTTCGCCGTTGTCCGGCGGGTCGCCGTCGCCGAAGGTGCTGCTGATCAGCGCGAGGTTCTGCGTGTGCGCCAGTTTGCTCGCGGGGAAGTCCGCCATCGCGCTCAGCTCCACCGCGATGCCGCCGGCGCGCAGGCGTTGGGCAAAGCGCTCGGCCAAGGCTTCGGCGTTGCCGGTTTGCGAGGCCCACAGCAAGGTGACGGCCGGGGTGTCGGCAGCGGGCGCCGGTGCCACGGCGCTGGCCTCGGTGCGGCTGAACAAGCCGCCCAACAGGCCGTCCAGCCACAGCCGCGCGTCCCTGGCCACGGGCGCATTCGCCGGCAGTGTCGGAACACCGCTGGCCTGGCGCGCAGCACTGGATTGCAGGCCACTGAGAAAACCGGCGAGGTAGGTACGCTCATTGTCGCTCAATGACGGCGACGGCAGGTTGCGGATGCCGACCAGGTCGGCGAAGGCGTCGAGGCGCGACATGGCGAGTTCCTCTGTTAAGGGGGAAACGGGGTGGGCGGCCGGTGCCGATACATCGAGGAACTGGTGCTCGATCAGCTCGACCCGTTGCAGGGCGACCGCACAGAACTTGAACTCGGGCTGCAACGAAATCGGGTCGACCGCGTCATGGGTCACGGCGTTGATCGCCAGGTTGTCGCCGAACACATCGTTCCAGTGAAACGGCGCAAAACAGTTGCCCGCCCGCACACGGTCGCTGATCACCGCAGGCAGCACGGCGCGGCCGCGTCGTGAGCGTACCTCGACCGGGTCTTTGTGCTTGATGCCCAGGCTGGCGGCGTCGTCGGGGTGGATTTCCACGAAAGGGCCGGGGTTGAGTTTGTTCAGCGTGGCGACCTTGCCGGTCTTGGTCAGGGTGTGCCACTGGTGTTGCAGGCGGCCGGTGTTGAGCACGAACGGGAACGCTTCATCGGGCATTTCCGCCGGGGACAGGTGCGGGCGCGGGAAAAACCGGGCTTTGCCGTGTTCGGTGGCGAAAACGATCGTCGGCTGGCGGCCGTCGGCGTCGGTCTTGAGGGGCTGGTTGATGCCGTTGTTCAAGTAGCGGATCGGGTTGCGCTCTGCGGCCTCAATCGACGCGCACGGCCATTGCAGCGGTCGTTCGCGCAGGCGCGCATAGCTGGCGCCGCGAATGTCGTAGCCGGTGGCGGGGTTCCAGGCGCGCTTGATCTCGTCGAACACCTCGGCGGCGGACGCATACGTGAAGGCGTCGGCGAAGCCCATTTCGCACGCGACCCTGGCGATGATCTGCCAGTCGGCCAGCGACTCGCCGGGTGGCTCCACGGCTTTTTGCATCAGGGTCAGGTTGCGCTCGGAGTTGATCATCACCCCTTCGGCTTCGGCCCACAGCGCGCCGGGCAAGAGGATGTCGGCGTAGCGATTGGTCTCGGTATCGAGGAACGCATCCTGGGTGATCACCAGTTCGGCGCTTTGCAGCGCTTCGATCACGGTCTGGCGATTGGGCGCGCTGGCCACCGGGTTGGTGCAGATGATCCAGCAGGCTTTGATCTGCCCGGCCGCTATTTGTTCGAACATGCCCACGGTGCCACTGCCGGCCTGGCGCGGCAGGCTGTCGGCGGGCAGGTTCCACAGTGCTTCGATAAATGCGCGGTCGGCGTCGACCAGCACCGAGCGCTGCCCAGGCAGGCCGGGGCCCATGTAGCCCATTTCACGACCGCCCATGGCGTTGGGTTGCCCGGTCAGGGAGAACGGCCCGCTGCCGGGGCGGCAGATCGCGCCGGTGGCCAGGTGCAGGTTGCACAGCGCGTTGGTGTTCCAGGTGCCGTGGGTGCTTTGGTTGAGGCCCATGGTCCAGCAGCTCATCCACTCGGCGGCCTGGCCGATCCAGTCGGCGGCTTGGCGGATGTCGGCTTCGGCCAGTCCGGTCAGTTCGGCGACCCGCTGCGGCGGGTAGTCTTCCAGAAAGCCGGGCATGGCCTCCCAGCCTTCGGTGAACGCGGCGATAAAGGCCGGGTCGGTGTGCCCGTTTTTCACCAGCAGGTGCAGCAAACCGTTGAGCAGCGCGAGGTCGGTGCCCGGCTTGATCGGCAGGAACAGGTTGGCCTTGTCGGCCGTGGCGCTGCGCCGCGGGTCGACCACGATCAGTCTGGCGCCGGCCTTGACCCGGTCCATCATGCGCAGGAACAGGATCGGGTGACAGTCGGCCATGTTGGCGCCGATCACGAAGAACAGGTCGGCGCGGTCGAAGTCTTCATACGAGCCGGGCGGCCCGTCGGCACCGAGGGAGAGTTTGTAGCCGCTGCCGGCGCTGGCCATGCACAGGCGTGAGTTGGATTCGATATGCGCGGTCCGCACAAAGCCCTTGGCCAATTTGTTGATCAGGTACTGGGCTTCCAGCGACATCTGCCCGGACACGTAGAACGCCAGGGCGTCCGGGCCATCGCGGTCGAGGATGGCGCGCAAGCGGCCGGCGGTCTCGCTGATGGCCTTGTCCATGCCGATCCGCACCGGGTCATGCTCCCGCGCCTGGCGCAGGTAGGCGTTTTCCATGCGGCCGGACTCGGCGATGGCTTGCCCGCAGGTGGTGCCTTTGGTGCAGAGCCGGCCGGCGTTGGTGGGGTGGGCCTTGTCGCCGATCACCTTGACCACGCGGTTGTGCTCGACCTGCATGACGATGCCGCAGCCCACGCCACAATAAGGACACACGCTGCGTACACTTTGGTTTGCCATCGGTAACCCTCGGATCATTTCTGCCACCCATAAAAAAACGCCCTGCAACCCTCCGTTGGAAACGGGGATTACACGGCGCCTTTGTCGTGAGTGGCAGTCTGCGTTGACTGCTTGGTATGCGTATTCCTAGCAAGTCACGCGCCAGGTTTTTCACAAGCCGCTGTGACGGGCCTGGTTGCCCCCAGCGCGGGCCCGTCACGCGCAGAAATGCACTTTTATGACGCCGGAGCGCACCAGTTGGAGGCACAACCAGCGGTGTCTGGCAGGGTTGAGCACCGTTTGCAGCCTTTGCGACGGGCATGGCGGCTGGTTGGCACAGAGCCTGCAAGCACACTGTACAACCCACCTCGGTCAACGACGATCGACAGGCCATACAGGTCATGGGCACCAGCGGTAGAACCGGCGAAGACGTCCGGATCGACCCCGCATCAGAACAGGCAAAGGCGCCTGGAACCGCAAGGTTTCAGGCGTTTTTTTTTGCTTTTTAAACCGTGATGAGCTTTGTCGGGTGCTTGATATGAATTCCACTCTCGCCAGTCTGAAACAGCTGAAAACCCTGATCGTCGTCGGCAATGGCATGGTCGGCCATCATTGTGTGGCGCAACTGATCGAGCGCGGCGCCCTGGAGCACTATCGCCTGCATGTGTTCAGCGAAGAGCCGATGCGTGCCTATGACCGCGTGCATTTGTCCGAATACTTCACTGGCCGTGATGCCGAGTCGCTGGCGTTGTCGCACGCTTCGCTGTACCAGACGCCGGGCGTGACCCTGCACCTGGGGGCGCCGGTACTGGAAATCGACCGCGCCCGCCGTGAGGTGATCACCGCCACAGGCAGCGTGGCGTATGACAAATTGGTCCTGGCGACCGGCTCTTATCCGTTTGTGCCGCCGATCGACGGCGCGCAAGGCGATTCGCGGCTGGTCTACCGCACCCTTGAAGACCTCGATGCCATCCGTGGCGCCGCCGCGAATGCGCGGCGTGGCGTGGTGGTCGGCGGTGGCCTGCTCGGCCTGGAAGCCGCCAACGCCCTGAAAAGCCTGGGCCTTGAAGCCCATGTGGTGGAGTTCGCGCCGCGCTTGATGCCGGTGCAACTGGATGACTTCGGCGGGCTGGCGCTCAAGGCGCAGATCGAGCGCCTGGGCGTGGGCGTGCATTTGTCTCGCGCCACCCAATCGATCAGCGCGGGCGAGCAGTACCGCTATCGCATGAACTTTGCCAATGACGAGTTTCTGGAAACCGACCTGATCGTGTTCTCCGCCGGCATCCGCGCCCAGGACGCACTGGCCCGCCAGGCCGGCCTGGAGATCGGCCCGCGCGGCGGGGTGGTGATCAATGATGAATGCCTGAGCAGCGACCCGGACATCTACGCGATCGGCGAGTGTGCGTCGTGGAACGGCAGCCTGTTCGGCCTGGTCGCGCCGGGTTATCAGATGGCCCGAGGGGTGGCCGCCCTGTTGTGCGGGCAGACCGCCGAGCCCTTTGTCGGCGCGGACATGTCGACCAAACTCAAACTGCTGGGGGTGGACGTGGGTTCCATCGGCGACGCCCATGCACACACCCCCGGTGCGCGCAGCTACCAGTTCATCGACGAGGCCAGCGCCAGCTACCGGCGCCTGGTGGTGGACGCCAGCGGCAAGCAGGTGATCGGCGCGGTGCTGGTCGGCGACAACAGCTACTACGACACCTTGCTGCAGTACATGCAGAACGGCATTGCGTTGCCATCCGAACCGGCCGGCCTGATCTTGCCGTCGTCCGCCGGCGCACCGAGCCTCGGCCCTGGCGCGTTGCCGGAGTCGGCCACCGTCTGCTCCTGCCATAACGTCACCAAAGGTTCGATTTGCGCGGCCATCGACAGCGGTTGCGCCGACCTTGGCCTGCTCAAGGCGCAGACCAAGGCCTGCACCGGTTGCGGCGGCTGCGCCGGTTTGCTCAAGCAGGTGTTCGAGCATGAACTGGTCGCCCGTGGCGTCAGCGTCGACAAGAGCTTGTGCGAACACTTCGCCTACACCCGCCAGGAGTTGTATGCCCTGGTACGCGTGGAAGGGGTGATCACCTTCGAAGAGTTGCTGGCCAAGCACGGCCGTGGCCACACCGGTTGCGATGTATGCAAACCGGCGGTGGGCTCGATCCTCGCATCGTGCTGGAACCAACCGATCATGGACGCCTCGCTGGTGCCGTTGCAGGACACCAACGACACGTTCATGGCCAATATGCAGAAGAACGGCACCTATTCGGTGGTGCCGCGTATTCCGGGCGGCGAAATCACCGCAGAAAAACTCATCGCCATCGGTGTGGTCGCGCAGAAATACCAGCTCTACACCAAGATCACCGGCGGCCAGCGTATCGACCTGTTTGGCGCGCAATTGCATGAGTTGCCGGACATCTGGGCCGAGCTGATCGACGCCGGGTTTGAAACCGGGCACGCCTACGGCAAATCCACGCGCACGGTGAAGTCGTGCGTCGGCAGCACCTGGTGCCGCTACGGTGTGCAGGACAGCGTGAAAATGGCGCTGCTGATCGAGGACCGCTACAAGGGCCTGCGTTCGCCGCACAAGCTCAAGTTCGCGGTGTCCGGCTGCACCCGCGAATGCGCCGAAGCGCAAAGCAAAGACGTCGGTGTGATCGCCACCGAGAAGGGCTGGAACCTCTACATCGCCGGTAACGGCGGCATGCGCCCACGCCACGCCGAGCTGTTCGCGACCGACCTGGATGACGCCACGCTGATCCGCTACATCGACCGCTTCCTGATGTTCTACATCCGCACGGCCGACAAATTGCAACGCACCTCGGTGTGGCGTGAAAGCCTGGAAGGCGGCCTGGATTTCCTCAAGGACGTGATCCTCGACGACAGCCTGGGCCTGGGCGCCGAACTCGAAGCGCAAATGCAACTGGTGGTCGACCGGTACGAATGCGAATGGGCCAATGCCCTCAAAGACCCGGAAAAACTCAAACGCTTCCGCACCTTCGTCAACGACAAACGCCCGGATCCGGACATCCATTTTGTCCACGAACGCGGCCAGCGCCGGCCGATCATGGCCGCCGAACTCAACCTGATTCCCGTCATCGAGGAGCTTGCCTGATGAGCCAGTCCAACACTTTGCGTAACCTTGCCACCTGGAAAAGCGTGTGCAGCGAAAGCGACCTGGTGAACAATTCCGGCGTGGTGGTGTGGTACGACGGCGCACAAGTCGCGCTGTTCTACCTGCCGGACGCGCCGGACCAGACCCTCTACGCCATCGACAACCATGACCCGGAATCCGGCGCGAACGTGATCGGCCGCGGGCTGGTCGGCAGTATCAAGGGCGATCTGGTGGTGGCTGCGCCGATCTACAAACAGCATTACCGTCTGGCGGACGGCCAATGCCTGGAGGCACCGCAGCAGCGCTTGCGGGTATGGCCGGTGCGGTTGAATGCGGGGGTGGTGGAGTTGGGGGTGAGTTGAGGCGAGGTCGGCCGAAGGCGCCCATCCTCCAGCTGCCTGCGGCATGTGGAGAATGGGCGCGTGCATATCCGCCGTCAGCGGTTGAAACGTTCAACCAGTGCGTATTGGGTGGACGCGGTGTGGGTCAGTTCCTTGCTCAGGTCCGCGGATTGATGGGCCTGGACCGACGTCTGGTCGGCCAGTTCGGCGATGGTGGTGATGTTGCGGCTGATCTCTTCGGCCACCGCGCTTTGTTCTTCGGTGGCGGCGGCGATCTGGGTGGTCATCTCGGTGATGTGGGACACCGCTTCGCTGATGCCGACCAGCGCCTGGTCGGCCTCAAGCACCCGGGCCACGCCTTCCTGCGCCTGGCGCTGGCCGTGTTCCATGCTTTGTACAGCGTTGCTGGACGATGCCTGGAGCTTGGTGATCAAGTCATGGATCTGGGTGGTGGAGTGCGACGTGCGTTGCGCCAATTGGCGGACTTCGTCGGCGACTACGGCAAAGCCGCGGCCCATATCCCCGGCACGCGCCGCCTCGATCGCGGCGTTGAGGGCCAGCAGGTTGGTCTGGTCGGCGATGCCTTTGATCACGTCGACGACAGTGCCGATTTCGTCGCTGTCGCGGGCCAACTGCGCCACGGTGACACCGGTTTCGCCGACCACGGCGGAGAGGCGCTCGATGGCTTCGCGGGTATCGCGGGCCACCTCGCGGCCACGCCCGGTCAGCACGTTGGCTTGCTGGGTAGCATCCGCGGTGCGCTGCACATGGCTGGCGACTTCCTGGGTGGTTGCGGCCATCTGGTTGACGGCGGCCGAGACCTGCTCGGTTTCGACGCGTTGACGGTCAAGGCCGGTCGAGCTGGCCGTGGCCAGTCGGTTGGATTGCCCGGCCAGCGCGTTGAGCTGCTCGGCACTGTCCTGCAGGCGGGTGAGGCAGGTCTTCAACCGGGCGTTCTGGCTGAGGAACGCGGTTTCCAGGCGACCCTGGGGGCCGTGTTCATCGCTGTACATCTGCGCAATCAGCGCATCCGAGGTCGACGGTTCGACGCCCGAAAGCAAGCGTAACGTTGCACGCCGACGCACCTGCGCGCCGATCATGCTCACGGGCACCGCAACGGCTACCGCCACGGCCATGGCCAGCGGCGCACTGAGGAACAGCCCGCCCACGGCACCGGCAAGCCCGGTGGCGACGTAGGGCACGCTGTCGAATAACGTCGACAGCCAACTGTCCCGGCGCGAAACCGCCGATTTGTCCTGGCTCAAACGCCGGTAAAGCGCCTGGGCACGTCGGATCTCATCGGCGCTCGGCTTGACCCGTACCGACTCGAAGCCCACCACGCGGCTGCCTTCGAAGATCGGTGTGACGTAAGCATTGACCCAATAATGGTCGCCGTTTTTCGAGCGATTCTTGACGATACCCATCCACGGCAGGCCTTGCTTGAGCGCGCACCACATATGGGAAAAAACGGCTGACGGGACGTCGGGATGGCGCACGATATTCTGCGGGGCGCCGATCAACTCGGCGCGTTCAAAACCGCTGATATCGACAAAAGCATCGTTGCAGTAAGTGATCATCCCTTTAACATCGGTTGCGGAGATGAGCTTCTGCGAAGGCGCGAGCGAAATCTCGCGCTGTGTCACGGGTTGGTTATTGCGCATTCGACTACTCCCAGAATTGCCTGTAGGACATCGGCACCCGTTCAGATAAGTTGAAGACTGTTTGTCTGACAATCTCAAACAGCAACATTGCAGCGGTCGAAATCAGGTATTCAGCCCTGTCAGTTGGCGGCCGAAACGCGAAAGCACAAGACTTCAAACGCAAATGCCGGATAATGGCGGCCAATTTGAAGTTCGCTATTTTGGTAATCCCGTATGGAAATTAAGGTTAACTTTCTCGACAACCTTCGACTTGAAGCCAAGTTCGATGACTTCACGGTGATCGCCGATCAACCGATTCGCTATAAAGGCGACGGGTCGGCGCCGGGGCCATTCGATTACTTCCTGGCTTCGTCGGCATTGTGTGCGGCGTACTTCGTGAAGTTGTACTGCGAGACACGCAATATCCCCACGGACAATATCCGGTTGTCGCAGAACAACATTGTCGACCCGGAAAACCGCTACAACCAGATTTTCAAGATCCAGGTGGAGTTGCCGGCAGATATCTCCGACAAGGATCGCCAAGGCATCCTGCGCTCCATTGACCGTTGCACGGTGAAGAAAGTGGTACAGGCCGGCCCTGAGTTCGTGATCGAAGAGGTGGAAAACCTCGACGCCGACGCCCAGGCCCTGTTGATGCCCAATTCCACTTCCGAGGCGGGCACCTACATCGTGGGCAAGGACCTGCCGCTGGAGCAGACCATCGCCAACATGTCGGGCATCCTGGCCGGCCTGGGCATGAAGATCGAGATCGCCTCGTGGCGCAATATCGTGCCGAACGTGTGGTCGCTGCATATCCGCGATGCCCATTCGCCGATGTGCTTCACCAACGGCAAGGGCGCGACCAAGGAAAGCGCTTTGGCCTCGGCGTTGGGCGAGTTCATCGAGCGCCTCAACTGCAACTTCTTCTATAACGATCAGTTCTGGGGCGAAGAACTGGCCAATGCGCCGTTCGTGCATTACCCGGACGAGCGCTGGTTCCAGCCTGGGCGCAAGGATGAACTGCCAGCGGAAATCCTCGACGCCTACTGCCTGAACATCTACAACCGCGACGGCGAGTTGCGTGGCTCGCACCTGTTCGACACCAACTCGGGCAATGAAGACCGCGGGATTGTGGCACTGCCGTTTGTGCGCCAGTCGGACGGCGAGGTGGTGTATTTCCCGTCCAACCTGATCGAAAACCTGTACCTGAGCAACGGCATGAGCGCCGGCAACACCCTGGCCGAAGCCCAGGTGCAGTGCCTGTCGGAGATCTTCGAGCGGGCGGTCAAGCGTGAAATCATCGAAGGTGAATTTGCCCTGCCGGATGTGCCGGCTGACGTGCTGGCCAAGTACCCGAGTATTCTGGCCGGGATCCAGGGGCTGGAAGCCCAGGGCTTCCCGGTGCTGGTCAAGGATGCCTCGCTGGGCGGCGAGTTCCCGGTGATGTGCGTGACCTTGATGAACCCGCGTACCGGCGGTGTGTTTGCCTCGTTCGGCGCGCACCCGAGCCTGGAAGTGGCACTGGAACGCAGCCTGACTGAATTACTCCAAGGCCGCAGTTTCGAAGGCCTGAACGATCTGCCGCAGCCGACGTTCGAAGGTCACGCGGTGACCGAGCCGAACAACTTCGTCGAGCACTTTATCGACTCCAGCGGCGTGGTCTCGTGGCGCTTCTTCAGTGCCCGCTCGGATTACGAATTCGTCGAGTGGGACTTCTCCGGCCAGGGCGAAAACTCCAACGCCGAAGAAGCCGCGACGCTGTTCGGCATTCTCGAGAACATGGGCAAGGAATCGTACATGGCGGTGTATGAGCACCTCGGTGCCACCGCCTGCCGCATCCTGGTGCCGGACTACTCGGAAATCTATCCGGTGGACGACCTGATCTGGGACAACACCAACAAAGCCCTGTTTTTCCGCGCCGACATCCTCAACCTGCATCGCCTGGATGACGCGCAACTCAAGGCCCTGGCCGAACGCCTGGTGGAAAGCGAACTGGACGACTACACCGATATCACTACCTTGATCGGCATCGAGTTCGACGACAACACCGCCTGGGGCCAACTGACCATCCTCGAATTGAAGCTGCTGATCTACCTCGCCCTGCAACAGTACGAGGAAGCGAAGGAAGCGGTGGAAATGTTCCTGCAGTACAACGACAACACCGTCGAGCGCGGCCTGTTCTACCAGGCGGTGAACGCGGTGCTGGAGATGGAACTGGATGAAGACCTGGAATTGGCGGACTACGAGGCCAACTTCCGGCGGATGTTCGGTAACGAGCGGATGGATGCGGTGATCGGCTCGGTCAACGGCAGCGTGCGCTTTTATGGGTTGACGCCGACCAGCATGAAGCTGGAAGGGCTGGACCGGCATCTGCGCTTGATCGAGAGCTATAAAAAACTGCACAGCGCGCGGGCCAACGTCACCCTGGCCTGACGCGGTACCCAGTGTGGGAGGGGGCAAGCCCCCTCCCACATTAGATATAGGCCAAGGCTTGCGCGAGGTCTGCGCGCAAGTCCTCCACATCTTCAACCCCCACCGACAACCGCACCAACCCATCGCCAATGCCCAATTGCGCCCGCGTCGCTGCCGGGATGCTGGCATGGGTCATGATCGCCGGGTGTTCGATCAGGCTTTCCACGCCGCCAAGGCTTTCGGCCAGGGCGAAGAGTTTGACGTGTTCCAGGAAACGCCTGGCGCCGGCCAGGTCGCTGTTCAATACCACCGAAATCATCCCGCCAAACCCGCGCATCTGCCGACGTGCCAGGGCGTGCTGGGGGTGCGAGACCAGGCCCGGGTAGTGAACCCGCGCCACCTGCGGTTGGTGTTCGAGCCAGCTCGCCAGGTCCAGTGCATTGCTGCAATGGCGCTCCATGCGCAGGGCCAGGGTTTTCACGCCGCGCAGGGTCAGGAAGGCGTCGAACGGCCCGGCGATGGCGCCGACCGAGTTCTGCAGGAAGCCCAGGCGCTCGGCCAGTTCGGGGTTGTCACCGACAATTGCGATGCCGCCGATCACGTCGGAGTGGCCATTGAGGTATTTGGTGGTGGAATGCACCACGATGTCGCAACCCAGCTCCAGCGGGCGCTGGATCCACGGGCTGGCGAAGGTGTTGTCGGCCACGCAGAGGATGCCGCGGGCGCGGCAGATGCGCGCGATGGCGCTGAGGTCGGTCAGGCTCAGCAGCGGGTTGCTGGGCGTCTCGACCCAGACCATGCGCGTGTCGTCCTGCAACGCGGCTTCAAACGCTTGCACATCGCTCAAGTCGACATAACTGAAACGATGCCCGGCGCTGCGTTGGCGCACCTTGTCGAACAGGCGGAAGGTGCCGCCATACAGGTCGTTGCCGGAGACGACATGGCTGCCGGCATCCAGCAACTCCAGCACGGTGGAAATCGCCGCCAGCCCCGAGGCAAAGGCAAACGCCTGGCGGCCGCCTTCCAGGTCGGCCACGCAGCGCTCCAGGGCGAACCGCGTGGGGTTGTGGGAGCGGCCATAGTCGAAGCCCTTGTGTACGCCGGGGCTGTCTTGCCGGTAGGTGGAATTGGCGTAGATCGGCGGCATCAGCGCGCCGGTGGTCGGGTCGGGGGATTGCCCGGCGTGGATCACACGGGTGGCAAACGCGCTTTTATCGGGCTGACTCATGCAAGGGATCTCCGCAGGTGATTGAGCAGGTCGACACGGGTGATCAGGCCATGGAAGCCCGACGCGTCGGCGATGATGGCGACCAGGCCGCGATCCAGCTCCGCCTGCAACTCGGCGAGGCTGGCGCTGGGGTCGAGGGTGTGCAGGGTTTCGGTCATGGCGCTGGCGACGATCATGGAAAAGTCCGCGGCGTCGTGGTGCAGGCCCAGCAGGATGTCGGATTCGTCGATCACACCCACCAGTGCCTGGCCATTCACCAGCACCGGCAATTGCGAGACATCGGCCAGGCGCATGCGCTGGAAGGCGGTGAGCAGGGTGTCGTCGGGGCTGACGCTGATCACGCGGCCGTCTTCAAAGCGCCGGGCGATCAGGTCGCGCAGGTCGCCGTAGTGCTTGTAGTGCAGCAAGCCCGCGTCGCTCATCCATTGGTCGTTGTAGACCTTCGACAGGTAGCGCGTGCCGGTGTCGCAGACGAAGCTGACCACGCGCTTGGGCGCGGTCTGTGCGCGGCAGTAGCGCAAGGCTGCGGCGAGCAGGGTGCCGGTGGACGAGCCGCCGAGAATGCCTTCGGCCTTGAGCAACTGGCGGGCGTGGTCGAAGCTCTCTTCATCGCTGATGGAATAGGCGTGGCGCACGCTGGACAGGTCGGCAATCGAGGGGACGAAGTCTTCGCCGATGCCTTCCACGGCCCAGGAACCCGGGGTGACCAGGGTGCCACTGCGGCTGTACTCGGCCATCACCGAACCGACGGGGTCGGCCAGCACCATCTCCAGCGCCGGCTGCACCCGCTTGAAGAAGCGCGTCAGCCCGGTGAGCGTGCCGGCCGAACCGACACCGACCACAATCGCGTCGAGGTCATGCTCGGTCTGCGCCCAGAGCTCCGGCGCGGTGCTGGTTTCGTGGGCGAGCGGGTTGGCCGGGTTATTGAACTGGTCGGCGAAGAACGAGCCCGGGATGTCCTTGGCCAGGCGCGCGGCCACGTCCTGATAGTACTCGGGGTGGCCCTTGCCGACATCGGAGCGGGTGATATGCACTTCGGCGCCCATGGCCTTGAGGTGCAGCACCTTTTCGGTGGACATCTTGTCGGGCACCACCAGCACCACCCGGTAGCCTTTCGCCCGGCCCACCAGCGCCAGGCCCAGCCCGGTGTTGCCGGCGGTGGCTTCGACAATCGTGCCGCCGACGCGCAGACGGCCGTCGCGCTCGGCGGCGTCGATCATGGCCAGGCCGATGCGATCCTTGATCGAGCCGCCGGGGTTTTGCGATTCGAGCTTGAGAAACAGCGTGCAGGGGCCGGTGTCGAAGCGGCTGATCCGCACCAGCGGAGTGTTGCCGATCAGTTCAAGCACGGCGGGGCGGGCAAGCGTGGGCATGTCGTCACCTGGGTGTAGGGTGGGGGGACAGCAAACGGCAAAGCGTGGCTTGGAACATAGGCCGCTATTGCACGGGTCGCAACTGCGCGGTCGGCCGGCTGTCTTTTTTTGGCGCATGAGCGAAGGCTCGGTGCGCCATCGGTGGGCAGTCTTGCCGCGCCGCCTGGGCGCGAACCCGCGCAATCGTTGGGTGTGCGCAGCTGGCCTGGGGTTTGCTAGAAACAAATCCAAACTTGGATACAAGATGGAGACCCTTATGCAGAGTGTTATCGGCTGGACCCTCGGCGAATGGCGTGAGGCCTATCGCAACGGGACGATCACCCCGGACATCGTGCTGACCCTGGCCGCGCAACACGCCGCCGCCGACAACGCCTGGATCGCGCGCGCGCGGCCTGAACAACTGACGGCGCAGTTGGCGCAATTGAGCGAGCGGCTGGCGGCGGTCGGTGGCGATATGACCCAGTTGCCGTTGTATGGCGTGCCGTTTGCGATCAAGGACAACATCGACGCGGCCGGTTGGGAGACCACGGCGGCGTGTCCGGAATTTGCCTACGCCCCGGCGTCGGATGCGAGCGTCGTCGCCAAGCTGCGTGCGGCCGGTGCGATCCTGATGGGCAAGACCAACCTCGATCAGTTCGCCACCGGCCTGGTGGGCACCCGCTCGCCGTATGGCGCGGTGGCCAACAGCTTCAATCCGGCGTATGTCAGCGGCGGTTCCAGCTCCGGTTCCGCTTCGGTGGTCGCCCGGGGTTTGGTGGCGTTCTCCCTGGGCACCGACACCGCCGGCTCCGGTCGGGTGCCGGCGGGGTTCAACAACATCGTCGGGTTAAAACCCAGCAAAGGCCGCCTGTCCAATACCGGCCTGGTGCCTGCGTGCCGCACGGTGGATTGCATCTCGGTGTTTGCCCTGACCGTGGAAGACGCTGAATCCGTGGCGCAAGTGGCCGAAGGCTACGACGCGAGCGACGCCTATTCCCGCGCCAACCCCCATACCGCGCCGGTGGCGGTGGGGCGTGCGATCAAACTCGCCATTCCGGCGACCCTGGAGTTCTTCGGCGATACCCAGAACCAGGCCGTATTCGAGCAGGCCGTCGAGCGCTTCAAGGCGTTGGGTGCGCAGATCACCCCGGTGGATTTCAGCCCGTTCAAGGCGCTGGCGGACCAGTTGTATTTCGGCCCATGGGTCGCCGAGCGCACGGTCGCCCTGCACAGCATGCTTGAACAGCAGCCGGACGCGATCAACCCGGTGGTGCGGGGCATCGTCGAAAACGGGCTTGAGTACAGCGCCTGCGACGCCTACAAAGCCGAATACCTGCGCGCCGACCTGAGCCGGCGCATCAACGACACGCTGGCGGGCTTCGACGCATTGCTGGTGCCGACCTCGCCGACGATTCGCACCCAGGCCGAGATGGCGCTGGAGCCGGTGCGCTACAACTCGCAATTCGGCTATTACACCAACTTCACCAACCTGGCGGACCTGTGCGCGCTGGCGCTGCCCGCCGGCTTGCGCGCAGATGGCTTGCCCAGCGGCATCACCTTGTTGGCGCCGGCCTGGCACGACACGGCCCTGGCCCACTTGGGCAAGCGCTGGCAAGCCGGCCTCGGCCTGCCGCTGGGCGCCACTGCGCGCGAGTTGCCCGCACCGGCCGCACCAACCCCCGCGCCCGGCAGCGTGCGCCTGGCGGTGGTCGGCGCACACCTGAGCGGCATGCCGCTGAATTTCCAACTGACCACGCGCAATGCGGTGCTGGTGGAGCAAACGCTGACCGCCGACAGCTATCGACTCTACGCGCTACCGGGCACCGTGCCGCCCAAGCCTGGGCTGGCCAGGGCGGACAGTGGCCGCTCGATCATCGTCGAGCTGTGGGACATGCCCATCGCCCGCTTTGGCGAGTTCGTCGCCGAAGTCCCCGCACCGCTGGGCATTGGCAACCTGAGCCTGACCGACGGGCGCAGCGTCAAAGGCTTTATCTGCGAACCCTGGGCCCTGGCCGATGCGCTCGACATCACCGAATTCGGCGGCTGGCGCGCCTTTATCGCGAGCCGGGGCTAAGCATGCCGGGCTCAACCCTGAAAAATCCCAAGGCGCGCCCCGACAGCCTGGCCGAACGCATCTACGCGCAGCTCAAGGCGGATATCTTCGACTTTCGCCTGCTGCCGGGCGACCGCTTCAGCGAAGGCGAAGTGGCCGAGCGCATGAACGTCAGTCGCACCCCGGTGCGTCAGGCGCTCTATCGTCTGGAGAAGGAAGGTTACCTGGAGGTGTACTTCCGCAGTGGCTGGCAGGTGAAACCGTTCGACTTCACCTACTTCGAAGAGCTGTATGACCTGCGGATCATTCTGGAACTGGCGGCGGTCAACCGTTTATGCCTGATGGATGAACCGCGCCCTGCGCTGTTGCAAGGGTTACAGGCGATCTGGCAGGTGGAGGAGGGCGAACGCCAGCAGGACACCCAGGAGGTGTCCGCGCTGGACGAGCGCTTTCACTGCGCCCTGGTGGAAGCCACCGGCAACCGCGAAATGGCGCGCATGCACTACGCCATTACGGAAAAAATCCGCATCATCCGCCGGCTCGACTTTACCCAGGCATCGCGGATCGCAGCGACCTACGAAGAACACGCGCAGATACTCGACGCTATCCTGCAACGGCGCGGTGAAGAGGCGCAGCAGCTGCTCAAGCGGCATATTGAACTGAGCAAGCAGCAGGTGCGCAACATCACGTTGCACCGGTTGCAGGTGGCGCGGGACACTCAATCAACCGGCTTCACAGCAACGCTTGCAGACGGCTGACGGTGGCATCGCCGGCCCGCTGCATCGGTGCGCGCAATTCACTGCCGATCAGCCCCTGCAAGGCCAGCGCCGCCTTGACCGGTGCCGGGTTGGGCTCCATAAACAACGTATCGATCAACGGCAGCAACTGGAAAAACGTCTGCCGCGCCTCGCTCAACTGGTTATCCCGCACCTGCTGCCACAGCGCCACGAACTGCTCGGTGTGTACATGTGCCGACGCTGCGATCGCCCCAGTGGCGCCAAGGCACAACGCGTTAAAGATCTGGATGTCCTCGCCACACAGCACATCCACCGCCCCACTGGCCAGCAGCGCCAGGGTATTGCCCAGGTTGCCGCCACAGTCCTTGACCGCGACGATGCGCGGATGGGCGACGATGTTCAGCAGCGTCGCCTGTTCGAAGGTCGCGCCGGTGCGATAGGGAATGTCATAGAGAATGATCGGCACACCGGAGGCATCGGCCACCGTGCGGAAGAACGCTTCAAGGCCGCTCTGGGACGGACGGATATAGCTGGGCGCCGGCACCAACAGCCCGGCCACCGGGCGTTTGAGGATTTCGCCCTGGAACTGCAACAGTTCAATCTGGTTATATCCCGCCAGGCCCATCACCACGCGGTGCGCCGGCATCCACTGCAACACCGCATCCAGCACCGCCAGTTGTTCCTGGCGGCTCAACGCTGCGGCTTCGCCCGTGGTGGTGCAGACCATGATCCCGGCCACGTGCTTTTCCAGCAGATGCTCAACCAGCCGGCGCAAGCCGATAAAGTCGATGGCGCCGTCCTGAAACGGCGTGACCACGGGAACCCAGATACCTTGAAACGCTGACATGCACTCTCTCCTGATGATTGACCGATTAAGTCACCGTCAGAAGGGCAGAAGGAATTGTGCAAGGGCAGGGTGTCCGTCGCGCTCAATGTCCTGTCAGCTCATCTGACGGGACAGCGCGCCCCGGTCACATGAGCGACTGTTTCTTCGATTTGAGGGCGCGCGCAACGCAACCTTGCGCCTTGGCGATCAAGCCAATGACGGAAAGGTTAACGAAAGACGTTGCAAGCATGAGCTGACACACCCTGAATGAGGGCTCCATCTTCAGGGGGTGTGAGTAAATGTGTCAAGCCCTGCGTAGTTACCGGCAGGTTGCACGGCCCAGGCACTTGAACAGTGCCTGGGCGGTGAAACGATCGTTGTCGGTCAGGGATTAGCCACTGCGGCCTCAATCGCGGCAATGTCGATCTTGGTCATGGTCATCATCGCCTCGAAGGCTCGCTTGGCCGTCGCCGGGTCGGCATGGGTCACGGCGGCCGACAACACACGCGGCGTGATCTGCCACGACAGGCCCCACTTGTCCTTGCACCAACCGCAGGCACTGGCCTGGCCACCGTTGTCGATGATGGCGTTCCACAGCCGATCAGTCTCGGCCTGGTCATCGGTAGCCACCTGAAAGGAAAACGCCTCGGTGTGCGGGAATGCCGGACCACCATTCAGGCCGAGACACGGGATGCCCAGCACGGTGAACTCGACGGTCAGAATGTCGCCCTGTTTACCTGCGGGATAATCCCCCGGCGCGCGGTGTAACGCTTTCACCGCACTGTCCGGGAAGGTCTTGGCATAAAACGTCGCAGCGTCCAGGGCGGTGCCGTTGTACCAGAGGCACAGGGTGTTTTTGTTGTTCATGTTCGGTCTCCACGGTGAATGGGTGTGTGGAGTTTAGATCAGGGTGAAGGGCGGATGCGGTGTTGCGAACCGAGTACCGCGGCTTCGCCGACAGAGGCCGCATACAAAATCAGCATGCTGGGGCCAGCAACACCCACGACTCTCTCAAGCAGATCGTCAAGGACGAAGAACGCGCAGATGAGCAAAACGTCTGCGCGCGCCCAACGCCACCGTCACGAACCAAGTCGCTCGTTGACAGGCGCATGCTGCGCCATCAGCTGCGCGACCCAATCGATGAACACGCGCACCTTGATGCTGATATGCCGGTTCGGCGGAAATGCCACGTAGATCGGCATCGGATCGAGACGCCAGTCCTTGAACAGGGGCACCAATTCGCCGCGTGCTTCGTAGGTCGTGGACATGTACTTGGGCAGCCAAAGCACACCCAGCCCGGCCAGGCCGGCCGCGAGGTAGGCGTTGCCATCGTCGACTGCCAGCGCATAGCGGCCTTTGACCTGGAGGCTCTCAGCGTGGTTGCGCATGGAGTAGGGCAGGGCTTTACCGGTGCGCGCCCACAAGAAGCCGACGATACGGTGTTGCGAATCTTCCAGCTCCCGCGGATGCGCGGGGATACCGACGCGGGCCAGGTAGCTCGGTGCGGCGAAAACGCCAAGCTGGAGGTCGCCAACCTTCCGGGCCATCAGCGACTGATCCTTTATCTCGCCGCCGCGCACCACGCAATCGATGTTCTCACCGATCATATCCACGATCCGGTCGCTGACGCCCATGTCGATCTGGATGTCCGGGTAGCGCAGGTAAAACTCGGGCAATGCGGGGACTAGAATCATGCTGGCCAGCGGGCTTGGCACATCCACTCGTAATCGCCCCCTGGGCAGTGTCGAGGCGCCGGACAGGCTGGTCTCGGCGTCGTCCATGTCGGCCAGCAGCCGTAACACTCGCTCGTAATAGACTGCACCGTCGGCCGTGACGTTGACTTTGCGCGTGGTGCGGTTAAGCAATTTAACCCGCAACCGTGCCTCCAACTGCTGTACCAGTTGTGTCACGGTGGTCTTGCTCATGTGCAGTGTTTCGGCCGCTTTGGTGAAGCTGCCAGCTTCCACCACGCGAGCAAACGCCTGCATCGCATCAAAACGGTCCATTGCTAACCCCCGCTCTCGATTGGATTGTTTGGATTTTACAAACAGTGCTGGCTAAGGTTGCGTGTTTATCGCCCAGGTACAAGTCCATACAGTCTCTGCATCGTTAGTTCCGGGTCGGCTTTGACCCATTGATGGAGGCACCTATGACGCAGCGTGATGTTGTTTTTCCACCTGGACGCCAGGCGCTTTACGAGCGCAATCGCTATTCGCCGGCGATCAAGTCCAATGGTTTTTTATTTGTGTCGGGGCAAGTCGGCAGTCGCGAAGACGGCTCGCCCGAACCCGATCTGGAGGCCCAGGTCCGACGCGCGTTCACCAACCTGAATGCAATCCTGGTCGCTGCCGGTTGCACCTTCGACGATGTGATTGACGTCACCGTCTTCATCGTCGATCCCGAGTCGACGTTCGAGACGATCTGGAAGGTTGTGCCGGAGTTCTGGGGCCGGGCGCCACACCCGACGCTGACCGGCGTGGGTGTCACGTGGCTGTATGGTTACCAGTTCGAGATCAAGGTGATTGCCAAGCTGCCGGAAGGCACCGGGGGATGATCTGGCCAGTGATTACGCAAGGGCGCGGTACCGAAAGCGGTTCATCCTGAACCGTTGGGCTGTGACAGCGCGCACGTCACACTGCCGCAGTTGCAAGTGTTCTGGAACGCCAGGCAAAAGCCAACACCATCAGCAGCCCCAGCCCCGCCATTGCTGCCCCGGCCAGGGAAATCGCCGGATAACCCAGCCCGGCATTGATCACCGCTCCGCCCAGTGCCGCACCAATCGCGTTGCCTAAGTTGAAGGCGCCGATGTTCACCGCCGAGGCCAGATTGGGCGCGTCCTTGGCCGCTTCCATGACGCGCATCTGCAGCGGCGGCACCAGGGCGAAGCTGGCGATACCCCATATCAGGATGGCAACGGCGGCCGGCAGCGGCCAACGCATCAGTACGGTGAACGCGAGCAAGACGAGAATGAGCACGCTCAGCGAAACGATCAGGGTGCGATCTATCGAGCGGTCGGCGGCCTTGCCGCCCCACATGTTGCCCAGCGTCAACCCCACACCGAACAGCACCAGCATGGCGGTGATGTAGGCGGTGGACGCGTGGGTCTCGCTGCTGAGGATCGGCGCGATGTAGGTGAAGACGGTAAACATTGCCCCCGAGCCGACGACAGTGAGGGCCAGCGCCCCCAGCACCGGGCCACGGCCCAATACCCGAATTTCGGCCAGTACACCGCCGCTTTGCGGCGCCGGCAGGTTGGGCAGGGCGAACCATAACGCAGCCATGGCCACCACACCGAGGCCGGTAATCCCCCAGAATGCGCTGCGCCAGCCGAACAGTTCGCCGAACCAGGCGGCCAGCGGCACACCGCCGATGGTCGCCAGGGTCAGGCCCATGAACATGGCCGCAACCGCTCCGGCACGTTTCTGCGGGGCAACCACGCTGGCGGCGACGATGGCGCCGACGCCAAAGAACGCGCCGTGGTTCAGTGAGGTCACCACCCTGGCGACCATGAGGCTGTAGTAATCGGTCGCCAGGGCTGACATCAGATTCCCCAGGGTGAAAATCGCCATGAGTCCGATCAGCAGATAGCGCCGTGGAATCCTGCCGGTGGTCAGGGTCATCAGCGGCGCGCCGAGCAGTACGCCCAGGGCGTATGCACTGACCAACAGACCTGCGGCGGGAATGGAAACACCGAGATCCGCCGCGATGCCCGGCAACATGCCCATGGGGGCGAACTCGGTAACGCCGATGCCAAAGGCACCCATGGCGAGTGCGACAAGTGGTGGATTGATACGCATGGAAGGCTCCTTATCTATGCCGCCAATGCTACGATTCAGCCTTTTCAGGCGGTAGATAGCATTTTTGGCAATCACCTTTGCGTAAGGGGCACAAATGGACTTCAACGGCAGATCGGGTGAAATGGGCGTGTTCGTCAGCGTGGCGCAGGAAGGCAGCCTGTCGGCCGCCGCGCGGACATTGGGGCTGACACCCTCGGCGGTCAGTCGGATCATCGCCCGTACTGAACAGCGTCTTGGTACTCGGCTGCTGTTGCGCACCACCCGATCGCTCACCTTCACCGCCGAGGGCGAGGCGTTCCTGCGCGGCGCCCGGCGCATCCTGGCCGACATGGCCGAGGTCGAAGAAGCCATCGCCGACCAGGGCGTCCCAAGGGGGCGATTGCGCGTCAGCGCCGCGCTTGGTCATGGGCGGCTGGCGATCGTGCCCTTGGTGGCGGCATTCAGCGCGCGCTACCCGAACATCGTCGTCGACCTCACCCTCGGCGACGAAGTGGTCGACATTCTCGGCGGCCAGGCCGACGTGGCGGTACGCTTTGGTTATCTGCCCGACAGCCCGCTGACCGCACGCAGGATCGGCGCCACCGGCCAGGTAGTGGTGGCATCGCCCGCGTATCTGCAGCGCCACGGCATCCCCCTGGAACCGGAGGATCTACTGCGGCACAACTGCCTACGCTTCAACTTCCGACGTGCCGAACCCAACTGGCCATTCATCCGCGACGGAAAAGCGTTTTCCCTGAAGGTCAGCGGCAACATCGAATGCAGCAGTGGCGAAGCGCTGGCCCAACTCGCGCGAGTAGGTGCCGGCATTGCGCGTATCGGCGAATTCAGCGTGAGCGAGGACCTGCAGCGTGGCGATCTGATACCGCTGCTGGAAACCTGGAACCCCGGCGACGAGGAACCGATTCATGCGGTGTTCGTGGGTGGCTCGGCAATGCCGGCGCGGGTGCGGTTGTTCGTGGACTTCCTGCTGGAATATCATCGGATGTAGGTGCTGGCGTTAGCTGATCCTTGCGGGTACTCGCGCGATGCTGTTTGCATTAAGCAAATAGTGACCAACACCCGAATCCAAACTCATTCGAGTGCTAATAGAATGTTGCGCAGCAGCTGACGAAGTACCGAACATGAATTGTATTCGACCGCCGAGCAATAAACTTATTGGCTCGGAAGTGGTCGTTTTGGGTGAAGTGCCGGGGCCAACTGCGAAGCACTGTTTTAGCTGCGCTTAAGCGTGACTTTGTTGTCCGATTCACTCACTATCTTATAGTTGCCTCTTAACTTTTTTAACACACTAAGGCTTCTCACCGAAACGGCCATGGATATAGCCGCCGAAGTTGCTGCGGCCCCTAGAACGCTGAGGGCTCCGCCTGACCCGGCAACCGCTGCGAAGCCAGCAACCGGTGTGGCAACACCACCCGTACCGACGGTGGCTATGACGCCATAAAAGACTATGCATATAGAACCAATGGCCACAGCCCATGCAACCGTGCCGGTAGCCTTTATCCGAATGGTTTTTTTTGCAAGATCGCCTTCAATCACGATGGTGTCTTCATTGCGGTTTACCGCGTCGGCTAGTTCTTTCTCTGTCGTTACGCTCATTGCTTGTCCTTCGTTTTTTTATTACCGGCAATAATGAACCCGATGATTAAAAAAAGAATAATGATCGGTGGAAAAGCTACGCACAAAGCAATTGCGCCAAGTAGCAGCAGCCCGCCGATTATCACCCCTACCATTTCCCCTAAAAGTGGAAGCAATAGCTTGAACATAACGACGGCTAAAATAATTCCGGCTATTACGACAATAATCATGTGCGGCCTTATGTGGGTTGTGTTGGTTTTTAGAATATGTTTGTCGGGTCTGCACTAAAGGCCGTACCCCGGAATGATCCGGAAAGCGTCGATTGAGCATCCATGTCCGTCGCGTGAGTTGCTGATCTTCCAGTTTGAAATCCCATCGCGATCCTGCGTACTTTGCTTGTCTGATACTTGGTTGGGCTTCTAAAATCCCCCTTCGCACGCTCAGGTTGTCGGCTGTCGCCCACCATTCTTTAGTTTTAAGGCATCCCTGCCAGTCATTCCCAATCCCCTCAATGATTAATGATCTGCACTTCGCGGTACTCAAGTAACAGTTTGAGGTGTCGAGGGCGAGGCACAGCCATTGAGCACGCTAGGGTTAGAGCAGCCCTTCGTTATTCAGCTTCAAGCGCGCATAGAAGAGAATCGCAACCGCGGGAATCAAGGCCGAGTAGCCGGGCTTGACTGCACTTTTCAGGTTCGTAACCGCCGCCTTGATGCGCTCGGTCGAAACCAGATGAGTGAGGGAGGGCAGTCGCGTTGCAGATGCCAGCGTTAGCTCCTTGTTCTTACTGGTCAGCGTTGAGTGCGCCTTGCGATACACAGGGGCCGGTGCGCTAGGGGTCGAGAAGTAAGACGTAACGGTCAGGCTTGCCGCCAACGCATCGACCTGCTCAAAGTAAGCTTTCTCGGACATGACCTCCAAATGCTGGGCAATGTCGTGTTTTGACGCGAGTACATGACCCTCACCGAAAGAAGAGTGGAAGCATTTGCTGATGAGCAACCCCTCCATCTCAATCACCCGAGCACAATCGTGCAACTCGTCTACCAGGTCGTAGTGTTCTGTCAGCATGAGCAGGATCTGTAGATACTTGAGACCGCGTCTACGCGCCAGGTTGGCCAAGCAGTGGCCGCCCAGTAGTTGGAATTCCTTGGTCAGCAGATACAGTGAATGGTCGGTCTCAAGGGTCGTCCAACTGCTGCTACGCAGGTGCTTGGCGACTTGATTGCGGATTCGATCGCTGGTCAGTTCGAGCAGGTCATAAATGAAATGGTCGGTCACGACCGGATCGGGATTCTTGATGATCAGTTGGGGCTGATTCGACGCCGGCAGGCCACTTTTGTAGCCATGGAAGCCTGATGCCCTGAGTACTTGCTCCAGACGCGGCCAATAGTCTGTATGACCGAAGGACTCCATCCGAACGTTTTTGCAGTTACCGATTGGCTGGCGACCCGCGCTGCTTTCGCCCATATTCAACCGCAGAACGTCGTCATCTTTTGAGTAAGCATTGTACAGCCTGCAGTTTGTGCGCTTGCGGATGGCTCGAGCCTCGTCTCCCGACAATTCGGCAGCCGCCGCCATCAACAACACATCGCCAATTTCAAGATCGTGATCAGTTGGCCTGTCGAGTAGATCGAGTAGCGCACTCACGACGACCCGCCCGCCGAGCGAGTGCCCGACCAGATTGACCTTCGACACGTAGGGGTGATGTTTGAGCAGGTAGCCCTCAAGTTGCGAGAGCAGTGTCTTGCCCATGGCGGTGGCGCGCTTGCGGCTGGTGTTGAAGTGGACGGCGCGATCGGCCACTGCTGCCGCGGTACCCGCGAAGATGTTCAACCGAGCCATTGCCGCCACGCTACTGCTGGATAACTTATCGAACTGGCTCCAATGACCGGAAGGCCAGAACGCAAAGATGTTGATGCACTCGTGGAGGGATGACGGGATACATTTGCTCAGCGCGCACCGGTCTTCTATATCGTGGCCGGCTGAGTAGCCGTGGATAAAGATGTTGGCGACCTCGCCGGAGCGGTGGGGCAGGGTCAAGAACTTGAAGTTGTGGCTCACGCGACGTCCTTGTAGCAAATCGTAGATGAGCGAATGGTGGCATTTGGCTATTGCTGTTGTAAACGGATGTTTAGGTACAAAGGCGCGGGGCTAGACCTCTACTCAGTAGGGCCTGAACGTGGCTTGCTGCTTATTCGTCCCGAAAACGCGGTGTTAGCAACCCATGAGGCCGACAGGCAACACCGCGCGTATCCCGCCGCCTTGAGAACGCCATTCAAGCCCTCCGCGCCATCAGCAACACCGTCGCCGCCGCAGACAACAACCCCGCGCAGCAGCGATTGAACAACCGCTTGCCCCGTGGCTCGGCGAACCAGCGGCGCATGTGCAGGCCCATATAGGCGTAGAGGCTGATGGCGATCCATTCCAGCACCAGGAACAGTGCGCCGAGCAGGGCGAACTGTGGGGTGATGGGCTGGCCGGGCACCACGAACTGCGGGAGAAAGGCGGTGAAGATCAGGATGGCTTTCGGGTTGCCCGCCGCTACCAGAAACTCCTGACGCGCCAACGCCCATGTTCCTACCTTGGCCGTAACCGATTCGCTCTGCGCCTGCGGATCGGCCCGCCACAGTTGCAACGCCAGATAGAACAGATACGCCGCACCGACGATCTTGATCGCGTAGAACAACAACTCCGACGTTTGCAGCACCACCGCCAACCCGGCGGAGGCGAGGGCGATCATGCCGGCGAAGGCGAGCAGGCGGCCGATGCCGGCGAGGCAGGCAGTGCGGTAGCCGTAGCGCGTGGCGTTGCTGACGGACAGCAGGTTGTTGGGACCGGGTGCCATGTTCAGGGCGAAGCAGGCGGGTAGGAAGAGGGCGAGGGTGGTGAGGTCCATGGCGGTTCCGGGTTCTGGCGGGGAGGGTCGAGGATAAAGGGGCTTGAGGGGGGAAGACAATCCAAGTCCTAAAGTTTGCCCCCTTGACGTCGATAACCGCTGTGAACCACTCAATCATGGACCGATGAAATGGTACTTACCCTCAGTTCTACCTATATCCCGTCCGCCAATACCCACCTTACGCCTGCCGACCAGATACTCGTGGCCAAGCCTCTGACGGACCTCGCGAAGGATGCCGTGGCCAGCGCCGGCCCGGCGGCTGTCTACCATCCCAGCGCAGACGCTGAACCAATGCAGTCGCTGGAGGCTATCGATACGTGGGTCGGCCGCTCGGCATCACGAGCGCTTCCTCGGATCATCGAGATCGCCAAAGGCGCGCAAAGCGTGCTGAACGCCACGTTCAAGACATTCCAATCAACGCTCGCGGCGACTTATCCGGATTTGGCCGGCACGAAATATGGCTTTACGGTGGAGGCCGATGGCGCGTTGAAGGTGCTCAATGAAGCCGGTCAGCTCAGCAGTTCGCAGAGCACGGATGAAACCCGTGTTCGTGCGTCTTTTGCGCCTGCCTGAAGATCGAGAACGGCTACCCGAGCGGCCTCATCAGCGTCAGAAACTGTACTTCGCCGTTACCCCAAAGCTGCGCGGGTTGCCGTAGGTGTCGGTGGAGCCCCAGATCGGGCTGTTGCCGATCGCCGAGTAGTAGGTGCGGTCGAAGATGTTGTTGGCGTTCACTTGCAGGTCCAGGTGCTGGTTCACTTGGTAACCGGCCATCATGTCCGCCACCGCGTAGCTGCCTTGCTCCAGGCGATAGCTGCCGTTGGTGAGGGCGATGTCGTTGTACATGCGGCTCTGCCAGTAGACGTTGCCACCGATGCGCAGTTTTTCCAGCGGGCCCTGGAAGCGGTAGGACGTGGTGAGTTTGAACAGGCGTTCCGGTGTATCGGAGCTGAAGCGCTGGTTGTCATTGGCCGGGTCGCTGTCCTTGATGAAATGCGCGCGGGTGTAGGTGAAGCCGCCGCCGACTTGCCAGTTTTCGGTGAGGGCGCCTTGCAGTTCCAGGTCGATGCCCTGGCTGCGCACCAGGCCGGCGGCTGCGTAGCAGGTGAGCACCGGGCAACCAGCCTGGGTGGCGGCGGTGGTGGCGCGGTTTTTCTGGTCGATCTGGAACACCGCCAGGCTGGCGTTGAGCGCACCGTTGAAATATTCGCCCTTGATGCCGACTTCGTAGTTTTCGCCCACGATCGGTTCCAGCACCTTGCCCGAGAGGTCCTTGCTGCTTTGCGGGTTGAAGATGTCGGTGTAGCTGGCGTAGACCGAGTGGTGCTCGTCGAGGTCGTAGATCACCCCAGCGTAGCGCGTCAGGTTGCGGGTGACTTTGTAGTCGCCGTCCTGGCTTTGGCGGTCGTCATAGTCGTACCAGTCCAAGCGTGCGCCGAGGATCACCTTGAGCGGGTCGGCCAGGTTGAGGCGCGTGGTCAGGTAGACGCCGTCCTGGGTGGTGAGGGTGTGGGTTTTGCCGTTGCGCTGGAAGTCGGGTTTGGCGCCGTTGAGCGGGTAATTGGTGTCGTAAGGGCTGTATTCCTTGGAGGTGGCGTCGTAGATGCGTTTGCTGGTGCCGACCACCACTTCGTGGGTGCGGCCGAAGGCGTCGACCGGGCCGCTGGCGAAGGTGTCGAAGGCGTACTGTTTGTCGTCCTGATGCGACTGGTAGGCGGTGCGCGCCAGCTCGGTCTGGTAGCGCGATTGGTAACTGCCGGTGAACACGCCGTCCAACTGCGACGCGGAGCCGGCGACGTTGAGTTTCCAGCCATTGTCGAAGCGGTGCTGGACGTCGCCGAATACAGTGTTGATCGTCAGCTCCTTGTTTTCCCAGTCGCTGCCGGGGTTGGTGGAGCGGGGCAGGTTCAGGTGATGGCCATCGGTGCCGATGGGCAGGCCGCCCCAGAAGAAGTTGGTCTGGTCTTCCTGCCGGGAGAAACCGAGGGTGGCAGTGGTGTCTTCGCTGAGGTCGGCTTCGCTGATCGCGTAGAACAGGCCGTGGTCGCTGGTTTCGTTGTCGCGGAAGCTGTTGGCGTCGCGGTACGAGCCGACGACGCGGCCGCGCAGGGTGCCGCTGTCGTTCAAGGCGCTGGAAGCATCGAGCTCCATGCGATAGTCATCCCAACTGCCGGCCGCGCCAGTGATCGACACCTGCGGCGTAGCGGTGGGGCGCTTGCGCACGAAGTTGATCGCCGCCGAAGGGTTGCCGGCGCCGGTGACCAGGCCGGTCGCGCCGCGGATCACTTCGACCCGGTCGAACATCGCCAGGTTGGGCTGCACGCTGTTGGCGTAGCCCGAGTAGGCGCTGGGCAGACCATCGAACATCATGTTGTCGATGTCGAAGCCGCGCGAGCTGTAGGTCTGCCGGCCGGGGCCGCTGGACTGGCTGAGGAACAGGCCGGGGGTGTTCTTGACCACATCGTTGACGCTGGTCATGGCCTGGTCGTCCATGCGCTGGCGGGTGATCACGGTCACGGCCTGCGGGGTTTCGCGCATGGTCAGCGGCAACTTGGTGGCTGTGGCCATAGCACCGGTGGTGTAGGACTGGGTGCCTTCGGTGGTCTCGCCGAGTGCCTGGCCGCTGATCTCGGTGGCGCCCAGTTCAAGCGGTGCCGCGGCCTTTTCGGTATCGGCCGCCAGCGTTGTCTGGGTGCCGCTGAGGCAGATGGCCAATGCCAATAGGCTGGGTGAAAAACGCGTACCGACAGGTTGTTGAACGGACATGAATCTGAGCCTCCCCCGAGCGCCATCCATGGCGAATAATAAACGTATTGATAATTATTCGCGTGAGTGTGGCAGATTGAATCCGCGCAAAAAAGACTTGGGGGAGAATTACTTAACAAATTTTTCACATCTGTCGGGGGGACAGATCACCCTCCCAGCGCGAAATCATCCGCCGCTGCGTGGGCTCGCGGGTGCCAATGGGCTGGCGCTCAAATCGACGGCACCGCGAAAAAAATCGCCGTCAGAATTCCATTCGCAGGCCCACGGTGCCTTGTCGGCCGTTGAGCATCTGACTGTCCAGGTTGCGGTTATAGCCGACTTCGCTGTACAGGCTGACGCCCTTGGCCACTTCCAGCGTGGCGCCCAGACTCAGGCCCAGGGTGGTGGATTTCTGTTCGGTGTCGATGTCTGTCACATGGTTAAAGGTGACGGTGTTCTGCCCGGCGGCGCTGTGCCAGATATTGGCCCGCGCGTAGGGCTGCAACGGCAGGCCACGGACCTGATAGTCGCCGCGCAGGCGTATGCCCAGGCGCGTGGTGACGTTGGTGTCGGCGTTGTAGGCCACGTCGGAGATGCCATCGTTCTGACTGTCCAGTTTGGTTCGGCTCAGGATCAATTGAGCCTGCGGTTCAACCACCCAATCGGCGGTCATCTGGAACGGCCTGCCGACCTCGACGGATGCGGCGACGTTGTGTCCACGGGTTTTCATCTTCACCCCACGGTCCGATTCGTTATTGCCATCGAAACGGGTGCCCATCAGCACCAGATCGAGGTAGGCCTGGTTGGCGCCGATCAGTGTCCAGTAAACGCCCAAGCTGTCACCGCGCAAGGTGGTGTTGCCAGCGGCCTTGTCTTGCCAGCCGCCGTTGAAGCCTTTCACGTCACCTTTCAAGCGACTGTGGCCGACGAAGAAGCCGACTCGCTGCACCGCGCCGTTGGCGGTAGCGCTCGCGTACACGTCGGTACCGATCTGGAAGGCGGAGATCGAACTGTCCAGCGTCGGGCTCACCGTGCCGGCAAAGCTCTGGCGGCTGCTGTTGCCATACACACGCCCCCAACCGGCAGGAAACGCACCGGCCTGCTGTTGTTGGCGCTGATCGCCCATGCGTTCGTGATAGGTGCCGAGCATGGCCTGTACGATTTGTTGCGCGGCAGGAAACAACACCGCGTAGATCGGTACTTCCGGGCGATAGATCGGGATCGGCGTGAGGCCCGGATTGGTCGGCAGTTCAGGGGTGCCCACCACCGGTTCGGGGAGCGGCGTCACCGGGCCCGGCAGCGGCGCCACCGGCACTGAAGAGCGCAGGTAGTAGTTTTCGCCCGTGCCCGCGTTGTCGCCCCCTTTGAACAGGTAGTAGTCGAAGGCGCCTGCGGAAACCCGGTTTGCCAGGGTGAACTGGGTGCCGGCGCCGCTGGCGCCGTTGATTGCGCGGACCACCTGGATGCCGTCCTGCACGGTTTCGGCCCCCGGCCCGGCGAGATTGGTCACGCTGATAGCGGTGGTGCCGCTGATCTGGCCCGTGCCGATCACCAGCAAATCGCTGGGTGAGCCGTCGCTGCCCAAGACGCTTTGCAAGGCGAGTCGGCCAGCGTTGCCGTTGTAGTTCCCGTTCACCGTCAGGGTGTCGGTGGCGCTGGTACTGCCGGTGGTCATGTCGATCAGGCCGCCGTTGTTCAAGGTGACGGATTGGCCGGCGGTAAAGGGGTCGATCGAACCGTTGGTGACAGTCAATTTGCTCGAACCGTCGAGGCTCATGATGCCGCTGCCGGTTGCGCTGTCGCCCAGCACGAAGGCACCGCCCAGCTTGAGGTCCGAGCCGTTATCCAGCAGCACCTGTTCCCAGCCGGTATAGCGTGCGGGGACGTCGGTCTGGGTGTTGTCGAATGTGAGCGTGTCGTTACCCAGGCCACCATCCACCAAGGGGTTGGAGGACAGCGACGTTTCGTTGAGGTTTTTCAGCAGCGCGGTGTCGTCGTCGGCGCCCATGACGATCAAGCCGTTGACCTTGCCGCCATCGTGCCAGATCAACTGGTCCTTGCCGAAACTGGCGAGGATTTGCCCGTTGACCGTGCCGCCGCTGACTTCAATCAAGTCATCGCCGCCGCTGGTGCTGATGTTGCCGCCGATGTAACTGGTGCCCGAGACGAGAATATGGTCATTGCCGAACCCGGTGACCAGATTGCCCAGGATGGTGCCGCCTTGCATGTCGAACACGTTGTTATCGAGCTTCATATCGACCCGGCCAATGGTGCCGCTTCTCATCGTGGCTCGGTCGCCATCTTCAAACGCCCCGGTGATGACCCCGCCGCTCATGTTGAAGGTGTCCAGGCCATCGCCCTGGGCCAGGGACGCGATGGTGCCGCCGCTCATGGCAAAGCTGTCGATGCCGCCGCCTTGGCTTATTGCCCCCGCCTGCCCACCGGTGATCTGTACCACATCCGCGCCTGCGCCTTGGGTGACCGAACCGGTGACGGTGCCCAGGTTGAGGCGGAAAATATTCGCGCCGTCGCCTTGGTTCAGCGCACCGTTGAGCGCCGCCGTCGGCCCGTTCACGTCCACCAGGTCGTTACCCGCACCAAAGGTGACATTGCCGTTGATGGCGCCGCTGCCGCTGATATTCAGGGTGTTGTTGCCACCGGTGTCGGTAAACCCCGGTGCCGAGGCACTGTCGCAGGTGGAGATATCGTCGCCGGCGCTGTTGTTGATCGTGCATGCGCCATAAGAGGGGAGTGGCCACGCCGTCACGGCGATGATTGAGCTGATGCCCAGGTACAACAAAGAAGATGTTGGTGCGCGCATGACCCGTCCTCGTTCGAAGGGAACATCTCCCGGCACCTGGACAAGCAGGTGCGTTCGGACCATGGCAACAACGAACGATACGGATCAGGGAGTACCGGTTACCCGATTCTGAAAACATCGGCCAATGCAAAGGGTTGGCATGGCTTTCTCGACTGCGCCTTAAGCAGTGCAGGTTTTTTGCACCTTAGTCGCACATCAAACGGGCCGCCACTGTCAGAAATAACAGGTATAGACGAGTGGATTTCTAGACGAACACGATCTCATAGGGCTCGCGCATCCGCTCCAGCAACACCTGGGCGAGCATCGGCGCGAGCCCGATCTCCGGGTCTCCGGCCAGTTGGCTGGCATAGGCATGGGCCGCATGCAGCTTGCGCGCCACGCTCCAGGTGTCGAGGCGCACCTTGCGCGCACGCTGCCAGGGGATCATCGAACCTTCGCGCGCCGTCCAATGCCAGGCCCAGATCGGCAGCTCATACAGACGTGCCCCGACCAGGCTGCATGCCTTGGCGCTGGCACGGCCGACGGCGTCGTGGTCGGCGTTGCCGTCGTTGCGCCAGGTGCTGAAGACCACATCGCCGGGCTGCAGATATCGGGCGATGAGTTGGCTCATGGGGTGTTCGCTGGCGGCCAGCGCGTCATCGCGAAAGCCGCCGCGAATCCACTTCAGGCTGTGCAGCGGCATGCCCAGCCGGCGCAGCGCTTCGACGCTTTCCTGGGGCCGCACCACGCTCAAGCGCCTCGCCGGCCAGACATTCGAGCCGGGGTGGCTGGCGCTGCCGTCGGTGATGGAAATCAACAGCATCGGGTGTTCGAGGGTGCTCAGCCGTTGCAGCAAACCGCCACAGGCCAACACTTCATCGCCGGGGTGGGGCGCGACGATGACCACTCGCGCACCCGCAGGCACCAGCGAGTGAGGATGAATGGCGGGGATTTGCGCCAACTGCGGGGCACTGTTCCAGATCTGCGCTGGACCGCGGCGGCTTTCGCTGAGGGAGGCGGGTTTCATGGCGGGCACGTCCTTGTCAATTGATGCTGGGTCGTAGCCCGTGGACGGGACGACGCTCTTTTTAGTCGCCGCAGGCTCCGCTGCAGCGATTGCTCGGCATTTCAATCCTGGATTGCCAGCAAGGCGTCCTCAGCATAGACAAGGATTCGCTGCTTTCACATCTTGTAACTTCGATTTTTTTTAACGGGCCCGTTTCAGGCCGCTCAACGCAGGCCCTCATGGGTGGCGACCGACGTACCGTCGCGGCTCCAGAGGTCGAGCAGGAAGTCACTGTCGTGGTGCCGCGCAACACACGGCATGGCCAGCCGTTGCTCGAGCAGCGCGTGCACTTGGGCGGCGGTTTGCGGGCAGCCGTCGATCGGCGCGCGCCAGTGACAGGCCAGCAGTTGACCGTCGTCGCTCAGCGCGGCGAGGGCGCAGTCGATCAGGCGGGTGAGGTCATCGGCGTCGAGGTAGTAACACAGCTCGCTCAGCACGATCAGGTCGAAGCGGCCGTCAGGCCACTGTGCGGGCAGGCGACTCTGCTGCACCTGGGCATGGGGAAATCCCATCAGACGTGTCTTGGCCAGGGCCACTGCTGCGGCCGCGGTATCGCAGCACACCAGGCGGTCACAACGCGGCGCCAGTTCGACGCTCAGTTCACCATTGGCGCAGCCGGGCTCAAAAATCGCGGCGTAACGCGGGCGGGTCAACAGCGCCAAGGTCAGCGCGCGCTTGCGCTGCTCGTACCAGCGTTGACGGAAGGCCCAAGGGTCATCGTTGTCGGCGAACAGCCGATCAAAATACGGTGTCGCCACGCTCATACAAACACCACTTCAAAAGGCTGCAGCAAACGCTCGACGACATACGGTGCCAGCACCGGCGGCAAGCCGATCTGCGGATCGCCCTCCAATTGGCTGGCGAACGCGTGGATGGCATGGCGCTTGCGCGCGACGACTTGGCAACTCAGCGGGAGTTTGCGCGCGCGATGCCACGGTACCTGGCTGTCTTCCGGGGTTGCCCAGTGCCAGGTCCACACGGGCAACTCGTACAGGGTCGCGCCGACCGCCAGTGCGGCACTGGCACTGGCGCGGCCGACGGCTTCATGGTCGCAGTGGCCGTCTTCGCGCCAGGTGGTGAACACCACGTCCCTGGGTTTGAGGTGGCGCTCAATGAACGCGGCCAACTGCGCTTCGCGGGCGGCGACCTGGCTGTCGGTAAACCCGGCGCGCAGCCACTTCAACCGGTGCAGCGGCAAGCCGAGGCGGTGCAAGGCCTGGGCCGACTCCTGCGGGCGCACCACGCTGAGGCGCTCCACCGACCAGCGCCGCGAACCGGGGTGACTGGCGCTGCCATCGGTGACGGAGATCAACTGGATCGCCCGACCCAGCGCGGCCAAGCCTTGCAACAGGCCGCCGCAGCCCAGCACTTCATCGTCCGGGTGCGGTGCGATGATCACTGCGCGATGCCCTTCGGGTACCAACTGTTCGACGCTGATCGGCGCCAGTTCGGCCATGTGGGACGAGGTCTGCCACTGATGCAGCGACGTGCCCTGGCCCACGATCGGATTGGCTTTCATAACTGCCACCTCCCAGGTGGCTCGGCGGCAACCTGTTCACCGAGGGCGGCCAGGTCACGCTCGGCATGGCTTTGACGTACATACACCGGCAGGTCCGCCATCAGTTGGGCAAAGTGCGGATCTTTGCAAAAAGGCCCCGCACCGGCGGCGCGACCGACGTGGCGCATGACCTGTTCAACCGTGTCTTCGAGAGACGCGCGTACCTGTTGGGCCAGTTGCCTGGCATCGGCCAGCGGGGCGCGGTCGATCTGCCGCGCACTGGCGCGCAGCACGCAGGCGGCACTGTTCAAGGCGCTGTCGACCGCGCCGAGGTGGGCCAGGGCATGCGGTTCCGCACGCCTGTTGCACTGCTCGCGCAGCACTTCAGCCAGGCGTTGCGCCGCGCCATACCAGCACGCTGCGATACCGACGGCGCCTTGCCAGAAGCCGGGGCGGGCGAGGTAGTCGCCGGGACTGCCGATGGCAATCCCGCTGGCCGCCTCGAACAGGACATCGACACTGCCGGTGGCCGCCATGCCTACCGCCTGCCACCCCTCATCGGTCACGCAGATGCCGGGCTGGCCCATCTCCACTGCGACCAATTGCTGGCGATCCTCCTCGTCCCAGGCCGTCAACAACCCATGGCTGACCACCGCCGCCCCCGAACACCAGGCTTTACGCCCCTGCAGCACCAGACGATGGCCGTTGCGCCGCGCCCGCACCCTGGCCGTCGGCGGTTCTGCCGCCCACATGCCCCAGAGGCTGCCCTCCGGCGGCAAGGGGCTGCGCAGCTCGGCAATGATTGCCAAGGCATCGGTGTGACCTTCGAACAACTTGCACAAGCGCAGGTCGTGTCCGGCGACCTGGGCCAAGCGGCTGAACCGTTCGAGGGTCTGGCCGCTGCCGGGGAGCGGCAGGCGGTCCAGCCCCTCGGCCTGCAGCGCCTTCAAGGCCGCGCCCAGGGCCTGCGTGTCCGCATAGCCTTGGTAGCCTTGAAGGAATCCATGCAGGCCCATGTCACACCTCTTCGTCGTGCTGCAGTTCAAACAGCAGCAGCGAGCGCCCGGTGACCGCGTACTCATGGTGGAAATCAAAGCGTTCCTGCCCGCGTATCGTCGTGTCATGGGTGTCGAGCATGCAGGTCCAGAACTGGCCTTCCGGCACGGGGGGCAGGCGGAAATTGACCAAGTCGTGATGGGCGTTGACCACCAGCAACAACGTGGCATCGCCACCCGGACGGCGAATCCCGGTCTCCTGGGCGCGGCCATCCATCAGCATGCCCAGGCAACGGCCGTGACTGTCTTCCCACTGTTCGGTGCTCATCTCGTTGCCATCCGGCGCGAGCCAGGTGACGTCCTTCACGCCGATGTCTTCGTTGTAGTCGCCCACCAGGAAGCGGCCACGGCGCAGGATCGGGTACGTCATGCGCAGTTTGATCACGCGCTTGACGAACTTGAGCAGCGCCTTGCCGTCATCGTCCAGCTCCCAGTTGACCCAGCCGATCTCGCTGTCCTGGCAGTAGGCGTTGTTGTTGCCGTGCTGGGTGCGCGCGAACTCATCCCCGGCCACCAGCATCGGCGTGCCTTGGGCGAGCAGCAGGGTGGCGAAGAAGTTGCGCATCTGGCGCAGGCGCAGGGCGTTGATTTCCGGGTCGTCGGTGGGGCCTTCGACGCCATGGTTCCAGGACAGGTTGTTGTTGCTGCCATCCTGATTGTTTTCGTCGTTGGCTTCGTTGTGCTTGTCGTTGTACGACACCAGGTCATGCAGGGTGAAACCGTCGTGGGCGGTGATGAAGTTCACTGAGCTGTAAGGCCGGCGGCCACGGTGGTTGAACATCTCGCCGGATGCGGTCATGCGCCCGGCGAAGTCCGCCAGCTGGCCGTCATCGCCTTTCCAGAAGGCGCGCACGGTGTCGCGGAAGCGGTCGTTCCATTCCACCCAGCCCGGCGGGAAGTTGCCCACCTGATAGCCGCCGGGGCCGCAGTCCCAGGGTTCGGCGATGAGTTTCAACTGGCGCAGCACCGGGTCTTGACGGCAGGCGACGAGGAAACTGTGGCGCTCGTCGAACCCGTCACGATAACGGCCGAGGATGGTCGCCAGGTCGAAGCGGAAACCGTCGACGTGCATCTCGGTGGCCCAGTAACGCAGGGAGTCGGTGACCATCTGCAGCACGCACGGGTGGCTCAGGTCGAGGGTGTTGCCGGTGCCGGAGTCGTTGATATAGAAGCGCTTGTCGTCCGGCATCAGGCGGTAGTAGGAAGCGTTGTCGATGCCGCGCATGGACAGGGTCGGGCCGCGCTCGTTGCCTTCGGCGGTGTGGTTGTAGACCACGTCGAGAATCACTTCCAGCTTGGCTTCGTGCAGGTGCGCGACCATCTCCTTGAACTCGGCGATCTTGCCGCTGGCCAGGTAGCGCGGGTCCGGGGCGAAGAAGGCGATGCTGTTGTAGCCCCAGTAGTTGGTCATGCCTTTTTCCAGCAAATGCTGGTCGTTGACAAAGGCGTGTACCGGCAACAGTTCCACGGAAGAAATACCCAACTGGCGGATGTGCTTGAGCAGATCGTCTTCCATCAGCCCGGCGCAGGTGCCGCGCACGGCCTCGCCGACCGAGGGGTGACGCATGCTGATGCCGCGCAGGTGGGTTTCATAAATGATTGTGCGGTCCCATGGCACGCGCACCGGTTGGTCGTCGCCCCAGGTGTGCGCCGGGTCGATGACCTTGCACTTGGGCACGAAGGGCGCACTGTCGCGTTCGTCGAAACTGAGGTCGTCGTCGGGGTGGCCGATGGTGTAGCCAAACAGCGCCTCGGACCATTTGAGCTCGCCCACCAGCTGTTTGGCGTAGGGGTCGATCAGCAATTTGTGGTGGTTGAAACGGTGGCCGTTGGCCGGGTCATACGCGCCGTACACACGGTAGCCGTAAATCAGCCCGGGGTGGGCGTCGGGCAAGTAGCCGTGGAAGATTTCATCGGTGTATTCGGGGAGTTCGATACGTTCCAGTTCGACCACGCCAGCGTCGTCGAACAGGCATAACTCGACTTTGGTAGCGTTGGCCGAGAACAGGGCAAAGTTGACACCCAGGCCGTCCCAGGTCGCCCCCAGGGGGAAGGGCAAACCTTCGCGAATCCGCGATGGTTCGTGGGCCGGGGGGGCCTGTTTTTTATCGGCTTTGCTCATTGTGTTGCTCCTGCATGGGGCTTTTTTCGGGCCGAACGTAGCCCTGCTGACGAGGGGTCAGCTAATAATCGGGCAAGTGGCTGACCTCCGGCCGGGGTTGCCGGCCGGAGGTTCATGACGGCACAGGGCTTACGGCTTGGGCTTTTTTGTGGCCGCCGGCTTTTTAGCCGCCGGCGTGGCCGGTTTGCCTGCGGCCGCTGCCGGCGGCTTGGCTTTTGCTGCCGGCTTGGGCGCGGTTTTCGGTTTGGCGGCGGGTTTGGGCTTGCTGGGTGTCAGCGCTTCGGCTTCTGCCAACTTGCGGGCCATTTCCCAATGGCGCGCATCCTGACCTTGCGGCTTGCCCTCCGATTCCCAGATCTGATACGCGAATTCGCGAACACGTTTGTCTTCAGTACTCATCACAATGTTCCTCGCAGAAAATTTCAGCTTGATTGATCATCAGGATCGATAAAGACGTTGACCGGGAAATCCCCCAGCGCAGTGCTGATCAACAGCTCCTTGTCTGGTGTGACTGCGCGTGTATGAAAAAGTCCCTTCCAGTTTTCGGTTGGCGCGGCGAACGGTAATTTCACTCGGGTATCGCCCCAAACCCGCGCATTGACCTGGGGATGCACACCGTTTTCCAGCAGGCGATAGGGCCAGCGCGGCACCACCACCAGTGCGCGTTTGCCCTGGTATTCGCGGCAGAACGCGACCACGTGCTCGGCGTGTCGACCGACCACGTCCAGGGGCGTGTAGCTGCCCCGATGGAACAGTTCAGGATCGGCCTTGCGCAAGGCCAGCACCTGGGCGATCAAGGCTTGTTTGATACGCCCGTCCCGCCAGTTGAACAACAGCTTGCCGATGTCCGGTGGGGTATCCAGCGCGTGCTGCCGTGCGTTGAAATCCACCGGGCGGCGGTTGTCCGGGTCGACCAGGCTGAAGTCCCAGAACTCATTGCCCTGGTACAGGTCCGGCACACCCGGCACCGTGACTCGAAGCAAGGATTGCGCCAGCCCATTGAGCGCGCCAGCGGGGGCAATCGCTTGGGCGGCGGCGCCGATGGCGGTGCGCAGTGCGCGGCCTGCGTCGCTGAGCAGCAGGCGCGTGAGAAACGTTTCCACGCCCTGTTCGTAAGCCTCGTTGGGCGCGCTCCAACTGCTCTGCAACTTGGCTTCGCGCAGGGCCTTTTGTTGCCATTGCCAGAGGCGTTGTTGATAGGCTTCGAGTGCCGGCCGGTCGTCCAGGTGCAGGTCCAGCGGCCAACTGCCGAGCAGTACCTGATAGAGGATCAACTCATCGCCTGCCGATGGGCTGCTGGCGTCGTTGCGCAACGGCGCGGCGAGGCGGCGCCAATGCGTCACCTGTTCGGCATACCACCCTGCGCACTCACTCAACACGGCGAGGCGGGCGCGGCTGTCTTCACCGCGTTTGTGGTCGTGGGTGGCGGTGGCCAGCAGGTTGTCGGGGAACGCCTGCAAGCGCTGCTGATTGGCCGCGTGAAAATCGGCCAGCGGTGCGCTGAACTGTTCGGTACTGAAGCCCACGTCGTTGCGCGACAGCAACACCGCCGAGCGATAGAACGCGGTGTCTTCCACGGCTTTGGCGGCGGCCGGCGAGGTCAATTGCTGGAAGCGCACGCAGGCGTGCTTGAGCAGCTTGCGCTCGCGGCCGAGCGGGCGATTGCGCCACGGTTGGCCGCCCAACCATTTTTCCAGGTTGTCCAGCACCGGCCAGTCGCCTTCGCTCAAGGTGCTGCGCGCGCCCGCCAGGGCTTGCAGGAAAAACGTGTCGTCGCGTTCGCTGCGGCCACAGGCGCTGATGTAGGTGCGGTACACCGGGAAATGCACGATCAGTTCCTGCAGGGCGCGGCGGATCGCGCCGAGGGTCAGGTCGCGGCTCATCACGTCGTCGCGGGCCACTTGCAGCAAGGCCTGGGCCACGCTTTCGAAGTCGCCGGCAAGAGAACCGTTGAGGATCTGCCGGCGCGCCAGCCAGGCTTCTTCGATAAAGGCCGACGGCCGTTCGCTGTGCCGGGTCCACAGCTCGGCCAGCGTTGCGAAGCCTTGCGGGCGGTGTTGCAGCAGCGACAGCTGGTTCATGAATTCGTAGCCGGTGGTGCCGTCCACCTGCCAGTCCTCGCGCAGGGTTTCGCCTTCGCCGAGGATTTTTTCGACGAAAATTGGCAGGTGACGCTCGGGCGACAGCGTATCGACCCGCCGCCGCAGCTTGCGGCAATACCCGCGTGGGTCGGCCAGCCCGTCGATATGGTCGATGCGCAGGCCATCGACCAGCCCCTGGCTGATCAACTCGAAGATCTTGCCGTGGGTGGCTTCGAACACGGCACTGCGTTCTACGCGCAGGCCGCCCAGATCGTTGACATCGAAGAAGCGCCGCCAGTTGATATCGTCCGCCGCGGTGCGCCAACTGGCCAGGCGATAGGCCTGTTGCTCCAACAGCCCGTGCAGGCGCTGGAACCCGTCGGGCTGGCGTGCGTCGAAGGTGCCCAGCCGCTGTTCGATGGCCTGCCGCACGGCGTTGTCGGTGGCGCGTTCGGCCAGGGCTTGTTTGAGCCAGGCCGCTTCGGCGTAGGCATCGCTCTGGTAGGCGAGGGTGCTGAAGCGGTCGGCGAGGGGCTTGAGCAGTTCATCGGCGCCCAGAATCGTCGCGTAATCTTGTGGGCAGATCGGGAAGCGGTGTTCGTAGTGCTCGACGGAAAAACTGCCGTGCGCGGCGTCGAAGTGCAGGGTCAACGTGCCGGTTTGCAGGGCTTCGCCGTAGTCGCTGGCGAGGAACGGCATGAGCAATTGGCCCTTGAGCAGCGGGTCGGGCGAGTGCCATTGAATGTCGAAGAATTCGCAGTAGGGACTCAACCGGCCCCATTCCAGCAGGTCGAGCCACCAGGGGTTGTCGGCGCCGCCCACGGCCATGTGGTTGGACACGATATCGAGGATCAGCCCCATGTCGTGTTGGCGCAGGGCGGCCACCAGGCGGCGCAACGCCGCTTCGCCGCCCAGCTCCGGGTTGACGGTGGTGGGGTCGACCACGTCATAGCCATGCATGGAACCTGCGCGGGCACTGAGCAGCGGTGAGGCATACAAATGGCTGATGCCCAGCTGGGCAAAGTACGGCACCAGAGCCACCGCGTCATCGAGGGTGAACCCTTTATGAAACTGCAGGCGCTGGCTGGCGCGCAGGGGCAGAGCCTTCATCGGTCACGCTCATGGGCTTGATTGCGTGCCACCGCCAGCAGTTCCAGGCGGCGCGCGGCACCCGCATTGTCGAGCAGGCTCGCCGCCTCGCCTGGCAGGCGGCGGCGCCAATTGGGGTGGGTGTCGATGGTGCCGGGCAGGTTGGCTTGTTCTTCGAGGCCCAAGGCATCTTCCAGCGGCAGCAGCACCAGCGGCGCGCGGGTGTGGCCGAGGTAGCGCACGCTGGCATCGATCATGTGGTCGGTTTCATTGCGCACTTCATCGACGAAGTTCTGCGGGTCCTGGCTCAAGGCCTGGCGCAGTGCCTGGCGTTCGCGCAGGCGGTGCTCGCGCCATTGCTCCGTGGTGGGCGCATCGATCAGGCCGAGCTGGACGTTCCAGTCGATGTCGCGGCTGTGCCACCAGCCATTGAGGGTTGGCAGGTCGTGGGTGCTGGTGGTGGCCAGGGCGTTGTCCGGCCAGTCGAGGATCGGCTTGAATTGGCCATCATGACCTTGTTCGAACAGCAGCACGCGCATGCCCAGAATCGAGCGGCCGATGAGTTTGTCGCGCAGGCCGTCGGGCACGGTGCCGAGGTCTTCGCCGAGGACGATGGCCTGGTGGCGGTGCGATTCCAGCGCCAGCAGACGCAACAGATCGTCCACCGGGTAATACAGGTAGGCGCCGTCCTGGGGCGAGGCATCCATGGGCATTACCCACAGGCGTTGCAGGCCCATCACATGGTCGATACGCAAGCCGCCGGCATGGGCGAAATTGGCCCGCAGCATCTCGATAAACGCACGGAAGCCGTGGCGCTTGAGGCCTTCCGGAGCGAAGGCGGAGATGCCCCAGCCTTGGCCGGCGCGGTTGAGAATGTCCGGCGGCGCGCCGACGGTCAGGCCGGCGAGCAATTCATCCTGGCGGCTCCAGGCCTGGCTGCCGCCACCGTCGGCGCCGACGGCCAGGTCGGCGATCAGGCCGATGCTCATGCCACTGCCACGGGCGGCTTGTTGGGCGCGTTCCAGGCAGCGCGCGATCAGCCATTGGCCGAAGGCGTAGAAGCCGATGTCGTCGCGGTTTTCCTCGGCGAAGCGCAGGAGTGCCGGGCTTTGCGGGCTGCGCCATTGCTCTGGCCAATGGCGCCAGTCGAGGTCTTCGCCAGCGGCGGCGCGCGCGGCCTGGACCGCTTCGAAACGGCAGTGGTTCTCCAGGGCTTCACCGCCCGCTTGGCGGAAACTGAGGAAGTCGGCGTGTTGCGGGTGTTGACCGTGGCGGAAGTCGTCGTACAGGGCACGCAACAGGCGGTGTTTGGCCTTGGCTGCGGTGGGCCAGTCGATCAGGGTGTGTTGTTCGAGGGTGTGCAGCTCGTCGGCCAGACCGCAGGCCTCGATGGCATTGCGCACCTGGCGCTCACCCAGGATGCAGCCGGGCGATGCGTACAGGCTATTGAGAAACAGACGGCTCGACGGCGAGTACGGGCTGTAGCGCTCGGGGTCGGCGCTGAACATCGCGTGCATCGGGCTGATCGCCAGGGCGTCGGCACCGCGTTCGGCGGCCGAGCGGGCCAGGTGTTCCAGCGCCAGGGTGTCGCCGAACCCGCCGTCGCCGAGGCGGCGCAGGGCGTACAACTGGGCGCTCAGGCCCCAGGCACGTGGGGTTTGACTGTCGACGGCATCGGCGACGCTGTAGCAGTGACGAGGGGCCACGGCCAGGGTGAAGGCCTGGTCGGCGATATGCACTTGGTGGTAGCCGAGGGCGATCACGCCGGGCAGTACCGCGTTGCCGTCGAGGCGTAATTCGAGGACTTCGCCCTCCTCGAGGCTGACCCGGCAGACGGTGTCGGGCGCGAAGTAGCGCGCCAGGTCCAGGCCTTCGCCACTGTCGACGGTGAGCAAGGGCGGCAGGTGCTTGTCCTGTTGCACTTGCTCCAGGTCTCGCAGGCTGGCGTCAATCTCGGCATCGCTGTCGGCCGGGTGGCCCAGGCCTTTGAGGACGGCGCGCAGGGCGTCCGGTTTGACACGTTGCGGGCGGCCGTTTGCGTCGATCCAATCGACCGCCAGGCCCGCTCGGCCGGCGAGGATTTCCAGGTTCGCTTCGCTCAAGGGTGCTCTCCAACAGGGGATAGGGTAACGCGTGCGCTGAAGGGCGCCAGGTGCGCGTGGTCATGCGCCGGCGTTTGGAACAGCACATGCTGCGCAGCGGGGTGATCCAGGGCCGTGGCACTCAGGTTCAGGTCGATCTGTAACAGGCTGCCGTTGCCCAGGCGCCAACGCGCACTGACGGCGCGATCTGCCAGCACCCGCGCACCGAGGGCCACGCTGCCAGGCAGGTGCGGCACGATATGCTGGTGGCGCAGGCGCAGCAGGTGGCGATAGAACTCGGTGTGTTCGTTGGCGGCGAATGACGGCGCCGATTGCTCGAAGGTCGGCAGCGCGTTGGGATCGGGAATCCGCTCGCGCCGCTCGGGGTCGTGGAACGCGGCGAAATCGGCGAATTCATTGCGACGTCCTTCGCGTACCGCTTCAGCCAGTTCGCCATGGTGGTCAGTGAAAAACAGAAACGGCTCGCTGGCGTTGACTTCATCGCCCATGAATAGCAACGGGATCATCGGCGACATCAGTAGCAAGGTGGTCGCCGCCTTCAGCGCCTGGGGCGAACACAGTTGGTGCAGGCGTTCGCCGAGGGCGCGGTTGCCGATCTGGTCGTGGTTCTGCAAGAACGCGACGAAGGCGGTGGGCGGCAAGCCGCTGCTGGGTTCGCCGCGTGCATGCCCGTGGCGCGTGGTGTGGCCTTGGTAGACAAAGCCGTCGCTGAGGCAACGTGCGAGTTTGGCGGTAGGCGCTTGGGCAAAGTCGCTGTAGTAGGCATCGGTTTCGCCGGTCAGCAGCACATGCAATACGTTGTGGAAGTCGTCGTTCCATTGCGCATCGAAATCGTGTTTCAGCAGGCTGGCCTGGTTCAGTTCGTTTTCCAGCACCAGCCAAACATGACGGCCGATGTCGACCTGCTGGCGCACCCGGTGCGCCAGTTCCCGCAGGAAACCGGGGTTGTCGATGGCGTGTACCGCATCCAGGCGCAGGCCGTCGAAGCGGTAGTCGAGCAGCCACATCAGGGCGTTGTCCAGAAAGAAGTCCCGCACTTCACGCCGCTCGAAGTCGATGCCGGCGCCCCATGGCGTATGTACATCTTGCTGGAAGAAGTCTTTGGCGTACTGGCCCAGGTAGTTGCCATCGGGGCCGAAGTGGTTGTAGACCACGTCGAGCAAGACCGCGAGCCCGTGTTCATGGGCGCTGTCGATCAGATGCTTGAGCTGTTCGGGGCTGCCGTAGGCGGCGTGCGGCGCGTAGGGCAGCACGCCGTCGTAGCCCCAATTGCGCTCGCCGGGGAATTGCGCCAGGGGCATCAACTCAATCGCGGTAACGCCCAGTTCGGCCAGGCGTGGCAGGTGCTGCTCGACGGCTGCGAAGCCGCCCAGCGCGCCGACATGCAGTTCGTAGATCACCGCTTCATGCCAGGGGCGGCCCTGCCATGGGTGGTGTCGCCATTCATAGGCGAGCGGGTCGACCACCAGGCTCCAGCCATGCACGTCCGAGGCCTGGGCCCTGGATGCGGGATCGGGGACATCCATTTCCCCATCGATGTTGTAGCGGTAGCGCGTGCCTGCGGGGCACTTTATCTCCGTTTCGAACCAGCCATTTGCCTGGGGCAGCATGGCGACCGAGCGGCCATCTTGCAATTCAACGCTGACATAAAACGCGTCTGGCGCCCACAAGGCGAAACGCGTGTGTTGCGCGTCCAGCATGATTGCGCCGTGGGGCCAGGTTTCCAGAGTCCGTAACGGCATCTATGAAGACCTCCCTTGATTATTTAGTCGATTTCCCCAGCGCCTTGGCCACCAGTTGTTCATACAGTTCGGCATAGGGTTCGACCGCCTGGCACCAGTTGAACGGTTGGGTCATCGCCCGGCAGCGCATGGCGTTGAGCAGGCCTGGGTAGGCGAACACTTTGAACGCACGGTTCAGGGCTTCGCGGTAGCTGTCCACGGTGGACTCGTTGAACAGAAACCCGGTGACGCCGTCTTCGATGGTGTCCGCCAGGCCGCCGGTGTTGCGCGCCACCGGCAGCGAGCCGAAGCGCTGCGCGTACATCTGGCTCAAGCCGCACGGTTCATAGCGCGACGGCATCAGCAGGAAGTCGCTGCCGGCAAACATGCGACGGGCGTCGGTTTCGTTGAAGCCGATGCGTACACCGACCTGGCCCGGGAAACGCAGCGCCAGTTCGCGCATGGCCTGTTCTTCTTCCGGCTCGCCACGACCGATGATCGCGATCTGGCCGCCGTTCTCGACGATAAAGCTGGCGACCGCTTCGGTCAGGTCCAGGCCTTTTTGATAGACCAGCCGCGAGACCACGGCGAACAGCGGTCCGGTGGAGTCATGCAGGCCAAACAGGTTGCGCACGTGGGCGGCGTTGACTGCCTTGCCTTCCCAATCGCCGATATTGAAGTTGTGGGTCAGGTGCGTGTCGGTGGAGGCTTCCCAGCTTTCATCGATGCCGTTGGGAATGCCGCTGAGCAAGCCTTGCTGGGTCTTGCTGGCGAGAAAGCCGTCCAGGCCGCAGCCGAATTCCGGGGTGGTGATTTCCTGGGCGTAGGTGGCGCTCACGGTGGTGATGTGGCTGGAGTAGGCCATCCCCGCCTTGAGGAACGACATCTTGCCGTAGAACTCCATGCCTTCCTGTTGCAGCGCATGGGGCGGAATGCCCAGCTCCGGCGTGGAGGCCAGGCTGACCACGCCCTGGTATGCCAGGTTGTGGATGGTGAACAGGGTCGGTGTGCGTGACCCACGCCAGTGCATATAGGCAGGGGCTAGGCCGGCGGGCCAGTCGTGGGCATGCACCAGGTCCGGGCACCAGTGGATCTGGGCGAGGTTGGCGGCCATGTCGGCAGCGGCCAGGCCCAGGCGCGCGAAGCGGATGTGGTTATCCGGCCAGTCGCGGCCGTTGTTGGCGCCATAGGGCGTGCCTTCGCGCTCGTACAGTTCGGGGCAGATCAGTACGTAGATAACCAGGCCATCCTTGAGGTCCATGCGCCCGATCTTGCATGGCGGCAGCGCGGCGTGGCCACCCAGTTCGCCGATGATATGGATCGGGTTGTCGCTTTCCATCACCTGCGGGTAACCGGGGATCAGCACGCGCACATCGTGCAAGTGCCCCATGGCGCGGGGCAGGGCGGCGGAAACATCGCCTAGGCCGCCGGTCTTGACCAGGTCGGCAAATTCGGAAGTGACGAACAAGACTTTCTTTCGATTGGGGTTATGACTCACGACCGGCCGCACAGCATTGGGCAGATCGACCAACGATGTTGGCCCCCCTGCCGATTTACTAAAACGCTCTCCCTGAGTTTCTACTGCGGCACTGATCATAGTTCTCTCCCACATGTTGGTTGGCTGGTGGCCCGCTGCCACTAGCTCCGAAGACCGCTTCCTGCGGCCAGACGCACAAGCGCTATACAAACTGGCAAGGCTTGTGCCAGTTGCACGGTTAGCTGAAATAGATTGGATGGACGGGCATTCGGTCTGAACCGCTTATGCACGCCTTACCCTAAACCTGACCTACGGCAGAGTTTGAAAGTTTCGATTTTTTGCGGGGCTTTTGTTTTTGAACGGACCCATCGAGCTTGAGTCTAGGACAAATCCTAAAGACTGTAGGGTTTATGTGGAAATTTTGTAGGACAAAAAAACTTGTAACGATATGCGACGTTGGAAAGCGGTGTGGGCGCGTGGCGATCGGTGGATAGCGCGTGGCGAGGGCGCGCGGTCCGGTTGGTGGGCTGGCGCCCCGCTTCAGGGGCGTTTCGGGAGCAGGCGCCTCGTCACCGCAGTGCGCGTGCGCTGAATTGGTGCGTCAGCCGAGCACGCGAATGGGCGTGCCCGCGGCCCAAGCCTGGATATCGGCAATCATCTGCTGATAGAACTGCCGGTAATTCTGCTCGCTGACATACCCGACGTGGGGAGTGGCCAGTACGTTTGGCAAGCGGCGCAACGGATGATCGACCGGCAGTGGCTCCTCGGCATACACATCCAGCGCTGCTCCCGCCAGGCGGCCGTTGCTCAAGGCCTCCAGCAGCGCCGGTTCGTCCACGATCGGCCCGCGTGCCGTATTGACCAGGCGTGCCGTCGGCTTCATCCAGCCGAGCGCCTCGGCATCCACCAGCCCACGGCTACGCTCGCTGAGGACCAGGTGGATGGTGAGAATATCGGCCTGTGCGAACAAGTCGCGCTTGCTGACCCACGTCACCCCGGATTCCGCCGCGCGTTGCTGTGTAAGGTTTTCACTCCAGGCAATCACCCGCATCCCGAACACCTGGGCAAATTGCGCGACCTTCTGGCCAATGCTGCCCAGCCCCAGGATCCCCAGGGTCTGGCCATGCAGGTCGCCGCCCAGGCCTACCTGCCAGTGGCCGGCGCGCAGGGAATTGGCTTCGGCCAGCAAGTTGCGCGTGGACGCCATGATCAACGCCCACGTCAGCTCCGGTGCCGCGTGTTTATAGCTGTCGGTGCCGCACACCTGGATACCCAGGGCTTTGGCGGCGGCAAGGTCGATGGCGGCGTTGCGCATGCCACCGGTCACCAGCAGCTTGAGGTTGGGCAGTCCTTGCAGCAAAGGGCTATCGAAGGTCGAACGTTCGCGCATCACGCAGATCACATCGAAGCCTTTCAGGCGCTCGACCATCGTGGCGGTATCCGCCGGGTAATCATGCAGAAAATGCACCTGGCCGAGCGCCGCCAGGGCTGACCAGTCAACCACATCACGGGCGACGTCCTGCCAATCATCAATGACTGCAATCTGTAGCGACATACGCGGGCGCCTCTTATAACGTTGGATTAAAGGTGGTCGAGCCCCTGCAGCAAGGCCTTGTGGAACTGCGCCGGTTCTTCCATCTGCGGTGCGTGGCCCAGGCCGGGGAATTCCACCAGGGTGGCGCGGGGGATCAACTTGGCTACCTGTTTACCCAGCACCGCGTAGTGCCCGATCTTTGCCTTCACCGCCGGCGGCGCGAGGTCTTTGCCGATGGCGGTGGTGTCGCTGGTGCCGATCAGCAACAGCGTGGGCACCTGCAGGTCCTTGAACTCGTAGTACACCGGCTGGGTGAAGATCATGTCGTAAATCAGCGCCGAGTTCCATGCCACCTGGGTGTGGCCGGGGCCTTTGTTCATGCCGGCGAGCATCTGTACCCAGCGCTCGTATTCGGGCTTCCAGTGGCCGGCGTAGTAGGTGTCGCGCTCGTAGCTGCGGATGCCGTCGGCGCTCACCTGCAATTCGCGTTCGTACCATTGGTCGACGCTGCGATAAGGCACGCCGAGGGCTTTCCAGTCTTCCAGGCCGATCGGGTTGACCAGCGCCAGTTGCTCGGTTTGCTCTGGGTACAGCAGCGCGTAGCGGGTGGCGAGCATGCCGCCGGTGGAGTGGCCGAGCAGGGTGACCTTCTGAATGCCGAGTTTTTCCAGCAGTTGGTGGGTATTGATCGCCAGTTGCTGGAAGCTGTACTGGTAGCTGTCGGGCTTGCTCGAGGTGCAGAAGCCGATCTGGTCGGGTGCGATCACGCGGTAACCGGCGTCGCTCAGCGCCTTGATCGAACCCTCCCATGTGGCGCCGCAGAAGTTCTTGCCGTGCAGCAGCACCACGCTGCGACCGTTGGCTGTGCCGCTGGCCGGGATGTCCATGTAGCCCATGTGCAGGGATTTGCCCTGGGACTGAAAGCGGAACTGTTGAACCGGATAAGGGTATTGGAAACCCTGCAGTTCAGGCCCGTAGCTGGGGCCTTCGGTGGCGGCGAATACGGGCGCTGCGCCGGCGGCGAGCAGGCCGGCAACGCAAAAGGTGCGCAGTAGAGGCATGGCGGGGCTCCGAGTGGGGAGCTCGGATGCTGTTTGCAGGCGATTAAGTGGGGATTAACACCCAGTGCAGGGTCAGCGCGGCCAGCACGCCATAACGCACGCCCTTGGCCAGGGTCACCAGCAGCAAAAAGCGCCACAGCGGTTCGCGCATCACCCCGGCGATCAAGGTCAGCGGGTCGCCGATGATCGGCACCCAACTGAGCAATAACGTCCAATGCCCCCAGCGTTCGTAGTGGCGGCGCGCCTTGTCGAGTTGCCGGGCGTTGACCGGAAACCAGCGCCGTGCCTTGAAGTGCTCGATCGAGCGCCCCAGCAGCCAATTGACCAGCGAGCCGAGCACGTTGCCCAGCGTCGCAATGCCCAGCAGCCACCACAGGTTGTAATGCCCGCTGAGCAGCAGGCCCACCAGCACGGCTTCCGATTGCAAGGGCAGGAGGGTGGCGGCGCCGAATGCCGCAAAAAACAGCCCCAGGTAACCCGTCAGCATCGATCAGTGTGCCGGGTAGTCGGCTACCACCACATCTTTACCGTCGCGGGTCAGGCCGATGACTTGGTAGGCGTCGCCGTGGCCGTCCATTTCCATGCCGGGCGAACCCATGGGCATGCCCGGCGCGGCGATACCGAGCAGATCATCGCGCTTGCGCAGCGCCAACACGTGCTCGGCGGGTACGTGACCTTCGATGAACTTGCCGTCGATCACGGCGGTATGGCACGAGCCCAGGCGCGGCGCAACGCCGAGGCGTTGTTTGACCGCGCTCATATCGGCTTCAACGTGATCATTGACCTTGAAACCGTGGCTTTCCAGATGGCGGATCCATTGTTTGCAGCAGCCGCAGTTGGCGTCGCGGTGTACGTCGATGGGGATCAGCTCGGCCGCCTGGGCCAGGCCGGTGGTCAACAGGGCTGAAAGCAGGGCCAGTCGCAATGGGGTTTTCATGGGGCGTCTCGCAAGTCAGAGAAGGTTGTGGGATGGGCGCTATCATGCCAGTTTACGTCCACCGCCAAACCCCCTTCAGGTGCTGGGTTGACCTGCGTCCCGTGGTTTCAGCGAAACTCGAACCGTTCGCTGTGCAGGTTGGCCGGTGGAATCCGGTGGGCGTTCATCAGCTCGCGAACCTTGACCAGCAAGCCTTTGGGGCCGCAGAAGCTGATATGCACTTTGTCGGGGTCGGTCTCGGCCACGGCTTGGCGCAGGGTGTCGGCCAAGCGTTCGAGGCCGCCGGCATTACTGACGAATTGCGCACCTCGTAAGCGGGCCATGGTCTGCACCTGTTCGGCCGGCGGGAAGGCGCGCGCGGGCGTAAAGCAATAGACCAGCGTGGCTTTGTCGAAGTCTTTGGCGGCAGGGTCTTGCAGCCAGGAAATAAACGGCGAAATACCCACGCCGGCGCCGATCCAGATTTCCCGTTCTGCCTGCACGGCACGCTTGAAGCGCCCGTAAGGCGCATACAGATCGGCGCGCATGCCGACCTTGGCGCAGTCTGCCAGGGCGTTGGTGTAATCCCCCAACCCTCTGATCATGAACGCAATCTGCCCGTTTTCACGGTTAGCGCTGGCGATCGTGAAGGGGTGCGGCTCGCGCAACCCTTTGACCTGCATGGCCAGGAACGCGAATTGCCCGGCCTTGAAGTCAAACCCTTTGTGAATTGGCGCCAGTGTCAAATGCAACGCGCCGTTGGCGCGGTTGACGGCCGTCACCCGGTATTCGCCGGCACGCCCAACCCAGGGGTAAAGCACCAATTTATAGAGGGCTCCGATGACGCCCAGGCTGCAGCACAAGGTCAACCAGACGCCCGATGGCGCGGTCAGGGTGATTGGCGATTTGAAACTCAGCCCGTGCAGGATCACGATCAGGAACAGCGGGCCAGACAACTTGTGCCACCAGCGCCAGACGTTGTAAGGAATGTTGCGGTTCAACGCCAACAGCACGATCAGGCCCAGCGCCACGTAGCTCAGTTGACGGACGAGGCGCGTCCAGTATTTGGGCAGCTCCAGGATGGGCACGCTGTTCCACACATCCAGGTTAGCTTTGAACACAAAGTGATACGTGGCGAACACCAGCGCCCAGATGCCCAACCACTTGTGTACTTCATAGACGCGATCCAGGCCGCCAAACACGTTCTCCACCACCGACCAGCGACTGGCCAGTACACAGGACGCCGCCATGTACACCAGCGCGCAAGTGCCGAGCAGCAAACTGAGGGTCGCTGAGGTCAGCCACGTCTTGACCGGTATATCCATGAGTAACGTCAACGTCGTGATCAGGAAGAGGACGACGAGGCAGTGACGGGTTTTCAACGGGTGCTCCTAGGGTTTCTTCGGGGGAGTGAATACTCATCTCACATTTTTAGGTTACCCGGTTACGTGAAGAGCGGCCTTGACGTCGGTCATGCGCAAGGGCACAGGCCATGGCCTGGCCCCCGCGCTGAAGTCGACCGAGGTTTTTCGCTCAGTTCTTGAAGGTCGAGTGTTTACGGCCCTGGTCGCACAGGGCGAACACCACCACCAGCAGTGCCGCGATCGCGAGGATAATCACCACCCCGCCTGTGGCGTGGGTCGGTGACGCGGCCACCAGGGACAAGGCTCCCAGCGGTGCCAGGCCGCCGGCGATAGCGGTACCGATTTCGCGGCCGGTGCCGAAGCCCGAGGAACGCGTCTGGGTCGGGAATTGACGGCTTAAGAACGAGCCCTGGGGCGCGAACATCATGGGAGCGAGCAGGCCGGTGCCGACGCCGATGGCAATGTAGATCATCAGGCTGTCGCCAGTGTCGAGCAGGGCCAGGAACGGGTAGGCAAAAAACAGCGAGCAGACGCCGCCGAGTACCAGCACTTTTTTGCTGCTCCATTTGTCGCACAGCCAGCCGAAGCACGGCACCGCGACGATGGCGATCAGGCTGGCAATGGTCACCGACAGCGACGTGACGTGCACATCGACGCCTTTGAATTGAGTCAGGTAGGCCAGCGAAAACGTCTTGAAGATATAGCTTAGGGCGTTGTAGCCAATGGCTACGAAGAACACCACCGCCAACCCCTTGAGATCGTTCTTGAACAGCGCTTTGAGCGGCGAAGGCTTGGCGACCTTGGGTGCCTGGCTCAGCTCCTTGAACTCCGGGGTTTCCGGAATGCTGTTGCGCACCCACAGGCCGACGCCCACCAACGCGATACTGCAGATGAACGGGATACGCCAGCCGCCTGCCAGCATGAAGTCGTTGCCATTGATGGTCAGCAGGTACACGGTCAATGACGACAGGAGCAGGCCCAGGTTCAGGCCCAACGCCGGCCAGGCGCCCTGGCTGCCGCGCTTGCCTTCCGACGCGTGCTCGTAGGAAGTAACCGCCGCGCCCGACAACTCGGCCCCGGCGCCCAGGCCCTGGATGATCCGGATGAACACCAGGATGATCGGCGCCCAGATGCCGATGGAGGCATAGCTGGGGATCAGGCCGATCAGCGTGGTACACACGCCCATCATGCAGAAGGTCAATACCAGCACCTGTTTGCGGCCGAACTTGTCGCCCAGGTAGCCGAACAGAATGCCGCCGAAGGGTCGGGCGATAAAGCCGATGGCGAAGGTGGAAAAGGCCATGAGCGAGGCGGTTTTCGGATCACTGTTGTCGAAGAAGATCTTCGAGAACACGATGGCCGCCATGGTGGCGTACAGGTAAAAGTCGTACCACTCCAGCATCGATCCGAAGATCGTGGCGGCGGCGACTTTGCGCAGGCGTTTTTTGCTTTGTGCCGGCGTTTCCGGGGCAGCGGTATGCGGTGTTGCCGTCATTCTGTACTTCCTTCTGAGTCATTATATTTATTGTCAAAGTGACGCTTGTGGCGATGGCCCGGGAAGGGCCGGGGATGCGGTGTCAGCCGGGTGTGAACATGCGATCGGCGATCATTTCGCCGATGGGAATCGCCGAGGTGGCGGCGGGTGAGGGCGCGTTGCAGACATGGAGCATGCGGGGCGTCTGGGCGAACAGAAAGTCGTGGACCAGGCTGCCGTCGCGCATCACGGCCTGGGCGCGGATGCCTGCTTCGTAGGGCAGCAGATCTTCGCGGTTCAACGACGGGCAGTACTTGCGGCATTGCTCCAGGTAGCCGGACTTGAACAGTGAGTTTTTCATCTCGACGCTGCCCGAACCCAGGTTCTGCCAGAGGGTTTTCCAGAAACCGGGGAAGCTGGCGTACTGCGCCACGTCGCGCCAGTTGATCGAGAACTTGCGGTAGTTCTCCCGGCCCAGGCCCAGCACGGCGTTGGGGCCGACCGTGATGCTGCCGTCGATCATCCGCGTCAGGTGCACGCCGAGGAACGGCAGTTCCGGGTCCGGAATCGGGTAGATCAGGTGGTTGACGAGGTTGTTCTTCGAGGCCGGCAGGCGGAAGTACTCGCCGCGAAAGGGGATGATCTGGTGGTCGATCTTGACCCCGGCCATCGTCGCCAGCCGATCCGACTGCAGGCCGGCGCAGACCACCAGGTGCCTGGCTTGCCACGCTTCGCCGCGGGTGTTGACGGTGACCTTGTCGGTGTCTTCCGAAATGGCGGTGACGGTGCGCTCCAGGCAGATCTCACCGCCTTGTCGGCGAATCACCTGGGCCATGGTTTCGCAGACTTCGCGGTAATCGACAATGCCGGTCGCATCGAGAAACAAGCCGCCCAGACCGATGATGTTGGGCTCGCGCTGGCGCAGTTGGTCGGCGTCCAGGCGTTCGACATTCAGCTCATTCAACTGCGAGCGCGCATAAAGTGCCTCCATGCGCTGCATTTCCAGGGGCGTGGAGGCCACCAGCAACTTGCCGCACACCTCGAACTTGATCCCGTGTTCGCGGCAAAACCGTTTGGTGGCCTCGGCGCCGCGTTTACACAGATCGGCCTTGAGGCTGCCGGGGGCGTAGTAGATGCCAGCGTGAATCACCCCACTGTTATGCCCGGTCTGGTGCTTGGCCAGCGAGGCTTCTTTTTCCAGGATCACCAGTGAGGCGTTGGGCTGGCGTTTGAGCAGCTCCATCGCAGTGGCCAGGCCGACGATGCCACCGCCGATGATGCAGAAATCGTAAATCATGGTTTGGAGTACCTAAGGGCTGCACATTTCAGTCTGCTTATCAGGTTGTCAGACTAATGTTTTTGTTAAAAAAATGGCGTGCCTGAGGCACGCTGCACAAAGCTTGGATCATTCAATTCGTGGCAGGCAGCTCAAGTTGCAGGCGTTTGGCCGCTGCGCGCAGGTGCGCTTCGGCATTGGCTGCGGCCGCTTGGGCATCACCGTCGGCGATGGCCTGGTAAAGCGCCTGGTGTTCCTGGGTGGCGTCGGCCGAGCCACTGGCAAAACGCGACGCCGAGTTTTCCCAGGCGGTTTTGCGCGCACTGGCCAACTGGCTGCGCAGAAAGTCGTGGAAGGCGACAAAGTAGTCATTCTTGCTGGCTTCGGCGATGGCGCGATGAAACTCGACATCGGCGAGGGCGGCGGCCTCGAAGTCGGCGCGCTGGTCGTGCATTTCCTGCAGCGCCTTCTGCATGCGCTGCAGGTCGTCGGGATCACGGCGTTGGGCGGCGATCGAGGCGGCCTGGGTTTCGATCCACAGGCGCACTTCGAACATCTGCGCCAGGTCCGGACGACGACCGTTTTTTTCCGGGAAGCGAAACACCGTGCCCGCAGGGGTTTGCGAGATAAATGAGCCCAGGCCACGCTTGGCTGTCAGCACACCATCGGCCTTGAGTTGGGCAATCGCTTCGCGCACCACCGAGCGGCTGACGTTCAGTTGTTCAGCCAGTTGCTGTTCAGTGGGCAAACGCGACTCGGGCGCCAATTGGCCAGAATCGATTTCGGCGCGGATGGCGCTGACGACCCGTACAACGAGCGAGTCAGGGCGCTGGAGCTCAAGCATGGAAAAAACCTTGGTAGTCAGGTTGTCAGACAATAGAGGTTACGCTTTTGCCTTGTCAAGATGTTGCCGGAGATGTTTGCAGGCTGTCCGGTCGTTGGGTCGATAGGCTCGCCGTCGAGACTAAGGCGCATCGCGGCCGTGCGGAAGCTCGACGGTATGTTGGCTCATTCGACGAAGGCGGGGTTTTCCAAGCGTTGCTTGAGCTGGTCCAGCGCAACCGTGGACAGCTCCACCATGCGCTCGTGCAAGCCGGCCAGTTGCAGTTCGGTTTCATAGGTCAACACGCGCTTGAACAGCGTGCCGTCACGACAGGCGTGCAGGCTGTAGTGAATCGAGCCGTCGACGGCCAGGGAGGTGAATACCGCCTTGAATTCTTCCGGCGGCCGGGCGATCTGCACGCGGTAACTCATCGGCACCCGCACGCCCAGCAGGTCGATCACCTCGGTAAAGCGCGTGCCGGCGGAGAGTGAACCGGTGGTGCCGGTGTCGGCACTGAGGGAGGTCGGGTGCCATTCGTGCCAGCGATCGGGCTGGGTTACATAGTTGTAGACAGCCTCGATAGGCGCTTGGATAAAGCGTTCCTGACTGATCCGCTCCAGGCGGACCGACTGCTCGACAGCGCGCATGGAACACCTCCTGTGTGGTGAAACTCTGCACCCGGAGCTGTCAGGATAGACCTACTCCCATGCATTGCACGGGAGTGTCTCATTAATTTATCACTGCACCTTGAAGCGGCTCATCAGCGCGATCACCCAGGCATTGGCGTTGAGCAGGCTTTGCGTATTGGTTTCAGTGGCATGGCCGCTTTGCACCCGCTCTTCGACCATATGTCGGATATGGACCATGCTGCGGTTGATCCACTCGGTCACAGCGCTTTGCTGCTCGGCAGCCGTGGCGTTCTGGGTGCTGAGGTTGTTGATATGGCTGACCGGCTGGCGTGTGAAGGGTGTACTAGAGACCGTCCCCCTGAGCACTGAGATCAAATCGGTAACTTTTCCTAAGCGGTTTACCCATTTCTTCGAGCAGACCGTTCTCAGTGAAGGGTTTTGGATTAATGGTGCTTGGTGGCGTGGCGGGGTCGTTATCGAGGTCAAAAGGTTCTGCATCGCTGGGCAGGCCAACGACTTGGTGTTCTAAATGCGGGACGACGTCCGTTCTGCCTGATTCCCGACGTTGGGTACTCTCACCCGCCAGGAACGTGCCGGTGGCGCCATTGTAGGCATGCCCAATCTCGTGAAAGAGGCCGTTTACGGGAAACCCTGTAAAGGTACCGTCAGCTCGCTCCCGGGTAGACTGGGGGTCATAAAAAATGTGGGCACTATTGGCGCCCAAACCGGCCACACCATTTTGGATGATTCCCTGCTCCGATGGGGTGAGAGCTTCGTATGCCTCAGGTGTCAGCTCGTCCTGATCAGTTCTCCAGAAAATGTATGACGTGTTGCCCGAGTCACCTCGTTCGATGGTGACTTTGCCGCCGTTCAGCACGGCGAGTTCATCCATTTTGGCAAGGGTCTGTTGGCCTAGCGGCGAACTGCGCAGGAATTCGAGGTCGTCGGTTACCCGTTGTTTGAACTCCAGGTGCCCGTCTTTCACGATGAACGCCTGCTCGCCGGCGTTGCTGGGTTTGACCTCGGTGAAAGCCGAGCCTTGGGTACGGTCGAAATGATCACTGGCGTTGGCGTAGATACGGTCCTTGCGCTGATTATTCAAAATGGTGTCGTGGCCTTTCCCTGTATAGAAGGTGGTACGGTCGCGCCCTATAAGAAGGTCATCGTCATTGCCGCCATGTGAAACCGTATGCCCGCTGCCTGAGACGAGTACATCTTCGTTGTCGCCACCGTCCAGATAACTCTGCTTGGTGGCGGGACCGTCGCCGGCAATGAGCAGGTCCATGCCCTTATTGCCATACATCACGGCATGGCCGCTTCCCCCAAGGATGGTGTCGTCGCCGTCATTGCCCTCGGCATAGCCGAGACCACTGCCCAGTTGCAGGAAGTCCTTGCCGTTCCCGCCATAGAGTCTGCTCCGGCCTCCGCCTGCCCGGATGTAGTCGTTGCCATCGCCCCCTTCAACGTCAACACGAAGCTTGACGTCATCGTCGATTATTACCGTGTCATCGCCCCCTTGGGTTTCGATCCAGAGGTGCTGCTCCGGGCCCTGTTTTTCTTTGATGTCGAAAAAATAGGGCTTGTCGTTGATCAGGATTTGCAGCTTGTCGCCGGGCCAACTGCGTACATGGATACGGTCCGAATGGTTACCGCTTTCCACTAAAAGCCAACTGCTCTTAATCTCCGGCTTTTCGGGGTCCGATGTATCCCAGTCAATGAGTCGACTGATTGTCACGTCGCCGTCAGTGTGCAGCGGGTGTTTTCTGCGGTTACTGTCGTCTGGCGTCAGATCGGATGGGGGATCGTAAGGCGAGGGTTTATCGCGAGGGGCAGGTTGTGGCGTGTGGGTATGAGTGGCTGCGAAATAAACGAGAGGAAATAGCATCGGCGGGGCCTTCACATTCAATGAGGTGAGCATCTGATTGCGCATCAGGGCTGCCCATTCCGTGGTGGGTTGGCTGAAAGTGTTCCGCAGGATGGCGAGAAGCTTGGTGCAAAATGTTTCGTGCCGGCGGTGATCGGCGGGCCAAACGCGCCCTTTGAAGGCAGGTGGATAAGCGACGGCTTGAGCGGTCTCGCTCTGCGCAGGGAGAGCGAGACGCACGTGTGATCAGCGGTGGTAGTAACCCGGGCCGCCACCGTAGTAACGGTGGTCATGCCAGCCACCACCGTGTGGGAAAATGATGCAGCCGCTCATGCTCAGGATGATCAACAAGGGAATCAGCAGTGTGATTCGACGGAACATTTCAAAATCCTCTAGGGTACTCATAGATTGAATCAGGCGACGGGCAAGCCAAAGTTTTTCATCGCCTGTAACATGAGACCCTGCCGACCCGATTCCATCCCCTCCAGCGGGTATGTATTTGGCATGTTCGGCGATACAAAGTGGATACATTCTCAAGGTTCAGGAACCCGTCATGACGCAAAAGCAACGTTTGAAATACTCGATTCTGATCTCCCTGGTCGTACTGGGGACGATGTTTGGCCTGTCCTACTTGCAGAACACCGGGGTTATCAGCGAAAAAACGTTCCAGTACATCGCCATTGCGGTGGCGGTCACCGTGGTCGTGATCAACGGTGTGATGCGGCGCAAGGTCAAGCCCAACTTCTGATTCAGCTGCGTGGGTCAGGCGCGGCCTTCGAGTACTTTGGCAGCCTCTTCATGGAGGCTGTAGCTTTTGTCGGCATTGAGGGTGATCACGCCCTCGCTGCACAGGCGCTTGAGTACCTCGCGCACGCTGAGAAACGACAACGGGATGCCCAGCTCCAGCAAATGGCTGTGTACCCCGCGTACCCCAAGGGTGCGCTGGTTGTCGGCGGCGGTGAGGAGGGCGTCGATGACCTTCAGCCGGATCAGGCTGGTGCGCAAACCAAAACACTTGAGCAAATGGCGGATGCGCTGATTGCCGTGCTGTTCAGGTGCGCTGCCGAACGCTTGGGCGCCTCTGCCATGAGCGGCCTCGGCGGTCGGTGAATGTCCGTCCGTGGGCAGTTGCGAGTTGTACATGCAAAAAACTCCTTATCAGAGCCTGATCAGGAAAATGATGGCGCTGTTACCTAATAAGACGAACGAGCGATGCAAATCATGAAGTGCCGGATGTAGAAAATTTGTCGGTATCCGCTTTGTCACATTGCAATCGCTCTGGATAGACGTCTTCTAGCTGCTGTTCCCGTCACACCGGCCACACTTCGCCGGCGAAAATCTGCAGGTCGCCGGTCAAGTCATCCGCAGGGGTGAGGGTGCCCGAGGGGCCGGGGCGTGGGTCCGCCGAGCGAACGCCGTAGTTAACGCGTCCGGCTCTTCCATACACGGCGATGCCGGTGGCGCCGGTCAATTCGGAGAGGCCCAGAACATTCTGGGTGGTATTGAGATGATGGCGCCCTACCAGGGCAACCCACTTGTCATCGCCTGCGTGTTGCTCGATGGTGCGGGTGGCGTAGTAGTTGAACTCTTCGAGTCGTCGTTTGGCCTGCGCAGGTGTCTTGATGGGGCCGCCGAACAGGTGGCGTTCGTCGTTGTGCCGCGTCAGGTAAAAATGGTCAAGCGGTACGATTTCGATCCCGTTGTCTTCGAATTTCTTCAACAGTTCGCCCAGGGTCGGGCGTTGGTTGGGAGGGCGGTATATGAGCCCGATCCGGCCCATGCCATCGTCTTTCCAGCGCATGATTTTGTCGTACACCAGGCCTTCGACGAATAGCTTTTTTACCTTGTTCTGAACAAACACATCGACGTTGTCATACAAAGTTCGGAAAGCCGCCAAGCTGCTGTGGGATTCGCCGAATACCAGGCCAGGCGCCGTGCGAAAAGCATCGGCAATCACATCGCTCGTTTTCTTTGGCGCGGGAATGTTTGGAAACTCGGGGCGGGGGGGCAGCCCGTTTGCGGCCATGTGCGTATAAAAATCGCGCATTTCCTGGGCGAATTTCTCATGGGTTGCCTGCTTTCTGCTGGGGGTGAAATGGCCCTCGATGGGGCGGCCACGAATGCTGCTCACGTACTCGGCGTCGGGCAAATGGTCGATTTTACGCACCGGCTCGACTGGCAGCCCAGCCGGCGGTTGACTGAGTGGCGGACGTGACGGTCGGCTCAGCGGGTTGAAGCGATGATCGCGAGCCGATCGCCCCGGGTGTTGGGCAGTGGGTGAGGGCGGCATCAGCGTATGGACAGGGGTGAATGCGTCGAGTGCGGGCCCATAAGGCTGCATGGCGTCTGAATCGAAGGCATACCATTTACCGTGTTGGCGTATGGCCGAGCCTTCCACTTGCTGCGTACCCACCTGTAAAACGCCTGTTGCGGCGGCCTCGTAACGTTGGCTGGCGATGACCAGCGACTGGCCGTTGGCAGTGCCGCGCAGCTTGCGGATGCCTTGCGCGCTGGCGCTGATGCCATCCGTGACAAGTCTGCCTGCACCCACCGCCAGGTCAACGCTGCCACTCAACGGGTTGAAGGCGTTGAGTGCGGTGACCCCGAGGATTTTGCCGCCGCGCGCCAAGGCACCCAGGGTTGAACCCGCGTTTGTCACTGCCTTGCCGAGCTTTGCGGTAGCGCCCAACCCGGCCGTCACAAAGCCAAATATATCCAGCGCCAGGTCAATCGCGCCGTCCTTGTAGTGACCGTTGCGCAAGTGGGTGATGGCCGAGCGGAGGGGGATCAGGTTCAATAATGCGTCCGTTGTTGAACTCACCCATTCGCGTCGCGCCTCGTCCGGGGTTTCGCCTGCGGCGTATTGCTTGACGGCAGGCTCATCAAACCCCAACGCCTTGATCAGTGCGTCGGCGATGTAGTGGGTTCGCGGACTTTGGAACGTGTTGAAGGTGGGGTATTGCGGTTCCTTTTCTTCGGCGTCGTAGTTGTGGGTTGAGCGATTGGGATGAAACGCTTCGATTTTGTTGACTTCGTCCGACACGTATTGGTGGGGCCGGCTGATCCTGCCCTGGTCAACCTTGGAGATGCTGCCGGTTGTGGTATCGAATTCGTATGTCTGATGGCTGTTTTGATATTCGCTGTGTACGAGGATCTTTGGGCTGGTGTGGAAGAGCTTGTCTTGGGCGAAAGGAATCAAGCTGGTGCGGTAGTCGTTTTCCTTGAAAAAACTGATTTTTCCATAATTGAGGCGTGTTCGATCGGCCAACGGCAGGCGGTCAATGGCACTGATGAGTGAGTATTTTTTTACCTGTTTGATAGTGTCCAGCGCGTTGGTAAATGCCGTGTCGAACACCTGCGGGATATTGAAAGACGGGCTTCGGGTGAACTGCGCAAACGCCTCAAGATCGATGTCGGCGCGCGCGCCTCTGACCAGCCAGCTCTGCGCGTCGATTTCCAGCCTCTGCTGAGTGATGTCGAGCATCGAATAGGCTTGGCTGAAGCGCGGGGCCTTGGGGTCGTTGGATTTATAGTTGATGTGCAACACGCGATCCTCAAAGTCATCGCGTTCGCCGAAGGTGGCTTTCAGCAGATCCAGCGCCATCTGTTTGCGGCTGGGCAGTGTCGCGCCGACTTCTTTGGACGCGGCGCTCAATTCGCTGTGTTGGGTATTGAAGGCTTCGCGGGTGTACTCGATTTCTGCGTTGTTGTACGCCGCATCGTCTTTGGCGTAGAGAAAACCGTTCACCACGCCCCAATCGATCAAGGCGGCCTTCTGCGCCGCTTCACCCGCCGGTGCTATTGAGTCGGCATGGCGCATGACTTCGGCAAAATCCATGTGCATTGCCTTGCCGGGTGCCTGGGCTTCAATCGCAGCCACGGCGATGCACAAGTTGGCCCATGCCTGGCTGCCGTACACCACCGTGGCGGGAATATCCTTGACCAGATATTGCGGCGCCACCCGTGCCAGCAGCAACCTGGCGCCGAGATCCGCGCTAGCGAGGGAAGTCTTGCCGCTGTCGCTCAGGTGTTTGGCCAGTGCGCTGATCATACTGGCTGGCGACATGCCCCAGTGACTGTCGGCAGCGAGGTTGAAGCCCGCGACGGTATTTCTGCCAGGCTGTTCGATGGATTCGGGGTCCAGCCCCAAGTGGATCGCGCTCAGTACATAGTCGTTTGCGCTGGTATCGGTCGCGATGCCGCCGACCTTGGCCTGTATCGCCTGGCCCAGCTCCTGCGCCTTGGGGGTATCGAGGAGTTTCTCCAACGCCTTGGCCGGGTCCTGTAGCTCGGTACCGGATAGCGGATTACCTTCCAGCAGATACCCCAATGCTCCGCGCCGAGGGTCGAAAAGGGGCAGGCCCGGCAGTTTCTCGGTGTTGTCGGCAACGACGTCGCGCACCACGCGCTGGTGTTCCACGCTCAGCGGCAATGCCCAACTGAGCCCGCCGCCCAAGTTGCCCAATGGGTGCGACAACGAATGATTGATCAGTGCGTCGGCCATGTCGAAAAGGTCTTCACGCGTGGCCGGAATGTACGTGCCGTGGTGTGCGATGAAACGCTCAAGGCTGATTTTCTGCGGCGATTGATGCTGAAGCGCCGAGTCTGGATCGACGTCCATCAGGGTTTCTTGCAGTGCGCGCAGCACTGCTTCGGCGCTGGCTTGCGGTGCCAGTGACTGGGCGGCCTGCTTGAGTTGGCGGGCGAGCGTTTGCAGGTTGCGCCTGTGCGCCAATGCGGTTTTGAGGGCCTGGCGGTTGTCATTGCTGTCGACTTCTTGCTCTGTAGGCGGGTCTTCGACCGGAGCCATGTCGTCGGTCGCTAAAGCCGTGGGCAACAGCGGGTAAACAGGTTGCTGGGACGAGCCGGAGGTTAGGGTGACGGATGTCATGCTGAGTACCTTCTTTCACACGGTGAGGCAGTCCTTGCCGACGAACGCCTTTGTATGAAGGCGCTCGTTTGGGTGTTGAAAGCAGGTGCTTGTGTTCCGCTTGCGGGCGGTGCGGGTTGTCAGTATGTGTAACGGAGGCCATCGGCACTTGGACTGGTCACCCTCGTAGCGCAGAAAATGACGCGGCCGCATTCGTACCTAAATTATTCGCGGGCTTTTGCGTTCTTACGTTGGGGTGATTGCCCTGTGAGGCGGTTTAATCTGACGGTGGGGTCTGCGTGATTATTTGTAACGGGTTGTCCAGGGTGTGTGTGACGGCGCTATTGCTGGGCGTGAGCCTGGCCGCATCCGCGCACGAGGCGGTGGTGCAGGCGGCGGCGGACATCCGACGCACCAGTTTCGGTGTGCCCCATATCCGCGCCAGTGATGAGCGCGGTCTGGGCTTCGGCATCGGTTACGCCTATGCCCAGGACAATCTGTGCCTGCTGGCCAACGAGGTGGTTACGGTGAGCGGAGAGCGCGCCAGGTTCTTTGGCCCTGAACAATCGACCCTGGAGGAGCGCAACAACGTTACCAGCGATGTGTTCTTTGCCTGGCTGAATACGCCAGAGGCGGTAGCCTCGTTCTGGGCGGCGCAGAGCCCACCGATCCAGCAGCGTATCGAAGGGTACGTCGCCGGCTACAACCGTTATCTGACAGAGCAGGGCGCTCCGGCCCAGTGCCAGGCGGCGTGGGTACGGCCGATTACGCCGCAGGATGTGATCAAGCTGACGCGCAGGCTGCTGGTGGAAGGCGGCGTCGGCCAATTCGCCGAAGCCCTTGTCGGCGCGACGCCGCCCAACACCACCGCCCATCGGCAGGGCGACGCCAAGGCCTTTGAGCTGGCCGCTGCGCATCAACAGCGTTTCACTCTGGACCGAGGCAGCAACGCCGTCGCCGTGGGCCGTGACCGCTCATTCAACGGGCGTGGCATGCTGCTGGCCAATCCGCATTTCCCCTGGATCGGCGGCATGCGCTTTTATGAGATGCACCTGACCATCCCTGGTCAACTGGATGTAATGGGCGCTGCACTGCCGGGCTTGCCGCTGGTGAATATCGGCTTTAACCAGCATGTGGCCTGGACCCATACCGTCGACACGTCCAAGCATTTCACCGTGTATCGCCTGACCCTCGATCCCAAGGATGCCACGCGCTACCTGCTGGACGGTAAATCCATCCCGCTGGATAAAGCCACGCTGACGGTGCAAGTCAAACAAGCCGATGGCAGCCTCAAAGAGCAGGCGCATACCGTCTACCGTTCGCAATTCGGCCCGGTGGTGCAATGGCCTGGCAAGCTCGATTGGGACAACCGTTACGCCTTCAGCCTGCGCGATGCCAACCTGGGCAACGACCGCGTGCTGCAACAGTGGTACGCGATGAATCGCGCCGGCAGCGTCAAGGAGCTGCAAACCGCGGTACACACCCTGCAAGGCATCCCGTGGGTCAATACCCTGGCTGCGGATGACCAGGGGCAGAGCCTGTTCATGAACCTGTCGGTGGTGCCCAACGTCAACGCGGCCAAACTCGCGCAATGCAGTGACCCACGGGCCGGCCTGCAATTGATCGTGCTCGACGGTGCCCGCAGCGCCTGCGCCTGGGACGTCGACCCGCGCGCTGCCCAAGCCGGGATCTTCGCGGCCGACCAGTTGCCGCAACTGGAACGTACCGACTACGTGCAGCATTCCAACGATTCGGCCTGGATGGTCAACCCCAAGGCGCCCCTCACCGGTTTTTCCCCAGTCATCAGCCAGGACAACACTGGCCTCGGCCCCCGCGCACGTTTCGCCGTGCAACGCCTGCAGTCGTTGGACAACCGGCCGATCAGCGTTGCCGACCTGCAAAACATGGTGATGGACAACCAGGTCTACCTCGCCAGCCAGGTGATGCCCGATTTGCTCGAATTCTGCGCCAAGCACCTCGGCGCCGACACCGCCACGCTGCAACCGCTGTGCGCCAGCCTGCAAACCTGGGACCAGCGCGCCAACCTCGACAGCGGCCTGGGCCTGGTGCATTTCATCAACCTGATGCAACACCTGCAGCACAGCCCTGACGCCTGGCGTGTCGCCTTCGACCCGGCCCAACCCCTCACCACCCCACGCGGCCTGGCCATCGAGCGAGCGCCCGTCGCCAAGGCCCTGCGCGAAGCCATGCTGGCCTCGACCGTCGAGGCCGGCCAACTCGGGCTCACCGCCAACAGCCGCTGGGGCGACCTACAAGTCTCCGGCCAGACCCCAATCCACGGCGGCCCGCAACAGCTTGGCATCTACAACGCCATGCAAACCGTGCCCCGCGCCGATGGCAAACGCGAAGTGGTCAGCGGCAGCAGCTACCTGCAAATCGTCACCTTCGACGCCAACGGCCCCCGCGCCCAAGGCTTACTGACATTCTCCCTGTCCAGCAACCCTGCATCGAAATACGCAAAGGACCAGACACACGCATTCTCCGAAAAAAACCTCCGCCCGCTGCCCTTCAGCGAAGCGCAGATCAAGGCCGATCCGCAGTACCAATCGCAGGTCATCAAAGAGTAGGGCGCGCACGCAACCCCTTGATGCCAGGGCAGAATATTTTTTGAAATCAAGGGGTTGCAGGCAAAAGCAAATGAGTACATAATGGCGCCCATCGAACGCAATGAAGCATTAAAAACTTCAATGTATTCAATGAGTTAGAGTAGAGGCACGCTTTACATAGCCCACTCAAGTTTGTATGCGGTGAGTGCCAGCAACCAGGGTACTGATCGTTTGAGGCCGAGTAGCAAAATGGTTATGCAGCGGATTGCAAATCCGCCTACGCCGGTTCGATTCCGACCTCGGCCTCCACTCTTAAAGCCCCGTAGATCAATGGTCTACGGGGTTTTTTAATGCCTGCGATTTAGGAACCGTTCCGCAACTTTTGGCATTCGTTCCGCAACCCCCTGCGGTTTCGGTCGCATTCGGGGAGCGGAACGGCACCTGGTAGCGTCGTTATGCGGCGGGTTATTTCGTGGGTTTTACAATCTCACCAACGCGTCGATAGACCTTCTTGGTCATCTCTTCGGTTGTGTGTCCAAGCAGGCGGCTGGCGTGTGTCAGCTCGATCTCGCTCGCAGCTTTCGGGCGGATGTCCTTGAACTGGAATTGGCGGATCAGCACTGCCAGGTCGCCGTCTCCGGCGGCGCCGGCTTTGATGGCAGCTTTTTCGCGTGCTTCGTCCCAGCGGTTGCGGAGCATCTGCTGGCTCATCCGAAGGCCGGCTGTGTTGGTGATCAGCCTCGATGTTTTTATACCGTTGAGGGCACGGCGTTCCTGCAGGTCATTGATAAAGGCGCTCAGCCCAGACTGAACACCTTCCTCCTCCAGTCGTAGGCGTAGCTTCTTCGCTGTCTTGCCTTGTTTGACCATCAGGAACTCGGCGTCCAAATCAGTGGTCGCCACTTTCAGCACGTCGGCGGGGCGCTGGCCAGTCAAGTAGGCAAGGTCCATAGCGTCCTTGAGTTCCTGTACGGCGGCGTCGTACACGGCATTCCATACGATATCGCCGGCGTAATAGTCCCGTGGGGTCTCTTTGTTGCGTCGTACACCGAAGCAAGGGTTTGCGTTGTTGGTCAGGCCCCACTCGCGTGCGATCGTGAACATGTGTGACAGCAGCGCGATTTCCCGATTGGCCCTGACCTTTGCCGTCCTGGCATCCCGGTACTGCGCGACCACCTGGGGGGTTATCGAATCAATGGGGGCTTTCTCAAAGGCTTTCCTAAGTTGTTTGAGTTCCTTCATGTTGTCGGACTGGGTGCGTATCCCCTTGGTCGGGATGATCTCTTTCACGTACCTGTCGAACAAAGAGCCCAGCAGGTGGCTGGGCTTCGGTGGCGCTCGACGCTCCAGCCTGGCCCATTCCACTTTGGCCTGGTCGAGGTCGGCGCCCAGGGGGATTTCTTTGCGTTTGCCCTGGGCGTCTCTGCCGTTGTAGTAATAACTGATCCACGTCTTACCGCTCTTGCGCTTGTGGCATCGTCGGATCATCCGTGGGGGTAGGTCCCGGTTGGCTGTTGATTTCTGGCGCATTGATCAGCTCACGTTTGCCAGGTCGAGCGTCCAGGTTTCGGCCGCAGGGTTCACCGCAGAGGGCGTGACGCCCGCCAGTTTCATTCGGGCATACACCCGGCCCACAATCGGGCGGCGGGCGCCGGTCAGGACATGTTCCCAGTGGTTATCGATCAACCACTGGATTTGTTTCGACGGGATCTGATAACCGGTGATGGTGGCCAGCTCTTCGTCGGTCAGAGTTTCGCTTTGAAATTCCATCATGCCGTTGCTCCAAGTTGTAAGCCTGACCGATGTAGGGCATTCATGCATGCAGGGTTCAGCCACAAGCATTCCTGCCTGCTGCTGGTCCCTCGGCCGGCAGATATCCGCGCGCTGGTGCTGTTCATTGACCACCCTATGAGCAGCTCGCGGTAGATCTCACTGTCGTACCCAGAGAGTGCAATCATTCCCTTTGCCTCAAGGAGCGTGCCAATCAACTCGCGGTGGTCCGCGTCGGTCATTTCGTGGCGGTAATAGCGCCCGGACACGGCGTTCTTGTAACGCGTGCCATGCATGTATGGCGGGTCTACGTAGTGCAGCGTGCCGGAATCGTCGTGGGCCTTGATCACCTCGATCGCGGGACGGTTCTCAATCAGCACGCCTGCCAGGCGTTGACCGATCACGGCGATCTGTTCCGGGTATTTGGTCCATAGGGATTGGGCCGTCCCGTATTTGCGCTTGGTATCGATGCGAAATCCGGTGATGCCCTTGGTTGCGCCTGCGGATCCGAAGCCCATCTGGGCGCGGATGATAGTTCGCCGGGCGCGTTCGATCTGGTTGTCAGTGGGTTGCCATGCCAGTTCAAACTCTTCGCGCGAGTAGGGAGTTAGCACGAGCAGCTCGGCCAATGCGTTGCGCGATTGCTCGGCCTGGAACACGCGGAACAGGTTGACGATATCGCCATCCATGTCGTTGTAGACCTCGGCATAGCTGCGGCTTTTCTGCATCAGAACGCCGGCGGCGCCGCCGAATGATTCCACGTAGCAGGTGTGCGCGGGAAAGTGCTGCAGAACCCAGGGGGCAAGCCGAAACTTACCGCCGTGGTAGCGGATGACGGGGGTTGTGATAGTCATGCTGCCTCCCGCTGTTGCATGGTGATTTGCCATGGGTCATTCGCCATCGCCAGCGCACACATAGGCGGCGGGCTGACACTGTTCCCGCACATATGCACCTGCTGGGTGATATTGAACGGCTTGCCGTCGGCGCCGTGGCTGATGATGTAGCCCGCGGGGAAGCCCTGGGCCTTGTACAGCTCTGGCGGCTTGAGCATCCGCAGGCAGATGTCGACGATCACGTAGGGCGTGCCCTTCACCATTACCGTGACCAGGGCCAGCCGGTCCTTGGTGGTGATGGTCGGCGACGGCGCATCGCAGGCGCTGGTGTTCTCGGTGCCGTAGTAGCTGATCAGGAACGCAGCTACCCGGAGGGCTCCGGCTTCGTGTTCTGGCGATAGCGTGAGCGACACCAGGGAACTTTTACCGCCGCCGCCGGCGGTGGTGGTCGGCGCCGGATCATCCAGGCCCTGGCCCACGCTGCCACCGAATGCCCGCTCCATGAACGCGCTGACCAACCCGTGGTGCTGTCCACCGGCGCTGACGGTGTGCAGCGGGTCGCTCAGGTCGCGCGCATCACAGTTGCCGCGCAAGTGCACCAGGTTCGCCACTGCCAATTGCTGCTGACTGCCGGTGTTGGTAACCGTGGTCATCGGCTCGCACATGTCCTTTGCGTGCGTGGTGTTGAACCCGCCGTTCGCCTGGATCATCACCGCGGCGCTGACGGCCTGGCCGCCGCCGCTGGCAGTGATGGTGCCGATCGGGCCGCAGATGTCGTTCACCCCATGTGAGCGGCGTTTGTTTGCGCCAGAGCCTTCGCCGTGCCCGGCCTGGACGATGCAAGCCGATGCAACTGCGCGGTGGCTGCGAGTCATGAGTGTGCCGATCGGCTGGTCCGCTGATACGGGGTGCCCTGCATACACAGGCCCGCCAGCGCCAACCATCACAGGACTGATCAGCGTCAGTTCGCCACGATTTGCGCAGGTCACCGTAGGCAGCGGGTCGAGCGGGTCGTTGATCCGGTCGCTGCCTTGGTGAGTTGCCGGCGCGATCACCGGGCTGACCACGGAGAAGGCGCCACCCTTTGGATAGGAGGTGATTGTGCGCAGCGGCTCATCGGCAGACTGCACCGACTCACCCGACCAGTTCGCAATCGGCACAATGAAAGGTGCTGGGTTGTCGATGACGAACTTCTTCATGCCCTTGGCGACCCGGCGCAACGTTGCGTCGGCCAGGTCCTTCTTGCGTCCAAAAATGCTTTTGCCCAGGTCCGTGAAGTCGATGCAGTCCGCGGCGGTTTTCCACTTCTGCTGGCCCTTGGTGGGGTTCTTGGCGTGTGTTGGCTCCGGCCATACGATCGGCTGGCCATCGCACCGGGCAATCATGAACAGGCGCGCCCGGCTGGTCGGTGCACCGAAGTCGCATGCCCTGATTACCTTCCACTCGACGACGTAACCCATCCCTTCCAGCAGCGCCACGAATCGGCGCCAAGTGCGTCCGCGCTGTTTCGGATCAGGGACCAGGAACTGGTTCGATACCGGCACTTGCTCCCCAGGTGCTGCGATTCGGTTGGTGGTCTTTCCCTTCTTGGTCGGGTGTGGCACCTGGTCCAAGGTCAGCACCCGCCCGGTGGCTTTGTCACGCTTGGCGATCAATCGGCCCCACTGCAGGATCTGTTTCACGTTCTCCAGGCTGATTACCCGGGGCCGCTTCTTTCCTCCCCACTTGAGGCCGATCCACGACAGGTTGCGGATCTCGCGCTTGCGCGGTTGTCCGCCAGCAGCCTGGCTGTGGTGCGTGCAGTCCGGAGACATGTGGAACCAGCCCACGGCCTTGCCGCCGCACTCGGTGTCGGGGTCGCCTTCAAACACATCGGTCGTGTAGTGCACCGCGCCGGGGTGGTTGATGGTGTGCATGCTGATAGCGTTGGGGTTGTGATTCTTCGCGACATTGACAGGGCGACCCAGGCCCATCTCTAGGCCGGTACCGGCGCCGCCACCGCCGCAGAAGAAGTCCACGACGATTTCATCGTCTTGGGCGTTGAAGCCCAGGCCGTATTGGGTTTTGAAGTCGAACGGTTGTTTCTTAAGTGAGGTCATGCCGATAACCTCCGGCGGTGAGAGCTCTGCATTGACGCCATCAATTGCGAGAAGAACATCATTGATGCGGATTCGGCCGAAAACGGGATGATGGTCTCCTTCATCGGCTGGACGCCGCGTAGGCAATCCCATTCGCCGGGGTGCTCTGGCATTAGGTCGCGGCGTTCGGTGGCCAGGGCGACCATATCGGCCTGTTTCACGCAGGCTGGCAGGTCGATCTGGATGTCGAACCGCTCGCACACGGCGAGCCAGATCTGATTCTCGACGTACTGGTATTCAGGCATTACGGCCTTGAGCGGGCGTGTCATGTCACCGATGTAGGCTTCGGTCGCGTCGTGCAGTAGCGCCACCAGCTGGTGCTCGGTGGGTACCAGGCTGGCAACAATCAAGCTGTGTTGCGCCACGCTGTAATGAGCGCGTGTGTGCCCGTTGAATCGGCACAAGCGCGACAGGGCGTGAGCGATATCCACCGGCTTGATCATGGATGCGGTTGGGCGCAGCAGGTCGAACTGCTGGCCGCTTTGGGTGAGGCTCCAAGTCATGCTGCACCTCCAGTGGTGGTCGCGCCGGCCAGTTCATGGTCAAACGAAACGCGAAACCCTGCGGCATTTCGGTGGCCGCCGCCGCCGTATTGGCCGGCGATCTCTGACACATCCATACCGTCATCCGTGCTGCGAAGGCTGAACGAGCGACCGCTCGGTGTATCCCAGTAGCAGGCGGCAAATGGCTCGCCCTGGGCCATTAAGGCGCCTGCGTCACTTGTCAATGTGTAGGGCAGGCTGGCAGCGGGTACGTCGTACCCGCCGATCATCAGGCGACGCTTCGTTACGGCAACCAGTTCGGCCACATCCTTATGATGTTTGCGCTCGATCGCGGCACCGTCTGAGCGCAGGGTCTGGACGTCGGTAGCCATCAGCTGATCCCAGACTTCGAAGTCATACGGGTAGCTAAAGAGGTTGGCTTGAATCTCTCGGGTGCCGTCCAGCTTGAACAGCCACAGGTCTCGATCTTCGATGTGGCGCAGCAGTTGCGGCGGCTCTTGCCCTGGAAAGTAATGATCCCAGGCGAGCATTGCGCCGCTGCGGTTCATATCAAAGCAGCAGGCAATTGCTGGGCAGTTTTTATTTCGAGCAAATTTGAGAGCTGTTTTCCAGCCGAGCAATTGGGGGCCAGCGTCCTGGTAAGCATCGTGTTCGACGCCGGCGTGGAATTGTTCGAAACGCACCAGGTCATCGGCCGCACTTTTGTGGTGGTCGAGCACGATGATGCTGTTGGCGGAGACGGCGAGCGCCCGAAGCACGTCGTACTTGTAGCTGAAATCGACGATGACAACGTCTTTCCCGGTCACGTCTGGCGGCTCTTGACCGTAAATCCCCGGAATGAATTCGACATCGTTACCGAGGGCTTTGCGAACAACCCATGCGGCGCCGAATCCGTCTGCGCAGTTGCCGTGGTAGATGCAGATTTTTTTCATGCTGCATTCTCCGCGTTGAGTGGCGCTGGATATGCCGCTAACCACATCTTCGCGGCGAAGGCGGTCAGCTGTCGGCGCTGTTTGTTCACCCTGGCGACCATGATTTCTGTGCCAGGGAACGCCTGCCAGGTCTCAACGGCAAGCCCAAGTGAAGTAGTGATCCTGGTCATCAGTTCATGGTCGGCAATGGTGCAGGCTGGCGAAGCGGCATGCTGCTCGCGTGCCAGGTTAACGCCACGATCAAAGCCGCGGGCGTATGCTTTCTTGCCTGCTTTGATCAGAAAGAAAGCGGTCGCAATCCAGCCCACGAGCAGGCCGGCGACGATAATGTAGGTTTCGATTTGCATGTGCTGTATGCCTCGTTAGAGCCCGCCGCCGGACAGTTTTGGTGAGAGGACGGCGGCGGGGTGTTGCAGGTTGTTAACCCAGGTTGAAAGTGCCGATCGTCAAGGTCGCGGAACCGCCGACTTCTTTTTGAACGACTTGTTTGAACTCTTGCGCCAGGTCTTCGCGCAGCTGAGCTTCGCCAATCCAGCGCAGGCGGAGTGCGGGCTTATCGCCGCCAGTCAGCACGGCTACGCGCAAGCGGATGGTGCGTGCGATCAGCCCTTCGTAAGGGGCCACAGTGAACAGGAATTCAGCCGGCAGACCTTCGGACGACTTGGCCTCGATCTGGTCCATCGCCGAACGGGAAGCGCTCATGTCGCCAACTACGTGTTCGCTCTTGCGCGCTTGTTCGATGCTAATGGAGCGAATCGCGCCGGCAGCCTTGCGCAGGTCAATCTCTTTGTCGTCAGCGTCCAGGGCTTTCAGGTTCGGTGCCCAGTCCTCGATCCAGTCGCTAAGATCCTTCTGGGCGTGCTGGCGTTGTGCTGCACATTCAAGTGCGAGGAACGCAGCAGTCTTTTTCAGGCCGAGGGTTGCGGTGTAGTCACCATGGCCCGGCTCCGTTGCGGTGCCGAGGTTGAAGTACACGGTACAGGCCATCGAGTCACCGTCTACAAAGCCCGCGACTGCTGGACCTTTGGCGGCGATCACATAGTCCGCAAAGTCTTTCAACGAGTGGGTGGCCAGCGAGCCACGGAAGCGGCTGCGCAGCTCCTGAAACTTTTCAATACTGTGGATCTTGACGTCGGCCGGCAGCGCCAGAACTGGCGTGAAGGTGCCCAACGATTTGGCGTGGGCGAGCAGGGCGGTGTCTTGAATGAGTTGAATTGCACGAGCTTCCATTGGATCTATTCCTGTTTTGGTGAGAGGTATGGAGCGGTGAAGCGTTACTACTTGGCGTGAATCGGTGCGTCTTCGCGAGAAAACATCTGATCGGCATGAGGTGTTTCGGGGAACAGCGTAAGACAGCCGCCCGAGCCGACATGCATAGGCGTGTCGAGGGTGGTGTCTTCGCTGCGGCTGCCGCGCTTGGTCGGTACCTTGTAGGCGAGCTTGTGGTTGACGGTGACCTGATGGCTGTCGGCGATCTGCTTCATGGTGAAGGTGAGCGTGACCGTGCCGACCTTCTTGTTGTCGACGACACCGGCCGCGACTTCCGAGAGGGCGTGACCGATTTGACTGGCGAAGACGCCGGCATTGAGTTCGCCAATAAACTCGGCGGTGTTGGTAGCTTTCATGTGCTGTGCCTCATTGGTGAGTTGCTGTTTGTCCCTGGTCGGCAGGGGCTACCGTTTGAATCAGGCCGCTTGCTTCGTCGCTTGGGCGTCGAGGTAGTCGGCCAGGTCGTGCAGGTAAACGACTGGCTTGGCTCGGGCCGAGCAGTGCAGGCGCTTGACCACTAGGGCGATCCGACCGGCCTTGATTTCGCTCAGCAGGTAGCGGTCGGTGCGGATGTGCGTAAAGTACTGTTCACGTACAGCGGTCAAGGTTGGGCACGGCGTGGCGAACTGGCGCCGGAGTTGTTCCAGGGTGGTGGTCACGCGCGCTCCTCCCCATGCCCCTCCTTTCGGGGCACCAGCTTGAGGCGGATCAGTTCGGCGAGACCTTCTTTGCTCTTGCCCTTGGCCGCTGCCAGGACGTTGCCCTCGGCGTCTGCGACGACGGCGCCGTATGGGTATTCCGGGCACTTCACCGGGGTCACGTAGGCGACTTGACCGTCAGAAATCACTGCGTCGACGCAGCGGAACACTTCGGCCAACTCGACCGACACGCAGGGCAATGACTCCAGCAGCGCGACAGCTTCGGCCGAGGCGCCAATCAGCGTGGCGCGGCTGATCACCGTTGGGTGGTTGAGGTGCATCGGCACCAGTTTCAAGGCGCCTACAGCGGAATTGATGGCGTTCGGCGTCTTCATGCTGCTGCGTCCTTCTTGGTGATGGAGATGTCCAGCTTCTTGGCGATCCACTCAACACCCGCTTCCTTGACCATTACTACGGAGTAGTGGGTGTAGTTGCAGAGTGTTGGATTCCAGCGGCTGCGCGGGTCGGAAAACAGGTAGCCGCGCTCGCGGTGAGCTGCGGCCAGGTCGCCGGATGAATTGATCACGCCGAGTTCCCGCAACCTGGTGCGGAAGGCGCGGGGCTTGAGCCCGAGCAAAGCGGCTGTTTGATCCAGGGTGCGGTTCATGGCTGCTGGCCTCAGGCTGAGAGCTGATCGGCGCGCTGGTGGCGCTCGCGAATCATGAGGAACACCTCGTCCAGCGAGCGCAGGAACTCATCAACTGTGCCGTTGTTGCGCAGGATCAGATCGTTCTGGCGAACGGTTACCCCGGCCTCGCTGATGTGTGGGCTCACCGCTTGCGCGGCGTTGCGGCCGATGTGGATGACGGTGCCGCCCCGGCGTCGAATGAGGTGGGCCTCATTTTCGAAGCGCACGTCGCTGACGACGAAACCGATTACCGCGCCCAACGCCTTCATCATGTAGTCGAGGTTCTGTTCGGCGAGCTTCACCCAGACATCTGGGTGCACGGTGTTGCGTGCCCACTCGGTGCCCATCGACTGCATCAGTTGGCGCGGCGAACGTTCCAGCCAGGCCAGTGGCTGCTCCTTGCGGTCGCCTTCGAAGTCTGAAGGGTCGAGGTTGAAAATCGCCATCAGCCCATCGCGGAGCGGATCAGCGAATGCGTAGTGCTCCAGCAGGTAAGTGCCAACCAGGTGCTCGGCGGCGGTCGACTTGCCGGAGCGGGCACGGCCAGTGAGGCCAATCAGAAGAGGCTTCATGCTGCGTCGCCTCCCCATGGGCCCTGGTCATCGCTGGCAACCGCTGCAGGGGCGCGTGCAACGGTGGCGCGACCCAGATTGACGATGACCAGAAGGCCGGTGCTGCGCTGGATACGTTCTACGGCGGCGGGGCTGGTTGCCGCCGCCGGGTGAAGGTAGACCGGGCAGCGGGTGTTGCTGTGCTGTGTCGTTTGCATGGTTCGTACTCTTTGGTGAGAGGAGTACGAGCGAGGCTATACATACGTTTCGATTCAGTCAATACGTTAGCGAATAAAATATACGTTTCGGAATGGTTGTGGGTCTTGACTCTTTTGGAGGGGGTTAAGGCGGGCAGTTAGTAGGTGGCAGTTTTGGCGGGCCGCGCAGGGTTTCGTGAGTGAATTATGACGTCTAATATTTACTTCGCCGGGCCGACAAATAGGAATTTCAGTTCAGAGAGGCGATACGTGCTGATCAGTTCGATAAGCTCAGGTTGGTCGTCGTAGATCTCGTAAACGTATTGCTGGATGAAACCTTGGAGAGCTTGAACGAGCAGCTTTTCTTGCTCAAGAGACGTAAAGGTTTTACTCCCTACATCGTCGACAACCTTAATTTCCAGCTTGGTTCTTGGCTTGTTTGCCTTGCTGGGCGGGCGTTTGGCCGCGATAGCAACGCTGTCGTCATTGGTGTTTATCGATTCTCGAGGTATGAGTACTGAGTCCTGCCTACCGGTCCATAACCAGGTTGCGGTGACGGACAGCGCCTTGGCTATCTTTTCGACATTCTGCTGTCGTGGGCTCTGCGACTCGCCCGACATTATGCGATGAATGGTCGGTTGCGGAACGCCTGAGAGGCGCCCGAGTTCCGTTTGCGATAGACCAAGTTCGGTCATGCGGTCGGCTATTCGTTTGCGAAGCATCTGGGCACCCTCATTAAAAATACACGACCGTATTCTATTGCATGGGTGTATACGTGTGCGTATGATTCGAAACGAATAAACGCATTGGCAGCCACGATGAATATCCAACAAATGCTGAAAGAGCTTCTGAGCCGAGGACATACCCAGCGCGGTATTGCCGTCCAGATTGGCACCACACAGCCAACCATTTTTCGGGCTGTCAATGGTGCGGACGTTAGATACGAATTGGGCAAAGCCATTGAGAATTTTTATACGCAGGAAGTCGAGTCAGATCGATTGAAAAGCGCATAAAGGGTGCCGGTCTGGGGCCTCTCACCAAAGATCCCCCAGACCGGCTACGACGACACACAGCACATGCACATCGGTCGTGGTCGTAGGATAGGGCGTGCCCGTTTCTATGGCTAGGCCGTAAATGGAGTATTTACGGTTATGAGTCGAACAGATCAATCACCGGCCGCAGGGCCGGTTCTTTCTCTCCGCAAAGCGATCTACCGCGCGGCCCATGATTACCGGGGCGGCGTGACTGCTTTGGCACTTGATATGGTGCTCGATTACGACAGCCTGCAGAAGAAGGTCAAGCACGACGAAGAGCGGCGCTGGCTGGACCCTGATGAGCTGGAAGAGGTGATCAGGCTGACCGGCGATCCTTGCTTGCTGGACGCGCTGGTCAGGCCGGCCGGAGCGGTTTGGTACAAGCCAATCCCGGTACCAGCAACTGCTGATGCATTGAAGGCTGTCGGCAAGATGCTTGAGGAGTCGGGCCAGTTCGTGGCCTGCATGCACGACGGCGCCGCCGACAACATCTGGGAGCCCCATGAAGTGCTTTTGCTGGAGCAGCGGGGTATGGACGTTATCCGTGAGGTGCTGGGCATCATGGCTGGTGCCCGCAAGGCGATGGAGGGCGCTGATCATGTCTGATGATATCGATATTGCCAACGATGCCGCCGAGTACTTCCGCCAGCTCGCATTGGCGAGCCGTCCGCGCCCGACATGCTCCGTCAGCGCGCAATTCTGTGAGGATTGCGATGACCCTATCCCGTTACTTCGTCAACAGACGATCCAGGGTTGTGCTACCTGCGTCAGTTGTCAGGGGTTGCGGGAGCGGCGGCGATGAGTGAGCAATCCACCAGCACAGCGATAGCGTCCTGGGCTCGCCGCTACATCGAAACCTTTAACCTTGCCCTGGTCCCAATTGACCCGGGCGAAAAGGCGCCGAAGGGCATGGGCTGGAACAAGCCAGGTGGTTACATCACCGACCCGGCTGCCGCCGAGGCATTCTGGCAACGCAATCCTAATCACAACCTGGGCGTAGTGCTCGGGCCAAGCCGTGTTTGCTCATTGGACGTTGACGATGTGCAGTGGACGCGGTTTGTGTTGTTCGATCAGATGGGCCTCGATCTGGATGCGATGGCGGTGGTCTATCCGACCATCGTTGGCAATCCTCTACGGTTCCGCGTGCTGTTCAAAATGCCAGATGACATCGAGCTGACGCGCCACTCGCTTTCCTGGCCCAATGAGAATGACCCTGATGGATCGATTCACAAGGCGTTGATGGCTCGGGCGAAGGCGGCGAAAGAGCAGGGCGATACTGCTGATGAGGCCGCAGCGAAAGCCGAGGCTGAGGAATATAAACGCTTCACGGTGTTTGAGTTGCGTGCGGGCCTGGTGCAGGACGTATTCCCGCCATCGATCCATCCGGGTACTGGCAAGCCGTACATCTGGCGTACTCCGCCGAATGCTGCTGATGGTCTGCCGGTGCTTACCAACGAGCTTTTGAACATTTGGCAGAATTGGGACGTCTTCAAGCGCAACGCCGAGGCTGCGTGCCCTTGGGCGCCGAAACCGAAGAAGCCCGCCGCGAAACCTATCAAGCGTGCTCCAGCTGCTGACGGCAAACCCTCGGTGATTGATGAGTTCAACCGGTGCCACGATGTGGAAGAGCTGTTGCGCGCCCACGATTACATCAAGCGCGGTAACAAATGGCTGTATCCACACAGCAGCACCGGGCTACCAGGTGTTACGGTCACCGACCGCAAGGTCTATTCGCACCACGGCGCGGATCCGCTGGCCAACGGTCACCAGAATGACGCGTTTGAGGTGTTTTGCCTGCTGGACCACGATGGCGACCAGTCGAAGGCAGTGAAGGACGCCGCTCGGATGTTGGGTATGCAGCACGCCTCGCGCCCAGCACCACAAGATCTTCCCCCAGCCCCATCGGCGGATGCCAGCGAGCAGGACTCCAGCGCGCCGCCAAGTGAGGCCGCTCCTGCTGCTGACGGGGGAGCGGGGGAGGTGCTGACCTATGAACAAGTACTGCGGCGTTACGTGCTGGTCGAAGGCACCACGCAAGTGTGGGATCTCGACAAAGCGCGGGTGATGAAGAAAACTGCGTTTGAGGCTCGCGTCGGTAAGCCATTGGCGAAACAGTGGGTAGACGACACCACCAAAAAGCTGATCTCGGATGACAAGGTCAAAGAGATCGAGCAAGCCCGCAAGATGGCTGGCAAGAAGGGTGGGGCGCTGAACCTGGAGCCGATTGAACGGTACGTGTACATCGACGGTACCAAGGACGTTTGGGACAGGGAAAAGAAGCGGCGGGTTGCCGAAGGCGCGGTCAAGATGGCCCTCGGTGATATGTACGGTATGTGGTTGAACAGCCCGGAGCGACGCGTGGTCGACGTGGAGAACATCGTGTTCGACCCGACGATGACCAAGGATCCCAATATTTACATCAACACGTTCGACGGGCTGCCCATGGAGCCGGCGCGCGACGATGCCGCGTGCGAGAACCTGCGGTGGTTGATTTCATTCCTGTGCAACCACGACCAGTCGTCACGCGATTGGCTGGTGAAGTGGTTGGCGTACCCATTGCAGCACCTGGGCGCGAAGATGGATACGGCGGTGCTGGCCCACTCGACCATGGAGGGCTCGGGCAAAAGCCTGTTGTTCGCCGATGCGTTCGGTTTGCTCTATGGGCAATACGCGGCCACGGTCGGGCAGACTCAGCTCGAAAGCAACTTCAACGCCTGGCAAAGCCGCAAGTTATGGGCGGTGTTTGAAGAGGTCGTGAGCCGTGATCAGCGCTACAACCAGGTGGGCAAGATCAAGCACCTAGTGACCGGCAAAACGGTTCGGATGGAATCGAAGTTCATCAACGGTTGGGAGGAAGCCAACCACATGAACGCCGCGTTCCTCAGCAACGAGATTATGCCCTGGCCGATCGCGCCCAGTGACCGGCGAATGTTGGTGCTCTGGCCGATGGAGACTCTTCCGGTCGAGCGCCAGAAGGCAGTCGGGCGAGAGCTGGAGAATGGGGGCGTCGCGGCGCTGTACGCGTGGTTGTTGTCCGTTGACCTGGGCGACTTCGACCAGCGCACCAGGCCGCCCAGCACTGATGCGCGTGAGCGGTTGGTGGCACTGAGTCGAGCCAGCTGGCAGACTTTCCTGTTCCTCTGGCAATACGGCGAGCTTGGGCGTGATATGTGGGGCGCCTGTTTGTCCACCGATCTCTATGCGATGTTTCTGGAGTGGTGCCACCGCAACAAAGAGCACGTGATGAGCCAGACGAAGTTCTCGTTGTTCATCAGTTCGGAGGTGGACAAGACCCGAGCCATCCCCTGGACCGACGGCAGCAACCGCAAGTTCGGTGCGTTCTTCTTTCCGCGCGACGAGCAGGCTTCCCAGCCCCCATCACTCAGGTCGGCAGACCTGGGCAAGGCAGTGGTTGCATGGCGGGCTGCGGCGCGCCTGTCGGGCTGGAGCGTCGACAACTGGGACCACATCAAGGCGGCTGCAGCATGAGTCGGACTAAAAGTGTGTTGGGTGTGTCGGGTGTGTGTTGGGTTGGTTTTCGATACCCCACACAATTTCAAGCCTTCTATTTCGCGGCTTTCCGCCTTGTGTGTTGGGTGTGTTGGGTTTGGCTTCGCGCACGCGCATGGGCGACGTTATTTGAATCCATGGCAGCAAGATTTTTTTCTTATGCGAGAACCGTTAAACCCAACACACCCAACACACTCAACACATTTGATTTAAAGCTATTGAATTTAAAGGGTTTTAGGTGTGTTGGGTTTGTGTTGGGTATGGCGTTTTTTGTGTCGGGTTGGGTTTGGGTCGTGGGAGCTGGGCGATGATCGAAGAAATCGAAGAACTGATGCAGCATTGGGGTAACCAGTTCAACCAGGTAGGTGACGGCGGTGGTCTTGGTAGCCCGATGGCGACAATTATGGAGTGGGGCGGCTCTGCCCCTCGTGGCACTCCGGGATCTCGCGATTTGATGATGGCAACAGGCGGTGGGATGGATCACGCAGCATCGGAGGTCGCTGCGGCACTTGCGCAACTTGAGCGGCAGTCGGAAAAAGGGGAGGTGCTCGCGAGGCTGGCGCGTAATCGTTATCTACCTCGCCCTGCGTGGTCGGTACGCTCTCAGTTGCCCTTGCTGGGCTTGGGTGATGATGCGGATCGGACGTATAGAAACTGGGTCCACGCTTTGCACCAGCAGGTGCAGCTGATTTTGACCGTGCGTAGTGCGCCAGGTCGTGCGCGAAATATGCGGGTGAAGTCGCCGGCGACCGATCTGATGCGGGCGTCTACGGTGGGTCGTGTCAGGTCGTGCTGATCGCCGTTCGTCTGGAGCAGTTACCTCAAAGTTGCGTCAAAGTGAGTCAAAGGTGCGCCGAGCAGTTCAACCGAAAAACACTCCTTTCCGGTTTTTCCGGAGAGGGGTAAAAAGTCCCCACGATATGGAATTTGCGCCTCGGCGCTGACCTCGCACGTGCTGTGCAGCTTTACCCGGTTTCCCTAGACCGGTCACTTAACCCCGCTTCGGCGGGGTTTTCTTTTTCTGCCCGATGGGTGTCTGCAATGGAGTTATCAGCATGGGCGAGCCAGCGAGCACGGCTGCAACTGTTGTCGTGGCCGGCGGTGCCGGTGCTGCTGTAACTGGGTTACTGACAGGTATTGATGGGCTCGCCGTGATCGGTGCTCTTGCCGGTGCCCTGGTGTTCTTCACCACCACCGAGGAGTTGCCTGTGTGGAAGCGGGTTGTCTTCCTGCTGGTCTCGTTCGTGATGGGCTATCTGTTTGCCCCGGGCATGGCTGAGCTGGAGCTGTGGGGCACTCGCCCGTTCAAGTACTCCGGCCCGGCAGCGTTCGGTGCATCGGTACTGGTGGTCACCGTTGCGCTCGCCATTATCAAACGTCGGGGTCTCGATGCTGAACAGCAGGGGAGGCAGGATGGATAGTCACCTGATGCAGGAAGTCCTAACCCAGGCAACGTTCTGGTTGTGTGTGGCGTTGTTCGTTCGCCTGTTCACCTTCCGACGCCGTGGCGCACGCTTCCGTCGAGACATGAGCTGCCTTGCCTGGTTGGTGATGGTGGCTTCTGGTGCGGTGATCGTTTACATCGGCAAGGGCCAACTGATCATGCCGCGCAACTCGTGGCCTCTGGTGGTACTGCTGGCCGTGTTCGTTGGGTCGGTGTGCCAGAGTTCGGGCAATCTGGCCCGGGTGTGGAGAGTTGGCTGATGAGCAAGGTGTCGGATGATCGGCGGGGCAGCAGCACTCAGCGTGGTTACGGATACAAGTGGCAGAAGTCTCGCGACGGCCACCTGCGGGAACATCCGTATTGCACCATGTGCTCGTCGGAGCATCGGCCCGTTGCCGCGATAATCGTCGACCACAAGATCCCGCCCAAGCTGAAAGAGGCTAAGGACAGCGGAGACCCGGTGCGGCTCAAAGCTGCATGGAAGCTGTTCTGGAATCCGGCGAACTGGGCGAGCCTCTGTAAGTTCTGCCACGACTCGACGAAGCAGCGGATGGAGCGGACCGGCACGGTCCCTGGCTGCAACGCTGACGGCCGTCCGGTGGATCCAGGGCATCACTGGAATCGGTGACCTCGGCCCGAAAACGCACCAAAAAAGCGCGCCCCGGAGGGTAGGGGGGGTGAAAAACCTTTTTGCGAATTTCTTCTAGACCGCTCGCCCCCCGTCGTGTGCAACGTCGGGATAAATGAGGGAGGGGGGGTATCAACAAAGTAGGGGTATTTATGGCCGGAAACGGAAACTCAGGTCGCCCTGGAACGCCGGCGGCGCTGAAATTACTGCAAGGAAATCGAGGTCGCGAAAATGTTAGCGACCTTCTGGCGCAGGTCGCGGCGCCGGCGGTACCGGTCGGCGCGCCGCCGATGCCGGACGTGCTTTCGGCTGATGCAATTGCCGAGTGGGAGCAGTTGGTCCCGGCGCTGATTTCGCTGGGCATCGTTTCTAAATTGGATTCGATGGCGCTGGCGACCTACTGCCAGGCGACCGCCGATTGGCGCCGGTACCAGCGGCTGATCACGAAGCGCAACGCCGCTTCTGATGATGACCTGGGCGGCGACATCCAGACCTTCAAAACCGGCGCGCAGCAAATGCACGTCCTTCGCCAACTCGCGAACGACGCCGAAAAGCGCGCCAACGCCGCCGGGGCTCAGTTCGGCCTGTCGCCTATGTCCCGGCGCAATCTGAAAACGTCGCCGGCGCCGCAAGGTGAGCTATTCCCCAATGAGCAACGAGACGCCGCAGACAAGTACTTCAACTGATGATCGCGTCAGCGCGTTTGCCCTGGCGGTGTTGGCTGGCGATATTGTCGCTGGCCCTGATGTCCGCAATGCCTGCAAGCGGCACCTGCAAGACCTCAAACACGGGCCAGCGCGTGGCTTGATTTGGGATCTGAGCAAGGCCAGCCGAGCCATAGGTTTTTTCGAAGAGGTGCTTTGCCTCAACGGCGGTGACTACGAAGGGATGCCGTTCCTGCTGGCTCCGTGGCAAGCCTTTGTCATCGGCAGTCTGTTCGGCTGGATGACGATGGACGGGTTCCGCCGCTTCCGTCTGGGCTACATCGAAACCGGTAAGGGCTCGGGAAAAAGCCCGCTGGTGGCTGGTATTGGCCTGTATGGCTTGGTGTCTGACGGAGAGCAGCGCGCCGAGATCTACGCCGCTGCAACCAAGCGCGACCAGGCCATGATCCTATTTCGTGACGCCGTGTCGATGGTCGACATGTCCACCAAACTCCGCACGCGCCTGGTGCAGTCGGGGCGCGACGAAAAGGTGTGGAACCTGTTCTACCCGAACACCAATTCGTTCTTCCGGCCGATCAGTGCCGACGAAGGTAAGTCCGGTCCACGGCCACACATCGGCTTGCTCGATGAGGTGCACGAACACAAAACCGCTGCCACCGTGAACATGATGCGCGCCGGGACCAAGAACCGCCGCAAGGCCATGGTGGTGATGATCACCAACAGCGGCTCCGACAAGAAAACGGTATGCGGTCAGTATCACGACCTGGGCGTGCGGATCTGCGCGGGCATTGAGGATGACGACAGCTTCTTTGCCTTCATCTGTTCGCTCGATGAGGGCGACGACCCGTTCAAAGACGAAAGTTGCTGGGCGAAGGTCAACCCATCGCTGGATCACATCGCAGAAGGCCAGGTCGATGGTATCCCGGGTCGTAAGTACTTGCGTGAGCAGGTGAAGGCGGCAAGGGGGTTGCCAGCTCAAGAGTCGGTGGTACGGCGCCTAAACTTCTGTGAGTGGACCCAGGCCGATGCACCATGGATATCGTGGGCGGTTTGGAAGCAGGCGGAAGAGCGTGTGCCGATGCGGATGTTGCGCAACCGGCGCTGTGTCGGGGGCCTCGACCTGGCAAGTACCACCGACCTGACGGCGTTCGTTCTGCTGTTCTGGCCGGCGCCGCACGATCCGCACTGGCGGGTGCTGCCGTACTTCTGGATCCCGGACGACGATCTGCAAGGCCGTGAGGACCGTGACAAGGTGCCTTATGCGATGTGGGTCAAACACGGACATCTTGAAACAACGCCTGGTCGAGCCATCAGCAAGCTGCATGTGTTGCGGCGCCTGGTGACGATAACCACGTACTTCGGCGTAGAGCGCATCGCCTATGACCGTTGGCGGATCGAAGACCTGCTGCAGCTCATGTCCGAATACGACATTACGCTGCCCGAGATGGTGGGGTTCGGCCAGGGCTTCAAGGACATGGGGCCAGCCGTTGATGAGTTCGAGCGTCGGCTACTGGGTCTTGCTCCCGAGGAAGAGGGCGAGGGTGTCATTGACCTCGATCCCACTGAGTGGGAACTGGTCGAAAGCGAGACGGTAGAAACCCTGCGGCATGACGGCAACCCGGTAATGACCTGGAACGCTGGCAACGCGGTGATCGTTTCTGACCCAGCCAACAACCGGAAAGCCGACAAGGCAAAGGCGACCGGCCGCATCGACGGTATCGTCGCCGCCATCATGGCCACCGGCATCAGCGGCAAAGCTGCCGGCGCAGGTGGCACATCCATCTACGATGAAGGGGTCGGTATATGAAATTGGTCATCCTATCCTGGCTATCCGGCCTGCTGGGCTTCTGCCTGTTGGTCGGCGGCGTGGCGATGGTCCACGTGCCTGCCGCGTGTGTAGTGGCGGGGGTTGGGCTAATGGCCTGGTCCCGGCTGGCGGATCGAGCAGCTGCTGCAATGAAACCCAAAGGAGGTTGAGCATGTTCTTTTCTAGCGTGCTCGGCGAAGGGCGCGGCAACCTCACTGAAACGGGGAGCGGCTTCTGGCGCGGCCTGATCGGTAGTGGACGCAATAGCACCGGGGTGAAGGTCACACCGGAGTCAGCCCTGGGGCTGCCGATCCTGCAAAACTGCGTCACGCTGCTGGCTGAGACCATGGGGCAGTTGCCCTGCGAGATGTACAAACGGTTGGACAAAGGCCAGCGCGAAGCGGCTATCAACCACCCGGCGTATGACGTGCTTCGGTACCAGCCGAACGGCTTCCAGACTCCGTATGAATTCATGGAATGCATGCAGGGCGCCGCTGGCTTGCGCGGCAACGGTTACAGCTTCATCGACCGGCGGGACGATGGCAACGTTGTGGCGCTTTGGCCGCTGCGCAACGATAAGGTGCAGGTGCTCAAGGGTGGCGACATGCTGCCGTACTACCGGATCGGCGGGGGGGAAGCTCTACCTATGCGGATGGTCCACCACGTTCGGTGGTTCAGCACGAACCACTACGTCGGGCTTTCGCCGATTGAGGTGCATGCCGAATCCCTCGGGCTTGCCCAGGCCGTAAGGCAGTACACGGGCAAGAGCTTCGCCAACGGCGTGACCGTCTCCGGCGTGATCGAGCGGCCGCGTGAAGCACCCGCGATTAAGGATCAGAGCAGCATCGACAAGATCGTCGATCAGTGGGGCCAGAAGTTCGGCGGCATGGACAACGCCAAGAAGGTGGCCTTGCTGCAAGAGGGCATGACCTTCAAGCCCGTCTCCATGAACAACGTGGATGCCGAGGTGCTGGGTATCCTCAAAACCACCGGTACCGATATCGCCCGGATCTACAAGATTCCATTGCCCATGGTCAACGATCTGGAGAAGTCGAACTACAACACCCTCGAGCAACTGATGATTCAGTTCGTGGTGTTCGCGTTGCTACCGTGGGTCAAGCGTCACGAACAGTCGATGATGCGCGACTTCCTGTTGCCTGCCGATCGGCGCAACTACTTCATCGAGTTCAACCTTTCCGGGTTGCTACGTGGTGACCAGAAGAGCCGCTACGAAGCCTATGCCATTGGACGGCAGTGGGGCTGGCTGAGTGCCAACGATATCCGTCGCCTGGAGAACATGCCACCGGTGACGGGCGGTGACATCTATATGCAGCCGCTGAACATGGTTGACGCGGGCAAGAGCGGCGCCGACTTGACCAACCCTGCGGTGCGCGCGCAGCTCGAAATGCAGCACGCACAAATTGAGAGGATTCTGGCGCAATGAAAAACTATCTGAGAGCCTCTAGCCTGCTGTTCAACCAGCCGCTGTTGGTGATGCCTGATATGTTGGACCTGGGCGTTCGCTGGGCCAACCAGGTGATGAGCTTGAACATCGTCAACATCGGTGGTCAGGGCGCTCCCGGCCTGTGGTCGGATGACGGAATGGACCGCATCGCGCAGCGTGAAGAAGAACGTCGTACCGCAATCGCCCGCTCCGGTATCGAGGTGATTCCGGTCAGCGGCGTGTTGGTCAGTCGCGGCAGCCATATCGGTATGTGCGAAACAATGACCAGCTATGAACAACTGCGTGCGCAAATTCGCAATGCGGTTGCTGACCCAATGGTCGAGCGGATCGTGCTGGACATCGACAGCCCCGGCGGTTCTGCCGTGGGGGCTTTCGAACTGGCGGCGGATATCCGCGCTATGGCCCAGCAGAAGCCGATTACCGGCATCGTCAACTTCATGGCCTACAGCGGAGGCTATCTGCTCGGCTCAGCTTGTACCGAACTGGTGGTGAGTCAGACCAGTGGTGTCGGTTCCATCGGCGTTATCGCAAGCCACATGGACCGCTCCAAGATGGAAGAGGGCATGGGCGTCAAGGTAACCACGGTATTCGCCGGGGCCCACAAAAACGATCTCAGCCCTCACGAGCCCTTGAGCGATCAGTCGCTCAAGTACCTCAACGACGTGGTGCAGGAGAGTTACCAGCTCTTCGTTAACGCCGTCGCCGAATACCGGGGGCTGTCCGTACAACAGGTCATGGCAACCGAGGCCGGGCTTTACCGTGGCCAGGCCGGCATCAGCGCCGGGCTGGCTGACCGAATGCAGAGTCCGCAACAGGCCGTTGATGATCTTTCCCATTCTGTCGCGGTCAGCCGGGCGAGCCGCCAGGGTGGCCGGATCGCGGTTCGCGCCGCTGCACTGAATCTTCAAACACTGAGCTGACCGCGTTCGCGGCACTCGTCGAAGCCCGCCTTGTGCGGGTTTTTTAATGCCCAGGAGGCACCATGTCCCTTGTACTTCAAATGCGTAGCGAACGCGCCAAACTCGTTGAGCAGGTCCAGGCCCTGGCCCAGATCGAGTCGGGCGGCGGTAATCTGACCGTCGAGCAACTGTCGCAGTTTGCGCAGTTGGAAACGCAGATCAACGAAATGACCGCGAAGATTACTCGCGCTGAAAGCGCCGAGCGTATTGCGGCAGCTGCTGCAGTGCCTGTCGAGGAAAGCGCGCAGGGCAACAAAGGCTCCCCAACCCACATCAGCGTTCACAGCGAACCAACGAAGCCGGGTGTTGCGATGGCGCAAATGGTGCGCCTGATGGTCCAGGCCGGTGGCAATCAGCACGTCGCTGCTGAAATGGCAAAGACGGGCGGTTACGGCGCCGATGTGCATATGGCCCTTTCCACTGTGACCCCGGGCTCCGGTGGTGTGCTGGTGCCCGAGAATTTCAGTACTAGTGTTATCGAATCGCTGCGGCCTAAGTCCGTGGTGCGCAAGATGGGCGCCATCAGCCTCCCGCTGAACAATGGCAACCTGACCATGCCCCGCGTGCTGGGCAACACTCAGGTGACCTACCTGGGCACCGAGGAAGACATTGCGATCACCGATATGCAGTTCGGTGACCTCAAGCTGTCCGCCAAGAAGGCGGCTGCGATCGTGCCGATCTCCAATGACCTGTTGGCGTATGCGGGCGTTAACCCGCGCATCGACTCCCAGGTCAGCAGCGATCTGGCGGTCAGCATGGGTCTGTCGGAAGATCTTCACTTCATCCGCGGCGCTGGCACTGGCTCGTTGCCGAAGGGCCTGCGCTACTGGGCCCTGCCTGGCAACGTGATGGGTGCGCCTGCTGGTGCAACGCTCGCCATTGTCGACCTGTACCTGGGCGGCATGATGCTGCGCCTGGAAGGGGCCAACGTGGACCTGGCTGGCTGTGGCTGGATCATGGCGCCACGCATCATCCGTTGGCTGCAATCGCTGCGCGACGGCAATGGCAACAAGGCTTACCCAGAAATCGACGGCGGTATGTTGAAGGGCTATCCAGTGGCACTGACCACTCAAGTGCCGGTCAACCTGGGCGCTGGCGGTAACGAGTCCGAGATCTACTTCGTGAACTTCGCCGACTGCTACATCGGTGAAGACACCACGCTGGCGATTGCGATCAGCACCGAGGCTTCCTACAAGGATGGCGCCGGTAACACCGTCAGCGCGTTCCAGCGTGATCAGACCCTGATCCGCGTGATCAGCAAACATGACTTCGGCCCGCGTCACGTCGAGTCGATTTCCGTGGGCACCGGTATTACTTGGGGCGCCGGTATGTAATCCCCTGGCCCTGCCTTTGGTGGGGCCAACTACTTGAGCAGGCAACAATATGACCGATATGAAAATCGTCACCTTCAAGAAGGAATGGCGCGGCTACGCGATCGGGGAAACCGCGGGCTTTGATCCTGCTGCTGCGGATGCGCTGATCGATGCGGGCCGGGCAAGACTTTATGTGGAAAAAGCTTCCACTGAAAAGGTAGTCACCCCGCCTGCCCGCAAGAAGGGTGCCGGCAAAAAGAATGCGGCCCAAAAGCCCGCTGATCAGCAGCCAGTAGATCCGCCGGAAGAAGAGCCGCCAGAGCAGGCGCCGCCGGAAAATCCGGCGGAACAGCAGGAAGAGGGCGGAACCGAAGAACGCGACGAGAAGCCGTAAGTCATGGCCCGTCGAATTGAGTACTTCGGTGAGCCGGTCCTGACGCTCGACCAGGTGGCATTTCAGTGTCGTGTTGAGCCGGAGGACATGGCGCCGGAACTGATCGAGCAAATCATCATCCCTGGCGTCACCACTCAATGCGAGTCGAAAACGGGCGCAGCAATTCGCGGTGCTGTTTACGAAGAAGAGTGGCCCGCAGACCGGCAGAGCGGGCATGCCCTCGATGTTGGCCAGGCAAGCGAAATTGTGTCGGTATTCTCCCAGCAGGCCAGCGGTAGCTGGGTGGAGCAGGGTGGGCCGTTTGACCTGCGCCAGGACCAGCGGGAAAGCTTCCTGTACTTCCCTGCAGTTCGTCCCGCTGGCCGGCTCCGCATCCGCTACAGGGCGGGGTTAGATATTGACCTTCACCCCGGCGTGCGCAATTGGCTGTTGATGGCAGCGGCGACAATTTACCGGTACCCAGAAGTGTTCCTGGTGGGGCACACGCTGGCCGAGTTGCCCTCAATGTTCCTTGATCACCTGGTGGCAGATATCACCGTGCCGCCGAGGTTCTAACTATGGCAATGCTTGAGCCCAGTGCCGGCGAGTTGGACCGGCGTATCACGCTGAGGTTGCGGTCTGACATCCCTGCGTCTGATCTGGGTCTCGACTCGCTGTTCACCGATCAGAAAAAACGGTGGGCAAAAATCGAGCCGGTCGGGACTGCGGTCTACGCCAACGGAGTTCAGACCGATGTGAAGATCACCCATCGTGTGACCCTTTACTACCTCAAAGGCATGAGCGATGCACATGAGGTCGTGCACGGTGGTTCGATTTACCGGGTGCGTCGGGTGGCCGATATGAACGGCGGTCACCGCTTCACGTTGCTGGAGGTCGAAGAGCTGGGCGCGGCCCAGGCGGGAGGCGGTATCTATGGCTAACTCAGTTGGCGTTGACGGTTACATTCATATCGAAGGCTTCGAAAAATTCGAACGCGAAGCCTTCGACAAGAAGAAGATCCGTGCGGCCATGCGCAAGGCCGGCAAGCTGGTGCGGCAACGGGCGCAGATGAACATCGCCCTGGCCCGAGGCCAAGACAGCTACCCCCTGAACCGGACTGGCGCGTTGCTGGGTTCGATCAACTTCAAGGTTTCCCGGTCTGGCTTCATGGTCAAGGTCGCGCCTTACAAGACCGGCGCCATGAAAGATTATTACCCGGCGTACCTGCACTACGGTGTGCGCCAGGGCAGCCGTATCAAGAAGTTGGCGCCCGGTGAAGGACGCGGCAAAAGCAACCGTCGGCGAAGTGGTGCAAGGGCGGTGTTGGTCGAAGCGCGTAAAAGCAATGGATGGCGGATTGAACCGCGCGCCAACTACATGTCCGACGCCCTGCAGGATTCCGGCTCGGAAGTTCGGGCGATCTTGAGCCGGGCTTTTGCTGATGCTCTCGGATAGGGCGCTCATCTCCCATAGATAGACCGGCCCGCGGCCCTTTACACCTGGACTTTCTCTATGCGAGTTACCCCAATCGTTGCACAACTACGCCAGTACTGCCCAGGCTTCGCAGGCCGTGTTGCAGGCGGCATTGATTTTGAAGCCGTGGCGGCAAGCGCCAAGCTCAGTCGGCCTTCTGCCTATGTAATTCCCGTCGGCGACAAGGCCGGTGCGAACGCGATCCAAACCGGCGTCCAGCAGGACATCAGCGACAAGTTCGACGTGGTGCTGGTCCTCGACACCCACGACGACCGCGGTCAGGAGGCCGCCGACCTGGTGCACGTTTTCCGCGCCGAGTTATGGCGTGCCCTCATCGGCTGGAAGCCTGGGCCGGAATACGACCTGATCGAGTACGAAGGCGGTGAGCTGATCTCGATCAACCGCAACCGCACGATCTACCGGTTTACGTTCGCCTCTGACTTCCAGCTGGGGCGCAACACCTCGGCCGAGCCCGCCGAGACCTGGCACGAGTATGAGCTTGACGGCTTGCCACCGTTCACCGGCATGACCATCAACATGGACTGCATCGACCCGGCAGACCCCAACTTGCAATCCCCCGGCCCGGATGGGCGTATCGAAGCGAAATTCTCAGGAGACGTAACACCATGACCAAGCGCATCACCGTGGTGCCGGCCGCTGGCCGGGCCGTACCTGATCCTGAGGCGGGCGACCTGTTGCCGGCAGCGGGGCGGGAAGTTCCAGACAACGCCTGGTGGCGCCGCCGGCTGGCGGATGGCGACGTTACAACCAAGGCCGTGAAAGCGGCGAAACCAGAGGGGGCAAAATAATGTCCATCGGATTCAGCAACATCCCGGCAGACCTGCGTGTTCCGCTGTTCTATGCGGAGATGGATAACTCGGCGGCGAACAGTGCGTCGTCGACCATGCGCCGGCTCATTGTCGGCCAGGTCAACGACACTGCCGTCAGTGACGATATCGGCTCCCTGGTGCTGGTGCCTAGTATGGCTCTGGCCAAGACTATTGGCGGTCAAGGTTCGATGCTGGCTGCAATGTACGAAGCCTGGCGCAAGACTGATCCCGTGGGTGAGGTCTGGTGTTTGCCGCTGCTGGCAACCGAAGGTGCAGTATCCAGTGCGACCGTGACGCTCGCGGGCGTGGCTACTGAGGCTGGGTTGCTGAACCTGTATGTGGGCGGTGTGCGCGTGCAGGCCACCGTCGTGAGTGCTGCCACTGCTGCCCAGGCGGCGTCGGCTCTCGCTGTGCGTATCAATGCTACCCCAGATCTGCCGGTGACTGCCGTTGCGGCAGAAGCCGTTGTCACGCTCACCTGTAAATGGAAGGGGGAAAGCGGCAACGACATCAGCTTGCAGCTCAATCGGTTGGGCAAGACCAACGGTGAAGTTATCCCGGCGGGGCTTACCGCCACGGTCACAGCGATGGCGGGCGGTGTTGGAGCGCCTGATCAGGTAGAGGCGTTGGCCGCCCTGGGCGACGAGCCCTTCGAATTCATCTGCATGCCTTGGTCTGACACCGCCAGCCTCAATGCCTGGAAGGCTGCGATGGATGACAGTGTGGGGCGCTGGAGCTGGGCCAAGCAGTTGTTTGGCCACGTCTACAGCGCCAAGCGTGGCACCCTCGGTACGCTGGTCGCGGCGGGCCAGGCGCGCAACGACCAACACATGACCATCCAGGCCATGGAAGTCGGCGTGCCGCAGCCGTTCTGGGTGCAGGCTGCATCGTTTGCGGCGCGTACATCGGTATTTATCTCGGCAGATGCCAGCCGTCCAACCCAGAGCGGTAGTTTGTCTGGGCTGGATCCGGCGCCGGCGAGCGAGCGGTTTACCCTAACTGAGCGTCAATCGCTGCTCAGTTACGGGATTGCAACGGCTTACTTTGAAGGCGGTAACGTGCGGATCCAGCGCGCTATCACGACCTACCAGAAGAATGCTTACGGCCAGTCGGATAACTCCTACCTGGACAGCGAGACGATGCATCAATCGGCGTTCATCATCCGCCGACTGCAAGGTGTGATCACCAGCAAGTACGGTCGGCACAAGCTGGCAAATGACGGTACCCGCTTCGGCGCCGGCGCGCCCATCGTGACGCCGAGCACAATCCGCGGTGAACTGATCGCCCAGTACGCCAAGCTGGAGTTGGAAGGCCACGTCGAAAACGCTGAGCTGTTCGCCCAACACTTGATCGTTGAGCGCGACGGCAACGACCCCAGCCGGGTAAACGTGCTGTTCCCGCCGGACTATATCAACGGTCTACGCGTCTTCGCGTTGCTCAACCAGTTCCGCCTGCAGTACGACGCTGCGGCTTAACGTCGACCTTGAACACCCAGCCCGCCACGCGCGGGCATTTTTATGCGCGGAGATAAACCATGGGACAAAAAGTAGCGGGCACGGCCTACGTCAAAGTAGACGGTTCCCAGTTGACGATCACCGGCGGCTGTGAAGCGCCGTTGATGGAGGTCAAGCGCGAGACGGTGGTACCGGGCTTCTACAAGGAAGAAGACTTGGCGCCGTGGGTCAAGGTCACTGCGGTGCATACCTCGGACCTGGACATCAAGAAACTGGTCAATGGTACGGACATGACGGTGACTGTCGAGTTCAAGAACGGCAAGGTCTACGTGTTGGCTGGCGCCTACCTCGTCGACGAGCCTAGTTCCAAGGGTGACGACGGCACCATTGAGCTGCAATTTGATGGCATCAAGGGGACATGGCAATGAGTGATCCGATCAAGCTGGAGCAGCCGATTGAGGCTCATGGCGAGCAGCTCACTGAGCTGACTTTGCGTCGGCCTACGGTGCAGGAAGTCAGGGCAATCAAGGCGATGCCTTACAAGCTCGACAAGAATGAAGATGTTTCCTTGGACATGGATGTTGTTGCCAAATACATCGCGGTTTGTGCGGGTATTCCACCGTCGTCGGTCAACCAACTGGACCTCTCAGACCTCAACTCTTTGGCTTGGGTGGTCTTTAGTTTTTTCACGACGTCGGCGTCACCTCAGCCGAAGACCTGATAGCCGTTAGTTACGACCTGGCCTGGTACTGGAGGGTCGACCCGGAACAGATGATGTCCAGATCGCTGGACCTCATCATCGAGTCGCAGGACCAGGCGCTGCGAATAAATGCATACCGGCAGGAACAATAATGGCGGACAAATTTCAGCTCAAGGCGTTAATCACTGGCGTCGACAAGTTGTCGCCAAAGTTAGCTGGCATTCAGAAGAACGTGGGCTCGTTCAGGAAAAACCTTGAAAAAACCGGCCTCGGAAAAATTGGAATAAAGGATCTAGTGACCGGCGGGGCGATGGCTGCGCCGTTTGCTGTCGGGATCAAATCAGCTGTTGCCTTTGAATCCGAGATGGCGAACGTCAACAAGGTTGTCGACTTCAAAACCCCTGAGCAATTCAAGCAAATGGGTGATGACATATCCCGTATGTCGGAAGTACTGCCAATGGCTGCCGGCGATATCGCCAAGATTGTCGCAGCCGGTGGCCAGGCAGGTTTTGCACAAAACGAACTGCTTGGGTTCGCGGAGGCAGCGGTCAAGATGGGCATTGCCTTTGATCAGACCGCCGACCAAAGCGGCGACATGATGGCAACGTGGCGGACATCATTCAAGATGACCCAGGGCGAAGTGACTGATCTCGCTGATCGGATCAACTACCTGGGCAACACTGGGCCGGCGAACACCAAGAAAATCTCTGACATCGTGACCCGGATCGGCCCTCTCGGTGAGATTGCCGGTCTCGCATCAGGTCAGATCGCGGCGCTGGGTGCAACGATGGCAGGGGTGGGGGTCGAACAGGAAGTTGCGGCTACTGGCATCAAGAATTTCATGTTGTCGATGACCAAGGGGGCGTCCGCGACCAAGGCTCAATCGCAGGCGTTCAAGTCCATTCGCCTTGATTCCAAGCAGGTCGCGAAGTCGATGCAGACGGATGCGCAGGGCACGATCCTGAATATCCTTGAACGTATCGGCAAGGTCGATGCTGCTTCACGTGTTGGCTTGTTGACTCAGTTGTTCGGTTCTGAGTCGGTAACCTCGATTGCGTCGCTGCTCACAAATCTTGATTTGCTCAAGGGTAACTTGAACAAAGTGGGGGATTCGACTCTGTACGCAGGATCTATGCAAAAGGAGTATGCCTCCCGCGCTGCAACAACAGAGAACAATCTCGGGCTTCTTCGCAACGCCACTAGTAACGTCTCAAAGGCGATTGGCAATGCTCTTCTGCCTGCACTCAACGGCGTAGTCGATGTCGTGCGGCCATTGGTGGTTCAGTTTTCGAAGTTGATAGAGGCCAATCCCGATGTCGTCCGTGGTGTCGCCGCTGCGGGCATTGCGTTTACCGCGCTACGGCTTGGGATCGTCTCGACCATCGTGGCGACCAAACTGTTGTCGTTCGCCATGAAAGCCAACCCCATAGGACTTGCCGCCACCGGCATTGCCCTGGCGGCGGGGCTGATCGTGTCGAACTGGTCCGCCATTGCGCCATACTTCAACGCGATGTGGGACAAGATCCGAGGTCCTACGCTGGCCGCGTGGGAGGTGTTCAAAACCTTCGCTTCGTATACGCCGATTGGACTTATTGTCGCCAACTGGGGGCCGCTGACGGAGTTCTTCAAGGCGTTGTGGGGCGTGGTGGTTGCTTTGTCGACGCCGGTGATGGACTTTCTTAAAACCATGTTCGATTGGTCACCCCTTGGCTACATCGTCAAAAACTGGGAGCCGATCAGCGCTTGGTTCCAGAGCCTCTGGGAAAAACTGCGACCGATCATTGAGCCGATGATGAAGTTCTTCGGTGGTGGCGAGGGCGGTGACGGTCTAATTAAAACCGCCACGGCTAAGGCTAATAATTTTGCCGAGGCGCAGCGGTTACGCAATGCGGGAGAGGGCGGTGGCACTGGTGAGTTCCTGCAGGTGAATGCTGCAGAGATAGTTCGCAATCAGCAGACGCTGCGCAACGTCACCCAGGGCGGTGCGGATGTTTCGAAGTTGCTGCGCCGCCCTGATCGGTCCACACCTGGCAGCGTACTCACGTCCGGGTCGCCGGTCTCGCTGCTGGCCCGGCCGGGGCAATTGGCAGCACCAGGGAGCGTGCCGCAGCAAGCCGCCCAGAACAACCGCACGCAGTTGAACGGTGAAATGAACATCCGGTTCACCGACGCCCCACCCGGGTTACGGGTGGATCCACCGAAAACCAATCAGCCCGGCCTGAGCGTCAAGCCCAGCGTGGGATATCGCACCGTGGGCTCTGGAGGATCGCAGTGACAAAGACCTGGCGCGATGACCTGCTGCCTGCGTCGTTCAGGGGAATCAAATTCCTGATCGAGCAGGCAGCGGTACCGGTTGGCCGCAAAGGCCAGTTGCACGAATACCCCCAGCGGGATGAGCCGTTCTTTGAGTCCCTGGGCAAGCAATCCCAGGTGCACAAGGTGAGCGCCTACGTCATTGGCGACGACTGTTTTGAGCGGCGGGATAAGCTGCTGGAAGCGCTTGAGAAAGAAGGCCCGGGCGAGCTGGTGCACCCCTGGCTCGGCCGGATGTTGGTCGATGTCGGCGAGTGCGACCTGACCCATAGCCGTACTGAGGGGGGCATGGCTCGCCTTGAGCTGACTTTCTACCCCAGCAAACCCCGCAAGTTTCCCACCGGCACTGCGAACACCCAGCAACAGGTGGTCAAGTCATCGGAAAGCCTGCTGGGCTCGGCGCTTCGCCGTTACAAGGCCGCGATGGCAGTAGTGGATAAGGCCAGGATCAACCTGATCGGCTTGCGCAACGGTTTGTCGAATGTGTACACGATCATTCAGCGGCAGTTCGCACCGTTCCTGGGGATTTTCACCAACCTCAGCGGTTTTATCCAGTCGCTGGTGAATTCGCCTTCGGCGCTCAGTGCGTTGTTTTCCAGCTACTTCAGCGACTTCTCTACCTCGGGCTTGTTCCGTACCGGGGTGAACCGCACCAGCAGCTCCACCGAGCAGGCCGGCAATGCAGCCGGCACGGTGACGGCGCCCAGCTACCGCAGCTCGGTCGCGGTGGCGTCACAGCACGTCGAGGCGGTGACCAGTATCAACACCATTCCGCAGGCCAGTGGAGCTGATACCACCGCAGCGGCGCAGGCGGTGGCGAACCTGGTGCAGGATTCGCTGCTGGTACAGGTGGCGCTGATCATCAGCGAGATGCCGGTGGCTACGCAGCCGGTGTCGGTGGAATCCACGCCGTCGATTGATCACCAGGCGGTGCAGCCAGTCGAGCGCCCGGAGGTTCCAGTGGCTGACGATGTGATCGAGCTACGCGATGCGCTGAGCGAGGCCATCTGGGAGGCGTCCCTGAAGGCCGATCCGGAGCATTACCAGGCGCTCAATACGCTGCGTCAGGCGTTGATCAAACACCTGACCGCTGTAGCGGCCTCAGGCGTGCGCCTGGTGAACATCACGCCCGCTGAAACCCTGCCGGCGCTGGTCTTGGCCTACCGTCGATTTGGTGATGCCACACGGGCCGGCGAGGTGGTGCAGCGCAACCGCATTCAACACCCGGGCTTCGTGCCAGCGGTACCGCTGAAAATCGCTCAGGAGTAACCCATGCTCGATACCGCAAACGCCGTCAGCCTGACCGTTGACGGCCTGGATTATGGCGGCTGGAAATCGGTGGAGATCTCGGCGGGGCTGGAGCGCCAGGCCCGTGACTTCAACCTGAGCATCACCTGGCGCTGGCCTGGGCAAACCGTTTCGATACCCATCCGCCAGGGTGCCAAGTGCCAAGTGCGAATCGGTGGGGATTTGATCCTCACCGGTTGGGTGTTCTCCACGCCGATCAGCTACGACGATAAGCAAATCACTTTGTCGATCGCCGGCCGCTCGTTGACCGCCGACCTGGTGGACTGCGCGGCGGTGAACAAGCCGGGGCAATGGAAAAATCAAGGTGTGCTCAGCATCGTAAAAGCTCTGGCAGCGCCCTATGGGCTGGCCGTGCGCAGCGAGATTCCGGAAACGGGCAAGCTGTCAGACCATACGATCGAGCCCGGGGAAACGGCTTTTGAGTCCATTGATCGGTTGCTGACTCTGTTCCGTGTGTTCTCCACCGATGACGCCAAGGGGATGGTGGTACTCGCTAAACCGGGAAGTGAGGGTAGGGCGATGGACGCACTCCAGCTCGGCAAGAATGTGCTGGCAGGCAACACGCAGTTGGACTTTTCCACTGTGTTCTCGGAATACCAGGTACTTGGGCAGCGCAGTGGCACCGATGACGACTTCGGCGAAAAGACGGCAGAGGTGTCTGCCTCGGTCAGCGATGATCGGACCACACGTAAGCGCGTGTTGATCATCCACGAAAGCGGCCAGATGACGACCACGCTGGCCCAGAGCAGAGCCAACTGGGAGCGCGGTCAGCGCATGGGCAAAGCCTTGAGTACCACCTACAAGGTGCAGGGCTGGAGGCAGTCGAACGGCGCGCTGTGGCGTCACAACATGCTGGTGCGCGTCGTCGATCCAGTGATCGGCTTTGACCGCGACATGCTGATTGCCGAGGTCACTTATTCCCTGGGACCCGAAGGCACGATCACCACCATGGTGGTGGGCCCGCCGGATGGGTTTGAACCTGAACCCCATGACCCGCACAAGAACAGAAAACTCAAGAAGGGCGGCAAGGCCGACAACTTCGAATACCTGCTGCCCGCTGATTGGAAACCCACCGAATGAGCCTACTCAACCGAATGCTGGTGCGCGGTACCGTCGTCCTGGTGGATTCGGCCAGGAAGCTCCAAGCCTTGCAGATGCGCCTCACCGCCGGAGAGGTCAAGGATAGCCTTGAGCACTTCGAACCCTACGGCTTTACCAGCAACCCGTTGGCCGGGGCCGAGGGCATTGCTGCCTTCGTTGGTGGTGATCGATCCCACGGCGTGCTGCTGGTGGTCGCTGATCGCCGGTACCGGATTCAGGAATTGAAACCGGGCGAGGTGGCCATCTACACGGACGAAGGCGACAAGGTGCACTTCAAGCGGGGCCGCATCATCGATATCGAAACCGAGACCCTGAACATCAAGGCCAGTACGGCGGTGAACATCGATACACCGGTGATCAATCAGACCGGCCAAATCAAATCGGATGGCGATCAAGTCGCGGGGGGTATTAGCCAGATCAATCACCCACACGGCGGTGTTTCGCGCGGCAATGATCAGTCCGGGCCGCCGGTAGGGGGTGGCGGATGACCATCGAGCCAAGCCTTGAAACCTCACTGATACGCGCTGTGGTGATCAGCTTGTTCACATGGCGGCGTGCTGCCACGGATGACCCGGTGGACGACGATGAGCGTTTTGGCTGGTGGGGTGACAGCTACCCCACCATTGCCGATGACCGGATCGGCTCCAGGCTGTGGCTGTTGCGCCGCGTGAAACTCACGGCGGATACCCAGCGTGACGCCGAGTTCTACGCACGCGAAGCACTGCAATGGTTGCTCGATGACAACCAGGTGCTGGAGGTCGAGGTGGTCAGCGAGCGCGCCGACAGCTACCGCCTGAACCTGCAAGTGATCCTTACCGTTTTTACGGGCGCCCGCCTGAAAATCAACTCAAGCCAACTGTGGCAGGTGATCTATGCCGTTTGAAACTCCGTCACTTCCCGTGCTGGTCAGCCGCACGCAGAGCGACCTGGCTGGTGACGCGCTTCGCCGCTCGGATGCCCAGGTGCTTGCCAGGGCGTTAAGTGGTGCTGCGTATGGTTTGTATGGATACCTGGATTGGATCGTAGAGCAAATCCTGCCCGACACTGCTGATGAAGAGACATTGGAGCGGATCGCCAGCCTGAGGCTAAACCAGCCTCGCAAGGCGGCTCAGCCGGCGTCAGGTCAGGTTAGTTTCACTGCGGCCGCACTCGCCGTCGTGGATGTCGACGCTGTGCTACAGGCCGGTGATGGCCGGACCTACAAAGTCACTACGGGCAAGACGACAGTGGCCGGTACAAATAGTGTCTCCATTGAAGCCGTAGACGCCGGGGTAATGGGGAATGCCGATCCTGGATTGGTACTGACCCCTGTCCAGCCTATTGAGGGAGTCGCTATTACGTTCACGGTGCTACCGCCCGGATTGATCGGCGGCATTGCCCTGGAAAGCCTTGAGTCACTGAGAGCACGGGTGGTGCGCTCCTACCGTGTGGTTCCTCACGGTGGTTCTAAGGACGACTACGAGACCTGGGCTTTGGAGTGTGCCGGAGTAACTCGGGCCTGGTGCCGCCGAAACTACATGGGACCCGGCACTGTTGCGGTATTTTTCATGCGTGACGGTGATGCTGATCCGATTCCTGATGCGGCCCAGCTGACCGAAGTGCGGGAATACATCGAGCCCTTGCGTCCTGTCACGGCTGAGCTGTATGTGATTGCTCCCGTGTCGGCACCGGTGACATACCGTATCCGCCTGACGCCGGATACCGGCCCTGTCCGCGCCGCTGTTCAGGCGCAACTGATCGACCTCCACAGTCGTGAAGCTGGACTAGGGGATGCTTTGTTGCTGACCCATATCGCCGAGGCTATTAGCAGCTCTACGGGCGAGACTGACCACAAGCTCTTAGCTCCGGTAGCCGATGTCCCGGCTGCTGCAAATCAGCTCCTGACATTTGGGGGGGTCACATGGTTGGCTTAAGAGACGCCACGCAATATCAAACACAGCTACGGACTCTTTTGCCGGCCGGTCCAGCATGGGACCCGGAGTTGGTTCCCGAGTTAGAAAAGATCCTGTTGGGAGTATCCCAAGAGCTTGCTCGAATTGACGTTCGGGCATTTGACTTGATCAACGAGATGGACCCGTTGGGCGTAAATGAACTCGTGCCTGAGTGGGAGCGCGTCATGGGGTTGCCTGACCCATGTATGGGTGACAGTCCGGCGTTTGAAGATCGCCGGCTGGCGGTGCGTCAACGCTTGGTAGCGGTCGGGGGGCAGAGCCGCGCTTACTTCATCGATATTGCCATTCGACAAGGCTATCCGTCCGCAGGTATCACCGAACGGCGAGCCCCTCGATTCGGGCGCTCACGATTCGGGGCGGCGCACTTCGGTACCTGGGCAGCACAGTTCATGTGGACGCTTAACTCGGGCCCGAGGCGACGTCTGGGGCGACGATTTGGTGCCAGTTTTTGGGGGGAGCGGTTTGGGGCGAATCCTAGTGGCGCGCTTGAATGCGTTATTCGTCGTAGCTCCCCGGGGCACACATTGGAATTTATTGATTATGGGGTTGATGACTGATGGACTTTCCTAAAAGCGTGCCCAATATTGGTTTAGTCAACGGGCGATTTGTAGATGAAAATACCGCGACGGGTCAACCAGGATCGCTTATCCCATCGGTGTGGGGAAACTCGGTTACTCTCGAAATATTAAGTGTGTTGTCGGCAGGTGGAATCATCCCCGACGAGACAAAAACCAATCAGTTGGCTCTCGCAATAAGTAAAATTGTTGCTGGTGGCGTCACGTGGGGGGACATTAAAGAAAAACCAACTACTTTAGAGGGAGCTGGAATAACCAATGGCACTCCCTCGAATGCTGTTTCCAGCGACTATAGCAATTTAAACAAAACTGCTTTGTACTTTCTTGGGAATGGGAGTACTGCTAATGCCCCGCCCGGTTTCTCAGGGTCTGGTGCTATTAATCACCTTTTATCTGATTATGCGTTTACTCTCGCGTACAGCTTGGCTACTGACGCAGTATCTTTTCGCAGGAAAACCCCTGCGGGATTTGGAGAGTGGCGCACCATTTGGCACTCAGCTAATTTTGACCCGTCTTCAAAAGCTAACTTGGCCGGTCCTGTATTTACTGGCGTGCCTACAGCTCCTACAGGCGCTGCCGGATCGAATAATACTCAGATCGCTAACTGCGCCTTCACATGGATCGCGATCAATACTTACGCTACAACAGTAACGCTAGCGCTTTCGGGTAAAGCCGACAAAGCTACTAACTTGTCAGGGTACGGATTGATACCAGCTACAGTGGCTGAGGTAGCGGCTGGTTCCGATAATGACAAGCCGGTTACGGCGTTAGGTTTAACAGGGCAGGACCCTTGGGCGTTGCAACCAATTGGTGTGCCGATTCCTTTATTTGACAACATTGCACCAAGTTCAACGCCGCCACGGAATAAGGCTTATCGTTATATCACTCTTACCGCCGGCGATAGTTATAATTCCGGTGTGTTGATTAGTGAGGCAGTAGCAGGGGTGGCGCCGCTTGTCGTGGCAACTGCGGTAATTAATTTGGCGGGCAGTCCAGTCAATGGAAAAACTGTAAGCCTGATCAATACGGAGCAGCGTGTACTCAGGGGTTCGGCCACGCCTGGGATTCTGCTTCAGGACGCACTGCAAAATATCACGGGCGGATTGTCAGTGGCATCAGTAGGCGGGGCGACGGGTTCTTTCACCTTCACAAACGAGGGTAGCGCCGCTGTGTTCAACGGAGGCAATAATCGTGGGGCTGTTCAGTTTGATGCCTCCAGGGTTGCACGCACGGACATAGAAACCCGAGCAAAGTCGGTAGGCGTTACTTATTACTTGAGGATTAAATAATGCCATTTGCTGCGTTTAACAGAATCGCGCAGGATTCGTTTTCGGGATCCATAGAGATCACGGAAGAACAATACCTGGAGGGTTTAAACGGGTTAACGAGCGGGATGGAAGTAATTGTTGAGGGTGGATTTCGAGTAGCCGCCCCGATCCCGCCCGGGCCGGAACCGATTCCGGAGCCCACTACGGAGGAGCTTGTCCAGATGGTTTTGGCGCAGCGTGACCAGCTGCTGACCGTTGCCGCGATACGAATAGCGCCATTGGCAGACGCAGTAGATTTGGGGGAGGCGAGCGAGGCAGAAGTGGCCTTATTGAAAAAGTGGAAGCAATACCGGGTGTCGCTCAATCGGATCGATCAACAGGACGGTTTTCCGCAAAGCATCGAGTGGCCAGAAATCCCCGCCTGATAGATCTGAAACCCCAAATGCCGCCACAGAGCGGCTATTTTTTTGCTTGGAGAAAAGTATGACCGTGACAGAAAAAGAGCGGGACACCCTGGCGCGTACGCTGTGGGGTGAGGCCCGCGGCGAAGGACTGGCCGGGCAGATCGCAGTGGCCTGGACCATTCGCAACCGCGTATTCGATGGCAAGGCGAACTCATGGTGGGGGGAGGGCTACGCGGGCGTGTGCCTGAAGCCTTGGCAGTTCAGCTGCTGGAACCAGAACGATCCGAACTACGCGTACCTCAGCGGCGCCAAAGCGATTCCGGCCCCGCAATTTGCCCAGGCCCAGCGCGCGGCTGACCAGGTGATCGCCGGCACAGTTGCTGACCCTACCGGCGGTGCTACGCATTACTACGCGACCACAATGCCGAAGGCTCCGGCGTGGGCAGCTAAGGCCAAGCAGACGCTGCGCCTCGGACATCACGTTTTTTTCAAGGACGTACCGTGATGACACCAGGACAGATTCTGGCGGCAATCCTGCTGGCGATGGCAATTAGCGCCGCCAGTATCTGGAAGGTGCAAGACTGGCGCTACGGCGGAAAGCTGGCAACGCAGGCCGGCCAGTTCCAGACGGACCTGGGGATGATAAGCGCCGTGGCCGCCAAGCAAGCACGCGACGACACCGGCCGGCGACTTACCCTGGAGCGGCAACTCGCCGGCCAAGACCAAGAACACTCCCGAGAGTTATCCGATGCCCAACGTAATCAGGCTCGCCTGCGCGATCAGCTTGCCACTGCTGATGTGCGGCTGTCAGTCCTTCTTGACGCCACGGATTCAGCCAGTGGCTGTAACGTGCCTTCCGCCACCGGCACCGTCGGCGTGGTTCATGCAGCCCGTCGAGCCCAACTTGACCCGGCGCATGCTCAACGAATTATCGCCATCAGTGACACCGGTGACCAAGGACTAATCGCTCTACGGGCTTGTCAAACTTATGTGAAAGAGCTACAAAAATAGTGACGACGGGCTATGGTAACAATGGAATAAGTTTATAAACATAATTTGAGTCGTGTTGCATTCCACAGAAAATAGTCATCGATTTTGTGGTTTCTTCTGTGCTGAGCTCTATTTTTTGTTTATTAAAAACAACTGCGGTCTCTGATGGCCAGATTTTTATAACTCGGCTATTTTTTGAGTTTGATTTTGTTATTCGATTTATGCTTGAGTCTTCATGGCTTAGAATGTGGATTGTGATATGGCCGATCATAAAAGTTGTAGATCGAATGTTGGGTTTAATTTGCTCGGCAATGTATCGGGTTAGATGTAAGTATGTTCTGTGCCAAGCCACCACGCCGCTTTGGGCGCAGTGCCCTAGCCATACTCTTACGTTGGGGGGAGGGGACTTGTAAGCATATAAATAATTTGTGTCGGATTCAGTGTAGCCGGAGGTGTTACTTTCAAGTATGTCCCACTTCATGGCAAGCATTGTGGCCCATAAACTTAATGTATGGGTTTCTTCTTTTGATATGGTAATAGGGTCTTGCTGTTTTAGCTTTTCATAGATAGGGATAATCTTATTCTCGATTTCGCTCATCCATCCATTGTTGCATGTGATACAGACCTTTTTCGTTTGTAGGCTTAGTATGGGGTTTTTTGAACTTCTCGGAAAGCTTTGAGTCGAAATATGAGCCTCCTCTTTTCTGATTGTTAGTGTCCGGCTGAAGGATTTGTTGTGTGATTTTTCAGTGATATGGCTTCTCAGCCACTGAGGAAACATATGTTCTTTTGAAGGGTTTTTATGTCTGCAAAACATGCAAGTATTCTTGTATTGTTCTTTTGCCATTTTATTTCACTACATAGAGGTTTTTAGAATTCTAGCATGCTATATCAATAAGGGTGGCAGCAGTCAAATATACCTGTGAGCAGAAAGGAAAACGTGTCGGAACAGCTCAAATCTTGGCTTGTCAGCAAATTTTGCTGGCGCGCGTAGGTGCAAAGCCTTCTATTTCAAACCCAGCGCAAGTCGTTTCAATTCGTCATCCTCCCGTTAGCTTGGGCTGACTGATGCGTTGAGGTCGCTGATTCCTTTGCGCATCGGCGGGCTTTCTGCGTCTCGCTGGGGGACTGATTTTCAGGTCTGGGCCTAATCCGGCGAGCTTTAGCACCCCGAGAATGAGTGGGCAAATTTAGTTAGTTATGGCTCAAATTGTTTCATTCCCTTCCATTCGAACGCATAAATTATGTCCTGTATTATTTTCTGCAACTCATGCATCGATTCTGGCGAAATATCTACTTCACCATAATGACCGTCAGCTTTAGTGCAGCCGAAAAGGTTACCCATAAAACAGTCAAACATGAGCACTTTTGCGCCAGGCGCATGTACATATTTTTTAGGGTCTTGATAATCCAAGGGTGGCTTTTTTCCCTTGTATGGTCTGCCCAGTCCGCGGGTTCTGTCTTCTAGGTGTTGAATCGTATCGCGAACGCCCTGTAAGTCAGGGAATAAATCCAGAAACTGCTGACGCAAAACACCTACCTCGGGAGGGGCGCTCGCATTTTCTGTAATTGCTTTTAAGAATTTCCCAACGCTATCCAAAGCTTGTAGGTAAGCATGCGCAAAAATCTTGAGCTTGTTGCGTTCCAGTTTTTCAGGCAAAACTCCTTTGTCTGTATTTTCCCTTGAAAATCTTATTGTTGCTTCTAGTTGAATATCATCATATATGTCATTGTCGCCGAGGCGTGTGAACTCCTGGAGGTTTCCAAACTCTTGTAGAACCTCCGAAAATAATTCAGACCTCCTCTGTCTTTCTATTTCCCAAGTATCTTTGTCAAATTTAGATGACTCGTAGGCTCGGCGCTCATAAACTAAATTCAGCGCCGTATTTGCATCGAAGAAGTGTTTTTTTAAGTAACCAATTTGACTAGTTAGCTCGCGTGACGTTTCATTGTCGGCGATTACAACTTCACTGCCGGGAGTAAGTAACTCAAATGTAAACATATTTATGCTTTCCTGAGTTGTTTGGTTAACTGCATGACTGGGAATTGTCGTGCTACACCAGAAAGGCAGGCAGTCCGAGTCCTTCGCAGGACTCCCTGCATGATTGTCAAAAGGGAAGTCCTTCGTCAAGGATGCTGTATATAAATACAGTCGTGTATTTTTGGATCCACGCTGCGCTGGAACAAGCTACTAAAAGTAGCTTCAATGAGCGGATTGATTCAATATCAGGATGGAAAACCATTCCGCAACGGATTTTTAACCCCTTGAGAAATCTAGTCATTAAAGCTACTTTGAGATCGTTCGTGCGGAATGCATCTGACGGTAAGTTATTGTTCGTAAAGACATTATTTGTGGATTGCAAATCCGCCTACGCCGGTTCGATTCCGACCTCGGCCTCCACTCTTAAGAACCCCGTAGATTAACGTCTACGGGGTTTTTTATTGTCTGCGGTTTGTTCATCGCTTCCGCAATTTTTCGGATCGCTTCCGCATCCCTACCTTTTTTCGGGAAATTTAAGACGCCGTTATCGGTATGCCTCTCCCCGATTGGACGTGGGATTGTGCTCGAGACTAAGGAGCCTGAGCGTCTACTAACGGCCGATTCTGTTGAAAAAGTCGGACGCGGTTCTCAGGGCAGAAAAGTAAGCGCATGAGATTGAAATCTTAAATGGCCGCACAGGCATTCGGACACAGATTTCACGTAGCCGCGCGAAAAACAGGCTCCTTCACCGCTCAGCTTCCGGGCAATCCGAGAGAGCCGACTTTTTCAACAGAATCGGCCAGAAGCAGGCACTCAAAACTATCTACAGAAAAGCGGGCCATTCACCCTTCAAGGCCTACAATAGGCACAGTCGAAACATGATTGGGTAGAGGGACTACATGAAAGCTCTTTTTTTGGGTGCAGGCGCCTCCTATGAATGCGGTATGCCGCTTGTATGGGAGTTTACAAATGGGCTCAGAGCGAACGTCCTAAAAAGGCTGAATTCAAAGCTCTTCGACTTTCAAAAAGATCCGCATTTTCGCACTAGTTTTGAGGCCATTCTTTCTGATCCAGACCTTCATTACGAACAAATGATTGGTAAGCTGGAAGCTCTCCAGCTTGATCGAGGCCCTAGTTCGGAGATTGCACGCACTACCGCACTCCAATTTATTGATTGCGTGCAAATTCTCCTACTCGAAGATCAGGTGCTCACAACCAAGTTGCTTGCTGAAAAAGCAAAAGACTATTCAGGCATAAAGGGGCTGCTTGCCAAGCATCCTTGCCTTCATGTTTTCTCATTGAATCACGATATTAATTTCGAGGAGATCTGTAAGTTTCACGAGATTCAGTGTAGAGATGGCTTTTTTGATCAAGCAGTTGAGCGCTACTCCAACATCGCAAAATTCAAATCACTGACGAAAGAGCAGATTAACAACGGGGTTCTAAATTTTTTTGACACAGCAGGTGTAGGTGTAAATCTAATAAAGCTTCACGGATCTCTTGATATGTTTGCGGTTGAGGACAAAAACCTTTATCTCAAATGTGTGCCACCTGCGGAAGCGCCTATTGGCGGCCACGTCCAAGAAATTCGACGGATAGAGGACCACAGTCTTGAATTAAGTCAGCGGTTGAAAATCAGGACCGTTGGGGAGCTAGACGTTACTGATAAGGATGGCGAGATTCAATTCCTAAGGCGATCATTGCTGTCCGGGGCGCATAAGTTTAAAGGAGATTTTGACCAAATAGCTCCAATTGCTTTCTTCGAAGAGTTTAAGAATAGGATGGAAGCAATTACTGAGCTTGATGTTATCGGTTACGGCTTTGGAGATCACCATGTCAATGAGGTTCTTCAGCAATGGCTGGAAGCGCCTAACGTATCGATCAATATCTACGACCCTTATTGTAAATCCATCCCTTCAGCACTATCTGGTTCGGCGGGCAGAGTATGCATTATGAACTTTGGCCTTACAGACTATTTCCAAAAGTTTGATCCTTCGAATCAATTATTAGTTGCTACTGTTCGTAGAAAAATATTCGAACTTGCTAGAGAAAACCTTCGGCAAAGGCGCTTATCACTCTGGAAAGCTAGTAACGAGCATTCAACGGAGTAAGCAGCTGCAAGCCATAAGCAGCCGACACACTAAAATCTGAACGCATCTCTGTAGTGGTCTAATGAAACCGGACACCCATTTAGGCGAGAATGCTCGCCAGATAGAGGTGCCTGATGACCAAACAACGCCGTACCTTTTCCGCTGAATTCAAACGCGAGGCCGCAGGCCTCGTGCTCGATCAAGGCTATAGCCATATCGAAGCCTATCGCTCGCTCGGAGTGGTCGAGTCTGCATTGCGTCGCTGGGTCAACCAGCTTCAACAGGAGCGCAACGGTGTAACTCCACAGAGCAAAGCCCTGACGCCCGAGCAGCAGAAAATTCAGGAGCTGGAAGCCCGGATTGCCCGTCTTGAGCGGGAGAAATCCATTTTAAAAAAGGCTACCGCGCTCTTGATGTCGGAAGAACACGAGCGCATGCGCTAATTGATCAGCTAAGTGCGCGCGAGTCAGTTGAGTTGCTGTGCGAAGCCTTTGAAGTACCGCGCTCCTGCTACTACGACCATTGCCTGCGACGCCGCGCTCCAGATGTTGAGCGGATTCGATTACGCAGTCGCGTCAACGAATTGTTCACGCAAAGTCGAAGCGCTGCCGGCAGCCGCAGCATCGTGTCGATGATGCAGGAAGATGGCGAGCAGATTGGCCGGTTCAAGGTACGTGGCCTGATGCGGGAGCTGGGATTGATCAGTAAGCAACCGGGCTCGCATGCTTATAAAAAAGCGACGGTGGAGCGACCAGATATTCCGAATATTTTGAATCGAGAGTTCGATGTTCCTGCGCCCAATCAGGTGTGGTGTGGCGACATCACTTACATCTGGGCACAAGGGAAATGGCATTACCTGGCTGTGGTCATGGATCTCTTCGCGCGCCGAGTGGTGGGCTGGGCATTGTCGAGCAAACCGGATACGGATCTGGTGATCAAGGCGCTGGATATGGCCTATGAACAACACGGTAAGCCCCAGGGCCTGCTGTTTCACTCGGATCAGGGCTCGCAATACGGCAGCCGACAGTTTCGCCAACGGCTCTGGCGATATCGCATACGTCAGAGCATGAGTCGTCGAGGTAATTGCTACGATAACTCGCCGATGGAGCGTGTTTTCCGGAGTCTAAAAACTGAGTGGATACCGACCGTTGGCTACATGACGGCCCAAGAAGCGCAGCGAGATATCAGTCATTATTTGATGCATCGCTACAACTGGATTCGGCCACACCAGTTCAACAACGGGCTACCACCAGCTCAGTCCGAAAAAAGACTTAACGTCGTGTCCGGGATCAGTTGACCACTACACTGACGGTCAAAGTGGAAACTTTCACCTTTACCCGCTATGGGGCGGTCGAAGGGGAAGCGATCGGGCTGTCCAGCGATGCCATAGATGATGAGAAGCGTGGGCCCGTCTACAGCAGCCGGATTCGATTGAAAGAAGATCATTTGAATATCAAGGGCCAACGCGTTGCGCTATCGCCGGGTATGTCGGTGACGGCGGAGGTTAAGACGGATCAGCGTCGGATGCTGGATTACTTCCTGAGCCCTTCGCAGCAGCATGTTCAGGAGAGTTTGAGAGAGCGTTAGGCAGACTATTTTCATGGATGGGGTTCGGTCTGGAGCGGTTCAAACCGTCATAGGTTCAAGGCCCTCACGTTCGAGGGGTAATTGATCATGATTTGGATGGTCGGATTGGAAGAAATTTTATGCGCGTAAATCGTGTTTTTTTGCGCCGAAATATGGTCAGAATTTTCTTTTTTTTCTGGCAGGCCTTAAGGGGCGTGGCAGCTATCTTGTTGCTGGGTCTGTTGGGACTGTTGGCAGTTGCATTAGTCACTTATCTATCTGAAGTTCAAAAAAGAACCGAGGCGGCGCCAAATGTGTCTTCGGGAAACCGTCCGGGTTGGGTATGCGGGAAAATTTTGGGCACTGTGATAGAAGTACCGAGTAGTTACGTCCTATTCTGGGCTGAATATGAAGGGAAAAGCTCATGGGAAAAAGGCTTTACCGAAAATAAGAAAGGCTGTGATGCTAATTTTTCTTCGGTATCAATGGCGCTGTCTTGGCCATATCTTCTACCTGTGAGAACGAGTGAGTATACGACGACCCCCTACGGAAAATTTCAAGGTGTGGTGTTGACGCTTGAACAGATTGCTGCCAGGCATGGAGATCTTGATTATCTGATAAATAATATGCTGGAGGCCTCTGCATCTAAAGTGGAAAGTGCGGATAATTATCAGAAGGAGTTGGGGTTGTTTCTTCAGGAGAAAGATAATAAATATTTGCCCGGCGAAGTAAATGGCTACTATTGGAAGCGCAGTGCGGAGAAAGTGCCCGTAGTATTTTCCTGTCGACGATATAAAACTGAAAAGGAATTTTATGAATGCACAGGCTATTTTGTCATTGAAAAAATAGGTGCACTTGCGAAAGTTGAACTTGCTCCGAGTAAACTTAAGGACTGGCCAGCGGTTGTAGATGCCATGAACGCCTTCGTTCTCTCAAATATCAAACAGTAAAATTTAAGGTGCCGTGATGCCTCAAATATAGGTGCGCCTGTATCTGATGCTGATGTGGCACGCATTTTAAATCAGATGGCCCGTGGTTACCTTTCTGCTTTAGATAGTAAGCTTGAGACAAACGGAGGCAGTCCCATTTCTTCTGATGTCACGCACCAAGAAGCATGGGGTTTTCATACAAAAGTATTTGAAGATAATGGCCTGTCGAAGGACGCATGGGCATTGAATTCTGTACTTTCGAATATCACAGAAAATACTAGGGAAAGCTATTGGCAAAATGTTCTTGATTCTGCTGGTGACATTAAAAAAGAGCTACTATTGGCTATTAATACTGTCCAGCTTATGTCGCTCGCGACCGTGGCCGGCTCTGGGGCGAATAAAGAACTTGCTCAAAGCTGGATTAACAAGGTCGACTCTCCAACTGGGTATTACAATGTTGTTACCCAATTGCTGAACAGTACGAAGGATCCTGCTCTACCCGACGCGAAGACTACGCTCGACAATATCCGTAAAATAGAGATAGAGCCAAATGGCGACATGATCTTGACGGTTCCCCTTTCATCATCTTCTGTCGGTGAGGCCACGCTGCTTTATACGAAAGATAGCGTTCAAGTCAGCGTCGCAGGTATTTCGTTGATGGAAGTACCCAAGGACTCGATCATTTCGGTCGGTAAACAAAATGTTTCCGTATCACACAGCTATGGCGACTTGTCGGCGGCCTATCGCTTGACGGCTCAAGGTGTGGTCGTCGCGTGGAAAAACGCCGAGGGTGGATTAGCGGTAGAACAGACTTACGGTTTCGATGGGCTGCCGGTAAACACTACCTGGAAACAGAACGGTCAAACCTTCACGGGCCCTTCGCCCGATCTGGCTGCGTTTATCAGCCAGACGTCTACCCAAACTGGCGCGTTGGTCTTGTCCCAGACCGTAGCATCCCAGCAGGCACAGACCGGCACGCTCCTGAATACGTCCGCCGAGGGTGCGATCGCCGCTGCAGAAAATGCCCTGTCCTTGAAGGCTCTGCAGCATCGCCTGGCCCAGGAGCCCTATTCTGATCGCTGGTCACCCACTGCGTTGGGCGCCAGTATTCCTTTTGCACTGAGGTTGTCGAACGGCTTGCAGGCGGCCATCCAGCAAGTAATCAATATCGCTCAACAGGGCTGGAGCACTTACAACGTTGGCATCGTCACCATCCTACCATTGGAGGTGTCGGGTTCTGGTCGATACCACCTGCCGCTGGTGCTAGACCTGACGGGGAGTGGCATCAAACTGCTGCCACCGTCACAAAGTAACGCAGTGTTCGATCATAACGCCGATGGGGCAAAAAGCGCGGTGGGCTGGGTCGGGGCGGACAATGGCATCCTGGTGTTTGACACCAACGGCAATGGGGCTATCGACAATGCTACCGAGTGGTTTGGTGAGTCCTTCGCGGTACCGGGAAGCAAGGCGTCGGTTGGGAAAAATGGCTTTTCAGCGCTCGCGACGCTCGCCGCTGCCGGGAGTACGGTTTTTTCTCGGGATACCGCGTTGATCAACCCTTTCACCGGCGGCAATTACTTTGACGGTGTCAAAGTATGGGTCGACGCGGATCAGAATGGCATTTCCACGCCTGAAGAATTGAAAACATTGACTTCTCTGGGTATCGCATCCATTGATCTGATATCGACGCATGACGGCCGTCAGGTGGGAGGGGGGTTAATCGATTCCACCGCCGGTTTTACGTTCACCAATGGCACACGAAGAGATATTGCCGATATTGGGTTGGCCGAGAAAACCGAGGCCGCTCAAGGGGCCGCCCCCATCAACCCAGGCACCCTGATATTTGCCGATTATGCCTCCAAAGGTTATGCGATACATTCGTGCGGGTTTATTTAGGCGTCCATGCCATGACTTTTTAATATGGACGGTTAGGAAGGTTTTATTTTGTCGAGTTTCTTCTGCTCGATCTTTCTCAACTTTAGTGCTGACTCAATTAGCGGGACTAGACTCTTATCAAGTTCGCAAAGCGTGGATTGTATTCTAAAGGCCGTAAGGTCTGCTTCTTTGTCGGGAAGCTGTATCAGCCAATGAGTTAGGTATTCAAGTGAGGTAATAATCCTCTCTTGGTTTTGGTGGGTTTTCGATAGTGCTGCTAAAATTAGATGTAACTCATGCATGTGGCCACCAATATACGTGTCTTTGTTTGACAGGGTGGATGGAGTTGTATGGTTGACTAGTTTAGTTGTTGCATGCCTAGTTGGGATATGTTGTGGGGCGAACTGTTTCGGTTTTGTACTGCCTTTTGTGTGCTCGAAAAGTTTTGGGCTAAATATGAAATATTTCTTCAAATGGTATTACGATTTGTTTTAGATAAAATCCTTCGTTTCTTATGGATATAAATAACCGGTCTCCACGAGTTAGTTTTTTAAATTTTTTGTTCAGTCGGCTTATGCACATGCCGATGCCTTTATATGTGTTGGGGTTTTTTTCAATGCGCTCAGCAATCGAGTAGTGACTCATAGGCTGTCTAAAATTTTGTGAGAATACTGTGAGTATTTTGAATTCCATTATTGTTAAGTTCATCGAAAGTGTGCTGCTTATGATTGATCTTTCTTTTTTTTTTAAAAGCCATGTACATTTTTTGAGCATTTTTATAGCCCTTGGGGTTTTGATTTAATTGCGATGACTGAACTCGGTATCTGGGAGATGGGAATAGTTTTTTGTCTATCGGCTGTACCTACGCTTTTGAGGGGTGAGTGAATTTGTATTGTTAAGAGTCAGGCAAAGATGAAGGTGAATGAAAGAGTGTCTGATTTAAATTGGTGGGTACCTGCGTCCTGCGCCTAACCGGGGGCCATTTCTCGCAGCAACGCGGCTCGCGATGAAACGGCAACAGACCCTAGAGCTGAAAGCGCGAGATGTTCTCTCGCAATGTCACGCTGGTGCGTGCCAATCCTTCGCTTTCCTGCTGAGCGCTGCGGAAGGCTGCAGCGGATTGCTCGGCGCTTTCGCTGACGGTCACGATGCCACGGCTGATCTGCTCGGCAACGGTACTCTGCTGCTCGGCGGCAGCGGCGATTTGGTGGTTCATGCCGTTGATCCGCTCGATCATGGTTACGATCGTGCTTACCGCGTCACCGGCCTCGGAAACGCCGGACACCGACTGCGCACTGGAGCGCTTGCAGCGTTGCATATGCTGCGAGGTCTCGTCGGCAATTTTCTGCAGACTGGCAATCAGCCCCTCAATCTCTGAGGTGGCCTTCTGGGTACGCTGTGCCAGGCTGCGTACCTCGTCGGCTACCACCGCGAAGCCGCGTCCGGCTTCGCCAGCACGGGCAGCTTCGATGGCTGCATTGAGGGCCAGCAGGTTGGTCTGGTCTGCCACCGACTTGATCACTTCAAGCACGCCGCCGATATTGCCGGTTTCATTCTTCAGCCGGCCCATGGCCATGTTGGACTGTTCGATTGTCTCGGCCAGCTCGCCGATCATGTTGACGGCATCTTTGGCCTTCTGCTGGCTGTACAGGGCCGCGCTATCGGCCTCGCTGGCGGCACTGGCGGCGGATTCGGCATTGCGCGCGACATCCTGCACGGTGGCGGCCATTTGGTGAACGGCGGTGACGATCTGCTCGACCTCGCACTGTGCCGTGGCCACGCTTTCGGCGTTTCTCAGGCTCGATTGGCTAAGCTCCTGGCTGGATTCGGCCACGGTCTGTGAGGACAGGTTTATGCCCTTGGTCATGTCCCGCAGGTTCTCCTGCATGCTCAGCAGGGCGGCCATTATGCTGGCTTGTGGTGGCTCAATCGTGCGCTCGCTAGCGCGCAAATCGCCCTGGGCAACCCGTTGGGCGAGCTGGTTGAGTTCACTCGGTTCGGCACCCAGCGCGCGCAGCAGGTTGCGGCTGATGACGTAGCCCAGTACCGCTGCTAGTAAGACGGCCAGCGCAGTAATGGCGAGCAGCAGGTTGCGTTGTGACAGATAGTTTGCGTCATTTTCGCTGACCTGCAGGTCTGCCTTCTGGTTGGTGTAGCGCAGGAATTCGCCAATTGCCTGGGTCAGCTCGGCCAGTAATGGTGTGCACTGCTCGCTGACCATGCGCAGGGCCTCGTCGTTTTCACCCTTGAACAGGTGTTCGGCAATGGTGTGCGCTACCGGTTTGTAGCGGCTCTCGACCTGCTCGATGGTTGAGAACAGTTCACGTGCTTTGGGCGACACATCATCATGGTTGTCAATTGCCTGGCGTAGCGCAGCGAGGCTGGTGGCCACCATTTGTTCGTTGACGGCAATCGCACCCCGCTGCTGTCCTCTCGCGGTGACATTGCTGTTCAAGGCGATGTTGCGCAGGGCAATCGCGCGCTGGGCGGCGGCGTCGTTCAGTGTGTTGGCCAGGCGGATGCGTGCATCAACGCCATTAACGTAGAGAAAAAAGTCCTTATTGCTGTTAGCCAGGGCGTACAGCGAGATGGCGGCGATCAGTAACATAAACGCGAGCAGGCTGGCATAGCCGGCATAGAGACTGGTCCGTGTAGAGAGCTGCGGAGTGCGCGATGGCATGATGTACCTGCGTAATGGGAGGAGCAATTTAGGGGCACCTGTAAGGGTATGTATTCGCCCTTGGTCCGCATCCTGCGCAGGTATTCTTTTGTTCGACGGCAACGAGTAGCGGCGTTATTTCCTGGCTGGTTGAAGCTTGTACAATCGTTCATGTTTGTACAATTATATTGGCGTGATGTCATCATGACATCACTCGATCCCGATGAACGGTCAGTAGCCTCCGGTTTCTGGCAGGCGCGATAAATAGAGGTCTGGCAGTAGTGCTGACTACTGCTCGGCGGCGATACAGCCCAAGGCCATCTTTGGGCCGATAGAATCCTGCGAGCGCTGTAAAAATGCGTAGCGCTATTTCTGTACAGGTATTTTGTATGGGGGTGAGCTAGGGCGCGCTAATTGTGAGCATGCGCTGCGCTAGGGGCTGTTGCCGTTTCATCGCGAGCCGCGTTGCTGCTAGAAATGGCTCCCGGTTATGGGGGGCGAGTTCATTCTTAGTTGTAGCTAGAAATCTTGCCGTCTTTAATGGGCTAGGGTCGAATGGTTCGATTCCTGTCTCGGCCTCCACTCTTAAAACCCCCGTAGATTACCGTCTACGGGGTTTTTTATACCTGCGATTTACGATCCCTTCCGCAACGCTTCAGATGTGTTCCGCAACTTCACCGTTTTAACCGGATTACATACTGGATCACCTCTTCAAGGGTGCCTATGTCTGGAGCGTTGCTCGCTAATGCTTCTGGGCGGCACCATGGATAGTCCAGGCGGGATACCCACTCCATGATGGTGTGAAGATCGGTAGGTGGCAGGGTTTTCATATGCTCGATGGTGATAGTGAGCCGCTCGACAAGTCCCGACTCGGGATTGAACTGCCATCCATATTGACCACAACCGACTCGGACCTCGCCGGAGTTTTTATCGGACATAGCGACCAGCCATTGGCATTGGAACGTTTTGCTATCCGGCTCCGGTGGGTGTCCCAGACAAAAGGTATAGACGTTTTCGAATGTCTGACCGAAGCGACTGACCAGCACGTCGCCGATGGACTCGAGGCCTTCAACGTGGGGTGGAAACGAGATAGACCCCGTGTGTACCACCATCTCCAGTTGTGCATCCGGCATAAAAGCCTGGCGCAGCAGATGCGGGCGGTTACTGTCCTTGGCGTTTATGTACTGCTGAATCGACCGTTGAGCTGTGTTCATTGTTTGTCCATTGCATCCATTCGTTGTTGTTGAGGGCAGTGCCGGCATCCAGGAGCGCTTGTTCGAAGGAAAACGAGCAGCCGATGGTGAAGGCAACCAGGTCATCCTGCCACAGGGGCTCTATGTCTGGCAGTTCTTCGCTCATGCGCTAGGGCGGCAAAAATTTCTGAAGGAGCCCCGCTTGGTTAACTGTATCGACCAGTCGACCGGCTGTGTAGGGCAGATGTTGCGTGGACGTCGGAGCTTTCACCCTTCCTGGGAAGGGCGCCTCGCATAGACGGCCAAAACAATGCGTTCGGAATGAATGAGGTATTCAAGCATTGCGTCGCGAGCTTTGGCCATCTCGTTGCGTTCAACGAGTTCAAGAATCTGAAAGTTCATATCGACGTAGGGCTCATGCAAGAACTCGGCGTCCTGCAACAGCCCAAAAGTCAGCCGTAGCTCTGCAAGTATGCGCCGGAACATGGCGTTCAAGCGTTCACTGTCCGCAAGTTCAACGACGGCCGTATGGAAGTCCATGTTAGCTGTGCCCACTGCCAGCCAGTCCCCCGCGTCCCGCGCTCGCTGGGCCTGTTCTGCCGCTGCGCGCATGTTCTTCTTCGCCGGGTGGCGCGGGTAAGCCTCTGCCAACGCCTGGCATTCGATGAGGCGTCGCACGCGGTAGATGTCGATGACGGCCGCGATGCTGGGAACCACCACGAATACCCCACGGTTGGGCTCGTGTCGTAACAGGCCGTCTTTGGCCAGCGTCCGGAATACTTCGCGCAGGGTGTTTCGCGAGATGCCGAGGTTTTCGCTGAGCACCTGCTCGGACAGCCGTTGCCCAGGTGTGAATTCGCCTTGGGTGACTTGCTGACGCAACTGTTCGGCGATCCGCTCGTTTAGCGTCTGGGCTACGAATGAAGGGGAGGCGGGAAGGGGCATCGAGCGGACTTCTGAGTGGCAGGGGCGATTGGATTCTAGCAGGTTTTGCCCTACTCGCAGTGTCGCTTTTTCCTGTAGGGCTGAAACGAATTCATATTTTGGCATGCATATTGCTTTTTATTATCCGTGTTGGATTGTTGAACAATTCTGTTGAAATGATCATTCAATCGGATGAAGATAGTTGAGTGATCTAAGAAAATAACTCAAACAACTTGGAGAAACGCCGGTGCCCACTGACATCAACTTGTGGCCCTTGCTGGGGGTCGTCGTCATCATCGTGGGCTTCGTCCTGCGCTTTAATCCCATGTTGGTCGTGATTGTCACGGCCGTCGTCACCGCCTTCGCGGCGCACTTTCCGGTCGATAGGATTCTTGCCGCCATCGGCACAGGCTTCATCAAGACACGTAACCTGCCGTTGATCATCCTGCTACCGCTGGCGGTGATTGGCTTGCTCGAGCGTTATGGTTTGCGCCAGCACGCCCAGCGATGGATCAGCAGCATCAAGTCCGCGACTGCGGGCCGCTTGCTGATTGTCTACCTTGGCGCACGCCAGATGACCGCAGCCATCGGTCTTACCAGCCTGGGCGGCCATCCACAAATGGTGCGACCGCTGCTCGCGCCAATGGCAGAAGGTGCTGCCGAAGCCCGTTTTGGGGCACTGCCGGAGAAGGTTCGCCACAAGCTGCGAGCGTATGCCGCAGCGACCGATAACGTCGGCCTGTTCTTCGGCGAAGATATCTTCGTGGCTTTCGGCGCGATCGTGCTGATGACCACGTTCTTGCGTGAGGCGGGCATCGAAGTCGAGCCGATCCGCGTCGCGCTCTGGGGGATTCCGACAGCTGTTTGCGCATTCACCATCCATGCTTGGCGCCTGCGCCGGCTTGACACTTGGTTGATGCGCGAGATGGCCGGCGGCGCCGCGGCCGCGGCGGCAACCGTCACAGTCGAAGGCAAGGAGTCCCGACCATGACGCTCACGATCACGCACCTGTACTACCTCGTCGGTGCCATCCTCGCCATCACCGCGGTGATGACGCTCATGGATCGCCAGCACTCAAAGCGCTATTCCAGTGCCTTTTTCTGGGGCCTTTATTCGCTCGTCTTCTTGCTCGGCGACCAGTTGCCGCCGGTCTGGGTCGGCGTCGGTGTTGTGGTGATGGCGCTGATTGCAGCCTTCGGCGGTGTCGGCATTGGCCGTCACGTGGCCCGCTCGGCGGCGGAGTACTCGGCCAGCGCCAATCTGCTGGGCAACAAGCTTTTCATCCCCGCCCTGGCGATCCCGGTCGTGACCATGATCGGCACGCTGTCGGCGAAGTACCTCGTGGTTGGCGGCATACCGCTGCTCGACCCGAAGAACACCACGATGGTAAGCCTAGGGCTGGGCTGTATGGTCGCGCTTGCGTTGGTCTGCAAGATGACGAACGAAACGCCGATGCAAGGCATCCGCGAATCGCGTCGGCTGACCGATGCGCTCGGTTGGGCGCTGGTACTGCCGCAGATGCTCGGCATGCTGGGCCTCGTATTCTCCGACGCCGGTGTGGGCAAGGCCGTGGCGCATATCACCACCAGCTACATCAACATGGATGTACGTTTCTTCGCGGTGATGGTGTACGTGGTTGGCATGGCGCTTTTCACCATCATCATGGGCAACGGTTTCGCCGCCTTCCCCGTGATGACAGGGGGCGTCGGGGTGCCAGTCCTGGTCGGCATGTACGACGGTAACCCGGCCCTTATGGCAGCCATCGGCATGCTCTCGGGTTATTGCGGCACCTTGCTTACGCCGATGGCCGCCAACTTTAATATCGTACCGGCGGCCCTACTCGAACTGCCCGACAAAAACGCGGTGATCCGCGCGCAGGTGCCCACGGCGCTGGCCTTGCTGACTTGCAATGTTTTCATCCTGTATTTCCTGATGTTTCGCTAAAGAAAAGAAAACAACATGAAGATAGACCTCAATAGTGACTTGGGTGAAAGCCTGGGCGCCTGGCGCATGGGTGACGACCACGCGATGCTCAGCATCGTGAGCAGTGCCAATGTGGCCTGCGGCTTCCACGCTGGCGACGCCGCCGGCATCCTGCGGACGCTACGTCAAGCGGCGGAGCGCGGCGTGGCAGTAGGCGCGCACGTCGCCTATCCCGACCTCGTCGGTTTCGGCCGCCGCCAAATGGACGTGGCAAGCGCCGACCTGCAGGCTGACGTGATCTACCAGATCGGCGCGCTGAAGGGGTTGGCTGCAGTGGCCGGCACGTCGGTACGATACGTCAAGCCACACGGAGCGCTCTACAACACCATCGCGCACGATAAGCGCCAGGCACACGACGTGATTGCCGCCATCCGCGCAATCGACCCGTCGCTGGTGCTGGTCGGTTTGGCCGGCTCGCCGCTACTCGGCTGGGCGCAGGCAAGCGGGCTGAGCACTGTGGCCGAAGCCTTTGCCGATCGCGCCTACATGCCGGACGGTTCGCTGGTCTCCCGTCGCGAGAAGGGCTCCGTGCTGCACGATGCGCAGGATGTTGCCGAGCGCATGCTTCGCCTGGCGACCGAGGGTGTGGTCACGGCCATTGACGGCAGCATCGTGCGCCTTAAGGCCGATTCGGTCTGCGTGCATGGTGACAGCCCCGGCGCGGTGGAGATGGCGCGGCAAGTGCGTGCGCTGCTTGAGCGTTCGGGCGTCAAGGTCGCTCCTTTCGTCGACATGGGAGTCGTACCGTGATGCGATTTCTGCCCGCTAATCTCGACGCCCTGTTGGTCGAGCTGGATGACTTGTCGCAGACGCTGGCGCTGCTTGCATCACTACAGGCCGAGCCCATCGATGGCATCGTCGAACTCGTACCGGCCGCGCGCACGGTCATGGTTCACTTCCGGCCTAACACGGTGACGCATGATGAACTCGTCACGCGCATCAGCCGCCGGGACCTCACGGCGCAGATCGAGCGTGCGACCACTCGCGTGGAGATTCCGGTCTCCTACGAAGGAGAGGATCTTGACGAGGTCGCGCAGATGCTTGATCTCTCGCGCGAAGAGGTGATTCGCCGCCATACCGGCTGCGACTACACCGTTGCCTTCACTGGCTTCGCACCTGGGTTCGCCTATCTGAGCGGCGGCCACCCAAGCCTCAACGTGCCGCGTCGCACTACGCCACGCACGCGCATCCCCGCGGGCGCCGTGGGGTTGGCCGGCGCTTTCAGCGGCGTCTATCCGCAGGCCAGTCCGGGGGGGTGGCAGATCATCGGCGTGACTGCCACGCCGATGTGGGACCTAAGCCGTGACGTGCCCGCGCTGCTGCAACCGGGCTTCAAGGTACGTTTCGTCGATGTTTCAGGGCGGCAGGTTTCAGCTTTGCCAGCGCCGTCGACTGGCCCCGTCGAGGTTCCGCTCCACAATGGTCCGGCGCTTGTTGTCCGTAGCACCGGCCTGCAGGCGCTGTTCCAGGATCTCGGGCGCGAGGGTCTGGCCGGGCAGGGCGTATCCGCCTCAGGGGCGATGGATAAGGGCGCACTGCGCGCGGCCAACCGTCTGGTCGGCAATGCGAGCGACATGGCCTGCGTCGAGATCGTCTACGGTGGTTTCCAAATCACGAGCCGCGCAGACACGGTGGTGGCCTTCACCGGTGCCGATGCGCCGATCGAACTCACGCGTGCGAACGGCGCTCGATATCGTGTGCCAGGCCATGAAGCCATCGCACTTTCTGATGGCGACAGTCTATCGCTTGGCGACCCGCGTGCCGGCATCCGCAGCTACCTGGCGGTGCGCGGTGGCTTCGCGATCGCGCCCGTGCTCGGAAGTCGATCGACAGACACGCTCGCGCAGGTCGGTCCGCCGCCCATCAAAGCCGGTGACATTTTGCCGGTACCTGTGGTCACGCATGGCTCCATCGTCGGCGCGCCCGAAACGCCTCGTGCCGATCTCCCGACGACGACGCAGACCGTGGTGCTCGATGTCGTGATGGGGCCGCGCACCGACTGGTTCACACTGCAGGCCATTGCATTGTTGGCGAGCCAATTGTGGACTGTGACGCCGCAATCGAACCGCGTCGGCCTGCGTCTGGCCGGTGAAACGCCGTTGATGCGCGCACAGATCGCCGAACTGCCCAGTGAAGGCACCGTGTTGAGCGCGATTCAGGTGCCGCCAAGCGGCCAGCCCGTGCTCTTCCTTGCCGACCACCCGCTGACCGGTGGCTACCCAGTGATCGGCGCTGTCGCCCCTTACCACCTCGACCGTGCGGGGCAGATCCCCATCGGTGCGCAGGTGCGCTTCAACCCCATACGCGCGTTCACCGCGGCCCTCTCTTCCGACCTGCGAGAAACCCCATGAAGAAAGTTCTTATCGCCAACCGCGGCGAGATCGCTGTACGCATCGTGCGCGCCTGTGCCGATTATGGTGTGAAATCCGTCGCGGTGTATGCCGACGCCGACATCGACGCGATGCACGCTCGCATGGCCGATGAGGCCTACGGCCTTGACGGCCAGCGCCCGGCCGACACCTACTTGAACATCGAAAAGCTGCTCGCCGTGGCCGACCGCTGTGGCGCCGACGCGGTACACCCCGGATACGGTTTCCTTTCGGAAAGCGCAACTTTTGCCAGGGCCGTGATTGGCGCGGGCCTGAAGTGGATCGGCCCTTCGCCGGCAGCCATCGAGGCACTGGGTGACAAGGTGCAGGCGCGCAAGATCGCCCTGGCTGTCGGTGCGCCGTTGGTGGCTGGCACGTCGGAGCCCGCGCGCGATGCGCAGGAGGTCGTGGCCTTTGCCGAGAAGAACGGCCTGCCGATCGCCATCAAGGCGGCCTTTGGCGGTGGCGGCCGCGGCATGAAGGTCGCATGGCGGCTCGACGAAGTAGCCGAATTGTACGAGTCGGCGGTGCGTGAAGCGGTCACTGCTTTCGGCCGTGGCGAGTGTTTCGTTGAACAGTTCCTCGATCGGCCTCGTCATGTCGAGGCGCAGGTGATCGCCGATACGCACGGCCATGTCGTCGTGCTCGGCACGCGCGATTGCTCGTTGCAGCGGCGCAACCAGAAGCTGGTGGAAGAAGCCCCCGCGCCCTTCCTCAGTGATGAACAGCGTGAGCGCATCCATCAATCGGCGCGCGATGTGTGCGCGAAGGCAGGCTACGTCGGTGCGGGGACTGTCGAGTTTCTGTTGAGTCCTTCCGGAACAATCTCGTTTCTGGAGGTCAACACGCGCCTGCAGGTCGAGCATCCAGTGACCGAAGAGACAACGGGCATCGACCTCGTCGTCGAGCAACTGCGCATCGCCGATGGCTTGCCGCTGTCGGTCACCGAGACGCCGAAGCCGCGCGGTCATTCTTTCGAGTTTCGCATCAACGCCGAGGATGTGGGGCGCGGCTTTCTACCCGCGCCGGGGTTGGTGCATCTGTTCGAGGCACCGTCGGGGCCCGGCGTGCGCGTCGATACCGGCGTGCAGTCGGGTTCTACCGTCCCAGGTACATTCGATTCGCTGATGGCCAAGTTGATCATTACTGGCGCCACCCGTGCCCAGGCTATAGCCCGCGCGCGCCGGGCGCTGAAGGAGTTCCGAATCGAAGGGGTGCCATCGGTGCTTCCTTTTCACCGGGCGGTGATGGCACACGCCGATTTCACATCAGCCGATGCTTTCAGCGTGCATACGCGCTGGATCGAGACAGATTTTGCCGACACGCTGGCGGCCGCTGTACGGCCTGAACCGCTGTCCGATATCGCGCTGGTACGCACGGCCGTGGAGATCGATGGCCGAAGGATTGCGCTCGGGTTGCCGGCTGAACTGCTGCGCGGGCTACATTCCACTGCGCCGTCTGCTGAGCGCGAGGGGGCTGATATGTCTTCCATTTCGACGGATGCCGCCGCCGTTGTAGCCCCGATCTCGGGCACCCTGCAGTCCTGGAACGTCGCCGACGGCGACAACGTGGCTGTGGGCGACACCCTCGCATCCATGGAGGCGATGAAGATGGAAATGCAAGTCACGGCACACCGCGCAGGACGCATCACCCTAACGGTGTCCGTGGGCTCGACCGTCGCCGCAGGCATTGCAATCGCAAAAATTGTGAGTTGATGAGAGTCGACTCGTTCGCCCTGGGCTCGGCTCAAGACGACTGAATTATTCGCTGTTGTAAATGGACGTTAACCGGCAAGAAAACAGATACGGCTTATAACGAGCTTTCAATTTTGGTTGAAGGTTGTGATTTTTTAGACGGGGTGAATAAATGATTGATGTTGCAACTCAAATGAAACGGACAGCTTTGGTTGCTTTTATGGCAGTAGCATCGGGGTGTTCGTCACCGCCAGAGCGCAGCGCTGATTCCACCAAACCTACTGAGCCACTCGCGGATTCTCACTTTCATATTTCCAACTATGCCTTCCAAGGCACAACGCTGCGCAATCTGGTAGACAACTACATGTCGACGGGTATCACGCGCTCGGTCGTGATGCCACTGCCACTGCAACAACGATGGGACAGTTTTGAGGGGTACCAAGCAAATTCCGGAGGGGATGCGTTCGGGCCGAACTACTATATTGGGCCGAAGTCAGATCTTTATTACTATGCATTCGCCGATGCCATGTACGCCAAGGAATATCTTGAACTACCCCGGGAGTACCAAGAACGATTAGATCTCATGATCACGGGATTTAATCCCATGGATCGCTATGCCGTTCAGCATCTGAAACGGGCGATACTCACGTACCCCGGGGCATTTGTTGGGATCGGTGAGTTTACAATTCATAAAGAAGTCGTCTCCAAGAAAATCGCGGGTGAGCCAATCAGCCACACTGCCGCAGGAGATATTCCATCGGACGTTCACAGCGCTGACGAGACGATGTCCCTGACTTCAGAATCACTTTCCAGCCTTCTCCAGGAAGCTGGCGAAATAGGACTCGTGGCGACGCTTCACAACGATGTCTATGATTCGGATGTTACACACACCGGTGAAGTAAAAGCTCTCCACCCTGAACGGAATTATGAGTCAGAACTGAAATCGCTGTGCTCAACGGCCCCCAAAACGGTCACTATTTGGGCTCATACCGGTTTGGGGCGATTCGTCAAACCTACAAAAGACCACTTGGCAATCGTTGGTCGAGTCTTGGATAGTTGCAATAATTGGCTGGTCGATATTTCTTGGGATATCGTACAGGAAACGATTCTTCATCCTGGCTCAGCAATGCCATCGACTGAAGAATGGACTGCATTTCTAGATAAATATCAGGACCGGATTCTTTGGGGCTCTGATACCGTTATTTTCGGGCGCAACAAGTTCGAGGTTCTTCCAGGTGCCGGAATGACCGTTGCCCCCGGAAAATTAATGGCCGCCCAAGACTATAAGAGTGTTTCTAAGATCCTGGATCCGGTGTTTGCGACATTGTCGCCTCAGGCTGCGGCGAAGATAAAATATGAAAACTATGTGCGCGTTTTTAACGGGGCTCGTCTAAAAGTTCGTGCGTGGGAACAGCTTCATCGAGACGCTAACGTCTGGGACATCAAAACGCCCAAGACTCCCGATCTTCGCCCTCAGTGAGTCGCACCGCTATCAGCCTATAGCGACCAGGTATTTGTAGCCTTTCCAATACATTCAATACCATCAAGTTACACGATAGGCGTGACGCACTTCATTTTGAACGGTCTTATCCATCGAGCATTAAAGCTTGTGACTAGAGAGTGTTGTGATGAAGTTGAACAACCTAACTAAGGCGGCACTGATTGTCGCGTTGTTATCGTCCCTGTCGGGCTGCTGGATATTCATGCCGCCGGGTGGTGGTGGTGGTGGTGGTGGTGGTGGTGGTGGTGGTGGTGGCCACGGCCAGGGCGGTGGCCATGGCGGTCCGGGCGGTCCGGGCGGTCCCGGTCTGCGTTAAGTAACGGCTTATTGGGGCAAGCCACGCTATTCATCTTGATGAGGCGTGGCTTGCCTTTTTTTTGCCCGGCTTAAATCACAGGCAAAGAAAAGCCCGCGATGGGGAGAGCGGGCTAAAAGGTGTTTCTCTAGGAGCTGAAACAACACTAGGCGTTCACCTGTGAAAGCTTTGTGAAAGGCTTGAGCCAATGTGTCGATGGCCAGTTTGCTGGTGCTGTCGCTGTACCCGAGGCTGTTTTCCGTTAAGCGCCGGGGCTGCGCTGACGTCAAACGGGCGAGATGGTCGCCAGCAGACCGATGCCAATGGTCAGCACCAAAAAGCCAAACAGGAAAATTGCCATCTTGGTCATAAGGCCTCCGAAGGGAAGGGGGCGGCAGGAACATTCCTGTCGCGCTCGACAAGGGTGTCGGGAGTGGCCCTATTGTCCGCCTCGATGACATTTCGATACAGGCGCAGATAGTAAAGAAAAAACCGTATCAGATGCGCGCGCAACGCTTTGGCCCGGGGGGTTGGAGAGGGCTGGGTTTATCAAGATCAGCAGGTGAGCCATGTCTTGAGGGTACGGCGCGCCACCTGAGACAGCCGCAGCATTTCCCCCTAAGATGGCGCCCACAGCCTCAACAATAAGAGAGGGCCGACCCTCGATGGAAAGACGTCAATTCAGCGGTGGCATGAAAGGCAAGAACCTGCGCTACCTCAATGAAATACCCGGCCAGCCGGCGTCAGCCACCCGCGTTGGCTTCCTGCTGCTCGAACACTTCTCCCTGCCGGCCTTCACCCAGACCCTCGACACCTTCGTCACCGCCAACCTGTTGCGCCCCGAGTTGTTCGCATCGCGCACGTTCGGCTGGGGCGACGGCGAAGTCATCAGCGACCTGGGCCTGGTGATCCGCCCGGATGCACGCCTCGACGTGGCGGCCCTGCAAACGCTGGAGTTGTTGGTGATCTGCGGCGGCTTTCGCACCGAACTCAAGGCCAGCGACGACTTCATCCACCTGCTGCGCAATGCCGCCGAGCAGGGCGTCAGCCTGGCCGGCTTGTGGAACGGCGCCTGGTTCCTCGGCCGCGCCGGCCTGTTGCAGGGCTACCGCTGCGCCATCCACCCCGAACATCGCCCGGCACTGGCGGAAGTGTCGAAGGCGGCCCACGTCACCAGCGAACCGTATGTCATCGACCGCGACCGCCTGACCGCCTCGAGTCCGTCCGGCGCTTTCCACATGGCGCTGGATTGGATCAAGGGCCTGCACGACAAGGCCTTGGTCGAAGGTATCGAAGATATCCTGGCCTTTGAGGAGTCCCGCTACCGGCGCATCAAACCGACGGAAAACATCTGCGTCAGCGCGCCGTTACGCGAGGTGGTGAAACTGATGGACGCCAACCTCGAAGAACCCTTGGAGCTCGACCAGCTCGCCGTCTACGCCGGCCGCTCCCGCCGCCAGCTCGAACGGCTGTTCAAGGAACAACTGGGCACCACGCCGCAGCGCTATTACATGGAACTGCGGGTGACCGAGGCGCGCCGGCTGTTGCAACACACTGAGTTGTCGCAGGTGGAGGTGCTGGTGGCGTGCGGGTTTGTTTCGCCGAGTCATTTCAGCAAGTGTTATAGCTCGTATTTCGGCTACAGGCCGTCGAAGGAAAAGAGGTTGGTCAAGTAGTGTGGAGGTTGTTGGATTTTTCGTGTGACGAGTCATGATCACGGAGTGCTGATTCTCATCATACGTTTCAGAACCGCGCCAACCGATACCCCTCCAACTCCGGCAAACCCGACAGCCGCGGCCGCGTCGAAGCCAGTTGCGCGATGAGCTCCGCAGTCACCGCCGCCTGCGTCAACCCCAGATGCTGATGCCCGAACGCAAGCAACACCTTGCCGTCGGCGACCCGATCGATGATCGGCAGCGAGTCCGGCAGGCAGGGCCGGAAGCCCATCCATGGCGTCGCGTCCTGTGCATTGAGGTCTTGCCGGAACAGCCCTTTGCTCAGGCGATGCAGCTGCCAGGCGCGTTGCATATTCGCCGGGCGCTCCAGGCCGGCGAATTCCACGGTGCCGGCCAGGCGCAGGCCGCCGCGCATGGGCGTCATGATGAACTTGCGCTCCAGGGAGGTGACGGCGAAGGGCAGGCGTTCATGTTCGTGGGGCAGCATCAGGTGGTAGCCGCGTTCGGTGTCGAGGGGGACGTGCTTGCCGGTCAAGGCGGCGGTGAGTTTCGCCGAGTGGGCTCCGCAGGCGATCAGCACCTGGCGTGCGGCCAATGGGCCTTGATCGGTGGTCAGCGTGACGCCACGGGCGTCGACTTGCCCGCTCAGCACCTGGCGGGTGAGAAATTGCACGCCGTTGGCTGTGGCGGCGTTCACCAGTTCGCACACCACTTGATAGGGGTCGAGAAAGTGCCCGGTGCCCGCAAAGAACAGCCCGCCCAGGATGTGCTCGCTCAACTGCGGCGCGGCCTTGCGAATGGTGTCAGCCGACCAGAACGCCACCGGCACGCCTTGCTGCGCCATGCGTTGCTGCAGCGCGTCGATGGCCCCTCGCGAATCCGCACGCTCGAACACCAGCAACGAGCCGTCTTCGCGCAGCAGCTCCGGCCGGTCGATGCCTTGCAGCAGGCGCTGCCATGCGCCCAGGCTGCCTTCGTTCAGTGCGCGAATGCCGGCGACCGTGCGCCGGTAGCTGGCCGGGCGCAGGTTGAGCAGCAAACGCGCAAACCAGGGCAGGGCGCGGGGCAGGTATTTCCAGTCCAGGCGCAGCGGGCCCATGGGGTCCATCAGCATCGTGGGCAAGCGCTTGAGGATCGACAGGTCGGCGATAGGGAACACTTGTTCGCTCGCCAGATGGCCGGCGTTGCCATAGGAGGCGCCCATGCCGGGGGGCTGCGCGTCGATGACGACGACCTGGCGCCCTTGACGTGCCAACTGCAAGGCACAGGCGACGCCGATGATGCCCGCGCCGACCACGGCGATGTCGGCGCTAGGGGTTTCAAGCGACATTCTGTTCCGCCGACCAGTTCGCGTACCACTGGCGGAACAGCGCGTACTGGCTTTCGGCATAACGACGCTGGGCCGCGCTGAGTTGGTCGCTTTCGTTGAAGTGCAGGGCGTAGCCATGGTCACCGTTGAGCACCATCAGGTGCTTGTAATACAGCACCAGATCGCAGCCTTCGTCGAACGATGACAGCACCGCCAGCGCGGCCTCCAGCTCAAGGGCCTGGCGACGTGCCTTGGCATCGCCCTTGGCGGCTTGCTTGCTCAGCGCCACCAGTTGCAGCACTTCCAGTGGCAGCGCGTTGCCGACGCCGGTGATAGCGCCGGTGGCGTTGCAGTTGACGAAGCCGTGTACCACCTGGGTATCGACGCCGACCATCAAACTCACGTTATCGTCCTGGGAGGTGATGTGTTCGGCGGCGTAGCGCAGGTCGGCGGCGCCGCCGAACTCTTTGAAGCCGATCAGGTTCGGGTGCTCGCGGCGCAGCTCGAAAAACAGCTCGGCGCGGGTGGCGAAGCCGTAGTAGGGGCTGTTGTAGATCACCGCCGGCAGGTGGGGCGCAGCGTCGAGGATCGCGCCGAAGTGGGCCTTTTGCGCGGTGGCCGAAGCGCCACGGGACAGCACGCGGGGAATCACCATCAACCCCTGGGCGCCGACCTTGGCTGCATGCGCCGCGTGGGACACCGCTTCACGGCTGTTGACCGCGCCGGTGCCGACGATGGTCGGCACGCCGGCGGCGGCCAGGCGCGCCACGCCCTCCTGGCGCTGGGCTTCGGTGAGCAACGGCCAATCGCCCATGGAGCCGCAATAGACCACGGCGCTCATGCCGATATCGATCAATTCGCGGCCCTTGGCGACCAGGGCGTCGAAATCCGGCTTGCGCGCGGCGGTACACGGGGTCATCAGTGCGGGAATGCAGCCGGTGAAGATGGTGTCGCTCATGGGGCTAACTCCTTGGAATATTCAGTCAAACCATGCAGGGCTCAGATGCCCCAGGCGAAAGGGTCCTGCGCATCGATCAGCAGGGTGCTGTCGGCGGTCATGTAGGCGCGACCGGTGATGTACGGGCGCACGCGTTCGCCGTCCCATTCATAGCGGCCTTCGAACTGGCTGCCGGTGATGCTGGCTTGTACCCAGGTTTCACCCGGCGCGAGTTTGTCATCGGCGGCCAGGCAGGCGAGCTTGGCGCTGGTGCCGGTGCCGCAGGGCGAGCGGTCGTAGGCTTTGCCCGGGCACATGACAAAGTTGCGGCTGTCGGCGTGGGCGTCATCGGCGAACAACTCGATATGGTCGATCAGTGCGCCGTCTTCGCCATAGATGCCTTGGCGTTCGAGGGCCTTGAGCATCGCCCAGGTGTAGTCGGTCAGGGCGTCGACGTTATCCATCTGCAGCGCCTGGCCGTGCTCCGACACCAGGAAGAACCAGTTGCCGCCCCAGGCGATATCGCCATGGACCACGCCATGCCCCGGCACTTCCACCGCTACCCGTTGGCGAAAACGGTAGGCGGGCACGTTGCGCAGGGTCACGGCGCCGTCTGCATGGAGTGTGGCCGCCACCGGCCCGACGGGCGTGTCGACGGTGTGTACGCCTGGCTCGATGCGCCCCAGATAGTGCAGCGAGGCAACCAGGCCGATTGTGCCGTGGCCGCACATGCCGAGGTAGCCGGCGTTGTTGAAGAAGATCACGCCGCAGGTGGCGCCCGGTGTGACCGGTGCGCAATACAAGGCGCCCACCAGCACATCGTTGCCACGCGGTTCCAGCAGGCAGGCGCGGCGCCATGCGTCGTGGTGGATGCGCAGGTTGTTGAGTTGCGCGGCGATGCTGTTGCCGGCCAGTGCGGGGAATCCGTCCATCACCAGGCGCGTGGGTTCGCCGCCGGTGTGAGAGTCGATGACGTGCAGTCGTTTCATGACACGCTCCGTTCAGGGGTGAGCCTGGCCGATGGGATAGGCATGCAGTGGCCATATCGTGAACGCGTCAGCGCTGCGACGATTGATGTTTTGCGCCGGGCTGGATGACGAATTCAGCACAGTTTTCTACGCTCGACAGCATCCCGTGCATGGGGCAATCTGCTGGACGTCGAGGCGCAAAGAGGGGGGCGGAGTGATGTTGCAGAGTGCGTTTGCAGCCCTGTGCCAAGGGCGCGAGGCGAATCGCCCGCAGAGCATCGAGCAGTTATTGGCCGGCGTCATGCAACTGCTGCCGATGCTCGACGTGATCCCCAATGCCGCGATTTTCATCAAGGATCTCGACGCCCGCTATGTGCTCGCCAACCGCACCCTGGTGCAGCGTTGCGGGCTCAAGCAACTGCAACCGTTGCTCGGCAAAACCAGCGCCGAGGTGTTCCCCGCGCAATTGGGGCCGGGTTATACCGAGCAGGACCGGCGCGTGCTGGAGCAGGGGTTTGTATTGGAGGATCAGCTCGAGTTGCATCTCTACGGCAGCCGCGAACCGGGCTGGTGCCTGACCCACAAGTGGCCGCTGTACAACCACGTCGGGCAGATCATCGGCCTGGCCGGCATTTCCGTCGACCTGCAATCGGCCAGCGAAACCCACCCCGCCTACCAACGCCTGGCCGCCGTGGACGCGCACATTCGCACGCACTTCAATCGGCGCGTGACCTTGGGCGAACTGACGCGTATCGCCGGGATCTCGGTGGCGCAGCTGGAGCGCTACTGCAAGCGCGTGTTCCACCTGACGCCGCGGCAGATGATCCAGAAAGTGCGCCTGGAGCACGCCCATCGCTTGCTGCACAGCGACCTGCCGATCACCGACGTCGCGCTGCAGTGCGGTTACACCGACCACAGTGCGTTCAGCCGCCAGTTCAAGGCGTCGACGGGGTTTACCCCGAGGCAGTACCGCCAGTTGGGTTAACCGCCGGCATTGCGATGCAACGAATAGCCCCGCTCGCCGCTCCTATGCTTACGAGTAACCTTTTCACGACGACAGGTAATGGGCTTATGACGGCGGCTGACAACGATCATGTGAACTGGCTGGTGCAACAGTCGATGCTGCACGCGGCGCGCCAGCGCGCCAAGCTCTATTCGGGGCAAGGGCGCCTGTGGCAACAGCCGTATGCACATACCCGGCCGCGTGACGCTTCGGCCTTGTCGTCGGTGTGGTTCACCGCGTACCCGGCGTCGATTGTCACCCGTGAAAACGGCACGGTGCTCGAAGCGCTGGGCGATGAGGCGCTGTGGCATGCCTTGTCGAAGATCGGTATCCAGGGCATTCACAATGGTCCGCTGAAAAAGTCCGGCGGCTTGGCCGGGACGGAACACACGCCGACCATCGATGGCAATTTCGATCGCATCAGCTTCGACATCGACCCGCAGTTGGGCACCGAGGCGCAGTTGCAGGCGCTGACACGCATGGCGGCGGCTCACAATGCGGTGATCATCGACGATGTGATCCCCTCGCACACCGGCAAGGGCGCGGATTTCCGCCTGGCCGAGATGGCCTACGAGGACTACCCGGGGCTCTACCACATGGTGGAAATCCGCGAGGAAGACTGGCCGTTGCTGCCGGAGGTCGCCGACGGGCGCGATGCCCAGAACCTCAGCCCGCTGCAGGTGGACGCGCTGCGCGATAAACACTACATCGTCGGCCAGTTGCAGCGGGTGATTTTCTTCGAGCCTGGCGTGAAGGAAACCGACTGGAGCACCACCCCGGTGGTCATCGGCGTCGATGGCAAGCCGCGGCGCTGGGTCTACCTGCATTACTTCAAGGAGGGCCAACCGTCGCTTAACTGGCTCGATCCATCCTTCGCCGCGCAGCAGATGATCATTGGCGATGCGCTGCACGCGATCGATGTGATGGGCGCCAAGATCCTGCGCCTGGACGCCAACGGTTTCCTCGGTGTGGAGCGCAAGCTCGACGGCACGGCCTGGTCGGAAAGCCATCCGCTGTCGATCACCGGTAATCAATTGCTTGGCGGCGCGATTCGCAAGGCCGGCGGTTTCAGCTTCCAGGAACTGAACCTGACGCTGGACGACATCGCGTCGATGTCCCACGGCGGTGCTGATCTCTCCTACGACTTCATCACGCGTCCGGCCTATCAGCATGCGTTGCTGATGGGCGACACCGAGTTCCTGCGCCTGATGCTGCGCCAGATGCACAACCTCGGCATCGACCCCGGCTCGCTGATCCATGCCTTGCAAAACCATGACGAACTGACCCTGGAACTCGTGCATTTCTGGACCCTGCATGCCCATGACAGTTTCCTCTACCAGGGTCAGACATTTCCCGGCAACATCCTGCGCGAGCATATCCGCGAGCAGATGTACGAGCGCCTGGCCGGCGAACATGCGCCGTACAACCTCAAGTTCGTCACCAATGGCGTGTCCTGCACCACCGCCAGCATCATCACGGCGGCCCTCGGCATTCGTGACCTTGCGGCGATCACGCCGGCCGATATCGAGCAGATTCGCCAGATCCATTTGCTCCTGGTGATGTACAACGCCATGCAGCCCGGCGTGTTCGCCTTGTCCGGCTGGGACCTGGTCGGGGCATTACCGTTGGCGGCGGATGACGTCGCGCACCTGATGGCCGATGGTGATACCCGCTGGATACACCGCGGCGCCTATGACCTGGTGGACCTGAACCCGCAGGCCGAGCTTTCGGCGGGGCAGATGCCGCGTTCGAAAACCCTGTACGGCAGCCTCAACCGCCAATTGCAGGACCCGGACTCGTTCGCCTCCCAGTTGCAGAAAATCCTCGCTGTGCGCCGTGCCTATGACATCGCGGCCAGTCGCCAGATCCTGGTGCCGGACGTCGAACATCCTGGCTTGCTGGTCATGGTCCACGAACTGCCGGCCGGTAAAGGCACACAAATCACCGCGTTGAACTTCGGCAGCACGCCGATCACCGAAACCCTGCACCTGCCCAATATCGCGCCGGGGCCGGTGGTGGACATCATCAATGAACGGGTCGAGGGCGATCTGACGGCCGAAGGGGCGTTCACCATTACCCTGGACGCGTATGAAGGGTTGGCGTTGCGGGTGGTCAGCAGTTCGCCGATGCTTTAGCGCAGATCAAGTGATGACCGGCACCGAGCCGCCAAACTGGTTGGGTGCAGGTTGGCACACGGGTTGAGGGCAACCCGACACGACGCTCATCCAGCCATAAAGGAAACCCGACCATGTTGTTTGATGCATATGCTGAAGAGTCGCTGAACGGTATCGGACCTGTCGTCCAGGATATCGAGCAAGTCGCCAAGTACACTGAAGGCCTGCGAACGCGTCTTTCTGAACTCTTCACATCTACGCACAGCCGTTTTGGCGTGAGCTTTACCGTTCCGCCAGAAGGTTACTTCCAGCTTGAAGGCCATTTCGGCCTGATCAGAGCGAATCTGCTCTATGCCAATGAGGGCAGCGGCACCTTTGGTCGCGTGGTGCTTCGCAAGCACACGCTGGACGAGCAGGGGAGAGAGGCGTGGCCAGAAATCTGGGCGTTCCGCATTCTGAAAGATGGCGATGTCTGGGTGAGTGACAAAGGCCCGGTGCTCTACAACGAGTGGAGTACGCCAAGCGAACACAAGTTTGTCGCTGCTCGGCGTCTCGTTGAATCAATCGTGCTGTCTGCGATGAAGCCACGCTAGACCGCGCAGGTAGTCAGCAAGCAACCCCTGCGGGAGGCGATTGAACGCGTTTACCGCTGCGGGTTGCGTCTCGCAAGCGCCACGGCCGCAGTGATGGCAGCGCGCGCTTGTGGGCTGTTCTTCCAGCACGTCGAGCCCAATGCCGCAGAGGCTTGGGCGAGGATGTCCCCCACGTTGGATTGGCTGAGTGTGTCCAGCGATTCAATGCCCATCTGTTCAAGCCGGGTAATCACCGTGGGGCCTACCCCCTTGAGTGCGAGCAACGCTGTTCTTTCTTCCAATGAGAATGGCATCGGTGAATTCCTTTTTCCAAGAGTCACGGGAGTGTGCCGGATACTGGAGAGTGCCTCAATAGGTCGTTGTTGATTGGGTATATCGAACTCCCCGACTATCGACGACAGCGCCACGCGGGACTCCTGTTTTTGTGCGCTGAAGAGCCATATAAAGAACGTTACATTTTTGACTGTTAAATCACTCACCATTAAAAAATAAAATAGCTGACTTTGGAGTCAATCCGCAAAAACAGGATCATATTTTAAGTAGGGAAATAAATTCCCTCTTAAAAAGGTGAGCCAATTGGAATATACGTATAAAAACCAGTTTCACGAAAAAGCCAATGTAAAAGCGGTTCTCGTGGGCGACAATAAAATCATTAGTCCATCCGAGTATATTGAGATCTTCTTAATAACCAGAGGCTATGACACGAGCCCGGAAAATAGACTCCGAGTCGCGGAAAGCCTGGCCCACGTGCCCGCGCGCGAACGCCATTCCGCCTCTGAGCTGGACCACTGGCTTGATTGTCACTTCAAAAGCTGAGGGGTTCCGTCGCGGCACATTCAACGCAAGAGTGATAATCAAAGACAATGCCAGGTACTTATGCAGGCAGATTACGAGATACATTATATAAAGAGCGACCACAAGAAGGTCCGACGCGTCAGAGCCCAACAGATGATGGATCTTGATGCGTGGAAATTTGCAATTATTGCCGAAGGCGGCAGCCGTGAAGAGACTTCGCCGTTAGTTTGTTTGGTGCAGGTCAAAGCACTTGCCGCTAAATACGATGTAAGTTCAGTCAGGTGGAACAAGGCGATCCATGTCAACAACTTGGATACCGTCGTATCGAATAGGCGGATGGCGTTGGAGGATACCGGAGACCGTAACTTAGAGCAGGCTCAACCTCGGGATGACGTGACACCCGATCAATCTGGCTGATAGAACGCAATCGAGTGTTGTTCGACTCGAAAAAGGCCTGGACGTGTTCCAGGCCTTTTCATCGAGCAGCGCCGCTTCAGCAGTTGGCGCTCCTTGGGCTTGGCTTGGTTTTGTCGGCGCATAAAAAACCCCGCACTGGGCGGGGTTAGTCTGCATCACCGATGCAGAGGGCGGGAAATAGTGCTGGGAACTTCCCCCAGCTTGCCCCAGTGGGGCGTTTTAACAAGCCTGCCATCAGGCAGGCTTTGTCGGGACTCTGTTAGCTGTTGGAGCAACCGTTAGCCATGACACTGTATTGCATGACGTGTTCGTGACCTTGGTGGTCCAGGTAGGTCATCTGGACAGGGACTACGGCACAGACATTGTCAGGGATGGAGTCCATGTGAACCACTTTGGCGATGTCGAGGTGCGAGCTGTAGCTGTATTGCTCAACGGCAGGCTCATCGGCAAACGCCATCTGGCTACCCAGCATTACAAAAGAAGCAGCAATCAACATTTTAAACAGTTTCATTTTTTCAGTGTCCCAACGATGCAAACGATTTACGTCTTCAGTCGGATTGGCTATGGCCGAAGGCTCTACGAGGCGCGGGTGGGTGGTTTGCTTGGACCCTATGGATTCGCGCTTCGTCGCTTTGTTTGGAAGCTGGGTCTAGTTTATGCCTATGGCGATTTTGATAAATCCCAAAGACTGGAAAGCATTGTTGTTGAAAAAGTAATAATTCACTCCGGCGCCTGGTAGCCACCCCAGCCAATACACTCGGTTCTGCTCCTGTCGATGACGCGAACTTGCGCTTGTTTAGTGCCGTGAGAAAGCATGGGGTTGGGGGTAGTACGAATCTCAAAACCGAGTGTCTCAGCATTAAAGCTCAGAAGTTTCATCTCGGATGGCCAGGCTTTGGCGATGTGCCGCCAACCCGTTCAGTCGCCAGCACGGATGATCTGCTAGCTCGTGCAGCGGCCGAAATAGACAGGCCAACCGCCAGGGCTTTACCCACCCGTCAGAGGTGGCCGGGTTGATCGATAAACACCTGGCTCACGGATTGGTTGAGCCATGCGTTGGCTCACAAAAAAGGCCCGCGCACGGGCCAAATGGAAAACCTTCAAAGACGCAGAGGGGGTTGTTCCTCCTCCTGGGTCAGCTGACCGTTACGCAGTCGTGTTGACTCGTGTACCTACCGATCCTGAAGTTGCTTTGGGCTGTTCGACTTTGCTTGCAGTGCTACCGTCATGATCGCCGTCGCTGTCCGCCGGCATGGCTGGCCGGACTTGAGGTTTGATTGCTACGGGTTGCGGTTGCGCGATCTGTGTCGACCCAGTGATTGCCGATGCCATGTGAATCCCCTTAAGTGACGGTGGTTTGAGTTAATGCTATCGGCATGTTATTTCAATATTTAAGCGTTCTAGTTAAAGCGCTCATGAATAAAAATAATTGAGAGTATTTCGCAGACTTAAGTTTGTTTCGGTACTTGGGCATTCAAGTGTTATGTGAAAATTTCGTGATATGTCTGTGATGCTTGGCGAGTTGCTTTTGCACTATCCCTGTCGGCGGATCGTGTTGCCGGCGTCGCACCAGGTTAATGATCAAGGTCGGGGCGGTGCCAGGGATCTACATGCGTCATAAGATTCAAAACACGATGAATCTGCATCACATTTTCCCTTGCGCAAACTGCAATGGCATGACCTTCCTCAACGGTAATTGAGGCATCCACTTCGATGTGAGCGTCGACGATGATCATGTCCCCCATTTTTCGAGTGCGTAGATCATGTACACCTTTAATGCCGGGGGTATTTTTAAGCGTATTGCGGATAGTTTCGACTTCCTGCTCATCAGCCGATCGGTCCATCAGGTCGTGCAATGAATCCCAAGTGAAACTCCAACCCATCTTGGCGATCATGCCTCCAACAACCAGCGCAGCAATCGGATCAAGAATCGGGTAGCCCGCCAGATTGCCCACAATACCTATGCCGACAACCAAGGAGGAGGCGGCGTCGGACCTTGCGTGCCAGGCATTGGCAACCAACAGACTAGACTTAACTTTTTTGGCCACCCGCAGCATAAAGCGAAACAGCAGCTCTTTGGCCACCAGCGCTGCGATGGCAACCCATAAGGCCGCAATGTGTACCGTTGGAATCGATTCAGGGGTTTCAAGCTTGAACACTGCAGAACCGATCATGCCCACGCCCACGATCAACAACAGTATGCCCAATACCATGGATGCGGCGGTCTCGAAACGCAGATGCCCATAGGGGTGACCTTCGTCGGCGTCCTCCTTGCTTTTGTGGCTGGCGAACAGCACTACGAAATCGGCGATCAAGTCTGATAGCGAGTGAATACCATCGGCTACAAGCCCCTGGGATTTTGACATCACGCCTACGACAATCTGTGTGCACGACAGCGCGATATTGACGATGACGCTCATCCAAGTGCATCGCGAGGCTGCCGCCGCGCGGGCGACTTGACTATATCCCTCGTCTTCAGATTGTTCAGAGATCTGTTGATGATTCATGTGTATTTCTCTAATTGAAATTGATACTCGTCTCGCGCGGCAAGGCGCGCCACTACTTAGTACTGGTTGCGCTTTTTATCGGGGTTGGAGGGTAAGGCGTCTACCTCAATTAAAGCAAGGTGCGATGAGTTATAAAAGTGCCTATTTATCGGTATTTAGGTCTGAGTGTAATGATGTAAATGCTAATACTTCGCGTAACTAAGTTTTCCACCTGGCTGCAGAGTTTGTGAGTCAAATAGGGATGACTCTCAACTTCACTAAAGAACAGGTGGGCCGGTGCGGCGGGGTGGGTTTCATCTCTCGAGCCGAAGCGGTCAGGCGCAAGAAAAATGCACGGAAGAATAATGTGATTGTCGTGGGGTATTTGTTTGTAATAGATGTATTGGGCGGTAAGTTCAGAACCTTGCGCTACAAAGTCCAAGGACGAACTGGTTAGCGGCGATTTTTTAGGGGGTGAGGAGGATCGCGGGTCTGAGTTTTGCCTCGGTGTGCCTGCGTAGAGTAAGCAGCACGGTAGTAGATTCGGCAGGAAGCCGGGGGAGAGGGGGAATTGCGGGGAGCAAAGCGCCTCGGTCATCCCCCGATGATTGGTGACGGTAAGATTTGCATCGTCATTTCGTAACGAGACGATGGGCAAAATATGTCACGCACCTCAATCGAGTACTAAGCCTGCGCTTGCTTTACCGGTTAGAGCTGACAGCGTTTTTGATATCAAGGATGGATATGCTGACGCGGTGGCTATATCTGCTGGCTGTTTCTGTACTGTCACTGTTGTCGATGGTATGCAACGGTCAGGTTCGAGACGTCGTGATGGATCTTGGCGCACCAGATGCAGCGCGGCCAATACGCGTGGCTATCTGGTATCCCGAAGGCGTATGTTCCCCAGAAACGTCGGGGCTGTGCCTTGATGAGTCAGCGGTTGCTCACAAGGTCATCGTCGTTTCGCATGGCAGTATGGGCGCGTCAGACGATTACGCCTGGATCGGTGACGGCTTGGCAGCCAAGGGATATATCGTCATAGGTCTCAATCATTTCGGTGAGTCCCGGGTCTACGGGGAGCAGACACAGACCTTCCGAGCGACCGGTATGGTGTGGGAGCGGGCCCTGGATGTGTCGCGCGTATTAGATGCGCTGAAAAAGCTGAGCCCCTTTCAAAAACAAGTCTCCTGGGACGATGCCATCGTCATTGGCCACTCCGCCGGTGGCCAGACGGCTGCATTGCTGGTGGGAGCACGCTTTGACCTTCAGGCGTTCGCGCAGTATTGCGGTACCGGGCAAGCAGAGGGCGACCGTTCGTGTTCTTACGCCCACGACATCAAGCGCGCGCCAAGTTCATTTATCTCATTGTTCAACGGTAACTATCGCGACTCCAGGGTCAGGAAAATCGTTCTGCTGGACCCCGCCCTAGGGCCAGCATTACTTGAGCAATCCATGGCGGGCTCGCGAGTTCCAGCGCTGGTGGTGGGGGCTCTCCACGATGATTTTTTGCTTTGGAACAGTCAGGGTGCCCGTTATGCGGCCGCGATTCCTTACGTAAAAACATTGTTGTTGGAAGGCGGAGAGGGGCACTTTGTTTTTCTCTCCGTTTGCCATCATGACGCCAAGGTCAATGACGTTCCGCTCTGTGTGGACAAGGCCGGTGTGGATCGCCAAGCGGTGCATGAGCGCTTGTTGTCCACGCTCGTTGCGTTCATTGCGCCTGATGACGAAATCCCGCTATCCGGACAACCGACAACGCCCGCGACTGCCAATGCCAAGGTTGCGCAACTGACTGTGATGGAAATCCTCAGCTACACGCCGCGATGGGTCTTCGGTTTGTTTTTTGTGCTCTGCGCGTTGGGGCTGATGCAAACACGCACACGACGGGTGCGATTCAGCCTCGCCTTGCTGTTGCCCATTGGCATGCTCATGTTGTCCCTGTTGGGAGTTTTTCAGTACACCCGGTATTGGATCGCCGCAATTGGGTGTTGGCTCGTGGGGCTTGTCGCCGTCTGCATGATCGCTTCGCGGATAATGGATGGCGGTTTCGTGAAGTGGGATGACAGTTCGGCTCGACTGATAGTGCGTGGGAGCTGGGTGCCGCTGTTGGTAATCCTGGGGATTTTCATCACGCGCTATCTGTTAGGCGTGGCCCGTGCGCTGCAGTTCCAACCGCTCGATCAATGGCCGCTGCAGATGTTGGTGGCCGGCGGGTTGGGAGCTTGGAGTGGCTATTTCGCGTGCCGGGCCCGACGGTGCTGGCAAGCATCTCGTTCGTAGCCTTGCGCGTGAGGGTTGAGAGCATTCTGCTCGGCGACTTCTTGTTTTAAATTGAAATCATCGGCGTCAACATCAAGATACTTTTCAGCCGCTCAGGAGTCGCTTCTAACTTGTTCGCAGGGAGCTCTTGGCCCAGTACAATTGTCAATGCGTTGAGCCAGTCTCTTGAGTTTTGAGAGGCGCATTGGTCTGTTGGTAAATGCTCATCAGCTACATCCCATTTCTGTACAGGCCAATCCACCAGGGACGCTAGGAGACCATCTCTCAGAAGCTGAAACTGCTCGTAAGAGTCGTTTGGTGTCTGATTGAGTGCAGCTTTCAACTTCGCGAGGCGATGTGGCATTACCGTTCCTTGGCATTTCAGATAGGCACAACGCTACTACGCTGAGAGCATTGTTGGTTACTGGCATTCCGTCCACGCTGGATGCCTGGCCAGGCGGGGGGTACAGTCGACACTTTCCTGGGGAGGACCACAATGAAAGCTTGGCTGACGGTTTTGTCTGCGCTAATTCTCGCGGGCTGTGCGGACAGTGGGCCGATGAAGGTCGGGCCTGATACGTACACGATTTCAACCCGGGTACCTTTTGGCGGACCTGCGTCCGCGAAGGGGCAGGCGCTCAAAGAGGCGAACACATTCTGCGAGTCCCAAGGCCGAGAAATCCTGCTTGATCACATGCAGGCCAGTGAATGTGCATTACACGGCGGTTGCGGTGAGGCTGAGATTTACTTCTTCTGTCTGGCCAAGGGTGATCCGCAGTTGACGCGCCAAAAATACAGCCCCGATCCCACACAGAAGATTGAAATCAATCAGCGCTGATCAGCCACGGCTTTTTGGTCCGGCAGCATACCTTGGGCTACAGTCTTGCCAAACCAACGAGGGAACGACATACGGATATTGATAACGGTGTGTCGGGCATCGTTCATGTGCTGTGTGGAAGATTGCGCTGGATGCTCAGCCCCTAGGCCTGCGGCCTCAAGAACACCACTGCATCTGGTAACCCGGTACCGCTCTGCTACGGCAAGCGGTGGGTAGGCGGGGCATTATGCCTTCGCCAGCGTGACCAAGCGTCTAGGTCATCAATGCGCTCAAGCACGCCGACCGGAGAGCGGAGTTGCGAGTCGATGCGTCAATGAGGGGGTTGTGTTTGGTCGGCAGGACGCAGGGAGAGGGGAGTTGCGGAGCAAGGCCTAAAATTGCGGAGCGCAAACATTAAGGGCCTGCATGAAGTTCATCATGCACGCCCTTGATATCCATGGTACCCGAAGCCGGAATCGAACCGTCACGCCCTTACGGGCGGGGGATTTTAAGTTCGCATGAGGGCACGTGTCGGGCGTGAACCTTTAAGCCCGGCGCCATCCGTAATTAACGGCGGAAGCGGAATTTTTGCCAGCCATACTTGAACCTGAAAGTTCCGGTATCTCCTCGTAGAACGTAGAGGCTGACCCTGTAAAAAGCAGTAAAACGAGAGAATCCAAGGTGTCTGATTTTTCTGTAGACCCAAACCCATCCGTGGCGATTGGTAGTTTTGGCGGGTCTCAACACGATTAACGCGTTCCTTCTGCTATGCGTAATTTGGCGCAGATGATAGCGATGTGCCCCATCTAGAGGCTGTCAAATAATAACGGTGCGGGAACTCGTTGTCGCAATAGCTGTATTGCCAATATTCATCTTGGTACTGCACCGCGCGCCCACGTAAACCAAGCTGCTGTTCACCTCTAATCTCCGCCGTTGTGCGGGGTATTTTCGTAGGGAGAAAAGTCTGACTGCAACCGGAACAGACCGGGACATCTTGGCGCGCCCCCTTTGGCGTGAGGCCCGTGGTGCAGGTCTGGACGGACAGATCGCCGTGGCCTGGACCATCCGTCACCGAGTGCTCAACGAATTCTCGCCATCACCGGTGACGGCGATCAAGGATTGATCGCGCTGTGGGCGTGCCCGGCGTATGTGAGGAGTGTTTCAAAATAGGCGTTGGTGTTCGGTCGGCAGGACGCCGGGGAATGGAGAGTTGCGGACCAGGTCTGAAAATTGCGGAACAAAAAAGATAAGGGCTCGCATGAAGTTCATCATGCAAGCCCTTGATATCTATGGTGCCCGAAGCCGGAATCGAACCGGCACGCCCTTACGAGCGGGGGATTTTAAGTCCCATGCGTCTACCAGTTTCGCCATTCGGGCGGCAGCGCGGTGCAGCAGGGTTGGGAATATATAGATCCGGGCGTCAGGGCGCAAGGTCGGAGGTTGCCTTTCTTGCACAAACACCGGGATGAAAAAGCTCGATAGATCAGTGATCTACATCGGCTTTTGAGCACAAGCCGAAGATTCCCAGGGCCGGCGAATACGCCTCATAAATGACAGGTGCGGCAATACGCCGTCACGCTGCTTCAGAGTGGACGACTCAGCAGTGGCGGCCTTGGGCATAAGCCGCTGCGACATGCGGTCCGCAACGGCGCTGGATGCAGGTGTAAGGTAGGCCGTGCAACGCTTGGAAATCTCAGGAAAAGCGAGGTGACTATGAGCGCTCCAACACTCAAGAAGCTGCATCTGAATGGGTATGACATCGTGCAGGTCAATTTTGGGCCGTGGCGGGTGTGTACGGCTCAGGACCGGTTGGCGTCCTTCGATTCCCGCGAGCAGGCGCTGGCCTATGCGGCCACGCTGTCGGTGCGCAAGGCGCGTGGCAGGCCGGGGTCCAATCAATGATGACTGAGTGATTGATTCAGCAGAACCAAGCCCCGGCGCAACCGGGGCTTCTGCTGTTTGGGATTACACGAAGGGCTGACCACTGAAGCCGCGTGGCAGGCGCTGCAACCCTGGCAGGTCGGTCAAGTGTTGCGCCCAGGCGCTGCGCCAGTCGCTGGAGGTGTGGGTCTTGGCTGCGCGCGAAGCTCGGCGGGCGGCGTTGCGCTGGGTGCGGCGCGCTTCCTTGTAGGCCTCGGTGTTGCGGCAGGTTCGGCATTTGACGCGGTTCAGCTCGGCGCTGGAGGGGAGGCTGCTGCCGTGATGGCCGCAGGCTAAGTGCCCGGCGACTTTGAAGTGAATGACCATGTAAGCGTCTCCTTCTTGGGGGTACGCGCATCTGCAGATCCACAATGCACGCGGGGAGGGCGGGCTGCGATTGATCCCGACACCTACAATTACGACCCCGCGCTGGTCGCAGCGTTCGGTTTACGGGCCTGGCCCTTCTCAACAGCAAGGCTCGACGTTACTCTGCCTCAAGTCCAGTCATAAAAAGGAGTGAGTGATGAGCGTCGAAAACCTGCCACGTGAAGGCAGTTGCCGTTGTAACCGCGTGCGCTTCAGTGTGAGCCAGCCCCCCGTGATCACCATGGCTTGCCATTGCACCGGTTGTCAGAAGATGACCGCCAGCGCGTTCTCCCTCAGTGCGCTGATTCCCGCCAGCGCGTTCACCGTGACCCAGGGTTGCCCGGTGATCGGCGGCATGCATGGCGTGGACCGCCATTACTTTTGCCCCCATTGCATGAGCTGGCTGTTTACACGGCCCCATGGCATCGATGAGTTCGTCAATGTGCGTGCGACGATGCTGGAGAATGCCGAGGATTATCCGCCGTTCATGGAAACCTGGACCAGCGAGAAATTGCCCTGGGCCACGACGCCGGCGGTCGAGCATTTTGCACAATTGCCCGGGCCGGAGGATTTTCCGCGTTTGTTGCAGGCTTACGCCGAGTTCAGCGCCCGCTGAGTTCAGTCGATCAGCGCGAGCAGGTCGGTATCGCCCACATCGTGTCCGGCCTGGGTCAGCAGTGTTGTCAGCTGGCCCCGGTGGTGGGTCTGATGATTGAAAAAATGTACCAGCAGGCCGAAGAACGGCTTGTCTGCCGCGACCCCGCGCATGTTGTGGTAATGCAGGCGCAGGTCGAGGTCAGGCTCGCGCAGGCTTTGCGCCCAGTCGATGATCAGTCGATCCAGCCAGGTGCGGTGGGTGGCCAGTTCGTGCAGGTCGGCGAAGGCCAGTTGCTTGAGATCGGTGGGGGCGGCAATGGCGCTTAACGGTGCCAGCGCCGCATGGCTGGCGGGGTGCTGGGCAAAGCGTTTGAGCCACACGGTGTCGCCCAGAGTCAGGTGGTTCAGCGTGCCGAGGATCGAGCCGAAAAATGCGCGGCGGTCCATCCGTAGTTCGGCGTCCGTCAGCTTCGCGGCCGCGTCGTAGACTTTACGGTTCATCCACTGGTTGTAGGTCGCCATCAGGGCGATCTGTTCGATACGGTTCACGGGCTTTCTCTCTGTCTGGGCGGCGCGATGGCGCCATCATAAGGCGTGCTCACCCCGCGGTCATCGGGTTCCGCCAGAGGACGCCATCCCTGCGAAGGCGTGACGCCTAGAAACGCAACGTGGCGCCGGTGGTCAACCATTGCGCGCGTTCAGCGACCAGGCTGCGCCCAAGCACCACGTCGACGTCGATCAACGGCCCAAGGTGGAACCGCGGCCCCGCTTGCCAGGCCTGCTCAGCACCTTTTTGGCCGTAGCGCTCGACAATCAGCGTCAACGAGTGCGCTACCCGATATTCGGCGCCGGCGCCCCATGTGAGACGCTGGTTTTGCTCACCGTCGTCATACGCGTGGGTCCAGCCGGCGTTCAGGTTCAGTCGCAGGGGCTCCAGCGGTTGCCACGTCAACGGCACGTTGAAGTCCGCGCCATCAAACGCATGTCGCCGGTCCAGGGCAACGTGGGCGCTGGCGGACACGGCTATCTCCAGGCGCAGGTCCTGACGTGACATTACCTGCGCCTTCACTTGCGGGCTCACTTGCGTCTCGCGGTTGGCCCGTGACAATGCCGCGCCCCATTGCACGGCGGGCAGGGCCTCGAAGGTGCAGGCAGGCGACAGTGTCTCATTGTGCGTGCCGCCGTCGTGTCGGTGGGCGCTGTACCAGGCGTCGACGTTGCATTCGCCCGGCGCATTGATCGCGCCGTCGTCGACTGCATAAGCGCCCCCTGCCGCGAAGGCCTTCGAGAATAGGCTGATGAGCAGGATGACGCTGAGTGTGAGCCCGATAAACATCAGGTTGCGCCGTAACGCCCGCCGTTTGGCTGGCGGTAACAACAAGAGGGTATGGCGAGCGCCTCGATAGCGGGTAACCCTGTCCGAGGGTTGGCGGTGTTTTTTGTACATGTTGTGCCTCGCTTGAATTCAGCTTTCTACGGTCAGCACCGAAATGCCGCTGGCTTTGGCCTGACAGACCAGCTCTGACGTGTCATCGCCACCGGGCAGGGCGATGACCACATCAGGGCGGCTGTCGGTCAGCATGAAATGGTTGCGCTGGCGTTCCGCCTGCTTGCCATGGCGTTGCCAATTGGGCGGATAACGCACCACGTCGATGCCGATTTCCCGCGCCCACTCCTCGATCTCGCTGCCGAGGAACTGGTTGCCGCCGTGGATCAATACCTGCACCGGGCGCAGGCGGTGGTAAGCGTCCAGCACGTGGCGGGAACGTTGGGTGTCGGCGTAATGACGACCTGCACAGATCAACACGCGCATGCTTGAAATCCTTGTAATGCACGGTGGCAGCCGAGCGACCGCCACCGTCTGAACGGCGGGAGTGATCAGTACCACTGCTTGAAGCGGCGGATGTAGATCGTCTTCATCAGTTGAGCCACGCAGCAGTAGCTGAGCAAGGTGCCTGCCAGCCATGGGAAGTAAGCCAGCGGCAGCGGTTGCAGGCCCACCAGGGTGCCGAGCGGCGAGAACGGCACATAGATCCCCAGGGCGATCACCACACCGGTCATCAGCAACACCGGCCATGCCGCGGTGCTCTGGAAGAACGGGATCTTGCGGGTGCGCAGCATATGCACCACCAGGGTTTGCGAGAGCAGGCCCTCGATGAACCAGCCGGACTGGAACAGGGTCTGCATCTCCACGCTGTTGGCGGCGAACACGTACCACATCAGCGCAAAGGTGGTGATGTCGAAGATCGACGAGGTTGGCCCGATCCACAGCATGAAGCGGCCGATGTTCTTCGCGTCCCACTTGCGTGGCTTGGCCAGGTATTCCTTGTCCATCTTGTCCCACGGCAAGGCCAGTTGGGAGATGTCGTACATCAGGTTCTGCAGCAGCAGGTGGATCGCCAGCATCGGCATGAACGGAATGAACGCACTGGCCACCAGCACCGAGAACACGTTGCCGAAGTTGGAACTGGCGGTCATGTTCAGGTACTTCATGATATTGCCGAAGGTTTCGCGGCCCTTGAGCACGCCTTCTTCCAGCACCATCAGGCTCTTTTCCAGCAGGATGATGTCGGCCGATTCCTTGGCGATGTCGGTGCCGCTGTCCACCGAGATCCCCACGTCGGCATCGCGCAGCGCCGGCGCATCGTTGATACCGTCACCGAGGAAACCGACAGTGTGGCCGTTGGCTTGCAGGGCCTTGAGCACCCGCGACTTCTGCAGCGGTGTCAGCTTGGCAAACACCGTGCGCTCTTCCACGCGGCGCAGCAGGGTCGCATCGTCCATTGCTTCGATGTCCACGCCGAGCAGCGGCTGGCCTGGGTCGAGGCCGACCTGGCGGCAGATCTTGCTGGTGACCACGGCGTTGTCGCCGGTCAGCACTTTTACCGCTACGCCGATCTGTTGCAGCGCCGCAATCGCCGGGCCTGCGGTTTCCTTCGGTGGATCAAGGAAGGTCAGGAACCCCTGGATCACCAGGTTGCGCTCATCGGCGGTGGTGTACTGCCGGCGCGCCAACGCGTTCGGGATATTGCGGGTGGCCACCACCAACACGCGAAAGCCGTCTTCGTTGTAGTCATTGGCAATCGCCAGCAACGCCTCGCGACGCCGCTGATCCAGCGGCACCGCGGCGCCGGCTTCGATCACGTGGGTGGCAATGCTCAGCATCTCTTCCACGGCACCCTTGCACACCAGCAGATGGTCGCCGGCGGCGTCCTTGACCACAATCGACAGGCGACGGCGTACAAAGTCGAACGGCAATTCATCGACCTTGCTGTAGGCAAACGGCGCCTGGAACTTGGGGTTTTGTGCCGAGAACTGCACCACGGCCTGGTCCATCAGATTCTTCATGCCGCTTTGGTGATAGCTGTTGAGCCAGGCCAGCGACAGCACCGCGTCGTCACGCTGGCCAAAGGCGTTGACGTGGTGCTCGAGGATGATCTTGTCCTGGGTCAGGGTGCCGGTCTTGTCGGTACACAGCACGTCCATCGAACCGAAGTTCTGGATCGCGTTGAGGCGCTTGACCACCACTTTGCGCTTGGCCATGGCGGTGGCGCCCTTGGCCAGGTTGGCGCTGACAATCATCGGCAGCATTTCCGGGGTCAGGCCGACGGCGACCGCCAGGGCAAACAGGAAGGCATCGCCCCAGTCACCCTTGGAGAAGCCGTTGAGGAAGAACACGATTGGCACCATCACCAGCATGAAGCGGATCAGCAGCCAGCTGACGCTGTTCACGCCGCGATCAAACGCGGTCTGCGCCCGGGAGCCGACAATCGCCTTGGCCAGCGAGCCGAAGTAGGTGCGCGGTCCGGTGGCCACCACCACGGCTTTGGCGCGGCCGCTGACCACGTTGGTGCCCATGAAGCAGATGTTCGGCAGGTCGAGCAAGTTGCCCTGGTCGGCGGCAAGGGTACTGGCGGACTTTTGCGTCACGTCCCCCAGCGTGTCGTATTTTTCCACGGGCAAGGCTTCGCCGGTCAGCACCGCCTGGCTGATGAACAGGTCACGCGATTCGATCAGGCGGATGTCGGCCGGGATCATGTCGCCGGCCGACAGCTGCACGATATCGCCGGCCACCAGTTCGCGCATCGGCACTTCGCGCAGGGTTGGCTGGGCGCCGACCTGTTCGCGGCGCAGTACGGTGGCGGTGGTGCGGACCATGGCTTTGAGCGTTTCGGCGGATTTGGCCGAACGGTGCTCCTGCCAGAACCGCAGCAGGCTGCTGAGCAGGACCATGGTCATGATGATGATGACTTTGGTCAGGTCGACTTCTTCACCGGCCTGCAACGGCAACCAGTAATCGGTGACGAAGCTGATCGCGCCCAGCGTCAGCAGCACATAGATAAACGGATTGTTGAGCGCCTGCAGGAACTGGATGAATGCGTGAGGCGGCTTGTCATGGGCGACTTCGTTATGGCCTTGCTGTTGCAGGCGTGCAGTGGCATCCAACTCGGTCAGGCCATCCAGAGTGGCTCGCACATTGGCCAGGGTGGCCGACAGGCCGTTATGGGCTTCGCGGGCGGCCCGCATTGATAGCCGAGCGTCGGCGTCGGTGCGGTTTTTGTTGGGCTGTGGCGGTTTTTTTACGGCGCTCATGGTGTGTACTCCTGTCGCCAGTTCTCGACAAAACATACCCGGTACTGACCTGATGACAGGCGAGCGAAAGCATGCCGAGCCGCGGACTTCGCGATCGGTTCAAATAAGGTGTTGAATAACTTTCAATGGGCCCGCTAAGTGCGCGTTAGTTACTGCGCGCGCAGCGGGCTACTACTGGAAAGGTTCATAAAAGAACTCCAGGGTATTGATCAGAAAGTTGCTGTTTCCAAGCGGTCAAGCGGCGCGAGTGCCCAGGTAAAGAGCGGGCATCAGGCGGGCTTCAGCCAGGTTGGAAACGTTACGTCTCTGTGGGTCTTGAGGGGCGGCGTGAGCCCAATGCTGCTGCAGTCGGCCAGTCGTCGGGCAGGCACGCCAGCGCGCCAGCGGATGGGCCGGGCGCATTCGAGGGGAGGGTACGGCAAAGGCCGGGCGGGCAACACAAACGCCTGCGGGCGCTCGGCACAGCTTGGCCCGCAGGGTCGCGGCCAGCGTTCGTACATCTTTTACAACAAAGGTTTGGAAGGTCATAACACACCTCGGGACCGGACGGGCGACCGGCGAGGCAGTTACGGTGGAGCACAAGCTCTAGCGCAGCTTACCGGACCGGAGAGGCAAGTCCTGTCATCTTCTGGGTTGGGCGCCCGATGCCCGCCAACGCGGTGCTCGGACAGCGACTAGATACTGTGTCCATTGGCTTCTTTTGTGAGGTTTAAAAAAGGCCCCAGTTGCGGGCAGGGGCAATCTACTCAGCCAGTTGCGGAATGTCAACGCATGATTAATTAAAATGCCAAGTGTTCAGAGTCTATTCAGATAAAACATATTCACAAGTTACCGGGCATATATAACTTCATATGCCTTGCGCGGCGAGAACGGCGAGATAGATCAAGACTACACCGCATGCCGCGTAACTGATGCGTTGCCAGGTCGGCGAGGCGTTCTTGCGCAGCAGATTGACCAGTGCGGCCGTCAGAAAACACGACAGCACCGAGGCCAGCATGAAACCGCCGAAAAACATCAGCGTCTGCGTGTGGCTGGGCGTAGCCCCGACGATGCCCGACAACGCACTGCCCAATGCCCCCCAGTACACAATGTTCTTCGGGTTGGCCAGCGAAATGGCTGCGCCCACCGCCAGCGCATTCGTGCCGGAGCCGGCCGGTGCGCTGTCGGCTGCGGGCAAACGCCAGGCGTCGAGCAGGCTGCGCACGCCGAGCCAGGCGAGATAGAGCGCGCAGAGGAGGGTCAGCGGCACGCGCACGGCGTCATGCTGGATCAACAGCGCGATGCCGGTCAGGCCGATCACGGCCCACACCGCATCGCCGACCAGCGAACCGACCTGCACCAGCAACGCCGGGGTGAAACCGTGTTGCAAACCACGGCGCAAGGTCTCCGCCAGCACTGCGCCGGGGGACAGGCAAAACACAAAACCGAATACCAGTGCGTAAAAGAAGATCGCCAGCATCCCTATGCTCCATCAAGTGATGGCGGGCAGTGTGCTGGCGCACGCACGCGTTGTCTTGGACCAGATTGTGCTGTTCAGCGTTTCGCCACACTCTGATAGCGGCCAGGCGTGAGGCCATAGGCGGCGCGGAAATGCCGGTTGAGGTGGCTCTGGTCGGCAAAACCGAGCTGATGGGCGACCTCGCCGGCCGCCATCCCATTGCGCAACAGGCCTTTGGCGCGGCGCGTGCGCAATTGCATGGCCCACTGGCGAGGGCTGAGCCCGGTCTCTTTTTGAAAGGTGCGCAGCAGGTGGAACTTGGACAACCCCAGCGCCTCGCCGAGGTGGTCCAGGGGCAGCGATTGATGCAACTGTGCGGCGAGCAATTCCTGGGCGCGGCCGATCAGGCTTTTGCCGGCTGCCGCGTTGCCGGGCAAGCGCACGCCGCTGAGGCGGACCACTTCTCCCAGCAGCACAACCAGGGCGTCTTCGTTCAGCTCGCGGACCAGAACGTCGCCGCTCAATGCGCCTTTTGCCACAACCGCCAGGCGCCGCGCCAGATCCGACTGGAAACACAACGATCGATCGAATTCGACATGCGCCAACCCCAGGTCGGCGGCCAATTGCTCGGCGCTGACGTACAGGCTGACAAACTGCCACGGCGCGCCTTCCGCCGCACCGCCGCCCTGAATCTGCCCGGGGTTGTACAAGGTGATGGCGCCTGGCCCAGCCACGAATTCGCGGCGGTCCAGCCACACGTTTTCTTCGCCCACCAGGTTCACGCCGATCACGCATTCGTCGTGGCTGTGGCGGGCAAAGGTCAGGCCGGAGCAGTGGACGCTGTTGATTTCGTAGTCGCCCAGCCAGGCGTGTTGCAGGGTGCTCATGGGGTCGGCTCAGTCATGGGATGGACGTGAGCATACGCCGTCAGCCAGGCTCAGATCGACCGTTGATTGACCCGTTGCGACAGTTCTTCGGCGCTTTCCCTGCGCTCCGAGTAGCGGTCGACCAAATCCGGACGATCACGCAGCAGCACGGTGAACTTCACCAGTTCCTCCATCACGTCGACAACGCGATCATAGAGCGCCGAGGGTTTCATGCGGTCCTGATCATCGAACTCCATGAACGCCTTGGGCACCGAGGATTGATTGGGGATGGTGAACATACGCATCCAACGCCCGAGTACGCGCAGTTGGTTGACCGTGTTGAAGGACTGGGAACCGCCGCACACTTGCATCACCGCCAGGGTTTTGCCCTGGGTCGGGCGGACCGCGCCCAAGGACAACGGCACCCAGTCGATTTGCGCTTTGAACACTGCCGACATCGAACCGTGTCGTTCAGGGGAACACCAGACCTGGCCTTCCGACCATTGCATCAGTTCCAACAGCTCCTGCACCTTCGGATGCTCACGCGGGGCATCATCGGGTAATGGCAAGCCGCTCGGGTCGAAAATGCGCGTTTGTGCGCCGAAGTGCTGCAAGAGGCGCGCGGCCTCTTCCACCAGCAGGCGGCTGAACGAGCGTTCGCGGGTTGAACCGTAGAGCAGCAGAATGCGCGGCGGCCGACTCGAATCGAGCGGGCCGGAGGTGATTAACGACGCGTCCAGATTGGGCAGGGTACTCATGGTTACTCCGCCTGCAACAGCGCAATGCGCTCGAGTTCGGCTTTCAGTTCGCCAGGGTTGAGGTCGGCAAAGGGCAGCGCGAAAAACGCCCGGCAGCGTGTGGCGATGGTGCGCAGCGTGGCGTCGAATGCGGCTTGGATGCTCGCCTCGTCGCCGTCGACATCCGAAGGGTCTGCCAACCCCCAGTGCGCCTTCAGCGCCGGGCCGAAATACACTGGGCAGGCTTCACCGGCGGCCTTGTCGCACACCGTGATCACCACATCCGGCGGGCTGCCTTCAAAGGCGTCGTTGCCCTTGCTGTACAAGCCCTGTGTGCGGATGCCCGCCGCCTGCAAGGTGCTCAGGCTGCGGGGCAGCACCTGGCCCTTGGGGAAGCTGCCGGAGCTGACCGCCTCAAACCCTTCTGGCGCCAGGTGGTTGAACATCGCTTCGGACAAAATGCTCCGGCAGCTGTTGGCGGTACACATGAACAAGACTTTCATTGGCGTATGTCCTTCAGAGGCTAAGACGCAAGGCGAGGGCGGCGAGAGTGATCAGCAACACCGGCAAGGTCAGGACGATGCCGACCTTGAAGTAGTAACCCCAGGTGATGGTGATGCCTTTGCGCGCCAGGATATGCAGCCACAGCAGTGTGGCCAGGCTGCCGATAGGGGTGATTTTCGGGCCGAGGTCGCTGCCGATCACGTTGGCGTAGATCATCGCGTCCTTGACCACGCCCGCGGCATGGCTGGATTCGATGGACAGCGCACCGATCAACACGGTCGGCAGGTTGTTCATTGCCGAAGACAACAATGCCGTCAGCACCCCGGTGCCCATCGCCGCGCCCCATACGCCGTAGGTGGCGAAGGTGTCGAGCCAGGTCGCCAGGTAAGTGGTCAGCCCGGCGTTGCGCAGCCCGTAGACCACCAGGTACATGCCCAGGGAAAAGATCACGATCTGCCAGGGCGCTTCCTTGAGCACTTTGCGCGTGGAGATCTTGTGGCCTTTGGCGGCGATCACCAGCAGCAACACCGCGCACACCGCAGAGATCGCGCTGATGGGAATCCCCAACGGTTCCAGGGCAAAGCAGCCGATCAGCAGGATACCCAGCACCCACCAGCCGGCGCGAAAAGTGGCGCGGTCGTGAATGGCGCTGGCCGGGTCCGCCAGGTCCGCCGGGTCGTAGGTCTGCGGAATATCGCGGCGGAAAAACCACAACAGCACCGCCAGGGTGGCGGCGACGCTGACCAGGTTCACCGGCACCATCACCGCTGCGTATTCATTGAAGCCGATCTTGAAATAGTCCGCCGAGACAATGTTCACCAGGTTCGACACCACCAGCGGCAGGCTCGCCGTGTCGGCGATAAACCCCGCGCCCATGACGAACGCCAGGGTCGCCGCCGGAGAAAAACGCAACGCCAGCAGCATCGACATCACAATCGGCGTGAGGATCAGTGCCGCGCCGTCATTGGCAAACAGCGCCGACACCAACGCGCCCAGCAGCACCATGTAGGCAAACAACCGCCGGCCGCGACCACGGCCCCAACGGGCCACATGCAGCGCAGCCCAGGCAAAGAACCCGGCCTCGTCCAGCAACAGGCTGATGACGATCAGCGCGACAAAGGTGCCGGTGGCATTCCAGATGATGTGCCACACCACCGGGATGTCCGCCAGGCTGATCACGCCGCAGGCCAGTGCGAGGATCGCGCCCAGGGTCGCGCTCCAACCGACACCCAGGCCTTTGGGCTGCCAGATGACCAGGATGATGGTGAAGATAAAAATCGCAATTGCGACAAGCATGAATAAACGCTCCGATGGCTCAACAGCAGGTGCTGGCTCGTTGTGGTCTGTCGCCCATTGCATCAAGACGCAGCGCGTCGTTTTGCAACCATGGCTGGTTGGCTTGCAGGGTGGTGTCCAGCACGTGAGTCACCCAGTCGGGCAGTGCCGGATTGATGCGGTAGTAGATCCATTGCCCTTGGCGACGATCCTGCAGCAACCCGCAGTTGCGCAGTTGCGCGAGGTGGCGGGAGATTTTCGGCTGGCTGTCGTCAAGTGCGTGGATCAGTTCGCACACGCAAAGTTCGCCTTCGCGCAGGATCAGCAAGGTCATTCGCACGCGAGTGGCATCGGCCAGGCATTTGAATAGGGTTGGAGGTGAGAAAGGGACTGACACGGTCAAGGCCTGCTCGTATAGGTATATCCGAATATACGTATTTCCATATATTTCAGTCAAATCCTGTTTCAATTGATATGGATCAAATGTCTAGAAACACGCCACAAGTGATTGAAATTAAAATGAAACACAAATGTCCTAAAGTGCCTGCCCATAGCTGATGAAGGAATACCACGCGTGACCCGTGCCACTCGCAATCTGCGCAAGACCCTCGATTCCGTCGCGGAAAATAACGAAACCGCGGCGTTCGATCTGATGCGTGCCGTCGAAAAACTCGGCGATGAAGTGCTGCGCCAGCGCTTGCTCAATACCATCCACCGCCTCAACCAGGACGCCTATGAACTGCGCGAAGCGCGGGACTCGGTGGAACTGGTGTCGGTAAGGCTCGCCTGAGCAAGATCGTTCAAGACAACCTGCATATTGCGCTGGCATGCTTGTCGACTGTCTGTCGATGAGCGGTTCCCATGCCTACTGCTTTACCTCACTACGCCTTCGCCCGTGGCGCGATTGCTGTCATTCCGTTGTCCCTGGCGTGCGCGCCCTGGGGCTTGCTGGCTGGCTCAATGGCCATCGAAGCGCACTTTTCTCCGCTCGAAGCCCAGGGGCTTTCCACCATCGTGTTTGCCGGTGCCGCGCAACTGGTGGCCATCGGCATGGTCAAGAGCGGCGCCAGCCTGATCTCCATCTTGCTCACGACTTTGCTGCTGACCTCACAACATCTGCTGTACGGCATGCATCTGCGCTCCACATTGTCCGTGCTCAAACCGCGCTGGCGCATGAGCCTGGGTTTCCTGATGACCGATGAGTTCTTCGCCCTGGTCAGCCAGTACGACCGCGAAACCTTCAACCGCTGGTACGCACTGGGTGTTGGCCTGACGTTCTATATTGCCTGGAACCTGTTCACCCTCGCCGGCATTGTCCTGGGCAAGAGCATTCCAGGGCTCGAACACCTGGGCCTGGAGTTCTCGATTGTCGCGACCTTTATCGCGTTGATCACGCCCGTGGTGCGCGATGTGCCCACCGTGGTGTGCGTGGCGGTGGCGCTGTTGTGCTCGGTCGGCTTGAGCTTCCTGCAGTGGGAGTCGGCCGTGGTGGTATCGGGTGTGTTGGGCATGAGTGCAGGGTATGCCTGCAAACGACTGGGAGTCGGGCAGGCATGATTTTTGTGATGATTGTTGCAATGGGCTTGATCGTATTTTTTAACCGCTACCTGTTTATCGAACCGCGCCTGCCCGTGCGGCTCACCCGCGGTGCGCGGGAGTTTCTCGGGTTCGCGGTACCGGGCATGCTCACGGCGATTTGCGGGCCGATCATTTTCTTCGCCGACCACCGGCTCAACCTGAGCCCGGCCAACCCTTACCTGCTGGCCGGGATCTGCGCGGTGGCGCTGATGGTCTGGACGCGCAATGTGCTGCTCACCGTGCTGTTGAGCATGGCGTTGTTCTACCTGTTTCGCTGGTGGTTCTAAACACACCGGCGAAAAAAAGCCCGCGGGAGGGCGGGCTGAAGGAGACTTCTAAAAATGAGCCCGGCCATTATCGGTGGCGCGTTCTCCTGTCACAGTGAAACTAAATTCATTCGGTGGGCGGCGTCGCCTTCTTTTTCGCCTTGGCCTCGGCCGCCAGGCACTCCAGCGCGAACTGCTCGGTGTAGGTCATCTGGATCGGCGTACTTTCGCCTTTCACCGTGCGCTCGCCGTCGAGAATGTAGCGAATGCGCTTGTCCGTCACGCCAATGCGCTTGGCGATCCACGTGGGCGTCTGGCCGATGCGGCTGATCAGCTTGTCGGCATAGTCGGTGGATGGGTTGTAGCGTTCGGCATTGGGTGTCATCGGTTTTCCAGGTAGAAGCGAACTCGCAAGTAGGCGACAGGGTGACGTAATAATCCGTGAGTGTCGCCTGCTAATGGTAGAGTCGCGTTTTTTTCCAAGGAGCGATGGCATGCGGAAACTGGTAATTGGCGCATTGGTACTGGCAGCACTGGCCGGCTGCGCGGGCTCGAAAATGAACGCGGCACGCACCGGCACGCCCTACAAGACCTTGGCGTCGGACAAGGCTGCGCTGGTGGTTGCCCAATGTATCCAGTTCGGCTGGCAGGACGAGGCGGTGTTTGGTGTCGACGCCGGCGGCTTCAAGGAGCCGATCGGGGCGGGCGGTTTCACGGTGTACACCACCGGCGGCGATTACTTTGCCGACGTGCGCAGCGCAGGAGCCGGTTCCTCTGTCGATTACTACACCGCCGAAGACTCCATGGTCGCCAAGCGCCGTTTGGCCGCACTTGCGACTTGTCTGTAATCCGTTGCCGTAGTGATTTTAGGAAATGCCCGGCGGGACAGTTGCAGGGCATTATCCTATGATTCCCCCGCTCGCTCGACGTAATAGCTCTTTACCAGTACACGGATGTCGAGGCCGTCACGTCGGGCGAGCCTCCCTGATCATCAGCGCGGCATATAACCCAAGTGCCAGCGCCGGGGGATCTTCAGTGACACCAGGCCCAAAACCGCAGCCAGCGCCCCGCTGACCAGCAGCGCACCCAAGCCCATGCGGTGCTCGAGCAACGCCCCGATCACCGCCCCGATGAACATCCCCGTCCAGGGGACCAACTGCACGCGCCACCCGTTGCGACGCTCCCCCAGCAGCCAGCGTCCCAACCCGCGACCAAAGCGTGACAGCGCGCCGGTGACATAGGTAAGCCCCACCGGCAAGCCGTTGACCTCTTCGACGGCGGCATTGAGCATGCCCATCGCCACAATTGCCGCGAGCAAGGCGGGCAGCATATCGGCGAACGGCCACAGCGCGCCGCCGCAGAGCAGCGCCGCGATGCACAGCAGCAGGGGCAGGGCGTGACGGCCGCTCATGCGGCTGACCACGATACCCAAGGCGTTGCCGACCACGAAGGTCGCGACCAGCAACAGCAGGCGCCCGGTCAGGCCCAGGTCACCTTCGCTGATCGCTACCGCCAGGCGCGTGGTGTTGCCGCTCATGAATGAGACAAAGTCGCCGCTGGCCATGAAACCAATGGCATCGGTCATGCCCGCCAGCACAGACAGGCTGGCCACCAGCATCATGCCGACACGACCCCGCCATTGCTGTTGACGGGCGAGTACGACGTTGGCGTAGGGCTTTTGGGACGAAGGCAGCATCGGGCCGGGTTCCTCGGTGAGATTATGCGGCCACTACCGTAAGGCGCTTTGATGTCTGGCGCAATGACCTCAGGCAGCTTCCAGCCTCCAGCCAGCGTCATGCCAGACCAAAGTATGAGAGGACTCGATCGCCTGTAAAAAACTCGAGGTGTGACACTCCCATTGCGTAGGTAATGTCCTTGCAGGTCGCGGGGCAGGTCGGCGGACGGCAGGTTACAAACAGATCAGGCCGGTCTGTCTGATTGACTGCAACGCAAGACGCTGCTGCCACAAGATTTCGCGGCTACGCCAGCACCGCCACCGCCTTGATCTGTGCCCACAGCGTCTGGCCGGGGTGCAGTTGCAACTGGTCGCGGGAGAAGCGTGTGATCCGTGCCAGCAACGGCGTACCGCCGGCATCCAGGCGCACCAGCACATGGGCGCTGTTGTCCGCCGCAATTTCCTGGGTGACCGTCACCGGCAGGCGGTTGAGGATGCTGCTGTGGGCTTCGGCCTGTAAGTTGAGGCTCACGTCCCGCGCCTGCACCTTGACCCGCAGGGCTTTGCCCAAGGCCAGCGGCGTATGGGCGACGCGCATCTGCAAGGCACTGCCGGGCAGTTGCAGGGTCAGCAATTGATAGTGCGCGTCGTAAGCGCTTACCGTGCCATTGATCACCACACCGGCGTCGTCGCCCAAGGCCAAGGGCAAATCCAGCCGCGCCAGGGTTTCACCGATGGGGCCGCTGGCCAGGGCCTGGCCGTCGCGCAGCAACACGATGTGATCGGCCAGGCGCGCCACCTCGTCCTGGGCGTGGCTGACGTAGAGCACCGGAATGTCCAGTTCGTCGTGCAGGCGTTCCAGGTAAGGCAGGATTTCACCTTTGCGTTGGCTGTCGAGTGCCGCCAGCGGTTCGTCCATCAATAACAGGCGCGGGCTGGTCAGTAGCGCGCGGGCGATACCGATGCGCTGGCGCTCGCCGCCGGACAAGTGCTGCGGATGCCGCTCAAGCAAGTGGCCGATGCCCAACAGTTCGGTGGCCTGGGCCATGTCGACGCGACGTTGCGCACGCGGGATGCGCTTGAGGCCGAATTCCAGATTGGCGCGCACCGACAGATGGGGGAACAGGCTCGCTTCCTGGAACACATAGCCCAGCGCACGTTTATGCGGCGGTACGAACAGCCCGTTGCGGCTGTCTTGCCAGACTTCGTCGTTGACCTGGACAAAACCGTCCTTGGCACGTTCCAGCCCGGCAATGCAGCGCAGGCAGGTGGTCTTGCCGGAGCCGGAATGCCCATACAGCGCGGTGACGCCGCGACCGGGCAGTTGCAGGTCCACTTTCAGGGCAAAGGCGGAATACGTGAGGTGCAGGCGTACATCGATCATCGGCATCAGCTCCAGCCCATCTTGGTTTTACGGCTGGAGTAGAGCGCCAGCAACACGAGGAACGCGAACACCACCATGGCGCCGGCCAGCCAGTGCGCCTGGGCGTATTCCATGGCTTCGACGTGGTCGTAGATCTGCACCGAGACGACCCGGGTCTTGTCCGGGATATTGCCGCCGATCATCAGCACCACGCCGAACTCGCCGACGGTATGCGCAAAGCCGAGAATCGACGCGGTGATAAACCCCGGGCGGGCCAGGGGCAGGATCACGCTGAAGAACGTGTCCCAGGGGTTGGCGCGCAAGGTCGCGGCCACTTCCAAGGGGCGTGTGCCGATGGCGGAGAAGGCGTTTTGCAACGGCTGCACCACGAACGGCATGGAATAGATCACCGAGCCGATCACCAGCCCGGCGAAACTGAAGGTCAGGGTGCCCAGGCCCAGCCATTGGGTGAACTGGCCGAAGTAACCGTGCGGTCCCATCGTCAGCAGCAGATAGAAGCCGATGACCGTGGGCGGCAGCACCAGCGGCAGGGCGACCACCGCGCCGATAGGCCCGCGCCACCAGGAGCGCGTGCGCGACAGCCACAGGGCAATCGGAGTGCCGATGACCAGCAGGATCACCGTGGTCAGTGACGCCAGTTTGATGGTCAACCAGATCGCGGAAAAATCGGCACTCGATAGCGGCATTTAGAGCTCGTAACCGTAGGACTTGATAACGGCAGCGGCTTTCGGCCCTTTCAGGTACTCGACCAGCGCCTTGGCAGCGGCGCTGTCTTTGCCCTTGTTGAGGATCACCGCATCCTGTTTGATCGGGTCATGCATGGACGCCGGGACGATCCACGCCGAACCGCTGGTGACTTTGCCGTCTTTGTAGATCTGCGACAAGGCCACAAACCCCAACTCGGCATTGCCGGTGGAGACAAACTGATAGGCCTGGGTGATGTTCTGGCCCTCGACGAGCTTATCCTTGAGCTTCTCGGTCAAGCCTTCCTTGGCCAGCACTTGGGTGGCGGCCAGCCCGTAGGGCGCGGCTTTCGGGTTGGCGATGGACAGGTGCTTGAACGCGTTCTGCTTGAGCACATCGCCCTTGGCATCGACATAACCTTCCTTCGCCGACCACAGCGCCAGGGTGCCGACCGCGTAGGTAAAGCGCGAACCCTTGACGGTATCGCCTTCGGTTTCGAGTTTTTGCGGGGTGGTGTCGTCGGCGCTGAGGAACACTTCGAACGGCGCGCCGTTCTTGATCTGGGTATAGAACTGCCCGGTGGCACCGTAGGCGGCGATCAGCTTGTGACCGGTGTCCTTCTCGAAATCGGCGGCAATCGCCTGGATCGGTGCGGTGAAGTTGGCGGCGACGGCCACCTGGACTTCATCGGCGTGGACCGCAGCGGCGGTGACAAGCGCAATGACGGCCGCCAAGCCGGGGCGAATCAAGCGTGGGAGGCTGAAGGTCATGGATAGCTCCGTATGAGAAGGAAAAAAGCCAGTATTGAGCGCTGCCGGACCATGGGGGCGGTCAAGCGGTGTATGTATAGGTATATAGCGAAAAAATGGCAAGGGGAATCCGCCGGCCCCGCGCTGACATTTCCCGGCGGCAACGGCCCGCCTCCTGACAGCCAATGCACGGGAACCCGTTGATAGTGCAGCTCCTTTAGCCGGCAAAGGAGCAAGTGCCATGCAAAGGGAATATGCCTATATCAACGTCGGTGCACCGAACAACCTTACCAGCGAGGCCGCCGTGAAAGCCTGGCTGGACCGCGTACTCAGCGCTTCGGCACTGGAACCGCAGGCCAAGGCGCTGATCACCACGCAATCGTTGATACCGGTGGAGTTTTCGATCCTGGAGGAGGGGGCCGAGCCGGGAAGTCCTGCGTTGATTGTCGAGCGCCAGGAAATGCCCCTGTGGAAAATCCTCGACAAGCGCTTCACCTGGCGCGCGAGTGTCGGAAAAAACCAATCGACTGACAGCGTGCAGGTCAATGTCCTGTTTCCCAAGTTTTACGGGGCATTGGCCCAACGCTTGACGGCCCATCGATACTTTCTCGACAGCCTGCGAGTGTCAGGCCAGGCCCAGAGTGTCGAGTGGGAAGAGCGTGGCCTGGCGATCGCGACACGGCCTTTGCTCAAGACCGAGGTGGTGCTGTTCTCCGTGTGGGGGGCCAGTAAGCGCCTGCTTGCGGATATCTGGTTCGATCTCCCGCTGATTTCCCTGGGGGCCGGGCAATGGCCCAGGGCGATTGGCACCGGTTGGCCGGGGATGCGTATTGGCGCACGCAGCGGCGATCACATTCGTTATTCCGATGAGCCCGGCAAAAACACGCTGTGGGTCAAGCCGTTCGGCGAGGCGGTACTCGACGCCGATTTCAGCATTTTCCCGCGCTGGACGCCCCGTGCCGTCCTCCTCGCCGACCAAGCGCTGAAGGCCGACGAAGTGATCGAGGTGACCCTGAGCGCAATGCCTTATCAGGCCGATGAGGAGCGCTACATCATCGAGGTTCCGGCCTCGCGCCGCGCCGCTGCGGATTGGCACTACTATCTCAGCGTCTACATGAGTTACCGCTGCCCCTGGGTCAACTGCGGCGTCTTGCAGGAAGACGGCGGCATCCGGCTGCAGAGCGAGCGGCCCAATCAATGGTTCGTGCGCTGCGATGCCGCGCGGCTGTTTATAGCGGTCAGCATTCAGCCCCGCGAACGTACCGGCTGGAAGGCCCCCACCGCGCCCCCGACGCCCGAGGCAACCACGACCCAGGCCTGGCAAAAATGGGATGGGCTGAGGGAGAGCGTGGGCAATAACAAGATCGCCAAAGACTATATCGAATCGTTGATCGATCGCTGCCTGAAGAAGTCCGGTTTGTCTCAAGACACCCAGCAATTGTTCAAAAAAGAACGCCAATTCAAGTTCAAATACCTGATAGGCCACCCCACATATTCTCCTGGCGTGAGTGCATTCGTGCCGCCACGCTACAAGTACTTTTCCTTTGAACAAGTGCTGTTGGGTGAGCCGCAACGGCGTGCGTACTTCCAGGAAAAACTCAGTGCCGTGCATGTGCAGGGGCAAGCCTTGCCAGCGTCGCAAGTCGCGACATTGACCGGGATGCGCGACGTGTTGCTGGCTGACTTCCTGGCGGATATCGATGCGCTGGCCGCCAGCGACGACTACCAGAAACTGTTCGGCGAAACCTGTGACGCCCTCGCCAGGGTGCGGGTCGCACGCTACCTCGCGCAAGTCGATGCAGCCGACGAAGACTTGCGAGGGTGTGCGTTCCGCTACTTGAAAGGCGAGTTGAAACCGCGACTGCTGCTATTCAATGAAGCGGTGGTGCCCAATGCGATTGTGCTCAAATTCAACTCACAGAAGGCATTGCTGATATCCCTCAACTTCACCGAGCTCAAGTGGGCGGTCTGGGCACCAAGCACCACCGCCGGGCAACCCTCGGAGGTGTTGATGCGATTTGTCGCGGAACATTCCCCTTTCCCGCAGAAAATGAACCTGGTACCTCAGGATTTTTTTCCGCAAAAAAAACGCTATGGTTACCATTACCGGCGTTTCGCCCCGGAGCCGGTGTCCTTTCGTGATACCCAGCACATCAACGCGCAATTGCAATTGGCGGCCATCGCGGATATCAAGGGGCAGGTCGACTACGCAGTGTTTTCGTCCGACGAAGAGCGGCGCCGGGTAAAACTGGCGATGTTCAAAAGTGTCGCCCGTGCGGTGTCCGGCCTGGTGACGGCGGCCGTCGGGCCTCTGAGTGGGTTGGGCGCGCTGCTGCTTTCCGGCATGGCGCGCTTCATCGCCAATGTCGGTGATGTCGGCCTTACGTATGCGTTGGCGCAAAATACCGATCGTCCCGAGGACTACGCCCACTACATCCATGAGTGCAAGCTGGGGGTGCTATTGGCGATGGTCGACCTGGGGGCCGACCTGCCCAGCGCCAATGCCAAGTTGCGCATATTGCTCAAGCAGTCGACGCTCGGCGGTCGGACTGTCGCGCCGATTCTGAATGCGCCCATAGACTACGACGTCCCGATAAAGTTGAAACAGACCAGTGAGTCCGAGACTTTTGTCTCCACGCCATTCTGGTTGATCGACCTGCGCCAGCGCATGGAAAAATCCTTCGACGACCGGGGCAAAGGCGCCGAACTCAAAGGTTACCTCCAGGCAACCGCCACCTGCGGTTATGCCGAGGCGAAAAGCTGTTCCGACTTTTTGCGCAGTCAGCGCTGGGAGACACAGGCCGTCGGCGTGCTGATTTTCTCCGAACTCGGCGATCAGCGCCCGCAAACGCATTTTGCGTTGTCGATTCGGGATGCGACGGACACCGCGATGGTCGATTTCAGCCTGGGCGACCTCGATGCCTCAATGAACGGTCGCGGCTATTTCGGTACGTTGAAAGGCTGGGAGGACTGCGTGCGCGGGTTGCCGGCCTTGGAGGGCGCGTTGGTGATTTACAAGTTTTATCCGGATTTTGCCAACGCAAGCCTGGAGGTTGACGGGGCGTTTGCGCTGGGCATCAGTTGGAGCCCCTTCGTCAATGGCGGCGATTACAGCGTGCTGTCGTTTCCCCTGGATTTCGTCTGCGGGGTTCGCGAGCAGTTGGAGCGTGTCTGGGCCCAGGTCTTTCACCAGTTGCCGATCAATGCATCGCTATCGCTCAATGAGCCGGCGACCTTCAAGCAGTCTGAACTGCTGGCGCAAGTCAGCAACCTCAGCGGCCTGGTCGACGAGGCGGAAGGGCTATTGCGGCGCACCATTGGCGTGCAGGCGATCGGTGAGTTGCGGGCCTTGATGCTGGGCTTCCTTCAGGCATGGCGTAACGAACCGCGGGGCGGCTATCGAGAACTGATGGAGGGCGTGATGGCTGAGGAGGCAAACTTGGTCAACCAGGCATTGATCCACCTCGAAGCCCTGCAGGCCGGTTTGCCAAGCACGCTCGCGAGCGCGCAAAACGCGCTGGTCGATTGTGTCGACTGGGTCGCGGTGCGGGCCGGAATCGACGACGATGCGTGGCGACTGTTATTTAAACAACAACTGGAACTTCATGTGTCAGGCGAGCAGGCGACGGTGGATTTATACACCGCCGCTGAACTGGACGCGTTGTATGAACAGCTCGCCCGGGGCCAGCAGCGCGAGTGTCATCACCAGCGCAGCTCCGGTTATGAGCGACTGACCATGACCAGTAGCCGGGCGTTGCTGGGGATAGGGTTGGGATTGATCCGCAAGATGGCCCCGGAGCGCCAGGCCGAATGCTGTTTCGCGCTGATCATGGCGAGCCAGCCCTACGACGACAGCAACGAACACTTTGCCCGAGTCGTATATGGCATCTGTGCGTTGCGCCAACAGCGGTTTACTGTGTTGACGCCGCTGCATGAACGTCGGCTCAGCGGCCTTCCACCCGCAGAGCCGATACTGATCTGACTTGCGTTACCGAGACAGCCGGCTCAAGGCTTGTTCTGCCAGCCAGGTGGTCAGCTCGCGGGTTGCGAACGGATGCCGCAGGCCCACCGCCTGGCCCGCCCACAGGTTGCTGAAGCCGGCTTCATCCTTGGCCTTGAGTGGCAGCAACGCACCGCCGGCCCTGGGGAAGGCCGGGGCCAGCGGGTTGATCGCGCCGAGTTCTCGCATCACCCGGTTGACGATGCCGCGTGCCGGTCGGCCGGTGAACAGGTTGGTCAGCGCGGTTTCGCTGGCCTGGGCGTGGCGCAATGCATGGTGGTGCGAGGGGCTGACCGTGGCTTCGGGGGTCAACAGGTAAGCGGTACCGATCTGCACTGCCGAAGCACCCAAGGCAAAGGCGGCTGCGATGCCGCGCGCGTCAGCGATACCGCCGGCGGCGATCACTGGCACGCTCACGGCGTCGACGATCTGCGGCACCAGCGCCATCAAGCCGATCTGGCTGTTGAGGTCGTCGCTGAGAAACATACCGCGGTGGCCGCCGGCTTCAAGGCCCATGGCGATGATCGCGTCGCAGCCATGCTGTTCCAGCCAAATCGCTTCTTCGACGGTTGTGGCCGATGAAAGTACCTTGGCGCCGGTCGCTTTGACACGGTCGAGCAAGGACTTTTCCGGCAAGCCGAAATGGAAACTGACCACCTCGGGACGGAACGCTTCCACCACTTCACAAGCCGCTTCGTTGAACGGCGCACGGTTGGTCACCAGCGTCGGAGCATCAAAGTCGGCGCCCAGTTCGCGGTAGTAGGGTTGCAGCAGGTCTTTCCAGCGCCGATCACGGGCGTCGTCCGCCTCGGGCGGTTGATGGCAAAAGAAGTTCACGTTGATCGGCCGCGTACTGGCCTGACGGATAGTGCTCAACGCATCGCGCAACTGCTCGATACTCAGCGCCGCCGCCGGCATCGAACCGAGCGCGCCGGCCTCGCTGGCGGCGATGACCATTTGCGCGGTGGTCGCACCGGCCATGGGCGCCTGGATAATCGGTACCTCGATGCCCAGCAGATCGAGAATGCGCGTGTCTGGCCAGGTGCTCATGGGATGCGTCTCCAGCGTTGGTAAGAGTTTTCGCTGTTTTAGCAGGGCCCTTGGCATCCGGCCAGTCTGTTTTATTCACTGGACGCAGCCTGGGTTTCGTGTAGTGGCGCGGGCTGTTTTAGCGGTCGCGCTCGCGTTCCAGCAACTGGCGCTTGCGCTCCACACCCCATCGGTAGCCCGACAACTCGCCATTACTGCGCACCACGCGGTGGCAGGGAATCGCCACTGCGAGGCGATTGGCGCCACAGGCCTGGGCCACAGCGCGAAAGGCGGTGGGTGCGCCAATCCGTTCGGCGATCTGCGCGTAGCTGGCGGTGCTGCCCACCGGGATGTCGCGCAAGGCCTGCCATACCCGTTCCTGAAAGGCCGTGCCGCGCAGGTCCAAGGGTAAGTCCAGGCCCAGGGCCGGGGCTTCTATAAACCCCACCACCTGGGCGACCAATTGTTCGAAGGCCGGGTCCGCGCCCAGCAGGTCGGCGTTGGGGAATTGGTCCTGCAGGTCGCGCACCAGCGTGTCCGGCTCGTCGCCCAGCAGAATCGCGCACACGCCGCGATGACTTTGCGCCACCAGAATCGCGCCGAGGGAACATTGGCCGACGGCAAAATGGATGTGAGTATTCGTGCCGCCGGCTTTGTAATCGCTTGGCTTCATGCCAAGCAGTTGGTCCGCCGATTCATAGAAGCGGCTGTTGGAATTGAAGCCGGCGTCATACAGCGCGTCGGTGACGGTGTTGCGACCTTTGAGCCCCTTGCGCACTTTGCGTGAGCGCTGGGCGCTGGCATAGCCCTTGGGGGTGAGGCCGGTGACAGACTTGAACACGCGGTGGAAATGGAACGCACTCAGCCCGGCTTGCTGTGCCAGTTGGTCGAGGCTGGGCGGGGTTTCGGCGTGTTCGATCTGCCGACAAGCGTTGGCCACCAGTTCGGCGTGACGCGCCGCGCGTTGCGTCTGGTCACCGGTCGCGCGTTTGCTTGGGCGATAGCCTGCCGCCTCGGCCTGTTGAGGTGTCTCAAAGAATTCGACGTTTTCCGGGCGCGGCAAGCGCGAGGCACTGCTGGGACGGCAATACACACCGGTGGTTTTTACCCCATAGACGAACAGCGCGTCGGCCTGAGGATCACGGGCGAGGATCGCTGCCCAGCGCGGGTCATGTTCGTTATTCATTGCCTGCTCTCATGACGGGTCACGGCCAGATTAGTCGTGTCGCGGCGGCCTGGCACTCTGAAGCTTGCGGTCAAATCAGCCGGCGGTGCGAAAGGTCAGGTTGATGCGTTGCGGGCCCATGACCGGATGCGTGCCGTCCTTGACCGGCATGACTCCGTGGAAGCGCAGACGATCGACCCCGCCCCACACCACCACATCGCCATGGAACAACGAGATTTTTTGCGGCTTGTCGCTGCGTGCATGGCCGCCGAACAGGAAGATCGCCGGCAGCCCCAGCGACACGGAAACCACCGGCGCGGTATAGCAGCGTTCGTTCTTGTCCTGGTGCAACGACATCTTCGCCCCCGGCACATAACGGTTGATCAGGCAGGCATCGGGCACAAAATCGCTGAACCCGGCGTCGGCCGCCGCGTGTGCCGCCAGTTGGCGCAACGTTTCGGGCATGGCTGGCCAGGGGTGGCCACTGCGCGGGTCAAGCGCGGTGTAGCGGTAGCCGCTGGGATCGGTGGTCCAACCCAGTTCTCCGCAACTGCTCAGCGCGGCCGACATGGTGAAACCACCAGGCGTGACCATTTGCCGAAACGGCGACTGAGCCAGCACGCAGCGCAACGCTGGCAGAAGATGCTCAATCCAGGGCAGGGCATAGCCCCTCAGAACGTGGGACTGTTCGCCAATCTGCTCACGCCCTGCGGGTTGTTGCAGGGCGTCGTCGGCGAACAGGTCGACGGTCGGGCCGGGCATGGGCTTACAGCGCCTTGCTCACGTTGATGTCAGTGATTTCATCGCTGGCGTCGTGAATCTTCGCCAGTACTAGCTTGGCTTCTTCGACGCTGTTGCTGTGCAGTTGGGCAAACTCAAAGCGGCGTTCGCCGTTGAGTTTGTACTTGATGACGTATTTGGTCGTGGTCACAGCTTTTTTCCTGTCGAGTGTTCGGGTCAGCTCAATTTGCTGTTGGTGCGACGAACGATGCGGATCTTGTGGGACAGCGCAGGTTTGCGGGTAACGCTGATGGCGCGGCGCGTCACAACGTCCAGGGTGATGTTCCAGAAACCGGTGCTCGGTGCGGTGATTTTCGCCGGGAACTTGTCGAACGCGCCGCCGTGGTAGGTGTGACGACCGCCATTCTTGAAACTGCGAAAATTCGCATCGCTCATCAGACGAATATTACAAGTCTGTGAGCATTCGATGACGACAATATCTCCCTCGTTGAGGTGCTCACGCTGGTGGATGAATTTCATGGGCGGGTGTCTCCAGAAGGGCTTTTTCTGAAAAATCAGAACGATACGTAGGTTAAGATAGAGTTTATCAGCCCCAGCGCGTTTATTATCGGGCCGTCGTCGACGACTTCGACAATTTAAAACAGTTATTTACCGAGTTATCAGGGATAAATCCTACGTGGGCGGGAGAAAATTACCATCCCCGCTGTCCTAGGGTCTTTATCGGAGGTTTTATATGAAGTGGAGTGTGTTGGTTCTGGCCTTGGCGATTGGTGGGTGTGCTTCGGTTGCAGATATCAAGCAGACCCCCCCGACCTTGGCGGTCATTTCAGGGAAAAAACCGCAGGAATATGCCGCCTGTGTGGTACGCAAATTGTCGACTACCCGCCGGCCGCCGCAGATCGAGCCGCATAAAGACGGCGTGCAGGTGATTGTGCCGCAGAAATTCTCCGCTGACCCGTCGGCTATTTTCGAGATTGACGAGCGCTCCAGTGGCAGCAGCATCAAGCTCTACGAGAGCATGTCCAATGTGCCGATCCGCCCAGGCGATGTGAAGAAGGCCGGGGAGGACTGCATTTCCGGCTGAGGCCGCGCGTTTACACGGTCCGTTTGAATCCGATAAAAAAGCCTGACCTGCCATTGCGGTGTCAGGCTTTTTTTTGCGCGCGTTTTCGCAGTTGTCGTGACGGGAAGGTTCTCCTACCATTTGTAGGCTTATGACATAAACGCCTAAATATATAACTATAAAAAATGGAGCCGTGATGATGTCTCTGGAACGAGTGCTGATAGGCAGTGCGCTGATGTTGCTGCTGGGCAATGCCCACGCGCTGGATGGGAAGAAGATATTCACCGAGGGCGGCTCGCAGCCGGGCGCCATGCCTTGCGTAGCCTGCCATGGTGCCGATGGCGCGGGGCTCGCCGCCGCGGGCTTCCCCAGGTTGGCGGGGTTGCCGGCCCTGTATGTGCGTAAACAGTTGGAAGACTTCAAGCGCGGCACGCGTGCCAACCCGGTGATGCAACCCTTGGCGAATGCCCTCACTGACGCCGAGATCGACGCTGTCAGCCAGGCGCTGGCGGCGATGCCAGGCGCCGTCCCGCAACCGATCCATCGCAGCGAGATGCCTATCGGTGCTGCGCAAAAGCTCGCCCAGCAGGGCGCCTGGGAGCGGCAGATTCCGGCATGTGCAAGTTGCCATGGTCCTGCCGGTACGGGTGTCGGCGACACGTTCCCGCCTCTTGCCGGTCAGCCTGCCACCTACCTGGCAGCACAGTTGACGGCCTGGCAAAACGGCACCCGTCACAACGACCCGAATGACCTGATGGGCCACATCGCAAAATCCCTGACGCCGGATGAAGTACAGGGCGTGGCCCAGTATTTCGCCTCACTGAAACTGGAGGCCAAGCCATGAGCCCGTTTGTTTTAGTTCTAGGACTGTTGGGTCTGCCGTCCGCCCACGCCGCTACGATCGCCATGGAAGACCAGTCGCAGTTGCAGCCTTCTGCCGGCCATGCGGCTGTCAGTCAATTCCAGCCGCCCCAAGAGAGCGAGCTGCCTGACAATGCCTACGGCAAGCTGGTCAAGGAGGGCTACGCGTTGTTCGTGGATACCAAACGCCTGGCGCCGACATTCGTCGGTAACGGGCTCAACTGCAGCAATTGCCACCTGGATCAGGGCCGCCTGGCCAACTCGGCGCCGCTGTGGGGCGCCTACCCGATGTATCCGGCCTATCGAAAGAAGAACGACAAGGTCAACACCTTTGCCGAGCGGTTGCAGGGGTGTTTCCAATTCAGCATGAACGGCGGTACGCCGCCGACCGCTGATAGTCGCGAAATTACCGCGCTCTCGGTGTACGCCTACTGGCTGGCCAGCAAAGCACCGTTGGGCGTGGAGTTACCAGGCCGTGGGTATCCCGACGTGGCCCAACCGGCCAAGGGTTATGACCTGTCCGGGGGCGCGCAGGTTTACAAAGGGCAATGCGCCGTCTGCCATGGCCCCGAAGGGCAGGGCCAGAAGGTCGGTGACAGTTACGTGATGCCACCGTTGTGGGGGAAGGACTCCTACAATTGGGGCGCCGGCATGCACCGTATCAATACTGCGGCGTCCTTCATCAAGCACAACATGCCGCTGGGCAAGGGTGGCAGCCTGAGCGACCAGCAAGCCTGGGACGTAGCGGCCTACGTCAACAGCCACGAGCGACCGCAGGACCCGCGGCTGGTTGACGGTTCCGTGGAGAAAACCCGGGTCAAATTCCACGCCAACGATGGGGTCAATCTCTACGGCCAAACCGTAGAAGGCGTGTTGATTGGGCAGGGCATCCGTTAGACTCTCGCCCAATCAACGCAAAAATGCCGCGCAAACCCTCGGTTTGTGCGGCATGTGTCTTTTTTGGGAAGTCTTTCATGAAGCGTGAACACGTCAGGGCTCGCCAGGCCGAAGGTCAGATATCGGCCACTCACATCATCCAGAACCCGGCTGACCTCGGGGAATGGATCGTATTCTTCAAGAAAAGCGGCGGTCGCAGTTTTTTCCTGGTGGACGATCAGGATGAAGTCGAATCTTTCTCGCGCCTGGATGACCTGGTGGAGACCGTCCGTGGCCTGGGTATCAAGTTTGCCGATATCCAGCTGTAGACGTAACGCTTACTTGCAGACCACCACCACACTGCGGCTTTTGAAGTTGCCCACGTCCTGGCCCAGGGTCTTTTCACTTTCCTTGAGCGAAGGCGTGCCTTCGGTACCGACGATACGGTAGCCGGTGCCCGCACAAGAGGCGTCGGCCTTTTCGTAGCAACTGGCCCAGGAATTGGCTTCGCCCGAGCAGTCGATGGTCAGGCCTTGTTCGCCGTTTTTCAGGTAGACATCAGATGTGGTCGTGCAGCCGGCGAGCGCCAATACTGCAGTGAGTGCCAGAATCTTGTTCATGTGTGTTCATCATCGAGGGTGTTGGAGGGCGCGCTGACACTGTCATGGGGCGTTTCGACGAGACTATAGCGAACTGCCATCTACGTATAGACATGTCTCGTTCTGAAAGTCAGGTGTAAGCCTATTCCAGGGTTAGACAAAAGATACAAAAAAGCCCCGTTCACCGGGGCTTTTTTACGCAGCTTCCAAGGCTTACTTGCCCTTCGGTCGCTTGCTCGATGCGTGGCCCGCTTCATCCACAAACACTTCTGCAACCGCAGTTGCCTGGCTCTCGGTCGCGAATGCGCCAGCGACGCTGTCGCCGTGGAAGTTGATCAGGTGCCAACCGTCCGCTCGCTTAGTGATCAGGTAGCCGTTCACGCCTTTGGGTTCTGACATCTATTAACAATCTCGTAGTCTGGTTCAAGGGCGTAATGATAGCGCCAATTGTCGCGCCACCGCCCAAGTTATTCCAGGTCAATGTTTGCGGCGCCAAAGCGTGCTAAAAGGGTTGCAGCCCTTTTCAAGCCACAGGGCTACGCTGTTTTTGTCGGGGTATTGGTGAAGCTCTTTGTAGGATTAGCGGAACTTACGCCGACATTTTTTCTCTATGATGACATCGCAACGCCAGCAGGACCCATTGTAAGGTGACTGCGGCCTGATTAGACTGCGCCGAATTCCGTACGCACAGCCCTTTGTAAGGACCCATATGATCAAGAAATGCTTGTTCCCAGCAGCCGGTTACGGCACTCGCTTCTTGCCAGCGACCAAGGCCATGCCCAAAGAGATGCTGCCGGTGGTGAACAAGCCACTGATCCAGTACGGCGTCGAAGAGGCACTGGATGCCGGTTTGAATGAAATCTCTATCGTTACCGGCCGTGGTAAGCGCGCGCTGGAAGACCACTTCGACATCAGCTACGAGCTGGAAAACCAGATCAAAGGCACCGACAAGGAAAAATACCTGGTTGGTATCCGTAAGCTGCTCGACGAGTGCTCGTTCTCCTACACCCGTCAGACCCAGATGAAAGGCCTCGGCCACGCCATCCTGACCGGCCGTCCGCTGATCGGTGACGAACCGTTCGCCGTGGTACTGGCCGACGACCTGTGTGTGAACCTGGAAGGTGACGGCGTACTGACCCAGATGGTCAAGCTGTACCAGAAGTACCGTTGCACCATCGTCGCGGTTCAAGAGGTCGATCCTCAAGAAACCAACAAGTACGGCGTGATCGCCGGCGACGACATCGGCGATGGCCTGATCCGCGTGCGCGACATGGTCGAGAAGCCAGCGCCTGAAGATGCTCCGTCGAACCTGGCGATCATCGGTCGTTACATCCTGACCCCGGACATCTTCAAGCTGATCGAAGAAACCGAGCCGGGCAAGGGTGGCGAGATCCAGATTACCGACGCCCTGTTGAAGCAGGCCAAAGACGGTTGCGTGATCGCGTACAAGTTCAAGGGTCGTCGTTTTGACTGCGGTGGCGCCGAAGGCTACATCGAAGCGACCAACTTCTGCTACGAGCACTTCTACAAGACTGGCAAGGCTTACTGATTCACGGTTGCCCGCCTGTTGTAAGAGAAAGCCACCTTCGGGTGGCTTTTTCGTTTTTCGCCCCCAACTAAGTCGGTATGCTGATTGCCTGCCGAGGAGAGTGAAATGGCCTACGATTTTGACCTGTATGTGATTGGCGCCGGTTCCGGCGGTGTTCGTGCTGCGCGCTTTGCCGCCGGTTTTGGCGCCAAGGTGGCCGTGGCGGAAAGCCGCTACCTGGGCGGCACGTGTGTGAACGTCGGCTGCGTGCCGAAGAAACTGCTGGTCTACGGCGCGCATTTTGCCGAAGACTTCGAGCAGGCCAGCGGTTTCGGCTGGTCCCTGGGGGCGGCGAACTTTGACTGGGCGACGCTGATCGCCAACAAGGACCGCGAGATCAACCGCCTCAACGGCATCTATCGCAACCTGCTGGTCAACAGCGGCGTGACCCTGCATGAAGGGCATGCGCGACTGGTCGATCCGCATCAGGTGGAAATCAATGGCGAGCGCTTCACGGCCAGGCACATCCTGATCGCGACCGGCGGCTGGCCGCAGATCCCGCAGATACCGGGGCATGAGCACGCGATCGGTTCCAATGAAGCGTTCTTCCTCAAAACGCTGCCCAAGCGCGTGCTGGTGGTTGGCGGTGGCTATATCGCCGTTGAGTTCGCCGGAATTTTCCATGGTTTGGGTGCGCAGACGTCTTTGCTGTATCGCGGCGACTTGTTCCTGCGCGGTTTTGACGGTGCGGTGCGCAAGCATCTGCAGGAAGAATTGACCAAGCGTGGCCTGGATCTGCAGTTCAATGCCGATATCGAACGGATCGACAAGCAAGCCGACGGCAGCCTCAAGGCCACCCTCAAAGACGGGCGCGTGCTGGCAACAGACTGCGTGTTCTACGCCACCGGCCGTCGGCCGATGCTGGATAACCTGGGCCTGGAAACCACCGGGGTCAAACTGGATAAGCGCGGTTTTGTCGAAGTGGATGACCTGTACCAGACCGCCGAATCGTCGATCCTGGCGATTGGCGATGTGATCGGTCGCGTGCAGTTGACCCCAGTGGCCCTGGCCGAAGGCATGGCCGTGGCGCGTCGCTTGTTCAAGCCGGAGCAGTATCGTCCGGTGGACTACGCGATGATCCCGACGGCCGTGTTCAGCCTGCCGAACATCGGTACGGTCGGTCTGAGCGAGGAAGATGCGAAGGGCAAAGGCTATAAGGTGAAGGTTTTCGAAAGCCGTTTCCGGCCGATGAAGCTGACATTGACCGGCTGCCAGGAGAAAACCCTGATGAAACTGGTGGTCGACGCCGACACCGACAGGGTCCTGGGTTGCCATATGGTCGGCCCGGACGCCGGGGAAATCGTGCAGGGCTTGGCGATCGCGCTCAAGGCGGGCGCGACCAAGCAGCATTTTGATGAAACCATTGGCGTACACCCGACGGCGGCCGAAGAGTTCGTCACCATGCGAACGCCCGTGGCCGACTGATCAGGTGCTGGGCGTTGCCTCGGCGGTCGCTGCAACGGCGGCTGTCAGACGCAACGCCTCGATGCTGGCCTGAGCCTTGATCAGGTCCAGCTCCAGCGCCTTGTTGGCCTGCTGGAATTCGCTCAGCGCGGCTTGGCGTGACTGACTGTCTTGCACCGCGACCCGCAGGCGTTCCTGGAGCAGGGTGCGTTCGCTGTCGATCTGCTTCAACTGTTCGCTCAGGTTGAGTTGCTGCGCCTGGTCCTTGCGCACTTGCTCCTGCAGTGCTGCCAACTCCTTCACCGTCACCCGATGTTCGATCAGCAAGCGCTCGTTGTCGCGGTGCAACTGGGTGATCTCGTCCTGGCGCACCATGGCGCTCTGCTGGGCCTGGCGCAGTTCCGCCTGGACCTGTTGCACCTGGCCTTCGTGGCGTCGCTGCTCCTGTTCGCGCTGTTCTTTGATGGCGTTGCGGTAATGCTCCAGGGCATCCCGGGCGTGCAGGTGTTTGTCTTCCAGCGAGCGAATCTGTTCGTCCTTGTCGCTGATGCGCAGCTCGTAGTCACTGCACGCCTGGCTCAACCCGGCGTTACGGGTTTGTTCGGTCTGCAGGCTGGTGCTGGCGGTTTGCAGGGCTGCGCTTTCTTCGGCAAGGGCCGCGGCCTGGATATCGAATTGCTGTTGCAGTTGGTTGTGGGCTGCTTGCAGCGTTTCGAGCTGGGCGAGCAGGGCGGTTTTCTGTTGTTCGAATTGCGCCAGGGCCAGGTCGATGGGCTCTTGGGCTTTCTCTTTCAGGCGCTGGGCAAGCCGTGCCACCAGTTCGCCGAGTTCATCGTCGATGGGCGCTTCGGTGATGGTCTGCCGCGTTTCGCTCTCGTCCAGTTCCTTCAAGTAGCGATGAATCGTGGTTTTCGAGCCGGTATTGCCCATTTCGATGCGTACTGCATCGATGCTGGGGTTTTCGCCGCGGGCGAGGATCGCCAGGCGTGCCGTTTGAACGACTGCTTTGTTTATGCCGCCACGAGCCATGGGGTCTCCGTCGATTTAGTACTGTGGTACATGGTATGTATTTACATATCATATCATGAATAAAAACGAGTTAAAAATCATGATCTAACAGATGGGATATTGGCGTATTATCCCGTGTCAGCGCGGTTTTCACCGTGAGTGCGCCCTATCAGCAGTACGAAAAGGCTTTCATGAGCGATCTGGATCGTTACCTAAACGCCGCTACCCGCGATAACACGCGCCGCAGCTATCGCGCAGCCATCGAGCACTTCGAGGTGAGTTGGGGCGGATTCCTGCCCGCCACCAGTGACAGCGTGGCGCGTTACCTCGTGGCCCATGCCGGGGTGTTGGCGGTGAATACCTTGAAGTTGCGCCTTTCGGCATTGGCGCAATGGCATACGAGCCAGGGTTTTCCCGACCCGACCAAGGCGCCGGTCGTGCGCCAGGTGCTCAAGGGAATTCGCGCCGTACACCCGGCGCGGGAGAAGCAGGCGCAGCCGTTGCAGCTCAAGCATCTGGAACAGGTGGTTGCGTGCCTGGAAGGGGAGGCGCGCGCAGCGAGCGAAGCCCAGGACCCCGCCCGGCTGTTGCGCGCCAAACGCGACAGTGCATTGATCCTGCTCGGCTTCTGGCGCGGCTTTCGCAGTGATGAGTTGTGCCGATTGAGCATCGAGCACGTCCAGGCCGTGCCCGGGGCCGGCATCAGCCTGTACCTGCCACGCAGCAAAAGCGACCGCGACAACCTCGGCAAGACCTACCAAACCCCGGCATTGCTGCGGCTGTGCCCGGTGCAGGCTTACAGTGAATGGCTCAGCGCTTCGGCGCTGGTCCGCGGCCCGGTGTTTCGCGGGATTGACCGCTGGGGCAACCTGGGCGAGGCGGGGTTGCACCCCAACAGCGTGATCCCGCTGCTGCGCCAGGCCCTGGAGCGTGCGGGCATTCCGGCCGAGCACTACACCAGCCACTCCCTGCGTCGGGGCTTTGCCACGTGGGCCCATCGCAGTGGTTGGGATTTGAAGTCGTTGATGAGTTACGTCGGCTGGAACGACATGAAATCCGCCATGCGCTATGTTGAAGCGACACCCTTTCTAGGCATGACCCTGGCAACTGCGCCGCTGATTTGAGGTTTCTTCTATTAATACTGTCGGCTGATAGAGAAAGCCAATCGCGAGCATCAGGTTTGCCAATGAGCCATCGGCCAAGAGAGTGGGTAGGATTCACTTCATCAACTTACCAACCCCTGACGGAGAATCAACGATGCCTATCATCAACAGCCAAGTAAAACCGTTCAAAGCGACCGCCTACAAAAACGGCAACTTCGTAGACGTGTCTGACGCTGACCTGAAAGGCAAATGGTCCGTAGTGTTCTTCTACCCGGCCGACTTCACCTTCGTTTGCCCGACCGAGCTGGAAGACCTGGCTGACAACTACGCCGAATTCCAGAAGCTGGGCGTCGAAATCTACAGCGTTTCCACCGACACCCACTTTGCCCACGCTGCCTGGCACAACACCTCGCCAGCCATCGGCAAGATCCAGTACACCATGATCGGCGACCCAACCCTGACCATCTCCCGCAACTTCGACGTGCTGATCGAAGAAGCCGGCCTGGCAGACCGCGGTACTTTCGTGATCAACCCAGAAGGTCAGATCAAGATCGTTGAACTGAACGACGGCGGTGTTGGTCGTGACGCTTCCGAGCTGCTGCGCAAAATCAAAGCCGCTCAGTACGTCGCTGCCCACCCAGGCGAAGTGTGCCCAGCCAAGTGGAAAGAAGGCGAAGCCACCTTGGCTCCGTCCCTGGACCTGGTCGGCAAGATCTAAGTCTGTGACACATCAAGGGCGGGATTCCGCACCTAAGTAAGCTGCAACCGCCCTCAAAAACGCCCGGGCGAGATTCGCTCGGGCGTTTTTTTTACCAAATTCAAAGGAGTCGCCCGTATGTTGGACGCCAATCTTAAAGCTCAGTTGAAGTCATACCTGGAACGGGTCACCCAGCCGATTGAGATCGTCGCCTCCCTCGATGACGGCGCGAAATCCCAGGAAATGCTTGCACTTTTGCAGGACGTAACCAGCCTCACCACGCTGATTACCCTGAAAACCGAGGGTGACGATGCGCGCAAGCCCTCGTTTTCCATCAATCGCCCGGGTGCCGAGATCAGCCTGCGTTTTGCCGGCATCCCCATGGGGCATGAATTCACTTCGTTGGTGTTGGCCCTGCTGCAAGTCGGTGGCCACCCGTCGAAGGCCAGTGTCGAAGTGATTGAACAGATTCGCGCGCTCAAAGGCGAGTTCAGCTTCGAGACTTACTTCTCGCTGTCATGCCAGAACTGCCCGGACGTGGTCCAGGCGCTGAACCTGATGGCCGTGCTGAACCCGAACATCAAACATGTGGCCATCGACGGCGCGCTGTTCCAGGCCGAAGTCGATGAGCGCCAGGTCATGGCCGTGCCAAGTGTCTACCTCAACGGTGTGAACTTCGGCCAGGGCCGCATGGGCCTGGAAGAAATCCTCGCCAAGCTCGACACCAGCGGTATCGAAAAAGCCGCCGAGAAGATCAGTGCCAAAGCGGCATTCGATGTGCTGGTGGTCGGCGGTGGCCCGGCCGGTTCGGCGGCGGCTATCTACGCTGCGCGCAAAGGTATCCGTACTGGTGTGGCGGCCGAGCGTTTTGGCGGCCAGGTGCTGGACACCATGTCCATCGAGAACTTTATCTCGGTACAGGAAACCGAAGGGCCGAAACTGGCCGGCGCGCTTGAAGCTCATGTGCGTCAGTACGACGTGGACATCATGAACCTGCAGCGTGCCAGCAGCCTGGTGCCGGCGAAAAATGCCGGTGACTTGCACGAAATCCGTTTTGAAAGCGGTGCGACGCTCAAGTCGAAGACGGTGATCCTGGCTACCGGCGCCCGCTGGCGTGAAATGGGCGTTCCGGGCGAGCAGGAATACAAGGCCAAGGGCGTGTGCTTTTGCCCGCACTGTGATGGCCCGCTGTTCAAGGGCAAGCGCGTAGCGGTGATTGGTGGCGGTAACTCCGGCGTCGAAGCGGCCATCGACCTGGCCGGCATCGTCAGCCACGTTACCTTGCTCGAGTTCGACAGCAAGCTGCGGGCTGATGCTGTGTTGCAACGCAAGCTGTTCAGCCTGCCGAATGTCGACGTGATCACCAGCGCACTGACCAGTGAAGTTAAAGGCGATGGCCAGAAAGTCACCGGCCTGGTGTACAAGAATCGCGACAATGGTGAGTTCACGACCATCGGCCTGGAAGGCATCTTTGTGCAGATCGGTTTGTTGCCCAACACCGATTGGCTCAAAGGCACCGTCGAACTGTCGCCCCGGGGCGAGATTATTGTCGATGCGCGTGGCGAAACGTCACTGCCGGGTGTATTCGCTGCCGGTGACGTGACCACTGTGCCGTACAAGCAGATCGTGATTGCGGTGGGCGAGGGCGCCAAGGCTTCGCTGAGCGCGTTCGATCACCTGATCCGGACCTCGGCGCCGGCCTGAAGTCCGCGCCGTAAATAAAAAACCCCGTGTGTAAACATGGGGTTTTTTATTTCAGGATGGTTTCGGTAGCGTATTTTGCTGGGCTACGCCACTGCCCGATACACAAGGTCTGCACCTTCAGTGCGGGTTTTATTTCTGAGACATCACCTCAAACGCTGCCGGGTATCGGTTGCCCGAGATGTTTTCGGGCGAGAACGTCGCTTCGAGCCAGGTGCATTCCTCTTCGGTCAATTTCAGGCGGGTCGCGGCGACGTTCTGCTCCAGATGTTCGAGGCGTTTCGCACCGGGGATCGGAATGATGTCGTTGCCCTGGGCCAGCACCCAAGCCAGGGCGACTTGCGCAGCGCTCACTCCTTTTGCGGCGGCGATTTCTTCGATCACGCTCACCAACCTGCGGTTTGCCTCGACGTGCCCAGGCTGGAAGCGCGGCAGATTGTGTCGGAAATCTCCCGCTTCCAGCGTGGCGGTAACGGGCGCCTTGCCGGTCAGGAAGCCGCGGCCGAGCGGGCTGAACGGCACGAAGGAAATGCCCAGCTCGCGGCAAGTGTCGAGAACGCCATTGGTTTCGACATCACGCGTCCACAGAGAATATTCGCTCTGTAACGCGGTGATCGGGTGGATGGCGTGGGCTCGGCGCAATGTCTCGGCAGAGACTTCGGAAAGGCCGATCGCGCGAACCTTGCCCTCGGTGACCAGTTCGGCCATTGCTCCGACACTTTCTTCGATGGGCACCGCTGGGTCGACACGGTGCAGATAGTAGAGATCGATGACGTCGGTATCGAGGCGCTTCAGCGAAGCGTGCGCGACGGCCCGGGCATTTTCGGGACGGCCATCCGTTCCGGTGATTTCACCGAAATCGTTCCGATCCCGGTTGTAGATGAAGCCAAACTTCGTCGCGATGACCACGCGTTCCCGATACGGCTTGAGCGCCTTGCCCAGAAGTATCTCGTTGCGATACGGACCATAAACCTCGGCAGTATCGAAGAAGGTTACGCCAAGTTCGACTGCACGATGCAGTGTCTGGATTGAACTGGTTTCATCTTGGACGCCATAGGCCTGGCTCAGTCCCATGCAGCCCAAACCGATGGCCGAGACGTCGATTTTGCCTAATTTGCGATGTTCCATAACGTGTTCCTCTGTGAAGTTAGCCGGAATACGAACAGGGTAGAGCGAGCGACTAGCACTGATAACCCGTGCAAGCGAGATTGTGTTGATCTAAAATTTAGAACAATGGACAGAACACAGCTCTCCCAACTCGTCGTTTTCGTCGCCGTCGCCAAGACAGGCAGCTTTCGCGCGGCGGCCGATCAACTCGGCATCGCGCCTTCTGCGGTCAGCCATGCGGTCTCCACGTTAGAGGGCGCCTTGGGGCTGCGCCTATTGGCAAGGACCACACGCTCGACACGCCCGACAGAGGAGGGCGAACGCCTTCTGGCACGGGTCACAGGCCCTCTCGCCGAAATCGAAACCGGGTTCGCGGAAGTTACGGAGGATGCTGTTGCGCCTTCTGGTCCCTTACGGATCACGATGCCGCTCCTCGCTGTCCAGGAAGTCATCATGCGTCGACTGCCGGCATTCGTGGCGCTCTATCCTGCGATTGAGCTCGACATTCGCGTTTCGGATACGTTTGAGAACATAGTCGAGGAAGGGTGTGACGCCGGGATCAGGCTCGGGGAGAGCCTGGAGATCGACATGATCGCGGTACGTGCTGGTGGGGCACGGCGCGGCATGATCGTTGGGGCCCCGGCTTACTTCGCCGGGCATCCCAAACCTCTGCACCCCCGCGACCTGGCCGCACACAACTGCATCCGCCGCAGGTTCCAGAGTGGCCGTATCTACCGCTGGGAATTGGAGCGCGACGGGCATGCCATCAGTGTCGGGGTGAACGGCAATCTGATCCTGCCACAGCAGGAACTGATGAGGCAGGCCGCCCTCGACGGCATTGGGCTGGCTTTTTTGTTTGAGGAAAGCGTTTTGGCCGATGTCCGCGCAGGCAGGCTGATTTCCGTCATGGAAGAATGGTGTCCACCCTTCGATGGCTTTTATATCTACTATCCTTCCCGGCGACTGATGCGTCCTGCATTGCGGGCCTTCATAGAATTCTTCCGTTATGGAGAGTCTGCGTAACACGCCATTCGCGGCACGCTTGGGGGTTGCGCGATGACGTCCGCCGGCCTGGGTCGTGTCATTGCGATTGCCGGGGCCTGGTTCTGACATGCCCACGCGTGCAACCGCTGCACACCCATATGGCCCCCAGCCCACCAAAGCGCCAGTGCTTCAGTGAGCGGAGGGCTGCGCCGTGTAGGTTTTCTTGGCGTCTCATGTCCTCACGCTAGGCGTGGCATCGGACATTTTGATGGCGTCGGATTTTTACAGCGGCGTGGGCTGAATGATCTCAACCCAGTAAGCGTCCGGGTCCTTGATGAACGCCAGGCTTTTCATGCGGCCATCGCTCAGGCGCTTCTGGAAGTCGCAGCCCAGGGCTTCGAAGCGCTCGCACGCGGCCACGATATCCGGCACCGAAATGCAGATATGGCCAAAGCCGCGTGGGTCGGTGTTGCCGTTATGGTAGGCGAAGTCGGCGTCGTTTTCGGTGCCGTGGTTGTGGGTCAGTTCCAGGACGCCTGGGATCGAGTTCATCCACTGGGTACGCTCGGTGGCGTCTGCGGGGATCAGGGCCTTGTCCACCAGTGCGAGGAAGTACAGGCTGAATTCGGCTTCCGGGAAGTCGCGCTTTTCGAGCAGCGAGAACCCGAGGACGCGGGTGTAGAAATCCAGGGATTTGGTGATGTCCTTGACCCGCAGCATGGTGTGGTTGAACACGAAGTTCGACGTGGCGGTGTCAGGCTGGGCGGTGACGCCCGGGAAAGTGTTCAGATCGTGCAGGCTCATGGGCCCTCCAGAAAAAAATGGGGCAAACGCGGCGTGAGATGAGCGGTGCGTTCCCTTGGCTTGCGGCAAGCATTCGTGCGGCTGGGCCATGATACGCAAGGCCCGCCCGCCGCGCCAAATGAAAAAGCCCACGCAGGCCTTGCGAGCCGCAGGGGCTGGGCCGCAAACTTCGGCGCTTGAACCTGGGATGTTTTTGTAATGAGCGAATGTCGTACAGCGTTGTTGAGCACGTTGTGTTTGTTATTGGGTAGCCCTATGGCGCTGGCGGCCGAACCGGAAATTCACTGGCCCAGCGGCTGGCAAATCGAGGAAGTGGAGCCTGCCGGGGAGACGCCCGCCAACACTCAACCGGTGTCTCGGCAACGGGCAATCAAGAATGATGAAAATGGCGCGACACTGATGGTCATGGAGTTGACGGGCACGCCGATCGAGGCCGGGCATGCCGTCAATCTTGAGGGCGTGTTACTGGAAATGCGCAAGTCCATCCAGAAAGACTTTGCCCAGGGCGGCTATCAAAGTGTGTGCAGCAAGATGCATCCTACAACATTGAGTCGTCTTGAGGCGCTAGAAACTACTTGTGTGATTACCGAGAACGGCCGCCACGTACTCTCGCAAACATTGGTGGGCGCTGTTGATACCGATAAAGCCTTTGTTTTTTCATACGCAGGCCAGGCGCAAGCATACGAAGCGAGCAAGGATGAAGTCCGTTCGGTGCGCGACAGCCTGAAACTTTGAAAAGGCCCCACGGTAAGCGTTTTTGAACAAAGTGAAATGTTATTTAAGTTCGCATTCGAACGTTTAAACAAAAAAAGCCCCGCTGTTGCGGGGCTCTTTGCAAGTGCGTTGTCGATCAGCCGCGAAGCCAGGAATCTACAGTGGCAGCGCCGTACTGTTCTTTCCAGGCTTTCAGGCCGCGGTGGTTGCCGCCTTTGGTCTCGATCAGTTCGCCGGTGTGCGGGTTCTGGTAAACCTTGACCACGCGTGCGCGACGCTGTTTTGGTGCGGTGGCGACCGCTGCGGCCTTGCCTGGGTTAGGGTCAAGGATGGAAATGATATCGCGCAGGCCCTTGCCATAGCTCTTCATCAACGCTTGCAGCTTTTCTTCGAATTCGATTTCTTTCTTCAGGCCAGCGTCGTTCTTCAGGGATTCCAGCTGGGCAAGCTGCTCTTGAAGGGCTTTTTCTGCTGCGCGAAATTCGGCGAGTCTGGACAAAATCTTTACTCCAATAGTGTATTTGGCTGATATCAACTGCAGATAACGCTATAAGCCAAGAGCTGTAAGGCGACTCAAGAAAGAAGCCTTCCTGCGAGTTCTGCACAGGTATGAAAAATTGTAGTAGTTAATCCGTCACGAGTAAATCATGTCTTTAGCTAATTAACACTCTTTCATCGGCGCGGTAGATGGCTATTCAATGGCTGATCAGGGATTTAATGAACTCATCGCAGGGCAGCGGGCGCCCGAACAGGTAACCCTGCAGGAAATCCACGCCTTGTGCCGCCAGGTATTCACATTGCTCGATTGTTTCCACGCCTTCGGCAACGATGCCCAAGTCGAGCTTGCCGGACAGCTCTATGATGCTGTCCAGAATATGCCGCGAGAGTGCATCTACACCGATCATGGCGACAAAGCTTTGATCGATCTTCAAGTAGTCGACATTGAAGTTGCGCAAGTAGGCCAGGCTGGAGTGACCGGTACCGAAGTCATCGATTGCAATCATCACGCCCAGTTCATGCAGCGCATCGAACAGGCGGCGGGTGATGTCCGTAGGGTTGATCAGCTCGCGCTCGGTCAGTTCCAGCACCAAGGTTACCTGGCCAGGCGGGAAGGCCGCGAGAAACTCGCGACAGTCCTGCACCAGGGCCAAGTCCTGGCAATGACGCGCGGTGATATTCACGCCGATATGGAAACCACGGGGAAAACGCTCGGCATGCGGCGCCAGTTGCGCTGCCGTCTGGCGCAGCAGCGCGCGCGTCATGGGTACGATCAGGCCGCAATCCTCGGCCAGCGGAATGAACAGGTCCGGCCGCACCAGGCCTTCCTTGGGGTGGTTCCAGCGCATCAAGACTTCGCAGCCGGCCCACTCGCGCGTATCGCCGCGTACCACCGGCTGGAAATAGGCGACGAACTCATTGGCACCCAGGGCCCGTTGCAGCTCGTGGGTCGGGGCCGACGAGCGTTTCTGCAGCCAGTGAGCCAGCACGCCCGCCAGTACACCGAAGAACACCACCAGGCTGAACAGCGCCGGGTAACGCTCTTGCATATAGCGCCAGGTTTCCCCGGCCGGCAGGCCGGCGTCGACACTGTAGTGATAACGCGGCGACACCAGATGGTGATGGGCCACGGCAAATACCGGTAGCGCCGTGTCCTGCACCTTGCCGTCAGCGCCCATCCAGTGCGGCCCGACCTGCAGGACCAGCTCTGCGTGGCGGCTGATCAGGCGCAGGGCGTTGGTCAGGTGGTAGCCGTCAATCGACGCAAAGGCGCCTTGATCGCCGTCGACCAGGCGGTATACCAGCAGCGCGGTATCCGGTGTGACCGGATTGCCATCCATCAACCACAAGCGCCCATCGACATAATCGCCCGGGTTGACCTGCGATTCATAACCACCGCCGAACAAGGAACTGCAATAGATGTTTTTCTGCCAGGACAAGGTGGTTGCCCGGACAAACGGCCGGCGCGTGACTTGCTCGCGCAGTGCCAGCTGCACGCCGCTGTCACAGGGCTGGCCGGCCAGTGGCAGCAAGGCCTGGGCGGCGAGGGCGGTGTTGTCGAGCATCAGGTCGAACTGGCGCACCGCTTCCTGGGCCATCTGCGCGGTACTTTGTTGCAGCGTGCGTTCAGCCTGCCAGTGCAGGATGAGTATGCCCAGGCCGATTGGCAGCAGCGCGCTGAGTGCGCTGATCAGGTAGCGGGTGGCGCGTTTTTGCGGGCCGTTGACGGTCAGGGGCATGGGGCGAACGGTCTGTGGTGGGAGGCGGAACGCCGCAAGGCGCAGGATTAACTCGATGATAGATGGCCGGGCTCAATTAAGCTCGCCGCGGCAGAGAAATCCACGCTTTGTGCAACTTGAATAAAGGCCAGGGTCGCCGGCGTCGACTGGCGTTGATCCAGCACCGCCAGGCCAACTTCGCGGCTGACCGGCGGCGACAGCGGGCGCACGGTGTAGCGCGCATCCGGCGTTTCGGGCAGCGACGCCTGCGCCACCACGCTGACGCCGTCGCCGCGACTCACCGCCTCCAGGGTGCTGAGCAATTGCGAACAGCGATAACGCACATTCGGGGTCAACCGGGCGCTGTCGAACAGTCGCGAAACCAGTTCCAGCGAGCCAGCTTCGGTGAGGATGAACGGGTCAGTGCACAGCGCCTTCAGTGCCACGCAAGGGCGTTCGGCCAAGGGGTGGGCGGCGGGCAAAAGGGCGACCATCTGGTCTTTGAACAGCGCAAACGTATCGAATCGCTCGTGCTCCAGTACCACAAACCCGACGTCGATACGCCGCTCATCCAGCCATTGGATCACTTGGCGATCCGGGCCTTCGTCGACATGCACTTCAATGCCCGGATGCTGCAGCCGATAGCGCTTAAGAATGCGCGGCAGCAGGCGATTGGATGAGGTGGGGCCGAAAGAGCCGATGCGCAGCGTACCGCGTTTCATCCCGCGCGCGTCGCAGGCTTCCTGCTGCAAGGTGTCGGCCACGCCGAGCAACGTGCGGGCGCGCATCAGCAGTTGCCGGCCGATGTCGCTGAGCTCGATTGGGGACTGATGGCGTCGAAACAACTCCACCCCCAGCTCTTGCTCCAGGGCTTTGATCGCATGGGACACGGCAGACTGACTGATCCCCAGGCGAAGGGCCGCACTGGTGAAACCTTGCAGTTCGGCGACCCGCGAGAATATTTCCAATTGCGTGAGGGTCATGAGTATTTACTCATTTTACGATGAATGATCATTAGCTGGAGGATACGCCAATCCTACAGGCCACAGAGCAACCCGCCGATGACATCTTCCTCCGACCGCTCGACTTATCTGAAGCTCACCGCTGTGACCATGATCTGGGGCGGGACCTTTGTGGCCGGCCGCTACCTGGCGACCGACCTTGACCCGCTGCTGGCCGCGACCCTGCGTTTTCTATCGGCGAGCGTTGCACTGTTGCTGTTCATGGCCTGCGCACGCGTGCGCCTGACTCGCCCTGACGCCAGGCAATGGGTGCGCCTGGCCGTGCTGGGTTTTTTCGGCATCTTTTTCTACAACCTGTGCTTCTTTTACGGCCTGCATTACATCAATGCATCGCGAGCCTCCTTGATCGTGGCCCTAAACCCCGCAGTGATCGGCGTGGCTTCATGGTGGCTGTTCAAGGAGCGCCTGGGCGCGGCCAAGTGGCTGGGGATTGCCTTGTGCCTGGTCGGCGCGGGCACGGTGATTGTCAGCCGCAATCCCCAACTGCTGCAGGCCGCAGCCAACGCGTGGGTCGGCGATTTACTGATCTTCGGCTGCGTGGTGGGGTGGGGCGTGTACTCATTGTGTTCCCGTGAGCTCAATCACAGCCTGGGCGCGTTGCAAACAGTCACGTGGTCGATTCTGCTGGGGACAGTAATGCTGACGGCCACCACCCTCATCAGTGGCAGGATCAGCCTGAATGCGCTGGCCGCCGTGCATTGGCCGCAACTGTTCAGCCTGTTGTACCTCGGGGTGCTGGGCTCGGCGCTGGCGTATATCGGCTGGTACGACGGCATCCGCCGAATCGGCGCGACCCGCGCCGGTGTGTTTATCGCGCTGAATCCGCTGACCGCCGTCATTTGCGGCGCGGTGTTGCTGGATGAGCGACTGACTCTGCCGATGCTGTTGGGCGGCGCGGTGATCCTGCTCGGTATCTACCTGTGCAACAAACCCCTTGCTCCGAGCAGGCCAATGGGGATTTGATAAGAGTGCGGACAAACACTGTTACGCTGTGTAGAATCGATTTACGCATACAAGAATATGGACTTGCGCTCACGCAAGCCTCAGCCGTCAGAGACTGATGTACCCATGAAGCTACTCGGCTCCCCCCTCATCTTCGGTGACTTCCTCGCCCGCAGCGTGCGAGGTCTCTCGTGTGCGCCTCCCTCCCACTTCATCCTTGCTGGCAATTGACATCCGTTCATCCCAAGAATGAAGAGGCGCCGAAAATGGCTGACCAATACGAAAACCCAATGGGCCTGATGGGCTTTGAGTTCATCGAATTCGCATCACCCACCCCAGGCACCCTGGAGCCGATCTTCCAGATCATGGGCTTCAGCAAAGTCGCGACCCACCGTTCCAAGAACGTTGACCTGTATCGCCAGGGTGAGATCAACCTGATTCTCAACAATGAACCCAACAGCATCGCCTCCTACTTCGCGGCCGAGCACGGCCCATCGGTGTGCGGCATGGCGTTCCGTGTGAAGGACTCGCAAAAGGCCTACAACCGCGCCTTGGAACTGGGCGCCCAGCCGATCCATATCGACACCGGGCCGATGGAGCTGAACCTGCCGGCGATCAAGGGCATCGGCGGCGCGCCGCTGTACCTGATCGACCGTTTTGGCGAAGGCAGTTCGATCTACGACATCGATTTCGTCTACCTCGAAGGCGTAGAGCGCAACCCGGTCGGTGCCGGCCTCAAGGTCATCGATCACCTGACCCACAACGTGTATCGCGGGCGCATGGCCTACTGGGCCAACTTCTACGAGAAACTGTTCAACTTCCGTGAAGCGCGCTATTTCGATATCAAGGGCGAGTACACCGGCCTGACCTCCAAGGCCATGAGCGCCCCGGACGGCATGATCCGCATCCCGCTCAACGAAGAGTCGTCCAAGGGCGCCGGGCAGATCGAAGAGTTCCTGATGCAGTTCAACGGTGAAGGCATCCAGCACGTGGCGTTCCTCACCGACGACCTGGTCAAGACCTGGGACGCATTGAAGAAGATCGGCATGCGCTTCATGACCGCGCCGCCGGATACCTACTATGAAATGCTCGAAGGTCGCCTGCCGAACCATGGCGAGCCGGTGGACCAACTGCAAGCGCGCGGCATCCTGCTCGACGGTTCGTCCATTGAAGGCGACAAACGCCTGCTGTTGCAGATTTTCTCGGAAACCCTGATGGGCCCGGTGTTCTTCGAATTCATCCAGCGCAAGGGTGATGATGGCTTCGGCGAGGGCAATTTCAAGGCGCTGTTCGAGTCCATCGAGCGTGACCAGGTGCGCCGCGGTGTACTGAACACCGACTGATCACCTTCTTGTCACAACAAGCCCGGTCGAGGTCGCCTCTGCCGGGTTTTTTTGTACGCCAGGTGTGAGGAACTGTATTTCGAACCGCGTCCACAAAGATGGCAGGGCCGCAGGAAACCTCCTGTGCCTTGATGCAGGGATGCCGAACTTCAGTAGTCACGTCGGGATACATTTTATGATCAATACATCCTATGCAAGCCAACATCCGCTTACCCCTTACGCGCAAAACGAGCCCGCAGTGTCCACTCGCCGCATCCGCTCGACCAGCGACTCGGACCCAGTCGACCAGGCGTTTCAAAGCTACATGGACCGCATACAGTCAGAGTTCCGCGACGGTTCGCTGAGTGCCGGCGGGCGAGCGCTGGCGACTGCCGTCGTAAGGCCTGGCAAACCGGGAGCACCCGGTGTGCAGGTGTCGACCTTTGCCGTCGATGGCGCGCAAGCCAAAGACATCGTCATGGCCAAGCGCACGCCGGCGACCGCCGAAGGGCCGAACTTTCTGATGTATTTGCCGGAGCAAGAAGGTCAGTCGTTTCACGCATTCAACACCCGTGAAGAAATGACAGCCTCGCTCAAGGCGGCGCTCAGCGATCCAAAGAAGGTGGACCAGCTTGCCGCACACTTCTCCAGTGACGCGGCGCCAAAGCAAGTGGAGCGGGTCAAGCAGGTGCTGGGGAAATTTGCCGCGGGCGATATCAATGCGGTGGTCGGCAGTTATGGGTATGAGAAGGGGGACATCTTTACGCGTCTGGACAAAGACGCCAGCACCCCGCCGGTGCCCGTCAACGGCCTGACCGACACGCGCCTCCACAGCCTGTCGCCGGATGGCAAGGCCACCTACATCGGGACACGCGAGGATGGCAATAAGGTGATTTACAATTATGACGCTTACGGCAACCTGCATGGCGGTAGCAAGGATGGTCTCTACTTAGTGCGTAACGGGCTGAACAATAACGACCCGCTCGTACTGATGACGCCTCAGGAATACAAAGCGGATGTCGGCAATCTGATCCTGAGCAATGTGGGCGCCAATGATCTGAATGGGCTCTACGGCGAATTCCTCAAGCAGCTCAGAAACCCAGGCCATGGCCTGGGGACGGCGCTGGAGGCGTTGGGCGTTCCTGAAGACGTGGCTTATTCTATCGAAAAAATCGCCAAGAACCCGGTCACAGGCACGTTGCTCGAGCTGAACCAGGGCAATCGACTGGGCAATCTGTTTGGCGTCAAGAAAGAAGTGATGGATGCCTCCCTGGAAGAGGTAGGCAATCAAGTGCAGAGCGACATCCCGTTCTACGGCTCAGGGCGCGAGCGACTGAACGCCTTGGCCGACATGTTGGAAAAGCAATTCGGCACGCCTGTTCAGCCAACAGTCCAGGTGCAAACCCGCTGAATGGCGGCGCAGCCCTGAGCAGGAGGGCATGGATGCGCCCCACGCTCTCGCGCTTATGCCCTGCGTTGGCGCACCAGGTGCTTGAAGCCTTCGTACACCAGCACCATCACCGCCAGCCAGATCGGGATGTAGGTCAGCCATTCGCCCGTCTTGATACCTTCACCCAGCAGCAACGCCACCCCCAGCAGCAGGACCGGCTCCACATAACTGAGCAACCCGAACAGGCTGAATGCGAGCAAGCGGCTGGCAATGATATAGCTCACCAGCGCCGAGGCACTGATGACGCCCAGCATCGGGATCAATGCGTACAGTTTCGGATGGGCCGCCATCACCGCAAAGCCCTGTTCGCCGCTTTGCACAAACCACCAGGCCACCGGCAGCATCAGCGCCATGTCCAGCCACAGCCCGCCCAAATGGTCGGTGGTCAGGTATTTGCGCACCACGAAATAGACCGGGTAGCCGATGATCACCACCAGCGTGGCCCAGGAAAAACCACCGGCCTGATACAGTTCGTTAAGCACCCCAAGGGCTGCAAAAAACACCGCGATCTGTTGCAGCCGCGACAAGCGTTCGCCGTACACCAGGCGTCCGGTCAGCACCATGGTCAGCGGCAGCAGGAAATAGCCCACCGACACATCCAGGCTGCGCCCATTCAGCGGCGCCCACATGAACAGCCACAATTGCACGCCGAGCAGCGCCGAGGACACCACGATGCCGCCGATCAGTCGCGGCCTGGCCGCCAGCATCCGCAGCACGTCCCATACCCGTCGCCATTCGCCGCTGATGAGCATGAACACCGTCATGCACGGCACGGTGAGTAACATGCGCCAGCCGAAAATCTCCAGGCCACTCAAGGGCGTCAGCAGCGACGTGAAGTAATACATCACGGCAAACAACACCGAAGCCAAGACCGATAACACAACACCTTTAGACACGCTGTCCTCGCGAAAACCGTTGGATACAAAAGAGGGGGGATTTCAGCAGGGGAATATAGTGCTTTTGGCGTCAGAGGGTGGCTCTGTTTTGGGGCGTTTCATCCAGGTTTTGCTCACTGCCCTCGGCAGAAGGGCAGTGAACTGCAATTTTCCGGGGGGTTACGTGCGTGCCATGCGGCCCGACACAAAGTGACCGACATCATTGAAGCCCGGGGTGGACGAGTGCCCCGGCGTCACCAGCGAGTCGATAAAGGCCTCGTCCTCAGCCGTGAGCTTCACATCCAGTGCGCCGGTGTACGCATCCCACTGCGCTTCGGTGCGCGGGCCGACAATCGCAGAGCTGACGGCCGCGTTGTTCAGTACCCAGGCGATTGCGAATTCGACAATCCCCACGCCACGTTCTTTGGCGTATTGCTGGATTTGCTGGGCAATGCGCAGCGACTCGACCCGCCATTCGGTTTCCAGAATACGCTTGTCCTGCCGCGCGGCGCGGCTGCCGGCCTCGGGCGTGGCCTCGGGTGCGTATTTTCCGCTGAGTACGCCACGGGCCAGTGGGCTGTAAGGCACCACGCCCAAGCCATAGGCGGCTGCGGCGGTGATCTGTTCGATCTCGGCCTGGCGATTGACGATGTTGTACAGCGGCTGGCTGATCACCGGCTTGTCCACGCCCAGGCGCTCGGCCACGCGAATCACTTCGGCAATGCGCCAGCCGCGGTAGTTGGACAGGCCCCAGTAACGGATCTTGCCCTGGCGAATCAGGTCGCCGATCGCCGATACGCTGACCTCCAGCGGGGTGTTGTGGTCTTCGCGGTGCAGGTAGTAGATATCCAGGTAGTCGGTGTCGAGGCGGGTCAGGCTGGCTTCCAGTGCATTGAAAATACGCTTGCGGCTCAAACCGCTGCGGTTGGGCAAACCGTCCGGTGGGCCAAAGCCGACCTTGGACGCCACCACCCAATCCTGACGCTGGCGGGCGATGGCTTCACCGACCAGCTCTTCCGAACGTCCGCCTGTATAAACGTCTGCGGTGTCGATGAAGTTGATGCCCTGGTCCCAGGCCTTGTCGATGATGCGCAACGAGTCTTCGGTGTTGGTCTGTTCGCCAAACATCATGGTGCCCAGGGTCAAGGCGCTGACCTTCAACCCGGATTGGCCCAACGTGCGATAAATCATGCAAAGCTCCTCAAATCAGGAAAACGTGTGCCATGCAATACCAGACTCGCAGGCTCTGGGACAAGCCCTGGGCGTGTTTCTTCATACGCTCAGCAGCGTCCGGCAACGTGTCTGGAGGAAGCGATGCAACACTTTCACCCGTTCCGACACTTGCAGGCGATGGGGGCACATCAGATTGAAGGGCGTGGGTTCGCCCTGCCAGTCGGTCAACAGTGGCACCAGGCGCCCGGCCTGGATGTCGCTGGCGATATCCAGGTTGGCTTTATAGGCGATGCCATGCCCGGCCAATGCCCAGCGCCGCACGATTTCGCCGTCATCGCTCAAATAGTCGCCCGTCACCTCGACTTCCTGCAGCTCGGCGCCTTGGCGGAAGTACCAGGTGTTGTTGGCCCGCCCCTGGCGCATGTAGCGCAGCGTATTGTGTTGCGCCAGTTCTGCCGGCGTGCTCGGTGCGCCATGGCGCGCGAGGTAGGCGGGGCTGGCGCAGGCGATGCGGCGGTGGTCCGGCACCACTGGCAACGCCACCAGGCTGGAGTCACGGGGTACACCGAAGCGCAGGGCGATGTCGACAGTTTCGCGGAACAGGTCGGCGTTACTGTCGTTCAGCAACAGTTGAACGCGGATGTTCGGGTGCTCCAGCTTGAACTCATCCAGCCAGCCCAGCAGCACGTTGCGCCCGAAATCCGAAGGCGCGGCCAATTGCAGCCAACCGCTGAGGCTTTGGCCTTGTTGCTTGATCGCCTGTTCACCTTCGGACAGGGCTTCCAGGGCCACGCGCACGCTGTCCAGATAGCGTCGGCCTTCCTCGGTCAGGCGCATGCTGCGGGTGGAGCGCGCCAGCAGCCGTATGCCCAGGCGGGTTTCCAGGCGCTTGAGCGCAATACTCGCGGCGGCCGGCGTGAGGCTGAGGCTGCGCGCGGCCGCCGACAGGCTGCCGGTGTCGGCGCTGCGCACGAAGACTTCCAGGTCGAGAATCGAGCTCATTTGTAAAAATCCTTTAAATATCTTGTCGTTTTACCGGGATTTTTCGCTGATTGCCAAGCTGGGAAGATGAACGCTCATTTTTTGACCCAGGATCTTTCTCCATGACCCATTCCCTCAGCGGTAAAACTGTCATCGTTATCGGCGGCAGCAGCGGCATTGGCGCGGCAGTGGCCAAGGCGGCAGCCGCGCGTGGCGCACAGGTGGTGCTGGCCGGACGGCGTGTGTCCTCCGGCGTCGATAACGGCGTGCGCAGCGAACCGGTGGACGTCACCGACAGCGCCTCCCTGCAACGCCTGTTCGAAGCCGTGGGGCACTTTGATCATCTGGTCTATACCGCCGGCCCGTCGGTGCGCGCCAAGAACCTGATCGACACCGACCTGGACGAAGCCCAGGATAATTTCAACGTTAAACTCTGGGGGTCGTTGCGTGCGATTCAACGGGCGCTGCCGTTCCTCGACGAGCACGGCAGCATCAGCCTGACCTCCGGTCAACTGGGACGCAAATTGGCGCCCGGTCAGTTCATCAAGACCGGTATCAATGCCGCCACCGAAGCGCTGGGCAAGCAATTGGCCAAGGAGCTGGCACCGCGTCGGGTGAATGTGATCAGCCCTGGCGTGATCGACACGCCGGCGTATGCCGGGTTGGACGACACGCAGCGCCTGGCGATGTTTGCCAAGGTGGAGGGCGCATTGCCAGTAGGTCGCGTCGGGGAGGCCGCCGAAGTGGCGGCGGGGTTTGTGCTGGCCATGGAAAATGGCTTTATGACCGGCGCCGTGATCGATATCGACGGCGGCGGCCAGTTGTAAATCCCCAACCCAGAGTAGGAGCAAGTCTGCTCCAACTGTCAGACTTTGAGGGTGCGGGTCATACGCAGTGCCAACACACTGCCGCCGACGATCACCGCCGCCAGCAGGTACAGCGCGATATCCGTGGACCCGGTGGCATCCTTCACAAAGCCGACGATGTACGGGCTGAGGAAGCCGGCCATCTGGCCCATCGAGTTGATCAACGCCAGGCCACCTGCCGCCGCGCCCGCACTGAGCATGGCGGTGGGCACCGGCCAGAACATCGGCAGGCCGGTGAGGGCGCCCATGGTGGCGATGGTCAGGCCGAGAATGGCGATGGCCGGGGTGGTGGCGAAATTCACCGCGATCACCAGGCCCAGCGCGCCCATCAACATCGGCACTACCAAATGCCAGCGCCGCTCCTTGCGCAAGTCGGCGGAGCGGCCCACCAGCAACATGAACACCGCGGCCAGCAGGTAGGGGATCGCGCTGAGCCAGCCGATCACCAGGTTATCGCTGAAACCCAGGTTCTTGATGATCGACGGCAACCAGAAGTTGATCGCGTAGACGCCGCTCTGAATGCAGAAATAGATCAAGCCGAACGCCCAGATCGCCGGGTTCTTGAACACTTCGGCGAGGGAATCGGTGGTGGTTTTCGGCTTGTTCGCCAGGTCAGTCGCGTGGTCGGCTTCCAGCATTGCGCGCTCATGCGGTTGGAGCCATTTGGCGTTGGCAAAACTGTCGCTGAGCAGGAAATAGGCGAGGGCGCCCAGGATTACGGTCGGGATGCCTTGCAACAGGAACATCCACTGCCAGCCGGCGAGCCCGCCTTGGCCGGCGCCGAAGTGGTTGAGTATCCAGCCGGAAAACGGGCTGCCCAACAGGCCGGACACCGGAATCGCCGACATGAACAACGCCATGATCCGCCCACGGCGGAACGTCGGGAACCACTGCGAGAGATACAGCACCACACCGGGGAAGAAGCCGGCTTCGGCGGCACCGGTCAACAGGCGCAACGTATAGAAATGCGTCGGCGTGGTGACGAACAGCAGGCAGGTAGACAGCGTGCCCCAGACGATCATCATCAAGGCAATCCAGCGCCGCGGACCGAACTTGGTCAGCGCCAGGTTGCTCGGCACGCCACACAGCACGTAGCCGATAAAGAAGATCCCGGCACCCAGGCCGTACACGGTTTCGCTGAACTTCAACGCATCGAGCATCTGCAACTTGGCAAAGCCAACGTTCACCCGGTCGAGGTAGTTGAACAGGTAGCAGATAAAAATGAAGGGGATCAGGCGCAGGGTAATGCGCTTGTAGATGGCGTTTTTATCGTCATCGGTGGCCAGTGGTGCAACGGCGCTCTGTGACATGGGAGTCTCTCTTTATTATGATTTTTTGCGATGCGAGGGTAACGTTGATCGCCCCATGAGTCTCGGCCACCTGGCGGGGTGCTGTCTTTGTGCTCGCGCACAGTGAAGCATCCTTTGCGCTGTGCCGATGAACAACCGCCGCTTTCAAGGAAATTAGCCCCATGTTCGAGCTGGATCATGACCTGGCGCAGGATATCGTCGATCGCACCATGGCGATCCTGCCGCATAACGTCAACGTCATGGACAGCCAGGGCCTGATCCTCGGCAGCGGCGAGCCGGAGCGCATCAACACGCGGCATGAAGGCGCGCAACTGGTGTTGGCCAACGGCCGCGTGGTGGAGATCGACGGGCAGACCGCCAAGCACCTCAAGGGCGTGCAACCGGGCATCAACCTGCCGTTGATGCACGACCAGCGCCTGATCGGCGTGCTCGGCATTACCGGCGAGCCGGAGGGGCTGCGCACGTATGCCGAACTGGTACGCATGACCGCAGAAATGCTGGTCAGCCACCGGCATCAGCAAGCCGAGCAACAATGGCGACGCCAGCGCTGCGACGATCTGTTGGCGTTGCTGCTGGCCGACACTGGCGACTCGCCACGCCTGGTGGATGAGGCGCAGCAACTGGGGCTCAAGCCGCAGATGGCGCGCACGCCGTATCTGTTCGAGTTGGGGGCGGGGCAGACGGCGGAAGCGTTGAGTGCCTGGTTGACGTCGCGCTATCCGGACAGCTGGTGCGTCAGCTCCGCGCAGTATTCGCTGCTATGGTGCCGGCCGGCGGCGGTGCCGGTGGACAATCCGCGCCTGCTGGAAAAGCTCGAAGGCCTGGGCTGGACGATTCTGCGGGTGGCGGTGGGCGGGCAAGCCGATGGCTTGGCGGGGTTGCGTCGTTGTTATCGACGCGTGGGCGACCTGCTGGCCTACGGCCGCGATGTCCTGCCGCATTCACGGCTGCTGACCCTCAACCGCTATCGCCTGCCGGTGATGCTCTGGCGGCATCGCAACGACGATGCCCTGGACGAATTGCTCAACCCGCTGCGAAAAGTGCTGGCCAAGGACAACAACGGCCAACTGCAGGCGACCTTGCGCAGTTGGTGCGAACACGACGGGCAAAGCCAGGCGTGCGCCGATGCGCTGGGCATTCACCGCAACAGCCTGCGCTACCGCATGGAACGCATTGCCGAACTCAGCGGGGTCGACCCGTTGACGCTGGATGGCATGCTCGCGCTGTACCTTGGCGTCCAGCTGCTGCCCCAGGTTTTGTCGGAATGACCAACAAGCCGGGTTCGCACTTGTGCATCGGACCAGCGTCATTGCCGCTGCCAACTGGCAGCATGGGCGGCATAAAAACCGGAGAACGCCCATGAAAATCATCATCGCCCCCGATTCGTTCAAGGACAGCCTGAGTGCCGAAGGCGTCGCCCAGGCCATTGCCGAAGGCTTGGCGCAGGTCTGGCCGGATGCACACGTGGTCCAGTGCCCGATGGCGGACGGTGGTGAAGGCACGGTGGAGTCGGTACTCGCCGCCTGCCAGGGCGAACTGCGGCACCAGTCGGTGAAAGGTCCCTTGGGCGCTGCGGTTGACGCGCATTGGGGCTGGCTGGCCGACAGTCACACCGCACTCATCGAAATGGCCGAAGCCAGCGGCCTGCAATTGGTGGCGCCGGGGCAGCGCGACGCGTGCTCCACGACCACTTTCGGCACCGGCGAACTGATCCGCGCGGCCCTGGACGCCGGTGCCCGGCGCATCATCCTGGCGATTGGCGGCAGTGCCACCAACGATGGCGGCGCAGGCGCGATGCAGGCACTCGGCGTGCAGTTGTTCGATGCCGAGGGTCACCCTCTGGCACCGGGCGGCCTGGCTTTGGCCCGCCTGGCGCGGATCAGCCTGGAACAACTCGACCCGCGCCTGGCCCAGGTGCGCTTTGAAATCGCCGCCGACGTGAATAACCCGTTGTGCGGCCCCCATGGCGCCTCGGCGATTTTCGGCCCGCAAAAAGGCGCCGATCCGCAGCAGGTCGAACAACTCGACGCGGCCCTCGGCCATTTTGCCGACCACTGCGCCAAGGTCTTGCCCAATGACGTGCGCGACGAACCCGGCAGTGGCGCCGCCGGTGGACTGGGGTTCGCCGCCAAGGCCTTCCTCGGGGCGCAGTTCCGTGCGGGGGTGGAGGTGGTCGCCGAACTGGTCGGCCTCGACGAAGCGATACGCGGCGCCGACCTGGTGATCACCGGTGAAGGTCGTTTCGACGCCCAGACGTTGCGCGGTAAAACACCCTTCGGCGTGGCGCGCATCGCCCAGCGGCACCAGGTCCCGGTGATCGTGATCGCCGGCACGCTGGGTGAAGGCTACGAGCAGATGTACGCCCACGGCGTGGATGCAGCCTTCGCCTTGCCGTCCGGGCCGATGAGCCTGGAGCACGCCTGCAGCGAGGCACCGCGCTTGTTGCGCGAGCGAGCGGCGGATGTTGCGCGGCTGTGGCGCGTGGCCCGGCGCAGGGAATAGCGGTAACCGTCGGCGCAGTGACATAGCTGTCGATAATTACTATGATCCGTGCACTCTTTAAAGACTGGCCGATCTGGCCAGACACGTCGGAAGCCGATCATGCAGATCAAGCGTTTTACCCTCGTCAATTTCCGTGGCATCGAGAAGATGGAGCTCGATTTTGAGGGCAAGAAGACTGTCGCTTTGGTGGGCGTCAATGGCGTGGGCAAGTCTTCGATTCTGGATGCGTTGGCGATAACGTTGTCTAGTCTGACGGCTCGGATGGTTGGTCAGCCGTCCAAGTCACGGTCGATCTCTAAAGAAGACATCAAGATCGGAGCCGACTACACGCGGTTACATGTCGAAACCAAGCTATTTGAAAACTACGACGTCGATTGGGCAATTGCTCTGAATCGCAAAGGCGGCAAGCATCCCAGTGACCGTAGTAGTGATTTGTCTCGATTAAACGATGTCGCAGACGGCGTTGAGTATGGAATAGGTCAGTACGAGTTCATCGGCGGAGAGTCAATCGAGTTGCCATTGGCGGTTTACTACGATGTACACCGTGCAGTACTGGACGTACCGTTACGCGTTCGCGAGCACTTGGCAAATGCCATTGCTGAGGGGTATGACGACGCACTTGGCCATGGTGGTGCTGACTTCAAGCGATTTTTCATTTGGTTTCGCAATCAGGAAGATCTCGAAAATGAAAATAGTCGAGATATTCCAGGCTATCGGGACCCAGAGCTTTCCGCGGTACGCAGAGCGATCGAAACGTTTACCGGGTTCAAGGATGTTCGGGTTCGCCGCAAGCCTGCGTTGAGAATGACTGTTCTCAAAGGTGAATTCGAATTCAACGTCCTGCAACTTTCAGACGGTGAGAAATGCCTGCTGGCAATGGTCGGCGATTTGGCTCGCAGACTCACATTGCTCAATCGCGAAGTGCCTGACCCATTGAAAGGAAAGGGTGTTGTCCTTATTGATGAGTTGGATCTGCACCTCCATCCAGGCTGGCAACGCACCGTCGTCGCCAATTTGGAAAAAACCTTTCCCAACTGCCAATTCATCATTACCACTCACTCCCCACAAATACTGGGAGAATTACCTGCTGAATCGGTGATGCTGCTCAAAGACGGTCAGTATCTAGGCCATCCAGAGCGCTCACTGGGGCTTCGCAGTGGTGAGGTGATCGAAGAACTGATGGACGGCTTGTCACAAAACCTAAACGTCAGTCAGCAACTCAGAAAAATCTACCGCAATCTTGACGACGATGATCTTGAGTCGGCCCAGTCTCACCTTGCGCAATTGCGCGAAAAGGTCGGAAAAATTCCTGATGTCCTTGAGGCTCAAGCGAGCATTGATTCATTGAGGTCGTTAGAAGAGGGCGAGGCGTGAGGTCTATCAAAAAGGGCGCAGAACCGCGCGCGTTGATTGAATGGCGAAGGGAAAACCGTGATACACCGCAAAATCTCTTTTATGGCAAAGGCAGCAGCTTTCCTAGCGAGGCGGTTCGCCAAGCGCTATTGAAGGAGCAATTTCATTTATGCGCCTACACGTTGCGTCGTTTGCCGACAGCGGCAGAATGCCAGGTTAAGAATCAGGGCACACAATTCAGTTGCCATATTGAGCATATTCTTCCCCAGCACCCTTACAGGGCTGACAGCATCGTCTACACAAATATCGTGGCGTGTTATCCATCCAGCCAAACCAAAACGGTTTGCGGTTATGGCGCGGTGGCGAAGGAAGATTATGACCCGGCAAAAAAGCCCTTTATTTCTCCGTTGACTGCAAATGTAGAGCGGCATTTCCGGTTCACCCGTGATGGGTATGTCGAAGGGCTTACACCTGAAGCGATCGCAACAGTCGAGGTCTTGAACCTCAACCATCCGACGTTGGTCAATGATCGATCCGCGGTTATCAAAGGTCGATTGCAGCCACGTGGCAGCTATATTTCAGCGGCGATGGCCAGGCGTTTGGTTGAAGAGATCGATACGCCAGATAACCAACAGTGCCTCCCCGAGTACTGTCAAGCGATCAAACAACAGGCTCAGCTTCACGCACAACACCTTGAAAAACGAGCGGTTCGTGTACGTGGTCAAGTGAGGCCTTGAACTCAACCCGCATAAGCCGCGAAACTGGCCGGCCACTTGTCTTTCAACGGATGAAACACAATGCACGCACCTGAACCCCATATCGTGATCCAGCGCTTTACCGAGGCCCATCTTGAAGGTGTCGCCGCGCTCTACAACGAGCCGGCTGTGTGTCGTCAGGTGCTACAGATGCCGTTCCAGTCCGTCGAGGCGTGGCGCAACAAGCTGGTGACAGATAATGAGCGGCGTCTGCAACTGGTGGCGCTGCATGGCGGGGAAGTGGTCGGCCAGCTCGGCCTGGAACAGTACCTGCGCGTGCGTCAGAGCCATGTCGGTTCGTTCGGCATGGGCGTGACGCCAGCCTGGCAAGGCAAAGGTGTAGGCTCTCGCCTGTTGACGGCCGCGTTGGACGTGGCCGACAACTGGATGAACCTGCACCGCGTGGAACTCACGGTGTATGCCGACAACGAAGCGGCCCACAACCTGTACCGCAAATTCGGCTTCGAAGTGGAAGGGCTGCTGCGCGATTACGCCCTGCGCGACGGTGTCTTCGTCGACACCCTGAGCATGGCGCGCCTGCGCCGCTCGGCTTAGTCCCGTAACGCAAACGCCACCGCTGCCTGCGCATGCAGCACCGTGGTGTCGAGCAGCGGCAGGTTGCTGTGTTCGGGTTTGATCAGCAGGCCGATTTCCGTGCAGCCCAGGATGATTGCCTGGGCGCCGCGTGCGGCCAGGGATGCGATCACGCGCTGATAGACCTGGCGTGACGCCTCGCTGATCACGCCGACGCACAATTCCTCATAGATGATCCGGTGGACGGCCTGGCGCTCGTTCGCATCGGGCACCAGCACGTTCAGGCCGTGGGCGGCCAGGCGCGAGGTGAGAAAGTCCTGTTCCATGGTGAACGCGGTGCCGAGTAAACCCACGGTCAGGGTGCCGGCGGCGACGGCCGCGGCACCTGCGGCATCGGCAATATGCAGAAAGGGAATCGACACCGCCGCTTCGATCCGCGGCGCCACCAAATGCATGGTGTTGGTACACAGCACCACGCATTCGGCCCCCCCGGCTTGCAGGCGGCGCGCGGCATCCTCGAGGATCAGCGCGGCGTCGTCCCAGCGTCCGGCATGCTGGGCCTGTTCCACCGGGCCGAAGTCCACGCTGTACATCAGCAGTTGCGCCGAACGCAGCGGACCGAGCTGGTCGCGCACGCGCTGGTTGATGATGCGGTAGTACTCGGCGCTGGATTCCCAGCTCATGCCGCCGATCAGGCCGATGGTGTGCATGCGATGCTCCTGACAAGAAATATCGCATCACCTTACCCATCGGCCGCCGAATAGTCATACGCAGTTGCGCGCCAAATCAGCGGAGCAGTTTCACATATCCAGATTGCCCCAGCCCGGCCTGGCTTGCTCCGCTGCCACCGCGTGGATCTGTTTGCCGGTGGCCAGCTCCACCCGGCGCGCCACCTCCGGGTCGTCGGCGAACGGAATCAAACTGGCCTCATCCAGCGTCTCCTCGGATTGACCGCGCAAACAGTACTCCACCGCGCCATACAGGCACACCACCATCAGAAAGCTCCACATCAGACGATCCTCGCGTCAAGCTGCGCAACCCGCAAGTCGGCGACCCGCACCGTGCGCCAGGTGTTGTAGGCCATCAGCAGCATGCCGCTGAGAAACAACACGCCACCGGCAAAGCGCACCACAAACCCCGGATGGCTGGCCTGCAAGGCCTCGACAAACGAGTAGGTGAGGGTGCCGTCATCGTTGATCGCACGCCACATCAGGCCCTGGGTAATGCCGTTGACCCACATCGAGGCGATGTACAGCACGGTGCCGATGGTCGCCAGCCAGAAGTGCAGGTTGATCAGCGTCACGCTGTGCATCTGCTGGCGGCCGAAGACTTTCGGGATCATGTGGTACAGCGAGCCGAAGGTGATCATCGCCACCCAGCCCAACGCGCCGGCATGGACGTGGCCGATAGTCCAGTCAGTGTAGTGGGAGAGGGCGTTGACGGTCTTGATCGCCATCATCGGCCCTTCGAACGTCGACATGCCGTAGAACGCCAGCGACAACACCAAAAAGCGCAGGATCGGGTCGCTGCGCAACTTATGCCAGGCGCCCGACAAGGTCATCATGCCGTTGATCATGCCACCCCAGCTCGGCGCGAGCAGGATCAGCGACATCGCCATGCCCAGCGACTGCGCCCAGTCCGGCAGCGCCGTGTAATGCAAGTGGTGCGGACCGGCCCAGATGTACAAGGTGATCAGCGCCCAGAAATGCACGATGGACAGGCGATAGGAATACACCGGCCGTCCGACTTGTTTCGGCACGAAGTAGTACATCATCCCCAGGAAACCGGTGGTCAGGAAAAAGCCCACGGCGTTATGCCCGTACCACCATTGCACCATCGCATCGGTGGCGCCGGAATACACCGGGTAGGACTTGAACCAGTCCACCGGAATCGCCAGGTGGTTGACCACATGCAGCATGGCGATCACCAGGATGAACGCGCCGAAAAACCAGTTGCCCACGTAGATGTGCCGGGTCTGGCGGCGTACCACGGTGGTGAAAAACACAATGGCGTAGGCCACCCATACCACCGTCATCCATACCGCGCCGGAGAATTCGATCTCGGCGTATTCCTTGGTGGTGGTGTAGCCCAACGGCAGGCTGATCAACATGATCACGATGACCGATTGCCAACCCCAGAAGGTAAATGCGGCGAGCTTGTCGGAAAACAGCCGCACCTGGCAGGTGCGCTGTACCGCGTAATAACTGGCGGCGAACTGTGCGCTGCCGGCGAACCCGAAGATCACCAGGCTGGTGTGCAACGGTCGCAGTCGGCCAAAAGTCGTCCAGGGCAAATCGAGGTTCATTTCCGGCCAGACCAGCTGCGAAGCGATCCACACGCCCATGGCCATGCCCACCACGCCCCAGACGATGGTGGCGATCACGAATTGGCGGACGACCTTGTAGTTATAGGCCTGTCCGATTGTTGCTGTGCTCATGCTCAGTCCTCCCACGGTTCCAAGTGGCAGGCACTGTAGGAAGTGTGGGTAAAACAAAACAGACTCAGAAAAAGCTGATTACTACGGATCAGTTTATTCGGCGTGAAAGCACGGCTTATAGCCCATCTGATCCGCTTTTTAAGCCTGCACCTGAATCTTTAATGCCCTGCGCCGCAGGCGCATAGTCGCCCCCCTAGAAGCCGCGCCCTGGGACGCGGCCAACCCTGATGAGGCGGTGATATGTACCAGTACGATGCATACGACCGGGCGCTGGTGTTCGAGCGCGTGGCGCAATTTCGTGATCAGGTCGAGCGTTTTATCGCCGGCGACTTGAGCGAAGAAGAGTTTCTGCCCTTGCGCCTGCAGAACGGCCTGTACCTGCAAAAGCATGCCTACATGCTGCGGGTGGCGATTCCCTACGGCACCTTGAGCGCCGAACAGATGCGTACCCTGGCCAGCATCGCCCGCGACTACGACCGTGGCTACGGCCACTTCACCACCCGGCAGAACCTGCAGTTCAACTGGATCGAGCTGCACCAGGTGCCCGACATCCTCGAACGCCTGGCCCAGGTGGACATGCATGCGATCCAGACCTCCGGTAACTGCGTGCGCAATATCACCACCGAAGCCTTTGCCGGGGTCGCGGCCGACGAGCTGCTGGACCCGCGCCCGTTGGCGGAGATTCTGCGCCAGTGGTCGACCATCAACCCGGAATTCCTGTTCCTGCCGCGCAAGTTCAAGATCGCCATCTGCTCGGCCCGCGAAGACCGCGCGGCGATCATGATGCATGACATCGGCCTGTACCTTTACCGTGATGACCAAGGCGAGATGCTGCTGCGCGTGATGGTGGGCGGCGGCCTGGGCCGCACGCCGATCCTCGGCTTGCAGATTCGCGAGGGCTTGCCGTGGCGGCACCTGCTGTCCTACGTCGAGGCGGTGTTGCGCGTGTACAACCGGCATGGCCGGCGGGACAACAAGTACAAGGCGCGCATCAAGATCCTGGTCAAGGCGCTGGGGATCGACGCGTTTTCCCAGGAGGTGGAGGAAGAATGGCAGTACCTGCGCGATGGCCCGGCGCAGTTGACCGATGCCGAATACGCGCGCGTGGCGTCGGCCTTCGTACCGCCGGCGTATGCGTCGCTCAGCGATACCAGCCTGGCCTACGGCACCGAACTGGCCGACAACCCGGGCTTTGCGCGCTGGGTCAGCCGTAACGTCATGCCGCATAAAGTCGCGGGCTACGCCAGCGTGGTGTTGTCCACCAAGCCCGGCATCAGCGCGCCGCCCGGCGACGTCAGCGCCCCGCAAATGGAGGCCGTGGCTGAGTGGGCGGAGCGGTTCGGTTTTGGCGAAATCCGTATCGCCCATGAACAGAACATCGTGTTGCCGGATGTGCCCAAGGAGCATCTGCATGCCGTGTGGCGCCTGGCCTGCGAACACGGCCTGGGTGCGGCGAATATCGGCCTGTTGACCGACATCATCGCCTGCCCCGGCGGTGACTTCTGCGCCCTGGCCAATGCCAAGTCGATCCCCATCGCTCAGGCGATCCAGCAGCGCTTCGATAACCTCGACTACCTGCACGACCTGGGTGACATCAGCCTGAACATCTCCGGCTGCATCAATGCCTGCGGCCATCACCACATCGGCAATATCGGCATCCTGGGCGTCGATAAGAATGGCAGTGAGTGGTATCAGATCACCCTCGGCGGGGCCCAGGGCAAACACAGTTCACTGGGCAAAGTGATCGGCCCGTCGTTCAGCGCCGCCGAGATTCCGGATGTGATCGAGCGCGTGATCAATACCTTCGTGCGCTACCGCGAAAGCGAAGAGCGCTTTGTCGATACCGTGCAGCGCATTGGCCTGGAGCCGTTCAAGGAGCAGGTGTACGCGGAGCAGCCGGCATGAACAATCTGTTGAAGCTTGAGCAGGGGCAGGCGCGTCTGGTGGCGGATGATCCGTGGGTGTTGGTGCGTGACGAGGTGCCGGAGGGCGCTGCGCTGATCCTGCCGCTGGCGTCCTATGCGCCGGGGCATGGCGTGTGGCTGGGCCCGGATGATGAGGTCGAACTGCTGCAGCCCTGGCTCGCCACGCTGCCGCTGATTGCCCTGGATTTCCCCAGCTTTCGTGACGGCCGCGCCTATAGCCAGGCCTATCTGTTGCGCACGCGTATGGGCTGGCGAGGCGAGTTGCGGGCGATTGGCGATGTGCTACGCGATCAGCTCAGCCATATGCGCCAGTGCGGGTTCGATGCGTTTGCGGTGCGCGCGGACAAGTCGGCTGAAGACGCCCTGAAAGGGCTGGCGGGGATGAGCGTGCAGTACGGGCGTAGCGTGATCGAGCCGCGCCCGCTGTTTCGCAGGCGTTAATCATACGGTGAGTTGCCGCATCTGCCATGATCGCGGTTCGCACTACGGCTCACCCGAGGAAAACCGCAATGGATGATGTACAGCAACTGGGCGAGATGCTTCGTCATTACGCCGATAGCGAAGCGCACAAAAAACAGCAGTTCGAGGTGCAATCGGCGCGCTGGGCGCTAAAGCTCGGCGAGCTGTTCCAGCAGATCGAACAATGGCTGGAACCGGTCAATACCGCTGGTTTGCTTGAAGTCCACCGTGAAGCGTATGTCGCCAGCGGCCCGAGCGTTCCGGTGGAGACATCGCCGTTCAAGAGCGAAAAACTCACCGTGCAGATCACCGGCAAGAATGTGGAGTTCGTGCCGGATGTGATGGGCGTCGGCGGCTTGATTTCGGTGTCGGTCATGGGCCTGACGGCGGCACGGCACGGCAGTGTTTCACTGGTGCTGCCGGCGGACAAAAACGACTGGTTGTGGAAGAAAACCAACGGTTTGAAAGACCCGGACACCTTCGCCTTCAACGCGAACTTCCTGGCCGCACAGTTGCAGAGCCTGATCCCGCGCGAGCGCAGCTGAGCTTTTCAGCGCTTTTTTCCAGGATTGGCTATACCTACAGCTCAACGTTCTGATGATGACTGCCAAGGAGTTCGAGGATGAAACTAAGGCTAATGATCAGCACGCTCTGCATCGCCACGATCGGGATGGTGGGCTGTGCCAGCGAAGTCACGCAACCGGATGAGTATTCAGGATTCCTGTCCGATTACAGCCGCCTCAAGCCGGCCAAGTCGCCTTCGGGCGTCGAGGTGCTGCGTTGGGTCGATCCGAAACTGGATATGAGCCGCTACAACGCGGTGTATATCGAACCGACGCAGTTTTACCCCAGGCCCCAAGCCACCGCGAAAATTCCTGAGAGCACGTTGCGTGGCATCAATGACTACTTCAACCAGGCCCTCAAGCGCGAAGTCGGCAAGTCATTGCCCCTTGCCCAAGGGCCCGGCGCCGGAGTGTTAGTGGTGCGTGCGGCGATTACGGCAGTCAGCAGCAAAACCCAGGGCCTGAAACCTTATGAGTTCGTGCCGGTCGCCCTGGTGGCCGCTGCGGTGAGTACCGGCACCGGCATCCGCGACCAGGACACGGTGCTGGGCACCGAGGCGCAGTTTCTCGACGGCGCCAACGGCAAGGTGGTTGCCGAGGTAGTACGCAAGGGCACCGGCAAGCCGCTGGAAAACGACTCGCAGGTGATGACGCCCAATGACGTGAAAAGCGTGATCGACGGTTGGGCGTCGGATTTGCATCAGTCGTATCTGAAACTGAAAAAGCGGTAAGTCGCCGACCGTATCACTTCAGTGGCGTCAGCGGCGGCAGCTTCCACTGGCCGTTGTTCGCCTCGGGTTTGGGCAGGTACAGGCGCAACACCGCGTAGAACGGGCCGGGCGGTGCCGGCAACCAGTTGCTCTGTTCGGCTTTTGGCGGTTCGTGGTGTTGCAGCGCCAGGGTCAGGCCGCCATCGGCGTCCAGTTTGAGGTTGGGCAACATCCGCGAATTGATCACATAGCGCTTTTTGTGGTTGGGCACCAGCAACTTGGTCTTGGCGTTGTACAGGGTCAGTGACCAGAAGGCGTCGGCCGGCGGCAGTTGGTCCTTGGCGAAGTGGACGGTGTAGCTATGGCGCGCGCCGTTGGCGGGCTTGCCTTCACTGTCGACGACGTAATTGAAGTAGGTGGCTTCATCGGCAGAGTTGCCGAAAAGCCCCACTTCGGCACCGGCATAGCGGTACAGGTCGTTGTTTTTCAGGTGATCGCGGTTGCCGAACAGGTCGCCTATGGCGACCTGCTGGGTGTCGAGTTTGTCTTTTTTGAACGCCGCGAACTCAGCCTTGGCGTCGGCGATCCCGTCTTCCAGCGCTTTACGCTGTTCGGCGCTCAACTGGTTGACCTTGAACGGCGCACCCGGTGCGATGCCGATGGTGGCAAAGCGTGCGAGCTGGTCTTTCTCGCTGTCCTGGGGGGCAGCGAAGGCGAGCATGAAGTTCAAGTAGCGAAACAGTTGCGGGCCTTCGGTCATGTTGGCCAGCGGTTTGGGCCAATCGATCTTCGGCGCCTTGGCCGGGGCGGCTTGTTTCACATAGCTGCTGAGCGACTGCACTTTGTAGCCATTCTGGATCTGCTTGACCTTGTTCAGGTCCTTTTCATCAAACAACTGCGTGCGGTACAGCGCATAAGCGAGGTTACTTTCGCTATACACCACGCGATCCACATCGACCGGCTGCTGACCTTTCCAGTCGGGTCCGGCGATCATGTAGTGGCCGCCATTGTTGCCGGTGCTGCGCGTGCCCAGGTACGCGAAGTTATGCGTATAGAGGTCGACCAGTTGCACCGAGTAATAGCGGTTGTCTTCGATCTTGGGCAGCGTCAGCACCAGCGGCTCGCTACGCAGGTCCATCCAGACGAAGGAGTAGGGCGTGTCGGGGTTTGGCGTGGCCAGTGTGGTGTCTTTGGGGGTGAAGACCTGGGCGGTGTTGCCAATATGGTTGAACGGCGCCTTGAAGTTGACGCCGCCCTTGTCGACCGCCTGGGTGTAGAGCGTTTTGTACATTTCCACGACCGGGTAACCATACAAATAGGCTTCCTTGGCGATTGCCCGAGCCTCAGAGGGGGTGGCCGTGAAGTCGGCCCAGGCGCCAGAGCTCATGAGTATCGAGAGGCTCGCCAACAGCAGGCGCGTCGGTTTTCCAATCATGTTGTTGCGTCCTTCCAGAGGGCTTGTGAGGAGTACTATTGAATGGTGTGGCAAAGCGGCGAGTTTCCAACTTTATTGGCCGAACGTCACGTTAATCCCGGTATGACATACAGCTTGACGTAAAAATGCCGCCCCTGTGGGCGGCATTGGACAAAAACGCAACGTCAGGCTGCGTCAAGCATTTGCTTAACCTTATTGCGCAATTGATCGATGGAGAACGGCTTGGCGATCGATTGCATGCCCGGCTGAACCTCGATGCTCTCGGGATAACCACTGGCAAACAGGACCGGCAGTTGCGGGCGCAGTTTACGCGCCTGGGTGGCCAAGTCCCGGCCATTCATATCCGGCAGGCCGACATCGGTCATCATCAGATCAATGACTTTATTTGTGTCCTCTACGAATTCAAGCGCCGATTTGGCGTCTTCAGCCTCCAGCACACCGAACCCCAACTCTTCGAGTACATCGACGATCAGCATACGCACAATGGAGTCGTCTTCGACTACGAGAATGGTTGAGGTGGGTGCCGACATAGTGAACATTCCTGAAAAAGTGAAGGTGCTGGGCGCGACAGGTCTAAAGGCAATCCACTAGTGAGTAGCGACAAGGCCAGCAAGTTCCGAAAAATTGCTGGCATTGTGAGCTTCGCGCCGGAGAATGTCGCGTCAGGGGCGGAAAAACTACAACGGGACCGACGCGATACGGTGGACCTGTGCGGAATCGCGGTAGAACTGCATGTCACCGGACTCAAAATAACTCACTTGATACTCAGGCGTGCCCGGATTCGTACCGTAAGCCCGATGCTGAAACGGGCTGGTGCCGCGATTCAGGGTACGTTCCAGGCCATTTTTCATGGCCTCGGCCGAGTCAAATTGGGCCATCCCGAAATTCGGATCGAAGTAGAACCAGACGGGTTTGTCGTCACGCACCATGACGCCGGCCAGCAGGGCGTGATCCTTCGTTGCAATCCTCAGGCTCCTTGGCGGGCTCGCATCGGTCAGCTCGGTGGCGATCTGATGATAGGGAATCTGCCTGGGCTGCTTGCCCATATGAAAGGTATCCACGTGTTTGACTGCTTCATGAAACGACCTGAGGGTGCGGATGAACTGCGTCGCCACAGGGTCCTGTGGATCGGCGGCCGCCTTGAACATATTGCCCAGGTAGGTCGTCTCTTGGCCCGATTGCATGGACAGTGCCAGGGTATTGGCGATACCCGCACATTCGCCTGGTGAAGCCAGATTGACTTGGCTGAGGTAAAACTCCTGGGGCATCGGGGTCAAGGTGCCGCCGACGGCGTGGATATCCCGCTGGAACAGGGTAAAGCCTTCCTGGATCAGTCTGACTTTCTTGCGTTCGATCTGTTTGACCAGCGTGCCGACGTCTTCGGCGCCCAGCCACCCACGGGAGATCAGCATCTGAAGCTCGAGAATCGTCGAGTCTGATGAGAAACCCGGCACCTTGTGCGGGTCACCGTTCGCATAGCCGGCGTTGAAGTCGGAAACCTTCTCGGGGCGTTGCGCGCGTTTCAACTCGTTTTCGAACTCTTTGGGTGCATATTGACCGAGTACGGTCGGCGGGCCCTCCGGCGACTGTATTTCGCCCGCCAGTTTCTTGTAGAGCCAGTCGGTGAAGCTCTGGTTGATCTGCCCCTTCGCCGACACCGTGGTGGGTGCGAAGCCCTGGAGTGGCCCGCCGTAGGCGCGCATTTTTTCCGCGTCGAAGGCATACCACTGGCCATTTTTCAGCACCGCGGCACCGTCAATACTGTGTTCGCCGATCTTCACGGTGCCTGTGGCGACGACGCCATGCTCGTTGCTGGCGGCTTTGAGCAGGTCGTAACGGCCCGACGCGCCACGCAATGCGTTCACACCTTGCGCGCCTTTGGCGCCGAGGAACTTGAGCCCGCCACCGGCCAGGCGGGCCCCGCCAACCGCCAGGTCGCCTGCGCCGCTCAGCGGGTTGAATGCGCCGAACGTGGCCATGCCGATGACTTTGGCCGACCGTGCCACCTTGGTCGCCGCCGAAACGGTGGTCCCTGCGATCTTGACCACTTTTCCGGCCGCACCCACACCCGCCGTCACGATGCCGAACGCGTCCAGGCTCAGATCGATCAAGCCTTCAGCAATGTTGCCGTTGCGGAAGTGGTTGATCGCGGAGCGCAAAGGGACCAGGTCCAACAGGAAGTTTTCAATCATGTCGGACCGGTTCCGAATATTGTCGTCGGTGGTGAGGCCACGCGCCTGTTGCTTGATTGCCGGATCATCGAGGTTGATATGTTCAACGAAGGCATCGGCGATCAGTTGGACGCGGGGCGAGGCGAAGGTATCGCTGGGTGAATCGCCAGGCGGTGTCTGTTCTGTGTCAAGCGTGGTTTGACCGGCGCTGGGGGTGAACACCTTTGTTTCGGAGACGATATTCGCCTTCCTTGAAGAGCCAGGCTGTGCCTGCCACTGCGGAATACTGCGGATAGCGCCGGCGTTGAAGTCGATCTCATAGGCCGTGGTCACCCCACCGCGCTCGATCCTTACCAGTAGTTCTTCGCCTTTGGGCAGCTCGGTTTTGTCACTGAACAAACCCAGCCCAAGTTTATGGGCGTGATTTTGATAAAAAGTGACGTTGCCATATTCAAAGTTTTTTCGGTCGTCTGCCGGCAACTGGCTGATCAAGTGCTTGATATACGTGCCGACGGCGTTCTTCTTTTCCTCGATCACCTGCTTGAATTGCGACTCGAACGCCGTGGCCACCCCAAACTCGGGATTGGCGTTCAACGCCCCCACGGGGATACGGCTGTCACGGGAGCCGTAGACCGCGTCGGGTCCAACGTCCATCATCGCGACATCCAGCAGCGAGTGCACGCCCGGCACCTGATTTCTACGCCGGATATCCCCGCCCGGCATATGGGTGACGCGAATCAAGGGTTCTTCGAACAGCGCCTCCTTGTCGGGAAAGCGTTGTTTCAGCTCGGCCAATGCCATCGCTTTACGGGACGGGATGTCTTTGTCGAAGGCCTCTGAGGCGGCCAGCATCACGGACTGGCGTTCGCTGAAGCGAGTCACCAGGTTGTTCAGTTCATCGGACGCGTACAGATGCTCGGCTTTTTTCTCCAGCAGGCCATTGGCCGTGCCCCAATCGATCAAGGCGTTACGTTGAGCGGTGTTCGTCATGTTCACGTCTGCGCCGCTGGCGTGTTCGGCTTCCAGCATGACCGCGGCGAAGCTCATATTGGCGACCCGGCCGGGTATGTGCGCGTCGACCATCGTCGCGGCGATTGCGAGGTTGACCCAGGCCGGGCTGCCAAAGGTCACGCTGTCGGGAATGTCCTTGACCAGAAATACCGGCGCACGACCCGCCAGCAGCAGGTGGGCGGCTGCGCCAGCCAGTTCTGGGCTGGTTTTACCCTGAGCCACCAGGTGTTGGCGCAGGGCATCGACGATTTGGGCGGCCGACTTGCCCCTGAGTGAGTCGTCGGCCAGGTCGAAGCCGGCCACGTTGTTGCGTTGGGGGGCGGTGATGGACTCTGGGTCCAGCTGCAGTATCACGGCCGCGAGCAGGTAATCGAGGCTGCTGCTATCGGTGGCAATGCCCTGCATCTGTTCCTGAAGCGCGTGGCCCAATGATTGTGCTTCTGGCGAACTGACAAGGGCGTTCAACGTCGCGCCCGGGCTCGTCAGCGCTTCGGCCGCGAGAGGGGTTCGATGCCGCAGGAACTCCAGTACTCCGCCAGTGGTGTGCTTGAGCGGCTGTTTTTGCCCAAGAGGGTCGGTGTAATCCTGGGTGCGGGTGTGCAAGCGTTGTTGCTCATCGGCGCTCAAGGGCACCGGCCAGCTGAGGGCGCCGCCCAGGTTACCCAACGGGTGCGCCTGGGATCGGGCGGCCATGGCGTCCGACAGCCCGGTCAGGGATAAATGGCTATAGGGTGAAAGCAATCCTCCCTGGCGATTGATAAAGCTATCCACGCTGGTGCTGCCGCCGACTTCGCTGTGATAAACCGAGTCGGGGTGAACGTCCATCGGCGTGGTCTTGAGGGCTGCCTGCACGGCCGGGGTGGAGGCGTCAGGCCCAAGCCGCAGGGCGATTTCGTTGAGTTTGTCGGCAAGTGTTTTGAGGTTGTGATAATGCCCCAGCTTCGCCTTGAGGCTGGCGCTTTGCGCGACGGTGACGCTGGCTGGCGGCTGCACCGTTGGCGCAGGCGAGTCGTGGCTGGGGACGGGTGTCAACGTCGGCGGTGTAGCGGCGGGTATTGCGGGTGGCGTGGAGAGCGGCATCAATGAAACGCTGGGGAGGGTTTGCAAGGAAATAGTCATACGAGCACCGTTTTGTTAAACAGAAGGTGAGCGCCTTTCTCGCGGAGTTTCCTTATTCCCAAGACGCTTTAGTCTGTGGGAAGGCTGGTCAACCAGGTTCCGGTTCAGCACGGGCGGAGTGTGAGCAACTGAAACTGCGACGGGATGTGGGCGGCGTTCAGGGTGCCGTTGCCCGATTGCGCCGTTTCGGGTTGCAGCGGTTCATGGCAGAAAAATAGCGTTCAACCGCAACTTTGGGGCAAACTCCCGGTTTTTCCGCATTTGGCAAAGGCATGCCCATGACTCCCGCGTCGACCGTCGATGAAAAGAGCTTTCGTACACTGTTGAGCCGCAACGTCGCACTGCCCCTCGGTGTGGGTGTGCTCAGTGCGGTGTTTTTTGTGTGCCTGATCACTTATTTGTTGTCGGTGATCCAGTGGGTAGAGCACACCGACCGGGTCATCAATAACCTCAACGAAACGTCCAAGCTGACGGTTGACCTGGAAACCGGCATGCGCGGTTTCCTGATCACCGGCGACGAGCATTTCCTCGACCCCTATGAAGTGGCCAAGCCGCGGATCATTGCCGACTTACACAATTTGCAGGAGCTGGTAGCGGACAACCCGCAGCAGGTAGATCGCCTCAAGCGCCTGGAAAGCCTGCAACTGGAGTGGAACAACTACGCCCAGTCGATGATTGATATGCAGCGCGAGAACGGCGACTACCGCAGCGCGGTGAAAGCCGGCCGGGGTAAACGCCTGACCGATGAGATTCGCAATGAGTACGACGACGCGGTGGCGATGGAGCAACAGTTCCGGATTACCCGCAACGCGGAAGTCACCCGTACCACCCTCATCAGCGTCACCCTGTACTTGGTGTTCGTGCTGGGGCTGAGCGGCTTTCTGGCTTACATTGGTCGTAAAAATTTACTATCACTTTCAGATAGTTACAGTGCGAACTTCGCGTCGCAACAGAAGATCGCATTGCGTCTGGAGCAACAAGCTTGGCTGCGCAATGGCCAGACCGAACTGGCCGAACAGGTGCTCGGTCAACTGACCCTGAACATGTTGGGACGCAATATCCTGCAGTTCTTTGCCCAGTACATGGGCTCGGTGGTGGCGGCGCTGTATGTGCGCGAAGAGCACGGCGGCCTCAAGCGCGTGGCCGCCTATGGTTTCTCCCGCGAGCAGGAGCAGCAGGAGCAGGCGATCTACAGCGACGAAGGCATCGTAGGGCAGGCCGCCCAGCTCGGTCGCCTGATTCGCCTGGACGACGTGCCGGTGGATTACTTCAAAGTGAGTTCCGGCCTGGGCGAGGGCACGACCCGCAGCGTGCTGGTGGTGCCGACCAGCGATGACGACCGGATCAACGGCGTGATCGAACTGGGTTTCCTGCGCCCGCTGCAGGAGCGCGACATCGAACTGCTGGAACTCATCGCCGGCAATATCGGTACCTCCATCGAAGCCGCCCGCTATCGCCAGCGCTTGCAGGAAGTGCTGGCCGAGACCCAGCAGCTCAACGAAGAGCTGCAAGTGCAGCAGGAAGAGCTCAAGACCGCCAACGAAGAGTTGGAAGAGCAATCGCGCATCCTCAAGGAGTCCCAGGCCCACCTGGAAACGCAACAGGCGGAACTCGAGCAGACCAACGAGCAATTGGCTGAGCAGACGCTTACCCTGGCCGAGCAGCGCGATGCCATGGACCGCAAGAACGTCGAGCTCAACCAGGCCCAGCTTGAGCTGGAAGACCGCGCCGACGAGTTGCAACGCTCGAGCAAGTACAAATCAGAATTCCTCGCCAACATGTCCCACGAACTGCGCACGCCGCTGAACAGCTCGCTGATCCTGGCCAAGTTGCTGGCGGAGAACCCTCAGGAAAACCTCAGCGCCGAGCAAGTCAAGTTTGCCGAGTCGATCTATTCCGCCGGCAATGACCTGCTCAACCTGATCAACGACATCCTCGATATCTCCAAGGTCGAAGCCGGCAAGCTGGAAATGCGCCCGGAAAACTCCAGCGTGGCGCGCCTGGTCGATGGCCTGCGCGGGATGTTCGAGCCGCTGGCGGCCGATCGCAAGCTGGGGTTCCAGGTGCAGGTGCAGGAAGGTACGCCGACCATGCTCTTTACCGATCGCCAGCGCCTGGAGCAGATTCTCAAGAACCTGCTGTCCAACGCGGTCAAGTTCACCGAGCAGGGCCAGGTCAGCCTGTCGGTGTCCCGCGCGCCGGGGGAGGGTGTCGCCTTTACCGTGCGCGATTCCGGGATAGGCATCGCCCCGGACCAGCAGGAGAGCATCTTCGAAGCCTTCCGTCAGGCCGACGGCACCACCAATCGCCGGTATGGCGGCACCGGCCTGGGCTTGTCGATTTCCCGCGACCTGGCCGCGTTGCTCGGCGGCTATATCAGCGTCACCAGCGAACCCGGCCAGGGCAGCACGTTCACCCTGGTCATCCCGGAGCAGTACGTCGAACGCGAGGAAGACGCTGCGCCTATCGAGCAACCGCGCCAGGTGATTGCCGCCCCGGCGCCCAAGCCCATCGCGGTCTCGCCGCTGCCGGTGGCCGATGCCACACAGATCCCGCGCTTTGCCGACGACCGCGAGAAAGCGCCGTTCGCCACGCGCTGCATCCTGGTGGTGGAAGACGAACCGAACTTCGCGCGCATCCTGTTCGACCTCGCCCATGAGTTGGGCTACCACTGCCTGGTGGCCCATGGCGCGGATGAGGGTTACAGCCTGGCCGAGGAGTACATCCCCGACGCGATCCTGCTCGACATGCGCCTGCCGGACCATTCCGGGCTGACGGTGCTGCAACGCCTCAAGGAACACGCCAGTACCCGCCACATCCCGGTGCATGTGATCTCCGTGGAAGACCGCGTCGAAGCCGCCATGCACATGGGCGCCATCGGTTACGCGGTGAAACCCACCACCCGCGAAGAGCTCAAGGATATATTCACGCGCCTGGAAGCCAAGCTGACCCAGAAGGTCAAGCGCGTGCTACTGGTGGAAGACGATGACCTGCAGCGCGAGAGCATTGCCCGCCTGATCGGCGACGATGACATCGAGATCACCGCTGTCGGCTTTGCCCAGGAGGCCCTCGACCTGCTGCGCACGAACATCTACGACTGCATGATCATCGACCTCAAGTTGCCCGACATGCTCGGCAACGAGCTGCTCAAGCGCATGGCCACCGAGGATATCTGCTCGTTCCCGCCAGTGATCGTCTACACCGGGCGCAACCTGACCCGCGACGAAGAGGCCGAGCTGCGCAAGTATTCGCGCTCGATCATCATCAAGGGCGCCCGTTCGCCGGAGCGCCTGCTCGACGAAGTCACACTCTTTTTGCACAAAGTCGAATCGCAGCTGTCCCATGAACGCCAGAAGATGCTCAAGACCGCGCGCAGCCGCGACAAGGTCTTCGAAGGGCGCAAGATCCTGTTGGTGGACGACGATGTGCGCAACATCTTCGCCCTGACCAGCGCCCTGGAGCACAAAGGCGCCGTGGTGGTGATCGGGCGTAACGGCCATGAAGCCATCGCCAGGCTCAATGAAGTCGATGATATCGACCTGGTGCTGATGGACGTGATGATGCCGGAAATGGACGGTTACGAGGCCACCGCCCTGATCCGCCAGGACCCGCGCTGGAAGAAGCTGCCGATCATCGCCGTGACGGCCAAGGCCATGAAGGACGATCAGGAGCGTTGCCTGGCGGCCGGCTCCAACGATTACCTGGCCAAGCCGATTGACCTGGATCGCCTGTTCTCGCTGATTCGCGTCTGGTTACCGAAGATGGAACGTATTTAAGTGGAACGCAGTTTTTTGGAAAAAAGCAGTGATATTGAGCTGCGCCTGCTGATTGAGGCGATCTACCTCAAGTACAGCTATGACTTTCGCGACTACTCCGGTGCGTCGGTCAAACGCCGTGTGGCCCACGCCTTGCGCCAGTTTGAATGCGCGACGATTTCGGCGTTGCAGGAGCGCGTCCTGCACGATCCGGCAGCGTTCATGCAATTGCTGCAGTTTTTGACAATTCCGGTCAGCGAGATGTTTCGCGACCCCTCGCACTTCCTCGCGATCCGCCAGGAAGTGGTGCCGCTGCTCAAGACTTATCCGTCGATCAAGATCTGGATCGCCGGTTGCAGCACCGGGGAGGAGGTGTACTCCATGGCGATCCTGCTGCGCGAAGAGGGGCTGTTGGAACGCACCATCATCTATGCCACTGACATCAACCCGGCATCGCTGGATAAGGCCAAGCAGGGGATTTTTTCCCTGGAGAATGTGCGTGCCTATACCGCCAACTACCAGCAGGCCGGTGGGCAGCGTTCCTTTGCCGATTACTACACGGCGGCTTACGATCATGCGATCTTCGACAAGACGTTGCGCGAGAATGTCACGTTCGCCGACCACAGCTTGGCAACCGACAGTGTGTTCTCAGAAACTCAATTAATTTCATGTCGCAATGTACTGATTTACTTCAATAAAAAATTGCAGGATCGGGCGTTTGGATTGTTTCATGAGTCGCTGTGTCATCGTGGCTTCCTGGTGCTGGGCAGCAAGGAAACCCTGGATTTTTCCGCCTACAACAAGCATTTCGAGCCCTTGGTCAAACAGGAACGGATCTACCGGAAATCATGAACGACGCTGCCGCCAACCCCATGTGTGGGATAGAAGCCATCGTCGTCGGCGCGTCCGCCGGCGGCGTTGAGGCGTTGCTGAGTATTTTTGGCGATCTGCCGCAGGCCTTCGGGCTGCCGATCATTGCCGTGCTGCACCTGCCGGACGAGCGCCGTAGCCAGTTGGCGGAAGTGTTTGCGCGGCGTTTGCAGATTCCGGTACGCGAAGGGCAGGACAAGGAAGTGATCCAACCGGGCACCTTGTACTTCGCCAGCCCCGGCTATCATTTGTCGGTGGAGCATGACCGCAGCCTGTCTTTGAGCCAGGAAGACCGGGTACACCATTCCCGGCCCGCCATCGATTACCTGTTCGCCTCGGCCGGCGATGTCTACGGCAAGCGCCTGCTGGCCATACTGCTGACCGGTGCGAACCAGGACGGCGCCCAAGGGCTGGCCCACGTCAAGCAGTCGGGCGGTATCACTGTCGTACAGGACCCCGACGAAGCACGGATTGCCGTGATGCCGCGGGCGGCCCTGGCCCTGCACACGCCTGACCATATTCTGACCTTGAGCCGCATTGCCTCATTGCTGGCTTCCCTGGAATCTTCCCCATGTTGAGTACTATCCAGGCCAAACTGCTGATCGTCGATGATCTGCCGGAAAACCTGCTGGCCCTCGAAGCGCTGATCAAGCGCGAGGACCGCCAGGTCTTCAAGGCCTTGAGCGCCGACGAGGCCTTGTCCCTGTTGCTGGAGCACGAGTTCGCCATGGCGATCCTCGATGTGCAGATGCCTGGCATGAACGGTTTCGAGTTGGCCGAGCTGATGCGCGGCACCGAAAAGACCAAGAACATCCCGATCGTATTCGTCAGCGCCGCCGGCCGCGAACTCAACTATGCCTTCAAGGGTTATGAAAGCGGGGCCGTGGACTTCCTGCACAAGCCGCTGGATATCCATGCGGTGAAGAGCAAGGTCAATGTGTTCGTCGACCTGTACCGCCAGAGCAAGGCGATGAAGCAGCAGGTGGAAGCGCTGGAGCGCAGCCGCCGCGAACAGGAGTTGCTGCTGACACGCCTGCAGGCCACTCAGGCAGAGTTGGAGCAGGCGGTACGCATGCGCGATGACTTCATGTCGATCGTCGCCCACGAAGTCCGCACGCCACTCAACGGGCTGATTCTCGAAACCCAACTGCGCAAGATGCACCTGGCCCGGGACAACGCCGCCGCGTTCACCCTGGAGAAGATGCGCGCCATGGTCGACCGCGATGAGCGGCAGATCCAGAGCCTGATCCGGCTGATCGAAGACATGCTCGACGTGTCGCGCATCCGCACCGGCAAACTGTCGATTCGTCCGGCGCGCTTCGACCTCACGCAACTGGTGCGCAACCTGCTGGAAAACTTCGCGCCGCAAGTGGCCGCCGCCGAGTCGTCCATGCAACTGGAGGCGGAAGGTCCGGTGGAGGGCAGCTGGGATGAATTCCGCATCGAGCAAGTGGTGTCCAACCTGCTGACCAACGCCTTGCGCTATGGGGCCAAGAGCCCGGTGGGCGTGCGGGTGTACAGCGAACACGGCGAAGCACGGCTGGAGGTGCGGGACCACGGGATCGGCATCAGCGCCGACAATCAGAAGCGCATTTTCCAGCAGTTCGAGCGCGTGTCCGCCAGCCATGTGGCCGCCGGTCTGGGCCTCGGGCTGTTTATTTCCGAACAGATCGTCGCGGCCCATGGCGGTACCATTGAGGTGGAGAGCCAGATAGGCGAGGGCGCCCTGTTCCGGGTGTGCCTGCCCCTGGACGCGTCGGCGTGAAAACAATCGTCACTTCGACGCAACCTCTGCGTGACTGCATGGTCGTAAGTGCAGCAATTGACCGGACAAAGGCTTCCCATGAGTGAAGATGCACAAGATGTCGTTCTGATCGTCGAGGACGACGAATCGATTATGTTTGTCCTGGATGAATACCTCAAAGGCCTGGGCTATCGGGTATTGAAGGCGATCAATGGGGAGCAGGCTTTTGAAATCCTCGCCAGTAAACCGCACCTGGACCTCATGGTGACGGACTATCGCCTGCCTGGCGGCGTCACCGGCGTGCAGATCGCCGAGCCGGCGGTGAAGTTGCGCCCGGAGCTGAAGGTGATTTTTATCAGTGGCTACCCGCAGGAAATTCGTGACTGCGACAGCCCGATCACACGCAAGGCGCCGATCCTGGCCAAGCCGTTCGACCTGGATACGCTGCAAGAACATATCCTGCGGTTGTTGGCGTGACACCTGCATGTGTCAGTCCAACAACCGCTGATGCCCCTGGCCGGTCAGGATTACCAGGCAAGCACCTCGTCCTTTGCATGTGAATCAAGTACCCGTGCGGGGTTGGTTCCCTCGAAGAGCTCAAACGATCCATCGGGTTTTATGTCAATACGGTTGGCCGTTGCGATCGTAGTGGACGCCGGGTATTTGTTTGCGATGTTGAACAGCACTTGTTCACCGGCGTCACCTTGTTTCAGAGCGATGCCTAATCCCGGAATGGTCCGGACATAATCGCCGCCCACATAAATCACTTTGCTTGTCTGGTCTAACGATCCCTCCAGTTGTTTCAGCACGCGCTGTTGTTCTGTCGTCGGCACGCCGCCTTGGAAGTGCATTAATGTTCGTTTCTGGTAGACACCCTCTTTCAAGTCGGTAAGCACCGCCAGGGCCGTACAATCACTGATGCCACTGGTGCTGATGATTGCGGTCGGGTCAGTGACGGTGACGTCCTTGTAATCCGACATAGCGATGTGGTGGGTCGGGGCGGGGGGCTTCAGGTGAGTAACCGTCGTCGGGATGGATTCTTCATAAAGCCGTTTGACCGGTCTGTCATGAAGACTCGCGGTGCTTATCCACGACTCGTGATGGTCGCTGATCTTGAATTCAAGTTTTTTGGGGTCATTGCTATAAGTTTTGTATTGGACCGGCAGCTTCTTGTCATTGAATATTTTTTCGAGACCACGCCTCATCATGGCCTCGCTTGAAAACTCGGCCACCCCAACATTCGGGTCGTAAAAAAAGAACTTCTTACCGTCGCCATCCGGCACGGACCCGGCCACCATCGCATGGCCGGGAGAGTCGATCATCACGGTCTTGCCCCCAGGCGCATTGGCCAGTTCCGTAATCATGTCCTGATACGTTACCTGGCGCTGTGGGTTACCGGCGTGAAACATGGTCGGTATACTGATGCTTTTTTGCACATCGTCTAATGTGCGAGCAAATACTCGCGACCCCTCAGCCCGCGGATTGGCGGCGGCAACGTACAGGTTGTCAATAAATACGCGTTCTTTTCCTTGCGCCTTGGCCGATGCGAACGTACGCGAGAGAGCGGCGCACTGCCCATCGGAAAGGTGGTTGACCTGGCTAAGGTAGATGGTCTGAGGTACGGGGGTGAACGTTCCTCCGACGGCATTTACGTGGGCGTTGAAATGCTGTGTGCCGTTGAGCCCGTGCTGGACAGCCAGCCTTTCCTGCTGGCGGACCAAGGTGCCCACCTCTTTTGCTGTTTTGTCCGGGCGTAGCGCCAGCTTCATCACGTCTTCTGATTTCATGCCCTTGGCATAGCCTTTAATCAGTTCCGGCGCGCCGTCCTCATAGCCACTCTTAAACGCAGCGCTGGGCGTCACCCCATCGCCCTGGTAACGGTCCAGTAGCTTTCCCCAGTCTTTTCGAATTTGAATCGACTCCGGCGAGAGCGCGCGTTGCGTGTTTTGCCACGCATGAAGCTCCTGAGTACCGCCTCGTATTGACGGCTGGAAATCGTCCAGTGCTTTGCCAAACGGGCGTCGGGTCGTCGTATCAAAGGCATACCATTTACCGTCCTGAAGAACCGCGGCACCTTGCAAGGTCTCGCCGGACGTCTTGAAGGTACCCATCGCTGCTGCGTCGTATTGTTTGCTCGCGGCGACCAGGTCGTAGCCAGTGTGGGTGCCGCGTAGGTGCCGGATGTCTTGAATCGTGTCGGTGATGACGCGTTTACCGACGCTTGCCACGCCGCGACCGGTAGCGCGCAGTAAATCCGCCGCGCCGTCCAACGGATTAACCAGGCTGATCGCGCTCAACCCCAGGGTCTTTCCTATATGCAAGGCCTTGCTACCGGCAGACAGGGTCTTGGTTGCAACGTTAGCCAGTTTCCCTACGGTGGAGGCTCCAACGGTCATGATGCCAAACAGGTCGAGTGATAAGTCGATGATCCCTTCGCCGAGGTTGCCCTCCGTAAAATGCTTGATGGCTGACCGTAATGGGATCAGGTTAAGAAGCAACTCATTTAACTTTTTGTAAAAGGGTACCTCGGACTCAACCGTCGTCACCCCTCGAGCCTCGGCCTCCAGCGCGCCCCATACGCTGCTGACCTTGGCCACCGTGGCACCGATGGCCGCGCTCCGGGGGCTGGCGAAACTGTTCAACGGCCCGGCGGTGTCGGTGTTTTCTTGTAGCAGCTGTTGCCGTACCAGCGGGGAACCTTCATCGGGAATGGACAGTGTGACGGGGACCATGTCGGTATACGGCGTGTTGTTATCGCGCGGTTTTCCGTCTTCTATATGAGCCCCAGGCTGATAACCGGGCTGGAAATCGCCGAGGTCCCCGCGTTTGGTGAGCGTGTTCTTCTGGACATTCAGTTCATAGGTATGGGCAATCCCGTCGCGCATCACTTTCAATAGCACAGGGTTGCCGTCGGCAGCCGGGACCCGGACGATACCGCTGAGCTGATGTTCGCCCTTGAACTCCTTGAAGATCGAAAGGCTTCCGTATTCGATATTCTGCCGGTCCTCCAGCGGCAACTGGGCGATCAGGTGCTTGACCTGCGTGGCGACGCTGCTGTCGAGGGCGCGACCAAACTGTTGGAACTCACTGACGAATTCCCTGCTGATATTTTTCAGGTTTTGCGTCTTGCTCAAGACCTCCTCGAGGGTGAAGTTAGGCGTGTTTGCAGCAGAGCGTCCGGGGCCCCTGCGCGGTGGCGTGTAAGGCTCGATCACCCATTGATTGGGGTGTGACGCATTGTTGTGCCGGGCCGGGTGGTAGGGCACATTGGGCGGGTTGTGCAGCATGTTCTCCATGTACAAATCCAATATCGAATACGGCCCGGGTCGATCTTTATCGTAAGTGTCCAGTACGATGCACTTCAGTTCCAGGCGCGCGTCATCGCCCAAAACTTCGCGCAGTTCGGCCAGGGCCATCTCCTTGCGAGACGCCGGCGCGGGCGTGCGCTGTGCTTCGGAAGCTGTTCGCAGTTCGCCGACCTGTTGGTTAAAGGCGTCGGCGATGGTTTGCATATCTGCAGGCGACGTCACACTCGTGACGATGCTGTTGGTCAGGCCCCATTCCTTGAGCGCGTCATGCTGGGCGACATATTCGATCTGACGCTGAGCCTGGGACACTGGAGCGATATCCGCGTACAACATGACCTCGCCGTAACTCATGGTGGATGCCCGGCCCGGCGTCTCAGCCTCTATGCGCGCCACCGCGGTACTGAAGCTGACGTGGGCGGGGGAGCCGTGAGTGACCGTGGCGGGGATATCCTTGACCAGCAACTCTGGCGCCTTCGAGGTCAGTTTCAGGTTGGCCTGGATATTGGCTTTTTCCGGTGACGAAGCCTCTTTCGTGACGTAGTACAAATGGTCGGCCACACGCTGGGCCGTCTCTGATAAAGGTTTGCCTTTAAGCTGCTGGCCGGCCAGGTCAAAGCCTGAAATGTGCTTCTGGGGCAAGGTTGCCTGGGTGAATGCATCGGTGTAATTCAGGTTCAAGGCCGCCATTAACCAGTCATTGACGCTGCCTTTGACCGACAGTGTGTTGAACTTGGCCTGGATGGCCGCCCCCAGCGCCTGGCCCTTGGGCGACTGGATGATGCGGTCGAGCAGTTGCCGTGGGTTGCGAAGCTCGTGGGCTTCGACTGCTACACCTTGCATCAACGCTTCCAACACATTGCGGTTGCTCCCCAGGTTCAGGTCACCCACATTGCCGTGCTGCAAGAACGCCAACAGTTGGCGCTGGGTGTCCGTGTCAATCGGCTGCGGCCAGGACAGGGCACCGCCGTAGTTACCATGGACGGGGCTTCGCGGTGTGGGGGTGAGGAGGAATCGCCTGAGGTTCTCCACGTCCTGTGCGGTGCCGGGTTTTTCAAAGCCGTGGTATTCAAGAAAATCAGCCAGGCTAGCCACGCCTCCTTGCTGCACGTCTCGGTCCCGTTCGTATGAGGAGTGGGGGTTCAATTCGAAGGTGGTTTCACGCAGATACGCGGGGACCTGCGACAGCTGAAGGCTGCCTGAGGCAAGCACTGTCCCCAGATGCTTCAACAACACAGTCGCTTGGTGCCGGTTGTTGATGTTCCCCAGCAGCGTCTGCTGCTGCTCGAGTGCGTCCTCGCTGCGCGTTTCCTGGAGCCCAGGGAATACAGCGGGGTCAAGCGGGGCAAAGGTTTTATCGCGCTCCAGCTCGGCGGCGCGTTGCTGGAGTTCGGAAGGGGCGATTCGCGTCGGCTCTTTGTAGAACTGCCCAACCAGCCAGGCCGGCGCACGGTTGGCGCTCTCGGACGACGGAAGGGGAAACGGCCTGTTCCTGTCGGAGATGACCCCTCCGGCATCCATTAACGGCCCTCGTACCGCCGACCAGCGCTTGTCCTCGCTCGCACGCAACTGTAAGGGCGCATTGAGCGAAACATCTGGGGTTACACGGTAGGTGACTTGACCACTTTGCGGCAGGATTTTGATCGAGTCGGGCAGGGCTCTGACCGTGAGCCGCCAGTCGAGGAACTCCGGCGACCGAGCGGCATTGCCTAGTAACTTCCACCACTGGCCAAATGTTGAATTCGGCGGAATATCCACCATGATCGCGTTGTCGTGGGCGGGAACGCCGCTGAAGCCCTGCAATGCCTTGCCGTAGTTCTGCGCCAACGCACTGTCGCCCCTGGCCCGGGGGGAATCGCCAGGGGCAGAGAGGTGGGGGCTTTCGCGGTCAGGCTCTACAGCTACCTGCTCGACTGGCTCCAGCGTGTCGCTGGCAATGGAAGAATGCGGGGGAAAAGCGTGGGCAAGGCTGTTGGAAATCGTCATGGGGGGCGGCTCTATCATCAGGATTGAGGTCCACTGGGTGAAAATTCCAGGTCCCAGTGGTAATCCTTCGTACCCAAGCCCCTTGACCGATTCCATTTTCGAACCGTGGCTTTATTGCACCTTGTTGCCGGTCGCCTCCGCTTGGCTGGCGGCTGCGCGGATCATTTCCCTGACTTTCGCCGTCAAGAGATCAAACGTGAACGGCTTGGTAATCAACTGCATCCCAGGGTCCAGAAAACCACCGCGCACCGCCGCGTGTTCGGCATAGCCGGTGATAAATAGGACCTTGAGTTCCGGCCGAATCTGCCGGCCGATTTCCGCCAGTTGCCGGCCGTTCATACCCGGCAGCCCGACGTCGCTGATCATCAGGTCAATGCGCTGGTCGGACTCGATGATCGGCAGTGCGGTGTTGGCATCGCTGGCCTCGACAAAGGCATAGCCCAGTTCCTTGAGCACCGCGCTGACCAGCACCCGTACCGCCGGGTCGTCCTCGACGATCAACACTGTTTCACCGGCATTGGCAAAGGGCAGCCGCGCGGGGTTCGCAGCTTCGGCCACGACCATTTTACCGACGAAACGCGGCAGGAACAGGCTGACGGTAGTGCCTTTTCCGACTTCGCTGTGGATCGTCACATGGCCACCGGATTGACGTGCAAAGCCGTAAATCATCGACAGGCCGAGGCCGGTGCCCTGGCCGATCGGTTTGGTGGTGAAGAAAGGATCGAAGACGCGCCCCATTAAACTTTCCGGGATACCGCAGCCGCTGTCGCTGACGCTCAATTCAACGTAGTCACCGGGTTGCAATGTGCCGTAGGCGGCGGTGAACACGCTGTCGAGATGGCGGTTGCTGGTTTCCACGGTGAGGTTGCCGCCGTTCGGCATGGCATCGCGTGCGTTGATCACCAGGTTGAGCAGCGCGCTTTCCAACTGGTTGGGGTCGGCTTCGGCGGTCCAGAGCGGGTCGCTGAGGCGCATGTCCAGCGCAATGCTTTCATTGATGCTGCGTTGCAACAGTTCGCCCATGGAGGTCACCAGTTGGTTGATCTCGACGGGTTTTGAATCCAGCGACTGCCGCCGGGAGAACGCGAGCAGGCGGTGGGTAAGGCCGGCGGCCCGGTTGGCGGAGGTGACGCCCAGGTCGATCAGGCTGTCCAGGTCGTCCAGCTTGCCGCGGGAGACGCGCCTGCGCAGTAACTCCAGGCTGCCGATGATGCCGGTGAGCATGTTGTTGAAGTCATGGGCGATGCCGCCGGTCAACTGGCCGACGGCCTCCATCTTCTGCGATTGACGCAGTGCTTCTTCATTGCTGCGCAGCTGCGCCGTGCGTTCTTCTACTTGCTGCTCGAGCGTCTCCAGCGTGCGTTGCAAGCGCAGTTCGCTTTCGCTCAGGTCGATCAGCCGGTCGCGCGCATCGTATTGTCGGCGTCGTCCGCGCAGTGCCGCCGTAACCAGGCTGATCAACGTCACAGGATGGAAAGGCCGCTCGAGAAAGGTGACATTGCCCAATAACCCGCTCAGGTGCGAGGAACCGTTCTGCTCGGCGCCGCCGTGATGGGTCATCAATACGATGGGCAAGTCCGACCACGCAGGCTGTTGGTGCAAATACTCGAGCAGCGGCTCCAGATCGACGCCGCGCAAGGCTTCGGCAGCAATAATCAGCAGGCCGGCCCCTTCTTCCAGTGCGTTGCACAAGGCCGTCAGGCCCGTGGCGATCATGCCGTTGTACCCGGCCTCGTTGAGCATCATCAGCGCCAACGCGCCGTCGCGGCCCATCGGCGCAAGTACGATGGCGCGCTCGGAGACGGGGGAAAGGCTCGTCACTGGCCCTCATCCTTGAGCAGAGGAGAGCCGGCGCCCATGTACGTGGGGATACCGCGCAGTACGCCCTGGAAATTATCGAGCGGCTCGCCGACAGTCATGCCCTGGCTGCTGATGCGGTACTCGCGAATGGTCGATTCATGGGCACCGGTGCGTTTCTTGATGATTGAAATGGCGCGGCGCACCTTGCCCAGCGCTTCGAAATAGCGCAGCAGAATGACCGTGTCGGCGAGGTAGGTAATGTCGACGGGCGCCTGCATGTCACCGACCAGGCCGTGCTGGGCGACGGTCATGAACGTGGCGGCGCCGCGGCGGTTGAGATACAGCAGCAGTTCGTGCATGTGCAGGATCAGCGCATTTTCTTCCGGCATGGCGGCCTGATAGCCGTTGATGCTGTCGATCACCACAGTCTTGATCCCGCGCTCATCCACGCAGCGCCGCACGCGGTGCGAGAACTCGCCGGGGGTCAACTCGGCCGCGTCGACTTGTTCGATCAGCAGGTTGCCGGTGGCTTGCAGCGCGGCGAGGTCGATGCCCATGTTTTTCATGCGCTCGAAGAGCAGGCCCAGTTCCTCATCGAAGATGAACAGCGCGGCTTTTTCGCCCCGCGCCACGGCGGCGGCGGCAAACACCATCGAGATCAGCGACTTGCCGGTGCCGGCGGGGCCGAGGATCAGGCTGCTGGAGCCGGTCTCGACTCCGCCGCCCATCAAGGCATCCAGTTCGCGAATGCCGCTGCTCAGGGTCTCGCGCACATAGCCGCCGCGATGCTCGGCCGCCACCAGCCGCGGGAACACATGCACGCCATCGCCCATGATGGTGAAATCGTGGAAGCCGCCGCGGTACTTTTGGCCGCGGTACTTCACGACCCGCACGCGACGGCGTTCGGCGCCGTAATTGGGCGTCAGTTCTTCCAGGCGAATCACCCCGTGGGCGACGCTGTGTACGGTTTTGTCGAGGGATTCGGTGGTCAGGTCGTCGAGCAGCAACACCGTGGCGTCGTAGCGCACGAAATAGTGCTTGATCGCCAGGATCTGTCGTCGATAACGCAGGGAACTTTGCGCCAGCAGACGGATTTCGGAGAGGCTGTCGACCACCACGCGGGTCGGCTTGACCCGTTCCACCACTTCAAAGATCTGCCGCGTGGCCTCGCCCAGTTCCAGGTCGGAAGAGTACAACAGGCTTTGCTGCTGTTCGGCATTGAGCAGGCTTTCCGGCGGGGTCAGCTCGAAAATATGGATATTGTCATCCAGATCCCAGCCGTGGGATTTTGCGCCCTGGCGCAATTCACGTTCGGTTTCGGACAAGGTGATATAGAGCGAGCGTTCACCATTTTCTGCCCCTGCCTTCAGGAAGTGCAGGGCGACGGTGGTTTTGCCGGTCCCTGGTTCGCCTTCGAGCAGAAACAGATGGCTGCGGGACAAACCGCCGCAAAGAATGTCATCAAGACCTTCGATACCGGTGGCCGCCTTTTCGGATAACAGCGCGTTGGACATAGACAAGAAGTGCCCTCAGGTCACATACGAGTAAGGGGTGCGCGTTCGTTCGAGCGCGCTATACCTTCTTGACCCTGGCGTATGAGCGGGGTTCCACCTTTTCGTCTTTTGCGCGCAATGTCAGCGCCTGGGCGGCGATGCGGCGCGCCTACAGGCCCTGTTGCAGCGCCGGATCATCCGGGTTTTGTTGCTCCAACTGCGCCAGCAGCACCTGAACGTTCTGCAATTGACCGCTTTCTTTCCAGTAGCTGACCAGCAGCACTCGCGCCTTGCGATTGGCCGGGTGGCGCTGGATGATTTCTTCCAACTGGCGCTGGGCGGCTTCGAGTTCTTCCTGAGCGTGCAGGGTGGTGGCCAGGTCGTAACGGTAATCCTGATTGCTCGGTTCCAGTTCCACTGCCTTGGACAGGCCGAGCAAGGCGTAAGCACGCTCGCCATGGTGCAGCAACCACATGCCCAGGGCGTGTTGCAGGTACGCGGATTCGGGGTGCGCCGCGAGCTGGCGGGCGAGCAGTTGGCGGGACTCGTCGGTCTTGCCCTGTTTATCCAGCAGTTCGATTTGCGCAACCACGGCTTGCAGGTTGTCCGGCTGCAGGCGCATCGCTTGCTCCAGGGCGTTCTGCGCCTCCGGCAGCAGCGCGCTGTGGATGTACAGGCGCGCCAGTTGGAGCCAACCTTCGGCGGTTTCAGGTTGCGCCTTGAGCTTCTTCACGAACTCATCGAGTACCTGCTGCAAGGGCCCGAAATACAGGCCGAGGGTGTCGGGCGAGAGGCCGAGCAATGCGTTGGCGGCGGCAAAGCGCACGTCTTGTTGCGGATCGTCGAGCAACGGCCCGAGTAGCAGCGTGCGCTGGCCCGTGGGCACCAGGCCGACGATGCTGTGAATCGCCGCTTCACGCACCTGCGGCGAGTCATCGGCCAGGTCCTTGTCGGCGAGCTTCAGTGCCTGGGGGCTGGGGTAATTGGGCAGCTCGGCGTGCAAGGCCACACGACGCTCGTCGGACAAGTCCGGCCGGGCCAGTTGCTGGTACAGCACGCGGGCGGCGCCCGGTTCGCCGTTGCGCGCCTGTTTCAAGGCTTTCGCGTAGCCATGGGCAATGGCGGGCGGCACGGCCACCGGGGTGGAACGGGAGAAATACCAGGTGATCAGCACAATCAACAACAGGGCGCACAGGCCGATGATGGAGTAACGGCGTGACTTTGACATGCAGGCGTCCGAGAGCTTAGGCAGCTAGGGCAAAGCTCTCAGCTTCGGTCAGACCACGGCGAGTGTCAAACCTGTATCAGGTCAGCACGTATTCCACCGGCTCCAGGACAGGCGGCAAGGCCGTTTCGCCGAGGGCCGCCAGAATCTCGCGCTCCAGGGTCCGCACGATCGCGTTGCAGGGCAGGTCGTTCTCATCGAAGCCGAAGGGGTCCTCCAGGTCGTCGCCGATTTCGTCGAGGCCAAAGAAGGTGTAGCTGACGATTGCGGTGAACACCGGTGTCAGCCAGCCCAGCGGTTCGGCCATGGCAAACGGCAACAGAATGCAGAACAGGTAGATGGTGCGGTGCAGCAGCAGGGTGTAGGGGAAGGGCAGCGGTGTGCTTTTGATCCGCTCGCACGCTGCCTGCACCTGGGTCAGGCTGACCAGTCGGGTTTCCAGCTGGGTGTAGCGCCATTCACTGATCACGCCCCGTTCGGCCAGCCCGGAAAACCGCGCGCCGAGCTGTTGCAGGACCTGGTCCGGGAGGTTGGGGTGGCCTGCTTCGACGTCGATCCAGGGCTTCACCGCTCGCGCCTCATCTTCCAGGCGCAGGCGCGCGATCAATCCATGGGCAAAGCCGCACAGGCCGCGCAGCAGGCCGGCCCGCTCCAGCGGGTCGCTGAATACCTGGGTTTCACGGATCAGTGAGCGCACTTCGATGGTCATCTGCCCGAGTTGCTTGCGGCCTTCCCACCAGCGGTCGTAGCAAGCGTTGTTGCGAAAACTCATGAAGATCGACAGCGACAGCCCGAGCAAGGTGAACGGCGTGGCATTGACCTTGGAGAAATACGCCGGGTGCAGGGTTTCCACCAGCACGATGACCGAGGCCAGCAACGTGACCAGCAGGCTGCGCAGGGCGATGCGCTTGGCGATCGAGCCCTTGAGCGAAAACAGAATGCCCAGCAGGTTGGGTTTGGGGCGAACGATCATCGGGAGGGGCTTCTTCGGTGGCGCAGGCCATCAGGTTAGAAGCTGGCGGCCGGCGCGTCCAATCGCTTGGGCCGACCGCTTGATCGGCGGGGTCTATGATCAAGCGGCATTGGCCAAACCAGTCAGGCATGTTGGTGGCTTTGACCATTGCTGCTGCAGCGCTCTAGAGCGACTATTTCCGCGGCTCTCGTCCGAAAAAACGTCCTGAAAATAAAAATACTGAAGGATTTGAAGCGATGCGTGACTATTTGGCTGCCACTACCGAGTTCGATTACCAACATACCGTCGACAGCGCCTTGGCCGGTAACCTGCAAGGCCTCAATGCCTGCGTGGAATGCTGCGACCGACATGCGTTACCAGGGCGCATTGCGCTGTTCTGGGAAGGCAAGGATGGGCGCAGTGCCACATCCACCTTCAGCGACTTGCAAGACCAGGCTGCACGCTTCGCCAATTTCCTGTTGGCCCAGGGCGTCAAACGCGGCGACAAGGTGGCCGGCCTGTTGCCACGCACCGCCGAATTACTGGTGGTGGTCCTTGCGACCTGGCGCATCGGCGCCGTCTATCAACCGTTGTTCACCGCCTTCGGCCCCAAGGCCATTGAGCATCGCCTGAACAGTTCCGGCGCGGCCGTGGTGGTCACCGATGCGGTGAACCGGCCCAAGCTCGCGCAAGTGGAAGGCTGCCCGACGATCGTCACGGTCACTGGCGCCAAGGGCGAAGGCCTGGTACGCGGTGATTTCAGTTTCTGGGCCGAGCTGGCCACCTATTCCAACCACTGCGAGCCGGTGCTGCTGGGCGCTGACGACCCGTTCCTGCTGATGTTCACCTCGGGCACCACCGGCCCGTCGAAAGCGCTGTCGGTGCCGCTCAAGGCCATTGTTGCGTTCCAGAGCTACACCCGCGACGCGGTGGACCTGCGCCCCGAAGACGCATTCTGGAACGTTGCCGACCCGGGCTGGGCCTATGGCATCTATTTCGGCGTGACCGGACCGTTGTCCATGGGCCACCCGATTACTTTCTACGATGGCCCGTTCACCCTCGAAAGCACCTGCCGGGTGATCAATAAATACGGGATCACCAACCTGACCGGCTCGCCGACCGCGTATCGCCTGTTGATTGCCGGCGGCGAGCAATTCGCCCGCTCGATCAAGGGCAAGCTGCGTATTGTCAGCAGCGCCGGCGAGCCGCTGAACCCGGAAGTGATCCGCTGGTTTGCCGACAACCTGGGGGTGACCATCCATGACCATTACGGCCAGACCGAGTTGGGTATGGTGCTGTGCAATCACCACGGCCTGGAACACCCGGTGCATGTCGGTTCGGCGGGTTTTGCCTCGCCGGGGCATCGCATCGTGGTGCTGGACGACGATCACCAGGAATTGCCCGCCGGCCAGCCAGGGATTCTCGCCGTCGACCGCGAGCAATCGCCGATGTGTTGGTTCGCCGGCTATGACGGCGTGCGGACCAAGGCGTTTGTCGGCAAGTACTACCTCAGCGGCGACACCGTCGAACTGAACCCTGACGGCAGCATCAGCTTCGTCGGGCGCAGTGACGATGTGATCACCACTTCCGGCTACCGCGTCGGCCCGTTCGATGTGGAAAGCGCGCTGGTCGAACACCCGGCGGTGGTGGAAGCGGCGGTCGTCGGCAAGCCCGACGCGGAACGCACCGAACTGGTGAAAGCCTTCGTGGTGATCAACGAACAGTTCCGCGCCACCCCCGAGTTGGCCGAGGAATTGCGCCTGCATGTACGCCAGCGCCTGGCCGCGCATGCCTACCCGCGGGAAATCGAATTTGTCAGCGACTTGCCCAAGACCCCGAGCGGCAAGCTGCAGCGCTTCATTTTGCGTAATCAGGAAATCGCCAAGGCGCAAGCCGTGTTGGCCTGATCCACTTTTCAAGGAAACAACGATGCAGATTGCAAACAAGGTTTTTCTGGTCAGCGGCGGCGCGTCGGGCCTCGGCGCAGCCACCGCTGACATGCTGGTCGCCGCCGGCGCCAAGGTGATGCTGGTGGACCTGAACGCCGATGCCGTCGCGGCCAAGGCCAAACAACTGGGCGACAACGCCCGCAGCGCGGTGGCGGACATCAGCCAGGAAGCCGCTGCCGAAGCCGCCGTGCAGGCCACCGTTGCGGCCTTTGGGGGCTTGCACGGGCTGGTGAACTGCGCCGGTGTGGTACGTGGCGAGAAGATCCTCGGCAAGAACGGCCCCCATGGCCTGGCCAGCTTTGCCCAGGTGATCAACGTCAACCTGATCGGCAGCTTCAACCTGCTGCGCCTGGCCGCTGCGGCCATCGCAGAAACCCAGGCAGACGCCGACGGTGAACGCGGCGTGATCATCAATACCGCGTCGGTAGCGGCGTTTGACGGGCAGATCGGCCAGGCGGCGTATGCTGCGTCCAAAGGTGCGATCGCCAGCCTGACCCTGCCCGCCGCACGCGAATTGGCGCGCTTCGGCATTCGGGTGATGACCATCGCCCCCGGCATTTTCGAAACCCCGATGATGGCTGGCATGACCCCGGAAGTCCGCGATTCCCTGGCCGCTGGCGTGCCGTTCCCGCCACGCCTGGGCAAACCGAGCGAATACGCCGCGTTGGTTCGGCACATTATTGAAAACAGCATGCTCAATGGCGAGGTGATCCGTCTCGACGGCGCCTTGCGCATGGCAGCCAAGTAAGAGAGGAAGCGTCATGAGTGACCCCATCGTAATTGTCAGCGCCGCACGCACCCCCATGGGCGGGTTCCAGGGCGATCTCAAAGGCCTGACCGCACCGCAACTGGGCTCCGCGGCGATTCGCGCCGCCGTCGAGCGTGCCGGCATCGCCAGCGATGCCGTGGATGAAGTGCTGTTCGGCTGTGTACTGCCGGCCGGCCTCGGCCAGGCCCCGGCACGCCAGGCCGCGCTTGGCGCCGGGCTGGACAAGGCCACCCGCTGCACCACCCTCAACAAAATGTGCGGCTCGGGCATGGAGGCGACGATGCTTGCCCATGACTCGCTGCTGGCCGGCAGCGTTGATGTGGTGATTGCCGGCGGCATGGAAAGCATGTCCAACGCGCCGTACCTGCTGGACCGCGCACGCAGCGGCTACCGCATGGGCCACGGCCGCGTGCTCGACCATATGTTCCTCGACGGCCTGGAAGACGCCTACGACAAAGGCCGCCTGATGGGCACCTTTGCCGAAGACTGCGCACAACATAACGGCTTTACCCGCGAGGCCCAGGATGCGTTTGCCATTGCATCCCTGAGCCGCGCACAAGCCGCGATCAGCAATGGCAGCTTCGCGGCCGAGATCGTCCCGGTGCAGGTCACAGTGGGCAAGGAGCAAAAAACCATCCTGCATGATGAGCAACCACCCAAAGCCAAGCCGGAGAAGATCGCCAGCCTGAAGCCGGCGTTCCGTGAAGGGGGCACAGTGACTGCGGCCAACTCCAGTTCGATTTCCGACGGTGCGGCGGCTTTGCTCCTGATGCGTCAGTCCGAGGCGCACAAGCGCGGGCTGCAACCCTTGGCGGTGATCCGTGGGCATGCGGCGTTTGCCGATGAGCCGGGCCTGTTTCCGGAGGCGCCGGTGGGGGCGATCCGCAAGTTGATGAGCAAGACCGGCTGGAACCTGGGCGACGTGGACCTGTTCGAAATCAACGAAGCCTTTGCCGTGGTCAGCCTGATCACCATGAGCAAGCTGGAGATCCCCCACGACAAGGTCAACATTCATGGCGGCGCCTGTGCCCTGGGCCACCCGATCGGCGCCTCAGGCGCGCGGATTCTGGTGACGCTGCTGTCGGCCCTGCGCCAGAAAGGCCTCAAGCGTGGCGTCGCCGCCATCTGCATCGGCGGCGGTGAAGCCACGGCCATGGCAGTCGAATGCCTGTATTAAGGATTGAACATGCTGCCCAATGACGAACAACTGCAAATCAGCGACGCGGCCCGACAATTCGCCCAGGAACGCCTGAAACCGTTCGCGGCCGAGTGGGACCGCGAGCACCGCTTTCCCAAGGAGGCCATCGGCGAAATGGCCGAACTGGGCTTCTTCGGCATGCTGGTGCCGGAACAGTGGGGCGGTTGCGACACCGGCTACCTGGCCTACGCCATGGCCCTGGAAGAAATCGCCGCCGGCGACGGGGCCTGCTCGACCATCATGAGCGTACACAACTCGGTGGGCTGCGTGCCGATCCTCACGTTCGGCAACGATCAGCAGAAAGAGCAGTTCCTCAAGCCTCTGGCCAGCGGCGCGATGCTCGGCGCCTTCGCGTTGACCGAGCCGCAGGCCGGTTCCGATGCCAGCAGCCTGAAAACCCGAGCGCGCCGCGAAGGCGACCACTATGTGTTGAACGGCTGCAAACAATTCATCACCTCCGGGCAAAACGCCGGCATCGTGATTGTGTTTGCCGTCACCGACCCGGCGGCGGGCAAGCGCGGCATCAGCGCGTTTATCGTGCCGACGGATTCGCCGGGCTACACGGTGGCGCGGGTCGAGGACAAGCTGGGCCAGCATGCGTCGGACACTTGCCAGATCCTGTTCGAAGACGTCAAGGTGCCGCTCGCCAATCGTCTGGGGGAGGAGGGCGAAGGCTACCGCATCGCCCTGGCCAACCTCGAAGGCGGGCGGGTCGGCATTGCCTCGCAATCGGTGGGCATGGCCCGCGCCGCCTTTGAAGCGGCGCGCGACTATGCCCGCGAGCGCGAAAGTTTTGGCAAAACCTTGATCGAACACCAGGCCGTGGCCTTCCGCCTGGCGGACATGGCCACGCAAATCGCTGTCGCGCGGCAAATGGTGCATTACGCCGCCGCCCTGCGCGACAGCGGCAAACCGGCGCTGGTCGAGGCGTCCATGGCCAAGCTGTTCGCCTCGGAAATGGCCGAGAAAGTCTGCTCCGCCGCCTTGCAAACCTTGGGCGGTTACGGTTACCTGAGCGACTTCCCCTTGGAGCGGATCTACCGCGATGTGCGGGTCTGCCAGATTTACGAAGGCACCAGCGATATTCAGCGCATGGTCATCTCACGCAATCTTTAAGGAGCCATTACATGAGTTACGAAACTATTTTGCTCGACGTGCAGGGCCGTGTCGGGTTGATCACCCTCAACCGCCCGCAAGCCCTGAACGCGTTGAACGCACAACTGATCAACGAGTTGAATCAGGCGCTGGACACCCTGGAACGCAACCCTGAAATCGGCTGCATCGTGCTGACCGGCTCGAAAAAAGCCTTCGCCGCCGGCGCCGACATCAAGGAAATGGCCGAGCTGACCTACCCGCGGATCTATATCGACGACCTGTTCAGCGAGGCCGATCGCGTGGCCAACCGTCGCAAGCCGATCATCGCGGCCGTCAACGGCTTCGCCCTGGGCGGCGGCTGTGAGCTGGCGCTGATGTGCGACTTCATTCTGGCGGGCGACGGCGCCAAGTTCGGCCAGCCGGAAATCAACCTCGGCGTGCTGCCGGGCATGGGCGGCACCCAGCGCCTGACCCGCGCCGTGGGCAAGGCCAAAGCCATGGAAATGTGCCTGACCGGGCGCTTTATCGATGCGGTGGAAGCCGAGCGTTGTGGGGTCGTGGCGCGTATTGTCCCGGCCGATGAACTGCTCGAAGAGGCGCTGAAAGTCGCCACGCTGATTGCCGGCAAGTCGGTGCCGATCAGCATGATGGTCAAGGAAAGCGTGAACCGGGCGTTTGAAGTGAGCCTGTCGGAAGGCGTGCGCTTTGAGCGTCGGGTATTCCATGCGGCGTTTGCGACGCAGGATCAGAAGGAAGGCATGGCGGCATTTGTGGCCAAGCGCGCGCCTGAATTCAAAGACCAGTAAGCAGCTTATAAACGCCACAACCCCCCTGTGGGACGCTCCCACAGGGGGGTTGTGGCGTGTCAGTCAGAGCTGGTAGTTCTTCAGCTCCCGTGCAATCACCATCCGCTGAATTTCGCTGGTGCCCTCGTAGATCTGCGTGATCCGCGCATCGCGGTAGTAGCGCTCCACCGGATAATCCTCCAGATACCCATACCCGCCATGAATCTGCATGGCCGAGGAGCAGACCTTTTCGGCCATTTCCGAGGCGAACAGCTTGGCCTGGGACGCTTCCGAAAGGCACGGCTTGCCCGCACTGCGCAGGCGTGCGGCGTGCAGGATCAGCAAGCGTGCGGCATTGAGCCGGGTTTGCATGTCGGCCAGCAGGTTGGCCACGCTCTGGTGCTCGATGATGGCCTTGTCGAACTGCACGCGGTCACGGGCATACGCCAGCGCCGCTTCAAACGCAGCACGGGCGATGCCCAGGGCTTGAGCGGCAATGCCGATGCGCCCGCCTTCCAGGTTGGACAGCGCAATCGCCAGGCCTTTGCCGCGCTCACCCAGCAGGTTGGCCTCAGGCACGCTGCATTGGTTGAGGGTGACGGCACAGGTGTCCGAGGCGCGGATGCCCATTTTGTGTTCGGTACGGTCGACCACGAACCCCGGCGTGTCGGTCGGCACCAGGAAGGCAGAAATGCCGCGCTTGCCCAGTTCCGGATCGGTCACCGCAAACACAATCGCCAACTTGGCGCGCTTGCCGTTGCTGACAAACTGCTTGGCGCCATTGATCACCCACTGGCCGTCGCGCAGTTCGGCACGGGTACGCAGGTTGTGGGCTTCGGAGCCGGCCTGCGGTTCGGTCAGGCAGAAGCAGCCGATGGCCTGGCCGCTGGCGAGGTCGGCCAGCCAGGTTTGTTTCTGTTCAGGTGTGCCGTAGTTGAGGATTGGCCCGCAACCCACTGAATTATGGATACTCATCAGGGCGCCTGTGGCACCGTCGCCGGCGGAAATCTCTTCCACGGCCAAGGCATATGCCACGTAATCGACATAGGTGCCGCCCCATTCTTCCGGCACCACCATGCCCAGCAGGCCCAGTTCGCCCATCTTCGCCACCAGGGCATCATCGATCCAGCCGGCTTTTTCCCAGGCCTGGGCGTGAGGGGCGATTTCGCCACGGGCAAAGTCGCGCGCCATGTCGCGAATCATGATCTGTTCTTCAGTATATTCAATATCTTGCATGGCTTATCTCGCAACCTGCGTGAAGTTGTGGAAGAAGCTTTCCACGTGGCTCGGGTCCAGTCCATGGAGCGTCGACGGGTTCCAGCGCGGGCTCTTGTCCTTGTCGATGATCAGGGCGCGGACGCCTTCAATCAGGTCGCCACGCTCGAACCACTGGCGATCCAGATGCAGTTCCAGGGCGAAACACTGCTCCAGCCGCAAACGGCGCCCGCGCCGCAGCATTTCCAGGGTCACGGCCATGGCCAGCGGCGAACGGGTTTGCATCAGGTTGGCCGTGGTCAGCGCCCATTCATGGCTGTTGGCAACCGTTACTTGCTGCAGTTGTTCGACAATGCTCGGCACGTCCGGCAAGGCAAAGAAATGATCGATGGCGGGGCGCAAGGCGGCGAGCGGGGCGTCCGGCAGTTGTTGCACGGCCAGCTTGGCCAACACGCCTTGCAGGTCCTTGAGAGGGGAGTCTTGCCATTGCAGTTGATCGAGTTTCTGGTCGAGGTCGGCCAGCTTGGTGCTGTCCAGGTACCAGTCCGCCAGCCCGCAGTACAGCGCATCGGCCGCGCGAATCTGCACGCCGGTAACGCCCAGATAAATGCCCAGTTCGCCAGGAATGCGCGGCAGGAAGTAGCTGCCGCCGACGTCGGGGAAGTAACCGATCGCCACTTCCGGCATCGCCAGGCGGCTGCGTTCGGTGACCACGCGCAGATCCGCGCCTTGCACCAGGCCCATGCCGCCGCCTAGGACAAAACCGTCCATCAGGGCCAGTATCGGTTTGCGGTAATGGTGGATGGACAGGTCGAGGGCGTATTCCTCGACGAAGAAATCCTGGTGCAGGCTGTCGCCGTTCTTGAAGCTGTCGTAAAGCGAGCGAATATCGCCGCCGGCGCAGAAGGCTTTTTCATCGGCACCGCGTAGGACCACGGCGTACACCTGGGGATCGTCTGCCCAGGCCTGTAACTGTTCGGTCAGGCTGCGAACCATGTTCAGGGTGATGGCGTTCAAGCCGGCGGGGCGATTGAGGGTAAGGTGGCCAATATGGTTGCGAACGTCGGCCAGAACCTCTTGCTGAAGCCTGTCGGCGTGGCTTGCCTCGGATGAAACCTGAGCAGTCATCTGTAACTCCCTGCTTTTATTGTTCTTTATCAATATGTTCGGGGACGAACGCTCCCGCGATCGTACCAGTGCAAATTTGCCCAGTACAACCCGGAATCATGCAGGTCGTTTTTGCATTTATGCAGAACCGGCGATCAGGCCGCCGAAGGATGAAAATAGCCGGCCAGAGCCTCGGCGCAGAGCAGCACGGCCCGCCTGGCCGCAGGCTCGGCAGCGGGGTGGTTGATAAACCCGTGGCGCATGCCTGGGTACTCTTTGTGCCGCACCGGCACCCCGGCGGTTTTCAAGCGTCGCGCGAAGGCGCGCCCTTCATCGCGCAGCGGATCGCAGCCGGCGGTGATGATCAAGGCCGCAGGCAAGCCCTGCAGGCACGGATCGCGGGCGGGTGAAAGCCAAGGATGCGCCCGCGGCGTATCGGCGGGTACGTAGTGGCTCACGTACCACTCCAGCAATTCGGCCGTCAGCCCGAAGCCTGTGGCGAAGTCATGTCGGGAACGATTGCGCGCCAGGCAGTCGAGAAGCGGGTAGAGCAGTAATTGAAAACCGATGTGCGCCTCGCCCAGGTCCCTGGCCATTTGGCCGATCACCGCGGCAAGCCCGCCGCCCGAGCCACCGCCCGCCACGGCGATACGCCGAGTGTCCAAGCCCAGGCTGGCACCGTGGCGGGCGATCCAGACCGTGGCGGCGTAACAGCTTTTTACCGCGGCGGGGAAGCGTTGTTCCGGTGGCCTCGGGTAGTCCACCGCCACCACGGCGCAGCCGGCCCACTCTGCCATCACCCGGCAAAAGCTGTCGTGGGTATCGAGGTCGCCTGTGACCCAGCCGCCGCCATGGAAATACATCAGCACCGCTGCCGGCGCAGGACGGGCCGGCCGGTACAGCCTCACGGCCACCGGCTGCCCCGGTGTGGCCAGGGTCAGGTCGCTGACATCCATCACCACCGCATCACGCACTTCCCGACGTGCCTGCTCGGGGCTCATGGCCTGGCCTCCGGTGCCTGTGCCTGGGCTTCGATTTCCACCAGGTAGTCCGGGGTTATCAGCGCCTTGACGCCCAACAACATGGTGGTCGGTTCGCAGCCCTCGAAAAACTCCTTATGCGCTTGGGCGATTTGCGGCCACCACTTCACGTTGGTGGTGTACATGCGTGTGGCAATCACTCGGGTGCGATCGGTGCCCAGCCGTTTAAGCGCCGCTTCGATGATTTCCAGGCAGCGACGGGTCTGTAAGTACACATCGTCGCTGGCGTAGGGGTTGCCCTGCTCGTCGAAGGCTACCGTGCCACTGGTGACGATGGTTTCACCGACGCGCAAGGCACGGCAGTAACCGCCATTTTTCTCCCAGGGGGCGGCGGAAAAGCAGCGCTGGATCGATGCGCCCTTTGGAATCGGTTCAAGTTCGACGTGGAGGGTCTTCAAGCCGCGGAACTGCAGGTTACTGGTACGCCACACCGGCGGCTTTTTCTCCTGCAGGCGCAGGTTCGGGAAGCGCTTGAGCAGGCTGCTGAACACCACCTCGGCCTCCAGCCGGAACAGCGCCGGGCCCAGACAGAAATGCACGCCACGGCCAAAGGCCAGGTGGTCGTTTTTCGCGCGTTGAATGTTGAAGCGGTCCGGGTCGGCGAAGTGCTCCGGGTCGCGGTTGGCAGCGGCACGTATCAGGTACACCAGATCGCCTTTGCGCAGGGTCTGGCCTCTGAGCTCGATATCTTGCGTCACGACGCGATGGCTGAACTGCCCCGACGGATCAATGCGCAGCATTTCTTCGATCGCGGGTTTCATCAACGAACCATCGGCCAGCAGTGCGTTCAACTGGGCAGGGTTGGTCAACAAGTACCACAGGCCGATGCCCAGCATATCGGCGCTGGTGGTGTAGCCAGCCACCAGAACAAAGGCCACCTGGGCCAGCAGATCGTCTGTGCTCGTGTCGGGGCCGGCGGCGGCAATGACACGGCTGACCAAGTCGTCACGCGGGGCCTGTCGGCGTCGCTCGATCAGGTTGCCGAAGTACGCATACATCTCCTCCAGGCCTTGCGCGGCGGCGCCGGGAGTATTCGCCGGGTCAAGGTTGCCGACCAGAAACATCAGGATCACATCGGTCCAGCGCCGCAGCTTGAGCGCATCTTTTTTGGGGATGCCGTAGAGCATCGCCAGCACTCTGGCCGGCACCTGATTGAACAGGCGGCTCATCAGTTCGGCGGAAGGGCCCACTGTGGCGAGGAGTTCATCGGTAACCGCCTGGATGTCTGCCCGCAGCGCTTCAATCGAGCGCGGCGTGAATGCGCGGCCGAGCAGATGGCGGCTGGCCTCATGGACTTTGCCATCCTGGGCGTACATCCAGCGCGATGCTTTTTCAATAAAGGGCTCGTACATCGCGCGTTTTTCGGGCGGCAGTTGCGCGTTTACCAACTGGCGTATCCGATCCGAGGAGTAGCGCGCGGCGTCGCTTTGCGCCTTGAAGACGTCATCGAAGCGAGTCAGCATCCACGCCTTGTGCTGGGAACTCCAATACACGGGATGATGGGTGCGTAGAAACGCGTAGGCCGGGTAGGGATCGCGAACCGTGTCGGGGTCGCGGAAGTCGGGTTTGCCTTGAGGGTTCATGGTTATTGATCCTCATACAATGCGCGGGTGAACTGCTGGATGTAGTCGGCTTTCGCGATAGGCGCGTCGACCAGCTCGTCAGGCGGCTTCAGCCAGTCGCCGAGCCAGGCAATGCGCGCAATGCTGGCGCACGGTTCGTCATCGTGAGCGAGCCCCCAGCGGTGCAAATAGGCGACAAACACTGCGATCAAGTCGCGCAGCAGGCCCGGTTCGAGCGGCTGGCCTTCGAGCGCCTGAATGATCAGATCGAGGGCGCGGGCGTAAGTCAGCCCCACCGCTTGCGGGTGGGAAAAATCACCGGCGTCTCGGCACTGCCGGACAATGCTCCGCTCGATTGCCTGGCCCGGGTTACAGGGCGCGACCCGGTCAAATCGCGGACGGGACAGCGCATCCTTGATCACTTGGTAGGCCATCACGCTGTTGTCCCCGGCGAATGTCGGGCTGATCTCGAAGTCCATGCGCAGGGTGACGATCTGGTTGTAGTGGTGAAACCCTTGTGAACCACACAACTCACGGCACTGGGCGATCACTTCCAGGCCCATCCAGGTGCCGATGCATTTGCTTAATGCCGCGAGAATGTGCAGGTCTTTACGCCGTTCGGTCTGCGGCCATTGCGCTTCGAAGCGTTCGAGGATGGCTTGCTCAAGATACTTGAGGGCCAATGCCTTGAGCTGGACGTTGTACAAGCGCTGGCGAAACAGCGGGTTGCCCAGTAGCGGGCCGGCCTGTGTCAGGCGGTGGCGGGCGAATTGATAGGCCAGGTGCGCGCTCAATCCTGCACCAAGGCGCGAGGCGGCCATCAACAGCAGGCGCTCCTGAAGGAATGTCTCCAGTGCATTGATAAAACGTTCGTTTTTGGGCAGGTCGCTGACGAACTGGCCGTTGCGGGTAAACCTGGCGTGGCGTTGCAACAAGGCGTCGGTGTCCAGCTGCATCTGGCAAAAGCGCAAACCGCCGACCTGATTGGCGTGAATGCCGCCCTTGGGGTCGCAAGCCATGACCTTGACACCCGGGCGCAACGGGCCGTTCTCCGCGTCGCGAATCACCACGCGAAACCAGTGGTGCCCCTGGTCTTCGCCATTGACCTGCAATCGCGCGAGTACCATCGCCACCTGGGCAGCATACAAACTGTTGCCGATCCAGTATTTACAGGCGCCGGCGCACGGTGAGTCGAGCACCAGGCAGTGCCGGGCAGGATCGTAGGTAACGGTCGTCTTGAGGTTACGCACGTCGGTGCCGCTGGCGATTTCAGTGCAGCCAAAGGCATACACAGCGCGCATCTGAATGACTTCATCGCGGTAGCGCGCCACTTGCTCCGGGCTGCCCTGGGTCAGTAAGGCGTTGGCGGCAATCATGTGGTCGACCAGCGAGGAATACAGTGCGTAATCGTAGGCGCCGATCACGCCGATCTGTTCGCACAGCGCCCTGAAATGTGATTCGTCCGGTTGGCCGAGCCACATGTCATTGTTGATCACTCCGGCATTGAAAATGGCGTGCATACGCCTGATGGTCAGGTCCATGTAGGCCCTGAGGGGGAGGTGGTGACGTTCTCGAGCAGCAAATAACGGGGTGCGAAGCAGGTGTTGCAGACATTCGTTCATACCGTAACCCTCAGCCAGACTCTGCATGTCTTCGCTACTGGGTTACGGCGTTCCAGACCTCAAGTGAACCACTGACATAGTTAGAACTTTAGCCGCCGTGTACTGCGTCGCAACTCTGTGGACACGCCACTCGTCGTGCGCCATGCACGGGCTCAATTGACACGGCTTGCCAGTACCTCACCGATACTGCGGCGGCGCGCGTGGGTTTCTGCGGCGTGGATCAACTGTTCCAGTTCATTGGGTTCCACATCGTAGAACTGTTCCATCTCGGCCAATGCCAGCTTCAGGTCGGCGGCGGTAATCGCCGGATCGCGTGCGGCCCTGGCATCCTTAAAGATTGCTGTCGGCGACTCGCTGGCACCTTTGGGATAGCGCGTGCGGGTGGCATTGTTGTAGGCCAGTGCACAGGTCAATAACGCTCCGGCGCCGAGCATCACCACCGGCAGTTCCTGCCAGCCGAGCGCCGCCGAGGCCGGATCGGCCAGTACCAGCGTCATCGCCAGGCCTCCCGCGGGCGGGTGCAGGCAGCGCAGCCAGCAGATCAGGATCACAGTCATGCCCGCAGCCAGGCAGGCGCTGCCCAAGGTGCGCCCCAGGACCCGCGCGACTAACAGCGCGATCACGGCCGCACACAGGTAGCTGCCGATGATCGACCACGGCTGGGCCAGGGCGCCGGATGAAACGGCAAACAGCAGCACGGCCGACGCGCCCAGCGGGCCGAGCAGGTGCAGGGCGACCTCCATGCCAAACACTTGGGCGCAGAGCCATACGCTGAGCAGAGTGCCCAAGGCCATGCCGATCGCGGCACGGCTCCATTCGGCAGGGCGGGTATTGATGGCGGCGGGTAACCAGCGAGCGAGCATCGACAACTTCCATAAACAGCGGGCAAAAAAAAGGCTTGTCTGGTTTCCCGGAAAAGCCCTTGAAAGTTCCTGCATTTGGGGGAGGAACCTGCGTAGTGTGCCGAGCGCGATGCAAGGTCGCCAATGCATATTAATGCAGGTTAAATACAAAAATAATGGACTCAACTGGCCGGCTGCCGCCGGCGCAGTCAAGGTTGGAGGGGCTTGTCCAAGTGCAGCAGCACGTAGGGATTCTTGTCGAATGTGCCGGTGAGCGTCGGTGTGATCGAGCGCAATCGCGGGTCTTGCAACGCTTCGAAGTCGTCCTGGCTCATGACCAGCCACGCCGGGCCTTGCAACGTCGCCAGGTCGGCGGGCTGCTGTGTGAACAACGGCACTCGGTCGCAATCGAGGTTGACGATGAACTTGATGGCTTTGGCATCTTTGCCCAGCGCATGCAGCACGACGGGCGCCGGTTGCTGGTGGACCTGGGCCTGGACTTGCAGGCTGAAGGTACGCGTGTCATAGAGGCTACGCTCCAGTGGCTCGACCACCCAAATATAGGTGGTCCATACCGCCAGCACGGCGGTCAGCGCCGGCGCCAGCATGCGCAGGCGTGCCTGGAACACTGCCACCAACGCCAGCACTTGAAGCACGCCAAGCACGCCCAACACCCAGCCGATGTGCGCCAACTGCTCCGGGTAACGCGGGCGCGCCATCCAGAGCCCGGCGATCAGCAACGCAGGTAACACGGTCCACAGGCTCAGCATCAAACCGCGCAGCCAGCCGAACAACCGGCCGTGGGCGACTTGAAACGGATACGCCGCAATAATGGCCGCCATCGGCAGCATCGGCAGCACGTAACGCGCTTTCTTCGCCTGGGGCACCGACAAGCCGAGCATCACCAGCAAGCCCGCCGCGGCGCAGTACAGCACCAACTGCAACGCCGGATCAGGTGCGCGTCGGCCGCCCAGCGCTATCGCCAGCAGCACCAGCAACGCCAGCGGGTAAGCCAGCGCGTAGTTGCCCAGGGAACTGCTGAAGTAATACAACGCACCGCTGGAGCCTTCACTGCCATCCATCCGCCCGAGGAACTGCATGCGGATCACGTCCTGCATGAACGCTTCGCCGCCACTGAGCTTGGCCAGCAGCAACAGCAGGCCGACGCAGGCCCCCAGCAGTGCCAGGGCCAACAGGCCGAAGCTGAACAGTTGGCGCCATTGACGGTTGATCAGGAAGTAGCTGCACAGCACGCCTGTGGGAATCACCAGGCCAATCGGCCCACGGATCGCAAAGCCCACGATCAACAGCAGGTACAGCCAATGCAAGCGCTTGGCGGCGCCGAAGTGATCATGTGCATAACCCAGGTAGAACACCGTCAGGGCCACGGCCGCGAGCATCTGGTCCAGCGACACAGCGCGGGTTTCGCTGATAAACGTGCTGCTGAGCAACAGCAGCGCAACACTCAGCAGGCCCCAACGCTGGGAGTAGGGCGCCGTCAGGCGATACACCAGCATGACGATCAGCGCCGAAGCGATGGACGTCGGCAACCAGGCCGTGAAGCTGTTGACCTGGCCCAGGGGCAAGGACAGCAGCCACGTCATCAGCGTCGAGGTCGCCAGGTAATCGGCATACGGTTGCCCGTAGGTCGTGGGGAAGAAGCTCGGCCCATGGCGCAGCATCTCCTGGGCGAATACCACGAAGCGCGAGTCAAACCCGATGATTGCCTGGTGCCAGTTACCGGCGATGAATAACAGCAACGCCAGCAGCGCCAACCCCAGCGACTGGCGCCGGATCGCTGCGTTCATCAGCTGGGGCATTTGATCTTTCACTTGTCAGGCTTCCCCTGCTTGCGGCACCCACTGTTGCTGGGGAATCGGCAACTGGCAGGAGTCGCCACGGCCCATCGGGAAGTACTGGAAGCCTTTGCGCGCCAGGCGCTCGCCGTCGTACAGGTTGCGCCCATCGAAGATCACCGGAGTGTTCAGGCGTTGGTGGATCAGGTCGAAGTCCGGTGCCTTGAACTGCTGCCATTCCGTGCAGATGATCAGCGCATCGGCGCCGCTCAGGGTGGATTCCGGAGTGCCCATCAGCATCAGCCGTGGGTCGTCGCCGTAGATCCGCAGGGTTTCCTGCATGGCTTCGGGGTCAAACGCGCGCACATTGGCGCCGGCTGCCCACAGCGCTTCCATCAACACGCGGCTCGGGGCATCGCGCATGTCGTCGGTGTTGGGCTTGAAGGCCAGGCCCCACAGGGCGAAGGTTTTACCGCGCAGGTCGCCCTTGAAGAAGGCGTTGACGCGCTCAAACAGCTTGCTCTTCTGGCGCTGGTTGATCGCTTCGACGGCTTCGAGCAGGTCGCTCGAGCAATGGGCCTGCTTGGCGCTGTGGATCAGGGCGCGCATGTCCTTGGGGAAGCACGAGCCGCCGTAGCCGCAGCCTGGGTAGATGAAGTGATAGCCGATGCGCGAGTCGGCGCCGATGCCCAGGCGTATCGCTTCGATGTCCGCCCCCAGGTGTTCGGCCAGTTCGGCGATCTGGTTGATGAAGCTGATCTTGGTGGCCAGCATGCAGTTGGCGGCGTACTTGGTCAGTTCGGCGCTGCGCAGGTCCATGAAGATGATGCGATCGTGGTTGCGGTTGAAGGGCGCGTACAGGTCGCGCATGACTTCGCGCACTTCTTCACGCTCGCAGCCGATGATGATGCGGTCCGGGCGGCGGCAGTCGGCAACCGCCGAGCCTTCCTTGAGGAATTCCGGGTTGGAGACGATATCGAACTCCAGGTGCCGGCCGGTCCCGTGCAGGGCCTTTTCGATATGGGCGCGCAAGGTGTCGCCGGTGCCGACGGGTACAGTGGATTTTTCCACCAGGATCACCGGCTCGATGCGATGGCGGGCAACCGCATCGCCGACCGACAGCACGTATTTCAAGTCCGCCGAACCGTCTTCATCCGACGGCGTACCTACCGCGATAAACAGCACTTCGCCATGTTCGACGGCGAGCTTTTCATCGAAGGTGAAGCTCAGTCGTCCGCTTTCAAGGTTCTCCTTGACCATCGCCGCCAACCCTGGCTCGAAAATGCTCACATGGCCCTGCTGCAATTGCCTGACCTTGTGTTGATCAACGTCCATGCAGATGACATCGTGACCGACTTCGGCCAATACAGTGGCCTGTACCAGACCGACGTAACCACTACCAAATACACTGATTTTCATGGGGCATTCCTGGGGCTTGCTGTGCTAGCACGACGAGAGTTAATAACCAGTACACCGAGGATGACCAAGGCCACCCCCAGGGTTTTTGAAAGCGAAAAATGTTCGTTGAACACCGGCAGGCTGGCGGCCAACAGGTAGACCAGCGCGTAGCTGATGCTGAGCAGCGAATAGGCGCGGCCCAGGGGCAAATCCTTGAGCGCACAGAGCCAGCACAGCATCGACAGCGCATAAGCGAGGATTGCCAGGCTCACCACGCCGAGGGCGCCCAGGTCGATGGCGTTGCTGCTGAATGCGCCGAGCCATTCGTCCGGCAGGGGCAGGCGCGTCATGCTCCAGCGCATCCCCAACTGGGCGGCGCTGACCAGGCCGACACTGCCCAGGGCGAAGGCAAACCCGCGAGCCCGGCTCATACCTGGCGCCCCAGCAGCACGACGCCGGCAATCACCAGCGCCACGCCCAGCCAATGCCGAGTGTCGATGTGCTCCTTGAATACGAAGCGCGCCATTAACGTGACCAAGACGAAATTGAGGCTGAGCATCGGGTAGGCAATCCCGACTTCGAGGCGCTGCAGCACCAGCAACCAGACCAACAGGCCAAAACCCAGGCACAACAGCGCGGCCCACAACCAGGCAGAGCGCAGTTTCAGGGCCCAACCGTCAGGCTGGTCGCGCCAGCTTTCCACGGCGAACTTCTGAGCGACCTGGCCCATGCAAGTGAGCAGGCAGGCGGCCAATAACAGGAACAGGGTGATCATGGCGCAACCCGCGGGAAAATCAGGATCACGATATTGCCTTGCTCATAGCGCTTGCCGTCCGGGGGCAGCAGGTTCACTTCGGCGATCTCCTCGTCACCCTTGACGCGCATCACCACGCCCACAGAGCCTTGCCGGCGGGCCTCGTTCATCCATTGCTGGACCTGGGTCATGTCGACCTTGCGCTGGGCGGCGTCCGGGTAGGCGAGGCCGTATTTCACTTCGCCGATGGTGTTATAGAGGGTGATGTCGGTGCGTTGCAGGCGCCAGGCCAAGGCCGATGCCGCGCCGAGGTCATTGCTGAGCAGGGCGGATGTCGGTTGCAGTTCCTGCAGGTGGTCGATGATGAATTGATCCGGCGTCTTGTTGTACACCACCGAATGGGGCAGCGCGGCCGGGGCCAATGCCAACAGCAACCAGCTGCCCAGCGCCGGCGCAGCCCACAGTTTCAGTGGGCGTGCAACCTGCAACAGGTTGGCGATGATCCAGCCGAACAGGCCGGTGAATACCAGCACCAGGCTGAGGGTTTCCTGGCCGTGTTCGTACAGCGGTTTTTTCAGTTGGAACCACGTCAGTGCGAGCAAGGCCACGACACCGAGGATCAGGTTCAGCCAGCCGTTGATGCGCAAGGCACGGTCACGCGCCTGGGCCAGTTTGTCGGTGAGCGCGTTACCCATGAGCAACGCCAGCGGCAGCAGGCACGGCATGATGTAGGACGGCAGCTTGCCTTTGGCCAGGCTGAACAGTGCCAGCGGCATCAGCAGCCACAACAGCAGGAATGCGGTGCCGGGCGCGCGCTTCTGCTGCCAGGCCTGCTTGACGGTGGACGGCAACAGCGCCACCCACGGCAGGCTGAATGCGACCAGCAGCGGCAGGTAGTACCAGAATGGCTCGGCGTGCTGCGCGTCTGCGCCGGCAAAGCGTTGGATATGCTCATGCCAAAAGAAGAAGTTCCAGAAATCCGGCTCCTGACTCTGCACCGCAAGCGCCCAGGGCAGGCTGATGACAATCGCCACGGCGACGGCGACCAGGCCGTAACCGAGCAGCTCGCGCAAGCGCTTCTGCCAGATCGCGTAGGGCAGGGCGATCAGCACCGGCAGCAGCCAGGCGAGGAAGCCTTTGGTCATGAAACCCATGCCACAGGCAGCCCCAAGCAGCGCCCAGGACCCGATGCGACCGTTGCGGGTGGTGCTGTCGAAGCAAAACCACAGCGCCACGCCGGTCAGGTTGACCCAGAAGGTGAACTGCGGGTCCAGGTTGGCATAACCGCCCAGCGCCACGACGCTGACAAAGCTCATGTACAGCACTGTGCTGACCAGGCTCTTGTGCGGGTCATTCCACAACCGGCGCGACACCAGGTACACCAGCAGAATGCTGAGCCCGGTGCTCAAGGCCGACGCAAAGCGCACGCCGAACAGGTTTTGCCCGAAGATCGCCTGGCCCAGCGCGATCATCCAGTAACCGGCAGCCGGTTTTTCGAAATAACGAATGCCCATGAAATGCGGCGACGCCCATTTGCCGGTCAGCAGCATTTCCTGGCTGATCTGTGCATAGCGGGTTTCATCCGGAATCCACAGGCCATGGGTGGCCAGGGGTAACAGATAAAATGCGCCGAATGCCAACAGCAGCAGGGGCAGCGCCCAACGGCGGATCATGCCTGCTGCACTCCGAGCCAACCCTCACGGCCGCTCAGGGCGCCGCGCACCAGTTGTTGCTGGGGCAGGGTGGAGACGTCCGCCGGGAGCAGATCGCCCAGCGGTTTGAAATGGATGCCGCGCTGCCCTGCCTGGGCGAGCAACTGGCGAAAATCGTTGGCCATCAGAATCCCTTCTACTTCTGCGTGGATCGTGTAGACGTTCAGCTTCGACTGTGCGAAGCGGTCGAGAATGAACCCGTTGAAATCCTTGGCAGCCACCACCGGCCCGACGACTTCGTCGAAGGTCGGCAGGTCTACCGGAATCTGTGGGGTGCCCGCGCTGCCATCGGCCAGGGTCGGACGAAACAGGCTGGTGCCCCGGCAATCGCTGTTGTAGCGAAAGTTGAAGGCTTGCTTGGCTTGCACCACGCGTTCATCGGCGCGCCAACCGGCGGCCGCTGAACAGTCGATACGTTCACCGAGGATGTCGCTCAAGGTGTCCACACCGCGTCGGACCTGCTCGATCAACTGTGCGTCGCTCCAACGTCCGGCGTTGGCCTGCCAGCCATGGTGATCCCAGGCGTGCAGGCCGACTTCATGCCCGGCGGCCTTGGCCTGGCGCATCAAGTGCCCCAGGTCGCGGCCGATCGGCTTGCCCGGCCAGGCGGTGCCGGCGAGCAAGATATCCCAGCCATACAGGCCGGCGGCGTTGGAACGCAGCATCTTCCACAGAAATTGCGGGCGGATCAGGCGCCACAAGTGGCGCCCCATATTGTCCGGCCCGACACTGAAGAAGAACGTTGCTTTTACCCCGGCTTCATCCAGGGACTCGAGCAACCGTGGCACGCCTTCGCGGGTGCCGCGGTAGGTGTCGACATCAATGCGAAGACCTGCCTGCATCAGCGCTTGTCCGAGATTTCGAGCATGGCTTCACGCAGGAAGAAATCCAGGGTGTTGCCGATGGTTTCGCTCATCTCCACGGTCGGCTCCCAGTTCAGCAGGCGCTTGGCGTTTTCGATGCTTGGTTTGCGGTGAGCCACGTCCTGGTAGCCGGTGCCGTAGAACGCCTTGCTTTCCACGTCGCGGAAACCGGCGAACGGCGGGAAGTTGCTGCGCAGCGGGTGAGCTTCGAACTGACGCAGCAGTTCTTCGCCCAACTGGCGGATGCTCGCTTCGTTTTCCGGGTTGCCAATGTTGATGATCTGGCCGTTGCACGCATCGTTGTCGTTATCGATGATGCGCGCCAGGGCTTCGATGCCGTCGGCGATGTCGGTGAAGCAGCGTTTCTGCTCGCCACCGTCGAACAGGCGGATCGGCGTACCTTCCACCAGGTTCAGGATCAACTGGGTGATCGCACGGGAGCTGCCGATACGTGCCGAGTCCAGGCGGTCCAGACGCGGGCCCATCCAGTTGAATGGACGGAACAGGGTGAACTTCAGGCCCTTGGCGCCGTAGGCCCAGATCACGCGGTCCAGCAGTTGCTTGGAGACCGAGTAGATCCAGCGTTGCTTGTTGACCGGGCCGACCACCAGGTTGGAGGTGTCTTCGTCGAAGTACTGGTCCTGGCACATGCCATAGACTTCAGAAGTCGACGGGAAGATCACGCGCTTGTTGTACTTGACGCAGTAGCGCACCAGCTTGAGGTTCTCTTCGAAGTCCAGCTCGAACACGCGCAGCGGGTTGCGGGTGTATTCGATCGGGGTGGCGATGGCCACCAGCGGCAGGACCACGTCGCACTTCTTGATGTGGTACTCGATCCACTCGGTGTGGATGCTGATATCGCCTTCCACGTAATGGAAGTTCGGGTGGCTGCGCAGGCGCTCGATGGCGTCGGAGCCGATGTCCAGGCCGTAGACTTCGTAACGGTCGTCACGCAGCAGGCGTTCGGACAGGTGGTTACCGATAAAGCCGTTCACGCCCAGGATCAGCACACGGGTGCGACGTGGCTTGCGGCCGGACTCGGCGCCGCGCAGGACGGAACCGTCTACCAGGCCCAATTCGTTGGCCAGGGACGGGCCGGTCAGGTACAGACCGTTGTCGTTGCGCTGACCGAACTTGATCACCAGCGAGTCTTCACCGCACGCGATGCGCAGCGGGTTGACGCTGATCACGCGGCCAGGCGCCAGGCCTTCGTTGCCCTGGACCACTTCGGCTTGCCACACGATCAGCTTGTGCTCGCCCACGGCGCAGAAAGCGCCCGGGTACGGTTGCGTCACGGCGCGCACCAGGTTGAACAGTTCTTCAGCCGGTTTTTGCCATTCCAACTTGCCATCCGCTGGAGTGCGGCGGCCGAAATAAGTGGCCTTGCTTTCGTCCTGGGCGGTTTCCGCCAGTTTGCCCGCGGCCAGTTGCGGCAAGGCGTCGCGCAGCAGGCTGCTGGCGGCGTCACGCAGTTTGGCGTGCAGGGTCAGGCCGGTGTCGGAACGCTCGATCGCGACTTTCTGCTGGGCCAGGATCGCGCCGGCATCGGCACGCTTGACCATGCGGTGCAGGGTCACGCCGGTTTCGGTTTCGCCCTTGACCAGCACCCAGTTGGCGGGCGCGCGGCCACGGTATTTCGGCAGCAGCGAGCCGTGCAGGTTGAACGCGCCTTTGCGGGCGGTGGCCAGCAGGGGTTCGCTCAGCAGGTTGCGGTAGTAGAAGGAGAAGATGAAATCCGGGTTGAGCTTGGCGATGCGCTCGATCCACAGCGGGTGGTTGGCGTCTTCCGGTGCATGCACCGGGATGCCTTTGCGGGCGCACAGTTGCGCGACGGAACCGTAGAAATTGTTTTCCTTGGGGTCATCGGCATGGGTGAACACGGCAGCAATGTCGTAACCGGCAGTCAGCAGGGCTTCAATGCCAGCACAGCCAATATCGTGGTAAGCGAAGACAACAGCTTTTGAATTCATGACGAAACCTGATCGGAAGGGGAAGTAGTGGTGGTATGGGAGGACACCATGCCGTCAACGACGACCACGGGTGCCGGTGCTGCCGGTTGGTTGCGCAGCACTTTTTCAATAAAGAACCGGGGGCGGGCGCGGACATCGCTGTACATGCGGCCCAGGTATTCACCCAAGAGGCCCATGCCGATGAACTGGCCGCCGGTGAACACGAACAGCACCGCGAACAGCACGAACGTACCGCCGCCGGCCCATTGGGCGCCGAAGGCCAGGCGCAGGACGATCAGCGCAACGGCGAACAGCACGCCCAGGCCCGCCAGGCTGAAGCCGACGATGGACAGCAGGCGCAGCGGGGTGGTGGTCATGCAGGTCAGCAGGTCGAACATCAGGCTGATCAGGCGCATGGCGCTGTATTTGGATTCGCCGTGTTCGCGCTCAGCATGGTGCACGAGGATTTCAGTCGTGTGACGGGCAAAACCGTTGGCCAGGATCGGAATAAACGTGCTGCGTTCGCGGCAGGCGAGCATGGCGTCGACGATGGTGCGGCGGTACGCGCGCAGCATGCAGCCGTAGTCACTCATGGCAACGCCGGTCGAACGCTGCACGGCCAGGTTGATCAGGCGCGACGGCCAGCGGCGGAAGGCCGAATCCTGGCGGTTGTTGCGCACGGTGGCAACCACGTCGTAGCCCAGCGCGGCTTGTTCCACCAGGCGCGGGATTTCTTCCGGCGGGTTCTGCAGGTCGGCGTCGAGGGTAATCACCACATCGCCCCGGCACTGCTCGAAACCGGCCATGATCGCCGCATGCTGGCCATAGTTGCGATTGAGGATCACCGCGACCACATTGCTGCCGTCTTCGGCGGCAGCGTCTTCAAGTAATTGTGCGGATTTGTCGCGGCTACCGTCATCCACCAGGATGATTTCGTATTCGTAGGCCAGTTGCTTGCAAGCTGCCGTCGTGCGACGCAGCAATTCAGGCAGGCTTTCTTGTTCGTTGTAGACCGGGATAACGATCGACACACAATGAATAGGGTAGGGTTTCAAAGATTCATAACCTCGGGGTTTGAGCAACTTGGAGCGTGAAGACAACAGCCACTGGCCGAAAAGGCGGGTGTCTGGTTAAACCTAGTGTGGAATTGGGGAGTTCATCCGACCATCCTGGTGGGGTATTGAGGTCTTCCATGTGTAGCAGAGAGTAAAGACCAAAAACCACAAAGGTAAAGGGGAATCAACAAGTTAGTCGGCACAGTGCGGCTCGTTCTCAAGTCCTATGGCCAAGATTAAGCGTAAAAATGTTCAACGAATATGAAAGCCGTATGAAAAACTCGTTTATTTGACAGGTAGACAGCTAGGGTTCAGCTACACAACTAAGGCTCTGAGGGTGTTGTTTATTTAGCGTAATAGGAACGTTTTGCATGACGCCGGGCTCCACTGAGTAGGCGCGGATCTGCGTGGTGCGTGGCGGCAGTGTCTGCTACGTGTGTTTATTGAAGAATCTTCTCTGCATTGCGCCTCAAGTGCCGGTAAAGTAAGCCATCTCTTGCCAGGGTACTCGGATGAATAGCGTGCAGCGTTTAGGCGGCCAATGGCGGCCGGTGTTGATGGGATTGTTGATGAGCGCAGCCTGCGTCACCACCGCATGCGCCGATGACGCAGTGGCGCTGACCACGGTGGCCCAACTGCCGGAAGGGGTTGAAGTGCGCGGCAAGCAAGTTGCCGCCTACACCTGGGACGACCGCCAGGGCAAGAACCTGCTGGTGTTGGCCGAGCAAATCAGCGAACGCGAGGATGACGGCACCCAGTCGGCGTTTGTCTACGCGGCCCAGTATCTGATCGACGGTGACCGCCCCAAGCGCATGTGGATGCTCTACGACGACGTGCAGCACTGTGAATTCGATGCCGCGCTGCGCTTCGACATGGCGGCGACCAAAGTCACCGACCTTGCCGGCGACGGCACCACCCAGGCTACGGTGGGTTACACGCGCACCTGCACCAGTGATGTCAGCCCTAATGAATTCAAACTGATCATGCATGTCGGCAAGGCGCAGAAGTACCGCCTGCGCGGGGTCGACCGGGTCGGCGCCGCCTGGTGGGACGAAGAGGCCGGGGCACTGCGTGGCATGCCGCTGCCCAGGGATTGCAGCGTCGCCGGGCAACAAGCGTTGGTCAGCCAGTACAAGGAGCAGGGCACCGAGTTGCCTTTGCCGGGTTGCTACAGCGACGAGAAAGACTTTGCCAAGGCGCCGGAGGCCTACCTGACGTTCATGCGTCAGCACTGGTTCGCGCTGATGCAGAAACAGGATGCTGAATGGGGCCAGGCGCAGACCCCGTCCCAGGAGCCGACCGAGGACGAAGAGACCGCCCCGTGATTTGGCGCCAGGGCCGATCGTGCGTTAGACTCGGCCGTCGCCAATTCAATAAATACCTCGAATAAACAATTGGTTACTCGAGGTATTTAATCCAAAGGCTGATCTACCTTGACTGAGTCTATCCGCAACCCTCTGACCCTCTACCTCACCCGCCTGGCGCCCTCCAGCCAACTGACCATGCGTTACGTGCTGCAGGATGCCGCCGACCGCCTGGGCTTCGAGGACATCAACCTTGAGGAGATCGACTGGCACCTGCTGCAACCCGAACAGGTGATCGCGCTGGTTGCGGCCTTGCGCGAGGACGGCTACGCGCCCAATACCTCATCGCTGTATGTCAACGCTGTGCGCGGGGTCATGAACGAAGCCTGGCGCATGAGCCTGATCAGCCAGGAACACCTGCTGAAAATCCGCACGGTCAAGGCTGCGCCCGGTACACGCCTGAGCCAGGGGCGCAATCTGCGTCGCACGTTGATCCGCGAAATGATGGACGTATGCGCTGCCGATCCGCGCCCCCAGGGCCTGCGCGATGCTGCAGTGATCGGCATCTTGTATGGCTCAGGCATGCGCAAGTCGGAGTCGGTCAACCTCGACCTGGCGCAGATCAACTTTGGCGAGCGCAGCCTGCGCGTGATCGGCAAGGGCAACAAGGAACTGATCAAGTACGCGCCGGGCTGGGCCTTCGCCAAATTACAGGCCTGGCTCGAATTCCGGCGCGAACAGCTCAAGGAAGGCGAGCCAGACGATGCGTTCCTGTTCAACCGCATCCGCCGGGGCAGCCACATCACCCGCGAACGCATCACCAAGCATGCGATTTACTACATCGCCCGCCAGCGCGGTCAGCAAGTCGGGGTGACGATCATGCCCCATGATTTTCGGCGGTCTTTCATCACGCGGGTGATCGAGGAACATGACCTGTCGATTGCACAAAAACTTGCGCACCACACCAATATCCAGACCACCGCCAGCTATGACATGCGCGATGACAATGAGCGCCGGCGCGCGGTGGATCGGTTTGACCTGTAGCCGTCGGCGAGCGCGGTCGCCGTGTTCCATCCTCGGGCATGGCTCAGGAGGAAGGCGGAGCGCCGGGCAGCAAGTGCGCCGGTAAACGGCGCAAGGTCCACAACGTGGTGAGCATCGCCGCGACCGCACACAGGGCGATGCCAATCAACATCGGCGCCGGGGTGTGATCGGCGAAGATTCCCACCAGGGTCATGGAGACCGCGGCCGTGATCATCTGGATCGCGCCGAGCAGTGCCGACGCGGAACCCGCCACCGCACCATGATCCTCCAGGGACAACACACCGGCCGCCGGTAACAGCAAGCCGAGAAACCCGAAACCGATAAACAGCAGTGTCATCATCAAGCCCAGGTGATTGCCCCACAGCGTGGTGGCGGCCAACACCACCATGACCGCCGCCACGCCCACCACCGACCAGCGAATCAGCGGCGCCAGCCCGAAGCGTGCGCTCAGGCGGGCGGTGAGTTGACTCATGGCAAAAAATGACGCCGCGTTCAGCGCAAAGCACAGGCTGAATTGGGTCGGGGTCAACCCGAAGTACTCGATGTATACGAACGGCGCGCTGCCGATAAACACAAAGAACGTTGCCAGGCCGAACCCGCACACCACCGATAAACCGATGAACACCGGGTCGCGCAACAACGCCCCATAACTGCTGAATGCATGCCCCAGGGTCTTGCCCAGTCTGCGCTCGGCGGGGTGGGTTTCAGGCAATTGCACGATGGTCATGCCCAGGCACAACACGGCCACCACCGCCAGCACGGCAAACACCTCGCGCCAACTCCAGAGCGCAATCACCAGGCTACCGGCCAATGGCGCGAGGATCGGCGACACACTCATCACCAACATCAGCAAAGCCATCAGGCGTGCCGCTTCATGGCCGGTATACAGGTCACGCACAATCGCCCGCGGAATCACCATCCCCGCGCATGCGCCGAACGCCTGCACGGCGCGAAAACCAATCAGCACTTCGATGCTCGGCGCCAGGGCGCAGCCGATACTGCCCACGGCGAAGATCACCAACCCGGCATAGATCGGCGGCTTGCGCCCGAACACATCACTGATCGGGCCATAAAACAGCTGGCAGACGCCGATGATCATGAAGAACACCGTGAGGCTCATCTGCACCGCTGCCGGCGAGGCCTGCAGGCTGGCGCCCAGGGTCGGCAGCGCTGGCAGGTAGATATCGATGGCAAAGGGGCCGACGGCCGTGATCAGACCTAGCAGCAAAGCAAGGCGGGCGATACGTTTAGGCATGGGCAGTTCCGGGTGAAGCAAAGGTCGGTCAGCTTAAAGAACCGCCCCCGCGCAAACAAGGCGGGGAGGGCTTTGAGTTTATCTGCGCAGATCTGCGCAATTGAGCTTCAATAACAGGGAGCCTCTGCCGATAACAGTATCAGTGACGCTCTAGCGGTTGGGTTCCCAACCGGCTGTCCAGGCTACGGGGATGACCAGCATGACGATCAAATTACGCTTATGGCTATTGATTGCGACCGGGTTGCTCACCGCTTTGATCATGAGCCTGGCCGGTTACCTGGGAAACGTCCGGATGGCCGATGCCGTGCAGGATAACGAGATCAGCATGACGGTGCTGCGCAACCACATGGAAGCCGACATGATGCACGACGCCCTGCGCGCCGATGTGTTGTCGGCGATGTTGGTCGGGTTGGGTAAAAGCACCAGCACCAAGGCCGAGGTCGGCAACTCGCTCAAGGAGCATGCCGAGCACTTTCGCCAGGTGCTGGAGGACAACCTCAAGCTGCCGCTGGGCGACACGCTCAAGACCAGCCTGGAAAAAATCAAACCCAGCCTGGATACCTATATCAGCGCCGCTGAACGCATTGTGGCACTCGCGCTGGACAACCCGGAGGCCGCTCGCGGCGAACTGGAGACCTTCAATACAGCCTTCAGCCAGTTGGAAGGTCAGCTGGCGAGCCTCAGCGAGCTGATCGAAACCAATACGCAGCAAACCAGCATCGGCACCCGACAAACCATCAGCAACGCCAACTTCACCTTGGGCGTGGTGTTGATTGCGAGCCTGCTGCTGCTCCTGGCGCAGGGCCGCTGGGTTACCCGGAGCATCATGGGGCCGTTGCAGGCCGCAAGCCGCATCGCCGACAGCATTGCCCGTGGCAATTTGAGCGAACCGATTGTCGAGCCCCAGCGCAAGGACGAGGCCAGCGCGCTGATACGCAGCCTCGGCACCATGCAGCGGGACCTGCGCGGCATGATCGAAGTGGTGCGCAGCAATGCCCATGGCGTCAATGGCATGAGCGAGCAGTTGAGCCAGGGTTGCCATGAGGTGGCGGGCAGCAGTCAGCAGCAAAGTAGCGCCGCCAGCACCATGGCGGCGGCGGCCAGTGAAATGACCGCCAGTATCGAGGAAATCACCCAACATGCGGCGCGCGCACTGAACATGGCCAACCAGGCAGAAGCCTTGGCCAAGGACGGCGGTCGGGTGATCCACCAAGTGGTCAGTGACATGGCTGGCATTGCCCGTTCGGCGCAGCAGTCGGCTCACGTCATCCGCACGCTGGACAAGGAGTCCGAGGCAATCTTCAGCATTATCCAGGTCATCAAGGGCATTGCCGATCAAACCAATCTGCTGGCCCTGAATGCCGCGATCGAAGCCGCCCGTGCCGGTGAACAGGGGCGCGGTTTTGCGGTAGTCGCCGATGAAGTGCGCAGCCTGGCCGGACGCACCAGCGCCTCGACCCAGGAAATTGCCAGCATGGTCGGCCGTATCCAGCAAAACACCCGCGAAGCGGTGACCAGCATGGAGGAGGGCGTCACACAAGTGGACAAGGGCATGGCCGTGACCGCCGAAGTCGAGCGCGCCATCCGCGAGATTCTCCAGGCCACCCTCAACACCACTGAGTTGGTCAACGACATCTCCCGCACCATCAGCGAGCAAAGCCTGGCCAGTAACGAAATTGCCCATCAAGTGGAGATGATTGCCAGCATGTCGCAGCGCAACAGCCAGGTGATCGGCACGACGGCCTCGACGACGGACGAGTTGTCTGCGTTGGCGGGGAAATTGTCGCAGTCGGTGGATCGATTTCGGCTCTGAGCATCACCGCTGATTTAGACAACTCGACTCAATCCTAACGCCAGCAGCCATCGGCAATTCGTGATGGCTGAGGGATGAGGTTTGGCTGTTTGGTACGCTGGCGGCTAGGGATATACGATCGTGACAGTCGTCATGGCAGCATTGAATCGGTGCTGTCTCGTTACTCAATCAAAGACTCTTTGTAAGGTTGCCTAGCATCTCTTTTGCGGTAGCGACAACTTTGGAGTTCATTTCATAGGCTCGTTGAGTGGTGATCATGTTGACCATCTCTTCAACGGTACTCACGTTTGAGGTTTCCAAGGTGCTCTGCAATGTTGTGCCGATACCATTGACTCCTGGAGTGCCGACTTGAGGAGCCCCGCTGGCGGCGGTTTCCAGAAAGAGGTTGGCGCCTTGTGCTTGCAAGCCTGCCGGATTAATGAAATCGGCTATCTGCAGATTGCCAATCACCTGCGAGGCAGGGCTGCCGGCGACAGTGATCGATACAGTCCCGTCCTGGCCCACGGTGAATGTCTGGGCGTTGTTGGGGACAACGATCGCCGGTTCCAGGGCGAACCCATTCGCTGTGACGATCTGACCGTTTGCATTTAAGTGGAACGTGCCGTCCCTCGTGTAGGAAAGGCTGCCGTCGGGTTGCAGTATCTGGAAAAAACCACGGCCGTTCAGCGCCAGGTCCAGAGGTTGACCGGTCGTTTGCAGGCTGCCGGCAGAGAAGTTTTTCTGGGTGCCGACGACATGCACCCCGGTGCCTAGTTGCAGGCCAGAGGGCAGTGCACTGTTCTGGGTTGACTGTGCGCCTGGCTGTCGTTTGATCTGATAGACAAGGTCTTGAAACTCGGCGCGATCACGTTTGAAGCCGGTAGTCGAGACGTTCGCCAGGTTGTTGGAAATAGTGGTCAGGTTAGTGTCCTGGGCAGAAAGCCCGGTTTTTGCGACATACAGTGCAGGCAGCATCCAAATCTCCTTGGCGGCGGTGGTGCGGGGTCAGGATCTATCGGGTGGAGCAAACAATGGACTTCCGACCACGCCTCACGTCATCTGGAGCAACGTTTTGTTGATGGTGCTCTCGGTCGAAATCGTCTTGGCGTTTGCCTGGTAGTTGCTCTGGGCCTTGATCAGGTTCACCAGCTCGGTGGTCAGGTTAACGTTGGAGTTCTCCAGAGCATTGGCGACGATCGATCCCAGCGTTCCGGCCTGAGGGACGTCATAACCCGGCTGGCCAGAAGCGAAGGTTTCCTTCCAGGCAGTGCCACCCGCCGGCTGCAGGCCTTGCTCGTTGTTGAAACTGGCCAGCGACAGCTGGCCGATCGCTTTACTTTGTTGGTTGCTGAACGTGGCGAACATCACACCGCTACCGTCGATTTTCAGGCCGGTAATTTGCCCCGTCGCGTAACCATCGGTGATCGGCGGGTTGCGATAGCTGGCAGAGTTGTACTGTGTGATGTTGCCCATGTTGATCGCAACGCCACCCGGGTTGGCGGCAGCGCCGTTATCTTTCCATGCGCCATTGACCAGCGCGCCCGGCTTCCAGTCGGTAATCGTCAGGGTGGTCTTGGACGTGGTGGAGGGCGGTACTGTAATAGTCGAAAGGGTGCCCGACGTGTCAAATGTCAACAGTGAGCCGCTGGGCGCGACACCGGCGGGGCCACTGATCGCCGTGCCGTCTGGATTGCGTCCATCGATCAGCGTGTAAGACATCCATTTATTGGCGTCCGTCTTCACCATGTACTGCACCATAGCGTGCGAGTTGCCTTGGGTGTCGTACAAGGTGGTGCTGTATTGGGTCGTGAAGCTGCTGGTGTCGGTTGGGTCGAACGGCTTGGTGGCTTGGTTGATCGCCGGCGCAGACGCGTTCAGGTTGCTGGTGGAGTCCACCTTGCTGGAAGCCTTTGGCGGCAGGTTCGATAGGTTCAGCCGCAGGTCGGTCAACCCGCCTTTGATGATCTTGCCGTCGGCGTCTGCGGCGTAGCCTTGCAGGCGTGAAGTGCCCGTATTGTTGGTGATGTAGCCATCTTTGTCTGCGCTGAAGGCACCGTTACGGGTGTACTGCAGAGAGCCGTCGCTGCCTTTCTGCACAAAAAAACCACCGCCTTGGATCGCCATATCCAGTGTGCCGCCACTGCCGTTGACATCGCCTTGAGTGAACTGCTGGGACACACCGGACAGGTTCACACCATTACCGATAGCGTTACGCCCAGTACCCAGCTTGGCAGCCGCATAGATATCAGCAAATTCTGCACGGGATGATTTGAAACCGGTGGTGGCGACGTTGGCGATGTTATTGCCAGTGACATCCAACTGTTTGTTGGCCGCAAACAGCCCGCTGAGCCCAATATTAAAAGACATAGCCACTCCTTATTTTGCCATTCGGTTTGAATTTGAAGCAGGGGGCTGATCTGGCCGGGATTGAAGCATGGGGTTGCTGAGACACCCTTGGAGTATCTTTTTCAGGCCGTCAGTTAGTCATCCAAGCGCCCACCGCTTAATCGGCGATGACATTAGAGATGCTGATTGTGCGCAAAGAATGTCGGGGTTTATGGGAGGAACCGTGGAGGAATGATGGAGGTGTCAGTTTTTTGTGGGAGGCATAACTTAAACGGTGATCTGATGACCGAGGTTACAAGGTACATTGTGTTTGCACTCTTCCAAGGACAGACAATGCTTATCGTATTCAGCGGCCTTCCGGGCACTGGAAAAACCACTATCGCCAAGGCCCTCGTCGCTACGACAGGCGCCCTCTACCTGCGGATCGATACGATCGAACAAGCGATTCGAAACTCCGGTGCTCTTGCGCAAGACGTGGGGCGCAGTGGCTACATGGTCGCGAATGAACTTGCCCTGAGTAATCTTCGTCTAGGCCGTATGGTCATCGTTGATTGCGTAAATCCAATCGTCGAAAGCCGAATGGCGTGGAACGAAGCCGCCTCGAAAGCGGGTGTTCGGTTGGTAAATATTGAAGTGATTTGCTCGGATAAAAACGAACATCGGCGCCGGATAGAAACGAGGCTGGGTGATATTCCCGGGTTGATTCCACCAACCTGGCAATCTGTGTTGGATCACGAATATGAAGCGTGGGCCGAAGCGCCGTTTTGCATAGACACCGCGCTGACTTCGCCGGAGCAAGCAGTATCGATGCTCACCGAAGGCTTATTGCCCAGTGAGTAGTGGCGGCTAATGGGCGCTTAGTCTGCGGTGAGGGCAGGGGAGTTTGCGCACTTGCCTGCGGCGCGGCGCGAGCAACCGCTGTTTTCGCTAGCGAAAACGCTCGGCAGCGGGGTCAGCCAACAGCTCGTTCACCAGGTTGAATACAGTGTTCTTCACCGGACTGTCCAGATCAACCCAGGCAAGGCCGGTCGTTGCCCGGTAATCGCCCAACTCCAGGGGCTTGGACATCACGTTGGCGGGCAGGGCACGCCCGGCACGAGCCGGCAGTAACCCGACGCCGAGCCCGGCGGAAACCAGCGCGAGCATGGTGGTGAACTCGCCGAGTTCCGATGCTATTTCCAGCTGCGCGCCGTGGGTGCTCACGGCATGCATTAGGCCATCGTAAAATCCGGGTGCATAGCGTCTGCCGAGGACGAAAACGGGTACGTTTGCCAGCGCTGTGGGGTGCAGCGTGCCGCACACAGCCAGAGGATGATCGCCGTGCAAAGCCACTATGAAGGTCTCCCGTAGCACTTCCAGGGTTTGAATCCCCGGGGCCACGGCCGGCAAACGCATCAAGCCGAAATCGAGCTGGCCATTTTTCAGCGCCGCTGTCTGATCCGGGCCCGGCATGTCCTTGAGTTCCAGTTCAATCCGCGGAAATCGTTGATGCAGTGAGCGGATCAAGGTGGGCAGCAATTCGGGTAATACCGAGGAGACGAAACCTAAACGCACGCGACCTATTTCACCGCGCCCTGACGCCCTGGCCACGTCCGCTGCATGGGCCGCTTGATGCAAGGTCGCGCGCGCCTCCGGTAGGAAAATCAGTCCCACTTCGGTCAAAGCGACCGAGTGCCGACTGCGCTCGAACAGGCGCACCCCCAGTTCTTCCTCGAGCAACTTGATCTGCATGCTCAGCGCCGGTTGAACGATCGACAGTTGTTGCGCGGCTCGACCGAAGTGAAGCTCCTGAGCCAAGGTCACAAATGCTCTCAAATGTTTGATTTCCATCTGAATACTCCGAGCTTTCAGGGGCTGTTTCGCGCTTATCATGAATTTTGATCACGATATCATTAATGACGATTGGACGTGACCGCTGGGCTGCGATGAAGTGACGGCAAGGCCGAAAAAAACAAATGGCCATTTGTGGAGAACAGCATGTCATTCAATACCAGTAGCTTCCAGCTTAACGGGCGCAGGGCCCTGATCACCGGTTCGGGCAAAGGCATCGGGCTTGAACTGGCCAGAGGCTTGGGAGCTGCGGGCGCCACTGTGGTGATCAATGATCGTAATAGTGACAGAGCGCAACTCATCGCAAGTCAATTGCGTGACGAGGGTGTAAGCACAGAGATCGCGGTGTTTGATGTCACCGATCAGGCTCAGGTTTTCGAAGTGATCAATAGCTTTGAGGCGCAGACCGGAGCCATCGATATCCTGGTGAACAATGCCGGCATTCAGCGGCGGGCACCGCTGGAAGATTTTGCCGCGAACGATTGGCACGAATTGATGCGGGTCAATCTAGACGGCGTCTTCCATGTGTCCCAGGCAGTCGCCCGGCACATGATTGCCCGGCGTCGCGGCAAGATCATCAATATCTGCTCGGTTCAGAGCGAATTGGCCCGGCCGACGATCGCTCCTTATGCGGCGTCGAAAGGTGCCGTGAAGATGCTCACCAAGGGCATGTGCGCCGAATGGGCGTGCCACGGTATTCAGGCCAATGGGTTGGCACCTGGCTATTTCGCGACGCAGATGAACCAGGCACTGGTAGACAATCCGGAATTTTCCCAATGGCTGTGCAAACGCACGCCTGCGGGCCGTTGGGGGCGCGTCGAGGAGTTGTGTGGTGCCGCCGTATTTCTCGCATCCGCTGCCTCGGACTTCATCAACGGCCAAACGATCTTCGTCGACGGAGGCCTGACAAGCGTCGTTTGAATGTTACTCCCGCCGCAAACAACAACAATAACAGGGGACATCCATGAGCAACCTCAAAGAGCAGGTAGCGTCGCTGGTCGATATTGCCGGGCAGGCTACCGACGAAAATCGTCAACACGTCAAAACCAAAAGCTTCGCACCCAAGCGTTGGCGGTATCTGATTCCGCTAATTTTCATTACCTACAGCCTCGCGTATCTGGATCGCGCCAATTATGGCTTTGCCAGTGCTGCGGGCATCGAGCAGGACCTGGGTATCACCAAAAGCATGTCCTCGTTGATCGGGGCCCTGTTCTTTCTGGGCTACTTTTTCTTTCAGGTTCCGGGCGCTATCTACGCGCAGAAATACAGTGTGCGCAAATTGGTGTTCTGGAGCCTGATCTTGTGGGGCATCTGCGCGATGGCCACGGGGCTGGTGACCAATATTCCGATGTTGATGGTGATCAGGGTGTCGCTGGGCATCGTCGAGGCCGCAGTGATGCCCGCCATGCTGATTTTCATCAGTAACTGGTTCACCCGCAAGGAACGCTCGCGTGCCAATACGTTTCTGGTTCTCGGCAATCCGGTCACCGTACTTTGGATGTCGGTGGTCTCGGGCTATTTGATTCACGCGTGGGGCTGGCGCGAGATGTTCGTGATTGAAGGCGCGCCAGCAGTGTTGTGGGCGTTCATCTGGTGGCGGCTGGCGCGGGACAAGCCCGAGCAGGTCGACTGGCTGACTCAGCAGGAAAAAAACCAGCTGGCCGCGACACTGGCAAACGAACAGAAAGGCATGAAGGTGGTGCGTAATTACCGCCAGGCGTTTACCAGCCGGGTGGTGATCCAACTGTGCTGCGTCCACGCGCTGTGGAGCATCGGGGTTTACGGATTCATCATGTGGCTGCCGACGATCATCAAACAAGCCGCGGCTACGGATATTGTCACGGTAGGCTGGTTGAGCGCTGTGCCTTATGTCGCGGCCGTGGCCGCCATGCTTGCGGTGTCTTGGATGTCAGATAAATCCCAGCAGCGTAAACATTTTGTCTGGCCGCTTCTGGCGCTGGGTGCGCTGGCATTTTTCTGCTCCTACTTGCTTGGCCCGAGCCATTTCTGGTTGTCGTTTGCTTTGCTGAGCATCGCCGGGGCGGCTTTGTACGCGCCTTACGGACCATTTTTTGCGCTGATCCCGGAAGTTCTGCCCTCCAATGTTTTCGGTGGCGCAATTGGTTTGATCAACGCTTGCGGGGCATTAGGTGCCTTTGTGGGCTCATGGATTGTCGGCTACCTGATCGGCCTTACCGGCAACCCCGGAGCGGCCTATATTTTCATGACGGTCGGGGTACTGTCCTCGGCGTTGCTCATGGCTTGGGTGAAGGTGCGGCGATGAGACACAAAATTGACTGCGCGGTTGTCAGCGATCCTGGCAATGCGTCAGTAGCCGTTCTGGTGATCCGCGATCAGTGCCGCCCTCAAAATCCTTGAGCAGGGCAGCGGTGTGGCTCAAGCGTTGATGGACAAGATTTGCGGGGGGGCAGGGGAGACAACGGAGAGGATTTCCGAGTCGAACTGACGCAGATTGGCTACGGCTTGGCCCCGCTATTCGTCAGCAAAATGCCTTGACCCTTATTGACAGCCAAGCGGTATGGGGAAATACTCACCTCTATATTCATATATATGACTAGATAACAAGGTGAATAAAGTCGATGAATGCTCTTTCCAGTGATGTTCGCCTGCCGCTTTACCAACGCCTGCGTGACCATTTGGCTGAACAGATCGCCAACAATCGCTGGCGTCCGGGGGAAGCGATTCCCACCGAAGCTGCGCTTTCAGCGGAATACCAACTGTCTACTGGCACCGTGCGCAAAGCGGTCGATGCATTGGTCAGTGAAGGTATCCTGGAACGTCAGCAAGGTCGAGGCACTTTCATTCGCCGGCCTCAGTTCCAATCTTCGCTGTTCCGATTCTTCCGTTTTCAAACCGCTGCCGGCGAGCGCCGGGTGCCAGAGAGTCGCATCCTGTCGATCGAACCGGTGGCCGCGCCCTCGGCGGTGGCCCAGGCGTTGGGGCTGCCACTCGACGCGCCGGTGATCCGCATTGTTCGTGTGCGTCTGCTCGATGTTCAGCCGGTGCTCGCCGAAGAAATCTGGTTGCCCCGCAACCGCTTTCAGCCGCTGCTGGAGATCGACCTGAGTAGCAAAGGGCCGCTGTTGTATCCGATCTATGAAGAGGTCTGCGGTCAGGTCGTCGCCTCGGCCGAAGAAACGCTGACCGCTGAATCGGTGAATGACGTGCACGCGCGATTGCTGCAAGTCCCGGTCAACAGCCCGGTGGTGGTGATCGAGAGGCTGGCGCGTGATTACGCCGGCACACCGCTGGAGTGGCGTCGTTCTCGCGGGCATGCCGAGCACTTCCGTTACCGCGTGGATATTCGCTGACCCGTGCCTGGGTAGCGTTTCGTTCAGCGGCGAGTCGGTCGCCGCTGGTTTGATCGTTTTGTTTGTTCTGACTGGCCTCGTAGCGGCGCGGTTCGCTCTCGGCTGCCTCACGTTCCACCTATAAGGATAAGAATCATGTTTAGCTGGTATCGCCAAGTCACTCCTCGGGAGCGCAAGACGTTTTGGGCCTGCTTCGGCGGATGGTCGCTCGACGCGCTGGAGGTACAAATGTTCGGCCTGGCGATTCCGGCGTTGATCGCCGCGTTCGCCCTGACCAAGGGCGACGCGGGGCTGATCAGTGGTGTCACCCTGGTCACTTCAGCCATTGGTGGCTGGGTAGGGGGGACGTTGTCCGACCGCTACGGCCGGGTACGCACACTTCAGTGGATGATTTTGTGGTTCTCGGTCTTCACCTTTCTGTCCGCGTTCGTTACGGGATTCAATCAGCTCTTGATCGTCAAAGCGCTCCAGGGTTTTGGCATCGGTGGCGAATGGGCTGCCGGCGCAGTGCTGATGGCTGAGACAATCAACCCTCAATATCGCGGCAAGGTCATGGGAACGGTGCAAAGCGCCTGGGCCGTGGGTTGGGGCCTGGCGGTCGGGGTGTTTACGCTGATTTACTCCTTTGTACCGCAGGACATGGCCTGGCGTGTGATGTTCCTGGTCGGATTGCTGCCGTCGTTCCTGATCATCTGGGTACGTCGCAACGTCGAGGAGCCCGACAGCTTCCAGCGCCTGCAAAAAGAAAACGCCATCCCGCAAAGCTTCTTCAAATCCCTGGCCGGCATTTTCCGCCCTGAACTCATCCGCGTGACGCTGTTCGGTGGTCTGTTGGGCCTCGGCGCGCACGGCGGCTACCACGCAGTGATGACCTGGCTGCCGACGTTCCTCAAGACAGAGCGCAACCTGTCGGTGCTGAACTCTGGCGGCTACCTCGCGGTGATTATCTTCGCCTTCTGGTGTGGCTGTGTGGTCAGCGGATTTTTGATCGACCGTATTGGCCGTCGCAAAAACATCGTGTTGTTTGCGTTGTGCTGTGTCGTCACCGTGCAGTGCTATGTGTTCCTGCCGCTGACCAATACCCAGATGCTGTTCCTGGGGTTTCCGCTCGGCTTCTTCGCCGCCGGCATTCCGGCGAGTCTTGGTGCGCTGTTCAACGAGTTGTATCCAGCGGACGTGCGCGGCGCCGGTGTCGGTTTCTGCTACAACTTTGGCCGAGTACTTTCCGCGGTGTTCCCGTTCCTGGTCGGCCACATGAGCGACTCCATGTCCTTGGGGTCTGCAATTGGCATCGACGCAGGGGTCGCCTACGGTGTGGCGGTGATCGCGGCACTTTGCCTGCCGGAAACCCGTGGGCGCAGTCTCGAGGCCTCGACTGCGCCGGTGCAAACCACGGTCGACGGCAACGAGACCGCCCGGGCCTGATGACCATTACCTTCGATAGATGAAATCCATGCCTGATACCTGTCCTGCGCCGATCACCGGCATCGACTCCCACGCTCATGTGTTCAGCCGCGAGCTGAACCTGGCCGCTGCACGACGCTATACCCCTGGCTACGACGCCACACTTGCGCAGTATCTGAAGCACTTGCAAGCCCATGGCCTGAGTCATGGTGTATTGGTGCAGCCGAGTTTTCTCGGCACCGACAATAACTACCTGCTGGCGGCGCTGAGGCAGGTGCCGGAACGATTGAGAGGGGTGGTGGTGCTGGAGCGAGGTGTTAGCCGCGTCATGTTGAACGACATGGCTCGGCTGGGCGTGGTCGGCATTCGCTTGAACCTCATGGGCAAAGCCTTGCCTGACTTTCACGACGCTGCCTGGAAGGACTTCTTCGGCCACATCGCTGAACTGGACTGGCACGTGGAGTTGCACCGCCAGGTGGAGGATTTACCGAAACTGATTCGTCAGCTGATGCCGTTTGGGATCAAACTCGTCATCGATCACTTGGGGCGTCCGGACGCGCGTTTTGGCCTTGATCAGCCAGGTTTTTCCGAGGTGCTGGAACTGGGGCTGAGCGGGCAAGTGTGGATGAAGGTGTCCGGTATCTATCGACTGGAAGGTACGCCACAACAGAACTTCGAGTTTGCCCGGATGGCGTTACCGCTGCTGGAGCAGAGCTTCGGCCGTCGCCGTTTGGTGTGGGGCAGCGACTGGCCGCATACGCAACATGAAGAAGGCGTCGGTTTCGATACGGTGATCGATCAACTTCAAGCACTGGAGTGCTCGACGGAGCTTATGCGTGCGCTGCTAGTGGACTCGCCACGGATGTTATTCGGGTTTGCAAAAGGCGAAAGTTGAAACTTACGCGTAAATTTCTGGCTACTTCAGACCTTTCTTAGTTGTAGAGTGGGAGGAAGGAATGAAGGAGTATATTAATAACTCAACTAAATGGCTATTTAGTTGAGTTATTAATAGCAGTCATGAGAGAGGGGGCTGGAGTAGGGTATACGCTCACTTTAACGAGGACCTGAACAACGATTTTATGTGCTGTAACGAAGTCTGGTCTGAGGGTTCAACTGTCACGAAATGCTGGAGTTGCCACCGCTGAGTCTGTAACGCTTGCTTGGCAATAGGTCGGCTCCAGGGCGGATACACACGTAAAGCACGCTTGCCACCGACGCCATTTATGGACATCACGCCATGGGACAGCAACGTTGCACGGTCAAATACAAACTGACCACTTTGTTCGGTGCCAGTCGCGTGGATCACAACGAAGTCGATATTATCGTTGCTATCCAGCGGAGTAATCACACTCGTTGCACAGGGTCGTTTCCACAGCGTCACGAACTGACCAATCTTGGTCGGCGTGGTTTTGGCGACACGGAACACAACCTGGCGAGTACCCAGCATGAATCGACAACCGCCATACTCTCTAGCCTCAACGTCAGGAGAAATATCTTCCGAGCATTTCAAGCCAGCCGGCAGATAAACCGCATCAATCGCAGCAAACAAACAACTCGGTACGACTGACGTGCCCATGGATGGAACCTTGATGGATTGGATTGCAGCAGATGCGAGCGTAGCGAGAAGATGTGTGTATTGCAGCGAACACATCAACAGACGCCACTGGTTCTAAAAGAAGCGTACCACCCACCCAAAGTCAGAATCTACTGCTACGCATAATGTATATTATGTTAAATAATGTGCCATGCTAGAGGTGCGTTGCCAATGCAAGCAGCCTTTCGTTTCTCAACTTGATATCTGTTACCGTTGCGAAACGAGGACAAAAATAGTGATCGTCGCTCTGGAGGCCTTGTGAATAAAGGCGTTCAGCCCACTTATCCTGTGCCAAAAACTCACTCGGGTAGCTTCGTCGCACTGGCTGCGCCATACCTCTGCAACGTTTGATGCGCCGTTTCGTAACGCCAAAGACTTGCAGAGTGATCTTCGGCATTCCAACCTGGCAACGACTCAGAACACGTATTATCACTCACACGATCAGGAGCGTGCACACTCAGTCAAGCGCCTAGGTTTACGCGATCGTGGCTAAACGTCTTTAGCTTCAAACGTGCCAATGCGTACCAGCGCGAGATGCTATGAGGTATCGGTCAGATCTTCTAAGAACAGAGGTCGAGTACCTCCAAGCCCATCCCCGCCATAGATTCCTGCGATATTGCCAGCTCTCTGGTCAGCAGATCTTCCACTTGCGGCAGTTCAATCCTCCTCAACCATTCTCTTGCGACGTGCTGCCTTTCGTAGTCCTGTGGCTTGTCCCATTCTTCCGCAATGATGCATTCGATCGCATCCATTGTTGGTACCACAATCCCTCGAGCTTTTATCGTCAGGGTGTTCATCCACCCTTGAGGGTCGTAATCAGGGAAGCATATGACATCAGTTACACCGGCCAGGGCCTTCGTAACAGCCGCAGCCGTGTTCTGAGGGCTTCCACGGAAAAGCATGGGTAAGCGCTTTACCTCATCCGGCCAGCGGTACTCGTGAATCGCAAACATGACTGCCAGATTCTCCACCAGCAGCACTCTCTCTGAACCATGTAACTCCTCAGCGGGGACGTTCAGGCTTCCGCCAATAGGGTGGCGATAGATTCCTGAAGCCAGCTCCAGCTGACCAGATAGCGATGCGACCATGACGACTCGATCTGCCGTCCTCAAGCGGGCCAGCTTTTCATTACGGGATTTCTTCGCAGTGTCGATGCGGTCTCCTTCCAGCTCACCCAAACTTTGGTGCAACGCATCAATTCCAGCGTCCCGCTGCAGCATCACCCTGAGGGTATGCAGGTCGCCCTCGCTCAGCGCCAAAGAACTGCTCCCAAACTTCGTGCCGATACCGTAGTCCGAGTGGAGGCGGCTCCAAGTCGCGTTCAGTTGTACCTTTGTAGCGTGTTGCCGGATCGCTTTTACGATGGGTGTAATCGATCTCCTAGTGGTGAAAATGCTCATAGCCGCCCTGCTCGCTCTAAAATCAGATCAAGTACAAGTCGGTTAGCTGATGCTCTCAGGAATGGTGCGTAAACCGGGTTCAATCGATAGTTGAGTGGCTTGTGACGTACCTTGCTCACAGCAGACTGCAGGCGTACGTAGCCATCTAGGGCATAGAGCCAAATGCTCATGGATATTCCCGGGGCTCCATGTGCCTGCCAATACGCCACAGCAGACTGGGGCTCCTTAGTGTCAATCAAGCACTTGAGCATGCATTCTAGGTGATCACGAGCGAATGGCTTCTCTAGCACTTTCGTCGGTTCGTCTTTGGGTACAACAGGTTTCGACTCACGTGGCTTGGGCGGCTCCGTTATGCGCCGGGTTTTAGTAGCTGGGAGTGAAGCGATCAGCAATTCAAGCTCTTCAAGGCTCTCTCCCGCCTCGACGTCACAGTACACGCTGCCAATCAGCTCCATCTTGACTGCTGGAGCCCAGGAGGCAGCGTCTTTTCGGGCAAAAAGAGGCTCGAGGTCGATAGGATTTCCTGCTTGGAGAAATACATCGACTGCGTGAGCAACCTGGCGCATGTGGTTACGCTTGCGCACCGCTAGGCTGAGTCGATCAAGACGCCCTATCATTTCATCCAAAGCAAGGCGGTTTCGCGATACCGCGCCGAGAAGACTCTCAAGGAGAACGCGTCGCAAAGAGCGATCGCTGCGCGCGAGGCCTGCTAGGCCAACATGAGTGAACAGCCCCAGCTTGTCATGCAGGCGCTTAAGGCGATTGATTGCGTTGTTGATGTCACGCAGCCGATCCCTGAGGCGTGGTGAAAAGCCGTATCCACCCTCAATAAACGCACGAGTCTGGGCTTGCTCATTCCGCAGATGGTTCATGACCTGGCGGCAGCTGTGCGTCAAACGCTTGAGGTGTCGTTCGGCATCACTAGATAAGTCGGCAGCCTTGGCATCATGGTAGGCCTCACAGTGCTGCTGAATGGCAATGAGGGATTCCTGCAAGTCAGGAGCGACACGTTCGAACCCTTGAAGTGAAATCTGCGCGCCTACATCCAGCAGCAAACCACTGAGGTAGTAGAGCTCATCATCCTCTTCGATCAGTCCCTTGGACATGAGGTAGGAAACACCCTTAGTCCTTCGTTCGGGCAGTGCGATCCCATCCTCGTCTGCAATCGCCAATGCTTCCAAGAATGGCGCATTCCGCATCAGCGCTTCGCCCAACTCTGTCCAGTCTGCCTCTTTCACAAATCGAGCCCTCCCTGTTGCTCGCCCCCAGGTTGATCACTCGTGCCCACGTCAAGACTGAGCGAGTTGTATTCGGCTATCCATGCAAGGATCGTGTGTACGTAGCCCATTTTGCCTGTGGCTACATAGTTAGCGGATTCGCAGCTGCGCTTGACTAGGTAGCCCGCATCAGCCAAAGCACGTAGCACCAAGCTCAGCCTGTCCTTGTTGTCCTTTCCGCTTTTGGATTTACTGAAGAAGTCGTATCCACTCAAATCCCAAAGCTGCGTACGGTAGGTCACGTGATTCTCGATCGAATCGAGCATGTCGGCGAAGGAAATCGTGTCACCCGGGGCTAGGCAGGTCTCACTCCGGCCTGCGCGATTGATCAGCCGGATGAACTCGAGACAGGGTCTGAGCTGATCACGCAGTTCGACCAGCTGAGCCGTGGCTGCATCTCGGTCGACCGCTTCAGTGAGATCTACGTACCGTGCAAAGAACGTGTCCGGAGCCTCAGGCTCGCCGAGAGTCGCCAATTTCCGCCCTAACGGGGCAAGCGCGTTCTCAACCGCTTCCGCAAAGTCAGCATCGCGCATCTGTCGGTGCAGCTCTGGGTAGGTGTACTGGCAGATGAAGCTGCCGGACAGAAGCTTATGTAGAACATCTCTCAATGGGCTCACAGTGCACCCTCCCCGTCGTCATTTCCAAGCGCATCATTCAGATCATCAAGCTCGTCCACTTCTTGGATGCCGTATTCCTTGACTACGATTGAGTCGGTATCGGCCCTCCGCTCGAGGCTGTATCGATTATTGAATTGCCGCAGCAGCTCCGGAGCTCCTCCCGGGAAGCACGCGAGCATGGAAAGCCCGCGCTCATTGAAGTAATTGACCAAAGCTACATAGTTTTCTGGCGAGAGCTCCAGGGCCTCGTCGATCGGGATAGACATCTGGAAATCTGCCTCATTCCGTAGCAGTTCAAACAGCGAGACGTAGATCATGGCGACGATGATCTTGGTGAGCCCAGTGCTGCTGAGGTGAATAAGCTCGGCGTTGTTCGTCGCTACCTTTACTCTGCCCTGGTCATTACATGTAACGTTCACGTCGAAGCAGTCCGACAGCTTGGAGGTGAACGCCCCTTCTTCAATCTGTCGCTCGATGGTGCGCAGCGCTTCCATGAAACCTTCTGTTGGAAGGTATTCGCCACCCATCGCATCCCACCGCTTGTATTGCTGCTCGTAGTTCGTCAGGTCATCCCAGAACGACATGTTGTGAATGCGTGATGAGACCTTGAATTCGAACTGGCGAATCTGCGCAAAGGAACCGAGCACCTCGCTCGCTTTTGCCGTTGCGTCACGACCTAGCTTCAAAATGCTTCGGTGCAATTGCTGCAGTTTTGAGCGACTATCGCAGAGCTCGTCTGACAGGTTTTTGGCTTGGATGATCAGCTTCGTCTTCTGATCTGGATGCGAGATTTCAATGTATTCCTGCAGGTTCGGAGCGGCTTCTAACCATGCGAGCTCAAGTTCATAAGTAGCGTTCGCGGCATGATTTATGATCTGTTCGATCGCAGCGCCCTGTGGTGTGTGGGCCAGACGATCTCGCTGGAAGCGTTTGTGAACTTCTCGATAAAGCTCCGTACCCTTCCGCTGACAATCGGCTCTCCGGCGCTTAAGCTTACCTACTTCATCCTCAATGTCAGACGCTTTAACTGTCAAGCTGAGCTGACCCTCTGTGGCTGCGTCGATTTGAGTGAGCTCGCGGAGGACACGCGTAACGGCTCCCAATTCCAGATCATCCTCATGACCCTGGATTACTAGAACCTTCCTGCGTTCGCTGATCACTTTTTGCGCAGTCTGCACTTCCCGTTGCCACTGATCGATGGAGCGATTGATCCGATCGAGCTCGGCCTTCGTCCTTGCCAGAGTGGCCTTGCGGTCGGATACCGCTGGCACAGCTTCTCTCACCCAGAGGCGGTAGCTATCGATCATTGATTCATGTGCGAGAAGATTCTTGACCTTCCCTGTTAACTCATCAATCTCCAAGTTGAGCCGTTTGCTCTCAGTGTCATCAACTCCAGCAGCCAGTAGCTGTGCTGCCAAGTCAATTTGTGCTTGTTGCAACGCCGCCGTTAGCGTTTTATCGATGCGCTCTCGTGTGGTATTCAGCTCCAGGTCAGCTTGATTCAGCTCCCCAGCCAGCAGCATCTGGCCTGCTTCACCATCAGCTTGTATGTCGCTAACTTCGCGCCTGTGCCTTTCTTTCACGTTTTCTAGCTGATGGTTTAGTCGTTCGAGGCGAATGTTCGCTTCCGAGACGCGGGCTTCTTGCAGCGCAAGCTCCTGGATTACCTCTTCGCGGGCTCGATCAATGAGCCCGGAGTGATCCCCTTTCAATGTTTCCAACTCGAGGCATGCATTGCTCAAGTCCTTCTGAGCTGCAGACACCTTCAGCCCGTGCTGGCGGAGCCGTTCTTCCACGCTGCGCTGCTGTTTCCCTACCGCATCCATTTCCGAGCTGAGCGATTGGATTTGCGCAGTCAGTGAGGCAATCTCGGCTTCAAGGGTCTGGGTGCTTGCAACCGCAGCTTGAGGGAGCACCTCAAGGTTAATCTCAACGCCATAAAGGCTTTGCTCAACCCCCTCGAGAAGTGCCGGATTTAGATCCGTGCGCATCAGCGTATCTACCGGGATGAGTCGAGCAATATTCTCCGTCCAGGTAGGATGATGGCGACGGAGAAAACCAAGCAGGGTCTCCGCGCCTGCCTTGAGTTGTTCCTTGAGGCTTTCGCGATCTCCGGTGAGCGCGTTCCTCCGTTGCTGCAAGCCGCTGAATTCTGCAGCGCGTACCAGTCGCTCCTGCGAAAAGCCCTCGATTTCTGCCGAAATAGCATTGAAGTGTTTCTGAAACTCGGCGACCACCATCATCTGGTCATCAATGTCACGCTGAGCCTGATCCAGTTCACGTTGCGCGGCCGGCAGAACGCTGATGGTTTTAAGCTGTTCGGCGAATGCAACCTCGCGAGCATGGGTGCTTGTCGCCTGCAACTGTTCCTGCAGATGCATTGCAAGCTCAGTCTCGTGGGCTGTTCGAGTTTCTTCGAGCAGCTTTTCCTGAGTCGCCAGCAGTTCCTTTTGTCGTCTCTGAATAACTTGCGATGCCGAGGTATGCCTAGAGAAGGCAACATCCCTGCCGTCCGAGGCGACCTCTCTCGCCGCAGCCTCGAGCTCTTGATAAACACTACGAATATCTGCTCCTTGGCGATTGAGTTTGATCAAGTGTTCCTGCTTGAGATTCAGCTGAGCTCGTATCTCGGGTAGTTGATCAAATTGCTCTGAAAGCTGTTGGGTGCGATTTTGTTGGTACTCGGCACGCTTGTTTTCAAACCTTTGGAGCCATGCTTCCTGCTCTGCCAGCTCAGTGTTAACTTCACCTTTTTGGCCATTTAGGCCACTCATTCTCTCTCTACTCGAGATCTGAAGCTGTTCGTCTTCCTCGGATAGGCCAGCCAAAGCGATGACAAGAGCGTTCTGACGTTCTCTAAGCTGATCTTCGAGCATTAAAACCCGACGTTTTTGAGTACCCATCTGTCGAACAACAGCACGGAACTCATGGCATTGGAGGTTCATTTGATAAATGTCCGGCTTGAGCGATTCCATTAGCTCGTAACCAGCGCGGTTGTCGACCACATTCCTGAATGGTTGCGCGTTGAGCATCATCAGGGTGCGGCTAGGATCCGCATTTTCCTGCTGAAGAATCTCGGCCATAGTCGCCTTCATGGTATCGAAGGTGCCCCCGCTCTCCAGGAGCGCCAGCGTCACATAGTCAATTCCATTGAAATCCTTGCGTTTCGGCGCCAGCGAGAAGCTCATACGCAGACTTACGATCAACTTACGTTTGCCAGCATCTGCGATTTTTTCGAGATGGGCTGTCCCGCTGTTGAACTGGATGATTTGCCGGTAATGATACGGCTGCAGCTCAGGTGAGCAGGAAACACCTTTTTGTGCGAGATGGCCATACAGCTCGCCGGGTAGCACCAGTTGGCCTGCTTCGTAGTCGCGATACAGGAGCTCAGGGCTCCAGGGGCTTGAAACGAGACGGTACGAATAACCTTCCCCGCTACGGTGCATGATCGCGCACCGGGCGGCGCCAGCGTAGTTGATGTATTCGAAAACGATAAAGCTGGATGACCGCGGGAGGTACCAGTTCGCAAAGCTCTCGCGGTTGGTGCCTGCTTTGACCAAGCGCCCTGGAGATGCGCCGTAGAAGACTGGAATCAGCTTGATGAACGATGACTTACCGATGCCATTTTCACCGGTGACGCTGGTGTTCCCTTCCATGACGAGCTCAGCTTTCGCTCCCGCACAAAGCGAATCGATCAGCACGATTTTGACTAGTTGCGACATCGGACGCCTCTCTGGCAAAAACCAAGTCTGTAGCAGTACAGCGGATTTCTCACACGGCAGCCGCTTAAATTCAGCACCAATTCGGTTTCATGGCGCTTGCTCTCGGTTGGACAATATGTAGATATACTCGACACATCCATAGTGTTTACGCATACAGGTAAACTTTTCAGGCAGATGGAGGCCGATATGAAACGCGGAAAGTCAATTGAATCGGTGCGCTGGGATCTGGCGTTGAGGTATAGGTTGATCGAGACAGTCGCGTGGTGGGAGGGACGTTTGACGACCAATCATCTGATTCAGAGTTTTGGCATCAGTCGACAGCAAGCGTCGAAGGACATCAACACCTACATCGATGAGCATGCGCCAAAAAATCTGGAGTATGACAAACACCTGAAAGGGTACGTACCTAGCAAACACTTCAAGCCACTATTCATTGAAAACAGCGCCACGGCATATCTTCATCTGCTTAGTCAGAACCATGAGCGAGCTCCGCATATCGAGGGGCTGGCTCTTGCCTACGCTCACATTGATGTGCTCGATGTTCCGGATCGTTCCATACGTCCCGAGGTGCTCCGACCGCTACTGAAGGCTTGTCGAGAAGGTCAACGGCTTGAGTGCGAATACGCGTCTTTCCGGTCACCAGAAGGCGAGACCCGCCTCATAGCGCCCCACACGCTGATTCATACCGGCATGCGTTGGCATGTTCGAGCCTACTGCGAAGAATGCGGACTATCGCGATTTTGTGTTGAGTCGTTTCAGAGGCGTACCGGAACTGATGGATGACTATACAGAGCACTCCCGCACGCTCGATCCAGGGTGGACAACGCCGGCGACGGTCATCATCGAGCCAGATTCACGACTAAAGCCAGGACAGCGCGCGATCATTGAAGCGGACTACGGAATGGAAGACGGAAAACTCATAATTCAGACTCGCGGAGCCATGGTTCAGTACGTTCTTCATCGCTATCAGATCGACGCAACCAAGGTGCATGCAAAACCCATGGCGCAACAAATTGTCGTTGCGAATCTGGATGAACTGGGGCCTTGGTTGTACCAGTGAGTCGATGTCGGTGGGTATCGAACCAAGGTTTAGCATGTGTAAATAATTCACCCACGTTCAACTAGCCAAAACTGGAAAAAGCGAATACTGGATAGCCAACGTCTGTCTCTGCCGGAGCCTTTGACACACGTTTCCCTCCTCGGTAAAGGGTGGCGGTGTAGTGGTCTAATGAAACCGGACACCCATTTAGGCGAGAATGCTCGCCAGAACGAGGTGTCAGATGACCAAACAACGCCGTACCTTTTCCCCTGAATTCAAACGCGAGGCTGCCGAGCTCGTTCTCAAGCAGGATTACAGCTTCATTGAGGCCAGCCGCTCGCTTGGTGTCGGGGAGTCGGCTTTGCGCCGATGGGTCGACCAGGTGCAACAAGAACGCACGGGCGTCACCCCGCAGAGCAAAGCGCTGACCCCGGAGCAGCAGAAAATCCAAGATCTGGAAGCCCGAATTGCTCGCCTTGAGCGGGAAAAATCGATCTTAAAAAAGGCTACCGCGCTCTTGATGTCGGAAGATCTCGAGCGTTCGCGCTGATTGACCAGTTGAGCATCCACGAGCCGGTTGATTGGCTGTGCAAGGTGTTTGAAGTGACCCGCTCGTGCTACTACGCTCGGCGTCTCAGGCGCCGCACACCGGAAGTAGAACGCCTTCGATTGCGCAGTCGGGTGAACGAGTTGTTCACCCAAGGCCGCAGTGCTCCCGGTAGCCGTAGCATCATGGCCATGATGCAGGACGACGGCGAGCAGATCGGGCGATTCAAAGTGCGCAGCCTGATGCGCGAGCTGGAGTTGGTCAGCAAACAACCGGGATCGCATGCTTACAAAAAGGCGACGGTCGAGCGGCCCGACATTCCTAATATTTTGAACCGGGAGTTTGATGTGCCCACTCCTGACCACGTCTGGTGTGGCGATATCACTTACATCTGGGCTCAAAGGAAATGGCAGTATCTGGCGGTTGTCCTAGATCTTTTTGCCCGCCGTGTTGTGGGCTGGGCGTTGTCGGGAAAGCCGGATGCGGACTTGGTCATCAAGGCCTTGGACATGGCTTACGAGCAGCGAGGGAAGCCTCAAGGTCTGCTGTTCCACTCCGACCAAGGCTCGCAATATGGAAGTCGGAGTTTTCGCCAGCGCCTTTGGCGATATCGCATGCGTCAGAGCATGAGCCGGCGAGGAAATTGTTGGGATATGCGCCGATGGAGCGGGTGTTCAGGAGCCTGAAAACCGAGTGGATACCGACCATGGGCTACACGACGGCCCAACAAGCTCAGCGGGATATCAGCCATTTTTTGATGCACCGGTACAACTGGATTCGACCGCACCAATTTAATGGTGGGCTGCCACCGGCTCAGGCCGAGAAAAAACTTAACGTCGTGTCCGGGATTAGTTGACCACTACACTTTGCCTCTCAGATTGAGCCGAACTACGGTGCCGAGCTTAAGGTGCGCCTGGAGCGCGTGCAGTGGCCAGTTCTTTACTAGGACTGACGCCTAACGTGACCATTGAGCTCAGGCAGGGTGCGAGTGAATCCTCCTTGGCTGTTAGTTTTTTGCTGGCGAGCTTTGTAAACACGTGCCGACCAGGTAGCACTTCAGACATTGAAAGTGTGGAGTGATACCGGTCAATTATTTTCCATTTCGGGCTAAGGTTCTCAGCGCTGCTGAGCAATGAGCAAGAATGTATCGAGCACTGAAAGACTTGAACTGGGTCTACCCGCTCAACTGCCCTTGAGGCCTACCAGGTGCTGAGCTCATTGCGCTTTGCACACGCACGCGACAAGTGTCAGTAGCCAGTTATGGAAAGCATTACCAGTGGGTGAACGAGCCCCATGAAAGACAAGACTAGATCAAGTCAGGGCGATTAACTGCTGAATGTGAAATTGCAGCGTGTGGCGAAATCACGATCACCACGGAGCTTTTCAACCACCTGAGGCACGATTGCAAGGCTCTTGTTGATGTACGACCGGGCGTCTTCAGTTCGTCCAAGGGAGCACAAAATTTTCGTCGCATTGATCACAATCGTCTGCACGTCGCCGCTTTCAACAGGTTGCAAGTTAATGGCCGTACTGATGCTTTTGAGCGCCGCATCATTACGTTCAGTCCGCATTTCCGCATAAGCCTTGTAGTTCCAGGCCATTGCATCTGAAGTGTTCAGCAGGGTTGCCATCTCGAAGTTGACTAAGGCCTGCGCGTAGTTACCTTTCTGGGTAAAGCGTTTACCGGTCGCAATGTACTCAGCTGCGGCTTTTAACGGTGAGGGCTTATCGGCCTCAACTTGGCGAGGTGGAGTATCGATCCTGAACGCGCTCACTTTTTCAAGAATGTCATCTAAGTCTTCTTTCGAAAACATAGCCTTCGCGAGCAATGTGACTTTCTGTACAGACTCTGGAGCGGGGTCGAAAATAAGGGCCCGATTGTTCTGTATGAATCTGGCCTTGCTTTCCATCCTATTGCGCTCGACATCGCTGCGCTTGATGAAGAGTTCTTCCTGCTTCTGGCTGAAATCTTTTTTCTGTTTATCGACTTCTAACACCATGCGTGCGTCGTTGTTACTGGAGTTCGTGCTGTAGGTCGCCGCTGCCAGAATGAGTACTGCGACTGGAATTGCGAGTTTGGCCGCCAAGTCAATCCGATAGCTTTTGATAGCTACAGCTGTCTTGGTTTCCTCAAGCTTCAGTTTTCTCTGTTCAAGCTCAAGCTTTGCCATTTCGATGGAGAGTTTTCTCTCATCTAAAGAAGTCGCAGGACTAGTTTCTTCGTGCATGTCTGTAATAATTTTTATGTTGCGAGTTAAGGCAAAGAGCTTCAGGAGCCCTGAAGCAGATATCGAGCGAACTATAATATTTTAAGTTTTAAGCTTCGGGCCTACAGCCCCAGCGAAGCGCAGTAATCAGTGATGTTCTGAAAAAGCTGAGGTATCTAAACCTTACTGAGATCGCTCGAACGTTAGATTGACTTTGCGGAAACTAGAGGTGCAGCTACCACCAAGGTTATCCATTACCGCTGAGGCAGGGAGCGATGGTGTTTGCACACCGACTCCCAACGACCAAAGCGGAAACGTTCGTATTGTCGTACAGGTACGACTTTGGCATGAATAGTCATGACGATATCTCCATTTTTTCTCAGCGTTGCCGCTGATAGCCTTTGCGCCCCATGCGCAAAGCTATGCGGGCTGGGAGGTCAGGCAGGATGGAAATGGAAATCCGTTGGTGGTAGCTGCGCGGCCATACTAACAGGACAGGTTGTAGCGGGGAAGCAGAAAATAGCTTTTAGCCATCAGTGCACGGAGCTTTTCTATGAACGAGGAAGTCATTACGTCCTCCCCCATCGCCGATGCTGAAGACCGAAGAATTTCACCTAAGGAGCACTGTCTCAGGGGCTCATACCCGGAGTCCGGTTCAAGCCTCTCCAGCATCGCCCTCCTCTGCCTCTCCCATCATCATGCTGTAGTGTTCGGGATATCCGGACTCAACGAAAACAGACTTGAATTTTTCAATGAGTTTGTTGGCCTCCCAGCCACCAAAGTCAGTGATGTTGATCGCGGTGCCGTGCGATTGACGGTTGATGTACCGATAGAGCGGCTTGAACTCTCCACTATCTTCCTTCTCCAGGGATTCCAGAGCCTTGAGTAAATCGTCCCTTTTGTGGATGAAGCCAAAATAGTGCTCCAGCACGTTACGCATCATGTTAGGGAGCACGGCGGCATGTACCTTTGCCTGGCTCGCGTCCTTGATCACCTGCCAGTACGTCTCATAATCGTTTTTGATTTCGCCATGGCCCAGCTCCGAAATATCACTGAATTCCCCTTTCACAACCCTGAAACACTTGTATTTGTTAACAATCCCAAGCGGTGCATTTTTGAGGAGCTCGTGGAAGAAAAACAGGTTATGAGTCAGAACCAGAACCTTTTTGAAGTTTGCTTCGGGCCGCAGAATGCGATGATAAATATGAGCGGCCACCTCATAGACGTAGTTGTGGGACAGACTGGAGATCGGGTCATCAATGACAACGACGCGATTTCCCAAGACCACAGGGGAGTCAGCCTTGACACTTCCTACACAGAGCTCCAGGAAGTAGAGGAACGTTACCAAGGTTTTCTCACCCTCACTCAGTGACTGAAAGACATCCTCTGTCCCGTGAGGGCGGACAAGCCGGTAGCTGGTTTGATCGCCAGGCTCTTTTTCGATCGAAAAACCGCTGAGACCTATACTGCTGAGTGCGTCGTTTATGTTTATAACCGACTCTTCAATATTCGTGATTTGCGATCGATGCGTTGATATGGACGCCTCAATAACCTTGGCTTCGTCATCGAGCTCATCTAGCTTTTCTTCGCACTCCCTAAGCTTCGCCTCAAAATCTTTATCAGCTTCCTTATGCGTCAAGATGATGGGATCAGCCTGCTTGCGCATGAGCTGCCATAGCTCCTCGTTGATCGCTTTGAGCAACTGATCTTTCTTGTTGATCCGTTCGTTGTACTCCTCAGCCTTGATCTGCTGCGCCTTGATAGCATCGTTGAGTTCTTCAATGATGTCGGTGGTCGATTGAAGCGTGACGACCTTCGAGATAGAAGCTTGCTTATCGCTGATTTTCGCGACGTTATCAGCAAAAGCTTTAATCAGGTCTGCCTTGGCCTTCACAAATGCAGGATCGCTCTGGATGGCTGAGTTCTTATAGGAATCCCCCTCCAAGGTGACCAGCAACGAATGGGTAGCCCCTTCATACGCGTTCTTGAGCAAGCGCAGTTTATCGATTTTATCGTCGTAGCTTTTATCGAAGAGCTGTTTTACATGGGCCTGGAAGTCATGGGGCATGGTTTGCTGACAAAGCGGACATTGCCCTTCGGCTTTGGCAACGAGGGGCATCGCGTTTTTAACCCAATCGGAGTTTCCGAGCTTTTCAATCAACCCGGCCAGATACGAATCCCCTGAAGGTGTAATGACCTCACCAAAAATCTCATGGGCTTCAGTTGTGGACGCACTGAAGGAAATAAGCACCAGCTCAGGCAGAAGCTCGCCGTCGGAAGACTGCAGAGTCTGTGCTGCTTCGGCCAGTTCTACCGCCGTGCGAGTCGCGCCCTTATTAAGCGCCACACTTTCGAGGTTGCCTCTGAACTTCGCCTTGTCCTTGTGAACTTTGTCAAAGCAGTAGTAAAGGCTGTCCTGATCGAGTCCTTTCTTGATATCCCATAGCAAATCCCTGTAACGGTCATCCTCCTTGACCCGCAGGTCGGCAAATTCTTGCCGGCTCTCGGCGATCCCCTTGCGTTGCAGCTGTGTATCTTCCAAGCGTTGTTCATCGTCGCGGATCGCCGCCTCCGCTTCGATGTTATCCTGGTTGAGTGTGAAGATCCCTGGTTGGGTTTCCTGATGGAAATTCTTCTCTACAAACGCCTGGTTGTAGACAAACAACTGATCCTGACCGATTGCTGGCGTAACCTGACACTGCTGATAGTCCTTATGTGCGAGGTCTTGAAGGTAGTTGGCGATTGTGGATTTTCCGCTGCCATTCAGTCCGTAGATGAGGTTGACGCGCTTGAGCGGCCCGAGTTTGACGGATGCATCTGAGGGATAGCTGGTGACACCTTTGAGAGAAACGTGTTCGATCATGAGAGCCGTCCGTGGGAAGGTGAATATTAAATTTCCGCTAACCTACCACCCTGTCGAATGTGTTGCCCATGATGCCCCCAAAAAAATAGATACACTGGATATTCGCTGCGTAAAGCAAACCCGAAGCCAGACTTTGCCCGAAGCAACGAGTGCCCTTCTCCTCCTCACTTAGTCGGAAGCATTATTGCTCTGCGATGTCATCATTTCTTCCATCACACGCCTTTGCATTTCTTCAGTCAAACCGTAAGAGCGAGCTACCGGCATAGTAATCGCATCAATCATTGCCATCGCAGTGCCGAACATCTCCTGAATAGATTCAAGTTCGGTAATCATCTCGCTACGCCCGGATTCAGTCATGAAGGCAATGGATTTTTCCGAAAAATATTTGTGCGCAAGCCGGTTCCGTTGAACCAGTACATTTGTCAAAACGACCTTGATTTCGTCGGTCGGCTGCCCCGCATCGTTGAAGGCCTGAATTAACCGCCCCATCGTCTTACCAAGCTCTTCGGATTCGTACCGGTCGAAATCTTGCTGCCAGCGCTCTTGTTCCTTGAAATTCTTGACGTTTCGAGGAAAAAAATCGAAGAACATCAAATGCACGAATATGGATTGCTCAAGGCATTGGGCCAAATACATAGCTAAGCCGAAATGGGCATATACGTCACGATGCTGCGAATCATCCATCGTAGTATCTCGTCGGTAGGACGGCCGGTTGCTTATGTAGCGGCGTCCGGCCAAAATATGCCTTAATCGGCTATGTGATAGACCCGACCTTGCATCGTATCTAGCGGCGTGAGCGTTACGTTGAACCGTTTGAAAAGAGCGAAGAAATCGACCAGCGCCATATCTATGGACACGCGACGCAATTCGAGTGGGTCATCGGTCGGAAGGGCGGCGATATGTGCCGCCACGTTGTCGAAACCGCGCGCCTCTATGATCAAAAAAGAAACGTTTACCGGATCGCGATGTACTCCGTGATTTTCACCGACGCTAAAGTCGATGCCGACCAAGAATTCGTCGTCGGTCATGTGCGCGTTTTGGCGAAGCCATTCCGAAGGGCCTCCTTTATCGGAACGGTCAGCGGCAGCGCCACCCTTCAAGTCGCTGTATTGAGTTGAAGCAAGTAGAGTCTCAACCGTCATTTACCTTTCCCTTTGCGTTGTGGTTGAACAGAGCACTGACTCTAACAGAGGGGGCCAAAAAGGAGGTCGGCCGGGTGTAAAAAAATAATCTCCGATTCACGGTATAGTCGCCATGGTCAATCATTGCCCCTTTCTGACCGAGCATCTGATTTTGATCTGACCACCCAGCAAAATAATAATGACCTGTGAAAACTGGCCCAAAGCATCGTTTGAATGTGTCTACGAAACGTGGGATGAATCAAATTTCGTCGACTTCCAAGTCAGACCGAGCCCTATAATGACGTTGGAAAGCGCTTCAGGTTATCGCTTCGTCATGTCACAGAAACGCCGAATAACATTTCCCTAAGGATCCGAATCATGCAAGGACATGAAAATACCCCTTTAATGCCCAAGTCTGCACTGGTGTATTTTCTAGATGAAAAAGCTTCTACCGTCCCCTACCACAAGGTGTCGAGTATTCGAAGCTGTCTAGAAAACATTGTCGAAACCATCTTTGTCCACATTATTGATCCAGACAAAAAATCCGACTGGCGCCGTAGCAGTTTAAGTGGACAACTGGAGCTGCTTGCGTGCTTCTTTCCAGCAGATATCAACGAACGAATCCGGGCTATAAGACTTTTAGGCAACAAGGGTGCACATCAAGACAAACACAAGCAGCTCTCAGACGATGCTATTTCCGTAAGCCTGAGCGACTTGAGCCGAATCTGCGAGTGGACGATTCTGTCCTACTTTAAGAAAAACGGATTCACTTCTCACCCTTGGATCCCCACGGTTTTCAGCACACTTCCACCCGTTTATAGGGTTCGGATCCTTGAAGAACTCATGGACTTTGACTCTGTGGACAACGTCGAAGTCAGAGCCTACTTGGACGATGTCCAAGACCATCAATATAGAGTCTTGACCGGCCAAATCTCGCCAGAAAATCACGAACCTACTGAGCAAGAAAATAAATTTGTAGGTTTCCTGCTGACCATCGACAAACTAGCGATGGCATACTTGAAAAACAAGGAACTGAATAAAGCTCTGGATTTTCTAGAGGACGTCTTCCAAAAAGGCTTCATTAACGAAACCTTCAGAAGTCAGATGCTGGAAAAACTACAGATGCTTGAGCAAAACTTCGATGAGCTCCCTATCGCGGCCTCTCTCGATCAGACTCGAAGGGCTCTGGAAAAAATACTTCCTGTAGTTAGAGAGGATGAACAATCGTTGTTCATCACGTTGTTTTCAGCCATTGTTTTGGAAAAGCCTGACGACACATTGGACTCAAAGGGTGCAGATGAAGCGCTTCTGAAACCTTCACCCCTTATATAGGACGAGGCCTAGGCTTTAATCTAAGAAATGGCCTATCCCACTTTTGTTTTTTGTGCACAGCCGATGAGCCATTTTTTGAATGTTTCTTGAGCTAAAGGTAAAAGAATCCAATACACTATGTGCCCGATCTTCACGAAAAGGATGATTGGGCACTGCAAACAACTTGAATCGCCCCGGATTCTCTAGACACCTTGCAAGCTCATTGTGTAACGTTTTTCAAACTCTACCGGTGACAGCTGATTGTTGAAACCATGGCGGCGTTTTGCGTTGTAGAACATCTCGATGTAATCAAATACATCACTACGAGCATCTTGCCGCGAGGTGTAGATTTTCCGCTTGATCCGTTCCCGTTTCAGAAGCTGGAAAAAGCTCTCGGCCACAGCGTTGTCATGACAGTTGCCTCGGCGACTCATACTGGCAACCAAATTGTTCGCTTTCAAAAAACTGCGCCAATCGGAGCTGCTGTACTGGCTGCCTTGGTCGGAGTGAACCATCACCTCCTGTTTCGGTTTTCGCCTCCAAACCGCCATCAATAACGCATCAATGGCCAAATCACTGGTCATCTGCGACTTCATTGACCAGCCAACGACCTGACGAGAAAACAGATCCAGCACCACTGCCAAATACAGCCAGCCTTCATACGTACGAATGTAAGTGATGTCGGTGACCCAAACTTTGTTGGGTTCTACGACATCAAACTGGCGCTTCAGTAAATTGGGTGAGGCGACGGCTGGCTTACCGCCGTATTTGCCAGGGCGGCGTCGATACCCTGTCTGAGAGCGCAGACCTTCAAGACGCATCAGCCTCGCCACACGATGCCGACCACAATCCTCACCGACTTCGCGCAGATCGTCATGGACTTTGCGATAGCCATAAACGCCGCCGCTCTCCAGCCAGGAATGCTTGATCAAACCCAGCAGTCGCTGGTCGTCTTTGGCGCGTACAGATTGCGGCTCAGACAGCCAGGCGTAATAACCGCTGGGATGGACTTTCAGCGTCAGGCAAAGCCGTCGAATGGAATAGTCGCCCGCTCGCTGCTTGATAAAGGCGTACTTCAACCGCACTCCTTGGCAAAGTACGCGGCGGCCTTTTTTAAGATGTCTCGCTCTTCGGTGACCCGCTTGAGTTCGGCTCGCAGACGACGCAGTTCAGCGTGCTGATCATCATCCTGCTTCCGTTCTTCTTGAGGTTTGCTGTAGCGCTTTATCCAGGCATAGAGGCTATGCGACGACACGCCAAGACGCGCCGCCACATCAGCGACAGGCAGCTTCTTTTCGGTCACTTGATTGACCGCTTGGATTTTGAATTCTTCGGGATAACGTGGGTTGCTCATGGCACCTCCTGATTGGCCTCAGTTTAAGGCATGGAGGTGTCTACGAAACCCAGGGCGATTCAACTAGATTGAAATTCCTCAAACGGGGCGACACCCCATACGTCGAATAAGCCTGATCCCGGGATCTAAAACGACTCAATGGACATCTGTCACAATGGCACAGTCTTAAGTGGGTTTCTTGTCGATAGGCTTTTTCTGCTCCTACCGATGAGTAACCCTCGGCAGGCAACCCGTTCGTGTCCCATGACTCAAACGGAGACTGATTTGAACACATCCCCTCCTCTGATTTCCCGCGAGGTCTACCAACGCTTGGCAAACGCGTCATGGTGCGAAGCTCCGTCCAGTCATGGAATGATATCTATCACGGCCTCATGCCTGTGGAGACTGATGGCTGGCGACTCACACTCTTCAATGATTGCGACACCCTCGACTACTGCGAGTACTGCAGGTCGCCTGACGACCGAATCGGAACACTTGAATCATGACAACGCAACGGAGCGGATCCTGTTGACCTATTGAGCGCCTCGGAGCGTGAACAGCTCGAACGATTGCTCGCTGTGCTCTGAGCCTGTACGCAAAAGCACGTTACCATTGCCGAATCAGAAGCTATGGAGACCACAAGTGAGAAAGCCTCCTACTCGAATCAGACAGCGTGCCTCAGCAACTTCACCAATTGGGTATGCAGTGAAGGATATGCAACGACACTCCCGCCATTCTGAGCTGTGCTGCCATCCCAGGCGGTAATCACTCCGCCCGCACCTTCAATGATCGGTATCAACACCTGTACGTCGTATGGCTGCAGACTGGCCTCGATAATCACATCAACGAAGCCCGAAGCCAGAATGCAGTACGCATAGCAGTCCCCACCGAAACGAAGCAATTGTGCCTGGCTAGCCACAAGCTTAAAGGCATCTCGCCGCGCAGGTGTATCGAACATATCAGGTGTGGTGCACATCAGTGTTGCTGAGGAGATGCCTTGGTGGATTAGCCCCTGTAAAACCGGACACCTACTCCCCGTTAAATTGATGCTGCCGCCAAGCGCCTGAACTCCCTCGGCGAGCGATAGTTCAAAGCGCTGTGCGGATGCTGCTCGTTGTAATGTTCGAAGGCAATTGCCAGGTTACGCAACGCCGTTTCCCGATCCGGTTTGGGCATGTGCGCCACGTAGTCACGCTTGATCGTCTTCACGAAGCTCTCAGCCATGCCGTTGCTCTGCGGGCTGCGAACTGGCGTGGTCACCGGCTGCAAGCCGATCTGTCGAGCAAACAGGCGTGTCTGTTCGGCGGTGTACGCCGAGCCGTTGTCGCTTAGCCATTGCACCGGCGTGGTGGGCAATTGATCACCGAAGCGCTTCTCCACGCTTTCCAGCATCAAGTCGCGGATATCATCGCCGCTGTACCCGGTCGGGCTTGCCACCCAGCCGATGGCTTCGCGATCACAGCAATCGAGGGCGAAGGTCACGCTCAGTTTGGCGCCATCCTCGCAGCGGAACTCAAAGCCGTCAAAGCACCAACGCGTATCGCTGGTTTTCACGGCAATACGGCCTTCGTGCCGACGCGGCACGCCGGGCTGTTTGAGTCGACGCTCCAGCAGCAAGTTGTGATCACGCATGACCCGGTAAACCCGCTTCACATTGATCGCCGGTAGCGAATGGGTTTCACGTTCCCGACGCAGTAATCCCCAGACACGACGGTAGCCATAGCTGGGCAACTCGCTGACCTGCTGTTGGATTTCAACCACCAACTCAGCGTCGTCCACAGGTCTGCTTCGCCGTGTCTTGGGCGATACCGATTGCTTGATTCGAACCGTTAATTGCGAGCGCGCCACACCGAGACATTCGCTGACCAGCTTCACTGGTCGTCCCCCGGCAACAAGGGTGAGTGCGCAATCCATTTTCGCGACCGGGCGATCTCCACGGCCTCTTTGAGGATTTCGGCTTCCATCGTTTTCTTGCCCAGCATCCGTTGCAGTTCACGGATCTGCTTGAGCGCATCGCTCAGTTCCGAGGCAGGCACCACGGCTTCGCCAGCACTGACCGCCGACAGGCTGCCGTCCTGATACAGCTTGCGCCACAGGAATAACTGGTTGGCATTGATGCCGTTGCGCCGAGCGACGACCGACACACTTTGCCCTGGCTCAAGGCTCTCGCGAACCATGGCCAGTTTTTGCTCCGGGCTCCAGCGGCGTCGCCGCTCCTGACCCAAAAGCTCACCACTCTTATCGTTGCTGTTAGTCATAAACATAACCGTTTGCCTATCCCTTATCGTAAGGGGAAACGGTGTCCTGTCTTTCATGGGGCTCGTTCAGGGTGGATACGGCTATCGGCACCCTGCCCCCAAAATGCAACGGCCACATCGAGTGCTGGCTCATCAGCGACCATGCATTCTAGGGTCGTGGTGTACTGATCAGGTCCTACGAACATTGTTGCTCCTTAGGTCATAAGTGGGGTCAGCGAGATGGGCAACTCTTAGGTGTCGTTGCCTTCACTTCCTTGGAGGGAGTTCTTCTGCCACAGCTTTCAATTTTTTGAGTTTTTTTGGTGCCCGTGGCTTGGCTGCTTTCGCCTTATTGAACTCGCTGTCCTTTCGCACTTTCGCTGCCTGCGCGGCATTGGAGACATCCAGTACCACCACTGACGTTGTAGCAGCTAGTTCGGCTGGCAGCAGATCTTCCAGTGCCGCCTTCAACGCTTCAGGTTTTTCGGGTTTTATGCCTGCTGGAGGCGGCGTCACACCAAGCGCATTACCGAACCAGAAGATCACATAAATGCCTTGACCTTCGGTACTGTTCGCCCATGTGTAGGTCTGAAGCTGACCGATATGCCCATACCAGAGATGTGTATGACTCGTCCGTTTTGCTTCGACCGGCACGGTAAATGGGCCGTGAGTAACAAGCAGGTCCGCCCGCGTTCCGCCGGATGACGCCGCTTCAGGGGACACCTCGAAGCTACCAAAAAAGACAAGTTTGTCTCTGAGCTTGCCGGCCAGCACGTCTCGGCAATCGTTCTCGACCTTGGGCTTGTTGTTGTCCCAAAAAAGCCTCCACAGGTTATGTGGAGAAGGCTGCAACTCGGCGGCGACTTCCTCAAGGATCAACAGCACCAAAGCCTTCAGGTCCTGCGCATTGATAGGGCCTCTGCCGCTGAGCACCTTTGCCAGATCTGTCGGGGAGAGTAGCTTCTGTGTTTGCGATCGGACATCTCGCCTGTAGAGCTCAAGCTCGTGCCTGATGGTATCAATCCAACGTGTACCTTTAGCATCCATGAGCAGTTCCAAAAGGATCGTCTCGACGCCTGGCTCATCCGACGACGAAACGGCTTTCAATACTTTCACGGTGTCCGGCCACACGCGCTCAAAGTACCCCTGCATCAAAGGGGTGCGCTGGAACAGGAGGCGGCTGACGGCCAGCGTGGACGTCGGCGTCCGCCAATAACTGCAGTTGGGGTATCCGTCGAAGATCACCCGGTGAATGGCGGCGTCCTCCGTCTCGTCCAGGGCATGTATGAAGTCATTGCTGAACACATCCGACTGCAGGCAGACGGCAAAGTATGCCCAGCGCAGACGGTCAGCGCCGCGCCGATCGCTACCAGTGATCAAAGCATCAGTACCGTCGCCCTGGTTCGACCAATGGGACAGCACATCAGTCAACAGCGGCGTCAGTGCTGTTGCTTCAACATTCAGTTCCGCCAGCCGAAGCACGCTGTCTAGAAGACTTCCACTCAGCGTATCGGGCTGCTCCAATGCCACCTGCACGGCCCACGAATGTAACGGGGACTGCGCTGGATGCTCTCGCAGCTTGTACAAAAGCGTATTCCAACTGGCGTCTCGCTTATGGGCGAGCTGACAAAAATAAGCAGGATCGTCTATGAGCGATCGATTGAGTTGATCAATGCAGCAGGCCTCTAAGCGTTCCTTTAGATAGGCATCCCGCATCGACACTGTGGCGAAAAGGACCTGGAGAATTCGTCCCGCAGGTTCCTCGGAGAAATCCTGCCCGCCCGCCAGGTGTATGGAAGCGGATGCGGCTGTGAAGGCCCCGCTAGCCCCGCGGTCATCTTCATGCTCGCCCTTCGACCACACACGGGCGAGCCCCTCAAGTATGGACTGAGCTAGCGACTCACCGAACACCTCCCGGAGCGCTTCTATCCCGCTTCCATGACGACCCGTGATCGGGCGACTACCGCAATAGACTTCTGCTCCCCAGTACAAGGCCCCGTCGACCTCGCCTGCGACCACTGAGGGTAACTGCAACTGCCATTCGGCTATTTGACGGACTAACCACTGCTCGACGCTATCCGTTTGGTGCGCTTGCCGCTCCGATTCTTCTTCGACGTGTAGCCGCACGTATTGCAGGCCGGCGTCAGCAGCAGCACCCGGGCTCTCGTGGAGTACCGGGATCAGCCAGTCCGGTACAGGCTCCCCTCGTTCCAGCGCCCAGATACCCACCTGTCTGCCGACGTATGCTGAACCGACGCTGGATATCAGTGGATCGGAGTTCAGCATCAGGCGCACCAGCGTCTCGCTAGGCTTCAAGCCAAGCGCTCGCAGTCCGAGGGCAAGCGACCCGCTATCGGCTACGTCCTGGTCCGCAATCAAAAGCAACGCGTGCAATACCTCCTCGGAGGTGGATCGAGCGATCAACCATTCTCCGGCAGCCTTCTTGAAGGTTGACTCGGCCCCAGTGATCACACCGGTAGCGACCATCATGTGCGCGAATTCTTTCGCGGTTACGCCCTCGTGCGACAAGGCCGCGATGCACAGCACCGAGGCGAATTTGTGCTCCAAGGCACCCATGCCAGCCTGTAGCCGCCAGCGCTTCGGTGTATCCAAAATCAGGGGGCGCCACAAATCTGCTGCCACATGCCAGGCGATGTCCCTGATCGCGTAGGTGCTCTCCATACGTCCATCTTCCGGCGCAGCTCGCGGAAGAAGTGCATTATTGGCTCTTTGCAGGCTAGCCAGAACCCGCTCCACGTCGCCGACCAACAACTGTTGCGCAGGGATCGCGCAAAAAAGTTGTGCGATGCTGCGCAAGTGACCGCGCGACGTCTCCCCAGAGGAACAGAGCTCGTCGATCCGCCCCCAAATGTCATCCGCTGAGGTCACTGCATTATGTAGCCAGGCATCAATAGCCTGCTCTCGGCACCATTGCACGTCACTCTGGCGTAACGCGACGCTCCAGCAGGCGTTAGCGGTGGAGGCCAGCGCCGGCCCGGTCGACAACGCCTCCAGCAATATGCTGAGTCGGTGCGTGGACGCCTCTGTTTGCAGCAGCTCAATCACCAGCGGCGCAAGGTCCGGGGTAACAAGTCCCACGGAACAGATCCGCGCCGGGCCCCACTGCTCCGGAGTCCAGCGAAAAAACGGATCGCGTGCCCCAACTTCCTGCAGTACGGTGACGCGGGACGCAACGGGAAGTGTGGCCGCATCGCCATGCAGTAACAGCGTTTCCGGGTCGCGCTGGACCAGCCGTTGGGCGTGGTGTAGTGCACCCTCGTTGACCAGGTGACAGGTGAACCAGGCATACAGCGCCTTCAGACCTTCGGATGGCAATCCATCGACCGACACCAACAGTGCAACCGCGCGTTCGATATGTAGTCTTGCGACCCCGAGGGCGCCTGTCACCAAGCGAGCCAGGTAGCGCGCGGCCAGAAACTCCTGGATGCTGCGATGAAAGGGCAGGAAGTCTTCGCCCTTCTTCATGAACAGCGCGGTGTCCAGGACGGTCTCACGAGCGATCGGGTCAAGCCCCGCGTCATGCACCGACAGCATGGTGTCTGCGACAGGAGCAGATCGCTGCAAGCCATGCTTTCCGGCCAGGAGCAGAGTCAGAAAGACGCGCCCGGCATGGTCTAGGACGACATCGGGCGCAGGTTCGCCGTCTTGCCGGTCTTCTGCCTTGGAGGGGTTGTGCTCGGTAGCGAAATGGCGTGCACCGGACTCGTACAGTTCGAAACGGGTGAGCGACGGCAACCGTTCGGGCTTTACGCTCATGAGAAACTTCAGCCCCAGCGGGGATAGCACGAAGGGCGTCGATCGCAGCGTCTGCAGTGTGGAGAGGAGCGTGATGGGCTCTGAGCAGCCAAACGCTGTGAGCACTGCGACTGCTTCCTCCTCACTGAGAGGTTGCAACTGAGCCACGACGGGGGCCTCGTCAAGGGCTGCCAGCCCCTGACCGAACGCTTTGCTGAGCTTTCCACCCTCGTTCCAGTCCTCCGCTCGACAACTCACTCGCCATCGCATCGACGGTAGCTCTTCTAAGCACTTTGCAATCTCAATGGCGTTCTGTATGGGGACTTCATCGAGAGCATCGATAAACACCGTCGTGGCATCAGAAAGATCTTTGCGGCGAAACCAAAAGGCAGAAATGCACGATTCACCCGCTCGCTCCGCAAAATGCTCGAACGCCACAGTCTTGCCCATGCCAGGCGCGCCCAACAATACAACATAGGGGGCCTCGGCCAGATCACTTAGGCGCTGGGCGTCTTTGTACTCGTCAGGGCCTGATGATATAGATATGAGCCTATCAAGCGGAGCGATTGACATTGCGAAGCGGCACCGAGCGACAAAGGTGTCGCCATCATACGGTATGCCCAGATGACTCCACTACTCTTACCGCGCGGGGGCTGCATTCTCGATCTGCGGCAGGAGCCGGTACAGTAAGTGTTCCAGGCCGATCATCCGAATGTCCTTTAATTGCAGCTCCGACATTGCATTCACGGAAATACACCGCACTGGAGATTGCTGGCCGACTCCCAGCAGTTTAAAAATTCCGCGCAGATTGGATTGGCCAAGTACCCATGGCTACAATGCGGCCCCTTCCAAATACCGGTGTACCATGTCCCCCAAAGTAACGAGAGACCTGAAATTTTCTTTTGACAATCAACGTCTCGCTTATGATGTTGGGGAGTTTTGGGATTGGGCATTTTCGAACATCACGACTCCCGTCATTCGCGGTGTCATGATTGAATTCATTCTGGCTCGACACCTGATAGATCACGTCGACGAAATAGTGTTGGACCGGGTGCTGGACTTGACGCACCAAATTCCGCGCCCAGGACAGCTAGCTAAGAGCTTGGCACCTTTCTACAGTAACCAACCCCATGGTGATGTCTTTGACTTGCAGCTGACATGGGGAGTGACGATTGAAATTAAAAGTACGAGCAATCGCGAAAACTGGAGGCTCAATAAAACGTGTAGATGGAATATGGCTAAAGACAAGAACAAAGTCGAAAAAGTCTTTCCCGCCCAATACTACATCCTCGCGGTTGTTGAAAAAGATCCCGAAGTGAGCGTGACGCACCTGAATCTTTCCGAGGCTGAATTCTACTTGTGCAGCGGCAGGACATTGGACTTCAATGTGGCGGAACCCCAGAAATCGGTGGGTTTCAAGAAGTTCTCAGAGATCTCAGTACGATGTGGCTTCAGCGAGCTGGTCCCTGTGCTCCATGAGCTCCAACGCCAAGAGCACGAGCGGGTCAGAAATCTGTTGGTTCCTAGATGGAAACAATCACGCCCTCCTTCATTTCATTCCAATTTTATGCCCTTGGCCGTCGAAGCAAATGGGAAAGTAACCGGAGCCTGGTATCAGGGAGGGAGTGGAGCATTGAGCAACCCGACCGCCATAGACGTTCGATGGGTTGACGGCGCGAATCCTGACTGGCGGGATTGGGAAGCCGTAGGCTTCAAGTATGAACCTGAAATTTAGCTGGCCATCATGCTCTCCCCAAGTGCCTTTGCGGTGAGCAATGGGCTTCACGTGATCTCGCGAAATTGGGTGGTTGCGGTGACGATGTTGCCGCTGACCGAAAACTGACCCAGGTGTTCAACTGCTTCTGCTCACTTTCCGAGCAGGAGAACACAGGGTGATCAGCATGGGAATGTTGGGAAAAATCCGGCGGATGTACTTCCGCGACAAGCTCTCGCTGCACCAGATAGCCAAGCGTACCGGGCTGTCGAGAAACACCATCCGAAAATGGGTCAGAGCGCCCGAAGCTACTCAGCCGGCGTACCAGCGGTGCGCGACCTTCAACAAACTCAACCCTTTCCACGACACGCTGGAACAGGCGCTGAAAGCCGATTCGTTCCGGGCAAAGCACAATCGCAGAAGCGCCAAAGCACTTTTCGAGCAGATCAAGGCCGAGGGTTATGACGGCGGCTACAGCCAGCTCACGGCGTTTGTACGCTCGTGGCGAGGTGAACAAGGCAAGTCTTCACGCGCTTTTGTACCGCTGACGTTTGCGCTCGGTGAAGCTTTTCAATTTGACTGGAGCGAAGAAGGGCTGCTGATCGGAGGCCAGTTTCGACGCATCCAGGTCTCTCACATGAAGCTGTGCGCCAGTCGCGCATTCTGGTTGGTTGCATCCCCTAGCCAAGGTCACGAGACGCTATTCGATGCACATACGCGCTCGTTCGGAGCGTTAGGTGGCGTGCCGCGTCGCGGCATCTACGACAACATGAAAACGGTTGTCGACAAGGTAAGAGAGAGTTCTTGTGACACAGCTGAATGGTCGCCCCCCGCTTCCAGCGGTACCAATCCGGGGTCTAGGGCGACATGGTAAGACCGGATGTATTGTACTCCGCCGGCCTCACATAATCAGCTTACGAGGTTTGGCACCCCAAGCGCGCGCTGTTGGGATTGCCGCCATTTCCCTGATAAGAGCAGGCTTCTCCTCGCTAACCGCAATCAGTCCCAATCTACGCAATTCACTAATTTACCTTCATTCTAGGCGATCGTTAAATTGCACGAGGATGAGGTGTCACGCCTTACACTCACCCAAAAATCTCTTCCACTTCATCGGAGTGCCGAACCCCCAAAACAAGCACGGATTCCAAACTCGTAGACTTGCTGATTTCACCGGCCAAAATCTCAGAATAACGCTGAAACTTATTGCTCCCTAGCGCTTTAGGAATCGCCCCAAAAATATCCTTGCAAACGGCAATAAACTCACGAGATTTCGATATGAACTCTTCATCCAAGTGCGTAACTTCTATATGGTCAACTGGCGAGCCACCCTCGCCACCCTTGAAGATTTTGTAGTTATGAGCAGAAACATTGCGTGCAAGCCGTAGTTTATCTACAGCATCACATAAGCTTAACGTAAGTATTCCATTTTCTTTAAGGTGTTCGATGTGCGTAGAGAAATTCGGTGTAATCTTACCTCTTTTGCCATTCGCTTTTTTAGGTCTCACACGCTCTCGCCAAGACTCCCTGAACTCAGGTGTCGCTAGGCTTTTCTCGCTGACGATAGTCACCATGGCTTCAATATAGGTCGAGATCGCAATCACCTGCGCCCGTTTATCAAATGTCTTAAGATCCATACTATGAAGAGTCAGTTTTTCTTGAGTTTCGAGTTCCTGATCGCTCAAGTCGAACAAGTTTGCCTCAAGCCGCAGGAAGTGTGGAACGCTATCCCTACTACCGGCCAGTTTGAACATCAGGTGGAATAATTCCCAGCCGGTGCTCTCGTCGCGTGAAAAATTCACAGTAATAAGCGGGTGCCCAAAGGCCTTGAGTAGCCCTTCAGTTATCGGAATATCAATTTTGACCTTGTCAGATTCGTAGTAGCCTTCGAGTTCGGTGGTGCAGTTTAAAGTACATATAAAAGCAATAAATCCTCCAAGAGCTTTCGCATCCAGCTCTCTCGTCTCAATCAGATTTGTCGCACCAAGTCTTTTGATCTCAAAAGATGATAGACTCGCCCCGCGCTCGATGTCTATTTTATTCCTAAGTAGATCTATGCTCATTTACTTTCCTTGTCTAGTTGTGCGCTTGAAGAAAACAAACTCCTATCAAGCTCTTGGTGTCACTCGAGAGGCAAGCTTACTTGGCTGCCTTCAAGATTACTTGGCTGCTTTACCGGAGGTCGTCCATTCAAGCTTGCTGATCATGACTGACCATAATAACAACCTACTTCTTTCCGGCCAATAAAAATATGGAACTTAAAATCTTAGAAATACTGAGATGACGCAATACGTTCAGTGATCAACTTTCCGGATTCATGAGGTCACGAATAGCACATAATCAGGGGAGTCGGGGCTGGAATCCCCAACAGCTTGATACTTTCCTCGATGACCCAGGCCCCAACCGGCCACATCATTTGGAGCACCAGCAGAATAGTGAAAGTCAAAAAGGCTCGAAGCAGATATTCATGAGTCATTTTGATGCCGGTCACCTTTTCGTTGACCAGCGTGTAGTTATGTAGAACCGCGCGGGCAAGCTGTTTGGCTAAGCCCGCTTTGGGCGAGCTTTCTTTCCAAGTATTCGCTAGCTCACGTGGGCCGAGCTGAGTGAACCCGGCGACTTTCAGCGTTCTAAATGCCCAAGCCCCGGCGCGTAGCAAGAAGGCTACTGCCAATCCAAATAGGATGAGTCCAATGCAGCCTAGCCATTTGTTCGACTTGTCGCTCCAAAGGGTTGGCAGCAGGGAAGCCAAAACGGGGATCAGCGCCGTGATAGCGGCCAGGTAAATACCCGCTTTCGCGTCTGCTCCTCTGCGGCGGTCAACTTCCGCATCGAAAATACGCCGCGACTCGTCCAGCACCACGTCGCTGTCTTTCGACCAATCCCCCTCTCGAACAGATTCAACAACCCCCTGCCTCCACTCCGCTTCCTCTGCCTGCTCACTAGGTGACAATGGTATTAGAGTCGGCCATACCCATTGGAGCCAGCCTTTAAACTTAAGCAATGATGTTCACCGTCAGCTCGTCCACAATCGCCGCAGCAATAGGATAACCTGTTAGATTCTCGATCCAGGCCCACTGCCCGTTCGGGTTGATCTCCAAGAACCACAATTTGCCGGATCTGTCGCACACCAAATCGATAGCTCCGTAACGAAGGCCTAGGCGCTGAACGAGCTTCACGCACTGACGTTGAACGCGACGCTCGAGAACAATTTTCTCGTGCCGAAGATCAGGACGACTACCTTTGCGCCAGTCGGTTTCCGTTTCTTCGTTATCTTGCGACCAGATCGCCGTCGCAAAAACCCGCTCACCCACGACAGTCACTCGCACATCGTATTGCTTCAAGATCTCTGATTGCACAATGAATGGGGTCAGCCTGATCGCTTCCGCTTGATCATCCTCAATCTCAGCGAGTCGCGAGGTGAAGATGACGCGCTCCGTCTCGCCTTCAAGCACCGCTTGACGCAGAGGCTTGCCAATGGCGTGGCCGAGGGAAGAGATGGCCCTAGCACATGAGATGTCGTTCGTGATGAATGCTTGTGGTACATGGAAGCCAATCTCCTGCGCGAGGAGGAGCTGCATCGGCTTGTCTTCAGCCATGAAGATCTTCGTAGGTGAGTTAAGCCATCGCCCATCCAAGCGGGAGTAGAGGCTTTTGAGAAAGCTGCTCCACTCCGCCTCAATATAGGCCCTCTCGCCAGGATCCGTTACCGCGTCCGGTACAACAGGAGCTCCCGGCCTACGGAAATAGGCCCCAGCTATCTGCGAACCACGGACAACCACCCCTTCCAGTGAGATAGACCAAGCGTCCCGGGGAAATCCTGCCATCGAACACATCGCTTCGGGCAATTGTTCGGTATTGAGTCGGACAAAAGGCTGGCCGCGCCGGCGGAGCTCAGCAACCACGTAGTCCATCGTGATATCACGACGATTTGTCACCAACAACAGCATGAGACGCTTCCAGATCAGTCCGAGTAATAACAGGTGTCCAAGCCGAAGGTAGGATCTCCATTGTCATCACGCTCCAGCTCAACGTTGGTCTTTGTGATCAGCTCAAGGATGTGGTTGGCATTGCACCGATCGTCGCGCTCAGTGATCGCATCGGTTTTGGTCAAGAGTTGCAGCAGATGGTTGCTCGAGTCGAACCGATGCGGCTGGCCTGAATCATCCGGTTGACCTCGATAAGGACTGGGATCGTCGTCATCGCTTTCGACCTTCTGATAGGTCTTGGTCAAAAGTTCTATCTGCCATGACGCCTCGTCATCTTGCTCTGCGTTGACCTTGGTCTTGGTCATCAGCTCACACAGCGCGCCATCGGCGATGATTGGGACTTCGCCATCCGGGGCATCGACTGCCCACATCTGGAGCTCCGGAGAATAAAAGCCCGGGATACTGTCTTCTCCTGTCCTAGGCGTCGCAAACCTAGATAGAAAGGGCGACGATTTTTGAAGGGCTCCCAAGCTGACGTCTCCTGTGCCGGCGAGTCGCGAAAGCGACAATACCATTTCGCCAGCATAACGGTAAATGACGGCGGATAGCGTGGAGATCAAAGCGCAAAGCTCAGTAAGGTGGTCTCGATACGCTCACAACCCTACCCCTCCGGCGGAAGGCAGGATATGTTTTGCACAATCCCCTAGGAAATGGGCACGATGAAGACATCGACCAAATACACCCAGCACGCCAGTGAAGGCCATGAACTTGAACTGCCTTGCGGTAAATGTTGTGCAAAGACGTTTCACCGCGTGGTCTGCTCAGCTGGTGTCGAGTCCTCTCATGAAGACCTGCATAACATCCATGAGTGGTGGGCCGAAAACCAGATAATCCAATGCCAAGGCTGCAAGACGTTTTCGTTTCGCATGGTATCTGGCGACTCAGAAGACCGTGATTACGATGATGATGGCCAACTGCAGCCTTTCGTGACTGAAAACCTGTACCCACCGCGTATGGAGGGAGTTGGCAAGTTAGGGCTTGACCTCTGGTGGCTGCCACCGCCTCTCAAAGCCATCTATGAGGAATCACTTAAGGCACTCACTGGTGGCCTGCCCGTACTAGCCGCAATCGGGATGCGTGCCCTCCTGGAAGGCGTATGCAAGGAGAAGCAGGCGAAGGGGAATAACCTCTACTATCAAATTGAAGACTTGGCGTCCCGAGGGATTCTTAACCCTCAGAACGCGAAAATCCTGCACAAGGTAAGAGCGCTGGGAAACGAGGCTGCACACGAGTTGACGGCACAGAGGACTTCGCAGCTAGGCTTGGCCATGAACATTCTTGAGCATCTCCTCAGAGACGTTTACATCAATCCGAGACTATACGAGCAGGAGTTCCCCACCGCTCAGGAGTGATGATACGCCTACTGATCAAGTGCAGGGATGGCTCAGACCAGATTACCGAACAGGAAACCTAGGATCTAAGCACGCAACGCCAGTACTGATGCCTATTGCCATAGCGCGGTTGCGATGATCGGACTTTGCTCAAATTTAAGCTCTTAATTTCGTTTTGCGATAACACCTCCTCCTAAATTTCATATTAATATCTACTAGGCATCTATTGCAGCTTTAGTTATTTGTGCTTTGCTTCAACCAACAGGCAATACAAACCATACTCTACAAACAATATACTTCAATATCGCAATCTTCCTCGATAAGAATTCACAGCAAGGGCATTAACCTTTCCGTCGGATCAATACCATTGCAAAAACCGAATAATCCAATATGAGGCTAAAGAATGAAAACCCTTCTAAGCTCTATCATTTTTTTTCTGCTTGCCATTTCACAAGCCCAAGCAGGGGGCTCAGTGGGAAAGGGCAATCGATTGATTTTGACAACATATTGGGGAGACGACGCGGTTGCATTGATAGATATCGGCGGGGAAAGTGGCAAGGAAGAAATTTGGAGAATCGACACACTGAAAGCTGCTGGCTGTGCAAAACCATATGACATCAGAGCCAGCGCCAAAGGAGATGAGGCTTACGCCAGCTGCAGCGGAACGGATATGATTGCAGTTATTGATGTTGTGGCACAACAAGTTAAATACACCATAAAGACCGGCAGCTCACCTCGCGACCTTGTTCTTTTTGACTCAGGAAAAAAACTCTTAGTCGCAAATTCAGGAAACGACACCGTATCAGTAATAGATATTTCCAAAAAAGCCAAAATATATGACTTTCCAATTACCAATCAACCGTACGGAGTGGCAGTAGCCAAGGACAATATAACAGCTATGATAACTGGTTGGGCAAGCGGTGATTTACACATTGTAAAACTTGGTGAAACATCCGCTCAACATGTTGGAAAAATTGACGTAGGTCTTCTACCTTACACGGTAGTAGCACCTGGGGATGGAGAAATTGCATACGTTGCAACAAACGCTAGTCACTCCGTAGTGGCAGTCGACTCAAAAAAAATACAAATTGTTGAGTCGGTTAAGGTCGGTAGAAACCCGTGGAGTCTAGCCGCCAGCCCTGACGGAAAAAGTCTACTTGTCACTAATAACAGATCAAACAACCTTTCGCTGCTTAAGACTGGCGCATCGATGTCAAGTACTTCCCCTCCGCAGGTATTTATCCCGGCAGGAATTCAGCAGCAAGAAAATGGTGAGAGTATAAAGCGGGCACCTAAGAATGCTTCAATTTCTGCAGATTCTAAAATTGCTGCTTTTACAGACTTGGCCAACAACCAGATTGTCATCGTCGACCTCGACACAGAAAAACTTATTAAAATTATTAACGTAGGAAAAGCCCCGTACGGAATAGAATTTATAAGATAATCACGAGCCCATGTGAAACTATAAATGAAAAAGCTATTAATAGCGGGACTTTCTATAGCTTTATCAGGGAGTATAAGTGCTCAAAATACTCCCTATGCTCAAGGGTATTTTGGCGAGCCAATTGTTGGCTTGACGAAAAAGGAGGAGCGAGCATTTGAACGCGGGCTTCAACTTTTCGTTAAGCGCTGGGAGGAAGCAGATCAGAAACCTCACAATGCCAAAAGTTGCGTATCTTGTCATAGTGTTCCGATGCCAGGTGGCAGTGGCATGAGCCTTCAAGCACTGGTAAATATTAACTCAAACAACGCTGCAGTCTTACAGAGATTAAATAGTCACGCGAATGAAAATGATAAAATAGAAGTTCGTAGAACGCCTCCATTATTTGGGCTTGGGCTAATTGAATTTGCCAAAGAAAGGAAAGTTAATGGTGTAGCTCAACCTTATTTTGGAGCCTTAGCAAAAGAAAGTAGTCTCGAGATTTTCATACTAAAAGCGTTTGAATCAGAACTAGGCCTGCACACGGAAGCTAGTTGCAAAGTGCTGCTATCAAAAACGACTACCCCTACAGACAAATGCACCCCCACATTATCCGAAGATAACATTCAAGACATCCTTTCATTTATTAGATTTACAAGCGCCCCGCCAAGACGCCAATTAAGTTACGATATAAATCAAGAAAAAACATTCGTTAATATCGGCTGCGAGCAATGCCACACTTTAGATATAACAACATCAAATGATGCCCCTTCCCCTCTTAGAAACATAACTGTTAGATCATTTACAGACTTAAAAACCCATGACCTGGGAACAGGCTTAAGGATTAGGACCACTCCACTTTGGGGGATTAACTCGTTCGGCCCTCCATATTGGCATGATGCCAGTGTAAACTCTATCGAGAATGCTATATACATGCACAAAGGTGAAGCTATAGACAGCCTCGACAAGTATTTAAGATTAACCAACGAAAACAGGAAGCAGTTTTTGAAATTTATTAGTGACCTTTAGAACCAAAAACATCGAAGGCAGCAGTCAGAAAATAGTGGATGCCAATTGAGACACGAGAAAATGTCGCCGTTCGTTTTGCCGATGTACCCGCGAGAGATTTCGATCAGTTTGAGCTGGATTATCCTGTAGCCATTGCTTCTAGCGAGTGCGGCTCACGGCAAAGTCCACCTTCTGAAGGCGTCTGCCCTGTCTCGATAATCAAACCGGTCACTTAGTTAATTAACCAGCTCAGCAAGCTGTACACTCTCATTGTAGTGATCAACTAATCCCGGACACGACGTTAGTTTTTCCTCGTCCTGAGCTGGGGCCAGTCCGTTGTTGAATTGGTGCGGTCTAATCCAGTTGTACCGATGCATCAGGTAATGCCATTTCCCCTGGGCCCAGATGTAGGTGATGTCGCCGCACCACACCTGGTTGGGTGCCAGAACATCGAACTCCCGATTCAAGATGTTCGGGATATCCAACCGTTCAACCGTCGCTCGTTTATAGGCATGTGATCCGGGCTGTTTACTGACGAGGTCAAGCTCACGCATCAGGCTGCGCACTTTGAATCGACCGAGCTGCTCACCGTCGTCACGCATCAGCGACAGGATGCTGCGGCTCCCCGCAGCACTGCGACTTTGCGAGAGCAGCTCGCTCACCCGGCTGCGCAACCGAAGCCGTTCGACATCAGGCGTTCGGCGCCTAAGGTGCTGGGCGTAGTAGCACGAACGGGGGACTTCGAACACCTTGCACAGCCAATCAATCGGGACGCTCAGCTGATTGATCAGCGCGTACGCTCGTGATCTTCCGACATCAAGAGCGCGGTAGCCATTTTTAATATCGATTTTTCCCGTTCAAGGCGGGCGATCCGGGCTTCCAGCTCCTGGATTTTCTGCTGTTCCGGGGTCAGCGCTTTGCTCTGCGGAGTGACGCCTTGGCGCTCCTGCTGAACCTGATCAACCCAGCGGCGCAGGGCCGACTCGCCGACGCCGAGTGAACGGCTGGCTTCGATGTAGCTGTAGTTTTGCTTGAGTACGAGGTCGGCAGCCTTGCGCTTGAATTCAGCAGAAAAGGAACGGCGTTGTTTGGTCATCTGACACCTCGATCTGGCGAGTATTCTCACCTAAATGGGTGTCCGGTAATGAGATGGTCACCCCCACACTCTGCGAGGGCTACGCTTTCGCAGGGTGTTTTATTTTGGAGGCCATCATCATGAGCGAATTGGCACTGGTCGGTATCGATCTCGGCAAACACACTTTCCACTTGCACGGCCAGGACGTATCGGGTCGAGAGATGTTTCGCAAGAAGCTCTCGCGCGTGCAGATGATGCGTTTTTTCGGCAACTGCCCCACTTGTACTGTCGTGATGGAAGCCTGCGCTGGTTCCCATTTCGTTGCCCGCGAACTGGCGACCATGGGACATGTAACCAAACTGATATCCCCGCAATTTGTTCGGCCTTTTGTTAAAAGTAACAAAAATGATTTCGTTGACGCCGAGGCAATCTGTGAAGCCGCCTCACGCCCTTCGATGCGATTTGTCTCGCCTAAAACCGAGGCCCAGCAAACGCTCTCAGTACTGCATCGCATGCGTGAGTTGCTGGTGCGTGACCGCACCAAAACAATCAATCAACTCCAAGGCTTCCTGCTGGAGTTCGGCATCAGCCTGCCTCTTGGGCGGACGGTCATAAAACGTCTGCCTAGCATTCTGGCTGAGCACGAGTTGCCGATACGGCTCAGCACATTGTTGCAGCGGTTGCACGCACACTTCGGCTACCTGGATGAGCAAATCACACAGCTGGATAAACAGATGGCTGGCCAACTGGCTGTCGAAATGGGAGACGGCAAGCAATTCGGATGCAGTCGTGACTTCGCCGCTTCCATAGGGTTGGTTCCTAGACAGTACAGCACGGGTGGCAGGTCTAACTTGAAGGGGATCAGCAAGCGAGGAGACAAGAGCCTCAGATGTCTGTTGGTACAGTGCGCCAGGGTTTATATGCAAAGGCTCGATAGTCAAAAAGGGGCACTGGCTGATTGGGTGCGCTCATTGCTTCAGCGACGACACTCCAATGTCGTGGCGTGCGCTCTGGCCAATAAACTGGCGCGAATTGCCTGGGCAATATCTGCTCACCATACAATGTTTGAAGCAGGGTCAGACGCCACGGCGGCCTGACCCTGCTGTTGTTGCAGTACCACGAGGCACCTTCAGGTTTGCGATAGCTGAAAAATGGATGACGTGAACGGCACACCGGCCTGGCGAAGAACCTGACTTATGAAACGGCTTTAAGAAACCGCTCCGGTTTTCAGGATTGCCAGGCGCGACTCTCATCATGGCGCGGGGCATGCCTCATACAGACGCCGGATAGATTTAAGCAAGCCAACCACTTCACCCGTTAATCAGCATTGCAAAAATGGGGGTGACCATAGATTTCATTAGACCACTACACCATGCTGAATCGGCACAGGTAACAGATCAGCCGCCGAAAGCTGCCAATTCTAATAGTCCGCCCTTTCAGACGGCGTTTTTGCTTCCACCAGTCCACTAAATCCCATCAGGTTTCTCAGACGTTATCGATCCGGTAGAATGAGGTCAAATGGCCATCGCACACCAAAAGCACGCTGCGTGTGCCCTCAGAGCAAGGACGTCATGAGTATGAAATTCATCAAGGTTCAACACCGAGGGAAGCTCCAGCAGGATGCAAGAAACTCGGGGATTTTGTATGTAGATAACTGGGACGACTACGGCTACAAAACCAAATTTGCCCTGATCATCGTTGATGGGGGTGGGGTCGAACATAGAGTTGGTGACCTGAAGATCGCTTACCAGGGGCAATCTGAAGGCTGGACAGAACATGGGATGCCTGATGAATTCACGTCGCTAGAACCCAAATTCTTCAGCCTGGGGCAGGACGTCGAATACTATCGAAAACTACTTGAGCTGTTTTCGCTGGAGGACGCTCACGCAATCCTCAACGCGTTAGGGGATGTGGCTTTCTCCAAAGAGCGTCGGGAGGCTTCCTCTTCAGAGTTAGCGTTTAGCACCTCCCTGCTTCGGGCAGTGAACCCAACAACGATTGACCACCAATTCAAGCGGATCCTCACCGGGGACGCCCCAGTGACCCCGTACGACTTCCTTTATGAAAAGGCAAGATCAGACGGTATCGCACCGCTGACTCTCGAGTTCAGTGTCGATCCTGATGTCAAACCCTCCAGTAACGTTCACATCTTGATCGGCCGAAACGGGGTGGGTAAAACAACCCTATTGAATGGCATGGTTGACTCCTTGGTCACGCCGAGTGATGAGGTGTACGCCAAAGGCTGCTTTTTCAACAAGAACATGTGGAGCTTCAGGCGACCGCTCACCAATGATGACTTTGCAGGTGTGGTGTCGGTTTCATTCAGCGCGTTCGATCCATTTGATCCCCCGCCGAACCAGGATGATCCCAGCCAGGGAATGAGATATCGATATGTAGGCCTGAAGCACAGGGTGCTAGCCGCCGAGGGAGAGAATTTTTGGGGGTTGAAGACCAAGCCCCACCTCTGCACGGATTTGGCCGATAGCCTCAAAGTCTGCCTCAGCCTAAGCGCAAAAAGAGCACGGTGGATCAAGGCAATTCACAAGCTCGAGTCTGACTTCAATTTTGAGGAAATGAATCTCCTCCAGCTGATTGAGGTTTTTGACGCCGATAGATCAGAAACCAAGGCCGAGTTCGTCCGACGTAGTACGACCATGTTCGAAGGAATGAGCTCTGGCCACGCTATTGTTCTGCTGACCATTACCCAGCTCGTCGAAACCGTTGACGAGAAAACGCTGGTGTTGATTGATGAACCAGAAAGCCATCTGCACCCTCCTCTGCTGTCTGCTTTCACCCGGGCCTTGTCCGATTTGCTCACTGCGCGAAATGCTGTAGCCATCATTGCTACCCATTCACCTGTCGTCCTGCAGGAAGTGCCAAAGTCTTGTGTGTCCATTATTAACAGGAGTGGCGAGACAGCGACAGTCGACCGTCCGGATGCCGAGACGTTTGCAGAGAACGTTGGCGTCCTAACTCGACACGTCTTTGGTCTGGAGGTGAGCAAATCAGGCTTCCATGAGCTCCTGGCCGCCGACGTCCGGACAGGTGCTGCGTTTGAGCAAATCAAGGTTGACTATGCAGGTCAGATTGGCACCGAAGGCCAGGCACTTTTGAGATCCATGACTATCGCGCGTGACAAGCAATGGGAGTCTGATCAATGAGAGCAATAGGCGCTCCCGCTCAGGATCCGCAGATGGTCTACAGCCTCTGCGTGAACAGCATTGCTGACGAGGATCTAAGAGCGCGCTTGCAAGCCATTACAGCGGAGGTGGTTGCTGCCGCGGAAGAGTACCAGCAGAAAGGCCTTATCAATCAATTCTTCGCGATCCCAGCTATCGACTGTGATAACGATGACATCGTGGTCGGCCAGGTAACCAAGAAGGAGCTGAAAGCTACCTACTCTTCTCACATGGTGGCTGACACGAAGCCTGCCAGGAGGGTGTACACCGACCTGCTCGGTCTGGCTCCGCGTAAAAAATGCCCGTTCTGCGGGTTCGGACAAGCTAGCACCCTCGACCACTACCTGCCGAAAGCTAGATTCCCGATATTATCTGTTCTGCCCTGGAACCTCGTGCCAGCGTGCAAGGACTGCAATACCGGCAAAAATGCCGCCACCGCGACCACGCAAGACCAACAAACACTCCACCCGTATTTTGAGCATCCTCGGATGGTCGGTGACCAGTGGCTACACGCGCGGGTGCTTACGGGCGCCCCGCCAGTACTGGAGTTTTTCGTGAGTCCCCCAGAGGATTGGGATCCGATCGATAAGACTAGGGTGTTGGCGCATTTCAGAGACTACAAGCTGGCCTCACGGTTCTCTATCGAGGCCAGTAACGAACTCGCCAATCTCAAGGACACGCTTGACTTGGTATGGTCGGCCTCTGCTTTAGCCGGAGTACAAGACCACCTTCGGGTCATTGCGGCCGGAAAAAAGGCTGTCCATGTGAATGCTTGGGATACCGCCATGTACCAAGCGCTTCTCAAAAGTGAGTGGTACTGCAACGAGGGCTTCCGGGCATTCGAGTAAGTATTCCGTTTCGCCTAAACAAACAAAAAGCGCGACCTTTCGGTCGCGTTTTTCTTTGCTTTTCTGCCTCGAACGAGTTAGCGTCCGCCCAACTCACCTTGCGTAAGTCAGACCGGTACCCACTGATGCGGCAGCAGTTGCCCAGTCTCACTGGCGCGCTGTGTCGGCAGCTGCGTCAGCGTGAATCGCCCCGAGCTTCGTAGAAACTTCTTTGCCTTGAACTGAGGCCAATAAAGTCAGGTTTATGAACATCATTCGATGAACGGCCGCATTCGTTTCGAGGACTTTGAGTCAGTAATCTCCGGCCCGTGAGTGGCTTATGAACATCTGACATCGCCCACTTGTATAATCCTGTGCCAGGTTAGGAAGCCGCGGATTCGCGCTGTCCATTTCCACTTACCCCTAGTCGCTTTTCCACAAAACCCCGTTTGCTGAAAAATCAGCGCTGTTGGCGCTCCATCCTCACACCCGCCCTTAGGTCGCCCTGTCACGGAATCTCCGTTTCCGTATCTGAAGCTTTGGTGACTGGTTAGCACCCAGTACGTCTGCTAAACGTAAATGCACCACGCAAAGATTCTAGCGCGGGTTCACCAATGACGCGGCCATTCATCCCATTCCCAATCTTTCCTCCCTACAGTCATTGGCGGCCTAGATGCTCAAGGATACATCGCCGATACCGGCCTCTTTCGGCTTACGGCAGAAATTATTTACCTTGCACCACTCGAACATGTGCATGGCTGATGGCTTTGTAGACACGCATCAATCTTAAAAGCGGCCACCAGTCATATAGAAAAATCTGCAGCGGTCGCCACATTGCCACCCAGCCAACGATCATCAGGCTTTCGCGCGCTGTGCCGACTACAGCGCCAGTGCCCAGTTGACCAATGACATCGACTGCAATCAGGCAAAGGGTAACAAAGGCGATGCCGATCACCAGGCTGATGCGGCCATCTCGAAGGAGGTGTTTTAACTCACTGCGCGTGAGGCCTGCCTTATGATCAAAGTAATTGTGGATTGCCTCGATCATGATCGCACTTGGATCGCCCTCTGCTGGTAGGTGCTCAAGGTGGATTGTGATACGAAGCCGGCTGTCCGACGAAAATTCCGCCGCCCAAGTCTCAATGAACGCTTCAGCTTCGCGATCTAGATCCTTGTTAAGAAAAGGTGTCGGATCCATCGAGTTAAACAACTGCCCAAGCTCGCGTACTCGAAGTTGAAGGTGATGCTCTGGTTTTTTTCTCATGGCACTTACCGATTGTTATGCATTGGCAGTTTCGAGTTGCGCGACTCGCTTTCGCTGCGCCTCAGTCCTTACGCAGCGCTCTGATCGCCGCCGGCATCACCGTCAAACCCAAGCTCCCATTTAAACAGCCTGCCGATGAACCGCCGGCGAGGATGGCCAGCCTCCAAGAAAGCTGAGTTTAGTTTTGCCGAAATAAACCGACTCGGGGAGGTTGCACTCTCGGAATCATGACCACAGCAACACCTGCTTGCCGAGCAACAGCCTTGCTGCCCAAGCGCACCCAAAAACCCACTTACCTGATTGAAGTCAACTCTGCGACTGCCTGGGTGTCTACACTGAAACAAATAGGGTCTAACAGGCCCGTGGAGCACGTCATGTATTGGTTCCGTCATCACTACCGCGATCTTTTGCGACTCACCCTAGGGGTGTGGGTGTTGGCTGTGATCGTGACGGTATTTCACGGCTGCCTGGTGCAGCCGCAGCACAGCCTGAGTGCAACGCACGAGACTCCTTCCACGCTGCAACAGGTGGATGAACATGCGCTGCATGCCAGCGGCTGCCTTAAGCATTGTGCCGATGCAGCAAAGGCGATCAGTCCCACATCGCAGATCCCGACAGTGGATCTCGCCAGTTTAGCGCTTGCCTTGCTGTTACCTGCGATGCTGCTGCTTAACCTCGCTCAAACAATAACCTTCGCTGCACTCGCACTGAAGCGCCCCGCTCCATCGGGGCCGCCAGCCCGCCTTATATTCGTCCGCTTCAACGATTAATTCGCCTTTCAGGGCGGTCACACCGTGGCCGCTCTGCTTCATTGCGCCGATTCGGCGCGGCTTAGTAGTTCCTACTTATCTCTAAATACCCGGAGTTCACCATGCAAACACAATTGAAACTGGTTCTTGCCGCCATTTTGGCCAGCAGCGTCTTCATGGCCTCTGCCGAAGATGAGCATCACCCTGTCGACGCACCTGCCAGCGCAACGGCTGCCAGCGCACCGTCCGAGTCGGTGATGAATAAAGCGATGAGCGAGCAAATGCAGAAAATGCAGGCCGCTCATGACAAAGCCGCCGCCGCGAAGACACCAGCCGAACGGCAAGCAGCCATGCAAGAGGGTATGAAAACGATGAAGGACAGCTTGGCCATGATGAGTAAGCAGCAAGGTGCTGCTGGTTGTACGGGCGTGGAGATGGGCTCAGGCATGGGAATGTCTGGCTCCAAGGACGGTATGGGTATGGGTAAAGGAATGATGGAGATGATGATGAAAATGATGGATCAGCAGTCGTCGATGATGGATATGCCAATGAAGAAGTGACGACCGCTATCCACCGAGGATTGCGGCGCTGGCAATGCAACGGCGGTGTCGCCATGGCCTGCATGGCTAGAGCGACACCGCCGTACTACTCGATAGCACTCCCTTGGAGTACAAAATCATGATGGTCTGCGCCAGGCTTCCATTGATTGAGTGATAACGACCGCTTGACCTTGCCATCGCAGCAAGGTTGAAGATAAGCCAACGTCGCAGAAAAGCCGAATGCCTCAGCCTTTGCATGATGCATTTTGTTATGAGGAGTCACCGATGAAAACCGTTGAACTGCAAGTCCAGGGCATGAGCTGTGGCTCATGTGTCAAACACGTCACCGAAGCGCTGCGCCCACTTGAAGGCGTCAGTGACATAGCAGTGGATCTACAAGCTGGCCGGGTGAAGGTCAGCGGCGATTCGGACAGCCATGCGCTGCTTTCAGCCCTGCAGGAGGCTGGCTATCCAGCACAGTTGGCGACAATGGAAAGCGTACCGAGTAAGAACGCCTCGGGTTGTGGCGGGAACGGCGGCGGTTGCTGCTGTCGGTAAGCGATATGTTTAAACGGCAATTGATGACTACGTCAGGGCTAACCTGACACGGCCTATCACAACAAGACAACTCTATCGATGCTGCCCTATCGCAGCGCAGCCAAATTGCCGCCGCCAACCTGACGGAAATGTAATCACGCGCGGGCTGATGATGTGACATCTTGCTCGCAAAATGGCGGCTGGCACCGACTCTCTGAAGCGAGCCATGGCCCTACTGTGGCAGCGCTTTCGTATCTGCCTGGACTCCGACTGACTGGATACCCCTCGATGCATTCCAGAACATCAAGACGCACTTTCGTGAAAGCCTTGGCGGCAGGCGGGGTACTCGCAGGCTTTGGGCTGTGGCGCAGCCCGGTGTGGGCAATTACCAGTCAGGGGCAGCCGAATGTGCTCGCGGGCACTCATTTCGATCTGACTATCGGTGAAATGGGGGTGAACTTCACGGGCACGCCCCGCTCCGCCATGACCATCAACGGCAGCCTCCCCGGCCCGATACTGCGCTGGCGCGAGGGCGATACGGTGACGTTGCGGGTCAGGAATCGGCTCAAGGAAAACACCTCGATCCATTGGCACGGCATCATTCTACCGGTGAACATGGACGGTGTACCGGGTCTGAGTTTTCACGGCATCGAACCGGGCGGCCTGTACGTTTATTCGTTCAAGGTCAAACAGAACGGCACCTACTGGTATCACAGTCATTCCGGGTTCCAGGAGCAGGTCGGCGTCTACGGCCCTTTGGTCATCGATGCAAAGGATCCCGAACCCTTCAGCTATGACCGCGACTATGTGGTGATGCTGTCCGACTGGACGGATGAAGACCCAGCGCGGGTCATGAAGAAACTCAAGAAACAATCCAGTTACTACAACCTGCACAAGCGCACCGTCGGCGACTTCATTGATGACGTCAGCAAGAACGGTTGGTCTGCCACCGTCGCGGATCGGAAAATGTGGGCTGAAATGAACATGAACCCCACCGATCTTGCCGACGTTAGCGGCGCCACCTACACCTACTTGCTCAACGGACAGGCTCCCGACAGCAACTGGACAGGCATTTTCAAGCCCGGCGAACGGCTGCGCCTGAGGTTCATCAACGGCTCGGCGATGAGCTACTTTGACGTGCGTATTCCTGGGCTGAAAATGACTGTCGTCGCCGCAGACGGGCAGTACGTGAAACCGGTGAGCGTCGATGAGTTCCGCATCGCCGTGGCCGAAACCTTTGATGTGATCGTCGAACCCACTGAAAATGCATACACCTTGTTCGCCCAGTCGATGGATCGCACCGGTTTCGCGAGAGGCACATTGGCTGTACATGAAGGGCTCTCGGCCCCTGTGCCGCCCCTGGATCCACGTCCGTTGATCACGATGAGCGACATGGGCATGGGGGATATGGCCGGCATGGATCATGGCGATATGACGGGTATGACCCAGGACTCGATGCAAGGCATGGAGAGTATGGATCACAGCCAAATGGCGGCCGGCGAGGACAACGGCATGCAGGGTATGACGGGCATGGACGGTGGATCGATGCAGAGCATGGATCACAGTCAGACGCCAGGCTCGGCAGACACGTCGGGGCACTCGATGCCGGGCATGAGCAGCATGGACTCGATGGAGCCCCACCCGGCCTCGGAAGCGAACAACCCGCTGGTCGACATGCAGACGATGAGCCCCACACCGAAACTCAACGATCCTGGCATGGGACTGAGAAACAACGGTCGCCGGGTACTGACCTACTCAGACCTGAAGAGCACCTTCCAGGATCCCGATGGCCGGGAACCCAGCCGCACCATCACGCTGCACCTGACCGGACACATGGAAAAGTTCTCGTGGTCTTTTGACGGCGTCAAATTCGCGGACGCCGAACCACTTCATCTCAAATATGGAGAGCGCATCCGAGTGGTTCTAGTCAACGACACCATGATGATGCATCCCATTCATCTGCATGGCATGTGGAGTGACCTGGAGGATGAAAACGGTGATTTTATGGTTCGCAAACACACCATCGACATGCCGCCCGGCACCAAACGCAGCTACCGCGTGACCGCCGACGCCCTGGGGCGATGGGCGTACCACTGCCACCTGATGTACCACATGGAAATGGGCATGTTCCGCGAAGTCCGTGTACAAGAGTAGGAGCCAGACATGAACTTCGATAGAACCGCTAAACCGCTACTCGCCGGCCTGGCCATCCTCGGGATGGGTGTCATGACGCTTGCTTATGGGCAGACCGAGCCCATGCAAGGTATGGACGGCAACCAGATGCAGGAGATGGATCACTCCCAGATGCAGGGTATGAAACCCGCAGCGCCCCAGCAAAGCCGTACACCCATTCCGGCGCTCACCGATGCCGATCGCGCGGCGGTGTTTGAAAGCCATGCCGGCCACCAGATGCACGACAGCGCCATCAACTCATTTTTCCTGATCGATCAACTCGAGTGGCAAGACGCTGACAAGGGCAGTGCATTACGTTGGGAAGCCAACGGCTGGATTGGCGGCGACACGGATCGTCTCTGGCTGCGTACCGAAGGCGAGCGAACCAATGGCGTGACCGAAAGCGCTGAGCTTCAGGCACTCTGGGGACACGCCGTCAGTCCCTGGTGGGACGTGGTCAGCGGAGTGCGACAAGACTTCAAACCTGGTGCACCGCAGACCTGGGCGGCGCTGGGACTGCAAGGCATGGCGCTCTACGACTTTGAAACTCAAGCCACCGCTTACCTGGGCGAGGCCGGCCAGACCGCGCTGCGGCTCAAGGGTGACTACGACATTTTGCTGACCAACCGTTTGATTCTACAACCCACTGCGGAAATCAACCTCTATGGCAAAAACGACCCGCAACGGGCCACAGGCTCAGGGCTGTCGGACACCGAGGTCGGCCTGAGACTGCGCTATGAAGTACGCCGCGAGTTCGCACCTTACATCGGCGTGACCTGGAACCGCGCCTACGGCAAAACGGCGGATTACCGCCTCGAAGAAGGCGAAGACCAGAGCGATACGCGCTTTGTCGTCGGTGTGCGAATGTGGTTCTAAACCTGACCGAAAGATACATCCATTCTAACAGTAACACCCCACCCACGGCCCAGGCCGTCAGGAGCCTTGCATGTCATCGTTTAAAGCCCTCGGTGCTGTCGCTGCACTCAGCATCGGTTTGTTGTTGAGCACTGCCGCCCAGGCGCATCCAAAATTACTGTCCTCCACCCCGGTCGATGGCGCCACCGTGGCTGCACCGGCAAAAATCGAACTGAGTTTCTCGGAAAAGCTCACCACCCAGTTTTCCGGCGCGAAACTGATCATGACCGAAATGCCGGGCATGTCCGCCCACTCCCCCATGGGTGTCAAAGCGAGTGTCGCGGGTAGCGACGATCCGAAAATGATGGTCATCACCCCGGCAGCGCCGCTCACACCTGGCACATACAAGGTCGAGTGGAGGGCGGTTTCTTCCGATACCCACCCGATCACAGGTACCGTGACCTTTAAAGTCAAGTGATCCATGGACGACTCCATCTACATTAGCCTTCGCTTCGCGCTCTATATCGACTTGATGCTGCTCTTCGGGCTGGCACTGTTTGGCCTGTACAGTCTCAGAGGAAAGGAACGTGCAGACGGCGCCGTGTTGAATTTTGGGTCGTTGCTGGTGGGAACTGCCCTCATCGGCATACTGCTATCGATGGTGGCCATGCTACAGATGGCCAAGACGATGAGCGGCGTGTCCAGCGTCATGGAGCTGCATCACCACATCCTGCAGATGATGTTGATGGACACTGACGTCGGGTTGACCTGGATGGTTCGAATAGCCTCATTGACCTTGGCGGTCATCGCCGCGACTCTCAATCGACGAAGCCCGGCATTGAGCCTCTGGCTGGCCACATTGTGTGGGGCCATCGCCCTCGCGACGCTCGCCTGGACGGGACATGGTGCCATGGATGAAGGCAGTCGACGCTACCTGCACTTCACCAGCGATATTGTCCATCTTCTGGGTGCAGGCAGTTGGTTGGGCGCTCTCGCTGCATTTGCGCTGTTATTGCGCTCAACCAACCTCACAGGCGATCTGCAGATACGGTTGCTGGCTCGAACGCTGACTGGTTTCGAATCAGCGGGGACGCTTATCGTCGCAACCCTGACTATCACCGGGATCGTCAACTATCTGATGGTTGTCGGGCCAGCATTCGAGACATTGACCTCCAGCACGTATGGGGCCCTGCTGTCTTTGAAGGTCTTCTTGTTCGCGGGGATGCTGGTATTTGCGGCGGTAAACCGCTTTCACCTGAGCCCGCTGCTTGAGCGATCCATTCAGGCAGATACTCACACCGTCGCGATCAACGCTTTACGGCGCAGCATGATTCTAGAGTTCTCGGTCGCGGTGATCATTATGGGCCTGGTTGCCTGGCTCGGCACACTCAGCCCAGAGATGGAGATGTCCGCTGAGTCCCCATGAAGTGAATGATGAGCGACCAGCTCCGGGACAAACCACACTGCTCAATTCTAAGCCTGCCAAGTTCTGCCAGATTTTCAACCAGGTCCCAAAGCATGTTTTTTGAACTGGCATCCATCAGCCTCTCATGCATGCTGATAAAGCGGCACCGTTCATTCATTCTTCCAGAAGCTGCTTGCGGATATCCAGCAGTTCTTGGTGACGCTCCTCACTGGTCTTGGGATATGACATTTTCAGCCCATCCAGCACATCTGAAAATATCTGAGATACGATCAGTCGGGCATTTTTCTTGTCATCGGCAGGCACAACGTACCAAGGCGTCTCAGTCGTGCTCGTTGCACTAAGGCATTTTTCGTAGGCCTGCATATAGTCTTTCCAATACTTGCGTTCCTCGATATCCGCAGCACTGAATTTCCAGTTTTTTTCCGGCTTGTCGATGCGATCCAGGAAGCGTTTTCGTTGTTCTTCTTTCGACAGATGGAGAAAAAATTTGATGATGCGCGTTCCGTTACCTGACAGGTGGCGCTCCAAATTGGAGATCGAACGATATCGCTCCCGCCAGACAGTACTATTGTTTTCAAGAGCATCCGGGAGGCCCTCGCTTCGGAGAATTTCCGGATGGACACGGGCTATCAGTACCTCCTCGTAGTACGACCGATTGAATATGCCAATCTGTCCGCGTCCCGGTAGGTTGCGTGTGGTTCGCCATAGAAAGTCGTGCTCCAACTCAGCCGCGCTGGGATGCTTGAAGCTGAATACCTGGCAACCTTGCGGATTCACACCTGACATCACATGCTTGATGGCACCGTCTTTTCCTGCGGCATCCATCGCCTGGAAAATCAGCAGAATGGCATGGCGATTGGACGCGTAAAGCAGCTGCTGCTGCGCGCTCAGTTGCGCAACATGCGTTGTCAGAAGCTGGCGATATTGCTGTTTTGACTTGTAGAAAGGTTCCACCTTGGTCGGCCACTTATGGAGATTGACCTCGTCGCCTTCCCGTACTCTAAAATCCGCCGAGTTTATTTTCATATTCCGCCTTTCGGTGCCGCTGGCGCGGTGACTGGTTGTCTTGAAGCTGCATTGGCAACTCGCCATCTGATCAATGCAACCTTCAAAGTGTCGTTCAGGATTAGACAGGAGACTAGCGCATAACCGAATAATGCGATCACCCGCCTTCCGCGCAATACGCTGGGCCTGGTGATCAACGCCCTGCCCCTTCGCAGGCCTGCCCCACCCTACCCCATCGGCCCGCGACCACTGAGCAAGAGCACAACGCCGGTTATTGATCCTCTCCAAGCAGACCTAGCCGATAAGCCCACTGGGTCATATCGGCAGCGTTGTGTGCGTCCAGTTTCTTCATCAGGTTGAGCCGATGGGTCTCTACGGTTTTGAGGCCGATACACAAGATCTCGGCAACGTCGCGATTACGCGCGCCTTCGGCGACCAGCTTCAAGACCTGGCGTTCTCGCCCGGTCAGGCCGACACCGCTGGCCGTGTGCCCAGCGCCGCGTAGTGCCATGACTTGAGCCGCATCGAGACCGGCATCGATATAGATTCTCCCCGCGCGCACCTGGGCGATCGCCTGGAGCAAATCTTCGCGGCGGCTTCGCTTGAGCACATAGCCGACCGCGCCGGCCTCCAGCGCCAGCGCGGCGTTATGCTCGGAGACCGTGGAAGTCAGGGCGATGATCAGGATGGCCGGCCAGCGCCTGGCGATCAGGGTCAGGGCCGAGACGCCATCGAGCAACGGCATATTCAGGTCCATCAACACCAGATCGGGTTGCAAGGCACGGCACATGGCGACGGCTTGCTGACCGTCTTCGGCCTCGCCAGCCACGCTCAGCTCAGGCACATCGGCCAGCAGCGCACATAACCCTTCGCGAATCATCGCGTGGTCATCCACCAGCAGTAAACGGCACTCAGGCATCGTCAGGGTTTCCAGTTTTTTCAGAGAGGCCGGGCTGACGCGCAGCCAGGGTCAGACCATGCATTTCCAGTTGCAACAGCGCAGCGACCATCGTGGCGGTATCCGCGTCAGCGGCGGCCCGCTCCATCAGCGCAGCCGACGCCTCCAACGCTGCTTCAGCGAACTGCCCGGCACTCCCCTTGAGGCTATGGGCGATACGCGCAGCTTCGGCATGATCGACCTGCGCGACCGCCTCCTTGAGCCGAACCAGCAAGGCCTGGCAGTCCGCCATGAACAAGCGCTGCAGACGAGGTGCGCGGAGTGGATCTTGTTCCTGGAGAGGCGTCAGCGGCGGCACGGTCCGCGCCAGTCTCGGTGCAGTGGGCTCTACGCTGCGCAACTCCATCCCGCGTGCCTGCTGGCGCGCAATCACCTGCGTGATCGCATCGAACAGCTGCGTCGGTAGCACGGGCTTGGCGAGATAGTCATTGGCGCCGGCTTCGATGAAACGTTCCCGGTCACCGCTCATGGCATTGGCGGTCAAGGCGATGACGTAAACATCCTCATCCAGCACTGGGCGCTGCCCCGAACGCAATTGACGAACCGCCTCCATGCCATCCATTCGCGGCATTTGCCCGTCCATCAGGACCGCATCGAAGATCTTCCGCCCGAGTATTTCCAGGGCCTCGACACCGTCGCGGGCATGAGCGACGCGATGGCCGAAACGCTCCAGGAACAACTGCGTAATCTCGCGATTGGTGGCGATGTCATCAACCACCAGGACATCCAGGCTGACGTCATGCCGCTCCAGGCTGCGCAGCGGCGAGGCTGTTTCGCAGAGCGTCGGCGTTGCGCCGCTCTGCACCTCGCACAAGGTGCGATAGAAATGCTGGCGACGCAGTGGCCTGACAACGCACGCAGCCAGGCCATGGGCGCGCAGTTCATCGGCGGACGGCAGTGATTCGACCTGCGAGGCCATCAGCACGATACGCGCGGTTGCCAACGCCGGGGCTGCACGACACAGGTCGGCGAACTCGACACCATCGACCCTGGGCAGGCGCCAATTGACCAATACCAAGTCGAACCGGACACCCAATTGCGCCTGCTCGTGCATCAGGCTCAGTGCTTCTTCGGCAGACGCCGCTTCCTGGCACAGCATCTGCCACTGGCCGAGCATCTCCATCAATGCCCCGCGTTCATCGGCGTGCTCATCCACCACCAGGGTCCGCAGCCCCCACAACCTCGGGGCGTCGGCCGCGCGCGCCGGACACTGCGGCAAGGGCAAGGTCAGTGCAAAGGTCGAACCCACTTCCGGTTGGCTGTGCAACGCGATACCGCCGCCCATCAAGCCGGCCAGACGCTGGCTGATGGACAAGCCCAACCCGGTACCGCCGTAGTTTCGGGTGGTGGAGGCATCGGCCTGCAAAAACGCCTCAAACACCGAGCGCTGTGCGGATGGCGCGATACCGATGCCGGTATCGATCACCTGAAATCCGAGCAGGTCGCCATCCCCCCGCCAGACCAGCAGGCGAATCGAGCCGCTGGCCGTGAACTTGACCGCGTTACTCAGCAGATTGAGCAGAATCTGCCGCAGTCGCCACGGATCGCCGATCACCTGCCCCGGTACATCGGTGGCGATATGGCAGATCATGCGCAGGCCCTTTTCCGCTGCGCGCGGCGCCAACAGTTCGGTGACATCTTCCAGCACTTCGGTCAGATCGAACTCGACCTGCTCGATATTCAAGTTGCCCGATTCGATTTTGGAAAAGTCCAGGATGTCGCTGATCAGCGCCAGCAAGGCTTCGGAGTGCTCACGGATGGCCGTGACAAAATGTTGTTGTTGCGCCGTGAGCAACGTATCCGCCAGCAAGTGATTCATGCCGATGACCGCGTTCATCGGGGTACGGATCTCGTGACTCATATTGGCCAGGAACTGCCCCTTGAGTTGGTTGGCCTGGTTGGCCATATCCCGGGCGCCCTGTAGTTCCTGGGTGCGGACCTCCACCAGGTGCTCCAGCCCGGCCTGCTCGGCCTGCAATGCATCGAGCAAGCGGTTGTACGCCCTGGCGAAGCGTCCCAGTTCATCGATGCGTGCCTCTGGCAAACGACGCGACAGGTCGTCGCCGCGAGCGGTCTCTTCGATTTCCCGCGCAAAACGGGCCAGCGGCTGCGCCAATTCGCGATGCAACACCCAGAGCAAACCAAGGGCCAGCAGGATAAAGCCGACAATCGCAAAAGGTACCTCGGCAAGAATCAGGCCCAACGCGCCGGCGCGCAGTTGCGCTTGCGGATACAGCGTCAACAGATACCAATCCGGTTGTGGCAGGTGAGCGACGATCATCGGCGTGTCGGCGTCGAAGCGGCCGATCTGCGGGAAGCCGACTGCGGCAGGCAAATCCGCGATCAGTTGCTTGAGCCTGTCGTGGGAAACCGCCTCCAGCGTATTGCCGGAAAGGTCGGCAATGCGCTGACCCTGTGCATCCAGCAACAGGCTGGGATAGCCATTGAGCAACTGCCCGATACGGGCCAATCGCTCATCCAGCTTCAGTTCATAGCCGGTCATGAACAATGGCTTGCCCGATGCATCCCGGGCGACCATCGCAACACTGATCAACTGGCGGCCCAGCAACGGCTCGTAATAGGGGCCGTCCCACACAACCTCGGGCCCATCTGCCGGCAGCCCCTCGAACAGCGCCCGCAAATGGGTCGCCCGGGCCTGGGCGAAGCCCGAAGGAATATCGACTTGCGTGGAAAAAGCCGCCCCCGCGTCGGGAAAATAGAAAAACGTATCGACGGTCATCGCCTGGCCGGCCGTGCCGAATGCTTCGGCTGCGGAAGCGGCGCGGGCCAACCGCTCAGTGGCGGCGGCAGTGTCCGTGGCGCCCTGCCCGGGCGGGTTGAGCACCCAATGCAGGGTGCTGCGCTGGAAAATATTGCTGCCGAACTCGTTTACCGCGCCGCCGTTCCAGCGTGACATGAGTCGTCTGGCGCCCTCCTCCGCATCGCGAAAATCGTCATTGTCGACACTGGAGAGCAGCGCCAGGCGCTGGCTGAGATCGTCCAGCGCCTTGCCTTGCAGCTGTTCATACGTACGCCAGGCGCTAAGCCCGGCGGCTACGCACCAACTCAACGCCAGCACCAGCGCCAACACACAGGTAATGCGCAGCGCCAATGACGCGCGCCACCCCTTCATCACAGGTCGACCTTACTGGCGGCGGCACTGTCGAGCGTGGCGGCCACGCCCATTTTGCGCACAATATCGCGGATCGCCCGTTGCGCAGCCGCGTCGTCACGCAGCGCCACCACCAGCAACCGCGTCACCTTGTCACCCGTTATCGCCTGCGTGGCTTCGCGCCGGCTGGTCAAGCCGAGGATACGCAGCTGCTCCTCAAGGTTCTTCAAGCGCGTCTCGTTGCCATAGGTGCCAAGATCCAAGCGCAGCCCTTCACCTGCCGACAGCCCCGTTACCACGGGCCGGGGCGTCCAGCACCAGGCAATCTGGGTCGGCGGTTGAATACTCGCGACCCCCTGTTCGACCGGTGAACCGAGGGCAGCCAGTCGCACATTCGTCGCGGCGGCCTGGGTATCCATCGCTGCCAACTGTTCGGCGGTGGCACTCAAGCGTGCATCGATGAGATTGGCCTCGCGCTGCATTTGGTCGGCCTGGTCGTACTTGTCCAGCAACACCTGTTCGCCTTCCTGGCGGTACGTCAGTTGGATGCCGATGAGATTCTCACTGCCCATCAAATTGCGCTGGCCGGGGAAATCGTCGGCGCTGAAGGTGTGTTGCCCACCGTTGAACAGCCGCAGGAAGTCCACGAACGCGCGGTCTCCGGTCCAGTGCCGGGTCAGCTTGAAGTTGGCGAAGCTGATCTCCAGGGCGACATCGGCACAGGCCCCCGGCGCCCAGACGAAGCTGGCGCTGGTGGGGAAGTTGAAGTTGTCCAGTACCGTCGAACGGCCACTGCATTGCAGCGTCAGGCGCGTCTGCTGGGGCAGCGAACGGGCACCGAGGTTGACCTGCGACGGCGCGGCGGACAATTCCACCACCGCCGCGGTGGCCTGCAGTATGGCGATGCTCTGCTTGAGCTCCGCCCGTTGCGCCACAAGGCCTTTTTGCTCGGCTTCCAGTGCCTGTCGGCTTTGCTGCTCCGTGGCCTGCTGGGCCTGACTCTGTCGCTCGGCACCGAGCAGATCGTTGCGCGCATGCTGCATGCGGCTGACATAGGCGTAGAACGCACCGGTCAGCGGAATTTGCACACCCAGCGCCTCCCGTCCGCTGTAGCGCAGCACATCGCGTTGCACGAAGGTTTTTACCGCTCCGCTCATAAAGGCCGGCAGTTGACCGCGCTCGCCGTACAGCAACTCGTTGAGCATGACCGGGTCCTGCACGCCCTGAATCGAGCTGAGCAACTGCCCGCTCCAGTCGCCTTGCAGGCGGCAGGCCGCCACTTCGGCGGCGTAATGCGAGGAGAAATCCAACTGGCCGGTGGCCAACGCCCAGACCGCATCTTCACGCGGGTCCGGTCCCTTCAGCGCCTGGATCAAGGCGCTGCGCACGCTGTCGGCTTCCCAGAGCGGTGCGGACTTCACCGAAGGATCGGCGCCGAAGCCCCACGTCTCCACGGCCACCTGGAACGCTTGTGCATCGCTTTTCTGCAGATCGGCCACCACACCTTTCATCAACTGCTGGAACCTGGCCAAGGCACGGGCTTGGGTCAACTCGTCGCGCAAGCCGTTGACGCCACTCTCGATCGAACCGCCACTGGCCACGCCCTTGAGCATATCGCCGCCCAGGGCATTGGTGATTTTCAGACTGCCCAGCGCCCCCGCTTCGGCATGCAGATCGTTGTTACTGGCCAGTTCAAGCAAACGATCGAGCGACACCGCGCGGCTCGCCCAAGGTGCCCGCTGCTCGGGCGGGATCAAGGCAAACCGTTCGGCACTGCGATGCAACAGCTTCAGGAACGGATCATTGGGCGTACCGACCACACTCAGGGCCAATTGCCAGTCACTGCGCGTCTTCAAGCGTGTCTGTGCACTGAGCAGGCTGCCCTGGATAAACCGATACCAGGCGTCCTGGGTATCGCTTTGGTACTGATCGAGGAATTTCACCCGCTGTGTCTTCCACAACGCGCTGTCACGGCTGGCGAGGCCGAGTTCATCCATGAACGCAAAAATCGCGCTGTGCCCTTGCAACGTATAGGCACCGGAAAGACTCAACCCCGGGTTATCGCTATCGCTCCAGTATTCCGTCAGCCGGATCGGTTGCAGATTGCCCTGCAGTTCCGCCCAGGCTTTCAGCCACGTCAGGGGGCGTCCTTCAAGCCCCATGCTCTCCAGTTGGCCCAGCAAGGCGGCGCGTTGGCCCTGCATCTGCGCCATATCGGTTTGCCACTCCAGATAGGAGCGATAGCTGCTCCCCAGGGTGACCAGTTGCCCGGCGCTGGTCGCTTCCTTGGAACCGTAGGTCAGGTTCAGGAAACCTACCTCGGAACCCGGCAGCGGCAAGTTATCCATCGACTGGTTATTCAGGCGGGCATCGAGCAGGTTGATCCGGCGCACGAGGAATTCGGCATACGCGGCAATCAGCCGTGGATCGCCGCTGTTCAACGCGCCGCGCAGGTTCTGCGAAATGAAACCATCGAATACCGGCGTGCGTATTTCGCTGTCGAACAACCTCACGTAGTCAGAGCGGTAGTGCTCCTGGACCTGTTCGATATGGCGTGAGAACGGCAGCAAACCATGCCATCCGCCCTGCTGCTGGTCAGATAAGCTGATCAACGCTTGGCGAAACCGACGCAGCGCATCCAGATCGCTCTCCAGCCCACCGTTGAAGTCCTCGGCCGCTGGCGGCTCGTCCAGCGCGTCGGTGAGCACGGCTTGAGTGTGGTGGTCGGCATACACCAGCAATGCGCCAAAGCCGATACACAGCCCCAGCCAGCCGATGACTGCGGCGTGGGCCAACAGCCTGCGCCAGCGATGCCAGCTATCGATGGGTTGATAGGCGTGGCGTTGCGCAGGCAAAAGCCTGCCCAGCAATTCATGACTGAACCAGCCTTCGCTTGTGCCGTCTGCCTCTTGCCCTTGCGCGGTCAGGAACAGCCCGCAGAGCAGCGGCAACTCGCTGTAGGGGTTGGCGTCAAACGCGGGTAACAGCAGATGCTGGAGACGCGAGCGCAGTTCAACGATGCGCTCCGGCAGGCTGAAAGCCTCTTCATCCGGCAGGCCACGCACGCCCAACTCGATGCGCAGGTCGAACAGACGCTGGCCAAGCCCGCTGAACATCTCTTCGAGAAACACCTGCGCCGCCCCCGTGCGCTGTTGGCTGAGCAGGCCAAACGGTTGCTCGCGTTGTGGCGGCGTGAGAGCGCAAGCCCACTGGGTGAAACCCGGCAAGGCTTCGGCACCGGTAATAATGAAATACACCGGCAGACGGGCACCAAAGACCTTCACCAGATCATCCAGGCGGCGGCGCAGATTGTGTCCCTGCTCGGCCAGGCGCGCATCGGAGTCGCTCAACAAGCGCTGGCAGTCGATCACCAGCAGTACACCGTTGAGGGGTTCGCGGCGCCGCGAACGCAACAGCCAGTACAGCAACCGTCGCCATTCCGGGCCGGCGTCGCTGTTGCCCTCCGCCATGCGGCCGGCGGGGTCAATGATCACGCCACGCTCAAGGAACCACCAATCCAGAGTGCCAGTCGAGGCCGCCGGCTTTCCACCGCGGGTCGAACGCAAGGCCGAGGTCAGCCCGCTATTGCCCAGCAACCGCCGGGTGCCGCTGCCACTCTCGCCCAGCGTCAGGAACCAAGGCAGCACATACAACGGTGAACCCAATCGACTCAGGCGCGACTGGCGCAACATCTGCACGCCGCTGTTCCAGTCCTGATCAAGCGCCGGCGCTTCATCGCGACGACTCTGGGGCAACTCGCTGTTCATCCGGCGACGCAAGCGCCAGGCGTACCAGCGTCGCCCTACCCCGCGCAGGCAAAAAACCACCAACAGCGTAACGATGCAAATCAGCGGCACGTACCACAATGGCCAGCTTTTGTAGAGCGCCAGGCCCCAGAGCAATAGCACGATGCACGCCAGCAGCAGCACCCAGAGCAACAACACCCCTGCTTTCTTCAACATCAGCGCATCTCCAGCAATTGGCTGACTTGTCGACCCAGCGAGAGATCGAAACTGATGTAAAGCACGGTCAACAGAATCAACGGCACCCCGATCAGCAACAGCAGCGAAAGACCGGGCAAGCCCCGGCGCACCACACGCAGGCGCGTTGGCAGGTGGTCCTCGGGTTGTTCGAAGAGATGGCTGTTGGCGTCCAGCGGCACCATCTGCCGATCGAGAATGATCCGCTCCAGGCAAAGCCGACGGTATTGCATCAGTTCACCACCCGGGCGGGTCGCGTAACGCCCCTGGAAACCGCCGAGCAAGGCCAGGCCGAAGACCTCGCGGGCACCGACCGCCGCCTCGGGCAAAGCCTCCAGGCGTTGGAAGAACTCGACACCGGCCCGACTGGTGGAAAAATAGTGGCGCTGCAACGGCGCCCGCCGCCATTCGGCCGCCCCGGGCCATTCGCCGGACATGGCCGCTTCGTCGATCCAGGCGACCACCGCGAACAGCGCCTCGCGCACTTCGGCTTCGGCAAAGTGCAGCTCGCGGGCCCGATTGGCGGCGCCATCGAGCTGCACGATGAGCGCCGGCGCAAGCGTCTCATAGGACTGTGCCGGATCAACGAAGCCGCGCTTGGCAGCCTCGAAACTCGACATCCAGCAGTCAGCCAGGCGGGGATTGATCATGTGCGAACCACCACCAGGTCGATACTCAGGTCAGCCGGCGGCTGGGGCAGGAAGAACGCCGCCTGACGCTCCTGCTGCAGCGTTTCCCAACCCTCGCTCAGCGTTTCCAGGCGGAAGTACAACGCGCCGGCCACCCGCGGCAAGCCCTGGGGCGGAACCTGCAGATAGATCAACTCAACCCCGGGCAACGCGCGGTTGACCAGGCCTTGCATGACGCTGAGAGCTCCCAGCTTGCCATCCAACGGCAGGCACTCGGCCAGCCACACCGGATCGACCAGACTGCGCGCCACCAGATAGTAACGATGCCGCGCGCCGAAAAACGCGTCCGGCAATGGAGCCTGATAAAACCCGTCCTGCAGTTGCAGGTGGACCAGCAACTCTGAGCCGATGCTGATCTCATTGAGCTGCTGGCCGATCAGGGCCACCAGTGCGATCGTCGCCGCGCCCGCGTCCTCATGCTTGTAGGCCGGCACCAACAGACGGCCATCCGGGGTTTCGCCGAGCATGTCGCAGACATCGGAAAACAGACTCAACTCACCAACAAGTTGGCGCAGGGTGCCGTAAAGCTGCCATGGCGACACCTGCGGGGTTTCCAGCAAATGCGTCAGCAACGGGCCATAGCGATTCAGTACCGCCAGGGCCATCAGGTGGTTGACCTGGGCCGCGTCGAGATCGCCCCGCCGCGACTCCCCCGGCTGCTTGTACACCGACAACTGCCGCGCCCGGCCGACCAGTTCGTCGCGGACTTCGCGCAAGGTTTGCAGGAGCATCGGCGATGCCGCCAGATTGACCGACGGCGGCACGTAGCGTTGGGCCGGCCGGAGGCGATCACCGTCCAGCTCAAGCCGTGCAATCGGCAGCAGCTCGTAGGCGCTCAGATGCTCCAGCTCATCGTCCCAGAACAGCCGCAACACATAGGACATGGGCCGCACCCGCGCTTCCGGGGAGTCGCCGAGACGGTCACCGATCACTTCCGGATCGGCCGCCACGATAAAGCGCGCTTCCGCCCGGGACCCGGCAGACAACGTCTCGAACACCTGCGCGTTGGCGTCCCCCGGCAGCAAGCGGCGTAGCCCCACAAACAGCGTGCGGCCGCCACTGAATTCGCCGAGGTCAAGGGTGCGCGACTCCAGCATCGCATTGCCCGGATATTCGGCCAGCGTGCCTTCGGCAAAGCGCACCGACAATTGCTCCAGCAGGCACTGTTTGGCAACCAGCGCGGGCTCGTTGATCTTCAGCGAGATCAAACCCCACGGGTACGGATGGTTCAACTCTGTGGTCCGGGTCAGACGATGCTCGATACGCGCATCGTTCTGTTGAAAATGCTGAGGCTGGAGGAACAAGCCCTGGTGCCAATACAACAACTGATCGATATTCATAGGGCTCGGTTTCAGGCAAAAAATTGAAAAAGCGTGGCCACTGCAACGCTCACGGCAAGCAGCTCAGTCCTGTGCGCCGGGCAGGCGCACCTCACCCTCTCGGGGCTGCACCGGCTTGGGCAACGCCAGGCGACTCTCCTTGCCACGCAACAGCGCATCGGGCCCGACGAGCAGGTCAATGGCGATGGGGCGCGGTGTGGCGGTCCAGGTCTTGCTGAAAAACCCTGTCGACGTCACGTCGACGCCGATCTGATAGAGCTTGACGCTGCGCGTCGGGTCCAGGTGCGCGTAACCGGCGGCGATACCGACCATCTTCGCGCCCTCCAGTCGCGGCAGGCTCAACTGGCGGGTCTGGCCCGGCTCGATAAACAGCCGCGTCAGCCCGATCATCCCAGGCGGCGCACTGTTCATCAGCAGCAGGCTGCTCAGTTGCTGGGAACTGCCGGTGTAGGCGGAAAACGCACTGATCTGATCGAACTGCGTGACCACCACCAACAGGTTATGCGCCTGGCCGTCGTACTGATTGAGGTCGTTATCGGCGGTGAAGCTCAGCTCGATGGCGTTTTCGGTGTAGTCCCATTTGAGCGCAGTGAGGGCCTTTTGCTCGGGGGTGAGGTCCTGGCTGCTGCAGGCGGCGAGCAGGATGCACAGGGCCAGTCCGCCCATGGAAAACTTGATGGAGGGCGCACGCCCCGCGCTGCTCACGCCATCACCAGCACAGCGGTCTGGCTCGGCTGCGAAACCGTCCCCATGGTGTTATTGGCGTTGTGCATGGTCTGGCAGGTGACACGCACGGCGGGCTTACCGGCGACCATCACTTTGGTGCTGCCATCGATGAAGATCATTTCACCCTTGACCTTGCCGCTGGTGACGCCACCGGCCACCCCAGCTTCATCGCCACTGGTCATCAACACCTTGCTCGACATATTCATCGCTGGCATGCCGTCCACCAGCACGTCCATCACCAACCCACCCGGGTCCGCGGCACTGGTATCGGCAGTGTTGGGATAAGGCAATGGCACTGGCCCGGCGGGCGGAACGGGCGTCTTGCAGATATCGGGCACCGTGGACAGCGCCATCGCACCGCCGTTATTGAGCATATACATAATCGATCTCACCCCAGCTTGATGCTGTCGCCATCAATGGCAACGCTACGTTGTGCATTCAGGTCCAGCGTGTCGGCCTGCACGCTCCAGTCATCGCGCACACGCTGGCGCAAGGAGCCGGAATAAAGTTCTTCATGGCCTTCGACGCGACGGCGGCTGTCAGCAAAATCCGCCTCGTGGCGCACGGCCTTTTCGCGGTGATAAACGCTGCTGTCGTGGCGCTCGACCCAGTGGTTCTGAAGATGCTCGCCACTCATGGCCAGGGTGCCGACAGTCAGATGGGCACGCTGCATCTGCACACTGCCCTGCTCGGCGCACACCCGTAATGCGAGACCGGCATCAAGGCTCACACCGTCGCGGGCCTGAATGCTCAGCGCGCCGGCGGGCAGGCTCAAATGCAGGTCACCCTCCAGATGCATACGCGCCGGTTGAGCGATGGCGCGTTCCAGCACGCTAAGGATGTAACCGCCTTGCGCGTCCAGGCTGACCAACACCTTGTCCCCCACTGCCGGACGCACCAGGCAACCGAATGCGGGTTTTAGCCAATAGCGGCGGCCATCGTTGCTGACCACGCCGAAACGCTCGCCATCCAGTGCGTTGACCTGTGCATGACGCAATTGAGCAGCGGCATCGCAGTACTGCGGGGCTTCATTCATCTCGATTTTCCTAAAGAGGCAGGCTGCCATTGCTCGGCGGCGAGGCGTTCGGTATCTACGGGCTGGATGGCCTGGGGGTTGCTCTGCTGCCAGTCGGCCTGGTTGAAATCAGCGGCATGGGCATTCATGCCGGTCACGTCGGCGGCGGCGAACGAGGCGCGTGGCGCAAGCAACGCGGTGCAGTCGGCATAACGCAACAGGGCGCGGTCAAAGCGCGCGCCTGGCATCTGGGCGTCGATCAGGATGGCCATCTCCAGAACGGCATCACTGAAATCGACCGAGTCAAAATGGCTGGCATTGAACAGAGCGCCCTTGAGATGGGCACCGGCAAACATCGGCGCGGTTCCCTTGCTACGGTAGAACGACGCGCCCTCGGCCTGCACGGCATGAAAATCGGCCCCGCTCAACGACGATTCGTCGAAGGCACACTGCTGCAACGACGCCAGACCGAAGCGCGCCTGATCGAGTTGGCAATCGATCAACCGTGCCTTCGCAAAATGCGCCGACTGGGCATCAAGGCCCGTCAGATCGCAGCGGTTCCATTGGGATTTGCTCAACTGGGCGGCTGCCAGCCTGATACGCGGTACGCGGCACTCCGCGAGTGTAAACGCCTGTAGCTGCGCGCCCGACAGATCCAGATCCTCGCCGTGGCATTGCGCCCAGCTGGTCTTGTTCCAACGCACATTCGTGAACAATGCGCCCTGCAATGAACACCCGTTCATGTACAACGAGTCCGCGGTGCTGTCGGAAAAATCGGCGCCGTCCAGGCGGCAGTCTTTCCAGTGGCTTTGGGTCAGCATGGCGCCATTGAATTGCGCACCACGCGCATCCACTTGTTCCAGCCGCGCGTTGCTCAAATCGACACCGCGATAGTCGCCACCGGCCAGATTCAACGCGCGCAAGGGCTGCCAATCAGCCAGCAATGCCCTTAGACGCTCGGCACTTAATACCTCAAGCATGAGTCAGGCTCTCCTTGAGTCGGCAGCGCGTCATCAATGCCTGCTCCAGGCGCACACCGCTGCCGTGCACAGCGTCACTGGCCAAGCCATGCAAGTTGCTGCCACTGAGGTTGGCCTGCTCCAGACATACCTTGCGCAAGCGGCCGTTAAGCAGGTTGGCGCCAGACCAATCAGCGCGACTCAAGTCACATCCCGACAGGTAGACACCTTGCGCGACCAGCCCGACACCGTCGGAATCACTCAGGTCGCAACCGCTCAGCAGCGCGTCGTTAAGCCGTGCGCCGCGCAGGCTGGCGTGATTCAGATCGGCGTCTTGAAAACTGGCAGCGGTCAGGTCGGCATCGTCCAGGCGCACACCCGGCAAAACGCAGTGAGCGGCCAGGCGCAGGTTCTGCAGGTTGCACTCGCGCAAGTCCAGGTCGCGGCCCACCACCTTGGCGAAATCGGCTTTGCTGAGGTTGGCGCGGCGCATGTCCGTCGCGTCCAGTGTGCAGTCGTAGAGCTTGGCTTTGTGCAGGTTGCTGTCGGTGAGTCGTGCGCCGCTCAGGTCGCATTTATTGAGGCGTAGTTTGCTTAGATTGGCGTTGCTCAGTTGAGCCTTGTCGAGGCTGCATTCGTTGAGTTGGGCTTGTTGCAGGTTGGCTTCGGTGAAATCAGCAGCGGAGAAATCACAGTTCTGAGCGCGGATATCGATCAAGCTGGTGCCGCAGAACGAAGCGCCTTGGCATAGAACCCTATGAAACATTGCGTCCTGCAAGCGCGCCTTGCTCAGATCCGAAGCACCCAAGTCGCAGTCGATGAACTGACAGTGGCTCAGATCGGCGTTCTGCAGTCGAGTGCCATTGAGCTTGCAGCTCATAAAAGTGGTATTTCTCAGGTCAGCGCTGCTCAGATCGATTTCGCAAAGATCAAGGCTCTCCAAACTGAGGTCTTGCAGCGTCTTACCTGCCGCGTGCAATGCCAGCAGCCGCTCACGGGTCAGACTGCAGTATTCAGGAAGCGGGAGAATGGAGGCGAATTGGATTCGATCAGCCGCCAGCGCTTTGTTCATGGCGCTTAAAACACGGTCTATCTCAGCTTCCACGGCTTGAGACTCTGCTATGGCGGCAGTCAGTTTTTCCTTGGCTTGCGCCTGCTGGTCTGGAGGCAGCTCCAGGCGCTCAAGCATGTCCATGATATCGACCTTCGGTGCTGGCTGTTTAGCACGCGCCAACGCTTGCTCTGCATCTATGCCCAGCCGGGTCATCATCTGCTGGGCATACTCCATGCCTTGGGCCTTAGCCTTGGCGATTTCCGAATCAATTTCCAGCGCCAATGCCTCGGGGTCAAAGGGCTTGAGGGGGTGCATCGGTTCGCGCATCAGAACCGTAAAGTCCGTTTTCGCTGGTGGTGGGTAATCGGTGGGGTTGAAAGGCAGGTTCATGCGAGTCGCCATCATCTGAGCGTATTGCATGCACTGCTCATGAGTTGCGCTTAACGCTGCATATTGCGCATCCGCAACGGCCTGCAAACTGGCGATTATCGGCCCGGAGTCGAACGGGGTTGGTTCGACAGGCGCAACCTTGACCGGCTCGACGGGAGGGCGTGGCCAAAGCCGCTCAATCCAGACTTGCGCGTCCAGCACGGGATCACCCGCTCGCTCGAGGGCCATAGCCAATTTGACGATATCTTGCGCATCTATATCGAGTACCGGTACTTCGACGCGGTACAGCAGAAGAGCACTTTGCGCATCAGGGAACAGCCATACCGTATCCAGGTCCATCGACATTTCGGTAACGGGTACACGCTTATCCGCACGCTCAATAAACAGCCGTGGCCGCAGGCCCGGCAATCGCCCGGCGACCCTGGCCTCGGTAGGGTGCATGCCTGAGATCGACCAGGCTTCGTCGCCACGCCAAAAACCGGCGTTGCATTGGTCCTGCGCCACTTCATCGAACCAGCGCGCATCAGTATCCGTAGGTAAGAATGGGGCGCGATAAGCAGTCCAATGCTCGTCAAGGGTGCCCATATACTGGCGGCGTTCAGCGCTTTGTACTGGCAATGGCAAAAAACTCGCCAGGGCTGGCCGATCATCGGGGTCAACAACTGTGGCATTCGCCACTTCCAGTTGTGCCAACGGCATTCCTTGCGCGGCGTCCACCTCGGGATAATGGCCTTTGCCTGTCGGATTATCTGGCCACTTATTACCGCCATAAGCGCTTTCAAAGTCCAACGGCAGGTTATCCAGTTGACCGCTCACAACGGACGTCCAACCCAGAGGTCCTTTGCGCCATTGCCGCGGCGCGAGTACATGCAATGTTTTTTCCATATCTCCCAGACGCACCCGCACCGCCATGCCACCCCGTTGCACATCGGTCAACGGATAAGCCTTACCTTGTACGGCAAATGTGCCTCGACTTTTCTTTAAACCCCGATCAAGCATCTGCTTGCCAAGTCGCTCGGTTAACCAGGCCCAAGTTTCCCCAGCGGCCATTACCTGATCTTCAGCGTCCACCAGCAGACCCAGGGTGACGACCACGCAATGAAGGTCCAGTGGTTTGGCATTGGCGAGCAATAAAAGGCTGGCCTGTTCACATTTGAGCTGCATCGGACTCTCCGAATAGGAAACTTACGCCTCTTTTTTTCCGTATCACGGCGCGGCAGCGGGCGGCGCAGCAGCATCGCCCGCTGCCGCGACCGCATCGGCGGCGCCATCAAGCAGGTCAACGGCGCCGTTTACAACCGCATTGGCTCCGCCCGCGGCCACTTTCACCGCAGCAAGACTTGGGCGTGATGCTAGCTTCAGACTTAACAGGCTGGGGCTGGGGGCTAGTTCAAAACACGGAAATTCCTGTACTTGATCCGAAGTGATCGTTGCACCCACTATAGTGCCGCTGACTCTCATGAACTTATTAAAAAAGGCGTTACCGCAAACTTCTAAGTCCCCATCCACAAGAACATCACCAGTAACATGCACCTGGCCTTCAAGATGTATAATCTTGTCCGACTTTATGACAATCCCTGCCGCATTGATAAGTATGCTATTCCCACCCAGCTTGATCTCATATGAAGTTACATTTTCATGGCAGTAAATATCTGTATTCTTCAACTCCATCTTTGAGTTGGACGCTCGAACTATATGCATTCCTTTCAGATATTCTGAATTTTTAATACTCGCCTTATGATACTCCCAGGCACTGTTGCCAACGCTTTTCTTATACAGACTGTAATCAGCCGAAAGCGAAACCAATCCAAGTTTCACTGACACGCCAACCCCGTAGAGAGAGAGACTTCCGCTGGCTATATTTACGTCACCCTTCAATTGAAGCATTGAAGTTGTAACGTCTAATTTTGTGCTCAGTTTTGGGTTGGTTATTGCGTCTTTGAAATTATCAAATCCGCTTTTCTCTGATGCGCTATTTGTTGTGCTTGGCGCGGAGGCAAGCTTGCTGCTACTTGCGGGAGTGGCAAGCCGATCTTTAAAGTTGGCACCCATCAAACTCTCTGAAGAGCTCGTCCCCGCCACCGGGGCCGGCGCATGCCCTCCCCCTATGGATTGCCAATAAACACCTGGCACCTGATGCTTATACGAACTGGACGCCAGCTGCATATGCTTGTCCGTGCGCAAATGCGCCCCACTGACATCGCCCTCACCCAAGGTAAAACTACAACCGGTGGACGCCCCCATCTTCATCATCGGCCCGGACGGGCTGTCTTCCATCGCAAACAAATGCCCACCGGGAGTGCTCAAGCCACTTTGGGTCGCGTTTTCGCCGGTGACCACATTGGGATTCTCGGAGTTGGGCACACTACCGGTGATCACCGGACGGTCCGGGTCGCCGCCCAAGAACGAAACCAGCACTTCCGTGCCTTTGAGCAGCGGGAAATTCATGCCGTGGCTCGAACCACTGGACAGCGTGGCCATACGCAACCAGGCCGAACCACGCGTCGCATTCTTCTCACCGCGAATGAACGGGAAACTCACCCTGTAGCAACCATGCTCATTGAGCAGCGGCCGACCGGTATCTTCATCACCATCCACCACCGCACTGAGCACGCCCTGCACATAAGGCCGCGGTGTCACACAGGGTGCGCGGAACTGCACGTCGCCGGGCAAGGCGATAAACCGCGTGTTGATCCCCTGCCCCGGCCCTTCCCCCTCCGACCCCAGGCCCGGCAACGGCTGATAACCGTCGTGGTGAACTTCAATTACCTGATAACCGGCATTGAACAGCGGACGCGGGTGGCCGACTAACAGCATCGGATAACCGGCGCGCAACCCCGTGGCTCGACCGCTGCCATGAAACTCCCGTTGACGGCAACCGATGGCCTGGGCGCGGCGATTGGCCAACCATTGCCCCTGTTCGAGCGAACCGAAGTGTTCGCCATACAACCCTTGCCCGCCGATAAATACAGACGAACCAGAGACGGCCTCTCGTTGTGCGGTTGAGGCATCTGCGCCAAGGCTGGCAGCTGCCACCGAAGCATTGACCTCTAACTTCAACTGCGCGTTGCTCGCGGAAAAGTCCTGGAGCGTGACCCCCGCCGCTTGCCGCACGAGTTTGCGCTCGAAGGTCCGCGCCACCGCCAGGACCCGGCCTACATCCAGTTCCGAATCTTGGCGGCGATAGGTCAGCAGGCTGGGGAGTTGCGGCTGGTACAGTCGGTCGCCACAGAACACCAGCGCCTCGCCGTCAGGCCCCTGCTCAAAGAAGTAATACACGCCGAAATATTCAAGAAGACGTGAAATAAAGGCGAAACTCGTTTCTTCGAACTGGCAGGTAAACGTCGCCTGAGTCAGCGGATCATCGGCCAGCGGCAGGCGGATATCGAAGTCATACGCCGCCCCGGGCAAACCGTTCATACCCGGCCCTTCGACAGTCAGGTCGGCCAACTTGAGCACGTCGCGAATCAGCTCCGGCAGACTTTTGTCCAGCCAGATTTCCGAAAAGCGGAAATGCCGCAACTGCACGAAGCGCGGTTCCAGCACCACGCGGTAGTAGTAATACAAGGAGTCGGCGTCGAGATAATCCACCTCCGTGACCACGCCCTGATAGGGATGCGGCTGCCCCAACGCATCGCTCAGGGTCAATACCGCCCGGTTGCCCAGCAGCGCTTCGTCGTCGAACAATGGATTGATCGTGGCCAGCCGAACCTCGAAGCGATAGGGCTGAGAGAGCTTTTCCTCGCCCTGCCACTGCTGCACCCATAATGTTTCGAGCAGCAGCGAGGGGGCCAGGCTGGCGAAAGTGCAGAGCGCATGATCATTGAGAGCCATCAATCAATCCTTGTTCTTCAGTCGGTAAACGAGCGGTCACTCTAGGGGTTCAAGCAGCGCTTCACGCTCGGGTAAAGACCTGATCGCATCGACGTCTTGCGTGGTAATGACCCACTCGCCGCGCGCATCCACCGCCACATGCAAGCCGGCCAGGGGCCGCTGATCGGCAATCGCCCCGAGCAAGACGTCAGACAGGCGCGGTGTCAGGCTCTTACGCAATATGAAGTCGATATTGCGCGCCCCGCTCTCCACTTCCGTGCAGCGCGCGGCGATGGCGTCGGCGACCTCTTCTGCAAACGTCAGACGGACTTTCGACGAAGCCAACAGACGCTCGCTGAGCCGGCCCAGCTTGAGGCGCACGATGCCCGCCAGTTGCGCGCCACCCAGGGTGAAGAACGGCACGATGGTCATGCGCGCCAGCAGCGCCGGTTTGAAATGCCGGGACAGAGTCGGGCGGATTTTTTCCGCGAGGGTGTCCGGGTCGGGCCGCCCGTCGACGCACAGGTTCTGGATTTCTTCGGTGGCCAGGTTGCTGGTCAGCAGCACCACAGTGTTGGAGAAATCGATCTGCCGCCCTTCGCCGTCGGACAGGCTGCCCTTGTCGAAGACCTGATAGAAAATGTTCACCACGTCCAGGTGGGCTTTTTCCACTTCATCGAGCAGCACCACCGAATACGGACGCTTGCGCACCGCCTCGGTCAACATGCCGCCCTCGCCGAAGCCGACATAGCCGGCGGGCGAACCCACCAAGCGGCTGACGGTGTGCTTCTCCTGGTACTCGCTCATGTTCACCGAGATCATCGCCTGTTCGCCGCCGAACAGATGTTCGGCCACAGCCAGAGCGGTTTCGGTCTTGCCGACCCCCGACGGCCCGACCAGCAGGAACACACCCAACGGCTGTTGCGGATCGCGCAGGCCGGATTGCGCGGCCTTGAGGATTTCCGCGATCTGCTCGACGGCGGTGTCCTGACCGCGAATGCGCGTCTTGAGGTTGTCGGCCAGGGCCAATACGCCGCCCGCCGCATCGCGCAGCACTTTGCCCAGCGGCACGCCGGTCCAGTCGGAAACCACCTGGGCAATCGCATCGGGGCTGACTTCGGTGAACAGCAACGGCGCGTCGCCTTGCAGTGCAGCCAGGGTTTCACGGGCCTGATCCAGCTCGGCCTGACGTTCCTCCAGCGAGGCCAGTACCTGCACAACCTCGCCTTCGGCCGGAACCGGCAGGTCCTGTGCTTGCAGGGTCAGTTGCTTGCGTGCTTCAAGGACGCGCAACGCCGCGTCGCGCTCGGCCAGCCAGCGGACTTCCAGCGCAACCCGACGCTCGTCAATCTCAGCCTGTTCGTCGGCGATATCCGTCAGGCGCTGGTCTTCTACGGGGAAACCATTGCCACGGTCGCGCTCCAGCGCGCTCTGTTCACGCGCCAGACCGGACAACTGCCGCTCCATGCGCTCCAACTCGGCAGGCTTGATGCCCAGGCCGATGCGTACCCGGGCGCTGGCGGTGTCGAGCAAGTCGACGGCCTTGTCCGGCAGCAAGCGCCCGGTGATGTAGCGATCCGACAATTCGGCGGCGGCGACGATGGCGTCGTCACGCACGCTGACCCCGTGAACTTTTTCGTAGTGCCCCTTGAGCCCGCGCAGGATCAACACTGCGGTTTTGACACTCGGCTCGTCCAGCTTGACCAGTTGGAAACGACGCGCCAGGGCCGGGTCTTTCTCGAAGTACTTCTTGTACTCCGACCAGGTCGTGGCGGCGATGGTGCGCAACTCGCCACGGGCCAATGCGGGTTTGAGCAGGTTGGCCGCATCCGAGCCACCCGCCGCGCCGCCGGCGCCGATCAGCATGTGCGCTTCGTCGATGAACAGGATCACCGGCGTGGCGGAGGCCTTGATCTCTTCGATGACGCCACGCAGGCGGTTTTCGAACTCGCCCTTGACGCTGGCGCCCGCTTCCAGCGCACCGAGATCCAGGCTGAGCAAACGTGTGTTTTTGAGGAAGTCGGGGACTTCGTCCTGGCTGATCAACAACGCCAGGCCCTCCACCACGGCGGACTTGCCCACACCTGGCTCGCCCACGGCGATGGGGTTGTTTTTACGCCGCCGGGCGAGGATGTCGATCATCTGGCGAATCTCATCATCGCGCCCGAAAATCGGGTCGATGCGCCCCGCCGCTGCCTTGGCGGTCAGGTCTTCGCAAAAGCGCGCGATATTGTCTTCGGCTGCGGGCGTATTGCCGCCGGCGCCGGCCAACGAAGCAGAGGCCGTGCCGGTCTGCAGGCTGTCCAGCGGACCTTCGCTGGAACCGCCCAACAGTTGAGCGAACTCTGCGGTCAGGGCATCGGTGGAAATCGGCTTGAGCAGTTCGCCGTAACGCGTGCCAGCGCTGTAGTAGCCCAGGCGTGATACCAGCGCCAGCAGCAGCGAACCGCCACGGATCCGCCCGCTGCCGACCACCAGCGAGGCAATCAGCCAGGCGTCCTGAATCCATTCGGTGAGCAGGCCAGCGAACACCGGACGTCCCGGGTTGCCGTTTTTCAACTGCGCCAGGCCCTCATCCAGCAGCGCACGCAAGCGCATCGGATCGATCTCGAAGCGCGCGAGAATGCGCGTCGTATCGGCATCCGGATCTTCCAGCAACTGGCGCAGCAGGTGCTCCAGGGAAATCTCGTAGTGAGCGCGCGCCAGGGTCTGGCCCGCCGCGTTCTCCAGGGCCTTGGTGCTGTACACATTGAGCCGTGCGAACAGCGGTTTGAGTTCTACCTGAATCATCTAGCGAGCCCTCTCTTCGAGCATTGGTCCGTGTTCGGCCGTCAGCATGAATACAACGTCGTCCTGTGTGTCTCCGTCACCGAGCCAGGTATCCAGGCCCAGCCGCTGCCAGCCGCCGCCCAGCGAAGCGCACTGCTGCTTATCTGCCGCAAGACGCATGACCAGACGGCTGCGTAGCGGTGTCTGCAAATACAATCCCACCAAGCGTTCGAGCTTTTGATACAGCGCCTGCCCCGGCAATAACCCGTGAAAACGCTCGGTACTCAGTGACGTCAGACGGATATCCAGGGTGCCGCTGCGGTCCATGACTTCACGACCGAGCAGGCTGTTTTCGCCCAACACCCCGCACTGCATGCCCAGGTAAGTGCGTGCCGTGCGGTCGATCCGCAGGCGCGTCTCGACACACGGCACGACTTCCACCGTCACATCGCTGAGTACCGCCTTGACCAACTGCTGCAGCCCCAGGGCCGAGCGCGGGTACTGGTTGAACAACCCGGCATACCGCAGCAAATCGGTGGATTGATCGCGCTGCTCCGGACGCGCATCCGCAATGCCGATCAGCGCCTGCAACTGACGCAGGCTCTTGACGTCGCGCCGCTCGGTAATGTCGATCCAGATCCGGTGCTTTTCCCAGGCACGGAACAGCAACGGATAGAGCGAGGCATGCAGGATGTCGAGAAAGTCACGTCCCGCCGAATGGCCCAGCAGTTGCTCGTCGATCAGGTCTTCGGTGTAAAACGTCGGCAACGGCGAAGTGACGCCATACAGCCCGAAGAAGTTGGCCTCGATCCGATAACGACCGTCGTCGTCCTGCTCGATCCCTTCGATATCCCGCAGCGGAAACCCGAGCCCCAGCCGCGGCCGGACCCGCACGTTGTCGACGAAGTGTTTTTCGCTCGGGAAACGTAGGCGCAACAGGCGCAAGGCCTGGAAAAACCCGAACTCGCCGCCGTCATCGAGCAGCGGATCGATCACAACAGGCGTTGGTGCCCGATCTTCGCTGGCCATTTCAAGGTCTCGTGGTTGACGCTGTCGAACAGCGTGAAGGCGGTAAAGCTGTTGATGGCCGTACAGCCGGCGAAAAATTCATCGAGCACACAACCGAACAGGTAGAAATTGCCGGGGCTGAGGAAATAGTCGCCCCGGCACTCGACCCGGACCACACTGCCTTCGATCGGCAGCCCGCGAATAAAACGCCGCTCGTGGCTGACGGTGACTTTTTCGATGGCATCGATGCGCCGCTGGTTGGCATCCTGGGCCCCTTCGCCGACGCTCGGCAGATACAGCGCGAGCAGCCCGCGCAGGTAGTCGCGATCGGCCAGGCGGAAGTGGTTGGCATTGAGCTGCGAGAGCATGCGCCACAGCAACTTGTCGTCGAACTTGGGCGGCTGGCACGGTGTGATGCCACGGATGCTCTTGAACTCGACCCTGGGCGGCGTGTTGTCGGTGGGCTGGTTCAAATCCCCCAGGCGCAGGCTTTCCGGCAGCTTGCCATTGGTGCAGAGCAAGCCGATGGACAAGGTCATCTCGCCCGGCACTTTGCCTTCGCTGTAGGGCAGGCTCAGATAGTGGTCATAACCTTGGGCATCGATACTCGAGGCGCGGATGCGCAGGTTATACGTGTCGCGCTGCGAGAAGGTATTGAACGGTTCCAGCAGCCGCTCCCCGCCTCCGGCGGAATAAGCACTGACCTTGAGCACCGAATGAATCCGCATGCTCATGCGCTGGCCATGGTCGGCAGGCTGGATGCGATAGTCGACTTGCTTGTGGTCGATGCGCAGCGGGTGTGCATCCTGGGCGAACAGATTGATCGCCGGCGTCACCCCCAGCAAAAAGCTGTTGGCCGACAGGTTCGGTGTCCAGTCCGGCAGGTTCTCGAACATCAGGCGCACGCTGAAGCGCCCGTCTGCGCCTCTGGCTCGCCACTGTTTGAAGCCGCGAAGCTCGATAAACAGGAATTTCTCGGGCAGCGCGAAGTATTCCTGCAGGCACCGATAGGCCGGGTGCGCGGTATCGGGAAACGGCAGCAAGGCGTTGCTCGCATCGAATCCCAGGCCACGCAAATGGCTGGCCGGCAATACCGTCATGGGCTGCTCTTGCGCAGAGATGCGAATCTCGCGCAGGTTGAGCTGCAACAGACGCAATAACTTGGAGCCATCGACCAGGCCATCCCCCAGATAGAAACGCAGGCTGTCGGCCAGCCAGCTATTCGGGTCAGCGGTGGTAAAAGCGAAGTCCAGGACCAGGCTGCGCTCTTCACCGGCGCCGCCGTCCCAGCGGCTGCCGAGCAGTTGCAACGGTTCCAGGTCGACCGCCGCGGTGCTGCTGAAGCGCACGCGCTGGCCATCGACCGGCACCGAGGCAATTTCGCAGCCGGGCTCGATACGCGTAACCTCCTGCAATGCCGTGCGCGGCTGAAATTGCAGCAGCGTCAGGCAGGGCAACGGTTGCAGGTAATGGGGATAGAGCAGCTGCGCCAACTCTTGAATGAACTCGGGAAACTCGTCGTCCAACCGTTGGCGAACCATCCCGGTGAGAAACGCCACGCCTTCGAGCAAGCGTTCGACGTCCGGGTCATTGGCCGAGTCCACCCCCAGCAGCGGCGCCAGGGCCGGGTTGCGGCGGGCAAACTCATCGGCCAGACGCCGCAGTTGGTTGAGTTCACTTTGATAATGGCTGTTGAGCATGACTTAGTGCATCGCCAGGGACACGCGACCGTCCGAAGACACACGCGTTGCCAGGTGAATAGGAATGTCCCGATCGTCGATCGACACCACGCCCTCAAGACTGAAACTCAGCGACAACACTTCCTGGGCACCTTCGGCGACCAGGATGCGCGGCGATTTCAAGCGAGGCTCGTAGCGGGCGATCATGCGCGTCATGTTCTCGATTATTTGCGTGGTCTCGCCGGTCGCAAACGAACCGGCCAGATTGGTGAAGTCGGGTACGCCAAACTCGGCGTCAATCGGCACGCTGCCGCGCCGGGTATTCAAAATGCGTTGCAGATGCTGGACGATCGACTGCGTCAACACTTCAGCCTGGGTCAGGTGCGTGCGACCGGTTTCGGCCTGCAGGCTTGTGATGCGCTCCAGCAATCGCTTTTCTCTCAACGCGGTGTACCTTCTGCAATAACAAGAACACCGCCCTGGACCAGGGCGGCATTGAACCGTCGAGCCGGGCTTACGCTTTTGGCGCCAACCACGAGTCTTCGGCTTCGATACCGTCCGGCACCCAGGTCCAGACGATTTTTTCGTAGGTGATGCCGATGTCTTCCATATGGCCCATTTGCTTGAACTCAGGGCTCAACACGTTCGGCACCCAGGTGCGGGCCGAAACGAGCACGGCATTGCTCAGGGTGATGGTGTAGTACTTTTCTTCGGTGCCTTTAGGCGAGATCCGATAGAACTCCAGGACTACCGACTTGAGTTGCTCGCCGGAGGTCAGGGCTTGCAGCAGCTTTGGAGAAGACTTATCGATTTCCTTGGTCAGGGTCATGCCCTGGTGGACACGCTTGCCGGCCGGCAGGCCGGTCTGCGGGTTCTTGGGAATATCGATCAGGTGTTCGACGGCCTGAACAAGGATCTTTCCTTCATGACCGGTAACCGTGCTGGAACCTTCGATCTTGCCTTGGTTCTGGCCTTCGATACTCAAGTAGCATGGCATTGGCATAACGTGTACTCCGGGTTTAATCAGTGAGTTTTCAGGCATCGATCAGCGCCTCTGGCCCTGTCTCGCTGCGTTGAATCCATCTTATGGAAACGCCGAGGCAATGACCCTCGGGTGAACACCTGAATGGGCAACGGCGGCGTTGCCCATTCGCGCTACCGATCAGCTCTTGTCGAGCTTGCCCACCAGCGACAGCGTGAAAGACGCGCCCATGTACTTGAAGTGCGGACGGACTTTCAAACCGACGCGGTACCAGCCTGGATCGCCTTCGACGTCGCTGACGGTAATCTCCGCCTGACGCAGTGGGCGACGGCTGCGCACACCGGCGGCGGGGTTATCCATGTCGGCCACGTACTGGCGAATCCAGGTGTTGAGTTCCGACTCCAGGTCGCCACGCTCTTTCCAGGTGCCGATGTTTTCGCGCTGGATGACCTTGATGTAATGGGCCAGGCGGCTGACCACAAAGATGTACGGCAGTTGGGTGCCCAGCTTGTAGTTCAGCTCGGCTTCCTTGCCTTCTTTGTCATTGCCGAAGAACTTGGGCTTCTGGCACGAGTTGGCGGAAAAGAACGCCGCGTTATCGGTGTTCTTGCGCATGGTCAGCGCGATAAACCCCTGCTCGGCCAGCTCGAACTCGCGGCGCTCGGAAATCAGCACTTCGGTCGGGATCTTGGTCTGGGTTTCGCCCATGGCCTCGTAGTTGTAGATCGGCAAATCACCGACGGTGCCGCCGCCCTGTGGGCCAATGACGTTGGCGCACCAGCGGTACTGGGCAAAGCTGTCGGACAGGCGACTGGCAAAGGCAAACGCAGCGTTGCCCCACAGGAAGTCCTGGTTGCCGCCACCGACGTTCTCGTTGTAGCGGAACGTCTTGGCAGGGACCGTGTCTTCGCCATAGGGCGTGCGCAGCAGGAAGTGCGGCAATGTCAGGCCAACGAAACGCGCATCGTCGCTTTCACGAAAGGCATTCCATTTGGTGAACTGCGGCCCCTCGAAGACGGCTTGCAGATCCTTGAGATTGGGCAGGTCGGCAAAGCTGTCGATGCCGAAGAACTGCGGGCCGGCCGCGGCGATGAAGGGCGTGTGGGACATCGCCGAAATCGCGGCGACCGACTGCAGCAACTTCATGTCCTGCGGGCCGGGGTTGAACTCGTAGTTACCGATGATCGAGCCGAACGGCTGGCCGCCGAACTGGCCGAACTCGGCGGTGTACACCGCCTTGTACAGACCCGAACGGGTGATCTCCGGCGCATCCTCGAAATCTTCGAGCAGCTTCTCTTTGGACACGCTGAGGATTTCCAGCTTGTTGTTCTCGCGAAAATCCGTGCGGTCGACCAGAAACTTCAGCGAGCGCCAGGACGACTCCAGCTTCTGGAACTGCTGGTGGTGAATGATCGCGTCGACCTGCCGGCACAGCTTGGCATCCAGCGTGGCGATCATGTCGTCGATCAACCCGGCGCTGACCTTCTCGGCCTGCCGGGCCGGCTCGAGCAGTTCGGTGACAAACGCTTCGAGGCCCTGACGGGTGACGGCATACGCCTCGTCGCCCGGCTTGACGCGCGTCGCTTCCACCAACTGATCCAACAGGGAAACCGACTCGACCGCCTGGCCGGTCGTGCTCGCTGCCTGACTCTTTTCTTCGCTCATGGGTTATTCCTTGTCCTTTACGCCAAGTTCCGAGAGCAAACGCTCGCGGGCCCCGTCATCGTTCATCAGGGCCTGCAGCTGCTTGCGAAACTCCGGCAAGTTACCCATCGGCCCTTTCAAGGCCTTGAGCGAATCCCGCAGGGCGATCAGTTGCTGCAACTCGGGAACCTGGGCCACGATGGCATCCGGCTCAAAATCGCGAATGGACTGGAAGGTCAGCGAGACCGGGATCTGCTCGTCCTCCGGCGCGTTTTCCGCCAGATGATTGGGAACCGCCAACTGCAGGCTCAGGTTCTGGCCCTTGAGCACATCGGTGAAGTTGTCTTTGTCGACGCGGATCGGTTTGAGGTCTTCAACCGGCGTGTCGTCTTCACGCAAGGTGAAGTCGCCGATCACCAGTTGCTTGAGCGGCAGCTCGACCTGTTCCTGCGCGCCGCCGGTGTCAGAGCTGTAAACAATATTGACGCGCTCTTTAGGCGCGACCGAACCTTCACTAGCCATTAAATCTCACTCCTGTTTACCGGACTCGCTCAACGCAGCCGTTAGAAAACTCATGGCATGGATATGCACACGCCTGCCAGGTATTGCCTGTTGCCCATTCAACTTGCCGGCGGGCTGGCCAAACGCCAGAACGCCGGCAAATCCATTGCAGCCAACTGTTGCGCCCACAGCGCTCTCGAACCGCCGTCGTCATGCGTCAGTGCCAACTCCAACAACGGCCGGACCAGCTCCGGTTCCCAACGATCGAGGCCCTGCTCCGTCGCTTCCTGGAGCAACACATCCAAGGCAACACCCAACTGCGCGCGCGGGTCGAAACGCTGTAGCAGATGGCATTGGGCAGCGCGCAGGCGAAACCGCTCGCGGCCGCTGCCGGCTTCTCGCACGGCGCTCTGCAAACGCGCCAACGCTTCGTTCAAACGGCCTTCGGCGGCATCACGCGCGACTTCATCGATCAGCGTTTGCAGCCCATCCGTGGCGCCGCTGCCGGCCGCCGGTGCCAAACCTTCGAGCCAACTGCGGGTCGCGCCGTCGGCAAACGGCTGGCCGTCGGCGAATGTCAGCTCGACCAGCGCCGGCAGGCGCGCCAGAAAATGACGGGTTTCCAGGGCCAGGCTGGCAGCACCGGCCTGCGCCGCCGAACCGAGCCTCAAGAGCGCGGCATGACTGGCCCGATTGAGGTCCAGCCAGCACGGATAACTCGGCAACCGACCTTCGCAAAAACGCACGATGTCCAGCGGCTCGCCAACGCTCTGCAAGCGGCTGAAACTTTCGAGTTCCGCGTCCGAAGGCGGCGGCACGCGTGTCGTGTAGCCTTGCGCAGGAGGGACCTGCTCCAGGGTCGTCCACGCCAATTGGCGATTGAGGCGAAACAGCAACGGCAAGGTCGCCCGAGACTCCAGGCAAAACCCCAGCAGCGGTGCAAGCGAGGCAAACACGCTATTGACCGCGTTCTCGATGGCTTCATCGCTCTCAAGACGGCCCAATGGCGGAGCCGGCACAAGGGCCGGGAGCGGCGCCGAAGGGGCGTGCGCAACCGGCGTCGGGAGCGCTGTAGGCGCATCGACTGCCGCTGGAACCTCTTCCGCCGTCACCGCTATTGGCTCGACACCCGCTTGCACAGGCAACTGCGATAGGCGACGACGCAACGCAAAAAAACTCGGGCCGTCGGCGTCCCGGTCGCGCCAATGGCGATCGATGGCGTCCCAGTCTTCGAGCAACTGCGCCAATTGTTCTCCGGGCACCGCTTCGAAGTTGGCTTCAAGTTTTACGGCGAGCCACTCGAGCATCCACTCGGCCTGGTTGCGCCGGGCACGCAATCGAGCCGGCGGCGGGGTCAGGGTCTCCCAATACAACTCGAGCATTTCGCGCACTATATGCACGCCGGTCGCCAGGCCGGAAATGCCTTGCAGAGTGGTCCAGGCACATAACAACCAGACCGCGGCATTAAAGTCCTTGCCCTCTTCTCGCAGCACTTTTACACAGGCATCGGCGACTTTCTGCCAATCCACTCCGGACTCGGCGTGGATATTGTTCAATTTATCCACTTCGATTTGCGCGAGGGAAAAAGCCAGCCCTTCCCGAGGATTAACGCCAGCAGGATGAGTCAAACTGATCGCAAACGAACCGACTTCCCGGTCGAGGCAACTCATCCGTTACTCCTTACTTCAATAGGTTGTTTGATACATCGTTGCCGCGTAAAAAAAAATCGCCGCCGATGCCGGGTTGATTTATGCAGCGGTGACGATCTTCATTGATTGATCCAAGGCCCGATATTCCGCCCACCGCGGCTGTAATCCGCCAAGCCAAAGCCCCGCGCGTTGAAGCGTCGGACAAGCATGTGTCAGCCAAGGCGCCGGGGCCATCGGGTGAACACCTGAAGTACTCGCCGGTTTAACGTACCCGTTCAGATCATCGCGCCGAAAATAACAAGACCAATACCCAGCGCACTTTGCTTGAGAAACAAGCGCACGCGTTCACAGCGTGGAAACACATAAACGCTGTCAAATTCGAATTCGCGTCAATCTATCAAGCGCCTTGCAGATGGCTTGACCCTGCGTTGCAACTTTTCAATTATTTTCAGGCGCCCTGCCCCGCTCTTGCCGCCGCCAGAAAGTGCGCAACAAGTTGGATACAAGAGGGATTGTCATTACTTTCATGGAGAAACCGGTTATAAGGAGCACAACAACCCATTCTGACTGGCTGCCGCTAGGCAGCACGGACGTACAGTGGGAAGATGCAACGCCTGTTCACGGGGCGTGAACATAGGCTTTCCGGGTTGTAGTGAATCCATGAACAAACCAGCCTCACTCATATGCGCCCCTAAACACGTCGGCTCCAGGCACGCCCATGATCACTTCGAGGTCAGCGCCGAGCCGGTTGCCAACCAACTGCTGGCCTGGCGTGATCGGGTCGGACACGTCATCGACGTCCTGCCTACATCCCACGCAACCACCACGCCCTTCAACGCGAGCATTGACCGCTACAAATTGGGTGATCGCGTTTTCACCGACTGCTCAAGCGACGCCTTGTTGCTCGACCGTTCGATTGCGCGCATCTCTACCGACAAGGTCCGGGACTATGTTTTCCAGGTCTTCACCCAAGGCGCAATGGAGTCCATTCGAGGCGGCCCCCAGGAACATGGCGCGTCCGCCAGGGCGAGCATCGTTGCCATGGACATGAACCAGCCGATCAAAATGAGCCGGGGGCGTTGCCGCGTATTGACCTTCTTTGTCTCGCGCCCGGTGGTGGAAGCGGCGCTGCCGCATGCCGAGTCGATCCACGGGCGTGTCTTCGAGAATACGACGCCTATGACCCAATTGATGATCGAGCACGTCGAGGCGTTTTCCAGAAAACTGCCGGTTATCAGCAGCGCCGAGGCCGCGTCGACATTCGATACCGCCGTTCAACTCATGCTCGCGGCCTTCTCGAAACAGGCCAAGCTGGGTGGGCACGTGCGGGCGGCGGCACGCAGTGCGATGTTCGATAAAGCCAGGCGTTATGTGCAGAACAACCTGTATCAACCCTGGCTGACGCCGGAGTACGTGCTGATGGCCATGCAGCTGCCTCGCGCCACGCTCTACCGTCTGTTCCAGCATGAAGGAGGGTTGGGTCGCTACATCCTCAACTGCCGCCTGCGTGAAGCCGCGGACGAACTGGTGCGCTATCCGGACCGCCAGGTGATTGAGATCGCCTACAGCCTGGGCTTTAACAGCGCATCGGCGTTTACCCGCGCGTTTCGTCGTCGCTATGACCTGGCGCCGCAGGACCATCGCCTGATGGCGGCACAGCGAATGGGCAACGCTATGCCGGGGCACCGTAACGTCGCTGGCCGAATCGATCAGTGAGCCGGCTGGCGCGCTGGAAATTTCACCAGTGCGAACAGGCTGACCAATAGCGCGCCCAGCAGATACCAGGAAGGCGCCATTGCGTTCTGGGTAACACCGATCAACCACGTCACAAAAAACGGGCAGAACGCCCCGAAGATCGTCACGCCGAAACTGTAGACCATCGACATCCCCGTGGCCCGGTGATGCGCCGGAAAAGCCTCCATGATCATGACGGTAGCGACGCCGTTGTTGCCCATCGCGACAGCCGAATAGATGCCGATGATCAGCAAGGAAGCCAGCTCGCCGACCCCATGGGTCAAGGCCAGGAACACCGGATAGACCAACAGGATGCTGAGGATCATCGTCACGTATTGGGTCGGCTTGCGTCGCGGCAGCCGGTCGGCGAACCGCGCAAACAATGGCGCGGCAATGAACAGCATCGCGCTGGAAAAGCACGCCGAAAGCAAGCTCATGCTCGGCGACAGGCCTAACGTGCGGACCAGATAGGTCGGCATGTAGAGCACCATCAGGTAGATGCTTGCGGTGGGGGTTGCCATCATCAAGATCCCCAGCAATAGCTGGGGGCGGTGGTTTTTCAGCAAGACACGCAGCGACGGCGACTGGATACCACGCCGTGTTGTCTCCACCATATTGCGCCGAATGAACCACCCGAACGGGGCAATCAAAAGCCCAAGCACGAAAGGAATACGCCAGCCCCAGGCCAGCAACTGTTCGGGGGTCAGCAATGCGGTCGTGGTGGCACCGACAACTGCCCCCACCAAAACCGCGGCCGCCTGGCTGGCAGAACGCCAACTGACCAGATAGCAGCGTTGATTGCGCGCCGCCAGCTCCATCAGCACCACGGACGACACGCCGATCTCCCCTCCGGTCGCGAACCCTTGCAGCAACCGCGAGAGCACCAGCAACACCGTTGCGGTGACGCCGATCGATGCATGCGTCGGCATGAACGCGATCAAGGCGGTACCGGCTGCCATCAATAGATTGGTGACATTCAAGCCGGCTTTTCGCCCTTTGCGGTCGGCGAGGTTGCCGATCACGATTGCGCCCAGCGGGCGCATCGCGAAACCGATGCCAAACGTCAACAATGCCATCAGCAACGAGGCGAACGAACTGTCCGATGGGAAAAACAGCTTGCCGATGATCACGGCAGAAAAGCTGTATACCGTGAAGTCGTAGATCACCAGGCCATTGCCAACGACTGTCGCCAGTATCACCTTCTTCGATTGCCTGAAGGTCACCGGACAATCGCCAGATTCAAGATAAGACATTTAGGCCGAGGTCCCGTCGAGTCAATCAAAGCGCGCTGGGTAGCGAACACGTGGGCCCAAAAGGCCCCTCATGGGCACGTTGGGCGCTAACAGCTCGATCGACGGGCTATTGATTTGTAGTAGCGTCCTGGCGGGAGCATCCTACGGAACAATATCAGGCTTGTATGTACCCCTTTTATAACGCCAGCAGGCGCGCACTCACTGCGGCTCCGCGCCGCACGCTTGATGTCGGAAGATCACGAGCGCTCGCACTGATTGACCCGTTGAGCGCTTTTGACGATCGCCGAACCTATCAATCAGCCCGCCGCCCTTTCCCCCACACGTTGACGTGACACATTCAACGCCACCAACGACGCCAGGATCGCCATCACCATCCCCGCAAGAAACCCACCGCTGTACCCCGCCTGCGCAGTCAACCCCACCAGCAAGGTCGAAGACAGCATTTCCCCCAGATCACGCGTGCTTTGCACGGCGGTCATGTCCGTACCGGCCTGGTCGCTTTGCGCGGCGAAGGCCATGGAGGCAGTCATGATCACCACCGAGGTGGCGCCGGTCGCAAACGAGCCCAGGCCCACGGCCAACCAGATCAGTCCGGTTTGCGTGGCAAGCATGCCGTTGGCTTGCAGCAGCCAGGTCAACGCGGCAGCGCCGGCCATGCCCACCGCCAGGATGAACGTCGGCCACAGCCCCAACACCCGGATCAACCACGCACCACCGCCGCAGCCGAGGACGATGGTGACCACGCCGCCGCTCATGCCCAGTTGGCCGATAGCCTGCAAGGACCAACCGGCGTCATTCAGGAACAGCTTTGACAAGCCAAAACCCGACACTGACGTCATGGCCGACAACAAGGCGAGTACCACCAGCGCCAGCGCCTTCGGCCGCTTGATAAACCGCCATAATGAGGCATGCGCCACATCTGGCTGTTTTTCCTTGGCCGGTGCCACGTGCAGCCAGCCGACGCACACCAGACTCAACAACGGCACCAAAGCCAGCAGACTGAACGCGCTGGTTTGCCCCAGGTAGCCGCTAAGCAGCAAGGTACCGGCGCCGCCAACGAAGAAGCCGACCATGGTGCCGCCCACTTGGATGGCGTTAATCCGCGCGAGCATGTTGCCGCTAAAGTACTCGGCCGCCATGCCGTCGGTGGCGATGTCCTGGGTGGCGCTGGCCAGCGAGGCAACAATCAGCAGGCCCACGGCGATGCCTGCCGTCTCGACGCGCAGGCCGATGCTTGCCAGGCAGGCAATGCACAGCAGCACCAGTATCTGCATGGGAATGATCCAACTGCGGCGCCGTCCCAGGCGTGGGCTCCAATGGTTATCCACCTGGGGCGCCCAGAGGAACTTGACCACCCACGGTATCCCCACCAACGGCAGGAAGGCCAAGGCGTGGAGCGCCGCGCCGTCATGACGCAGCAGGGTCGGCAAGGCGTCCATGGCGATGCCGAAGCAAATGCCTTGGGACAGGTACAACAGTGCAAAGGTCAGCACCATGCGCCAATGTTTCAACAGATCCAGCATTACAAGTCTCCCCTCAGGCAACATTGGCGGCGGCAGCCCGTGCCGCACGCGTAAAAGAAATCAGGCGCCGCAATGCCCACAGGGCACTGGCCGCGCACAGCAGCAACACAAGATCGATGGGCCACAGCGGCACGCTGCCTTGTTTCAGGCTGCCGGCCAGGTGCAGCAGCGCCGCCGCCAGGAAGCCCAGGCCCATCACGGCCAGCAGCAGGTGCAGCGGTTGACGCCTGGGGGGCATCAGGCAGGCCAGCAGCAGGCTGGCAAGCCAACCGCCCCAGAACCACCACGCCAGGTTGGCACTGCCCAGCGCCCCCGCGCAGAGCAATACCGCCGTGGCCGCCAGCAACCCGCCACCGCCGCCGATCACCAGGCGCAGTAGCACCTGCCAACCGCCGCCGGCCTTGAGGCGCCGACGCTCCAGCCACAGGTACAAGCCGCTGAGCACCAACCCCGCCGCCGCCAACGCCATGCCGAAATGCACGGCACGCAGCAGTGACCCGCCAACAGGCACCCAGCGGTAGTCGGCAAAGTGCAGCGGCTGCACCGCAATAAACGCCTGCAACCACAGACCGCGCCCGCTGGCGCTGCTGGAGCCGACGGCGAGGCCGTCAGCGGCGCGATAGGCATGCCGTTCAAAGACGGCCGTACTGGGCAGGCCTTGTTGGATACCACTCACTTCCACCCAGGCATCCGGCTCACCCCAGTGGTGCAAGGCGACGTTTTGAGCAGAGAACCCCGGATGGGCGACGGCGTCCTCGCGCAGCAACTGATCCAGATCGACCGCCGGCGCCGAAGCCGTTGTTCGGTCGACCTGCGGCGGCGCCCCCAGCAACTGCATGAACGCTTGCTGCGGCGCGCCCGGGAACGCCTGCGCGGCAAGCCCCAAGGTGCCGAGCGCCCCCAGGCCGGACAACGCGCCAGTGATACCAAACAGCAGCAACCAGGGCCCGCACCAACGGCCGATCAGGCTGTGCAAGTCATGGGCGAACACCCGTGCCCCACGGTCGCGCCGCAGGCGCTTGAGGTCTTGCAGGCGCCCACTGTGTAATGCACTGCCTGCCCAGATCATCAGCAACAACACCACGCCCAACAAGCTGATCAAAATCCGGCCGGGAAAACCGATGAACAGACTTTTGTGCAGGTTGAACAGGATATCCGCCGCGTTGCCTGACGCCAGCTCACGGCCGCTGACGGGGTCCAAGGCGACCGTGCAGTCCTTGGGCGATGCACACAACTCGACCACCGAGTGGCTACTGTCCGGCAAACGAATGCGCAATTCACCGAGCGCCAGGCCGCGCTCGCGAGCGATAGCCGGCCATTGCGCGACCGGTAGCGCTGGCCCGTGAGCCAACGCCGCCGGGCCGCGAAACCAGGCGCGCAAGTCTTCATGGGCCATGCTCCACGCCCCCGTCAGCAGGATCACGAACAGCAGTACCCCAAACACCCCGCCTGCCCCGGCGTGTACACGCTGAACCAATGCCCTCGGTGCGCCCATCAGGTTCATCGCCAGGCTCCATCCCAAAGCAGCCAGGGCGTAAACAGCAGCAGCCAGACGCTGGAGCGATACACCACGCGCTTGCGATCCGGCGCCAGCAACGACCACAGCAGCACCGTCACCAGAAACCCCAAGCCCAGGAACACGCCGGCATACAGCCGCTCCAGCCCACCGCCCCACGGATAATGCCGCGCCAGCAGGACGGCCAGTTGCAGGCTGCTGAGCACACTGCCCGCCAGCGCCAGACAAATGCGCAGCGGCCAGGAACCGAGGGCCGGCGCGGCCATCAGAACGTACCTCGCAGGGTCAGATTGAGGCTGCGCGGTTCGCCATAGCGGTTGTTCCAATTGACGTTGGACAGGCTCTGGTAGTACTTGCGGTCCGCCAGGTTGTTGCCGTTGACCGCGGCAGTCCAATGCTCGTCGATGCGGTAGGCGACCCGCGCATTGAGTAAGGCATAGCCGCCCTGCTCCAGGGTCACAGCGCCGGATTGGGTGGAGTAATCACTTTGCGCCTGCACGCCGGCACCGACGCTCCAGCGGCGGTCCTGCCACGGCAACTCGTACTGGGTCCACACCCGCGCCATGTGGCGCGGCGTGAAGCTGGCATAGCGCTCACCCGAAGCGTTGGTGTCCTTGAGGTACTCGGTGCTGGTGTAGGTATAACCGGCGGAGACGTTCCATTCGGGGGTGATATAACCGCTGCTCTCCAGCTCGAAGCCCTGGCTGCGCACCTTGCCGCCGCTGATGTAATAGGTGGTCGGCCCCACACCCGGGTGGTCCGGATCGACCTGCGGATTGTTCTCCAGGTCGATACGGAACACCGCCAGCGACACATTCAAACGCCCGTCCGCCAACTCGCCCTTGATCCCGGTTTCATAGGTCTTGCCCTCCACCGGTTTGAGCAGGTCGCCGCTCCAGGTTTGCCCGGTCTGCGGCTGGTAGACCTCGGCGTAGCTGGCGTACCACGACCAGTTCTGCGCAAAGTCCCAGATCAAGCCGCCATACGGGGTTATTTCCCGGCCGGGGGTGAAGTGGCTGGTCGGCGCGTTCTGGTCCCACCAACTGGCCCGGCCGCCGATGACCAGGGTCAGCGGATCGAGCAGTTTGTAGCGGGTCAGCGCGTAGACGCCCTTGGAGGTGGTCGTCGTGGAACCGGGCGATGTGTAGGCGCCGATCCCGGGTTTGGGCACACTGCTCGGGTCCCAGCGATAGACATTCACCGGCACGTTGAGCGGCGTGGTGAACTGGGCGGTGCGCTGCTCGGTTTCGCCGTGGCTGTAGTTGGTGCCCAACAGCAACTCATGGCTGCGGCCAAACAACGAATACGGCCCATTGACCGAGGCATCCACGCTCTTTTGAGTGCTGCTGAATTTATACGCAGCGCCCATCAAGCGACCGCCATCGCCGGTGAGCGGGTCAATGGCGCCAAAAGCACCGGCATAGCGCAGGCTTGAGTCGGCATCCTGGTATTCGGCGGCGACCTTGGCTTTCCAGTCGTGATCCAGTTGCTGCTCAAGAGAGCCGAACACCCGGCGCGTGGTCCACTTGAAGCGGTCCCAGTCCACGTCCAGATAGGTGGAGCGCGACAGGTTCAGGCTCGACCCGTCCTTGGCCATGGGCACGCCGGCCATGTTGGTCACCGAATCGATGGTCTGGTATTGCGCGCCCAGGGTCAGCAGGGTGTCGGGGCTCAGGTCGAATTCGGTGATGCCGTAGAGCAACTGGGTGTCTTGCTTGCCGACATCGTAGAAGTAGTCGCGATCCTCGTAGGCCGCCACCACACGCCCACGCACGTTGCCAGTCTGGGTCAGCGGCCCGCCGACATCCACTTCGCCACGGTAACGGTCCCAGGTGCCGCCGCTGAGGGTGGTGCTGGCGGCGAATGCCTTTTGTGGGCGCTTGCGCACCAGGTTGACCGTGGCCGCCGGGTTACCGCTGCCGTGCAGCAAACCATTGGAGCCACGCAGGATTTCGACGCGCTCATACACCGCCATGTCCTGAGGCGAACCGGCGGTTTCACCGAGCATCGCCGGCACGCCGTCCAATTCGAAAGAGTTGATCTTGAAGCCACGCACGTAGTACGCGGTGGTCAGCAACTGGAACGGCTGCACCGTCACGCCAGTGGCCTGCTGCATCACCTCATCGAGGCTGAACAGGTTTTGCTGCTCAATGCGCTCGTGGTCGATGACGCTCACCGACTGCGGCGTTTCCCGCAGTTTGAGCGGTAGCTTGCCGATGGTGGTCACGCCGGGCGGGGTCACCTCGCCCGAGGTGTCGTCACCCGCGACCTTGATGTCAGGCAATTGCACGGTCGCAATCGCCTGTGCCAACGGGCTCAGGCCCAGCACCAGCACCATCCCAAGTTGCGCCCCATTACGTTGGAAACCCCGCCCCGCCTTTGTTGCTCCCCGGTGTGACATTGCCCAGCCTCTTTATCGATAATAATTCGCATTAGTATCGTTTAAACGAACGCTGCGACTTTTCGATTAAGGGACTTTTTCAATGGCTGCCCGGCAGGTTTTGCTCGACGAACTGCGCATACCAGCGGTGCGTGGCCAGCAACTGCTCATGACTGCCGCAGCCACTGACGCTGCCGCCTTCCAGCACCAGGATCTGATCGGCACCGCGCACCAACGTCGGGTTGTGCGACACCAACACCACGGTGCGCCTGCCATGCAGCGCCTGCAGGCTGCGATTGACCCGTGCTTCGCAGCGCGCATCGAGGCTGGCGGTGGGTTCGTCAAGCAACAGGATCGGCGCCGGGGACAGCAGCGCGCGCGCCAGGCCGACCCGTTGCCGCTGGCCGCCCGAGAGTAATGCGCCGCCCGGCCCCACCTCGCTGTGCCAACCTTGCGGCAGGCTGCTGAGCACCTCATCCAATGCAGCATCCTTGGCGGCGTGTTGCAGTTGCGCAGGCGTGGCTTGCGGCCGGGCCATGCTGACATTCCACAGCAGGCTGCCGGCAAACAGCCCGCTGTTCTGGAACACTTGCGTGAGGTGGTTGGCCAAGGTGTGTTCGCTTAGCTGGCGAATGTCCACCTGGCCGAGTCGTACTGCGCCGGTCTGCGGGTCCATGCCACGCCCCAGCAAGGCCAGCAGAGTACTTTTACCCGCGCCCGACGGACCGACAATCGCCGTGAACGTTCCCGGCGCGCAATGGATGTCCACATCCTTGAGCAACTGCTCGCCGCCTTCGCCGCAGATATTCAAGCCTTGCCCTTGCAAACTCGCATCCTGAGGCTGCTCTCCGGGGTGCGGGCTGTGCAGCGTCGGCATGGCCAACACCGTGAGCACTTGAGACAACGCCTGCCACGCCATACGTAAAGCCTGGTCCAGGTAAGCCAGTTGCGACAGCGGTTCGATGAAGCGCACCAGCAACACCAACACCGCCACCAACAGCGCGCCGGATAACTGCCCCGCCGCCACCGCCAGCACGCCACCTGCCAACACCAGCGAAAACATCACCTGCACCGCCGCCGCAAAGCCAAGCCCGCTGGGCAACGCGCGGCGGTTGAGACGGTGCGTGGCCTGGTGTTGCTCGTGCAAGGCCTGACGCAACGCCAACTGGCCCTGGCTGGCATCACCGGCGCTGCGGATCAAGGCCTGTTGCTGCGCGAATGTCTGCAACAGCTGCCCGGCGCGACGGTCGACTTGCTGGCGCAGTTGCTCCAGCGCCAGGCTACGTCGCCCGGCCCAACGCAGCAGGGCGAACAACGGCAGATAAGCCAGGGCCAACGCCAGCGCCAAACGCGGTTCAATAAAGATCAGCCCCAGCACCACCATCGTCGGCGTCACCAGCGCCGTTACCAGCGGCGCCAGCAAGTGCGCCGGGATGCCCATGCTGTTGAACACCGGCCCGCGCACCAAGTCTTCCAACTGGCCCTGACGCGCCAATGGCAAGCGCGGCAGCTGTTGCACCAGTTGCGAGACCAGGCCGGCCGCCAACCCGGCTCCCGCCAGATAACCACGGCGCTGGGCAACGTAGCTGACCAAGGCCTGCAACAACGTCAGCCCCAGCAACAGCAGCACACTTGGCTGCACACTCTGTTGATCGAACCAGGCCAGTATCAGCGGCACCAGCGCCAACCCCGCCAAGCCATCCAGCACGGCGGCCAGTAGCATCCACCCCAGGGCGCCGCGCAGTACGCGCCGGGCCTGGTCGGGCAAATGACGCAACGGCGAAAGTACACTCATGACACGAACTCCAGTTGATCGGCCGTCGACATTTGCTCGTCCCACAGCTGGCGGTACAGACCGTCCACGGCCAACAACTGTGCATGACATCCGCGCTGCACAATGCGCCCTTCGCAGAGCACCAGGATCTGCTCGGCATGGGCGATGGTTTCCAGGCGATGGGCGATGATCAGCCGCGTGCGCCCGGCCGCGTCGTCACGCAGTGCAGTACGCAAGGCGCGCTCGGTCTGCGGGTCGGTGGCGGAGGTGGGTTCGTCGAGCAACATGATCGGCGCCCGCGACAGCAGCGCCCGCGCAATCGCCAGGCGCTGCAATTCGCCGCCGGACAGCCGCACATCATCGTCCACCACGCTGGCGTAGCCCTTGGGCAACCCCATGATCCAGTCATCCAGGCAGGCCGCCTTGGCCGCGGCGCGAATCTGTTTTTCACTGGCGTGCGGCTGATACAGGGCGATGTTTTGCGCCAGTGACAGGCGCAATGCCCCCGCCTGCTGAAACACCAGCGCCAGATGCTGCTGCAATTGGCGGCTGGCGATCTGCCGAACATCCACCCCGCCCACGCGCACATGCCCGCTGTCGACGTCCATAAAGCGGGCGATCAAACCGGCCAAGGTGCTTTTTCCCGCGCCGGACGGCCCCACCAGCGCGGTGGTAGTGCCCGGCTCCAGGCGCAGGTTGATCGCCTTCAGTACCGTGACATCACCCTGGGAGAAGCTCACATCGAGCATCTCCACGCTGGCGTCCCGAGGCGATTGCGGCGCGTCGGGCTCGATCAACGGCGGTGTACTCAACACCTCCTGTAGGCGTCGGGCACTTGCGCGCGCGTTGTTCAGCGCATCAAAGCCGTGCCCCAGCGCCAATACCGGCGCCGCCATGGCGCGCACCAGCAGCAAAAAGCCGCATACCTGCACGGCGCCCACTTCGCTCACGCCGATAAATAGTGTGCCAAGTACCACCCAGGCCAACAGCCACGGTGCGCTGAGCAGGACCTGGATCAGCGCAGCAAGATGACCGGCGCGGCTCACCCAATGGCTGAAGCGCTGATCAAACTGCTGCACCGCCTCTTGCACACGGCGATGAATGCCCGCGCTGGGAAATTGCCGGACCAGGCCCAGGTTGCCGGCGAACTGGCTGTAGTCGCTGAACAACCGCTGGATTGCGCCATTGCGCTGGGCTACGTCCTCGCGGTAATGCGCCGAGCCCAGGCGCCAATAGCCCAACACGCCCAATGCCAACGGCAGCAGGCACCAGAGCGCCAGGACACTGTTGCTCCACAGCAGGTAGGCCAGGGTGGCCATGGGAATCAACAGCAGGTTGACCAGGTCGGTCGGCGCATGGCCCACCAGTTGGTGCAAGGCCCGCACATCCTGCTCGGCGTAACGGGTGACGCCCTCGGGCCCCAGCCGTGCAAACCAGCCCAAGGGCAAGCGTTGCAGATGCTCGGCCAGGCGCACGCGCAGACGGTCACACAGGTCGGCGTCCACCTGATGGGTCAGGTGCAAGGCCAGGGTCTGGCCGCACAACCACAGCGCTGACGCCACCACCGCCACCACCACCCAGTTCAGTGCCGAAGACGCCAGCGGCGGCGCCTGGCGCAAGCTGTCCGCCAGTTGCGCCAAGGCTATCAGCGGCAGCAGCGAGCAGATCCCGGCGACGGCCTGCAACGCGATCGCCGCCCCTAAGCGCGCACGGAAAGGACGCAGCATTTCGCTCAAGTGGCTCATCGGACGTGCTCCAATGCCTGGGCCAGGCCGGCCGCCGGTAACGTCAGCGACGGCTGCAGCGGGAACCCGAGCGCCGCCGTCACCTGTTGCCATAGCCTCACCACTTCCAGGCTGCGCTGTTGCAGGCGCGCCAGCCCCACCCCCGTGATCAGCGGTTGCAATGCACTGGCCGCAGCTGTCGGCCAGACGCGGCGGTAAACCTGCGCCCAATCCGCCGCCGCGGCCTCCAACACTTCGGCGCACGGCAGCGGCTCATCGGCCTGCGGCCCAAACAGGTCGAACACCCCGTCGGCATCTTGCACCGGCGCACGCACGGCCGGCAGCCACAGCAACGGTCCGTGGGGCGAGGCCAACAGCAACGTGCCGCTGTCAGTGGCGATGCTGATGCGCTGCAGCCTCTGCATGCGCCCGTCATCATTGGCGGCCAACTCATTGAGCACGCGCAACGACACCGGCACTTGCGCCATGACCAGGCTGATATCCCGCCAGGCCGACAGCGCCGGTGCCACGCAGTCCACCGACCATGGGCCTACCGATTCCAACAGCGCCGCCAGCACATCGAGGGTCGCGTAACTCACCTGCACCGCGCAGTCGGCGTCGATATGGCGAATGCCCTGTTGACGATGCAGCTGCCGCGCCAGCTCGATGAACCGCGCCACGCACGGCAACTGCGGGTAGAAACTGTTGAGCAGGCAGCGCCGATGCAGGCGCGCCGCCGTGCTCAGCAAGTCTTGCAGTTCCTGGGGCAGCAACGGGTGCTCGATCAGCACATCAATGCCCCGCTCCATCAGCGCTTGCGCCAAGGCGGGGCCCTGTTCGCCCCTTGCTGCGCCGCCCACCGCCACGCAGGCCAGTTGTGTGTCGGCGGGTACGTGGGCCAAGGCCTCGAAACACGGCACTTCGAGATAGCGAGCCAGTGCGCGGGAGCGACGACTGCCCTGCCCCAGCACCCCGACCAGTTCCAGGTGCTTGGCCGCAGCCACACCAACGGCGTAGAACTGGCCAAAGCGCGAGCCCACCACCAGGGTTTTCACAGGCATAGTCATGGGCGTTCCTCCAGCAAGTAACGACTCAGCCCGGCGTTCAAGCACTCGAAGTGATTGCCGCGCAGGGTCTGCACAGTCAGCGGCGCCAACGACGCCGCCTGCCACCAGGCCTGCAGAGCGGCCTGGTGATCGGGGATCAACGGGTTGGCGACACTCGGCACAAACAGGCGGATGGCGCCCACATACGGCGCGCCGTCGCTGTAGTGGCTGGCGCGCACGGAATGAGCGAACACCCGATACAACTGCTCATCGGCAATGCCCTTGGCCGCCGCCAGTACGCGGGATTTGAGCGCAGTGGCGTCCAGACCCAGGTGTTTGTCGAGCAACTGTTCAGCCGCCGGCAACCCCAGTGCAGCGGTGTCCAGCCCCAGGGTGCCGGCGAAGCTGTAGAGCATCTGCACTTCATCCTCCACCAGGTACGGAATGCGGTAGCTCGATACGATGTCCACCCGCCGCACCTCGGCGCCCAATTGCAGCAGGGCCTTGGCCAGCTCCAGCGTTACCAGCCCGCCGGAGCAGTAGCCCAGCAAGTCGAAGCGGCGCCGGCCGCTGTCCCACAGCGCCTGGGCATAGCGTTTGCCGAGGGTGGCGTTGATATGCTCCGGCGGCAGGCTCAGGTAATCGCCGCTGTCGTGCACCGCCAATCCCAGCAACGGGCCGCTGCCGGCCAGTTCGGCGATCAACCCGCGATACGGCAGCAGCGTGCCGAGTCCTTCATGCACCAGCACCCGCGCTGTGCCTTCACCCGCGGCCAGTTCCGTCAGCGCATCCACCCGCCCGCGCCCACCCAACGGCGCACGGCGGGTGTCCGTGGAGGGCACCACTGCGGGGGCTTCACTGCTCGACTCACTGCGCAAGCGCTGGGCCAGGCCTTCCGGGGTCGGCTGGCTGAGAGCCCAGCGCAACAGGCGGTCGAAGGGTTGCGCACGGGCCAATGGCTCTTGCTCGCGCAAGCCGGCGATCAATTGCGCGATCAGCAGCGAGTCACCACCGGCGCCGAAGAAATCCTGATCCGCCGACACCCCACTGCAATCGAGTACTCGCTCCCAATGCGCGATCAAGCGCTGCACCAGCTCATCCGCCACTTCCGTGCGCGCACGGCGTGCCGGTTCGAGCTGGCGCTGCTCGGCTTGGGTGGTCAGCGCGCGGCGGTCAATCTTGCCATTGGCGGTGACCGGCAAGCGGTCGAGTATCCGCACCTGCGCCGGCACCATATAACGCGGCACGCGCTCGGCGATGAAGGCCAGCAACGTCTCCTGGCTCAGTAATGGCCGGTCGGTTTTCACGCGTGCGACCAACAGGTCGTAGCCCAGCAGGTGCAGCACACTGTCGGCCGACGCCAGCGATTCGGCCTGGTCGCCCGCCTCGCTGTTCAGCCACGCCAGCCACTGGTCCGTATGCACAAACAGCTGCCCGGAGGTGGCGCGCACGTCCTGCGGCGTCTCCATCATCAGGCTTTGGCTGATGCTGATTTCGCGGTGTTCGCGGGTCAGTTCCTGGATCACCAGCCAGGCATCGGCTTGCAGCAATTGGCGTAACCCGGCGAGCAGGCGCGGTGTATCCAGGGCGTTGTTCAATGCGCCGGAGCTGAGCAGCAGGTCCAGGGACCCCGCGGCAAGCCCTTGTTCGCAGGCGGGTTTGTTCATGTCGAACGGCATGAAGCGCACCCACGGATACGCGGCAAAGCGTTCGCGCGCAGCGTTAAGGAAATAGCTCGACACGTCGGAAAACACATAGTCGATCTGCACCCCGTCCGCCACCAACGGCGCCAGCGCGGGGATGATCAGCGCACTGGCGGCACCGGTGCCGGCGCCCACTTCCAGGATGCGCCAGCGGCGCTGGCTCTGGCGCGCAACGATCGCGCAAACCGCCTCGGCCATGGCCCGATGCAGCACTTGGGCATGCTGGCCACGGCTGTACATCGCCTCGGCAATATGTGCCGAGCCCTGCGGGAACATCAGGCTTGCCGGGCTCAGGCGCCCGTCCAATTGCTCGGCCAGGCGGGTCGCGCTGGTGCGCAGGTAATCGACCAATTCCAGCGGCCAAAGACCGCTCGGCGCCAGACGGGCGAACTGTGCCCAGGCATCGTCCTGACTCAGGTCAGCCGTGCTGACCTGGCAGCGCCAACTGTCATTGTCCGCACACAGGTAGCCGCTGTCGGTCAACAACGTCAGCCAATGCCGCAACAGGCGATGCTGACCGGCGTCGAGTTGCAAGGCCTGGCACAGCGAGTCGAATGCCACGGACTGCCCCGGGATCAGCAAGCCACTGCCGCCCAACCAGTGCAGCAACGACACATCCGCCGCCCGATCCAGCGCCGCCAGTGCCGCTTCGATGGCGGCGCGCGGGCCGAAATCCGCGTGTTCAAGGGTGTGGCGTGCCTGGCGCAGGACTTCGTCCAGCTGCGTGCTCAGGTGAGGCGCAGGCGCATTGGTGTGCAGGGTGACGAAGCTGCACAGCGAACGTTCGTGACGCTCGCCGAGCAACACCGTGGTACTCGCGGCGATCTGCGGATGGGCCAGCCAGCCAGCGTCGATTTCCGCCAGTTCGATGCGGTGACCGCGAATCTTCACCTGGTCATCCTGGCGCCCAAGAAACTCGATCAAGCCTTCCGCGTCCAGGTAACGCCCCTGGTCACCCGTGCGGTACAGGCGACGCCCGCTGGCATGGGTGATAAACCGCTCGGCGCTGCGTTGCGGGTCTTCGGCATAACCCAGGGCCAGGCCGAGTCCGCCGATATGAATCTCACCACGCACACCCACCGGGCACTGGCGGCCCAGCGCGTCGAGCACTTCCAGGGTCTGGTGCTTGAGGGCCCGGCCGTAGGGGATGCTCGGCAAGGCCGTATCTTCGGCACGAATGGGATGCTCCACCGACCAGATCGCCGCTTCGGTGGCGCCGCCCAGGCTGAACAACTGGCTTTCGGGCCAGCGTTGCCACCAGCGCGTCGGCAGCGTGGTGGGAATCCAGTCGCCGGACCACAGCACACAGCGCGGCCCGGGGATTGCGCCGGGCTCGGTCTCCAGGTAATCCACCAGCATCTGCCCTTGTGCGGGCACCGAGTTCCACAAGGTGATGCCGTGTTCCTGCATCAATTGCGCCCAGTGCGAAGGATCGGCGCCGCGCTCGGGGTCGGGCAGCACCACCTGCGCACCGACCGCCGTGGCGCCGAAGAAGTCATACACCGACAAGTCGAAACTCAACTCTGCCAGGCCCAGCACGCGGTCATCGACGTTCACCGCGTAGCGCTGGTTGATGTCATCGAGGGTGTTGACCACCGCGCCATGGCTGAGCATTACGCCTTTGGGCGTGCCGGTGGAGCCTGAGGTGTAGATGATGTAGGCCAGGTCCGCGGCCTCTACCGCCAGCGGCTCACGGGGTGGCCAATGCGGGTCGGCGGCAAGCGTATCGATGGCGATGCGCGGAAGTTCAAGGCTGTCCGGCCATGCCTGGGCTTGCAGGACAATCACCGCGGCAATCCCCGCGTCGCGCAGGATCGCCTCGCGGCGCAAGGCCGGTTGGCGGATGTCCACCGGCACATAGGCCGCGCCCATCTGGGTAATGCCCAGCACCGCCATCAGTTGCCAGGCGCTCTTGGGCAGCATCACCGCCACCCGCGCGCCCGGCTGCACGCCGAGCGCTTCAAGCGCCTTGCGCACCGCGGCGGCATGCTGGGCGACCTGGCGATAGCGGTAACGGCCGTCGCGGTCACTGATCACAAGGGCATCCGGAGTCCGCCGCGCCTGTTGGGCGAAGCCGTCGGCGATATTGCGCGCTGGGACGCTGGCGTGGATCGGCGGGTTTGCCTGCTGCGCGGGCAGCACGATATCGCCACGCGCTTGCCACAATTGCGGGTCGCAGGCCAAACGTTGCAGCAAGTCGACGTAGGCTGCGAACATCTGCGCGGCCATGCCCTCGGGCAACACGCCAATGCGGACATCCCAGCCGATCTGCAAACCGCCGTATTGGTCGCTGACCTGGCAGTCGATCCACACTTGCGGGGTTTGGCTGATCATGTAGCTGGGCGGCTGCAACACACGCCCGGCATCGCCGAGCATGCGTTCGACGCTGCCGATGCCACTGGTGAACACCACCGGCATCAGGTCGGCGCCACGCCCTCGCACACGGGCCAGTTCGCGCAGTACCTCAACGCCGGTGAAGCGGCTGTGATCGAGGTCATCGAACAGCTGCGCGCCGATACGCCGCGCACGCTGGACAAAACTGGCGCCCTCGGTGCCGTCCACCGCGAGCAGGCTCAGCGCGGTGAAGTCCCCCACGACCCGGTCCAATTGCGGGTGCAGGTTCGGCCGGTTGAGCACGGTGAGGTTCAGGCAAAAGTCCGGGCTTTGGCTCCAGCGCCCGATCACCTCGACAAACGCGGCCAGCGTCACGCCCGCCGCGCTGAGGCCTTGAGCGCTGGCAAGGGCGCACAGGGCGTTCCATTGTCCGCTGCTCAACACGCCATGGTGGTGGGCGAAACGCGTGGAGCCCAAGCCCGCGTGCTCGCTCAGCGGCAGGTCCGGACGCCCGGGCAGGCTGTCCAGGCGCGCCAGCCACCACGCCTTGTCGGCGTGCCAGGCGGTGCTGCCGCGCGCTTGCTGTTCGTGCTCGAGGTAGTCGCGAAAGGTTGCTTCCAGCAATGGCCAGTGGCGCGTCGGTTCCAAGTAGCGCTGGGTGAGTTCTGCCAGCAGCAGTTGCAGGCTGGCGTAGTCGAACAAGGTGAAATCCACCGAGCAATGCAGGATTGCCTGCTCGCGTCCCACGCTCAGTTCGGGCAGCAGGATCGGCCATTGATCGAGCGCATGGCAGGCATGGTCCAGGCGCTTGCGCACGCTGTTCAGGTGCGCCTCGAACGCCTCGGGGGTGGCGTCGCGGCGGTCATGCACCGGCAGCTGTTGCCATGGCACCTGGGCTTGCACACGTTGCTGATGGTTATCGACCACCGCGCGCAGCATCGGGTGACGTTGCACCACGGCGTTCCAGGCCTGTTCAAGGTGTCCGGTGTCGACGTTCGCCGGCCACGGGTATTCGACATACAAGTGGCAAGCGTTGCCGCCATAGTCAAAGGCCGGGTTGCGTCCCAGTACATAGGCGCCCTGTACCGCGCTCAAGGCGAAGGGTTGCAGCGCCTGCTCCGGCTGTGCGCGCCATTGTTGGGGCGCAAGATGCACCAGCAGCGCTGGCCGCTGGGCGCGAATACGCTCCGCCAGGGCTGAGTCCAATGCGCCTTGCGGCGCGCGAAAATGCAGCTTGCCGTCAGTCGCCCAGAGTTCGATCTGGCGTTCACGGCAGATGTGCAGCACATCATCCAGGCTCATAACACGCCCTCCTCGATAGCCACTTCGCCGCTGCGCACCAACAGCGCGGCCATGCCTGCCAATGTCGGCTGCAGGTAGAAATCGCTCATGCGCAGGCTGGCGCCCAGTTGTTCACGCACGCTGGCCAGCAGCCGGGTCGCCAGCAGGCTGTCGCCGCCCAGGCTGAAAAAACTCGCCTGGGCGCTGCGCACCGGCCGTCCCAGGATGGCCTCCCAGCACGCTGCCAGGGGCTGTAGCTCGGCACTGAGTTCGCCGTCTTCGTTGTTTGCCGGTTGCCTGCGTTGCAACGCGGCGCTGAGGCTGGCGTGCAGGCGCGCGCGGTCGATCTTGCCGTTGGCATTCAGTGTCAGGCGCGGTACGGACCACAGATGCTCGGGCCGCATCGCCTGGGGCAAGCGTTGTTGCAGCCATTGGTCGAGGCTTTCAGCGGTCAGGGTTTCATCCGCCGCACGCGCACTCAACAGCAGCATCGCGGGGTTTTGCCACAGGCATTCCAGGTGGCGAAAACCGCTCTGGCCGAGCAGGTGCGCCAGTTCGGCAGCGTCAGGCAATACCGGTGCGCGCTCATCCAGCAGCGCCGCGCTGACCAGCCGCAACGGCGAGTCGCGCAGCAGGTCGGCCAGCAACAGGCGGCCTTGCGGCTTGAGCAGTGCCTGCGCCAGATTCAGCCCATCGCCGGGCTGAGCATAACTGTGCAAGGCCGCGAAGCTGATCACCACGTCGTACTGTGACCAGTGTTCAGCGGGCAGCACGCCCTCCACCAGCAGTTGGCTTGCCACGCGCCGGCGCTTGCCCACGCTGGCCGCCAGCAGGCCGGGGCTGCTCTCGAACAAGGTCAGTTGCACGTCGCGCGAACTCGCATGGTTCAGCCATTGCTCCAGCAACTGCCCGCCGCGCACATCCAGCACCGCGACTTTCAGCGGTGTGCCGCGGTGTTGTTGGAGCGCCTGGCTCAGGGTGTCCAACACCTGGCGGCCCGCCGGCAGGTTCAACGCCATGGCCTGCGGTGCCAGCAACGGATCGAACAACACTTGCGAGGCGCCGTCTTCGGTGCGCAACAGCACCTGCAAGGCACCGACCATGCGGTGCAGATCCGCCTCGCGCCACCCTAAGTGCGCCAACGCGTCGTGCAGGCTGAGCGACTCGACATGCTCGGCCAGCCACTCGCGCCACGTGTCGAGCAGGGCGCTGGGCGGCGGGTCTTGCAGCAGGTGGCGCAACAGCTGCGCGGTGACCTGGTGTTCTGCGGCCAAGGTGTCGTCGAGCATCGAGACGGCCGGCAACGCCTGCGCCGATGCAGATTCAGGGCTGATCACCACGGCCGCGCCGAGGCTGCCTTTCAAGACGGCGGCACAGGCGCTTTCAACCCGTGGGTGGGCGGTGAGCGCCGCTTCGATTTCCCCCAGTTCGATACGCTGCCCGCGCAGCTTGACCTGCTGGTCCATGCGCCCGAGAAACTCAAGGGTGCCATCGGCCCAGAAGCGCCCGCGGTCGCCGGTGTGGTACCAACGCCCGTGCTCATCACTGCGAAAGCGCTGTGCGGTCAGCAGCGGGTCATTGCGATACCCCCGCGCCAGGCTTGCGCCACCGATCAACAGTTGCCCGATCACCTGGTCCGGCACATCGCGCCCGGTGGCGTCCACCACCCGATACGCCTGGCCGGCCAAAGGCTTGCCATAGGGAATCGACGGCCAGTGGTCGGGGACCTCATCAATGCTTTGCAGGTTCGACCAGATACCCGCCTCGGTGGCGCCGCCCAGGCCGTACACGCGGCACTGCGCGGTGGCGTGGCGCCGCAGGCGTGCGGCGAGGTCGAGGGCAATCCAGTCGCCCGACAGCAACACCGCCCGCAGGCTTCGGTAATCACAGGCATCGGCGCCGACGCCCAGGGCCATTTCCAGCAATGCCGGGGCCGAATTCCACAGGCTCACGCGGTGTTCGGCGATCAGTTGCGCCCAACGCGCCGCATCGCGGGTTTCTTCAGGTTGCAGCAGCACCAGGCGAGCGCCCTGCCCCAGCACGCCAAACAGGTCGTACACCGACAAGTCGAAATCCAGCGCCGACACGGCCAGCAGGCAATCATTCGGTGTGACCTGCAGTTCGGCCTGCACCGCGTCGATCGTGTTGATTGCGGCGCCATGGCAGACTTCAACCCCTTTGGGAATGCCGGTAGAGCCCGAGGTGTAGATCACATACGCGCTGGCGCGCGGCGATAGCGTTTTCGGCGCGGCCAATGGCGCGGACTGCTCAAGCACCGCCGGGTCAAGCCATTGCAGCGCGTTGCCCGGCGGCTGATCGGCAATCACTCGGGTGATGCCCGCAGCCGATTCGATCAGGCTGCGCCGCGCAACCGGCTGTGCGGTGTCCACCGGCACATAGCAACCACCGGCCGCCAGCACGCCGAATACCGCGGCGATCTGGCGAGGCCCACGCGGCAGGCAGACCTCCACTGCCTCGCCCTGACGCATGCCCGCCTCAAGCAAACCCGCCGCTATACGCAGGGCTTGGGTGGCCAGATCGTTATATGTCCAGCGTTGCGCGCCGCAGATCAGGGCGAGTGCGTCGGGTTGTCGGGCACTTTGGCGAAAAAAGTCTTCGAGCAGGCCACGCCCCGGCGCCAACGCCGGCAGGCTGTTCTGCTGGTCGCGGCGCGCCTGTTGCGCCAGCGGCAACAACACCGGTTGCGGCTGGTTCCAGTCGCTGTCGGCGAGACGCTGCACCAGCTCGACATAGGCGCTGAACATCGCCTGCGGCACGCCTTGCGGGAACAGTTCGGCAACGCTGTCCCAGGCCAGCAGCACACCGTCCTCAAGCCGATACAGTTGGTGGTCGAGCCACACTTGCGGGGTTTGCGAGAGCATGTCGTGCAGGTCGCCAAACACCTCGCGAAAGCTGGCGGGGACAAAACTCGAATCGCTCAGGTTGCAGGAAAACACCACCGGCGCGGAACGCGGATGACCTTGGCGACGAGCCTCACGCAGCACTTCCAGCGCGGGAAACGCCGCGTGGTCGATGGTGGCGTGCAAATCGCGCTGGTAGCGTCGGGCGCCTTCGGCAAACGGCAACTGCGGCGCGTCTTCACACGCCACCAGCAGCAAGGTGCTGAAGTCGGCAATCACCTGGTCGATGGATTGCTGATCATCGTGACGATCGAACAACGGCACATTGAGCAGGAAGCTCGACTGTTCACTCCAGCGTGCCAACACCGCGTTGAACGCTGTGGCGAACACGCTGGGCAACGTCAGGCCATGGGCCGTCGCCTGGCGTTGCAGGCGTTCGGCTTCTGCGTGACTGAGTACGTAAGCCTGGCGGGTAAACCGTGGCGCACGGATCGATTCCGGGGCACAGGCCAGCGGCAGTGCGGGGCCGTCCGGCAACTGCGCAAGGCGTTCGCACCAATACTCACGATCTCGCGCATACGCCTCTGCGCGACGTTGGCGGCGCCGGCCCAGGTAGTCGGCAAACTGCACGTCCGGCGCGGGCGCAAGCGCGGCCGGCGCCTGATAGGCCTGGCCCAGTTGCGCCATCAACAGGCGCAGGCTTTCCACGTCAACCGCCAGCAGGTCGACACTCAACCACACACGATCACGGCCTTCGGGCAACTGCACCAGGCCGACCAGCAACACCTGCCCCGCGTCCACGGCCAGGCATTCATGCGATCGCCATTCACGCAGCGCGTGCCAGGCGTCTTGCGCAACCGCTTGAGTGTGGTGGCGCCAATCCTGATGGTCGAAAACCGGCAATTGCGTTGCGCCAAGAATGCGTTGGCGGCCGTCGTTGAAACTGGCACGCAACATCGGGTGACGCGCCTGCACGCACTTGACCGCCGCTTCCAGGCGTTGCGCATCGATGCCCTGGCAATCGAATTCCAGCCATGCGTGGCAACTGATATTGCCCAGCACTTCGGCGGGCCCGCGCCCCAGCCAGTACGCCTGTTGCACCGCGCTGAGTTCAAAACTGTCGTCGGCTGCGCTCAACGGGGCGACATCAGCCACCTCCACACGTCGCACCGCCTGGCCATGCAGCAGGCCAAGCCAGGCCGCGAGGCTGGGTTCGGCGCTGAGTTGGGCGAAGTCGACCCGCAACCCATGGCTGCGCAGGCGCTCCTGCAAGTACATCAGGCGGATGGAATCCAACCCGCAGCCCAAGAGGTTTTCCTCATCGCCCAGGCTGTCGATTTCTTCCACGGTAGCGCCCAGCAACTGGGCAAGGTGTTCGATCAGCCATCTGCGCAGTGCGGTGGTGTCTGCTGTTGTCAGCTCGCTCATGAAAAGCTTCCTGTGACCCGTCTAGATAAAGTCCCTGGCTCACCAAGATGGAAGCCATTCTCAATTGGAACTCTATCGCAAGCGGTTTTTCAGAAAGCGCTCAGGGCTTTAGATAAACAGGCCTTTTCATTCGATTCAGAGACACCGTGCCGTGATCAACGGATTTCGCTGGGCGATACACCATAGCGTTTGCGAAAGGCGATGGAAAAATGCGCCGGGCTGAATCCCACGCCATAGGCGACGGTAGACACATTGCTTTCCTCGTCGCTGAGCATGCGGTGGGCTTCGTTGAGACGATGTTCGTGCAGGTAGCCGAACACGCTGGTACCGAACACTTTGCGAAACCCCGCCGTCAGTTTGCGCGGGCTCATGCCCACGTGGCTGGCCAGGGCGTTCAGGCTGGGCGGTTCGAGCAGCGAGCGCACCAGACGGTCCCGGGCGGCGTGTACACGCTCCACATCCGACGAGGTGATGCGCAGCTTATGTTCCGGCTGCCCGCGCTCACCGAGCAGGAACTGCGCGCTCAACGCGGTCAATTCCAGCGCCTTGCCACCCAGGTACAACGAGCGGCTCGGGCCCTGCATCGGGCACGTCGCAATTTGCGTGGCCAGTGCCTGCATCGCGCGCGGAGCCGGGCGCACCATCATGTACGGGTCGCCGCCGCCACTGCTGAGGAGCTTGCGCGGGGCCAGGCCGAGATGGCGGTCGAGGGATTCGAGGTCCAGCTGGACGATGGTGTAGCGCAGTGGCGTGGTGGTGCCGTAGATCTGCGACGAGGTGAACTCGCCGTCGTTGACGATGGTGCACAGGCTCGGCCCCTTGATCGACTGCTCGCTGTGCCCGGGGATGCGGCACGACAGCTCGCCACTTTGCACCAGAATCAACTTGAGGCCGCGCTCCAGCGGGTCCTCGACCCAGTTTTCGCTGTCTGACCACAACGTGCCGGTGACCAGGGTCATGTGCGGGTCCAGGTAGACCGTTCCGGGTTGGTTGCCCTTGGGTTCGGCCTGCGTCTCTTGTCGACTGGGGGCGATGATCGTAATAGTCATTGGGTTTTCCCTTGATCCTGAGGCCATTACGCGGGGCCTGACCTGAATGAGGAGGAGGCTTTTAAACCGTAAACCTCCCTGTTTATAGCCGCTGTGTATTTCATCTAATGAAAAAGTCACAGGTCCGAAAGCCTTGGCGTTGAGAAGCGCTCGGCGAAGGACAATGATAATAGATCTCATTTAGACGTTTGTAGCCAATTATTTCTACAAATAGGGGATTCCATGTCATTGCACACCTGCGCACCCGATTCAGACAGCGTTGGCGACGCGCCCGACTGGCCTGCCGCGTTCGCCGAACGCTACCGCCAGGCCGGTTACTGGCAAGACCAGACCTTCGCTCAGGCCCTCGATACGGTCGCCGCGCGCACCCCATCGGCCATCGCGATAACCGACGGCCCCTTGCACCTCAATTACCGCAGCCTGGCAGACCGCTGCCGGCGCCTGGCTGGCGGTTTGCACGCGCTGGGGATCGCAGAGGGCGACAATGTGGTGGTGCACTTGCCCAACGGCACTGCGTTTATCGAAGTGTGCTTTGCGTTGTTCCGCCTGGGCGCCCGGCCGATCCTCGCCCTGCCCGCCCACCGTCAACATGAGATCGGCGGCTTTTGTGGGTTTGCCCAGGCCTCGGCCTACATCGGCTGCGCTCAATTGGAGGGCTTTGATTGCCGCTCGATGGCGCGCCGACTGGCCGCTGCCAACCCGCTGTTGCGCCACGTGGTGATCGACGGCGATGCGCAGGAGTTCACCGCGTTGAGTGAGCTTTACAACAGCGCGCCGCTGGAACGGGACGCCGGTCGCGCCGACGCCGTGGCGTGTTTCCAGCTGTCGGGAGGCACCACCGGCACGCCAAAGTTGATCCCGAGGCGGCACGCCGAATACCTCTATAACGTGCGCGCCAGCAGCGAAGTCTGCGAGCTGGATGCGCGCACCGTTTACCTCACCGCGTTGCCCATGGCGCATAACTTCACCCTGTGTTGCCCGGGTGTGATCGGCACCCTGCTGGCCGGTGGGCGCGTGGTGTGTACGCGCCGCTCGGACCCGGAGTCCTGCTTTGCGCTGATCAGCGAGCAGCGTGTCACCGTCACCGCCTTGGTGCCGCCGCTGGCGATGCTCTGGCTGGACGCCCAGGACCAGCGCCAGGCCGACCTGTCCAGCCTGCGCGTGCTGCAAGTGGGCGGTGCGAAATTGCTCAGCAGCGCGGCAGAACGGGTCACGCCGACGCTGGGCTGCACCTTGCAACAAGTGCTGGGCATGGCCGAGGGGTTGTTGTGTTTTACCCGCCTGGATGACCGCCCGGATCTGCTGCTGCATACCCAGGGCCGTCCGCTGAGCGCCGATGACGAAGTACGCATTGTCGATGAACAGGGCCAACCGGTGCCCGAGGGTGAAGTGGGTGAACTGCAAGTGCGCGGCCCCTACACCATTCGCGGCTACTATCGCCTGCCCGAACACAATGCCCGGGCGTTCACCGCCGATGGATTCTATTGCAGCGGTGATCGGGTCAGGCGCACCGCCGACGGTTACCTGGTGGTCGAAGGTCGTGACAAGGACCAGATCAACCGCGGCGGTGAAAAAGTCGCTGCCGAAGAAGTGGAAAACCTGCTGATCGGCCATCCCCAGGTACACGACGCCGCACTGGTGGCGATGCCGGATGCGGTGCTCGGCGAATCCACCTGTGCCTTTATCGTCGCCCGTGACCCGGCGCCCTCGGCCTTCGCACTCAAGCATTACCTGCGCGGCCACGGCCTGGCGGCGTTCAAGGTGCCGGACCGTATCGAGTTCGTCGCACACTTCCCGCACACCGGCGTGGGCAAAGTCAGCCGCAAAGACCTGCGCGAGCGCCTGCGCCAGGCCTGGCTGCAGAGTGTCGCTTCGTGAACCTGCACGACGAACGCTGGGTACGCGCTTATCGACTCACGCCCATGCCACGCTGGCGATGGGTGTGTTTCGCGCATGCCGGGGGCAGTGCGAGTTTCTTCCGCGACTGGGTCCATGCCCTGCCCGCCGACATCGACCTGTTGGCCATCCAATACCCGGGCCGCGAAGACCGTTTCAGCGAGCCGTGCCTGACCGACATGCAGCGCCTCGCCGACGGTGCCGCGCACGCGTTGTCGTGTTACGCCGACCGGCCGCTGGTGTTGTTCGGCCATAGCCTGGGGGCGGTGGTGGCATATGAAGTGGCGACGCGCCTGGAACAACGGGCAATCGCCGTCGACCACCTGTTCGTGTCCGCCCACCCCGCGCCGCAGCGCCAACGCGGCGGGCAGTTGCACCTGGGCCCCGACGCGGCCTTGCTGGACGATGTGCGGCGCCTGGCCGAGCGCCCCAATGCGTTGCTGGAGAACCCGGCCCTGTGCGAACTGTTCCTGCCCGGCTTGCGCAACGATTACCGCATCGTTGAAACCTACACTTGTGCGCAACCGCGGCCACTCAAGAGCCGCATCGGGGTGTTCTACCCCGAGCAAGACCCGGAAATCGAGCTTGATGAAGCCGTGGCCTGGCAAGCCGCCAGCCTCCAGCCACTGCACCTGCAGCGCTGGCAAGGCGGACATTTTTACCTGGTCGAACAACGCCAGGCACTCATCGACGCCATCGTCGCGACGCTGTCGACCCCATCGCCCTCCTTGAAGGAAACCTGTCAATGAAAACCCCCGACGCCTGTGATGGCCTGCAGGACATCCGTCACGCCATCGATTCACTGGACCACCAGATCATCGACCTCATGCGCCAACGCATGGCTTACGTCAAAGCCGCCGCGCGCTTCAAGCCGACCGAAAGCAGCATCGCCGCGCCCGAACGCGTTGCCCAGATGCTCCCGCAACGCCGCGAGTGGGCCGAGCAGGCCGGGCTGGACCCGCACTTCGTCGAAACCCTGTTTGCCCAGATCATCCATTGGTACATCGGCCAGCAAGTGTTGCACTGGCGCGCGATGAGAACGCTGGCATGAGGGCCTTTGCACCGTTGCACGCTCATGCCGAGGGGATGACCGAGGTGTTCGAGCACGCCCAGCGGCGTGCCGTCGAACAAGGTGAGCCGGTGTTGGCCAGTTACTCGATGAGGATCGCCCCGCTGGACTTGCTGGCACTGTTTGGCAGCGTCGACCAACCTGGCGCCGAGTGCCTGTTCTGGCGGGCGCCGGAAGACGACAAAAGCCTGTTCGGCTGGGGGGTGGCGGCGGAACTGAGCAGCGCGGGCCCTCAGCGTTTTGCCTCGGTCGATGCGCAATGGCGACACTGGCTGCAAAGCGCAGTGATACACGGCCCGCTGGCGCCTTCGGTGTGCGGCGGCTTTCGATTCGATCATCAGGTCAAGGCCAGCCCCGCCTGGCAGGGTTTTGGCGATGCGTCCCTGTGGCTGATGACGCTATTGCTGGTGCGCGACGGTGCAGACTGTTGGCTGGTGTGCCAACAGCGCGTCGCGCCCAGCGATGCAGCGCGTTGCTGTTGCGAGCACGTACTGAATGAGTGGAACACGCTGATGGATCGCTACGTCAGCGGCGCGCCCTCGACGGCTGCACGGCAGCACACCCGCGACCAGAGCCTGCCGCGGGCCTGCTGGGAAAGCAAAGTCGCGCATGCCCTGGACGTGTTGCGCGACACCGCGTTGAACAAGGTGGTGCTGGCGCGGGAAGTGGTCAGCGAATTTTCCCGGCCCATCAGTGCCGGGCGCACCTTGGCTGCCCTGGCGATCAACGACCCCACGGCGTACTTGTTTGCGTTTCGACGCCACCACGCGTGTTTTATCGGCGCCTCCCCGGAGCGCCTGGTCAAACTGCACAACGGTCACCTGCAAACCCTGGCGCTGGCGGGCACAGCCCGGCGCGATCCCTGCCCGGAGCAGGATGCGCAACTGGCGCAAACGCTGCTCGGCTGCCAGAAGAACCAGCATGAGCATGCCGTGGTGGTGCAGATCATTCAGCGTGACCTGGCGCCCTGGGTACGCCCGTTGCACGTTCCCCCGGCGCCGCACATCAAGCGGCTCAGCCGCGTGCAGCACTTGGCGACGCTGATCGAAGGCGCACTGCGCCCGCAGAGCAGTTTGCTGGACATGGTCGCAGTCCTGCACCCGACGCCCGCCGTCGGCGGCCATGAACGCGGCCAGGCGCTGGAGCATATTCGCCAATTCGAGGGCTTTGACCGTGGCTGGTACGCGGCGCCGTTAGGCTGGCTGGATGCCCACGGCAACGGCGAATTCATCGTCGGTTTGCGCAGCGCCTTGCTCAACGGCAACCAAGCCCGTCTATTTGCCGGCTGTGGCATCGTCGAACACTCCGACCCTGCCAGCGAATACGACGAAACCTGCATCAAGTTGGCGGGTATGCGCGCCGCGTTGCAGGTATAACCCGCTGCCCGATGCTTGAATCAAGTCCGGCGCAGGCCTACCCTGCACACGGAAAATTCACCCTCTGAGTCAGGAAGACCTTACATGTGGGATGGCAACGTTACCTTTGGTGATTCATGGGCCGGCTACATTGGCCGCGCGGATCAGAACACTGCCCACTCCCATGTTGCCATTCAGCTGTGCATCGGCGTACACCAGCCCGTCACCCTGGAGCTGCCCGGCCAGTCGATCCGCGCGGCCGGCGTGATCATCGGGCCCAATGTCGAGCACCGTGCCGTGCCCGACATTCATCCGGTGGCCTTTGTCTACGTCAACCCGGATACCCCGTTGGGGCGTGCGCTCAACGCGTTGCTGCAAGACAATGGCATCGCCCTGGCCAGTGACGAACTGCTCGAGTGCTTTCGCCACTCCAGCTCCCTGTCTCAGTTTGTGGAAGCGCTGGGGCGCTTGCTGGCGATTACGTCGCCCATCGACCAACGCCTCTACAAGGCCTTGAACATTCTGCGCCTGGACCGCGACGGTCCGGGCTCCGTCAGCCGCGCCGCGAGTGCGGTCGGCCTGTCCAGCCCGCGCTTGCGCTATGTCGCCACGCACCAGATGGGCGTGTCGCTGTCCCAATGGATCATCTGGAACAAACTCGAGCGCGCGTCCAAATCCCTCGCTGACGGTTCCACCTTGTCGGATGCCGCTGCCGACGGCGGCTTTTCCGACCAGGCGCACTTGGCCCGCATCATGCGCCGCATGATTGGCATGACGCCCCGCACCGCTGCCAGGGTTTTGCGAAAGACAAGCGTTTCGTTCAAGACGCATTGATATCAAAAAGCCAATATCGATCGCATCTTATTCGCGAAAACGATAAGCGCTGATTGCCGGCCTCACACAGCACCTCAGCGCTACCGAAAGTGAATGCAAGAGTGTTCGCCAGGGGTATCCGTGCCCGGGATTTGGCGGAACGCACCGTTAATTCTTTCGATGAGTCCGCAGGAAGCGTCCTACATGTCAGAACAGCAAAAATTAACCGTCCTTCTCACGGGGGGCTCAGGCGTACTCGGTGAATCACTGATCGACTGCCTGGCAGAGGACTTTGACCTGGTATGCCTGGCGCGTAAAAGCCGCATTCGCCACCCGCGCGTGGAGGTGCTCAAGGGCGATATATGCAGCCCGCGACTGGGGCTGGACGTCGGCGCTTATGAAGCGCTGCTCAAGCGTGTCGATTGGGTGATCCACGCCGCAGCGGTGACCCGCATGGATGGCGATATCGACCAGATCTTTTCGGTGAACTACCTCGGCACCGAAAACGTCGTGAACTTTGTCCAGCAAGCCAACGTGCCGCTTTACCACATCAGCACCGCCTTCACCCATCCGTGCGACTACTACGAAGGCGTGCAAGCAGAAACGCCTTACGAAGTCGCCAAGCGCCAGGCTGAAACGCTGGTGCGCTCGGCAGGTATCGATGTTTCGATCTTTCGTCCCTCCATCATCATCGGCGACTCGGACAGCGGGCACATGCCCAACTTCCAGGGGTTTCATATGACCATGGGGCTGATGATGTCCGGCGTGCTGCCTATCGTGCCCTGCCCGCCTGCCGGGTATATCGACTTGATCGCCCGTGACGTGGCGGCGCGGGCGATTGCCAACGCGTTGCGCCAGCGCTTGATCGGCGCAGACTACTTTCTCACCAGTGGCCCGCAGGCGCTTGATCTCAACGGCCTGTTGGACCTGATGTGCCAATCCATGGAAGCCCAGGCCCAAGCCTTCACCCGGCCGCGCTGCATGGCGCCGGATATTTATGAGCGGCTGATCCGCCCAGTGTTCCTCCCGGCACTGACCGGCAATATCCAGGCCGCGCTGGGCCGCGCCAACCAGCTGTGTCGCTATGCCTGCCTGCGTACACCGCTGCCCACGTCACTCCCTGAGTTGCTCGGCGAACCGGCGTTCAGCGCACGGGATGTCAGCCGTGAGTTACTGCTCTCGCTCAACCACTTGGCGCCCAAGCTGGGCGCGTTGACGCGCATGCTCAAGCAGCCGATGCCAACCGTCGCACAGGCGTCAGTCGCATGAACCCGCTTCTTACCGAACCCGCAGCCGACGCCGCACAGGTCGACCAGTACTTCCGCCAGCACGTGAATTCAGGGTACGCGCGCCTTGCGTCGTTGATGAATTTGCCGATCGAACAGTCCAGCCATGGCGTTTATATCTACGACAGCCAAGGCCGCAAGTACCTGGACGCCGGCGGCTATGGCGTATTTTTCCTCGGCCACGGCCACCCGGTGGTGGTGGCGGCCGTCACCCGGCAGCTGCAGCAAAACGCCCTGGCCAGCAAGCTGTTGCTCAACCCGCAACAGGCTTTCGCCGCGCAAGCCCTGGCTGCGCATTGCCCTGGCAACCTGGACTATGTGTTCTTTTGCAACTCAGGTGCCGAGGCCACCGAAGCCGGCCTGAAACTAGCCCGGCTCAACGGCTGCCGCCGCACGCTGTCGACCCTCGGCGGCTTCCACGGCAAGACCCTCGGCGCACTCGCCGTCACCGGCCGCGAAAGCTACCGCGAGCCGTTCAGCGGCTTGCTCAGTGAAAGCACGTTCGTCCCCTTCGGCGACAGCGCCGCGCTGGAACAGCAATTGCGCGCTTCGCCGGACAAGGCCTGTGTGATTCTCGAACCGATCCAGGCCGAAGCGGGTGTGATCCTCGCGCCGCCAGGCTACCTGACACGTGTCCGCGCACTGTGCGACCAGTACGGCGCCGTGCTGATCATCGACGAAATCCAGTCCGGCATGGGCCGTACCGGCCATTGGTGGGCATGCGACCAGGAACAGGTGGTGCCCGACATCATGCTGGTGGGCAAAAGCCTGTCCGGTGGCTGCGTGCCGGTCAGTGCCATGGTCGCCAGCGCGGCGATTTACGCGCCGTTCAACCGCAACCCCACGGTGCATACCTCGACCTTCGGCGCCAACCCGCTGGCCATGGCGGCCGTACAGGCCACATTGCAAGTGATGGTGCAGGAAGACCTCGTGGAACGTGCCCGGCTGATGGGCCAGGACCTGCACGCCCGCTTCAGCGCGCTGTTGCAGCAGAGGGGCCTGGCCGAGCGCGTCAAGTTGCGCAGTGCCGGCTTGTTGCTGGGCTTTGAATTCAGCGACGCCTCGGTCGCCGCGAACATGGTCATGGCCCTGATCGAACAGCAAATCATTGTGTGCCACTCGCTCAATGACCACCGGGTCGTCAGGCTCACGCCTTCCCCGCTGCTGACAGCCCAGGATTGCAATCGGTTGATCGAGGGGTTCGCCCACGCGCTGACCACCTCAATACCATCCCTTTGATTGGAGTTTCCCCCATGCAAGAAGTCAACGTACTGGCCCATATCCCCAGTGCCTGCGCTGATGAAGTCTTTGCCGTGATCAGCGACTTCAGCAACTACGTCGAGCTGTGCGAGTCGGTGCGCAATATCACGATCAATAAGGTCAGCGACCAGGTGTCGTTCACCTCCTGGGAAGTCAATTTCCACAGCGGCATTCTCAAGTGGCAGGAGCGTGACACGTTCAATACCCAGACCCGGGAAATCCACTTCGAGCAAATGAGCGGCGATGTCGATCACTTCTCCGGCACCTGGCAAGTGTTGCCGGACGGCAAAGACGCGGTCATCACCTTCGCCTCGCGCTTTGACCTGGGCCTGCCGATGCTCGCCGACATGCTCGACCCCGTGGCCCACAAAGCCATCCGCGACAACATTCACTCGATCATCACCGGTCTGTTCCCGGCGAGTTACTTGAAGGCCTGAACCATGTCCCTTTCACTGTTAAATCGCTCGCGTGCCTTGCTGCACAGCTACGCCCCAGGTTTTGACGAACGCCTGGCGAGCATCGCATTCGCCGAACGCGAAGCGCCGCCTAGCGAAGTCATCGCCCTGTTCAAGCAACAAGGGCCGGTCGGCCTGTTGGTCAACCGTGCCGCGGGCGGGTTGGGCGCGGGCATCCTTGATGCCGTGCATGTGCAGATCGCCCTGGGCGCACGTTCACCCTCGCTGGCGGTGGCCAGCACCATGCATCAGTTTTCCGTGGCGAGCCTGTTGGCCCTCACCCAGAACGGCGGCGGCGCCGAAGGTTTGCTGTTGGCGGCGGTCGCACAAAAGCGCTTGCTGCTGTCCTCGGGGTTTGCCGAAGGCAACTCGGGCGCCGGCATTCTCGATTCGAACATGCAGGCGCTGCAAACCCCTGAAGGTGTATTGCTCAGCGGCAGCAAAAAGCCCTGCTGCCTCGGGCAGTCGATGGACTTGCTCACCGCCAGCTACACCCGCCAGACCGCCGAGGGCGAAGAGCTGATGGTCGCACTGATTCCGGCGAATGCACCGGGCATCACGCGGTCGCCGTTCTGGCAAAACAGCGCACTGGCCGCCGCCGAAAGCATCGAGGTGCGCCTCAACGAAGTCTTCGTGCCCGAACGCATGTTGTTTTCCGCCGGCTACAAACACCTGTTGGGCGACGTGCAAACCGTCGGTTTCATCTGGTTCGAGCTGTTGATTTGCGCGTCCTACGTGGGGGCCTGCGCCGGATTGATCGAGTCTGTGATCGAGGCCGGGCGCTGGACACCCCATCACCGCGTGGAGCTGGCGGCTCAGCTGCAACTGGCGATCAGTGCGCTGGAAGGCGCGGCGCTGGATATCGAACGCAACCCGCAGGACCTGCCGAACGTGCTGGCCCGCCTGCTGCTGGTGCGCTACGGCATCGAACAACTGCTCACCGAGCTTTCGGACCAGGCCCACGCCATGCTCGGTGGGATGGCGTTTATCACCAGCAACCAGAGTTCGAACTGGTTGATGGCCTGCCGTGGCCTGCAGTTTCACCCGCCGGCGAAGATCTCGATGGCGAGCAACCTCGACACCTACTTGTCCCACTCAACCTTCAGCATCGCCGGAGCGCACCCATGAACCTGCTCGGAAAAATCGTCGTGATCACCGGAACCGCGCGCGGCCTCGGTTACGCGGCGGCCTGCACATTGAAAAAACAGGGCGCCACCGTGATCGGCCTGGACATTCTTGCGCCACAAGAGCCCGGGTTGCTGGATGGGTTTTATCAAGTCGACCTGTGTGACCGAACGGCGCTGGCGCAGGTGATTGGCGCCATCAGCACCGACTTCGGCGACATCGATATCCTGGTGAATAACGCCGGCACCCTGACCCTGGAACGCGGTGAAACCGGCGTCACCGACGCAGTCACCCGCGCGGTGGATGTGAACCTGTTCGCGCCATGGCAACTGGTGGCCGGGTTCCTGCCGGGGTTGCTGCGCAAGCGCGGCAAAGTGGTCAACGTGTCGTCGCTGTTTGCGCTGGTGAACGCGCCTTATGTGGCCGCATACGCTGCCAGCAAACGCGCGCTGAGTGCTTATTCGGACGTGCTGCGCATGCAATATCGCGGGCAGCTCGACGTGGTCACCGTGTACCCGGGCTTTATCGACACCGCCATTCACTTGCCCGCCCAGCGCGTGGGTTTGTCGGTCAAGCGCCTGGTGACGTTCATGTGGGGTGACAGGACCCTGCTGTCTCTCGAAGAGAAACTCGATGCCGCCGCCGATGGCCTGGTTCGCGCCTGCCAAAAAGACGGCCTGCGCAACCGCGGGCTGACCTTTATGGGCACGCTGGCCATGTACACCGCGCGTATCGCACCAAGTGTGGTCGACGCCTTTATCGCCCTGCGCCTGCGCACGCTGACCCGCGGCGGGCACCTCGCGCTCAAACCTGAACTGATCGAGTAACGCGTTGCCAATGGCCAGACAACTCCACAGCAAGCCTCAGGTCCGCCTCGATCGCGCCTTGTTCAAGGCCCGGGCGGGTGAGTCCCTGTTGATCATCGGTTACGCCTTGTGCCTCTTCCTGCTGCCCCTCGCGCTGTTTGTGTGGGTGGCGAACACGGCCGCCACCCTGTGGGTGTTGCTGTGCTCGCCCCTTTGGGTACTGGCCGGGTACGGGTGGTTTCTGCAAGCAATCCTCGGGCATGAAGGTTTCCACTTCAACCTGAGCAGCACGCCTATGCACAGTTGCTACCTGGGCATTCTCACCAGTTCGTTGCTGCCTGGATTCTGCGTGACCGGTTACTTCGTCGACCATTGGCAACACCATCGCTACAGCAACAGCGAACAGGACCCGGACTATCGGCACTTCTCGCGTTATCGGAGCCTGTTTAGCCGCCTTGCGCTGTCACGGTTGATGGCCACCTCGAATTATCTGCAGGCGACGTTGCGCCTGGCTTTCGGCCCGCCGGTCAGCCCATCGCCCTTGCCTTCACCTTTGAGCGCAGCCCAGGTGCGACGACTGGCGCGCTGCAATATCGCGTGCCAGGTCGGCTGGTTGAGCGTCTACGCGGTCGCCCTGTGGCAGATCGACGGGCTGCTGCTTGGGTTTGCCTTGAGCCTGGCGGTTGCGTTCCTGCTCTCGGCAGTCAATGCCTATCAGGAACATGCCTTCAGCGAGGACCATGACCAGCCCCCTGCCCGCTCGCGTACCTCGCGCCTGAGCACCTGGCTGCACGCCGGCGCGAACTTTCACCTGGAGCATCACTTTTATCCAGCGGTGCCGTGCTGGCGCCTGCCCCGCGTCCACCGCCAACTGCTGGACGCGGGGTGGTACGCAGACCGGCAATACCTGCTGGAAACACGCTTCATACCGTCCTTCAAGTACGCCTCCGGTCGCCATCCTTACCGGGGCGACACGCTGAACGACTGAACGGTCCCCTTACTTTCCCCATGGATTTTGGCCTGAACCGTCAGGCCGCAGGAGCTGCTATGCCTTTTGATATCGACCGCCACATTGAAACCGAGCGCGCCCAGTTATTCGGCCACCCGCTTTTCGCCAATATCCGCACCGTTGAAGATGTACGCACACTGATGGAATTTCATGTGTTTGCCGTATGGGACTTCATGACCCTGCTCAAGCGCATCCAGCGCGACCTCACCTGTGTGGAGTTGCCGTGGGTACCGCCAACGCATATCACGGCTGCGCGCTTGATCAATGAAATCGTGGTCGGCGAAGAAACCGACGAACACCCCGATGGCGGCTTTATCAGCCACCTGGACCTGTACCTGACCGCCATGGATGAAATCGGCGCCGACAGCTCGGTATTCCGCCGTTTCCTCGCGGCCATCCAGGCCAAGGAACCGCTGGCCAAGGCCCTCAGCGACCGCGATATCCCATTGGCGGCCAAAGTGTTCATGTGCCAGACGCTCGATGTGGCGCAACACGGCACCACCGAAGCGGTGTTGGCGTACTTCTTCTTTGGCCGTGAAGACATCATCCCCGACATGTTCGGACGCCTGCTGTCGCAATGGTCGGTCAGCGAAACCGAGGTGCCGATGCTCACCTATTACTTGAAGCGCCACATCGAAATGGATGGCGACGATCACGGCCCGGCCGCTAAACGCATCATCGCTGAAATCGTCACCACCCCTGTGCAACACCAGCACATGGTCGAAAGCGCCAAGACCGCGATCAAATCGCGCATCGATTTGTGGGATGGCGTGCATCACTTCCTGCAGCACAAAGCGCAACACGCCACGGACCGCCCTGAGTGCCTAAGCCTCGCATGACCACAGGGAGCAGGACATGACCAAAGGTAAATTGATAAAACTGACACTGTGCGGCGTTGTGGTCGGTGGGTTACTGCTGCTCGGCTGGCAGCGTTGGCAGTATTCCAACGCTTACGTGAGTACCGATAACGCCGAGCTCGATGGCGTGATCATTCCGGTGCGCGCCAAGCTCTCGGGCGTGGTGATGAGCGTGCCGGTGACAGACAACGTCACGGTGCAAAGCGGTGATCTGCTGTTTCAGATCCGCGACAGCGAATATCAATACCAGGTCGAGCAGCGTGAGGCGCAATGGCAGGCGTTGCTTGCTGCCGCAGGGCGCGGCGGCGGTCCGGGTGCGTTGGACAGCCAGGTCCTCGGCGCGGTCGCAATGCGCCAGGCGGCGCAAGCGGCGCTGGCACAATCCAGCGCCAATCTGGAGCAGGCGCGCAACGACTACGGGCGCGCCCGCCGCCTGGGCGCCCAAGGTGTGTTGAGCACCCAGGATCTCGAGGTGGCCAAGGCGCGTTTCGACGCCCTGAGCCACGCCCAGGAAGTGGCACGCGGCAATGCCCAGGCTGCCGCGCAAAGCACCTTGGCCAACAAAGCCGAACTGAAAGTGCAGGACTACCGGATCGCGGCGGCGCAAGCCGAACTGGAACAGGCCCGGATCAAGCTGCACGACACTCGTCAGACCGCGCCGGTGCGCAGCATCGTCTCGAAAAAAGAAGTCGAGCCGGGCCAATTCGTGGTCGCCGGGCAGAAGCTGTTGAGCCTGATTGCCACCGACCCGCTGTGGATTACCGCCAACTTCAAGGAAACCCAGGTCGGGCGCGTGCGGGTCGGCCAGCTGGCCAAGGTCACTGTGGATGCGTTTCCCGGGCAGGCTTTCGACGGGGTGGTCGAGAGCCTCGCACCGGCTACCGGCGCAAAGTTTTCACTGCTGCCCCAAGAGAACGCCACCGGCAATTTCACCAAGGTGGTGCAACGCGTGCAGGTCAGGATTGCCCTCAAAGACGTGCCGGATGACTACAAAGCCTTGTTGAGCCCCGGCATGAGCGCCTTCGTCGAAGTCGCCACGCAACAGCACGGCAGCCACACGTTATGAAGTCGCCGTATCTGATTGCGCTGACCGTGACGCTGGTGTCGATGATGGAACTGCTCGACGTGACCATCGTCAACGTGGCGATTCCCAGCCTGATGGGCACCTACGGGGCGTCGGTCGATGAAATCTCCTGGGTGTCCACCGGCTACGTGGTGGCCAACGTAGTGATCCTGCCGGTCAGCGGCTGGCTGTCGGCCTGGTTCGGGCGGCGCACTTATTACCTGGTCTCCACGGCGGTGTTCGTGCTGGCATCCGTGGGCTGCGCCTTTTCCGCCGAACTCTGGCAACTGGTGGCGTTCCGCGTACTGCAAGGCTTGGCGGGCGGCGGGTTGCTGGGGATTTCCCAGGCAATCATTTACGACGTATTCCCCAAGGAGAAGGTCAGCAGCGGCATGGCGTTGTACGGCGTTGGCGTGATGATGGGGCCGACGTTGGGCCCCACCGTCGGCGGCTATCTGATCGACACCTTGTCCTGGCACTGGATATTCCTGATCAATCTGCCCATCGGTGCCGTGGCCCTGCTGCTGTGCTGGCTGTGCATCAGCGATTCCGCCAATGAAAGCAAACCCAGCAGCGTCGACTACAGCGGCTTCTGCCTGCTGGCCCTGGGCGTCGGCAGCCTGCAGATCCTGCTGGAGCGCGGCGAGCATTGGGACTGGATGGAATCGAACTGGACGATTGCCTGCCTGTTGCTCAGCAGCTTCAGCCTGGTGGGGTTCTTCTGGTGGGAACGGCGCGCGACCAACCCGATCGTCAATGTGGCGTTGTTTCAGAACCGCGAGTTTTTGATGGGCTGCATCTGCGCGTTTTGCGTGGGCTTCGGGCTGTACAGCACGTTATTCATGGTGCCGCTGTTTTTGCAGACGTTGCTGGCACAGAGCGCGTACCAGAGCGGGCTGGTGATTTTTCCCGGAGCGGTGGCCAGTGCCATCAGCACCTTGGTGATCGGCAAGCTGTCCCAGGAAAACAAGATCGACGAGCGCGTGTTCGTGACCTTGGGCATCGTCATGTACTGCTATGCGATGTTCCTGCACACCCAGTTCACCCTCGACAGCAACCCGGACACGCTCTATTGGCCCCTGGTGATTCGCGGCCTGGGCCTGGGCATGATCTTCGTACCGCTGACCAACCTGGCCATGCGCCGTCTGCCGCTGACGTTGATCTCGGGCGCCTCGGGCGTGCTCAACCTGATGCGCCAGTTGGGCGGCAGCGTCGGCATCGCCATTGCCGCGACCCTGCTCACGCGGTTCTCGTGGGAGCGCTATCGCCTGCTGTCCGAGCATGTGACCGAGTCCAGCCTGGTTGCCAGTGGCTGGGGCGGCGTGGAATCCAACCCGCTGTTTCTGTCCCTGAACCTTGCAAGCCATCAACAAGCCTTGGCCCTGATGCCTTACCTGCAAGCGCGTGAACAAGCGCAAATGCTGGCCTTCAGCATGCTGTTCGGCACATTGGGCGCGGTCATGGCCATCGGCATTCCCATGGTGCTGATGATGCGCAGAAGCACCCTCAGCCGATAACTTCTCCAGTGGAGCACATCCCCTTGCGTATTCCAGGGCTGCATCTCGACCCGATCACACTGCTCACTTTCCTGTGCGGCCTCAGCCTCGCCTGCTGCCCGGCCAATGCGGCGGCGGAAGACTTGTACCAGCTGTACCAGAAGGCGCTGACCCACGACATGAAGTTCGCCGCCGCACAGGCGCAACAATTGGCCACCGCGGAAAAAGAACCGCAAAGCCGTGCCGACCTGTTACCGGACCTGTCGGTCACCGGCGGCGCGGCGTGGGTCGATGCCGAGGATTCGTCCGACTACCATCGCAACCGCAATAACACCAACGCCTATGCCGTGGTTCTCACCCAACCGCTGTTGCGCTGGCAGAGTGTGGTTGCCCACGACCAAAGCAAACTGATGATCAGCGCCAGCGAGGTGCAGACCGAACAGGCGCGCCAGGACCTGATGCTGCGTGTCGCCCGCGCCTACTTCGACGTACTGCTTAACCAGGAACTGCTGAACACCCGCACGCAACAGTTGCAAACCCTGCAGGAGAGCCAGGACCGCACCCGGCGTTTGTTGGCCGACGGCGCCAGCACCCACAACGCGCTCGAACAGGTTCAGGCCAAATACGACCAGGCCTTCGCCGAGCAAATCGCCGCACGCGGCGCGCTGGATATCGCCACCGAAGCCCTCACCCAATTGACCGCCGCCCAGGCGCGCCCATGGTCGGGCAAGGAGCCACCATTCAGCGCTCCGGTGCCCGCCGCGATCGGCGCCTGGGCCACCACCGCGCAACAAGGCAATCTCGCCGTGCAGCGGGCGCAGATTGCCCAGCGCCTGGCCGAAATGGACATCGACAAGGAACAAGCCGGCCACTTGCCGACCCTTGACCTGATCGCCGCCCATGGTCGTTTTGCCTCGGTCGGCGGCGATGTGTACGACGTCACCCTGCCGGAGAATCGTTATAACCAGACGGTGGTCGGGGTCAAACTGAGCGTGCCACTGTATGGCGGCGGCCGTACCAGCAGCCGCGTGCGCGAAGCCCATGCGTTGCAGAGCAAAGCCCTGGATGAACTCGAAGATGCGCGCCGCAGCGCCGGGCTGATGGCCCGCCAGGCCTACCTGCAAGTGACCAGCGGCATGAGCCAATACCAGGCGCTCAAGCAGGCGCTGAAATCCAGCCAGGTCAACCTCACGTCGGTGACCCACGGCTTCGAGGCCGGTGCGCGCATCAACACGGAGGTGCTGGACGCACAGCAGAAAGTCACGGACACCCAGCAACGTTTGGCCCAGCAACGCTACGCGATTCTGCTCGCGCAGCTCAACCTGCTGGCGTCGACGGGGAACCTGAACGATGCGCGTCTGCGTGAGGTCAGTCGCCTGCTCGATTGAACCCGGTGCGCGCCCCATTCAGCCCATGTACCTGAGCCATTGAATTCAGGGTTCGATAATCGAACGGGTTCCCACTTCTGCCGTTCAAGTTCACTGCGTGAATGCGGATAGCACGATCACTATTACTTAAGTGGTCTGCGGAGTATGCCCATGTTTGCCCATCTGAAAATTCGCACCGGGATGATCGGGGTGCTGCTGCTGTTCGTTATTGCACTGTTGTTCTCGACCCTGAACGGCTGGCGGTCGGCGGTACGCAGTCACGAGCACATTGACGAGTTGGGGCGTACCTCGCGACAAATCGACGGGATCAACAACGCGTTGCTGCTGGCAATCCGTACCAGCGCCAACGTGTCCTCGGCGTTCATCGAGACCGTCGGCGGGCGTTTCGACGACGCGGAAGCCCGGCTGGTGCGCAGTGAGGCGATCTGGAGTGACGCCATCGCCAAGGTCAATGCCTCGACCACAGACTTGCGTGACCCGCAGTTGAAGGCCCTCGCCGAAGATCTCAAGCGTGCGTTCGCCGTATACGGCACGGCCATCGTCGGACAACGCGCCGCCACGCGCGCGCGATCCGCCGAAGAGTATTTTCAAGTCAACATCGATGCCGGCAACAGCATGACCAAGCTTCAGGAGATTCGCGTGAAGCTGGTCGGCGCGTTGGATGCCCGTGCCCAGGAGATCAACACGGAGGCGGCTGCGCGGCTGCAGACTTCGCAAACCCTGGCCATTGCCTTGATCCTGCTGACCCTGGCACTCGCTGTCGTCTGCTGGGTATTCATCTCGGGCACCGTCCTGCGCCCATTGCGCGCGGCCGGCGAGCACTTCAAGCGTATTGCCGGGGGCGATCTGACCCGCGAAGTCGTCTCGCCTGGCCGCAACGAAATTGGCGAATTGTTCCTTGAGCTGCAACGCATGCAGGCCAGCCAGCGTGAAACACTGATCCAGATCGCTGACTCAGCCACGCAGTTGGCCTCAGCCGCTGAAGAACTCAACGCCGTCACCGAAGAAAGCAACCGTGGCCTCCAGCAGCAGGACATGCAGCTGGAACAGGCCGCGACCGCGGTGAACCAGATGACCAGTGCGGTCGAAGAAGTGGCGCGCAACGCGGTGTCGACTTCGCAAGCGGCCACCGCCTCCAATACGCTGTCGGAAAAGAGCCGTCAGCAGGTACGCGAAAACATCAGCGGTACGCAATCGATGACCGCCGAAATTCACGGCAGCGCCGAGCGTATCCAGCACCTCGCCAATGAAGTGCGCAACATCGGCAAGGTGCTCGACGTGATCCGGGCCGTCTCGGAGCAGACCAACCTGCTGGCCCTCAACGCGGCGATCGAAGCGGCCCGGGCCGGTGAAGCCGGTCGGGGGTTTGCTGTCGTGGCCGACGAGGTCCGCACCCTCGCCTACCGCACCCAGGAATCGACCCGCGAGATCGAACAGATGATTGCCAGCGTGCAGAGCACTGCTGAACACGCGGTGGATTCGATGCGCAGCAGCACGGCGCGGGCGCAAGGCACGCTGGAAATCACCCAGGCGTCGGGGGTGGTGCTGGAGGATATCTTCGCGGCCATCGGCCAGATCAACGAGCGCAACCTGGTGATTGCCAGCGCCGCCGAAGAACAGGCCCAGGTTGCCCGTGAGGTCGACAGCAACCTGTTGGCGATCCGCGACCTGTCGGCGCAATCCGCGGCGGGCGCCTTGCAGACCAACGCAGCGAGCCATGCGCTGTCACGCTTGGCTGCGGAGCTGAGCGGGCTGGTGGGACGCTTTCGGACTTGATCCTTGGCGGCCCCTTATCTTGAGCCGCTCCCAACTCGTTCCAACCGCAGCTGTATAAATTCCAGCAACGCCCGAACCCGCGCAGTCACGGAATGCCGGTGGCTGTACGCGCCAAGCAATTGCAGCGGCGCAGGGCGCAGGTCCAGCGACACTTCCCGCAATCGGCCCGCGGCAAGATCTTCCTGGCATGGATAGGCTGCCACTATCGCGAAACCGATGCCTTGCCGCGCGCCCGCCAACGCAAGTTCTCCACTGTTGACACGATAGCGACTACGCACAGATACCTTCACGATTTCGCCTGTGCCGTCGAGAAACAGCCAGGGCTGGCCCTTCAATGCGCTCAGTGTAGTAATGCACGGCAAGGACTCTAGTTCGCGCACTTGGCGCGGAGTTCCCGTTTTGGCTAACAGAGCGGGTGCCGCGACCACAATGCTGGGTAGCGTAGCGAGTTCGCGGGTGATGATGGTGCTGTCATCCTGGCGCCCACGATGGAAGACGATAGAGAGGTCCACGTCTTCCCGGAGCGCTTCTAAACCGGTCAGGCGCGTGTCGCACTCCAATTCGACGCCGGGATGGAGGCTACAGAATTCGGCCAGGATAGGGGCCAGTAGCCTTGGCGCTTCGCCTGGCATGCACATCCTTAAGGGCCCCCGCAGTTCACGCTGCACCGCGCCAAGTTCTTCCTCAGTGGAGAGCAAGGAATCGAGCAAAGGTTTTGCACGTTCGTAGAGAAGTCTGCCGGCTTCAGTCATGCGCAGGTGGCGAGTACTGCGCTCCAGCAAGCGGACGCCCAATCTGCGTTCCAGCGAGGCGACGTGGCGGCTGACGTTAGAGGATGGCAGGGACAGTAGGCGCGCCGCGCCGGAAAAGCTTTGTGCATCGACGACCGCCACGTATACACGGACGGTGTTCAGGTCGAGGGCATTGCGCATGATTATCCCGATTAAGGTATTAAAGTCGCCCATTTTTACATAATAGTTCTCCCCATTGACGGAATCTAAGATGCCGTCTCGTCCGATGGGTTGTCGCCGATGGCGTGTCGGGACGGATTGAATAGGAGATCCAGCGTGGAAATCGGAATACTTGGCGGCGGAATTGCGGGGTTGAGCGTGGCGCTTGCCTTGCGCAAGCGGGGACACAGTCCCCGGGTATATGAGCGCCGGACGGGGCCAGCGACCATGGGGGCTGGCGTGACGCTCTGGCCCAACGCTGGCTTTGTGCTGGAGGAACTGGACCTCCTCCAAGACATCGCGGCAGCGGGTGGCCGGCCAGTGGTAGTGCGCCGCCAGGACGCTGCGGGCAATTCGTTGGGGGGCATCGATATCGCGCTGCTGGACCAGACAATGGGATATCCGACTCATACCATTTTGCGGAGGGACTTGCAGGCAGTGCTGCTCAAGCATGCGGCACAGAGCGGAATCCCGGTGGAGTTCGGGCATCGGGCGGTGGGGATCGATCTGGAGGCTAATGGCAAAGCGGTAGCGCGCTTCGAGAACGGGGTGAGTATCCGTCCAGATCTGCTTATCGGCGCAGATGGCCGTATGGGGTCGGTGGCACGCGGGTTCGTTGCGGGGGACAACATGCCGGTTTATCAGGGATTTGTGAACTGGATAGGTGTGGCGCAGGGGGAAAGTGCGTTGGTGAGCGATATAGCGATTCAGGATTATTGGGGGTCGGGCAATCGCTTCGGATGCGTGCCGGTCCGGCCGGAGTTGGTCTACTGGGCAGCGGCGCAGGCGCGGCCATTGTCAGGGGCGACGCCCGCAGCCGATATGCGCAAGGAGATCGAGGATCTGTTCGCGGGATGGCCGGAGCCTATCGCCCGTATCATCCAGGCGACGCCGGCGCACGCCATCCGGATGATTGCCGTGCACGACTTGGAGCCGCTGCACACGTGGAGCCGGGCTAATGTGCTGCTTGTGGGAGATGCGGCGCACGCGCCGTTGCCGACATCGGGCCAGGGCGCTTGTCAGGCGTTGGAAGACGCTTGGCACCTTGCTAGATGCCTGGAAGGAACGAACGGCCTTGATGAAGCCTTGCAGCGTTTCGCGGAGATCCGCGGGCCGAAGACCGCCAAGCTGGCCGAGCAGGGTCGAGTCTTCGCTCGCGGTCTGTTTGCCACTGATCCTGAAACCTGCCGCATTCGCAATGAACGCGCCAAGGCGTCCGATCCCTTGCGTGATGTGCAGGCCTTGGCGGCAGGATGGTCACAGGGTTTGCCGATGACAGGCTGCACGGACAGCACGCCGATGGATGGCGCTGACTTCGGCAGTCTGTACCGCCTCTGAAAGACGGTGGCAATCTGGACACCGCATGGCGTCTCCGGCCCCGAGACGCCTCACTGTAAACCGAGCCCCATGACTTTACCCACCGCGCTGGAGCGCCAGGTCTAGCAGCTCACACTGATGCTCTTCAGATGTCGGCTTCTGGCCGATTCTGTTGAAAATGTAGCGCCCCTATCTGGCCTGCGGCAAAGTATCTGCATTGACCAGCAGGGAAGGATTTGGAATAGGAACGGCGTGTTGGCTGCATGAAATATCCGCTTAAAAGGTTAGAACTGGTGCCCACTTAAATGTAAGTGCACACCATGTCCTGGCTCTTCGGGGCTGGGCAGATGACTTGGCTTGGCCGGACGGATACACGTTAGCTGCAAATTTGATGCTGAATTAACATAGAGACCTCGCCCAATACATTGCCACGTCCATGCAGACTCTCGAAAACACCTTGTTTTTATATGCCAGACAGCACCTGCCAACACTTCCGAAGATCTACATGTGGACGCTTGATACCACCCTTGTTCACCATTCATTCAAATGGGTCATTGGCCACGCATGAAGGCTCAGGCGATCTAACAAAGCTGGATTCGAATTGCAACGACCAGTGTCTACTCAACCTACATCGAGTTACTCATGAGCGTCTCCCGAAAACTTGACGTCGAGATAGGTGATCTGGAAATGCTGCTCTTTGCGAAAGCAGAAGACCTTGCACAAACGTTCAACACGACCTCCCCCTCTGCTTGAACGAGAAAAAGCTCACAGAGCTTGATCTACACCCGTATGTTTTTTTGAAAGATGGCCGACGCAGAGAGCGAGTGAGATTGACCAGTTGCTTGCGCACCAGTGGGTACTCGCTTGAGTAATACACCGTGACTTTGGCGCTCAGCGCTCTTCAATCACGCAGCGGCTTTGTCGGAACCTGGACTTTTCACGACGACTGTCCGCAACGCACGTCCCGAATACTTGACAGAAACTGTCTGGTTTGACGGTTGGATCGCAGACAGACGACGCGACATGTTGAGGGCGCCGTTGCCGCAAGCTGCCTCATCTTGGCACGCGCCGATTTACGGGTAGTCCACATGAAGTTGAAAAGATCTAGAAGGTTCTTTAGCTGCTCTGGGCAATCCTCTGGAAGGTCGGGGCGAGTGCTACCACGCTGGGTCAAAGTTCTAAGAAACACACGCCAAAACCGAAGTACCGGCGACCGATCAATCCATATTAAGAGGTCGGCTCTGGCAATACGGTTATCCCAGGTGGCCGAATGGCCACCTTCAAAAATCCACTGATCGCGAGCCTCGGCCTCGTGACAAAGGCGAGTCTTCTCATCAGCGTTTCGCTCAACCCATCCCGGTTGCCAATGGATCGTGTCGATATGGATGACCGGAAGACCTGTGTGCTTGCCCATCGCCCGAGCCAACGTACTTTTTCCTGACCCCGGTTGGCCAATAATCATGACACGCTGCATAGGAGCCCCTGCGCATTGAACATCCTGATAATACTGAGCGACGCTGCTCCTCATTGGAACACTTCACAATCGAATCGTGTTGATTAGTGCTACGCGACGACGGGTGAAGTTCCAGGCAATAGGCGAAAGTAGAAGAACCGCGACAAGAAACGCCACCTGGGACAGGTAGAACGGCTCCAGCCACTGCTGGTTCAATGCAACGTAATAGGTGTTATGGGCGACGTCAGCCAGAATGATTGCTGCTGTAAGGATGATGCCCACCCTTGGTTTTATGAAAAGGAGCAGTGCCGCCAGCGGGTCAAAAAACGTAAGCGCCCCCCAGAAAATACGGCTAGCCCAATAAGCGCTGGCCCCGTATCCGTAGTCCCAGAGCAACCCATGCTGAAAATCTGCTCGAATGTGATTGGTGGTTGCGACCAAAAGGCAACAGGCAAACAAAACTCGGATGGCGAATGACGACCTTGGCATAGCTGGATCTGCTCTCGTGAAGTAATCCTATGATAACGGGATCAACCAACGTCGCAGCAATGTAAGCGTATGGCAAACCCGTCTTGACCAGACGACTTTGGGCCGTGCGACAATTGGTTGCATATCGTTGGGCAAGAAATGTAGGTTGTACCGTCAACATAAATACATCGTTTAACTGGAGCTACATGGACGAGCTAAGAGTTTTCAGCAACACCCACTGGATAGTAACTCATCGGCGAGATTCACGTTACGACGGGTATTTGATAATTTCATCTGAAGAGACGGCTTCAGATCTCAGCGATTTGAGCGACGAAGCCATGTCATCTCTCGGTTTAGTGATGAAAACCTCGGAGCGTCTGCTGGCAAAGGTGTATTCCCCTTACAAAGTAATGTTCTACAAATTGGGATTTTCTCCTGACTTCAGCGCACATTTTCATGTCGTTCCAGTCTCGGAAGACTTGCTCGCAGAGATATCAAAACACCCCGGTTATTCCGACAATCCTGACGGTAATGACGCAATTGTTTTTCTAAGTCGAGAGTACTGTGAAAGACCTCTTACCGCTGGCGAAGCAGAAAAACAGCTCTCGGCGGTTCATTTGCTCAGGGCCTTTCTGTGACTAAGATACTTTCGCGCGGTTAAGCGGATACCCACTTGTGCGGTGGCAGTTCTTCAATCTCACTCGCCCGCTGCGTCGGCAGGCGCGTTAGAATATCCCTCAAATACGCGTATGGACCATGCCCATTCAACCGCGCAGTAAGCGTTTGGCCAACGCTCCTGGAGTAGTTGGGGTATTGCGCAGACTCTCCCATCCAATTGCATGGAATTGACATAAGTGTCCATTCAACACACATGTTGCGTGGTTAAACGCGCGCCCACTTAACTGTTGACTCTGATAGGAATAGGCAATGCTCTAAGACAAACCGGCATAGGTGACCGAGTTTTCGATAGATATCATGGCCTCGTCCCTACTTATTGGAAGTCGCCATGAACAGCAGAAAAACCATATTCATCACGGGGGTGAGCAGTGGCTTCGGCAACGCGCTGGCGCAAGAAGCTCTTGCCGCGGGCCACCGTGTCATAGGTACCGTGCGTAGTGAAGCCGCCTTGCGCGCTTTTCAGGCGCTCTCGGTGGATCATGCTCATGGGGTGATTCTGGATATCACTGACTTCGCCCGGATCGACAGCGTAGTAGCTGCTATTGAAGCAACCCACGGCCCAGTCGACGTGTTGGTCAACAACGCCGGCTACGGTCATGAGGGCATCTTTGAAGAGTCGCCGCTGGAGGAAATGCGTCGCCAATTCGACGTCAACGTGTTCGGCGCGGTAGCGGTGACCAAGGCTTTCGTGCCTTATTTTCGCAAGCGTCGCACTGGTCATATTCTTAATATCACTTCTATGGGCGGCACCATCACGATGCCGGGCATCGCGTACTACTGCGGGAGCAAGTTTGCTCTCGAAGGTATCTCCGATACGCTGAGCAAAGAACTGCTACCTTTCAACATCTTCGTGACCGCCGTGGCACCTGGCTCGTTTCGCACTGACTGGGCCGGTCGTTCGATGCAGCGCACCCCACGAAGCATTGCTGACTATGACGCCAGTTTCGACCCGGTACGTAAGGCCCGCGAAGAAAAGAGCGGCAAACAGCTTGGCGACCCGCGAAAAGCGGCGCAAGCGATGTTGCAGGTTATTGCCAGCCCGACACCACCGGCACACTTATTATTGGGCAGTGACGCGTTGGGACTGGTACGTGACAAGCTGAATCGCACGGCCAGGGAGATTGATCAATGGGAAGCGCTGACTCTTACCACCGACGGTTGAGCGGCCAGCAGAGGGGACATCAATGAATCGGGCCGACTCACGCACCTCGCGCATGGTGCATTTGATGGAAACCCTCGCGCCGGTCGAGGGCTACAACCTCAGCACGCTAGAGGATATCCGCTTTTTGCGTTCGAATCGGCCACTGACTCGCACTCCGGTGCTGTATGACCCGGGTATCGTGATCCTGTGCCAAGGGCGCAAACGTGGCTATCTGGGCGATGACGTATACGTTTATGACGCCCAGCACTATCTAGTGGTGTCCGTCCCAGTTCCTTTCACCATGGAGACCGATGCCAGCGAGGCGCAGCCAATGCTGGCGGTCTACATGCGCCTCGACTTACAAATGGCCAGCGAGTTGATACTGCAAATGGATGAAGCTCTCGGGCCAAGTGATGCCCAGCCCAAGGGCATGTATGCCTCGCCAATGGACGATTTGCTGCGCGCCTCGACGCTACGCTTTCTTGAGGCGATGAGCAGTCCGGGCGAAGCGCAAATACTTGGGCCGTCGCTGGTGCGGGAGATCTACTACCGCATCCTAACCGGCGAGCAAGGTGGCTCGATGCGCGCCGCGCTCAATCGCCAGGGTCACTTTGGTAAGGTCACTCGTGCGATCCGCAAGATCCATAGTTGCTACCAGGAGCGCCTGGATGTGGTGTCCCTTGCCCAAGAAGCGAGCATGAGCGTGCCCAATTTTCATCTGCACTTTCGCAGCGTGACGGACTCGTCGCCGATGCAATACCTGAAGTCGACGCGCTTGCACCAGGCGCGATTACTGATGCTACGCAACGCTATGACCGCTTCGACGGCGGCGTTCAATGTAGGCTACGAAAGCGCCTCGCAATTCAGCCGCGAATTCAAACGTTTCTTTGGGCGCACGCCCCAGGCAGAGATCGAATGGATGAAGGCGACCTACGCACTGCCTGCGCCGTCCACGCCATCTATGTACGTCTCGTCACATTAGCGATGAGCCGACCCGCTGCTCCGGCAACCCCAGTATCAGCGCTGTCCGCACCTGCCCACATACTTTGGGCGGTTGAACGGGCGCCCATTTATGCGGCAGCAACTCGGTAATCTCACTTGCCCGCTGCGTCGGCAGCCGCGTCAGCACATCTTTGAGATAAGCATACGGGTCATGCCCGTTGAGCCGCGCCGACTGGATCAAGCTCATGATCGCCGCCGCCCGTTTGCCACGGCGTAAAGACCCTGCGAAGAGCCAGCTCTTGCGCCCAAGAGCCCATGGCCTGATTTTCTTCTTCAGGTGCTTGTTAACGTCAATGTTGTTGAAGTCCTCTGCCCCAGTACTGCCCACGCTTTTTGTAGCGCTTGATGGGGGACCGAAAGGTGATCGATAGCGCAAAAAAAGCAAGGTGTCTTGGGCAGACGCATATGTGGCAGAGGTAACACGCGTAACTGGATGAACAGGCGCGCCTCACGCCCGCCAGGCCCGTGAGATAATCACGCGCTACGAGCGGACGACTCCGCCGAATAGATGACGGTTTGCGCGCTGTTCGCCGCAACGGTTTGCCGGGTGAAGTAGGTGTCGCCTTCGTCGGTCAGAATCTCATAGTCGACTTTTTGCGTACTGCTGGCGTGTTTGATGATTTTCAGCACGCGCTGGAATTTCACGCTTTGCGTGCCGTTCTGGTTGGGCCCGGTCAGTACATTCACGCTTTGAAACCAGCCGGCGTGTTTCTTGTTGCTCACCAGCGCGTTGGTCATCGCCTCGAACCGCTCCAGGCGGGTGAAGCCCCACAGCGTCTGCTCCTCGACGGTTGCGTCGGGGGTGGCGGCGCCGGTAAACACGAAGATATTGATCGTCGGGCTGTCTTCACAAAAGAAGTCATACGGGACCAGGCCATCGACCATTTTCCTGCCGGGCACAAAGCCCTTTTTATGCACCTGAAACATCGCCACCTCCGTTCAAACAATGGCGACAAGTCTAATGAGCAGCGACGTACAGGGCGGTCAAGCCAATGTAATGTCGTGTAAAGATCGCGCGTTGTGCAGGTTGACCTCAACGGTCAGCCCGCCGCCTGACTCATTGCGAGCCACGATGCTGCCGCCGTGCATCTGCACTGCCCGCGCGGCGATGGCCAAGCCCAGGCCAAAGCCGACGCTGGCATCCCCCGCGCCACGCTCGAACGGTTGGAAGATGCTGTGCAATCGATCGTTGTCGACGCCCGGCCCGTGGTCGCTGATCGCCACAGTGAGGCGGCTCGCGTCGGGATTGATGCGCGCCGAAACCAGCACCGTGGTGTCCGGCCGCGTGTAGCGCACGGCGTTGCGGATCACGTTCTCAAAGCAGCGGTACAGCAACTCACCGTTGACACAGGCGATAAACGGCGGGCAAGCCTGTAGGTGTACGCGGCAGCCTTTGATGCCGGCTTCGAACTGCGCATCTTCGACAATCATCGCCAGCAACTCGATGATGTCCACGGGTTCGCGCTCGATGCTTTCGGGCCGGCCCTGCAGGCGAGCCAGGGTCAGCAGCGCTTCGATCAGGGTGTCCATGCGTTCGGATTCATGCTCGATGCGTTCGAGCATTTCCATGCGTGCAGGGTCTTGGCGCAACAGGCCGATGGCCGCTTGCATGCGCGTCAGCGGCGAGCGCAATTCATGGGAGATGTCGTGCAGCAGATGCTGTTGGGCTTGCACCAGCACCTTGAGCTGGTTGGCCATGCGGTCGCAGTCTTCGGCGAGGTCGACGATTTCATCGCGGCGCTTGCCCATGGCGGGTTTGACCCGGGTTTCGAAGCGTCCTTGGGCCACATCGCTCATCGCCCGACGCAAGTAGGCCAGCGGCCAGGCCAGGTAGTACGCCATGTAGCCGCTGAACAGCGCACTCATCAACGTGCCGATGAGCAGCGGGATCTGGTGCCAGGGCCGGCCGGGGACGTTGCCGGGGGCGTGGGTGGACCTGATCGAAAGCGCCAGGCCTTCCTTGCTGGTGACCGCTCGTTCATAGGCCGGTTGTTCAACGGGCGACCCCACGAGCAAGTGACCGTTGCTGTCATAGACGCCGATGTTCTCATCCGGCGGACGTTCCCAGACCGTGAGGAGCTGGCCTGCCGCGTCGACACCGACGCGTTCGAGCAGCCCGGTTTCCGCTGCCAGAATGGCTTCCACATACGGGTCGCTCGGGCGAAAACGGCTCAGTTCAAGCACGCCGATCCCGACCAGAAACGTCAGGGTGGTCGCCAGCCAGAAGGCCAGGAACAGTTTCCAGAACAGCAGGCTGGGCCGGGTCATTCGGCGATCAACAGGTAGCCAAGGCCGCGCACGCTCTGGATCCAGGCCTTGGTGTCCAGGCGCGGCCCCAACTTCTGCCGGATGCTGCTGATGTGTACGTCGATGCGCCGGTCGTAGCGGGTCAGCGGGCAGCCCAGGGCGTTGAGGGACAGGTCCTTTTTACTCACCACTTGGCCGGCGTTGCGGGCCAGTTCTTCGAGCAGGCTGAATTCGGTGCTGGTCAGGCCCAGCTCGACACCGCTCCATAGGGCCTGGCGCTTGCCGGGCCACAACACCAGCGCGCCGGTCTTGATCACTTCGGTGAGCGGCTGGCCCACCGGCTGCACCCTGCGCATGATCGCGCGCAGCCGTGCCACCAGCTCGCCCGGGGAGCTGGGCTTGGGCACGTAATCGTCGGCGCCGAGTTCCAGGCCGGTGATGCGGTCGATGTTGTCGCCACGGGCGGTCAGCAGCACCACGGGCACTTGGCTGACCGCGCGGATGCGCCGCAGCACCTCGATACCCGAACGCTGGGGCAGCATGACGTCCAGCACCACAATGCTGTAGCGCCCCGACAGCGCCTCGACCTCGCCCTCCTCGCCCGTATGCACGGCCGTGGCCTCAAAACCTTCGCGCGCCAAGTATTGGCTGAGCATTTCCGTCAATTCCTGGTCGTCGTCGACCAACAGTACGCAGATCATCGTGGGCTCGTCAGTGTGGGGTTGTCCATTATCAGCCTTTGCGCAGGTTATCAGGCCCACCTTTACCTAACTTGACATTCGGTTAACCGCACCAAACGCCGCGCGCTCTTATGCTGGCTGTTCACCGGTCGGCGAGTGAACCCAGCACGCCGGCGCTGCTTGTCGATGTGTTCTGGAAAAGATCTTGATGAATTTTTCGCGCCTGCTCTGCTCGGTTGCGCTGCTGCTCAATACCTCACTGGCACTCGCCCAAGGCTTCAAAATCTCGGATATTCGAATCAATGGCCTGCAACGCGTCTCGGCGGGCAGCGTATTCGGCGCATTGCCGCTGAACGTCGGCGACGAAGCGGATGACCGGCGCCTGGTGGACTCCACTCGCGCGCTGTTCAAGACCGGGTTCTTCCAGGATATCCAGCTGAGTCGCGAAGGTGATGTGCTGATTATCAATGTCGTCGAGCGTCCTTCGGTTGCCAGCATCGAGTTCGAGGGCAACAAGGCGATCTCCACCGAAGATTTGATGAAAGGCATGAAGCAATCGGGCCTTGCCGAAGGCGAGATATTCCAGCGCGCCACCCTGGAAGGCGTGCGCAACGAGTTGCAGCGTCAATACGTTGCCCAGGGCCGTTACTCGGCCTCGGTCGACACCGAGGTCGTGGCCCAGCCGCGCAATCGGGTCGGCCTGAAGATCAAGATCGATGAAGGCGAAGTGGCGTCGATCCAGCACATCAACGTGGTGGGCAATACGGTGTTCCCCGACGACGCGTTGATCGACCAATTCACGCTCAAGACCAGCAACTGGCTGTCATTTTTCAAGAACGACGATAAATACGCACGGGAGAAACTCTCCGGCGACCTCGAACGGCTGCGCTCCTATTACCTGGACCGTGGCTATATCAACATGGATATCACCTCGACCCAGGTCTCCATGACCCCGGATAAAAAGCACGTCTATATCACCGTGAACATCCAGGAAGGCCAGAAATACACGGTGCGTGAAGTCAAGCTGAGCGGCGAGCTGAAAGTCCCGCAAGAGCAGGTCCAGTCATTATTGCTGGTGCAAAAGGGCCAGGTGTTTTCGCGCAAGTTGATGACCACCACCTCGGAACTGATCACCCGCCGCCTGGGCAACGAAGGCTATACGTTCGCCAACGTCAACGGTACGCCTCAGGTGCATGAAGAAGACCACACGGTAGACATCACTTTCAGCATCGACCCCGGCAAGCGAGCTTACGTCAATCGCATCAACTTCCGAGGCAATACCAAGACCGACGACAAAGTGCTGCGTCGCGAAATGCGGCAGATGGAAGGCGGCTGGGCGTCGACCTACCTGATCGACCAATCCAAGGTGCGCCTGGAACGCCTGGGGTTCTTCAAGGAAGTGAACGTCGAGACGCCGGCCGTGGCCGGGCTGGATGACCAGCTGGATGTGAACTACGCCGTGGAAGAACAAGCCTCCGGCTCGATCACGGCCAGCGTCGGCTTCGCCCAGAGTTCGGGCCTGATCCTTGGCGGGTCGATTACCCAGAACAACTTTCTTGGCACGGGCAATTACGCCAGCCTGGGGCTGACCCGTTCGTCCTACCAGAGCAAGTACAACATCGGTTTCACCGACCCCTACTTCACCACCGATGGGGTTAGCCTGGGCTACAACGCGTTCTACAGCAAAACCGACTACAACAAATACTACGATGACGGGGTGTCCTATTACGCCATCAACAGTTTTGGCCTGGGTGCCAGCCTCGGTTACCCGATCAACGAGACTTCGCGCCTGACGTTCGGCCTGACCGCACAACACGACAGCATCGAGCCGGGCACCTACAGCGCCGACGAGATCTACGATTTCATCGAGCGCGAAGGCAAGGAATTCACCAACTTCAAGGCCAGCGCAGGCTGGTCGGAGTCGACCTTGAACAAAGGCGTACTGGCCACGCGCGGGCACGCGCAGAACCTCAACCTGACGGTGACGGTGCCCGGCAGTGACCTGAGTTTCTACAAAATCGACTATACGGGGCAAACCTTCCTGCCGGTCAGCAATACCACCGCCCTGCGCTTCCATACCAAGCTCGGTTACGGCAACGGTTATGGCTCCACGGACGGGTTGCCGTTCTATGAGAGCTATACGGCCGGCGGCGAAGGCACGGTACGTGGTTTTGAAAGCGGCACGCTCGGCCCGCGCAATACCCCGGCGACCGGGACCTATGCCAGCGCAGGTCAAGCGTACTACTCGGACCGGACTACGGAGGCGCTGGGCGGTAATATTCTGATTACCGGGGGCACGGAGTACTTGTTCCCCGTGCCGTTCATCAAAGACAACAAATCCGTGCGGACCTCCTTGTTCTGGGATGTGGGCACGGTGTATTCGGACAAGTGTTACCTCAGCACCACCCAAGGCTGCGGTGGTGTGGACCTGAGTCAGATGGCCAGTTCGGTGGGGGTTGGCGTGACCTGGTACAGCCCGCTGGGGCCGTTGAGTGTCAACCTGGCTTATCCGATTCGCACGCCGGAGAACGCGGATAAACAGGTGTTCCAGTTTTCCATGGGCCAGACGTTCTGACCATTTCAGCGGGTTAACGCGTTGCTCGCCGTCGCGGGATACCGGCGTTATGTTTTATCGCCTGGATCCGACAGGGCCTCGGCGACGGTTGCAGATTCGCGAGGCACATACGGTTCTGGAATAGAGGGTGCGAGTGGGGGCCGTGTGAGGGCTGACCGGGACTTACCGCGAACTTTCTCTTCCCATTTGGCACGCTCCTGAGGGATGTCTTCGATCGGGATTTTCCTGTCCGTGCGCCTAAGTGCGATCAGTGCCACCACCAATACGGTTACGACGGCCGAGGATAGAATATCTAAAAGGTCCATGTTTCTTTCCGGTAGCCGTTGGCCGGCGATGGCTTGACTTCGTTGATGGTTGTTCGGCGAAGCAGAAAATTACTTTCCGATCGTTGTAAGAACACTATTCCAGGTTGTTTGTTTTCCTTAGTTGCGTAGGCGTTACGCCAAGTTTGCTGCGCAGGACACGGGTCAAATGTGCCTGATCTGAAAACCCACAATGATAGGCAATTTCCTTAATCGACAGTGTGCCGCTGTACAGCATTCGCTTGGCCCGCTCGATGCGCTGCTCGGTAACAAAAGTGTGTGGCGAACAGTCGAACGATTCACTGAATTTCCTGGAAAACGTCCAGACGCCCAACCCTACGGCATCGGCCATTTCGTCCAGGCGTATGGACTCTTCCAGATGAGCATCGATGAACTCGAGCAAGTATTTTTTTTGCTGTTGCGACAGCCGACCAGGCGCACTGGACTCTTTAAAGGTGACACTCGCGTAATGCCGTAGAAGGTGAATGGCCAACTGCATGCTCAAGGCTTCCACATACAATGCGCCACCAATCCCACGACTTCTTACTTCATTGGTAATTGCGCCGACAATAGCCGTGAGGATCGTGTCTTGGGTACGGAGCAGATCATGCAGGCGCACCTCTTCAATCGGACGCTCCATAACATCCATGGCCACACGAGACATCAGCGCATTGGAAAGATAGAGATGAGAAACATCAATGTCTTGCGTCCAGTTCCAATGGGAGTCCTGTGACATCGTAAGCAGCGAAATATCGCCCGGCGCGCAAGCGGTACGTGTCCAGCCCTCATCCACACAGCGATCCATCGGTGTGCGGCCGCCAAAGTAATAAACGATCATGAAATGATCAAGGGGTGGAATGAGGACGTCCTGACCTTTATATCGATATGAGCGTTGCTGCATATCTTTCCATCCGAGTTCTTCGCTTGAGCTGAGAACTACGCCTGGCACCCACTTGAGAAGTTCCTTTGGAGTAATGACGGTCGGCATACTTGAAGTCTCACTTGAGGGCCGTCACCCTGGCTCTTATTGCGCTCCTACGCAAAGTTGAAAGCACTCGAGAGATGGCCGTGGAGTATTATTTTTATTAGTATTTACAGCTCACCAGAATACTAGCACGGGATGAGCAGTGTCGAAAAAAATATCCACCGTTATGCGACTTAAGTGATTATAAAAAAACCGAACACAGGGATTAAATGGGTATAAAGCGTGACCGAGATGATTTGCATGGGTTGAGGGTTGCGAACGTTTCCCGCCCCGCTAAAAAAACGGCCACCGCCGGGCGGCCGTAAAGGGGCTGCGAGAAGTGATTCTCGCAACGGAGCGACGCCTGCCAGGCCACTGCCCTGGTGATGTCTTCACTGATTTTCCTGGCGTAGCCGGCGTTGCTCAGTGACTTAGAATACGTAAAGCAATCGAAGATTGACGCGAGACTCTTCCTTGAAGCCATTTTCAACTGAAAGGTCTCGCCCCAATGTCGCAAGCAACTGAGTTTTCGGCGTCACGAAATAAGACCCGCCCAGCACTATTTTTGCTTGACGGCTTTCATCTTCCAGTTCGGTTCCGTCAACTTTCCTCTGCCCGCCCCATAGCCGGGAATAGCCGACATGCATAGCCGCGCGCTCACTGAACATGTACCTGATGAATCCCTGCATCTGATACTGCGGGTCCTGCTTCAGCGTCAGGTCGCGGGAGGAATAACGATCGTTGTCGCCGAAAAAAGTCACGTCAGCGACGAAATCCAGAATGACGCGGCTGCCGATGCCGTGCATGTATCCGCCCTGCAAGACATACTTCCATCGGTTCTCCCCAATATTCAACTCTTTATTCTTGTTGTAGTCGCCTACTGGCAAAAAAAGATATTGAGTGACGGCCAATGCGCGGTTTGTTGAAGGGTCCTGATGGATCCAGACCGCATTGGCCAGAATCGGATCGCCCATTCCGCTTTCGCTGCCCATGCCTTTAATATCACCACCGGCCGACAGGTGGCCAAAAGGCAATAGCAGTTGGATATTCGTCAGGACGCCTGCAAACGCTTGATAGCTGACCCCCCTCAGAATACTGACATCCGAGTACAGGTTATATTTGTCGCTTAACTGATTGCCGCGCACGTAATAATCGTGGCGTTCTGCGTGCTGTAAATACAGCAGCCCGAGCTGTGTGCCGTCTGGCATTGGCGTATAGTCGCCAGGATCGACATCCAGTGCGTGGCACACAATCGAAAGTTGTAGGCCAAGCATTAAAGTCGCCAACTGAAACGCATGCATAATTCGGCAGTGGGTATTGTTTTTCCTCAGGCAGCCGACGCTAGCAGCAGAACTCGACTTGAGCGTATTGGCCGCGCGCAAAGCATGTGCTGTTGTTATTATGTTCATCTTCAACCCTGTTTTTTTTAAAATTGTTCTGGGTCTAGCACAGGTGCCCTGTGCTATTTTTTTGAAGCTTGGTTCAATGTGTCGGGGACGAAAGCAGCTCTGCCAGATGGGCGTCCAGTTGATTGAGCATTTGCGTGTCGGTGCCAAAAAGTCCGAGGTGACCGTCGATTGATTGCAATGGCCTGAACTCGCTGTTCGGGATCATTTTCTGCTCCGACAGACAATCGTCCACGGTAAAGAACTGGTCATGTGAGATGGGCATGACATAGGTTTTCGCGCGGATTCGCCCCAGGGCCGTCGCAAGATCACCGCCCGTGTTTCGACTGACATCGCCCCGCTGCCATTTCCAGGCCATGGTCAGGAGGTTGTTAGGGTCCATTGCCGCAAAGTAGTTCGTCATAAAGCTGTCGACGAATACCTGCATCGACTCGAAACCCAGTGCCTTATGTCGCTCGGCGCGGAAGAACGCGGTACTCCAGCCCATCAATGTCCAAACTTTCGCGTGGCGCTTGAGCCCAGCCGCCACTGCCGCCGATGAGCCGTATAAGCCGGCCCGGAAGGCCGGATCGGTGGTTATCGCATCAATCAGTATTTCGCTGAACAGGAAGTCATGTTCGCTATTGCGCGCAGTGCCCGCTATGGCTGCGGCGCGTTTGACAAAGTCTGGATAGCGCACGGCCCACTCGTAGGTTTGCTGCGCGCCCATCGATCCCCCGACCACTAACGCCAGGCTCTCGATGCCAAAGTATTCGGTGAGCAATGTGTGCTGGGCACTGACGTCATCGCCAATCCTGACATTCGGGAACCCAGGGCCAGCCAATGAACCGCCGGTGTTACTCGCAGAGCTGGAAAGACCGTTACCGATCTGGTTGACGACGATGATGCAGTATTTCGCAGGGTCCAGCGCCCGCCCTTCGCCGATGTAAATCTGCTCCATCGCCTTGCTTGTGCCGGAATACCAAGTGGGAACCAGTATGGCGTTAGTCTTGTCGGCGTTCAGGGTGCCATGTACGGCTACGGCCAGCTGACATTCAGGAATGCACGAGCCTTCTTCAAGCTGAAGCGCTCCGATGTTGATCAGTTCAAAAGGACCGTGATGTTCCTGGGAGTAATAGTTGTTCATTTCAGGTTACCTCGAATATCGAGCTGTCACGGCGCAATAGAGAGTCGGAGTGACAGCTGCAATCAATGAGCAGTCGTTCGACCTCAAGCCATTTCAAAGCCTGGGTAACCCTGTGCGGCTATTTCGTCGCAGCGGCGATGATAGTTACCGACACCGCCGATATACGATACAAGTCGGTGCGGTTTTCCATCGACGTTGGAGCCCATGTACCAAGAGTCGGTTTTGACGACCAGGGTCTTCGCCGCCGTCTCGTCGTGATGCTGTACCCAGTCGTCCTCGAACTCTTTGGAAGCTTCCACGACGTGTTTGCCGTGCTGGATGGCAAACTCAATGCATCCGGTGATCCAGTCCACCTGCTGCTGCAGGCAAGTGGTCATGTTGCAAAGTGCAGCCGACGGTGCCAATGGCGCACCGGTGGTGAACAGGTTGGGGTAGCCATGGATCTGCAGCCCCATCGATGTACGGATTTCTTGTTTCCACTGCTCCCTCAGCGACCGGTTATCGCGCCCTCGAATGTCGATCCGGCTGAGTGCGCCGGAACCTGCATCGAAACCCACGGCCAGCACGATGATGTCTACCTCGTGAATCTTTCCATCCGCGGTCTGGAGCCCCTCCGGCACAATGCGCTCGATCGGCGACTGCTTGCAGTCGACCGCCTCGACGTTGGGTTGCAGATAGACTTCAAGGTACTTGCTTTCCAGCGGTACGCGATGGGTGCCGAAGCCATAGTCGGTCGGGATCAGCAGGTTGCAGAGATCTGGCCTCGACTGCAGGCGCTCACGCATCTTGATACGCACGAACTCCGACACGACTTCATTGACCTGTTCGTCAAAGAACATCTCGGGAAACGACGCCAGCCACATGGCCAAAGAGCCATCCTCCCAGAGTTGTTCAAGCACGGCTTGTCGCTCGTCGGGGGTTTTCTCGGCCCAGGGGCCGGCGTCGAAGTCATAGTCGAAACCGGCAAAGGTCTCTCGCACGCGCTTCTTGAGCTGGTGGAATTGGGTGCCCCACTTTTCCCAGTCTTCTTTGCTGTACTTAGGGTTCCTCATCGGAATCACATACTGCGGGGTACGCACGAAGACCTTCATCGATCCCACCGCCGGAGCGATGGTCTGGATCACCTGAATACCGGTGGCGCCAGTGCCTACCACGGCCACGCGCTTGCCGTTGAAGTCCACGGGGTCTTTTGGCCACAGGCCGGTGTGATAGATCTGACCGTTGAAGTCGGTTTGGCCGGGGAACCGATCGGACAGCGGAGCGGACAGCATCCCGCAGCAAGAGATCAGATATTGCGTATTGATCGTTTCGCCGGCCTCGGTTGTCACCCTCCAGTGCCCGCTCTCTTCGCAGAAGTGCGCGGCAGCGATGCGGGTGTTGAACTGGATATCTTTCTTGAGGTCGAGCCGATTGGCGACGAAGTTCAGCCACTGCTCTGTTTCGGGCTGAGCCGGGAAACGCTCGGTGGGTTGCCAGGACTTATAGAGTTCTTCAGAGAACCAGTACTGATAAATTTCTGCCTGAGAGTCAAACCGCGCACCGGGGTAACGATTCCAATACCATGTGCCGCCCACTCCGGAAGCCGTATCGTAGGCGCGGACCGTCAAGCCCATCTCACGAAGTCGATACAACTGGTAGAGGCCAGCTACCCCTGCACCAATCACCATTGCGTCCAAGTACGTGACTTTGCCGTTTTCGGCAGACACAGCGGCGAGTTTAGATTGAGCACTCATTTTGAAGCCTCATATTGTTATGTTTATATTTGCCTTTACTTACTTGCTGCCAGGCAATGCTTAAGGCACGGATAAACGATAACAACCGAGGCGCGTTCTACTCTTGAAGGAAATGGTGAATAGCTTGAACAATCCGGTGCGATGAACCGGGCTTCGCCGAGGCCGACGACAGAGGGGCGCGACGCAACCCGACCGACGCGCTGAAGGCGCGTAGGCCGGCGCGTCCAGGCATTAAAACCAGGTTTCCATCTGTATCCCGTATTGCCATACACCGCCGGCCTTGAAGTCGGTCTTGCCGAAGGCGTCAGAGGTCGCGTAGTTGTCCAGATCGGAAGACCAGTTCATCACGCTTGCGAACACTCGCAACTCGGGCCGCGTGAGAAGGTCGCCAACGTCAAGCTTGAATGTTGGCGCGACAGTGAACTTCCAGAAGTTACCGTCGACTGCATTACGTTGTAGATAGCCCTTCGGGTCGAGGTTCATGGTTTGCCAGCTCAATTCGTAGGCCATCTCAAAATTGCTGTTGATTTCATTGGCCAAACGCATGTTGAGGGTCATCCAGCGGTAGTCGTCACCCTTGACGTATCTATCCTTGCTCTGCTCGGCCAACAAGCTCGGGCCGATGCGCCAACCAGGCGCGATGGGCGTCTCGCCATACAGTGCCAGGCGCAGAGCGCGGGCGTCGTCAATCAACTCACCGTCCGAGCCGACGTTCTTGACCTCCGCGCCCAGGCCTTGCCCATAGAGCAGCGCGGTTTTGAAGAAGCCTTCCCTGCCGAAAAAGTTTTTCTGGTGGTTGGCCAGCATGGTGTGTACACCGGAATTCGCAGGCCTGAACCCCGCTTCGTTGGTGCGGGTGGCGAAATCGTTTTTCTTGGCGCCAATGCCATTGAACATCCACTGCCACTGACCATTATCGAAGAACTGGTTGGAGGTCAGGATGTAGCTTTCCACATCGGCATTCACACCGTCTCGACTGAAATCGCCGTAGGTACGCCCGATCAACGAGTAATTCGAGCGCCAATTCTTGTTCATCTGCACATCGTAGATGCCACCCCCGGTGCCGGCCAGATAGACAACGTCCGAATCCATCCAGTGGATATCGAAGTTATCGCGATCAAATCGCTTACCGGCCCACAAGGTCGCGTTCTCGAACACTGAGTTGCCCTTGAACGCGGCGAGATGGTCGAGTTCCGTGAAGACCTGGCGCACGTTCAACTTGCTTTCTTCGGCGGTCCAGTCATTGGAACTTTCCACGCCGTCGGCGATGGAGACCGTGAATTTCGCGCGGGTACCGTTCTGCGCATAGATCTCTTTCGACAGGTCTATACGCATGTAGGTGTCGTCTTCGTTACCGAGGCGCCCAACCGCGCCACCGACCGAGCCGGCCGGTGTCGTATACGGCCCGCCGCGGCCACCGCCGAGTCCCTGGTCAATCAGCAATCCCGAGCGGGCATAGCCTTTGAAGCTGAAGCCGTCTGTGAGGTGTCCGGTACCGCCCGGTTTTTCCAGGCTTTCTTGGCGGGCTTCGAGCTTTGCCAGCCGGGTATCCAGGGTCGGTGCCGCCGTTGCTTGCGCAGTGGCGGCAGCGGGCTGCAAGGGCGGCGTGGCGAGTTTGATCTGTTGCAATTCTCTGGCGAGTGCCTGGGTTTGCTGCTCGGCTGCGGCGGCACGTTTCTCGGCGGCGCTGGCGCGGGCTTCGAACGCGGCCATGCGTTCTTCCAGAGTCGCGGCCTGGGACGTCGCCGCCGAGGTGCTGAGCACGCCTGCGAGCAGCCATTGTGATGCTTTCTGCATGTGGATTTCCCTGTTTTGTTTTTATTGTTTTGTCCCAGCGACAGACGTGTTTTTCCGTGAGGTGTGAATTGCCAGAGTCGGCAAAAAAAAGGATGCCTCATCGAAAATACGCTGATACATTGATCGTGTTAACGTTAACTTCTCTAAAAACAAAAATAAAGAGGGCTTTATGAAACAACTGAAATCGCTCCTTCCCGCAGCGCTGCTTACCCTCTGTGCCGGGCTTCCTGGCGTCTCAAGCGCAGCCGATCTGACGATCTCGTGCGGTGCAGTGGGTGCCGAGTTACAACTGTGCAAAGAGGCTGTCGAGGCATGGTCGAAACAGACCGGCAACAACGTCGAGGTGGTTTCCACGCCTAACTCGGCAACCGAGAGGCTGTCGTTCTACCAACAGATCCTCAGTGCGCAGTCCAGCGACATCGACATCATTCAAATCGACATGGTGTGGCCGGGAATGCTGGCCAAACACCTGATGGATCTGCGCGAGGTGCTTGCGCCGGACGCGACCCAAGGCTACTTCCAGGCCCAGATCGATAACGCCACGGTGAACGGACGGCTGGTGACGATGCCATGGTTCACCGATTCGGGCCTGCTGTATTACCGCAAGGACTGGCTCGAGAAGTACAACAAGCCGGTGCCCCAGACGTGGGAGGAAATGACCGCTACCGCCAAGGAAGTTCAACACGCCGAACGCAACGCCGGTAACCCCAATGTGTGGGGCTACATATTTCAGGGGCGCGCCTACGAAGGTCTGACGTGCAATGCACTGGAGTGGATCAGCAGCCAACCGGAAGGCGGACTGGTCACCCCGCAAGGCGACATCGTGGTCAACAGCCCGGCTTCAAGAGCGGCTTTGACCCTGGCGAAAAGCTGGGTCGGCGACATCTCCCCGCGTGGCGTACTCAATTACACCGAGGAAGAAGGACGTGGTGTCTTCCAGTCGGGCAATGCGCTGTTCATGCGTAACTGGCCTTATGTCTGGGCCCTGGTGCAAAGCCCGGACAGTGCCGTCAAAGACAAGGTGGGCGTCGCTCCCCTGCCCCGCGGCGGCAACGCCGGCAGCCACGCGTCCACCCTTGGTGGGTGGGGTCTGGCGGTTTCGCGTTACAGCGCCCATCCGAAGCTTGCCGCAGAGCTGGTGAGTTACCTGACCAACGCTCAAGAGCAAAAACGGCGTGCGCTGATAGGCGCCTATAACCCGGTGATCGAGGCGCTGTATCAAGACCCCGAACTGCTCGCAGCAATGCCTTACTACCGTCAGCTCCACAGCATCCTCAACGACGGGGTCATGCGCCCCGCCTCAGTCACTGCCGAGCGCTATCCACGGGTCTCCAATGCGTTCTTCGATCGGGTGCATGGCGTGTTGGCGGGTGAGTTGCCCGTCGATCAGGCGCTTGCCGAGCTGGAAAGCGAACTCACGCGCATCAAACGCCGGAACTGGTAAGCCACAAGGAAGGAAATCACCATGTCTGTCTCTACTCCCCACGCCTCCTGTGACGAGCCCCTGCTCGCCAGGGAGACGCCCATACAGCGCCGCCGCCTGCGCGCCGCCTGGCTGTTTCTGACACCGATGTTGCTGTGCCTGGCCCTGGTAGCGGCCTGGCCGCTATTGCGCACATTCTGGTTCAGCCTGACCGACGCCAACCTGGCGGACACGCGTGGCGCAACCTTCGTCGGCTTTAGCAATTACCTGTTCTACAACGGCTCCGGCTGGTCGGGCATCCTGGTCGATCCACAATGGTGGAACGCGGTGCGCAACACGCTGCATTTCACCGTGGTGTCGGTGGGCCTGGAAATCGTCCTCGGGCTGCTGGTGGCATTGCTGCTGAACATCAAGTTCACCGGTCGGTCCCTGGTGCGTGCATTGATACTGATTCCCTGGGCGATTCCTACGATTGTCTCGGCGAAAATCTGGTCGTGGATGCTCAACGACCAGTTCGGCATCATCAATCACCTGATGCTGAGCCTCGGCCTGATTGACATGCCGTTGGCCTGGACGGCTGATGCGAGTCTGTCGATGTGGGCCGTCATCATCGTCGACGTCTGGAAGACCGTGCCCTTTGTCACACTGCTGATGCTGGCGGCCTTGCAGATGTTGCCGAGCGATTGCTACGAAGCCGCCAGGGTCGATGGCATTCATCCGCTGCACGTGTTCTGGCGTGTCACGCTTCCACTGTTGATGCCTGCATTGCTGGTGGCGGCGATCTTTCGCATCCTCGATTCGCTGCGGGTATTCGACGTTATCTATGTGCTGACCTCGAACTCGTCGAGCACCATGAGCATGTCGGTCTATGCGCGCCAGCACCTGGTGGAGTTCCAGGACGTGGGCTATGGCAGCGCGGCGTCGACGTTGCTGTTCCTGGTCGTCGCGGTGATTGCGTTGCTGTATCTCTACCTCGGACGCCGTCAACTGGAGGTGCGCTCATGAGCCCGCGTCTACTCAAAAAAGCGCTGTTGCGCCTCGGGTTCTGGTGCCTGATCGGAATTTTGCTGCTGTATGCGGTCTTCCCTTTCTACTACGCCATCGTGACGTCGCTGAAGCCATCCAGCACCTTGTTCGAGGTGAGCTACTGGATCGACCGTCCCGACTTCTCCAATTATGCGGCGGTACTCCATCAACCCTCGTTCCTGAAAGCTATCGGCAACTCGCTGGTGGTTGCGCTGTGCGTCGTGACGCTGGCGTTGTTCCTCAGCCTGACCGCCGCCTATGCCTTGGGCAGGGTGAAGTTCCGTGGGCGCGGCACAGTATTGATGATGGTGCTTGGCGTCTCGATGTTTCCCCAGGTCGCGGTACTGTCGGGGCTGTTCGAAGTGATCCGCGCCCTGGGCCTGTACAACACGTCCTGGGCGTTGATCCTGAGCTACACGATTTTCACCCTGCCCTTCACCGTCTGGGTGCTGACCACATTCATGGGCCAACTGCCCCATGAGCTGGAAGAGGCGGCAATCATGGATGGCGCTTCGCCGTGGGTCACGCTGACGCGGGTGCTGTTGCCGCTGCTCTGGCCCGCCCTGGTCACCACTGGCTTATTGGCCTTTATCGCAGCGTGGAACGAGTTCCTGTTCGCCCTGACCTTCACCCTCACCGACACGCAACGCACGGTACCGGTCGCCATTGCCTTGATTTCCGGCGGGAGCCCCCATGAGCTGCCGTGGGGACTGTTGATGGCCGCTTCGGTGCTGGTCACGGTCCCATTGGTGATTCTGGTGCTGATCTTCCAGCGCCGAATCGTATCCGGCCTCACTGCCGGCGCGTTAAAGGGTTGATGCCCAACAAATACAAGGAACAGCATCGTGATCAAATTGAAACTGGACAACGTGAACAAACAATTGGGCGGCGCGCGGATTCTTCGCGACGTCAGCCTGGAGATTGCCGCGGGCGAGTTCGTGGTGTTCGTTGGCCCTTCGGGCTGCGGAAAATCGACCCTGCTGCGACTGATCGCCGGGCTGGATTCGATCTGCGGCGGCGACCTGCTGATCGACGGACGACGGGTCAACGACCTGGAACCGCGTGAGCGCGGCGTCGGCATGGTGTTTCAGTCGTATGCGCTGTACCCGCACATGAGTGTCTACGACAACATCAGCTTCGGTCTCAAACTGGCCAAGACGGAAAAGAGCAGCTTGCGCGAGCGCGTGCTGAAAACTGCGCAGATCCTGCAACTGGACAAACTGCTGCAACGCAAACCAAAGGAACTGTCCGGAGGCCAGCGTCAGCGTGTGGCCATGGGCAGAGCCATGGCGCGGGAGCCGGACATTCTGTTGTTCGATGAACCGCTTTCCAATCTGGACGCATCCCTGCGGGTGCAGATGCGCAACGAAATCGCCCGTCTGCGTGCTCGACTGGGCTCGACCATGATCTACGTCACCCACGACCAGGTGGAAGCGATGACCCTGGCCGACAAAATTGTCGTGCTCAACGGCGGCCGCGTGGAGCAGGTCGGCTCACCGCGCGAACTCTATGAACGCCCGGCCAGCCGCTTTGTCGCCGGTTTTCTCGGCTCGCCCAGAATGAACTTTATGCCGGCGCGCCTGCATGCCCCAGGCAAAACCAGCCTGATCGACACCCCTGTAGCGGGCATGACTGCCCTGCCCTTCGACAGCTCGAACCTGCCGGCAGACGCGCAGCTGAGCCTGGGGATTCGCCCGGAGCACCTGTCGCTCAAAGCGGCTGAGGGCGCCAGCGGTGTCGTCGTGACCGGGGTCGAATACCTGGGCAGCGAAACCTATGTACACCTCGAATCGGGTCAGGACGAACCCCTGATCTGCCGTTGCGAGGTCAACGCCGGATGGCAGGTGGGCGATCGGGTCGAGCTGCAGCTGGACACTGACAACCTGCACCTGTTCGACGCCGACGGCACCGCCTTGAAACGCCATCCGGCCGCCGCCGAACACCTGCCCGATGACGTCGCTCTGCATTCATTCCGAGCACGCGCCCTATGACTTTGTCCTTGAATACCCTGAGCCAGCCAATGCCTTCAGCCCTTGACCTTGCGCAGCGCGCACTGCATGACGGTGCGTCTCGCGTCGTCGACGACTATCGCCCCGGCTATCATATTGCGCCACCGGCCGGCTGGATGAACGACCCGAACGGGGTCGTGTACTTTCGTGGCGAATATCACGTGTTCTATCAACATTACCCATTTGAAGCGAAATGGGGCCCGATGTATTGGGGGCACGCCAAGAGTGCCGACCTGGTTCATTGGCAGCACCTGCCCATTGCGCTGGCGCCCGGTGATGAGTGCGACCGTGACGGTTGTTTTTCCGGTAGCGCAGTGGTGTGTGGGGATACCTTGGCACTGATCTATACCGGGCACACTTGGCTTGGGGAAGTGGGCGACGAACGCTCGATCCGTCAAGTCCAGTGCCTGGCCACCAGTGTCGACGGCATCCGCTTCGTCAAGCATGGCGCAGTCATCGAGACCGCGCCGCAAGACAACATCATGCATTTTCGCGACCCCAAGGTATGGAAGGAGGATGACGCTTGGTACCTCATTGCCGGCGCACGCCTGGGCGACAGGCCGCTGCTTCCGTTGTACCGCTCCACCGATCTGCACACCTGGGAGTTCCTTGACTATATTGCCGCGGGCAGCGACGGCGATGGTTATATGTGGGAGTGTCCGGACCTGTTTCGACTGAACGGACGCGACGTGCTGCTGTATTCCCCGCAAGGCATGCTTGCCCAAGGGTACGAACGGCTGAACAAATACCAGACGGGTTATCGAGTGGGCCGACTCGACAGCGCGTGGCACTTCACCGGCGGGCCGTTTATCGAGCTGGATAACGGCCACGATTTCTACGCCGCGCAGACCCTCGTGGCCGCCGATGGTCGGCGTCTTGCCTGGGCCTGGCTCGACATGTGGGAAAGCCCGATGCCGAGCCAGGCGCATCACTGGAGCGGCATGCTCGGATTGCCACGCGAACTTGAACTGTGTGCCGATCGCCTGCGCATGTTTCCGGCCCGGGAACTCACCGCACTGCGCGGGACGCTGCTGCCGGCTACCGCGTGGTGGGAGGCGTCGGGAAGCCGCTGGGTGCCGCAAGTGAATGGCGATATGCTGGAAATCCATGTGCATCTGGATTTACTCGGCTGCACCGACGGCCACTTGGGAGTCGCCTTGCGTTGCAGCGACGATGGCCAGGAACAAACCCTGCTCTACTACGATGCGGCGTTGCAGCGCCTGGTTCTTGACCGCAGCCGCTCGGGCGCGCAAGTCAGCGGCCAGCGCAGCGTGGCGATAGACCCGACACAAGGGCAACTGGCACTGCGGGTGTTCCTCGATCGCTCGTCCATTGAAGTGTTCGACGAAAACGGCAGCTTCAGCCTGAGCAGTCGCCTCTACCCGCAGCCTGGCAGTCTGGGGGTGAAGCTCCTTGCAAGCGGGAGTGGTGGGCGTGTCGCCATTCCCAAGGCATGGCCACTCGCCTCGGGATGGTTATGAACCGTGTCATTCGAGTCGCGAGAAGCGCAGGCCATGTGTCATGATTCGGCCTCAACCTGACCGGTCTCGCTTCGCATGACTTCAGTGAAAGACGTTGCACAGCTAGCCGGCGTGTCCCTGATGACGGTTTCCCGAGCGCTCAACAACCCGGAAAAATTGAGCCCCGAAACCTATCAACGGGTGCGCCGCGCCATCGACGAATTGCAATTCGTGCCCAGCCTGTCGGCGCGCAGGATTCGCGGCGACAACCTCCAGACTCGAACCATCGGCGTCTTCGCGCTGGACACCGCGACAACCCCGTTCGCCGTCGAACTGCTGCTGTCCATCGAACAGACCGCGCAGCAAGCCGGCTGGAATGTATTTATCCTCAACCTGTTAAGCAACCCGCCCACCGACCAGAACATCGACCTGATGTTATCGCACCGTCCCGACGGGTTGATCTTCAGCGCCATGGGGCTGCGCCAGGTGTGCATTCCCGAGCGATTGAAGAGCACCCGCCTGGTGCTTGCCAATTGCCTGGCGGATGACAGCCGCCTGGTCAGTTATGTGCCCGACGATGAAATGGGGCAGTATCGAGCCGTACATCACGCCTTGAGCCAAGGCTATCGGCGCCCTCTGTTGATCAATCTCCCAAAACAGAGCCTGGCGTGGGGGCTGCGGCAAAAAGGCCTGCAGCGTGCCTGTCAGGCATTCGGGTTGTTGCCTGAGGCACTCCTGCAATATGACCTTTCCGATCATGACGCCTATGGTGAAACCGCGACCATCCTCGACCGGCACATCATCGAGGGTCGCCCCCAATTCGACATTCTGATCTGTGGCAACGACCGGATTGCTTTTTGTGCCTACCAGGTGTTGTTGGGCCGCGGGCTGAAAATCCCCGATGATGTCGCCGTGCTCGGCTACGACAATATGATCGGTATCGCCGAACTGTTCATCCCACCGCTGACAACGGTACAACTGCCGTACTACGAGATCGGTCGCAGGGCCGCCCGACACCTGATCGACGCCGTCGAGGTATCGGGAGCCCAGTCAGTCGATTGCCCGTTGGTTGCCAGGGCGTCGCTCTAAGGGATCGGTTAGGGTTTCAATCAGCCCAGAAACGCTCCAATGCCTCGACTGCAAAGTCCGGCAGCGGCGGCATTTTGCGGGTGTTGACACACGCCAGGCGCAGAATCAGCAATTCATACGCGGTGAATTGGGAGAAGTCCAAGTTCAGGTCAAACACCTTGTTTTCATTGGTCATAAAGAAGTAGGTAAAGTCCCTGAACCCTTCAATCACCAGCGAATCGACGCCGGCTTTACTCGAGGATGAATCGCAGAAGTAGTCACACTGTGAGCCGAGGAAGTACAGGCAGCCTTGGATCACGTGGCCGAGGACTTTTTGCGTATCGATCCCTACCATGTCGTAGGAAAACCGAGTCAGCTTTGCCAGATTCGTCATCGCTATAAAGTCGGCCAAGCAAAACGCCTGCTGTCGAATATCCAGCAACTCGTCGCAGAATCGCTCCAGCAGACGGTCCGAGTCATGAAGGGCGCTGAACAATGGATCGCGTGAAATCAGTCCAGGATCTTTTACGTATTCTTCAGGCAGGTAGTTGATGGCAGTGATCACCGAGCACTCCCATTCATCTTGGACAAGTTCCGACATAACTCCCTGAAGGGTGACCAGAAGCGCACGTTTATCGACATCGCGCGCGATCAGATCGCAGGCCTGGACCTTGGGTGTATTCTCATTCAGATCAAGGAATACGGCGTTGAGCAGCCCGGTGATGAAGCCGTCCTGTTGCTCGTCAGTGAGGTACTCAAGATGGCTCAGAATGGCGCTTGGCGTATCCGGCCCGGTTTCCGTCAGCTCAAGCAGCAAGGCTTCATAAAACCAGTCCAGGCCGTAGACCTTCCGGATGTAATCCAGGTTCAAGATCCCGGACCGGGTGATGAAGTCAGTCCAGTTGTGGTTCGGGATATCCATCACATTTGAAAAGCGATGGGGCACGCTGATGTTGATGGGCATCAGCGGGAGCAAGGTTTCCCGGTCGCCGCCCAACCGCGTGCTCGTCCAGAGCGCTGGATTCTCACTGTGAAGCAAGGCCGCAATGGTTGTGGGTTTGAACTGCGTGGAACGTAGGGACTTTTCCATGAGGTAGGCTTGGATCGGGCAGGCAGCCATTGCCTCAACCAGGCGCACGGTCAATTCGGAAGCCGTCAGCGCCGTGCCCGACGCAGTTAACAAGAACCAATCCGGGCGATCCCAGATCCGCAGCGCGTCAATATCCTCAAGCCGGGCTTCGGCCTGACGCATGAACGTTGTGAGCACGGCTTGTGAAAAACCCATGCTTAGGGCAACCAAGGCTGGCGCCAATGCGCTGGGAACCTCTGCAATCCTGCAGTTCAGGTTGAGATCAAGCACCTGCGTCGGATCTTCGCAGCGATACGCGGTGGCATCAAAGTTGGCGCCCTGGCGATTCAGTTGGGTCGCGATAAAACCCGCGCCCCAATTCGGATGAGGGCGTGTCGAGTGAAAATACATCGTGTGCTCCAAGCCTTGATGTTGAAATGACATTGTCGGTGGTTTTCAAGGCAGAGGACATACTCACGCGCGAAGATTTGGTGCGGCGATTGCGCGAAAGTGTCTGTCCTACCCCAGCCACTATGGATCAATCTTACGACGCAGCCACGACAACGGGCCCGCAACGCAAAAAACCACGTAAAGCAATGTCCGTATCAACGCTCGTACCGGCCAGCATGCGGGCTGCCATTTAAGCGCGGGTACAAAAGCCCCGTGTGGTCTGAAATGCGCGAGTGGGCGGGTTAGGAAGTCGTACCACAATCCACCTTCAGCTATCTGCGTGCGTAAATTCTGCGGAACAAAAAAATCCGAGTGGCCAAACTGGGGGTTGCTTACGTTGAGTGTGCTCATGGATGCGTAGCCCACTTTGCCGCCTGGGCCCGCTCCCGGGATGGTGTATTGAGCCAGCGGCACGGCTGAGTCTTTGCCTCCGACATGATTCATGACGGCCTCCACCCGCCCTGACTCGATATGGCTGCTCCAATCAAAATCAGGCCGCACGATGCTACCGGCGGTGATGACGCGCCCGAATTCGAGGTCTTGGAAATCTGGATCCTCCAGAATCAACGAAAACAATCGAGTGCCGAAGCTGTGCGCAATGATGTCCGGCTTCGACGGGCGCTCGCTGCCGGTCGCCTGCTTGATCGCAATTCTGATTCTGTCGCCCAGCCGTCTTGCCAACCTTCGATGGAGTGGCGTTATCAGCACGTCGATGGTTGCCCAACCGTATTTATAGATGAGCACCGGAGCCGAATAACGTAGTCGATTGGCTATTTGCCAACTGAACTCTTCTTGCCATGGCGCGCGGCTGTTCATGCCATGGATGACGATGACCCACCGGATGTCGCGACTGTTGGCGCCCTCGAGTCGATAGAAATACTCGACGGTAATCTCGACGCCCTCCTGCTGAAAATCTGCCTGGCAGTAGGGGCAACTTGCAAGCGTCTCGACTGTATCCGCGGGCAGCACGCTGGCGCATAACGGGCAACGACAAGCCTCGATTCTCCTGGCCGCCGTTGATCTCACAAGATTGTTAAAAAAGGATATCAGCGCAGGATCGTTGGCGTCGGCGCCCACGGATTTTGCGAAGTGTGCGAGGGTGAACTCCAGACCATCGCCCTGCCCCATGCGCCGGTTGATTTCCGCCTCCCAGCGACGTTCTTGCGCTTCAAAAGGCGTCATGATTGGCTATTGTAATCCCACAAAATCTCAACCACTCTAAATACATCCTCACGCTTGCATTGCGCCAAGATCCTCAGTCGGCCTTCACTGCCATAGACCTGCACGACGATTCGACGACTTGTACCGTGTTCCTCTGGGACAAAATGAAGCATACCTTGGGCTCTATCGAACTGACTGGCGTCCACTGCGTGGAGAACGCCGCGAACGGCGGCAACGGATTCAATGCCGCCTTCGGCAAGGGTCGACGCCATCTCCACATAACCACTGTCGAGTTCGTAGCGTGTCGAATGCACCCCCTTGTCATCCCTGGCGGCCACTTTGACCGCCTGGCTGAGCGAGATCCGCACAAGGGGCACAACCGGGCAACCGATGGCCCACAATACTGCATCGACCTCTTTCAGCACCGCCGCATGATCTATATCCGGATTGCGATGAATCAGGATCGCGCAATAATTCTCAGCAAAATGCCACTCAAAGCGCACCACGCTACGATCAAAGCGTTGACGATAAGCCTCGAACCGGAACCGTTGCAGTCCCTCCGCCACGATGTAGTCTTTAGGTGTCCAGCGATTCCAGCCTTCCCTGCTCTGATGCCACTCCATTGAGAGCCCGGCCTGCCCCAGGCCAATATGTTTGAGTTCAAGTCCCTTGGGGAAATCCAGGCTCGCCCCCGCGCCCAATACACCCGCATACGGGCTGGCAGCGATTCCCGAGGCGAGCGCCACGGCCTCGATATCGGGCACTTGGAACAAGTAGAGATGCTGGTCGCCCCAGCCTTCAACCTGCGCAAGCCAAGCCTCGAGCTTGTCCTGGGTGATGATGTCCTCTTCAATGGCGCTATCAAGGTTGTTAGCGAAGTCCTCCTTGGTGGCGCCGATCCGGGCGCCGCTATCGCGCAGCAGTTCCTTGATGAACGCGTTTCCCTGAGCCACAGCGACCTTGCGCCCTAACTCCTTGAGTTGCTGCTTGTTCATCGCCATGGCCGCGGCCTCAAGGAACCACTACAAATGGCACGCTCTGGATCACCGGCATCATCTCTCCCGAACTGGTGACGACCAGTTGATGCCGGCCCTTGTGAAGGGTGTTCGCGGCATAGTTGAAACACGCCAGATTGGTTGACCCATTGACGCTGACAAGGGTCAAGCCTTTTACCTCTGTAGGGGGGGTATCTTCCAGATTGAATACCCGATAGGTCGGCGAATTGACTGGTTTGTTGTGACTCAGACAGAACGACGTGTTGGTGGTGGCGCTGGGTGCAAACTCGCCCTTGTCGTTCAACGGCGATACGAAGGAGATCCCGTTGCGGCCGGTCAGCTCCAGCGCTTGCGCGGTATCCAGGGCGGTCCTGGCACGTTCGTAACCTGCATTCATCAATAACGCGCTGGTGCTTTTCTTGTTAATGGATTGCACGGCCTGCTCCGCCTCGATCAATGCACGGCGACGGCCCCACAGCCCAGCGTCGCCGCCCTTGACCACGGAGAATGACAGCCAGGTTTTGTCCTTGAACAACTCACTGCCTTTACGTAAACCATGGTTGCCTGGCTCAATGCCGTCTGCCCCTAAATCGATATCCTGGAGGGATGCCCGATCCGGCGTGTCAGTCCAACCGCGCCGGATGGCGGTAGGAATCAGCATCAGCGAATCGCCGATCCAGGCCAGTGGGTTTTCTTGATTACCCCTGCCCGTTAGGTAGAAATAGCAATTGGCCGGCGCGCATCGCTCCTGGTTGATCAGCACGTAGTTACCGGGGTTGAGGGGTAGCATCGCGCCATTTTCACCAGCCGTGGCATCCGCCGGGCGGGCAACCATGTCCATGTCGATTTGCATCACCACGTCGTCCTTGTTCAGGGCTAGCAGACTCTTGGCAACTTCCTTGGCGAACACCTGCTCGGCAGCGGTAACCGGGTTGGCCAGCGATAATGTCTTGCTGGCAGAACCGATGAAATCGAGAAAGGCGGCAGTGTCTTCATTCTCGCCTTGATCGTATTCCAGCACCGTCAGCTTCATTGACAAATGATCGGAGTCTAGCTTCTTGGGGCCATACAGCAGCTTGTTCAAAATCGGAGGGTTGGCGCCGTCGGCGACGCCGAGATAAGGGCCGAGCACTTTAGTGATGGTTTCGGTTTTTTCGTCATTCCCCACCTCGGTGAATTCGGCAACGATCAGCACCTCATTGACCCCACCGAAGTCTTTGAGGTACTTGAAGTAGGCGTCCGTCAGGTACACCGCGAAGACATCGCCGCCACTGCCGTTGCTGTCAGGCTTGCGAATGGCGTGGGTGTTGTCGGTGCTGAAAAGATCGGCCGTAACGCGGCTGGCGCGGGCGTTTTTCAAATCATCCAGGGCGTGTTTGTATTGAAGGTCGGCGGCGTCGAACTTACTTTTTGCAGCCTTGATCGATTCGTCCGTCGCTGGCGGTTTTTTTAACTCTGCCAGCTCGTTTCCTGCTTTGATCCGCGCTTGCAGGAGCGTGGCCGTGTCGAGGAGTTTTTGATCGGCAACCGCGGTTGGTTTTGGTTGGATCTGATAGAGATGAGCCGTTGCAGTCGGGACCGCACAGCCGGACATCATCAATGATAACCCGCCTACAAGTGCTGATAGAGCACAGCCACCAGCGATAGCACTCAGCCTTCCAGTGGCCTGTTTTAACCGGTTAGAGGTCTGCATCCTGTCTCCCTCTGCTCAATGCTGGCAATTTGACTTTCGGTGCAGCCTAGATCAGGCCTAGAGGGAACGCAATTGGATGTCCTACCAGTAAATATCAAACAGGGTCTTCCAAAGACACAACGGGCTGATGGGGCGCCGGTATCACCTCACATGGGCGACTCTTGACCCACAGCCCAAACTCTTTCATTACCGCAACGACCGGTTCCAATCGTCGCCCGTCCACGGTGAGTTCGTACTCAACCGTCACGGGCACGGTGGGGAATACCGTCCGTTTGACCAGCCCGGCTTGCTCAAGGGCGCGCAAGTCGAGGGTCAGCATGCGTTGTGAAATAGCCGGAATGTCGCGCCTCAGCGCATTAAAACGCTTCGGCCCATCGAGCAGGTAGGACGCAAGAAGCAGGCGCCAGCGGCCACCCAACAAACGCATCGCTTCTTCGACCGAGCAGCCAGAGATGTTGTCTTTCATAGTCAGAGTCCTGGCCGGGTGTAGGTATATTTTTTGTACCTATACTACAAAATAGTGCGTTCTTCCTATTTTATACCGGGCATCTAGAATCAGCTGAAGCGCGCTCTCCATTGGATTGACAGCGCTCCCCCCTGTTCTGGAGTTTGCCAATGAAGTTGTACTACATCCCCGCGTCTTGCTCGCTTTCGCCCCACATCGTTCTGAATGAATTGGGTCTCGATGCCACGCTGATCAAGGTCGATCACAAGACGCACCTTACCGACTCGGGCGCCAACTACTTCGAGGTCAACCGTCTGGGCTACGTACCCGCCATCGAGCTGGACGATGGCACGCTCCTGCGTGAAGGCCCGGCAATCGTGCAGTATTTGGGCGACCTGAAGCCGGCGCTTGGGCTGGTTCCCGCTCATGGCACCCTCGATCGATACCGACTTCAGGAATGGCTGAGCTTCCTGTCGTCTGAGATTCACAAGGGCTACATTCCGCTGTTGTACGCCACACTCGCAGGTCAATACGTCGAGACTGCCAAGCCAAAGCTGGAAAAGCGCTTCGCCTGGATCGACGAACAATTGAGTACCCGTCCATACCTCATGGGCGATGCCTTCACGGTGGCGGATGCCTATCTGTTCGCATTGACCGGCTGGGGCCAGGCCTCTTGGCTGACCAGCTATTACAAGGCCGACATCCACTTCGAGCACTTGCATAACCTCCGGGCCTGGTATGACCGGGTCAAGGTGCGTCCTGCGGTGCGCAAAGCATTGCGAGACGAAGGCCTTGCGTGAAAGGCCTCACGTGCCGATGTTGCCCCGGTCGGCCTCATCGCTCGGTAACCGCTGCGTCTGCACCGCCAGCACATGCCGAATCGTCGCCAGCACCGCATCCGGGCTGAGGCTCATTGAGTCGATGCCAATCGACACCAAAAACTCCGCCATCTCGGGATAATCCGACGGCGCCTGCCCGCAGATTCCCGAGTGTCGGCCGTTACGCTTGGCGCCTTCTACCGCCAGGCGAATCATCTGCTTGACGCCCGGGTCGCGCTCATCGAAATCGAAGGCGACGATTTCCGAGTCGCGGTCCACGCCGAGCGTCAACTGGGTCAGGTCGTTGGAACCGATCGAGAAGCCGTCGAACAGTTTGGCGAACGCGTCGATCTGGATCACGTTGTTGGGTATTTCGCACATGATGTAGACCTCCAGCCCGTGTTCTCCGCGCTGCAGGCCATGGTTGGCCATGGTCGCCAATACCCTTTCGCCCTCCGCCACGGTGCGGCAAAACGGGATCATCAACTTGATGTTGGTGAGGCCAATGTGTTCGCGCGCCCATTTCATCGCCGCGCACTCCAGCGCAAACCCTTCGGCATAAGCCGGATGGCTGTATCGGGACGCGCCGCGAAAACCGATCATCGGGTTGTGTTCTACCGGCTCGAAATACTGCCCACCCAGCAGGGTCGCGTACTCATTGCTCTTGAAGTCGCTCATGCGTACCACGCACGGTTTTGGGTACACCGCTGCGGCAATGGTGGCGACGCCTTCGGCCAAGGTCTTGATGAAAAAATCCGTAGGGTCCGCATGCGCGGCGCTCAGCACGGCGATTTTTTCACGGGTGGCGTCATCCAGCTTTTCCGGGTGGACAAGGGCCATCGGATGGACCTTGATGCATTCATTGATGATGAACTCCATGCGCGCCAGACCGATACCGTCGACCGGCAGCGAGGCCAGGCTGAAGGCCTGGTCGGGGTTGGCCAGGTTCATCATGATGTGCGTGTCGGGATGCCCGAGTTGGCTGAGGTCCGTTTCCTCCACATCAAAATCCAGGATGCCGTCGTAGACCGTTCCGATTTCGCCTTCGGCGCAACTGACGGTCAACAAGGCGCCGGTTTTGATTGTCGCTGCCGCATTGGTGGCGCCCACGATCGCGGGAATACCCAGCTCCCGCGCCACGATGGCCGCGTGGCAGGTGCGTCCGCCGCGGTTCGTCACAATCGCGGCGGCGGTTTTCATCACCGGTTCCCAATCCGGAGTCGTGGCTTCGGAGACCAGCACTTCACCCGGTTGAAACTCGCTGAGCTGTTTCACATCGTTGACGATACGGGCCTTCCCGGCACCGATGCGGGTGCCGACCGCCTTCCCCTTGAGCAGCACTGACGAGCGTTGCTTGAGGTGATAGATCTGCAGCACGCTGCCTTTTTTCTGCGAGGCCACCGTTTCGGGGCGCGCCTGGACCATATACAAGTGGCCATCGATCCCGTCTTTCGCCCATTCCATGTCCATGGGTTTGTAGAAACCGGCTTTGCTCGAATAGTGGTTTTCAACCTTGATGGCATAGTCAGCCAGGACCATCACGTCCCCGTCCGAGAGGCAAAAGCGCGTTTGTTCTTCGTCGGGTGTTTCGATATTCGCGGTGTACTCCTGCGCGATGTTCCCGGTATTGAGGGTATCGGTAAACACCATCTTCTTTTCTTTGCTGCCCAGGCTACGCTTGAGCACGCCACGATAACCGGCGACGAAGCTGGGTTTGTGTACGTAGAAACTGTCCGGGGCCAGCGCGCCCTGCACCACATTCTCCCCAAGCCCCCACGCGGCGTTGATGAACACGACATCCTTGAAGCCGGTTTCCGTATCCAGGGAAAACATCACGCCACTGGCCCCGAGATCACTGCGCACCATTTTCATGATGACGACGGCGAGATCGACTTTGAAGCAATCAAAGCCGTTGTCGTATTTGTAATGGATCGACCGATCGGTGAAGTTGGAGGCCAGGCAACGCTTGTAGGCATCGAGCAGCGCATCTTCATTGGCGATGTTGAGATAGGTCTCGTTCTGCCCGGCAAATGACGCCTGCGGCGAGTCCTCGGCGGTTGCCGAGGAGCGCACGGCCAGTGAAAGGCTGTTGCCATATTCGCGCTTGAGCTGGGCGTAACTGTGCAGTATCGCGCTCTTCAGGTCTTCCGGCAGCGTACAGCCATACACAATCGCCCGCGCCCGTTTGCCGCGGGCTTGCAGGTCCTTGATGTCGTTGGGGTCGAGGCCGTCGAGCGCGGCATGCAGCGGCGCCCACGCCTTGTTGTGCTCAAGGACATAACGGTACGCGTCTGAAGTAACGGCAAACCCGTTGGGTACGCGGATGCCCTGGCCTGTCAGGTTCTGGTACATCTCTCCCAGCGAGGCGTTCTTGCCACCGACCTGTGCGACGTCGTTGATACCCAAGTCCTTGAACCAACGAATGTGCGGCTGTGAATGGGTCACGATATCTCTCCATTGAGTGAGGGGGCCGCCAGGGATACCCGATTGGCCTTCAGCAATCGCAGATACAGGGCGCTGTAAGGCTTTATGGCTTGGTGCCAATCGAACGGCTTGCGCATGGCGCGGCAACGCATTGCATTGAGCAGTTCAGGGTTGGCGAACACCTTGATCGCCCGCGTCAGTGCTGCCGCGTAGCTTTCCACGGTGGGTTCCTCGAACAGAAAACCGCTCACGCCATCTTCGATCGTGTCGGCCAGCCCACCGGTATTACGGGCTACCGGTAATGAGCCGAAACGCTGCGCATACATCTGGCTCAGGCCGCACGGTTCATAGCGCGACGGCATGAGCAGGAAGTCACTGCCGGCAAACATGCGCCGGGCATCCGTTTCGTTGAAGCCGATAAGCACACCGACCTGGCCCGGGAAGCGCTGGGCCAGCTCCCGTGCGGCCTCCTCTTCCTGCGGTTCGCCACGGCCGATGATGGCGATCTGCCCGCCCTGCCTGACGATGTGCCCGGCAACGCCAATGGTCAGATCCAGGCCTTTCTGGAAGACCAGACGCGATACCACCGCGAACAGAGGCCCCGTCGACGGCTTGAGATTGAACAACTGACGGACATAGTGGGCGTTCACCGCCTTGCCGAGCCAATCGTTAGCGGCAAACCGGCAGATCAAGTGCTCATCGGTTTCGGCGTCCCAACTGGCGTCGATACCATTGGCAATGCCGCTGAGCAGCCCTTGTTCGGCTTTGCTCTGCAGAAAGCCGTCCAGGCCGCAACCGAATGCTGGCGTGGTGATTTCCCGGGCGTAGGTCGCGCTGACGGTGGTGATGTGGTTGGCATAGGCCATGCCGGCCTTGAGCAATGAGAGCTTGCCGTAGAACTCCATACCGTCCGAGGCCAGCGCGTGCTCGGGGATGCCCAGTTCGCGCCGGGAACCGCTGCTGACCATGCCTTGATAGGCAAGGTTATGGATGGTGAAAACGCTCGGCGTGGCCTGCCCACGCCAGCGCATGTACGCCGGCGCGAGGCCGGCCGGCCAATCATGCGCGTGTACCAGCTCCGGACGCCACTGGCACTTCACCGCGCCTGCGGCGAAGTCGGCTGCAGCCAGGCCGAGACGGGCAAACCGGATATGGTTATCCGGCCAGTCACGGCCATTGTTATCCCCGTAAGGAGTGCCTTCACGCTCATACAGTTCGGGACAGATCACCAGGTAAATGACCAGGCCATCCGTCATGTCCATCCGCCCGATCTTGCACGCCGGCAATGCCGCATGGCCCTCCAGCTCGCTGATCACATGGACCGGATTTCCACTGTTGAGCACTTGCGGGTAACCCGGCATCAACACGCGCACATCGTGCAGGGGATGCAGGGCCCGGGGCAATGCCGCCGATACATCGCCGAGCCCGCCGGTTTTCACGAGGCCGGCCAATTCGGAGGTCACGAACAAGACCTTGGCTCTCGCCGCCACGCTGGTAATGGCCGGTGAAACCGGCGCTAGCGCCAGCGGATCAACAGTCGAGGTAACCCATTCACTGACCGGCAGATTGAAACGTTCAGCCTGCGGGGAAATGGCGGCTGCGCCCATGATCCTTTTCCTTTTTGTTGAGTCGAGAGTGCGGGAAGACGGTTAAGTCAGTCGCACGAGTATCTGGGGTTGCTCCCAATGGCCTCTGATCTTTATCAACAAATGCGCTTTGCTGCCGCGTGGGACAGCGCCCATTGCGACAGACGACACCTCAGCCTGGCGTTGTTGATTTAGCTCAATGATTTTCCATGGCGCAGGTGTAGAAATTTTAAAGCGAGGGCGTGCGTCCCCGCCCCAGCCTACGGAAGCCACCATGCCCGATGCCAGCGAACCCTTTGCCATCGCCACCCACCAGTTGCGCAAATGCTTCGATCACTTCGTGGCACTCGAAGGGTTGAGCCTGCAAGTGCCGCATGCCTGCATATTCGGCCTGTTGGGCCCGAATGGAGCCGGCAAGAGCACTGCCATCAAGATGCTCACCACCTTACTGGACCCCACTTCCGGCTCGGCGACGGTGGCGGGTTTCGATATCGCGCGCCAACCCGTCGAGGTGCGCCGCCATATCGGCTACGTGCCGCAGATGCTCTCGGCGGACGGCGCATTGACCGCCATCGAGAACTTGAACCTTTCGGCGCGGTTGCAGGGGTTGCGCGGTGCCGAGCGCCGGGCCCGGGTCAAAGAAGCGCTCGCGTTCGCCGGCCTGGAGGCGACGGCCTCAAAACTGGTTCGTGCCTATTCCGGCGGCATGATCCGTCGCCTGGAAATCGCCCAGGCCACCTTGCACAACCCCCAAGTGCTGTTTCTGGATGAGCCGACCATCGGCCTGGACCCCATCGCACGCCGAACCGTCTGGGAACGCCTGGAACACTTGCGCGAGAAAGGCACGACGATCCTGATCACCACCCACGACATGGAAGAAGCCGACACGTTGTGTGATGAACTGGCAATCCTCCATCAGGGACGCCTGGCCGTCGTCGGCAAGCCCGAGTCGCTCAAGGCGCAAGTCGGCGAAAATGCCAGCCTGGACGACGTCTTCGTGCATTTCAGTGGCGTCGGCCTTGAACAAGGCGGCGATTACCGTGGCACACGCGATAGCCGTGATGCGATCCAGAGGTTGGGATGAACCGCCTGCTCAGTTACCTCAACGAGACATTCGCGGTCTGCGACGCCGAGGTGCGCAAGCTGATTCGCGACCCTACCGAGCTGCTGTCCAGAGCCATCCAGCCGGTGCTGTGGCTGGCGGTATTCGGCCAGGTCTTCAGCCAGGTGCGCGGCATTCCCACCGGTAACCTGCGTTATCTGGACTTCATGGCCCCGGGCATTCTGGCGCAGAGCATCCTGTTCAGTGCGATCTTCTACGGCATCGCCATCATCTGGGAACGCGATCTGGGGATCGTGCATAAACTCCTGGTCACCCCGGCGCACCGCAGCGCGTTGATCATGGGCAAGGCCTTCGCCGCAGGCCTGCGCGGGCTGGTGCAAGCGGCCGTGGTCTATCTGGTGGCGATTGCCTTGCACGTTGAAATCCGTTGGGAGTTGATGCCGATCCTGACAGTGGCCGCTGGCGTCTTCGTGGGCTCGTGTATCTTCTCGACGTTTTCCCTGGTCATCGCCTGCATCGTCAAAACCCGGGAGCGCTTCATGGGCATCGGCCAAGTCCTGACCATGCCGTTGTTTTTCGCCTCCAACGCGATTTACCCCCTGGAGTTGATGCCCGGCTGGTTGAAAGTGATTGCCGTGTGCAACCCGCTGACCTACCTGGTCGATGCATTGCGCTCAGGCATGATTGTCGGTGGAACCAGTGTGTATGCCCTGACCACCAGCTTTGCGGTGATGCTCTCGGTGTTCACCGTTCTTCTGCTGTTGGCCGCCAGGCTTTACCCCGGTTTGGCTCGCTGACAATAGGCGTATCGCAGCTCAACGCTGCCACGCAATCAATGGGTTTTCCGCTGGCAGAAAGGCATCCGCGTGCCAGGCGCGAACCCTCGGAGTGTAGTGCTCCAGCGAGCGCGTGGCGGCGACCGAAATGGAATAGATATAACCCTGGATGGCACCCGGAATCACATCGACGGCTTTCATCAGCAAGCACTCTGCGGGGTACTCGTCGCACAGGCCGCCATAGAGTTCCACCTTGACCCACAGAGGCGAGATCTCACCCAAATAGACCGGCACGCGAACGCACAGGCAGTCGCCATCGCGATGCCCCTCGACCGCGCCGAAGTGAATATTGTCCCAGGCCGCCGTCAACGCCTTCTGCCAGGCATGGAGCGTGCGCGCCAGTGCCGCGTTATCCTCGCGGCGGCGTCGAAACGCCTGAATCGCCGGTTGGTAAAGATGCTCCAGGTATTCCTGCAGCATGCGATTGCTGCTGTAGTACGGCCCCAGCTGCGACATGCTGGCGCGCATGCGTTGCACCCAGTCGCGTGGAATACCCTGTGCATCGCGTGAATAGAACGTGGGGACGACCTCGTTTTCCAACAGGCCGTACAAGCGCTCGGCGTCGACGTCGTCATCGCTCGGCGCGTCATCCCCGATCGCCCAGCCATAGGCGGGCTGGTACGCTTGTGCCCACCAACCATCGAGTTCCGAGAGGTTCAACCCGCCGTTGACGAGCACCTTCATGCCACTGGTGCCGCAGGCTTCCCAGGGCCGACGCGGGGTGTTGATCCAGACATCGACGCCTTGCACCAGGTGTTGGGCCATTTCCAGGTCGTAGTCTTCCAGGAACACCACATGCCGGCGCAGCCCCGGGCGATGCACGAAGTCGAGCCATGCCTGGATCAGTTGCTTGCCGCGCTCATCGGCGGGATGAGCCTTGCCAGCGATGAGCAGTTGTACCGGATGCTGCTCGTTGGTTAACAGCCGCGCCAGGCGGTCGCTGTCGTGCAGCAGCAGGTTCGGGCGCTTATAGTCGGTGAAGCGTCGCGCAAACCCGAGCGTGAGGCAGTTGGGGTCAAACACCTGCCCGCCCTCCGCCACCTGCTGCGCCGATTCGCCACGCTGCTCGAGCTGCCAGGCCAGGCGCTTGCGCGCATAGCTCACCAGGTCGCGCCGTTGCTCGGCAGCCATGTTCCACAAGGCCTCGTCGTCATTGTTGGCGACCGTCGCCGGCAGCAACTCGACTGCGCCGCGCCAACGCTCCTTGCCGCAGCTTGTGGTCCACAGATGATCGGACCACATTGAGTCCCAGGACGGCACATGCACACCGTTGGTGACATGCCCCACCGGTATCTCTTGAACAGGCCAGCGGGGATACAAATCGCTGAATAGCCGTCGGCTGACCTCGCCGTGCAAGCGGCTCACGCCATTGGCTTGAGCGCACCCACGCAGCGCCAGAAAAGCCATGTTGAAGGGTTCATCCGCGTCCGACGGATTGCGTCGGCCCAACGCCAGCAACTCGTGCGAGGTGAGGCGGCAGTCGTCGAGATAGCCGCGGGCATATTTGAGTACCAGTTCCGCGGAAAACACATCGAAACCCGCAGCCACTGGCGTATGGGTCGTAAACACGTTGCCTGCCCGCGTCGCCCACCAGGCTTCCTGGAACGATGTGCCCTTCTGATGCATGAAGCGCCGGGCACGCTCCAGCACCAGCAGTGCAGCATGACCTTCGTTGAGGTGGCACACATCGACATTGATCGCCAACGCTTCGAGTGTGGCCCAGCCGCCGATGCCAAGCACCACTTCCTGCAGCAAGCGCATCTCCGAACCGCCGCCGTACAACTTCGAGGTGATACCACGGTCGCTGGCGCCGTTGAGCAGGTCATTACTGTCGAGCAGGTACAGGCTGGTACGCCCGACGATGGCCTGCCACACGCGTAAATACAGGGTCCGGCCGGGAAGCGCCAAGGGGATTTTCAACCACGCGCCGTCCTGTCCAAACGTCGGCTGGATCGGCAGGCTGGTGGGGTCGTTATAGGGGTAGGCCTCCTGCTGGCGCCCCATCGCGTCGATGGATTGTCGAAAATAGCCTTCCTGATAGAGCAACCCCACCCCGAGCACCGGTACGCCCATGTCGCTTGCCGTCTTCAGGTAATCCCCGGCCAGCACACCGAGCCCGCCGGCATAAAGCGCCAGCGCCTCGCTCAGGCCGAATTCCATGCTGAAGTAGGCGATCCGCTTGGAATCGCCGGCGCTTGTCTGCTGCGCATACCAACCCGGCTCGCTGAGGTAGTGCCGATGCTCTTCGATGGCGTGCGCGAGGGTTTGCGAGAACGTCGCATCTCGGCAGAGTTCTCCTAGCCGGTGCGGCGAGGTGTTCTGCAGTATCAACCAGGGGTTGTGGGTACGCTCCCACAGCTGCGGGTCGATGCTTTTCCAGAGCTCGTCGAGCGCATGGTTCCAGGTCCAGCGCAGGTTAAGCGCAAGCTCGGTCAATGCGCGCAACTGCTTCGGCAGTTCGCGTGGCAGGAATGCATACACGTCGACACCTCAAGGCGATAGTGGCTAAAGCGCCTCGCTCGATGCCGGCGCCGGCAGCAAGGCCAGGCTGTGTCGAGCGATGACTGCATTTTCATCAGTGGCTATGACCCAGGCCGATACCGGGCTGTCCGGCGTCGTCAGGCAGGCTCCGGTGGGAGGGTGCTGGTTGCGGGTTACGCCTAACCAGGCGCAACCGTCGAGAATCCCGTCACGCACGGTGGGTGCATGTTCGCCAATGCCGCCGGTGAACACCAACGCGTCGAGCCCGCCGAGCAATGCGGCCAGCGCGCCGATCTCCTTGACGGCACGCCGTACAAACAACTCAACGGCCTGCGCGGCCCCTTCGGCGTGGCTGGCCAGCAGCGTCCGCATGTCACTCGCCACACCGCCAGAGACGCCCAGCAATCCGGACTCATGGTACAGCAGGTGTTCGACCGCCGCCGCGCTCATGCCGCGTTCGCGCAGCAGGTACAGCACGATGCCGGGGTCCAGGTTGCCCGGGCGGGTGCCCATCAACAGCCCGTCCAGGGTGGAAAACCCCATGGTGGTGCCGCAACTGATGCGGTTACGCATCGCGCACAGGCTGGCACCGTTGCCCAGGTGTGCGACCAAGGTGCGCCCGGCCGCCGCGCGCGGGTCGTAATCCGCCAGGACCCCGGCAATGTACTCGTAGGACAAACCATGGAAGCCGTAACGCCGCAGGCCCGCCTCGCTCAGTGCCCGGGGCAGGCCGTACAAGGTTTCCAGCGGGTCGAGTGTGTGGTGAAAGGCAGTGTCGAAGCAGGCCACCTGAGGCAGGTCGGGATGCTCGCGGGCCATATGGAGAATCGGTGCCAGGCACAAGGGCTGGTGCAAGGGCGCCATTGGAATCAGTCGTTGTATCTCGTCGATCAGCGCGCTATCGACCCGCGCAGCCACTTCCCGACGGGCGCCGCCATGGACCACCCGATGCGCCGCGCCGACAATCTGCCATTGGCGGTTGCTGCCCAGCCAACGCATCAGGTTGCCCAGGGAAACTGCGTCCATGCAACTGTCGGCGCGCCATTGCTCCTGATGTTCGGCCTCGGATCCTGGGGCCTGATACACCAGCGTTGCCCTGCCCTGGCGCACTTCAATCATGCCGCTGCCCAGGCAATGGACCGTTGGTGCCGCCACGAAGTAAAGGGAAAACTTGAGGGTTGAAGAGCCCGCATTCAGCACCAACAACGCCGGGCAAGGGGCATCCATCATGCGCGGCTCCACAGCGCCGGGGAATCCACGGCCTGACGGGAGCCGCCAAGCAGTAACCGTAATGCTCGCATCATGGGCCGCCTCGACACTCGATGAGGTTACAGGGAACCTTGCCCCAGGTTGGCCTTATCCTGGCATCCACGGGGCGCGGCGGCTTGACCTTCCTCAATAAAATGTTCCCGTTACGGTTCAGCGCGTTCCTGGCGCATCAATATCATCGACGAACAACACTTTGGCGTTTAACGACGAAAACACCCGCGAAAAAATGTTTTTTGAAAAACAATTCAATCAGTTAAGTATTGCGACTGATCCGCAGACACTTACATCTGATCTAAATCAACCAGACCCAGCCCCTTCGCGCAGAAATTAGATGCAGCAGTCGCACCCTCGCATTCGAGGGTGCAGATACTCACGTTTTCGTGGAGGCTCGTCATGGCTACGCATCTGCAAGGCTCTCAACCGATCGTCCCGCCGGCTGTCCAACCCGTGGCAGGCAGTCTGCGCAAGGTAGAACCCAAGCGCTTGTCGCTGAGCTTGTTGATTGCCCTGGTGGTCGGTTCGATGATCGGCAGCGGCATTTTCAGCCTGCCGCAAAACATGGCCGCCAGTGCGGGCGCCGGTGCGATTCTGATCGGTTGGTTGATCACCGGCGTCGGCATGCTGTCGCTGGCGCTGGTCTATCAGACCCTGTCCAACCGCCAGCCCGCGCTGGACAACGGTGTGTTTGCCTATGCGCGTGCGCTGGGTGGCGAATACCTGAGCTTCAACTCCGCCTGGGGTTATTGGATCAGTGCCTGGATCGGCAACGTCAGTTACCTGGTGATCCTGTTCGCTGCGCTGAGTTACTTCTTCCCGGTGTTTGGCGAAGGCAATAACAAGGCGGCGATCGCCGGTGCGTCCGTGGTGTTGTGGGCGTTGCACTGGATGATCCTCAGGGGCTTGCGCACCGCTGCGCGGGCCAATGCGTTGACGACGGTCGCGAAGATCGTGCCGTTGCTGTTGTTCATCGGCCTGGTGATCGCCGCGTTCCAGCGTGAAACGTTCACTGTCGACTTCTGGGGCTCGCCGGCGTTGGGCAGTACGCTCGATCAAGTCAAAAGCACGATGCTGGTCACCGTTTGGGTGTTTATCGGGATCGAGGGCGCCAACGTGTTTTCTGCCCGTGCGGCGGAGCGGGCCAATGTCGGGCGGGCCACGGTGATCGGTTTTGTCATCACGTTGTTGCTGCTGATTTCGGTGTCCTTGCTGTCGCTGGGGGTGCTCAAACAACCGGAACTCGCCGCCTTGAAGAACCCCTCGATGGCGGGCGTGCTGCAGGCCGCGGCCGGGCCATGGGGCGCAGTGCTGATCAGCATCGGCCTGATCGTTTCGGTCGGCGGCGCCCTGCTCGCCTGGACGTTGCTGGCGGCCGAGTCGGTGTTCACGCCCGCCAAGGAAAAGGTCATGCCTGTCTCGCTGGGCGTGGAAAACACCCAAGGCGCGCCAGCCAATGCGCTGTGGCTGACCAACGGCTGCATTCAATTGTTCTTGCTGCTGACCTTGTATTCGAGCGCTACCTATCTCGCGCTGATCTCCCTGGCCACCTCGATGATTCTATTGCCGTACCTGTTCAGCGGCCTGTATGCGCTGAAACTGACCTGGAAGGGTGACACCTATGCCGGCCACCGCGGCCTGCAATTGCGCGACATGGCCATCGCGGCCGTCGCCACACTGTATTGCATGTGGTTGCTCTATGCCGCCGGGCCGAAATACATGCTGCTCAGCGCCCTCCTCTACGCCCCGGGCTCGTTGATCTACCTGGGCACCCTGCGCGCCCGTCAGGGACAAGCGCTCAGCGGCCCCGAGACCGGCCTGTTGATCATCATCTGGGCGGCCGCGGCCTATGCCGGCTGGATGCTGTGGTCGGGGACGCTGACCTTGTAACGATGGGCTTGCCCCCGTGTTCTGTCCTGGCAGGCCGCGCAGAGGCCGTTCTGCTGCCTGCCTTCTATCTGAAGAGGAGTACCGAAAGATGAGCAATTCCGCAAAAAAAATGCCGGTCACTACCGAACACAAATCCGACCAGCATCCCGTGACGACAGACCTGTGGCGGCCGCTGGAAAAACTGCGGCAACAGGTGGACCACCTGTTTGATGACTTCAATCTCGGTTCCGGCCTGTCGCCCTTCAGCCGGGGGCTGTTCGACGTTGAACCGTTCTGGCGTCGCGAGCTGATCGGCCATGGCATGCCTGCCGTGGACATCACCGAGAAAGACAAAAGCTACGAGATCACCGCCGAAGTACCCGGCATGGATCAGAAAGACATTGAGGTCAAACTGTCCAACGGCAGCCTGATCATCAAAGGCGAGAAACAGGAGGACAAGGAAGAAAAACGCAAAGGCTACCACCTTAGCGAGCGTCACTACGGTTCCTTCGAGCGGGTGTTCAACCTGCCCAAAGGTATTGATGCCGATAAGATCGACGCGAGTTTCAGCAAAGGCGTGCTGTGCATCTCGTTGCCGAAAAAGCCAGAAGCCATGAAAGCGGATAAAGTCGTGCCGATCAAAGGCGAATGAATCCCAGGCTGCACTGCCCCTTGGCGGGAAACCGACAAGGGGCTTTTTTTATCTGCAGTGGTTCAACGCTTCATCCCCGGAAAATATCGAACAGCTCGATCTTCAAGAGCGTGCGAATGCACAGGTAACGCCTGCCGAACGTCAGCCTAAGCCACATGTTCAGCGTCAGTCCGTTACGCGAAGAGATGATAGTCGGGGAAAACCACGCCAATGCTGTTGAGTCGACGCGCAGGTGCCAGATGTGCTGCCTGGCAGGACTGGTTGCAGGCCTGCGGCTGTCTTGCAGCAAACCCGACGACGTGTCGGGTGCTGCAACCGTTCACTATTTGCGGCTGGCTTTTTCGAGCATCCGGCTGGCGCGCTCATTGGCCTGGTCGGCAGTCTGTTGCGCCTGATTGGCCGCCATCGCCGCCTGCTCCGCTTTCGAGTAGGCTTCATCGGCTCTGGCGCGTGCCGACAGCGCAGTGCTTTGAGCAGCCTCCAGGCGTGCATCCAGTTCTTTGGCCGGTTTGTTACTGCAACCAGCCGATAACGCGAGGAGGACGCTGAGCAACACTACGGGTAAACGCATATTCATGGGTATTCTCCTTGAGGGTCGTAGCAGGAACGCTCCGGCTACGGTTCAAGTATCCGGCGCCGTCGGTGCGGGGCTCTGATTTTTGTCAAGTTTCGACCAAGAATCAGACCGAACCGTCAGTTCCCGGCGCCTTGCGAACGCCCGCCTGCCGTAGCAGCCAACAACGACTTCAGCGCGCTCAGCGAACGGGTATTGAGTACATCGCCCTTTTCCAGCCAGGCACGCCGGGCTTGCGCGACGCCGTAGCGCAAGTATGCAAAATCCGCGGTGCGCTGGGCATCCGAATTGATGCTGATCAGCACGTGTTGGTCTTTGGCGTATTGGCATTGAAGGTCGAACAGGTCCATGCGCTGGGGTTGTGCGTTGAGCTCCAGGCAGCAGCCGCGTGCAGAGGCGGCCCTGATGACGGCCGACAGGTCCATGTTCAACGGCGCGCGCTGATTGATCAGGCGACACAGCGGGTGCGCCAGTAGCGTGAAATAGCGATGATCCGTGGCCCTGAGCAGGCGTTGCGTCTGTTGCCGCAGCGTCAGGCCGAAATGCGTGTGGACCGCGCCCACCACAAGGTCCAGGCGAGCGAGGACAGCGTCTGGCAGCCCCAGGCTGCCATCTTCCAGGATCTCGACTTCAACCCCCTTGAGCAAGGTGATGCCGCGCAGGCGGGCGTTGAGCGCATCGATCTGGTCGATCTGCTTCAGCAGCCGCTCGCTGTCCAGGAAATGATCGGTGATCGCCAGGTATTCCAACCCGGTTTGCTGCGCGGCCAGTGCCATCTGCTCCAGGGTATTGGCGCCATCCGCGTCGCAGGTGTGCGCGTGCAAGTCACCCTTGAGATCACTCACTTCCACCAGCCTGGGCAAACGCCCGCTGAGTGCCGCCGCGACCTCACCGCGATCTTCGCGCAGCTCCGGCGTGATCCACGGCAACCCCAGGGCCTGATAAACCGAGACCTCCGTGGCACCCGCCAGGCGTTCCTGACCCTTGAACACGCCATACTCGTTGAGCTTCAGGCCCTGTTCCCGCGCCTGCTTGCGAATCGCAATGTTGTGCGCCTTGCTGCCGGTGAAATATACCAGCGCGGCGCCCCAGTCCGCAGGCTTGACCACCCGCATGTCGACTTGCAGGCCGGAGTCCAGTACGACACTGGCCCGCGTGCGGCCTTTGACCAATACGGTGGACACCTCCGGGTGCTTGATCAGGTGCGCCGTGACCGCCACTGCGGGCGCTGCCGCCACCAGGATGTCGATGTCGCCCACGGTATCGCGCATGCGCCGCAGACTGCCGGCCAGCCTCGCGTCCTCGACCCCGGGCAGTTGATGCAGATACTCGATCAACTGCAGCGCCACGGGCTCGACAACGCCCAGCGGCAACCGGCGATCCTTTCCGAGCCCCTTCTGCGCGGCGCTCAATAAGCGCGCCTCAAGCCTTTCGCCAAAACCGGGCACGTGGCGGATGTGGCCCTGCTCGGCGGCCTCGCACAGTTGCTGGGCGGTTTCGATCCCCAGGCCGTGATACAGGTGTTTGATGCGTTTGGGGCCGAGGCCGGCGATGGACAGCAGTTCAACCAGCCCAGGCGGCAATGTCGAGCGCAGGCGTTGCCGTAGCGCACAATCACCGGTGCTGGCGATTTCACTGATCTTGGCCGTCAGATCGACGCCGATACCCGGCAGTTTCGGCAAGGCTTCCCCACGTGCGATGAGCGGCGCCAACTCGACCGTCAGCGCCCTCAGCGTGCGCGCAGCAACCCGATAAGCGCGGATGCGAAACGGGTTGGCGTCATCGATTTCGAGCAGGTCGGCGATATCGTCAAACACCGCGGCAATGTCCTCATTACTCACCGCCCGCGAGCGCTGGACCGTCGACGTCGGCGCGCTGGGCGCCTGCGGTACGGCCGTGAGCTTCATGGCCCCAGCCTGGCCATGTAATGCGCGACCGCCTCGGCATCGGCGTCCGACAGTGTGTGCGCAATCTGGCTCGTCAGGTCACCGCGCTCACGCAGGTCGGCCTGTTGAAACACCTGGATCTGGCGAACCATGTAGGCGGCATGCTGGCCTGCCACGCGTGGGGTCTGGCCATGGCCCCGGCCCTCGGCGCCATGACAGGCGCTGCACTGAGCGATGCCGGATTCCGGCACGCCGTGGCGAAAGATCAATTCGCCCCGCGCGTCAGGCGTTTCGGCTTCAGCCTGCATGGCCGGCTGTTTTGAATAGTAGTCCGCCAGTTCAGTGATCTGCGATTCGGTCAAATGGGTAAAGCCCCACATGTATTGAGTCGAGGCTTTATCCATGCGCGTATGGTTTTTGAAATCCGTCAACTGCTGCTTCAGGTAGTCTTTTTGCTGGCCGGCCAATTTGGGAAACAACGGCGATACCGACTCCCCCGTCAGCCCGTGGCACAGCGAACACACGTCGTTTACCAAGGCCAGCGCGGGCATGGATGCGGTTTTTTGCGATGCCCGGTCGCGGGTGTCGGTACAGCCCACAAGGGCCACCACACAGAGGGCAAGCGTCAGGTGTGATCGATTGATAGAGCACCTCATATCACAAGCCTCCATGAGCAGCGTCGGTAGCCGGCGCGTAACGGGTTCATCCACCTTGGCCCAAGGCCGTGCGGGCTTTATTGACAAAACTCAATGATTCACCTGAGTCAGGGTGTAGGAATAGATAAACACTGAACGGGACGACGGCCGTGAGCACACCCGCCCAACGCATGCTGGATAAACACTATGGCGCGTCTCGGCAGGTCGATAGAGCCGCCATCGCGGCGGTCCTGCACCAATTTGCCGAGCCTCTGCCGGCGTTCGATTCTGCGGCGTTCGGCGAAATGTTCGATCGCTACGCGGATGCGCGGGTGGTGCTGATCGGCGAAGCCAGCCACGGCACCAGCGATTTCTATCGCGCCCGGGCCGCCATCACGCAACGCTTGATTGAGCGGCATGGCTTCTCCATCGTCGCCGTTGAGGCCGACTGGCCCGATGCAGGGCATGTCGACAAATACGTCCGAGGGCTGGCCCCGTCGGCCTGGAAACGCCATATCTTCAGCCGCTTCCCGACCTGGATGTGGCGCAACGCCGAAGTCAAAGCCTTTGCCCACTGGCTGCACCGCTACAACCATCAACGCGCCAGTGCAGACCGCGTGGAGTTCCGTGGCCTCGACGTTTACAGCATGCGCAACTCAATCCATGAGGTGCTGCACTATCTGGACAGCGTTGACCCGCAACTGGCCCAGGAAGCACGGCGGCGCTACGGCTGCCTGACGCCCTGGCAGGATGACCCGGCCTTGTACGGTCACTTCGTCGAACGCAATGGCCTGATGCCCTGTGAACCGCAGGTGGTCGAACAACTCAACGTGATGCTGGCCAAGCAATTGGCCGGGCTCATCCAGGATGACGAAGGGTTTTTCAACGCCACGCAAAACGCCCGCGTGGTGCGTGCGGCGGAACAGTACTACCGCGCCGTCTATCGCGGCTCGACCGCGTCGTGGAACCTGCGTGACCGCCACATGTTCGACACCCTGCGCGCCCTGCTGGAGCACCGGGGCCCGCAGGCCAAAGCGGTGGTCTGGGCGCACAACTCGCATATCGGCAATGCCGCGGCCACGGAGATGGGCTGGAAGGGCCAGTTCAACATCGGCCAGCTGTGCCGCAGTGCCTATGGGCGCGACGCCGTGCTGATCGGCATGAGCACCGACCGTGGCCACGTGGCGGCGGCCGACGATTGGGACGCCGAGATGCTCATCAAGGCGGTGCGGCCTTCCCGTCCCGACAGTTGGGAGCATCAGTTCCTCGAAGCCGGCGTGCCGGCGTCGTTGACCGACTGGCGCGACCCGCAGCGCGCCGAGCTGCGCACGGTGTTGTCCGCCACCCTGCTGGAACGCGCGATTGGCGTGATTTACCGGCCCACAACCGAACGCGACAGCCACTACTTCGAAGCGGTACTGGCCGAACAGTTCGACGCCATGCTCTGGTTCGAGCAGACACAGGCGGTAAAGGCCCTGGCACTGCCCAAAAACGAGGAGCTGGAAGCGGAAGACGAAACCTTTCCGTTCGGTGTGTAAGGCTCACCTGGCGCGACGCATCTACAGCGGGTGCGCTTCAGTCGATTCGCGTTGCCAGGCCCGCTGCAATAACTCAATGACCTCTGCATCGGTGGTCTGGGGGAAGTTCGAGTACCAGTAACCGATGGACATCATCCGCTCAGGAATCAGCGGGCAGATCACTTCATTGACGATGCAGCGCAGGGTTTCCACCGTATCCAGCGGCGCGACCGGCACCGCCACGACGATCCGCGCCGGGGCCTGCACCTGCACCGCCTGGATCGCGGCGAGCATCGAAGCCCCTGTGGCCAGGCCGTCATCGATCAGGATGACCACCTGATCCTTCAACTGCAGCGGCGCCCGCGTGCCCCGGTAAACCTGCTCACGGCGCGATAACTCGCGAGTTTCGCGGGCGACCACCGCGTCATAACTGTCTTGATCAATCGAATGAGCCCGCAGCACCTCTTCATTGCGGATCTGGATACCGCCACTGGCGATGGCGCCCATGGCGAATTCGGGCTGGGACGGAATGCCGAGCTTGCGTACCACCATCAGATCCAGACGCACCTGCAGGGCCGTGGCCACCTCATACGCCACCGGGACGCCGCCACGCGGCAAGGCCAGGATGATCACGTCGGGGCGGCGGGCGTATCTGAGCAACGGCTCCACCAGGCTTTGACCGGCCACCGACCGATCCTGCCAGAGCGTTTGCAGCGAAGGGCTATAACTCATGGGTCACCTCATCTGTCGTTTCATTGCACACCGCCTTTGCCGCGCTAGACCGCCAGTACGCCGCAAGGCACCTGATAGAGAATGTGTTCGGTGGTACTGCCCAGCAGCTTCTCGATGCCGTGATACTGGACCCGGCCCATCACGATCACATCCACCTGGTGTTCCTTGGCGAATTGACTCAACACCGCAACCGGATTGCCCAAAACGAAGTGATGACGATCGGAAGGCACGCCATAGTCTCGCGCCAGTTCGAGGAAGGTTTTTTCCTCCTTGCTCGCCAGGTCCTTACTGAGATTGGACAGGGCCATACCGCCCATGTCAGCCATGTAGATCGTCGACATGTCGCAGGCATACAGCAGGTGCAGCTCGGCATCGCATTGCAGCGCCAGGCTGGTGGCCTGCTCAATGATGCGCTGGTTCAACGCGCTGTTGGCCGGTTGAACATTCGACACGTCAACCGCTGCCACGACGATGCGCGGCAAGGCATGCCCACCACCGCCGACCAGATAGACCGGAATCGGACACTCGCGCAGCAACTGCCAGTCCAGCGGGGTGAAGAACGCGCGCTTGAACGCGGACTCTTGCTGAACCTGTTTGATCAACAGATCGGGCTGCGTCTCGGTGACGTAATCCAGGATGTCTTGCTTGAGGTTGGTGGCCCAGGTCACCTGGGCGGTCACGTTGAGCCCCAGGGCGTGGAGATTCTTGGTTTGGGCGTTCAGCCAGTCGCGGTGGTCCTCGAGGTAGCTGGCCCGGGCCTTTTCACGCACGTTCTCGGCCAGTAGCAACAAGATGTCCAACGGTGTTGCCAGCGCGACAATATGCAGGCTCGCGCCGCTGGCCTTGGCCAGGGCGGCAGCATGGCCGATTGCCGGGGAGTCACGCAGGGCGGGATTGATGATCAGTAACAAACACTGGTATTGGCTCATGATCTGGCTCCAGGGAGGAATGAAAAACAGCCCACGCGTCCGGGGTCTTAACGGATGGGGCCAGGCGGCGGCGTCGCGGGAACCATGCGCCATCCCTCAGGACACTGGCGTACGCTCGGGTAATAGCCTTTGGCGGAATCGCAGTAGTACCAGGCCGATGGCGCGGCCGTGACGGGCTGAGGCTCGACCACCACCGTCGGCGGGCTGGCCGGGTAGTAGTACGTCGGGGCGGGATAGTAATAAACCGGATACGTCGGGTAGTAATACGGCGTGGCGATACGCGCGGCTTCCCAACCCAGTCCCAGGCCGAGACCAAACCCCCACCAGCCCGGCCCGCCCCCATGCCCACCGCCATGCGGCCCGGCATGCGCCGGCAATGCAACGGCGGCAGCCAGCAGGATGAACCCTGTCAGCACGCACTGTTTTACTGAGTCACTGTTCATGATGTTTACCCAGGAGGCTCGCGAATAGCATTACGGTTGGCTGGTCGGGTTGAGCCCGCCGCACCCTTGCGGCCATGCCATGGGCATGTGCATGGGCATTCGCCAACCGTCCTGATCGGCGATGCGGTGATGCATCACCGTCCAGAACAGATCGAAGATGGTTTTTTGCTGGGCATCGAGGGCATCGTAGAAGGTTTGGGTGCGTGCCTGAGCCGCGTCCAGACGGACCAGTTGCGCCTGCATCCAGCTGGTTTGCGTGCGCAGGCGCTCTATGCCTTTGGCCATTCTCTGCGGTGTTGTTTCGTCCTTCAGCGCTTGTCTGGCACTTGCCTTGTCAGTAGCGGCTGGGTTGTCGTTTTCCACTTGCTGATTGGCGTCTGCGATGACGCCTGCGGCCCAGGTTTCCCAGGCGGGCATTTGCTCCGGCTTGAGACTGAGCTTGCCCTTGAGTTCTTCCAGGGTCTGCTGCGTATGCTTGACCCAATCGAAATTCGAGGCGTGACGGAACATACCGCCCTGCCCTGGCCCTAGCCCTAGCCCTAACCCTGGCATCGCGGGGTTGGCAAACGCGCCGGTGGACGGTAACAGCAGAACACTTGCCGCGATCAGCAAGCACTGGCCAAGCAAGCGTGGCTTGTTCATTTCAGCTCATCTCAACGTCGTGGGTTCAATCCGAGCATAGGAGCCGGCCTGGCGGGCGATCTGATCCACGTCAGAAAACCGAGACACCGGTCAACCGCTGGATCAACGGTAGCCCTGCCTGGGGCATCAGCCTATCCAATGGATCTCTGGGGTCTTATGCACGATGGGCGCGGGCACAGACTTCGGGTGCCCCACGATAATCGGTGCCACGGGCATCCACTCGGCGGGCAGGCCGAGCGCCTGCTTACCCTGCGGCGTATTCAGAAAGCCCTGGGCGAAACCGATCCAGCACGTCCCGAGCCCCTCGGCATACGCCGCGAGCATCAGGTTCTCGGCCGCCAGGGCACAGTCTTCGACAATCCACTGATTGGGCGCGTTGCCCGAGATCAGCACCAGGACCGGCGCGTGGTAGAAAATCTGAAAACTGTCCTCGCTGAGCAACGCTTGGAAGTGGCTGGAGTGCGTTCCTGCGGGCGTGGTGGCGAGCATCCAGGCCCTGGCTTCGCGGGAAACCCGCTCCAGCAGCGCCTGGTCGCGGATCACCGTGAACGTCCACGGTTGTTGGTTCATCGCGCTGGGCGCCTGGGCGGCGGCATCGATCAAGCGACAAATGAGTTTTTCATCGAGCGGTTCTGGCGTGTAGTCACGTGTCGAGCGCCGGCCGGCGATTGCCTTGGTTACGTTCATGGGTGCATGCCTCCATCAGGGCGATTCAAATCGAAGCAAGGCGCGAGCAGGTGCTCAACCTTCAGGGAACGACGGTTGGGCTGGCGGTTCTTTTTCTGGGATATCGGTAATGGTCGCTTCGGTCAGCAGCAGGATACTGGCCACGGAAACTGCATTTTCCAGGGCAATACGCACGACTTTGGTCGGATCGATGATGCCGGCTTCGTACATGTCGACATAGGTATTGGCGGACGCATCAAAGCCAATGTTGCCCGGCTCCGCCAGCATGCGCGCAACGACCACGCCGGCGTCCACCGCCGAGTTTTCCGCAATGCGCCGCGCCGGTGCTTCCAATGCCCGACGCAGTATCTGCAGGCCGGTGCGGACATCGCCCTCCTGCCGGGCTTCCTCGGCGGCGATCAGCGGCACCGCTTTGAGCAGCGCGAGGCCGCCGCCGGGGACAATCCCTTCGGTGATCGCCGCGCGGGTCGCCGAGATCGCGTCATCCAGGGCGTCCTTGCGCGCTTTCATTTCGGCTTCGGACGGCGCGCCGACCCGGATCACCGCGACGCCGCCGGACAGCCTGGCCAGCCGCTCCTGCAGCTTTTCACGGTCGTAATCGCTGGTGGTAGCCGCCATTTGCCCGCGGATCTGCTGCAGGCGTGCGTCGATCGCTGCGCGTGTACCGGCGCCGCCGATCAGCGAAGTGCTGTCCTTCGACACCACCACCCGATGGGCCCGTCCCAACTGCTGCAGGTCGACCTGTTCGAGGCTGATCCCCAGTTCGTTGGAGACCACCGTGGCGCCGGTCAATACGGCCATGTCCTGCAGCATGTCCTTGCGCCGGTCGCCAAAGCCCGGGGCCTTGATCGCCACGGCCTTGAGCACGCCGCGGATGTGGTTGACCACCAGCGTGGTCAACGCTTCGCCTTCGATGTCATCTGCGATCAACACCAGGGGCTGACCGCTTTTGGCGACCTGTTCCAACAACGGCAGCAAGTCTTTGAGTGCGCCGATCTTGTGGTCACAGAGCAGCAGGCAGGCATCGTCGAGTTCGACCTGCATTTTCTCGGTGTCGGTGACGAAATAAGGTGAGACATAACCCCGGTCAAAACGCATGCCCTCCATGACCTCGACCACCGTTTCGGTGGTCTTGGACTCTTCGACGCTGACCACGCCTTCAACGCCGACCTTCTCCAGCGCGTCGGCCACCAGTTGACCGATGACCGCGTCGTTATGCGCCGACAGCGTCGCCACCTGGGCTTTTTCCTTGGGCGTGCTGACGGGACGGGACTGCGCCGCCAGCGACTCGACGACCAGCTGCAGGCCCCGATCCAGGCCGCGCTTGAGATCGATCGCGCTGGCCCCCGCGACCACGTTGCGAATGCCATCGGCCAGGATCGCATGGGCCAGCACCGTTGACGTACTGGTCCCGTCGCCGACCGCGTCACCCGTGCGTTCCGCGGCCTGGCGCAGCATTTGCGCGCCGAGGTTCTCCTCGGGGTCCTGCAGGTCAATGCGTTTGGCAATCGTGACGCCGTCATTGCAGACCGTCGGGTTGCCCCACTTGTTCTGCATCAACACCGACTTGGACTTCGGCCCCAGCGTCACGCGCACCGCGTCCGCCAATTGGGTGGCGCCGCTGAGGATCTTCTCGCGGGCAGCCGCGCGAAACACGATTTTACTGTGAGCCATCAGGGTGCTCTCCTCTCACGTCGACGGAACTTGCATGCTTCTCTGAAGTGCCTGCGGCGAGGTTGACTTTTATCAACAAACTCACACCCGTTGCCGACGCCCGCCGCAACGCTTACACCGGCGGTCGCCGGGCGCTCTGCGAGTTGACAAAAATCAACCCGCTCGGGCGGAAACAGCGTCCAAATCAACCTGTGAAATCCACCCGATCGTCAACACGTGGGTTTGCCCCTCTCGATGCGTCAGGAGAAACACTATGGACAAGTATCAGCAGAGTCAGAAAAACAAGCTGTTCAAAACGCCGCCCCATGATCCCTATTGCTTGCCGCGGGTTGAAGGTTCGGCGGTGTGCCCGCAGTGCGACGCGGTGTATCAGGCCGGGAACTGGACCTGGAACCGACCTGAAAACGCGGTGGTGCATGACGCCCAAACCGTCACCTGCCCGGCCTGCCGCCGCATCGCGGACAACATGCCGGCCGGCACCCTGACGCTATCGGGCGGCTTCTTGCAAAAGCACCATGATGAAATCATCCACCTGATCGAAAACACCGAAAAAAACGAAATGGCCGAGCATGCGCTGGAGCGCATCATGCGCGTGACGGAGGTGGCGGACGACCTTATGGTGACCACCACCGGCATTCATCTGGCCAATCGCCTGGCGCATGCACTGGAAGGCGCATTCAAAGGCAAGGCGCAGTACCGCTACGGTGATAGTCAGTACGGCGTGAACGTCACGTGGGCACGTAACGAGTAACCCCTCACGCCACGCTACGGCGCAGCGCGAGCGCGGCTCAACCGCTGGCGACGGTAAAAGAGCCGCTTGACCCATTCCGCCGCGCCCATGTAGGCCAGGCTGATTGCCAGCACTGTCAGCAGGATCGGCAGTGGCAAGGACACCAGGCCGAACCAGGACGCGATCGGGCTGTAAGGTAGCCCGACGGCCAGCAGGCCGATGGCTGCGGCGCTGAGCAACAGCAGTGTGGCCGGGCGGCTTTGGTAGAACGGGCGGTAGGTTCGCACGATGAAGATTGTCAGCAGTTGGGTCAGCAGCGATTCGACGAACCAGCCGCTGCGAAACACTTCCGGGCCCTTTTCCGCCAGCAGGTACAGGGCCGCGAACGTGAGCACATCAAACAGCGAACTGACCAGCCCGAACACCACCATGAAGTTGCGGATTTCCCTGATGTTCCAGCGGTGCGGGGTGTTTTCCCATTCGCGGTCGACGTTGTCGCTGGCGATCCCCATGGAGGGGATATCGGACAGGAAGTTGTTGAGCAGTATCTGCTTGGCCAGCATCGGCAGGAACGGCAATACCAACGAAGCCAGGGCCATGCTGATCATGTTGCCGAAATTGGCGCTGGAGACGATGGAAATGTACTTCAAGGTATTGGCAAAGGTATGCCGGCCCTCTTCGATGCCTTCGCGCAACACATCGAGGTTGTGCTCCAGCAACACGAAGTCGGCGGCCTGCTTGGCCACGTCGGCGGCGTTATCCACCGAGATCCCGATATCGGCGACTTGCAGCGCCGGGGCATCGTTGATGCCATCGCCCATATAGCCGACAACGTGCCCGGTCTTCTGCAGGGCGCGGATGATGCGTTCTTTCTGGTTGGGGTCGACCTCGGCAAAGAGCGTCGTCAGTGGCGCCAGGTGCATCAACGCTTCGTCTTTCATGGCCGCCAGCTCGGCGCCGGTGATGATGCGCTCTACGGGCAGACCCACGGCCATGCCGACATGGCGGGCGACCAGATGGCTGTCGCCACTGATGATCTTGACTTGCACACCCAGGCGCTCGAGGTTGGCGAGGGTGTCTTTCACCCCCGGCTCCGGCGGGTCGAAGAACAACAGAAAACCGCGGAAGGTCATGGCCTTTTCTTCATCCCGGCCGTAGTGCGGCTGGTCCGGCAAGACCCGCGTGGCCAGGCCCAAAACCCTGAAGCCCTGCTCGCTCCAGTCGGCGAAACGCTGCGCGATGGCGGCCCGCTCGGTGTCGCTCAGCACCAGCAACTGTTCGCCGCGGCGCACCTGTGTGCAAACCTCGAGCACATTGTCCAGCGCCCCCTTGGTCACCATCAGCCGGGCGGCCTCAGGCGCATTCGCGACCACCACGCTCAGGCGCTTGCGCACGAAGTCATATGGCACTTCATCGAGCTTGCTCGCGCCGGGGCATGGCGCCAGGGTTTTGCCGGCCAGGGTGATCGCATCGTCCATGGCGTTGCGCATGCCGGTCTGCAGGCTGGAGTTGAACACCGCCAGTTGCAGGATCGTGGCATCGGCATTGCCCGCCAGATCCATGGCGCCGTCCAGCACCACGACACCGCGGGTCAGCGTACCGGTCTTGTCGGTACACAGGATGTCCATCGCCCCGAGGTTTTCAATCGCATTGAGGTGACGCACGATGACCCCTTTGGCGGCCATGCGTTGCGCGCCTTTGGCCAGCGTGATGCTCAGGATCGCCGGCAACAGTTCCGGCGACAGCCCGATGGACAACGCGATGGCAAACAACAGGGTGTCGAGGGCGGGACGATGCAGCAGGATATTGATGCCGAACACCACGATCGTGATCACCAGCATCACCCGCAACAGCAAGCTGCCGAAGCGACGCAGGCCGCGCTCGAACTCCGTCTCGGGCGGGCGCAGCGTCAGGGTCTTGGCGATGCGCCCGATCTCACTGTCCGAGGCGTAGCGCGTGACCAGCACCTCGGCGGTGCCGCTGCGCACCGAGGTGCCCATGAACACGCAATTATGCCGCTGCCCGAGCGTGGCATCGGCGGCGCAGTCGCCCGGCAATTTTTCCACCGGGAAGGTTTCGCCGGTCAGCAGGCCTTCACCGATGAAGCAATCGAGCGCCTGCAGGATCCGGCCATCGGCCGCGATCAGGCTGCCGGCGCTGAGTATCAGGATATCCCCCGGCACCACCTCGCTGGCGGCGATGTCCACGGCCTTGCCGTCGCGCCGCACCGTGGCGCGCAGCGCGATCTTGCTGCGCAGTTGCTCCACCGCCGTACTGGCGCGATTTTCATACCAGGCGCTGAGAACCGCGCTGATCAGCACGATGCAGCCGACAATCGCCGCATCCAGCCAGTCCCCCACCACCACGGCGACCAGCGCGCCCACGATCAGGATCAGCACCAAGGGCGTCCGCATTTGCTCCAGCACCAACCGGGCCAGGCCACGCGGTCGGTCCTTGGGCGTGGCCGGCGCGCTGCGCACCCGCGCGTTGGCGTCGGCCTCGCTCAAGCCCTGCGGCGTGCTGTGCAGGCTGCTGAACACCTGGCTGACTGGCGGGCTCCAATAATCGCCGGTTGCCACGCGGGTGGGCGGCTTGACGTTGGATCGCCATTCACGATGGGCCAACCAGAGGCCGGGCAGCATCGGCAACCAGAACGTCAGCCCGCGGAATAACAACGTGGCGGAAAGTGCCACCGCAATGTTCACCCCCACCCAATGCAGCGTGACCACCGCCGCCGCTTCAAAGGCGCCGAGCCCGCCCGGCACAATGCCGATACTGCGCAGCACGCTGGCCAGCATAAAACCGGCAAACAGCCCCAACGGCGGCGCGGACACACCCAGCGCGCGCACCAGCACCCACAATGTGGCGCTGTCGAGCACAATGATCACCAATTCCAGCAAGGTAATCCGCCAGAGTAACCCTTGGCTGCGCACCAGTTGCTTGTCGGCCCCGGTGAGCAATGACGCGATTCTGGCGACAATCGGAAAATGGCGCCCCGGCAAATGCGCGACCAGGCGCCGATTGCCGGCCAGCCTAGGCGTGACCACTGCCAGCAACAGGCTGACGGCGACGAACACCAGGCACGCCGTCATCACCGCAGGCGTGGCATGACCCTGGAAGATCACCACCGGTAACGCCACGCCGACCGACACCGCATAGGCCAGGAAATACCCGGACAAATCCAGCACCAGGCTCGCCAGCACCAGCGGTTTTGCGAACCCGAGGCGGACGAAGGAGGCCACGACCGCAAAGGCGCCGCTGATGCCGGAGGACGGCAGGGCCTGATCGACAAACAGCTTCATCACGCTGAGTTTGCCCGCCTCCCAGAGTGAAAGCGGCTGCGCCCCGGCCCTGAGCACCACCCGAAAGACCTGCCCTTGCGCCATATACGTCAGGACTTGCAACGCCAGGGCGCCGACCAGCCACAGCGGCTCTGCCTGGGTCAGCAAGTGTGTGAAGGATTCGACGTCGGTGAATTGCAGCGCCACGCCGACCACTGTCGCAAACATCGCGGCGCCGAGCAGCCACGTCAGCCACAGCGCGGAACGGCTGTAATGCTGTTCCTCTTCAGGTACAGCCGGATCGATGAAACCAGCAGTGGGCGGTTTGACAGGCATGCCGTGCCCCTGAGCGAATCAGCAGAGAGTCCGATTCTGGCGCGGCCTGCGCGGGGCCGTTTGATCCAGGTCAACCTGCCCCTGGACGGTCTGTTAGTCCGCATCACGCTTTCTGACCTTGATCAATACGCCTGCCGCGCATCCCCCTCAGTGTGAACAGGGCCGTTCTTCGACCCCACTGTGCGCTGGAGCCCCCCATGCTAGCTAATCAACACACCGCTGCTCTGATTGCCGAGATGGATAAAGCCTCGCCCACCGAGCATTGGCTGGAAAAACTGCACGACGGAACGCATGTGCTTATCCGTCCGTTGTCGACGCACGATCACCTGGGCCTGCTGCATTTTTTCCAGCGGTTGTCGCCGCTGTCACTGCGCTTCCGGTTTTTGGGCGCGGTGACCCATGTCGATGCGAGCGCAATCGATACACTGCTGAGCGAGTCGGCGCAGATCAGCCGCGGCTACCTGGCCTTGATCCACCATGACGGCGAGTTGCAGGTAATCGGTGTCAGCCGCTACCGGCGTGCCACCGATCAGGACGAACAGTGCGATTGCGCGGTCGCCGTCGCCGACCCGTGGCTGCGCAGGGGCCTGGGCCGTTTATTGCTGGGGCATCTGATCGATGCCGCCAAGCGTGAGAGGTTTCGCAAAATGTGCTCGACGGACCTGTCGACCGATTACCCGATTCATGGCTTGTACAAACAATTGGGTTTTACCTCGGCCTATCTGGGCCGGGATTTTGATCGCATCGTTCACGAGCTGGAACTGTAGACGCGCACGCCGCCCGACCATTCACTGCGGTTCCAAGTGGTAGCGCGATTGCACCAGGTGCGCGATCTGTTCCTGGGCATCCCGCAGCGGTACAGACGCATCGTTTTCCAGCAGACGGGTTTCGTTGGCCAGCACGTCGTCGCGGATCACCTCGCGAAACCAGTTGGAAAAGTCCCCGGCCTCGCGGTGTTGGCGGAACGCGGGATCGTCCAGGCGCGCAAGCGAAGACAAAAACTCCGCAAGGTTCGAGGCGCGCTGGTCAAGGCTGGGAAAGTAGAATGCATGCCAGGCGCCCACATCCCCGACCGCATACTTGCCGCTGTGGCGATGATGTTTCTGCTCGGGTTGCTGCTGCGCCATCAGCACCACGTCGCCGCCATGACGAACGTCCCACAGACAGAAATAGTCGGGCTCGGATGAGCGCGCCGGGAATTCGGGGCAGCGTCGCTGCGTATGCTGGGCGTAGCGTTGGACCAGTTCGCGGGCGGTGCTGCCCAGGGTCACCAGTACGTCTACCGCGTCCAGCAGCGACGGGCAGACTTGATCGAAGTCCAGGGCAACGATGATCGCCCCCATATTCGCCAGAAACCCCGGAGGCCAAGCGGCGCAATGGGGCAGCATGTAGTGGGCCTCGTCCACGACCATCCAGTACGGGCGGCCGGTGCTGCTGCGTAGCTGCTGGATAAACGGCAGCAATTCGCCGAACAACTGCACGCGGGCGGCCGGGTCCAGGGCCAGGGTGCTCACCACCACGTTAAGCCGCGCCTGTAACAGGTGATGCAACGATTCTTCGGTTGTCGGCGGAGTGGTCAGGCCACCGACCGTGACCGCACCGTCCAGCGACAGATAGTCGCCTTCCGGATCAATGATGCAGAAGCCCTGGTGGGCCTCGACCATGCGTTCTGTCAGCCAGGTCACGTAGCTCGACTTGCCGGAGCCTGAATTGCCGATCACCAGCAGCACCGATTCCGGCGGCAACCACACCTTGCGTGCATCGGCGGTCCGCCCCAGTTGCACGCCGATACGCTCGACCGGCACCAGCGCGGCGTCCTTTTGCAGCAGCATGTCTATCAGCTCGCAGACCCCGCGCCCGTGATCCTGGCTCAGGCAGATGTCCGCGCGGGCCTTGATTGAGTCGATCGCGTTGTTCACCGCCGCCGCACAACCGCAGATCGCGAGAAACGCGTGGTCATTTTCGGCGTCGCCCACGCCGACCACGTTCAGTTCGCAGATGCCCAGCCTCAGCAACGCGGCACTCAGCCCCGAGGCCTTGTTCACCCCCGTCGGCAGCACCATGATCGCGTCCTTGTTGAACGTCATCTGCAGCTCCAGGCCCAGCTCGCGAATCGAGCTGATCACCGCGTCCTCGAACGGATGCCAGGTGGCGATGACGGACCTGCCGACGGACAAGGATGAAACCCCTTTGTCGCGCAGGCGCTCGACCAGTTCGGTGGAGGCCGAATCGGCGATGAGTTCCTCGGTGTCAGTGCGCGGGTCGTACAGGAGCGCGCCATTCTCCACGACCACCAGGTCAAACAGATCGAGCTGGGTAAAATGATGCTTGAGCGCCTGCAACTCCCTGCCGGTAATCAACAGCAACTTGCGACCGCTGGCCTTGAGGCTGGCAAGCGCTGTACAGACGTGTTCGGGAACATTGCCGTTTTCGGCAATGGTTCCGTCATAGTCGACCGCCAAGGCTAAGAAATGCATGTTCGCTCCATGACGGGTTGGGTTGTACAGGCCCGCGCTAAGAAGATGAAACCTTGCCATTGATTCCGGGCAGCGGCTCGCTGGGCAAAGGTTCCTTGTGCAGGTACTTTTCGAACCAATCGCCGGTCAGCCTGGCTACGTCCGCCAGGGTGCCCGGCTCTTTGAAAAGGTGCGTCGCGCCTTTGACGACCTCCAGGCTTTGCGTGCAGTGCAACGCCCGACTGGTCCGCACATTCAAGCGCAGGATCATCGGGTCTTCCGCGCCCACCACCTGCAACGTCGGCGCTTTGACCTCGCACAACGCCTGGGCGGCCAGATCGGTGCGCCCGCCTCGACAGACCACCGCCCGCACACCGCCCACGTGAGCCGCGGCGACCAGCACGGCGGCGGCGCCCGTACTGGCACCGAACAAGCCCATGGCAAGACGGCGTAATTCAGCGTCTCGGGCGATCGCGTCGATGACCTTGACCAGTCGATCGGCGAGCAATGCAATATCGAAACGCAGCACACCGGTCAGGTTATCCCAGCGCTGCTCTGTCCTTGTCAGCAGGTCGATCACCAAGGTGCCCATCCCGTGGCGCGCCAGGTACTCCGCGATAAAATGGTTACGCGGGTTCGAATGACCGCCGCCACTGGCATGGACGAGAACGACCAGGCTTTCGGCGCCTCGCGGCAATCGCAGATCACCGGCCAATTCATAGCCGGCAAAGTTAAACTTTTTGTATTGGAGCTCAGATACTGCAACACCGCAGTGAGAGGCCATTAGTTGAATACCTTCGTATATAACCTTTTCGAGGGGCAAGGTACTTCAAGAGTGGCTTCATCTTTCTTTTTGATTGTTCGTCAGGTCGATGGATTGGGCATGAACGCCTATCAGGTTAAAACCGAAAAAAGCCCGGCCTGCTCTGTTGGATACACGACGATGACCTGAAGCCTCTGCGGGTTAAACTGCGCTTTTCCGGCAAAGCGTACTTGATAAATATCAAACGCACGCCCATCCACGTTTCAAATCGGACATTTGACGTGCAATACACCTCTCGCCGACATGTCCACGGACAATCAGCCGTACAGTCGACGCAATAACCCAGGTAAAAGATTCGGCACTTCTTTGGCCAGTAACCCCGGGCCGAATTCGGCAGCGACCACATCATGCAACCACACGCCCGCTGCCGCAGCCGGAAAGGCCGGCATGCCCTGGGTCCGCAGCCACCGAATAATGCCGCCCAAAAGCTCGCCGGTGGCGGCCGAGGGCACACTGCAATGGATCACGGCGCGGCCATCGGGGCAGGCAATCACCGTGTCACTGCCGCGATGCACAACCACAGCCGAGCCGAGCTGGGCAGCGGCTCGAGTGCGGGTCAGTTTGTCGCCGACGAAGTCGAACATCCGCCGAAATTCGCTCTCGTGAAGGGTCAGCACCTGCGTGGCATCCGCCGCAACGACCGCTGGGTGCCCCGCGACAGTATCGAGACCGGCTCGCGGTAAGTCGGGCAGCCACAACCCAGGGTGATTCTCAAATGCCTGGGGGACGATGGCGTCGAGCACCGCTTCGGGCGTGCCAATATCGGCCACAATCACTTCGCCACACAGATCGCGCCCCGGTAACAGCAGATGCCCCGGCTTTTTGCGAAAAAACGTCACCGTCAGCACCGCCGCCACCGCGCCCAACGACTCACCGCTATCGCCCATCACTCCGCTGGGCGTGTCGACCGCGACAATCGGCACCGTGCCACGGCCAGCCGCAGCCAGGGTGTCCAACACCTGCCCCTCCAGCGCACGGGCGAGGCCGGCGCCGAACACCGCGTCGACAATCAGCTCGGCCCCTTCAAGCACCGCGGGGCTCAGGGCTTGCACCTCGCCGGGCCAGCGCTGTGCATGTTGCCCGGCTTCGCCTTTCAGCGCGGCGCGACTGCCCCACATCGCCACCCGCACTGGCCAGCCCGCTTGCGCAAGCCGGTACGCGCAGACAAAACCATCGCCGCCATTGTTGCCCGGCCCGCAGAGCACCAGCAGCGGCCGGGGTGTCCAGCGCCGCTGGATTTCGCGTGCCACCGCCGCGCCGGCATTGCTCATCAACTCGAAAGACGACACGCCGGCAACCACCGAAAGCCGGTCGGCTTCCGCCATCTGGCGCACCGTCAGCAAGGCCGCCTGGCGCGCGCCGTTATCGAGGTCGGGACTCAACGTGTTCATGCTTTTCACACTCTCGATCGCTACTGAAGTCACTCACCGCCTGCGCGGTGACGTCGCCCCGCTTGGTTACCCCAAGCCTCTGACCGCCTCGATCATCTTGACCAGGACGGCCTGTGCATCGCCGTACACCATGTTGCAGTTTTCCGCATAAAACAGCTGGTTCTGAATACCAGCATAGCCCTTGCCCTCCCCGCGCTTGACCACGTACACGTGATGAGCCTTGTCCACATCGAGGATCGGCATGCCGTAGATGGGCGAGGCTTTGTCGCTGCGCGCGGCGGGGTTGACCACGTCGTTTGCTCCGATCACCAACACCACATCGGTGTCGGCGAAATCGGTGTTGATGTCGTCCAACTGGAAGATCAGGTCGTAAGGCACACCGGCCTCTGCCAGTAACACGTCCATTTGTCCCGGCATACGCCCCGCCACCGGGTGGACCGCGAATCGCACAAGCACGCCGTGGGCCTGTAACAACTTCACGAACTCATAGAGCTTTTGTTGGCCCTGTGCAACGGCCAGGCCATAACCGGGCACGATGATGACTTTATTGGCGTACCGCATGGCGACGCCGGCATCACTCGCCGCCGTCGGCTTGAGCTCACCCACGATCGCCGCGCCTTTGCGCACGGGTTGGCCACCAAATCGGGCAAACAACACATGCGCGACCGTGCGATTCATGGCCTTGGCCATCAGCAATGTGAGCAACACGCCCGCGGCGCCGACCAGCATGCCGGCGATCATCATGGCCGGAACCTGCAACACAAACCCTTCGAGGCCGACCGCCAGGCCGGTGAAGGCATTGTAGATGGAGATGACCACCGGCATGTCGGCACCGCCGATGGGCAACGTCATCAGCACACCGAACAACAGCGCGCAGCCGAAGAACACTCCAATCAACCACAGCACGCCGTTCAACGAACCGTGTTCGGCGTGCATGACCACCATCAGCCAAGCGCCTACGCACAGCGTCACCAGCATCAGCAAGGCATTGATCAGTTGCAGGCCTTTCATGTGCAGTGGCTTGTTGATGCGGCCATCCAACTTGGCCCAGGCAATCAAGGAGCCGGATAACGAAATCGCACCGATCAACGCGCCAAACAAGGTGCCGGCCAATGCGGAAAGGTCGAACACTCGGCCCCCGAACAACTCCATGGCGGCGATCGCGGCGGCAGCGCCCCCGCCCATGCCGTTGTATATCGCGACCATCTGCGGCATGGCGGTCATGGCCGCCTTGCGCCCGCTCCACCACGCTGCGCCACCGCCCAGCAGCAGCGCGACGAGCGCGAGGCTGACGTTGACAGGCAAATGTGGCCGGGCCGCCTCACTCACCGAAAATACGTAGAGAAAACTCACGATAACGGCGGCCGCCATGCCCCAACCGGCGACATGGATGCCACCGGCCGCCGTGACCGGCGAAGACATGCGCCACAACCCGAAAATCAGTAGAAAAGCGGCGAAGAAATACACCAGCCCTATCAGCCACTGCGACGTCATAATCAACATGGTCAAACCTCAAACCTTTTCAGGCTTCCGGGTGGCAGAGTGATGAGCTTTGCGCCGCTTGGGTTCCGGCGCGCTGGTCTGGAACATCGCCAGCATCCGGCCCGTGACGGCGTACCCGCCCGCGGCATTCCCCGCGCCCAGCAACACCGCGACAAAACCAGCCGCCTGTTCGGCCACGCTCGCCGCATCGAGCAGGCCGATAAGCCCGCCGATCACCACGATGCCATGGATAAAATTCGAGCCCGACATCAACGGCGTGTGCAGAATCGCCGGGACCCGCCCGATGATGACCCAGCCGGCGAACGCGGCGAGCATGAAAATATAAAGCCCGACGAAGCCAACACTGTTCATGAGGTCTTCTCCTGGGTTGCGGCATCCGCCGGGCTCAGCGAATGCATGAGTTTGCCGGCGTGGGTGAGTACCGTTTGCGCCAGAATCTGATCGTCCCAGTCGATGCTGATGACGTTGTTCTTCAACATCAGCGCCAACAGGTTGAACTGGTTTTTCGCATACAGCAGGCTGGCGTCCTGGCTCAACGATGAGGGCAGATTCAACGGTGCCATCAGGGTTACCCGACCGATCGTGACGGTCTGTCCGGGCACGCAGCCTTCGCAGTTGCCGCCGCCTTCGGCGCCAAGATCGACGATCACCGCGCCAGGCTTCATCCCGGCAAGCTGTGCGGCACTGATCAGCCGCGGAGACGGCCGCCCCGGCACTGCCGCCGTGGTAATGACCAGGTCCGCCTGTTGGATATGCTCCGTCAGCACTTGAGCGACTTGGGTTTTCTCTGCCTCACTCAGCTCCCGTGCATAGCCGCCCTTGCCTCGCGCATCGACCCCGACATCGACAAACTCGGCCCCCAGGGACCGCGCCTGTTCCGCGGTTTCCGGGCGCACGTCGTAGCCCTCCACCACCGCGCCCAGGCGATGGGCAGTCGCGATCGCCTCCAGCCCCGCCACGCCCAACCCCAGGACCAATACCCGCGCCGGCCCCACGATACCCGCCGCGGTGGTGACTTTTGGCAGGATGCGAGACATCTGCACCGAGCCCAGTTGGACCGCATAGTACCCAGACAACGCCGATTGACTGGACAGTGCATCCATCGACTGGGCCCGCGTGATGCGCGGCAGGCGCTCCATGGCAAAACACGTGATTTGGCGCTCCAGTAAACGTTGCACCAAGGCCGGATTCTTCTGCGCATACACAAAACACAGGAGTACCGACCCGGGCTTCATCTTGCCTACGACTTCCAGCGAGGGCGCCTGCACCGCGAGAAGCACATCGGCCTCATGCAGCCACTGTCCGCCGCTGGACACGAACAGCACATCCGAATAAGCAGCGTCCGGCAAAAAACTCGCTTCACCCGCCCCCGCCTGCATATGAAGCCTTGCCCCCAGCGCGCATAACTTCGCGCAGAGGCCAGGCACGAGGGCCACACGTCGTTCGTGCGGGTGGGTTTCTTTCAGCACAGCCACATTGACGTACATCGCGCGCTCCGTTGAAGGCACCCGCGCATGGCCGGGCACCCGGAATGTAAACAGGACAAGGCTTCAGATCGGCGCCTGAGCCAACACGTAACGCACCAGTTTTTTATTCACGAACTGCTGGATACCCATGTCGCCCAACTCGCGGCCATAGCCGGAGTCCTTGATGCCGCCAAAGGGCAACTCGGCGTCGCTCCAACTGATGTTGTTGATGAACATCATCCCGGTCTCGACGCGACTTGCCACACGACGCCCCCTGTCCAGGTCACGTGTAAACACCGAGCCGCCCAGGCCGAAGTCGGAGTCGTTGGCCAGGGCAATCGCGGCGTCTTCGTCCTTGACGCGGAAAAACAGCGCCACCGGGCCGAAGAACTCATCCCGGAACGCCGGGTTTTCAGGGGCAATGTCAGTGAGAATGGTCGGCGTCATAAAGGCGCCGGGGCGATCGATACGTGTGCCCCCGAGCAGAACCTTCGCTCCGTGATCGGTCGCCGTGCGAACCTGCCCGAGCAACTGCACCAATGCCGCTTCCGAAGACAGCGGGCCCAGGGTCGTCGCTTCGTCCATGGGATCGCCGGGTTTCAGCGCCGCGAGCCCGGCCTGAAAGCCCTTCAGGAACGCATCGGCGACCTTATCCACGACAATGAAGCGTTTTGCCGCGCAACAGGTCTGCCCGCAGTTGTACATCCGCCCCCAGATCGCCCATTTGACGGCCAGCTCCAGGTCGGCGTCTTCCAGCACAATGAACGCGTCGCTGCCGCCCAGCTCCATGGAAGACGGTTTCAGGTTCTGCCCGGCCCAGGCCGCCAGGCTGCGGCCCGCGGCGACACTGCCGGTCAGTGCAACCCCGCGAACACGCGGGTCATCGACCACCTGTCTGGACTGTTCATGGGAGATCGACAAGTTGGTATAAAGCCCGGCAGGCGCGCCGGCTTCGAGCAGGATTTGCTCGAAGGCCATCGCGCATTGAGGCACGCAACCGGCATGCTTGATCACCAGCACGTTGCCTGCCATCAAATGCGGACCGGCCACGCGAGCCAACTGATAGAACGGAAAGTTCCACGGTTCGACCCCGAAGATCACGCCGATGGGGCTGCTCTCCATGTGCGCCTCGCCTTGGCTCGGCTCCAGCGCTTGCGGGGCCAGGAAGCGTTCCGCGTTCTTGGCGTAGTACGCCATGATATCGGCGCTGAATTTGACTTCGCCTCGGGCCTCGTCGATGCGCTTGCCCATTTCCAGCGTGATCTTACGGGCCAGGGCATCGAAGCGCTGATGCATCAATTCACCGGCCTTCGCGATGATCGAGGCGCGCTGGGCATACGTTGTGTGTTTCCACGTCGCATAGCACTGCGCCGCAGCCGCCAGTTTGTGCTCCAGTTGCTCAGCCGTCAGCGTATCGAATTGTGCGAGCAACTCGCCGTTGTATGGATTGATCGTTGTATAAGCCATAACGGTTGCCTTCCCATGAGATTGAGTTAACCAACGTCAACCGGCTACCTTCAGCCGCCGTCCCCACGAACCGGCATTACGTTGGCCTGAATGCATTCAGCTGGCTAGCGTCGGAAACTACTTACGTCTGCCCCCTTGAGCCCGGGCCAGGGCCTGAAGAGCGGGCACTCTAACGGTGCCGTCGGCGCACTTCGTTGGCGCAAAGCGCGGTGATGTGAACCGAAAGGCGGCCTGAACAAGGCGTTCAGCGTGAATGGCCTGCTGGCTCGCGATCAACCGAGCGGTTTAGAACCGTCGGGGTTCGGTAAATACTTACATAGATCAATTAAGCCGCCTTACAAACTGCATAGGATTGCGCATCAGGCAATACGACTTTGCGTCTTGCCAGGAGGGGTAATCATGCAAGTCAAGCAATCCATGTCGGAAGATGTGTTGCCACGTCAGGCATCAGGCCCGGCATCGGCCTACTGTCCTCTCCCCGCTGAACGGTTGGGCGGCATCGATCAGAAACTTCGCCAGACCGCGCAATTGGTTTCACTCATCGTCGGGCAGCTTGAGGCCTGTGAATTCGACCCCGCGACACCGGCGCGCAGGGTGCTTGAACAATTGGATGCCACGCTGGAGAAATTGTTGAGTCGATTCGGGCTCGACCAACCCGCCCCCACGACAGACTATGATCGCCACGCAGCGGTGGATTTCCCCATACAGGCCCTCTTCAAGGCATTGGCTCAAGACTTTTTGCCGTTGGCCGCCGCCCAGCACCGCAACCTGCGAATCGTGCCGTGTTCGTCGTGGGTCAGGAGCCTTCCCGATTGCCTCAGGCAACTCTTGAGCGGTCTGCTTGCCAACATCATGGACAGTACCAGCACGCTGCGCCTGACACTGGGCTGCAGGCGCCACTCGGAGTGGCTGAGCATCGAGCTGTGGTTCGCGGGCTGCAAAAGCCGCGACGACGCCTTGCGTATCGTGTCGATGCCTGTCTATGAGGCTTCGTTGCCGGGTGCCTGTGGCAAGCCTGCCCTTCGCTCGATAGCGGAACTCAGCGCGATGCTGGGTTTACAGCTTCAGGTCAAAACCGCCGACGAACGCGCGACGCTGATCTCCATCAGCGCGCCGTTATCGCCGTCAGTCGTTCAGCCCGGCGCGCGCAGGCAACAGAACGCTCGAGCGCTGGGCATGGCTCGCACGTGCCTGCTGTTGATCGTGGAACCGGACGCCCTGCTAGGCGATATGCTCAGTTGCGGTTTGGGGGCGCTGGGCTATCGAACGGCAGCGGTGCGCGATAGCGTCGCCGCGTTGGAATGGATCGCGCGCTCGGGCATTCAACCGGACCTGATCTTGACCGAGCACGTGCTCGATCGGTCCTCGGACGGCGTCCAACTGGTGCAAAAGATTCGCGATCAATTCAGTCGAGCCACACCCGCGGTCATATTGACCGCCGAGACGAAAAAGCAGGTTTCCCAGTCCGCCCTGACCGCCGACTGCATGCTCCTTCGCAAACCGGTGAGCCTGAACCTGCTGCGCGTCACCCTCGCCAGTGCATTGAGTACACACGCCGAAGTACACGCTGTTCACGCCATGCCCCCGTCGCGCCAACCCGTCATTTACGTGGTGGACGACGACGCCGCGCTGCGCAGCGACTTGCGCACGCTATTGGAGTCGGAAGGTTACCTGGTGCGCGACTACGGCGCTGCCGAGCAGTTTCTCGACAGTTATACCGCTGACCAACCGGGCTGCCTGATCATTGATGCGCGCCGCTCGGGCATCAGCGGGCTTGAGACGGTGGCCCGTCTTAAAGCACAGGGCGACGAGTTGCCCGTTCTGATGATCAGTTGCAACAGCCGCGTTGCCGATGTCGTCGATGCGATGAAGGCTGGGGTATGCGACTTCATTGAAAAGCCGTTTCGTTATCAGCAGCTGTTAACCAGCGTGAAGAAAGCGTTGGCCAGCCAAGTCGCAACCGAGAGTTCCCAGGTCCTTCGCAAGGCTGCGATTGACCATATCAACCACCTCACCGCACGGCAGCGCCAGATTCTGGCGATGGTGCTGGACGGTCATCCGAGCAAAAACATCGCTGCCAACCTGGGGATCAGTCAACGGACAGTGGAAAAGCACCGAGCGTCGATCATGAGCAGGACCGAAGCCAGGTCGATTCCCGAACTCGCCCGCATCGCCCTGGCAGCCGGCGAAAAAACACTCTCGGCGGCTACCAATGACAAACGCAACGGGCTCATCGGCGGGTAATCGCGGACGGTTATGTCGAACCCGGCGATTCAAGGCCGCTGGGCGATACCATCAGATTGTCGACAACCTTCTGCACACCCGCAGTGCCCGATGCCGTCAACCGCGCCATATCCCGCTCCGGGAGCGATCCGACAACCCCCGAGAGCGTGACTTCCCCGCCCTCCACGCGCACGTCGATAGCGTGGGCGTCGATGATCGCCTTGCGGCGAAACGCTGATTCGATATCGGTCTTGATGGTTTGCGCAGAGGCATGGGCCTTGACGACGATATCGTTACTGATCCCCTTGATCCCTTGCAGATAGCGCACCGCATAGCCGGCCGTCTGGCGCTGATGCTCAGAGTCCACTTCTCCGCTGAGCACCAGCCAGCCATCGGTCACGCTGACTTTGACGCGGTGGTCCGCCAGCGAGGTATTCCATTGCAATGCGGAAACGGCAGCCGCGACGAGATCACTGTCGGTCCGCACATGACTGGAAGGCAGCACGACATCGATCTGGTTGAGCAGATCCACGACACCGGCGACATGTGCGACCGCCTGTTCCGCGTGCCAGCGCTCGGCGTGACTGGCGACATTGCCGGAAAGCGTGACGATGCCATCGGACACTTGAACCAAAATCTGATCGGCTTTGAGTGCCAGGTCCCAATTCAGTTCTTCGATCACCTGTTGCCTAAGCTTTTCATCGGTATTCATAAAAAAGCTCCAGAATTTTTCAAAAGTCTCAATCAGCCAAAGCGTATCCGGTTGCGATGTTTTTCAGCAGGTCGGAAAGTACCCATCCTTGGCGCGGGAGCGGTGATTCAGGCGCGTTTTTTGGCGCTAGACCGGCAAAGGCTGCGCGACCGCCGGCAGTTCGACACTGTCCCGATACTCCGGCACCGACACCGACCAGCCCAGTTCCTGGCTGATGCGCCGCCGCAGCACGTCCGAGGCGTTCGGCTCGCCGTGTACGACGTAGGTGTGTTTCGGCGCACGCTTGAAGCCGCGCAGCCACTGCATGATTTCATCGGCATCGGCGTGTGCGGACAGGGTTTGCATCGGCACCACCTCGGCGTTGATCGGCACGTCCTGGCCGTGGATACGCACCGACGGCACACCCGCGACAATCTGCGCGCCACGTGTGCCGCCGGCCTGAAAGCCTGGCACCAACAGGGTGTTGAGCGGGTTGGGCGCCAGCGCCTTGAGGTGGTGCAGCACCCGCCCACCGGTGGCCATGCCACTGGCGGCAATGATGATCGCGGGGGTGCGCTGCTGGTCCAGGTCAATCGACTGTTGCACGGAACACACAAAGTGCGTGCCATCGCACATACCCTGGCAGTCCTCCAGCGACAGCCGATGCTCAGAGCGAAAACGCTGGTACAGGCGGGTGACCTCGGTGGCCATCGGGCTGTTGAGGTAGATCGGCAGGTCCGGGATCGCGTGCTGTTGTTTGAGTCGATACAGGTGATACATCAGCAGTTGCGCGCGCCCCACCGCAAACGACGGTACCAGGGTGATGCCGCGCCGCAGCGCCGTGCGGTTGATCACGTCCGCCAGTTGCTGTTCGGGAGGCTCAGCGGGGTGTCGACGATCGCCGTAGGTGGATTCCACCAGCAGGTAGTCGGTCTGCTCGATGGTTTCCGGGGCGAACATCAGGGGATCGTTTGGCCGCCCCAGGTCGCCGGAACACACCAGCGTGACGCCATCGGCGACAACTTCGACCGTCGCCGCGCCAAGAATATGCCCGGCGTCACGCAGCAGGATGGTCAAGCCCGGCGCGATCGCGACCCGGTGGTGCAGCTCGATCGGTCGCAGCAGCTTCAACGCGCGCTCGGCGTCCTGTTCGGTATAGAGCGGCAGCGCCGGGTCGTGCTTGGAGAAGCCATGCCGGTTGGCGAATTCGGCCTCTTCTTCCTGCAGGCGGCCACTGTCGCGCAGGAGAATTTTCGCCAGCTCGCAGGTGGCCGGCGTGGCATACACCGGCCCGCGATAGCCGTTGCGCACCAGTACCGGCAGGTAGCCGCTGTGGTCCAGGTGGGCGTGGGTCAACACGATGGCGTGCAGGTCTTGAACCGGCAGCTGGAACGTGTCCCAGTTGTGCAGGCGCAATTGCTTATAGCCCTGGAACAGGCCGCAATCGATCAGTACGTGCAGGTCGCGATGCTCCAGCAAGTACTTGCTGCCGGTGACCGTACCGGCCGCCCCGAGAAATGTCATACGCATGGCTATGTCCTTGAGGTCTCATGGAATCGGTGGTTTCAGTCAACCCAGGGTGATGGCTTGACGATCATCAAACTGCAGGAGGTGCGGTTCAGCACACTCTCGGCGGTGCTGCCGATCAGCCGGTCAAGCTTGTCGCGATAGACCGTGCCAAGCACCACCACGTCGAATGCATTGCGCCGGGCGAACAAGCTGATCACTTTGTGCGGAATGCCGGTCAGCACATGTTGGCGTTCCTGCTCGACCCCATAGCGTTCGGCGAGCACATCGAAGGCTTCCACCTGCGCGTCATTGACCGCCTCGCCCAAACTGCTATCCAGGCTTTGGGTCGGCACGCTCGTGGGGGTATCGCCCACCACCGACCAGTTGCTGACATTGAGCAGGTGCAGATGGGCATCGCACACATGCGCCAATGTCGAAGCCAGTTCGAGGACGCGCTCGTTCAGCCCATATGTGAGTTCTTCGAGGTGCGACAGGTCAATGGCCGCGAGTACTTTCAGCGGTTTGGGGTGCCTGGCGTCGGTGACCAGGTGCAGACAGGCCGGACAATCGCGCAACAACAGCCAATCCAGGGGTTGATGGAAGGTCCGGTCAAGGGCCGAGACATGCTGGACGTCTTTGATCACCAGGTCGGCGTGAAAGTCGTTCACATACGCCAGCACATGCGCCAGGTTGGGTTTGGCCCACACCACTTCACAGCTGACCGCCAGCCCCGCACGCCGTTGAAAGCGCACTTGCTGCTCCAACCAGTGGCGGTGGACCTGCAGGTAGCCTTCCCTGGCCTGGGCCATCGCGTCATGGTCAAACAGGCCGGCCACCTCCAGCGATGCGACATAATCAAACGCCACAATGTGCAACAACGCGCCGGTTGCAATGGCCAGTGCCTGGGCCCGGTCAAAGGCCGGGGTGCGTGTCATCTCCGAGGGGGCAATCAATAAAATACGTTTGAGTGGCAGCATTAGATACCTCGGCCTGGGCGCATGTAATCACCTGACTGCAACCCGACGTCCTAGCGAGTAGCGTGGTGCCCTGTTGTTGTGACTGAAAACCGTCGGTCAAGTATCTGGCGCCATGGGGCGTGCGCTCTGATCTTTGTCAACTAATGGCTGGCTTTCACACAATGAGTGAATCACTCAGGCCTTGTTGATATAGCTCAATGATTTTCCGTGGTTCGAGCGTAGAAACCAGTGACTGGCCACTCTCGGCCCGTCATCAGCCACGAATTCGATTGAGGACACCATCATGAGCGACTTGAGTTTGCGCAAAGCCATTATGGAAGAGCTTGAATTCCAACCGCAGATCGATGCAGCCAGCATCGGTGTTGCCGTGGAAAACGGCGTTGTCACGCTCACCGGACATGTCAGTAGCTATGAACAGAAGGTCTGCGCCGAGCGCGCGGTAAAAGGCATCAAAGGCGTGCGCGCAGTCGCCGAGGAGATCCAGGTGCGCCTGCACAAAGGCGCCGGAACCGCGGACGACACCATCGCCTCCCGCGCCCTGAGCATCATCAACTGGAGCGCCGACGTACCGGCGAATGCGGTTAAGGTCATCGTTCAGAACGGCTGGATCACCCTCGAAGGCCAAGTCGACTGGCAGTACCAGAAAGAAACCGTAGAGAAGGCGGTGCGCAAGCTGTCCGGCGTGCTTGGGGTGGATAATCGGCTGACCCTGAGCCCGCGGGTAGACATCGTCGATATCCGCAAACGCATCGAAGATGCGCTCAAACGCAATGCTGAAGTGGACGCCAAGGATATTCATGTCAGGGTCGACGGTGATGTGGTCCGGCTCGACGGCAAGGTTCACCTGTGGCGCGAGCGCAAGCTCGTAGAACGGGCGGCCTGGTCGGTGCCGGGCGTCACGCGGGTGGAAGATCACCTGCTGCTCGCCTGAGGTGATGCAGGCTCCAGTGCGCCGACTGGGGCATCCAACGTTTGTGTCTGCCTTGCGTGCCCTTTTTTGAGTCAAGGTCATGAAAAAGAACCATCAGTGGAACCTGTCTTACTTTCTGACCGCGTTTGTCGTGTTCACCGTTGTGCAGTTTCTATGGACGGAACACCGCGTGGTGCAAAGCATCCCGTACAGTCAGTTTCTGCAGTTGCTGAACGAGCAGAAAGTCAGCGACCTGCAGGTCGAGAAAGACCAGATCAGCGGCAAGCTGCAAGTGCCGATCGACGGCCATAACCTGTTCACGACGGTGCGGGTCGACCCGACGTTGGCCACCAGCCTGGCGCAGTCGGGCGCGAGCTTCACCGGGGTCACTGACAATACCTTTTTAAGCGGCCTGCTGGGTTGGCTGCTGCCTTTTATGCTGATCATGGTGGTCTGGCACTTTTTGTTTCGCGGCGTCGCGGAAAAACAGGGCCTGGGCGGGCTGATGAACATCGGCAAGTCTCGGGCCAAGGTGTTTGTCCAGCGCGACACCGGGATCACCTTCGCGGATGTCGCCGGCATCGACGAAGCCAAGGCCGAACTGGTGGAGATCGTCTCGTTCCTCAAGGACAAGGCCAAGTACGCACGGCTGGGCGCGCATATTCCCAAAGGCACGCTGCTGGTCGGTCCGCCGGGCACCGGCAAGACCCTGGTGGCCAAAGCCATCGCCGGCGAAGCCGGGGTGCCGTTTTTCTCGATCTCGGGCTCGGAATTCGTCGAGATGTTCGTCGGCGTCGGCGCCGCGCGGGTCCACGATCTGTTCGAACAGGCGCGCCAAGCGGCGCCGTGCATCATTTTCATCGATGAACTGGATGCCCTGGGCAAGATGCGTGGCGTCGGTGTAATGGGCGGCAATGACGAAAAGGAACAGACCCTCAACCAGCTCCTGGCCGAACTGGACGGCTTCGATCCCCGCGAGGGCGTGGTGCTGCTCGCTGCGACCAATCGCCCGGAGATTCTCGACCCGGCGCTGCTGCGCGCCGGCCGGATCGACCGCCAGGTGTTGATCGATCGCCCTGACCGCAAGGGGCGGCAGGCGATTCTCAAGGTTCACCTGCAGAAAATCACCGTGGACAAGGCCCTCGACAGCGAGCGCATTGCCGACATCACCACCGGTTTCACCGGCGCCGACCTGGCGAACCTGGTCAACGAAGCGGCGATTGTCGCCACCCGCCGTGGCGCCGACACGGTCGGCCTGGACGACTTCACCGCGGCCGTGGAACGCCTGATCGCGGGCATCGAACGCAAGAGCAGCGTGCTGCGCCCCGAAGAACGCCAGGTGGTGGCGTACCACGAGATGGGCCATGCACTGGCGGCGAGCCACCTGCCGGCCATGGACCCGGTACACAAGGTGTCCATCGTGCCGCGCGCCATTGGCTCGTTGGGCTACACGCTGCAGCGCCCGACGGAGGACCACTTCCTGATCAGTTGCCAGATGCTCAAGGACCGCATCGTCGTGCTGATGGCCGGCCGCGCCGCCGAATTTCTGATATATGCTCAGACGTCCACCGGGGCCGCCGATGACCTGGCCCGTGCGACCGATATCGCCCGGCAGTTGGTGACCCGCTTCGGCATGAGCGCCGAACTGGGGCAGTCGGTGCTGGAGCGACAAAACATGACCTACCTGGGTGAGCAGATGCAGAGTACGGGGCAGAAAGATTATTCGGAACAGACCGCCAGGGAAGTCGACCTGTGTATACGCGGCCTGCTCGACGAGGCCTACGCCCGCGCCAAGAGCCTACTCCAGGCACATCGCGCCGACCTGGAGGCCGGCGCGCACCTGTTGATGGAAAAGGAAAGCCTGACCCCAGAGGACTTCCCCGCGCTGCTGCCGATGAAACCCGTGCCGGTCGCCGCAGGTTGAGCGTCGCCCTGAAACCACGCACTGAGGCTCGCCATGCTGGCCGTCACGCTGATTAATACGCTGGTGGTCATCATCGCCGTGGTCATTCATTACGAATGCCTGTTGCGCCTGAACGACTGGCTGCCGCGGCTCAAGGTCTGGAGCCGCTTCAGGATGGTCATCGGAGTATTCGGTGCCCTGCTCGCCCACGCGATCGAAGTCTGGTGCTTCGCCCTGGTCTATTACCTGATGACACGCGACGGCGAGTGGGGCAGCCTGTCGGGCCAGTTCGATGGCTCGTTCATGGACTGCGTGTACTTTTCCTTCACGACCTACACCACCATCGGTTTCGGCGACATCACCCCCATGGGCCACATCAAGTTCCTGACCGGCCTGCAAGCGCTGACCGGTCTGGTGCTGATCACGTGGACGGCGTCCTTTCTGTTCCTGGAAATGCAGAAGTACTGGAAGAACAAGTAGCCCCTAGCCGGCCGGGGTCCATTGCCAGTTCAGCACCTCGGGCAGGTCTTCGCCGTGTTCGATCAGGTACAGCTTGTGTTTCTCCATCATCGCCCAGTAGCGCGCCTGCGCGGTGTGGCGTTGCTCGTGCAGCCGGGGCACGCGCTCGATGACGTCCAACGCCAACCGGTAGCGATCCAGGTTGTTGATCACCGCCATATCGAACGGGGTGGTGGTGGCGCCCTCCTCTATGAAGCCGCGCACATGGAAGTTGTCGTGATTGGTGCGCTTGTACAGCAGCCGATGCACCAGCGCCGGGTAGCCGTGGAAGGCAAAGATCACCGGTTTGTCGGTGGTGAACAACTCATCGAAGGCGGCATCCGCCAGGCCATGGGGATGCTGCGATGACGACTGCAGCACCATCAGGTCCACCACATTGATGACCCTGACCCGCAGATCCGGCACGTATTCGCGCAGCAATGTCACGGCGGCCAGAGTTTCCAGGGTCGGTACGTCGCCGGCGCAAGCCATGACCACGTCCGGCTCCTGATCATCGCGGCAGGCCCAGTCCCAGCGGCCGATGCCCGCCAGGCAATGGCGCACGGCCGCGTCGATATCCAGCCACTGCCACTCCGGCTGCTTGCCCACTACGATGACATTGATGTAATTGCGGCTGCGCAGGCAGTGATCCGCCACCGACAGCAGGCAGTTGGCATCCGGCGGCAGGTAGATGCGCGCCACGTCGGACTTCTTGTTCGCCACCAGGTCGATGAAGCCGGGGTCTTGATGAGAGAACCCGTTGTGGTCCTGGCGCCAGACATGGGACGTCAGCAGCAGGTTGAGCGACGCCAGCGGCTTGCGCCAGGGCACGTCGGCCGCAGTTTTCAGCCACTTGGCATGCTGGTTGACCATCGAATCGACGATATGGATGAACGCTTCGTAACACGACAGCAGGCCATGACGCCCGGTGAGCAGGTAGCCTTCGAGCCAGCCCTCACACACGTGTTCGCTGAGAATCTCCATGACCCGGCCATCCGCCGCCAGGTTCACGTCGTCGGCCTCCAACGGGTCCATCCACGCCTTGGCGCTGACCTCATACACGGCGTCCAGGCGATTGGAGGCGGTTTCATCCGGACCGAACAGGCGGAAGTTGGCGGCGCCCTGTGCGTTTTTCATCACGTCGCGCAAAAAGCTGCCCAATACCCGGGTCGCCTCGGCACGCAGGCAACCGGGGGCCGGCAGGGCTACCGCGTAGTCGGTAAAGCGTGGCAAGTCGAGCGTGCGTAATACCAGCCCGCCGTTGGCGTGCGGGTTGGCGCTCATGCGGCGGTGCCCGGTGGGCGCCAGCGCGGCGATTTCCGGGAGCAAGGCGCCGTCGGCATCGAACAGTTCGTCGGGACGGTAGCTGTTCAGCCATTCCGCCAGTTGCTGCACATGCCCCGGCGCCTGAAAGTTGGCCAACGGCACTTGGTGGGCGCGCCAGGTGCCTTCGACCCGACAGCCATCGACAAATTTCGGCCCGGTCCAGCCCTTGGGCGTGCGCAATACCAGCACCGGCCACAGCTGGCGCTCCGGCGTCTCGGCCCGCCGGGGCTGGCGCGCCGCGTGCTGAATCTCGCGGATTTTCAGCAGCATGGTGTGAAGGGTGCGGGCAAGCTCCTGATGCACCTGCGCCGGGTCATCGCCTTCGACGAAGTACGCATCGTAACCATAGCCATACAACAGCGCCGACAGTTCATCTTCGCTGATCCTGGACAGGACCGTCGGGTTGGCGATCTTGTAACCGTTGAGGTGCAGGATCGGCAGCACCGCCCCATCGCGCGCGGGGTTGATGAATTTGTTGGAGTGCCAACTGGCGGCCAGCGGGCCGGTTTCGGCCTCGCCGTCGCCGATCACGCAGGCGACGATCAGGTCCGGGTTATCGAAGACCGCGCCGTAGGCGTGCGCCAGGCAATAACCCAGCTCGCCGCCTTCATGGATCGAGCCTGGGATTTGCGCCGAAACGTGGCTGGAAATCCCATAGGGCCAGGAAAACTGCCGAAACAGCCGCAGCAGGCCATTGGCATTGCGCTCCACCGAGGGATAACACTCGGTGTAGGTGCCTTCCAGGTAGGTCTGCGCGACCACCGCCGGCCCGCCATGCCCGGGGCCGGCGACAAAGAGCATGTTCAAGTCGTACTGGTTGATCAGCCGATTGAGGTGCGTATAGAGCAGATTCAGCCCCGGCGTGGTGCCCCAATGCCCCAACAGGCGCGGTTTGATGTGCGCCAGGGTCAAGGGTGTCTTTAACAACGGGTTGCTCTTGAGGTAGATCTGCCCAACCGCCAGGTAATTGGACGCCCGCCAATACGCGTCCAGCCCTTCCAGCTCCTCTGCACTCAAAAAATCGCTCATACACCCCTCCGTCAAGGCTCGACCCGTGGATTGTCGTTCGTCGATTCTGGGTGCCTCAACTGCGCGAGGCTTGATGTATATCAAGTCTTAAAGCCGGCGCTGAAGCTCAATTGAAACAGGAACTCGGGATATTGAGCAAAAGCGCTGGCAGCGCATTTTCCTCGTTCTCTCTATCACTCAGGCACATGCCTGGACGGAGCGCATGCATGAATGCCCATCACCTGCGTTTAGTCGGTCGCTCGACGGTGCTACCGCACACCTCCTGCCCCAGACCGGTAATCCCCCCCAAAACGGCATGTTCCGGTTGCGGCGTGTCGGCATGCAGCTTGCCGATCGGTCTCGATAGTCCTGACGTGTCCCACTTGGATGCGTTGGTGGTGCAACGCTTCAAGGTCAAAAAAGGCGCAGCTTTATTCCGTACCGGCGACCCCTTGCGTTCGCTGTATACGGTTCGCACCGGCTCGTTCAAGACCGGCATCGTGTCTGTCGATGGCCGTGAACAAGTGACCGGCTTTCAACTCTCCGGCGATATGCTCGGCCTGGACGCCATCAGTGACGATGCACACGCCTGCACGGCGGTCGCCCTTGAGGACAGTGAGGTCTGCCCCATCCACTTCGCCCATCTGGAGAGCCTGGCGCGCAACCTTCCGTCGCTGCAGCACAACCTCACGCGGCTGCTGAGCCGTGAAATCGTGCAGGATCACACCCTGCTGATGCTGATGGGCAACATGAGTTCGGATGAACGCCTGGCCGCGTTCCTGCTGAACCTGTCGCAACGCTTCAGCTCCCGCGGGTATTCGGCCAGGCACTTTGTGCTGAAAATGCGCCGTGAGGAAATCGGCTCCTACCTGGGCTTGCGCCTGGAAACCATCTGCCGCGGCATCGCGCACCTGCGCGACCAGGGGTTGGCGCAGATCGTCGGCCGCAACGTCACGATCCTGGACCTGGAAGGTCTCAAGCGTCTGGTCGCGGGCTGCCGCCGACCGATCTAGCATTACCGCCCGAACACCTGGAGATTCGTCATGCGTGCGATGGTTCTGCACACCCCCGGCCAGCCGCTGCAACTGGAGCAGCGCCCGATCCCGACACCCGGAAGCGGGCAGCTGTTGATCAAGGTCCTGGCCTGTGGCGTGTGCCGCACCGACCTGCACCTGGTCGACGGCGAGTTGCCGCAAGCGCAACTGCCACGGGTGCCAGGCCATGAAATCGTCGGTGAAGTGACGGCCGTGGGCGCCGCGGTCGGGGCTGACTGGATCGGCCGCCGCGTCGGGGTGCCGTGGCTCGGCTGGACCTGCGGCGAGTGCGCTTTCTGTCGATCGGGCCGGGAAAACCTCTGCGATCAGGCGCTGTTCACCGGCTGCAATCTGGACGGCGGCTACGCTGAATACACGGTGGCGGACGAACGCTTCTGCCTGCCGATTCCCGACACACTGTCGGACGTTCAAGCCGCGCCCCTGTTGTGTGCCGGCCTGATCGGCTTTCGCGCCTTGCAAATGGCCGCCGACGCCGCCCACCTGGGGCTTTACGGCTTCGGTGCGGCCGCCCATCTGGCGATCCAGGTGGCGCTGGGCCGCGGGCAACAGGTGTACGCGTTCACCCGCCCGGGTGACAGCGCAGGCCAGGCTTATGCACGCTCATTGGGCGCCGTGTGGGCCGGGCCTTCGGACCAACTGCCGCCGCACCTGCTGGATGCCAGCCTGATATTCGCCCCGGTCGGAGCGCTTGTACCGCTGGCATTGGCCGCCACCGTCAAGGGCGGCTGTGTGATTTGCGCCGGGATTCACATGAGCGATATTCCGGCCTTCCCCTATCGACTGCTATGGGGCGAGCGCAGCGTGCGTTCAGTGGCGAACCTGACCCGACAGGACGGCACAGCGTTTTTTCAAACCGTGCAGCACACGCCGGTCCACTGCGACATCACCCGCTTCGCCCTGGAAGACGCCAATCAGGCACTCGCGCACCTGCGCAGCGGGCAGTTCAACGGCGCGATTGTGCTGACCCCATAACACGCAGCAGCGGCTATTTGCGGGTCGCGCTGGTCAGCATATGGATCGCTCTCTCGTTGGCTTCGTCAGCGGTGCGCTGGGCCTGGTTGGCCAGCGCCATCGCCTGCTCCGCCTTGAGGTAGGCTTCGTCAGCGCGCAGGCGCGCCGTGGCGGCATTGTTTTCCGCGGAGTCCAGGCGAGCCTCAAGCTCCTTGACATGTTGACTGCACCCGGCGGACGTTGCCAATACCAGCGCCAACAGTGAAACGGACAGGTAGCGGTTCATGGTGTTTCCCCTCGATTCATCGCGGTAAGAAATCAACAACGCACATTTTCAGTATCCGGCGTGGGCCCGCCGTGCCTCTGACCTTTGTCAATAAAGGATCAGAGCCCGGGCTAGCCCTTGACGTCGTTTCCCGGCTGGCGGATCGCTAAAATGCTGCCCGGCACCGAATACAGCGCCCGTTCGGTGTTGCTGCCGATCAGTCGGTCGAGCCCGACCCGGTGAGCAGTCCCCATGACCACCACGTCGGCCTGGAATTGCTCGACAAACTCCTGAATCACCGGCACTGGCTGGCCCATGACAAAGTGGCGTCTTTCCGGCGGTACGCCATAACGGTCGGCCAAGGTCACGAATGCCTGGTGCAACGACTGGCGCAGCTCTTCGGCGAAGTCCACGTTCCAACCGCCCATGGCCATCGGCGCATCGCCGTTGAATGCCGGGGACAGGTCATAGGCGTACAACAGATGCAGCGGCGCATCGCATTGCAGGGCCATGGAGTAGGCGCACTGAATGATGGTGTCGTTCAGACCGCTGATCTGCGTGCCGGGCTCGAACGGATCGACGGCCGCCACCACGCGATGGGGCAAACCGTAGCGCGCCTGACTCACCAGATGCAGGGGGGTCGGGCACTCGCGCAGCAGGTGGCAATCGAGCGGGGTGATGAATATGCGCTTGAGAACCGGCTCCAGCTTCACGTCCTTGATCACCAGGTCCGGGTTCAGATCGGCGATCGTGCGCAGGATCTCCAGCACAGGGTGGGTGGTGAAGAGCAATTCAACCGTCACCTTCAGCCCGTTACCGCCCAGGCGCTGGACTTCGTCGATCAGCCAATCGCGATAGCGGTGCAGGTAGTCCTGGAAAACCGACTCATCGACGTGTTCTTCCCACAAATGAATGATCGGCGCAGGTTCGATAAACGCCCTGATATCGAGCGCCGCGCCGCTGGCCTTGGCCAGGGCCACCGCGCGCAGCAGCGCCGGGGAGTGATACAACGAACGGTCGGTGATCAGCAACAGACGTTGATATTGGCTCATTTCGCACCTCGTCGGGCACCGGTTGGTCCTGGCGCCAGGTTCAATCCTTCATCAACTGCGCGTCGGTTTGATCGCCCACATGCTGCACGGCGCGTGGTGCAGCAGGCTTTCGGCGGTAGTGCCCAACAGCTTGTTCAAGCCCCAGTGCTGCACGGTGCCCATAACGATGATGTCGATCTGGTGATCGCGGGCGAAGTCGCAAATGTTGAAGAGCGGCGTGCCCTCGATAAAGTGCCGATGCTCGACGGGAATCCCCTGGCGCTCGGCCAACGCGGCAAACGCCTCATGCTGGGCTTCATTCAACGACTCATAGAGCCCGGCGGCCAGGGGCACCGCGCCGAAGCCCATGTCCTTGGCATACACCGCGGCCCAGTCGTACACATGCAGCAACTCGAGCTGGGCCTGGCATTGCGCGGCCAGCTTGACCGCCGCTTCGACAATCTGGTCGTTGAAGATCTGGTCCTGCTCCTCGCTGCGCAACACATCGACAATCGCCAGCACCTTGCGTGGCAACGGGTGGCGCGAGTCGGTGACCAGATGCACCGGCACCGGGCAGTCGCGCAGCAGTTGCCAATCCAGCGGGGTGAAGAACACCCGTTTCAACGCCGGCTCTTCCTCGGCATCCTTGATGATCAGGGCCAGCGACATCTCGTTGACGAAATGCAGGATTTCCTCATAAGGATGATGCACCCAGACTACTTCGCTGGTGACCTCGACCCCGCGCTGGCGCATCACCTCGGCCTGCTCGGCGAGCCAGTGGCGATGGGTGTCCAGGTACCCTTCCCGGGCCCGATTGATCTGTTCGGGCGCAAACAACCCGGCGATCGCCAGGGCCTGCAAATAGTCGAATGCCACGATATGCAACGGCAACTGCATCGCGCGCGCCAAGGCAGCTGCACGATCGAACGAGGGTGTGCGGGTCATGGACGAAGGGGCAATCAACAGTAAACGCTGAGTCTGCAACATGGGGGCACCTCGGCACGCGGCCATCTGATTCGGTGGATAGGTCTTCAGATTGAGCGTTCCGGCTCAGCGGCTACTTGATCTTTATCAGTTGGTGCCCGCAAAAGTTGATTTTCATCAACAGCCGCCGGGCCCCTTGCCCCTAGCCTGCATCAAGACTTGCAGCGTCACCGGCTCCGTCGGAGGGCACCATGATCGAAGATGAGCAGCAAGTGTTGGTGAGGGCGTTGGACGCGGCGACAAACCCGGTGCTGATCACCGAGAGATCGGGTTGCATTGTGTGGATCAACCGAGCGTTCAGCCTGTTGAGTGGCTATTCGAAGCTGGAGCTGGTCGGCAAAACCCCGCACCTTTTGTCGTCGGGACGGCAAACCACCACGTTCTATCGGGAACTGTGGATGACCATCATGGCGGGCCTGACCTGGCAGGGTGAGATGGTCGAGCGCCGCAAGGACGGCTCCAACTGTACGATCAATCAGGTCATTACCCCGGTGCTCGACCCGCAGGGCGTGGTCACGCACTTCATCGCGATCCTGCACAACTTCAAGGTGATGGACGAAGAACGTGCGCGCATGCAACAACTGGCGTTCCATGACGGACTGACCGGTTTGCCCAACCGCAGCCTGTTTCTGAGCCTGCTCAATCAAGCGATGAGTCATGCCACCCAGCAGCAACAGCCGCTGGCGTTGATGTTTATCGACCTGGACCGTTTCAAAGCGGTCAACGACACCCATGGGCATGCGTGCGGCGACAAGTTGCTGGTGGCGGTGGCCGAACGCCTCAGCCAGTCGGTGCGCAGGTCCGATGTCGTCGGCCGTTTGAGCGGCGACGAGTTTGCGATCCTGGTGACCGGCATGGACCACGCCAGGCAGGTCGAGGTGTTGGCCGATAAATTGATCGGCGCGATCAACCAGCCGTTCATGATCGATGCCCACCGCCTGAACACACACATCAGCGTCGGCATCAGCCTGTATCCATGGGACGGGGCAAGCGTCGAGCAACTGCTCGCACGGGCCGACGACGCGATGTACCAGGCTAAACGACGCGGTGGCAGCGCCTGTCATTTCAACCTGCTTAGCCAGCCTGCCGACTGAACGGCGCACACCTCGCGCCCACCGTATGTGCGGTGGGCATAGCCCATTCTCAAACGTCATAATCCTGGGTTTTGTGGCGTGGTAATCTCTTACGACTATGAATAGGCATTGATCGTCAGTCGACAATGACCAGAACCAGGAAAGATCATGCCCAAAGTGTCCCACTCAGCCCTGCGTCGTAATTTCCGTGAACTGCTTGCTACGCCCCTGTGCGTTGAGACGGCCTCTGTGTTCGACCCGATGTCGGCGCGTATCGCCGCCGACCTGGGCTTCGAGGTCGGCATTCTGGGGGGCTCGGTCGCTTCGCTGCAGGTACTGGCGGCACCTGATTTTGCGTTGATCACCTTGAGTGAGTTCGCTGAACAGGCCACCCGGATCGGCCGCGTTGCGCAGTTGCCGGTGATTGCCGATGCCGACCACGGCTATGGCAATGCCCTGAATGTCATGCGTACCGTCGCGGAGCTGGAACGCGCAGGCGTAGCGGCACTGACGATTGAAGACACGCTGTTGCCGGCGCAGTTCGGGCGCAAATCGACCGATCTGATTTCCATCGAGGAAGGCATCGGCAAAGTCAGGGCCGCCCTTGAAGCACGGGTCGACCCCGAGCTGTCCATCATCGCCCGCACTAACGCGAAGGTGTTGCCGACCGAGGCCGTGATCGAACGCACCCTGGCCTATGAAAAAGCCGGTGCCGATGGGATCTGCATGGTGGGTGTCAGCGACTTCGAGCACCTTGAGCAGATTGCGCAACAACTCACGGTGCCCTTGATGCTGGTGACCTACGGCAACCCGAAACTCAATGACAGCCAGCGCCTGGCAAGCCTGGGAGTACGCATCGTGGTGGCCGGCCACGGCGCCTACTTCGCGGCGATCAAGGCCACCTACGACAGCCTGCGCGCCCAACGTCAGCTCACCCACAGCACCTCGAACCTCAGTGCCACCGAGCTTACTCACACCTACACCCTGCCGGAGAGCTACGTGGCCTGGGCCAAAGAGTTCATGGATGTAGAGGAGTGAGACTGACCCCGGGTGCGCGTCTAGCCGACCCAGCCGACAGCGGTTTTCGGAACCACCTCCGACTCATCCAGCTTTGACGCAAACATGCTCACGGCTTGCACCGCATCGCTGGTGCTGGTGCGGATCTGCAGAATCACCGAACCCGCCTGGTCGGCCAGGCTGACGCCACGTTGCGCGCCTTCCTGGGTCGCGCTCATGCTGGCGACCGCGTCACGGGTTTCCGACAGAATCAGGCCGATCATCTCGGCAATCTCGGCCGTCGAACGGCTGGTGCGCCCCGCCAGTTGCCTGACCTCATCGGCCACCACCGCAAAACCACGGCCCTGATCGCCCGCGCGCGCGGCCTCGATGGCGGCGTTGAGCGCCAGCAGGTTGGTCTGGTCGGCAATACCGCGAATGGTATTGACGATCGCAGTGATCTGCTCGGAACGATCACCCAGTTGCCCCACCAGACGTGCGGAGGCGCCGATGTTTTCGGCAATGCGGCGCATTTCACTGGCGGTTTCGTGGATCACCTGGGTGCCATGTTCGGCGAATCGCTCGGTTTCCGAGGAGATATGGTAAGCGCGGGAAGCACCGCGTGAATCCTCCTCGAACTTCTCGACGCGCTCGCTGATGTCGCTGGCGAACTTGACGATTTTGATCAGCTTGCCGTCGCCGTCATACACCGGGTTGTAACTCGCTTCCAACCACACCACGCGGCCGTGCTTGCCGATACGCTTGAATTGCCCGGTGAAGAATTCACCATTGTTCAAGCGCCGCCAGAAGTCGGCGTACTCAGGGCTGTTGACCTGGGTCGGTTCGCAAAACATACGGTGATGTTTGCCTTTGAGTTCCGTCAGTGAATACCCCATGACCGCGAGGAAATTCTCGTTGGCATCGAGCACTTGCCCGTTCAAGTCGAACTCGATCACCGCCATCGCCCGGTCCAGCGCAGCCAGCTTGCTGCGGGTCGCCGCCTCCTGCTCCACTTTGCGCGTGACGTCGAGGGCGTACTTGACCACTTTCACGACCTGGCCACGCTCATCCAGCACCGGGTTGTAGCTGGCCTCCAGCCAGATGATCTTGCCGTGGGCGTCCACGCGCTTGAATGTGCCCGAGACGAACTTGCCGGCCCTGAGTTCCTGCCAGAACTCGGCATAGGCAGGGCTGCTGGTCAGCGCCGACGGGCAAAAATCACGGTGGGTCTTGCCGGCCAATTGAGCGCTGCTGTAACCCAGGGTTTTCATAAAGTTGTCATTGGCGCGCAACACCTTGCCATTGAGGTCGAATTCGACCACGGCCATGGAGCGCTCAAGCGCGGCAATCAATCCTTGGTATTCAGCGACTTCGGCCCTCCTGGCCGCCAGTTCTGTTTTTAGTGTGTGATTGAACATGACGTAGCCTCAGCCGTGCGTGGAATCGGGGGTTATCTCCTGCGCTATCGGCCAATAAATACCGGACTTGACCGATGAAAAATAAATATCATTTGACGTCAAATACCCGTCGCTCGCCACGCCTGCAACGCCGAAGAGTACTGATCCTCGCGCCCCCTGTGTTTAAATTGGCGGCCCTTTTCCCTGCCAAGAGAACGTCATGGCCAACCACGACCTGTCCTTCACCCCTGATCCGGATGCCGACTCGATTTCCTCCGACGTGATCGGCTTCAACGGCATCCTGGTCTCCACCCAGATCCCGACCCGCGCCGACGGCAGCCTGGAACTGGGCGACATCACCGCGCAAAGCGAATGCACCCTGCAAGCCCTGAAAGTCGCCCTTGAACGCGCCGGCAGTTCCATGGACCGGGTGATGCACCTGACCATCTACCTGACCGACATGGCCGACCGCGCGGCGTTCAACGAGGTCTACAAGCGCTTCTTCGCCAAGCCGTGGCCGGTGCGTGCCGCAGTTGGCGTGGCGGCTCTGGCGGTGGAAGGCATGCGCGTGGAGGTCACCGCGATGGCCGCCAAGGCCTGAACCCGCGTCGATTGAAACACCCGTCATTGGCCTGGCACCTTGCAGGCCAAGCCCGCCGGCGGCCCTGCGGTAGGTGCCGGTCAGGCGTTTCACGGCTACAATGCGCGCCTCGACCGTGACAAGCCTGACTAAAAAAACTATGTCCTTGCCCAAGCATCACCTGGAATTGCTCAGCCCTGCCCGCGATGTCGCCATCGCGCGCGAGGCCATCCTGCATGGCGCCGACGCCATCTACATCGGCGGCCCAAGCTTCGGCGCCCGCCACAACGCCTGCAACGAGGTCAGCGATATCGCGCAGTTGGTCGAATTCGCCCGGCGCTACCACGCCCGCGTCTTCACCACCCTCAACACCATCTTGCATGACAACGAACTGGAACCGGCGCGCAAGCTGATCCATCAGCTCTACGACGCTGGCGTCGACGCGTTGATCGTGCAAGACCTGGGCGTGATGGAGCTGGATATCCCGCCGATCGAGCTGCACGCCAGCACCCAGACCGACATCCGCACCCTGGGCCGCGCCAAGTTTCTCGACCAGGCAGGCTTCTCGCAGCTGGTATTGGCCCGCGAGCTGAACCTGCAGGAAATCCGCGCCATTGCCGATGAAACCGATGCCGCTATCGAGTTCTTCATCCACGGCGCCCTGTGCGTGGCGTTCTCCGGGCAGTGCAATATCTCCCACGCGCAGAACGGCCGCAGCGCCAACCGCGGCGACTGTTCCCAGGCGTGCCGCCTGCCGTACACCCTCAAAGACGATCAAGGCCGCGTCGTCGCCTTTGAAAAGCACCTGCTGTCGATGAAAGACAACAACCAGAGCGCCAACCTGCGCGCCCTGGTCGATGCCGGTGTTCGCTCGTTCAAGATCGAAGGGCGCTACAAGGACATGGGCTATGTGAAGAACATCACCGCCTATTACCGCCAGCGCCTCGACGAGATCCTCGAAGACCGCCCCGACCTGGCCCGCGCTTCCAGCGGCCGGACCGCGCATTTCTTCCTGCCCGACCCGGAAAAGACCTTCCACCGGGGCAGCACCGACTATTTCGTCAGCGACCGCAAGATCGACATCGGCGCCTTCGACACCCCGACCTTCACCGGCCTGCCGGTGGGCGTGGTGGAAAAAGCCGGCAAACGCGACCTGCAAGTGATCACCCATGAGCCGCTGTCCAACGGCGACGGCCTGAATGTGCTGGTCAAGCGTGAAGTGGTGGGTTTCCGCGCCAATATCGCCGAGGCCAAGGGCGAGTTCGAGGAAGACGGCGAGAAGCGCTACCGCTATCGCGTCGAGCCGAACGAAATGCCGGCCGGCCTGCATCAGTTGCGCCCCAACCACCCGCTGAACCGCAACCTCGACCACAACTGGCAACAGGCGCTGCTCAAAACCTCCGCCGAGCGCCGGATCGGCCTGTCGTGGGTCGCCCGACTGCGCGAAGAGCGCCTGGAACTGAACGCCACCAGCGAAGAAGGCATCACCGCCAGCGTCGCCCTGCCCGGCCCGTTCGGCGCGGCCAACAAGCCGGAACAGGCGCTGGACACCCTGCGTGACCTGCTCGGCCAACTGGGCACCACCGAATACCACGCCACCGCCATCGAGCTGGATGCGCCGCAGGCGTTCTTCATCCCCAACTCGCAGCTCAAGGCCGCGCGCCGTGAAGTGATCGAAGCGCTGACAGCGGCGCGCATCGACGCTCACCCGCGTGGTGGGCGCAAGGCCGAAACCAGCCCGCCGCCGGTGTACCCGGAAGCGCACCTGTCGTTCCTGGCCAACGTGTATAACCAGAAGGCCCGGGATTTCTACCACCGCCACGGCGTGAAACTGATCGACGCGGCCTTCGAAGCCCACGAAGAAACCGGTGAAGTGCCGGTGATGATCACCAAGCACTGCCTGCGTTTCTCGTTCAACCTCTGCCCCAAACAGGCCAAGGGCGTGACGGGGGTGAAGACCAAGGTTGCGCCGATGCAGTTGATCCATGGCGATGAAGTGCTGACCCTGAAATTCGACTGCAAGCCTTGCGAAATGCATGTGGTGGGCAAGATCAAGGGGCACATCCTCGGGTTGCCGCAGCCAGGCAGCGTGGTCGGCTACATCAGCCCGGACGATCTGCTCAAGACCATCCCGCGCGCGCCGCATTGATCGAACCGCGGGCGCGCTGCAACGGCGCGCCCGCTCTCGATCACTGCACTTGCACCACCGCTTTGGGGCGCCACCACCAGCCCCTTTGCAACCCGGCGGCAGCCAACAGAATCGCCGCGACACCCAGCCATTGCAGCCAACCCAGGCGATGCCCGAAGGCAATCCAGTCGACCAGAATCGCCGCAATCGGGTAGATAAACGACAACGCGCCGGTGATGGCCGTCGGCAACTTCTGGATCGCCCCGTACAGCAACACATACATCAAACCGGTGTGTACCACCCCGAGCGTCAACAAGGCCGCCCAGGCGTTGTGCGCCACCGGCAGACTGTGCCACGGCACCAGCGGCGCCAGTAACAACGCACCGGTCGTGACCTGGATCAGCGCGATCAAATGCGGCGGCACTGCCTTCAGACGCTTGATGATCAGCGCGGCAAGCGCATACAGAAACGCCGCGCCGAGGGCCAGGGCGATACCGGCCAGGTAATCGTCGCCGGTTGGCTGATTGCCATGGGCGCTGACAATCGCCAGCATCCCGAGGAATGCCACACTCAGCCACGCCAGCTTCGGCACGCTGAGCTTTTCACCGAGAAACAGCGCCGCCAGCATCACCAACATGAACGGCTGCACGTTGTACACCGCAGTGCTGATGGCGATGGACGCGCGGGAATACGATTCGAACAGCAGCAACCAGTTGCCGACAATGGCCACTCCGCTGAGCATCGCCAGGCCGAGCCCGGCCCAACTGAGCAAGTCCCGGCGCAGATACCCGAGCAGCGCGCACACCAGCAATAATGTCAGCGCCCCGATCACGCAGCGCCAGAACACCACTTCGAGCACCGATACGCCCGACACCAGTACAAACCAGCCAATGGTGCCCGAGATCAGCATGGCGGCGACCATTTCCCACGACCCGCGACGGATGGATGTATCCATGATTGAGACTCCTCAAGTGAGGCTCAATTATGGCAAGCTGGTTCGCCGCGGCTCCAGCGCCTAAAAAAGGCGAAAAGCCTCAATGACCTTTATTTATTAGGCGCACACCATGATCGACACCATCGACCAACAACTGATCGGCGCTTTGATGGACGACTCCCGGCTGTCCCTCAAGGCCCTGGCCGGCATCACCGGCCTGTCCTCGCCCAGCGTCGGCGAACGCCTGCGCCGCCTGGAAGAGCGCGGCGTGCTGACCCATTACACGGTCGACATCGACCCCAAACACTTCGGCTACCTGCTGCAAGCCATCGTGCGTATCCGTCCCCTGCCCGGCCAATTGCAGGAAGTGGAGCGGCAGATCCAGGCCATCCCCGAATTCACCGAATGCGACAAAGTCACCGGCGAGGACTGCTTCATCGCACGCCTGCATGTACGCACCATGGACCACCTCGACAGTCTGCTGGATCGGCTCAACGTCTATGCCGAGACCAACACCGCCATCGTCAAGAAAACCCCAGTGAAGCGGCGCCTGCCACCGCTGACGGACTAACGCCGACAAACCTTAGGTGGGGATAGCAGCGGTTCAGGCACTTATGCGGTGACTGACACTCCGCTATCGGGAGCAAACTCCCTCCCACAGGGCCGGATCAAGTCAGCCGTGCAGAGCCTTGGCCGCGCCCAACAGCCCCTGAAACTTGCGATAACGCGCCTCCAGCACCGGCTGTTGCGCCACGTCCGGCACATACCGCGCCTTGACCGGCATGCCCGCCGCGAGCAACGCCGCGCCCTGCCCGATGGCCAAAAAGCCCAACTTCGCCGCGCCGATGCACGCGCTCAGTTCACTGCCGTGCAGCGTGAAGATTTCCCGCTGCAGGATGTTGGCCAGCAACTGCGCCCAATACTCACTGCGCGCGCCGCCACCCACCAGCGCACAGGCGGTGACGTCGGCGCCGCTCGATTGCACCGCGCGCAACGCGTCGAGCAGGCCAAAACCCACGCCTTCCATCACCGCATACCCCAGCATCGCCGGGGTGCAGTCGTGGCCCAGGTTCATAAAGCCGCCGCGCAATAAGGGGTCGTTATGCGGGGTGCGTTCGCCGGCCAGGTACGGCAGGAACAACGGCGTGTCCAGCGGCACCGATTGGCCGATGGGCAACTGGGCCTGGACCTGATCCAACAGCGCCTGTTCGTCCGGCATGCCCGTCAGGCGCGTGACCCAGCGCAAACAACTGGCGCCGGCCAGCATCGCGCCCATGGTGTACCAACGGTCGGGCAGCGCATGGCAGAAGCTGTGTACCGCGCTGGCCGGGTTGCCCGCCGCATGGTCGGTGATCGCGACAATCGCCGCGCTGGTGCCCAACGTGATGAAACCGTCGCCGGCATTGATCGCGCCGATGCCGACCGCCGCAACCGGGTTGTCGCCACCGCCGCCGGCAATCACCACCTCGGCGCGCAAACCCAGCTCGCGGGCGGTCAGACACGCGCTTGCCGCACCGCCCTCCACCAGCCTGGGCATTTGTTCCGGCGCCAGGCCGGTGGCCCGCAGCATGGGGCTGAACCATTGACGATTGGCCACGTCCAGCCACAGCGTTCCGGCCGCATCGGACATCTCGCTGACGCGCTCCCCACTCAAGCGCAGGCGCAGGTAATCCTTGGGCGACAGCACGCAATCGATGGCCTTGAACACTTCGGGCTCATGCCGTTGCAGCCAGAGCAGTTTCGGCGCGGTCAAGCCGGCCATGGGCAAGCTGCCGGTGACGTCGGCAAACCCTGGGCCGAGCTGTGCCGCTTCGGCCACCGCGCGCGAGTCGTCCCACAGAATCGCCGGGTATAACACGCGGTTGTCATCCCCCAGCAATACCGCGCCGTGCATTTGCCCAGACAGGCCGATGCACGCCACACCGGCAAACGATTCATGAGCGCGCAACACATCCAGCGCCTGCAAACAGGCTTGCCACCAGTCTTGCGGCGCCTGTTCGGACCAGCCGGGGTGCCGGCGCGAGACGCTCAAGCGCACGCCGGCCTGAGCCAGCACCGCGCCGCTGGCGTCCATCAGGATGGCTTTGAGTTCCGAGGTGCCCAGGTCGATGCCGAGGGAAACAGCAGTGTTCATACGCGAGTCATTCCAATCAATCACAGCCACAGGAGTTACGTATTTGCAGGGTCGGCTCCAGACGCACACTGCGGGTCGGCGCATCGGGTGCGGCCATGCGTTGCAGTAACAGGTTGACCGCACGAGCGCCGAGCGCCTGGACCGGCTGGGCGATCAACGTCAGACGCGGCACAAAGAAATCCGCCCAATCAAAATCATCGAAGCCCACCAGCGCCATCTGCGCCGGCACCTCGATATGTGCATCGCGCAAGGCCTGCATGGCGCCGAGGGTCATCAGGTTGTTGCCGGCCATGATCGCGGTCGGCGGCGCAGCCAGGCCCAGTAACTGCACCGTGGCCTGGCGTGCCGGTTCGGTGTTGGAGCCGCCGTTGACCAGCAGTTGCGGATCGAACGCCAGCCCCGCGGCCGCCAATGCCGCGCGGTAACCGGCCACCCGTTCATCCGTGGTGCTGAACCCCAGGCGCCCGGCGATAAAGCCGATTCGGCGATGCCCATGGGCGATCAGGTGGGCAATCAGCGCCTGGGTGGGCTGGGTATTCGCCACCCCGACCTGATCGAATTTTTCACTCATCATCCGGTCCACCAGCACCGCCGGAATCTCGCTGGCCCGTAGATACTCCAGGGCCAGCGAACCGTTCGAGGGCGCCAATACAATGCCGTCGACGCGCCGGTGATGCAGCGCCGTGACCACCCGCAGCTCCTGCTCCGGGTCGTCGTGGGTATCGACGAACAGCATCATGTAGCCGTGCTTGGCGCATTCGGTTTCGATCGCGTGTACGGTTTCGCTGAAGTAATGATTGGACAGCGCCGAGATCGCCACGCCGATGGTGTTGGTGCTCGAACGCGCCAGCGAACGCGCCAGGGTGTTGGGGATATAACCCAGTTCCTGGATCGCGCGCTGCACCGCTTGCACCGTGGCCGGGCTGACCTTGCGGGTGCCGTTCAACACATGGGACACCGTTGACGTCGACACCCCCGCTCTGCTTGCGACGTCATCCATGGTGACCACGGCGCTGTCCCCCCTCAATGACTCAGTGTTTACTCGACCAACCGCTGTACGTCGCGACGTTGTCGCGGGTGATCAGTTTGGGCGTGAGCAGCGTAACCGTTTCGGCCGGCGCCTTGTCGTTGAGAAGGTCATTGCCGATGTTCACCGCCGTCTGCGCCATGGCCCATGGGTCCTGGCTGGAGGACGCCTGGATCTGGGTGTCGGTCTTCAGCGCATTCTCGATATCCGGCGCGCCATCTACCGAGGTGATGATGATACCGCTGCGTTTAAGCTGCTTGGCCGCCAGGTCGCTGCCGATGGCCTGGGGGTCGTTGATCGCGAACAGACCGTCGATTTTCGCAAAACGCGTGAGGTAGCCCTGCATCACGTTCAGGCCGCCTTCACGCGAGCCCTTGCCGTCCTGGTCATCGGACAGCACCTTGATCTGCGGCGCAGCGGCCAAGGCGGCCTTGCAACCTTTGACGCGGTCGGTCACGGCGGTCACTTGCGGGCCGTTCTGGATAATCACGTTGCCTTTACCCGCGAGCTTGTCCACCAGGAATTGGCAGGCCAGTTTGCCGGCTTCGACGTTGTCGGTCTGGACGGTCGCGTTGACCCCCTTGGCGTCCACGTCCACCGCCACCACGACGATACCGGCGTCACGGGCTTTCTTGATCGCCGAGGCCATCGCGGAGGGGTCGACGGCGTTGATCAGAATCAGGTCGACCTTGGACGAGATGAAGTTGTCGATCTGCGAAAACTGCTTGCTCAAGTCATAGTCGGCCGACACCGACGTGACCTTGACGCCGGGGTTCAGCTCCTTGGCGCGGGCCGTGGCGCCGTCGGCCAGGGTCACGAAATACGGGTTGCCCAGCGAGCCCATGCTGATGCCCAGGGCTTTCAATTCACGCGCTTCCACGGCTTGGGACATCAGGGCAGCCAAGGCAATGACGGGAAAGATGTGTTTTAGGTTCATGTGGGTCTCTCTTGTGATTGTTGTAGGAGTGAACTCAGGTCCGCGCACCGGACTGGCGATAGCGATCCAGCGCGACCGCGCCGATGATCACGATGCCCTTGATGATGTACTGCCAGATATCCGAGACGCCCAGCAGCACCAGGCCATTGGTCAGTACCGCGATGATCAGTGCGCCGATCAGCGTGCCGCCAATGGTGCCGACGCCGCCGGTAAAGCTGGTGCCGCCGAGGATCACCGCGGCGATCGCATCCAGCTCGTAGGATTGCCCCAGTTGCAGGCCATTGGCGGCGAACAGGCGTGAAGCACTCATCACCGCGCCAAGCCCGGCCAACGCACCGGACATCGCGTAGACGAACAGCAGCACCTTCCACACCTTGATCCCGGAAAGCCGCGCCGCTTCCGGGTTGCCGCCCACCGAATAGATCTGCACGCCCATCACCGTGCGCCGCAGGATGAACCACGACAACGCAACCACCGCGACCGCGATCACCACCAACCACGGCACGCCGAGGATCGAGTCATTGCCGATAAAGGCAAACGGCAGGTCGGGGTTGAACACGGTCTTGTCGTCGGCCAGCAAACGCGCCAGGCCGCGCATGGCGGTCAGCGCGCCGAGGGTGACGATAAACGGCGGCAAGCGCATGAACGCGATCAACCCACCGTTGACCAGGCCCAGCAACAGGCCAAAGCCAATCCCGGCGGCAATCCCGAACATGCCGAACTGCGGCGACATCGAGGCCTGCAACGCCACCACAGCGGACGCTGCGAGGATCGCACCGACGGACAGGTCGATGCCGGCAGTGAGGATCACAAAGGTCATGCCCGCCGCCAGCACCACGTTGACCGAGGCCTGTTGCGTGATGATCGACAGGTTCTGCACCGTCAGGAAGTTTTCACTGGCCAGGGCAAAGCCCACCAGCAGCAGGACCAGTACCGGCAACATGCCGACGCTGCGCATCAGTTCCCTGAGCCGCTCGGCCTTGCCGATTGGCGGGAGGGTCATTGTGTTGTTCGAATCAGCCATGGGCAGCCACCTGATCGCCACCGGTGGCGAGGTCAATAATACGTTCCTGGGAAATGACGTGGCCCGAAGCCCCGCCGACTTCGGCCACCAACTGGCCTTCGCGCATGATCAGCACGCGGTCGCAGGTGCCGATGATTTCCGGCAACTCGCTGGAAATCACCACGACGCCTACACCGGCCTGCGCCAGTTGATTGATGATGCGGTAGATCTCGGATTTGGAGCCGATGTCCACGCCGCGCGTGGGTTCGTCGAGGATCAGCACATGCGGCTTGACCTCCAGCAGCCGCGCCAACAAGACCTTTTGCTGATTGCCGCCGGACAACGCGCCGACGTTGACCTTGCCCGACGCCACGCGAATCGACAGCGACTTGATCGCGTCCTGCGAGCGTTGCACGGCATGCCGTCGATTGAGCACGCCACCGGCATGGGCGTCCGGCACACAGGCGCAGACATTGATGTTGTCGGCCACGCTCATGTCCAGGAACAGGCCCTGGGCCTTGCGGTCTTCGGTGAGGTACACCACGCCGGCGCGGATCGCGTCGGCCGGGGTGCGCAGTTGGGTGACGGTCTTGCCCACCACTTCCAGGGTGCCGCCGGTGCGCGGGTCGGCGCCGAAGATCAGCCGCGCCAGTTCGGTGCGCCCTGCCCCCACCAGGCCGGCGATGCCCAGCACTTCGCCGGCATGCAGGTCGAAGCTGCAGTTGCGCACGCGTTTGCCGTCGGCCATGTCGCGCACGCGCATCACCACCGCGCCAGGGTCATAGGCCGCGTGTTCCTTCTTGTAGAAACCGGAGAGGTCGCGGCCGACCATCATCTTCACCAATACCTCGGCCGACAGCGCGTCGCGAGTCAGTTCGCCGATGTACTGGCCGTCGCGCAGCACAGAAACCCGGTCCGACAGTTCGTAGATCTCAGCCATGCGATGGCTGATATAGATGATCGCCAGGCCCTGGCTTCGCAGCTGTTTGATCAGCGCGAACAGGCGGTCGGTCTCGCGCGACGAGAGCGGCGTGGTGGGCTCGTCCATGACCAGGATCTTGGCGTGGGCATGCAGGGCGCGGGCGATTTCCACCAATTGGCGTTCGGCAATCGACAGGCTGCTGACCCGCGTCGCCGCGGTGAACTCGGCACCCAGGCGTTGCAGCACTTCCACGCAACCGGCCTGCATGCCCTGGCGGTCGATGGTCCAGCCACGGCGCAGTTCACGGCCCAGGTAGATGTTCTCGGCCACGCTCAGGTTCGGGCACAGGCTCAGTTCCTGATAGATCACGGCGATGCCGAGGGCTTTGGCGGTGGCGGGGTCGAACGTGGCGACAGGCTGGCCGGCGATGCGGATGGTGCCGCCCGGGTCGGCCTGGTAAGCGCCGGAGAGGATTTTCATCAGGGTGGATTTGCCGGCGCCGTTCTCCCCCATCAAGGCGTGGATTTCGCCGGGGTAGACTTTCAGGCTGACATTCTTGAGCACGCGCAAACCGTTGAAGGTTTTGCTGATGCCCTGCATTTCAAGCAAGGGTTCGAGGCTCATGACTGAGCTCCTGAATTTATTATTTTTGTATTCGCGCTCCTTGGATCAGAGCCGATCACCACCGACTCTAATCAGATAGATTTGCTTACGCAAGCGCTTGCGTAGCCCGTTTGTCGCTTGATGAAACGTTTCATCAAGCGACTTAACCGCAACCTCAGCGTTCTTAACGTTTTGGCAGCATGCGCAGCAAGGTGTTGTCCCGCACCCAATAGTGGTGGAACAAACCGGCGGCGGCGTGCAGGCCGATCAGCCAATAACCGGCGCTGCCCAACCATTCATGCCAGTGCTTGAACTGCCTGGCCAGGTCGGGGTCCGCTGCGACCAGGGTCGGCAAGGAAAACTCGAAATACGGCACCGGTTTGCCTGCGGCGTTGAGCATCAGCCAGGCCAGCAGCGGCGTGACGATCATCAGGCCGTACAACGCCAGGTGCATCAGGTGCGACATGCCCGTCTGCCAGGCCGGCGGGCGCGGCACGATCGGTGGGCGCGGCGTCAGGCGCCCGAGCAGGCGCAGCCAGACCAGCAGGAAAATCCCGATACCGAACAGCGCATGGGCGCCGAGGAACAGCCCCTTGAGTGCGTGCCCGCGGGGCAACAGACCTTTGATTTCGATGCAACCGTACACGCCGACAAACAACGCCAGCATCAACCAGTGCAGAATCATCGACAGCCTTGAGTAGCGCGCTGTCATCAGGTTTTCGCTCATAGAAAAGGCACCTTGTGCAGGGGGTGGGGCCGAACCCGGCCTTGATAAAGTCGCGATCACCCTGCCCGGCTAGTCTTAAGACAATCTGAAGATCGCTGAAACGATCATTTTCAGCACCTTCAGACTTCGTTAAGAAACGCCCTCGATACTCCTCCCAACTTCACTTGGGAGGCATAACGCCAATGCCCAGTATCGATTGGAAGATCCCCCTGCCCCTGCTGTTCGGCCAAGCCGACAGCGCATCGCTGTGCCTTTCCCGAGCACTGCCCCAAGACCCCCAACGCCCGGCCTTCGAAGCCTTCATCCAGCAGCGCTTTCGGATTGCCCACGGTGCCGATATCCGTCATTTCATGCCGCAGCTGTTTGGCGTCAGCCAGGCCAACGGTGAACTCTGCGCCGTCGCCGGGGTGCGCCTGGCGAGCGCCGAGCCGTTGTTCCTGGAGCGCTACCTCGACCATCCGATCGAGCCGCTGATCAGCGCCGCCGCCGCGCAACCGGTAGACCGCCGGGCCATCGCCGAAGTCGGCAACCTGGCCGCCAGCGACACCGGCAGTGCGCGCCTGAGCATCATCGCCATCACCTGGTTGCTGGCGATGGCCGGCCTGGAGTGGGTGGCGTTCACCGGCAATATCGGCCTGGTCAACAGTTTCCATCGCCTCGGTCTGAAGCCCGTCACCCTGTGCGCCGCCGACCCGCAGCGCCTGGGCGATGAGCGCCATCACTGGGGCAGTTATTACGAAAGCCAACCCTGGGTGCATGTCGGCAATATCCGCGCCGGCTTCATCCATCTGCGCAACATGGGCCTGTTCTCGCGCCTGGGGTTGCCGACCACGATTGAGGATGCCAGCCATGTCGCCTGAAACCCGCCGTTTCCACGCTGTTCTTCGCGGCTATGCCGAACGCAATGACGGCGCCGTCGCCCTGTGGGGCGACACCTTGAAGATGGATTACACCGCGCTGTTCGCCGAGGTGACCGCTCGACAGGAACGCCTGCGCGATGAAGGCGTGAAGGTGGTGGCGCTGGCCCTGGACAATGGCATCGAGGCCATGCTGTGGGACCTGGCGATCCTGTTCGAAGGCTTGACCTGCCTGACCCTGCCGCCGTTCTTCAGCCCGACCCAACGCGCCCACTGCCTGGAACAGAGCCACGCCGAGCGCGTGATCGCCGAGCCCTACCTGGACGCCGAATTGCACGCTGGCGGTTACCGCAAAACCGGTGACTTCTGGTGCCGCGCGTTCGACGGCCGCCCTTCAATGCCCCTGGGCACGGCCAAGGTGACCTTTACCTCCGGCACCACCGGCACGCCCAAAGGCGTGTGCCTGAGCGCCGACAGCGTACTGCGGGTGGCCCGCGAGTTGTACCAGGCCAGCCATGCCAGCGACCCGCGCCATCACCTGTCATTATTGCCGCTTGCCATCCTGCTCGAGAACCTGGGTTGCTACGCCGCGCTGTATGCCGGCGCCACCTTGAGCCTGCCCAGCCAGAAGAGCCTGGGCATCCAGGGCGCCAGTGCGGTGGACGCCGCGCAATTGCTCGGTTGCCTGGCGGTGCGCCAACCCCACAGCCTGATCCTGGTTCCGCAGTTGCTGCTGATGCTGGTCATCGCCGCCGAGCAGAAAGCCTTCAATCCGCAAGGCCTGCGCTTTGCCGCGGTGGGCGGTGCGCGGGTCTCCAAGGCCTTGCTGCTGCGCGCGCAGCACTTGGGCGTGCCGGTGTTCGAAGGCTACGGCCTGTCGGAATGCGCCTCGGTGGTGTGCCTCAACCGGCCCGGCGCCCAGCGCGCCGGCAGTGTTGGCCAGCCGCTGCCCCATGTGGAGATCCGCCTCGCCGAAGACAACGAGGTGCTGATCAAAGGCTCGACCTTGCTCGGCTATCTGGGCCAGACCGAACAGCCCGAACAATGGTGGCCCAGCGGTGACCTCGGCGCGTTCGACGACGACGGTTTTCTCTACCTCAAAGGCCGCAAGAAGCATCAGTTCGTCACCAGTTACGGGCGCAACGTCAACCCGGACTGGGTCGAGGCCGAACTGACCCAGGGCGGCGCCATCGCCCAGGCCTTCGTCTATGGCGAAGCCCTGCCGCAGAACCACGCGCTGCTGTGGCCTCATCGCGCCGACTGCTCCGACGCCCAACTGGCCGCCGCTGTGGCCCTGGCCAACAGCGGCCTGCCCGACTACGCACAGGTGCATCGCTGGACGCGCCTGGAAGAACCGTTCACCGCCGCCAACGGCTTGCTCACCGCCAATGGCCGGCCACGGCGTGACGCCATCGTCGCGCGTTATCAATCCCAACTTGCCCCTGCACTCAACGAGGAAACTTCATCGTGAACTTTTTCGACACACTGCAAGACGCCACCCAACAAGAACGCCAGGCCCTGTTCAGCCTGCCGATCATCCGTGATGCACTGGAAGGCAAGGTCAGCCTGGAGAGCTACCGTGAATTCCTCGCCCAGGCTTACTACCACGTGCGCCACACCGTGCCGTTGATGATGGCCTGCGGTGCGCGCCTGCCCTCGCGCCTGGAGTGGTTGCGCAAGGCAGTCAGCGACTACATCGAGGATGAATATGGCCATGAGCAATGGGTGCTCGATGACATCGAGGCCTGTGGCGGCGACCGCGACGCGGTACGTGACGGACGCCCGGGCTTGCCCATCGAGTTGATGGTCAGCTACCTCTACGACCTGATCGCCCGTGACAACCCGGTCGGCCTGTTCGGCATGGTCAATGTACTGGAAGGCACCAGCATCGCCCTGGCCACCCACGCCGCCGGCAGCATCCGCGATCATCTGCAACTGCCGGAGACGGCGTTCAGCTACCTGAGCTCCCACGGTGCCCTGGACATCGGGCACATGGAAACGTACCGCCGCTTGATGAACAGCCTGGACGACCCCGAAGACCAGGCCGCCGTGATCCGCGCCTCCAAAGTCGTGTACGCGCTGTACACCGACATGTTCCGCAACCTGTCGCGTAGCGGGGAGGCTCCCCATGCGCCTGTCTGAAGCCCGTGTGGTGCTGACCGGCGCCAGCGGTGGCATTGGCCTGGCGATTGCCACCGCACTGTGCGCCAGTGGCGCGCATGTGCTGGCCGTGGCGCGTCATCGCGAACCGCTGGAAGCCTTGTTGGCGCAGTACCCGGAACAACTGTGCTGGGTCGGTGCCGACCTGACCTTCCTCAACGACCGGCGCAAGGTGCTGGCCGCCGCGCAAGCCATCGGCGGCGTCAACTTGCTGATCAACGCAGCCGGGATCAACCACTTCGCCATGCTGGAACAGCTCGACGAAAACGAGATCAACGGCATGCTCGCGTTGAACATCACCGCGCCGATCTGCCTGACCAAGCTGCTGCTGCCCATGCTCAAGCAAGCCGCGAGCGCGATGGTGGTGAACGTCGGCTCCACTTACGGCTCCATCGGTTACCCCGGTTATGCCACCTACTGCGCGACCAAGTTCGCCTTGCGCGGGTTTTCCGAAGCCCTGCGCCGGGAACTGGCCGATACGCGGGTCGGCGTGTTGTACGTCGCGCCGCGTGCCACCCATACGCGCATGAACAGCCCCGCGGCGCAAGCCTTGAACGATGCGCTCAAATCCAACGTCGACGACCCGCACAGCGTGGCCGCCGCGGTGATCAAAGCGATTGCCAACGACCGCCGCGACCTTTACCTGGGCTGGCCGGAGCGCTTTTTTGTGCGCCTCAACAGCCTGCTGCCGAACCTGGTCGACCGAGGCTTGCGCAAACAACTGCCGCTGGTCCGCCGCCTGAGCGATAAACCCGTGAAAAAGGATCTGAACCCATGAAACGCCTCATCGCCGCGCTGCTGCTCACCGCCCTGAGCCCACTCACCTGGGCGCTGGACAGCGCCGACCAGCAACGCCTGACCGAGATCCAGACACGCTGGGCCCATATTCAATACAACTTGCCCGAGGAACAGCGCACCAAGGCCTTTGAGCAACTCGCCGCCCAGGCGACAGCCTTCACCCAGGCGCGCCCTCAAGCGGCCGAGGCCTGGATCTGGTCCGGCATCGTCAGCAGCAGCTGGGCCGGTGCCCAGGGCGGGCTTGGCGCGTTGAGCAAGGTCAAGGCGGCCAAGGTCGACCTGGAAAAAGCCCTCGCCCTCGACCCCAAGGCCCTGCAAGGCTCGGCCTACACCAGCCTCGCCGCATTGTATGATCGGGTTCCCGGCTGGCCGATCGGCTTCGGCGATGCCGACAAGGCTGACCAGTTACTCAAACAGGCCTTGCAACTGAACCCGACGGGCATAGATAGTCTGTATTTCTGGGGGGACCACCTGTACCGGCAGAAACGCTACAGCGAAGCCCGCGAGGCCCTGCAAAAAGCCTTGCTCGCCGCTCCACGGCCGGGCCGGGAAACCGCCGATGCCGGACGGCGCAAAGAGATCGAAAGCGTGCTGGCCGACATCAACAAAAAACTCAACTGACAGGAGTCCGCGTGCGCCTATTACTGATCGAGGACGACGAAGCATTGGGTGAAGGTATTCACCAGGCGCTGGTGCGAGAGGGCTACACCGTTGATTGGCTCAAAGATGGCAGCAGTGCATTACATGCACTGCTCAGCGAAACCTTTGACGTGGCGGTGCTCGATCTCGGGCTGCCGCGCATGGATGGGCTGGAGGTGCTGCGCCGCTTGCGCGACAGCGGCTCGAACCTGCCGGTGCTGATCCTCACGGCACGGGATGCCACCGAAGACCGGATCGCCGGGCTGGACGCCGGCGCCGACGATTACCTGATCAAGCCCTTCGACCTGGCCGAACTCAAGGCGCGCCTGCGCGCGTTGCTGCGCCGCAGCGCCGGGCGCGCACGGGTGATGATCGAACACGCGGGCATCTGCCTGGACCCGAGCACGCAACAGGTCAGCTACCACGGCGAACCGGTGCTGCTCACCCCCAAGGAATACCAACTGCTGCACGAACTGCTGTCGCCACCGGGCCGCGTCATGACCCGCGACCAGTTGATGCAGTTGCTCTACGGCTGGAACGAAGAAGCTGAAAGCAACACCCTGGAAGTGCATATCCATCACCTGCGCAAGAAGTTCTCCAGCGAGCTGATCCGCACCGTTCGCGGCGTCGGCTATCTGGTTGAGGAGCGCGGATGACTTCTATACGACGGCGAACCCTGACCCTGATCATCGGCCTGCTGCTCGTCGGCCTGCTGCTGATCAGCGCGCTCAACCTGCATGACAGCAATCACGAAATCGCCGAAGTCTATGACGCGCAACTGGCGCAGAACGCCCGCCTGCTCCAGGGCGTGATGAGCATGCCGCTGGCCAGCCAGGACCAGGAAGACCTGTACCGCGCGTTCAACAAAGCCTTGGGCGAAGCGATGCCCAAGGTGGATGGGCACCCCTACGAAAGCAAAGTCGCCTTCCAGGTGTGGAACCCCAAGGGCGAACTGCTGGTGTTCACCGCCAGCGCCCCGTCATTTGTCCCCGCGCCCACCCAGCCGGGCTTCAGCAACGTCGAAGACCTGAACGGCCGTCAATGGCGCGGCTTTGTGCTCAAGGACAAGGACAACGGCCTGCGGATCTGGGTGGGCGAGCGCGACGACGTGCGCGCCGACCTGGTGCAACGCATCGTGCGGCATACCTTGTGGCCCAACGTGCTGGGCAGCCTGATTCTCGCGGCGATGGTCTGGCTGGCGATCGGCTGGGGCCTCAAGCCCCTGGCCGACATGGCCGCCACCCTGCGTGCGCGGCATTCGGGCTCGCTCGAACCGATGCAACTGACGCCGCTGCCCACGGAGCTTGAGCCGATGCAGGCGGCGCTCAACCGCATGCTCGCGCAGATCCAGGAAATGCTCGGCCGCGAACGGCGCTTTATTGCCGATGCGGCCCATGAGATGCGTACACCATTGGCGGTATTGCGCGTGCATGCCCAGAACCTGCTGGAAGCCGGCACAGAAACCGAACGGCGCGAGTCCCTGGCCTTTCTGATCGCCGGCGTCGACCGTACCAGCCGCCTGGTCAACCAATTGCTGACCATGGCGCGCCTGGAGCCCAGCGCCGGGCAACCGCCGCTGCAGGCCGTCGACCTGGCGACAACGGTGCGCGAAACCCTGATTCAGTTGACCCCGTGGCTGTTGAGCAAAGGCCTTGAGCTGGTATTCGACGTCGAGGATGGCCCGTGCCCGGTGAATACCGATACCGCCGCGATCAATATCGCCCTGACCAACCTGGTGACCAACGCCGCGAATTTCTCCCCGGAACACGGGGTGATCACCGTGGGCTTGCGCAAGAACGCCATGCGTTTTGCCCTTACCGTCGACGATCAGGGCCCTGGCATCGACGAAAACCAGCGCGAGCGCCTGTTCGAACGCTTCTACAGCCGTGGCAATGCCCAAGGCGCAGGCCTGGGCCTGACCATCGTACGAACCATCGCCCAACGCCTGGGCGGCCAGGTCAGCCTGGAAAACCTGGCGGCCGGCGGCCTGCGGGCGACCCTGGAAATCCCTGCCTGACGGAGCATCAGCCGGCCCATGTGACCAGCCACATCGCGCCGACCAGCAAGACCTGGCCGACGATCACATACACCGCGAAGTAACGACCGCCGCTGACCCCGGCCACCACGCACTTGCTCAGCGCGTTGCAACTGACCGCGAGCAACACCGGGATGGACGCGGCCTCCAGGGACAGTTGGCCGCTGGTGGCCAGGGCCGCGATCGAGGCGATGGACGCGTGGGCATCGGCAAAGCCACTCAAGGTGGCAGTCAATATCACGCCAACCTGGCCGAAGTGATGGAGCATCAGCGACGACAAGAAGGTAATGCCGGTCAGGGTCACGACCATGATCAGCGCCAGCTTGAGGTCGAATGCGCCGCCCACCTTGATGGTTTGGCTGGCCGCCGCCGTCGGCGCGTGCCACATCAGGCACACACCGTACAACGCGGTGGTGGCAAACCCGGCGAGCAGCGGCCAGGCCATCTGCGACAGCAGCGCCGGTTCCACGGTGCCGAGGATCAGCGCCGCCTGGGCCACCGTCGCAATATTCGAGAAAATGGCCGCCGCCGCGAGGATGCGCAGGTGCTCCGGCTCTTTGGCGACCATCTGGCCCATGGCAGCAACGGTCACGGTACTGGAGGCGAACCCCGAAGCAATGGCGCTCACGACGTAGCCATAACGTGGCCCCAGCGCGCGCACCGCCACGTGCCCCACCGCGCCGACCGCCATCAACAACACCGTCAACGTGCAGATGGTGCGCGGGTTCAGCGCGCCGTAGGGGCCGATAAAGCGATCCGGCGCCAACGGCAGGACCACCAGCGCAACGACCAACAGCAACAGGCCGTCGCGCATTTCCACATCGGTCAATTGACTGCGAGCAAAGTTGTGCAACTTGTCGCGATAGGCCAGCAGGCCGGCCACCACCACGCCGACGGCCGTGGCCAGTTCGGGAGCGACCCCACACCAGGCGCCCAGCAGCAGCACCGTGAGCAACGCGACTTCACTGGTGATCCCCGGGTCGTTGTCCCGGCTCTTCCAGTAAGCGGTACTGACGATCACAGCCAGACACCCGGCGATCAGGCCCAGCAACAGGCCACCGCCGACTTGCTGCGAGACGTAGCCCAATAACGCGGTAATCGAATAGGTGCGCAAACCGGCAAACGCGCGCAACTCGCCCTGGCCCTTGTGGCGTTCGCGCTCAAGGCCGATCAGCATGCCGATGCCCAGCGCCGCGGCGGCACCGGCCAGCCCGAGGGTTTGCGTCATTTACAGGCGCCTTCAGGGCGTGATCGCGACCTTCATGACACCGTCGCGCTGATGGGCAAACAGCTCATAGGCGGCCTCGATATCGTCGAGCTTGAAACGGTGCGTCACCAGGGGCGACAGATCCACCCCGCCGCTGGCCACCACGGCGAGCAAACGGCGCATGCGTTCCTTGCCGCCAGGGCACAGGGTCGACACGATGCTGTAATCCCCCAACCCCGCGCTGAACGCGTCGTAGGGAATGCGCAGGTCGCTGGAGTAGACCCCCAGGCTGGAGACCCGCCCTCCCGGACGCAGCACGCGCAATGCCGACTCGAACGTACCCTGGGTCCCCAGGGCCTCGATCGCCACATCAACCCCACGGCCGTCGGTGATGGTCATGATCTGCTCGACCACATTGCCTTTCTTGAAGTCGACGATATGGGTGGCGCCCAGGCTGCGGGCGACGTTCATGCGCTCGCTGACGCCATCGACACCGATGATCATCGACGCGCCTTTGAGCCGGGCGCCCGCCACCGCGCACAGGCCGATCGGCCCGAGGGCGAAGACCGCGACGGTGTCGCCGATGGTCACCTCACCGCGCTCGGCGCCGGAAAAGCCGGTGGACATGATGTCCGGGCACATGAGCACTTGTTCGTCGCTCAGCCCATCGGGAATCGGGCACAGGTTGGCCAGCGCATCGGGGACCAGCACGTATTCGGCCTGGCAGCCGTCGATGGTATTGCCGAACTTCCAGCCGCCGGCCGCGCGAAAGCCATGCCGGGTGTCGGGGCCGTCCTGGGAGCCGCAGCCGCACAGGCAGGCATAACTCTGCCCGCTGGGCGTGATGGCGCCGGCGATCACCCGCTGCCCCTCAACGAAACCACGCACCTGGGAGCCCAGCCGCTCGATCACGCCCACCGGTTCATGGCCCACGGTCAGCCCTTTAGCCACCGGGTACTCACCGCGCAGGATATGCACGTCGGTGCCGCAGATGGTCGTGGTGGTGATACGCACCAACGCATCCAGCGGGCCGACTTCGGGGATGGGTTTGTCGTCGAGGACGATGCGGTTTTTTTCAACGAAGACAGCTGCTCTCATGGTTGCCACGGCGTGACCTCCTGCGTCTGGAAAAGCCTGAATGACATCCAGACTGCACCGCGATGACAACACGGGGGTTGATCATTATCAACAATCCTCTGATTGATCGAGACACCCGGCCGGATGTCGCTGAGCGTGCCCTGGCTCAAGGCGACTTGATGCAAGTCAAACCGGCGCCGGCGCCCGGCGCCATGATCTAGAGTAAGTATCATTGCCCGATGCTATCTGCTGGTTACCCAAGGGAGATTGCCCATGTCTGCTCAAGCACGTTTCTTACTGCTGGTTTCGCCACTGATGGAACACAGCCCCGCCTTCGACCGGGCCGCCGCCCTGGCCAAGGCTGAAGGCGCGGCGCTGCACATCCTCGCCTTCGATTACCTGGAAGGCCTGGCTACCGCCGGCCTGGTCAACGAGCAGGCCCTGGAACAGATGCGAATTGGCTATGTAGAGCGCCATCACCAGTGGCTGGAGGATCAGGCCAGGCCCTTGCGCAACCTCGGCCTGACCGTCACCACCGAAGTGGCGTGGGTGGAGCGCCCGCTGCAGGAGATTCTGATTCGTCTTAAGGAAGAGCCCATGGCCGTGGTGATCAAGGCGCTGGAGCATGAGTCCCTGCTGTCGCGCTTGATGTTTACGCCGCTGGACGTCCATCTGATTCGCGAATGCCCGGTGCCACTGCATTTTGTCAGCGGTGCGCCCCATGCGTTACCGCGCAAGATCGTGGCGGCCGTCGACCCGTTCCATCACGACGAGCACTACGACAGCCTTAACGACCGCATCCTGCATGAAGCCGTCAAACTGGCGACAGCCTGCGATGCCGAGGTCGAGGTGATTTATGCTCATGACCTGTCCGATCTCGGCGCTCAGGAGTATGGATTCGGCAGCGGTGCCGGGTTCTTCTCTTCGGTGGCCGCCAAACGGCTGTTCGACGAACAGGGGCAGGCCTTCAATGACTTGGCCGCGCGCAACGGTATTCCGCCGGCGCAGCGCCATATGATCTTGGGTAACCCGGCGAAAGTGCTGTCCAGCTATGCCGATGCCTACAACGTCGATGTGATCGTCATGGGCCGCGTCGGTCATCGCGGCCTATCGCGCCTGCTCGGCAGTACAGCCGAGACGCTGCTGTACAAAATGCCTTGCAGCGTGTGGATGGTTAAACCGGAAGTGCTCGACTGAGCGCGGCAATCGTATGCACACCCTCGCTGCACACTCGCAGCGAGGGCATGTCAAAGGCATTCATTGAGGGGGCATAACGAGACTCATCACACTCGAAAGCGATCAGCGGTCAAATATATGAAACATGCACCTATCTTTCTCCAATATTTGGATGTTAAGTAGGAGGAATATATATGTGTGTGTGCAAGAGGCTTTTGTGATGAAGTCAACTCCAGTTCTTGTACAAGTCCAACATTTAAAAACAACCTGCGCGAGCTGCAGCGTTTTAGAGTTGTGTTTACCCCTGGGTTTGACCGAGATCGAAGTGGGTCGCCTGGACACATTGATTCCACAACGCGTCAAAGTCAAAAAAGGTGCTTCGCTGTATCGCACCGCCGATCCGTTACGCTCGCTTTACGCCGTGCGTACCGGATTCTTCAAGACCTGCATACTGTCCATGGATGGTCGCGAGCAAGTCACCGGGTTCCAGATGGCCGGGGAAATGCTCGGCCTCGACGCCATCAGTGCCGATGCCCATGCCTGCAACGCGATTGCGCTGGAAGACAGCGAAGTGTGCCCTCTGCACTTCAACCAACTGGAGCGACTGGCCGGTCAAATACCGTCGTTGCAACATAACTTGAACAAAATCATGAGCCGCGAAATTGTGCGTGATCACGGCATGTTATTGCAGATGGGTAATATGAACGCCGATGAGCGGCTTTGTGCATTTGTATTGAATATATCAATGCGTATGAGTACGCGTGGTTATTCATCGCGATCTTTTATATTACGCATGAGACGAGAAGAGATCGGCTCTTATCTGGGCCTGCGCCTGGAGACGGTGTGCCGCAGCATTGCGCAGTTACGCAAACTGGGCCTGGTGCATATCAGCGCACGCAATGTCGAGATTCTCGACCTGGCGAAACTCAAGACGTTCATATCCGGCTGTCATCGGCATGGTCCCGAGTAACAGGGCCTCATCTGATCCAAATCAGCTTTATCTGTCGGCAAAGGCGTAGAACCGAAGCAACAGGGGGCCGCTCCTGTCGCCCCCAAACCTCGGAGCTCACACCATGCTTACCGTCGAAGAGCACAACAGACAAGCCGCCATCGCCTATAAAACAAGCCCGGAACCGCACTGGATCGATAAGCTCAATGACGGCCGCCATGTGCTGGTGCGCCCGCTGAGAATCGAAGACCGGGACCGCGAATATAACTTCATCAAGAGCTTGTCTCGCGAGTCCCGGCACGCGCGCTTCCTCGGCGAAATCAACGAGCCCGGCAAGACCCTGCTCGATCAATTGATGGATGTCGACAATCAGCAACGCGTGGCGTTTATTGCCCTGGTGCATGACAACGGCAAACTGATCGAAATCGGCGTTGCGCGCTATGCCGCGGCCAAAGAGCACGAATGCGAATGCGCGGTCACCGTGGCGGACCCTTGGCAGCACCTGGGACTTGGGCACATTTTGATGCAACACCTGATGACCGCGGCGAAAGCAAACAACTTCACGTCGATGTACACCGTGGATGAAGCGAGCAACACCCCGTTGCGTGAGTTGACCAACGCGTTGGGCTTCCACACCGTCACCAATCCGGATGACGCTACCCAAGTGATCAGCAGCGTCAAGCTCTGAGTAGCACTGCAGGGTAAAAGGGCGGCGCGCCGCCCTTGCCTTCCATACACTCGTTTGAGTGTATTCATACCGAACCGAAAACGTCTGTTGCGCGAACGCCTGTAAGCAGGGTGAACCGCACCTGCGCCTGGCACTGCGTAATACCGGGTAACGGTGTTTTGGCTGAACGAAGGAATCAAGACCGCTTCTGTCGCTACACACGGTTAATGCCACGGGCACTGCCCCCCTGGCGTCATCTCGTAACCTCAGGCGACAGACCTCATGACCAGTGTTTCCACGCACATCACCGCACAACCCCAGCCATTCGCCCTATCCCACCTGCCACTCGCCAGACACAAACGCGAAGCCCCTGCCCCCACCGAGTCGGCAGGCGACGCTCGTACCGAAGGCGATCGCGCATTGGCGGCCGAATACAGTACTGCGTTGCTGCTGGCGGCCAATCGCGAGAGCAATATCAACATCCGCCCGATACCTGCCGATTCCTCATTCGGTCGGTGGTGGGGGCAGTTGCGTGCCGCCTTTCGATCACCTGACGTCGTTCAGTGGATGCGTGACAAAGGTATTAATGCTGAGTCGATAACACTCAAACCGGAATCGGGAACGATCACCTTCAAGCTCAAGCCTTCGGTTGATCCCGAACAGAAACTGCATACCGTCGGGCAAGACGACAGGCGCTGGGGCGCGATCAGCGGCCCCATCCTCCAGGCCGCGCGTGTGATCAACGCGGGCCACGAGGATACGGCCTTCACGCCGCCGGCAAGTGATCTCAGTGAATCCGCACCTTGGTTTATGGTGGGGCGGTTTTATCAAGAGCGGCAAGACCTTACAGGGCCGGCGATGCGCAGGCGCGCTGAAGAGCTCGACCGGGACCAAGGTTTTTCACCTCTCGACCCGAGCAGCGCGGCAGGCTTGATTGAATCGCGTAGCGCGGACGCGCTCCAAAAACAGGAAGCCACGGTGGGCGATGTGCTGAATCGGCATGAGGCCATCAACGAGCTGCGGCACCTGGCAAAGTCCGTGGACATCCGCAATCCCGAGCAAATCCCGGGCGAATTGAAGAAGCGGACGCTCTCTCTGTCTTCCCCGAGCACCTACCAACCCATCAGTGCTAGCCAATCGAACAGGGTCAGCCTCGTGCAATTCCTGGAAGATCATGGCTGGCATATTCCCACCCATCACGAACAGCTGGAGAACCTCGCAACCGCCCTCTCAACCCCAGCGCCCAAGATGCCGGCACACGGTAACCTCGGCGGAGCGCTGGCTTGGCCTGTGCCGCTGGATCAGGGAGACCTGCAACAGCTGAAGGCAGATATTGGTACGGGCAAAATTGGCGATATTGACTTAGGACCGTCAAAAAATGTCCTGGACTACCTGCTGAGCGGCAGGACAATTTCCGCGGCGGAACAGAGTAACCCGCGACGGCTGATCGATACCTGGATCACATCGCCCAGAGGCAAGGCGCTGGGTGAGGCCATTCAAACTGCGTTCGAGACGCGGGGTGTCAAAGGCAGTGCTTCTGACTGGCTGCTCACGGCCCTGAACAGCGAAAGCGCCAGCGTCTCTGGCGACGACGTCGATCACCAAGCCCCTGGTCAAATTGAAGGCTATCGGCTGGTCTCGGCGGAGAACTCGGGCAAATCACCGTCGACGGTTGTCAAGGAGCTGGAGGATCACCTGGTCGCCAAAGGCAAAGCCTCATCCCCGGAAAAAGCCACGATTCAGGCTCACCTGTTACTGGCCAGCCGGGCACCGGAATTCCTGATCAAGGACATCCCGGAAGGCGTCGTCGTGGGCACCCACAGCTGGGTCAGTCTTGCCACGGCGGTTGCCCGAATCGAAGCGAAAGCGCCAGGAAACACGGCGTCGATGAGCTACGCCGACGTTATGCTCGAAGCCAGCGTTGCGCCGATCTCTGACGACGAACGCACTGTCGAATATGTCGCCCAGACCGACGCAATCAAACACTGGAGCGTTGCCAACGGTATGGATTACCCGTCGACGGATGCCTCAATGACGACTGCCCGCGAGGCCTACAGCGCGCAGATTCGAGAGTTGAGAGAGGCTGCGCAAACGCACATCGGGCAAATGCCGACGACGAGGGGCATTGCGCTGGAACAGTTAAAAGTAGCGCTGCCTCACGTCGACCCGGAACTGTTCGAAGAAAAAACTATCACCCTGCAGCCTTCCAACCGACACTTCCCCGGGCCTTACTCGATACTGGACATGTATATCGATGGTCGAGGACTCAAAGGCGCACCGGACTCAGCGGATAATTGGGGGGAAGCGGGCCGTGGTTTCGTGAACCTACTGACATTTGGCGGCGTCACTCTGCGGCCGGACGGTCGTCCCAGCGCATGGGTGTCCTCCTCGGACGGGTTCAGCATTAGCGATGTGCTGGAACGGCTTAACGAACTACCGCGCCCGACGGAGATATTCAACGAGACGTTCTCGGATTACTCCAGTGCCGTCAAAAAAACGACCGCCGCGCAGCTCAAGCACCTTATTTCGAAACAGCCGCTGGAGGATCGGCAGAATCTGGAGTTTGGCAAAATAACAATCCGCAAAGAAATGTCGTTCCACCGCGCCGATCAGCCCAGGCGTGTTTCAGACGGTGTTCTGCTGGTCGAGACCGAGCGCAATGGCCAGCGCATGAGCTATGAAATCGACCGACTAAAAGGGACGGTGACCAAGCTGCCGGACAAGACTTATCGGGACTATGAGCCGACGGTTCATTCTATAAAAGCAGGCAAACGTTTTGATGAGGTAAAACCCGCAGGTCACTATGCAGCGGGGATAACCCATGAAAACAAAGATGCACAAGGCGCACCCAATAGTTTCAGTAGCGCTAGAACCCAATACATCGTTGATGCATTGGTAGAGGATATCAACTTGCCTGCGGTGGAGAAGTACGCCAAGGGCAGAACCACCTTTGACTCTGAAGTACCGCTGCATGAGACCGTTGAGGAGATCGCGCTCAACCTGATCCCGTTACGGTCAGCCATTGTTAATTTTACCAACGGCAATGTTGGTGGGGGCGTTGTCGATCTTGCCTTCGATATCTTTGGTTTCGCCGTCGGCTTGGGAGCCGCGGCAAAAGGCGCGAAAGTCGCGGCGGCCGGCGCATCGACAGTTGCCAAGGTTGGTCAGGTCGCCAAGATTATAGGGCGCGCGACCGTGGGCGCACTCAATCCATTGGACGGGGTTGCCGACCTGGTTCGTGGCGTGGCGAACGGCCTGCATCGAGGCGTCAGCACAGCGATCAAGGGGGTCAAACATCTGCGCGGCTCTTACCGAGGTGTCGATCTACTTGAATTGGCGAAAAAAACCGACGTCGCCGAAGGCACACTCAAAACAGCTAATGGCACACGCGAAAGCAAAGCGCTGGGCAAATTCGATGAGGCGACCAATAAGTGGTACGCCTACGATCCGCTCGCGAAGCAGGCATACGGCAGGCCGTTGGACAATTTCAGCGTTGACACGCCGAGGTTGAATGACCCCAATAGCCTGCACTCGATCGGCAGTAATGATGTGGTGAAGACCGCCAGTCAGCAGCACGGCGTGGCAGCAACCGGCACATTCAGCGTGGGGCAAGAGACGGTCGAAGGTAACGTGGTTTTGTTTCAAGGTAATTGGCATCGCTACGACGCGATCAATAAACGTGCCTTCGGCCCGCCGCTGACAGATTTCAAACCGAGCCGGGTCGCGGCCAATGGTGACGTGAGGTCGATGGACGCCGATTTGTTGGGCTATGAGGTCAAGTACATTGCGCCCCAAGAGTTATCGACAAAAGGCTTACAGTCCAATGTGTACGTGGGTCGCAGTAAAAAAGAATATGTAAAAATCGATGATAAGTTTTATGAGTCACACCTCAAGGATGGCCAGCGAGTTATCCGGCATCCGACGCGCACTGGGCCTGACCTACCGGTCAGGGATCTGGGGCTTTCCGGATGGGAACCACTCTCCAGAACCGACCGCCTCCTGGGGGGCGCGGGCGGCAACCCCTGGAACCCCGGAGAAAATACCTACTTAATCCCGCTGGACGATATCCACCTGACGGGAAACCCGACACGCCCCTATTCGCTGAACCACAAGGGCGTAGAACATGATGTCACCTTCAACATCTATGCCGGTACGTGGAAATCCAGCAACCTCAAACCAGCAAGCGGTGCCCAAGATCAGGATTACTTCTGGAGGAGTGGCAAAGGAAAATGGCAACGGGGAACGTTTAGTGAGTTTAAACACGCAAAAAAAGTCGATGCCCGCGCGTTTAAATATGTTGATGTTTCCCCTCCGACAATTTTACGGGTTCCAAAAGATGCTCACCCTATCCCCAAACAGATTCACTACTTTTGGGCCGGCAGTGACATTCCGCCGAACCTGATAGAAAACATCGCCAACAACTCTGCCAATGCACCTGGGTATAAATCCATTATCCATGTAGATGCGGACAGCCCGGCGATGTTCGAAAAAATCAAAAGCAAATTGCACACTCAAGCGCCTGGCCTAAGCGTCATGAATCTGCACGAGGACGATTTTTTCAAACAATTGAAAGACACTGAAATGTACAACTATTTTCGACAGGGGCAAGGTAAAAATCTCGCCGCCACTTCGGATGTCGCCCGTTACCCACTGATGAATAAATACGGAGGCATTTACCTCGACACCGATGATGCGATTCCAGTCAATATTGGCGCTACCGCATTGAAGGCGGGCTCCAGCGACATTCTGCTTAACAGACCCGTCGCCCATACTATTACGGACTACAAACCCTTCTACAACACCAGTAACTTTGCGACACAGCCTGGCAATCCGGTTATTAACGATATGATCGCGGAGATGAATAAGCGATTTTCCGCTAACAAAGCTTACTTTGAAAGCAACCGCCCCACCGTCACCAGAGGCCCCGGAGGGGAAATCCAATACACCTCTGAATTTCGCACCTACGAAAGTAAGATTTTCGAGACGGTAGGCCCAACAATGTTTGATGACGTGCTCCAGTCAAAAAGACCTGACATGTACCATCTGGGCCTCGATGGGTTGGCTAAAGAATCGAAGATTGTCGACGGTAAGCTGGTCTCATCCGGACCGATAGTCGATATTGAACGTGAAGCGCGCCAATATTATGCGAGCAAGGGTATTACTCCGCCGGACCTGCTGGGTAATCAGATAAAAAAGATGAAGGAGCACTACCTATCACTTCTTCACCAACTCCAGATAAAGATTGGCGCCGAACACTCCTGGATAGGAACATGATCAACTAATGCTCATACCGGCAGCCGGCCAACGCTGGCAAAGTATGAACAATCAGTCTTGATGTTCACCGCTGCCAGGGTCCGCCGCGTCATCCGGTTCCTTGAGCGGCACTTCTGCATCATCCATCAGCGACCCCGGGTCTTCGTTGCCGGGGTCGTTGAGGTCTTCTTCCGAATCTTTTGACATGACCGTCTCCTCTGATCGCCTTGACATAGCGTAGCTCTTTTGAATAACGCGGCCTGCGTCAAGATGAGGCCCTGCGCGGGTCGTTAAAGTTCCGATGAATCCCTGGCCGGGCATTCAGAGACGTTCAAGTTCGCGTATGCACCGTTGTAGTGCGCGCGCCGTTCCCTGGTGGCGAGTAAACGCGCTCGCCACCAGGGAATAGAGACGCTTTGCCGGTTTCGGCACAGGCATTGCTTAATCCATTCATCGTTCACCCGTCATGCCCGGATACAGGAGCATTCGTTACCCCCCGACCCAGAGCCGACCCCATAAGAAAGTAAGGACCTGGCCCGATGGCACCCTGCGCCACGGGCTCATAAAAAATGCGTTTTTCAAAGCGGCAGTGCCCCCCCGCGCTTCCCTCGGCACTGACAAGGTACTGGAATGGCTCGATCTTTCTTTGATGAAATGAATGACGCACACGGTGTATGCCGCGCGCACTATCAGGAATTCTCCCGCTGGCTGGCCAATACGCCGCCAGAACTGCTGGACCAGCGTCGCCGCGAAGCCGACCTGTTGTTCCACCGCGCCGGGATCACCTTCACCTTGTATGGCGACGAGCAGGACACCGAACGCCTGATCCCCTTCGACATCATCCCGCGCAGCATCCCTGCCAGTGAATGGAGCATCATCGAGCGTGGCTGTATCCAGCGCGTCACTGCGCTGAACATGTTCCTTGCCGATATCTACCACGACCAGCGCATCATCAAGGCCGGGATCGTTCCGGCGGACCAGGTGCTGGGCAACGAGGGTTACCAGAAGGCGATGGTCGGCCTCGACCTGCACCGCGACATCTACTCGCATATTTCCGGGGTGGACCTGGTGCGCGATGGCGACGGCACCTACTACGTGCTCGAAGACAACCTGCGCACGCCCAGCGGTGTGAGCTATATGCTCGAAGACCGCAAGATGATGATGCGCCTGTTCCCCGAAGTGTTCGCCAAACAGCGCATCGCGCCAGTGGACCACTACCCCAACCTGCTGCTCAAAACCCTGAAAAGCGCCAGCCGCCTGGACAACCCCAATGTGGTGGTGCTGACGCCGGGGCGCTTTAACAGCGCATTTTTCGAGCATGCGTTCCTGGCCCGGGAAATGGGTGTGGAGTTGGTGGAAGGCGCCGACCTGTTCGTGCAGGATCTCAAGGTGTTCATGCGTACCACCGACGGCCCCAAGGCCGTGGACGTGATCTACCGCCGTATCGACGACGCGTTCCTCGACCCGCTGGCGTTCAACCCGGAGTCGATGCTCGGCGTGCCCGGCCTGGTCGCGGCCTACTGCGCCGGCAACGTGGTGCTGGCCAACGCCATCGGCACCGGCGTCGCGGACGACAAGTCGATATACCCCTACGTGCCGGAAATGATCCGCTTCTACCTGGACGAAGAACCGGTCCTGCAAAACGTGCCGACGTTTCAGTGCCGCAAGCCGGATGAGCTGTCCCATGTGCTGGCCCACCTGCCGGAACTGGTGGTCAAGGAAACCCAGGGCTCCGGCGGCTACGGCATGTTGGTCGGCCCCGCTTCCACGGCGGCTGAGATCGAGGACTTCCGCCAACGCATCAAGGCGCGTCCCCACGCCTATATCGCCCAACCGACCCTGAGCCTGTCCACCTGCCCGACATTTGTCGAAAACGGCATCGCCCCCCGGCATATCGACCTGCGCCCGTTCGTGCTGTCGGGCAAGGAGACCCGCCTGGTACCCGGTGGCCTCACGCGCGTGGCGTTGCGCGAAGGGTCGTTGATCGTCAACTCGTCGCAAGGCGGCGGAACCAAGGACACCTGGGTGGTGGAGGGCTGAGTATGTTGAGTAGAACCGCCGCAGACCTTTACTGGATGTCCCGTTACCTGGAGCGTGCCGAGAACCTGGCGCGCATGCTCGAGGTCAGTTATTCGCTGTCATTGATGCCCCAGGCCGGGCGCAGCGATGGCCTGGACGAACTGGCGATGTCGCTGCTCAGCAGCGGCACCCTGGACAGCTACCTGGAGCGCCACGGCCAACTGGATGCCGAGCGCATGCTGCACTTCTTCGCCCTCGACGAAGAAAACCCGGCCAGCATCTACAACTGCCTGCGCGCCGCGCGGGGCAACGCCCATGCCGTGCGCGGGCGCATCACCGCCGACATGTGGGAAAACCTCAACGCCACCTGGCTGGAAATGCGCAGCATCGCCGCCGGCGGGCTGGCGCGCCATGGCATCAGCCACTTCTGCGATTGGGTCAAGCAGCGTTCGCACCTGTTTCGCGGGGCGACGTCCGGCACCATCATGCGCAATGACGCCTACCGGTTCATTCGCCTGGGCACCTTCGTCGAGCGCGCCGACAACACCTTGCGCCTGCTGGATGCGCGCTACGAGATGTTCGGCGAGGAATCGGAGGAAGTCAGCGACTTGTCGGCACGCGGTTATTACCAGTGGAGCGCCCTGCTCCGCGCCCTGTCGTCATTCGAGGCGTACACGGAGCTGTATCCGAATGCGCTGAATGCACGCTCGGTCTCGGAGTTGCTGCTGTTGCGCAGTGATGTGCCGCGTTCGTTGCATGCCTGTATCGAGGAACTGAGCCACATTCTGGCGGACTTGCCAGGCAGTTATGGGCGCACCGCGCAGCGCTTGGCCGCCGAGTTCGAAGCGCGGCTGCGCTATACCGGGATCGACGAAATCCTCGAAGCAGGCTTGCACAGCCGCCTGACGGAATTCATCGACACGGTACGCGAATTGGCGCGGGCGATTCACTGCTCGTACCTGGAGGTGGTTTAGACACCGAGGGGCGCGTGCTTTCGCTCGCGGTATTCCCGCGGGGAGCAGTTCATCAGGCGCTTGAAGGCACTGCTGAACGCGCTGTCCGACTGATACCCGAGTGACTGGCCGATACAGGAAACACTTCTGGCAGACGTGTTCAAGGCCTGTAACGCCAGGTGCATGCGCCAGCGCGTCAGATACTCCTGGGGCGCCATTCCGACCCGCTGCTTGAAGTGCAGGGCAAAGGTCGACCGGGATTGGCTCGCGACACCGGCCATGTCGCTCAAGGTCCAGCGGCGTGCCGGCGCGGCGTGTATTTGCTGCAGTACCGGCGCCAACCGCGGATCGTTCAACGCCGCCAACCAACCGGTGGTAGTGGCGCCCATGGATGACTGATAGAGGCGCAGGATCTGCACCAACATCATTTGCGCCAGATGCTCGGTCATCAACGCCGCGCCTTGCATCGGGCTGGCATATTCCCGAGCCAGGCGATCCAGACACCAGCGCAACACGCTGGCCTGCTCGGACCTCGCACTGATACGCACCACCGGCGGCAACCCCTCCAGCAATAGACGGGCGTCGTCACCGTAGCTAAAGCGCCCGCCTATCAGGAACAAATCCACAGTCTCACCCAGGCGAGCGATCCCCCCCACAGCGTCACGGTACACCGCGCGCGCGTCAACGCCCTCCAGTGCAAGGTTGCTGGACAACCTCCAGGGACGGTTCTGCGTCAACAAAAAGCAATCGCCCTCGCTCAAGGGCATCGGTACGGGCATGCCCTCGACTTCCAGCCAACACTTTCCCTCCACCACGGCATTGAACTTGATGCCCTCCGGCGGTGGAAAATCCAGGGCCCAATCACCGCCAGCCTTGAGGCCGGCGAAATAGGACCGATGACTCTTTAACAGCGCCACCACGTCAGACAGGGTATCCATAAAAAAACTCCGGACGATCGCGACAGAAATACGGACTTTATGGCGTTTCGCGTCCGGCATCCAGGGGAGAACATAGCGGCTCCCCCTGGAGAACTCCCTATGATCAATAAACAACGCCCTATCGAGAGTGGATTCGACGGCACGACAACCGCTATGCAAGCGTTGGCGGGTAAAGATTTGCACGGTATGACTGCCATCGTCACCGGTGGTTATTCAGGCATTGGCCTGGAAGCCGTGCGCGTGTTGGCAGCCGCAGGTGCGCAGGTCATCGTGCCTGCACGGGACCCGCTCAAGGCCGAACGCAACCTCGATGGCATTGCCGGGGTTGAGTGGGGCAACCTGGATTTACTCGACTCGGCGTCCATCGACTGCTTTGCACGCAATTTCCTGGTGTCCGGGCGGGCATTACACCTGTTGATCAATAGCGCCGGGATCATGGCCACGCCACTGCAACGCAACGGCAAGGGTGTGGAAGCGCAGTTCGCCACCAATCATCTGGGCCACTTTCAACTGACCGCGCGCCTGTGGCCGGCCTTGTGCGAAGCCGACGGTGCGCGGGTAGTGTCGGTATCGTCGCTAGGCCATCGGTTGAGCCCTATTCATTTCGAAGACCCACAGTTTGAGCGACGCCCTTACGACAAGTGGGCCGCCTACGGCCAATCAAAGACGGCCAACGCGCTGTTTGCCGTGGCGCTGGATCAACGCGGTAAAGCACACGGTGTGCGTGCATTTTCCGTGCATCCCGGGGAGATCCTCACGGACCTGGTTCGCTACCTTGACAGGGACGACCTGGCGTTGATTGGAGCACTGGACGATTCAGGGAACATCCGTCCTGCCAAACATTACAAACGTCCCGAACAAGGCGCAGCGACGATGCTGTGGTGTGGCGTCAGCCCTTTACTGGAGGGTATGGGCGGCCTGTACTGCGAAGATTGTGAGGTTGCCGTGCTCTCTCAGGACGACACCAAACGCTCCGGCGTCCGCGCATGGGCCATCGATCCGGAGCAAGCCGAGCGGCTCTGGGCATTGAGCGCGCAATTGAGCGGCGTCACGCTTTAGTCGCTATCGCCCACCACCGAGGCAACAGCTGCCGCACCCGCGCTTCGCCGAACCGGTCATCGATCAACATCACCACGCCTTGGTCCTGCTGGCTGCGGATCACCCGCCCCGCCGCCTGCACGACTTTCTGAATGCCCGGGTACAAGTAGGTGTAGTCATAGCCGGAGCCGAAGATCGCGCCCATGCGCTGCTTCATCTGTTCGTTGACCGGGTTCAGTTGCGGCAGCCCCAGGGTCGCGATGAACGCGCCGATCAAGCGCGCACCGGGCAGGTCGATGCCTTCGCCAAACGCGCCGCCCAGCACCGCAAAACCGACGCCCTGGCTGTGTTCGGTGAACTGTTCGAGAAACGCCCGGCGCTCGGCTTCGGCCATGCCGCGTGACTGCTGCCACAGTGCGATATGCGGGTGTCGCTCGGCGAGTAACAGCGCCACTTGTTGCAGATAATCGAAACTGCTGAAGAACGCCAGGTAATTACCCGGTTGGTGAGCGAACTGCTCGGCGATCAATTCAACGATGGGCTCCAGCGAGGCCTGGCGATGCACGAACCGGGTGGAGACCTCATCGACAATCCGCACCCGCAACTGCGCGGCATTGAACGGTGATTCCACGTCGACCCAGGCAGTGTCCGCCGGCAGGCCCAGCAGGTCGGCGTAGTAATGGCGCGGGCTGAGTGTGGCGGAAAACAACACGCTGCTGCGCGCCGCCGTCAATCGTGGGCGGATGAATTCGGCGGGCACCACATTGCGCAGGCACAAGGTGGAACTGCTGCGCTTGCCGCGCAACTGACGCAGGCTGATATCAAAGATGAAATGTTCGTTGAACAGCTCGGCGACCTTGGCAAATTGCAGTGCCTCAAAATAGAACGCCTGCAGATCGCCATTGAGTGCTTCGGGGTGGTCGTTGAAATAGTCGCCCATGGCGCTGGCGCAAAGGCTCAGGGCCTGGAGCATTTTGTCGGGTCTGGCCGCGTAGGCCTGATACGGCGCGAGTTGGTCCTTGTGCAACGCGTTCCACTCACGATTCAAGCGCTGCAAGGGTTTCTTCAACGGCTCCGGCGCCGTATCGCGCACGGTCTTGAGGGTGTACTGATCAAGGCTGGCGCTGTACATCGATCGTGCGCGCTCCACCAGGTTATGGGCTTCGTCCACCAGCACCGCGACGCGCCACTGGTTGAGTTGGGCCAGCCCGAACAACAGCGCGCCAAAGTCGAAATAGTAGTTGTAGTCGGCGACCACCAGGTCGCTCCAGCGCGCCATTTCCTGGCTCAGGTAATACGGACAGAGGCCGTGCTCCAGGGCGACCTCGCGCAAGTTGTGTTGGTCGAGCAGGCGCACCTTGGCGGCCGCGATACGCGCGGCGGGCAAGCGGTCGTAGAAACCCTTGGCCAGCGGGCAGGATTCGCCGTGGCAGGCCTTGTCCAGGTGTTCGCAGGCCTTGTCCCGCGCCACCAGCTCCAGCACGCGCAGCGGCAGTTCGGGACTGCTGGCATACAGCACTTGCGCGGCGTCGAGGGCCAGCTTGCGACCCGGGGTCTTGGCGGTGAGGAACAACACCTTGTCCAGTTGCTGGGGCGCCAAGGCCTTGAGCATGGGGAAGATCGTGCCGACGGTTTTGCCGATGCCGGTGGGCGCCTGGGCCATCAGGCAGCGGCCGGTGCTGACGGCCTTGTACACCGACTCTGCGAGGTTGCGCTGGCCGGGGCGAAAGGCGCTGTGGGGGAACGCCAGGGCCTGTGCGGCGCGGTTGCGGGCGTCGCGGTGCTGCATCTCCTGGCGGGCCCAACCGAGAAACAACGCGCATTGCCGGTTGAAGAAACATTGCAGATCGGCGGCCGCAAAGCGCTGGTTCAGCGAGGTTTCGCCCTCGCCGACGATATCGAAATACACCAGCGCCAAATCGATGTGCGCAAGCCCGAGCTTCTGGCACATCAACCAGCCGTAGACCTTGACCTGGGCCCAATGCAATTGCCGATGGTTGGCGGGCTGGGCGTCGAGGTCGCCGCGATAGGTCTTCACCTCTTCGAGGCGGTTGCTGTCCGGGTCGTAGCCGTCCGCCCTGCCCCGCACCTTGAGTTCCTCGTACTCGCCTTCCAGGGCCACTTCGTTCTGGTAGTGCGCGCTGCGCCGCGAGGCGACCGTGCGATGGCCGGCGATGCCTTCCTGGGCGCTGGGCGATGGGGTAAAACGCAGGTCGAGGTCGCCGACCTTGGCCGTGAACTCACACAGTGCGCGCACCGCCACGGTGTAGCTCAAGCGGACTGCGCCCAGCGCACATAGCAGACGGTGACCGGCATCTGGTACTCGCCACAGAACTCCAGCCAGCGCAGTTGGTTGTCTTGCAGGCGATCGCCGGGGCCTTTGACTTCGATCATGCGGTAGGTTTTCTGCGCGGGCCAGAACTGGATCAGGTCCGGCATACCCGCGCGGTTGGCGCGAATATCCAGCAGCAGCCGCTCGAACCAGCAACGCAAGTGTTCGGCGGGCAAGCATGCCAAGGCCTGCTCCAATAGTTCTTCACTGAGCAGGTTCCAGAAGACAAAGGGTGACTGGATGCCCCACTTGTCCACGTACCGTTGGCGGATGGTGTGTTTGTAGCGGTCATCCTGCAGTTGCTCGAGACAGGCGGCAAACAGTGACGCACGGCGCTGATGGAAGTCTTCGCTGTGCAAATCCGCCGGCCCGCGCTGGAACGGGTGGAAAAATGCCCCCGGCAGCGGCGCGAAGATCGCCTCCCAGCACAGCAGGCCGAACAGCGAATTGATCAGGCCGTTTTCGACGTAGTACACCGGCGCATCGGGCTCGCTCAGATGCGCCTGCACGCAATACTCCACCGCCATCGAGGGCGGCGGCGGCGGGAGCGCCAGGTCCAGGCGCGTGACGTCCCGAGGCTTGGCCTTGGGCACGGCTGGCGCGCCCAGCTTGCGCCGCAGGCGCGGCAACACTCGCAGCAGGTGTTGCTGCTCGGCGGGGCTTTCCGGGGCCTCGTGGGCGGCACATGCCAGGGCCATGGCCTGGGCGTAGTCTTCCTGGCGCTCCAGCACGCGAATCAAGCGTGCGCGCGCGCCGGGATAAGCACAGGCCCGGTAGATCTGCTCGGCCAACGCCAACTCGGCACTGCGCTCGCAAGACTGGCCGACCTGGAACAACAGCTTGGCCCGGCGTTTTTCCAGCCAGGGGTTGTCGGTCTGCAACGTAGCGATCTGCGCCAGCACGCTGTCCAGCGCCTGCGCGGACTCAAAGGCTTGCTGGCACTGATGCAGGAACAGAAACCCCAGCACGTCATCGCGGCTGCGCAAACCACGGGACTGTGCGCAAAACTCGACTTTTTCGTAGGTATAGATGCCCAGGTCCGCCAGCACGAACTCCGACCAGTCCTGATGCAGGTTGCCGAAGAACATCAAGCGCAAGCGATCACACAAGTCCAACACGGTGACGCTGTAGAGCACGTCATCCAGCTCGGGGCACCAGTGGGCAAAGCAGCGACGCTCATCGAACTGCGGCGCCAGTTGCTCGAGCCAATCGGCCTTTTTGCCCTTGGGCTGCTCGATCCACGGCTGGAACGCGCCCAGCAACTCGCCCTTTTGCAGCAACCCGAACAGTTCGTCAAAGCCCAGCAGGCACTGATCATCCACCCAACCCAAAGCCTTCAGCGGGCGCGCTGCCGCATGAGCGCAGCCGATCTCCGGGTAATTGAGCTTGCCCGCTCGAAAATGCACGCCCTTGCGCATCACCAGACGTACCAGTAATGCCTGGGACGCCTGCGGCAACCTGTCGAATTGCTGAATGAAATGCGCTTCTTCAGCATCGAGCAGATCGGCATAGCGTTGTGCCAGCCAATCCAGCACCTGACGGAAGTTATGCAGGTAATACAGGGGGTTTTCGAGGGTTTCGGGCATGGTCCGCAGCGATTAAGTACTGGTTATGCATACAGAGTGCCGCCGCTGACGCGTTGTTGCAATCGGTAATAGATAAATGGCGCACGCAACTTTTTGCGTAAAAGTGATCAGATAGGGGAATTGATGGCGTAACATTTATGGCCCGCAGCCTCAGGCCGCGGGACTTTTCAGGGTTAAGGTAAGGGTTATGAACATGAAGAATTTGGGTCTGCCACTGGTTGCACTCACTTTTCTGGTATTGGCCGGTTGCGCGACGCAAACCGTAGTGACATTGCAGAACGGCACGCAGTATTTAACCAAAGACACGCCGAAGACCAAGACCGCCGACGGCTTCTATGAATTCACCGACATCGCCGGCAAGCGCATCCGCGTCAGGGCCGATGATGTGGCCACGGTTCGCAAGGAAGACTGATCCCGCCCTGCATCCCTCATCAAACATGTGGGAGCCCGCTTGCTCCCACCCTTTGAACCGCGTGCCAACGCGGTTTCAACCGATCACGACACCCTCCCCCGACCAGTTGCTCACCCCCACCAGCGTCACCGAGTCCGCGCCAAAACTGATCACCGTATCGCCGCCCACCGCCTTGGCGTGCTCGCGATAATCCAGGCTGCCCTGCACATCCGTGAACACCAGTTTGTCGCTCGATTGGTAGCCGATCACCCGATCCTGGCCAAACGGCCCGCTGAACAGAAAGGTGTTATGGCCACTGTTGTCGCGAAGGGTGTCGTTGCCCTTGCCGCCTTCGATGAAGTCCGCGCCCTTGCCGCCCTGGATCAGGTCATTACCGTCACTGCCGATGATGAAGGTGTTGCCCTTGTGCGGCTCGGCATTGCGGTTGAGGTCCTGCACCCAGGTGGTAGCCCGCGCCGGGTCGGACAGGTTGGCGACGATCACCGTCGAGTCCCGGCTCATCTGGTCGTAGAACCCGGATTCGAGCACGCGGGTCATGCCGTCGCCATAGCCGCTGGGCAAATGCGACACCCAGGTCGGCAGGTTGGCAATGGAGAACGGCAGCACGTTCCACAGCGTCGAGGCGTAGTGATCGTTGAAGCTGACGATGTTGTCGGTGGTCGATTCATGGGGCTTGTCATGCACGCCCAGGGACGACAGGTTGAAGGATGAACCGTCCAGCGCACGGAATACCGGGTCGTTTTCATAGCCGATGTTCAACACCTTGTCGCCGGCGCTCTGGGTCGGCGACGCGTAGGCCACATAGTTGGCGTCCTTGTAGAACCCCGACCATCGCTGGTCGCTCAACTCCGCCAGGCTGTTGACCGCCAGCCCGCCGAGGCTGTGGCCGCTGACCAGCACGTCGGAACCGCTCAGGCCATGGGCGCCGGCATACTCGGCAACCGCCTTGAGCAAACCGCCAAAGGCTTCGCCGGCGTAGTTCTTCGCATAATCCTTGGGGCCCAGGGCGGCGAGCAGATCGCTGAGCAGATCACCGATGGAATCGCTGATCAGGCTTTCCCGCGGCCCCGACGTGCCGCGAAAGCCGATGCCGATTTCGAGCAGGCGGCCGGCGTCATCGTACTTGCCCAGCACTTCGGCCTGCGCGGTGGTGTAGCCAGCCTTTTCACCGAAAAACGTGCCCCGGGCGTCGACCTTGCCGGCGTAACCCAGGGTGCTCGCGCTGAGCGGCGTCCATCCGGCGTGTTGCAGCGCTTCCAGGGCGGCCTTTTCCGAATCGGGATTCCACGGGATACCGGGAATCACGCCTTGGGAGTCGGCACCGCCGAGCAATGCACCGACCAGCGTCGCCGGCAGGCCAACGCCCAAGCCGTGGTGCTGATAGCCCACCGCAAAGCCGTTATCCAGGTTGTGGTAGGTATACAGCGTGATCGCCATCGCATCGGCGAACAGCGCCTTGGAACCCTCGGTGCCAAGGTTTTTATAATCAAAGATTCCCATCGGTAGTGCCTCTCTGTTGTTGGAGTTGTCGAGAAAGCGCAATGACGTCCCAGGTGCAGCTACGGCTGCTTGCCCACCGGCCCAAAGGCCTCATCGACTTGCGCCAGGTCGGTATCGCGCAGGTTGCCGGCGTAGTAGTGCAATTTGGTCCAGGCCATCAGGTAGTCATAACGCGCCTGGGCCAGGTCGCGCCGGGTGCTGTAGAGCTGCTGCTCGGCATTGAGCGCATCGAGGTTGACCCGCTCGCCGCCGAGGATGCTTTGCCGGGTCGACACCACCAGCGCCTCGGCCGAGGTCAGGGCTTTCTGGTAGGCGCGCAGCTTGCTCACGCCCGACAGGCAGGCGCTGAACTGGCGACGCAGTTCGATCAGGGTTTCGCGGGTCTTGCCTTCCAGCTCGTATTCGGCCTGCTCCATGGCACGGCTGGCCTGGCGCGTGGACGCGGAGACAGCGCCACCGGCATACAACGGCAGGCTGACTTCGACGCCGATGGTGTTGGTGTCGTAGCGCTGGTTGTAGGTGTTGCCGCTGTCGGATTCCTGCTGGCGCGAACTGGCATACGCGGTGATCTTCGGCAAGTGCCCGGCACGGTTGCGCTCCACTTCATAACGCGCCACTTCCAGGGCCTGACGTTGCGAGGCCAGCGTCGGGTTGTTGCTGATCGCCAGCGCGTGCCAGGTGTCGTAGTTGGCCGGCGTCAGGCTGAAGGCGGCGAAGCGCTGATTGAGCGGCGCGAGGTCGTGGATGTTGACGCTCTGCACGCCGATCAGCGCGCCCAACGCTCTTAACGAGGCGTCCTGTTCATCCAGCGCCTGGATTTCTTCGGCGGTGGCCAGCTCATAGCGCGATTCGGCTTCAAGGATGTCGGTGCGCGTGCCCTCGCCCTGCTGGAACAGGTGCTGGTTCTGCTGAAACTGCTGCTCGAAGGCGTTTTTCTTGGCGCGGGCGATCTCGATCTGGTCTTGGGCGAACAACGCTTGGGTGTAATAGCTCAACACCCGCACCAACAGCGCCTGGCTCTTGTCGCGAAAACTTTCATCGGCAAACAGCGCCTGGGCCACACCCTTGCGGTAGTTGGCATAGGCTTCGTAGTCGAACAGCGGCTGCTGCAGGCTGAAGGTCGAGCCGTAGCTGTTGTAATTGCGCGCGTCGCGATAGCTGCCGCCACGCCCGTCAGGCAGGTGCGCTTCGGAATTGTTGCGCCCCTTGTTGTAGTTATAGGACAGCCGCGGCAGCAACCCGGCGCGGCCGATGGTGCGGTTTTCCAGGCCGGCGTCGCGTTCCTTGAGCGCGCCAAGGAACACCGGATCGTTGCGCAGAGCCTGCTCGTACACATCGAACGGGCCCATGGCGGCCTGGGCAGGCGCACAGCTCAACAGCACGGCAATGAACAGCGGTTTCATGTTCATTCCTCGGTCAACGCAGAGCCGGCGCGGTCGAGCAGCGGCTTGAACAGGTAATTGAGCAACGAGCGCTCGCCGGTACGCACGAACATCTCGGCGGGCATGCCCGGCTTGATCACCAGGCCGTGGAGTGTTTCCAGCGCGGCCTCGCTGACGCTGGTGCGCAGCACGTAGTACGGCGCGCCGGTTTTTTCGTCGAGCAGTTGGTCGGCGGAAATCAGGCTGACCTGTCCCGGCACACGCGGGGTACGGCTCTGGTTGAACGCGGTGAACAGGATGTCGACCGGCAGGTGGGTGCCGACCTTGTCCACCAGGTGGACCGGCAAATGCCCCTCGACTTCCAGCCGCGTGCCCTGTGGCACGATCTCCAGCAAGGTCTCCCCGGCACGCACCACCGCGCCTTCGGTGTGGACGCCGAGGTTGACCGCAATGCCATCGGCCGGCGCGTTGATTTCGCTGTGTTGCAGGTCGAACCCGGCGGACGTGAGTTGCTGCTCCAGGGTCAGGCTGCGCAGTTGCGCGTCGGCCAGTTGGCTGCGCACTTCCTTCTGGTATTCGTCGCTGTGCTGCTGCAGTTTGAGCCGCGATTCGAGGATGCCCTGCTCCACTCGGCCGCTTTCGCCGGTGTTCTGCGCCAGGTCCTGTTGCACCTGGGACAACTGGCGCTGGTACTCCATCAAGCGGTTGCGCGGGATGTAGCCATTGTCGGCCAGGGGCTGCAGATTGCTCAGTTGATCGCGCAGGGATTGAGCCTGGGCGCTCAGGTCGCTGCGTGCGCGGCGCATGCCATTGAGCTGCGCCGTGGCGCCGTCGATATTCGCGCGAATCCCCGCCTGTTCACGGGCAAAGGCTTCGCGGCGGCTGCTGAACAGTTGGCGCTGGCCTTCGAGCACCAGGGCCAGCGCGGGGTCCGGGGCGGTGCTGAGTTCGGCGGGAAACACGATGGCCGCGCGATTGTCGCGCTCGCTCTGCCAGCGCGCCACACTGGCCCAGGCCAGGCGGTACTGCGCTTGCAGCGATTGCACATCGGCCTGGTTCTGGGTCTGGTCGAGACGAAACAGCGGCTGGCCCTGTTTGACCGTCTCACCTTCGCGCACCAGGATCCGGCTGACCACACCGGGGCTGAAGGTCTGCACGGCCTTGCGCTTGCCCGAGACCACCACGGTGCCCTGCACCGGAATGCCCTGGTCCAGCGGCGCCAAGCTGGCCCAGAGGAAAAACCCACCGGCGCCGACCACCGTCAGCCACCAGCCCAGACGCACGAAAAAAGCGGCGTCGCGTTGTTCCACAGTGAGCATGCTCATGCGCCTGGATTCCTTGCGGTTTGATACTGACGACTGAAACTGACGCCGGTTTTTTCCTGCGTCGCCGCCTGCTGGCCGGACAACGCGCGCAGCACGTCCTGGCTCGGCCCAAACGCTTGCAGGTGGCCTTCGTTGAGCACCAGCAACTTGTCGGCCTGGGCCAGGGCCGAAGAGCGGTGGGTGACGAGAATCACGCTGCTGCCCTGGGCCTTCAACTGCACGATGGCGCTGGCCAGCGCGGCTTCACCGACGGTGTCGAGGTTGGAGTTGGGTTCGTCCAGCACGACCAGCCGCGGCCCGCCATACAGCGCACGCGCCAGGGCCACCCGTTGCTTCTGGCCGCCGGACAGGCCGCCGCCGTTGTCGCCCAACACGGTGTCGTAGCCTTGCGGCAGGCGCAGAATCAATTCATGCACGCCGGCCTGTTGCGCCGCCTGGACCACTTGCGCCGGGTCGGCATCGCGAAAGCGCGCAATGTTGTCGGCGATGCTGCCGCTGAACAGTTCGATGTCCTGGGGCAGGTAACCGATGTGCGGGCCAAGATCGTCACGGTCCCAGCGATGGATATCCGCGCCATCCAGGCGCACGGTGCCGGCCAGGGTTGGCCATACGCCCACCAGCACCCGCGCCAGCGTGGACTTGCCGGACCCCGACACGCCCAGCACCCCCAGCACCTCGCCGGCGCCCAGGTGGAAACTGACCTGATGCAGCGTCGCCAGGCGTCGACCCGGCGGGCCGGCGCTGACCTGCTCGAAACTCACCTGGCCCTTGGGGGCGGGCAAGGCCATCGGCTCGACGTCCGGCGCAAATTCGCGCAGCAGTTGGTCAAGCCGCTGATAGGCCAGCTTGGCCGAACTCCACTGCTTCCACACGGCAATCAACTGGTCGATCGGGCTGAGCACCCGCCCCATCAGGATCGAACCGGCGATCATCATCCCGGCGGTCATCTCGCCCTTGATCACCAAGAATGCGCCCAGGCCGAGCACCAACGATTGCAGGCACAGGCGCAGGGATTTGCTCAGCGCGGTGATCACCGAGCCGGTGTCGCTGGCCGCGTTCTGCAAGCCCAGGAACTGCGAATGCACGGCAAACCAGCGCTGGCGCAACGCGCCGAGCATGCCCATGGCCTGGATGGTTTCGGCGTTGTGCAAATGGCTGGTGGCCAGTTGGCTGGATTGCTGGGAGTAACCGCCAGCCTCAGCCAGGGGCTTGTTGGTCAGGTATTCGTTGAGGCAGGCCAGGCCGATCAGCAGCAAGGCCCCGGCCGTGGCCAGCACGCCCAGCCACACGTTGAACAGGAAAATCACCAACAGATAGATCGGAAACCACGGCGCATCAAAAAACGCGAACAGCGCCGGCCCGGTGATGAACTGGCGCAGATGGGTCAAATCTGCCAGGGACTGCCCGGCATGCCCCTGGCCGCGTTGCAGGTTGCGTTCGAAGGCGGCTTTATACACGCGCAAGTTGAAGCGCCGTTCCAACTGGCTGCCGATGCGGATCACGATAAAACTGCGGATGACTTCCAGGCTGCCGATAAAGGCGAAGAAACCGACGACCATCAGCGTCAACATCACCAGAGTGGTTTCATTCTGGGAGGACAGCACGCGGTCATACACTTGCAGCATATAAATGGATGGCACCAGCATCAGCAGGTTAATTAATGCAGTGAAACAGCCAACGCTGATCAAAATACTTTTATATTCACCCAGCGCCTTGAATAAAGGCGCAACAACAGGGGGCTTCGCCATGGTGTTTGATCTTCCTTGAACCCAATGACCGGCAATAGTTGCCCCAGCCCCTGAATAAGCGGCGGCCAACTATTAAATTCGAGTTATAGCGTTATAACTAAGGTATTCGTTGCAATGTCACGATATCGCCAGATGGCGTGCGCGCCTGGTATTCACCGTCGCGCTGACGATTCAAGTGGGTAATCCCGGAACCTTCGGCATTCATCAACCAGATCCCGTCCGGCGTCGGCGACCATGTCAGGGGTTTGTCTCCCAGCCATTGCTCAACGCAGGCCACATCGCCCCCCACGGCGGTGGCTTGCTCCAGCAAATCCAGGGCACAGACCTGATCCTGTCGGTGCAGTTGCCAATGTCCGGCCAACTGCGCGGTGGTGGGTAAAACGAGACTGCTAGCCATTGCATGGGCTCCTGCCGACACGAACAACACCTGTAGGACACAGGCGATCAAATGCACAAAACGCGGCATGTGTATGCCCCTCCTGGAAGCGCGGCGCCACAACGCCGCGCCGGAGCATCAGGCCACGATGTCGCTGACCGCTGCCTGGCCCACGGTGGTGACGAGGAAATCCGCCACGCCGTGCCCGGAGAAGTCCACGGCCAAGGTACCCAGGTGGGTGCCCGAGGCATAGCTCAATACTGCGTCGCCGGCATGCCCGGTGAACGCGTTGACGAAGCTCAGGCCCGCACCTTTGGTGATGCCGCTCAGGTCGATCTTGTCGGCGCCGCTGGTGAAGTCAAAGATCTTGTCCGCCGCACCTGGCTTGGAATCGGAACTGGCACCGAACACAAAGGTGTCGTTGCCGGCGCCGCCCCACAGTTGGTCCGCACCGCCAGCGCCGTAGATGAGGTCGTTGCCGGCCCCGCCCTTGATCAGGTTGGCGGCATTGTTGCCGATGATCAGATCGTTGCCCGCGCCGCCGAAGGCGTTTTCCACGGTGACGCCCTTGGCGATGGACACGTTGCCCACCAGGCCGCCAACGTCGGAGAACGAGGTCTCATTGAGGTTGATCTTCTGGTTCTGGGTGAAACCGGAAAAATCCAGGGTGTCGTTGCCGCCGCCGTCCCAGACCGAAAACACCAGCTTGTCGGCGTTGGCGGTGGCGCTGAGGAAATCACGCCCGGTGTTGGAGTTGAAGCCGTAGGTGGTGTCGCCAGCGCGGGTGGCGTAGTTCGCGCCGTAAAGCTTCTGGATCGCCGCGATATCGTCGATCAACGGCCCGGAGGCATAGGCCTCGACCCCGCCCTTGCTGAAGTTCTGGTTGGTGTTGCTCTCGCTCCAGTAACTCATGAGGCTGTAGCCGCGCGTGTCCTGTCCATAGGTCGCGTCGTTGTAGGTCGGGTTGCCGTTCCCGGCGTTGTAGTCGCCGGGGTGAGCCAGGCCCAGGGTATGACCGATCTCGTGGGTCAGGGTCTGCCGGCCGTAGTTGTTCAGGTCCGGGGTCTTGTTGGGTGTGTAGCTGCTGTTGGTCAGGTACCACGAGGTGCCGTCGTAGCCCGCGCCGGTGCCGGGCAGGTAGGCGAAGGCCGCCGCGCCGTCCTGGCCGCCGCTGTAGTTGCCGAAGGTCATATGCCCATCGCCGCCGCTGGCCTTCTCGGTGAAGGCAACGTTGGCGACATCCGACCAGGACTGCATGGCCAGTGCGGCCTGGGCTTTCTGCTGGCTGTTGAACTGGCTGAAGCCCGAGATGCCATGCTTGTTCAGCGTGCTCGAGGAGGCCGAGGTCAGGAAGGTGTAGGTCAGGTCGATCTTGCCGTTGCCGTCGACGTCCCGGTACGCGGCGCCGTCGCGCAGCAGCTGGGTGGCGGCCTGGTCAACGGAGTAGGAGGGTTTGCCATTGATCGTGAGGTTGCCGCCACGGTCGTACAGATGGCTGAAACTATCGATTTGCGTATACGCAGTGCTGGCTTGCGCGGCAGACACAATAGCCTGGTCTTTTACTTTTGACATAAACGTACTTCCTTGTGTGCAAGTGCATCAGTCTTGGGTCGATAGGAACCCCGCTGGCGAGATCGTCCTATCACTCGCCTCTTTTGAAGGCGTCACGAAACTGACACAACTTGAAATCTTTCGTCTACATCTATTTACGCAGTGAAAACCGACAAGTCGGCAACTTAAGCAAGTCGCGTGCAATGTTTGTAGGGGGTTAGTTGCTTTTGTCCGACAAAAAGCACCGCGCTGTTATTTAAATATTAAATAGCGGTAAAGCCGCTCAACTTGAGCGGCGCACTTGTTTAGATGGATCCAATATATTGTCACGGTGTCATTCGCCGCATTAAAGAGCCAGCATCTTTATAAATACACCGGATTATCGGCAGCTGTTCCAGCCCGTCTCGCGCAATGCCTGCAACAGTGTTTCGCCGTCCAGACCCGGCACCCGCACCCCGTCGTCGGTGGTCATGCTCTCACCGGCCAGCATGGCGTTGACGATCGCCTCCTCCACTGCCTCCGCCGCGGCGAGGAACAGCGGGGACATATGATCGTTATTGACCATCTGCACCGCGCTGCTGAACGCCAGGTCCTTGCGCCCATAGTCCGCCGGGGGCAGCGCCTGATTGCCGGTGGCGAAGGCCAGGAACAGGTCGCCGCTGGAGTCCTCGGTGCCGCCGCCGGTGCGCGCAATGCCGATGGACGCGCGTTGCGCCAGGCGCCGGCATTGATGGGGCAGCAACGGCGCGTCGGTGGCCAGGATCACCACGATCGAGCCCATGCCCGGCGTGCCCCGCTCGGCGAACGGCGATGGGATCGTCATCAACTGCCGGCCCACCGGGTAGCCGTCAACCCGCAGTTCCTGGCGCTTGCCATGGTTGGCCTGCACCAGCACGCCGACCGTCCAGCCGCCCTGCTCCGCCGGCAACCGGCGCGACGCGGTGCCGATGCCGCCCTTGAATTCATGGCAGATCATCCCGGTGCCGCCGCCCACCGCGCCTTCCTGTACCGGGCCACTTTCGGCGTGGTCCAGCGCCTCGCGCACATGCGCAGGCTTGACGTGCTGGCCCCAGATATCGTTCAGCAGGCCGTCGTAGGTTTCCATCACCACCGGCATGCACCAGTACACGGCCGGGTCCGCCAGACGCTCGCGCTCCAGGGCAATCAGGGTGTCGCGCACAATGCCGAGGCTGTGGGTGTTGGTGATCGCCAATGGCGTGGTCAACAGCCCTGCTTCGCTGATCCACTCCAGGCCCGTGGCGTCGCCATTGCCGTTGAGCACGTGATACCCGGCAAAGCACGGCTGCTGCCGCGCCTCGCCGACACGCGGCTGGACCACTGTGACGCCGGTACACACCTGTTTACCGTCGACGCGGGTCTTGAGCGTGCTGTGGCCGACCCGGACGCCGGGAACATCGGTGATGGCATTCAACGCGCCGGGCGTGCCCAGCCCCAACGTGATGCCCAATTGACGTGCGCGCATAACCACTCCTTACAGTTTCTGATACGCCGGACTCAACCGGCCACTGATGCAATACAGAATCACCGACAGCGCCAGCAAGCCGATGATGACCATGATGTCGCGCACCGAAGCCTCCGCGATCAAGGTCATCAACAGATACCCGGCGCCCAGCACCGCCAGCAATGCCGGCAGCGGCCACAAGGGCATGCGATACGGATGTGCGCGCTCACGCAGCAGCACCCGGCTCATCAGCGCACTCAAGGCCACGATCAGGTACACCAGCATGATCAGCAGCACACTGAACGAGGTGAGGTCCGCCAGGTTGGAGCTGAAACTCAGCAGCGCCGAAGGGATCGCCAGGAACAGCGTCGCCAGCCAGGGCGAATCCCAGCGCGGGTGAATGCGCGTGAACAGTTTGTTGATGGTCGGCGTCCACAGGGCGTCGCGGCCGCTGCTGAATACCACGCGGCCGATCTGGATCACGATGGCGACGATGGCGTTGAACACCGAGAGGAAGATCCCGGCACTGACCAGGCGTGACAAGGTTTCGTTGCCATGGCTGGTCAGCAGGTAGCCGATGGGGTCGGGGCTGCTGATCATCGCACTCAGCGACGGCGCGCCGATCAGCAGCGCCGTGATCGGCACCAGTTCGATCACCACCACCAGCCCCAGGGACCACAACACCGCTTTGTGTACGCCCTTGCCGCCGCATTTCATGTCTTCGGCCAGCAGCACCGCCGGCCCGTAGCCATTGAAGGAGAACAGGCCGATGCCGACCGCGCCGATCACCAGGGCCCAGGGCGCCAGGTGCAACATGCCGTTTTCGACGATCTGCGGCTGAAACAGCACGCTGACCGGCTGCACCGGATGGCCGAAGCCGAGGAACACGATCACCAGCAAGGCCGCCACTTCCAGCAGCAGGCAAGTGCCGGTGATCCAGGCATTGAGCTTGATATTAAGGATGCCCAGGGCGTAACTGCACACCACAATGACCAGCGCAACGGTCTGGGCATCGAACCGGGTGCCCAGGGCGTTATTCAAGTAGGTCGCCGCGCCCGTGGCCAGTACCGGTGGGATAAACAGCAACATCACCAGTACCGTCAGGAACGTCGCATAGCCCGCCATGCCGCCGAATACCCGCTTGGCATACACATATTCACCGCCAGCGCTGTTGTGGGCGCGGCCCAGTTCGGCGTAGCAAAAGGCGAACATCAGCGCGAGCAAGGCGGCCATGACAAAGGCCAGGAACACGCCGCTGCCGGCCTGTTGAATGGCGAACGGGGCGATCACGAACACCGAACTGGCGGGCGTCACCGCCGAAACGGTAATGGCCACCACATCGAAGACGCTCAGGGTGGGCTTGAGCACGCCGTCAGGCGCGGGGGAAGCACTCATATCGTTATCCTCTGTCGTTGTTTTTGGTGTGAGGCAGAAACGAAAAGTCTGAAAGTCGTGGGATATGTTTCCCACTCAATGATCGCGAAGTTAAAGCCAGAGCTGTTGTCAGCCAATTCCCCTATTGGCGTACTCCCCTTGACGACACCCGGCAAAAGCCGAACCCTTGGCCGATCTTTTGATGAGGGGAACCTGTGACATGAGCCTGTTCAGGGAAGTCGGCATGCATGCGGGGCTGGGGCGCACCCTGTCACAGATCGGCAGCGAGCGATTCTGGAAACAGCTGGTGCTGTTGTTGCACCAATGCCTGCCGTTCGATAACGCCCTGGCGATTTTCTACCCGCTCGATGGCCTGCCCCAGGCCCTGGAGGAATACGACGCCCAGCCCAGCAGCAAACCGGCGTCGATGCTGGTGTACCTCAACGGCCTGTACGTGCTTGACCCGTTTTTCCAGGCCTGCCGCGAAGGGTATGCCAGCGGCGTGTACCGCCTGGAGGAAGTGGCGCCGGACCATTTCCGCCAGAGCGAATACTTCCTCAACTACTTCCACGACAACGTGCTGGAAGACGAGGTGCAATTCATCCTGCAACTACCTGGCGCGGGCACATTGTCGCTGTCATTGGGCATGCAGCGGCGCTTCAGTGCTGAAGAAACCGGGCTGCTGACCACCTTGGCCGCGTGGGTGCTGCCGTTGATGCAGCAGCATTGGCAGCAAAGCACCCAGCGTGTACCGGCAGCGCAGGCGATGGCCAGCCAGATTCGCGATGCGCTGAGCCATTTCGGCTGCGGCGTGCTCTCGGACCGCGAGCTGGAAGTCGCCCGCCTGGTATTGCGCGGGTTCTCCTCCAAGGCCATGGCCGAGCGCCTGAATATCTCGCCGGATACGGTCAAAGTGCATCGCCGGCATCTGTACGCCAAGCTGGATATTTCTTCGCAGCCGGAGCTGTTCTCGTTGTTTATCCAGTCGTTGGGGCATGACCTGGAAAACCCCTGAATCCAAATGTGGGAGGGGGTTTACGTCCTCCCACATCAGTTCTTCAGCGCCCGGTACGAATGGTGTTCCACACCCGCGTGCGAACCCGGTCGATATTCAGCGGCATCGCTTCCAGCGCGAACAACTTGCCCATCATTTCCGCGCTTGGGTAGATCTTGGTATCGGCCTTGATTGCCGGGTCCACCAGGCTGTCCGCCGCACTGTTGCCGTTGGCGTAATGAACGGAGTTGGTGATGTCGGCCATCACTTGGGGCTCCAGCAAGTAGTTCATGAAGGCATACCCGGCCTTTTCATCCGGGGCGTCGGCGGGCATGGCCACCATGTCGAACCAGATCGCGGCGCCTTCCTTGGGGATCTGATAGCCGATGTTCACGCCATTCTTGGCTTCCTTGGCGCGGCTTTCGGCTTGCAGCACGTCGCCGGAGAAACCGACGGCCACGCAGATGTCGCCATTGGCCAGGTCGCCGGTGTATTTCGAGGAGTGGAAGTACGCCACGTAGGGGCGAACTTTCATCAGCAGCGCCTCGGCTTTCTTGTAGTCCTCAGGCTTCTTGCTGTGGGGTGGCAGCCCCAGGTAATTCAGAGCGATCGGCAACAATTCCGGGCCATTGTCGAGGATGGCCACCCCGCATTTGCTGAGCTTTTGCATGTATTCGGGCTTGAAGATCAGGTCCCAGGAATTCACAGGCGCGTTATCGCCCAGCACTGCCTTGACCTTGTCGACGTTGTAGCCGATGCCGGTGCTGCCCCACAGGTACGGGAAGCCGTGGGCGTTGCCCGGGTCGTTGTTTTCCAGGGCCTTGAGCAGCACCGGGTTGAGGTTCTTCCAATTGGGCAATTGGCTCTTGTCGAGCTTCTTCAGGGCGCCGCCCTGGATCTGCCGCGCCATGAAGTGGTTGGAGGGGAACACCACGTCATAGCCGGAGTTACCGGTCATCAACTTGCCGTCGAGGGTTTCGTTGCTGTCGTACACGTCGTAGCTGAAACCGATGCCGGTTTTTTTCTGGAAGTTCTTCGTGGTGTCCGGCGCAATGTAGCTCGACCAGTTGTAGATCTTCACCGTCTCGGCGGCCTGGCTGACAGAGGCCACCAACATCAAGGGCAACAGGGCAATGGCTTTCATGGTTCGATTTCCTGGCGGTTTTAGGGCTGTTTTTATGGCAGGCGATCAAGGATCAAAGCGTTACAGGATCAATACATAGGTCTTGCGCACGGTTTCCTGGATATCCCAGGTTCCGCTGCTGTTGGCCGGCAACATCAGTGCATCGCCGGCTTGTAGGTGGACGATTTCACCGTCGTCAGGGGTGAAGGTGCAGCGGCCCTGGATAAAGTGGCAAAACTCCTGGGCTTTGATCTGCCGGCGCCAGCGGCCGGGGGTACAGGCCCAGATACCGGTTTCGACGCCGTCGCTGCGCTCGACGCTCAAGCTTGACGCCACGGCGATCGGCTCGCCCAGGGGCACGGCGACCGGTGACGAATCCGGCAGATGGGCATTCAGCGCGTCTTTGAATTGAGTGATGCTCATGGGGCTACCTGTGTGAGTGGAACGGCTCAGTGCATGAAACTTTCCATGAACCCGGCCACGCCGATCGCCAACTTGCGGCGCCAGGGCGCGGTATTGGGGTTGGCCAATACCTGGTCCTCATGGACAAAACTGCGAATGATCGCGTTGTAGCCCAGCCAGCGGCACGGCTCCGGCTCCCAGGCCTTGAGCGCCTCCAAGCCACGCTCGCGGATCACCCAGGGTTGATGGGTCAACGGCGTCTCCTGGCCCAGGATCAGGTCGGCCAGGGTGCGGCCGCCCAGGTTGGTGGCACCGACGCCCTCCCCGCCGTAGCCGCCGGACAGTGCGATGCCGGTGGCGTGATGGCAGAGCATGTGCGGTCGGAACTGGCGCGACATGCCGAGGTTGCCGCCCCAGGAGTGGGTAATCCGCACGTTTTTCAACTGTGGGAACAGCTCGCCGAACAGGTAGCGACGCAGCGCCACTTCGCTGTCGGTCAAATCGAAGTCGTGGCGCAATTTGCCAGCAAACTGATAACCGCCACGGGCACCGAACACCAGACGGTTGTCGGCCGAGCGCTGGCCATAGGTGACCTGGCGGCTGCTTTCGCCGAAGGCCTGGCCATGCCTCAGGCCGATTTCGTCCCAGGTGCTGGCGGGTAATGGCTCGGTGGCGACGATCAGGCTTTGCACCGGCAGTTGGTAGCGACCCAACGGCGCCAAGGTGGTCGCGTAGCCCTCCACGGCCGGCACCACCCAGGCGGCACGCACGCCGGCTTTTGCAGTGCGCAGGCGGCCGGACTGCCAATGGGTAACGGGGGAGTTTTCGTAGATCTTGACGCCCATGCGTTCCACCACCCGCGCCAGGCCGCGGACCAACTTGGCTGGGTTGATCGTCGCCACATGGGGCGCATAAACCGCGCCAAAGGGCTTGGCGATTCGCAGTTGCTCAGCCAGTTGTTGCGGGTTCAGCCAGCGGTAGTCGGCCTCGGTGAGGCCTTGGGCGTAGAGCTTGTCCAGATAAAGGCGCAGGCTGCTTTCCTGCTCGGGGTAACGCGCGGCGCAGTACAGGGCGCCGCCCTTGCGGTAGTCGCAGTCGATGCCTTCGCGGGCCAGCACCTGCGCCACTTCGTCGGGAATGCCGTGCAGCAGGTCAAACGAAGCACGCCGCTGCTCGGGCGTGAGGCCGGCGAGTAAACGGTCTTCCCCCAACAGGTTGCCCATCAACCAGCCGCCATTGCGCCCGGACGCGCCGAAACCGGCGGTTTGCGCCTCGATGATGGCAATGTTCAGCTCGGGCGCCTGGCGCTTGAGGTAATACGCGGTCCACAGACCGGTGTAACCGGCGCCGATGATGGCCACGTTGACGTCCAGGTCGTGCTCCAGAGACGGCCGCGCCAGCAGCGGGTCGTCCAACTGGTCCATCCATAAACTGATAGTGCGCCATGCCGGCATGCCAGGTTCCCCTACCTCGTTTCGATAGGCTGGATCCTAGAGCGGGATGTCAGGGGCTGTCTTGCGCGCGTGCACGCAGGGAAATGTTGGCGCGACCTGCTGCCCCGTCAACGCCGAATGATTGGCGCTAACCGACGCGGGCAGAGGCTGCGGGGCCGACTATTTATTCTACCCCTTGAAGGCGTACTGGACGTTTACGATAGTCGTTCGACCGCCAACACTGAACTCACAACTCACTACCCCGAATAACTGTTTAAGGGGGATGCTCCTGGTGAGCGACACCTCGCCTTTGTCAGCTGTATAGCTGTTACCGGTTTGATGGTCGACGTAAATAACATCTTTAACACTCTCCCCGCCCACCTGGTATTTACCCGTCGAAATGGTGGGCGGTGTGAGTTGCACTTGAACCGCTTCGAATTTATCCGGGTTCTCGTCAACGGTTCGGGCACCGAAAAACCTCAGCGCACCGTCTTGCTCATCCATATACACACGGTCCGCTTGAAAGGTGTGACCCGTTCCGTCGATGTTAATGATTCCGTCCATGCGGCCTTCACTCTCTGGACCGTTCGGGTGGGCGGATTTATTGTGCTTAGACATAGCGACACTCCAACTGAAAGAAAAGATGCCTGGGCATTACACTACGAATCCGCGAATGAAAAACCTGTCGAACATGACAGGTTTAACCCACATCTTTTTTATTGCCAGTTGATCTAGCCGACTCGCCCTCAAAGCGCCCTTTAATGTAAGCCTTCGGCGTCAGGCCGGTGTGCTGGCGAAAAGCGCTATAAAACGCCGATAACGAATTGAACCCCGCCGCATAGGCCAAGTCGTCCACGCGTATGGGCGGCCTGGCTTTATCCAGCGCAGCCAGCAAATGCACGAGCCGAGCCTGATTGACATAGCGATAGAAGGTTTGCCCGAGGACTTGATTGAGCAAGTAGGAAATCTGATTGCGACTGTAACCGCACTCCTTGGCAACCCGTTGCAGGTCCAACTCCGGGTCCAGGTAGGGTTGTTGCTGCTGGAAGTAGTGCTGCAGGTCGTTGGCCATATGCCCTAGTTGCTGGGGCGACAGGCCCAGGCGGCTGACGCTCGGGCGCGTGGTTTGGGGGCTGTGCTCATGCACCAGTGACGCATATTCGTTGACCCGCCAGATCAGCCCGTCGCGCACGGTGATGGCCTCACTGGTACGGAACGACACCAGGCCCTGCCCGCCGCGCAGGGTGATGCGGTACTGGATGAACGCGGTGTCGCCATCGGCGCGAATGCGGTCCATGTGCTCGATGGCCTCGTCGGGCCCGCGCGGCATGCTGGCTTGCAGGTACTCGCGCAGTTCGGCGTAGCCGACGACGCGGTTCTGGAAGAAGTCGTGGTACTGGATGTGCGGATGGTAGTAAGACATCACGCCATCCAGGTCACGATGACGCCAGCACAGGTGGTGGCGCGTCACTAGCTCGCGCGTGGCGTGGGTGTGCTGGCAATCATCGTCCGCGGCGGTGTGGGGCATGCATGGCTCTACGACGGGTAAAAGGTGGAGGTTGCCGAATTTCAGCGCTGCCATCAATGGCCGACGGCAACTTCTGACTAATGGCCTTTTGCCCAGCCTTTAGCAAGACATGACACACGTCAAGCTATAGGAAAAGAACCGCCGAACGGGGCGAAAAAACTGCCCTTGCATTTATGAACGAATGCTATTTTTACACTCTCACTCGCTGTGACCAGTGACGGTCATGGCCCCCTGCCGCGAGCTAAAGGAAGCGCTCAATGAACAAGGTGGGCAACATGAACAAAGTGACATTCCCCAACGCCTGCCAGCTGATGCGCTGGCATTTCCATCCCATGGGCTTCGAAGGGAGCATGGACGCTCCCGGCAGTATGGTCGCGCGTCTGTTCGACCGCGCCAGCGGCGAGACGCTGATCGCCATCGCTGGCATCCCCTGCGCCACCGTGATGAATGCTACCGATGTAGAGCGCATCATCGAAGCGGTGGAAGCGGAGCTGGAGTGTTTTGTGCCGCCACATTTGTTAAGGGCTTGAACACGACCAGCGGTGCGCCAGTCGAGCGGTCTATCGACTGATGCACCGCTATTGCGGGCAAGCCCCTACATAGGGCCTGTGCCAGGCAGTGCTTAGCGCTGATCGTCAAAGAACGCTTTCCTGGCGTCGACCCGCTCCGAGGCCTTCGGCACATTCACGGCCTGGCCCTCGGGTTTTTCCACATACCAGTAGCAATGGCTGACCGCGCGGGTAATGCCGACATACGCCAGGCGCAGCACTTCGTCTTTTTGCGCGTTGTCGTAGGGTTCGGTGTCGCCGGCCTTGCCCAGGCCCGCCATGCGGTACACCTGGTTCTTGTACGGCGAACGGGTGACATGCTGGCAATCCCCAAGCAGGAACACCGCATCCGCCTGCAGGCCTTTGGCGCTGTGATAGGTCAATTGCTTGAGCCTGCGCGCCGCGGGCGGCAAGCTAGAATCCACATTAACTACAGATTGAATATGCTCATTAATCAATAACTTATCGCTACTTTTTCGATACAACATTAACACCGAATCACCCTTTTGATAGTGCTCCTGCAGGCGCCGGCCCAAGGCCGCATCGTCGCGTTCCAGTACCGTAACGGGCACCAACGCCTTGGGTATGCCGCTGGCTTTGGCCTTCTTGCCGGGGATCGCCGGCGCGGCGCGCACAATGTGTTCGGCGGCATCGATGATGTGCTGATGGCTGCGATAGTTCTCGCCGAGCATGACGCGGGTGGTACTCGGTGCCGGGAATTCCTGGTTGAACTGCATGAAGTACTTCGGCGAACTGCCGCGCCAGCCATAGATCGACTGCCAGTCATCCCCTACGCACAGCAGTGACGAATGCTGGGCGCCGCGTCCTACATGCATGGCTGGCCCACGGCTGCGGATTTCACGCAGGCTGGCGCGCAGCCAGGAGACGATCTGCGGCGAGACGTCCTGGAACTCGTCGATCATCAGGTGTGACAGCGGCCGCAACAGGGGGTCGCTGAGCAACTTGAGGTTTTCCGGGGTGTTTTCGCCAAACAGCGAGAACATGCGGTTGTAGGTCATGATCGGCGGCGACTGGTCGAGCAGATGATCTTCCAGAGCTTTCCAGAAAATGCTCAAGGCCTCGAAGAAGGCGCGGTCCGGATCGTCTTTGGCGAAACTCATCTGGCCCACGGCACTGGGCACGTCCAGACCGAGGTTCTCGATGAAACCTGCGGCCATGACAAAACAGTCCAGCAACGGCGCCGACGCCAGCTCGCCTTTGACCTTGTAATCGAACCCCGGCCCCGCACTGGCGTCACCGGCCAGGCTGCTTAAAAGACGCTTGGACGACTCATAACTATCCAGCCATATCAAAGGCTTACGGCAGAATGCTTGAAAAAGGGTGCGCTTGACCGCCCATTCCGCACGCACCGACAGCTTGGCATTGGGGCGGCTGAGCTGGGCGTTTTCCCGCGAATCGAAGCCCAGCACGACCCAGGCATCCAGCTCGGGAATATAGCCATGGCAATGGAATTGCGCGCCATTGATCTCCACGGTCTGGCGACTCGGCTCGATCCCTTTGATCGGCCAGGCGCCCGCGCGAAACCACAGGTCTTCAATCACGTCACACAGCTCTTCATCGCGCTTGGCGGCCAGTTCTGTCACGGCCATGCGCTTCTGCACGTCCGGGTGATCACGCTCCAGCTCCTTGAGCTGCAAACCATGGCGCGCCAGCGGTGCAATCAGTTCGCGAAAGCGCGTGTGCTGGCCGTACAGCCGGTGGTAGCAGGCGTTCATCTGCTGGCGTTGCGCCTCGTTGAGGCGCAGGTCGAACGGGTTGCTGTCTGCGTCCTCGAAGCCCGCACTGAGGTTCTCGAACGCCTGCAGCCGCTCGAAGCCCGGCAGGCTGCGCACCATCGGCAGGATGCGCGAGTGAAAGGTCCGCACCACGGCCTGGGCTTCTTTGATATCAAGAGGTTGCCCCCATAAGCTGAGCACTTCCATGAGCTTGTTGATGAAGTCCTTGCGCGACTCACGGGTGAACGTCACCACGGTCATCGAGCTCAGCTCGAAACCCAGGTAATGGGTGAGCAGCAGGATACGCAACACCAGCGAGGTGGATTTGCCCGCACCGGCACCGGCGATCACCGAGGTGGACGGCGTGTCGCTGAAGATCATCTTCCATTGGGCGGCGCTGGGCTGCGCGTGAGCCGGCAGCAAGCGTGCCACATCGGCCTTGATGCGTTTTTTCAGATCGGCCGTGAGGGGCAGCCGCCAATCATCGAACAGGTTGTCATCCACCCCCGGCGCACGGTGTTCTTCCGGGCGGAAGTCGCGAATCAGCAGGACCTGCCGGCCTTCTTCGATGCCGTCGGCCTTGCCCTCGCGATAGCCGTACTCCACACCCGCCTCGTGCCCACTGCGAAAACCGTCGGCCTGCCCATGCAGCCAGGAGAACCGGTGTTGCGCGCGCAAGCGGGTCAAGCCATGCCCGAACAAGCGGGCGGCGAGCCGTTTCAACCATGGCATTTCGGCCAGGGGGCGCAATTCAGGGGGCAGATCAGGCTGTTGCTGCGGCACGCGGACTCCTGCGATGAGCTGGGTGTTGACGAGTGCGCCATGGTCGCCGGAATCGCCGCGCAGTTCCAGCCAATTGCTTTGCCGTCATGCAGTTAGGCGATGAAGTGAAAGTCAAAGCATCCGAAACCAATCCAATTGATCGATAGGAATAAGGCATTTTTTACGCTTTTTATCGATCATGCACTGTTGGATGATGACCCCATCAACTGGAGACGATCATGCTCGAATTACGACCTTTCACCGCCCTGGGCGGCGCCCATCATGGCTGGCTTGACGCCCATCATCACTTTTCATTCGCTGAGTACCACGATCCCCAGCGCATGCACTGGGGCAACCTGCGGGTCTGGAACGACGACATCATCGCGCCCGGCACCGGGTTTCCCCAGCACCCGCATCGCGACATGGAAATCATCACCTATGTGCGCGAAGGTGCCATCAGCCATGCCGACAACCTCGGCAACAAGGGCCGCACCGAGGCGGGTGACGTGCAGGTCATGAGCGCCGGCACCGGGATTGCCCACAGCGAATACAACCTGGAAGCCACCCCCACCAAGATTTTCCAGATCTGGATCATCCCCAACGAAGCCGGCCTGCCGCCGTCATGGGGCGCCAAGCCGTTTCCGAAAGGTGACCGCGAAGGGTTTGTGACCCTGGCCAGCGGCAAGGCCGGTGACAGCGAGAGCCTACGCATTCGTGCGGATGCGCGCCTGGTGGCGGCCAACCTGAAAGCCGGGGAAACTGCCGAATACCGCCTGGACAGCGGGCGTCGCGCCTACCTGGTGCCGGCGACGGGGGTGATTGAGGTCAATGGCTTGCGCGCGCACGCGCGAGACGGTGTCGCGGTGGAAGATGAACAGCTGTTGCGCGTGACCGCGATAGAAGACAGCGAGATCGTGCTGGTCGACCTGGCCTGATCTCGAGGCGAAATATAGGCGCGGGCTGACCCGCGCCTATATTGACTGAGGCGTGTCAGCCAGCGCTGATTGCACCGTCAACCAGTACCTGCGCCTCTTGCACCAGTTGCTTGAGGTGATCTTCACCGATGAAGCTCTCGGCGTAGATCTTGTAGATGTCCTCGGTGCCCGATGGCCGTGCGGCGAACCAGCCGTTTTCGGTCATGACTTTCAAACCGCCGATCGCCTGGTTGTTGCCCGGCGCATGGCTGAGGATCTGCTGGATGCGCTCCCCGGCCAATTCGGTGGACGTCACCTGCTCCGGCGACAGTTTGCCCAGCAACGCCTTCTGCGCCGGGGTGGCCTTGGCGTCGACGCGAATCGCGAACGGTTCGCCCAGAGCGTCGGTCAGGCCACGGTAGATCTGGCTGGGGTCCTGGCCTTTGCGCGAGGTCATTTCTGCCGCGAGCAGCGCCGGGATCAAACCGTCCTTGTCGGTGCTCCACACGGTGCCGTCCTTGCGCAGGAACGAAGCGCCGGCGCTTTCCTCACCGCCAAAACCCAGCGAACCGTCGAACAGACCGTCGGCAAACCACTTGAAGCCGACCGGCACTTCGTACAGGCGCCGTCCGATGCGCGCCGCGACGCGATCGATCAAGCCGCTGCTGACCACGGTCTTGCCCACGGCCGCATCGGCGCGCCAGCCGGGACGGTTCTGGAACAGGTAGTCGATGGACACGGCCAGGTAATTGTTCGGCGCCAACAGGCCGCCGGACGGGGTGACAATGCCGTGGCGATCGTGGTCCGGGTCGCAGGCGAAGGCCACGTCGAAACGCTCCTTGAGTCCGATCAAGCCCTGCATGGCGTAGCTGGACGACGGGTCCATGCGGATCTGGCCATCCCAGTCGACGCTCATGAAGCGGAAGGTCGGATCGACTTCGGTGTTGACCACGTCCAGGTTCAAGCGGTAGTGCTCGGCAATCGCCGACCAGTAGCGCACCCCGGCGCCGCCCAGCGGATCGACGCCCAAACGCAGGTCGGCGCTGCGAATGGCGTCCATGTCGATCACATTGATCAGGTCGGCCACGTAGCTGTTGAGGTAGTCATGGCGATGGGTGGTGTCGGCTTTGAGCGCTTGGGCGTGGGTGATGCGTTTGACCCCGGCCAGCCGATTGGCCAGCAGCTCGTTGGCCTTGGCCTCGATCCATTTGGTGACGTGGGTATCGGCCGGACCGCCGTTGGGCGGGTTGTACTTGTAGCCGCCGCTTTGCGGCGGGTTGTGGGACGGCGTGATGACAATGCCGTCGGCCAGGCCGCTGGTGCGACCGCGGTTATAGCAGATGATGGCGTGGGAAATGGCTGGGGTCGGCGTGTATTCATCGCCCTCGGCGAGCATCACATGCACACCGTTGGCCGCCAGGACTTCCAGCGCGCTGGCCCCCGCAGGCGTCGACAATGCATGGGTGTCGAGGCCGACGAACAACGGCCCGTCGATACCTTGGGCTTCGCGGTACAGGCAGATGGCCTGGCTGATGGCGAGCACATGCCATTCGTTGAAGCTCAGTTCGAACGAGCTGCCCCGGTGCCCGGAAGTCCCGAACGCGACGCGCTGGGTGGAGATCGCTGCATCGGGCTGACCGGTGTAATAGGCCGTAACCAGTCGCGGGATATCTACCAGCAACTGGGCTGGCGCCGGTTTGCCCGCAAAAGGACTGATTGTCATGCATAAACCTCGGAAAGAAGGATTCGGAAAAAATGACAGTTTACTGAGAGTTGGACTGCCGCGCGATGTTATAGATCCCACACCAGCAAGAGATTTTTCACACGCTAGGCGCTCTGCGCCTGCAACAAGGCCTGCGCCAGCGCATCCAATGCCGCGTCCAGGTTCGGGTGCCCGTTGAACGCATGGCTCAGCCGTAGTTGCTGATGATGCAAGCCACTGAGGCTGAACAATTCCCCCGGGGCAATCACCACCTGTTGCGCCAGCAGGCGCTGGAACACCTGGCGCATGTCCACCGGCACCGACGCGTGCAGCCAGAAACTCGCCCCGGCCAGCGGCATGCGGTAAGTCACCCGCCCTGCCAGGCGCTGATCCAGGCGCTGGCTCATGGCGTCGGCCTGTTCACGCAGGCGCTGGCGCAACGTCTGCAGGTGCTGGTCCAGCCGCCCGCTTTGATACAGGTGGGCAATTGCGCGTTGGCGGATCGACGACAGGCGAAACGAACGCAGCAGGAACTGGCGCTGCAGCTCACTGCTCAGGTGGCGTGACAGTACATAGCCGAACGGTGCTTCCGGGCCGAGTACTTTTTCGAACGACGAAAATACGATCAGCCGTTCGGGGTTGACCTGGTTGCGCAGCGCCGTGTGGTTCTGCGCAAAACCCAACTCGCCAAAGGTGTCATTCTCCAGCAGCCAGCAGCCATATTCTTCGAGCAACTGAGCCACCCGCAAGCGCTCATAGTTGAGCATGACGTTGCCCGACGGCATGCCCACCACCGACGACAGCAGCACCAAGTGGACGGGCTCATGGCGCAACAGGTGTTCGAGCCGCGCTAGGTCCAGGCGACCGTCGACCTGCCAGGGCAACTCAATGACGCGCACGCCGGCAGCCTGCAGCAGGCGCAGTATTAACCAGTCGCAGGGGGACTCGACCAATACCGCGGCGCCCTTGAGACCCAGTACATCAATGAGTATTTCCAATACACCGCGCAGATCGGCACCGATGTAGACGTCATCGGCCTGCCAGCAGCGGGTCGGCGATGAGGTGTAACGCGCCGCCAACGCGGCGCGCAGCTCCCAGACGCCGCAAGGCTGCGACCAGGGTTGCAGCTGGCGTGGGTGGCGGCGCACCAGTTGGCGTTCGAGCATCAGCAATGCGCCGTCCAGCGCTCCCAGCAGCGCCGGTTCATCGCCGCTGAGTACCACCATTCCGGGCCGCCGCGCCGCCGCATACAGGCGCTCCAATAGATCGGCGCCCGCCGCCATCAGCGGATTGGCTGCCACGGGCCAGGCGAAATAACCCGATTTGGCCACCGAATACACCCGCCCTTCCTTTTCCAGCAGGGAGTACGCGTATTGAATCGTCGAGATCGACACATTCAGGCGCGTCGCCAACTGCCGCAAAGAAGGCAGTTTGACGGGCATGTCCAGGCTGACTTCGTTGATCAGGTTGATCATGTAGCGGTACACCGCCTGGTAGGCGAAATCCGCCTGCCGCTCACCTCGCAGGTTCATGACTGTCTACCTGGACGCACACACCGACGCACCCGCCTAGCGCCCGAACAACTGAAACGCCCGCGCCTCGGCGTTGGTCTGCAGGCGTGCGGCCCGGCGCTTGCGCGCATCGGCGCCCTGTTCAACCGCCAACGGGCGCTTGCGGTAAAGGTGCTGGAGCAGAGGCAGCGGCAAGCCGCTGGTGTCGATCGCCCATTGCTGCAGCATGTCGGCAGCCGGCTTGCCCTGGAGCACCTTGTGCAACTCGGGGAGTGCCACCAGCATGCCGGGGTGGCATTGACGCAGGTAACCCTCCAGCCGCTCACCATGATGGATGAAGGGCGAGAACAACAAACAGGTCAACTGGGCCTCCTCCAGGCCAAAGAACTCTTGGGCGTAGGCCGTCGACTGCACACGCCCTTCCCCACCGCAGGCCTCTGCGATCAAATGTTCAGGAATTTGCCGGCGACACAGGTAGTCCATCGCCTGGCGCAGAAAACCCGCCACGCCGTCCTCGTAGGACAGCTCGCGCAGGCACTGGGCCTGCACCCCGCGCAGGTGAGCCATCAGCAGCGGGTTGGGGTAGGCCGGATGGCTGAAGTGAAAACCAAACGGATCGGGGACGTAGCCCAGGAAGTCGCTGAGCAGAGGGGTTGAAGCAACGTCGACGTTGTTAAGCAGGTCGGCGATACCAATGTAGGCCAAATGGCGGTGCCCACCCCGGCCGGGGCTCTCATGGGCAACGTATTGCTCGCCATAGAGGTCTTGATAACAGCCGTTGCTCCACTCCTCCATGCGCGCGAACAACCCGGTGAGCGAGGCCGGCTTGCCCGGCGCAGTGCTGACGCCGGCCGCTTGGGCCGCCTTTTTCAACCACGCCAGGTACTGGCTCTGCTTGCGCGGCGAATCACCGCTGACCAGCGCATGCACCCCTCCGTTCCAGGTGGTGACACGCTGGTAGAAATCCCCCAGGGACAGGTAAGTATCGTTACACAACGTCGCGCGAATATCCCCGGAGGTCAGGTGCCCCACCATCAGCATATTGCGCTGGCTGACCTCCCGGCCCGCACCTGAGGCCGGGCGCTGGTGGTTGAACGGCTGCACTACCTGGTTTTCCACCATCAGCAGCTCGACCCGCGGGTCGTCGTGGAAAAACAGTGTGCTGTAGCCATGCTGCAGGCTATCCAGCGTGGCCTGGGTCATGCCGGCATGTCGGAGCGTCGCCACACGCAAGTTGAAAGTCCTGGGCGCGCGGCCCGCGATAGTCAGTTGCGCCGCACGCAGCAGTGCCAGGGTATAGCTGCTGACTTCGCCGCCCCCATGGGCAACCAACACTTTGTAATCGCCCACTTGTTCCATGCCGCCGGCAGCCACGACAATTCGCTGAATCAATAATTGAAGTGCAGTACGTTCGGCGCGCGTGAAGTGCCCGACCAAACGTTGCAGAACTTGCTGATAAACATAGTTCATGGCTTGTTCGTGAATTGCGCTCATAGTTCTACTACCTGAGTTGAAATATCAGTTCCAAGTAACTGCCGAGGTTATTTGCTCGACCCATTAGATGCGTAGGAATGTCGTCACACCGCGTGGCGTAACGATAAATAAACCTTAGCACGCCGTAACAATTCGACAGGGAACGCCAATTGTGTGCCCTTCGCGCCGCCTCTCCTTGAGACCCTTGCGCCAGGGCGTCCTGGCTACCCTAGGACCGTTCCGACAATGCCCTACACCGGCTTAAGCAGGAAACTAAGGATGCATCCGACATAAAGAAAAGATCCAGTTCAACCAATCAAACTTCAATAAATTGGAGTTACCTATCCCAACAGCCGCACCCTGTCTCGCAGGCAAGCATCGCGATAATTTAATTTCATATGTATCAGGCCGGAACGTCAGACATTCAATCATTGCTCAATCCTTGAGATGAGAGTGAAGTCACGATTATCGGCACTGGCATAATGATTAACAGATACAGAACGCCGCAAGAAACCAGTTCAGATGGCAATTGGGCAAGCCGTTGATTACGCGCGCACACAGATGCCGCGCTGGAATACAGCGCGGCATCGGGGGGAAAGCTCGTGTTTTGCGGGGCCTGGCGCCCTGATGGCGGCTTAAACGCCGCGAGGGTTAAGCCCTGACAAATGGCGCATTTGCCCCATCCGTTCAGACGCCGGAGTATTCATTTGCGAATACTCCTACAGCTCAAACAGCTTCAACCTGCAATGCGACGCGCTCACGGCACGGGCATTCGTCCATGTAGCGGTGCGCTTCGACGAACTGGCTGAATGGAAACACAGTGGTTTTCAGCGGGACCAGCACACGGTCGGCGGTCATCTGGTTGATGTCGCGCAACGCGCGCTGCAATGCCACTTGGTCCTGGGCGATGCCCAGCTCCGGTTTGCCGGTGAAGTTGCCGATGCAATGCACAAAGAACTGAATATTCTTCTGGAACGCCGCACAGGCCGGGAATGGCGTCTGGTTGCCACCTTGCAGGCCATACAGCACCAGGCTGCCACGCGGCGCCAACACATCACCGAGTAACGACATCTGCGGGCCGCCCAAGCCATCGAACACCACGTCAACGCCGCGATTATCGGTGAACTTGTTGATTTGCATGAGCAGGTCCTGCTCTTCGGTGACGATGACCTTTTCCGCCCCGAGGGACAGCAGGTACTCGCGCTCCGCGCTGTCCTTGGTCGCGGCAATCACACGCACACCCAAGGCCTTGCCCAGTTGCACAAAGGACGGGCCGGCGCAGTGGCTGGCGTCGGTCACCAAGGCAAACTGGCCGGGTTTGACCCGCGCCAAGTCCACATATGCAAAATATGCAATCAACAGCGGCGTGTAATGCACGCTGGCTTCGATCGGGCTCAAGACATCCGGATAACGGGTCAACGCCGAACGGGGCAGGACGATTTGTTCGCCATATACCGGGTAATCATTGGGGCTCTCGGCGGGAAAACTGGCGACTTTATCGCCCACGGCCAAGTCATCCACGCCGTCGCCCAGGGCTACGACCACCCCGGCCATCTCGTGGCCAAGGCCGGACGGCAAACGTGCATGGGAAGACGCCAGGTTCTGGCGCCACAAAATGTCATACCAACTGATGCCAATTGCCTCGACTCGTACCTGCACTTCGCCCGGTGCAGGCTGCGCGGCTGCATGCTCTTCGCACTTGAGCACCTCAGCCGGACCAAACTTGTGAAAACGGATCGTGCGGGACATCGCAAACCTCGTCAAAGTAACCTCTATTGCCCTGAACTCTATCTGGGCTTTCCGGGTAAGACCACCGGTCGCCGTTAATAGTCGACATGTCTGTCATTGATTCCGCGACTGAGGAATAGACCTCAACTATCGTAGGAAAACTCAATTAGCCGGTGCAGAGTACCAGCCTTTCCCCGTAAGATTCATGCCGGTCATGCTCCGAGCATGGAGATCATAGGGATCATGTATGGCCGCTCTCGTCAAGTTTACAGACTCATCCAGGACACAAGATGAACCGTAACGACCTGCGTCGTGTCGACCTTAACCTCTTGATCGTATTCGAAACCTTGATGCATGAGCGCAGTGTGACCCGTGCCGCCGAGAAATTGTTCCTCGGCCAGCCGGCCATCAGCGCGGCACTGTCGCGCCTGCGCGGTCTCTTCGATGACCCTCTGTTTGTGCGTACCGGGCGCAGCATGGAGCCGTCGGCCCGCGCCGTGGAAATTTTCGCCCTGCTGTCCCCGGCCCTGGACTCGATTTCCACCGCCGTCAGCCGCGCCGCCGAATTCGACCCGGCCACCAGCACCGCCGTGTTCCGCATCGGCCTGTCGGACGACGTCGAGTTCGCCCTGCTCCCCCAACTGCTCAAACGCCTGCGCGCCGAAGCCCCCGGCATCGTGCTCGTCGTGCGCCGTGTCAATTACATCCTGATGCCCGGCCTGCTCGCCTCCGGCGAAATCTCCATCGGCGTCAGCTACACCGCCGAGCTACCGGCCAACGCCAAGCGCAAGGTACTGCGCCGCAGCCTACCGAAACTGCTACGCGCCGACAGCGTGCCCGGCGCCCTCAGCCTGGACGACTTCTGCGCCCGCCCTCATGCGCTGGTGTCGTTTGCCGGGGACTTGAGTGGGTTTATCGACGAAGAACTCGAAAAGCTCGACCGCAAACGCCATGTGGTGTTGGCCGTGCCGCAATTCAACGGCCTGGGCACCCTGCTTGCCGGGACCGACATCGTCGCCATCGTACCGGACTACGCCGCCGAGGCCCTGACCGCGGCGGGCGGCTTGCGAGCCGAGGATCCGCCACTGCCGGTGCGCTCGTTCGAGTTGCACATGGCATGGCGGGGCTCGCAGGACAATGATCCGGGTGAGCGTTGGTTGCGATCGCGGATTCAGATGTTTTTTGGGGACCCCGATAGCCTGTAATGAAGCTCCACTAAACTCCATAAAACCTTTCTATAACAACTACTTATTGATAATTTAAGTCCACTGCCGCCTGTCTAAATCCAATGTGCTCGGTGTCCAACTGCATTTCAGCTCCATGACGAATGCTTGGCCAGTGGAATTTGCCCTGGTTCAACCGACGAGCAGCCAGCCAGACACCGAAGCCGTCATGTACCAGAACTTTCATGCGAGTAGCGCGGCGGTTGGCAAACAGATAAGCACAGTGCGGCTTCGCCGCACCGAACACCGCGATCACCCTGGCCAACGCGGTTTCGGTGCCCGCTCGCATGTCCATCGACTCGGTAGCGAGCCAGATGAAGTCGATGCGGATCATCGCAGCAGGTCTCGAAGAAAGGTCGCGCAAGCAGCAGCATTTTCGGTTGGCCAGTTCACTTTGACGGTGCCGCGCGGGTGCTGGATCTCGACGTAGATATTCGACGATGTAGCTTGCGAACTTGCTCCGCCCAACTGCATGGGTAACGGAATAAATGCAGGTTGCAGCGCCATGCTTTTCTGCGCGTGCACCCGAATCCATTTGTGGACGAGGTTTGCGTTGAGGCTATGGCCGAGTGCGATGTTGGCAATAGAAGCGCCGGGCTGGGCACACTCTTGAATGACCTGGACCTTGAAGGATTTTGAATAGGAAGGGCGTGTTGGTTGCATGAAATATCCGCTTAAAAGGCTAGAACTGGTGCCCACTTAAATTTAAGTGCACACCATGTCTTGGCCTTGCGAGGCTGGGTGGATGACTTGGCCGGACGCATACACTCCTGATTACTGGCCAAGTGAATCGCCCCAAATGGCCTCTATCGCGCAAACGTTGATTGAGAGGCACGTGTCCTTAGCTCCGGTAGGAGCGAGAATAGTGCCAGTACACCTAGGCCAGCGCCAACCCAAAGCGCCCCCTGTAGTCCCAAGCCAGCTGCAATACCCCAGCCGCCGATCCACGAGCCGGCCATAACGCCGAGCATGATGCATGCCGTATGTACGGAGTTGACCAGCATGTTGTTATGTCCAACACGTGCCCCTCGGGTAATTAGGGCTGGGTTCATCGAAACACCGGTCAGACCGATTACCACCAGTGCCACGATGGCGACGGCTTTAATTTGGCCGAACAAAGCAAAGATCACCATTGCGGCAATTGCTGCCACATGCTTCGCGGCCGCTTCCATCGTGAAGTCTTCATCAAAAACATCACAGGCGTATTCGAAGTCCACCTGCACATCACTATGGTCATCGAACTCCGACACCCATATCGCCAGTGCATCCTGATCATGAGCATGGGTCTGCGCTACGGTTTCACAGGTTACGCCAGGGATCGAGACGGCCTTCGGCCAGCGCATATAGGAAATGGTGGTATCGAACAACGGCGCCGAGCCCTTGGCTACGTCCCCCAGCGGCACACGCTGATGGCGCAGCAACGTACGAATGCCTTGCCGCAATTGCGCAACAAACTCCTCGATGTGTTGGCCTGGAATAATCTCAACGCGCAACGGCAAAGTATTGGCGAAATGCCCAACCACCGCCTTGGCCCTGCGGTCAGCACGGTTCAGTACCGGAATCCCGAGCACGACCTCATTACGTTGGTGCACACGGGCCAGATAAAGCGCGATCGCGGCGCTGAGAAACAGGAACGGGGACTCGCCACGGTCTCTGATGGTGGCCAGCAGCGGCCGCTCCAGGGTGATAGAGTAACCAGCGTTACTCCGCGCGCCAGCAGCCAGCTTGCGGCTGAACAGGGCGGGCTCGACCCCACTCAATACTTGGGAAAAGTAGGCACGATCTTCCCTGTACGGTTCCAATTGCGTGTAGTCGTCGGCCTCAATGACCGCCAAAAAGGATGTCGCTTGGGTTTGCGTTTCCGTCACCGCATTTGCGGTCAATCTCAGGTATTCATCACGTACCTGACCCATGAAGTACTGCAAACCCCAGGCGTCGCATACAACATGGTGCGCCCGGACATAGACATACGTTGAATCACTTGCTCGAAGCAGGAACAGGTCAGCCAATTGGTTGCCGTCCAGGGCGTAACTGAAGCCAAACGCATTGCGCAACCAGGCCTGGATATCAGCGTCGGGATCATATTCATGCGTAAGGTCAAGGGTCGTTATCGAGACATCCAACTCGGCGGCGAGCCATTGAAAAGGTTCACCGTCTTCTTCCCCAAGACGCAGGCCGAAGGCATCGGTGCGTCTGGCAACAGAGGCCATTGCGTGACGCAAAGCCTGTTCATCCACTTCGCCAACGAGACGGTCGTAGCAGAAGAGCGTGTACTGATTGCTTTCGGGGAACTGAGCAGCGGCAACCCAAATGTCGCGCTGATAAGGCGATAACGGCTTACGGATCATCCCTGTATCCTCTTGAAGAAACTCCAAGGCGTGGAAGCACGCAATGCGCCAACATGCCAATCAGGCATTTGGCTCGTCCTCATCCTGAGTACGACTTTATCCGTCAGAAGAGTAGGAAAAACTTCCACGTCTCTGTAAGAACATTTCGAGCGTAGAAGCAAATTTTTCCTTTGCAAGCTTGCTTCGCATATTTTTTTGAAGCTGCCCATCGTGACGGCGCGATGCATTTTTGTGTTGCACTTGGCTGAAACTCGGAAGATCCAACGGTGAGTTTCGTCGGGTCGATGGCTCACCAAGGTTCTAGCAAGATGCCGCCAAAGGCTTTGACTTACATCCGGCCGAACGCCTAAAGTCTCAACGGTTTACGATTCGGGAGCTGCTTATGCTCCCTTCGGCCAGAAGGCACGCCCGTGGATATGGTTTGCCTAAAATGGAACTTTGAATAGGTCTGGGAGACGCTATAAACACCGACGAACAAGAGCAGGACAACAAAGAACAACAGGGCGCCGTCAGTGCCAAATTGATGGAGTATGCGATCAAGGCTCGTAAGGTATTCATCACGGGAGTGGTGGATGAGCGGATGGCCAAGGACGTTGTGCAACAACTGCACATTCTTGCGTCCATTAACGATGATCCTATTTACGTCTTCATCAATTCGCCGGGTGGGCATGTTGAGTCGGGCGACATGATCTTCGATGCCATTCGTTTTATTGCCCCGCCGGTGGTCATGATTGGCTCCGGCAGCGTCGCGAGTGCGGGCGCTCTGATTTACGCCGCAGCCAAGAAAGAAAATCGCTACTCGCTTCCGAACACACGATTCCTGCTGCATCAACCGTCGGGAGGCTTTCAAGGGCCAGCGAGTAATGTCGAGATTTATATGAATGAAATTGTCAGGATGAAAAAACGCTTGGACAAAATCTTCGCCCAAGCCACCGGACAAACGGCAGAAAAAATCAGCGCTGACACCGAGCGTGACTTCTGGCTCAATGCTGAGGAAGCATTGGAATACGGATTGGTCAACAGAGTCATTGTGTCGGAAAAAGAAATCACGCGACCGACCGCCTGATTGTGCAAAGTGGATTAGCCCCCACGCCTTGGGCGGAACCTGTCTCGCACTGCGTACCAGGGGGTTAGTTTTTTTATCCCGTGTCAAGCTCGGCGTTTTGAGCCTCATGCAAGCTTTCACATCACGCCGCCTGACCACAACCTATTCTCAGTCTCTCATCAATTTTTATTGGGCAATCGCTGTTGCAAGCCCATTAATAGAATTGGAATGGAGAAAAATGAGAGGTGCTTAAGCTCGCGTTCAAAAATGCATCGGTGTGACCGCGGTAGTTATGCAGTTATTCGGCGACGCAGAGTGGGTCGAGTGCTGTGCTGATGCCGGAGAAATTACCACACCTAAAGCCCCAATTTACCTACGCTGCCAGCATCCTTAGCAGCTTGTCACAATCATCAAAACTGAATGATGAATGTCGTCCCCACCCTTGGCGGCAGATCTTCGAAGAGCAATTTACTGGCTGCTGCTAGCTTTGGGTCTTTCAAAGTTTCTTCGCCCAACGCCAGCATCACGCTAAGTAAAGTGAGACTGAAAACCATAACAAGCGTACGAATTACATTCTCAGCGCTCAACGAGTCCGGTTCGACCCAGTGCCAAACCGTCAAAAATCCCAGTATCGCTCCTAGACCCGTTCTGCCTACGGTCAAAAAACTTCCACCAATGTCACCTAAAAAAAGATGCACAGCGTCGAGCCAACGCTGATACCGAACGGACATGAACCTCCACTTGTATTTAACAATTGCAGCCACCGCGAATGCTAAACACAGCCATGCGTAGTAGCCCATCAAAAAAGGTGCCGCGAGTAAAAGGTCCAGCATTGCCTTGAACTGTGCTGACGACTCTGAATTTAACAGAACTGGCACTCCTCCCAACGCGAAGGCGAGTGCCAGCTCCCGGGATGCCCTCACAACAACGTGCAACTTTGGACGTGTTTTTTTAACCTTGAACATATAAACCCTCATCGTGCGCAGTCGTTGGATCTGCGCTGGCTTTGCTCGGAGCGGCAACGATTAATGAAGACAACGAAAGCAGGCAACGGAGCTTACCGGGTTCATAACTGATATGTCCTGCCGAAATAGTCAAGCCGGCAGCTCGTTCAACCAGCAAGGTACGCCACCCCTCAAGGTCATATGACAGCACCTGCCACACCTGCCACAGGTAGCTGAGTTGGAACACTACCCAGGTCAATCCTGGCTATCCACGGCCGTCAAACATGGCGATAGTCACGCCCGGCCCTAGTTCGCTTCCTGACGCGGGGCACGGCCCAGCGACCAACCAAAATTCATGCCCGCCGCCGCCAGCAGGATCGCGCTCGCGCCAAGCACTTGCAGGGTGCTGAGCGGATGGGCGAAGGCAACCCAGTCGACCAGGATGGCGACGATCGGGTAGATGAACGACAGTGCGCCAACCAGCGCCGTGGGGATTTTCTGGATGGCGCTGTACAGCAGGGTCGACATGAGCCCGGTATGGACCACGCCGATAATGATCAGATATGTCCAGGCGCCCTCGACCGTATCGACCCTGCTGAAATCCACGAACGGGGCCAGGACCAGCACGCCTACCACCATCTGGATCAGCACGATCAGGTGCGCGGGCAGGTCCTTGAGGCGCTTGGTGATCGCCGCCGCCACGGCATAGAAGAAGGCCGAAGCCAGGGCCAGGCAGACGCCGAGCAAGTAGTCGGCACCGGTGGCCTGCCCACTGCCCTTGGCGGACACGATCAGCATCAGCCCGGCGAAGGCCAACAGCAGCCAGCCAACCTTGGCGGCGCTGAGGCGTTCAGCGAAAAACAGCACCCCCAGACCGACCAGTATGAACGGCTGAACGTGGTAGACCACCGTGGCAATGGCGATAGAGGAATGTTTGTAGGCACTGAACAGCAGCACCCAGTTGAGGATCAGCGCCACCCCGCCCAGGCATACCAGAATGAACTGCCGAGCGCTGATCAGGGACCGACGCAGCACCCCAAGCACCAGGCACGTGACCAGCATCGCCAGGGCGCCGAACAAACAACGCCAGAACACCACAGCCTCCGGGGCCTGCCCCGACATAATGACGAACCAGCCCACCGTGCCGGAGATGACCATGGCCGAGATCATTTCGAGCGTCCCACGGGATTGCGACTTCATCACTCACTGCTTCCTTGCTGTCGACATTGCCGTAACCTAAGCCGCCATTCGCGGACGCTGCCTCGGCAAAAAACGAACTTTATAATGAATTAATGACCACTATAATGAACACGGTGCCAAAGCGCGTCAACCCAGTTAAGGATGATTTATAAAACAAATGAACAACATAACGAACACCCTGCCGAGAAATAACCCGAGCCGAATCGATCTGCTGGCGCTTTCAATCAAACGCGAACGCTTGGCCGCAGGACTTTCCTTGACCGAGTTGGCGAAGCGCGCCGGGGTGGCGAAGTCGACCTTGTCTCAATTGGAGTCAGGAATCGGTAACCCCAGCATCGAAACCTTGTGGTCGCTGGCGATGGCAATGGGTTTGCAAGTCACCCGGTTCTTCGAGCAACCCCAACAGCCGTTGCGGGTGATTCGCGCCAACGAGGGCATGACCACCTATGCCGAGACTGCCAATTACGCAGCAACACTGCTTGCCGATTGCCAGGCGGGAGTACAGCGCGACATCTACCGGCTCAAGGTGCAGCCCGGCGAAGTTCGGCTGTCTCAGCCTCACCCAACGGGAACCGTAGAGCACGTAGTGCTGTGCAGCGGCAGCGCCCATATTGGCCCGGCGACTGGGCCTGTATTGCTGAATGCCGGCGACTACATCAGCTACCTGGCGAATGTGCCTCACGTGTTCGAAGCACTTGAGGCGGACACTACTGCAGTGATGGTGATAGAGCATTCCTGAGGTAGGCGCCATTTTTCGTTCGCTCGTGTATCACGAGCGACCTGGGGGCAACATTGGGGGCATATTTGAAATTTTTCTGCCTGAAAATGTTGTCCTAGAGCCCAGTCAAAATGTTTTTTGGGTGGGCGCTGATTGGCGTTATGTGGCGAGCAAGACCAAGCATCTGGACAAGAGCAAACACATCGTGCCGTTGCCTGAGCAAGCCTTGGTTCTGTTACGCGAGCTACATAAAACCCGCGTGGTGGATGAAGAAGGCAAAGGCTGGGTGTTCGTCTCGCCGGTCTATCCGGGACGTCCCATAAACCCGACCTCCATGCTCAAGTCCTTTCAGCGTATCTGGCCAGAGTACGACATCACTGCCCACGGCTTTCGCGCGACCTACAGGACCATTGCCCACGAGCACTTGGGCATCGATCCAATTGTGCTCGAACTGTCGTTATCCCACCGGATGCCGGGGGCGCTAGGGGCTGTATACGCGCGCGCCCAACTGCTGGTACAACGCAGGGAAGCGGCTCAACAATGGGCTGACTATTTAGATCAGTTGCGGCAAAACGCTGCGCGAATAACCACAGATTGACGATACAGCGAATAAAAATCAGGAGATTGGAGCGGGAAACGAGACTCGCATCTGGCGTCCTCCCCATTGACATCCATGGGATTTCTTTTTTTGATGGGCCAAGGAAAGTCTTAATTCTGGACTTGCAAGGCTTTTGGATGCTGCCCGTAACCAATGGATGTATTGAAATAAAACACCCGCATCGAAACTTAGGGAGTGAGTGGTACTACTCCCCTCCACGCCTTTGGTACTAGGCGCTTTTGTACAATTGACGCCGCTGTTCAGCCCTCGCAATACTTACCGCCGTAAACCAGCCAGCAACAACAATAATAATTACTGCAGGGCGCCTAGATGCGCCGATGAGACAAGGAGTTCTTAAATGTTTGGTTACTATGCGCAATACAGCAAGGAATACATCACCACCCTGATGATCGTGACCACCCTGTTCTTTGCCTTACCCATCTTCCTCGCCCCGCTCCAATGGGCCCGGCTCATGCGCTGGACCATCCCCGAACACCAACACCTAGCTATCTATTTCGGCCGTTGCCTCGGTGCGTTCATTCTTGTCGTTGAAGTAGCGATGTTGCGTTCGGCCACCACTGGTACCAGTTTCAGTTATGCCTTCGATATTCTTTTCGTGGTCTTCACGCTGATGTTCTTCGTGCATGTCTACGGCGCAATCAAAAAGATCCAGCCTATTACCGAAACACTGGAAATCGGTTTCTGGATGATCCTCTTCGTACTCAATATTTTGTTCTACCCCACCACCAGTATCACGCTGTAAACCTTCGCCGGACCGTGGCCGGAAGTTTGCCGGTCGCCGTTCAACCCCGTTAAAAGTACGCATTTCCTGGCGCCTTCGCGTCGGCGGTCCCGTGTCCGCCGAACGCTGCGCCATGGCCGGTTCAAGGAGTGAACATGATCGAGTCCAGGGAAGACGCCGCGCTCAAGCCCGTCCTTAAGGAATTAGTGCGCGACCTGCTCCTGCAGGCCACCGGCCTGGCCCCGGCAGTGCTGCACGATGAGGCGCCGTTCCATGAGATCGGCCTGACCTCCCTGGCGATCCTCAACTTCAACGAGCGCATCCAGCCGGTGTTCCCCGGCCTGAACAAGACCCTGCTGTTCGACTGCAGACACCTTGGCGATGTGGTCGAGCATCTGCTGCGCGAGCACCCCGAGGCCTGCGCCCGCTACCTGCAACAGCAGCACCCCACACAACAGGAACCGCCCGCGGCGCCCTGGCCGCACCTCGCTCCACTTGCCCTTCGGCGGCCGGACAGTGACGTCCTGGATATTGCAATCGTCGGCCTGCACGGGCGTTTTCCCGATGCCGACAACCTCGACCAGCTCTGGCAGAACCTGCTGCACGGCCTGGATTCGATCAGCGAGATACCTGGCGAGCGCTGGCCGCTGGAGGGCTTTTTCCAGGCCGGGGCCGATGCCCGCGACAACGGCCTGAGCTACGCCAAATGGGGCGGTTTTCTCAACGATATCGAGCGCTTCGATGCACAGTTTTTCGGCATTCCGCCACGCGAAGCGGCCTGCCTCGACCCGCAGGAACGGCTGTTCCTGCAATGCGCCTGGCATGTACTGGAAGACAGCGGCCACCTCGGCGAACGCAGCCGCGTGCTGCGCCACGCCAACGGTTCGCTGGATATCGGCGTGTTCGTCGGCATCACCAGCAACACCTGGCCACTGCTTGGACCTGCGCTGTGGCAGACCGGGCATACGGCGATCCCCAGCGGCCTGCCATGGTCGGTGGCCAACCGCGTGTCCTGGGCTCTCGACCTGTGCGGGCCGAGCCTGGCGGTGGACACCGCCTGCTCGTCATCACTGACCGCCCTGCACCTGGCCATCGAGAGCCTGCGCAAAGGCCAGTGCCGCGCGGCGCTGGTGGGCGGGGTCAACCTCTACAGCCACCCGGCCAAATACGTGCAGTTATGCCAGCAGCACATGCTCTCGCCCAGCGGCCGCTGCCAGGCATTCGGCAGTGGCGCCGACGGTTTCGTCCCCGGCGAAGGTGTCGCGGCAGTCCTGCTCAAACCGCTGTCGGCGGCGCGCCGCGATGGCGACCGGATCTTTGCCGTGCTCAAGGGCAGCGCGGTCAATCATGGCGGGCGCAGCAACGGCTACACCGTGCCTAGCGCCCGCGCCCAGGCCGAACTGATCCAACAGGCGCTGAACGACGCGCGGGTGCCGGCGGCCAGCATCAGCTACATCGAAGCCCACGGCACCGGCACCCGCCTGGGCGACCCGATCGAATTGCAGGGGCTGAAACAGGCCCTCGCAGCGACCGACAACACGCCGTGCGATGTCGGTTCGGTGAAGAGCAATTTCGGTCATCTGGAAGCCGCAGCGGGCATGGCCAGCCTATGCAAGGTGGTGCTGCAGTTGCGCCACCGCAGGCTGGCGCCATCGCTGCACGCGCAGACCCTGAACCCCTACGCGGCGCTCGAACACAGCCACCTGCGCATCGTCCGCGAAGCTCGCGAGTGGAGCCCACGTGGCGTGCGTCGCGCCGGCATCAGCTCCTTCGGCGCTGGCGGTGCCAACGCCCATGTCATCGTCGAGCAGGCACCCGAGGCCATGGCACGCACCGCCAGTACCGGGCTACCGGTGTTCGTGCTCTCGGCGCGCAGTGAACACCAATTGCGCGAACAGGCCAGCGCCTTGCTGGACTGGCTCGCCCCCCACGGCGACGACGCCCTTGGCGCCCTCGCCTACACCCTGCAATGCTGCCGCGCGGCCTTCGATCACCGGCTTGCACTGGTCGCCGGCGGCACCCAAATCCTACGCGACGGGCTGTCGCGCTTTCTCGACGGCGAGCCCTCGGGCTATCAGGGCCGCGTGCTGGGGGGGACATCCCCGGATGCGCAAGCGCCCGGCGAGGATCCCCATGCAGTGGCCCGGGCCTGGGTCGCCGGCCAGTTCGCCGATTGGAGCCGCTTCTGGCCGCAAGCACCGATCCCGCTGGCCGCGCCGCTGTACCCCTTCGCCCGCGACCTGCATCAACTGCCGCGCATCGCCGCCGTCAGCGTGAGTGACAGCCGCCGTATAGCGCTCGATCCGCAGCAGTTCTTCCTGCGCGATCACCGCGTTCAGGGCCAGCCGGTGCTGCCGGCCGCGGCATACCTGGATTTCTGCGTCGATACCGCGCGGCGCCACGGCCTCGACCTGCCGCTGGAACTGCGCGCCCTGACCTGGGCCAGCCCGGTGCGCTTCGACACCCCGCAACCGCGCACCCTCGACTGCCACCATGAACGCCACGACAGCGGGCTGCGCCTGAGCTTCCAGAGCAACGGCGAGACTCACCTGCGCGGCGAATGCCGGCCCCTGGCGCAAGCGCCGCACGCCCCGCCGGACCTGGCCCGACTGCGTCGCGACTGCTGCGAGGCACTGGACCTCAGCCAGTTCTACCCGACCCTCGAACGGCTGGGTATCGCCTACGGCCCGACCTTCCAGTGCCTGCACGCCGCCTGGCGCGGCGCCGACCAGGCGCTGACCGAAGTGCGCCTGCGCCCCCGCCACGACGAAGCGCTGACCGCCCTCGACCCGGCGCTGCTGGATGCGGTGTTGCAAAGTGCTTTCGTCACCGCGGGCCAGATCGAAACCACCTTCGTGCCCTACGCCTGCCAATCACTGCGCTGCCATGGCGTGCTGACCGAGCGGCTGTATGTGCAGGTGCGACCCCATCCGGCGCAAAGCGGGTCGATGCACATCTATGACTTCCGCGTATTCGCTGATTCCGGCGCACTGCTGCTGGAGATCGATAGCTTCGCCTTCCGCCAGTACCGAGTTGCCGCAGAGCAACCGGTGCATTTACTGGAGCCGTGCTGGCTGGCGGCGCCACCGGCGCAAACCGCCTCGCCGGCCACCACCCTGCTCTACCGCGCCAACCCGGACCTCGCCCTGCCCGCCGCCGTGCTGGACAGCAGTTGGCACCTGCACACTGCCAGCCACTTCCACTATCTGGCGCCGCGCACGGTACAGGCCGACCTCAACGACCCTCGGCATATCGACCTGCTCCTGCGCCTGCTGACCACCCAGGGACTGAGCCCCCAACGCCTGCTGCTGGACCTGCGTGCGTCCGCGGCCCGTGAGGCTGCCCTGGGCGACGGCCTCGACGCCGTGCTCGCCGCCGCCGACCTGTTGCGCCACCTGTGCCAGGGCCTCGGCACACCGCGCCTGCAGGTGCAGGTGCTGGTCGATGGTGGCCCAACCAGCGCCATCGAAGGGCTGCTGCGCTCAGTGGTGCAGGAGCTGCCGAGCCTGAGCGCCAGCCTGATCGAGGTCGACGGCAATCCCCCTGGTCTTGAACATGAACTGCTGGCCGCCGCGCAACCCGGCGTGCAGCGGATTCGCCTTGGCGACGGCCAGCGCCAGCGTGCCGCGCTGCGCTTCATCGCGCCCAACGAGCGCGGCCAGGCCATCGATTTTGCCCCTGGCGACACCCTGCTCATCAGCGGCGGCCAGGGCTCCGTGGGCCGGGCCCTCGCCGGGGCGCTGGCGACGCTGGGCGGTTTGAACCTGGCCATCCTCGGCCGCCGCGACGCCGACGCCAGCTGCGAACAGTGGCTGCAACAGCTCCGCCAACTGGGGGCGGCCAACGCCGGTTACTGGCAGGCCGACTGCGCCGACGCCGACTCGTTGCACACCGCACTGACCGCGATCCGCCAGCGCTTCGGCGGCTGTCAGGGGGTGATCCATTGTGCAGGCGTATTGCACGACGGTTATTTCCTGCGCCAACCGGCCAGCGAACGCCATGCGGTATTGCAGGGCAAGACCCTCACCGCGCAGCGCCTGGACCAGGCCACGGCGCAGGACCCGCTGAAGCTGTTCATGGTCTGTTCGTCGCTGGCCGGGGTCTACGGTAATGTCGGGCAGAGCGCCTACGCCCTGGCCAACGCCTGGCTCGACCGCTTCCTCGAACGCCGTCAGCAGCGCGGCGCCCCGGGCCGCTCACTGTCGATCGCCTGGCCGCTATGGCAAACCGAACACGGCATGCAGGCACCGGAGCCAGTACGCCAGTGGCTGAACCGCAATGGCCTGGCGCTGCTGCCAGAGGACCAGGGCGTGGAAGTGTTCCTACGTTGCCTGGCCCTGCCACAGACCGTGCTGGTGCCGGTGTGCGGCCAGCGCGAGGCGGTGGCGACGCTGTTCGGCATCGCCGCGCAAGCGCCGGCCAGCGCGCCCGTCGTGCAACCGGGCGTGTCGCTGCTGGACTACCTGAGCCAGCAACTGGCCGAGGTCACCGCCACCGCTCTGGAGCGTATCGACCCGGACACCTCGCTGGAAGTCTTCGGTCTCGACTCGATCCTGGTCATGGAACTGAACGCTCGCCTTGAACGGCACTTCCCTGACCTGTCGAAAACCGTGCTGTTCGAAGTGCGTAACCTGCGCGAGCTGGCGGCGCTGCTGGCGGCCGAGCACCCCGAACAGGCCGCCCATCTGGCGCCGGCCGAAATCGCCAGCCCGGTAGCGCAGGCGCAGCCGGTGCCGGTGCCGGTCATGGAACCCGACGCCGGGCGCCAGGACATCGCGATCATCGGCCTCGCCGGCCGCTATCCTGGCGCCCGCGACGCCCAGGCTCTGTGGCAACACCTGGCAGCGGGCGACGATCTGGTCAGCGACATCAGCCACCGCTGGCAACAGGCGGACGACCAAGCCCCACTGTACGCCCGCTGGGGCGGGCAACTGGAAGACTTCGACTGTTTCGACCCACTGTTCTTCGGCATCTCGCCCCGTGACGCCGAGCGCATGGACCCACAAGAACGGCTGTTCCTGCAGACCGCCTGGCATGCCGTCGAAGATGCCGGCTACACCCCGCAGACCCTGTCCGGCCCGCGCCTACCCGGCATGCCACGACGGCGGGTGGCGGTGATCGCCGGGGTGATGTACGGCGAATACCAGTTCTACGGCGCCAGCGCCTGGCCGCAGAAGCCGGCGACCCTGGCCAACTCCTCCTACGCCTCGATCGCCAACCGGGTGTCGTTCTGCCTGGACCTGGAAGGCCCGTCGTTCGCCGTCGACAGCATGTGCTCCTCGTCGCTGACCAGCCTGCACCTGGCCTGCGACCTGATCCGCGGCGGCAGTTGCGAACTGGCCCTGGCCGGAGGCGTGAACCTGTCACTGCACCCGTACAAATACCGCACCTTGTGCGAACTCAACTTCGCCTCGACCCAGGGCCAGTGCCGCAGCTTCGGCGCCGACGGCGACGGCTACGTGCCAGGCGAAGGCGTCGGCGTGGTGCTGCTCAAGCCGCTGGGCCAGGCCCTGCGTGACGGCGACCACATCCACGGGGTGATCCGCGGCAGCGACCTCAACCACGGCGGCCGCACCTCTGGCTACACCGTGCCGAACGCCGACGCCCAGGCTCAGGTGATCGGCCGCGCGCTGGAACGCTCGGGCCTGCCGGCGTCGCGGCTGGGCTATATCGAAGCCCACGGCACTGGCACCAGCCTTGGGGACCCTATCGAAATCCGCGGCCTCAGCAAGGCCATTGGCGCCCAGGTGCCCCAGGACTGGCAGTGCCCGATCGGCTCGGTGAAAGCCAACCTCGGCCATCTGGAATCGGCCGCCGGCATGGCCGCGCTGACCAAAGTGCTGTTGCAGTTCAAACACCGGCAACTGGCGCCATCGATCCATGCCGAGCAGTTGAACCCGAACATCGACTTCAGCAAGACGTCGTTCGTGGTCCAGCAGCACCTCGCACCATGGCCGGAACCCCGCGATGGCCTACCCCGGGTGGCGGCGATCAGCTCCTTCGGGGCCGGCGGCGCCAATGCCCATATGCTGGTGGAAGACGCGGCGCCGAGCGCCCTGCCGCCGGTGACCGGCGCGCAGGTGTTCGTCTTCAGCGCCCGTGGCCAGGGGCAATTGCGCGAGTACCTGCAGCGCTTTGTCGATCACCTGGAACACGAACGCGCTCTGGCGCCACAGCAATCTACGGCGCGCCTGGGACGCGAGGGCTTCACCACCGCCGAAGTCGCCCGGACCCTGCGCGAAGGGCGGCAGCGGTTCGATGAAGCGCGCCTGGCAGTGATCGCCGGGGACTTCGATGAATTGCGGCAGTTGCTCGGTGAGTGGTTGCTGGAGGGGCGTGAGGGTAAGGCGCGGACGCTGTTGGGGGATGGCAGGTTGCAGGATGAGGCAGCGCGCTGGCTGGAAGGAATGGATATCGAGCCTGCCACCGAGCCGGAACGGAAAGTGCCGCTGCCGGGGTATGCCTTCCTTCGGCGGCGGTATTGGGTTGAGACTATCGCGAGCAAGCTCGCGCCTACAGGATCGCGCGCCACTGTAGGAGCGAGCCTGCTCGCGATGGACTGCACAGCGGTCCCAAAACAACCCAGCCCCCAAGACATCCTCGACCGCCTGTCCCGCCAGGAAATTACCCCGGACCAGGCCAGAACCCTGCTCAAGGCCCTGCTTTGACCACTCCAACCACAAAGGGAATCGACGCTATGCAGCAGCCGACAATCGCCATCATCGGCGCCGGGGCCAGTGGCCTGGGCGTGGCCAAGGCCCTTCGGGAAGCCGGGGTGAACTTCGAGATCATCGAGGCCACCGCGCGCTTCGGCGGCAACTGGCAGCCCGACGGCCCGGCGTCGAAGATGTACGAGTCGGTGCACCTGATCAGCTCACGGCATAACACCCAGTTCGTCGACTTCCCCATGCCAGCCGACTACCCCGACTACCCGCGGCACAACCAGGTGTTCGCCTACCTCACGCAACTGGCCGAGCATTGCCAGCTCACCGCGCACACCCGCTTCAACACCCGGGTCACGCACATGGCCAAGGACCGTCAGGGCTGGCAATTGACCTTCACCGACGGCAGCCAGTCACGCTACGAGGTAGTGGTGGTGTGCAACGGCCTGCTCGGCGTGCCGAAGATCCCCGATTACCCCGGCACCTTCAGCGGCCTGAGTCTGCACGCCCGGGACTACCGCTCTTCGGAGCAATTGCGCGGCAAGCGGGTTCTGGTGGTGGGCGGCGGCAACTCCGGCTGCGACATCGCCGTGGACGCCGCGCAGACCGCCAGCCGCGCGCTGCACTCGACCCGTCGCGGCTACCACTACATGCCCAAGTTCATCGACGGCCAGCCGACCCAGGAATGGCTGATGGACCAGGCGCCGAAGTTCAGCGACGAGGACGCCTACTGGGCCCATGTCGAACGCAGCTTCAAATTCGCCGGCTTCGACGGCCGCGACTATGGCCTGCCGGCGCCGGACCATGATATCCGCGAATGCCACCCGATCCTCAACTCGCAGATCCTCTACTACATCGGCCACGGCGACCTGCACGCCAAGCCGGACATCAGCCGCTTCGACGGCCAGCAGGTGCACTTCAGCGACGGCAGCGTGGAGACCATCGACCTGATCGTCTGGGCCACCGGCTACGGCATCGACCTGCCGTTCCTGCCGCTGGAGGTGTTCGACTGGAAGCGGGAGTTCGACGGGCTGTTCATGCGCATGCTGCCGGTCCGGCACGATGACCTGATGTTCGTCGGCTACCTCAACACACCGTCGGGCATCGGCAACCTGGCCAACATGACCGGCCGCTTCATCGCCGCCTGCATCCAGGCCCGCGCCGCCGACAGCCCGGCGTGGCGGCAACTGCAACAAATCAAGCTCACGCCGGAACGGCTCGACCTTGGCCAGCAGCGCTTCATGCAGACCCAGCGACATGCCCATGAAGTCGACCTGTGGAAACTCATTCGCACCCTGAACTTCCTCACCGCCCGCCTGCAAACGGCGCAACCCCTGGCCCATAGCGCCTGAATCCGAAGCTTCGCGAGGCCCGACCATGAACCAGCCCACCCACCTGCCATCTGCCAACGAACTGAGCGCCCTTGAAGCGCTGCGCCTGCTCGACAGCCTTGCCCCACCGCCAGCGCTGGAAGCCCGGCTGCTGGATGACTTGCACGAACTGCTGCTGGGCGTACTGAAGATCGCCCCCGAAGACTTCTCGCCGACCCAGCCGCTGATGGACTACGGGCTGGACTCCATCGCCTCGACCGAAATCGGTACGCTGTTCACCCGACAATTCGGCATCACCGTGCCGCCGACGGTGTTTTTCGAATTTCAGGACCTGCAGAGTTTTTGCGGGTATTTGTTGGCTGGTCATCGGCCACAGCTGGAGAACCACTATAAAACCATACCCCCTGTAGGCGCGAGCTTGCTCGCGCCTACAGGGGCAGAGCCGATCGTCACGGATTTCTCTGGCGGTACCGCCTCGTCAATCGAAGCGCTCTGGCAAGCCCCCCCCCAACAGGAACCCGCCCAATCCCTCCTCGACCAGCATCTGCTCACCTGCCGCCAAGCCACCCGCATCCAGTTCCAGCGCCCCGCCGCGCCGCGCCTGGAATGCGCGACCTATGGCCAGGGCAGACCAGTCCTGCTGCTGGGCGGGCTGGTCATGCAGTACGACGTGATGTGGCGCCTGCAAATGCAGGCCCTCGGTGAAGGCCACCGGCTGATCATGTTCCACCTGCCCGGCTGCGGCGAAGCAGAGCTGCCGGACGCCTTCGATATCGCGCATTTGGTCGCCGATCTCGCCGACCTGCTCGACCAGCTTGGCATCACTGCCCCGCTGCCGGTGATCGGCTACTCCTTCGGTGGCGTCCTCGCCCAGGCCTTCGCCCTGGCCCATCCCGAACGCTGCGCCGGGCTGTGCATCACCGTCAGTTCACCGTTCAGCGAGGGCGCCTCCGACTTCCCGGTGCTGATGCGCGAGCTGCAAAAGAGCCCGCGCTTCATGACCCTCAATCGCGGCTGGAACATGCCAGCGCTGCCGGCGTACCAACAGGTGATCGGCGATTTCGACCTGCGCCCGCGCCTGCTGGCACTGAACTGCCCGTGCCGGATCATCTGCGGCAGCGACGATGCCTACCAGCCACCCGCCTACTCGGCACTGATCGCCAAGGCCATGCCCCACGCCGAGCTGATCGAGGTGACCGGCGCCGGACACCTGCTGGGCTTCACTCACCATGAGCACTACAACCGCCTGCTGCTGGAATTCCTCGCCGGGGTGCCGACGCCGGGCACCCCGGCGCCGCTTCCGCGCCCCGGGGTGTTCCAGGCGGCCAGCGCGCAGACCCTGGAAACCCTCGGTGACTATGTGCGCCAGGGCGACCAGGGCCATTGCGCCATTCTCTCGGCGCCCGCGGCGCAGACCGCGTTGCTGCTCAATCACCTGGGCCAGCGCGGCAAGCACGAACCCGGTGATTACCGCAGTTACTTCCTGACCTCGCTGGAAGAAGCCCTCGACGCCGCCCTGCGCCTGGCTCGCCACCACGCACGCAATCGCACCCCGGACGGCGAGGCCGGGCTGTTGCTGGTGGATGCCAGCGGCTACTGGGCGCGCTATTTCAACCCGCTGCAAGGCACCCACGCGCAGGCACTGGTCCCCGGCTTGCGGGTGGTCGGCAGCCTCGCCGAAGCCCGGACGCTGCTCGCCAGCCTGGGTCCGCAACAACTGGCGGCGGTGGCCTGTATCGAGGCTGCCGATGCCAGCCCGGACGCCTGCGATGCGCTGATCGCAAGCCTCGCCGGCAGTGGCGTTCTCAGCCTGTTCGTCGAACACTGCCGCGGTGCAGGCGACTGGTCGCTGGCGGCCCTACGCGAAAGCCCAGACCTGCTGGTCTTCGGCGAAGGCATCAGCGGTTTCCAGGCGCCGCTCGGCGCTTGCCTGGTGCATGAGCGGGTGAAGAATCCGTGGCTGATGACGCCCAACGAAAGCTATGTACGCCATGTGATGACCAACTTCGGCCTGCCGCTGCGCCTGGCGGCCGAGCACCTGACGCAGCGGTTCGCCGGCGAGCTGCCCGGCACGTTGCTACGCCAGTTGCGCCGTGTCGAATCGAGCAGCGAAGCGACCTTCCAGGCGCACCTGCGCCACGGCAACAGCGGTTACGCGCGCATCGCCCGCATGCACGGCTTCGATGCGCGGTTCTACGAAGCCCACGGAGTGCGTTCGCGGCTGCAGGTGGATGGCGAACCGTCGCGGGAGATCATCGACTGCTTCGTCAATGTCGGCACCTGCCAGCGCGGCCTCAACCCGGCGGACGTGATCGAGCAGGTGGCCGGGAAACACGACCCGCACCACGACTACTGGGGCGAGCTGACTCACCTGCTCGCCGAGCAGACCGGCCTGCCCCTGGCGCTGCCGGCGTCGAGCACGGTCACGGCGGTAGAAGCGGCCCTGACCCTCGGCCTGCTCGGCGCCCCCGGCGAACGGCGCAAGCTGCTGTGTTTCAGCGGCGGGCTGGGGTTTTCCATGCTCAGCGCGGCGGCGTCGCGCAACGAAACCTTCGATATCTTCCGCCAGCCGTTCGAACCGCTGCACGCCAACACCCTGTTCGTCGACCCGCAGGCGGCGGACGCCGAAAGCCGTCTGCAAACGCACCTGCTCAGCGGCGAGGTCGCGCTGGTCTGGTTCGAAACCCTGCAGGTCGACGCCAACGCCTCGCGGCCGATTCCACCGGCGTTGATCGCCCTGGTCGAACGCCACCGCGAGGCCAGTGGCTATCTGGTGGGCGTCGATGAAACCCAGACCAACCTGGTCACCGGGCACTTCCTGCACAGCCAGGCGCAGGTTTCGCAGCCGGATATCGTCGCCCTCGGCAGCGCCCTGTGCGACAGCCTGCTGCCCATGGGCGTGGTGCTTTACCGCGACGTGCTGGGGCAACGCGCCGTGCAACGCCAGCCCGAGCGCCTGCTGGATCTGCAGACCCGCGGGATCAATCAACTATGCGCCCACCTGGCGCTCAACTGCCTGCGGGCCATCGCCCGTGATGCCGGCCTTGCGCACGCCCGCGACCAGGGCGAGTACTTCAAGCAAGGCCTGCTGGGGCTGCAACGGGAGTTTCCGCTGATCAGCGAGGTCCGCGGCGAAGGCCTGCTGCTCACCGTCGAGCTGGACCTGCGCGACACCCCGGCCTTCGTCGAGCGCAGCTTCGGCTACCTGCTCTGGGGCAGCCTGCTGCGCGACCCGCAAGGCGGCGTCGCCGCTGCCGTGTGCCCGATCTACAACAACTGCCTGCGTTACCTGCCCCCTCTGACGATCGACCGCGAGGCCATCGACCTGATGCTCAGCAACCTGCGCCGGGCCCTGGTCCGGGGCATCGATGGCGTGCTTCAGGACTGCGCCGCGCACAACCGGCGCCAGGGCGATTCGCGCACCGCCGACTTTCTCGCCGGACTGATTCCGGCAAAAAAAAAGGAGCCACGCTGTGACTGAGCACACCCGCGTCAACCCGTCGCGCCCCGCCGAACCCGGCGTGGCTTCCATCCGTCCCTTGCAGGGTCGTGGCCCGATGATCTGCATCATCGGCGCCGGGGTCGGCGGCCTGTCCATGGCCCGCGCGCTAAAGCGCAAGGGCATCGCCTTCGACTGCTTTGACCGGCGCGACCGCATTGGCGGTATCTGGGCCTTCGAGCACAGCGGGCAGCACACTTCAGTGTGGCACAGCATGAACATGAACACGCCCAAGGGCCTGTACCAGTTCAGCGATTTCCCGATGCCCCGGCACTACCCGGACTTCCCTTCGCATCGCCAGGTACACGCCTATCTGAACAGCTTCGTCGAACACTTCGAGCTACGTGATTCGATCCACCTCGACTGCCCGGTGCAGCGCACCGAACGCCTGCCGGACGGTGTCTGGCGGGTGACCCTCGGCTCGGGCGAGGTCCGCCACTACGATGCACTGGTGGTCGCCAACGGGCACCACAACACGCCCAACTTCCCCGACTACGCCGCCAACACCACCATCGACGCCATCCACTCCCAACAGTACCGCTACCGCCACGGCTACCGGGAAAAGCAGGTGATGGTGGTCGGCGTCGGCAACAGCGGCGCGCAGATCGCGGTGGACGTCAGCCACGACGCACGCATGACCTACCTGTCGCTGCGCCGTGGCGTCTACGTGCTGCCGCACTACCTGTTCGGCATCCGCATCGACAAGGTCATGGGCGTCCTGAATGACTGGTGGGTGAAGAAGATCCTGCCCTACCCGCTCAGCGGGCTGATGTTCACCGGTTTGTACAAAGCGTTGATCGCCAAGCGCAAGCAACTGGGCATGCCCAAGCCCGACCACCTGATGATGTCGAGCCTGCCGACCCTCTCGGAAAACTTCGCCAACCGCGTCGGCGACGGCAAGCTCAAGGTGGTGCCACAGGTGCAGCGCATCGACGGCAACACCGTACACTTCGTCGATGGCAGCCAGCTTGAAGTGGACGCCGTGATCTATGCCACCGGCTACCACACCGACTTCCCGTTCCTGCCGGCCAAGCTGCTCAAGGTCGAGGAAAACCGCATCCCGCTGTTCCAGCGGATCTTCCTGCCGGACATGCCGAACATGGCCTTTATCGGCCTGTTCCAGGCGGTGACCTGGGGCTTCCTCGACATGATGGAGCGCCAGGCCGAACTGACCGCTGACTACTTCGCCGGCCAGTACCTGCGCCCCGAGCCGGACAGCGAGCGCCGGCACATCGCCGCCGAGCGCAAGGTGATCGAGCGCGAATTCCTTGCCACGCCGCGCAACAACTATGAAATGCACGGCCCGACCTACATGCACTACCTGGCCAAGGAACTGCGCCAGGGCCGCGACCGCGCCAAGGCCACCGGCAGCGTCAGCCCGCTGCTGGTCCAGGCCTACGCCTACGACGCGCTTAGCACGCTGGCCAAGCCGCAGGCGAGTGCCGTGGAGAGCGATCCATGCCAGGGATGAGCGCACCGGTCCTGGCCGTCGTCGGCATGTCCGGGCGCTTTCCCGGCGCCCCGGACCTGCGCGCCTTCTGGCACCTACTGCGCGACGGCGGCGATGCCGTGCGCCAGGTGCCGGCCGAGCGCTGGAACTGGCGCGACTACGACAGCGAACTGAATGCCGGCGAAGACACCAGCTATTGTCAGCGCGGCGGTTTCATCGAGCATGTCGACCGCTTCGACGGGCGCTTCTTCGGCATCCTGCCCCGCGAAGCACAGAGCATGGACCCGCAACAGCGGCTGTTCCTACAATGCGCCTGGGCCGCGCTGGAAGACGCCGGCTACGCGCCGGCGCACCTGGCGAAGCGGCGGGTCGGGGTGTTCGTCGGGGTCGGCCACGCCGACTACCCGACGCTGATGCGCCGCGACGGCGTACCCAGTGACGCCTGGCGCGGCACCGGCATCGCCCTGACCGCCATCGCCAACCGGGTGTCGTACTGCCTGGACCTGCACGGCCCCAGCGAAAGCATCGACACCGCCTGCTCCAGCTCGCTGGTGGCGCTGCACCGTGCCAGCCAGGCACTGCGGGGCGGCGAGTGCGACGTGGCGATCGTCGGCGGCGTCAACCTGCTGCTCGGCCCGGAACTGTTCATCGCCTTCGCCAAGGCCGGGATGCTAAGCCATGCTGGGCATTGCCAGACCTTCTCCGCCGACGCCGATGGCTACGTGCGCGGCGAAGGCGTCGCCGCGCTGGTGCTCACTTCGCTGGACGTCGCCCGGGCCAATGGCGACTACGTCTACGGCGAGGTGCTCGGCAGCGCGCAGAACCACGGCGGACGGGCCCACAGCTTTACCGCGCCCAACCCCTGGGCGCAGAGCGAAGTCATCCAGCAGGCCTGGGCGCAAGCCGGTCATTCGCCACGCCAGGCGCGGCTGATCGAAACCCACGGCACCGGCACGCCGCTGGGCGATCCGATCGAGATCAACGCGCTGAAAAAAGCCGTGCCTGCGGGCGACGGTGCGCCGATCGTGCTGGGCGCGCTGAAAAGCCAGATCGGTCATCTGGAAGCCGCCGCCGGGATCGCCTCGGTGATCAAGAGCCTGCTGTGCCTGCACCATCGGCAACAGGTCGGCAACCTCCATCACCGCCAGCTCAACCCGCAGATCAATCTGGACGACAGCCCCTTCCAGCTCGCCAGCGGCACAACCGCGCTGACGGAAAACCCGGGCGAACCGCTGCTGGCGGGCGTCAGCGCCTTCGGCTTTGGCGGGGTCAATGCCCATGTGGTATTGCGCGCCGCCGCCGCGCCCATCGTGGAAGATGCCAACGCCCAGCCGTGCCTGATCCTGCTGTCGGCCAAGGACGACGCCGGCCTGCGCGCCCGCGCCCGCCAGTTGCTCGACGCCTTCGGCGAGACCGGTGCACCCGGCAACGGGGCGCTGCGCCAGGCCCTGCTCGAACGCCTGCGCGACCTGCTCGGGCTGATGCCGGCGAACAACACTGCGCCGACCCGGCTGGCGACCTTGAATGTCGACGCCGGCTACTTCGTCGGCTGCCTGGAGCAAGTGCTCGACGCCCTGCAACTGGACGTGCCGATCGACGCCTGGCGCGGCGCGGTCAGCCTTGAAGACGTGGCGCAGCGGCTGGCCGCCGAAGCCCAGCCCCAAGCGACCGCCGAACCGCGCCTGGACACCTTCGCCGCCCTGCCCGCCGCGAACCTGGCCGAAGCCAGCCTCGCCAGTATCGCCCGCACCCTGCTGGACGGCCGCGACGCCATGTCCAAACGCCTCGCCTTCGTCGCCGACAGCCGCGAACAGTTATTCCAGCGCCTGCGCGACTTCCTCGAGGGTCAGCACGACGGACTTATGTGCAGCGGCAGCGCAGAAGCGGTCGCCGCGCCGAAAGACGCTGGGCAACTGACGCAATGGGCCGCGCATTGGGCCAGCAGCAAGGTGCCCAGCCCGGACTGGGCCAGCGTCTACGGCGAACGGCCACGCCCCGGCAAGATCCCGTTGCCGGCTTATCCCTGGTGCCTGGAGCGGGTCTGGTACACCCCGGTACTCACCGCCACCAAACGTACCGCCCCGAGCTCCGCGCAGGCCTGGCTCGACCTCTGGGAAAACGCTGCCGCCCTGCCCGGCTCGGTCATGGCGCTGGCCGGACTGATCACCCAGGCGCTTCGGCAGAACCCTGTTGAGCCGCTGGCCTGGTGCGACCTGCGCTTCGGCCCGCCGCGGGAACTGGAAAGCGCCGAGGCGCTGCGCTTTACCCCGGTCGAGCCGCACTGGCAGGTCAGCCAGGGCGAGCAGGTGCTGCTGCACGTGGAACGCGGTGAACCCGCGCCGATGCCCGCCGCCCTGCAACCTCACGCCGGCACCACCACCCTGGCGGCCAAGGCGTTGTATGCCAGCCTCGCCGAACAGGGCTTGTGCTACAGCGCCCTCGGCCGCGCCCTGCAAGACCTGCGCAGCACGCCGAACAGCCTGCACGCCAGCCTCGCCCTCGGCTGCCAGGGCGTGGATGACCTGTCGTTCTGGGCGGCGCTGCTGGCCAGCCTGTGCGTCGCGCCGGCATTGCTCGGCCAGGCTCCGACGCCGTGCCTGCCGTTCAGCATCCGCCAACTGTCTCTCGACCCCGAGGCGCTGCCCGGCGCCCGGCACCTGGGCATCGTCCGCCAGGGTGACGAACTGGCCGTCAGCCTGAGCAATGCCGATGGCCGCTGCGCCCTGCACCTGGAGGGCCTGGTCATGCGTGCCATCCCGCTGGCCCTGAACCGGGTGAACGCATGAACGCCTGGCTGTTCCAGGGCCAGGGGAGCCAGCGCAAGGGCATGGGCGCTGAGCTGTTCCCACGCTTTGCGGCGCAGGTAGCCGAGGCCGACCGGGTGCTCGGCTATTCCATCGAACGCCTGTGTCTGGAAGACCCCGACCAGCAACTGAACCAGACCCGCTACACCCAGCCGGCCATCTACGTGGTGTCCTGGCTGGGCTGGCTGGCGGCGCGGGAGGACGGCGCCACGGCGCAGTTCGCCGCGGGTCACAGCGTAGGTGAATACGCCGCGCTGACCGCCGCAGGCGTGCTGGACTTCGTCCTCGGACTGCGTATCGTCGCCGAGCGCGCGCGGTTAATGGCCGAGGTCGAGGACGGCGGGCTGGTGGCGGTGCTTGGTCACGGTGAGCAACAGGTCCGCCACCTGCTGGCGGAACTGCCGGACGGCGGCCTGGCCATCGCCAACATCAACAGCCCGCGGCAGATCATCGTCGGCGGCACGCACGCCGCCCTCGACCACCTGCTGACACTGTGCGCCGGCCGTGGCATCCGCGCCCTGGCGCTGAAGGTCAGCGGGCCGTTCCACACCCCGCACATGGCGTCGGCCGAACGCGGGTTCCGGGATTTCCTGCACAGCGTCAGCCACCGGTTTCGTGACCCTGTCTTCCCGGTGATCGCCAATATCGACGCCCGCCCGCACCGCCGCGAAGCGCTGGTGGACGCCCTGTCCCGCCATCTTTCCCACCCAGTGCAATGGCAACAGGTGGTGCAACACCTGCTGGCGGCGGGCGTCGAAGATTTCATCGAAATCGGCCAGCCGCCGATCCTCGCCGGCATGCTCAAGGACATCCGCGAACAGACGTCGGTGCCACCGCCACGCGCGGTACGCGAACGCCCAGTGCTGGTGGCGGCGCTGCCCCCGAACCTCGGCGGCGAAGCGCTGCTGCTCGAACTCGCCCGCCATGGCGCCATGGGCCTGCTGGACGCCCACGACCTGGACGGCCAGCCCCTGCGCGAAACCCTGGAGCGCTACAACGCCAACCCGCATCTGCGCGGCCGCTTCGGCGTCAGCCTCGGCGGTACGGCGCGACTGGCCGACGTCGCCGGGCTGGGCATCGGTTGCATCGAGATCGCCGCACACTACCTGACTGCGCAATTGCGCGAACGCTGGCCGGCGGTGCACTGGCTGGTGCGCATGGAACACCAACGCGACCTCGACGCCGGCCTCGCCCACGCCGACGCCCTGCTGATCGCCGCCGACCAACGCCTGCCGCTGTTGCTGGAAGCCCTGGCCCGTCGCGAACGACAGGTCCGTCGCCCGCTGATCGGCGCTGGCGGCCTGATCGGCAGCGCCGCCAGCGCCCAGGCCATGTTCGAACTGGGGGTGGATTTCATCGCCCCCGGCGCGGTGTTCCTGCTCGCCGCCGAGGCCACAGTGCCGGCGCCACGCCAACAGCAACTCGCCCGACTGGGCCGCCAGGCGCACCAGTGGCTGGCCGACTGGCGTTATCCCGAACTGCACAGCCGCAGCCAGGGCTACGTGCTCGACCGCGCCGCCCAAGAACAGAGCGAGGCCTCGCAAACCTTCTACCTGAGCGACGACGGCGACAGCGGCGAGGGCCGTCGCGTCCTGCACGCGCGTATGCAAACCACGGTGCGCGAAGCGCACTTACGCGGCGATGCCTCGCTCTGGCTGTTCAACCACTGGCGTCGTCAACACGCCCCGGACCTGACGGTCCCCTTACCCGCGGCACAGTTGCTCGACCTGCTGTGCCCGATCGCCCCCGACGCACCTTCAAGGACAAGCCCATGAGCCTGATCGAACACCTGCAAACCCATATCAGCGACTTCATCTGCAAGGAAGCCGAGCTGCCGGAAGACGAGATCGACCTGCATATGCCGCTGGGTGCCCTGGGCGTCGGCTCGCTGGTCGGCACCCGGCTGATCGGCAACCTCGAAGAACACTTCGGTGTGCGCCTGTCGCCGACCCTGGTATTCGAACACCCGAACATCAGCGAACTGGCCGCGGCCATCGCCGAGATCGCCAGCCAGGCCAACCGCGAGGAACCCGCGCATGTTTGACAAGACCTGCCTGAGCCCCCAGGAACTGGCCTCGGCCACCGGCAGCCTGGCGATCCACGACAGTCTGGCCCTGCGCGCGCGCCTGCACCCGGACAAGGTGCTGTTCACCCTGCTCGACGACAACGGCAAGGAACAGCAGCGCCTGACCTACCGGCAACTGCTCGGCCGCGTCAGCGCCATCGCCCGCCAGTTGCGCGAGCACAGCCAGCCGGGCGAGCGCATCGCGCTGTTCTTCCCGCAGGGGCTGGAATTCATCGCCACTTTCCTCGCCTGCCTGGTGGCCGGGCGCATCGCCGTGCCGGTCAACCTGCCGACCCGGCGCCGAGTCGAGCGCTGCCTGAAGATCCTCGACGACAGCGGCAGCCGCCTGCTGCTGGTGCCCGACAGCGAGCGCGCCGCGCTGCAACAGGCGTTCGACGGCAGCGCCGCGGCGGACCTGGCGATGCTCAGCCCGACCAGCACCTGCGACGACGACGTGCAGTGGTCGCGCCCGGACGACAGCGACCCGCAGCGTATCGCCTTCCTGCAGTACACCTCCGGTTCCACCTCGGCACCCAAGGGGGTAATGGTCAGCCACGCCAACATCAGCGCCAACCTTCGCATGATGCGCGACTCATGGGCGCTGGATCACACCAGCGATTTCGTCACCTGGCAGCCGCACCACCACGACATGGGGCTGATCCTCGGCCAGTTGCTGCCCATCGTACTGGGCAACCACACGGTGATCATTGCGCCCTCGACTTTCGTCCGGCAGCCTCTGATCTGGCTGCAGGCGATCGCCCGCTACAAGGCGCGGCTGGCGGGCGGCCCGAACTTCGCCTACAACCTCGCCGTGGAACGCTACGACGCCCAGCGCCTGGAAGGCCTGGACCTGTCGAACTGGAGCCACGCCCTCAACGGCGCCGACGTGGTCCGCCCGGCCAGCCTGCAACGCTTCGCCGAGTGCTACGGCGCCCACGGTTTTTCCGCCAATGCCTTCCTGCCCTGCTACGGGCTCGCCGAGGCGACCCTGTTCGTCAGCGGCGGCCCCCACGGCCAACCGGTGCGCTCGGTGCTGGCCGACCCGCTGACCATGGCCCTGGAACAGCGCCTCAGCGCACCGGCCGACCCGGCCGCGGCCCAGGTCCTGGTGGGCTGTGGCGAGCCGTCGTGGGAAGTGCGGGTGGCGGTGGTCGACCCGGCCACACGGCAACGCTGCGACGCAGGGCGCATCGGTGAAATCTGGCTGCGCGGCCCGGCCATCGCCAGTGGCTACTGGCAGAATCCCGAGGCCACGGAAGCCAGTTTTCGCGCGCGGCTCGACGATGGCAGCGAACAGACCTGGCTGCGCACCGGCGACCTCGGTTTCGTCGAGGAACAGGACCGCCAAGTCTACATCTGTGGCCGCCTCAAGGACCTGATCATTTGCGAGGGCCGCAACCTGCACCCGGAAGACATCGAGCACACCGTGATCGAAGCCCTGAAGGACGTCCGCCCGCAGAGCTGCGCGGTGTTCAGCCACGACAACGAACAGCAGCGCCAGACCATCGTCGCCGCCATCGAACTCAACCGCGAGATCAAGCGTTGGCTACAGGACAACCCGCGCCAGCTCAAGGCCGCAGTGCGCAGCGCGGTGGTGGAAAACCACGGCATCACCCTCAACCGCATCGTCTTCGTCCAGCCCACCAGCATCCACAAGACCACCAGCGGCAAGATCCAGCGCAGCAAGATGCGCCAGCTCTACCTGGCGGCGGAACTGGACCTGCTCAATGAAGCCGGCTGACCCGACGCTGGTGCAGTGGCTGGCCGACGCCGCGGCGCCGGTCAGCCTGGTCTGCTTTCACTGCGCCGGCGGCAGTGCGCAGAGCTTCTTCCCGTGGAAAAAACCGGCAACCGGGCTATGCGAACTGTACGCGGTGGAACTGCCGGGCCGCGCCCGCCGTCTGCGCGAACCTTTCGCCCACTCGGTGGACGCGCTGGCCGACCGCTTCGCAGAGCAATGCCGCGCACTTCCGGACAAACCCCTGGTGCTGTTCGGCCACAGCCTTGGCGCCCTGCTCTCCTACGAAACAGCGCGCCGCTTGCTGGCCGGGAGCGAGCGGCGGCCAGTGGCGTTGCTGGTGTCATCGCGCCAGAGCCCGGACTGGCTGCCGGCATGCGCCGGCTTGCCGGAACTCAACGACCAGGCCCTGCGCGACTACCTCATCGACCTCTCCGGCACCCCGCGCGAGGTTCTGGAAAACAAGGCGATGATGGACATCGCCGTGCCGATTCTGCAGGCGGACCTGACGTTGATCCTCGACTATCGGCACCCGCATCCCCGCCCGCTGGAGATTCCCGTGCGGGTGTTTGGCGCCATCGATGATCCGCAGGTGGGGTACGAATCCCTGCTGGCCTGGCAGCGGGTCAGCGGCGCGGACTTCAGCCTGCGCATGATCGACGGGGGGCATTTTGCGGTGATGGAGCAGATGGGGTGGGTGTTGCGGGAGGTGGGTGTCGGGGTGTCCTGAAAAACGCTGCACGGGGAGACCCGATTGGGAGTGAGATAAATCATGGGATTCTCCGAGGGACGGAGAGAAACGTCGGGGGCGTGCTTCCTTGAGGCTGGTTTGCGGGTAACAACCCAAGGACATGCGCTTCTGCTTGCCCGTCCAGTAGCAACGGAAAAGCCAGACTTTTCCGCCGCTGGCCGTCACATTGAGTGTGAGACCAACGCTGTCACCGAGGGTGTAGTCATTACCGGTGATTCGGGCGTGCCGAACTGTCATTTCTGAGAGTGCCATAGCGAGCGCCTGAACAGAGTCAGGGCTAGATGCTCATCTCGCTATGCAAACTGCTCCAGCAACAAACCGATTCAGTACGCGTCAGAATCCTGGACTTAATCCTGGACTTAAACGCACCGGATGGTGCTGGATTTCAGTGGTTCCCGCCGGAACGAAAAAAGGACCCGAAGGTCCTTATTTCAATCGCTTACAGAATTCAGTGGAACTCTGCGGCGCTATGTTTGGAGCGGGAAACGAGACTCGTATCTGGTGTCCTACTCATTGAAATCTAAGGGGTTTATTTCATTCCTGAATCAGGAAAGGACTTGATTCTGGACTTATTTTCAGGATGCTTCAAGAACAAAGAGTCAGTGATTCCAGGCAACGCTATTGGGTTCTGCTCATATCCAATTGGAGAATACCAATAACCTGACAGTCTCAATTACGCACGCTCAGCTCGAGAAGCGTACCCGCCGACAAAGTGCCCCCATCCCCAATACAAAACCCACTGTTGGCGACCCAGCGCTACCTGTGGTGACGGGCAGCAATCGGCTGTGGATTCAACCGCTCGACCCAAAATTGACTTTCTGGTCCGAGCAAAACCAATTTAAAGATAGGCACCGAGGGATATACGGGGTTGCTTAGGCGCAGCAACCGAGGACTGCCTTCGGCGCCGCGTCAGCAGTGGGTAAAGTCTGCGGTGGCTCAGTAGGTTTCCAACTTGAACGGCGCGTCCGCAATGGCGGCGTTGCCGGTGCTGAGCAGACCTGCCACATTTGGCCGCGACCCCACTGGCAGCAGTATCCGGGCACATGGGCTATGCGTTTGTATTCTCACCGCGCATACCACCGCGCGACATAGTCATCCAATGTTTCGATCAAAGTGGAGTCTAGGCCAAGACTGGCTGGATGCAGACGTATACGTATCAACGTATTTGACGCCCTTGCAGTCCACTGCTACACCGAGCTAGCCCCCTCACAATAAAAAACTGACCTGAAGCATCCGAATACGGTCCGCCTGAGCCCCATAACCGTCCGGAAGTCAAAGCACAGCAGCTGGACTGCTGGAGCTAGTTTCATGGTGCTCCACTTTTCTCGGCACACTCAGTCAAGGATATGACTTATGGAAAGTGTTGGTCGCTCTAGCAATACCTTTCGGAAAACGTTAATCAATCCGCCCTGCTCGTCGTCCGTTCGACGCCGCGCTGCAGGGTTGGCTTTCGCAGGACTGCTATTGGTTGGAAGCCACGCAGCCGCACAGGATGAACCCGCTTTTTCTCCCAACCTGCCATCTCCCCTCAGCCCGGTTCTACCCTCAGACGTTAATCCCGCAATGATTGGTGCATTGACCAAAAAGGGTGAGTTTGCACAGGTACAACGGGTGTTCGATATTTACTCCTGGCAGCAATTCCTGGCACTCAATTGGCCGACAGGAGAACAAGGCAAGCCAGCTGAGCGAATTACCGACGTGGCATTCGGGCCACCTGCATGGACACGCTGGCACGAGTCATTCGAGATCTTTGGCGAGCATGGTCAGCCGCCCACCTTGGCGCAAACGCTGGCGGCGCGACCGCAGCGCATGGCCGTAACGTCTCGCCATGGCGTTGCCCTGGGACCTTTGACCACTACTGATCGGGCAAAACGCGTACTGTCGATAGTCAGTGCGACCAAGGCGCTGACAGTCCTGAATGAGACGGAGCAGGCCTTTACCCATCCACTATGGGATCAGCACGGTAGTCTCGCCTACTATGAAATCCTGATAAACGACGTCGAAACCCAGTACATCGTAAAAAATGAGCTCTACAATCTGGATGGGCAAATAGCCTTCGCCAGCACGCACAATGCCTTGAATATGCCTGCTGGATTGTTTGATCACCCTGAGCAGCCAGGGGCCGTCGAGCTAAAGCTGGCATGGCGTGTGCTCGATGAGGCCGCCGGCGACATCCCGCAACGCTTTTTCACCGCCGATGCTGCAGTTCTCAACAGCGATGGTAAGGGCTGGCATGATGTGAAGGTCGGTCTGGTTGGAATGCACATCGCTCACAAGACCGGCACGTCCCCGCAATGGACGTGGTCAACGTTCGAACATGTCGACAACCTCCAGGTCAATTCCCTTGAGACTGTCCAGGTAAATGGCGAGCAGCGACATCTCCGAGCGTCGTTCAACAACCCTGACTGTGAAACCTGTCTAGTCAACACCTACCCACCCACCAAGGACACCGCAACCGGCCAATTGCGTACACAAGTGACCCGCGTGATCCCAATCCCCCCCGCCACCCAGCAGCTCAATCGGCAAGCGCAAGCGCTGCTGCACGACATGGGCTCCGTCTGGCAATACTACGAGTTGATCAACACCCAATGGCCGACAGATCCTGGCGCGCCTCCTACCACGCCGGGGCCTGATACGTTGCCGGCGAGTATCGACAACAAATCGGGTGGGAAACCGACGCCGGTCTATCTGGCCAACTCGATCATGGAGACCTATTTCCAGCTGGGCAATCAGCCTGTAGGAACGCAGGAGGAAGGGTCTCCTGCTGTTTCCGACAAGGTCTTTGGTACCGAGAGCTGTATGGGGTGCCATTATTCGGCGGGTATCGCGAGCGCCTATACGATCAGTCCAAGCGGAATCAAAACGGCTAATTTCAGCGGCCCAAATACCTCTGACTTCAGTTGGATGTTTCAACAGCTGGCGCACTTCCGTTCTGTCAGCAAACCCGCCACGGACGCAAAACCGACCCCCTGAGAGGCCTGTGCACGATTGCGAAAGCGTGGCTTTCAAGCCACTTCCCGGGATCGTGCACTTCACTCTCACACTCGGCACCCTTCACGGAGGAACTTCATCATGAGTCGTCCCCTTTCTCAAAACGCATACCTGATTGCCAATGGCGCCACTGACTTTCTTAAAGCGGACCCGGCTGGCTCGTATCAGTTTGTGACGACTGACAACTTCACCCCCAACCTCGGCCACTGGACGCCCTTCGGGAACGTTGCGGCCGTCACACAGACCGGCAACACCTTCCAGCTGACAGCGCAAAACAACAATGTCAGCCTGCAGGTATCCATTTTGTCGCCCAGTTGCTTTCGCGTCCGCTTCAACCCAGCTGCGAACGCAAGCTACGACCAGGACAACTCCTATGCCGTGATTAATCGTGACCTCGGCCCAGTGACACTCAACATCCTACAAAAAACGCACGATCTTTTACTCATCGATACCGGCACGATTCAGTTGCGTATCAACTTGCAACCCTATGCATTGCAAGTGTTCCGCGATACGGGCAATGGGTTGCAGTTGATTCATGGCGATACGATGGATGACAACCAGTACTACAATCTGGTCTTTCTGCCAGGCCATGAAGTCATTGCCAACTTCAAGCAAACACCGGCAAATGCCTACTACTTTGGGTTTGGCGAAAAAGCCGGCGCCCAACTGGCAAAAAACGGGTTCACCCTCACGCAATTCAACTTCGATAATTTCGAGTACATGTCAGGCCCATTACCGGCGGGCGAGCAGTCCGGACCGCTCAACCCAAGCGAAGCTCTTTACTGCTCAGTGCCTTTGCTGATCGAGAACAACCCTGCCCCACAGGGCGTCAATGCTGGCCCGGTTTATAGCTACGGGCTGTTCTTCGACAACCCTTCCCAGTCCTACTTCAACATCGGCGCCAACGACTATTCCAACATGGACGGCATGTACTATTTCGGCGCGCTGTATGGGGAGCTCGACTACTACTTCATGCTCGGGAACCAGGCGTCCGAGGTCGTTGATCAGTACACACAACTGACAGGGCGACCGACGTTTGCTCCCAAGTACGTACTGGGTTACCACCAAGGTTGCTATGGGTATTACGACAAGGCCAAATTGATCGAAGCTGCCGCCGCCTACCGCGAAGCCAACATCCCCATCGATGGTCTGCACATTGATATCGATTTGCAAAATAACTATCGAACATTCACCAACAGCAATATCAAGTTCGCCGATCTCGACGCAATGTTCTCAAGCCTCAAGGCCAACGGTTTTAAGTGCAGTACCAATATTACCGGGATGATCACCAATAACCCCTGCGATGAGACCGGGAATACGGTCCCCTACCCGACGCTTGACGAAGGCATCGCGCGAGGTTTCTTTCTGACCAATACGCGGGTCGGCTTGCCAACCGATGGCTCGCTGTTCCTCGGGGAGGAAAACTACGGCGTGAACTATGGCACCAACCCTTACAAATATCCGCCCTTGGAACCGGACGACCAAGGACACACTCAATTGGGTTCCGGTGGTTACTACCCCGACCTTGGCCGCCCCGAAGTCCAAACGTGGTGGGGACAGCAGTATCAATATCTGCTGTCTGCCGGTTTGGAGATGATTTGGCAGGACATGACCGATCCGGCGATCTATGCCTATTACGACACTCCGCAGATGCAGCAAGCCGCGAACGACATCGTGGATTCCAACCCACCGTATGGAGAAGCCCCTCCTCCCGAGGAAATCAGGGTGCTGTCCCCTTGGAAAACAGCACCACTGGACTTGATGGTGACAAGCTTCGGCAGCCAGGTACCGCACGCTGAAGTCCATAACGCCTACGGTCTTTTGTTGAGTGAAGCCACCTACAACGGGCTTGGCCAGTTGCGCCCCCAGCAACGAAATTTCATCATCGCGCGTGGCGGTTATGCGGGGTTGCAGCGCTACGCGGCGCTGTGGACCGGTGACTCAGCCTCAAGCTGGGACTTCCTAAGGATCAATCTGCCACAGGTACTGAACCTGGGGCTGTCTGGAATCCCCATTTCGGGTTGCGACATTGGCGGGTTTGGCCCTGGCGACGGCAGCGTAGGCGAAGGCCAAATCACTAATTACGAACTGTTCACCCGCTGGATGCAGCTGGGTTCCTTTTTGCCTTGGTACCGCAATCACTACGATGGCTATGCCAAGCAGTTTCAAGAACCGTTCAAATACGCAGAGCCTGTGCCCAGCAATTGCCGGAAATACATAGAGCTGCGCTACAGGATGTTGCAGATTTACTATGACGCACTCTACGAATCAACGCAGACGGGCATGCCGATTGCCCGTGCGTTGTTCCTTGAAGCGCAGGACCCCGGCGTCTATGACCATCTGGACGACCAGTTTTTTGTCGGTAGCAATATCCTCGTGGCCCCGATCATCGAATCGCACGAAACAGCCCGTCCGCCCACCCCGCCAGTCCGCGATATCTACCTGCCCAGCGGCTCCGAGTGGTACGCATTCGTGGATGATGATTTCCCTCTAGGGGCGCCAGTTGAAGGAGGAACACTGGTGACCGCCTATTATGCGGGGCTGGATCAGGTGCCTATCTATATACGCGCCGGAGCGATCCTTCCCATGCGTCAGTTGGAACAGTGGGTAGGGCAACTGGAAAGCAACCCGCTGACTTTCAATATCTACCCGGGCCAGGATTCAACTTACAAACTCTATCTCGATGACGGTTACACCACCCAATACGCCAGCAATAACAGCTACCGGTTGACCGAAATCAGTCATAGCGGCATTTCCAATGGTCAAAACATCCGTATCCAGCGCGTGTTCGACAACTACATCCCTTCAGAAACGTTTTACTACGTATCTTTACTCGGAGCCGAAGCGCCTCAGTCAGTGACGGTTGACGGCGAATCATTAGGCAACGCGGGGAGCCCGGAAACCCTGGCGCAGTCCAACGTCAATGCTTACTACTACAACAGCACGATAAAACAGGTCTACGCCAAGATATTCGATACAGGTCCTGACGTGACTGTGTTGATTCTCTTTCCTTGAGGAAGATGCTGCAGGTGAACGCCCTACAACGGGATAAGTGACTGTACTCATAGTCCATCAGCGATGCCGTGGCAAACCAGCTGGTTTGCCCGGTATCAACGTGCAAGGCACCGGCACACACCGGCAGCAGTACCTGGTTAAAGTAAACATTAGCCACCGACAAGTCGCACAGTCAGGCAATGCCCATCTGCGCAGCAGGCAAACGGTGGTGGTCAGTCGCTCACCCGGACCTCTGGAGCCAAGGCCGACGGGCGTTTCAATAACGATGCCTTCATCTATGACGCGGCAAAAAACGAATACATTTGTCCAACTGGCGAGGCGCTGATCTGGCGCTACTCCTACGTTGAAAAAGGCCTGAAGCTGAATCGTTATTGGAGTTCGAAATGCCAAGGCTGCGCGTTGAAATCGCAGTGTACTCCGCGCACAGAACGACGAGTTCGACGCTGGGAACATGAAACTGTATGGGAGGAAATGCAGCTTCGGCTGAGCGCCAGGGTGCGACGGACACTGGCGACAATGTCCGCGGCGCGCTTCACACGATCGGCGAGAACGCCGGAGACATCAAATAGGGCTTGGCTAAGCTGAGGGCCGAAGGCCCGCACTAATCAAGCGGCCCCTGGCGTCCCGCCTGCGGCAGCCTTTTTTGGACTTTGTGCGCTTGCAGTCCGGAGCCAGAACGCGCTGTTCGGCACGAAGGATGACCCCGTACAACACAGTTCGTCAGATACACATCCCAAACTATATGCCTCTAGGTAAAATGGCATAATATGCCAATGGCCGAAAGAACCTATTTGCCCAGAGCTGGAGCTCATTATGGCGACGCGAAACGTTGTGCTCACCCCTCACCAGGAACAGGTCATCCAGGACCTGGTACAGTCCGGCCGTTATCAGAATGCCAGCGAAGTGATGCGAGAAGGTTTGCGGCTATTGGAACAACGTATCGCCGAAGACACCGCCAAAATTGAGGCCCTGCGTCAGGCGAACTCGATCGGCATCATGGATCTTGAGCACGGGCGCTTTACTCAGGTGAACGAAGGGGATCTGGAGCCCTACCTCGAGGGCTTGAGCCTGGAGGCCACCCTCCCCGCGAGAGAGAAACACTGAGCATGCCGCAGTATCGGATTTCCAACCCGGCGCGCGCCGACATTGTCGACATCCTCAGGCTCTCCCAGACGCAGTTCGGTGATCAAGCACGTCAGCGCTACCAGGCGCTGATCCTCGCGGCGCTGCAAGCGCTTGCCGACACGCCTTATCGCATTGGCAGCCACGACCGCGATGAGCTTGCACCGGGCCTTCGCAGCTATCACCTTATCTATTCACGCCAGCAGGCCAAACAAACCCATGGAACGGTCAAAAGCCCACGCCATATCGTGTTCTATCGTGTGGCAAACGACGACGTGATCGAGGTCGTCAGACTCCTTCATGACGCCATGGAAGTGCAGTTGCACTTGCCTAACGACTGATCAGCGACCTGGCCCAACGGCTTAACTGGCCAGGAATAGCGAAGGTAAGGCGCCACCTCTATATCTCAACCTGAGCACCCTCGTTGTCAGCCGACTTGGCGGCCAATTGAAGCGGGAGGTTCTGGGTCCAACCGGGCTATCGAGACCCACGACCAGAAACACTATGTTCAACTTTGCGTACCACTTTCAATGCAGAACAACCGCTTCTTAGGCGTTTTCCGTGACCAGGCGCCTAGCATTACGCTCCAGCTGTCGATGGACACGCGGATCGATGCCCCTAGCGACCAGAGCCCTCGCAACATCACGCAGAGCACGAGCATCTCGCGAGTCAATTTCAGGATAGGTGCAGAGAGACAGACCCGACAACTCCACTTAAGGATATCGACTCATTACCCATATCCTATTCCGAACGACCACGGATTTGCCACATTTGGGTTGCTCAATCAGTATACGGAGGCGCACTGAATACCAGCGACCGCCACCCAGTTCCGTGTCAGAATTCGCCATTCGCGATCGCTGGCACACACGGTGCGAATGGGGGCAAAACTGGGGGCACAATTCGTTTATTTCAGGCTAAAACCGCCGAGCTAGAGCCCAGTCAAAATGTTTTTTGGCGACCCGGATAGCCGTTGAGATCGACCAGTTCGCATTTCAAGGCAGCCAGCCGCCAACACTCATGCGTGAGTGAGGTACCAGCGCCAGTCCTGCTCCCCGACTTCGGCATTGAATGTACGGAACTCGCGCCACTTGATCGCCAGGAACACCTTCAGGAATTCAGCCCCCAGCACCTCACGTGCCCACGTTGAACGTTGCAGTGCCTGCAACGCTGTAAGCCAGTCGGTGGGTAGAAAATCGGTCGCCTGTTCATAGCCATTGCCCACAATCGCCGCGCCAGGATCGCTTTGATGAGTGATGCCGTGGTGAATGCCCGCCAGTACTGCGGCGGCAGCGAGATAGGGGTTGGCATCGGCACCGCAAATACGGTGTTCGATGTGCCGACTTATCGCGGGGCCGCCGGGTACGCGGAACGACACAGTACGATTGTTGACGCCCCAGCTTTTGGCCAGCGGCGCGTAACTGCCGGTCTGGAAGCGTCGATATGAATTGGCATGCGGGCAAAATATCGCCAGCGAGTCAAACAAGGTCTCCATCATCCCACCGATGGAGTGCCGCAACAGCGGCGTACCCTGTGGGTCTTCGCTCGCATACAGGTTGTGCCCCTGCTCGTCGGCCAGGCTGACGTGCAAATGCATACCGCTACCGGCCTGATCGCTGAATGGCTTGGCCATGAAGCACGCTTGCAGCCCATGTTGGTTGGCCACGCCTTTGACCAGGCGTTTGTAACGTACACCTTCATCAATGGCTTGGAGTGCGTCGAAACGATGCTCCAGCGTCAACTCGAGCTGGCCCGGAGCGTACTCGGAGATCGCCGTGCGTACCGGCAGCCCTTGCAGCGCGCAAGCTGCGTAGAGGTCATCAAGAAAAGGTTGAAGCTGTTCCAGTTCGTATACGCCATACACCTGTGGCGCATGAGGGCGTACGCCATTGGTCTGCAACGCTGGCTGCGGCCGACCGTTGACGTCGCGTTGTTGGTCCAGCAGGTAAAACTCCAACTCAACGGCCATGACCGGATGGAGTCCATCGGCTTTCAACCGCTCGATGGTGTTCACCAGGACATGGCGCGGGTCGGCCGGTGCGGCGGGAATACCTTGGGTCGGGTGCATGCTCACCTGCACTTGGCCTGTTGGGTTGGTACGCCAGGGTTGCAAGGTCAGGCTTCCCGGCAGGGGGTAAGTCCAGCAATCAGCATCAGCGACGTCCCAGACCAGGCCAGTCTCGTCTACGTCTTCACCCTGCACGGTCAAGGCGAGAATCGAGCTTGGCAGCGGCCGACCATTTTCGTAGATCGCCAGCAGTTCGTCGCGATGCAACAGTTTGCCCCGTGGAACACCATTGGCGTCGATAAGAAACAACTCGATGCTCAGCACTTCAGGGTGGGCGGCCAGATAATCCTGAGCCTCTTTTTTATCAGCAAATTGCATGTCAAACCTCTCAGCGCTCATTCAAGCGACTTGGCAGTATGTGAGAAAAGTGGGGCTTCAGACGTCCAGTCATGAAGGGGTGACGCGAGCGCCAGGTAGGGCAAGCAGCGTGGTCAGCGCGCTATCCAACTCACCGATCAGCCTGTCGATATCCGCCTGACTTGTCTGCGGACAGCACAGGGTCATGTTGTGAAAAGGCGTGATCAGGATGCCGCGGTTGATTAGATAAAGGTGCAGAGCCATTTGAAGGCTGTCATGAAAAGCCGCTTCGGCTTGCGCGCCTGTTCTGGGCGACGTGGCACAGAATTGAAACTCACAACGAGCCCCTAACTCTGTGACAGACCAGTTCAGTTGGTGGCGCTTGAACAACGCTCGAAATCCCTGGGCGAGTCTTGAGGCCAGGGGCAGCATGTGCTGGTACGCAGACGCTGTCATGACCTCTTCAAGACTGACTCGCATGCAATGCATCGCCAGGGCGTTGGCGGACAGCGTCGTTCCCATCCCACTGTGGCCATGCCCGCCACTCTCTTCGCTGACGGCCTTCTGCGCGTCGCGCATGGCCAAGGCGACTTGCTCGCTAATGCCAAACACCGCGCATGGCACGCCACCTGCGATGGGTTTACCCACCACGAAAAAGTCGGGTTTCAAATCCCACTGGCGAGTGCATCCACCGATGCCGGTGGAAATAGTGTGGGTCTCATCAATGACCAACAGGCTGCCATATTTAAGGGTCAACTCTCGGCACTTTTGCATGAACCCCGGATCGGGCAGGACCATGCCTATGTTCGTCATCGCCGGCTCGCACATCAGCGCGCACACATCGCCCTGGGCTAACGCCGCCTCAAGCGCGTCGACGTCGTTGAAGGGGATGGATCGACTGTATTGGGTCAAGTCGTAGGCTTGGCCCACAAGGCCGGCACGGTGCACTGTTTTGCCGTCGCGGTAGCGCACCATCACGTCATCTACGGTGCCGTGATAACAGCCGTCGAACACCAGCAAGACATTACGTTTGGTGATCGCGCGCGCCCAGCGCAACACATAACGATTGGCGTCCGTCGCATTGGCGGTCACCTGCCAATAAGGCAGCTCGAATCGCTGAGCCAGCAACTCGCCGCAGACCACCGCGTCTTCGCCAGGCAGCATGGTGGTCAAGCCATTATTTGCCTGCTCGGCGATGGCGCGGGCAATAGGGTCCGGTGAATGGCCAAACATCGTGCCGGTGTCGCCCAGGCAGAAGTCAATGTATTCATGATCGTCAACATCGGTGAAGCGTGCGCCTTTGGCACGCTGGACGAAGAGCGGTGAAGGCATCGACCAATCGCTCATCCAGTGCATGGGAACACCATTGAACAGATGAGCCTTGGCACGCTTGGCGAGCGCCATTGACGTTGGGTTGTTTTGTATAAAACGGGCACGTTCGGAGGCGGTAAAAGCAGCAATCGCTGATTCACTAATTCCACTTTTCGACATGATAAAAACCCTCTTTTAATTATTACATTAATTAAAATTCGTCACCGTCGAGATAAAAAGACAATCCATCGCCACACTCACTCCCCTCTCAGTTCGTGAATGACTGAAAACAACGTGCCAACCTCTTACAACTTGAGTGTTCGCCGTCAGTATTTGCAGCGCGGATTAACCTATGCCTGGGTATATTGCGGTGAGCGCAGAAACTTTATTTGGATCATTAATTTATCCCGCTGAATAATCTGAGGTTCAGGGAATAAACCGACGTAACTTGAAGTCAGGCGTGAGGAGCCTTGTTCTCGACCAGACAGTTCCCGCCGTCCACCACAAGGACTTCACCCGTGATGTAACTGGCGTCAGGCGACGCCAGGAATGCAACCGCCGCCGCCACTTCGCGGGGGTTGCCTGCCCGTCCAATCGGGGTAAAGCGCCCCGCCTCTGCTTCAACGGGCGTGGTTGAGCCGGTGGTGATCCATCCGGGAGCCACGCTGTTTACAGTAATCCCCTGCTTGGCGACTTCAAGTGCAAGCCCCATGTTCATGCCAACCATCGCGGCCTTGGCTGCGCTATAAGCGGCCTCGCCCGGATTGCTCCCCCGGGTGCCTGTGGTGGAACTAATATTGACAATGCGTCCGTAACTTCGCGCCCGCATACCGGGCAAAACGGCCCGAGTTAAAAGAAAAGCCGTGGTTAAGTTTCTTGCCAGTGAAAGATTCCATTCATGCAGTTCCATACTTGCCAATTCCGAAAAAATCTCAGGGCTTCCTTGCATGGCCATACCGGCGTTATTCACCAGGATATCGACCCGCCCCCAGACTGACTCTGCCCACAGGCCGAATTCACGCACTTGGCTTTCATCGGTGAGGTCAGCTGGCCGGCCTTCAACTTCAAACCCTTCGAGGCGTAGCTCTTTAACCCGATCCGCGATGCGGTTGCTGCTGGCAGTGATGATCAACTTCGCCCCGGATGCACCTAGCCTGCGAGCGATCGCCATACCAATGCCAGCTTCACTTCCAGCACCACTGACAAGTGCCACATGCCCCATCAACTCGGTATTTAACATGGTGTTCCCCACGTACTTAATTTGTAATAGGAGTGGAAATTAGGCTAATGAATCTGATAAATAAAGACGATCATTATCAGAAAATCTGACAACCACGATGGCGTTTACCAGCGAGTCACTTAAAATTTTCCTTTCGGTCGTGGACAGCGGCTCCTTTTCCGCCGCAGCCCGAAAGTTAGGCCGGGTTCCCTCCGCTATCAACATGGCGGTGTCGCAGCTTGAAGCAGAGTTGGATCTCTTGCTTTTTGACCGATCGACCCGCAAAGCCATTCCGACCGCAGCCGCCAAAGCACTTGAGCCCCAGGCAAGACAGGTCGCTAGCCAGTTAAACCTGCTGGACGCCCATGCCCTCCAGCTTCATCAGGGGTTGGAGGGGCGCTTGGTCCTTGCGATGGCGCCAGAGCTACAAACAGGCGTGTGGAATCGTCCGCTGTCCATTATCGCCAAAGAGTTTCCCACCCTTGAAATCGAGATTCGCTCCGCGTCCCATCCGGAGGCGATTCGCATGCTCCATGAAGGACGTGTGCAATTGGCACTTGGATTTGAACGACCCGGGCTTGACGAGCGGGAGACGTTTCTTGAAGCGGGGAGCCAGTTGTTAGTCGCAGTTGCCTCTCCAGATCATCCGGCGGCCGCCGGCAAGAAAAGCCCTTTAGGTGAAGAGCAACTGGTGGACGTTCGGCAGATCATCGTTGCGACTGGAGGACCTACAGACTCTGACCCACGTGTTGTGCTGTCGCGGCGGATTTGGCTCAGCGACAGTTATCTGGCAACGCTGGATCTGGTGCAGCAAGGATTGGGCTGGGCTTATCTTCCACAGCCGCTGGTACAACCGCTAATCACTTCGGGCGCATTGACGGAGGTGGTGTTTGACAACATGCCAAGTCAGATGCGGTTATGGGTCGACATCATCTGGGTAAAGAACCGACCTCTGGGGCTGGGCGCGCGTCGTTACCTGAGTCTGATGCGCGAAATTGCCGAGGGCGAGCCTCGTCGTACTTGAGAAGTAAACAATTTGGGGGGGGGTTAGTGGCCACCAACGGCCTCCTCTGGCATGACGCGCCCCATCAACCTCTCACGCATCGCAGGTATTGTCCTCGAGGTCAACCCAAGGTTCTTTAGCCAGGACGCCTTGCAACGCATGGCGGCATCCTCCAGTTGCCGCCATTCGTTGCTGACTCAAGGTCTCAAGGGCTCAGCAGATTCTCGGCAGTTGTTCGCCCGACAACCAGTCCACCACCCTGCGCCCGCCGAATCGGGTCTGCATCTGCACGAAACCGTGGGCGTCTTCAAGGACCGTACCGATACGCACCGCATGTTCGCCCAACGGGTTGAGGCGCATACAGTCGAGCAGCGGCTGGGCGTCTTCTTCGGCGCAGATTGCGATCAGCTTACCCTCGTTGGCGATGTACAGCGGGTCCAGGCCCAACAGTTCGCAGGCGGCCTCAACCTGCGGCTGCACGGGAATCGCCGCTTCGTCCAACAGCATGCCGACTCCGGACTGACCGGCAATTTCGTTCAGCGTGGTCGCCAAACCGCCTCGGGTCGGGTCGCGCAGTACGCGCAGGCCGGGAGCGACCGCGAGCATCTGCGCCACTAAACCATGCAGTGCCGCACTGTCAGAGAGGATTTCGGTTTCGAACGCCAGCCCTTCTCGCTTGGACATGATCGCCACACCATGTTCGCCGATGCTGCCGGACACCAGGATCGCATCGCCGGGACGTGCGCGATGCCCGCCCGTGTCGACCCCGTTGGGGATAATGCCGATGCCGGTGGTGCTGATGAACACGCCGTCGCCACTGCCGCGTTCCACGACTTTGGTGTCGCCGGTGATGATCGGCACCCCGGCATCGCGGGAGGCGCGGCCCATCGACTCAACGATGCGCTTGAGGTCAGCGAGGGCAAAGCCTTCCTCGATGATGAAGCTGGCTGAGAGATAAAGCGGCCGCGCGCCGCCCATGGCGACGTCGTTGAGGGTGCCATGCACAGACAAGCTGCCAATGTCGCCACCGGGGAAAAACAGCGGCGACACCACGTGTGCGTCGGTGGCCATGACCATGCGTTCTCCGGGTTTGAGTTCCGGGCTGAAGGCGGCGCCATCGTTGCCCTGGCGCAACCACGGGTTGTCGAAGGCGGCGACGAATAGCTCTTCGATCAACTGCGCCGATGCGCGCCCGCCGGCACCGTGGCCCATATCGACCACGCCGTCGCGAAAATTGAGGGGGCGTACATAACCGCGTTTTACGGGGGAACGGCCGCTCATACTGCAACAACCTCGATGTCTTTATAGCGCCCGTAGGCGTAATGAGCGGCGCAGGCGCCTTCGTTGGAGACCATGCACGAGCCCATGGGGTTTTCCGGGGTGCATACGCTGCCAAACAGGCGGCAGTCGGTGGGCTTTTTCTGGCCGCGCAGGATCGGCCCGCATTCGCAGGCTTTGTTATCGGCCACGGCGCGGTAATGCAGGTCGAAGCGTTTTTCTGCATCGAAGGCGGCGAATTTCGCGCGAATGCGCAAGGCGCTGAACGGCACCTCGCCAAGCCCGCGCCATTCGAAGCTCTCACGCAGTTCGAAGACCTCGTCCATCAAGGTCTGGGCGGCGCTGTTGCCATTGCGGCCGACGGCGCGGACGAATTCGTTTTCGACCTCGGCGCGCCCGCCGTTGACCTGGCGCACCAGCATCAAAATCGCCTGTATCACGTCCAGCGGTTCGAAACCGGCAATCACCACCGGCTTGCGGTATCGGCGGGCGAACTCGGCGTAGGGTTCGGAGCCAATGATGATGCTCACATGCGCCGGGCCGACGAAGCCGTCCAGTTCCACCGCCGCCGGATCCTGCCCGGGGGCCGCAAGGATATGCTCGATGGCCGCCGGGGTCAGGACATGGCAGCACAGCACGCTGAAGTTTTTCAGGCCGCGAGCGGCGGCGTCGCGGATCACCAGGGCGGTCGGCGGCGTGGTGGTTTCGAAGCCAATGGCCAGGAACACCACTTCACGCTCGGGGTTGGCCTCGGCGATTTTCAGCGCATCGCTGGGCGAGTAGATCATGCGGATATCCGCGCCTTGTGCCTTGGCGCGCAGCAGCGAGAGGCCACCGGACGCCGGCACGCGCAGGGTGTCGCCATAGCTGCAGAGGATCGCTCCGTCCTCCAGCGCCAGCTTCACCGCCAGGTCGATACGCCCAATCGGCAAGACACACACCGGGCAGCCGGGGCCGTGGATCATGCGGACATTGGCGGGCAGCAAATCGCTCACGCCGTAACGCGATATCGCATGGGTGTGGCCGCCACAGAATTCCATGAAGCGGTATTGGCGTTCCGGCCGGACTTCGTCGCGGATGCGCTCGGCAATGCGTTGTGCCAGTTCGCCGTCGCGGTATTCATCGATGTACTTCATAGGGCTTCCGGTTGCAGGCGGTCCAGCTCTTCGAACATGGCCAGGGTCCGCTGGGCTTCTTCGGGGTCGATCAGGCCGAGGGCGTAACCGACGTGGACGATCACGTAGTCGTCGACCTGGGCTTGCGGCACCAGCGCCAGGGAGATTTCCTTGCGGATACCGCCCAAGTCGACGAGTGCGTTATCGCCGTCGCGCAATTCGATCACGCGTGCGGGAATGGCTAGGCACATGCTTGGGATTCCTTCAATGGCAAAGCGGGTTGGCGCTGCGGGTCGCGCCAGTGCGCGGCAACCCAGGCTTGACCCAGGGCCAGCCCGGCATCGCCGCACGACACAGCCTGCGCGCTGAAAACCGCTAAGCCCCTGGCGCTCAATCGTTGCGTGAGCCGGGCACTGAGCAGGCGATTGGCGAAGCATCCGCCCCCGAGCAGCACCGGCAGCGTGGTGGATTGGTGCTCGACCCAGTCAGCGAGAGCGGCGGCCAGCGTCAGGTGAAACAGCGCCGCGCCTTCTGCGCTGCGTGCGCTGTCGGCGAGTTCGAACAGGCGGGTCAGCAGCGGGAGCAGATCGAGCACGCCGTCAGCGCGGAGATGCCACAGGCCGTCGATGACGGGCTCGGCGTGGGTTGCCAGGTATTCAGCGGCCAGACGCTCCAGGGCAATGGCCGCCTCGGCCTCGAATTGTTGACGCACGCTGATGCCGAGAATCCCCGCAGCGGCATCGAACCAACGGCCGGCGCCACTGCTCGGCGGGCAGTTGAGATTGCGCGCGAGCATCTGCGCGACAGTGTTCGCGCTTTGTTCGCCGACCAGCGGCCCGAGCCGCCTGAGGATTTCATCGTCGCGCCCCAGCAGGTGCAGCGCCGCGGCGGCCAGGCGCCAGGGTTCGCGGGCGGCCACATCGCCACCGGGCAGCGGCAGTGGCAATAGATAACCGAGTCGGCGCCAGGCATCGCTGGCCACCCAGAGCAACTCGCCGCCCCAGGCTGCGCCATCGCTGCCAAGGCCCACGCCGTCCAGCGCCAGGCCGAGTACCGGGCCGTCGAGGCCATGTTCGGCCATCAGCGCGGCAATGTGCGCGTGGTGATGCTGCACGGCTACGGCGGGCACGTTGAGTTTTTCCGCCAGCGTCACCGCCAGTTGCGAGCTATAGAAATCCGGGTGCAAGTCATGGGCGATGGCTTGCGGCGTGACTTCAGCGCACGCCAACAGAACGTCCAACGACGCCGCCAGGTCCAGGCAGCTTTGCGGGTCGCCCAAGTCACCGTGGAGTGGCGACCACAGCACCTGATCGCCCTGCAACAGGCAGGCGGTGTTCTTCAGCCACGCGCCACAGGCCAGCACCGGCGGCCAGACCTGCGCGCCAGGCAGTTTTTCGCTACGCATGCGGGGCCTCCACCTGAGCCTTGAGGCGGGCCAGTTCAGCTTCCAGCTCGGCGATGCGCGCGGCGCGGCGGTCAACCTCGGGGGCGCCGGCCAGCAACCAGTCGAGCCAGGCATCCAGCCCGGTGCCGTCGCGGGCGCTGAGCTGGATGATCTGGATCTGCGGGTTGACCTGTCGCGCATAGTCCAGGCAGCGCTGCACGTCGAAATCCAGGTGCGGCAACAGGTCGATCTTGTTGAGGATCATCAGGCGCGCTGCGGCGAACATGTCCGGGTACTTGAGGGGTTTGTCTTCGCCCTCGGTCACCGACAGGATCGCCACTTTGCCCGCCTCGCCCAGATCCCAGAGCGCGGGGCAGACCAGATTGCCGACGTTCTCGATGAACAGCATGCCGGCCGGCTCACCGCCGTCATGGGCGTGATGGCTGTGTTGATGCTGTTGAGTCTGTACGTGGGCGTGCGGCTGCTGGTCAACGTGGCTATGCACAAACGACTGATGCGTGTGACCGGCGGCGTGCAGCGCGTCGTGCAGCGGCAGGCGGCTATAGGCTTCGGTGATCATCCGGGCATCGAGGTGGCAGCCTTTGCCGGTGTTGATCTGGATCGCGGGTACGCCGGTTTCGCGGATGCGCTCGGCGTCGTGACGGGTTTGCTGATCGCCCTCGATCACCGCCAGCGGCAAGTCGGCGCGGCGCTGGCGCAGGGCCATGAGGGTGCTGCACAACAGGGTGGTCTTGCCGGAACCGGGGCTGGACACCAGATTGAGGGCCAGTACGCCGTGGGCGGTGAAGTTTTCCCGGTTACGCGCGGCGTGCCGGTCGTTTTCGCCGAGGATGTCTTGCTCCAGGCGGATGGTGCGGGCCTGGCTCATGCCGGGCACTGAAACCCGCGCCTGACCCGCGCCGTAATGCAGGTCGCCGGTAGCGTCGACCTGCACATCGCTATCGGTGGCCGGAGCTTCGGTCTTGTCGTGTGAATGCCCGGTTCCGCAACCGCAGACGACGCACATGGTGTACCTCCAAAATCAAACGATTAATGATCCTCGACCTGCAGGTCGAGGATGCGCAATTCAGTCCCGCCGGTGGGTTGCAGCCAAAAGCCGCCGCATTGCGGGCAGCCGGCGCCGCGCTCGATCAGCGGCACGCTGATGGCGCAATCCAGGCACCAGGCCTGGCCCGGCGGTTGTTCAATGTCGATTTGCGCGCCGGCCAGCAAGGTGCCGGGCGCCAGTGCTTCAAGGGCGAAACGCAGCGCCTCGATTTCAACGCCGGCCAGCGTGCCAGCCTCCAGGCGCAGGCGGCTGACCCGCACGAACGGATCGCGCCTGGCCGCCGCCTCGACGGCGCTGAGAATGCCGCCCGCCAGACTCACTTCATGCATGAATAATGTCCTCGCTCGGTACGGCTTCAAGCTCAAGGGTGAAGCCGATGCACGGGTCGAAAGCCGCGATCAACAGCTCAGCGCGACGTCGCGTGGCCGGATCGCCGGCTGACATCGTCGCCAAACCCTGGGCCAGCGCGCCGTGGGGATGAAGGTTCCATTCGGTCGGCGCGATGACCTGATAGTCGCGGATCAACACACCGGCATTCATTCGCTCCAGACAGACCCGGTGCAACAACAGGCCGCGCGACGTTTCGCTCCAGGCCAACGCCTCGTCGGGCCCCAGCGCCAATGCGCCGAGTGCCAAGCCAGCGGGCTGTGGCAGCGAGAGCCGCGCCAATTCGGCGAGGCGCGCGCCCAGACGCAGCCAGACGCTGGCGTAGCGTTGGGGGTCGGCCTCACGCGCGCGGGTCCAACTGCCCGTCTCACAGGGTAGCCCGAAGGCCACCGGATGCAACGCAAAATCGCTGGCCTCTCGCAGTTGGGCGGCCACCACCTGCAGCGCTTGGGTGTTGCCGGCCAGTGACAGGGCATGCACCGGCAGTTGCAGGGCGTGGGCATCCTCGCGGCAATCGGCCAGGGCGTGCGCCAGCCAATGATCGCTGCGCTGGCTCCACTCATCGAGCGCGCTGAACGGCTCAGCGTCCCATCGTTCAAGCCATTGCGCCACCGACTCGCCCAACCAGGCGGCCATCGCCTGTTGCGGGGCGTGTTCCCAGGCATGCAGTAGGCTGAGATCGGGGCGCACCGACGGGTTACCCAGCAACCGCGGCCATTCGAGCAGCATACGCCGCACATGCTCGCGGCGGGTTTCGGCCTCCAGCATGCGCTGGGTGTTGGGGTCGATGGGGGTTTCGCCATGCAGTGCGGTGTCGACGGCCAACGCTGCGGTCAAGCGGTGCGCTTGCCCGCACAGGCTATAGAGCAACGGCAAGTGGTGCGCGGCAGTCTGTGGCGGCTGGCCGCGCAACAAGGTGGCGGCCAGCGCCGGACGCCCGCCGACAATCGCGGGCTGCTGACCGGGACGCACCCGCAATGAGCCGCCGAGCCGCGCCAAGCTTGCCATGGCGGTCATTGCGCGCCCCCGGACACGCGTCCGAACAGCAAGCCACGGCGGCTGATGGCCGGGCGTTCGGGTGCGCGTTCGGGCGCGTCCCGCAACAGCGCCAGCACCTGTTCGGCGGTTTGCCGGGCCGCGTCCTGATCGGCAAATTCAAACATCGGTGAAAACAGCGAACAGCTCTCGTAGCCACCGATGTCTTCGCCGTCTGCGCCAATGAAGGTCAGGCACTGCCCGCCAAATTGATGTTCGCCTGACGCCCCCTGAGCCAGGAGTGTGCCGCGGTTCTCCGGCAGCCAGATCAGGTTCATGAACCAAGGGGTGATCAGAACACCCAGCACCCCGGTTGCCGCGTTTTCCCCGGCGATTTGCGCGCTGAAGCCCACCGCCTCGACCGCCAGCTGTTGATTGAGAAACGGCAACCCGCGCATGCGTGTCTCGGCGATGCCCTGGAAGTGCGCGCACAGGGTTTGTGCCTGTTGCGCCGGGCCGTCTTGGCGCTCAGACAGGTTCATCGATCACCATGAACTGCTCGGCATCGCCATCGCAATTCGGGCAACGCCAATGCTCCGGCAATGCGGAGAACGGCGTACCCGGCTCAATCTGCCAGACCGGGTCGCCGTCGCGCGGGTCATACACCCACCAGCAGATTTTGCATTCCAGGCGGGTGGCGTCGCTGATCCGCGCGTTGTCGCCGCCGTAGCTGCCTTCGAAGCCGGTTTTTTCGTTCATCGTGACCTCACTGCCCTTCGAACCACTGGATAACGTCTTCGAAGCGCTCCAGTGAGTCGGCCAGGTCTTCGGGGGCGGCGCAGATCACTTCCGGCAGGTCGGTGATTTCGATGGTGTCGAGGATTTGCGCATCCTGTGAGTTGAAGTACGTGATGCGCCAGCAGTTCTGGATCCGGGTCGCGCTGATCAGGCAATTGCCATAGCCACGGGCCAAGGCGCGCACCGGGCCGGCGGGCAAGTAGGCGTCGAGGAAGGCGATGTCCTGTTCGGACAACGGCAGCAAGGTCAGGTTGATGACATGCACCTGATCGCCGGGTTGCCAGTGTTGGCTGCGGTCTTGTACCTCGGTCAGGATCGCCGGGGCGTTCATGACGCCGAGCGGCAACGTTGACGACAAGTCGAAATCCGCCGGTCGGGCCGCCGCGCGGGCATTGCCGCGCAGTTGCGAAGGCGCGGCGCCCACTTCGACGTGATCGTAGCCCTGGCCGTAGATGCGCCATACGCCGGCGAAGATCGATTCCTGGATACGCAACGACGGCTGCGCGGCAATGATCGCGCTGACCTCGCCTTCGCCCAGCAATTGGTCGAGCAGCTTGCGGTCGCCTGTTTCCAGGCCACTGAGGTCGACGCTTTGCGTGATCAGGCCGTTATTGCAGTCGCGCAGGCATTGCAGCAACGCTTGCAACGCGTGCCGCGCACCGGGCAGCGCCGCAAGCTCTTCAGGTTCGGGCAGCACCGGAATGCTATGGGTATACATGCCCTGAGGCATGCTGATGTATTCGAGCACGTCCTCATCGTCGGGTTGCGAGCCGGGGCCGATATCCACCACGGGGATGTAGTTCAGCGGATCGAACTCCACGGCGTGGCTTTGTGCATCGCGGTGATTGGCATCGTGGTTCATTGGCAACCTCCGGGGGCGCTGACCGGGGCACCGGCAAGCAATGGAATGCGCGCGTTGCTTTGGCTCACGGCAGCTTCCGCCAGGCGCAGGTATTCGTCCCAGTCGAGCATGCCGCTGAAGGTGGTGACGTAACCCGCATCGCGCAGCCACACCAGCGACGGCCAGCGGCGCACGGCAAAGCGCGCGGCGATGGCTTCTTCATCGGCGCGACCGACCACGCCCAGGCGCAGGCTCAATTGGTGGCGGCGCGCGATTTCCACGCGCAGTTCCGGCAACACCACGGCCACGTCCAGGCATTCGGGATGGCGTACCGGGTCACCGCACAGCAGCAACAGGCAGTCGCCCCCTTCGGCAAGCCAGGCATCGAGGTTGTCGGCGTCGATCCAGGTCGCGTCGAATTGCTCCACCAGCCGGCTGATCAAGGCCGGGATGGCGGGTGTCACGGGAATGGGCGCCATGAAAACAGCGGAGTCGCTCATGTGGGGTCCTTGACTGACGGTTGAGGTGGGGTAAGCGCGGCAGGCGCAAGGGGTGGCGACGCGTGGCCCAACAAGGCCGCCAGTTGCTCGGCGTTCATGGCCGAGGGCAGGCTGAAACCCGGCACGCTGTCGGGCTGCGGGGCCGTGCCGAACAGGGCCGCTTCGAGCAGGCGCAGGGTGGAGTCGATTTCGCTGGCACGTTGGGCGTCGAGGCGTTCACGGGCGGCGTCGAGAAAGATCAACAGCCAGTCGCCGACCGCACACGGGCCGACCAGTGACAGGTCGATACGGCGCTCTTCGCCGTGGCGGTCGCGGCAGCGGGCGAAGCCCAACTCGGCCTCGATCACTTGCATGGGCAATCCGATGCACATATCAGGCGCGCCTGGCGAGGATGCGTTCGTCGCCGATCCGGCAGGCTTGCTGTTCGGACGGGCGTTCGTTTTCGTAGCGTTGCAGTTCGAGGTGCGGCAGGGTCACCGCCTCTTCACCCGCGAGTGGCGAAGCGCGTTTGTGCGGTGCCGCGCCCCAACCCTCGAGCACGCGCAGCGCCTCATCCAGCGCGCCTTCCATGGCGGCCCTGACGCTGGGGCGCAGGCTGCCGCCGTAGTCCATCATGTTTTCCGGCTGGCAACCGATCAGCAGCACGCGTGTCGGGTAATGGCCGGTCAGTTGCGCGAGCATCAGCACCTCCTGAAAGCCGGTCTGGTGCAGGCTGAGCTTTTTGATGCCGAGGAATTTGGGGACATCGTCGTCGGCGATGAACTTCAGTTCGCCAGGCGCGAGGTTGTAATCCACGGCGTCGAAAATCAGCAGGTAATCGGCTTGCTGGACATGCTGGATCAAATACAGGCCTTGCGTGCCGCCATCGATCAGCGCCACGTTGTCGGCGAACTCATAACGCTGTTGCAAGGCTTCGACGCAACGAACGCCGAAGCCTTCGTCGGCCCACAGGAGATTGCCGATGCCCAGCACAGTGATCTGCGGCAGTGTCGGTTGGAGAGGACTCATGGCGGTTTCTACCATTCTGGTCATTTTTTAAAGGTCTTGTAGCCGGAAATCATTGCCCCGACCAAGCTCAGGCGCCCGTTGATTTCTTCGCGCACGGCGGCATAGATGTGGAACATGACGAATAGCACAATCACCCACATGCCCAAGTGATGCAGGACATGCACATTGTTGGATTGCCCCAGCAGCGGCAGTACCCAACCGAAGGTGCGTTCCTGCCAGGAGCCCATTTGCGCGCCTTCGCCATACAGCGCGAAGCCGGTCAGGATCATGAACAGCGAGGACAGCAAGAAGATGAAAAACATCGCGAAACGCGACAGCGGGTTGTGGCCGAACATCGGTTTTGGCGTCGGCCCGATGAACAGGTAGTAGCGCACCCAAGCGAGCATGTCGGTCCAGTAGACCTTGCTGGTCAGCGGCACCGAGAACAGTTCGCGGGCGTGGTGATTGCCCACCAGCGCCCAATAGGCGCGCCCGATCATGGCGATGGTGAAAATGTACGCCGCGCTGAAATGCGCAAAGCGGATGTAGCCCATCACGAAATGCTCGCTGGCTTCGCCCGGTTGGGTCGCCAGCGGCGAACCGATCAGGTAGCCGGTGATGGCCAGCACCACAATGCAGGCGGCATTGATCCAGTGCCACAGGCGCACGGGGGCCTCGTACACGTATTCCGACGCGTCGAGGGGGCTTTGAGTAGGTTGGGTCATAGCGTCACCTTTGGATGGGCAGGCGCCGTGGCGCCTGCCGAATGCAGCGTTGAACAATCGATCAACTGACCTTGACTGTGCTCAGCTCCGCGCCATCCTCGCTCATCACGTGGGTGGCGCAGGCCATGCAAGGGTCGAAGGAATGCAGCGTGCGCAGGATTTCCACGGGCTGATCGGGGACGGCCACCGGCGTGTTCATCAGCGCGGCCTCGAAAGCACCGATCTGACCCTTGGCGTCACGCGGGCTGCCGTTCCAGGTGCTGGGCACGACGCACTGGTAGTTCTCGATCTTGCCGTTCTTGATCCGGATCCAGTGGCCGAGTGCGCCGCGTGGCGCGGCAACGATGCCGACCCCTTTGGCTTCGGCAGGCCAGGTGGACGGGTCCCATTTTTCGACGTTGGCGGTGGCACGGTCGCCGTTGCGGATATTGGTCATCAACTCGTTCCAGTCGTCGACCATCATTTCTGCGCAGTACTCGGCTTCCAGGGCGCGGGTCAGCGTTCGGCCGATCGTGCTGGGCAACAGTTGCTTGGCACTGAGGTTGGTTTCCGCCAGGCCCAGGGCTTTTGGCAAGTCGAGGTTGACGGCTCGCAGCGAACCTTCCAGTTGTTCCTTGACCCGCTGGCAATGCGGGTTGCCTTTGAGGGCATGGGCATAGCCCAGGATGTAACGCGCCAACGGCCCGACTTCCATGGCGTGGCCGCGCCAGCGCGGCGATTTGACCCACGAATATTTGGCGCTTTCGTCGACTTCTTCGATGTTGGTGCGGGTGCCCTTGGTCTTGGCGCCCAGCTCGTAGTTCGGCTCGGTGATGCCGTCCCACGGGTGCAGGCCCTTGTCGTTGTCCGGGTAGTTGTACCAGGAGTGGGTCACGAACTCTTGCACTTGCTCGGGATCACGCGCGTCGACAGGCAGGATTTCGTCCCAGTTGCCGTTGAGGATCGCCCCGCCCGGCAATTGGTTGGTGCTGTCGTCGTAATTGACCTTGGCGTAGGTGCCGTAATCCATCACGTTGGTCGCCGACAAACCGCCGCCGTGCAGCCAGCCTTTTTGCTTGTAGATAGTGCCAATGGCCAGCACGTCCGGCACATACACGTTGCGGCAGAAGGTCAGCGCTTCGTCGATGCGCGCCCGCACGAAGTTCAGGCGTTCCATATTCAACGGCGCACCGGCGGCCAGGTCGCCATCGATATTGATCGCGCAGGGCACGCCGCCGACCAGGTAGTTGGGGTGCGGGTTCTTGCCACCGAAGATGGTATGGATCTTCACCCACTCTTTCTGCAGGTCGAGGGCTTCAAGGTAATGGGTCACGGCCATCAGGTTGGCTTCAGGCGGCAGTTGGTAAGCCGGGTTGCCCCAATAGCCATTCATGAACGGCCCGAGCTGACCGCTTTCGACGAACTTCTTCAGACGGTTTTGCACGTCGCGGAAATAACCCGGCGAAGACAACGGGTGAGCCGGCGAAACGGTCTGCTGCAATTCCGAGGTGCGCTTGGGGTCAGCCTTGAGCGCAGACACCACGTCCACCCAGTCCAGTGCGTGCAGGTGATAGAAATGCACGGCGTGGTCATGGACTTGCAGGGTCTTGGCCATCATCTCGCGAATCAAGTGCGCGTTCGGCGGGATGCGAATGCCCAGCGCGTCCTCTACCGAGCGCACCGAGGCCAGCGCGTGGCAACCGGTGCAGACGCCGCAGATGCGCTCCACGAATGCCCAGGCGTCACGTGGGTCGCGGCCCTTGAGGATGACTTCGAGGCCGCGCCACATGGTGCCGGTGGAAACGGCGTTGCGGATAACGTTGTTGGCATCGAGGTTGACCTCGACGCGCATGTGGCCTTCGATACGGGTCACAGGGTCGACAACGATACGTCGGCCTGTGTTGTTGAGGTCGAAACCCTGAGTCGAATAGGTGCTCATTGGTGCTTATTCCTGTCTTGTCGCTGGGGCGTCGGGCGAGGTAGTGGGCGCTTTGCCGTTGCTGGCGCGTTTGAGGGCGGTGACGGCGGCGTGGGCCGTGATCGCTGCGCCGACGGTGACGCCGGCAACCAGGCCGATTTCGTCCGCGTTCGCTTCAACGCCAAACTGGTTGATGCCGCTCAAGTGCTGATAGAACGAGCCCTTGTCCCAGAACCCTTCCTCCGAACAACCGATGCAGCCGTGGCCGGACTGAATCGGGAAGCTGGTGCCGCCATTCCAACGCACGGTCGAGCAGGCGTTGTAGGTAGTCGGGCCTTTGCAGCCGACTTTGTAAAGGCAGTAGCCCTTGCGCGCCGCGTCGTCGTCCCAGGACTCGACGAACTGACCGGCGTCGAAGTTCGGACGGCGGTAGCACTTGTCGTGAATGCGCTGGCTGTAGAACATTTTCGGCCGGCCCTGACGGTCCAGCTCAGGAATGCGGTCGAAGGTCAGCATGTAGGTGATCACCCCGGTCATGACTTCGGCGATCGGCGGGCAGCCCGGCACTTTGATGATCGGTTTGTCGGTGATGACCTTGTGAATCGGCACCGCCTGGGTCGGGTTCGGCTTGGCGGCCTGTACGCAGCCCCAACTGGCGCAGGAGCCCCAGGAAATGATCGCCTTGGCATCGCGTGAAACGCGCTTCAACTGCTCGACGAAGGGCTTGCCGCCAATGATGCAACTCATACCGTCCTGGTTCAGTGGCGGGTTGCCCTCGACGGCCAGGATGTAGTTGCCCTTGTACTTGGTCATGACCTCGTCAAGGATCGCCTCGGCCTGATGCCCGGCGGCGGCCATCAAGGTGTCGTCGTAATCCAGGGAGATCATCGACAGCACCACGTCCTTGGCCAGCGGATGCGCGGAGCGGATGAATGACTCCGAGCAACAGGTGCATTCCAGGCCGTGCAGCCAGAGGACTGGCGTGCGTGGCTTGTTCTCCATGGCCCAGGCGATTTTGGGCATGAATGCCGGGCCCAGCCCCAGCGACGTTGCGGTCAAGGAACAAAATTTGAGAAAGCTGCGGCGCGAGATGCCTTGTCTGCGCATCACCTCGTAAAACGTTTCCATTACTTTATTTCTCCTCCCCGAGAAGGTGCTTCAACGGGGGCTGCACTCGGTGTGTTGGAAATCTGTGCCCGACCAGGTGAGTCAGGCGCCATGCCGTCGGCTACAAAGGCCATCAGTTCTATGGGGTGTTGAGGCTGCAGCCTGGGCATGATTGCGACGGCTGCTGGAAACATGCGGGTAACCCATGACGTTCAGTTATCTGGTAAGTACAAGACCTGTGCCATTTCGCCGCGGCGTAGATAAATTGCTTACTAATTAATTTATCTATCTGTTTTTAAAGGACTTTTACTTTTTTACCGAGCGCATTGAGACACCTTGTAACAAACCCGAACTGGAATGTTTGTTTCCACTATTTATGCAGCCTGGAAACCATGTGTCCGGCTTGGCAAGTGGCTGGCGAGAGAACCTCGCCAGGCGCTGAAAGGAAGAGAAGGCTCAGGCGGGCGTCGCGTCCAGGCGGTCGTAGCCCTTGAAGCGGTAGAACAACACGGAAACGGCCCAGGTCAGGATGAATATCCCGACGATCAGGTAGCCGATCATGCCGAAGTTGTCGGTCAGCGCAGTGATGAAATCCCACACACCGCCGTGCAGATCCCAGCGCGCCGCGATCAGCCCGAGCACTTCCACCCCGCCCACCAGCAATGCCACCAACACCGACATGGACGTGATGGTCAGGTTGTAATAGAGCTTGCGTGCCGGGTTGACCAGTGCCCAGTGGTAAGCACCGGTCATCATCACGCTGTCGGCGGTGTCGACCAGCGCCATGCCGGCCGTGAAGAGCGCCGGGAACACCAGAATCGACCAGATCGGCAGGCTCTGCGAGGCTTGCACCGCAGCGATCCCCAGCAGGCCGATTTCCGTGGCGGTATCAAAACCCAGGCCGAACAGCAGGCCCAGCGGATACAGGTGCCAGGGACGGCTGATCAGGCGGAACAGCGGGCGCAACAGTCGGGCGATGGGGCCACCGCCGGTGAGTATCGCGTTCATTTCTTGCTCGCCGATCCGTTCGCCGCGCCGCACGCGGCCAAACGCCTGGTACACCGAGCGCAGGATGAGCAGGTTGATCAACGCCACCAGCAACAGGAAGGCGGCAGACACCGAGGTGCCAATCAGCCCGCCGAGGCCGTGAAAGGCTTCGATTTCGCTTTTGAACGCCGTGGCCGTCAGTGCGATGCCGAGCGAAGCCAGGATTACCACGGTGCTGTGCCCGAGCGAGAAAAACAGGCCGACACTCGCGGTTTGTCGGCCTTCCTGGATCAGCTTGCGGGTGGCGTTGTCGATGGCGGCGATGTGATCGGCATCCACGGCATGGCGCAGGCCGAAGCTGTAGGCCAGAAAGGCGGTGCCGAGCAACAGCGGATAGTCATGGAAGGCCGTGAAAGCCCAGGCCCAGGCCAGCAGGTTGGCAGCGACCAGGCCGGCAAAAATGGCCAGGACGCGATGTTTGAACGTCAAAGGCGCACGAGTCGGTGAAACAGGATGCAAGGGCATGCGAACTCCAGAAAGATGGGTTCAAGTATGAAGAAACGAAAAAACCTCATACAAACCCTGTGCCAGTTTGCGTGCCGAGTACCATTCAGGCGTGGTCGGGCGCTCGCAGAACATGGCGGCTGGACAGTGACTGTCCAGCCGAGCCGATAACTGGACAATGAGCTTCCAGCGCCGCTGCCGGATTATCGGCTCAGGCGGGCCCGGCTTCGGGCAGCGTCACGGTGAACTGCGCACCGCCCTCGGGGTGATTGGCGGCCACCATCCGACCGCCACAGCGTTCGATGATGCCGTAGCTGATCGACAGGCCCAGGCCCGTGCCTTTGCCCACGGACTTGGTGCTGAAGAACGGGTCGAATACCTGGCTCAGGTGTTTCTCTGCGATGCCCGCACCGTTGTCGCGTAAACGCAGGGTGACCCAGCCCGGCTCCTGGGTCACCTCGATCCAGACTGTCGGCAAGGCCTGGTTGGCCGCTTGCGCGGCATCGTAGGCGTTCTGCATCAGGTTCATCAGCACTTGCAGCAGTTGCCCGGCATTGCCGCGCACCGGCGGTGTGTCAACGGCCTGCCAATGCACCTGCAGATCGGGCGCGACGCCACGGCAGACCCAGTGGATGGCGCGCTCGATGACGTCATTGAGATCGACCTCGCCCAGTGCTTCACGATCCACCGCCGAGAAGCGCTTCAGGGCGCTGACGATGTCGGCGGTGCGTTGCGCGCCTTCCATGCTGCCCTCGATCAACGACGGCAAATCGCTCAGCAGCGGATCGATGCGTAGCTGTTGGCGCAAGGCTTGAAGACTGGCGTGCGACTCGCCGCCGTGGACCGCTTGCAGGTACTGCTGCAGGCGTTTGCCATAGCTGTCGAGCACATGCGCGTTGGCCAGCACGAAGCTGATGGGGTTGTTCAGTTCGTGGGCGACACCAGCCACCAGGCGCCCCAGCGAGGCCATTTTTTCCGCGTGCAACAGTTGCTGTTGAGTGCGCTTGAGCGCCTCGTGGGCCTCGTGCAGTTGGCGATACGCGTGCTGGAGTTCGCCCAGCGGTCGCCCCACCAGCACGTGCCCGATAAAGCGTCCATTGCCCGTGCTACGCACGGTGCAACTGACGTCCACGGGCACCGGCGCGCCGTTGACATCCTTGAAGTTGACCTCCAGCGAGGCGCTGGCGTTGGGATGGCGCAGGCTGGCGAGGGTCTGGCGCAACTGGGTTTCACTGTGGGGGTCAGCCAACAAGACATAGGCCGGGCTGCCGGACAATGACTGTTCATCACGGCCGACCAGCGTGCGCAGCGCGCTGTTGCTCTCCTCGATGCGCCCTTGCGGGTCGCAGGCCAGCAACACGTCGGACATCGACGACAGCAACCCGGCGATGAACTGCTGCGACTGCTCCAGTTCGACGTTCTTCTCTTCCAGGGCGATTTCGTCTTGCACCAGCTTGGAATAGACCTCGTCCATCCTCGCGATGACTTCGATCCAGGCGTCTTCGTCGAGGCTGCCGGGTGGCGGTTTACGGGCCATGGTCGTCAGCTTTTAGGGTGCAGATGCAGGTGACTGTGGGCCTGCTCGTGGCTCGCGCCCTGCTCCACCGGGATCAGGTTCAGCGAGCCATGACGCACACCGCGTTCGGCGCACACGCGATGGGCAAAATCGCGCACTTCATCGGACGAGCCCTTGAGCATCAGGCTTTCCAGGCAGTTGTCGTGATCCAGATGCACATGCTGGCTGGCAATGGTCAGGTGATGATGCGCGTGCTGCAGGTCCATCACCCGTTCGGTGAGGGTGCGCGAATGGTGATCGTAAACGAAGCTCAGGTTGGCCACGCAATGCGGCGCCTGGCCTTGCTCCAGGCGCGCCTGTTCGATATGCCGCCGCAAAATGTCGCGCATGGCCTCGGAACGGTTGTGGTAACCCTGGTCGCGAATCAGCGCGTCCAGTTCCTCAGCGAGGCCACGGTCCAGGGAAATGGTCAGGCGTTCCATGGGATTTCCTTTTCAATGCACCGTGCAAACCATGCACGGGTCAAAAGAACGAACGATATGTTGCACCGCTACCGGGCTTTTTTCGCCGGGTAGCACGGGAGCACCCTGCAAGGCTTGTTCCAATGCCCCGGGCTGGCCCTGGGCATCGCGTGGCGAGAAGTTCCAGGTGGTCGGGGCGATGATCTGGTAGCGGGAGATTTTTCCGTGCTCCACCTCCAGCCAATGCCCCAGTGCGCCACGTGCCGCTTCGGTCAGGCCGACCGCGCGGCCTTTGTCGGGTAATGCCGCGGCGCGGTAATACGGCTCGCCGGGGCGCAGGGCGATCAACCAGCTTTCCATCAGCGGCACCACCTGCGCCAACTCCAGCAAACGCGCGAGCAGGCGGGTATAAACCGTTGCCGAACAGCGTGCCACGGCATCGCGCAGCAGCGCTTGGCCGGCAATCAACTGGCGTGCAATGGCGCCGGTTTCCAGCACCGCGCCGGCCAGGCGCGGGGCTTTGTTCCAGGTATACGCGTCGGTTTTTTCCATCAACGGCTGGGTTTGCCCGTCGGCCGGGTGGCGCGGGCCGCCAGCGTCGTCGAGCCAGGCATGCGCGCTGTCTTCGCGGATATCGTCCAGGTCCAGCGCTTGTGCACACTGGGTGACGCCATTCCACAGGCCGCGCGGGAACACCATCGAGCCATCGGCTCGCGGATACGCCCCGTAGGAAAGATACAGCCCCGGCCCCGGCCCCAGATGCTCAAGCCCGGTGTCCAGGGCGATTTGCAGAAATTGGCGAAAATCGCCCTGCCCCAGCGCTTCGGCGTGCCATGCCCAGAGCTCGCTTTCGCTGCTCAAACCATTGATACGCTCCAGCGGCGCGGCGAACAGCTCGCTTTCCAGAAACTGCCGGAACTCGCGAACGCGGGTCAGCAGGCGCAGGCGCTCGGCGGCATCGATGGCGCGGGTCGAGCCACCCGGCTGGATCGAGCCGGTGTGCGGCCACTTGCCGCCCAGTGTGCCGATCAAATCCAGCCAGCGTTTGCGCGCAGAAATGGCCAGGCGCTGCTGGCTGCCCTGAAGCGGGGTAAAGCGCGCCACCGCGTCTGGATACCAAGGGCGCTCGGCGTACACCGGGCGCACGAAATCCGGCATGAAAAACAGGTAGAAATGGCTCAAGTGATCGGCGAGGTTTTCGGTGGCGGCCATCAGGTTGATTGCCAGCAGGCCGTTGTCCGGCGGCTGTACACCGGCCAGCCCGGCCAGGGCGCGGGCGGCGGCGATCGATTGCGACACCGAGCAGATTCCGCAGATGCGTGGCGCGTAGGTCAGCGCATCGAGCGGTGCGTGTTGCAGCAGGATTTGCTCGAAGCCACGGTACATGGTGGCGTTGACCCGTGCCGAACGCACATGACCATCTTCCACGTCCAGTTGTACTTCCAGATCGCCTTCAACCCGATTGAATGGGCCGACCACCAAACGTGACATGCAAACTCCTAACGGCGGGGGGTGCGTACCGACGGCGCGATCAGCGGGTGATCGGACGTCGCATTCTGTTTGACGCGCTTGGGGGTGGCTGACTTGGACAGCGCCGACAGGGCGACGAACCAGGCCTTGGGCATGTCGATGGGCAAACCGATGGGAATGCCCGCCAGCTTCGGCGTGCGCTGAAACGCGTGCCCCGGTTCTTCGAAGCCCGGGGCGGTGCAGTTGATGCAGGCAAACCCGCCACGGGTACACGAGCCCTCGCCATTCCACAGGCGAGTATTGCAGTCGCCGTGGGCCTGGGTGCCTTTGCAGCCCAGGTTTTCCATCATGCAGCCCAGGTCCGAGGGCTTTTCCGCACTGGCTTTGTATTCGTAGAACTCATTGCGCGTGCAGCCCTGATGCACCAGTTGGTCAGCGTAGAAACGCGGACGCCCGATAACGTCCAGATCGGCCTCGGCGAACAGCCCGGCGGCCAGCGCCATCAAGGTGTCGGTCACCCAGCCGGGGTGCGTCGGGCAACCGGCCACGTTGATCACCGGCAAGCCGCGCAACGACCGATAATCGGCACCCAGCAGGCCGCCGCGATGCTCACCGTCAAATTGCAGGCCGCAGGCGTCGGTCGGGTTGCTGCCCGCAGCGGTGATGCCTCCGTAGGCAGCACAAGTGCCGATGCCCAAGGTGTATTCGGCCACCGCCGCGAGTTTGCGCACCCAGTCGATCATCGGCGCATCGGTGCCCGCCAGCATGTGAAAGCGCCCGGTGCCGTGCGGGCCGCGCAGCAATGAGCCTTCGATGCACAAGGCATCGAGCCGGGTACGACCTTGCAGGCAGTCCTCCAGGATATCCAGCACCTGATCACCGCTTTCAAGGGACAGCGATGGATGCCAGAGCAACTCAATCCCCGCACTGCGCCACATCGCGGAAAAATCCTGGGTATCGGCGCACAGCAAGGACATGTTGCAACCGCCGCAACCGCCCGATTGCAGCCACAGCACTCGGAATGGGGTGTTCATCGGGCTTCCTCCAGGCCAAGACGGCGCAATTTCTGGCGCAGGCCCACGCGCGACAAGCCCAGTTCACGGGCCGCATGGGTTTTGTTCCAGCGGTGACGCAGCAGCGATTCCTTGAGTATGGTCGCTTCGATAGCGTCCAGTTGTTCTTGCAACGTACCCGTGGGGGGCGACAGGCGTATGTCGTTGGTGTTGCGTCCCTGGCCCTGCATGACGCGCCAGGAAAACGAATGAGCACCGATTTGCGAGCCTTCCGACAACGCAGCGGCGCGGTAGATTTCGTTGCGCAACTCGCGAATATTACCGGGCCATGGGTAACCGATCAGGCTCGCCAGGGCGTCGTCGGCGAAGTGCAGGTTTGGCAGGTCCAGTTCCAGGCGGGCATCGTCGAGCAGCTTTTTGGCGATGGGCATCAGGTCGGCGGTGCGCTCGCGCAACGGCGGCAAGCCCAGGCTGACCGTGGACAGCCGGTAATAAAGGTCGCTGCGAAAACGTCCGGTGGCGACATCTTGCTCCAGATCGCGATGGGTCGCCGCGATCACCCGCACATCGACCCGTACCGTGCTTGAGGCGCCGACCGGGCGCAGTTCGCCCTCTTGCAAGACGCGCAACAACTTGACCTGAAAAGCCGGCGAGGTGTCGCCGATTTCATCGAGTAGCAAGGTACCGCCATTGGCACGCTGGAACAGCCCGATGTGATCCTGATGCGCGCCGGTGAAGGCGCCGCGCTTGTGCCCGAACAGCTCGGACTCCAGCAAGGTATCAGGCAGCGCCGCGCAGTTCTCCATGACAAAGGCATTACTCGCACGCGGGCTGGCGTAATGGATGGCGCGGGCCAGCAACTCTTTGCCCGTGCCCGATTCGCCCAGCAGCAGCACCGACAAATCATAGCGGGCGACCCGGGCGGCCAACTCACAGACCGCATCCAGCGGGCCGCCGGGGCTGCGCACGATGCGCGAGAAATCGAAGGTGTCGCGTACCCGCTCCAGGGTTTCGCGGCTGCGGCGACGCAGCGCTGGCGTACCGGCGCGCAGTTCCAGGTCCAGTCGCTGCATATGGTTTTGCAACGATTGGCTCTCGACCGCATTGCGCACGGTGTTGAGCAGGTTTTCAGGCAGCCAGGGCTTGAGCAGGTACTGATAGATACCGGCCTGATTGACGCCCGCGATGATGTCTTCCGAATCGGTGTAGCCCGACAGCACGATGCGGACCACCCCCGGCCAGCGCTCGCGCACTTCCTTGAGAAATTCGATACCGCTGACATGGGGCATGCGCTGGTCGCAGAGGATCACCGCGACCACATGCTGTTCCAGCAGTTCGCGTGCTTGCCCGGCCGACTCGGCCAGCAGCACCTGGAATTCCTGATCGAGTACCCGGCGTAACGATTCGCGCGAACGCAGCTCATCGTCCACTACCAGGATCATGGGCAAGTCGGATTGCGAGTCGAATGGGGAGGTCATGAGTCAGCGAAAGGCCGATTATTGAAGTTCATTGCAACATTATGTTGCTGCAAGTCATGGCGTCGATGGTAGCACGGTGCCAAAAGCAGACGAGGGTTTTCCTTCTGAGGAGGCCGCCCTGTTCAATTGTTTTCTGGTCTGCTTCGTCGTCCTCGCCAGCAAATTCCCAGGAGGCTATGGCGCCGGGCGCGGCGCAGCGACCAGCCGAAATTCATGCCCACAGCCGCCAGCAGGATGGCGCTGTACAGCAGGGTCGACATGAGATCACACCGATAATGGCAGGTAACTCCAGGCACCCTCCCCGGGTGCCTTAGAGCACGTGGTGCTGTGCAGTGGCGCAAATCCTAGCCCGATTCAGGACACCTTCGGCTGCCCATCAGACGCCGTCACGCCCCCATCCACCGGCAAGTTCACCCCATTGACGAAACTCGCATCCGGGCTGGCCAAAAACGCAATCGCTGCCGCCACTTCGCTGGGCAAGGCCTCGCGCTGCATCGGGATGCGCTCGTTGAATTTGTCACGAATAGACTGCTCCCAATCCCAGGTCATCGCCGTACGCGTCAGGCTTGGGCATACCGCGTTGGCACGCACACCCTGGGCGCCGTGATCCAGCGCCAGGGCCCGGGTGAAGTTGACTACCGCGCCCTTGCTCGCGCAGTAGAACGCCGCGCCCCAGTCGCCGCCCAACCCAGAAACAGAGGCGGTGCTGACAATATTGCCCTTGCTTTGAATCAGGTACGGCAACGCCAGCTTCGAGCAGAAAATCACCCCGTCGATGTTCACCGAGGCGATCTTGCGCCAGTCGGCTTCCGTGGTTTCAAGGGTGGTGCCGGGAATATGTACGCCGGCGTTATTGACCAGCACATCCAGCCGACCGAAACGCTCGATGGTTGCGTCGATCATCTGCTGTACCGAAGCCATGCTCGACACGTCGACCTTCACCGCCAGCACCTTGTCGACTGGTAGCTCGCTGGCCACCGCTTGGGCTTTTTCAAGGTTCCAGTCGGCCAACACCACATTCGCACCCTCATCGGCAAAACGCCTCGCGGTGGCTTCGCCGATGCCGGCTGCGGCGCCGGTGACCAATACGACTTTGTTCTGAAAACGTTGCATCGCTGCTTCCTTCTGCGGATGAACAATCGCGGTTCCAACACTCCGGAACCGCTGTCTTTTACTGATGCAGAGCCTTGCCACTGGCGGCCAACACCGCTTCGTGCATAGCTTCGCTCAATGTCGGGTGGGCGAAGATGACCTGGCTCAAGGCCTGGGCAGTCGCCTCCAGGCTATGGGCGATGCCAAAACCCTGGATCTGCTCGGTCACTTCCGGCCCAACCATATGTGCCCCCAGCAACTCGCCGCTGTCCGCATCGAAAATGGTCTTCACAAACCCCTTGGCCTCGCCCAACGCCAGGGCCTTGCCGTTGGCCTGATAGTCGAATCGGCCAATGTTCAGGTGCTTGCCGCTGGCCCTGGCCGCCGCTTCTGTCAGGCCCAGGCTGGCCACTTGCGGACGGGCGTAGGTGCACCCCGGAATAAAGGCTTTGTCCAGCGGGTGAACCCCGTCCACCCCGGCCAGTTTCTCGACACACAACACCCCTTCATGGCTGGCTTTGTGAGCCAGGCACGGCGCGCCAGCGACATCGCCGATGGCGTAGAGCCCGGCGACATTGGTGCGGCACCAGGGGTCTGTCTTGATAAACCCGCGCTCAATCTCCACCCCCAGCGCCTCCAACCCCAGGTCTTCAGTGTTGGCCTGAATCCCGGCGGCCAGCAGCACACGCTCCACCGCCAGCACCTCTTCGCGACCATCGGCCAGGCGCAAGGTGCAGCGCGCCTGATCGGCCTCACTGAATACTTCGGTCACAGTGGCCTGGGTCAGCACCCGGATACCGCGCTGTTCGAACTCGCGCTGCACCAGGCTGGCCACTTCCTGGTCTTCGACCGGCATGATCTGGCGCGCCACTTCCACCAGGGTCACGGCGCAGCCCAGGTCGTGGTAGAGGCTGGCAAACTCCACGCCAATGGCTCCCGAACCCACAATCAGCAAGGACGCCGGTACGGTCTGCGGCACCAGCGCCTCGAAGTAGCTCCAGATGCGTTGCCCGTCCGGCACTATCGCCGGCAGCGAGCGCGGCCGGGCGCCGGTGGCGAGGATGATGTGCTTGGCCCCAAGGGCCCGCTCACCCTCGCCCGAGGTGACACTGACACGCCCCTTGGCAGTCACGCGGGCACGGCCGTCAACCACCGTCACACCGTTTTTCTTGAGCAAATAGGCAATACCACCGGTGAGCGTTTTCGACACGTCCCGGCTGTGGGCCACCAGTTTCTGGATATCGAACTGAATGTTCTCGGCGCTGAAACCAAAGGCCTCCAGGTGCCGCAAGGTATGGGCCACCTCCGCGCCCTTGAGCATGGCCTTGGTGGGAATGCAGCCCCAGTTCAGGCAGATACCGCCCAAGTGCTGTTTTTCCACCAGGGCGGTATTGAGCCCCAGTTGCGCGGCACGAATCGCCGCCACATATCCGCCAGGGCCACCGCCGATAATCAGCACATCAAATTGATCGCTCATGGCAACTCCTAGACCAGCATCAGGGTGGGGTTTTCCACCAGGCGCTTGAGTTCCTTGAGGAAGGTCGCCCCCAACGCACCGTCGATAACCCGGTGGTCGCAAGACAACGACACGCTCATTTGCGTGCGTACCGCAGGTTGTCCTTCATGGGCCACCACGCGCTTTTCTCCGGCGCCGATGGCCAGGATTGCCCCTTGGGGTGGGTTGATAATCGCGTCGAACTGGCGCACACCGAGCATGCCCAGGTTGGAGATGCTGAAGGTGCCACCCTGGAACTCCTCGGATTTCAAGGTACCGGCCTTGGCCCTGGTCGCCAGGCTGAGCATTTCCCCGGAGACTTCGGCCAGGCTCTTGCGGTTGGCCTGGCGGATGATCGGCGTGATCAGGCCACCGGGCAGCGCCACGGCAATGGAAATGTCTGCATCGCGGTAACGCCGTACTTCCTGGCGCTCGTCGTCGTATTGCACATTGACGTCGGGCACCTTGACCAGCGCCTGGGCGCAAGCCTTGATCAGCAGATCGTTGACCGAGATTTTCACCCCCGGCACCGAGGCGTTGATCTCAGCGCGCAATGCAAGCAAGCGCTCCAGATCAAAATCCGCATGCAGGCGAAAGTGCGGCGCATCACGTTTGGAGGCTTGCAGGCGCGCGGCAATGGCCTTGCGCATGCCGTTCATGGGCAGGGTTTCAAACGCCTCGCGACTATCAACCGTCGGCGCAGCCTGGGCCTGTGGCACCGCATCGGCGCCCCGGGCTTGGAGCACATCGGCCTTGCACACCCGACCGCGAGTGCCTGTAACGCGGCAGTCGTGGAGGTTGATGCCCCACTGCTGCGCCAGACGCCGGGCCACCGGTGTGGCGAGAACCTGGCTGTCATCGAGGCGCGAAGGTGCGGCCTGATTGGCTTTTTGCGCAGCCGCTCGGCTGGCGACTTGCCCGCCCTCGGCGCGCACTGCGGCTTCAATATCCGCCACGCTGATGCGCCCTTCACGGCCCGAACCAGGCACCCGGCTCAGGTTGATATTGAGCTGCGCCGCCAGTTTCAATGCATGGGGCGTGGCGAACAACGCTTCGTCACTGGCGCCCAGCAACGCCTGTGGCACCTGCCAGGCACCCGGCGTCTTGACCGACGGTTGCGACGCAGCGGCCGGCGCGCTGGCGGCCAACTTGACCAGCGGTTGTGCCGTGGTTTCAGCGGGTACCGATTCAGAAACTGGCGCCGGCTCAGCGACGCCACGCTGCGCCAGATACGCATCGATCTCGGCATCGCTGACCGAAGCGTCGGCGACAATCCCCAGCACACCGCCCACGGGAATGGTTTGCCCCGGTTGCGCCACTTTGCGCCGCAACACACCGGCAAAAGGCGCCTGCATCACGTTGGAAATCTTGCTGGTTTCAATCTCGCAGACTTCCTGCTGCGCGGCGAAGCTGTCGCCTTCCTCGATCAGCCAGTCAGTCAGCGTGCCCTCTTCCATCGACAGTCCCCATTTGGGCACTTCGATTGCGCGGATATCACTCATGGTCAGCCCTCCATCACTTTGCGAACGGCGGCTTCGATGCGTTGTACGCTAGGGATCCACGCTTGCTCCAGCACCGGTGAGAACGGAACCGGGGTGTGCGGCGGCGTGACCATGATGATCGGCGCCTTGAGGTGGTAAAACGCCTGGGACACGATCAGCGCGGCAATGTCATGGGCAAAGCCGATGCGCGCGGCCGACTCGTCGACAATCACCACGCGCCCGGTAGAGGCCACGGATTCAAGAATGCCCTCTTCGTCCAACGGCGACACGGTGCGCGGGTCCACTACCTCCACAGAGATCCCTTCAGCCGCCAGTTTGTCCGCCACCTCATTGGCTTTGTGCACCATGGCTGCCAGGGCAATGATGGTGACGTCGGTGCCTTCACGGGTGTAGTTGGCGACGCCAAAAGGGATGGTGTAGGCGTGCTCGGGCACTTCGCCCTTGATGTCGTAGAGGATCTTGTGTTCACAGAACACCACCGGGTCGTCATCGCGGATCGCCTGGATCAGCAGGCCTTTGACGTCGTAAGGGCTGGACGGCACCACCACCTTGAGGCCCGGGGTGGTCGCGAAGATGTTGTAGGGCGACTGCGAGTGCTGGGCGGCCGCGGAGAACCCGGCGCCAATCATGCCGCGAATCACCAGCGGGGCCTTGGCCTTGCCGCCGAACATGTAACGGAACTTCGCCGCCTGGTTGTAGAGCATGTCGTGGCACACGCCGAAGAAATCCATGAACATCAACTCGGCCACCGGCCGCAGACCGGTCACCGCTGCGCCTGCGGCCATGCCGACGATCGCCGACTCGGTGATCGGTGTGTCGATCACCCGGGACGAGCCGAACTGGGTCCACAAGCCTTTGGTCACCCCCAGCACGCCACCGAAGGCTTCGCCCTTGCTGCCGACCTCGGCGGTACCGGCCTGGCCGCCGCAAACGTCTTCCCCGATCAACACGACGCGCGGATCGAGTTCCATCTCCTGGGCCAGGGCTTCTTTGACTGCTTCACGAAAAGTACGAATTGCCATATTCCAAATCCTCAGTAAGAGACGTAAACGTCGGTCAGCAGGTTGTCCACCGATGGGTAATCGGCGATGCGAGCCTTGGCCACCGCGTCATCGACCTGGGCCTGGACCTCGTCATCGATGGCTTGCAGTTCCTCTGCGGATATTTGCCCCTCGACTTGCTTACTGAAAATTTGCAGCGGGTCGTTGTCTCGGCGCAGGCGCTCCACTTCGCCGTCGGCGCGATACAGCATCGGGTCGCCTTCGAAATGCCCGTGCCAGCGGTGGGCAACAGCCTCGATGGCACTCGGGCCTTCACCATTGCGTGCCCGCTCCACCGCGACGGCTACGGCTTCGTAGACGGCAAAGAAGTCGGTACCGTCGACCTTCACCGCAGGCATGCCGAAGCTGGCGGCGCGGTTGGCGATATCCCGGCCACCGACCGCGTAATCGTGGCCGGTGGCCTCACCGAAACCGTTGTTCTCGAACACGAATACCGTTGGCAACTTGAGCACCACGGCCATGTTCATGGCTTCAAATACCAGGCCTTGGTTGGAGCCACCGTCGCCGGTGAACGACACCGCCACATTGCGCGTGCCCAGGGTTTTCGCCGTGAGTGCGGCGCCAATGGCCAGAGGCGGTGCGCCGCCGACGATGGCGTTGGCGCCCAGCATGCCCTTGCTCAGGTCGGCAATGTGCATGGAGCCGCCCTTACCCCGGCACAGGCCCGACTCCTTGCCAAAGATCTCCGCCATCATGCCGTGCAGGTCACAGCCCTTGGCGATGCAGTGGCCGTGACCACGGTGAGTCGAGCCGATATAGTCAGCGTCCGTCAGGTTCTCGCAGACGCCAACGGCGATTGCTTCCTCGCCGCTGTACAAGTGGATGAAGCCGGGGATATCCCCAGTGGTGTTTTCCTGGTGCAGCCGCTCCTCGAACACGCGAATCTCGCGCATCTTGCGATAGGCCTGAAGCAGTTTTGACTTGCTAAGCGACATGGGCTCGCCCTCATCTCTGGTTTTTTATAGGGGGGTCGATGACCTGAATCAGGCGACCGACGATGGCGTGGCGGTACGGTAAGAGGCTCTGGCCGATGCCATAACTACCCGGATGGGGGGGCGGTAATTGCCGCTTGAGGGGATTAACCTTGCAAAACGAGGGTCTACAAAAATAATGATCGATACTCGACCACACCAAGACGACCATCCATGGATCACCTGACATTGCCTGCCTACAGCCAGGGCGCGTTCAGCCTCCGTCATGGCTTGCCGCTGATCAGCACCAAGCTCGGCCCGCCCCGCGCGGCCGGCACCCTGCTGAGCCGCTCGCGCCTGCTGGAAAAACTCGACCTATTGCACGAACGCAGTCTGGCACTGGTGTGCGGCGCGGCCGGTTTCGGCAAGACCACCCTGCTCAGCCAATGGCGCCAGTGCCTGCTCGACCAGGGCCACAGCGTGGCGTGGTTGAGCCTGGACGAGCAGGACGATAGTCCCGAATACTTTCGTCGTTATCTGCTGGCCGCCCTGCGCAGCGCCGACCCGGCCTTGGCAGATTTGACCGGCGACCTGCAGCCGTCCGCACAAGGCTTTATGCGCGCCTTGATCAACCAACTCAACCTGCGCCAACAGCCGCTGTATTGGGTGCTAGACGATGTGCATCTGGTCCGCCATCAGTTGATAGAGCAAGACCTGCTCGAACTGGTGCTGCACGCCCCCGCTTGCCTGCACCTGTTGATTGGCAGCCGTAACGCCGCGCAATTGCCCTTGAGCCGCCTGCGCGCACGCAACCAACTGGTGGAAATCGACGCCAACGCGTTGCGCTTCAACCTCGACGAAGCAGCGGGCTATTTTTCCCGCACCACCGATCTCAAGCTGGACACCGCCGACCTGCAACGCCTGCTGAGCCTGACCGAAGGCTGGATCACCGGGATCCAGATGGCATCCTTGGCACCGCCCACCGGCAGTGACCCGGTGCGCCGCTGGGCACATCTGGAACGCGGATCGCGGGTGATCGGTGGTTATCTGCAAGACGTGGTGCTGGAGCCTCTGCCGCCCCGGGTGCAGAGCTTCCTGCTGCACACCTCGATCCTCAATCGCTTCACCGCGTCTTTGTGCAACGCCATTACCGGGCGCGAGGACGGCGAACAGATGCTAGGGTTCATCGAACAGCACAACCTGTTCATTTGCTCCCTCGATCCCCAGGGGCATTGGTTCCGCTACCACGCGCTGTTTGCCGAGACCCTTCACCAGCGCCTGTCCGCCAGCAACACCGATGTTGCCCAACTGCATCAACGCGCCAGCAACTGGCTGGCCGCCCATCAATACTGGGCTGAAGCCATCCGCCATGCCTTGGCCGCCGGACAACTGGCCAACAGCACCACCTGTGCCGACAAGGGTGCCCAGTCCCTCGCCGAAGAAGGCGATATCGACACCCTGGTGCGCTGGCTGCAAAACCTGCCGCTGAGCGCCTTGTCGCCCCTGGACGAGCAACGCATCGACCTGCAACTGAACCTGAGCTGGGCCCTGGCCCACCACTTTCGTTTCGACGAATCACGGCAGTTGCTGCTCGACCTGCACCCGTTGCTGGAACAGCCCGGCGTCAGCCCGCGCCTGCTGATCAAACGCCAGGTGATCTGCGCGATCAACGAGTCCTTCGCCGAACGCATCAGCCAGGGCCTGGAGCATGTGGAACCGCTACTGGCGCAGTTGCCCAGCGGGGATCGCTGGGTCGATGGCCTGGTGTGCAACATCCTCAGTTACGACTATCTGGTGCGCGGGCGTTATCAGGATGCGCAAGCCGTGCAAAGGCACATGCCATGCCCGGCGACGCCTTCGGAGAACCTGTTTGTCAGTGTCTACCGCGCTTTTATTCTGGGCCTGAGCCATGTCCGCCAGGCGGACCTGGAGAGCGGCGAGCACTATTACCGCCAGGCCCTGGTACACGCCGAGCAACTGACAGGGGCGCAATCGAGCGGCAGCGCCACCCTCACCGCGCTGCTCGCCGAACTGTGGTACGAACGCGGTGACTGGCAGGCCTTGCACCGCGAACTGCAGCCACGGCTGCGTCAGGTGGACGCGATTGCGCCGCTCGATGCCCTGTTCAGCGCCTACCGCGCCCTGGCCCGCAGTGCGTTACACGCAGGCGACTACAGCCAGGCGCATCGTTTGCTGGAGCACGCCCAACAACTGGCAACGCTACGGCGCTGGCCACGCCTGCAAGGGTTGCTGCTGGCCGAACAGATTCAGGCGCACCTTCACAGCAACGCCCCGTCCCAGGCCCGCCACTTGCTCCAGCAACTGGCCGACTTGAGCAGCCACCACCGGGCCGAGGCACCTTTGCACCAGGCCCTTGAGCGCAACCATCGAGTCAGCCATGCGTGTGTATTGGCCAATGACGGCAAACATGGCGAAGCCGCCCGCACCTGGGCACTGCAAGTGGATGAGGATGAGCGCGGCGGGCAAGTCCTCGATGGCTTGCGCGCACGTACGCACTGGGCGCTGAGCCTGTGGCTCGATGGCCAGGGCAAACAGGCGATGGAGGTGTTGCTGCCGGTGCTGGATACCGCACGCCGCCAACATATGAAACAGACATTACTCGACAGCGGCGCCGAGCTGACGGACCTGCTCAGCGCCCTCAAGGATCTCAAGGCACCGTTCAAAGACTACATACAACGCCTGCTGGACTCGACGCCCATCACCGAGCCTGACCTGGGCTGTGCCCTGAGCGAGCGCGAAAGCCAGACGCTGTCGCTGGTGGCTCAAGGGCAATCGAACAAGGAGATCGCCCGCAGCCTGGACATCTCCAGCGAGACCGTGAAATGGCATTTGAAGAATCTCTACGCCAAGCTCCAGGTCACCAGTCGCATCCAGGCCATGAGCCGGGCCCGGGAGCTTAGTCTGCTCGATTAGGCGCCGGGCGCTGGCCTAGAAGTTCGCCGGGGTATTCGCGCTGATGATTTCCGCCTCATCCTGCCCGATATTGCGGAACCTGTGGGGCAAGGTGGTGGGGAAGTAATAACCATCCCCCGGGTTCAATATGCTGACCTGGCCATCGACAGTGAGTTCGACGGTGCCACGGGTGACGAGGCCGCACTCCTCGCCTTCGACATGCACGATCGGCTCTTCGCCGGAACTGGCGCCGGGTGCGTACTGCTCGCGCAGAAAGCGCATCTGGCGGCTGGGGATCGGCGCGCCCACCAGCAGCAGGCGCAGGCCGTCGCGACCCAGGTCGGGCTGTTCGTTGGCGCGAAAGACGTATTGGTGTTCGCGTGGCGGCTGGTCGAAGGTGAAAAAGTCCGCCAGGGACATGGGGATGCTTTCCAGCAGCTTTTTCAGGGAACTGACAGAGGGACTGACGCGATTCTGTTCGATCAGGGAAATGGTGGCGTTGGTCACGCCGCTACGACGGGCCAGCTCGCGCTGGGAGAGTTTGTAGCTTTCGCGAACGAGTTTGAGTCGGGTGCCCGTGTCCATAGCTGCCTTATATAAGGGGTGAGTGTCGTGATGTTTATTGGTTGCGATAGCGCTGCAGGAGCTGGGGCGAGCGCGGGCAGGCAATGTTGCGAAATTCGCCGATTACCCGACCCGGAAACCTGAAAGGCGGCTATTAAATCACGTTTGCGGGTGGAGCTGTAGCGCTGCTGAATATGCCTGCATGCGCAAAAAAAGCAAGCCCGCGGCCGCGGCCGAAGGTGGCGTGGGCCGGGGGCTCGCGGCGCGTGTGTGGCTGACCGGTCAAATACCGAGTCGGTCGCGCAGGGCGTAGTAGGCGGCGCCCATGGCCGTCAGCGGGGCCTGGAAGGTGCGGCCGCCGAACATCGGCATGTGCGGCAGCGAGGCGAAGGCGTCGAAGCGTTCGGCGTCACCACGGATCACTTCGCTGATCAGCTTGCCCGCGAGGTGCGAACAGGTGACGCCGTGGCCGCTATACCCTTGCATGTAGTAGGCGTTCTTTTCGATACGGCCGAATTGCGGCATGCGCGACATGGTCAGCAGGAAGTTGCCGGTCCAGCGGTAGTCGATCTTGACGTTTTTCAACTGCGGGAAGGTCTTGAGGATCTTCGGCCGGATCAGTTGTTCGATGTCGTCCGGCTCGCGGGCGCCGTAGACCACGCCGCCGCCGTACAGCAGGCGGTTGTCAGCGGTCAGACGGTAATAGTCGAGCAGGTAGTTGCAGTCTTCGACGCAGTAATTGTGGGTAATCAGGCTGCGTGCCACTTCCTCCGACAGCGGCTCGGTGACCACGATCTGCGAGCCGCAGGGCATGCTTTTGCGCGTCACCCGTGGGTCGAGATTCTGCGGCAGGTAGGCATTGCCGGCGATCAGCAGGTACTTGGCGCGAACCACACCCTTGGCCGTGCGTACCACGTTGGGTTCGCCGTAGGTGATTTCCTCGGCCGCCGATTGTTCGAAGATCTTGCCGCCCAGGCCGATAATCGCGCTGGCTTCGCCCAGGGCCAGGTTCAGCGGATGGACGTGGCCGCCCTGCTTGTCCAGCAGGCCGCCGATGTAATTTTCACAACCCACTTCGCCTGCCATGTCCTTGGCGTCGAGCAGTTGCAGGTTGCGGTTGCCATAGCGCTCCCAACTGCTTTTCTGTTCGACCAGGCCTTTGAGCTGTTTTTTGTTCAACGCGGCGAAGATCCCGCCCGGGCGGTAGTCGCACTGGATGTCGTAGTGCTGGATGCGCTGGCGAATGATCTCGGCGCCTTCGAACATCATGCTGCCGAGGATTTCGGCGCTCTTTTCGCCGTAGCGCTGCTCGATGACATCCACGTCACGGCTGTAGGAATTGACCAGTTGCCCGCCGTTGCGCCCGCTGGCGCCAAAGCCGACCTTGGCCGCTTCGAGCACGGTGACGCTGTAGCCGGCTTCCGCCAGGAACAGCGCCGACGACAGGCCGGTGTAGCCGGCGCCGATGACACAGACATCACACTCGACCAACTCTTCAAGCACAGGGAAGTCGCCGGTGTGGTTGCGGGTCGCGGCGTAATAGCTGTTTACATGGGGTTGCATGGTTAGGACTCCCTGGCGACTGGCCGGCACGCGCCGGCAATCGCCGTTGTTATTTGGGCTTAGAGCTTGATCCAGGTGGCTTTGAGCTCGGTGTACTTGTCAAAGGCGTGCAGCGACTTGTCGCGGCCATTGCCCGACTGTTTAAAGCCGCCGAACGGCGCGGTCATGTCGCCGCCGTCGTACTGGTTGACCCACACGCTGCCGGCACGCAGGCCCCGGGCAAAGCGGTGGGCGCGGCTGAGGTCGGCGGTCCACACTGCGGCGGCCAGGCCGAAGATGCTGTCGTTGGCGATCGACAGCGCTTCTTCTTCGGTGTCGAAGCTGATCAGCGACAACACCGGGCCGAAGATTTCTTCGCGGGCGATGGTCATGGCATTGGTCACGCCGTCGAAAACCGTCGGTTCCACGTACTGGCCACCGGTGTCTTGCAGGGTGCGCTGGCCGCCAACCAAGAGTTGGGCGCCCTGCTCTTTGCCGATCTCGATGTAGCGCAACACGTTGTCCAGTTGCCGCTGATCGACCACTGCACCGACCTTGGTCGCCGGGTCCAGTGGATGCCCCGGCTTCCAGGCCTGGAACGCCTCCACCAGCAGCGCAATGAAGGGCTCGCGGATCGACCGCTGCACCAGCAGGCGCGAACCGGCCACGCAGACTTCGCCCTGGTTGAAGGCAATCGCTGCAGCCGCAGCGGCGGCGGCAGCGCGCAAGTCCGGGGCATCGGCGAACACCACATTGGGGCTCTTGCCACCGGCCTCCAGCCACACCCGTTTCATATTGCTCTGGCCGGAATACACCAGCAGTTGCTTGGCCACCGCGGTGGAGCCGGTAAAGGCCAGCACATCCACATCCCTATGCAAGGCCAGCGCCTTGCCGACGGTGTGACCGTAGCCCGGCAGCACGTTGAACACGCCTGGGGGAATGCCGGCCTCAAGCGCCAGTTGGGCCAGGCGAATGGCGGTCAGCGGCGACTTTTCCGAAGGTTTGAGGATGAATGAGTTACCCGCCGCCAGGGCCGGCGCGAACTTCCAACTGGCCATGATCATCGGGAAGTTCCACGGCACGATGGCCGCGACCACGCCGCAGGGTTCGCGGGTGATCAGGCCCAACTGGTCGTGGGGCGTGGGCGCCACTTCGTCGTAGAGCTTGTCGATGGCCTCGGCGCTCCAGCGGATCGCGTTGGCGGTGGCCGGTACGTCGATGGCCATGGAGTCGCCAATCGGCTTGCCCATGTCGAGGGTTTCCAGGAGCGCCAGTTCTTCCTGGTGTTCGAGGATCAGATCGGCGAAACGGATCAGCACGCGCTTGCGCGCCGCCGGGGCCTGCAAGCGCCAGATCCCGGATTCGAACGCCTGGCGTGCAGCGATTACCGCGGCGTCGGCGTCGGCCTCATCGGTGCTGGCGACCGTGGCCAGAAAACGCCCGTCCACCGGGCTGATGCTGTCAAAGGTTTCGCCGCTGGCGGCCCAACGGTATTCGCCGCCGATAAAGGCCCGGCCTTCAAGGTTCAGGGACTGGAAGTACTGCTCCCAGTCGTTGCGATGCTTGGTCATAGGGTGTGCTCAACGCAAAAAGTGGGAGGGCCGTCAGACCGTGTGCAGGTACCAGTTGTACTCAAGGTCGGAGATCGAGTTTTCGAACTCGGCCAGTTCGCTTTCCTTGCACGCGACAAACACGTCGATGTACAGCGGGTCGATGTACCGGGCCATGACCTCGCTGTCGTCCAGCTCGCGCAGGGCGTCGCGCAGGTTGTTGGGCAGGCTCTGCTCGTTCTGCTCGTAGGAGTTGCCTTCGACCGGCGCCCCCGGCTCGATCTTGTTGGTCAAGCCGTGGTGGATACCGGCCAATACCGAGGCCATCAGCAGATAAGGGTTGGCGTCGGCGCCGGCCACCCGGTGCTCGATACGCACGGCATCCGCCGCGCCGGTCGGCACGCGCACGGCAACGGTGCGGTTGTCGATGCCCCAGCTCGGCGAGTTCGGCACATAGAACTGCGCACCGAAGCGGCGGTAGGAGTTGACGTTCGGGCAGAGAAACGCCATCTGCGCCGGCAGGGTTTCCAGCACGCCGCCGATGGCGTGACGCAGGGCGTCGTTGGTCTCGGGGTCTTCGCTGGCGAAGATGTTGTTGCCCTGCTTGTCGAGGATCGAGATGTGTACATGCAAGCCATTACCGGCCTGGCCCGGGTAGGGCTTGGCCATAAAGGTGGTGTCCATCTCGTGGTCGTAGGCGATGTTTTTCACCAGGCGCTTGAGCAGTACCGCGTAGTCGCAGGCTTTGATCGGGTCGCTGACGTGGTGCAGGTTGACCTCGAACTGCGCCGGGGCGCTTTCCTTGACGATGGCGTCGGCAGGGATGCCCTGCTCTTTCGCGCCTTCGAGGATGTCCTGCAGGCAATCGACGTATTCGTCGAGGTCATCGATCAGGTAGACCTGGGTCGAATGCGGGCGCTTGCCGGAGATTGGCGAGCGCGGCGCTTGCGGACGGCCGTTCACGTTGTCCTGGTCGATCAGGTAGAACTCCAGCTCGAACGCGGCGCAAATGGTCAGGCCCAATTCGTCGAACTTGCTCACCACCTGGCGCAGCACTTCCCGTGGGTCGGCGAAGAACGGCTGGCCCTCGAGTTCATGCATGGTCATCAACAGCTGCGCGGTGGGGCGCTTCTGCCAGGGCTCGATGCTCAGGGTGTCGGGGATCGGGTAGCAGATGCGGTCGGAGTCGCCGATATCCAGGCCCAGGCCAGTGCTTTCCACAGTGGAGCCATTGATGTCCAGGGCAAACAACGACGCGGGGAGGTTGATGCCTTTTTCATACACCTTATGCAAGGCGGTGCGTTCGATACGCTTGCCGCGCACCACGCCATTCATGTCTGCAATCAGCAGATCGACGTACAGGACCTCCGGGTGTTTTTTCAGAAAGGCGTTGGCTTCGTTGAGCTGAACGGTACGCAGTGGGACCGACATGATGCACCTATGTGTTAATTATTATGTTCAAAGCTGTTTCGTGGCAGCAGTCAATCCGAAAGCCAAAGTGAAGTCAATAGCGAGAACGGGCACCACACGTTAATTATATTGGTAGCTATAGCACCAAAATTGGGCGCCAACCCAACCAATCAACACAAACACACTCGCAAGCGTTTAGAATTTTTTACATTGAAGTTGTTAATTAAAATCAACGGAGATAAGCTCTGGAAAAACTCGTTCCAGCGTGAATTTCGAGGTGATAAAAATGGCACTCAAGCCATTGATCGGTGTTACAGCGTGCGTCAAAGAGATTGGCTTGCACCCCTACCATGTCAGCGGCGACAAGTATTTGCGTGCTGTCAGCGTCGCGGCCCTCGGGCTGCCGGTGATCATTCCTTCCCTGGCGGACCTCTGCGAGATCAAGGACCTGCTGCACTACGTCGACGGCCTGCTGTTCACCGGCTCGCCGTCCAATGTCGAACCCTTCCACTATCAAGGCGCTCCCAGCGCGCCGGGCACCGCCCATGACCCGCAACGCGACGCCACCACCCTGCCCCTGTTGCGGGCTGCGGTGGCGGCCGGCGTGCCAGTCCTCGGCATCTGCCGCGGCTTCCAGGAAATGAACGTGGCCTTTGGCGGCAGCCTGCACCAGAAGGTGCATGAACTGCCGGGCTTTATGGACCACCGTGAAGCCGACGACCCGCGCCTCGACGTCCAGTACGCCCCGGCACACCCGGTGGCGATCCAGCCCGGCGGCATGTTCGAGGCCATGGGCCTGGCCGGCGAGATCCAGGTCAACTCGATCCACAGTCAGGGCATCGACCGCCTGGGTGACGGCCTGCGGGTCGAGGCCCTGGCCCCGGATGGCCTGATCGAAGCCGTTTCCGTGGAGCACAGCCAGGCGTTTGCCTTTGGCGTGCAGTGGCACCCGGAATGGCAGGTCCTGTCGAACCCGGCCTACCTGAGTATTTTCCAGGCCTTTGGCGATGCCTGCCGGCAACGTGCCGCGCAGCGTCAGCGCCTTTGACACCAGGCGGCGCGCACCGGGCCGCCAGCACTCGTTTTACCGATTGACACGCCCTGCCCACGCGGCGCGCGCACCTGTGTGCGCCTGCCGTGCGGCGTGAACGGCAATACCCGAACAACAACAAGCAAGGCCAGGCAGCCAGGACGGCGGTGCCGAATAAACCTGCATTGCACTGAGGGTGCAGGTTTGCAATCAACCTTATTACGTCGGGCCGCGTTGGCCCGACGACCTGTTGGGAGTTTCACATGGCAAACGCCTCCAGCATTTATCGCAAGGCACTGGAAGGTCATCAGCAACCGCAAAAGGTGCTGGTGAAGATCGACCGCGTGACCAAGAAGTTCGACGAAACCGTGGCCGTGGACGATGTGTCCCTGGAGATCCACCAGGGCGAGATCTTCGCCCTGCTCGGCGGTTCGGGTTCGGGCAAATCCACCCTGCTGCGCATGCTCGCCGGTTTCGAACGGCCCACCGAAGGCCGCATCCTGCTGGATGGCGTGGACATCACCGAGATGCCGCCCTATGAGCGGCCGATCAACATGATGTTCCAGTCCTATGCCCTGTTCCCGCACATGACCGTGGCCCAGAACATCGCCTTCGGCCTCAAGCAGGACCGCCTTCCAGCCGGCGAGATCGAGGCGCGGGTCGAGGAAATGCTCAAGCTGGTCCACATGACCCAATACGCCCGGCGCAAACCCCACCAGCTCTCCGGCGGCCAGCGCCAGCGTGTGGCCCTCGCCCGCTCCCTGGCCAAACGCCCGAAATTGCTGCTGCTCGACGAACCCATGGGCGCCCTGGATAAAAAGCTGCGCTCGCAGATGCAACTGGAACTGGTGGAGATCATCGAACGCGTCGGCGTGACCTGCGTGATGGTGACCCACGACCAGGAAGAAGCCATGACCATGGCCCAGCGCATCGCCATCATGCACTTGGGCTGGATCGCCCAGATCGGCAGCCCGGTGGACGTTTACGAAGCGCCGGTGAGCCGCCTGGTCTGCGAGTTCGTCGGCAACGTCAACATCTTCGACACCCAGGTGGTCGACGACGCCGAAGGCCACGCGGTGCTCAAGTGCGCGGACCTGGACCGCAACATCTACGTCGGCTACGGTATCGCCACCTCGGTGGAAGACAAGTCGGTGACCTACGCCATCCGCCCGGAAAAGCTGTTGGTCACCACCCAAATGCCGACCTGCGCGCACAACTGGTCCAGCGGCAAGGTCCACGACATCGCCTACCTCGGCGGGCACTCGGTGTTTTACGTCGAGCTGCCCAGCGGCAAGATCGTCCAGTCGTTCATGGCCAACGCCGAACGCCGTGGCTCCCGACCGTCCTGGGGCGACACTGTGTACGTGTGGTGGGAAGACGACAGCGGCGTGGTACTGCGGGCATGAGTACATCGACCATGAGCACTTTCCATCAAGCGTTGATCCGTGTGCTGCCCAGCGGTCGCAAGCTGGTGATCGGCATTCCCTTCCTCTGGCTGTTCCTGTTTTTCATGCTGCCGTTTTTCCTGGTGATGAAGATCAGCTTCTCCGAAGCGACCGTCTCGATTCCGCCGTATTCGCAGATCTACGGCTTCGTCGACCAGAAACTCCAGGTGCTGCTGAACCTGGGTAACTACAGCCTGCTGGGTGCCGACGAGTTGTACATCTCGGCCTACCTGGGCTCGCTGAAGATCGCCCTGCTCAGCACGCTGATGTGCCTGCTGATCGGTTTTCCCATGGCCTATGGGATTTCCAAGACCCGCAAGGAAATGCAAAACGTATTACTGCTGCTGATCATGATGCCGACCTGGACCGCGATCCTGATCCGCGTCTATGCCTGGATGGGCATCCTCAGCAATAACGGCCTGCTCAATGCGTTCCTGATGGGGTGCGGCCTGATATCGAGCCCGATTGAAATCCTCAACACCAACACGGCGGTCTACATCGGCGTGGTCTACGCCTACCTGCCGTTCATGGTGCTGCCGCTCTACGCCAACCTGGTCAAGCACGACCAGAGCCTGCTGGAAGCCGCCTCGGACCTGGGTTCGAGCAACTTCAACAACTTCTGGAAAATCACCGTGCCGCTGGCCAAGAACGGCATCGTCGCCGGCTGCATGCTGGTGTTCATTCCGGTGGTCGGCGAGTTCGTGATCCCGGAACTGCTGGGCGGCCCGGAGACCCTGATGATCGGCCGCGTGCTGTGGCAGGAGTTCTTCAACAACCGCGACTGGCCGGTGGCCTCCGCCCTGGCGGTGGTGATGCTGGCGATCCTGATTATTCCCATCGTGCTGTTCAACCGCAGCCAGGCCAAAGAAATGGAGGCACGGGCATGAAGCGTTTCAGTTTTTCGACCCTGATGCTGGTACTCGGCTTGTTGTTCATCTACCTGCCGATGCTGATTCTGGTGATCTATTCGTTCAACGCCTCCAAGCTGGTGACGGTCTGGGGCGGCTGGTCGCTCAAGTGGTACCTGGGGCTGTTGGACAACACCCAACTGATGGGTTCGGTGGCCCGCTCCCTGGAGATTGCCTGCTACACCGCCGTCGCCGCCGTGGCCCTGGGCACCCTGGCCGCGTTCGTGCTGACCCGGGTCACCCGCTTCAAGGGCCGGACCCTGTTCGGTGGCCTGGTGACCGCGCCCCTGGTGATGCCGGAAGTGATCACCGGGCTGTCGCTGCTGCTGCTGTTCGTGGCGATGGCGCAGATGATCGGCTGGCCCATGGAACGCGGCCTGGTGACGATCTGGATCGCCCACACCACGTTCTGCGCCGCGTATGTCGCGGTGGTCGTCTCGGCACGCCTGCGCGAGCTGGACCTGTCCATCGAAGAAGCCGCCATGGACCTCGGCGCGCGGCCACTCAAGGTGTTTTTCCTGATCACCATCCCGATGATCGCGCCGTCGTTGGCAGCGGGCGGCATGATGTCGTTCGCCTTGTCCCTGGATGACTTGGTGCTCGCCAGTTTCGTCTCCGGGCCTGGCTCCACCACCCTGCCGATGGAGGTGTTCTCTGCCGTGCGCCTGGGGGTCAAGCCGGAGATCAACGCCGTGGCCAGCCTGATCCTGATGGCGGTGTCGCTGATGACGTTCATGGTCTGGTATTTCAGCCGCAAGGCCGAAGCCAACCGCAAGCGGGCGATCCAGGAAGCCATGGACCAGACCGCCAGCGAAACCTGGCAGCCGCAACGCACGCCCGCGACGGCCTAGGCCGTCGTGTGTCACCCCAAATGAACCCCTGCGCACCTTCACTCGGCGCGCCCCGCTTCCGTTCCCGTCGCGCCTTACCACCGCGACCATTGCTGTGAACGGCTTTACCCGGCTCCCTCGGTCAGGGTGAACCCCTTGGCGCCTTCGGGCGCCTTTTTTGCGTTCAGTGGGCCGACAAAGCGCCTGGCCCCCTGGGTTTTTCATTGGTGCGCGGCACTGAGCAATTAAAAAGCTTGAGGATGCCCTGCACTTTCTGGCCCACTTGATCCTGCGCTCGTGCGAACCCGGCACCTCGTGGAACCCAAAATGACAACGCCCTACCCACCCTACATGGCCTTCGGACACCCCTTATGAACGCCAGCGTCAGCCACTGCGCTCTCCCGCTCGACTCAAGTATTGCCCGCCATGCCACGGGTGCCAGTTTCATCGATTGTCAGAGCACCTTCGCCGATGACCGCGAGCGCAGCGCGTTGCGGCATGGGCTGCGGCTGATGGCCCGGACACCGGTCTGGATCGACCGATTGATGGCGCTGCGCAATCGACTGGTGCAGGTGTTTGGCCTCAAAGACCTCGGCAGGCTGACACGCATCGACCTTGAGCGTGCGGACGCCGACTATCGGCCCGGCGACCGAGTGGGGATTTTCACGCTGGTGTCGCAAACCCCCGACGAAGTGCTGCTGGTCGACCAGGATCGGCACCTGGATGTGTACCTGGCCATCAACCTTATGCCACTCGACGCGCAAGGGGCGCGCCGGGTGGTGCTCTCCACCGTGGTCCGGCCGCACAACTGGCTGGGCCGCCTGTATATGCTGCCGGTGGCGCCGTTCCATCGCTTTATCGCGCCACGCATGCTGGCCATGCTCAATCAGCGCTAGCGTGGCGTTCGGCGCGGGGCAGCCTCAACGAGGGAGATCGGTCCAGCCGGGAAATCCCTCTTCGAGAGTGGCGATACTGCCGTCATGCATGTACGCCGACCCAACTCGACTTTGACCATGGAGCCCCCCGCAACGCCTGACGAACCTCGTCAACAGGCACAAGCGGGCTTAGACAAACGCGGTCATGCGCGATCCGCAGCAACCAGCCGCCTTCAGAGCCTGAGCTGCTCGACCTGCCCTTCCAGCACCCGTGCCAACTGCCGCAACGCGTCGCTGGAATCACGCGTGCTGACGCTGGACGCGCCGCTGACCGTCACCAGCGTATGGATGCGCGCCAGGGTGCGGCTGATTTCATCCGCCGTCACCGCCTGCTGCTCGGCCGCACTGGCGATCTGCAAGGTCATGTCGCTGACGGTCGCGGCCGACTGGGTGATCCGCTTCAAGGCGTCGCCCGCCCGCGCCGAGATCTCGACCGGCACACGTGCCGTTTCGACGTTTGCGACGATGCGCTCCAGCGCCCCACGGGCACCTGACTGCACCTGCTCGATGATCTGCTTGATCTCCACCGTGGAGGCCTGCGTGCGCTGAGCCAAGGTCCGCACCTCATCGGCGACCACCGCAAACCCCCGCCCATACTCGCCCGCCCGCGCGGCTTCGATTGCCGCATTGAGCGCCAGCAGGTTGGTCTGCTCGGCAATCGCGCTGATCACATCCAGCACACTGCCGACTCGGCTGGAGTCAGCCTCCAGTTGCTTGACCAGTGCATGGGTGCCGAACAGCGCCTCGACCAATTGCTGGATAGCGTCGATGGTCGACTGAACGATGTGCTGCCCGTCGCTGGCCTGCCCTTCGGCCAGCCGCGTGGCATCTGCCGCCACGGCGGCGTTGCGTGCGACATCCTGCACGGTGGCGACCATTTCATTCATGGCGGTGACCAGGCTGTCGGTTTCCAACAGTTGGTGATCGAGGCTGGTCTGGGTAGCCGCTGTGACCTCACCGAGGTCGTCACTCAGGCGCAACACCTGCCCGCTGGCCACTGCCGTGCCTCGACTGACTTCGTGGGCGGCGTGGATCAAGCAGTTGACACTGCGTGACAGTTGCGTGAGTTCGTCATTGCCAACGGCGGGCAGCCGTATCGTCAGGTCGGTTTGCCCGCTGACCGCTGCCCCCAGCACCTCGACCGTCTCACGCAGCGGCCGGGTAATGCTGCGGATGATCATCCAGGCAAACAGCATCAACCCGAGCAGCACCACGGCGCTGATCCATGCCGGCGCCACCAACACGCGGTTGACGACCCGTTGCACATCGCTGGGGTAGATGCCGCTCGCCACCACCCAGCCCCAGGGCTTGAACAGGCGCGCCTCAGACAGTTTGTATTCGGCCGGCGCGCCATTGGCACGGGGAAAGTAGTAATCCACCAACACCCGCCCCTGCTCGCGCGCGCCCTCCACGAACTGGCGGGAAAACGGCTTGCCGTTCTGGTCCTTGAAGTCGCCCAGCGCCTTGCCCACCAACGCCGGCGCCGTCGGGTGCATGATCATCCGATAGTCCAGGTCGAGGATCAGCAAATAGTTATCGCCCAGGTAGCGCAGGGTTCCGACCACCTCGGCGGCCTGGTGCTGGGCCAACGCCAGGCTCATGTGGCCGCTTTCCACTTGCCCGGCGTAGTACGCAAGGATCGAATTGGCGGTGTTCAGCGCGGTGTCGACGCCCGCCATTTTTTCTTCGAGCAACGAGCGCTGCAGCAACAGACCCAGCCAGATGGCCAGGCAAATGATCAACACGCCCAGGCCAACCACCAACGCGCCAATACGCGTGGTGATGCGCCATTTTCTAAGATTCAGCACGCAAGCCTCTCAGGATTCTTGTTCTTGGGCAGGCAAGCAAACCGGCGGCCTCGGGGAGCCGCCTGATTCACCTGGCCTGGGGGCACGCACGCTAAAAACGCGCACGGTCAGGCTCTAGACGAAGGCGTCGGCATAGAAGTCGGCCGCCTCCAGTTGCCGCAACTCGACGTAGTCGCGCCGCGCTGAATCAACCACGATCGGCGCGCCACAGGCATACACTTCAAACCCCTTGAGGCTCTGGAAGTCGCTCAGCACCTGGCGGTGGACGAAGCCCGTCGCGCCCTGCCAATCACAGGCCGGGATGGGATCGGACAGCACCGGGGTGTAGCGCAGCCAGGGCAACTGGGCCTCCCAGGCCAGCAACTGTTCATGCCGATAGAGATCCTCACGGCGCCGGCCGCCCCAGTACAGGTAAACCGGACGCCGGTTGTGCCCCTGTTCGCGCAGCTGTTCGAGCAAGGCCTGGATCGGCGCAAAACCGGTGCCGCTGGCCAGGAAGATCATCGGCCGCTCGCTGTCGCGCAGGTAGAACGAGCCGAACGGGCCTTCCATGCGCAGGATGGCCTTGGGTTGCAAGGCGTTGAACACATGCCCGCTGAACACCCCGCCGGGCATGTGCCGGATGTGCAGCTCCAACTGGTTGTCCCGTGGGGTGTGGGTGGCCATCGAATAGCTGCGCCGGCTGCCATCCTTGAGCAACACCTGCACGTACTGGCCCGGAAAATAAGTAAACCCGGCGCCCGGGGCGAGTGTCAGCCGCAGCACTGCAACGTCACTGCTGACCTTGTCGAGGCTGGCCACACGCACGCCCATCTGCTGGATGCCGATACCGCGCAACGCCGTCACTTCCGGCGCCTCGATCACCAGGTCGGAGCGCGCCGTGGCGCAGCAAAACAGCGCCAACCCCTGCGCCCGCTCGGCCGCGCTGAGCACCTCCAGCGGGCTGTCGCCGTGCTCCACTTCACCGCTGAGCACCTGGCCCTTGCAACTGCCGCACGTGCCGGTGCGGCAGCTGTGCTTGAGCATCAGGCCGTCAGCCAGCGCCGCGTCCAGCACGGTTTGTTCAGGCAGTAGCGGACAACTCAGGCCGACCGGAAGAATCTGCAGTTGATAGCTCATGCGCGCCTCCTCAGTGTGTGTGCTTGCCAGCGGCCAACAGGTCCAGCGCGACGTCGACGATCATGTCTTCCTGGCCGCCGACCATGCGGCGTTTGCCCAGCTCGACGAGGATGTCCACGGTCTTCAAACCGTACTTGGCCGCAGCGATTTCGGCATGGCGCAGGAAGCTCGAATAGACCCCGGCATACCCCAGCGCCAGGGATTCGCGGTCGACCCGCACCGGCCGATCCTGCAACGGCCGCACGATGTCGTCCGCTGCGTCCATCAAGGTGTAGAGGTCGGTGCCGTGGTTCCAGCCCAGGCGTTCGGCGGCGGTGATGAACACTTCCAGCGGCGCGTTGCCGGCCCCGGCGCCCATGCCGGCGAGGCTGGCGTCGATGCGGTCGCAGCCTTCCTCGACCGCGGTGATCGAGTTGGCCACGCCGAGCGAGAGGTTGTGGTGGGCATGCATGCCGGTTTCGGTTTCCGGCTTGAGCACGGCCTTGAACGCACGGAAGCGATCACGGATGTCCTGCATGTTCATCGCGCCGCCGGAGTCGGCCATGTACACGCAGGTGGCGCCGTAGCTTTCCATCAGCTTGGCCTGGGCGGCGAGCTGCTCGGCCGGGATCATGTGGCTCATCATCAGGAAGCCGACGGTGTCCATGCCCAGTTCGCGGGCGTATTCGATGTGCTGTCTGGAGACGTCGGCCTCGGTGCAATGGGTGGCGATCCGTACCACGCGGGCACCGGCGTTGTAGGCCGCCTTGAGGTCATGCACGGTGCCGATGCCGGGCAGCAACAGCGTGGTGATCTTGGCGTGGCTGATCACATCGGCGGCGGCTTCGATCCATTCCAGGTCGGTGTGCGCGGCGAAGCCGTAGTTGAAGCTTGAGCCTTGCAGGCCGTCGCCGTGGGCGACTTCGATCGAGTCGACCTTGGCCTTGTCCAGGGCACGGGCGATGTCCTGCACGTTCTGCAGCGAATACTGATGACGCACCGCATGGCTGCCGTCGCGCAGGGTCACGTCGGAGATGTAGATTTTCTTACCGTTCATGTCGCTCTCCTCAGGCCTGTTGCATCGACTGCGCCATGCGCTCGGCGGTAGCCAAGGCTGCGGAGGTCATGATGTCGAGGTTGCCGGCGTAGGCCGGCAGGTAATGGGCGGCGCCTTCGACTTCGAGGAACACCGAGGTTTTCAGGCCGGAGAATTTGCCCAGGCCAGGGATGTTCAGCGGCGCGTCTGTCGGGATCACGTCGAACTGCACGTTTTGCTTGAGGCGATAGCCCGGCACATAAGCCTGCACGGCCGCCGCCATTTCGACGATAGAGGCTTCGACCAGCGCCTGATCCGCCGCTTCGGACAGCACGAACACCGTGTCGCGCATGATCAACGGCGGCTCGGCCGGGTTCATCACGATGATCGCCTTGCCCTTGGCCGCGCCGCCGATCACTTCGATGGCCTTGGACGTGGTTTCGGTGAATTCGTCGATGTTGGCGCGGGTGCCGGGCCCGGCGGATTTACTCGCGATCGAGGCGACGATCTCGGCGTAATGCACCTTGGCCACGCGCGACACCGCGGCGACCATCGGAATGGTCGCCTGGCCGCCGCAGGTGACCATGTTGACGTTGAGCTGATCGAGGTTCTGCTCCAGGTTGACCACCGGCACGCAGTACGGGCCGATGGCTGCTGGCGTCAGGTCGATCAGGCGGATGCCGGGCTTGATCGCGCGCAGGAACGCATCGTTCTGCACATGCGCGCCGGCCGAGGTGGCATCGAAGACGAAGTCGATGTGCTGGAACACGTCCATGCGGGTCAGGCCTTCGACGCCTTCATGGGTGGTGGCCACGCCCATGCGCTGGGCGCGGGCGAGGCCGTCGGAGGCCGGGTCGATGCCGACCATGACCGCCATTTCCAGGTGTTTGGCGTTGCGCAGGATCTTGATCATCAGGTCGGTGCCGATGTTGCCGGAACCGATGATGGCGACTTTGAGTTTTGCAGGGTTCATACGGCTTCTCCGTAGACTTCAGCGAGGAGGATCACGCTGGGCTCGAGGCTGTCGGCGTACAGCCGCGTCACGGCCTCGGCGCGCAGGCTCAGCGCCATGCGCTGGTTGATGTAGCCTTTGTCGGTGATTTCGCCGTCGTTGAGGCTGGGCGGCGAGTCGAGAATCACCAGGCGCATGGCATGCTGGGACGACGCCGGGAATTCCTTGGCCAGCGCCAGCAGCCCCGAACACAAGGCCAGGCGCACCTCGGACTGCATCGCCAGTTGCGCGCCGCTCATCTGTTGTCCGGCAGCACCGAGCAGATCGCGCAGGGCCGGGCTCGGGTAGATCAGCGCACCGATCACGTCGCGATCATGCCCACAGATCACGCAATCGCAGACGTAAGGCGCCAAGGCACTGACCAGGCGCGGACGCAGGGTGCCCACCGATACCCAGGTGCCGCTGCTGAGTTTGAAGTCTTCAGTCACCCGACCGTCGAACTGCACCCCCAACTCCGGCCGCTGCGGGTCGACCAAGCGCCCCGCGTCGCCAATGCGGTAGAAGCCCTCCTCATCGAACGCGGCCAGGCTGCTGACCGGGTCCTTCAGGTAGCGCGGGAACACCGACGGCCCGCGCACGCGCATCTCCAGCTTGTCGCCGCAGGGCACGAACTTGAGCTGCGTGCCCGGCACCGGCAGGCCGATGATGCCGGCCTTGTCGGCGGCGAAATGCACGTTGGTGACCACCGGCGACGTCTCGGTCGAGCCCCACTCGGTGGCAAAGAACAGCGGGGTGTCGCGGACCTTGGTGGCACACGCCGCCAGCCGGCCCCAACTGCTCTGGGGCAGCGCGGCAGCGGCGTAGAACAGCATGCGCAGGCGCCCGAACAAGGCGCGCGCCAGTACCTCGTCGCGCTCGAGGTACGGCAGCAAGACCTCGTAGCCGCGCGGCACGTTGAAGTACAGGGTGGGTCGCACCGACTTGAGGTTTTCCACGGTGCGGTCGATTTGCCCCGGTAACGGCAGGCCGTCATCGATGTACAAGGTACCGCCGTTGCGCAGTACCAGGTTGAAGTTGTGGTTGGCGCCGAACACATGGCTCCAGGGCAGCCAGTCGAGCACCACCAGTTCTTCGTGCTCAAGAAAGCGCCAGCACTGGGCAATCGCCTGCTGGTTGGCGCAGAGCATGCCGTGGGTATTGACCACCGCCTTGGGCGCACCGGTCGAACCGGAGGTCATCAGGTAGCGCGCCGGGGTGTCGCCGTCGAGCCGTGCAAACGCTTGCATCACCGCTGGGCTTTCGGCCTTGTACAACAGCGGCAAGGCCAGCGCCCCGCGAATTTCCTGGGCGTTGCGCGCCGCCACCACCGGGCAATCCGGGTTGACCAACTCGATGGCACGGCAATAGGCATCGCCGTCGTTGACGAAAATCAGCGCCGGCTTGAGCACTTCGACAATCGCCTTGAGTTTGCTGCACCCGCTGCCGGTGTTGCGCGAGTACGCCACGGAAATCGTCGACACCGGGATGCCCACGTGCAGCGCCGCCAAGGTCAACAGCGCCTGGTCCAGATCGTTTTCCGAGAGCATCAGCAGCGGGCGCCCGGCCGGCAAGTCCAGCTCAAGCAAGCCCTGGGCCAATGCCCCCACGCGCTGGCGCACTTGGGCATAGTTCAGGCTGAACCAGCCGGCGCCGCGCCGCTCGGCCAGGTAGGCACGCTGCGGTGTCTGCACGGCCCAGTGTTCGAGCCACTGCCCGATACAGCGCGCATAGGGCTGCAGGGGTTCGGGGGAACTCAGCACGAAGCTGCCGTCGGCTCGTGCCTCATACAGCACCTTGGCAGGGGCCAATTGGGTCGGATCATTGAAAAAATCGTACATTGCACGCCCTCGTGAATACGGCAGGCCATCAGCCCGCTGCTCACTCGTTTTATTGTTGTAATCGCCACCGGGTCGTCAGCCCGGTAGCAGGGTTGTTGCCTGCCGGCCTCAGCCGAAACGACAGCTCACTTCACCCAGGCGGGTGAGGCGCAAGCGCAGGCTGTCGCCCGCCACCACCGGCACCATAGGCCCGAGCGCGCCCGACAACAGCACGTCGCCCGCCTGCAACGGGCGCCCGGTCAGGGCCATGGTGCGCGCCAGCCACAGCGCAGCGTCGAGTGGGTTGCCCATGCACGCGGCCCCCACGCCGATGGCCGCCTGGGCCGCGTTCTTCTCCAGCAGCATGCCTTCGAGCGCCAGGTCCAGGCCGCGCAGGCTGACGGGGGTCTTGCCCAGCACGTAGAGGCCCGATGAGGCGTTGTCGGCCACAGTATCGACCAGGGTGATCTTCCAGTCCTCGATCGCCGAGTCGACGATTTCCAGGGCCGGCAGCACATGATCGACGGCACGCAGCAATTCGCCCAGGGTCGTATCGGGGTGAGGGAGATCGCGCCCCAGGACGAAGGCAATTTCGCCCTCGACCTTGGGCTGGATCAGCCGGGTGCTGTCGATGGTCTCGCCATCGCGGTATTCCATGTCGGCGAACAGCATGCCGAAATCGGGCTGATCGACGCCCAACTGCTGCTGTACCGCCAGGGACGTCAGGCCGATCTTGCGCCCGCTCAGGCGCCGACCGGTAGCCAGGGCGGCCTGGGTGTTGATCTCTTGCACGGCGTAGGCGTCGTGCAACGACTGGATGTCGAAACGCTCGGAAATGCGTGGGCAAGGGCTGCGGCTTGACCGCGCCAGGGCCAGCGCAGCGGCGGCGGCCTGAAGGTTTTCGTGGTGCATGGGGTTGCTCCTGAACGGTTCTGGATGGCTCACAACTGACGTGCGCGGCTTTCGCGATAACCCTGGTGCAACTCGTCCACCAGTTGCGCCACGCTGTAGGTGCCGGTGATCTGGCCTACGCCCTGGCCGGCCGACCACACATGTTTCCAGGCCTTGTTGGCAGTGGAGATGTCACCGGAAAAGTCGATGCTGGCGCGGTTTTCGGCGCTGGGGTCGATACCGGCCTTTTCCAGCGACGGCCGCATCCAGTTGGCAAGCACGCCGCTGACCGCCTTGGTGGTGGTCACGTCATCCAGCGAGCAGGCCACCAGCATGTCGCGGTAGGCGGCTTCCACCAGGCTTTCATGGGCGGCAATCAGGCGGGTTCCGACCAGCGAGAAATCGCAGCCCAATACCTGCGCCGCATGGATGTCGCGGCCGTTGGAAATCGCCCCGGCCAAGCCCAGAGGGCCGTCCCAGAACTGGCGCACTTCGGCGACGAAGGCGAACGGGTTGTAGCTGCCGGTATGCCCGCCCGCCCCGTTGCACACCAGGACCAGGCCATCGACGCCAGCGGCCACCGCCTTGCGCGCCAGTGCCGGGCTGATCACGTCGGCGATCACCACGCCGCCATAAGCGTGTACGGTTTCAAGGACGCGCTTGGGGCTACCCAGGGCTGTGGACACGATGGGCGGCTGATAACGGCGCACCAACTCAAGCTCGGCGTCGAAGCGGTCGTAGGTGCTGTGTACGATCATGTTGAGCATCCATGGCGCCCACTGCTCGCCGCGTTGCTGCGCCAGCTCACGCTCGCGGCTGATCTGCTCCAGCCATTCCTGCAATTGTTCGACCGTTCGCGCATTGGGCGCCGGAAGGCTGCCGACGATGCCGGCCTGGCAGCAGGCGGCCACCAGGCCCGGCCCCGACACCAGGAACATCGGCGCCGCGAGGACCGGGAGGTTGAGCCCGGCAAACAGGTTCAGGAGTTGCTGTTGCGGTGCACTCAGGCTTGTTCTTGTCATCACGCATCTCTCTTATTCTAGTTATCAAGGCGTCGGCCTGGCTCAGGCCTTGCGCGGCTTGGCTGCACCGGCACTGCGGATCTCCCAGCCGCCATCGCTGTGGATGATGTTCGCCGTGGTCAGGCCGGAATTTTCCCGCGAGGCCAACAGCACGTAGTGCCCGGTGTGGTCTTCGGGCTCGGCAATCCGTTGCAACGGCACCGCCTGCGCCGCACCGGCTTCGAAGCCCGGGATCTGGTTCAGCGGCACACTGCGGCTGTTCAAGCCTTCCAGGCTTTTCATCGGCGTGTTGGTCGCCCCCGGAGCCACGCCGTTGACGCGGATCTCCGGCGCCAGCTCATAAGCCAGCTGGCGAATCATGCCCACCAACGCATGCTTGGCGGTGACGTAGAGAATGCCACCGCCGCCGGCATAAAAGGCACTGTTGGAGAGGGTAAAGATCATGCTGCCCCGGGTTTCGCGCAGTGCCTCGATCGAGGCTTGCGCGCCCAGCAGATAACCCTGCACGTTGGTGGCGAAGAGTTTCTGGAAGGCGCCCTCGAACTCTTCCGGGGCAATACGGTCCAGGCGCGTGAAATAATCGAACACGGCAGCGTTGCCAACGAAGGTGTCAAGCCTGCCAAACGCCTCAAGGGTCGCCGCCACCGCACGCTGATTGTCCTGATACCGCGACACATCCCCCTCAATCGTGATGACCGCGTCGCCAAGCGTGTCAGCCAACGCGGCCAGTTGCGCCGCATCGCGGCCCATGACCGCGACGCGCGCGCCCTCGGCCACGTAACGACGGACGATGGCGCTGCCAATCCCGCCGGTACCGCCGGTGACCAATGCCACCTGCCCTTTTAACCAAGCCATATGCCAGCCCTCAGAGGAAGGTGTTGATGTTCTTGCACAGCAACATCGCGTTAGGGATCAGGATCTTGCGCTTGAGCAACTTGAGGCCGTCGGCCTCCAGGCGCAGTACATCCTCGCGCCGGCCGGCGATCTGGTGATGCTCGTCCAGGCCGCGGCTGCGCACGTTGATAAAGCACGAGTAGGCCAGGTATTCGCCCGGCGCCGGGCCGGCATACACTTCGATATTGCTGATCAGGTGAACGTTGCGCGTCGGCGGGTTCTCGGCCCAGGCCGACGGCTGCTTGAAGCGTGCCACGCGGCGCTTGAGTTCGCGCATGCCGTCATCGAAGAAGGCCATGTGTTCCAGGCGATAGGGCCCGGATTTGTCCTCGCGGCGCCGGTTCTCGATGCCCGGCATCCAGTAGTGGATGGCTTCACTGAGACCGTGCAGCCACGCGTCCCAGCATTCGCCGTCGAGCAGGCGCGCTTCGCGCAGCAGGAACTGTTCGACGCGGCGGGTTTCCTCGACTGAAACGAGGCTGTCCTGTTGTTCGTGTGTCATCTGGCCCCCCTCAGCGCAGCGTGCCGTTGCGGTCCGGAACATCGGCCCAGGTCGGAGCCTGCAGCAGGTCCTTCCAGCGCTGATAGAACGCCCGCGCATTACATTCGTTGAGCTGGCCCTTGAACACATTGCCGGGCAACTCGCTGTTTTCGAGACGGGTATGCATGCCCAGGCCGACGTACAGGTCCTGATAACGCGTGACCACGCCACGGCTGCTCTTGGTGCAGTACTCCCAGTTCTCGCCGTCGTCCATCTCGAACACCCCGGTGGGCGAGAACGTCATCATCGCGCCGCGCCGCCACTTGTCCTTGATCTCCTGCGGGGCGTTTTTGTTGACGATCACCCAGGTGAACAGCTCGATCTTGTGCGGGCCGCGCGGCTGCCAGATGCGAACGGTGTTTTGCCCCGGCAGAAAGGAAAAGTTGGGGAACACGGTGAACGAGGAAATCGCCCCGATCAGCCGCGAGCGGAATTCGCCGAGGCGGTCCGCCACCTTGGGACGCAGCACGTGCAGGTATTTGTTGATGTCTTTCTCGCCCAGGGTCGCGGCGTTGCCGACCACGTCGGTGGCGAACTCATAGCCGTGGCCATTCCAGTTCACCGAGTACGACTCGGGCAACTCGCCGACATTCGCCACCGGCCCGCCGAGCATGGCCTTGGCCGCCGAATCGTGGGTCCAGCCGCCGTGCAGGATGTCACCGACGAAGTTCTCGGCGGCGATCTTCCAGTTGCACTCAATGGTGGAGCGGATGCAACCACCGAGAAACTCGCTGCCGCCTTCATCCATGTCGAGCATCACGTCCATGTACCAGGTCATCGGCCCGAGGTATTCCTCCAGGGTCGGCGCATCGCTGGCAAACGTGGCGAAAACCAGGCCTTTATAGCTGGCGACACGCGCCTCGCGCAGGCCGTGCCTGGACTTGTCGAACTGGCTTTCTTCGTAGCATTTGGACTCGTGCATGCCCATCAGCCGGCCGCCATCGGCACCGAACGACCAGCCATGGTAGTTGCAGATAAAGCCGCGGGCGTTGCCGGCCTCGGCAAAGCACACCTTGTTGCCACGGTGCGGGCAGGCATTGAGGAAGACCTTGATCGAGGCGTCCTTCTGGCGCACCACCAGCACTTCGTCTTCACCCATCGAGGTGGTCAGGTAGTCGCCGGACTTGGGCAGCTGGGACTCGTGCGCGACGAACAGCCAGCAGCGCGCGAAGATTTTCTCCAGCTCCTGCTCGTAGATCGCCGGGTCCCAGAAGACCTTGCCGGACAGGCGCCCTTCCTCCATGTCGCAGATACGGTCGAGGTTGCCCAGGGCGGGTGTGCTTTCAATGGTTCTGAGCGGTATGTGTTTGTTGTTATCCATGGTTCAGACTCACAGGAATACGGTTGGACAGCGGCCCGGTCACACCGGGCTGTTGGCGGCGGCCAGCGCCTCGTCAGCCTCCAGGGCGATGTCGGCGAACACCTCGCGGTCGGTGACGATGACCTTGTAGGTGCGCAAGTGGCGCTCGCAGGGAAACGTCACCGCCTTGCCGCTGGGTACATGGAACTGGCCCCAGTGGACCGGGCAGGTAATCAGGTCGTCTTCCAGGTCGCCCTCGGCCAGCGAAGCGGTGGCGTGGGTACACATGTCGGTGGTGGCGTAGAACGTGCCCCCCAGGTTGTAGACGCAGATGGCGTCGCCCTCGCGGTGGGCAACCTTCTTCAGCTCCCCTGGCGCCAGCTCATCACGTTGGCAAAGTAATACACGGCTCATGCTCGGCCCTCACACTCAGTTGCACAAAGCCCAGCCCGGTGACCCAGGCGGGTACGGCTTCATAGGCAATCACTTCGCCCTGCGGGCGCTCGATGGCGGCCAGGGCGCAGGCGAAGTTACGGATTTCCATCGCGCCGTTGCCGGCCCGACGCAGGATCTCTTCGTCGCTGTAGGCGCACAGCGCTTGCAAGTCGCCATTGACGCCGAGGGCGAGAATCTCGCGATCGAAGTCTTCAGCCACCCGGCCCATCTCGGCGGTGCCGACCCAGTGACTGATCCCGCCACTGCCGATAATCACCACACGCTCGTCGGCATCGAACGCTTCGACGGCCGCCCGCAGCTGCCGGCCGAGGTCGGCCGACCGCTGGAGCGAGATGTACGGGTCAACGCCGCACGCCAGGTACACCGGGATGCTCGGCAACTCACGCCCGAGCAAGGCCTCGGCCGGCTTGACCACCAGTTGGTGCGGAATGGAAAAGGAATGGTCGACGGTAAAACTGCGCGCCACGGTCCAGTCCACGCCCTGCCCATCGCCGTGCTCGACAATGTGCGTGGCCAACGCTTGATGGTTGCGCACCGCGCCACGTTCCAGGCCCGGCAGGCGATCGATGGGGCCATCCACATCGCCGGTGCCGATCACATAGCGCGGCAGGCAATGGGTGCCGAACAGAATGTAATGGTCGCAACCGACGATGATCACCGAGGTCGGCTGCAAGGCCGCCAGGCGTTCGGCGCAGGCTTCGTATGCAGCCCATACCGCCTCACGTTGCGCCAACGGCGGCGCGTCGGGTGCCACGAACATTACCGGGTCATGCGGCATCCAGAAGCCGCCTACTATCTTGCCCATCGGTTCACCCCTTGAGCGCGGCGGAAAATCCCGCGCTGTGTTCGTCGGTAGCGCCCAGGCGCTGTTTGTAGAGGCTCATGTTGCGGTCAGGGGCAAGCTCCTGCCAGAAGCCCATGGTCAGCATCGGGTTGACCCCGGCCGCCTGCAGCCCGGCAACATCGAACTCCACGATCATGCGGACCTCGGCCTCCTCCAGGGCAAAACGCCCGAGGAACCCGACCGCGTCCTGCCGAAAGCGCTCTTTGGCGACACGCTCGACGCACAGCTGCCAGAGCGCACGCTCCATAACGTTTCTGCTCATACCGGCCTACTCGCTGAGGAAATCGCGGACCAGCGCGGCAAAGCGGCGCGGCTGCTCGCTCTGCACCCAGTGCCCACAGCGCCCGAACAGGTGCAGGTCGGCATCGGGAATGCTGTTGGCGATCAGCAGCCCGCACTCGGGCGGCACCACGCGGTCTTCACGGCCGTGTACCACCAGCGTCGGCGCGACGATCTTGGCCAACGCGGCCGCAGGAAAACCCTTGACCAGGGTCGGACCGTCGGCGGCCGGCTGCGGGATCAGTTTGCGTAGCGCCTGCTGGGCACCAGGGCGCGCACTGGCTTCGTAACGTGCCTGCACCATCGCCTCGGTAATCAGCGATACGTCATAGGGGAACAGCTTCATCAGCTCGCGCATGTTGTCCAGCGATGGCTCGTATTCCCAGGCGCCGCGCAAGCCTGGGGTCTGCACGAACTCACCGGCCGGGGTGCCGAGCAACACCAGCTTGTTGACGCGCTCCGGTGCGAACACCGCCAGGCCGATGGCCAGCGCGCCGCCAAACGAATTGCCGACGAACGAGGCTTTTTCGATGTCCAGGGCATCCATGATGCCGAGCAGATGGTTGACCCACAGCTTGATGTCGTACTTGGCGTCGTCCTTGAACTCGGTGAAGCCGAAGCCGGCGATGTCCGGCACGACCACGCGCCAGCGATCAGCGAACACCGGCACGGTATTGGCCCAGTTGGCCCAGCCCGATACACCGGGGCCCGAACCATGCAACAGGAACAAGGCCTCGCCCTGACCGGCTTCGTGGTAGTGAGTCTGGTGCCCTGCTGCAAGCAGAGTCTTGGGATTTGCGCTCATGTCGGCCTCCGGTTCTTATTCTTAACATACAGATGTGTATCTGTATGCTATTTACCGATTTGACCTGCGTCAATTAAAAAAACGTGGCTTTGTGCAAATAATCTAAAAGCCAACCTACACACATGTACTCTAGAATCCGAGCACACGCAGCCCCCATGCGCGGGCCACAGTCGGTGCGCTGGCAATAGCTTCGTCGTTGCGCCGGGCGTTAGAATGGCGGCTCGCTGCCAAGGCGGGCGTCGAACGCTGCTGTGCCCTGGCGCTTATCCAGCTTGTTGGACAAGGCCCCTAGACAATGTCATCACGCACCAACCTCACGCGGGAAGATTGGATTCATGCGGCACAGGAAGTCCTGGTTACCAGCGGCGTCGACGCTGTGCGGGTCGATACCCTGGCCAAGGAATTGAAGATCACCCGTGGCAGCTTCTACTACCACTTCAAAAGTCGCGGGGAACTGCTCGAAGGCATCCTCGGCAACTGGCGCGCACGCGCCACCGAAGATGTGATTCTGCACCTGCGCAATGCCCACAGCTCGCCGCTGCAACAACTGCATCGCCTGCTCGAACTGCCCTCCCACGGGCAGACCGCCAAGGACGCCGCCTCGATCGAGCTGGGCATTCGCGGCTGGGCCCGCCGCGACAAGCAGGCGCGCCAGGCCATCGACGAAGTCGACAGCCACCGCCTGAGCTACATCGAAGGCCTGCTGATCCAGGCCGGCGTGCCCAGTGGCGATGCCCAGGACCGCGCCTACCTGATCTATGCCTACCAGATCAGCCTGTCATTGCTGCACAGCGAAGACACCCCGCAACAACGCCTGGAACGCAGCCAGCGCATGGCCGGCATCCTGATCCCCGAATCCTGCACCCTCCCCGCCTGAGCCCGGATGCCGACCTGCGTCGGCATTCATAAAAATACATAAATGTATCTTTCAAGATCACGAAGCAGCACGCGCACTGGGTACTGAACTTTTCAGATGAAAAAGATTATTTTATTTTTTTATCTAAAAACAACAACATAGATTAGAAACCCGCCTTTAAACAAACCGTTACAGCGGCGCCTATTGACAAAGCGCCCACCCTCCCGCGTAGTCTATACATACACATTCACATGTGTATTTTAAAGCTGTGTATGGCGCTCCCTCAGGCTTATCCACACGACAATAAGAATAGAAAACGGGTACCTCACTATGCACTTGCATGCACCCCTGCGCACGGCCACACCCTGCGCGCTTGACACCTCGCCCTCCCGACGACAGCACCCCGGCACGGCATTGACCGACGCCCGCTGGCGCACACCTTCGCCTCCCTTTCCTACCGCTCGCTGAGGGCCGCTCATGGATATCTCGATACTGGCGTTTCTCGCCCAGGACGGCCTGACCACGGGCGCGATTTATGCCTTGGTGGCGCTGGCCCTGGTGCTGGTGTTCTCGGTGACGCGCACCATCCTGGTGTGCCAGGGCGACTTCGTCACCTACAGCGCCCTGACCCTGGCCACCCTGCAACTGGGGCTGATGCCCGGCACCCTATGGCTGCTGCTCGGCTGCTCGCTGGCCGCCTGCACACTGGACAGCATCGCCGCGTTGCGCCGTGGTCAATCGCGCCGGGTGCCCGGCCTGCTGGCACGCTACCTGGGCTTGCCGACGGTGCTGTGGGTGGTGCTGGACACCTTCGAGCTGGCCGGTTTGCCGGCCGTGTTGCAGATCCTGCTGACCCTGGCGCTGGTCACGCCGCTGGGGCCGCTGCTGTATCGCCTGGTGTATCAACGGGTGGCCGAGACCTCGGTGCTGTTGCTGCTGATCGTATCGGTGGCCGTACACATCACGCTGGTGGGTATCAGCTTGCTGATGTTCGGCGCAGAAGGGGTTCGCACCGATGCCCTGGCCGAAGCGGTGTTCATGCTCGGTGAGCTGCCGGTGGGCCTGCAAAGCCTGTTGGTGATCGCCAGCGCCCTGCTGCTGATCGGCCTGCTCTACGCGTTCTTCGGCCACAGCCTGTATGGCAAGGCCCTGCGCGCCACGGCACTGAATCGCAAGGGCGCGCAACTGGTGGGCATCCCCACACAGCTGGCCGGCAAGGCAGCGTTCGGCCTGGCGGCGTTGATCGGCGCCATTTCCGGCGTGCTGATCGGCCCGCTGACCACCCTGTACTACGACTCGGGCTTTCTGATCAGCCTCAAGGGGTTTGTCGCTGCGATCTTCGGCGGCCTGGCCAGTTACCCGATTGCCGCCGCCAGTGCGTTTTTCGTCGGTGTTCTGGAGAGCTTCGCCAACTTCGGCGCCTCGGCCTACAAGGAGGTGATCGTGTTCACCCTGGTGATCCCGGTACTGCTGTGGCTCTCGTTGAAGCACCCTCACCTTGAGGAGCAACACTGATGATCCGTCGACTGATCCCCCTGTTCGCCCTGCTGCTTCTGGCGGGCCTGGCACCAGTGCTGCTGCCGACCTTCCATGTCACGCTGCTGAATTACATCGGCCTGTACAGCCTGGTCGCCCTGGGCCTGGTGCTGCTGACCGGCATCGGCGGCATGACCTCGTTCGGCCAGGCCGCGTTCGTCGGTATCGGCGCCTACGCAAGCGCGGTGCTGACCACCCAATATGGCCTGTCGCCCTGGCTCGGTTTGCTTGCGGGCCTGGCGATTACCCTTGTGGTTGCCACCAGCCTGGGCCTGTTGACCCTGCGCCTGGCCGGCCACTACCTGCCCATCGGCACCCTGGCCTGGGGTCTGGCGCTGTTCTACCTGTTCGGCAACCTGCCCGGGCTGGGCGGCTTCGGCGGCCTGCAAAACCTGCCGAATATCAGCCTGTTCGGCTGGCAGGTCCGCGACCCGGCCGACTTCAGCCTGCTGATTGGGCTGCTGTTGGCGATCAGCCTGTGGCTGCTCGACAACCTGCTGCATAGCCGCCAAGGCCGCGCCATCCGCACCCTCAAGGATTCCGCCGGCATGGCTGAGGCGATGGGCATCGACACGGCGCGCAGCCGCTTGCAGGTGTTCATCATCGCGGCCCTGCTCGCGGCGTTGTCGGGCTGGCTGTACGCGCACCTGCAACGGGTGGTCAATCCCACGCCGTTCTCGGTGGTGATGGGTATCGAGTATCTGTTCATGATCGTGCTCGGCGGCGTTGCCAGCCTCTGGGGCGCACTGCTCGGCGCAGCCCTGCTGACCCTGATCAAACAGGTGCTGCAAGACGTACTGCCACAGCTGTTCGGACACGCCGACAACGTCGAGATGATTTTCTTCGGCGTGCTGGTGATCCTGGTCCTGCAATACGCCCGTGGCGGCCTGTTGCCATTGCTGAGCGGCCTGTTCCCGAGGGCACAACCCCGTCCGCTGCCCGAGCACCCGGCCCATGCGCTGCCCCGCCGGACGATGCCCGCCAACGGGCAGCCGTTGATGGTCGCAGAAGGTCTGCTCAAGCAGTTTGGCGGACTGGTGGCCAACAAGGACATGGGTTTGACCGTCAATGGCGCCGAAATCACCGCGCTGATCGGTCCCAACGGCGCGGGCAAGTCGACCCTGTTCAATCTGTTGTCCGGGGTGCTCGCGCCCAATGCCGGCCAGATCGTTTTTCTCGGCCAGCGCATCGACGGCCTGTCGCCGCGTGCCATCGCCCGACTGGGCGTCAGCCGCACCTTCCAGCACGTGCGCTTGTTGCCGGACATGAGCGTCCTGGAAAACGTCGCCCTCGGCGCCCATGCCCGGGGCAAAGCCGGGCTGCTGCGCTCGATGCTGCATCTGGAGCGCGAAGAGGAAGCCGCCCTGCTGGCCGAAGCCCGGCGCCAGATCGAACGCGTGGGCCTGGGCGCCGCCCTGCACACCCCCGCCGGCAGCCTGCCGTTGGGCCAGCAGCGCATCGTCGAAATTGCCCGGGCGCTGTGCAGCGACCCCCTGTTGCTGTTGCTCGACGAACCCGCCGCCGGGCTGCGCCATGGCGAAAAGCTGGCACTCGCCCACCTGCTCGAACAACTGCGCGGCGAAGGCCTGGGCGTGCTGCTGGTGGAGCACGACATGGAATTCGTCATGGGCCTGGCCGACCAGATCGTGGTGATGGAATTCGGCCAGCGCCTGGCCGGTGGCACACCGCTGCAGATACAGCAAAACCCTGCGGTGCTTGCCGCCTACCTTGGAGGTGTCGAATGAGTCGCCTGCTGGATGTACGCAACCTGACGATCAGCCACGGCAAGGTCGAAGCGGTACGCCAACTCAACCTGAGCCTGGAGGAAGGCCAGATCGTCAGCCTGATCGGCCCCAACGGCGCCGGCAAAACCACCTTGATGGCGGCGCTGATCGGCCTGCTGCCAGCACAGGGCCAGGTGAGTTACGCCGGCCAGCCGCTGCTGGCGCACCACGACGTCGCCCAGCGCATCGACAAGGGCATGGCGCTGGTGCCGGAAAGCCGCGAACTGTTCGGCCTGATGAGCGTCGAGGACAACCTGCGCCTGGGTGCCTTCAGCCGTCATCGGCGTGGCTTTCGCGACCACCAGAAGACCCTCGACGAAGTTTTCGGCCTGTTCCCGCGCATGTACGAACGGCGCAGTCAGCCGGCCTGCACCCTGTCGGGCGGCGAGCGCCAGATGCTTGCCATCGGCCGCGCGCTGATGGCCAAGCCGCGCTTGCTGATGCTCGACGAACCCAGCCTGGGCCTGGCCCCGCGGGTGATCGGCGAAATCTTCACGATCTTCGAGACCCTGCGCCAGAGCGGCGTGTCGATCCTGCTGGTCGAGCAAAACGCCCGCGCCGCGCTGAAGATTTCCGACTACGGCTACGTGCTCGAAGTCGGGGAAATCGTGCTTGAAGGCAGCGCCCAAGCCTTGGCCAACAACCCCCAGGTGGCCGAAATCTACCTGGGCCGCCCACCCACCCGAGCCGCCATGGAGGTCACCAGCGCTACCGGCACGTAGCGCCCTGCCACAGCCTTTGCCACACCATAAAAAAAATATCAGGAGCGTGTATGAGATCGATTTTTCCCTTGCTGTTGCTGGCCTCACTGTCTGCCGCCGCACAGGCGGACATGACCGTCGGCGTGATTCTCTCCACCACCGGCCCCGGTGCCTCGCTGGGTATTCCCGAGCGCAATACCGTGGCCCTGTTGCCCAAGGAAATTGCCGGCCAGGCGGTGAAATACGTGGTACTGGACGACGGCAGCGACAGCACGGCCGCCGCCAAGAACGCGCGCAAACTGGTGAGCGAAAACCGTGTCGACCTGTTGATCGGCTCCACCACCGTGCCCACCTCGGCGGCCGTGGCGCAAATCGCCAAGGAGAGCAAGACCGCGCAGATCGCCCTGGCCCCATTCGCCCCGGCAAGCGGCGAACAGACCTGGATTTTCACCGTCGCCCAGACCAACACCTTGATGGCCGAGGCGCTGATCGAGCACATGCAAAAAGCCGGCGTAAAAACCCTGGCGTATATCGGCTACAACGATGTGTGGGGCGAAGACTGGCACAAAGTGCTGAGCGAGATGGCGCCGGCGGCAGGCATCCAATTGGTGCGAGACGAGCGCTTCAACCGCACCGACTCGTCGGTCAGCGGCCAGGCCCTGAAGGTCATGAGCAGCAAGCCCGATGCGGTATTGATCGGCGCCACCGGCACACCCGCGGCCCTGCCCCACACCGAACTGCGGCGCCTGGGTTACAAGGGCACCATTTACCACACCCATGGTGCGGCCAACAGCGCGTTCCTGCGCATCGGCGACAAAGCCTTGAACGGCGCGATCCTGCCCGTGGGGCCCGTGGTGGTGTGGGACAAACTGCCGGCCAGCCACCCGTCCAAAGCCATCGCCAGCCAATACGCGCAGGATTACCAGGCCCAGTACGGCGCCAACAGCCTGTCGCCATTCGGCGCCTACCTGTACGACGCCATGCGCCTGGTGGAGGCCGCCGTGCCGGCCGCGCTCAAAGGCAGCACACCGGGCACGCCAGCGTTTCGCGAGCAACTGCGCGACCAGCTAGAGCAGACCCGCAACGTGGTCGGCACCCACGGCGTGTACAACCTGAGCGCCACCGACCACTTCGGCCACGACCAGCGCGCTCGCGCACTGGTGACGGTGCAGGATCAGCAGTGGGTCCTCTTGCATGCCCCTGAATAACCCCGACAACAATAATAAAAAGGCAACGTCCATGAGTACTCTGAAACGGGTTCACACCACCCTCGCCCTCGGTACGCTGTGCAGCATCAGCCCCGCGCTGCTGGCCCAGGGTTTTATCGAAGACAGCAAGGCCACGCTGACTTCACGCAACTACTACTTCGACCGCGACTACAAAGGCGACTCGGCGCAATCGGCCACCCGTGAATGGGCGCAGGGCTTCATCCTGCGCTTCACTTCCGGTTATACCCCTGGCACCGTGGGGTTTGGCCTGGATGCCCAAGGCCTGCTCGGCTTGAAACTCGACTCCAGCCCCGATCGCACCGGCACCGGCCTGCTGTCGTACAACCCGGTCACTCGCCAGCCGAACGACAGCTATTCAGAACTGGGGCTGACCGGCAAGGTCAAGGTATCGAAAACCGAACTGCAGGGCGGCACGCTCGCGCCGAACCTGCCCATCCTGTTTGCCAGCCCGACGCGCCTGCTGCCACAGACCTTTCGCGGCGCCCAGCTCAAGTCCCAGGACATCGACAACCTGACGCTCAATGCCGGCTGGCTCGACCGCATGAACCAGCGCGATTCGACCAACTACCAGAAGATCACCCTGGCCTCGCCCAACCGGCGCTTCAACGGTGCGGCCGAATCGGACAGCTTCAGCTTTGCCGGCGGCGACTACAAATGGTCCGACGCTCTCACACTCAAGTACTACCACGCGGAACTTGCGGACATTTATCGCCAGGACTTCGTCGGGTTTATCGACAATCGCCCACTGGGCCCGGGGCGGGTGAAAACCGATGTGCGCTACCACATCAGTGGCGAGGACGGCCCCGCCAAAGCGGGCAAGGTCGACAACCGCACCTTCGGCGTGATGAGCACCTACAGCCTGGGCGCCCACAGCCTCGGGCTCGGTTACATGCAACTGAGCGGTGACACGGCAATGCCCTACATCGCCGGTTCAGAACCGATGGTGGTCAGTGAAGGCGCCTTGAGCAGCGAGTTCCTCAACCCCAAGGAACGCACCTGGCAGGTCCGCTACGACTATGACTTCGCCGCCCTGGCGGTTCCCGGGCTCAAGGGCATGCTGCGGTATCTGGACGCCAGCCATATCGAACTACCGAGTGCATTGGGCGGCAGTGATCGCAGCGAGAGCGAAAAAGACATAGAGCTGTCTTATGTGGTGCAGAGCGGCACCTTCAAGAACGTCGCGTTCCGCTTGCGCCATGCCTGGTACCGCAATGACTTCGCCCCTACCGCTTCGTTTCGCGATGACAACGAACTGCGGGTGAACATCGATTACACCTTGGCGCTCTGGTAAAGCCTCAATAGGTTAACCCGTTGCGAAACACCCCGGCTTTCCGGGGTGTTTTGCGTTGAGGCTTACTCGGCCGCGCAGTCGCGCGCCGCGATGCCCTTCTCCTGGGCATACGCGGCAGACTTGGCCTCGATCAACGGGCGCAAGGTGGCGCGGTCGGCCTGGACCCAGTCGGTCACCAGCACCCATTTTTGCCCGTCCCACTGCTGCACCCGGGCTGAACCGCCGCCTTCGTGGTCGGCGCAGGACAGTTTCAACGGCGCGAGCAAGCCTTCGAGACCCAACGCCTTGATGCGAGCGGCGTCGATGTCCAAATGCTCGAACGCCCAGCGCGTTTCCTCACCGTTCAGCCCACGATTGCCGAACTTAGCCTGGCCGGTGCGCAAGGCTTCGACTGCAATGGCCGCGTTGATCAGGCCGATGTTGTAGTAGACCTTGCCGAAGTAACTCGGGTCTTTGAGGTTGCTCTTGCCCGGGTCCAGGATGAACTGCTTGAGTTTGCGGTGGATCTCGAAGCTGTCGCCACCGGGGAACGGCGCCAGCGCCTGGTAGCCTTTGGCGGCGGTGCCCGCGGGGATCACATCGGCTTCGGAGCCGGCCCACACGTCTCCGATCAGGCGGTCCACCGGGATGCCAAAACGCACGGCGGTCTTGATGCCGACCGGGGTGGACACGCCCCAGGTGCGCAGGAACACCCAGTCCGGGTTGATCTGACGGACCTGCCGCCATTGGGTCGACTGCTCGTTGCCGGGGTCCGCCACCGGGATCTGGATATTCTCGAAACCGTACTTTTGCGCGAGCAATTGCATCGCCGCCTGGGTTTCGCGGCCATAGGCGGAGTCGTGGTAGACCGTGACGATCTTCTTGCCCTTGAGTTTGTCCAGGCCGCCTTCGCGCTGGGCGATGTAGTTGATCCCCACCGACGCCTGGCCGTAGTAGTTGAGCAACAGCGGGAAGGCGTAAGGGAACACGCGGCCATCGGTCGATTCGGTACGCCCGCCGGCACCGTCGATCAGCGGGATATGGTCGACGGCGGCGCGGTCCATCAGCGCATAGGACGCCGGCGTGCTGTGGGTGAAGAAGAAGCCGGTCGGCGCGCCGTCGAGGCCGGCCTTGTAGCGTTCGTAGCATTCGATGATACGGTCGGTCTTCCACTCGGTCTCGCACTCTTGCCAGACCAGTTTGACCCCGTTCACGCCGCCTTCGACCTCATTGATATAGCGGAAGTAGTCGATCTCCCCCGCCCACCACGGGATGCCGCTGGAGGCGTAGGCGCCGACCCGGTAGGTCGCCAGCGGGATGAACTGTTGATCATTGGCCGCCTGGGCCGCGGCCGGCAGCAGCCCGCCCAAGGTGCCGATTGCCAGCAGGCCGGCAATAAACGTGCGTTGCAAGGTGTTGTGCATGGGTGTGGTTTCTTTTGAAAAGTGGGGGTTATCCCTCCCGTTGTCGGGTCAGTGCCTATCGACTGACAACACAATTCATGCCAAACCCATAAGCCTTTAAATTCAGCACCTTACGCAGAACCTAAGCCTGCGCGATCGCACAGTTTATTGAACTGCTGTTGCCCCACCAACAGCCTGAGCACGTCCCGTCAGCCGATAAACCGCTGCAGCGCAAACGGCGCCATCGCCGCCGACATCTCCCCCGTCAACACCCACTGCGCGATCGCCTGTCCGAACAACGGCGCGAACTTGAAACCATGCCCGCTCAACCCTGCCGCGACCAACAACCCCGGCACGCGCGGGTCCGGGCCGAGCAGCGGATTACCGTCCGGCGTGTCATCGAAGAACGACACGCGGCGCCCGATCGGCTGTGCGCCCAGTAGACGTTGCACGCGTTGCGCGGCGCGGTCACGGTAGGCCAACACCTGAGTGTCGCTGAAGGTGCCGTCGAAGGCATCCGGGTCGATGGGCGCCCCTTCGGCGCCGCCCAGCGCGCCGATCACGTAGCTGCCGGGGCGATCCGGGCGCAGGTAGAAGCCGACGTCGCGGTCGCAGTAGCCCGGCATCGGCTTATCCGCGCCGCAGACCTCGAGAATGCCCACGCATTGCCGTGTGGCGTGAATCGGCAGCGGCGCGCCGCACTCGGCGGCCAGTGCGGCGGCCCATGGCCCGGCGGCGTTGATCACATGGCTGCTGGCGATAAACCCGCAGTCGGTCTGCACGCCGATGACGCGGCCGGCCTGGCGCACAATCCGCCGCGCCGCCCGGCCCTCTTCGATCACCGCGCCCAGGGCGCTCGCACCGGCGGCAAAGCTGCGCGCGGTAAGACGCGGGTCGCAATAACCGGCGTCCGGTTCGTAGACCGCGCCCGCCAGGCCATCGGTGTACAGGTCCGGCACCCGTTCCCGTATCTGCTCGGGGCAGAGCCATTCAAGCGGCGCGCCCGCTGCCCGCAGACGCGCGACATTGGCCTGAGTGGTCGCTTGCGCGTGCCCGGCAATACCGGTCAGGAACCCCGTGCGCTGGTAGCCGCATGCGCCGGGATAGTGCTGCGGCCACTCGCGATAGGCCCGCACACCTTGCGTCGCCAGGTAGCTGAGGGCGGGGTCGGCATAATACGCCCGCACGATCCCCGGCGATGCGCCCGACGAACCGCTGGCAATCGCGCCTTTATCGAGCAGCCTGACCGACGCCCCGGCCCGCGCCAGGTGCCAGGCTGCGGCGGTGCCGGTGGTGCCGGCGCCGATCACGATAACGTCGGCGTATTCATGCATCGCTGGTGGCCCCGGCAAGCACCACGCTGGCCGGCAGGCACGGCGCCAATGCGGCCGGCGACAGCGGCGCAAAGCGCGGGCGCGCCGAGGTCTGCGGACGTGGCTGCGAGGCAGCGTGCAGCGCCTGGATCAGCGGCAAACCGTCATGCCCCAGGCGCTGCCACAGGTACTCGGCCAGGCGCGGCATGATCGGCGCGGCCAGGTACGCCAGGCCCTTGAGCCACAGGTAGGCGTGGGCGGGCTGCGTGACGTCCAGGTCGGGGCGTTGCATCCATTGATGCAGCACGTCCCAGGCTTCGCGCACCGACACCGCGTCCAACCGGAAGGCCTGCCCCAACCGCGTAACGGCCAGCTCCAGGGCCGGCCACAGCGCCGGGTCGATGGACTGCGGCCGCGTGTGATCGAGGGCGGCCAGCGCCAGGTCGATGCGGCCGTCGAGCGCACCGGCCAGGTCCACATTGACCACCTCGACAAACTCCTCCACGGCGAAGTTGGTTTCGCCCTGTTCGGGGCTTTCGCGGCTCAGGAAGTAACGCACCGCGTCGCTGGTCGCCGGGGTCTTTTCGACGATATCGGCGGCCCACACCACATGCAGGCGGCTGGTGGAAAACTTCGCGCCTTGCAGGTTGTAGAAGTAATTGGTCAACACGTAATCGAATGAGCGGTGATCCTGCAACGCATCCATCACCGCGACACTGCCGGCCAACAGCAGCACCGCGTTGTCGATGCCAAAACTGACCAGCGTCGTCACCTCGCTGCTGCGCAGCATGGCATGGCCGTGCTCGGGCGCCTGTTCCTGGGATCGGTCGGCGCAGGTCAGCGCATACTCCCAGCCCGATTCGAACAGCACGCGCGGGTTGCCGAAGCGGTCCGGGCTCCAGGCAACGCCCCATTCGCCCGGCGCGGTCAGCCGCACCCGGCCGTTTTCCCGTTCCAGGAAGCGCGCAATCACCTCGACGATCGACGCCGGCGCACCGGAGGTCGCCATGCGCTGCAGCAACTGCTCGGGGTGGGCGACGGTCAGAAACAGGCTTTCGACCTCAACCCAATGCAGGGGGCTGTCGCCCATGCGCGGTTGCGGGTCAAGCATGGCTTCCGGGCGAAACAGCGCGCCGCAGGCTTCGCAAAAATAGCCGCCCGCCCCCGCCCGGCAATACGGGCATTGCCCCAGCAGCCAGGCCCCCGCCATGTAGCGCCGGGTGTCCGGGCAATACAGCACGCGTTCGACCACGCTTTGCGTCACCCCGAGCGCCACCAGGCGCTCCACCGTGCGCTGGGCATTGCGCGCATGCTGCTGCGCATAGGGGCCTTGCACCAGGTCGAGGAAGTCATCCACCTCGACATCCAGCGCGCGCAGGTCATGGGCGATTTGCCCGTGATAGTCGCGCACCACGGCTTCGGGCGTGCGCTGCTCTTGCAGGGCCTTCCACAGCACATAGGAGTCGAAGCCGTCGACCGCCGAGACCACGTCGACACGATGGCCCTGGCTGCGCAGGTAGCGCCCCAGCATGTCCATGCGCAAGTACGGCCCGGCGATATGCCCCAGGTGCAGCCTGCCGTTCGGAGTGGGCGGGATGGGCATCAGGAAGAAGGTTTGCGCGGCGATAGCGGTCATCTTTTCAATCCATCGAAACAGTAGAAAGGGTGGGTTTGGCGGTAGCGGGCGCATCGGGCCACTGGGCGACGAGCAGGTCCACGGCTTCGCGGGCAATGCCCGGTGCCAGGCGGAAACCGGCGCCGCTGCCGGCGCCGGCAAACACCAGGTTCTGCCCGGCGTCGAAGCTCACCTGCGACTCTCCGCCGGGGCTGTAGCTGTCGCAGAACACCCGGCCGCCGCGACTGCGGGCCACCAGCTCGGGCAGGTAGTGCGCCAGCGTGCGGGTGGCCACCTGTACATCGTGGCGGTTGATTTCCAGTGCATGTTTGCGCGGCGCAACGTCCCATTCATCGCACCGGAAGCTGAACAACCACTGGTTACGCGCTGCCAATGGCATCAGGTAAGCGTCGGATTGCGGCAGGAACAGCGCCGCGGCGTTGCTCGGCGGTACGCCGTCGATATGCAGGGCCACCACCTTCTTCACCCGCAGCCCATGGCGCGCGGCAAGCGCGTCGAACGGCGGCTCGCTGACCCACGGCCCCGTGGCAACCAGGGTGCGGCGGGCGCGCAGCGTGGCGCCGTCGGCCAGGGTGATGCGCGTGCCGCTGCCCAGCGCATCGATCTGCTGCACGCCCACGCCTTCGATGCAGCGCACATGGGCACTGGCCAGGCTGTGGCCGATCAGCAACCGCGCCACCAGCGGCGGCTCATAACTTTCGGCGGTGCCGCCACGCAACAGGCTTTCGTTCGCGCCAACCTTGAGTGAGGCGCCCAGGCGTGGGCCCAGGTCCGCCACGCACAAGTCGGCGGGCTGAACCGGCGCATCGACCAGGGCCTGCTCGATGTCTGCACTAAAGCTGCGTTCGGCCAGCCAGTACACCGGCGCCTGGGTGGTGCGGATGCCCAGGCGATCACGCAGGGCCCGATACAGCTCGGCGCTCTCCCCGGCCAGGCTCCGTTCGCGCGGCGAGCGGCCGGTGGCCAGCAGCACACCCGCCGAATGGGCGGTGGCCCCGTCGCCGATGCGGTAGCGGTCGATCAGCAGAATCTGCCAGTGGGGATAGCGTTGCGTCGCATGATGCAACGCCCAGGCACCGATAATGCCGCCTCCGACAATCACCAGGTCGAAGTGCTGCTCCATGCTCATGCCCACCACACCGAAAACACCTGGACCTGGGTCGTGCCGTTGTTGCGCGCGAAATGCGGCCGCCAGGGCGCGAAATACAGGCTTTCGCCATTTCTGACCGCGTGCCAGGTGCCGTCGTAGAAGACGTCCAGCTCGCCGCCGCTGATAAACCAGATTTCGTTCACGGCGTGCTTGTCTTCGTCGGTCGCGCTGTGTGGCTCGAGGGTGAAACGCGATGACTGGATCGGCGCATTGGCCAGTTTGCCGGCAAAGTGGTGCAGGTACAGGCGCACGCCTTCCGGCGCCACGGGCTCCTCGGTTTCTCGAATCACCGGGGCATTGCCGTTGGGGGCAAGTGTGATGGGTTCCATGACCGGGCTCCTGGGTCTAGTTGGCGAGAGCGGTCAGGCGATCGAAACGCGCATCGCCGACCTCGTCGAATACTTCGTTGGCGCCCCATTGGACGAACGCCTCGGGCTCATCCAAGTCGTACAGGGCTTGCCCGCTGACGCTGTTGATGATGTTCGCGCAACGCCAGGGGATCAGGCCCAGGTTCGGGTCGGCGATGCCTTTCTGGCTGCGCGCGGCGTTTTGCACATAGATGGCCGAGCCCTGCGGCCCATCCCAGGCGACGGAATAGTCATCGTTGAAGACGTACTCGCCGTTGCATCGGGTAATCCGTGATTCGAGCGCCGCCAGGCACGCCGGCATCTGGTAGGCATAGCCTGTACACAGCACCGCGGTGTCGGCACTCAGTTCCTCCTGCACCTGGCTGTGCCCGTGCGCCATCAACAGGCTCCAGTGATGGGGGCGCTGCTGAATCGAGGTCAACTCGCGCCCGGGCAGCAGGCGAATGTGACAGGGGTGCTGCAAGACGTGCTTGAGCTCGTACAGGCGGCGATAAATCGACTGCAACAACGCTTGGGAAATGCCGTCGCTCGCCAGTTTTTGCTCGACCAGCAATGGCCGGCGAACGGCCTCGGGCTGGGCGAAAAAGTGGTCGCTGTACTGCGGGGTGTAGAGCTCGTTGGTAAACGGCGACTCATCCAGCGGCGAAAAATTCCAGCGCCGCGAGACCCAGGTCACGCTGGCGGGCAAGGCGGCGGTGTCGGACAGCAGGTGCTGGATGATTTCGGCCCCGGTCTGGCCGCCACCGATCACCACCACGCGCTGGTCTTTGAAGCTGCGCTTGCGGGTCATGTACTGCGAGGAGTGAAACAGCGTATCGCCCAGATGCGCCTGCGCGCACGCCGGGATCGACGGTTGCTGCCCGGTGCCCAACACCAGGTGGCGCGCCGGTTGCGCCCAGGTATCGCCCTGGAGCAGGAACAGGCCGTTATCGAACGTCACCGAACGCACTTCGCTGTTGAAATGCAGATTCGGCAGCTGGCTGCACGCCCAGCGGTAGTACTGGTTGAACTCGCGGCGCAGCACCTGCTCGAAATGCGCGTTGATAAAACTGAGCAGCTGTTTTTTCTGCGCCAGGTAAGCGAGGAATGACAGCGGGTTGGACGGGTCCACCAGGCTGACCAGGTCCTTGAGGTAATGCACCTGCAGTTTGGCCTCGGGCACCATCATCCCCGCATGCCATTGAAATTCGCTGCTGCGCTCGAAGAACGCTGCGCTAATGCTCGGTTTGGGCTGGGCCAGCGCCGCCAGGCTAAGGTTGGCCGGACCGATGCCGATCCCCGCCATATCGACAACTGCAGGTGCAGAACGCAGATTCATGATCATTATCCCTATTGATGATGTTTTTCAGGTGCAGCGACGCCTCGCGAATGTCACGAAAACGTGCCGGGCATTGCCTTTACAGGTGCAGGTCCATCAACTTTCCACGGGTTGCGCCGCCGGCGCTTTCAACACCAGGGCGGCCATCAGCATGGCGAGCAACGACAAACCGATGGCGACGCTGACGGCGACGTCGATGGCATCGCCCAGGGGCTGAATCGAGGTGAGCAAGGCGCCGAAGATCGCCACGCCGAAGGCGGAGCCGCTTTGGCGGCTGGCATTGAGTGTGCCCGCCGCCACCCCGGCCTTGGCGCGGTCGACCACACTCATCAGCACGGAGGTGGCGGCCGGGGTGATGATCCCGGCACCGAACCCCACGGCCGGGTAGCACACTGCGATACGCCAGTACGGTGCGTCACTGGCCAGGGCGAACAGGCCGATAAACCCCACGGTGTACAGGCCGAACCCCGCACACAGCACGGCGCGCGCGCCATACGCACGGGTCAGCCGGCCGCAGGTGAAGCTGCCCAGGGTGACCATGGCGGTCAATGGCAGGAAAGCCAGCCCGGTGTCCAGCGGCGACCAGCCACGCTCGCTCTGGAAGTACACGCTGAGCAGGAAAAACAGGCCATAGAACACCAGGGCCGATGCCAGCGACAGCAGCGTCGCCCCCGAGAACACCGGGTTGCGGAAATACTGCAGCGGCAGCATCGGGTCCTTGTGGCGGCTTTCGGTCACAAAGAACACGCACCAGGCGATACAGGCCACGAACACGCAGGCGTACACCCATTCGGAGTTCCACCCCAGCTTCGCCCCTTCAATCAGCACCGCCACCGAGGTCGCCAGCGCGATAATCGCGGCGACTTGCCCAGTGACGTCCAAGTGCCGGTTTGGCGCCAACGGTGCCGAAGACGGGATGCGCGAGGTCAGCCACACGCCCACCAGGGCGATCGGCACGTTGATCAAGAAGATGCTGCGCCAGCCGAACAGCTCGATCAGTACACCGCCCACCAGCGGTCCGGCCGCCATGGCGATGCCGCCGCACCCGGCCCACACGCCAATGGCGCCGGCGCGCTGGTGGGTCTGCGGGTAAGCGCTGTTGATCAACATCAAGGAACACGGCACCAGCAACGCGGCGCCCAGCCCCTGCAGGACCCGCGCACCGACCAACTCCGGCAGGTCGGTGGCCAGGCCACACAACGCCGAGGCCAGGGCAAACAGGCCGAGGCCGACGGCGTAGATTTTCTTCGCGCCGAAACGATCGCCCAGCAGGCCGCCCGTCAGCAGCAGGCTGGCGAAGGTCAGGGTATATGCGTTGATCACCCACTGCAGCCCGGTGATACCCGAGCCAAAGGTGCGGGAAATCGATTCAACTGCCACGTTGACAATCGAAGTGTCGAGGATAACGACCACATAGCTCAGACTCGTCGCAATCAGTACTTGTCGTTGGTAGCGGGTGTTGGAGGTCATGACCGCGAGCGTCCTTTAAGGGGGCGGCTCGACTATATGCAGCTTTCTGGGATAAACGCTTCGAGCTGTGTCGAAGTGTTTATGTTTATGTCATCCTGAAATCCGATTTCACCTGGCACAGCACGGAGTTCGACGGAATGACCCAGCCAAAAATCTCATCCATCGCCTACCTGATCGCCGAACCCGTGCGCGCAGTGATCCTGATCACCCTGGCAGATGGCAGTTCGATGTCTGCCAGCGCCTTGGCCGATGCCGCTGGCGTGACGCCGCAGACGGCCAGTTCGCACCTGGCGAAGCTGCTCGACGGCGGCTTGCTCACCGTGGAGATCAAGGGCCGCAACCGCTTCTATCAATTGGCCGGCCCCGATGTGTCCCATGTGCTGGAAAGCCTGGCGGCGGTCGCACCGCAAACCAGTTCGTGGCGTAGCCTGCCCAACCGTTCGGCCCATGAATTGCGTTTTGCCCGTTGCTGCTACGACCACCTGGCCGGCCAGGTCGGCGTAGCGGTGACCCAAGGCATGCTGGAGCAGGGTTTTCTCCATGAAAGCGACGAGCGCGAATACGTGCTCACCCGGCGTGGTACCGAGTGGCTGCAGTCACTCAACCCGCAGGCCGGCGAGCCATGCTTGCACGACCACCTCCAGGCCCGCCGCTGCCTGGATTGGACCGAACGGCAACACCACATCGCCGGGCCGCTCGGCACCCACCTGCTGGAGACTTTTTGCCAGTTGGGTTGGCTGCGCCGAACCGCCGGCTCGCGCGCGGTACATGTGACCGGCTCGGGCTGGCGGGCATTCAAGCTGCATCTGGGGATTGAGCACCTGCGCCATCTCGAAGCACCGCTGCATGCCGTGACCCCGGCCAGGAAAACCCTTATGCCGGCACCTGTTGCGAGCTGAACAAGCGCTCGATTTCGGCGATGCGGCGCTCCTGGGCCACCCCGCTCTGCTGCCAGGCGAGCAGCGCATTGATCCGTGCGTACCAGGCCGCCACATGGGGATACTCCAGAAACGGCGCCTGGGTCCGCGGGATATGACTCAGCGGGGCCGCCAGGTCGATGTCCGCCAGGCTCAACGCGTCGCCCACCACAAAGCGCCGGGTGCGCAAGTGCCCGTCGAGCACCGCCGTGTAGCGGTGGATCGCCTGCAGCGCTTCGGCCACCAGGGTCGGGTTCTCGGCGCGGCCTTTGAGGCGGTCCATGAACCGCTGCTCGATCAGCACCGTGGGCCCGCGACGAAAATGCTCGGCGGCCCAGAACATCCATTTGAGCGTTTCGTACTTGGCATTGCCCGCGGGCAGCAATGACGAGCCGGCCCGTTCCGCCAGGTAAATCATGATCGCCGAGGCTTCGAACAGCACCACGTCGCCGTCGACCAAGGTCGGGATCGTGCCGTTGGGGTTGAGCGCCAGGTACTCCGGCGTGCGGTTCTCGCCACTGAACAGGTCGAGGAAGACGAATTCGACCTCAAGCCCCAGGTAAGCGGCGGTCGTCAGTACGCGCCGGGTATTGCTCGAACCTCTGTCGCCATACACTTTCATGCCACTGCCTCGGTTGCGTGTTTGTCCATGAATGAAGGGTGCTCGGCGAGCAGCATCACCACCTCGCGGGCCTGGCGCACCGATTGGTACACCGAATTGACCATCGGCGCCGCCAGGTACGAGGCCACGCCCAGCAGCCAGATGTCTTCCGGCGCTTCGGCGCCGGGCAGGCTGACCTGCAACTGCGCTGACACATAAGGCGGCGTACACGGCGTTGCCGGCGGCACCTGCAGCTCAAGGCCGTTGCGCGAGGCATGGAAAAACTGTTTATGAAAACCGCTGGCGCACACCACCGCATCCACCGCCTCGATGCGCCCCTGGGCATCGTGGACCCGCCATTGGCCTTGCCACTCAAGCTGTGTCGGCAAGTGCGCGGCCAGTTGCAGGCGCCCTTCGTCGATCAGGCGCAGCAGCGTGGTTGCGGTCTGCAAAGGCACCGCGAACAGGTAACGCCCGACCGCTTCCCAGCAGTTTTGCAGCGCCGCCACGCGCACCGAGGGCGGCGCCGCGCGCAACTTCCCGTCGGCCAGGTCCATGCACTGCACCAACAGGTTCTGCCAGTCCGTCGCGCCCCGTCGGGCCAAGGCGACCTCGCCGCGCAGGCGCTGGGTGGGCTCCGCGCTGCGATCGACTTGTTCGCGCAGCGAGCGGCCATTGATCGCCTTGGTCGCCCGCGCAACGATGCGCAGCAAGTGCCAGTACAGCTTGGGGTTTTCCAGGTCCAGCCGGGCGAATCGCGCTTCATCCAGGGCCACCGCGCCACGCCGGGGGGTGGCGGTACGCACGCCCGGCAAACGCCCGGAAGGCGACGCCATCAGCACCTGGTGCCCCGCGCCGCAGAGCAGCAACACACTGTCGACCGCCGACAGGCGACTGCCCAGCACCAAGACCCGTGACGGTTTATCCAGGCTGTCCAGCCAGGCCTTGGCCGGGTATGGCGTGGAGAAAATGCCCGGCGCACCGGCATGCGGGCTGACCAGCGGCGGCACGAACGGCGCGGCACTGCCGGTGCAGACCAGCACGGCACAGGCGCGCAGGTCGCCGCCGTCATCCAGCACCAGGCGATAGTCGCCGCGAGCGACCGGCTGGATATGCCGCACCGTCGCCCGCACGATCCGATGCGCAATGCCCCGGGCCTCGGCCACATCGCGGTACTCGGCATAGCGTTGCTTGAGATAGCCCGCCACCCAGGTCCGTGGCACAAACGCGTCTTCGCCGACGTCGATGCCCTGCGCCTGGAGGTAACGCTGAAAGTCGTGCGGTTCATCGTCCAATATCGACAGGGTCTGCACCGAGGTATTGCATAACAGCACGTCCTCGCAGACGCCGAAGGCAATCGAGTCCGCCAGCCCCTCGGGATCGATGATGTCGATACGCTTGGCGTTGCCGGCGCGCACCAGTTGGATAAACGCCGCGACGCCGGTCACCGACCCACCAATGATCGCAACCGCCGCACGCGGGTTCACAGCGCTTGCGCCTTCGCCAGCACTGGCGCCAGCAAGCGCACGCCATACCAGCCCCAATACACGCGGTGGCAGGTGATCAAGCCGTTTTCTATCTCCATCATTTCCATCAGGTCGACCTGCTCCCCCTTCGGCGTCTTGCGCGGGTATTCCCACGTCAGGTTGCGGCCGTTGATGAAGGCTTTATCGCTGCGATACCACTCAGCCAGGTCATTGGGAAAGCGGCGCTTGCTGTCCTCCATGAACCGCTGGATCGTCCCCCGGCCGACCAGCACGCCGCTGCCGTGGTCGGGGTAGATCGCCAGCACCAGCGGCGTTTCGAACACCGCCTGCTCGGCATACAACGCCGCCGTCGCGGCCAGGTCGCCGGCACAGACGCTGGCGTGCCAGGCTTCATAAATAGCCAGCAGGCCGGGATCGATGGACGCAGTCATGAGGTTTCCTCGCGTGGCAGCACCGCTGCTAATAGAAGCCGCAATTGTAAAAAATTGCCACCCCAGCATGCTTCGACCTGGCCCGAAGTGTCAGGCACGCGATGCCTCTCAAGGATTACAGGGCGCCCAACTGTTTCATCAAGGTGAGGTTGTCTTCGATGTGCCAGTTGGCGGCGATCTTGCCGTTGTCGATCTGATAGATATCGGTGGCGATAAAGTCCACGGGCTGCCCACCGCCCTTGATCTGGCCGAAGGTGCCGGTGAAGTGCCCGCGAAAATGCAGGTGAACCACCACGCGGTCGCCGGCGATGAGCATGTGTTCGACCTCGCAACGCAGGTCCGGCACCGCTTCACGAAACGCCCGGGAGGCGAGCAACGGGCCTTCGGGGCCTTGTTTACGTCCGGCCGGTGGGGTTTTGTCGATGAAATCTGCGGCCAGCGCCTCACGGGCCAGGCTTTCGTCGCCGGTATCCCAGAAGGTGTCATAACGGCGGGCGGCGGTTTCCATGAGCGCCAGTTGCGCAGGCGGGAGGCTCTTGTCCACCACCAGCACACCCGGCTTGACCAGTTCAGTGCTGGCCGCGAGGACTGCGCCGGAAAAGGTCGAGGTCAAGAGTGTGGCGATGAGGCAAACGCGCGCTATAGGTGAGGGTTTCATTGAAGAATCTCCTTGGGTGATGGGCTCAGAGGGTCTCGTGTTCGCGCAGGCTAAGCGGGCTTTTAAGGGTGTACTGCGCGATAGCGTCCTTGCGCATGAAGGCCACGCCGGGGTGGCGGTTGGCATAGCGCAAAAACTCATCCCAGACCCGGACCATTTGCGGCGTACCGCTGATGCGGTCGTGGGCGCTGATCGACATCATGCGGCGCCGGCTGCCGGCCTCTTCGTACAGCTGGTCGAAGTCCAGCTTCACCTGTTCCAGGAACTGCGACGGTGAGTAGTTGCGGCCTTCGATCAAGACGATGTCGTTGTTGCGCAAGGTGTACGGAACCACCACGAAATCCTGGCCGTTGACCTGCTCGATAAACGGCTCGTCGCGACTCACATCGTCGATGTGATAGACGTAGCCAAGCTCTTGCAGCAGCGCCAGGGTGTTGGGGCCACGGCGCAGCCAATTGCAGTTGTAGCCGCTGACCGGCTGGCCGGTGACGTCCTGCACCATGCTCGCGGCCTGGCGCAGGAACGTGCGTTCTTCATCGCGGCTCATGGCAAATTGCGAACTCCAGCGCGGGCCATGGCCCGCCGCCTCGTGTCCGCGCGCGACGATTTCCCGGGCCAACTGCGGATGCCGCTTCACCGCATCGCCGATCATGTGGCTGGTGACCTTCACCCCATGCCGGTCCCAGAGGTCGAGCAGCCTGGGAATGCCTTCGCGGTAGCCATAGGCGAACCAGGTATTGGTGGCCGGGTCAGCGGGCACGCTGTCGGGGAAGTCCACTTTGGGAAACGGGCTGTCGGTGCCCTTCAGCGGTTGCCCACCGGCCTCGAACTGCATCGAGATCGAGACCACAAGCCGTGTGTCGCCGGGCCAGAAACCACCCTTGGCCTGGCGCGCAGCCGGTGCCGCCCCACTCTGCCCGGCCTGCGCCGCGCTCGCGTTGGCGCTGCCGAGCAGCGATCCGGCGGTCAACACCGCGGCGCCCGCGCCCGCCTGGGCCAGGAAGGTACGCCGTTGCAGGTTCACAGATGACATGACGGTAACTCCGTTGAATAAACACGGATGCAACGTTAGTCCTTTAGGTTTATTTTGATAATTGAGCTGAAATCAAAAATCACTTTCGGAAAAACCGAATAATGCTACTGAAGAACCTTGAGCTGTTTTTGCTGATCGTCGAGAAAGGCGGGCTGTCTGCCGCCGGCAGGGAACTGGGCTTATCGCCGGCCTCGGTGTCGGAACGGCTGGCGCAGTTGGAGAGTTTCTACGGCGCCAGCCTGCTCAAGCGCACCACCCGCGCGATCAACCTCACGGATGAAGGCCGCCTGCTGGTCGATGGCGCGCATCGCCTGTTGGCAGACGCCGACGAGTTGCACACCAGCATTCGCCTGGGCGCCGACACCCTTTGCGGGCCGATCCGCCTCAGCGCCCCGCAAGACCTCGGTCGCCAATACATCGAGCCGATCCTTGCGCAGTTCATGCAGGAGCACCCGCAGGTCAGCATCGACCTGAACCTCAGCGATGGCTATGTCGACCCCGTCGGCCAGGGGATCGACTTCGCCGTGCGCTTCGGCGCGCTGGCCGACAGCACCCTGCATGCCCGTCTGATTGGCGAAAACCGCCGAGTGGTGTGTGCATCACCGCTGTACCTGGCGCGCCACGGCACCCCGCAACACCCCGAGGACCTCGCCGCGCACGAGTGCCTGGTGATGCGCTTCGGCGTCAATATTTCGCGGGAGTGGGCGTTCACGCAGCACGGGCAGACCCACCGGATCATGGTGCGTGGCCGCCGCGTGGCGAACGACGGCGCGCTGGTCCGCCAATGGTGCCTGGCCGGCCACGGGATTTGCTTGAAATCGGTGTGGGACGTGCGTGCCGATCTCGACGCCGGCCGCTTGGTCGAGGTGCTCGAGGATTACGACCTGGGCCGCACAGCGCTGAACATCGTCTACCCGCCCGCGCGCATTCAGCCCAGACGGGTGAGAATGTTGATAGAACGCATCGTTGCGCAGCTGGCGAGCGACAGTGCCAGGTAGGCATTGCGGCGTTCCTTGCAGCGCGCGCAACATGCCTTTGTCATCAAGCATATTGATAGCTGCCTAATGAAACCCGCAGACTAGAGGGCTCACTCCGCGCTTATATCATTCCGAATGATAGTTATCTTTGCTTCATTCGATTCGTGACCTAGCAGCTCCCCGCGCATGATCCGCCCATCTCAAATACATTGGCGGATACACCTCATGGAACAGACACTCAAACACTTACGCTTGCCCCTGGCGATTCTGGCCGTGGCGGTGATGAGCGCGTGCGGCAAAACCCCGGAACAAGCGGCCGCCATGCCTCCTGCAAAAATCAGCGTGGCCAAGGTGCTTGAGCAACCGGTCAACGAGTGGGACGAATTCACCGGACGCCTGGAAGCACCGGAAACCGTGCAGATCCGTCCACGGGTGTCCGGCCAGATCGATCAGGTGGCCTTCACCGAAGGCGCCCTCGTGAAGAAAGGCGACCTGCTGTTCCAGATCGACCCACGCCCGTTCCAGGCCGAGGTGCGCCGCCTCGAAGCCCAACTGCAACAGACCAAAGCCGCCGCCACCCGCAGCGATAACGAAGCGCAACGGGGCGAACGCCTGCGTCAGAGCAACGCGATCTCCGCCGAACTGGCCGACTCGCGCACCACCGCCGCCCAGGAAGCCCGCGCCGCTGTCGCCGGCATCCAGGCGCAGTTGGACCTGGCCAAGCTGAACCTGAGCTTCACCCGCGTCATCGCGCCGATCAGCGGCCGTGTCAGCCGTGCCGAGATCACCGCTGGCAACCTGGTCACCGCCGACGTCACCGCGCTGACCAGCGTGGTCTCCACCGACAAGGTCTACGCCTACTTCGACGCCGATGAGCGCGTGTACCTCAAGTACACCGAACTCGCCCGCCAGGGTCGCCGTGGCGCGACCACCCCGGTGTACCTGGGCCTGTCGAATGAAACCGGAAACCCGCACCTGGGCCAGATGAACTTCGTCGACAACCAGGTCAACCCGGCCACCGGCACCATCCGTGGCCGCGCGGTATTCGACAACAGCAAAGGCGAATACACCCCTGGCTTGTACGCCCGCCTGAAACTGGTCGGCAGCGGCACTTACTCCGCCGTGCTGATCAACGATGAAGCGGTCGGCACCGACCTGGGCAAGAAGTTCGTGCTGGTGATGGAAGGCGACAAGCCGGCCTACCGCTCGGTGGAACTGGGGCCAAAGATCGAAGGTTTGCGCATCGTGCGCAGCGGCCTGAACAAGGACGACACCATTATCGTCAAGGGCCTGCAGCGTGTGCGCCCGGGTGCGCCGGTCGCCCCGGAAACCATCCCGATGGCCAGCAAGGAAACCCTCGCCGCCTTGGCCCAACAACGACAAGCGCTTGAAGCCAGCAACCTGGAGCAAGTGGCGCCGGAAAAAACCGCGCCCAAGCTCGCAGCCGTCGCGACTCCACGCGGTTAAGGGATACGACTCAAGATGAATTTTTCCAAGTTCTTCATTTCGCGGCCGATCTTCGCAGCGGTGCTCTCGCTGTTGATCCTGATCGCTGGCGCGATCTCGCTGTTCCAACTGCCGATCAGCGAATACCCGGAAGTGGTGCCGCCGACCGTGGTGGTGCGTGCCAACTTCCCTGGCGCCAACCCCAAAGTCATCGGCGAAACCGTCGCCGCGCCGCTGGAACAGGCGATCACCGGCGTCGAGAACATGCTGTACATGTCCTCGCAGTCGACCGCCGACGGCAAACTGACCCTGACCATCACCTTCGCCCTGGGCACCGACCTGGACAACGCGCAGGTGCAGGTGCAAAACCGTGTGACGCGCACGCAACCCAAGCTGCCCGAGGAAGTGACGCGCATCGGTATCACCGTGGACAAGGCCTCCCCCGACCTGACCATGGTGGTGCATTTGACCTCCCCGGATCAGCGTTACGACATGCTTTACCTGTCCAACTACGCCTTGCTCAACATCAAGGACGAGTTGGCGCGCCTGGGCGGCGTGGGTGATGTGCAGCTGTTCGGCATGGGCGACTACTCCCTGCGCGTCTGGCTGGACCCGAACAAGACCGCTTCGCGCAACCTGACCGCCACCGATGTGGTGACCGCGATTCGCGAGCAGAACCGTCAAGTGGCCGCCGGTGCGCTGGGTGCGCCGCCTGCACCGAATGCCACCAGCTTCCAGTTGTCGGTGAACACCCAGGGCCGCCTGGTCACGGAAGAAGAGTTCGAGAACATCATCATTCGCGCCGGCGATAACGGTGAAATCACGCGCCTCAAAGACATCGCGCGGGTCGAGCTGGGTTCGAGCCAATACGCCCTGCGTTCGTTGCTCAACAACCAGCCGGCCGTGGCGATCCCGATCTTCCAGCGCCCAGGCTCGAACGCGATCCAGATCTCCAACGAAGTGCGCGACAAGATGGCGGAGCTGAAGAAGAGCTTCCCCGAAGGCATGGACTTCAGCATCGTCTACGACCCGACCATCTTCGTGCGCGGCTCCATCGAGGCGGTGGTGCATACCCTGTTCGAAGCGCTGATCCTCGTAGTGCTGGTGGTGATCCTGTTCCTGCAGACCTGGCGCGCCTCGATCATTCCGTTGGTGGCGGTGCCGGTCTCGCTGATCGGTACGTTTGCGGTGATGCACCTGTTCGGCTTCTCGCTCAACGCACTGTCCTTGTTCGGCCTGGTACTCGCCATCGGCATCGTGGTGGATGACGCCATCGTGGTGGTGGAGAACGTCGAGCGCAACATCGAGCTGGGCCTGGAACCGTTCCAGGCGACTGAAAAGGCCATGAGCGAAGTGACCGGGCCGATCATCGCCACGGCACTGGTGCTGTGCGCCGTGTTCATTCCCGCGGCCTTCATCAGCGGCTTGACCGGGCAGTTCTACAAGCAGTTCGCCTTGACCATTGCGATTTCGACGGTGATCTCGGCCTTCAACTCGCTGACCTTGTCCCCCGCCCTGGCTGCCGTGTTGCTGCGCAGCCATGACGCGCCGAAGGATCGCTTCTCCAAGGTGCTCGACAAGCTGTTGGGGGGCTGGTTGTTCCGGCCGTTCAACCGCTTCTTCGAAAAAGCCAGCCATGGTTACGTCGGCACCGTGCGCCGGGTGATCCGCGGCAGCGGCATCGCGCTGTTCCTGTACGCCGGCCTGATGGTGCTGACGTGGTTCGGGTTTGCCCACACCCCGACCGGTTTCGTACCGGCCCAGGACAAGCAATACCTGGTGGCTTTCGCCCAATTGCCGGACGCCGCGAGCCTGGATCGCACCGAAGACGTGATCAAGCGCATGTCCGACATCGCCCTGAAACAGCCGGGCGTGGAAAGCGCCGTGGCCTTCCCGGGCCTGTCGATCAACGGGTTCACCAACAGCCCGAACAGCGGCATCGTGTTCGTGACCCTCAAACCGTTCGACGAGCGTAAAGACCCGAGCATGTCCGCCGGTGCGATTGCCGGTGCGCTGAACGGCAAGTACAGCGACATCCAGGAAGCCTACATGGCGATCTTCCCACCGCCGCCGGTACAGGGCCTGGGCACCATCGGCGGGTTCCGCCTGCAGATCGAAGACCGTGGCAACCTGGGTTACGAAGAGCTGTACAAAGAAGTGCAGAACGTCATCACCAAGAGCCGCAGCACGCCGGAGCTGTTCGGCCTGTTCACCAGCTACACGGTCAACGTGCCCCAGGTCGATGCCGCCATCGACCGCGAAAAGGCCAAGACCCACGGCGTGGCGATCAGCGACATCTTCGACACCCTGCAGATCTACCTGGGTTCGTTGTATGCCAACGACTTCAACCGCTTCGGCCGCACCTACCAGGTCAACGTGCAGGCTGAACAGCAGTTCCGCCTGGATGAAGACCAGATCGGCCAGTTGAAAGTGCGCAACAACAAAGGCGAGATGATCCCGCTGGCGACCTTCATCAAGGTCAGCGACACCTCCGGCCCGGACCGCGTAATGCACTACAACGGCTTCATCACCGCGGAAATCAACGGCAACGCTGCACCGGGCTACAGCTCCGGCCAGGCCCAGACCGCGATTGAAAAACTGCTGAAGGATGAACTGCCCAACGGCATGACCTACGAGTGGACCGACCTGACGTATCAGCAAATCCTCTCGGGCAACACCGCGCTGTTCGTGTTCCCGCTCTGTGTGCTGCTGGCGTTCCTGGTACTGGCCGCCCAATACGAAAGCTGGAGCCTGCCGCTGGCGGTGATCCTGATCGTACCGATGACGCTGCTGTCGGCCATCACCGGGGTGATCATCTCGGGCGGCGACAACAACATCTTCACCCAGATCGGCCTGATCGTGCTGGTGGGCCTGGCCTGTAAGAACGCGATTCTGATCGTCGAGTTCGCCAAGGATAAACAGCAGGAAGGCCTCGACCCGCTCGCCGCGGTGCTGGAAGCGTGCCGCCTGCGGCTGCGGCCGATCCTGATGACCTCGTTCGCCTTCATCATGGGTGTGGTGCCCCTGGTGCTGTCCAGCGGTGCCGGTGCCGAGATGCGGCATGCCATGGGCGTGGCGGTGTTCTCCGGGATGATCGGCGTGACCTTCTTCGGGCTGTTGCTGACACCAGTGTTCTACGTACTGATCCGTCGCTATGTGGAGCGCCAGGACGCGCGCAAAGCGGCCAAGGCCTTGAAGCTGGAGACACAGCAATGAGTGTGAAAGTCTTTCTGCCGAGCTTGCTGGTCCTGGCGCTGAGCGCCTGTGCCGTGGGCCCGGACTACACAACCCAGACCCCGGAGGCGGCCAATATCACTGCTGCCGCCGATGCCAAAAAATACGACCACGGGAAATTCGAAGGCATCTGGTGGCAGCAGTTCGACGACCCGACTCTGAACCAGTTGGTGACCCAGTCGCTGAGCGGTAACCGCGACCTGCGTGTGGCGTTTGCCCGCCTGCGGGCCGCACGGGCGATCCGCGATGACGCCAGCAACGACGCGATGCCGACCATCACCAGCCGCGCCAGCAGTGACCTGGCCAAGGGGCAAATCCCTGGTCAGACCACCAAGCGCGTCAACAGCGAGCGTTATGACCTGGGCCTGGACATGGCCTGGGAGCTGGACCTGTTCGGCCGCATCCAGCGCAACCTGGAAGCCACCGACGCCGACCAGCAAGCGGCCGAAGCCGACCTGTACCAGCTGCAAGTCACGCTGATTGCCGAACTGGTGGACGCCTACGGTCAACTGCGCGGCGCGCAACTGCGTGAACGCATCGCCCTGGACAACCTGAAGAACCAGCAGGAGTCGCGCACCATCACCGTCAGCCTGCGCGATGCCGGCGTGGGCGACCAACTCGACGTGGAGCGTGCCGACGCGCGCCTCGCAGCGGTGGAAGCCAGCGTGCCGCAACTGCAGGCCGAACAAGTGCGCGAGCGCAACCGCATCGCCACCCTCCTCGGCCAGCGCCCCGACAAGCTGAGCGTGGACCTGAGCCCGAAAGACTTGCCGGCGATTGCCAAGGCGCTGCCGATCGGCGATCCAGGGCAACTGCTGCAACGGCGCCCGGACATTCTGAGTGCCGAACGCAAACTGGCATCCGCCACCGCGCGCATCGGCGTGGCCAAGGCCGACCTGTTCCCACGGGTCAGCCTCAGCGGCTTCCTCGGCTTCACCGCCGGGCGCGGTTCGCAGATCGGTTCATCCGCGGCGAATGCCTGGGCCCTTGGCCCGAGCATCACCTGGGCCGCGTTTGACCTGGGCAGCGTGCGTGCACGCTTGCGCGGCGCCGATGCCGAGGCCGATGGCGCCCTGGCCAACTACGAGCAGCAAGTGTTGCTGGCGTTGGAAGAATCCGAGAACGCCTTCAGCGACTACGGCAAGCGTCAGCAACGCCTGGTCTCGCTGATCCGCCAAAGCGAATCCAGCCGCGCCGCCGCCGACCTCGCGGCGATCCGCTACCGCGAAGGCACCGTGGACTTCCTCGTGCTGCTCGACGCACAACGCGAACGCCTGGCCGCCGAAGACTCTCAGGCCCAGGCCGAGGTTGATCTGTATCGCGGGATTGTTGCGATCTACAAGGCGCTGGGTGGCGGTTGGCAGCCGGATACGGTGGTCGCTACGGCCAAGTGATGTAAAGAGCTCCTTTGGTTGGTCGCATCCAGCCAATTTTTAGCCCCGTGGTCCGTTTGGTCATGGGGCTTTTTTTTGTGTCGCTGATCAGCGTGTTAGCCATTTATAAAATATGTTGGATATGGCAGACGTCATAAAAAGTACTTCCCCAAGGATCTTTCCCTGAAGCAAGCGCTTGAGACCGCGAGGAAAATCCTGAACTTGCTGCCGATCCACAGTACCGCGCTTTATGTTCCACCACGGCATAACAACCGCTGAGGTGACGGCACACAGCCGAATCATTCTTCCTCGTATCGAATCGCCCCAGAACTGTTTGTTAGAAGTGACAAGGCTGCATTTATTTAAACGATCCTCCATTTCATCCAATCGTCGATACATCAGGAAAATGCCGACTACATTGATGCTAAGGACTACAAACAGAACGCTCACACTAAACCAGAACTTAAGAGGAAGATTGAGCCAGTAGTCAATATTCATAAATTTTCTCCCCTGCGTACTCACCCAACTCGCTTCCAAGACTGCCCCCAACCGCGCCCAAGGTCCCACCTGCGATTAACAGGCAACTCAATGATCCCGGCCCAGTTGTAGGGAGTAGTACGGTGAAACATAAAGCTGCCGCCATAGACCCACCTGCCATCCCCCCCAGACCCCCTCCTCCTAGCTTGCTCACTTCCACATATTTCGCCTGCCTGCACTGCTCCTCCCTCCCCGTGGAACAGGCTTCCTTGATCTCCAGCCCAGTGGACGCAGCGCTCAAAGCAATCCCCAACGGCGTCCCTGCCTTGAGCACTTTCGCCACCCTGGAAATCCGCGCAATCCTCTCGGCATACCGGCTGATCTCTCCAGTATGCAAATAACTCTTGGTGGAAATACCGAGCATTTTCTTGATCGAGCCTTCATTACGCAAACCCGTGCCGTAACGGGCGAACCCGCGCAGTTGTGCCTCCAGTTTGGCGAACAGCGTTTGGCGACGCGCCAAAAACTCATCCCGCGCTGCGCCACCGCCTCGGCGCAATGCCTGTTTATGCAGGGCATCGATTTCTTCCAGGGTTTTGACGATCGCCTTCAAGTGGTGATTCCACGCATCTCCCGCCGTGCCGATACCGAGCGACGTGTAGCCGAGCAGTTTCTGCAACAAATCGTAGTTTTGCAGGGCAAAGGCGTCGCCCCCTTCGGCCATCACGCTATGGCGGATACGCCAGGCGGATTGCATCAGCAGATGCTCTTCCGGCTTGCACAACGCCGTGGAGTCATCACCGATGATGACCAACTGCCCCGGCAGCACCACAACGTTCCGGATATGGGTATTGAGCCTGTCGAACTTGGCTTCGGCGTGCTGGCTCAAGCGCAATCTTGCCTTGAGTTCAACTGAGGTTTGTTGCCAATCATTGATAAACGCGTAGGGCTGAGACATTAAAAACCTCTCAGCAGCAGTGGGCGAAGGGAACCGGTTGATGTGAGCCTGTTGCTTGCCATGCATGCATTCCTGATTGAATGAAGATGGCGTCGTAATCTAATTAACGGCTCAAGCGCTGTCGCGGATTTACCAGATAAATTCGCGCATCGTCGATCAACTTGGGAAATGGACTTCCCCTCGCCTACCAATAGCTGTCAGACACTTCCTAATAGCTATTCCAATGGAATATTTTCGTTAACCAATATGACTGCGGCAACGCAAATGACGCGAAACGTTACTAGTACCAGACAATGTAAAGAGTCTCTTTGGTTGGTCGCATCCAGCCAGTTTTTTACCCCGTACTCCATTCGATCACGGGGCTTTTTTTGGCTCAACAACTTAAGAAAAAACATTCCTACTGAATACTATTTCATTTACGCAGCCAAAAAAACGACGCCGCACATAAAGACAACGACGATGACGAAATAGATACCACGAAACAAGTTTTTCAGGCTGCGAGGAAACTCCTGGACTTGCTGCCAGTCAATGACACCGCGCTTCAGATTCCATGTTGGCAGTAATACGGCTACTGCAACCGCAGATAACCGCATCATTCTTCCTCGCGGCGAGTTGCCCCAAAACTGAGAGTGGAAGGTAACGAGACTGCATTTGTTCAAAAGGCGCTCCATGTAGTCGAGACGTCGGTAGGCCAGAAAAACGCCTATTAGTACAACGATATTGATAGAGAGTATTAACGCCACCAGAAACCAAAACATAACGCGAGAATTTAAGAAATAGTCAATACCTAACACTATTTGCAAAGCCAAAAATAGGTACCAAAGGCAAAGAAAACCACACCAACGAAGAGCATTCCCCTGAACAGGTTTTTAAGGCCACGAGGAAATTCCTGAACTTGCTGCCAGTCAATAACGCCGCGCTTCAAATTCCTCTTTGGCTGTAGTACTGCCACTGTAATTGCAGACAACCGCATCATTCTTCCTCGCGCGGAGTTTCCCCAAAACCGGGAGTGAAATACGACGAGACTGCATTTATTCAAAAGCCGCTCCATGTATTCCAGCCGTCGATAGGCCAGGAAAACACCTATTAGTACGACAACGACGACCGAAACACACAAGGCTAATTCAATCCAAAAAAAGATGAGAGGATTTAGAAAGTTGTCAATACTCATAGAGTTTTTCACCCACCATTTCCCCACCTCTGCTGCCAATCCCCGCCGCCCATTCGATCACGGGGCTTTTTGGCTCGGCAACTTAAGAAAAATATTCCTACTAAACACTATTTCATTTAGGCAGCCAAAAAACGATGCCGTACATAAAGACAACGACGATGACGAAATAGATACCACGGAACAAGTTTTTCAGGCAGCGAGGAAATTCCTGGACTTGCTGCCAGTCAATGACACCACGTTTTAAGTTCCGCTTTGGCAGCAATACTGCTACTGCGACCGCGCCGAATCGCATCATTCTCCCTCGCGGTGAGTTGCCCCAAAACTGGGCGTGAAACACAACGAAACTGCATTTATTCAGAAGGCGCTCCATGTATTCCAAACGCCGATAGGCCAGAAAAACATAGATCAGCAAGGCAACGCCGAGTGAAATACACAACGCTATTTCAAACCAGAAAATGATATGAGAACTTAGGAAATCGTTAATATTCATAGATCTTTTCACCCACTAATTCCCCACCCCTACTGCCAAGCGCGCCTCCTGCGACGCCGCCCACCGCGCCACCGATTAATAGACAAGCCAGCGAACCTGGACCAGTTGTTGGTACCAGTACGGCAAGACACAAACTCGATCCAATCAACCCTCCGGCAGCGCCTAATGAAACGCCTCCTGCCAGCTTCCCCACCTCCACATACTTAGCCTTCGTACACTGCTCTTCCCTCCCCGTGGAACAGGCTTCCTTGATCTCCAGCCCAGTGGACGCAGCGCTCAAAGCAATCCCCAACGGCGTCCCTGCCTTGAGCACTTTCGCCACCCTGGAAATCCGCGCAATCCTCTCGGCATATCGACTGATCTCCCCGGTATGCAAATAACTCTTGGTGGAAATACCGAGCATTTTCTTGATCGAGCCTTCATTACGCAAACCCGTGCCGTAACGGGCGAACCCGCGCAGTTGTGCCTCCAGTTTGGCGAACAGCGTTTGGCGACGCGCCAAAAACTCCTCCCGCGCTGCGCCACCGCCTCGGCGCAACGCCTGTTTATGCAGGGCATCGATTTCTTCCAGGGTTTTGACGATCGCCTTCAAGTGGCGATTCCACGCATCCCCCGCCGTGCCGATACCGAGCGACGTGTAGCCGAGCAGTTTCTGCAACAAATCGTAGTTTTGCAGGGCAAAGGCGTCGCCCCCTTCGGCCATCACGCTATGGCGGATACGCCAGGCGGATTGCATCAGCAGATGCTCTTCCGGCTTGCACAACGCCGTGGAGTCATCACCGATGATGACCAACTGCCCCGGCAGCACCACAACGTTTCGAATATGGGTATTGAGCCTGTCGAACTTGGCTTCGGCGTGCTGGCTCAAGCGCAATCTTGCCTTGAGTTCAACTGAGGTTTGTTGCCAATCATTGATAAACGCGTAGGGCTGAGACATTAAAAAACTCTCAGCCGCAGTGGGCGAAGGGAACCGGTTGATGTGAGCCTGTTGCTTGCCATGCATGCATTCCTGATTGAATGAAGATGGCGTCGTAATCTAATTAACGGCTCAAGCGCTGTCGCGGATTTAGCCGGTGGATTTGCACGCGGTAGATCAATTTGGGAAATAGACTACCCCTCGCAAGCTAATCGCTGTCAGACACTTCCTCGCATCTATTCCAACAGACTGTTTTCGTTAAATAACATGACCACAGTAATGCAACGGGCACGAAGGCCATCAGCGCCTTCTGATGTAAAAATCTCCTTGGATTGGTCGCATCCAGCCAATTCTTTGCCCCACGGCCCATTCGGTCACGGCACTTTTTTAAAGTAGGTACAAGAGTGGCCCGATATAAAAGTGTACGTTTCGACTAATGAAGGATTTCACTATGGCCGTTTTATTGACCGCGGAACAAATGAGGTACACCAAAGCGTCTAACCCGTTCCAGATAAAGAACCCGAAACAGGTTATCAATACATTCACGATAACGGAAGAATCAAAAGCTTCGGACACGTTGAAGCTTCGAAAACAAGAGTTGATTGATGATCTGAAAGCATTTTTGAAAGACTACGACATGACATCGATCACCACCAACGAACTAAAAAAGTCGGCAGACGGTTTTATGAAAACGACGTAATTGATGGCGAGGCGTTTCATATGTTCATATCTGGTCTGGGTGCTTTTGATGCCAACGGCCAGCAAGCTGAAACAGACGTAAAATACAAGGCAATCGCCTTATTTAACGAAAGCTGGACGATTGCCTTTCGTTTCTTGAAAGCCATCCCAACGTGAAGCGGTCACAAGGCATCCCCGAATATGTTCAAGGCATGTTCGCTGCCAATCATGCAATCAATGCACGGGCATTTTTTGTTAATTCTTCCCGCAGTGATCTCTCGATAGAGGAGCGTGCCTGAGTTTGGCTCTTTATCCCGTACACCCATTCCATCACAGGCGATTTGTCTCGTTCAAAATCAAACTACGATAATGCCCCGGATTCGACCCGACCCATTTACGAAACGCCTTGTAGAACGAACTGGCATCGGCAAATCCCAATCGCGTGGCAATTTCGGCAAAGCTGATCTGCGGTTCGGCCAGCCAGACAATCGCCAACTCTTTGCGCACGCTGTCCTTGAGCCCCTGATACGTTTGCCCCTCTTCCGCCAAGCGGCGGCGCAGGGTCGAGGCGGAGATGCACAGGTTGGCGGCCAGGCCGTCGGTTTCCGGCCAGATGTCGGGCGGCATCTGGCGCAGGTCGTGCTTGATGCGCGTGGCCAGGCTGTCGGGGTCGCGGTATTTGACCAGGATATTGGCCGGTGCGTGGCCAAGGAAACGCTTGAGTTCTTCGGCGCTGCGCTTGATCGGTAGGTCGAGGCAATCGGCGGAGAAGATCATGCGCGTGCGCGGTCGGTCGAAACGCAGGTTGTCGGAGAACATCACCCGGTAATCGTCACAAAAATCCGGTTGTGGGCAGCGCAGTTCGATGGCCAGGATCGGTATACGCCGCCCCGCGAGCCAACAGGCGACGCCGTGGACGATCATCCAATAAGTGAAATAGCTGAACGCCCGGCGCGGCTCGGGCTCGGTTTCGAGCAGCACGATTTCCGCCAGGCTTTGCTGGCGCACCAATTGGGCAGGCAGATGCTCGAGCATCAATGACAGGAACGCCAAGCCGGTTTCCAGCCCGGCCGCCACCGTCGGTTGAGCCATGGCCACGCGGCACAGAAACGCCAGGCTGCCGGACTTGAGCGGGCGCGGGTCCATGCCAAAAAACTCATCGTCCAGGCGCCGCGCCAGCAGGCGCCACAACCGAGCGTAGGTCGTGGCCGAGACACGTGCACCAGGCTGCAACAGCAGCTCGGGAGCAATGCCCGCCTTGCTCAAGGCCTCAACGCTCGCTGCCCCCGACGCGCAGCTCTGCAACAGGGCTTCGCGCACAAGATGGATGGAGATGGTGTCTTTTTCCGACATGGGTGTGGGGCAATCCAACGGCACAAAAGGTGGGGTGCATCATAAGGGCGCTTGAGCTTTGCCACCACCGTTCAGCCGCCGTTCAGTAAAGGTCAATGTTTCTTGTTTGGCAATGAGTATCATTATGTTACAACTTAGCTTCCTATCCAGTTTCCCTGCGGTGTCGAATGCTTGTTCCCTTTCTCATCATGTTGCGCGAAGGCATTGAAGCCGCATTGATCGTTGGCATCATCGCCAGTTACTTGCAACAGACCGGCCGTGGCCAGTGGATGCCCGCCGTGTGGGTCGGTGTCTTCCTCGCCGCGGCCCTGGCCTTGCTGGTCGGTGGCGGCCTGGAACTGATGAGTGCCGAATTTCCGCAAAAGCAGCAGGAATTGTTCGAAGGCGTGGTCGGCCTGGTCGCCGTGGGCATACTCAGTTCCATGGTGTTCTGGATGCGCAAGGTCGCACGCTCGATCAAACATTCGCTGCACCAATCCCTCGACCATGCCCTGGCCGGCTCGCGCCACCAAGTCACCGCGCTGATCCTGATGGTGTTTTTCGCCGTGGCCCGTGAAGGCCTGGAAACCGTGTTCTTCCTGTTGGCGGTGTTCCAGCAGAGTGAAGGCCCCGGCGCACCGCTGGGTGCCCTGCTCGGCCTGGTGCTGGCGATCATCGTCGGGTTCCTGATTTACAGCGGCAGCATGCGCCTGAACCTCGGCGCGTTTTTCCGCTGGACCGGCCTGTTCATCCTGGTGGTGGCCGCCGGCATCCTCGCCAACTCCGTGCAGGCCCTGCATGAAGCCGGCGTGTGGAACCACCTGCAAAGCGTGCTGTTCGATGTCAGCGCGACGTTGCCGATGGATGGCCCGGTGGGCTCGGTACTCGCCGGGATGTTCGGCTATCAGGATGCGCCGACCGTCAGCACGCTGGGGGCCTACCTGATCTACCTGGTGGTGGCCCTGGCGATGTTCTTCCTGCCCGCGGCACCCGCCAAGCCGGTCGCCGCGCCCTCTTCCGTTTCTCACCCGTAAGGACCGTCCCTTGTCCAACCCAACTCCTCAACCGGCCTCGCCGCCACGCGCCTTGCGTTGGGCGGTAGCCGGCTCGGCGGTCGTGATGATCGCCGCCGGCGGCCTGTTCTACTATGCCTCGCAGCTGGCAGCGACCAAGCGCCAGACCCACCAAGATGAAACCGTCGTGACCATTCACGGCCACGCCTGCGAACCCAACGCGCTGACTGTTGCGGCCGGGCGCGCGAGTTTTCGCATCATCAACCGCTCCGACCGCGCGGTGGAATGGGAGATCCTCGACGGCGTGCTGGTGGTCGAAGAACGCGAAAATATCGCGCCGGGCCTGAGCCAGGTGATCAATGCCAATCTGTTGCCCGGCGACTATGCAATTACCTGCGGCCTGTTAAGCAACCCGCGCGGCACCTTGCACGTAACGCCGACGGCGGCATCCGACGCCCAAGCCAAGGCCAAGCCGTCGATGGTGGCGTTTATCGGGCCGTTGTCGGAATTCCGTGTGTACCTGAGCAGCCAGGCCAGCGCTCTGATCAAGGCCACGACCGCCTTGCAACAAGCGATCGACGCCGGTGACCTGGCCCAGGCTCAGGCGCTGTATGTGCCGGCCCGCGAGGCTTATCAGCGTCTCGCCGCGGCGTCGCAACGCCTGGCGCAACTGGACAACGCGATCAACGCCCGCGCCGATTATTTCGAAAAACGCGAGCAGGACCCAGCCTTCAGCGGCTTCCACCGCCTCGAATACGGCCTGTTCCAGCAACGCAGCCTCGATGGCCTGGCCCCGCTGGCGCAGCGCCTGGTGAGCGACGTCGGCACCCTCAAACAACAATTGCTGGCGCAGTCGCTGCCACCGGAACAACTGGTGAGCATCGTGGTGCGCAACCTCAATAGCCTGGCCGACGTGCGCGCCGTCAGTGGCGAAGAGGAGCGCTACAGCCATATCGACCTGAACGGTTTCGCCGCCAACCTGGATGCCGCGCGCAAGGTGGTCGACCTGATGCGTCCGCTGCTGAGCAAGTCCGCCGCCGACCTGTTGCCAAACATCGACACGGCCCTCGCCGCGTTCGAGACGGCGCTCGATGGTTTGAAAGTCGACGGCCAATTCAGCCGCTACGACCGTGTTACCGCCGATCAGCGCAAGCAGATCGCCGACAAGGCCAAGGTACTGGCCGCCGCACTCGATGGAATCGACCCCGCCCTTGGCCTCTCCGGCCTACAGTGAAGACGACCGCATACATGAGTGATTTACCACCGTTAGACCTTCAACGCCGTCGCGTCCTGCTGGGCATGGCCGCCACCGGTGCCGCGCTTGCCGGCAGCACCTTGAGCTGCCCGGCCATGGCTGCTGCCGCCGAGCAAGTGACCACCGCCCCGCGCAGCGACAAGACCCAGGACCATCACGATTTTTTCGGCAAGCACCAAAGCGGCATCGTCACCCCGCGCCCGGCCTGCGGCATGCTGGTGGCCTTCGATGTCCTGGCTGCTGATCGCGACGACTTGGAGCGGCTGTTCCGCACCCTCAACGAGCGCATCAGCTTCCTGATGACCGGCGGCAGCGTGCCGCAGGTCGACCCGAAACTGCCGCCCACCGATTCGGGCATCCTCGGCCCGGTGGTTACGCCGGATAACCTGACCATCACCGTATCGGTCGGCGAATCGCTGTTCGATGAGCGTTTCGGCCTCAGCGCAGCCAAACCCAAGCGCCTGATCCGCATGGTCGGTTTCCCCAACGATGCGTTGGAAGCGGCGCAGTGCCACGGCGACCTGAGCCTGCAATTTTGCTCCAACACCCCGGACACCAATATCCACGCCCTGCGCGACATCGTGAAGAACCTGCCCGACCTGCTGCTGGTGCGCTGGAAGCAGGAAGGCAGCGTGCCGCCGCAGGCGCCCGCCCGCCCCGGCGAGCCTGCGCAGAGTGCGCGCAACTTCCTGGGCTTTCGTGACGGTTCGGCCAACCCGAATTCCAACGATGCCAAGACCATGGACCAAGTGGTCTGGGTGCAGCCCGGCAGTGACGAACCGGCCTGGGCGGCCAATGGCAGCTATCAGGCGGTGCGGATCATTCGCAATTTTGTCGAGCGTTGGGACCGCACGCCGCTGCAGGAACAGGAAAGCATCATCGGCCGCATCAAGCCCACCGGCGCGCCCATGGGTGGCCAGCACGAAGCCCAAGTGCCCGATTACAGCAAAGACCCGCAAGGCAAGCTAACCAAGCTCGATGCCCATATCCGCCTGGCCAACCCGCGCACCCCGCAGACCCAGGCCAACCTGATCCTGCGCCGGCCGTTCAACTACTCCAACGGCGTCAACAAAAACGGTCAGCTGGACATGGGGCTGCTGTTCATCTGCTACCAGGCCGACCTGGAAAAAGGTTTTATCAGCGTACAAACCCGGCTCAACGGCGAGCCCCTGGAGGAGTACCTCAAGCCAGTCGGCGGCGGGTATTTCTTCACCTTGCCGGGGGCAACGGGACCGAAGGATTTCATCGGGCGCACGCTACTTGCTGCAACGCACGTTCAACCCCCTGCCAACACTTAAAGCGGAAACTGTCCCATGAACAAGTCGACTCTCGCGCTGTCGCTGTTAATCACCCTCTCGCCCCTGGCGGCCTTCGCCGCCACGGCGCCGCTGGACCTGGTAGGCCCGGTGTCGGACTACAAGATCTACGTCACCGAACAAATCGCTGAGCTGGCGACCCAGACCCAGGCGTTCACCGACGCGGTGAAAAAAGGCGACCTGGCCACCGCCAAGCAGCTGTATGCGCCGACCCGTGTGCACTATGAAGCCATCGAACCGATCGCCGAGCTGTTCAGCGACCTCGACGCGGCCATCGACTCGCGGGTCGACGACCACGAAAAAGGCGTGAAGGCCGACGACTTCACCGGCTTTCACCGTATCGAGTACAGCCTGTTCGCCGAAAACACTACCCACGGCCTCGACGCCTTGGCCGACGGCCTGAACAACAACGTCAAGGACCTGCAGACGCGCGTGGCCGGCCTGACCTTCCCGCCGGAGAAAGTCGTGGGCGGCGCCGCAGCCCTGCTCGAAGAAGTCGCCGCCACCAAGATCTCCGGCGAGGAAGACCGCTACAGCCACACCGACCTGTATGACTTCCAGGGCAACATCGACGGCGCGAAGAAAATCGTCGACCTGTTCCGCGGCCAGATCGAGAAACAGGACACGGCCTTCCTGGCCAAGGTCGACAAGAACTTCGCCAGCGTGGACACGATCCTGGCCAAGTACAAGACGGCGGACGGCGGTTTCCAGACCTACGACAAGGTCAAGGAAAACGACCGCAAAGCCTTGGTCGGCCCGGTCAATACCCTGGCTGAAGACCTGTCGACCCTGCGCGGCAAACTGGGTTTGAACTGAGCCCTCTAGGTCTCGCTCAACGGTCGGTACCCTTCCAACGGCGTACCGACCGGCAAGCCGCTTTCAGGATTGGCCGCATACCAATGCGCGCCCATCTGCACCGCTCGAATGGGCACGCCTTGATGGTGCCCATTGTGCGTTGCCACCGCGCGATCTATTGCCGCGTGTACGCCGAAGAATGTGCGCAACTTTTCCTGCGCCGCGAGCATGTTCGCGAACGCCGACACGTTGGGCGCGCTGTTCAACGCGCGAGGCAAGGCGAGCACGCCTTTGGCACTGTTGACCAACAGATCGGCAGCGCCATCTACCGGATTCAAAAACGCGCTGACCACGCTCACGCCCTTTTCCAGCACGCGGAATGCCTTGGCGCCAAAAGGCGCGACGACCTTGGTGGATTTGACCAACGAGCGCACCGCCGTTCCCGCGCCACCTAGAAACGCACCGGCCGTATCGATCAACAAGCCCCGCGTACCCTCGATGATATTGCCCTTGGCCAGGTCCACGATGGCCCCGACAAACGGAATCATGCTCAGCAAAATACTGTCGTTGCGTTGCGACACTTCTCGTTGTTGCTCAAGGGGTAATTGGCCCTGGGCATACTTGAGCACACTGTCGCGGTGATGAATGAAATTGCCCTGCAGGATCCGGTCGACAATCGCTTGGCTGCGGGGCGATGCAAAGCTGTTGGGCACCGCCGCGCTCACGCGGCCATTCGCAGCCGCGGGAGCGGCCGGCAAGGTATCACCGAGCTTATCGATAATGATGCCGGCGGACGAAACGTCCGATCGCGGCAAGGCATCGGAGGTGTAGGCGGTGAAGTCGAACGGCTCCACTGCGCCGTTCTGCAACAGGACCGTCGAGGGCGCCCAACGTCCGTAGGTGCGCTGCGTCTCTTCGAGGGTGCCGCCCAGCACCAGTTGCTCGGGTAAGTCCGTGCGCTTAACGATCATCATCTTGGCCGGGAACACTTCAAAGTAGCTGATCTGCCCGTTGTAGTCACAGCGGATCAGCGTGCCTTTGCGCCCTCGTCGCGCTTCGACTTGCGCGGATGTCTGGTCCAGTGTGGGCACCCCGTCGATCTGTTCGCGCAGGGTAAACAGCTCGACGGCGCCATACTCCAGGGCCTGGCGATCAGCCAGGGGCAAGTTGGCGATCATGCGCTTGGTGGTAATGCCCAAGCCTTGCTTGAGGCTCGCCAGGTAGCCGTCGACTTCGCTCACCACTTGCCCCGGCAGGCTGGGCAAACGGTTGATCCTGGCATTCAGGGCGCGCACGTTTTTGACGATGGCGGCTTGTTCGGTGCGACTTGGGCGTGTATTTGAAAAGGGCGTTCTTGCAGCGCCAGTGGCGCCGGGAGTGTCAGCCTCCAGCAGCATCCAGCGGTCCCTGACCAGGTCGCCGGTCATATAGGTCTCGATCAGCGAACGGATCTTGGGTTCCGAGACCTTCATGTTGCGGCGCTCGTCCGGGTCCGCAACGTAGACCTGCAACGCTTGCAACTGGGGCCCGCTGAGTTCCGGGAACACCTTCTGCAGGTTCGCGACCGCCTGGTCCCGGCGTGTCGGCAGCGGCGTCTTGAACGCCATCAGGGCCTGCAGGAGTTGCTCGCGCTGGGCCTGAAAGGCTTCACTGGCCTGCTGGTAGTGCTGCGGTGTATAGCGACCGTCGGCGGTCTTGGCGTAAACCCCTTGCATCAAGCCCCAGTCCAGCAACACGTCGACGCCGTGGTTATCCAGCACTGCCGCCTCGTCCGCAGTGCGTGCATCCAGTCGGGCAAGCGCCATGATTTCCGGGTAACTCATCGCCCGCGAGCTGCCCGCGCCGCCTTGACGTTCGGCAAAGGTCACACCCAGGCGCAAATCCGCCCATTCCGCAGACCCCATGCGCAGCGTGGAAGGAACATCCCGAATCAGAAACTCAGGGGCGGCAGCGGCCAGAAACAGGTGGGCCAACAGGGGCGCGACCTTGGGGTCCAGTGAGGTTTTTTTCCACAGGTGCGTTTCGATATCCGTGCGTACCGAGGCCAGCGTCCGCCCATTGTTGGCAGGTTGGTAGATGTCATAGCCGGCAATGGTCCCGGGGCGTCCCGGGGCGTCGGGGTCGATTTGCAGCATGATGGCCGCCAGCACCCACTGCTTGGCTTCGAGCGTCGAGAGTTGATCGCTGCCGGACGCGCCCTGGAACTGGCGATTACGCGCCACGGCCCTGCCCCAGTTCAACGCCACAGGGCTGTTCAGGACCTGCTCGAGGAAGCGATCAGCGTCGGCGCGCAAGGTGCCTGCGCTGTTGAGAGCAAGCACCCCGCGGATATCCAGGACGCGCAGCAGGTTCACCGCAGGCTTGTTGCCAGGAGTATCGTCATCGCTCAACTCCGCCACGAAGCGTTTGTCGGCGTCGGACAAGACGCCAGGGGCCCACTGACGCGCGATCAACTGTGCATAGTCCCCCAGCGCCGGCGCTGGCGGCAGCGCAGCGTCGAGCCAGCGCAGGATATTGCGCACCTCCCGCGCCGTCTTCGGCACCGACAACCCATGGGACGCCAGCACCTCGCTGACCGCTGCCTGCTCGGCGCCGTCAATCGCCAGCGACGAGGTGCGGCTGATCGGCGTTTGCACGCCGGCCAGCAGCACCTCGTCTTCATCGGAGAGGTGCCGCACGCGCTCACTCAAGGTGCCCGCCAGATGCACGCGCTCGTCCATCACGTCGATGACTTTTCTAGCCCTCAGGTTGCGCTGCTCCAGGCGCCCCTTGACCTCCGGCGACAAGGCAGACCAATCCGCCGTCGAAAGTGCCTGGCGCACAGTCTGCAGTTCGTCGGCGGTGTGCGGCGGGGGAATACCATACCCCTGCAACACCGCGTTGCGAGACAAGCCTTCGCTCTCAGGATGCACATACGCAAGCCCGTTGCCGGCCACATCCAGGGCGGCAGCGGCGGCGCGCAGCCTGGCGCTGACCTGCCACCATCCCGAGGTGTCGTTCAAGGTGAAGGTCTTTTGTGTCGCTACCCCACTGTCGACGACCCAACCGCTGACCGAGTCGGGTTTGACCACGACGGTATCCAGGGCCATCCCTTTGCTGGCGACCCAGGCCCGCATCTCGGCGGTATTGAAGGCACTGCGCAGCGCCTCGAAGCCTGGACGAATCGTGGCGCCATGGGGAATCTGGACGCTCGAGTCCGCTAACTGACGCAGGGCCGAGGTGCTCAACGCCGTGTGTAACTGATGATCGGCATCCGCCGACGTGGCCGGGGCTGGCTGCAAGGTCCATGGCGGCGCCGCGCTGGCCGGTAGGTCGGATGGCGCCGCGCGCCGGTTGCGCACAACGGTTTCGGGGATGATGCTGCCAATCGGCGCCGGCGCGGCGCTCAGCGCCAGCGGAATTGGCGAACGGGCATGAAGGATTGGGGAGACGGGCGACATTTCTAGTTCCTCTCTACCAGTGAATGGCAAGAGTTCTTGTCCTTAAGAACTGTCGAGAGAAAACATACCCGCCTGGGCCAGCGCTGCGTGTAGGCGAACTCTCAAGGCTTTGAAGGCAGCAAGAGAGTTCGTTGCGCGATGCCCGTGTTACAGAATGCGATACAACAACCGCTCGATCCGCACGCGACTGACGCGGCGCAGGAACTTGCCGACTGCCTGCGGGTAATCCACCAGGGTCTGCAACTGCTGATAACCTTCGATGCGCGTGGTGTGCTGGAAAATCTGCGCCAGCTCGGTGCGCCGGGGTTCCAGCCACTCGCTCTTGGGGTCATCGATCAGCAAGGCGTTTTCCAGGTCAAGGCGGAACGCGCGTGGGTTGAGGTTGTTGCCGGTCAGCAACGTATAACGCTGGTCGACCCACATGCCTTTGAGGTGGTAGGTGTTGTCGCCGTCGCGCCACAGGTGCAGGTTCAACTGGCCGCTGTCGATCATCGGCTGATGGCGCTTGGCAAAGCGGCGCAGGCTGATTTCGTAGAGGTACGGCAAGGCCGCGATCACCTTGAACGGCTCGCTGGGCGAAATGTAGAAGTCGTTGGCGGTCTTGTCGCCGACAATGATGTCGATCTTCACCCCGCGCGCCAGGGCGCGGTTGATTTCCCGGGTCACCGGCAGCGGCAGGTTGAAGTATGGCGTGCAAATGGTCAGTTGATGCTGGGCGCTGGCGATCAGTTCGAGGATCACCCGGCTCAGGGGGTTGTTCTTACCGACACCGAGCAAGGGGCTGACAGACAGGTGGCCGTTGGGCAACTGGCCGCTGGTGGTGTCGTAGGCCGCGTGCTTGAGGCGGCTGCGCAGGTCGCCGATATCGTTGCGCAAGCTGCGGGTCGTCGGCGGGTTGGGCAAGTCGAGGCGATGCACGGCCTTGGAGGCCATCAGCCCGTGCTCCACCAGGTGTTGCATCGAATCCGCCAGCGGTGCGCTGTGGATCAGGTGGTAACGGTCGAAACGGTACTTGTCGAATTTGTGCAAATACACGTTGTTCAGGCTGGCGCCGCTGTACAGCACGCTGTCGTCGATCACAAAGCCCTTGAGGTGCAACACGCCGAACAGTTCGCGGGTCTGCACCGGCACGCCGTAGACCGGCACCTCGGTGGCATGGCTTTGGGTCATGGCCTGGTACCAGGCGCTGTTGCCCGGCTGTTTACCGGCGCCGATCAGCCCGCGCTGGGCGCGCAGCCAATCGACCAGCACCACGATGTCCAGCTCCGGGCGTGCGGCCTTGGCGGCGTGCAAGGCGTCGTAGATCTCCTGCCCCGCCTCGTCCTGCTGCAAGTACAGCGCGACGATATAGATGCGTTGGGTAGCCTGGGAAATTTTCTCCAGCAGGCAACGACGAAACGCAGCGGCGCCGGACAGCACCTCAATCGCCTCGGTGGAGAGTGGGAAAGCGCGCAGTTTGGGCAACAGGGAACGTTTGAAGAACGACGGCATAAGGCTCGCAATGGGTCGAATCCGAAGAGGCCCAGAGCTTACACCATGGGGGTGCTCAGGTCTCGTTGCCAGTCAGTGAAAAACCTTGTTGCGAAAGAAGAACGATCGTTCTACTGTATGACACATGAACGATATTACCCGCGACATTATCCTCGACGTCACCGAGAAGCTGATCTATCGCCACGGCATCGCCGCCACTGGCATGGACTTCCTGGTGAAAACCGCCGGTGTCTCCCGAAAGAGCATCTACCGCTATTTCGCCAATAAGGACGAACTGGTGATCGCGGCCCTGCAACGTCGCGACGCGCGCTGGATGCACTGGCTGCGGGCCGAGGTGGAACGCCGTGAAGACAGCGGCGAGCGCCTGCTCGCAGTGTTCGACGCGCTCAAGGCCTGGTTCGGTTCGGCGGACTTTCGCGGCTGCGCATTCATCAACACCAGCGGCGAAACCGGCGACCCGCAAGCCCCGGTACGCCTGCTGGCGAAGGCGCATAAACACAAACTCTTCGAGTACCTGCTCGAACTGTGTCAAGCCCATGGCACGCCCGAGCCGCAACGGCAGGCCGCGCAACTGCTGATCCTGATCGATGGCGCCATTACCGTGGCCCTGGTGACGGGCGATGCCATCGCGGCGGATACGGCGCAATCCATGGCACGAACGTTATTGGGGCTTTAACCCCACAGGTATCGCAACTTTCGATCAACCCTTATTGTTTTAAGGAGCCGCCCAATGTCATCCCCTGCAGAAACCCGCCCACCCCTGCCGCCGTTTACCCGCGAGTCGGCCATCGAAAAAGTCCGCCTGGCCGAAGACGGCTGGAACTCCCGCGACCCGCATCGGGTGTCCCTGGCCTACACCCTGGACACCAAGTGGCGTAACCGCGCTGAATTCGCCTACAACCGCGAACAAGCCAAAGACTTCCTCAGCCGCAAATGGGCCAAGGAGTTGGATTACCGGTTGATCAAGGAGTTGTGGGCGTTCAGCGATAACCGTATCGCGGTGCGCTATGCCTATGAGTGGCACGACGACTCGGGTAACTGGTTCCGTTCCTACGGCAACGAAAACTGGGAATTTGACCAGCACGGCCTGATGGCCAACCGTTTTGCCTGCATCAACGACATGCCGATCAAGGACAGCGAGCGCAAGTTCCATTGGCCGCTGGGGCGGCGTCCGGACGATCATCCGGGGCTGTCGGAGTTGGGACTCTAGCCTGTAGCCGCAAGCGTGAAGCTTGCGGCTTATTGCTCAATCCTGGTTCAAACCCACTCGGTACAACACCCCATCATCCTCATCGGTCAACACATACAAAAAGCCATCCGGTCCTTGCCGCACGTCGCGAATTCGCGCATTCAAGCCGCCGAGCAAGCGCTCTTCATGGATCGCCTTGTCGCCGTCGAACTGCAGGCGAATCAGCTCCTGGCTGGCCAGGGCGCCAATGAACAGATTGTGCTGCCATGCCTGGAAGCGGTCGGCATCGTAGAATGCCATGCCGCTGATCGCTGGGGATTTCTCCCACACATGGTGCGGCGCCACAGTACCGTCCACCACCTTGCCCTTGGCCTCGGGGATCGGTGTCAGCGAATAGTTGATGCCATGAGTCGCCATGGGCCAGCCGTAGTTCTTGCCGCGTTCGATGATGTTGATTTCATCTCCGCCACGCGGCCCGTGCTCGTTTTCCCAGAGCGTGCCGTTCCATGGGTTCAACGCCAGGCCCTGCGGATTGCGCTGGCCGTAGGACCAGATTTCGGGGCGCACACCCGGTTGCCCGACAAAGGGGTTGTCATCCGGCACGCGGCCGTCCGGGTAGATCCGCACCACCTTGCCTTGCAGCTTGTCGAGGTCCTGGGCGGTGGGCCGGTCGTTGTTTTCACCCAGGGTGACGAACAGGTAGCCGTCGCGGTCAAAGGCCAGGCGCGAGCCGAAATGATTGCCGGTGGAGAGCTTGGGCTCCTGGCGCAGGATCACCTTGAAGTCGCGCAAACCGCTCAGGTCATCCGCCAACCGCCCGCGACCGACCGCAGTGCCGGCTGTGCCGCCCTTGCCGCCGCCTTCGGCATATGACAAGTACACCAGGCGGTCCTGCTTGAAGTCCGGCGACAGCACCACATCGAGCAAACCACCCTGGCCCTTGGCCCAGACCTCAGGCACGCCGGTCAGCGGCGCCGACAATTTGCCATCCGGGCTGACGACCCGCAGGTGGCCGGGACGCTCGGTGACGAGGTAGCCCTGTTTGTCCGGTAAAAACGCCACGGCCCACGGATGATCCAGGCCTTTGGCGATCGGCGTGGCGCTGATGCTGCCTTGTTCGCTGGGAAACTGCTGGGCTTCGGCGGCATACAGCGTTGTCAGCGGCAATAAGGCGCTTGCGCAACATGCGGCAAGCAGGGTTTTGCGTAGAGACATAAGACGGGGTCCTTACCGGCGCTCAAGGCCGGCGATTGCCGTTGGCGTCAACCGTGGGGGCTTTGGTTTCCGTCGCCGGGCGGCTAGGCGCAGCCTGGCGTTGCGGATAGCGATTGCCGATGCCGCCGTTTTCCAGGGTCGGCGTGCGCGTGGTCGGCCCGGTCTGGATGCCGCGAATCGCCGGCGCACTGGGCTGGGTGCCCTGCATACTGTTGGGATTGGCCCGGTGGATCGGGCTATTGTTGGCGTCATTGCTGCCGGGCAGGTTTTGCGCCTGGGCACTGGCGCAAAGTGCCAGGCCTAGCGCCAACGCTGCAAGATGTCGCACACAGGTGATCATGACAAAGCCTCTTGGGACGAGGAGTACGTGCTTTCGATACCACGCTACGCTTTGGGTTCGCCTTTGGTAACTAAATAGTTTCTCATCAGATGTAACACGTTCTGTCCGAGCATCCGCGCACCGCAACTTCCACGCCAGCGATCGCACGGGTGCAAGGTGTGTAAAAAGCCAGCGAAAAGGCCTCTTGAGCCGACCAAGGTAGGGAGCACGATATGGCAAAGCCCCTGAGCGAATACAACCGCAAACGCGACTTCAAGATCACCACCGAACCTTCCGGCGCCGCGTCGGGCGCGCAACGCAATGCATCGGCGCTGACGTTCGTGATCCAGAAGCACGACGCACGCAATCTGCACTACGACTTGCGCCTTGAGCTCGATGGCGTGCTCAAGAGCTGGGCGGTGCCCAAGGGCCCCAGCCTCGACCCCAGCCAGAAACGCCTGGCGGTGCAAGTCGAAGACCACCCCTTGAGCTACGGCAGTTTCGAAGGCAGCATTCCGGCCGGCCAATACGGCGCCGGCGATGTGATCGTCTGGGACCGTGGCATTTGGCACCCCCACGACGATCCACAAACCGCCTACGCCGCCGGCAAACTGGAATTCACCCTGGCCGGCGAAAAACTCTCAGGCGATTGGGCCTTGGTACGCACCCACCTCAAAGGCAGCGGCGACAAGGAACGGTGGCTGCTGATCAAGGAAAACGACCGGCACGCCCGCCCGGCCAGCGACTACGACATCACCGAAGCCCAGCCGCAAAGCGTGCTCAGCGGTGCCTGCGTGGGGAACGCCAGGCCCACGCCCGCGCCGCAAAAGACCGCCGCGTCGGTCACCCTCGCCGGTGTGCAGATCACCCATGCCGAGCGCGTCATCGATCTCGCCAGCGGCACCCGCAAGCTGGAACTGGCGCAGTTTTACCAGAGCATCAGCGAATGGCTGCTGCCCTTCCTGCGTCACCGCCCCGTTTCCTTGCTGAGGGCGCCGGAGGGCATCGACGGCGAGCAATTTTTCCAGAAGCACTCGGAGCACCTGGCGATTCCCCATATCAAGCAACTGGACCAGCGCCTGGACCCTGACCATGCGCGCCTGATGCAGATCGACAGCCTCGCCGGCCTGATCGGTGCGGTGCAAATGGGTACCGTCGAACTGCACACCTGGGGTGCCACCTCGGACAAGATCGAAACCCCGGACCTGTTCGTCCTCGACCTCGACCCCGATCCGGCCTTGCCGTGGAAAGCCATGCTGGAGGCGGCGCAGTTGACCTTGTCGGTGCTCGACGAGTTGGGCCTGCAAGCCTTCGTCAAGACCAGCGGCGGCAAAGGCCTGCACCTGATGGTCCCGCTGGCGCGCCGCGATGATTGGGCCACCGTGAAAGCCTTCGCCAAAGCGATCGCCCAGTTCATGACTCAACGCCTGCCGGAACGCTTCACCGCCACCTCCGGGCTGAAGAATCGACAGGGCAAGATCTTCATCGATTACCTGCGTAACGCGCGCGGTGCCAGTACGGTGGCGGCCTATTCAGTGCGCGCACGCCCCGGCCTGCCGGTGTCGGTGCCGGTCAGTCGCGAGGAGTTGAAGGGGTTGCGCGGTGCCCAGCAGTGGACGGTCGCCAACCTGCAACAGCGGTTGCAGGGTTTGAAGGGCGACCCGTGGGCCGGTTATGCCAACAGGCAAAGGCTCAGCAAACAGATGTGGGACACGTTGGGCGCGACGCCACCGCAGTGAGTCGCGCCACGTCGAGGTTCAGATCAGGATGAAGATCAGTGCAAGCACCGCGAAGATCGCCCACTTTTCCAGATAGTAGCGCGTGCGGTTACGCTTCTTGAGTTCCTTGCCGCGCAGGCGGATTTTGTACAAGCGGCTAAACGCACGGTTCAGCCCGCCGGTCTTGTCGCCCGCGTCGTTCGGCGCGCCGGCGGCGGCCATCACCGTGCGGCTGAACCAGCGGTTGAACGCGGCCGCCCAGCGGTACTTCATCGGCCGCTCGACGTCACAGAACAGAATGATGCGGTTCTTCTGGGTGGCGTTTTCTGCGTAGTGGATATAGGTCTCGTCGAACATCACCGGTTCGCCGTCGCGCCAGGAGTAGTTCTCGCCGTCCACATTGATGTAGCACCCCGGATCGTTGGGGGTATCCAGGCCCAAGTGGTAGCGATAGGAACCGGCGTAAGGGTCGCGGTGGCGCACCAGCTTGGAGCCCGGCGGCAACTCGGCGAACATCGCGGCCTTGACCGAGCCGATGCTCTGCAGCAACTCGGTGGTGCGCGGGCACAGCTTCATCGCCGAGGGGTGGCTGTCGCCATACCATTTCAGGTAGAAGCGCTTCCAACCCGACTTGAAGAACGAGTTGAAACCAACGTCGTCGTATTGGTCCGAACGCTTGATCGCGCCCGCCTGCATCAGGGTATGGGCTTCCTGGCGGATTTCTTCCCAATGCTCCTGCAGTGGGCTCAGGTCCGGGAAGTCGCTGGGTGAGAGATACGGTCGGCTGGGTAGCTTGGAGAATAAGTAGAGAAAGCAGTTGATCGGCGCCAGGAACGTAGAGTGATCGCTGAGCTGGCGTCTCAGTTTATGCCGCACCCGGCCACGCAGGTGGACATACGCAATAGAGGCAACGTAGAGGAAAACAATAATGAGTTTCAATGGATTTCGTCACAAGTCAGGAGAAAACAGGCTGCTCCTGCGGGCCCACGACGGCCGAGGTTGGATAGCAGCACATGAAATCACAATTCACATATAGGCGGCACGACCGGCGGATAGCCCTTCGGTTCATAACCATCGCCCGATATTTAGCCACAATTTGTAACTAAAGGTTAACTAAGAATTGTGAAAAGCTGTCCACTGATTGTAATTGGAGGGGGGCACGGGGGCTTGTCATGGGACAAGCCCTTTCGCATTAAACGTTACAGCAGCGGCTGATCATCCTTGCGCTCACGCCGGGAAAAGCGCCCGTCGTCCAAGCTCGAATAAGGCACGGTTTCGCGCCGGGTCAGCACAAAATGGCGGACCAGTGCGACGAACAAGCCGAGGATCAACCCCGCGACCAGGCTCAAGGCGATCACCAGGGCTTTTTTCGGTTTGATCGGCGACAGTGGCTCCTGGGCGCGGCGGTCGACGGTGACCAGCTTGAGGTTGCTCATGTCGATGTTGAGGTTACGCAAGCGCGCAACTTCAGCACGAAGCGGTTCAACATCCTGCAGGAAGATGTCTTCATTCCCACGCTTGCGCAGCACTTCAACCTCACGGTTGACCTCCAGCAGTTGCAACTCCTTGCCGATCTCGGCGACGCGAGGGTTGGTAAAGTCGTCGCTGGTCCGCTGTTGTAGCGCAACGCGCTCGGCCTCCAGGGCCTCGGTGCCGAGGAAGTAAAGCGGGATTTTCTGGTTGTTGACCTCGGTACGCATCACCTGGCTCGAACCGCCTCGTGCGGCATCCGCCATGGACGATGGCGTGGTCGGCGTTTTGATACCCATGGACTTGGCGATGGCAATGGCTTCCGACAGCTCTGCCAGGCGGTTGGTACGCTCCATTTTCATCTGCAGGCGCAGGGCACTGAGTTCATCTTGCAACTGGGCGCGCTTGAGTCGGTCATCTTCCAACAGCTTGGCGATCTTCGATTCCTTATCGGTATCGTAGTTGGCGCGCGCAGCGTCGATCTTGCCTTTGAGTTCATTCAGGCGGTTGTTGACGATCACCTTGAGGTCCGCACCGACTTGTTCGCGCTCCGCCGCAATGGCGTAGTCGACAAAGCCGTTCAGAATTGTCACACCGTCCACATCGCTCGGGTACTGCAACTCCAGGCGGATATAACTGCTCAACGAGTCTGACTTTTTCGGGTCTGGCAGAATCAAGTTGACCGAGTTGCGGTTGAAGTCTTCAAAACTCTGCTCCAGGCTTTGCCCAGGCTTCTGGAACGCAGTGAACAATTGCTCATGGGATCTGAAAAAGCCCAGCCTCGCCTCATAAGAGTCCAACTGCGCGCCCACCTTCGACAACGCATCGGCCGGTGGCAACTTGTAGACTTCGGAACGGTTCAATGCATCCAGTTCATTGATCGCCGCCGGGCGCAAGACACTGCTGACCTCATATGTCCGCGGCGCCAGGAAGGCATAACCGACGCCCAGCACGCCCGCCAGAATCGTACACCCCACTACCAGTTTTTTTTGCTGCCAAATCGAGTGAAACAGTTCAAGCAGGTCGATTTCATCTGAAGAGCTAGAAACAGTATGCGGGGAAGTTCGATTCAAAATGAAAGCACCTTAAAAATGATACTAAACGGCCACCACCGTCAAAAACCTGAATACCCCAGTAAAGAATCAGGGACAACGCCCTGAAGCCCACAGAGCAGGCTAACCAATCGCTATCTGACCACTCAGTCAGCCGAAAAATCCCACGCTATTAAAGTTTGTTTCCCTTCATTCAAGCGATCACTGCCACTGGCGTTCATCAAGTAGGAATATTCTTGTCACAAGAGTAGTCAAAAGTTTGTTAAATAGCTGCTCTCACTCGAAAAAATCGCGATAAAAGCCTGATAACACGAAGCTTCCTACGGATAAACCTGTATATACCCGGCTTTTTCTGACCGTTCGGTCGCGCTATTCAGTCTATGAGCTCCAACAAAAAGGAATTTGTATGACATCCATTTCCGACTCGGACTACCAAGCCCTGCAGGGCACATGGCAGCAGGTCTCGCTCGAAGACAGCGGCGTGCTCAACCCGCCCGACGCCCACAGCGCCCCCGGTGCAATCACCACCATTACCGACGATCACTTTGAAGTGCTCACCGTTGATGGCGAACGACTACTGGCCGGCCGATTCTTCCTGGACAGCACCACCCATCCCAAAAGCATCACCTGGATCGATGCCATGGGGGATGACGCGGGCAAGCTGCTGCCGGCCAGCTACCGCCTGGAAGGAGACGAGTTCGTATTCATCGCGGCGGATGAAGGCATGCCGCGACCGTGTGTATTCAGCACCGGCCCCGGGCAGACAATGCGTACATTCGTGCGTCGATCCTGAGCCCCGCGCCCATCTGAACTTGCGACGGGATTTTCACAAGGCATTCACCTTCCGGTCTATAGGGTGAAGCCTACCTACTCCAGTGAATCCCTTAGCCCGCCTCCCCCGGCGGGCTTTTTTTTACGCGCAAAACAGCTCAGGGCAGGCGCTTGGTCGCCGTCAGGGTAAAACACAGCGGCAACTGGGCCGCCTGATCCTCGTATTGGTCGTAGAGTTCTTCGCGATTTGAATGCGGGTATTCTTGCAGATGAGCGATCTGCAACCGCGCCGCAATCGCTGCGCTGACCACACTGCCCAGCGTGTGTACAAACCAGTAGGACGTCGGCCCCGCGACCGCGCTCTGCCCTTCATAGACGATCGACTCTTGCAGCACAAAAGGCTCACGCTGGAAGTACGAACTGGCAGGCAGCAGCGGATTGGCTGCCAGCGGGTCGAACACTTCCAGGAACGGGTGGGTTTCGTACATCACCAGGGTGCCGCCGGGCTTCAGCGTTGTGGCGACCTGGCGCATGAACCGCGCCACATCCGGCATCCAGCCCAATACGCCGATGGTCACCAGGGCGATATCGAAGCGTGCGTGCAAACGCTCGGGCAAATGGTGGATCTCGGTTTCGATGAATTCCGGGCTGTAGGGTGAGAGCGCCGCCAGCTCCCGAGCCTGATCGAGAAAGGCACGGGATTGGTCCACGCCGACGACCGTGCGTGCGCCCAGGCCGAATAACGACAAGCTTTCGCGGCCGTTGTTGCAACACAGCTGCACCACGTCTTTGCCGGCAACACCGACATCTTGCAACAAGGCGGTGAGAGTCGGGTCCAGGCACGAAAAATCCGGTTCGGCGACCGAGGCCAGCAGCGTCCTCCAGGTATCCGTGTCTTTGTGCAGCCGGGCGGATTCGTCCCAGGCGTCCTTGTTACTGGCAATCGCCTGTTGGGCTGAGGGCATGTCCATTGCGTCTCCAGAAAGTCGGTTACAGCGAGCTACGGAAAATAAGCCAATTGCCCGTCAGATGAAACCCTCGCCTGTGGCCGAACTTATCTCTCGGCCCAGGTCACCAAACCGCCGACCTCGGTCATCTTCGTACCCTCACAGGCACAGACGACGGGTCAGGTCATTCAGCAACCATCGGCCTGCTTTACCTAAAGAGCGATTTTGCATGTGCGCGGCATAGATCGTAAGTGTGTCTGGTGTGCGTTGAAGTTCGGCGGTTAACTCAAGCGGCCGGAGGCGCCCTGAAGCCAGATGATCCGCAATCAGATGCTCGGGCATTCGGCACCAACCGAACCCGGCGAGTAAGAAATCCAGGCGCCGTGCCAAATCGACAAACCGCCACTGGTGACTGCCCGTCACCCCATAGCTAGGGCCGTCGGGAGAAACCGGATCGGAAAGCACCAGTTGCACATAGGGCTTGAGGTCTGCCCGTGTTGCCCGGCGGCCTAACATGGCCAAGGGATGCCCGCTGGCGACGACTGGCCTCAAGTCGACGCTGAGCAGCGCCAGCGCGGTGATATCGTCGGGCACCGTCGGGATCAATGTGCAAAGCGCCAGTGCCGCATCGCCGTTGCGCAATCGGCGCTCAGCGCCGCCTAAGCCTTCTGTAGAGAAACTCACGGCCAGATGCGGAAAAGCCTCACGGAGCGCGCCAAGGCTTTCGATGAGCGGGGCGCTGGAGACTAAAGGGTCTATGGCGAGCGCCAACTCCGGCTCAACCCCTGCTGCAGTACTTGCAGCCATTGCTTCAAATTGGGCAGCGCTCGCCAGCACGGCGCGCGCTTGAACCACCAGCACTCTACCGACCTCAGTGAGCCTTGGACGATGACCGCTGCGATCAAACAGCCTCACACCTTGAACTGACTCAAGTGTGGCAATCGATTGGCTAATGGCAGATTGAGCGCGCCGCAGGTGACGTCCCGTGGCCGAAAAACTGCCTGTATCGGCAATGGTTACAAGGATCCGCAATTGATCCAGGCTGAGATTTCCGATCATGCTCCATCACTTAAACAGATGGACTCAATCATATTTACATCACTCCTGCTTATAAATCGCATTGGGTAGAGTGTGTCGCACATCGCCTACCGCGACAACGCAAAACATACCGCCCCCTCACCGCGCAGGAGTTACTTTCATGTCCAGGCTTCTCACCATTGAAACCAGCCCACGTGGGGATGCTTCGATTTCCCGACAGCTCACTCGCCGCTTCGTGGCCGCATGGGAAGCTGCGCACCCTCGGGGCGCCATCAAAATACGGGATCTAACGGACACCCCGCTGACCTTCGTGACAGCCCCCTGGTTACAGGCTTACTTCACCCCCGCCCCCCAACATTCGCCTGAAATGAAAGCGGTGTTGCAACTATCCGATGAACTTGCGGCCGAGTTGCTGGAAACCGATCACTTGGTTATTTCAACACCCGTCTACAACTATAACGTCCCTGCGGCACTCAAGGCCTGGGTCGATCATGTGGTGCGTAAAGGCCTGACCCTGGGCGTTGATGGCAAAGGACTGGTGACCGGTAAAAAAGCAACAGTGCTGCTCGCCTCGGGAGGTGTATATACCGACGACTCGCCGATTAAAGACCGTGACATTGCGACCCACTATTTGAAACTGATCCTGAACGTCCTGGGTATCACTGACGTGACCTTTATCGCGGCCGGCGGCGCTAAAACCGTAGATCTCGGAGAACTCAGCATGCACGACTTTCTAGAGACATTTGATCATCAAATTCAAAAGTCGCTGGTTTAGCCAGCCATACGACTCTGCTCTATCGACTACGCGTGGTTAAACGGGGATTCACTTATGCGGCAGCAACTGAGCGGTACGCATTTCGTCCAGCCAACAAGTTGCGGTTCCGACTGGAGCTTTTATCCGACCGATAATACTGATCTCCCTCGACTTAGGCGTGGCAACCGACCAGGCTCACCGTCAAGGGCAGCGATAAACGTTTCCTGAAAGGGTTACGTTGGTTTGCTCCAATCGCTTGTCCGAACCGGTTTGGCCCGCTCGCTCAGTGAGCAGATAAACCCGATTGCCCCCCATCGCTGCGGCTTTATTTTTCAGATCGTTACGGGCTCCGGTCTCCAGGTTCGCGTTCCCAGTGATGCTGCCAAACAGAAAGTCGCCCTGACTACCCGTAACATCTCCCAAGAACTGGCACTCGGCGCCAGGTTCGTTATGAGTGACGCGCACGGTGTTGGCGGCGGGCCCCACTATCGCCGTCGGTGCGCAACCGATCAGTCCAAGCAACACAGTGGACAAACTGACACTAATGAGGATACGAGGGAGATGCATGGACATGGTTCCTGTCTTACCAAAATGACATTGCCCTTTTGGATAACCTGCCAGGGCTTTAAGCCTGTGCAGTATCAAGTTTTGCTGGAACAGGAACTGTATTAATAAGTAATTTTTGCGTGTGAATCTGTAAACAATCGCTGTACGAACGGAGCCCCAGCCCTACCCTCACGGCGCCCTCCCCCTCAAATACGCGAAGCGCACGGATATCTGCTTGGACGGTGCGTGAAACGCCGTTGGTTTTTCCCGCCATCGACGCACTCGCAGAGCGTGAAGCAGACGACCGAGCTGCACTACAAGGGACTCCAACACCGAAAGCATTGAACATCCGTCGTCGACCGCCATACAACTGTCGTCACACCTATGCGACAATATGCAGTATGTCTGGCATGAACCCCGCCTTCATTTCCCAGCAGCTCGGCCATCGTGCGCAGATGCTGCTCTCGACTTATGCGCGTTGGATCAACCCAAGCTCGGACTGGAGCGAATCGGAAGAGCTCCAGATTGGTCCCAAATTGGTCCCAGCTCAAATAAGCGCACCCTAAGCTATTGATAGGTAAAGTAATTGATCTCCACAGCTAACATCACCATGCAGTTCGGCGCCAAGCCGCTCTTCGAGAATGTCTCGGTCAAATTCGGCGCCGGTAACCGTTATGGTTTGATCGGTGCCAACGGTTGCGGCAAGTCGACCTTCATGAAAATCCTCGGTGGCGACCTGGATCCGTCCGGTGGCCAGGTCATGCTGGAACCGAATGTGCGCCTGGGTAAACTGCGCCAGGACCAGTTCGCCTACGAAGAATTCACCGTGCTCGACACCGTGATCATGGGTCACGAAGAACTGTGGAAGGTCAAGGCCGAGCGCGATCGCATCTACTCGCTGCCGGAAATGAGCGAAGACGACGGCATGGCCGTGGCCGAGCTGGAAACCGAGTTCGCCGAGATGGACGGCTACACCGCCGAATCCCGCGCCGGTGAACTGCTGCTGGGCCTGGGTATTCCCCTGGAACAGCACTTCGGCCCGATGAGCGAAGTGTCCCCCGGCTGGAAACTGCGCGTATTGCTGGCCCAGGCGCTGTTCTCCGACCCTGAAGTGCTGTTGCTCGACGAACCGACCAACCACTTGGACATCAACACCATCCGCTGGCTGGAAAACATCCTGACCCAGCGCTCCAGCCTGATGATCATCATCTCTCACGACCGTCACTTCCTGAACAGCGTATGTACCCACATGGCTGACCTGGACTACGGCGAGTTGCGCCTGTTCCCGGGCAACTACGACGAGTACATGACCGTGGCGACCCAGTCCCGCGAGCAACTGCTGTCGGACAACGCCAAGAAAAAAGCGCAGATCTCCGAACTGCAATCCTTCGTCAGCCGCTTCTCGGCCAACGCCTCGAAAGCCAAGCAGGCCACTTCCCGTGCCAAGGCGATCGACAAGATCCAGCTGGCCGAGGTCAAGCCTTCGAGCCGTGTGAGCCCGTTCATCCGTTTCGAACAAACCAAAAAGCTGCACCGCCAGGCGGTCATCGTCGATCGCATGGCCAAAGGCTTCGACGGCAAGCCGCTGTTCAAGGACTTCAGCTTTCAGGTTGAAGCCGGCGAGCGCGTGGCGATCATCGGCCCGAACGGTATCGGCAAGACCACCCTGCTGCGTACCCTGGTCAACGAACTGACGCCGGATGCCGGCAGCATCAAGTGGACCGACGCCGCCGAACTGGGCTACTACGCCCAGGACCACGCCCACGACTTCGAAGACGACATGAGCCTGTTCGACTGGATGGGCCAGTGGACACAGGGCGAGCAAGTGATCCGCGGCACCCTGGGGCGCATGCTGTTTTCCAACGACGAGATCCTCAAGTCGGTCAAGGTCATCTCCGGTGGCGAACAAGGTCGCATGCTGTTCGGCAAGCTGATCCTGCAAAAGCCGAACGTGCTGATCATGGACGAACCGACCAACCACTTGGACATGGAATCCATCGAAGCGCTGAACCTGGCACTGGAAAACTACCCGGGCACGCTGATCTTCGTCAGCCATGACCGTGAGTTCGTATCGTCCCTGGCCACCCGCATCATCGAGTTGAGCGCCAACGGCGTGATCGACTTCAGCGGCACTTATGACGACTACCTGCGCAGCCAAGGCGTGGTCTTCTAAGCACTGCGATCAGCTGTTAGCGACAAGAAAAAGCCCCGTCCACTGCGACGGGGCTTTTTTGTATCTGTCGGTCAGCCGGGTTGATAGTTAGGGTGCTTTCTTTTCCCCCGAGCCCTTGCGATGATGCCCTCACCGCCCGCCCGCGAACGAGTGCTCATGTCTGCCGCCGCCCCGAGTTCACTGTCGATCACCCTGCAGATCGTCTCCATCGTCTTCTACACCTTTATTGCCTTTATCTGCATCGGCCTGCCGATCGCGGTGATCCCAGGCTACGTACACGAGCAACTGGGTTTCAGCGCGGTGGTGGCCGGGCTGACCATCGGTTCGCAATACCTCGCCACCCTGCTCAGCCGCCCCATGGCCGGGCGCATGTCCGATAACGTGGGCACCAAACGTGCAATCGTGCTCGGCCTGGGCGGCATCCTGGCCAGCGGCGGGCTGACGCTGCTGGCAACACTGCTGCAAAGCCTGCCGCTGTTGAGCCTGGGCATCCTGATCGTCGCTCGTTTGTTGCTCGGCGTGGCCCAGGGCCTGATTGGCGTGGGCACCATCAGTTGGTGCATGGGCCAGGTCGGCGCCGAGCATACGGGGCGCTCGATTTCCTGGAACGGCATTGCGTCCTACGGCGCCATCGCGATTGGCGCGCCGCTGGGCGTGGTAATGGTCGCCGAATACGGCTACAACAGCCTTGGCATCGCCCTGTCGGTGCTGGCGGCGCTCGGCCTGGTGCTGATCCGCAATAAACCGTCCGTGCCGGTGGTCCGCGGCGAGCGCCTGCCGTTCTGGGCGGTGTTCGGGCGTATCGCCCCGTTTGGCGCCAGCCTGTGCCTGGCGTCCATCGGCTACGGCACCCTGACCACCTTTATCACCCTGTATTACCTCAATCGCGGCTGGGCTGGCGCGGCCTATTGCTTGACGGTATTTGGCGTGTGTTTCATCGTTTCGCGCCTGGTGTTTATCTCGGCCATCAGCCGCTTTGGCGGCTTCCGCGCAGCGATTGGGTGCATGATTATCGAGACCCTGGGCCTGACGCTGTTGTGGCTCGCGCCGTCTACCGGCGTGGCATTGATCGGTGCAGGGCTGACTGGCTTCGGTTTGTCGCTGGTGTACCCGGCGCTGGGCGTGGAAGCGATCAAGCAGGTGCCCAACAGCAGCCGTGGCGCGGGGCTGAGTGCCTACGCCGTGTTTTTCGACCTGGCCCTGGCGATTGCCGGGCCCTTGATGGGGGCGGTGGCGTTGAACCTCGGCTACGGCTGGATCTTCTTCTGCGCCGCACTGCTGTCGCTCAGCGCCTTGGGCGTGACCGTGCTGCTCAAACGTCGCGCTTACTGATCCGCCGTCTGCAGGCCGGCACGGGTGGATCGCCCGAGGGTGTGAGCGAAAAAGCGCCCGGCTTCGGAGGTCAGATCGCGGTGAATGCCTTCGCGGTCGACGCCATCGGCATCGGTGCAGATCGCCGGCATCAGCGCCAGTTGATCGCTGTCGCAGGGCGCCATGAACACGAAATGCCCGGCCCCGGCCAGCAATTTGAAATCCGGCGGTTCGGGCAGCTTGCGCGCCAGGGCGGCGGCGTTCTTGTCCACCGCCACCAGCTTGTCGCCATCACCGCTATAGAGCAGCACCGGCACGTGGACGTCGGCCAGGGTGTGGCGCCCGAACATCAAGCTCAACGGCGCCATCAACATCAACGCGTGAATACGTGGGTCGGCTTGTGGCTGCAGGTCATCACGGTCCACCACCAGCTCGCCTTTGGTGGTGCAGGCGTCGCGGTCTTCCGGACGCTCCTGGCAATAGCGGCGCAGGCGGTCGAAATCGGGCTTGGCGCCCGCCAGGATCAACGCGGTTTCGCCACCGGCCGAGTAGCCGATGACACCCACTTGGTCGACGTTGACGAACGGTGACAGCATCGGGTCGCCCAGGGTCGCGGTGATCGCTTCGGAAATCTGGATCGGCCGCCCATACAGGTTGCTCAACGTGCCCAGGCGGCTGTGATCCTTGTAGTTGTCGCCGGGGTGCAGCACCGCCACGACTACAAAGCCCTTGCGCGCCAGGGAGGTCGCCAGGTCATGCAGGGCCAGCGGCGTCCCTGTGTTGCCGTGGGACAGCATCAGCATCGGGAAACGGCCGATAGCGATCTTCGAATCTTCCGTGGCGGCCACGTGATACCCACCCACCCGGGTGGTGTGCTCAACGTCGGTGGACGGATAGAACGCGATGGCATTCATCGGCTGCAGATCCAGCGGGTCGAGAAAACTCATGCGGTGGAAGCCCACACTCCAATGCGGGTGCGGCGCAGGCGCGGCGTGCACTGAAACCAGGCCGCCAAGCAGGGAAAGAACCAAAACAGCACAAAGACGCATCATGAGGATGTCCACCTTTGCTGCGCGATAACCGGCATGTCTATTCAAGATGTCCATGGTTCAAGGTACTCGCACCGAGTGATAAACCCATGCGTGCATAACCTGGGCCAAAGTAAAGACAGCGGGCCAACGAAAAAACTCCGTACTCCGGTCGCGTTCAGGCGAGCAGAATACAGAGTTTAGGCGCCCGGCTTCAGATTGAAACCGAGCAACAGCGAAATTTACACAAGCCTTACGCGGCGGCGAACAATTGTTCGTTGATGACAACGTTCGCGTCGCTCAGGGACTTGCTGCGGAACTCATCGCCATACGCCAGGCCCTGGGCGCGGACGAATTCGATGTCGGTGATGCCGAGGAAGCCCAGCATGACTTTCAAGTATTCCTCGTGGGCCACGCCGGTTGCCTGGCCAACATGCAGGCCGCCGGACGTGGAGACGATGATGACTTTCTTGTTGCCGCACAGGCCTTCCGGGCCGGCTTCGGTGTAGCGGAAGGTCTGGCCGGCCACTGCAATGCGGTCGATCCAGGCCTTGAGCTGGGACGGGATGGTGAAGTTGTACATCGGTGCGCCCAGCACCACGGCGTCGGCGGCGAGGAATTCAGCCAGGGTCGACGCGCTGAGGTCGGCTTCGTGCTGCTGCGCGGCGTCGCGCAGTTCGGCCGGCGTGCCCAGCGCAGCCAGGGTGGCGCCGGAGAAGTGGTTGATGCCTTCGCTGGCCAGGTCACGGTAAGTCACTTTCACACCCGGCTCGGCCGCTTGCCAGGCCTTGACCACGCCGGCACTGAGCTGGCGCGAAGCCGAGTTGTCGCCGAGGATGCTGGAATCGATATGCAACAGTTTCATGGGGAAGCTCCAAATAGGATCAGTGCTGCGGATTAGATGGTGTTAATCCTACGCATGAAACTAATAGCCGATAAGGTAGTTGAAATGCGATAGTTCGTCCTACTGACAGGACAATAGGCCGACCATGCAAGACCTCAATGACCTCTACTATTTCGCCAAAGTCGTGGAAGCCGGCGGCTTCGCTGCGGCCGGTCGCCTGCTGGGGATTCCCAAATCGCGGCTGTCGCGGCGCATTGCCGAGCTGGAAGCACGCCTTGGCGCGCGCCTGCTGCAACGCACCACCCGGCAACTGACCCTGACCGCCGTCGGCGAGCGTTATCTGCGCCATTGCCAGGCGATGCTGCTGGAAGCGGAAATGGCCGATGAGGCCGTCGCCAGCATGTCCAGCGAACCCCGTGGGCGGCTGCGGGTGAGCTGCCCGGTGGGCTTGGCCCAGAACATCCTGCCGGAGCTAGTCGCCGGTTTTCTCGCTGCCCACCCCCTGGTCCAGATGGAAATGACCCTGGTCAACCGTCGGGTCGACTTGGTGGCCGAGGGCATTGACGTGGCGTTGCGTGTGCGCGAACTCGGCGACGAAGACCCTCTGCTGGTCACCAAGCGCCTGCGCCAGGCCCAGACGGTGCTGGTCGCCAGCCCGGACCTCACGCGTGACCGACAGATCGATAGTCTCGACGACCTCAAGCAATTGCCGGTGCTTGGCGCCTTGGAAGCCGACCGCATGGTCCACCTGCGCCTGCTCGACCCCCAAGGCAACGCCGAAGACCTGGTGATGGAAGCCCGCCTGGGCATCGATGATTTCATTGTGCGCAAAGCCAGCGCACTCAAGGGCCTGGGCTTCACCGTGCTGCCGATGATGTATTGCGAAGAAGAACTGGCCAGCGGCCAACTGGTGCAACTGCTGCCGCAATGGTCGCTGCCGGGCGGCTGGTTGCAGGCCGTGTACCCGCATCGCCGTGGCGTGCTGCCGGCGATTCGCGCGTGGATCGATTACCTGGAAGAAGGCTTTAAAAGCTGTGGAGACCGCCTGTTATGAGCATGACCGAAGAACAAGTCGCGCACTTCTGCCTGAGCCTGCCCGGCGCGCGGGAAGACTATAAATGGGGTGGCGTGCGAGTGTTTTCGATTGCCGGCAACAAGATGTTCGCCTTGCAGAACCTGCGGGGTGACTCGTTGGCGTTCAAGGTCGACAAGGAACTGTTCCTCGGCCATGTGGACCGCCCGGGCATCCACCCGGCGCCGTACCTGGCGCGCGCGCAGTGGATCATCATGAACACGCCCTACCCGCTGGGCACCGAGGAGTTGCGTGGCCTGTTGCAGCGCTCTCACCAGTTGGTGGTGAGCAAGTTGCCCAAGCGCACGCAGGTCGGGTTGTTGCTAGAGGACTGACCCCAGCGTGCCGCTGAGGAACAACTGGTCAAGCCAGAACACCTGATGCAACAGCACGATTGCCCAGAACAGCACCTGATACGAGACCTTGCGCGTCTTGTGCCGGAACACCTGCTGGGCAATCAGCGCCCCCGGCCATCCGCCCGCCAGTTCGACGGCGTGCAGGATGTTTTCGGGAATGCGCCGAGCGTCGGTGCGCGCCTTGTGCTTGTCGCTCCAGTACAGCAAAAACGCGATCACGCTGACCACGCCATAGGCCGCCAGCGGCATCACGGTCTCGCCGCGATGCCACACCAATACCGAGCCCAATAATGGCGCCGCGCACAACAGCGCAAAGATCAGCGCCTTCAGGCGTGGGTGCTGAATCATCATGCCTTGGCCGCAGACCAATCGATCCAGCCAAACTGCCAGGTCGCCAGGATCAGCAAGCCGAATGCAATCCGATACCAGGCAAATGCCGCATAGCTATGGCTGGCGATGAACTTGAGCAGGCCCTTGACCGCAATCATCGCGAAGATGAACGAGGTGACAAACCCGATGGCGAACACCGGCAGGTCAGCCGGCTGGAACAGGTCACGGTACTTGTAGCCCGAATACACCGCCGCACCGACCATGGTCGGCATGGCCAGAAAGAACGAAAACTCGGTGGCGGTCTTGCGCGACAGGCCGAACAGCAGGCCGCCGATAATGGTCGAGCCCGAGCGCGAGGTGCCCGGGATCATCGCCAAGCACTGGGCAAAACCGACCTTGAGCGCGTCCTTCCAGCTGATCTCATCGACGCTCTCGGCATGCACTTCATGCTCGCGCCGCTCGGCCCACAACATCACGATGCCGCCCACCACCAACGCCGTGGCGACGGTGATCGGGTTGAACAGGTAATGGTGAATCAGGTCGGCGAAAATCACCCCCAGCACCACGGCCGGCAGGAACGCGATCAGCAGGTTGACGGTAAAGCGCTGTGCATTGCGCTGGGTCGGCAAACCGGTCACCACGTCGAGGATCTTGCGGCGAAACTCCCAGACCACCGCCAGAATCGCGCCGAGCTGAATGATGATGTTGAACGCCATGGCGCGTTCGCCGCCAAAGTCGAGCAAGTCGGCGACGATAATCTGGTGGCCGGTACTGGAGATCGGCAAAAACTCCGTCAGCCCTTCTACCACGCCGAGTATCAACGCCTGTGCGGCGGTCCACAAATCCATACTTCCCCCAAAGGTCTTGCGCTAAGACAAGCCTCGTTAGTCTTTTTAATGGTTCACTGACGTTGAGCGCACTAAAGGCCCGGTGTTGATATTCAACGCCGGTCTGCAAAAATTCCGTGAAAAATCAGGCAGTACTCAGGTTTTTCGATTTCGGGCCGAAAGCCTATCAGACAAGGCGTAAAAGTCGATGCAACGCCGAGAATTATAAAAAGCACGGAGTGACAGGACGATGAACAGTTTACGCAATATGTCGATCAGCCGCCGTCTCTGGTTGATCCTAGTAGTCGCCGTGTTGATGCTGTTGGCCCTGGGTTTGCTGATGCTCAAACAGATCCATGACGACCTCTATCAAGCCAAAAGCCTGCAGACCCGACACGTCGTACAGACCGCCAGTGGAATCCTGACGTTTTATCACGGCCTCGAAACCAGCGGCGTCATGCCCCGTGAAGCGGCACAGAAACAAGCCCTGAGCGCGGTGCGCGGCCTGCGCTATAACAAAGACGAATATTTCTGGATCAACGACCTGACGCCGGTGATGATCATGCACCCGGCCAACCCCAAGCTCGATGGCCAGAACCTCTCGTCGATTCGCGACCCGGACGGCTTTGCAATATTCAACGAGTTCGTGAGCCTGGCCAAGGCCAAGGGTGCCGGTATCGTCAATTACCGCTGGCCGAAGCCGGGTGCCGATACGCCGATAGAAAAAACCTCGTATATCCAGTTGTTCGAACCGTGGGGCTGGATCATCGGCTCCGGCGTGTATGTGGATGACGTGCAAGCCGAATTCAACGCGCAAGTGTGGAAAGCCTCGGGTGTCGGCCTGGGCATCGCCGTGGTCATGGCCCTCCTGGTCTCGTTGATTGTGCGCAGCATCGTGCGCCCGCTGCAGGCCGCCGTGAATGCCATGGCCAATATCGCCAGCGGCGAGAGCGACCTGACGCGCAGCCTCGACACCCATGGCCGTGACGAAGTCACCCAACTGTCCCAGCACTTCAACAGCTTCACCGCCAAGCTGCGCCACGTCGTCGGCCAGTTGCAGATGTGCGCCAATGCGCTGGGCCAGTCCTCCACTGAGCTGGGCAACAACGCCAGCCAGGCCCACGACCGCAGCCAGCAACAGTCGCAACAGATGGAACTGGTGGCCACCGCGGTCAATGAAGTCACCTACGGCGTGCAGGACGTGGCCAAGAATGCCGAGCACGCCGCCAGCGAAATGCGCGATGCCCAGGCCCAGGCCGAGCAAGGCCAAGTGAACATCGACAGCAGCTTGCAGCAGATCGACCAACTGTCCACCACCATCAGCCAGGCCGTGGAAGTGATTCGCACCCTGTCGAGCGAAAGCACGCAGATCGGTGGCGTGCTCGAAGTGATCCGTTCCATCGCTGACCAGACCAACCTGCTCGCCCTCAACGCCGCCATCGAAGCCGCGCGCGCCGGTGAGCAAGGCCGCGGGTTTGCGGTGGTGGCGGACGAAGTGCGGCTGCTGGCCCAACGCACGCAGAAATCCACTGCTGAAATCCAGGTCATGATCGAGCGTCTGCAAGGTCACTCGGAAGCGGCCGTCAAGGTCATCAGCGACAGCCACAGCGCGTCGCAACTGACCATCGAACAGGCCGGCCAGGCCGGGGCCAGCCTCACCGCCATCGGCCAGGCCCTGCGCAACCTCAATGGCCTGAATGCCTCGATCGCCAGCGCCACCCTGCAACAGGCCCACGTGGTCGAGGACATCAACCAGAACGTGACCCAGGCCGCCGGGTTGTCCCACAACACGGCAGTGGCGGCCGAACAGTCCAGCGTGGCCAGCGCACACTTGCGCGGGTTGAGCGAGCAGCTCGACGGCCTGCTGCGTCAATTCAAAGTCTGACGCCACTCAAACTGTGGGAGGGGCTTGCTCCCTCCCACATTTGCCTTCCTGTGTTTTGAAGATTGGTTACAATCCCCGCCCTTTCCCTCTCTCCCAAGGAACCACCATGTCCGGGCTTGAACTGTTCGCCGCCGCGCTGGGGGTGATCGCTGTCTGGCTGACGGTCAAACAAAACCCCTGGTGCTGGCCCATCGGTCTGGTGATGGTGCTGCTCTACACCTGGGTGTTCTACGACGTGAAACTCTATTCCGACATGCTGTTGCAGGTGGTCTACGCCGCCCTGCAAGTCTACGGCTGGTGGCAGTGGACCCGACGCGCCGGGGACATCAAGCCAGGTCGCCAAGTCACCAGCCTGGGCTGGTCCGCGATCCTTACCAGCCTGGCTATCGGCGCGGTCGGCAGCCTGTTGCTCGGCGCCGCCATGGCTCACTGGACCGACGCCGCCCAACCCTGGCTCGACGCCGCCCTCACCGGCTTCAGCCTGGTGGCGCAGATGTGGATGGCGCAAAAGCGCGTGCAGTGCTGGCCATTGTGGATTGCCGTGGATGTAATTTTCGTCGGGTTGTTCCTCTATAAAGGCCTCTACCTCACCGCCGCGCTCTATGCGCTGTTCACCGCGATCGCCGTGCAAGGCTGGCGCGAATGGCGCGCCGACCCGGCGTTGCGCGCATGAAGGTGGTGGTCCTGGCCGGCCCCGAATCCAGCGGTAAAAGCTGGTTGGCCGCGCAGTTGCAAACGCAGTTCGGCGGGCTGATGGTGGGCGAGTACGTGCGGCACTTCATCGACCACCATCAGCGCGACACCACGCTGGCCGACATCCCGGCCATCGCCCGCGGACAACTGGCCTGGGAAGATGCCGCCCGCGCCGAGCGCCCTGCGCTGCTGATCCTCGACACGCACCTGCTGACCAACAGGCTCTGGAGCCAGACCCTGTTCGGCGACTATCCGACATGGCTTGACGACGAACTGCTGGCCCGCCACTACGACCTGCACCTGCTGCTATCCCCCGACGACGTGGAGTGGACCGCCGACGGCCAGCGTTGCCAGCCGGAACTGGCCGACCGCCAGGCGTTTTTCCAGCACAGCCTGGATTGGATGCAGCAACATCGACAGGCCCTGGTGGTGATCAGGGGAAATTGGGAAGAACGCCGCGCCAAAGCCTTCGCAGCCGTCAAACAGATACTGTAGGAGCGAGCTTGCTCGCGAAAAACGCAAGAACACCGCGTTAATCCAGAATGCCCGCGTTATCGTTGACGCTCTTCGCGAGCAAGCTCGCTCCTACAGTGAGTTGCGGCGCTTAGTAGCCCAGGGACAGGCCGGTATTGCGACGCGGGTCGTTGGCCCCATAGAAACGGTTGTTGCCGACCGGCTTGCCGTCCAGGGATGGCGCGCCCACCAGGATCGCCGCCAAGTGGTTGGCATCCTGTGGCCCGGCAAACTTGTGGCCCCAGCTCTCAAGGATCTTCTGCGTATCCGGGCTGACCGCGAAGGTCTCGAGGTTGGTGGTGTCCGGCATCCACTGCTGGTGGAAACGCGGCGCGTCGACGGCCTCCTGGATGTTCATCTTGTAATCGATGACGTTGAGAATCGTCAGCAAGGTCGCGGTAATGATGCGACTGCCGCCCGGCGTACCGACCACCATCACCGCCTTGCCATCCTTGGTCACGATGGTCGGGCTCATCGACGACAGCGGCGCCTTGCCTGGTGCGATGGCGTTGGCTTCACCCTGGACCAGGCCGTACATGTTCGGCACGCCGACCTTGACGGTGAAATCGTCCATTTCATCGTTGAGAATCACCCCGGTCTTGCTCGCCATCACACCGGCACCGAACCAGTCATTGAGGGTGTAGGTCACCGAGACCGCGTTGCCCCACTTGTCGACGATGGAATAGTGGGTGGTGTTGTTGCCTTCATGGGGCGCTACGCCCGGTTTGATCGCCTGGGAGTCGCCGGCCTTGTTCGGTTCGATGGCGTCACGCAGTTTCGTCGCGTAGTTTTTGTCCAGCAGGTGTTCGATCGGGTTCTTTACGAAGTCCGGATCGCCGAGGTAGCTGTTGCGGTCCACATACGCGTGGCGCATGGCTTCGATCTGGTAATGCAGGCCCTGGGCCGAGTGGTAGCCCAGGTCGGCCATCGGGTAGCCTTCGAGGATGTTCATGATCTGGCAGATCACCACGCCACCGGAGCTCGGCGGTGGTGCCGAGACCACGTGGTAGCCCCGGTAGTCGCATTCGATGGGCGCCAGTTCGCGGGTCTTGTATTTGTCGAGGTCGGCCTGGGTGATGATGCCTTTGCCGGCCTGGCTGGAATCCACCAGCGCCTTGGCGACCCATCCTTTATAGAAACCATCGCTGCCCTTGGCCGAGATTTCCTTGAGGGTCTTGGCCAGGTCTTTCTGCACCAGCTTCTGGCCGACCTGCAACGGCTGGCCGTTGTGCAGGAAGATTGCGCGCAGGTCCTTGTCTTTTTCGAACTCGCCGGTGGCGGTGTGCAGCAGGTCGATATCACCCTGCTCCAGCGCGAAGCCGTTTTCCGCCAGCTTGATCGCCGGGGCAATCACCTGGGCGCGCTTGAGAGTGCCGTATTTGCTCAGGGCCAGTTCCATGCCGGACACGGTACCGGGGACGCCGACGGCCAGGTGGCCCTTGGCGCTCAGGCCTTCGACGACGTTGCCGGCCTTGTCCAGATACATATCGGCGGTGGCGGCCAGCGGGGCTTTTTCGCGGAAGTCGAGGAAGGTCTTGCGCCCGTCGGCCAGTTGCACTGTCATGAAGCCGCCGCCGCCCAGGTTACCCGCCGCCGGGTACACCACTGCCAACGCGTAGCCCACGGCCACGGCGGCATCCACCGCGTTGCCGCCGGCCTTGAGCACATCCACGCCGACATGCGTGGCCAGATGCTGGGCCGTTACCACCATGCCATTTTCACCGGCCACCGGGGCCTGGGAGGCGGCTTGCACGCCGCTGACCGTCAACACCAGCGCAGTGGCAATCAAAGTACGGCTGAAGGGTTGGTATTTCATCCTTGGCTACTCGGGTTATTGAGATGCACCAAAATAGCCCGACTTGGATGCAATCCCCAGCGCAGTGGCGTTTTTATGACAGAACCTGTCGGTCACGGAACGATTCAGCGCTGGCCTCGACGGCCAATGGCGCTAGAATCGGCGCCATTCTTCACCTGACTCTCCGACACGAGCCTCCCCATGAGCTTTGATTTCGACACGATCCACCCCCGCCTCGGCACCGGCAGCACCAAGTGGAACCGTTACCCGCCCGACGTGTTGCCGATGTGGATCGCCGACATGGACATCGCCGCGCCACCCGCCGTGCTTCAAGCCCTGCACCAGCGCCTCGACCAGCAGATTCTCGGCTACAGCGTGGCCGGCCCGGACGTGCGCGCGGCCATCGTTGCCGACCTGTGGGCCAAATACGCCTGGCGCGTGCAGCCGGACGAGCTGCTGTTTCTGCCCGGAGTAGAACCCGGTTTCAATATGGCGCTGCATGCCTTCGTGCAGCCCGGCCAAGCGGTGGTGCTGCAAACCCCCAACTATCGGCCGATTCGCCTGGCGCCCGGAAACTGGAACCTGCCGCGCATCGAAGTGCCGTTCAAGCTGGTCAACGCGCAGTACATCACGCCGATGCCGCTGCTGCGCCAGGCGCTGACAGGGGCCGGCGCATTATTGCTGAGCAACCCGCACAACCCGGTGGGCAAAGTCTTCCCCCGCGAAGAACTGCTCGCAGTGGCCAATGCCTGCCTGGAACAGGGCGCGCTGATCATCAGCGATGAAATCCACGCCGAGCTGTGCTTCGACGGCCGTCGCCACATCCCCACTGCCAGCCTCAGCCCGGAAATCGCCCAGCGCACCATCACGCTGATGTCCGCGAGCAAGGCCTACAACGTGGCCGGCCTGAAGACCTGTTTTGCCGTAGTGCAAAACGCCGAGATGCGCGAGCGCTTCAACCAGGCGCGTTGCGGCATGGTCGACAGCGTCAGCCCCCTGGGCCTGGAAGCCACCCGCGCGGCCTACAGCCAATGCAGCGACTGGCTCGAGGCGTTGCTGCAGTACCTGCAGGCCAACCGCGACTACCTGCTCGACGCGGTAAAAACCCGCCTGCCCGGCGTGGTCATGCATGCGCCTCAAGGCACCTTTCTGGCGTGGCTGGATTGCAGCGCCCTGGGCCTGGACGACCCGCAACAGTTCTTCCTGGAACAGGCCAAGGTCGGTTTGAGCGCGGGGATCGAATTCGGCGATGACTGCCAGCAGTTCGTGCGTCTGAACTTCGGCTGCCCGCGGGCGTTGCTGGAAGAGGGTCTGCAGCGGATGGAACGCAGCTTGCTCACCCGTTAAAACTGACTGGCCCCTTCCCGGGGCCAGTCGTTCGATGGTGTTGGCCCACCCTTGGGCGTGCGTCAGGTTTGAGGATTACCAGTTTCAACCTTCACGCTGCTCACCTGCACAGTCCGGATGGATGAGCCCGCTTGGCGTGGCGCATTTATCACCATAGTCACACCGTCGTTGGTGATGAACACTGGTCGTGCCCGATCATCCTCCGTATCGCTGGAAAAGGCATTGTTGAAGACAAGTGCGCGGCTATTCCACGGCGTATCGCCGCTCGTATCAACGGATAAATCACCGGAGGGCGAAACACGCCAGCCAGAGAGTTGCGCAGCTGAATAGTCCAACCTGACGATACTGTTGCCCGGGTCCTCGATAATCACGTTCTCGACCGCTCTGTTCACGATATAGGTATTGTTGCCGCCCTCTCCCGTGATGCGGGCACCACCATTGATGACAATAACGTTCGCGCCGTTGCCGGTGAATAACACATCTTTTTGACCGTTGAGCGTGAACATATGGTTCTCATCATTACCCTGGATAAAACTTTGCCCTCGTTCAACCGTAGTCACATTGGAAAAAGACTGGAAATGCGCGATTTTCTTCACCCCTTCCGTATTTGATTCCTGGGTTTTTATCGAGATCGTATTCGTCTTGAAGTTAACGACGTGCCCCGCGTATCGGGCTACTTTGTCCGCTCCATCTTCTTTATAGGGGGTCGTTAGAGCGCCGGAAAATGACAGCGTATTACGTCCTCCGCCGCCATTGAGTGACGTCTGTCGAGGACTGAAACCATCCTTATCGGTTGTGGAGACTTGTTCAGCCTGTGCCAATGTCTGGCGCGCATCAGCGTTGAGCACTACTGTATCGTCTGCGTTCCCCCCGCTAACGCCTTTTTTGCCTGCGCCCAATAAAAAGTAGTTCGGTTTGGTTTCTATCCCTGTCACCCAATCATCCCCGTCGCCCATATCCCAAAGCGTGGCCTTGGTCTCCCCGGGCAGGCCTTCCACGGCGTTTATAGGCTTACCGTTCCATGATTTATGACCTGAAATATGATCATTACCCCCCGCGATTTCGACATGAGGTACCTGACCATTGACCGGGATCAAGTTCAACAGCCAGGTAATAGGTGAATACCAAAGTGAGGGCGTGAGCGGGACCTTACCCGGTACCAGTTTGGCCTCAACATCGGCAGAACCGTACACCACGCGTTCAAAATACTCTTTACCTGGACCGTCCAAAAACGCTTGATAACGAACCTTGCTCTGCTGTTCGTGCTCGTCGGCATATTTCTTTTCCAGATAGGGTTTTATGACATCGAATCCGGGTTCAAAGCCCAGAAACGACTTAACACCAATCGTGAATTTTTGCCCGTCGGTCAGCGGCGTATATTGATCAATTTCCTCTACAGTACGGACAGCGGAGTAAATCGATTGAGCAGCCATCAAGACCCCCGCAACGATGAGTCCGGCCGGTCCGGCAGCAGCGGCGCCCGCCATAAATGCAACGCCCAAGGTGATCGAAGTAACAGCCCCAGCGACTGAGAACGCACCGTTAACGTAGTGATCCTGAGCTTCTTTACCGGTACTGGCAGCCGCTTTATTGAACGAATCGACGGCATTGTAGATATCAAAAGGAACCGTGATGGTCGCAGCAACCCCACCGCCGACCCTCCCAACCATCTTTCCAATACTGGAGGATTTAAAGTTGACTATTGTCGGTGCCACACGACTGGCGGTCTTCTGCGCCACCTTATTGAGACCCGCCTCCACGCCCATCCCGACATATTCAGCCGCAACACTGCCCAGACCAACGGCCCCTTCCGTTGTATCGCCATTCTGAAGACTCTCTATAGAACTGCGCAGCGTTTGGAATGTGCCGAACGCCTGAAACCCCAGTCCCGCGGCGTTATTTTTTGCCCCCGACTTGCCGGGCGTTTCCGGGGAGAAAAAATCGCTGGGTATAGGCTTTTTACTTTGCTCAAGTTTCTTTATCTGGGCATGTTGTACAGATAAATCCCGCACTGAGTTTTGCAGCGATTCAAGTACAGGTCCGCTGTTTGCCGAACGGAACAGCGGCGCACTGTCGGTACTGCGGTGAGCGCCGATCTCAGCGATTACGTTTGTCACGCGATCGCCGACGTCACTCGAACTCCCTTTCAAATGAGCCTGAAATTTTTCAAGGTCGATCTGTACTTTGTTGATCAGTTGGTGACTATCCGCATCGCCGGGCAGCGGATTTTCAATAGGCTTGCCATCGATACTGGCGCCCATTTTATAAAGTTCGACACGACTTACGTTCAACTCACCAATGCGTACAGGGGGATGACTTACATCAAGTTTTTGCAGGCGCTCGACTTGCGCCGGGTCAATCGGTGCGGCGGGGGTGGACGGTGTAGAAGAAACGCTTTGTGGCGCGTCGCGTGGCGGGGAAAGCAGTTTGTCGAGCGAGGCCTGCGCCTGGCTGTCGAGTTTTCCGTCGTAGAGTCGCGCAGTAAAGCTTTGCTCCATAAAATCCAGGGGAGTTCTGCTCGCACGCGTACTGAGTTGATGGCCGCTTTCGCGAAAAGGCTCTTTGTTGTCTATTGTCGCGAGAAATTCATTGGGGTGGGCTCTGTAGTGGCTAAGCAACCCGAATTTTCCGGCAATGAGTGCGACCTGCTTCTGGGCTATACCGTCCCCGCCATTGGCCTTTGCTTGATGACCCACTCTATCAGCGACAGTGTTGTTACTCGCGGAAGGCGATGCAAAAAAGTCATCACCAATGATCAACGTGGGTTCGCGACCTAAACGTATCTGTGTTTCTGCTTGATCGCCCGGCCTGGCAATGACCACGGATATATCCGTACCTATCAACTTCCAAGTATTCGGGTCGCTCTGGTCAATCGTCTGCAGGGCGGTACTGATACCGTCCGCCACTTGCTTTGACCTGCTCGGGTCACTGTTCGCATCAGTGGTGATATTAATTTTCGCATACGGGCGGTACTCAGTTTTAACCTGTTTTTTTGGTCCGAGCTTATCCTTAGCCAGCCCGATACGGTCGTTTTCCATACGTTCAAAAACGGAGGGAAATTTAACGGGCGCGGCGGCCTCATTAATTGCATTTATCAGTTTTTGCTCAAGCGCCTTCATCGCCGAGACCTGATAAGAGTCTGGATGATTTTCGATAAATTGCTGCACATGGCCCAAAACGGCTTTCGTCTGGTGATACTGGGACATCCCTTTGGAAACGTGCAGTTTTTCCAGCCCCGTTACGACCTGCTCATAGTCCACCTGTACTGCGGGTTCCGGAGTCGACGTCTGGCCCCGAAAATGTTCAGCCAACGGCAGGCGGGAAGTATCAATCACCTTAATTTTTTCAAGATCGCCCAAAGGGGCGTCGTACATAAACCTGACGTCGTTTTGGGCAGGAGAGACATCAGAAATATAATCGGGATCAAACACACTGATTTTGTATTTCGGAGAACTAAAGTAACCCCCCTCCTCCATGGGTTTAAAAGAGCCTTTAAGTTCAGACCCTGCAAATACTTTTTTCAACCCCTCCTCAAAAAGCTCATAAGAAGAAAACTCCACCAACCCGTAATTCGGCTCTGCGAAGTAGTAAGTTCGATTATTATTGGAGTCCACCATCACACCGGCACTGACACGATGATTTTCCCCGCTGATCAGCAGCGTTTGAGTGGTTTTCGATTCCAACAGTCTAGGTGCAATATCAGTATACGGACCCAGTACGGACTTTTTGGGATCAGCTGCAAGTTCAATGTATTTTGTTTGTTCATGGACTTCAGCCAGCTTGTTGAAAAACTCCCGCGATTCAGGATCGTCCGGATTGGCAACCGCCTGGAAAACATTTCCCAAAAAAACATGTTGTTTGCCCTCAGCGACGGCCAACGAAAGAAGATGTGAGATACCTGAACATTGCCCTGGCGACAATCTGTTGATCATCGAAAGATAGTAACTTTGAGACATCGGCGTTACTTTCACGCCTTTGCCCGACATCACTTTCGAAAACAGACTGACATTGGCTTGAGTATCACCGATAACGCGCTGTTCACTCAGGCGTTGTATCGCCCCAAGTTGTTCGGGTGTTGTGGGGTGATCCACCGCCAATCGAAGGAGTTCCAAGTCGCTCATTGGGGCTGAATAACCTGGCAGAGAAACGGACGAGGGTGTGTTATAGCCTTTCAAGTAAGCGCTGGAATCAGGACTGGCCTTGGCCTGTACTACCTTATCATGAACTACTTTTAATACATCCTCATCCTTAACCACAATGGAAACAGGAGACGTCGGTTCCGTATCCTCACGTCGTACACGACTATGCCCGGGTGACTTTTGTAGGGTGTCATGCGGAGCTGAAGGATCTCGAGTAAGTTCATTGTCTAAACGAAACGACACACCCGCAGAAGAAGATATATTCATGAGTAATTCCGGTACGATATTATCGACTTAACCTCCCTGTATAGATGAATGCCCTGATCGGAAAACACTAGCAAAGCAAAAAGCATTCAACTGTCAGACTTATCTGTTTACCGTCATTATCGTTTGAAACAATACATTTCGACTGAACGTCTGAAACTCAAACACTAAAGAATACGCGCGACCAATGCCCTTATCCCCTTCCACCCAAGATCGGTACGCAGCTCCATACGCGGCTCAAAAACAGCGCCAACAGTAAGAAGGTCGAAACCCACAACGACACTCCCAAACTGTTTGACTACCGGCAGCGCCCCCTCACTAAGTTCCAGGCATTTATCTTATTTTATGCCCTGCACCAACGCTCATAAAAACCATGCACCCTTTGAATACTCCGACAGGCTCAACTCAGCCAGGACTTCGAGTCCCTCTGCGGCGTAGTTGCCAGCCAGAACGCCGGCGACCAGAGCCTCGGCGTCAACAGCGCCGCCCCGACAAAACTGGACGATCACACATCCCTCGACCAGCCCTTGGGTGATCCGCTACGGAGACTGATTTGCGGCCGCCATCGCCGGCAAGCGGGCGCCTACAGTGAATTACGCAAGTCTTTAGAGTTTGGCGATGGAAACTTCAGTCGATTTCACAAAGGCAATCACTTCACTGCCCACCTTCAACTCCAGGTCACGCACCGAGCGCGTGGTGATCACTGAAGTAACGATGCCGGACGCGGTCTGCACGTCGATTTCCGACACCACTTCCCCCAGCAGAATCTCCTTGATCACGCCCTTGAACTGATTACGCACGTTGATCGCTTTAATGGTCATGTCGGCTTTCCTTTTGGCTGTTAGGTCGATCTGCACGAATGTGCAGAGCCTCAAAGTGCGCCACCCACAAAAACATTAAAAGGAATATATAACTATTTGTTTATTCCATATTGGTATATCGAAGCTGTTTCACCGCCAACAGTCGATCAACAGCTTGCCCTCCCCACTACAGCCTTCTCCGCTCGAAACCACGTAAACATGCGTGGGCTGGCCTTGCAACCACGCGAAGCCGTCAGCCTGCTGGGCCCCAGTGTCTTAAACCTTCCGTCGAAACGAAACAAAACAACTGCCACATTTTTGATCGCCAGTGTCTTCAAGTGAGTGTGACCCAATACCGCGTCCGCGCCTGCACCTCGAACCCTAGACTCGAGGCCAGCAGGCTGAGGATGCGGTCGGTGTCATCCAGGCGAAAACTGCCCGTCACCCGCAACGTCTCCAGGTTCGGCGCCCAGCGCAACACGCCTGGGCGATAGCGCGCCAGCTCGCGCAGAAAATCCCCCAGCGCCTGGTTCTGTGCAGTCAGCACGCCGTCGCGCCAGCCCAGTTGCAGCACATCGAACGGCACCCACGCACCGAGCCCGCCGGCGCTCAATGGCGCTTGCTGGCCGTCCTGCAACGTCGCCAGTTGCCCGTTCACGTCGCGCACCTGCACGCGGCCCTTGAGCACCGACACCCGGCAGCCGGCGGCCAGTTGGCGCACGCACACCTCGGCCTGACTGACCCGCACTTCGCCGTAGCGCGTGCGTAGCGTCATCGCGTGTGCGCCCGGCACGTTCAGCGCCAGTTCGCCGTCCACCAGCGTGATGCGCCGTTGCGCCGGGTCCACATCCACGGCCGTGGCGGTATTCAGTTGCAGGCTGCCGCCCTCGGCCAACGGCAGGCGCCTGCGCTCGCCGGTGGCGGTGTGCAGGTCGGCGCGCCAACTATCTATAGGCAACTGGCGACTGATCAACCAGGCCGTCGGCACCAGCGCCGCCACGCCCAACGCACGCTTGAGCAACGCCCGCCGCCCCACTTGCGGGCGGTCGAGGCTGGCCATCGCCAACGCCTGGGGCAGCGCGCTGAAGCGCTGGCGCAGGGCCTGGGCTTTCTGCCAGGTGTGTTCGTGCTGCGGATGACTGTCGCGCCAGTGCTGCAACGCGGCATGATCGCGTTCAGTGGCCGACCCCGATTCCAGCAGCGCAAGCCATTGCGCGGCCGCTCGCGCAACCTCACGGTTCACAGGTCCACCAGCAGGCAATGTTCATAGGCTTGCGCCATGTAACGCTTGACCGTGCGCTCCGACACCTCAAGTCGCTCGGCAATCTCCCGATAGCCCAGGCCGTCCAGCTGACTCCAGAGAAACGCCCGGCGCACCAGTGCAGGCAAGCCGTCGAGCAATTCATCCAGGGCTTGCAGGGTTTCCAACACCAGCCAGCGCTGCTCGGGAGATGGCACGCAGGCTGGCGGCAGGTTGCCAAGAGCCGTCAGATAAGCCTGCTCAAGGCTGCGTCGCTGATGAAAATTGACCAGCAGGCGCTTGCCCACCGTCACCAGATAGGCCCGCGGTTCCTGCATCTGCCCGAGCGGCTGGGCACTGGCGAGCACCCGCACGAAAGTGTCCTGGCTCAGGTCAGCCGCATCCCAGGCATTGCCCAGGCGCCGCCGCAGCCAGCTTTCCAGCCAACTGCGATGGTCGCGATACAGGCTCGATAACGTCGGTTCGGCGGCGTGCGAAGGGACAACAGCATCATTCATGGCAAGCAACCTGCGCAGCGCGATTGAGTCTCAAATGAGATTAATTCTAATTAATATCGCGGCGAGACACCACGTTCTTTTCAACGGGGCGTTCATACGGGCATCAAAGGCCAGTGAACCCAGGCTTTGCCACCACAGGTGTGCCTGGCAGCGACCTAAAACCGCACACGTTGTCCGTTGACCATGCTGATCACACCCCATATAGTGTGCCCACGCCAACAAACAACCACTACATAGTGTGCGAACTCGTAAAACGCTGACCACACTATGCGCAGTATTTCAATGCCTTGAAGCCTGCAAATCACTTATTTTTGGACGGGTTCACACACCGTCAGCACAGACCAGGAAGGAGTATTTCAATGCTGAGTTGGGATGAAGTCGACAACGAAGACACCGGTGCAGCGGTGATCAGAGGCGCCAACGCCGGCCACGCCACCGAAGCCAACATGGACCGCCTCGACGGTGCCGGCGCCGCTGCCGCCATCGAAGCCCGCGCCGTCACCGCCAACGACTCCGCCGCGATCATCCGCGCCAAGGCTGCCCTCGACAAACTCGACATCGCCGAAGGCCTCGCCGAACTCGAAGGCGCCTCCGCCCGCGTCGCTGTCGACGAAAAGCGCATGATCAACTGTCGCGCCGACCTCAACCAACTCGTGCCCTTCAAGTACGACTGGGCCTGGCAGAAATACCTCGACGGCTGTGCCAACCACTGGATGCCGCAAGAGGTCAACATGACCGCCGACATCGCGCTGTGGAAAAACCCCGAAGGCCTGACCGACGACGAACGCCGCATCGTCATGCGCAACCTCGGCTTCTTCTCCACCGCCGACTCGCTGGTCGCCAACAACCTGGTCCTGGCCGTGTACCGCCTGATCACCAACCCGGAGTGCCGCCAGTACATCCTGCGCCAGGCCTTCGAAGAGGCGATCCACACCCACGCCTACCAGTACTGCATCGAGTCGCTGGCCATGGATGAAGGCGAGATCTTCAACATGTACCACGAGATCCCATCGGTCGCGAAAAAAGCCGCCTGGGGCCTGAAATACACGCGCTCCATCTCCGACCCGAAATTCGAAACCGGCACCGTCGACACCGACAAAGAACTGCTGCGCAACCTGGTGGCCTACTACTGCGTACTGGAAGGCATCTTCTTCTATTGCGGCTTCACCCAGATCCTCTCCATGGGCCGCCGCAACAAAATGACCGGCGTGGCCGAGCAGTTCCAGTACATCCTGCGCGACGAGTCGATGCACCTGAACTTCGGCATCGACGTGATCAACCAGATCAAAATCGAAAACCCACACCTGTGGGACGCCGAGATGAAGGAAGAAGCAACCCAGATGATCCTGCAAGGGACCCAACTGGAGATCGAATACGCGCGCGACACCATGCCACGCGGTGTACTCGGCATGAACGCGGCGATGATGGAGGACTACCTCAAGTTCATCGCTAACCGTCGTCTGTCGCAGATCGGTTTGAAGGAAGAGTATCCAGGGACGACTAACCCGTTCCCATGGATGAGCGAGATCATGGACTTGAAGAAAGAGAAGAATTTCTTTGAGACCCGTGTGATCGAGTACCAGACTGGCGGTGCGTTGAGCTGGGATTGATTGAAAAAACGGCCCCTTCAGGGGCCGTGTTGTTTCACCTGTCGATGTTTTTTTTATGCCCAATCAAACCATCAAGACCCCCTGCGTCGGCCTGTGCTCCACCGTTTACGGTGATCTGGTCTGCCGCGGGTGCAAGCGTTATCACCATGAAGTCATCCAGTGGAATGGCTACAACGCCGAGGAAAAACAGGCGGTGTGGCTGCGCCTTGAGCAACTGCTGGTGCAGGTGATGGCCTCCAAGCTGGACGTGTTCGACCCACAGCGCCTGCGCCAGCAACTGGAAAGCCGCAAGATTCGCTTTATGCCGCACCAGTCGCCGTACTGCTGGGCCTACCAGTTGATTGCCCGGGGTGCGCGGGTGATTACCAGGCTGGACGCATATGGCCTGGTGTTGCTGCCGGAATTTCGCGAGCACAGCCTGGCGGATTTGCGCGATGGAATTGATCGCGAGTTTTTCCTGCTGTCCGAGGCGCATTACCAGCGGTATATCGCCCCCGTGTTCTTGAAAGAGGCCTTTGGGCCAGCCCTGATCGCCACGCTCTAAATGTGGGAGGGGGCTTGCTCCCGATAGCAGTGTGTCAGTCAGCTTATATGTCACTGACCCGGCGCAATCGGGGGCAAGCCCCCTCCCACATTTAGGTCCAGGACGCTGCACGCTCCGCCTGGAGGCCATAGCGTTCAATCGCCTGCTGGCATACCTGCCGATCCAGACTGCCCTGCTCCGCCAATGCCGTTAGCGCCGCCAACACCAGGTGATGGCGATCCACCTCAAAAAAATCCCGCAACGCCGCCCGCGTATCGCTGCGCCCGAAACCGTCGGTGCCGAGTACGGTGTAGGGGGAATCCAGGTACGAAGCAATCATCTGCGGCACCGCCCGCACGTAGTCCGACACTGCAACCACCGGGGCGCCCTTGGGCAAGCAATCATTCACATGACTGACGCGCTGGATCGCCTGCGGATGCAAGCGATTCCAACGCTCCACCTCCCGCGCCTGCCGTGCCAGTTCGCTGAAGCTGGTCACGCTGTAGACCTCACTCGCCACCTGCCAATCGTCCGCCAATAGCTGCGCAGCCGCCTGGGCTTCACGCACCAGCGTACCCGAACCGAGCAGGCGCACCTGGGCGTCAGGCGCGCCCTGCAAGCGGTACATACCTTTGATGATCGCCGCTTCCACCCCCTCGGGCAGGCTCGGCTGCGGGTAGTTTTCGTTCATCAGGGTCACGTAGTAGAACTCGTCGACATCATGCTCCAGCATCTGGCGCATGCCGTGGTCGAGGATCACCGCAAACTCCCCGGCAAACGCCGGGTCGTAGGCACGGCAGTTGGGGACGCTGGCGGCGCTTAGGTGGCTGCTGCCGTCCTGATGCTGCAGGCCCTCGCCGCCGAGGGTGGTGCGGCCGGCAGTGGCGCCCAGCAGGAAGCCACGGGCGCGCTGGTCGGCGGCGGCCCAGATCAGGTCGCCCACGCGCTGAAAGCCGAACATCGAGTAATAGATGTAGAACGGCAACATGCGCAGGCCATGCACCGAATAGCTGGTGGCCGCCGCGACCCAGGAGCTGATGGCGCTGGCTTCGCTGATGCCCTCTTCGAGGATCTGCCCGTCGGTGGCTTCGCGGTAGCTGAGGATCGAGCCGATATCTTCCGGCTCGTAGCGTTGGCCGACGCTGGAGTAGATGCCGATCTGCTTGAACAGGTTGGCCATGCCGAAGGTACGCGCCTCGTCGGCGACGATTGGCACGATGCGTGGCCCCAGGTGCTTGTCCTTGAGCAGGTTGGTGAGCATACGCACGAAGGCCATGGTGGTGGACATCTCCTTACCCGCGGCGGCCGTAGCGAAGCCGGCGTAACCGGCCAGAGGCGGCACACTGACCGGCACGGCGGCCTGGCAACGACTGGGCACGTAGCCGCCCAGGGCGTTGCGCCGTTGATGCAGATAGCGCAACTCCAGGCTGTCAGCGGCCGGTTTGAAGAAACTCAACGACTCGGTCTGCTCATCCGTCAGCGGCAACTGGAAACGATTGCGGAAGGCGATCAGCGCCTCGCGATCGAGTTTCTTCTGCTGGTGGGTGGTCATCTTGCCCTGCCCGGCTTCGCCCATGCCAAAGCCTTTTTTGGTCTGGGCCAGGATCACCGTGGGCTTGCCCTTGACCCGCCGCGCCGCGTGGTAGGCGGCGTGGATCTTGACCATGTCGTGGCCGCCGCGCTTGAGGCGGTCGATCTGTTCATCGCTCATGCCCTCGACCAGCCTGGCCAGGGACGCGCTCTGGCCGAAGAAGTGCTCGCGGTTGTAGGCGCCGTCCTTGGCGGCGAAGGTCTGGAACTGCCCGTCCACGGTCTGCGACAGCGTATTGACCAGGGCGCCGTCGCTGTCCTTGGCGAGCAAGGCGTCCCAGTCCGAGCCCCACACCAGCTTGATCACGTTCCAGCCGGCGCCGCCGAACAACGCCTCCAGTTCATCGATGATCCGCCCATTGCCACGCACCGGGCCGTCGAGGCGTTGCAGGTTGCAGTTGACCACCCAGGTCAGGTTGTCCAGGCCTTCGCGAGCGGCCAGGGTCAGGGCCGACATGCTTTCCGGCTCGTCCATTTCGCCGTCGCCGAATACGCCCCAGACGTGGCGCTCGGTGGTGTCCTGCAAGCCGCGGTGCTGCAGGTAGCGCATAAAGCGCGCCTGGAAAATCGAACTGATCGGGCCGATGCCCATGGAGCCGGTGGGAAATTGCCAGAAGTCCGGCATCAACCACGGGTGCGGGTAACTCGACAAACCGCGCGCGCCGACCTTGGCCCCGCCGATTTCCTGCCGGTAGTGCGCCAGGTCCTGCTCGCTCAGGCGCCCCTCCAGGAACGCCCGCGCATAAATGCCCGGCGCGGAATGCGGCTGGTAGAACACCAGGTCGCCGCCAAAGCCCTCGTGGCGGGCACGGAAAAAGTGATTGAAGCCCACTTCGAACAAATCCGCCGCGCTGGCGTAGCTGGCGATATGACCGCCGAGCTCGCCATACGCCTGGTTGGCGCGCACCACCATGGCCAGGGCGTTCCAGCGCACCAGCGAGGCCAGGCGCTCTTCGGTGGCCAGGTCGCCGGGAAACGCCGGCTGCCGCTCGACGCTGATGCTATTGATATACGGGGTGCCGTGACGGGGTTTCCAGTCGATGTGCGGGGCGCCGCCTTCACGGGCCAGCACGTCGAGGATCTGCCGCGCCCGCGCGGGGCCGGCGTTGGCCACCAGCGAGGCCAGGGCGTCGCGCCACTCGTCCTGCTCGATTTGATCACCGGCGAGCTGATCCGTTGTGGTGTGATTCACTGCGCTCGCAAAACCGTTCATGGGCACCTCCAGGCTTTTTTTCCAGTTTATGTCGATGACTGAGGATTTTTTGCCTGATGTCAGGCGTGCCAAAGCATATTTTGAGCATGAATCGCTGCCAATCAGACGTTTCCCAGCACGTTGTGCTCTAACCCCCCGAAACCTCGCCATTGTGTTTAAAATGCCGCCCGCTCAACGAACGACGCTCAACGATGAACCCCGACGCCCTCGCCACACTGCACGCCCACCTGCTGACCGCCCTGGCCACGCCACCGACCGAAACCCGGCGCCTGTTCCACGGGCGCGGCCGTTGCTGGCCGGGCCTGGAGCAACTGACCGTGGACTGGCTGCAGGGCGTGGTGCTGGTCGCGCTGTTCAAGGAGCCGGAGGCGGCGCACCTGGACGCGCTGAAACAACTGCTGGTTCAGTTCGAATGGGCGCAGTCCGGCGCCCACACGGTAGCCCTGCAGCACCGCTACCTGCCGCAAAGCACCACCGAATGGCTGGTGGGCGATGCGATCGATGAGCTGACGATTACCGAAGGCGGCCTGCGCTACCTGATCGACCTCGGTAAAAAACAGAACAGCGGGCTGTTTCTCGACATGCGCTACGGCCGCAACTGGGTGCGCGAACAGGCCAAGGGGCTGCGGGTACTCAACCTGTTCGCCTACACCTGCGGGTTTTCCGTGGCGGCCATCGAAGGCGGCGCCGAGCATGTGGTGAACCTGGACATGGCCCGCGGCGCCCTGAGCCGGGGTCGCGACAACCATCGCCTGAATGGGCATGACCTGAGCCGCGTTACCTTTCTTGGCCACGACTTGTTCAAGTCCTGGGCCAAGGTCATCCACAGCGGCCCCTATGATCTGGTGATCATCGACCCGCCGTCCTTCCAGAAAGGCAGTTTCCTGCTGACCAAGGATTACCAGCGCGTGCTGCGCCGCCTGCCGGATTTGCTCACGCCACAAGGCACGGTGCTGGCGTGCATGAATGACCCGGCGTTCGGCGAGGACTTCCTGATCGACGGCGTGACCCGCGAAGCACCGGGCCTGCACTTTGTCGAACGGCTGGAAAACCCACCGGAATTCCCGGATATCGATCGGCAAAGCGGCTTGAAAGCCTTGGTGTTCCGCCAAGGCTGATGCCGAAACGTCCGACGCTTGCTACGCTAAGCAATCACCGGGGTGGTGAACCTTATCCTCCCCTTCCCGGTCGATACCTGCATCCCCTGGCCAGACTCGACGCTGCCACAGCGTCGGCTGCCCCGTTTCACCCTTTGGAGAACCGCCCGTGATATCGACCCTGCATGTAGCCAGACTGAAAGCCTGGGGCGCCCACGGCTTCACTGCCACCGGAGTGGTGTTGGCCTTCCTGGCCACGCTGGCCTTGCTGGAGAACTCACCCAAGGCGTGCCTGCTGTGGCTGGGCCTGGCACTGGTGGTCGATGGCGTCGACGGTTCCCTGGCCCGCCGCGTGAATGTCAGCACGGTACTGCCCAGCTTTGACGGCTCGGTGCTGGACCTGGTGATCGATTACCTGACCTATGTGTTTATCCCGGCACTGTTTATCTACCGCTATATCGACCTGCCGGACTTTACCCACCTGTTCACGGTGTCGGTGATCCTGGTGTCGTCGCTGTTCTGCTTCTGCAACGTGAACATGAAAAGCAAGGACAACTACTTCGTCGGCTTCCCCGCCGCCTGGAACGTGGTGGCCCTCTGCGTGTATATCATCCAGCCCGACGCGTGGGTGACGTTGCTCACGGTGATTGGCCTGGCGCTGCTGACCGTGACGCCGATGAAGTTCCTGCACCCGTTCCGGGTCAAGCGGTTCATGCCGATCAACATCGCGGTGACCACGCTCTGGTTGCTGTGCAGCTTCTTGATGGTGGTGGATTACCCGAACACCAACCCGTGGACGTTTGGGTTGTGGTCGCTGATGTCGGCGTACTTCCTCGGGATCTGCATCTGGCGCACCGCGCTGGAGTGGCTGGGCACCCACAAATAGCCAGGCCGGCACCGTTTGAATGTGGGAGGAGGCTTGCGCCCTCCCACATTTGGATTTGCGTACATCGGGCAGGTAAGATGGCCGCCTTTCGCATAGCGCCCTGCCAACCATAAGCCCTGCCCATGCCCTTCGAACTCAGCGTAGACCTCACTACCCTCGCCATCCTGGCCGTCGTTGCGTTCATCGCCGGCTTCATCGACGCCATCGCCGGCGGTGGCGGCTTGCTCACCACCCCGGCCCTGCTCACCGCCGGCATGCCGCCCCATTTGGTACTGGGCACCAACAAACTCAGCTCCACCTTCGGCTCGGCCACCGCCAGTTTCACCTTTTACCGACGCAAGCTGTTTCACCCGCGCCAGTGGGTACATGCCATCGTCGGTACGTTTATCGGCGCCCTGGCCGGCGCCATCGTCGCCCACTACCTGCCCGCCGAAACCCTGAACAAGATGCTCCCGGTGATCGTCTTCGGTTGTGGCCTGTACCTGTTGTTCGGCGGCACGCCCAAGGCGCCGCTGGAGGGCGACGCACCGATCAAGAAGAAATGGCAGGCCACCCAAGGCTTCGGCCTGGGCTTCTACGACGGCGTGGCCGGCCCCGGCACCGGCGCGTTCTGGACGGTGAGCACGATGCTGCTGCACCCCATCGACCTGGTCAAAGCCAGCGGCGTGGCGCGCAGCATGAACTTCGTCAGCAACGCGGCGGCGCTGTCGGTGTTTATCATCAACGGTTCGGTGGACTGGATCGTCGGGCTGGCCATGGGCGTGTCGGTGATGGTGGGCGCGTTCTTTGGCGCACGCAGCGCAATCAGCGGCGGCGCCAAATTCATTCGCCCGGTGTTTATCACCGTGGTCCTCGGCCTGACGGTGCGCCTAGCCTGGCAGCACTGGTTCAGCGTGGCCTAAGCGGCGGGCCACGTAGAGGTCGATCAGGTAACGCGCAATCGAGCGTGACGCCGGCAACGGCGGCAAGTCGTGGATGTTGAACCACTGCGCGTCCTCGATCTCATCGGCCTGGGGCACGATATCGCCACCGGCGTACTCGGCATGGAAGCCCAGCATCATCGAATGGGGAAACGGCCAGCACTGGCTGCCCACGTACTGGATATTGCGGACTTCCAGCTGCACTTCTTCGTGAACTTCGCGGATCAGGCAGTCTTCGGCCGACTCACCCGGCTCGGCAAACCCCGCCAGCGTGCTGTAGACCCCGGGGACAAAGCGCGGCGACCGCGCCAGCAGGATCTCGTCGCCACGGGTCACCAGCACAATCATGCTCGGCGAGATGCGCGGGTAGCTGCGCAGGTCACAAGCCTCGCAGAACATCGCCCGCTCCCGAGGCACCTGGACCATGGCCTGGCCGCAACTGCCACAAAAACGGTGTTCCCGCGCCCAGGTGCCGATCTGCGCGGCATAGGCCAGCACTTTGTACAGCCGGTGATCGCCTTGCAGCATGAAGCCGCGCAGGCCTTGCCAACTGCATCCAGGCACGTCGCTGGCGGCATTGAGTTCGAGCAGGTACACCGGCTCGCCGTCAAGATGGCCGATACCGTGTTCGGCGAACACCGCCAGGTCCTGGCGCTTGAGCCATTCCCGCGGGAACAGCGCGCCATTGGTGTCGTGTAAAAAACCCTCGCGGCTGCGCGCGACGGCCCAGCCGCCGGGGGTTTGGTTGTCCAGCAGTGTGGTGGTAATCCAGCCTGGGGTCATATCAGTCAATCCACGAATTCGGGTTTCTGCTTGCTCATATGGGCCGCGATGGCCACGCGCAAGTCGTTGGATTGCAACATAGCCGCGTTCCAGGTGGCAACGTATTCCAGACCGTCATTGACTGTATGGTCACGCATGTAGCTGATCATGGCCTTGGTGCCGGTCACGGCAATCGGCGATTTGGCGGCGATTTCCCGGGCGATGTCCAGTACGCCGGCCAACAGGCTTTCCTGATCGGGATACACGCGATTGACCAGGCCGATGCTGCGCGCTTCCTCGGCGCCGAACTGGCGACCGGTGTAGGCCAGCTCGCGCAGCATGCCATCGCCGATGATGCGCGGCAGGCGCTGCAGGGTGCCGACGTCGGCCGCCATGCCGATGTCGATTTCCTTGATGGAAAACTGCGCGTCCTCGGCGGCGTAACGCATGTCGCAGGCGCTGATCAGGTCGATGGCACCGCCGATGCAGTAGCCCTGGATCGCGGCCAACACCGGCTTGCGGCAGGTGTCGACGGCGTTGAACGAGGCTTGCAGTTCGAGGATCTTGCGCCGCAACAGGCGTGCATTACGGCCCACGTCCTTGCCAAAATCATTGGCCACCGAGGCCAGCATCATCAGGTCGATGCCGGACGAGAAATGTTTGCCGGCACCGCTGAGCACCACGGCGCGCACGGCGTCGGTGTCGTCGACCCAGCGGAAGATATCGATGATCTCGGTCCAGAACGCCGCGTTCATGGCGTTGATCTTTTCCGGGCGGTTGATCTGCACATGGGCAACGCTGCCAATGAGCTCGACGACGAAGGCTTGGTATTCGGACATGGCAGTGATCCCTGACTGGCGAGTAATAAGAGCCGAACTATAACAAGGGTGAGCCACGGCGCATCAGCCAAAAACGGGACTGCTAAAATTCATCCGGGACGGGCCGTCGGCCTTGGAAAAGGCTGGATAAAAACCGCCTCAGGCGCCATCCTTCGCGCTTTAAGCCGCTGCCGCAGCGGCGCTCGACGTTTAAAGGATACGCCCCATGCTCACCCAACCTCTGGCCCCCGCCGATTTCGACCTGATCGAAGAAACCCTGCTCAAGTACGGTGACGACCACTCGGTGCTGAACCTCGCCGAACTCGATGGTTACTTCTGCGCACTGGTGTCCAGCCCGGCACCGGTGGATATCGCCGAGTGGTTCCCGGCGATCTGGGGCGGGCAGAACCCGCAGTGGGAAAGTGCCGAAGAAGCCAAGCAGTTCCTCGAACTGTGCGTTCGCCACATGAACGCCCGCGCCGCCCAACTGGCCACCGACGCCAAAGGTTTCCGGGCGCGCTTCGACGACACGGAGCATCAGGGCCAGACCCTGCCCCTCGCCGAAGAATGGTGCTTTGGCTATATCCGTGGCGCCGCTATCGGCAACTGGCCTGAACTGCCCGCCGAACAGGCCGCACTGCTGGAGAAAATCTCCTGGTGCGCCGAACAGGACAACTTCGAACTGCCGGCGGACCTCGATGTACAGGCGCATCAGCAGCGCGTCAGCGAGATCGAACCGGCGGCGCGGGCGCTGCATGATTACTCGCTCGCCCAGCGCTAAGCCTCGACAAGCGTGACGTCTATGCCCGATTATTCGGGTCCGCCCGTCGGCCACTCCGTGCCACCTTGCCTTGAATCAGGAGCCTTGTACCTTGAGTTCGCAGAAAACCGTGACCGTTACACCGCCCACTTTCCCCCTCAATGGCAAGGTCGCGCCCCCCGGCTCCAAATCCATTACCAACCGCGCGCTGTTGCTCGCCGCCCTGGCCAAGGGCACCAGCCGCCTCAGCGGCGCGTTGAAGAGCGATGACACCCGGCACATGTCGGTGGCCCTGCGCCAGATGGGCGTGATCATCGACGAGCCGGACGACACCACCTTCGTGGTCACGGGCCAAGGCCAGCTGCAATTGCCTGCGCAGCCGCTGTTCCTCGGCAATGCCGGTACCGCGATGCGTTTTCTCACCGCCGCCGTCGCCACCGTGCAAGGCACCGTGGTGCTGGACGGCGACGACTACATGCGCAAACGCCCGATCGGCCCGCTGCTCGCCACCCTCGGCCAGAACGGCATCCAGGTCGACAGCCCGACCGGTTGCCCGCCGGTTACCGTGCATGGCGTGGGCAAGGTCCAGGCCAAGCGCTTTGAGATCGACGGTGGTCTGTCCAGCCAATATGTATCGGCCTTGCTGATGCTCGCGGCCTGCGGCGCAGCGCCGATTGAAGTGGCGCTGACCGGCAAGGACATCGGCGCCCGCGGCTATGTGGACCTGACCCTCGACTGCATGCGTGCATTCGGCGCGCAGGTCGAGGTGGTCGACGACACCACCTGGCGCGTCGCTCCCAGCGGCTACACCGCCCATGACTACCTGATCGAACCGGACGCCTCCGCCGCCACCTATCTGTGGGCGGCTGAAGTGCTGACCGGCGGGCACATCGATATCGGTGTCGCCGCACACGACTTCACCCAGCCGGACGCCAAGGCCCAGGCGCTGATCGCGCAGTTCCCGAACATGCAGGCCACAGTGGTGGGTTCGCAAATGCAGGACGCGATCCCGACGCTTGCCGTACTGGCCGCGTTCAACAACAGCCCGGTGCGCTTCACCGAACTGGCCAACCTGCGGGTCAAGGAATGTGATCGCGTGCAGGCGCTGCACGACGGCCTCAACCAGATCCGCCCAGGCCTGGCCCGCATCGAAGGCGATGACCTGCTGGTGGCCAGCGATCCGGCACTGGCAGGCACGGCCTGCACTGCACTGATCGACACCCACGCCGATCACCGCATCGCCATGTGTTTCGCCCTGGCCGGGCTGAAGGTCTCGGGTATTCGTATTCAGGACCCGGACTGCGTGGCCAAGACCTATCCTGACTACTGGAAGGCACTGGGCAGCCTGGGTGTCGCCCTGCGCTACTGAGTCCGCGACGTCGAGATGGGGAGGGCTTGATCATGAACATTCGCCAACCCTGCCCGCCCGGCGCCTGTGTCTGTGACCGCGAACAGCTGCTGCAAACCCCAGGCGCCGACCTGCGCATCCTCAACCTGACGCGCCAGGAAGAAAAACGCCTGATCGAACGCCTGGAAGACCTGCAAAGCCTGCAAGACCTCGAACACATGCAGCAGCGCATGTACGCGCTATTGGGTATCCGCGTGCAGGTCGCGCCGGGGCACACCGAGGTCAAGAGCATGCGCGGGATTCAGATCGTCATCGACGAACTGCCCGGGCTGTGCCGCAAGACCCGGCAATCGATCCCGGCGGCGATTCGCCGAGGCCTGGAGAAACGACCGGAGATTGCCTACCGGCTGCTGGATGCACATGACCTGCTTGGACTCTAGTCGGTCCTTTCAGTGCATCGCCACCAAGCTGCTGCTCCAGGCCTGAGGCGTGCCGCAACTAACGTAGTTACCAGATGAAATTATCGCCGCCTTTCACGCCATGCCCATTAAGCACGTCTTGGTAAGACATAGTGGGATACTTGATAAGCCTGTCCACTTGCTCGGAGTTCAAATCTTGAACTTCTCTAGGCGATATATTTGGAAACTCTTTCCCATGTGCATCCACCACTTGCTGAAAGTTCATATTGGGATATTTATCGAGCGTATTGTGTTGATCAAAGGTCAAGTTTTGCAGGTCGCCATTCGATAGATTTGGATACGGACTGTCTTGGTTCGCATTGTTTTCCTGCTCTTGTCTCACTTGATCTTGTGTGGGTTTTTCCTGGGATGTGTCAATGGGAGGAGCAATCAGTGCGGATCCAGATGCAGCAGAAATTGAAGTCATTATCAAATCTCCAGTGATTGTGAACGCCTTGATTGGTTGTCCAACGGTTTCTGGTTCCCTGCTCGCAACGAAATCATCCGGCGACCGTCTCGGTTTCGAACAGACCCTGGCCCACTGCCTTGGCGTGATCCAGATGCACCTGCACCTGGCCGCTTTCCGACTCCAGCAGCAACGCTGACGTCAGCACCTGCGCGCCACAGTAATCGAAGATCCCGTAATCGATCTGCGTGTGCATGGCCTTGGCATAACCATGGCGCTCAAACGCGCTTTGATCGGCAGCACCGAGGGCCAGCAGGTGAACCTGCAAGTGCCGCAGTTTCTTCACCACCGGAGTGTCGGGGCCGTAGTCGATCGCCCAGCCGTTGACGAACACGCGGTCGATCCACCCCTTGAGCAGGCCTGGCAGCGACCACCAGTAAATGGGGAACACCAAGACCAGGGCGTCGGCGCGGTCGATGCGGGCTTGTTCGGCGGCGACGTCAGCCGGCGGTTCGGCGCGGGTGCGATGTACGCGCTGGTCGGCAGCGTTGTAGCGCGGGTCGAAGCCTTCGGCGGCAAGGTCGGCGATTTCGAACGTATGGCCAGACGCGCTCAGCCCGGCGGCGACTTGCGCGGCGAGGCTGTGGGTGAGGGATTGCGGGTCGTGATGAGCAACAACGATCAGTGCGTGCATGACAGTGACTCCCATTGGGTTTATGCTGGGCTTAAGTTACCTTTGGTAAGTTACTTTTGGTATATAAGCATGTCAAGCAGTGAATCCCCTGCCCCACGTCGTCGGCTGTCGCGTGAAGATCGTCTGCGCCAATTGTTGGACGTGGCCTGGCAACTGGTGCGTGAAGAAGGCACCGAAGCCCTGACCCTCGGCCACCTGGCGGAACGAGCGGGCGTGACCAAGCCGGTGGTCTATGACCATTTCGTTACCCGCGCGGGGTTGCTGGCGGCGTTGTATGAGGATTTCGATGGGCGCCAGAATCAGGTGCTTGCCGACGCCCTCGAAGCCAGCAGCCCGACCCTGGAAGATCGCGCGTGGGTGATCGCCTCATCCTATGTCGACTGCGTGTTGTTGCAGGGCCGGGAAATTCCGGGGGTGATCGCCGCGCTGAGCAGCTCACCGGAGTTGGAAAGCCTCAAGCGCAAGTACGAAGCACTCTTTCTCGATAAGTGCCGCGACGTCATGGCCCCCTTCGCGCCGGGCGGCAGCGTGTCCCAGGCGGGGCTGCGGGCCATGCTCGGGGCGGCGGAGGCCTTGTCTCATGCGGCGGCCAGCGGTGAGCTCAGCCGTGAAGAGGCGCAACAGGAGTTGCTGGCGACCATTCTGGCAATGGTCAATCGCGGGGCGCACAGCGCCCGTTGAGAGGCGTTTTTCAGCCTCGCCCCTGCACAAACAAGCGGACCTTGTGCGCCAGTTGATCCAGGTGCCGGTCGCGTTGCTTCTCGGCATCCACCATGGCGCGCTTGCCATGTTTTTGCAGCAGGTAGGTATGAATCTGCCGCACTTCCAATGAGCTATAGATAGCGGCCACATCCAGCACGCCCATCAAGCCATCGGTGGCGTAGGCGCGGGTGTTCATCAGCACCTGCGTGCCGCGCGCGCCGCGCACCTGAAAGCCCATCGCCGCGAAGGCCGGCACTTTGTCCACGGCGCAGGCCAGTTCGGCGTGAGGGTAACGTACCAGCACCTCTTGCATCATGCCCCGCGCCACGCCCTGGCGCCGGCTGCCTGCCTGTACGGCCATGAACGCCACACCGCAGGCTTCTGGGTCGTCCTTGACCGGCAAGTACAGCAAAAACCCAATGACTTTTTCCGGGTCTTGCGCAGACGTCGCGACGATCAGTTCGACCGCGATCCCCTTCGACCCGTCCAGCGCCTGCAGGTACAAATGCACCTCAAAGCCGATGGCATATTGGTAAATGTTGTAGAGCAGGTTACTCGGCGGCAGCGCGACGCTGCTGATGTCGGTGAGGTTGTCGACCACCATCTGCAGGATCTGGCTGTTGATCGGTTCGGGGCACGGCGTGGTGTAGCGGGTAAGGCTGAACATGCAAATTCCTGGAGTTTCGCGTCAAGGCAGATGGGATTGTACCTGTTGCAGCAGGTTCGGGATCGATAGGCATACCCGCCACGCTCTGCACGCCTGGCGGCTCGCATGCACATCGCCCCGGGGACGGGCCGCACTGTCATCGTCCGCACACCTCGCGCAAACACCCGCGCAACCAACGATGGGCCAGATCGGCGTCCAACCGTGGGTGCCAGAGCATTGCCACGGTAAACGCGGGTAACGCCACCGGCAGCGCAAAACAGAACAGGTCGCGCCGGTCTGGGGTATAGCGCTCGGGCACCGAGGCAATCAGGTCGGTGTTGCGTGCCAGGGCGATGGCGCTGGAAAAGCTGGCGACGATGCTGCCGATCTGCCGCGTCAGGCCCTGGGCTTCGAGGACGTCGTCGATCTGGCCGCGGTCCTGGCCGCGCCGCGATACGTAGAGGTGTCGGCCCTCGGCAAACCGTGCAGCGCTGATCTCGCCTTGGCTCAGGGGATGGCCGCTGCGCACCACGCCGATCAGGCGATCGCGAAACAGCGCCTGGGTCAGCACTTCAGGGCTGGCCGTGGGGTCGACCACGCCGATGTCCAGGTCGACGCGGCCCTCGCGCAGTTGCGCAGTGTCCTTGTCGGTCTTGCTGACGAAGCGCAGGCGCACGCCGGGCGCGTCCTCGGCGAGACGGGCGAGCAACGCCGAACCGAAGCCTTCGACAAACTCCTCGCTGGTTCGCAGGGTGAAGGTGCGGACCACGTGGGCCATCTCCAGCGCCTGTGCCGGGCGCAACACCGCCTGGGCGCCCTGCACCAGTTGGCTGACCTGTTCGCGCAGTGCCAACGCCCGGGGCGTCGGCACCAGGCCACGGCCAGCGCGGACCAGCAACGGGTCGCCGGTGGTCGCACGCAAGCGCGCCAACGCCCGGCTCATGGCCGAAGGGCTCAACCGCAGGCGCTTGGCCGCACGGGCGACACTGCCTTCGGCGAGCAATACATCCAGGGTGATCAGCAAATTGAGATCGGGCATCAGCGCTCCATGGCAGGCGTCATATGCAGGTATTTAGTGCAACTCATGCGTCTTCCGCCATGTTAGGCCACGCCGTAGATTTACGACAGTTTCGTTCATTCAAGGAATCTTCCATGCATACCTCTTCCCGTGGCGGTCTTGTCAGCCTGTGCCTGTCCATGTTGCTGGCCGCCCTTGGCACCAGCATCGCCAATGTCGGCCTGCCCAGCCTCGCGCAGGCCTTCAATGCATCCTTTCACGCGACGCAATGGGTGGTGCTCACCTACCTGCTGGCGATCACGGCAGTCATCGTCAATGCCGGGCGCCTGGGCGATCGGCTGGGGCGACGGCGGCTGTTGATCGCCGGCTTGCTGCTGTTCGCCTTGGCCGGCGGGCTATGCGGTGTCGCGTCTGGCCTGCGGTGGCTGATTGCAGCGCGCAGCCTGCAAGGTTTGGGCGCGGCGATCATGATGGCGATGACGTTAGCGATGGTCGGCGACACCGTCCCCCAAGCGCGCATTGCGCGTGTCATGGGCTTGCTCGGCACGATGTCAGCCGTCGGTACCGCCATGGGCCCCGGCGTGGGCGGCCTGTTGCTCAGTGTGTGGGGCTGGCGCGCGCTGTTTCTGGTGGGGATGCCGCTGGGCTTGCTCGCGGCCGCCCTCGCCTGGCGCTACTTGCCGGTGGATCAGCCACCCGCGCCACTGGTCGGCGGCGGTGGCGTTTGGCGCTTATTGCAGTCGACCTCGTTGCGCGCCGGCCTGGTGATGAGTGCGTTGGTGTCGGCGGTGATCATGGCCACCTTTGTCGTCGGGCCGTTCTACTTGTCCCGAGGGCTTGGGCTCGATCCGGCCGGGATGGGCCTGGCAATGGCCGTCGGCCCTGGTGTCGCGGCGCTCACCGGCATTCCGGCCGGTCGTCTGAGCGAACGCTTTGGCAGCCACGTCATGACACTCGTGGGGCTGGCTGTCTGCGGCAGTGGCGCCCTGTCGCTGTGCCTGGCGTCCGGGCTGGTCACTTATCTTGCCTCACTGATTACGCTGACGGCGGGCTACAGCCTGTTCCAGGCCGCCAACAACACTGCGGTGATGAGCGAAGCCGATGCGGCACGCCGAGGCACGATCTCAGGCCTGCTGAACCTGTCACGCAACCTGGGGCTGATTTTCGGTGCGTCGGCATTGGGCGCGATGTTTGCCTGGACCACTCCCGATGTCACCCACGCCACGCCGCAATCCGTGGCTGACGGTCTGCACGCAACCTTTACCGCGGCATTCGCTTTGATCCTGCTCGCCAGCGCCATGGCATGGCGGCGGCAGCCCGCGCGTCAGCTGGCGTGAGCCGAATATCCTCGCTCATGACGGGTTGATCAGCCTCGCCATGCCGGCGCGGCGGGTGGTGGCGTTTGCCTTGTATGACCAGGGCCGTGAACATCCGGCATTCAAAACCCGAGGAAAAAAGTTCGGACCAACGGGTGCATGGACGCCCCTACATCGCGCATCATGGGCACTTTCAAGTTCAAGGGTAACGTCCATGCGCGTGCTGTCATTGATGATGGGTCTGACGACGCTGGCCGCCAGCCTGGTGTTCTGCGCCAGCGCGATGGCGAATGAAGAAAGTCAGTTGGTGCAACAGATCAACGCTTACCGCAGCCAGGTGCAACGCTGCGGCGACCAAGGTTCCCAGGAACTGCCACCGCTGGCCAGCGATACGCGCCTGGTGCTGCCGGCCAGTAATGTCGGCGACTTGCAGCAGGCTCTGGCCCGCGCGGCGTACCCGATGGTCAACGTGCAGGCAATCAGCCTGTCCGGGCCCAAGGATGCCCAGGCGGCCATGAAAGCCGTGCGCGAGAGTTTCTGCCGCGTGGTGCTGGACCCGCAATTCGTCGACATCGGCGTGAGCAACAGCGGCCAGGACTGGCGCATCGTGCTCGCCCGCCCACTGCTGTCCAGCGGCCTGGGCGATTGGCAGACCGAAGGCAGGCAATTGCTGAACCTGATCAACGCCGCCCGCACACAACCGCGCCAATGCGGTCCCCAGGCGTTCACCGCGACCACGCCACTGTCGTGGAACGACACCTTGGCCAGTGCCGCCAACAGCCACACACGCAACATGGCCAACGGCAATTTCTTCGACCATCTGGACCACGATGGCCGCACCCCGGGCGACCGTGCCGAGCTGGCCGGGTACAGCGCGAAGAACATCGGCGAAAACATCGCGGCCGGCCTCGACACCCCGCGCAAAGTGGTGGACGGCTGGCTCGCCAGCCCCGGCCATTGCGCCAACCTGATGAACCCGCAATTCCGTGAAGTGGGCGCCGCCTACGCCATGGACCCGAAGAGCGATGCAGGCATTTATTGGACAGCGGTGTTCGGAACACAACAGTAAGTGAACACCCGCGATGAGATCTATCCCAGCGGGTGAAGCATCAAAGTGCCATCTCATGGATAATTGCGCTGAACCGGCAGCAATCATTTCTGTCTGTTGCTTATTGGCCTGACGCATCAGGCATCCAAACAGACCGTGGCAAACAAGGTGTTCACCCGATGATGAATTGGCTGCAAAGCAGCAGCGACATGGCCGAGCGGGTACGCCAGCACGACTGGGCCAGTACGCCCCTGGGTCCGCTGGAACACTGGCCGGATGTGCTCAAGACCACCGTGGCGCTGTGCTTTGCTTCAAGTTTCCCCCAAGCCATCGTGTGGGGGCCTCAATTGACGACCCTCTATAACGACGCGTTCATTCCGATACTGGGCAATAAACCCTATGCCCTGGGGCGTCCGTTCAGCGAGATCTGGAGCGAGGTCTGGGACGACATCAGCCCCATCGCCGATGCGGCTTTCCAGGGCCATGCGACCTATATCGAAAACTTCCCGCTGGTGATCGAACGCGGCGCGGCGCCGGAACAAGCGTACTTCACGTTCTGCTATAGCCCGATCCGCGACCCGCGGGGCCACGTCGTCGGCATGCTCGACACCGTGACCGAAACCACCGCAACGGTGTTCCTTTCGCGCCGCCTTGCGGTGCTGGATACCATCGGCAGCACGGTCGCCAATGCCACCGATGCCGAAGCCATCATGACCGCCACCACGCACCTGCTGGCGCAGCACCTGCAAGTGTCCATCTGCGCCTACGCCGATATGGACGCCGATGAAGACGGCTTCACCATCCGTGACAACTGGACGGCTCCCGGCTCGCCCAGCATCGTCGGCCACTACCGCCTGCAGGCCTTCGGGCAAACCGCGGTCAAGTGCCTGCGGGCCGGTGAGCCGCTGGTGATCGGCAACAACCGGCTTGAACTGCCCGCACAGGAAGCCGCGGCGTTCCAGGCCCTGGGCATCACCGCCACGATCTGCATACCACTGATCAAACACGGTCGCCTTACGGCCTTGATGGCGGTTCACAGCACAGCAGAGCGGACCTGGTCGCCGTATGACCTGGCGCTGTTGGCCGAAGTCACCGAACGGTCCTGGGCGCACATCGAACGGGTGCGCGCCGATGCCGCCGTGCGCGAAGGGTTGGCGGCCTTTACCGAATTGAACGCCACCCTCGAGCAGCGCGTGGAAGAACGCACCGCTGCGCTGGCCCAGGCCGAAGCGGCGTTGCGTCAATCGCAGAAACTCGAAGCCATCGGCCAATTGACCGGCGGCGTGGCCCATGACTTCAACAACCTGCTGACCATCATTCGTTCGTCGGTGGACTTTTTGCGTCAGCCCGGGCTGCCCGAAGAACGGCGCCAACGCTACATGCGCGCAGTGTCGGACACCGTCGAGCGCGCCAGCAAGTTGACCAGCCAGTTGCTTGCGTTCGCGCGCCGCCAACCGCTGAACCCGGAAGTCTTCGATGTGGCGCAGCGGGTCAAGGACATTGGCGAGATGCTCGAGAGTGTCACCGGTGCGCGCATTCATGTGCAGGTTCAATTGCCCGAGCGGCCGTGCCATGTCCGGGTCGACTCGAGCCAGTTCGAAACCGCGCTGATCAATATCGCACTCAACGCCCGCGATGCCATGGACGGCCAGGGCACCTTGACCCTGCGCGTGGGCACGGTGGACGCGATGCCGCGCATCCGGGGCGATGCCCAAGCCTGCCAGCCGTTTGTCACGGTGGCCCTGGCCGACACCGGCAGCGGCATTCCGGGGGAAACGTTCGAGCGCATTTTCGAGCCGTTCTTTACCACCAAGGCCGTGGGCAAAGGCACGGGCCTGGGGTTGTCACAGGTGTTCGGCTTCGCCAAGCAGTCCGGTGGCAATGTCGACGTGGCCAGCTGTCTTGGCCAGGGCACGGTGTTTACCCTGTATCTGCCCGAGGTCGAGCCGGAGGACGCCCGCCACGAGCCCTCCCCTAGTGACCCGGCACCGCCCCACGACACGAGCCTGCGCAATATCCTGATCGTGGAAGACAACCTGGACGTAGGCCGTTTCGCCAACCAGATCCTCCAGGACCTCGGTTACCAGACCACCTGGGCGACCAATGCCGAACAGGCGCTGGCGCTGGCCGGTCCGGATGCCGCGGCTTTCGACGCGATTTTCTCCGACGTGGTGATGCCGGGCATGACCGGCGTGGCGATGGCCAAGCTCCTGCGCCAACGTCGCGCCGACCTGCCGGTGGTGCTCACCTCCGGCTACAGCGAAGAACTCGCGGAAAGCGGCTACGAAGGGTTCGAGTTTCTCGCCAAGCCCTACTCCGCCGACCAGGTGGCGCGGGTGCTGGCCAAGGCCATGTTCAAGGACTGAGCCCTACTCCGCCACGACCACTTGATTGCGGCCGAGGGCCTTGGCGCGGTACAGCGCCTTGTCGGCGGTGTTCATCAACGCGTGCAGGTCGCCATCCAAGGTGCAGGTCGACGCCACGCCGAGACTGGCGGTCATGCCCTGCACAGGTTCGGAAGCCATGCAGGAGATGGCCTTGATCAACTGCTCAGCGATACCCCGGGCGGTTTCCAGCGAGGTATTGGGCAGCAACACCGCAAACTCCTCGCCCCCCAGGCGACCGTACACATCGGCCTGGCGAAACGACGCGGTGATCACTCCGCCGATCTGCCGCAATACCTGGTCGCCGGCCTGGTGGCCATAGGTGTCGTTGATTTGCTTGAAGTGGTCCATGTCGATCATCAACGCACACAGCGGCTGCCGGTTGAGGCGGCACTGCGCGTACAGCAATTGTGCATGTTCGAAAAACGCGCGACGGTTCATCAGCCCGGTGAGTTCATCGGTCTGTGCGGCGCGCGCGGAAATAGTGTGGGCGCGTTCCATCTGCCTGGTCAGGCGGAAGGCTTTTTCCAGGGCGCCGGACAACTTGCGCGTGGCACTGACCACAAACGAGGAAAACACCAGCACCGCAATCGCCACGCCGACCTGCATCGACGACGGCTGAAACAGCAGCCACAGCGTACACGGCAGCAACACCAGGCCCATGGACACCATGGTCATGTAGCGATAGGCCGAATAGCACGAGACAGCGCTGACGGACATGCCCACGGTAAACAACATCACCAGTACTTGGGACATCCGGTCGTCGCTGGGCATGACTGCAAAGGCACCGGCGCCCCAGATGCTCGCGGACAGTATCAAGGTGAGCCAGTAACGGCGCTCCCAGCGTTCCGGCGTGCGCTCGCTGTAGGGGCTGCGAAACCATTCGAGGAACATTTTCACCCGCAGCAACGATGACGCCGCCAGCACCGCCAGCCATACCTGCATGACCTGGTGGTCAAAACGGTCCCAACACAGCCAGCAAAGCATCGCCGCCGCGAGATAGCTGCCGAAAATGGCGGCAAATGACTGACGAAACAGCTGATGCAAACGGTCGGTTCGCACCTGCTCCTCAATAACGCAATCCTGGTCTTGCTCATGCCCAAGGCCATTCATGAAAACCGCCTGATTCGACTGCCGCGACAAAGGTGCCATTGTGGCACCCTGCCACTAGCGCGGACAATAGACGCCAGCACCTTAGCGCCGTTAACTGTCTTGCGGACGCAAAATCAGCACGCCCAATGGCGGCAGATTCAACGACAGCGATACCGGTTGACCATGATGCGGTTCATCCTCGGTGAAGACCCCTCCGCCATTGCCATAATTCGAACCGGCATACGTGTCCGCATCACTGTTGATCACCTCGCTCCAACGCCCGGCGAACGGTACGCCGACCTTGTAGGCTTCACGGGGCACCGGGGTGAAGTTGGCCACCACCAGCACCGGTCTGCCGTCCTTGCTCCAGCGCAGCCAGGCGTAGACGCTGTTGATCGCATCGTCGCCGATCAGCCACTGGAAGCCCTGGGGCGCGTCGTCCTGTTCATACAGGGCCGGTTCCTCGCGGTACAGGCGATTCAAGTCACTCACCAGTTTCTGCACCCCACGGTGTTCGGGGTATTGCAGCAGGTACCAGTCCAGTTGCTGGTCGTGGTTCCACTCGCGCCATTGGCCAAACTCGCAGCCCATGAACAGCAGCTTCTTGCCCGGGTGCGTCCACATGAAACTCAGGTAGGCGCGCAGGTTGGCGAATTTCTGCCAGCGGTCGCCGGGCATCTTGTCGATCAGCGAGTGCTTGCCGTGGACCACTTCATCGTGGGAGATCGGCAGGATGAAACGCTCGGACCAGGCATACACCAGGCCAAAACTCAGTTCATTGTGATGGTGGGCGCGGTACACCGGGTCTTGCTGGATGTAATGCAGGGAATCGTTCATCCAGCCCATGTTCCACTTGTAGTTGAAGCCCAGGCCGCCCTGTTGGGTTGGCTGGCTGACGCCCGGCCAGGCCGTGGATTCTTCGGCGATCACCAGCGCGCCGGGGGCTTCGAGGGCGACCACGTCGTTCAAGTGCCGCAGGAAGTCGATGGCTTCGAGGTTCTCGCGGCCGCCATGGCGGTTGGGCACCCATTCGCCGGCCTTGCGCGAATAGTCGCGATACAGCATCGAGGCCACGGCATCGACGCGCAGGCCATCGACGTGGAAGTGTTTGAGCCAATGCAGCGCCGAGGCCAGCATAAAGCCATGTACTTCGGTGCGACCCAGGTTGTAGATCAGCGTGTCCCAATCCTGGTGGAAGCCTTCCAGCGGGTTGGCGTATTCGTACAACGCCGTGCCATCGAATTGCGCGAGGCCGTGGGCATCGGTGGGAAAATGCGCTGGCACCCAGTCGAGGATCACGCCGATGTCGGCCTGGTGACAGGCATTGACGAACTCGGCGAATGCCTGCGGCGAACCGAAGCGCGCAGTCGGCGCGAACTGGGACAACGCTTGATAGCCCCAGGAGCCGCCGAACGGGTGTTCCATGATCGGCATCAGCTCGATATGGGTAAAGCCCAGCTGTTGCACATACGGAATCAGCCGCTCGGCCAGTTCACCCCAGCCGTACTGGCGCGAAACCTCACCGGCCTCGTCCAGTTCGCACTGCCAGGAGCCCAGGTGCAACTCATAAATCGACAGCGGCGCCGTGGGCTTCTGCTTTTGCGCACGCGCCTGCATCCACGTGTGATCCTGCCAGTCGACCTGCAACGGCGACGCGACTTTCGATGCCGTGTCGGGCGGCATCTGGGTGGCCAGGGCCATCGGGTCGGCCTTGAGCGGCAAAATGCCGTGGGCCCCGAGAATCTCGTATTTGTAGGCCGCGCCCGCTTGCAAGCGTGGGATAAAGATCTCCCACACACCGGCCGGATGGCGCAGGCGCATCGGGTGGCGGCGGCCGTCCCAGATATTGAAGTCACCGACCACCGACACGCGCCGGGCGTTCGGTGCCCACACGGCAAACCGCACGCCCTGCACGCCATCGACCGTGGTCAACTGGGCGCCCAGGCAGCTGCTGAGGTCACGGTGATTGCCTTCGGCAAACAGGTACAGGTCCATTTCCCCCAGCAGCAGTTGCTGGAAACTGTAAGGGTCTTCGGTGATCTGTTCGCCACCGGCCCATTGGATCTTCAACAGGTAGGCCTGGCGACTGCTGAAATGCCCGATAAACAGACCCGGCACCTGGGTCGCGTCGAGGCTGCCGATCGGCTCGCCAGTGTCGCGACTCAGCAGCTGGACACTCAAGGCCTCGGGCAGGAACGCACGGACAAACTGGCCACCCTGCTCGTCATCATGGGGCCCGAGAATCGAGAACGGATCATGGTGTTCGGCGCGCACCAGCGCTTCGACGTCGTTGGACGCCGGCATTGCTGTCAGTTTCGGCTGCAGCGGTTCTTTATTCGTAAAACTCATGACGTCTCCCCACCGCGTACAGATTTCGATCCAGGTATGAGCCCGCTGAGCAAACCGTGTAAACCCTGCAAGGGCACCGGCAGCCAGGTCGGGCGGTTTTCCGCTTCATAAGCCACTTCATACGCGGCCTTTTCCAGGCTGAACAAGGTCAGCGCTGCGTCCTGGCCTTTGGCATCCTGCCAGTCATGCGCCAGTGTAGCCGTCGCCGCGTGATAAGCCTTGATAAATGCCAGACGCGCCTCAATCAGGTAGCGCTCGGTCACACGCTGGCGCGCCGCGTCCGCTGCGGGTGAGTGGTCCACACCTTGCACATTCAGGGCCATGGCCGCCGCGTAATCAAACGAACGCAGCACGCCGCTGACGTCTTTATAGGGGCTGTGCTTGCCGCGCCGTTCGTGCAGCGGCCGCGCCGGTTCCCCTTCAAAGTCGATCAGGTAGGCGTCGCCTTTCACTACCAGCACCTGGCCCAGGTGCAAGTCACCGTGGACGCGAATGCGCAAGCCGCCCAACGTGGCCTGCGCCAACGCCCGGACCTGAGCGCCGATGGCTTTTTTCTGCTCCAACAATTCACTGACCCGCGCCTGATCGGCCGGGTTCAATTGGTTTTGATGCAGTTTGAGCAATTGCAGGGCGCGCTCGATCTGCGCCGCGATGTCCTTGGCCCAGGCCTCGGCATCCTTGGCGGTGGTGACTTCGGCTTGGAAGTCTGGGTTGGCCGTCGGCGCCGCCAGCACGCCGTGCATTTCACCCAGGCGCTGCCCGAGCAAAGCGGCAAAGTCGGCCAGCTCGCCCAAGGCGTTGTAATGCTGCTCCTGTTCGGACATCGCTTCGGCCTGTTCGTCGCGGATCGCGCGCTCCAGGTTGTTCTGGGTCCAGCCCCAGGCGTCGCCCTGGTTGCTCAGGTAGCCCTGGGCAATCATCAACAGGTTGTCCTGGCCTTGGCCGTCACGCCGAATCATCGAACCGAGCAACGGCGAAATGTTCGGGTAACCGGCTGCGGTCAGGTAGGCGCTCATCTCCAGCTCCGGATGGACCCCGGCGCTGACCTTGCGGATCAACTTGAGCACCAGGCTCTCGCCCACCACCACCGAGCTGTTGGACTGCTCGGCAGCCAGGTAGCGCACGGGCGACTCATCGGTCAGCGGCAGCCTGGCCAGCTGCGGCGTGGCTTCAAAGCGCAGCTCGCCCTCGCTGCTGTTCAACACGGTGCCGGCCTGCAAGGCCTGGATCACCGCGCGGATAAAGTGTTCCAGGCTGAACGCATCGGTCACCAACCCCACCTGACGCACGCGCCGCACACGGGCCAGGGCCAGTTGTTGCGGCAAGGCGCTGGTGAACTGGTCTTCGCCGAGAAAGCCGAACGGCAACTGGTAACGGCTGACCTGCCCCCCGGCGCTCACCTCGATTTCGCTGAGCAGCACCGGGTGCTGCAGGTCGCCGAACCGCACGCCGTAAGCGATATGCACGCTGTCGATGGCCGTGTCCTTGCCGGCGAACCAGCGGCGCTTGGGCAGCCAGGCCGGCAGCGAGGTGTGCTCCAGGACGGCGCGACACGGTGCGTCGAGCAGCTCCTCCATGCGTTTTTTCAGAACCAGGGTGGTGAAGTCCGGCATGCTTTGCACCGGTTCCACATGCCAGCTGGGCATCTGGTTTTCCGCCGCCAGCACGAACCAATAGAAGCCATACGGCGCCAGGGTCAGCAGGAAATTCAACTGGCCGATGGGCGGGAACGCATTACCGCCGAGCATCTCCACCGGCACCATGCCGGCGAAGGCCGAGAGGTCCAACTCGGCCGCCTGGGCGCTGCGCGAGACGTTGGCCACGCACAGGATGATCTCGGTGCGGCCGTCGTCCCCGGTGAATTCACGGGTATAGGCGAGGATGCGCCGGTTGCTCGGCGAGAGCATCTTCAAGCTGCCGCGGCCGAAAGCCTTGGACTGCTTGCGCACCGCGAGCATGCGGCGGGTCCAGTTCAGCAGCGAATGCGGGTCCTGGGCCTGGGTTTCGACGTTGACCGACTGATAGCCGTATTGCGCGTCCATGATCGGCGGCAGCACCAGGCTGGCCGGGTCGGCGCGGGAAAAGCCGCCGTTGCGGTCGATGGACCACTGCATCGGCGTTCGCACGCCGTCGCGGTCGCCCAGGTAGATGTTGTCGCCCATGCCGATTTCATCGCCGTAATACAGGGTCGGCGTGCCCGGCATCGACAACAGCAGGCTGTTGAGCAGTTCGACGCGACGCCGGTCACGCTCCATCAGCGGCGCCAGGCGCCGGCGAATGCCCAGGTTGATCCGCGCGCGACGGTCGGCGGCGTAGTAGTTCCACAGGTAGTCGCGTTCTTTGTCGGTGACCATTTCCAGGGTCAGTTCATCGTGGTTGCGCAGGAAGATCGCCCATTGGCAATTGGCCGGGATTTCCGGGGTCTGGCGCAGGATGTCGGTGATCGGGAAACGGTCCTCCTGGGCCAACGCCATGTACATGCGCGGCATCAGCGGGAAGTGAAAGGCCATGTGGCATTCATCGCCGTCGTCGCCCTTTTTGTCACCGAAGTACATCTGCGTGTCTTCCGGCCACTGGTTGGCTTCGGCCAGCAGCATGCGGTCGGGGTAATGAGCGTCGATCTCGGCGCGGATCTGCTTGAGGACGTCGTGGGTCTCCGGCAGGTTTTCGTTGTTGGTGCCGTCGCGCTCGATCAGGTACGGGATCGCGTCCAGGCGCAGGCCGTCGATGCCCATGTCGAGCCAGAAGCGCATCACCGACAGCACGGCTTTCATCACTTGCGGATTGTCGAAGTTGAGGTCGGGCTGGTGCGAATAGAAACGGTGCCAGAAGTACTGGCCGGCCACCGGGTCCCAGGTCCAGTTGGACTTCTCGGTATCGAGGAAGATGACGCGCGTGCCGTCGTACTTCTGATCGTCGTCGGACCACACGTAGAAGTCCCGCGCCGCCGAACCGGGCTTGGCCTTGCGTGCGCGCTGAAACCACGGGTGCTGGTCGGAGGTGTGGTTGATCACCAGTTCGGTGATCACCCGCAGCCCGCGTTGGTGGGCTTCGGCGATAAAGCGCCGGGCGTCGGCCATGGTCCCGTAGTCGCTGTGCACGCCGCGGTACTCGGCGATGTCATAACCGTCGTCGCGACGTGGCGAGGGGTAGAACGGCAGGAGCCAGATGGTGTTCACACCGAGGTCGGCGATGTAGTCGAGTTTGGCGATCAGCCCGGGAAAGTCACCGATGCCGTCGTTATTGGAGTCGAAATAGGATTTGACGTGAACCTGATAGATCACCGCGTCCTTGTACCACAGCGGGTCTTTGATAAAGGTGGCAGCCTTGGGTTTCTTCGCCATTGGAAACTCCTGAAAACTCGAGGATTCTTGCGGACTGAAGCGGGTCGATGCGCGGGGGCTTGCGCCCGATAGCGGCAGGACAGTCACTTGATCCATTGGCTGGCATAGCGCTTTCGGGAGCTAGCCCCCGCCCACATGTCGCTCCTTAGTACGTGGTGATGCGCCAGATCCCGAACGGCATCTGCGGCTCCAGCCGCATCCATTGGGTCTTGCCGTACCACGTCCAGCGATGGCCGTTCATCAAATCTTCGCCCTGGGTGTGGGCGTCGTCCGGCAAGCCCAGCTCCCACAGCGGCAATTCGAATTGCGCTTCCTGGGCATTGAATGGGTCGAGGTTGACCGCCACCAGGATGAAATTGCTGCCGTCTTCGCTGCGCTTGCCGAAGTACAGGATGTTCTCGTTCCAGGCGTTGTAGAGCGTCAGCCCCAAATGCGTGTGCAATGCCGGGTTTTGCCGGCGGATGCGGTTGAGTTGGGCGATCTCGGCGATGATGTTGCCGGGTGCGGTGAAGTCCCGCGGGCGGATCTCGTATTTTTCCGAGTCCTGGTACTCTTCCTTGCCCGGCACCGGCGCGGCTTCGCACAGTTCGAAGCCGGAATACATGCCCCACAACCCCGAGCCCATGCTCGCCAGCGCGGCGCGGATCAAGAAACCCGGGCGCCCGGACTCATGCAGGAAAGCGGGGTTGATGTCCGGGGTGTTGACGAAGAAGTTCGGCCGGTAGCACTCGCGCCAGGGCGACTCGTTCAATTGCGCCAGGTACTCGCTCAGCTCGGCCTTGGTGTTGCGCCAGGTGAAATAGGTGTAGCTCTGGGAGTAACCGACCTTGCCCAGGCGCGCCATCATCGCCGGTGTGGTGAATGCTTCGGCGAGGAAGATCACCTCCGGGTACTTGGACCGCACATCGCTGATCAGCCATTGCCAGAATGGCAGCGGCTTGGTGTGAGGGTTATCGACGCGGAATGTCTTCACGCCCTCCTCGACCCAAGCGAGCACGATGTCACGCAGTTCAGTCCATAGGCTGGGGATCGCATCGGCGGCGTAGAAATCGACGTTGACGATGTCCTGGTACTTTTTCGGCGGGTTTTCCGCGTATTTGATCGTGCCGTCCGGGCGCCAGTTGAACCAGCCCGGGTGCTGCTTGAGCCACGGGTGGTCCTGGGAGCACTGAATGGCGAAGTCCAGGGCGACTTCCAGGCCATGGTCGGCGGCGGCCTTGACCAGGCGCCGAAAATCATCGCGGCTGCCCAGTTGCGGATGAATCGCGTCGTGGCCGCCCTCCTCGCTGCCGATCGCGTAGGGGCTGCCCGGATCGTGCTGCTCGGCCCTCAAGGCATTGTTTTTGCCTTTACGGTGGCTGCGGCCGATGGGGTGGATCGGCGGGAAGTACAGCACGTCGAACCCCATGTCATGGATCATCGACAGCCGCGAATGCACGTCGAGGAACGTACCGTGACGCGCTGGATGGTCGGTGATAGAGCGCGGAAACAGCTCATACCAACTGGCAAACTGCGCACGCTCGCGCTCCACGTCGAGCGGGTACGCGGGACTGATGCTCAAATAGGCGCGGTGATCGGCCCGGGTCATCAGGTACGCACTGTCTTCGTGCAGGAACAGCGCAACCTGCTCGGTTTCCAGCAGGCCGGAGAGCTCGTGGTGCAAGCGCATCAGGCGCTCGCGCAGCTCACTGTCACTGCGCTCGGCGGCCAGCAGCACCAGGCTGCGGCCTTCCTGCAACTCAAGGCTGACCGGCACGCCAGCCTCATGTTTCTTGCGCAGTTCGTAGCAGAAGCTGGCAAAGGTATCGATCCAGGCTTCGATGCAATATTCATGGGGCCCTTGGGCGGTGACGGTAAACGCGCCCTCCCAACCGTCGTTGCCGATATCGGCCATGACCTCGCTGTGCCAGCTTTCATCGTGCAAGGCGCGCCAGCGGATCAGCACCGCGAGCGTGTCGTGGCCGTCGGCGAACACCTTGCTGGTGACATTGATGCGTTGGCCCACCACGGCCTTGACCGCAAATTCGCCGCCGTCGATCACCGGCATGGTGCTTTCAATCGCTATGCGAGGCAGCAACAACGCCTGGGACAGCGGCAATACACAATCGTCTGGAGTCAGTGTTTCAGCAGTCATCGAGCATCTTCCCCTTACGCCCTGTGGACGCTCTTTGCTTGATCCGAATTCTGATACGGCACCGCTCTCCCTGAGCAGGGCCACATAAGGTCCGAGCCCGGGGCCGGGTGAAAAGTTCAGGTGGATGTGCCGCCATCGACGGGGGGAATCAATTCCCCCGGGCGGCTGTCCACCGATAGAGCAAAGCACAAAGGAGGCCATACCGATGAATATCCCGATCCCCGCGCAAACGCCCGATCCGAATATCGACAAGCCGACCCTGCCGCCCACCGAACCGGCTGCGCCTCCTGAGGAGGAACCGCCGCAAGACCCGCCCGTGCGGGTTGAGGAACCGTTGGCGCAAGGCTACCCGCTCACCATCACCAGACGATGACAAGGAGTTCACCATGCCTATACGTATCGAAAACCAGATCTGCTACTTCACGGTCGATGACAACGGCCAGGAACAAAGCCTGCCGGCGTCCCAGGTCACCGTCAGTACCGACAGCGAAAAATCCATGTCTTTTGTGGCGCTGAACGACGACCGGATCTACATCACCGAGGTCGAGGCCGACGCGCTGACCGTCGCCGGCGCCCAGGATGGGCGCAAACACCTGAAGGCCAGCGACAGTGATTCGGTGATTTGATTGATCTGTATCAGCACACGCTGAATCGAGCTGCGCCCCAGGCGCCACGGGGTGCAGCACATTGTCGCAGGAGGGCCTTTGCAGCGCATCTGATCCGCTTTTTATCGCCACACCTGAGTCTGTTATGCAAACAGCACGACGAGCATAGTTCACCGGCCTGATGGAGGCTGATGAGCAAAGGACCATGAGCGAAATGATCCCCGTCCGAACCGTGGAAATCCACGAGCCTGCGCCCCCGAAGAAGGTGACGGCCAAATCCAGCGATAACCAGATCCATACCCGTAGCTTCACCGGCCTGTACCGCACCTTGCGCGTGGCCGGTGCAGGCTTTCTGTTCCTGGCGTTTTTCGGCACGGTGTGGCTGAACTGGGGCGGGCGCCAGGCCGTACTGTGGGACCTGGCCGAAAGCAAGTTCCACATATTCGGCGCCACGTTCTGGCCGCAGGACTTCATCCTGCTGTCGGCGCTGTTGATCATCTGCGCCTTCGGCCTGTTTGCGATCACCGTGTTCGCCGGCCGGGTGTGGTGCGGCTACACCTGCCCGCAAAGCTCGTTCACCTGGCTGTTCATGTGGTGCGAAAAAGTCACCGAAGGCGAGCGCAACCAGCGTATCAAGCTGCAAGCGGCACCCTGGAGCCTGAACAAACTGGCGCGGCGCTCGGCCAAACATACGCTGTGGCTGAGTATCAGCGTGCTGACCGGGTTGACCTTTGTCGGTTACTTCACACCCATTCGCCCGCTGGCCAGCGAACTGCTGACCTGGCAGATGGGCGGCGTGAGCCTGTTCTGGGTGGTGTTTTTCACCGCCGCCACTTACCTCAACGCCGGCTGGCTGCGCGAAGCGGTGTGCATGCACATGTGCCCGTATGCGCGGTTCCAGAGCGTGATGTTCGACAAAGATACGCTGACCATCTCCTACGATGCGGCCCGTGGCGAACACCGCGGCCCGCGCAAGCGTGAAGCCAAACCGGCGGACGTCGGCCTCGGCGACTGCATCGATTGCCAATTGTGCGTGCAAGTGTGCCCCACCGGCATCGATATCCGCGACGGCCTGCAAATGGAATGCATCGGCTGCGCGGCGTGCATCGATGCCTGCGATTCGATCATGGACAAAATGGGCTACGCCCGCGGCCTGGTGAGCTACACCAGCGAACATCAACTGCAAGGCGGCAAGACCCACCTGCTCAGGCCACGCCTGATCGGCTACAGTGCGGTGCTGCTGGTGATGATCGCGGCGTTGGTCGTGGCACTGGTGCAGCGGCCGATGGTGTCGCTGGACGTGACCAAGGACCGCGGCATGTTCCGCGAAAACAGCCAGGGCCTGATCGAAAACATCTACAGCCTCAAGGTCATCAACAAGACCCAGCAACCCCAGGACTACCGCCTGGAACTGCTGGATGGCGAAGGCTTCCAGCTGCAAGGCAAGACCCAGATCAGCCTGGCGCCGGGGGAAATCAGCGACGTGCCGGTGTCGGTGGCGTTGCTGGCGGACAAGCCGACGAGCAGTTCGCAGATCCTGCGCTTCAAGGTCACCGACGTCGACGAACCATGGGTCTACAGCGCTGCCGACAGCCGTTTCGTGGCACCGTTGAACCGCTGAGGGTTGGCCGGCATAAGAGATCAAATGTGGCAGCCGCTCAGCCGGCGGCCACATTTCGCCCTGCGTACATCTTGAGAAGATTAATTTGGCTACCATGAAACGCTACGAAAAATTCGCCGACGACATCGCAGAACTGATCCGCTCCGGCGTGCTCGGCCCTGGCCAGCGAGTGCCTTCGGTGCGCTATGCCAGCCAGACCTACGGCGTCAGCCCGTCCACGGTGTTCCAGGCGTACTACCTGCTGGAACGCCGCGGCCTGATCCGGGCACGACCGCGTTCCGGCTACTTCGTCAACACCCATGCGCCCAGCCCGTTCTCCGAACCGGTGGTGAGTGAACACGTGCATGAGTCCACCGAAGTCGATGTGAGCGAATTGGTGTTCTCGGTACTCGAGTCCATCAAAGACCCGAATACCGTGCCGTTCGGCTCGGCCTTCCCCAGCCCGATGCTGTTCCCGCTGCCCCGCCTGGCCCGCTCCCTGGCCAGCGCTGCCCGTGAGATGGACCCGCGCCTGGTGGTTACCGACATGTCGCCGGGCAACCCGCAACTGCGCCGGCAGATTGCCCTGCGTTATATGGTCGGTGGCCTGATGTTGCCGATGGAAGAGCTGCTGATCACCAACGGCGCCCTCGAAGCCCTGAACCTGTGCCTGCAGGCCGTCACCGAGCCGGGCGATCTGGTGGCCATTGAAGCGCCGGCGTTTTATGCCTGCCTGCAAGTGCTCGAACGCCTGAAACTCAAAGCGGTGGAAATCCCCGTGCATCCGCGTGACGGCATCGACCTCAACGCCCTGGCGCAAAGTCTGGAGCGCTACCCGATCAAAGCCTGTTGGACCATGACCAGTTTCCAGAACCCCATGGGCGCCACGCTGCCGGAAGCGAAGAAACAGGAATTGGTGGAGCTGCTGCGCCGCCATCAGGTGCCGTTGATCGAGGACGACGTCTACGCAGAGTTGTACTACGGACAACAGGCACCGAAACCCGCCAAGGCCTTCGACACCGAGGGCCTGGTGATGCACTGCGGCTCCTTCGCCAAGAGCCTCGCACCGGGTTATCGCATTGGCTGGGTGGCGGCCGGGCGCTATGCGCAGAAGGTCGAGCGTTTGAAGCTGATGACCTCGTTGTGCCCGTCGATGCCCGCCCAGGCGGCGATTGCCGACTACCTGCAACATGGCGGCTATGACCGGCACTTGCGCAAATTGCGCTACGCCCTGGAAGAACAGCAAAGCGCCATGCTCGCGGCCATTGCCCGGTATTTTCCGGCGCAGACGCGGGTCAGCCAGCCGGCCGGCGGGTATTTCCTCTGGCTGGAATTGCCGGAGCAGACGGATTCATTGAAGTTATTCCAGATGGCCTTGGCGCAAGGTATCAGTATCGCGCCGGGGCCGATTTTTTCGGCAACCCAGCGTTTCAGGAACTGTATCCGCTTGAACTACGGCAGCCCGTGGTCGGAAGCATCGGAAAAAGCGATGGAGACGTTGGGACGCATTGTGCGCTCGTTTTGACGCGGAACCAGATCGACGCACGTACCACACAGGACACTCACTATTCCTGGTTCGAACCAGAGGTTTCCTATGAGCGTTTCTGTCCCCCCAAGGCCTGCCCCCCTGCCCATCCCGCCCAACTACATGCGTGCCGTCGAACAAAAGCAGGTTCGCGAGATGTACGCTCCGCTGGACCGACCGGCCGGCGACCTGCGCTCGGCACAGCAGATCATCGACCAGAGCCCGGTCATGACGCACTTCCTGCAAGGCCGCGACAGTTACGCGATCGGCGACGACCTCAAGCAGCAGGTCGGTGACTGGGGCCTATCCAATACAGACGCCAATGCACGGGCGGGCGCGGCCTACAACCTGGAACAAGTGCTGCGCTTTGTCGATAACCTCAACGACCACACCTTGCACGGCAGCCAGGCCCGCAACGGGCGTATCGACGGTTTCTTCAACGACGGCTATGGCACCCTGGAAAACTCCGAAGCCAGCCGGCTCAAGGCGTTTTCCTTTAAAGGCTATGAAGTGCTGCGCCATCTGCCGAGCTGAAGGCCGAGGGCCTCAACGACCGCCGCCCAGGTCGACGAACGTCCCGGTGGCATAGGACGCCTTGTCCGACAACAACCAGACAATCGCCTCCGCCACCTCGTCCGGCCGGCCGCCACGGGCCATGGGAATCCCGGACTCCAGCTTGCTGACCCGGTCCGGATCACCGCTCAGGGCATGGAAGTCGGTGTAGATATAGCCGGGGCGCACCGCGTTGACACGAATGCCCTCGCCCGCCACTTCCTTCGCCAACCCGATGGTAAAGCTGTCCAGCGCGCCCTTGGAGGCGGCGTAGTCGACATATTCACCCGGCGAACCGAGGCGCGCCGCCACCGACGACACATTGACGATGCTGCCGCCCTGCCCACCATGCCGGGGCGACATACGCAGCACCGCGTGCTTGGCGCACAGAATAGGGCCGAGCACGTTGGTCTTCATGATCTTCAGGATGCGGAACTCGGACATTTCATCAACACGGGATTTATGCCCCACGGTGCCGGCATTGTTGACCAGTGCCGTCACCCGCCCCAACTCGTTGTCAACACGATGGAACAGCGCGATCACCTCATCCTCGATGCTCACATCGGCGCGCACCGCAATGGCCTGGGCACCCAGCGCGCGGACCTGGTCGAGCACGCGATGAGCGGCCTCTTCGTCCGACTGGAAGTTGATGCAAATGCGATAGCCCTGGCGAGCCGCCAGCAATGCCGTCGCGGCGCCAATCCCACGACCGCCCCCGGTGATGATGAGGACTTTGTCCATGTCTACGCTCTCCTGAATCAACCAAATGTTTAGAGTTGGTCCCAAGAATACCCGTCAAGCACGCTGCTTGTCAGGCGCCAGCGTTGCTTGTGCCCGCAGGATGTCGGCCATGAAGCCATCCGCCGGTAACGGATGCCCGAGCAAATAGCCCTGCAACGCGTTGCACCCCAGGCGGGTGAGGAAGCTCTGCTGGACATCGGTTTCCACCCCTTCGGCGACAATCCGCAGCCCAAGGGCCTGGCCCAGGGCGACGATGGCCGAGACAATGGCGGCGTCGTCGCCGTCGTGTTCCAGGTCTCGCACAAAGCCACGGTCGATCTTCAGTTCGTTGGCCGGCAGGCGCTTGAGGTACATCAGGCTGGAATAGCCGGTGCCGAAGTCATCGATGGACAGATCGACCCCCATTTCCGACAGCTGCTGCAACACCGTCATGCTCGCATCGGCATCGCTCATGGCGGTGGTTTCGGTAATCTCCAGCGTCAGGCTGTTGGCCGGCAACTGGTGGCGATCCAACGCGGTGGCGACACTCTTGACCAGGCCGGCGTGGCAAAACTGCAACGCCGACAGGTTCACCGCGATTCGCCAGTCTTCATAACCCTGGGCGTACCACACGCGCATCTGACGGCAGGCTTCGTCAAGCACCCACTCGCCAATCGGAATGATCAGCCCGGTCTTTTCCGCCAGCTCGATAAAGGCCGCCGGCAGCAACAAGCCCTCTTGCGGATGCTCCCAGCGCAGCAAGGCTTCGGCGCCTATCGGGGCACCGCTGACGGCGTCGAACTTGGGCTGGTAGTACAAGCGGAACTGCTGCTGCTCGACTGCGTTGCGCAAGTCCTGCAACAACTGCAGTTGCTTGCGCGCGTTAGAGTTCATCGACACATCGAAGAAGCTGTAGCCATTCTTGCCCATGCCCTTGGCGTGGTACATCGCGGCGTCGGCGTTCATCAGCAGTTCCTGGGGCGTACTGCCATTGCCCGGGAACATCGCGATACCGACGCTGGCTGAAATTTTCAGCACGTGTTCGGCCACCTGGAACGCGCGATTGATCAGCACCACCTGGCGTTCGGCAAGGCCCAGGGCATCATTGGGCTGCGTCAGTTGCACCAGCAGCACAAACTCATCACCGCCGATACGCGCCAGGGTGTCCTGGCTGCGCAGATCTTCACGCAGGCGCTGGCTGACTTCGCGCAACAACTGGTCGCCCATGTGATGGCCGAAGGCATCGTTGACCGGCTTGAAGCCGTCCAGGTCGATAAACATCAGGGCCAGGCAACCGCCCTGCTCTTTCACCGCCTGCATGGCTTGCTGAATCCGGTCGGCGAGCAGGGTGCGATTGGGCAGGCCGGTCAGGGTGTCGTGCAGGGCCAGGTGGGTCAGTTCCTGATTGGCCAACGTCAGCGAGTCGGCCAGCACCGCGGTACGCGCCTCCAGGCGCGCGTCGAGCAACGACGTGAGCAGCGCGATAACCAGCACGGCCAGGCTGGTGACCAACACCAGGTTATCCAGGCCCTTGCCGCTCAAGCCGGTCAGCGCGGCGCCGCAGAAACTGTCGTCGGCAAAACGCGCCGCCGCCATGCCGGTGTAGTGCATGCCGACGATGGCCACGCCCATCACCACGGCGGCGCCACCGCGCGCCAGACGCACATAAGGCGTGTTGCGCCGCAGATTGAAGGCGATCCACAGTGCCGCGCCAGACGCAGCCACCGCGATCAGCAACGAGGCGCCAAACAACGCGGGGTCGTAATCGATGCCCGGCAGCATCCGCATCGCGGCCATGCCGGTGTAATGCATGCTGCTGATGCCGGCGCCCATGATCAGCGCGCCAAACCCCAGTTGCCACATAGGCAGGCGCTGCTGGCTGACCAGCCACAAGGCAAAGCCGCAGGACAACACCGCGATCAACAGCGACAACGCGGTAATGTCCAGGTCAAAACCCAGGGCGAACGGCAGCCTGAGCGCCAACATGCCGATAAAGTGCATGGACCACACGCCCACGCCCATGGCCAATGCCCCGCCCAGCATCCACAAGTAGATGGCGCGACCCTTGGCCGTGGCGATGCGACCGGAGAGGTCGAGCGCGGTGTAGGAAGCAAGCACCGCGACGAACAGGGAGATCACGACCAGAGAGGGAGAATAACTACCGATGAGCATGGAACTTCTCGAGAGCGACGGGTTGTAAACACCCGCCCCGGGTGGCAAAGCCGCGGATTGTAGCGAGAATAATTATTGAACAGGCGATTAATTATAATAGGACCAGCACCGGCATTTTGAGGTCAATCTGCCCATTCAAAAAGGCCCGGACTTCACTCCTTTTCCGCCACTTGAGTCTGCCCATCCCAACCACCGCCCAACGCGGCGATCAGTTGCACACTGGCCACCAATCGCGTCTGCAGCAAGGTCAGCACGGTGCGTTCGTTACTCAGCGCCGTTGCCTGCACGGTGACCACATCCAGGTAAGCGATCAGCCCCGCTTTGTATTGGTTCTGGGTCAGGCGCAGCGATTCGCGAGCGGCCTCCAGGGCTTCGTTGCTGACCACGGCTTCGTCTTCCAGCACCTTGAGCTGGACCATATAGTTTTCCACTTCGCGGAAACCATCCAGCACGGTCTGGCGGTACTTGGCCACGGTTTCATCGTAACTGGCCACGGTGCGGTCGACTTCCGCCGAGCGCTGGCCGCCGTCGAACAGGGTCATCGCCAGTTTCGGCCCGACCGACCAGAAGCGGTTCGGCAGGCTGATCCAGTCTGAATAGGTGCTGCTGGAATAACCGCCAGCCAGGCTCAGGCTCAGGTCCGGGTAATAGGCGGCCTTGGCCACGCCGATATTGGCGTTGGCGGCGATCACCGAGCGTTCGGCCGAGGCGATGTCCGGGCGCCGTTCAAGCAATTGCGACGGCAGGCTCACCGGAATCTGCGGCAAGGCCGGAATGTCCTTGCTCACGGCCAGGTTGAAGTTGGCCGGCGCCTCGCCGATCAACACGGCGATGGCGTTTTCCAGCTGGGCACGCTGCCAGATCAGGTCGATCAGGCTGGCCTGGGTGGACTTGAGCTGGGTTTGCGCCTGGGCCACGGCTTCCTTGCCGGAGACGCCGGCGCGGTATTGGTTTTCGGTCATCTGCAGGGAGCGCTGGTAGGTGTCCAGCGTGGCTTGCAGCAACCGGGTTTGCTCATCCATGACGCGCAGTTGCAGGTAGCTTTGCACCAACTCCGACTGCTGGCTCAAGCGCATCGCGGCCAGGTCCGCCGAGCTGGCTTCGGCGCTGGCCTCTTTGGCTTCCAGGCCCCGGCGCAACTTGCCCCAGACATCGGCTTCCCAGCTCACGCCCAACTGCGCGTTGAGGGTGTCGCGGATGCCGCTGCTGGAACTGCTGAGGCTGGCGTTGCTGCTGCCGGTGCCCTGGCTGGCGCGGGTTTTCCCGACGCTCAGGTCCACCGTCGGGTAAAACGCCCCACGGGAACTGCGCACCAGCGCCTGGGCCTGGCGGAAGCGCGCTTCGGCCTGGGCGACGGTCTGGTTGGCGTTGTTCAGCCGGACCACGAGGTCATTGAGCTGACGGTCGCCGTACAGCTCCCACCAGGCGCCACGGGCCAGCGCATCGCTCGGCGTAGCCTGGCGCCAGCCCTGGGCTTGCTTGAACTGCGCCGGCTCGATGACCTCCGGGCGCGTGTAGTCGGGGCCGACGGCGCAAGCGCTGAGCAACACCCCGCAGAGCACCAGGCTGGCGACGCGGGAACCACGGGGCATGGCCAATGTGGCGAAAATTGAATCGGTCATAGCGCAGTGTCCAGGGCAGCATCGGTACGCACGCCGCGCCAAGCGTTGAAACGATGGCGCGCGCGGTCGAGATAAAGGTAAACCACCGGGGTGGTGTAAAGGGTCAGGATCTGGCTGAAGACCAGCCCGCCGATAATGGTCAGGCCCAGGGGCTGGCGCATTTCCGCGCCTTCGGCCCTGCCGAGCAACAACGGCAAGGCACCGAGAATCGCCGCCAGCGTGGTCATCAGGATCGGCCGCAGACGCAACAGGCAGGCGCTGCGAATCGAATCCAGCGGGCTCAGGCCATCATTGCGCTCCAGTTGCAGCGCCAGGTCGATCATCAGGATCGCGTTTTTCTTCACCACCCCGATCAACAGGAACAAGCCGAGCAAGGAGATCAGGCTGAACTCGCCGCCCAGCAGGTAGATGGAGAGCAAGGCTCCGACGCCGGCCGACGGCAAGGTCGAGAGGATCGTCAGCGGGTGGATATAACTTTCATACAGAATACCCAACACCAGGTACACCGCCACCAGCGCGCCGAGGATCATGAACGGCTGGCCCTTCTGGGTCGCCGCGAAGGCATCGGCGGTGCCGGCCATCTTGGCGATGACGTCCTCCGGCAAGCCCACCTTGGCAATCGCCCGCTCGATGGCCGCAGTGCCCTGCTCCACCGTCACGCCGGGCGCTATGTCGAAGGCGATGTTTTCCGAGGCGAACTGGCCTTCGTGGCTGACCCGGTCGTCCGCCAGGCTGCTCTCATAATGGGCAATGGTCGACAACGGCACCCGCGCGCCTGTGGAGGTGATCACCTGCATCTGGTTCAGGGTGATCGGGTCCTGGGCGTATTTCGGGTTGACCTCCATCACCACCTGATACTGGTTGAGGCTGTCATAGATCGTGGAGATCTGCCGCTGGCTGTAGGCGTTGTTCAGCACCGCGGTGACCATGTTCATGTCGATACCCAGGCGCTTGGCCTGGTCGCGGTCGACGACCAGCGTCACCTGGGCCGCGCCCCGGCCTTCGCGGGCGTCGATGGCGGTGAGTTCGGGCAACGCACGCAGTGCGGCCACGACCTTCGGGTACCACAGGCGCAGCGCAGACAGATCACCGCTTTGCAGGATGTAGGAATACTGCGCACTGGTCTGGTCACGCCCGCCACCGAATTGCAGGTCCTGGTCAGCCATCAGGAACAGCCGCCCGCCCGGCACCAGTGGCACGTTCTTGCGCAGACGCTCGATCACCGCCTGGGCGGAGACCTTGCGCTCGCTGATGGGCTTGAGTCGAACCAGCATCACCGCGTTGTTGGTGCCGCTGTTGCCGCCGATGAAACCGGCCACGCTGAGCACCGCCGGGTCTTGCAACACGGCCTTGCGGAAAATCTCCATCTTCGGCTGCATCACGCTGAACGACAGCCCATCGTCGCCGCGCACAAAGCCGATCAATTGCCCGGTGTCCTGCTGGGGCATGAAGGTTTTCGGCACCACCACATACAGCGCGATATTCACCCCCACCGTGATCAGCAGGCTGAGCAAGGTCAGGCGCCGATGGCGCAGCACCCAGTCCAGGCTGGTGGCGTAGGCCGAGACCATGCGGTCGTTGACCTTCTGGCTCCAACGCTGCAAACCGGTCAGTTGGCCTTTGATATGAGGCTTGAGCCAACGCGCGCAGAGCATCGGCGTGAGGGTCAGCGAGACCACCAGCGACACGATGATCGCCGCCGACAAGGTGATGGAAAACTCACGGAACAGGCTGGTGACGATCCCGCCCATGAACAGGATGGACAGGAACACCGCCACCAGCGACACGTTCATCGACAGCAAGGTAAAGCCAACTTCCTTGGCGCCCAGGTACGCCGCCTTCATCGGCGGCACGCCCTCGTCGATATGCCGGGAAATGTTCTCCAGCACCACGATGGCATCGTCCACCACCAGGCCGGTGGCGAGGATCAGCGCCATCAGCGAGAAGTTGTTCAGCGAGAAACCGAACAGATACATCACCGCGAAGGTGCCGACCAGCGACACCGGCACCGCCAGGGTTGGAATCAGCGACGCACGGAAGTTACCGAGGAACAGGTAGACCACCAGGATCACCAGCCCTACGGCAATCAGCAAGGTCATCTCGGCCTCGTGCAGGGTGGCGGTGATCACCGGCGAGCGATCCATCGCCAGGCTCAGCTTGACGCTGGACGGCAGCACCGCCTGCAATGCCGGCAACTGCGCCTTGATCTGCCGGACGGTCTCGATGATGTTGGCACCGGACTGGCGGTTGATCACCAGCAGCACGGCCGAGTCGTTGTTGAAGAAGCCGCTGTTGTAGCGGTCTTCCACACCGTCGCTGATCTTCGCCACATCGCCCAGGCGCAGGGCCGCGCCGTTCTGGTAGCGGATCAGCAGCGGTTCATAGTCCTTGGCTTTTTCCAGCTGGTCGTTGGCCTGGATCTGCCAGTTGCGCTCGGCGTCTTCCAGGGAACCCTTGGGCCGACGCTGGTTGGCGTTGGCGATGGTGTTGCGCACATCGTCGAGGGCCACGCCGTACTGGTCGAGGGCCTTGGGTTCGAGTTCGATCCGCACCGCCGGCAGGGAACTGCCGCCGACCTGCACTTCACCCACGCCCGGCACCTGGGACAGGCTTTGCGACAGGATGGTCGACGCCAGGTCGTACAGCTGGCCCTTCTGCAATACGTCCGAGGTCAGCGACAGCACCATGATCGGCGCCTGCGACGGGTTGATCTTCTTGTAGGTCGGCATGCTGCGCATACCGCTGGGCAGCAGGTTGCGCGAAGCGTTGATCGCCGCCTGCACTTCCCGCGCCGCGCCGTTGATATCACGGTCGGAATCGAACGCCAGGATCACCCGGGTCGAACCCTGGCTCGACGAACTGCTCATGGTGGTAATACCGGCAATCGCGCCGAACGAGCGCTCCAGCGGCGTGGCCACGGTGGACGCCATCACCTCGGGGCTGGCGCCGGGCAGGCTGGCCGACACCACGATCACCGGGAAGTCGATCTGCGGCAGCGGCGACACCGGCAGCAGATTGAAGCTGACACCGCCCAGCAACATGATCGCCAGGCTCAACAGCATGGTCGCGACCGGGCGGCGAATGAAAGGTCCGGACAGGTTCATGACTCAACCGGCTCCAGGCGTTGCGGCTCTTTGCGCCAGCGCCGCCCCAGGCGATCGAAGTACAGGTAGATCACCGGCGTGGTGAACAAGGTCAATACCTGGCTCACCAGCAAACCGCCGACCATCACCAGGCCCAGGGGTTGACGCAGCTCCGCACCGGAACCGGTGGCCAGCATCAACGGCACCGCGCCGAACAGCGCGGCCAGGGTGGTCATCAGGATCGGCCGGAAGCGCAACAGCGCCGCCTGATAGATCGCGGTCTGCGGGTCAAGGCCCTGGTTGCGTTCGGCGTCGAGGGCGAAGTCGATCATCATGATCGCGTTCTTCTTGACGATACCGATCAGCAAAATGATGCCGATGATCGCGATCATGCCCAGGTCATTGCCGCTGAGCAGCAACGCCAGCAACGCCCCCACCGCCGCCGAAGGCAGGGTCGAGAGGATGGTGACCGGGTGGATGTAGCTCTCGTAGAGCACGCCGAGCACGATGTACATGGTGACCACCGCCGCCAGGATCAGCAGCAAGGTGCTCGACAGCGAGGCTTCGAACGCCTGGGCCGCGCCCTGGAACTGGGTCTGCACGCCGACCGGCATGCCGATATCTTTCTGGGTCTGGTTGATCAACTCCACGCCCTTGCCCAGTGCGACGCCAGGGGCCAGGTTGAACGACATCATCACCGCCGGGAACTGGCCGATATGGGCAATCGCCAACTGCGCCTGGCGCTGTTCCACATGGGCCAGGCTCGACAGCCGCACCTGGCCGCCGTCGGTGGTCTTGACGTGGATCTGGTTCAGCGCATCCGGCCCCAGGGTCTCGCCCGACTGGGCCTGCAACACCACGCGGTATTGGCTGGCCTGGGTGTAGATGGTGGAAATCTGCCGCTGACCGAAGGCGTCGTACAGCGCATCGGTGATGGTCGACACGTTGACGCCCAGGCGCGAGGCCGCATCGCGGTCGATCACCAGGTACACCTGCAGGCCCTTGTCCTGCAGGTCGCTGGCGACGTCGGTGAGCTGCGGCAACTGGCTCAAGGCATGGACCAGCTTTTCACTCCACAACGCCAGCAGTTCGGCATCGGGTGACGACATGCTGAACTGGTACTGGGTGCGGCTGACGCGGTCTTCGATGGTCAGATCCTGCACCGGCTGCATGTACAGGCGGATGCCCACCAGTTTGTCGATTTGCGGCTGCAGGCGGGTGATCACCTGGGCCGCGCTCAAGTTCCGCTGCCCATGGGCCTTGAGGTTGATCAGCAAGCGACCGCTGTTGAGGGTGGCGTTGTCGCCATCCACACCGATGTAGGACGACAGGCTTTCCACCGCCGGGTCGGCCAGGATGATCTTCGCCAACTCCTGCTGGCGCTGGCTCATGGCTGCGAAAGAAATCGACTGCGGCGCTTCGGAAATGCCCTGGATCACCCCGGTGTCCTGCACCGGGAAAAAGCCCTTGGGCACCACCAGGTACAGCACCACGGTGAGGCCCAGGGTGGCGATGGCCACCAGCAACGTCAGCGGCTGGTGCTTGAGCACCCACTGCAACTTGCGCCCGTAGGCCGCGATCAACCAATCGATCCAGGCGCCGCTGGCCTTGTAGAAACGGCTCTGTTCTGCTTCCTCGGGCTCACGCTTGAGCAGGCGCGCGCACATCATCGGCGTCAGGGTCAGGGACACCACCAGGGAAATCAGGATTGCCACCGCCAGGGTGATGGCGAACTCGCGGAACAGGCGCCCGACCACATCGCCCATGAACAGCAACGGAATCAATACGGCGATCAGCGACAGGGTCAGGGAAATCAGGGTGAAGCCGATCTGTTTGGCGCCCTTGAGCGCGGCGGCCAGCGGGGTTTCACCTTCCTCGATATAACGCGAGATGTTCTCCAGCATCACGATCGCATCGTCGACCACGAAGCCGGTGGCGATGGTCAGGGCCATCAGCGTCAGGTTGTTGATCGAGAAACCCGCCAGGTACATCACGCCAAAGGTGCCCACCAGTGACAGTGGCACAGCGATCGACGGGATGATCGTCGCGCTGACGCGGCGCAGGAACAGGAAGGTCACCATCACCACCAGGGCAATCGCGATCAGCAATTCGTGCTGCACGTCGGTGACCGAGGCGCGGATGGTCTGGGTACGGTCGGTCAGCACCGTCACATCCAGGCCGGCCGGCAGGTTATCGGTGATGCTCGGCAGCAGGGCCTTGATACGGTCGACTACCTCGATCACGTTGGCACCGGGTTGGCGCTGGATATTCAGCAGCACGGCCTGGTTTTCGTTGGCCCAGGCGGCGAGGCGTTCGTTTTCGGCGCCGTCGACGATCTGCGCAACGTCCTTCAGACGCAGCGGCGCGCCATTTTTGTAGGCCAGGATCAATTCGGCGTATTGCTGCGGCGACACCAGTTGGTCGTTGGCGTCGAGCATCGACACGCGGGTCGGCCCGTCGAAGTTGCCCTTGGGCTGGTTGACGTTGGACGCGGTAATCAGCGTGCGTACATCCGACAGGTTCAAGCCGTTGGCCGCCAGGGCCTCGGGGTTGACCTTGATACGCACGGCCTGGCGCTGGCCACCGGCAATGCTGACCATGCCGACACCGCTGATCTGCGCGATCTTTTGCGCCATGCGTGTGTCGACCAGGTCATTGAGCTTGGGCAGCAGCATGGTCTTGGAGGTAATCGCCAGGGTCAGCACCGGGGTATCCGCCGGGTTGACCTTATTGTACACCGGCGGCGCCGGCAAGTCCTTGGGCAGCAGGTTGGTCGCGGCGTTGATCGCGGCCTGCACCTGTTGCTCGGCGACATCCATATTGATGTCGAGGTTGAAGCGCAGGGTCAGCACCGAGGCCCCGCCGGAGCTGGTGGAGGCCATCTGGGTCAAGCCGGGCATTTGCCCGAACTGGCGCTCCAGGGGCGCGGTGACTGCGCTGGTCATCACATCCGGGCTGGCGCCGGGGTACAGGGTCATCACCCGGATGGTCGGGTAGTCCACCTGGGGCAAGGCCGAGACCGGCAACAAGCGGTACGAGATGATCCCTGCCAGGACAATCGCCAGCATGCTCAGCGTGGTAGCGACCGGGCGAAGGATAAACAGCCGCGACAGGTTCATGAACCGACCTTTTGCGCCTTGCCGGCGTCAGCGCCGGTCTCCCCTTTGGCCGCGGGCTTGCCTTGCAGGTGCTCGGTCGGCGTGGTCGGGACTTGGCTGCTGTCGTTGACCACTTCGACTTCACTGCCGTCCTTCAGGCGGTCGGTGCCTTCCAGCACCACGCGATCGCCGGCGACCAGGCCTTGCTTGATCACGGTATTGTCGCCGTCGCTATCGCCGACCACCAGGGGCTGGACCTTGACCTTCTTGTCGCCGTCGAGCTTGTAGACAAAGGTGCCGGCGTTGCCGAACTGGATGGCGGCGGACGGTGCCAGTACGACGTTGTGCAGGGTGTCGGCGAGCAGATGCACGTTGACGAACTGATTGGGGAACAGCGCCTGGTCTTTGTTATCGAAGCGCGCCTTGAACTTCAAGGTGCCGGTGGTGACGTCGATCTGGTTATCCAGGCTCTGCAGCACGCCGGTGGCTTGGCGCTTGGCGTCGCCGCGGTCCCAGGCTTCCACCGGCAGCTTGTTGCCGGCGTGGTAACGGGCGAGCACGGTTTCCAGGCTGTTCTCCGGCAGAGTGAAGGCCACGCTGATCGGCTGGGTCTGAGTGATCACCGCCAGCGCCGTGGTGTCGTTGGCGGCCACCAGGTTACCGACGTCGAGCTGACGCAGGCCGACGCGCCCGGTGATCGGCGCGCGGATCTTGGTGAATTCGAGGTTGAGCTTGGCGTCGTCGACCGCGCCCTGGTTGGTCTTGACCGTGCCCTGGTATTGCAGGACCAGCGCTTCGGCGGTGTCCAGGGTTTGCTTGGCGATACTGTCCTGGGCATACAAGCCGCGATAACGCTCGACATCGACCTGGGCGTTTTTCAATTGGGCCTGGTTCTGCATCAGCGTGCCCTGGGCCTGGAGCAAGGCGTTCTGGTAACTGCGCGGGTCGATTTCCGCCAGCAAGTCGCCGGCCTTGACCATCTGCCCTTCTTCAAAGGCGATCTTCACCAACTCGCCGCCCACCCGACTGCGTACATTAATAGTGTTGAGCGCGGTGACCGTCCCCAGTGCCTTGTAGTACACCGGGAACTCCCCCAGCACCGCCGGCGCCACGCGCACCGGCACCGGGCCGGTGGAGCCGCCGAAACCAGGGCGCGCCATGCCCGTTTTACCGGTGCGGCCGGCTGGCGCTTCTGGATGGGGCGCGCCGGTGGGCCAGAATTTCCAGCACAGGCCGGCGATAACCAGCAGCACGAGCAGGCCGAACAGCCAGCGACGGGAGTTGCGGGGGGAGGATTGCATGGAGTGATCAACCATTGGGCGCGAGGGCTTCTTCTTTGGGAGGCTGAAAGATAAGCACTGGGGCGCGTTAAGAAAAGCGCCTTTACCGGCTATTTACCTTGGGCTTACAACTTTTAACTTTTGAGCTTAGTCCACCGGCTATTTCGCTAAACATCTGACCAGCAAATAAAAACGGCCTGGACTAGGCCAGGCCGCAATTATGTACCGCGCAGTGTTACTGCATAACGACAGTAATGCGCAGAAACAGTTACTTCAAAACAGCCAGGGCTGCTTCGTAGTTTGGCTCTTGGCCGATTTCAGGGACCAGTTCGCTGTGCAGTACATTGTCGTTTTCATCCAGCACAACGACGGCACGGGCGGTCAGAGCCCGGAGCGGGCCGTCAGCAATCGAAACGCCGTAGTCAACGGCGAAATCAGCGTTGCGGAAGTCCGACAGGCTCTGCACGTTGTCCAGGCCTTCGGTGCCGCAAAAACGCTTCTGGGCAAACGGCAGGTCAGAGGAGATGCACAGCACCACGGTGTTGGCCACTTTGTCGGCCTGGGCGTTGAACGTGCGTACCGACGTGGCACAGGTCGGGGTGTCGACGCTTGGGAAGATGTTCAGCACTTTGCGCTTGCCGGCGAAGGTGGCCAGGGTCACGTCCGACAGATCGCCGGCGGTCAGGGTGAAGTCTGGCGCCTTGGAGCCGGTTTGCGGCAGTTCGCCTTCAACTTGGACGGGGTTACCACGAAGGGTGACTTGAGCCATGAACGGAATCCTTATGCTGGGTTTGGTTAAACGAATTCGAGAGGCGGAAGTTAACCACAAAGTGCCGTGGCGACCTACCGCCAGACACAAATTGTCATGTCTCGCCGGGCACGCGGGCGGTTGTGGTTTAATTGCGCGGTTTTCGTCCCCGCTCAAGGAATCTGTTGTTGATGAATCAGCCCGCCACCAAAGTCCTGGTCATTGGTTATGTCTGGCCGGAACCGCGCTCCTCGGCCGCCGGCGGGCATATGATGCAGATTCTCGAAACTTTTCTTACACAAGGTTGGGATATTACCTTCAGCAGCCCAGCGACCATCGGCGAGCACAAAGCCGACCTGCCGGCACTCGGTATCACCGAGTGCGCCATCGAACTCAATAACAGCAGTTTCGACGACTTTATCCGCGAACTGGCCCCGGACATCGTGCTGTTCGACCGCTTCATGATGGAAGAACAGTTCGGCTGGCGCGTCGAGAAGCACTGCCCCGCAGCGTTGCGGGTGCTGGAAACCTCCGACCTGCAAAGCCTGCGCGACGCACGCCAGCAGCGGCTCAAGGACGACCTCAAGGCGCAACCGGGCAACGATGACTTCAGCGCCTTGTTCGCACCGGGCCTGGAAGACGAGTTCCAGCGCATGGCCGACACTGACCTGGCCAAGCGCGAGATCGCGGCCATCTATCGCTGCGACATCAGCCTGATGATCTCCGACGTGGAAATCCGCCTGCTCACCGAACACTTCAAGGTGCCCGCCGCCCTGCTCCACTGGTGCCCATTGATGCTCGAGCCGCCAACCGAAGCATTCGCCCCCTTTGACGAGCGCGCGCACTTCCTCAGCATCGGCAACTTCCGTCACGCGCCGAACTGGGATGCCGTGCTCTGGATGAAGAACAGTCTGTGGCCGTTGATCCGCCAGCAACTGCCAGGCGCCCAGTTGCATATCTATGGTGCCTACACCCCGCCCAAGGCGACGGCCCTACACAACGCGGCCCAGGGGTTTCATGTGATGAACTGGGCCGAGGATGCCCTGCAAGTGATGACAGCGGCGCGCATCTGCCTGGCGCCGTTGCGCTTCGGTGCGGGGATCAAGGGCAAGCTGGTGGATGCCATGCTCTGCGGCACGCCGAATATCACCACACCGGTCGGCGCCGAAGCCATGGGCGACGAGCAACCGTGGCCGGGGGCAATCGCCCACAGCGCCATGGCGTTGGCCGATGCCGCCGTGAGCCTTTACCAAGACCGCGAACGCTGGACCCAGGCCCAGGAGCACGGGCGCCAACTCCTGGCCCGCCGGTATGACCAAAACATCCACGGCCCCGCGTTGGTGGAATGCCTGGAGCAGTGCCGCAACGACCTCGCCGCCCACCGCCGAAATAATTTCACCGGTAGCATGCTGCGCCACCATGCCCACAAAAGTACGCAATACATGTCGCAGTGGATCGAGGCAAAAAACCGTAACCTTTAGCGCATCGGGAAGCGTGAATATCGTAACTTCGACGTGCCGCCGCTGCGCGGCACGTCACTCGGGGCAGCCCTAAACCTTAACGTCCCCAAACATACCTCACCTCATCCAGCGACACGCCACCACGGACCAGCGTGCGACGGCTGCCAGGCTCTTCTCTTCCGCCGAGCCCCTGATAAAAGCGAACAGCTCTTTCGTTTGCAGATAAAACCCATAAGGTAATATTTTTATAACCTTGATCAAACAAACGGTTTAAACCTGACTCCCACAATTTGGCACCGATTCCTTTACCCCAATACGCTGCCAAAATATAGATAGCCATGACCTCTCCCGACTCCGCTGCGGGCTTGTCTTCATCACGGCAACGGCCCACTGAAATCCAACCGACAACGTTTCCATCCACCTCTGAAACTAAAACGTCAGAGTCTTTGCTTTCGATTGCCTGAGCCCAATAAGCCTCCCTTTTTGGCAATGTCGCAGTCAGCGAGGCCAAAAAATCAGCCGGCATCAGATTCGCATAAGCGTGTTGCCAGCTACTGACATGAACATCAGCAATGCTCTTCGCGTCCTTGGGCAGTGCATCACGAATCATAACCAACTCCTTGTTCGTGTTCTGTTTCAGATAAAACGCTTCTTTGCTCCTAGCGACCATGCCCTCTCGATTAGCACGACGCCTGCTCGTAAACGCTTTTGTTAATAGCACAGGCCAGTGAAATATATTAAGTCGCCGATAACCCAAAACGGCCTTCAGGGATGCTCCAACCAACTTGCCGCTGGCAGCGACAGCACACAAGGGGGCATTATTGCGGAGCGCAACCACAATAAAGCGACGGCAGCATGACCCGAGCAACGCGAATCACCGACCCTTCCTACGAGCTGATGGACGATCACAACGGTCTGTCCATCATCTATCGCCAGCACGGTTTCCCTTGCCCGTTGGTGCGCTGGCATTTCCATAAGGAATACGAGCTGCACCTGATCGTCGCCAGTTCCGGCAAGGTGTTCATCGGCGACTACATCGGCAACTTCTACCCGGAAAGCCTGTTCCTTACCGGCCCCAACCTGCCTCACAACTGGATCAGCCAGGTCGAGGAAGACGAAGTAGTGCCCAAGCGCGACATGCTGGTGAATTTCACCGATGAGCTGCTTGAGAACGGCAGTCACATTTTTACTGAGCTCAAGACCCTCGCGCCGCTACTGGAGCGGGCGCAGTCCGGCATCGAGTTTCGCTGCAAGAAGACCATCGCCCAGGCCATGACACTCATGCAACGCATCGAGGACGCCCAGGGCATGGCGCGCCTGGGGCACTTCTTTATCCTGCTGGACGTGTTGAGCGCGTGTGAGGACTACCAACTGCTGTCCGGCGTGACCACGCCGCAACTGGCCGACGAACACAGCATCGACCGCACCAACCGGGCGGTGGACTACATCTTTGCGCATTACGCACGGGAGTTGTCACTGGAGGAAGTGGCCGACTACCTGGGGATGAAACCGACGTATTTCTCGCGGGTGTTCAAGCAGGCCACCGGGCGCACGTTTATCGAATTCGTCAATCGCCTGCGCATCAGCAAATCCTGCGAACTGCTGGCCGATGGCGACAAGGCCGTCACCGATGTGTGCTTCGAGTCGGGGTTCAACAACATTTCCAACTTCAATCGCCGCTTCCAGCAACTTAAAGGCATGACGCCTTCCCACTACCGGCGCCTGGCGGTGCAGCGGCTCACCGAACAGAACCTGGCTTAATCGTTTCGGCTTTTGGTGAGCGAGTACAAAAAAGTATCAGTCCCAGTGCGCCCAAGGATTTGTCACACCCCCCATTTGAGGGCTGTAATCAACGCACACTCTTCCTGGCTCCGCGTGGGAAGACACAACAACAATAACTGTCCTTCTGCAGCCCCTGGGCGCAGAAAAGGAGTGCGCGATGAAGTTCACAGCAAAAACACTGCTTGCCTGTTCTTGCATGACGGCATGCATGACCCTCAGCGCCGTCAGCCTTGGCGCGCAAACCCTGACCATTGCCACCGTCAACAACAGCGACATGATCCGCATGCAAAAGCTCTCGAAGACCTTCGAGGCCGAGCACCCGGACATCAAGTTGAATTGGGTGGTGCTCGAAGAAAACGTCCTGCGCCAACGCTTGACCACCGACATCGCCACCCAGGGCGGGCAGTTCGACGTGTTGACCATCGGCATGTACGAAGCCGCACTCTGGGGCGCCAAGGGCTGGCTGGAACCGATGAAGGACCTGCCGGCGTCCTACGACCTCGACGATGTGTTCCCTTCCGTGCGTGACGGTTTGTCCGTCAAGGGTTCGTTGTACGCCCTACCGTTCTATGCCGAAAGTTCGATCACCTATTACCGCACCGACCTGTTCAAGGACGCCGGGCTGAGCATGCCCGAGCACCCGACCTGGACGCAGATCGGTGAATACGCGGCAAAACTCACCGACAAAACCAAAGAACAATACGGCCTGTGCCTGCGCGGCAAAGCCGGTTGGGGTGAAAACATGGCGCTGATCACCACCCTGGCCAACGGCTATGGCGCGCGCTGGTTCGACGAAAAATGGCAGCCTGAATTCAATGGCCCCGAATGGAAGGACGCGCTGAACTTCTACGTCGACAACATGAAGAAATCCGGCCCGCCGGGCGCTTCGAGCAACGGTTTCAACGAAAACCTCGCCCTGTTCAACAGCGGCAAGTGCGCGATCTGGGTCGACGCCAGCGTGGCCGGCTCGTTCGTCACCGACAAGACCCAAAGCAAGGTGGCGGACCACGTCGGCTTCACCTTCGCCCCCCACGAGAAGACTGACAAAGGCACCTCGTGGCTGTACTCCTGGAGCCTGGCGATCCCGACCAGCTCCAAAGCCAAGGACGCCGCCAAGCTGTTCACCAGTTGGGCGACTTCCAAGGAATACGGCGCCCTGGTTGCCAAGACCGACGGCATCGCCAACGTCCCACCAGGGACGCGCAAGTCGACCTACAGCGACGCGTACATGCAGGCCGCGCCGTTCGCCAAGGTCACCCTGGAATCGCTGAAAGTCGCCGACCCGACCCAACCGACGCTCAAGCCGGTGCCGTATATCGGTATCCAACTGGTGACCATTCCTGAGTTCCAGGCGATCGGTACCCAGGTCGGCAAGTTCTTCTCGGGTGCGCTGACCGGTCAGCAAACCGTGGATCAAGCCTTGAGCGCCGCGCAGACCACCACCGAGCGTGAAATGAAGCGGGCCGGTTATCCCAAGTAACCCCCGATTCTGTAGGAGCGAGCTTGCTCGCGAAAAAGGTACATCCGACGCCGACATGCGCCTGAAATACCTTCGCGAGCAAGCTCGCTCCTACAGGAGTTTTGCGCACCTGCCTCTAATCGGTCTTGATCACCATGAATACAACACGCAAAAGCCGCCTGGCCAACCCCGGCTGGTTTCTCGTCAGCCCCTCGGTAGCCTTGCTGCTACTGTGGATGATCGTGCCGCTGGGCATGACCCTGTACTTTTCGCTGATCCGCTACAACCTGCTCTACCCCGGCGAAAACCAGTTCGTGGGGCTGGAGAACTTCACCTACTTCATCACCGATTCGGGCTTCCTGCCCGGCGCCACCAATACCCTGTTGCTGGTGGGCAGCGTGCTGCTGATCAGCGTGGTGTTCGGCGTATTGATCAGCGCCCTGCTGGAGGCCAGTGAGTTCTTCGGCCGCGGCCTGGTGCGGGTGTTGTTGATCTCGCCGTTCTTCATCATGCCCACCGTCGGTGCGCTGATCTGGAAGAACCTGATTTTCCACCCGGTGTCGGGGATTCTCGCCGCCGTGTGGAAGCTGTTCGGCGCGCAGCCGGTGGATTGGCTGGCGCATTACCCACTGCTGTCGATCATCATCATCGTCTCGTGGCAATGGCTGCCCTTCGCGATCCTGCTGCTGATGACCGCCATGCAGTCCCTCGACCAGGAACAAAAGGAAGCCGCACGCCTGGACGGCGCCGGCGCCATCGCGATCTTCTGGCACCTGACCCTGCCCCACCTGGCGCGCCCGATTGCCGTGGTGGTGATGATCGAAACGATCTTCCTGCTCTCGGTGTTCGCCGAAATCTTCACCACCACCAACGGCGGCCCCGGCTACGCCTCGACCAACCTCGCCTACCTGATCTACAACCAGGCGCTGGTGCAGTTCGATGTGGGCATGGCCTCGGCCGGCGGCTTGATTGCCGTGGTCATCGCCAACATCGCGGCGATCATCCTGGTGCGGATGATCGGCAAAAACCTGACTGACAAGCCTTGAGGGCCGCGCCATGACGCTTCAACAATCCCGCCGCCTGCAAAGCCTGCTGCTCGGCACCCTGGCCTGGGCCATCGCGATCCTGATCTTCTTCCCGATCTTCTGGATGGTGCTGACCAGCTTCAAGACCGAGATCGACGCGTTCGCCACGCCGCCGCAGTTCATCTTCACGCCGACGCTGGAGAACTACCTGCACATCAACGAACGCAGCAACTACTTCAGCTACGCGTGGAACTCGGTGCTGATTTCGTTCAGCGCCACCGCCTTGTGCCTGCTGATCTCGGTGCCGGCGGCCTACTCCATGGCGTTCTACGAGACCCAACGCACCAAGGGCACCCTGCTGTGGATGCTGTCGACCAAGATGCTGCCACCGGTGGGCGTATTGATGCCGATCTACCTGCTGGCCAAGAGCTTTGGCCTGCTGGATACGCGTATCGCGCTGATCATCATCTACACCCTGATCAACCTGCCGATCGTGGTGTGGATGGTTTACACCTACTTCAAGGACATCCCCAAAGACATCCTCGAAGCCGCCCGCCTGGACGGCGCCACCCTGTGGCAGGAGATGGTCCGCGTGCTGCTGCCGATCGCCAAGGGCGGGCTGGCGTCCACGGTGCTGCTGTCGCTGATCCTGTGCTGGAACGAGGCGTTCTGGTCGCTGAACCTGACCTCGTCGACTGCCGCGCCGCTGACCGCGCTGATCGCCTCCTACTCCAGTCCCGAAGGCTTGTTCTGGGCCAAATTGTCGGCCGTGTCGACCCTGGCCTGCGCGCCGATCCTGATTTTTGGCTGGATCAGCCAGAAACAGCTGGTGCGCGGGTTGTCCTTCGGCGCCGTGAAATAACGACTTCTCTCTAACAAAAACGAATTCAGAAGCGGAGGCCCATCCCATGGCCAACCTGAAAATCAAGAATCTGCAAAAAGGCTTCGAAGGCTTTTCCATCATCAAGGGCATCGACCTGGAAGTGAACGACAAGGAGTTCGTGGTCTTCGTCGGCCCGTCGGGTTGCGGTAAATCCACGCTGCTGCGGCTGATCGCCGGCCTGGAAGAAGTCAGCGAAGGCACCATTGAGCTCGATGGCCGCGACATCACCGAAGTCACCCCGGCCAAGCGCGACCTGGCGATGGTGTTCCAGACCTACGCGCTGTACCCGCACATGAGCGTGCGCAAGAACATGTCGTTTGCCCTCGACCTGGCCGGCGTCGACAAAAAGCTGGTAGAGAGCAAAGTCAGCGAAGCGGCGCGCATCCTCGAACTGGGCCCACTGCTGGAGCGCAAGCCCAAGCAGCTGTCCGGCGGCCAACGCCAGCGCGTGGCGATCGGCCGGGCGATTGTGCGCAACCCGAAGATCTTCCTGTTCGACGAACCGCTGTCCAACCTCGACGCTGCGCTGCGCGTGCAGATGCGCCTGGAACTGGCGCGCCTGCATAAAGAGCTGCAAGCAACCATGATCTACGTGACCCACGACCAGGTCGAAGCCATGACCCTGGCCGACAAAGTGGTGGTGCTCAACAGCGGCCGCATCGAGCAGGTCGGCTCGCCACTGGAGCTGTATCACCAGCCGGCCAACCTGTTTGTCGCGGGCTTTCTCGGCACGCCGAAAATGGGCTTCCTCAAGGGCAAGGTCACGCGGGTCGAGGGCCAGGGCTGCGACGTGCAACTGGACGCCGGCAGCTTGATCAGCCTGCCGCTGAGCGGCGCCACCTTGAGCGTGGGCAGCGCGGTGACCCTGGGCATTCGCCCGGAACACCTGGAGATCGCCGCGCCGGGCCAGGCCGGCCTGACCGTCACCGCCGACGTCGGCGAGCGCCTGGGCAGCGACACCTTCTGCCACGTCATCACCGCCAACGGCGAGCCGCTGACCATGCGGATTCGCGGCGACATGGCCAGCCAGTATGGCGAGACGCTGCACCTGCACCTGGACCCGGCGCACTGCCACCTGTTCGACACCGACGGCGTGGCCGTCACCCGCCCACTGCGCGCCGCCGCCTGATTTCGCGAGAGTTATGATGAAACTGAATAAACACAACCTCACCCAATTGGCGCCGGAAGTGAAAATCCCGACCTACGCCATTGCCGATACCCGCCAGGGCATCGCCCATATCGGCGTCGGCGGTTTCCACCGCGCGCACCAGGCGTATTACACCGATGCGCTGATGAATACCGGCGAGGGCCTGGACTGGAGCATTTGCGGCATCGGCCTGCGCAGCGAGGACCGCAAGGCCCGCGACGACCTGGCCGGCCAGGACTACCTGTTCACCCTGTATGAACTGGGCGACAGCGACGACACCGAAGTGCGCGTGATCGGCTCGATCAGCGACATGCTGCTGGCCGAGGACAGCGCCCAGGGGCTGATCGACAAACTGGCCAGCCCGCACATCCGCATCGTCTCGCTGACCATCACCGAAGGCGGCTACTGCATCGACGACAGCAACGGCGAGTTCATGGCCCACCTGCCGCAGATCCAGCACGACCTGGCACACCCGCAGGCGCCGAAAACCGTGTTCGGCTTTATCTGCGCCGCACTGACCCAACGTCGCGCCGCCGGCACGCCGGCATTTACCGTGATGTCCTGCGATAACCTGCCGCACAACGGCGCCGTCACGCGCAAGGCCCTGCTGGCCTTCGCCGCCCTGCACGACGCCGAACTGCATGACTGGATCCAGGCCAACGTGACGTTCCCGAACGCCATGGTCGACCGCATCACGCCGATGACCAGTACCGCGCATCGCCTGCAATTGCACGATGAGCACGGCATCGACGATGCCTGGCCGGTGGTGTGCGAGCCGTTTGTGCAATGGGTGCTGGAAGACCGCTTCGTCAACGGCCGCCCGGCCTGGGAAAAGGTCGGCGTGCAGTTCACCGATGACGTCACGCCCTATGAAGAAATGAAGATCGGCCTGCTCAACGGCAGCCACCTGGCCCTGACTTACCTGGGGTTTCTCAAGGGGTATCGGTTCGTTCACGAGACCATGAATGACCCGTTGTTCGTCGCGTACATGCGCGCCTACATGGACCTGGACGTCACGCCGAACCTGGCGCCGGTGCCGGGCATCGACCTCACGCAGTACAAGCAGACCCTGGTCGATCGCTTCTCCAACCAGGCGATTGCCGACCAGTTGGAGCGCGTGTGTTCCGATGGCTCGTCGAAGTTTCCCAAGTTCACCGTGCCAACGATCAATCGCCTGATTGCCGATGGGCGTGAGACCGAGCGCGCAGCGTTGGTGGTGGCCGCGTGGGCGTTGTACCTCAAGGGTGTCGACGAGACTGGCGCGGCCTACAAAATTCCCGACCCGCGTGCCGAGTTTTGCCAGGGACTGGTGAGTGACGATGCGCGGATCAGTCAGCGCCTGCTCGGCGTGGAGGAGATTTTCGGCACAGCTATTCCCAAGTCGGCTGAGTTTGTGGCAGCGTTCGAGCGGTGCTATGCGAGCCTGCGCGACAACGGCGTCACAAAAACACTGCAGCAACTCCTGAAGAAACCGGTTTAAACCTGTGGGAGGGGGCTTGCCCCCGATAGCGGTGGGTCAGTAAAGAACATTTACACTGAAACACCGCCATCAGGGACAAGCCCCCCTTCCACATTTGAAGCGCATTTACAATCCAACAACAATGCTGAGCAAACCCTCATGACCCAGCAAAACCTGTTCCTCGGCATCGACTGCGGCACCCAAGGCACCAAAGCCATCGTCCTCGACGCCTCCAGCGGCAAGGTGCTGGGCCTGGGCGCCGCGGCACACACACTGATCAGCGGCGCCAACGGCCGGCGCGAGCAGCACACCCAGGAGTGGCTGGACGCCTTTACCGAAGCCACCCACCGCGCCCTGCAACAGGCCGGCGTGGACGGCCAGGATATCCTCGGCATCGGCGTGTCCGGCCAGCAACACGGCCTGGTGTTGCTCGATGACAGCGGCCAGGTGCTGCGCCCGGCCAAGCTGTGGTGCGACACCGAAACCGCCGCCGAAAACGAGCGCCTGTTGCAATACCTGGGGGGCGAAAGCGCTTCGCTGGAGCGTCTCGGCGTCGCGATCGCGCCGGGTTACACCGTGTCCAAACTGCTGTGGACCCGCGAGCAGCACCCCGAGGTGTTCGCGCGCATCGCGCATATCCTGCTGCCCCACGACTACCTCAACTACTGGCTCACCGGCCGCGCCGTCGCGGAATACGGCGATGCCTCGGGCACCGGCTACTTCAACGTGCGCAGCCGTACCTGGGACGTGGCGCTGCTCCAGCACATCGACCCCAGCGGCCGCCTGCAGGCAGCCTTGCCGACGCTGATCGAAGCCGACCAAGCCGTCGGCACGATCCTGCCGGCCATCGCCGAACGCCTGGGCATCAACCCCGACGCCATCGTGTCCAGCGGCGGCGGCGACAACATGATGGGCGCCATCGGCACCGGCAATATCGCCCCCGGCGTGATCACCATGAGCCTGGGTTCATCGGGCACCGTGTATGCCTTCGCCGACCAGCCCAACGTCAGCCCCCAGGCGTCGGTCGCGACCTTCTGTTCCTCCAGCGGCGGCTGGTTGCCGTTGATCTGCACGATGAACCTGACCAACGCGACCGGGGTGATTCGCGAACTGTTCGACCTCGACCTCGACGCCTTCAACGCCCTGGTCGAGCAGGCGCCGATCGGTGCCGACGGCGTGAGCATGCTGCCGTTCCTCAATGGCGAACGCGTGCCCGCCCTGCCCCACGCCACCGGCAGCCTGCATGGCTTGACCATGACCAACCTGACCCGCGCCAACCTGTGTCGCGCGGTGGTCGAGGGCACCACCTTCGGCTTGCGTTACGGCCTTGATCTGTTGCGCCAGACCGGCCTGCACAGCCAGAGCATCCGCCTGATCGGCGGCGGCTCGAAAAGCCCGGTGTGGCGGCAGATGGTTGCCGATATCATGCACACCGAAGTGATCTGCACCGAACAAAGCGAAGCGGCGGCCCTGGGCGCGGCGATCCAGGCGGCGTGGAGCCAGTCCGGCGAGTCCCTGGCCAGCCTGTGCGAAAAATGCGTGAGCGTCGACCCGGCCAGCCGAACCCTGCCGGTGGCCGACAATGTCAGCGCCTATCAACACGCCTACGAGCGCTATCAGCAGCACGTGGCAACCCTTTAAGAGCGAACGACTATGTATCTGGTGTGCGGTGAAGCGCTGTTTGATTTTTTCAGCGAGGACGATCCCAGCGGGCAAGCCTCCAAACTCAATTACAAGGCGATTGCCGGTGGTTCGCCGTTCAACGTCGCCGTCGGTTTACGCCGGCTCGGCATCGAGGCCGCGCTGTTCGGCGGCGTGTCCACCGACTTCCTCGGGCAGCGCTTGTTGCAGGTGCTCAGGGACGAAGGCGTCAACCCGCAGTTCCTGGTGGAATTCGCCGCGCCGACCACCCTGGCGATGGTCGCCGTGGGCGCCGATGGCTCCCCGCAATACAGCTTTCGCGGCGAAGGCTGCGCCGACCGCCAATTGACGCGCGCACACCTGCCAACCCTGGGCGATGAGGTTCGCGGGCTGCATGTGGGTTCGTTCTCCCTGGTGGTGCAACCGATTGGCGACACCCTGCTGGCCCTGGTCCAGCGCGAAAGCGGCAAGCGCTTGATCAGCCTCGACCCCAACGTGCGGCTCAACCCGCAGCCGGATATCCAGCTGTGGCGCGAGCGCGTGGCCGAACTGGTCAAGTACGCCGACCTGATCAAGGTCAGCGATGAAGACCTGCACCTGCTCTACCCCGACCAATCGCCGGAAAGCGTGCTTGAGGGCTGGTTGCAGCACCGCTGCCAGTTGGTCTTCCTCACTCGCGGCGGTAACGGCGCCAGCGTGTTCAGCCGCCAGCACGGGCACTGGTCGCAACCGGCGGTGAAGGTGGTGATGGCCGATACCGTGGGTGCCGGGGACACCTTCCAGGCGGCGTTGATTGCCTGGCTGACCGAGCAGCAACTGGATTCGGTCGAGGGCCTGCAGCAACTGACCCGCGCCCAGATCGACGCGATGCTGGGCTTTGCGATCCGTGCGGCCGCCATGACCTGCGGCAAAACGGGCCCGGACCTGCCCTATCGGCAACAGTTGGGGTGAACAAACGATCACAGGCTGCGGCATTCAGCATGGATTGACGGGTAGCAACAGCATCGGGCCTGGTATTTACCAGGCCCGCAGATCGGTGAAAGCAACGCTCGCTATCTAGTAGTGGCCGCGCCCTGCTGCTCTTTGCAGTGCAGGCCCCTGCGATTGCTTGAGGTCTTCGCGCAACCCGGTGATCAGGTTGCAAATGGCTCGACTGCTGTCGAGTTTGTCAGCATTGATGCCTTTGACTTCCAGATCCACCCGGTCACGGTCACGATCGTCATAGACCTTGATCGTCAACGAGGCATCTTCAGCTTTGGTGCATTCGCACCGTTTAGGCAGGAAACTTCCTTCAATGATACTGCGAAGTTCTAATTCCGAAAGCATGGTCAACCTCTCCTTTCTTGAGACTGCCAATCGATTGTTATAAGTCTTGCAGGCACTCGCCCGCCACGTCCTGCCAACCCTGGAAGACGTTTACAATCAATAAGCCTACTCGGCAAAATCCGTTCTCGTTGTAACCTTTCCTCATAAGCAGTACCCAGTCTTGTATAACTTTGTTCAACTCAAATTCACTCGACGAACATCATCGCCGAACAGCTTCGATTAAACGTTTAACCCTGGGCTTTGCGTTAACCGGCACTGTGTGCTGCGGCTCTTTCAGCAACATGTCGCAAACTATCAAAGTTGATATTGGCCCCTGAGTTGACCGCCACCAGCGTCTGCCCGCGCACGCGGTGTTGCCCCACATAACGGCGAATGCCCGCCACAGCCAAGGCGCCGGACGGCTCGACGATGGAACGCGTATCGTCGTAGATCAGCTTGATGGCGCTGCACAGTTCATCGTTGCTGACCGTGATGACGTCATCCACCCAATCCCGGCAGATCTCAAAGCCATAGGCGCCGATCTGTGCCACCGCCGTGCCATCGGCAAACCCGTCCACACTGGGCAGCACCACGCGTTCACCGGCGCGCAAGGCTGCCAACAGGCAACTCGAGCCTTCGGCTTCGACGCCGACGATGCGTACCTCGGGCCGCAGGTACTTGACGTAGGCGGCGATCCCGCCGATCAGGCCGCCACCGCCCACCGGCACGAAGATCGCGTCCAGCGCGCCCTGCTGCTGGCGCAGGATTTCCATGCCCACCGTGCCTTGGCCGGCGATCACGTCCGGATCGTCGAACGGCGAGACAAACGTACAACCGCAGGCTTCGGCCAGTTGCAACGCATGGGCCAGGGCAAACGGAAAGCTCTCACCGTGCAGCACCGCTTGCGCCCCTCGCGAGCGCACACCCAGCACCTTCAACTCCGGCGTGCTGCACGGCATGACGATCGTGGCCTTGATCCCCAATTCCCGCGCCGCCAGCGCTACGCCTTGCGCATGGTTGCCGGCCGACGCGGTGATCACGCCGCAGGCCTTCTGCTCGGCGCTGAGTTGCATCAGCTTGTTGTAGGCGCCACGGATCTTGAAGGAAAAGGTCGGCTGCAGATCTTCGCGCTTGAGCAACACCTGGTTGTCGAGCAACAGCGACAGCGCCGGGGCGACCTGCAAGGGGGTTCGCACGGCCAAATCGTAGACCGGCGCGGCGAGGATCTTTTTGACGTAGTGCTCAAGCAGTCCCGAGACAGCGGTAGATGGGACGGGGCAAGTGCTCATGGGAGTCTCCTGGCTTGGGTAAGGGCACCTGGAGACGGAAAAACAAAACCCGCCTCTAGGGCGGGTTTGGGTGCAGCCGAGCGCTATCCCGCCAAATGAGGAATGGCGGTAATAATAATTGGCTGGCAACGCAGGGTTTGAAATGTCATGTCACGAAATTACCCGGCGGTGGCCGGTCAAGTCAATGGCAAGGGGCCATTTCGCTGACGGGGCTTTACGATGAATATACGAAACGTATACGATCCGTATATTCATCTGACACAGTGAAGCACATGGGCATCGTCAAGATCACCGACCAACTGCACGAACAACTACGCCTGGCCAGTGCGGCCATGGACCGTTCCATCAACGCCCAGGCCGAGTTCTGGATCAAGATCGGCCTGCTCGCCGAACTCAACCCGCATTTGCCCTACAACGAGCTGATCAACAAGCTGTTGCTGGACAAGCCGGACCTGATCCGGGGGCGCAGCTGATGATCAAAACCGCCGCACAACTCGCCGTGATGCGCGAATCCGGGCGCCTGCTGGCCCAGGTGTTCAGCATGCTCGACGGTTTTGTCGCCGCCGGACGCTCCACCCTGGAGCTGGACAGCGCCGTCGAAGCCTTCATCCGCCACGAGCTCAAAGCCCGCCCGGCGAGCCTCGGGCAATACGACTACCCCTTCTCCATCAACACCTCGGTCAACGAAGTGGTGTGCCACGGCATGCCCAGCGCCACGCAAGTCCTCAAGGACGGCGACATCGTCAACATCGACATCACCCTGGAAAAAGGCGGCTTTATCGCCGACTCCAGCAAGATGTACATGATCGGTACCGTCTCGCCGAAGGCACGCCGCCTGGTGGAGATGACCTTCGAGGCGATGTGGGCCGGTATCCGCCAGGTCAAGCCCGGCGCCCGCCTGGGCGACATCGGCCATGCGATCCAGCACCATGCGCAGGCCAATGGTTACAGCGTGGTACGTGAATACTGCGGCCACGGCATCGGCCGGCAGATGCATGAAGACCCCCAGATCCTGCACTTCGGCCGCCCCGGCACCGGGCTGGAGCTGCGCGAAGGCATGGTGTTTACCATCGAGCCAATGCTGAACCAGGGCAGCGCCAAGGTGCGCAGCCTGAAGGACGGCTGGACGGTGGTGACCAAGGACAACAGCCTGTCGGCCCAGTGGGAACACACCGTGGCGGTGACGGCGGACGGGTTCGAGGTGCTGACCCTGCAAGCCACGTCCTGAGCCGGCTCCCCCAGGGATGGGGGGTCACCTCCCATTCGCGCCGCCTGCAATCCGCTTGAGCCCCAGCACCATCAACCCCGCGCCCAAGCCCATCGCCAACAAAAACAGCGGGTACGACACCCACCACGGCGTACCCGCCGTCATCATGCTGAACTCCGACATGCCGCCAATGCTGGCGATCAGGTTGAGCGGCAGAAACACCACGTTGATCAACGTCAGCTTGCGCAACAGGTTGTTCATGCTGTTGTTCATCAGGTTGCCGCGCGCGTCGATCAGCCCGGAGAACACGTTGGAATAAATCTCCGCCTGTTTGTAGCACTGGTGGTTCTCGATGATCAGGTCGTCGATCAGGCCGAGAATCTCGGCGCTGAAATGCTCCTTCTCGCCGTGGTTGCGCAGCCGCGACAGCACGGCGCCATTGCTGTGCAGCGCGTTGATGTAATAGATCAGGCTTTCGCTGAGGTTGAACATCTGCATCAGATGATGGTTGCTCATGGACGCGTTGAACTGTTGCTGCAACTCCCGCGCGACCAGCTTGATCACCTTGAGGTGGCCGAGGTAGTGGTGGATGTTGTTGAGCAGCAGGTCGAGCAGCACATCCAGCGGCGTGTGCAATGGGCGGCGGGCGCCGAGCCCGGACAGCGGGGTTTCATCGGTGGCGATCACCAACAGCCGGCCGGGTGAAAACAGCAGGCCGCAGGACGACACTTCAAACACCAGGGTGCCACCGCCGGAGTAGTTCTCCGGGCGCTTCCAGATCAGAAACAGGTTGTCGGGGTGAAATTCGATGCGCGAGACTTCGTCGGGGTCGAGCGCCGAGGCCAGGGCATGCTCGTCCAGTTTGTGGTGCTCAAGCAGCCAGTTGCGCTCGGCATGGTCAGGGTTGCTGAACAACATGATCGGGGCCTCGTCACTGTCCCCGCTGCGCAACTTTCCATCGATCAATTCAAAGCGCTGGATCATCGCGACTCACCAGACCTGGCCCTGACGCTTCAACTCCAGGCGTCGGACGAATTCCTCCAGCACCAGGCCATACAAGTCGTCCTGCAAGTAGGCATCTTCGATACCGGCATCCAGGTTGGGGTTGTCGTTGACCTCGATCACCACCACCTTGTCGCCCGATTGCTTGAGGTCCACGCCGTAGAGGCCGTCGCCGATCAGGTTGGCGGTCTTCACCGCCAGCTCCACCACGGCCTTGGGCGCCTCGTGGACCGCCAGGGTGCGGCATTCGCCGTTGATGTCCGCGCCGATGGCCTTGTGGTTGTAGATCTGCCAATGGCCCTTGGACATGAAGTATTGGCAGGCAAAGATCGGCTTGCGGTTGAGTACGCCAATGCGCCAGTCGTACTCGGTGTAGAAAAACTCCTGGGCCAACAGCAGCACCGAATGCTCGAACAGTTCGGCGGTGGCCTTGAGCAACGCTTCCTGGCTTTCGACCTTGATCACCCCGCGGGAGAAACAGCCGTCGGGGATTTTCAGCACCAGGGGGAAGCCGAGGCGTTCGCCGACCCGTTCGAAGTCTTCCGGTCGTTCCTTGTAGAGAATCTCGGTGGCCGGCATGCCCAGTTGATGACTGTTGAGCAGGTCGGTGAGGTAGACCTTGTTGGTACAGCGCAGGATCGACGCGGGGTCGTCCATCACCACCAGGCCTTCGCTTTCGGCTTTCTTGGCGAAACGGTAGGTATGGTTGTCGACGCTGGTGGTCTCGCGGATCAACAAGGCGTCGTATTCGGCCAGGCGCGCGTAGTCCTTGCGCTCGATCAGCTCCACATCGATACCCAAACCCTTGCCGACCCTGATGAAATTTTCCAGGGCCCTGGCGTTGGACGGCGGCAATTGCTCCTGGGGATCATGCAGGATCGCCAGGTCATAGCGGGCCAATCGGCGTGAGCGCGGCTGACGCCAGATCTTGCGGCTGAAGTTGTCGAGGGCGTGGGCGAATTGGTCTTCCTGGTCATCGCGCAACTTGTGCAAGATGCCAGACTTGACCCCTTCGATATGCCAGCCGTTATTCTTTTTGAACTCAACTAACAAGATCGGGCACGGGAACGCTTCAAACAGTTGGCGGGCCAACTCCTGCAACGGTTCTATATTGGTTCGACCAAAATAAAGTGTCAGCGTAAAGCCTTCGGTATTGCTGTAAAGATGATGACTCAAGGCTTTATCGAGGGTTTTATCCAGGTCGTCCAGGGCCAGCCCGTACAGTGATTTCTTGGTCAGTTCACTGATGGTCCGCACCGATGGAATCACCTTGTGCCCGCGAGCCTCGGCCAACAGTGAGCAGTAGTAACCGTGCCCCAGATACTTGTAGCCGCGACACAGGTTGATCACCTGCACACGCTTGCCGGTCTCGCTTTCGCGGGTTTGTTCGAGATATTCCTGGGCCGTGACGATGTCTTCGCTGGGGAAGTAGGAGGCCCAGTCTTCCTTGCGTTCGACAATGATCACCACTTGGCTCGTGCCTCTGGGCGGAGCAGAAAAATAACCTTTGGAAGTTATTGTCGCCGCGACTGTTTGCTCGGATACTTCACGCCAATGACTTTGTACCGCCGACATAATATTTGATCCGCTTTAGAGAACTCGACCTTTTCTATTAAGCACGATCTTTTAGAGAAGTCCCGTTTCATTACGCAACTTTTACGGCGGTCATATGGCTCTTTTCTTTCGCGTTGCAACCCCCAGCGATGTGCCGACATTGGTGGCACTGGAACAGCACTGTTTCACCACCGATCGACTGTCGCCGCGCAGTTTTCACTGGATGATCAGCCGCGCCCATGGCGAGTTGCTGGTGGCTGAACAGGACGGCCAATTGCTCGGGTATGCGCTGGTGTTGTTCCATCGCGGCACGTCCCTGGCGCGGCTGTACTCGATTGCCATCGCCGAACACGCGCGCGGCCTCGGCCTGGGCAAGCAGTTGCTGAGTCGCATCGAGGCCTGCGCGGTGGAGCACGACTGTGCGTACCTGCGCCTCGAAGTGCGCAGCGACAACCCCGGCGCCCTCGCCCTGTATGAACGCAACGGCTACCGGCGCTTTGCGCTGATCAACGATTACTACGAAGACCACGCTCCCGCCCTGCGCCTGGAAAAACGCATCGTCCAGCACCAGGACGCGCGCGTGGAGCGTGTACCGTATTACCCGCAAACCACCGACTTCACCTGTGGCGCCGCCTGCCTGCTGATGGCCATGGGCGCGTTGGTGCCGGAGCGCGTCGCCACACGCCGCGAAGAACTGCAAATCTGGCGTGAAGCGACCACCGTGTTCATGACCGCCGGCCATGGCGGTTGCAGCCCTCAAGGCCTGGCGCTGGCCGCCTGGCGTCGGGGCTTTCGTGTGCGGATGCAGGTGAATGTACGCGGGCCGTTGTTTCTCGACGGCGTGCGCGATCAGCATAAAAAGGATGTCATGCGTTTAGTGCATGACGCCTTCGAGGAAGAGTTGGCCACCAGCACGGTCGAGCAAGTGCTCGGCGGCGCGCTGGATCTGCCCAGGGTACTGCACGACGGCGGGCAGCCGTTGGTGCTGATCAGCAGCTATCGGCTGACCCGCTCCAAGTCGCCGCACTGGGTGATGGTCACCGACTGCGACGACGACTTTGTCTACCTGCACGACCCGGATGTGGACCACAGCCAGCACCGCCAGCCCCTGGACTGCCAGCACCTGCCGGTCAGCCACGCGGAGTTCGAGCGCATGTGCCGGTTCGGCAACAACAAATTGCGCGCGGCGGTGGTGCTGTTCAAGCCACCTGCTTGATCGAGGCGGTGAGCAGCGGCAATACGCGACCGCGTACCTTAGAAAGCCAGCTTATAACCGATGCTCATCAACATGATCGCCAGACACGGGCGCAGCACGCCGTCCGGGACTTTACCGGCCATGTGGCTACCGATGTAGATACCCGGCAGCGACCCCATCAGCAAAAGGCCCAGCAGGTGCCAATCCATATTGCCCATGCCGGCGTGGCCCAGGCCCGCTACCAGCGTCAGGGGTACGGCGTGGGCGATCTCGGTGCCGACCAGGCGCCGCGTGGCGAGGAACGGGTAAAGGATAAACAGCGCCACGGTGCCGAGGGCTCCGGCGCCGATCGAGGTCAGTGCCACCATGGTGCCAAGGACCGCCCCCGTGACCACCGTCAGCGCGTTCAGGTTGCGCGGGTGCATGTGGTAATCGTCGCCAGCATGGCGCTGGGCGAAGGCCAACAGGCGATGCTTGAACAGAATCGCCAGGGCGGTCAGCAGCAACACCACGCCGAGCGCCTGTTTGATCACCGCGTTCATCGCGCTGGGGTCGGTGTGCAGGCTGGCGAGGAACCACAGGGTCAGCAGCACCGCGGGCACGCTGCCCAAGGTGAGCCAGCCGGTGATGGTCCAGTCGATATTCTTGTTTTTGCCATGTACCAGCACCCCACCGGACTTGGTGATGGCGGCGTACAACAAGTCGGTGCCCACGGCGGTGGCCGGGTTAATGCCGAACCACAGCAGGATCGGGGTCATCAAGGAGCCCCCGCCGACACCGGTCATGCCGACGATAAAACCAACGATCAGGCCTGCAACTACGAAACCAACGTTACCCACATCCATCACAGCTACCTGCGGCCTTGTAAAATTCTGGCCGCAGGATAGCGATTTTTCTTATAACCACTTATATCAATATGATCTGACTTTATGCCTTTTACGTCAGTCGTTGGCAAACGTAGGCCTGGGTCTGATAGGGAAAGGCCACGGTATCGCGGCCTTTCAACGCCGGGTGAGTGGCGATCAGGTTGCGTAATTGCGCGGTGACCTCGGCTTTTTCAGCGGCGGGCAGTGCCGCGATAAAGCTGACGGAGAGGAAGCGATCCATGATCACTTCCTGCGGACTGCCGACGTGGTTGTAGGGAAAACAGGTCATCTCGGGGGCGGAAAAATACTCGCCGGTGAACGCCTCGCGCCATTTTCCGCTGTGAAAGCGCGGCGTATCGCCCTCGTAAGGCGTGATGATCGCGGTGATCGCTGCCACCCAGTCCACCGATTCATCCCGCACATTCCACACCAGCCCCAGACGCCCGTCGGGCTTGAGCACGCGGTGAATTTCCGCCAACGCAGCCTGGGTGGAGAACCAGTGGAAGGACTGGGCGCAGACCAGCGCATCGGCGCAGGCGGACGCCAGGGGGATGGATTCAGCGGTGCCGTTGACCAAGCGCACATCCGGCAACAACCTGGCCAATTGCGCAGCCATCGCCTGCACGGGTTCGACGGCAATCAGCGTCGGCGCCAGGGCGTTCAGCAGGCGCGTGAACTTGCCGGTGCCAGCACCCAGGTCGATCACCGTCGACTGCGCGTCGATGCGCAGTACGTCAGCCAGCCATCCCGTGAGTTGCCGCGGATAGTTCGGTCGGCCCTGGGCGTAAGTGACGGCCTGGGTCGAAAAACCCTGTTGCGCAGACGTGTGAACACCGGTCATTGCCAATCTCTCCTCGGGTAAAGCGGGGACACAGTGTGCGCCTTCCCACCCGGTTTTTCTAATCCGTCACACTCGGCAACCACACACGAAACCGCGCACCGCCGAGCGGTGAAGCCTGCGCGGTCAGGGTGCCGCCCTGGGCTTCGAGGGCGCGCCGGCTGATCGCCAGGCCCAGGCCAAACCCGCCGGTGGAGCGGTCGCGGCTGCGGTCCAGGCGATAGAACGGCTCGAAGATGCGTTCGCGCTGGTCCGGCGGAATACCGATGCCATCATCGTCCACGCAGATTTCGCAGCCCGTGGGACATACCTTGACCCCCACCTGGATGCGTTTGTCGCAGTAGCGCGTGGCATTGCGCAGCAGGTTTTGCAGGGCGCGGGCGGTCAGGCGCGGGTCGAGGCTGAAGCGCTCGACGCTGCAGTCGAGCGCCACGTCGATCACAATCTCGGGGTGCTCCAGTTCGTCGTCGACGCTGCCCAGCACGCTGTCGACAAACTCGTCGAGCACCACCTCGACCCGCTCCGGCAGCTGCGCAGGGTTTTGCAGGCGGCTATAGGAGAGCAACTCCAGCACCAGCTCATCCAGCTCACGGATATGCGCCACCAAGCTTTGCAGGCGCTCGCGGCTGGCCTGAGGCAGATCTTCGGACAACGCCAGGGCCAGGCCGAAGTCCAGGCGTGTCAGGGGCGTGCGCAGTTCGTGGGAGACCGCGTTGAGCAAGTCACGCTGCTGGTTCAACAGGTGTTCGATATCGTCGGCCATGGTGTCGAACACCGTCGCCAGGCTGCCGATATTGGAACTTGGCGGAATGCGCGTGCGTTCGCCAAAATTCCCCTTGCCCAACTGCGTGGCAGTGCTTTTCAGGCGCTCCAGGTCGCGCCAGTGCGGGCGCAGCCATACCAGCAGGCAGGCGAGCAGCGCGGCACCGATCAGTACGTTCATCGACCAGTACAGCAGGTTCATGTCCAGCGAGTCCGGCGGGATCGTCAGCTTGACCGCAAACTGCGGGTTGATCGGTGAGCTGACCTCGGCCATCCACCCCCACTCGCCCAGGCGGATCACCGGCTTGCCTTGGGCCAGCAGCTGCTCTTCTTCGGGGGTGTAGCGCGCGTCCTGGTGCAACAGCAGTTCGACCTTGAGCGGCGCGAAGTCACGGCCCAGTTGTTCGGTGACCTGGGACCAGCGCTCCACCGGCGCCCGCTGGTATTGCTTGACGATGAGTTTCTGCAGGCCGCGGGACTGTTCGACGTTGTAGTCCACGTAGCGGTGCTCGAACACCTGGATCACCAGCTTGGGAATCAGGAAGATCGCCGCGCTGTAGGTGACGATCGTGATCAGATAGAGACGCAGCAGCACACGAAACATGACTCAGCATTCCCACTCTGATCGGCTGAACAGATAGCCTTTGCCCCACACCGTCTTGATCTTGCGCGCTTCCCCGGCGTGGTCGTCGAACTTGCGGCGCAGCTTGGAGATGGCCACGTCCACCGAGCGGTCGGTGCCGTTGAACTCGATCCCGCGCAGGCGTTGCAGGATCTGATCGCGGCTGAGCACTTCACCGGCATGCCGCGCCAGCACCACCAGCAGGTTGTATTCGCCGCTGGACAACTCCACCGCCTGTTCGCGCCAGGTCGCGGTGCGTTCCGACAGGTCGATGCACAGGTTGCCGATGACGATCTGGTCGTTGGCCACCTGCGGTTCGGACAAGCTGCTGCGGCGCAACAGCGTGCGGACCCGGGCCAGTAGCACGCGGGGCTCGCAGGGTTTGGTGACGTAGTCGTCGGCGCCCATTTCCAGGCCCAGCACCTGGTCGTGGCTGTCATCGCGGGCGGTCAGCATCAGGATCGGCAGGCCCGCCGAATCGGCGCGCAGCAAACGGCACACCTGCAGGCCGTCGAGGCCGGGCAGCATCAGGTCGAGGATCACCAGGTCTGGCGGGTTGAGCCGCGCGCGTTCGCGAACATGGTCGCCCCGGCTGAGCACGCTGACGTGGTAGCCATTGCGCTCCAGGTAGCTGGCAATCAGCTCGGAGAGCGCGGCGTCGTCTTCGACCAGGAGGATGTTGGGCATGGTGTTTCCAAATAATGCAGTTATGGGTCTTACACAAATCCCATGTGGGAGGGGACTTGCGCCCTGCCACATTTGATCTTCAGTGTTTGCAAGGTTGTGCAAGGATATACGCCCGCGGCCGAACGTGGGCTGCACCTTACATTTCTTCACAGACGACCTACACAGCTTCACAGCAGCGCAGTGCCGGCGACATTAGGATGCACCAGTCAATATTGGGATAAGAGCATGTCGAAGAATCTGTTTGCGCCGTTTTGCTTGCTGGCCCTGACACTCGCCCTGAGTGCGTGTGACGAGTCGTCCGCCGAAGCACCGGAAATGCCCCTGGCCACAGTCCGCATCGAAACCCTCGAGGCCAAACCCCTGTCCATCAGCAGTGAACTGAGCGGGCGCATTGCCGCGCCGCGCATTGCCGAAGTGCGCGCGCGGGTCGCCGGGGTGGTGATGCAGCGGGTGTTCAAGGAAGGCCACGACGTGAAACAGGGCGACGTGCTGTTTCGCATCGACCCAGCCCCGTTCAAGGCCGATCTGGACAGCGCTCAGGCCAACCTGAGCAAGGCCGAGGCCAATGCGTTCCAGGCGCGCCTGCAAGAACAGCGCTACAGCCAGTTGGTCGAAGGCAACGCCATCAGCGGCCAGGACTACGACAACGCCCGCGCCGCCCTGCGCCAGACCAACGCCGAGGTCGCCGCGAACAAGGCCGCCGTCGAACGGGCCAAACTGAACCTGGGCTACGCCACCGTCACCGCGCCGATTTCCGGGCGCATCGGGCGTGCGCTGGTGACCGAAGGCGCGCTGGTCGGCCAGAACGAGGCCACGCCGCTGGCGATCATCCAGCAATTGGACCCGATCCACGCCGACCTGACCCAGTCCACCCGTGAGTTGAACGAGCTGCGCCGCGCCTTCCGCGCCGGCAGCCTGAAACAAGTCGGCCAGGACCAGGCCAAGGCCACGCTGATCCAGGACGACGGCAGCCTGTATCCGCTGCCGGGCAAATTGCTCTTCGCCGAGATCAGCGTCGACCCCGGCACCGGGCAGATCATCCTGCGCAGCGAGTTCCCCAACCCGGACCTCGACCTGCTGCCCGGCAGTTTCGTGCGCGTGCGCCTGGAACAGGCGGTCGACCGCCAAGGCATCAGCGTGCCGCAACGCGCGATCACCCGCGACAGCGCCGGCATCCCGATGGTGCTGTTGTTGGACGCCGAACAAACCGTGAGTTTGCAACCGGTGGAATTGGGCGCGGTGATCGATGACCGCTGGGTCGTCAGCGCCGGGCTCAAGGCCGGTGACCGCATCGTCGTCGAGGGCGTGCAACACGCGCGTCCCGGTGAAAAAGTTCAAGTGGATGACAGCCCGCCACCGCCCGCCCAGGCTTCCGGCCAATAAGGATCTTTGACCATGCCGCAGTTCTTTATTGACCGCCCGATCTTCGCCTGGGTGGTCGCCCTGTTTATCCTGCTGGCCGGCGCGCTCGCCATCCCGCAGTTGCCGGTGGCCCAGTACCCCAACGTCGCGCCGCCGAAAGTCGAAATCCACGCGGTGTATCCCGGCGCTTCGGCGCAGACCCTGGATGAAAGCGTGGTCAGCCTGATCGAGCAAGAGCTCAATGGCGCCGATCACCTGCTGTATTTCGAATCCCAGAGCAGCCTCGGCTCGGCCACCATCACCGCGACTTTCCAGCCGGGCACCAACCCGGAGATGGCCCAGGTCGACGTGCAGAACCGCCTCAAGGCCGTGGAATCGCGCTTGCCCCAGGCGGTGACCCAGCAGGGTTTACAGGTGGAGAAAGTCTCCGCCGGCTTCCTGCTGCTGGTGACCCTGACCTCCAGCGACGGCAAGCTCGATGACGTGGCGCTCAGCGACTACCTGGCGCGCAACGTGATGAACGAACTCAAGCGCCTCGACGGGGTGGGCAAGGCCCAGCTGTATGGCGCCGAGCGGGCCATGCGGGTGTGGATCGACCCGCAGAAGCTGATCGGTTTCAACCTGACCCCGGCCGACGTGAATGCCGCGATCAGCGCGCAGAACGCCCAGGTTTCCGCCGGCAGCATCGGCGACTTGCCGGGCACCAAGACCCAGGAAATCACCGCGGCGATCCTGGTCAAGGGCCAGTTGTCCACGCCGGCCGAATTCGCCGACATCGTGCTCAAGGCCAACCCCGACGGTTCCACCGTGCGTATCGGCGATGTGGCGCGGGTGGAAGTCGGCAGCCAGGAATACCAGTTTTCCACACGCCTGAACGGCAAGCCGTCCACCGCCGTCAGTGTGCAACTGTCGCCGGGCGCCAATGCGCTGAGCACCGCGAACCGGGTGCGGGCGAAGATGGATGAGCTGTCGCGCTACTTCCCGGCCAATGTCGAATACAAGATCCCGTATGACACCTCGCCGTTCGTCAAAGTCTCGATCACCAAGGTGGTCTACACCCTGCTCGAAGCGATGGCGCTGGTGTTCGCGGTGATGTTCCTGTTCCTGCAGAACGTGCGCTACACGCTGATCCCGACCCTGGTGGTGCCGATTGCGTTGATGGGCACCTTCGCCACCATGCTGTTGCTCGGGTTCTCGATCAACGTGCTGACCATGTTCGGCATGGTGCTGGCCATCGGTATCCTGGTGGACGATGCGATCGTGGTGGTGGAGAACGTCGAGCGGATCATGGTCAGCGAGGGCCTGTCGCCCAAAGAGGCCACGCGCAAGGCCATGGGCCAGATCACCGGGGCCATCATCGGCATTACGTTGGTGCTGGTGGCGGTGTTTCTGCCGATGGCATTCATGCCAGGCTCGGTGGGGGTGATCTACCAGCAGTTTTCGCTGTCGATGGCCACCTCGATCCTGTTCTCGGCGTTCCTCGCCCTGACCTTGACCCCGGCACTTTGCGCGACCCTGCTCAAGCCGATCGCCAAGGATGAGCACCACGCCAAGGGCGGGTTCTTCGGCTGGTTCAACCGGCGTTTCGAACGGCTCACCGACCGCTACGAAGGCTGGGTGGCGTATGCCCTCAAGCGCAGCGGCCGTTACCTGTTGATCTACCTGGTGCTGCTGGTAGGCCTGGGGCTGATGTTCAGTCGCCTGCCCTCCTCGTTCCTGCCGGTGGAAGACCAGGGTTACACCATCATCGATATCCAGTTGCCGCCGGGCGCGAGCAAGAACCGCACGGTGCAGGTGGCCGAACAGATCGAAGCGCACAACGCCGAAGAGCCCGGGGTTGGCGACACCACCATGATCATGGGCTTCAGTTTCTCCGGCTCCGGGCAGAACGCGGCGCTGGCGTTCACCACGCTCAAGGATTGGTCGCAACGCAGCAGCGACGATTCGGCCGCCGCGATTGCCGACCGCGCCAACATGGCGTTCACCGAACTGAAGGACGCGATTGCCTATGCGATCCTGCCCCCACCGGTGGACGGCCTCGGCACCAGCAGCGGTTTCGAGTTCCGCCTGCAGGACCGTGGCGGCGTCGGCCACGCGGCGTTGATGGCGGCGCGTACCGAACTGTTGGACGCTGCGGGAAAAAGCCCGATCCTGGCCAACGTGCGTGAAAGCGCCCTGGCCGAAGCGCCGCAAGTGCAGTTGCAGGTCGACCGCAAGCAGGCCAACGCGCTGGGCGTGTCCTTCGCCGATGTGGGCAATGTACTGTCGTCGGCCATCGGTTCGGCCTACATCAATGACTTCCCCAACCAGGGGCGCATGCAGCGCGTGGTGGTGCAGGCCGAAGGCGACCAACGCAGCCAGGTCGCGGATCTGTTGAAGATCAACGTGCGCAACAAGGCCGGCGAGATGGTGCCGCTGTCGGCGTTCGTCGCAGCCAAGTGGACCCAGGGACCGACGCAGTTGACCCGTTACAACGGCTACCCGGCCATCGCCATTTCCGGTGAAGCGGCACCGGGGCACAGCACGGGCGAGGCGATGGAAGAAATCCAGCGCCTGGTCAACCAACTGCCGGCGGGCCTGGGCCAGGAATGGACCGGCCTGTCGTTGCAGGAACGCCTGTCCGGCTCCCAGGCGCCGCTGTTGCTGGGCCTGTCGCTGCTGATTGTGTTCCTGTGCCTGGCCGCCCTGTATGAAAGCTGGTCGATCCCGACGTCGGTGCTGCTGGTGGTGCCGCTGGGCGTGCTCGGCGCGGTGTTGGCCGTGACCTTGCGCGGCATGCCCAACGATGTGTTCTTCAAGGTCGGGCTGATCACCATCATCGGCCTGTCGGCGAAGAACGCGATCCTGATCATCGAGTTCGCCAAGGACCTGTACGAGCAGGGCGAAGACTTGCTCGACGCAACCTTGAAGGCCGCGCGGCTGCGCTTGCGGCCGATCATCATGACCTCGCTGGCGTTCATCCTCGGCGTGGTGCCCCTGGCGATTGCCACCGGCGCCAGTTCGGCGAGCCAGCAAGCAATCGGTACGGGGGTGATCGGCGGGATGATCACCGCGACGCTGGCGGTGGTGTTTGTGCCGGTGTTCTTTGTGGTCGTCATGAAGCTGGTGCGCAAGCGTCCATAACCCGCGCAAAAATGCGCTATGGTGCTCACAACCGCCCTTGTTGTGAGCACCCATGCCCTTCCTCGCCCGCACCCACCCTCGCCTCTCTTGCGCCGCCGTCCTGGGCCTTGCCGTTGGCATCCTGGTACCCGCCGATACACTCGTGAGCAAAATCCTGATCGGCTGGAATGCCGGCGTCTGGATCTACCTGGTGCTGATGCTGTGGCTGACCATCCGCGCCAAGGCCGAAGACGTCAAACGCATCGCCGAGATCGAGGATGAGAACGCCGGCCTGGTGCTGTTCACGGTGTGCATCGCAGCCATCGCCAGCCTGGCCACCATCACCTTCGAACTGGTCGGCAGCAAGGACCTGAGCACCGCCGAGCGGCTGTTGCACTACGGTTTTACCGGCCTGACGGTCATCGGCTCATGGTTGTTGATCGGGGTGATCTTCAGCGTTCACTACGCCCGGCTCTATTACACCTGGGCCGGCAAAGAGCCGGCGCTGCGCTTTGCCGAGGGGTTGTTGACCCCCAACTATTGGGACTTCCTGTACTTTTCCTTCACCATCGGCGTCGCCGTGCAAACAGCAGACGTGGGCGTTGCCACCCGCACCATGCGCAAGGTGGTGCTGGGGCAATCGCTGATCGGGTTTCTGTTCAACACAGCGATCCTTGGGTTCTCGATCAATATTGCCGCGGGACTGTTCAGTTGACGCCGCACAAACCTTCTAGACGCCCACGACTCGATGGACGCTAGATAACATCGTCTATTCCGCCTCGGTGTTGTGATGGCCGCGCACAATTGGATCGATCTGTCCCAGGACGCCGACACCGGCATCGAGACCCTGCGCGCGCATTTCGAAGGCCATGCCTACGATCCCCATTGGCACGACAGCTACCTGATCGGCGTGACCGAACAAGGCGTGCAGCAATTCAACTGCCGCCGCACGCGCCACAACAGCGTGCCCGGCCAGGTGTTCCTGGTGGAACCCGGCGAGTTGCATGACGGCGACGCGCCCACGGCCGACGGTTTTACCTACCACATGCTCTACCTCGACCCGCAGTGGTTGACGCGGGAAGTGAGCGCGGTCTTCGAAGAGGCTCCCGTCAACAGCCAGCTGAGTTTTGCCGCGACCTTGACCAACGACCCGCGCCTGGCCCTCGCCACCAGCCAAGCCTTTCGCACCCTGCACAGCGGCGAGTTGCGCATCGTGCGACAACGGGCCATGGACCAGTTGCTCGAACGCCTCACCGGCCAGCTCCACTGGCGTAGCCGTTACCGTGACGACCCACGCCTACCGCTGGTCGCCCACAAAGCCCGGGAATACCTGCATGCCCACCTGCATCACGATGTAGGCATGGATGCCCTGGCGCTGGCCTGCGGCGTCGACCGCTTCCGCCTGACCCGCGCGTTCAAGAGCGCGTTTGGCCTGCCGCCCCATGCTTATCTGGTGCAACTGCGCCTGGCCCGCGCGCGGCACTTGCTGGCCAAGGGTGAACAACCGGCCGATGTGGCGATCGCCCTGGGTTTTGCCGATCAGAGCCACCTGGGCCGCTGGTTCGTGCGCGCCTATGGCCTGACGCCCGCCGCCTACCGCAAGCGCTGCTCAAATCTTCCAGACAGGTGATACGCGGGCTTGTGAAGATCGACGCCATCAATGGGTCTATCGGAGTCGTCCCCCATGCTGTCCACGCTGTTGCCTTTCATGCTGTTTGCCTTCGTCGCCTCAATTACCCCCGGCCCGACCAATATCCTGGTACTGAGCAACAGCGCCCGTTTCGGTTTCAGGGCCACGCTGCCAATCATCCTGGGCGCCTGCGCCGGCGCGGCGCTGCTCGTGCTGGTGGTGGGCTCGGGGTTTGGCCGGTCCTTGGTGCAGCTACCCAAGGTACAAACCGCCATGCAATGGATCGGCATTGCCTGGCTGAATTACCTGGCCTGGCAGATTTTCAGCGCCCCCACCCGGGCCATCGAAGCGGATACACGCCAAAAACCCCTGAGCCCGATCGGCGCCGCCAGCCTGCAATTGATCAACCCGAAAAGCTGGATGATGGCACTGGCCGTAGTCAGCGTTTTTACCGGCAATGGTGCGGAGCGCCAAAACCAGGTGGTGTACCTCTCCCTGGCGTTTTTCCTGATATCGATCCCCTGCCTGGGCACCTGGGCGCTGTTGGGTGCCGGATCCGCACGGGTGTTGCGTTCGAGCAGCGCCATGCAGCGTTTCAACCGCGGTATGGCCGTGCTGCTGTTGGCGGCGGCTTGGTTAAGTGTGCTGGCCTGAACACACCGGCTATCTGGCTTTGTCCTACAACTTCTTGACGGCTTTCGTACTTTAGTGGTTTCCTGAAACCGGTTTCAGTCATTCCAATAAAAATAGAAGGTCGATGACCGTGAACAGTTTCTCTGCCGCCCAGCGCAGCCGCGTGACCATGCTCGACGTCGCCCAGCGCGCCGGCGTGTCCAAAGCCAGCGTGTCGCGCTTCATCGGCGACGATCGCGCCCTGCTCTCCGATGCCATCGCCCTGCGCATCGAGCACGCCATCGCCGAACTCGGCTACCGCCCCAACCAGATGGCCCGTGGCTTGAAACGCGGGCGCACGCGCCTGATCGGTATGCTGGTGGCCGATATCCGCAACCCCTATTCCATCGCCGTGATGCACGGTGTCGAAACTGCCTGCCGCCAGCACGGCTACAGCCTGGTGGTGTGCAACACCGACCGCGATGACGAGCAGGAACGCCAGCACCTGGCGGCGCTACGCTCGTACAACATCGAAGGGCTGATCGTGAACACCCTCGGCCACCACCTCGAACAACTGCTGGAACTGCAACGGGAAATGCCCCTGGTGCTGGTGGACCGCAAGGTCGCACCGTTGCGCAGCGACCTGGTGGGTTTGGATAACCCGGCCGCGGTACGCATGGCGCTGGAACACCTTGAGCAACAGGGCTACCGCGAGATAGTGCTGGTCAGCGAGGCCACCGATGGCACCAGTTCGCGCCTGGAGCGCCTTGACAGTTTCACCGCCGAGATTGCCCGCCGCCCGGCGTTGAGCGGCACGGTGCTGGAACTGGACGGCGCGCTGGAAAAGCGCCTGCGCGCCTTTCTGGCCAAGCCCGGCGCCAAAGCCGTGTTCTGCGCCAACGGCATCGCCGCCCTCGCTTGCACCCGCGCGCTCAAGGCGCTGGAGTGCGACCTGTTCGCGGACGTCGGCCTGATCGCCCTGGATGACCTGGACTGGTACCCGCTGGTGGGCACCGGCATCACCGCCCTCGCCCAACCGACGCAGGCGATTGGCGCGAGTGCCTTCGACTGCCTGCTCAAGCGCCTGCGCGGCGATACGGCGCCGGCCCGCACCCTGGATTTCCTGCCCGAACTGATCGTTCGCGGTTCCACCCAACCCACCTCGTAGCCGCTGTCGAGCCCTCGCGGGCGTCAATTCAATAGGTTGCGCAGAAAAATGAAACCGGTTTCAGAGGTACACAATCATGCATGAATACCCCGTCTCCATCAGCCTTTCCAGCTACGGCGCCGACCTCGTCCGCCAGCAGGGCCAATTGAGTTTTGTCGCCCTGCTGGCGGCGGCCGGTGCCCGGCGCATCGAGTGGCGCGAAGAGCTGCTGACCATTGAACAACCGGCACAACTGGCCCGGGCGGCGGCCGAACAAGGCCTGGAGTGCGTGTTCTCTTCGCCGCTGGAACTGTGGGTCGCCGGCCGCGCCCAGCCGAATGCCGAGCTCGCCGCCACCCTTGATCGCGCCCAGGCCTTTGGTGCGCGCTGGCTGAAAGTCTCCCTCGGCTACTTCACCGACACCAACGACCTGCACAGCCTGCACGCCCTGCTCAACCGCCACCCGGTCAAGTTGCTGGTGGAAAACGACCAGACCCTGCATGGCGGTCGCATCGAACCGCTGCAACGTTTCTTCAGCGAAGTCGAGCGCCTTGGCCTGCCGGTGAAGATGACGTTCGATATCGGTAACTGGCACTGGCAGGACCAGTCCGCGCTCACCGCCGCGCGCCTGCTCGGCCGGCATGTCGACTACCTGCACTGCAAGGCCGTGGCGCGTCGCGCGGACGGCAAGCTGGTGGCACTGCCGCCCGGCGCCACCGACCTGCATCTGTGGGAACAACTGCTGGGCCACATGACTCAAGGTATTACCCGGGCGGTGGAATTCCCGCTGCAAGGCGACGACCTGGTCGAAGTCACCGCCCAGCAGGTCGCCACCCTCGCCCTGCTTGGCCAACCCCGTGCGGAGTACGCCCATGTCTGAGATCGATATCCTGTCGTTCGGCGAAACCATGGCGATGTTTGTCGCCGAACAGAGCGGCGACCTGGCCCAGGTGGGCCACTTCCACAAACGCATCGCCGGGGCCGACAGCAATGTCGCCATCGGCCTGTCGCGCCTGGGCTTCAACGTCGCCTGGCTGAGCCGGGTGGGCAACGACTCCCTGGGCCGCTTTGTGCTCGACACGCTCAAGCAACAAGGCCTGGATTGCCGGCACGTGGCGGTCGACCCGCTGCACCCCACCGGTTTTCAGCTCAAGTCCCGCGAAGAAGCCGGCGATGATCCCCAGGTCGAGTACTTCCGCAAGGGCTCGGCGGCCAGTCACTTATCCATCGCAGCCATCAGCCCGGCGCTGCTGCAGGCGCGCCACCTGCACGCCACCGGCATCCCGCCGGCCTTGTCCAAGGCCACCGGCGAGTTGTCCCGCGAGCTGATGACGCAAATGCGCAAGGCCGGGCGCAGCGTGTCGTTCGACCCGAACCTGCGCCCGGCGCTGTGGCCCAGCCAGCAGCAGATGATCCGCGAGATCAACGCCCTCGCAGGCTTGGCCGATTGGGTCTTGCCGGGCTTGAGCGAAGGTCGCCTGCTTACCGGTTTCGACGACCCGGCGGACATCGCCGCGTTTTACCTGGACCAGGGCGCCGAAGCCGTGGCCATCAAGCTCGGCCCGGACGGCGCGTATTACCGCACCCAACTGGACCAAGGCTTTGTCGCCGCCGTGAGCGTGGACAAAGTGGTCGACACCGTCGGCGCCGGTGATGGCTTTGCCGTCGGCATGATCAGCGCCCTGCTGGAAAACCTCAGCTTCCCCGAGGCGGTACACCGCGGCAACTGGATCGGCAGCCGTGCCGTGCAGAGCCGCGGCGATATGGAAGGCTTACCCACACGCACGGAGCTGCCGACCCGATCCGTTGCTTGACCCACTCCCTGTTGCCACAACTACAACAAGCTCAGGAGCAACCCCATGGATACCTTGAAACTCGCCACCCGCCGTTGGTGGTACATCATGCCCATCGTCTTTATCACCTACAGCCTGGCGTACCTGGACCGCGCCAACTACGGTTTCGCCGCCGCCAGCGGCATGGCTGAAGACCTGATGATCACACCCGGCATGTCGTCCCTGCTCGGCGCACTGTTCTTCCTCGGTTACTTTTTCTTCCAGGTGCCGGGCGCGATCTACGCGCAAAAGCGCAGCGTGAAGAAGTTGATTTTCGTCAGCCTGATCCTCTGGGGCGGCCTGGCCACCCTGACCGGCGTGGTGTCCAACGCCTACATGCTGGTCGCCATTCGCTTCATGCTCGGCGTGGTCGAAGCGGCGGTGATGCCGGCGATGCTGGTGTACCTGTGCCACTGGTTCACCCGTGCCGAACGCTCGCGGGCCAATACGTTCCTGATCCTCGGCAACCCGGTGACCATGCTGTGGATGTCGGTGGTGTCCGGCTACCTGGTGCAGCATTTCAGCTGGCGTTGGATGTTCATCGTCGAAGGCCTGCCGGCGGTGCTGTGGGCATTTATCTGGTGGCGCCTGGCCGATGAGCGGCCCAAGGATGCCCAGTGGTTGAGCGACAGCGAAAAGCACCAGCTGGAAACCGCCCTCGCCGCCGAACAGGTGGGGATCAAAGCGGTGAAGAACTACGCCGAAGCGTTTCGCTCGCCCAAGGTGATCATCCTTGCGCTGCAGTTCTTCTGCTGGAGCATCGGCGTGTACGGCTTTGTGCTGTGGCTGCCGTCGATCCTCAAGGCCGGTTTGCAGATGGACATGGTCGAGGCCGGCTGGTTGTCGGCGCTGCCGTACCTGGCGGCGGTGATCGGCATGCTGGCGGTGTCGTGGGGTTCGGACAAGCTGCAAAAACGTAAGCGGTTTGTGTGGCCGCCGTTGTTGATCGCCTCTATCGCTTTCTATGCGTCCTACGTGCTCGGCGCCGAACATTTCTGGTGGTCCTACACCCTGCTGGTGATTGCCGGCGCGTGCATGTACGCGCCCTATGGACCGTTTTTCGCGATTGTCCCGGAGATCCTGCCGGCCAACGTCGCCGGCGGCGCCATGGCGTTGATCAACAGCATGGGCGCGCTCGGTTCGTTCGGCGGTTCGTACCTGGTGGGTTACCTCAATAGCAGCACCGGTTCCCCCGGCGCCTCTTACCTGTTGATGAGCGGCGCGTTGATGGTCTCGGTGGTGCTGACGATGTTCCTCAAGCCCGGCGCCAGCGACCGCGAGCGCGCGCCGTTGCAGTCCCTCGAATTAAAGGTGAAGACCTGATGAAAAAGTCTGTCGTTCTGTACAAAAAACTCTCCGCGCCGCTGATGGCCCGGCTGCATGAGCACGCCGAGGTCACGCTGATCGACGCGCTCGACCCGCCCGGCCTGGCCAAACTGCGCGACGCCCTCCCCGGCGCCCATGGGTTGCTGGGCGCGAGCCTGCGCCTGGACGCCGCGTTGCTGGACCTGGCACCGCAACTGGAGGCGGTGGCCAGCGTGTCCGTCGGCGTCGACAACTACGACATCGAGTACCTGACCCGGCGCGGCATCCTGCTCAGCAACACGCCCGATGTGCTGACCGAAACCACCGCCGACACCGGTTTCGCGCTGATCCTCGCCACCGCACGCCGGGTGGTCGAACTGGCCGATATGGTGCGTGCCGGCCAGTGGCACAAGAACATCGGCCCGGCGCATTTCGGCAGCGACGTGCATGGCAAGACCCTGGGCATCATCGGCATGGGCCGCATTGGTGAAGCGCTGGCCCAGCGCGGGCATTTCGGCTTCGGCATGCCGGTGCTCTACCACAGTCACTCGCCCAAGCCACAGGTGGAAGAACGGTTCGGCGCGCAGTACCGTCGCCTGAACGACTTGCTGCAACAAGCAGACTTCGTCTGCCTGACACTGCCGCTCACCGCCGAAACCGAGCGGTTGATCGGCGCGCAAGAATTCGCCCTGATGGGCCCGGAGACGATCTTTATCAATATCTCCCGCGGCAAGGTGGTGGATGAAGCCGCGCTGGTCGAGGCCTTGCAGCAGCGCACGATTCGCGCGGCGGGGCTGGATGTGTTCGAGCGCGAGCCGCTGCCCCACGACTCGCCGTTGCTGCGCTTGAACAATGTGGTGGCCACGCCGCATATCGGCTCGGCGACCCATGAGACGCGGGAAGCGATGGCCGAGTGCGCGGTGGATAATCTGCTCGCGGCGCTCGCCGGTCAGAAGCCGAAAAACCTGGTGAATCCAGGCGCCTGGATGCAATAGCTTCTGACACAACACAGAGCAAATGTGGGAGGGAGCTTGCTCCCGATGGCGCTGGATCAGTCAGTAGATGAGTTGACTGACCCATTGCTATCGGGGGCAAGCCCCCTCCCACATTGGGATTGCATTGCAAAGTGGCTCAGATAACGAACCTGGCCACCATCGCATTCAAATCCACCGCCAGGCGCGACAGCTCATGGCTGGCCGCGCTGGTCTGGTTGGCGCCCGCCGCCGACTGGGTCGCCAGGTCGCGGATGTTGACCAGGTTGCGGTCTACTTCACGGGACACCTGGGCCTGTTCTTCCGAGGCGCTGGCGATCACCAGGTTGCGCTCGTTGATCAGGCTGATCGACTGGGTGATCTGCTCCAATGCCACGCCGGCCGCGCGGGCCATTTCCAGGGTGTTATGGGTGCGCTGGTTGCTCTGTTGCATGGATTGCACGGCTTCACCGGTGCCGTTCTGGATACCGGCGACCATTTTCTCGATTTCCTGGGTCGACTGCGCGGTGCGATGGGCCAGGGCCCGCACCTCGTCGGCCACCACCGCGAAGCCGCGCCCGGCTTCACCGGCGCGGGCGGCTTCGATCGCCGCGTTGAGCGCCAGCAGGTTGGTCTGCTCGGCAATCGCCCGGATCACGTCGAGGACCTTACCGATGTCGCGCCCCTGAGTGGCCAGACCTTCGATCAGCAACGAGGTGTTTTGCACATCCTGGGTCATGGTCTGGATCGCGCCGACGGTCTCAACCACCCGGTCGCGGCCTTCCCGTGCCGCCTGGTTGGACTGCGTGGAGGCTTCGGAGGTGGACACGGCGTTCCGCGCCACCTCTTCCACGGCAGCGGTCATCTCATTGACGGCCGTGGCGGCCTGGTCGATTTCGTTGTTTTGTTGCTGCAAGCCTTTGGAGGCTTCTTCGGTGACGGCGCTCAACTCTTCCGCCGCCGAGGCCAATTGCGTGGCCGAACCGGCGATGTGCTGGATGGTCTGGCGCAAGTTGGTTTGCATGGCCGACAACGCACTGATCAAACGCGCCGGTTCATCCTTGCCATCGTCTTCAATGACTTTGCTCAAGTCGCCGCCGGCAATGGTTTGCGCCACTTCCACGGCTTTGCGCAGCGGCGTGACGATGCTGCGGGTCAGCAACCAAGCCAACAGTACCGTGAGCAAGGCGGCGGCCACGGCCACCACGACGATCCCGCTGATAGCGCTGTCATAGCTGCGTCCGGCCTGCTCGTTGGCCTGCTTGGCGCCAGCGGAGTTGAGGGCGATCAGCTTGTTCAACTGCTCGCCCATCTGATCGGTGCCGTTCTTGATCCGGGTATTGATCAAGTCGCGCATCTCATCGACCTTGTTTTGCTGGGACAGGGCCAGCATCTCGGCCTGGGCCGTCAGGTAGTTGTCCAAGGTGCCGACAAACGTCTTGTACAGGGCCGCTTCCTCAGGCACGGAAGGTAACGCTGAGTAACCGGCCTGGGCGGTTCTTACCTTGTCGATCAGTGCGGCGATGCGCGTTTGCGCCTCTTGCAACGCGGCCGGTTCACGGTTGACCAGCACGCGAAACGACAAGATACGCATGCGCAACACGTTTTCCGTGAGGCTGCCCAAGTAGGCCACGCTGGGCAGTTGGTTGCTGCTCATATCCACCGACGCCTGACGGATCAGCGTCATGCGGTTGACTGCAAACACTCCCAATACAACCACCAACAACGCAATGAATGCGAAACCGAGAGACGCTCGAGGGGCAATATTCAGATGACGAAGAGACATAGAGGTATTCTCAAGAAGGAGTGTCTGCGCGCATCCCTGCAGCGGATTGATCAGCTGGCGTCAACACGCTGCTCTGACCTTGGTCACCACTTGTTGTCATTGTTGGGTGGGCCTATAAAAGATATCGGCAGGCCCAGCGGTTTTCGCAGGGCCTCCATAAATATTTTTTTACACTTCTGACGATCTCCGGTTTCTGGCATCCTGCGCCTCCATTTTCTGTCCAGAGCCCGCATTTTGTCTGACGCTCAAGCCCCGCGCCCGCGCTATAAATCCGACCTGATCTATGGCCTGGAAGACCGTCCGCACTTCTCTGCCGCAATGTTTGCCGCCTTGCAGCATGTGTTGGCGAGCTTTGTCGGCATCATCACCCCTACGCTGATCGTCGGCGGCGTGCTGGGCCTGGAAAGCGAGGTGCCGTACCTGGTGAGCATGGCCTTGTTCGTGTCGGGGCTCGGCACTTTTGTGCAGGCGCGCACGTTCGGCCCGATCGGTTCGGGGTTGTTGTGCCTGCAGGGCACCAGTTTTTCGTTTATCAGCGTGATTCTCAGTGCCGGGTTCATGGTCAAGGCCCGGGGTGGCGGCACCGATGAGATTCTCTCGACGATCTTCGGCATCTGTTTTTTCGCGGCGTTTATCGAAGTCGTGCTCAGCCAGTTCATCGGCAAGTTGCGCAAGCTGATCACCCCGGTGGTGACCGGCACCATCATCACCCTGATGGGCCTGTCGCTGATCAAGGTGGCGGTCACCGACATGGCCGGTGGCTTCGGCGCGGACAACCTCGGCGCCGCGAGCAATATGGGGCTGGCCGCGCTGGTGCTGCTCACCATCGTGGTACTCAACCGCTTCAACAACCCGTTCCTGCGCCTGGGTTCGATCGTGATCGGCCTGACCCTGGGCTTCATCGTGGCCTGGTGGCTGGGCCGTGTGGATATGGCGGCCTTGCCCCAGGTGCCGTTGATCAGCGTGCCGGTGCCGTTCAAGTACGGCTTCTCGTTCGACTGGGTGGCGTTTATCCCGGTGGCGGTGATCTTCCTGATTTCGCCTCTGGAGGCCGCCGGTGATCTGACGGCCAACTCGATGATTTCCCAACAGCCGGTCAAGGGGCCGCTGTACATCAAGCGCATCAAGTCCGGTCTGCTGGCGGACGGCCTCAACTCGGCGATGGCCGCGACCTTCAACAGCCTGCCGATGGTGACGTTCGCCCAGAACAACGGCGTGATCCAACTCACCGGCGTAGCCAGCCGTTATGTGGCGTACTTCATTGCCGGCCTGCTGGTGCTGCTGGGGCTGTTCCCGATGATCGGCGCGGTGCTGCAACTGATGCCCAAGCCGGTATTGGGCGGCGCGACGCTGATCATGTTCGGCACCGTCGCCGTGGCGGGGATCAAGATCCTCGCCGAAGCCGGCCTGCACCGCCGCAATATGCTGATCGTGGCGATCTCCCTGGGCATGGGCCTGGGTGTCGCCGCCGTGCCGGAAGTGTTGCGCGACCTGCCCAAGGCGCTGCACAACATCTTCGAATCGCCGATCACCGTAGGCGCGTTCTGTGCAATCCTGCTGAACATTTTCCTGCCGGAAGAGTTCTTAGAACTGGAAGAAGATGAATTTGATCCGGAGTCCTCAACCCTCAAAGTGATGCAAGACCCGGACGTCACGCACTAGGAGCACCTTCGTATGCGTAAGCTCATGGTTCTATCGATACTGCTGCTGACCTTGAGCGCTTGCGCCCTGTTCCCCAATCGCGACCCGGTCACTATCAACGTGGTGGGCATCGAGCCGCTGCAAAGCCAGGACCTGGAAGTGCGCTTCGCCGTGAAGCTGCGGGTGCAGAACCCCAATGAAACGGCAATCGACTACAACGGCGTGGCCCTGGACCTGGAGGTCAATGGCCGGCCGCTGGCGTCGGGGGTGAGTGATCAGCGCGGAAGCATCCCACGCTTTTCCGAGACGGTTCTGATGGTGCCGGTCAGCGTTTCAGCGTTTTCCGTGTTGCGGCAAACCCTCGGCCTGAGCCAGACCCAGAGTTTGAACAACCTGCCCTACGTATTGCGCGGCAAATTGGCCGGTGGGCTGTTCGGCACCATGCGGTTTGTCGATCGTGGAACACTGGACCTGCCGAATACCGCCACTTGGTAACCCCCCATGCAACCGACCTTGGTCACCCAACGCCTGATTCTGCGCCCGCTGACGCTCGACGATGCCGAGGGCATCCAGCAACAGTTCCCCCATTGGGAAGTGGTGCGTTATCTCAATACCCTGGTGCCGTGGCCCTACCCGGCTGACGGCGCGCGTCACTACCTGGAACACATCGCGTTGCCCGCCATGGCCCGGGGCGAGGAATGGCATTGGGCGATCCGCCTGCAAAGCGCGCCGACGAAGGTGAGTTTGTCGAGGGCATTTTTCCACGGGACATCTGGGAAATGACCCGTGAAGAGTGGCTGGATCGCCGCTCTTTCAAGCGATAGATATCAACCGGTGGGAGTAGGCTGACTCCCACCGGTTTTACCGCGCTCAGTCCGTGATGTAGCGCACGCCCGGCTTGGCCCGCTCATCGACCACCAGCTCGAAAACATCCGGCCGGGCGTAATGCCCCACCACGTCATAGTCATACCGTGCACGCACCAGATCGTCGGTATTGATCTGCGCGCTCAAGAGCCCGGCCTCACCCAGCAGCGGCCCAGCCAGGATGTCGCCCATAGGGCCGACAATCACACTGCCGCCTGCAATCAACGGACGATCTGAAGGCCAGTTGGCAACCTCAACGCCCAGCGCCGCGGGCGATGCCTGCACCTGGCACGCACTGACCACAAAACAGCGGCTCTCGTGGGCAATGTGGCGCATGCTCACCTGCCACATCTCGCGCTCATCCACCGTGGGCGCACACCACACCTGCACGCCCTTGGCGTACATCGCCGTTCGCAGCAGGGGCATCATGTTTTCCCAGCACACCGCGCCGCCGATGCGCCCGACCGCCGCGTCGATCACCGGCAGTGTGGACCCATCGCCCTTGCCCCAGATCAGCCGCTCGGTGCCGGTGGGCATCAGCTTGCGGTGCTTGGCCACCAGGCCGTGCGCCGGCTCGAAGTACAGCATGGTGCAATACAAGGTGCTGGCGCTGCGCTCGATCACGCCCAGGACCAGGCTGGCACCGGTGCGCGCCGACAAACCGGCCAACGCTTCGGTTTCGGCGCCGGGCACGTCGATGGCGTTGGCAAAATATCGCGCAAAGGCTTCGCGACCTTCAGGCAAGCGATAACCGAGTTGCGTGCCGAAGCCTTCGCCTTTGGGATAACCGCCCAGCAGCGCCTCGGGCATCACCACCAATTGCGCGCCACTGCGCAGGATCGGCTCTTCATAGGCCAGGATTTGCGCCAGGGTGTCGGCCTTGCCGCCGGGCAAGGAACCGATTTGCAAGGCGGCCACAATAGAAACAGGCATCAGGATCACTCCGAACAATGAGGGGTTGCCCATTCTCCAGCCAGCCCGGATCATGAATAAAGCCCACCTCAGTGCTGAATGATATGAGCCAGATAAATATCACCCAAGTCGACCTCAACCTGCTGAAAACCTTCGAAGCCCTGCACGACGAATCCAGCGCCAGCCGCGCAGCGTTGCGCCTGGGCGTCACCCAATCGGCGATCAGCGCGGGCCTGCGGCGTTTGCGCGAGGTGTATGGCGACCAACTGTTCGTGCGAACCGGCCGTGGCCTGGCGCCGACCTTGCGGGCCAACCAGTTGAAGCCGGTGATCAGTGACGCGTTGGACCGCTGCCGACAGAGCCTGGCGATGACCCACCCGGATACCCAGCAGTATCAGGGACGCTCCGTGGTGCTGGGTTTATCCGACGACTTCGAGATTGCCTACGGCCGCCGCCTGATGGCGGAAATTGCCCAGCGGTTGCCGAAATTGCGTGTGATTTTCCGTCAGACCCACAGCCAGATCGTCGCCGCCGCCCTGCTCGACCGCAGCCTCGACCTGGCGATTACCGCCGGCGGCTTTGCCGAACGCCGCCTAAGCCGGCAGGTGCTGGGAGAAGGTGATTACCGCTGCCTGGTCGACCCGCACAGTCTGGCGCCAGGCCAGCAATGCATCGACCTGCACGCGTTCGTTAGCCGCGAGCATGTGCTGGTGTCATCCGGCGGGTTTATCGGGATCACCGATGAAGGGCTGGCGGCACAAGGGCTGAGCCGCCAGGTGTGTGCCTCCACCAGCCACTTCGCCGCGTTGCCGTTTCTGCTCAAGGGCAGCCAGGCGGTGGCGACCATTCCCGGGCACGCCGCCGAAGCCATCGCTGGTATGACTGGCTTGCAGGTTCTGCCGTGCCCGCTGGCGCTGCCGCGCTACCCGGTGGAACTGGGCTGGCGCACTCAGGCTCAGCTTGATCCGATGTTGCTGAAAGTGCGCGAGGCGATTGTCGCCAGCTTTACTTCGCCGCCGCCATCAGCTTGTTGACTTCGCTGCGCACCATGTTGGAGAACTCCGGCGGCGACATGCCGTCGAGTTCCGCGCGAACCCATTCGGCCCACTTGCCCTTGCGTTTGGCGCGCTCGCCGAACAGGCGCGCGGCTTCGCCCTTGGCCTTGCCCAGGTTGCTTTGCCACAGGTCGTAGAGACGGGACTTTTCATCTTCCAGCTCGGCGCGTTCGGCGAGGGTCTTGTTGGCGAGATTGAAGCTCATGTTGAATTTCCTGCTGCACAAATAGGTGACATCTTACACTGTAGGTCTAAGTTTCCTGATTCGGATTTCGCATACCCACGCCGGCCGGCAAAAAACTGCAACTTTTGCCGCCGCCCGACACTCCATTGTTCACTGTCACATTTACCTGCAAGGAGTCACACAATGGCCCGTAAATCTGCCGCCCAAGTCGTCGAAGATCAAATCAAGGATCAAGCGTTCAGCGAACTGACTGCACTGATCGAAGAGTCGGACAAACTGCTCAAAAACAGTGCTTCCCTGGTCGGCGAAGAAGGTGAAACGCTGCGCGAGCAGGTCGCTATCAAGCTCAAGCAAGCGCTCGATTCGGTGTCCAATGTGCGCGAGCGCAGCAAGCCGGTGGTGGATGCCACCGAAACCTACATCGGCGGTCACCCGTGGCAGACCGTGGCGATCTCGGCAGGCTTTGGCCTGGTGGTCGGCCTGCTGCTCGGTCGTCGCAACTAATACTGTAGGCCTTGCGTAGCCACTGCCGAACCCTGGCGAGGTAGCGGCTACGCGGGTTATCAGACGGCCCACTCACGTAGTTGATTCAACGCCTGCGCGTCCACTTCAATGCCTGCCGCCAACGACTTCGCCCGCGTGCGATGACGTCGATCCCCCGGCAACCGCCGCAACCCCACCGCGTGCATCTGCCGCACCAGTTCCTGGCTGCGCTCGGCGAAGTTTTGCCCGGCGGTTTTGCTCGGGTCGATCAGGATCAACAACTGGCCGGTCCACGGCGTGCGGGCGCCAGGGTGATCGGCCCAGTTGAACTCAAACGAGAAGTTGCCGCCGGTCAGGGCCGCGGCCAGCAACTCGACCATCATCGACAGCGCCGAGCCCTTGTGCCCGCCGAACGGCAACAACGCACCGCCTTCGAGGATGGCCTTGGGGTCCTGGGTCGGCTGGCCCAGGCTGTCGACGCCCATGCCCGGCGGCAGGCGCTCGCCGTTGCGCGCAGCAATCTGCACGTCACCATGGGCGATGGCGCTGGTGGCCAGGTCGAACACAATCGGCGCGCCGTCCGCCCGTGGCGCGGCAAACGCGATCGGGTTGGTACCGAACAGCGGGCGATCGGCGCCATGGGGCACCACGCAGGTCATGCTGTTGACCACGCTCAGCGCCACCAGGCCTTGCTCGGCGAAGGGTTCGACATCCGGCCACAGCGCGGCGAAGTGATGGGAGTTGTGTATCGCCAGCAACGCGATACCGGCGCTGCGGGCCTTGTCCACCAGCAACGCACGGGCCGCCGCCAACGCCGGTTGGGCGAAGCCATTCGCGGCGTCGACCCGCACGAAGCCGGAAGCGACATCCGTGACCACCGGCGTGGCCTTGCCATCGACCCAGCCGCTCTCCAGCGTGCTGATATATCCGGGCATCCGAAAGATGCCATGGCTGTGGGCGCCGTCGCGCTCGGCGCTGGCGCAATTGTGCGCGAGGATCTGCGCCACTTGCGGCGACGTGCCGTGCTTCACAAACACCGCGTGCAGCAACCCCACCAGGTCGTTGAAACCGATGAACGCTGAAGAATCGTCAACTCTCGGGGACTGGGCAGACATCTGTAGCTCCGATTTTGTAATTGGAAGAGACAACAAGAATCCAGACCGACGATTAAACAACGCCTCCCGTGCCTGCTGTCAACGGGCGCTTGAGTTATCTACTGCCTGACGCGCTTCGCCGTCCATTACGGTGTGTCGCGACTCCGTCACCAGCCTGTTTGGGCGTGCCCCAACGAGAATAAAAGTTCAATTGATGCGCAATTGCCATGAAGGCTGTTCTCGCCCTCGGTCTCGGGAGGTTAGAATGTGGGAAATCAGGATGAATTAATGACCGAAAAGTCTGCTTTAGAAGCCGAATATGACGCCATCACCGACGCCGCCGCGCATTGGTGCATGCGCTTGCATGCAAGTGATTGCACGGCGGACGAACGACAGGCCTTTCAACAATGGCACGATGCTCATCCGCTGCATGCCTTCGAATACGCGGCGATGCTGGAAATCTGGGACGTGGCCGATCACTTGCCACGCCATGCGCCGCTCGTAGCGCCGTTCAGACCGCGTCGCCGGCTGCGCGATTACGCGGTGGCTGCCGCAGTGTGCTTGGCCGCGCTGCCCCTGGCGGCGTTCACCGGCTGGGAAGCGGGCTGGTTGCCGACTGCCTATGAACGGTTCGAGGCCAGCAATGGCCTGCGCCAGGTCACCCTGGCCGATGGCAGCCAGGTTGAGCTCAACCTGGGCACCGAACTGGTCTACGCCGATTACAAGGACCAGCGCCGGGTCACACTGAGCAAGGGCGAGGCGTTTTTCAAGGTCAGCCATGACAGCACCCATCCGTTTGTCGTCAAGGCCGGTGAAGGACAGGTGCACGTGACCGGCACCCAATTCAACGTGTGGAAATACGAAAATCAGGTGCGGGTGATGCTGCTCGAAGGCTCGGTGCAGATTTCCAGCGACCCGGCACACGGCAGCGTGCCGCTGACTCCAGGCATGCAAGCCAGCTATCAACCAGGCGATGCCACCCCGCGCGTGCGCCCGATCAACCCCAACGACAGCGCCCTCGCCTGGCGCCAGGGCAAATTGGTCCTGGACAACCTGGCCCTGGCCGACGCGTTACCGTTGATCAACCGCTACCTGAACAAACCCGTGATGCTGGCCGATATCGGCACCGGAACAATCCGCATCGGCGGCATCTATAACATCAGCGAGGTCAACAACCTCGTCCCCTCCCTGCCCAAGGTTTTGCCGGTCTACCTGACCCAGAACCAGGATGGCAATCCCGTCCTCAACTCCATCCCACGTAAAGCGCCCAAGGGCTGAGACTTCTGCCTGTCCCTGCGGGCCTGATTGCGCCCGCAGTGTCCATTTTTGAAACACCTCCCTGCCCTGAACGGCCCGACCGGCGCGAACTCCCGGTTTTGTTACACGAAGTGTTACAGCGCTGATACAGGCTCCCGAACTCACCGCCTGCGCGCCAGGCGTATCGGAAATTGCCGGCCGGCGTCGGCCGGCTGTATCAACGCTGAAACAGTATGGCCATCACTTAGCCTGCTAAGCTTCATAACTATTTGATTAACAATAATAAATTGAAAGCGGCACGCCTTCTGCTCTATCCCTTACAGCGCTGTTTAGGGTCAGCGCGGTGAATAAGGAATACTGCCGTGGACACGCATAATCCAGGCTCATTGAGCCTCCTGCTGATCAGCTGTGTACTGAGTACCGGCGTGAGCCTTCCAGTGCTCGCGGCAGGCGATGGTGTGATCGTGATTCAACGCCAGGTCCAACCTTATGCAATAGGTCGGACACGCGGCACCGATCCAAACCCCAGCACAGTCAACGCCAACCAGTCCGCAGTTATCTCTCGCGCCGCCAACAGCGAACTCAGCGACAACGACTTCTCCAGTGTGAGCAGTGGCGTCAGCATCACTCGCAACATCATGCCCAATGGCGACCTGGCCGGCTTGACCAACACCAATAGCATCGGCCTGGGCGCTGGCAGCGCAGCCGGCCATGGCGGCAGCGGTATCGCCGGTACGGTCAACGGCGCGGTATCCCGCGGCCTGGCCCCGGTGAGCAATATCGGCGGCATGATCGGGGGGGCAATGAAATGAAGGCTTCCTGGATGCTCCTCGCGGTACTGGGCTGCACGGCGGCAATGGCCGACAGCAGCAACAACGCGACGATTGATAACTCTGCCAAGCAATACAACGGCGTCGTGACGCTCAACCAGGCCGCAGGCGACCAGCAACAACTGAGCAACAACGTCGCGATCGCGGTGGGCCACAACGCCCAGGCTAACATCGCCATCACGCAAAAAATCAGCGGCGCTGCCGCAGACCGCGCCATGGATGCCAAAGCGGCGATCCACGGCACCTCCTTCAGCAATGGCAACGGTGTACTGAGTGTCAACCAGTCGGCCGGGGCCCAGAACCAGATGATCAATGCCGTGCGAATCAGCATCAACGCTGGCCCGCAGAGCATCGACGACAGTGTCATGTCGCAACAGAACGTTGCACTTGCAACAGACTCAGGGTTGAACCCTATCACTGGCAGCCGCCAGGTCGTTACCAGCGACCAGGCCTTCACCGGCAGCCGTGGAGTGGTACAGGTCAACCAGAGCGCCGGGGTGGGGAACCGAGTGGCTAACACCCTGAATGTCCGACTCAACTGATGGAGCTGAGTCGCCAGCTACACCGCACCAACACTTAACCAACTAAATAGAAGCAAGGAGATACACCATGAAACCTACAATGGCTCTTAAACCACTGGCTTTCGCTCTCGCTGCTCTCATGGCTGTTGCTGCTCAAGCGGGTGAGACTTATCATCATCCACAGCCTGCGCCTACCACGCTGGCCGTGACCGCCAACGACGGCCAAAGCAACCACGGTAACGTCGTGCTCAACGACAAAACCAAAAACAACGCTTCGGTCAACGACTCGCTGAATAACTACAGCGGTGTGGTCGGCAACAACACCCTGAGCGGTGACAACAACCAAGGTAAAAACGACGTTGCGATCGGCTCCGGCGATGCAGACTTCGTGTTTGCAACCGTCAACTCCGCTCAATCCAACAGCGGCAACCTGGTGATCAACGGCGGCACCAAAAACAACGCCTCCGTCAACGACAGCGGCAACTACGGTTCGGGCATCATTCAATCCACAGTGGCCTCGGGCACTTCGAACCAAGGTAGCAACAGCACTGCAATCGCCTCGGGCAATGGCAACGCTGGCGGCGCAACCGTCAATGCCGTACAGGACGTGTCGGGCAACCTGAGCGTCAACCTCAGCAGCGGCCACGGCTGGAGCACCAAGCCTGTTACCAACAACGCGAGCGTGAACAGCTCGTTCAACCACGCTTCCGGCATCGTGGGCTCCAACACCCTGTCTGGCAGCAACAACCAAGCTCAGAACAACGTAGCAGTCACTCGCTTCTGATCCAGATCGGGCCTTGGCAACAAGGCCCTTTTTATTTCCAGTGTCCAACAGGTCATACGATCATGCGCCTCGTCGCCTTCTGCCTGCTGTTAGCACTCACCGGCCCAACCTGGGCAGGGCAAATGGCCGTGGTCATGCCCGGCGGTGGGTTGATCTACAAAAAGGTCGAGAGCATCCGTGAGCGCAAGTTCGCCAACCTGGTGGAACAGAAAACCGATTTCAGCTGCGGGGCCGCCGCACTGGCGACCATCCTGCGCCAAGCCTATTGGATGGACGTGGATGAAGATCACGTCATCAAGGGCATGCTGGCCAACGCCGACCAGGATCTGGTGCGTACCCAGGGCTTCTCCATGCTCGACATGAAGCGCTACCTGGAAAGCATCCACATGCGCGCCAGGGGCTACCGGATCACTCCGGAAGTGCTGATCACGGTCAAAGTGCCGGTCGTCGTGCTGCTTGATATTCGCGGCTACAAGCACTTCGTGGTGTTGCAGCGCGCCGACAAAGACTGGGTGTATATCGGCGATCCCGTGCTGGGTCACAAGCGTTATGCCAAGGACGATTTCATCAAGGGCTGGAACGGCATCGTCTTCGCCGTACTGGGTGACGGCTACGACAAGGCCAACGCCTTGCTCGACCCACCCACGCCACTGACTGCCAAGAACAAGCTGAACGAGTTCAGCCCGGTGCGCGACAGCGAATTGATGGACTTCGGTTTTATCCAGAGCGACTTCTTCTAGATAGAAGCGCAATAAGGGGTAGGAAGCTCCAGGAGCAAACGATGAATACTCTCCGTTGGCTGACAGTCATGTGCCTGGCAGCCTCAGCACCTGTTTATGCTTCATCGGCGTTCAAGCCGATTGAACTCAAGGATTCGGAAATGGCCGAGTTGCGCGGCCGCTATGTGATGCCGGGGCGGATTGTCAGCTTTGGCATTGTGATGAGCAGTACCTGGACCAACGCCGCCGGTGCCACCGTGACCGGCACTGCCAACATGCAAGTCAACTCCACCACCATTACGCCGCAATTTTACGTGCAGATTACCGGCAGCGATGGCAACGGCACGACCCAGCAGCCTACCGGCACCGGCACCGTCGTCGGTGGCTCCGGCCTCGGCACCGGCCAGGGCGTGGTTCAAAGCGTCCGCACAGCGGGTGATGGCAACACAGCCACCAACGGCGTTGACATCAACGTCACCAAAGACGGCTTGACTCCGGCCAACTATGTCCAGTCAGGCCAGGCGTTACTGGCCGGCCAGCCGATTACCGGCAGCACTGCCGCTGGCCAGGTCACGGTGAGCGCCAAGAACGGCGGCCTGCAGATGGCGCTGCTGGCCAGCAACAATCAAGGCAACGTCGTGCAGCAAATTGGCGGCGGCAACGTCCTGCAAGGCACGGTCATCCAAGGGAACAGCAACTTCGTGAACAATCTGACCCAACTCAATGTGGTGCTGGGAAACAGTGGTCTGAACAATATCACGCAAAATCTTAACCTAGATCAACTCAAAGGCCTTCGCCCTTCCGGTTATTGAACTACGCTGAGCCACGACACTTACGCATTAGGAATGGGACGGCTTATTTCATGCATCGATCGTTATCGTTACGTGCCGTGATTTGTTTGAGTACGCTCCTGCCGGCGTCCGCGCTATATGCCGCACCGGACACCGATATTGAAACCTTGAAACAGGAACTTCTGGAGCTCAAGCAACGTTATGAAGTGCAGCAAAAAGCACTGGCAGTATTGGAGCAACGCGTTCGACAGGTAGAAGACCAACCCGCAACACCCGCCCCTAGACGCTTGGTCAAGTCGCCTGCCGACTTGAGAAAAGGCGGCACCACCGTGGCAGGCAACACGCCTGGGGTGGGCGCGGCGGCAGCATCGGGCGGCGCCGGCGGTGGCAGTTCCTATGGGCAAAGCCTGAAGGATGACTCGGCGCCGGCACAAAGCGTGAGCAACTTGTACAACGAGGCCAGTGGCTTCTTCGGCAATGGCAAGTTCAGCTTTGAAACCGGCGTCACCTATGCGCGCTATGACGCACGCCAGTTATCCCTTAACGGCTTTCTGGCGCTGGATTCGATCTTCCTCGGCAATATCAACCTGGACCGGATCAAGTCCGACAGCTGGACCGTGGACCTGACCGGGCGCTACAACCTGGACAACCGTTGGCAGTTCGACGTGAACGTGCCAGTGGTGTATCGCGAGTCGACCTACCAGTCCGGCGGTGCGGGCGGCAGCGCCAACACCACCTCGGAAGGCTCGGTTACCCGCGACCCGACCATCGGCGACGTGAACTTCGGCATTGCGTATAAATTCCTCGACGAGAGCGCCAGCCTGCCGGATGCAGTGGTGTCGTTACGGGTCAAGGCCCCTACCGGCAAAGATCCTTATGGCATCAAGCTGATCGAATCGCCGACCAACACCAACCTCGCCGTGCCGGAAACCCTGCCGACCGGTAACGGCGTGTGGTCGGTGACGCCAGGTATCTCCCTGGTCAAGACCTTCGACCCGGCGGTGCTGTTCGGCTCGCTGTCCTACACCCATAACTTCGAAGATTCGTTCAGCGACATCAGCCCCAACGTCAACCAGAAAATCCCCGGCAAGGTCAGTCTGGGCGACAGCTTCCAGTTAGGGGTCGGTGTCGCCTTCGCCCTCAACGAGAAAATGAGTATGTCGTTCTCGGTGTCCGACCTCGTGCAACGCAAGAGCAAGGTCAAGCAAAGCGGCGGGGATTGGCAATCGGTGGTCTCCAGCGATGCCAACGCCGGTTACTTCAACGTGGGCATGACCATCGCGGCGTCGGATAACCTGACGATCGTGCCGAACCTGGCCATTGGCATGACGGATGATGCGCCGGACTTCACCTTCAGCCTGAAATTCCCGTACTACTTCTAAACCGCGCACAGGGAAAAGCCCCGCAACGATAAGGGTCGTTGCGGGGCTTTTCGGTTTACCCGCCCTAGCGGATCTGGTGTTTGTGCAACAACCGGTAGAACGTCGGCCGGGAAATCCCCAGCACACGGGCCGCGACACTCAGGTTGTCGCTGTGCCGGTTGAGCACATCGCACAGCGCCTGGCGTTCGGCGCGGTGTTTATAGTCTTCCAGTGTAGCCATCGGCGACGAAATTGCCTGCTGACTCTGCAAACCCAGATCAACGGCTTCGATTTGCCGCCCTTCGGCCAGCACCAGGCCTCGGCGCACGCGGTTGGCCAGCTCACGCACATTGCCCGGCCAAGGGTGGTGCCCCATGGCCACCAGGGCGTCTTCGCTGAAGCTGCGGGGGCGGCGCCCGGTTTCCTGGCTGTAGAAGCGCGCAAAGTGGTTGGCCAGCATGGCGACGTCACCGTGGCGCTCGCGCAACGGCGCCGTGACCACTTGCAGCACATTCAAACGGTAATACAAGTCTTCACGAAACGTACCCTTCGCCACGGCCGCTTCCAGGTCGACGTGGGTCGCCGCCAGCACTCGCACATCCACCGGGATCGGCTGGCTGCCGCCGACGCGTTCGATCTGTTTCTCCTGCAGGAATCGCAGCAGGTTGGCCTGCAGCTCCATCGGCAAATCGCCGATCTCATCAAGAAACAACGTGCCGCCATTGGCCGCTTCAATCCGCCCGACCTTACGCTGGTGGGCGCCGGTAAACGCGCCCTTTTCGTGGCCAAACAGTTCGGATTGGATCAGGTGTTCCGGGATCGCGCCGCAGTTGATCGCGACAAACGGCTTGGCATGGCGCTGGGATTGGCGGTGCAGGGTTTTGGCCACCAGCTCTTTGCCGGTGCCGCTGTCGCCGCGGATCAGGACCGGGGACTCGGTGGGCGCCAATTTGGACAATAACTTGCGCAGCTCGCGGATCGGTCGGCTGTCGCCCAGCAGTTCATGTTCGGGCTCGTCCACCGCGGTGTAGCCCTTGCCCCGCAGCCGTGCCATGCCAAAGGCGCGGCCGAGGGTGACCTGCACCCTGGACACATCGAACGGCAAGGTATGGAAGTCAAAAAACCATTCGCAGACAAAATCGCCGACGTTCTGCAAGCGCAACACTTCTTGGGTGAGCACCGCGATCCACTCGGTGCCGCTGCGGCTGATCAGTTCCTTGACGGCTTCGGGCCGCTCCAGGTGATACGGCTGCAAGCGCAGCAAGCCGACATCGCAGGATCGCTCACCCACGGCCGTCAACGTACAACTGTCCACCTCCCACCCCGCCGCACGCAAACCCGGTAACAACTCATAGCAGTCATCACAGGGGTCGACCACGAGCAAGCGGCGCTGCACAGGTGTAACAATCATGACTATTCCTTGGCGCCAGAATTGCTAAAGTTATTTATAAACAAAGGTTTGTGACGCCCGGGAGTTACAGTATCAAAATCTTGACAGTTGCCTTGTATCGTTTTGCTATATGTCTTGGCAAAAAGCCACTCGACCGTCACATCCCAGCAAAAAAGTTGTACCTGCCGAATCGCGTATTCAGCTTTCAAAACAGCCGCTTACATGACGCCAATCACGGAAAGTTGAAAATTGTTGCTCTAACATGTGACCCGTACCCCGCCATCGCGCATCAGTACAAGTAACTCGCCGCACGGTCAGCCCAGCCGACGGCACTCACTTGATTGGGCATTTAGAGAGAAGACCCACATGAACGCCCCGCTCCGCATCAACGAAGCTCTTTTGATCGCAGACCGTGCTTTCCAACCCTTCCAGTGCGTGGCCTGGCACGATGGCAACGGTGCCCTCAGCCTGAGCGTCATCGACCGCACCAATACCCGCATCGGCACTAAACAACTGTCGTCGAGCGCGTATACCGACCCGGCACAACTGGAAGATTTGTTGTTGCAGGCGCGCGCCGAGCTCGATAAAGATGGCTACCAGTTGCAGTCCTGGGCCATGCCGAAGTAATCCGAAACTGCAACTTGCGAGCACTGTGTTGTAAAGGACAGGGCTCGCAAGTTCAGTATTAAACGCCGATGGTCTAACTTGGCGTATCGAACACTTTGTGTGGCACCTTGAGAATAAACCGCTCGATCGCTTGTGCCGCACCGTCTTCGAGATTGCTGCCGGTGACCACATCGGCCTGGCGCTTGACGGGCTCTTCAGCCTGGCCCATGGCAATCGACAATCCGGCCACATGAAACATTGCCGGGTCGTTGCCACCATCGCCGATCACTGCGGTCTGTGCCAACGGCACTCCGAGGTGCGCGGCCAAGGCTTTCAAGGCCTCGCCTTTGTTGGCTTTCATGGCGGTCACATCCAGGTAGATCGGTTGCGAACGCGAGACCTGGGCCAAGCCCTGCACCTTGGGCTGCAATTGAGCTTCCAGCTCCATCAATAATTGCGTGTTGCGACTGGCGGCGACGATCTTGTCGACCCGATCCAGGTACGGTTCAAAACTCTCCACCACCAGCGGCCCATAACCCAAGCCCGCGGTTTCAACCGCCACCATGGGCCCAGGCGGATCGCGCCGCAGCCATTCACCATCGGCAAACAGCCAGACTTCCACGTCCGGCTCGCCGGAAAACAGCGCCAATGCCACCAGCGCCGCCTCCGCCGGCAGTCGGTGCGCGACCAGCACGCTGCCGTCAGGGTTGACCAGTGTGCCGCCATTGAAACCCGCCACCGGCACGTCGATGCCAAACGCTTCGACCATGTGCATCATGGCCTTGGGCGGACGCCCGCTGGCCAGGCTGAATAACACGCCGGCTTCACGCAAGGCGCGAACCGTTGAAAGGGTGCGTTGGGTCGGGGTGTGATCCGGGCGCAACAAAGTGCCGTCCATATCACTCAACACAAACCGGATGGGATGCTTCGCAGTATCACTCATCCGAGCGAGTGCCAGGCACGGCCATCGCGGGCCAGCAACGCATCGGCCGCCGCCGGACCATCTTCACCGGCCTTGTAGGCCTGGATCCCGTCGTCTTCCTTCCACGCATCGAGAAACGGCTGCACCGCACGCCAGCCGTTTTCGATGTTGTCGGCGCGCTGGAACAGGGTCTGGTCGCCGGTCATGCAGTCGTAGATCAAGGTTTCGTAACCCGTCGACGGCTGCATTTCGAAGAAGTCTTCGTAGGCAAACCCCAACTCAATGTTGGCCATGTCCAAGGTCGGCCCAGGCCTTTTCGCCAGCAGGTCGAACCACATGCCTTCGTTGGGCTGGATCTGGATCTTGAGGAACGTGGGCCGCAGCTCATTCACTTCGGTGTCGCGGAACTGCGCATAAGGCGCCGGCTTGAAGCAGATCACGATCTCGGTATCGCGAATGCTCATGCGTTTGCCGGTGCGCAGGTAGAACGGCACACCCACCCAGCGCCAGTTGTCGATCATCACTTTCAGGGCGACAAACGTTTCGGTGCTGCTGTCGGGCGCGACGTTGGCTTCGTCGCGATAACCGGGAACCGGCTTGCCACCAATCTCTCCGGCGCTGTACTGGCCACGCACCGAATTGGCCCGCGCATCCTCTGCGGACCAAGGGCGCACGGCACCGATCACCTTGGCCTTTTCACCCCTCACAGCGTCGGCGCCAAACGCCGCCGGCGGTTCCATGGCGACCATTGCCAGCAGCTGGAACAGGTGATTGGGCACCATGTCACGCAGGGTGCCGGTTTTTTCGAAGAAATTGCCTCGGGTTTCCACGCCGACGGTTTCGGCGGCGGTGATCTGTACGTGGTCGATGTAATGGTTGTTCCAGAACGCCTCGAACAGCACGTTGGAGAAACGGCTGATCAGGATGTTCTGTACCGTTTCTTTGCCCAGGTAATGGTCGATGCGATAGATCTGCTTCTCGCTCATCACCTTGAGCAAACAGGCGTTCAAGGCTTCGGCGGTGGCCAGGTCGGAACCGAACGGCTTTTCGATCACCACGCGGCGGAAGTGATCGTCGCTCTCCGTCAACAAACCGGCACTGCCCAGGCGCTGCACCACGTCACTGAAGAAGCGCGGCGCGGTGGCCAGGTAGAACACCGCATTGCCGGTGCCGCTGTCGGCGATTTTTTCGGCGATGTCCGCGTAGGTGCTGTCGTCGAGGAAATCACCCTCGACGTAGCTGATACCTTTGGCCAACTGCGCCCACAGCTGTGGGTCCAGTGCGTTGTCAGCATTGCCCTTGACCTTGCTCGCGGCTTCGGTGCGAATGAAGTCCTCGAGTTTCTTGGCAAAGTCGGCATCGCTGATGGCGTTGTGATCAACGCCGACAATGCGCAGGCCCTCGCCCAGCAGCCCGTCACGACTCAGGTTGTACAGCGCCGGCATAAGCAGGCGCTTGACCAGGTCGCCGTGGGCACCAAACAGAAACAGCGTGGTGGGAGGAGCGGGTTCGGCCTTGGGTTTCTTGCCGTTGGCGGTCATTTTTTGGACGTCTCCACGTGACCACCGAAGCCAAAGCGCATGGCAGACAACATCTTGTCACCGTAGGTGCTCTGCTGGCGCGAGCGGAAACGCGCAAACAACGACGTGGACAGCACCGGCACCGGCACGGCTTGTTCCATGGCGGCTTCGATGGTCCAACGGCCTTCGCCGCTGTCGGCAACCGAGCCGGAGTAGCCCTCGAGTTTCGGGTCGGTGGCCAGGGCGTCGGCGGTCAGGTCCAGCAGCCAGGACGACACCACGCTGCCACGACGCCAGACTTCGGCGATATCGGCAACATTCAGGTCGAAACGTTGGTCTTCTGCGAGGTTTTCCGAGTTTTTGGTCTTGAGGATGTCAAAGCCTTCGGCAAACGCCTGCATCATCCCGTACTCGATACCGTTGTGAATCATCTTCACGAAGTGCCCCGAACCTGCAGGGCCGGCATGAATGTAACCGTGCTCGGCGCGGGGGTCTGCGGCGGCCGAGCGGTCCTTGGTACGCGGGATGGAACCCAGGCCCGGCGCCAGGCTGGCGAAGATCGGATCAAGGCGCTGCACGGTCGCGGCGTCGCCGCCGATCATCATGCAGTAGCCACGCTCCAGGCCCCAGACGCCGCCCGAGGTGCCGACGTCGACGTAGTGCAGGCCTTTTTCCGACAGGGCCTTGGCACGACGCACGTCGTCCTTGTAGTTGGTGTTGCCGCCGTCGATGATCACGTCACCGTGGTCCAGCAGGTCGCTCAGTTCATTGATGGTGTTTTCGGTGGGGTCGCCTGCCGGCAACATCACCCACACAGCGCGGGGCTTCTGCAGCCCGGCGACCAGCGCCTTCAAATCGGCAACGCCGGTGGCGCCCTCTTCGCTCAGGCCTTTGACAAATGCTTCGTTACGGTCGTAAACAACGGTGGTATGCCCATTGAGCATCAGGCGCCGCGCAATGTTACCGCCCATGCGGCCTAGTCCAATAATCCCCAGTTGCATGTGCTGATGCTCCTAACTACTAAAAAATGTGTGACATAGTTTATAGCGCAATGAGGCTAATGAGGGTTAGTTCAGAGCGGATCGGTATAGTTTCATGAGAAAAAGTAGCCAGCATTTCACCATTACCGTCGCAAAAGTCACACGACCGCCAAAAATAAAAAAGTTCCCTTGATACATAAAAGAATCCAGAATTGCTTCCGACTGATGCCCAGAACCTCCAATCATGCGTTCCGGCACCGCGATCTACCGGCTATTTGCGAGGTAAGCAATGAGCACAGCACAGATGACCCGCCCGCCACAGACCCTCTACGTCAGCATCCGTCGCGACGAGTTGCGCCAATTGAAGGCCGAACGCGACCAACTGCAACAGGAAGTCTTGCGCCTGCGCTCGCACCTGCAAGGCCAGCTGGATCAGCCTTCCAGCACACAGCCCGCCCTCTGCTGAGCGGTTTTGTAAGGTAACTCCAACAAAAAACTCACAAAGTTTTCACATCTCCTTCACGATACTCGCGCCCGAAGGGCCGCCTTACACAAGGGCGGCCTCTGCTGCGTGCGTCCCTGCGCGTCAGCTGAAAATTATCGGGTTGGAGCGCTGGATGGCGATGTTCAAACGCAGCACTACGTCTGCGAAAGGTTTTGATTGGGCCGGCCTGGGTTGGCTGTTCCTGTTCTTCTGGTACTTCTCGGGTATTACCCAACTGCTGATTCAACTGACCGGCACTTCCGGTTTCAGTGGCTTTCGCCAAGCCTTCTTCATGAGTGCGCTGTGGTTGGCGCCGATGTTGTTATTCCCGCGCCGTACTCGCCTGCTGGCCGCCTTGATCGGAGTGGTGCTGTGGGCTTGCTCCATGGCCAGCCTGGGTTATTTCTTCATCTATCAGCAGGAATTCTCCCAGAGCGTCATCTTCATCATGTTCGAGTCGAACATTTCTGAAGCGGGCGAATACGCCACCCAATATTTCGCCTGGTGGATCGTGCTGGCATTCATTGCCCACACCGCCTTCGCCATCTTCCTGTGGACGCGCTTGCGCCCGGTTTACCTGCCGCGCGGCCAGTCGATACTGGCAGCGGTAGCCATTGTGCTGGCCGTCGTCGGCTACCCGTTGGTCAAGCAGATCGCCACGAGCGAAACCATGGAACTGGCCATCGACCGCTTTGAAACCCGCATCGAGCCGGCCGTGCCGTGGCAGATGATCGTCGCCTACCGCCGCTACACCGAGCAACTGGACAACATGCAAGGCATGCTGACCAGCGCCAGCCAGATCCCGCCGTTGAAAAACCTCAAGGACAGCATGGCCGGCCAGCCTTCGACCCTGGTGCTGGTGATCGGCGAGTCCACCAACCGCCAACGCATGAGCCTCTATGGCTACCCGCGCAATACCACGCCGGAGCTAGACAAGCTGCGTGACCAGTTGGCCGTGTTCGACAACGTCATCACCCCGCGCCCCTACACCATTGAAGCGCTGCAACAGGTGTTGACCTTCGCCGACGAAGAGAACCCGGACCTGTACCTCAAGACGCCGTCGATTGTCAGCGTGATGAAACAGGCCGGTTACAAGACCTTCTGGATCACCAACCAGCAGACCATGACCAAGCGCAACACCATGCTCACGACCTTTTCCGAACAGGCCGACGAGCAGGTCTACCTGAACAACAACCGCAACCAGAACGCCCGCCAATACGACGGTGACGTGCTGGCGCCATTCGCCAAGGCCCTGAGCGACCCCGCCGAGCGCAAGCTCATCGTGGTCCACCTGCTGGGCACGCACATGAGCTACCAGTACCGCTATCCGCCAACCTTCGAGAAGTTCACCGATCGCCAGGGTGTTCCGGACGCTATCACCGATGCCCAGTTGCCGATCTACAACAGCTACGACAACGCGGTGCTGTACAACGACTTCGTGGTGTCGAGCCTGATCAAGGACTACGCCAAGACCGACCCCAACGGTTTCCTGCTGTACCTGTCGGACCACGGTGAAGACGTATTCGACTCCGCCGGCCACACCACCCTGGGCCGCAACGAAGGCAAGCCGACGGCGCCGATGTACACCATCCCGTTCATGGCCTACGCCTCACCGAAATGGCGCGAAACCCACGACTGGAAATTTGCCGGCGACCTGCAACGGCCCTACAGCAGCTCGCAGCTGATCCACACCTGGGCCGACTTGGCCGGCCTGAATTTCGATGAGCTGGACCACAGCAAAAGCCTGGTCAGCGACAGCTTCAAACCGCGCCCGTTGTTGATCGGCAACCCCTATGAGCGCCAGCAGAAAGCGCTGATCGACTTTAGCCTGATCAAACCGAAGACGGCCGAAAACGCCGACGTGGTGCTCAAGTAAATACCGCCTTGTAACAGAACGATAACAATCATTCTCGTTTACACCTAAAGTTCCACGCCTCCTTTCGTCTTTGAGCCAAGGCCTTTTCATACTGAGAAGGCCGCAAAGACGACAAGGAGTCTTCCGCGATGTTCGCGCCCTTTACCCGTTCCATGACCGTTACCCTCGGCCTGTTCAGCCTGGCGCTGAGCCCGGAACTGCTGGCTGAAACCGACCCCGAACAGACACCCGCCACCGCGCTGGAGCTAGGCAGCACCCACATCAGCGCCGAAGGCCTGGGCGCCAATACCGAGCACACCGGGGCCTATACCACCGGCTCGATGAGTACCGCCACCCGGCTGAACCTGTCGATCAAGGAAACGCCTCAATCCATTTCGGTGGTCACCCGCCAACAGATGGACGATTTCAATCTCAATACCCTGACCGACGCTTTGCGCCAGACCACCGGCGTGACGGTCCAGCATCTGGATTCGGACCGGGCCGGGTATTCCTCCAGGGGTTATTCGATCAATAACTTCCAGGTGGACGGCATGCTCAATACGTTCGGGCGCATGAAGTCCGACTCGGACACCATCATCTACGACCGTATCGAAGTAGTACGCGGCGCCACCGGCCTGACGACCGGTGCCGGCGACCCCTCGGCGACCGTCAACATGATCCGCAAGCGCCCGACCGCGCAATGGCAAGCCAAGACCGGCGTCAGCGGCGCCAGCCATGACAACTACTACAGCTACCTGGATGTGGGCGGCCCGCTGGCGTTTGACGGACGGCTGCGCGGGCGCACGGTGATGGCTCACCGTGACAGCCAATCCTTTCGCGACAACTATGCGCTGCAACGGGAAGTCGGCTACGGCATTCTGGAGGCCGACCTGACGGACGACACCGTGGTAGCCGTCGGCTTCGACTACCAGAACAAGCACGTGCAAGGCAGCTCCTGGGGCACCCTGCCCTACTGGAACAGTGACGGCAGCAAGGCCCGCCTGTCGCGCTCGGCCAACCTCGCGGCCGACTGGAGCTCCTGGCCCCTGAAGGACAAGACCACCTTCGCCTCCATCGATCACACGCTGGCGACGGACTGGCGCCTGAAAGCCGCTTACACCCATCGGCAAAGCGATACCGACGGCAAGGTGTATTACGGCGGCGCCGGTTTTCCGAATGCCGATGGCAGCGGCATGACGGCCTGGACCAACCAGATGGTCGGCACCTCGAAAATGGATGTGGTCGACTTCAACCTGGCCGGCACCTACGCGCTGTTGGGGCGCGAGCATGCGTTGATGCTGGGTTATGGCGAATCCGAGCAGCGCGACACGTCACCCTTCCAACGTTTTTCAACGCCCCAAGGCTACGAGACCATCGAAGACTGGAAACACATGGGCGGCATCGGCAAATTCCCCGACCGCACCACCGGCCTCAAGGGCGAACACAGCAGCAAAAAACAAAAGGCCGGCTACCTCGCCACACGCTTGAGCTTGACCGACACGCTGCATGCGGTACTGGGCAGCCGCTATGGCAGCTGGGAAATCGAAAGCGCCTCGCCCACGTACAACCTCGACAATCAATTGACCGCCTCAAGCAAATCCAGCCAGACCCACACAGACATGTGGACACCTTACGCGGGCCTGCTCTACGACCTGACGCCGGAATACACGGTGTACGCCAGCTACACCGACATCTTCAACCCGCAGGACGAGCGCAACGCCAGCAAGCAATACCTCGAACCAGTGGTCGGCAGTAACTACGAAATCGGCCTCAAGGGCAGCCTGCTCAACGAACGTTTGAACCTGGCCACCGCGTATTTCTGGAGCACCCAGGATAACGTCGCCGAACTCGACAATGCGGCCCCGCCGGACCCGATCACCCGCGAGCAGTTCTACAAATCCGGTGGCAAGGGCAACAAGGTGCAGGGCTTTGAAGTGGAGGTGTCCGGCGAAGTCATGCCGGACTGGAATCTCACGGCGGGCTACACCTACACCCATTCGCTCAACGGCGATAAACAACGCAACAACACTGGCCAGCCGATGAATATGCTGAAGGTGTCGACAGCCTATCGTTTACCGGGCGAGTGGCGCGGGTTGACGGTGGGCGGCGCGGTGAACTGGCAGAGCGACTTCTACGACTTCGCCGAGCGGCCAATCGGCGGCCGGGACCAAGAGGGTTACCTGCTCACCGAATCCACCAAGATCACCCAACAGGCCTATACCGTGGTCAACCTGATGTCGCGCTACCAGTTCGACGAGCATGTTTCGGCTTCGGTTAACGTCAATAATCTATTCGATGAGAAATACTATGAACGCGTCGGTTTTTATAATGGCGTGTACTGGGGCGACCCGCGCTCGATAACCTTGGCACTCGACTGGAAACTCTAACCACCCTCCGCCGAAGTTAACAACATTGTTAACTTCGGGAGTTCCCCACGTTAATACCCACTTAATAAGCTGCCCGCACAATCGCCCCATGAATCTGATCAAGGACCGAGCGGATACCGACCACACTGAATGGGAACACCTTGATGAAACCCTCGATTTTGATGCTTGCCGGCCTGATAACCCTGACTTCCGCGGCGGCTTTTGCAGAAGGCGGCTCGGAGCGTTCGAAGGAGTTCTACAATAACTTCACCTTCACGCAGCAGAAATTCCACGGCAGCAATGAACAAACTGCCTCCGCTGACGGTAAAACTTTAAAACGCGACACAGCGGATCAATCCAGCACCGAGGCACAACCTAAAAGTTAAGTTAACTTTTATTTAACTCGCATCACCCTGTGCCAACCCGCTCTGTTGGCAAAGGTTAACTTGGCGCCATTCAATGGCGCCTTTTTTTTGCCTGTGCCTTATTACAGTGGTTTGTTCCAGAACAACATACGCCCATGGGCCGGATCAAATACCGAGTCGTCAAAACCGAACTTGCGGTACGCCGACTGCGCCACAGCATTGCCCTCGAGCACTTCCAAGGTGATCTTGCAGCAGCCACGCTGACGGGCGATTTCCTCGACCTTCTGCAGCATTTTCTGGCTCAGCCCCAGGCCCCGGAACCGATTCATCACGGCGACATCGTGGACATTGACCAGCGGACGACAGGCGAAGGTGGAAAACCCTTCAAAGCAATTGACCAATCCCGCAGGCTCGCCGCCCACAAATGCCAGGACACTGAACGCATGCGGGCGCTTGGCCAGTTCAGCCGGCAGTTGTTGCAACAGGTCGGCGGGCAGGCTGTGGCCGCCCCCCATTGGGTCTTCAGCGTAATGATTGAGCAGCAGGGCAATGGCCTCGGCATGCACAGGATTGGTGTAGCTGGCTTGCAGCACCAGGATTTCAGGGGTATCCATTTCCGTCCTCGATAACGACAAACAAGGGAATCAGTTCCCTTTGAGGAGGACGATTGTAAGCGTGGAGCAGGCGCTAGATGAAGGAGATTAACTACAAATAGCTGCCAGAAGGCGCGAAGGTTACCCGCATCAAAAGCAGCCATAGGACTTGCACCAGGCTTTTTCCTACCCCCCAAAGCGCTGCAATTGCATTTCCTGCAAGCGACTCAAGGTTCGTCGGAAAGGGAATTCCAGATAGCCTTCGGTGTAGAGGCTTTCCAACGGCACTTTAGCCTCGATGAACAGCGGCACCTTGCGGTCGTAGCATTCATCCACCAGAGCGATAAAGCGCCGCACGCTGTCATCGTGTACTGACAACTCGGGCAATTCGCGATCACCGGCCGCTACTCGCTGGACACCGTCCTCGGTGCCTCGGGCAATCCGTCCCGGTCGCTTTTGTGCACTCAGGTTGGGGACCTCACCCAACAGGATCGCCTTGAAACGATCACACAGCAGCATGAAATCCATCGCTGCCAAAGGTTGCTCGCACAGGTCGGCATACCGGCACCACAACACCGTGTCGCTGGCCTGCACCGCCACGATGCAGCGATGACCGACGCTGATCGGGCCATGGCGCACCGCTTGGCCCTCGCTCAATTGCTCGAACACCGCCGCCAGCGCATCCGGCTGATCGACCCAATAACGTTGCACGCCGACACCCGGGTGCAAGCGATGGTCTTCACCACCGTCCACCGCCACCACGTGCATGTGCTGCTTGATCGCCGCAATGCCCGGCAGGAAACGCTCGCGATTGAAGCCACCGGCGTAAAGCTGTTCGGGCGGTTGATTGGAGGTGCAGACCATCACCACGCCTTCTTCGAACATCACCTGGAACAAACGGCCAAGGATAATTGCATCACCGATGTCACTGACGAACAACTCGTCAAAACACAGCACGCGCACCTCTTGGGCCAGCTCACGGGCCAGCGCTTGCAACGGGTCATGGGTGCCGGTGAGCTGGAACGAACGCTGGTGTACCCAACCCATGAAGTGATGGAAATGCTGGCGCCGCGCCGGCACGCGCAGGCTCAGGTAAAACTGGTCCATCAGCCAGGTTTTACCCCGGCCCACCGGGCCCCAGAGGTAAACCCCGAGAATCGGCGAGCGCCCTTGGTGCAAGGCTTGGTGGCAGGTCTGCAGGGCATCCACCGCACGGCGCTGGGCATCGTCGGCGACGAAGCCCAGTTGGGTGGTGGCGTATTGATAAGCGGCGAGCGGCGAGTCGAAAGTCATGCGCGCCATTATGACTTACAAGGAGATATCCAACCGTGAAATCTTGCCCTGTTCGTTCAAGCGAAAGGTGTAGCGCAGCTCCAGCGGGCTGCCGGGGAAGTTGCCGGAAACCACATTGCTGACCAATACCTTGCCGGTGCGATGCTGCACGTTGAGCACTTCGACCCTGGGCTGATAACGCTGCGCGGTGTCTTCCATCCAACGTGCGATGGCGGCGGTGCCGACCTGATGCGCGCCCTCATCGAACACGTTGGCGTCGTCAGCAAAACAATGGGCGACGGCCGAAGTGTCGCAGGCATTGGTTGCCGCAATGTAGGCGGCGATGGCCGGGGCCAGATCAGCGTGGGACATGGCACAGCTCCTTTGTGATGATTTATGACGCCATGCTAAACCAGGGCTGTGTCAGTTTTTGTCAGGAGTGAACGGCGAGGAATGCTGCTGCTCCATCAACTTGCGCCAGCCCCGCAACCAATCACTGCGGCGCCCCGGATAGCGCTCGCCGCGGGACTCGGCGGCAGCCACGCGATCGGTGCGAAAGGTGCGATACGCGTCTCGCAGTTCGCACCAGGCCACGATCACCCGCACCTCATTGAGAAAGCCCAGCGCCAGGGGCCAGATCAGCCGCTGGCTCTGGGTCTGGCTCGCGTCGGCGTAATCGATGTGCAGCTTGGCCTGGTTGCGAATGGCTTCGCGAAACACATTGAGCGGTACGCGGTTTTCCGGGTAGCCAAACCCTGGCGGGCCAGGTAGCAGCGTCGGGTTGCGTAACGCTTCCTGGGCGGCGGGGTCCAGCACGTCGGCAATTTTTGCCAAGGCGTTGGCCGCGGCATGGCTCAAGACATCGTCGCCACGCTGATCCACATAGCGCAGACCAAGCACGATGGCTTCGGTTTCCTCGGCATTGAGCATCAAGGGCGGTAAAAACAGCCCGCTGCGCAACACATACCCAACTCCGGCCTCGCCAAAAATAGGCGCGCCCAGCGCGGTCAATTCGGCGATGTCGCGATACAGCGTGCGCTCGGACACCTCCAACTGCGCCGCCAGTACGGCAGCGGTCACCGGACGCTTCTTGCCCCGCAGAGCCTGGAGCAAAGTCAGTAGACGAGTGGTACGCGACACGTTGAGCCCATCAAAAAAAGAAAGTGGCACAGCTTATCAGAGCACCCTGTCAGAAAATGTCAGCAGCCGTTCGGCCGCCGATTATCCGGGACGAAAAAAAACGGCCTGTCGGCCGTTTTTTTAATTGCGTGGTTTACGCAAGGCTCTTGCTGACCACCTCGAACACATCGCTCGACAGCTCACCGGAAGCTCGAATACGCTCCAGTTCCGCCTTCATCAGCGCCTGCCGCGCGCTGTCGTATTTGCGCCAGCGGGTCAACGGCGCCAATTGGCGCGAGGCGATCTGCGGGTTGAAACCGTTCAACTGAATCACCAGGTCCGCCAGGAAACGATAGCCCGAGCCGTCCGCGGCGTGGAAGTTGATCAGGTTCTGCCCGGCAAACGCGCCCACCAGTGCACGCACTTTGTTCGGGTTCTTGATGGTGAACGCCGGATGTTCCATCAACGCCTTGACCCGCGCCAGCCCGCCCGGCAACACGCTGCCGGCCTGCACGCTGAACCACTGGTCCATGACCAGCGGGTTGTCCTTGAAGTTCTCGGCAAACACCGCCAAGGCCTTGGCTTTTTCCGCCTCGAACGGCGAATTCACCAACACCGCCAACGCGGTCAGGCGTTCAGTCATGTTGTCGCTGGTGTCGAACTGGTCCAACGTTGCCGCCAGCACTTGCGGCTTGCCGCTGAGCATCAGGTACGACAGCGCAATGTTCTGCAAGGCACGCCGGGCAAAGTGCTCGGCAGCCGCTACATACGGGGTTTGCTTGGAGAGTTCGCGGTTGGCCTGGTAGCGCAGCCACAAACCGTCGAACAACTGGTCGGCCAGTTGCTTGCGGGCGAATTCACGGGCGGCATGAATGGCGTCGACGTCGGCCACTTCGCTGATTTCCGTCAGGTAGGCCTCACCCGGCAACGAGAGCATTTCGGCGACCATCGCCTGGTCCAGGCTTTCGTCGCTCAATACCGTGCGCAGAGCGTCGATCAGGCGCTGATCCAGCTTCAGCGGCTGACCCGCCTGGTACTGGCCAATCAGCTCCTGCAACACCTGCACCGACAGTTGCTGGCCGGCATCCCAGCGATTGAACCCGTCGCTGTCGTGCTGCATCAGGAACATCAACTGATCACGGGTGTACGCAAAGCTCAGTTTCACCGGCGCCGAGAAACCGCGCAGCAGCGAAGGCAGCGGCTGTTCGTTGATATCGACGAAGGTAAAGGTCTGCTCGGCCTCGGTCACCGAAATCACGCGGGACGTGCCGGCAGCACTTGCCTCACCGGCCAGGCGCAACGCGACAGCAGCACCCTTGCCGTCCAGCAGGCCCAATGCCACTGGAATCACGAACGGCAGCTTTTCCACTTTGTCCGGGGTTTCCGGGCAGCTTTGGCGGAAAGTCAGGCTGTAGGTTTTGGCCGCAGCATCGTAGGAATCACTCACCGCCAAGCGCGGCGTACCGGCCTGGCTGTACCAGCGCTTGAACTGGCTGAGGTCGGCACCGTTGGCGTCTTCCATGGCCTTGATGAAGTCGTCGCAGGTCACGGCCTGACCGTCATGACGCTCGAAATAGAGGTCGCTGCCTTTGCGGAAGCCTTCGGCGCCGAGCAAGGTGTGGATCATACCGACCACTTCCGAGCCCTTTTCGTACACGGTCAGGGTATAGAAGTTGGAGATCTCGATAAAACTTTCCGGGCGCACGGCATGGGCCATCGGGCCGGCGTCTTCGGCGAACTGGTGAGTGCGCAGGTACGCCACATCCTGAATGCGCTTGACCGTGGCTGAGTTCATGTCCGCAGAGAAGCCCGAGTCGCGGAACACGGTGAAGCCTTCCTTGAGCGACAGTTGGAACCAGTCGCGGCAGGTCACGCGGTTGCCCGACCAGTTGTGGAAGTATTCATGCGCGACGATAGCCTCAACCCGCTGATGCGCGGCATCGGTGGCGGTTTCGGCGCGGGCCAGCACGGCGCTGGAGTTGAAGATGTTGAGGCCCTTGTTCTCCATGGCACCCATGTTGAAGTCGTTCACCGCGACGATCATGAAGATGTCGAGATCGTACTCGCGGCCGTAGGTTTCTTCATCCCAGCGCATGGATTTTTTCAGGCTGGTCATGGCGTGCTGGCACTTGTCGATATTTTCCGGCTCGACATAGATACGCAGCGCCACGGAACGGTTGGTCATGGTGGTGAAGCAGTCTTCGACACACCACAAATCACCGGCCACCAGCGCGAACAGGTACGCCGGCTTCTTGAACGGGTCCTCCCAGGTCGCCCAGTGGCGGCCGTCTTCGCCAGGACCGCTGGCAATCGGGTTGCCGTTGGACAGCAGCACCGGGTAGCTGTGTTGCTCGGCGATCACGGTGGTGGTGAAGGTACTCATCACATCCGGACGGTCGAGGTAGTAAGTGATCTTGCGGAACCCTTCGGCCTCGCACTGGGTGCAGAACATGCCGCCGGACTTGTACAAGCCTTCGAGGGCCGTGTTGGTTTCGGGGTGGATCTTGACGCTGGTGTCGAGGGTGAAGGTCTCACTCGTGGGATGCACGGTCAGGTGGCTGTCGGTCAACTGGTAGTCAGCGTCCGTCAATTCCCGGTCAGCCAGGTTCACGCTCAACAGTTCGAGCTGCTGACCGTCCAGCACCAGCGGCGGCAAGCCGGCGCCACGTGCGGGGTTACGGCGCATCACCAGTTGCGCGTGGACCAGGCTGTGGTCCTCGAACAACTCGAAGGTCAGGTGCGTCTCGTCGATCAGGTAGTCCGGCGCCTGATAGTCCTTCAGGTAAATCATCTTCGGTTGTTCGGTACGCATGGGTGGCATCCTTTTACTGATGCACGGCGAGCTGGTAGGCCGTGTACTTGCGAATATTGATGACCCCGGTGTCGAAGATCAGGTATTGGCCCTTGATCCCCAGCAGCGTGCCTTCGGCAATCGGGTTCTTGTCCAGGTTGAAGCTGACGATCTTGGTCGGATACTGCTCGATCGGGTAACGGATTTCGATCGGTTCGATGTCGGCAATCGTTTGGATGGCTTGTAGGCCAAAGCGTTCCTGCAAACTCGCCAAGCCCTCGGCGCAAGACGCGAACAACTCATCGCGCACCTGCTTGAGGTCAACCGATTGTGCATCGCCCTTGAGCAAGGCACGCCAGTTGGTCTTGTCGGCGACCTGGCTGCGGAACAGGTCTTCGACGAAACCGGACTGCTGGCGCGTGGACACACGCACGATCGGCAGCGCCTGGCTGGCGCCCTGGTCGAGCCAACGCGTGGGCAATTGGGTGGCGCGGGTGATGCCGACCTTGATCCCCGACGAATTGGCCAGGTAGACCACATGGTCGGTCATGCAGAACTGCTCGCCCCACGCCGGATCACGGCAGGTGCCGGCGGCGTAATGACAACGCTCGGGACTCATGATGCACAGGTCGCACTGAGCCAGCTTGGTCATGCACGGGTAGCAATAACCCTGGCTGAAGCTGGTCTTGGTCTTGCGGCCGCAATGGCTGCAATGGATCGCACCCAGGTATTCCAGGCGCACATGGGTGCCGATCAACGGGTTGACCGGCACCTCGGTATCGCCCAGACGAAACGCATATTGAACGGTCGGCTCACCGAGTTGCGCCGACATTTTGCTGACTGCACCGCGACCGATTTCAATCAATGGATCGCGTCCGACTTGAACAGGATGTTCGGCACCGTGGTCGACTTCGATTCACACTCCTGCGTTCCCATGTAGCCGGTGCGCTGGTCTTCCGGCAGGTTCTGGATCTCCCAGGCGATCATCGCTTGCAGCGACAGCTCCCGCTGCTCGGCGGTGAGCTTGCGGCCATCGGACCATTTGCCGATTTCCACGGCGAGCTTGAGGCTCCGGTAGATGTCCGGGGTGATGTTTTCGATCATTTCAGCAAAAGAGGACATTCAGGCTCTTCCTTAACGAATAGTGGATTTGCGACGACTGTATAAACCGCCCAACAAGCCGGTCAGGCAACCGATGGCCAGGCCGCCGACATGGGCGGCATTGGCGATTTCGCCGAAACCGATCATCGAGACCAGCCCCGACAGGCACAGCACCAACCACACCAGCATCATCACCAGCACCCCACGGGGCAGGCGATAAGCCGGGTTGGGCGAGATGAGTTGATAGATCCAGCAATGCCCCAGCAGCCCATACAAGACGCCGGACAAGCCACCAAACAGGCCGGGGCCGCCATACAGGTATTGAGCGAAATTGGAGGCCAGGCTGAACAACAGCGTCAGCCCCAGCAGGTTGATACTGCCCTGGCGCGCTTCAATACGCCGCCCCAGCTCCCAGTACCACATGCCATTCATGGCCAGGTGCAGGATGCCGAAGTGGATCAGCATCGGCGTGACCAGCCGCCACCACTGGCCCGAGGCCAAGGTGTCGGCCAGCGGCGTGAACTGGATGTACTCACCCATCACCCGGAACGGCAGGAAGGTCAGCCAGCTCATCGCTTGCAGGTTTTCACCGAGCAAGGTCACCGCGCCAACGATCAGGCTCGCCAGCAGCACCAGCGCCGTCACCGGGCTATGGCGCACTTGCTGAACAAACCCCGGGCGCGTGACCGGCGCCTGCTCCGGAATATCCAGTTGCTGGTCCGGATCGCCGGCCGGAAAACGTTGATACAAGACGCGCACGTCGTCGCTGATGGTCTCGGGCACCCACAACACCTGCTCGCCCGCTTCTTCACTGACGCGATGGGGCACCTGCATGCGTTGCAGCAGTTTGACGAAACCGCCCAGGTCGACGCTCAGCGGCAAGCGCAATACGGGCACGGCACTCATGTAATCACCTCGGGGCGCTCAACGTCGACCCATACGAATTTATGCGGATCGAGGCGGGTTTCCTGATCCAGTCGGTACGCCACCAGCTTGCCGTACAGCACCGCGCTGTAGTCCAGGCAGGCCAGGTTCGGACGGATCGGCGCCGGTTTGCCGCTGCGCCAGTAATGCCCGACGAACAGCACAGGCTCGTCGACGCCGTAGCGCAGCAGGGAGTTTTTTTCAGAAGACGACAACGGTGTGCGCGCCACGGGCTCCGGCAACGCGTCGGGTTGGAACACGATGTCGCCGTAGGTTTTCGGGTCTTCTTCCCAGAACTTGGTGCGGAAGAACGAGCGTGTCAGGCCGTCGCCGCCGGTCAGGGTCAAACCGTCCGGCAGACGCATGTCGGTGCCGCGCAACAGGCGGTCAAAGGCATTGCAGGCGAAGCTGCCCGGCACGGCGGCGGCCTGCAGGAAATGCTGATCGATACAGCCATCGGGAAAAGTCGCGCGCAGCGGCTGGATAAACCCGTCATCCCAGCACGCATGCACCACACGGAAACGCCCGGCGTCGACGAACAGCGGCATGTCATAGAACCAGCCGAGGAAGTCGTGCCAATCGGCCGGGTGATCCTCGAATTGGGTCAGGGTCTCGTGGATCAAGCGCTCATGCCGCGGGGTGTGCTCGCGCACGAACTGCTTGCCGCTGCCCGGTGGCGCGGGCGTGGCCCAGCCCAGGGCGTTGAACTCATGGTTGCCCATGATGCACAGCGCCTGCCCGGCCTCGGTCATGTCGTGGACAATGTGCAGCGCCTCGCGAATCCGCGGGCCACGGTCGATGATATCGCCGAGGAACACCGCCATGCGCGACGGGTGGCGCCAGGTGCCAGCGTGCTTGTGGTAGCCCAACTGGTCGAGCAGGTGCTCAAGGGTGTGGGCGCAACCATGCACATCACCAATCAGGTCGTAGCTACGCGCGGGATCGAGCATCAGTCGCCTCCACCCCCCAAGCGGCTGCCCCAGCCCAACTTGGTGCGGCACACTTCATAGTAGTTGTGGTCCAGCGGGTGGATCAGCCGCAGCTTCTGCGCTTTTTTACTCACGGTGATGGTGTCACCGGGGGCGCAGGTGAAATGGTTCTGCCCGTCGCAGGAGACTTGCGGGTAAATCTGCATGTCTTTGGAAACCACGATTTTCAGCTCACTGTTGCCATCGACCACAATCGGCCGGCTGGACAACATATGGGGGTACATCGGCACGATCACAATGGCGTCGAGCTTGGGGTGCATGATCGGGCCGCCCGCCGACAGCGCATAAGCGGTGGAGCCGGTGGGCGTGGCGACGATCAGGCCATCGGCCTTTTGACTGCACACGAACTGGCCGTCGATATACAGCTCGAATTCGATCATCCGCGTGGATTTGCCGGGGTGCAGCACGACATCGTTGAGGGCGTCGCCCTGGCCGATGGCTTCGCCGTGGCGGCGCACTTCAGCTTGCAGCAGGAAGCGGTTCTCCACCAGGTAATGGCCGTCGAGCACCTTGGCCACTTCGACTTCCAGCTCATCGGGACGAATATCGGTCAGGAACCCCAGGCTGCCACGGTTGATCCCCAGCACCGGCACGTTATGCCGCGCGAGCGCCCGTGCGGCGCCCAGCAGGCTGCCGTCGCCGCCGACCACAATCACCATGTCACAGACTTCACCGAGCATCTTGCGCGACGAGGTTTGCAGGCCATGACCCGGGAGGATTTCGGCGATGGTGTCTTCGAGGATCACATGCAGGTGGCGCTCGAGCAGAAACTTTTTCAGCCGGCGGACGGTGTCCAACACCTGGGTACTGCCCAGGCGACCGATAATGCCGATATTGCGAAATTGCTCCATGGGGCTCCTGCGGGATTGGGGTGTGGCAAAAAAGAACGATTATGGGCGAAAGGCCGCGTCAGGCAAAATCCTTTGTCGCCGTGAAGCCTTGATGACAACGCTTCTCAGCCACCCTCCCCTGTGTAAAAGGCTATGCTCGGACCATGACCGTGTTCCCCGACTTGCACAACCTGCCCCGCCAACTGCGCCATCCCGAGGTGCGCGACCTGGCGTGGGTGATGCTCGCCCCGCCGATGCTCGCGCAAACGCCGTGGCCGCAACGCCATCCGCTGGCCGGCAGCGACTGGGTACAGGCGCCCGACCGTCTCGAACACTGGCTGCGGCAATTGGACCAGGACAGCACCCCCCTACAGCATTGGCTGAACCTGGCGCGCACCCGACGCCTGGGCCTCTACTACGAACGCCTGTGGCAGTTCGCCGTGCAGCATGCGCCGGGAGTGGAACTGCTGGCAGCCAACCTGCCGATCCGCCGCGCCGGGCATACCCTGGGCGAACTGGACATGCTGCTGCGCGACCGCGAGGGCGTGCATCACCTGGAACTGGCGATCAAACTCTACCTCGGCCCGCAGGACGGCAATGGCCAGGACACCGCGCAGTGGCTGGGGCCGGGCTGTCATGATCGGCTGGATCGCAAGCTGGCGCACCTGGCCCAGCATCAGTTGCCGATTTCGGCACGACCGGAGAGCCGCGAGGTGTTGGCCGCGCTGGGTATCGCGCAGTTCGATGCACACTTGTGGCTCGGCGGCTATTTGCTTTACCCCTGGCCTGGCCAGGCTGAACCGCCCTATGGCGCTCACCCGCAGCATTTGCGTGGGCGCTGGCTGCATCAGCGTGATTGGCGGGACTTTGTCAGCGCCAGCGCGCCCGGCCGCTGGCAGCCCTTGCCCCGACATGCGTGGCTGGCGCCAGCGCATTACCAGGCAGAAGCGGTGTGGAGCGAAGAACAGATGCTGGAATGGCTGGCGGACCTGGCACCGATGGCACCGGCTCAGTTGCTGGTGCGACTGGTTCAGAACGGCGAGGAGTGGGAGGAAGCCGAGCGGTTGTTTCTGGTGGCGGATCTTTGGCCGAATGTACCGGGCACTCCCTGACCTGCAAGGAGCGGTCTCACCGACTCGAAGGCTCAGCCCTCATTGAGAAATATCTGTTGCGGCAACCTGAAATCACGCAGCTTGAGCAACGCCAGCGGCCCCGCATCCAGTTCGGTGCGCAGGTGCCACGTCAGGTTCAGGCCGTCGGGCGCCTTGAGGGCCAGGCGGTAGCGGCTGTTGCCGTCGTCCAATGGCGTGACCTGGGCGTTTTCCAGCAGGCGGATCAGGCCCCAGGGGCCGGGGTAGTCGCCAAACAGCCGCTCGCCGGCATGTATGCTGGTCCAGCTGAGGCTCACGCCGGGATAGTCGCTGCGCCCCGGCCAGTTGAAACGCTGCCAGTTTTCTTTCTGGTTGAAGTACTGGTGCCGGTCGCCGTTGAGGATGAAGGTGGTTTGCACCACGTCGCGCACGGGTTTGCCTTGCAGTTCAAAGCTCAGCCCCATGCCGCCTTCGGTGTAGAGCACATCGGCCAGTTCGCTCAGTTGATTGATCGCGCTAAGAAACCGTGGGTCGAAACGCAGGCCTTGGCTGTGGCGGGGGTCGGCCACCCAGCGGCTACCTTCCTTGCGCAGCACGCCGCTCAATTGCTGCTGTAAAAACTGTGCGATGCGCCCGGAGTCCGCGCGGATCATCTGCCCCAACATCGGCAACGACGCATCGCTGGTGGTGGCGGCAAACGGGTAACGGCTGGCGAAGGCGGCGTTCCAATGGCTGACGATCGAGCGCTGCCAGTGGCTGTTGAGGCCCGCGGCGGACGGTTGCAACACGCGTTGCCAGGCCTGTTCCAGCGGCTGCACGAACAGCGTCTGCGCCGCCCCGCCCCACTCCGCGCCCAGGCTGGCGGCCAGCAGGGCACCGTAGGATTGGGTGTCGGTGAGGTCGATGCTGCGGCCTTGAAACACGCTTTGTGCCAGGGCCTGGGTCATTTCCAGCGGGTCGGGCGCGGTGCTGATCTGCTGCAGTTTCAAACGCACCCGTGTCACGCGGGTGAGGAAGGCCGGGAGACTGAGGCCGTCTGTGTTGGACTTGTCCAGCAGCGCCAATAACGGGCCGAAGGTCGCCGCCAGCGGCCCCGTGGCGGCCTGGGCCAACGGTTCGATCGCTGGAGCCTTGTCCGGCCCGATCAACTTTTGCGCAGACTGCACCAGCGAGTCGGCCAGGGCCTGGGGTCGGCTGCCCGCCTGCGCCTGGTAGGCCACGCTGTTCAGCAGCGCGATCAAGGGCGATTGGCGCACGTCGCTCATCAGCGTCAATTGGTCGATTGACTCATCGAGACTCGCGGCCTGCTGCCAGCGCAGGCTGTTGAGCAGATCCTGCCAGGCGCTGGCGTAGTCCTGGAAGTAGCGTTCGGTGAGGCGGACGCGCAGTTGCTCAGGACTCAGGCGGGTGTCGACATCGGCGGGTTGGTCGCTGAGCACCCAATCGATTTCCTCGCGGCGCGCCTCGGCGATCGCATCGATGGCGTGGCGCACCGAGCCTTCCCAGGCCCGGCGGGTGAACACGCCGGGCACGCTGGCCTCGGTGGTGAACAGGGCCTGGGCGTCGGTGTCGCCGACCAGTTGCGGCAGGCCCAGGGCCGGGTAGTGATGGGCGGCGTCATCGAGCAATTGTTGGTACAGATTGGCTTCGGCATTGCGTTGACCCAGTTGGCCGAGCAGGACCTGCCGGACTTGCGCGACCAGCCGCGCGTCGGTGTCGATGCGCCAAGCCGGGTTTTCCGCCAGGTGTTCAGCGTAAAACTGCCACAGAGTGGGGCCCAGGGCTTGCCAGAGGCCCGCGCGTGAAGGCTCGACTTCGCCGAGGGTTTTCACCAGCAGACTGGCGTCGGCTTTTGCCGGACGCGCCATCATCAGGTAGGCCTTGAGCTGGTCGTAGGCAGCACGGGCGCGTTCGGCGCGCTCGGGATTGTCCGGGGCCAGCTTGACCAGGGCCGTGAGCTGCTGGCGTAAAGCGGCGACGGCCGGGTCGCGGATCAGGCGGTTGTTGGCTTCGACGTAGCGCGGCCAAACAGTTTCAAGCAGCGCTGGGTTTTGATTCAGGCCGAAGCGCTGATACCACGGAGCGCCGCCTTGAACGCGATCATCCAGGCGCGCCAATTCGCGGACCAGTTCATGAAGGGCCTGGAGCTGTTCGTCGCCTTGTGATGCGCGTTGCAAGGTCGACAACGAGCTGTGTACCTGGGCGATCTGCGTGCGGTTGCTGATGAATGACAGCAGCAGTCCTGCGCTCCACAGCATGGCTAAGCCGAGGGCCAATGCGTAGCCAACTCGCGGCACGCTCCAGCCCAGTCGGCGGCCACGGGGGTTATCGCCGAGTACGCCGTGCCACACCGGGGCCACCGACCACGCCTGTTGTTGATCATGCGGCGAGCGCTGTACCGGCAGGCTGAACCACAACCCCCGCAACGGCACGCCACGGGCAAATTCGCCGGCCAGATGCGCCAAGGTGTGACGCCAACGATCAATGCCCTCGCCCTTTAAATCTCGCGACAAACGCAGCAGAAAATCATCCTTCATCACCGCGTTCATCTGCGCCAAACCCGCGCGACGCAAAGGCTCCAGCAAACGATTCAGCGCGGCGTCCAATGCCGCCGCCGAGAAGCGCGCGGGCAACTGACAGCCCACCGGCTGCGCTTTGCGCGTGTCCTGCGCCCATGCACTGTCGCAGACCTGCCAGAGAGATAACGGCAACTGCCAGCGCAAGTCACGGGCAAGGCGCTGCACCTGGCGTACACCTTTGCCCATCGCGACATCGTCGGCGGCCTGGGTTTCGTTCAGCGCCCAGACGACTCCGTCCAACGCACGCCAGCGGCTCAGCCCACGCCAGCGCTCAGGGAATGATTGATCCAGCGCGGCCTGCGCACTGCCACCCCACAGCAGGACGGTGCCTTGGCCTTCGAGCCATTGGTGAGCGGCCAGGGTGGGGGCGATGGCTTCGATTTCGGCGGGTTCGCCGATGATGAGCAGCAGGCGGGTTTTGTGGCGCCAGAAGAGGCCGTAGTGCTCGCGTAGGTGCTCGCGCACTTCTAAGAGGTGAGTAGTCGGTGAGTGAGGCAAAACTATCTGTGAGTCCGCCGGGGGATAGACCTTACCCACACGTCCCTGCTCGCGGTGGTTTTGACGTTTGAGATGCGCTAACCACCGTGGTGCCAGAACACCGCCCATTGCGATGGCGATGATCAGTAGAAAAACCAACAGTTTGTGGTGATTCTCAGCTAGCCCGATCTGATCGCCAAAACGCCAGATCACCCAGCCCAGAGCGGCTACCAGCATAATGACCCAAACTGCTGCCCCCGCACGGCGCCATGAATTACTCCAAACTTTCATGCCAACTCTCCCGTGACAACAGTGCTCATCCAGTGCTGCGATTCTTCTCGTGCCAATACCAACAAAGGCTCGCGCTGATGCCGGACAATTTCTACACACAGCGCAGCTACTAGCCAGTGACCGAACGGGCCAGATAGCCCGCACAGACTTTCCTGAATCCACCGCTGCTCCACGTTGAGCGAAGCACCATGGGCGCCTGCTACAGCAAGCATTTTTCCGGTCAGTGGCTGCCAGTCGGCGGCGTCGGCCAACATGCCGGTTGCCCGGCAAGCGCTCACTTGGGTTTGCAGAAACAACGGTAATTCGCTGTCCAGTACATCGATATCCAATGGCATTGGCCGCAACAAACCAGCGGTGATCGGTAGCTCCAAGGCGATTGCCAGGCTGTCCGGGCATAGCAGCAAGGCGGCAAGCCCGTCGGAGTAAGAGTCTTCACCGTGAACCTGAAGCACCAGGATCAAGTCGATGACTGCGGTGGCGGCCTTCAACGTTTCATCGATCCACCGGTACGACAATTCGCTAATCAATGTGACCGTTACGGGTAGCGGCAGCCTCATCGTGATGACCAAGCTCTGCTGCCAGGTATCGCGCAAGGCTTCGTATTCGCGGGGATCGGCATCGCTCAGCAGGGTGACCCGGAGTTCCCGCCCCGTCGGCAACGCATGCAGTGCCGGCACCAATGCCTGAATCAACATCTGCAGTCCGGCTTGAGTACGTTCCGGCCCTACAGGCAAAGCCGCAATACGCCGCGCTTGCCCTGTGCGGGGAAGCAAATCAAAGGAACCCTGAGTTAATACACTCGCAGACACCTGATCAGGCAGCAGCACACAACTGGCAGACACTGCCAAGTAGCGCTGCGCCCAAGCCTGCCAGGAACGCTGCACACTTTGCGCCTCCTCCTCCAGAAACTGGCAATGGCTCAACGCAGTCCCATAGGCATAGGCACGCGCAGCGAACGCCAGGATCCAGACCACCAATGGCGAAGCGGACAATGCCCAAATGTTGAGCGTACTCAGTAACGGCATCCGTTCGGAGGTATGCAGCAAAAACAGCAGCACGCAGACCAGTACCGCTATGAGTGCAGCCAATAGCCAACGACCCGGCACAGGCGGTTTTGGAGCTTCCGCTACATGAGGTGCCTGACGATCCCAGCCCATGACTAACCCACCCCGCAATCGAGAGCGCTGGAAATCACCTGGCAATCGCACTCGCAGCGGCAGCCGTTGATCACCATCGCCCGATCCCCCTCAGACCAGTCCGGGCAGCCATCGACAATCCGGTTGACGCCATGCCCCAGCAGCGGGCAACGAACCTCGTCTCCGACCAGTGCTACTCGCTTGCCATTTACGATCATCGTGGATGAGGCTGATATCACTTCTCCACCGTGGGTGGTTTTATCACCCAATAAAACAAATCCCTGGGACATAAATAAAACAATCCAAAACTCGCCCATTGAAAAACAGGCTTCCATAAAAACGATCAGAACATTCGTTAGAGAAATGATCTCGACCAATAAAAACTACTCCCCCCCAAAAACGCACGACCTTTTAGCTGGCCAGCGCCCAAGCGCTACGTAAACTTTCGCGGACAATTCAGCTCACCGCTGTCAGCATCTAATGCATTCCCAAGAGTCAACGTGTCGAGAACAAAAGAAAAAGGTAAGTCGATAATAGCTAACGGAATAATCAGTCCATTACTCCCCTTGATCAGTGTCCAATCAGTCGCCGCATGAAAATCCAGCTGAACGCCTTGATAAGGGCAAGCCGGGCCATTCATAACTGCCGCCCCTATCGCCGCACAGCCCGAATGCAGTCCGGCAAAAAGTCCTAAAACCCCGAACTTTAAGCGCTTCACACAACCACAGCCCAGACTAACCTCGGCAATATTTTTAAAGCGAGACTGGCCAGCACCCGCAATTAAATTCAAATAAATCATCGCAACCACCCAATACAAATACATGACTAGGTTTTATCTAAGACTCACGTCATCCGACATCCGGAATAAAACATTAAGAGTTAACGGTAAGGCCTGAACAGAAGGAAACATGCGATTCATCGAACCTTCTCCGCAGTCAGGCGAATGGATTGCAGCTTCTTGAAGCTTGGGTCACGACCATCAGCCACCACGCTGCCATCGGGGTAGGTGTAGCGGGTATAGTTACCCTCCTTTTTCACCTTCGGCCCCACTGAATAAAGCACGTAGTCGGCATGCAGCACGGGCTCGAACACCACCTGCCGGGCATTTTTGGCGCGGTAATACAAATAAATCTCACCCTCGCCGAATAACCTAGCGAGTTTTTCGTGTCCGCCAAGGAAGTGTTCGCTAACCCTGGGGTAGTAGTCCTTCCTGATCAGCAGATCGCCGCTGACTTCTATCGTCGGCTGAAAAGCAGAACGTCGTTGTGGCAGATGCTGATCGAACATCACGATCACCCCGCCCCCAGGGCCCGCTTTAACATTCTCGCCAAAGTGCGTTGTATTAGCGTAGGTAACGCCAAAAGTCACATTGCTCAGTTGCCACTGGCATCGGCTACCACCATTGATGGGCAACTTGGCCTCATACAGGTCGCTCTGCCCCTGCTGTTGCGGTTGAACCATAGTGGACAAGTAACCATCCTCTTCATAAGTGGTCCAGTCTGGCCCGGAGCGTTTGATCGGGCATTTCTCCGAGCGGTACATCACCTGCATGGGTTCCGCCGCGAGGTTCTGCGGGACCTTCACCACGATGCTGACCTGCTCTCCACCCGGTGGCGGTGCCAAGGTCTGGTTCTGGGCGCAACCGCTGAGGTTGAGCAGCAACAACAAAGCAGCGCTTGTTTGGGTGACGCGCTGCATATGCACGGAGGCATGTCCCATCCATAGCGCTGTCATTGTGATTGCCCCAGACGAATGGATTGCAGCTTCTTGAAGTTTGGGTCACTGCCACCAACCACAACACTGCCGTCAGAATAGGTGAAGATGTTGCGATTACCCTCTTTTTTCACCTTCGGCCCTACCGAATAAACGACGTAGTCAGCATGTAGCAGAGGCTCGAAAACCACCTTTCGCGTTGTTGGAGCTCGATAATACGAATACATTTCACCCTGTCCGACTATCCAAGCGAGCTTTTCATGTCGGCCCAGAAACTGTTCGTTTACCCAAGGGTAGTAATCCTTACGGATCAGCAAGTCGCCACTGACTTCTATCGTCGGCCCAAAAGCAGAACGTTGTTGTGGCAGATGCTGATCGAACATCACGATCACCCCGCCCCCTGGGCCCGCTTTAACATTCTCGCCAAAGTGCGTTGTATTGGCGTAGGTAACGCCAAAAGTCACATTGCTCAGTTGCCACTGGCATCGGCTACCACCATTGATGGGCAACTTGGCCTCATACAGGTCGCTCTGCCCCTGCTGTTGCGGTTGAACCATAGTGGATAAGTAACCATCCTCTTCATAAGTGGTCCAGTCTGGCCCGGAGCGTTTGATCGAGCATTTTTCCGAGCGGTACATCACCTGCATGGGTTCCGCCGCGAGGCTCTGCGGGACCTTCACCACGATGCTGACCTGCTCTCCACCCGGTGGCGGTGCCAAGGTCTGGTTCTGGGCGCAACCGTTTAGGCTGAGCAACAGCAACAAAGCGCCGCTCATGGGGCTTAGGCGAGCATTCATAGGCTGTGTTCCTCCGTGATCGCTGGCAGTGCGTCGGGAAACTCGACGGTTATCGCATCTGGGTAACGGGAGGGAATGGGTTGGCTGTCCCCCCCAATTTCCTCGACTACGTGATAGTTCACGTGTTGCACTGGCCCCTGCGCAGGGTGGATCAGAATGTTCATGGTTTTATGTCTTCCCTTATGGCTAGTGTGTTGGGTGGGCTGTTGCGCCCCGGATGCGTAGATTCAGGCCTGGGTGATCTCGATCATCACGCCAAATTCGCGCTCGCGGCAGAAGCGCTGCAGGGCTTCAGGACCGCCTTCCAGGTCTTGAGTCATGAGCAAGGCCATGGGTAACAACTTCTGCAAGGCAAGGAACTGCTCGTTGCGGTGTTTTTCCGCTTCGGGGACGCCCACCCCATGCATCTGCGTCTCGAACTTCGCCCGTTGCGCCTTGCGCTCCAGTGGCCGGTCGGGATCGCTCAACTCCAGCAACTGGTTGTGCAAGAAGGGTAAGTAGGCAGCGACCATCGAGTGATCCATCGGGTTACTGCGGAGAGTGCTGCGTTCAGGATTGGTGTGTGACGGAAAGAACCGAGTCAGACTTTCCCGGCTCATCGAGCGAATGAGGGTCTTCTGCTCTTCACGGGCGAAGCGGCTGAACTCATCGTTCAGACTGGGCACCAGATAGAGGCGGGTTCGGTGTGGCAAACGCTTAAGAATGGTGGTGTGGTAAGGCGCGCCCAGGCCTTCTCTACTCCGCTCGGCGGGGTTATTTGAGGCCCGTGACTCCACATGCTGGTCGGCACGGTAGAACATGGCGATTTGGCCGTGATGCCAGTAGGGGTCGCCAAAGCGCACCAGTTTGCCGGCCACCAGTTCACCCACGGACCATATATAGCCCAGGTCGTGGCCCAGCGGCCCCAGGGCATCGTAAAGCCAGTTATCCAGTTCCGCCTCGGGTGGCACGCTGGTGATGGTGTCGGCGTCGTTGACATGGCGAAAGTGGGTCACCGTGTCAAGGCGCACCAACGCCTTGGCTGTGAAGGTACGGGGCATGCCGTAGGTGTAGAGCAGAGGATTGCGATCTTTCAGCTCTGCGGAGTGGATCAGTGCCAATGCGCCACCCAAGCTATGGCCGCAAATAAATAACGCCCTCTCCTCCAACGCATCCTTCATGTCATTGAAATCTTTTGGAAATAACTTCTTAGCCACCTCAAATGCGTTCAAAAACCCATAATGCACACTGCCGACATCAGTCAAAGGCGTACACGCAGACTTCAAGTCACAGCCGCTGCCATCGGCCGGCATCGGGCGGTACAGCACATCCGTCAGCCAGTCCTTGGGTTCCTGTGTCCCGCGCCAGGCCACAACCACTTGTGTCTGGTTGATGCAATAGAACAACTGGGTGTTTTCGATGATGAGCCGCGGAATCTCGGAGGCACCCGACGGTCGCTTGGCCTCCAGCGAATCCAGCATAACCGCCGTGGTGTAGCGTTGGTTGAAGGGGACGTCTACCACCAGTGCTGGCAGACGCGTCCCTCCAGAGTCAATCATCACCGGCGTGCGCGACAGGTCCAGGCACTGACGTAAAAAGAACTCCTCCACCGAGCCTGAGACGGTACTGGGATCGGTGCCCGGTCGTTGCTTCAAGATGTTCTGGGCGACAATGCTGTAGGACAGGTTAGCCATCAGCCCAAGGTTATAGGCATTGGCCATGCTGTATTCGGGTTGGTGATGCAGCACCAACGACCAGGCGCGGAAGGGGCAAACTTCCAACACGTGGCGGTGATTCAGCGCTTCGTACTCAACGGTGAAACCGCTGAATGCTGTGTCCGGGAAGTGAAAGGCCGGAGGCCGCTTCGGGTCCTCCAAAGGCGGATCAAGGGTCGGTAATCGGTCGCATAACTGACCGATACGCAGGTAGTGGTAGCGGTGACCTGCCGCGAGTGCCTGCTTCTCGACGGGCGAGAAACCCGAACGCTGCGGGCCATACAATGGGGTGCAGTTGCCGATTACAGGCCGATGCGGTTCGGCACGCAGGGCACGCAAGCGACGGGTTAGCAGCAACTCGGCAAAAGGATCGGCCTGCACCTTCAGGGTGATGGGGATGGGGTGCAGCCCCTCGATACGAATCACGCCCTGAGCATCGCTGAGCCCGGAGCATTCGGGGAAGCACCTCTGTCGGATGGCGTCGTTGATCGCCTGATAAGGCATATTCGCCAGGGGGGCCCCCTGCTCGTCCACCAACTGGAATTCAATCCAATGCTGTTTCTGTTTACCGCCAGTAAACTCCTTGCGCGAATTGAGCGTATCCGTGCGGTGCAAGGAATCATTCATTTATCAACATCTCCTGTGCCATCCTGACTCGATGGATCAGTGTTACGGTTGCCACCGCACGAAGGAATGATCTGGCTTCCATCGGCCAGCCGGATGTACTGAAGATATTCCATGACTCCGGTCGCGGTTTTATTGACACAGAAGACGGCGTCGTAACTATCAGTAGAGCGATATGCATTACGCAGACTGAATATATAAGTTTGATTAACTTCAAGCAGCAGAGGGCGGGCTTTGATTTTGTAGTTGTCGTACTCGTACCCCTCAGGCACGGTGCCTAAAACGATACAGGCACCTGGACTCAGCTCCAATGGTTTAAATCCCGGCAAAAGGGACGCCCCCCAAGTAGGAGGGTTTCGTGTATAGCTTTCTGTTAATGATACGCGGCTCACTGCAAAGACGCCCTTAGCATTGCTAGGCACGCAAATAGCCGGTTTACCATTAACCGAAACCACATCCCCAGCCTCTCTGCGGCCATATGATGCAGCGTAAACACTTTCGACTACTAACCATGGCAAGCTGAGCGTTAAAAACAGTGCAAATTTCATACGACCCTCCTTTTCAACTTGGAAGATGTTTTTTGTCGGCTGGTTTTTTAAGAAACGACTCGAGTGTCGACGCAAGAAGCGCTGGACTTTTGGTGAAGTTGCGCTCATTCCACACACCGTGCGGATTACCCACCACACAAATCAAATAGTAATCCGAGATGATTTCACCTTGCTGCTCCATGTTGTAGTCCGACAAGACGCTCTGTTCTGTCAGAGCATAGCGATAAGCAGGTGCGCCACGACTTGTAACCACCAACCCCATTCGCTTTACCGGATAACCCAACTGGTACTGCCATACATGGGTCATCTCATGTATAAATAGCGCTTTATCTCGATCATCATCAGTAGCGGAAAAATCATTCCTATAGTACCCAGTACTTGAAGGGTAATACATATTACCGTTAGGAGTTGCAGCCGTATTCTGCCGCCCCAGGAACCCCCACCACCCAGCGTGATGCACCTCAACTTTTGTGTAATCAATAGCATCCTTAAAGATTGTTCCTGCCATGGCAATTTCCCCAAGCGTCAAAGAGCGCTTCTTGCCTCTAGGTAGAGAAACCTCCTTTATCGAGCTACCTATTGCTACCTCGTTAGTTGATACATCACTTGACGTAAGATCAATGACCATTGGGGTTTTAATGCTTTCCGCAGCGCAGCAGAAAGCCCCGAAATCCTCCGTAAGAAAAAGTTCTATTTGCGTGATCCGTGTCGGCTCCTGAGTTTCGAAGCGCTGGGTAAAACCCTGCGCACCTGTCACTCCCTCAAATACATGTCCGTCTGCCAGAGTGACCGAATATTTAAAGTTACTTACAAGCTCGCCATCAGGCCCGATCAAGCGAAGCTGTTCGTCATAGCGTGTTACTGATTCTGGTAATTCAATTTTCAGGTCTCCGGGCAATAAGGTATGAACGCTCATCGTCTGCCCATGCTTATCGGTCACTCCATTGAATACCTCACCTTGTTGGGTGGTTATCCGGTAGCGACTAAATGGCAGTGGTGTCTCCGTGTCGTCTTTCAAGGTATAGCCGCCGGAGTAACCCGCCGGCAACAGTGACGCCGGTGTATTGAGGCTGGCGCTGCCAAACTTTTGCACATGGTTAGCTTTTAGATAAATATTGCCTGGCGCCCCTAGCTCTATATCACCGCCCTTTAAACGGATATAGGCACCGCCACAGTTGAGCACCAGTTCTTGCGGGGCGTTGATTTCTATACGACCTTCCAGGCTTTCGATCTTAACGTCGGTCTTTGCCAAAGCATGGAGGTAACTGCCTTGAGCGTGCAGTTCAACTTTGCCTTGGGCCGCCTTGAATTGCAGGTCAGCACTTTGCGCAAGCACGCTGACGCCACCCTCGGCGGCTGCGGTGATATCGTGTCCGGCGCTGATGTCGGCGTTGTGCGCGGCGATGATACCCACGCTCTCTCCTCCGGAAGACAGACACACGGCTTTAGGACTCATTACGCCGATACCCGCCGGGGCATGCAGCAGTAATCCCGATTGCGCCAACCCTATGAGTGACTGAACCAAATCCAGTTGGCTCTCAATATCGCTAGGCTGCACTCCAGCACTACGAGCTGCCTGCGCCAGAGAGCGCGCCAGCGATAGCGCACTTTTCAGTTGCTCAATGGCAGCCACCATGTCGAGTTGTTCACCCCGAGCTTGGCCTTGGTCATCCGCACTGATAAACAAACCTTTCCCCCCACGAATCGCGCCCCAACTATCCGTGCGCAACTCAAACCCTTCCCCACGCTTTTGTTTCGCGGCATCCACCAAATGCCCCAGGTTCAGTTGGCTCTTACCTCCATACTCAGTACTGACCTTGATATGCTCCCGCCCCCGCGTGTCATCCATCCGCAGCTTGTTGTTCGCCGGGGTACGCAGCACGTTGCGTTTGTAGTTACGCAAGGTCACATGATCGACATGCTGGCTATCGTGCAACGCGTGCGCGATGTAGGGCCGGTCTGGGTCGCCTTGTTCAAAGGCGATGGCCACTTCGGTGCCGGGAATCAACGGCAGGTGCAGGCCGTGGGTATCTCCGGCGTAGGGGCGGGCCAGGCGTAGCCATAGGCTTTCTTCGCCGGGTTTCCAGGTGTCGCGGTCGAACAGGAAGTTGACCTTGTAGCGCCCTTCGAGGTCGATGTGGCCGTAGGGGTCGTTGGTCTGTGGGCTGGTGACGCGGGCCGGGACGGTGCCGGCGATTTGGGGTTTGGGCTGCAGTGCGGGGCGAAAGCACACGGTGTCTGAATAGGGTATGGCCTGGAAGGTCGCGACCAAGCTGCTATCGCGGGCGGCGGTGGTGGTCAGGCCGGTGATCACCGCGCCCGGTGTGAAGGCTTGGGGCGCGCCGCCGGTGGTGTGCAGCACCTGCCCCGGCGCTAACGTGGCGCTGCTGGTGATGCCGCTGAGTTGGGTCTGGGCGTTGAGGTAACGCTCGTGGCGCAAGCGTGCGTAGAAGTAGCCGCTTTCACTGAGCAGGTCTTCGTCCTGATCCAGCCGGTCGCCGAGGGTCGTGTAGGGCTCGGCGTAGTGGTAGGCCTCGCCGTAGGTGCCACTGGCGCCGCGGCTCTGGTCGATCTCGCCGCTCAGGTGGGCGCCGGCGTCGCGGGGGTGGTAGGCGCGGATATGCACCTGTTGTTCGACCACCCGGTGGTTCGATTGCAGGTGCCACACCGCGTCCTGCCCGCTGCTGCCCAGCCCGGATTGCGGGCGATACGGCAGCGCGATGTCGAACTGGTAGAGGCGCTGATCGTCGCAGAACTCGACCACATCGATACCCAGGCGTTCGTCGCTGGTGGAAGCGGTACCAGATGCCGACGTCGGCGAGCAGACGGTCGATGAAGGCCAGGTCGCTCTCGCCGTATTGCATGACCTGCTCGCGCCTGGGGTAGTCGCGTTTCAGGCTGAACAGAAAGTCCTGGCCTTCAAGGTCGTGGCGGCTGCGCAGGATGCTTTCGACGATCTGCGGCACGGATTGATGCTGATAGATGCGAAATTGTCTGCCTTGGCCGAGCAGGGCCAGGCGCGGCTGCAGAGTGAGTTCATAACGGGCCTGGTCGTTCGAGCCGGACTGACGCTTGAAGCCGGTGACCACGCCGTGCAAGGTGCGCAGCGGTTTGACCGCGGGCGCGCTGAAGCCTGAGGCCGGTGGTTTTTGCGGGGCGGCGTGCAGGCTGAAACGGGCGTCCTGGCCAAGCAGGGTTTCGGCGGCGAGGTCACGTTCGGTGCTGGTGAATTCCACGCGATAGGTGAAGGGCTGGCTCAGGTGTTCGTGGCCTTCAAAGGCCAACACGTCGAGACGGGCTTCGATGTTGCGCACACTCAGGGTGTGCCGGCTGTGGTCGAAGAAAGCCTGCAATCCGCTCAGCACGTTCACACCTCCAGGGCGACGGCCTGCGCCGTGTCTGGAACATCGCTGAAATGCAGACTGATCCCTTCATCCTCGCTATAGCCCAAGCTCACGCCGTGGGTGCGCAGTTGCGCCGCTCGACGCGCCAACAGGTGTTGACTGAGGACCGGCAGGATCTGCTCGTTAAGCAAGCTGTCGATGTTGCGTGCACCTGAATCCGGTAGCAGGCAGGCAGCAACCAAGGCGTCGTTCAGGGTGTCGTCAATCCGGCAATCCAGGCCGTAATGACGCTGCAGGCGCTTGGCGACCTGGGCCAGCTTGATCGCAACAATGCATTTGAGTGCGTCGGCTCGCAGCGGGCGATAGATCAGGGTTTGAAAGCGCGCCAGCAACGCTGGCTGAAAGTGTTCGCGCAGGATCGGACGCAGTCGTTCATGCAGCACGCTGTCCGGTATCTCCGGGTGTTCCTGCACGCTGGTGTGCAGTAGATCGCTGCCGAGGTTGGAGGTCATCAGAATGACCGTGTTACGGAAGTCGATCTCGCGCCCTTCGCCATCGCGCATAAACCCACGATCGAAGACTTGGTAGAACAGGTTAAGCACATCGCGATGCGCCTTTTCCACCTCGTCGAGCAACACAACGCTGTAGGGCCGCTGGCGCACGGCTTCGGTCAATACACCGCCCCGGCCGTAGCCGACGTAGCCGGGTGGCGAGCCTTTGAGTTGACTGACTGTGTGGGCTTCCTGGTACTCGGAAAAGTTGAGGGTGATCAGTGATTTTTCGCCGCCGAACAGGCTGTCGGCCAAGGCCAGCGCCGTTTCGGTCTTGCCTACGCCGCTGGTGCCGACCAGCAGGAACACGCCCAACGGCGCCTTCTCATCGGTGAGCCCGGTTTTGGCCGCACGCAGGCGCTGAGCCAAGGCACTCAAGGCCGGAGCCTGGCCGATCACGCGCGCTTGCAATTGCTGTTCGAGCAGCAGCAGATTGGCCTGCTCGTCCTTGAGTAAGCTGCCCAGCGGCACGCCGGTCCAGTCGGCGATGACTTGCGCCACGCTACGTGCGTCGACGTCCAAAGACAGCAGTGGCTGGCTGCCTTGAATGTCACTCAACTGCCGTTGCAACTGTGCACAGGTATCCCGCTGCGGTGGCTGCGCCTGGCGCGCAGCAATCAGTTGTTGGGCCAGATCGAGTTCTTGGCGGTATTGCTGTTCCAGATCGGCGTGCTGACGTTGCAGATCGGCGTGTTGCGCGGCAATCGTCGCCAGACGCTCATCCACGCTGTGGCCGCCAAGCCGCTGATCCTGCTCCAGCGCTTGGCCCTCCAGTTCCAGGGCCACTTGCAGGGCACTCAGACGGCGCAACGCCTGCGGTTCGCAGTCCAGGCTCATGCACACCCGGGCGCTGGCGGTGTCCAGCAGGTCGACGGCTTTGTCCGGCAACTGGCGCCCCGTCAGGTAGCGCCTCGACAGGCTGACCGCCGCCTGCACTGCCGCATCCTGGATGTGCACACCGTGATGGCTGGCGTAGCGCGCCTTGAGCCCGCGTAACATCAGGCAAGCGTTCGCGTCGTCCGGTTCCTCGACCTTGACCATTTGAAAGCGTCTTTCCAAAGCGGCATCACGCTCGAAATACTGCTTGTATTCACTCCAGGTGGTCGCGGCGATGGTGCGCAACTCGCCACGGGCCAGAGCGGGCTTGAGCAGGTTGGCCGCATCGGCGCCGCCGGCCTGGTTGCCGGCCCCGACCAGGGTATGGGCCTCATCGATAAACAACAGCACCGGTTGTTCGCACTGCTGTACAGCGTCGATCACGTTTTTCAGGCGTTGTTCGAACTCGCCCTTGACGCCAGCGCCGGCTTGCAACAATCCCAGGTCAAGGGTACGCACACTGACTGTTTTGAGACTGTCCGGCACCTTGCCTTGGGCAATGCTCAACGCCAGGCCTTCGACCAGCGCCGTTTTGCCGACACCAGGCTCGCCCACCAGGATCGGATTGTTTTTGCGCCGCCGGCTGAGGATGTCGATGACCTGACGGATTTCATCATCGCGGCCGAACACCGGGTCGATCTTCCCTTGCGCGGCCTTGGCGGTCAGGTCCTGGGTAAACCTGTCCAGCAGCGCCGCTAACGCATCGTCTTTCGACACGCTGGCCGGGAGTATGGCGAGTTCACTTGAAGGCACCGCGGTCACTGACGTCTGCACCGCGGGGCGCTCTTCGGAGGTTTGGTCCAGCAACACCTGCAGCCGCAGCAACTGCGCCTCACTGAGACTGAGCAAAGGCCATACGGCTTCGCACGCCAGCAGGTTGGGCGTCTCCATCAACGCGCTCAGCAGATGTACGGAACGCAGGCTGTCGTTGTGCTCGTCCAATGAGGCACGCAACCAGGCATTTTTGATCAGTTGCTGCAATGGCGCCGACAGCTGCGGCTTGCTCTGCACGCTACGCGGCAGACGATCGATGTGCTCCAGCAAGCCATACCACAACGTCTCCATATTCCACTCATAGCGACGTGCGATCACGGTCAGGTCGCCTTCACCTTGCCCCAGCAACTTGAGTAGCCAGTGTTCGACGGTGATCTGCGCGTGGGCACGGCTTTGGCACAGCGTGGCCGCTGCACTCAACGCCTGGGCGCAGTAAGGGTTGAGACGACGAAGCAAGCGCGTGGAATTCTGGGCCATACGGCTACATCCTTGTTCGGTGATGGTGGTACGCGATCGTTAACGCCAGTCGCGGGCCGGAAACTCGATGTGTTTGGCTGAACGCCCGCGAACGGACGCTCAACCCAGCACACCGGGAGCCAGCAGGCAAAGACCCACCTGCTGCTCTGGGCGTATCAAGCGCTTTGGCGTTCATTCCACGAATCGGAGTGGATGATGTTGCCGTCCTTGTAGGTCCAGGTGACCTTCTCGTAACGCAACTCCACCTGCTCGAGGTGGTTGTGCTTCTCTTTGCTGGGGTCTTTGACGTCGTGCATTTTCGGCGCGACCTTCACGACCTTGACCTCTTCGAGTTTGGTGATGAAGTACTCGACCTCCTGCCCCGCATCATCGATGCGGTACCACTTGAACTCGGCACTCTTGAGGGTTTGCCCGGTAGTGACCGCCTTGTAGAGATAGGGGCTGGAGGCATCGATCTCCTTGGAAAACAGAAACGGGGTGTGAACCCGCGTACCGGTCAATTTCCCGGTGTTGTTGTCGGTGGGGATGTACAGACTGTGATCCTGGGCAACCACCTCGATGCTGCCCTCGCGTTGTTGCACGTTCACCGAACCCTTGATAGTTGCGCCGCCGTCGTCTTGCAGCCAGAGGTAAACGGGAATTGCCATGTGAAGCTCCTTTTTCTCGTAGATTTAAATGTCGCGGAATGCGACCGGGGGTTGCCTGTCCGGGCTTGCAACGGGAAGCGCGCAGGCCCCCGCCTCAGGTACCAGACGGATATCAACGCGGCGGTTGGCTGCACGCCCCGCCTCGGTGTCGTTACCGGCAATCGGCTGGCTGGCGCCGAAACCCTGCACGGCAAAGCAGCTGTCGGGAATGCCGCCCATGCGTTGCATCCAGTCATGCACGGCAGCGGCGCGGGCGCGGGACAGTCGAAGGTTGTTCTCGGGGTCGCCAGTGGCATCGGTATGCCCCGAGATCACGATCAGCCAGCCGGGCTGGGCCTTGATATCGACCAGCGCATTGATCAGGATCTTGGCTGAATCCGCCTTGAGCTGAGCACTGCCGCTGGCGAACAGCGACAGGCTGTCCAACCGCACCGGGCTGGCAGCCCGCGCAGGCGATGCGGCCGGTGGCGGCTCAACGTGAGCAGCCAGTACCGCCAGCAGCGCAGCGCGCAGGCGTTCGCCGCGATACAGGCCCAGGCCGAATGCCGGGGGCGCACCGTGCCGGTAGTACGCGTCCAGACGCTGGGCGTCCTGGCGCAGCACGCCCACGGCACTTTCACGCCAAAGAAACTCGCGCTGATTACGCTGGGTCGGTTGCGGGATCGCCGAATAACGTCGCAGGTCATCACTGACTTGGCGCAGCAACAGGGCGTTCTGCCACGCCGAACTGGCAAGTGCGACAACACCGGCGACAGCGAACAACCACAGCGCAACAACGCTCGCGCGTTGCACCGGGGAACGCAGCGGGCCGAGCGGCAGCAGGTTGAGCAAAGGGTCCGGGAACGGCAACACAGCATCGGCCACAACCGCCCTGTGATCCGCCAGCGCCACTTTGCTGCGTAACCATTGCTGCCACAGGTTCCCCTTCACGGCATGCGCCAATGCCGGCCCCCACGTAACTGCGCAGATCGCCACCAGGCCAGAAGCGCTACGCATGACAAGGTGCGGCAGTACCGCTTCGTGAAGCCAGGCCACAGCGCTGTTCAGTTGAATGCTGGCGTGCATCCGAGCGGCCTGCCTGAGCGAGTCAGCGGGTTGCTGTTGCCAGTCATCCAGGCTGACGCAAGCACCCGCATCACACACACGGACCTCGGCCTGCCCGCTGCCCCAACAGAACCAGGGTGCCTCGTCCTGCAGGGTTTGCAGGTAGCTCACCAGCAACAGCGGCAGCGCAACCCCGCGTTTGCGGGCCAAGGCCAGTTGATGACTGAAGGCGCGCATCTGACCGGCGAGTACCGCCCCATCACTGTGCGCGCCGGGGCTGACGCTGAACATCACGCCCAGTTGCCCGGCCCAGCCCGGCCGCAAGGCCAGAAGGTGATCGGTGATAGCCGGCAGTTGCTCCAGGCTCGGTACGCGCACGTAGCACCCTCGCTCGGTCACCCGCAGGGCCAACTGCCCGACGGCAACCCCGCCGAACAGCCCATCCAGGCCATCACCGCAGACCAGCACCACCGGCTGACGAAACCCCGCAGCGGGCAGCACCATGCCCTCGGCCAACCTCACCGACCCACGCTGCCGCTCGGCGCGCAGGCGCAGCGATACCCAGGCCCATGTCACACAGCACACCGCGATCAGCACGCCGAGCACACGCGCCCACATCGCCAGCGGAATGATGAGCAGCAACGCGAGGACGAGGACACCGGCCCACAGGTAAAGGATGCGATGCAGATTGAAGGTCATCCGCACTTACCCCTGATCAGGCAAGAGCGAGGCAATCGCATCGCTCAGCAGATGATCCAATCCCCACCACGTCGCAACCAGCAACAGGGCCACTGTCAGCAGATGAATCAAGGGCGAGCGCAGCCAGCCAAAACCCGCGCTGAGTTCGCCACCGACCACCTGCGTCGGCATGTGTTGGCTGACCTTGAACGGCGCCACCTGTGCGTTGAGAGCAGCCAATAGTTGCTCGCGTCCGGGGTCGCTCAAATCACGATAGCGCCCGCGAAAACCCAACATCAATACGCGCTGAAATACCGTCAACACATGTCGGTCCGGCGCGGGTTCGCTCAACACGTCACGCATGGCCTCGTACAGAAACTCACCGGCCTGATGACGATTGAAGAACTTGGCCTGCAGCGGTTCGCTGGCCCAGGCAGCGCGGGCATCTGCGTCGGCGCAGGTCAGCACCGTTTCGTCGAGTAGCGCGCATTGAGCATGACTGATGTGGTCGATGTTGCGCTGACTCAGGCCCGCCCGTTCAAGGTGCTGCCGAGCTTGCTCAACCTGTTCGATACAAAGCTGGCCCAACTCTCGGCCAGGTTGAACCGAGGCGCCCTGGCGCAACTCGACCACCAACAGATAGGTGTCCTGTAACAGCGCATCGATATCCACCGCTGCTGCGGCTTGCTCGTTGGAAGGCTTCGGTTTCATGAGCGCAGCACCGCAAACAGTTCCAGCTTGACGTCGACCAAGCTGCTGGGAACGTAGAAAGCACAGACCCCTTCGTCCAGCACCGCCTGCCCCTTGGAATGCCCGAGGTCCAGGGCGAAGTACTGATTTTCCAGGCGCAATGGAATCGCCGCCGGCACATGGCTGAGGGACTGCAACGGCACCCCGTCGAGCGCCGCGTTGATCAGATAATCGACCTCATCCGGCGTACCGATCTTGCACAGGCGCGGGAACTGGTCCTGCACCTGCGCCGCCGGTAGCCGACTGCGCACCGACAGATAGAAATCGGCCCCCTCACGCTCGCGCAAGCGCGGGTCATTCAGCGTGACTTGCCAACGATTGGCCCCCTGCACCTCCAGGCTCAAAGCAATGACCCGCGACGGCAGACTGGCCTCCAACAACAGCGACAGGGTGTGCATCAGCGGCGGGAATACCGCCTCCAACGAGGTGTGCCGATAAGCGGGGATTTTGTCTACGTCGTGTTCCAGCGAAAACGTGAGCAGGCCACCGGCGAGCTTGATCAGTTGCTGGTAGACCTGCTCGGGGTGGCGCGCGGGAAACTCCCGAAGATCGGCCAATACCGGCTGGTAGGTATTCAAGGCATTGAGCAGCCAGAACAGCGACACGTCGGCGACGGCAAAGTCGGCCATGCGCTGATTGCTTTCCCGCCGCATGCCCATGAGCCGTTGCCGCTTGGCGGACAATTGCGTCAACAGGTTGTCCAGCTGGTTCAGCAACCCCGGGTGCGCGGCGAAGCTCAGCAACGGCGGCACATAGCCCGGGTCGAGGCTCCAGGCGCCCTGCCCGTCGCGCACCAGGCGCGCGAGCGGACACGTCATGTAGTCCGCATTATCGTCGCGCTGCAGGCGCAGGCTCAGTGCATGCTCCAGCACGCCTATCGACTGCACCTCATCGGCATACATATCCTGTACGTCGCGCCAAGACTGGCGATAGCGTGTGGGCCGATCGGCCCTGCCACCGTCGAACAGGCAGTTGTCGCCATTCGCCTGTTCCAGGGGCAAGGCCAAGTGCAATAACGCGTCCTGATCTTCGTCGGCCAGCAACTGCGCCAGCTCCAAGGCCGGAGGCAGGCGGTCGACCTGCTCGGTGTCGATCCAGGTGCCATCGGGCATGCGGACCCGCAACTGAGTCGCCTTGAGCTTACCCAGCCGTAATGCATCCAGGTCGAACCCTACCGCCTGGACACCCCAGGGGTGCGCCAGGGCCAGGTGCGCGAGTTGTTCGTTGGTCCAAGCCTCCCAGCGCGCCTGTTGCTGGAATTGTTGCGGCGACAGCAACGCCCCGGCGGCCCACAGAGGGCGATCGATATTCATGGCATCGTTTCCCTACGACTGAATCAGGCTTTGGCCTTGGGCATCTGCGAAACCAGTGACAAGTTCACGTCCATACCCTCGACCTGGAAGTGCGGCACGGCATACAACTTGACGCGGAAGAAACCGGGGTTGTCCTCGATGTCTTCCACCGTGACCTTCGCCTCCCGCAGCGGGTGTGAGGCCTGCAAGTCATCGCCCGGATCAGTCATCTCGGTGACCAGCCCGCCGATCCACTTGTTCAACTCCAGCTCCAGCAAACGCCGGTCCTTGGTGGTGCCAATGTTTTCGCGCTGGATCAGCTTCAGATAGTGAGCAATGCGTGACAGCAGAAAAATGTAAGGCAGACGTGCGTTGATTCGACTGTTCGCGGTGGCGTCGGCCGTGTCGTACAGCGCCGGCTTTTGCGCGGAGTTGGCCGAGAAGAAACACGCATAGTCGCGGTTCTTGTAGTACGAGAGCGGAATGAAACCGAGGTTGGCGAACTCGAACTCACGGGTTTCCGGAATCATCACTTCGGAAGGAATCTTGACCTGATTGCCGGTGCCCAAGTCATACAAATGGATAGGCAGTTCAGTGACCGCACCACCCGACTGCGGCCCACGTATCTGCACGCACCAACCGTTGCTGATGAAGCTTTTGACCATGTTCGCGGCAAAGGCAAACGATGCGTTGGTCCACAGGTACTTGTGGTGATCCGGCCCTTTGACATTCTCGACGTAATTGAAGCTGCGCACAGGAACGGTGTCGGGCCCGTAGGGCAAGCGCCCCAGGACCCGCGGCATGGTCAGGCCGATGTAACGCGCGTCGTCACTGTCACGGAATGACTTCCACTTGATGTATTCGGCACGATCAAAATAGTTGCCGATGTCCTTGATCGCGGCCACCTCCTCCATGGTTTCCTTGCCGAAGAACGCTGGGCCTACAGCCCCCACAAACGGCATGTGGGCGGCGGCGGCGACTTTGGAAATATTGCGCAGCAGCGCGATGTCCTGAGGCCTGCGATCGAATTCGTAGTTTGAAATAGCCGCCGCAATCGGCTCGCCCCCCGGGGTGTCGTACTCCTGCGTGTAGGTATGCAGGTACAAGCCGCTCTGGGCAATTTCAGGCGCGTCCTCGAAGTCTTGCACCAGGTGGTCCTTGCTGACATCCAATAGTTCTATGCGAACGTTCTGACGGAAATCCGTCTGATCAATCAGCGATTTCACACCGCGCCAGGTTGACTCGACGCGCTGGAAGTCCGGATGGTGCATGACCGCATCGAGTTGACGGCCAATCTGCCGGTCCAACGAAGCAATATGCTCATCCAACAGGACTTTATCCAAACGCTCGATTTTTTGCGGCGATTGCTTAAGCAACTTTAAAAACACACTGACCGCTGCCGTCACCCGCTCATCGGCGGACACCTCGGACAGCGCATCCGAGTTCTGAAAGATATCAATACCGACCAATTCAGCAACAGGACTTAAATTAATCTTGTTAAACAGCGCAGCATAAACACCCGCAGACTCTTCAGACAACACTGTGGCGCCGCGCGCTTGCACGTTGGAATGCTCTAAGGACATGATTTAACTTCCCTTTTAAATTACCGCTATGAATTAACGCTCTTCTTCAGGCGCCAAGGCAGCCAACTCAGCGCGCAGTTCGTCACTGAGCGCGTCATCCTTGAGGATGCGCTCCAACTCATGGCGGAAGGTCACGTTGTCCAGCAGATTCGATTTGAGATCACGCAACAGGTTGCGCATCGCCAATAACGCACGCAGTTGTGGAATCTGCCGTGCGACCTGCTCAGGCTCGAAGTCCTTCATGCACCGGAAACTCAGTTCGACAGCGGTGTCGGACGCATCGTCGTCCAAGGTGTTGTCGACAGCCAGCTTCAGACCCGGCGAGAACTCGCCCAGGACGCTGTCAAAGTTGTTCTTATTGATATCAACCTTGCCGCGCTCGGAGAGCGGGCGCTGTTCTTTACCGTTACTGTAGTCACCCAGCACCATCAGTTTCAAAGGTAACTCAACCTTTTTCTGCGCACCGCCAGTATGCAGGTCGAGCTTGATATTAACCCTGGCCTTGGGCACTTCATTTTGAAAGCTGCTTAGCGTCATCGTTTCATTCCGTGAGTTATCCAACAGCATTGATCTGCGGTCAGATGGAAATTAAAACCGGAATCCAATCAACTTAAATTCCCTTTCCGGAAACCAAAGCGCTACATGGCACATGGCGTCCGCTTGCTCACTAGAATGAAGTATCACTGCCGGAACTTACCAGCCCCCGGATCACGGACGGGAACTTTCCATTGCGCATCAGGGATATTTCCCACAAAGCACAAAGATTATCTTTCTTGCAAAGATTATTGAAGATTTAAACCACAGACAGGGATCCAGATGTCGGATATTTCTTAACTGCGCCGGCGCCCAATAAAAGATCAGTATAAATATACAAACCCATATAAATTTCTTTCAATATCCTCCATTGTTTATAGTACTAAAACCTATAAAAAACACCCACGTGCCGACCAGAAGATAAACCATCTCCGTCTCAGCTTTACATCATAAACATTGAACTCCAGCAAAAAACGCCTACACCTCGCGCGCCTTGACCTTCAAATGCCGCGCATACCATGGCCGCTTCGACACCCGTTTGAACAAACCCTGCAGCGCTTCGTCTTGCGCAGCAAACGTAATTCGCAGGGCGAGCTTCATGATCTCTGGGTCCATCTCCATCGAACGCCCCCTCTGCAAGCCTGGCGTGGTGCTGCAGCCATGGGTATCCGGGCCCAGCCACGGGTCGCCGACTTCAACCCACCGCCCCGGCGCGAACCATGCCACGCCGTTGACCTCCAGGCGGCTGACCTGGTCGGGATGGAAGCGCTCATGGGCGCGGAACCAGTCTTCGATGCGGTCGTCGATCCAGCCATGGAAGTGCCAGAACACCGGGTTGACGTGGGAGGAAAACGGATCGCCAAGAAAGTCGTTTTCGGGTGCATACCAACGCGCGGCAAAGTCTGCCGGGTCGCGGGCGAAGGGCACGGGGGCGCCGTTGGAGGGGTCGCGGGGCACCGAGGCCCAGCGCATGTGCAGCCAGTCATGCAGGCCCAGTTCCATTTCGGAGCCGAGCTGGCCCAGGGTCAATTTGGCCAGGTATCGCGGGTCGCGGTATTGGGATTCCCAGACCTGGAAGTTGCTGTGGTAGGTCTCGGCGGCTTTGATATCGCTGACCCATTGGGTGTAGTCGCCGTCGTCCGGCGCCAGCCAAGTGGGTGGCAGGGCAAAGCCGTCATGGTTGTCGAAGTAGCGCAGGAAGCCCAGGCGATCACGTTCCAGGGCCGGTTGTGGTTCGGGGAAGGCGGACCACGACGGCAAGTCTTGCATCGAACGTGCGGTGCCGAGCATATGCCGATGCATGAAGAAGAAGTCGATGCCCGAGCCGTTGCGATCCTTGAGCTTGCCCCGTGCGTCGCGCTCCTTGCCCCGTGGGCCGGGCTGCCAGCCGATGCCACGCAAGGCGTCGCGTTTTTCCTCGGAGAGCTTGTGCCATTGGTCGCGCGTGGCGTGCCACAGTTGGTGGAACAGGCGGTGCTCGGGGGAAATCAGCCAGGCCAGCAGCGAAGGGTTGAGACCGATGCGTTGGCGGGCTTCGGGAAACGGCTGTTTGTGGGCAACAAAGCGATTATCCGGCGCGGTCAGCGCCAGGGGGCGGTCGAGGTCGAGGATCTGCCCGCTGAGTGTGCCGCTGCCGGCGTTGCCGAAGACGCCCCAGACTTCATCGACGGTCATGCTGAATTCATAGGCCGGCGCGCCATCGGCTGCATCACGGTCGATCAGCCGCCAATAGAGCTCGGTGCCCTCGCCCGCGAGCAAGTCACCCAACACGCGATAACGGGGTTCGCCATCGCCGCGCAGGTGCTCGGCCGTGTCGAGATAACCACGCAGGCCACGCCCACGCGGCGCGACATCGAGCAGCAACGCCAGGCCCTGCGCGGGCAAACCCTTGAGGCCGGCATCGCGGCCTTCAAGCCGCAGGTTCCACACCCCGCGCAACGTGTTCGCCAGGTGCTGGCCGGCGGTATCGGCAAGATCCACCGTGGCTTCGCCGGGGGTGATGGGGAATTCTTCACGCGTCCACTCGCGATGGGCATATAAGGCCGCCGGCACGGCGGCGCCAGTCAGCGCCAGGCCTGCGATGAACCCACGTCGAGAGATCGTCATTGTCTACCTTAGGAAACGGCGTTATCAGAGCTAGAACGTTTACTCGCGCGGGAAATTTACCGCGCCGTCGCCGAGGCCTAAATTTCCGCGCTCATCGCTCGTTCTTCCCAGATAGCAAAGGCCTCAACTGACTGAGACGGCAATGACAAAACCACGTTCGAAAAAGGCGCTGTTTATCGGCCTGCCACTGGCATTGGCCATCGGCGCCGGGGCCGGTTTCCTGGCCTGGGATCATTGGTTCCGAGGCAATGCCGGCTACCCGCTGGCGGTGATCAAGCAGGCCAATGACCTGCAGGAGCGCCTGTTGTCGTTCGACAGCCATATCACCGTGCCGCTGGATTTCGGCACTGCCGGCAATGAGGCCGACCACGACGGCAGCGGCCAGTTCGACCTGGCCAAGGCGCGTCGCGGGCGATTGTCCGGGGCGGCGCTGACGGTTTTCGGCTGGCCGGAAATCTGGAACGGCGCCAATGCTCCCCACAGGCCCAGCGACGGCTTTGTCGAGGAAGCCCGCCACGAGCAGGAAGTGCGCTACAAAATCATCTCCGGCATGCTGCGCGACTTCCCCAACGAAGTGGGCATCGCCTACACCCCGGATGACTTCCGGCGCCTGCATGGCGAAGGCAAATTCGCAATCTTTATCAGCATGCTCAACGCCTACCCGCTGGGCAGCGACCTGAACCAACTGGACCTGTGGACAGCACGCGGCATGCGTATGTTCGGCTTCAGCTATATCGGCAATAACGCCTGGTCCGACTCGTCGCGGCCACTGCCATTTTTCAATGACTCCACCGACGCTCTCGACGGCCTCTCGGACATCGGCCAGCAAGCGGTACACCGCCTCAATGACCTGGGGGTGATCATCGATGTGTCGCAAATGTCGACCAAGGCCCTGGAACAGGTTGCGCAGTTGAGCCGCACGCCACTGGTGGCCTCCCACTCGGCGCCACGCGCGGCGGTGGATATCCCGCGCAACCTCAGCGACAAGGAACTGCAACTGATCAAGCGCAGCGGCGGCGTGGTACAGATCGTGGCCTTCTCCGCCTACCTTCGCCCGCTGAGCCAGCCGACCCAGGACAAGCTCAACAGCCTGCGCGCCCGCTTCGACCTGCCACCCCTGCCCAACCTGGCCGTGGCCCTGATGCCGGGCGACGCAATCATCGCCGCCTGGCCCGAGCACACGTTCGGCGAGTACGCCAGCGCGCTGTACGCGATCCTCGATGACGAACCCAAGGCCACCCTCAAGGACCTGGGCGATGCCATCGACTACACCGTGCGCAAGATCGGCATCGACCATGTCGGCCTGGCGTCGGACTTCAACGACGGCGGCGGTATCGACGGCTGGAACAACGTCGGCGAAATCCGCAACGTCACCGCCGAGCTGATCCAGCGCGGCTACTCCGAAGCCGACATCGCCAAGCTGTGGGGCGGCAACTTTCTGCGGGTGTGGGACCAGGTACAAAAAGCCGCCAAGCCCTTGGCCAACCGCTCATCACCCTCGACGTAAGCCCGTGAGCACAACATGACCGTGCTGAGCCAGCGGTGGCGACGCACGCCCTTTGCCCTTTGAACGAGAGGCCCACATGACGCCATCCGCCCCCCTGACCGCTTTGGCCCTCACCGCCCTGTGCGCAGCGCTGCTGCCCAACCTGGCCGAGGCCGCCACGCCGCAACCCGGCAAAGTATTCAAGGACTGCAAGGACTGCCCGGAAATGGTGGTGCTGCCCGCCGGCACTTTCACCATGGGCACGCCCGACGATGAGGTCGGCCGCGAGCCGGACGAAGGCCCGATGCATGCCGTGACCTTCGCCAAGCCGTTCGCCATGAGCCGCTTCCAGATCACCGCTGGCGAGTGGGACAGCTATATCCGCCAGACCGGGGTCAAGATCGCCGACGGCGACACCCGCCCCGGCCGCGAATGCATCGCCAGCAAGCCGCGCTACCCCCAGAGCCCGCGTCAGCCGGCAGTGTGCATGGACATGGACGACATCAAACACTACGTGGCCTGGCTGTCGAAAAAGACCGGGCAGCCGTACCACATGGTCAGCGAAGCCCAGCGCGAATACGCCGCGCGCGCCGGCTCCAGCGGGCCCTTCCCGTTTCCGTTCGACGAGGGCAAGGGTTACAGCATTGCCGAACATGCCAACACCTACGGTCCGGCGGATGGCTACAGTTTTTCCTCGCCGGCCGGCAGCTACCCGCCGAACGCATTCGGCATGTACGACATGCACGGCAACGTCTACGAGCGCGTGGCCGACTGCGAACACCCCAACTACATCGGCGCACCGACCGACGGCAGCGCCTGGGCGGAACCGAACTGCGAGAGCTTCCAGATCCGTGGCAATGACTGGGGCGAAGCGCCAGTGTTCTCGCGCTCGGGCAATCGCAACAACATCTACCCGCAGACACGCGGGGACTGGATCGGCTTTCGGGTAGTGCGCGACCTGTAACAACAAATCCCCTCACTGCACCCACTGCACCCGCAGCACCCACCGCACCTACTGCACCTACTGCACCTACTGCACCCGCTGCACCCGCTGCACCCACTGCACCTACTGCACCCGCTGCACCCGCTGCACCCGCTGCACCCGCTGCACCCGCTGCACCCGCAGCACCCACCGCACCTACTGCACCCACTGCACCCGCTGCACCCACTGCACCCACTGTAGGAGCGAGCTTGCTCGCGAAGCCCCCGAGTACGCCGCGTTTATCCAGGATAAACGCGTTATCGTTGGCGATTTTCGCGGGCAAGCCCGCTCCTACAGGGGGCGTGCGTCAGCCCTGCTGAGCCAACCGTTCCAAACCTTCATGCAACGCCGGAAACAGGCTGTTGTTGAAGTTGTTCCAGCGCAATTCGAGGATGGTGTCGTCCGGGGAAATCTCGGTCTTGAGCACGTCGTGGAACACTTCTCCGGAGTCGATGCCGTTGTCCACGTAGTGGAACGAGGCACCGGTCAGGTACAGCGGCTCGCACGGCTGCGTCTCCTTGGTCGTCCAATCCACCACCGCCTGGCCACGGGCACCGTACAAGGCGTTCCAGGTGGCGTAGGCGCCCCGGCGCTCGTAGGGCGATTCGATACGGGTAATGCCCGGGTGAATGTTCATGATCCGCCGCGCAAATGGCGCACCCGGGCGCACCAGCTCATCGAGGATCACCAACAGGCCGTCCAGCACCACGATATCGGCCTTCAGCTCCACCAGCGTGTCGTGCAGGCGGCGTTCGAAGTCCTGCTTGCCGGCGATGTGTTGCGCGCTGCCACGCGGCAGGCGGCGGTAGGTGGACGGCACGCTCAGCAGCAAATCGTTGACCAGACACCCCTGCACCCGCAGGTCCGCCGGGTACAGCCACTGGCGGCCCGGCGCATAGGCAAAGCCATAGTCGGCGACCAATTGCCGGTCACGCGGGTTTTGCTCGTCGTCGTCATACACCACGCCCACCAGGTTATAGGCCTCGCCCAGCGACGTATCGTTGAGCGAGCCCACCAGAAACTCCAGCACCGACTTCATGTAGCGCTCGTGGTCCTTATAGGCCACTGGCTGCCCGGCCTTGTCGGCGGCGGCATTTCTCAGGGACCACACATACACCAGGTTCTTTTTCGTCATTGGTTCGCTCTCACTGGATAGATCCGGCACGCGACCCTACGCGTGCGCCTACCCAACAAGAACGAACCAGGCAGCGGGCAATTTATCCGCCACCGCCACCGCCGGGCACGCCGCGCTAAATACTCGCGCCGACGCTTCGTTTGTCATGGGTAAGGGTCTGTGTGCCCAGCCCCCTCCATTCACTTTCCGGGAAGTACCTATGACCGACCCCAAGCGCGGCGCCTTCAGCGGTTTGCTCGCATTGCTCAGGCCCTTTCGCGCCATCGTGAGCGTCTCCGTCGCCCTGGGCATGGCCGGTGGCCTGGCCATCACGCTGCTGCTGGCGACTATCAATAATGCGCTGCACTCCTCCGCGGGGATGACCCAGGGGGTGATTCTGACGTTTGCTGCGCTGTGTGTGCTGGCGCTGGTCAGTTCGATCATTTCCGATATCGGCACCAATTACGTCGGCCAACGGATCATTGCCGCCCTGCGCAAGGACCTCGGCGAAAAGGTGCTGTCGGCGCCGATCGGGCAGATCGAGGGTTATCGCTCCCACCGGCTGATCCCGGTACTGACCCACGACGTCGACACCATCAGCGATTTCTCCTTCGCGTTCACACCGCTGGCCATTGCGGCCACAGTGACCCTGGGTTGCCTGGGCTACCTGGCCTACCTGTCGGTACCGATGTTCCTGATGATGGTGGTCGCCATCGTGATCGGCAGTGCCGTGCAGTTCATCGCCGGCGGCAAAGGCATCCAGGGCTTCGACCTGGCGCGCAGCCACGAGGATGAGCTGCAGCGTTACTACAACGCCATTGCCTCCGGCGCCAAGGAACTGCGCATGCACCGGCCCCGGCGCTTTCGCATGAACACCCAGCGCATTCAGGAAACCGCCGACCGCATCGCCGACATCCAGGTGCGTTCCGTGAACATCTACATCCTTGCCAAGACCTTTGGCTCGATGTTGTTCTTCGTGGTGATCGGCCTGGCCCTGGCGATGCAGGCCTATAACCCCAACCCCGACCCTAGCGTGATCACCGGTTTCGTCCTGGTGCTGCTGTACATGAAAGGCCCGCTGGAACACCTGCTCGGCTACCTGCCGGTGGTGGGCAAGGCGAAGATTGCATTTGGTCGTATCAGTGAGCTGTCACAGCGCTTCTCCTCGCCGGAACCGCACCTGCTGATGGATGACAGCGAAGCCCCGCAACCGGTGGTCAACAGCCTGGAATTACGCGGTGTGCGCTACAGCCCGCCAGCAGTGGCAGGCAGCGAACCGTTCCACCTGGGGCCGATCGACCTGAACATCGCCCAGGGCGATATCGTGTTCATCGTCGGCGAAAACGGCAGCGGCAAGACCACCCTGATCAAGCTGCTGCTGGGGCTGTACCCGCCGCAGGCCGGGGAAATCCTGCTCAATGGCAACGCCGTGAGCGACCCCGAGCGCGACGACTATCGCCAGCTGTTCACCACGGTGTTTGCCGATTACTACCTGTTCGATGACCTGGTCCAGGGCAGCGCCGCCCAGTCACTCGACAGCGCGACAAAATACCTGGAACGCCTGGAGATCGCCCACAAGGTCAGCGTCAAGGATGGCGTGTTCAGCACCACCGATCTGTCCACCGGCCAACGCAAGCGCCTGGCGCTGGTCAACGCCTGGCTGGAAGAACGCCCGGTGCTGGTGTTCGACGAGTGGGCCGCCGACCAGGACCCGGCCTTCCGCCGGATCTTCTATACCGAGTTGCTGCCGGACCTCAAGCGCCTGGGCAAGACCATCATCGTGATCAGTCACGACGACCGCTATTTCGATATCGCCGACCAATTGGTGCGCCTGCGCGCCGGCCAGGTCGTGCACGAACTGACGCCGGCGTGAATTTTCTTTTCCGGTTTCCCGGGATAGGAACGTCTCACTAGTGGTAATGATAACCAGACTCAATAAACACCTATAATTGCCCACTTAAAACATAGAAGAGAAAACACCCATGCCAGCACGACTCGGTCTCAGCCCACTGAGCAAAGCGCTATCCATGCGTCGGGCCCTGAACGTCAACCTCCTGCCGAACGCCCTGGCCCTGGCCATATCACTGCCGGTGGCCGGCTATGTGCAGGCACAAGAGATCGAGTTGGACATTCCCGCGCAGCCGCTGGGGAGCGCGCTGCAGGCCTTCGGTCATCAGGCCAACATGCAGGTGCTCTACAGCCCGACCGACGTGCAAGGCAAGAACAGCACCGCCGTCAAAGGCAAACTGGACCCGCAACAGGCGATCAATACCCTGCTGTCAGGAACGTCGACCACCCACAGCCTCAACGGCAATTCGCTGACCGTCACCGCCGCCGGTACCTCCGCCGGGCTGGAACTGAGCCCGACCCAGGTGACCGCCAACCAACTGGGCAACGTGACCGAAAACACCGGTTCCTATACCCCAGGCTACATCGCCACCTCGACCCGCCTGGTGCTGACGCCCAAGGAGACGCCGCAGTCGGTGACCGTCATCACCCGCCAGCACATGGACGACTTCGGCCTGAACAACGTTGACGACGTGATGCGCCACACGCCGGGCATCACCGTCTCGGCCTTCGATACCGAGCGCAGCAACTACTACGCCCGTGGTTTCTCCATCAACAACTTCCAGTACGACGGCATTCCGTCCACTGCGCGCAACGTGGCCTATTCGGCGGGTAACACCCTGAGCGACATGGCGATCTATGACCGGGTCGAAGTACTCAAGGGCGCCACCGGCCTGCTCACTGGCGCAGGCTCCCTGGGTGCGACCATCAACCTTGTGCGCAAAAAGCCCACCGCAGAGTTCCAGGGCCACGCCAGCGTGGGCGCCGGCTCCTGGGACAACTACCGCAGCGAACTGGATGTGAGCGGCCCGCTGACCGAAACCGGGAATGTCCGGGGTCGGGCGGTGGCGGCTTACCAGGACAAGCATTCCTTCATGGACCGCTATGAGCGCCAAAGCCCGGTCTACTACGGCATCATGGAATTCGACCTGTCCCCGGACACCATGCTGACCGTAGGTGGCGACTACCAGGACAGCCTGCCAAAAGGCTCGTCCTGGTCCGGCAGCTTCCCGCTGATCGACGCCCAGGGTAATCGCAACAACGTGAAGCGCTCGTTCAACAACGCCGCCGACTGGAGCAGCTGGGAGCAGTACACCCGCACCCTATTCGCCATAGTCGAGCACGACCTCGGCGATGGCTGGGTCACCAAGCTGCAACTGGACCACAAGATCAACGGCTACCACGCGAAGATGGGCTCGATCCAGGGCAGCACTCCCAACCTGGACGGCACTTCGCAGCTGACATCGGGCAAGTACACCGGCGAAACCGTCAGCGACTCCGCCGACCTATATGTGAGCGGCCCGTTCAGCCTGGGTGGCCGCGAGCATGAGTTGGTCCTCGGCGGCTCCATCAGTTCTTCCGAGTGGAACGGCAATGGCTACTGGAACCTCGCCCCCAACCTGGTGAACTTCTACAACTGGCACGGCAACGCGACCGAACCGGATTGGGGCACACCGCAGTCGAAGATCGACGACACCGTGCGCCAGACCGGCGCGTACATGACCACCCGCCTGAACCTCGCCGACGACCTCAAGCTGCTGCTCGGCGGCCGCGTGGTCGACTACACCGTCACCGGCAACAACCCGACCTACAAGGAAACCGGACGGTTCGTGCCGTATGCCGGTGTGGTCTACGACCTGAACGACACGTACTCGGTCTACGCCAGCTACACCGATATCTTCATGCCGCAGGAAAGCTACAACCGCGACCGCAACAACAAGCTGGTCGAGCCGGATGAAGGCCAGAACTGGGAACTGGGCGTCAAGGCAGACTTCCTGGACGGTCGTGTAAACGCCAGCGCCGCCTACTTCGAGATCCACGAAACCAACCGTTCCGTGTCCGACGACGAATACAACAACCGCACGCCGACACCGTCGAACTACGCGTTCAAGGGCACCAAGGCCGTGACCAAGGGTTACGAAGTCGAAATGTCGGGCGAACTGGCACCAGGCTGGCAGCTCCAGGGTGGCTATACCCACAAGGTTGTGCGCGACGACAACGACATCAAGATCTCGACCTTCGAGCCGGAAGATCAGGTCAGCGTCTACACCTCGTACAAGTTCAAGGGCAACCTCGACAAGCTGACCGTCGGCGGCGGCGCTCGCTGGCAGAGTGTTGGCTGGCAGGACATCTACAACAGCCCGAAAGGCGGCTACGAGGAGTTTTCCCAGGAATCCTACTGGCTGGTGGACCTGATGACCCGCTACCAGTTCACCAAGAACGTGTCGGCAACGTTGAACGTCAACAACATCTTCGATAAGACCTACTACACCAACATCGGCTTCTATAACTCTGCCGCCTACGGCGAGCCACGCAACTTCATGCTCAGCACCCGCTGGGACTTCTAAGGCCTGCTCGTAGCCGCCCTGGCGGCTACTGAGGGCTCCAACCCTAACGCCCCGTGCATTCATTTGCCCGGGGCGTTTTTGCAGAGGCCGGTCGTTGAACCCCACCCCACGAAAAAGCCCCCGGTCACCATCAGTGGCCGGGGGCTTGTTCGTTCAGGCCCGGTGTTACGCCATCGCGTCGGCGAAGCTGCGCACGAACGCCGCGTTGTCGATCAACCGATCGTGACTGGTCTCGATCAGCACCGAACGTTCAATCCGGGACTGGCCGGCGACCTCCAGCATGCTCGCCTCAATCAACCGATGATGCACACCCGTGCGGCTCAAGGTCGCCCACCAGCAACTGATCGGCGCCTTGATCGCCTTGAAATCGGCATCATGCAGGCGCTGCCCCAGCATGCGGTCGACCTCCCACGAGATTTGCGCCTCATGGCCGCTGAGCAACTCTTCCTTGAGTTCATGGAAGCGCTCACCCAGCACATCCCCGGCCCACTGGTTGAACCCGGCCCATTGCTCATCGTCGCCGTCAACCGTGGCCTGCTGGCCCGACCACTTGGCATGGATCTGCGCCGTGAACTCAGGGAACATCGCGCCTAACAATTCCACGCGCCGGTCATTGGCGGATATTTCGCGCTCATCGACCATCACCGCCGTGTCCCAGAAAGGCTTGACCCACTGGGGTGGCGATGCGTCGATCCAGCCCACGCATTCCACTTCCCGCCCAGCCTGCTCCAGGCCATGGGCAACTTCCATCGCCAGGTTGCCGCCCAGGGACCAGCCCGCCAGACGGAAGACCCCCTCCGGCTGCGCCGTCAACAATTGTGCGGTGTAGTCCTCGACCATCTCGTGCCAGGCCGGCACTTCACTGCCCTCCTCGGCCAACGCCCGGCAGATCACGCCCATTACCGGCCGCTGCTCGCGCAACGCCAGGGCAATGGCCTTGTAGCAATGCACCGAACCATAACTGGGGTGAAACAGGTACAACGGTGTGCCACGGGTCTGGCTGTTCAACCTGACGATCAACGAGTTGCCGGCCTGACCATTGACACAGGCGACCTGCCCCGCAACCGTCGGGTTGAGCATCAGCTGACTCACCGAAAGCTCCACGCCGGTAGCCTTGCGGATACGCTCCTTGAGCATCAACACCAGCAACGAGTGCCCGCCCAGCTCGAAGAAGTTGTCCTCCACCCCCACCTGTTCAAGGCCCAGGACCTCGCGCCAGGCGAGCACAACGGTGTGCTCCAGCGGGTTGCTCGGCGCAACGAAGTGCCGCTGATGCACGCTGGCGTCCGGTGCCGGCAGGGCCTTGCGGTCTAACTTGCCGTTGGGGCTCAAGGGCATGCGGTCCAGCACGACCCATTGCGCAGGCACCATGTAGTCGGGCAAATGCGCCAGCAAGTGATGACTCAGGGCATCACGCCAGGCGGCGGCCGGGTCGTGCAACACCAGGTAGCCCACCAGATGCTTGCCATCCTGCACTTGCACCGATGCTTCACGCACCTGCGGATGCTCCAGCAGGCGCGCCTCGATTTCGCCCAGCTCGATCCGCAAACCACGCAACTTGACCTGATGATCCAGGCGTCCCAGGTATTCAATCACGCCATCCATGCGCTGACGGACCCGGTCCCCGGTACGATACAACCGCGCGCCAGGCTGGAACGGGCACGGCACAAAGCGCTCGGCGGTCAGGCCGGAACGGCGATGGTAACTGCGCGCCAGCCCGACCCCGCCCAGGTACAACTCACCGGCAACACCCGCGGCAACCGGCTGCAACTGCGCATCCAGCACATGGGTGCGCAGGTTGGCGATCGGCTGGCCAATCGGCACGCTGTCGCGGTTTTCATCGACACACGTCCAATGGGTCACATCGATGGCCGCCTCGGTCGGGCCGTACAGGTTGAACAGCCCGGCCTTGGGCAGTTTGGCGAACACCTGTTGCTGGGCGTCCACCGGCAGGGCTTCGCCGCTGCAAATGATGCGTTGCAGGCCCTGGCAACTGCCGGCCTGCGAGTCCTGGAGGAACGCCTGCAACATCGAGGGCACGAAGTGCAAAGTGGTGACCTGGTGTCGATTGATCAACGTCACCAGGCGCGACGGCTCCCGATGATCACCCGGAGCCGCCATGACCAACCGTGCGCCGCTCATCAACGGCCAGAAGAACTCCCAGACCGACACGTCAAAACTGAACGGCGTCTTTTGCAGCACCGTATCACTGGCATCCAGTGCATACGCTTGCTGCATCCACAGCAATCGGTTGGTCAATGCACAGTGGCGGTTACCGGCGCCCTTCGGCTGCCCGGTGGAACCGGAGGTGTAGATGACATAAGCGAGGTTTTCGGCCTCGACGGCGACCTCGGGATTGAAGGTGGCAAACCCTGCCAGCCAGCTGTCACCCTGCTCCACCACCAGGCACTGTACGCAGTCACCGATGGGCAACGACGCTACCAGATGCGCCTGCGTCAACAGCAGTTGCACCCCACTGTCCTGCAGCATGTAGGCCAGGCGCTCGCGCGGGTATTCCGGGTCCAGCGGCACATAGGCGCCGCCAGCCTTGAGCACGGCCAGAAGCGCCACCACCATCTCCACCGAACGCTCCATCGCCACGCCCACCAGCAGGTCTGGCCCGACACCGGCCTGTATCAGGCGGTGCGCCAGGCGGTTGGCACGAGCATTCAGTTGGGCGTAAGTGAGCACTTCGCAATCAAACAGCAATGCCTGGGCATCCGGCGTGCGTTCGGCTTGCGCTTCGATCAACTGCTGCACGCTCTGCTGCAACGGGTAATCCTGCGCCGTGTCGTTCCACTGCTCGACCATCACCTGCTGCTCCAGACGCTCCAGCATCGGCAACTGGGTGACCCGCTGATTCGGATCGCCGAGCATGCCCTGCAACAGGTTCTGCCAATGGCGGGCCATGCGCTTGGGTGTCGCGGCGTCGAACAGATCAGTGGCGTAAGTCAGGGTCGCCCACAGCCCTTCGGCGGTCTCCTGGGTGTCCAGGCTCAAGTCGAACTGCGCGGTCTGCGTGCCCCACTCCAGCCCTTCAACCCTCAGGTCGGCAAGCTGCTGGCCGCTGTTGGCCAGGCGCGCTTCGCTCTGGTGATTGAACAACACCTGGAACAACGGGTTATGGCTCAGGCTGCGCTCGGGTTGCAGCGCCTCGACCAATTGCTCGAAGGGCAGGTCCTGATGGCTCTGGGCATCCAGGGCCCGCCGCTTGGCCTGCTGCAACAATTGGGTGACGGTCAGTTGAGCATCGATATCGGCCTTGAGCACCTGGGTATTGACGAAGAACCCCACCAGCCGCTCGGTTTCGACCCGGCTGCGGTTGGCGATCGGCACACCGACGCGAATATCCTGCTGGCCGCTGTAACGGTGCAACAGGGTCTGGAACGACGCCAGCAGTACCATGAACAACGTGACCCCCTCACGCTGCGCCAGGGCCTTGAGCCCCTTCACCAGCGCCGGGTCCAGGACGACATCCAGGCTCGCCCCGCGATAGCTCTGCACCGAAGGTCGCGGCCGCTCGGCGGGCAGTTCCAGCACTGGCTGTTCACCGCCCAGCAGCGTTTGCCAGTAAGCCAATTGACGCTCGCGCTCCCCGCCCGCCATCCAGTCGCGCTGCCACTGGGCATAGTCGGCGTATTGAATCGGCAGCGCCGGCAATTGCAGCTCCTGGCCTTGACTGTAGGCCGCGTACAGTTGCACCAGCTCGTCGACCATCACCTGCATCGACCAGCCATCGGAGACGATGTGATGCTGCACCAGCACCAGCACGTGTTCGTCGTCAGCCAGGCGCAGCAGGGTCACCCGCAGCAGCGGGCCTTGTTGCAGGTCAAACGGTCGCGCGATCTCGGCTTGCACCAGGCGCTGCACATCCGCTTCGTCGGCGTCGGCATGCAGGATCTCCACGGCACCCGCATCACGGATCATTTGCAGAGCGCGGCCTGCGTCCTGGTACACCTGGGTGCGCAGGCTTTCATGGCGCGCCACCAGCGTTTCGAAACTGCGTTGCAGCGCGGCCTGGTCCAGCCAGCCACGCAGGCGCAGGGTGCTGGGGATGTGGTACGCGGCGCTCTGGGGGTCCAGTTGCCAGAGGAACCACTGGCGCTCCTGGGCATAAGACAATGCCAACGGCTGCTGGCGACTGACGGGCAGAATCGCCGGCGCACTGTCCGTCTCGGCTGCCGAACGCTGCAGCGTCTCGACAAAACCCTGCAACCGCGGGTGTTCAAACAGGGTTCTGAGGGGAACTTCCCGGCCCAGCAACTGGCGCAGACGGGAGATGACCTGCATCGCCAGCAACGAGTGCCCCCCAGATTCAAAGAAGTGGTCGGCCAGGCCAACCCGTTCCAGGCCCAGGATTTCACCCCAGATCGCCGCCACGTCCTGCTCCAGCTCGCTCTGTGGCGCCACATACACCTGCTGCATCTGGCTCACATCAGGACGCGGCAGGCCCTTGCGATCGAGCTTGCCATTGGGGGTGAGCGGCATGCGCTCCAGGAACATCAGGTGCGAGGGCACCATGTAGTCCGGCAGGCGGGTTTTCAGGGCGCGGCGCAGGTTTTCACGGCAGGTGGACTGGGCCACCGCATCGTCCATCAGCACCGGATCCAGTGGCACCACATAGGCCACCAACTGCTTGCCGGTCGGGCCTTCCTGAGCCACCACCACGGTTTCGCCGACGTTGTCCTGCTCGCGCAGCCGCGCTTCGATCTCGCCCAGTTCGATACGGAAACCGCGGATCTTCACCTGGTGGTCGACACGACCGAGGTAATCCACCACGCCATCCGGGCGGCCACGGGTCAGGTCGCCGCTGCGGTACACGCGGCTGCCGGGTTTGCCGAACGGGTCGGGGACGAAGCGTTCGGCGGTGAGTGCCGGGCGTTCCAGATAACCGCGCGCCACGCCCTCGCCGCCCAGGTACAGCTCGCCAGCGACGCCGATGGGTTGCAGGTTGAGTTGGGCGTCGAGGATGTAGCCGCTGCGGTTGCCCAACAGCGTGCCGATCGGTGCATACACGGCGCCGCACGGATCGCCGCGACGTGCCTTCCACAGCAACGGCGTGACCACGGTTTCGGTCGGGCCGTAGCCGTTGAACAGGTAGGTCGGCTTTAGCGCACGCCAGGCCAGGTCATAGCTCGCTTGCGCCACCGCGTCACCGCCAAAGCAATACACGCGCACCTTCGGCGGATTACCGTCGCGCTCGGCATGCTCGGCCAACTGTTGCAGGTACACCGGTGGGAACACGGCCATGGTCACGTTGTGACGGTGCATTTGCGCGTAGGTGTATTCCGGCAGCCACAGGCTGTCATCGCGGATCAGCACGCTGGCGCCGTTGATCAGCGGGTGCATCCAGCCTTCGTGGGAGCCGTCGAAAGCGAAGGACATGAAGTGCAATTCGCAATCGGCCGGGCCGGTTTCGTAGCGTTCGCCGGTGGCGATGATATGCGCCACCAGCGGACCATGGGCCACCGCCACGCCCTTGGGCATGCCGGTGGAGCCGGAGGTGTAGATCACGTAGGCGAGGTTGTCGCCGTCGAGATCAACCGACGGCGCAGTGTCGCTGAAGCCGCTCCAGGTTTCGGTGCGGTCGATGGCGAGCGTATCCAGGCCTTCGGCAATCGGCAGTTGCCGCTGCACGGCGGTATGGGTCAACAGCAGCTTGGCGCGGCTGTCCTGCATCATGTACAGCAGGCGATCACGCGGGTATTCGACGTCCAGCGGCACATACACGCCGCCAGCTTTCAGCACCGCAAGGAACGCCACCATGATCTCGGCACTGCGCGGCATGGCAATCGCCACACGCACTTCCGGGCCGACACCCCGGGCGATCAACGCGTGGGCCAACTGGTTGGCCTGGCGGTCCAGCTCGCCGTAGGTCAGGGTTTGTGCGTCGAACTTGATCGCGATCGCCTGCGGGTTTTCCCGCGCACGCTCGGCGACCAATTCATGTACCAGGCGCTGGGCCGGGAAGCCGGCGTCGGATTGATTCCACAACTGCAGGATGTGCCGCTGTTCATCCTCATCCAACAGGTTCAACTGGCCGAGGGTCTGCTGCGGATCGGCGACCATCGCCTGCAACAGGTTCTGCCAATGCCGCGCCATACGTTGCACGGTCGAGGCTTCGAACAGGTCCTGGGCATACCCCAATGTGGCCCAGATACCTTCGGTGGATTCTTGAATATCCAGGTCCAGATCAAAATGCGCGGTCCGGCTTTCCCACTCCAGTCCTTCTACCCGCAGCGTCGGCAATTGGTGCTGGACCTGGGCCTGGCCGACGTCGGTCTGGTGGTTGAACATCACTTGGAACAACGGGTTGTGGCTCAGGCTGCGCTCGGGCTGCAAGGCCTCCACCAATTGTTCGAACGGCAAGTCCTGGTGGGCCTGCGCCTCCAGCGCCCGTTGCCGGGTCTGCTGCACCACCTGCGCGACGCTCATCTGCCCGTGAATGTCGGCCTTGAGTACCTGGGTGTTGACGAAAAAGCCGATCAGGCGCTCGGTTTCACTGCGGTTGCGGTTGGCGATCGGCACGCCGACGCGGATGTCTTCCTGGCCGCTGTAGCGGTGCAGCAAGGTCTGGAACGAAGCCAGCAACAGCATGAACAGGGTCACGCCCTGTTGCTGGGCCAGGGCCTTGAGGTCGTGGGCGAGCGCGGGCGCCAGTTCGATCGGCAGGCGTGCGCCACGGTGGCTTTGCACCGCCGGGCGCGGGTGGTCGAACGGCAGCTCCAGCACGCTCTGCTCACCGCCGAGCCGGTCGCGCCAGTAGCTCAGTTGGCGATCCTTCTCGCCCGCCTCCGTCCAACGGCGCTGCCACACGGCGTAATCGGCGTACTGGAGCGGCAGCGCCGGCAATACCAGGGTCTGACCCTGGCTGAACGCGGCGTAGTGCTGCACCAGTTCCTCGACCATCAGTTGCATCGACCAGCCATCGGAGACGATGTGATGCTGCACCAGCACCAGCACATGCTCATCGGCGGCCAGGCGCAGCAGGCAGACACGCAGCAACGGCCCTTGTTGCAGGTCGAAGGGCTGGGCGATCTCGGCTTCTACCCGGGCCTTCAGCGCAGCTTCATCGACATCGGCGCACGCGATGGGCAACGACACCTGCGGTTCAATCACTTGAACCGTGCGCTCGCGCTCCTGGCGCAGGGAGGTGCGCAGGCTTTCATGACGGGCCAGCAAGGCGTCGAAACTGCGCTGCAACGCCGCGCGGTCAAGCTGGCCTTTCAGGCGCAGCGCGCTGGGGATGTGGTACGCCGCACTGTGCGGCTCCAACTGCCAGAGAAACCACTGGCGCTCCTGGGCATACGACAGCGGCAACGGCTGGTCGCGCCCGGCCGGCAGCAGGGCCGGGGCTTTCGGGGCGGCGGGATCGGCGGTCGTCAAGGCAGCGACAAAGCCTGCCAGACGCGGCTGCTCGAACAGCGTCTTGAGCGGGACTTCCAGGTCCAGGGCCTGGCGAATGCGCGAGACCACTTGCATGGCCAGCAGGGAATGCCCGCCCAGTTCAAAGAAATGATGGGCCAGGCCGACACGCTCGACGCCAAGGATATCGGCCCAGATCGCCGCGATCTGTTGCTGCAGCGGCGTGACCGGTGCCAACCATGCCTGCTGTGCCGAGCCGCCGACGGGTGTCGGCAGGGCCTGGCGGTCGAGCTTGCCGTTGGGGTTCAAGGGCATGCGCTCGAGGAAGATCAGGTGCGCCGGCACCATGTAATCGGGCAGTTGCTCGCGCAAAGTGGCCTTGAGCTGTTCGGCGGCGCTCACCTGCTCCGGCTCGGACAATGGCTGCGTCGCCACCAGATAGGCCACCAACTGATTGTCGGCGGCCAGCACGAAAGCCTCACGGACGTCATCCTGGGCCAGCAGCAGCGCCTCGATTTCACCCAGCTCGATACGGAACCCACGGATCTTCACCTGGTGATCGACGCGGCCGACGTATTCGATCACCCCGTCGGCGCGATAACGCGCCACGTCGCCGGTGCGATAAAGACGCTCGCCCAGGCGGCCGAACGGGTCGGCGACAAAGCGCTCGGCGGTCAGGCCCGGGCGTTGCAGGTAAGCACGCGCCAAGCCGCTGGCACTGGCGATGTAGAGTTCGCCCACGGCGCCGACCGGCAACAGGTTGAGGTCGCCGTCCAGCACATACAACGCCCGCCCCGGCAACGCGCGGCCAATCGGGCTGGCGCTGCCGCCGACCGCCCCATCGTCGGCGCTGCAATCGAGCACGCTGGACACCACCGTGGCCTCGGTGGGCCCGTAGGTGTTGAGCAGCCGCACATGCCCCAGCCCGGCCCGGCGCCACATCGCCGGGCCGTCCAGGGGCATGGCTTCGCCGCCGATATGCACCTGGCGCAAGGCCCCGTAAGACCGTGGGCCCGCCGCCAGGCAATCGTGCAGGAACAGTTTCCAGTAAGCCGTCGGCAAGTCGGCCAGGGTGATGCCATGATCGATGATCTGCCGGTACAGGTCGGCGCCGTCCCACAACTGCGGGCCGCGCAACACCACGGTGGCGCCCAGGGTCAGCGCCGGGTACAGCTGCTCGACGAAGCCGTCGAAGTTCAAGGTGGCGAACTGCAGCACCCGATCCTGTGGGACCAGGCGCGAGTAGTCGGCCGCGATGTCGGCGAACTCACTCAGCGCCGCGTGGCTGATGGCAACGCCCTTGGGTTTGCCGGTGGAGCCCGAGGTGTAGATCACGTAGGCCAGGCTCTGCGGCTCGACGTCGAGCGCCGGGGCGTGTTCGGCATACGGCGCCAACGTCGCGTGGGCCAGGTCGATATCCAGGCAGGTCAACGACCCGGCCAACGGCAGGCGCTCACGCAGGTGAGACTGAGTCAACACCAGGCGCACGCCACTGTCCTCGAGCATATGCACCAGGCGCTCGCGCGGATACTCAGGGTCAAGCGGCACGTAGGCACCGCCCGCCTTGAGCACCGCCAACAGGCTGACCACCATGGCAAAGGAACGCTCGACGGCGATACCGACCAGGCCGTCCGGGCCGATCCCCTGGTCGATCAGGTAGTGCGCCAGACGATTGGCCTGGCGGTTCAGTTCGCCATAGCTGAGCGTCTGGTCATCCAGGGCCAGCGCCTGGCGTTCAGGATGCTGGCGGGCCTGGGCCTCGAACCGGTGGTGTACGGCTTGTGCGACGGCGACGCTGGCCGGCGCGTTCCAATCCTGGAGCATCGTCTGCTGCTGCGCACGGTCGAGCATCGGCAGCGCGCTAAGACGGCTGCGCGGCGCACTCACCAGCGCCTGGAGCAGGTTTTGCCAATGTTGCGCAAAGCGCTCGATGGTCGCCGCCTCGAACAGGTCGGTGGCGTAGGTCAGCGCGGCCCACAGGCCTTCAGCGGATTCATGGGTGTCCAGGCTCAGGTCGAAATGGGTGGTCTGGTTGTCCCAGTCCAGTTCCGTCACGCGCAGGCCGGGCAGGTGCTGGCCGTCACCGCTGGCCTGGGTGTCGGTCTGGTGGTTGAACATCACCTGGAACAACGGGTTGTGGCTCAGGCTGCGTTCGGGCTGCAACGCCACCACCAACTGTTCGAACGGCAGGTCCTGGTGCGCCTGGGCTTCCAGGGAACGATGCTTGGTCTGCTGCAACAGTTCGGCAAACGTCATCTGCCCGTCGAGATCGGCCTTGAGCACCTGGGTGTTGACGAAAAAGCCAATCAGCCGCTCGGTTTCGACGCGGTTGCGGTTGGCATTCGGTACGCCGATGCGAATATCCGCTTGGCCGCTGTAGCGAAACAGCAGGGTCTGGAACGACGCCAGCAGGAGCATGAACGGCGTCACGCCTTCTTGCTGCGCGAGGCGCTTGAGGCCCGCCACCAGGTCCGCCGGCAGCTGCACCTGCAGGCTCGCGCCGCGATGGCTTTGCTGCGCGGGGCGCGGGTGATCGAGGGGCAATTCCAGCACGGGTTGCTCACCGCCCAGCAGGTCCTGCCAGTACGCCAACTGGCGGGCCCTCTCCCCGGCCTCCATCCAGTTGCGTTGCCACAGCGCGTAGTCGGCGTACTGGATCGGCAGGCCCGGCAGGCTAAGGTCCTGGCCCTGACTGTAGGCGGCATACAACTGCACCAGTTCCTGGACCATCACTTGCATCGACCAGCCATCGGAAACGATGTGGTGCTGCACCATCACCAGCACATGCTCATCTTCCGCCAGTTGCAACAGGGTCACGCGCAACAGCGGCCCTTGTTGCAGATCGAACGGGCGGGCGACCTCGGCTTCGACCCGCGCCATCAGTTGCGCCTCGTGAACAACCTCCTGCCGGATCTCGACACGCGCCTCGGGCTCGATGGTTTGCAACAGTTGCTCACCGTCCTGGATCAGCCGGGTGCGCAGGCTTTCGTGGCGCGCCAGCAGGCTGTCGAAGCTGCGCTGCAACGCCGCCAGGTCCAGGCGCCCCTGCAAGCGCAATGCGCCGGGGATGTGGTAGGTGGCGCTGTCCGGGTCCAACTGCCACAGGAACCACTGGCGCTCCTGGGCATAGGACAGCGGCAGGCGTTGGCCATCCTCGCGGATCGAAGCAATCGGCAGTTGGGCGAAGCTCATGCCACGGCTTTGCAGGCGCTGATAAAACTGCTGGCGCTGTTCCAGCGGCAGGCGAAGAAAGCGCGAAACCAGATCGATATTAGGGTTGGAACGCATGGGTCAAATCGCCTCTAGTTCGCTCAAAAAGTCACGAAGGTCGTCGAAATCTTGCGTGCTGCCGGCGCGGAAGGTGGCAGCGGCCTGCACGTAGGCGCGCAGGGTTTCGGTCTGGAACACTTCCACCAGCGGCACTTCCAGGCCCAGTTCGGCCTGGACCCGCGAGGTGATCTGGATCGCCAGCAACGAGTGGCCGCCGACCTCGAAGAAGTTGTCGTTCAGGCCCACGTGCGGCAGGCGCAGCACCTCGGCCCAGATCGCGGCGATCTGCTGTTCCAGCTCGGTTTCGGGGGCGACGTAGGCCTGTTGCATCAGGCTCGCGTCCGGCTCGGGCAGGCCCTTGCGGTCGAGTTTGCCGTTGGGGGTCAGCGGCATTTGCGCCAGGAACATGAAGTGCGCGGGCACCATGTAATCCGGCAGGCGGGTTTTCAGGGCGCGGCGCAGGGTGTCGCGCCACTCGGTGTGGTTGGCCAGGCTGGCATCTGCCGGCACCACGTAGGCCACCAGTTGCTTGCCGGTCGGGCCTTCCTGAGCCACCACCACGGTTTCGCCAACGCTGTCCTGCTCGCGCAGCCGCGCTTCGATCTCGCCCAGCTCGATACGGAAACCGCGGATCTTCACCTGGTGGTCGACACGGCCGAGGTAATCCACCACGCCATCCGGGCGGCCACGGGTCAGGTCGCCGCTGCGGTACACGCGGCTGCCGGGTTTGCCGAACGGGTCGGGGACGAAGCGTTCGGCGGTGAGTGCCGGACGTTCCAGATAACCGCGCGCCACGCCCTCGCCGCCCAGGTACAGCTCGCCAGCGACGCCGATGGGTTGCAGGTTGAGTTGGGCGTCGAGGATGTAGCCGCTGCGGTTGCCCAACAGCGTGCCGATCGGTGCGTACACGGCGCCGCAGGGATCGCCCTTGCGTGCTTTCCACAGCAACGGCGTGACCACGGTTTCGGTCGGGCCGTAGCCGTTGAACAGATAAGTGGGTTTCAGCGCACGCCAGGCCAGGTCGTAGCTCGCTTGCGCCACCGCGTCACCGCCAAAGCAATACACGCGCACCTTCGGCGGATTACCGTCGCGCTCGGCATGCTCGGCCAACTGTTGCAGGTACACCGGCGGGAACACGGCCATGGTCACGTTGTGACGGTGCATTTGCGCGTAGGTGTATTCCGGCAGCCACAGGCTGTCATCGCGAATCAGCACGCTCGCGCCGTTGATCAGCGGGTGCATCCAGCCTTCGTGGGAGCCGTCGAAAGCGAAGGACATGAAGTGCAATTCGCAATCGGCCGGGCCGGTTTCGTAGCGTTCGCCGGTGGCGATGATATGCGCCACCAGCGGACCGTGGGCCACCGCCACGCCCTTGGGCATGCCGGTGGAGCCGGAGGTGTAGATCACGTAGGCGAGGTTGTCGCCGTCGAGATCAACCGACGGCGCAGTGTCGCTGAAGCCGCTCCAGGTTTCGGTGCGGTCGATGGCGAGCGTATCCAGGCCTTCGGCAATCGGCAGTTGCTGCTGCACGGCGGTATGGGTCAACAGCAGCTTGGCGCGGCTGTCCTGCATCATGTACAGCAGGCGATCACGCGGGTATTCGACGTCCAGCGGCACATACACGCCGCCAGCTTTCAGCACCGCAAGGAACGCCACCATGATCTCCGCACTGCGCGGCATGGCAATCGCCACGCGCACTTCCGGGCCAACACCCCGGGCGATCAACGCGTGGGCCAACTGGTTGGCCTGGCGGTCCAGCTCGCCGTAGGTCAGGGTTTGTGCGTCGAACTTGATCGCGACTGCCTGCGGGTTTTCCCGCGCACGCTCGGCGACCAACTCGTGTACCAGGCGCTGGGCCGGGAAGCCGGCATCGGATTGATTCCACAACTGCAGGATGTGCCGCTGTTCATCCTCATCCAGCAGGTTCAACTGGCCGAGGGTCTGCTGCGGATCGGCGACCATCGCCTGCAACAGGTTCTGCCAGTGGCCGGCCATGCGTGCGATGGTCGCCGGGGCGAACAGGTCAGTGGCGTAGCTCAGGGACGCACGCAACAGCGTCTGGCTTTCCTCGACGTCCAGCGCCAGGTCGAACTGGGCGACGCCTTCATCCCAACTCAGGACCTCGACGTCAAGCTCGGTGAGGCGCTGCCAATGGCTATCGACCGACGTCACGCGGTGGTTGAACAACACCTGGAACAGCGGGCTCAGGCTCAGGCTGCGCTCGGGCTGCAAGGCCTCCACCAACTGCTCGAACGGCAGGTCCTGATGGGCCTGGGCCTCAAGGGAGCGTTGACGCGTCTGGTGCAGCAAGTGCTCGACGCTCATCTGCCCGTGGATATCGGCCTTGAGCACCTGGGTGTTGACGAAGAAGCCGATCAACCCTTCGGTTTCCAGGCGATTGCGGTTGGCAATCGGCACGCCGACGCGCACGTCCTCCTGACCGCTGTAGCGGTGCAGCAAGGCCTGGTACGACGCCAGCAACACCATCGGCAACGTCACCCCGGTGCGCTGTGCCAGGCTGCGCAAACCGGCGAGCAACGGCGCCGCCAGCTCAATACCCAGGCGCGCGCCACGGTGGCTTTGCAGCGCTGGGCGCGGGTAGTCGACCGGCAATTCCAGCACCGGTTGCACACCGCCCAGTTGCTCACGCCAGTAAGCCAGTTGACGCGTGGTCTCACCGGCCTCCATCCATTGACGCTGCCACAGGGCGTAGTCGGCGTACTGGATCGGCAAGGCCGGCAGGTGCGGCGTGGTCCCCTGGCTGAACGCGGCGTAGAGCTGCACCAGTTCTTCGACCATCAGTTGCATCGACCAGCCATCCGAGACGATATGGTGCTGCACCAGCACCAGCACGTGGTCATCCTCAGCCAGACGCAGCAACGTGACCCGCAGCAACGGCCCGCGCAGCAGGTCGAACGGACGCGCGACCTCGGCAGCGACCTGCGCCTTGAGCCCGGCTTCGTCGCTGTCGGCCTGGTCGACGTCGATCAGGCCCGATTCTTCAATCACTTGCCGTGTGCCGCTGGCGTCCTGATGCAGATGGGTGCGCAGGCTTTCGTGGCGCGCCAGCAAGGTGTCGAAACTGCGTTGCAGCGCCGCCAGGTCCAGCGTGCCTTTCAGGCGCAGGGCGCTGGGGATGTGGTACGCGGCGCTGTGCGGGTCGAGTTGCCAGAGGAACCATTGGCGTTCCTGGGCATAGGACAGTGGCAACGGTTGGGTGCGGTCGGCCTTGAGCATCGCCGGCGCAACCACGCCCTCCTCGCCCAGCGCCGCGACGAAGTCACCCAGCGCCGGGTGTTCGAACAGGGTCTTGAGCGCCACTTCCAGCGCCAGCGCCTGGCGGACCCGCGACACCACGCGGGTGGCCAGCAGCGAATGCCCGCCCAGTTCGAAGAAGTGGTCGTCGAGGCCGACCTGAGGTACGCCCAGCACCTCGGCCCAGATCGCCGCCACCTGCTGTTGGCGCAGTGTGACGGGGGCGACATGGCCTTTGCGCAACAGGCTGGCGTCCACGCTGGGCAGAGCCTTGCGGTCGAGCTTGCCGTTGGGGGTCAAGGGCAAGCTGTCGAGGCACATCAGGTACGCCGGCACCATGTAGTCCGGCAAACGCTCGCGCAAGGCAGCTTGGTAGACCTGCGGCGTCTGTGGGGCGGAGGTCACCAGATAGGCGATCAAGCGGTCGTTGTCGGCCAGCACCACGGCTTCGCGCACGCCGGGGTGTTCGCGCAGGCAGGCTTCGATTTCGCCCAGTTCGATACGGAACCCGCGCACCTTGACCTGCTGGTCGACCCGGCCGATGTACTCCACCACGCCGTGGTCGCGGTAGCGCGCCAGGTCACCGGTACGGTACAGGCGTTCGCCCGGCGCGCCATAAGGGTTGGGCACGAAGCGTTCGGCGGTGAGCGCCGGCCGTGCGTGGTAACCCCGCGCCAGGCCGACACCGCCGATCAGCAGCTCACCGGCCGCGCCCAACGGGCATGGGCTGAGCCCGGCGTTGAGGATGAACAACGCGGTATTGGCAATCGGCCGCCCGACAAAAGGCTGCGGCGCCAACAGGCGATGGGCCGCCGACCAGATGGTGGTTTCCGTGGGGCCATACAGGTTCCACACCGGGCCTTGCAGATCGAGCAGACGCTGGGCCAGGTCGGCCGGCAGCGCTTCGCCGCCGCACAGTGCCTTGATGCCACGCAGCCGCTCGGCACGCGGGCTGTCCAGCAGCATGCGCCAGGTTGACGGCGTGGCTTGCAGCACGTTGGCGCGCTGGTGGTGCGCCAGGTCGATAATCGCCTCCGGGTCGAGGGCCAGGGCCTGCTCGCTCAGCAACACCGTGGCGCCAACCGTCAGCGGCACGTACAGCTCCAGGGCGAAGATGTCGAACGAGAACGTGGTCAGCGACAGCACCCGCGCCTCCCGGCCGATGTCCAGGCTGGTGGCCATGCCGCTGGTGAAGCTGCACAGCCCGCGGTGGCGCACCATCACGCCCTTGGGCTGGCCGGTGGAGCCGGAGGTGTAGATCACGTAGGCCAGGTGTTCCGGGCTGACGTCCACTTGCGGGTTGTGTTCGCCAGCGTCGCTGTCATCGACCAGCAGCACGTGCAGGCCTTGCGGTTGCGCCAGTCGGCCGATCAGCGCTGGCTGGGTCAGCAGCACCCGGGCACGGCTGTCTTCGAGCATGAACGCCAGGCGCTCCGCCGGGAACTGCGGGTCGAGCGGCACATAGGCGCCACCGGCCTTGAGGGTCGCCAGCAGGCCGACCGCCATGTCCAGGGAACGCTCCACATGCACCGCCACCAGCACGTCCGGGCCGACACCCGCCGCGATCAGGCGATGGGCCAGGCGATTGGCGCGGCGGTTGAGTTCGGCATAACTCAAGGCGTCGTCGTTGAATTGCACAGCGATGGCGTCGGGCTGGGCCAGGGCCTGCGCTTCGAACAGCTGATGCACACAGCGCTCGCGGGGGTAATCAAAGGCCGTGTGGTTCCACGCTTCGAGCATCTGCCGCCACTGCGCCGCGCTGAGCAGCGCCAGCTCGTCCAGGGGTTGGGAGGCATCGCGCACCACGGCGCGCAGCAGGTTCTGCCAATGCTCGGCCAGGCGCTCGATGGTCGCCGGTTCGAACAGGTCGGTGGCGTAGGTCAACGCAGCCCAGAGGCCATCGGCCGACTCCTCGGTTTCCAGGTTGAGGTCGAACTGGGTGCTGTGGCCGGTCCAATCCACCGGTTGCAGGTCCAGGCCAGGCAACTGCAGCGGGCCGGCGCGCAGGTTGTCCTGATGATTGAACATCACTTGGAACAACGGGTTATGGCTGAGGCTGCGTTCCGGTTGCAGCGCTTCCACCAGTTGTTCGAAGGGCAAGTCCTGATGGGCCTGGGCCTCCACCGCACGTTGCTTGACCTGGGCCAGCAAGCGGTCGAAGCCCATCTGCCCATGCAACTCGGCCTGCAGTACCTGGGTGTTGACGAAGAAGCCGATCAGCCGCTCGGTTTCCAGGCGATTGCGGTTGGCGATCGGCACCCCGACACGGATCGCGGACTGGCCGCTGTAGCGAAACAGCAAGGTCTGGAACGCGGCGAGCAGCAGCATGAACAGGGTCACGTCCTGACGCTGGGCGAGGGCCTTGAGTTCGGCGACCAGCGCGGCGTCCAGATGCAGTTGTCGGCGCGCGCCGCGATGGCTTTGCAGCGCCGGACGCGGGTGGTCCAGGGGCAGCTCCAGCAGCGGATGTTCGCTGCCCAGGCGGGCGCACCAATAATCGAGTTGGCGCTGTTTCTCCCCGGCGGCCATCCACTCGCGTTGCCACTGGGCATAGTCGGCATAGTGCAGCGGCAATGCCGGCAACGGCGCCTGGCCCTGATACAGGGCCAGCAGTTCGTCGACCATCACCTGCATCGACCCACCATCGGAGATGATGTGGTGCTGGGTGATTACCAGCACGTGGTGCTCCGCTTCGACGTGCAGCAACGTGACGCGCATCAGCGGGCCGTTGACCAGGTCGAACGGGCGCTGGATCTCCTGCGCCACCGTCGCTTCGATCGCGGCTGCGGCGATGTGCTGATGCGCCAGTGCAATCGCCAGGTGGGGGTGGATCACCTGCCAGGTCTGCTCGCCCTCCTCCACGAAGGTGGTGCGCAGCGGTTCATGGCGCTGCACCAGGGCGTGGAAAGCGTGTTCCAGCGCAGCGATATCCAACGGGCCGCGCAGGTGCAGTGCGGCGGGGACGTGATAGGCGGCGCTGGTCGGGTCCAGTTGCCAGAGGAACCATTGGCGCTCCTGGGCGAACGACAACGCCAGCGGCCGGTCACGCTCGGCCGCCTGCAGCGTCGGTGCCGTGTCGCCCTGCACGCCGGCGCACGCGGCCGCGAAGGCCTCCAGCGTCGGCTGCTCGAACAGCGCGCGCAACGGCACTTCCAGCTTGAGGTCATGGCGCACGCGGGAGATCACCTGGGTGGCCAGCAACGAATGGCCGCCGCGCTCGAAGAAATGGTCATCGAGCCCCACGCGCTCGACCTGCAACACCGCTTGCCAGATCGCTGCCAACCGGATCGCCAGCGGGCTGTGCGGGGCGCGGTGGGCCTGTCGGGGCTGGTTCAGGTCCGGTGCCGGCAGTGCGCGGCGGTCCAGCTTGCCGTTGTTGTTCAACGGCAAGGCATCGAGCACCACCCACTGCACCGGCACCATGTAGTCGGGCAACACACGGTGCAAGGTCGCCGCCAGCGCCTGGGTGTCCAGGCGCTGGCCCTGGGTCGGCACCACGTAGGCCACCAATTGCGCACCCACAGCGCCCGGCTGCGCGATGACTGCCGCCTCACGCACCTGCGGCAAGCCTTGCAGGCTGGCCTCGATTTCGCCGATTTCGATACGGAAACCGCGAATCTTCACCTGATGATCGATGCGCCCGACGTACTCCAACGCACCGGCCTGGTTGTAACGGGCCAGGTCGCCACTGCGGTAGAGCCGCGCCCCCGGCACGGCGGAAAACGGGTCCGGCAGGAAGCGCTCGGCCGTCAGCGCCGGGCGGTCGAAATAACGCTGGGCCAGGCCGTACTCGGCACCGATGCACAGCTCGCCGACGCCCTCGGTGGCCAGCAGCTCGAACGCACTGTCGAGCACATACAGCGAACGGCCTTCGATGGCCTGGCCGATGGGCACGCCGAACGCGTCACTGGCATCCAGCAACTGGCAGTCATGCACGCTGGACACCACCGTGGCCTCGGTCGGCCCATAGGTGTTGACCAGCCGCACGTGGCCCAGGCCGGCGGCGTGCCAGGCGCGCAGGCCTTCCACCGACATGGCTTCGCCGCCCACATGCACCTGGCGCAGATTGCCCAGGGCGCGGTGTTCGACCGCACATTCCTTGGCCAGCAGGTACCAGTACGCCGCCGGCAAGTCAGCGAGGGTCACGCCCTGCTCGACGATTTCCCGCGCCAGTTGCCCGGCGTCCCACAGTTCATCGCCACGCATGATCAACGCAGCGCCTATACACAGCGGCGGGTAGCACTGCTCGACAAAGCCGTCGAAGCTGAACGTGGCGAACTGCAGTACACGGTCCGCTGCACACAGCCGGCTGTAGACCGCGGCGCTGTCGCAGAACTGGCCGAGGGCGGCGTGATCGATGGCCACGCCCTTGGGTTGGCCGGTGGAGCCGGAGGTGTAGATCACGTAGGCCAGGTCGGCGGCGCCCACGTGGCTGGGCGGATTGGCGCGCGGGTAAGCGGCCAACTCAGCGCCGGATGCGCTGAAGTCCACACGGATCAGACCTTGCGGCAGCGGCAGGTCGGCGAGCAGCCCGGTTTCGCTGAGCAGCAGGTCCACACGACTGTCCGCCAGCATGTAGGCCAGGCGTTCGTTGGGGTATTTCGGGTCCAGCGGCACATAGGCGGCGCCGCTTTTAAGTACCGCCAGCAGACTGACGATCAACTGCGGGCCACGTCGGCAGGCCAGGCCCACGCGCTGCCCAGGCCCCACGCCCAGCGCCAGCAGGCGATGGGCCAGGCGGTTGGCGTGGTCGTTGAGCTGGGCATAGCTCAAGCGCGCTTCGCCGGCCTGCACCGCCAGCGCATCCGGGGTGGCGGCGGCCTGGGCGGCAATGCGTTGATGCACGTGCAGCTCACGTAGGGCCGCGCCGGGTGCCCGGCCCAGGGCGAGCATGTCGCGCTGCGTGGTGGGGTCGAGCAGGCGCAAGTTGCCGAGCGGCGCCTGCGCATCGACGAGCAGTTGCACCAGCAGGTGCTGCAGGTTGGCGCTCAATCGCGCGACCTGATCGGCACTGAAACGCGCGCGGTCGTAGCTCCATTCCAGGCGCAGGCTGGCCCCCAGCTCAATCCCCAGGGTCAGCGGGTAGTGGGTGCGTTCATGGTTGTGCAGGCGGCCAAAGGTCAGGCCTGCGGGCGCGCCCTGTTTCAGGGCTTCGGCCACCGGGAAGTTTTCGAACACCAGCAAGGTGTCGAACAACGCGCCCTGCTGGCCCGCCCAGCCCTGGATGTCGTAGAGCGGCACATGTTCGTGATCGCGCAGGCTCAGGTTCAGCGCTTGCAGCTCGCTGAGCCAGCACGCGGCCGATTGGGCCGGCGCGGCCAGGCTGACGAGCGGCAAGGTGTTGATAAACAGGCCCAGTTGCTGCTCGATCCCCGGCAGCGGCGCCGAACGCCCGGCGACGGTGGCACCGAACGCCACGCAATCCTGGCCGGTGTAGCGCTGCAGCAACAGGCTCCACGCCCCTTGCAGCAAGGTGTTGAGAGTGATTTTCTGGCGGCGGGCAAACTCGCCGAGCGCTTGGGTGAAGTCGCTGTCGAGCACCACCTGATGGTCAGCCATCCCTGTGGCGTGGGCCGGCACGCGCAGCGCCTCCGCCAGCAAGGTGGGCGCTTGCAACGGCGCCAGCGTGGCTTTCCAGAAGGCTTCGCCCGACCCTTGTTGTTGCAGCCAACCCAGGTAGTCGCGGAACTGTCCCAGCGGTGCCGGCACGGTATGGCCGGCATAGTGGGCGATGACTTCGCCCAGCAACTGGGCGTTGCTCCAGCCATCCATCAGGATGTGGTGGCTGGTGAAAATCAACTGCCAGGTCGCGCCGGCACCGCGTACCAGCAACAGGCGAAACAGCGGCGCCGCGTCGAGCGCGAAGCCCTTGTCGCGCTCGGCTGCGGCGAGAGCCTCGACGTCGGCATCGGGGTCTTCGATGACTTGCAACGGCAAGTCGACCTGCCGCTGGATCAACTGATGGGCACTGTCCAGGCCCAGCCAGTGGAAGCTGCTGCGCAGGATATCATGCCGCTCCAGCGCGGCCTGCCAGGCGCGACCGAACGCCAAAAGATCGAGGCCGCCGATGTCCAGGCGCAACTGGTTGATATAGGCCTGGGCCTCGGGCTCGTACAGGCTGTGGAACAGCATGCCCTGCTGCATCGGCGACAGCGGGTAGAGATCGGCAATGGCCGGTCCCGCGACGGGCAGTCCATCCAACTGGCGCTGGGTCAGACGCGCCAACGGGAAGTCCGACGGGGTGACCTGCCCTGCCGGCGTGGCACAACAATGCACGATCAGGGCCTTGAGTTCCGCCGTATAGTCATCCGCCAGGCGCTGGATTGTCGACACCTCGAACATCTCACGGCTGAAGCCCCACTGCAGGGTCAATTCCCCACCGTACACCTGGCCTTCCAGCGTCAACCAGTTGGCCAGCGGCGCTTCGGGGTCCTGGGCCTGACCGCTGCCCCCGGTGGCCGGCACGAACAGCGCCGATTGGTTGAACTGGCGATCGAATTGGCCCAGGTAGTTGAAGGTGATGCGCGGCGCGGCAAGGCTTGATAGGGCTTCGCGGGCGTCCGGTGTGCCGAGGTAACGCAACAGGCCGTAGCCGATGCCTTTATCGGGCACGCCCCGCAGTTGCTCCTTGACCGACTTGATCGCATCCGCCAACCCGCCCTCGGCCTGCAGGCGCAGCGGGAACAGGCTGGTGAACCAACCGACGGTACGGCTCAGGTCGACATTGTCGAACAGGTCTTCACGGCCATGGCCTTCCAGCTGGATCAGCGCAGCCGTCTGGCCGCTCCACCGGCAGATCACCCGCACCAATGCGCTCAGCAGCAGGTCGTTGACCTGGGTGCGATAGGCGGCCGGGGCGTCTTGCAGCAGTTGACGGGTGTGTTCGGCGTCAAGGCGGATTTCCAGCTTGGCGCCCAGGCGATTTTGCAGGCCGCCTTGCGGGTTGTCGCAAGGCAAATCGGCGTCGGCCGTCTGCGCCTGCCAGTACGCCAGTTGCGCGTTGAGGGTCTGTGCATGGGCCTGCAACTGCCGGGCCCACACTTGGTAGGCGCAGGTCTTGGCCGGCAGCGGCGCAGCGCCGTAGGCCTGTTGCAGGTCTTCGAGCAGGATGCGCCAGGACACGCCGTCCACCACCAGGTGATGGACCACCAGCAACAGGCGCTGGGTGCCGTCGGCCATGCTCACCAGAACGGCGCGCAGCAGCGGGCCTTGTTCAAGATCGAGGCTGCGCTGGGCCGCCTCGCAGAGTGCGGCCAGTTCTGTGTCGTCGCTGGCGTGGGATTGCCACAATCCGGGCGCGGCGATCGGCGCGGCATGGGTTTGCTGCCAGCCTTCGGCCTGCTCGACAAAACGCAGGCGCAAAGCGTCGTGATGATTGATCACCTGGGTCAAGGCCGCGTCGAGACGCGCAGGCTCCAGGGCTTCACGCGGGATCAACAGCAACGACTGGTTCCAATGTTCGCGCACCGGGATGGCCTGGGCGAAGAAGCTCTGCTGCACCGGAGTCAGCATCACCTCACCGCTGACCGGGCCCTGGTCGATGCTCGCGGCCTGCTCGAAGGTCGCCACCAACGCCAGGCTGCGCACGCTCTGGTACTGGAACAGGTCGCGCGGGCTGAGGCGAATGCCTGCCTGGCGCGCGCGGCTGACCACTTGGATGGAGATGATCGAATCGCCGCCCAGCTCGAAAAAATTGTCGTCCAGGCCGACCTGCGGGATGCCGAGCACATCGCCCCAGATTGCGGCCAGCGCCTGCTGCACGGGGCTTTGCGGGGCGCTATAGGCCTGCTGCGCGGCGGCGTCCGGCACTGGCAGCGCTTTGCGATCCAGCTTGCCATTGGCGGTCACCGGCAATTGATCCAGGTGCAGCATATGGGTCGGCACCATGTACTCCGGCAGGCTGCCGAGCAGCCACGCCTTGAGGTCGGTGGGCGCTTCGCCTTCCAACACCAGGTAGGCCACCAAGTGCTTGCCGCCCTGCACCAGCACCACCGCCTCACGCACGCCGGGATGCTGCAGCAGGCGCGTCTCGATTTCGCCCAGTTCGATGCGCAGACCGCGCAGTTTGACCTGATGATCGAGACGGCCGAGGTACTCGATCACGCCGTCGGCCCGCTGGCGCACGCGGTCGCCAGTGCGGTACACACGTGCGCCGTCAGCGAACGGGCTGGGCACGAAACGCTCGGCGGTCAGGGCCGCACGCCGGTGGTAACTGCGCGCCAGGCCGCTGCCGCCCAGGTAGAGCTCGCCGGACACGCCGGCCGGCACCGGGTTGAGCTGGGCGTCGAGCACGTAGGTGTAGAGGTTGGCGATCGGACGGCCGATGGGCACGCTGTCGGCGCCTTCATCGACACAGCTCCAGTGGGTTACGTCGATGGCCGCTTCGGTCGGGCCATAGAGGTTGAACAGAGCGGCCTGTGGCAGTTTGGCGAACACTTGGCTCTGCGCATCCAACGGCAAGGCTTCGCCGCTGCAGACGATGCGCTTGAGGCCGGTGCAAGCCTGCACGCCCGGCTCATGGATAAACGCCTGGAGCATCGACGGCACGAAATGCACGGTGGTGATCGCGTGTCGGCCGATGGTCGCAATCAGGCGCGCCGGCTCGCGGTGTTCGCCAGGGGCCGCGACCACCAGGCGCGCGCCAGTCATCAACGGCCAGAAGAACTCCCACACCGACACGTCGAAGCTGAACGGGGTTTTCTGCAGCACCGCATCGCTGGCCTCCAGCGTGTAGGCCTGTTGCATCCAGCACAGGCGGTTGACCAGCGCGCGATGGCTGTTGCCGGCGCCCTTGGGTTGGCCGGTGGAGCCGGAGGTGTAGATCACATACGCGAGGTTCAGCCCGTGAATCGCCACGGCGGGGGCTTCGCAGCTGTAGCCGTCGAGCCACAGCGCGGGCGCGTCCAGGGCAATCACCTGGACAGCCGCGACCGGCAGCGACGGCAGCAGGCTTTGCTGGCTGAGCAGCAGCTGGATGCCGCTGTCTTCGATCATGTAGGCCAGGCGTTCCGGGGGATATTCGGGGTCGAGCGGGACATAGGCAGCGCCGGCTTTGAGAATCCCCAGCAGGCCGACCACCATTTCGATGGAGCGCTCGATGCAAAGACCCACCAAGGCATCGGGGCCAACCCCCTGCTCGCGCAAGGCATGGGCCAACTGGTTGGCGCGGGCGTCGAGCTGGGCGTAGGTCAGCGTGGTCGCACCGAACACCAGCGCCGGCGCATCCGGCGTGGCGCGCACCTGGTCTTCGATCAACTGATGAATGCCGCGCTCGCTCGGATAGGCCTGCGCGGTCTGGTTCCAGGCGCTCACCAGGACCTGCTGCTCATCGGCGGCGAGCATCGGCAACTCACCGACGCGCTGCTCGCCATCGGCGACCATGGCCTGCAACAGGCTGATCCAGTGCCGCGCCATGCGTGCGATGGATGGCGCGTCGAACAGGTCGTTGGCGTAGGTCAGCGCGGCATGCAGGGTGCCGGACTGTTCGTAGGTGTCGAGGGTCAGGTCGAACTGGGTGGTGCGGCCCTGCCACTCCACCGCGGCCAGCTCCAGGCCGGAGGCCGTGCGGATCAAGGCGATGTCGGCCACCACCGGCTGGTGGTTGTACATCACCTGGAACAACGGCGTATGGCTCAGGCTGCGCTCGACGTTCAGCGCTTCCACCAGGCGTTCGAAGGGCAAGTCCTGATGGGCCTGGGCGCCCAGGGCATGCTCCTTGATGGCATGCAGCAGCTCGCTGACGCGGGTTTGCCCGGTCAGTTCGGTGCGCAGCACTTGGGTGTTGACGAAGAAACCGATCAGCCCTTCGACTTCGGTCCGGTTGCGGTTGGCGATCGGCACGCCGACGCGGATGTCGCCCTGGCCGGTGTAGCGATGCAGCAGCACATTGAACGCTCCGAGCAGCAGCATGAACAGCGTGACGTTGTGTGTTTGCGCGCAGCTGCGCAGTTGCGCGGCCAGATCCGGATCGATCGCGAAGGTGTGGCGCGTGCCCCTGTAGCTGGGCATGGCCGGGCGTGGGCGGTCGCTGGGCAATTCCAGAACCGGATGCTCATCACCCAGCCGCGCTTGCCAGTATTCCAGCTGACGCGCCTGCTCCCCTGCTTCCAGCCAGCGGCGTTGCCACAGGGCATAGTCGCTGTACTGGATCGGCAGCGCCGGCAGTTGCGGCGCCTCGTTGCGCTCATGCGCGTCGTAGAAACGGATGAACTCGTCGATCAAGACGTTCATCGACCAGCCATCGGAGACGATGTGGTGCAGGGTCAGCAGCAGCACGTGTTCCTGCTCGTCGAGTTTCAACAGCTGCACGCGCAGCAGCGGACCGTGCTCCAGATCGAACGGCAGCAGCGACTGGCGGGTGGCCGCGGCGTTGACGGCCTGCTCGCGCTCGGCGGGGGCCAGGTCGCTGAGGTCGTGCTGCTCGATCGCCAGCGCCGGCTGTGCCGCCACCTGCGCCAGACGCTCGTCGGCCTGGCGCTGGAACACCGTGCGCAGGGTTTCATGACGCTCGACCAGGCTGGCGAACGCCTGCTGCATCGCGCCAAGGTTCAGCGCGCCCTTGAGCCGCACGGCGCCCGGCAGGTTGTAGGCGCCGCTGGCCGGGTCCAACTGCCAGAGAAACCACATGCGTTGCTGTGCGTAGGACAGCGCATCGCGGTCCTCCACATCCACCCCGGCAGGAATCGGAAACCGCGAAAAATCCACCCCTTCCTTCTGCAACGCCTGGAGGAACAGCTGGCGTTTTTCCAGGGGCAACCCGATAAACCGGCGAGCAAGTTTCAAGGAGTCTTCAGCATTCATTTCTTGGAGTCCGGAGCAATAGGCGGGAAGCACAAAGGCACGTCGTCCCTATAAAACGAACCGGAGAGGGAAAAATTAGCGGGGGGATGGGAGGCTGTTGACTGCGAGGAATACGGGCTGCCGGGAAATGCCCTACACGAAACCCGTATGCAACTGATACTTCTTGAAGCGCTTCGGGCCTAGGTTAAACGGCGCCAGATCCTAAGAACCATTACGCACAGGAGCAGCGGCTCAATGAATCGCCGACTTAAATACAAGGGTCATACCGGCTCAATAGAAACCAGCGTCGAAGACAACTGCCTGTTTGGGAGGCTTTTGAACATCGACTCACTGGTCAGTTATGAAGGGCAAACCGAAGAGGAACTGGAGGCCGCCTTTCGCCAGGCGGTGGATGACCTCCTCAGCGGTGAGTGCATCGCTCATCCGTCACCCTAACCGCCGATACCCCAACACCGCCGAACCCAACACCACCGCCCCCGCCGCCAGCGCCACCCAGAACCCGCTGGCCGCGCCGAAGTGGTCGATCATCCAGCCGGAGCTGGCGGCGCCGATGGCCACGCCGATGCTCAGGCCGGTGATCAGCCAGGTCATGCCTTCGGTCAAGCGGCTCGGTGGCACGATCCGCTCCACCAGGGCCATGGACACGATCAGGGTCGGGGCGAAGAACAGCCCGGAAATGAAGATTGCCACGGCCAGGCCGGGGATGTTGGTGACCAGCAGCAACGGCAAGGTGGTCAGCGCCGTGGCGACACCACAGCACAGGAACTGCCGGGGCAACGGCGCCTTGAGTTTCAACGTACCGAACGCCAACCCCGCCAGGCACGAACCGACGGCATACACCGACAACACAATGCTCGCCGCCGCCGGTTGGCCCTGGTGCTGGGCGAAAGCGACGCTGACCACATCCACTACCCCGACAATCACGCCCATGGCCAGCAGCAGGATCATCAGGATCAACACCGAGGGCGAAGCGATCAGCCAGCGCCCGTGATGATCATGGCGCTCATGCACGGGCGGCTCGGTCTGGCGTTGCATCACGAACACCGTGACACCGACCGCCAACAGCAACGCCGCCAGCAAAGGCCCGGCCTCGGGAAACAGCACCACGCACAACCCCACCGAAATCGGCGGGCCGATGATAAAGCACACCTCATCGAGCACCGACTCCAGGGCAAACGCGGTCTGGAGCTTGGGCTGGCCGCGGTACAGCTCGGTCCAGCGCGCCCGGACCATGGCTGACATGTTGGGCATGCAACCGGCCAGCGCCGCGAACACGAACAACGCCCAGTTCGGCGCCTGCAAACGCGTACACAACAACAGCAACAACAACGCACCGCCGCCGATCAGCGCGGCGATCGGCAGTACCCTGCCCTGGCTGTAGCGGTCAACCAGCCGCGATACCTGCGGCGCGCAAAATGCCGTAGCCAAGGCAAACACCGCCGCCACCGAGCCGGCCAGACCGTAGCCGCCATGCACCTGCGAGAGCATGGTGATCAAGCCGATGCCAGTCATGGAGATGGGCATGCGCGCGAGCATGCCGGCCAGTACGAACGCCCGGGCGCCGGGCGCCTGGAACAACTCGGCGTAGGGGTTTGCCATGATTGAAACGCCTTCTTTCCTTGATTTGCGCAACCTTTTATCACACCAACCGTGTGATCGGCTTGTGCCGCCACACCATCCGGTAGTACGCCGTCTGCAACGCCAGCATCGCCAGGTATGTCACCGGAAATGCCATCCACACCCCTTCCAGGCCGTACCGCGCATTGAGCAGGTAGGCCACCGGCAACTCCACACCGAGCACACAGAAGATCGAAATCGCCACCGGGATCAGCACCACGCCGCTGGCGCGCATGATCCCGCCTATCACGGCCTGGAAGCCGAACACCAGGATGCTCCACAGCATGATATGCAGCAGGTGTTCGGCCTTGATCCGCGCGGCGTCGTCGGTGATGAACAGGCCGAGCAACCAGGGCGACAACAGGTAGCCGAGCAGGATCAGGCCACCAGTCAGGCAGGTATTGATCAGCAACCCGGTGCGCAGGATCGGCCCGATCCGTTCCAGGCGCCCGGCACCGATGGCCTGGGCGCCGAGGATCGACGCGGTGATGGCAATCGACAGTGCCGGAAACTGCACGTAGTTGACGATCTGCGTCACCGCGCCATAGGCCGCCGTTGCCTGGGAACCGTGGTGGTTGACCAAGGCCAGGATGACCAATTCGGATAATGACAGCACCACCATCTGTAGCCCGGTGGGCAGCCCGATGCGCAGGACTTTGCCGAGAATCACCCGGTCCAGCCGCAAGGCCGCGAGCAATGCGCGGTCCGGCGCCATCACGTGGTTTTTATGCCGCAGGCGCAGCACCAGAAACAGCATCGCCGCGGCGTTGCCCACCAGGCCGGCATACACCGCACTCTGGATGCCCATGGGCGGTAGGCCGATCCAGCCGCGGATCAGCGCCGGCGTCAGCAGCAGACCGACGAATGTCGAGACCATCAGCGCCAGCAGCGGCGAAATCGTGTCGCTGACGCCGCGCAGCAGCTGGGTATAGAGGATAAACACCAACAACAGCGGCATGATCAGCATCATCACCTGGGCATAACCTACCGCGTCATCCAGCACATCCAGCGGCGTGCCCAACGCCAGTAACGCCGGACGCGCAAACAGGCTGCCAAGCACCGCCGCCACCAAACCCACCAGCGCGCCAAGGGTCAGGGTGGCGCCGGTGATCGCCTTGACCATCGAGGTTTCCCGGGCTCCCCAGGCCTGGCCGATCAACACCGAGGCCCCCGCCCCCAGGCCGATCACCAGGGCGATAAAGAAAAACACGATGGGGAACATCCCCGATACCGCCGCCAACGCCTGGGTACCGAGCATTTGCCCGACATAGATGCCATTGAGCGTGCCGGAAAAGCTCTGCAGAAAGTTCGACAGCACCATCGGTGCGAGGAAGATCAGGTAGATCTGCCACAGCGGGCGTTGTTGGGTCACTTCCATGGTAGTTCGAGTCCCTGGATGATGATCAGGCAGTGAAAGCGTTGCGCGACAGCCAGGCCAGGTACGTCTGCACGTCCACCGGCCAGAGCGCGATCTTGTTGGAAAAGTCTGCGGCGTTGTGGGCAAACAGTGCCCGCGAAGCCTCTTCGAAACCCGGCAGGTCACCGCCGATGGCGCTCATGAAGCGATAGCTGGCCTCTTTGGCCTGGCGCATTTGATCACGACTGGCATGGGCATTGCGCGCTTCATCCACCAAGCGCCGCAACGCGGCCGACGCACCGCCACGCTGCTGGCTCAACCACTCCCAATGGCGCGGTAGCAAAGTCACTTCGCGGGCGACCACGCCCAGCTTGGGGCGCCCGACCGCAGGGGACGTCGGCGGCTCATCTGGTGCCTCTGCGGGCGCGGGCAGCTCGGGTGCATAACCCGGGGGCCAAGGGTAATCGACCTGGGTGCCGGTGGCATCGTCGAATACCAGGAAGCTGCCGGCCGGCAGATCAAGGTCTGCCAACGCCTGGGCAACGTGGGCATAGGGACCGTCCGCCACACGTCGGTGGTGAACGAAAGCGGTGCAACGAGGGGGATGTTGAGAATCCATGATTTATACCCGGGTAGTATTTGTTTTACCCGGGTTATATTAGAGGGAAATTTTCAGACTGCAAGTCTTATGGCGCAGAACTACCCAGCGTATGCGTTACCTCGCGGTTTTTCCGTGGCCGTCATGGGGCAATTGCCCGACCGGGCAGGCGGCGACGCCCACGGTGCCGCGGGTGATTTTCTCCACGTTCTCCTGGGCTTTTTGCGCATCGAGCACCCAGGTGCGGTAGAACTCGAACGGGCAATCGGCCACGCCTTTGTCGCCATCGCCCGAAGCATGCATACCGGTGTAGCCGCGGTGCAGCAGCTTGAACAGGTGGTTCTGCGACTGATCATTGGCGCGCGCATCGCGGATCTGCGACACCGATAGCTGGGCGTACTGGATGCCCATCTCCTCTTCGCCGCATTCGCCTAGCGTGCGCCCGTCAAAACCGATGATCGCCGAGTGACCAAAGTACGAATACACGCCATCGAACCCGGCGGCGTTGGCCACCGCCACGTAGCAGTTATTGGCCCAGGCCATGCTCTTGGACATCAGCACCTGCTGCTCCTTGGCCGGGTACATATAGCCCTGGCAGCGCACGATCAACTCGGCGCCCTTCATCGCGCAATCGCGCCAGATCTCCGGATAGTTGCCGTCATCGCAGATGATCAGGCTGATCTGCATGCCTTTGGGCCCATCGCAGACGTAGGTGCGGTCGCCCGGGTACCAGCCTTCGATGGGGCACCAGGGAATGCACTTGCGATAACGCTGCACGATCTCGCCGAGGTTATTGATCAGCACCAGGGTGTTATAGGGCGCCTTGTGCGGATGCTCTTCATGGCGCTCGCCGGTCAGCGAAAACACGCCCCAGGTGTTGGCCTGGCCACACGCGGCGGAAAAGATCGCGGTCTCTTCGCCGGGGATGCTTGCGGCGGTGGCCATCATCTCGTCGTGGTCGTACATGATGCCCATGGTGCTGTATTCCGGGAACACCACCAGGTCCATGCCCGGCAGGCCCTGCTTCATGCCGAGGATCATCTCGGCAATCTTCTTCGCATTCTCGATGACCTCGGCCTTGCTGTGCAGGCGCGGCATCTTGTAGTTCACCACCGCGACACCGACGGTGTCCGGGCTGCTGGAAATATCGCCATGACGCATTGCAATGCTCCTGGTCTAGTGACTGATCATCCACGGCCGTGGACCGGTCTTGGTCTTGAGGCCCAGCGGGTTGGCCTTGCTCGGCAGCACCTTTTTGCTGGTGCCGCAGCAACTGCAACCGGCCGGATGGCGACGGTTTTCCTGGTACTCGCCGACCGTTTGCGGTGCGTTGGCGCTGCGCTCGTTGCCGGCGATGGCCTTGCGCTGGTTGGTCGACAGCAACTGCAAGGCCGGGGCCGACACCTGCAACGGCCCTCCCGGCCCGGCGCAGTACGGGCACTGGCTGGGTTCGTTGCGCTGGGCGATCGGCCGCAACATCGTGAACGTGCCGCACGCCTCGCAGGCGTATTCGTAGGTCGGCATGGCTACAGGTCCGGTGCGATGGGCAGGTCGACGCTGCCGTCGAGGAACTTGGTGGGGCCGTTAGCGTTGGGGTTGATGTCGAACTCGAAGATTTCCGTAGGCAGCCACAAGGTCGCGCACGCATTCGGAATATCCACCACACCGCTGATATGCCCTTGTACCGGTGCCGAGCCGAGCAGCGCATAGCCCTGGGCCGGTGAGTAGCCGAACTTGGTCAGGTAGTTGATCGCATTCAGGCACGCCTGGCGGTAGGCGATGTTGACGTCCAGGTAGTGCTGCTGGCCCTGCTCGTCGACCGAGATGCCTTCGAAGATCAGGTAATTCTTGTAGTTCGGCGTGATCGGGCTCGGCTTGAACACCGGGTTCTTGATCCCGTACTTGGCCATGCCGCCCTTGATCAGCTCGACCTTCATATGCACCCAGCCGGCCATTTCGATGGCGCCGCAAAAGGTGATTTCGCCGTCGCCCTGGCTGAAGTGCAAGTCGCCCACCGACAGCCCGGCGCCCTTGACATAGACCGGGAAGAAGATCTTCGAGCCGCGGGACAAATCCTTGATATCGCAGTTACCGCCATGCTCACGCGGCGGCACGGTGCGCGCGCCGGTGGCGGCGGCATCGTCGCGGGCCTGGCCCTTGAGCTTGCCCATGTGCGCGGTGGCGGCCAGCGGCGCGTTGGCCAGCGGCGGGACACGGGTCGGGTTGGTGTCGATCAGTTCCTGTTCGCGACGGTTCCAGTCGGCGAGCATCACCGGGTCCGGCAGGCAGCCGATCAGGCCAGGGTGGATCAGGCCGGCGAAGTTCACCCCTGGAATGTGCCGCGAGCTGGTGAACATGCCCTTGAAATCCCAGATCGCCTTTTGCGCACTGGGGAAGTGATCGGTGAGAAAGCCACCGCCGTTCTGCCGCGAGAAAAAGCCGTTGAAGCCCCACTGGGAATCGGCCTTGGCGCCGATGTCGAGCAGGTCCACCACCAGCAAATCGCCCGGCTCGGCGCCGTGCACACCCACCGGGCCGGACAGGTAATGCACGGTGGACAGGTCCACATCGCGCACGTCGCTGGCGTCATCGTTGTTCTTGATCGCGCCGGCGGTCCAGTCGTAGGTTTCGAGGATGAAGTCATCGCCCGGCTTGACCCAGCAGGCCATCGGGATATCCGGGTGCCAACGGTTGTGGATCTGCTCGTTCTCGGTGACGGGTTGGTTGAGGTCGACTTTGATCAGCGTTTCGGTCATGGACTGGCTCCTGGACGGATGGCTTGTGGCGTTGAAACCAGTCTCGTGGAGCGAGGTAAAACGGGAAATACGTTGGATGACGTATGGCTCTGCCAGAGAGTGAAACCCAAACAAAAATGTAGGAGCTGGCTTGCCCGCGAAGGTCGTTAACGATGACGCGCATCGCCAGCATGAACGCGGCGCCTGGGCGTTTTTCGCCGGCAAGCCGGCTCCTACAGGTGGGTTCGCAGCTGTGCGTTTCTGTAGGAGCTGGCTTGCCAGCGAAGGTCGTTAACGATGACGCGCATCGCCAGGATGAACCCGGCGCCTGGGCGTTTTTCGCCGGCAAGCCGGCTCCTACAGGTGGGTTCGCAGGTGTGCTTTTCTGTAGGAGCTGGCTTGCCAGCGAAGGTCGTTAACGATGACGCACGTCGCCAGGATGAACGCAGCGCCTGGGCGTTTTTCGCCGGCAAGCCGGCTCCTACAGGCAGGTTCGCAGGTGCGCTTTTCTGTAGAAGCTGGCTTGCCAGCGAAGGTCGTTAACGATGACGTGCATCACCAGGATGAACGCGGCGCCTGGACGTTTTTCGCCGGCAAGCCGGCTCCTACAGGTGGGTTCGCAGGTGCGCTTTTCTGTAGGAGCTGGCTTGCCAGCGAAGGTCGTTAACGATGACGCACGTCGCCAGGATGAACGCAGCGCCTGGGCGTTTTTCGCCGGCAGGTTCGCAGGTGCGCTTTTCTGTAGGAGCTGGCTTGCCAGCGAAGGTCGTTAACGATGACGCACGTCGCCAGGATGAACGCAGCGCCTGGGCGTTTTTCGCCGGCAAGCCGGCTCCTACAATCGGTCGCGGCTAGACGGACAAGTAGCGGCTGATGGTTGCCTCGTCCACCCGGTCCCGGGTCTCTTCGATCACGAAGCGGCCCTTTTCGATCACCAAAAAGCGGTCGGCGATTTCCAGGGTGAACGACAGCACCTGCTCCGAGACCACGATGGTCAGGTCCCTTAAGTTGCGAATCTCCTTCAGCGTGCGTGCGATGTCCTTGATGATCGACGGCTGGATGCCCTCCGTCGGTTCATCCAGCAGCAGCACCTTGGGGTTGGTCGCCAGCGCCCGCGCAATCGCCAACTGTTGCTGTTGCCCGCCGGACAGGTTGCCGCCCTTGCGCGACTGCATGTCGTAGAGCACCGGGAACAGCGCGTACAAATCCTCCGGCACCTTGCCCCGCGCCGAGGCAGGCAGGCCGGTCTGGATGTTTTCCAACACCGTCATGCTCGGAAAAATCATGCGGCCCTGGGGGACGTAGGCAATCCCGCGTTCAACCCGTTCATGGGTTTCCAGCGCCGACACATCGTGCCCGTCCACACTGACCTGGCCTTTCCACTGCGGCAGGATGCCCATCAAGCTCTTGAACAACGTGGTCTTGCCCATGCCGTTGCGGCCCATCACCGCGACGATCTCGCGCTTGGCCACGTTCAGGTCCAGGTCGTGGAGGATCTGGCTCTGCCCGTAGCCGCAGGACAACTGGTCGATCTTGAACATGCCGGACTCCTCAGTGGCCCAAATACACTTCGATGACTTTCGGATTACTTTGCACCGACTCCATGCTGCCCTCGGCGAGTACCTTGCCCTGGTGCAGCACCGTGACCTTGTGGGCGATGCTTTTGACAAACTCCATGTCGTGCTCGATCACCAGCACCGAGCGGCCCTGGCTGATGCGGTTGAGCAGCTCGGCGGTTTGCGCGCGTTCGTTGACGCTCATGCCGGCCACCGGTTCGTCGAGCATCAGCAGCTCGGGGTCCTGCATCAACAGCATGCCGATCTCCAGCCACTGCTTTTGCCCGTGGGACAGCAAGTCCGCCTGTTGTTGCAGCAAATCGCCAAGGAAGATCTCCCGCGCCACCTCTTCCACCCGTGCGATCACCTGGGCATTGCGCTTGAAAAACAGCGCACCCCAGACCTTGCGCCCGGCCGGGTAGGACATCTCGAGGTTCTCGAACACCGTGAGGTTTTCGTAGATCGACGGGTTCTGGAACTTGCGCCCGACCCCGGCGCGCACGATGTTGTACTCGCGCATCGTGGTCAGTTCCTGGCCGTCGAACTGGATGCTGCCGCTGGTGGCGCGGGTCTTGCCGCAGATCAGGTCGAGCACCGTGGTCTTGCCGGCACCGTTGGGGCCGATGACCACGCGCACTTCGTTGCGGTCGATATACAGGTTGAGGTTGTCGACCACCTTGAAGCCGTCGAATGACACGGTCAGGCCCTCGATGGCCAGCACCGGTTTGTTCATTTCAAAGCCGACGGCGGTCATGGCTGGGTCTCCAGGATTTTGCTTTCAGTCTTGGGCTTGACCAGCGGCGCCACGGCTTTCACCGGTGGTTGACGGCGCAGCAGCCGGGCCAATGCCTGCCGACCATGGCTGTCCCACAAGCCGGCCAGGCCATTGGGGAAGTACATGACCACGGCGATGAACAGCCCGCCCATCAGGTACAGCCACAGCTCGGGAAAGGACTCGGAAAAGTAGGTCTTGCCATAGTTCACCAGCAGCGCGCCGTACACCGCGCCGAGCAGTGACATGCGCCCGCCCACGGCGGCAAAGATCACCATCTCGATCGACGGCACGATGCCCACGAACGACGGCGACATAAAGCCCACCTGCAACGCGAACATGGCCCCGCCAATCGCCGAGAACGCCGCGGCCACGCAGAACACGAAGATCTTGAAGCTGGCCACGTCATACCCGGAAAAGCGCACGCGCTCTTCCTTGTCGCGCATCGCCATCAACAACCGGCCAAGCTTGGACGCGAGGATGAAGCGGCCGATGAAGATGCAGCCGAACAGCAACCCGGCATTGATGAAGTACAGGATCAGCTTCGCGCTGTCGGTGCGCAGGTCCCAGCCGAGCAGGGTCTTGAGGTCGGTGATGCCATTGACGCCGCCGGTCAGCCCTTGCTGGCCGACGATCAATACCGTGAGGATCAGCGCAATCGCCTGCGTGACGATGGAGAAGTACACATCGCCCACGCGCCGCTTGAACAAGGCCATGCCGATAATGAATGCGAGCAGCACCGGCACCGCAATCACCGCCACCAGGGTAAAGCTGAAACTGTGAAACGGTTGCCACAACCAGGGCAGCTCGGTGATCTGGTTCCAATCCATGAAATCCGGGATGCCCGGCGTGGACTGGATCTTGGTACTTTCCGGGTCGGACGCTTCCAGCTTGAGGAACATCGCCATGCAGTAGCCGCCGACGCCGAAGAACACGCCCTGCCCCAGGCTGAGAATGCCGCCATAGCCCCAGCACAGCACCAGCCCCACCGCGACAAACGCGTAGGTCAGGTACTTGCCGACCATGTTCAGGCGAAACGCATCCAGGGTCAGGGGGAACACCACGAGAATCAGCAGCGCCAGCAGCGCGATGCCGATCAGGTTTTGCTGGCCGCCCAGCAGCTTGTCTAAAGCCTTCATCTGCTCGCCTCTACTTGCGCACTTTGATGGAGAACAACCCTTGCGGGCGCAGCATCAGGATCAGAATCACCGAGGACAAGGTCAGCACCTTGGCCATCGAGCCACTGAGGAAAAACTCCGACAGCGATTGCGTCTGGGCGATCACGAACGCCGAGGCAATGGTGCCGAACAGGCTTTGCGCGCCGCCGAACACCACCACCAGAAAGGTGTCGACGATGTACTGCGAACCCGCCGTCGGCCCGGTGGAACCGATGGTGGTGAACGCCGCACCGGCCACCCCGGCCACGCCGCAACCGAGGGCGAAGGTCATGCGGTCGACCTTGCGCGTATTGATCCCGACCGCGCGGCTCATCAGGCGATTCTGCACCGTCGCACGCACCTGCAGGCCCCAACGCGAGCGGTACAGCATCAGGAAGATCGCCGCCGTCAGCAGCACGGTCAGGGCCATCATGAACAGGCCGTTACGCGGGATTTCAATCGCGTCGGTGAAGTTCACCGAGCCCATCAGCCAGGCCGGCGGCTCGGCGCTGACCTCCCGAGCGCCGAACACCGAGCGGAAGGTTTGCTGCATCACCAGGGACAGGCCCCAGGTTGCCAGCAAGGTATCCAGCGGCCGCTTGTACAAGCGGCTGATCATCGCCCATTCCACCACCCAGCCCACCGCGCCGGCAACGAGGAACGACAGGGCAATGGCGAAGAAGAAGTAATAGGGTTGAAAACTCGGCGCAAAGTGCGCGGTGAGGCTGGAACACACGTAGGTGGTGTAGGCGCCGATGGTCAGGAATTCTCCGTGGGCCATGTTGATCACGCCCATCTGGCCGAAAATGATCGCCAGCCCCAACGCCATCAGCAACAGCACGCAGAACACGGACAAGCCGTTGAACCCCTGCATCGCCGCGATGGCTCCAAATTCCGATAGCCATTCCATGATGATGGTCTCCTGAGAGCGGGAGGTGATAGTTGGAATGCGATGTGCTTTTGCTCTATGTGGGAGGGGGCTTGCCCCCTCCCACATTTGAATCGGTGTGCTTGAAGCTTATTGGTAACCCTTTGGAAACGGATTCGGTTCGATCAGATCCGACTCGTAGATCACCTTGAACTGGCCGTTGGGCTGCACTTCACCGATGCGCGACTTGCTCCACAGGTGGTGGTTCTCGTGAATCTTCACGTAGCCTTCGGGCGCGGTTTTCAGTTCGATGCCCGGGGAGGCGGCGACGACTTTATCCACGTCGAAACTGCCGGCCTTCTCCACCGCCGCTTTCCACAGCCATGGGCCGAGGTAAGCCGCCTGGGTCACGTCGCCGATCACCGCATCCTTGCCGTACTTGGCCTTGAAGGCTTCGACGAAGGCTTTGTTGTTCGGGTTGTCCAGGCTCTGGAAGTACTTCATCGAGGCATAGAAGCCGGCCATGTTTTCGCCGCCGATGCCGAGCAGTTCGTCTTCGGTCACCGACAGGGTCAACAGGGTTTGCTTGGACGCATTCACGCCCGCCGCGTTGAGCTGTTTGTAGAACGCCACGTTGGAACCGCCCACCACGGCGGCGAAGACCACGTCAGGCTTTTTCAGCTTGACCTTGTTGATCAGCGAACCGAACTGGGTGTTGCCCAGCGGGTAGTAGTCTTCGCCGACCACGGTGCCGTGCAGTACGTTTTCAATGTGCTTGCGCGCGATCTTCATCGACGTGCGCGGCCAGATGTAATCGGAGCCGACCAGGTAGAAAGTCTTGGCGCCTTTGGTCTTGGCGATCCAATCCAGGCTGGCGAGGATCTGTTGGGTGGCTTCCTGCCCGGTGTAGATCACGTTTTTCGACTGTTCCAGGCCTTCGTAGAAGGTCGGGTAGTAGAGCAGGCCGTTTTCTTTCTCGAAGATCGGCAGCACGGCTTTACGCGAGGCCGAGGTCCAGCAGCCGAACACGGCGGCGACTTTGTCGTTGACCAACAGCTTCTTGGCCTTTTCGGCGAAGGTCGGCCAGTCGGAGGCGCCGTCCTCCTGGATCACTTTGATCTGGCGTCCCAGAATCCCGCCCGAGGCGTTGATTTGCTCGATGGCCAGGCGTTCGGCCTGGATCGAGCCGGTCTCGGAGATAGCCATGGTGCCGGTGGCCGAGTGCAACTGGCCGACGGTGACTTCGGTCGGCGTCACGGCCAGGCCTTCGTTGTCGGCCAGCACGCCCTGGCTGAACAGCGCGGCCGCCAGCAACGACAGGGCCAACAACGGTTTGGAGCGGATCAATCGTGGTTCCATGGGGCGACTCCTCTGCAATGAGGGCTCCAGCATGGCGGCAGCGGGCCAGCGCGGGTATACGCAGCCTGACGTAACGCAGTACGTCATTTGACGTATGCCGTTGCGCACCAATGCAGGGCAGGATCGCGCTCCCCTGGCCACTGCGATCCCATGTGGGAGGGAGCTTGCTCCCGATGGCGGTGGGTCAGTCAACTGATTAGCGACTGACACAGCGTCATCGGGAGCAAGCTCCCTCCCACATTTGGCTCCCAGCGCAGTCGAGGGCATGGAACTTGCTCACTCCCTTCGTCCACTCTGCGGAGCCTCACCATCGTGCAATCCCCTCCCGGCACCCAGCGCATCGTCAAGATCCGCCGCGACTACAATTCCTGGGTCGCCGACGAGACCATGGAAGACTACGCCCTGCGCTACACCCCCAAATCCTTTCGCAAGTGGTCGGAGCTGCGCATCGCCAACACCGCCCTGGGCGCGGTGTCGTTCCTGGCGCTGGAGGCGATCGGCGGCGTCTTGGTGCTGAGTTACGGCTTCACCAACACCTTCTGGGCGATCCTGGCCATCAGCCTGGTGATCTTCCTCACCGGCCTGCCCATCAGCTATTACGCCGCCCGCTATGGCGTGGACATGGACTTGCTGACCCGTGGCGCCGGCTTCGGCTATATCGGTTCAACCATCACCTCGCTGATCTACGCCAGCTTCACCTTCCTGTTCTTCGCCCTGGAAGCGGCGATCATGGCGCTGGCACTGGAGTTGTATTTCCATATCCCGCTGGCCTTCGCCTACGTGATCTGCTCGCTGCTGGTGATTCCGCTGGTGGCCTACGGCGTCACGCTGATCAGTCGCCTGCAACTGTGGACCCAACCGCTGTGGCTGTTTTTGCTGGTGTTGCCCTATGGTTTCGTGTGGTGGAAAAACCCCGACGCGTTCAGCGACTGGACCAGCTTTGTCGGGCGCAGCGGCGACGGCGGCGGTTTCAACCTGCTGGCGTTCTGCGCCGCCTGTACCGTGGCGCTGTCGCTGGTGACGCAGATCGGCGAGCAAGTGGACTACCTGCGCTTTCTCCCGGAAAAGACCGCCGCCAACCGCAAGCGCTGGTGGGCCGCCCTGCTCTGCTCCGGCCCCGGGTGGATTATCCCCGGCGCGTTGAAGATGTTTGGCGGCGCGTTCCTGGCGTTCCTTGCCCTGCAACATGAAATCCCCATGGAACGCGCCGCCGAGCCGACCCAGATGTACCTGGTCGCCTTCCGTTATGTGTTCAGCTCGCCGGAATGGGCCCTCGGCGCCATGGTGCTGTTCGTGTTCATCTCGCAGATGAAGATCAACCTGACCAACGCCTACGCCGGCTCCCTGGCCTGGTCGAACTTCTTCGCCCGCGTCACCCACAGTCACCCCGGGCGCGTGGTGTGGCTGGTGTTCAACGTGGCCATTGCGTTGATGTTGATGGAGCTGGGCGTGTTCGATGTGATCGATCAGGTGCTGGGGCTGTACGCGAATATTGCGATTGCCTGGATCGGTACATTGGTCGCCGACCTGGTGATCAACAAGCCCCTGGGACTGTCGCCCAAACACATCGAGTTCAAGCGCGCGCACCTCTACGACATCAATCCGGTGGGTGTCGGCTCGATGCTGATTGCCTCGCTGCTGTCGATCCTCGCCCACTTCGGCCTGTTTGGCGCCCTGGCCCAGGCCGCGCCGCCCTTCGTCGCCCTCGGCACGGCGCTGGTGATGGCGCCGCTGTTGGCCTGGATGACCCAGGGCAAGTACTACATCGCACGCACCAGCGACGCCCAATTGATTCACCCGGTGGCACCCGCCACCCATGCGGTCTGCGGGCTGTGCAGCAACCCGTTCGAGACGGCGGACATGGCGTTCTGCCCGGCCTACAGCACGCCCATCTGTTCGTTGTGTTGCTCATTGGATGCGCGCTGCGGCGACCGTTGCAAACCCCATGCGCGGCTGGTCAGCCAGTTTGAAGGCGTGCTGCGCCGGTTGCTGCCCAACAGCCTGATGCCGCGCCTGCATACACGGCTGGCCCATTACCTGGGGCTGTTATCGGTGCTGGTGCTGCTGCTCGCCGGCGCCCTGGCCTTGATCTACGTGCAGGCGGCCCAGGGTTTGCCGCATTCGCAAACCCTGTACCAGGCGTTCTTCAAAGCGTTCCTGACCCTGTCGGTGCTGGCCGCCGTGCTCGCCTGGTGGGTGGTGCTGACCCGCGAAAGCCGCCGCGTCGCCCAGCAGGAATCCGACCGCCAGACCCTGCTGCTGATGCAGGAAATCGACGCCCACAGCCTCACCGACCAGGCCCTGCAACAGGCCAAGGAAGCCTCGGAAGCCGCCAACGCTGCCAAGAGCCGCTACGTCACCGGGCTGTCCCATGAACTGCGCACACCGCTGAACAGCATCCTCGGTTTCACCCAGATTCTGCAGCGCGACAGCGCCATGCCCGAGCAGCATCAGGACGCGCTGGCGACCATCCTGCGCAGCGGCTCGCACTTGCTGTCATTGATCGACGGCCTGCTCGACGTGGCCAAGATCGAGGCCGGCAAGTTACGCCTGGAACTCACCGAAATCCCCTTCCCCGAACTGATCCACGACCTGGAGCAGATGTTCACCCCCCAAGCCCAGGACAAGGGCCTGCGCTTTCGCCTGGACTGCGTCGGCAAGATCCCCGCCGTGGTGCGCGGTGATGAAAAACGCGTGCGCCAGATCCTGATCAACCTGCTCGGCAATGCGGTGAACTTCACCGACAGCGGCGAAGTGTGCCTGCGGGTCAGCTACATGCGCGAGACCGCCAACTTTGAAATCATCGACACCGGCATCGGCATCGACCCCGGGCAGATCGAGCGGATCTTCCAGCCGTTCGAGCGCGGCGACCTGATGCGCCAGGACAAGGGCGTAGGCCTGGGGCTGACCATCACGCGCATGCTCACCGCGCTGATGGGCGGCGAGCTACGCGTTACCAGCGAGCTGGACAAGGGCACCTGTTTCCAGGTGCGCCTGTTCCTGTCCCAGGTGCGCGCGCCGCAGGCGGTGGTGCATGTGGAACACGACATCATCGGCTACCAGGGCGCACGCCGACGCATTCTGGTGGTGGACGACCATGTGGACCACCGCAAGGTACTCAGCGGCATGCTCACGCCTCTGGGCTTTGAGGTGATCCAGGCGAGCAACGGCCAGGATGCGATTCGCCAGGTCGCGCTGCTGGCGCCGGACCTGATCCTGATGGACCTGTCGATGCCGACCCTGGACGGCCTGGAAACCAGCCGGCTGATCCGCCGCAATGCACTGTCCACCGCGCCGATCATCGTGATCTCGGCCAACGCCTTTACCGACGACCGCGAACGCAGCATCGCCGCCGCCTGCAACGACTACCTGGCCAAGCCGGTGCGTACCCCGGAGCTGCTCGGACGCCTGCAACAACACCTCGGCCTGCAATGGCTGCGGCGCACCAAAACCTTCGTCGCGCCGCCACCGCCCAGCGTGCTGCCGAGCGCCGACGACCTCGCCGTGCTCGCCGAACTCAGCGCGATCGGCTACGTGCGGGGCCTGCACGAAAAACTCGACACGATCCTCGAACGCCGCCCGGACGCCGCACCGTTCATCAGCAAAGTGCGCGGGTTGCTCAAGGGTTTCCGCCTGGATGAACTCAACCGAACCCTCAAGGAGGCCGAAGATGAATGTACTCACCCGTAGCACTGAACCCGGCGTGGTACTGATCGTCGACGACACCCCGGACAACCTGGCCATGCTCTCCGACGCCCTCGACGACGCCGGCTACATGGTGCTGGTGGCGCTCGACGGGCTCAGCGCGCTGAACCGCGTGCAACGCCGGCGCCCGGACCTGATCCTGCTGGACGCGATGATGCCGGGCCTGGACGGTTTCGAGACCTGCCGCCGGCTCAAGGCGTTACCTGCCAGCGCGGACATCCCGGTGGTGTTCATGACCGGGCTGACCGACAGCAAGCATGTGGTGCAAGGCTTTGAAGTGGGCGGCAGCGACTACGTGACCAAGCCGATCCAGACCGACGAGGTGCTGGCGCGCGTGGCGGCGCATTTACGCACCTCGCGCATCCTGCTGTCGGCGCGGGCGGCGACGCAACCGAGTGTGTTGACCCTGGAGGATGAGCCGGCGCACAAGCTGTTGTCGGCGCGCTTTCAACTGACCGAGCGCGAGGTCGAGGTGCTGCGCTGGGTGGCGTGCGGCAAGACCAATCGGGACATCGGCGATATCTTGGGGCTGAGCCCGCGGACGGTGAACAAGCACCTGGAACATGTGTATGTGAAGTTGGGGGTGGAGACGCGCACGGCGGCGACGTCGGTGGCCTTGGCCGCGATGAGCCCGAGCCGGGCGCCCATGTTGGCGACGTTTTAATGTGGGAGCTGGCCAGTGCCCGCATCGGCTTGTCGTTGCTTGTGTACGCCAGCCAGTTCGGCGTCATCCTCGATGAGTTGTTCAACCGGGCCGAAACAGCGGCGCATCACCGTCACCAGCTCCGGATCAAAATGCACGCCCGATTGTTCAAGAATATAGGCCTGCGCCCGCTCAGGGCTCCAGGCCCGCTTATAGGGACGTTCCATACGCAACGCATCATAGACATCACACAACGCGACAATCCTTGCCGACAGCGGAATGTCCTTTCCGGCAAGCCCTTGCGGATAGCCGCTGCCGTCCCATTTTTCATGGTGACCGTAGGCAATGTCCGCGGCCATATCGGTCAGGTCCGTGGCGTGTGCATCTTGCAGGATTGCATGGCCGATGCGCGGATGCTCCATCATCTGCTGGCGTTCCGGCACGGTTAATGGGCCTTCCTTGTGCAAGATCCGATCAGGAATGCCGATTTTCCCCAAGTCATGCATCGGCGCCGCCAATCGAATCAGCTCGCACCACCTCTGCGGCATACCGATTGCTTCGGCCATCAAGGCCGCGGTTTCGCCAATGCGCAATACATGGGCGCCCGTTTCATCATCGCGATAGCAGGCCGCACGACTCAATGCGCGGATCATGGCGCAATAACTTTCCTGCAACTGAGCGGTGCGCTCAAACACCCTTTGCTCCAACTCACTGTTCAGGTCTTGCAGTTGGCGGGTGGCATGGGACAAGCGCAGAGCGTTGCGTATGCGCAATAGCAGCTCAGGCAAATCCAACGGTTTGGTCAGATAATCGTTGGCCCCCAGTTCAAGGCCGAGACGCCGGCTTTGCGGCTCGCTCAATGCCGTCAAGATAATCACGGGAGACCTTGAGCGATTGCGATCGCTGAGTTGGCGCAGAATCTCAAACCCATCGGGCGCGGGCATATCCAGATCCAATAGCAGCAGATCCCACGGTTGCTCTTTGAGCCAAACCAGCCCGCTGGCCGAGTCGGCGAAACTCAAGACGTTGCGCAAACCGAAGGCTTTCAGGCTGGACTCCAGCAAGCGCAGGTTCGCAGCCACATCATCGATAATCACAATTCGGGTATCGGCGGGGATATCACTGAACATTCGGTTTCTCCACTTGCATCATCGCGCGTATGAGTTCGCGTAGCTCATTGGGTTCCAGCGGTTGTTTAAGCACTGCTTGAAACTCACACCCCAACGTCGCGAGCAGGTGTGGTGATGTACACAGCAGAATAAGAAGGATTTGATCGCCACCTGGTAAACGTCGTAACCGCGACAGCGCATCGATCAAGTCATTTCCCAGTAAGTCACAGTCAATCAGCATGACGTCCGGCGCCGTGTCGCGCCGTACCTGCTCCAGACACTGCGCAAGCGTTCCGTGGCGCAGGGCCACCATGCCCGTCAACGTGTCTTCAAGACAGCGCAGCGTCTCGTCGTCCTGCCCCACGAAACACAGCGAGAGCAAGCGCTTGTGGACCTTGGGTGCCGCGATGCCTTGGGGCAGATCGACCCAAAAGCGACTGCCGACACCCGTTTCGCTGATGAGCCCCATGCTGCCGTTCATCAACGTGGCGAGTTCTCGGCACAACGCAAGGCCGATACCGGTGCCTTGGATTGCGGTGTTTTCCTGGCCCAAACGCTGGAACGGCTCGAACAGCGCGCCTTGCAGGGCTGCGGAAATACCTGCGCCACCATCTTCGACAAACACCCGCACGCGCCCCTTGCCATGGAGTTCAGCCCCCATGAACAAGCGAGCGTGAGGGCGGTTGTACTTGATGGCGTTGGACAGTAGGTTCAGCAGGATCTGGCGCAGGCGCCTGGCATCGGCCAGCACACTCAGCGCGGGGCTCGTCGACTGCAACTCAAGGTCAAGACCCGCAGCCTTGGCCTGGGAACGGACCATTTCGGCACATTCGCGCATCAGTCCGTCGACCTCCAGGACACGCATCTGCAAGCGCGGCGCCTCCGCCTGCAGGCTCGACCAGTCGAGCAAATCGTCGACCAGGTGAGCCAGGTGCTGGCTGGCGCCCAGGATCTCATCAAGGGATTTGGCCTCCTCCTGCCCATCGGCCACTTGCAGGCGCAATAACTGGGCGAATCCATGAATCGAATTCAGCGGTGTGCGTAATTCGTGGCTCATGCTGGAGATAAAACGCGACTTCGCCTTGCTCGCTCCTTGCGCTTCAAGGGTACGGCGACGCAGATCCTCTTCAACCTGTTTAAGCGTGTCGATATCGACAAACGTACCTGCGGATAAACGCATGCGCGCATCGAGAGACTCGATCAGGCGTCCACGGCACAAAAACCAGATCGGCGAGCCATCGGGCCGCAATAAACGTAACTCCAGGTCGATCACCGATGCGGCGCCGGTGCGCAACGCGTTGAGCGCCCGATCAAGCGCCTGCACATCTTCGGGGTCGACGTGATCGTAAAAACAGAAGCGCTCCAGTTGGCACGCCGGCACCCCGAAACGGGTGCAGAACGCTTCGCTCAACGACAGGCGATCAGTATCCAGGCGGTATTCCCAGAGCCCGGCGGTGATGCTTTCAACGACAAGATTGAGGCGGTTCTGCGCCGCGTTGCGCCGTGCTTCACTGGATGACAGTTGGGCGCCCATTGACAGCACGTTGCCCGCCATTTCATCCAGCTCACGAATGCTCGAACGCGCGCGCTGCGGGAGCCACTGGCCGTTGCCAATTTGCTGCAGCATGTCTCTGATATCGCGGATCGGCCGCCGCAGGCTATGGCTCAATTTACGCGCACGAATCCACATGTAACTGAAGAACGCGAGGTAAAACATCACCAGGCCGGCAATCATCAAATAGCCGATGTTGCGGTAATGGAGCGCCAAGCTGTTCGTGGCCGCCATGACGGCCTCTTCATCGGCGACCGCCAGCAATCGCCAGCCCGCCGGCTTCACTTCGGCCCATGCGACCAGATGGGTGCGCCCGTTGAGCACGACTTCGGCGCTGCCACGACTATTGCGCGCGACAGCGGCCGCCAACTCCCGAGGGTCCACCGCGTCGATCAGATTTGAACCCGCAAGGTTGACCGCGCCTTCATTCGTGGCCTTCGACCCCGAACCACTCCAGTTGCCTTTTTCAAAGTCATGTTCGGCTTCGGGCGGTAACACCATGATCTTCATGTCCGCGCCGACGAGCATCAAGTACCCGCCCCACGGCACCTTAAGCGTGGAAATTTCTTTCAGCAGATCGCCCACGGTGATATCCAGCCCGACCACGCCTTCGAGAAAGTTGCGCTCATAAACAGGCGCGATCGCGGACATCATCAAGCCATGACCCGCCGGGTCGAGGTAGACGTCAGTCCAGCGAACCCCTCGCTGCGGGTTATGTTCGGCATCGGCCAGATAATAAAAGTTATAACCGGGTATCTGCATATCATGCGGATATTGTTCATCGGCACGAATCCACGGATAAATCCGGTTGTAACTGTCCCACGTATTGAAATAGACACTGGCGACCATCGGTTCATGATCTTTGATCGCACGCATCAATGGGTCGAGGCTGGACAACCTCTGCACTTTACCCAGGTTCTGTTGCGCGACAGGTGTGACCGACGAGTAGAACGACGCCGCTCCGCCCAGGTCTTTTCCGCTGTAAAGAGCTCCATCAGCAGAAGTGCTTAATGTTTCACTCAAGGGTGTTGAAGCGGCACGCAGTGAGTTAGCCGTCATATCCGCAAATAGCTGAGTGACATCGGCGATGTGGGTTAATTGATCTTGAATGATTCGGGTGTTCTGGTCGGCAGTTGCGCCAAGGCTTTCAATTGCACTGCGTTCCAAATAATCGAGTTGCGATACACGGATCGCCTGATTGGTCAGCAGGTAACAAGCAATCAGAATCGTCTCCACCAGGACCAACGGGATTAATGCACTCTGCATGAACGCCCGCCAGATCCACTGACGCAAGCCTATTTGAGAAGAGCTTTCATTCACTACCAGCACTCCTGCAAATGGCATCAGCCTGTTATTTGAATAGTGGCAATACGATGTCAAAAAAACGATAGCTCATCCGGTGAAGCGTTTCCATACTTTTTATGAGGGCAATCATTGAAAATGACTGGAGCGCTGTACTGCGCGCCGCAAGCGAAATGGAAGAATCAAACGCGGCGGTCAATCGTCTGCTGACTGAGCTTGGCTCGCATCAAGGCGGATAAATCCAGGGCAAACAGCTTCCGCGTTTAGGCAGACACCATCGCACCAAGCAAGAGTGGCATGAGGTCGTATTCGCCTGGCATACGTGCTCCCATACTTGCCGGTAAGATTACTCGCCGCAGGCCTTATCGATCAGGCTATGATCGCGCTCTATGAATCGGATATGCCCCATGACTTATGGCCGTTGACCTACAAGCGCTCTACCCCAAACTGATCCATCTGATGTTGGATACAGTGTTTGTGGTTGATAGAGACGACCACATTGTTTTTGTGAGTGATGCCTGTGAGGCCCTGCTGGGTTACCGTCCTGACGAGCTGAACGGCACCCCTATCACCCGCTATATGCATCCTGAAGACCTGGCTAGCACACGGGACTCGATTGCCCGCGTCATGAATGGTCAATTCCACTTCGATTTCCGCAACCGTTACATCCGTAAGGATGGAGGCGTCGTGTACATCCTGTGGGCGGCATTCTGGTCGGAAGAGGTTGGTGCAAGGATTGGCGTCGCACGCAACGTGACGGCTTTGACTCAGGCCGAGGAGGAGTTACGTTTCCTCGCGCATCATGATCCGCTGACAAAACTAACCAACCGCTCGATTTTCAGTGATCGACTGAAATCTGCCCTGCACGTCGCGCACCGTCACAATAGTCAGTTGGCTTTGCTGTTTCTGGATATCAATGACTTCAAGAGTATCAATGACGTCCATGGCCACGCCGCGGGGGATCGTATTCTTTGCATGATTGCCCGACGTCTAGAAAGCTGCATACGTGAGACGGATACCGTGGCCCGGATGGGCGGCGATGAATTTACGGTGCTGTTGACCGATATCCAGTCGAGAGACGCCATTTCCAAGAAGTTAGAACAGATTCACAACGTCATGGCTGCGCCACTACCGCCTGAATTCGGCGCACTCAAGATGCCGTCGTGCAGTATCGGCGTTGCCTATTATCCCGAGGACGGCAAGGATGCCGACACACTGCTCACCTACTCGGATAATGAAATGTACCGGATGAAAAGGCATCGTTTTTTAGACAATAAAGAGCCCGGTACATAAGTCAAATTCAAGAAGTGCGTCCGCCCGGCCAAGTCATCCAGCGGACTGCGCAAAACCAAGACACGGTATTCACTTACGTGGTCACCCGCCCATCAGATGAGAAATCGTCGAGGGCAGTTGAGTGGTTGGATCAATCCGAGGCAGGTGCGGGTTCTTGCTTCGGTTGGCTCTTGCTGAGAACGAACCACACCGCTAAACAAATAAGCCCGCCGCCGTAAAAAAGTTGTTGCAGTAGTTAAGGGGAAAAGGCCAGTTATACGGAAGCCATGGTGGACGCCTCTAAGTCTGGAGTCTCACCGTAAGGGTGTTCGAAATGTACCCGCACTCCGATTCTTGCTGCCGAAAACGGATGTGCGTCAAGGGGCTTGGACGCTACGCTCTGGAGCTGGCGCGCTGCAGGTCTCGGTATCTGGATGACCTACCCACCAAAGGTCTGTGAGGGCCGGCGCAGCGTCGGATCAAACGGATTGATCCGGGGCCCGATCGCCGCCGCTTCGCGCTTGAGCAACTCCACCACCATCGGCAGGCGACTCGGCCCCAATCGGTCGCTGATGGTCGCCACGCTCAATGCTGCCACCGCATGGCCGTCCCGGTTCAGGATCGGCACCGCCAATCCCGCCATGCCTTCCAGCACGCCGGTATTGCGCGCCGCATAACCCAGATTGCGCACGTTCTCCACTTCCGAACGCAACAGCACCTCGTCATACAGGTGAAAATCCTTGAGCCTTGGCAAGTTGTAGCGGATCACCGTCTCGCGCTCTTCCTCCGGCAAAAAGGCCAGGATCGCCAGGCTGCCCTGCCCCACGCCCAATGCCACGCGCCCGCCGATATCACCCGTGAAAGTACGAATCGGGTACGGGCCTTCGCTGCGGTCCAGGCAGATCGCATCAAAGCCGCTGCGCGCCAGCAAAAACAATGAATCCCCCAGGGACGCACTGAGGCGCAGCATGCTCGGCCTTACCAGGTCGCGCAGGTTGCCGGTCTTGCCCGCGTTCGCCGCCAGAGCGAAGAACTCCAGGCTCAGGCGATAGCGTTTGCTGCGCGCGTCCTGCTCGACCATACCTTCATCCATCAGGCTGCGCAGCAGGCGGTGGGTGGTGGGTTGGGACAGGCCGACCTGTTGTGCGAGCTGAGTCACGCGTTCGCCGCCGTCGGGCACGCCGCCCAAGGTACGCAGCAATGCGAACAAGCGAGACACGCCGCCCGCCCCCACTTCCTTGGTATTTTCATTCCGCTCAGTAGAATTCATAGCGTGTTATCTCATCAATAATTCTTGTCAGTGAATAAAACTGAAAAAAACACTCCATTCAGTGAAATCCCATCTTTCGCCCATCCTAGTCTTCGTCCTAATCTGCGTCCACAGGGGCGAAATGAACAACAACCGGCAGCCGACTCAAGATCGAGCGCCAACGCACCCGCAACACCCTTTTCGCATCTGCCCAAAACAAAAAAGCGCGTTTCGACGCGACTCAAAAAAGGTGGAACGCAGACATGGCATTTCTCCAACTCAACGCCTTGAGCAAACGCTACGGCGCCGTCGACGCGGTGGTCGCCACTGACCTTGCGGTGGAAAAAGGCGAGTTCGTTTCCCTGCTCGGCCCCTCGGGCTGCGGCAAGACCACCACCCTGCAAATGATCGCCGGCTTCGTCGACGTGAGCGCTGGGCAAATCCTGCTCGACGGTCGCGACATCACCCACGCCAAGCCCGCCAGCCGTGGCCTGGGCGTGGTGTTCCAAAGCTATGCGCTGTTCCCGCACATGACCGTGCGCGACAACATCGCCTTCGGCCTGAAGATGCGCAAAGTGCCGGCCGCCGAGATCGCCGCCAAGGTCAAGACCGTGCTGGAGCTGGTGCGCCTGGCCCCCCACGCCGACCGTTACCCCCGGGAATTGTCCGGCGGCCAGCGCCAACGCGTGGCCCTGGCGCGCGCGCTGGTGATTGAGCCGCCGGTATTGTTGCTGGATGAGCCGCTGTCCAACCTCGACGCGAACCTGCGCGAAGAGATGCAGTTTGAAATCCGCCGCATCCAGCACGCGGTGGGCATCACCACCCTGATGGTCACTCATGACCAGGCCGAGGCGCTGTCCATCAGCGACCGTGTGGTGGTGATGCAGGCCGGGCGCGTGACGCAGATCGACGTGCCCTACAAGCTGTATGAACACCCGCGGACGCGCTTTATCTCGGACTTCGTCGGCAAGGCTAACCTGCTGGCCGGCGATTACGACGCACGCGGCATCCCGCAGGTGCGCCACGCCGCGGGTGACGGCAAACTGGTCTTGAGCCTGCGCCCGGAAAAAATCCAGCTGGTGGGCGCAAGCGAAGGTCGCCTGCAAGGCCAGGTGCTCGACCGCTACTTCTTCGGCAGCCAGTGGCTGTACCGAATCCATACCGCGCTGGGCGAAATCACCGTGGTGCGCAGCAACGACGGCAGCGCGCCGCTGGGTAGCGGCGCGGCAGTCGGCCTGGACTGGCAAGCCGACTTGCTGCGGGTGCTGACGGCGGATGAGGTACACCCATGAGTCGCGGCTATCTACTCTCGCTGCCGGCGTTGCTGCTGTTCGCCGGGCTGCTGATTCTGCCGCTGGGCCTGACCCTGGTGCTGTCGTTCAACGTGTTCGACTACCAAGTGGGGGTGAAGGCCGATGAGTGGACCTTGGCTCATTACCTGGCGTTGTTCAGCGACGCGTACTTCTACGAAATCTTCTGGCGCACCTTCTGGATCAGCGCGCTAGTGACGCTGCTCTGCGTGGTGATTGGCGTGCCCGAAGCCTACATCCTCAGCCGCATGGGTACGCCGTGGCGCTCGATCTTCCTGATCCTGATCCTCACGCCGTTGTTGATTTCGGTGGTGGTGCGAGCGTTCGGCTGGAGCCTGCTGCTCGGCGCCGACGGGCTGGTCAACCAGGTGATCCAGGCACTGGGCGGGCGCCCGGTGAAGCTGTTGTACACGCCGTTCGCGGTGATCATTGCGCTGGTACACGTGATGCTGCCGTTCATGATCATTCCAGTGTGGACCTCCCTGCAAAAGCTCGACCCCTCGGCCGAACAGGCGGCTTTGTCGCTGGGCGCGAGCCAGGCCACGGTGATGCGCAAGATCGTGTTGCCCCAGGTAATGCCGGGCGTGCTGTCCGGCACCCTGATCGTGTTCGGCCTGGCCGCCAGCTCCTTTGCGATCCCCGGCCTGCTCGGTGGGCGGCGCCTGAAAATGGTCGCCACCGTGGTGTACGACCAGTACCTCTCGGAACTCAACTGGCCCATGGGCGCGACCATCGCGGTGGTCCTGCTGTTGGTCAATCTGCTGATCATGCTGAGCTGGAACCGCATGGTCGAAGGCCGCTACAAAAAGTCCCTGGGGGTTTAAGCGCATGTCCAGAAACGGTCCTTTGGCCCTTGGCTTCCACGGCCTGGTAGTGGTGTTCATGATGGCGCCGCTGGTGGTGGTGTGCCTGGTGGCCTTCACCACGGAAAATACCTTGAGCCTGCCCACGTCGGGCTTCTCCCTGCGCTGGTTTCGCGCGGTGTTCGAGCGTGCCGACTTTATCCAGGCGTTCTACAACAGCCTGATCCTGGCATTTACCGCTGCAACCCTGGCGACGCTGATTGCAGTGCCGGCGGCGCTTGCAATCAGCCGGTATCAGTTCCCGGGACGTAACTTCTTCAGTGCGTTGTTCCTGTCGCCGATCATCATCCCGCACCTGGTGTTGGGGGTGGCGATGCTGCGGTTGTTCGCCTTGATGGGCGTCAACGGCAGCTTCACCTGGCTGATGCTGGCGCACGTGGTGATCATCACGCCCTATGTGCTGCGCCTGGTATTGGCGGCGGCAATCGGGATCGATCGCAGTGCCGAGCAGGCGGCCGAATCGCTCGGTGCCGGACGCTTCACGCTGTTTCGCCTGGTGACGTTGCCGATGATCCTGCCCGGCGTGGCCGGCGGCTGGTTGCTGGCCTTCATCAACAGTTTCGACGAAGTGACCTTATCGATCTTCGTCAGCTCGCCGGCCACGCAAACCTTGCCGGTGCGTATGTACGTGTACGCCACCGAATCCATCGACCCGATGATGGCGGCAGTGTCGGCGCTGGTGATTGCCCTCACGGCGGCGGCCATGATTGTGCTCGACCGGGTCTACGGCCTGGATCGCGTGCTGGTGGGAAAACATTGATGGCCTTGTTCAAACGATTGACCGAAACCGCACGCCCTGCCCTGGCGTTTACCCTCGACGGGCAACCGGCCACAGGCTTGCTCGGCGACACCCTGCTGACGGCGGTACTGACCTGCGCCGAGCACCTGCGCGGCAGCGATTTCAGTGCCGAACGCCGCGCCGGGTTTTGCTTGATGGGCGCCTGCCAGGACTGCTGGGTGCGCCTGGCGGACGGACAACGCGTGCGCGCCTGTTCGACCCTGCTGGAAGAAGGCCAGGCGATCAGCCGCGACCCGGGGCGCCAGCTATGAAGCCGGTGGTGATCGTGGGCGCAGGCCCGGCGGGGATCAGTGCCGCGCGCACCCTGTTCGACCACGGCGTAACGCCGTGCCTGGTGGACGAAAGCCTGCGCGGCGGCGGGCAAATCTATCGCCGCCAACCCCCAGGCTTCCAACGCACCGCCAGGCAAATATACGGATTTGAGGCGGGTAAGGCCGAGGCCGTGCATCGCACCCTGGATGAACTGGCGCCGCTGATCGACTACCGGCCCGAAACCCTGGTGTGGAATGCCGAGGATCGGCGCCTGGACCTGTTGAACAACGGTCACGCAGCCAGCGTCGAGTATTCGCGGATCATCGTCGCCACCGGCGCCACCGACCGTATCCTGCCGGTGCCGGGCTGGACCTTGCCCGGTGTCTACAGCCTGGGTGCGGCGCAAATCGCCTTGAAGTACCAAGGTTGCGCCATCGGCGAACGCGTGGCGTTTTGTGGCAGCGGGCCGTTGCTGTATCTGGTGGCGTATCAATACGCCAAGGCCGGCGCCGATGTGGTCGCCGTGCTCGACAGCGCGCCGTTCAGCGCCCAATGCCGCGCCTTGCCGGCGCTGCTCGGACAACCGGCGACCTTGGCCAAGGGCTTGTATTACCGCGCCTGGCTCACGGCCCATGGCGTTCCCGTGCATCAGGGCGTGACGCTGCAGCAGATCGACGGCGAACAACGGGTCAGCGGCATACGTTGGCGCGACCACACCCTGGCCTGCGACGCCGTGGCCTTCGCCCATGCGCTGCGCAGCGAAACGCAGTTGGCAGACCTGCTCGGTTGTGAATTTGCCTGGAATGCCTTGAACCGTGCGTGGTTGCCGCAACGGGACTGTGCCGGGCGCAGCAGCGTCGACGGAGTGTACCTGGCGGGCGACGGTGCCGGGATCATGGGTGCCGATGCCGCGCAGATGGCCGGTGAGCGGGCGGCGTTGGCGGTGCTGGAAGATGCAGGCGTCGCGATCGATCATCAGCGCCCGGCCCTGCTTGAGCGGCAATTGGCGCGCATCCAGCGCTTTCGCCAGGGCCTGGAGACTGCGTTTCCCTTCCCGGCAGACTGGGCCGCGCAGGCGCCGGACGACTTGATGCTGTGTCGCTGTGAAGAAGTCCGGGTTGGCGATATCCGCACCGTGGTGGACGAAGGTCATTGGGAAATCAATCGGGTCAAGGCCCATTGCCGGGTGGGCATGGGCCGCTGCCAGGGGCGCATGTGCGGGCTGGCGGCGGCTGAAATCGTCGCCGAGCGCAGCGGTCGCGGAATAGAAGACGTCGGGCGTTTGCGCGGCCAGGCCCCGATCAAGCCGCTGCCGTTTGGCGTGGAGGTGCAGCCATGATCGACGTCATCGTCCTCGGCGGCGGGATTGTCGGTGCGTCGGCGGCCTTGATGCTGGCGCACAAAGGTCAGCGTGTGGCCTTGGTGGAACGGGACTTCTGCGGCTCGCACTCCAGTGGCGTGAACTATGGCGGCGTGCGGCGCCAGGGACGGCCGTTGCATCAGTTGCCGTTGTCGCAGCGCGCCCATCAATTGTGGGCCGACCTGCCCGGCTTGATCGGTATCGATGGCGAATACGTGCGCTCCGGGCATTTGAAACTGGCGCGCAGTCATGGGGATTTTGCCGCGTTGCAGGCGTATGCCGAACACACGCGGGGCTTTGGCCTGGGCTTGCAGTTGCTCGATTACGCCGAGCTGCGCGCCCGTTTTCCGTGGGTCGGGGATATCGCAGTGGGTGCGTCGTTATGCCCCGAAGATGGCCATGCCAACCCGCGCCTGGTATCCCCCGCCTTCGCCCGTGCCGCGCAACGCCTTGGCGCGTGTGTCTACGAGCAGGCCGAGGTGATCCGCATCGAACATGACAGCCGCCAGTTCCAGGTGGATTGCACCAACGGCCTGCACCTGCAGGCGCCATGGCTGCTCAATTGCGCCGGCGCCTGGGCAGGGACCGTCGCCGCGCAATTCGGCGAGCCGGTCCCCATGACATCTGCGCACCCGGCCATGCTGGTCACCGAGCCGCTGCCCGTGGTGATGAACGTCAGCACCGGCGTCGAAGGCGGCGGGATTTATGCGCGCCAGGTGGCCCGGGGCAATTGCATCCTCGGCGGCGGTCGCGGTTTTGCGCTTGGCCCCCGGCAGGCGCGGCCCGGGCAAGCGGCGGTGCTGGAGATTCTGCGCCATGCCGGCGAGCTGTACCCGTTTCTCAAGGGTGCCCAGGCGATTCGCACCTGGAGCGGCACCGAAGGTTACCTACCCGATCATGAACCGGTGATCGGCCCCAGCAGCACCCAGCCTGGCCTGCTCCACGGTTTCGGCTTTGCCGGCGCCGGGTTCCAGCTGGGCCCGGCGGTCGGTGAAGCCCTGGCAGAGATCGTCTGCACAGGGGCCAGCCGGCAACCCATCGAAGCGTTTTCCATCCGTCGTTTCCAAGCCTGAGAGGAAAAACATCCATGAATACTCGTATTGCGCTGTCCTGCTTGTCCCTCGCTCTGCTCGCCTCCACCGCTCATGCGGCCCCGACGCTGTACCTGGGCATGAACGGCGGCACCATGGAACGGGTGTATGCCGACAAGGTGCTGCCCGCGTTCGAAAAGGCCAATAACGTCAAGGTGGTGATCGTGCCCGGCACGTCGTCGGACATCCTCGCCAAGGTCCAGGCCAACAAAGACAACCCGCAGATGCACGTGATGTTCCTCGACGACGGCATCATGTACCGCGCCATCTCCATGGGCCTGTGCGACAAACTGGCGCCGAGCCCGACCCTGGAGCAGATCCCGGCCAAGGCGAAAATCAAGGACCAAGCCGTGGCCGTGACCCTCGGCGTCACCGGCCTGGGCTACAACGCCAGGCTGTTCAAAGAGAAAGGCTGGGCTGCACCGACCTCATGGATGGACCTGGCCGACCCGCGCTTCAAGGACAAAGTGGTGTTCCAGTCCTTGGCCTCATCGACCTTCGGCCTGCACGGCTTCCTGATGTTCAACCGCCTCCAGGGTGGCTCCGAGACCAACGTGGAACCGGGCTTCAAGGCCTGGCCCAAAACCGTCGGCCCCAACGTGCTGGAGTACATCGCCAGCTCCGCGAAAATCTCCGAGATGGTGCAAACCGACGAAGCGGCGATCTTCCCCCTCACCCCGACCCAGGTCGCCACCCAGAAACTGCTCGGCGTGCCGATGGAATACGCGCAACCCAAGGAAGGCGCCGTGGTGCTGAACGTGGCCGAATGCGTGATCGCACGCAACGACCAACCGGAACTGGCGCAGAAACTCGCGGCCTTCCTGCTGACCGCCGAAGCCCAGGCGCCGGCGCTGGAGGAAGGTGATCAGATCCCGTCAAACCCGACCACGCCCACCAGCGACAAGACCCGCGCCCGAGTGGAGGCGATGCAGGGTTATTTGCAGACGGCGATTTCGATTGATTGGGACCAGGTGAACCAGGCGCGGCCGGAGTGGAATGCGCGGTGGAGTCGGTCGATTGAGCGGTAGCGTTTCATCAGCCTGCTCGGCGCCTACCGAGGTGCGATGGGTAGCGCGCGTTTGTGGGCGGTCTTCAGATAGGCTTGCTCCACAATCGTTCGCACCCGTTCGCCCACCGGCTCACCCATCAGGTAGGCGTCGATCTCTTCATAAGTGCAGCCATATGCCTGCTCATCCAGCTTGCCCGGTGCCAGCTCTTCGAGGTCGGCGGTAGGTTGTTTGTGCACAAGATTCGCCGGGGCACCGAGGGCATCAGCCAGCAGGCGCACCTGGGTCTTGGTCAGGCCCGACAACGGGGCCAGGTCGCACGCGCCGTCACCGAACTTGGTGAAAAACCCCATCAATGCTTCGGCGCCGTGGTCGGTGCCGACCACCAGGCCGTTGTGCAGGTTGGCCATCGCGTACTGCGCGATCATGCGGGTGCGGGCCTTGACGTTGCCTTTGATGAAGTCGACCTGGGCGGCGCTGGCTTCGGTGGCGGTGAGGCAGGCCATCAGGCCGTCGACGCTGGCGGCGATGTTGAGGGTGTCGATGTGGTCGGGGGTGATGAAGGCCAGGGAGGCCTGGGCGGCGCTTTCGTCGGCCTGGGTTTTGTAGGGCAAGCGCAGGGCGATAAAGCCTGCGGCGTAGTCTTCGCTGCGCAGTTGCTCTACCGCCAGTTGGCAGAGGCGCCCGGCCATCAGCGAATCAACGCCGCCGCTGATGCCCAGCACCAGAGCCTTGCAACCGGAATGGCGCAGGGTGGTTTTGATGAAGTCGATACGCCGTTGGATCTCCCGGGGCGCGCCCCCCTTGACCAACGAGCGGTTGATATTCAGTTCCAGGGCAATACGGTCCTGGGTTTGCATGTCACACCTCCACGCTGCCGACGTTGAATACTTGCGTTGCGTACCGCAAAAACGAAGCGTCTTCGCAGACATTCTTGATCGGGTCATCCGAGAATTTCACCACCGGCTCACCGTGTACCCGCACCAGCTTCATCACGATGCTCAGTGGCTCGACGCCTTCCACATCGCAGGCCAGGCTGGTGCCCATGCCGAAGCCGAACTTGGCCTTGCCGCGCACGTGGCGCAGGATCGGCAGGCATTTCTCGAAGTTCAGGCCGTCAGAGAACATCAGGTCCTTGGTCATCGGGTCGATACCCAGTTGCTTGTAGCGGGCCAGGACTTTATCGGCCCAGACGATAGGGTCGCCGGAGTCCTGGCGCAGGCCGTCGTAGAGCTTGGCGAAGTACAGGTCGAAGTCCTTCAGGAAGAAGTCAGTGCTGATGCAGTCGGTCAGGGCGATACCCAGGCGGCCGCGGTATTCACGTACCCAGTTTTCCAGGGCGGCGTTCTGGCTTTCGCGCAGGCGGCCCAGTTGCTGGTGCACCATCAACCATTGGTGGGCCATGGTGCCGATCAGCGGCAGGTCGAACGCGTAGGCCAGGTGCGCGTTGCTGGTGCCGACGAACTGGCCGGGGAAGTCGCGGCGCATGATGTCCACCACTTCGCGCTGGGCCTTGAACGACAGGCGCCGGCGCGTGGAAAAGTCGGAGACGCGCAGGTCGGCAAGTTCGTCGCGGCTGAGGTTTTTCTCCAGCCAGTCGAATTTCTGGTAGAGCTTGCGGGTGACGTCCTCCAGGCTCACATCGGGGTATTTGTCACGGTTGCGCAGCTCGCTGACCAGCGCCAATACCGGCTGTTCGAACATGATGCAGTGCAACATCGGGCCGACGACGCGGATGTTCAGTTGGCCGTCGACTTCGCTGACGTGGATATAGCGCAGGTTGAAGCGGAACAGGCCGAGGAAGCGCTCGTAATCCGGCGTGAGGTATTCGCGAAAGCGTGGGTTGAACAGAAAGCGCAGCTCGCCTTCGCGCATCTGCAGGCCGGCGAGTTTTTCCAGTTCATCGCGCAGTTGCGGGATCAAGTGGCCCAGTTTTTCCTTGGAACGGACGATGAAGTTGTACTCGACGTCGACATTCGGATGCTGGTGCAACACAGCCTGCATCATGGTGAAGGTGTAGTAGTCGGTGTCGAGCAAACCCTGGATCACCGGGGTTTCGTAGTCGTAGGCACTTTCCATGGCGTATCTCCTTAACGCGTGGCCATCGCGGCCAGTTCTTCGCGGGTGCGGCTGATGCCGGCACCGGCCTTGAGCAATTCGTTGACGGCCTGTACGCCGCCCTCCTGCGTAATACCGCGGCACGCCGGCAGGTGCAGCACCACTTCCAGGCCGGCCTTGAGCAGTTGCAACGCGGTGGTCTTGACGCAGTAGTCGAGGGCCAGGCCGCCGACAATCACGCGGCTTACGCCCTGGGCCTTGAGGTACTCGATCACGCCCGTGGACAGCTTGTCGTGCAGGTCGTGGTAGCAGGCGCCGTAAGGGTGCAGGTCGGGTTCGACACCTTTCCAGATGAAGTAATCGTAGTCATACGGGGTGGGCAGTTCGTCGAGCAGGGTGAAGCCCTCGGTGCCCGGCACGCAGTGGCTGACCCAGGTGACATCGGCGTGAGCCAGGCCGGTGGGTTGCAGCATCTCGCTGTGTTGCTTGACCACCCACGGCGCATGCGGAGTGTGGGCGTCCTTGCTGCCGACACGGTAGCCCGCGAGGCTGGCCATGTAGTTGAGTTCGGCACCGATGAGGTCCCCTTCGGCCACTGGCAATTCGTTGGGGCACAGCGGCGTAAAGCTCTTCTGGGCGTCGACGTCGAATGAAGCGATGGCATGTTTCGAGAGGGTCATGGCGGGTCTCCTGTGGCCTGAAAACAAAAGTACACGTCATGTACTTTCATTGCAAGAAAGATTTGTTTATCTAGGCTTTAGTCAGTACATGACATATTTGTTCGATCCGTTAGACTGTGCCCCCCGCTGTTTAGAAGGACTGCACATGCCACTTAGCGCCTACCTCCACACCGTCGACCTGTGCGTGTTGTTCTACTGCCGCGCGGCAGGAGAACTGAAGCTGCTGCTGAACAAGCGCGAGGCCGAACCCTTCGCCGGGCATTGGGCCCTGCCGGGTGTGGTGGTGAATGGCGACGTGCAGGACCTGAGCCTCACGGATGCCGTGGAGCGCCTGCGCGCAAGTGACAAAGTCGGCCTCGACCTGGTGTGGAGCGAGCAAGTGGGTACGGTGGGCGACGCGTTCCGCGACCCGCGTTGCTGGTCGTCGTCCACTTTCTACCTGGCGATCATCGCGGATGAGGTGACGCTGGGCGAGCATCAAGGCTGGTTTTCGCTGGATGCGGTAGCCGACGGCCGCATCAAGTTGCCGTTCGATCACAACACCATCGTGGCCGCCGTGCAGGAGCGGTTACTGTCCAAGTCGCTGTACAGCAGCTTGCCGCTGATGTTCCTGGGCCAGGAATTCAGCGCCCCGGAAGCGACGGCGATCTTCTCACTGGTGCTCGCGCGGCCGGTGTTGAAGACCAGCATTCGCCAGCGTTTGCTGAAGCTGACTGAGCAGGGGTATTTGCGGGAAACGGGGCGCAAGAAACAAGGCGAAGGCGGCAGGCCCCAGGCGACGATGGAGAACTTGAAGCCTGGGAAGATTTATTTCTTCGATCGCAGTTTTGCCGACTAGCCCAGTATTCAAAAACAACCACGATCAAATGTGGGACCGCGCTGCGGGCGGACATGGCGATCAACAGCTCCCACAGCGGATACAGGCCTCTTCGCTTAAACCGTGCGGGAAAACTGGCCTTTGTGCGCGCCGCCCAGGTAGGCGTCAAAGGCCATCGCCACGCTGCGCACCATCAGTTGGCCCTTGGGCAACAGTTGCAGCGCATCGGCCTGGATCAGCAATAACCCGTCCGCCACCTGCTCGTCCAATTGCAGCAGTGCCTCGGCGAAATAGTCGTTGAAGCGCACGCCATGGGTGGCCTCGATCTGTGGGAAGTCGACTCGACCATCACACATCAGGCCATTGATCACCTCGCGGCGCAGTACGTCATCCGGGTTGAGCCGATAGCCGCGCTGCACCGGCAGCATCCCCGCGTCGAGCCGGGCGTAGTACTGGGACAGTTCCTTGACGCTCTGGCTGTAGCTGTCACCGACTTTGCCGATGGCCGACACGCCGAGGCCGATCAGGTCGCAGTCGGCATGGGTCGAATAGCCCTGGAAGTTGCGCTGCAAGGTACCGTTGGCACGGGCCAGCGCCAGCTCGTCGTCGGGCAAGGCGAAGTGGTCCATGCCGATGTAGACGTAACCGGCCTCGGTCAGGCGGCGGATGGTCAGTTCCAGCAGTTCCAGCTTGCGCGCCGGCGGCGGCATGTCTTCGGGGCGGATCATGCGCTGGGCGCGGATCTGGCTCGGCAGGTGTGCGTAGCTGTAAGCCGCCACCCGATCAGGGCGCAGGGCGATCAGCTTGCTCAAGGTCACGTCGAAGCTGTCCACGGTTTGCAGCGGCAGGCCATAGATCAAGTCGACACTCACCGACTTGAAGCGCGCCTCACGCGCCGCGGCCACCAGTTGCAGGATCTGCGCTTCGCTTTGCACGCGATTGACCGCCGCCTGCACGTCGGGGTCGAAGTCCTGCACGCCGAAGCTCAGGCGATTGAAGCCCAGGCCGCGCAACGTGTTGATCCGCTCAACGCTGATGGTGCGCGGGTCGACCTCGATGGAGAACTCATGGGCGTCGCTGTCATCCAGGGTGAAGTGTTCGGCCAGGCAGGCCATCAGCTCGGCCAGTTGCGCGTCGTCCAGATAGGTCGGCGTACCGCCGCCCAGGTGCAACTGGGTCAGGCGTCGGGAACGCTCGAACAGCGCCGCCTGCATCTGGATCTCACGCTTGAGATACGCCAGGTACTCCACGGCCCGATGGGTCTTGCGGGTGATGATCTTGTGGCAACCGCAGTAATAGCAAAGGCTCTGGCAAAACGGGATGTGGATGTACACCGACAACGCCTTGGGCGCGGCCACCTCATGGCTGGCGCGGACCGCCTGGTGATAGTCATCCAGGGCAAAGGCGCTGTTGAACTGCGGCGCGGTCGGGTACGAGGTATAGCGTGGCCCCGGTCGGTCGTATTTGTGGACCAGGGCACGGTCGAATTCAAAAGCACTCATGTGTCGATCACCTCGTCGTTGGCGCTGACCGGGGTGGCGAGCACGGCACGTTCAAACAATGCGCAAATACCGTCCACCTGCGGCAGGCCGGCGGGCAGCAACCAGATGAACGTCGGGGACAGCTCGATCAGACCGTCGCGGTGCAGCGCTTCCAGCAACGGCCAGAGGTAGGCGAAATAGCGTGCGAACACCAGGCCGTAGCGCCGTTCCACCGCCTGCACATCCAGCTCCAGGTCACAAGCCAGGCGTTCGGCCACGTGCAGGCGCACCGGGTCAGAGGTTTCGCGGAACCAGCCCCGGCATGTGGCGAGCTGACCATTGCCCAATTGCTCACGGTACTCGCGGGCATCGGCCGTGTTCTGCGCGCACAACGTGTCGATCTGGCTGATGGCGCCCACGCCGAAACCGATGTGGTCGCAGTAACCGTGCAGGGTGAAGCCTTCGCAGTTACGGCTCAGGCGCCCGCGTTCCTGGGCTTGCTTGAGGTCGTCGTCGGCCCGGGCGAACTGCCCCAGGCCGATGTAGTGATAGCCCGCCGCGGCCAGGAGCTGGAAGCAAATACGGCGCATCGCGCTCTTATCCGCCTCGCTGCTGAACGCCTGGGGTTGTTGGGATTGATAGCGCACAGGCGCATGGGCGTAATCGAATACCTGCAAGCGATCCGGCTCCAGGGCGATCAGGCTGGCCAGTTTCAGCTCGATACTGGCCGGGGTCTGCCAGGCATGGCCGTAGCCGAGGTCGATGTTCACCGAGCGAAACCCGAAGGTGCGGGCCGCATCCACCAGCGATTCGATCGGCGCCGGGTCCTGATACCGCGCCTGGCACAGCGGCCCCTCGCGGTTGGCGTCCGGCACACCGATGCTTGCATGGTTGAAGCCTTGTTCGCGCAGCAGGCCCATGGTGGCCCAGTCCGTGTGCCCGGGGTCGAGGTCGACGCAGTAGTCACCCCGGTCGTGGTCAAGAAAATTGAAGCGCTCGTGCAACTGCGCCATCAACTGCTGCACCTGGGCGAACGCCGGTGTGGTGCCGCGCAGGTGAAAGTGATCGACCGGCTGGCGGCCGCCGAGTTGGCAGCCGATCAGTTGGATTTCCTGGGTGAGGCTGTGCAAATACTCAGCGCCAACGTCGCCCGCCGGCCAGTGCAGGTTCAATGCCAAGGGCCGCTGGCACTGGCGGCTGTTGCGCAAGGCGCGCAACAGGTCAAGGGAGCCGACACCGGCATGGAAGCGACGGGTGTCCGTTTGGCAAGTCAAGTCCAACACGCCTTGATCGTGACGAAAGCGAGCGGGATGAAGAAGGGTACGCATGACGGACTCCGGTTCGGGCGGCGGTGGTGCATTGTCCGGTGCGCTTGGGCCACACGCCTTGATGTGCATCAAGGTCGCAGCCCCGCCCGTCTACCAGTTCAGGTAAAACATGCCCTTGGCCAGCAGCACAATGGCGACCATGTGCGCGAACAGGCTCAGATGCACCCAGCGGACATAACGCGCACTCACCGAGCCCCAGCGCATGCGCGCCATGGTCAGCAGAAAATGCAGGAGCACGCTGGCCGCCAGGATCAGCTTGAGGGTCAGCAAGGTGCCGAAAGCCGAGGCCGACGGCGCAGCCAGCACCGGCAGGTAACGCAGCCAGACCATGCCCAGGCCCGCGCCGAACAGTACCAGCAACACCCACGGCATCAATACCCGGGCACGCTGGCCGACGCCCTGCTCCACCAACACCATCACCCGCGCCGGCAATTGCCGGTGCAGGTGCCCCAGGATCAGCACCTCGAAAAACACCGTGCCGATGAAGATCAGCGCAGCGAACAGGTGAGCCACTAAAAACACGGGGTAAAGCATGGTGGCCTCTCAAGGGGACCGGCCGTTGGGACTTCAGTGTGCGGCCTGGCGCAACGCGTGGCCTTGATACCGATCAAGCGTTGCGAGAGTGCGGCTTACAGCAGTGGGATGCTGTAGCTGACGATCAGTCGCGTCTCGTCCTTGTCGGCCGTGTCGTTACCGCGCCACACCGCACCGCGCCAGGTCAGGCCCAGGCCCTTGAACGTGCCCGAGGGGATCACGTAATCGACACGCAGGTCGCGCTCCCACTCGCTGTTGTCGCGACCTGCCGTCTGGATGTGGCTGCCGCGGATGTAGGTCACGCTCGAGCGCAGGCCCGGAAGGCCAAGGCTGCTGAAGTCGTAGGCGTAGCTGCCTACCGTGGCCTGTTCCCCGGCATTGACGAACTTCAGCGACTGGGAGTTGGTGATCAGGTACAGCGAACGGCCCTGCCCCTGGTTGATATGCGGAAAGTCACTTTCACCGGTGGTCTTCTGATAACCGAGGCTCAGCGAATGCCCGTACAGGCCGTAGGTGAACAGCGCACTCCACAGACGGTTGTCGACCTTGCCGGCGTTGACGCCCGCGCCGTAATACCCCGAGCTGACATAGCCTTCGCCACGCCCGGCGGCGCTGGCGTTCTTGCCGTCGGCGGTGCTGTAGAAATAGCGCAGGTCAGTCTTGAACTGCCCCACCGGCAACTGCCAGTTGTGGATCAGGCCCAAGAAGTGCTGCTGGTAAAAATTCTCCAGGTTGGCGTAGTAGTACTGCAGTTGCAGTTGCTTGCTGACGGCGTAATCCACCCCACCGTAGTAGAACTGGTTGCTGGACTTGCCCTTGACCGGATCATTCGCACCGGCAATGGACATGCCCTGGCCGTTACTGGAGTTACGGTCCAGTACCTGCTCGATTTTACCGGCGATCAGGTTGAAGCCCTGCAGGTCCTTGGAGTCCACTTGATAGCCACGGAACGTCTGCGGCAACAGCCGGCCGTCTTCAGTCGTCAGCACGGGCAGCTTGGGCATCAGCGTGCCGGCTTTGAGCTGGGTCTGGGAGATACGCATCTTGCCGGTGGCGCCGGTCTTGCTGAAGTCGTTGGCGGCCTTGCCATCGGACAACGGGAAAACACTGCCGGGGGTGTTGTCTTCACCAGCCTTGCCCGCGCGCCCCGAGGCGTCCAGGCGCAGGCCGTACATGGCTTGCAGGTCCAGGCCAAAACCAACCAGACCCTCGGTAAAACCGGACTGGTAGTTGAACATGAACGCCTGGCCCCACTCCTTATCCGTAGGGGCTTTGGCGTTACGGGTGTCCTGGTTGTAGTAGAAATTGCGCAGGTCGAGGGTGGCTTTGCTGTCGTCGATAAAACCCGACGCAGCCACCTGCTGCGCGGCGCCCAGTGAGACGGCGAGCGCCATGCAAGTCTTGTGGTTCATGAAGGCTCCTGAAAGTAATTGAGGCGACCCGTCACAGCCCAACCCTGTTCTTTGTCAGTCGGGTGGTGCTGCATCTAACGGGTGCGCGCACGGTATAGCGTTGGGCGGCCGGGAAATAGTCGCTAAAACCGTCATTCAGTTTTTCACTTTTTGTAACAATCGCCGGAGCCCGCGAGCCTCGCCGGGGCGTGCAAGCCTTCACGGGGTGCCGGCGGCGGGCACTTCACGGCACCGGCAACCAAGCGCTGAAACCGCCACGCCGGGTCAGCGGGCACCAGGCGAAGTCCCAGGCGGGAGGCGGCAACGGCGGCTGTTCGTCGAGCGCAAACGCGCTGCCCTTCCAATCGAAGACTTCCGAACCCTGCCAGGCCAGGACCACACCCTGGGCCTGGCTGTCATCGGTGTCGACCCACCGCGCCGCCGCCGCGGCCATGAACGCGTCGATCGGTTCATCGTCGATCTGCGCGCGGTACGGCGAGCCCAGCAGCCAGCGACCGATGTTCAGGTGCCAGGTCCAGTCCTGCGCCAACTGATTGTGGTAGGCCCAGGTCATGAAGCTGCGAAACAGGTTCAAGCCCTCGGGCGGGTCGAGCTTGAGCAGCGCCGGGCAGATGTCGAACAAGGTGTGCCAATAGGGCAATAGGCGTGCATCCAGATGCACGAAGCTACGCGAATTGCTCGGGTATTCCGGCCGCGCCGGCTCCGTGTGCAGGCGGCGCGCCGCCTTGCTGACCAGGCGGCTGGCGCCGGCAGGCAATAGAGGCTTCATAAAACGCACTCACAGTCGTGACGATAAAACGCCTCCTGATCACAGGAAGCCCAAGGCACACGTCAGAATGCGGGGGATGCGCGGGGGTTGGCCGAGGGCCAGGAATAACGCGGCGGCGCCTTGTTGCGCCGTTCATGGGCCGGTCGTGGGGTCTGGCCGAGGCCCAGCAGCCAGGCCAGGCCGATCAGGAACACGATGGCCACGCTCGCGGCAGCGCACAGCGGGCAGGCAAAGTAGTTCGAGATATCGCTGGAAGCCGGGCTACCCAACCCTTTGTCGGAAAGTGGCGCCTGGTTGCTGTCCACCGAACAGAACGCGCCACCGACACCATTGAGCTGCTGGCCGAGCATCTGGCCATGGCCCAAACCGCACACGAACAGGTTCAGCAGGACACAGAAGTACAGGGTCCAGGCGATCAGCGAACGGTCCGAGCGGCGCAGTTTCATGGCGGCGACTCTACCATCGAAGCCCCGCAGGGATGAAGCGCGGCGCGCCCCTGTGGCAGAACGTCGCAGATTACGCGCATCGGCCAGGGTTGGTAGACTTGGCGCCCTCCGCGTTTACTCCTTTTCAACGCCTGGCGTATAGATCCAGAGCAAGGCAGGCGCTTCACAGGATGCACAGTTGATGAGTACGTTATTCACCCGCCGCAAGGTCCTGACCGGCATGGGCCTGTTGGGTCTGGGCCTGCTGGCCGGTTGTGACAACAGCCCCAAGTTGAATTTCAAGTACGGCAAGGACTTGAGCGACAAGATCATGGGCCGCACCTTCAAGCTCAAGAATACCCAGGGTGAAACCGTCACCTTGAGTTCGTACCGTGGCCTGATGCCGGTGGTGTTTTTCGGCTTCACCCAGTGCCCGGCCGTGTGCCCGACCACCCTCGCCCGCGCCGCCCAGGCCAAGAAACTGATGGGCCGCGACGGCGAGATCATGCAGGTGATCTTTATCACCCTCGACCCCGAGCGCGACACGCCAGAGATCCTCGACCGCTACGTCAAGGCCTTCGACCCCAGCTTCGAAGCGCTGTACGGCACCCCGGAAGAGATCGCCGTGGCCGCCAAGGAGTTCGGGATCTTTTATGAAAAGGTCCCCGCCGGCGACACCTACACCCTGTCCCACACCGCCACCAGTTTCGTGTTCGACACCCGCGGCAACCTGCGCCTGGGCCTGTCGGCATCCCTTAACGCTAAAGAGTGTGCAGAAGACCTGCTCACCGTCATGGAGGTCTGCTAATGACTGCCGTTCAACACCTCAAGCGCACCCTGATCGGCCTGTCCCTGCTGGGCCTCGCCGCGCACGCCAGCGCCCAGGTCCAGGTCAGCGACGCGTGGGTGCGCGCCACGGTGCCGGGCCAGCCATCCAGTGGCGCGTTCATGACCGTGACGGCCGACAGCGACAGCAAACTGCTGCGCGTCGCCTCTCCGGTGGCCAAGGACGTGCAGATCCATGAAATGAGCATGAAGGACGATGTGATGCGAATGGGCCCGGTGGACTCGATCACCCTGCCCGCAGGCACCCCGGTCAAGCTCGACCCGGACGGTTATCACGTGATGCTGATGGGCCTGACCGGGCAGATCAAGGAAGGCGACCAGGTGCCGCTGACCTTGACCGTGGAAAACGCCAAGGGCGAGCGGCAGACCGTCGAGGTCAAGGCCGCTGCCCGTGGGTTGGATGGCATGGCCCCTGGCAAGATGCATTGATGGGCTGGCGCCGGTTCAATCCACGATGAACAGCTTGGCGCCAACCCGCGTCGAGGAGCGATGCCCTTCCATGTTGTTTCCCACCTGATAACTCATCCCGGCCGTCAGCGTGAATTGGCGGCCATCTTCCAGTTCCGTGTGCAGCTCGCCTTCGAGGCACAGCAGCACATGCCCACGCCAGCACCAGTGATCGGCCAGGTAGCCGGGGGTGTATTCGACCATGCGTACACGGGTGGTGCCAAAGTGGCCAGTGCGCCACCAGGCACTGCCGGTGATGCCTGGATGAAGCTCGGGTTCGAGGGTGGACCAGTCGGTGATGCCAAACGGGACAGCAGTGAGTTCCATGGTGGGCTCGGTCGTCAGTTAACGTGAACCGACCCTAACCACTTGGAGTGCTGCGCGACAGACACAGATCGCCGGCTTTTTTGGGATACACGCCCACTGCAACCCCGACGGCGAGTGGTGAATCGCCTCATCGTGCCCCACCTACCCGCACCGCCGGTAACGGGTGGCCGCATTCAACCTCGCATCCAGCACCAACTCCTCGATCCTGAGCGTCCTCGCCAGCGCTTCGAGGTGATCCAGCATCGCCTTGCCATCGCCTGCCGAGGCCCTTTGCATCCGATATTTATGCTCACTTCCCAGCTTAATAATATTTTATTAAAAACCGCCCGCCCCCTACCTTGAAGTCATGCCCAAGCTGAATCCAACTGCATTACGCAAGGACAGACACATGACGCAAGCAATCACCCAAACAGACACCCTGGTGGTAGGCGCCGGCCAGGCCGGCGTGGCCATGAGCGAGCATTTGAGCAAGCACGGCGTGCCGCACCTGGTGCTGGAACGCAGCCGGATCGCCGAGCGCTGGCGCAGCAGCCGCTGGGATTCGTTGGTGGCCAACGGGCCGGCCTGGCACGACCGCTTTCCCGGCCTCGCCTTCGAAGGGCTCGCCCCGGATGCCTTCGCGCCGAAAGAGCGCGTGGCGGATTACTTCGAAGCCTATGCACGCCAGTTCAATGCGCCGATCCGCACCGGCGTGGAAGTCACCTCGGTGCTGCGCAATGTCGGCCGCCCCGGTTTTACCGTACACACCAGCGACGGCGTGATCGAAGCCAACCGCGTGGTGGCGGCGACCGGGCCGTTCCAGACGCCGGTGATCCCGGCGATCGCGCCGACAGACACAGCGCTGCATCAGATCCATTCCGCCGACTATCGCAACCCCGGCCAACTGCCCCAAGGCGCGGTGCTGGTGGTGGGTGCCGGCTCGTCGGGGGTGCAGATCGCCGATGAACTGCAGCGCAGCGGCCGTCAGGTTTACTTGTCGGTCGGCGCCCACGACCGCCCGCCGCGCGCCTATCGCCAGCGTGATTTCTGCTGGTGGCTCGGTGTGCTGGGCGAATGGGACCAGGCCGCGATCAAGCCCGGCCGCGAACACGTGACCATTGCCGTGAGCGGCGCCCACGGCGGCAAGACCATCGACTTCCGCGAGTTGGCCCTGCGCGGCATGACCCTGGTCGGGCCCACCGAGTCTTTCCATGGCGGCGTGGCCACCTTCCAACCCACCCTGCTGGAGAACCTCGCACGCGGCGACGAAAACTACCTGGCCCTGCTGGACGCGGCGGATGCGTATATCGAACGCAACGGCCTCGACCTGCCCGTGGAGCCCGAAGCCCGGCGCATCTTCGCCGATGCCGAGTGCGTGAAACAGCCGATCCTGCAACTGGACCTGGCCCGCGCCGGCATCACCTCGATCATCTGGGCCACCGGCTTTGCCGTGGATTACGGCTGGCTGAAGGTCGATGCGTTCGACGCCGCCGGCAAGCCACAGCACCAGCGCGGCGTGTCCAGCGAGGCCGGCATCTACTTCCTCGGTTTGCCCTGGCAGTCGCGCCGTGGCTCGTCGTTTATCTGGGGCGTGTGGCATGACGCCAAATACCTCGCCGACCATATCGCCACCCAGCGTCAGTACCTCGAATATCGCGTCGCGGCCCCGCTCGTGCGCCCGTCCCCTGTCAGCGCCTGATCATCTTTCCCGGAGTTTTTTGATGCCTACCCACACGCGCATCCGCATGTTCAACACTAAACAAACCTACCCCAACCAGAGCCTGGACAATGACCTGTGCCAGGCCGTGCGCGCCGGCAACACCGTGTATGTGCGCGGCCAGGTCGGCAGCGATTTCGACGGCAACCTGGTGGGCCTCGGCGACCCGCGTGCCCAGGCCGAGCAGGCCATGCGCAACGTCAAGCAACTGCTGGAAGAAGCCGGCAGCGACCTCAGCCATATCGTCAAGACCACCACCTACCTGATCGACCCGCGCTACCGCGAGCCGGTGTACCAGGAAGTCGGCAAATGGCTCAAGGGCGTGTTCCCGATTTCCACCGGGCTGGTGGTATCGGCCCTGGGCCAGCCGCAGTGGCTGATGGAAATCGATGTGATCGCCGTGATTCCCGAGTAAGGAGCCGTACATGACCTTTTCAATCGTCGGCCGTTGCGCCGACACCGGCCAACTGGGCATCGCCATCAGCTCTTCGAGCATCGCCGTCGGCGCACGCTGCCCCTGGCTGCGGCCGGGTGTCGGTGCGGTCGCGACCCAGAACATCACGCTGCCGGCCCTCGGCCCGGACGTGCTCGACCTGCTGCAACAAGGCCTGGCCCCCGCCGCCGCAATCGACCAGGCGCTGACCCGCAACGGCTACAGCCAATACCGCCAACTGACCGCGATCGATCACCTGGGCCGCAGCGTGCATTTCAGCGGCAGCCAAACCCTCGGCAAGCACCACGCGGTGTCGGGCGAACAGTGCGTCGCGGCCGGCAATATGCTCGCCGACCGCGCAGTGATCGAGGCGATGGTCCAGGCCTTCGAGCAAGGCGAAGGCCAACTGGCCGAGCGACTCTTGGCGGCGATGCATGCCGCCATCGCCGCCGGTGGCGAAGCCGGTCCGGTGCATTCGGCCGCGTTGCAGGTGGTGGGCGAGCTGACCTGGCCGATCATCGACCTGCGGGTGGATTGGGCCGACGCCAACCCGATCGGCCAACTGCACACGCTGTGGGATGCCTATCGCCCACAAGTGCAGGCCTACATCGACCGCGCCCTGGCCCCCGACCACGCGCCCGGCTATGGCGTCGCCGGGGACGAGCGATGAGCCGCAGCCGCGCATTGCTGCAGACGCTGGTGGGGTTCGATACCACCAGCCGCGAGTCCAACCTGCAGTTGATCGCCTTTGTGCGCGATTACCTGGCGAGTCACGGCGTGGCCAGCGAACTGATCTACAACGAAGCCCGCACCAAGGCCAACCTGTTTGCCAGCATCGGCCCGGTGGAGGTGCCCGGGATTGTGCTGTCCGGGCATACCGATGTCGTGCCGGTGGATGGGCAGCCGTGGAGCATGCCGCCGTTTGAACTGACCGAACGCGACGGCCGGCTGTTCGGCCGGGGCACTGCGGACATGAAGGGCTACATCGCCTGTGTGCTGGCCCTGGTGCCGGCGCTGGTCGCGGCGACGTTGCGCCGGCCGGTGCATATCGCCCTCTCCTACGACGAGGAAGTCGGTTGCCTGGGCGTGCGCTCGTTGCTCAGCGTACTGGCGCAGCGGCCGGTGAAGCCGATGCTGTGCATCATCGGTGAACCGACCGAACTCAAACCGGTGCTCGGCCATAAAGGCAAGCTGGCGATGCGCTGCGATGTGCATGGCGCGGCCTGTCATTCGGCGTATGCGCCCCATGGCGTGAATGCGATCGAGCATGCCGCCGAATTGATCGGCGAACTGGGACGCATCGGCCAACGGCTGCGCGATAAGCAGGATGCGCGCTTTGATCCGCCGTTCAGTACAGTGCAAACCGGGGTGATTGGCGGGGGCAAGGCGCTGAACATCGTGCCCGCCGACTGCCGGTTTGATTTTGAGGTCCGCGCGCTGCCGGGCCAGGCCCCACAAGCGGTGGCGGATGAATTGCGCGCCTACGCCGAGCAGCAGGTATTGCCGCGCATGCAGGCGGTGAGCGCGCAGAGTGCAATTCGCTTTACCGAGCTGTCGGCGTATCCGGGGCTGATGACCGATCAACATAGCGAGGCGGCCGAGTTGATCGCGGCATTTTGCGGCTCGCGGGCGTTCGGCACGGTAGCGTTCGGCACCGAGGGCGGGTTGTTCGACGCGGTGGGCATTCCCACGGTGGTGTGCGGGCCCGGCAGCATGGACCAGGGGCATAAGCCGGACGAGTTTGTGAGTGTGGCGCAGTTGGCACAGTGCGATCAGATGTTGCACAGCATGCTGAACGCGCTGCGTTGACGGCCCTCGGCTGTGCCGGCGACATACCCTGCATCAATCGCTACCCGCAGCTGATGGAACCGTACTTGAAGGCGGCCCACATAGGAAAACGGCTAATAGCCGTTTTCACTTCAACAGCCTTTGAGTATTGACCATGATAGGAATTCCACCGCACTCGCCGTTGAACAACCCGCTCAACGCTGCGCCGCCTGAAGAGTTGCGTCAGCGCCCCGAAGCGGGTGTACCTGACAGGGAAAGCATACGCATGGCCGTAAGAGAAGAGGATGCATACCGCACGCTAGATGCCTTTTTTGACGTGGCAGAAGCTAACGGCATCAAGGATCTGAACCCGAGCCACGGCAGGCCCTACCTCGATAACAACTTGAACCCGCCGGGCAACGTGGTGCCGCTGTCCGTCCACTTCCGCCCGGACCGTCCGGATGACACTTACAGCCCGGGGCACTTGAAGGCGGTCAACAACTTCGGCACACAACTCGACGCACGGTTGAAGCAACTGAACATCCGGAATGTCGGGCCCGAGGAGTAATCCCAGCGCCGATCAGAGTTGACGCCTGCGTGACCCAGGACAGCCGGGCCGATGCGTTGTTGGCCCAGGCTTGAGCGCGCCGATCAGGCGAGCAAACGCGCCAGTTCCTCGCGGCAGTAATCGACGAACAACTGCACCGGCTTGGTCAACGGTGCGCGGCGCAACCACACGGCCGACAAGCCCGAGCCGGTGACGGTTTCTGCCAGCGGCAGGCACACGACTTTCTGGCCGTCATAGGTGTACTCGGTAAACGGCCTGGTCACCAGGATCGAAAAGCCAAACCCGCGCCCCACCATGCCCCGCACCATCTCGATCGACGGCGAGCTGAACACGATGTTCGGCGTCAAGCCGCGCTCTTCAAAGATGCTCACGAAGTACGTGCGGCTCGGCAGTACATCCAGCAGGATCATCGGCTCCAGCACCAGGTCCGCGAGCGACACCTTGGCCTGCTGCGCAAAGCGGTGATCGGCCGGCAACAGCGCATACGGCTGCTGCGGCGGCATCAACGGCGTGGTCTCGATGGTCGCGCCCAGGTCATGCTCGAACAGCATCGCCACGTCGATACTGCCGGCCGTCAGCGCCTGCACCAACTCCTGCTGCTCGCCATCGCGCATGCGGATTTCCACCCCCGGCCAGCGCGCCTTGAAACCGGCGATCAAACGCGGCAGGTACAGCGGCGCGACGGTTTCAAAGCAGCCGATATCGATCTGCCCCGCCACCACGTCATTGTCGGCCAGCGCATTCTGCTCGAACTCGTGGGCCACCCGCAGCAGCTCCAGCGCCTTGCGATAAAAGCGCGCGCCGCTGGGGGTGAGCGACACGCCCTGGGCGTGATGGCGGATAAACAGCTGCACGCCAAAGCTGTCTTCCAGTTGCTTGATCGCGGTGGACACCGACGGTTGCGCGATATACAGCTTGCGCGACGCCTCGGCGACGCTGCCGCACTCGGCCGTGGTGACGAAATATCTGAGCTGGCGCAGGTTATAGGCAGCCATCGGGCCCTCCGCAAATGTGGGACTTCGCCCCAGGACACAAGCGGGCAACATACCGGAGCGCGTGGCCACGCGAGATACTTTTTTTAAGGTCTATAGCAACAAACTTACTAATTTACCTCCCCGCCCCCATTGCAGATGATCGCTCCAACAACAAAGCGCCGCTGAGCGGCGCACAGCGAAGTACGTCAACGTACTCACCTTGCCTTGGAGCTCGTCATGGTTACCACTGCAACATCCAGCGCCCCGCTTATCGAAAAACACACGATTGGATACGTGCCCCCGGAAGATCGCCACGGAAAGGTAAGAGACCTGTTCACCCTGTGGTTCGGCGGCAACATCGCGCCGTTGCCGATCGTCACGGGTGCGCTGGGCGTGCAACTGTTCCACCTCAACCTGATCTGGGGCATCGTCGCCATCCTCCTCGGCCACCTGGTCGGCGGCGTGCTGATGGCATTGCACTCGGCCCAGGGCCCGCAGATGGGCATCCCGCAAATGATCCAGAGCCGCGCACAATTCGGCTCCCTCGGCGCGTTGCTGGTGGTGGTGATCGCCGGGGTGATGTACATCGGCTTCTTCGCCTCCAACATCGTGCTGGCCGGTAAATCCCTGCACGGTGTGGTCGACAGCGTGCCCGTGCCGGTGGGCATCGTGATCGGCGCCATCGGTTCCGGGATCATCGGCATCATCGGCTACCGCTTCATCCACGTACTCAACCGCATCGGCACCTGGGTACTGGGCGCGGGGATCGTGCTGGGTTTCGGCTACATCTTCAGCCATATACAGACCAGCGACTTTCTGACCCGCGGCAGCTTCAACCTCTCCGGCTGGCTGGCCACCGTGTCCCTGGCGGCGCTGTGGCAGATCGCGTTCGCGCCCTACGTCTCCGACTATTCGCGCTACCTGCCGGCCGACGTACCCGTCGCGTCGACCTTCTGGACCACCTACCTGGGCTCGGCGCTGGGTTCGAGCCTGTCGTTCATCTTCGGCGCCGTCGCGGTGCTCGCCACCCCGGTGGGCATGGACACCATGGACGCGGTCAAACTCGCCACCGGCGCCATCGGCCCGTTGATGCTGGTGCTGTTCTTGCTCAGCGTGATCAGCCACAACGCCCTCAATCTGTACGGCGCGGTGCTGTCGATCATCACCCTGGTGCAGACCTTCGCCTACCGCTGGATCCCCACCGCAAAAAGCCGCGCCGTGATCTCGATCATCGTACTCGCGGCCTGTTCGGTGGCCGCGGTATTCGCCTCGAAAGACTTTATCGGCCACTTCGTCGACATGGTCCTGGTGCTGCTGGTGGTACTGGTGCCGTGGACGGCGATCAACCTGATCGACTTCTACGCGATCCATAAAGGCAAGTACGACATTGCATCGATCTTCCGCGTGGACGGCGGGATCTACGGGCGCTACAACCCCCAGGCGCTGCTGGCCTATGCGGTGGGGATCGCGGTGCAGATTCCGTTCATGAACACGCCACTGTACGTGGGGCCGATTTCGCAGCACATCAACGGCGCGGATTTGTCGTGGGTGGTGGGGTTGGTGGTGACGTCGCCGTTGTATTTCTGGTTGGCGAGTCGGGACAGTGCGTATAAGCGGCGGATGGCGGAGGGGACGCTGGTGGGTGGAGTTTGAAACAGCCTGTCGGTTGCGCCTCGATTAACCGCACCTTATAGTTCGCCCCGTCGCTGGCATTGGTCGGCGACAGGGTTTCGCAGCCCTACACAATAGAATCAACCTGCACAGTCATCAGACCCTCAGGCGGTGTCCGTCTGCGCCTCGTTTATGGCGGCTGTGCGTGGGAGACCTTCGGGTCTGCCGGGGGTGATTCTTCCTGGTCTGCGAACCCGCGCACAGTTGCCACCCAATCTGTTTCGCAGCAGCAAGGTGGTGATTCTTTTTACCCAAATAGAATCGAACCTCATGACCAATCAAAATCCGCCCCGCCGCTTCACCCCCATGTCCCAAACCGCAACCGACTACCCGGTCCTGCTGATCGACAGCGACGCCCCGCTCAGCGAGTTGCACGCCTGCGCCAGCGAGCGCCTCAATGCCGCGCTCGCCTACCTGCACCTGATGGCCTGTTCCAAAGTGTCCGACTATGCCGAGCACGACATCAATACCGTCGCCAACACCGCCCGGATCATGGTCCAGGATGTGGCGGATGTGTTTACGGTGATGGAGCGGCGTGGGTTTGATTCGCCTGCGGTGAGTTGACGTGATGTAAGTGCTGAGGAAACCCGCTTTGGCGGGTTTTCTGGTTTCTGGTGAACTGGAAGTTGGCGGGGGAAGTGGATTTGATGGTGTTTGTACCGCCGCCATCGCAGCCTCGCTGGGGCTCGACAGCTCCCACAGTTGACCGAGACCGGCCTCCAGAAGTGGCTCGGTCATCAAGCCCCGTCACTTGGCCCCGTTGAACCACGCTGGCCGAACATCCTGGTCGACCCAGAGGCCACAATGGCGGCGCTATAGACACCCGGCTATCATGTGGCCTTTCACTTCCCCCCCGAGGAAACCGCATGCCCGCCCTCTCCTTTCGCAACGCCCTCCCCAGCGACGCCGCCCATTGCTTCGACATTGAAACCACTGCCTACGAAGGCGACGAAGCCGCGACCCTGGAAAAGATCGCCACGCGCATTGCCCAATACCCGCAAGGCTTTTTGATCCTGGAGGCCGATGGCGAGGTGGTGGGCTTCATCAACAGCGGCTGCGCCCACAAGGTGGTGATGTCGGATGAGGCGTTCAAGGAGTTGGTCGGCCATGCGGCCGAGGCGCCGAATGTGGTGATCATGTCGGTGGTGGTCGCCCCGACGCACCAGGGCAAGGGCTATTCCACCGCGTTGATGCGCGAGTTTGTGCAGCGCATGCGCGCGCTGGGCAAGCAGACGATTCACTTGATGTGCAAGGACCGCCATGTGGCGTTGTACACGCGCCTGGGCTACCGCTATGTGCAGCCGTCGGCGTCGGATCATGGCGGGATGGCGTGGCACGAGATGGTAATGGCCTTTTAATAGCCACCCTGGGAACTTATCCCTGTTGCAGCGCCCAACAAGGCACCACGAATTGACTCGGACTGCTTTGATGTCCAGGGCACGTATCAGCCGCTTGTTGACCTCCTCTTTGATCGCAGCCCCGTTGATGACCATGGTGCCGGTTGCATTCGGTGCCACTGAGCAGGACATCGAGCACCTCCGAAACTTATCCGTCGACCAGTTCCGCCGGGAGGCCAAGCAACGCGCCGAGGAGCAGGCGCGCCAGGAAGCCAGGGAAAAGCAGTTGCAGGAAGAGGAGGTACGCGCTTTATTGGTCGAAAAACCCTGATCACGCCCACACTCAATCGTATAAAGAACTGTCTAGACGCTTGTCGGACAACGGGCCACAAGGAATCCAGCGCGATGCAGCCTCCCCTCATTGAAATCAGCGACCAGCCCAACCCCGACGCCGAACGCATCCTCGGCAACGGCCTGGCGGCGTTCAACGAACAAGCCACCGGCTACCATGACCGGCGCCCGCTGAGCGTGCTGGTCAAAGACCCGCACACCCAGCAGGTGCTCGGCGGCATCACCGGCCGGAGCGCATTCGGCATGGCCTTCCTCGACCTCTTCCACTTGCCCGAGACCCTGCGCGGTTCCGGCATCGGCAGCCGATTGCTGCGCGCCTTCGAAGACGAAGCCCGACGCCGCGGTTGTCGCAATGCCGTGCTCTACACCATCAGCTTCCAGGCGCCGGGGTTCTATGAGAAGAACGGCTGGGTGCGGTTTGGCGAAATCGCCTGTGAACCCGAGGGCAACAGCCGGGTGTTTCTGTCGAAACAGCTGTGAGATTCAGGCGTTCACTCGTTGGAGATCAACGTGCCGGTACCGACGGGTGAATAGATGATGGCCTGGGTATCCAGGTTCTTGATGCTCGAGCTGATTTCTTCAATCCATCGATACAGCCTCCCAAAAGCAAACCAATATCATTTGCGCACAACCCGACGCTTTGGTTTAATCGCGACCAATTCTTATTTACGCCAAAGCCTTTGCGCTGGATGGACAGTGTGTCGACCTCCTTCACCCACCTCTATGGCACCCACCACAGCTGGCTGCTCGGCCTGCTGCGGCGGCGCCTGAACGACCGCTGGGATGCCGCCGACCTGGCCCACGACACGTTTATCCGCATCCTCGGCCGCCCGTTGGCCGAAACCGATCACGTCGGCCAACGCTCCTACCTGGCCACCATCGCCCGTGGCCTGTGCATCGACCACTGGCGCCGCCGCCAACTGGAACGCGCCTGGCTGCAAACCCTGGCCGAGCGCCCGGAAGCGCGGCAGCCGTCGCCGGAGCAACGGGCGATCATCGTCGAAACCCTCTACGAAGTGGACACGATGCTCGCGCGCCTGCCGAAGAAGGTCAGCGAGGCCTTTTTACTCGCGCACTTGCACGGCCTGCCCTACAAGCAGATCGCCGTACAGCTTGGCGTGTGCGAGCGCATGGTCAAGAAGTACATGGCCCAGGCCCTGCTGCACTGCGCGATTCTGGAAGCCGAACTCGACGGGATGCTGGTGCAATGAGCCGCCCCGGCCAGCTCAGCCACGCCAGCCTGGAGCAGGCTGCGCACTGGTACGTGCGCCTGCAGGCCCCAGGCGGTGCGCTCGAACAGTTGCGCTGGCAAACCTGGATCGCGCAAAGCCCCGAGCACCTGGCGGCCTGGCAGTACGTGCAGCGCGTCAGCCAGCGTTTTGCGCCGTTGCTGGAGCAACCCCATGGCGCCAGCCGGGCCTTGCGCAGCTCGCGGCGCCAGACGCTCAAGACCCTGCTGGTGCTGGGTGTCGGCTCGACACTGGCCTGGGGCACCTGGCGCCACAGCCCCCTGCCCCGCCTGGCAAGCGGCTGGAGTGCCGACTATGCGACCGCCAACGGCGAGACCCGCGACGCGCTGCTGACCGATGGCAGCCACGTGTGGCTGAACACACAGAGCGCGCTGGATGTGCGCTTCGATGCCGCGCAACGCTTGCTGCGCCTGCGTTTTGGCGAAGTGTTGATCGACACCGCCAAGGACCCCAACCGTCCGTTCCTGGTGGACACCGAACAAGGCCGGCTGCAGGCGCTGGGCACGCGCTTCAGCGTGGTGCAAGGTGATGAGCATACCCAGCTCACGGTATTCAAGGGCCGGGTGCGGGTGAGTACGCTCAACCCGCACCCACGGATTGTCGACACCGGCCAACAGCTGACGTTTACCCGCAACCACTTCAACACCGCCAGCGTCGCCTCCCCGGCCCGTGAAGCCTGGAGCCGTGGCGTGCTGCTGGCGGACAACCTGCCGCTCGGCGAGTTGATCGCCGAACTCAACCGCTATAGCCCCGGCCACCTGGGCTGCGACCCGGCCGTGGCGCAGTTGCCGGTGATGGGTTCGTTCCCGCTCAAGGACAGCGACCAGGCCCTGCACCTGCTGCAAGCCGCGCTGCCGATTCGGGTCGAGCGGCCGATGCCGTGGTGGGTCAGCGTGGGGCCGCAGTAAAAAATTTCACCCGCCAGTTCCCTTTTTCGACACTCGTTCGGTTAACCCTGCAGACGCTTTCAACTCGCCGATCGACTTGATCCAAAGGGACACCTCCATGCCGCAACCTGCTCGCTTCGCGCTGCGCCCACTGGCGCTGGCCACCTCCCTGCTTTGCCTCGGCGCACCGACGCTGTACGCCGCCGAGCCGACCTCGACCCAGGAAGCCGCGCGCAGTTATCGCATCGCGGGCGGCGCCCTGGTCGCCGTGCTGAACAGCTTCGCCGAACAGTCCGGAATGTTCATCGCCGGCCATAACAGCCTCGCCGCCGGTAAAACCAGCCCCGGCCTGAACGGCAGCTACACTCCGACCAGCGGTTTGCAGCACCTGTTGCAGGGCAGCGGTTTGCAGGCGCTGCCCCAAGGCAACAACGGTTACGTGCTGGAGCTGATCCCCGCCCACAGCGGCGCGCTGGAGCTGGGCGCCACGACGATTTCCGGCCAGGGCCTGGGCGCTATCACCGAAGACACCCATGCCTACACTACCGGTGTCATGGCCTCGGCCACCGGCCTGCCGCTGTCGATGCGCGACACCCCGCAGTCGGTCACGGTGATCACCCGCCAGCAGATGGACGATCAGGGCTCCAACAGCATCGCCGACACCCTGCGCCGCGCCCCCGGCGTGAGCGTGCAGAACTACGACAGCGAACGCTGGGAGTTCTCCAGCCGTGGCCTGCCGATCACCAATTTCCAGTACGACGGCGTCAACGCCACCTATGACGGCGTGTACGACTACGGCACCACCAGCACCGACATGGCAGTGTACGACCACCTGGAAATCATCAAGGGCTCGGCCGGCCTGCTCAGCGGTTCCGGCGACCCGTCGGCCACGGTCAACCTGATCCGCAAAAAGCCCACGCGGGAATTCAAGGCCTCGGTCACCCAGACGTTCGGCTCCTGGGACAACTACCGCACCGAAGGCGATATTTCCGGCCCCTTGACCGAGTCGGGCAATCTGCGCGGACGCTTTGTCGGCGTGTATCAGGACCGCCAGTCGTATCTCGATCACTACCAGCACACCAAGGACATCGGCTACGGCATCCTTGAAGCGGACCTTACGCCCGACACCCTGCTGACCTTCGGTATCGACCAGCAAGACACCCGCTCCCGTGGCGCCAGCTGGACCGGTTTCCCGATGTTCTTCAGCGACGGCTCGCGCACGCACTTCTCGCGCTCGTTCAACCCGGCGGCCGACTGGAGCCGCCGCGACTTCCAGAACCAGACGCTGTTCGCCTCGGTGCAACAGCAGTTGGCGAACGACTGGTCGCTCAAGGTCAGCCTCGACCGCAAGCGCAGTCAGCACGACACCCTGCTCGCCTCCGCCAGCGGCGGCAACCCGGACCCGGTCAGCGGCGACGGCATGTACATGTTCATGGGCAAATACAAGGGCGACCAGTTACAGAACACCCTGGACGTCAATCTCAGCGGGCCGTTCAACCTGTTTGGCCGCGAGCACGAGCTGATCATGGGCTTTATGGCTACCCGCTCGAAGCAGGACGTGCCGGTCTACGGTTCGATTTACCCCGCCGTGGGCGGCAGCATTTTCGACTGGCATGGCGAGTACGCCAAACCGGATATCCCGCGCAGCGGCCAGAACGATATCGTGCAACGCCAGACCGGCGCCTACCTAGCCACGCGCTTGAAACCCACGGACGATTTGTCAGTGATCCTCGGCACGCGCGTCAGCACGTTCAGCGGCACCGACACCACCGATTTCTATGACCCGACCAAGGCCGACAACCGCACCACCTACCGCCAGAGCGGCGTGGTCACGCCGTATGCCGGGATCGTCTACGACCTCAACGACACCTGGTCGGTGTACACCAGCTACACCCAGATCTACCGACCGCAAAGCAGCAAGGACGCCGACCGCAAACTGCTCGACCCGATCGAAGGCGCCACCTATGAAGCCGGGCTCAAGGCAGCGTTCTACGACGGCCGCCTGAATGCCAGTTTTGCCGCGTTCCGCATCGAGCAGGACAATGTCGCCGAGTACGTGTCGGGCTTTGAGACCGATTCGGTGTACCGCCCGATTGCCGGCGCCACCACCAAGGGCTTCGAGGCGCAACTGTCGGGTGAAGTGCTGGACGGCTGGAACATCTCGGCCGGCTACACCTACCAGCACACCCGCGATGCCAACAACGGTTATGTGTACAGCTCGGTGCTGCAAACCACCACGCCGCAGCAGGTGGTGCGCCTGTTCAGTAGCTATCGCCTGCCCGGCGCGCTGGAGCATGTCACCGTGGGCGGCGGCGTGAATTGGCAGAGCGAGTTCTTCGGCAACGTGTTCCAACCCGACCCGAACGACACGGTCAACTTCGGCCAGAACGCACGCATCACCCAGGACAGTTACTACCTGGTCGACCTGATGGCCCGCTACCGCTTCAACGAGCACCTGAGCACCACGCTGAACGTGAAGAACCTGTTCGATAAAAAGTACTACACGGGCCTGGGCAACTTCGGCACCGGGTTCTACGGCGAACCGCGCAGCCTGCAACTGGCGACTAAATGGGACTTCTAGGCTGACGGCCCCGGCAGTCTGTGCAATGATCCTCCCTCGATCTCCCGAGGGATGGAGCCGCCGCCATGTCGCTGAACACCGCCACTCACCCCGCGCAAGCGCCGCGCTTCTGGCGCGACGAGCGCTTGCCGTTCATCGAAGCGCGGACCATCGCCGATGGGCGCAAGGTCACCTACACCCGCCACGCCCACGAGCATTTCTCCATCGGCGCGATCACCACCGGGCGCAGCTATTACCACTACGGCGCGGACACCTTCCAGATCAGCGCCGGCACGGTGGTGCTGATGAACCCCGGCGATGTGCATGCGTGCAACCCGATCCACGACCAACCCTGGTCGTATCACATGCTCTACCTCGACACGCCCTGGCTGACGGACCTGCAATACCAGTTGGGCTTCAGCACCGACCAGGGTTATCGACCGTTCAATACGCCCTATACCCGCGACCCGGTGCTGTACAACGGCCTGATCGAGCTGTACCGGACGCTGTTGGATGAGCACGCCGAACTCCTGCAAAAACAGAGCATGCTGGTGAGTTATTTCAGTGAGGTGCAGCAGCGCCTTAACCCTTCGAACACGCCGGTGCGGGAGGTCAATCACAAGCTGGAACGCGCCGCCGAGTACATCCGCGAACACTGCACCCAGGCCTTGAAACTCGAAGACATCTGCCTGGCGGCCGAGCTGTCGCCGTCTTATCTGATCCGCGCCTTCAAGCAGTATTACGGCTTGACGCCCCATGCGTTTCTGGTGAACCGGCGCATCCAGTTCGCCCGCACCCAATTGCGCAACGGCGAACTGATTGCCGACGTCGCCCTGGCCGCCGGCTTTGCCGACCAGGCGCACTTCCAGCGCACCTTCAAGCTGCACTTCGCCGCCACGCCGGGGCAGTACCGCGACTTGCTCAAGCCATCAGCAAATAACCCACACTGGCCACCAGCAACGCGGCCATCGAACGGTTGAACACCCGCACGCCCTGCGCGTTGCCGAGGTAACGGCGCAAAAACGTGCCGGCGTAGGCCCAGCAGGCTACCGACAGGTAGCAGATCACCAGGTAGAGCGCCGCAAACAGCCACACTTGCCGGGCGTCGCCATCCGCGACAAACAACCCCATCCCCGCCACGCAGGCCAGCCAGGCTTTGGGGTTCAGCCATTGCATGATCGCGCCGTAGAGCATCGACGGCGCCGTTGCGGTGCCTTCGGCGTCCAGCCGGCCATCGTCCACCGCAAGTTTCCAGGCCATGTACAGCAGGAAGGCGACCCCGCCCCACTGGATCAACTGGGTCAGAATGGGCCAGCGCAGCAGCACTTCATGCAGCCCCAGGCCGATCAGCACCAGCAACAGCGTGAAGCCGGTGGCGGCACCGAACACATGTTTCTGGCTGGCGACAAAACCGAAGCGCGCGCCCGAACTGAGGGCGACCACATTCACCGGGCCCGGTGTGATGGAGGTGGCCAACGCGAAGGCGGCCATGGAAAGGATCAAGCTCATTGCGGTTCCCTGTTGTGGTGATGAACAGGGGCCACGGTAAACACCCCGGCGAGCCGGGTATTGAAGAAAATGCCCCTGCTACTCGCCGGTCATGCGTTCCAGGCTGTTGCTCAGGTGCAACAACATGGCGGCGCGGGCGGCGTCGGGGTCCTGGCGACGGATGGCGTTGAGGATCGCCTCGTGTTCCAGGTTGGCCAACTGGCCGAGTTTCATCAGGTCGGTATCGCCGCGCTCTTCGGCGTTGATGCGCGTGCGCGGGATCACCGAGTTGCCCAGGTGCTGGATCACATCGGTGAAGTAGGTGTTGCCGGTGGCCTGGGCAATCAACTGATGGAAGCGCACGTCGGGTTCGACGCTGCTGTCGTTGTTGGCCAGCGAGGCCTGGTAGTCGTCGAGGGCCTCGCGCATGTGCTGCAACTGCACCTCGCTGCGGCGCAGCGCGGCCAGGGCGGCGGCCTGGGTTTCCAGGCCCAGGCGCAACTCGAGGATGCCGCGCACGCTGACGGCAGTGTCGTGGTTCAGGTGCAGGCCCTGGCGCTGGTCCCGCGCCAGCACAAAGGTGCCCACCCCGTGCCGGGTTTCCACCAGCCCTGCCGCCTGCAACTTCGACAGCGCCTCACGCACCACCGTGCGACTGACACCGTACTCGCCGACGATGGCCGACTCGGAGGGCAGCTTCTCGCCCGGCGCCAGTTGGCCGAGGAGAATGCGCTGGGTCAGCGTGGTCACGATGTCATGGGCCAGGCCCTGGGAGCGCTTGCGGGGGGTGTGGTTGTGCATCGGTCATTCCATCGGTTGGGCCCGGTCAATACTAACATCCCCTTGCACCACCTACTTGTATGACAACAAACAAATTCCGCCACAACTGCGCCGCGTTTTCACGGGAGCCGATTTGCCTGCGATTGTATCGGCGCGATTGATTTTATGCGCTATGGCGCCTGCAAACAGGTACGCCAGCCCTGTCGCGTGCTCGTACAGCCAAAATTTACGTTGCGACGCGGAAAAAAGCAGTTGTATGATGTCTATCAAGCTGCCAGGCACCCCCGGCAGCCCTGAACCCATCCCCGCACAACAATAATCCGTGGGAGTTCTACCCCGTGACCTCTTCCAACCCTGCGACAGCTGCGCCTGCCCTCGACCCCGTCCTGGCCCGCGCGATCAAGAAAGTGAAGCAGCATGTGCTGCCACTGTTCGTGATCATGTTCATCGTCAACTACATCGACCGCGTCAACATCGGCTTTGTCCGCACCCACATGGAACACGACCTGGGCATCGGCGCGGCCGCTTACGGTTTCGGCGCCGGCTTGTTCTTCATCGGTTATGCGTTGTTCGAAGTGCCCTCCAACCTGCTGCTGCAAAAAGTCGGCGCGCGTATCTGGCTGACCCGCATCATGTTCACCTGGGGCATCACCGCGACGCTGATGGCCTTTATCCAGAACGAAACCCACTTCTATATCCTGCGTTTTCTGCTGGGCGTGGCCGAGGCCGGGTTCTTTCCGGGGGTGATCTACTACTTCACCCGCTGGCTGCCCGGGGTGGAGCGCGGCAAGGCGATTGCGATCTTCCTCAGCGGCTCGGCCCTGGCCTCGCTGATCTCCGGCCCGCTGTCCGGCGTGCTGCTGCAAATCAGCGGGCTGGGCCTGCACGGCTGGCAATGGATGTACATCATCGAAGGCATGGCCTCGGTGCTGTTGTGCTTTTTCGTGTGGTTCTGGCTCGACTCCAAACCCCATGACGCCAAGTGGCTCAGCCGCGCCGAACAGGACGCGCTGGTGGGCGAGATCGAGCGCGAACAACGCGAGCGTGACGCCGCCACCACGGTCAAGCCGAGCCTGGGCACGCTGCTCAAGGACCGCCAGATCATGCTGTTCTGCGCCCTGTATTTCTGCATCCAACTGACCATCTACGCCGCCACGTTCTGGCTGCCGAGCATCATCAAGAAGATGGGCGACCTGAGTGACATCCAGGTGGGTTTCTACAATTCCATTCCCTGGCTGATTTCGATCATCGCCATGTATTCGTTCGCGGCCCTGGCCGGCAAGTACAAGCACCAACAGGCGTGGGTGGCCACGGCGCTGTTGATTGCCGCGGCGGGAATGTTTTTCTCCACCACCGGCGGGCCGATCTTTGCCTTTGTCGCCATCTGTTTTGCGGCGATCGGGTTCAAGTCGGCATCGTCGCTGTTCTGGCCGATCCCCCAGGGCTACCTCGATGCGCGCATCGCCGCGGCGGTGATCGCGCTGATCAACTCCATCGGCAACCTCGGCGGGTTTGTCGCGCCCACCACCTTCGGCTTTCTGGAGCAGACCACCGGGTCGATCCAGGGTGGTTTGTATGGGCTGGCCGGCACCTCGATCCTCGCGGCGATCCTGGTGTTCTTCGCCAAGACCCGGCCCGGCGCCCAGAGCCCGAGCGTGCTGCACCCCGCCCCCGTCTTGAGCAAATAAGGAAGCGTTTTGATGAATACAGAACACCAGCACCACGCCAGCCATGCCCCCATCGTCACCCACCTGCAAGTGATCCCGGTGGCCGGCCACGACAGCATGCTGCTCAACCTCAGCGGCGCCCACGGGCCGTTTTTCACGCGCAATATCGTGATTCTCAAGGACAGCGCCGGGCACATCGGCGTGGGCGAAGTACCGGGCGGCGAACGCATCCGCGAAACCCTGGAAGACGCGCGCAGCCTGGTGATCGGCAAGCCGATCGGCGCATACCAGAGCATTCTCAATGCCATGCGCCGCACCTTTGCCGCCCGCGACAGCGGTGGCCGCGGCCTGCAGACGTTCGACCTGCGCATCACCATCCACGCCGTCACCGCGATGGAAGCGGCGCTGCTCGATCTGCTCGGCCAGTTCCTTGAAGTGCCGGTGGCCGCCCTGCTCGGCGAAGGCCAGCAGCGCGACGCGGTGAAGATGCTCGGCTACCTGTTCTACATCGGCGACCGCCAGCAGACCGACCTGGCCTACCGCAGCGAAGCCGATGGTGACGATTGGTGCCGCCTGCGCCATGAACCGGCCCTGACCCCGGACGCCATCGTGCGCCTGGCCGAAGCCGCCCAGGCCAAGTACGGCTTCAACGACTTCAAGCTCAAGGGCGGCGTGTTGCGCGGCGCCGAAGAAATCGAAGCGGTCACGGCCCTGGCCGAGCGCTTCCCCGACGCACGCATCACCCTGGACCCGAACGGCGCCTGGTCACTCAAGGAAGCCATCGCCCTGTGCCGCGACCAGCATCACGTATTGGCCTACGCCGAAGACCCGTGCGGCGCGGAAAACGGCTATTCGGGCCGCGAAGTCATGGCTGAATTCCGCCGCGCCACCGGCCTGCCCACCGCCACCAATATGATCGCCACCGACTGGCGCGAAATGGGCCACGCGATCCAGCTGCAATCGGTGGACATTCCCCTCGCCGACCCGCACTTCTGGACGATGCAAGGCTCGGTGCGCGTGGCGCAGATGTGCCATGAATGGGGCCTGACCTGGGGCTCGCATTCCAACAATCACTTCGATATTTCCCTGGCGATGTTCACCCAGGTGGCCGCCGCCGCACCGGGCGACATCACCGCGATCGACACCCACTGGATCTGGCAGGACGGCCAGCGCCTGACCAAGGCGCCGTTGCAGATTGTCGACGGTCACATCCAGGTGCCGACCAAGCCGGGGCTGGGTGTCGAGATCGACATGGACGCGGTGGCCCAGGCCCACGAACGCTACAAAGACATGGGCCTGGGTGCGCGCAATGACAGCGTGGCCATGCAGTTCCTGATCCCCGGTTGGAGTTTCGATAACAAGCGCCCGTGCCTGGTGCGCTGAGCGCCGATCCCGGCCAGCCCGGCCAGCCTCAACCGTGGATCAACGAAACGTGCGCGCCCACCCCGGCGCGCACGCCTTCGGCCACCGCCAGCGCCACGGAACCGGCGGCAAGGGACGCATCGCCACCGGCAAACACGCCAGCCACGGAGGTCTGGCGAGTTTCGTTGGTGTGCAGGTACGGGCCGGTGGGGCCGTCGGCCAGCACACAGCCCAACTGCTCGGCCAAGGGACTGAGGCGAGTGCGGGACATCGTGAATACGCCGTCCAGCTGAATCACGCGGCCATCAGCCAGTTCCAGAGCCACGCGCTCACCGCTGATCCGGGTCACCGCCGTGCGCTCCACGCGGACCCCGCGCCGATCCAACTGCGCCTGTTGCTCGGCATCCGGGGTGAACACGCCGTTGGTGAACAAGGTGGTGGTGCCCCAGTCCGGCAACATCAGCGCATGGTGCATCGCCAGCGGCGAGGTGGCCAACACACCGATGCGGCCTTGATCCAGCTCATAGCCGTGGCAGTAAGGGCAATGAAACACGTGCTTGCCCCAGCGTTCCGCCAAGCCTTCGAGGGCGGGCAATTCGTCCACCACCCCGGTGGCGAGGATCAGGCGTCGCCCCTCGAATCCGCCGTTGTATTGCGTGTGCACCCTGAAACCGCCCGGCGCCGTAGCCGCCTGTAATACGCTGTCCTGCACCCAGGTGACGCTCAGATACTCCATCAGTTGGCTACGACCTTCGGCGGCAATGACGTCCGGCGCCTGGCCGTCCTGGCCGAGAAAGCCATGGGCGGTGGCGGCAAACCGATTGCGCCGCTGCCCCGCGTCGATCACCAGAACCTTGCGTCGCGCCCGCGCCAATTGCAGGCCGGCGGACAAGCCGGCATAGCTGCCGCCCACGATAATGACGTCATGCATCATGAAAGTGCCCCTTGTCAGGTGCGCGCGGTTATCCGCGCGCTTTCACGACACACCATAAGTTACGTAAAAATAGCACGTCAAGTGTCTCGCAACTTTTTGGGTTACGAAGGATACTTTCGACCGAATCGACTTGAGGTTTTTTGATGAGAAACGACACCCGCCTCTCGCGCATGCTGCACGTGCTGATCCATATGGACCGCCATGAAGCGCGCGCCACCTCGGAGACCATCGCGCAGATGCTCGGCACCAACCCGGTGGTGGTGCGGCGCACACTGGGGCTGCTCAAGGAAAAAGGCTATGTCCGCTCGGAAAAAGGTCATCAGGGCGGCTGGACCCTGGGCAAACCCTTGAGTGAAATCACCTTGCTGGATATCCACAATGCCTTGGGCACGCCGTCGATATTCGCCATCGGCCTGTCCACCGACCACCCGCAATGCCTGGTGGAACAGGCAGTGAACGCGGCACTGAGCGACGCGTTCGACCAGGCCCAGGCACTGTTACTGGCGCGGCTGGGGGATGTGACGCTGGCGCAGTTGGCCGAGGATTTCGACGAGCGTTGCCGCCTCGCCCCGGCACCCTGATCGCACTACAGCCGGCGCTTGCGCAACCACTGCAGGAACCCCTTCTTCACCGGCACCACCGGTGCTTCCTGGGTCAGGGTCTGCGCCGCATGTATGCGGAAATCCAGCAGCGCTTTCATCGCTTCGCCGATGTCATGCCGCGCATCCAGGCACGGCTTGAGGTATTCCTTCTCGATGCGATAGAGGGTGCAGAAGGTCTTGGCGCGAAAGTCCGCCAGCGTGGCCTCGTCGGACAAGATCCCAGCCTCGCCGATCACCTCCCCCGGCCCCATGCGCCCGGCTTCGAACATGTGCCCAGCCTTGTCCAGCATCACCGAGACCACGCCGGATTCGACGATAAACAAATGATCGCTGACCTCCCCCGCCGGCAGGATCACCGCGCCGGCACGGTAGCTGTGCAGGGTCATGTTCTGGCTGAAGGTGTCTTTCTCTTCCTGGCGCAAGGTGGAGAAAATCGACGAGCGCTCCAGCAACGCCCGCGCCCCCGACAGCGCCGGCGGCGTGCTGCTTTCGGTGGCAGACAGCAAACCGACGCCCGCCGCCTGCAAGTGCCGGAAAGCCAGGTCGTACAGCTGGTTGCGCACTTCGCGCTTGAGCGGCATCGACGGCACAAAGCCGCTGATTTCATACTCCACGCCGTCGCTGGCCGAGGTTTTGAACGCCACGCTCGGCGCCGGTTTGGCCAGCAGCGGCCGGCACCCTTGCATCGCCCGCTCCAGCGCCTCGATCACCGTCTGCGGGCGGGCGTGGGGGCTGACTTGCAGGCAGACCGACAGGCCGAACATATCCGCCGGGCGCGAAAAGTTGACGATCTTGGCCTTGGCCGCCAACGAATTGGGGATCACCGCCATGCTGCCCTGGGAGGTCTGCAACCGCGTAGCGCGCCAATCGATATCGGTGACGCGCCCCTCGGTGCCGTCGATGGAAATCCAGTCATCGAGCTGGTACGGCTTGGTGGTGTTGAGCACGATCCCGGAAAACACATCGCTGAGGGTGCTTTGCAGCGCCAGGCCGACGATGATCGCCACCGCACCGGAGGTGGCGAGCACGCCCTTGACCGGCAGGTCGAGCACGTAGGCCATGGCGGCGATGATCGCAATCAGGAAAATCACCGCGCCCAGCAGGTCCTGCAACAGCCGACCGGTGTGGCCCACGCGCTGCATCATCACCGCGCCGAGCAACACCGTCAGGGTCCGCGCCGCGAACAGCCACCAACCGATCTGCAACGCGGTGGCGGCCAGGTGCAGCGCGGTGTTGTCGGCATACGGCGCGACGAGCATCGGGTTCATGCCGTCGTTGAACAACACGGCGCTGAACACCGCAAAAATCACCAACCGCGCCGCCAGCTTCCAATTGGCCAGCTCAGCGGAAATCAAGCGCCACACACCGATGTCGATAAAGATCAGCGCCAGGGCGCACAACATGGGGTGATCAGCGATAAATGAGGGCATCCAGGCGACTCCAGGGTGAATGCCGAGAAGATCGCATGAAATGGGGATGTGGGGGTATAGCGCGGAGCAAAATGCGGGTGGGAAATTGCACCGTATCTGAGCACCTGATTGCATCAGCACCGACCAGGCGTTTGCAGCGCGCCGGATTATCTAGACACCTTGTAAACTCATACTGATGTTTCTTCAGACCGCTATGCCACGTCGCTTACACAAAGGAGTTCCCTATGCGTAAGGATTACCTCGCCTTTTTTATCTCGCTCTTTCTATCGAGGCTGGCGGATCAGATCCTGTTGTTTATTGTGCCGCTGGTGGTGTTCCAGACCACCAACAGCGCTTCATGGGCAGGGCTAGCGTTTTTCGTCGAATCGCTGCCGCGATTTCTCGCGTTCCCGCTGTGCGGCTCGCTGTGCGACAAGTACCCGCCTATTAAGATCCTGCATATCAGTCAGGTCTACCGGGCATGGCTCTGTGTGCTGGGGGTGGTGCTCTACGGAATCTTTGGTGGCATCGGTTGGGTAGTGGTGCTGTCGGCACTGTGCGGGGTGCTGACCACGCAAGGCATCATGGCTCGCGAAGTGCTGATGCCGCATATCTTCCAGCACTACAGCTACACCAAGACGTTGTCCTACTCCCAGATCGCCGACCAGGCGGGACTGGTCCTCGGGCCTCTGGTGGCGGCACTGATGCTTGAGGTTTGGGCTTGGCACTGGGTGGTGCTTTGGATCGCCGGATTGTTCCTGCTGGCAGACCTGAGCATGCTGGCGTGGCAACGTCTTAGCCGTATGACGCTAGAGGTGTTCGAGCAGCATCAAGACATCTGGCTGCAGCCCTTGAGGATCGCTTTTGGGCATATCCGTAGCCTGGCGGAATTGAAAAAAATCATCATTCTGGCGGTAGGCGTCAACCTGATCGTTGGTGTCACCTTGGCAACTTCGGCGGCCATGGTGATCGGCCAGTACAGCGCCGGCAAGGATAGCTATGCAGGGCTTCAGGCGGCGAGTGCGGTGACAACAATCGTGATCCTGTTCCTTCTCGCTCGGGTGGTGCTGCCTCTGCGAGTCCTCGGGGGTGTCGGATATTCGATGATCGCAACGGGGGCATTCATCAGCGCCCTGAGTCCGAGTCTGCTCGGCTATGTGCTGGGTTTCCTGTTGATCGCAGGCTTCGACAAAATGTTCAACGTCTACATACGCACTATCCGGCAGCGGGTGATACCGCCTCAGGACTTCGGTAAGACGGTAGGTGTGATCACGCTGCTGAACAACATGTCCCAGCCTCTGGCAGGTTTACTGGTGGCTTTGTTAGCTGCGCCCTTGGGCACCCAGACCGTAATCCTGATTTTGGCCGTGTTAACGACTATTCTTGGGGCATTTGCCCTGTGGTGGTTCGCAAAGGCTCGCGGCCCATCCCCGAGCTTGATTCTCGAAGCTGACCAAGAAACCGGAAAAAAGAAAGTTGCGTCGGCAGGCTTGTAAGCATATTCCAAGGAAGCATACGGATCATGTCCGCAAAGAAGAGTCTGCCGGTTCGAACTCATGATCGCCGCCGAACGTTTACAGCATAACGACCACTCTCGGCCTCACGGGTCAAGTCCATGCAATTACGCATGTGGGGGCTTGCCCGCTCCCACATTAGGCTTGGCGTCAACCTTTCAGCGCTGCATCTGCCCGAAATGACCGGAGTTAAAATCAGCAAACGCCTGATGGATTTCCTGCTCAGTATTCATCACGAACGGACCATGGCCGATGATCGGCTCGTCGATCGGCTCGCCACTGAGCAACAGCACCCTGGCGTCGTCGCTGGATTCCAGCGACAGTTGCGTGCCGTCGCGCTCAAACAGTGCCAATTGCCCCTGGCGCGCGATTTCTTCGCCATTGACCAGCACCGTACCGCGCAAGATCACCAGCGCGGTGTTGCGTCCGGCGTGCAGGTCCAGGGTCAGCGCCTTGCCGGCGTTGAGGCGCAGGTCCCACACGTCGATCGGCGTGAAGGTGCGCGCCGGGCCTTTGGTGCCCGCGAACTCACCGGCAATCAGGCGCAGCTGGCCAGCCTCATTGGCCAGCGGCAGCAGCGGAATATCGCCGTCGACAATCGTCTGGTAACCGGCGTCGGCCATTTTGTCCTTGGCCGGCAGGTTGACCCACAGTTGCACCATCTCCAGCACCCCGCCGCTACGGGCGAAGGCTTCGGAGTGGAACTCTTCGTGGAGGATGCCCTTGGCGGCGGTCATCCATTGCACGTCGCCGGGGCCGATCGTGCCGCCAGCCCCGGTGGAGTCGCGGTGCTCGACTTCGCCGTCGTAGACGATGGTCACGGTTTCAAAGCCGCGATGCGGGTGCTGGCCGACGCCGCGACGTTGTGTGGTCGGGGTGAAATCGGCCGGGCCCGCGTGGTCCAACAACAGGAAGGGGCTGATGTGCTTGCCCAGGGTGTCGTAGGAAAACAGCGTGCGTACCGGAAAACCGTCGCCGACCCAGTGGGCGCGGGGGCTGGTGTAGATGCCGATGAGTTTTTTCATGGTGTACCTCCAAAGTGCCTACACCATAAGTCCCAAGGGCCTTGGGGACTAGCCGGCAACCGCGGCGTTGTTCGTTCTATGCATAGGACAATCAGCACGTCCTCAGTTTGTTTTTGCTGGCTGGGGACGCCGTCCCACTAGACCGACCTCAACCAAGGCCCCTGCACCGCGCTGACCCGATTGCGCCCGCTGCTCTTGGCGTCGTATAACGCCTGGTCGGCATCGTTGAGCCAACTGGTCGAATCGCTATGCCCGACCCGATAAGGCGCCAGGCCGATGCTCAAGCTGACACGCAGGGTCGGGTCCTGGGCATAGGCCAGCGCATTGAAGCGATCGCGCAGGGTATCCATCACTTGCGTGGCGCGGTTGAGCGGCACGTCCGGCAGGATCACGCAGAACTCGTCACCGCCGTAGCGTCCGGCCAGGTCGGTGGCGCGCAGGTTCTGGCGCAGCACTTTGCTGAGCTGGCGCAGGACGAGATCGCCGGTGACATGGCCGTAGGTGTCGTTGATCACTTTGAAATGATCGATGTCGATCAGGGCAATCACCGCGCCCTGCTGCCCGCCGTGGCAGCGCTGGAACTCGATGTCCAGATGGTCCTTCCACGCGCCATGGTTGAGCAAGCCGGACAAGCTGTCGGTGCGACTCAGGGCCAGCAGCTCACGCTTGTGCCCGGCCAGGGACACCGCCTGGCGATAGCAAATCCAGCCCAAGGCCAGCGGATACAGCATCAGGATCGGTAAACAGGCATACAACTGCGCCTGGCTGGTCATGCCGATGAAGGCCGGGGTGAAGATCAGCAGCGACACGCCGACGCCCAACGCCTGCGCCACCCAGCCCGCCAGCATGAAGCGGGGACCACCGATGGCCACATTGTTCATGGTCATCATCGACAACGTGGTGACGCTGGGCAGTGGGTTGAAGTGCATGGCACCGACCCAGAAGCCACCGCAAAACGAATCGAACAGCAGGTTGTGGCGCTCGCAACGCAATGTGTTGGCGGTGCGGCGTGCCCATTGATAAGCCAGGTGCGGCCAGACAAAGCCGTTGATCAGCATCAACGCCCACACCCAAAGCGGTGGGTTCAACGCAGACATGCCAAAGGCCACGCAGGCAAAGCCAAGTGTCAGCCCCAACGTGCGGGTTTTGTACAAGCGGGTAGCGAGCGGAACTCCATTTCCTCCGGCGGCTGGCATGGTGAGGTGCGATCCTGGGTAGGTGCCTGGAGTCTATCAGGGCAACAGCATATCGCCACTACCCCTTGTAAGCTCAGCGCCGTCAGTGGGAAAAGCCCCGCGCCAGCATCGCGGCGACGCCCAGCAACAACAATGCCGTGATCCGTTGCAACCAGACCCGCCGCCGGGGGTTTTCCAGTACCGGCTTGATGCGCTGGCCAAAATAGCCATACAGGCAGCCACTGGCGAACTGCAGCACCAGAAAGGTCAGCCCGAGGATAGCGATGTCCGCCATCGAGTTGTGCTCCCCGGCCCCGGCGAATTGTGGGAACACGGCGCTGAACATAATGATCGCCTTGGGGTTGGAAAACCCGGTCAGCAAGCCCTTGCCGAACAGACTGCGTGCGCCTTCCACGGCAACGACCCCGTCGATGGACACGCCGCTGCCGGTCCACTGTTTGTAGGCCAGGTAGAGAATGTAGGCGACGCCGACCATCTGGATACCCTGGGTGATGGCGAGGTTGCCTTTGATCAACTCCGAGAAACCCACGGCAAAGATCAGGATAGAGACCAGGTACGACACACTGGCGCCGAGCTGCGCCGGGATCGAGCCGCGCAGGCCGTCCTTCAAGCCCAGGCTCAGCAGCAGCAAGGTCATGGGGCCGGGGCTGAACGTCACGGTGGCGCAAAACAGCAGAAAGTAGAGAAACGAAGAGAGCGTCAACGCGCTTGTCATAGCCTTGGACCTTGGGAAGACAGCCGGAAAGTGGCGGGATAGCCGGCAGTCTAGGGCTGCGGCATTGCGCAGGGCAGGTAAAGTAAGGCCTAATCCGGCCCTACTTCACCGGTAAAATAACCAGCAAAGACAAGGAAGCCGTATGTTTGTATCCGCCATCGCTTTTCGGGCTGGCGCACCCAAGGTGCAACAGATCGTCGAGGCGTTCAGCCAGGCCATCGAGAACGGCGAATGGGCGCCCGGCAGCAAGTTGCCGTCGGTGCGTGAACTGACCCAGACCCTGGGCGTGAGCAAGTTCACCCTCAACGAAGCGCTGGACCGCCTGCGCGGGCGCAACCTGTTGACCTCGAGCCAGGGCCTTGGCCACTTTGTGACAACAGACATCATCCGCGCCGCCTCGACGAGCTGGGTCGACCTGTTGCCCCAGGACTTGCTCAGCGTGTTACGCCGGCCGTTGGTCACCGTCAATGGAGATCTGCGCCCCGGTGGCGGGCATTTGCCGGAGGAGTGGCTGAACAGCGAGGCGCTTCGCCAAGCCATGCGTAGCGTGGTGCGCGCGCCGTCGCTGCGCCTTGCCGGGATGGGCACGCCGGCCGGGTTCCTGCCGTTGCGCCAGGCACTGCAACACAAACTGCATGCCGAAGGGTTGTCGGTACCGGTGGAGCAAATCATCACCACGCCCAACACCCTGCAAGGCCTGGACATGCTCATGCGCTTGCTCGCCCGCCCCGGCGACACGGTGCTGCTCGACGCGCCCTGCTACTTCAACTTCCACGCCAACCTGGCCCTGCACGGGGTCAAGGTGGTGACGATCGAGCGGCGCCCGGATGGCTTCGATTTCGACGCCCTCGAACAGTTGCTGGCCGAACATCGCCCCAGCCTGTACCTCACCACCAGTGTGTTGCATAACCCCACCGGGCACTCTTTCAGCCCCAGCCAGGCGTTTCGTCTGCTGCAACTGACCCGCCAGTACCACTGCCATATCGTCGAGGATGACCTCTACGGCGACCTGCATCCCAACCCGCCGCCGCGCCTGGCCACCATCGCCGGCCTGGACCAGGTCACCTACCTGTCGGGCTTCTCGAAAATCCTCAGCGCCAACACCCGCGTCAGCTACGTGGTGGCCGCGCCGCAACTGGCGGCCAACCTGACCCATATGAAGTTGATGAGCGGCGGCGTGACCTCGGAGCTGTTCGAGCAGATCGTCTACCGCATGCTCAGCGAAGGCAGTTACGCCCGGCACCGCAAGCGCATGGTGCAGCGCTTGCTGGAAGCCGGTGCGCGTGTCGAACAATGGCTCAAGCGCTGCGGCTGTCAATTGCCGATGGCGTATGAAGGCGGCATGTTCATCTGGGCCCGCCTGCCGCCGGGGGTGAACGGCGAACAACTGGCCCAGGAGGCGTTGAAGCAGAACATGGTGCTGGCACCGGGGGCATTGTTCGGCTACGACCCGGCGCTGCCTGATTCGATGCGCTTCAATGTGGCCCACAGTGACGGGCCCGGGGTGCAACAAGCCTTCGAAACGCTGTTGCTCAAGGCTGTGCGCGAGCCGCGATCACTATCGACATAAAGGCTCATCGGCGATGCGCCAACGACCTGACGCAGCGATCCCCCAGGCTTTGCACGCCCTGCACGAGTACCACCAACACCACCACCGTCACCACCATGATCTGGTTGTTGAAACGCTGGTAGCCGTAGCGAATCGCCAAGTCGCCCAACCCACCGCCGCCGATCACCCCGGCCATGGAGGAAAAGCCGATCAGCATCACCAGGGTCAACGTGACCCCGGCCACCAGCGCCGGCAAGGCTTCGGGCAGCAGCACCTTGAAAATCACATGGCGGATATCGCCGCCCATGGCCACGATCGCCTCGATGCGGCCCTTGTCCACGTCATCCAGGGCGGTCTCGACGATGCGTGCGAAAAACGGAAAAGCACCGATGGTGATCGGCACCACCGCCGCCGTGCTGCCCAGGGTGGTGCCGACAATCAGGCGGGTCAGCGGAATCAGCGCGATCAGCATCACCACAAACGGTAGCGAACGCCCGAGGTTGATCACCGCACCCAACGCACGGTTGAGCCTTGGCAGCGGGAACAGCCCACCCGCGCGGCTGATAAACAGCAGCACGCCCAATGGCAGGCCGATCAACAAGGTGAACAGCCCCGCCAGCAGCACCATGTACAGGGTTTCGCCGGTGGCGTTGAGCAGCAGTTGGAGAACTTCATCCCAGTCGGTTTTCATCCCGCCCTCACCACCTGCAGGTTGGGCGCCAGCGCACGGCCCAGGCGCGAGGACGGGTCGGCCTGCAGTTGCAGCAGCGTGCCGCTTTCCACCACGCGCCCCGCCGCCAGGGAAACTGCGCTGTCGCAGATCGCCTTGACCACATCCAGCTCATGGGTGATCAACACGATGGTCACCCCCAGTTGCCGGTTGATATCGCGCAACAGCGCCAGGATCGAAGCGGTGGTTTCCGGGTCCAGGGCGCTGGTGGCTTCATCCGACAATAAATACGCCGGGCGCGCGGCCAGTGCGCGAGCGATGCCGACACGCTGCTTCTGCCCACCGGAGAGTTGCGACGGAAACGCCGCCGCCTTGTCGCTCAAGCCAACCAACGCCAGCAACTGCGCCACCCGCGCGACGCGCTCGGCCTTGGGCACCCCGGCAATCTCCAACGGCACCGCGACGTTATCCGCCACGTTGCGCGAGTGCAGCAGGTTAAACCCCTGGAAGATCATGCCGATGCGCTGGCGTTGCTGGCGCAGCGCCTTGCCGGTTAACCGGGTCAGGTCCTGGCCATCCATGAGGATGCGCCCGGACGTCGGCCGCTCCAACAGATTAAGGCAGCGCAGCAACGTGCTTTTACCGGCGCCGCTGCGGCCGACGATGCCAAAGATCGAACCATCGGCGATCTGCAACGACACGTTGTCCAGCGCCGCCGGCTGGCCGTCGGCGTAGGTTTTGCTGACACCCTCGACGACGATCATTCGAGCGCCACCGGGATCACCGAACCGGCATATTTCTCGCTGATGAACTTGGCCACCGCCGGCGAGCGCAGGTCTTTGGCCAGTTGCTGGATGCGCGGGTCCTGCGCCAGTTTGGGCGTGGTCACCAGGATATTTGCGTAAGGGTTGCCCTGAGCCTTCTCCAGCCCCAGCGCATCCTTGGCCGGTTGCAGCCCGGCTTCCAGGGCGAAGTTGCCATTGATCACTGCCAGGTCGACATCCTCCAGCGCCCGGGGAATCTGCGGCGATTCGATTTCCAGGATCTTCAGGTGCTTGGGGTTCTCGGCGATATCCTTGGGGGTGGCCTGGTCCTTGGACGCATCGTTGAAGCCCGGCTTGAGGGTGATCAGGCCATTGGCTTGCAACAGGTACAGGGCGCGGCTGAGGTTGGTGACGTTATTCGGCACGGCGACGGTGCCTTTGTCCGGCACCTGGTCGAAGCGGGTGTGGCGGTGCGAATAGATCCCCAACGGTTCGATATGCACGGTGGCCGCAACCGCGAACGCCTGGCCGAGCGCCTGTTCCTGGGCCTTGAGGTACGGCAGGTGCTGGAAGTAATTGGCGTCGACATCGCCATGGGCCAGCAACTCATTGGAGTTCACGCCGCTGGGGATCTCGATGATGTTCAGCTTCAGGTCCGGGTCGAGCTTCTGCACGTATTCGAGGATTTGCGCATGGGGAATCGGGTCGGCGGCGACGCGCAAGGCATCGGCGGCCGCCACATTGAAAGCGCTCAGCAAGGCCGCCAGGGTTAGTGTGAAGGTCTTCAACAGAGTGATCTCCTGATCAGGCGGACAGTGCATGGGGCAGTGTGGCGTCGGCGTAGAAACGCTGGGCCACATCCGGGTGGGAACGCAGGCGGCCCTTGAGGTAGTTCCAGCCGACGTCGCGCAGCAACGGGTTGCGCGGGTCGCTGGTGGGGCCGTGGGCATCGCGCAGCAGTTCGGGCGCCAGCGGGTACACCGGCACCACCGCATCCAGCTGCGCGCCGAGGAAAAACGCCAGGGACACGCGCTCGCGGCCCACCGGCGGCGACACCACGCGGTGGACCGTGGCGCGCAGATAGCCGTTACTGGCCAGCTCGAGCAATTCGCCGATATTCACCACCAGCGTGTCGGGCCGCGGCGCGGCGTCGATCCAGCGCCCCTCCTCCACTTCCACCTGCAAACCGGCCTGCTGGTCTTGCAGCAGGAAACTCAGGAAGCCGGAGTCCTTGTGCGCGCCAACGCCCTGGCGACTCTGCCCGGCGTGGCGACCGGGGTAGCGGATCAGCTTGATATGTTCGTTGGGCTTGTCGCCGTACAGCGCGTCGAACGCATTTTCGGGCAGGGACAAGGCCTGGGCGAACGCGCGCAGCAGGCGCAACGACATCCGGGTCATCGCGTGCTGCCAGGCCAACACCCGAGGTTTGAGCTCGGGCAGCGCCGCCGGCCATTGATTGGGGCCTTGCAGGCGCGCCCAGGCCGCGGGGTGTTGCGCGACGGCCAAGGGTTCGCGCTCGGCACCGACGTCGAACTGCTCACGCAGGTCCGGCTGGCCCCGGGTGATTTCCGAGGCCGCGCGGTTATAGCCGCGAAAGTGCGGAGAGTTGATCATCCCGACGGCCAGCTTGTCTGCCTCGGGCAAGGCGAAAAAAGCCCGCGCCTGCTGCTGCACCTCGGCCAGCAATGCCGGGGCGATACCGTGACCGGTGAGGTAGAAGAAGCCGACATGCCGCGCCGCAAAACGCAGCTCATCGAGAAACGCGCTGCGCTGCGCCGGGCTGCCATCGAGCAGCGACAGGTCCAGCAGCGGCAAGGCGGTGATTGATTGCAGCATCGGCGGCTCACTCCATGAACGTCTTGGGGGAGCAACCAAGCTAAACGATCTTAAAAATCGGTAATAAATACCTTTTTAGAATTAGCTTAAGCCGTCGTCGGATCCGGGCGGACCGCGCAGGTAAAGCGCAGAATCGACAGCACCGGGCAGGCGTCGGTGGCGCCGAGCTGCAGTGATCCGATGCTGGCTTCGCTGGCAAATTCCTGGCGGTTTAAGGCAATTAGTCGCCCCGTCACCCGGCCTCATTTATAGAAAAATTAAATCGCCATTGGCCTAAAAACCAATTGACCTAAGATACTTATCGCACACTAACAATCTGCACTAGCATATGTGTACACCCATGCAAACGCCCCACCCGCAACACCTCCCTCCCACCCCGCCGCAGCCTTTAGAATAAAGCTACGAATGTTAAAATTTGTCACGTTTTGGCGGAATCAATTCGATTAGTATCTAACGCTAGCGGCGATTGAACTGTCGGCCTTGCATGCCAGAAAAGGGAGTAGGTGATGCATTTTTCCAACGTCCTCGCTATTGCACGGACTGCGTCTAAAACTGAGGATTTCAGAGCACTTATAGTTCGTACTGTACCGAATGATTTAAAAGTCGATACACGCAGCTACGGTCAACTAGTCGGTCATCATGAAGATCACGCCGATTATCGCGCCATCGTCATAGAAATCGACACGCCTTCTGCCAGCAATCAAACCCTGGACATCATAAAAAAAACCAGGCATAAAAACCCGACTGGCCTGATAGTTGTCTTCATCACGTTCGCCTCTACTCAAAGTAAAACCAAATATTATTTGGCCGGCGCGGACTACTGCCTAAAAGTCACCGAAACCTCCCCTGAAGAAAAGTTGAGTTTAGTCGAGGCGTTTCTCAATGAAACGTATCGCTTGGACTGCTGCAAACTTATTCTCGATCAGGACCGGATGTGCATTTACGGCAACGGTCAGAAACTTGAGATTTCCTTCATCGAAATGAAAGTTCTCGAGGCACTGATCTATAACCGACTGCTCAGTCACGATGAAATCGCCAATGTTATGGGGCTCAACACCAAATTCTACGACTCCCGAGCCCTGGAAAAATCCATCAGCCGCCTGCGCAGCAAAATCAAGGCGCGCTATGGCGAAAATATCATTCAGAACATCCGTGGCTACGGTTACAAGTTGAGCCGTGGAATTATTTCGGCCCAGTATTTGCACCCAACCCAGGAGAGATAGCGTCGTGAATAACGAGAAAATATCGCCTGTCACAATAGCCCAACCCAAGCTCTTCAGACAAGCGATAGTTGAGCGCAGTTGCGCACTTTGGGGCAATGAGATTCGCGTAACCAGCGCACATAATCTGCTCAATCTCCCAGAGCATTCGCAGCCTTTGTATCGCGCTCAACTTAAATGCGCCTACCGTGACGCCCTGTCGCGCATCGACCCACGCATGACTGCCGATTTCAGTCACTTACCACTTGCTTCTGCGCAGCCTGCAACTCATAAATTTCTGCGCATCGAGCAATCAGCGCTTATGTCCGACGACACGCTCAAGGAACTTATCCAGGTCGCGCATGTCTTGGAAAGCTATAAGCAGCAACTCGTTATCACTATAGAAAACCCCTTGGACGCACTTCCCGGCCCCGCAGAACGCCGCGCGATGGTGCGCCAACTGTATAACCTCAAAGACCGCAGCAGTATCAAGCTTGCCTACAATAACTACACTCTGGATACAAAGCAGGCCGACCTATTGATCGAACTGAAACTCTATGACTATATAAAAATGCCATTTCCGGATGTGCTCCTGAGACTCAGCCTGAATATACGCTCGGATCTGTTCGACCGGCTCTACGACCGCATGTTAGAGCTGATAAGCACCAGCCGAGCCTCATTCATTGCAGACAAAGTTGAATTCTCTGACAGTGCAACACTCGCTAAGCGTTTGCCTTTCAATTACTTTCAGGGCGGTTATTACTCGCCGGCCGAAAATGTATAAACCTCAACCCATAGGACCATGGTAACCACTATGAGCTCACTCAAAAAACACCTATCCACCACTACGCCCACCTTTATTCCGCTGCCCGACTTTGCGTCGCATGCGGAGTTACTCTATGGCGATATCGCTTGCCCGCTGCGAACCAAGACAGCAGAAACCCAGGCAACCAGCACGCCATTGTTTGGCAACCAGTATTTCAATTCGCACTACACTAACAATTCAACGATCGAAAAACCCGACAGCGCCAATAACGCATCAACGCCGGTCATTTACAAAACATTGCAACCCTACAATAAACTGGAACTAAACGTTCAACTCCACAGCACCGACAGGCCTCAAAAAGCGCTGGCGACCCAGACCGAAAAACCTCCGCTACAGGCACCCGACTACTGGACCTTTACACAACATGATCGAATGTTGGTCAAGGGTGGTTTACGCATTTCCTTGACCACGATCGAGTCAGCACTTATCAAAAAAATGTTACATCATGAAGAACGCGTGGTGAGTAAAGAAGAACTTATTCGCAATATTGGTCGTGAACCTGAGTTGTATCGCGGCCTGGAAATGTGCCTCAGCCGACTTCAGGAAAAATTCAAGCGCGTCAACGATGGCGAGCGTTTGTTCCGTTCGGTGAGAAATCGGGGCTATTGCTTGACCCAGAGGATAAAAAACCCCCTGGAACTCGCCCAGCAGTTTCGCTGAAAAAAAATATAATAATTCTAGAGTCGTTAATCTTGGCGTTGATCACGCTCCACTCTCTGCCTTTTTATAACAATCCGTCTCACCCAACAGCCACTTAACTATCGCTATGTGCCTGTTATAACTCGTCAGCTACTGCCCCCTGCCGTTGATTAATATCAATCTGTGCGCGCCTACGCGTGCCTGTCTATTTGGCTGTTTCAATGCCACGCCTCGCTTAAGCCTGCCACCATGAGTGGTCACCACTGGGAGCAGTAGTATGCTGAATAACCGGAGAATGCATCGTAACCTAACACCCAAAGGTCTGACCTTTTGGGGGCAGTGGACGCTGGCGTCAAGTTTGGTCGTCACACTGTTATTTGCATTGGTTATTTTAAAGACTGGCCAGCTGGAATATCCCTACCGGGTATTGGCTGCCTTTAGCATATTGGCCTCGATCCCGGCCTATATGTTATGTGACGTCTACAGCAAGAAAGATGATTACGCGGTGGGACTGGGCCGACTCTTCATGGGTTGGTTACTTACCCTGCTGATACTGGTTGCGGTGGGTATTGCCTGCAATGCTAACGCGTTGTTCCCCCTCGAAATCCTGCTACTGTGGGCGGCGATTAGTTATGCCGTGCTGGCGCTCTGTTACATCCCGGTCCACAGTCTTTCCCGCTATTACCACGGGCAACTTCACGAGCGACATAAATCGCTGATCGTGGGTACCGGTAAACTTGCTGCCGACCTGGCGAAAACACTTTCCCGGCAAAAACGCTCACCGCTGGTCGGCCTCGTCGGCGCCACGGCGACCGCAGCCCCGGGCGTGCAATCGCAGATACTCGGCGAGCTGCCGGACCTCCCGCAGTTGATCCGGCAGCACGGCATCCGCAGGCTGTACATCACCCATTCGCTGCAGGAAGCCACCCATATCGAGGCGCTGTACATCAACCTGCTGGAGATCAGCGTCGACGTCATCTGGGTCCCCGACCTCAACAACATGCTGCTGCTCAATCACTGCGTGGCCGAGGTGGACGGCCTGCCGGCGATTTTCCTCAATGAAAGCCCGCTGACCAGCCGTCCGACCGCCGCACTGAGCAAGTCGCTGCTGGACAAAAGCGTGGCCTTGCTCGCGCTCATCCTGCTGAGCCCGCTGCTGTTGCTGTTCGCCGTGCTGATCAAACTGACCTCCCCCGGCCCGGTGATCTTCAAGCAGGACCGTCACGGCTGGAACGGTCAGGTGATCAAGGTCTGGAAGTTCCGCTCGATGCGCGTGCATGACGACCACGAAGTACGCCAGGCCAGCCGCCACGATTCACGCATCACCCCCGTGGGGCGTTTCATGCGCCGCACGTCCATCGATGAACTGCCGCAGTTGTTCAACGTGTTGCAAGGGCACATGGCCCTGGTCGGTCCAAGGCCCCATGCAGTTGCGCACAACGACTACTACTCAGGGAAGATTCACGCGTACATGGCGCGCCACCGTATCAAGCCCGGTATCACGGGGCTGGCGCAGATCAATGGGTGCCGGGGCGAGACCGAGACCCTGGAGAAGATGCAAAAGCGCGTCGACATCGACCTGCGCTACATCAACACCTGGTCACTGTGGCTGGACATCAAGATCCTGCTGAAAACGCCGTTCACACTGCTGTCCAAAGACATTTACTGAGGCAAACAAAGGGGGACTTCACGTCCCCCTTTCCTTGTCTATTCAGTGATCTTCTCGAAGTTCCGATAGAACAGATCACTGTCACGGCCATCGGTCATCGTATGCAGCGAATACGCGCGATTGAGGCGCGCGCCGCCATCGCGGGTCAGCGGCGCCCACACCAGATTGGCGCGGCGCATCGTCGACAGGCTCATCAGCTCATCAAAGGGAATTGACAGGTAAAGGCCTTTGTCGAAGCTGCCTTCGCCAAAGGCTTCTTTTGACGCGGTGGTGCGGGTGACCCAGGCGCCAATCCGCACGCCATTGTTGAACTCGCGCGACAAGTCCAGGGTGGCGCCCCAGTCCCGGGCCAGGTAGCGACCGACACTCAGCGCACCCTGTGTGTTGAACGGCAAGTCGGTGTAGCCGGTGATATGCCCCGTGACCGTGCGGTAGTCGCGCAGGCTGAAGTCCTGTTCGAACCCGCGCTGACGCACGTAGTTCAGGTCGGCGCCCAAGGCCCAGCGCTGGCCCATCGGCCGGTACAGCACCTCACTGCCGACACCGGCGTACATCGATTCCAGCAACCCGCCGTAGACCATGCCATACAGGTCCTGATCCAGTCGCACCGCGTGGTTGAGCTGGAACGTCGGCACGGTCACGTCAGAGCTGGTCATGTACTTGCGCAGATCGGTACGCACGCGCGGCAAGCCGCTGGGCGCGTCGTAGGTGAAGCCATCGTAGTTGTTCAGCAGGTTGACGCTGAGCAGGCCGCTCCACCAGGTGTTGCGGGTGAAGCGGTATTCGGCGTCGAGGTCGGCGGAAATCTGATACAGCAGGCCATCCGGCCCGCCGACGTTCTGCTTGTAACCCAGCCCGACGCCGTAGCTCAGGGGCTTGGGCGCTTGGGTGTAAAGCAGCGTTTGCGCCTGGGCGCTGGGCGGGTTGACTTCGGTCTGGCGATGCAGGGTCTGCAGGGGCTCGCGTTGGTTGACCACCTCGCGGAACGTCTCGCGGGGCACGCTGGTTTCTTCGATCGGCATGGCGTACCGCTCGCTCACCAGGGTGAACCAACTGATCTGGTCATTGACGCTGTCGTCCAGGATACGGCTGGCGCGCCCCACGGCCTTGGCGCTGTAGAAATAGCGCTGCTGCTCGCCATACACCAATAACTCAGGGCCGCGCTGGGCAATCCGCTGCACGTTATAGCCGGCATTGTCCTGCAAACGCTTGGACACCGCGGCCCAATCCACCTGATCCATCGCGACGCTCGGCGCCTGGACGGGCAGCTTGGGCGCCGGCGGGTCGTAGGTTTTGACCGGCGCCTTGCGGCTGACGAAATTGGTGTGCAGGGTGATACCGAACATCGCCGTGTTGCCGCGCTCCCACGCGGCACTCAGGTCGACGGAGTCGGCCACCTTGTAAACCAGCCCGAGGTTGACCGGCGAGTCCTGGCGCAGATGGTTGTTTCGAGGCTCGTTTTGGTAGTCGTTGCCCTCGTATTCCAGCTTGAGGCTCAACGGCGCCCAGGGTGTCTGGTAGGCGACGCCGCCAAACAGCGCGGGCCGGCCGCGGAAGTAACCGTTGGAGAAATTGCCGGAACCTTCGGCGGTGGGCCGCTCGTTGAAGCGATCACTCAGCGCGCCCAGCGGGTTGCCGAAATCGCCCCGGCTGCCCAGGTAACCCCAGGCGATGCCCGCACTGAAATCGAATTCGCCATAACGCTTGTTGGCCACCAGGTACTCGCTGGAAAACAGCCCGGTGCCGCCCAGGTCGAGCATCCCCAGCGCGACCTGGGGCAACCAGTGGCTTTCCTCGTAGAGACGCACTTTGGCGTCGACGGCCTTGTCCTTGTAGCTCTGGCTGCCACTGAACGATTCGGGGCCATAGGGGCGGTTGGTGATGGCGGTGTAGCGAAAGGTGCCTTCGAGCCAGTCCAGCGGTTGCGCGGAAAAACTGTAGCGACTGTAAGGTTCGGTGCGGTTGGCATTGACGCTGAGTTCGCCGGCCGGGGCCATGCGTGCGGTCGGGGTTTGCAACAGCCCGACCCCGCCAAAATCACTCTGGGTGTAACGCGGATCGCCGTGCGCGACGCCACAGGGCACCAGCAGCACGGCTGCAATACATAATTTCAAGGCGTGACCTCAGCCAGGGGTTGGGTGGCAAGAAACTCGGCCAGTTGTTGGTTCAGCTCAGGGGTGGGCGGTTCCAGGTCGTCGCTGCGCAGCGGCACCAGCAGCGTGCTGCCCGGTGCAGGCGCGGCCGCCGTCTCGCGGTTCCAGGGGGCAATGCCCAGGCGCGTGACCAGGCCGTCGGGCTGGATCAGCCACAGATAGTCGACGTCGGCCCCCGCCACCGCCGGGCATTCGTCGAGGTAATCGCGTGCCGCCCGCATCGGTTGGAACACCAGGGTGCAAGGCTGCGCGACCGCGCCCAGGACGCGCACACCTGCCGGCCTGGGCGGGTAGATCAGTCGATCGCCGTCGCTGACCCGCAGGTTGGGCGCAAAGCCGACCTCCACCGCCACCGGGTCCAGCATCGCGCGTTGCCGGCCGGTCACCGGCAAGGCCTGCACCTGTCGGTAAACGCGCGCCGCCAAGTCGGCCCGGCTGTCGTACCCGGCGGCCAAGGCAGCCTGGCGCAACGTATCCAGGTCAAACAGCACGCCGGCTTTGAGCCGGGCCTGGGGCTCGATCAATGGCTGGTGCAGCCAGGCCGCCGCCAGCCAATAGCCCTGGGCATCCGGTTGTGACGCGATGATCGCGTCGAGCAAACGCGCCTCGGGCGGCAGGGCGATCGGCCCGGGGTGCAGGACTTGGCCGCTCACCGTCAGGGCGGCGTGGCATGCACTGGCACAACTCCACAACAGCGCCAGCGCCCATCGTTTGCGGGCGGTCATCGGGCCTCCTTGCGGGCGGGTTGCAGTTGGGTGATTTTCAACGTGAGGCGCGGGCTGAGGTGCTGTTCGCTCTGCACAATGAAGCCGTCAGTGGGGTCGACCCAATAACGGTTGCGCGCACGAAACCCCAGCGCCTCGGCTTCGATGTCCTCATCGACGCGCAACAAGGTGTAAGGCTTGTCGAGGATCTCGAGCGTCTCCATGCCCTCGCGGGTCAGACGGCTGGTGACGGTGATGCCGACGCGATAGCCATCCACCAGGTCGATCTGCCGGCTGCTGCGGTAGCCGTCCGGCACGCGGTGCAGCCCCTGCTGGAACGGCGACTGCCCTTGCCAGCGCGTGCCATCCAGATCAGTGCCGAGGCCAACGGTACGCACCACCAGGCCATCGCGCATCAATAGCACCTGTTTGCCGGAGGCGACCCAGAACTGCAGGTCGTCGCGCTGACGAATCAACGCCATCACGCCTTCGCTGGACACCGTGGTCACTTTGATCTGGGGAAACGGCACGGCGTCCACCTGGGCCTGGCTCAGCACCAATGGCGCAGGCCCGACGACGGCCGCCTTGAAGGTATCGAGCGAGGCCTGCATCAGTGGATTGCAGCCGCACAACAGCCACGCAAGGCACACGTAAATACCGGTTTTCACACTGTTCACGCAGGTTCCACCCTTATCGGCTGTTGGCTTCGCTCAGGTTGTTTTGGGTGGAAGCACCGGTGCCGATGATCGAGGCGGAAGGTATCAACTGACTGATGACCCGGTTCCAGCGGGTGATATTGGCGGGGCCGACGAACACCACGTCCTGGGGCTGCACGTCGAAGCGCGTGGCCAGGGCCATGGCTGCCGGGGAGCCGGCTTGCAGATGGAAGACCTTGGCCGGTTGCGTGTCCAGGTTCTGTGCGCCGCGGATCACGTAGATCGCATCGGCGTTCGAGGTGTTCTGGTTGATGCCGCCCACCGAGCCCAACACATCCGTGAGGTTCATGCTGCGTGTCTTGAAACTCAATGCGCGGGGCTGCATGACCTCGCCCATCACATAGATGCGCTTGCGGTCGTTGTAGGGCAGGTACAACTGGTCACCGTCCTTGAGGTAGATATCGTTCAAGCGCGACGGGTTGAGATTGAACGTGTCCAGGTCGAGTGTGTAGCGCTTGCCGCCGCGGGTCAGCGTGAGGTTCGAGAGATCGGCATTGATCGGATCGACGCCGGAAGCACCGATGGCCTCCATGACGCTCATCGGGATGGTGGTGATCGGTACAGGCCCAGCCTTGAGCACTGCCCCGGTGATCACCACTCGCTGGCTGGCAAAACGCAGCACACTGATATCCACCTGGGGGCTGTCGATGTACTGACGGAGCTTATCGGTGATTTCACTGCGCAGCGCCGCGAGGGTGCGGCCCTTGGCAACCACTTCGCCCACGTAGGGGTAGAACAGGTTGCCGTCGGGGTTGACCAGGCGCCCGTTGGCATCGATTTGCTGCTGCGGACCGGAAGGCGCAGTCAATTCCGGATGGTCCCAGACCGTGATGTACAACGCATCATTTGGGCCGATCAAATAGGGCCCAGGTTTATAATCGAGCAGTTCTTTGGGAAGCGCATAAGAGACTTGAGTCGCCGCGTCCATGGCCAGCAACTTTGGAGTAATCGGGATCAACTCCACGCGACTGCTTTCAGCACCGCCCTCCTTGGTCATTGCCTCGGTGTCCATATATTGACCGGGCGCAAACATGCAGCCTTGTAACAATGCGGAGGCCACGACCGCCACAGAAAAAATACGCATCATAGTGCTAAGACACTCGCGATAAACGACAAGAAAAAAAGACTACTTGGGAGGGGTTTCCAAGCAGTCTTATAAAGCGGAAGGCGTTCTGTTAGTTGCCGGTACCGGTGGTACCCGTGGTGCCAGTGGTGCCTGTGGTGGTGCCTCCATTGGCGCTGCCACCGCTGCTGGACGCGGCGGCGACGCCCGCGACCAGGGCCGCGCCGACCAGCAGGGTTTCCCCCACCGTCACAGAGCCGACCACCGCGGTACTCAGGCCAAGCGGCAACTCGGCAGCCATGGCAGAAGTACTCAAGAGACTGAGCACAATAATAGCCAGTTGTTTTCTCATATCAGACTCCTTATCGATAGTGAGCATTTAGCAAACGAGCGGGTGCCGCTGAAATACACCTTGATAGTGCCACTCAAGTAAACAACGCACCAGCCCGGACATTACCCGGAAAGTTGAACGTATTCATTCGAAAATAACATTTCTAGAAGCCAGCCCCCGTGTATCAACACGTTGAGGCCGCGAAACTAACAAGGCTGGCGGTTTAACATCGGAGCAAATGTTATTAATTGTCGGAAAACCTCAGGCCCGGCCGTACTTGTCTTCGAAACGCACAATATCGTCCTCGCCCAGATAAGAACCCGACTGCACTTCGATCAATTCCAGCGCAATCACGCCAGGGTTCTCCAAGGCATGCACCTGGCCAATGGGGATGTAGGTCGATTGGTTCTCCGAGACCAGGTACGTCTGTTCGCCATTGGTGACCTTGGCCGTACCGCTGACCACGATCCAGTGCTCCGCACGGTGATGATGCATCTGCACCGACAGCTTGGCGCCGGGCTTCACGGTGATGCGTTTGACCTGGTAGCGGTGGCCGCTGTCGATGGCGTCATACATGCCCCAGGGCCGGTAGACCTCACGATGGTTGAGGTGCTCATGACGCCCGTCGCGCTTGAGTTGGTCGACAATGCCCTTGACCTGCTGCACCTGGTCCTTGTGCGCCACCAACACCGCGTCCTTGGTTTCGACGATGATCAGGTCCTGCACGCCCACCGTGGCGACCAGGCGGCTGTCGGCGTTCACGTAGGTATCGCGGGTATCCAGTTGCAGCACATCGCCCTGCAGCACGTTGCCGCCGTCGGTTTTCTCGCTGGCTTCCCATAACGCCGACCAGGAACCGATATCACTCCAACCGGCCTGCAACGGCACCATGATCGCGTCGCTGGTTTTTTCCATCACCGCATAATCGATGGAGTCGTCCGGGCAGGCGGCGAATAGCGCCTCATCGACCCGGGTGAACAACTGATCCTGGCTCCCCGCGGCCAACGCCGCGCGGCAGGCCGTGAGAATCGCCGGCTGCAAGCGTGCCAAGGCGTCCAGGTAACGGCTGGCACGGAACATGAACATGCCGCTGTTCCAGTAATGATCGCCCCGCGCCACGTAGTCGGCGGCGGTGGCGGCATCCGGCTTCTCGACGAAACGCTTCACCGCATACCCGCCCTCGCCCACCGCCTCGCCCTGCTCGATATAGCCGTACCCGGTGTGCGCGCTGGTCGGCGTGATGCCGAACGTCACCAGCTTGCCGGCCTCGGCCAGCGGCAGCGCCACCGCAAGGCTGGCATGAAACGCAGGAACATCTTCAATCAGATGATCCGCCGCCAGCACCAGCAGAATCGGGTCGCGGGACTCGTCGAGCGCCTTGCAGGCCGCCAGCGCAATCGCCGGCGCGGTATTGCGCCCCATGGGTTCGAGCAGGATGCTCGCCTGCTCCATGCCCAATTGACGCAATTGTTCGGCCACCAGAAAACGGTGCTGCTCATTGCAGATCACTTGCGGCAAGGCGACATCCGCGCCCTCCAGACGGCCGATGGTCTGCTGCAACATCGACAGGCTTTTATGGGTCAGGCGCAAGAACTGTTTGGGGTTCAGTTGCCGCGAGAGCGGCCACAGGCGCGAACCCGAACCGCCCGCCAAGATCACCGGTAATAACATGAACGCGTCCTTCGATAGAGGGTCAGAAATAGGCACGGGTGTTCTCGTGTACACGTGGGCTGTAGCGCAGCTCATCCAGCGGCCACCAGCGGTAATGCCGATGCTGCTCGGTGGGCGGTTCCAGGACCTGATTCTCGGCAAGGGTCAGGCAATAACCCAGCACCACGTAGTGGGTGTCCGGGCCGTTCCCGGCGTTGGCGAAGACGCTGTCGTCGTAGAAGTGCTCGAACACACCCAGCAGCTGCGCATCGGCGCGTTCGAAGGTGTGGCCGAGTTCTTCGCGGGTCAGGCGGCGGAAGGCGTCATCCAGGGTTTCGTTTTTCTGGATGCGCCCGCCGGGGACGAACCAGAAGCCATAGGCCGGCCGGTTGATCCGCAAGCCCAGCAACGTATCGCCGTTGGGTTTTCTCACGATCAAGTCGATGGCCACCAACGGCGTCGACGTCACGACCGTATTGAAGGTCGGTAAATCAAGCCACATAAGCGTCAGACCTGTGCCATAAAGCGTTGGAGGACACGCTCTTTATCGAGAAAATCCGCGGCGTAGTTCAACGCCACCCTGTTGCGCACAGGCAATGCCAGCACCCGCTCGATCCCTGCATTCAGGGCGCTGACCGATTCGGGTTCGACCCGCACGGCAATGCCCGGATGCTCGTCGCACAGCCGGCCAAGGGTGGTGTCGGGGTCGGCGGTGATGATTGCATTGCCGCCGACGGCCAGAATATTGGTCAACTTAGAGGGCAATACCGAATCCGCCGCGCCGCGTTTCTGGATCACCAGGTGGACGTCCGCCGAGGCCAGCAGCGCAGGCAAGTCTTCATAGGCCTGCAACGGGGCGAAGACCACGTTGTGCAGGCCCTCGCTGTGCGCGCGCTGCAGCAGGCGGGCCTGGCCGGCGCCCTGGCCGACGATCAGAAACACCAGCTCCGGGCGATGGACGTGAGCCTGGGCGGCATCGAGGATCAGTTCGAGCCCCTGCTTCTCGCCGATGTTGCCCGAGTACAACAGCACCCGCTTTCCCGCCGGCACGCCGAGCCGTTCCAGCAGCCCGCTGTTGCGCGGTACGTCGAGGAAACGCTCGGTCTCCGACCAGTTGGGAAAGAACAGCAGGCGCTGCGCCTCGACGCCTTTGCCGGCCGCCTTCTCCAGCATGCCGCTGGATATCGTCGAGACCCGGTCAAAGCGCCGCAGCAAGCCGCGCTCCACGCCCCACGCGAGTCGCCGCAGTAACGGGCTGCCGCCCAGGCCCAGGCCGAACATCGCATCGACTTCATAATCCTGGATATGCAGCACGGACTTGGCGCCACACAGCCTGGCCAACAACAAGGCCTGGGGCGCGCAGAACAAGGTCGGCACCACCAGGATGACCAGGTCCGGTTTCCAGCGCAGTTGCCCCAATACCGCCAGGCACGAGCTGGCGGAAAAGCTGATCAGGTGCAGCAAGCGCTTCAGCGCCGTGGGCTTGCGCGGCACGTACAACGGGCAGCGCACCACCGTCACGCCGTCGACCTGTTCGGTGCGAAAACGCCACGCCGAGTAGCCCTCGCCGACCTGCCATTGCGGGTAATACGGCGGCGCCGTGACCACCCGCACCGCGTGACCCTTGCTGGCGAGCCAGCGCGCCTGTTCACCGCTGTACTTGCCGATGCCGGTCAGCTCGGGGCTGTAGTTGATGCCATACAAAAGGATCTTCATTAATGGCCCCGAGGCTGTTCGAGGGCCGCGAGATACGCGTTGTAGGCATCGCGCAGCCCCTCCTCCAACGGCACGTAGGCTTCCCAGCCGAGGGCGTTGATACGGCTGACATCGAGCAACTTGCGCGGCGCACCGTCGGGTTTGCTGGTATCGAACCGCAAACGGCCCTTGAAGCCCGTGACCCGGGCCAGCGCCTCGGCCAGTTCGCGGATGGTGCAATCCACGCCGGTGCCGACGTTGACGTGGGAACGCATGGGCTCGGTGTGTTCGCCATAGCCCTCCTGGCTGAGTTCCATCACATGCACGCTGGCGGCCGCCATGTCATCCACATGCAGGAACTCGCGCCGTGGCGCGCCGCTGCCCCAGATCAGCACTTCTTCGTCACCGCGCTGTACCGCCTCATGAAAACGGCGCAGCAAGCCGGCGATCACATGGCTGTTGTCCGGGTGGTAGTTGTCGCCCGGGCCGTACAGGTTGGTCGGCATCACACTGCGGTAATCGCGCCCGTGCTGGCGGTTGTAGCTTTCGCACAACTTGATGCCGGCGATCTTGGCCACGGCGTAGGGTTCGTTGGTCGGTTCCAGCGAGCCGGCAAGCAGCGCCTGCTCGGTCATCGGCTGGGCGGCGAGCACCGGGTAGATGCACGACGATCCGAGGAACAACAACTTGAACACCCCATGAGTGTGGGCGGCGTGGATCACATTGGCCTGGATCATCAGGTTCTGGTAGATGAAATCGGCGGGGTACGTGGCGTTGGCGTGAATCCCACCGACCCTGGCCGCCGCCAGGTACACCTGGTCGACCCTTTGTTCGGCGAAATACGCGTGCACGGCCGCGGGGTCCAACAGGTCCAGTCGATCGCGGCCGGCGGTGAGGATCTGGGTATAGCCCAAGGCCCAGAGGCGGCGCACGATGGCCGAGCCGACCATACCGCGATGGCCGGCGACAAAGATCCGTGCGTTCAGATCACGTGCCATGCTCAGTTCTCCACGGCAATCGGCGCATCGTGGCCGTGCAGGCGCAGCAACGCGTGGCGCCGCGCGATTTGCAGGTCTTCGCGGACCATCTCCGCACACATCTGCTGGGCGCTGATTTCCGGCACCCAGCCCAGCTTCTGCTTGGCCTTGGACGGGTCGCCCAACAGCGTCTCGACTTCCGCCGGGCGGAAGTAGCGCGGGTCCACCCGCACAATCACGTCACCCACCAGCATGCCGGGCGCCAGGTCGCCGTCGATGTGCTCGACCACCCCGACTTCCTCCACGCCCTCGCCGACAAAGCGCAAGCGCAGCCCCAGTTCCGCCGCCGACCAGCGAATGAAATCGCGCACCGAATACTGCACCCCGGTGGCAATCACGAAGTCTTCGGGACTGTCCTGCTGCAGCATCATCCACTGCATGCGAACGTAGTCCTTGGCATGGCCCCAGTCGCGCAAGGCGTCCATATTGCCCATGTACAGGCATTGCTCCAGGCCCAGGGCGATGTTGGTCAAGGCGCGGGTGATCTTGCGGGTGACAAAGGTTTCGCCACGACGGGGCGACTCGTGGTTGAACAGGATGCCGTTGCAGGCATACAGCCCGTAGGCTTCGCGGAAATTCACGGTGATCCAGTAGGCATACAGCTTGGCCACGGCATAGGGCGAGCGCGGATAGAACGGCGTGGTTTCCTTTTGCGGGGTTTCCTGCACCAGCCCATACAACTCAGACGTGGAGGCCTGGTAGAAGCGGGTCTTCTTTTCCAGGCCAAGCAGACGGATGGCCTCGAGGATGCGCAAGGTGCCGAGGGCGTCTACGTCGGCGGTGTATTCCGGCGAATCGAAGCTGACGGCCACGTGGGATTGGGCGCCGAGGTTATAGATCTCGTCCGGCTGGATCTGCTGGATGATGCGCGTCAGGTTGGACGAGTCCGCCAGGTCGCCATAGTGCAGGATCAGGTTTTTATGCAGGGCTTGGGGGTCTTGGTAAATGTGATCGATGCGCTGGGTATTGAACGACGAAGAGCGGCGTTTCAAGCCATGCACGACGTAGCCTTTTTCCAGCAACAGTTCCGCCAGGTAAGAACCATCCTGCCCGGTAATCCCGGTAATAAGCGCGACTTTTTTCATGTCTATCTCCCAAATAATAGGCGAGCGAAGGCCGACACCCGAACTTGGGTGTTTGTTAAAAACGGTCAGTTATTTCGGTATGGGCAGCGTCAAGTTATGTCCGGTCAACTTTGAAAGTTCGCGGACGATTGAGTCCTTATCGTCTAAGTGAGCGATCGCGGTTTCCAGTTCAAGCACCTTGGCGCCCACCAGAAAGCGGTACCAGTAACCTTGCAGCAAGTGATAAACCAGGCCGCTGCGGCCATCGAGAAAACCCAGTTGAACGATGTAGCGCCAGAGGAAGTACGCCGTCGAACTCAAGGTAAACGGCACGCGGTTATACACCCGGTTTTTAACCAGGCGCTTGAGCTTGGCCTGGAACGAACTGTGGCCCTCATTCAATTCATGGCGCACCGCAAACAACCCCAGGCGTGAGTTGATGATCTCAATCGCTTCACGGGTCGCGTACTGGTTGTGCTTGTGGGTGAAGAACGTCAAGTCGTGCAGGTTGTGATCGGCAAACCCGCCCTCCAGGGTGATGGTGCGACCCTCGGCCACCGAGATGTGCTCGTCCATCCAGCGATCTTCGATGCGCCCCTGCCCCGTGCGCCACAGCCGCAGCATCTTCAACGGGTAGCGGCCGCCATGGCGCACCCAGCGGCCCATGAAAATATGCTTGCGCTTGAAGTTGATGCCGGTGATGCCCTGGTCCAGCGTCGGCAGCCGCGTGTTGATCTGCGCCGCCAGATCGGCCTCGATGATTTCATCGGCATCCAGGCGCATCGTCCAGTTACCGGTGATCGGCAAATTATCCAGCGCCCACTGGAACTGCTTGGCCTGGTTGACGAACGCGTGCTGCACCACCAGGGCGCCGTGGCGCCGGGCGATCTCGCAGGTGTCGTCGCTGGAGAACGAGTCGACCACCAGCACTTCGTCGCTGAAGGCACGCACCGACTCGATCGCGCGGGCGATATGCAGGCTTTCGTTGTAGGTGAGGATGATCACACTGACGGTTTCGCGTTTCATGTCAGCCACCGTGCAGGTGAGGCAGGTTATGCGGTGCGGTCATCAGGCTTGACTCCCTTGTCGTGGTGCAGGCTCTTGCAGATGCTGGGTACGCTGGCCGATAAGCCGGGTCGGATGCCCGGCATGCACGGTCCACGCTTGCGCGATGTTTTTGATGACGAGCGCGCGGGCGCCCACGACGACGCCATCGGCAATACACACGCCCAGCGTGATAAAGGCATCGGCACACACCCATACGTGCTCTCCGAGCACGATCGGTTTGGCGTAGAGTTGAAAGTTGCGACTGTTGTAGTCATGCGACCCGCCGCACAAATGCGCGCCCTGGGAAATCACGCTGTAACGCCCGATAGAAATCAGCGCCATGTTGTAAATATTGGTGTCATCGGCAATGCCGACATGGTCACCCAGCTCGAGATTCCACGGCGCCCACACTTTGGCCCGCGGATAAACATGCACACCCTTGCCCAGGCGCGCGCCGAACAGCCTCAACAGAAACGCCCTCCACCCATGAAAGGGACGCGGGCTGGTACGGAATAGCAGCACATAGACCGTGTTCCACAGTTGCCGCCGCAACCGATGGGACAATGAAAATGAAGCGGCGCGATACGGATCATTGCCTTGGAGAATCATGCAAGGCACTCCCGCACGATCTCCAGCAAACGCTGCGCGCCGCGTTGGATATGAAAGCGCTCGGTAAAACAGCGGCGGGCGCGCCCGGACATGTCCGCATACTGCTGCGGGTCGAGCCGCAACCAACGGCGCAGGTTATGCACGGCGCCCAGCACCGTGTCGTCGCTCACAAAGCCAACCGCGTCGGCTTCGATTTCGCGCCAGATGTTGACCTTGTTGCTGATCAGCACCGGTTTGCCGCAGGCCAGCGCCTCCGCCACGACCACGCCGAAATTCTCCTGATGGGACGGCAGGCAAAACACCTCGGCGGCGTAAAAGGCGCCCCATTTCGCGGCGCCCTGCAACATGCCCGGCCACGTCACGCGGTCGGCGATCCCCAGTTCCACGGCCTGCGCCTGCAGCGCCTGCACCCAGCCGCCTTGATCGGGCCCGGCCATGACCAGGTGCAAGCGTTCGTCTTCGCCAGCCACTTGGGCAAAGGCTTGCAGCAGGTGGTCGCAGCCCTTTTTTTCGTGGATGCGGCTCAGGAACAACAGCACCCGTTTGCCCTTCAACACCGGATGCTCATCAACAAAGCGCTGCGCCAGCGCTGCACCGCCCGCCGGCGGGCTGGAGGTGCCATAGGCGGTGACCGTCTCTTTGGCGCGGTACAGCCAAAATGACTCGCGCGCACGGATTTTCTCTTCTTCACTGGTAAACACCACGCGCTGGGCATCCCTCAATACGCGGTATTCACCCCATGGCCAGTACAGCCATTTCTTCAAATGCTTGAGCGGATATGCGTGCTTGAACCAGGGGTCGAGCATGCCATGGGTATAAACGATGTAAGGCCGCCCCAACTTGTGCAGGACCTGGCGCGCAATAAACCCGTGGTACTGCCACAAACCGTTGACGATAAAAAAATCGTAGTCACTGGCGTGTTGTTCCAGCCATTGGCGGATCCTGGCGTTTACGCCATACCCAAACAGGCTCGGCCCCATGAAGTGAACGGTTCCCGGGTAGTCGACGGCGAAGTCCGCATCCAGCGTCAAGACATCCACGAGATGCCCGTTCTGCTGGAGAATCTTGTCGATTTCGCGGGCAGCGTTGATGGGGCCGCCCTTTTCCGGTTTAACCGAAGAGATGATTCTTAATAACTTCAAGTGCTGTCCGCTCATCCGTTGAATTGATTCAAGTCTTCTTGCAAGCGGCAAGAATCAGGCAGGCGTAGAACACGCCAAAGGCCAGGAACGTGCCCTGCATGGTCATGACCCCATTGAATAAAATCGGCGCCAGGAAACCGCACAGCAGCAGTGGAACGCCGGTGCCCTGCCTGATCAGCGCTTTATAGGCTTTGAGCAGTAACCAGATCAGCAAGAAGATCCTGAACAGGATAAAGAGCGCCCCGATGGGAAGGCCCAGTTCCAGGATGATCCGCGACCATTCATCTTCGGCCAGCAAAAACCCCGCGCCTTGCTCGCGCCCCGCGCGCAATATCGCCGAGGCGGCATTCGTACCCGAGCCAATGCCGTGTCCCCAGAGCGGTGCATCGTCGATCACGCGAGTGAACGCATACAGACTGGAGAATGCCCGGGTCACCGGCGAACCTTCACTGGCGACGGCACTCCGGTTGCGTTCGACGAGAATCTGGTAACTGTCGGACGACATGAAAATCAGCAGGCTGACAAACAGTGCCGCCACCAGGAAAAACAGCGACAACAGGTTTCTTTGCGATTTCTTGATCAAGGCGACCATCAAGGCCGCCAACAGCACGATGGCGGCATACGCATAGATGGCCCGCGATCCGGTCAAGAAACACATCACCGCCACCGAGATGGCCGACACCGGAAACAACAGGTATCGCCCGGCGAACACTGCGCGGAACAAGGCCCGGTCGAAAATCGCCGCCACCAGGAAAGCAAAGCAGGCAGACACGTAAACAACGTGCCCGGCGGTGAACGTGAACGTCCCATACGGCCGGACAACCCCGTCGGCGATCATGAAAATGAAGTCATCGTCCCCAATGCCTTTATTGACGAAGGCTTGCGGCCCGGACGAATACTGCATGACCACCAGCACGCTGATGGGAATCGCCGCAAACAGCGTGATCCGGGCAAAACGGTAGACATCGGCCAACTGCAGGGTTTTTCCGGCAACGAATATCAGGGGGAAATACAGCAAGTAGTTCCTGACGCCATAGCCGTAGATGATCAGCCCTTCAGGGCTGCTCAACAAAAATGCGGAGACCAGAACAAAGAACACCACCAACAACATGACGAAGTACGCCGACAGCAGGTTCTTGGAAAAAAAGCCGAACCTGAACGCGTACCAATAGATATAGAGAACGATCGGATCCTTGATGAAATAGATGGCCGAGCTCAGGCCCGGCAGCAGCCACTTGCGCAAAACCCCTTCAAACAAAATGAACAGATAGATCAGGACAAACGCACTGACCACGCGCTTTCTGTAACGCTCCTTCAGGCTGGACAGCTCAGGGTTGGCCAAGGATTGCATCCAGCACCTCCTTGGCGTAGGTGTCCCAGGTCGTCCTACCTGCCGAGAACACCGCGTTGTGCTTAAGCGCACTGAGTTTTTCACTGTCATCGGCCAGCTCGACCAGACGGGCAGCAATGGCCTCGGCGGAACGGATCGGCACCACATACCCGTTGAAACCGTCGATGATCAAATCCGCCGCGCCACAATTCTGCGAAACGATGACCGCCGTCCCCGTGGACAGTGCCTCGCCCACCACCAGGCCGAACGCTTCGGCGAGTGAAGGCAAGACCAGCACGTCGGCCGCCAGCAATTGGCGGATGACCTGATCGTGGGGCGCCGAACTGAGCCAGCGATACTTCTTCAGCTCGCTATTGAGCGCCTGGTTACGCCCATTGGCATAGTCGGCACCGATGACGGTGACATCCAGGGCAACGCTGCCCGACGCGATCTTCAGCGCCTCGAAAAAATACGAGATGCCCTTCTGCTGGGTCAGCGCACCGACAAAAATCACTTTGAGCGGCCCCCCGGCCCGGACATTCACCTCTTTGTGGACCATCGGTGCGGGTGCGCCATAGGGGGTCACCGCAACTTTTTGGTGGGCGATGCCGGATTCACCCAGGGTGCGTTTGGCAAACGTGCTGGCCACGATGATCCGATCCGCCAACGCCAGTTCGGCGGTCTGCTTGCGAATGGTGGTTTCGCTGAGGTTGGGAATGCTCGCCCGCCACGCGGGGTTCGCTTCACGCTCATGGTCCAGCATCCCGCACGCGTAGGAAATGGAGCCGAAGGCCGCCTCATAATTGAGCGTGATCCCGCCAACCGCCTTGGCGGCGGTGAACAGGGCCTTGCACTTGCCGTCATAACCGTACACTTGGCTGGGTTTGCGCGCGGTGTTGTACAAGAACTGCGCGCTGGCCCGATCAATGTGTTCGTACACATTTTCCGGGCAGAACATCCCAATGTTGCGCTGCGTAAGGCTGTACCACTTCAACTTGTCACAGAGCACGCGAGGCACATCGTAGCGCGGGTAGCTGTGCAGCAACGCACCGTCGACCATGTCGAACGTGCGCCGCAGGCACTCTTTGCCGACGACCGGAAGACGGCAAAGCCAAGAGTCTTTATGCAACGCCAGCGAGCTATGGAACGAATGCAGCAAGCGCCGTTGATTCAACGCACCCAACAGCGCACGAACGTTTTGATTACCCACCGGATGAGCGACCAGGATCATCTTATTTACCCATCCAGGCTTCAACCACGGCACTCGACCTGACCGGGCTGTAGGTGAACGCGCACTCGGCGCGACGTTTGATCGCGACCGCCGGGTTACCCGCGACGATCGTGAAAGGCGCTACATCGCGGGCAACGACACTGCCCGCACCGACCACGGCGCCTTCACCGATGGTCACCCCCGGCAAGATGATCGCGCCCGTGGCAATCCATGCGTAATCGCCAATCACCACCGGCGCGACCTTCAACTGCCAAGCGGGATCGTCCACGCCGTGCGTGCCCGTCAGGATTCGTACACCGTCATTGATCGCAACATGCCCGCCAACCTTCACGGGGGCGTGCAATTGGATAAACGTGCGCTTGCCGATAAAACTGCCCGCGCCGATGCTGAAACGGCCAACGGCGCCTTCAAACTCCGCATCGTTGATCATCACCAGCGCACCGATAGTCGCGCCCTGTCGGCGCAGCCGGCACTGGCGGTGGTTGGCCTGGAGCAATCGGCTGAGCAGCAGCGCGCGCTTGGCCAGGTATTTCAACCCGACGAGCTTGAACGGGCTCACCTTCAGCCGGTGCTGGAACAGGTAATTAATTAACACGGGCCATCCTCTGTTCAAGACGATAAAACCCGCGTTTGGCAAAGCAGAACAACACCCCTTCCGTGGCCACCAGCACATAACAGACACCCAGCAGTCCGAAGTCTTGAGCCAGGCAAAAAACCGCGAGCACACTGACCATCGACACCAACATGAACACCACTGCAAACGCCGAGTAGGAAGCGGTTGCCATCATGGCCACCCAGTACACCTGCCACGCCACATGCGTCAGTGCGCCGACAATCAGTACCAGCATGACGGTTGCCGAGTAATCCGCCTTTCTGCCCGACCAGACATCGAATATCGACCCGCCGAATACCACGATCAGCGCACCCATCACACAGGCAATGGGCAGTGAAAACCTCAGCGCATAACGAATCATTTTCCTGACCAACTGGTTGTCACCGACGGAGAATGCATAAGAGATTTCCGGCCAGATCGACTGATTCACCACCGTGGAAAACTGCACCAACACCCTTGAGATCGTTCGGTAAAGACCGAATATCGCGGCATGGGCCGGTGACAGCAGTATCGACAACAAAATCGTCAGCCCTTGAACATTCAGCGCCAGCCCGATCGGAAAGGCCAAAGACGCCAGCGAGGGTCTGATCAAGGTGATGAACGCCCGCTTCCCGACCACCGAAGGATCGAAGCGCAAGCTGATGCCCAGCCGATCGGCCAGCAGATTCTTGACCACAATTCCGCTCGAACGGACGATCAACAGCGCCAGGCTGGTGGCAACCAGGCTATGGGTGAGATACGCGCACAGTAAGGCGGCCGACCATTCCAGCATCCTGATCACATTCATGATGAAGGACGACAAAGGCAGCGCCTTGGATGCGCGGTAACGTATCGAAACCATGTTGGTCAGCAGGCACAGCAACGAATACCCAGTCAACGCCGAGAGGATCAATACCCCATCGCCGCTCCGGATGGACTTGAGATTGAGCAGGCTGAACAGGTCGAAAAACGCCAGAGAGCCAACAGCCAGCAATAACACGCTAACCCCCACCAACAGTAAAAACGCAAAGCTGGTGCTGTAGACCGCACTGGCAACCTTCAACCGGCCTCGCTCATGCCATATCACCACCTTGCTCGAGGCGGCGGTGGTAACCCCCAGGTCGGACAACGCCAGGTAGGTGGGGATCGCAGACAGCACGACCCATTCACTGTAGGCGCCAAACCCCCAACTGGCGATCAGGACCGGGACACTCACCAGTTGGATCAGCAGATTGACCACCTGACCAAACGAGTTGGCGCCAATGCCGTTGACGACTCTTTTAAGCACACTCATGGGAGGACCTATACCGTATTGAGAGGTCGCCCAATGGAAATGTACTCAATGCCTTTCTTCAGCACGCTGCCGGGGTCGAACAGGTTGCGTCCGTCAAAAATCAACGGCTGTTTGAGTTGCCGTTTGATCACGTTGAAATCCGGCGCCTTGAATGCCTGCCACTCGGTGACGATCATCAATGCATCCGCACCTTTGAGGGCTGCCTCCTGGGTGCCGCACAAGCGCAAGTCGTCGCGGTCGCCATAAATGCGCTGGGTTTCTTCCATGGCTTCCGGGTCATAGGCCTGCACCTTGGCGCCCGCGCGCCACAAGGCCTCCATCAGCACCCGGCTGGGTGCTTCGCGCATGTCATCGGTGTTGGGTTTGAAACTCAGCCCCCAGAGCGCAAAGGTCTTACCCGCCAGCTCGCCGTTGAAGCGACTGGAAAGCTTGTTGAACAGCGTCTGTTTCTGTTCGGCATTACGCCGTTCCACGGCCTTGAGCAGCGTGGCATCGAAGTCGATGCCGTCGGCGGTCTGGATCAACGCCTGGACATCTTTGGGGAAGCACGAGCCGCCGTAACCGACGCCCGCGTAAAGAAACTGATAGCCGATGCGCGGGTCGGAGCCGATCCCCTGGCGAACCATCTCGATATCGGCGCCCAAGCGCTCGGCCAGGTTGGCCATCTCGTTCATGAAACTGATCTTGGTGGCGAGCAGGCAGTTGGCTGCGTACTTCGTCAGCTCGGCGCTGCGTACATCCATCACGATGATTCGGTCGTGATTGCGATTGAACGGCGCGTACAGCTCGCGCATGACCGCTTCGGCCTGTGGACTGGCCGTGCCGATGACAATGCGGTCCGGCCGTGTGCAATCGGCAACCGCACAGCCTTCCTTGAGAAACTCCGGGTTGGACACCACCTCGAAGCTCAAATCGCTGCGGTCGCGCTGAGCCAGCATGGCCGCAATACGCGCGCTGACCTTATCGGCCGTGCCCACCGGGACGGTGGATTTGTCGATGATCGTCAGCGCCGCGTCCATATGCAGACCGATGGTTTCAGCCACCGCCAGCACGTACTTGAGGTCCGCGGAACCGTCTTCGTCGGGAGGCGTACCCACGGCGATAAACTGCACTTCGCCATGCTTGACCGCGGCCACGCCATCGGCGGTGAAGTTCAGGCGACCAGCAGCACGGTTATCCCTGACCAAGGCCTCCAGGCCAGGTTCATAGATCGGAATATGCCCCTGATTGAGACGTTCGACCTTCGAAACGTCGATGTCGATGCAAAGCACGTCGTGACCGACGTCAGCAAGTACCGCGGCCTGGACCAGGCCGACATAACCGATGCCAAAAACTGTAACTTTCATAGCGTTTCTCTTTGAACCTGCGGCCAGTGGTAAAAAGGCTGCTCGTTGGACGTCGATTGCCGGTAGCGCAAGATCAAACGCTGTCTGACTTGTAGTCGTAGTTGTAATAGCTGTAGGCGCCATAGCCGTATTTGGCGGATGAGCGTTTTTCGATGCCATTGAAAATCGCGCCTTTGAGCTCGATGCCACTTTGCTGATAGCGACGCATCGTCAACTCCACTTCACGCACAGAGTTCACTTCGAAGCGAGCCACGATCAGGTTGGTGCCCGACTGACGCCCCACGATGGTTGCGTCCGTCACCGCGAGAAACGGCGGGGTATCCAGAATCACCAGGTCATACAGCGCGCTGACCTGTTCGAGGAACGCGCTGAAATTGGCGTGCATCAATAGTTCAGAGGGGTTCGGCGGTACTTGCCCGCGCCCGAGGAAGTGGAGGTTGTCCACGGCCGTGTGGTGGATGGCTGCCGTGAGTTCGCAGTTTTTGGCCAGCACGTCAGACAAGCCGTTTTCAACCGATACGCCGAAGACCTTGTGCAAATAGCCTTTGCGCATGTCCACGTCGACCAACAACACCCGCTGCCCTGAATGGGCAACCACCGCCGCCAGGTTCGCCGACACAAATGTCTTGCCGACCTGCGGGCTCGGCCCGGAGATCATCAGGCGATTGTTAGCGGCTTCCAGCATGGCGAAATGCAAGCTGGTACGCAGGCTGCGCAAGCCTTCGATCGCTGGGTCCGAGGGGTGAGTCATGGCCAACAGTCGTGCGCCACCGACCCGGTCTTTACGAAAGGTTTTTTGATCCAGTTCTTTTTGGATCGTGCTGAACGGGATCGCGGCATAGACCGGCAAGCCGAGCTTTTCCAGGTCATTCGGGTTGGTAACACCGCGGTTGAGCGCTTTGCGGAACATCACCAATGCGATCGCGACGAAGGCACCAAGCAGTGTGGCAATCACGATGATCAGCGCTTTCTGCGGCCTGACCGGGCTTCGCAAATCGACATCGGCGGTATCGATGAGCCGCACATTGCCCACGGTGCCGGCGCGCATCACGTCCAACTCTTGATACTTGTTCAGCAGCAGCGTGTAGATCTCGGTGCTGACCTTCAAATCGCGGGTCAGGCTCAGCAGCTCCTGCTGGGTGGTGGGCAGGCTCTCGACCTTCTTGGCCAACTCATTCTGGCGCTCGGTCAGCTCTGCCAATTGAGTCAGTAACGCCCGGTACACGGGATGCTGAGGGGTGAACTTGCGCTCTATTTCCGCCTGCTGCATCTTGAGTTCGGAGATGCTGGCATCCAACGCGACGATCTGATCCAGGATGGCTTTCGCTTCCAGGCTGATATCGATGGTCTTGTTGCGGATCTGAAATTGATTCAACGCCGCTTCCGCCTGCTCGACATCCTTGCGCACTTGCGGCAACTGGCCCTTGAGAAACGCCAGGCTTTGCGCGGCTTCTGCCGAGGTACGGTCAATGTTTTGCCGCACATAGATGCGTGCGACCTCATTGAGCACTTGAATCGCGTCGGCAGGTCGCGGGCTTTCCAGGGCCAGCCCGATAATCCCCGACTCCTTGCCGCGTTCAGCCACATCCAGCAATTTCTGATAGCGCAAAATGGTGCTCAGGCGCGGTGAACGGACCACGCTGAAAGTGGCGCCGGGGTTGGCCCGAAGCTGTTCGACACGCAGCTTGATGCCATTGCTGTCGTAGGCGCGCCCCACTTGGCCCTCAAGCAAAACAGCCTCGTCCTGGTCCGACAGCGTGAAGCTGCCGCCATTGCCGGCGGTCAACGTCAGCTCCTGGCCCAGCAGTTTGGCGGGAAGGCGCAGCTCGGAAAACTTCAGTTCCTCACCACCCCAGGCGAAGCTGCTCAACCCCAACCACGGTGCAGCCACTGCCTCCTGTTCGGTGGGCTTGAAACGACGGGCAACAAAGCCCCCCAGCAATGGAAAACGCTTGGGTTTGACGTCAAGGTCCAGGTTCAGGTTATCGACGGCGGTCCCGATGGTGATCCGCGAGCGGATGAGTTCGATTTCGGTCACCGTCGGCGATTCTTTACCGAGCAGGCTGCCGACATCCGAGAAGCCCAGCATGTCACCCTTCTTCGGTTCGACCTGAACTAACGCGGTCGCTTGATAGATCGGCGGCGTCAATACCGAATAGGCCGCGCCTAGGACCATAAAGGCAATACTGATTCCACCGATCAGCCATTTATGATCCAGTAGAGTACCCACCAGCGCCATAAAGTCTAAATCAGTGTCATCCGAATGGTGTGAAGTTACCGCAGTTGCTGATTGCATAAGTCAGTTCTTTTTCTTACAGATAGTCTAGGAATGGCACAGGGTGCAAGACGCCCGGCTCCATGCACGTACAACGGCTATACTCGACACACAAACGCTCACTAGAGCCTGACAACACAATCTTCTCAACACTTGACGCTCAACTCACGAGTCACTTTCCCAATATTCCAGTAGAGGGTTCAAGCGATCATGCCCGACCTTAAATAACATTCAAACAACCTCAACCCGCCAACAACTGCGCCCACGCATCCGTCGCTTCCTCAATCAAGCCATACGCTTGTAGAAATGCCGGTTTGCCTTGGCGGTAAGGGTCTTTGATTTCTCTATTGCACTGCCACTTGCCCAGCAGGAATACTTTACCCCGAGCCACCGGCGCGAGTTTGAGCACCTCCTCGATCTGCCACTGTTCCATCACAAGAATCAGGTCCGCTTCACTCACCGCCCCGCTCGTCAATTGCCGTGCCTGGTGGGGCTGAAAAGCATGCCCATGTTCTTCCAGTACCCGCGAAGCCGTGGCTTCCAGCGGGTGTTGATGCAGCGCCGCCAACCCCGCCGAACTCACCTGTATATCGCTGGAAGCAAGTGCGGCACGCAGTAAATTTTCCGCCATGGGGCTGCGACAAATATTGCCGACACACACAATCAAAATCTTATTAAACACCGCCATCTCCCACGCGCCGCAAAGTACTCATGAGCCAAAGCAAAGAATAAATAACATCAACGCCAGCCAATAGCACCCTGAAACAAGCCAGGCAATTATGTTCACAGGCAATAAGTTTCGACCATCTCTTCAGCCGGACAATAAATAACATAATTGCCTATTGACCGACTAAAAATAACATTCCCTTACTTTTGCGCCTCTTCATAATAAAGTGCCCACCGAGTACAGCAACGAGGCACGGCCATGAAAAGTTCAAAGTTACTGGTAGAGCGTATTGGCCTGTTCCCGTCTTCGGGAAACATTCATGTCAATGTCGACAACTCGACAACGGTGGTTGAGCGAATGCACATGTTATATGCCAGCAACTCTTTAGACTTCGACGAATCCGGTTCCGGGCTGTCCATGGTCTTCGCCGACTGGCGCTTCAAGTTGCAAGTCAGTAATGCCCTGTCCGTCTGCCTGTGCGTAGAGAGCCGTGGCGACCGCCATTTCATGCAAACCAAGACCGACGAGCTGCTGGCGAACATCTTCAACACCGAGGGACGCCCATCAACCGGTATGCCCGTTCAAGACACGCCTCCACTCATTGCGCCTTGATCGGCCCGGAGCCGACGCGCCACGCGGGCTCCTGATGGGCGCGTGACGCCCCGGAGACGCTGACGGCGACATGGTTAAGCAGGTTCTCGGCGTTGTACTTGGGCACCAGCGCACTCAATAACACGACCACTGCGCCAGCGCCGATCAGCGATGGCGACACATTGACCTGCGCGACATCTATTCGCCACAAGAACGTCAGCGCGGCCACTGCGCCCAATAACCCGCCCGCCAGCGCCTCGTTCAGAGGGTGGATGTACGGCGCGACACAATAAGCACTGAACCAACCGGTGGCGATCAATCCGGCGAGCGCCGCGGGCCAGCGCAAGGCCGGGTTGAACTGGCGCGCCACCAAACTCATTGCCACGGTGACCACCAGGCATGTGTTCATGGCGTGGCCACTGAGCACGGCAATATCAAGGTATTGAAACGAAACGCCCCAGCCCTTGAACAGCAACTTGCTGAACGCCACGATTGAATAAGTGCAAGCGACGGTGATGAGCCATCCCTTGAGCGCCCGCGGCGACGAATAGCGCAGCCACACAGCGATGACCAGCGCGGCCGGAATCATGACGGTAATACCGCCATAGTGTGCGAGTTCTTCGCGCATGAGTGACCCACCTGACCCAGCAATTTTCCGCGCCCATCAGACCTCAGGCCCAGGGAAAACACAACGTTATCTACGGTCAGGTTAAAGCCCTTGCCGCCCGCGCCCCTACACGCCCACAGGGGTCAAGCGGCGTTGCGGATCTTGTGCAAGGCGTCCGCCACCCACTTGCCGAACGCATCCACCGGCCCTTGCAGGTTACCGAGGAAGTGCGGGTAGATCAGCCACAGGTTCATCACCGGCTTGAAGTCCTTGAGCGGCATCACTGCCAGTTGCTCGCGGTGGGCGCTACGCTCCAGCAACGGGCGCGGTACCAGGCCCAGGCCCAGGCCGTCCGCCACCAGGCCCAGTTGCAGCTCGGTGCCGAAGGTTTCCAGGTTCACCCGCAACGCCAGGCCCTGATCGGACAAGGTGCGTTGCAAGCCGGCACGGAAGCCGCAGCCGTCCGGGTTGAGGATCCAGCCGTTCTGGTACACATCGGCCAGCTTGCACGGTTTCTTCGGCAACTGTGCCTTGGCGCAGACCACCACCAACTCCATCTTGCCGATGGATTCACCCACCACGTTGTCCGGGAAAATCTTGCCGGCCGGGAACAACGCCGCCGCCGCATCCAGCTCGCCGCGTTCGATCTTGCCGACCAATTGGCTGCCCCAGCCGGTGGCGACCTGGGCGCGCAGGTCAGGGTATTCGGTGCGCAGGTGCTTGAGCGCATCGAGCAGCACCACGTCGCCGATGGTTTGCGGCACACCGAGGCGCAACAGCCCGGTGGGCGGCGCATCGGTGGCCACCAGTTCGCGCAGGGCATCCATCTCACGCAGGATCAGCCGGCACTGCTCATAGACGCGCGTGCCGATCAGCGTAGGCTTGAGGGGCTTGGTGTTGCGGTCGAACAGCTCCACGCCCAACGCCTGCTCGAAGTTCTGCACACGGCGGGTGATGGCCGGCTGGGTCAGTTGCAAAGACTCGGCGGCATGGCTGATGGACTGGCACCGAATCACTTCGACAAAAGCATCGATATCGTCAATTTTCATTTGGGCCGCACATAGAAAACAGTCATTAAGATGTGTGCGAAGCATAGTTGCAGGCACGTTTTCTGGATAGCCCGGGCTGTGTTCGATAACGTCTAACACTATGCAGAGCGGTTCTAAATCACCTTCAGCTATAAGCTAATCATTAAAAAATAGCATATTAACTACAAACATTATGCTTAGATAAACCGATCAACAGTAGCCGATGGAAGTGTCATGACCCAGGCCAAGCACCCCGAAAGACTCAGGGCCTTCATAGGCGCCCTGGCGGAATTGATCGACGCTAATCCACGCGAAGGCGACCTGTTGCACCGTGGCGGCAAGCTGCTCGCGCAACTGGTCAGCCATGACGACTGGCTCCCCGACGAATACGCCCAACCCGACCCCGAGCGCTACCAGCAATTTTTGCTGCATGCCGATTCGCGCCAGCGCTTCAGCATCGTCAGTTTCGTATGGGGGCCGGGGCAAAGCACGCCGATTCATGACCATCGGGTCTGGGGCCTGATCGGCATGCTGCGCGGTTCGGAATTCTCCCAAGGCTTCGCGCGCGCCACCGACGGGCGCCTGGTCGCCGCGGGCCAGCCGATCCAACTGGTGCCGGGCCAGGTCGAGGCCGTGTCGCCCAAGGTCGGCGATATCCATCAGGTCAGCAATGCTCACCCCGATCAGGCGTCGATCAGCATTCATGTGTACGGCGCCAATATCGGTGCCGTGCGCCGCGCGGTGTACCAGCCTGACGGCAGCGAGAAGCTGTTTATCTCCGGTTATTCCAACGCCTTTCTCCCGAACATCTGGGACTTGTCCAAAGAAAAGAGCCCTGCCCTATGAGCACCGTATCGCACCGCAGCTTTGCCCAGATTCGCCAGGCCCTGTTGGACCGCGAAGAAGTCGCCCTGGTGGACGTGCGCGAAGAAGCGCCGTTTGCCGAATCCCACCCGCTGTTCGCCGCGAACATCCCGCTGTCCAAGCTGGAACTGGAGGTGTACTCGCGCATCCCGCGGCGCGATACCCAGGTGACGGTCTACGACAACGGCGAAGGGCTCGCCAGCCGCGCCGCCGAGCGCCTGGTTGCGCTGGGCTACACCGCGGTCAGCCTGTTGGAGGGCGGCCTGGACGGTTGGCGCAACGCCGGTGGCGAGCTGTTTATCGACGTCAACGTGCCGAGCAAGGCCTTCGGCGAGTTGGTGGAGAGTGAGCGCCACACGCCGTCCCTGGCTGCCGAAGAGGTGCAGGCCCTGCTCGACAGCCAGGCCGATGTGGTGGTGCTCGACGCCCGCCGCTTCGACGAATACCAGACCATGAGCATCCCCACCGGCATCAGCGTGCCCGGCGCCGAGCTGGTGTTGCGCGCCCGTGAGCTGGCGCCGGACCCGGCCACCCGCGTCATCGTCAACTGCGCCGGGCGCACCCGCAGCATTATCGGCACCCAGTCGCTGATCAATGCCGGCGTGGCCAACCCCGTGTCGGCCCTGCGCAATGGCACCATCGGCTGGACGCTGGCCGGGCAGACACTCGCCCACGGCCAGTCGCGCCGCTTTGCGCCGACCGGCGAAGCCCATCGCCAGCTCGCTGCCCAGGATGCACGCCGAGTGGCCGACCGGGCCCGCGTCGGCCGCGCAAGCCTGGCCGACCTGCAACACTGGCAACAGGACACGACGCGCACCACTTACCTGTTCGATGTACGCACCCCGGAAGAATTCGACACCGGCCACCTGCCCGGCGCCCGTTCCACCCCGGGCGGCCAACTGGTCCAGGAAACCGACCATGTCGCCAGCGTGCGCGGTGCGCGATTGGTGCTGGCCGATGACGACGGTGTGCGGGCGAATATGTCTGCGTCCTGGCTGGCCCAACTGGGCTGGGAAGTGCATGTGCTGGATGACCTGCAACCGGCACACTTCAGTGAAACCGGCGCCTGGATCGCCCCGGTGCCCGCCGCGCCCCAGGCCGAACTGATCAGCCCGCAGACCCTGGCCGAGTGGCAGGCCCATGGCGACACCGTGGTGCTGGACTTCACCGCCAGCGCCAACTACGTCAAGCGCCACATCCCCGGCGCCTGGTGGGCCCTGCGCGCGCAACTGCCGCAAGCCCTGGCCAAGGTGCCGAACGCCGAGCGCTACGTCCTGACCTGCGGCAGCAGCCAACTGGCACGCCTGGCCGTGGCCGAAGTCGAAGCCCTCACCGGCAAACACGTGTTCCTGCTGCAAGACGGCACCGCCGGCTGGATCGCCGCCCAACTGCCGCTGGAAACAGGTGAAACCCGCCTGGCCTCGCCGCGCATCGACCGCTACCGCCGGCCGTATGAAGGCACCGACAATCCCAAGGAAGCCATGCAGGCCTATCTGGATTGGGAGTTTGGACTGGTGGAGCAATTGGCTCGGGATGGGACACATGGGTTTTATGTGATCTGAGTCTGCCATCAGCGCGGGCTACGCTGGCTGCGTGTGCATAGGCAGACGCGGCCGCATTCGAAATCGCTGATGACGCGCCGTCGAAGTTGATGCCCAGGCGCGCCGCCAAATGTGCGTCGACATGGAAGAACGGCTTGTAGGTTGTTAGTTAAGCACCAGTGTGTTTTTCAGGCCCGTCCACTGCGCGTTTTCGAGATCGCCCATGGGCTGGGCCTTGATGTAACTCAGGGCAAGCAGTTGGCGAGTGCCAGGTACGATCAGCCCTAACTGATACTGATAAATGCGCTCGCCACCTCTGCCGAACTGGTTGTGGACCTCGAGGGCGTCAACATCTTGCCTGGCACCGACGCGAACATTTTGCAGTGGTTGGTAGCGTAGTTCCTGAACCTGCTGCTCAAGCTTTTTCAGTTGCTCTGTAAAGTTACTGCGCAGGGTTTCTCCATCAGCGAGCACGGCACGGGTGATGATCAATGAAGTGCTCAGGTCGGCGAATTTCAGAATGTTGATGGATGAGTCTTGGACATCATCAGTGGGCAGCGTGAATTGCAGTTCGTTGAGTCGATAGGTCATGGTGGGTTGCTCTGCCTGTCAGTAGTAGATTGGCTTGGGCGATATCGAGTTGGCAGTAATATCAATTCGGATTTTTATGATGTACGTCAAAGCCATCAGGGACTTGGCCTTTTGTCATTCTATCTACCCCTGCCCGGCCATGTTTTTTAAGCAATTTTGGATCTTTTGCCACTTTCTTCAGATACTTTTCCTTAGCTCCGCCTTTTTTCCAAGGTTGGCACGCATCTTCTTGATTTCACTTTTCGTTCTCTTCTGATAGCAGGTTTCAAGACCCCGGGGGTCAATCCACATGAATGGATTAGGTGTGTACTGATGGAAATTGAGTCTAAAAATCATACACCTGATACGCAGCAACAAACCCGTTGTCGATGGTGAACGAATTGGGGCTGTTATGGGTTTTGTACTTATCTGACAGACGTGCTTGTACTTGTGCAATGCTTTCTCCAATGGTTATTCCACCGTTCGAAACTTTTGGTACTATTACGTTAGTAAAATTCATAACCACCTCTATTTCGGAGCATTCACTAATGCCCTGCCTAAAAAAACTGGGCTATCGACAATTTTTTCGTATTTTACAAAATCTGTTGGGGCTACGCGTCCTTGGACTTCCCCATTCCGGTACACCTTCCAATAGCTGGATTAGTGGTTGCTTCCGCCCGGATGGTAGTCCGGGACATCTTTGCTTCCGGATTTTGTGATCCTAGTAAACTGCGTGTGCTGAGTCTTGTTGGTGTTAAAATTTGTGATGCTTTTGGTATAGCCTTTTTTCAATAACGACATTTCAACTTGCTGAGGCGTTTTGCCGAAAAGCTTGCTCGCCCACTTTTTAGAAATGTTTTTCCCTCCATTAAGGGCTTTAATGCAAGTTAACCCGAGAGGGTCTACCCATTCAATCGGGTTAGGCGCGAATTGGTATAGATTTAGCCCCCCCGCCAAGCCAATCGGATCCGGCGTCGTAAACCGCCCCCTAGAAGTCAATAATTTACCTGGCCGATCGTACACACTATTTTACCCATGAGGAAAAATCAGAAATATAGATTTCATCTAATCTTAGATTTGCGGGGATATCTTGAATACTGTCGGCAATTTCATCGAAAGGTGAAGGTATTACGTATGAAATACCGAAGTCTTCCTCTAGGATGAGGGAACCATTGAAAATGCGTTGTCTTTTTGATAACTCAGCTATTTCATAAAAAAACATGCCAGTCCTGAATGTTTTCCGGTACGTACCCTTGTAGTTCTTATTGCAACCCAGCGAACATATAGCACCGTCAGCCTTGGTAGTAATAGTTATTGTATTATCCACCCAATAAGCCGTCCTGATTTCGCTATCAGGCAAAGTATAGTTTTTAACTACGACCTCATGGTACTCATACAGCTCTTTAAGGTAAATAGAAACATTGCTATTGAGTACAATGTTCGCGAGAGACTCCCCGGATTTTATTTCAGCATTGAAGTCAATCATTTATAAACTCCCGTTCATTAGTGCGCCATCGACATAGACTGGAGAATCTTTGATTAAATCGTAATTTTTAAATCCTCCGTGACCGATTCGGCCAAAAACCACATCTTCCCCCGATTTATTTACTTTATAAATCTTCCAGTAGTCGTTGCCGTGAATATTTTTTTGGCTTTTATTTCCGCCCGGGTGATAATCCAGCTTATATATGGATCCGGATTTTGTAGTTCGAGAAAAATGAACGTGCTGAATGGCATCAGGTCTGCCAGCTTGAGGATAACTTTTAGTCCAGCCACGAGTGCTTAGATAGCCGTCAAGGTCAGCAGATTTCTTGCCTGTCAACTTATCAATCCAGCGTTTGGCTATCGTAGATTTCCTGGAAAAACCCTTCGATGAGCCACAGTTTAATCCTATAGGGTCGACATATCCAAAAGGGTTTGGTGCATATACGTATAAGTTAACCCCACCCATCAACCCAATCGGATCCGGCGTCGTAAATCGCCCCACATCCGGATCATAAAACCTGAACGTATTGAAATGCAGCCCCGTCTCCCGATCCAGATACTGTCCCTGAAATCGCAGGTTCTGCTCTTCAATGTAATAAGGCTCACGCACCTCCTCCAGCGTATTGCCCCACACCCGATAAGTCGCGCGCCAGACGTTGTGCCCGTCGCCTTCGGTCAATTGTTCCGGCAAGCCGTTAAGGTCGTTGTGGTAGTAGCGGATTTTTTGCAGCGGGCCGATGCCGTCGACTCGCGCTAAGGGTTCGTAGCCTTCGTCTGCGTAGACGTAAAGGCTGGTCTGGCTGTGTTTATGCTCCTGCAACAAACGCAGGCCATCCCAGGTGAATCGGGTTTCTCCCAGCGCATAACCCCGGCTGTCGTGTTCGGTTTTAGTGATACGTCGACCGAGCGGGTCGTAGGTCATGTTCACCAGCGTTTCGCGCCCGTTCTTCTGGCTGCGTACTTCGATCAAGCGGTGTTCAGCGTCGTAGGCAAAATGTTGCAAACCCCGTGCGGCGCTGCGTTTTTCGATCAGTCGGCCAAAGCCGTCGTAGCGGTAACGCTTGTCCTGGTAGGTCAGCAGTTTGTTATGCACCACCAGCCCGGCGCCGGTTTGCGGGCCGTCGAGCAGGTTGGCGGCCGCGTCGTAGGCGAAGGTTTCGCGCTGGCCGCGCAGGTTGTCCTGGCTGGCGATGATGCGGCCGGTGGCGTCGTAGTGCAGCAGTTGGCGATGTTGCGCGGCGGGTTGCTGGTCGAGTTTGCCGATCAGGTTGTCGGCGGGGTCGTACTCGAAGTGTTTTTGTGTGGCCGCCGGCATCAACGAGGGCTGGCTGGCGTGGCGGCGCTGGCGTGCGCGCAGGCGGCCGCTGCGGTCGTATTCGCTGCGGGTGCTGAGTTGGCCTTGGGTGCGCAGCACTTCGCGGTGCAGGCGGTCGCGTTCGAAGTCGCTGATGACCTGGCCGTCGAGGTTGATCTGGTGCAGGTGGCCGCTGCCGTAGTACAGGCGATTGAGCCAGCGGCCGTCGGGCAGTTGGGTTTGGATCAGGTTGCCGAGTTCGTCGTAGTGGTGGTGCAGATTGCCCGCTGAACTCTGTTCGGCAAGCAACTGGCCAAGGGCGTCGTAAGCGAAACCAAGAGCCTGGGTATTGCCCTGCAAGTCGGTGAAGGTGACGGCGGTTAGCTGGTCCACCGCATCGTAGCTGTAGTCGGTGCGGCCATCGTCGGTGGTCTTGGCAATCAACCGGCCAACCGCATCGCGCTCCAGTCGATGAACGATGGGGGGCGCTGGCATCTCGGGAACCACCGCCAAGCCATTGCCATAAGGCCCCGCAACGGCGGTCACTGCCGTGATGTTATCCAGCCGGTCGTAGGTGTAGCGCTTGGCGCTGCCGTCGAGGTCTTGTTGTTGGGTCAGCCGATCCCCGGCATCCCACGCGAACCGATAGCTTTCGCCGTTCTCGTTGACCAGCGCTTGCAGCCGCCCATAGCTGTCATAGCCGAATTGCACCTGTCGTCCATGGGCGTCGGTGCGCTGGCGTACCTGACCGCGACGGTTGTGCTGGTAGAGCGTGGTGTGCCCGGCCGGGTCGGTGTAGCCCACCAACTGGCCGCTGGCATCACGCCGATATTGCTCGGTGCGCCCGTCCGGCAGTTGGCTGCTGAGCAAGCGTCCTTGAGCGTTGTAGCTGAATTGAGTGCGTTCGCCGAGGGCGTCGGTGATGACCTGCAAATAGCCGCGCTCGTCGTAGCGAAAGCGCGTGGGGTAGCCTGAGCAATCGACATGCTCGACCAGTTGCCCGAACGGGTTCCAGCGCAGCTTTTTACTTTTGCCGGTGGCGTCGATGATTTCCACTGCTTGGCCGAAGCGGTCGTATCGATAGCGCGTTGTCTGACCAAGTGGATCGATTTCGCTGACGCAGTTGCCGCGCGGGTCGTACCGGTATTGCCAGGCCTGTCCGGCGGCATCGGTTTCCACCAACGGCAGCGACCAATGCTCCAGCCACACGGTGGATTCGATCCGCCCCAACGGATCTTGCGTCTCGCACAGGTTGCCGGACTCGTCGTAACCGAACTTCCACTGACCGCCCTGAGGATCGGTGGCACCGAGCAACTGGCGCTCGTCATTCCAGTCGAATTGCCAGGTTTGGCCGAGGTTGTCGGTGTATTCGGTGATCTGGTACTGCGGATTCCATTGGCGTGTGCTGACCCGTTGCAAACCATCGGTAATCTGCGTGATCCCAGCGTGTAGGTCATAGTCGAACTGGTAGTCATCGCCTTCGTCGGTCCAGTGTCGGACCACGCGCCATTCGGCGTCTTCCACACAGGCCCACTGGTAATAGCAACGCAGTCCGGTGGGCCGTTGGTGCTCGACCATGCGCCGGCCGCTGTCGTAGGCAAAGCGGCGCTGCACATGCCCGGCAGCAGCGCGAACTTCGGCCAGATCGCCAGCGGCATCGTAGTGGTAGCTGACTAACACTTCGCGGCTGTGATCGGGGAACAGGCGGTCAATCTGCCCGACCCGGCCGGGCCATTGCAGGCTGTAGTCCAGTTCGAGTCGTACATCATTGAAGGAATCGTGTAACTGGCTCAGGCGACCTTGGGCGTCGTAGTCGAGGAGGATGCGGTTGTCATTGCGGTCCCCCAACTGGCTCAGGCGCAGGTGCGACGGGTTGCCTGGCGCCGGCTCAAACAACCTGTAGAGCCCATCGACGCTCTCGATCAGCACCTGCCCGTGGGCATGGCGCCGCACGCTCAGGCCTTCGCCCGCGCTGAACACCGCGCCGCCCAAGGGGATCACGCCCATATCGATCTGCCGGGCCTGCTCGTCGGTGTAGATCAGGCGCTCGCCGCCCTCAACAAGCCCCTGCATTTCGACGAAAACCTCGTAGATCACACTCCAACCGGCGCCGAACAGGCCATCGCGGCGTTCGTCCCGACTGCTGTAGTAGCGCTGCCACTCGATCGGCAACAGGCCAGGCAGGGTGAAGTCCAAGTCGTCTTCACCGTCGAGAATTTTCGCCCCCGTGGCGCTGTGTACCGGGTTGGGCGAACCTGCGACCGCGGAGGTAATGGCATTGCTCACCTGGCTGCTGCCCCACGACACCAGCCCGCCCACCACCATGCACGGCAGCTTGCTGAAAAACTTCGCGCCACCGCCGCGCAAGGTCAGCAGCGCCGTCACCGCCAAGCCAACCCCCGGCGTCTTGCCGCTGCGGATTTCGCGGACGACGACCGGGGCGCCGCCGATGATCACATTCGGCGAAACCTGCGCCGTCCCAACCTTGGCCTCGCACGTGCTGCGATCCCCACTGCGCACGGCGGGCTGGCCGTTGATAAATACGCGACTGGAACCCTCGGCCATGTACTGCTCTGGCATCGGCGGATGTTTATCGCAGTCGACTTTATCGCCAGGACAAGGCACGGCGCCCAAGGCTGGCGTAGCGACTGTCGGGCGCCATAGCTGAGAGAAAAAGTCTTCAGCGATATCCAGATAAGTAGGCTCACCGTCGGGCGCTGCGATTACATCCGAGATCTTGCCCGCCGCCCGCGCCGCGGGTTTGCCGTTGATGAATACGTTGGGCGAACCGCTGCTGATGAAGGCGTCGATGACGGGAGGAAACAGGGCATTGGCGAAAGACTCACATAATCGTGAGAGGCCTTTGTCCGCGCCGGATTTGCTCATGCCGACGCCGACCACCGCACCCACCACGGCGCCGAGTACAACGCAGCCGAGGCCGCCAGTCGCCACGGTGACACCCGCCGCCGCAACCACCGCCGCTGTCGCCAATGCGGTCACGGCCACATTGGCGGCAATCTCCAGAACTCCGCCTAAAACGTCGGCCAGCATGGAACTGTGCAGAAGCGCATCGCCCTCGCGGGCGGCCCAAGGCGTGTCAGTCATGCGCAACGATCCGTGTTTGAAAAAGACCCGGATCAAATCACGCGGTGGTTGCCTTGCTCAGGTGAGACTTTCCGACGCGTTCGTAGGAATGCTCCGAATCAGCACCCAAACTAAATGCATAAAAGGAATAATCATAAACCAGATAATCAGTTATTTTAATAATTAACATATAACCAAAAAGAACTTCACAGCAGGTTTTTATGGGAATAACGTTAACCCCTCACCGACCCCTTCTCCAGGCGGAGGTAGCCGAACCCTTTCTTGATCTGCCTGGAGCCTGTATCCCATGGTCTTTGCCTCCCCGTTCAAACGCCTGCTCCTGGGCACCGCACTGGCCTTCGGCCTGAGCACCGGCGCCCATGCCGCCGACCTGCAACCGCTGCGGGTGGCCAATCAGAAATCGACGATCAAGGCGCTGCTGGAAGTCTCCGGCGAAGCCAAGAATGTGCCCTATGAAATCCAGTGGGCGGAATTTCCGTCCGCCTCGCCGCTGGGTGAAGCCTTGAATGCTGGCGCCGTGGATATCGGTGCGCTGGGCGATGCACCGTATGTGTTCGCCCTCGGTGCCGGTGCAGCGCTCAAGGTGGTCAGCATCATCCACGCCGACGGGCGTAGCACCACCGCCCTGCTGGTGCCGAAGGACTCGCCCATCAAGACCGTGGCGGACCTCAAAGGCAAGCGCATCGTGACAGGCCGAGGCTCCATCGGGCATTACCTGGCGATCAAGGCCCTGGCCAGCGCCGGCCTGACCACCCAGGACGTGCAGTTCATTTTCCTGCTGCCCAGCGAATCGCGCCTGGTGCTGGACAATGGCAGCGCCGATGCCTGGTCGACCTGGGACCCCTACACCACCGTGGTCACCTCACAAAGCCAGGCGCGGATCGTGGCCAGCGGCAACACGCTGTTGAGCAATCACCTGTACCTCGCGGCAACCAGCCAGGCCATCAGCGAAAAACGCGCGCAGCTCGACGACTTTGTCGCACGCGTCGACCGCGCCTACGCCTGGGCCAATACGCACCCCAACGAGTACGCCGCCGCCCAGAGCAAAATCACCGGGCTGCCGCTGGCCGTGCATGTGGCCGTGGCCAAAGAAACCCACCTGACCCCGGTACTGATTGACGACGCCGTGATCAGCGGCCTGCAAGCGACCGCCGACACCTACCAACAAGAAGGCCTGCTGCCCCGGCACATCGACGTGTCGCAGGGTTTCGACAAGAGCTTTAACGCCAAGCGTGCCCCCCAAAACCAAGCATCGCGTTAACAGGAGCAGAACATGAGCAAGCCACGTCAATTGAAACTCGGTGCCATGGTCCACGGTGTCGGCCACGGCTGGGGCGAATGGCGCCACCCACAGGCGCAACCGAATGCCAGTACGAATTTTGCGTTCTACAAGCAGCAGACTGAACTGGCCGAAACCGCCAAGTTCGACTTCGTGTTCATCGCCGACAGCCTGCACATCCATGCCAAATCCAGCCCGCATTACCTCAACCGGTTCGAACCGCTGACCATCCTCTCGGCCCTGGCCGCGTTGACCACGCATATCGGCCTGGTCGCCACCGTCACCGTCAGCTACACCGAGCCCTACCAGGTCGCACGTCAGTTCGCCTCGCTGGACCACATCAGCGGCGGCCGCGCCGGCTGGAACGTAGTCACCTCGTGGCTGAGCGGCACCGCCGATAACTTCGGCAAGGCCGAGCACCCGCCGCATGCGGTGCGCTATCGCATCGCCAGGGAACACCTGAATGTGGTCAAGGGGTTGTGGGACTCCTGGGAAGACGACGCCTTTGCCTACAACAAGCAAAGCGGTGAGTTCTTCACCCCGCACAAGCTGCACACGCTGAATCACCAGGGCGAGTTTTTCTCGGTGAAAGGCCCACTCAACATCGCCCGTTCGCGCCAGGGCCAGCCGGCGATTTTCCAGGCGGGCACCTCAGAGGACGGGCGCAACTTCGCCGCCGAGCATGCTGATGCGATCTTTGTGCATGTCGACAGCATCGAAGACGGCCTGGCCTACACCCAAGACCTCAAACGCCGCGCCACAGGCTTCGGCCGCGACGCCGACAGCCTGTCGATCCTGCCGGGTATCCGCCCGATTGTCGGCCGCGACGCCGCCGAAGTGGAACGCCGCTATCAGCAGGCAGTGGACCTGGTGACCGTGGAAGATGCGATTGTCGCCCTCGGTCGCCCGTTCAACGACCATGACTTCAGCCAGTACTCGCTGGACGAACCGTTCCCCGAGTTGGGCGAGCTGGGTTCCAACAGCCAGAAAGGCGGCTCCGACCACATCAAGCAACTGGCCCGGGACAAAGGCCTGACCCTGCGCGAAGTGGCCTTGCATTTCTCGCGGCCCAAGCGTGATTTTGTCGGCACCCCGGAGCACGTCGCCGATACGATCCAGACCTGGTTCGAGACCGGCGCCAGCGATGGTTTCATCGTCAATTCGGTGCTGCCCGATGGCTTGCAATACTTCACCGAACGGGTGGTGCCATTGCTGCAACAGCGCGGCCTGTTCCGCAGCGAATACAGCGGCCAGACCCTGCGCGACAACCTCGGCCTGGACGTACCGGCCAACCGCTACAGCGTCGCCGCCGAGGTCGAAGCACAGCAGGAGGCATTGGCATGAGCGAACCCCTCCACATCGGGGAGCCAGCCCGCTGCCCGATTTCTGACCGAGTCCATGCATCATGACGTCATCCTCGCCACCGTCCTTGCGCGCCGTGGAAGTCGCCAACTTCGACGCCCTGCTCGACCGTCTCAGCGCCGAACTGGCCGGCAGCGCTCAGCTTTTCGACGAGAGCGGCGCCTTCCCCCACGCCAACTTCAAACGGCTGCATGAACACGGCCTGCTCGCCCTCACCGTGCCCAAGGCCCTCGGTGGCGGTGGCGCCAGCCTGGCCCAGGCACGCAAAGCCATCAGCGCGATTGCCAAGGGCGAACCCTCTACCGCGCTGATCCTGGTGATGCAGTACCTGCAACACACGCGCCTGCAAGACAGCAAAACCTGGCCCGCGCACCTGCGTGTAAAAGTCGCCGAAGACGCGGTGCGCCACGGTGCGCTGATCAACGCGCTGCGCGTCGAGCCGGACCTCGGCACCCCCGCCCGCGGCGGCCTGCCGGCGACCACCGCGGTGCGCAGCCCTGAAGGCTGGCGCATCAGCGGGCGCAAGCTCTACTCCACCGGCAGCCACGGCCTGAGCTGGTTCAGCGTGTGGGCGCGCAGTGACGATGCCGACCCGCTGGTAGGCGCCTGGCTGGTTCCCAAAAACAGCCCCGGCATAAGCATCATCGACAGCTGGGACCACCTGGGCATGCGCGCTACCTGTAGCCATGACGTGGCGTTCGACAACGTGCTGGTGCCGCTCGACCACGCCGTCAGCGTCAGCCCCTGGAGCGCACCGCAGCCGGAACTGGATGCCGAGGGGTTGCTGTGGATGTCAGTGCTGCTGTCGTCGGTGTATGACGCCGTGGCCCAGGCCGCGCGCGATTGGCTGGTGAACTGGCTGCAAGCGCGCCAGCCGTCCAACCTCGGCGCCGCGCTGGCGACATTGCCGCGTTTCCAGGAAACCGTCGGGCATATCGACACCCTGCTGTTTGCCAACCGCAGCCTGCTCGACGCCGCCGCCGAAGGGCATACCCCGGCCGGCAATGCGGCGCAGTTGAAGTACCTGGTGACCGGCAACGCGATCCGCGCCGTGGAGCTGGCGATCGAAGCCTCGGGCAACCCCGGCCTGTCCCGCCACAGCCCGCTGCAGCGCCACTACCGCGACGTGTTGTGCAGCCGCGTCCACACCCCGCAGAACGATGCCGTGCTGCAAGGCGTCGGCAAGGCGGCCTTCGCCCAACGGCAGAAGGAACGCACATGAGCAAGGGCACCACCCTGAGCATCCTCGTCTGTGGTGCGCTCGGCCAACGCCTGACTCGGTTAAAAAATGTGGCAGGGGCCTTGTGTCGGCTGGCCAATCTCATTTGATGCGGTAGTGAAAGGTATTGCGCACCGCCGGCACCGCTACCGCCTTGCCGTCAACGATCCTCGGCTGGTAGCGGAAGGTATTCGCCGCCGCCAATGAAGGCCGGATAAACAGCGGGTGACAGCCGTCCAGCACCTTGGGGTTTTCCACGCGGCCCAGGGAGTTGACGGTGTACTCCACCGAGCAATCGCCTTCGATGTTTTTGTCCAGGGCGCGTTCGGGGTACTGCGGTGCTTCTTTGCTCAGCGGCAAGTATTGGCGACTGTCGAACGCCGGGGCTGGAGCAGGTGTGGCAACCCGCGCGGTTTCAGCGGCCAGCCGCGCCTGGTTCAGCCGTTGTTGCTCCAGCTCGCGGTTGTGCTGTTCGGTGGCCTGGCGTTCCTGTTGCTGTTCAAGACGCTTTTGCTCGACGCGCTTACGCGCCAGGGCCGCTTTCTCCAGTTTTTGCGCCTGGATCTGTGGGTCGAGGGTGGGTTTCACCGGCGTCGGCACCGCCACGGGCTCCGGCGGTGGCGGCGCCACCGCCAGCGCTTCAGGCAGCGGTTCAGGCACGGGGGCCGGGGCCGGCGGCAGCATCACCAGTTGCGTATGCATCACCTGCGGCGCTTGCACCATCGGCTTCTGCGGTGACCAGCCCAACATCAGCCCGGCCACCACACCCACATGCAGCGCAACGGCCAGGCTCGCCGCCAAGCCTTTGCGCCACCACCCGCTGCAATCCCGAGGCGCCATCACCAGGCTCGGACTGTGCATGATCATCGCCGTCATTGCGGGGCCTCGGTCACCAGCCCCAGGTGGCTGACGCCGCCCTTTTGCAACACCGCCATCGCCGCGACCACGCGCCCATACCCGGCGTCTTCGTCAGCGCGGATATAGACCTGGGTGTCACTGCGCGCCGCCACCACTTGCATGACCTTGGCGCCCATGTCCTCCAGGCTCACGGCGCTGTCGGTCTGGTGCTGCGTGTCCAGCTCGTCGCCGAGGTTCCAGTAGTAACTGCCGTCGGCCTTTACCGACAGCGTGAGGATCTGCTGGCGGGTGTCGGTGGCCAGCGCCTCGGCGGCGACCTTGGGCAGGTCGATCTTCACGCCCTGGGTCAGCATCGGTGCGGTGACCATAAAGATCACCAACAGCACCAGCATCACATCGATATAGGGCACCACGTTCATCTCGGCCTTGGGCCCGTGCTTGCGTTGCGGCCTGGTTAACATGGGCTTGCTCCTGTTCAGGCGGCCGTGGCCAGGTGGGTCGGCATGCCGCTCAGGCTGCGATGCAGGCGCACTTGCAGTTCATTGCCGAAGGCGTAGTAGCGGGTGAGCAGCGTCTGGCTGCGCGCCGAAAAGCGGTTGTAGGCGATCACCGCCGGGATGGCGGCAAACAGGCCGATGGCCGTGGCGATCAAGGCTTCGGCGATGCCCGGCGCCACCGTGGACAGCGTGGCCTGTTGCACCTGGGACAAGCCGAGAAAGGAATTCATGATGCCCCACACCGTGCCGAACAGGCCGATGTACGGGCTGACCGAACCCACGGTGGCGAGAAACTGCAGGCCCTTTTCCAACTCGATTTCCTGCGCGGTGATCGCCACCTGCAAGGCGCGCTCCACCCCTTCGAGTACCGCCGGATCGTGGCTGTGCAGGTGCTGGTATTCCTCGACCCCGGCGATAAAGATCGGCGCCACGCCGCCCTCGCCCGCCTGCACGGTGTCGCGGTACAGCGCCTGCAGGTCCGGAGCCGCGCGAAAGCGCGGCAAAAACCCGTTCAACTGGCGCTCCAGGCGCCGCAGCACACTGCCGCGCTGGAGGATCAAGTACCAACTGAGCAAGGACGCCAACAGCAGCGTGACCATCACCGCCTTGACCAACAGGCTGGCGTCGCTGATCAACCCCCAGATCGTCATATGTTCCATCGTCGCGTGCATGGTGGTGAACTCCTATTCGATTAAAAAGTGATGATCGGGTGATGACGGCTTACGGCAATTTCAGCGCGCGGGTCACATCGCGCCAGGGCACGAACTTGAAGTTCTGGGTTTGCTCCGGCATACGCTTGCGCCCGTCCTGCACCACCAGCATGCCTTGGCTCCACGGCCCGCCGAGGTTGACGGCGGTGACTTCGAGGCCATCGGTTTCCGACGCCCCATCGATCCCGGCCTCAGCGTTCAAACCGACGCGAAAGGCGCCGTGGGCGGCGAACGGCGGTTCGGCATCCACCACCAGGTAGCTGTCATTGCCTTGGCTGGAGATCACCAGGTAATCGCGCGCGCCGCTCTGGTACAGCGCCAGGCCCTCGACATCCGCGTGCAGTTGCGCGCCGACCTTGATCACGCTGGTCAACGTCGCCGGCTGATCGGCTCGGGCGTCCACCGCCCAGACGCCGACATCTTCTTCACCGATGAACAGGCGCTGACGCTGGTCATCGGCGACGCAGCCTTCGGGTTGGCTGTCGACCTTGAACTGGCGCACCAACTCGCCCTGCACGCGGCCAGCCGGCGCGCTCAAACGGTATTGCAGGAAGGTGCCGTCCTTGCCGTTGGCGATCGCGTACAGTTCACCGCTGGCCGGCTGGAACAGACAGATGCCGTAGATTTCCTTGAGCGGCGTCGGCACTTCGCCGGCTTCGCGCAACTCGCCGCTCTGACGGTCGATGCTGAACAGGCTCAGGCTGTTGTGATCGCGATTGCTCGCCACGGCGAGGTCGACGGTCTGTTGGCCGAGCTTGAAGTTGGGGCGGACATCGACGTTGTTCAGGCGCCCCACCGCCAGCTCCTGCAACAGCTTGCCGTCGAGGTCGTAGGCCAGCAGGCCTTGTTTTTTGTTGGTGCCGAGCACGCGGCTCTGCGCCGGTCGTTGCGGGTGAATCCAGATCGCCGGGTCGTCCGCCGCATCGCCTTGGCGCCCGACCGGGTCGGTCTGGCGCTGGGCGGCGACTTCCGGCAGCACCGGCAGCGGCGCGACGGGCGTAGCCTGCCACGTCAACTCGGCCTGATAGAGGTTGCCGCTGTCGTCGTCGCGCAGCAGCAGTTGCCGGCCTTTGATTGCCAGGTTTTCCGCCTCCTTCACACCCGGCAGGTGCAGGCTCGGCTGGGCGACCCAGCGCTCGCCGTCCTGCTGGAACAGCTGCAGTTGCGCGCTCTTCGGATCAAGCGCGACCAGCCCACCCGGCACCAGCGCCATGGCCCCGGCGGCGCGCCCGGGATTGTCGAACAGCGCCACCGGCGTGCGTTTCACCTCGGCTTCCGGGTGCGCCGGGTAGGCCCACCAGCCGACGTTTTCTTCGTTCACCACCAGTTGATGGGTCGCATCGTCCACCTGGCAGAACTGCGCCGACGGCGGCAGCGGCAAGCCGCGCACACGCTGGGGTCGGGCCAGCAACGTCGGGCCATTGCCCACCAGCCATTGCTCGCCCTTGCCCTCTTCGCCCACCAGGAACACAAACAGGTTGGCCGCCGAGTCGCGATACAGGCACACGCCGTTGACCGGATAGTCGCGGGTCGGCAGGTACAGCGGCGCGCCCCAGCGTTTGCCGGCGCTATCCAGGCTGATCAGCATGGCCTGCTGGCGTTGGTTATCCAGGGTCGCCACCAGCACCTGGGCACCGGCGGCACGGCTGTCGAGGCTGCTGAAGTTGCCCTTGAAACGCGCCAGTTCGGCGCCTTTTTCGTCGAGCAGCAACAGGCCGTCGCGGGTGCTGGCGGCCAGGCGTTCGGGGCCGTTGGGCAGGAAGGCCAGCGCCTCGGCGTTCAGGTTCGGCGCCCAACGCGTCAGGGCCAGGTCGGCGGCCAGCGCATGGCCGCAGGTGGCCAGGGCCATCAGCAGGTATAGCTTGGAAAATCTCATGAACAGGCAAATCCTTCGAAAACGATGAACAACCCATGTGCGAGGGGGGGGTGCTCCCGATGGCAGTGGTTCGGCTGATAAATCCGGCAACTGACACACCGCTATCGGGAGCAAGCCCCCTCCCACATTCGGGTCGAGGTGGTGGTTAGAAATGGGTGAAGGTCAGGCCGAGCTTGTAGGTCGGGCCGTACTCTTCGTACTGGCCGTTGTAGCTGCGGTGGCCGGTGTAGACGAAGTACGACTCGTCGGTGAGGTTCTGCGCCTCGAAGCTGACTTGCAGGTTCTTGGTCAGCGAGTAGCGTGCGCTGAAGTCGACAAAAGTCTGTGCGTCGACGTGCAGGTCGTGGGCCTTGTCGTTGATCGAGGCCAACTCATACAGGTAGGCCGATTTGTAGTTGGCCGACACGCGCAGGCTGAGCTTGTCGTTTTCCCAGCCGAGCATCAGGTTGCCGACAGTGTCCGACTGGTTGGGCAAGCTGATGTTGCGTGTGCGGTTGCCGCCGCTGGCCGCGTCGAAGCCTTCGATATCGGCGCTGGAGCGGCTGAACGTGGTGTTTGCACCGACCAACAGGCCGTTCCACGGCGCGGGCAGCCAGTCGAACTTTTGTGAGTAGGCCAGTTCCAGGCCATAGAGCTTGGCGCTGTCGCCGTTGGCGTAGGTGTGGGCCTCGGCGAAGTTGGTCCAGGCGCCGGTGCCGGCCACGTCGGTGTTGTAGACAAAGTGCTTGATGTCTTTGTAGAACACGAACGCCGACACGGTGCCTGCGCGGCCCATGAAGTGCTCGATGCCCAGGTCGAGGTTGCTCGACTCCAGGGGCTTGAGGTCCGGGTTGCCGAAGGTGGCTTCGTCATCGTCGATCACGAACCCCGGCGCCAGTTGGCCAAAGGTCGGGCGCACCACGGACTTGGTCCAGGCCGCGCGCACCTGGGTGTTCTTGTCGATCTGGTAACGCGCATGCAGGCCCGGCAACCAATGGTGATAACGCCGCTTGGTCTCGGTGGCGCTGAACTGGCCGTCGGTGGCGCCGGTGCCTTTGGCTTCGAACTCGGTGCCTTCGTAGCGCATGCCCGCGATGAAACGCCAGTCGTTGATGTCGATGGTGTTCATCAGGTAGCCGGCGTTGATGTCCTCGCGGATGGTGAAGTCGTTGACCCGGGATTCGGTCTCGTCATAGAAGTCATCACGGTTGAGGCTGCCGATCAGCTGCTTGATACTCCCCGCGCTGATACCCGGGCCGTAATTGCCGAGACGGTAGTCGACGCTGCCCTTCTGGAACCGGGTGAGGTTGAGTTGTTCGTCGGTGAAGCCCAGGTCGTCGAAGTTCTTGTAGACCCAGGCTTCCAGGTCGTTGTCCTTGTGCCGGCGGCTGACCTTGCCGCCGAACTTGACCTGGGACGCGTAGCCGCTCAGGTCGTAGTCGCGGGCCAGGTCCAGGCGCAGGTTTTTCTCGGTGTCTTGGGTGTTCTGTTTTTCCCAGTCGACCTTGTCCAGGGTGAAGTTGCTCGCGTCGTAGAAGCCGGCGCCGACGATCGGACGCGGTTTGTCTTTGTCGTAGAAGCCGCTGTCGGCAAAGTCGCCGCCATCGAAGGTGGCGCCGGCGATATGCGCCGGGCTGTCTTCGCTGGATTGGCTGTAGCCGGCCTGGCCGCTGAGGGTCCACAGGCCGAGCATGCGTTCGCCGCCGAACACGTAGGACTGGATTTCCTGGGTTTCCTCACGGTTCTTCAACTTGCGCTTGCCCTCGGCCACACCCAGCTCGCCAGGGGCCTGGGGGTCGGCAAACTCGAGGCTGGCGGCGTTGCGGGTCTCGGTGTCGGTGTAGCGGCTGTAGAGGGTGCGCAGGTAGTAGCTGCTGAGGTCATCGGGCTTGTAGTCGAAGTTCAGGCCACCGCCAGCGCGTTCGCGGCTGATGTCGTAGTCACGCTGTTCGAACTTGTTGAGTTTGGCCCCCTGGCTGAAGTCCCAGGCGCCGCCGGTTTCGACGTTGTCCGAGCCGAAGTCGCGCTTCTGCCAGCTCAGGGCCGCGGCGACGCCGAAGTTGTCGATACCATCGCCGAGGCTGAAGCGGTTGCTCGCCGCGCCGGAGAATTTCGGGCTGGTCTGGCGCGTGTTCTTGTCGTAGCTGGCCTCGGTGCTGCCGGTGTAGAACAGGCCTTTGTGATCGAACGCCGACAGGCTCTTCACATCGACGGTGCCGCCGAGGGAGTTGGCGTCCATGTCCGGGGTCAGGGTCTTGATCACCGACAGCGACTGCACCAGCTCGGAGGGCAGCACATCGAGGGCCACGGCGCGACGTTCGCTTTCGGGCGACGGCACCAGGGTGCCGTTGATGGTCACGCTGTTGAGGTCCGGGCCGAGGCCGCGCACGCTGACGAACCGACCTTCGCCCTGGTCGCGCTCGACGCTGATGCCGGGCAGGCGCTGCGCGGCTTCGGCAACGTTTTCATCCGGCAACTGCGCCACGCCGTCGGCATGCACCACGCTCTTGATGCTGTCGGAGGAGCGCTGTTCCTTAAGCGCCTGGTCGATGGCGGCCGCCTGGCCGACCACGTCGACGTGCTCGGTGTGGGTGGCGTCGGCGGCCTGGAGCCGCTCGCTGGCCATCGCCAGGGCCAAGGCGGTGAGCGTAAAGCTGACGAGCCCGGTGCGCTTGTACATGAAGTCCTCCCCAAGAGTCCGTTGGCGCCAGGCAAGAGGCCCGGCAACTGGGAGGGCACGCTAGGGCCGGGGGATGACGGTTCTGTGACAGGGGTTGGCCGCAAGGCCCGTAAACCGGGAGTTTTGCCTGGTTCTCAACGTGGAATGAGCCGAAATGACCTCTGGAGGTCAACGGTGGGAGGGGGCTCGCCCCCGATAGCGGTGGGTCAGTCAATAGATAAGCCATCTGGCACACCGCAATCGGGGCAAGCCCCCTCCCACCGTTGGTTTTCATCGCGTGTGGGGTGAGCTGATTCGACCCTCCCCCCTCGTCATCCAACCGTCACATCCATCTGCTGTGCTGGCGCCCATCGCTCATTCGCCAGAGGACTCGCGGCCATGTTTTGCGTGCTCAAACCCCACCGCTGGAAACTCGCCCTGCTGCTGCTCGCGGCCAATCTTGGGCTGATCCTGCACCTGGCCTGCGGCGAGCTCAAAAGCGTCAGCGAGTGGGTATGGCTGGATATCATCGGCGAAGGCGGCTCCGCCCTGCTCGCCCTGGTATGGCTGGGCCTGGTGCTGAAAAGCCGCCCCGCAGGGCGCGTCACCAATTACCTGGCACTGGGCCTGTCGTGCATCTTTTTCTCCTGGTGGATCGACAGCCTCGACGAATTCATTCGCCTGCCTGCCAGCATCACCTGGGATCACTGGCTGGAGTCCGGGCCGATGCCGGTGGGCATGATCCTGCTGACCCTGGGTATCTACCACTGGCACCGCGAACAACTGGCGATCAGCGCGCAAATGGAGAAGCGCGAGCGGCTGTTTCGCGAGCACCGGCTGTTCGACACACTCACGCCCCTGGGCGGCGCCGATTACCTCAAGCGCCAACTGGCCGACAGCCTGCAAGACAGCCGCGACCAGCAACAACCGCTGTCGCTGCTGGCCCTGGACCTGGACAATTTCACTGCGATCAACCAGGCCTACGGCCACGCCGAGGGCGATGCGGTATTGCAGGCCCTCAGCCATGTGCTACTGCTCAATCTGCGCCGCCAGGACTTACTCTGCCGCCTGGCCGGCGACCGCTTTGTGGTGGTGTTGCCCAACACCGGCGAGCGCCAGGCCCAGGCGTTGGCGCTGGAGTTGGAGCAAGCGGTGCGCAGCCTGGCGCACAAGACGCGACAACACGGCGAGCGCCTGCAACTGGCGGCGAGCACGGCCGTGGTGATGGCCCTGGACGAGCCGCCCCAGGACTTGCTCAAGCGCCTGAACCTGACGCTCGCCCGCGCCAAACAACCGCTTGCGAAAAGCGCCTGAAATGGCCGTGAAAACCCGTTGGTATGAGGCCGACAGCCGCTTCATCCCAGGGCATTACCAACCCGCCGCGTTGATCGACCTGGCCTTGTCCCGCGACATCGACAGCCATCGCCTGTTGCGCGGCACCGGGCTGTTCCACGAGGACATCCTCGCCGGTACAGCGCAACTGAGCCCGCAGCAGTTTCTCGGATTGATCGGCAACAGCCGGCGCCTGCTCGCTGCCGATGAGAGCAGCTTCCTGTTTGGCCAACGCCTGCTGCCCGGCTATTACGGCGCCGCCAGCCATGCCCTGGGCCACGCGCAGAACCTGGATCAGGCGCTGGAGATCCTGATCCAGCAACAGGTGCTGCTCAGCCCGCTGGTGACGCTGCAATTGGAGCGGGATGAACACCATGCCTACCTGTACTGGCGGGACAGCTGCGGCGCCGGCGAACACTGGCGGTTCCTGCTGGAAGCCAGCATGACCTCGCTGGTCGCCATGAGCCGCTGGCTCAGCGGCCAGCGCCTGCCGTGGCAATGCAGCTTCAGCCATGGCGAGCCGCATTACGTCGAACAATACTGGGTTCACCTGGGCGAACACACGCGCTTCGCGCGCCCGCTGGACATGATGTGCATCCCGCGCGAATACCTGGTCATGGCCTGGCCCGGCGCGTCGGCCACCGCCGGCCAAGTCGCGCGCCAGCAGGCCCGCGAGCAGATCGAACAGCTCGGTTTTGCCGACAGTTTTCTCGATTGCCTCTACGACTACCTGCGCGAACAGGTGCGCCAGCCGCCCAGCCTGGAACAGGCGGCCCAGGCGTTCGCCATGAGCCCGGCGACCCTCAAGCGCAAACTGCACAAGCACGACACCGGCTTTCAGCAGCAGGTGGATCGGGTGCGCAAGCACGTCGCGTTGCACCTGTATCAGGTCAAGGGGTTCAGCAACGATGAAGTGGCCGCGTACCTGAACTTCAACGATGCGGCGAACTTCCGGCGTTCGTTCAAGCGCTGGACAGGCACCACGCCGAACCTGATCCGTCAGCTGTTCAACAGCCGTTAGCCAGGCGCTCGCGCAGGAACTCCACCAGCGCCTGCACCGGCCTCGAACTCTGCCGGTGCTGCGGGTACACCGCCGACAGCGTCAGGGCTTCGGGGGCGAAGTCTTGCAACAGCGTCACCAGGCGCCCGTCCGCCAAGGCATCGGCGACGATAAAGGTCGGCAGGTAGGTGACGCCCAACCCGGTGATGGCGGCGTCGCGCAGCAACTCGCCATTATTGACGCGCATGCGCCCGCTGACGTTCAGCGACTGCGGCTTGCCTTTGCTCTGGAACCGCCATTGCACCTGGCGGCCGTGGCCGTAGGGCAGGCAATCGTGGTCGGTCAGGTCGTCGGGTTTCTGCGGTGTGCCACGCAACGCAAGGTACTCGGGGCTGGCGCAGTACACACGCTGCACGCTGGCGATACGCCGGGCGATCAGGGTGGAGTCTTCGAGGATGCCGATGCGCAACACCAGATCGTAGCCTTCGCCGATCAAGTCCACCGGGCGGTCGCTCAGATCGACTTCCACCGACACCTGCGGATAGCGCTGCAAAAACAGCGGCAACAGGCAACCCAGATGGGCCATGGCAAACGACAACGGCGCACTCAGGCGAATGGTGCCGCGCGGTTCGCTGTTCTGCCCGGCAATGCCCTGCTCCACTTGCTCGACTTCGCTGAGCAGGCGCAAGGCCGATTCGTAGTAACTCTGCCCCAGGGGCGTGACATCCAGGCGGCGGGTCGAGCGATTGAGCAGGCGCACGCCGAGGCGGTCTTCGAGTTGGATCAGGCGGCGGCTGACGAATTGCTTGGACAGCCCCAATTGCTCGGCGGCGGCGGTGAAACTGCCGGATTCCATGACCTGGCAAAACAGGCGCATGTCTTCGAAGGGATTCATTGTCGCGTCTCGGTGGACATTTTGCTGATTTATAGCCTGTCAGGTGCTGCACCACAAACCTAATGTGCCAACACAATCAAAGGTGGGAGGGGGCTTGCCCCCGATAGCAATATGTCAGCCACTACATGCATGACTGATCCACCGCTATCGGGGGCAAGCCCCCTCCCACAGGGGATTACCGAGATTCCCGAGGTCGGGTTACTTGGTGGTGAACGCCGAGTAGCTGTTCATCAGGTTGCGGTAGTTGGGAATGCGCGGCGACAGCAGGTTGGCCAGGCCTTCCATGTCGTTGCGCCAGTCAACCTGCAGCTCGCAGGCCACGGAGAACCAGTTCACCAGTTGCGCGCCGGCCGCGGTCATACGGGCCCAGGCAGCCTGTTGCACGGTTTCGTTGAAGGTACCGGAAGCGTCGGTGACCACGAACACCTCAAAGCCTTCGGAGAGAGCGCACAGGGTCGGGAACGCTACGCACACATCCGTCACCACACCGGCAATGATGATCTGCTTGCGGCCGGTGGCCTTCACCGCCTTGACGAAGTCTTCGTTGTCCCAGGCGTTGATCTGGCCAGGGCGCGGGATGTACGGCGCGTCCGGGAACAGTGCTTTGAGCTCGGGCACCAGCGGGCCGTTGGGGCCGCTTTCAAAGCTGGTGGTGAGGATGGTCGGCAGGTTGAAGAACTTCGCCACGTCGGCCAGGGCCAGCACGTTGTTCTTGAATTCGTTGGGGGAGAAATCCTGCACCAGGGAGATCAGGCCGGTCTGGTGATCCACCAACAGCACCACGGCGTCATCTTTGTTCAAGCGCTTGTAAGTCATGGGTTAACTCCTTTGTGGGTTTAGGTATCAGAACGCAAAGCACGAGCAGCCAAACGCACCCCAGAAGCCCTGGAAGTCGCTGACCGGCACGTTGGAAAGACGCGCTTTCTCATGGCCATGAGCATGCACGCCACACGGGCCACTGCAGTGGTGAGCCTGCGCCTGCAGCGGCGAAGCGGGACGCCAGTGCCCCGGCACCTTGACCACCGGCGACCAGTCCGGCAGCACCGGCACGCGCGGCGGTGCGAAATCTTCGAAGTCGCCGGCGCCATACACCACCTTGCCGCCGACCACGGTCAGCACCGACTCGATCCACTTGATGGCCTCTTCATCGACGCTGAAAAAATCCGCCGACAGCGCGGCGACGTCCGCCAACTGGCCGACCTTGATCTGGCCCTTCTTGCCCTGCTCGGACGAGAACCAGGCGCTGCCATGGGTGAACAGCTCCAGCGCGGTCAGGCGCGGCAGGCCTTCGGCGTGCAGCTCCAGGCCGCCCACGGTGCGGCCGCTGACCATCCAGTACAGCGAGGTCCACGGGTTGTAGCTCGACACCCGCGTGGCGTCGGTGCCCGCGCCGACCGGTACACCTTCGGCGAGCATGCGTTTGATCGGCGGCGTGGCTTCGGCGGCCTTGGCGCCGTAGCGCTCGACAAAGTACTCACCCTGGAACGCCATGCGGTCCTGGATCGCAATCCCGCCGCCGAGGGCGCGCACACGCTCGATGTTGTGCGGGGTGATGGTTTCGGCGTGGTCGAAGAACCACGGCAGGCCATTGAACGGGATGTCGCGGTTGACCTTCTCGAACACATCGAGCATGCGCGAGATCGACTCGTTATAGGTGGCGTGCAGGCGGAACGGCCAGCGCTGCTCGACCAGGTGGCGCACCACCGGCTCCAGTTCCTGCTCCATGCTCAGCGGCAGGTCCGGGCGCGGTTCGAGGAAGTCTTCGAAGTCGGCGGCGGAGAACACCAGCATCTCGCCGGCGCCGTTGTGGCGCAGGTAGTCGTCGCCCTGGTGCAGGGTGACGCTGCCGGTCCAGTGCTTGAAGTCGCTGAGTTCTTCCTTGGGCTTCTGCGTGAACAGGTTGTAGGCGATACGTACCGTCAGCTGTTCATCCTTGGCCAGTTGCTCGATCACCGCGTAATCGTCGGGGTAGTTCTGGAAGCCGCCGCCGGCGTCGATCGCACTGGTCAGGCCGAGGCGATTGAGTTCGCGCATGAACTGGCGGGTCGAGTTGACCTGGTATTCCAACGGCAGTTTCGGGCCCTTGGCCAGGGTCGCATACAGGATCATCGCGTTGGGCCGCGCCACCAGCATGCCGGTGGGGTTGCCGTTGCTGTCACGCACGATCTCGCCGCCCGGCGGGTTCGGGGTGTCCTTGGTGTAGCCGGCCACGCGCAGGGCGGCGCGGTTGAGCAAGGCGCGGTCATACAGGTGCAGCACGAACACCGGCGTGTCCGGCGCCGCTTGGTTGAGCTCGTCCAGGGTCGGCATGCGCTTTTCGGCGAACTGGAATTCGTTCCAGCCGCCGACCACGCGCACCCATTGCGGCGTCGGGGTGCGTTCGGCCTGGTCCTTGAGCATGCGCAGGGCGTCGGCCAGGGACGGCACGCCTTCCCAGCGCAGTTCGAGGTTGTAGTTCAAGCCGCCACGGATCAGGTGCAGGTGCGAGTCGTTGAGGCCGGGGATCACCGTGCGGCCCTTGAGGTCGATGACCTGGGTGCCGCTGCCGCGCAGGGCCATGGCCTCGCCATCGGTGCCCACGGCCACGAAGCGCCCCTGGCGAATGGCGACGGCAGTGGCGCGTGGGTTTTCACGGTCCACGGTGTGGAACTGGCCATTGAACAAAATCAGATCGGCGTTCATAGGGTTTCCTTTACAGAGGCTTCAAGCCAGGGAGCGAACAGGCGGGTAGCCGCCGGCATCAGCAGGTACACCACCAGCAACACGATGGTCAGGGTGATCAGGAAGGTGGCGACCACGTAGTTGGACAGGAACGGGTGCAGGCGCAATATCGGGCCCCACACGATCGGTACCAGCAGGGTCAGCGGCAGGATCACGCACAGGGTGACCACGGCCTGTTTCCAGCGCGGCGGTTTGGCGACGCTGTCGGTTTGGGGGGTGAACCAGAACTCGTTGACCGCACCGATTTCGGTGTGGTCGCCGTCGGCCAGCATCGGCGCGGCTTCTTCGATCAGAGTTTTGCGCTCGGGGGAGTCGAGCCAGCGTTGCAGGTCGTCGGTGGAGCGGTAGCGCAACACGCAGGTGAACAGCGACAGGCCGTCGTGTTTACCGCGCACGACGTCGACGCCGAGGTGGCCCGGGCGTTCGCCGGCGATGCGTACTATGCGGCGTAGCCACGCTTCGTAGTTGGCCTCGCTGCCGGATTTGATCCGGTGTTTGACGATCAGGGTGACGACTTCGTCGGAACCGGTTTCAGGTGTTGGGTCCATGGTGTGTTCTTCCCCCTGGAGAGCTGAGCGATGAGACGAGTTTGGCGGCGACGGGCGATTCGGAATTGGATGTTTGTGCTGTTTGGCGCGGTGACTTGCCGGGCCGCCTACGCGGGGAAGCTGGACATGTGCGCGCTGATCCGGCTCCTCAACCAGCGCTCCGCCGGGTCGTTGTCATGCACCCCGCTCCACACCATCGACAGCTCCGCGGCGTCGATTGCAAACGGTGGGTCCTGCGCGCGCAACGTGGTGCCTTCGGTCAAGGCGCACGCTGCGTAGTCCGGCACGGTCGCGATGATCTGCGTGCCCGCCAGTAACGCCCGCAAGCCACTGAATTGCGGCACCGCCAGCACCACCCGGCGCGCCCGGCCGATGCGCGCCAGGTCGAGGTCGATATTGCCGCTCAAGTCCCCCGAAAACGACACCATGGCATGCGGCCGTTCACAGTATTCGTCCAGGCTCAGCGGTGCGGTGCCGCCATCGCCGCGCAGCACCTTGCACGGAATGTCGCGCAGTTTCTTGCGCTTGGCATTGGCCGGCAGATCCGTGGTGTAGCTGACTCCCACGGTGATCTCGCCACTGGCCAGCAGCGACGACATCAACAGGTAATTGGCGCGGCGCACCACCACCACGATCCCCGGTGCCTCGTCGCGCAGTTGGCTGAGCAACGGCGGGAACAGGCCGAATTCGGCGTCATCGGACAGGCCGATGCGGAACACCGCACAGCTGGTGGAAGGGTCGAAATCCTTGGCGCGGCTGACCGCGCTCGAGATGGTGTCCATGGCCGGTTGCAGCTCCTTGAGTATCGCCATTGCGCGTGGTGTGGGCTCCATGCCGCGCCCATTGCGCAGCAGCAACGGGTCGTCGAACAAATCGCGTAAACGGCCCAAGGCCGCGCTCACCGCCGGTTGGCCCATAAACAGTTTTTCGGCGACCCGGGTCAGGTTCTTCTCGAACATCAGCGCTTCGAAAATCACCAGCAGGTTCATGTCGACGCGGCGCAGGTCGTTGCGGTTCATGGTGGTTCCCAAACAGTTGACAGAGCACCAGCTAAGCACGCGGCGCGGCGAGCGCGATTGCACACCTGTGCTGTCTTTTCCACGCCAACAACTGGCGAAATTAACAACGATTAACTCGTCAGTCGGACGGCACGGCACCAAGAATGAGGCCGTCTACACTGCATCCATTCACCGGGAACGCTCCCATCGACTGCGGATATTTCGTCATGGCCCGACTTGAGCACGGTGCTCCAAGCTTCTGCGCGACCGGCGGCCTCTGCCCCCGGCGCGAGCGTATCGCCAAGCAACTGATCCTCGCCAACCTCGGCGAAAGCCTGGCGATTGCCGACCTGGCCCAGGCCTGCGCACTGTCGCGCAGCCACTTCTCCCGCGCCTTCAAATGCACCACCGGGCTGTCGCCGCAGGAATGGATTCGCCAACAGCGCATCCAGCGCGCCAAGGAGTTGATCACCGGTACGTCCTTGAGCCTGACGCAAATCAGCCTGGAATGTGGTTTCTGCGACCAGGCGCACTTCTGCCATATGTTCACGCGCAGCGAAGGCGTCAACCCGATGACCTGGCGTAATCACCAATTGCGTCGCAAGCAGGCGATTGCCGCCTAGTGGTCAGCGCAAGCGTGGAATATGCTGGGCGAACCCTTTTTTCAGAGCGCGCGCTGGCATGAACGACCTCAGCGAACAGGCCGTACACTTCGGCCCGTATCGGATACACCCGCGCCAACGCCTGGTGCTGGAGGCTGGCCGGCCGTTGCGCCTGGGACGGCGGGCAGTGGACATCCTGCTGATCCTGCTGGAACAGGCCGGCAATGTGGTGAGCAAGCAGGAACTGATCGCGCGGGTCTGGCCCAAAAGCGTGGTCGAAGACGGCAACCTGCGCGTGCATATGGCGGCGTTGCGCAAGGCCCTGGGCGATGGCCAGGCCGGGCAGCGCTATATCGTCACCGTGGCCCAGCGCGGTTACAGTTTTGTTGCGCCACTGAGCATCGAACCGATGACCCTTCCAACCGACGGCAGTGCGCAAAGCCAGGCCCATAACCTGCCGCTGCGCAGCACGCGGATGATCGGCCGCCAGGCGCTGATCGATGCGCTGGTGCAGCAATTGCCGCAACAACGCTTTATCACCCTGACCGGCGCGGGAGGCATCGGTAAGACCACGGTCGCGCTGCGTGTCGCCGAGTTGTTGATCGGGCATTACCGCGACGGCATTCGCCTGCTCGACCTCGCCCCCCTCAGCGCACCGTCGATGATCCTGCCCAACCTCGCCGCCCTGCTCGACCTCACCCCCGACGAACACGCGCCGCTGTTGACCCTCGCGCGCAGTCTCCACACGCGCCAGTTGCTGTTGGTGATCGACAACTGCGAACACCTGCTCGATGACATCGCCCTGATCAGCGAGACCCTGCTGCGCCACGCCCCCAACGTTCACATCCTCGCCACCAGCCGTGAAGCACTGCGCGCCGAGGGTGAATACGTGCAGCGCCTGGAGCCGCTGGCCTGCCCGCCCGCCACCGGCAACCGTGCCCAGGCGCTGGGCTATCCGGCCCTGCAACTGTTGATCGAGCGCGCCATGTCCCATCAGGACAGCTTCGCGCTCAGCGAAGCCGAACTGCCATTAGCGATTGATATCTGCCAGCGCCTCGACGGTATCCCGCTGGCCATTGAACTGGTGGCGGCGCAGATCGAACGTTTCGGCCTGCAAGGCCTGCTGGTGCAGATGGAAGACAACTTTCGCCTGCTGACCCGTGGCCGCCGCAGTGCCCTGCCCCGTCAACAGACGCTGCGCGCCACGCTGGACTGGAGTTTCGACCTGCTCGCGCCCTGCGAACAGATCTGCCTGCGCCGCCTGGCGGTGTTTCGCGGCGGCTTCAGCCTGGCCAGCGCGGCGGCGGTGATCGCTGGGGAACAGATCGCACCGGCCGAGGTGCTGGGTTCGATCACCCAACTGGTGGCCAAGTCCTTGCTCAATGTCGAGCCCGGCGATGACGAGATGGTCTACCGCCTGCTGGACATCACCCGCACCTACGCCCTGGAAAAGCTCAGCGTGGCCGCTGAACTCGACACCACCCGCGAGCGCCACGCCGCACGCTGCCTGGCCTTGATGGAACAGGCCCGGGACGATTGGGAACTGACCGCGACGCAGCCCTGGATCGACCGCTACGCGCCCCTGCGCGAAGACATCCGCGCCGCACTGGATTGGGGCCTGGGCGACCAGGGCACGCACCTGTTGGGTATTCGCCTGACGGTCAGCGCGATGCCGTTGTGGCAGGAGCTGTCATTGCTGGGGGAACACGGGCTGTACGTGGGCAAGGCGCTCGCACGGCTGGCGCAATCGCCCGCGCCGAACCCGCACTTGCACATGGCGTTGCAACTGGCGCTGGGCAGTTTTTCGTATCACACCCAGGGCGGTACGCCGCAGACCATTGACGCCTTTGCCTACGCGCGGCGCCTGGCCGAAGCGAACAACGACTTGAGCGGCCAGTTGCGTGCGGTGTCGGGCCATATGGCGGTCAACCTGTGTTGCGGAAATTATCGCCAGGCACTTGCGCAAAGCCTGCACTTCGATCAACTCGGCCCCCAGGCCGACCCCTTGCTCGACCTCAGCGCCCAGCGCCTGCGGGTACTGGCCCAGCACTTTGCCGGTCACCAGGCATTGGCCCTGCAAAATGCCGAACAGGTGATCCAGCGCATGGCCCACAGCGGCCATCTGAACCGGTTCACCCATGGCTTCGGCGTGCAGTACGACCAGGGCGTGGCCTCGCTGACGATCCTCGCTCGCATCCTGTGGCTGCGGGGGTTCCCGGAGCGTGCCTGGCGCACCGCGAACCAGGCCCTGGAACTGGCGCTGCAGATCAACCACGGCACCTCGATCTGCTACACCCTGGCCCTGGCCGGGGTGGTCATCGCCCGCTACAACGGCGACGCGGCCGCGGCCCATTCGCTGCAGGAACTGTTGTTGCAACAAGCGCAAAAGCACTCGGTGCAGCTGTTTCATACCTGGGCCCGACACTACGCGGGCGCAGCGCCGACGCAAGCCATGCCCGGGCTCGGCCTGATCGCGGATACCCTGGTGACCTTCAACGCGGGCGCGGTGGACGCGGCGATGTTCGAACGCGCCAAAAGCGGCGCGGCCGGCTGGTGTACAGCAGAGATTCTGCGGGTGCGCGCCGAGCACAGTGACGACATCCCGGCAGAAGCGCTGTTGCTCGAGGCACTCGGCCTGGCGCACCAGCAAGGCGCCCTGGCCTGGGAGTTACGCAGTGCCACCGCGCTGGCGCGGCTGTGGCAGCGCCAAGACCGCCGGCAAGCGGCACGCGAGTTGCTGGACTCGGTCTACGGGCGATTCAGCGAAGGGTTCGCCACCCAGGACCTAATCGGCGTGCGCCGCCTGCTCGACGAGTTGCAGGACAAACGGCCGGCCTGAAAACGCCACCAGATAATGCCCATACCCTTGCTGCAGACGCGCCACTTGCAGCGGGTCGCGCAGTTGCGCCAGGGCGTAGCTGCGCACGCTATTGAGCAGGCGGTAACGCTCGGGACCGAGGCCGGGCTCCACGCTCAGCAGCGAGATGTCGACCAGTCGCCGCAGCAGGTATGGCAGGTCGGCGTGAGCCAGCTCGGTGCCGGCGATCAACTGCCCCAGGACGGGCAAGCTCACCGCCATCTTGAACAGGCCCAGTTGCAGGAACAGCCAACGCTCCGGCAGGCTCAGGCGCTCGTATGACCAGTCCAGGGCCGCCGCCAGGGATCGGTGGCGTTCCAGCGCCGTGCGCCGACCGCGCGCCAGCACTTGCAGGCCGCTGCGCAATTGCACCTGCAAGCCCTGCACGCCGAGAGCATCGACCTGGGCCGCCGCCAGTTCGAGGGCCAACGGAATACCGTCGAGCCGGCGGCAGATATCGCGCAGCGCCGGCAAGTCCTGGGGCCGCAGGGCAAACCCTTGCTGACTGGCGCGCACGCGCGCGACGAACACCTGCACCGCCGAGTAGGCCATCGCCTGCTCGACGCTGCCCCAGGCGGATGGCATCGGCAGCGCCAGGCGAGGCACGCGCTGCACCCACTCGCCGGGCACCCGCAAGGCTTCGCGGCTGCTCAACAACAGCGTCACCCCAGGCGCGCTGGCCTGCAGCGCGCGCACCAGATGACGGCAGGCGCCGAGCAACACGTCGGCACCATCGAGCACCAGCAATAACTGGCGCGAGGCCAATTGACGGAAGAGCGCCGCGGCACTGTCAGCCGCGTCGAGCCCGAGGGTCTCGGCCAACTGGCGCAGCATTGCCGTGGGCGTATCGACACCGGCCAGATCCAGCCACCACACGCCGTCGCGATAACGCGGCAACACACGCTCGGCCAACGCCAGCGCCAGGCTGCTCTTGCCGACGCCAGCGCCTCCGGTGAGGGTCATCAGGCGTTGCCCCGACAGGCGTCGGACCAGCGTCCCCACCAGTTCGTCGCGACCGATCAGCGGGCTGAGCCGGGTCGCCAGGTTGTGCCGCGGTGCCGCGTTCCCAGCGGCCTCCTGCAGCGGCGCAACCAGGCAATAGCCGCGTTGGGGTTCATTGAGAATGTAGCGACGACCGTCCAATGCACGGCGCAGGGCGGCGATATGCACCCGCAGGTTGTTCTCTTCCACCACGCTGCACGGCCAGACGCGGGCGATCAGGGTGTCTTTGCTGACAAATTGCCCGGGCGTTTCGAGCAGCACCGCCAGGATGTCCAGCGCGCGCCCGCCCAACGGCACGGGCATGCCCGCCTTGCTGACCAGGCGCTGCTGGCGATGAAAGGTGTAAGGGCCAAAGCGCATCGCATGGTCGTTGTTCATCTGCGTAAAAGCGCTGAAACACCCGAGCTTGGGCGTCCGCGCATCCTTCTTCCATGGGCCTGCCGTTATCTTGCCAGCTCGTTGTAACAGGACAATGCTGGCACGGGGAGCGATACGGACAATCGGGTGCGCGAGACGGACATCCTGTCGTTAACTGAACTGCTGTCGGTATTGGGTGGGGTTGAGGCCGAGTTTTTCACTGAACAGAAAGCGCATATGCCGCACGCTGCCGAAGCCTGCGTGAAAGGCCACGGTCTTGAGCGGCAGGTCGGTGGTTTCCAGCAGATGCCGGGCGCGGTCGATGCGCGCGCCCTGCAGGAAGGCCATCGGCGTCATCTGCACCTCTTTGGCGAACAACCGCGCAAAGTGCCGCGCACTCATGCCGGCGAGTGCCGCCATGGATTCGATGGTGAACGGCTGGTCCAGATGCGCCAGCACATGGCTCTGCACCCGCGTGATCGCGGTTTCCTGGGGCGCCACGGCGGCGGTCATCGGGCTGAACTGGGCCTGCCCGCCCTGGCGCTTCATCACCACCAGCAGCACTTTGGCCACGTCCACCGCGACCTGCTTGCCGTGGTCCTGGGCGACAACCGACAGCGCCAGGTCGATGCCCGCCGTCACCCCGCCGGACGTGATCAGGCGGCCGTCCTGCAGGTAGATGCGGTCGGTTTCGACAACGGCCTGAGGGAAGGCCTTGATCAGCCGCTCGGTGTAATGCCAATGGGTGGTCACGCGGTGGCCGTCGAGCAACCCGGCATACCCCAGCACAAAGGCACCGGTGCAGATCGAGCCGAAGCGCCGCGCGCGTGGAGCAGCGGCCTGGAGCCAGGGCAACAGGTCGGGGTGGCATTCGTTATAGGCACCGGGACCACCGGGCACCAGCAGCAGGTCATAGGCATCGTGCGCCTGGGCCAGCAGCAGGTCGGGCTGCACGACCACACCATTGGACGCACGCAGCGGACCGGGTTCGGTGCCGACGATCAGGATCCGATAGTGCTGCGCCGCTGGCAGGTAGCGGTTGGCAATCGAAAACACTTCAAGCGGCCCAGCCATGTCGAGCAGGAGGAAGTCCGGAAACAGCGCCATGGCCACGGTGTTCATAGAGGGAGACGTCCATCAGGAAGGAAGGCAGCGGGTATTATGCCACGCCCGCAACTGTCAACCTCAATGCGACAGTTATTCAGATATCAGCTTCTTAATGAATATTCCAGTAACCAGTAACCTTCTTCTCAACGCAAGCGCCCTGCATTTCGCAGCCCGCTCTGACTTGAGGACACCACCATGCTGACCCTTCGCAAAGCCTCCGACCGCGGCGCCGCCAATCACGGTTGGTTGAAGTCGTTCCACACCTTCTCGTTCGCCAACTACTGGAACCCCGCCGAACAGGGTTTTTCCGACCTGCTGGTGATCAACGATGACCGCGTCGCCGCAGGCCGTGGCTTCGGCCAGCACCCGCACCGCGACATGGAGATTTTCTCCTATGTGCTCGAAGGCGCCCTGGAACACAAGGACACCCTGGGCACCGGTTCGGTGATCCGCCCCGGCGATGTGCAACTGATGAGCGCCGGCAGCGGCGTGGCCCACAGCGAGTTCAACCATAGCCAGAGCCGTGGCGTGCATTTCCTGCAGATCTGGATCGTGCCGAATGTCTCCGGCGCCGAGCCACGCTATCAGCAGGAGCACTTCAGCGCAGCGCAGAAACGTGGACGCTTGCAGTTGATCATCTCGCCGGATGGCGCCGAAGGCTCCCTTCACGTGCGCCAGGATGCACGGGTCTATGCCGGGCTGTTCAACGCTGACGAAAGCGCAAGCCTGGACCTGGCGCCGGACCGCCACGTGTACATCCATGTGGCCCGCGGCAGCGTCGAGATCAACGGCCAACGCCTACAGGAAGGCGACGGGGCCCGCGTGCGCGATGAGCGCCAGATCCGCCTGAGCCACGGTGACGATGCCGAGGTACTGGTATTTGACCTGCGCCCTCTGGAACTGCCGCAGATGCCATGACGGCTGCACGATAGCCCGCCGACGCGGGCTATCGCTGGCGTCGATAGTCACCATCAGCCCAATGAAGTTCTCTTAAAAATACCAACGCGTAACATCAAACCCACACCAGGCAACACCCTAATCAAACACTCGGAGCACACTCTCATGAAACGCCAACTCTTGCTTAGCCTCGCTTTCTCGGTACTTGCTACAAACGCTTTTGCCCACCCAGTCGTCGCTGAAGGCGGCGCTGATCGCCTCAACGAAAACCGCGTCGCCGAAGGCGGTGCCGAGCGTCTGCAAGGCAACCGTGTCGCCGAAGGCGGTGCTGAACGCCTGCTGGAACGTCGCGTCGCTGAAGGCGGTGCGGATCGCTTGCAAGAACGTGGCCTGGCTGAAGGCGGTGCAGATCGTCTGCAGGAACGTGGCCTGGCCGAAGGCGGTGCAGATCGTCTACAGGAACGTGGCCTGGCTGAAGGCGGTGCTGATCGCCTGCAGGAACGTGGCCTGGCCGAAGGCGGTGCAGATCGCCTGCAGGGCAACAACGCTTGACCCCGCGCTGTGTGCGCGGCACCCCAAACCGGCCTGATCAGCCGGTTTTTTTTCGCCTGCTTATCGGGTACTGGCCTGAAAGCGCTTGCGATACGCTGCCGGCAGCATCCCCACCCGCTGCTGGAACAGGCGCCGGAACGAGTTGCTGTCTTCGTAGCCCACCGCATAGGTGATGCTTTCGAGGGTCATGCGCGTCGACTCCAGCATCTGCTTGGCGCGCTCCAGGCGCAGGGTCTGCACATAAGCGATCGGCGTATAGCCGGTGGCTTCCTTGAAACGTCGCTTGAAATTGCGCACCCCAAAACCAAAGTGCCGGGCCACCTCGTCAATCACCAGCGCCTCGGCGCAGTGCTGCTCCAGCCAATGCTGCACGCGCAGTATCTGCGCGTCGCCGTGGCTCTTGGGCAACGACCACATCGCGTACACCGACTGCACCGTCCGCACCGTGTCGATCAGCAGGTATTTGCCACAGGTGTGAGCCAGTTCCGGCGAGCCGAAGCGGCGGATCAGGTGGAGCATCAAGTCCATCGCCGCACTGGCGCCACCACAGGTGATCACGCGGTTTTCTTCGCAGAGCATCTGCGCGTCATCGAGGCTTACGTCTGCGTAGCGTCGCCGGAAAAGCTCGGCAAACGCCCAGTGGGTGGTGGCGCGCAAGCCTTGCAGTACACCGGTTTCCGCCAACAGAAAGGCGGCGGTACACATCGACGCCAGCACGGCGCCGCGCCCATGCTGTTCGCGCAGCCAGGGGCCGAAGGCGGCAAACGTCGGCAAAGCCTCTTTCAAGGTGAAGAGAAAGCCGGGGATCAACACCAGGTCGGTCTGTGCGATCTGCGCGGTCGAACAGGCCACTTGCAGACGCTGCCCGCCCCAGGCATTCACGGCCTGGCCGTCGAGGGACGCGACCACGATCTCGAAGGGCGGATGGTCGGCAAACAGGTTGGCGGCGCTGAGCATTTCCAGGGCCAGGGTGGCGCTGGCGGCGGAGCAGTGATCGGCCAGGAGCAAGGTAATGTGCATTCACGGACCTTTTTGCGCTTTTCGCATTAAATAAGTCATTTGCGCACCTACCTTAGCCGATTTGGCGCCCTTACAGTGCTGCCACTGTTCAACTCTGTGGCGTCTTTATGAATCTCTGGTTTCGATTGCTCTACATGCTCTGCCGTCGCCCCTGGCGCAAGCCTGCCCAGGGCCTGGCCACCACCGTGGTACGCATGCGGGTGTGGCCGCTGGACCTGGATCTCAACCGGCATGTCACCAATGGCCGCTACTTCACCCTGGCGGACGTTGCCCGGATGGATTTTGTCTTGCGCACCGGCGCTTTTCGCGTGGCCCTGCGCAACAAGGCGCTGCCGATCGTGGGCGATACCTGGGGCAAGTTCCGCCGCGAACTCAAGGTGTTCGAAGTGTTCGAGGTACACACCCGCATACTCGGCTGGGACCACAAGTGGAGCCTGATGGAGCACCGTTTCGTCAGCAAGGGTCGGGTGGTCGGCGTGGTGGTGATGCGCGGGCTGTTCCGCTCAGCCAAGGGCACCCTGCCCCCGGCGGATTTCCTGCGGGAGCTGGGGCTGGCCGAAACATCGCCGCCCCTGCCGCAGTGGCTGAGCGACTGGGCGCAGAGTTGCGAGGCGATGAGCGTGCAATTGCGAGGTGAGGAACAGGATTGAGGATCATCCGCTCATCATCGTCTTGAGGCATGCGCTCCTTGGCCAACATGTCCTTGGCGATTTTACGAGTCGTCGCGGCGCCTTCCAACTGCGCGCTGGATATAGGAGTCCACCAGATACCGAGTGTTATCGCGGTATTGGGGAGAAGACGCCACTGCCCCGCCCAAGCTGGACGTCAACGACTCGACGCCGTGAACAACCGCCTCACAAAAGTCAGTGATGCACAAAAAAAACGCACTGCCGCACTCGCTGCGAAGCTCCAGGGTCTTACTCGCGCAAGCCCGGGACATCTTGATAGCTGCCCATGCGGCCTCTTTCTTGAGACCCGGCGCTGGATATCGACGAAACTCGTCCCAATGCAGATACCGGCCCTTGTCATCGACAGCTTTATAGATTGAGCCGCCAGGCGCTGCTCAGACTGATCAAGTCATACCTACCAGTTCTCCCCCAACCCCAGCAAGCCGAGTATCTGCCGGCGCAGGTCCACCAGATAAGGATCGTCGCGGTGCCGGGGGTATGGCCGCTCGATGGTCAATTGCGCCTGCAGGGTCGCCGGGCGGTCGCTGAACACGATCACGCGGTTGGCCAGGAGCAAGGCTTCTTCCACATCGTGGGTCACCAGCAACGCCGTGTAGCCCTGGCGTTGCCACAGGTCGATCAGTTCCTTTTGCATGGTGATGCGGGTCAGGGAATCGAGTTTGCCCAAGGGCTCGTCGAGGATCAGCAGGCGCGGCTGGTTCACCAACGCACGGGCCAGCGCAACCCGCTGCGCCATGCCGCCGGACAGTTGCCGAGGGAAGGCGCGGGCGAATTGGCTGAGGCCGACTTTTTCCAAGGCTTCATCGACTTTGGCGGCATGGGTCTTGAGCAGGCCCTGGGCTTCGAGGCCGAGGGCGACGTTGTCCCACACGCGGCGCCACGGATACAAGGTCGGGTCCTGGAACACCACCACGCGGCTCGGGTCCGGGCCGCTGATCGGCTCACCATCGGCGAGCAAGCGCCCGGAATCCGCCGGTTCCAGCCCAGCGACCAGACGCAGCAAGGTGGACTTGCCGCACCCCGAAGGCCCGAGCAAGGCAACGAACTCCCCCGCTGCCACGTCCAGCGAAACCCGCTGCAGCACCGGCAGATGCTCACCGTCCAAGGCAAACCCGTGGCTCAGGTTTTCGATGCGCAGCGTCAATCCCGCCGCGGCTTCTACTGCGGTTGCCAGGGCTACCATTTCATCGCTCCTTTCTGCCAGGCCAGCAAGTGGTCGCGCAGCCGGAACAAGCCGCTGATCAACCCCGAGCAGGCCAGCGCCATGATTAACAACGCCGCATACATATTCGCGTAGGCCGCCCACCCCTGGGCCCATTGCAGGTACCAGCCGATGCCGGATTTCACGCCCATCATTTCCGCCACCACCAGGGTCGAAAACGAGGCGCCGAGGCCCATGAACAGGCCGACGAACACATGGGGCAAGGCGGCGGGAATCGCCACCTTGAAAATCAGGAAAGGCTGTTTTGCACCAAGGGTGCGCGCCACGTCGTAATAGGCTTTATCGACACTGGCCACGCCGGACCAGGTCAGCACCGTGACCGGAAACCAAGTGGCCAGGGCGATCAGGAAGACGCTGGCGCTCCAACTGCTGGGGAACAGGAAAAAGCACAACGGCAACAGCGCCGTCGACGGTACCGGGCCGAGGATGCGCAGCACCGGATGCAGCCAATAGCCAATACGCGTCGACCAACCGATGGCCACGCCGGCGATAAACCCGGTCGCCGCGCCCAACGCCACGCCCGCACCGAGCAGCAACGCCGAATGCAGCAGGCTGTCGGCCAGGCGCACGTAGTCTTCGACATACACCGCGAGCAGGGCCTGGGGCGGCGCGAAGAACGGTACCGGCAGCAGCGCGAGTTTCGCCGTGAGCAGCTCCCAAATGCCCAACAGCAGCGGTAAAGCGATCAGCCATGACGCGGCTCCGCGCAGGCGCAGGCCGAGCCTGGCGAACCGGCGCCCGGCCACACTCGACACCCCGAACACCGCCGCCACGCCCACGCAGAGATGGGCCAAACCCTGGGTCATCGGCCAGTCGCGCGTCGCATTGGGCCAGTAGCTGATCAGCAGCGCCACGGCCAACCAGGCGCCGATTACCGCCAGGCCCGGCCACCCGACCTTGAACGCCACGGGTGGGTTGAGGGTGGTCGCGTCAACTGAAGACATCGGCGGTGATCTCCTTGGCGAACGCCAGCGGGTCGGTGCCCTGGCTGATCACTTCCACGGTTTTCAAGTCGGTGACGTAGGTGGTGATTTCCGCGGTCAGCGCGGTGCCGACCGCATGGTGGCCGTGGGTGTGGTCGTGGAGGATCGCCTGGACTTCTTCGGTGGAGGTGTTCAACGCATAGGCCTGGAAACCCTTGGCGACGACCTCGGGGTGTTGCACGGAATAGTCATGAGCTTCGAGGATCGCCTGGGTCAGCGCCGCGACCACCCGCTTGTCTTCGCGCACCAGCTTGCCGGTGACACCGACCACGCAGCAGCTGAGGTTGGCGTAGGCCTCCACCAGGTTGGTGGACAGTTCCCGCGCCACGCCGGATTTGATCAGGCGATACATGAACGGGTCGCTGCCGCTGACCGCCTGCACCTCGCCGCGCTCCAGAGCGGTGCCGAGCAGGTCGGCCGGGTACAGGCGCCATTCGACGTCGCGCACCGGGTCGATGCCGTGCTTCTTGAGCAGGATCGAGAAGAAATTGCGGTCCGGACTGGCCATGTCCGTCACGCCGATCGTCTTGCCCTTGAGGGCTTCGAGTGTGCTTACGCCGCCGTTCGCCGCACTGAGCAAACGCAGGCAGCCGCCATGGGTGCCGGCGGTCAGCTTGACGTCGAAGCCCTGCTCCAGGGCCTTGAGCCAACGCAGCGCCATGCCCACACCGGCATCGGCCTTGCCGGTGGCGATGGCTTCCAGCAGCACCTCGGTGGAATTGCCGAAATTGACCAGTTCCACATCCAGGTTGTGCTGTTTGAAGAAACCTTGACCGTGGGCGATCACCACCGGGGCCAGGCACACGGCATTCAGGTTGACCGCCAGTTTCAGCGCGCGAGGCGCATCCAGGCGGATGAACTCACCGGTGCCGGCGGGCTCCTGGGGCGTGTGGTGCGCGGCGTGCTCGTCGGCGGCGAAGCCCAGGCGGGGCAGCGACAGCAGCAAGGGGCTGGCCAGGGTAATACCGGCCATGCCCAGGAGGCGGCGGCGGGTTAAAGGATCGAAAGCGGCCATGCAAAAACTCCCATGATTGTGTTCGCTAGGTAGATTGCGCGCCTTGCGTCATGCAGGGCACCTGCGACAAAACTACAATTTGATTATATTAATCAGCGACAATTATGAAAGAACCATATAATTCTATGGTTATGCCCGATGCCTCGAAACGCACAAAAAGCGCCCTAAGCTCAGATCGGAACAGTATTTATCGGGGTGTACGCGCAGTGGGTACAGACCGGGAAATGGGAGAAACCGCACCTGTAACCGGGGACGATCGATCAGTTGGCTGAGCAGCAGAAGATCGCAGATGCGTTCTTCAAGCCGGTGGATGCACAGGACGTGCAGACCTGGACGTGATGCAGGGGGAATGCGCTTGATTCCCCCCTTTTTCGATTCAAGCCGGGCTGCGCGCCTCCCACCCGCGCGCCGCCAACGCCCCCAACACCCCGCCGGCAATCGGCGCCAGCCAGAACGCCCAGAGTTGCGCGAGGTACTCGACCCCGGCGAACAACGCCGGCCCGGTGCTGCGCGCCGGGTTGACCGAGGTGTTGGTCACGGGGATCAGGATCAGGTGAATCAAAGTCAGCGCCAGGCCGATGGCAATCGGCGCAAAGCCGGCAACCGCGCCCGGTGCGGTCACGCGCATGATGATCAGGACAAAGAAGAACGTAGCGATCAGTTCGGCCAGCAACGCCGCCTTCATGTCGAACTGGCCCGGGCTCAGCGGGCCATAGCCGTTGGCGGCAAAACCACCCGGCTCAAAACCCGACTGCCCGTTGGCAATCACGTACAGGGCGGCAGAGGCGACAATCGCTCCTGCGACCTGGGCGGCGATGTAAGGCAGCACATCGGCACCGGGAACGCGACGCCCGGCCCATAGGCCGATGGTCACCGCCGGGTTGAAATGCCCGCCTGAGACACCGCCCACCGCGTAGGCCATGGTCAGCACGGTGAGCCCGAACGCCAGGGACACCCCCAGAAACCCGATCCCCAGCGTCGGGAATGCCGCCGCCAGGATGGCACTGCCACACCCGCCGAACGTCAACCAGAAGGTACCTGCAAACTCTGCGGTCAAACGCTTTTGCACAATCGACTCCATTGCTTTTCAAACACCACGGCCCTGATCGAAGGGCGTGGCGATCGCCGTCACCACAGGATGTGGGAGGTCCTGGGAGACGGTAGCAACTGGCATCAAAGTGCCCTGTAAGACTTGTCTGATTTCAGTCGCGTGCGACACCCTGGCCGAACCGTCGGATCGCCAGGCAATAACCGATCAACGCCAGCGCGGCCAGCAACCCGCCCGCCGCGCCGATCCAGGCGAAGCCGAAGTGGCTGCCGACCCAACTGCCCAGCAACGCGCCGCCGCCGATGCCAATGTTGTAGATGCCGGAGAACATGGCCATGGCCACGTCGGTGGCGTCCGGGGCGAGCACCAGGACCTTGGACTGCATGGCCAGGCCGAAGCCCATGATCGCCATGCCCCAGAACACGCTCAGGCCGACGAGGTAGGATTCGGCCCCGCTCAACGGCAGCATCAGTGCCAGGCACGCGCCCAGCAGGAACACCGCACCGACCACGAACAGATGCGGGTTGAAACGGTGTACCAGGCTGAACAACAGCGAGCCGATGATGCCCGCGCCGCCGAACACCAGCAGGAACAGGGTCACGACGTTACCGCTCAGGCCGGCGACACGTTCGACAAACGGTTCGATATAGCTGTAGGCGGTGAATTGCGCGGTGACCACCATGGCGGTGAGCACGTACAGCGCCACCAGCGCCGGGCGCTTGAACAGCAGCGGCAGGCTGCGCAGGGAGCCTGAGTTCTGGCTCGGCAACAGCGGCAAGGTGCGCGCCAGCCAGAACACCAGGCCGGCGGCGAAGGCCGCAATCACCAGGAACGTGGTGCGCCAGCCCATCGCTTCGCCCAGCAGGCGGCCCAGGGGGATGCCCAACACCATCGCCAGCGACGTGCCGGTGGCCAACAGGCCGAGGGCTTGCACCTGTTTGCCGGCCGGCGCCAGGCGTACCGCGAGGGACGCGGTAATCGACCAGAACAGCGCATGGGACAAGGCGATGCCGATCCGGCTGACCATCAGCAGGCCGAAGCTGGTGGCGACGCTGGAGAGGATATGACTGACGATGAACAGGCCGAACAACACGATCAGCAGCTTGCGCCGTTCGATGTTGCGCGTCAGCAGCATCACCGGCAGCGAGGTCAGCGACACGATCCAGGCATAGATGGTGAGCATCAGGCCGACGCTGGCAATGGGCATGTCGAAGCTGGCGCCGATGGCGCTGAGCAGGCCGACGGGCACAAATTCGGTGGTATTGAACACAAAGGCGGCCAGCGCGAGGGCGATGACCGGTTGCCAGTTGGCACGGGGCGTTGCGGTTGAAAGGCTCATTGAAGGGCGCGGCACTCTGACGATGATCAAACGGCCACCCAGGACAAGCGCCGCCGCCGAGCATTCTATAGGTTTCTCGGGCGGCTGTTGACGCTCATCCGGGGCAAATCGCCTGCGGATCGATCAGGGCGAGGTCAGGGTGATCAAGTAGCTACCCGTCTGAATGGGCTTATCGAAGGCGTCCACCAGGACATACTGCTGGTCGTAATAACGTCCGTTGGGGGTGTCGGCCATCAACCGCACATAGGCGTTGGGCGCGCCCACCGCCTTGACGCTGCGGACCGGCTGCACCGCGAGCTGGTTGCCGCGACTGGCCTGCGGGCAGCCTTTCAAGTCCATTATCGAGCCGCTCGCCGCCGCCGTGGTGCAGCCCGGCTCGACGATACTGCCGTAGAATCGGACGACGCCACCCTGCGGCGCCGCCATGCACGTCCCCGTCCATACAGCGAGGAAGCCTGTAACCAGTGACAAACGTATAACGTTCATGTCGACGCTCCTTCTTGGGTTGACAAGAAGTGAGTCGTCCGTTTTGACGCAGGCTTTAGGCCTTTCGTCGCTTTAAGAAATGTCTGATAGACCGATCACGGGTCCACCTGCCCCATCAATTGCGGAATGCTTTCCGGGCGCTGCGCATAACGTTGCGCCAACGCCGCACACACCATCAGCTGGATCTGGTGAAACAGCATCAACGGCAGGATCAACACACCCATGGTCGCCCCGGCGAACAGCACCTGGGCCATCGGCACTCCGGTCGCCAGGCTTTTCTTCGAACCGCAGAACAGGATGGTGATGCGGTCCTCCTGATTAAAGCCAAAAGCCTTGCCCAGCAGCGTGGACGCCAGCAATACCAGGGCGAGCAACACGCAGCAGGCCACCACCAGGCCGCCCAGCTCCCACAGCGGAATCTGCTGCCAGATGCCTTGGATGACCGCTTCGCTGAACGCGCCGTAGACCACCAACAGGATCGAGCCTTGGTCGACGAACTTCAGCCAGGCCTTGTTGCGGCCGACCCACTCGCCGATCCAGCGGCGGGCGATCTGCCCGGCGATGAACGGCAACAGCAGTTGCACGCTGATTTTCAGGATGGCGTCGACGGTCGAACCGCTCTCGCCGTGGACATTCAGCAACAGCGTCACCAGCAACGGCGTGAGGAAGATCCCGAACAGGCTCGACGCCGCCGCGCTGCAGATCGCCGCCGGGATATTGCCGCGCGCCAGGGACGTAAAGGCAATCGCCGACTGCACCGTGGCCGGCAACGCGCACAGATAGAGCATGCCCATGTACAGGTCTTTGCCGATCAGCGGCGACAACAGCGGTTTGAGCGCCAGGCCCAACAAGGGGAACAGCACAAAAGTCAGGCTGAACACCAGCAGGTGCAGGCGCCAGTGCCCGGCCCCGGCGACGATGGCCTGGCGCGACAGCTTGGCGCCGTGCAGGAAAAACAACAGCGCGATGGCCAGGTTGGTCACCCAGCCGAAAGCCACGGCGGTCTGGCCGCTGGCGGGCAGCAAGGACGCAAGGAGCACGGTGGCAATCAGGGTCAGGGTGAAATTGTCGGGCAGAAAACGCGGGCGAGTCATAAGCAGGATCTTCCGGGGTTGCCAAGAACGTCATCGCGACTCTAACGTAACGCTTTATTACCGACTAACGCCAATGAGCCAGTAAATGCCGCCTAAAGGACATGACAAGACCGTCCGCCGCAGCGTGCCCGGGCTTTCCAGCCTGCCACGCCCGGTGTACGGACGCACCGAATCCTTGCCCAACCGCGCCTTGACCCGTCGGCACAGCCATCCGTGGGTGCAGTTGTCCTACGCGATTTCCGGGGTGCTGGAGATCCAGACCAGCGTCGGCCGCTTCGTCGCGCCGCCGCAGCGCGCGGTGTGGATTCCGGCGGGCATGCCGCACCGGGTCTACAGCTCGCCGCACACGGAGATGCGCAGCCTGTACCTGGATTGCAGCGTCACCGCCTGGGCGGACGAACGTTGCCAGGTGTTGGAGGTGAGCAGTTTGTTGCGCGAGTTGATCCGCCGCTTCAGCGAACTGCCGGTGGAATATGCCGAAGAGGGCCCGGACGGCAGGCTGGCCCAGGTGGTGCTGGACCAACTGGCGGCGGCGCCCCAGGTGGATTTGATGCTGCCGTTGCCCCTCGACCCGCGCTTGCGGCAGATCTATCGCAGTTTGGAGCTGCACCCGGAGCAACCCACCACGCTGGAGGATTGGAGCCGCAAGCTGGGGGTCAGCGAGAAGACCCTCAGCCGCCTGTTTTTGCGTGACACCGGGCTGACCTTCCGCGCCTGGCGCCAGCGCTTGCGCCTGCTCGGCGCCCTGCCCGCCCTGGAGCAAGGCGAGCGGGTGACGGATGTGGCGTTGGCGTGCGGGTATGAATCCACGTCGGCGTTTATCAACGCGTTTCGCCAGCAATTCGACGCCACTCCCGGCGAGTTCTTCCGCTAATGCAAAGGAAGGAGCTCAGCGTTGTTTCATGCGATCGATCACCACCGCCAGCAGCAGGATCGAACCGCGGATCACGTACTGGTAGAAGGTGTCGATGTTCTTCAGGTTCATCGCGTTCTCGATGATCGCAAGGATCAGCACCCCGGCGATCACATGGCGGATCATGCCGATGCCACCGCTGAGCGATACCCCGCCCAGCACGCAGGCGGAAATCACCGTCAGCTCGAAGCCCTGGCCGATCATCGGCTGGCCCGAGGTCATGCGTGACGCGAGGATCACCCCGGCCAACGCGCCGATCAGGCCATGCACGGCAAAGATCAGGATCTTCGTGCGGTCCACGTTGACCCCGGCCAACAGCGCGGCTTCCGGGTTGCCGCCGATGGCCATGGTGTTGCGCCCGTAGGTGGTGTAGTTGAGCAGCCAGCCGAAGAACAGGAAGCAGACGATGGTGATCAGGATCGGCACCGGCACGCCCAATAACTGGCCGTTGCCGAACACGAAGAACTGATCCTGGGACACCCCCACCGCCTTGCCGTCGGCAAAGATATAGGCCAGGCCGCGCACGATCTGCATGGTCGCCAAGGTGGTGATCAGCGCATTGACCCGCAGCTTGGCGATGACGATGCCGTTGATCAGCCCGACAATCAGGCCCATCAGCAGCGCCGCGCCGATGCCGAGCATGACGCTGTCGGTGTCGCGCATCACAATCGCGGCCACCACCCCGGCGCAGGCAATCACCGAGCCCACCGACAAGTCGAAGTGCCCCGACGCCAGGCAGAACAGCATGGTGCAGGCGGCGATGCCCACGGTGGAAATCGCCAGGCCCAGCCCGCGCATGTTCAGCGGCGAGAGGAAGTTGTCGATCAGCAAGGCACACAGCAGGAAAATCGCCAGCGCCGCGAGCAGCATCGCCCAGTTGTCGAGCAGCGCGCGCAGGTCCACGGGTTTGCGTGCCGTCGGCAACGCGTTGTGTTGGGTTGTCATAGTCGTCTCTCAGTTCGCCAGGCCACGCGGCAAGGCCAGTTGCAGCAAGTTGGATTCAGTGGCGTGTTCGCGCCGTTGTTCGCCGCGCAAAGCGCCTTCACACAGCACCAGAATGCGATCGGAAACCCCCATCACCTCCATCAAGTCGCTGGACACCACAATCACCGCGATGCCGCTCGCCGCCAGGTCATGGATGATCTGGTAGATCTCCGACTTGGCGCCGATGTCGATGCCCCGCGTCGGCTCATCCAGCAGCAGCACCTTCATCGGCATCGACAGCCAGCGGCCGAGAATGGCCTTCTGCTGATTGCCACCGGACAGGTACATGATTTTCTGCGCGGCGCTCGGCGTCTTGACCTTCATCCCGCGGATTTGCTGCTCGGCGTTGCCCTGCTCCCAGCCCTCGCGCAGCAGCCAGCCGAACCGGGAATGGGCGCCGCGTGCGCTGATGTTGATGTTCTCGGCCACGCTGCCCAGCGGGATGATGCCCTCCTTCTTGCGGTCCTCCGGGCACAGCAGCACGCCGGCGGCGATGGCGTCGCGGGGCGAGCGCAATTGCAGCGCTTGCCCGCACAGTTCCAACTGCCCTGCCGTGGCGCGCTGCAAGCCGCTGAGCAGGCGAAACAGCTCGGTGCGCCCGGCGCCGACCAAGCCGAACAGGCCGAGGATCTCGCCCTTGCGCACCTCAAAGCTGACCGGTTCACGCAAGCCCGGGCCGAGCAAACCGTCGACCTTGAGCGCCACCTCGCCGTGCTCGCGCGGCCGATAGTCGTAAATGTCCTGGATATCGCGACCGACCATGCAGGTGACCAACTGGTCGTGACTCAGCGCACGCATGTCGTCGAAGGTACGCACGTAGCGGCCGTCCTTGAACACCGTGACCGCGTCGCAGATGCGGAACACTTCTTCCATGCGGTGGGACACGTACAGCACCACTTTGCCCTCGTCGCGCAGGCGCGTGATGATCGCCATCAGCCGGTCGATCTCGCGGGCCGACAGGCTGCTGGTCGGTTCATCGAAGGCAATCACATGCGCGCCCCGCGACAGCGCCTTGGCGATTTCCACCAGTTGGCGCTGGCCCAGGGACAGGCGCCCGAGCTTTTCCTGCGGGTCGATTTCATCGGCCAGGCCCTTGAGGCACGCCAGCGCCCGCTGGCGCAGCTGGCTGCGGTTGACCACGCCGAAACGCGCCGGCAAATGCCCGAGGAACAGGTTCTCGGCGACGCTCATTTCCGGCACCAGATGCAGCTCCTGGTGGATCACCGCGACGCCGCTGGCAATGCTGTCGGCCGCGCATTTGAAGGCCATGGTCTGCGCGCCGATCTGCACGCTGCCGCTGCTCGGGATGTAGGCGCCGCCGAGGATCTTCAGCAGCGTCGACTTGCCCGCGCCGTTCTCGCCCATCAACGCGTGGACCTGCCCCGGGTGGGCAGTGAAACTGATATTGTCCAGCGCCTTGACCCCGGGGAAGGTTTTGCCGATGCCGTCAAAGCGCAGTGCCGCTGCGGTCACTTCCACAGCCCGATCTTGGTCAGTTCTTCCTGGAAGTTGGCGCGGGTGATCAGCGTCACTTCGTCCATCGCGGTGTACTTCGGCGGTTCCTTACCGGTGGTGACCCACTCGTACATCATCAGCGCGGTGTTGTAGCCCTCGATGTGCGGGCTGGGCAGCATCGAACCGAAGAAACCGCTGTTGGCTTTCTTCAACTCGCCAATGGCGTCGGTGCCGTTGATGCCGATGCCGATCACGTTGGCGGCTTTGAAGCCGGCGCTTTCGGTGGCGCGCACGCCGCCGAGCACGGTGTTGTCGTTCATGCCGCCGATGATCAGGTTCTTCGCGCCGCTGGGCAGCTTGACCAGGGCCGAGTTGGTGGCGTCCATGCTGCCGGGCACGTCGAGGGTCTTGAGCGCGGCGGTGAGGATATGGTCTTTGGGAATGCCGGCTTCTTCGAGGGATTTGATCGAACCGTCGGTGCGTTTTTTACCGGTGTCGAGTTCGTTGAAGGTGTTGATCACCGCGTAGGTGTCCTTCCAGTCCCAACCGCGTTTCTTCGCCTCGGCGGCCATCGCCGCGCCTTGCTTCTGGCCGACTTCGAACGCGGCCATGCCCAGGTACGGCACGTCTTCCATGAAATTGCCCTTGGCGTCGACGAAGCGATCATCCACGGCCATGACTTTCAAGCCGTTGACCTTGGCCTTGGCGACAATGGCCGGGCCAAGAGACACGTCCGGCGGGCAGATCACAAAGCCCTTGGCGCCGTTGGCGGCCAGGCTGTCGATGGCTGAGAGGGTCTTCTCGCCGTCGGGCACGGCGATCTTGATCACAGTGAAACCATGTTCCTTGCCGGCCTTTTCGGCGAAGGCCCATTCGGTCTGGAACCAGGGTTCTTCGGCTTGTTTGACCAGGAAGCCGATTTTTACTGCTTCAGCGGCCAGCGACAGCCCACTCAAGCTGATGGCCGAGACCGCCACAGCGGCGCAGCACAAGGAACGGATAGCACGACGACGATTCATACGGTTGACTCCTTATTGTTGTTTTCTTTTTTTTGTAGGAGCGAGCTTGCTCGCGAAAAGCCAGAGAGCGCCGCGTGCATTCAGGATGCGCGCGTCATCGTTAACGTTTTTCGCGAGCAAGCTCGCTCCTACAGGGGTAAATCGGTGAAGCGGTATAGCGTTTAGCCGGCAAAGCGGTGACACGGTTTGCCGGGCACATCGACCTCCATGGCCAACACCGCACCGTCCAAGGGGTGATCCAAGGGGCTGGCGGCGCTGGTGATGTACAGGGTGGTGAGGTCGGGCCCGCCGAACACGCAACTGGTGGGGCGGCTGACGGGCAGTTCGACGATGCGATCGACTTCACCGTCCGGCGTCAGGCGCAGCAGGCAACTGCCGTTCCAGCGCGCATTCCAGATGTAGCCCTGACTGTCCATCGCCGACCCGTCCGGCCCGCCGCGCCCATGCGGGCCGAACCAGGGCTGGGCGGGGTCGAGTTGGCCGTTCGCTTGGATCGCATGCCGATACAGCGTGCCGTCGAGGCTGTCGCCGAAATGCACCTGGCGGCCGTCGTCGCTCCACAGCAAGGTGTTGGGAATACCCAGGCCGTGCAGCAGCGGCGTGACCCGCGCATCGGCATCCACGCGAAACAGCCCGCCGGAACGTCGCGTAACGGGCAGGTCTTCGCCGTGCTCGCCGATGTTGTTCTGCATGGTGCCCAGCCACAGGCGGCCCTGGGCGTCGCAGCGCGCTTCATTGCCACGGTTGCCCGCGTGCGGGTCGGCCACGCAGAACAGGCTCAACGCGGCGCTCGCCAGGTCCAGTCGGTAGACGCCGCTGCTCAAGGTCACCAGCGCATCGCCGCGTTCACACGGGATAAACGCGGACACATGCTCCGGCAACCGCCAGGCCTGCAACTGCCCGTCCAGCAGGCGCAGCGCCTGTTTGCCAGCGATGTCGACCCAATACAGGGCCTGGGTGGGCACGTCCCAGAACGGGCCCTCCCCCAGTTGCGCACGGTGTGCGCTGACGGCGTGAAACGACATGTTGCCTCCTGGATTGTTATTGTTCTCAGGTGCGCGTTACAGCGAGTCGCGTGACGGTGTGCCATCCACCAGGCGCTGGATACGCAACGGGTTGGCGTTTTTCAACGCGTCGGGCAGCAGGCTGTCCGGGTAGTTCTGGAAACACACCGGGCGCAGGAAGCGGTCGATGGCCAGGCTGCCGACCGAGGTGCCACGCGCATCCGACGTCGCCGGGTACGGCCCGCCATGCACCATCGCATCGCAGACTTCCACGCCGGTCGGGTAACCGTTGAGCAGGATACGCCCGACTTTCTGCTCCAGCAGCGGCGTGAGTTCGGCGAACTGTTGCAGGTCGGCCGGCTCGCCGATGATCGTCGCCGTGAGCTGGCCGTGCAGGCCATGCAAGGCGGCGCTGAGCTGGGCCTGGTCGGCGACTTCGACGAACACCGTGGTGGGGCCGAACACTTCCTCTTGCAGCACTTCATCGCCGTCGATCAGCAGGCTGACATCGGCCTTGAACAACTGCGGCCGCGCCTGTTGCCCGGCTTGAGCCTGACCGGCCAGGTGTTGGATGCCGGGGTGCGCCAGCAGTTTTTGCAGGCCCTTGTCATAGCTGCTCAAGGTGCCGGCATTGAGCATGGTCTGCGCCGGCTGATCGCCGATCAGTTGCGCCACCTGCTGGGTGAACGCGCTGAAGGCCGGCGACGCGAGGCCGATCACCAGACCGGGGTTGGTACAGAACTGGCCGCAGCCTTGCACCACCGAGGCAGTCAGCTCGCGTGCCACGGTTTCGGCCCGCGCCTGCAGGGCCTGGGGCAACACGATGACCGGGTTGATGCTCGACATCTCGGCGAATACCGGGATCGGCTGCGGACGCGCCGCCGCCATGTCGCACAGGGCGCGCCCGCCCTTGAGCGAGCCGGTAAAGCCGACCGCCTGGATCGCCGGGTGCTTGACCAGCGCTTCACCGACGCCGCCACCAAAGATCATGTTGAACACGCCCGCCGGCATCTCGGTGGTCTCGGCCGCGCGAATGATCGCATCGGCGACGCGCTCGGCCGTGGCCATATGCCCACTGTGGGCCTTGAACACCACCGGGCAGCCGGCCGCCAGCGCGGCGGCGGTATCCCCGTCCGCCGTGGAAAACGCCAGGGGGAAGTTGCTCGCGCCAAACACCGCAACCGGGCCCAGACCGATGCGGTATTGGCGCAGGTCCGGGCGTGGCAGCGGCTGGCGATCCGGCAGTGCCTTGTCGATGCGCGCGCCGTAGAAATCGCCGCGACGCAACACCGTGGCGAACAGCCGCATCTGCCCGCTGGTGCGGCCGCGCTCGCCTTTGATACGCGCAGCGGGCAGCGCGGTTTCCCGGCAGACCAGTTCGACGAAGGCATCGCCCAGCGCGTCCAGCTCATCGGCGATCGCGTCAAGGAACTGCGCGCGGCGCGACGCACTCAAGGCGCGGTACGCCGGGTAAGCCGCTGCCGCGGCCTTGGCGGCGGCGTCGACTTCCTGCGGGGTCGCCTGGTAGAAATCCTGGGGCAAGGCTTCGCCGGTCGCCGCATCGACGCTCTGCAGCTTGAGGCTGCCGTTGGCGCTGCGCTGGCCGCCGATGTAGTTGTGACCAAGGAACTGGGGCATGTGGCTCTCCTTTAAAGGGTGATGACGTCGCCGGGTTCGAAGACGGCGTCGGCACTGCCGACACGATTGACCAGCGGCGCGCCGAACTCGGCCTGGCTGATCTCGAACACATCGCCCGGTTGGGTACGTATACCGTCGGCGAATGACAGGGTGGCGGTGCCGAAGAAATGAATGTGGACATCGCCGGGTTTGAGGAACTGGCTGTACTTGAAGTGGTGGTACTCAAGGTTTTCCAGACTGTGGCACATATTGGCCTCGCCACTGAGGAACTCGTTCTGCCAGATTGCCTCGCCGTTGCGCAGGATGCGGCTGGTGCCCGCAAGATGCCGGGGCAACTCGCCCACGCGCAACTCCGGGCCGTAGCTGCAACTGCGCAGTTTGGAATGGGCCAGGTACAGGTAGTTCTTGCGTTCCATCACATGGTCGGAGAACTCGTTGCCCACCGCGAAACCCAGGCGATAGGGCTTGCGGTCGTGGCCGATCACATACAGCCCGCCGATCTCCGGCTCTTCGCCGGCGTCTTCGGCAAAGGGCGGCACCGGGAACGCCGCGCCGGGGCGCACCACGATGCTGCCATCGCCCTTGTAGAACCACTCCGGCTGCACGCCCGCCTGGCCGGCCGCCGGTTTGCCGCCTTCCACGCCCCACTTGAAGATACGCATGGTGTCGGTCAACGCGCTGTCGTCACCGGCCTGCTGGTGCATCTTGTCCCGCGCCGACGCGCTGCCCAGGTGGGTCAGGCCGGTGCCGCTGATCAGCATATGGGCCGGGTCCGGGTGGTCCAGCGGTGGCAGGATCTTCAGGTCGGCCAGCAGCTCGGCGTAATGATGACTGTCGCCCAGGCCGAGGCTCTGCACCTGCTGCACCAGGCCCACGCCGGCTTCGATCGCGGCCAGCGCCAACTCGCGCACACTGTGGGCGCTGAGCACTTCGCGCACCTGGCTGCCCTCCACCACACCGACCCGGCGCTCGCCGTTGGACACCTCGAACTGAACTAAACGCATGAAACTTCTCCTCGATTAAGTACGTGTGGCGCCACGGGCACTGGCGGCAAATTGCTCGGCAGGCAGCACATGCTTGCGCTCCAGCACGCGGTAGACCACGCCGGTCAAGACCAGCCCGAACACCATCACCAGGGACAAAAAGTACAAGCCCGAAGCCAGGTTGCCGGTGTATTCCTTGAGCGCGCCGATCACGAACGGGCCGATATAGCCGCCGAGGTTGCCCACCGAGTTGATCAACGCAATGCCCGCTGCCGCACTGGCGCCGGCGAAAAACCGCCCCGGCAGGGTCCAGAACACCGCCGTGCAGGAAAACAGCGCGAACGCCGCCAGGCACAGCGCGGCCATTTGCAGCACCGGCACACTCAGCCAGGCACTGCAGAACAGGCCGATGGCACCCAGTACATAGAGCACCGCCAGGTGGCCATAGCGGTCGTTCAAACGGTCGGAACTGCGCGGGATGATCAACAGCCCGACGATGCCGAAGATATACGGCACCGCCGACACAAAGCCGGTAACCAGGTCCGTGCCGCCGAACTGCTTGATCAGGGTCGGCAACCACAGGCCCAGGCCGTAGATGCTCAGGGTCACCGGCAGGTAGAACAGCGCCAGCAGCAACACGCGCTTGTCCTTGAGGGCGTGCAGCGGGTTGCCGTGGCGGGTCTGGCCGTAGGCTTGCAGGTCCTTGGCCAGTTCGCCGGTGAGCCAGGTTTTTTCGTCCTCGCTCATCCAGTTGACCTGCTTGGGGCCGTCCGGCAGGTAGCGCAGCACCGGCCAGGTGAGCAGGAGCGCCGGGGTGCCGATGACGATGAACAGCCATTGCCAGCCGTGCAGGCCGAGGACGCCGTCCATGCCCAGCAGGCCGCCGGACACGGGGCCGGTGATCATCATCGCGATCGGCTGGGAGAGGATGAACAGCCCGAGGATCTTGCCGCGATGGCGCACCGGGAACCACTGGGTGATGTAGTACAGAACGCCAGGAAAGAACCCGGCCTCCGCCGCGCCGAGCAGAAAGCGCATCACATAGAAGCTGTGTGGCCCCTGCACGAACGCCATGCCGATGGTGATGGCGCCCCAGGTGAGCATGATGCGCGCGAACCAGCGCCGCGCGCCGAAGCGATCGAGCATCAGGTTGCTGGGGATCTCGAACAGGAAATAGCCAATGAAGAACAGACCCGCGCCCAAACCGTAGGCCGCATCACCGATGCCGACGTCGGCGCCCATGTGCAGCTTGGCGAAGCCCACGGCGGAGCGGTCCACGTAGGCGATCAGGTACAGCAGGATGAGGAAGGGAATCAGTTTCAGCGTGATGCGCCGTATAAGCCGCAGTTCCTGGCTCATGGGGGTCGATCTCCGATTGTTGTTTTTATAGAAGCTCGGGGGACGCCTCTCGCGAAAATCCGCCAGGGCCATACCTCAGTTAAGTCAGACTATATAGTAGGACTATTTGCAAAACAACTCTTCCAAAGCTTCGATTTTGCGCTTATGTTTAAGCACGCATAGAACATATAGTCATACAATAAGAGAAACCATCATGCCTGATAAAAAGCCCGGCCTACGCTCCGCCCAGTGGTTCGGTACCGCCGACAAGAACGGCTTCATGTACCGCAGCTGGATGAAGAACCAGGGCATCGCCGACCATCAGTTCCATGGCAAACCGATCATCGGTATCTGCAATACCTGGTCGGAATTGACGCCGTGCAACGCGCATTTCCGCCAGATCGCCGAGCATGTCAAACGCGGCGTGATCGAGGCCGGCGGCTTCCCCGTGGAATTCCCGGTGTTCTCCAATGGCGAATCGAACCTGCGCCCTACCGCCATGCTCACGCGCAACCTGGCGAGCATGGACGTGGAAGAAGCGATTCGCGGCAACCCCATCGACGGCGTGGTGTTGCTGACCGGCTGCGACAAAACCACCCCGGCGCTGCTGATGGGCGCGGCCAGTTGCGACGTGCCGGCCATCGTGGTCACCGGCGGGCCGATGCTCAACGGCAAGCACAAGGGCCAGGACATCGGCTCGGGCACGGTGGTGTGGCAGCTCAGCGAACAGGTCAAGGCCGGCACCATCAGCCTGGATGACTTCCTCGCGGCCGAGGGCGGCATGTCGCGTTCGGCGGGCACCTGCAACACCATGGGCACCGCGTCGACCATGGCCTGCATGGCCGAGGCACTCGGCACCTCCCTGCCCCACAACGCGGCGATCCCGGCGGTGGATGCACGGCGTTATGTGCTGGCGCATATGTCCGGCATGCGTGCGGTGGAGATGGTGCGCGAAGACTTGAAGCTGTCGAAGATCCTCACCAAGGAAGCCTTCGAAAACGCGATCCGCGTGAACGCGGCCATCGGCGGTTCGACCAATGCGGTGATCCACCTCAAAGCCATCGCCGGGCGCATCGGCGTGGAACTGGACCTGGACGACTGGACGCGCATCGGGCGCGGCATGCCGACCATCGTCGACCTGCAACCGTCCGGGCGTTTCTTGATGGAAGAGTTCTACTACGCCGGTGGCCTGCCGGCAGTGCTGCGCCGGCTCGGTGAAGCCAACCTGATCCCGCACCCGAACGCCTTGACCGTCAACGGCAAGTCGCTGGGCGAGAACACCAAGGACTCGCCGATCTACGGCCAGGACGAAGTGATCCGCACCCTCGACAACCCGATCCGCGCCGACGGCGGCATCTGTGTGCTGCGCGGCAACCTGGCCCCGCTGGGCGCGGTGCTCAAGCCGTCGGCCGCCAGCGCGGAGCTGATGCAGCACCGTGGCAGGGCCGTGGTGTTCGAGGATTTCGACATGTACAAGGCGCGCATCAACGATCCGGAACTGGAGGTGGACGCCCACTCGATCCTGGTCATGAAAAACTGTGGACCCAAGGGTTATCCGGGCATGGCCGAAGTCGGCAACATGGGCCTGCCCGCCAAGCTGCTGGCCCAGGGCGTGACCGACATGGTGCGGATTTCCGATGCGCGCATGAGCGGCACGGCGTATGGCACGGTGGTCTTGCACGTCGCACCGGAAGCCGCTGCCGGCGGGCCGTTGGCTGCGGTGCGCGAAGGCGACTGGATCGAACTCGACTGCGCCAACGGGCGCTTGCACCTGGACATCCCCGACGCCGAGCTGGCGGCGCGCATGGCTGACCTGAAACCACCGCAGAAGCTGATCGTCGGCGGCTATCGCCAGCTGTACATCGACCATGTGCTGCAAGCGGACCAGGGCTGCGACTTCGATTTCCTGGTGGGTTGCCGCGGGGCCGAAGTCCCACGTCATTCCCACTAATTGGGATGCTATGATGCCGCCTATTTAGCCAGAGCATCCCTGTCGTTATGGATCACCAGCCGTCCAAGCCGCGCAAGAGCATGCATGCCCAGATCGTCCAGGACTTGGGCATGCACATCGTTTCCGGTCGCTTCAAGCCAGAAGAACGACTGCCCATGGAGGCCACGCTGTGTGAGGAGTACAAGGTCAGCCGCTCGGTATTGCGCGAGGCGACCCGGGTGCTCAGCGCCAAGGGCCTGGTGTATTCCAAGCCACGGGTAGGCGCGGTGGTGCGGCCGCGGGTGAAGTGGCACCTGCTCGACCCGGACGTACTGTCCTGGTTGATGCAGTCCACCCCCCATAGCGAGTTCTTCAACACCCTGGCTGGCGTGCGGCGCATCCTCGAACCGGAAATCGCCGCCATGGCCGCGACCACCGCGACCGCTGAAGACATCGCCACCATCGAAAAAGCCTACCTCGGCATGGAAACCGCGCAGACCCACGACGCGCTGCTACAGGCCGACCTGGACTTCCACCGTGCGATTGCCGACGCCACGCGCAACGACCTGCTGGCGTATATGTGCAACATGCTGTCGCTGCCGCTGCGCGAGTCGATCAACATCACCAACCGCCGCCCGGATATCCAGGGCCTGAGCCTGCCCCGGCACAAGGCGATCCTCACCGCGATCCAGAACCGCGACGCCCTCGGCGCCCGGCATGCCTCGCTGGTGCAACTGGACGACACGCGGGTGGCGCTGGATACGGTGATGAATGTGCTGACGCCGTTATAAGCCCCACCCTCGTTCGACAACCGTGAAGATCCAAATGTGGGGCTCAACGGCACCCGCAAGACGGGGCGCAAGAACACTTTCTGTCAGCCCTGGAGATCAAATGTGGGAGATGTCGAGCTTTAGCGAGGCTTCGATGGCGGCGGGCCTGCCGGCATCGGTGTGACATCTCCCACAGGTCGGGCTGAGCGGCCGCCTCAGCGATAGCGTTCCAACCAATGGGCATACGGCGCAGGCAAGGTCCAGGAGGCGTTCTCTACCCCCAGTTCCTTGGCGGCAAAGTACGCCCAATGCGGATCAGCCAGATGCGCGCGCCCCACCGAGACCAAATCCACCTGCCCGGCCTGCAACGCACCTTCCGCCAATTGCGGCGTGCCAAACCCCCAGGCCGAAGTGACCGGGATACCGGCTTCGCGACGCACGCGCTCAGCGATCGGCCCCAGGAACGCCGGGCCCCACGGGATCTGGGTGTCAGCAATGGTGAAGCCGACGCTGACGCTCAGCAGGTCGAGGCCACCGGCCTTGAAGCGACGGGCCAGTTCGATGGATTCGGTCAGCGTCTGCTCGTCACGGCCGTCGTATTCGATCACGCCGAAACGCGCGGTCAACGGCAGGTTTTCCGGCCAGACTTCGCGCACCGCGGCCAGGGTTTCCAGGAGGAAACGGCTGCGATTGTCGAAGCTGCCGCCGTAAGCGTCGGTGCGCTGGTTGGAATGTTCGGAGAAAAAGCTCTGGCCCAGGTAGCCGTGGGCGAAGTGCAGTTCGATCCATTCAAAACCGGCGTCGCGGGCACGGCGGGCGGCGTCGACGAAGTCCTGGCGCACGCGGGCGATGTCGTCCAGGGTCATGGCGCGCGGCACGTTAGGCAGGTTGGCGCCGAACGCAATGGCCGAAGGCGCAATGGTTTCCCAGCTGCGCGCATCGGAAGCGGGGATATGGTCGTCGCCTTCCCATGGGCGGTTGGCACTGGCCTTGCGACCGGCGTGGGCGATCTGAATGCCTGGCACCGCGCCAGCAGCCTTGATGGCCTTGACCATCGGCACGAACGCCTGGGCGTGGGCATCGCTCCAGATACCTGCACAACCGGGAGTGATACGGCCTTCAGGAGACACCGCGGTGGCTTCGACCACCAGCAAACCGGCGCCGCCACGGGCCATGCTGGCCAGGTGAACGTGGTGCCAGTCGTTGACGATGCCATCGTTGGCCATGTACTGGCACATCGGCGGGATCGCGATGCGATTGCGCAAGGTCACGTCTTTGAGTTTGTAGGGTTCAAACAAGGCAGCCATCAGGCACCTCCAGGAGCGAGTGATTGATTCGATAGTTCGATGGTATTCGAACTATGGTATTCAACACCAGCCCTGTTATCATTTGTTTTATGCGAGCCTTCAAACACCCCGCCCTGCAAGACCTGACACTCGAACGCGTGCTCTACGCCTTGAGCGACCCGGTGCGCCTGGAAATCATCCGCTACCTGGCCGACGTGCCCGAGGCCACCTGCGGCGAACTGGACGGCGGACGGCCGAAATCCAGCATGTCCCACCACTTCCGCGTGCTGCGCGATGCCGGGCTGGTCCACACCCGCAGCGTCGGCACCGCGCATCTGAATTCGTTGCGCGCGGATGTGCTTGAGGCGCGTTTTCCCGGGTTGCTGGCGAGTGTTCTGGCTCAGCGGTAAACGATAGGATCAGGACAGCGATCCGAGCGTATTACGTCACTGCTCTATTTTGCGGACGGGGGCGTATCGATCAGTTGTGCTCGATAGGTTTTGTAGATCTGTTGAACCTCAGGATCGTCCAGATTTTCGTAAGTTATCCCTTCTTTATCCAGGCCATCCAATCCCTTGATGCCACCTATCATGCCCGGCCATTCATCACGGTGGGCAATATCGACGACAAAGGGTTTCAAGTAATTATTCAGATGCCCCTTGAACGGTGCCCTGAGCTCTTCGCTAAGTGCCCGAAGATAATCGTCCTTGTTCGTTTTCGACCACTCAATGGCGAACTTGGCGCGATAACAAAGCTCCATGAAAACAAGCAGAATCGTGCGCCCATTACCATCAAGAAAAGGGTGCGCAAATGCTAGTTGCCCCATCACATCGCCAGGACGCTCTCTGAAGCGCTTCTTGTTCGACGCCAGTTCAAGCGCATAGTCAATGGAGCGCTTGATTGAGCCAGGATGTTCAAAGACAGTATGCCAAGGATCGTCGTGGGAACCCTTGAATACGGCAAGATGCGGCACCAGATCATTTCGATCTTTACCCGCCCAGTGATAGAAATCAGAAAACAAGATTTCGTGTACTTTGAGGACCGACTTGTAATCAATCGGTTTTTTCTTGGCCAAATAACCCAGTGCATCTTCCATGCTCAACTCAAAGGACAGATGCTCGGACTCCTTGACTTCCATAGGATCTTTAAGCTGTAACGCGTTTTGAAGATATCCAGCGGTATCAAAATCTCCGAAAGGATCAAAACTCATGCGCTGAGTTTCTTCTTGGCGCGGCGCTTCTCCTGAAGATAACTGCCTTGAAGTGCAAGGGTTTCCGACTTGCTCAAAATACCCTTGCGCTTAAGGTTGACCAATAACTGTTCCACACCATCCAATTCGACCGCATCACCAGCCAGTCCGGTGATGGCAACCGCCATTCGGCTGATGCTGTCACGTTCAGCGGTGACATGATGCGCTTTAGCCAGCCTGCGCACTTTGCTGGCAATACTGACATCGGTTGTACTCGTCATTTGGAATCCCTCTGTTAGCTTTTCGAGCATAGCATGGTGGTGGTCCTTGCTCTCTACCCAGCTCGACGGGCGCAATCATTGATTTGATCCGGTGTACCGCCCTCCTTCACCGAACCTTTCACGGCAAACCAACGTCCGAGCTTAGGCACTGTTGCTTACCGCTCGCCGCGAGGTCTCCGTTTGAAAGCCGCCATCGTCAAAAAATACCGCCTAATCATCAAAACCATGGGTTATGTCGGTTGGGCCCTGTTCTGGCTGTTGCTGTGGGACGTCGCCGTCACCGTGGACTTCATGCTGTTTCTCACCACCAAGATCAACCTGCCGCTGATGCCCCTGACCTTGCTCGGCTCAGCGCTGGTGGTGCTGATCAGTTTTCGTAACAGCAGCGCCTACAACCGCTGGTGGGAAGCGCGCACCTTATGGGGCGCGATGGTCAACAATTCGCGCAGTTTCGCACGGCAGGTGCTGACGCTATTGGATGACCTCGGCAACGACGTGAACCCGGTAAAGGCCACCCTGTTGCGCCGCCATGTGGCCTATGTGAACTGCCTGGCCGCCCATCTCAAGGGCCGGCCGTGCCCGGACGAGGTGCGGGCATTTATCCCGGCCGAGGAATTTGCGCGCAACGGCGCCACCAACAATTTCGCCAATGACATCCTCACCGGCTCGGCGGCGCTGTTGGCCAGGGAATACAAGGCCGGGCACCTGGACAGCATCCGCCTGGCGCGGCTGGAGTCGACGCTGGTGGATTTGTCCAACGCCCAGGGCGGCATGGAACGCATCGCCAATACCCCGCTGCCCTACCCTTACGTGTACTTCCCGCGCCTGTTCATTTCGTTGTTCTGCCTGATCGTGCCGGTGGGCCTGGTCGAATCCCTGGGCTGGTTCACCCCGCTGGCCTCCACGGTGGTGGGCTTCATGCTGCTGGCCATCGAGCGCATCGGCACCGACCTGCAAAGCCCGTTTCACTCCAGCGAACATCAGATCCAGATGGAAACCATCTGCGAAACCATCGAGAACAACCTGCAGTCGATGCAGCGCGATGCGCTGGGCGGCAACCGTATCGGCTGAACGCCTCCACGGCCTCAAGTGCGTGCCCCGACGGTCGATATAAGGGGTACGCATGGGCGCACCCCTCATAACAATACATGCGACGCTACTGTTTTCCCCTTGCCAAAACTATAAATACCCGCGGGAGAAGTCATGAATATCAAGCAAAAGCTGACCTGGGCGTTTGCGGCCATCGCGTGCGTGCCGGTTATCCTGGTGGCGGTGCTGGTGGTGCTGAACCTGCGCGAGGCGGCTGTGGCCAATTTCCTCGACAGCAGCGGCCGCGAGATCCGTCAGATCGATAACGGCATGAAGCAGTTCTTCGACGGCATCAGCCAGAACGTCGAGTACGTGGCCAAAGACCCTCGCGTTGTCGCGGCCAAGGAGCTGAAGAACTACGCCGGTGCCGACGCCGCACAAATCCCGCTGACGCCAACGAATAAAGAGCTACTGGCGATATTCGAGCAGTTCGCCAAAAGCCATCCAAGCACCGCCTACCTGTCCCTGGGCCTGAGCGACGGCGGTTATGCGAGCTGGCCTGACGACACCAAACTGAACAACTACGACCCGCGTGTACGCCCCTGGTACAAAGCCGCCGTGGCCGCTCCGGGCACCACCGTGCGGACCGGGGCCTATTACTGGGCGCCGGACGATGTGGTGCTGATCGGCACGGTCCACACCGTGGTCGACGCCAGCGGCACCCTGCTCGGCGTGGTCGGCCTGGACGTCTCGCTCAAGCAGCTCACCGAACTGGTGCGCAACATCAAGCTGGGCGACAGCGGCTACCTGATGCTGGTGGAAGCCAACGGCAACGTGCTGGTGGACCCCAGCGATGCCAAGCACAACTTCAAGCCGATGACCGAACTCGGCGCCAACTACGCCGAACTGGCCAAGCGCGGTGACGGCGTGACCCGAGTGGATATTGATGGTGTGGCTTACATGGCCAACGTGGTCAGCTCCAAAGACCTGGGCTGGCGCTTTATCGGCTTGATCAAGCGCGACGAAGTCATGGCCGACGCCACCCGCCTGACCTGGCTGATCGCAGCCATCGCAGCGGTACTCGCCGTGGTCTTCGCAATTGTCGGCGCGAGCTTCGCCAGCATGATCGTGCGCCCGATTCGCGGGGTCGCCGACGGCCTGCAAGAAATCGCCGAAGGTGAAGGCGACCTCACCCGCCAACTCAAGGTGCAAGGCAAGGACGAAACCGCCAGCCTGGCCGGCTGGTTCAACCAGTTCCTGGGCATGATCGCCCAGTTGGTACAGCGCATCGGCAGCGCATCCTCCGACCTGCAAAGCGCCGCCGCCGACACCCGCGAAGTGGCCAACAACCTGAACCAGGCCGCCGGTCGCCAACGTGAAGCCGTGGAGCTGGTGAGTACCGCATTCAACGAAATGGTGGCCACCGCCAACGAAGTCGCCCGCTCCTGCAGCGCCGCCGCGTCCAGCGCCGACGCAGGCTACCGCGATGTACACGACGGCCAGCAGCATATCGGCGAAGCCACCGGCAGCGTGCTCAAACTGAGCGAAGACCTGCAGAAGTCGACCCAGACCATGCAGCAGTTGGAGCAGGACAGCAAAAACATCAACACCATCCTCGACACGATCCGCTCGATTGCCGAGCAGACCAACCTGCTGGCGCTCAACGCGGCGATTGAAGCCGCGCGCGCCGGTGACCAGGGCCGCGGCTTCGCGGTGGTCGCCGACGAAGTGCGCGCCCTGGCCCGCCGCACCGCCGACTCCACCGGCGAGATCGACAGCCTGCTCGGCAACCTCGCGCGCCGCACCCAGGAAGTCACCCTGCAGATGCAAGGCAGCCTGCAGGTGTCGCAAACCAGTGTGGAACGCATCCAGCAGGCCCGCGACAGCTTCGACAAGATCCAAGGCTCGGTGGACTCGATCCGCGACCAGAACACCCAGATCGCCACCGCCGCCGAGGAACAGCACCAGGTCGCCGAACAGATCAACCAGCACATCGCGCAAATCCACGCCGATGCCCAACTGGTGGAAGACTTTGCCCACTCGGCGCAGACCGGCTCTGGCCGTTTGACGGATATCTCCGGGCAGCTCAAAGGCCTGGTAGGCCGCTTCAAGTTCTAACCCCCGCCAATGCAAGGCGGTGAGCCACTCACCGCCTCTGCTGCTTACCCCACGCCAGCCTCTACCTTGAGCCCGACCGCGCAACCGGTCGCCTTGAGGTGCATCAACACGCCAATACCTCCCGCCGACCTCGGCGTCACTGTCCGCATCCGCGGATAAGGCTGGCGTGCAACCGCCGATCATTCGAACGTGCTGACGTCTATTGCGATTCTCGTATTATGGTATACCATCATACGCAGACCTCTCACATCAGACGGAGCAGCCCATGAGTTTCGAAATCCGCAAGATCGTCAGCTACGTAGAAGAAACCTTTATCGAAGGCGGTAAAGCCGCGGACACTCCCGTGACCATGGTCGGCCTGGCCGTGGTGCTGAAAAACCCTTGGCTGGGTCGCGGTTTCGTCGAAGACCTCAAGCCTGAGATCCGTGCCAATTGCTCCGACCTCGGCGCGCTGATGGTCGAGCGCCTGGTGGGCATCATCGGCGGCGCGGAAAAAATCGAGGCCTACGGCAAGGCGGCAGTGGTCGGTGCCGACGGCGAGATCGAACATGCCAGCGCGATCATCCACACCCTGCGCTTCGGCAACCACTACCGTGAGGCGGTCAAGGCCAAGAGCTACCTGAGTTTTACCAACAAGCGCGGCGGCCCGGGCACGTCGATCCAGATCCCGATGATGCACAAGGACGACGAAGGCCTGCGTTCGCACTACATCACCCTGGAGATGCAGATCGAAGATGCGCCGCGTGCCGACGAAATCGTCGTGGTCCTGGGTTGCGCCGATGGCGGCCGCCTGCATCCGCGCATCGGCAACCGTTATATCGACCTGGAAGAGCTGGCGGCTGAAAAAGCCCAGTAAGCAAGACCGGCCACCCCAACAAAAAGCATGCAGGAGCGCTCCATGATTCGGCTCACCGCTGAACGCACCCCGGCTGGCACCAGTTATCTGGCGACCGGCCAAGGCCAGCCTGTGGTTTTGATCCACGGCGTGGGCCTGAATAAAGAAATGTGGGGCGGGCAAGTCGTTGGCCTGGCCACGAACTACCGCGTGATCACCTATGACATGCTCGGCCATGGCGCCAGCCCGCGCCCGGCCGCCGACACCCCGCTGCTCGGCTATGCCGACCAGTTGCTGGAACTGCTCGACCACCTGCAACTGCCCCAGGCCACGGTGATCGGGTTTTCCATGGGCGGCCTGGTCGCGCGGGCGTTTGCCTTGCATTACCCCGAGCGCCTGAAGGGCCTGGTGGTGCTCAACAGTGTGTTCAACCGCAGCCCTGAACAGCGTGCCGGGGTCATCGCACGTACCGCCCAGGCCGCCGAACACGGCCCCGACGCGAATGCCGAAGCCGCACTGTCGCGCTGGTTCAGCCGTGAATACCAGGCGGCCAACCCGGCGCAGATCGCCGCGCTGCGTGAAACCCTGGCGGGCAACGACCCCCAGGGTTACCTGACCACCTATGAACTGTTTGCGACCCAGGACATGTACCGTGCCGACGACCTCCCGGGGTTGCGCGCACCGACCCTGGTCGCCACCGGCGAACTCGACCCTGGCTCGACCCCGGAAATGGCCCGGCAACTGGCAGATCGCATTCCCGGCGCCAGCGTTGCGGTGCTGGCCGAGCAACGGCATATGATGCCGGTAGAATCGCCGCGCCTGGTCAACCAGTTGCTGCTGGGGTTCCTCGACACGGTGTACGCCCAAAACACTCCAATCAAGGGGATCGTTGCATGACACTCGCACGCTTCCAGATGTGCATCGGCGGTGAATGGGTCGATGCCCTCTCCGGCAAGACCTTCGACAGCCTCAACCCGGCCCTGGCCGAACCCTGGGCGCAATTGCCCGACGCCGACGAAGCCGACGTGGAGCGCGCCGTGCAGGCCGCGCAAAGCGCCTTCGACAGCCCGGCCTGGCGCGGCCTCACCGCCACCGCGCGGGGCAAACTGCTGCGCCGCCTGGGTGACCTGATCGCCGCGAACAAGGAACACCTGGCCCAGCTGGAAAGCCGCGACAACGGCAAGCTGATCCGCGAAACCCGTGGCCAGGTCAGCTACCTGCCGGAGTTTTTCCACTATACCGCCGGCCTGGCCGACAAGCTCGAAGGCGGCACCCTGCCGTTGGACAAGCCCGACCTGTTCGCCTACACCGTGCATGAAGCCATGGGCGTAGTCGCTGCGATCATTCCGTGGAACAGCCCGCTGTACCTGACCGCGATCAAACTCGCGCCGGCCCTGGCGGCGGGCAATACCATCGTGATCAAGCCGTCGGAACATGCCTCGGCGACCGTCCTGGAACTGGCGCGCCTGGCCCTCGAAGCCGGCATTCCAGCGGGCGTGGTCAACGTGGTCACAGGCTTTGGCCCCAGCACCGGCGCCGCCCTCACCCGCCACCCGCTGGTGCGCAAGATCGCCTTCACCGGCGGCGCGGCCACGGCAAGGCATGTGGTGCGCAGCAGCGCGGAGAACTTCGCCAAACTCTCCCTGGAACTGGGCGGCAAGTCGCCGAATATCATTTTTGCCGACGCCGACCTCGACAGCGCCATCAATGGTGCAATCGCCGGCATCTACGCGGCGTCCGGGCAGAGTTGCGTCTCCGGTTCGCGCCTGCTGGTGCAGGACGCTATCTACGACGAATTCGTCGAGCGCCTGGTAGCGCGCGCCCAACGCATCCGCATCGGCAACCCGCAAGACGACGCCAGCGAAATGGGCCCCATGGCCACCGCGCAGCAACTGGCCGTGGTCGAAGGCCTGGTGGCGGACGCCATCGCCGAAGGGGCACGCCTGCGCACCGGCGGCAAGCGCCCGCAGAACCTCGGCGAAGGCTGGTTCTATGAGCCGACGCTGTTCGAGTGCGACCGCAACTCGATGAAGATCATGCAAGAGGAAGTATTCGGGCCGGTGGCCTCGGTCATCCGTTTCAAGGACGAAGCTGAAGCACTGGCCATCGCCAACGACTCGCAGTTCGGCCTCGCTGCCGGTATCTGGACCCGCGACCTCGGGCGCGCCCACCGCCTGGCGCGCGATGTGCGCTCGGGGATCATCTGGGTCAACACCTACCGCGCGGTGTCGGCCATGGCGCCCATCGGCGGCTTCAAGAACAGCGGCTACGGACGCGAAAGCGGCATCGATTCGGTGCTGGCCTACACCGAGCTGAAGACGGTGTGGATCAACCTCTCCCAGGCGCCCATGCCTGATCCTTTTGTGATGCGTTAAGAGTCCACAACCATGATCGAACCCGGCATTTACAAAGACGTCATGAGCTCGTTCCCGTCCGGGGTCACGGTGGTCACCACCCTCGACCCGGACGGCGGCATCGTCGGCATCACCGCCAGCGCGTTCAGCGCGCTGTCGATCGACCCGGCCCTGGTGCTGTTCTGCCCCAACTATGCGTCGGACACCTACCCGATCCTGCGTGACAGCAAGCGCTTTGCGATTCACTTGCTGTCCGCCGACCAGACCGCCGAAGCCTATGCCTTCGCCAGCAAAGGCAAGGAAAAAGCCAAGGGCATCGAGTGGCACCTGAGCGAATTGGGCAACCCGCTGCTGGCCAAGGCCACGGCGATCATCGAGTGCGAGCTGTGGCGCGAATACGACGGCGGCGATCACGCGATCATCGTCGGCGCCGTGAAGAACCTGATCCTGCCCGAGCAACCGGTCACGCCGATGATCTATCACAAAGGCAAGCTGGGCCCGCTGCCCACCCTGGCTTGAGGAGCTGTGTGCAATGAGCAACGAAAAGTATGAGCAGGGGCTGAAGATCCGCACCCAGGTGCTGGGCGAAGCCTATGTGCAGCGCTCGATCGAGAACGCCGACGACTTCACCCGCCCCTTGCAAGAGATGGTCACCGAATACTGCTGGGGCCATGTGTGGGGCCGGGAGGGTTTGTCGCTTAAAGAACGCAGCATGATAAACTTGGCAATGATTTCGGCCCTCAATCGGCCTCACGAGCTCAAGCTGCATGTGCGCGGCGCCTTGCGTAACGGCCTGAGTCGTGAACAAATACGCGAAATTCTGCTTCAGGTCGGCATCTATTGCGGGGTTCCCGCCGCCGTGGACAGCTTCCGGCTGGCCCGGGAAGCCTTCGCCGAAGCCGATGCCGAGGCCTCCCGTTAACCGCCCCATTCAGAGCAGCCCCCATGAAACGCCTGCCCCTCGACGACAGCTTCAAGGTCAATCACAACCCGGTCACCCTGCGCGAAATCGTGCTGGAGAAACTGCGCAGCGCCATCATGAACTTCCAGCTGCTGCCGGGTGATCGCCTGGTGGAACGCGACCTGTGCGACCGCCTCGGCGTCAGCCGTACCTCGGTGCGCGAAGCCTTGCGTCACTTGGAGTCCGAAGGCCTGGTGGAATTCGCCGATGCCAAGGGGCCCCAAGTGGCGATCATCACCCTGGCCGATGCCGTCGACATCTATGAACTGCGCTGCGTGCTCGAAGGTTTGATCGTGCAGTTGTTCACCCTGCGCGCCAAGGCCAAGGACATCAAGGCCCTGGAAAAAGCCCTGGAGGAAAACCGCAAGGCCCTCAAGGACGGCGAACTGCAACAGGTCATCGATTCGGTACAGGGGTTCTACGACGTGTTGCTCGAAGGCTCCGGTAACCACGTGGCCGCCACCCAGTTGCGTCAGTTGCAGGCGCGTATCAGCTACCTGCGCGCCACGTCGGTGTCCCAGGAAAACCGTCGCGGCACCAGCAATCAGGAAATGGAACGCATGGTCCAGGCGATCAAGAGCGGCGACCCGCTCGCCGCCCACCAGGCCTGCGTCGACCACGTGCGCGCGGCGGCGGCCGTGGCCCTGGATTACCTCAAGCGCAAACAGGAAGAGACCGGCAAGATCCCCGAGATCACCCTGCCCATCGCCCTCAAAGAACCGCGTATAGGTCACTGACCGTGTTCAGGCCAAGCTTTTGCCCCAAATGCGGCGGCAGTGACCTCGGTCACCAGCTGCCTCCGGGTGATACGCATGAGCGCCTGATGTGCCGCGGTTGCGGCTATATCCACTACATCAATCCCAAGATCATCGCCGGCTGCATCATTGAGCAGGACGGCAAGTACCTGCTGTGCCAACGGGCGATCCCACCGCGCCCCGGCACCTGGACCCTGCCGGCCGGTTTCATGGAAGGTGGCGAGACCACCGAACAGGCCGCGTTGCGCGAAGTCTGGGAAGAAAGCGGCGTGCGCGCCGAGATCGTCTCGCCCTACTCGATCTTCAGCGTGCCGAAGATCAGCGAGGTGTACATCATCTTCCGCGCCATCGCGCTGGAGATCACCGGCCAGTTCGGGCCGGAGACCCTCGACTATCAATTCTTCGCGCCCGAGGACATTCCCTGGGACAGCATCTACTACCCGGCGATCCGGCAGATCCTCGAACGCTACATCGAGGAACGCCAGGCCGGGGTGTATGGCATCTACATCGGGAATGACGACAGCGGCAAGATCCACTTCATCCGCTGATCCTCAAGCTGAACTCGGTTCAAATGTGGGAGGGGGCTTGCTCCCGACGGCAGTGGTTCAGTCACCTCATTCAGTGGCTGACACACCGCTATCGGGGGCAAGCCCCCTCCCACATTGGGTTCGGTGGTGTGGAATAGGATGCGTTGCAGCGCCCTGGTTTCGACGATGAGCAGGGCTGATTCACGCGCTTCAAACTGTGGGAGGGGGCTTGCCCCCGATAGCGGTGTGTCAGCCAACGGCGATGTTGAATGTGCCACTGCCATCGGGAGCAAGCCCCCTCCCACATTTGGACAATACTTGGACTGATATACCTAAGGCGCCAGGCCTTCCACGATGATGATCTGCGCCTGCCCTACCCCCTCGCGGTGGGCCTTCGCCGCCTGATACTCGGCAGATTCGTAACACGCCACCGCCTGCTCATAGCTATCGAACTCAATCACCACATTACGCTGCCGCGCCGGCCCGCCTTCCATCGCTTCGCTGCGCCCGCCCCTGGCCAGAAACCGCCCGCCAAACTGCGCAAACGCCGCCGGCGCGCGTTGGGTGTACTGCGTGTACTGCTCTGCATCGGACACATCTACATGGGCAATCCAGTAGGCCTTCATCGCGACATCCTCTTGTTTGGTTTTTGTGGTATACCATAATACATACAACCAACAAATCGAGCACCCAACATGTCCTTCAACAGCATCGCAGACATCATCGAAGACTACCGCCAAGGCAAGATGGTGCTCCTGGTAGACGACGAAGACCGGGAAAACGAAGGCGACCTGCTGCTGCCTGCGGCGTGCTGCAGCGCCGAGGCTATCAGTTTCATGGCCCGTGAAGCCCGTGGTCTGATCTGCCTGACCCTCACCGACGAACACTGCCAGCGCCTGGGCCTTGAGCAGATGGTACCGAGCAATGGCAGCGCGTTCAGCACCGCGTTTACCGTGTCCATCGAAGCGGCCAGCGGTGTGACCACCGGTATCTCTGCCGCCGACCGCGCACGCACGGTGGCGGCAGCCGTGGACGTGAATGCCGGGCCGGCCGATATCGTGCAGCCCGGGCACATCTTTCCGTTGCGCGCCAAAGACGGCGGCGTGCTGACCCGCGCCGGCCACACCGAAGCCGGCTGTGACCTGGCACGCCTGGCCGGGCATACGCCAGCCTCGGTGATCGTCGAAGTGATGAACGACGATGGCACCATGGCCCGCCGACCTGAGCTGGAGATCTTCGCGCGCAAGCACGGGATCAAGATCGGCACTATCGCCGACTTGATTCACTACCGCCTCAGCACCGAACGCACCGTGGCGCGCATTGGCGAACGCGACCTGCCCACGGTGCATGGCACGTTCCGCCTGATCACCTTTGAAGACCGCATCGACGGTGGTGTACACATGGCCATGGTGATGGGCCCGTTGCGCCGCGATGAACCTACGCTGGTGCGCGTGCACGTGATCGACCCGCTGCGCGACCTGGTCGGCGCCGACTACAGCGGTCCGTCCAACTGGACGCTGTGGGCCGCCCTGCAACGCGTCGCGGCCGAAGGTTGTGGCGTGGTGGTGGTGCTGGCCAATCATGAATCGTCCCAGGCGCTGCTGGAGCGCGTACCGCAACTGACCCAGGCGCCGCGCCAGTTCAACCGTTCGCAATCGCGGATTTATTCGGAAGTCGGCACCGGGGCGCAGATATTGCAGGACCTGGGCGTCGGCAAGCTGCGTCACCTCGGCCCGCCCCTGAAATACGCCGGGCTGACTGGCTACGACCTGGAGGTGGTCGAGAGCATTCCCTTCACCGAGTGACGGATAACCGGTAAGGCAAAATGCTTGCACAAAGTTTGGAATACCATAATATGATATTCCATAGACCGAACGCTTTCGCCAAGTGCGCCCGCCAGGGACAGCACCAATAACAGCCCTTGGCACGGTCGCCTTTTGGGCCTCGATTAGAGGCTCCGATGGACCTACTGCTCCCGATAGGCGGGCATTACCAAGCCCGCTCAAAAACACAACAAATGAGGGCGTGAAAATGGTGTTGAACAAACGTGCAACCGCAGTGCTGTTCGCGGGTTTATTGGCTACGGTCACTCACGCGGCCCTGGCGGCCGAAAGCGTGAATTTCGTGAGCTGGGGCGGTAGCACCCAGGATGCGCAGAAGCAGGCGTGGGCCGACCCTTTCAGCAAGGCCAGCGGCATCACCGTGGTGCAGGACGGCCCGACCGACTACGGCAAGCTCAAGGCCATGGTCGAAAGCGGCAACGTGCAGTGGGACGTGGTAGACGTCGAGGCCGACTTCGCCTTGCGTGCCGCCGCCGAAGGCCTGCTCGAACCGCTGGACTTCTCGGTGATCCAGCGCGACAAGATCGACCCGCGCTTCGTCTCCGACCATGGCGTCGGTTCGTTCTTCTTCTCCTTCGTGCTCGGCTACAACGAAGGCAAGCTCGGCGCCGCCAAGCCCCAGGATTGGACCGCGCTGTTCGACACCAAGACCTACCCCGGCAAACGCGCCCTCTACAAATGGCCCAGCCCTGGCGTGCTCGAACTGGCCCTGCTCGCCGACGGCGTGCCCGCCGACAAGCTCTACCCCCTGGACCTGGACCGCGCCTTCAAGAAACTCGACACCATCAAAAAAGACATCGTCTGGTGGGGCGGCGGCGCGCAATCGCAGCAACTGCTGGCCTCCGGCGAAGTCAGCATGGGCCAGTTCTGGAACGGTCGCATCCACGCCCTGCAGGAAGATGGCGCACCGGTGGGCGTCAGCTGGAAGCAGAACCTGGTCATGGCCGACATCCTCGTCGTGCCTAAGGGCACCAAAAACAAAGCCGCCGCGATGAAGTTCCTGGCCAGTGCCAGCAGCGCCAAGGGCCAGGCCGATTTCTCCAACCTGACCGCCTATGCACCGGTGAACATCGACAGCGTGCAGCGCCTGGATTCAGTCCTGGCGCCCAACCTGCCGACGGCGTATGCCAAGGACCAGATCACCCTCGATTTCGCCTACTGGGCCAAGAACGGTCCGGCCATTGCGACACGGTGGAATGAATGGCTAGTCAAATGAAAATGACGGCAACCACACCGACCGGGAGCGCCCTCGGCGCTGCCGGCGCGGTTTGCAGCAAAGCCGTATCGCCGCCCCTGGCCCAGCGCTGGCGCGGGGCGGGCAACCTGATCCCGGCCCTGCTGTTCCTCGGCCTGTTCTTCCTCGCACCGCTGATCGGGCTGTTGCTGCGCGGCGTGCTGGAGCCCGTGCCGGGCCTGGGCAACTATGAACAGCTGTTCGCCAACTCGGCCTACGCCCGCGTGCTGCTCAACACCTTTTCGGTGGCGGGCCTGGTGACCCTGTTCAGCCTGTTGCTGGGCTTCCCGCTGGCCTGGGCGATTACCCTGGTGCCACGCGGCTGGGGCCGCTGGATGCTGAATATCGTGCTGCTGTCGATGTGGACCAGCCTGCTGGCCCGCACCTATTCCTGGCTGGTGCTGCTGCAAGCCTCGGGGGTGATCAACAAGGCGCTGCTGGCCATGGGCATCATCGATGTGCCCCTGGAGATGGTGCACAACCTGACGGGCGTGGTGATCGGCATGAGCTACATCATGATCCCGTTCATCGTGCTGCCGTTGCAGGCGACCATGCAGGCCATCGACCCGATGATCCTGCAGGCCGGCTCCATCTGTGGCGCGAGCCCGTGGACCAACTTCTTCCGGGTGTTCCTGCCGCTGTGCCGGCCGGGGTTGTTTTCCGGCGGGTTGATGGTGTTCGTGATGTCCCTCGGTTACTACGTCACCCCGGCGCTGCTCGGCGGTGCGCAGAACATGATGCTGCCCGAGTTCATCATCCAGCAGGTGCAGTCGTTCCTCAATTGGGGCCTGGCCAGTGCCGGTGCCGCGTTGCTGATCTTCATCACGCTGGTGCTGTTCTACTTCTACCTGAAGCTTCAGCCGGAATCCCCGGTTGGCGCCAGCCATGCGAGGTAAGCCGTCATGCTGCTGACTCCGAATGCCATGAGCCGCAGGATGCGTCTGGGCCTCTACGCCACCACCGGTTTGATTGGGCTGTTCCTGCTGCTGCCGATCGTGTTTATCGTGCTGCTGTCGTTCGGCTCGTCGCAATGGCTGGTGTTCCCGCCACCGGGCTGGACGCTGAAATGGTACGGCCAGTTCTTCTCCAACGCCGACTGGATGAACGCGGCGCTGGCCAGCCTCAAGGTCGCCGTGCTGACCACCGTGTTCGCCGTGGCGCTGGGCCTGCCCACCGCATTTGCCCTGGTGCGCGGGCGCTTCCCCGGCCGCGAACTGCTCTATGGCCTGTTCACCCTGCCGATGATCGTGCCACTAGTGATCATCGCCGTGGCGGTGTACGCGCTGTTCCTCAAGCTCGGCTACACCGGCACGATGTTCGCCTTTGTGGTCAGCCACGTGATTGTCGCGTTGCCGTTCACCATCATCTCGATCATCAACTCGCTGAAACTGTTCGATCAGTCGATTGAAGACGCCGCGGTGATCTGCGGCGCGTCGCGCCTGCAGGCGGTGTTCAAGGTGACCTTCCCGGCGATTCGCCCGGGGATGGTGGCCGGTGCGCTGTTCGCCTTTCTCGTGTCATGGGACGAAGTGGTGCTCAGCGTGATGATGGCCAGCCCGACCCTGCAAACCCTTCCCGTGAAAATGTGGACCACCCTGCGTCAGGACCTGACACCCGTGATCGCCGTCGCCTCGACGCTGCTGATCGGCCTCTCGGTGCTGGTCATGGTCATCGCCGCCGCCGTTCGCCGGCGCACAGAAACCCGCGCTTGAGCGCCCAGGAGCAGAACATGAGTGCAGTGATCCAAGATGCCGCGCAGAACCCTGGCCAACCCCTGGTCAGCCTGCGCAACCTGAACAAGTTCTATGGCGAATTCGCCGCCGTGGACAACATCTCGCTGGACATCAAGGACGGCGAGTTCCTCACCTTCCTCGGCTCCAGCGGCTCGGGCAAAAGCACCACCCTGTCGATGCTCGCCGGTTTTGAAACGCCGAGCAGCGGCGAGATCTTGGTGAGCGGCCAATCGCTGGTCAACGTACCGCCGCACAAGCGCGACATCGGCATGGTGTTCCAACGCTACTCGCTGTTCCCGCACCTGTCGGTACGCGACAACATCGCCTTCCCCCTGGCGATCCGCAAACTGGCCAGTGCCGAGCGCGAGAAGCGCGTCGACGCCATGCTCAAGCTGGTGCAACTGGAACAGTTCGCCCATCGCCGCCCGTCGCAACTGTCTGGCGGCCAGCAACAGCGCGTCGCCATCGCCCGGGCGCTGGTGTATGAGCCGCGTATCCTGCTGATGGACGAACCGCTCGGCGCCCTCGACAAGAAGCTGCGTGAAGACTTGCAGGACGAGCTGCGCCAGTTGCATCGGCGCCTGGGCATCACCATCGTCTACGTGACCCACGACCAGGAAGAAGCCATGCGCCTGTCCCAGCGCATCGCGATTTTCAGCCACGGCAAGATCGTCGGCCTGGGCAGCGGTTTCGACCTGTACCAGAACCCGCCGAATGCGTTTGTCGCCTCATTCCTGGGCAACTCCAACTTCCTCAAGCTCAAGGCCCAGGGCAACGCGGCGGCGTCGTTCGAAGGCCAATCCCTGTCGATCCGCCTGACCGGCGGCCTGCGCAGCGAGCAGGACGTGCTGCTGATGGTGCGCCCGGAAAAAGCCCTCGCGCTGAGCGTCGAACAGGCCGCCGGGCAACCATTGACCGCAGGCTGGAACGAAGTGTCGGCCATCGTCGGCGAAGTGCTGTTCCTCGGTGAAAGCCAGACCTGCAGCGTGAAAACCCTGGGCGGCACCTCGATGACGGTCAAGGCATTGTCCGCCGCCGGCATGCCGCTCAAGGCCGGCGACCCGGTGCGCGTGCGCTGGGCCACGGCGGATGCCTGTGTGTATACCGAATGGGCCGAAAACGATCTGAACAAGGCCGCCGGCGCCCATTAATCCAAACAAAAAGCTGAACCATCCCCTGTAGGAGCTGGCTTGCCAGCGAAAAACCCACAACCACCGCGTGCATCCAGGCTTCCCGCGTCATCGTTGACGACCATCGCCGGCAAGCCGGCTCCTACAGGGTTATGCCCCCACTGTAGGAGCTGGCTTGCCAGCGAAAAACCCACAACCACCGCGGGCATCCAGGCTTCCCCCGTCATCGTTAACGACCATCGCCGGCAAGCCGGCTCCTACAGGGTTATGCCCCCACGGTAGGAGCTGGCTTGCCAGCGAAAAAACCACAGCCACCGCGGGCATCCAGGCTTCCCCCGTCATCGTTAACGACCATCGCCGGCAAGCCGGCTCCTACAGGGTTATGCCCCATGGTAGGAGCTGGCTTGCCAGCGAAAAACCCACAGCCACCGCGGGCATCCAGGCGTCCCGCGTCATCGTTAACGACCATCGCCGGCAAGCCGGCTCCTACAGGGTTATACCCCCACTGTAGGAGCTGGCTTGCCAGCGAAAAACCCACAACCACCGCGGGCATCCAGGCTTCCCGCGTCATCGTTAACAACCATCGCCGGCAAGCCGGCTCCTACAGGGTTATGCCCCCATGGTAGGAGCTGGCTTGCCAGCGAAAAACCCACAGCCACCGCGGGCATCCAGGCGTCCCGAGTCATCGTTAACGACCATCGCCGGCAAGCCGGCTCCTACAGGGTTATGCCCCCACTGTAGGAGCTGGCTTGCCAGCGAAAAACCCACAGCCACCGCGGGCATCCAGGCTTCCCGCGTCATCGTTGACGACCATCGCCGGCAAGCCGGCTCCTACAGAACTCTGCGCTCGAAAATCGCGCCCTCGATGCCCAGCACCTCGCAGGTATCGGCATAGATCCCCACGCCCTTCTCCCATACGTGTTTGATCGACTGGTCGGCGCAACGAATCTGGTAATTGAGTTCGAACGGTTCCTGGCGCGACAACGCATATTGCACCTCGCGCCACACGTAGTCGGCATCCTCGGCGAGGATCAGGCTGTTGTAGGTGAACTCATGGTTGTCCACCAACCGCTCGGCGGGGTAGCCGGTCAATTGCAGGCAGCCGGCACTGACGAATTCCATGGTCCAGTCGCGGTTGTTACGGCCGCGATAGATCAGCCCAGGCATGCTGTCGAGCAAGCTCATGCTGCTGCGTTGGCTGGCCTGCAGGGCGATTTCGCGGCGCTTGTGCGCGGTGATATCTCCGGCTACCAAGTAGAAGCCCTGCGGGCCGCGCTTTAGGCTGACCTCGAACCAGCGCAGCTCGCCGCACGGATGCACGAAGCGCAGGCGTTGGTTGAACGAGGTCTCGGGACGCCGGCGTAGCTCATGCAAGGCCTGGCGCCACAGCGGGCGGTCTTCCTGGTGGACGTAGTCGACGACGTTGCGTTCCGCGCCCGGCGCGCCCATCAACTCGGCCCAGGCCAGGTTGAAGTGAGCGATCTGGCCGTTGTCGCGCAGGTGCAGCAAGGCGGCGGGAAAACAATCCATCAGGTGCGCGGGCGATGTCTGCACCCAAGCGTCAGAGCTTTCCCTCATCTAGTGACGCTCCTCGTGTTTGAGCAAGGCGCCGCTGTGCACCCGGGCCGCCAGCTCCAGGCGCGAATGCAGGTTGAGTTTCTGCAACAGGCTGCGCACATAGATTTTCACCGTGCCGTCGCTGATCCCCAGCTCCCTGCCGATCTGTTTATTGCTCATGCCGGCGGCGATCAGCGCCAGGGTCTGGCCTTCGCGTTCGGTGAGGTTTTCACCGCCCGGCGTCTCACCGTGTGACCTGGGCTCGGCCGGGTCGGCGAGCAAGGCGATCAGGGTTGAGTCGAGCATGATCGCGCCCTTGTGGCAGTTGCGCATATACGCCAGCAACGCCTCGGGCTCGGTTTCCTTGAGCACATAACCGCTGGCGCCCAGGCGCAGGGCGCTGAGCAGTTCGGCGCGGTCCATCGAAGCGGTGAGCACCACCACCTGGCAGTCCAGGCGCAATTGGCGCAGTTCGTCCAGCACCTGCAGGCCGCTGAGGCCAGGCATGTGCAGATCCAGCAACACCTGCTGCGGCGTCAGGCTCACGGCCAGGTTGATGCCCTCCCGGCCACTGGCCGCCTGCCCCACCACTTCAAAGTCGTCGCTGGCATCGAACAGTTGCGCCAGGCCTTTGCGAAACAGTGGGTGATCATCGATCAGTAATAAGGTCGTGCAGTCCATCGAGACTCCCGAGTGGCAGGTCGTGGTGGCGGCGCAGGCCAAGATGCACGCGCACGCCGTGCGGGCGGATCGCTTCAATGCTCAGCCGCGCGCCGATGCTGGCGGCGCGCTCGCGGATAATCGCCAGGCCGAAATGGTTATGCTCATCGCAAGCCGGGCTCAAGCCGATGCCATCGTCCTCCACCGACACCGAGGCATCGCCGTCCTGGGTCTGGCGCAGTTCAATACGCACATGCCGCGCGTGGGAATGGCGCACCGCATTGGCCAGGGCCTCGCGAACGATCTGCAGGATCTGCAATTCGGTTTCCGGGCTCAGGGCATCGTCGGCCAGGCGGTTATCCAACTCGAACACGATGATGCAACGCCGCGAAAACTCCGCGACGGAGTCGGCCAGGGCCTGGCGCAGTGAGCGTCCGTCCATGGTCAGGCGTGCGCTGGTGATCAGCTCGCGCACCTGGCGTTGCAACTGGCTGAGGCCTGCGCACAGGTCCTGCAGGGCAGGCGCGCCCAGCTGTGACTGCAAGCCGTGGGCCTGGAACGCCAGGTAACCCAACTGTTGCGCCACCGAATCGTGCAGCTCACGGGCCAGCGCGCCGTGGCGCGACGTTGCCTGTCTGCGCTGCTGCTCACGGTTGTCACTGCGCAGACGCACGCTGACCGCCACGGCTTGCGCTGCTTCCTCCAGCAACTGGCGCCAACTGGCACCGGCCCGTCTGGGGGTGTCGAGCAGTAACGCGCCTTTTTCACCCTCGGGCAAGGCGCACACCAATCGGTGTACCCCGCGCTGCCGGCAAGGGCCGCAGGCCTGGGGCGTGTCCATCGCACTCGCGTCGCGCCAGGGGCAGCGCGCCACGTTCTGGCAGCCCTCGATCAAGCCACGTCGCGTCGGGCCCAGGTCTTCGCCGCCCAGGATCAGGTTGAGCCTGGCGGCGGGCAGCAGTGCGTCGAAACGGTCCAGAAAACCCGACAAGGCACCGTCAGCGTGCAGGGGCAACCCGGCCAACAGCCTGCGCACGCTGCGCGCCTGTTCGGGGCGCACAGGCCCCAACCAGAGCGGCCAGCTCTTCGGTCGCGTTCGCACTCTTCGATAACTCCCCGTCCGGTTGCTGAGCATTAGTGCAAGACCAGCAACTTCCATGCCCCGAACGCCAGTGCGGCAAGGCTTATCTCCAAAGGCATAGCCCTTTTTCCAGATTGAGAAGATTTTCCTCATAGGAAAGTATCTCTCTCAACAGGAAACAAAACGCACCTTGGAGAGCCCGCATGACGCACACCCACAACCGCCCCATCGTGGTGATGCAATCGGCAACCGCCGGCATGGCGGTTGCCGCCGACCTGCACAAGCCTTTGCTGCTGAGCGGCGAACAACCCGACTTCAGCCGGCGTTTACAACAGGCATTGGCCAGCGCAACCGTGGGTTGTCGGCTCTACCTGTTGGGCGATGAGGCCTTTGTCTGGCGCATTCACGCCGAGGCCCGCGCCGCCGGCCTGGAAGACGACGAGATCAGCGTGACCTGCACGATGCCCGGCCTGCGCCAGGTGTATTGCGCCCATTGCGGGCTGACCCAGACCGCAGGCCCAGAGCCGGTGTTGAACTGCATCGGCTGCAACGTCGGGCTGGAAGTGCGCGCACACTTTTCCCGGCGCCTGGGGGCTTACCTCGGCGTGTGCATCAACCCCGACCAGCCCTACGCGGGGTTCCAGCCATGAGCGCCGCCCTCAAGGTTCAGGTCAGTGCGGCCAGAATGCTCACCCCCGTGGTGCGCGAGTTCACCCTGACTGCCTGCGACGGTGCCCTGCCCGCTTTCTCGCCCGGCAGCCACGTCCAGGTACATCTGCCGCTGGCCGAGGGCACGGTGCGTAATGCCTACTCGTTGACCAGCGACCCGGCGCACACGCGCCACTACCGCATCGCCGTGCGCCTGCAGGACGCGTCTCGCGGCGGTTCGCAGTACTTGCATCGCCAGGTGCAGGTCGGCGACACCTTGCGGATTTCGCCGCCGGCCAATCTGTTCGCGCCCCATGGCACCGCACGCCGGCACATCCTGATCGCCGCCGGCATCGGTATCACGCCGTTCATGGCCTATATCGCCACGATGGAACAACAGCAGGCCGACTTCGAACTGCATTACCTGTTCCGGCCAGGCCTCAGCGATGCCTACCTCGATGAATTGCAACAGCGCCTCGGCCCGCGCCTGCACGCCTACGACCGCCGCCCGGACCTGAGCCGCATCCTCGCCAACCGGCCGCTGGGCAGCCACGTCTACACCTGTGGCCCGCAACCCTTGATCGAGGCGGTCGAGCAACACGCCGATCGCCTCGGTTGGCCGCGCAATCGGCTGCATGCCGAGGCGTTCAAAGGCGCGCAACCGGGCCAGCCGTTCGACCTGCAACTGCTGCGCAGTGGCCGCACCCTGCGCGTGGAGGCCGAGCAGAGCCTGCTCGAAGCCTTGGAGCACGCGGGGTTGCAGGTGCCCAACCTGTGCCGTGGCGGGGTCTGCGGCCAGTGCATCACGCGCCATCAAGGCGGTGCCATCGAACACCGCGACAGTTTCCTCAGCCCGGCCGAGCAGGCCGAATTTCTGATGCCCTGCGTCTCACGCGGCAGCGGCCCCTGCGTTTCGCTGGACCTATAGGAGTGAGTGCCATGCCCCTGCAATCGAGCCCTGTGCTGAGCTATCGCGACGATTTCAGCTTTCGCAACAGCCCGGCGGCGATCCGTCGCTTCCCGTTTCCGTTTATCGAGGACAGCTACCTGTACTCGGTGAACATCGAACCGGCCACCTCCCGCGACCCGGGTTCCGTCTACGAGCACGCCTTCGACATCGACGAGCACTACCGCTCGGAAATGGCCGAACGTGCCCTGATCCTGGACAACGACCCGCGCCGCTACCTGGTGATGCCGCACATGCAAGCGGCGGCCTGGGATGCGCTGCAAATGCTCATGGAAAACCTCGCCGTCGACTACCCGCAGTGGTTCAGCCTGGCGCGTGACGGCGACCGCTGGCACTGGCGCAACCACCTGCTGCAGATCGATCAACCGTTCATCTTCGGCGATGCCGCCAGCCTGCCCTGCGCACCGCTGGAATACATCGGCCGCCAGGTGCAAGGGGATTTCGCCCTGCTCGACCAGCGCGACGGCGACCTGTACATGGACGCCGGCCTGGTCACCAGCCCGGCCGACTGGTCACTGGCGTTCGATGCCGGGATGAGTTTCAAGCAGTGGCATGCACCGGTGCCCATGGCCCACCAGATGGGCGTGTTCGAGCGCGCGCTGAAGTACCTGCTCAACCTGCAGGCCGGCCAGCCGGTCCGGCGCCTGAACTGGACCCTGACCATCAACCCGCGCCTGGATTCGTCGCCGGAAACCTTCCATCAATGGGGCGCCGACCGCGGCCAGATCACCGCGCAGAACGTCGGGCAACAGGTGCATCTGCGGGTAGAACTGCAAGTGATGGCGCGCCTGCCGCGCAGCAACGCAGTGATGTTCAGCATTCGCACCTACCTGATCAACCTGGACGAACTGGTCAGCCACCCCGGCTGGGGCTGCCGCCTGCACCGCGTGCTGCGCGACCTGCCCGATGCCATCGCCGACTACAAGGGCATGACCCGCTATCGACAGACCCTGGTCGAGTGGCTGAGCCAGTTCGATCCACTCGCCTGAACCATTTCCCGGTGCTCTTTTTCACAGCAAGGAATCTCACATGACCCACTCCTGGCGTATTTCTGCATTGGCCGAGCGGCACCGCGCGCTCGGCTCGAACCTCGAAGACTGGAACGGCATGGGCACCGCCTGGACCTACAGCAGCGCGCTGGCCGACCACCACGAAGCGATCCGCACCCGCGCCGGCCTGATGGACGTATCGGGCCTGAAAAAAGTCCACTACGTCGGCCCGCACGCCGAAAGCCTGTTGCAGTGGACCACCACCCGCGACATCGCCAAGCTCTATCCCGGCAAATCGGTGTATGCGTCGATGCTCGACGAGGACGGCAAATTCGTCGATGACTGCATCGTCTACCGCACCGGGCCCAATGCGTTCATGGTCGTGCATGGCGCCGGCACCGGGCATGAAATGCTGGTGCGCTCGGCCCAGGGCCGGCAAGTGGCGGTGCTGTTCGACGACGATCTGCACGACCTGTCGCTACAAGGCCCGCTGGCGGTGGATTTTCTCGCCGAGCACGTGCCTGGCATCCGCCAGCTGCCGTACTTCCATCACCTGCAAACGCGCCTGTTCGAGCGCCCGGTGATGATCTCCCGCACCGGCTACACCGGCGAGCGCGGCTACGAGATTTTCTGCAAGGCCGCGGACGCCCCGTTCCTGTGGGACAGCATCCTCGAACAGGGCGCGAGCCTGGGAATCATTCCCTGCGCCTTCACCGCCCTGGACTGGCTGCGAGTGGAAAGCTCGCTGATGTTTTTCCCCTACGACAACTCGCAGATGTACCCCTTCGCCGACCAGAAGGCCGGCGACACCCTGTGGGAAATGGGCCTGGACTTCACGGTTTCGCCCGGCAAACAAGCGTTCCGAGGCGCCGAGGAACACCTGCGCCTGCGCGGCCAGGAGCGCTTCAAGATCACCGGCGTGCTGCTCGACGGCGTGCGCCCGGCCGAGGCTGGCGACACCTTGTGGCAGGGCAACCAGCAAGTCGGCGTGATCACCTGCGGCATGTATTCGCGCCTGAGCAAACGCTCGATGGCCATCGCGCGCATGAGCGTCGCCTGCGCCGCACCCGGCATCGCGCTGCAGGTGCGCGGCAGCTTCGAAGGTACCGCCACCACCCACGCCCTGCCCTTCGACGACCCGCAAAAAACCAAGCGCACGGCCAAGGGCTGAGCCTTCCTTCACCGCATTCAGGAGCCTTCGATGGACGCCTCAAGCGAACATTACATTCTCAAGATCACCTGCCCGGCGGCGTCCGGGATCGTCGCCGCGATCAGCGCCTGCCTGGCCCGGCAGCAGTGCTACATCAGCGAGTTGGCGCAATTCGACGACGAGTTCACCGGGCAGTTTTTCATGCGCGCGGTGTTCCGTTTCAACAAGGGCGTCAGCGGTGATATCGGCGACCTGCGCAAAGGCCTGGGCGAGCTCGCCGGCGGCTTCGACATGCAGTGGCAGTTGTTCAGCTCACGCCAGCCGACCCGCGTGCTGCTGATGGTCAGCAAGTTCGACCATTGCCTCACCGACCTGCTCTACCGCCACCGCAAAGGCGAAATGGACATGACCATCACCGCCGTGGTCTCCAACCACCTGGACCTGCGGGCGATGGCCGAGCGTGAGGGCATCCGCTTCATCTACCTGCCCATCACCAAGGACACCAAGGCCGGCCAGGAAGCCGAACTGATGCGTATCGTCGAAGACACCCAGACCGATCTGGTAGTGCTCGCGCGCTACATGCAGATCCTGTCCGACGGCCTGTGCCAGCAACTGTCGGGGCGGGCGATCAACATCCACCACTCGTTCCTGCCCGGTTTCAAGGGCGCCAAGCCGTATCACCAGGCCTATGACCGGGGGGTGAAGCTGATCGGCGCCACCGCCCACTACGTCACCAGCGACCTCGACGAGGGCCCGATCATCGAGCAGGAAATCCAGCGCGTCGACCATACGCACTTGCCCGATTCACTGGTCGCCATCGGCCGCGACACCGAAACCGTCGCCCTTTCCAAAGCCCTGAAATACCACCTGGAACACCGGGTGTTCATCAACCACGACAAGACAGTGATCTTTCGCTGAAACCCTTCAGGAGGCACGCTCATGACTCTACGTGTAGCAATCATCGGCGCCGGCCCATGCGGCCTGGCACAACTTCGCGCCTTCCAGTCGGCCCGCGACAAGGGCGCCGCCATTCCCGAACTGGTGTGCTTCGAGAAACAGCAGGACTGGGGCGGCATGTGGAACTACACCTGGCGCACCGGCCTGGACGAAAACGGCGAGCCGGTGCATGGCAGCATGTACCGCTACCTGTGGTCCAACGGCCCCAAGGAATGCCTGGAGTTCGCCGATTACACCTTCGAAGAACATTTCGGCCGGCCCATCGCCTCCTATCCGCCCCGCGAAGTGTTGTGGGACTACATCAAGGGCCGCGTGGAAAAGGCCGGCGTGCGCGATTACATCCGCTTCAACAATGTGGTGCGCCAGGTCACCTTCGACGAACAGACCCAGCGCTTCACCGTGTATGCCCACGACTACACCCACGACACCTTGACCTGTGAAGAATTCGACTACGTGATCAACGCCTGCGGCCACTTCTCCACGCCCAAGGTGCCGTACTTCGAAGGCTTCGAGCAGTTCGCCGGGCGCATCCTGCATGCCCATGACTTTCGCGAGGCGCTGGAATTCAAGGACAAGGACCTGCTGATCATCGGCAGCAGCTATTCGGCCGAGGACATCGGCTCGCAATGCTACAAATATGGCGCGCGCAGCATCACCAGCTGTTACCGCACCACGCCCATGGGCTATGCGTGGCCGGACAACTGGGAAGAAAAGCCGCTGCTGCAACGCCTGGAAAACAACCGTGCGTTCTTTGCCGATGGCAGCAGCAAGCACATCGACGCGGTGATCCTGTGTACCGGCTACAAGCACCACTTCCCGTTCCTGCCGGATGAGCTGAGCCTCAGGACCGACAACCGCCTGTGGCCGATGAACCTCTACAAGGGCGTGTTCTGGGAACCCAACCCGCGGCTGATCTACCTCGGCATGCAGGACCAGTGGTACTCGTTCAACATGTTCGACGCCCAGGCCTGGTATGCCCGCGATGTGATCCTGGGGCGTATCCCATTGCCCAGCCAGGCCGCGATGATCGCCGACAGCCAGCAATGGCAGGCACAGGAACTGACCCTGGAAACCAACCAGCAGATGTTCGAGTTCCAGGGCGCCTACATCCAGCACCTGGTGGACGCCACCGACTACCCGGATTTCGACATCGCCGCCGTCAACGAGACCTTTCTGCACTGGAAGCACGACAAGGCCGAAAACATCATGGGCTATCGCGACAAGTCCTACCGCTCGCTGATGACCGGCACCCAGTCGCCGCCGCACCACACCCCGTGGCTGCTGGCCCTGGACGACTCGATGGCGGCGTACCTGGGCGAGCCCGTGACGCCCATCAAATCAGTCGGCTGAGCGGGTGCCCATGATGAATGCTCCGCGTGTTTCCCACCCGCGAGAACCCGGGCTGTTTGCCCGGGCGCCGAACCTCGAACGCTACCGCGTGGCCGCCGGCGGTGTGACGCTGGTCGACCTGCAGCCCGGCGACGGCCTGCAGGTGATCGACCTCGAAGGCCGGCAAATCTGCGAACTGCTGGCCCTCGACGCCAGCGGCCGCAGCGCCCTGGCGAGCTGGGGGCTGAGCGGCTCGAGCGCCTGCCGCGTGCCACCGCGTGTCGGCCAGGCGCTCAAGCGGCGCGGCATCGACGCGCAGGCATTGCCCCTCGCCGCCGCGCTGTGGGACGACGCCAGCCCACCCGGTCACACTCGGCAGTTTGTCGCCCATGACCGCCTGCTGGTGATCGTCGCCGCTCCCGCCGGGCCCACCGCCGTCGACCGGCAATACCGGCCCAGCGAACTGCGCCTGCTGGTGACACGGGCCAACCCGTCGCCCCTGCTGGTGCCTGCCCTGCCCGAGCCATTGGGCGAGGTGCTGGACGAGTTCACCGTGCGTGCGGGCACGGCCCACGGCTACAGCGTCGCCAAGGGCCAGTACGTGCAGGTGCTGGACGTCGCCGGCCGCCAGTGTTCGGACTTCGTCGCCCTCGACCGCCGCGCCCTGGATCGCGGCGTGGAGCTGGACCTCGACCAGACCGTGACACGCACGCTGAACGGCAGCGCCTACCCGGCGCCGGGGCTGTTCTCGAAGTTTTTCGACCGCCGGATGCAGCCGATGCTGGAGGTGGTGCAGGACACCGTCGGGCGCCACGACGCCTTCGCCCTGGCCTGCGCGGCGCGCTACTACGAATCCCATGGCTATTTCGGGCACGACAACTGCAGCGACAACCTCAGCCGCGTACTCGCGCCCTACGGCGTGCAAGCGCGCAACGGCTGGCCGGCGATCAATTTCTTCTTCAACACCGGCATTGATGCACACCAGCAGATGACCCTGGATGAGCCGTGGTCGCGGCCCGGCGACTACGTACTGCTGCGGGCCATGACCGAGCTGGTGTGCGGCAGTACCTCGTGCCCGGATGACATCGACCCGGCCAATGGCTGGAACCCGACCGATATCCATGTCCGTATCTACCGCGAGAAGGAGCGTTTTTCCATCGCCATGAGCACTCGAACCACGGCCGATGCCGACCCGATACTGACCCGTGAGACCGCGTTCCACTCACGCACCAGCGCCCTCACCGGCAGCTTCATCGACTACCGCAACTGGTGGCTGCCGTTGCGCTACGACGGTTATGGCGCCACCGAGGAATACCTCGGCTGCCGCGAACGCGTGGCCGTAATGGACCTGACCGCCCTGCGCAAATTCGAGATCATCGGCCCCGACGCCGAAGCCCTGTTGCAATACTGCCTGACCCGCGACGTGCGGCGTCTGGCGGTGGGCCAAGTGGTCTATTCGGCGATGTGCCACGAACACGGCGGCATGCTCGACGACGGCACCCTGCTGCGCCTGGGCCCGGACAACTTCCGCTGGATCTGCGGCGAAGACTACGCCGGTGTGTGGCTGCGCGAGCAGGCCCACAAACTGGGGATGAAGGTGTGGGTCAAGTCCGCCAGCGAGCAGATTCACAACCTGGCGGTGCAAGGGCCGCTCAGCCGCGAGCTGCTCAAGCAGATGGTCTGGACGCCGCCCACCCAACCGAGCGTGGACAGCCTCGGCTGGTTCCGCTTCCTGGTCGGCCGGCTGGACGGTTTCGAGGGCTGCCCGTTGATGATTTCGCGCACCGGCTACACCGGCGAACTGGGCTTTGAGGTGTGGTGCCAGCCCGAAGACGCCGAACGGGTGTGGGACCGCATCTGGCAACTCGGCCAACCCTTGGGCCTGGTGCCCCTCGGCCTGGAAGCGCTGGACCTGTTGCGCATCGAAGCCGGGCTGATTTTTGCCGGCTACGAGTTCAGCGACCAGACCGACCCGTTCGAGGCCGGCATCGGCTTCAGCGTGCCACTCAAGAGCAAGACCGATGACTTTATCGGCCGCGACGCCCTGTTGCGGCGCAGCGCCCATCCCAGCCACAAGCTGGTCGGTCTGCACCTCGGCGGCAACGAGGCGGCCCACCACGGCGACCCGGTGTACCACGGCCGCGCCCAGGTCGGCGTCATCACCAGCGCCTGCCGCTCACCGTTGCTGGCCAGCAATATCGCGCTGTGCCGGGTCGACGTGAGCTGCGCCGAGCCCGGCACCCTGCTTGAGATTGGCAAAGTCGATGGCCTACAGAAGCGCATCAGCGCCACGGTCAGCGCAGCGATTTTCTATGACCCGGACAAGAGCCGCGTGCGTAGCTGATCGTCCCGATACCGATGTGTGCCACCCCACTTTGACTGCCCACTTTGATTGCCCTTCTTAACCGCTACTCAGACATGGGAATACGAAGATGGAAGCGACGACGTTCGAGGCTGTACCGCAGGCTGCCAGCTCAGTGGGCAGCCTGCACCGCAAGATCGATTGGCGCGGTGCATTCTGGGTCGCCAGTGGCGTGCCCGCGCTGGTGCTGTTCTCCATCGGCGCGATTGCCGCCACGGTGGGCAAACCGGCCTGGATCGTGTGGATCGTGTCGATCCTGTTCGGGTTTATCCAGGCCTTCACCTATGCCGAGATCGCCGGGCTGTTCCCGCACAAGTCCGGCGGCGCGTCCGTGTACGGCGCGGTGGCCTGGGTGCGCTACAGCAAGTTGATCGCGCCGGTGTCGGTGTGGTGCAACTGGCTGGCCTGGTCGCCGGTGCTGTCCATCGGTTCGGGGCTGGCGGCGGGGTATATCCTCACCGCGCTGTTTCCCGCCGATGCGCTGATCAACACCTGGCAACTGACCCTGCTTGACCTGGGTTGGGTCAAGAGCGGCCTGTCGTTGCGCATCAACGCGACGTTCGCCATTGGCCTGTTGATTCTGCTCACGGTGTTTGCCGTGCAGCATGGCGGCATCCTGCGCTCGGCGCGCCTGACGCTGGTGCTCGGGGTCACCTCGCTGATCCCGCTGTTGCTGGTGGGCGTGGTGCCGTTGTTCACCGGGGACGCGACCCAGGCCAACTTCCTGCCGCTGTTCCCGCTGGCCCATGACGCGGCCGGGCAAGTCATCGACGGCCCGTGGGATATGTCCGGCTGGTCGCTGATGGCCGGCGGGCTGTTCATGGCCGCGTGGTCCACCTACGGGTTCGAAACGGCGGTGTGCTACACCCGCGAGTTCAAGGACCCCAAGCGTGACACCTTCAAGGCGATCTTCTACGCCGGCCTGCTGTGCATCCTGGTGTTCACCCTGGTGCCGCTGGCGTTTCAAGGCAGCCTGGGGCTGGGCCAACTGGTGACCCCGGCGGTGCTCGACGCCAGCGGCGCGGTAGTGACTCCGGCGGTGTACAGCGGCCTGCTGTCGCCGGCGATCTACAGCGGCATGGGCGTTGGTCAGGTGATGGCCGACAGCATCGGCGGCGGCAAGGTGGTCGCCAATATCGTGCTGATCATGCTGGTGCTCGCCACGTTGCTGGCGATCATGACCTCGATGTCCGGCTCGTCGCGCACCCTGTATCAGGCGTCGGTGGACGGCTGGCTGCCCAAATACCTGGGGCGCACCAACGAACACGGTGCGCCCACGGCGGCGATGTGGACCGACCTGTCGTTCAACCTGCTGTTGTTGCTGATGTCGGACTATGTGTTCGTGCTGGCGGCGTCCAACGTCAGCTACATCATTTTCAACTTCCTCAACCTCAACGCCGGCTGGATCCACCGCCTCGACCGCCCCGACTGGGTGCGCCCGTACAAAGCCCCCACCGTGCTGCTGGCGGCCGGCGGCGTGCTGAGCTTCGTCAACCTGGCGTGCATGGGCCTGGGTGCGGATATCTGGGGCGCAGGCACGCTGGTCACCGGCTTGCTGCTGGCGCTGTTGATCCTGCCGGTGTTCTGCTACCGCCACTATGTGCAGGACAAAGGTCGCTTCCCCGCGGCCATGCTCAGTGACTTGTATATCCAGGCCGATGACGGCCAACGCCGCGCCGGCTGGCTGCCCTACGCCACACTGATCGCCGGTGTGCTGGTGGTGTATGCCTGCCATCAACTGGTAGCCTGAATGCCCTGGGCTGCCTATTGCTGAGGGATTTATCCCTCAGCGCCCCTATTTCTCCAGACAACGGTGACGCTTTTGACCAGCACTCTCCCTTCCCTTGCCCGCGATATCGACGGCAAGGCCATTTCTGCCCAGGTTCTCGACGAGGTTCGCGAAGAGGTCCTGCTGCTTGCCGCGCAAAAAATCTTCCCGGCCCTGGCTGTCGTGCTGGTGGGCGACGATCCGGCCAGCGAAGTGTATGTGCGCAACAAACTGCTGCGGGCCAAGGAAGTCGGGATTCGCTCCCTTGAATACCGGCTGCCGGATGACGCCAGCCAGGCGCAAGTGCTCGATCTGCTGGCCCAGTTGAACGCCGACGTTTCGGTCAATGGCGTGCTGGTGCAGTTGCCGTTGCCGGCGCATATCGACGAGGCGGCCGTGATCCATGCGATTGACCCGATCAAGGACGTGGACGGTTTCCACCGTGAGAACGTCGGCGGCCTGGTGCAAGGCATCGAGGTGCTCACGCCTTGCACGCCCAGCGGCTGCATGCGCCTGCTGCATGAAACCTGCGGCGATTTGAGTGGCTTGCACGCGGTGGTGATTGGCCGCTCGAACATCGTCGGCAAACCGATGGCGACCCTGCTGTTGCAGGCCAACTGCTCGGTCACCGTGGTGCATTCGCGCAGCGTCGATGCTCAGGCATTGTGCCGCTTGGCCGATATCGTCGTCGCTGCGGTCGGTCGGCCGCAGTTGATCGATGCCAGCTGGCTCAAGCCTGGCGCGGTGGTGATCGATGTGGGGATCAACCGCATCAGCACCGAGACCGGTACGCGGTTGGTGGGCGATGTGGACTACGCCAGCGCACGCACCGTGGCCAGCGCGATTACGCCGGTGCCGGGTGGTGTGGGGCCGATGACGATTGCCTACCTACTGAAAAACACCCTGGTGGCGAGCCAGTTGCAGCGCAAAGCCCTGCCCCGAGCGCTGGCGCCGCACCTGTAGGAGCGAGCTTGCTCGCGAAAAACGCCCAGGCAACGCGGTCATCCAGGATGCCCGCGTTATCGTTAACGACCTTCGCGAGCAAGCTCGCTCCTACAGGGTTCTCAGGGGTTGTAGGCGGCCAGGTCCCGACTCATGGGCTCGCAGGCTGAAGAACACCCTAGTGGCGAGCCAGTTGCAACGCAAAGCCCTGCCCCAGGCGCTGGCGCCGCACCTGTAGGAGCGAGCTTGCTCGCGAAAAACGCCCAGGCAACGCGGTCATCCAGGATGCCCGCGCTATCGTTAACGACCTTCGCGAGCAAGCTCGCTCCTACAGGGTTCTCAGGGGTTGTAGGCGGCCAGGTCCCGACTCATGGGCTCGCAGGCTGAAGAACACCCTGGTGGCGAGCCAGTTACAACGCAAAGCCCTACCCCGAGCGCTGGCGCCGCACCTGTAGGAGCGAGCTTGCTCGCGAAAAACGCCCAGGCAACGCGGTCATCCAGGATGCCCGCGTTATCGTTAACGACCTTCGCGAGCAAGCTCGCTCCTACAGGGTTTTCAGGGGTTGTAGGCGGCCAGGTCCCGACTCATGGTCACGCAGGCTGAAAAACACCCTGGTGGCGAGCCAGTTGCAACGCAAAGCCCTGCCCCGAGCGCTGGCGCCGCACCTGTAGGAGCGAGCTTGCTCGCAAAAAACCTCCAGGCAACGCGGTCATCCAGGATGCCCGCGTTATCGTTAATGACCTTCGCGAGCAAGCTCGCTCCTACAGGGTTCTCAGGGGTTGTAGGCGGCCAGGTCCCGACTCATGGGCTCGCAGGCTGAAAAACACCCTGGTGGCGAGCCAGTTGCAGCGCAAAGCCCTGCCCCGAGCGCAGGCGCTGTACCTGTAGGAGCGAGCTTGCTCGCGAAAAACGCCCAGGCAACGCGGCCATCCAGGATGCCCGCGTTATCGTTAACGACCTTCGCGAGCAAGCTCGCTCCTACAGGGTTCTCAGGGGTTGTAGGCGACCAGGTCCCGACTCATGGGCACGCAGGCTGAAAAACACCCTAGTGGCGAGCCAGTTGCAACGCAAAGCCCTGCCCCAGGCGCTGGCGCCGCACCTGTAGGAGCGAGCTTGCTCGCGAAAAACGCCCAGGCAACGCGGTCATCCAGGATGCCCGCGCTATCGTTAACGACCTTCGCGAGCAAGCTCGCTCCTACAGGGTTTTCAGGGGTTGTAGGCGGCCAGGTCCCGACTCATGGGCACGCAGGCTGAAAAACACCCTGGTGGCAAGCCAGTTACAACGCAAAGCCCTGCCCCGAGCGCTGGCGCCGCACCTGTAGGAGCGAGCTTGCTCGCGAAAAACGCCCAGGCAACGCGGTCATCCAGGATGCCCTTATCGTTAACGACCTTCGCGAGCAAGCTCGCTCCTACAGTGGGCCGTTAGTGGTTGTAGGCGCGCTCGTTGTGCTCGGCCAGGTCCAGGCCCATCTCTTCCACCGACTCATGGGCACGCAGGCCGACCAGGGCATTGACCACCTTGAGGATGATCCAGCTGACCACGAAGCAGTACACCGTGGTCAGCAACACCCCCTTGATCTGGGCGACGACTTGGCCGCCCATGGTCACGCCTTCCACCAGGCCGCCCATGGACGGCACGCAGAACACCCCGGTGAGCACCGCGCCGATCATGCCGCCGATGCCGTGCAAGCCGAATACGTCGAGGCTGTCGTCGTAGCCGAAGCGACGCTTCAACACGGTCACGCTCAAGTAGCAGAACACCCCGCACAGCAAGCCGATGGCCAACGCGCCGCCGACGCCGACATAGGCGCACGCCGGGGTGATCCCCACCAGACCGGCCAATGCACCGCTGGCCAGGCCCAGGGCGCTGGGTTTGCCGACCTTGAACCACTCGGTGAACATCCAGCCAAGAATCCCCGCACACGCGCCCAGTTGGGTGTTGAGCATGACGATCCCCGAGGTGCCGTTGAGGCCGCCGCCGGAGCCGATATTGAAGCCGAACCAGCCGACCCAGAGCATCGCCGCACCGGCCATGGTCAGGCTCAGGTTATGCGCGGGCATCGGCGTGTTCTGGTAGCCCTTGCGCTTGCCGAGGATCAGGCATGCGGCGAGCGCGGCCACACCTGCGTTGATGTGTACGGCGGTGCCGCCGGCAAAGTCGAGCACGCCCCAGTTATGCATCAAGGCCCCCGAACCGCCCCAGACCATATGCGCCACCGGTGCATACACCAGGGTGAACCAGATGGCCATGAACAGCAGCGCCGCCGAGAACTTCATGCGTTCGGCGAAGGCGCCAGCGATCAGCGCCGGGGTGATGATTGCGAAGGTCATCTGGAAGGTCACGAACACGCCTTCCGGAATATCCCCCACCAAGCTCTCGGGGGTCATCCCCGCCAGGAACGCGCGGCTCAGGCCGCCGACAAAACTGTTGAAGGTCACCTGCCCTTCGACCATGCCCGTGGTGTCCACCACCATGCTGTAGCCGTAGATCACCCACAGCACGCCCACCAGCCCGGCGACGCCAAAACACTGGGTGAACAGCGAGAGCATGTTTTTCGCCCGGACCAGCCCGCCGTAGAACAGCGCGAGCCCCGGCAGGCACATGAACAGCACCAGCACCGCGGCGGTGACCATCCAGGCGGTGCTGCCGGTGTTCAAGGTGGGCGCATCGGCGGCCTGGGCCAAGGGGGCGAAGGCACAGGCGGCCAATAAGCCGAAGAGGGATTTGCCGAGAAGACGATTGATCATGTTCAAAGCTCCTGCAAAAGATAGGGGAGATGCATGTAGGAGCGAGGGGGACGCCTAGTTCTTGCTCGCGAAAAACGTCCAGGCAACGCGGTCATCCAGGATGCCCGCGTTATCGTTAACGACCTTCGCGAGCAGGCTCGCTCCTACAGGGGTGGAACGCCGTAGCAGCCGGCAAGCCGGCTCGTCACTCAGTAACCGGAACCCGGTATCCAACGGGTCCCCGCCAACGGCACCCGGGCCATGGCGGCCGACTCCACCGTCAGCGCCACCAGGTCCTCGGGGTCGAGGTTGTGCAGGTGCGACTTGCCGCACGCACGGGCCATGGTCTGGGCCTCCAACACCATCACCCGCAGGTAGTTGGCCAAACGACGCCCGCCTTCCACCGGGTCCAGGCGTTTCGACAGCTCCGGGTCTTGGGTGGTGATGCCGGCCGGGTCGCGGCCGTTCTGCCAGTCGTCGTAGAAGCCGGCGGCCGAGCCGATCTTTTTCAGTTCAGCGTCCAGCCGTGGGTGGTTGTCGCCCAGGGCAATCAGCGCCGCCGTGCCGATGGCCACCGCATCCGCGCCCATCGCCATGGCCTTGGCCACATCGGCGCCGTTGCGAATCCCGCCCGACACAATCAACTGGACCTTGCGGTGCATGCCCATCTCTTGCAAAGCCTGTACCGCTTGCGGGATCGCCGACAAAATCGGGATGCCGACGTGTTCGATAAACACTTCCTGGGTCGCCGCGGTGCCACCCTGCATGCCGTCGAGTACGATCACATCGGCACCGGCCTTGACCGCCAGCTTCACGTCGTAATACGGCCGGCTGGCGCCGATTTTCACGTAGATCGGTTTTTCCCAATCGGTGATTTCGCGCAACTCGGCAATCTTGATAGCCAGGTCGTCCGGACCGGTCCAGTCCGGGTGGCGGCAGGCGCTGCGCTGGTCCACGCCGATCGGCAAGGTACGCATGCCGGCCACGCGTTCGGTGACCTTCATGCCCAGCAACATGCCGCCACCGCCGGGCTTGGCGCCCTGGCCGAGGACGATCTCGATGGCGTCGGCCTTGCGCAGGTCATCGGGGTTCATGCCGTAGCGCGACGGCAGGTACTGGTACACCAGGTGCCGCGACTGGCCGCGCTCTTCCGGGGTCATGCCGCCGTCACCGGTGGTGGTGCTGGTGCCGGCGATGCTCGCGCCACGGCCCAGGGCTTCCTTGGCGTTGGCCGACAACGCACCGAAACTCATGCCGGCGATGGTCACCGGGATCTTCAGGTGGATCGGCTTCTTGGCGAAGCGGTTGCCGAGGATCACATCGGTGCCGCACTTCTCGCGATAGCCTTCCAGCGGGTAACGCGACACGCTGGCGCCCAGCAGCAGCAAGTCATCGAAGTGCGGCAACTTGCGCTTGGTACCGCCGCCGCGAATGTCGTAGATGCCGGTTTCGGCGGCACGCTGGATTTCCTGGATGGTCAGGCGGTCGAAGGTGGCCGACTCGCGCAACACTGGAGGGGTTTTTTCACTCATGGTGTAGCTCCTGGTTCAGTACGCGGAGGCGTTGTCGACTTTGAAGTTGTACAGCTGGCGGGCCGAGCCGTAGCGCTTGAAATCCGCCGCGCGGTGGGCGAAACCGGCGCGATCGAGCAGCTCCTGCAGCTCTTGCAGGTGCTCGCTGCGCATCTCTTTTTCGACGCAATCGGAGCCCAGCGACTCGACCGTGCCCTTCACGTAGATGTGGGTCTCGTACAGCGAATCGCCCAGCGCATCGCCGGCATCGCCGCAGACGACCAGACGCCCGGCCTGGCCCATGAAGCAGCTCATGTGGCCGATGCTGCCGCCGACCACGATGTCGATGCCTTTCATGGAAATCCCGCAACGCGCCCCCGCGTCGCCTTCGATCACCAGCAAGCCGCCATGGGCCGTGGCCCCGGCCGCCTGGGACGCGCTGCCTTTGACGCGCACCGAACCGGACATCATGTTCTCGGCGCAGCCCACGCCGACGTTGCCGTGTACGGTGATCGACGCCTGTTGGTTCATGCCCGCGCAGTAGTAGCCGGCGTGGCCTTCGATATCGATGGACACCGCCTGATTCACCCCCACCGCAAGGTTGTGCTTGCCGTTGGAGTGGGTGACGCGCCACTCGTTGTCGATGGCCTGGGCGTGCAGCGCCTGGTTGAGGTCACGCACGGTGGCGGTGGAAAGGTCGATGGTTTTCATGTGTGCGCTCCTTAAGCTGACTGGCGTTCCCAGATGTACAAAGTGGCCGGTGCGGGCTCCCAGATGCGGGCATTCTCGATGCCTGGCAGGCTCGACAGCGCCTGGTACTCGGAGGCCATGGCGACGTAGTCGTCGGTCTCGGCGAGGATCGCCGGCTTGCACGCGATCGGATCGCGGATCACCGCAAAACCGTTGCGCGTGCCGATGGCGAAGGTGAAGAAGCCGTCGAGGTCTTCCAGGGCGTGGTCCAGCGCGTCTTTGAGCGAGTCGCCCTGTTGCAGGCGCCAGGTCAGGTAGCCGGCGGCGACTTCGGTGTCGTTGTCGGTTTCGAAATGGATGCCTTCGCGCTTGAGTTCCTGGCGCAGGCGGAAGTGGTTCGACAGCGAACCGTTATGCACCAGGCACAGGTCGGCACCGGTGGAAAACGGGTGGCTGCCTTCCATGGTCACCGCGCTTTCGGTGGCCATGCGGGTGTGGCCGATGATGTGGCTGCCCTGCATGCTCGCCAGGCCGAAGCGCTGGGAAATCTCCTGGGGCAGGCCCATGCCCTTGAGGATCTCGATGCTCTGCCCGGCGCTCATGACCCGCACGCTCGGCGCCAGTTCGGCCAGGGCCAGGCGTACCGGGGCTTCGTCGGCGTGGACCTTCAACACGGCGGCGCTGGCGTTCTGAAACCAGTCCAGCGAACAGCCCAGGCGCCCTTCCAGCTCGCCCATCAGGGCTTTCCAGTCGAAGGCCTCGGTGGTCGCTTGCAGGGTCAGCTTGACCCAGCCATCGGCGACTTCATCACCGTAGATGGCAAAGCCCGCACTGTCCGGGCCACGGTCGGTCATGGCCTGCAACATCGGTTCAAACAGCTGGCCGAGTTGGGGTTCCAGCCGGGGGTTTTTCAGGTACAGACCTACGATTCCACACATATCAAGTCTCCGTCACACGGTGTCAGAAAAATTCGGTATAGCGCTGGACTTCCCAGTCGCTCACATGGCGGCTGTATTCCACCCACTCCATGCGCTTGAGTTTGATGAACTCACCCACGATCTGCGGGCCGAGCACCTCGGCGAACAGCGGGTCGGCTTCCAGCGCGTCGCAGGCTTCCTTGAGGGATTGCGGCAAGGTCTTGATGCCGCGCTCGGCGATCTGTTCCAGGCTCAGGCTGTAGAGGTTTTCATTGCAGACGTGGTCGATTTCCAGCTGGCGATCGATACCGTCCAGGCCCGCCGCGATGATTGCGGCGCTGACCAGGTAAGGGTTGCAGCCGGCATCCGGCAGGCGGAACTCCAGGCGGCCGTAAGGCACGCGCACCATGGCCGAACGGTTGTTGGCGCCAAACGCGATAAAGGCCGGGGCCCAGGTGGCGCCGGACAGCGAGTGGCCCACCACCAGGCGCTTGTAGGAGTTGACGGTGGGCGCGGCGAACGCACACAGCGCCGGGCCATGGGCGAGCAGGCCGGCGGCGAAGTGATAGGCCAGCTTCGACAGGCCCATGCCGCTCGGGTCGCTGGCGTCGTGGAACAGGTTCTTGTTCTCGGCGCTGCTGATCGACAGATGAAAGTGCATGCCGTTGCCGGCGCGTTTCGGGTCGGGCTTGGGCATGAAGGAACAGATCATGCCCAGGTCATTGGCGATCTCGCCGGCAGCCATGCGGAAGAAGGTGAAACGGTCGGCCGAGGTCAGGGCGTCGCTGTAGGTGTAGTTGATCTCGAACTGGCCGTTGGCGTCTTCGTGGTCGATCTGATAGACCTCGAAATCCACCGCCTGCAAGGCTTCGGTCAGGCGTTCCAGGAATACCCGCGAGCGCGACAGGCCCTTGTAGTCGTAGCAGGGCTTGTCGAGGTTGTCGCTGGGGTCGACCAGTTGCAGCTTGCCCTGCTCGTCGCGGCGCATCAGGTTGAATTCGGGTTCCAGGCCGGTGTTCAGCGTCCAGCCCTTGTCCTGCAGGCGCTGCACCTGCTGCTGCAGCACGTAGCGGCTATCAAAGGGATGGGGCTTGCCGTCGACATGCCCGACGCACACCACGCGCCCGTAACCCGGCTGCCAGGGCACCGGGGTCAGCGTGGACAGGTCACCCCGCGCCATGAAGTCCGGGCCGTGGGGTTCCATGCCCATGCCGCTGATGGCAAACCCGGCAAACCCGGCGCCCTCTTCGGCCACCGTCTTGAGCCCGCAAATCGGCACCGACTTGGTCTTGGCCGCACCGTGTATATCCACAAACTGCGCAAGCACGTACTTGATGCCGTACTTGTCGATGATGCGCTGGGTTTCTGCTGGCAACATTGCGTGTCACTCCTCGCGAAAGGCAAAACCGTGTGGGTGGGCCTGGACTGTCTTTTTATTCCTAAAAAGAAAGTTAGTTTCTCCACAGGAATGCAATACCCTTGCCAGATTCGCGAGCGGCCGATTGAAGTGCCGGTGAAAGCGCTTTTGTGCTGTATATATGGGAAAATTGTTTTCCCCGTGGGAATACGTGCCTGGGCACGGCCGCCAAGCGCCGCTGCTTGCACTTTCCTAGTGCGAAACTAATATTACTGAACGGAAAGCGTGCAGGATCTGATGACTATGTCCACCGAAACCGCCCCCCGCCTCAAACTCGAGCAATACCTGGGTTTGCAGATCAAACGCCAGCGCCAGGCCCAGGACCTGAAGCTGTCCGACGTGGCGAAGATTGCCGATATCAGCCAGGGCATGTTGAGCAAGATCGAAAACGCCCAGGTCTCCACCAGCCTCGACACCCTCAGCCGCCTGTGCGATGTGCTCGGGCTGCCGTTGTCGAAATTGTTCGCCGAATACGATCAACAGGACGGCAGTGCCTTGCTGGTCAAGGCCGACCAAGGCATGGAAGTGGTGCGCCGCGGGACGGAAAAGGGGCATACCTACCATCTGCTCAACCATACCCGGGGGCCGAAGAAGAGCTTCGAGGCGTACATGGTCAGCATGGATGACGCCAGCGAGGAGTTCCCGACCTTTGCCCACCCTGGGACCGAGTTTCTGCACTTGTTGGAAGGGGAGCTGATTTATCGGCATGGGAATCAGCTGTATCGGATGGAAGCCGGCGACAGCCTGACGTTCGAGGGCGAGATTCCCCATGGGCCGGAGGAATTGGTGCGGGTGCCGATTCGCCTGCTGTCGATCATGAATTACGGCAACGACAAAGAATAATCCGGACTCGCGATACACCTGAAGCACAGAGATCCAATTGTGGGAGGGGGGCAAGCCCCCTCCCACATTTTCAACAGCGTTCGATGCCACTGGGCCTGTGGAAAATTTCCTCTCAGTTAAAAAACTTTCCCAAAACCCCTAGACGCCCTGCGTCCATTCCCCTATAAAGCCACTTCAGGAATATTTTATTCCTAACAAGAAAATGCGCTCACGGAATGAGCCTGCTGTCCTCTGACGTTTTTTCGCTATGCGATGAGCTGCCGCCATCATCCCGAGGACGTGTCATGCAACACGAAAAAAACCATTTCATCATCAAGGTCACTTGTCCCGCGGTGTCCGGCATTGTCGCTGCCGTCACCACGTACCTGGCGGACAACGCGTGCTACATCGGGGAGATGGCGCAGTTCGATGATGACTTCAGCGGTCGCTTCTTCATGCGTGCCGTGTTCCGTTTCAACGATGGGCACGCCGGCGACCTGGAACAGATCCGTGCCGGTTTCGCCGACGTCGCCCAGGCCTTCGACATGCAGTGGGCGCTGTACGACACCCGCGAGCCGATGCGCGTGCTGCTGATGGTGAGCAAGTTCGACCACTGCCTCACCGACCTGCTCTACCGCTACCACAAGGGCGAGATGGACATGACCATCACCGCCATCGTCTCCAACCACCTCGACCTGCGGCCCATGGCCGAGCGCGAGGGCATCCGCTTTATCTACCTGCCCGTGACCAAGGACACCAAGGCCGCGCAGGAAGCCGAGCTGATGAAGATCGTCGACGACACCCGCACCGAACTGGTGGTGTTGGCGCGCTACATGCAGATCCTCTCCGACGACCTGTGCCGGCAACTGTCGGGGCGCGCGATCAATATCCACCATTCGTTCCTGCCCGGTTTCAAAGGCGCCAAGCCCTATCACCAGGCCTATCAGCGTGGCGTGAAGTTGATCGGCGCCACCGCGCATTATGTGACCAGCGACCTGGATGAGGGCCCGATCATCGAGCAGGAAGTGCAGCGCGTGGACCACGTGTACAAGCCCGACGACCTCGTCGCCATCGGCCGCGACACCGAAACCGTGGCCCTGTCCAAGGCGGTCAAGTACCACCTGGAGCATCGGGTGTTCCTCAACCAGGACAGAACGGTGGTGTTCCGGTGAGCGCGCCCAAACTGATCGACGGCAAAGCCGCCGCCGCACGGGTACTGCTGCAAGTGCGCGAAGACGTGGCGCGCCTGCACGAGCAAGCCATTCAACCGGCCCTGGCGGTGATCCTGGTGGGCAACGACGCCGCCAGCCAGGTGTATGTGCGCAACAAGATCCTGCGCGCCGAAGAAGTGGGCATCCGCTCCGTGGAGCATCGGCTGCCCAGCGACACCAGCACCGAACAACTGTTGATCCTGATCGCCCAGTTGAATGCCGACCCGGCGATCCACGGCATTCTCCTGCAATTGCCGCTGCCCAAGCAGATGGACGAACTGCGCGCCCTGGAAGCCATCGCGCCGCAGAAAGACGTCGACGGTTTCCACAGCCAGAACGTCGGCGGCCTCAGCCAGGGGCGCGCCGTGCTCACGCCCTGCACGCCCAGCGGTTGCCTGTACCTGCTGGAGCAAACCTGTGGCGACCTGCGCGGTAAACACGCGGTGGTGGTCGGCCGCTCGAACATCGTCGGCAAGCCCATGGCGGCGCTGCTGCTCAAGGCCGATTGCTCGGTGACGGTGCTGCATTCGCGCAGCCACAACGCCCAGGCCCTGTGCCGCCAGGCCGACATCGTGATCGCCGCCGTGGGCCGCCCACGCTTGATCGATGCCAGCTGGCTCAAACCCGGCGCGGTGGTGATCGACGTCGGCATCAACCGTATCGATGACGACGGCCGCAGCCGCCTGGTGGGCGATGTCGACTTCGACGCTGCCCTGCCCCACGTCGCCGCCATCACCCCGGTCCCCGGCGGTGTCGGCCCGATGACCATTGCCTTCCTGATGAAAAACACCGTGACCGCCGCCCTTGCGCAACATCACGCCCTACGCAGCCAATCGGAGGCCGTATGCCATTCAATCTATTGAAATACGGGCTGAGTTCGGAGTACCCGGTGGAGGTGGATCTGCCGCCGCCCAAAGAACTCAAGTCGAGTTACGACGTGGTGATCATCGGCGCCGGCGGCCACGGCCTGGCGACCGCCTACTACCTGGCCAAGTACCACGGCATCAGCAACATTGCCGTGCTGGAAAAGTCCTATCTGGGCGGCGGCAACACCGCGCGTAACACAGCGGTGATCCGCTCCAACTACCTGACCAGCGAAGGGGTGCGCTTCTACGCCGAGTCAGTGAAGATGTTCCAGGCGCTGTCCAACGAATTCGATTTCAACATCATGTACTCCGAGCGCGGCCAACTGACCCTGGCCCACACCGACGCCACCGTGCGTTCGTTTCGCCAGCGCGCCGAGGTCAACAAGCACTTCGGCGGGCGCACCGAGATGATCGACCGCCAGCAGATCCGCGAACTGGTGCCCAGCCTCAACCTCGACCCCGGCCACCTGCCGGTGCTCGCTGGGCTCTGGCACATCGACGGCGCCACCGCGCGCCACGATGCCGTGGCCTGGGGCTACGCCAAGCAGGCGGCCAAGCGCGGCGTGGAAATCCATCAGCTCACCGAAGTGCAAGACCTGATCATTGAAAACGGCGCCATCACCGCGGTGAAAACCAATCGCGGCACCATCCGGTGCGGCTGCGCGGTGCAGGCGATTGCCGGGCACAGCTCACTGTTGATGGCCAAGGCCGGCATCCGCTCGCCGATCCAGACCTTCCCGCTGCAGGCCATGGTCACCCAGCCGTTCAAGCCGTTCCTCGACCCGCTGGTGAGTTCCTCGGCCCTGCACTGCTACGTGCAGCAAACCAGTCGCGGCGAAGTGGTGTTCGGCGGCGGTTCCGACCCCTACCCGCTGTTCAACACACGCTCGACCCTGGACCTCAAGGAAAGCCTGCTGGCCCATGCCATCGAGATGTTCCCGTTCCTGGCCAACGCCAAGTTGATGCGCCAGTGGGCCGGGATCACCGACATGACCCCGGACTACAGCCCGATCATGGGCCTGTCGCCGGTGAAGAATTACTACCTCGACGCCGGTTGGGGCACCTGGGGTTTCAAGGCCACGCCGATCTGCGGCAAGACCATGGCCGAGTTGGTCGCCAGCGGCGGCAAGGTACCGGAGCTGATCAAACCCTTTGGCCTCGAACGTTTCTCGACCTTCCAGCAAGTCAATGAGATGGGCGCCACGGCGGCCAGTCACTGATGGAGAGCGGACTATGAAAATCATGATGTGCCCGCTCAACGGGCCGCGCAATATCAGCGAGTTCACCTACGGCGGTGAGTTCAAGCCCATGCCCGATCCGGTCAACTGCAGCGACGCCGAATGGGCCGACTACGTGTTCAACACCGACAACCTCGCCGGTGTAGTGCGTGAATGGTGGATGCACACGCCGTCCAGCTACTGGTTCCTCGCCGAGCGCCACACCGTCACCGACGAGATCCTGCGCACCTTCGACCCCAGGGAATTGTTCAACACGCGCGTCGACTTCAACACCGCCAAGGAGATCGCCGGATGAACCGCCTCCCCGCCCCCATGGGCCTGCTGATCCAGCGTGACCAGCCACTCGATTTCAGTTTCGACGGCCACCCCTACCAGGGCCTGCAGGGCGACAGCATCGCCAGCGCCCTGCTCGCCAACGGGCGCTTTCTGATGTCGCGCTCGTTCAAATACCACCGCCCACGCGGGCCGCTGAGCATGGCCGGCCAGGACGCCAACAGCCTGGTGCAATTGCCCCAGGAACCCAACGTGCTGGCCGATGCCCACGCACTGAGCAACGGCCTGGCGGTGACCGCGCAGAACGTCAACGGCACGCTGGACCACGACCGCGATGCCTATATGGGCAAGTTCTCCAAATTCATGCCGGTGGGTTTCTACTACCGCTCGTTCTACAAGCCCAAGGGCATGTGGAAAGTGTGGGAGCCGATCATCCGTAAAAAAGCCGGCCTGGGCGTGCTCGACCTGAACTTCCAGCCCGAGTACTACGACAAGGCCTACCTGTTCACCGACCTCGCCGTCATCGGCGCCGGCCCCGCCGGCTTGCAGGCGGCGCTGACCGCCGCGAATGCCGGGGCGAAGGTGCTGCTGATCGAGCAGCAGCCGATCCTCGGCGGTTCGCTCACTTATGCGCGTTTCGATATCGCCGGCACCCGCGCCGACAACCTGCGCCGCGAATTGCTCAGCGCGGTGCAGCAACACGCGAATATCCAGGTGCTCACCGAGGCCACCTGCAACGCCTGGTTCACCGACAACTACCTGCCGGTGATCCAGGGCAAGCGCCTGTACAAGGTGCGCGCGCAGCAGTGCCTGGTGTGCAGCGGCTCGTTCGACCAGCCGGTGATCTTTCGCAACAACGACCTGCCGGGGGTGATGCTGACCAGCGCCGCGCAACGCCTGATCAAGCTCTACGCCGTCAAGCCCGGCAAACGCGCGGTGGTGCTCACCGGCAACGATGACGGTTACCTCGCCGCCCTCGACCTGCATGACCAGGGCGTGGACGTCGCCGCCCTGATCGACCTGCGCCACGCCCCCGCCGACCAGGCCCTGGCCGGCGCGCTGGCGCAGCGCAAGATCCGTTGCCTGACTAACAGCACGGTGTTCGAGGCCTTGCATGAAAAAGGCCTGCGCCATGTGAAGGGTGTCGATGTGCGCCAGATCACCGCTCAGGGCCAGGTCAGTGACAAGGGGCAGGTGATCGACTGCGACCTGCTGTGCATGTCGGCCGGCTATATGCCGGTGTACCAACTGCTGTGCCAGGCCGGCGGCAAATTGGCCTATGAGGACTCGCGTGCAGAGTTCAGCCTCAGCGGCCTGCCGCAGAACCTGAATGTGGCCGGTTCGGTCCACGGTCGGCACCAACTGGACAATGTACTGGCGGACGCGAGCAACGCCGCCCACGACATCGCCTTCGCCCTCGGCTTGAGCCCTGCCGCAGCGCGTACCCCGCTGCGCAGCGAAGCCCAGGTCAACTTCAACTGGCCGATCTTCCCGCACCCCAAGGGCAAGGATTTCGTCGACTTCGACGAAGACCTGCAAGTGGCGGATATCGTCAACGCCACCCGCATCGGCTACCGCGATGTGCAGTTGGTGAAACGCTACTCCACCGTCGGCATGGGCCCGTCCCAGGGCCGCCACTCGGCGTTGCCGACCGCGCGCCTGGTGGCCTGGGCGACCCAGCGCAATATCAGCGAAACCGGGGTCACCACCGCACGGCCGCCGTTCGTGGCGGAGAAACTCGCCCACGTCGCCGGGCGCGCCTTCGACCCCTACCGGCAAACGCCGATGCATGCGCGGCACCTGCAGGCCGGGGCGAAGATGATGCCCGCCGGCATCTGGCAGCGCCCGGCCTATTACGGCAAGGCCGAGGACCGCGACGCGTGCATGCAGGCCGAAGCCCTGCATGTGCGCAACAAGGTCGGGCTGATCGATGTGTCCACCCTCGGCGGCCTGGACGTGCGCGGCCCGGATGCCGCCGAACTGCTCAACCGGATGTACACCTTCGCGTTTCTCAAGCAGCCGGTGGGCCGTTCGCGTTATGCGCTGATGACCAATGAACACGGGGTAGTGATCGACGACGGCGTGTGCGCGCGGCTGGCCGACAAGCACTTCTACGTCACCGCCACCACCAGCGGCGTCGACCGCATCTACCAGCAGATGCTCAAGTGGAACGCGCAATGGCGCCTGGACGTGGATGTGGCCAACGTCACCGCCGCGATCTGTGCGGTGAACGTGGCCGGGCCGGATTCGCGCAAAGTGCTGGAACAGTTGTGCAGCGACCTCGACCTGAGCGCCGAGGGTTTCCCTTACCTCGGCGTGCGCCAGGGCACGGTGGCCGGGATCAAGGCGCGGCTGCTGCGGGTCGGTTTCGTCGGCGAACTGGGTTATGAAATCCACGTTGCCGCACGTCATGGCCTGGCATTGTGGGATGCGTTGATGGCCGCCGGCAAAGCCTTCGACATTCGTCCCTTCGGCGTCGAAACCCAGCGCCTGCTGCGCCTGGAAAAAGGCCACGTGATCATCAGCCAGGACACCGACGGCATGACCCACCCGGCGGAAATCGACATGGGCTGGGCGGTCAGCCGCAACAAACCGTTCTTCGTCGGCCGCCGCTCGGTGGACATCCTTGAAGCCCAGCCGCTGAAACGCAAACTGGTCGGCTTCAGCTTGCCCAAGGGCAGCGTGCAGCCGCTGGAAGGCCACCTGGTGCTCAACGGCCCGGACATCAGCGGCAACGTCACCTCGTGTGAATACTCCGCCAGCCTGGGCCGGATCATCGGCCTGGCCTACGCCGGGATCGACCAGAGCACACCGGGGCAATGCATTCCGATTCGCGTCGAAGGCGGCATCGTCGTCCAGGCCGAAGTGGTGCAGCTACCGTTCTTCGACCCCACCAACCAACGCCAGGAGGGTTAAGCCATGACCAGTCTGAAAGCCCACGAATTGCTCACGCCGCCCTGCCGCCTGATCGACCAGACCGACCTGCCCCGGGTCGGCTTTCGCGGCGCACACAGCGCCGAGTACCTCACGGCCCGCGGCTTCACCCTGCCCGACGCGCCCAACCGAGCGACCGCACAGGCGGACGGCAGCTGGGTGGCGCGCCTGTCACAGAACGAATACCTGCTGCTGGGCAGCCCGGCGGATCAAGGCCAGCGCATCGCCGATGAAGAAGCGCGCTGGGAACTCGACCACCGCGCCCACTACCTGCTGCCGCGCCAGGACAGTCATGCTTGCGTGCTGCTCAGCGGCACGGTGATTGCCCAGGTGATGGCCAAGCTGTGCGGCGTCGATCTCAGTTTTCCGGCCTTCAAGCCGGGAGCGGTGGCGCAGACGGCGGCGGCGCGGATCAATGTGATCGTCATCCACTCGGGAAGCGTGGAAGCGCCAGCGTTCCACATCCTCTGGGACCGCGCCTCGAAGGACTACTTCGACGGCGCGTTGCGGGATGCGTTGGAGGAGTTTGGCGGGGTGGGGCTTGCCGATCGCGCGTAAAACCAGGGTCAACGCGGCGCTCTCGGGGTTTTCGCGAGCAAGCTCGCTCCTACAGATGACCCCGTCACCGTAGGAGCGGTGCTTGCCCGCGAGGATCGTTAACGATGACGCGGTAAGCCAGGGTCAACGTGGCGCTCTCGGGTTTTTCGCGAGCAAGCTCGCTCCTACAGATGACCCCGTCACCGTAGGAGCGGAGCTTGCCCGCGAGGATCGTTAACGATGACGCGGTAAGCCAGGATTAACGCAGCGGCCTCAGGTTTTTCGCGAGCAAGCTCGCTCCTACAGATGACCCCGTCGCCGTAGGAGCGGAGCTTGCCCGCGAGGATCGTTAACGATGACGCGGTAAGCCAGGGTCAACGTGGCGCTCTCGGGTTTTTCGCGAGCAAGCTCGCTCCTACAGATGACCCCGTCACCGTAGGAGCGGAGCTTGCCCGCGAGGATCGTTAACGATGACGCGGTAAGCCAGGATTAACGCAGCGGCCTCAGGTTTTTCGCGAGCAAGCTCGCTCCTACAGATGACCCCGTCGCCGTAGGAGCGGAGCTTGCCCGCGAGGATCGTTAACGATGACGCGGTAAGCCAGGGTCAACGTGGCGCTCTCGGGTTTTTCGCGAGCAAGCTCGCTCCTACAGATGACCCCGTCACCGTAGGAGCGGAGCTTGCCCGCGAGGATCGTTAACGATGACGCGGTAAGCCAGGATTAACGCAGCGGCCTCAGGTTTTTCGCGAGCAAGCTCGCTCCTACAGATGACCCCGTCGCCGTAGGAGCGGAGCTTGCCCGCGAGGATCGTTAACGATGACGCGGTAAGCCAGGATTAACGCAGCGCTCTCGCCAGAAAAACCTGTTCAGTCGGTATACCCCAACCGCCCCGACCTGACCGACTGCGTGTGCTGACGCGTCGCCAGGCAGCAATCGATGAGGATCACGCCCGACAGCGCCACACGCCCCCCAGTTTTTTACACGACTGATCCGTAGCTCTGGCGCTAATCTGATCGGCTAATGTGCCACATGGCCAATAGCCATTTCTCGCCTTTACCCCAGTATTTATTGGTTACAAGACCAATAATTGACGTTCATCGGGCGCTTGAAAAAGCAGTTGCATGCTTTGTATTACGGTATACCATCATACCTACAAGCCTATAAAAACCGCTCCACCGCCGAGGACCGTCCCATGATCGATGCCGCTATCTACAAACAAGTGATGGGTTCGTTTCCGTCCGGGGTCACCGTGATCACCACGCTCGATGACGACGGGCAAATCGTCGGGCTGACCGCCAGTGCTTTCAGCTCGTTGTCGATGGACCCGGCGCTGGTGCTGTTCTGCCCCAACTACAGCTCCGACTCGTACCCGGTGTTGATCAAGAACAAACGCTTTGCCATCCATGTGCTCTCCGGCGGGCAGCAAACCGAAGCGTATGCCTTTGCGCGCAAGGGCAAAGACAAGGCCCAAGGCCTCGAATGGACGCTCAGCGAGCGGGGCAATCCGATCCTGGCGAATGCCACGGCGGTGATCGAATGCGAGCTGTGGCGCGAGTACGAAGGCGGCGACCACGCGATCATGGTCGGCTCGGTGAAGAACCTCATCGTGCCCCAGCAGAACGCCGGACCACTGGTGTATTGCCACGGCAAAATGGGCGCATTGCCCATGCCGGCTTAAGCCACACACAAAACTTTGTGGGAGGGGGCTTGCCCCCGATAGCGGTGGGTCAGCTACAGATAAGCTGGCTGTTCCTCCGCCATCGGGGGCAAGCCCCCTCCCACAGTTTGATTGCGGGGTGTCAGCCCCTCCCAGTGGCGTGAGACCACGCGATCATGGTCGGCTCGGTGAAGAACCTCATGCACGTTGAGGATGATCAGCACAGCCACCAGAATCACCGGTAGGCTGGCAATCACCGCAAAGGCCAGGATCAGTTTTTGTTTTATGTTCATCGGGCTCGCCTTCCTTGTGAGGTGGGGGTGTAACCGTTGGAGAGAAAAGTTTTGTGGATATTCCATATTATGGTATACCAACAATCAATCCGCCGAACAGCCGTTATCCCCGGCAAGCGTTACAACGGCGAGAGCACTTAAGGGCCCGCGGTCGACAGGCCGATCACAATAGATCCGAGGTACGCGTCATGAAGTTTTCCCTGTTCGTACACATGGAACGTTGGGACGAGAGCATCAGCCACCGCCAGTTGTTCGAAGACTTGACCGAATTGACCCTGATGGCCGAAGCCGGTGGCTTCAGCACCGTCTGGATTGGCGAACACCACGCCATGGAATACACCATCTCGCCAAGCCCGATGCCGTTGCTGGCTTACCTCGCGGCCAAGACCACCACCATTCACCTGGGCGCCGGCACCATCATCGCGCCGTTCTGGCACCCGCTGCGGGTGGCGGGTGAATGCGCCTTGCTTGACGTGATCAGCAACGGCCGCATGGAAGTCGGCCTGGCCCGTGGCGCCTACCAGGTCGAGTTCGACCGCATGGCCGGCGGCATGCCCGCTTCCAGCGGCGGCCAGGCGCTGCGCGAAATGGTCCCGGTGGTGCGCGCGTTGTGGCAAGGCGACTACGCCCACGACGGCGACATCTGGAAATTCCCCACCTCCACCAGCGTGCCCAAGCCCGTACAGAAGCCCAACCCGCCGATGTGGATCGCCGCCCGCGACCCGGACTCCCACAACTTCGCAGTGGCCAACGGCTGCAACGTGATGGTCACGCCGCTGATGAAGGGCGATGAAGAAGTCCTGGACCTGAAAAACAAATTCCAGACCGCCCTCGACAACAACCCCGGCGTGCCGCGCCCGCAATTGATGGTGCTGCGCCACACCCACGTACACGCCGCCGACGACCCGGAAGGCTGGAAAGTCGGGGCCAAGGCGATCTCCAAGTTCTATCGCACCTTCGATGCCTGGTTCGGCAACAAGGAAGTGCCGGTCAATGGCTTCCTGGCGCCAAGCCCGGAAGAAAAATTCGCCGGCCGCCCGGAGTTCGAGCTGGACAGCCTGCACAAGACCGCGATGATCGGCACCGCCGCAGAAATCATCCCGCGCATCAAGTACTACCAGGAACTGGGCGTGGATGAGTTCAGCTTCTGGTGCGACAACAGCCTGCCCCATGCCGAGAAGAAAAAGTCCCTGGCGCTGTTTATCGAGCAGGTCGTGCCAGCGTTTCGTTGATCGGTGAATGACCAAGCCGCTTGCCTCTTCACGGAGCAAGCGGCTTTTTTCTAGGCCGCGCCTTGCTGGTATTCCCGCGGCGTACAGCCAAACTCACGGCGAAACACCGTATGCAGGTACTGCGCCGACTTGAAGCCACACTGCTGCGCCACATCGGCAATCGCCAGGGCGTGGTTTTCCAGGCCCTTGGCGGCGGCGGCGAGTTTGAAGCGCAGGATCTCGTCATGCACGCTGCACCCGCGTGTCTTGCGAAAGTGCGATTCCAGGGATGAACGCGATACACCGACATACGCCGCGACCTGGGCGGTCTTGATGCCCTGGCAGGCGTACTGGCGGATGAACAGCAGCGCCTGCATCACATACGGATTGCCCAACGGCTGATGCAAGCTGGAAGCCTGCACATTGATTGCATCCGGTGGCACCAGGATCTGCGTGCCGGTGCAGGGTTTGCCGTGCAGCATCTGATGCAGCAGCGCGGCGGCCGTGCGGCCCATGGTTTCCGTGCCCTGGATCACCGAACTCAGCGGCACCCGCGTGAGGGTGCGGGTCAGCGGGTCGTTGTCGATGCCGATCAACGCCACCTCCTCCGGCACGGCGATACCGGCAGTGAGGCAGGCCTGCAGCAATTGCCGGGCGCGGGCGTCGGTGACGGCGATGATGCCGATGGGCTTGGGCAGGCTTTGCAGCCAGGCGATCTGCTGCTCCACCGCGCTGTCCCACAACGGCGCGCTGGTGCCCAGGCCGCGGTACACCTCCACCGGCAAACCATCACGTTGCAGCAGGCGCTTGAAGGCCTTTTCGCGCTCCTGGGCCCAGCGATTGGCCTGGGCTGGCGGCAGGCTGAAACAGGCAAACCGGGTCAGTCCGGCCTCGATCAAATGCTCATACGCCAGCTTCATCAGCGCATGGTTGTCGGTGGCCACGTAGGGGATGCCCCTGGGGTAGGCACGCGCATCCTCATAGGAACCGCCCACCGCCACCACCGGCAGCTTGATATCGGCCAGTGCCTCGCCGATCAGCGGGTCGTCGAAGTCGGCAATGATGCCGTCGCCCTGCCAGCGCTCGATGCCTTTGAGGCGGCACAAAAAATCTTCCTCCAGGAACAAATCCCAGGACGCGCGGGTGCTGCTCAGGTAATTGCCGATGCCGGTGATGATGCCGCGGTCATAGATTTTGCTGCCGTTGAACAGCAAGGCGATGCGGTGGACGGGCGGTAGGGTTTTCATTGTTTTTGTCCTGAGGCCGGTCGCCACAGGTTAGACCCCGCCACTCAAAATCGCACTACACCTTGACGATTTTCATAATCGCCGGGCCCAGTGCCGTTGCTAGTATCCAGACACCGCCAAGAACAATAAGGAACACGCCATGACGTACTTCCCCGGTGTCGAGAAGGTTCGCTTCGAAGGCCCCGCCAGCGACGCCCCCCTCGCCTTTCGCCACTACGACGCCAACAAACTGATCCTCGGCAAACCGATGCGCGAACACCTGCGCATGGCGGCCTGTTATTGGCACACCTTCGTCTGGCCGGGCGCGGATATGTTTGGCATGGGCACCTTCAAGCGCCCGTGGCAGCGCAGCGGCGAGCCGATGGAAGTGGCGATCGGCAAGGCCGAGGCGGCCTTTGAGTTTTTCTCCAAGCTGGGCATCGACTACTACAGTTTTCACGACACCGACGTGGCGCCGGAAGGCAGCTCGCTCAAGGAGTACCGCAACCACTTCGCGCAGATGGTCGATCACCTCGAACGCCACCAGGAACAGACCGGCGTCAAACTGCTGTGGGGCACCGCCAATTGCTTCAGCAACCCGCGCTTTGCCGCCGGCGCCGCGAGTAACCCGGACCCGGAGGTGTTCGCCTACGCCGCCGCCCAGGTGTGCAGCGCGATGAACGCCACGCTGCGGCTCAAGGGCGCCAATTATGTGCTGTGGGGCGGCCGCGAAGGTTACGAAACCCTGCTCAATACCGACCTCAAGCGCGAGCGCGAACAGCTCGGGCGCTTTATGCACATGGTGGTGGAGCACAAGCACAAGATCGGCTTCAAGGGCGACCTGCTGATCGAACCCAAGCCCCAGGAGCCGACCAAGCACCAATACGATTACGACAGCGCCACGGTGTTCGGCTTCCTGCATGAGTACGGCCTGGAACACGAGATCAAGGTGAATATCGAGGCCAACCACGCGACCCTGGCCGGGCACAGCTTTCATCATGAGATCGCCACCGCGGTGTCCCTCGGGATCTTCGGCAGCATCGACGCCAACCGCGGCGACCCGCAGAACGGCTGGGACACCGACCAGTTCCCCAACAGCGTCGAGGAGATGACCCTCGCGACGTATGAAATCCTCAAGGCCGGCGGCTTCAAGAATGGCGGCTACAACTTCGATTCCAAGGTGCGCCGCCAGAGCCTGGACGAGATCGACCTGTTCCACGGCCACGTCGCCGCCATGGATGTGCTCGCCCTGGCGCTGGAACGCGCGGCGGCGATGGTGCAGAACGATCGGTTGCAGCAGTTCAAGGACCAGCGCTATGCCGGCTGGCAGCAACCGTTGGGCCAGGCGGTACTGGCCGGCGAATTCAGCCTGGAATCCCTGGCCGAACATGCGTTTGCCCACGAACTCAACCCGCAGGCCGTGAGTGGTCGGCAGGAGATGCTGGAGGGCATCGTGAATCGATTTATCTACACCTGATCACGCAGCCCTCTGCGTAGGAGCGAGCTTGCTCGCGAAAAACGTCAACGATGACGCGTGATGCCTGGATAAACGTGTCGAGTTCGCGATTTTCGCGAGCAAGCTCGCTCCTACACAGGGGGCGGCGGTGACATTTGCGCGACAAATCTACGCACAGAGCGTCGAGGGACGCTCTACAGTTCTACCCGCATCACGCTGTGTCTTTCCAACAACAATAAAAGGACGCACCACCATGAAGTCATTTAAACGCACCCTGCTCGCCTCTGCCCTGGCCCTGCTCGCCCTGCCGGTCATGGCCGATCCGGCCCATCCGAAAATCGGTTTTTCCATCGACGACCTGCGCCTGGAACGCTGGTCCCGCGATCGTGACTACTTCGTCGCGGCGGCGGAAAAACTCGATGCCAAGGTGTTTGTGCAGTCGGCCGATGCCAACGAGCAGAAGCAGATTTCCCAGATCGAAAACCTGATCTCCCGCGGCGTCGACGTGATCGTGATCGTGCCGTTCAACGCCACCGTGCTGACCAACGCCATCGCCGAAGCCAAGAAGGCCGGGATCAAGGTGGTGTCGTATGACCGCCTGATCCTCAACGCGGATATCGACGCCTACATCTCCTTCGATAACGAAAAGGTCGGCGAGATGCAGGCCAATGGCGTGCTGCAGGCGGCGCCCAAGGGCAACTATTTCCTGCTCGGCGGCGCGCCCACCGACAACAATGCCAAGGTCCTGCGCGAAGGCCAGATGAAGGTGCTGCAACCGGCCATCGACAAGGGCGACATCAAGATTGTCGGCCAGCAGTGGGTCAAGGAATGGAACCCGACCGAAGCCCTGAGCATCGTCGAAAATGCCCTGACCCGGAACAACAATAAGATCGACGCCATCGTCGCCTCCAACGACGCCACCGCCGGCGGTGCGATCCAGGCCCTGGCCGCGCAGAAACTGGCGGGCAAGGTGCCGATCTCCGGGCAAGACGCCGACCTCGCCGCCGTCAAGCGCGTGATCGACGGCACCCAGACCATGACCGTGTACAAGCCGCTCAAACTGATCGCCACCGAAGCCGCCAAGCTCTCGGTGCAACTGGCGCGCAACGAAAAGCCCACCTACAGCTCGCAATACGACAACGGCAGCAAGAAAGTCGACACCATCCTGCTCACCCCGACCCCGCTGACCAAGGCCAATATCGACCTGTTGGAGAAGGACGGCTTCTACACCAAAGAGCAGATCGGCCTGTAGGAGCGGGCTTGCCCGCGAAAAACGTCAACGATGACGCGGGCATCCTGGATGTGCGCGTTGCCTGGGGGTTCTTCGCGAGCAAGCTCGCTCCTACGGGAACCGCGTTTCTTCGGCCTTTTGTGTGAGCCATCGCCATGTCGCACTACCTGCTGCAAATGAACGGCATCGTCAAACGCTTTGGCGGTGTCAACGCGCTCAACGGCATCGATATCAAGGTACGGCCGGGGGAATGTGTCGGCCTGTGCGGCGAGAACGGTGCCGGTAAATCCACCTTGATGAAGGTGCTGTCGGCGGTCTATCCCCATGGCACCTGGGACGGCGAAATCCTCTGGGACGGGCAGCCGCTCAGGGCCCAGTCGATCAGCGAAACCGAGGCGGCCGGCATCGTCATCATTCACCAGGAACTGACCCTGGTGCCGGACCTGTCGGTGGCCGAGAACATCTTCATGGGTCACGAGCTGACCCTGCCCGGCGGGCGCATGAACTACCCGGCGATGCTGCACCGCGCCGAAGCGTTGATGCGCGAGCTGAAGGTGCCGGACATGAACGTCGCGCTGCCGGTGTCGCAGTATGGCGGTGGCTACCAGCAACTGGTGGAAATCGCCAAGGCCCTGAATAAACAGGCGCGCCTGCTGATCCTCGACGAGCCCTCCTCGGCCCTGACCCGCTCGGAAATCGAGGTGCTGCTGGAGATCATCAAGGGCCTCAAGGCCAAGGGCGTGGCCTGCGTGTACATCTCCCACAAGCTCGATGAAGTGGCGGCGGTGTGCGACACCATCACGGTGATCCGCGACGGCCAGCACATCGCGACCAGCGCCATGGCCGACATGGATATCCCCCGGATCATCACGCAGATGGTCGGGCGCGAAATGAGCAACCTCTACCCCACCGAGCCGCATGAGATCGGTGAGGTGATGTTCGAAGCGCGCCATGTCACCTGCTACGACGTCGACAACCCCAAGCGCAAACGCGTGGACGACATCTCCTTCGTACTCAGGCGCGGGGAAATCCTCGGCATTGCCGGGCTGGTCGGCGCCGGGCGCACGGAGCTGGTCTCGGCCTTGTTCGGCGCCTACCCCGGCCGCTACAGCGCCGAAGTCTGGCTCGATGGCCAACTGATCGACACGCGCACGCCGCTCAAATCGATCCGCGCCGGGCTGTGCATGGTGCCCGAGGACCGCAAGCGCCAGGGCATCATTCCCGACCTGGGCGTGGGCCAGAACATCACCCTGGCGGTACTCGACACCTACGCGCACCTGACGCGCATCGACGCCGAGGCCGAACTGGGCAGCATCGACCGGCAGATCGCGCGCATGCACCTCAAGACCGCCAGCCCGTTCTTGCCGATCACCAGCCTGTCCGGCGGCAATCAGCAAAAGGCCGTGCTGGCGAAAATGCTCATGGCCAAGCCCAAGGTGCTGATCCTCGACGAGCCCACGCGCGGGGTGGATGTGGGCGCCAAGTATGAGATCTACAAACTGATGGGCGCGCTGGCGGCCGAAGGCGTGGCGATCATCATGGTCTCCTCGGAACTGGCCGAGGTGCTCGGCGTGTCCAACCGCGTGCTGGTAATCGGCGACGGCCAGTTGCGTGGGGATTTCATCAACGAAGGCCTCACCCAGGAACAGGTCCTCGCCGCTGCGCTCAGCCAAAATAATAATGATCGGAAGACCGCTTAGATGAATCAGCTCAAACAGCTGTTTACCCGCTACAAAATGCTCGCGTTGGTGATCGCCGTGGCGTTCATCTGGCTGTTTTTCAGTTGGCAGACCGAGGGCGGCTTCCTCACCCCGCGCAACCTGTCCAACTTGCTGCGGCAGATGTCGATCACCGGGATTCTGGCCTGCGGCATGGTGCTGGTGATCATCAGCGGCGAGATCGATTTGTCGGTGGGCTCGATGCTCGGCTTGTTGGGCGGGCTCGCGGCGATTCTGGACGTGGTCTATCACCTGCCGCTGCTGGCCAACCTGAGCCTGGTGGCGCTGTGCGGGTTGATGATCGGTTTGGCCAACGGCTACATGACCGCGTACCTGCGCATCCCGTCGTTTATCGTCGGTTTGGGCGGCATGCTGGCGTTTCGCGGGATTCTGCTGGGCATCACCGGCGGCACCACCATCGCGCCGGTGTCGCCGTCGCTGGTGTACGTGGGCCAGGGCTATCTGCCGCATGCGGTGGGCATCGGCCTCGGGGTTTTGCTGTTTGCCCTGACCCTGTTTTTGACCTGGAAACAACGGCGCAACCGCGCGCTGCATGGCTTGGCCGCACACTCATTGATGCGCGACGTGCTGCGCGTGACGGTGATCGGCGCGGTGCTGGCCGGGTTCGTCACCACCCTCAACAGCTACGACGGCATCCCGGTGCCGGTGCTGCTGTTGCTGGCGCTGCTCGGCGTGTTCAGCTACGTCACCAGCCAGACCGTATTCGGCCGCCGCGTGTATGCGGTGGGCAGCAACATGGAAGCCACGCGCCTGTCGGGCATCAACGTGCAGGCCGTCAAACTGTGGATCTTCGGCATCATGGGCGTGATGTGCGCCCTCGCCGGCCTGGTCAACACCGCACGCCTCGCCGCCGGTTCACCGTCGGCAGGCAACATGGGCGAACTCGACGCCATCGCCGCCTGCTTTATCGGCGGCACCTCCATGCGCGGCGGCTCGGGCACGGTGTATGGCGCGCTGCTCGGGGCGCTGGTGATTACCAGCCTGGATAACGGCATGTCGATGCTGGATGTGGACAGTTACTGGCAGATGATTGTGAAGGGCAGCATTTTGGTGCTGGCGGTGTGGGTGGATGTGAGTACGCGGGCGGGTCGGCGATAAACCCCATTCTTCCATGTGGGAGGGAGCAAGCTCCCTCCCACATGGACCGCATTTCATTGGAGTTAGTGGCATTTGGTCATGGTTTTTAAAGGGCCAGCAAGCCGGGTCGCTTTAAATTGCAGGACGTTTCCTAGACAATCTGCGCCGCCTTGTGCCTGTTGGAATCGATGGCTAGTCTGCGGTCCGTCACTGCCAAATCAGTGATCGGGTTTAGTCGCCCGACCTCTCATCACGTGCACGGTCTTCCATCAGTTTTTATGGTGGCTGTGCGCAGGGCGCCTTCGGGTGCGCCGGATTTTCGTGATGACCGGTCGACTAACCTGCGTACAGCCGCCACCCTACGTTTAGTCGCGGCGGGGTGGCGAATCTCAATCCATCACGGAATTACACCATGACCAAAGCCCTACCCGACCCACCCATCGATCCCACCAAAGACCGCGCTGCCTTCAACCGCGCCATCGACCATTACCTGCCCACCCAAGGTTTCCACGCCGTCAACGAAGACCTGAGCTTCGAAGACGCCCTGCTCTACACCGCCAGTCTGCTGGACAGCGCTTCGGCGACGGCGCTGGATTGCGGGGAGCTGCTGGAGAAACCGGAGCGGGCGAAGATCCTCGCGGTGTGGCATTTGCTGGAAATCGCCAAAACCACGGTTGACCGCTCCATCGAATGCCTCAGGCCCACGAAGACCACTGCCTGACCACGCACAAAAAATGTGGGAGGGAGCTTGCTCCCGATAGCGGTGGTTCAGGCACTCATGCAGTGACTGCCACTCCGTCATCGGGGGCAAGCCCCCTCCCACATGGACCGTATTTCATTGGAGTTAGTGGCATCTGGTCATGGTTTTTAAAGGGCCAGCAAGTCGGGTCGCTTTAAATTGCAGGACGTTTCCTAGACAATCTGCGCCGCCTTGTGCCTGTTGGAATCGATGGCTAGTCTGCGGTCCGTCACTGCCAAATCAGTGATCGGGTTTAGTCGCCCGGATTCAGAACAGGCGCATGGTCCCATGAAGCTCAATGGTGGCTGTGCGCAGGGCGCCTTCGGGCGCGCCGGGTTCCTGTTCTGACCGGTCGACTAACCTGCGTACAGCCGCCACCTTCGTTTAGTCGCGAAGAGTGCCGTCTCCTTGATCAGACAGGAGTTTCACCATGACCAAAGCCCTACCCGACCCACCCATCGATCCCACCAAAGACCGCGCTGCCTTCAACCGCGCCATCGACCATTACCTGCCCACCCAAGGTTTCCACGCCGTCAACGAAGACCTGAGCTTCGAAGACGCCCTGCTCTACACCGCCAGTCTGCTGGACAGCGCTTCGGCGACGGCGCTGGATTGCGGGGAGCTGCTGGAGAAACCGGAGCGGGCGAAGATCCTCGCGGTGTGGCATTTGCTGGAAATCGCCAAAACCACGGTTGACCGCTCCATCGAATGCCTCAGGCCCACGAAGACCACTGCCTGACCACGGACAAAAAAAGTGGGAGGGAGCTTGCCCCGATGGCGGTGGTTCAGGCACTCATGCAGTGACTGCCACTGCGCCATCGGAGGCAAGCCTCCTCCCACATTGACCGTATTCCACCGATTGATCGGCGGGGTAAGTGGTATTTGGTCGTGTATCGACAGTTCCTGGCAGATGATCGTGAAGGGCTGCATGTTGGTGCTGGCGGTGTGGGTAGATGTGAGTACCCGGGCAGGTCGGCAGTGAGCCCCATTCTCACCGACACCGCATAACCCCTGTGAGAGGGGGCTTGCCCCCGATGGCGGCGGGCCAGCCAAGTCGTTGTCGACTGCCACTGCGCCATCGGAGGCAAGCCTCCTCCCACATTGACCGTATTCCACCGATTGATCGGCGGGGTAAGTGGCATTTGGTCGTGTATCCACAGTTACAGGCAGATGATCGTGAAGGGCTGCATGTTGGTGCTGGCGGTGTGGGTAGATGTGAGTACCCGGGCAGGTCGCCGATAAGCCCCATTCTCACCGACACCGCATAAACCCTGTGAGAGGGGGCTTGCCCCCGATGGCGGCGGGCCAGCCAAGTCGTTGTCGACTGACACTCCGCCATCGGAGGCAAGCCTCCTCCCACATTGACCGCATTTCATTGTTTGAGCGGCGGTGTGGGTAGATGTGAGTACCCGGGCAGGTCGGCAGTGAGCCCCATTCTCACCGACACCGCATAACCCCTGTGAGAGGGGGCTTGCCCCCGATGGCGGCGGGTCAGCCAAGTCGTTGTCGACTGACACTCCGCCATCGGAGGCAAGCCTCCTCCCACATTGAGCGCATTTCATTGTTTGAGCGGCGGTGTGGGTAGATGTGAGTATCCGGGCAGGTCGGCGGTGAGCCCCACTCTCATGAACACCGCCCAAGCCCCCCTCAGTTGATAGGCGTTACGTTAAAGGCCATCGACCCACGACATTTATCACGTTTATTTGACGTTTTTTTCTCATGCCCACCTCTACATTCGCCGCGCCCCAATATGCAAATGATTCCTATTGATCTAATCTAAATCGACCTCAAACAGATTTCCCGTGCAGCCATAAAAACCCGGAGCGCTCACCGCATGACCACCCGCCGTCCTTCGTTCGTCAAAAAAGCCCTGCTGGTCACCGCTCTGGTCAGCGTCGGGCATGTTTATGCCGCCAGCGAGCCGGTCGGCATCGTGGTCTACAACGCCCAGCACGAAAGCCTCACCAAGGCGTGGGTCGAAGGGTTCACCCAGGAAACCGGGATCCCGGTGACCATCCGCAACGGCGACGACACCGAGATGGGGAACCAGCTCGTGCAGGAAGGCGCCGCCTCTCCGGCGGACGTGTTCCTCACCGAGAACTCCCCGGCCATGGTGCTGGTGGACAACGCCGGCTTGTTCGCGCCAGTCGCGCCAAGCACCCTGGAACAGGTGGATGCCGCCTACCGTCCGGCCCACGGCAAATGGGTGGGTATCGCCGCGCGCTCCACGGTGTTTGTGTACAACCCGAGCACATTGAAAGAAGGCGATCTGCCCAAATCCCTGCTGGACCTGGCTTCACCAAGCTGGAAAGGCCGTTGGGCAGCCTCGCCGGCCGGTGCCGACTTCCAGGCCATCGTCGCCGCCGTGCTGGAGCTCAAGGGCGAGGCCGCGACCCTCGACTGGCTCAAGGCAATGAAAGCCAACGCGAGCATCTACCGTGGCAACAGCGCCGTGCTCAAAGCCGTCAACGCCGGCCAGGTCGACAGCGGCGTGATTTATCACTATTACAGCTTCGTCGACCAATCCAAGACCGGCGAAAACAGCAAAAACACTCAACTGCACTACTTCAAGCACCAGGATCCGGGCGCGTTTGTGAGCATTTCCGGTGGTGGTGTATTGGCTTCCAGCAAGCACAAGGAACAGGCCCAGGCCTTCCTGAAGTGGATCACCGGCAAAGACGGCCAGGCGGTCCTCAAGGACGGTAATTCGTTCGAATACGCGGTCGGCCAGAACGCCACATCCAACCCCAAGCTGACCCCACTGGCGCAATTGGACGCACCTAAGGTCGACGCGTCGAAGCTCAACAGCAAAAAGGCTGTCGAGCTGATGACCCAAGCCGGACTGCTCTGATTGCTGCCTGAATCGTCGATCCCCGGCATCGCCCACGCGCAGCCACGCAAACGCCCCCACGGACTGTTCAAAAGCCGTGGGGGCACGTGGATCACCAGTTTGTCGGTCCTGGTTTCGTTGTTGGCGTTGCTGCCGATTGCGTTTGTGATCGGCGTGTCCTGGCAAATCGGCTGGGCACAGATCGAAGCGTTGGTGTGGCGCCCACGCGTCGGTGAACTGCTGGTCAACACCGTGTTGCTGGTCCTGTTCACCCTGCCGTTGTGCGTGGCGCTGGGCATTGCACTGGCGTGGTTGACCGAGCGCAGCAATCTGCCGGGGCGCCGCGCCTGGTCGTTGTTGGCGGTCGCGCCGCTGGCGGTGCCGGCGTTTGTACACAGTTACGCGTGGGTCAGCCTGGTGCCGTCGATCCACGGCTTACCGGCCGGTGTGCTGGTGTCAGTGATTGCCTATTTCCCCTTTCTGTACCTGCCGGTGGCGGCGACCCTGCGCCGGCTTGATCCTGCGATTGAAGACGTGGCCGAATCCCTGGGCCTCAAGCCCTGGGCGGTGTTCTGGCGGGTGGTGTTGCCCCAGTTGCGCCTGGCGATCTGCGGCGGCGCGCTGCTGGTCGGCCTGCATCTGCTGGCCGAATACGGCCTGTACGCGATGATCCGCTTCGACACCTTCACCACGGCGATTTTCGATCAGTTCAAATCCACCTTTAATGGCCCGGCGGCGAATATGCTGGCGGCCGTGTTAGCCCTGTGTTGCCTGGCGATGCTCACCGCTGAGGCCTCGGCACGTGGCCATGCACGCTATGCGCGGGTCGGTTCCGGCAGCGCCCGTGAGCAGCGCATCGTCAGGCTGAGCCCCCTCCTCACCGTGCTCGCCCTCGGTTTGCAAGCCGTGACCTGTGTGTTGGCCCTGGGCGTGCCGCTGTTCACCCTGGGCAAATGGTTGATCGCCGGGGGCCGCGAGGTCTGGCAATTCAGCGAGTTGCTGCCGGCGCTGGAACAAACCGTACTGTTGGGTATTGCCGGCGCCGTGCTGACCACCTGCGCGGCGGTGCCGATCGCCTGGCTGTCGATTCGCGCACCGGGCCGCTTGCAGCGCATCCTGGAAAGCTGCAACTACATCACCAGTTCGTTACCCGGCATTGTCGTGGCACTGGCGCTGGTCACGGTGACCATCCACTTTGCCCGGCCGATCTACCAGACCACGATCACCGTGCTGCTCGCCTATCTGCTGATGTTCCTGCCACGGGCGCTGGTCAGCCTGCGGGCGGGTATCGCCCAGGCCCCGGTGGAGCTGGAAAACATGGCGCGCAGCCTGGGCCGCTCGCCGGGCCGGGCACTGTGGCTGATCACAATGCGCCTGGCGGCGCCAGCTGCCGCAGCGGGCGCGGCGCTGGTGTTCCTCGCGATCACCAACGAACTGACCGCCACCCTGTTGCTGGCGCCGAACGGTACGCGCACCCTGGCCACCGGGTTCTGGGCGATGACCAGCGAAATCGACTACGCCGCAGCGGCGCCCTACGCGTTGATCATGATTCTGCTCTCACTGCCGTTGACCGGCCTCCTCTACCACCAATCCAAACGCACGGCCGGCCGATGAACGCCCTCGAACTCACCGCACTCTGCAAAACCTTCGGCACCCAACAGGCCTTGGCCGACGTCAGCCTGGCGGTGCCCAACGGCAGCCGCATGGTGATCGTCGGGCCTTCCGGCTCCGGCAAGACCACCTTGCTGCGGATGATTGCTGGCTTCGAGTTTCCCGACAGCGGCAGCCTGACCCTGAACGGCCAGGTGCTGGTTGACGCCACCCACGCCGTACCAGCGCACCAACGCCAGATCGGCTATGTGCCGCAGGACGGCGCGCTGTTCCCGCACATGACCGTGGCCGACAACATCGGTTTCGGGCTGGCGGCCAAACATACCTCGCGACACGCACGCATCGCCGAACTGATGGACAGCGTGGCCCTCGACGCCAACATGGCCCGGCGTTGGCCCCACGAGCTGTCGGGCGGCCAGCAGCAACGGGTGGCGCTGGCGCGGGCGTTGGCTCAACAGCCCCGGTTGATGCTGCTGGATGAGCCGTTTTCCGCGCTGGACACCGGCCTGCGCTCGGCCATGCGCAAGATGGTCGCGCGGTTGTTGAGCGACGCGGGCATCACCACGATCCTGGTCACCCATGATCAAAGCGAGGCGCTGTCGTTCGCCGACCAGTTGGCGGTGATGCGCCAGGGGCGCCTGGTGCAGTCGGGCCGTCCAATGGACTTGTACCAGTACCCCGCCGATGAGCAGACCGCGTTGTTTCTCGGTGAAGCCGTGGTCATGCCCGCCAGGATCGAAGCCGGTTGGGCCCACTGCGCACTGGGTCGCGTGCCGGTCGACAGCCAGGCCAACCAAGGTACGACACGGATCATGCTGCGTCCGGAGCAACTGCTGCTGAGTAGCACCGAGGGTTCCGGCTGCCGCGGCGTGGTCACCGAACGCGAATTCGGCGGCAATACCTGCACCCTGACCGTGGCGTTGCAAGCGGATGAGGACGTGCCCGGCCAAGCCATCCCGGTGCGCAGCTCGGGCCTGCAAGCGCCAAACGTGGGGAGCGTGGTACACCTCACCACGGTGGGCCTGGCCCATGTGCTGAAAAAAACCGCGGCCCTCAGTCTCAGCTAAGTGTCGGGGCCTACCTTCTCTCCTGCGCCCACCGCGCAGTCGAGAAGAGGTAACCCGATGAATGCCACAGCAGCCCGTTGGCTGAACAAAGTACCCGAGGTGACGCTGTCATTCTGGGTGATCAAAATCCTGTCCACCACCGTGGGCGAAACCGGCGCGGATTACCTCGCCGTCGATGCCGGCTTCGGCGCTGGCTGGACCAGCTTCGGCATGGCCGTGCTGCTGGGGTGCGCGTTGTTCTGGCAGTTGCGCACCAAGGCCTACACCCCGTGGATCTACTGGTTGACCGTGGTGCTGGTGAGCATCGTGGGCACGCAGATCACCGACATCCTCACCGACAAACTCGACGTGAGCCTGTACACCAGCACGGCGATTTTCTCGGTGCTGCTGGGTCTCAACTTCATAGCCTGGTTCCGTACCGAGCGCAGCCTGTCGATCCGCGCCATCGTCACCCCGCGCCGTGAATGGTTCTACTGGACCACGGTGCTCTGCACCTTTGCCCTCGGCACCGCCGCCGGCGACCTGGCCACCGAAGCGCTGGGCCTGGGCTTTACCCTCGGAGCCGTGATCTTCGCCGGCCTGATCGCCGCCGCCCTGCTGGCCTGGCGCCTGGGCGTCAACAGCGTGCTGACCTTCTGGATCGCCTACATCCTCACCCGGCCGTTCGGCGCCTCCCTCGGCGACCTGCTGACCCAAGCCAAGACCTATGGTGGCCTGGGCATGGGCGCCAGTTGGACCAGCGCACTGTTCCTCTGCGTCATTGTCCTGCTGGTCGCCGTGGCGCAATTAAGCGTCGGCAACCGCAAAACCATCGCCCAATAAAGACTCAACTCAAGGAACCCCTCATGCGCCCCGTGCAAAACCTGATCCGCCGCGTCGCCATCGTTTCAGCGATCTTCATGCTGAGCATCGCCACCGGCTGCTCCAAACCCGCCGATAAGCCCAAGGACAGCACCGGCCCAGCGACCAGCCAACACCAGGCATCGAAACTGGGCGATCTGTCCGAATTCCAAAACATCGCGGTGGACGTATCGGCCCTCGTCGCCAAGAACGACCTGCCTGCCGCCAAAGCCCGGATCAAAGACCTGGAAACCAGCTGGGACGCAGCCGAAGCCGGGATCAAGCCCCGCGCCGCCAGTGACTGGCATGTGCTGGATAAAGCCATCGACCGCGCGCTGGATGCCTTGCGCGCAGGCAGCCCGAACCAGGCCGACTGCAAAGCCTCGATGGACGACATGCTCAAGGCCTTTGACTCGATGAAAGGCTAAGACCAGACAAACATCGGCCCAGGTGCTTCAATACACACGCGACGACACTCTCGTCGCGTCGGTTTTTTAGGGAAGCGACATGCGGATACTGCTGGTCGAAGACGACCCCATGATTGGCGATGCGATCCAGCGTGCGCTCAGCGACGCAAGCTACGCCGCCGACTGGGTCAAGAACGGCCTCACGGCCCTGGCTGCCCTCGACACCCACTCCTACGACCTGGTGCTGTTGGACCTCGGCCTGCCCGGCAAGGACGGCCTGCAAGTGCTGGACATCATCCGCGCCGGCAACAACCCGGTGCCGCTGCTGATCATCACCGCCCGTGACAGCCTCGATGACCGCCTGCGCGGCCTCGATGGCGGTGCCGACGACTACGTACTCAAGCCTTTCGACATGCCCGAACTGCTCGCCCGCATGCGCGCCGTGCTGCGCCGCAAAGGCGGCAGCGCCTCGTCGTTGCTCGGCAACGGCGTGGTATCGCTGGACCTGCTCTCCAAAGAAGCCAGCACCGAAGCGCTGCATGGCGTGGCCCTTTCCAGCCGTGAATTTGCGCTGTTGCAGGCGTTGCTGATCCGACCGGGAGCCATCCTGTCGCGCAGCGAATTGGAAGACCGTCTGTACGGCTGGGGCAATGAGGTCGAAAGCAACGCCATCGAGTTCTTGATTCACGCCTTGCGGCGCAAGTTGGGAAGTCACGTGATCAAGAACGTCAGGGGCATGGGATGGATGGTTTCAAAAAACGTTTGAGTGAGTCGGTGCAACTGCGCCTGTCGGTGACGCTGTCCCTGGCGATTCTGTTGGTGGCGCTGCTGGCCAGTGTATTTGCCTTCGTCTCGGCGTTCGAGGAAGCCCACGAACAACAGGACGCCACCTTGCGCCAGGTGGCCATGCTGTTCGACCGCCAGCAGATGACGCTGCACTACCCCCAGGGCCAGGCCATTGACGACGATGAAGAATCGCGGGTGATCATCCAGCACCTGGGTGATGGCCGCCACGCCACGGGCAACAACGACGAGGCGTTGCCACTGCCGTTTCCCACCACGCTCGCCGATGGCCTCGCCACGGTTGAAGTGGCCGGCGAAGCCTTTCGTGTGCTGGTGCACACCACCTCCCACGGCGAGCGCATTGCCGTGGCCCAGGAACAGGACGTCCGCGACAAGGACGCCCGCGAAAGCGCCTGGCGCAGCCTGTTGCCGTTCCTGATCCTGTTCCCCGTGCTGTTACTGGTGGTGGGCGACTTGGTGCGCAAACTGTTTCGTCCCATCGGCATGCTGGCCGCCGAAATCGACCAGCGCGCCGAACAAGAACTGCACCCGATTGATGAGCAGCACCTGCCGACGGAAGTGCGTCCGTTCGTGGTCGCCATCAATCGACTGTTGGCCCGCGTTGGCCAGTCCATGGACAGCCAGCGCCGCTTTGTAGCCGATGCCGCCCATGAGCTGCGCTCGCCGATGACCGCCTTGTCCCTGCAAGCGGAACGCCTTGCGGACACTGACTTGTCACCCGCCAGCCGCGAGCGTTTTTTGCCGTTATCCCGGGGCATCGAGCGCGGCCGCAAACTCATCGACCAACTGTTGGCGCTGGCGGCGGCACAGTCGCCGTCAGTGCGGGTACAGGGCCCTCTCTCGGTGCATGGCATCTATCGACAGGTACTCGAAGACTTATTGCCCCTGGCCGAGCGCAAGCAGATCGATATCGGTGTCGACAGCACCGAGGACGTACAGGTGGTGTTCAACGCGCTGGACCTGTTCACCCTGGTCAAGAACCTGGTGGACAACGCGATTCGCTACACCCCGCAGGGCGGGCGGATCGATCTGTCAGTGGGGTGGGTAGAAGGCGCCGTACTGCTGCAAGTCAAAGACACCGGCCCCGGCATTGCCGTGAAGGAACAGGCACGGGTGTTCGACGCGTTTTATCGCAGCCTGGGTTCGGAAGAAGCCGGTTCCGGATTGGGGTTGTCGATCGTCAAGGCGATCAGCGAGCGCACCGGTTGCCGTGTGCAGTTGGCATTCAGCGATACGCTGGCGCAACGGGGGTTGTGCGTCAGCGTCTGGATCGCTCAATGAGTTGTCCATTGCCCCGACAACCACTCGGGCGAATGGTTGTCGGGGCAGTGCTTACTTCGACACCGGCATCGCAAACTCCGCACCCTGCTCAATGCTCTCCGACCAACGCTGCATGATCGACTTCTGCTTGGTGTAGAAGCGCACCCCCTCAGTGCCGTAGGCATGCATATCGCCGAACAGGCTCTTCTTCCAGCCGCCAAAGCCGTGCCAGGCCATCGGCACCGGGATCGGTACGTTGATGCCGACCATGCCCACTTCGATACGCCGTGCGAATTCGCGGGCGATGTTGCCGTCGCGGGTGAAGCAGCTGACGCCGTTGCCGAATTCGTGGTCGTTGACCAGTTTCACCGCTTCGGCAAAATCATTCACGCGCACGCAGGCCAGCACCGGGCCGAAGATTTCTTCGCGGTAGATGCTCATCTCTTGAGTCACATGGTCGAACAAGGTCGCGCCGAGCCAGAAGCCGTTTTCCAGGCCGGGTTCGGTCGGCACGTAATCGCGGCCGTCGAGCAGCAGCTGCGCGCCGGCCTGGACGCCTTGTTCGATATAGCCGCTGATGCGTTCCAGTGCGGCGCGCGAGACGATCGGGCCCATTTCGGCCTTGAGGTCGCGGCCGTCGGTGATGCGCAGTTGCTTGGCCCGCTCGGTCAGGGCGGCGATGACTTTGTCACCCACATCGCCCACCAGCACCGCCACCGAGATGGCCATGCAGCGTTCGCCGGCACTGCCATAGGCGGCGCCCATCAGCGCGTCGACGGTGCGTTCGATGTCGGCGTCGGGCATCACCACCATGTGGTTTTTCGCGCCGCCCAGGCCTTGCACGCGCTTGCCGTGGCGCGCGCCGGTTTCGTAGATGTATTGGGCGATCGGCGTGGAGCCGACAAAGCTCACGGCCTTGACGTCCGGGTGTTCGATCAGCGCGTCCACCGCTTCCTTGTCGCCCTGCACCACGTTGAACACGCCTTTGGGCAAACCGGCTTCACGCAAAAGCTCAGCCATGAACAGCGCGGCGCTCGGGTCGGTCGGGCTGGGCTTGAGGATGAAGGTGTTGCCCGCCGCGATGGCGATCGGGTACATCCACATCGGCACCATCACCGGGAAGTTGAACGGCGTGACGCCAGCGACCACGCCCAGGGGCTGGCGCATCGTCCAGTTATCCATGCCACGCGAGACCTGGTCGGAGTGTTCGCCCTTGAGCAGGTTGGGAATGCCGCAGGCGAATTCGAGGATGTCGATGCCACGGTCGACTTCGCCCTGGGCATCGGTAAACACCTTGCCGTGTTCGGCGACGATGATGCGCGCCAGGTCGTCCTTGCGTTCGCGCAGCAGGTGCAGGTATTCGAACAATACGCGGGCGCGGCGGATCGGCGGGGTATCGGCCCAACTGGCGAAGGCGGCTTGGGCAGCGGCGACGGCTTCGCCGACGGTCTGGCGGCTGGCCAGGGCGACGCGCCCGGTCACGGCGCCGGTGGCCGGGTTGTAGACGTCCTGATAGCGATCATCGCGGCTCACGCGCTGGTCGTTGATGTAGTGCTCGATGGTGCTGGTCATGGCAGTAGGTCCCAGGTGGGTAGCGGTGGGACACACGATAGGCTTTCGATTTGTTCCGAACCAGAGCAGAATCCAGAACTTATTGTCCTTATAGGCGAACAATAATCTCATGGAAAAGTCTGAGATCGAAGGGCTGTGGAGCCACATTCACTGGCTCTCGGTGCTGGAAGAACACGGCACCTACACCGCCGCCGCGGCGCGCCTGGGGGTGAGCAAGTCGGCGGTCAGCCAGCGCATCAGCGACCTGGAAAAAGCCACCGGCACGCGCCTGGTCACCCGCACCACCCGCAGCGTGCGCCTGACCGACGCCGGGCAGTCACTGACGCGGGACGTGCGCAGCGCCTACGAACAGATCGCCCGCAGTTTTTCTTCGGTGCGCGACGCCGCCGGGGAAATCCGCGGCCTGGTGCGCTTGACCGCGCCGGTCGCGTTCGCCCGGCAGCAACTGGTGCCGCACCTGTCGGCCTTCCTGCAACTGTACCCGCAGGTGCGGGTCCAGCTGGAGGTGTCGGATGCCTTGAGTTCACTGGCCGCCGAAGGCTACGACCTGGCGGTGCGCCACGGTTTTCAGGTGCCGGAAACCCACGTCGCATGGAAGCTGTGCGACACCACCTCGGTGCTGGTCGCCACCCGCGACTACCTGCAACGCCACGGCGAACCGCGCAGCCCCGGCGAACTCAGCGCGCATAACTGCCTCTACTACCCGCGCGGCACCGAGCAGCCCGCCTGGACCTTCGAGCGCGGCGGCAAAACCCTCGAACGGGTCACCGTGCCGATCGCCGGGAGCTTCTCGACCAACAACAGCGAAGCCTTGCGCGACTCGGCACTCAATCACCTGGGCATCGCCCTGCTCCCGGATTTCAGCGCCCATGCGGCGCTGGCCGGCGGCACACTGGTGCAGGTGCTCAAGGGCTGGACGCTCAAGGGCGCGTTTGCCGATGAGATTTACTTGATACGGCCCTACTCGCCCCATGTACCCAAGTCCGTAAGTGCATTGGTGGGTTATCTGAAGGAAAAACTCTCCGGAGGCTTTCGTGTCACGGGTTGACCGCTTCATCGCTGAGCCGCTGCCGGCTGGCGCGTTTGGGTGGGCGGCAGGTAGGCGGATCGCTCGATCACATCCGTGCGTACCGCCGAAGGTTGCCCCGCCGGGTTACGCGCAAAGCTGCACAGGGTGACGGGCAGTTGCGAGAGCGGGTAACTCGTTCCGCCCGTGGCGAGGATGTAGCGGACGTCGTCATTGTCACGGCAGGCAGCTTCCGCCGAGGTGTCCACATAGAAGTAATGGTGGCTGAAGGCGGTTTGCGGGTCGTCCCAGTTGACGCTGTAGTTCAGGCCGATGCGCGGGACCGGCGCCGGGTCGGTCAAGAACACCGAGTGGGTGAACGCATTGTGCAGCAAGGCCGGTGTCAACGGCTCGCCGGCGGTTTGGACGCCGATGATGCACAGCACATACGCCCCCAGCGCCGGGCCGATGGCCTGATTGATGTAGCCCTGGGTTGACGCAATGGCACGTTGATAACCATTGGGCAGCCTGCATTCATTGACGTTGCGCACAGCCTTGAAGCGATAGAACGGGTCCTGGATCGAGAACCTGATGTTCCAGGTGGGCTGCACACTCTGCCCGAATTCGCCCAGTTGCATATGCACATAGGGGTTGAGCTTCCAGGGTTCCTCAAGGTGGATATCGACGGCTTTGAGCTGGCAAGCAGGCGTATCGTTCGAGAATTGGCCCTCGACAAAACAACGGTGCAGGTCGTTGGCGGGATAGCTGTAGTTGAACTTGGCCGCTTCACACGCCGAGACGTTCTGGCAGTTGTTGAGGATGTCTTTTTTAATGACCGCCGCGACTTTGCTGACAATGCCGGTGACTTCATTGGTATGCCGGTCCAGCATCGGGCTGCCGGAACTGCCGTACTGCAGGTCATTGCAGCGGTTTTTCAGGGCACCGGGAAACACCCCGGGATGCTCGACAAAGCTGTTGGTCGCGGTTTCCTTGCAGGCACTCATACGCAAGCCCTTCTGGCGAAACCCGCTCGGCGAACCGACATTTACGACCTCACGTTCCCCGGTACTTTGATGGGTGGCGAGCTTGAGCGGCATGATGCCGTCGGTGATCAGCCCGGCAAGTGAGGTATCCAGTTCGAGCACTGCCAGATCAGTGCCGACCATGCTGGTCCAATGTGCCGTTTTAATGCGAAACGTGCGCTGTTGCGCCGGCGTGTCGTGGAAATAATTGAACGTGATGCTCGCCTCGATGGCTTGGTTGACATGGGCCGTGCCGAAGCTGAAGTACACGCAATGCCCACTGGTCAAGACATACGCCGAGCCGACGGCCTTGCTCTGGCGGTTGCGGGTGTCCAGCAGCACCGCGTTGCAGGTTTGGCCGATCGCATTTTTCAACAAACCGATACCGGACCACAGCGCGTAACGCTGGTCGTGGTTCTGCAGCGCCAGGGAGGCGCTGTCATCGTTCAGTCCCTCGGCCAGGTCTCTGGCGTGGGTGAGGCCGGTAAGGCAAGGCAACAGCAGTAACACGAGGGGGAAGATGCAGCGGGTCAGCATGGTCGAACGTCCGGGTGGCAACAGGAGTGGTGCCGAAACGTACTTGAGGCGTGGCGAACAGGTGACCTACATAGATGTGGGGGCTGCTAGCTTGAACGTATTTTTTTCGCCGGGATATTGCTCGCAACGACTAAAAGTCCATAATGGACAAATTAGTTTACAGCGGAGTTCCCCATGTCCAGCACGCCCCATGTCATCCAGCAGGCCCAAGCGCGCGAGTTACTCGCTCAGATCGACGTGCCCCAGATCCTGCACAAGCTGTTCCGCGACCTCGCCGCCGGGCTGGCGGTGCAACCGCCGCAACAGTTAGTGGCGTTTCCGAAGGGCGCCGGCGACTTCATCAACTACCTGGGCGTGCTGGCCGAGGACGGCGTGTACGGGGTCAAGACTTCGCCGTACATCGTAGGGGAGCAAGGGCCATTGGTGACGGCCTGGACGCTGTTGATGTCGATGCACAGCGGCCAACCGTTGCTGCTGTGCGATGCCCATGAACTGACCACCGCACGCACCGCCGCCACCACGGCCCTCGCGGTGGACGCCCTGGCGCCATTGGCCGCCCGGCGCCTGGCGATCATCGGCGGCGGCAAGGTCGCCCAGGCGCACTTGCGCTACGTGCAAAACCTGCGGGACTGGCAGCACATCAGCCTGTTTTCACCGAGCCTGGCCAGCGCCAGCCCCGCCACCCTCGCGCAGCTCACCGGCCTCGACCCACGCCTGAGCATCGCCGACAGCTGCGCGGCGGCCGTGGCGGATGCCGACGTGATCATGCTGTGTACCTCGTCGGCCGGCCCGGTGCTCGACCCGGCGCACCTGAGCAAACCGGCGCTGATCACTTCGATCAGCACCAATGCGCCCCGCGCCCATGAAGTGCCGCCCCACAGCCTTAACGCGATGCAGGTATTCTGCGACTATCGCCAGACCACTCCGGACGCGGCCGGCGAAATGCTGATCGCCAGCGAACAGCACGGCTGGGACAAACGCGCGGTGATGGGCGACCTGCCCGAGCTACTCAGTGACATGGCGCAGCGCCCGGACTACCAGTGCCCGGTGTTTTTCCGGTCCATCGGGCTGGGTCTGGAAGACATTGCACTGGCTAACGCGCTGTACCAGCTGCAGCGCTAACCCCACCTTCAGGAGATGTTCATGAGCCACGCAGACTTCATCATCATCGGCGGCGGGATTGCCGGCGCGTCCACGGGTTTCTGGCTGTCGCCCCACGGCAAGGTACTGGTACTGGAGCGTGAGGCCCACCCCGGCTATCACTCGACCGGGCGTTCGGCCGCGCTCTACAGCGCCGCCTACGGCACCCCGCAAGTGCGCGCACTGACCCTGGCCAGCCGGGCGTTTTTCGACAACCCGCCCGCCGGTTTCTGCGAACACCCGCTGCTCACGCCCCGGGGCGAGATGACTGTGGACTTCAGCGGCGACCCGGCCGAGCTGGACAAGCAATACCTCAGCGCCAAGGCCACCGTGTCGCAGGTCGAACGACTGAGTGCCGACGAAGCCTGTGCACGCTTGCCGATCCTGCGGCGCGACAAAGTCTACGGGGCGATCTACGACCCGACCGCCAGCGACATCGACACCGACGCCCTGCACCAAGGCTACCTGCGCGGCATCCGCCGCAACCACGGCGAAGTGCGGACCGACAGCCACGTGCTGGGCCTGAGCCGCACTGCCGACGGCCTGTGGCACGTACAAACCCAGCATGAAACCTGCACCGCGCCGATCATCATCAACGCTGCCGGCGCGTGGGCCGACCATATCGGCGGGCTGGCCGGCGCCGCGTCCGTCGGCCTGCAACCCAAGCGTCGTTCGGCGTTCATCTTCGCCGGCCCCGAAGGCGTGGACAGCCACGCCTGGCCGATGCTGGTGGCCCTCGACGAAGCGTTCTACATGAAACCCGATGCCGGCATGTTCCTCGGTTCGCCGGCCAACGCCGACCCGGTGGAACCCCAGGACATCCAGCCCGAAGAACTGGACATCGCCATGGGGATCCACCAGATCGAAGAAGCCACCACCCTGACCATCCGCCGCCCGACCCGCACCTGGGCAGGCCTGCGCAGTTTTGTCCACGACGGTGATTTGCTGTCCGGCTTCGATCCGCGGGTGGCCGGGCTGTTCTGGGTGGCGGCACAGGGCGGGTACGGCATCCAGACCTCGCCCGCGATGGGCCAGGCCAGCGCGGCCTTGGTGCGCGGCGCGGCGCTACCGGAGCCACTGACGCGGTTCGGCCTGGACGCTGGTATGCTCTCCCCCGAACGCCTGGAGCCGCATTGATGAACACCGCTGAACAAGACAAGGTCCTGCAGAACTTCCGTGCGATCGCCGATGCGATCGCCACGTTGTTCTTCCCCCACGCCGAAGTGGTGCTGCACGACCTGCGCACGCAAAAGGTCGACTACATCGCCAACAACCTGTCGAAACGGGCCATCGGTGACGATTCGGCGCTGGAAGACATGCTGAGCGACGACATCCGCGAAGTGAATATCGGCCCCTACGAAAAGCTCAACTGGGACGGCCAGAAAATCCGCAGCCTGAGCACCGTGCTGCGCGACCACAAGGGTCGCCCGCTGGCCGTGCTGTGCATCAACCTGAATATCTCGCTATTCGAAAACGCCAAGGCGGCGCTGGACCTGTTTCTGTCACCCAGCAAACTGATCCCGCAACCGGACTCACTGTTTCGCGATGACTGGCAGGAACGGATCAACACTTTCTTGCACGCCTGGCTGCGCGAACGCCAGTTGAGCCTGAACCTGCTGACCCGCGACCACAAGCGCGAGCTGGTGCTGGCGCTGCACGCCGAAGGCGCGTTCAAGGGCAAGAGCGCCTCGAACTACGTGGCCAATGTGTTGGGCATGGGGCGGGCAACGGTCTACAAGCACTTGAAGGAACTGAAGGGCTGAAGCCGGCAGCCGCGATCGAATGTGAGAGCGGGCTTGCCAGGGCTCGACAGCTCTCACACTGACCTACAGCGTTTTCAAGTGCGTATTCAGCATCAGTCGCCGTAGATATCGGACTTGAAGTACTGCGCGGAAATCTTCTGGTACTCGCCATTGGCGCGGATGCCGTCGATGGCCGCATTCAACTCACTGACCAACGCGCTATTGCCCTTGCGCACCGCAATGCCGGCGCCCTCGCCCACGTATTTCGGGTCTTTGAGTTCCGGCCCGACAAACGCATAACCCTGGCCTCGCGGCAGCGACAGGAAGTCACTCAGGGGGATGGTGTCGGCAAAGATCGCATCCAGGCGCCCCGCCGCCAGGTCCATGTAGATTTCTTCGTTATTGCTGTAGCGCTTGACGTTGATGCCCTTGGGTTCGAACACCTCGGTGGCATACCGGTCGGTAGTCGTGGCCCGCTGCACGCCGACGGTCTTGCCTTTGAGGCTGGCGTACTGGTCGTCCACCACCGCGCCGTCCTTCATCACCAGACGCGATGAGGTGAAGTAATACTTGTGGGTGAAATCCACCGACTTCTTGCGGTCTTCGTTGATGGTCATGGACGACAAGGCCATGTCGATTTTCTTCACTTTCAGCGAAGGAATCAGCCCATCGAACTCGCCTTCGACCCACACACACTTGACTTTCATCTGCGCGCACAAAGCGTTGCCGATGTCATAGTCGAACCCGACGATTGTGCCTTCCTGGGTCTTCGATGCGAACGGCGGGTAAGCCGCCTCGATGCCGATGCGCAGGGTTTTCTCGGCGGCCAGGGCGTGGCCGCAAGCGAACAGGCTCAGGGCCAGGGCGGTGATGAGGGAGCGTTTCTTCATGGTCGTGGTCTCGCAAGTTATTGTCGATTTGGCAAGATTGAAGAAAAAGTCAGGCAGGTTTTTTTGTACTTATAAATCCATAATGGACTTTAGCGTATTTTCCGTCAATCGCTTCCAGGCAATCCACGCACGGGGCTCAGGTGCAGGGGGAATCGGCTTCGGTGTGAGCGGACGGCGGGATCAGCGAAGCCAGGTATTCGCCAAACCCGCCCTGGCACTTGTAGTCCCGACGCGCGCTGGTAATCACCGGAATGGTGGCCGTCCAGGCGATCCGCGCGCCGGTCCGTTCAAGGTCGGCCACCAGGCGGACGTCTTCATCGGCGGCCAGGTGCTGAAACCCACCGGCGGTGCGATAGGCCTCGGCACTCAACCCAAGGTTTGCCCCATGGATGTGGCGGTGGTTTTCGATGAATCGGTAGCGCTCCAGGTATTGCGCACGCACCCGTTCGCCGTGCTCGTTCCAGCTGTCGACCTCGACGGTGCCGCACACCGCGTCAGCGCCAAACCCGAGCTGGCGCACCAGCCAATCCTGGGGAACCCGCGTGTCTGCATCCGTGAAGGCAAGCCACTGCACGCCGCGCTTGAGCAACGTCTCGGCGCCGACGGCTCTGGCCTTGCCCACATTCTGAAAACGCACGTCGAGTGTCGCCGCACCGTGGGCCGCCGCCAACGCGTCGGTGCGGTCGGAGCAGTCATCCAGAACCACGAGTATCTCAACCGGGCGGCCGTCAAGCGCGGGATGTTCACTGGCGAGCCGCACAGAAGCGAGGCACTCGCTGATCTGCCGCTCTTCATTATGGGCGGGTATCACGACTCCTATCATTGGCGTTGCCTCAGTTGGCGAAGTATGTCCAGCTATCGACATAGCGCTGAGGCAGAAGGTTTAAACAATCTTGTGCCGCCGCCTGACGACGCGCATCGTTGCCGCCGTGCCTCCCCAAAAAATTCGCACGAATGGCTTGCCTTCGCCTCATAGAGTGGTGACGCTTAGGCATTTGGGTAACCGTCAAAGGGCAAGGCGCATGCATCGAGTCACCACGAGCCGTTTTTTCACCGGGCTGTTCGCCCTGCTGATGCTGTGCGCTACGTTGCCCAGCCTCGCGCAGGCTGCGCCTTCGCCGATCAGCGACCCGCGCAGTGTGCCGCTGCTGGCTGAAGACGCCAGTGTGCAAGACCTCAACGACCAACTCGACCTGATCCGCCAGAAAGTCACGGGCAGCGCCAACGACGACCTGCTCTCGACCTTGCGCCAGGCCGCCTTGCAGGTGCAAAAACAGGCCGACACCCTGGCCGCCAAACAAATCCTCGATCTTGAACACCTGGATGACCAGCTCAACGTGCTTGGCCCGGTACAGGTCAATGAGCCTCCCAGCCTGACCCAACAACGCAGCGCATTGACCCGGCAGAAGAACACCCTGCTCAACGAGCAGCGCCAGGCCAGCAGCCTGAGCCAATCCGCCAGCGACATGGCCGCGCAGATCTTCAGCCTGCGCCGCAGCCTCTTCGACTCACAGATCAGCACCCGCTCGGCGAGCCCGATCAGTGTGGTGTTCTGGTCCAACATCATCCGCCCGACCGACGACGATCTCAGCCGTTTACGCGGCCTGTACGCCGATGTACGCAGCGTGACGGACACCGCCGTGGCGCCGGGAAACCGCTGGTTTTTCGTGAGCATGCTGTTCAGTGCGCTGCTGGTCTGGGTGACGGGACGACGGGTGTTGGAGCACACGCTGGTCCGGCTGACGGTGCGCTGGATCCCCGAAGGCCGCCTGCGTCGCAGTGCGCTGGCGCTGGCGGTGGGGCTGGCCACCGTGCTGACCATCAGCCTGGCCGCCACGCTGCTGCGCTGGGGCGTGCTACGCGACACCGTGCCCAGCGCCGACATGCTCACGCTGCTCGATCAATTGCAGACCCTGGTGGTGTTCTGCGCCTTCATTGTCGGCCTCGGTCGCGCCCTGTTGATGCGCGCGCATCCGTCCTGGCGCCTGCCCCAGATCCCCGACCAGATCGCCGTCGCCCTGGCCCCCTTCCCCGTGCTGATGGGCCTGGCCTTGATGCTGATCGGCACCCAGGAACGCATCAACAGCGTCATCGCCAGCAGCCTGGCACTGACCGCGGCGGTGAACGGCCTGACCGCGCTGGCCATCGCGCTGGTGTTCTTCTTCGGCCTGCTGCGTTACCGCCGCACCCGCCGCCGATACGCGCTTGAACGCATGAGCGGCATCGCCGGGCTGATTCCGTTTGTCGCCGGGACCTGGATCGGGATCGCCCTGCTGGCGCTGTTGAGCGGCTACCTGACCCTGGCTTACTTCCTCACCGTCAAACTGCTGTGGATGAGCGTGGTCGCGGCGACGGCTTATCTGCTGATCGCCTGCTTCGGCGACCTCTGCGAGACCCTGCTCTCGCCGAAACAGCCTGGCGGCCTGGCGCTCGGCTCGGCCCTGGGCCTGTCCGAACGCCACCAGGCTCAGGCCAGCACGATACTCGCGGGCGTGGGCCGCACCCTGCTGATGTTCACCGCAGTGCTGTTGGCGTTCCTGCCCTCCGGCTCCAGCCCGGGCGAGCTGCTGGCGGGGCTGACGCAACTCGACCTGGGCAGCAAGCCGCTGGGCAACCTGAACATCGCGCCCGGCGATATTCTGCTGGCCCTTGTCCTGCTCGCGATCGGCCTGTTCGGCGTGCGCGTGCTCAAGAACTGGCTCGGCGAACGGCTGCTGCCGGAAACCAACATGGACGCCGGCATGCGCGCCTCGCTGGTGACCCTGGTGGGTTACATCGGCTTCGTGCTGGTCGCGGTGGTGGTGATGTCCACGCTGAATATCAGCCTGACCAACTTGACCTGGGTGGTCAGTGCGCTGTCGGTGGGCATCGGTTTCGGCCTGCAGGCGATCGTGCAGAACTTCATCTCCGGCCTGATCCTGCTCACCGAACGCCCGGTCAAAGTCGGCGATTGGGTCAGCCTCGCGGGCGTCGAAGGCGATATCCGCCGCATCAACGTGCGCGCCACGGAAATCCAGATGTCCGATCGCTCAACGGTGATCGTGCCCAACTCGCAGTTCATCACCCAGAACGTGCGCAACGTGACCATGGGCAATGCGCTGGGCGTGGTCGGCATCACCCTGACCCTGCCGCTGGAAACCGATGTGCTGCAGATCCGCGAACTGCTGTTGACGGCATTCACCGAACACGAAGACGTACTGGACACGCCGGCGCCGTCGGTGACGTTCAAGGACCTGACCGCCAACGGATTGGTCATCGGCGTCAGCGGTTACGTCAACAGCCCGCGCTCGGTGGGAACAGCCCGCAGCGACCTGCTGTTCACCGTCCTCGGGCGCCTGCGCGAACTCGGCGTGGCGCTGTCTTCGCCGCAGAGTATGGTGCTGATCAATGAGGCGGCGGAAAAAGCCTCGCCGGCCGATTAGAGCGCCACACAACCAAGCATCAGCACTCCGCCAATTGCGTTCTGATTTTTTCCACCACGCCCTGCATGGCCGGCAGATAGCGGCGGGCGGCTTCCTCAACTGACATCGCCTTGGCGATGTAGACCAGATTCAGGCAGCCCATCACCCGCTCCTCGTGCCTGATCGGAATCGCAATCGCAGCGATTTTACGCTCAAGGCCCCAGTGGGAATTGTTTTCGCCGTAGCCCTTGCCGAGGGTGTGCTCGACCAACCGATCGACAAAGCCGCGATCCGCCGCCAGCGCCGACTGTTCATCGTCGCGGCTGATCAACAACTCGATCAGCTCTTCGCGCTCGGCCGGCGGGCAGAACGCGAAGTACGCGCGCCCGATGGCGGTCATGAGCAAGGGTAAACGCCGGCCGACCATGGAGCGGTGAAACGACAGGCGACTGAAGCGATGCGTGGTCTCGCGTATCACCATGGCGTCGCCGTCCAGCGTACACAGGTCGGTGGGCCAGACCACTTGTTGCAGCAGCTCGCCGAGCAGCGGTGCGGCAATCGACGAAATCCATTGCTCGTCGCGAAATCCCTCGCTCAGTTCACGGACTTTCAGCGTCAGGCGATAGCTGTCATCCGACTCGCTGCGGCGCACATAACCCTCGGCCTGCAAGGTCTCCAGCAGCCGGCGAACCGTGGTCCGGTGCAGCCCGCTTTGCTCGGCCAACTGCGCCGTGCTGGCCCCGCCGTCGAAACGATTCAAGCCATTGATCAGGGCCAAACCCCGCATCAACCCACGAACGGTTTTGTATTCTGTTTCGCTCATGGCCGCTCCATTATCGTTTCAAATCAACGCTGTGCACCTAGTGCACACTAGCAGGGGTTTTCGTTGTCCACCAGCCTCGTGATTTCCATACTGCGCCCCACAAGAAATCCAAAAACGCTGTACGGAGATACCCATGAGTCTTGCACCCGCTCCTTCCACATTGGAGCTGACCGCCGACGTTGCCATCGTCGGCGCCGGCCCTGTCGGCTTGATGATCGCCAATTACCTGGGGCAACGTGGCGTAAACGTCACCTTGGTGGAAAAGCTCGACACCCTGATCGACTACCCCCGCGCCATCGGCCTGGACGATGAAAGCCTGCGCACATTCCAGGCCGTCGGTCTGGCGGACAAGGTGCTGCCGCATACCACGCCCTGGCACGCCATGCGTTTCCTGACCCCCAAGGGTCGCTGCTTTGCCGATATCCAACCGAAAACCGACGAGTTCGGCTGGTCCCGCCGCAACGCGTTCATTCAACCTTTGGCCGACCGCGTGCTGTTCGACGGCCTGCAGCGCTTCAGCAACGTCAAGGTGCTGTTCAGTCGCGAGCTAGACAGCTTTGAACAAAGCGACAGCGCGGTGGTGCTCAACCTCAAGGATCAGCATGGCCGCAGCGAACGCCTGAATGCCCGTTACCTGATCGGTTGCGACGGTGGCAACAGCCTGGTGCGGCGCAGCCTGGACATCAGTTTCGAAGGCAAGACCGCGCCCAATCAGTGGATCGTGGTCGACATCGCCAACGACCCGCTGGCCACGCCCCATGTCTATCTGTGCTGCGACCCGGTGCGTCCTTACGTGTCCGCCGCCCTGCCCCACGGCGTGCGTCGTTTCGAGTTCATGGTGATGCCCGGCGAAACCGAGACCGAGCTGAGCAAGCCCGAGAACCTGCGCAAGCTGCTGAGCAAAGTCTTGCCCAACCCCGACCGCATCGAGCTGATCCGCAGCCGCGTCTATACCCATAACGCGCGTCTGGCCGGGCGGTTCCGCCAGGGCCGGGTGCTGCTGGCCGGCGATGCCGCGCACATCATGCCGGTATGGCAAGGCCAGGGTTACAACAGCGGCATGCGCGATGCCTTGAACCTGGCGTGGAAACTCGCGCTGGTGATCAAGGGCCTGGCCGCCGACAGCCTGCTCGACAGCTACGAACAGGAACGCCGCGACCACGCCAAGGCGATGATCAACCTCTCCGTACTCGCCGGCCACGTATTGGCGCCGCCGAAACGCTGGCAAGGCACCCTGCGCGATGGGGTGTCGTGGTTGCTCAACTACCTGCCGCCGGTCAAGCGTTACTTCGTGGAAATGCGCTTCAAACCGATGCCGCAATACACCCGGGGCGCGTTGATCGTGCCGACTGCAAAAGGCTCGCCGGTGGGCAAGATGTTCATTCAGCCAAAGGTCTTGACCGACGCCGGCACCACCGTGCTGCTGGACGAAGTGATTGGCGACAACTTTGCGATCATCGCCTGGGGCTGCGATCCGACCTGGGGCCTGTCGGCCACGCAAATCGCCCATTGGAAAGCCCTGGGCACGCGCTTCATCCAAGTGTTGCCGGACGTCCAGCTGCGAGTACCGAGCGATGCCGGCCAAGACGTGATCCGCGTGGGTGACAGCAGCGGGCGCTTGAAAGAATGGTTCGCGCTCGGCACCTCGTCCATCGCCCTGGTGCGTCCGGACCGCTTCCTCGCCGGCCTGGCCATCCCGCAAACCGTCGGCCAGGCCTGCGATGACCTGGCCCGGGCGCTCAAAGCCGTGCCACCGACCTCGGCGAACGCTGTTGTCAGCAAGGTCGCGTGACATGAGCGCCTTTGTGCATTGTTTGTCTCATACGCCGTTGGTGGGCTACGTCGATCCGGCGCCGCATGTGTTGGCTGAAGTCGACGGCGTGATCGACGCCGCGCGCGAGCGCATCGCCCGCTTCGACCCGCAGCTGGTGGTGCTGTTCGCTCCCGACCATTACAACGGCTTTTTCTACGACGTGATGCCGGCCTTTTGCATCGGCATGGCGGCCCACGCGATTGGCGATTTCGACACCGCCGCCGGCCCGCTCGACGTGCCCAAAGCGCTGGCCGAATCCTGCGCCCAGGCGGTGCTGGATGCCGGTGTCGATGCCGCGGTGTCGTATCGCATGCAGGTCGACCATGGGTTCGCGCAACCGTTGGAACTGTTGCTCGGCGGCTTGCAGCGCTGCCCGGTGATTCCGGTGTTTATCAACTCGGTGGCCGTACCGCTGCCGAGTTTCAAACGCGCCCGACTGCTGGGTGAAGCGATCGGCCAATGGGCCAAAGCGCTGGATAAACGTGTGCTGTTCCTCGCTTCCGGTGGCTTGTCCCATCAGCCACCGGTACCGGAACTGGCCAAGGTCGACGCACGCATGGCAGACCGTCTGATGGGCAGCGGGCGTCAGCTCCCCGCCGATGAACGACAGGCCCGCCAGAACCGGGTGATTCAAGCCGCCCGCGCTTTCGTCGAAGACCCGAACAGCCTGCACCCGCTGAACCCGGCCTGGGATCAGCAGTTTCTCGACAGCCTCGAACAGGGCCGCATGCGCGACCTCGACAGCTTGGGCAATGACGCGTTGTCGGCGCTGGCCGGCAAGTCGACCCATGAAGTCAAAACCTGGGTCGCCGCCTTCGCGGCCCTGAGTGCCTTCGGCCCGTATCAGACCGAAGGCCGCTACTACCGCCCGATTCCCGAGTGGATCGCAGGTTTCGGTGCGCTTGGCGCACAGCCGCTGCCCCCTCACCCATGAATTCAAGGAACACTGCCATGACTGCCACTGCTTTCAGTGAAGCCTCCACCAGCCGCTTTGCCCGTATCAAGGAAGGCGACCTGGACCTGCAACTGCACTACAACGACCTTGGCGAAGGCGCCGACACCGTGGTCATGCTGCACGGCTCCGGGCCGGGCGCGAGCGGCTGGGCCAACTTCAATCGCAATATCGAGCCGCTGGTGAATGCCGGTTTTCGCGTGATCCTGATGGATTGCCCCGGCTGGAGCAAAAGCGACACGATCGTCAGCGAAGGCTCGCGCTCGAACCTCAATGCCCAAGCGCTCAAGGGCCTGCTCGATGTGCTGGGGCTGGAGCGCGTGCACATCATCGGCAATTCGATGGGGGCCCACAGCACCGTCGCCTTCGCCCTGGAATACCCTGAGCGGATCGGCAAGCTGATCCTGATGGGCGGCGGCACCGGCGGCCCGAGTGCCTTCGTGCCGCAGCCCACCGAAGGCATCAAACTGATCGGCGCGCTGTACCGCGACCCGACCATCGAGAACCTGAAGAAGATGATGAATGTCTTCGTTTTCGACGCCAGCGGCCTCACCGACGAGCTGTTCCAGACCCGCCTGGACAACATCCTGTCGCGCCGCGATCACCTGGACAACTTCGTCAAGAGCAGCACGCTCAACCCCAAGCAATTTCCGGATTTCAGCCACCGCCTGCACGAAATCAGCGCCGACACCCTGCTCGTCTGGGGCCGCGAGGACCGCTTCGTGCCGATGGACACCGGCTTGCGCCTGCTGGCCGGCCTGCCCCGGGCACAGTTGCACGTGTTCAACCGTTGCGGCCACTGGGCGCAGTGGGAACACGCCGAGAAGTTCAACCGCATGGTCCTGGACTTCCTGACCCACTGATCATCGAGGCTGACATGACGCTGACTCAAGACACCCTGCAACAACTCGCCGCCGACCTGCGCCAGGCCGAAGACCACGGCGAAGCCATCGGGCCGCTGCGCGAGCGGATCGGTGCAGACAACGCCGCCGCGTATGCCATCCAGCGCCTCAACGTCGACCACGGCGTGGCCAACGGGCGCCGCGTGGTCGGGCGCAAGATCGGCCTGACCAACCCCAAGGTCCAGGCCCAGCTGGGCGTGGACCAGCCGGACTTCGGCACCCTGTTTGCCGACATGTGCTACGGCGACAACGCCACCGTGCCGAGCGGCCGCGTACTGCAACCGAAGATCGAGGCTGAAATCGCGCTGATCCTCGAACGCGACCTGCCCCGCGCCGACACCACATTCGCCGACGTGATGGCGGCCACCGGCTGGGTCGTGCCGGCCCTGGAAATCGTCGGCAGTCGCATCCAGGGCTGGAACATCCGCTTCGTCGATACCGTGGCTGACAACGCGTCCAGCGGCTGCTTCGTACTCGGCGGCCCGGCTCGACGTCTCGATGGGCTCGACCTGCGCCAGGCCAGCATGCGGATGACCCGCAACGCTGAAGAAGTGTCCAGCGGCAGTGGCGCCGAATGCCTTGGTCACCCGCTCAATGCGGCGGTCTGGCTGGCCTGCGCCATGGCGCGCCTGGGCGATCCGCTGCGGGCCGGCGACATCATTCTCACCGGCGCGCTGGGGCCGATGGTGGCGGTCGCTGCCGGTGATCGGTTCGAGGCCGAGATCGACGGCATCGGCCGGGTCGGCGTGAACTTCTCGGTAGACAGTCGCGCCGAGTAATCGGCGACTTGCGTGCATATGAGGCAATAACAATGAATAAACTCAAAGTCGCCATCATCGGTTCCGGCAACATCGGCACCGACCTGATGATCAAGATCCTGCGCAACGCCAAACACCTGGAAATGGCGGTCATGGTCGGCATCGACCCGGCCTCCGACGGCCTCGCCCGCGCCCAGCGCATGGGCGTGGCTACCACCCACGAAGGCGTCGAAGGCCTGACCCGCATGGACGTGTTCCAGCACATCGACTTCGTCTTCGATGCCACCTCGGCCGGCGCGCATGTGCAGAACGATGCGTTCCTGCGCGCGATCAAGCCCGGCATCCGCCTGATCGACCTGACACCGGCAGCCATCGGCCCGTACTGCGTGCCGGTGGTGAACCTGGAGCAGAACCTCGATCAGCTCAACGTCAACATGGTCACCTGCGGCGGCCAGGCGACTATCCCGATGGTCGCCGCGGTGTCGCGCGTGGCCAAGGTGCATTACGCCGAGATCGTCGCCTCGATCGCGAGTAAATCCGCCGGGCCCGGCACCCGCGCCAACATCGACGAATTCACCGAAACCACGTCCAAGGCCATCGAAGTCATCGGCGGCGCGGCCAAGGGCAAGGCGATCATCGTGATGAACCCGGCCGAGCCGCCGTTGATCATGCGCGACACGGTGTTTGTGCTGTCCGAAGCGGCGGATCAGGCGCTGGTCGAAGCCTCTATCGTCGAAATGGCGGCGGCCGTGCAGGCTTATGTGCCGGGCTATCGCCTCAAGCAAAACGTGCAGTTCGACGTGATCCCGGCAGATGCGCCGCTGAACATCCCCGGCCTGGGCAAATTCTCCGGCCTGAAAACCTCGGTGTTCCTCGAAGTCGAAGGCGCCGCCCATTACCTGCCGGCCTACGCTGGCAACCTCGACATCATGACCTCCGCAGCCTTGGCTACCGCCGAGCGCATGGCGCAGTCGATGCAACAGGCCTGAGGAGAGCGACATGAACGGTAAGAAAATCTACATCTCCGACGTGACCCTGCGCGACGGCAGCCATGCGGTGCGTCATCAGTATTCCCTGCAAAACGTGCAGGACATCGCCCGTGCCCTGGACAAGGCCAAGGTCGACTCGATCGAAGTCGCCCACGGCGACGGCCTGCAAGGCTCGAGCTTCAACTACGGCTTCGCCGCGCACACCGACCTGGAATGGATCGAAGCCGCCGCCGACGTGATCAGCCACGCCAAGATCACCACGCTGTTGCTGCCCGGCATCGGCACCGTGCATGACCTCAAGGCGGCCTACAACGCCGGTGCCCGCGTGGTGCGGATCGCCACCCATTGCACCGAGGCCGACGTCTCCAGACAGCACATCGAATACGCCCGTGAACTGGGCATGGACACCGTCGGTTTCCTGATGATGAGCCACATGATCCCGGCCGAGCAGCTCGCCGCCCAGGCCAAGCTGATGGAAAACTACGGCGCCACCTGCGTGTACATGGCCGACTCCGGTGGCGCGATGAACATGCAGGACATCCGTGATCGCTTCCGTGCGTTCAAGGCCGTGCTCAAGCCGGAAACCGAAACCGGCATGCACGCCCACCACAACCTCTCGCTCGGCGTGGCCAACTCGATCACCGCGGTCGAGGAAGGCTGCGACCGCATCGACGCCAGCCTCGCCGGCATGGGCGCCGGGGCCGGCAACGCGCCGCTGGAAGTGTTCATCGCCGCCGCCGAACGCCTGGGCTGGAACCACGGCACCGACCTCTACACCTTGATGGACGCAGCGGACGACATCGTGCGGCCGTTGCAGGACCGGCCGGTGCGGGTCGACCGCGAATCCCTGGCGCTGGGGTATGCCGGGGTCTATTCGAGCTTCCTGCGCCATGCCGAAATCGCTGCGGCCAAGTACGGTTTGAAGACCGTGGACATCCTCGTCGAGCTGGGCAAACGCCGCATGGTCGGTGGTCAGGAAGACATGATCGTCGACGTCGCGCTGGACCTGCTCAAACGCTGAACCGTGCATCCCCCCGTCCGGTCGCCCACGCAGCGGCCGGACGGTTTTGCTGTGCCCATTACAACAATAAAACGGGTATTTCCCATGACATCGCTAAACGTGCTGACACCGTTGTACATGGCGCGGACCATTGGTCTGTGCTTCCTCGTCGCCCTGATGGAAGGCCTCGACCTGCAAGCCTCGGGCATCGCCGCCCAAGGCATGGCGGCAGCGTTCCAACTGGACAAACTACACATGGGCTGGGTCTTCAGCGCCGGCATTTTCGGCCTGCTGCCCGGAGCGTTTCTCGGCGGTTTGCTGGCTGATCGCATTGGCCGCAAACGGGTGTTGATGGCCTCGGTGGCCCTATTCGGATTGTTCTCGCTGGTCACGACCATGGCCTGGGACTTCAACAGCCTGCTGGTTGCGCGCTGCCTCACAGGCGTCGGCCTGGGCGCGGCACTGCCTAACCTGATCGCGCTGACCAGTGAAGTGGCTGGCCCGCGCCTGCGTGGCAGCGCCGTGAGCCTGATGTATTGCGGCGTGCCCCTGGGCGCGGCGCTGGCGGCCAGCATTGGCATTGCGCAACTGGCCGGCGGCTGGCAAGTGGTGTTCTACGTCGGCGGTATCGTGCCGTTGCTGATCGTGCCGCTGCTGGGGGTTTATCTGCCGGAATCCGCGGCGTTTCGCAGCGTGCGCGACGCCGCGCCGATCAGTGTGGCCAGCGGGCTGTTCCGCGGGGGCGCGGCATGGCCGACCGTGATGATCTGGGTCAGCTACTTCTTTACGCTCATGGTGGTTTACATCCTGATCAACTGGCTGCCGAGCCTGTTGGTCGGCCAGGGCTTCAGCGGTTCTCAGGCCAGTTGGGTGATGCTCGCGCTGCAATTTGGCGCGGCGGCCGGCACGTTGTTGCTGGGCTGGGTCATGGATCGCCTGCCGGCCTGGGCGTTGTCGGCGCTGATTTACCTCGGCATCCTCGCGTCACTGACTGCGCTGGGCATGGCCACCCAATGGCACAGCATGCTGGCGGCCGGCTTCGTCGCCGGGTTCTTCGCCACGGGCGGGCAATGTGTGCTGTATGCCTTGGCCCCGCATTTCTATCGTCCGTCGATTCGCGCCACGGGCGTCGGCAGCGCCGTCGCCATTGGCCGGCTGGGTGCGATGAGCGGCCCGTTGGTGGCCGGCAAGATGCTCGCACTGGGCACGGGCACCACGGGCGTGATGATGGCCTCGGCACCCGGCATTGTCATCGCCGCGCTGGCGATGTTTTACCTGTCGCTGCGCCGCAACCGCTGCCCGGCTGACTGAGCGCCAATCCGTACTCGCCTTCCGCGCCACGATGGCGCGGGGCATCCCCCTACAACAATAAAAGTGAACACTGCCATGCTCAGGAACTTCTTTCGGGGCGTCAGCGCCTGCACCTGTGTTTTTTTCGTAGACCAGGCCTGCGCCGCCGGTTTTGTCGACGACAGCCAGGCCGATCTGGTGATACGCAACTATTACTTCGATCGCAATTACGTGAACGCCACGCCGCAGGCGGCTGCCCGCGAATGGGCGCAGGGCTTCATTCTCAACATGCGCTCGGGCTATACCGAAGGGCCTGTCGGCTTCGGCCTGGACGCCCAGGGTTTGCTGGGCGCACGTCTGGACTCCTCGCCCGCACGCACGGGCACCGGCCTGCTACCGTACAACCACCAGACCCGTGAACCGGCCAGCGAATATTCGGAGCTGGGCCTGACCGCCAAGGCCCGGGCCTCGAAGAGCGAGTTGCAACTGGGGACCATCAGCACGTTTCTGCCAATCGCCTTCGCCAGCCCTACCCGCCTGCTGCCGCAGACCTTCCGCGGCACGTACCTCAAGTCCCAGGAGATCGACAACCTGACCCTGCACGTCGGCTGGCTCGACCGCATCAACCTGCGCGACTCCACCCACTACCAGAAAATGTCGGTAGCCTCGCCCAACGGCCGCTTCAATGGCGCCGCCGAATCCGACCGTTTTACCTTCCTCGGCGGCGACTATGCCTGGTCGCCGCAACTGACGCTCAAGTACTACCACGCCGAACTGGCTGACCTTTATCGCAAGGATTTCTACGGTTTCGTCGACAATCGCCCGATGGGCCCCGGCCGCCTGAAAAGCGACGTGCGCCTGTTCGTCACCGGTGAAAACGGTGCCGCCAAGGCCGGCCCCGTGGACAATCGCAACGCCGCCCTGATGCTGACGTACAGCCTGGGCGCGCACAAATTCGGCGCCGGCTACATGCAACTGACCGGCAAGACCGCCATGCCTTACCTGTTCGGCACCGAGCCGTTGGTCATCACCGAAGGCACGCTGAGCTCGGAGTTCCTCAACCCCAAGGAGCGCAGTTGGCAGGTGCGCTATGACTACAACTTTGCCGCGCTGGGCTTGCCCGGGCTCAATGGCATGCTGCGTTACGTCAGCGGCGACAACATTGAGTTACCCAAACTGGGCGGCAGCAACCTGAAGGAAAGCGAAAAAGATATCGAACTGAACTATGTGCTTCAGAGCACACCCCTTAAAGGCCTGAATCTGCGCGTGCGCAACGCATGGTACCGTAATGATTTCGCCGCCCAGGCCAGCCATCGGGACGACAATGAGCTACGGGTGAATGTCGATTACACCTGGAAGCTATGGTGAATGACCGCCCAGTGATTCACCTGGGCTGGGCGGATCGTTCAAATGTGGCCGTCGCATAGGCCTTCTGGAGCAACACAAACCCGGCCTCGGGCCGGGTTACCCCGCGTCGCGGCCAGGTGCTCATCGGGGCGCCCCAACCTGTTCCTTTCTAATAGCCAAACACTGACTTTGTTTCCAGGTACTCCTCAAACCCGAACACCCCCCATTCCCGCCCGTTTCCGGACTGTTTGTAGCCGCCAAAAGGCGCGTCCTGGTCGGCCTTGCAACCATTGAGATGGACCATGCCGGTACGCAACTGTCGAGCGATAGCCCTGGCGCGTTCGCGGTCCGACGAGGTGACGTACCCCGACAGCCCGTACACGCTGTCGTTGGCGATCCGCACCGCCTGCTCCTCGCTGTCATACGGAATGATCGCCAGGACCGGGCCGAACACTTCTTCGCGAGCGATGCTCATGTGCGGCTCGACATCGGCAAAAACCGTCGGTTTGACGTAGAACCCTGTCGTCACGCCGTCTGGGCGCCCTGTTCCACCGGCCACCAGCAACGCGCCTTCGCACAGCGCCTGCTCGATCAACTGCTGGACCCGATTGAACTGCATGGCGTTGGCCACCGGCCCGATGGCCGTGGCGGGCCGGCTATCATCGAAACACACCTGGGCCGCCACCTCGCAGGCGATTGCGACCGCCTGGGCATGCAACGCCCGCGGCACCAACATGCGGGTCGGTGCATTGCACGACTGGCCGCTGTTGCGCATGCAACCCAACACCCCATGGCGCACCGCGCTGGGCAGATCGGCATCGTCGAGCAGGATATTGGCCGACTTGCCGCCCAGTTCCTGGGCGACTCGCTTGACCGTATCCGCCGCCGCCTTGGCCACCGCGATACCCGCCCGCGTCGAGCCGGTGAACGAGATCATGTCGATATCGGCATGCTGCGACAGCGCCGTGCCGACACCCGGACCGTCGCCATTGACCACGTTGAACACCCCCTGGGGCACGCCGGCCTCGTGCAGAATCTCGGCAAAAATCAGCGCCGACAGCGGCGCGCGCTCACTGGGCTTGAGCACCACCGTGCAGCCGACGGCCAGCGCCGGGGCGACTTTGCAGGTGAGCTGGTTGAGCGGCCAATTCCAGGGGGTGATCAGGCCACACACGCCAATCGGCTCACGCATCACCCGCGAGCTTCCCAGCATTGTTTCGAACGGGTAGCGCTTCAACACCTCCAGGGCCCGCACCAGATGGCCCAGCCCCGCCGGCACATGGGCCGTTCTGGCGAGTGACAGCGGCGCGCCCATTTCCTGATGCACCGCAAGAGCCAACGCCTCACTGCGCCGCTGATAGCCGTCGATGATCCTCTCGAGCAGTTCGATACGCTGCTCGGGCGTGGTCGCGGAGAAACTCGCGAATGCCGCTTTGGCCGCCGCCACCGCACGGTTCACGTCGCGTTCGTTGCCCAGGATGATCCGCGCAACCACCTGCTCGCTGGACGGATCGATCACGGCTTCGATCACCTGGCTATCGGGCCTGACCCAGGCCCCGTCGATGTAAAAATCCAATAGATCCGTCATAACCGCTCCTCGACTCAATCACGCAACCTGGCATAACGCCTCGCGCAAGGTTTCGAATACCTGCGCGATGTGCTCCGGGGAAATAATCAGCGGCGGCGAGATCACGATGGTGTCACCCGAGCCCCGTACCAGCACGCCGTGATCGAAACACCACTGCGCCACTTGCGCGCCCCTGACACCCGGCGCGGCTGGCAACGCTTGCAGCTCGACAGCACACAGCAAGCCAATCGCGCGGACATCCACCACCGGCCCGACGCCTTTGAGCGACAACGCGGCCGCTTGCCAGAGATCGCTGACCGCCAGCACGTGCTGGTTGATCCCCAATTCCTCATGCACCCGCAGCGTCGCCAGGCCGGCCGCACAGGCCAGCGGATGGGCGGAATAGGTGTAGCCGTGCATCAATTCGATAGCGTTCTCCGGGCCGGCCATAAAGGCTTCATAGACCCGCCCGCTGACGAGCACGCCGCCCATCGGCACCGCGCCGTTGGTGAGGCCCTTGGCGGTGGTGATCAGGTCCGGAGTGACGCCGAACGCCTGCGCGGCGAAGCTTGCGCCGACACGACCGAACCCGGTGATCACTTCGTCGAAGATCAGCAGCACGCCGTGCCGAGTACAGATGTCGCGCAGCCGCTGCAAATACCCCTGTGGCGGCGGATAGACACCGCCGGAACCGGTGACCGGCTCGACGATCACCGCCGCCACCGTGCTCGGGTCTTGCACTTCCAACAGCTGCGTCAGCGCATCGGCGTATTCGACGCCAGTGGCCGGTTGGCCCGCGGTAAAGCGCATGCTCGCGTCATACGGCAAGGGCAGGTGCGAGACCTCCCCCAGCAATGGCCCGAAATCGCGCTTCTGACGCCCCAGCCCAGACACCGAAAGGCCGCCGAACCCCATGCCGTGGTAGCCCTTGGCACGCCCGATGAACTTGGTCCTGCGGCAATCGCCACGCGCCTGATGGTAGGCCCGGGCAATCTTCAGCGCGGTGTCGACCGCTTCGGAACCGGAGTTGGTGAAGAACACCTGCTCGATGCCGGCCGGGGCAATGGCGATCAAGCGCTCAGCCATTTCCAGCGCGTGGGGATGGCTCATTTTGAATGAGGATACGAAGTCCAGGCGCCCGGCCGATTCGCGAATCGCCTCGACAATTCGGGCCTGGCCGTGGCCGGCATTCACACACCACAGACCGGCCATGGCATCCAGAATGCGGCGGCCATCGGTGGTGGTGTAATGCATGCCCTCGGCGCTGGCGAACATCATCGGCTGCTTTTGAAACTGGCGCATCGGTGTGAACGGCGCCCAAAACGCCGAGGCGGCCTGGGACGTAGGGGTGTTGCCGGAAAGATCGCTCATGGGCGCTCCTTGATGATCGGTGATGAAAAAACCTCAATCCGCACAGCACAACGCAGATCGGTTGTAGGCACCGGCAAGCCGGCGCCTACGGCAGTGCATGGCATCGACGCCTACCAGAGCGCCAGGGTGTAGCCCAGGATCAGGCGGTTTTCGTTGGTGTCACGGGTGTAGTTGCTTTTCGCACTCGCGTTCTGCCAACGCAGCGAGACGTTTTTCAGGCGCCCGCTCTGCACCACATAGCCGAGGCTGAAGTCGCGTTCCCACTCGCGGCCCTCGCCCTGGAAGCCTTTGACTTTGGCGTTGTCACCATTGGCATAGCGCGTCGAAAACAGAAGCCCGGGCACCCCCAGCGCGGCGAAGTCGTAGTCATAGCGGGCATGCCAGGTGCGCTCCCCGGTCTGGGAGAAGTTACTCAATTGGTATTCGGTGAACAGGTAGGTGTTAGTGCCGTCGACGTAAGTGAACGGCGTCGTGCCGTATTGCGCCTGATAGCCGCCACTGAGGCTGTGGCCCTCCAGGCTGTAGCCGATGCGCGTGCTCAGCGCCTGGTTATCCACCTTGCCCGCCAACCCCGCGCCATCCTGGCTGGCATCAAAGTAACGGATGTCGGTTTTCACCGTCCCGGGCCCGAGGCCGAAGCTGTTTTTCAGGCCCAGGTATTGCTGTTTGTACAGGCCATCAAGTTGCGCCCACTGGTAGCTGGCCAAAGTGCTCGCGCCGAGCTTGTAATCCGCGCCGGCGTAACGAAACCGGTCACTTTTGGCCGAACTCTTATAGGCCCCGGACTGGCTGGTCAGGCCCATGTCCTCGTAGTCGGTCGAGTCACGCTGCTTGACCTTGTCCAACTGGCCGAGACTGATCGTCAGCCCGCTGAGGTCTTTGGAGGTCAACGCGGTACCGCTGAAGCTTTGCGGGAACAAGCGACTGAGGTTGGGTTGCAATGTCGGCAGGTCCGGGACCATATAGCCGACCCGCAACTCGCTCTGGGCAAAGCGCGCCTTGCCGGTCACGCCAAACTTGGAGTACTCGTCGTGCGCGCGCCGGGCGTAGCTGGGTTTGCCCGGTTCTGGCTCACTGTTGCGCGACAGCAGGCCTGAACCGGAACGGTCGGGGCTCGAGTCGAGTTTCAAGCCGAGCATGCCGACGGCGTCGAGGCCAAAACCGACGGTGCCTTCGGTGAAACCCGACTGCAGGTTAAGCAGAAAGCCCTGCGCCCATTCCGCGCGCTGGGACTGGCCCGTGCCTTCGCGGTAGTCGCGGTTGAAGTAGTAGTTTTTCAGTTCCAGTGACGCACGACTGTCCTTGATGAAATCCGCCTGAGCGAACGCAGGCAGTAAACCGGCGCCGATCAGACCTGCTCCGGTGACGACATGGGTGATGGTGTTTTTCATGGTGCTGGCTCCTGGCAGTACGGGGGTTGGGTGATGTTTTTGTTTTCTTCGGGCATGGCGTTGCCCGTCACGTCAATCGGCGATTGACGCGAGGCGGGACAGCGTTCAGGTCCTGGGTGAAGCAATGCCTAGCGCGTGCGGATGCGATAGCCTCCGCCAGCCAGTCGTTCCAGCGGGCTGGCGGCAGCCAACAACTGCTGGGTGTAAGGGTGTTGCGGCGTGTCGAAAATCGCGTCGCGGTCGCCGATCTCGACCACTTCGCCCTGGTTCATCACGGCAACGCGATGGGCGATACGCTCTACCGCCGCCAGGTCATGGGAAATGAACAGGCAGGCAAAGCCGTACTGTTTCTGCAAGCGTTCGAACAGCTCCAGAATCTGTTTCTGAATGGTCATGTCCAGTGCCGAAATCGGCTCGTCGGCAATCACCAACTGCGGACGTCGCACCAGTGCCCGCCCGATTGCCACGCGCTGACGCTGCCCACCGGATAATTGGTGGGCAAAGCGTTCGACGAAATGTTCGGCAAGCCCGACATCCACCAGCGTTTCGGCGACACGCTGCCGACGTTGCGCGGGGCTCATGCCCGGCTCGTGGCGCAGGGGTTCAGCCAGAATCTGGCCAATTTTCATGCGCGGATCGAGAGAGGAATACGGGTCCTGGAAAATCATCTGGCACTGCAACCGGTGTACGCGGTTCGCGGCCTTGAGGATGTCCACGCCCTTGAAGCGGATAGCCCCGGCGCAGGGGTTGACCAACCCCACCACCGCCCGCCCCAAGGTAGTCTTGCCTGACCCGCTGCCGCCAACCAGGGCCAGGGTTTCGCCAGGCGCGATGCTCAGGTCCACCCCATGCACCACGCGTTTTGGAAGGCTTTTGCCCCAGAACGAACGCGGCCCCGGGTGCTCGATGCACACGCCTCGGACTTCGAGCAACGGCCCGTTGGCGGGCGGCAATGGCGCCAGCACGCCGCGACTGGGCAAGGCCTCCAGCAACTGACGGGTGTAGTCGGCGCGCGGTGCCAGCAGAATCTCCTGGATGCCGCCCTGCTCGACCGCTTTGCCGTTGCGCATGACCACTACCTTGTGGGCATAACGCGCAACCAGCGACAAGTCATGGCTGATGAACAGAATCGCCGTGCCCTGCTCGCGGGTCAGCTCCAGCATCAGCTCGATGACGTCCAACTGCGCCAGACAGTCCAGGGCCGTGGTTGGCTCATCGGCGATCAACAACGCAGGACGCAGCAGCATCACCGAGGCCAGCATGATGCGCTGGCGCATACCGCCGGAAAACTGGTGCGGGTATGACGCCAGGCAGCGCTCGGCGTCCTTGATGCCGATGCGTTGCAGCATCTGCAGGCAACGCCGACGGATTTCGGCCGCGTCCAGGTCGGTGTGCAGCTTGAGGGCCTCACTCATTTGCCGGCCGATGGTCAACGACGGGTTGAGCGAGACCATCGGCTCCTGGAAGACCATGCCGATCTGCGCGCCACGCACCCGCCGCATCGCGGGAGCGTCGCGGCTGTCGAGCGCTACGCCTTTGAACTCGATACGTCCGCCACACACCTGCATCGGCGCCGGCAGCAAGCCAATCGCTGCGCGTGCGGCCATGGTTTTGCCGCTGCCCGACTCGCCCACCAGGGCGACGATTTCGCCCGGGGCCATTGTGAAGCTCAGGTCGTCGACGGCCAGTTGGCCTTGCACGCCCGCACGGATTTTCAGGTGCTGCACAGACAGCAAGGCAGTAGGAACAGTCATGATCATTTCCTCATGCGCGGGTCGAGACGATCGCGCAGGGCATCGCCGAACAGGTTGATGGCAAGCAGTGCCAGGCTGATGAAGAGGCCGGGGAAGATCCCGAGCCAGGCAGCCGATGCGATATAAGGCCGGCTGGCCGCCAACATGCTGCCCCAAGTGGCCGCCGGTGGCGGTACACCCAGCCCGAGGAAGCTCAAGGCGCTTTCCGAGAGCAAGGCCCAACCGAACATACTGGTGGCCAACACACACAACGGTGCCAGGCAGTTGGGCGCAATGTGCCGCAGCATGGTGTAGAACTCGGAGTTGCCGATCACCCGCGAGGCTTCGACAAACTCCAGTTCGCGCAGCGACAACACACTGCCGCGCACCACCCGCACCACCGACGGCGTATAGGCGATCCCCAAGGCCAGAACGATGCCGTACTGGCTGGCGCCGATGATCGCCATGATCCCCAGGGCCATGAGGATCCCGGGGAATGCCAGCAAGGCGTCGTTGAGCATCATCAGCACCCGGTCGGTCCAGCCGCGCAGGTAACCGGCCAGCATGCCGATCAGCGTTCCGGCCACCACTGCGAAACTCACCGACAGCAGGCTGATCCACAGGCTGGTGCGCGCCCCCATCATCATCCGGCTCAAGGCATCGCGACCGAACTCATCGGTGCCCAGCCAGTGCGCCGCACTCGGCGCCTGGAACCGCGCGAGCAAATCCAGGCGCAACGGTTCGTAGGGCGTCCAGACCAGGCCGAGCAAGGCCATGCCGATCAGGATCAGTAACAAGCCCCCGCCGATCAGGGCGTTGAGTGGCGGGTAACGCCAGGCGCGTCGGGCCGGCGCCTCGACACTCCGCGCCGGCTCAGCTGGCAGCGTTCGCTTGGCACTCATAACTTCACCCTCGGGTCGAAGAGCGGATACAGCAGGTCGACACACAGGTTGACGAGCACGTAGATACAGGTAATCAGCAGCAAGCAGCCCTGCAACACCGGATAGTCCCGGGCGAAGATCGAGTCCACCATCAGGCGCCCGACGCCCGGCAATGTGAACACCGTTTCCAGCACCGCAATGCCGCCGAGCAGGTTGCCCAGGATCAAGCCCACCAACGTCCAGGTCGGCGCAAAGGCGTTGCGCAAGGCATGGCGCCACAGCACCGCACCTTCGGACAAGCCTTTGGCGCGGGCATGGGCGATATAGTCCAGGCGCAGCACTTCAATCGTGCTGGCCCTGGCCATGCGGGCGATGGCGCCAAACTCCACCAGGGTCAGGGTGACAATCGGCAGCACCAGATAGGTGATCGCCTTGAGCGGATCATCCGCAAACGTCACGTAACCCACCACCGGCAGCCAGCCCAGCTTGATCCCGAAGGCATACAGCAGCAGCAGGCCGAGCCAGAAACTGGGAATCGACAACAACAACGTCGCGCCGGCCACCAGCCCCAGGTCCATCGCGCTGTTCTGCTTCCAGGCGGCAAACAGGCCTACCGGCACGGCAATCAGCGTGGCCAGCGCAACCGCTACCAGTACAATCGTCGCGCTGACACTGAAGCGCTCGAGCAACAGCGGCAATACGGCTTGTCGCGTGCTGATGGAGAACCCCAAGTCACCGCTGAGCACTGACTTTATCCAGATCAGGTATTGGGTCACCACCGAGTGATCCAGCCCCAGCGAACTGCGCATTTGTGCCAGGCTCTGGGCATCCGCCATGTCGCCCAGCATCAACAATGCAGGGTCACCGGGGATGAAGCGGATCAGTGCAAACACCATCACCGATATCAGCAACAGGGTGGGCACAGCCATCCCCAGCCGATGCAATATGAATCGAAACATGGGAACGCCCTACTTTGATGTTGCCGCCAGCGACACGCCCCACAGGCGCGGTTTAGAGATCGGCCAGGAGCGATAGCCCTCGATGCCGGCTTTTACGACACCGATACTGGTGCCGTTGTAAATCATCACCATTGGCACATCGGCCAGCATCAGCGTGTGCAATTGATCGAACAGCGCTTGACGTTTTGGCGCGACGGACTCGCTCTGGGCTTCACGCAACAACACCAGCGCCTTGGGGTTGTCCCAGACTTTGCGCGGTTCCTTGTCTTTGTTCCCCGTCACCGACTCATAGCTCAGCGCCGCGTCAAAGCGTGGCGAATACGAGAACGCCATCATCTGGAAGTTGCCGCTCTGATAACGCTCCAGTTGGGCGCCCCACTCCAGGGTTTCGAGCACGATATTCACCCCGACAGCCTGGAGCATTGCCTGGCTCAAGACGCCCATGTCGAACATCTGCGGGTAGCGCTTGTTGACGATCAGCTTGATCGGCTGGCCGTGGTAACCCGCCGCTTTGAGCAGGCGCCGGGCCTCGTCGAGGTCGTAGGGGTAACCCGTATGCGCCGTCGCGTCGTAATACGCGCTGGTGGTCGGAATGATCGAGTTGTTGACGGTGGACAGGCCATTGGAAAGCGTTGCGACCATCTGCGAATAGTCCAGCGACAGCGCCACGGCGCGGCGAATACGCACGTCGCCGAGCAACGGGTCACGGGTCTGGAACAGCAGCCCGCCGAGCGTCATCACCGGGCTGGTGCGTACCTGCATGCCGGGGACATTTTTCAACTCCGCCTCATCCATTGCGGTCACGTCCGGCAGTACGTCGACACCGCCGGAAAGCAGTGCGGCCTTGGCCGAGGCGGCGTCCGGGATGACCACAAACCGCACGCGGTCAACGAACGCTTGCTTGTTCCCGGTAAAGCCGTCCGGCTTCGCTTCGGCGCGCGGGGTGTAGTCCTTGAAGCGGTTCAACTCGACGTACTGGCCTTGCTTCCACTGACCGAGGGTGAACGGACCGGTGCCAATCGGCGCGATCCAGGTGCCATCGGCCGCGACCGAATCGGGATGCACAATGCCGCTGCCGCCACAGTCGGGCCGGGACATGGTTGCCAGCAGCACGCCGTTGGGCTTATCGATGCGGAACACCACCTTGAGCGGTTCCGGAACCGAGATGTCGAGGATTTTCGAGACCCCGCGCCCATCAAACTCCGGCAGGCAGCGCCATTGGGTTTTCGGGTCGAGGTAGTGCTGCCAGGTCCACTTCACGTCCTCGGCGGTCAGGGGCTTGCCGTTCTGGAACTTGACCCCTTCACGCAGGGTGAAGGTATAGGTGAGCCCGTCGTCCGAGATCGTGACGTCTTTAGCCAGCATCGGCCCGACTGACGCATCTTCGCGGTAGGCCACCAAACCTTCGACGATGTGCATGATGAACGCATCGGAGTTTTCATCGCGATTGACCCCAGGTTCAGTGCTGCGGATATCACCGTTGAAGCCAACCTTGATCAGGCTCGGTTCGCCGGCTTGCAGAGTAAGGGCGGCAAGGCACAGACTGAGGGTCGGCACGCCGAAATACAGGGCTTTTTTGACGTAGTGATGCATGGGAGAAAGACTCCTTGAACAAAATTTTCCGGTCGATGGACTAAGCCATGGGCAGGGCCGGGAGCGGAATGGGTAGGTCGTGATTATTTTTATAGCAACCGATCGCGCGTACTTTTGTCAGATACCAACGCAATCATCAGGGACGTCAATTGCGCCCCTTGCACCTCTTTACAGCGGTATCGATCAACGCCGGCCGCGACGAACTCGCAGCACCTCGGCGAAAAAGTCCTGGGCGGCCGGCATCGCCTTGATCCCCTGATGAGCCACATTGGGCAGCACATCGAAACGCACCTTGACCCCCTGAGCCTCGAAACTCGCCTTGAGTGCCGCCAGCCGTTCAGGCCGCGTGCAACCGGCGCTATTGGCGCCGGGCATGTAATGTTTGCCGCCTTCGCGGTGAGTGATTTCCCAGGTTTCGAGGTCGGCCTCGCCCACCACCATATGAATCGGCACCTGGCGCAGGGCGTCGAGGTCCAGTGGCTTGGCAAACCGGGTCTCGAAGTCGCGCACACCGACCCACCAATTCTGCTTGGGGTCCAGCAAGGTCACCGAGCCTGGCGCACCGATCGAGGCGGCCCACAGCTTCTCGGGGTGCAGGTAACAAAACCGGTGGCTGAACTGTCCGCCACCGGAGTAACCAAACAGGGCGAACGTATCGAAGCGGCGGTTGTACTTCTGGCCGACGCTGGCGACCATGTCCAGCAGGACTTGGTCGTAACGGATATCGCCTTCCACCAATTGCTTGTAACCGTCGCCGTTGCCATCTCCCAGCACCCCCACCGGAAACAGTGGCGACAGAATCACACAATCGTTCCAACGACCAAATTCGGCGAAGCCATTGCGGTAGATTTCCATGGCCCGGGTTGAGCCGTGCAACGACACCACGAGGTCGACCGGGCGCTCAGGGTCCTCAATCGAGGCGGGTACATACAGCGTGTAGGCAAAACGGCTATCGGCAGTGTGCGAGTACACCGTCGTGGCGCCGAGGTGATAAACACTCTTGGCGGCTTGGCTCGCCACTGCATCGGCGGCGGGATTGATTGCTTCATTCGACTGGCTTTTCATAGGGTCATCGCTGCTTCCAGAACAGCGTCCAGTATTCTGCCGCGCCAGACGAAAGAAAATCTAAATTACCTTTATCCAACATAAACAAACCCTTTACCATCCCTGGCACTGAACCCGTCGGAAACACCCAATGAGTACCATCCGTTTTCTGAAAACCTTCATTGCCGTCGCGCAATACGGCAGTTTTGCTGCCGCAGCAGATCGAGTGTCCCTGACCAATGCCGCCGTCGGGCAACAAATGCGTGCGCTCGAGGATGAGATCCGGCGCCCTCTGTTCGATCGCAGCCAGCGTCAGGTCAAGCTCAACCGTGAAGGCCTGCTGTTGCTGCCCAAAGCCAAGAAGCTGGTCGACGATTACGCGGCCATGGTCGCCGGCGACGATACTGACCTCACGATGGAAGGCGATGTGACGATCGGCGGGATCACCTCGGCAATGGGCTTGCTCGCCAACTGCCTGGTCAGGCTCAAGGAGGTTTATCCCAAGGTGTCCGTCACCCTGGTGACCGCGCGCTCGGACGAACTGGCGCACCGGGTTCTCACCGGAGAACTGGATGCCGCGCTCTTGATCGAGGCCACACGCCAGGACTTCAAAGGCTTGAGCTGGACAAGGTTGTACGAAGAACCGTTGGTGTTGTTGGTCAGCGCAACCCACTCGCAGGGCACCGACGATGCCATTGAACTGCTCAGGACACAGCCGTTCATTCGCTATGACAGAACCACCGCCGTGGGCCGAAAAGTGGAGCGCTTTTTCCGACGGGAAGCGATCGAGCCCAAGCAGATCCTTGAACTGAACTCAATCATCGGCATCGCGGAACTAGTCCGACAACGCGTCGGCATCGCGATTATTCCGCTGCTCAGAAACTTCGACTGGCAACACGACCCACAGCTGCGTGTCCTGGCGTTACCGGGTGCGGTGGAGCAGCGAACGGTCGGCATCCTCGAACAAGGCAGCAAAAGCCATATCACCGGTGAAGTGCGCAACTTTCTGATGGCGACAAACACCGAGTGAGCCTGCGCCCAGGGCCCTGCAAAAGCTCCGCGCCGTCACGCCGGCGTTGCCCAGCGTGAGCGGCGAGGTGCTCGGGCCGCACGGCGTGGCAGCCAGGCAAGCGCGCATTATGGATCCAGTAAATAAAAACTGATCGATAATCGCCCAAATAAATCTCGGCATTGCCGAACCACAGGTTGACTCCAAGTGACGCACTTCATTTAATGGATCCATTAAATAAGAACAATCACTCGCCTGGAGAGTCACCATGTACCCCAAGAACACGTGGTATGTCGCCTGCACCCCCGATGAAATCGCGCAAAAGCCGCTGGGTCGGCAGATATGCGGGGAAAAAATGGTGTTTTATCGCGGGCTGGAAGGCGCCGTCGTGGCTGTCGAGGACTTCTGTCCGCACCGCGGCGCGCCGCTCTCGTTGGGCTATGTGGAGAACGGCAAGCTGGTCTGCGGCTACCATGGCCTGGTCATGGGGGACGATGGCAAGACCGTCGAAATGCCCGGGCAGCGGGTGCGCGGGTTTCCCTGTAACAAGACCTTCGCCGCGGTGGAACGCTACGGTTTCATCTGGGTGTGGCCCGGCGATCAGGCCCTGGCCGACCCGGCGTTGATCCACCACTTGGAATGGGCCGTGAGCGACCAGTGGGCCTATGGCGGCGGTCTGTTTGACATCCAGTGCGACTACCGCCTGATGATCGACAACCTGATGGACCTGACCCACGAAACCTACGTCCACGCCTCCAGCATCGGCCAGAAGGAAATCGACGAAGCGCCGCCTGTGACCACGGTCGAAGGCGATGAAGTCGTCACCGCCCGCCACATGGAAAACATCATGGCCCCGCCGTTCTGGCGCATGGCCCTGCGTGGCAATAACCTCGCCGATGACGTGCCGGTGGACCGCTGGCAGATCTGCCGCTTCACCCCGCCCAGCCATGTACTGATCGAAGTCGGCGTGGCCCACGCCGGCAAGGGCGGCTACCACGCCGCGCCCGAGCACAAGGCCGCGAGCATCGTGGTGGACTTCATCACCCCGCAAACCGAGACATCGATCTGGTACTTCTGGGGCATGGCGCGCAACTTCAACCCTCAGGACCAGGCACTGACCGCCAGCATTCGCGAAGGCCAGGGCAAGATTTTCAGCGAAGACCTGGAGATGCTTGAACGCCAGCAACAGAACCTGCTGGCCCACCCGACGCGCAATCTGCTCAAGCTCAATATCGATGCCGGTGGCGTGCAGTCACGCAAGGTCCTCGAACGGCTGATCGCCAAGGAGCGCGCCCCCGCGCCGCAACTGATCACCACGACCCGCGCCTGAACCGCGCGCTAACGCTACGAGGACTGAACATGATCGATGTGGTGGTGGTATCCCGCAACAACGAAGCCCAGGACATTTGCAGCTTTGAATTGGCCCGCGTCGATGGCCAGGCGCTGCCGGCCTTCAGCGCTGGCGCGCATATCGACGTGTACCTGCCCGACGGCGTGGTCCGTCAATATTCCCTGTGCAATCACCCGGAAGAACGGCATCGCTACCTGATCGGCGTGCTCAACGACCCGGCCTCCCGTGGCGGCTCCCGTTGCCTGCACGAACACATACAGAAGGGCGCCCGCCTGCAGATCAGCGAACCGCGCAACCTGTTCCCGCTGGCGCACGAAGCCCGACGCAGTCTGCTGTTCGCCGGCGGCATCGGCATCACCCCGATCCTGTGCATGGCCGAGCGCCTGGCCCATGTCGGAGCTGACTTCGAACTGCATTATTGCGCCCGCGCCAGTGAACGCGCCGCCTTTGTGCAACGCCTCAAGGACTCATCGTTCGCCGAACGCGTGTTCCTGCATTTCGACGAGCAGCCCCATACGGCCATGAACACCGCCCAGGTGCTGGCGGCGCCCGACGCCAACGTCCACCTGTATGTGTGCGGCCCCGGCGGTTTCATGCAGCATGTGCTCGACAGCGCTCGGGCCCAGGGCTGGCAGGAGGAATGCCTGCACCGCGAATACTTCGCTGCGGCGCCGCTGGACAGCAGCCTCGACGCAGGGTTTTCGGTGAAGCTCGCCAGCAGCGGCCAGGTCTTCGACGTACCCGCCGACCGGAGCGTGGTCCAGGTCCTGGAAAGCCACGGTATCGAGATTGCCGTGTCGTGCGAACAAGGGATTTGCGGAACCTGCCTGACCCGCGTGCTCGAAGGCATACCGGAGCACCGCGACCTGTTCCTCACCGAGCAGGAACAAGCGCTGAACGACCAGTTCACCCCCTGCTGCTCGCGCGCGAAAACCCCGCTGCTGGTGCTCGATCTCTGAAAGGCGTCACGCCGTGGGCAAAATGACCTTCATCCGCGCGTTGGCGGTCGCGGAACCGAAGATCTCGGCATAGCGCAAGGTCGCGTTGGCGTGCTCGCGCATGATCGCTTCGGCCCGCGCGCCCTGGCGATTGACCAGGGCATCGAAGACCGAGTGATGTTGCATGTGGGCATAGTTGAAACGCCGGTATTCGCGGACCATGTCGTCGCGATCCACCGCCAGCGCGGTGACCGATGCGAACGGCAGGTGATCATTGCGTGCCAGTGCGTCGGCGATCGCCGGGTTGTGGCTGCCTTCCACAATGACGCGGTGAAAGCGCATGTTCAGGTCGTGATAGACCTCAAGGTCGTCCTCGGTCACGTACCCTTTGTCGAACAGTTGATCGCCTTCCACCAGGCAGCGCTCGAGCGTGGCACGCGCCGCGGCGGACAACCCGCGCTCGGCGGTTTGACGCGCAGCCAGGCCCTCGAGCACGCCACGCACTTCGACGGCGCCGGCAATGTCGTCCGGGCTGACCGAACGCACCTGATACCCACGCCCGCCAAACGGCACCAGCAGCCCTTCCTGCTCAAGGGTACGGAACGCCATACGCACGGGCATGCGTGACACACCGAACAGTTGCGCCGTGGGAATCTCCATCAGCCGCTCGCCCGCCGCCAACTCGCCGCTGGCGATCATCTTGCGCAGTGCAACCAGCACCAATTGACCGGGTTTACTCATCCAGGCAACTTCCAGAAAACGTGGGTCGCCATAGTACCGCTAGTAGTACCGCAAGTAGTACCGTAAGCATCCGCCCTCCGTCAGACGAACGCCAACGCCGCGCGTGCCGCGTCTATCGCGCCCAGGTGCTGCGCCAACCGGGACGGCAGGTAATCGAAAAAGAACCCGGCGCTTTGCAGCTTGGCGGCGCGCAACGGATCGTCCTCGGGCAATGCCCGGGAAACCCGAGCGGCCCGCGCCCATGCCAGGGCCAGCAGGGCCACGCCGCATAACTGGAGAAAGTCCGGCGCGGCCCGATAGGGGTACTCGCTGTCTTCCAGCGCCCGTTCACGTATGGCCTCGACCACACGGGCCAGCGCGTCACACAGGCTGCCCAGCGCGTCGGCGAAACCTGCACACGCGGCGCATTGGCCGCCCTGCCCGGCCTCGGTGCGCAGCACTGCCAGCAGCAAGTCGAAGGCTCGCCCCTCATCGCCCAGCACCTTGCGCAGCAGCAGGTCATTGGCCTGGATCTCGTTGCTGCCCTCATAGATCATCGCGATGCGACTGTCGCGCAGCGTTTGCTCGATGGCGAACTCGGCGACGTAGCCGTAACCGCCGAAGACCTGCAAGGCATTGCTCGCCTGACGGAAACCCTGCTCGGTGAAAAACGCCTTGATGATCGGCGTCAGCAACTGCGCCAGTTGACCGGCGCACGCTCGCGCTTGCGGGTCCGGGTCGTGCTCGGCCTGATCGAGTAAATGCGCGGCCCAATAACCGATGGCCCGCATCCCCTCGCTGGCCGTGCGCAACTCCAGCAACACGCGGCGCATCGCCGGGTGATAACGGATAGGGTCAGCCGCTTGGGCCGATGCCCCTTGCGGCCTCGACGGCGCACGCATTTGCACGCGCTCGGCGGCGTATTGCGCAGCGTTCTGCCAAGCCGCCTCGACATGCCCCAGGCCTTGCAGGCCGACATGCAGGCGCGCCGAGTTCATCATCACGAACATCGCCGCCAGGCCGCGGTTGGCGTCGCCGATCAGCCAGCCTAGGGCGCCGTCGAACACCAGCGAGCACGTGGCGCTGCCCTTGATGCCCATCTTGTGTTCAATGCCGTCGCAATGCACAGCGTTGGCCTGGCCGTCGTCCAGTCGCTTGGGCACCAGGAACAGTGAAAGGCCGCGACTGCCCGGCGGCGCATCGGGCAGGCGCGCCAGTACCAGGTGCAGGATATTGGGCGTGAGGTCGTGCTCGCCGCCGGAGATAAACAACTTGTTGCCCTGCAGGCGATAACGGCCATCGCCCTCGGGGGTCGCGCGACAGCGCAGCAACCCAACATCGCTGCCGGCCTGGGGCTCGGTCAGGCACATGGTGGGCAAGGCATGCCCACTGATGATCTCGGGCAAGTAACGCGCCTGCAACCAGGGCGCGGCGTGGGTCTTGAGGCAGAGGTAGGCACCGTGGGCGATCCCGGTGTACATGGCCCACGCGTGGTTGCTGGCGTAGAGCATCTCTTGCAGCGCCGCGTCGAGCAGTTGCGGCAACCCCTGGCCGCCCTGCCCTTCAGCGCACGCCAAGGCCGGCCAGCCACCGTCGACATAGGCGCGATAGGCCTCGGCGAAACCGTCCGGCGTGCTGACCTGGCCGGCGTTCCAGCGACAGCCTTGACGATCGCCGCTACTGTTCAGGGGCGCCAGCACCCCCTGGCTGAAGCGCGCCGCTTCCTCCAACACTTGAACGGCGAGAGACATGTCCAACGCTTCGAACGCCGGAACATGGCTCCACGCCTGGGGGGCTTGCAGCCAATGTTCAAGCACAAATTGCATATCGCGCAGCGGCGCCTGATAGCTCCACATGGCAAACCTCATCGAATAAAAAGGAGTTACACCGTTGAACGCTCAACCGCGATAGGCCGGGTTCTCGATCAACAACGCCATGCCCTGCCCACCGCCGACGCAGGCAGCGGCAATCCCGTAGCGCAGGTTGTGCCGGCGTAATTGCCCGGCCAGCGTCATGACCAAGCGCAGGCCGGTGGCGGCCAATGGATGCCCCACCGCCAGCGAACCGCCCTGGACGTTGAGCCGGGTGCTGTCCAGCTCCAGTTCCTGGGCCACCGCCAATACCTGGGCCGCCTGCGCTTCGTTGATCTCAAAACGGCCGATGTCATCCAGGCTCAACCCGCTGCGATGCAGCAGCAAGCGGATCGCCGGCGCCGGACCGATGCCCATGAACTCCGGGGCCACACCGACCACGGCGCTGGCCAGCAGCCGGGCCAGGGGCACACGCGGGCAGGCCGAGGCGCGCCCGACCAGGGCTGCCGCCGCACCATCGACCACCGCGCAGCTGTTGCCAGCGGTTTGCACGCCATTGGCATGCACGGCGCGCAAGCGTGCCAGGGCCGCAAGGTCGGTGGGCCGTGGGTGGCTGTCCTGGGTGACGGCAGCGGCGCGGCGCGCCAGGCTGATGCCACGCGGCTGATACCCCTCCAACTCGAACACTTGGTTATCGACCGTCACGATCTCTTCAGCCCACGCACCGTCACGCTGCGCCTGCAACGCACGCTGATGGCTCGCGCAGGCGTAACGGTCCACAGCCTCGCGGCTCAGGCCATGGCGGCGCGCCAGGTGGTCGGCGGTGGCGATCATGTCCAGCCCCGGAGCCGGGTCGTATAGGGCTTCCCAGAGAAAATCCTTGAATTGCACTTCGCCACCGAGACGAAACCCATCCCGGTGGGTGTAGGCCGCAATCGGGTTGCGGGACATCGACTCACTGGCCACGCACAAGGCCAGTTGCACCTCGTCGCGCAGTTGCTCAGCGGCCTGGCGCAACAGCTCGAAACCCGTGGCGCAGATGCGCTGCACCCCCAGCGCCGGAACCGATTGCGCCACGCCGCTGTACAACCCGACATGCCGCGGCAGCAAATAGGCATCGAAGCTGGCCTGGGCCATGGAGCCGGCCAGCACGCTGTCCACCGCCAGCGGGTCGATACCGGCACGGGCCAGGACTTCACGGCCGACCTTGATCCCCAGGTCGATGGGCGAGACCAGGGACAAGGCGCCACCGAGGTCGACCCACGGCGTGCGTAGCGCCTCGTAAATCGCCACGTCGGCAAACGCCGAATATTGCCCCACGCCGCTCAAGGCTTGGGCTCGGCACGCAGGATCGCAGCATCTTCACCGCGATACAGCGCCTCGACCTTGGCCGCGCGCCATTGCAGTACCGCACGCTGGTTGATCGACCCCTTGTCGGTAATTTCCCCACGGTCGATAGACGCCGGCTCGTCGAGCAAGGCAATCCATTCCAAACGGCTGGCATTGCCGGTGGCGTCGCGATTGAGGCGCTGCAACCAGTCGCCGAACCATTGGCGCACCGGCGCGCTGGCGAGTACGTCGGCGTCGCTCGCGTCGGCGTTCAAGCCCGCCAGCCGGCGGCATTCGTAGAGCCTGGGGAAGACCAGGGCGCCCAGGCATTCGCGGTCCGGCGCGGCAATCACCAGGTCCTGCACATACGGCGAGCCTTCCAGCACCGCGCGATTGCGCAACGGCCCGACGCTGACAAACACCCCGGAGGACAGTTTGAAATCCTCGGCGATGCGCCCGTCGAACATCAGCCCCAGTTGCGGCCGATTCGGGTCGGCGAGCTTGATCGCGTCCCCCGAACAATAGAAGCCGTGCGGGTCGAACACCTCGGCGGTTTGTTCCGGCGCCCGCCAGTACCCCGGCATGATGTGCGGCCCGCGAAAGCGCCCTTCGAACTTGCCGTCCACCGGCACCAGGCGCACCTCGCAGCCCGGCGCGGGCAAACCGATATAGCCGGCCATGGACAACGGCCCGGTGGTGAAGGTGCAGGATGGCGCGGCTTCGGTCATGCCCAGCCCGGCCATCATGCGGATGCGTTCTCCGCAGTGCTGTTCGGCCACCCGGTCGAGGCGGTCCCAGACACTTTGCGACAGGCCCGCGGCGGCGAAGAAAAACAATTTCATTCGCGCAAAAAAGCACTCGCGCAACTCGGCATCCTGCTCCAGGGCGCTGACCAACTCTTCCCAACCCTTGGGCACCGTCAGATAGGCCGTGGGCGACACCTCCTTGAGGTTGCGCAGGGTCTCGGCAAACCCCTGGGCCGTGGGCTTGCCAGCGTCGAGGTAAAAGGTGCCGCCGTTGTAGAGCACGATGCCGACGTTGTGGCTGCCGCCGAAGGTGTGATTCCACGGCAACCAGTCCACCAGCACCGGCGGCTCTTCGCCGAACACCGGAAACGTCTGCAACAACATCTGCTGGTTGGCGCAGAGCATGCGTTGCGTGGTGATCACCGCCTTGGGCAATTTGGTCGAGCCCGAGGTGAAAAGAAACTTGGCGATGCTGTCCGGGCCGGTGGCATTGAACGCCTGATCGGCCGCACTGCCGCCCGGGGTTTGCAGCAGGCTCGCGAAGCTGACCTGGGTGCGTCCCGGCACATGGCCGCGCACGCAGATCAGCGGCGTCTCGGCCGGCAATACCGCGTCGATCGCGCGCTGGTAGGCCGCCGCATCGCTGACGAACACCAGCCCCGGTTGCAGCAGGTCGCATACATGCCGCAGCTTGGCGAAGTCCTGGGACAACAACGAATACGCCGGCGACACCGGGCAGTAAGGGATACCGGCGTACATCGCGCCGAGGGCCAGTTGCAGATGCTCGATGTCGTTGCCCGACAGCAACGCCAGCGGCTTGTCTGCCGACAGGCCGTAACTCAGCAAGGCCTGGGCAATCGCCCGCACGCTCTCAAGCATCTGCGCGTAGCTGACGCGACGCCAGTCACCATCGGCCTGGCGTGCGGCAATGAAGGTCTGCTCGGGACGCACCCGGGCCCAATGCACCAGACGATCGAGCAAGCGCGCCGGCAACTCGGCCAATGGCTCCAGGGAACGCATATGCAGCACGCCCTGCTCTTCAGTGACCGCCACCGGGGCGTGGCCGATGGAGACCTCGCGGTAGCGCGGTGCGGGCTGGGGTTGCGGTCTGAATTCGGAACTCACAAGGGTGTCCTCCAGCAAGGCGGATCACAGCCGCCTTGTTATTGTTATGTCGCGACGCCTGCTCAGATCGGGTAATGCCGCGGCCCGTTCTGCAAGGTCACCCAGCGCAATTGCGTGAAGTGTTCAATCGACGCCTTGCCGCCAAAGCTGCCGTAACCGCTGGACTTGACCCCGCCAAAGGGCATCTGCGCCTCGTCATGCACGGTCGGCCCGTTGATGTGGCAAATGCCCGACTCCACCCGCTGCGCCAGCGCCAGCGCACGCCCGGTGTCGCGGCTGAAGATCGCCGCCGACAGGCCGAACTCGGAGTCGTTGGCCAGGCGCAGCAGTGCTTCATCACCGTCACCGCGCAGCAACACCGCCACCGGGCCGAAGGATTCTTCGCGGTACAAGCGCATGTTCTCGGTGACGCCATCGATCAGGGTCGGCTGCAGGATGCTGCCCTCCAACTGGCCGCCCACGACCAGCCGTGCGCCCTTGTCCAGCGCATCGTCGATCAGGGCCTTGATGCGTGTGCCGGCGCTGGCATCCACCAGGGAACCCAAGACCGAATCCGCCGCCGCGGGGTCACCGGCGCGCAGGCTGGCGACCTTGGCGGTCAGCTTGGCGATAAACGCATCGGCGACCTTGGCATCGACAATCAGGCGCTCGGTGGACATGCAAATCTGCCCCTGGTTGAAGTAGGCACCAAACGCTGCCGCGGCAACCGCCGCATCCAGGTCGGCGTCGTCGAGGACCAGGAGCGGCGCCTTGCCGCCCAGTTCCAGCAAGGCCGGCTTGAGGTGACGCGCCGAGAGCTCGCCGACAATCCGCCCGACATGGGTCGAGCCGGTGAAGTTGACCCGGCGCACCGCCGGGTTGGCGATCAGCCGTTCGACAATCGCGGCGGCATCGGCCGGTGCGTTGCTGATGACGTTGACCACGCCATCGCCCAGCCCGGCATCCTGCAAGACCTGGCCAATCAGGCGATGCACTGCCGGGCTTAACTCCGAAGCCTTGAGCACCACGGTATTGCCGCAGGCCAGCGGCATGGCGATAGCGCGCGTGGCGAGGATGACCGGGGCATTCCACGGCGCAATCCCCAGCACCACGCCGCACGGCTGACGCAGGGCCATGGCGAAACTGCCGGGGACATCGGAGGGAATCACTTCACCGGTGATCTGGGTGGTCATCGACGCCGCTTCACGCAGCATGTTGGCCGCCAGGCGCACGTTGAAGCCATACCAGTTGGCCATGGCGCCGGTTTCGCCAGCGGCGGCAATGAATTCGGCGCTGCGCGCCTGCAAGTGTTCGGCCGCCTTGAGCAACCGGGTGCGGCGTTCGTTCGGCGCCAGCGCGGCCCAGCCGGGGAACGCCGCCTGGGCTGCGGCCACGGCGGCGTCGGCATCGTCCAGGGTCGCGGCGGCAACCCGCGAAACCACTTCACCGGTCACCGGGTTGCGACGCTCGAAGGTTCGACCGTCACGGGCGGGGCACGACCGGCCGCCGATCAACAGGGGCACGTCCAGCATGGTGATTCCTCTTTATTGTCTTTATGGGGAATGCATTCAAGCGATGTCACAGTAGCGCCAGGGTGAGGCGGCGAACAGCGGGATGCGCCCGCCATTCGCCGACTAGCCTCAGCGTTTGTACGTCTGCAGGCCGGGCTTGATGCTCTTGTCGTCGAGGAACTGCTTCATGCCCTGCTCGCGGCCGCCTTCGGTGTCGAGCAGGCGCGACTGATCGAGCTTGGCGTAGAGGTAATCCTCGTTCTGCTCCCAGGTCAGTTCGCGGCAACGCTTGAAGCCATGCTTGGCCGCCCGCAGCACCACCGGGTTTTTCTCCAGCAGGTTGCGCGCCAGTTCGATGGTCACTTCGCGCAGTTGCGCCAGCGGTACGCTTTCGTTGACCAGGCCCATCTCGGCGGCCTTCTGCCCGCCGAAGGTCTTGCCGGTCATGATGTAGTACAGCGATTGACGATGGCCCACGGTGTCGGCCATGGCCTTGCTCACCAGGTTGCCCGGTGGGATGCCCCAGTTGATTTCCGAGAGGCCGAAGGTGGCTTCGTCGGCGCAGATCGCCAGGTCGCACGCCACCAATGGGCTGAAGCCGCCGCCGAAGCACCAGCCATTGACCATGGCGATGGTGGGCTTGGCGTACATGCGCAGCAGTTTCCATTGCCATTGCGAGGCTTCGCGGCGGATTTTCTCCTGGAGGATTTCCGGGCCGGCATCCACTTCGCGAAAGTATTCCTTGAGGTCCATGCCGGCGGTCCAGGCTTCACCGGCACCGGTCAGTACCAGCACGCCGGCGTCGGGGTCCTGCTCCAGGGTTTCCAGGACGTCGATCATTTCGCGGTTCAGGGTCGGGCTCATGGCGTTGCGTTTTTCCGGGCGATTGAGAATGACCCAGGCAATGCCTTCCTCGATTTCAACCTTGACGGTGGTCCAACGGCCTTCGTAATTGCTCATGACGGTACGCTCTTGTTCTTGGTTGGAAGATGATTCGAAATTAAACCGCAAATATAGTTATGTCAATTAACTATTAACCTTGATAACCAATATTTTCCCCTTGTAAAACCTAAGCCGCTCGGGCGTTATGAAAAGCCGGCATAGCCATGGCTCGCGAACCTCGGCAAACTAGATAGCTTTCTTAACCTCCACCTTCTGAGGATTGCACTGTCAATGGCCAAGCCTTCCAACATCGCCGACGCCAACCTGGCCCTGCCCGACACCACCGAGGGGCGTGCGCCGCTGGATTCGGCCCTGGACGACCTGATCGGCTACGCCATACGGCGTGCGCAGCTCAAGCTGTTCCAGAACCTGATCGGTCGGCTTGCCGAGCACGACCTGCGCCCCGCTCAGTTCTCGGCCCTGGCGATCATCGAGCAGAATCCCGGCCTGATGCAGACCGACCTGGCTCGCGCGCTGGCGATTGAGCCGCCCCAGGTGGTGCCGTTGCTGAACAAGCTGGAAAGCCGCGCCCTCGCCGTGCGTGTGCGCTGCAAACCAGACAAGCGCTCCTATGGGATCTTCCTCAGCAAGACCGGCGAAACCCTGCTCAAGGCGCTCAAAGAGATCGCCGTCCAGAGTGACCTGGACTCCACCGCAGCCCTGGACGGTGAGGAACGTGCAGAGCTGCTGCGCTTGCTGAAGAAGGTGTATCAGGACTGACGGCTTACCAGAGCGCCACGGTGTAGAGCACCAGGAAACGGGTCTGGTTTTCATCGCGAAATGCCGCGCCAGCCGGGAAGTCATTGCGATAGATCGACTTGCGCGCCAGCAGCCCGACGTTCTTCAGCGGGCCGCTCTGGATCACGTAGCCCAGCTCCATCTGGAACTCGCGCTCCTTGCGATCCTCGGCGTTGAATGCCGCCAGCTCGATGTTATCGCCGCGCACGTAACGCAGCCGGCCCTTCAGGCCCGGTAAACCGGAAGCCGCGAAGTCATAGTCGTAGATCGCCTGCCAGGTGCGCTCCTTGGCGTTGAGAAAGTCCGAACTCATGGTCAGTTCGCTCATGCCCATCAGCTCCGTCCCGGAGATATAGGGCGTGGCCGTCTCCCCACTGGAATGCATGTAGCCCAGGCTGAATTTGTGACCGCCCAGGCGGTAGCCAAACAACGCCGAGAGGTTGCGGTTATCCACGTTCCCCGCCTTGGCGCTGCCGTCCTCACGACTGAAGAAACTGCGCAAGTCGCTGGTGAGCACGCCATCGCCCACGGGCAGATTGTGCAGCAACGCCAGGGTGTCCTGCTGGTAGAGGTCGGCTATCTGCGAGTGATAGGCGCGCAGGCTGAGGTCTTTGTTGACCTGGTAGTCACCGCCGACGTAAGCCAGGTGCGAAGTGGTGGCGGTGGCGTTGAAACGCCGGTTGGGCGAGGCGATGGTCATGGCCTGGTAGCTGGTGGAGTCGCGTTTGTTGATGCGGTCGATATAGCCGGTATTGAAGGTCAGGCCGTCGATATCCTTGGAGCTCAAGGTGGTGCCGCGAAAGGTTTGCGGCAGCAGGCGCGACGGGCTGGCAAAGGCGAACGGCAGGAAGATCGACACGTCACCGGTCTTCACGGTGGTTTGGGCAAACCGCATCTTGGCGGTCGGCGCCAGGCGCGAGTACTCATCGGCGGCACGCTTGTCGCTGGCCGACACCGGCAACAACTCGGTGCCGCTGCGGTCCGGCGAAGAATCGAGCTTGACCCCCATCAACCCGCGCACATCCAGGCCAAAGCCCAGCGGGCCTGGGGTGTACCCCGATTCCAGGTTGAGGATGAACGCCTGGGCCCATTCTCGCGCAGCGGTCTTTGCACCGTCGTCCTTGTAGTCGCGATCCAGATAGTAATTGCGCAGGGTCAAGGTGCCGTGGCTGTCGTCGATAAAGCCGGCCGCCCACAGCTGGGAGGGCAACACGCTCAAGGCCAGCAACGCCATAACCAGGCCTGGCTTGCGGTTCGACACACAGGAGACGGACGCCACTGCAACGGCGTCCTCCATCGGGAGTTTTGGCATGTTCGTTGTCCATTTTTTGTTGTTGTTTTTGGGGGTGGCACACGCTCGGCCCGCTCGGCTTCGCCAATAGAGAATGGAAACAGCCGACGGCACTCGTCAACAGCGACTGACCGATAATCGAACATTAATAAAGCTATCTATTTTTATGATGAACACTGACACGCATCACAACACCATGAATTTAAACAACTTATTTACTGTTTTTTGCATTTTTAATACGTCATTCATTTTTTAGTTATCTTTGTTATCTTAATCAGCAGCAGCCACTTGCGCTCGCCACCACAACAAAAACAACAACAACAATGAGGTTTGCCCATGGACAGTCCATCGCGTCGTTCGACGCTGACTATCGCGTTGTGCTTTATCGTTGCGCTGATCGAAGGGTTCGATCTGCAAGCCGCCGGAACCGCCGCCGCGGGGTTGCGCCAGAGTTTTGCCCTGGACCCGAAGATGCTCGGTTGGGTGTTCAGCGTCGGGATCATTGGCCTGCTGCCGGGGGCGTTCTTCGGCGGCTGGGTCGCCGACCGAATCGGGCGCAAGAAAATCCTGGTGATCGCCGTGCTGCTGTTCGGGCTGTTCTCGCTTTGCACCGCGTTTGTCGAAAGCTACTCGAGCCTGCTGTTGGTGCGCTTTCTGACCGGCCTCGGGCTGGGTGCCGCGCTGCCCAACCTGATCGCGCTGTGCGCCGAAGCGGTCAGCGAACGCAGCCGGGGTACCGCCATCAGTGTGATGTACTGCGGCGTGCCGTTGGGCGGCGCATTGGCGGCGGTGGTGGCGATGTTTTCCAGTGAGCACTGGCAGACCACCTTTATCATCGGCGGCCTGGCGCCCTTGCTGGCCGTGCCGTTGATGATCCTGCTGCTGCCCGAGTCCAATGCCTTTCGCCAACAGCTCGACAATACCCTCAGTGCCCGCCCCTCCACCCGCCAGGCGCTGTTCGGCGAAGGGCGCGCAGGCACCACGCTGGCCTTGTGGCTCAGCTACTTCTTCACCCTGACTGTGATGTACATGCTGCTCAACTGGCTGCCGTCGTTGTTGCTCGAACAAGGCTTCAGCAAACCCCAGGCGGGCATGGTGCAGATGCTGTTCAACATCGGCGGCGCCCTTGGCTCGCTGCTCGGCGGTGTCCTGCTGGACCGCTGCAATGCCCTCAGAGTGGTGCTGTTCGTGTATGCCGGGCTGCTCGCGGCCCTGGCCGGGGTCGGGCTGTCGGTGGGCATCGTGCCCATGGCCATCGCCGGTTTCGCCGCGGGCTTGTTCGTCATGGCCGCGCAGTTGGTGCTCTATGCGTCGGCACCGCCCTCCTATCCAACGGCGGTGCGCGCCACCGGCGTCGGTGCGGCCGTGGCCATCGGCCGGCTGGGCTCGGTGGCCGGACCGCTGGCGGCGGGACAACTGCTCGCCGCAGGTGCGGGCACCACAGGCGTCCTGCTGGCGACCTCCCCCGGGTTGGCGATCGCGGCGCTGGCTATCATCACCGTCATGGTGCGTAAGGCGCCACTGAACCTGTCCACCCCGGAAGCGGCCGGGCACACCAAAGCCTAGAACTTGTGCAGCCAATTGAGCACCAGTTTATTGCCCTCGGTGCGGTTCTCAGCCTGCTGTTCAAAGTAGGCGTTCACCGATAGCACGTTCTCCTTGTTGAAGGCGTATAACAGGCCTGGGCCCATGGCCCAGACCTTCTCCCGGCGCCCGCTCACGGCGTGCCCGTCCACCTGGGTGTCGGTGATCTGCTTCAACCAGTAGCCGTTCACCCCCACGCTCAGTTGCTGGCTCAAGGCATATTGCACGGTCAGGTTGGCATGCAACGCCTGGCCGGCCTGGGTATCGGAAACATCCCCAAAGCCGGCCTGCGGCTCATCATTCTTGCCATTCCACAGGTACATGAAACGCCCGCTCGCCGACCACTTCGGGCTGAACCAGTACGTTGCCGCGTAATACGGGTTGAATGACCAGAAGTTGCTGCCTGGGTTGATCGAGCGCTTGCGGTCATAGGCCCCCACCGGCACCGAGATATCGGCTTCGACACGTTGGGTCAACAACGGGCTGCCATCCGCGCGGCTCAGGGTCGGCAGTTGCAGGAAGGGCCCCACAGTCACATCACCAAACCCGGCGCGAGAACTCAGCGCCGCATTGTTCAAGCCATCGTCGACATCTGCGTGGACCAGGGAGGTGTTGATCAGGGTGAGTCCCGGCATCGCACCATTGGCCAGGGGTTGCCCGAGGTAGATGATCTGCGTGGTGGGCGCCACCACGTCCAGGTCCTGCCTGGGCAACGCCAGCTTGTGACCGTTGGCGTCATTGAAGCGGCTGGCTCGGGAGTACGTCAGGTATTCCTCCAGGTACCAGCCAGGGCCGGCCGGGGCCGGTGAGCCGTCGTAGAAACTGGTGCTACCGAGGTTGAGCCCGGGCAGGTCGTAAGCGTGTGCAATCGATGACAGTGCGACAAAAGGCATGGCCGCAACCGTCCGCAAGATAGGCTTGAGCATCTTGGATGTCCTGTATTTTTGTTGTTGTTCAAGACCCCCGGCGCGGAGGCGCCGCGCCGGGGTTTAGCGCCGTTGCAAGCGCTACACGTAGGTCGCGGCCAAGCCACCGTCCACCGGCAGATTGACCCCGTTGACCCAGCGCGCGGCGTCCGAGCAGAGGAAGGCAATCACCGCCGCCACCTCATCGGCCAGGGCTGGCCGGGTCATGCGCTGGCTGTCTGCGGCCACCCGTTCCGGCCCGAGCATGCTGACGAAATCACCGAGAATCGGGGTAAACACCGGCCCCGGCGCGACGCAGTTGATGCGTACCGAGTGATCGCGAAACCAGCCCTGGGATTGCTGGAAGCTCCACACGATCAGCGCTTCCTTGAAGTACTGATAACAGTTGTCCTGCTCCACCGGGTTGGCCGCCAGCCACTGCTGCCCTGCCTCGAAGCTTGGCGTCGCGGCCAGGGCCTTGTGCCGCTCCAGCCGTTGCGGCCATTGCGCACCGAGGACCGAGGCGACATTGACGATGCTGCCGCCCGCCGGCATGCGTGGCAGCAGCGATTGGGTCAGGTGCCGCAGCCCCAGGTAATTGACCGTGGCCACCGCTTGCAAGGGCGCCGTACCGGGCACGCCGGCAATGTTGCACAGCCCATCGATGCGCGCCGGCAGGCGTGCCACCAGCGCATCGATGCTGGCAGGGTCGCCCAGGTCAGCCTGGACGAAGCTATCCAGGGTCAGTTGCGGTGCATGGCGATCAACGCCGATCACCGTAGCCCCCTGGAAGCGCGCAAGCCGCGCCAGCTCGGCGCCAATGCCGGAAGCGACGCCAGTGACGATCAAGGTTTTGTTCTGCAGGTTCATGTTCAAGCCCTCTTGTTTTTGTATAGGCATGGGTGGATCAAACCGATGAGCCAGGGCTCAGAACGGATAGGCAGGCGGTGTATTTTTCAGCGTGACCCACTGCCACTGGCTGTACTCATCCCAGTCGGCCGGCCCGCCCACGCTGCCGCCATTACCGGAGGCTCCGCGCCCGCCGAACGGGTTGACGCATTCGTCGGCCACGGTCTGGTCGTTGATGTGCAACAGGCCGCAGTCAAGCCGCTCGCCGATGGCCATGGCGCGCCCGACCGACGGCGAGATGATGGCGGCCGACAGGCCGTACTCGGTGCGGTTGGCCAGTTCGATGGCCTCCTCGTCCGTGGCGAAGCTGACCACCGTGGCCACCGGGCCGAAGATTTCATCCTCAAACGCGCGCATCCCCGGACGCACGCCACTGAGCACGGTGGGCTGGTAGAACAACCGGTCATATTCGCCGCCCGCCTCCAACCGCGCGCCCGCTTGCAGGCTGTCGCTGACGATTGCGTGTACGCGCTGCAATTGCCGTTGGTTGATCAATGGGCCGAGCGCGGCCTCACCCCGGGCGGCATTGCCCACCGTCAACGCCCGGGCCTTGTCCACCAACTTGCGAGTGAGGCGTTCGGCGATGGATTCGTGGGCGAGAATCAAGCCGGTCGCCATGCAGATCTGCCCCTGGTGCATCCAGGCGCCCCAGGCGGCATTGCTCGCGGCCAGGTCGAGGTCGGCGTCTTCGAGAATGATCAGCGGGTTTTTGCCGCCCAGTTCCAGCGCGACTTTTTTCAGGTGTCGCCCCGCCACTTCGGCGACTTTGCGCCCCGCCGCCGTGGATCCGGTGAACGCAATCATCCGCACATTCGGATCGCGGCACAGCGCCTCCCCCTCCGGCGCAGCGCCGGGCAACACCTGCAGCAGGCCCTTGGGCAAGCCCGCCTCCTCGAACAGCCGAGCGATGAGAAAACCACCGCTGACCGGCGTCTGCGGGTCGGGCTTGAGCACCACCGCATTGCCCGCCGCCAGCGCCGGCGCCACCGAGCGCAGCGACAGGATCAGCGGAAAATTGAACGGCGAAATCACCCCGACCACGCCATGGGGCTGACGCCGCGCATAGGACAGGCGCCCGGCTTCACTGGGCAGCACCACCCCGTGCGGTTGGGACAACAGCCCCGCCGCCTGATGCAGCAGCACTATCGCTTCGCGCACTTCGTGTTCACCCTTGAACAATGCGCCGCCGGTTTCCCGCGCGACATACAGCGCCAGTTCCGCGAAGGACTGCTGAGCCAGGTCCGCCGCCTTGCGAAACACCTCGGCACGCTCCCGAGGGCCGAATGCAGCCCATGCCGGCTGCGCCAGGGCCGCGTTGCGGCAGGCGATGGCGATGTCGGCCGGGGTGGCCATGGCGCAGCGCATCAGGGGTTCGCCGGTGGCGGGTTCGATCACTGGGATCACGGACCCCGAGGCGGGTATCCAATCGCCGTTGAACAGGCATTCGGACGCAATGGCCCGCTGTAGAAAGTGAGTGGTTTCAGACACTGACATGGCAACTCCGAGTTCTTGTAATTGTCATCGCCTGCACAGGGTGCAAACGCCGCATCAAGCCTTGAGCAAAGGCTGTGCCGCTTGCGCGCAAAGCTGCTGACGTAACGCGTCGAGGGCTCTGGGTCGCGGCCCGCCGCGCCGCGCTCACACCCCACCGAGCGGTTGCCTGCAAGAACCGGGGCCCTGCCACTTGTTCAATTGATAAGGTTATGTTTAATAACTATCTGAGCAGTTACTCATATCGTTCACTCGCTTTGCAGGGGCATAACAATGACTAATCCCCCCAGTGCGCTGCCCGACGACCGGGTGGCCAATGCGGCCTTCCATCCGCGCGGCGACAGCCGCCAACTCAGTGCCGGCAGCTCGCCCACGCCGGCGGAACTGACCGACTGCCTGTTTTTTTCTCCCGAAGACGGGCGTATCTGGCTCAACGATCAACGCATGTTGTTGCTGCACAGTTCGTCGTTCGGCGCCCTGCGCGGGGAGGTCATCGAACGCCTGGGCCTGGAGCAGGCGCGCGGCCTGTTCACCCGCACCGGTTATGCCTCCGGCGCGCGGGATGCGCGGTTGATACGCGAGCGCTGGCCACAGGCCGATGCCGCCGCGGTGTTTCGCGCCGGGACACACCTGCACACCCTGGAGGGCATGACCAAGGTCGAGCCGCTGCACTTCAAGTTCGATGCCGATTCGGGGTTCTATGAAGGTGAGTTCCTCTGGCACCACTCCTGCGAGGCCGATGAGCATGTGGGCGCCTACGGCATCGGCCAGGACCCGGTGTGCTGGACTGAAACCGGCTATGCCATCGGTTTCGTCAGTGGCCTGTTCGGGCAAATGGTGATTTTCCGCGAAGTGGAATGCCGTGGCATGGGCCACCGCAGCTGTCGGGTGATCGGCAAGACGGCCGAGCAATGGGGTGACGTCGAGCAAGACCTGCGCTACCTGAATGTGTCCCAAGCCGTCACCAGCACCACGCTCGCGCCCACGCCCGAGCACCCGGTGAGCCACAGCGCCAGGGCCAACCCGCCGCAAACGCTGGTGGGCGCCAGCGCGGCGTTCAACGCCGCGACACAAGCCCTGCAACGCGTCGCGCTGACCCCGGCAACGGTGTTGATCAGCGGTGAGTCCGGGGTGGGCAAGGAGATGTTTGCGCGCCAGTTGCACCAGCTCAGTCACCGCCATGACGGCCCGTTCGTGGCGCTCAATTGCGCCGCCATTCCGGATAACCTGATCGAGGCCGAACTCTTCGGCGTCGAACGCGGTGCCTATACCGGCGCGACGCACTCGCGCCCTGGACGTTTCGAACGGGCCCAGGGCGGCACGCTGTTCCTGGATGAAATCACCAGCCTCAGCCTGGGCGGGCAGAGCAAGTTGCTGCGGGCCCTGCAGGAGCGGGAAGTCGAACGGGTCGGCGGCGTGCGCGGTATCAAGGTGGATGTGCGCGTGGTCGCCGCCACCAATATCGACCTGCGTAAAGCCGTGGCTGACGGTACGTTTCGTGAAGACCTGTTCTACCGGCTGAATGTCTACCCCATCGCCCTGCCACCGCTACGCGAACGCAGGGACGACATCCCGCTGCTGATCAACGCATTCCTCACGCGCTTCTGCCAGGAATACGCGCGAACGCCGGCGGGCCTGACCATGCGCGCCCTGAAGGTTTTGCTGCGCTATGACTTCGCGGGCAATGTGCGCGAGCTGCAAAACCTGATCGAACGCGGCCTGATCGCCAGTGACGAAGGCCAAGCGATTGACCTGGTGCACCTGTTTCGCAACGAGCCGATGCCCGCGGATCCCTATGGCCTGGACGACCACGGCAGCCTGTCAAATAGCGGGCCGCAGCTAACCACCACAGCGCCCCGCCCTGCACTGCTGGACACCCTTGGCCAGCTGGACCAGGGGTTTTCCATCGACGGCCTTGAATCGCGCCTGATCAATGAAGCGCTGCAACAAAACGCCGGCAACCTGGCCGCCGCCGCCAGGCTCGTGGGGCTCAGCCGCGCTCAATTTGCCTACAGGCTGAAGAAGCATCAGCGGCAAACCCCTTGAATGGCAATTAGTGCTTTAAAAGCTTTACCCAATTAAGTATTTTGCAGGGATACCGGGGCGACAAGCGCCCCTCTTTTTACTCGTGACAAGGATCTCCTGTGAGCGGACTGCGTGAACGTCAGAAAGCCGAACGCCGGCAAGCTATCAGCAAGGCCGCGATCGAACTGTTTGAGCGCCAGGGTTTCCAGAACACCACCATCGAACAGATCGCCAGCCAGGCCGGGGTGTCGCCGCCGACGGTGTTCAAGTACTTCGGCAACAAGCAGGAAATCATCCTGGAAATCCTGCACCACGCCGATCAACGCGCGATCACCGACACCCGCAGCCGGATCCACGAAATAGACGACCCGGTCGAAGCGCTCTGCCACCTGGAACGCCTGCTTACCGGCTATGCGTTGGAAGTCATGCACCCCAGCCTGTGGCGTGAACTGCTGCCGCTGATTCTCTTCGGTGGCAACAATGAACTGCCGGCAGGCTATCGGGCCATGAACGATGCGCTCAGGGCCGAAATCAGCGAATTGCTGCGGGAATTGCAACGGGCCGGCAAGCTGCGCCCGCAGCTCGATGTGGAATTGGCCGCGTTCCTGTTGAACGACTATTCGCACCTGCAACTGTTCCGACTGGTGAACCAGGAACACCCGGATATCGACGCGCACTCTACCCAGGTCAGGCGTATCACCGAGTTGCTGTTTTACGGCATGCAGGCCTGACCCATGGCGGGGTCAGGCCATCCTGATCAGCGGTTGCTCTTGATGGCGGTCCAAGTGCGGGTACGGATGCGCTCCACGGCGGCCGGGATCGGCTCCAGGGCGAACAGGGTCTTGCGCGCTTCCTCCGGCACATACATGTTGGGGTCGTTGCGGATGCTGGCGTCCACCAGCGCAGTGGCGTCCTTGTTCGGGTTGGGGTAGCCGATCTTGTTGCTGATGCGCGCAATCACGTCCGGGCGCAGGATGTAATTGATGAACGCATGGGCCTCTGCAGTATCGGGCGCATTGGCCGGGATCATCATCACGTCCGCCCACATCGGCGCGCCTTCCTTGGGCAGTGCCATCTCGACCTTGACGCCCTTGCCGGCGGCATCTGCCAGTCGCGTGGCCAATGCGACACCGCCGGACCAGCCCACGCCCACACAGATATCACCGTTGGCCAGGTCCATGCCGTAGCGCGACGAGTTGAAGTAAGTGACGTAAGGGCGAATCTTCATCATCACGGCCTGGGCTTGCACATAGTCCTCACGCTTCTGGCTATTGGGGTCGAGGCCCTTGTAGTGCAAGGCAATCGGCAGGATCTCGTTGCCGGCGTCGAGGAAACCCACGCCACAACTGGCGAGCTTGGCGAGGTTTTCTTCCTTGAAGATGATGTCCCAGCTGTTCATCTGCACGTCGGGGCCCAGGGCTTTGCGCACCTTGTCGACGTTGTAACCGATCAATGTGGTGCCCCATAGGTAAGGCACGGCGTAGCGGTTGCCGGTGTCCCCCACCGCTTCCAGGGATTTCATGAACTCGGGGTCCAGGTGCTGCCAGTTCGGCAACTGCGCGCGGTCCAACGGTTGGACGGCACCGGCGGTGATCAGGTGCCCCAGGTTGGCGGTGCCCGGGAATACCACGTCATACCCGGAGTTTCCCGTCAGCAGCTTGGACTCCATGGTTTCGGCGCTGTCGAATACATCGTAGATCGGGCGGATTCCGGTCTCTTCCTGGAAGCTCTTGAGCACTTCCGGCGGCAGGTATTCGATCCAGTTGTAGATCCTTACGGTTCGTTCTTCGGCCAGGCAAAAACCGCTGATCAACAACGAAGCGACTGTGCCCAGCAGGGTATTACGCAAAAAACTGTTCATGATAAAAACACTCCAGCGCGGCCGCAAAGGCTCGCGGCACTTAATAGCGATAGGTGAAATACAGTTCCAACGCACTGAAGGTCTGGTCGTCACCGAACACCTGCTTGGCGGCGGCCAGTGGTTTGACCCAGTTATAGGACAGCGACGTATAGAACGACGGCGTGGGCGTCCAGTCGAGGAATATCACGCTCTCATCGGCAAAGCGCCGATCGCGGACCGCCGCGCCCATGTAGTTTTTCTCATCGAGCCAGAACTGGTAGTGAATGGCGCCGAGGGTCAGGGTCTCGTTGAGGTGGGTCTTGAGCGAGAACTGTTGGACATTTTCGTTGCTGTTGAACAGCAGGTAGTTGCCGACCACGTCGCCGACGAGCCACGTACTCCAGTCGACGAAGCCCTTGCTCAACGGGTCCCAGGCTTTCTGGCGGTTATCGCTGAGGTTGTCATCACCGGAAAAGCTCGCGTAGCGATAACCGATGACAGGCGTCAACGGCAACGTGCTGAAGGCATAGTCGGCCTGGCCGTACCAGGCGTTGGCATCGTAATCGACCCCCTCGCCGCTACCGCGCTCCAACGCGTACTCCGCATTCAGAGTCAGCGCCGGTACGCCGGGCACCTTGGCATTGAGCGCCCGCAGGTTGTACACCTGCATGCCGTCGCGACGACGAGGCAGCGTGCTGCCTTTGGGCCCCAGGGCGTTGACCCGCATGGCCATGGCGCCCAGGGTCACTTGGTCGTCGAGGTTGTAATCGAGGTTGACGCCGGTCATGCGGAAATCACCCAGGTCATCGTCGGTGCGCAGGGTGAATGCCTGAGACTTCAAGGCGCCATGTTCCCAGGCCAGGATCGCCGAATCCTTGAAGGCGGTTCGAGGGCCCAGCCAGTAGGCGCCGTCCTTGAGCTGGTCCAGGTTGCCGTCCATGACGATGAAGCCCGTACCGACCATGTAGTTCTGGCGGCCAGCCGTGAACTTCCACTCACCGGCGCGGAACCCGCCGTACAGTTCTTCAGCGGCAACCTTGCCGTCGGAACTGCGGGTAAAGCCGCCCGCATCGCCGTCGCCGAACGTGCTTGCCGCGACCAGGGAACCGCCGGCCAGCAAGCTGAAATCGGGTTGCAACGCATACTCGAGTTTGACCCCGGGCTTTACGTAGAACTCTTGCCAGTCGATCTTGGTGCCGCCATTTTTACCGTTGCGCGCATCGACCCGGCCGCTGCCGAAGTTGACGCCGCGGGTTGATAGCGTCGCGCCCCCCGCGGTGAGGTTGACTTCGCCCTTGAGATCGCCGTCCTCAAAGGTGTAGCCCGCCAACGCGACGTGGGTGGTCAAGGGTAAGCCGACCGCGATGAGCGCTCGAGAGAAACGCTTGATGAAAACCATAAGAAGCTCCTGTGTGATTATTGTTGTTACAGGGCAGTCAATGGCGACGCAAAGCGCCGCCAACACATGGCAAAGCCAGGTGAATAGAACGCAAGACTCTTATTTTTCGGGGTGTGTCAGTGACTCAGGTGAGCGCTGATAGCGCGCAGCATTCGCACGCTATCGGCATCGAACGGGCCGACCGCATCGGTCAGCGACGATTGCTTGACGATCACCACGCCGGAGGGCTTGTCGATGAACAGGTACTGGCCGTGGATGCCACCGGCCATCAGGGCCTGGCTGTGATCGTTGAACACGTACCACTGGCTTCGATAGGACGCACCCGGTGTCCAGCCGGAGAACTCGGCATTTTGCGCGTAGATCGCCGGATCCCCACCGGCGGCGATACGTGCCACGGTCTCGGGCGACAGCAGCTCAACCCCCTCGTGACAGCCATCGTTGGCCAGCAGACGACCGAAGCGCGCCATGTCTCTTAACGTCGCACTGAAACCCGCCCCGGCGACGTTACGTCCCCAGGGATCAGCCATGAAATAGCCGTCGCGATCACAGCCCAGCCGGCTCCAGATTTCTGCCAACAACTGACTGCAGGCCTTGCCCGAGGCGCGCTCCATGACCCAAGCCAAGGCTTCGGTGGTCGCGGTCACATAATGGAAAAAGCCACCGTGGCTGGCGCGCTTTTTGAGGGATGGCAGGTACTGGTACAACGACTCGAATTGAGCGTATTGCGCCGGTGCCGGTTGAAACCCGCAGGCGTAACCGTACTGCGAGCTCTCCGAGTTGGGATCGTCGTACACCTCGCTGTAGTCGATGCCCACCGCCATATCGAACAACTGGCGCACCGTCGCATCGCCAAACGCGCTGCCCACCAGTTCGGGCACGTAGTACGCGACGGGTAACCCGGGCTCGAGCACGCCACTGGAAACCAGCTGTTCGCCAAGGGTGCCGATCAGCGACTTGGTCACCGAAAACATGATATGCCGGTCGCACGCCTGCTGACCGTTGAAGTAGCGCTCGAACAATACCGTGTCGCCCTGCATCACCAAAAAGGCGTCGGTCTGGCTGGCCTCGAGGTGGTCGATAACGCTGATGCTCAGCCCACACTCACTGTCGAAACACAGCTGGTCCAGCGCATTGGGAGCCTGCTTGAGCATACCGACCGGCCCTGGGCCCGCCGGTACGTCAATAGTGGGGCGCAAGCGCGCCAGGTTGCGGAACCCCCACTGGCTGAAGGGCGGACGCATCCAGTTGTGCCACGTGACTCGGTGTTCCGGCTCGGCGGGAAAGCCATGCATCAGCAAAGGGGCCGCGCAAGTGGCCGACGACGATTCAGTGGCCTCGACGTAAAGCGTCGCAAGAAAAGACGGGTTTTTATGACTCATCGGGAGATGACCCTGGAGATGACTCTGCATGAGAGCAGATGCGCAGAAATCATTACCCGATATTTATCTTTAGTCAATAAAACTTTTTACTCGATAACACTCACTCCGCTATCGCTGCATCGAGCCGGTCGCCGGCGGTGCGCGGCACATTCGCCGTCATGAAAAGCACACTCCACACCGACCTCAGAAATCAACCGTGGCCGACAACTGCAAGGTGCGCGGAGATCCCGGGGAAAAGGCGCCGTAGGAGGCGACGCCCGACCAGTACTCACGGTCGAATACGTTCTGCACGGTGGCGCGGAACGTCGTAGGTCGCCCTTCTATCTTCGTGGCATAACGCGCGCCCGCATCGATGCGAGTCCAGGCGTCCAGTTCCTGGGTGTTGGCCTGGTTGACGTATTGGCTGTCGGTGTAGATCGCGCCGCCGGTCAAGGTAAAGCCTTCCAGCCATGGGGTATCCCATTCGGCCCAGAGGTTGGCCTGGATGTCGGGCACGCCGACCGGTTTGTTGCCCCGGTTGGCTGCGGTGGCGGACTTCGTCAACTCGCCGTCGAGGAACGTCACGCCCCCCATCAAGCGCGTGCCCCGCGCGACTTCCCCGTACAGGCTCACCTCCACGCCACGGTTGCGTTGCTCCGATTGCACGGAATACACATTGTTGGCACCCAGCTCGCCGCTGGGTTTTTCGATCTGGAACAACGCCACGGTCGTGATGAACGTGTGGTGTTCATACTTCACGCCGAGCTCGTGCTGTTTGGACACATAAGGGGCGAATGTCTGGCCGCCGTTGTTCGCGGTGCCTGGGGCGGTATCGCCCTTGCTCAAGCCTTCGACATAGTTGTAATACAAAGACACGTCATCCCAGGGCTTGACCACGACGCCCAGCAACGGCGTCGTGGCAGTGTCTTTGTTGCGGGAGCTGACAGCCCCGGCGGCATTGTAGTTACGCGACTCGATCGCTTGCCGGCGCAGGCCGAGGGTCAGTTGGAGGCGGTCGTCCAGCATGCCCAGGGTGTCCGTCAGTGCGACACCGGACAGTTCCGTCTCCGAAATGCGCAGCACCTTGGGGGCGTCGAGGTATTGCTTGGGCGTATCCACCGGGTGATAGATGTTGGAGCGGATCTCCTTACCATTGGTGATGCCTCGGGACAGTTCGTCCCGGTAACGGGTCGCCATCAGCGTGGTCATGTGCGTCACCGGCCCGGTGGCGAACAGCCCGCGAAGGCCCACATCGGCGGTCGAACGGTCGACGTTGAACTTGTAATAACCCGGGATATTGCTGGTATCGCCGGCGTCGTTGAGGATCCTGGGCACCTGGTCGGACAGGCGCTTCACATCCGACTTGCCCCCGCCGGCATGGGCGAACACGGTCAGCGCATCGCTCAAATCATACTCGCCGCCGAGCAGTGCCGACTGTTCCTTGGTGTCCGACCAACCCCATTTTTGCGGCAGGCTGGTGCGGCCATTGGCGGCAGATGGCACGTCGACGCCCGTTGCGACGGTGAAGGGGCGCGAGGCGCCGTCAAAGTTTTCTTTCTGGCTGATGTAGTCAAGGTTCAGGCGCAACCGCTCGCCGCGATAATCCAAGGCAATGGCCCCGATATCCACCTCGCGCTTCTGATTATCGACGGCGGTGTCGCCGCCCTGGAGGCTGCCGTTGAAGCGCAGGCCAAACTGGTTTTCTTCACCAAAGCGCCGGCTGATGTCCAAGTGGCCGCCCACTTGAGAGTCCGATGCGTAACTGCCGGTAAAGCGCGTCAGGTCTTCATCCAGCGCCCGCTTCGGCACGATGTTGATGACGCCGCCAACGCCACTGTTCGGCGAGACACCGTACATCAGCGCACCGGGCCCCTTGAGCACCTCGATGCGTTCGGCGTAGTCGGTGAACGTCCGGTAGTTCGGCGCCACACCGTACACGCCGTCATAGGCCAACTCGCCAAGGTTGCCTTCGCCGATGGCAAACCCACGGATGAAAAACGAATCGACGATACCGCCCGTCTGCCCCGTGGACCGCACCGAAGGATCGCGCTCCAGGGCGTCGGCCGCCGTCACTGTCTGCAGGTCGGCCAGGGTTTTGGCGGTGTAGCTGGTCACACTGAACGGGGCGTCCATCACATCCTTGTTGCCCATCATCCCCAGGCGCGCGCCACGGGCGACCTGCCCGCCGGCCAGTACCGGCGGCAATGCCGTGGGGCCAGCCTCGCGGGCGTCGATGGTGGTGGTGTCGAGGATCAGGCTCTGCGCGCTGTCAGGCGTTGACGCGTCGCCCGCTGCGGGCTGTGGCGTAGCCGCCGAGGCATTGGCGCTGCATGCGACCAAGACGACATTCAGCATGGCGCTCCGAATCGCGAGGGTTAACACGCGTTCACCATAGGGACGACAGATAACGGGCATGACGAGAGGATCCTTTCAACGTAGGAAAATGGGAATCACTCCTAATGCCAGCCGACTTGCGAAAAAGTATCATCCCTCCCTGTTTTTTTACCGGGTTCATCCGCCGAGGCCGTCCCATGTCCCATGCAGGTGTCATTCAGGGTTCAAGTGTCAGGACCCTTGTTTATCTTTTGTTCGCGATCCAACTGGTCTCCATGGGCGCGATGGAAATGAGCGGGCCATTCTGGCCCGTACACCTGCGCGAGCTGGCTTCTTCGGAGGCGCTTTTCAGTTTCGCCAGCATCGCTGTGTACGTGGGACCGATGCTGGGCATCATGCTGACCAGTGCGTTCTGGGGCCGTATCGGCGATCGATACGGGCACAAGTTGATGATGATCCGCGCGCTCGCCGGGTTGTCCTTGACCCAGCTCGGCCTGGCGTTTTTCAGCGACATCTGGGCGATCCTGGCCCTGCGTTTCCTGCAGGGTGCCTTCGCGGGCTACATTGCCCCGGCGCAGGCCTACGGCGTGAGTATCGAAAGCCCGTCGCGCCGGGCCCGGCTGTTCGCGATTCTGCAGATATCGACCAACGTCGGCTCGTTGCTGGGCGCCGTGCTCGGCGGCCTGATTCTCGATTACGCGACGTTTTTCTGGATCAATATCGTGGCCTCGGTGTTATGCGCCGCCTGCACGGTGATCGCCGCCATGACACTGCCGGACGTCCCCCCCGTGAAAAAAACCGCGCCGGTAAACACCTGCGCCCCCGCCCAGGCCAGCGCTGCCGGCTGGCGTGGCTCGCCCCTGCTGTCGCTGTTGGGCATCATGGGGATTCTGCTGTTGGCGCGAATGCTGCCCCAGACTTCGTTCTCGCTTTACGTCAGTTCCACATTCGATGTCAGCCACTCAGTGGTCGGCCTGTGCTACGGGCTATTGGCCCTGGGCTTCATTCTTTCGGCGACGGCATGGTCGCGCTACTTCGAGCAGCGCTCTCTACGCCAGACGCTGCAGCGCATCACTTACGTGGTGATCGGTTGCATCGCGCTGACCGCCGTGGCGGGCATTACCCGCAACCCCGTGGTGTTTATCCTGGCCTACTTCGTCTGGGGAGTACTGCTGGGTGCCACGACGCCAGTGCTGATGGCCCTGATCTCGACCACCGCCGACAGCGCCCGACAGGGCTATGTACTGGGTATCGCGCAAAGCACCGCGCAGTTTGCCTCGATTGCCGGTATCTGCATCGGCGGCTTGCTCAGCCAAGCGTATGGCCTGCCCTACACGTATCTGTTCGTGTGCCTGGCGTATGCGCTGGCGCTGGTGCTGATCGTCGCTCTGCGTTACTGGCCCGCGGGCAAGCAACCCCACCAAGTCGCGGATCGGGATTGAACCAGGTGCCTGGCGATGAAGGACACGCCAGCACAGGGGATCGCACCGATCGCGGGGCACTGATCCCCCCTTGCTTTTCAAGCATCTTGTCAACTAGCATTGGGAATACTTCTCAATTAGATGCACGCCCGCGCCATGAGCCAAACCCACTCCGCGAACCACCCGAGTCACCTGCGCGCGATTGAGGCCCTGTACAGCGGGCATCACAGCTGGCTGTACGCGACGCTGAAAAGAAAACTGGGCAACGCCATGGATGCGGCGGATCTGGCGCAGGACACCTTCACCCGCATCCTGGCTTCACAGGTCACGGTAATCGAGCAGCCTCGCGCCTACTTGAGCTGCGTGGCCAAGGGCATCCTGATCAACTGGTACCAGCGCAAGGCGCTGGAGCGTGCCTACCTGGAGGCACTCGCCAACGCGCCCGCACAGGATGTGCCGTCGCCTGAATCGCACTTCATGGTGCTGGAAACCCTGCACGAAATCGACGCCATGCTCGATGCCCTGCCGCCGCTGGTGAAGCGGGCGTTCCTGCTGTCGCAGATCAACGGGCTGAAATACGACGACATCGCCAAGCAACTGGACGTCTCGCTGATCACCGTCAAACGCTACATGAAACAAGCGTTCCTGCACTGCATGATGATGGTCGAATAGATGCGCGCGCTGCGCAGAGAGCCACCGCTGAATCCCGACGTGCTTGAAGAAGCCGCCGAATGGCTGATGCGTTTGAGCGACAACGGGTTGAGCGACAACGAACGTGCCGAGTGGGAGCGCTGGAAGGTCAGCAGCCCCGAGCGCGATCGCGCGTGGTCGCGGGCGCAATTGCTGCAAAGCAAGCTGGGCGGCTTGCCGTCTTCCCTGGCGATGTCGGCGCTGGATCGGCCAAGCAATCCGGAGCGGCGTGCCGCCCTGGGTAAATTGGCCCTGCTGCTGGCGGTGATACCGGCGGGTTGGGGCAGTTGGAAGCTGGTGGAGTCAGGCCGATGGTCGTCCGACTACCGCACGGCCGTGGGCCAACAACGCGAATTGACCCTGGCCGATGGCTCACGCATCACGTTGAATACCGACACCGCCATGGATGTGCTGTTTGATGGCCAACAGCGGCTGATCCATCTGCGCGAAGGCGAAATACTGGTGCAGACCGCACCGGATACCGCTTCCGTCCCCCGCCCCTTCCTCGTCGTCACCCGACAGGGCCGCATGCAGGCCCTGGGCACGCGCTTTACCGTGCGTGAACTGGGCCCGCGTACCCAGCTCGCCGTACTGGAAGGCGCAGTGAAAGTGGAACTGGCCGAAAACCGCCAAACCGCGCCGCTGATCGTCAACGCCGGGCAGCGCACCGACTTTTCCTCACAGACCTTTGGAGCGCTGACTGCCGCCGGTCGCTACGTCGGTGCCTGGGCCCAGGGCATGCTGATGGCGGACAAGATGCGCCTGGCGGATTTCGTTGCCGAGCTGGCGCGTTATCGTCGTGGTTTTGTGCGCTGTGATCCGGCCATTGCCGACCTGCGCGTCTCCGGTGCCTTCCCGATCAGCGATACCCAACGCACCTTGAACATGCTGGTGCAAACCTACCCGGTGCTCGCCACCGGTCATTTGAACGGGTATTGGGTCACGCTGTCGCCCGCCTGACGCCGCGAAGGCAAACCTCGCAAAAAAAAGCATTGCCAGGCTGATACTTTTTTTGATCTCAACTGGCAATGAAGGAACAGCCACTTCCTCTCGCCACAGGGCCCCCCATTGATGCCGGTCATTCGCAGCGCGTTGCTCAGCCTGACCCTGATCGGTGCGGCCTGCCCTTTGGCCCGGGCGGACGCGCCGGTGCAGCTGGATTCAGTGACCGTGCGCGCGTACAACCTTGCCCCCGGACCGCTCGGCGCAACCTTGTCGAGCTTTGCCGTGGAGGCCGGCATTGCCTTGTCCTTCGAGCCGTCGATCACTGAAGGGTTGATCAGCCCAAGGCTTTCTGGAAATTACTCGACCCAGGCAGCAGTCGCGCATTTGCTGGCCGGCAGTGGCCTGGACATGCTGCTGCGCAACGACGGCAGCTACACCTTGGCACTCCGCAGGGTCACCCTGGCGCAGACCACGATCAGTGGCCACGACCAGCCGGCCGAGACCTTGCCCCCGGTGTACCCGGGGGGCCAGGTGGCCGCGGGAGGACGCCTGGGCATGCTGGGTAATACCGATGTAATGGACGCCCCCTTCAGCGTCAGCACTTACACCTCATCGCTGATCAAGGACCAACAGGCAACGACCGTGGGCGACGTGCTGGAGCGCGATTCGTCGGTCCGCGCCACCGGGCAGACCGGCGGGATTGTCGATTCTTTTTTTATCCGTGGGTTTCCGGTCGGCGAAGGCAACCTCGGTGAGCTGGCCTTCGACGGTGTCTATGGCGTGGCCTCCAACTATCGGGTGTTCACCGAATACGCCGAACGCATCGAGGTCGTCAAAGGCCCGAGCGCACTGCTCTACGGCATGTCGCCCAACAGTGCCGTCGGCGGGGTGATCAATGTGGTGCCCAAGCGCTCCCTGGATGAAGACTTGACGCGGTTCACCGCCAGTTACGCCCAGGATGCGCAACTGGGGAATCATATCGACATCAGCCGGCGCTTTGGCGAGGAACGCCGATGGGGGGTGCGGGTCAACGCCAGTGTCCAGCAAGGCAACACCGTGATCGACGACCAATCGCGCGCCGTCGGGCTCGGCGCCGTGTCCCTGGACTACCGGTCCGATCGCCTGCGAGGCAGCCTGGACCTGATCTCCCAGCAAGAAAAGTTCGACGCGGCATCTCGACCGTTCCTGATCGACACGGGCGTGGAGATACCTTCCGCCGCCAATGGGCGGACCAATGTGAGCCAAGACTGGGGCTGGTCCGAAACCCGTGATAAATCCGCGTTGCTCAGCGGTGAATACGACCTCACCGACGCCTTGACCGTCTTCGCCCATGCCGGTGGCGGCAGGTCGGCTGTCGCGCGCATGTCCGACCAGACCCCAACCCTCCTCAACGCCGCCGGCGACACCGCCTCGACACCCGGCTATTACAAGTTCAACGTGCAGCGCTACACCGTCGATGCGGGCACGCGCCTACGCTTCGACACCGGGCCGGTCGGCCACGTCACGGCCCTGCAAGTCTCGCGTTATCGCGACGAGTTGTCCCGTGGCATCACATCCGGCGCGGTCATCCTGTCGAACATCTACCACCCGATCGATCAGCCCAAGCCTTCGATTGCCGAGCCGGATACGCCAAAGGTCTCCGCGACGCAATTATCCGGCATCGCCATCGCCGACACCCTGTCGGTGCTCGAGCAACGCCTGCAGGTCACCTTCGGCCTGCGCAGACAGCATATTGAGTCGAGCAACTACAACGCCTCCGGTACGGTGAGCACGGCGTATGACGGAGGCAAGACCACGCCGCTGTTCGGGGTGGTGGTCAAACCCTGGGACCATGTGTCGCTCTACTACAACTACCTTGAGGGCCTGAGCAAGGGCGACGTCGCCCCGGCCAAAGCCGCCAATGCAGGCCAGATCTTCGCCCCTTACGTTTCCCGGCAGCAGGAGATCGGGGTCAAGCTCGACTACGGCACGTTCATGGCGACCCTGGCGCTGTTCCAGATCAAGAAGCCCAGCGGCGAGTTGTCGGGCGGGACGTTTTCGGTGCAAGGCGAACAGCGCAATCGGGGCATCGAGCTGAACCTGTTTGGCGAGGTCGCCCCAGGCGCGCGCCTGCTCGGGGGAGTGACGCTGCTGGATGCACAGTTGACCAAAACCGGCATTGCCGCCAACCGGGGCAACACTCCGGTCGGCGTGCCGGATGTACAAGCCAACCTCTGGGCCGAATGGGACATCCCCTGGGTCGAGGGGCTGACGTTCACCAGTGGCGCGATCTATACCGCCCGCCAGTACGTCAACCAGGCCAACAGCCAACAACTGGATCCCTGGACCCGCATCGACCTCGGCGCACGTTACACCACGCGTATCGCACAGCGGCCGACAACGTTCCGCGCCACGGTGCAAAACCTGTTCGATCGCGAGTACTGGTCGGGTGTCGCCTCTTATGGAGCGTTTTCCCAGGGCTCGCCACGCACGCTTTTACTCTCGGCCACGGTCGACTTCTGACACCTGCAAAGGCTTTAACCATGGTTACCATCGTTCGACGCAGCCACGCCTTCGCGGCGCTGTTAGTGGCTGGCTTGCTCGGGGCTTCACTGCCCGCCCCCGCCGCCGAGGCGGATGCCGCGCGCAGTACCGTCACCGACCTGCTCGGCCGCGAGGTCAAGGTCCATCTGCCGGTCAGGCGGATGATTCTCGGGGAGGGTCGCCAGTTGTACCTGGTCGCCGCCCTGGATACGCAAAACCCCATCGAACGCATCGTCGGCTGGCGCAAGGATCTGATCCAGTCGGACCCGGACACCTACGGAGCCTACCTGCGCAAATTTCCCGCCATTGCCAGGATTCCCACCTTTGGCGGTTTTGAAGACGGGACCTTCGACATCGAACAAGCGATCGCCCAGCACCCCGACGTGATCATCCTCAACATCGAGGCGCAGCATGCCACCGAGGATGCGCGCTATATCGAGAAGCTCGATGCCCTGGGCATACCGGTGGTGTACGTCGACTTTCGCAATCAACCGATGCAGAACACCGAGCCGACCATGCGCCTGTTCGGCCGACTGTTGGGCAAAGAAGCGCGTGCCGAGGCTTTCATTGATTTTCGCAACCGGCAGATCCGCCGGGTAACCGACGTGATCGCAGCGCAGCAGCCTGTGCGCCCCGCGGTGTTTATCGAACGCATCGGCGGTTACACGGACGATTGCTGCCTGAGCTTCGGCAACGAAAACTTCGGGCTTTTTGTCGACATGGCCGGTGGCAACAATATCGCCAGAGGCATTATCCCCAGCACCTTCGGCCAGTTGAATCCCGAACAGGTCATCGTCGCCAACCCGGCGCACGTGGTAGTCACCAGCGCCAACTGGGAGGCGTTCGCCCCTGGCGGCCATTGGGTCGGCGTCGGCCCGGGCGCCGACATGACGCAAGCCCGGCACAAACTGGCCTGGTACACCCAACGGCCAGCCTACACAGGGATCAAGGCGCAGGACAACCAGGCCTTTCATGCGATCTGGCATCAGTTCTACAACAGCCCTTACCAGTTCGTGGCCATCCAGCAACTGGCCAAATGGTTTCATCCCACGCTGTTTGCCGACCTGGACCCCGAGGCCTCCTTTCGCGAGCTGCACGAGCGGTTTCTGCCGGTACCTTACGAGCCGGGCTATTTCGTCAGCTTGCGCACCCCCGAGGTCAAGCCATGAGCGCACCGAGCGACACCCTGGTGGTGCAGCGCGAGACCTACCGTCGCCTGCTGCTGCGCAAGCGGCTGATCCTCGCCGGGCTGATGACGCTGCTGCTCTGCAGCGTCCTGCTTGACCTGGCCCTGGGCCCGGCGAGTTACAGCCTGCGCGAAGTACTCGGCGCACTGTTTTCGCCGGACGACGCTTCGGCGCAGGTGCGCGTGGTGATGTGGGATATCCGCCTGCCTGTCGCCCTGATGGCGGTTGCCGTGGGCGCGGCATTATCACTGGCGGGCGCGCAGATGCAGACCATCCTCAACAACCCGCTGGCCAGCCCCTTCACCCTGGGCATTTCTGCCGCCGCCAGCTTCGGCGCGGCCATGGGCCTGGCGTTTGGCGTGGCCCTGTTCCCATTGGCGGCACAGTACATGGTGCCGGTGAACGCGTTCGTCATGGCCATGCTCTCTGCCTTGCTGATCCACTTCCTGAGCATGCGCCGCGGCGTCACCGCTGAAACCATCGTGCTGCTGGGCATTGCCCTGGTGTTCACGTTCAACGCGTTGTTGGCCCTGGTGCAGTTTTTTGCCACCGAGCAAGCCGTGGCGGCCGTGGTGTTCTGGACCATGGGCAGCCTGACCAAAGCCACCTGGCCCAAACTCGGTGTGATCTGCCTGGTGATCGTGGTCACCCTGCCGATTTTCGCCAGGCGCGCCTGGGCCCTCACAGCCCTGAGGCTGGGCGATGACAAGGCCGCCAGTTTTGGTATCAACGTGCGCAGCCTGCGCTTTCAGACGTTGATCATGGTCAGCCTGCTCGCCGCGTTTCCCGTGGCCTTCGTCGGCACCATCGGCTTTATCGGGCTGGTCGGCCCGCACATTGCGCGGATGTTGATTGGTGAAGACCAGCGGTTCTTCCTGCCGACGTCGCTGCTGACCGGCGCACTGATTCTGTCCGTCAGTTCGGTGGTCAGTAAGACCCTGATTCCGGGCGCGATCTTTCCGATCGGCGTGGTCACATCGTTGATCGGCGTGCCGTTCTTCATATCTCTGATTCTCAGCGGGAAGAAAAACTCATGGTGACGATCCAGCTGGAGAACCTTGGTGCCCGCTACGGTCAGCGCACGATCATCAGCGGTGTCACGACCGGCGCATTTATGGGTGGCCAAGTGGTCGCGGTGGTCGGCCCCAATGCCGCCGGCAAGTCCACCCTGTTCAAGCGCATGGCAGGCTTGATCGACGGCCCCGGCCGGGTGATTCTGCAGGGCTCGAAAAAGGGCGCGCGGGGCATCAGCTACATGCCGCAGGGCTTGAACGGCAGCGCTCGATTGACGGTGTACGAATCGGTGCTTCTGGCACGTAAACAACTGTCGCCCGGCTGGGTCGTCCACGATGATGAGCTGACGCTGGTCGACGAGATATTGCAGGCGCTGGGGATCACCGGCCTGTCCTTTCGCAACCTCGGCGAACTCAGCGGCGGGCAGCAACAGCTCGTGTCCATCGCGCAGACCTTGGTGCGCGAACCGGAGATCCTGTTGATGGACGAACCCACCAGCGCCCTCGACATGCACCGCCAGGTCCAGGTGTTGGACTTCATGCAGGCATTGGCCCGCCGGCGTCGGGTCATTGTGTTCATCGCCATCCATGACCTGAACCAGGCGTTACGTTTTGCCGATCAGGTGCTGGTGATTGCCGACGGTACCGCACAAGGCAGTGGCGCGAGCCGTGAGGTCATTACAGAACAGATGCTGCGCACTGTGTACAAGGTCCAGGCGCGCATTGAACAGTGCAGTCGCGGGCAGCCTCATATCCTGATCGACGATATTGTTTGAGGGCCGCGAGCACTCCAGCCTGCTATTCCACGGCCGCGCCGGCCATCAGTGCCTGGGCTTCGATGGGCGGCGCATCCGGATAGTGTCAACGGGTAACTTGATCCCGAGGTCGAACCGCGCTGATCAAAAGTCGTCCTTTACGTTGCCATCGTTGATCTTGAACTCCCGGTGTTGCAGATAAACGCTTCGAATGAAGTTGTATTTATCCCCGGTGATGAGCTTTTCAGATTTTATATATTGAGCGCGTCCGTCGATCATGCCCAGGCCGTACAGGCTATTACGCGTCGGAACGTCGCCGATGTAACGAACCGGGTTGGCGTAGATATCGGGAAAGATGGCCGGCGCATCGCGAAGTGTGCTGGGCCCCAAGAGTGGCAGCACAAGATAAGGACCACTACCTACCCCCCAGTAACCGAGGGTTTGACCGAAATCTTCGTCATTGCGCTGCAGTCCCATGGGCGTCGCGACATCGACCAATCCTGCCAGGCCAATGGTGCTGTTGAGTAAGAAGCGGCTCGTATCAACCCCGGCGCTATAGAACTTGGCTTGAAGTAAGTTGTTCGCCAGGTTCTTGACCTCCCCCAGATTGTTGAAAAAATTATGCACGCCGTCTTGCGCAATGCGCGGGGTGACAAATTGATAACCCTGGGCAAGGGGTTTCAGTGCGTAGGTATCCAGCGTGTCATTGAATGAGAAAATGGGTCGGTTGATACGCTCCCACGGGTCCTTGTCGGAATCCGCCTGGCAAAGGGCTGAAAGCGTTATGAAACTGGCGCAGGTCAGTACCTGAGCGCAACGGCTTAAAGTGGAACGAGATGCACGCATGTTGATTTCCCATTGAATGAAGTCAGCCGATTTGACGCGCGCCAGCCGTTCCATCGCGGCGATTGTGTGTGCAAGAGACAGGGCCATTAATTCCAACCGCCTCCCAACACTTTGTACAACGTGATGCGGTTACTCTGCTCGGTCAGACGCAGGGTGATCAGGTCCTGCTGGGCGCTGTAGAGCGAGCGTTGTGCATCCAGGGCTTCCAGGTAGCTTTGCGACCCGCCCCGGTACAAGGCGTCCGAGAGTTCGAAGCTCTTGCGGCTGGCGTCGGTCAGCGCCTGTTGCGCGGCGATCCGGCGATCCAGGGTGCTGCGCACGGCCAGCGCGTCGGCCACTTCGCGGAACGCGGTCTGCAGGGTCTGCTGATAAGTCTGTATCTGGATGTCGCGCTCGACCTTGGCCGAATCCAGGGTCGCGCGGTTACTCCCGGCGTCGAAAATCGGCACGCTGATGCTCGGGGCAAAGGTCCAGGCACCGCTGCCGGATTTGAACAGGCCGGCCAATGCCGAGCTGGACGAGCCGGCGTTGGCGGTCAGGCTGATGCTGGGGTAAAACGCCGCACGGGCCGCGCCGATGTCGATGTTCGCCGACTTGAGCGTGTGTTCCGCCGACAGCACATCCGGGCGTTGTTGCAAGAGGCTCGACGGCAGGCCCGCCGGTATGTCCACCAGCACCGCCGCCGACGCCAGGTGCGTGCCCGGCAAGAGTGCCTCGGGAAGGTCGCTGCCGACCAACAGGCGCAAGGCATTGCGGTCCTGCAGAATCTGGCTCTCGTAGGACGCCACATCGCCGCGCGCCGACTCGACCGTGGTCTGGGCTTGCGCCACGGACAGCGCGGAGGAGCCGCCCAGGGCATAGCTGCGCTGGGTCAGGTCGTAGGTGGCCAACTGGCTGGTCAGGGTTTGCTGGGCCAGCAGCAGCCGTTCGTTGTCGGCCGCCAGGGTCAGCCAGGCGGTGGCCACTTCGGCCACCAGGCTGATCTGCGTACTGCGTCGGGTTTCCGTCAGCGCCAGGTAGTCTTCCAGCGCCTCATCCCGCAGGTTGCGTAGCCGGCCAAACACGTCCAGTTCATAACTGCTCAAGCCCAATTGCGCACTGTAATCGTGAGTGGTGGCCGCCGTGCCGGTGCTGGACAACGACCCTGGCGTGCGGCTGTGGGTGCCGCTGACGCTGGCATCGATGGTGGGAAACAGGTCCGCGCGCTTGATGCGGTACTGCGCCTGGGCCTTTTCGACATTCAGGCTGGCCAGGCGCAAGTCGCGGTTATTGGCCAGCGCCAACGCCTGCAACTGTGCCAGGCGGCTGTCGGTAAAGAACTGCTGCCATTTGACATCGGCCCCCGCCTGCCCTTTCGGCAGGCTGGCGGTCGGCAGCCATTGCGCGGAAACCGGCGCTTCCGGCCGCTCATACTGGGGCGCCAGGTTGACGCAGCCACCCAGGACCATGGCGGCCAGCAAAGGCCAATGTGACTTGATCATGCATCACCTGTCGGGGCAGATTGACGAGTACTGCGCTCGCTGCCGAAACGGCGGCGGATCAGCACAAAAAACAGCGGTACAAAGAAGATCCCCAGCACCGTGGCGCTGAACATACCGCCCAGCACGCCCGTACCGATGGCCTGACGCCCGGCGGAGCCTGCGCCGCTACTCAAGGCCAGCGGCAACACGCCGAACATGAAGGCCAGGGACGTCATCAGGATCGGCCGCAAGCGTTGGCGCACCGCGATCAGCGTCGCATCGATCAGGCTGTTGCCCTGCTCTTGCAGGTGCTTGGCGAACTCCACGATCAGGATCGCGTTTTTCGCGGCCAGGCCCACGGTGGTCAACAGCCCCACCTGGAAATACACGTCGTTGCTCAACCCGGCGACACGGGTCGCCAGCACTGCACCGATCACCCCCAGGGGGACCACCAGAATCACCGAAAACGGCACCGACCAACTCTCGTAGAGCGCGGCCAGGCACAGGAACACAAACAATACGGAGAGTGCATAGAGCAACGGAGCCTGGGAGCCGGATAGCCGCAACTGATAGGACTGCCCGGTCCATTCGTAGCCGATGCCCTGGGGCAATTGCCGGACGATGGCTTCCACCGCGTCCATCGCGTCGCCGGAGCTCACGCCTGGCGCGGGGTCGCCCACGATTTCCAGGGAGGCGTTCCCGTTATAGCGTTCCAGCAAGGGCGAGCCGTAACTCCAGGTGCTGCTGGCAAACGATGAGAACGGCACCATTTCATTGCTGCTGTTGCGCACGAACCAATGATCAAGGTCCGCGGCCTGCATACGCGCGGATGCCTGGCCCTGCACGTAGACTTTTTTCACCCGGCCCTGGTTGAGAAAGTCATTCACATACGTACCGCCCAACGCCGTCGACAAGGTGGTGTTGATGTCGCTGGTACTCAGGCTCAGCGCTCCGGCCTTGCGGTCGTCGATGCTGACCTTGAGCTGCGGCGCATCGTCCAGACCGTTGCTGCGAACGCCCAGCAAGCGCGGGTCTTTTCTGGCCAGCTCAAGGAACTGTTCGCGGGCCGCCACCAGCGCATCATGGCCCAGGCCGGCGAGGTCCTTGAGTTGCAGGTCGAACCCCGAGCTCTGGCCCAGGCCGCGCACCGTCGGTGGTTGCATGACGAAAGCGTCGGCATCGCCGATGCTGGAGAGCGCCATGGTCGCCCGTTGGGCAATCGCCGCCGCCCCCTGGCCGGGCCCACCGCGTTCGTCCCAGTCCTTGAGGCGGATAAACGCGCGCGCGGTGTTCTGGCTGTTACCCCCCATGCCCAGCCCGCTGATGCTGATCATCGCTTCGACTTCGGGCTGTTTCAGGATGTAGTCCTCGAACTGCTTGATCACAGCTTGCGTGCGGCTGTCCGTCGCCCCGACTGGCAACTGGATCTGTGCCATGAGGATCCCCTGATCTTCGTCCGGCAGAAACGACGTGGGCAGGCTCATGTACCCCACCGCCATGACCACCAGCACCGCGCCATAGAGCAACAGGCTGCGCCCCCAACGCCGCAACACCACACCCACCCAGCGCTCGTAACCGGCGCTGGCACGTTCAAAGGTGCGGTTGAACCAGCCGAAGAACCCGTGCTGAGCACCATGGCCGCGGCCATCACGCGTTTTGAGCAACGAAGCGCAGAGCGCCGGGGTCAGGGTCATCGCCACCAGCACCGACAGGACCATCGCCGAAACAATGGTCACCGAGAACTGCCGATAGATAATCCCGGTGGAACCGCCGAAAAACGCCATGGGGATAAACACCGCGCTCAGCACCAGCGTGATGCCGACCAGTGCGCTGCTGATTTCACGCATCGATTGACGCGTGGCCGCCACGGGCGATAGCCCCTCGCCCATCAGCCGCTCAACGTTCTCCACCACCACGATGGCATCGTCCACCAGCAAGCCGATCGCCAGGACCATGGCAAACATCGTCAAGGTGTTGATCGAATAGCCAAACATCGCCAACACGCCGAACGTGCCCAGCAGCACCACCGGTACGGTAATCGCCGGGATCAGCGTCGCCCGCAGGTTTTGCAGGAACAGGAACATGATCAACACCACCAGCACGATGGCCTCGCCCAAGGCCTTGACCACTTCCTCGATGGACAGGCTGACAAACGGCGTGGTGTCGTAGGCAATCACGTTTTTAAGCTGCATTTCAGTCGGGTAGAACGGCTCCATCTCTTTGAGCTTGGCCTTGACCGCCTTGCCGACGCTCAGCGCATTCGCACCTGCCGCCAGTTGCACGCCCATGGCCGCGGCGGGCTTGCCGTTGAGGGCGCTGCTGATGTCGTAGCTTTCGCTGCCCAGCTCCAAGGTCGCGATGTCGCCCAGCAACACCACGGCACCGTCGCTGCTGGACTTGACCACCACGTTGCGAAACTCTTCGACGGTCTGCAGTTTGCTGCGGGCGCTGATCGTGGCGTTCAACTGCTGCCCCTTGATCGCCGGCAAAGCCCCCAGCTGCCCGGCGGAGACTTCGGTGTTCTGCGCCTCCAGGGCACTGCTGACGTCCGAAGGCATCAGCGCGTATTTTTCCAACAGGGCCGGGTCCAGCCAGATACGCATGGCATAGCCTGATCCCAGAGTCTGCACATCGCCGACGCCGTCTATGCGGCTGATGGAGTCGAGCAAGGTGGTGGAAATGTAGTCGCCGATCTGAGTCCCGGTAACGCTGGGGTCATCCGATGCCAGGGCGACAATCATCAGGAAGTCCGAGCCGCCCTTGGTCACGGTCAGGCCTTCGCTTTGTACCGATTGCGGCAGTCTCGACTCGGCTTGTTGCAGCTTGTTCTGCACCTGCATCTGGGCCACATCCGGGTCGGTGCCGGCGGTAAAGGTCAAGCTGATGCTGGCGCTGCCCGCCGAACTGCTGTTGGCCGACATGTAGGTCAGGTTATCCAGGCCTTTCATCTGCTGTTCGATGACCTGGGTCACCGAGTCTTCCACGGTCTTGGCCGAGGCCCCGGTGTAGGTCGCGGAAATCTTCACCGTGGGCGGCGCGATGTCGGGGTATTGCTCCAACGGCAACTGGCTGATGGACAGGCTGCCGCCGAGCATGATCACGATGGCGATGACCCAGGCGAAAATCGGTCGATCAATAAAAAACTGCGCCACGCTTAACCCTCCTTCACAGGGGTGGACGGCGTGGCCGCCTGAGCATTGGCGTCCTGCACCTGGACGGCGGCGCCGGCACGGACTTTTTGTCCGCCTTCGACGACCAACTGATCACCCGCCTTCAGGCCCGCGGTGATCCACCACTGATTGCCCACCGCGCGATCGATGGTCAGCTCACGCTGTTCAACCTTGCCGTCGACCACCAGCAACGCAGTGGTCACCCCGCTGGCGCTGCGGTTCACCGCTTTTTGCGGGATCAGAATGGCCTGGTCATCGCGCGCCTGTTCCAGCACCGCGCGGACATACATGCCCGGCAGCAGCAGGTGGTCCGGGTTGGCGAATTCGGCACGCAGGGTGACGGTGCCCGTGCCCTCGTTGACACTCACCCCGCTGACCTTGAGCCGCCCTTGCTGGTTGTAGGTGGTGCCGTCGTCCAGCTTCAGGCTGATGCGCGCCTCGCCGTTGCCATTGGACTGCAACACGCCGCTGGCCAGGTCACGCTTGAGGCGCAGCAGTTCGGTGGTCGATTGGGTAACGTCCACGTAGATCGGATCGAGTTGCTGCACGGTGGTCAATGCGCTGTCCTGATTGGCCACCACCAGCGCGCCCGGGGTCACCGTGGATGTTTCAATGCGCCCGCTGACCGGCGAGGTGATGCGCGTGTAAGCCAGGTTGATGCGGGCGGTTTGGACTTCAGCCTCGGCGACTTGCACGTCGGCGGCGGCCGTCAGCAAGGTGGCCTGAGCGTCTTCGTTAGTTTGCTGACTGATGGCATTGATCTTCACCAATTCGGCGTCGCGCCTGGCGGTGGCCTGCGCCGATTTAAGGGTGGCGCGGTACTTGGCCAGGCTCGCCTCGGACTGCGCCAGGGCGGCGGTATAGGACGCCGCATCCAATTGGTAGAGCGCTTGGCCGGCCTTGACATCCGCCCCCTCGACAAACAGCCGCCGCTGGACGATACCGCCGACTTGCGGGCGAATCTGCGCCACCATGAAGGCTTGGGTACGCCCCGCCAACTCGGTGGTCAGCACTTGGCTCTGGGGTTTTATGCTGATCACCGAGACTTTCGGAGTGATCGCTTGAGGTGCCGGCTCGCCGCCGGAGCAACCGCCCAGCAGGACCAGAATGAACAAGGACAGGCAAACCGCGGCGGTTACCAGGTATTTGGCGAAGATTTTCGTCGACATAGCGGCCTCTACAAGACGGGATGGCTTGAGTCAGCGCCATCGTGCAAGGCAAATGTGCAGGAAAATTGAAGATTGCCCGGCCGGGTTGAATCTTTTCTTCGCCAGGGCCTAAATGGCCCAATCCATTCTTAACGGCCCACCTCCATGAAGTTGAGTATCTCCACCAAACTGTTTATTGCGGTACTGGCCGGCGTGCTGCTGGTCATCCTGAGCATGGGGGTGGCGACGAGCTGGAGTTTCGGGCGGGGCTTTCTCGGCTATCTCAATGAGCAGGCGCTGGAGCGCATGGCCCCCGTGCTGCCGCGCCTGGCCAGCGCCTATGCGCGCGAAGGCAATTGGGAGTTCCTGCGCAACCGGTCGGATCGCTGGTTCGACATCATGCGGCCCGAGGTCGGCGAAGATCCGGCGAAGAACGATTTACGCACGCCCATGGCGTCGGACCTGACAGGCGCGCTGTTTCGCATCGCCTTGCTGGATGAACACAAAAAACGCGTGAACGGCTACCCGGATATCGGCAACGATGCGTTGTTGCGCGCGATTGTGGTGGCCGATAAAACCGTTGGCTGGCTGGCCGTGACCCCGTTCCAGAGCGTGACCGAAGCCGGCGGCGAACGGTTCCAGCAATACCAGTTACGCACCAGCCTGGTGATGGGCGCCTTTTCGCTGTTGCTGGCGATGCTGATTGCCTGGTGGATCGCCCGCACGCTGTTGGAGCCGGTGAAAAAGGTGGCGGCGGCGACCCACCGCCTGGCAAGCGGCGACTACGGCAGCCGGGTGGCCGTGGCCTCCAATGACGAAGTGGGCCAATTGGCGCGGGACTTCAACCAACTCGCCTACACCCTGGAGCGCAATGAACAGATGCGGCGCGAGTTCATGGCCGATGTCTCCCACGAGTTGCGCACCCCGCTGTCGGTGTTGCGCGGTGAGCTGGAGGCCATCGAGGATGGCGTTCGCACCCTGAACCAAGGGTCGATGAAGTCCTTGCAAGGTGAGGTCAGCATGCTTAGCAAACTGGTGGATGACCTGTATGAACTGTCCCTGGCGGATGTGGGCGCACTGACCTACCGCAAGAGCGCGTGCAGACTCGATCAACTGCTGCAAGCCAGCGTGTCGATGTTCCAGGAGCGTTTGAACGACCGGCACCTGCGCGTCGAACTGGAGCTGCCGTCGCAGTCCCTGGAATTGTTGGCCGATGCCAGCCGCCTGCAGCAATTGTTTTCCAACCTGCTGGAAAATGCCGTGCGCTACACCGACCCGAACGGGCTCATCCGCATCCGCGCCGTCGTCGATCGCGCCAATGTGTGCATCGACTTCATCGACTCCGGCCCGGGGGTCTCGGCCGAGCAACTGCCGCGCCTGTTCGAGCGCTTCTATCGCGGCGAATCATCGCGCAACCGTGCCAGTGGCGGTGCCGGTCTGGGCTTGGCGATTTGTCACAACATCGCCCTCGCCCACGGCGGCAGCCTCAGCGCCGCTCACTCGCCCCTCGGCGGCCTTTGGCTGACCCTGCGCTTGCCACGGGATATCTGAACCATGACCGACAAAAGCCCGATCCTGATTGTCGAAGATGAACCGAAGCTGGCCGCCTTGATGCAGGATTATCTGGTCGCGGCAGGCTACTCGACCGTGTGCCTGGACAACGGCTTGCAGGTGGTGCCGACCGTGCGTGCGCAAACACCGCGCCTGATCCTGCTCGACCTGATGCTGCCCGGGCGCGACGGCATGCAAATCTGCCAGGACCTGCGCGGTTTCAGCGCCGTGCCGATCATCATGATCACCGCCCGCGTCGAAGAGGTGGACCGCCTGCTGGGCCTGGACCTGGGAGCCGACGACTACATCTGCAAGCCTTTCAGCCCCCGGGAGGTGGTGGCCCGGGTCAAGGCCATCCTGCGCCGCGGGCCCCAACTGCTGGTCAGCTCGGCGCAGCGCCTGCTGATCGACGAAGCGCAGTATCGCGCCTCGATAGACGGCATCGCCCTGGACCTCACCCCCCTGGAGCTACGGCTGCTCAGCACCTTCGCCCGCTCTGCCGGCCGCGTGTTTTCCCGTGACCAACTGCTCGACAAGATCTACTCCGACCACCGCGTGGTCACCGACCGCACGGTGGACAGCCATATCCGCAACCTGCGGCGCAAGCTGGAGCAGGCGTGCCCAGGGGAAACGCCCATCGAATCGTTGTATGGGGTCGGTTATCGGTTTCAGCTTTCCGAGGCCTGATACCTCGAAATAACACACATCGGCACCGTCAACGAGGCGCAAGCGGAACGCCTGCAACCATCTCCAGATACCGGAGCACGCTAAACCTAGGTCAGATTCAACCCGCCGTCTGAGAGGAGTATCTCGCCGGTCAAGTAGTCCGACTCGACCAGCATTACAACAGCGTTTGCGATGTCATCTGGGCTAGCGGCCCTGCGCATAGGGGCACGAGTTCGCCACAACTCTTGGGCCTCTGTCCACTCTGCGGTCAGCGGCGTGTCGACCAAGCCAGGCGCCACAGCGTTTACGCGAATTTCTGGCCCCAGCGATACCGCGAGCAAGCGGGTCATGTGATTAAGCGCAGCTTTGCTTACCGCATAGGGAATAGATGCGCCCTTAGGACGGATACCGGCATGCGAACTGATGTTTACGACGCAACCTGCTCGACGGTAACAGGCGGCATCGCGCAATGCCGACTCGGCCAATGCGACTAGGTGGAACGGCGCCACGACATTAACCTCGTTAAGTTCGTGCCACACCGTCGAGTTGGCCGAGGCAAGGTCGCCGTGCGGAATGACTCTGCTAATACCGGCGTTATTGACCAATACGTCGAGCTGCCCCCACGCGGCGATCGCCTCATTAACAAGCCTGACCCTGTCAGCTTCAAAAGCAAGATCAGCTTGCACGTAAATAGCCTGCTTCATTTCGGCAACCATAGCGCGTCCCGTATCCGCAGAGTTTCGCGAATGGAGCACCACTGCATAGCCTGCCCGGCTTAGTGCACGTGCAATGGCTGCGCCGATACCGGAAGTGGACCCTGTAACCAACGCGACGCGTAATACGTTATCGATTGTCGGATTGGGTTTCATAGGGACATCTCGAATGGGTTGCTAAAAAGCCATCACCGTAGCACCCAGCGGGCAACGTCGGCATCACTGCCAGGGTAAACCAACGGCTCGTATTCAGCGCATGGCGACCAGCTTGACGCCGAACCCCAGCAGGCAAACGCCGGCCAAGCGCTCCAGCAGATTGGCGATGCGCGGGTTGGCCCGCATGCGCTGAGCGAGCTTGTGGGTCAATAGGACGGCTATCAAACCATAGAGGAACGTCACCACCGCTACGGTCGCGGCCATGAACGCGAATGTCACTATGCCCTGATGCTTCACCGGATCGACAAACAACGGGAAAAAGGCCATGTAGAAGATGATCGCCTTGGGGTTGAGCAACGTGATCATCATGGTCTGACGCAGGAAATGGCCGTTATCCATCCGGCTCTTGCGCGGCGCGGCCCCAGCCTGACTAAACAACATTCGCAGGCCCAGCCACGCCAAGTACGACGCACCCAACCATTGAATGAGATGGAACGCTGCCGGATACGCGGCCAGCAGGGTTGCGACGCCAGCGACCGCCAGCCATAAGAGCACCTGGTCACCGAGTATCACTCCGCACGTCGCGGCCAAACCCGCTTTTATCCCGCCTTTGCCGGTCGCCGTGATGAGGGCAAAATTGCCGGGGCCAGGAATGGCCAGGACGATGATGAAGGCGATGATGAAAGCGCCATAGTCGGTCACGCCAAACATCGGTTATCTCCCGCGCAGGATGGTTTTGGACGCAAAACCTATCATCAACCTCGCCTCAATATCTAGCGACGCAGGTGAGAAAACCATCCAGAAACTATCGGCAAAAGCGATCGGCTGCGCTTCTCGTCGCGAGGAGCCAACGGTATTGGCAGCCGCCCGAGCGACTGCCAATGGCCCGTCAATGACTCAAATCAATCACCATGCGGCCTTTGATTTTCCCTTGCTGCATTTCATCGAAGATCTCATTGATATCTTCGATCGGACGCAATGTTACCTTCGGCACCACCTTGCCTTGCGCGGCAAACTCGAAGGCTTCTACGAGGTCTTGTCGAGTACCGACCAGTGAGCCGACCACCTCGATCCCGTCAAGCACCAACCGAGGAATATCGAGGCTCATGGCTTCAGGCGGAAGCCCAACTGCGACCAGGCGTCCACCGGCACGCAGGGCATCCACCGCAGAGTTGAACGCGACCTTGGCGACGGCCGTCACGACAGCCGCGTGAGCTCCGCCGACCTTCTCCTGGATAACTTTTGCGGCATCCTCGTTGCGGGAGTTGATGACCAGGTCAGCGCCCATTTCCCTGGCGAACTGCAGTTGATCATCGTTGATGTCCACGGCGATCACTCGGGCGTTGAATACATTTTTTGCGTACTGCAACGCCAGATTCCCCAGGCCGCCCAGCCCGTAGATCGCAATCCATTGCCCAGGGCGGATATTGGAAACCTTCACGGCTTTATAGGTCGTTACGCCAGCACAGGTCACGCTGCTCGCCGCCGCAGAATCAAGCCCATCAGGCACTTTCACCGAGTAGTCGGCGACGACAATGCACTCTTCGGCCATTGCGCCATCCACGGTGTAACCGGAGTTTTTTACGTTGCGGCAGAGTGTCTCGTTGCCGCTGTTGCAGTATTCACAGTGCCCACAGCCCTGGAAGAACCAGGCTACGCTGGCCCGGTCACCGGGCTTCAGAGAGGTGACGCCTGGTCCTACCTGCTGCACGATACCGATGCCTTCATGGCCTAGGATCACTCCGGTTTTATCACCGAAATCGCCGTTCTTGACGTGCAGGTCGGTATGGCAGACCCCGCAGCACTGCATTTTAAGGAGAGCCTCACCATGTTTCAGAGGCCGTAATGTTTTTTCGATCACATTCACGCGTTGCCCTTGGGCAACAACAGCAGCTTTCATGCTTATCTCCTTGTATCCGTGAGTGAGCTTGCGTTACAGCGGGCCCAACAAATGCCAAAGCAGTACAGCACCACCCTTCCAGCGCTCCGAAGTCTGGCGCAATGCCCGCCACCCGGCCCCAGGGTCGGGGAGTCAATGGATGCTATTGCTGCGCCGTCGGGTCGCCAACGCTACCGGTCTTATGGCACAAGTCGCGCAAAAGGGGGATGCCTATTAGTCAGGCAAGCCGCGCAAGGACGCCTCTTCTTTGCCTTTCTATGACAAAGATCAACAGGAGACGCTGATCGGCAGATCATCGTGGCCGCTTTCAGTGACCGTCGCCGCCGCCCTGAACGTCAAGTGAGCTCCCCGATCTCTCGGGTCTGGGTGGGCCTGCGACCTTTGGCTCCATGTTTGAAACCTGTTCCTCGTGTACCTTCGGCAGGCCCGGCATATGCACTCAGCGGCGGGTTGGCCATTTAGTCGAAACGGTTCTGGAGTAGCTTTTACATGGCATACGCAACAATCAATCCCTATACGAGCGAGACACTGCAAACCTTTCCCGATGCGACCGATGCAGAAGTCACCGCGGCCATCGGCAAGGCCCATGAGGCTTTCCTGGCGTGGAAGGACACATCTTTCGCCGAACGTGCGCGCATCCTGCAGAATGCGGCCGATATCCTGCGCAAGGACAGCGACGCCTTTGCCAGGGTACTGACGCTGGAGATGGGCAAGTTGTTTGCCGAGGCGAAAGCCGAGGTCGAGCTGTCGGCAAAAATCTTCGAATACTATGTGCGCAATGCCGAAACCTTGCTCAAGCCGGAGAAACTCCCGGTCCTCGACCCTGCCGAGGGCGAGGCGGTTCTCGTCTGCGAACCGCTCGGCGTGCTGCTGGCGATCGAGCCGTGGAACTTCCCTTATTACCAGATCGCCCGCATTCTGGCGCCGCAGCTTTCTGCCGGTAATACCGTGCTTCTCAAACACGCAGCGAATGTGCCGCAAAGCGCCGCTGGCTTTCAAAAGCTGATGAAGGATGCCGGCCTGCCTGACGGCGCCTTCCGTAATCTGTACGCCACGCGTTCGCAGATCGAGCTGATCATCAACGATGCCCGCGTGCAGGGCGTTGCCTTGACCGGCTCGGAAGGCGCCGGTGCAGTGGTTGCGTCGCAAGCGGGCAAAGCGCTGAAAAAATCCACCCTGGAACTCGGCGGCGCCGACGCCTTCGTCGTGCTGGCCGACGCGGACCTGGCGAAAACGAGCAAATGGGCGGTGTTCGGCCGGCATTGGAATGCCGGGCAGGTCTGCGTGTCCTCCAAGCGCATGATCGTGGTCGATGCGGTCTATGACGACTTCCTCGCGCTCTATCGCAAGGGCGTCGCGGAGTTGGTAGCCGGCGATCCCTTCGATGCGAAGACGACCCTGGCACCGCTCTCCTCGCAAAGCGCGGCCAATGAGGTCAAGCAAAAGATCCTCGAAGCCGTGAAGCTTGGCGCCAAGGCCGAAGAAGTCGGGCCGCCCGTGCCTGTCGATGGGGCATTCGTGCAGCCGACGATCCTGACCGATGTCGCCGAAGACAACCCCGCTCGCTACTGGGAGTTCTTTGGCCCGGTGTCCATGGTGTTCCGCGCCAAGGATGAAGACGATGCAGTGCGTATCGCCAACGACTCGCCGTTCGGCCTCGGCGGTTCGGTGTTCACCTCGGACACGGCGCATGGCGCAGAAGTCGCGAAGAAAATCTCCACCGGCATGGTGTTCGTCAACCATCCGACCAAGGTCGAAGCCGACCTGCCTTTCGGTGGCGTGCGCCGCTCGGGGTACGGCCGCGAGCTGATCGGTCTCGGGCTCAAGGAGTTCGTCAACCACAAGCTCATTGTCGTGGTCGATATCGACGCCCCGTTCTGAGTTCAACAGCGCTCTTTGTCCCAAGAAACCGAAATCGAGGAGACCTGACAGGATGAACGTCATCGGGATAGACCACTTGGCTATTCGTGTCAGTGATCTGGACCGCTCCAGGGCGTTCTACGATCAGGTACTCGGTTTCTTGGGATTCACCATAGAGTGGGAGTTCGACCGGGTTATTGGTTGGACCAATGGCGAAACCCTGTTCTGGATCACCGAAGCCGATGCCCAGGGGCGCAAACACAAGCACCGGACCGGCGATGTGGGCTATCACCACTATGCGTTCGAGGTTGCCGCGCGCGAGGACGTCGATGCGCTCTACGCGTTCCTGCTGGATCAGGCGGTTACGATTGTCGACGCACCCGCTGACTATCCGGATTATGGCGAGGGCTACTATGCGGTTTATTTCCTCGACCCCGATAATCTGAAGCTCGAGGTGATGTTCTTCCTGGAAAAACAAAAGCGGCGCTTGCTTGGAAAATCGCGAGGAAGTGATCGCCGGGAATAAGATCTCTTCATCGGCATACACGCTTGAAGAGATTGATAAAACGAGCGTGCGTCAGAATCCTGATACGCCTCAAGTTATCCAGGCGCTGCTCCGTTTCCGTGAGCAGGTCAAACAACAGCGAACCCAAGCCCCGATGGGCCAGTACATCAGCCACGTATTGATTACGCGGGCTCAAACGGCCACTACCGCTGCCGTGTACGAAAACGAGCAAGGCGCGGGTGTTGGTCGGCAAACGCAAATCGGCGTTCCGTTCAACGCCTCGGGGCAACGCGAGAATGATGACGTCAGACCCGTTGGCGTATTTGAGCAAGGGTTCCACCAGTCGTCGACCGGCCTCGACGCGGTTTGGCAAGAGGGTTTGCAATGAGGGACTAAGGATCACGAGGACCTCCTCCGACGATCACGCCTGTGATTTCGGAATAGGCGGCCCTCGCCGCGCTAGATAGCCAGAATGCTGCAGGACACCTGATACAGGAGATGTTCGGTGGTGCTGCCCAGCAGCTTGTCCAGTCCGTGGGACTGGACCTTGCCCATCACAATCACATCCATATGCTGCTCATCGGTGAACGCATGGAGCACCGCGACAGGCTGTCCTTCAATGAAATGCCGCCGGTCGGCAGGCACGCCATAACGGTCGGCCAGTTCGAGGAATGACTTTTCATGACCTTTGCGCAACTGCCTGCCAAGGTCCGAAATTGTCAGGCCCCCGCCGCCCATATCGCCCAGGTACACCATGGAAATGTCGCAGGCGTACAGCAAGTGCAACTCGGCCTGACACTGGATGGCGAGACTGGAAGCCTGCTGGATGATCCGTTCATTGAGCTCGTTGTCCTGGGCAAGGGTATTGGAGGCATCGACCGCCGCCACGATCTTGCGCGGCAAGGGCAGGTCGTCTTCGCTGAGCAGATAGACCGGTATCGGACAGTGACGCAGTAAACGCCAATCCAGCGGGGTGATGAATGCACGCTTGAGTGCCGGTTCGCGCTGCACCTGCTTGATCAGCAGGTCTGGCTGCATTTCTGCGACGTAATCGAGAATTTCTTGCTGAAGGTCGTCGGCCCACTTCGCTTCAGCCGTCACTTCGATACCTTTATTACTATCACGCAGATGAGCTGCCTGGTATTTGAGCCAATCGCGATGATCTTGCAGATAATTTTCGCGAGCTTTTCCCCGGTCACCCTCTTCGAGCAGCGACAACAGGTTCCAGGTAGGGATCAAGGCAGCAATGTGCAGGCTCGCACCGCTGACCTTGGCCAGAGCGGCAGCATGGTTCATGGCTTGAGACCCGCGCAACGCCGGGTTGATGATCAGCAATAACCGTTGATACTGGCTCATGATCGGACTCCATGGGCTTGCACGTTTGTCATTGCCCGCAATGGCGGACAACTGTCGTGTTCACCGCCGAACCGAGCACCTTATTTATGAACTCAGAATCCTCCGTCGATGCGGCCTTGGAGTTGATTTATATCAAGTGCCCGGGCACGCAATACATTCACTCGCGGCAGCTTGTGCCCACACCTCTGGCGCCACCGATGCATGCGGCACTGATAGGCATCGAACGCAGGGGCCAGCCCCTGGCTCAAAGGTTGCGCGAGTACATTGCGCGTCAGACCGGCCGGCCGGAACTCCCTGTTTACCCGCTGCAGGTCAAGCGCTACGCCGACGACCTGCAAGTGCTGCATACCTACACGCAATTGACCGAAAACCCGGCCCTGGGCAGGTTGGATCTGGCCAATACCACGTTTCTGGTGGTCGATGATGTGCTCTTCGAAGGCCATTCCCTCCTGCGCACTTGTGCATATCTGGCACAACTGGGGGCTCGTCGGGTCCATACGGCGGTACTGGTCGACCGGCATGTCCGTCAGCAGCCGATCCGGGCCGACATTGTCGGTATACACCTGCAAGTCGCCGCCACTGATATTGTCGAATGCAACGTACCGCCCTACGAACAGACCTTTTGTATAGAAGTGGTACGACACGGCGCAGCCCGCTGACGGTGGAAGCGTTCAGGGCTTCGCCGAGTCACCGGGCTTGAGCGGTGGAGAACGCTCGGCGCCACGGACCGGCCGACCAGCTCCGCTTTGGTAGCTTTCACAGACCTAGGCCTGGGATGAGATCGCCATCAGTTCATCCAAGCTTTCGTCCGTACCTCCGGTGAGTCGACTTTGTATCGGTACTAACCCCTTGGGGTGATGTACCCGATCCCAGGCAACCTGATCAGCTTGATTGGCTCGGTAGCATCGTTGCTGTCGGCTTTCGAAACAGCTGCGAAATTAATTCGACTGACTTAACCCACAATCCGCAGCCCCTAACTTGCAAGTATTAATGCCGGTTGAGCCTCTCGGTGACGTGCCCGCGCATCGATTGCACCGTTCATTGCCTGACTCCTACTGATAGTGATGCAGGCGTTGAAGACGCAGGGCTACGTGCATGCCATCGCACCAAAACTCTTTGCAAGGTTCGACAGCGTTGATCGATTTGACCACCTGCGTCTACCCAGCATCATGCAGGTAAGGTCGCTGATCGGTCCGAGAACAAACCTCTAGAAACATCACAAGCTGAAACGTATCAGCCTCAACAAAAAACTCAATTATGCATAAATGCATTTTTTCCCTTGACCCGAAGGGAGGAGTCTTTTACAGTTAAATGACTGTATATAAATACAGTATTTTTTGATCGGTATTTATTTGAATCCATTCATGGACGAGGTTTTTCCCTATGAAAAGCAACACTGAGAAATTTGGCAAAACACCCCATCAACCCAGCCTGTGGACCCGAGCCGATGCGCTGAAAGTCCGCGCGGACGACCCCACTACCACCCAGCCACTGGTCAGTGCGAACTTCCCGGTACTGAGCGACGAGGTGTTTATCTGGGACACCATGCCGCTGCGTGATATCGACGGCAACATCACCTCTGTCGATGGCTGGTCAGTGATCTTCACCCTGACTGCGGATCGTCACCCGAACGACCCGCAATACCTCGACCAGAACGGTAACTACGACATCACCCGCGACTGGAACGATCGCCATGGTCGGGCAAAGATGTACTACTGGTTCTCCCGCACCGGCAAGAACTGGGAACTCGGCGGCCGAGTGATGGCTGAAGGGGTTTCGCCGACCGTTCGCGAATGGGCCGGCACGCCGATTCTGTTGAACGAGCAAGGCGAAGTGGACCTGTACTACACCGCGGTCACGCCGGGCGCGACCATCGTCAAGGTGCGTGGCCGTGTGGTGACCACCGAGCATGGCGTCAGCCTGGTCGGCTTCGAGAAGGTCAAGCCGCTGTTCGAGGCCGACGGCAAGATGTACCAGACCGAAGCGCAAAACGCCTTCTGGGGTTTCCGTGATCCATGGCCGTTCCGCGACCCGAAGGATGGCAAGCTGTACATGCTGTTCGAGGGCAACGTGGCCGGCGAGCGCGGCTCGCACAAGGTCGGTGAAGCAGAAGTCGGTGATGTGCCGCCGGGTTATGAAGACGTCGGCAACTCGCGCTTCCAGACCGCCTGTGTCGGCATCGCAGTGGCCCGTGACGAAGACGGCGACGACTGGGAAATGCTGCCGCCGCTGCTGACCGCGGTAGGCGTCAACGATCAGACCGAACGCCCGCACTTCGTGTTCCAGGACGGCAAGTACTACCTGTTCACCATCAGCCACACCTTTACCTATGCCGATGGGGTGACCGGGCCAGACGGTGTGTACGGCTTTGTCGCAGATTCGCTGTTCGGTCCTTACGTACCCTTGAACGGTTCCGGCCTGGTACTGGGAAATCCGTCTTCCCAGCCGTTCCAGACCTACTCGCACTGCGTGATGCCCAACGGCCTGGTGACCTCATTTATCGACAGCGTACCGACCGACGAAACCGGCACGCAGATTCGTATCGGCGGCACCGAAGCACCGACGGTGGGGATCAAGATCAAAGGGCAGCAGACGTTCGTGGTTGCCGAGTACGACTACGGTTACATCCCGCCGATGCTCGACGTTACGCTCAAGTAATCGCTACCCAGGGCTTTGAGGCAGCGGGTTTGAGCTCGATGAAAAACTCGTTGCGGATAGGATCGAGATATCCCACCTAACTTACTGCGACTTTGCTCGGGAACCCTCTTGAACAATACGTAGTAACAACCCTTTGTTACTGGCTGCAAGGAGGCAGCCAGTAACGGGTATACACCCAATTGGTTCTGCTGGCCCGGCCCGCCGCCCTCTACCGCCGGCCGGAACATCCACTACTCCAGCAGACTCCCCCCGTTCACCGACGCAGGTGCCGGGCTATGCCTGGTCCTTCGTGATGCTCGACAAGTCTCTCGCCCCGCGCCTGCGCGCGATGTTCATCATGAAACAGAATCAGGCGATACTGGTGGGAACTGACCTTTGACAACCCGTCGTTGCTACGCGACCTGACGTTGTGTGGCGACAACCTCCTGTTCACCTGAAACTCTTGGCTGGAGCATGACGCCCGTAATGGCGGCCTAGTAAACTTGCGCGCCTGTTACATCCCGAACTTTCGCCATCGGACATGTGTATCGAGTGCGCCATCGTGCAACTGGCGGGACGTATCCTATCGCCACCCGAGCAGCGGCTGGTGAATCGGACCCTTGCTCCGATCTGATTCGCCAAGAAGACCTCACAATGTCGCTAGCCTGCCCTTTCGTAACACTGCGATATCTCGTTTAGGCGCAACACCAAAGAATCGACTGTATTCGCGGCTGAACTGGGAGGGGCTTTCATATCCAACCTTGAAAGCCGCACTGGATACGTCTTGGTGTTCATTGAGCATCAATCGCCTTGCCTCGTTCAGCCTCAGCCATTTTTGATACTGCAAGGGGCTCATTGCGGTGAGTTGGCGGAAGTGGTGGTGGAAGGTTGGCGTGCTCATCTGTACACGGGCCGCTAGCTCATCGACTCTAAGCGCCGAAGTGTAATTCAACTTCAACCAATCGATGGCTTTCGCGATCCGATAACCTTGGCCATCGACAGAAGTTATCTGTCGAAGCCGGCCAGCCTGATCACTTTTCAAGAGGCGGTAGTGAATTTCACGCTGGATCAAGGGGGCGAGAACAGGAATGGCTTCCGGTTCATCAAGCAACGCCAATAAGCGTTCGAACGACGCCAGCATGTCTGCGGTTACCGAACCGATACCTACGCCTTTCGCGATTGAGCGTTCACGGGTGCGCGGCAAGTCAGTCTGCGCTATCAGTTCGGCCAGCATGCGCAAATCGAGTTTAAACGTCAGCCCCAGGCACGGATGTTCCGGGCTCGCCGCGAGGACTTCCGAGTTGGCAGGTAAATTCAGTGATGTAACCAGAAAGCGCGATGTGTCATACGGATAACCCTCACCGCCTAGCCACAACTGTTTTTTGCCCTGAGCGACAAGAATGATGCTTGGCTCGACCATGCAGACGATGGGAGCGGAGGGATGCTCACGCCGAAAGAAACCGAGGCCCTCAATGAGGGTTCCATAGTCACCGGGCTTCGAGACCTGCGAGCCAATGACCTGAGCAAGCGCTTGCTGCCGCGATGTGGCGATGTCGTATTGAGCTGTCATGTTCATCTCGTACCTCTTGGTTGAACTCTAACCCGCTCGCACTTAACCGTCTTGCCAAAAAACGCAAACCCATAGAATCAGGCAAGTAATCCAGCGAAATGCACTATAGAGAGTCTGCTCAACGGGGGAAAATGCTTACTCGACACACCCTCGAGGAAGACTCTCCCATGCTTATACATGCCTATGGTGCTTATGCGGGCGACAAACCCCTTGAGCCTTTGCAGATCAGTCGCCGCTCCCCCACCGCCCATGACGTTCAGATTGATATCGCCTTCTGCGGAATCTGCCATTCGGACTTGCATCAGGTGCGTGCCGAATGGGCAGGCACTCAATTTCCTTGCGTACCGGGGCACGAAATTGTCGGGCGGGTATCAGCGGTCGGCGCGCATGTTGCAGACTTCAAAGTCGGCGATCTTGTTGGTGTCGGTTGTATTGTCGACAGTTGCAAACAGTGTGACGACTGCGAAACCGGCCTGGAAAACTATTGCGACGGCATGATCGGAACCTACAACTTTCCTACCCCAGACGCTCCTGGCTGGACGCTCGGCGGCTACTCACAAAACGTTGTGGTGCATGAGCGTTACGTCCTGCGCATCCGCCATCCCGAGCAACAACTGGCCGCCGTCGCACCGCTGCTGTGCGCGGGCATCACCACGTATTCGCCGCTGCGCCACTGGAACGTCGGGCCGGGTAAGAAAGTCGGCGTGGTCGGTATTGGTGGGCTAGGCCACATGGGCATCAAACTGGCCCATGCGATGGGCGCCCATGTCGTGGCATTCACCACATCGGAATCCAAGCGCGAAGCGGCAAAGGAATTGGGCGCGGACGAAGTGGTGGTATCGCGCAACGCTGAGGAGATGGCCGCGCATACCAAGAGCTTCGACTTCATCCTCAATACCGTCGCAGCGCCCCACGATCTGGATGCGTTTCTGGTGTTGCTCAAGCGCGACGGAGCGCTGACGCTGGTCGGTGCCCCCGCCTCCCCGCATCCATCACCCAACGTGTTCAACCTGATCATGAAGCGCCGAACCATTGCCGGCTCGATGATCGGCGGCATCCCTGAAACACAGGAGATGCTGGATTTCTGTGCCGAGCACAACATCGTCGCCGACATCGAACTGGTTCGAGCCGATCAGATCAACAACGCCTACGAACGGATGCTCAAGGGTGACGTCAAGTATCGCTTTGTGATCGACAACGCCACATTGGTTGGCTAGTCGAAAGACTCCAGCCGGTAACGACTCAACCGAAAGGATGATCCAGTGAAAGGTATTTTTCTCGCCCTCGGGCTACTTGTTACCTCTTTTTCTTCGATGGGAGCCGATATGTCAAACGGTGCAGACAACTTCTACAAAAGCGACAAAGTGACGGTGGAAAAGGTCACCTTCAACAATCAATACGGAATGAAAGTCGCGGGCAACTTGTTCACCCCGAAAGATCTCGACCCGAAAACGAAAAACGCCGCCATCATCGTTGGCCACCCCATGGGCGCGGTAAAGGAGCAAAGCGCAAACCTCTACGCCACCAAAATGGCCGAGCATGGATTTGTCACGCTGTCGCTGGACTTGTCCTTCTGGGGCGAAAGTGCGGGCACACCTCGCCAAGCGGTCTCGCCTGATATCTATGCCGAAGACTTCAGTGCCGCCGTGGACTTTCTCGGCACTCAACCCCTTGTTGATCACGAGCGTATTGGTGTCATTGGCATCTGTGGCAGCGGCAGCTTCGCCATCAGCGCGGCCAAGATTGATCCGCGCCTCAAGGCGATCGCCACCGTCAGCATGTACGACATGGGCGCAGCCAATCGTAATGGCCTCAAGCATGGCGTAACGGCGGAACAACGTCAGCAGATCATTCGCGAGGCGGCGCAGCAGCGTGATATAGAGTTTCAGGGTGGTCAAATTCGTTATACCAGCGGCACGCCGCTGAAGCTGACCGGTAACGCCGTGGGTGACGAGTTCTACGATTTCTACCGCACCCCGCGTGGCGAGGTTACGCCTGCCGGCGCATCGGCGCAGACCACCACCATGCCTACACTGACCAGCAACGTGAAGTTCATGAACTTCTATCCGTTTAACGACATAGATTCGATCTCCCCTCGCCCACTGCTGTTCATTGCTGGCGCCAAGGCACACTCGCTCGAGTTCAGTGAAGACGCCTACAAACGCGCTGCCGAACCCAAAGAACTGCTGATCATTCCAGATGCCGGACATGTGGATCTTTACGACCGGGTCAACCTCATTCCATTCGCTAAGTTGACTTCGTTCTTCAAAAGCAACCTGAAGTAAATGGCCGGTGCCCCTGGCCGGGCACCGGTTCTCTCTCGCGGCCTCATTTACGGGGCCGCAACGCTTCGCGCATGACAGGATTCAATCAATGAGCAACCACTCCCTCCACGCCCCCCGGAAAGCTGAACAATCGTGGGGCGCCGTATTCGCCATGTCGCTTGCAGCCTTCGTGCTGGTGGCATCGGAATTCATGCCCGTCAGCCTGCTGACGCCGATTGCCGCCGACTTGCATATCACCGAGGGGCAAGCAGGTCAGGGTATTTCTGTCTCTGGACTGTTTGCACTGTTCGCCAGCCTTCTGATCGCTTCGGTGGCGGCGCGGGTCGACCGCAAACCTCTGCTGTTGTCACTGACTGTGCTGATGATCATTTCGGGAACAGTGGTCGCTTTCGCGCCGAATTACTGGGTGTTCATGATCGGTCGCGCGTTGATCGGGGTAGCGATAGGCGGCTTCTGGTCGCTGTCGGCCGCAACCGCCATGCGCCTGGTGCCTGAAGACCAGATCACTCGCGCCATGGCAATCGTCAACGGCGGCAACGCTCTGGCAACAGTGATTGCAGCGCCGCTGGGCAGTTTCCTTGGCGCGTTGATCGGCTGGCGCGGTGCATTTTTGTGCGTTATTCCGGTCGCGGTGATCGCCTCTGCCTGGCTTCTATTTAGCCTTCCGGCGATGAAGTCACAAAGTGGTTCGGGCACTGGGAATGTCTTCAAGTTGATGAAAAGCCTACCGGTCGCGTTAGGCATGGTGGCGGTCAGTGTCTTTTTCATGGGGCAGTTTATGCTGTTTACCTACCTGCGCCCGTTCCTTGAAACGGTCACGCACGTCAGTGTTTCCACGCTATCGCTGATGTTGCTCGTCTTGGGTCTGGCTGGGCTCGCGGGAACCTTCCTGATTGAAGCCTTCTTGAAAAATGGCCTGCATCGCACCCTCATCGTCATTCCGATATTGATGGCGGTGATCGCACTGGCGCTCGTTTCATTCGGCAGTTCGGCGGCCACCACCACTGTCTTGTTGGGTCTCTGGGGACTGGTTGCAACGGCAGCTCCAGTGGGATGGTGGACATGGCTGGCCAGAACATTGCCAGAGGCTGCTGAAGCGGGAGGCGGCTTAATGGTGGCGATCATTCAACTGGCCATTGCCTCGGGTGCAACCGTTGGCGGGCTGGTGTTTGACTTGAGCGGCTATCGCGCAACCTTCGAGTTGAGCGCCGCATTGCTGGGCGTGGCGGCTGTGCTTGCCTTCCTGGCTGCACGCTCTGCCACGCGGGAGCCGGTTGCATCGGTGAACATCGCATAAAAAACACAAGACACGCCAAGGCGTCTTTTATCGCGAACAGCGTTTTGTGTCATGAAGGAGGCGGCCAAGAGGATGAGTGCTACGACTGCCGGGAGAAAACCTTTGGGTTTGCGAACACCCAGGTGTGCTAGGGCGGAGAGCAGCAGATGATAAAACATGCCGACATAAGCCAGATCACTGAGCGCCACGTTAAAGCACCAGAGAATCGTGGCAGGACCCAGTACTTTGACCACGATCATCAAAGGCACAAGGTGGGAGGCTGAATAGCCCAACTCCGCTTGTGCGTTTGCGATTAGCGGTATCACACAACACATGCTGACGGCGCAACTCCGAGAGCTTGAAAACGATGGCCTGATCTCGCGAACAGTCTTCGCGGAAGTACCACCGCGCGTCGAATATGAGATGACCGCAAAAGCACGCGCACTCGGGCCGACGATGGCGGCACTCGCCACCTGGTGGAGCGAGTACGGGAAAAGCGTCCCCGTGAAACCAAATCCACGTGGCCGAAAAGCTAACAGCACCCGCAAAGGTGATGGGGCGGTTTAAACCTGAGCGATTCACTGCAGCCGAGGTGATGTGCGACGTGCCTCCTGCGCCTTGAAAGCCAGCTGATTCAGAACCTCCGACACTTACTCCAAGGTCAGTTAGCTATCTAGTCTATTTGCTTAATCGAATTCCAAGCAGCCTTCGCGAGAAAGTCCTGATACTGCTTCGGGCTTTTTTTGACCCTCCCGGAAAGCCAAGCACGCGAATAGCTTTCTGTCGCTCCGATGATAAGTGACGGTAAGAGTTCTACAGGAAGATGACTGAACTGTTCCTTGCGGCCCTCGACACTCATCCAGTCCAGCAACTGCCTGTTGCGTTGTTTATTGCGTTCAAGCAATTCACCGTTGAAAGGCCCACTTGAGACGGCGTAGCGACTTTGGAAAACAAAGCGAGCCCAATCCGGTTGTTCATCGACCCATTCAGCGTAGCTATAGATCAGAGCTGCTACACCCGCTTGAGCCGTCTGTGCTTTTTGCAAATAGCTATCTCGGAGCGCTGCCTGATCTTCTAGCGCAGCGAAAAAAAGAGCGGCCACCAGTCCCTCTTTACTGCCGAAGTGATGATAGATAGCGCCTACGCTCGTTTCGCATTGAGCCCGAATGGTTTCGATGTTTGTGGCTTCGATGCCTACCTCGTTAAAGCAGGCAAGTGCTCGGCGCAGGATCGTGCGCTTGAGCTCGCTACGCCTTCCCGGATAGATACGCTCGATCAGATCAGTTGAATGCATGAGGGGAAACGCCAAATGAAGCGGAGTCTATAGGGTGAACGCACCGTAAAGAAAGCTTGGCTTGACAGCCTCCAGAAATACAGAACATTATTCCGTTACAGAATATTATTCTGTAACCAACCAAGAGGGTATCTCATGAGTCAAGCTCTAAGTATGTTCAATAGCGTAGGCCCCGCCGCGTTCAGCAATATGGCCTGCCAAATGGCACCTTACTTCAGCACGATCGCCCCTGAGATTTCAGAGCTCAGCCCAGGCCATGCAGTCGTTAACGTGCCGTTTCGCAAGGAAATCACCAACCATCTGGCATCTGTGCACGCGATAGCCCTGTGCAACACAGCCGAGCTCGCGGGCGGAATGATGACTGACGCTTCGATTCCTTCAGGCGCCAAATGGATTCCGAAAGGCATGACCGTTGAATATCTCGCGAAAGCAAAATCGAGCATTCGAGCTGTAGCTGATGGCAGCGGTATTGACTGGAAAACCGGCGGCGACAAGTTCGTTCCGGTTGATATCTTCGACGAGGGTGGCGTGAAAGTTTTCACTGCCAGAATCACGATGAATGTGAAAATCGCTTAGGCCTTTTCTATAGGCTCGGCGTTATGCCGAGCCAAATCGCTCCCGCTGCGAGCATGAAAAATGCGTCATGGTTTCAACAATTAACTGTCCCGGTAGAGTTTGAAAAGCGCTGCACGGCGAGCTTGGGGAGTGTCTAGAAAACCCGGAGCGATTCAAACTGCAATGCCCTTATCAAGGTCTGCTGACTAAAACATAGTCGATGAATGCACGAAGTTTGGGCAGCACATTTCGCCGACTGGGATAATAAAGCGCCAATCCGGGAAAGGTCACCGAGAAGCTTTCGAGTAAGACTTCAAGTGTTCCAGCGTGGATATGGCGCGCAACGAGAGATCGCGGAAGCATGAACAATCCGACCCCTCGCTCCGCGGCGTGAATACAAGCGGCCACATCATCCAGTATCAACGGACCACGGACGCGCACTACGTGTCTTTCGCCCGAGACGCTGAATGTCCAGCTGTCCAGCACAATACCCGCCTGCCGATAGGTGATGCACGGCAGGCCCAAGATATCATCAGGTAGCAGAGGCCGCGCATAGCGCGCGATCAGGGACGGTGAGCCGACAACAATGCTGGGTTCCTCAGCGGTCAGAGGTACCGCAACCATATCAGCGTGTACATATGAACGCGGTCGTACTCCGGCATCGCAACCTTCATCAATGATGTCCACCAGGTGATCATCACCGACAAATTCAAGCTGTATTCCCGGGTTCGCGCTAAGGAACCCAGGCACGAAGCGTTCTGTCAGCATAGGAACACTTGGCCTGGGAACACTGATTCGAAGCAGCCCGGTTACAGACTCACCGAAGTTACGCGCGGACTCAATTCCCAGAAGTACCTGCTGAGCAGCAGGCCGCACTTGAAGCAGCAGTCTTGCTCCAGCCTCAGTCAGTCCGACGCTTCTGGTAGTTCGTGCCAGCAGTGGCACTCCCACTCGCTGTTCGAATGTGCGTATCGCCTGACTAACAGCTGATGGCGTAATGCCAAGGCGGCGCGCAGCCGCCCGGAAGCCGCGCGCCTCGGCGACCGCCAAGAACACGAGAACCCCATCTAACTCACCGCGTCCGATTGTGTAGTTCATCTAAACAGTATGAGTAGGTGGCAGTGGATTATCAACCACGGCATTCAAGGGGAAAATAATGTATCAACCCCCTAGAAAGGACTGCTTCATGAATGCTGAAACCAAACAAAACCGCGCCTATCACCTCGAAAAATTTGGCGGGCTCGATGGCCTTGTCAACGGTGCCATAGCGATTCCGACTCCGGCCTCAGGCGAAGTCGTCGTCCGCGTACGCGCCTCCTCGTTGAATTTCCGAGACATCCTCATTCTGCAAGGACACTACACAGCGCCCGTACCATCGGGCACCATCCCTCTTTCCGATGGTGCAGGTGAGGTGATCGCCGTTGGCGAGGGAGTGACTCGCTTCGTCACTGGGGATCGAGTCGTGAACTCATTCTTCCCTGAATGGATTGACGGGCCGTTCACCGGAAAGTATTCCCAGTATTCATATGATGTCGACGGCTGGCTGGCAGATTACCGCGTCACATCAGAAAACGCTCTGGCACACATTCCTGGCAGTCTGAGCTTTGAAGAGGCCGCTACCCTACCTTGTGCTGCGGTCACTGCGTGGTCTGCGGTCAAAGGAGTAAGCGCAGGCGACACGGTACTGACACAGGGAACGGGAGGCGTCTCGTTGTTCGCCATCCAGTTTGCAAAAGCGCTGGGCGCGCGCGTCATTGCCACGACATCCAGCGATGAGAAGTCCGAACAGCTCAAGCTGTTGGGCGTAGCCGACATCATCAACTACAAAACCCATCCCGCATGGTCGCAGCAGGTCCGGGCGCTTACCAACGGCAATGGCGTCAATCGCATCGTTGAGGTGGGTGGCTCAGGCACTTTCCAGGAGTCGGTCAAAGCCATTGCGGTGGGTGGCCAGGTTTCGATGGTTGGGGTACTCGCGGGCTTGGAAGGCAGCGTCGACTTCATGTCCATGTTCATGAGCCAGGCGCGATACCAGCCTATCGCCCTGGGCAGTCGACAAGATCTGGAAGATTTGATCGCAGGCATCGCCGCACATGGAATCAGCCCTGTAATCGACAGTCGTTTTGAGTTTGGGGACGCCAAGCGGGCGTATGAAAAACTCATGACACGTGACGTCTTTGGCAAGGTCGTTATCAGCCACTGATGTGATGACCCAGTCAACGATAGCTAACGGGACAGATCATGACTGCTTATGTAATCTTCATCCGAGAGAAAACGCTCGATCAGCATGAGCTTGATATCTATGCACAAAAAGCCACCATTGCTCTTGCCGGCCTGCAGTCCACGATGCTTTCAGCCTATCAACGGATTGAGGCGTTTGAAGGGGAATTACCAGAAGGCGTTGTACTTTTCTCCTTCCCGACATTCGACGAAGCCAAGGCCTGGTATCACGGCGATGCGTATCAGTCCATCGTTGGACACAGGCTCAAGGGTGCAGTCTATCGAGGGTTTGTCGTAGACGGAGTAAGTTAGAACGCCTACCGAGGATATCCAGAACCCTGTGTCGGCCGTCGAAGGACACTTACCTAGGCTTACTAATCAGGAAATGAAGCGCGCAGGGGAACCTGCGAGCTTTTTCGCTAGGTCACGTGGCAGTCCCGGTCACCTGATCGCCCATCACCACACGTCGGGACACTCGGCAAAATGGTGATGGGTTATGCGTCAGACAGACTCAGACGACGACGCAATTGGGGAGCAGTAAGGTGCGCTCGCCAACACGGCCCACCCTGCTGAAAAGGCAGGACCGAGGCCAAATTGCCCGTCTCGACCGGATCGCAACCCGCGTCGCTGACCAGTCCAACAGCGATCGGCATGCCGATCCGAGTACCCGACGTCTCCAGCACATTCGCATCGACACAGTAGCGCCATTCAGAGTGTTCTCACTGATGCGCTTGCTCAGGTCGCTTCGATGCGCAAATAAGTAGCGCTGCGCGGGGACAACCTGGTCCAACAAATGGCGCACTATCTCCAGCGCCTGCACCGACAGTGGCACGATATAAGGCGGTACGTTTTGGATCTGCTTACCTGGCTTGCACATCGCTAGCTGGAGTTGTTTCACCACTTCCGCCGGTATGATCCACAAGCGCTTCTCCAAATCGAACTGGTCGGGTGTCGCCAGCCGCAACTCGCCCGTGCGGACACCGGTCAGCAGCAACAACCGAAGGCCAAGCCGAGTTTGGTTGGCGCCACCATAGTTTCGAAGAGCAGCCATCAAGGCCGGGAACTCCTCCATACGGAGAAATGGATTGTGAGTAACAGGAGGTTTGCGAAGTGCAACCACATCCAGGCCTGAAGCCGGATTGTGTTCTAGCCCCTCGATTTTTACCAACGCATAGCGGAACAATTGATTAAACCAGGTCCGACACTTTTCAGCTGTCGATAAGGCCTTGCGCTGTTCGATCCTGCTCAGCAAATCCAGCAGATCGCGACGATTGATGTCGTAGATAGACCATCCACCCGGTATGGGCAGGACGTTTTTATTGAAGATTCTCAAGATTTGCGAGAGCGTGCTCTGGCGCCCTTCCTTCAGGCTTAGCCTGCGGAACTCCACCCATTGATTGAACACGGCCTCGAAGGCCTGCTCTGCCGCAAAACGAACAGCACGACGCTGCTGTTTACGGTGCTCATAGGGATTGATGCCGTGGGCGACCAAGGCGCGCGCCTCATCACGTCGCGCACGGGCTTCTTTGAGGCTGATTTGCGGATAACTACCGAGAGACATACGCTTCTGCACGCCCGCCCAGCAGTATTGAAACGCCAGATTTTCCCGCCGCGGGCCGTCACGTTGAGCGCAAGCCCATCCGTGTCGCCTATCGTGTAGTCATTGCCGGTGATTCAGGCTTGCCGAACGGTCGTAATTTCGCGTAATTAGAAAACACAAGGAATCCCCTATGAGCAGTAAAACTATCTTCGTCCAACCCGGTGGCGGTTATGAAAAGGTTGTGGTTGGCAGTAGCGAAGTACGGGCCGCAGCGCGCGGCGAAATCACAGTGCGCCTTCACGCCAACTCGCTCAACTACCACGACTTCGCGGTGGTCAGCGGTATGTGGGGGCCTAGTGAAAAACGCATCCCCATGGCCGACGGCGCAGGTGAAGTCATTGCTGTCGGCGAAGATGTCACTGAATTCAAGGTGGGTGACTCGGTCGTTAGTACATTCTTCCCTGAGTGGATCAATGGTGCGCCACTGGTTGAGGGTTTTGTTAGCGTGCCAGGTGATGGCATTGACGGCTACGCTCGTGAGCAAGTGACGGCCAAAGCCACATCGTTCACTCTCGCGCCTATCGGATACAGCCATGCTGAAGCGTCCACGCTCACCACTGCCGGCCTTACTGCATGGCGCGCCCTGATGGCCGATGACTCACTCAAGCCGGGCGACACCGTGCTAGTCCAAGGCACTGGCGGCGTTTCAATTTTCGCTCTGCAGTTCGCTAAATTGGCCGGCGCTACCGTCATTGCTACCTCTTCAAGCGACGAAAAACTTGAACGTCTGAAAGGACTAGGCGCTGATCATGTGATCAATTACCGCAAAGACCTTAACTGGGGCGAAACTGCACGCGCTCTAACGGGTGGCCGTGGTGTTGATCACATCATAGAAGTCGGCGGCCCCGCGACTCTCGAGCAATCGATAGTTGCAACTCGGGTTGCTGGTCACATCTCCATCATCGGGATACTGAGTGGCGTAAGCGGTGCAATGAATTTTGTACCCGCACTGATCAAGCAAGTACGTCTGCAGGGTGTATTGGTGGGCAGCCGCAGCCAGCAGCAAGACATGATCCGAGCCATCAATGCTAATGGTATGCGTCCGATTATTGATCGTCATTTCCCTTTGAACGAGATTGTCGAAGCGTTCAAGTATCAGGAAACCAACAAGCATTTCGGCAAAATTTGTCTGGATATCTAAGCGCGCATAACTGTGCATGAGAAGACCTTAAGGTTCGCCATGTGATTAGCTCTTCACGGCTTGCAAGGTTCGTCATTCAGACCTCAATGTTGGAAAAACCCACCCACAATAGTTGCCTCTCACTGTTCATGACGGCGTATGCGACCTCTGCAACCGTCCTGTCTTGAAAGCAATGCGCTAACCGGACTTTCTCCTGAGTGCGGCAGATGTCAAAACCACCTAGAGAGGCTTCAGGGTGGAGCGTAGTGATTGATCGGTAGGATTGCATGCCGACTTGCATAGGCCGGCCACCACCCTTTTACGAAATCGAGCACCTTGTATAACTTTTTGCAAGGTGTCTAGAGAATCCTGGGCGATTCATTTTTCTAGCTGTCGCCATTCTGACACGTATCGTCGAAATCATTAAAAGCTCGTGATGGCACCGCGCCATCACTGTGCTATATTCATCCAATCATCCATATCAATATTGATTATACCTACCCCCCCTTCTCAGATGACCGCGCCAGTTTTCATCGGTCACGGCTGATTACCAAAGGAACGCTATGAACTCTTGGCTCGCGAATATCAGCGTCATGCTCAAGCTGGCCTTGGGCTTTGCTGTTGTACTCCTTCTAACCGCCATCCTTGCCGCGACCAGCTGGTTCAGCTTGGGAAAAATGATTGACCGTAGTAATCGAATGGCCGGCATCACCGAACTCGGCAACCGTCTTGATCATCTACGGAGGGCCCGTTTTCAGTATCAGGTGGACAAGGGTGACGAGCAACAAGGTGCATTGATCCAGGATGCGCTGGAACTGTTTGTCGCCAAGCAAAAAAGCCTCGCAAAAGAACTGCAGCTACCTGAAAACTTGCAAAGTCTTGCGCTGATCAACCAAGCCACCACTCAGTATCAAATGGCAATTAATACGATGCGCGAGGCCTATCGCAATAGTGCGGCCACCCGTAAGGAAATGGCCACCAATGCGGTCAAAGGCGCCGCGCTGATTGCCAAGCTCATCAATGACGTAGAAGCAATGCCAGTCTCTGATCAGCGCCGTTATGAGTTATACAAAGTCATCCTCAAGGCCAAAGAGGATGTCGCGCTGGTGCGTTATGAAGTTCGTGGCTACACCGGCAATCCCAACAGCACTACGGAACAAGCCGCCGCCCGCCAGCTTGATAGTGCGCTCAAGGGCATTGAAACCCTCAACAACACCTTTGGTGCCGCCTATGCCGATCCTATCAGGCAACTGGAAACCGCTCTGATGGCTTACCGCCGCTCAGTGCAGGACTTTACAGCCAGTAATGGGGCTATCGACCACTCCGTGCAGGACACTGTCAATTTCGGAGAGGCCATCACCCGTCTGACTGATGAAATGTATGCCAGACAGCTGGCCGCCCTTGAAACAGATAGTGCTCAGGCCCGCACGCTGCAGTTGAGTTGCACTGCTTTGGCAATGTTATTGGGGCTTCTTGCAGCTCTGATAATCACCCGCCAGATTACCCGCCCATTGCAGGAGACTCTGGCTGTGGTCGATTGCATTGCAGCGGGCGATCTCACGCAAAACATGGTCGTGACCCGTAGAGACGAACTGGGTGTGCTGCAACAAGGTATTCAGCGCATGGGTCGTACCTTGCGCGATCTGATCGGTGGTATCCGCGATGGAGTCACCCAGATCGCCAGTGCAGCGGAAGAGCTTTCAGCTGTCACTGAGCAGACCAGCGCTGGGGTCAATAGCCAGAAAACCGAGACCGACCAAGTGGCTACTGCGATGCACGAAATGTCGGCCACTGTGCATGAAGTTGCGCGGAATGCGGAACAAGCTTCCGTTGCCGCATCAGAGGCCGATGCTCAGGCGCGCGCTGGTGACAAAGTAGTCGCGGAAGCCATCGCCCAGATTGAGCGTTTGTCCAGCGAAGTCGGGCGTTCAGCGGAAGCTATGAATAAGCTTGAACAAGAAAGTGGGCGCATCGTCAAGATCATGGACGTGATCAAGGCGGTGGCTGAGCAAACTAATTTATTGGCCCTTAACGCGGCCATTGAGGCTGCTCGCGCAGGTGAGGCAGGGCGCGGTTTTGCAGTGGTCGCTGACGAAGTACGAGGACTGGCTCAGCGTACTCAGCAGTCCACTGAGGAAATAGAAAGCTTGGTGGCAGGCTTGCAAGGTGGAACACGTCAGGTGTCCAGTATTATGCAGAGCAGCCGCGAACTAACCGATAGCACTGTGGCGTTGGCAGGTAAAGCAGGCGCATCTTTAGCTAGCATCACTCAGACGGTTTCTGGGATTCAAGCCATGAACCAACAGATTGCTGCCGCCGCAGTACAACAAAGTTCGGTGGCGGAGGAAATAAGCCGCAGCATTTTGAGTGTACGCGACGTGTCTGAACAGACCGCCTCAGCTAGTGAGGAGACAGCGGCCTCCAGTATCGAACTCGCGCGCCTGGGGGTACAGTTACAGCAACTTGTCAGTCACTTCAAGGTTTGACCGATGTGAATCGCCACGGACTCTCTAGACACTTTGCAAGCTCATTGGACTGCCCCCAGCATCGTAGACATCTCCAGCCTATGCTCGATTTTTACCAACGCATAGCGGAACAATTGATTTAACCAGGCCCGACACTTTTCAGCTGTCGTTAAGGCCTTGCGCTGTTCGATCCTGCTCAGCAAATCCAGCAGATCGTGACGATTGATATCGTAGATAGACCGCCCGCCCAGTGTGGGCAGCACGTCTTTATTGAAGATTCTCAAGATTTGCGAGAGCGTGCTCTGGCGCCCCTCCTTCAGGCTCAGCCTGCGGAACTCCACCCATTGATTGAACACCGCCTCGAAGGCCTGCTCTGCCGCAAAACGAACAGCACGACGCTGCTGTTTACGGTGCTCATAGGGATTGATGCCTTGGGCGACCAAGGCGCGCCTCATCACGTCGCGCACGGGCTTCTTTGAGGCTGATTTGCGGATAACTACCGAGAGACATACGCTTCTGTACGCCCGCCCAGCAGTATTGAAACGCCAGATTTTCCCGCCGCGGGCCGTCACGTTGAGCGCAAGCCCATCCGTGTCGCCTAGCGTGTAGTCATTGCCGGTGATTCGGGCTTGCCGAACGGTCGTATCCGAGAGTGCCATAGCGAGCTCCTGAACAGAGTCAGGAGCGGATGCTCGTCTCGCTATCCAAGCTGCTCCAGCAAAAAACCGATTCAGTGCATATCCAAATCCAAGCCCCTCATTCGGGAGTTAAATCGGGACTTAAAAGCACTGGACGGTGCTGGATGTCAGTGGTTCCCGCCGGAACGAAAAAAGGACCCGAAGGTCCTTGTTTCGATCACTTACAGAATTCAGTGGAACTCTGCAGCGCAATATTTGGAGCGGGAAACGAGACTCGAACTCGCGACCCCGACCTTGGCAAGGTCGTGCTCTACCAACTGAGCTATTCCCGCGTCTTGGTGAGGCGCATTCTATAGAATCCTCAGCACCCGTCAACCCCTTGATTCAAAAAAGTTTTATTTTTTTTCAACAGTGGTGCGCAGATGAGGCCAGGCAGCGCGTAAATACTGGAGCATGGACCACAGCGTCAGGCCGGCAGCGATGAGCAGCAAGGCGTAGCCCAGCAAGACCCAGAAGGAAAAGTCCGACGGGTTGGCCAGCAGGATCACCAACGCGAGCATTTGCGCGGCGGTTTTCCATTTGCCCATGTTCGACACGGCGACGTGGGCGCGGGCGCCGATTTCGGCCATCCATTCGCGCAGGGCCGAAACGACGATCTCGCGGCCGATGATCACCGCAGCCGGTAAGGTCAGCCACAGGTTGCCGTGTTCCTGCACCAGCAGCACCAGGGCCACGGCCACCATCAGTTTGTCGGCCACCGGGTCGAGGAACGCGCCGAACGGCGTGCTCTGTTCCAGGCGCCGGGCCAGGTAGCCGTCGAGCCAATCGGTGGCGGCCGCAACGGCGAACACCGAACTGGAGGCCATGTAGCTCCATTCGTAAGGCAAATAGAACAACAAAATGAAAATCGGAATAAGCAGGACGCGTAGAACGGTGATCAGATTAGGGATATTCATCGGCACAACTGGCTGCGAGGTGAGAAGGCATTCTACTCGCTGTGCAGATTTGCATAAATCAACTCAGCGAGCTTTTTACTGATACCGGGTGCTTTAGCTATTTCGTCAATGCTGGCACGGGAGAGCTCTTGCAAGCCACCAAAATGTTTAAGCAGGTCGCGTCGGCGTGTCGGGCCTACTCCGGCCACGCCTTCCAGGGTTGAGGTTCGCCGGGTTTTGCCGCGACGGGCGCGATGGCCGGTAATGGCGAAACGGTGGGCTTCGTCGCGGATCTGTTGGATCAGGTGCAGCGCAGGCGAGTCGCCCTTCAACGTGAACTCATGGGCGGCATCATTCAAGTACAACGTCTCGAAGCCGGCCTTGCGCGTGGCGCCCTTGGCCACGCCGAGCAGGATCAGGTCGGGCACCGCCAGTTCGTTGAGCACGTCACGAGCCATGGACAGCTGGCCCTTGCCGCCGTCCACCAGCAGAATATCGGGGAGCTTGCCCTCCCCCTCCTTCAATTTGCTGAAGCGGCGCGTCAAGGCCTGGTGCATGGCGGCGTAGTCGTCGCCGGCGGTGACGCCTTCGATGTTGTAGCGCCGGTAATCGGACTTGATCGGCCCCTCCGGCCCGAACACCACGCAGGACGCCACCGTGGCTTCGCCGCTGGAGTGACTGATGTCGTAACACTCCAGGCGCTGGGGCGGTTCGTCCAGGTTGAGGACTTCGGCCAGGGCCTCAAAGCGCGCGGCCACGTGCTGTCGATTCGCCAGGCGTGCGCTCAGGGCCTGCTCGGCGTTGGTCACGGCCAGTTGCTGCCAGCGCGCCCGCGTGCCGCGCACGCGGTGGCTGATGTCCAGTTCACGGCCACGCAACGCGTGGATGGCCTCGATCAACGTCGGGAAGTCTTCATGCACCACGTTGACGATCAGTTCCGACGGCAAGTCGCGCTCGGGGCTGCTGACGTAATACTGGCCCAGGAACGCGGCCATGACTTCAGCGACCTCCTCGTCGATCCCGGTCTGCGGGAAGAAGTTCTTGCTGCCCAACACCCGACCGCCACGCACACTGATCAGGTGGACACAGGCGCCACCCGGGTTGACGAACGCAGCGATCACATCGACGTCGCCGGTTCCGCCTTCCATGCTTTGCTGGTCCTGCACACGCCGCAGCAGGGAGATCTGGTCGCGCAACTCGGCGGCTCGCTCGAAATCCAGGGTGCTCGCGGCTTGTTCCATGGCGCCGGAGAGTTCGTCGGTAAGGGCGTTGCTGCGCCCTTCGAGGAACATCACCGAATGGCGCACATCCTCGGCGTACTCCGCCGGTTCAACCAGGCCGACACAGGGTGCCTTGCAACGCTTGATCTGATATTGCAGGCACGGCCGGGTGCGGTTCTTGTAGAAGCTGTCTTCGCACTGCCGCACGAAAAAGGTCTTTTGCAGCAGGCTCAGGCTTTCGCGGATCGCACCGGCGCTGGGGTAAGGTCCGAAGTATTTGCCCTTCTGCTTCTTCGCGCCCCGATGAATACTCAGGCGTGGGAAGTCGCCGTCAGATAAAAACACGTAGGGGTAGGATTTATCGTCACGCAGCAGGATGTTGTAAGGCGGCCGCCATTCCTTGATCAGCGTCTGCTCAAGCAGCAGCGCCTCGGTTTCGTTGGCGGTGATGGTGGTTTCGACCTGGGCGATACGCGCCACCAGGGCCGCGGTTTTCGGCGCGAGGCCGGTCTTGCGGAAGTAGCTCGCCAGGCGGTTTTTCAGGTTCTTGGCTTTGCCCACATACAGCAGGCGCGCCTCGCTGTCGAACATGCGGTACACGCCGGGGCGGCCGCTGCAGGTCGAGAGAAAGGCACTCGGATCAAACGGTGTGGTCATGTCAGGCGCTGGCGTCCACCATGCCGTGGCGCACCGCGAGCAGGGTCAATTCAACATCACTGCTGATGGCGAGCTTCTCGAAAATGCGATAGCGGTAGGTGTTGACGGTCTTGGGGGACAGGCACAGCTTGTCGGAGATGGCCTGCACCTTCTGGCAGCCGACAATCATCAAGGCGATCTGGATTTCACGCTCCGACAGCACGTCAAACGGCGAATCGCTGGTGGGCTGGAAGGACTTGATCGCCAACTGCTGCGCGATCTGCGGGCTGATGTAGCGCTGGCCGGCAAATACCAGGCGAATGGCTTGTACCATCTCCGCCAGGCCTGCGCCCTTGGTCAGGTATCCCGCCGCCCCCGCCTGCAGCAGACGTGTAGGAAACGGGTCTTCTTCGCACACGGTGACCACCACGACTTTGATGTCCGGGTGGCTGCGCAACAATTTGGTAGTGGCGCCAAGGCCGCCGATCCCAGGCATCTTGACGTCCATCAACACCACATCGGGTTTCAACTCCCGGGCCTTGATCAGGGACTCTTCACCCGATTCAGCCTGGCCGACTACTTGCAGGCCATCGATGTCAGCCAGCATTCGTGTAATGCCTGTACGAACGAGATCATGGTCATCGACTACTAGCACCCTAATCAAGCAGACACCTCGCGATATGGTCTTATAGGTTGCTGAACACCTTAGCAAAAAACCAAGGCGCAGACCTAGTTGCAAGTGTCATATATATAGCGCTTGACGCCGGGAAGCGCGCCCGTCGAACGACGCGCAACGCTATTTCCTGGGGGAAAGGTCAGGAATCCCGGGCTACAGCTTGGATTTACCATTCATTATCAACATTGACGAATGTTCAGCCAAGGTTGAGGTCAATCGGTGGATCGCATCCTGGTCCTCTTTGAACATCGCCCGATAGTTGCCCAGCACCTTTTCTTCGATCTGACTCAAGTTATCCATTTGCGCCGGCGTGGGAGCGCCTGTTAATACGTACAGAAGATCCACGCCTCTTTCGGCCACACGCGATAAATAATCGGCCTTCGGCGCCCGCCCGCCGTTTTCGTATTTGCCTTGTGCGTTCGCTTCAACGCCTCCAATTTCACCAAACACTTTTTGCGACAACCCAAGCCGCTCTCTTTCCTGCCTTAGACGCAAACCGATTCCACTCATTTGGATGTATGATCCTAAATTGGCACACCCCAAGAGGTGATACGCTGATCCCTTGGTTACACAAACTTGAACGGTTTTGAACTATGCCCGGAATTCGTACTGCTGCACAAGCCAAGGCTTGGCTTGAACACCAAGGTAAGTCGGTTCAAGCGTTCGCCCGGGAACACGGTGTCGACCCGGCAACCACGTATCAGGTGCTCGCTGGGCGCAAGAAAGGACGGCGGGGAGAGGCCCATAAGGTAGCGGTCCTTCTGGGCATGAAAGAAGGCATCATCCTTGCCGAGAATGAGCCTCTGAGGCAGGAACAAGAAATATTGCCCTAGGTTCAGTATGCGCTTATTAAGCCGTTGTGCCTGTTTTGCGCAAATGAGTCACTTATTAGTCTGCGGACATGGGCCGACAATCGCGCTCCATGCACCAGAAGCACGCTTCCTCACCCGCAACTTGCAAGCCCTTGCGCTGATAAAGCCTTTTTGCCGGATTGGTTTTAAACACGGTCAACCGTAAAAGACCGCGACCTTGACCGCACGCTTTGAGTGCCATTTGCTCCAGTACCCAGCTGCCTGCTCCACGGCCACGGAACGGTTCGAGAATATGCAACTCGCGAATGTACAGCGCCTGGCTGTCGCGACTCAGGCTGATGAAGCCCACCACAGTATCGTCGCTGCAGATCAGCCAATTCTCGCGCCCCGCCCAGGCCACGTCGAAACCATCGTTGGACCACAGCAAACGGTATTGCGCGTAGTAGCCGCGCATGGCTTCGTAGGTCAGCGTCCGGGCAAATGAGCGGTCCTGGTCAGTCGCCGCGCGCAGGTGAAACGTCATGTCATCGCGCCCCTTCAGCCCACAGTGCTACCGCTTGACCGGTCCAGCGCCCGCCATCGCGACGGGCAATGACCAGCGCGTCGCCCGCCCCCGGCGCGGCGGCAAGCACCTGCCCATCGGCGCCCCAGATAGCACTGCGCCCCGCGCACGCCCAGCCGCCCGAGGGGCCACCGTGATTGGCCATCAATACCACCAGGCCATGCTCGGCGGCGTAGCTCTGGAGCAACGCACTGTCCGTTGCGTAGCCGCCTTCACTGATCAGCACACCGGCGGCGTATACAGTGGCGCCCGCTTGCGCAGCCTGACGTGCATGGCTGGCGTGGGAAAAGTCGGCGCAGACCGCCATCGCGATCCGATCATCCCGCCACTCAAGCATGTCACCGCCCTGCCCCGCGACAAACGCCACCTCTTCGCCGGGATGCAGATGCTGCTTGGTGTAAACCGCAAGCGAACCGTCTGCTCCCAGCACCAACGCGGCGATCGACACGCCCGCCCCTGGCGCCAAGCGGATCGGCATGCCCACCACCGCCGTCAAGCGCAGCTCCCGCGCCATCTCGCGCAGCGGCGTCAACAGCGCGTCCTCGGGGGCGATTGCCAGCTCAGCCGCCAAGGACGGTTCATACCCGCTCAACGACAGCTCCGGAAACACCAGCACTTGCACGCCCTGCTCAGCCGCGGCGCGCATGAACGCCAGGTGCCGCAGGATATTGGCCGGTACGTCGCCGGCGATGGAAACGGATTGAGCAGCGGCAAGGGTCAAGGCAGTCATGGTTGCGTCCCGGCAAGCATTATTGAGTGGCCACCAGCATATCGGCACTCCCCCCATAGTCGTAAGTACCTCCACACAATAGAAATTACCGATTGAATCCACCCGTGCGCCTCTAGTAAGCTGCCACCATCATTTGGAGAGCCACCATGTTGCAACTCACCCACACCCAGGTTTGCCCTGCTGCCAGCGCCTCGCGCTCGGTATCGGCTACCCGTGTGAACGGTTTGAGCGCACTGGTCAGCTTTTATTTTGGGTATTGGTTTAGCCACTGGCGCGCCTGATACCTGAAATCGGCGCCCACTGCTCAAGGGGTCGCCTACCAGAGAAATCTAACCCCCGGTCGGCTCCCCGATCGGGGGTTTTGTTTTTTCAGCCCTGAACACTTTGTTTGATCAAGACCATTTAAAGGAATCACGACATGAACTACGCCACCTATTACCGCTACGACACCAGCACTGCATGGCGATTTAGCAAGCTCCGCTCGGGACAGCCTGCCGCCTCCGATCGGTCACCTATCGGTGGCAAGCCAACACACGTAGCCACTACGGCCAATTGTCGAACACCCCAGTAGGGCAGAGCGTGCGGGAATCGCCCGCCGCTTGCCCAGGAAGCCTTGAAGATGAACTCCTCCGTCGCCGCTCTGCCCGTTTCTACCCTGACCAGCGCCAATGAAGCGCTGACCCTGCGCTTGCCCAGTTCCCTTGAACTCAAGCACCAGTTACCTCTCAGCCCATTCCTCAATGAGCAAATCCACGCCCATCGCCAAGCCGTGCGCGCCATTCTCAATGGCGAAGATTCACGTTTGCTGGTGATCGTCGGTCCGTGTTCGATCCACGACCCGGAATCGGCCATGGAATACGCACGCAACCTGAAGAAACTGGCGTTGGACGTCAGCGACCAGATGCTGCTGGTAATCCGCGCCTACGTCGAAAAACCGCGCACCACCATTGGCTGGAAAGGCCTGGCCTACGACCCGCACCTGGATGGCAGCGATGACATGGCCGCCGGCCTCAGCCTGTCCCGCGAACTGATGCGTGAGATGCTGCGCCTGGGCCTGCCGGTCGCCACCGAGTTGCTGCAACCGATGGCCGCCGGCTACTTCGACGACCTGCTCAGTTGGGTCGCCATCGGCGCACGCACCACCGAGTCGCAGATCCACCGCGAAATGGCCAGCGGCCTGGGCATGCCCGTCGGCTTCAAGAACGGCACCGACGGCGGCGTCGCCATTGCCTGCGATGCGATGCGCTCGGCGTCCCACCCGCACCGGCACTTCGGCGTCGACAGCCAGGGCCACCCGGCGATCATCCAGACCCCGGGCAACCCCGACACCCACCTGGTGTTGCGCGGCGGTCACCGTGGGCCGAACTACGATGCGCAGAGCGTGGCCCAGGTGAAACAGGACCTGGCCAAGTCCAAGGTGACCGCGCGGATCATGGTCGATTGCAGCCATGCCAACAGTGGCAAAGACCCGCTGCGTCAGCCGGCAGTGTTCAATGAAGTGCTGGAGCAACGCCTGCAGGGCGACACTTCGCTGATCGGCATGATGCTCGAAAGCCACGTGTTCGAAGGCTGCCAACCATTGGGCCCGGCGATGAAATACGGCGTGTCGGTGACCGACGGTTGCCTGGGTTGGGACAGCACCGAGCAGCTGTTGCGCAGCGCAGCTCAACGCTTGCGCGAACACGCCATCGGCTGAGCAATGGACACCGGCTTGCCTGCAAAGCGCGGGCAAGCCGGACGGCCGCCAACCTGGAGAGCAACCTCAAGCCCCTGCAACTGACCTTGAGCGCTGCCGACAAGCTGCAGGTTGCGGGCCGTGACGGGGCCAGCGCCTGACAGCCCCAAAGGCATCGCGCCGACGCGGAACTAAACCCCGGCCACCGGCGTGCGCGATAATTCCCGCAGCCAGGGCAATACCCGCAAGCCCGCGGCGGCCTCGGGTGGGTCGATGATGTCCATGAAGTGCTCGAGATTGATGTTATCCGGTACGCCGGGCAAGCGAACCAGTACCTGCGGTGTCGAGCCGACGGGTACGCCCAGGTCCAAGTGATCGTAGACCAGCACGTGGCGTACCTGGGCCTGCGGCCCACCGGCGTGGGCCGCCAAGCCTGCATTGACGATCAGCACATCAAAGGGTTCGGCCGGGATCGCCGTGAGGATCTGGACCTCTTCAAAGGTTTGCACCGGCACAATCCGGTGATACCCCAATCGGTTGAGCATTTTTTCGATATACAACCGTTGCAGGTGCTGTTCATCGGCAATCAGGATGGTCAGTGCTTTGTTCGGCATGGCAAACCCCTGGCAGGCTGTGCTCGTTGAATGAGAGCAGCCCATTTTCCAGACATATCCCGCAGACAAAATCAGGCATGTTCCCCCTTCATGTAGGAGTTGTCCCAAATCCACCGAATAACCACCCAACCGCGTCAAGGTTGATTGCAATAAACGCTCAAGCTGTGATGCAAATCATCGATCGCCTGCTCGACGTCCTCAACCGCTGCCCCCAACGCCTGGAGGTCCTGCCGTTCGCACACGGCCTCCAAGGTTTCGCAACAAGCGATCAGCGCGTGCGCCTTGACCATCCGCGCGCCGCCTTTGGCGCGGTGTGCCAGGTCATGCAACTGGGCAAAGTCGGCCTGACGTCGCAATGACGGCAATAGCCGTTGATCGGCTTCCAGACTGTCGAGCAGCGGCATCAACAATTCGTTGAGCGCGGCATGATCGTCCCCCGTCAGCATGATCAGCGCTCCCAGATCGAACGCCGGTTCGGCTTGCGGCTCGCATAGGCTCGCCATGCGCGGCGCCAGGGCCGATCGCAAGTCTTCGAGCCCGGTGGGCTTGAACAGGCACCCGTCCATGCCCGCCTGGCGACAGCGCTCGGCTTCTTCGGGTTGGGCATTGGCGGTAAACCCCAGCAGCAGGCACGGCACCAGGCCTCGCTCGTGCTCTTGAGTACGAATATCCCGCGCCAATGTGTAACCGTCCTTCAGAGGCATATTGCAATCGGTGATCACGCCATCAAAGTGCCCGGCCTGCCACAGCGCGAGCCCCTGCACACCGTCCTCGGCCGTGGTAATGCGATGCCCCAGGAAGCTCAACTGCCGGGCCAGCAGCAAACGGTTGGCCGGGTAGTCATCCACCACCAGGATACTCAACGCGCGTGTCGGTGGGCTGTGCGGAGCAGGCGCCGAAGCAGGCGCCGGCAGCGCGGCCGCCAGGCTCAGCGCCACACTCACGTCCACCCGGGTGCCCTGCCCCAACACGCTGCTCAGGTGCAACTGACCGCCCATCATTTCGCACAGACTGCGACTGATCACCAACCCCAGGCCGGAACCGCTGCGCGCCGATTGTTCAGCGTTGCTGCCCTGGCTGAACGGGTTGAACAGCCGCTGCTGGTCCTGAGCACTGATGCCCATACCGGTGTCTTGCACCCACAACCTGAGCCATAGTTGATCCTCGGCGACATCGCCCTGGGCGCCCAGTTGCACCTGGCCTTTGCTGGTGAACTTGATGGCATTGCTGAGCAGGTTCGAAACCACCTGCTTGAAGCGCAGCGGGTCGATCAGCACCGGGCGATCGAGCGCCGGATCGAGCGTCACGCGCAGCGCCAGCCCTTTGGCCCGCGCGAGGCCTTCGAAAACCCGCACCACCGAGGCCAGCAGCTCACGCAGGTTGGCGGGCTCCTGGGCCAGGGACAGGTGGCCGGATTCGATCCGGGCGATGTCCAGGATGTCGCCGATCAATTCCAGCATGCCGCGCGAGGCCACCGACGCCACTTCCAGCGCATCGCGATCCGCCCGACCTTGCTCGGCGCTTTTGAGCGCCAGCTCGATCATGCCGATCACCGCGTTCATCGGCGTCCGGATCTCGTGGCTCATGGTGGCCAGGAACGTCGTCTTGGCGCGGTTGGCGGCATCGGCATCGTCCTTGGCTTCCTGCAACTGGCCCAGCAAGCGGTGGCGCTCACTCACATCCACCCAGCCGGCAATCATACCCACGACCTTCTCGTCGCCGTCGCGGTACGGCAGCATCCAATGGTAAATCGTGAGGACTTCGCCGCCCGGCACCCTGAGGATCCGGTCATGAATCTGCGGCTCGCCCCGCGCCATCAACTTCAGGTAGTCGTCATGGTACGACTGGGCTTGCGGCGGGTTACCGGTGTCGGTTTCCACCACGGTCTTGCCGATCACGTCTTCGAGCTTGAAACCGAACACGTCGAGGTAGGCATTGTTGCAGGCCATCAACCGCCCCTGGCGATCGCGCACGTAAATCGGGTGAGGCGTGCCGTCGATCAACACGCTCATAAAGCGCATCTGATCGCTCAACGCCCGCTCGGCCTGGGCGCGCTTGCGAATCAGGCTGCGCAGGTAAAAGGCCCAGCACAGGGTGATCAACAACAGCACCGCGGCGAGACTGAAACCCTGGATGATTGCGTTGCGATGGCGCAGCCAGTAGCTGTCTTCAATGATGATCTCGCTGCGCCAGTGATTGGTCAGCTCATCCAGCTCCTCAGGTGTGATGCTCAACAATGCCTTGTCGAGGATCGAATACAACTCAAGTTGGCTGCGGTTGACGCCAAACGTGATCCGCGCCGGCTCCGTGCCGACGGTGCTGGTCATACGCAAGCGGTCGCGGTAATGACGCGCGATCATGTAGCGCGCACTGATGAGCGAAATAACAGTCGCATCGGCCCCGCCATTGGCCACCAACTCCATGGCGGCTTCGGGGTTTGCGCTGTCGATAAACTCAATACCGGGGTAATCCCGCGCGATTTGCTCACCCAGGCTGTTGCTGCGAATGAACGCCAGGCGCTTTCCGGGCAAGTCCTCCAGGGTAACCAGCCGCTCGTCTTCGGCGCGCACCACCAGCACATACGGGTTGGACAGGTAAGGCCGGGTGAAGCGCAACTTCTCGGTCCGCTCGACGCTGGGGGTAATCACCGCCAGCATGTCTGCCTGGCCAGCATTGACCTCATCGATTTGTCGAGGCAACGAACTGCCCTTCACCACATCGAACTTCAGGCCCGTGCGCAAGCTGATCCGCGCCAGCACTTCCGCGCTCAGCCCTTCGAATTGCCCTTGCTCATTGAAAAACGACAATGGCACGAACTTGTCGAGCACCGCCACTTTCACCCGCGGGTGTTTCTCCAGCCAGCGCTGCTCGCTGTCACTCAGGCGCAGCCGTTCGGCTTCCATGAAACCGCTGCCGCCAGCACTCCAGCGGCGCAGAATATCCATCTGCTGGTTGACCGGCACGATGGCCAACGCGGCGTTGATGATACTGCGCAGGCGAATATTGTCCTTGGTGAACGCAAACCCGAAAGGGTTGACCTCCAGGCCGGAAAAATCCGCCACGCGCACGTTATTGAGGTGGTTCTTGTTGATCAGGTACCGGGTGCTGATGGCATCGCCCAGGTACACATCAGCCCGGCCGAACGCCACCGCACCGATGGCTTCGAAGGTCGAGGCAAACAGTTGCAACTGCGCGTGGGGGTAGAACTGCTGCACGGCATCGGGCTGCATGTAGTGATACAGCATGGCCACGCGTTTGCCGGCCAAGTCTGCGCTCAGGGCCTGGGTGTCTCCGATGCGGGTGACCAGGGTGGGTTGATCGTTGGCGTAAGAGCGTGACAGCTCCAACTCAGGGTCTGCGGCTTCATAGCCGTTGGCCGAGCCAACGAAATCCACCGCGCCCTGCTTGAGCGCTTCAATCACTTCATCGCGGGTGTCGTAGCGTCGCACCTCGATGATGATATTCAACGCCTGCGCCACCAGCGCCGCATAATCGGCGGTAATGCCCTCAAGCTCGTCGTTGTTGTTGCTCAGGTCGAATGGCGCGTAATCCGGCGCCGACACCCCCATCACCAACGTGCGCCGCTCACGTAGCCAGCGCCAGTCGGTTTCATCCAGCGTCAGGCGGGGGTTTTCGAGCTGAGAGTGCCCCAACAGGCGCAGCGCGTGTGGCTGATCGACGGCCACTGCGAGCATGGGCAACAGGCCCATCAACAAGATAGCGGCGAGCCGCCTGAACGCAGTGGCAGTCATTTCAGATCAAGTGATTGCGCTGGGCGAACTTGGATAAATGCACGACGGAGGACATGCGCAACTTCTCCTTCAGGCGGGTTTTGTACGTGCTGATGGTCTTGTGGCTCAGCAGCATGTCCTCGGCGATTTCCTTGTTGCCCAGGCCCAGGGCCAGCTTCTGCAGCACCGTCAACTCGCGGTCCGAAAGAGCTTCCACCAACTCGTGCTCGGAGGTCTGCAAATCATCGCGGCGCACCGAACTGGTGGGCAGGCTGGGAAAGCAGCTGTAGTTGCACATCACAGCCTTGATTGCTTTTTGCAGCTCGTCCAACTCGCCGGTCTTGGCGACAAACCCCATGGCACCGGCCCGCATGCACCGGGTCGAAAAAAACACCGCCAAGTAGGACGTGAGCACCAGGATCTTGCACGGCAGGCCCAAGGCCTTGATCCGACTGATGACCTCCAGGCCACCCAACTTGGGCATCGCCAGGTCGAGAATCACCAGGTCCGGGCGCCCTTCTCTGGCCTTCTGCACGGCATCCGCGCCATTACCCGCTTCATCAATTTCAGTAAAACCTTCCTGTTTCAACAGAAATTTGACAGTGGCACGAATAAACGGGTGGTCATCCACTACTAACGCTTTGCTCATAAAACACCCCTGAGAGGACAAAGTACGCTGACACATCACACGGGACCCAGCCACCTGTGAGAATTGACAGTCCCGACGAACGGTACAGTCCCTCAGAGCGCCAACAGACGGGTGCCTGGTCCCTTCCCTTGAAAATCACCACGAACATATGAAGCCGTATCATTGCTGCCGGCCAGCCGCAGCGATCAACCTTAGCAATGGGGTGATGTTTCTTACGAAGGGATAATCCTGACTGCGTGTAGGACTTTTCCTTACAAAAGCATAGCCAATCCTGGGTATGCCTAGGCTTGACCAGGGTGGATCAGTCGGTGGTACTTGGGCTCCAGAAAGCCTGCACCACCAGGCTCGACATGGAAATGCGCGTCACCAGGGCGTCCAGTTCATCACCGTCCACGGAAGTGGCCGCCAGGGTCGCCTCGATCTCCACTTCTTCGCTGCCAAACGGGCGCACATCGACATCGCTGGCGGGGTAGTTGCAACGTGCCAGCTCGGCTTCCAGCAACACCATGACCGCCTGTTGCTGGCTACGCCGTGCAATCACATAGAGGATGTTGGTCACCTCCGCCGACACCACATCCAGCGGCTGGCGGTTGATGTTATTGACGATCGGCCGCAGCAGCGTATTGGCCGCCAGTACGAACAGCGTGCCCAGCAGCGCTTCGAGGATCAGGTCGGCACCGGCACAGGCGCCCACCGCGGCCGAGGCCCAGAGGGTGGCGGCGGTGTTGAGCCCGCGCACGTTGCCTTCTTCGCGCATGATCACGCCGGCCCCCAGAAAGCCGATGCCCGACACCACATAGGCGACCACCCGCACAGCACCGTCTGCACCGCCCAGGCGGTTGGCCATGTCGACGAAAATCGCCGCGCCCACTGCGACCAGCACGTTGGTGCGCAAGCCCGCCGTGCGCTGGCGGTACTGGCGCTCGAAGCCGATCAAGCCGCCGAGGATAAACGCGGCGGTCAGGCTGACCACGGTATCGATCAGGGAATCGAGGTTGATGTTGTTGATTGCCTGCATAAAAACTCCATGAATGCGGCGGCAGCCCCACTGCCATCGCGGGCAGGCCCGGCTCCCACCGGGCCCAGGGGCGTTCGATACAACTGTTATTGCCAGCCAAACTTACGGATGTAGTAGCCCTTCACCGCTTGGGTCAACGCCATGTACCCCAACAGAATCACGGGCAGGAACACAAAGTACAGCGACGGCAACGCCTGCAGTTTGAAGTAGTGCGCCAGCGGCCCCATCGGCAGGAAAATCCCCACGGCCATGATCACCCCCGTCATCACCATCAGCGGCATTGCCGCACGGCTTTGCAGGAACGGGATTTTCGGGGTGCGGATCATATGTACGATCAGCGTCTGGGTCAGCAACCCCACCACGAACCAGCCCGACTGGAACAGGGTCTGGTGGTCCGGGGTGTTGGCATCGAACACATACCACATGAGTGCGAACGTGGTGATGTCAAAGATCGAACTGATCGGCCCGAAAAACAGCATGAAACGGCCCACATCCCCCGGTTGCCAGCGTTGCGGCTTGGCGAGCATGTCTTCATCGACGTTATCGAATGGAATCGCGATCTGCGAAATGTCGTACAGCAGGTTCTGCACCAGCAAATGCATGGGCAGCATCGGCAGGAACGGAATGAACGCACTGGCGACCAGCACCGAAAACACGTTGCCGAAGTTGGAGCTGGCGGTCATCTTGATGTACTTGAGCATGTTGGCGAAGGTGCGCCGGCCTTCGAGCACGCCCTCCTCCAGGATCATCAGGCTCTTTTCCAGCAGGATGATGTCAGCCGCTTCCTTGGCGATGTCCACCGCGCTGTCCACCGAAATACCGATATCGGCCGTGCGCAGCGCCGGTGCGTCGTTGATCCCATCGCCCATGAAGCCCACCACATGGCCGTTGGCCTTGAGCAGGCGCACGATGCGTTCCTTGTGCGACGGCGTCAGCCTGGCGAATACGTTGGTGGTTTCCACGGCCTTGGCCAGTTCGGCGTCGGTCATGTCCTCGATGTCGTTGCCCATCAGCAGGCCTTGCTGCTCCAGGCCCACTTCGCGGCAGATCTTGGCGGTGACCAGTTCGTTATCGCCCGTCAGCACTTTGACGGCCACGCCGTGGGCTTTGAGGGCCTTGAGGGCAGGCGCGGTGCTTTCCTTGGGCGGATCGAGGAAGGCCACATAACCGATCAACGTCAGGTTTTTTTCATCCGCCAGGTTGTAGGTATCGCGCCCCGCTGACATCGGCTGCGCGGCGACCGCGACCACCCGCAAGCCTTCTTCGTTGAATGCCGCGGTCACTTGGCGGATGCGCGCCAGCAACTCATCGGTCAGCGCTTCGTTGGAGTCGCCGTGGCGCACCCGGTTGCACACCGACAGAATCTCTTCCACCGCGCCTTTGCAGATCAACAGGTGCGGCTGGCCTTGCTCGGCCACCACCACCGACATCCGGCGCCGGTTGAAGTCGAACGGGATCTCATCGACCTTCTGGAACGCGGTGGCGACTTTCAGCTCGCGATGCACCTCCACGTGTTCCAGCACCGCCACGTCCAGCAGGTTTTTCAGACCGGTCTGGTAGTAACTGTTGAGGTAGGCCATTTCCAGCACGTCGTCGGACTCTTCGCCCCACACGTCCACATGGCGCGCCAGGAAAATCTTGTCCTGGGTCAGCGTGCCGGTTTTGTCCGTACACAGTACGTCCATGGCGCCGAAGTTCTGGATCGCGTCCAGGCGCTTGACGATGACCTTTTTGCGCGACAGAAACACCGCGCCCTTGGCCAACGTCGAGGTGACGATCATCGGCAGCATTTCCGGGGTCAGGCCCACGGCAATCGACAGCGCGAACAGCAGCGCTTCGGTCCAGTCGCCCTTGGTGAAACCGTTGATGAACAACACCAGCGGCGCCATCACGAACATGAAGCGAATCAGCAGCCAACTGACTTTGTTGACGCCCTGCTGGAACGAGGTGGTCGCGCGATCCGTGGCGGTGACGCGCTGGGCCAACGCGCCGAAATAGGTGCTGTTGCCGGTGGTCAGAATCACTGCCGTCGCTGCGCCGGACACCACGTTGGTGCCCATGAACAGGATGTTTTCCAGGTCCAGGGGGTTGCGCGTCTTGGCATCCTTCTGCTGGGCGAACTTCTCCACCGGCATCGATTCGCCGGTCATCGCCGCCTGGCTGACGAACAGGTCCTTGGCATTGAGCACGCGGCAGTCGGCGGGGATCATGTCGCCGGCCGACAGCACGATCAGGTCGCCCGGCACCAGTTGCTTGATCGGCAGCTCGATGGGTTTGGCCGCCTCGCGGCGCAACACCGTCGCGGTATTGCTCACCATGTCCTTGAGTGCGTCGGCAGCCTTGTTCGACTTGGCCTCCTGCCAGAAACGCAGCAGGGTCGACAGCACCACCATGGAAAAAATCACCGTGGCGGCCTTCATGTCTTCGGTCAGCCAGGAGATCACCGCCAGCAAGGTCAGCAGCAGGTTGAAGGGGTTCTTGTAGCAATGCCACAGGTGGACCCACCAGGGCAGCGGCTGTTCGTGTTCGACTTCATTGAGGCCGTATTGCTCCCGCAACGCGTCGGCTTCCTGGGCGTCCAAGCCTTCGGCGTGACTGCCCAGGGTGCCCAGCAACTGTTCCGCGCCGCTGTTGGCCGCAGCCACCAGGGTTTGCGCCAGGCTCGGCGGGACTTCGCGGCTGACGCTGGCGTCGGTGACGCTGTCGAGCAGTGCCAGGCGACGGAAATGCCGAGCGATATGCCGGGTCCGCAGGAAGCCGGCAAAGAACTCTTTCAACAGAGTGAAGTTCATGGTGTTACTCCTGCGCGAGGAAACCGTCGTGCAGGTACGGCCAACTGCGCCGCGCCCGATCAAAAAGGCACAGCCAGCCTGGCCCGCCCGCCGCAAAAAGGCAGGCGCGTCCGTAGCAACCTGAGGTGAATCAGGTGCTGGTCAGCGTCGATGAGAGTGGATCGAGGCAGGCGCCAGAACTGGTCGCTGCCGGGATGCCGCTTCTCGCTGTTTGGCGAGACAACGGCATCTGAAGAATGCGCGTTACCTTGCCAAGTCTGTGCCGGTTACCGAAACCGGCCGACGACTGTCACTTGAACAAGTACCCACTGAGGGTCTCCGCTATTGATGAAAACGCGCGAAGCTTACGCCCCGATTACAGGAGAGTAAACCGTAGGAAAGTACCTGCATGATGAATAAGAGGATTCTTCAGGATGGGTTCAGGAACCCCTATCTTGAAGCCCTCCGAGGCATAAATGTGGGAGGGAGCTTGCTCCCGATGGCGATGGTGCAGCTAGAGATAAGCTAACTGCCCCACCGCCATCGGGAGCAAGCTCCCTCCCACAGGTTGAATGTGTCTATCCGCAGCTAAGGTGCAACAGGTCGATCTAGCGGCACCCGTATCAGGTAATCATCCACCTGCCCACCCACCAGCGCCTTGACCTGAATCGACACCGTATTCAGCTGTCGCCCCATCCTGATCCCCTCGCGAATACGCACCGGCACATACCCCAGTTTCGGCCAGAAACGCTCGGCCTTGCGATTACCGACCACCACCGTCAGGCGCAGCCACTCGGCACCCTGCGTGACGGCCCATGCTTCGAGGTCGGCGTGCAACCGCCGCCCTCAATCATCACGCGTCAGTACTTCCAGCAATTCAATTTCAAAGCGCAAAGGGCTGTTCGGCTTGATATGCGCGCCCATCGAACGTTCGCCATACGCCAGGTGCGCCGGTACGAACAATGTGCGTACACCGCCGACTTGCATGCCCATCAACCCCTGGTCCCAGCCCTTGATCACCCGGCCCGTTCCAATCACACACTGAAACGGCTTGCCCCGTTCCCACGACGAATCGAACACCGTGCCATCTTCCAGGGTGCCGGTGTATTGAGTGGTGATCAACGCGCCCTTGACCACGGCCTTGCCGGTGCCGGGGCGGATGTCGGTGATCTGGAGTTGTTCGTCGCTCATGGGGGGCTCTCGTTGACTGCGCAAAGGCTGGGGTTTTCCCAGAATTGGGTGGGTTTGGCAAGTGTAGGAAGCGTCGGCTCAATGACATTTCTCTTTAACCTGCGGGGCGTTTCCGCCGGCTGGGCAGCACCTCGCGCACAGGCGCTATTTCGAGATCGCACTCGGTGAACATAATCGAGGGGGCGGTGAATTGATCGCTGGAGTGCATGCTGCCGAGCTGAACCGGCGGCACGCGTTGTGAGGAGGGACGATTGCCTCACCACAACAAAAGCAATCACCGCCTCAAAGCTCAAGGCCGGATAGTAAGGTTTTGTCGCGAGAGAGCAGACCTAGTGTCTGCAACACGTCATTGACTGCGCCGACAACGCCCACATTTTTAGGCTGGGGCTTCCCATCGACAACATCCTTCAACGCTGTCAAAAACTCCACCCGGCCCGAATCGACCTTATCGGACTTGCTGTCCTTGGATGAGATACGGCCCTGGGCAGTATTAATCTCTTTATCAAGGTAAGCGCTAAATTCAGACTTTTTCATTGTCAGTTTCCTTCTTCAACAATGCGTGAGGGCACACGCAACAGCTTAAGAAGCTCACTGCATCCTGCCTACTGTCAGAGTTCACAGGTCTGTACCAGTCGCCGGGTGTCGTTCTCACAACCAATGCTAGTGCATGTCGATCCAATTTCGCTGGGACCGAAAGACCTGACCTCTCTCCACGAATAGGGGCAGCGAACTATCAAGAGCCCACTGACACCTCAACCGGAAGCGCCCGATTTTCTCCCGCCCGTCAGATCACCTCTTATGGAGCGCCAGCCACTTTGGCTGTAGCCATCCAAAGAGATCACCCCGCAATGAACCAAGCCACAAGCCCTGTACGTGTTTCTGTTGTGCAATTCGATCCCCAGGTCGGTGTGGACCACCGTACCGCAAACCTGCGACGTAGCCTGGAGCTGGCAGCCGCGGCAGCGAACGGCGGCGCCAATCTGATCGTGCTGCCGGAGCTTTCCAACTGCGGTTACTTCTTTTCCAGCCGCAAAGATGCGTTCGATCACGCCGAAGCGGTGCCAGACGGTCCGAGTCTGCGGGCATGGATCGACTTTGCCGGCCGGTACCAGGTCTATCTGGCGGCGGGCCTGAACGAAATCGACGGAGCGCAATTATTCAATACAGCGGTGCTGCTCGGCCCGGACGGTTTTATCGGCAAGTACCGCAAGGCCCATCTATGGAACCTGGAGAAGCTGTGGTTCACCCCGGGAAACACGGGATTTCCAGTCTTCGAGACACCGATCGGGCGGATCGGCATGCTGATCTGTTGGGACATCTGGTTTCCCGAAGTCCCGCGCATTCTCAGCCAGCAGGGTGCCGATATCATTTGCAGCCTGAACAACTGGGTCTGGACGCCGCCCCCGCTGTTCGACGACGCCGGGCGGTGCATGGCGTCCTACCTGACGATGACGGCAGCACACGTCAATAACGTGTTTATTGCCGCCGCCAGTCGAATCGGCGAAGAGCGCGATGCCCGTTACCTGGGGTGTTCGCTGATTGCCGGGACCAATGGGTGGCCTATCGGCAAGGTGGCGTCGGCCAATCGCCAGGAAATCCTGTTCGCCGATATAGACCTGAGCAGCGCGCGCAGTGCGCCCATCTGGAACAGCCTCAATGATCTGCAAAGGGATCGGCGGGTTGACCTGTACGATCAGATGCTGGGCTATATGCAGCATCGAGCATTGCCGCGTTGAGCACGAGCGGCCTCACAACCAATGCCAAAACCGGCTCCAGAACCCACGCCCCAAATCATTCTTGCAACCCGCATATTGCTGCGCATACAGCTGCGAGCGAGCCTGCACTTTGCTGGCCACGGGGGGTAGCCAGGCTTTGCTGGCGTAGGTGCGCTGGCGATAGCCGCCCCAGCCTTCGTGGTAATTCAGGTATTGGCCGTAGGCGTCGTACTTGTAAACGCCGTTGATGGTGTAGGTCTTGTCCATGTACCAACCGACGAAGTCGATGGCGTCGTCGAAGTCCTGACGGCTGGCGCCGCTGCGGCCGGTGCTTTTGCGGTAGTCGTTCCACACTTCATCCTTGGCCTGGGCATAGCCGGCGGCGGTGGAGACGCGGCCCCAGGGGATGATCCACAACAGGTAGTTACGCGGAGCCTTGGCGTCCTGCCGGAAGGCCGATTCCTGGTACATGATGGCGAACGGCAACTGGATCGGCACGCCCCAGCGCTTTTGGGTGACTTGGGCGGCGTCGTACCAGTCGGCCTTTTCGCGAAAGATGCCGCAGAGGTCGTTGGGCGTGCGGGGTGGCGAGGTGCCGCAGGCCGCCAGCAGCGAAGTGAGTAATAACAAGCCGACAGCTTTGCCTGCGTTCAAGATGCACCTTTGCGGGATACGCGTAAAAAGCCGGCATTTTACCCATTCAACGCGGCAGGTGAAGAAAGGAAACGCTCAGCGCCGTGCGCAACAGCAGCGTGCGCCAGATCGCACGGGGCAGTTGCGCTGCACTATCGCGCAGCCTGGGTGTCGTAACTCGCATGCGCCCATTCCCAGGAGAAACCATGAGCCAGGACGTCCTCGCCAAAGAAACCAACCGCCGCCAATTGCAGCAGATCATCTCCGGGTTGTCCGACGGGGTGATTTTGGCCGAGCTAGACCAGACCATCCTCTGGGCCAACGAGGCCGCGCTGACCATGCACGGGGTCAGCGCGGTCGAACACCTGGGCGCCAACAATCAGGCCTATGCCGAGCGGTTCGCCTTGCGCTATCGCAATAACCACCCGCTGTTGCCGGACAACTACCCGCTCAGCCGGGTGGCGGCCGGCGAAGCGTTCAGCGACGTGATCGTGGAAGTCAGCCCCACCGGCGACGACGAGCGCAGTTGGGTCCATCGCCTGCGCAGCCTGGTGCTGACCGATTCACGCGGCGAACCGGAGCTTTTGGTGTTGATCCTCAGCGACGCCACCGAATGGGCGAGTGCCGAGCAGCGCTTCGAAAAAACCTTCAACGCCAACCCCGCGCCCGCCGTGATCTGTCGCCTCAGCGACCTGCGCTATATCAAGGTCAACCAGGGCTTTCTGGAGATGACCGGCTATAACCGCGACCAAGTGATCGGCCGCTCGGTGTATGAACTGGACGTGCTGGAACACGCCGAGCGCAAGGACCTGGCCATCCAGCGCCTGGCCGAAGGCGCGACCATCCCGCAGATGCAGGCCGAATTGCGATTGCCCGAGGGCAGCAGCAAGTTGGTGATCGTGGCCGGCCAGCCGTTGGACATGAACGAGGAAGACTGCATGTTGTTTTCCTTCACCGACCTGGAACCGCGGCGCAAGGCAGAAATCGCCCTGCGCCAGAGTGAGGAGCGCTTCGCCAAGTCGTTCCGACTGACGCCGGTGCCAACCCTGGTGTGCAACGCCGACAACCGTCAGGTGGTGGATATCAACGAAGCCTTCATGAGCATTACCGGCTACACCAGTGAAGAACTGATCGGCAAAGCCATCGAAGACATCGACTTCATCGACAGCGCCCAAGCCTGTGCGCAGTTGTTCGCCACTCTGGAAAAAGCCGGCAACCTCGACGGGCTGGATCTGAAGGTGCGCAAGAAAGGCGCTGAGGTGATCGACTGCGTGGTGTCCGCCGATACCGTGAGCATCCAGGACGTGCCCTGCTACCTGCTGGTGCTGATGAACATCACCGAACGCAAGCGCTCGGAGCTGGAGCTGGTGGCGGCCATCGAAGAAGTGATGCAGGACGCCTCCTGGTTCAGCCAGACCCTGATCGAAAAGCTGGCCAACGCCAAAGGCGCCAACCGACCCAATGTGCCAGGCATTGCCTTCACCGATCTCACCACCCGCGAGCGCGATGTGCTGGGTTTGATTTGCGAAGGCCTGGCCGACAAAGAGATCGCCTCGCGCCTGAAGCTGGCGCCCAACACGGTGCGTAACCATGTGGCCACGGTGTATTCCAAACTGGGGGTGCATAGCCGTAGTGCAGCGATCGTCTGGGCCCGTGAGCGCGGACTGTTCGCCGGTGAACTGCGTCTGAAAAACAAGCGCTGAAAGTACAAATGCACTAGTGCGGCTAGTGCGAATTCGCCTTATTGCGCCTAGGTGTAATGCTTAACCTTCCTGGGGTGGGCACAGGCTTTCGATCCTGTGTCGTCGTATTCCACACCCGGAAGGAATTAGCATGTTTACCCTGTCTCAATTGCGAAATTGCATCGAAGAAGGCCTGTCGCCGCTGACGTGCGAATTCACCCTGTGCCGGGACGCGTCGCTGACCCTCAAAGTCTTCGACGCCGAAACCGGCCGGGTCGACCTGGTGGTCACCGGGATCAGCACCAATCGGCTGCAGACCCCGCAAGAAGTGGACAAGATGGTCGAAGAATTACGCTACGAGCTGCACAGCAACCACCTGGGCAAACTCACTCTGGATGACTTGCCTTCAGCCTCGCACCCATGAAATAGAACACCCCGCCACCGACGATAAACGCCCCCAGCATGTAGAACATGTAATGCGCCGGCAGGCTGGCCAACACCAACCCGCACAGCACCGGCCCCAGCGCGGCGCCGAGGTTGGACAGGTTTTGCGCGCCGTAATACATGCCGCGCAGGTGGTCCGGGGCAATGCGGTCGATAAACATGTACTCGGCCGGGAACACGACGATTTCCCCCACGGTAAACACCGCCATCGCCAGCACCCACCACAGTACGCTGGTGGACAGCGCAAAGCCGATCAACCCCAGCATGAACATGCTCAAGCCGAAGATCAGCCATTGGCTCAGGTAACGGTGCGAGATGCGCCGACCGATCACGTATTGCAAGGCAATCACCAACACGGCGTTCGTCGTAAGCACCGCGCTGATGACCTTGTAGGTGTATTCAGCAGTGGTGGTGGTCACCAGGTATTGCGACAGGTAAGCCGTGAACTGGCCGAACACCACCGCACTGAGCACGCCGCCAACGGTGAAGCACACCAGGCGCCGATCCTTCAACAGCACGCGGCCGACAGCCAGGAACGACACCGGCTTTTGCGTGGCATCGACAGTGGCCAGCGCACGATCACCCCAGCGCCAGTACAGCAGGAAAAACCCCACCCCCAACAGCGCCGACAGCATAAACGGCAAGCTGATATCCAGCCTGGCCACCATCGCACCAAAGAGCGGCCCCACCGCATAGCCGATATTGGTCAGGGTGTACTTGATGGAAAACACCTCACTGCGCGCGTCTTCCGGCAACAGGCTGGCAAAGCCGGCTTTGATCGCAATATCGATGACCGCGTAAGCCAGGTTGATCAGGATCAGGCAGCCATAGAACGCCCAGATAGTCTGCGCGAGCACCGTACCGATAAAGCCCACGACAAACAGCGCACTCAAGCCCAGCAGTAACCGATAGCTGCTGATGCGATCGACGAGAAACCCGCCATACACGCTGAGCAACGAACCGACGATCAGCGAACTGCCGATCACCAGGCCGACCTGGGTGATGTCCAGGGCAAAGTGCCGGGTGAGGTAGATAACCAGGTACGGAAAGGTGATCGCCTTGGCCAGCGTCAACATCAACGTGGCGGACAGCAACAGCTTCACTGTGCGGGGGTAGTGTCTTAGGGTGGCAAGCATCCTGCTCTCATTCCATGAAGGTAACGCGGCCATTGCAGCCGGTCACCTTACCTCAGGAACCCGAAAAAAGCAGGCGTTGCCAGCGGATTATCGCTTGACCGGGGTGATCTCGAGGATGGTGCCGTTAGTGGTTTTGAGCAGCACAAACCCATTGCTCTCGTGAAATTTATCCTGTAATTTTTCATGAAATTTAACGAAATAAATTTCATGAACCAACAAGAAGAACTCGAAGCCCTGGCGATCCTGATCCACGACCTGCGCAAGTACAAGAAACTCACCCTCGCGCAATTGGCGCAAAAGATCGAGCGTTCGGTGGGTTTCCTGTCTCAGGTCGAACGAGGCCTGTCACGCCCGACCGTGGCGGACCTGACCGCGATCAGCCACGCCCTTGACGTGCCCACCACCTATTTCTACAGCCTGAGCAAACCCAAGGCCATCAACTGGGTGACGCGCCCCAACGAGCGGCGCACGGTGTATTACGCCAATGGCATCACCGACATCCTGGTCTCCCCCAACATGAACGGTGCGTTTTCGATGCTCGACAGCCTGCTGGCCCCCGGAGCCAATAGCGGTGAGCAGACCATGAGCGACCGCGCCGAGCAGGCCGGGTTTGTGCTGGAGGGTGAGTTGACGCTGTGGGTGGAAGGGGAAGCCGACTCGGTCACCCTGCACCAAGGCGACAGCTTCCACCTGGCCAGTTTCGCCCGTTGCCGCTACGCCAACCTGACCGAACTGCCCGCCCGCGTGCTGTGGGTTTACAACTAGGAGCTACACCCGTGAAAAGCCATTCCTCCACGCTGCTGGCCGAAGTACGGAGCTTTCGCCAGAACCACCCCGACGTGCGTTATGTCGACCTGATCGCCCTGGACATCCCCGGGCATTTCTACGGCAAGCGCTACCCGGTGGAGATGCTGGAAAAAGTCGCCGCCGGCGGCCCCTTGAAGCTGCCGCAGAACGCCGTGCTGCTGGGGGTTCAGGGCGGGTTGTTCAAGATCGGTGATTACTGCTTCAACGACGGCGACCCCGACGCCAACCGCCGCCTGGTGCCGGGCACGCTCAAGCCGGTGAGCTGGGAGTCGCAGCCGCTGGGCCAGATGCTGATCACCTCGGACGGTACGCAAGCGCCGATCGAATTCGAACCGCGGGAAGTATTGGCCAAGGTTCTGGAACGCCTGCACCACAAAGGCATTCACCCGGTGGTGGCCTTTGAACTGGAGTTTTACCTGTTCGACAAGCAGCTCGACAACGGCCTGCCGCAATTCGCCCGCGACCCGCTGAGTAACGACGCCGACGACCAGCCCAACCTGCATATCGAGCGACTGTCGCGCTTCAGCGAGGTGCTCGACGATATGGCGCAAACCGCCAAGGACCAAGGCATCGACATCACGGTGATCACCGCAGAACTCGGCCCCGGCCAGTTCGAGATCAACTTCGGCCACTTGGACGATGGCCTGCGCGCTGCCGACTGGGCCGCCCTGTTCTGCCGCAGCACCCGCGGCGTGGCGCTCAAGCACGGCTACCGCGCCAGCTTCATGGCCAAGCCCTACCTGCAATTCCCCGGCAGCGGCATGCACGTGCATGTCAGCCTGTACGACGGCGCCGGCAACAACATACTCGCGGCCCATCAACAGCAACCCCTGCGCCACGCCGTGGCCGGCTGCCTGGAGTTGCTGCCGCACTGCATGCCGATCTTCTCGCCGAACCACAACGCCTTCCGCCGCCTGGGCGGTACGGTCAACGCCGCCACCCGTGCCAGCTGGGGCTTCGAAGACCGCGATGCGTGCGTACGCATCCCCGAGTCCGACCCGCGCAACCTGCGTATCGAACACCGCCTGGCCAGCGCCGATGCCAACCCGTACCTGGTGTTGGCGGCGATTCTGGTGGGGTTGGAGCATGGGCTTGACGCCAAGCGCGAACCCATCGCCCCACTGAACGACGACCGCAACAGCGGCACCGACTTCCCCCTGGAAATGCTCGAGGCCGTGCGCGCCATGCAACATCAAGCGGTATTGCGCGATAAGCTGGGCGCGGAATTTGTCGACGTGTACTGCGAGAACAAACGCCAGGACCACTTGGCGTTTCAGCAGGAGATCAACGCACGGGAATACCGCTGGTTTCTCTAACCCCCCATGGAATCACCGATGACCGACCAAAGCGCCCCGGCCCTCAAGGAAATCTTCAACGCCGAACGCCTGCAACACATCACCACCGAGATGACGGCGGTGTACCCGGCGTTCGACGCCCAGGGCTTTCTCCAGCACGCCAAGGCCGGGCTGGCCGAGTTGTCGGTGATGCAGCGCGTGGCGCGGGTCAGCGACAGCCTGCATGCGGTGATCCCGCTGGATTACCCACAGACTCTCACGCTGCTCTATGCCCTCGCGCCGCGCTTGAACAGCGGCTTTGTCAGCCTGTTCCTGCCGCACTACGTGGCGAGTCATGGCCGGGATGACTTCGAGCGCTCCATGGCCGCGCTCAAATATTTCACCACCTTTGGCTCCGCCGAATTCGCGATCCGGCACTTCTTGCTGCACGACTTCCAACGCACCCTGGCGGTGATGCAACAGTGGTCGCTGGATGACAACGAACACGTGCGCCGCCTCGCCAGCGAAGGCTCGCGACCGCGCCTGCCGTGGTCATTCCGCCTGGCCGACGTGCAGGCCACCCCCGCGCTGTGCGCGTCGATCCTCGACAACCTCAAGGCCGACAGCAGCCTCTACGTGCGCAAGTCCGTGGCCAACCACCTCAACGACATCACCAAGGACCACCCCGATTGGGTCCTCAGCCTGATCGAAGGCTGGTCGCTGGATAACCCGCACACCGCCTGGATCGCCCGCCATGCACTGCGCAGCCTGATCAAGCAGGGCAACACCCGCGCGCTGACGATCATCGGCGCGGGAGCCAAGGCCGAGGTCAAGATTCATCACCTGCGCGTCACGCCGGCGGTGATCACACTGGGGGAGCGGATCAACCTGACCTTCAGCCTCGAATCCACCGCCGCCGCACCACAAAAACTGGTGGTGGACTACGCCATCGACTACGTAAAAAGCGCCGGCCACCGTGCGGCCAAAGTGTTCAAGCTCAAGGCCTTTACCCTTGGCGCAGGCGAGCAGCAGCACATCAGCCGCGAACAACATATCCGTGAACTGACCACGCGCAAGCACTACCCGGGCAAGCACGCGGTGCATGTGCTGGTGAATGGAGAACGGCTGGGCAGCGCGGAATTCGTCTTGCGCGATTGACTCAGTTCAAGCAACACCACAGATCCAATGTGGGAGGGGGCTTGCCCCCGATAGCGCTGCTTCAGTCATGCATGTTTTGGCTGACACACTGCTATCGGGGGCAAGCCCCCTCCCACATTTGGATCTCCATAGATCAGATAGACCCTGAGCTGCTTTTGCTCTGCTCTTGCTCTTGCTTGGCCTTATAGCCGACCCGATCTTGGAAGCTGAATCCGGTCAAAAGTGTGGGAGGGGGCTTGCCCCCGATAGCGGTGAATCAGTCATGCATGTTTGGGCTGACACTCTGCTATCGGGGGCAAGCCCCCTCCCACATTTGGATCTCCATAGATCAGATTGACCCTGATCTGCTTTTGCTCTGCTCTTGCTCTTGCTTGGCCTTATAGCCAACCTGATCTTGGAAGCTGAATCCGGTCAAAAATGTGGGAGGGGGCTTGCCCCCGATAGCGCTGCTTCAGTCATGCATGTTTTGGCTGACACACTGCTATCGGGGGCAAGCCCCCTCCCACATTTTTGATCCAGGTTCTTCAGGTGGACCCGCCGAGCAACAGTGCCTGCTCCCGCGCGCACAACTCCACCACGTAATCCCACAACACCCGCAGCCGCACCGACTTGTGCAGTTCCCGGCGCGAGCTGATCCAATAGCTGCGCTGAATCCCCTCCCCCGGCAACAACGCCACCAGGTCCGGATCACCGGCCGCCATGAAGCACGGCAACACCGCAATCCCCAGCCCGGAACGCGCCGCCTGGTGCTGGGCGATCACGCTGGTGCTGTGAAACACCACTTTGGGGTTGCGGCAGAAGCTGCTGAGCAGTTTCAGTTCCTGGCTGAACAGCAGATCGTCGACGTAATCGATCCAGGCATGGGCGGCGAGGTCTTCGCGTTTTTCAATCGGCGGAGTGCGCGCCAGATACGCGCGGCTGGCATAGAGCGCCAGGCGGTAATCGGTGAGTTTGCGCGTGACCAGTTGATCGACGCTGGGGCGTTCGAGGTGGATGCTGATTTCAGCTTCGCGGTTGAGGATGCTGACGAAACGCGGCACGGCCACCAGCTCCACTTCCAACCCCGGATAGCGCTCGAACAGCCCGCCCATGCGGCTGGCGAGGAACATCACCCCCAGCCCTTCGGCCACGCCCAGGCGGATCTTGCCCAGGGGCGCGGCGGTGTGGGTCAGTTCGTCTTCGGCCAGCAGCGCGACGTTTTCCATGGCTTCGGCGTGTTTGAGCAGGGCCTCGCCGGACGGCGTCAACTCATAGCCGTGGGCGTGCTGCACGAACAACGCGGTGCCGAGGCTTTTCTCGATCGCCTCGATATGCCGCGCCACGGTGGCGTGGGTGGTTTTCAGGCGTTGCGCGGCGGTGAGCAGGCGGCCGCTGCGCTGCAACTCAAGAAAAAACCGTAGGTCATTCCAGTCGAACATAGCGCCTCCAATCCGTGAGCCTGGGCCGCACTGTTTAAAAACGCACAGCCACTGGGTAAAAACTAACATTTTTAAGACGAAAACTAACAACTAGGATGGAGCCAATAAGAAAAACAAGCGAGACCTCAGATGCCCACTGCAACTGCTGAATACGATTACATCGTCGTAGGCGCCGGCCCCGCAGGCTGCCTGCTGGCCAATCGACTGTCCGCCAACCCCGCCCACCGTGTGCTGTTGCTTGAAGCCGGTGGTCGCGACAATTACCCCTGGATTCACATCCCCGTCGGCTACCTGTTCTGCATCGGCAACCCACGCACCGACTGGTGCTTCAAGACCGAAGCCCAGGCCGGCCTGCAAGGCCGCGCCCTGAGTTACCCGCGGGGCAAGGTGCTCGGCGGTTGTTCGTCGATCAACGGCATGATCTACATGCGCGGCCAGGCTCAGGACTACGACGGCTGGGCGGCGGCAGGCAACCCGGGCTGGGCGTGGGAAGACGTGCTGCCGCTGTTCAAGCACAGCGAGAACCATTTTGCTGGCGGTTCGGCATTTCACGGCGACGGCGGCGAGTGGCGCGTCGAGCAACAGCGATTGCATTGGCCGATCCTGGATGCGTTTCGCGAGGCCGCGGCGCAAAGCGGCATCGCCAATGTCAGCGACTTCAACCAGGGCGATAACGAAGGCTGCGGTTACTTCCAGGTCAACCAGAAGGCCGGCGTCCGCTGGAATGCGGCCAAGGCGTTCCTCAAACCGATCCGCCAACGGCCGAACCTGACGGTCTTGACCGAAGTCGAAGTCGACCGCGTGTTGCTGGAAAACGGCCGCGCATCGGCAGTGGTCGGGCGTCAGCACGGCCAGTCGCTCCGTTGGAAGGCCCGTAAGGAAATCGTGTTGTGTGCTGGCGCCGTGGGTTCGCCCGGCATTTTGCAGCGTTCGGGGATTGGCCCCGCCAACGTGCTCAAGCCGCTCGGCATCAATGTGTTGCATGAACTGCCGGGGGTTGGCGGCAACCTGCAGGACCACCTGCAACTGCGGCTGATCTACAAGCTGGAAAACGCGCGCACCCTGAACCAGATCGCGGGCAGCGTGTGGGGCAAAATGGGCATGGGCCTGCGTTACCTGTATGACCGCAGCGGCCCGCTGTCGATGGCGCCCAGCCAGCTCGGTGCGTTTGCCCGCTCGGGCCCGGAACAAACCTCGGCCAACCTTGAATACCATGTGCAACCGCTGTCCCTGGAGCGCTTCGGCGAGCCATTGCACGCGTTCCCGGCGTTTACCGCGTCGGTCTGTGACCTGCGCCCGCAAAGCCGCGGGCGTATCGATATTCGCTCGGCCAACCCGGCGGATGCGCCGTTGATCCAGCCCAATTACCTCAGCCATCCGCAAGACCTGCGGGTGGCCGCCGACGCGATTCGCCTGACTCGACGGATCGTCGCCGCGCCGGCCCTGAGCCCGTTCAAACCGGTGGAATACTTGCCCGGCGATGCGCTACAAACCGAAGAGCAACTGCACGAAGCCGCGGCGCGCATCGGCACAACGATCTTCCATCCGGTGGGCACCTGCCGCATGGGCAGTGACCAGGACGCGGTGGTCGACGCGCAGTTGCGGGTGCATGGCGTGCCGGGGCTGCGCATCGCCGATGCCTCGATCATGCCCCGCATCACATCCGGCAATACCTGCTCACCGACGCTGATGATCGCGGAGAAAGCCGCGCAACTGATCCTTTCACCGAACACTGTAGGAGCGAGCTTGCCCGCGAAAAACACAAAGGCGCCGCGTTCATCCAGATTTCCCGCGTAATCGTTGGCGATTTTCGCGAGCAAGCGCGCGCCTACAGAGGAACGGAAAACAGACCGGCGCTGAGGTTGGCGTCGACAGTGGAACAACAATAAATAATCACTGTGAGGGATACCCGATGTCAGAACATGCTCAAACCCTGGGCTCGGCGGTCAGCACGAGCACCGTCAGCGAATCGAGAAAAGTCATCTTCGCCTCGTCCCTGGGGACGGTATTCGAGTGGTATGACTTCTTCCTCTATGGCGCCCTCGCGGCGGTGATCAGTAAACAGTTCTTTGCCGGGGTCAACGACACCACGGCGTTTATCTTTGCCTTGATGGCCTTCGCGGCCGGCTTTGTGGTGCGCCCGTTCGGCGCGCTGGTGTTTGGCCGCCTGGGCGACATGATCGGGCGCAAGTACACCTTCCTCGTGACCATTATCCTGATGGGTGTGGCGACGTTCTGTGTCGGCCTGCTGCCGACGTATGCCAGCATCGGCATTGCCGCGCCGGTCATCCTGATCGCCCTGCGCATGCTGCAAGGCCTGGCGTTGGGCGGCGAGTACGGCGGCGCGGCGACCTATGTCGCCGAACACGCCCCCGCCGGCAAGCGCGGCCTGCACACCAGCTGGATTCAATCCACCGCCACCCTGGGGCTGCTGTTGTCATTGCTGGTGGTGCTGGCCTGCCGCTACTTCACTGGCGATCAGTTCGAAGTGTGGGGCTGGCGCATTCCGTTCCTGTTTTCCATCGTGCTGCTGGGCATTTCCACCTGGATCCGCATGAGCCTGCATGAATCGCCGGCGTTCCTGAAAATGAAGGAGGAAGGCAAGGCCAGCAAGGCGCCGATCCGCGAGTCCTTCGGCAAGTGGGAAAACCTCAAGGTGGTGCTGATTGCGCTGTTCAGCATCAACGGCGGGCAAGCGGTGACCTTTTACGCGGCGCAGTTCTATGTGCTGTTCTTCCTCACGCAGTTCCTGAAGATGGACCCGGCCCTGGCCAATATGCTGCTGATCATCAGCGTGGTGATTGGCGCACCGTTCTTTATCTTCTTCGGCTGGCTGTCGGACAAGATCGGGCGCAAACCGGTGCTGATGCTCGGCCTGCTGCTGGCGACCGCGCTGTACTTCCCGATCTTCAAGGGCCTGGCGCACTACACCAACCCGGCGATGGACCAGGCCAGTCGCCAGGCGCCGATCACCGTGCTGGCCGACCCGGCCACCTGCACCTTCCAGTTCGACCCGGTGGGCAAGGCGCGTTTTGACAGCCCGTGCGACAAGGTCAAGACCTTCCTGGTCAAGCAAGGCCTGCCCTACAGCAGCGCCGCCGCCCCCGCAGGCAGCCCGGTGCAGGTGAGTGTGGGCGACGTGCACATCGATGGCTTTGACGAGTCGGCCCTGCGCGCCGCCGTGACCCTGGCCGGCTACCCGACATCGGCGGATGTGGCGCAGGTCAACAAGGTGATGGTGGTGGTGCTGATCGTGGTGCTGATCCTGATCGCGGCCATGTGCTACGGCCCGCTGGCGGCGTTGATGGTGGAACTGTTCCCGACACGCATCCGCTACACCTCGATGTCCCTGCCCTATCACATCGGCAACGGCTGGTTTGGCGGCTTCCTGCCGACCGTGTCGTTTGCCCTGGTGGTGTACACCGGCGATATCTTCTATGGCTTGTGGTATCCGGTGGTCGTGACCGGGGTGAGCCTGGTTGTCGGGATGTTCTGCCTCAAGGAAACGCGGCATGTGGATATCGACAACAACTGACCCGACCACCTGAACACCGCAGGTCCCCTGTGGGAGGGAGCAAGCCCCCTCCCACATCTGCTCTGCGGCGCCACACAAATTGCTGTACATCCATACAGATAATGGTTGCTCAAATCCCTCGGACTACGCATCCTGCAAGGCATCAACCCGATCTGATGTGATGACCATGCGGCTGTTCCTCTGTGAAAAACCCTCCCAGGCCAAGGATATTGCGGCCGTGCTCGGCGCCACGCGCCGTGGCGACGGTTGCTGGCTGGGCAACGGGGTGACCGTCACCTGGTGCATCGGCCACCTGCTGGAAACCGCCCCGCCCGACGCCTACGACGCCAAGTACAAGCGCTGGGTGCTCGCCGACCTGCCGATCGTCCCGGACAAATGGAAGATGCGGGTCAAGCCCAAGACCGCCGCCCAGTTCAAGGCGGTCAAGCGCCTGCTGGGGGAAGCCTTGGAACTGGTGATCGCCACCGACGCCGACCGCGAGGGCGAAATGATCGCCCGCGAGCTGGTGGAACATTGCCGCTATCGCGGGCCGATCCAACGCCTGTGGCTGTCGGCGCTGGACGACGCCTCCATCCGCAAGGCCCTGGCCGCGCTCAAACCCGGCGCCGAGACCTTCAGCCTGTACCACTCGGCCCTCGGCCGTTCCCGCGCCGACTGGCTGATCGGCATGAACATGAGCCGCCTGTTTACCTTGCTCGGCCGCCAATCCGGTTACCAAGGCGTGCTGCCGGTGGGCCGGGTGCAAACCCCGACCCTGCGCCTGGTGGTCGACCGCGACCGCAGCATCGCCGATTTCGTACCGGTGGCCTACTGGGCCATCGACGTCGACCTGCGCCACGCGCACATGACCTTCACCGCCCAATGGCGCGCCGTCGACGATGCCTGTGACGACCAAGGCCGCTGCCTCAACCCGCAACTCGCCCGGGACGCCGCCGACGCCATGACCCACGCCGCCAGTGCGCGGCTGGTGAAGTTGCGCACCGAACGCATGCGCGAGGTCGCGCCCCTGCCCTTCGACCTGGGGACGTTGCAGGAAATCTGCTCGAAGAAGCTCGGTCTCGGCGCCCAGGAAACCCTGGACATCGCCCAATCGCTGTACGAAACCCACAAGGCCATCACCTACCCGCGCAGCGATTGCGGCTACCTGCCATTGAGTCAGCATGGCGACGCGGCGAAGATCCTTGCCGCCCTGGGCCGGGCCGACGCGGCCGTCAACGAACTGATGCCGCATCTCGATCCCCAGCGCCGCTCGCGGGCGTGGAACGACGCCAAGGTCAGCGCCCACCACGGCATCATTCCCACCGGCGCCGGCAAGGATGCCGGGCAACTCACCGGCAAGCATCGGGCGGTCTACACACTGATTCGCGCGCGCTACCTGGCGCAGTTTCTGCCCAACCATGAATACGACCGCACCCAGGCGGATTTCGACTGCGCCGGCCAAGCGCTGCGCGCGGTAGGCAAAGTCGTCATCGAGCCAGGCTGGAAACGCGCGCTGCCCGAAGCCCTTGCACCCGCCAAAGGCCGTGAGGCGCCAGTGCCGCAAGCCCTGCCGGCGCTGGTGCAGGGCCAGGATTACGCCGTTGCCAAGGTCAACCTCAAGGACCTGTGGACCCAGCCGCCCAAACCCTTCACCGAGGGCGACCTGATCAAGGCGATGAAAAACGTCGCCAAGCTGGTGGAAGACCCGTTGCTCAAGCAAAAGCTCAAGGACACCACCGGCATCGGCACCGAAGCCACCCGCGCCGGGATCATCCAGGGCCTGCTGGACCGAGGCTACCTGGTGAAGAACGGCAAGGCCCTCTCGGCCACCCCGGCGGCGTTCAGCCTGATCGATGCGGTGCCGCGCGCCATCGCCGACCCGGGCACCACGGCGATCTGGGAACAGGCGCTGGACATGGTGCAAAGCGGCGAAATGAGCCTGGAAGAATTCGTCGCCAAGCAAGCGGCCTGGATGAGCAAGCAAGTGGCCCGCTGCAACGGTATGCGTATGACCATCACCGGCCCCGCCAGCCCGGCAGGCCGCGGCGCCACCCCGTGGAAGAAGAAACGCACGGCCGCGCCCCGCAAGACGGCGGCCAGCCCAAAGCGGGCGAAAAAGCCGACAAGTACCGGGTAAACCATGAATAAATCCGGCGGATGACGTTTTTCGACAGTTTTAACGCCGCTTTGGTCCTTGCTCCGGCGCCGGCCGTCTAGGATTCTGTAGGGGATTGCTGACTTCCTAACAACAACACCGGAGTGGCCACCATGAAAACCGTCTCAGAAGTACTCAAAGCCAAAGACAAGCAAAACCAGGAAGTCCACACCATTGAATGGGACCACACCGTATTCGAAGCGTTGGTGGTGATGTCATCGAAAAATGTCGGGGCCTTGCCGGTCGTCAAGCAGGGTGAGGTGGTTGGCATCATCAGCGAGCGCGATTACGCACGGAAGCTGATACTCAAAGGCCTTTCTTCCGTCACCACCAAAGTCCACGAGGTCATGAGCTCTCCAGTCATCACGGTCGATGCCCACAAGACGGTCGAAGCCTGCATGAACATCATGACCGACAGTCACCTGCGCCACTTACCGGTGGTCGTCGACGGAAAACTGCTGGGCCTGCTCTCCATCGGTGACCTGGTCAAGGAAGCCATTGCCGAACAAGCCAACCTGATCAAGCAACTGGAGCAATACATTCGCGGCGAATAGGAGAGCCCATGCTCGAACATCAAGAAGACCACCTCGACACTCTGCACCGGGCCATGGCCGCACGGCGTTTTCTGGTGCTGACCGGGGCGGGGATCAGCACGTCATCAGGTATCCCGGATTATCGGGACAGCGAAGGCGTGCGCCGAGGCAAGGCGCCGATGATGTACCAGGAGTTCCTGGCCACCCCGCAAGCGCGGCGCCGTTATTGGGCACGGGCGATGCTGGGCTGGCCACGGGTACGGATTGCGCAGCCGAACCAGGCCCACCTGGCGCTGGCCGCCTTGCAACATCGCCAGCGTATCAGCGGGTTGATCACACAAAACGTCGACACGCTGCATGACCAGGCCGGTAGTGAGGATGTGATCGAGCTGCATGGCAGCTTGCATCGCGTGCTATGCCTGGATTGCCATCGGCCCAGCGCACGCGATGTGATCCAACGGTTGATGGAGGCCGAGAACCCGTACCTGGCAGGCGTCGACGCCGTGCAGGCACCCGACGGCGATACCCTGCTCGACGCAGCGTTTGAACAACGTTTTCGCGTGCCCCGCTGCCCCCATTGCGACGGTGAACGGCTCAAACCGGACGTCGTGTTCTTCGGCGAAAACGTTGCCCAGGCCACCGCCGCCAGGGCGATGGCGGCGGTGGAACACGCCGAGGGGCTGTTAGTGGTGGGGTCGTCGCTGATGGCCTATTCGGCGTTTCGCCTGTGCAAGGCGATGGTCGAGCAAGGCAAACCGGTGATTGCCATCAATCTGGGCAAGACCCGTGGGGATGAGTTGTTGCAACTGAAGATCGCGGCATCCTGCGAGCGGTTGTTGCCGCTATTGGCAGAGCGCCTGGGATAGCCAGGGCACGCCCCTCAAAAATCAGCGGGAGACCCGGGCAAGCCAACGAACTGCAGCGACCCACCGCACAAAAAATGACGCCTAAGTCACACCTCCTCGCATGCCCCCGTCCCCACGGCGATTTATGTAGTGATCAAAAATAATCACTACATAACCGTTGACGTAACCTTTTTGTCCTTGCATGATCTAGACGTCTCCCGGATCGGGAGCGTTGGTAACAAGCGTTTTGAACAAGCTCGTCTGACCGCCGAGCTGTTTCTTCCGGATGTGCACTGCCCACAAGGCAGATTGATGAAGCTGACCGACCCGAAGGGTTCGGTACAAGGAGCTCAAACGCTGCTTGTCTTCGTTATGAAACCATTGCGTAGCAGTTCATCAGCAAGACTACATGCATCAGGTTCAAGACCCTGCCCGTATTCGGCAGACCGTCACTGACGCCCGGTTTTCGGAACCGGAGACAACTAAGCAGTTTTAACGAATCAATTGATAGATCGCCAACTGGTCAAGGGGCTTACACATGAATCTGAACAACCAACCAACTATCGAAGAATTGGCTGAGATGTTCGCAGCGCAGAAAGACACACTCGACGACCATATCCTGTGGATTGGCAAATCGGGCAAAGTCCAAATTGACTGCCTGGCGCCCCACACCGAAGAAGCCGAGTTCGACAAAAACAACCGTGAACTGGCGGCGCGCCTGAAGATGTACCGCCGTGGCCAGGGTTATGTCGGCAAGAAAGCGGCGGCCGATCGCAATTTCATCGAGCAAGTGTTCGACACACTTAACCACGCGTGGGAGTCTTTCAAAGACAACTCGCAAGTTAAAGTAATCGACCGCTACTACTAAGTACTTCTCAACTAATGTGGGAACTGGCTTGCCAGTTCCCACATTTTTATGCAACTTCAAAAGTTGGGGTAACGCCCTTTCCCCGCTTCATCGCGGAAAATATCAAACAACACCTGTGCCGCCGCCGACAGTTCATGCCCCGGTTTGGTCAACACACCAATCGGCCGCTCGATCACCGGATCGGTCAAGGTGATGCAATGGGCGCCCGCCTCCTGCATCTGCTGCGCACATAATGCCGGTACGGCGCTGACCCCCAGGCCACTGGCAACCATCTTGCCCACCGTCGCCAATTGATGACTCTCCAGCGCCACCGGCAATTTCATCTGCAAGGCGCCCAGATGCTCCTCCAGCATCACCCGTACCGTCGAGGGTCGTTGCAGGGCAATGAACGGTTGTTCCAACAGGCTTTTCCAGTCGATTTCAGCGCGCAGTGCCAAGGGTGAATCCATGGGCACCACGGCAATGAAGCGGTCCAGGTATAACGGCGTAAACGCCAGCGACGACCCCTCGGACGGTTCGAACGCCACGCCCAACTCGACCTGGCGATCACGGACCATTTCCAGCACCTGTTCGTTGATCAGGTCATGCACCGTCACGTTCACATGGGGGTAACGCGCGCGGAATATCTTCAGGATCGGCGGCAGCAGGTTGCCCGCAAACGACGGCATCGCCGCCACCGTTACGCGCCCGCGCTGCAGGGTGAAGCGCTGGCGCAGTTCATCCTCGGCGTTGTCCCAATCGGCAATCAGCCGACGCGCCAGCGGCAATAAGGATTCCCCTTCAGGGGTCAGCGCGACATTCCGTGTATTGCGGCTGAACAAGCGCCCGCCCAGCCCTTCTTCCAGACCTTTGATGGTCAGGCTCAGCGCCGACTGAGAGAGGTGCAGGCGCTCGCAGGCGGCGGCAAAACTCAGGCTTTGCGCCACAGCCAAAAAGGCACGCATCTGTTTGACGGTCATAACATTACTCCGGACGACGGCTCGACTATGCAGTTTTTTAAATCAATCAACCTTAAAAAACAACTTAACAAATCAATCCGTCGGCGCAACACTCGAGGCATTGGCTGGCCCACTAACAATAAAAGAGGTGCATATGGCAGGTTTCGATAAACGCGTGGCGTCCTATGAAGAAGCCCTCGCAGGCCTGGAAGATGGCATGACCGTACTCGCTGGCGGCTTTGGCCTGTGCGGCATTCCGGAAAACCTCATCGCCGAGATCAAGCGCAAAGGCACCCGCGACCTGACCGTGGTTTCCAATAACTGCGGCGTCGACGGCTTTGGCCTGGGCGTGCTGCTGGAACAAAAGCAGATCCGCAAAGTGATCGCGTCTTATGTGGGCGAAAACGCCCTGTTCGAGAAGCAACTGCTCAGCGGCGAAATCGAAGTGGTGCTCACCCCCCAAGGCACCCTGGCGGAAAAAATGCGCGCCGGCGGTGCTGGCATTCCGGCCTTCTTCACCGCCACCGGCGTCGGCACCCCGGTGGCCGAAGGCAAGGAAACCCGCGAATTCAACGGTCGCCCGTACCTGATGGAAGAATCCATCACCGGTGACTTCGCCATCGTCAAAGGCTGGAAAGCCGACCACTTCGGCAACGTCATCTACCGCCACACCGCCCAGAACTTCAACCCGCTGGCCGCCACCGCCGGCAAGATCACCGTGGTCGAAGTCGAGGAAATCGTCGAACCGGGCGAGCTGGAACCGTCGCAGATCCACACCCCTGGCATCTACGTCGACCGGATCATCTGCGGCACCTTCGAGAAGCGCATCGAACAGCGCACCGTCCGCAAATAATCCCTCCAGCCCGAAGAGAACAAGAGGAACAGCACAATGGCTCTCACCCGCGAACAAATGGCTCAACGCGTCGCCCGCGAAATGCAGGACGGTTTCTACGTCAACCTGGGCATCGGCATTCCGACCCTGGTGGCCAACTACATCCCGGAAGGCATGGAAGTGATGCTGCAATCGGAAAACGGCCTGCTCGGCATGGGCCCGTTTCCCACCGAAGACACCATCGATGCCGACATGATCAACGCCGGCAAACAAACCGTGACCGCGCGCATCGGCGCCTCGATCTTCTCCTCCGCCGAGTCCTTCGCAATGATTCGCGGCGGCCATGTCGACCTCACCGTGCTCGGCGCGTTTGAAGTGGACGTACAGGGCAACATCGCCTCGTGGATGATCCCGGGCAAGCTGGTCAAGGGCATGGGCGGCGCCATGGACCTGGTGGCCGGCGCGGAAAACATCATCGTGATCATGACCCACGCCTCCAAGGACGGTGAGTCCAAATTGCTCAGCCAATGCACCCTGCCGCTGACCGGTGCCCACTGCATCAAGCGTGTGCTGACGGACCTTGCATACCTGGAAATCGACAACGGCGCCTTTATCCTAAAGGAGCGTGCCCCAGGGGTCAGTATTGAAGAGATTGTCAGCAAGACAGCCGGTAAACTAATCGTCCCCGACCACGTTCCAGAAATGCAATTCCAGTGAGGACACATTCCATGCAAGACGTTGTGATTGTTGCTGCCACACGTACCGCCGTAGGCAGTTTTCAAGGATCGCTCGCGAGCATCCCGGCACCGGAGTTGGGCGCTGCCGTAATCCGTCGCCTGCTGGAGCAGACCGGCCTCGACCCGGCCCAGGTGGATGAAGTGATCCTCGGCCACGTACTCACCGCAGGCTCAGGCCAGAACCCGGCGCGCCAGGCGTCGATCCTCGCCGGCTTGCCCCATGCCGTACCCGCGATGACCTTGAACAAGGTCTGCGGTTCGGGCCTCAAGGCCCTGCACCTGGGCGCCCAGGCCATCCGTTGTGGCGATGCCGACGTGATCATCGCCGGCGGCATGGAGAACATGAGCCTGGCCCCCTACGTATTACCTGGTGCGCGCACCGGTTTGCGCATGGGCCACGCCAAGATGATCGACAGCATGATCACCGACGGCCTGTGGGATGCATTCAACGACTACCACATGGGCATCACCGCCGAGAACCTGGTGGACAAGTACGGCATCAGCCGTGAAGCCCAGGACGCCTTCGCCGCCGCGTCCCAGCAAAAAGCCGCCGCCGCCATCGAAGCCGGCCGCTTTGCCGATGAGATCACGCCGATTCTGATCCCGCAGCGCAAGGGCGACCCGGTGGCCTTCGCCGTGGATGAACAACCGCGCGCCGGCACCACCGCCGAGTCGTTGGCCAAACTCAAACCCGCGTTCAAGAAAGACGGCAGCGTCACTGCGGGCAACGCGTCCAGCCTCAACGACGGCGCCGCCGCGGTGCTGCTGATGAGCGCCGACAAGGCCAAGGCCCTTGGCCTGCCCGTTCTGGCGCGTATCGCCAGCTACGCCAATGCCGGCGTCGACCCGGCCATCATGGGCATCGGCCCGGTCGCGGCCACCCGCCGCTGCCTGGACAAAGCCGGCTGGAGCGTCGGCGACCTGGACCTGGTCGAAGCCAACGAAGCCTTTGCCGCGCAATCCCTGGCGGTGGCCAAAGAGCTGGAATGGGACGCCGACAAAGTCAACGTCAACGGCGGCGCGATTGCCATTGGCCACCCGATCGGCGCATCAGGCTGCCGCATACTGGTGACCCTGCTGCACGAAATGATCAAGCGCGACGCCAAAAAAGGCCTGGCGACACTGTGCATCGGTGGCGGCCAAGGCGTAGCCCTGGCCCTTGAGCGCAGCTGATTCAAGAGCAACACACGAAAAGGCCCGGTTCCACGAAAAACCGGGCTTTTTTTCGTCTGTCAGTCCGCACGCGGCACCGCAAACACCGCGTTCGCCCGCGCCACGACTTTCTCCCCCACCTGCAGACTCACCGTGGCAAACGCCATTTGCCGGCCACGCTTGTGATGCTCCAGTCGTACCACGATCCACTCCCCCACTTGCACCGCGCCCAGGTAATCGACAGTCATGCTCGCGGTAATCAACGGCAATGGCGGCTCACTGGAAAACGCCATCGCGTAGCCCATGCCGATATCCGCCAGGGTCGCCAACACCCCGCCATGCACCGTGCCGCGGCCATTGGCATGACGGTTGTCGGCGCGCAGGCCGATTTCCAGTTGCAGACCTTCACCCCGGCAATACGCCGGGCCCAACAAGTCGAGCAGCGGGCTGCTGCGCGGCAGTGAGACAAAACCTTCGGGCACGGCGTGAGCGATCATCGCGGAGTCTTCCTTGGAGTCAGGCATGAGGTGTACCCCAGGCCCCACACGGCGACCATTACCATCAGCCGCACATATCCTCTGCAATGCCTGGGGCTGATTCGCCAACCCCGCTCAGGACCGGCCTCAGCGCTTCATACAGCGCTGATAACGCTCATCCACCCGCTGGGCGAACCAGGCAGTGGTCAGGTTGCGGGTGATCTTCGGACTCTTGAGCACGATGCCCGGCAGGATCGCCCGCGGCAGCGGTTTGCCGGCCGCCGTGTCGGCCAGGGCAAACACGCGTGTGTAGAGCGTGGTCTGCTCAAAATCCAACTGTTCGCCCTGCTCCAGCTGACTGCGGATGCTGGGGTTGCGCATGTCCAGCCGGGCGCCGAGGGAACGCACTGCCAATTCGGTGCTGCCGGGCAGCAGCGAGCCGTAGCGGATCAAATCCCCGTCCAGCGCCAACTCGGTGCCTGAGACGCGGCTGACGGCGGCCTGGAACGCGGCGTTGCGGCTGGCGTACCAACCGGCGTTGAAGTCGGCAAACCGGTACAGCGGCCGGTCATAACTCACTGGGTAACCAAGCAAATGGGCGATGCCAAAGTACATGCCGCCACGTCGCGTGAACACTTCCCGACGGATCGTGCCGTCTACCGTGTAGGGATAACCCCGCGCCTGCTTCTGCGCAAAGTCGATGCTGACTTGCATCGGGCCGGCGGTGTGTACCGGGTTGAAGCCGCCAAACAGCGTATTGCCCAAGGGCACCATGCTGATGAAGTCATCGAAGATCCCGCTCAAGTCTTTCTCCGTGCGGGCGGCATTCAAGCGATCGGCGTAGGACTTACCAGTGGGCGAACGCAGTTGCAGTGCCGTGCGGACCAACACCGCCGGCACATGCACCTTACCGGCACGGCGCAGGATTTCATCCTGGGCGATCTTGCCCATGTTCGGCACAGGTGGGTCGACCTGGTAAGTGGACTCTTGCTCAGTCACCGCCAGCACGGCGCAGATGTTTTCGGTACTCGGGTAGATGTGCTGGGTGTCGAAAGCGGTGTAGATATCCTGGGCCCAACCGTTGCGATCGGCGACCTTGGCGGGCAGCAAACGCACGATCTGCGCCTTGACCTCAGCTTCACTGCGCTCCGGCTGTTGCGGGCCGCGTGCGGTCGAGCAACCGGCCAGCACCAGCAAGGGCGTGAGACACAGGATCAGGCGGCGTAGGTGCATGGGGCTTCCTTGAGGGGCGATGGGCCGGGCGATGCAGATATCGACCGATAAGTCTAACGCGGGTTCGCCCTGTGGCCCCCTCGCCAACACAATGCGAATATGACAGGATCTTTCACCGACCATTCGTACAAGGAGTTTGAATGCCATGCTCAGCATGAACTTTCTCATCACCTGCCTGATCGTTGTGCTGATTCCCGGCACCGGCGTGATCTTTACCGTGTCCACGGGGCTCATGGCCGGCAAGCGCGCCAGCGTGTTCGCCGCGCTGGGCTGTACCGCTGGGATCATCCCGCACTTATTGGCATCCATACTCGGCCTTTCCGCCCTGCTGCACACCAGCGCATTGGCATTCGAAGCGCTGAAATTCGCCGGAGCCGCCTACTTGCTGTACCTGGCCTACGCCACTTGGCGCGATCGTTCGGCCTTCGCGGTGAATGACACACCAACGGCAACCACGGCCCGTGGCCTGATGCTGCGCGGGTTTTTGCTGAATATTCTCAACCCCAAGCTGACGATTTTCTTCCTGGCCTTCCTGCCTCAGTTCGTCACACCGGCCAGCACGGCGCCGGCCTTGCAAATGCTGGTGCTGAGCGGCGTGTTCATGGCCATGACGTTTGCGGTGTTTGTGGTGTATGGCCTGCTGGCCAATGTGTTTCGCCGCGCAGTGATCGAGTCACCACGGGTACAGAACTGGCTGCGGCGCAGTTTTGCGGCGGCCTTTGCGGGGTTGGGCTTGAACCTGGCGCTCGCACAGCGCTGAAAAACGCTGCAACCCACTGTGGGGACGGGCTTACCCGCCCCACAGGTTGGGCGCTTTAGATCCCTGCCAGCGCCAGGTCCATGGCGAAGTAAGTGAAGATCAGGTCCGCACCGGCGCGCTTGATCGAACCCAGGGTTTCCCGCACCACGCGGTCCTCATCGATCGCGCCTGCCTGGGCACCGAATTTGATCATCGCGTACTCGCCGCTGACCTGATACGCCGCCACCGGCAGGCGCGAGGCTTCGCGGATGTCACGGATGATGTCGAGGTAGGCACCGGCCGGTTTGACCATCAGCGCATCCGCGCCTTCCTGCTCGTCCAGCAGCGATTCACGCACGGCTTCGCGGCGGTTCATCGGGTTCATCTGATAGCTTTTGCGGTCTCCCTTGAGCGCGCTGCCACCCGCTTCACGGAACGGGCCGTAGAGGGCCGAAGCGAATTTGGTGGAGTAGGCCATGATCGGAATATGGGTAAAACCGGCGTCATCCAACGCCCGGCGAATCGCCTGAACCTGGCCGTCCATCGCCGCCGACGGCGCGATCACATCGGCACCGGCACGAGCCGCCGCCACGGCTTGCTTGCCGAGGTTGACCAAGGTCGCGTCGTTGTCGACATGGGCGCCATGCATCACACCGCAATGGCCATGATCGGTGTATTCGCAGAAACAGGTGTCGGACATCACGATCATTTCCGGCACGGCGTCCTTGATGATCGAGGACATGCGCGAGACCAGGCCGCGCTCCTTCCAGGTGTCGCTGCCACTGGCGTCCAGGTGGTGGGACACGCCAAAGGTCATCACCGATTTGATCCCGGCGCGGGCATAGCGCTCGATTTCCCCAGCCAGCTTTTTCTCAGGGATGCGCAACACACCCGGCATGCTGGTGATCGGTACGAAGTCGTCGATTTCTTCTTCGACGAAAATCGGCAGCACCAGATCGTTGAGGGTGAACTCGGTTTCCTGGAACAAGCTACGCAACTCCGGGGAGCGGCGCAGACGGCGTGGGCGGGCTTGAGGGAACTGGCTGGTCATGGCTGTCCTGAATAAGGCTAAAAACGTTGGGGCGAAAGCGTATGCCCCCCGACCCCGGCAGCGCAAATGCCAGGCAGGCAATAGTTTATGGCAAGGCCCACAACAATTGCATTGATCTAGAGCTGTAGACGCCCTTCGATGCACACCGCCACAGCACCGCCGACCCAGATCTCATCACCCTGGCGCTCGATGCGGATACGCCCCGCGCGCCCCATGGCCGTGCCCTGGCTGACCACGTAACAGTTCGGTGCCAGGCCTTCGTCCAACAACCATTGGGCCACCCCGGCATTCAAGCTGCCGGTGGCCGGGTCTTCCGGGGACCCGTCGCCGGCGATGAACGCGCGCACTTCAAAGTGCGTGTCTACAGCGTCGCGTTCGGGATCGCAGGGGGCAATCACGCCCACCGCCAGACCGAGCAACTGCGAGTAATCGGGCTGCAGATCGAGCACCGCCTGGCGGTCGGCCAGCATCACCGCCAGCCAACCTGCGCCGTTGTCCACCCACTGACTGCGCACAATAGCCTCCGGCGCCAGGCCCAACCCCAGCCGCACGCGCTCCAGCAACGCCGCCTCCAGCGGGCCCGAGCGCAACAACGGCGGCGCGATGAACGCCAGCTCATCGCCTTGGCGACGGATACGCACCAGGCCGATTTCGCACTCCTGGATAATTTCCTCCCCTCGCGCAATGCCCCCCGCCTGCAACCATGCATGGCAACTGCCCAGCGTCGGGTGCCCGGCGAACGGTAGCTCCTGCAAGGTGGTGAAGATTCTTACCCGGTAGTCAGCCCGTGGATCGCGGGGCGTGAGTAAAAACGTGGTTTCGCTGAGGTTGGTCCATTTGGCGAAGTCGGCCATCTGTTGCTCGCTGAGGCTGTCGGCCCCCAGCACTACTGCCAGCGGGTTGCCTTTGAGCGACACACTGCTGAAGACATCCAGTTGTTTGAAATCGAAAGTCGGCATGGGCTCAGCTCGGAATGTTCAGGCCACGGATCACTGCCGGACGTGCGACAAAGCCGTCCAGCGCGCGCAGCACATTGGGGAAATCGGCGATGCCGACCAGGTCACCGGATTCGTAGAAACCGATCAGGTTACGGATCCACGGAAACGTCGCGATGTCCGCGATGCTGTAGTCGTCGCCCATGATCCAGGTGCGGCCCAGCAGGCGTTTTTCCAAGACTTCCAGCAAGCGCCGCGACTCGGCGACGTAGCGGTCACGCGGGCGCTTGTCTTCGTAGGCCTTGCCGGCGAACTTGTTGAAGAACCCCACCTGGCCAAACATCGGGCCGATGCCGGACATCTGGAACATCAGCCACTGAATGGTTTCATAACGTGTCGCCGGGTCTTCGGAAAGCAACTGGCTGGTTTTTTCCGCCAGGTACAGCAAGATCGCACCGGACTCGAACAGCGCCAACGGCTGACCGCCGGGGCCGTTGGGGTCGATGATCGCGGGAATCTTGTTGTTGGGGTTCAGCGACAGGAACTCGGGCGACATCTGGTCCTGGGTCTCGAAGCTGACTTTGTGCGCCTCGTAGGGCAGGCCCAGCTCTTCGAGCATGATCGAGACTTTTACCCCGTTGGGCGTGGGCAGCGAATACAGTTGCAGGCGTTCCGGATGCTGGGCGGGCCATTTGCGGTTGATCGGGAAAGCGGCGAGTGAATTCATCGGGATATCCCTCGGCGGAAACCCCCATGATAATCATCTGTCCGGCATCCTGCATGGGTCATCATTGCGCAACATGCCCTCGCTACTCTCCCCCACGAGCGAACCAAAGTGGCCGAGTGGACTCTTAAGTGCGCTGAACGGTGAATGGAGGCACCCTGTTAATAAGACACGGAACCCGCAGGACGCCGCGTGTGTCACTGGGGCCGGGCTTGTCCGCCTTAATCCGATGCACTGAAGACTCGAGCCCAATGACAATAAAGCCTCTGTGCCTTGCGCAACGCCTCAAACGATATTCATACATCATATTACCGCTGTTGCTGGTCGGCGGCGCCCTCGACCTGACCTTGCAATCGCGCATCAGCCGCGCCGAATCGGTGGACGGCGTGCAAACCCTGGTGTTCCTGCGCCACGGCGAAAAACCCGTCGGCGGCCTGGGCCAACTCAATTGCCAGGGCCTGAACCGTGCGATGAACCTGGCCACCGTGCTGCCGGAAAAGTTCGGCAAGGCCAACTTCGTCTTCGCCGCCAACCCGACGCGCAATGTCGAGGAAGGCGAAAAAGATAATTCCTACAGCTACATTCGCCCACTGATGACCATCAGCCCCAGCGCGATCAAGCTCGGCTTGCCGGTGAACATCAAGTTTTCGGCGAATGACACCAGCGCCCTCGCCGACGAACTGGTGGAAAACAAGTACCACAACGCCATCATCTACACCGCCTGGTCCCACGGCTATCTGCCGGAATTGATCAACAAGGTGGCCAGCGAAGCGGTGGGCGAAAAGCACACCATCACCCAAGACTGGTCCGGCAATGACTACGACACGTTGTATGTGTTGACGCTCACCTGGCATAACGGCAAGGCCTCGCTGCTGAGCCGCAACTACAAGCAGGGCCTGAACAACGGCGAACAAACCTGCCCACCGGCGACGCAGGTCAGCGCAGACCTCTGAAGCCTGAGCAATAGAGGCGTATGATGCGCGGCTATTGACTCATCTGCGGATCAACACCATGTCCAACCTCGTCTCCACCCAGCCCAACCGGGGCTGGTCGTTCTGGTGGAAACCAGCGCTGTTCCTGCTGGTCGCCTGCATCGGCCTCTACTACGTGAAGTGGTCGCCCTACTACTTCAAGGCGTTCGTCGCCGCCGACAACCACAGCATCGGCGCGTCGATTCTCAATGACCAGCAAACCTCGCCACTGGCCGCGGCGCTGGCCTACGCCCAGGTGTATTTCCTGGCGATCTGGAAAGCCGCCGTTTTGGCGGTGATCTTGGGCTCGTTGCTGCAAGTGTTGATCCCCCGCGACTGGCTGCTGCGCCTGTTCGGGCGTGCCGGGCTGGGTTCGACCCTGCGCGGCGGGCTGTTCGCGCTGCCCGGAATGATGTGCAGTTGCTGCGCGGCACCGGTGGCGGCAGGCATGCGCCGGCAGCAAGTGTCGGTGGGCGCGGCGCTAGCGTTCTGGATCGCCAACCCGGTGCTGAACCCGGCCACCCTGGTATTCATGGGGTTTGTGCTGGGCTGGGGCTTCACGGCGTTAAGGCTGGTGGCGGGGATTGTGCTGGTGGTGGGCGTGTCCCTGGTGGCCCAGCGCATCGCGCGCCCGGAACAAGTGCCGGAAGCGGCGCTGGGCGCGGTGGCCGAGGCCAGCGTGATCGAGTCGCAACCGTTTTTCAGCCGCTGGTTGCGCACCCTGTGGCAACTGTTCTGGAGCACGATCCCGGTGTATATCCTGGCAGTGCTGGTATTGGGCGCGGCGCGGGTCTGGCTGTTTCCTCATGTGGATGGGGCGATGGCCGACAGCCTGCTGTGGCTGGTGCCGCTGGCGATTGTCGGCACGCTGTTCGTGATTCCGACCGCCGCGGAGATTCCTATCGTACAAACCATGATGACGCTGGGCATGGGCAGCGGCCCGGCCGTGGCCCTGTTGATGACCCTGCCGAGCGTGAGCCTGCCGTCGCTGCTGATGTTGCGCAAGGATTTCGACGCGCGGGTGCTGGTCACCGTGGCCGGCTTGACCATGCTGGTAGGCGTGGTCTGCGGCTTGATTGGAGCGGCGATTCTGTAAGTGGCAGGCGGGGTTGAGGGCCTTATTGCAGGCAGGCATCAACCTCGCAATGCACCACGCTCGCGCAAATACTCCACCACCGCTGCCTGCTCCCCGACAAACTCGATGCGCGCGCCTTTGCTTTCACGCTGGAAGGCGTACATCGGGTCGTAGTACTCGCGCAGCAACCCTTCGATCCACACCCGGTGCAGGTCCACAGCGCCGCTGTGGGTCTGTTCCGCCAGGGCGTCCTGCAGAATCGCCTGCAACCGCTGGAAACGCTCGCCGCCCAGGCGCTTGTGGATATTGGCCAGGCTCTGGGTCAGGCGCTCGCCAAACAGGACGTAGCCGGTTTCGCCAAATACCGCGATGAATTCAGCGCAAAGGTCGACCACGTAATCGCGCAGGATACGTTCGACCCGGCCTTCGACAGTGTCTTCCAGCCACACCATCGCAAAGGTCTGCATGCCCTTGTGCAACGGCAACGGCAGCGCACAACTGCCGATCATGCGGCTCTCATCCTCGACCACAAACTGCTCGACGCCGCCCGCGCGTTTTTTCAGCAGGTCCACCGCCAGGCGGTTCTCGAAGTCGATGTTGGACGGTTGCACTGTGGCCCGCTTGCCGAAGCTGGAACCGCGATGGTTGGCGTGGCCCTCCAGGTCCAGGGCGTTGCGCAGTTGGCCGAGTACTTCGGTCTTGCCAGTGCCGGTCATGCCGCCCAGCAACACGAAATCACACTCGGCGACCGCCTGTTCGACGGTCTCCAGCAAAAAACCACGCATGGCTTTGTAGCCGCCGCCGACGCGGGGGTACTCGATACCGGCTTCGGTTTTCAGCCATTGCTGCACGATCTGCGAGCGCAGCCCGCCACGAAAGCAGTACAGGTAGCCGTCGGGATTGGCCTGGGCGAACCGCGCCCATTGCTCGATACGCCCGGCCTTGATCGCCCCGGACACCAGTTCGTGTCCGAGCACGATAGCCGCTTGCTGGCCCTGCTGTTTGTAGCAAGTGCCGACCCGCTGACGCTCGTCATCGGTCATCAGTGGCAGGTTGACCACGCCCGGGAACGCGCCCTTGGCGAACTCGACCGGCGCGCGGGTATCCATCATCGGCCGGTCGTTGAGGAAGATGTCGCGGTAGTCGGTGATGTCAGTCGCCATCAAAACACCTCTACCGCGTGGGTCTGTCGCTCAACCAATTCACCGATGGGCTCAAGGGTCAGGCCCAGTTCGCTGGCGACCGCATGAAACTCGGCGTCGCCCGCGGGCGTAACGGCGATCAGCAGGCCGCCGCTGGTCTGCGGGTCACACAGCACGCGCTTGTGCAGCTCCTGCAGGCGCCCGAGCTTGCTCGCGTAGCTGTCGAAGTTGCGCAAGGTGCCGCCCGGCATGCAGCCCTGGTCCAGGTAGTCCTCGATCCCGGGCAGGCGTGGGACTTTGTCGTATTCGATGCGTGCCGTCACGCCGCTGCCGTCAGCCATTTCCACCAAGTGGCCCAAAAGCCCGAAGCCGGTGACGTCGGTCATTGCCGTGACGCCGGCCAGTTTGCCGAAGCGGCTGCCAGGCTTGTTGAGGGTACACATCCAGTCACGAGCCAGGCCGATATCCGCCTCGCGCAATTTGCCCTTCTTTTCGGCAGTGGTCAGGATGCCGATGCCCAGGGGCTTGGTCAGGTACAAACGGCAGCCGACGGTGGCGGTGTCGTTGCGCTTCATATGGCGCTTTTGCACGATGCCGGTCACGGCCAGGCCGAAGATGGGCTCCGGCGCATCGATGGAGTGGCCACCGGCCAGGGGAATGCCAGCCTCGTCGCACACGGAGCGGCCGCCACGGATCACTTCGCGGGCAACCTCAGGCGCCAGGACATTCACCGGCCAGCCCAGAATGGCGATGGCCATCAACGGGTCGCCGCCCATGGCGTAGATGTCGCTGATCGCGTTGGTGGCGGCGATCCGGCCGAAGTCGAACGGGTCATCGACAATCGGCATGAAAAAATCAGTGGTGGAGACCACGCCGCGCTCGTCGTCGATGGCGTACACCGCCGCATCATCCCGCGAGGCGTTGCCCACCCACAGGTTGGGGTCAAGGTTCTGTGCGCCGCTGCCGGCGAGGATCACTTCCAATACCTGGGGCGAAATCTTGCAGCCACACCCCGCGCCATGGCTGTACTGGGTAAGGCGAATCGGCTCGTTCATGGTGGACCTCAAGCTATCAAGTGCGCGGATTCTAACAGACGGCAAAAAGCCGGCGGGGCTCTTACGAGCACAGCCGGCCTTTTTGGGTTGCTGCGATTACTGGCGGGCGGCCAGCAACCGCTTGTGGCGGTTGCGCCGGGCGATGTTCAAGCACTCGATCGCCGCCGAGAACGCCATGGCCGCATACACGTAGCCTTTTGGCACATGGGCACCGAAGCCTTCGGCGATCAGGGTCATGCCGATCATGATCAGGAAGCCCAGGGCCAGCATCACCACGGTCGGGTTGTCGTGGATGAACTTGGCCAGCGGTTCAGCCGCCACCAGCATCACGATGACCGAGGTCACCACGGCAACGATCATGATCGGCAAATGCTCGGTCATGCCCACGGCGGTGATGATGCTGTCGATGGAGAACACCAGGTCGAGCATCAGGATCTGGCCGATGGCCGCAGCAAAGCCGATGGACACGACATTGCCGCTGCTGGCCTTCTCTTCAGGCTCCGGGTCCATGCTTTGATGGATCTCGGTGGTTGCCTTCCAGACCAGGAACAGGCCGCCGGCGATGAGGATCATGTCCTTCCACGAAAACGCCTGGCCGAGGATCTCAAACACCGGCGTGGTCAACTGCACGATGAACGCAATGGTGCTCAACAGGCCCAGGCGCAACACCAACGCCATGCTGATGCCGATGCGCCGCGCCTTGGCCCGGTGCTGCTCGGGCAATTTGTTGGTGAGGATCGAGATAAAGATCAGGTTATCGATGCCCAGCACGATTTCCATCACGATCAAGGTCGCCAGTGCGACCCAGGCGGTGGGGCTGGCGGCCAGTTGTACAAGGTAGTCCATAGATCAATCCTGACGTTGTGCTGGGAAATTAGGCTTCTTTACGCGTCGATTCAGACTCGTTTTGCGGCTGATCGTCTTTTTTCTGCGGACTGATCAGGCCTTGGGTCGCTTCACTCAATGCCTGCTCGGCGGCCTTGTGGGTGTCATCGATCACTTGCTTGGCCGATTCGCTGGCCTTGCCCATCACCTGCTGTGCGCTTTTTTCGACCTGATCACAACCGCTGACCACTACTAATGAAAGCGCAAGCAACGATGCCGCGCCCAGAGAATTGAGTTTCATGATGTTTTCCTCATTAGAACCATTGGGTCCAAATAGTGGCCCCTCGATAGCGATGCATTCTATGCAGGGGAACACTTCAGGAAAATTCGTATTTTTCTCGCGTATACTTCGGCTTTAACGAAGTGTAGGCCGGCATGCTCAATTACCGACAATTGCATTACTTCTGGGTGGTGGCCAAGACCGGCAGCATCGTGCGCGCCTGTGAGCAACTGAACCTCACCCCTCAGACCATCAGCGGGCAGATCAGTCTGCTCGAGCAAACCTTCGGTATCGCCCTGTTTCAGCGGGTTGGCCGTCAGCTCGAGCTGACCGAAGCCGGGCGCCAGGCGTTGCCCTATGCCGAGCAGATGTTCCAGACCGGCAACGAGTTGGAGGCGATGTTGCGCGCCCAGCCGAATGAGCAGCAGATTCTGTTTCGCGTCGGGGTGGCGGATGTGGTGCCCAAATCCATCGTCTACCGGCTGATCGCGCCGACCATGGAGCTCAGCGAGCCGATCCGCATCACCTGCCGCGAAGACAAACTCGAACGCCTGCTCGCCGACCTGGCGATCCAGCGCCTCGACCTGGTGATTTCCGACAGCCCCATGCCCACGCATCTGGACATCAAAGGCTACAGCCAGAAGTTGGGCGAATGCGGCATCAGTTTTTTCGCTACCCAAGCACTGGCTGACCGACACCGCGGCGTTTTCCCACAGTGTTTACAGGGCGCGCCGCTATTGATTCCGGGGGCGGAGACCGTGGTGCGCAGCCGCTTGCTGCGCTGGTTTGCCGAGCAACAGATCCAACCGAAGATCATCGGCGAGTTCGACGACAGTGCCTTGATGCAGGCATTCGGCCAATCCGGCAGCGGGATCTTTATCGCCCCCAGCGTGATCGCCGATGAGGTGGTGCGCCAGTACGGCGTCGCGCTGATTGGCCAGACCGAGGCAGTGACCGAATCGTTCTATGCGATTTCGGTGGAACGCAAGGTCAAGCACCCCGGCATCGTGGCGATTACCGAAGGCGCCAGGCGAGAACTGTTCACCGCCCTGCCCTGAGGGTTCAAGCGCCAGTCGGCAGCGGTTTGGCGCTCATCAGCCACAGCGCCAGCAGCATCGACACCAGGATGAACCCGGACGCAGCCAGGCCCAGGCTGGCCAGGCCGAGGGTGTCGATCACATGCCCACCGACCAAGGCGCCGAGACCGATACCGAGGTTTCCACCGGCAATATTCAGCGACGCGGCAAACGCCGGCGCATGCGGCGCAGCCTTCATCAGCCGCACATGGCTGACCAGGAACATCGCCGCCTGGGTCACGCCCCACACGGCCATCGCCGCCGCCAGGCCGATGGTGGAGTGAATCGCCGGCACCAACGCGACCATGCCGCCGATCATGAACCCGCAGAACACCATCGACGCAATCAAGGGGTGGCGATCCACCGCACGGCCGCCCAGGGAGTTGCCGATCAACCCGACCGCGCCAAAGCCCATCAGGCACCAGCCGACCAGCGTGCCGTCGAAGCCGGCCAGGCGCTCAAGGATGTCGGCCAGGTAGGTGTAGGCGGTGAACATGCCGCTGAAGACCAGGATCGACAGCAGGATATGCCCCTGCATCAACGGGCTGCGCAGCAGCTTGAATTGCGAGCGCAACGTCACCTGCGCGTTCTTCGCCTGTGTCACCGGCAGGTAGACAAACAGCAGCAGCGCCTTGGCCAAGGCAATCACCGCGAGGACCGCAAACGCGCTGCGCCAGCCGAACATATCGGAAATCAACGTGCCCACCGGAATGCCGAAGACGGTGGCGCAGACGATCCCGAAGCCGATCTTCTCGATGGCGCGACCGGCGTATGCCGGGCCGACGATGTCCACCGCCGTTTCACTGGCCAGCGCCCAGAACACCGGCAAACCCAACGCCGGAATCAAGCGCGCGAGGGACATCACCCAGATATTCGGCGCCAGCGCCGCCACGCCATTGGCCACGGCGAACATGATCAAAATCGTGATGAACAGGCGCTTGCGCTGGAACCGCGCGCAGTAGGCCGTGAGAAACGGGCCGAACGCCGCCACGGTGAACGCAAACAGCGTCACCAGCAGGCCGGCCTGGGACACGCTGACATTCAGGTCCCGGGCAATCGACGGCAACAGGCCGACGATAATGAATTCTGTGGTCAGCACGGTAAAACCGGCGGCCGACAGCAGCAGGATGGGAAACAGCATGAAAACTCCAGAAACGACAACATCAACGAAAGCCCGGAGGCCCGCTGACGAAGAGGAAAGATGAGAGACGGCGATATTAACAGGATCTGTGCGAATTGGCCGCAAATGGGTGACGGAATGCCGCATCAACAGGGACATTTCCTACAGCATGATAGACTCCGCGCCCGCTTCCTACAGCGCGCTCCACCTGCAATGCTGCGTCCTACTAAAAAAACCAGAGACAACCGTTTATGACTGCTGCCCCTTCCCTTTTCCAACGACTCACGCGCGTCAGCCTGGTCACGCAAATCGTCATCGGCCTGATCGCCGGTATTCTGCTGGCCTTCGTGTCGCCCGACGCCGCCAGGGCCACCGGTTTCATTGGCAAAGTGTTTGTCACCGCGCTGAAGGCCGTGGCGCCGATCCTGGTGTTCGTGCTGGTGATGGCGTCGATCGCCAACCACAAACACGGCCAGGAAACCCACATCAAGCCGATCCTGTTCCTCTACCTGCTGGGCACCTTCGCGGCCGCCGTGGTTGCAGTGATCGCCAGCACGCTGTTTCCCTCGCCGCTGGTGCTCGCCACCCACGACGCCACCGTGAGCGCCCCCGGCGGCATCGTCGAGGTGTTGCAGAGCCTGTTGCTGAGCGTGGTGGACAACCCAGTGAGCGCGCTGATGAACGCCAACTTTATCGGCATTCTGGCCTGGGCCATCGGCATGGGCATCGCGATTCGCCATGCCGGCGAAACCACCCGCACGGTGCTCGATGACCTGTCCAACGGCGTGACCTTGATCGTGCGCGTGGTGATCCGCTTCGCGCCCCTGGGGATTTTCGGCCTGGTGGCCTCGACCCTGGCCACCTCCGGCTTCGGCGCCCTGCTCGGCTACGCCCACCTGTTGGTGGTGCTGATCGGCTGCATGCTGTTCGTGGCGCTGGTGGTCAACCCGGCCATCGTATTCTGGAAACTGCGCCGCAACCCCTACCCGCTGGTATTGATGTGCCTGCGCGAAAGCGGCATCACGGCATTCTTCACCCGCAGTTCGGCAGCGAACATTCCGGTGAACCTGGCGTTGAGCAAACGCCTGGGCCTGCATGAAGACACCTACTCGGTGTCGATCCCGCTGGGCGCCACCATCAACATGGCGGGTGCGGCGATCACCATCACCGTGTTGACCCTGGCCGCCGTACACACCCTGGGCATCATCGTAGACCTGCCCACCGCCGTGCTGCTCAGCGTGGTCGCCGCCATTTGCGCGTGCGGTGCGTCGGGCGTGGCCGGCGGTTCGCTACTGCTGATCCCGCTGGCGTGCAGCCTGTTCGGCATCTCCAGCGATATCGCCATGCAGGTGGTGGCCGTAGGTTTCATCATCGGTGTGTTGCAGGACTCGGCGGAAACCGCGCTCAACTCGTCCACCGATGTGCTGTTTACTGCGGCGGCGTGCCTGGGCAAGGAAGAGCAGCCGGTTTAAACAGCGCTCGCAAAAAAGCCCGGGGCCGTTCACAGCGGAACGACCCCGGGCTTTGTTATTTTATGCGCTCAGCACACGGTTATTCAGAAAGCGCCCATGTAATCACGCTTGCCCACTTCCACACCGTTGTGACGCAGCAGTGCGTAAGCGGTGGTGACGTGGAAGAAGAACTGCGGCAGGCCGTAGGTCAGCAGGTAGGACTGGCCGCTGAAGCGCTTCTCTTTCGGCGTGCCTGGGCGAGTGATGATCTCGATGCCTTCTTTGCCGTCGATTTGCTCGGGCTTGATGCTGTCCATAAACGCCAGGACCTTGGCGATCAGCGCTTGCAGGTCGGCGAAGGTCACTTCGTTGTCTTCGTATTTCGGCACTTCGATCTCGGCCAGGCGCGCGGAAACGCCCTTGGCGAAGTCGACGGCGATCTGCACCTGGCGCACCAGTTGGAACATGTCCGGGAACAGGCGCGCTTGCAGCAAGGCGTTGGGTTCGATGTTCTTCGCGGTGGCGTGGGCTTCGGCTTTGTCCAGCACACCGCTCAGGGCGGTGAGCATTTGCTTGAAGACTGGGACGGAAGCGGCGTACAGGGAAATAGTCATGACAGTCTCATCGGTAAGGGCTGGGTTGGAACCAGCTGCGATTATAGCCATGCCGGCCGCTTGTCTTTTATTTTTTCGGGATTAGGCTAGTGCGTTCACTGCATAGGGAAAGCGCGATGACCGCTGAACACGATATCGACACCCCTGAGCCGCGCCTGAACAGCACGGAAATCCGCATCCTGGGCTGCCTGATCGAAAAACAGGCGACCAACCCGGAAACCTACCCCCTGACCCTCAACGCGCTGGTGCTGGCGTGCAACCAGAAGACCAGCCGCGAGCCGGTGATGAACCTCAGTCAAGGCCAGGTCGGCCAAAGCCTGCGCGTGCTGGAAGGCCAGGGTTTCACCCGCCTGGTCATGGGCAGCCGCGCCGACCGCTGGGAACACCGGGTCGACAAGGCCCTGGAATTGGTGCCGGCCCAGGTGATCCTGACCGGGCTGCTGTTTCTGCGTGGGCCGCAGACGGTCAACGAACTGCTGACCCGCAGCGGGCGCATGCATGACTTCGAAGACGCCGACCAGGTCGTACACCAGTTGGAACGCCTGATTGCGCGGGGACTGGCCGTGCTGGTGCCGCGCCAGGCGGGGCAACGCGAGGATCGCTATACCCACGCGCTGGGCGACCCGGCGGATATCGAGGCGATTATCGCGGCGCGCGGCAACCCGGTGGAACGCGGGGCCGGCGGGGTCTCAGTCGAGCGCATCGAAGAGCTGGAAGCGCGGATTGCCGCGCTCGAAGAACGGCTGGCACAGCTGGAACAGGCCTGACACGCTCAACCCCCTGTAGGAGCCGGCTTGCCTGCTCCTACAGGTGATTGGCCGCGCTGTTCAGCCTCGCGCAAACGCGACGGCGCTTTCGAACTGCTCCTGGGTCGGCCGCACCCCGGTGTACAACACAAACTGCTCCAGCGCCTGGATCGCGATCACTTCCAGCCCGGTGATCACGCGCTTGCCTTGGGCACGTGCGCGCACGATCAACGGTGTTTCCGCCGGGATCGCCACCACATCGAACACAGTCTGCGCCTGGTCCACCGCGTCAGCCTCGAAAGCCAACTGATCGGCCTCGTCCCCGCCGGTCATGCCGATCGGCGTGACGTTGATCAACATCTGCGGGCGCAGATCGCCCAGTTGCGCCTGCCATTGATAACCCAGGCTCTGCGCCAGCGCCCTGCCCGCCGCTTCGTTACGCGCCACGATCACGCCATTGGCATACCCGCCGTCGCGCAGGGCGCTGGCCACGGCTTTGGCCATGCCGCCGCTGCCGCGCAGGGCAAAGGTCGAATCTGTCGGCACTGCATGCTTTTTCAACAGTTGCGCGATGGCGATGTAGTCGGTGTTGTAGGCCTTGAGATGGCCGGCCGTGTTGACGATGGTGTTCAGGGACGCGATGGCTTTGACCGAACTGTCCAGTTCGTCCACCAGGGCAATACTGGCCTCCTTGAACGGCATCGACACCCCGCAACCGCGAATCCCCAACGCCCGGATACCGCCGATCGCGCCGGCTAAATCCTGGCTGCTGAAGGCTTTATAGTAGAAATTCAGACCCAGTTGTTCATACAAATGGTTATGAAATCGCAGGCCGAAATTCCCGGGACGCGCCGACAGTGACATGCACAGTTGGGTATCCTTGTTGGGGTGCATCTGCATGGGTAACTCCTTGAAGTAAGCAAATCGGTACAGACCTTACACAATCTTTACCAATCGGCCGTGCTGTTTTTCAGAAATACGTTGTCTTAAAAGTATCCCCGCGACATTACTTGAGCCAATTGATTGCAGGCCACAAGCGCAGGGGCTAACCGAGGAATGACCATGATTCGTAAAATCCCCAAGATCGCCTTGCTTATCGGTGCACTCGCTATGGCAGGCCAAGCCTCCGCCCACGGTGGTGGATGGGGTGGTCCGGCCGTCTTGGGTGCGTTAGTCGGCGCCGCCGTCGTAGGCTCCGTGGTTGCCAGCCAACCCCGTGAAGTCTATGTGCAGCAGCCGGTGTATGTGCAACCGCAACCGGTTTACGCCGCACCGCCGCCTGTGTACTACGCACCACCGCCGCCGGTGTATGTGCAACAAGAAGTCTATTACCGCCCGGCGCCGGTGTATTACGGGCCACCGCGTGGCTATTACGGCCACCCCCACGGCTACTATGGTCGCGGTTGGTAAGCTTGAACCGATCTGCCTGAACCGGCCTCGCCCACCCGCGGGGCCTTTTTTTGCATGGCGTTTTATCGCACCTCGCGCGGATTGATCGTACCAAGGTCGTTATAAGGACAATGGCCGAGTCGTAATCCCACATCATCGAAGCCGAAAGTCTACTTGCCCGACCGGGTCTCGCGCTGTCATGTTTGTGTCACGACTCACTTTCACTATCCCACCTCTGAACCCGATAACAACAAGGACGGCTGACCATGCCCACGCAAAATCCACACCACGTAGCCGGACTCTGTACGTCCAGCAAGGTCTACAGCGCACTGACCGAACTCAAGCACCTGGAAGGCCACCGCAGCGCAAAATTCCTCGCACTGCTGACCGAAAGCCTGGTGCGCAAAGGCCTGCTCAATGAGCAAGAAGTGGTACACATGCTCGATCAAGTGGTGGAGTGACGCCTGGCGTTGATGTCGACTATCAAGCCGGGTGATTTTTCCTCGACGCTGGCACCCCGTAAGGTGACCCTCATAGCGATTGGAGGTCCATATGCCCACTATTCAGATCATGTCCGTCATCGGCAGCGCCGTTCCTGCCCCCCTGCGCAAGCTGGGTGTACTCGCCTGCTGGTACCTGATGCACGATGGCGAACCCGTCAGCGGCCCGCTCACGTCGTTATCGGCTGCCGAGCAACAAGCGGCAACCTTCAGGCTGCGCGCCTGAGGCCTAGGGCAACGGCAACTTGAGCCGCGGCTTGCTTTCGACAAACAACGCCCAGCTGGACATGAACAACGCCGCCACCAGCGGCCCGATCACGAAGCCGTTGAGGCCGAACACCGACAAGCCGCCCAGGGTCGAGATCAGAATCAGGTAGTCCGGCATCTTGGTGTCCTTGCCCACCAGGATCGGGCGCAGCACGTTATCCACCAGGCCGATGACGAACACACCAAACAGGCTCAGCACCACGCCTTGCCAGATCGCCCCACTCAGCAGGAAGTACGCCGCCACCGGCCCCCACACGATCCCCGCGCCCACCGCCGGCAGCAGCGACAAAAACGCCATCAGCACCGCCCAGAGCAACGCGCTGGGAATGTCCAGAAACCAGAAGATCAAACCGCCCAACGCCCCTTGGGTCACGGCAACCAACACGTTGCCCTTGACCGTGGCGCGCACCACGCGGTTGAACTTGAGCTGCAGGCGGCGCTTTTGCGGCTCGGCCAGCGGCACCGCCGTGCGGACTTTTCGCACCAGCTCCGGGCCGTCACGCAGCAGGAAAAACAGCAGATACAGCATGATGAAAAAACTCACCAGGAAATCGAACGTGCCCTGGCCAAAGCTGAACGCCTGACTGGCGAAGAACTGGCTGCCCTGCATCGCACTCTTGACGATTTTCTCGCGCAGGCTTTCCAGGTTGCCCATGCCGAAGCGGTCCAGAAGGTGCTGGAAATAAGGTGGCAGGAAGTTCTTGAACTGTTCGATATACCCGGCCACGTCCAGCTTGCCGCTTTCGACATTTTTGTACAGCGTGGCCCCCTCCTGCACCAGCAAGGCGCTGGTGATGATCACCGGCAGAATCGCAATCACCAGGCACACCGTCAGGGTGGCCAGGGAGGTCAGGTTGCGGTTCCAGCCTGATTTCACCTGCAGGCGCCGCTGCATCGGGGCAAAGATGATGCCCAGGATGACCGCCCAGAACACCGCGCCGTAAAACGGCAGCAATATCCAGATAAAGGCAACGGTCACCAGGGCCAGCAGTAACAGCAGAGTCTTGAATTGCAGATTGGTTTGATTCATGTCCGATCCAGGTCAAAAAGCCGGGCGCGCGCTTGCGTCCACGTGCTTAGTCCGTCGCAAATCCCGGGAGTGCCTTTTTTGTTGCAGCAAGCGTAGACCTGGATCAATAAATCCCTATACGCGTTCGGCTACGCTCGCGGCCTTTTGGGCCCCACTCCCCATGTCTCTCGTCCTTGCACCCGAACTGCTCGCCCCCGCCGGCACCCTGAAAAACATGCGCTACGCCTTCGCCTACGGCGCCGATGCGGTATACGCCGGCCAGCCGCGCTACAGCCTGCGCGTGCGCAACAACGAATTCGACCACGCCAACCTGGCCCTGGGCATCGAGGAAGCCCATGCACTGGGCAAGCGTTTCTACGTGGTGGTCAACATCGCGCCGCACAACGCCAAGCTGAAGACCTTCCTCAAGGACCTGGCCCCGGTGATCGCCATGGGCCCGGATGCGTTGATCATGTCCGACCCCGGGCTGATCATGCTGGTGCGTCGCCACTTCCCGATGATGCCCATCCACTTGTCGGTGCAGGCCAATACCGTGAACTGGGCCAGTGTGGAATTCTGGCAACAGCAGGGCATCTGCCGGGTGATCCTGTCGCGGGAATTGTCCTTGGAAGAGATCGGCGAAATCCGCGAGCAAGTGCCGGCCATGGAGCTGGAAGTGTTTGTCCATGGCGCGTTGTGCATGGCCTATTCCGGGCGCTGCCTGCTCTCCGGCTATATGAACAAGCGCGACGCCAACCAAGGCACCTGCACCAATGCCTGCCGCTGGAAATACCAGGCCACGCCGGCGGTGGAAAACGTCACCGGCGATATCGTCCAAGAATATCAGCCGGAACCCACACTGGGCATTGGCGCGCCGACCGATCAGGTGTTCCTGTTGCAGGAGGCCAACCGCCCGGATGAACAGATGCCCGCCTTCGAAGACGAGCACGGCACCTACATCATGAACGCCAAGGACCTGCGCGCGGTGCAGCATGTGGAGCGCCTGACCCGCATGGGCGTGCATTCGTTGAAGATCGAAGGCCGCACCAAGTCCCACTTCTACTGCGCGCGCACCACCCAGGTGTATCGCCAGGCCATCGATGACGCCGTGGCCGGTCGCGAATTTGACCGCAACCTGATGACCAACCTGGAGTCACTGGCCCAACGCGGCTACACCGAAGGTTTCCTGCGTCGCCATGTACACGACGAGTACCAGAACTACCAGAACGGCAGTTCGGTGTCGGAACGTCAGCAGTTCGTCGGCGAATTGACCGGCGAGCGCCGGGGCGAGCTGGCGGAGGTCAAGGTGAAGAACCGCTTTGCAGTGGGCAATCACCTGGAACTGATGACCCCCGCCGGCAACTTTCACTTCGACCTGGCCACCCTGCACAACGCCAAGGGCGAAGCCATCGAGGTGGCGCCGGGGGATGGGCACACGGTGTATGTGCCCTTGCCGGCGCAGATGGATCTGCGTTTCGGCCTGTTGATGCGCGACGTCGAGTAACCCCCCTCAGATCCTGAACTGGGCCACCAGTTGGCCCAAGCGCTGGCCGAGGTCGGCCAGGCTGCGCGACGTCTGGGCGCCCAACTGGGTTTCATCGGCCACGCTGTCCACCGCCACGGCAATCTGATGCACGCTGCGGTTGATCTCTTCGGCGACCGCGGTCTGTTCTTCGGCGGCGCTGGCAATTTGCGCGTTCATCGAGTTGATGGTGCCGATCAACTGCGCCATGGTGTCCAGCGACGCCCCGGCTTCGTTGGCTTGGGCCGAGGTGCCGTCCCCGGCATCGCTGGAGCGGCGCATGGCCTCCACGGCGGCGACGGTGCCTTTTTGCAGGCGATCGATCATGCCCTGGATTTCCTGGGTGCTGGTCTGGGTACGACTGGCCAGGGCACGCACTTCGTCGGCGACCACGGCAAAGCCGCGACCGGCCTCCCCCGCCCGCGCCGCTTCGATCGCGGCGTTAAGGGCCAACAGGTTGGTCTGCTCGGCAATCGAGCGGATAACGCCGAGCACGCTGACAATCGACGACACATCCTGCTGCAAGCTGTCGAGGGACACGCCGCTGCTGCGGATATCGTTCACCAACGCATGGATCTGCGCGATGCTGCCGTCCACCACGCGCTTGGCAGCCTGGCCCTCGGCGTCGGTCTGTTGCGCAGCCACGGAAGCGCCTTGGGCACTGCGCGCAACCTCCTGGGCGGCGGAAGACATTTGATTGATCGCGGTGGCCACCTGGTCGGTCTCGTGACGCTGACGCTCCATGGCCTGCTCCGAACGCTGCGCCTGGTCGGACACCTGGCCCACCAGCCCGGTGAGTTGCGCGGTCATTTCGGTGATCTGGCGCACCAAACCGTGGATCTTTTCGACAAACCGGTTGAAGGCCCCGGCCAGATCGCCCAGTTCGTCCTGGCTGGTGATAGCCAGGCGCCGCGTCAGGTCGCCCTCACCGGCAGCGATATCGTCGAGGTTGGCTTTCATCAGGTGCAGCGGACGCAGGATGGTATTGGCCAGGACCATGCCCGCCGCCGCAATCACCAGCAGCACCAGCACGGCCACACCGAAGATACTCAGCAATACGCCCTCCATGCGCTTCTTGACCTTGGCCTCGACCACCGCCACCTGGGCATCGATGCCATCCAGGTTGACCGAGGTGCCGAATACCATGTCCCACTTGGGCAGGTATTCGGTGTAGCCGAGCTTGGGCACCAGTTCGGTCTGGCCGGGCTGGGTCGAGCTGTATTGCAGGTAGTGGGTGCCGTCCTTGCCGACCTTGACCAGGTCGCGGTTGACGTAGACGCCATTCGGGTCGCGGTTGTCCTTGAAGCTCTTGCCCACGCCGTCCGGGCTGTTGCCCTTGAACAGGCGGATGGTTTCGGAGTCGTAGCCGAAGAAGTAGCCATCCTTGCCGTAGCTGGTATTGGACAGCAGCTTGACCACCTCGGCACGCGCCGCCGTATCGCCCGGGGCGGCGGCGTCGTAGAGCGGTTTGATGGTCGTCATGGCCACTTCCACATAGCTCTGCAGAGTGGCCTTGGCGGCGTCGAGCAAGTGCTGGCGGGTCTCATCCACCTCGTTGCGCGCTTGCCCCTTGAGGATCCACACCGTGGTCAGGCTGATCACCAACGCAAACAACAGCACCGGCACGATGGCCAGGCACAGGACTTTGACCTTCAGGCTCAGACGCATGGCTTTTCTCTCTTATTAGTGGCGGCTTGAGAGGTTAACGGCCAGTTGCGCAGATTCTGTAGGACGACCCCGTCAGAGCGTCATCGCCGCCACCCAGCCGAACACCAGCAGCGGGATGTTGTAATGCAGGAACGTCGGCACCACGGTGTCCCAGATATGGTGGTGCTGGCCGTCGATATTCAGGCCGGAGGTCGGGCCCAGGGTCGAGTCCGACGCTGGCGAACCGGCATCGCCCAAGGCGCCGGCCGTGCCGACGATGCACACAATGGCCAGCGGGCTGAAGCCCAGTTGCACACACAGCGGCACGAAAATCGCGGCCAGGATCGGCACCGTGGAAAACGACGAACCGATGCCCATGGTCACCAGCAGCCCCACCAGTAACATCAGCAACGCCCCGATCCCACGGCTATGGCCGATGAACGCCGCCGACGTTTCCACCAGCGAGCGCACGTCACCGGTGGCCTTGAGCACTTCGGCGAAGCCTGAAGCGGCAATCATGATGAAGCCGATCATCGCCATCATCTTCATGCCTTCGGTGAACAGGTCGTCGGTCTCGCGCCAGCGCACAATGCCCGATACCGAGAAAATCAAAAACCCGGCCAGGGCGCCGATGATCATCGAGTCCAACCACAACTGAATGATGAACGCCGAGGCGATCGCCAGGCCGGCCACCAGCAGGGTCAGTGGGTTGTATTGCACCGCGACCTGTTCGACCCGCTCGATTTTCTCCAGGTCGTACACGCGCTTTTTACGGTAGCTGACAAACACCGCCACCAGCAGGCCGACCACCATGCCCAGCGCCGGCAGGCCCATGGCGTGGGTCACGTTGACCTGGCTGATGTCCACGCCGCTCTTGGCCACGTTGGCCAGCAGGATCTGGTTGAGAAAGATGTTGCCGAAGCCCACCGGCAGGAACATGTAGGGCGTGATCAAACCGAAGGTCATCACGCAGGCGATCAGGCGACGGTCCAGTTGCAGTTTGGTCAGCACGTACAGCAACGGCGGCACCAGCAGCGGGATAAACGCGATATGAATCGGCAGGATGTTTTGCGAGGCGATCGCCACCACCCACAGCAGGCCGATCAGTAGCCATTTGACATGGCTGCCGCCGCTGGCTTCCTGGCGATCGACCAGCAGCAACGCCTTGTCCGCCAGGGCATGGGCCAGGCCGGACTTGGCAATCGCCACCGCGAAAGCGCCGAGCAATGCGTAGGACAAAGCCACTGTCGCGCCACCACCCAGCCCACCGTTGAAGGCCTGGAGCGTGGCGTCGATGCCCAGGCCACCGGTCAGCCCGCCCACCAGGGCGCCGACGATGATGGCGATGACCACATGCACGCGGGACAAGCTGAGCACCAGCATGGTGCCGACCGCGGCGATGACTGCGTTAATCATGGTTACCTCAAGCAAAAAACAAAATACAGGCATGCCCGCACCGGCATGACTGCCGGTGTGCAGGCTGGAAGGAGGTCTTATTAGAGGGCGCGCACTTTGCAGCAGGCGCGGTCGCATGTCAAAAAACGACGTCGCTTTCAAATTTAAATTGAACGTTTGAATAAAGAAAAAAATACAGCCGCCGATATAAAGGCTCTCTATGTTTTCAGGTAAAGGATGCTCCGCGATGTCCCTCAGACAGCTGTCCATTCAATGGAAAATCACCCTGCTCGCCGGCCTCTGCCTGCTGGGGATCGTGACCCTGCTGGTGGGTCTGTCGCTGTATCGCATGGAACAGAGTTCGCAGCAGGTCAAAGCCTCCAGCATGCACATGCTCGACGAAGCGGCCCAGGCGCGTATCGAAGCCCAGGGCGAAGCGCAGGCGCTGGGCATCCGCCAGCAGTTCATGGATGCCTATCAATACGGTCACGGGTTTTCCCGCCAGGTGCTGTTCCTGCGCGAACAGGCAGAAAAGCGCTTCCTTGACGCCTTCGACACCCGTGAAGACTTGACCCGCCAGGTCAAGGCCGCCTTGCAGGCCAACCCCGACCTGCTCGGTTTGTCCCTGGTGTTCGAAGCCAATGCCCTGGACGGCAAGGATGAGCTGTTCGTCAACCAGCCAGAGCTGGGCAGCAACGACAAAGGCCGATTCGCCCTCTACTGGTCACAGCCGACGCCCGGCAAACTCACCGCCATGTCGCTGCCCGAAAGCGACATGTCCGACACCAGCGTCGGCCCGAGTGGAGAAAAGGCCAACGCCTGGTTCACCTGCCCGCGCACCACCCTCAAACCGTGTGTGATCGAACCGTACTTCTATGTCATCGACGGCCAAAACGTACTGATGACCAGCCTCGTGTTCCCGCTGATAGTGAATGGCAAAGTCATCGCCTCGCTGTCGGTGGACATCAACCTCAACAGCCTGCAGGCGGTGAGCCAGCAGGCGAGCCACACGCTGTATGACGGCCAGACCCAGGTCAGCATTCTCAGCGCCACCGGCTTGCTGGCCGGCTACAGCCCGGATGCGAGCAAGCTCAGCCAGCGCCTGGACCAGGTCGACACCGCCAGCGGCGCGCAATTGCTCAGCGCCCTGGCCGGCAGTACGCGGATCAGCAGCCTGCGTGCCGACCATCGACTCAAGGTCCTGGCGCCGTTCACGCCGATCCCCGGCGGCAAGCCGTGGGGCGTGTTGCTGGATGTGCCGGAAAAAGTCCTGGTGGGCCCGGCCGAAGCGCTCAAGGCGCAACTGGACGCCGACAACGCCCGTGGCACCCTGCTCGAGTTGAGCCTGGGCCTGCTCGCCGCCGTGATCGGCCTGGGACTGGTGTGGCTGATGGCGCGCAGCGTGACCCGGCCGATCCTGAGCGTGGCGCACATGCTCGAAGACATCGCCAGCGGCGAAGGCGACCTGACCCGCCGCCTGGACTACGCCAAACAGGACGAACTGGGGCAACTGGCCGGCTGGTTCAACCGCTTCCTCGACAAACTGCAGCCGATCATCGCCGAGGTCAAACGCTCGGTGCAGGACGCCCGCGGCACCGCCGACCAATCCGCCGCGATCGCCAGCGAAACCAGCGCCGGCATGGAGCAGCAATACCGCCAGGTCGACCAGGTGGCCACCGCCTCCCATGAAATGAGCGCCACCGCCCAGGACGTCGCCCGCAGTGCGGCCCAGGCCGCCCAAGCCGCGCGCGATGCCGACCAGGCCACCCGTGACGGCCTGCAGGTGATCGACCGCACCACCACCAACATCGGCCATCTGGCGGCGGACATGAGCACCGCCATGACCCAGGTTGAAGGCCTCGCGACCAACAGTGCGCAGATCGGCTCGGTGCTCGAAGTGATTCGCGGCATCGCCGAGCAGACCAACCTGCTGGCCCTCAACGCCGCCATCGAAGCGGCCCGGGCCGGTGAGGCCGGCCGTGGGTTTGCCGTGGTCGCCGACGAAGTGCGCAACCTGGCGCGTCGTACCCAGGAGTCGGTGGAAGAAACCCGCCTGGTGATCGAGCAACTGCAAAGTGGCACCACCGATGTGGTCGGCGCCATGGGCAACAGCTATCGCCAGGCCCAGAGCAGCGTCGAACAAGTCGGCGAGGCGGTCACCGCCCTACGCCAGATCGGCGCCGCGGTCACAGTGATCAGCGACATGAACCTGCAAATCGCCAGCGCCGCCGAAGAGCAAAGCGCAGTGGCCGAGGAGATCAACAGCAACGTGGCGACAATCCGCGATGTCACCGAGTCACTGTCGGAACAGGCCAACGAATCGGCGCGCGTCAGCCAGGCGTTGAACCACCTGGCCAATCAGCAACAGGGGTTGATGGATCATTTCCAGGTGTGAGTGACCGACACCAACTCTGAAGGAAATCCAATGTGGGAGGGGGCTTGCCCCCGATTGCAGTGGGTCAGTCAAAGGCTACATAGACTGATTCACCGCTATCGGGGGCAAGCCCCCTCCCACACTTTTGATCGGCTGGTCATCGCCAGGCCATGATTAATACATGTAAACGATGTCTCCGGTTTCAAACGTAAAGGATGTCTCCGGTCTGCACCGGGGGTAAGCCCCTCCCCCCATTTTTGATCGACCTCAGCGTTTGGGCAGTTCGATCAGCACCTTGAGCCCGCCCAGTTGGCTTTCCTGCAACTGCAACACCCCGCCCCACACCTCGACGATATCGCGCACGATTCCCAGGCCCAGGCCATGGCCGTCGGTCTGCTCGTCCAGGCGCGTACCACGGCTGAACACCCGGTCGTGTTGGGCTTCGGGAATGCCGGGGCCGTCGTCTTCCACTGCCAGCAGGTAACTGTGCGGCGTCTCGCCGATGCTCAGGCACACCTGCGCATCCGCCCATTTGCAGGCGTTGTCCAGCAGGTTGCCGAGCAGCTCCAGCAGGTCTTCGCGGTCCCAGGGCAATTGCAGGCCAGGGACGGCGTGGTGGCTCAAGTCCAGGTGGTCGCCGTGGACCATGTTCAGGGTCGCCAGCAAGCCCGGCAGTTCGTTCGCGCAATCAAACAAGGCGCCCGGCAGGGTGTCGCCGGCCAGGCGTGCGCGGTTGAGTTCGCGGTCGAGGCGCTGTTGCACCTGTTCAAGCTGTTCGCGCAGCAGCGTGCGCAAGCGCGGCTGATCCTTGAGCGCTTCGCTCGACGCCGCGCTCAACAGCACCGACAGCGGGGTTTTCAGCGCGTGGCCGAGGTTGCCCAGGGCATTGCGTGAACGCTTGAGGCTGTCTTCAGTGTGGGCCAGCAGGTGGTTGATCTGCGCCACCAGCGGTTCCAGCTCCTGCGGCACCTGGGTGTCGAGTTGCGAGCGCTGGCCCTGTTGCAGCTGGGCGATCTGGTTGCGCGCAACTTCCAGCGGGCGCAAGGCGCGACGGACCGTGACCCGTTGCAGGATCAACACCAGCAACAGGGCCGCCACCCCCAGCACCAGGCCGATCTGACGCATCAGCCGAAAGCTTTCGCGCACGGGCGTGTAGTCCTGGGCCACGCTGATGGAAATCAATTGGCCGAAGCGCTTGTAGTCCGAACGCAGTACCAACAGTTGCTGGCCTTCCGGCCCCAGTTGCAGATTGCCCTTGAGCCCGGCCGCGGGCAGGCGTGGCAGCTCCTGGTCCCACAACGAGCGGGAGCGCCAGTGGATGTCGGCGAAATCGATACGGAAATAATGCCCCGAGAACGGCCGCTGATAGGCCGGCGCCAGGCGTTGCTCGTCGAGTTGCACGCCATTCGGCCCGCGCACCAGCGCCACCAGCAGGTTCTCGCTGTCGTTGCGCAGGCCGGCCTCCAAATAGCGCTGCAAACCGGCTTCGAACAACCACAGGCTGGTTTGCGCCAGCACCACGCCGACCACCACCATCACGCTGATCAGCCCCAGGCTCAGGTGCCGCTGGATCGACTTCATGCAGGACTGGCGCCGAACCGGTAACCCTGGCCGCGCCGGGTTTCGATCACGCTGCGGCCCAATTTGCGGCGCAGGTGGTTGACGTGGACTTCGAGCACATTCGAATCGCGCTCGGTCTCACCGTCATACAAATGCTCGGCCAGATGGCTTTTCGACAGGATCTGTTGCGGGTGCAACATGAAATAGCGCAGCAAGCGAAACTCGGCGGCGGTCAGCTGGATTTCGTCGCCGTCGCGCAGCACGCATTGGCGCCCTTCATCCAGGTGCAGGCCGGCCGCTTGCAAGGTCGGCTGGTTGGCCTGGCCATGGGAACGGCGCAACAGCGCCTGGACACGCAGGTGCAGTTCTTCGGGGTGAAACGGTTTGCTCAGGTAATCGTCGGCGCCGGCCTTGAGCCCTTCGATGCGCTCGGCCCAGGAATCGCGCGCGGTGAGGATCAGCACCGGGGTGGCCAGTGCGGCCGCGCGCCATTGCGCCAACACCTCAAGCCCGGGCAAGCCGGGCAGGCCGAGGTCGAGGATGATCAAGTCATAGGGTTCGCTGCGGCCCTGGTACGCGGCATCGCGCCCATCGGCCAGCCAATCGACGGCATAGCCCTGGCGCTGCAGGCCGGCCAGCAGTTCATCGGCCAGCGGTACGTTATCTTCCACCAACAGCAGGCGCATCAGTCTTCCTCGTCTTTGATCAGCGCACCGCTGGTGGCGTCGAGTTTGATCTCGCGCACCACACCGTCGGTCGTCACCAGTTCCACCTCATAGGCATATTGCTCGTCCTTTTTCTCAAGCTCGGCCTCCAGCAGCCGCGAGCCGGGGTGGCGCGCCATGGCCTGCTGCAACAGTTGCTCGAGCGGCAGGATCACCCCCTGCTGGCGCAGTGCCAAGGCTTCGTCCTGGTTGAGGTCGCGGGCTGACAGGCTTGAGCAAAACGCCAGGAGCACCAGCCCCGCCCAGCCAGCGGCGCGTCGATATACCTTCATTACGTATCCTGATGATTCTTGAGCACATGCCCGGTGAGCGCGTCCAATTCAACCTCCCATTCGATGCCGTCGACATCCTCCAGTTCGACCTCGTAGAGGTACTTGCCGTAGACCTCGTCCAGGTCGGTGTCCAGCAGGGTCGAACCGGGATGCAAGGCCAGGGCCGTGGCGTCCAGCTGATCGAAGGCGACAATAGTAACAGTGCCGGGCCCGCGGAGTGACTTGTCGGGGTCGGCTGCCAGGGCCTGTGCCGCCAAAGAGGCCGCGCACCCGGCGGCGACCAGCATTGTGAGACGCTTCATGCTGAGTCTCCGTTTCACGATATTTGTCCTACACCCGCCAGCGTATCCGCGGCAACTTAACTGAAACTGAATTGCCACCATGGCAATTCGCGTCACCCGCGTTTTCCTTCACCCGACGAGATTTTCTATACTGCCCCGCTCGCTTCAACAGAGACCGGTATGACAGCCATCCACATCAAGTTTCCCGCCCTGACCCTCAAGGCCGGCAAACGCGCCTTTGCGCGCATTCGCGAGCAAGGCCTCAAGCCTGCCGATGTCGGTATCCTTCCCGGTGCGGCAGGCGGGCCCAAGGCCTTGGGCATCCAGGGCCTGGACCTGGCGCTGTTCGGCGAGTGGCTGCCCCGCGCGCCACGCGAACGTGCGCTGATCGGTGCCTCCATCGGTTCCTGGCGGTTTGCCAGCGCCTGCCTGCCCGACCCGGTGCAAGGCCTGCTCGACCTCGGCCGCCTGTACAACGAACAACGCTTCGCCAAAGGCGTGACCATGGCCGAGGTCAGCCAGAGCTGCCGGCGCATGCTCGATGACCTGCTGGCAGGGCGCGATGCGCGGGTGCTGGACAACCCCGACTATCGGCTGAACATCATGGTGGTCAAGAGCCACGGCCTGCTCGCCGATGACCACCGCGGGCGGCTGGGCCTGGGCCTGTCGTCGGTGATTGCCGACAACCTGCGCGGCCGCGCGCGGCTGGCGCGGCATTTCGAACGGCTGATCATCCATGACCCGCGCCAGGCGCCGCCGGTGCATGCGCTGCGGGATTTTCCGTCGCGCTTCCTCGACCTGAACCTGGGCAACCTGCGCCAAGCGCTGCTGGCGTCCGGCTCGATCCCCATGGTGATGCAAGGCGTGCGCGACCTGCCTGGCGCCGGTGCCGGCACCTACCGCGACGGCGGCCTGCTGGATTACCACCTCGACCTGCCCTACCACGGCGATGACATCGTGCTGTACCCGCACTTCACCGACCGCGTCATCCCCGGCTGGTTCGACAAGGGCCTGCCGTGGCGACGCAGCAATCAACAAGGCTTGCAGGACGTGTTGCTGCTGGCGCCGTCGAAGGACTACCTGGCCCGCCTGCCCCACGGCAAACTGCCGGACCGCAGCGACTTCAAGCGCTTTCTGGGCGATGACGCGACTCGCAACAAATACTGGCAAACCGCAATGAGCGAGAGCCGGCGCCTGGGCGATGAGTTTCTGCATCTGGCCGACCAGGGTGGCCTGGGCGAGCGCTTGCAGGCGCTTTGACCCAGCGGTATGCGCGAGGCGCGATGTAGCTGTTAAACTCGCCGCCTGCCAGAAACCTGACCGAGCTGAAAAATACTGTGGAAATCTTCAAGGAATTTACATTCGAATCCGCCCACCGCCTGCCCCACGTGCCAGACGGCCACAAATGCGGGCGCCTGCATGGGCATTCGTTCAAGGTGGCGATCCACCTGAGCGGCGACCTGGACCCCCATACCGGCTGGATTCGCGACTTCTCGGAGATCAAGGCGATTTTCAAGCCGCTCTATGAACGCCTCGACCACAACTACCTGAACGACATCCCCGGCCTGGAAAACCCCACCAGCGAAGTACTGGCCAAGTGGATCTGGACCGAATTGAAACCCCTGCTGCCCGAACTCAGCGCGATTCGCATCCATGAAACCTGCACCAGCGGCTGCATCTATCGCGGCGAGTAACCCTCACGTCAACGCCCTGCGGGAGCGCCCCATGGAAAACACCTGGCTGGCCCAGGCCAAACGCTTGCAGGCATTGGCTTCCACGGGGCTGCACTTTTGCACCGACGACTTCGAACGCGAGCGCCTGGAAGAAATTGCCGAGATCGCCCACAGCATGCTCGCGCAATTGGGCAATGTGCCGCTGGAGCGCATCAGCGGGCTGGTCCCGGATTTCGCCCAGCGCTATTCGACGCCGATGATCGATGTCCGCGGCGCAGTGATCGACGGCGAGCGCATTCTGCTGGTGCGCGAGGCGACCGATGGTTGCTGGGCGCTGCCGGGGGGCTATGCCGATATCGGTCTGTCGGCCGCAGAAAACATCGTCAAGGAGATCCGCGAGGAAGCCGGGCTGACCGTGACGGCGCAGGCGCTCTACAGCGTCACGCACAAGGCCAAGGGCTTGTATCGCCCGGATGTGCGGGACTTCTACAAGCTGTATTTCCTGTGTGAACGGGTCGACCAACTGGCGCCGACGGCCGGGTTCGAAACCACCGAGGTGGGCTTTTTCGCCCTCGACGACCTGCCGCCGCTGTCCCGTGGGCGCACCATCGAAAGCGATCTCGAGGCGGCCTTTGCGTTTCATCGCGGCGAAACCACGCTGACGCTGTTCGACTGATCCAATTTGTATCACCGCTGCACCGCTTTCGTGCCCGATTGGGCACCGCGACCACTCCCGCCCGCGTTCCGCGCCTGTCTGGCGATAAATCCTGTGCATACTGCACAACACCCACCGTGCGCCCGTCACTGCTGCTCAATTGGCACGCGCGGTGCAATAGGCCTGCGTCACTCATTCAGGGAGCAAGGCACATGACGCAGCAAGAACCGGGCAACGATTACCCCCTCAGCGAAGTCCCGATGCACGCACGCAAGGGCCTGGCGTCCACCGCCATGGTGCTGCTGGGCTTCACCTTTTTCACCGCGACCATGTTTGCCGGCGGCAAGCTGGGCGTGGCGTTCAGTTTCGTCGACATGCTCGGCGTCGTGGCCTTGGGTAACCTGCTGTTGGGCATTTATGCCGCAGGCTTGGGTTACATCGCGTTCAAGAGCGGCCTGAACTCGGTGCTGATGGGGCGCTTCTGTTTTGGCGAAGTCGGCAGCAAGCTCAGTGATTTGATCCTCGGTTTCACCCAGATCGGCTGGTACGCCTGGGGCACCGCCACCGCCGCCGTGGTGCTGGGCAAATATTTCGAGCTGAGCCAGGGCAACGTGCTGGTGCTGATGGTGCTGTTTGGCCTGCTGTTCTGCGCCACGGCCTACGTGGGCTATCGCGGGTTGGAGATTCTGTCCTACATCGCGGTGCCGGCCATGGGCATTCTGTTGTGCCTGTCGATGTGGGTCGCCACGGTGAAAGTCGGCGGGCTGCAAGGCTTGCTGGCGGTGGTGCCGACGTCGGAACTGGACTTGTCGACGGCGATCACCCTGGTGTTCGGCACCTTTGTCAGCGGCGCGACCCAGGCCACCAACTGGACGCGCTTTTCGCGCTCGGCCAAGGTCGCGGTGCTCGCCAGCCTGATCGGTTTCTTTGTCGGCAATGGCTTGATGGTGCTGATCGGGGCTTATGGCGCCATCGTCTATCAACAGCCCGACGTGGTGGAGGTGTTGCTGCTGCAAGGCTTTGCCACGGCCGCGATGGCGATGTTGCTGCTCAATATCTGGAGCACGCAGGACAACACCATCTACAACTTCGCCGTGGCCGGTTGCAACCTGCTGCGCACCCGCCGCCGCAAGACGGTGACCCTGGCAGGTGCGGTGATCGGCACGCTGCTGGCGCTGCTCGGCATGTACGACATGCTGGTGCCGTACCTGATCCTGCTGGGCACGGTGATTCCACCGATTGGCGGGGTGATCATGGCGGACTTTTTCTATCGCTACCGCGGCCGCTATCCGCGCCTGGCCGATGCGCGCCTGCCGGCGTTCAACTGGCCGGGGCTGACCGCCTACGCCGTGGGCACCGTACTGGCGTTCAATTCGCCCTGGGTGGCGCCGTTGGTGGGGATCGTGGCCGCGTCGCTGACCTACATGCTACTCAGCGCCGTACTGCGCGTGCGGGCACCGTTGGCTGACGCACAGGCATGAGCCTGACCATTGCCGATGTGCTCGCCCTGCCGGGGCTGGATTCCCTGTGCCTGCGCGCCGGGGCGGCGGGCCTGGAGAATGCCGTGCGCTGGCCGTATGTCGCAGAGAACAGCGGCATCGCCGAGTGGGTGCTGGGTGGCGAACTGGTGTTCGTCACCGGTATCAATCACCCACGGGACGAAGCGAATTTGCTGCAACTGCTGGAGGAAGCCTGCCTGCGTCAGGTGGCCGGGTTGGTGATTCTCACCGGGCCGGCCTATATCCAGGCGATTCCCCAGCGCTTACTGGACGCCGCCGAAGCCGCCGACATGCCGCTGATCGAACAGCCTTACTCACTGAAAATGGTGCTGGTGACCCAGGCGATCGGTTCGGCGTTGATCCAGTCGGAGCAATTGGGCCGCTCGCGGCACGATGTGCTGGAGCGGTTGCTGGCCGGTGACTATCAATCGTTGGATCTGCTGCTGCACCGCGCCGCCCAGTTGGGCATGCCCCTGGCCGGCCATTGGCAAATCGTGCAGTTGCAGTTGGAGGGCAGCGACGCGTTATTTGCCCAGGGCGAGGCCGCGCAGATGGAAGCGCAGTTGGCGCGGCAACACGACAGCATTACCCGGCGCTTGCGGCAGTTGTCGGCCGCGGTGCCGGTACTCGGGCGCGCCGGCCAATGGACGTTGCTGCTGCCGGCCGCCGATGCCGTCGCGGCGCTGGCTAACCGGGAGCAACTGGCCAATTGGTTGAAGCCGCTGAACCTGCGCCTGGCGCCGCTGAAACTGTTCATCGGCCTGAGCGCCGCCGCCCACCCGCCGGCGCGCCTGGCCCAGGCGCAGGATGAAGCGCGCCAGGCGTTGGCCGCCGCGCGGCGCTTCAGCGAACGCGCCGGGCTCTGCGTGTATGACGAACTCGGCGTATTGAAGCTGCTCAGCGGCGTGCGCGATCGTGCGCTGCTCGACCAGTTTCTCAATGACCGCCTGGGCCCGTTGCTGCGCCACGACCTGCACCATGGCCCAAGCCTGCTGCCGACCCTCGAAGCCTGGTTCCACGAGAATGGTAACCTGGTGGCCGCCGCGCAGCGCCTGGCCGTCCACCGCAATACCCTGACGCACCGCGTCCAGCGCATCGAAGCCCTGTGCGGGCTGAGGCTGGATAATTCGTATGACCGCCTGGACATCGGCATCGCGCTGATGATCTGGCGGCTGTCTGCCTGATTGTTTTTAGCCAAGAGGAACTTGCCCATGCACATCATCAACGCCCGCCTGCGCAACCGTGAAGGCCTGCATGATCTGCACCTGGAACACGGCCGGATCGCCAGCATCACGCCGCAAACCACAGCCCCCACGGCGGGGCCCGACGACCTCGACGCGGCCGGCAACCTGGTGATACCGCCCTTCGTCGAACCGCACATCCACCTCGACGCCACCCTCACCGCCGGCGAGCCGCGCTGGAACATGAGCGGCACCCTGTTCGAAGGGATCGAGTGCTGGGGCGAACGCAAAGCCACCATCACCCACGAAGACACCAAGGCCCGCGCCAGGAAAACCATCCAGGCCCTCGCCGCCCACGGTATCCAGCATGTGCGTACCCACGTCGACGTCACCGACCCGGACCTCACCGCGCTCAAAGCCATGCTCGAAGTGCGCGAGGACACTGCGCACCTGATCGACCTGCAAATCGTCGCCTTTCCCCAGGAGGGCATCGAGTCGTACCGCAACGGCCGCGAGCTGATGGAAGAAGCCGTCCGCCTGGGCGCCGACGTGATCGGCGGCATCCCCCACTTTGAATACACCCGCGACCAGGGCGTGAGTTCGGTGAAGTTCCTGATGGACCTGGCCGAACGCAGCGGCTGCCTGGTCGACGTGCATTGCGACGAAACCGACGACCCGCACTCGCGTTTCCTCGAAGTGCTCGCCGAAGAAGCGCGCAGCCGCGACATGGGCGCCCGCGTCACCGCCAGCCACACCACGGCCATGGGTTCCTACGACAACGCCTACTGCGCCAAACTGTTCCGCCTGCTCGGGCATTCCGGTATCAGCTTCGTCTCCTGCCCCACCGAAAGCATTCACCTGCAAGGGCGCTTCGACAGTTTCCCGAAACGGCGCGGCGTCACCCGCGTCAACGAACTGCTGGAAGCCGGCATGAACGTGTGCTTCGGTCAGGACTCCATCGTCGATCCCTGGTACCCCCTGGGCAACGGCAACATCCTGCGGGTGCTCGAAGCCGGGTTGCACATCTGCCACATGCTCGGCTACCGCAACCTGCAAAACGCCCTGGACCTGGTCACGGACAACAGCGCCAAGGCCATGGCCCTCGGCGATCGCTATGGGCTGGAACCCGGCCGGCCGGCCAACCTGTTGATCCTCTCGGCCGACAGCGACTACGAGGTGATTCGCAGCCAGGGCCTGGCGCTGTACTCGATCCGCAACGGCAAGGTGTTGATGAAGCGCCAGCCGGCGCAGGTGACGTTTTTGTAGCACGCGGGGTTCGATGGACAGCCGCTGATACGACTCGACGCGATCAGCCGCGCGGCCCTGCATCGAGCTGCGGCCGCGCAGCCCCGAACAGGCTGACGCTCAGCACTGTCGCATCCTGAATCTGCAACCGAACCGGCACCGTACCGCCCGGCATCACCACCGCGACCTCCCCGCCCGCGACCCAACCGGCGCGCCACGCGGCGCACGCCACGGCACAGGCGCTGGTCCCGGAGGACGCCGTCGGCCCCTCTCCCCGCTCGAACACCCGCGCAAGCACTCGATTGCCGGACGCCTGGGCAGCCCATTGCAAGTTGACCCCGGCCACACAGGGCTGGCCACGCCCGGCAGGTGGCGCAAATGCAATCGCCTGCAAGGGCTCGAACAGTGCGCTCTGGTGCATCGACAGATTGTCCGGCAGCGCAGCGGCCTGGTGCACCAACGTCACGCAATGGGGGTTGCCCACCCGCACAAACTGGCTGCGCGTCCATGCCGGGTTGATCGCCGCCAGCGCGGGCAGATGGCTGAACGCCCCTTCTTCGGCGCCAGGCAGGTCCGCGCCGACCGCCAGCGGGCCGAACGCCGGCTGCCCCAACGCCAGCCAGAACCCACGCACCTGCTCGTGCAGTGCCGGTTCGACATAGGTGGCCAGCGGCGACTTCGCATCCTGTTTATCGTGATGCACCCGCAGCTCGCAGCCCTGCGTCATCAAGCCCTGATCGCTCAGCGCCTGGGCGAAGATGGTCAGGCCATTGCCACTGCGCTCCGCAAGGGAGCCGTCAGTGTTGACGATCAACAGGTCGAACGGCGGCGCCGCCTGGAACGGCCCGACCAACAACCCATCACAACGGTGCGCCTTGGCGCCGGCCGGACGCGGCGAAGGCCCCCAGCCACATTCGGCGGCAATGGCCGGCAGTGCCCAAGCGTCCCGCCGGCTCGCCGCGAGGGCCGCAGTGTCGGGCACCTCGACCCCGTGGCGACGCAAACAGGCCGGGCTGACCACCCCATAGATATTGCCGCGGGCATCGTAGAACCGGGTCATGGGGTCGCCTGGCTGAAAGTCCTTCATCGCTTCGTCCGTCCAATCGTCTGCACACAGAAGCAGCAGCGTATTACAGAACGGTCGGCGCGTGGGAAGTGGTCTGGAAGGTGCGTCATCCGCCGCAGGAAGCCTGGGGTTCAGCAATTCTCACGGGGATTACGCACCTTCCAGACCACCTCCTACACGTCGATGTCCTCTAGGTGGCAGCCAGTGTCCAGAGCGTTCCGTGCTGGCGAAAATAAAACCCGCCGCCAGCGCGAACGCCGCGTGAACCTGGCTCGCTCGATCAGGCTTGATGTGTAAGGATGTCGCGCCGGACATCGTTCGTTGAACGCAAAACCAAGGATTCTCCATGACTGCCATCCCCACCCCAGCGCCCGTGGTTCCCGGGCGGCTGGAGCAAATGTCGACGCGCATCGCCTTCTTCATCGCCGGCTTCGGCATCGCAGCCTGGGCGCCGTTGGTGCCGTATGCCAAGGCCCGCGTCGAACTCAACGAGGGCACCCTGGGCCTGTTGCTGCTGTGCCTGGGGGTCGGTTCGATCATCGCCATGCCAGTGGCCGGCGCACTGGCCTCGCGCTATGGTTGCCGGCGCGTACTGAGCGCCGGGACGGTCCTGATCTGCCTGGCGTTGCCCATGCTCGCCACGGTCAGTTCGATCCCGTTGCTGATGGCTGGTCTGTTCCTGTTCGGCGCGGGCCTGGGTACGGTCGACTCCACGGTCAACCTGCAAGCGGTGATCGTCGAGCGCGCCAGCGGCAAAACCATGATGTCGGGCTTCCATGGGTTGTTCAGCCTGGGCGGCATCGTCGGCGCAGCGGGGGTCTCCGGGTTGCTGGGGCTGGGGTTTTCGCCGCTGCAGGCGACCCTGGTGGTGATCGTCATCATGGCGCTGGCGCTGTTCAAGGCCGCCCCCCACTGGTTGCCCTACGGCAGTGAAAGCGCCGGGCCGCCGTTTGCCATTCCCCACGGCGTGGTGCTGTTTATCGGCGGCTTGTGTTTCATCGTGTTTTTGGCCGAAGGCGCCGTGCTCGACTGGAGCGCGGTGTTCCTCAGCGCCGAACGCGGCCTGGATGAAGCCTACGCCGGCCTGGGTTATGCGGCCTTTGCCCTGACCATGACCGCCGGGCGCCTGACCGGCGACCGGATTGTCCGTCGACTGGGGGCTGCCCGGGTGATCGTCACCGGCGGGGCGCTGGCGGCGGCCGGGATCTTCCTCGCGACCCTGTCACCGGCCTGGGCCATGTCCCTGCTGGGCTATGCGCTGGTCGGCGCCGGATGCTCAAATATCGTCCCGGTGCTCTACACCGCTGTCGGCAAGCAGACCGTCATGCCGGAACACATCGCCGTGCCGGCCATCACCACCCTCGGCTATGCCGGTATTCTCGCGGGGCCCGCGGTGATCGGTTTCATTGCCCATGGCAGCAGCCTGGCGACTGCCTTCCTGTTGATCGGGGGATTGCTCGCAGCGGTGGCGGTCAGCGGCAAAATACTGCGGGTATGAGCAAAGGACATGAGCGGCCTGAATCCTTCAAGTAGCTCATGTACGCCTGATCGTTTCTTCCCTGCCTTATCGTTTCCCGTCCGCAGCGCTGTGCCTGGCAGAACGGTTCAGTGGTTAGCCCAGATGCCGCTCGGTGTCATTGGCCAGACGGCAAGACAACTTGTGCCATAACCCGGCGAGCGTGGAAAACACAGGGCTGGACAACGGTTCCTCCGTGAATGTTCGAGAACCTTTATCGAAGTCTTCGGCGGTGGGCGCCCTGAAGCTGAACTTCGGCGAAGACATGAGGTTGAGTGCCTGCGAACGGGATGTGCTTGGGAGGCCTGCTTCCCGTGCCGGCATCGCCAGGCTCGCAACCGTGTACTGGGAGGGCTGAGATTCAAAGGATGTCGAATTCATAGTCCAGACCTGATTCGGTAGGTGAAGACACCGGCAGCCATTCAACGGCCGATGGCAATCTCTTCGTGGTAAAACCCTTCCTCCCTGGCTGAAGTGGTGCTTCCTGCTCACTACGCTTACCAACCTATGCCGCGAGTGACGCGGCATTCGGCTGTGCCCGAGTTAACGCAGCAGTTTCAGCAGTTCGCGTCGCGAAATCTTGCCGTCGCGCTGCCACTCGTCAACATTGTCCATCCGCCCCTGCAGAATCGAACGGGCCATGACTTCCTTGGCCAATTGGATGAGATGGTCAGTGAAGGGGTTGCCCGTCAACGCTTGCGCCGCAAACTCTTTGAGCTTGTCGAGCTTGATGCTGTCGCCCCGACCGTTGCCCTTCAACTGTTGGAAATGGCCGAGCATTTCCTTGATCAGCTGTTTGTCGTCTTTGAGTTTAAAGGGGTTATCGGAACCGATGACGCTCATAATGTCGTCCCTGGACAAGCGGCCATCCGAAGCACCGGTGCTCATGTTTCGATCGAGCGCGCGTACCAGCTCGGGACGCCGCAGCAGTTCCTTCGCCAGGCGGATATTGGCGTCCATCTGCGGGTTGCCGGTCAACGGTCGCTCGGCCATTTTTTTCAGGCTTTCGAGGGTGACTTGCCGCGAAAAATGCCCTTCCCTGAACGCGCCGTAATTGCTCAGCAGCGCCTGGGCCAGTTGCTGATTGCTTTGCTTGGAGTAATGCGGGTCCGGCCGCTCGGGGGTTGGGCGCGGTGGTGGGCCGGGGTTCGGGCGCACATTATCGGGCAGCGGACGTTGCGGCGGCCCCGAGTGATAATGACCGTGGCCGAAGTACGGGCGCGACGACGTGCTGCCGAATGCTGAGCCGAAGTGATACGAATCCCAGAACAGGCTCTGGCTGGCCGATGAGCTCATAGACCGCTCGGCAGTGGACATGGGGTCTCTGAAAGACTTGTCATCAGAGGAGTGAGCGACAGACTGCATGAATACTGATGCCGACATTTAGTTCTCCAGTTCGGTTTGATCAGACGCCTTGCCTCAGCGCTCCAGGCGCCCCGACGATCGACAAATCGTCAAGCAAACCAGCGGAAGCAGGCTTATCCTGTGTGGCAGAACTGTGGGAGTCGGTTCCTGATCGCGCTGAAAGTTTCCAGCGCTCAGGTAGGAAGAGCATCTGCTGAGATACGGAACTCATCACCTTCCCAAGCCGTTTCGGCGCAGCCAGCCCCCTCGCCGCCCAACCCGACCCAGGCGCGCAAAAAACCTCGGTTCACCAGCATCAACCGTCAGCGGCGCAGGTGCATGGACTGCAGAATCGCGGCTGGAATTTGTTCGAGCGGCAACTCGCGCTCCACCGCACCGAGCTTGAAGGCCTCCTTAGGCATGCCGTACACCACGCACGACTCTTCATTCTGGCCCAGCGTCAGCGCGCCGTTGTCGTGCATCTCCTTCAACCCGCGAGCGCCATCGTCCCCCATGCCCGTCATGATGATGCCCAGCGCGTTGCCGCCGGCGCTGCGGGCGACCGAACGAAACAGCACGTCCACCGAAGGGCGGTGCCGGCTGACAGGGGGCCCATCAACGATTTCAACCAGGTATTGGGCGCCGCTGCGCTTGAGCAACATGTGCCTGCCGCCGGGAGCAATCAACGCACAACCGGGAATGACCCGGTCGCCATTTTTCGCCTCCCTGACTTCGATCTCGCACAGGCGGTTGAGCCGCTCGGCAAATGCCGCGGTGAAGTGTTCCGGCATGTGCTGCACGATCACGATTCCCGGGCACACCCTGGGCAAGGCAGTCAGCACCAGCTCCAGGGCTTGCGTGCCGCCGGTGGACGTACCAATGGCGACGATGTTTTCGGTGGTGCGCGCCATGGCCTGCGTGCTCGCCGGCAGTATGACGTCGGCAGTCAGCTTGACCGGGGCTCGCTCGCTGGACGGCACCATGCGTTTCATGTTGGCACGGGCTGCGGCCTTGACGGCACCGGCCAATTCATCGGAACTGTCGGTCAGGAACTGACGCAAATTGAGTTGCGGCTTGGTCACGATACTCACCGCACCGGCCGCCAGCGCTTGCATGGTGGTGGCCGCGCCCTTCTCGGTCAGCGTGGAACAGATGACCACTGGCGTCGGATGTTCGGCCATCAGTTTCTTGAGGAACGTAATGCCATCCATCCGCGGCATCTCGACGTCCAGCACGATGACGTCCGGCCATTGCTTGTTCATCTTGTCCATGGCGAACACCGGGTCCGCCGCCGCGCCGATCACTTCAATGGCCGGGTCTTGCCCAAGGGTCGCCGTCAGCACCTGGCGAACCACCGCGGAGTCGTCAATGATCAGTACTTTGATAAGGCTCATATCGCACGCTCTCCATGAGGGCTGCTGAGTGGCCAATGCAGGGCCAGGTAGTTGAGTTCGATGTTGCCATTGGCCAGATCGAACACCACGGTTCGATAACCCACGCCTTCCACATGAAAGTTGTGACACCGCAACTGATGCGAATCGAGCAGGTGCCTGGCTTGCTCGACATTGCGCTGGCCAACGTAGTGATTGTCCGAACGCGCCAGCCCCGGAAACATATCCCCGCCGCCATACACGCTGATTCTGAACTCCGTCGGCGGCACCTTGATCGCGTGCATTCGGCCGAGCAGCAATTGGAGCGCCTCATCGCCGTAGCGACCATCCAGTGCAGCCGATCTCTTCACTGCGCGCCGGGGCAACAGGTAGTGGCACATGCCGCCCAACAAGCGCCGCGGATGCCAGACCACCAATGCAACGCATGAGCCCAGCACGGTGCGCAGCCGAATGGCGCCTGAACCGAAAAACCACTCGCCGGGATTCAGGTACACCTCGCGGGACGGTGGGGTGTCAGGCATGTGGCCTCCGATAGATCGAAGGCTTGACCAGTCGCAGTTCATCGGTCACGCCATTGAGACTTTCCGAATGGCTGACCAGGAAATAGCCGCCGGGCTTGAGGTGGCTGACCAGGCGCTTGACCACTTGCACTTTGGTCTCGCTGTCAAAATAGATCATCACGTTGCGCAGGAAGATCACGTCAAACATTCCCAGTTTCGGCAGCGGATTGTTCAAGTTGATGGCCTGGAAATCGATCCTCGACGCCAGCGCCGGTTCGACCATGAAGCAACCGTGGTTGGCGCCGACGCCCTTGAGGCAATATTTGTTGAGCAACGCTTGGGGAATGCCGCGCGTGCCTTCGAGGGGGTAGCGCCCCTGGCGGGCCGTTTCCAGTACCCGGCTGCTGATATCCGATGCGACGATTTCCCAGGGCCGGCCGCCGAGGCTGTCCGCCAGGACCATGGCCAGGGTGTAGGGCTCTTCACCGCTCGAGCAGGCGCCGCTCCATACACGCAAAGGCCCGCTGCCACGCAGTTCGGGCAGTGCGACATCGCGCAGGAAATCAAAATGCTTGGGCTCGCGGAAGAAATAGGTTTCGTTGGTGGTCAGCATATCGACCGCCACTTGTAGTTCCGTCGCGTCCTTCATCAACACTTTGTAGTACGCGCCGTAGGTATTGAGCTTGAACACTTGCAGGCGCTTGGCGAGCCGAGCGCTCACCAACTGTTTTTTGGCATCCGACAGGCTGATGCCGGCGATTTGATGAATGAGAGTGCGAAACTGCAGGAACTCCGCATCGGAGAGAATCACGTTCATGAGGACACTCCCAAAAAACAATCAGGCAGTTGAAGGCAGCAAGGGATCAAGGGTTGCCAGCACATCGACCTGTTCCAGGGACAACACGCGACCGATATCCAGCAACAACACAAAACCGCTCTCCAATTTGCCGATGCCCAACAGGAAGTCCGCTCTGACATCGGTCCCGAAATTCAAGGACGGTTCGATATCCTGATCGGCGATTTCAAGGACCTCGCTGACCGCATCCACAATGATGCCCACCGGCTTGCCCCCGGCATTGGCCTGTACCTCAAGGATCACAAAGCAGGTCCTCGAGGTCTGCACCGTGCGCTCGCCGCGAAAGCGCACACCCAGGTCCAGCACAGGAACCGCCGCGCCGCGCAGATTGATCACGCCGCGGATGCTGGGCGGCAACAACGGCACGCTGGTGATCGGTCCGTATTCGATGATCTCTCGCACGTTGAGCGTGCCGACGGCGAACATCTCATCCCCCAACTCGAAGGTGAGGTATTGGCTAGGGCTCGAGACCGTGGCTTTCCCTGGACTTGCGATGGATAACGCCATGACTCACCTCGCATCGATTACTTTGCGGCCGCGCCGGGAGGCGCGGTCGTACACGTCAAGCTCGCATCAAGCCGGCCATCTCATCGACACACAACACCTGCTCGATTTGCAGCAGCGTGACAAACGCACCTCGCACCTTGGTCATCCCCCGGATGAAGTCGGTACGGATAGGGTTACCAAAGGCCGGCGCGGGCTTGATATCGATATCGAGGATCTCGATCACTTCGCTGACCGAGTCCACCACCACCCCCAGCACCTGGGACTCGCCCTCCTTCGCCGCTTCAAGAATGACGATGCACGTTCGGCTGCCCAGCACCGTCACACCCTTGCCAAACCGTGCCTTGAGGTCCACTAACGGCACCACTGAACCGCGCAGGTTGATCACCCCGCGCAGGAATGTCGGCATCATCGGCACCGTGGTCACCTGGTTGTATTCGATGATTTCGCGAACGTTCAGTGTATTGACCGCATACATCTGCTGGTCAGCCAAGAAGGTCAGGTACTGCAAGGGCTCATCGACCTGCGGCGCTGACTCCAAAGTGTTCGGCATAACGGCTGTGGCGCTCATGGGTCAGCTCCCGAAGCGGACGAAACCGCTCTCCACCGCACGGCTATCCTGGTCGAACGTGGATGCCGCGCGATTGATCACGGGCATCGAGGCGGTCCGCCCGGCGCGCTTGCTCTGTACGCTGAAAAAGCCCATGAGTTCCTGCAACTGCTCGGCCTGGCCGCTCATTTCCTCGGCCGTCGCCGCCAGCTCTTCGGAGGCCGAAGCGTTTTGCTGGGTCAGTTGGCTCATCTGCGACATCGCGCTGTTGATTTGCTCGGAACCGATGGATTGTTCTTCCGAGGCGGCCGCGATTTCCTGCACCAGGTCAGAGGTCTTGGCGATCGAGGGCACAATCTCGTCAAGCAGGTTGCCCGCCCGTTCCGCCAAGGCCACGCTGTTCTTGGCCACTTCACTGATTTCCTGCGCCGCGATCTGGCTGCGCTCGGCCAGTTTGCGCACTTCGGCCGCCACCACCGCGAAGCCTTTGCCGTGCTCGCCGGCACGCGCCGCTTCGATCGCCGCGTTGAGCGCCAACAGGTTGGTCTGGTAAGCGATGGAGTCGACGATGCCGATTTTCTCAGCGATGGTCTTCATCGCCGCCACCGTGTCCTTCACGGCGCGACCGCCTTCCGAGGCTTCCTTGTTGGCTTTACCCGCCATGCCGTCGGTCACCTTGGCATTTTCGGTATTTTGAGCAATGGACGCCGACATCTGCTCCATCGATGCCGAGGTCTGCTCCACCGACGCGGCCTGTTCGGACGCCGACTGCGCCATGCTTTGCGCAGTGGCGGAGATCTCCTCGGAAGCACTGGACAGCGAATCGGCCGAGCCGCGCACTTCGCCGATGATTTCCGAGAGTTTTTCCACGGTGCCGTTGACCGAGTTTTTCAGTTCCAGGAACTTGCCTTGATAGTCGCCGTTGATGGTCCGGGTCAGGTCGCCATTGGACATCGCCGACAAGACATCCATGGCTTCAGTAATCGGCACGATGATCGCATCCAGCGAACCGTTGATCCCCAGGATGATGCGGCGGAAATCACCTTGATGCCGAGCGGCGTCAGGCCGGGTATCGAGTTTGCCAATCAGCGCGCTGTCGCTGATCTGGCTGGTGTCTTCGACGAGCGCCAGGATATTGGCCCGCAGTTGCTCGATGTTCTCGTTGATAAAGGCTTTTTTGCCGGGGAATTGTTCAAGCGGTGCCGACAGATTGCCTTCGCCGAACGCGCGGATACAGGCCATGGCTTTTTTCTTCACGCTGATATGGCCACTGACCATCTGATTGATGCCCTGACCGATATCGCGGTACGAACCCGAGAAGCGATCGACGTCGATCATGACGTCAATGTCGCCTTTTTCATGCTCGCTGGACATGTGCTGCATCTCATGGATCAACGCCAGCACATTGCTGCGCAGCAGCTCGATGTTTTCATTGATAAAGGCTTTTTTGCCCGGGAATTTTTCCAGCGACGCCGACAGATCACCTTCACCAAAGGCGCGGATGCAGGCCATGGCTTTTTTCTTCACGCTGATATGGCCGTTGACCATCTCGTTGATGCCCTGGGCCATGGAGCGGTAACTGCCATGAAAGCGGCCAGCATCGATCTGTGCATCGATGTCGCCCTTGTCGTGTTCACTGGACATGCGGTTTATCTCCGCGACCAGCCCATGCAGGCTCGCGCCCAGTTGTTGCATGGACGCCATCAAGCTCGTGGTGTCACCGGGCTTGAGCGTGGCTTTGGCATCCAGCTCCCCCGCTGACAAGCGAGCGGCGAAAGCGCGCACGGCCACCGGTTCGCCGCCGAGTTGGCGCATCAGGTTGCGCCCCAGAAGTGCGCCCACCAACGCGGTGGCTAAAAATGTCAGCGCGCTGACCAGCAGGACGAGGGAGCGGGCATTCTTCTCAGTGGCGGTGGCAACCAATTGGCCCTTGCGCCCCAGTTCCAGGTTGTATTCGCGCAGGTCACCGATCGTCGTCAGCACCGCGCTCTGCAATGGCTGGCTGGCCTCGATCAATGCGCGGGCCGAGGCTTGATCACCGTCGTCGATGAACTTGTCGAAATGCGCCTGCAGGGTCGCGAATTCACCCAAGCGGCCACGTAACTGCTTCAACAGTGCTGCGTCATGGTCGTCGGAGACCAATGCGGCCTCATAGTGATCCAGGGCTTTGCCAATCGCGCTGAAGTTCTGTGCCACGTTCTGCGCATAGCTGGACACGAAGTTTTTTTCGGAATCGTTCAGACGTTGCCATTCCAAGGCGTGAAGGTCGGTGAACGCAGCCGCCGCACGGTCGATTTCCAGCAAGCTGGGCACGGTATTGACGTTGGCATAACTGGCGCTCGTATTGATTTCACCGGCCAGGTAAAGGCTGGTACCACCCAACACGACAACGCCGAGCACTGCGGTGAAAACCAACAGCATGATATTTCTGATAACGGTCATGGCGAGGAACTCCTGATGACGCTCATTAAGTCGATAACGGACTTGGGATCGAACGGTGGGTGGCGTCCTTGGCAACGTGTCCTAACAAATTGGGTATATCCAGAATCAGGGCGACGGCTCCACTGCCAAGGATGGTGAATCCGCCGAGCCCATGGGCCTCACCAAACACTTTGCCCAATGGCTTGATCACGGTTTGAAACTCCCCCTGCAAGCGATCGACCACCAAGCCAGCACGCAGGCCGGCGTATTGCACGACGACCACGTTTTCTCGACTGCCTCGAGGTTCTTGCACATCGAACATGTCCCGCAAGCGCAGGATCGGCAGCACATCCCCACGCAGGTCCAGGTAACCGGTGTCTGCGCCCTGTCCAGGCGCCAGCTCGATGCACTCCTCCACCATGTTCAGCGGGATGACATAAGAAGCCTTGCCCACCCCGATCAGAAAGCCGTCGATGATGGCCAGGGTCAGCGGCAGACGAATCCGTACCGTTGTGCCCTGCCCTTCTTCGCTCTCGAGGCTTACGCTGCCGCGCAACGCGGTGATATTGCGCTTGACCACATCCATGCCCACCCCGCGGCCGGACAGGTTGCTGACCTGGTCGGCGGTGGAGAAGCCCGGCTCGAAAATCAAGTTCAGGATGTCTTTATCCGCCGGTAGCTGGCCGTCCCCCACCAGGCCACGCTCGCGGGCCTTGGCCAGGATTTTGTCCTTGGCCAGGCCACCGCCGTCGTCCGACACTTCGATCACGATACTGCCAGACTCGTGGTAGGCATTCAGGCGTACCGTGCCCTGGGCCGGCTTGCCCCGTTGAAGGCGCGTCGACACAGCCTCGATGCCATGGTCCATGGCGTTGCGCACCAAGTGCGTCAACGGGTCGCCGATACGTTCGACGACGGTCTTGTCCAACTCGGTCTCGCCACCGCCGATCTGCAGCACGATGTCCTTGCCCAGTTCCTTGGAGACGTCGCGCACCACCCGCTGGAAGCGCGTGAATGTCGCGCCGATCTGCACCATGCGCAGGGTCAGTGCCGAGTCACGCACCTCTTCCACCAAGCGCGATAACAGGCTGGTGGCTTCGATCATCTCGCCAATCCCGCTACGCACTGCCACCAGGTTGGCTCCGGCTCCGGCGATGATCAGCTCGCCAACCAGGTTGATCAGTTGGTCCAGCTTGGCGGCATCGACGCGGATCAGGTTGCCTTCGTTGCTCGCCGCGCCCTTGCCGGCCTTGATCAACGGCGCGACTGAATCGGGGGCTGCGTCCAGCTCGCCGCGCATCTCGACCGGAGCTTGCTCACCCTCCTGGGTGACGAGCAGGGCCTGGGACTCCGTCAATGTGCCGCAACGCACCAGCAGCTCAAGCAGCACGGCATTGTCTTCCGGCAATCCGTCGAGATGCGCGCGACAGGCTTGGACAGAGGCTTGCGGTGCAAGGATCTGGACGAGCGCGTCATCGCGCACAAAATCAAAGGCCCCGTCGATGACCTCCCGCGAGGCATCGCTGAGCAGCGCGAGTTCAAAGCCCAGGTAGTTGGTTTCCGGGTCCATCGACGCAAACGGCGGCAACCCCTCGCACAGTGTGACGGTATGCAGCAACTGCCCCAACGTGCTCAGGTAACGCAGGAACGCCAGCGGGTCCATGCCGTTGCGCAATACATCCGGGCCAAAGCGCAGGGACAAGTGCCAGTGGCCGGGACTTGCGCCCGGCTCGTCCGCCGGCAACGTGGCTGGAGCGGGCGAAGCACTCGGCACCGAGCCTTCCAGGTACTGCGCGAGCCGCTCGCCCAGGCATTGGCCCTGGACCCGCAGCGGTTCGTCCAATCGGTCAAGGTTGCCATCCTCGGCCAGCAGGTCGATCAACTGGCCGATATGGTCACGGGCATCGAGAAACAACGCACTCAATGCCTCGTCGACGCGCACTTCCAGGCTGCGGACCCGGTCCAGGACGCTTTCGGCGACATGGGTGAACTCAACGATGGGCATCAAGCCAAACAAGCCGGCCGAGCCTTTGATGGTGTGGGCCACGCGGAACAAGCCGTTGATGGTGTCGAGGTCCTGCGGCGACCTCTCGATCTGCAGCAGTGCGTCTTCCATTTGCAGCAGGAGCTCGCGACTCTCGGCAATGAAAGTCTGCAGCACGTCATCCATGTTCATGGGCTGGGCCATACGATCATGCTCCAAGCGACTGGGCGAAAAGCGGATTGGCGAAGTAGTCGTCAAGACCGCTGAGCCGTATTGCTTCGATTACGGTCGCGCTCGGGTTGCTCAGCAACAGCTGCGTTCCGTCCTTGAGCGACTCGCGTTTGATGAGGATCAACAATTGCAGACCGGCGCTGTCCAGTTCGTCGACATTGGACAAGTCCAACTCAACCTCATGCGCCAGCGGAAACAACGACAACAACAGGTCTTTTTGTTCAGTGGCGGTGTAGATCGTCAGGGGGCCTTCCATGACCTGGATTCGACGTAGCATCGGTACGGTGCTTTTCATGGAAACCTCCTGGCCAGCGGTCGCTGGTCATTGCTATGGCAGGATCAACTTGGAGACGGCAGTGAGCATTTGCGCCGGCTGAAAGGGCTTGACCATCCACGCCTTGGCACCGGAGGCCTGGCCTTGCTGCTTCATCGCATCACTGGCCTCGGTGGTCAGCATGATGACCGGCGTGAACTTGTAGGCCGGCAATAGCTTGGCCGCCTTGACGAAGCTGAAGCCGTCCATGTTGGGCATGTTCACGTCACTGACAATCAGGTGGATTTTGCGTCCGTCCAGTTTGCTCAGCGCATCTTTGCCATCACAGCCTTCGATCACGTCATAACCCGCGCCTTTGAGAGTGATGCTGACCACCTGCCGGATGGAGGCGGAGTCGTCGACGATCAGAATGGTTTTGCTCATCGGAAAAGCTCCTCTAGAAAAAGGTGATTTCGCTGTCATCGGACTTGGCGTGCGTGTTACCGCCATGGATAGCGTGTTGCTCCGGCATGGTGTAGGCCGTTGAAAGCTCTTGCAGCCAACGATCACTGACCATCGGGCTGAGGGAATGCCCGCTCAGGCTCGATGCCTGGCGCTCGTCCAATTGCTGCTGGAGCTTGTCCAGGTCGCGGGTAATCAGCGTCAACATCTGGCTGACGCGGTCCTGGAACTGCAAGGCAACCAGCACCTGGGCAATCTCGTCGGCGACGTTGGCGCTCTGCTGTTGCAGGTCATGGCTGTTGCGCACGAGGGTCTGGGCGGTACCGCGAAAATGTTCGATGACCTGCGAGACCACACGCTCCGAATCCGCGAGGGTCAAAGTGTCTTGTTCAGCGTGGTGGCGGGACATTTGCACCGTGCGGGCAATGGCCGCATTGACGGTATTCACGGTTTCACTGATCTTGCGACCGGTCTCGCCGGACATACTCGACAGCTTGCGCACTTCATCGGCGACCACCGCAAAACCTCGCCCCGCCTCACCGGCGCGCGCGGCCTCGATGGCGGCGTTGAGGGCAAGCAGGTTGGTTTGACTGGCGATGTCACCGACAAACTTGGCCATCTGCTGAAGTTGTTCGGTGAAGCCGGAGAGCTGCAGGACTTCTTTGAGTTCGCTCTCTTTATTGGAGAGCGCGGAGCGCAGGGCCAGCACGATGGAATTGAGGTCGCGCTGGCCGACTTCCAGCAAGTCGACCAATTGCTGGGAAGCATCTTGCCCGCCGTTGCTGGCCACGCTGTGGCTGATGTTCGATGACAGCGTGCCAAAGCGTTCGCTGAGCTTGAGGATGGACGTTTCGCTGATCAGGCGTGCGGCTTCGATCTGCCTGGACCAAACGGGAAGCACGCTGAGGCACACGTCTGCCAGGCCGTTATCGACGGCCAATGTCGCCGAGACCTCGGGCGGCTGATCGAGCTGGCGTTGCAGGCTGTTGCAATGCGCCTGGAAGCATCTGTTTGCCCAAAGGCCCAAGCCAACGCACAGCACCAACAACGCGCCCCCTGCCGCCACAGCCCATGCGCTGAAGTCATTGCTGTAGGCAACCGCAAGGCCTCCGAGCAGACCGGCCAAGGCGACCGGAAACACTATCAAAGCAGCCGAGGGGGGTGTGGTCTGTTCGCTCACGGTCTGTCTCCCAATCGAAGCATCTCGTCGCCGGTTGATCGGCAGTTCGATTGCTTGAGAAGGATACTGGCCCAATAATGGCACCACGACCATCGGACCATCCCTATTCCAGGGTAGGGATACCGGCAACCAAGGTAGGAAAATCCCTACACAAGGGGCTTGCTCACGAAATACCCAAGGTCATGGCGAAGCGCACAATGTCCGCCGTAGAGCCGAACCCCATCTTTTCCATGAGCCGGGTCTTGTGGGTGCTGACCGTCTTGTTGCTGATGACCAACTGTTCGGCGATCTGGTTGACGCTCATGCCATGAGCCAGCAAGCGCAGAATCTGAAACTCGCGATCGGACAGGCTTTCAACGTAGGTCTGTTGCTTCAGGCCACTGCTTTGCAGGGCAATCTGCTCTGCCAGCGCCGGGTCCAGGTAACGTTGGCCGCTGGCCACTCGTCGCATGGCAACCAACAGGGTCTCGGGGTCGCGGTCCTTGGTGAGGTAGCCGAGCGCACCGGCGCGCAGTGCGCGTTGCGCAATGTGGATTTCGTTATGCATGCTCAACACCAGGATCGGCAGCTCCGGGTACTGGGTATGCAGGCGGGCGATCAGGATTTCGCCGCTGATACCCGGCATGTTCATATCGAGCAGCAGCAGGTCGATCTCGACCTGGCGCAACAGCTCGATCACTTGCGTGCCACTCTCGGCTTCGGCCACCACCTGGACATCGGCGACCAGCATGAACAACTGCTTGAGCCCTTCGCGCATGATGGTGTGGTCATCGGCGATCAGCATGCGAATCATTAATACGTATCCTTGTGCATCGGAATGAATGCCTGGACTGTTGTGCCCTGTCCGGGATGGCTGAAAACAATCACTTTGCCGCCCAACATCAGGCCACGCTCACGCATCCCGGCCAACCCCAGGGTCTGCCGGGTGACGGCGTCGGGGTCAAACCCCTTGCCGTTATCCTGGACCTCCAGCAGCCAGTTGGTTTCCTGCGGGCTCAGGGTGACGCTGACCTGTGTCGCTTCGGCGTAACGCGCGATATTGGTCAACGACTCCTGCACGATGCGAAACGCGGCGGTGACGTGGGTATCGGGGAGCGTCAGGGGAATCGACGGCAGGTGTAACACACAGGGAACCCGGGTCAAGGTGACGAACTCGGTGGTCAGCCACTCAAGACCGGAAACCAGCCCCAGGTTTAACGCGGACGGTCGCAGGCTGGTGGAGACATCACGCACGACCTGGATCGTCTTGTCGGTCAGCACCATCAGCCGCTCGACCTGCGGGGTCAGCTCGGGTGTCGAGGCGCCGAATTGAAACCTCAACAGTGATATCCCCATGCGCAGTGCCGTCAAGTGCTGGCCCAGCTCATCATGGATCTCCCTGGCGATCAGTTTGCGCTCCTCTTCCCGCGCCGTTTCGCGACGGGTCGACAGATCGCGCAATTGTGCATTGGAGTTGGCCAGGCGCCGCTCGGCAGCCCGCAGCCTGGAAATATCGCGCCCCACCGCCAACACGCTCACGACCCGCTGGCCGTCGACCTCTGGAACAAAGTGGATCAGTACCACTTTGGGTGCGCTCTTCAACCCCGAGAGCAGAAACTCCTGCTCCGTCGCTTTATTTTCCTGAATCACTTGGGCCACCAATTCGCGAAACAGCTGAGACTGGTGGTTCAGCGGCGCCACCGCGTCCATGGGCATGCCCATCAGTTCCGGCCAGGCCCCGCCCACCCATCTTCGCAACTGCGCATTGACGTAGAGCACTTCGCCATGAGCACTCAACCGAGCGATAGCGTCCGGGCTGTTTTCGACCAGTGCGCTGATGTCGTGCTGGCGTCCGAGTTCTTTCTGCCGGGCCCTGATCAACAGGGTAATGTCGCGGCTGATCACCAATATCCGCGCCGCCACACGCCCTGAATCCGCCACCGGCACCAGCGTAAAGTGCAGTTGACGGACTTCGTTGCGAAGCACCATGCCCTCATCCGACTCAACCACCCGCCCGGCGCTTGTGCATTGCTCACAAAGCGCCTGGATCTTTTGCGCGCCCAATCGACCAAAGATCAACTCCAGCGGCTCACCGATAACGTCGGCATGCGGTTTGCCCAGCGCGCGCAACAACGCCGGGTTGACCTCGACACAACGCAGGCAACCGACCGCCGTCATTTCCAGCAGGCAAAGCATGTCCAGGGTATGGTCGAAAATGTCACGGTAACGACGCTCGCGCTCGCGGAGCAACGACTCTGACTGCCAGCGTTCGATCGCGATCGCCGCAATATGACAGGTCTGGCGCACGCGCAGGATGTCGCTCTCATCCGGCCCGGTGCCGGAGGCCTGGGACAACTCGAAAGTGCCGAGCACGTGGCCTTGTTTGTCCACGATCGGCTCGGACCAGCCTACGGCAGACGCCGTATTCATCACCGCGCCGGTGCCGAGCGGCGCTACCAACTGCACCCGGCAGGACCGATGGGGCAAGGCCAATTGCAGATAGTCCACCAGGAGCCCGAGTGTTTCTTCCAGGGGCGCGCCCGTCGCCATTTTTTCGAAAATCCCCAAGCGCGCGTCTTCCAGGACCTGTTGTTTGCACAACTCGGTAATGTCGTGGGCCAGCGCCAACACGCCGATCACCTCGCCTGTCGGGCTGCGCTCGGCCGTCAGGCTGACCGCACAACTGACCAACTCGGTACTGTCCGCGAAGGTCCAACTGTCGAGGAATTGCGCGGTTTCGCCCGTCGCAACGACATGGCGCAGCTGGTTGATATAGTCACCCGCGTCCTCGTCGGGGCTCACGCCTATCGACTCGTCATAAGACATGCCGGTCAAGCGCAAAAAGGCCGGGTTGACGTAAGTGCGCAACAGGTTGCGGTTGTAGCGCACGATGATGTTGGGTGAACTTTCCGCGAGGGTGAGAAATTTGAGTTCGCTGCCCACCAGCGTTTCGCGCAGCTGCCAGTTCTCGGTGATGTCCTCCAGTTGGGACACAAAGCAGAGCGGCTGCCCCTGATCGTCCCGCACCATTCCCACGGTCAACCGCGCCCACACCACCCGCCCGTCGCGATGGATATAGCGTTTATGCAACGTCGCGCCCGACCTTGCACCGCGCTTGAGTTCGTCGATCAACTGCTTGCCGACCTCGCGGTCCTCGGGGTGGGTCAGTGCCATGAATGTGGTGGTTTGCAACTGCGCTTCGCTATACCCAAGCAACCTGCAGATGACGCCATTGGCCCGTAGCCAATGACCGTCCAGCGACACCAGCGCCAGGCCGGTACCGGAGGAATCGAAAATCGACCTGAGCGGGATCTGCGCGTAGCTTTCGGTTTCGGATGACGGGGCCGACGCGCCCTGGCGGGCAACGACCTCGACAATAAAATACGCATCGCGCCACAGCGTCAGGGAGACGTCCAACCCGCACGCCCCTCTGCTCAATGCCGCGAAACCAGCCCGCGTGTTCCCTGCGGCCGTTTCCAGCGCGGCATAAAACAGCCCATGGTCTTCGGGCCGCAGGAGGGCTATGAACTCGCCGCCCGCTGCCGGAGAAACGCCATTTTGAACTTGCAGTTGGGCGAACGCGGGATTGCCGGCGACAACCCGAGCGGCGCGGTCCAGCGCCACAACCGCAATGGACAGACAGCCGAGCACACTCTCGAGGGTTCGCAACGTATCGTCGTCAGCCACTGCCTGTGCGTCGCGAGCCATCATCCCTGTGCCCTCGGTCGTTGAACGGACTTAACGATATTTGCAAGGCGGGTAAAACGCCTAGCAACCTTCTACGCAGCGCTGGAAATCGGAAACGCCTGAACATTGACCTTTTTACGAGAGCACGGCCCCTCACCGCCAACTTGTCTATCTCGCGTTAAAGCGCCTTCAGACCCACGACTCAATCCTTTGCTCGAACTGTAGCCCAATATCAGACTTCAAAGAGCTGCAGCACGATAGAAGAGAAGGCGCTACAGGAGCTGATCCAAGTCAATACTCGTGGGCCGTCGCGGGTTTTGCATCACCTCTTGTCTGTGCTCACCCGCAACGCCGAGGCGCAGACCGTTGAGCGTTGCCGCGAACGAAAAAATGATATCATAATGACATCATCACCTGATACCTTGTAGGTAGAACCAAGCAATTGCGAGGGTCATCATGGGCGAAGGCGCTCCTATTCCGTCGAATGAAGCTGAAAGGCTAAAAGAGGTCGCCAAATTTTGCCCCGCGGGCAGCGACTCCGACGAAGCCTTCGACAAAATCGCCGCAATGACCTCGGCGTACTTCAACGCGCCGGTCACGCGGGCCTCAATCGTCGATGAGCTCTGCATTATTGACACTGTCACGCGCGCGCCCATGAGCGAGTTGGACAGAGGCATGCTCAATGGCTTCGCTGAACGGGTCATGATGCGTATCCGCAACATGCGCGCTCGTAACTTCGTAGACCAACCCACCGGGTTGTTTAATCGATTGAGGTTTGAGGAAGATATACATCAAACGGTCCGGGTAAACAGCGCATGCGAGATTGACGCAGTCGACGTCATTACGCCGAAAGTCCTCAACGATATAGTCAAGGCACCGGGTTATATCTGTGCACAAGACTTGATCCTGGCGATAACGTCGCGCCTACAAAAGTGCTACCCAATAATTGCTTGCTTTATAAAATCAGTCCGACGCGATTCGGCTTCATTCTCAATGAATGAGCCGGGCCCTGAGCAAATTTGCGAAACTATTCTGCATAACTTCAAAATATCGGCTACCGAGCCGTTGCAGAAGGTGTAGAAAACCAAGAAGTTCTGCCGCGTTACTTGATAGAAAAACCTATGAGTTCCAAGGCCTTAGAAACCTGGATAGGACAAAGAAACTAGGAGGCAATCATGACGTTGAAGGACTCGCACGCGGCGATTGCGCGCTATTTATATAACGCCACGCCTGCGTCAGTCGTCTACCGATTATATAAATCACCGCTGCCGGGCCGTTTTTTATTACAGCCCTTACTTACCGCCCCGGTAAAACCGAATTATTTTACCGCTGACCGACGACTGACCTGTTCTGCGCTCAAGTTGATCTTGGCCCGAGCCGATAGGCTGATGTGAGAAGGATCGCTATTTACTGATTCAGGGAGGAACCTATGTCGTCATACGGCAACTTGCAGCCGCTTCCTCAGGCTCGCACTTTTTTCCGCTTATCGCTCGTACCCGCTGCCTGTGGCGCATGCGCCCTGCTATTGAGCGGCTGGCGCACCGACAACCAGACAACGCGCCCAGCAAACGCCTGGGCAAACCGCTGTTTATTCCTCGAACGATAGCAAACCCGGCAATTCAGCCAACCGCACCGCACATGGAGAGGCCTTTCAATGAAATGGTTCTACGATTTAAGGATAGCTACCAAGCTCATCACTTCGTTCTTGCTGGTGTTGGTGCTGACGGCCATGACGGGCGTGTTCGCCATCATCCAGTTGGGCCTGGTTAACGAAACTGCCGCTGAGATGCGCGACAACTGGTTGCCTTCGGTGCGGGTTGTCTCCGGCATTCGTTTTTTTGTCGCCAACTATCGGGTCAAGGAACTGCGCTATCTGATGGCCGAGAGCCCGACGGAACAGGCGCAATATGAACAGGAGATCGTCGATGCCCGCAAGGAAGTCGAGACCCGCATGGCGCGCTATGAAAAAGAGCTGATCTCAAGCCCGGCGGAACAGGCGTTGTTCGATACGCTCAAGACCAACTGGAACAGCTACCTCAACACCAGCAAGAACCTGTTGGCCGAGTCGCGGCAGGGTTTGAAGGAACAGACCAGTGTCATTCTCAAAGGGGATTCGAAACGGGACTTCGAACAGATCTCCAGCGACCTGGTAAAACTCATCGACCTCAACGACGCCGGAGCCACGGCAGCCAATCAACGCGGTAACGAAATCTACGCCAATGCGCGACTGTCCATCATCGCCGCGGTACTCGTGGCTTTGCTGGTGGGTATCGCGCTGGCGTTGTTTATTTCACGCATCATTTCCACCCCGCTGAAAAGGGCAGTGGATGTGGCCAGCCAACTGGCCGAAGGTAACCTGGCCGTGAAGATCGAAGGTGGTTCCAAGGACGAAACCGGGCGTGTGCTCACGGCGATGCAGGCAATGATTGGCAAGCTTTCGCAGATTATCGGTGAGGTGCGCAATGCCGCCGACGGTCTGGCCAGCGCGTCGGAGGAAGTCAGCGCTACCGCCCAGGCCATCAGCCAGACCACCAGCCAACAAGCCGCAAGCGTCGAAGAAACCAGTGCGTCCATCGAACAAATGAGTGCCAGCATTAACCAGAACACCGAGAACGCCAAGATAACCGACGGCATGGCCAGCAAAGCGGCCAAGGAAGCAGGAGACGGCGGCGACTCTGTTCAGCAGACGGTGCAGGCGATGAAAAAAATCGCGCAACGCATCAGCATCATCGATGACATTGCTTACCAGACCAACTTGCTGGCCTTGAACGCCGCCATTGAAGCGGCGCGAGCCGGCGAACATGGCAAGGGCTTCGCGGTGGTGGCGGCCGAAGTGCGCAAACTGGCGGAGCGCAGCCAGGTGGCGGCTCTGGAAATAGGCGAGCTGTCCACCAGCAGTGTCGAAATGGCCGAACGGGCCGGCCATCTGCTTGGCGAGATGCTGCCGTCGATCAACAAGACCTCCGATCTGGTCCAGGAAATCACGGCCGCCTCCGAAGAACAGGCAGCCGGCGTGGCGCAGATCAATTCGGCGATGAACCAACTCAACCAGGTCACTCAGCAAAATGCCTCCAGCAGCGAAGAGCTCGCTTCCACCGCCGAAGAAATGAGTACCCAGGCCGAACAGTTGCAGCAGGCCATGAGTTTTTTCAGGCTGGACGCAAGCGATCAGGCATCGAACGTCACACTGGGCAAATCCAGCCAGGCAAGCAGCGTATCGCGTGCGGTGGCGCGGGCACCGCGAGCGGTCCCGCAGAAAACCTTCCTCAAGAGCGCAGGCCCCGACGAAAGCGAGTTCACGCGGTTCTGAGCGCAAACCGGACGCGGTGCTTTTTTCATGCAGGAGAGCGACATGGGCGCGTTAACCGATACCCGACAGACGACGGCGATTCAAAAGCAGGAGGCGCAGTACCTGACGCTCCTGCTGGGCGGCGAAATGTTCGCCATCGATATCCAGGGCATCAAGGAAATCATCGAGTACGGACACGTGACTCCGGTGCCGATGATGCCCGACTTCGTGCGCGGCGTGCTTAACCTGCGAGGTGCCGTGGTGCCGGTGCTGGACCTCAAGGCACGGTTCGGGCAGCCCTGCACGAAGGTCTCTCGACGCAGCTGTGTGGTGATCCTCGAAGCCAGCAGCGAGGACCACCAGGCCCAGGATATCGGGCTTCTGGTGGACAGTGTGTCAGAGGTACTGGAAATTCCGGCGGACGAGATCAAGCCAGCCCCCAGCTTTGGCGCGCGCATTCGCCCGGACTTCATCAGCGGCATGGCCAAGGTCGCCGGCACGTTCGTCATCGTCTTGCAGGTGAACAAGGTGTTGTCGATGGATGAAATGTCTCAACTGGCGGACGCCGGTGACAGCCCCAGCCTCCAGGAGCTGTAAGTCACGAACAAGGAGTTCGGATTGAAACAGATCAATCTTGAAGATCGTGAATTCACCCAGTTCCAGTCCTGGCTCTATGGTGCAGCGGGCATCCACTTGTCACCCATGAAAAAAGCCCTGGTTGCCGGGCGTCTGTTCAAGCGCCTGCAGTTCCATGAACTGGAGAGCTACGGCGCGTATTTCAAAATGATAATGGGCAAGGAGAACCCCGACGAACTGCAGTTCGCCCTGGACCTGTTGACCACCAACGAAACGTATTTCTTTCGTGAACCCAAGCACTTCGAGTTCCTGCGCGAACGGGTATTGCCCTTCGCGTCGCCAGGCAAGACCTTCAGGGTGTGGAGCGCGGCCAGCTCCTCGGGCGAAGAACCTTACAGCCTGGCCATGACCCTTGCCGAAACCCTGCGCAGCACGCCCTGGGAGGTCATCGGATCGGACATCAGCACCCAGGTACTGGCCAAGGCCCGGAACGGGCATTACCCGATGGAACGCGCCAACAGACTGCCGCAGTCCTTGCTCAGTCGATACTGCCTCAAGGGCATCGGCCAGCAGGAAGGCACCTTCCTGATCGATAAATCCCTGCGCCAGCGGGTCAGTTTCGTGCAAGTCAACCTGATCGAAACCCTGCCCCAACTGGGCGAATTCGATGTGATTTTCCTGCGCAACGTGATGATTTACTTTGATCAGGAGACCAAGCGAAAAGTGGTCAGTCGCCTGCTCCCATTCCTGCGACGTGGCGGCTATTTCATGATCAGTCATTCGGAAAGCCTGAACGGCGTCAGCGATGCGTTCAAGCTGGTGGCGCCTTCGATTTATCAAAAACCGTGAGGCGCCGAAGCTGTCGAGCCACTATTCGCTGATGAGCTTCTTCGGGTTGTCACGTTCACGCAGCACACATTGCATTTCCAAAGCCTCATCGAGGGTGAGCTGAAGCTCTTCATCCTTCCAGGGTTTGCTGATGTAGCGGAAAATGTACCCATCGCTGAGTGCCTGCGTGATCATGCTCATGTCGGCATAACCGGTCAGCAGGATATTCATGCAGTGCGGATCGCGCTTATGCACCTCACGGAGCAGGGTCGGGCCGTCCATGAACGGCATGCGCGCGTCGCAGACGATCAGGTCTATGGGGTGCAGTTCGAAAAGGCTCAGCGCCTGCGCGCCACTGGTGGCCAGCAGCAAATCGTAAGGCTTGCCACGCAGCAAGCGGCGCAGGCTGTTGAGGATACTTTCTTCGTCGTCCACCAGCATGACGGTGTAGCGTTTTTCGCTCAACTCGGTGGTGTTCATGCTCAGCATCCTTCAACGGCAGAGGTAGCGTGGGCCTGTACCTGGGGCTGACGTAACGGGAGCCACGCACGGAAGCAACTGCCCCGGCCCGGTTCACTTTCGACGGTGAGCCTTCCATGGTGCTTGACGATGATGCTGTACGACAGCGACAGGCCCAGGCCCGAGCCCATGCCTACCGGCTTGGTGGTGAAGAACGGTTCGAATATCCGGTTCTGGATGTCCAGCGGGATGCCGTGACCGTTGTCGACGACCTCGACGAACACACCGCCGTCTTCCCTGCCACTGTTGATGATGATTTCGCCATCAACGCCCACGGCATGGCTCGCATTGATGAGCAGATTCAAGAACACCTGATTGATCTGCGAGCCCATGCACTCGATAGGCTCGATATCGCCGTAGCGCTTGATCACCTGAGCCTTGAACTTGATCTCGTTCCAGATAACGTTGAGGGTGCTATCCAGCCCCTTGTGCAGATCGGCCAACTGCCATTCGTAGCTGTCGACATGGGAGAACTCGCGCAGGTCCTTGACGATACGAGTGACCCGGTCCAGCCCCTCGACCGACTCGACGATCAGCTCGTCGATGTCCTGCCGCATGAAGTCGTAATCCGCCTTGTCCCGCATGGCCGCAAGCTCGGGATGAGCCTGCGCATGTTTTTCGTCACTGGCCTGTTCGTAGGCGTCGAGCAATGCGAAAAGATCCACCAGGTAACGCCGCAGGCTGTTGACGTTGGAGCACACAAAGCCGATCGGGTTATTGATCTCGTGGGCCACGCCCGCCGCAAGCTGGCCAATCGCAGCCATTTTCTCGGACTGCAGCAACTGCGCCTGAGCCTCCTCAAGCCGTGCGATCAGCAGCGCCTGGGCGCTCTTTTCCTCTTCCAGCAACTCGTTGAGGTGCGTCAGTTCGAGTTGGCGGGCAGCGGTATCGGTCGTATCGCTTATCGCCAGGCCCACCCCCAGACTGCCGCCATCGGCGTCCTGCACCGGGAAGAACGTGCAGTTCTGATACATGTGCCCGACCAAGCCACTGATCGGCCGGGTGCTTTCGAAGTTGAACAGGTGCGGCCGTTGCTGCCAGGAGGTGAACGCAAAGTTTTGCAGCGTGACGACGCTGTTGATCTTCTGCCGGGTCCAGACCTCGGGCAGTTCCGGAAACACTTCGAACAGCGTGCGACCGACGAGCTCTTCGGCGCTGCGGCCGCTGTTGATGGACATGAAGTGGTTGGAGAACAGCACTTTGCAGTCATGGTCGACCAGCAGCACGCCCATGTTGATGGCCTTGAGCATCGACTCAAGGGTTTCCCGGGAAATTGCCTTGTTGTCTGTCATGAAGACGCCCCTTCAAAGCTCATAGAGCAAGCGATCGATGGCCCGGACCACAACGCCTGCTGTACGTTCGGTAATACAGATCAGCAGGTCGCAGGAGAATTGATGAGCCTGCACCTCGAAACGGATTTCCAACACCATCGCCAGGTGTTCGTTCAGGTTCAATTCATTCAGTGCGTTCGCGGACTCTTCTCTGTGGACCAGAATCGACGGCGCGTCATAACTCACTTGTATCGCCACCTGCTTGGCCAGGCCACTGATGCAGGCGCCGGACAGGATGTTGGTGACATCCAGCATCAGTTCTTCCTGCTGCGCAGGGCCGCCGTCGCTATAGCCGAGCAATTCGGCGAGCTTGTCGGCCCCCATGGAACCAAAGCAAACGAACACCTCTCCGCGCAACTCCCCCAGGAACGACTGGCGGGTGACGATCATGGAGCTTCGACGAAGATGGTCCGGAATCAACAGGTTGTCCTGCTCCCGGATCAGTGGGTGAATGAAAGGAACCGAAAGCGTAACCATGGTGTTGGTCAGCCGGGCCAGTCGTTCGGCGGCCTGCCCCATGGCAATGTTCATCAATTCCTGCAAGGCGTCACGTTGGTCTTCGGTTAGCGCGGCCAAGGTTTCCATCAAAGTACCCCTATGACGTGCAAGGCATTGAGTACAGCTTGCGCCGTAACCGGCTTGGCGACGAATGCAGCAGCGCCCAGATCGGATACGCGCTGCCTGGCCAGCGGCTGGATGTCGGCGCTGATCACCACGACAACCACATTCGCGTCCTCGCGCTTGAGCGCCTCAAGGGTCTGGAAGCCATCCATGACCGGCATGGTCAGATCGAGAAAAAGCAGGTCCACCAAACCGGCGTGATACGCCTCCATCACCTCGGCACCGTTACAGGCCTGGCGAACATCTTCGGTCAGTGATTCTGGCAGGGAACGCAAGACCAGCTTGCGGGACATGGATGAGTCATCAGCGATTAGGACTTTCATGATGCACTCCACATTATGAAGTGTCCTGCAGCCTCGGGAGGGGTCGCAGAAACGAAGATTCGCAAGAACCTTTTAATCACTCTAACCCGACATCTAGCAAAGAGCCATCATCCAATCCTGATATTGCGCGAGGGATTTTCGGAGCCTGTAGGGGTTTCCCTACAGGCCGCCAAAAAGTGTGGCTGCGTGACCTTCGCCCGGCATACCACCGGATCAACCGACGAGGCACATCGCGCCGGGCGCTGACCGCGCTACAGAGTGTAGGAAATACCCACTTGCACCGTGCGCGGCTCGCCAGGGTAGGCGTAGAAGTTCAAGAACGAGCCCTCTTCGTACTCGCGATTGAACAGGTTCTTCACGTCCAGGTTGAGCCTGACCTTTTCGTTGACCTTGTAGTAACCGAGCAGGTCTACGACCGTGTAGGCGTCCATCGCGAACGTGTTGTTGGCCGTCTGCCCGGCACGCTCGGCCACGTATTTGCCACCGGCGCCGAGGCCCAAGCCTTTGAGCGCGCCGTCCTGGAACTCATACACGTTGAGCAGGCTGAAGCTATTGCGCGGAATGTTGGCCAAACGCGTTCCGGTACGGACAGTGGTGTCCTTGGTGACGGCGGCATCCACATAGGCATAGCCGCCGATCATCCGCCACTCGGGCGTCAGGTTGCCGGCCACGTTCAGATCAAAGCCGCGGCTGCGGACCTGGCCCGTCGCAACATTGAAGGCGGAGTCAACGGGGTCGACACCCTGGACATTTTTCTTCTCGATCTGGTAGATCGCCGCATCGACGCTCAGCTGTCGGTCAAGCGCTTCCCACTTCACGCCCATCTCGTAGGACTTGCCCTTCTCCGGATCGAACCCGCCGCCCTGACGACTGGCGCCAGTGTTGGGCTTGAACGAGCGCGCGGCATCCGCGTAGAGCGCGACGGTGTCGGTGAGGTCATACATCACGCCGACGCGCGGGGTGACGGCGTTGTCGGCGGCGTTCCAGCTTCTGACACCGGGTACGTAGGACTCGTAATCGTGCTCGAAGCGCTCGAAGCGCGCACCGGCGAGGACTTTCAAGCGCTCGGTCAGTGCCACCTGGTCCTGAACGAAGGCCGCGTAGGTCTTGAGGTTTTCTTTATCGTGTGTCGGCGTGCGGGTCAGCGCCGGACGAGGCTGGCCGTAGACCGGGTTGTAGATATCGATCGGAAAGGTCCCCGCCACGGCGCTGGAACGCTGGATGATCGACTTGTAGTCGTAGTCTTCGTATTCGATGCCAGTGAGCAAGGTGTGATCAAAGCCGCCGGTGGAAAAGTGCCCGGTCAGGTTGAGTTGGTAGTCCTTGTCGGTCCATTCCAGCTTGCGGTAGTTGAAGTTGCGCTGAAGTGTGCGGCCATCGGCATCCAGGCTGGTCGCGCCGTTGGCCTCGACACCATTGCCCTTCATCGTCCCGTCCAGCCACTGGAAACCACCGCCCAGGGTCCAGTTGTCGTTGAGCAGATGTTCGAAGCGCAACTGGGCCATGTTGTTATCGTTGTGCAGGTCACCGGCGTACTTCTCACCCCAGAAGGTGTCACGGGACGGCGTCCCGCGCTGGTTGGCGAAGCGTGTCAGGCCGCGATCCAGCGGGCGATTGTTACGCATGAAGTCGCCTTCGAAGATCACCTTGGTGGCGTCATTGGCCTGCCAGGTCAACACCGGGGTCACGCCGTAGCGTTCGCTCGAGACATGGTCGCGGAAGGTGTCGCCGCCCTCGCCCACCACGTTCAGACGATAGGCCAGCGCGCCTTGCTCATCCAGCGGGCCGGACGCATCGAGGGTGCCGCGCTTCATGCCCTGATCATTCAATTGGCTACCCAGCGTGACCGTGGGCTCGGCCAGCGGCTGCTTGGATACCACGTTGAAGGTGCCACCGGGATCGCCACGGCCATACAGCATGGTCGCCGGCCCGCGCAGCACTTCAAGGCGCTCGATGCTGTTGGCGTCGGGCATGCTCGGGTAGCCGCGGTTGATCGGGAAACCGTTGCGGTAGAACTCGGCAGTGGTAAAGCCTCGCACGGTGAAGCTGGTAAGCCCTTGCCCGCCGAAGTTGTTCGCCCGGCCGACGCCGCCCGCGTAGTCCAGGGCCTCCTGCAGGCGAGTCGCACCAATGTCCTCGACCACGTCCTTGGGCACTACGCTGATGGACTGCGGCGTTTCATGAATCGAAGTGTCGGTACGGGTCGCACTGGCTGAACGTGTCGCGCGGTAGCCCTTGACCGGCCCTTGAGCCGTCTCGTAGTCCATTTCGCCGGTGACCGTGGTCGCCTGCAACTCGAGGCTGGGTTGTTCAGAGGCGGCAACCTGCGCCCAGGCAAAAGGAGTAAACGCCTGAAGCACGCAGAGGGAAATCAGGGTGTGACGCATGGATGTTGGACCTCATGAATGAGCCGACGCGCAGGCAAACCTGCCAAGAATTCGCGGCGCATGATATACCAAACCATTCGCGTATGACATGTATTCTCATTAACTGCTTTTCGCGTATCAGCTTTGTATCAACCGCGTAAAAATCCAGGCAAAAAAAACCACTCGTTAGAGTGGTTCGCTTTTGCCATGGCCGCCTGCCACGGCAGTGCTGGCGCTTGCCTTCATGGGCCGGGAGTCGTGAGGCTGGCGAGAAAGTCAGCGACCAGCCGGTTGAACGTCTCGCCCTGATCGTCGTGGACATAGTGACTGGCGTGCGCGACTTCCACCGTCTGCACCTGCCGATTGCTGTCACGCATCGCCTGCAGCGTCGCGGTGGGCAGGAAGTCCGAACGCCCGCCACGAATGAACAGCGTCGGGCAGTCCAAGGCCCGCACCGCCGGCCACAGGTCGGTCGGCTCGATGCTCAGGCGCGCCTCGGCGATGCCTTGCTGATCGTGCCGCCAGCTGATCAGCCCTTCGTGCGCTTTCATCGAATGCGCCAGCCTGGAAGCGAGGCCCTGCTCTGACAAACCCGGGCGCGACGCCTGCCAGAAAGCGCGGGCGCTCGCCCAGCTGTCGAAGTGCAACGGCGTCTGGCTCATTTCACGGCGAATACGCGCCGCGCCGTCGCCCTGGCTCGAAGAGCCGGGACCGATGTCTTCGATGATCAGCCCGTGCAAACGCCCTGGGTTTTGCCGTGCATATTCAAGGGCATTGGCGCCACCCAGCGAATGCCCCAGCAACACGAAGCGTTGCAAACCGAGGTGGGCGACAAAGTCCTCCACATCCTCCACATAAGATTGCGTGTGGTAGCTGCTCGGCGTGGCCCAATCGCTCAACCCGCGACCGCGCTGGTCCAGGGCGTAAACGCAGTAACCAGGGCCCAACGCCTGCACCAGCGACTCCCAGGTCTGCGCATAGGCCCGCAAGCCGTGCAGCAGAACCAGAGGCACGCCGCTCGGCGCGCCCCATTGCAGAAAATGCAGGCGCAAGCCTGTGCGATTAGTAAAAAAACAGCTGGCAGGCGACATCGTTGTGCTCCATGAAGGCTGGGCTTGGGCCGGCTTAGAAACGATCGAAACGATACGGGCTCGGATCGATGATCGGGGTATGCCCGCTGACGATATCCGCCGCCAGATGGCCGGCCGCCGGCGAGGTACCGAAACCGTGCCCCGAGAAACCGGTGGCGACGGTCAACCCGGGAATTTGCGCGACCGGCCCAATCACCGGGTTCGAGTCCGGCGTCACGTCGATGGTGCCCGCCCAGGCCTGGGCAATCCGCGCCTGCTCGAATACCGGCCAGGCGGCCTTGAGGTTGTTCATCGCATCGTTGTTGAGCCGCGGGTTGGCGGCCGGGTCCTGCACCCGTACCCGTTCGAACGGGCTGACACTGTCGGCCGACCAACGCCGGGCCAGCGCCAGGTCGTTAAAGAAATACTTGCCCAGCGACACGTTCAACACGCTGCGCTGCGCGCGAAACTGCGGCATGTATTGCTTGGCGAGCAACAGGTGATCGAGGGTCAGGTAGGCGTCCAATTTGCCGCGTTGGGTAATGATGAAACCGCCGTCCTTATGCTTGCGAAAGGAAAAGTCCGGCGCGCCTACGGCGATTTCCGTAGGCCCATCCATCGGATGCGTGCGCAGCACCGAACAGGTCAAGGCCAAGGTCGGCAACGCCACGCCGAGGTTGCCCAAAAAGCGCCGCGACCACATCCCCCCGGCCAGCAATACCTGATCGCAGCGAATCTCACCCTTTTCAGTGACCACCCCACTGACCTTACCGGCGGACATCTGCAGTGTACGCACCGCACACTGCTCGATGATCACCACGCCCTTGGCCATGGCCGCCTTGGCGATCGCACTGCTGGCCAGGGTCGGCTCGGCCCGCGCATCGGATGGCGTAAAGATACCGCCGGCCCAGTCAGCCACGCCGCCCGGCACCCGTTGCGCGATCTCGCGCTGGCTCAGCAACCGCGAGTCGAGGGACAGATGTTCGACCGATTTCAGCCAGCTTTCATGCATCGCCATCTGCGCCTCGTTGCCGCCCAGGAACATGATGCCCTCTTGCCGATACCCGACGTCGGCGCCGACCCGCTCAGGCATCTGCGCCCACAAGCGATCTGCGGCGAGGGCCAAGGGGATATCGGCGGCGTGCCGGCTGGTCTTGCGTACCCAGCCGAGGTTGCGTGAGGACTGCTCGCCGGCGATACGGCCTTTTTCCAGCACCACCACCGCGATATTGCGTTCGGCCAATGTCAGCGCAGCCGTCAAGCCGATAATCCCGCCGCCAATGATGACGACGGACGTCGCGAAGGGGAACGTGGTTGACGTGTTCACGGGCGCTATAGTCGGGGCCATGATCAAGACTCTGTGAGCGATTGAGGTCGGCCGCGCAAGCGCACGGCCGCGTAGCGGTCATTGCGACAGGCGGATGACTTCGACCTGCGCCTTGGAGGCGTTGCGATAGGCCGTCACTTCCAGTTCCACCTTGTAGACCGTCGAGCCCAACGGCGGGCAGGTCACGGTACTTGCCGGATCGACACCACGAAACTTCTCGCCGATCAGGCCCATGACCGCCGGAACGTCCTTGGGGTCCTGGATGAACACCCGCGAGCACACCACATCGGCCAGGCTGGCGTCGACGGCGGCGAGGGCCGTTTCGATGTTGGCGAATACCTGATGCGTCTGTTCGAGGATGTCCTCGGGGATCAACTTGGTTTGCGGGTTGCGGCCTGCGGTATTGGAGACATAGATCCAGTTGTCCACCACCACCAGGCGTGAATAGCTGGCTTGGTCTTCAAACGGGGAACCGGTCTTGAGCTTGATGATTTTGGTCATGTCGTTGCCTCTTCAGATGGATAAGGGTGGCTTAGCGCAACGCGGGGGTTTCCCACAGATTCAGTTTCACGCCGATGCCTTTTGCGATGGCATTGCGGTACACCACCGTGCCCCAGGCCACGTCTTCCACGGGCATGCCGCCCACCGACATGATGATGATCTCTTCATCGTTCCGGCGGCCCTGGGCATCGCCGGCAACGATCTTGCCGATGTCTTCGAGCTCGTCGCGCTGCATCTTGCCTTCGGCGATCATGTCCATGAACCGCACACCGATCACCGGCACGCAGTGGTGCGCGGGCTTGGGCAATTCTTCGAACCAGGCTTCATAGAGGCCGGTGTTATCCAGCACCTTGCGCACCTCGGAGCTCTCCATGCCTTCATCCAGGGAGCAGGACGCCGGCATCGCCATGAAGGCGCCCGGTTTGACCCACTCACGCTTAACGATTGGGTAGTTCGAGGGGTCGCCGACCTCACCGGAGCTACAATAAGTAACAAGGTCGGCGTCGCGGACCACATCTTCGAGGGTGTCGACGACTTTTATCGTGGTCACCTGTGGGTAGGTTTGCTTTACCCAGGCAATAAAATCGTTGAGGCTTTTCTCGCCGCGCCCCTTGATCTTCAAGGTATCGATCTGCGGGCACACCGCGATGAAAGCGGCCAGCGTGGTCTTGCCCATCACCCCCGGGCCCAGCAGGCCGACGACTTTGGCATCCTTGCGGGCCAGGTGGCGCGCGCCCACGCCGGGAATCGCGCCGGTGCGATACGCCGACAGCAGGTTGGCCGACATGTGCGCCAGCGGTGCGCCCGTGTCGGGGTCGTTGAGCGTGAACATCAGGATCGAGCGCGGCAGGCCTTTGTCGCGGTTGGCGATATTGGAGCCGTACCACTTCACGCCGGCGGTGCAGAAGTTGCCGCCCAGGTAGGCCGGCATCGCCATCATGCGTCGGTCAGCGGTGGGTTTGGGCATGTTCGGGAATGGTGATTCCTTGGGGAAAATCACCATCGCGCCGTGGGAATCGTTGTTCGGGCCCGCCATGCGGTAGTCGCCGATATACAGCAGGCCGAACATCTCTTCCATGGTGTCGACACAGGCAAGCATGTCGGTGACGCCAGCGCGGATCATGTCCTGCTCGGACAGGTAGATGAAGTCTATTTTTGTAGTCGTGGACATAATTATTCTCGGGCTGAAGGTGATATCGCTGCGGTAGGCGCGGCTCCCACGCTGTCGAGTCCGAGTATCGGGCTGGGCTTATCGGCGGTATTGTAAATTTCGGACATCGGCGCTTGCCGCGGGCACCTGAGTTGGCGCGATAAATGCCTGAATATTCGCGCATATTGCCAATCGAAGGTTCCGTCATGGTCAACCTGTGTGCGCCGAGGCCGCGGCACCCAACCGCCTACGAACAGCCCTGGTTCGTACTCAACTCATCGCGGTATTCGGTGATGCCTTCCGAACACCCGGCGATCTCGCATTTCTATGCCTTCGATGTCGCCCAATCGACCGACGTGCTGGCGGTGCCGGATGGCTGCGTGGACATCGTTTTCGACTGCGATGCCACACGTCCCACCGTGCGAATCTGCGGCACGCCGCTGGAGGCGCAGCGCGTCGAACTGCACCAGCATCATCACTACTTTGGCGTGCGCTTTTCACCGGGGGTCATTCCAGGCTTCATCAATGTGCTGGCCGCGGACCTGACCGAACAGGAGCTGGATCTGCTCAAGGTCTCGGGGTTTGCCCAGCGCATGTTCGAGAACATCGTGCAAACCCCACGGCTGGAAGAGCAGATGAGGCTGTTCAATGACTACCTGGCCCCGCGCCTGATGGGCAGGACCTCGAAACTGACGGCGATGGTGATTCAACAGGCCCTGGTGCATCGCGGTGACCTGCGCATTCAGCAGCTTGAAGACCTCAGCGGCTACACCAGCCGCACCATCCATCGCCAGTTCAGCCAGGACACCGGCATGTCGCCGAAGATCTTTTGCCGCATCATTCGCTGCCAGGCGGCCCTGGAAACATTGAACACCCAGCACGATGTATCCTTCTCGGAACTGGCGCTGGACCTGGGCTTCTCCGATCAGTCACACTTCCTGCGCGACTTCAAGAAGCTGGTCAGTACGACACCCTGTGACTACCAGCGCAAGATTGTGCAGAACGCCTACAGCGACCGCATCAGCTTCGCCTGAACGCGCCGCATCAGGCAGCGTTCACCCCCCTCCCCCGCGCGACGAAAAATAAACCTGCGTCTCCATCATTTCTCCATAAAACCTACGCTGAAAGTGCATGCTTGCCGTGCATCATCCAACCCGTTGCCAGAAAACCGCGCGCCGTTGCAGCATGGCCCGGTAGCACAGGGCACATCGACCGAGCAGAACATGACCGAATCACTCGTTGCATCAACCGCTAATCAGGCACTGATCCTGATCGCCGAAGACGAACCGGAAATCGCCGATATCCTCACGGCCTATCTCAAACGCGCCGGCTTTCAAACCGCGCATGCGCAGGATGGCCGTCGCGCACTCGAACTGCATCAAACGCTCAAGCCCGACCTGGTGCTGCTCGATGTACTGATGCCGAAACTGGATGGCTGGATGGTACTGGCGGAGGTTCGTCACCGCGGCAACACGCCGGTCATCATGCTGACCGCACAGGACCAGGACGTGGACAAACTCATGGGGCTGCGTATTGGCGCCGACGATTACATCGTCAAGCCGTTCAACCCGGCCGAGGTCGTCGCCAGAACCCAGGCGGTGCTGCGCCGCTGCATCGACAATGGCTATTTGACGGGGCGCAGCGTGCTGCGCGTGGACGCCTTCGAAATCGACATCGACAACCATGACGTGAGCGTCAGCATCGATGGGCAGAAACACCCATTGAACCTGACCGTGACCGAATTCAAGTTACTCGCGCAATTGGCAAAGGCGCCCCGGCGCGTGTTCAGCCGCGCCGAGTTGCTGGCCCTCTGTTCGCCCGAGAGCGACAGCCTGGAGCGCACGGTCGACAGCCATATCAGCAAATTGCGCAGGAAAATCGAGGACCTCGGACTGCAAGGCGTACCGGCCAGTATCCGCGGGGTCGGCTACCGGTTCGGGAGCCTGCCATGAAAGGCGCCAACAGCTTGAGTCGGCAGATTATCCTGTCGATGTCGGCCGTGGTCCTGTGTGTGATAACCCTGGCGATTGTCGGGACCTATGTCTTTTATGGGTTGCTGTGGTCGTTTGCTCCGCTGAGCGACGCGGAAATGGATGAGTGGCTGCCCAGCGGCATGGAGTGGGCCTGGATGAGCCTGATCACCTGCGTCAGCCTGGGCGTCGGCGTCGCAGCGGCGATCAAGTTGTCCCGGCGCATTCTGATGCCCTTGAACTCGGTGGCGGCCAGCCTGCGCAGGCTGGCCGATGGCGACCTGGATGCCCGCGCAGTGGCGCCGGATCAATCCTTGGGCGAAGCCGCCTTATTAGTGGATGACTTCAACAGCATGGCCAACCGATTGAAACGCATGGCCGAAGAACAGGCGTTCTGGAACGCAGCGATCGCCCATGAGTTGCGCACGCCGCTGACCATCTTGCGCGGCCGCCTGCAGGGGCTGGCCGAAGGTGTGTTCGAACCGGACACCGCGCAGTTCTATAGCCTGCTGACGCAAGTGGAAGGGTTGACGCGCCTGGTTGAAGACTTGCGCGTGGTCGGCCTGGGAGACAGCGGCTACCTCAAGCTCGAACCCGACTACGCCGACCTGGCCGCCGACCTGGAAGCCGAAGCACGGTTGTTCGAATCGAGCTTGCGCAGCGCCGGCTTCGTGCTGCACCTGGACCTGCTCAAAGGCCCGATACGCTGTGACCGCGCGCGGATTCGCCAGGCGTTGCTGGCGCTGCTGGACAACATCCGCCGGCATGCGACGCCGGGCAACGTCTGGGTGCAACTCGGCAGCCAACGCTCGCGCAACTTCCTGAGAGTCACGGATGAGGGGCCGGGGGTGGATGATGCGTTCGCGACGCATATTTTCGATGCGTTCCAGCGCGGCGAAAGTTCTCGCTCCCGTGCCCAGGGAGGCAGTGGGCTGGGCCTGGCCGTGGTGCGCGCGATTGCCATCGCCCATGGCGGCACGGTGAGCTGTCGGACATCGATTAATGGCGGCACCGTGTTTGAACTCAGTTGGCCAACAACAACGCAAAGCCTGGATACCTACACGGAGTCTACTGAGGTGTAACTGCATATAACGCCAAACCCGCTTGAATATTCAAACCGACAAAGGTGATGGCATGCGCCTCTCTATTTTTATAGTTAATAGAGCCACGAAATATCGCCACTTTGCCTTATTGAACTCACAAGGACGTTGTATCGCGTTCAAGAGCTGCGAAAGGATGCCAACTCAGGGCGAATGGGTCGAAGTCACAGCAATCAATCTTGCCTGGTTCAATCAAACCCTTCCAGGCCACGGGCGCCGGGACAATGAAGCAACACCTGGCAAATGACGTTCAATGTTTTACGCGGACAACTGTTATGCCGACTCTGCATTCCGCTCGCCCCCTTGTTGACTCCAAACAGCTGGAAGCGTCACTGACGCTCTACACACTCAAACTGCGAAAGTTGCAGCGCTTCTGGATTCCCCTGCAGAAGTACGCGCCGCATTGCGTATTGGCGTTGTGGTTGATGGGTGTGTGCGCGTCGTTGATCACACAGTCTTATTGTCACTGGCTGATTGCAGCGCCGGCCATTTGCATATTGATCGCCCTGGAAATCGTTATCGAAGAAGTGCAGATCAATTTGTTATTGATGACCGAGGAGGCGCGCTATCTGCTCGGCGTCGCCCGCGGTATCTATCCTCCCATGATGCGCTCGACAGGTGGCCCATGCCGTCCGTAACCCCTAGGATTGTGCTCGAAGAAAGCAAAAAGCTCGGTCAGCAATCCGCCAGCCAGACCCTCAAGGCCATTGCCAGGGCCTACCCCGGCAAGCTGTTCGCGACCTTGTCGCTGGTGGCGCTGGAAAATGCACTGCTGCTCGCCTACCCGCTGTTTGCCGGGTTTGCCGTGGACTCAATCATCCGTGGCGATGCCGCCAGCGCATTGCTCTATGCCGGCGTGGTGCTGGGGTTCTGGGTGGTGGGGGCGGCGCGGCGCGCGCTGGATACGCGCACCTTTACGCGCATCTACGCCGATCTTGCGGTGCCGGTGATCCTCAATCAGCGCCTGGAACGCCAGAGCACGTCCAAGGCGGCGGCGCGGGTGGTGCTGGCGCGGGACTTTGTCGACTTTTTCGAGAAGCACGTGCCGATCATCGCCACCGCGCTGGTCTCGATCATTGGCGCGGCCGGCATGTTGCTGGTGATCGAGCCATGGGTTGGCGTGGCATGCCTGCTCGCGCTGCTGCTGTGCGTCACCGTGATGCCCGGCTTCGCCCGGCGTAACCAGCGCTTGCATGAGCGCTTGAACAATCGCCTGGAAAAGGAAATCGGCATGGTGGAAGCCGTCGGCGCGCATACCCTGCACCGTCATTATCACCTGCTGTCGCGACTGCGCATCCGCTTGTCGGACCGTGAGGCCATCGCCTTCCTGTTCATTGGCATCCTGGCGGCGCTGCTGTTTGTGGTTGCCATCACGCAACTGGCATTGTCGCCGGCCGTAAAAGCCGGGCATATCTATGCGGTGATGACTTACCTGTGGACTTTCGTCAGTTGCCTGGATGAAGCCCCCTCGATGATCGACCAACTGGCGCGGCTCAAGGACATCGGCAAGCGCGTGAACCCCGGGCTTGGCGAAGCGGCGGACTGATCACGCATCAGCGCTCGGCCCTGCGCGTTTCCGAGGGCGACTCGCCAAACAATTCGCGGTAATGCGCCGCGAAGTGACTCAGGTGAAAAAAGCCCATGGCCACGGCGACCTCACCGACGTTTTTCTCGCTGGCCGCGGTCGCGATCAACCGCCGCCGGACCGCGTTGAGGCGCAGATTGCGCAGGTACTCGACCGGGCGCAGGCCGGTCACCGCCTGAAAACTGTTCTGCAGGGTCCTGCGGCTGACGCGCAATTGCTCGCACAGATCGAGGATGCTCAATGGAGTATCGCCGCTGGCAACGATCAACTCCTGGCAACGCCGGACCAGGTAGGCACTGACGGCGAAATTGCCGCGCCGGCAACGCACCTCGTCGCTGGCATGGGTGAACAGGTCCAGGAAGGTGCCGAGCAGCTCATCTTCCAGGATCTTTTCCGAAACGGCGCTGATCGCGTCGGTATGTTCCAAAAGGTGACGAAACAACGGGTGAATACGCTGGTGTATACGCAGCAGTAACGCCTCATCCACACGCAGCTGAGACACGGTGGTCAGGCGTTTAAGCTGCTCGCCGGATAATTCGAAAGCCGCCAGTTTGGCAAAGCGTACCGCGTCGACGTTGATCGCGAAAAAATGCGTACCTTCCGGAGCATGCAATACGAACTCCTCCGAATCGCGCAGCAGCACCACGCTCTGCGCGTCCACTTGCTGCCCTTGCACCACCGGCGAGCTGCCCAATGACATGGCGGCGCACAACCGGCCTTTGGGCGAGGAACCATGCTGCACCACTCGCTTGTCCAGCACCTCCTGGAAAATCTGGAAGCGATCGCAGGACAACTGGCGCAGTTCACTGGTGAGGCAGCCACGGCCCAGTTGGTCGTAGATCTGCTGCCAGCCCTGGATCGAGCCGGCGTGCTGTTGAGGATCATTGAAGGTTCGGACTTCAGCGAGCATATTCGTCGTTCCTCGGCGGCCTGTGTCTGGTCATTGGCCTGAAGGGGGCTCAGTCATCCCTGACGGCAGCTGGCATTCACACGGGCACAGTGTCCGCCTGGAAAACCAAAGCCAGTTCCGTGCCAAGCATCTGCAGACGATAGGTTCCCGGCTGTATATCGATCGGTGCCAGCAACGCGCCCGACAGCACCACCTGCCCAGCCTCGATACGGTGACCGTCCGCCAGGAGCCGGCGCACCAACCAGCACAGATTGAACAGGGGGTTGTCTTCCCGAGCCTGCGTATCGCCGCTGCCCAGGTGAACCCCTTCGTGCTCCAGACGATAGGGCACGCAGGTATGCTGTTGCGGCTCGAACGGCGACCTCGGCCCCACACAGTAAAGCCCCGCCGCCGCGTTATCGGCGAGGAAGGCGCCAAGCCCGAAACGCCAGCCTTGCCACCGGCAGTCGGCGATTTCGAACGCGGGCGACACCTCGGCGATGGCCGTCAGAATGTCCTGGTCGCGGTAGTCCCCCGGCGCCAACGCGTGCCCGAAGACGAACGCCAGTTCGACCTCCAGCTTGGGCTGGATCAGCCGCGCCAACGGCACCGCACTCCCCGGCTCAACCTGCATCGCCTCCGTGAGGCCGCCGTACACCGGTTCGTCGAGAGCAAAGCGTGCTTGCGCGGCTCGGCCAGCGAAGGCGACCTTCCAGCCGCTCGGTTTCTCCCCGGCGGCCACGCGTCGCTCCAGGGTCTGGCGCAACAGCGCGTAGCCTTGCTGCCGGTCCAGCGCCTGCGGTGCCAAAGGCGCTATGGCATGAGCGCTGAGCCTCGCTTGGCGCAGTTGGCCGAGTACATCGTCGGGCGTGCTCATGACAGTTGCTCCGCCAGCTTGCGCAATACACCGTCCAGCCGCTCTGGGGTGGTAATGGCCGCGACAAAGCGGTCCGGACGCACCACGACGATGCAGTCGCGCACCTTGGAGAACCACTCGCCCAGCCGGTTATCCACGTCCTCCACACTGATCGCGTCCATCGCCGTCAGCGGCTGGTTGCGCCCCACGCCGCTGCGCGAACGGTTGACCTGGATAAAGCGCGTGTTCCAACGCGCCCAATACGCGGCCATGTCCTCGCTCAGTGGCGCCCGGGGATTGGTACGGTAACCCAGCACGGCATACGAGTTGCCCAGCATGTCGTCGAGGCGCCGACGTTGGCCCTGGGCATCTTCGATATAAGGCTGCACGAACAGTTGCCCGACCAGATCGTCTTCGCGCAGCTCGGCACGCTCGTGATAGACCAGGCCTTGGGTGATGGTGGCCTTGGGTTTGAACTTGAATTCCAAGAGGTGCGAGCGCAGGTTGTCGACACTGTTGACCGCCTGGAACAGCCAGTCGCGCACGCCGGCCATCAGCGGGTTGGTCAACCCCAGCACGGCGCCCATGTTGTCGGCCAGCGCCACCAGCTCGGTGGCGTGGCCGCGGCGTTCCTGGTCGTAGCTGGCGAGGATCGACGGCGCCGCGCGGCCCTGAATGATCGCCGCCAGTTTCCAGGCCACGTTGGCCACGTCGCGCAGGCCGGAATTGAGCCCCTGCCCGGCCCAGGGCGGCGAAATATGCGCCGCATCGCCGACCAGCGCGACCCGCCCCTGGACGAACCGCGCCGCAACGCGGGAGTGGTGGGTGTAAGCGCGGATCCGGATGACGTTCAACTGATCCACGGCCGCGCCGATATGGCCGCGGATCAGTTCACGAATCGTCGCCTCGTCGCACATCTTCGCTTCGTCTTCGCCCTCCAGCAGCATGAACTCCCAGCGCCGCTGCTGATAAGGCAGGTAGATGCACACGAAGGGCCGTTGCGGATCGGCATGCAGGGCGGTGTACGGCGCATCCAGGGTGTCGTTGGCCGTATCGACCACCACCCATTTGCGCGGATGCGTGAGCCCGAGCAGTTCGACGCCCAACTGTTTGCGCACGGTGGAACGCCCGCCGTCGGCGCCAATCACATAGTCGGCCTGCAATTGGTAGAGCTCGCCGTGGGCATCGCGCACCTGCAAGGTCACGCCCTGCTCGTCCTGCTCCAGTTCGAGCAGTTCATGGCCCTGGCGCAATTGGACGCTGGCGTGCTGCACGAGATGTTCGCGCAGGGTGCCTTCGAGCAATTGCTGCATGAAGATGTTCCGCATCGGCCAACCATACTGCGCGACGCTCGGCTTGACCTCGGCGAAACACACGCCACGCGCGTTGTAATAGCGCAGCGGTACATCGCAGATCATGTCACGTGCGGCCAGCTCGGCAATGCCGATCCCCTGCAGCACGCGCAGCGCTTCATCGTCCATGCCGACTGCGCGGGGATAAGGCAGGATGCCGTCGGCCAGTTCAAGGACGACGCAGTCGATACCGTACATCCCCATATAGTGTGCGGCGGTGATCCCGTTCGGGCCGCCGCCGACAATGACCACCTGGGTTTTGTCCTGCTTCATCGCTAGTCACCGCTTTCTTGTTGTGGTTTTGATCGGATGCCACGCAAGGCCTTGCGCCCGGGCTCAGTGCAGCCCGTCGAGACCTTGCACATCCGCCGCCTGCAAACCGCCGAGCCGTGCATGCAGGCGTCCGCGCGTGGCGAAGGCCCAGATCACAACGATCTCGTCCGGCGAAGGACCGTCACCGAACATCAGCGACATGCTGTCGTAATGGGAGCGCACATACAGCGCGTCCTTGTGAGCCAATGGCACGTCAATGGTCGAACCCGGACCGCCACGTTTGCCAGTGGACGGCACCCACGACTTGCCACCACCCAGCGCGACACGGATCGGATCGGCGGCAGGGTTGGTCAGGAACGCGTTGCCGTGCTCGTACTCGCCCTCGGTGCCCACCAGGATAGCCTTGCCGTAGCTGACAATCTCGTGCTCGCCGGCCAGTGCGTTGATGCGCCGGCCGAACTCTTCGCCCAGCAACGGCGAGTCGTCCACCAATGCATCCAGCGTCTGGCTGAAGCGGCCGGCATAGGGGTTGGCAATCACTGCGGCGATGGCGTACTTGTACACAGGTTCGCCATCGGCCAACTGGCCGGTTTCGTTGGCCAGGGTTTCTTCAATGAAGCTGTACCATTTACGGATGTGATAGCTGGCGAAATTCGCGGTTTTCATCAGAGCTGCCTCTATTCAAAGTGGGTCGAGTTTAAAATTCCGGCTCGGCGCGCCGGCGGCCTTGAAGCGGGCCTTGCCAAGTGCGTCGTCGTGCTCGGTCTCGAGAAAGAATTCCATGCGATTACAATCCGGATCGTGGAAATACACGCCATGGCCGATTTCGTGATCGGTGATTTTTACCACCTCGACGCCTTTGCTCAGCAACATGCCGTAGAGCTGGCGCAGGGTGGTCATGTCGCCGGCGATTTCCAATCCGTAGTGCTGCAACCCCAACCCGCCCTGATGGGCGCCGGGTTCGGCACGAATCAACGCAATGTCGTGGTGCTTGGTGCCAAACGCCATCATCACCCAGCTCTCGCCACGGGCACTTTCGTGCATACCCAGGATGTCGGCGTACCAAAGTGCTGACACATCTGGATCACTCACCCATAGCGATAAGTGAGTACGAAGGACTTCGACTTTCATCACGCACTACCTCAGTTTTTCTTGACGATGGATTGATGCCCCGCCTTGATCTGCGCCACGGCGGGGGTCCACAGCACGTCAGCGATCTCACTGAATTCGCGCCACTGCTTCTGCCAGCCGTCACCGCCGTTCTCGGAGGTGAACAAATGGCCGTACTTGGTGCCCGCCACGATTTGCCGAGGGTTCGCCGGGTTGAAGGCGATAGCCCACACACAGGAATTGGGCTGTTGCGGCAGCGGCAACACCTGCCAACTGAGCGCGGCATCATGGGAGACCAGGATCTTGCTGGTGGTGCCCGGCGTGCCGTCGGAGATGCTCAGGTACAGCGTATCCTGCGTGCCCAATGGCGCACTCATGGCGCGCGCGTAGTACAGGCCAAACGCTTCGCGGGCGACGATGCCGGTCCAGGTCAGCCCTTCATCGAGGCTGCGGTAAACCGCATTGACGCAAACCACCACGATGACTTTCTCACCGTGATTGGGCAGGACCAGGATGTTGTGGATGTCCGAGTTGAAGTCCCACAGCAGCCGATCATCGACGCGCATCCAGCTTTCGCCGCCGTTACGCGAATGGAACAGCCCGCCCTCCTCGAGGCCGAACCACACCTGGTTGCGGTCGGTGGGGTCGTAGGCGAAGGCCAGCAACCGTGGACGACTGACGCCATCACAGAACTCCGGGATTTCCACCGGCGCGCGATCCCAGCTCAGGCCGCCGTCCAGGGTGCGCCATAGCTCGGCGCGCGAAGGCGCACCGGTGCCGACGAATATCCGCAGAGCATCCTGCGGGTCGACCGCCACCTTCCACACGGTCTGCCCGTTGAACGGCGTGTCGACCTGCTGCCAATGGCCGCCCGTGTCGTGGCTGACGCACAAACCAATGTCGGTGCCGGCATAAATCACGTCCGGCGTGCCAGGGTGAAAGCTCAGCGAACGGGTGATCGCATCGAACTCCAGATCCTGCCCGAGGCCGAGACGATGCCAACTGCGGCCATCGTCGGCGCTACGGATCACGGCCTGGCCGACGGTGGCGACTAATAGGGTTCCGTTACTCATCGCAGTTACTCCTCAGATGAAGATGCCACGGGTCAGGCCGCCGTCGATGCCGATGGATTCACCGGTCACCGCGCCAGCCTTGGGGGACGCCAGGAAGCCGATCAGCCAGCCCATTTCAATGGGCGCCAGCGTGCGGCGAATCGGCGTTGCGTCGATGTAGCCCTGCTCGACCTGCTCCGGGGTCTTGCCCTGCTTGATCCCTTCGCGCTCGTACAGCTCGCGGATGTGCGGGGTGTCGACCACGCCCGGGTGGATCAGGTTGACCGTGATGCCAAACGCGCCCAACTGGTCGGAGAGGGTTTTGGTCATGTGCGCGATCGCCAGGTTGCGCATCCCCGAGAGGACTTTGCTGCTGCGCCCGGTGAGGCCGCCGATGTTGATGATGCGACCGAAGCCACCCGCCTTCATGTGCGGGGTCACGGCCTTGGCACAGCGGAAGTAGCCGATCACTTTGGTGTTGAGGTCCGACAGCAACTCGTCGTCGCCGGCATGCTCGATGTCATTGCGCACCACGCCCGACGGCGCCGCGGCACCGTTGACCAGGATGTCGATGCGGCCGAAGTGCTTGTGCGCGGCGGCGACCATTTCCGACACGGCCGACATATCGTTGGTGTCGCAGAACAGCGGCAGTACTTCGTTGCCGGTCTGCGCGCTGATCTCTTCGGCGGCCAGCTGGAGAAACGCCATGCGCCGCGCACAGATCACCACCTTGCAGCCTTCTTCGGACAGAAAGCGCGCAACTTCCTTGCCGATGCCCATGCCACCTCCGGTGACGATTGCCACGCGGCCTTTCAATTCCAGATCCATAGCAGTTCCTCTTGTGATTATTCTGTTCAGCCGAGATCGACAAACACACTTTTGGTCTCGGTGTAGGCGTCGATAACGTTCTTGCCCATTTCCCGGCCCCAGCCGGATTGCTTGTAGCCGCCGAACGGCGAAGCCGCATCGACCACGTTCCAACAGTTGATCCACACCGAACCGGCCTGGAGCTGCGCCGCCAGGCGGTGCGCCGAGCGCAAGTCGCGGGTCCACAGGCCGGCGGCCAGGCCATAGGGCGAGTCGTTGGCGCGCAACACCAGGTCATCGACGTCGGTCCAGCTCATGACGGTGAGCACCGGGCCGAAGATCTCTTCGCGGGCCACGCAGGCACGCTCGGCACGATCGAGGAACACGCTCGGCTGGATGAAGTGCCCGCGTTCCAGGTGCTCGGGGCGGCCGCCGCCGCAAATCAGTTCGGCGCCCTCCTCCTGGCCGCGCTGCAGGTAGCCCTTGACCGTATCCAGCTGCCGCGCGGACACCAGCGGGCCCATGCTGTTGGTCGGGTCCAGGCCGTTGCCGAGGACATGGGCGGCAGCGTGGCGCTGCAGTTCTTCAAGCACCTGATCCAGCACGCTGGCGTGTACGTACAGACGCGATGCCGCCGTACACACCTGGCCCTGGTTGTAGAAAATCCCATCGGCGGCGCCCTTGGCGGCGCGCACGATGTCGGCGTCGGGCAAGATGATGTTCGGTGATTTGCCGCCCAGCTCCAGCGAGACCTTCTTCATGTTGCCGGTGGCCGCCTGGGCGATCAGCCGCCCGACCTGGGTCGAGCCGGTGAAGGCGATCTTGTCCACGTCAGGATGCTGCGCCAGCGGTGCGCCGGTCTCGGCGCCCAGGCCGGTGATCAGGTTGACCACACCCGGCGGGAAGCCCGCCGCCTCGATCAACTGCACCAGCCGGATCGCCACCAGCGGCGTCTGCTCGGCGGGCTTGAGCACCGCCACACAGCCGGTGGCCAGCGCCGGGCCGAGCTTCCACACGCACATGTTCAACGGGAAGTTCCACGGCACGATCAAGGCGCAGACGCCCACCGGCTCGCGCAACGTGTAGTTGAGCATCGGTGCGCCGCTGGCCGGCGATACCGGCAGCGTGCTGCCTTCGATCTTGGTCGGCCAACCGGCGAAGTAACGAAGGATGCTGGCCGCGCTGGCCGCCTCGGCGCGTGCGTTGGCAATCGGCTTGCCGTTTTCCAGGGTGATCAGTTGCGCCAGCTCTTCGCGGTGCTGGTCGAGCAAGTCCGCCAGGCGAAACAGCAACACGCCGCGCTGGGCCGGTGACTGCTGCGCCCAAGCCCCCGTGAATGCGGCGCGGGCGGCGGCTACGGCGGCATCCACATCGCGCTCGTCGCTGCGCGCGACTTCCGTGAGTGTTTCTTCCGTGGCGGGGTTCTCCACGGCAAACCGGCGACCGCTGGCCGCGTCTTGCCAGGTACCGCCGATGAACAGACGGCCGGGTTGAGACAGGAACGCCTGGACGGCGGGTAACACGTCAAGCTGATTCATCATCGACTCCTTCACAGTGCCATTTCGATCAGGCAAGGGCCCGCATCGGCGGCGGCATTGGCCAGCGCCCGTTGCAGTTCGGCATTGGTGTGTACGGTACGGGCCGGCACGCCGTAGCCGGTGGCCAGGGCTTTCCAGTCGATCCGCGGACGGTCCAGCACGGTCAGGCTGAGGGCTTGCGGGTCGAGTTCGGTCATGCCGAAACGGCGCAGTTCGTTCTGCAGGATCGCGTAACGGTGGTTGGCGGCGATCAGGATCACCACCGGCAATTGCTCGCGGGCGATGCTCCACAGGGTTTGAATGGTGTACTGCGCGCTGCCGTCCGATTGCAGGCAAAACACCCGGGTACCGGGCTCCGCCAGCGCGGCGCCGAACCCGACCGGAATGCCCTGGCCAATCGCGCCGCCGGTGTTGGTCAACACACGGTGCCGCGCCGCACTGGCGGAGGCGGTGAAAAACGGATAGCCGCAAGTGCCCCCTTCGACCGAGACAATGCAGTCGTCCGGCAGCGCTGCGGCCAACACTTGGCCGACCGACTGCGGCGTCAACGCGGCCTCGCCTGGCGGCAGCTCGATCCCCCGCGGGGTCGGCACATAAGCCGGTGCATTCAGCGCGTCGGCCAGCGCGGTCAACGCCCCGGCCACGTCGTCGCCGACGTCGGCCAGCGACAGCAAGCGCTCACGTTCGGCCAGCCGCGACGGAATGCCTTCGTAGCCGAAGTAACTGATGGGTTCCGGGACACCGGCACAGACCACCTTGTCGTACTGCTCGAGGATCTCGATGGCCACTTCCGGGAAGTACGGCAGGCGGTCCAGGTCCGGCAAGCCGCCGCCCCGGTAGCTGAGCCGGGGAAAGGTTTCGGCGAACAGCCGCACGCCGGGCAATTGCGCCAGACGCCCTGCCGCTTCCAGGCCGGCAACCGACAAGCCTTGATCACCGACGATGAAGACCAGCCGCTGACCATCACGCAAGGCCTGCGCGACCGCTTCGATACGGTCGCCGGCAAAGCGGCGGATCGGCGCCTGCATCCGCGTGAACACACCGTTGTGCGTCACCGCGGCGGCTTGCAGGTCCATCGGCAGGATCAGGCTGGCGATCTGGCCCTTGGCTTGCCAGGCGGCACGCACGGCTTCCTGCAGGTCCTCACCGATCGCCGAGGCGGTGCGCGACGTGCGAACCCAACCGGACACGGTGCCGGCCAGGGCCTGGATATCGCTGGCCAGGGGCGGGTCGTAGTTGACGTGCCATGAGGCGTGGTCACCGATCACATTGACGATAGGCGTGTTGGCGCGCCGCGCGTTGTGCAGGTTGGCGATGCCATTGGCAAACCCCGGGCCCAGGTGAGTCAGCGTCATCGCGGGCTTGCCGGCGACGCGGCCGTAACCGTCCGCCGCTCCGGTACAGACGCCTTCGAACAACGACAACACCGGCTTGAGGGCGGGCGCGCTGGCCATGGCCGCCACCAGCGGGATCTCCGTGGTTCCCGGGTTGGCGAAGCAGTACTCGATACCGCTTGCCGCTGCCGCATTCACTATCAGTTGCGCACCATTCATTATCAGCCCTCTCGCTTGAGCATCTTCTTTGATGAGATTTATCACACATAAAAACACATCAAACAAGCTGTTTTTTACCATTTGTCTCTACTTATGAGATAAATGCCAATTAATCGGTTATGAAAAGTGCTGCGACGATTGCTTTTTCGCTTAACTGCGATAGGGTGGCGTGACGGCCCCCCATCGGGCCGGCCGTCTTTTCAGCGCGGGCGGGCGTGCCTATAGTGCTCACCCGCGTGCCATCCCCTTTTCTAGGAACGAAATGAGCAGTCTGAGCAAGTTGTTGAGTGTCCTGGACCTGTTCGGTCCGCAGACGTTGAAGATCGATCCGGACACCATCGCCGAGCGCATGGGCCTGTCGCGCGCCACCGTGTATCGCTACGTCAAGGACCTGTGTGACGCCGGCCTGCTGACCCGCGTGGATGCCGGCAGCTACGGCCTGGGGCCGCGCGTGATCGAACTGGACTGGATGATGCGCCAGTACGACCCCATCCTCCTCGCCGGGCGCGAGCTGATGCACGAACTGTCCGCCCAGACCGGCCTGGCCGTGTTCGCCAGCGTTTTTTATGACGGGCGCATCATCAACACCTACATCGCCGAACCCAGCGACACCTACCACTTCTCCTTTGGCCGCGGACACCCGCTGCCGTTTTTTCGCGGCGCGCAATCCAAGGTGCTGATCGCCTTTCAGAAAGGTCGACGCTTGCAACGCCTGTTCGAAGAACACATGGCCAACGACCCGGACAGCCCATACGACTGGGCCAGCTTCTCCAAGGCCGCGAAAAAGATCCGCAAGGACGGCTACTGCCTGACCCACGACGAACTCAACCTGGGCCTGACCGGCATCGCCGCGCCCATCATCCGGCCGGATATGGACGAGGTGGTTGGCAGTCTGTCCGCCGTCGGCAGCAGCCAGAGCTTCAAGCTGCTACGTCAGGAAACCGTGATCGAAATGGTGATGGACACCACACGGCGAATTGCCGAAAACATGCGCAACCCACCGAGCGCCCCCGCGTCCTGAGGGTCAGGAACGCGACGGCCGTCAACCTCAGAACGGCACCGCGACCGTGAATTGGCTGTACAGGTTGGTGCCATTGCCGACCGTCTGGTTGCCGCCGCTGGTGGAGTCCTGCTTCGGCTTGTAGAGGCCGATCAGCGGCGTGACGATCAGGTGCGGGTTGACGGCCCACTCGACGTAGACGTCCAGCTCCCGCGCATCGAGGTTCAGCGCATTGCTTTTGCGCAACGTGTCGAAGTCGAAGTACAGCGCGCCGACCGTCAGGTTCTCCAATGGCGTTGCCTTGAGACCGACGTGATGGATACCGGTGTTGCTGTTGAACGGGCCGGCATAGTTGGAGGCCACCTCGCCCTGGAACCAGGTGCCGTAACCCGTGCTGAGCCCGGTGAACAGCGGGTCCCATTTTTGCGAATAGCGCGTGTAGCGGTAGGTCAGCTTCGGCGCCCAGGCGATGTCGGCAAAGGTGTAGCCGGCTTCGCCGTACCAGGCTTTTTCAGGCCCGGCGTCTTTGTCCTGCCAGGCATACTCGAATGCCAGGCTGACGTTCGGCAGCCCGGCATCGCCTTCGCCGCGCACGCTGTAGACGTTCATACCCTTGCGCTGGCGCTGAAAATCGCTGGCCCAGCGCTCGTTCACATCGATGCCATGCACCCAGGTCAACCCCAGAGTGCCGGGCTTGGCGGTGTAATCCAGGGTGCCGGCGGCCAGTTCGGTTTCCGCCTGGGCGCGGTTGTCGGACTTGAGCCACAACACGCTGCCATGCACGCCCTCCTGCCCGCCCAGGCGCAGGACCGCGGTTTGATCGAAGGCATGCCGCGCCGCCAGGTAAAAGGCCCCGCCACGGTTCAGCGCGCCATCCGCCGGGCCCTTGCCCAGGTTCGGCCCGTCGTCGTTGATCAGGAAACCACGACCGATCTTGACCACCTGGCGCCCACCGGAAATATCCACACCGTCCTTGCCCAGTGCCGGAAACAGGTCGCCGGAACGCCAACCGAGGTAAGCGTCTTCAATTTTCGTGGTGTGTTCGGTGCCGAGGGTATTGCCGGCCGGATCACCGTCGCCCCAGGTCGCGGAACTGACCAGCGCGAACGCGCCATAGGCCGTGCCTTTGCCTGCCAGGGCCTGGTCGCCGCTCAAGCCGTATTTGATGAAGCCTTCGCGCCAGGTCGAACCGCCCGGGGCGCCGTCATAGTTTTTGCGACTGTTGAACTGACCGAATACGGCGGTCATATCGGCGTTCAGATGCCGGCTCTCGTCGCTGTAAACCTCATAGGCATGGGCCTGGCCGACGGCGCAAAGCGCCAATGTGGCAGCCAGGGTGCTGCGGCGAAAGGGAGGGGATGGATACCGCATGGTTGAAACTCCTTGAGGTGCACCTTCAAAGGCTGTCTTAGGTATTCGCATAACACTGGCGCAGCCGCGCTGCGCCAGGCTCGCAAGGGCTAGCCGCAAGCGGCGAGCGCGGTGTCCAGCGCCGCGACGATCAATTCGGCCTCCCCGCCCGTGAGGGTCAGCGGTGGCGAAAGAACGATTTTGTTGCCGATCGGCCGCACCAGCACCCCGGCGCGGCGTGCCGCGTCAGCGATCCGCAAAGGCTGCCCGGCCGCCGGGTTCAGCGGTTCGCGGGTGGTTTTGTCCGCCACCAGGTCGAGGGCAATCATCAGGCCCTTGCCGCGCACTTCACCGACCACGGCGTAACGCTCGGTCAGTGCTTGCAGCTGTTCGAGCAATTGCCCGCCGACCTTGGCGGCGTTGCCCGGCAGGTCCTCGGCTTCGACGATATCCAGCACCGCCAGGGCGGCCGCGCAGGCGGTCGGATGCCCGCTGTAGGTGTAGCCGTGCATGATCACGTTGCTGAAGCCTTCGCCGTGCTCAATCGCGTCGACGATGCGCTGATTGAACATCGTTGCGCCCAGCGGGATATAACCGGCGGTGATGCCTTTGGCCAGGCACAGCATGTCCGGCGCGACACCCCAGCCGCGGCTGCCGAGCATGCAGCCCGAGCGACCGAAACCGGTGACCACTTCGTCGGCGATCAACAGAATGCCGTGGCGGTCGCACACCTCACGCAGGCGCTTCCAGTAGTCGTCCGGCGGCACGATCACGCCACCGGCGCCTTGCACCGGTTCCGCGATCAACGCGGCGATGGTCTGCGCGCCCAGCAAGGCGATCTGATCTTCAAGCTGGCGAATGCAGTGTGCGGTCAGCGCTTGCGGGTCCCGGCAGTCCCAAGGGTTGCGATACAACCATGGGGTGTCGAGCAAATGGCATCCGGCCAACAACGGCCCGTGGTTGTAGTGATAAACCCCATTGCCGCCCACTGACGTGCCGCCCATGTGTACGCCGTGATAACCGTTGCGCAGGGACAAAAAGCGCGTGCGCCCCGGCTCGCCGCTGGCGATCCAGTACTGGCGGGCCATTTTCAGTGCGGTCTCCACCGCATCGGAGCCACCGGAACTGAACAGCACACGCGTCATCTGCTCCTGGGCGAACATCGACGTCAGCCGCTCGGCCAGGTCGAACACCCGCGGATGGGCAATGCCGTCGAAGGTCTGGTAATACGCCAGTTCGTCGAGTTGCGCGGCAATCGCGGCCTTGACCGACGCACGGTTGTGCCCGATGTTGACGTTCCACAGGCCGCCCACGCCGTCGAGCATGCGCTGGCCGTCGATGTCGGTGATGTAGTTGCCGTCGCCACGGGCAATGATCAAGGTCTTGGCACGCTGCGCCGGGGCGCTGGAACTCATCGGATGCCAGAATTTCTTCTGCGCAGTTTTGTATTTTTCGTACATGGCTCAGGCCCTTACTCAGCGTCACGGTTGTGGACAAACAACAGCTGTTGCCCGGTGAATTCCAGCAGCCCTTCAAGGCCGAACTCGACACCGAACCCGGACATCTTGCTGCCGCCGAACGGCGTGTTCGGCTGGATGCGGGCATGGCAGTTGACCCATGCCACGCCGCTTTCCAGACGGCTGGCCAACGCCGTCGCCTGTTCGACGTCCGGCCCCCAGACCGAGCCGCCCAAGCCCATGTCGCCCGCATTCGCGCGACGCAGCACGTCTTCCACATCCTGATAGGCGATCAACGGCAACACCGGGCCAAACTGCTCCTCGTCGACCAGCCGCTGGCCGTCCGTGACATCGGCGACCAGCGTGGGTGGATAAAAGAACCCCGGACGCTCCAGGCGCGCGCCGCCGCACAAAACCCGCGCGCCGTGTTCGCGCGCATCGGCGACCAGTGCCTCGACCAGTTGCAGTTGCTCCAGGTTCTGCACCGGACCAAACGTGACCCCCGGCGCCAGGCCGTCACCGACGACCTGGCGTGCGGCGATGCGCGTCAGTGCATCGGCAAACGCCGAGTACTGGGACTCATGAACGTACAAACGCTTGAGGGCCGCACAGGTCTGGCCCATGTTGAGGAACGCTGCCTGGAAAATCGCTTCGGCGACCTCTTCCACCGGCGTGCCCGGCAGTACGATGGCGGCATCGTTGCCGCCCAGTTCGAGGGTCAATCGCTTGAGGTTGCCGGCAGCGCCGCGCATCACGCTTTGCCCGGTGGCGGTCGAGCCGGTGAAGACGATCTTCTGGATACCGGGGTGGGAGGTGATCGCGCTGCCGAAACCTTGCTCACCGGTCACGCAATTGATCACCCCGTGGGGCAGATGCCGAGCGATGATGTCCACCAGGCGCAAGGTGCTCAATGGCGTCAGGCTCGAGGGTTTGCTGATCACGCAATTGCCGGCACGCAACGCCGGCATGATGTGCCACACGGCAATCATCACCGGCCAGTTCCACGGTGTGATGGAAGCCACCACGCCCAGCGGCTTGCGGTGCAACTCGACACGCTGGGTGGGGGTTTCTTCCACCAGTTCCACGGGGATCTGTTGCGCGGCGGCATAGCGGGTCCACGCGGCGGCGCCCATGACTTCGGACAACGCCAGCTCCAGCGGTTTGCCCTGTTCGAGAACGATCAACCGGGCCAGGGCGTCGGCATCCTGTTCGATCGCCTCGGCAATCGCCAGCAGGCGCTCGCAACGCAGCGCGTGAGTGCTGTGCCGCCACGTTTTGAAGGCCGCCTGGGCAGCCGCCACCGCCTGGTCCAGTTGCGCCAGGGAACCGGCCGGGCACTGTGCGAATGCGGTGCCGGTGGCTGGGTTGATCACGTCAAACTGCCCGTTTTCACCGGCAACCTGAACCCCGTTGATCAGCATCGTGTAATGGTGCATGTGCAATTTTCCTTTAACGCAGGCACGCCTTGTCGGACACCGACAAGCGCACAGTTCGCAGTAGAGTTGTACCGGGTTGATGCCTTAGAGCTTGTGGCTGCCCAACGCCAGGAACCGCTGGGGCGATACCTTGCGCAAGCGCGCGGCGAGAAAGATGCCGCCGAGCAGGGCCAGGGGGATGACGGCGCACAGGCTGTACGACAACAGCTTGCTGGCGCCCGTGAGCACATCGAAATGCGCCACCGCCAGTACCAGCACCATCAGTAATGCCAGGCAGGAGATCCCCGGCAGAATGCGCCCGCGCAAAACGCTGACGTTGAGCTCGGGATGCCGGTGAAAATACACACACACCGCGACCGAGGTCATCGCCATCAACAAAATCACGCACAGGGTGGCGAGGTTGGAGAACCAGGCGAACAGTTGCAGGATCGGGTCCGCATCCAAGGCGGCGAAGATCAGCACTACCACCGCCGCGATCAGGCTCTGCAAGGCCGAGCCCATATGCGGGCTCTGATGCACGCGGTGCGTGGTGCCCAGCAGACTGTGCAGCAGGCCGTCGCGGCCGATCGCGTAGAAGTAGCGCGCGGCGGCGTTATGGAATGCCAACAGCCCGGCGTAGATACTGACCATGAACAGCACGCGGATGATCTGGGTCAGGTATGGCCCGACGAAGTGATCGGACATGCCGTAGATAAAGGTCGTGGGGTCCTGCAATGCCTGCAGCATCGGCACGATCTTGTCCGCGCCCACGCCCACCACCATCGCCCAGACCGACAGCGCATAGAACCCACCGATCAACAGCACCGAACAGTAGGTGGCAATCGGAATGGTGCGCTGCGGGTTTTTCGCTTCCTCGCCGTAGATCGTCGTGGCCTCGAAGCCGATGAAGGCGGCGAAGCAGAACAGCAGGCCGATCGACGGCGTACCGCTGAACACATGCTGGCTGCTGAATGCGTCGAGATTGACCCCGCTGTCACCGCCGCTCTTGAGAATGGCGAAGTCGAGGGTGAGGATCGCCAGGTACTCCGCGATCACCACGACCGACAATACCCGGGCCGACAGATCAATCTTGCGATAACCGAGGACCGCAATACTGGCCATCGCCATCAGCGAATACGACCACCACGGCAACACCAAGCCAACCACGCTCTCCATGGTGCCGCTGACCACGCCGCCGAACATGCCATACAGGGCGATCTGGAGAATGTTATAGGCAAACATCGCCAACACCGCCGCCGAGCCCCCGGCCAAACCGCCCAGGCCACGCGAGGTGAAGGCATAGAAACCGCCAGCGTTGGTGAGGTGCCGGGACATGGTGGTGTAACCCACCGAGAACGCCAATAGCACCAGCAAGGCGAGAAGCAGCAACGCCGGGGTGCCGGCACCGTTACCCAGCATGATGCCAATCGGAAAACCGCCGGCGATGACACTGAGCGGACTCGCCGCCGAAACCACGAAAAAGATGATGAAGCCGACACCCAGGGCGCCTCGCTTCAACTCCGTGGAGCTGTTGACCTGAATAGATACACTCATGTTATTGACCTTATTGTATGAGGCAGTCGCTGTGGGGTGGCTCCGATCAAGGCTCTATCGGCACCGGGTAGCGCTTTTATTTTTTGGCTTGCACGCTGTATTCGATCCTATGCCCCCCTACAAACCCCTCGCTATCCCAAATCGGTAGCATCGCCTGCACCGCCCCAAAACAGTTCAGCGTCCAGCACCGTTCCCCGCCGATTTGGGATAACCCTCCGGATGTTCATCCCTGCACTCTAGGGTCGCCGTGCTATGCCCGGATGTCGGCTAGCAACAATAAGAAACGACGGCGCCCACCAGGCTATTACAGCCCATAGAGCCCTCACGCGCAGGAACCCCCAGCCATGCCTTTTGCTCACCTGACTATTCAATGGCGCATCACACTCCTGAGCGGGCTGTGCCTGCTGGCCGTTGTCGCCGCATTGACCGGCGCCTCGCTGTACCAGAATCAACAAAGTGCAGAACTGCTCAAGGCACGCAGCACTCAGTTGCTGGCGCAAGCGGCCACGGAGCACTTGCAGGCCCAGGCGGTTGCCCACGGTCAGCAGGTTGCGCGGTTTTTCAATGAGACGGCGCTGTATGGCGAAGGCTTCGCGCAACAGGTCCTGCAACTGCGCGAACAAACCCTCAATGGCCGCCTCTCGGCGACACAACTGCGCGAGACACTGGTGAACATTACTCGCCAGACACTGCTCAAGCGCGACAAAGTGCTCGGCCTGTACGTGGTGTTGCTGCCCGATGCGCTGGCGGGTGCCGACGCGCAGTTCACCGCGCAACGTGCGTTGGCAGGCAACGAAACAGGCCGGTTCGCGCTGTATTGGTCGCAGAGCCAACCGGGGCAGTTGGTCCAGGAAGTACTCACCGAGCCGCAAATCACCGCCAATCATGCGCCGGCGGGCAGTGAGCCGGAAAACGCCTGGTACGTCTGCCCGCAGGCCCAGGGCCGCACCTGTGTGGTGGCGCCCTATGAAAGCGAGGTGGAGGGCCGCAAAGTCCTGATGAGCAGCATTTCGATTCCACTGATCGCCAACGGCACGACGATCGGCGTGGTCGGCATGGACATCGGCCTCGACACCCTGCAGAAACTCGCGGCCAACCTGCGCCAGGATCTGTACCAGGGCGCCAGCGCAGTCAGCATAGTCGCAAACTCGGGCCAGGTGGCCGGGCGCAGTGGCGAGGTCTCGGGCGCCAGCATCGACATCAGTCAGGCCGTCCAGACCGTGGCGGGCAGCCCACCGTGGACGTTGCAGTTGAAGGTGCCGCAAGCCGTGGCGCAGGCCCCCGTTCGGCAGATGCAGAGCGAACTGGATGCCCAACGCCGCCAGGCCAATTGGCTCAACCTGGGCCTCGGTTTGCTCGCCAGTTGCCTGGGCATGCTGCTGATCTGGCTGGCGGCCTACGGCGTGACGCGCCCGCTGCTGAAGGTGGCCAGCCTGCTCGATGCGATTGTCGACGGCGACGGTGATCTCACCCAGCGCCTGCCGGTGGCTCGCCACGATGAGCTGGGCGCACTGAGCAACGGTTTCAACCGTTTCCTGGACAAATTGCAGCCGATCATCCGCGACATCCAATCCGCCTCGCGGGACACGCGCACCAGTGCCGACACGTCCTCGGGCATTGCCCGGGAGGTCAGCGCAGGCATGCAGCGCCAGTACCGTGAAGTGGAACTGGCGGCGACCGCGCTGCATGAAATGAGCGCCAGTGCCCAGGAAGTGGCGCGCCACTCGCACTCTGCCGCCGACGCCGCGAGCGCCGCGGAAAGCGCGAGCCGCTCCGGTCAGGCCGTCTTCGCCAGCGCCGTACACAACATCGAACACCTCGACCAGCGCCTGGACGCCACACTCAAGCAGGTACACGCCCTCGCCGACAGCAGCAGCCAGATCAGCCAGGTGCTGGACGTGATCTGCACCCTCGCTCAACAGACCAACCTGCTGGCCTTGAATGCGGCCATCGAAGCGGCCAGAGCGGGCGAACAAGGGCGCGGTTTTGCGGTGGTGGCCGATGAAGTCAGGCACCTGGCCAGCAACACCCAGAGTTCGGTCGAACAGGTGCGCAACGTGATCGAGAGGTTGCAACAGCTGAGCCAGGAGGTGGTACACAGCACTCAACTGAGTCGCGAACAAGCCGGCAGCAGCGTGATCCAGGTGCAACAGACGCGTGCGGCGCTGCAGAACATCTCCCAGGCCGTGGACGTGATCGAGCAGATGAACCAGCAGATCGCCAGCGCCGCCCTGGAACAAAGCACCGTCGTGGACGATATCAGCCAGCGTGTCAGTGACATCCGTGGCATCAGCGAAACACTCAGCACGCGCATGAACGAGGCCTCCAGGGCCAGTGACTCACTGCATGAAATGGCCAACCATCAGCAGAACCTGGTGGGCCATTTCCGTGTGTGAGGGGCAATGCAGCGCAACTGAGCTACAGTGGCCGGCCTTCGACACCTTACCCATCGAGCCCTGCCCATGACCGCTTCGCGACGCTGGTTGATCCTGGCCATTATTTCCAGCGCATTGCTGCTCATCGTGATTGACATGACCGTGCTGTACACCGCGTTGCCGACACTGACGCGCGAGCTTGGTGCGACGGCGTCGCAGAAACTGTGGATCATCAATATCTATGCGCTGATCGCCGCCGGGCTGTTGCTGGGTATGGGCACGCTCGGCGACCGCCTTGGGCATAAACGGCTATTTATCGGGGGGTTGAGTGTATTTGGGCTGTGCTCGCTGATCGCAGCCTTCTCGCCTTCGGCCAGCGTATTGATCGGCGCGCGGGGGTTCCTGGCGGTCGGCGCAGCGATGATGATGCCCGCCACATTGGCCCTGGTCCGGTTGACGTTCACCGACGAGCGCGAACAGGCCATGGCGTTCGGGATCTGGGCCTCGGTGGCCTCGGGGGGCGCGGCGTTCGGGCCGGTGGTGGGTGGCTTGTTGCTGGAGCATTTCTGGTGGGGCTCGGTGTTTCTGATCAACGTGCCGATTGTGCTGCTGGCGTTGCTCGTCGGCGTGCTGTTGATCCCCGACCACCCGGGAAACCCCGAACGACGTTGGGACTGGCTGGGTTCGCTGCAGGTGATGATCGGCTTGATCAGCATGGCGTATGCCGTCAAGGAACTCGGCAAACGCCTGCCCTCCTTCGACGCCATGCTGGTGGCGGTCGTACTCGGTGCGCTCTGCCTCACGCTGTTCATTCGGCGCCAACGCCGAGCGACGCAACCGATGCTCGATCTGTCGTTGTTCAGCACGCCCGGATTCAGAAATGCCGTGATTGCAGCGCTCGTGTCCGCCGCCGCCTTGATTGGCATGGAACTGGTGTTCAGCCAGCGCCTGCAGCTGGTGCTGGGCCTGTCGCCGCTGGACGCGGCGCTGTTCATCCTGCCGCTGCCACTGGGCTCCTTTGTCGCCGGCCCGCTTGCCGGCTACTACCTGCCGCGCCTGGGCAACCAACGCATGCTGTTCTGGACATTGCTGCTGTCAGCCGCCGCGATGCTGGCCTATGTGTCGCTGTACAACGCCGCAGTGCCGCTGCAAATCGTCAGCCTGGCGCTGCTGGGCCTGACCATGGGGGCGGCACTGACCGCAGCTTCGAGCACCATCATGCTCAGCGTGCCCGCCGACAAGGCCGGCATGGCCGCCTCCCTTGAGGAAGTCTCGTTCGAACTGGGCGGTGCGGTGGGCGTGACACTGGCAGGCAGCCTCTTGTCAGCGATCTACGCGTACTCGACAGGCCTGATGATCCCGTCATGGCTGAGCCGAAACCCCATGACATTCGAGAGCCTCGACGACGCGCTGAAAGTCGCCGAGACCTTGTCACCCGAGGGCGCCACCATGCTGACGGCGTTCGCCCGTTCGGCGTTTGATGCAGGCTTCGTGGTCGTGCTGGTGACGATGGCGATACTGTTGTTGATGGCCGCACTGCTGGTCAAGCTGAGCCGGCAGGCGCAGTGAAACCGCGCCCTTGGGCTCGATCAGCGGCTCACCACACGGCGATATGCGAATCCGTCCGCGGCTCGGTCCCCCCGCACAGCACGCCGCTGACCGGGTCGCGCAGAATGATCTGCCCGCGCCCGTAGTCGGTCAGGTCGCTGTCGGTCTGCACCTTATGCCCGCGCCGCGCCAGTGCATTGACCAAGTCCCGCGAAGCGCCGTGTTCGATGCCGACCTTCATGTCGCCCAGCCATTGCCAGCGCGGTGCGTCCAGGGCCGCCTGGGGGTTGAGGCCGAAGTCCACCAGGTTCATCACCATCTGCACATGGCCCTGGGGCTGCATGTAGCCGCCCATCACGCCGAACGGTCCGAGAGCCTGGCCGTCCTTGGTGAGAAAGCCCGGGATGATGGTGTGGAAGGTTTTCTTGCCCGCGGCCAGGCAGTTGGCGTGGGCCGGATCGAGGCTGAATTCCTGCCCGCGATTCTGCAGGGCGATGCCGCTGTCGGGCAGCACCACGCCGGAGCCGAAGCCGTGGTAGTTACTCTGGATGAACGAAACCATATTGCCTTCGGCGTCCGCCGTGGCCAGGTACACCGTGCCGCTGGCGTGGGGGTCGCCGGGCTTGGGCGGCTGCGCCTGTTCACCGATCTGGCTGCGGCGGCGCGTGCTGTAGGCGTCGCTCAGCAGATCGGCCACCGCCACACGCATATGCTGGGGGTCGGTGATGTAGTGCAGGCCGTCGCTGTAGGCGAGCTTCATCGCTTCCAACTGACGGTGCCAGGTCTGTTGGCTGTCGCGGTGATCGAAGCTGAAGCCTTCAAGGATCTTCAGCGTCATCAACGCCACCAGCCCCTGCCCGCTCGGCGGAATTTCCCAGACGTCCACGCCGCGATAATTGATATGGATCGGCGCCACCCACTGCGCGCGGTAATCCTTGAGGTCGCTGGCGCGCAGGTAACCGCCGCTGGCGCGGGAGTGCGCGTCAAGGCGCTCGGCCAAGGCGCCGCGATAGAGACTTTCGCAGCGGGTCGCGGCGAGTTCTTCCAGCGTGTGGGCCTGGGCCGGGTTGCGGAAGATCTGCCCGGCCTGTGGTGCGCGCCCGTCGATCAGGAACGTGTCGAACCAGGCGTCCAGCACCGCGTCGCGATGGGGGCTGAATTCATTCAGGGCGATCTGCCATTGATGGGCGACCACCGGCGACACGGGGAAACCGTCGCGCGCCAGGCTGATCGCCGGTTGCAGCAGTTCGGCAAAGGGCAACTTGCCGAAGCGTTGCGACAGCTCCGCCCAGGCCGATGGACAACCGGGCACGGTGACCGGTGTCCAGCCGTACAGCGGCATCCGCTCATGGCCCGCCGCCTTGACCGCCTCGATGTTCAAGGCGGCCGGCGCGTGGCCGTTGCCGTTCAGGCCGTGCAACTGGCCCTTGCACCACACCAGGGCAAAGGCATCGCCGCCCAGGCCGCAGCCGGTGGGTTCCACCACGGTGAGCGCCGCCGCCGTGGCGATGGCGGCATCGATGGCATTACCGCCCTTTTGCATGATCTCGATCCCGGCCTGGGCGGCCAGCGGTTGGGACGCCGCGACCATGCCGCGACGGGCGAAGACGCTTTGGCGTTGCGACGGATAAGGGTACTCGTGAGCAGAAAATTTCAACATGGCAAAGGCTCTTCAAAAAAAGTCATAACACGCGGCTGAGAAAGGCTCGGGTACGCGGATGGCTGGGGTGGCTGAAGATCTGTTCCGGCGGGCCCTGCTCGATCAGTTCGCCCTGATCGAGCACCACCACGCGGTCGGCCACTTCACGGGCGAAGCCCATCTCATGGGTGACCACCACCATGGTCATGCCCTCCTCGGCCAGTTCTTTCATCACCTGCAGCACTTCGCCGACGGTTTCCGGGTCGAGGGCGCTGGTGGGTTCGTCGAACAGCATCGCCTGGGGCTTCATCGCCAGCGCGCGGGCGATCGCCACCCGTTGCTGCTGGCCGCCGGAGAGCATCGATGGGTAATGGCTGGCCTTGTCCGCCAGGCCGACCCGCGCCAGCAGGCCACGGGCCTGTTCCAGCGCTTGCGCACGCGGCGTGCCGAGCACCTGGATCGGCGCTTCGATGATGTTTTCCAGCGCGGTCATGTGCGGGAACAGGTTGAAACGCTGGAACACCATGCCGATGTCGCGGCGCTGACGGGCGATGTTGCGCTCTGAATCGCGCACCAGGCTGCCGTCGCTGCGCTCGCGATAACCCATGGCGCGACCGTTGACGCGGATGCGTCCGCCCTGGATGTCTTCCAGCAGGTTGATGCAGCGGATAAAGGTGGTCTTGCCGGAGCCGGAGGCGCCGATCAGCACCACTACCTCACCACGGCGTACTTGCAGCGAGATGCCCTTGAGAATCGGCAATGTACCGAACGACTTGTGGATATCCAGCGCTTCGATGATCAGTTCTTCACTTTGGTGCGCCATGGTTAACGTCCCCTCAGCAGTTTCAGGGTGCTGCGCCCGAACAGGCGGCTGGACGCCGTCGGCGGCGCGGTGGGCCGGTCGGACTGGCTGAAGCGCGTCTCCAGCCAGCGTTGGAAAAAGCCCCACAGTGTCGTCAGCGTCAAGAAGTAGAGGGCGACCACCAGGTACAGCTCAAATACGCGGAAGGTCGCCGAGGTGATCATCTGCGTACTGAGCAGCAGCTCCTGCACACCGATCACGCTGACCAGGGTGGTGTTCTTGAGCATCACGTTGAACTCGTTGCCCAGCGGCGGCACGATCACCCGGAAGGCCTGGGGCAGCACGATGCGCCGCATCAGCTTGGCGAAGCCCATGCCCAGGGAACGCCCGGCTTCGTATTGGCCCTTGTCCACCGCGCCGATACCGGCGCGGATGATCTCGGCCATGTACGCGCCTTCGTTGAGGCCCAGGGCGATGATGGCCGCCTGGATATTGCCGGGCACGATCAGGCCGAACAGCTCGATGTCCTCGAAGCGGAAAATCCCGCCCGCCGCCAATGCGGTGTACAGAAACACGATCTGCACCAGCAACGGCGTGCCGCGCATCAACCACACATAAAAGCGCACCGGCAGGTGCAACAGCGGGTTCTTCGACAAGCGCAGCAGCGCCGCCGCCAGCCCCAACACGCAGCCGAGCAGCATCGCCAGCACGCTGATCAGGCAGGTCAACCAGAGCCCGGTGAGGTACACCCCGCTGGGCTGTAGCAGGTACTGCCAGAACACATCCCAATTGAAATTCATCGCAGGTTTGCCTCAGTCGAGTGTGTCGCTGCTGACATGCCATTTGTCCAGCAACCGCACATAGCTGCCATCGCTGCGCATGTCGCTGATGATCTGCTGCACGGCGGCGGTCAGTTGCGGGTCGTCCTTGCGCATGCCCAGGCCAGTGAGGATGCGACTGAACGCCGGCACGCCTTCCTGGAACAGGTCCGGGGCCATGGCCGCGTAGTAACCGGCGGTTTCCACGGTGGTGCCGTAGGCGTCGACCTGGCTGATGCGCAGGGCCTGGAACGCGTCGGTGTCGGTGTTGTAGACCACCAGCTTCATCGGTGGCTTGCCTGCCTTGGTCAGGCTGTCGTTCTGGGTGTCCAACAGGGTCTTGATGGTGGAACCGTTGAGCACCGCCACTTTGTGCGCGGACAGGTCATCCAGGGTCTTGATGCCCTTGGGGTTGCCCTTGGGCACCACCACCGACTGGCTGGAATACATGTAGTTGACGATGTCGATCACCTGTCGCCGTTCGGGCTTGTCGAACAGTTGATCGACAATCATGTCGCACTGCTGGGCGAGCAACGCCGGCACCAGCCCGGAGAACGGAATCACCCGCCATTGCACCTGTTTGTCGCCCAGGCGCTTGGCGATTTCCACGCCGAGGTCGACGGTGAGCCCGCGCGGTTTCTGGGTTTCGTCGAAGGACACCAGGGGCGGTGAATCCATCCCCGAGCAGTAGATGAGCTTATCGACTTTCTGCAGACGCTCCGGTACCTGGGGCGCAGCGAAGGCCCATGGGGTACAGAGGCCGAGAGAGAGAGCCACCAGCAAGGCGCGGCGTTTATGCATGACCAGACACTCCAGTTCGTTGAATAACGGGGGCAGGACTCAACGTCAACACACAGGCGGGCTTGGGCCCGCTTCTATTGTTCCGATTGCAGGAATTGAATCAGCGCCGGCACGGTGCCTTCGATGTGCTCGCGCACCACAGCTTCGGCGCGCGCCGCGTCACCGGCACGGATGGCGTCGAGGATCACCGCGTGTTCCTGGCGCGCGCTGAGGGGTTTCTCACCGTGTTGCAACCACAAGCGCATGGGCGCCTCGACCAGTGAGTACAACGCCGAAATCTGCTTCATCAGCCGCGGCCGGCCGCTGAGGCTGCACAGGTATTCATGGAACGCGCGGTGCCGGCTGACCCACACGGCGCTTTCGTCGCGGTAGTCGTCCATTTCGTCCAGCAAGCGCTCCAGGGCCGCCAGTTGGCGCTCGCCGATACGACCGACCGCAACACGCACCGCCAGGCCTTCGAGGGCGCTGCGCATCTCGAAGACTTCGTGCAGCTCATCGATATCCAGGCCGCCGACGATGGCGCCGCGGTTGGGGCGCAAGGTCACCAGGCCCTGGGCATCCAGGCGGCGGAACGCTTCGCGCACCGGCATGCGGCTCATACCGATTTCACTGGCGATGTCTTCGGCAATCAGGCGGTCGCCCTTGCGGTAGCGGCCGCCGCAAATGGCATTGAGCAGGAAGTTGTAGGCCTCTTCCTCGGCAGTCAGGGGCTGACGGTCAACGTAAGCGGGGGCAAATTGCATTCGGCGGTACCTTTGCATTTTTGTATCCAATTATCCATAAATTCAAAAATGCACGAGGCGTGCCAGGTTCTGGCCTGTCGACTTAAGTGATTGATTTAGATGTAGTCGTCGGATACTTCGCAGTCGCCCATCCGATTCTGTCCAGACGATGTGCTACTAAAGAGGACAGTCCATGCACTATCCGTGAGCAGATCGGCAGCACCGTAACAACTGGATCGTCAGGCCCGCGCGCAGACGGCGATGGCGGCACGTGCGGTGTGCGACGGTAACTCGGCGAACAGCGCGTGGTACTCCGCGGCGAAATGGCTGAGGTGATAGAAGCCCCATTGGGCAGCGATATCGCCGATCGAGAGCTCCGACGCGCGGGTGGACATCAAGGTCCGGCGCACACCGTTGAGCCTCACGGAGCGCAGGTAGTTCAGGGGCGTGGTCTCGGCGACCGCGCGAAAGCTGTTCTGCACGGTGCGCCGACTGACTTGCAGGCGCTGGCACAAGTCGTTCACGCTGGGCACGCTGTTCAACTGCGCCGTCGCCAGACGGTGGCATTTCTCGACGATGAAACTGCCCGTGGAACTTGGGCTGCGTTGCTGCTTGTCACAGGCCGGGTCGGTCAAGAGTTGCAGCAGCTCGCCAAGCATGGCCTGTTCCAACGCCTGCTCCCGCTCGCGATCTCGCGTGCTGTCGAGCGCTTCGTGCATCAGGGCCTGGGAGAACATCGCCAGCAAGCGCCGACGAGCGCCGGCAACGCGCTGCGTGGACACCCTGATCACCGGCTGACGCAGCAACTGGCCGACCTCCTTCGCCGACGCCGTTTGCGCCAGTGCCTGCTCGAACAATTCACGCTCGAACGTGATGGACAACAACTCCATGCCCATCGGCATATGGAACATGAACTCCTCGCCACCGTGAAGGAAGAACAGGCTGCTGTCGTCCACCTCCCGCCCTTGCATCCGAACCGAACCCGGCACGGTGATCGGCACCGCAAAACACATCTTGCCTCGCGGCGCCGCGCCGTGTTGCACGACGCGCTGGTTGATCTGCTCGCGAAACACATGGCAACCGGCAGTCGACAGTTGCATGAGCGAACTCTCAGCCGAACCCGCGGTTAATTGACTGTAGTCCTGGCTCCATTCCTCGATGGTGGCCGCATGCACATGGATATCTTGAAAGTGGCTGATGAGCGGGTTTTTCATGGTGCCGAAAGCCTCTGCCAATATTCTTTTTTTTTGAGCATTCTTCCCGGCGATATTCGCACATAGCGCAAAACCTGCACATTCCTTTGTGCACGCCTCAATTCGCGGGGCGGCGCGCTCACGGCAGCCGTCTCAAGTGCCAATTCGGGCTAACGGCAAGCGGCGCGCCATAGGGATGATCGGCATACCTGAATCCTTGCACTGCGCGGATGCCCCGCGAGGCACTGGCCTCCTTCAAGGCTTGAGCGGTTCACACCGGTCCTCCATCACTTAGGCCTCAAACATGACTGAACATTTGAATCACTTCATCGCCGGCACTGGCGTCGAAGCCTCCGACGGCCGGCGCATTGCCCTGGTCAACCCCGTGACAGAACAGGTGTACGGCAGTTGCGCACGCGGCACGGCCGAAGACGTGGATCGCGCCGTAGCCGCCGCGCAGCGCCAACTCGAACATGGCGCCTGGCGCCAGCTCGATGGCGCCCAGCGTGGGCGGCTGCTGGTGAAACTGGCAGACCTGGTAGAGCGTGACACCGACGTGCTGGCCGACCTGGACGCCGACGCCATCGGCCGTTCGCCGCTCGAACCGCGCCGGCTGGACGTCCCCAACGCGGTCGCCAACCTGCGTGCCGCCGCCGGCTGGGCCAACCAGTTGGAGGGGCGCACCATTCCCACTGGCGGCTACTTCGGCACCAAGACGCTCTCGTACACAGTCCGCGAGCCGGTGGGCGTAGTCGGTGCGATCGTGCCCTGGAACTCGCCGCTGATGATCACCGTCTGGAAACTCGCGGCGTTGCTCGCCGCCGGCTGCACCGTGGTCATCAAGCCTTCGGAAGAAACGCCGCAGTCCGCCCTGCACCTGGCCGCGCTGGCTCAGGAAGCGGGTTTCCCCGATGGCGTGATCAACGTGGTCACCGGCTACGGCGCCGAGGTGGGCCGTGCGCTGTGCGAACACCCGCACGTCGCCAAGATCAGCTTCACCGGCAGCCCCGAAGCGGGACGCGAGATCCAGCGCACCGCCGGTGTGCTGTTCAAGCACGTGGCCTTGGAACTGGGCGGCAAGAGCCCGCAGATCGTCTTCGACGACGCGCCCTTTGACGACGCGCTGCGCGGTTGTGCCCTCGGGTTGTTCGCCAACCAGGGCCAGGTCTGTGCCGCCGGCTCGCGCATTTTGGTGCAGCGCGGCATTGCCGAGCGTTTCGCCGCAGCGCTGGCCGAGGCTGCGCGAGCGGTCAAGGTCGGCGATCCGCGCGAACCCGGCGTACAGATGGGCCCGGTGGCCAAGAAAGCACAATTCGATCGCGTTAACCGTTACATCCAACTGGGCATCGACCAAGGCGCTACTCTGCTCGCCGGCGGTGTATCGACGCCTGAGCGCGGCTGGTTTGTGCGGCCGACGATCTTCGCCAACGCCAACAACGAGATGGCGATCGCCCGCGACGAAATCTTCGGCCCCGTCGGCACCGTGATCACGTTCGACAGCGAAGAAGAGGCTGTCGCACTGGCCAACGATTCCACCTACGGCCTGGCCGCCACGGTGTGGACCACCGACCTGGCGCGCGCGCATCGCGTGGCCGCGGCGGTGAAGGTCGGCGCCGTGGGTGTCAACTGCTGGAGCCCGCTGGATGCCAACCTGCCCTGGGGCGGTGTCAAGACCAGTGGCATCGGACGCGAGGGCGGTTTCGGCGGCGCGATGGCCTACACCGAGGAGAAGGTCATCACCGTGCTGCTGCCCACCTGAAAAAAACCGGGCCTGACCGCCCCGCCGCCGTTGAGGCCTTTGATACCCATGGAGAGACCACGATGAACCCGACTGACGAACAGAGCACCGATCGGTATCCGACGTCCCTGCGCATGTTGCACTGGCTACGCGCCGCACTCGTCGCCGGCCTGCTCTGGGCCGGCTGGCATATGACCGGCATGCCTGACGAAGTGGCAAGCAAGTTCGAGCTCTATTACCCCTGGCACAAGTCCTTCGGGGTGCTGACGTTCCTGGTGGTGCTGGTTCAGATCGCCCTGCGGTTGCACAGCCCCAGGCTGCCACAGCCGCCGGGAACGCTGGCGAAGCATGAGCGGTTTGTGTCGAGACTGGCGCAACGCGTGATGTATGCGCTGCTCGTGATCGTGCCGCTGATGGGTTACTCGATGTCGAGCACCTACACGATGAGCGACGGGGTGTTCTTTTTCGGGATCAACCTGCCGGAGCTGCTGGCGAAAAATGACGACTGGTTCGTCGTCTTCCAGTGGCTGCACAAGGTACTTGCGTATACCTTGCTCGGGCTGATCCTGTTGCACATCGCCGGTGCGCTCAAGCACCGCTTCTACGACAAAGACCCTCGTAGCGACGTGCTGCGCCGCATGTTATGAATTGGCGCACGCCAACAACGCCGGCCAGCAGCGAACCCAACGCTGGAAGTTGACGGCCGACGCGTTACCTCTCAGGCTGACCACGCGCCGCCTCGCCCGCTCGGTGCGTGGTGGCTGACGTTCCCCGACCCACCGTTACACAGGCAGGTACTCATTTGAAGTGGAGCAGTAACGCTTGGAATTAAGACAACTGCGCTATTTCGTCAACATTGTCGAACACGGCAGCCTGGGCCGCGCAGCCCTTGAGCTGGACGTGGGCGTGTCGGCGCTGAGCCAGCAGATCGCCAAACTCGAAAGCGAACTCTCGACCCGCCTGCTGAACCGCACGACCACCGGCGTCACACCGACCCCGGCCGGCATGGCGTTCCTGCACCATGCGCAGTTGTGCTTGAGGCAAGCCGAGAATGCGATCCTGGCGGCACACCGTGGGCGGATGAGCGGGTATGTCACCGTGGGCTTGCCGCCCACCACGGCCACGGTGCTTGCCCTGCCCTTGATCAATGCGATGCGCGCGCGGTATCCGGATATTCAGTTGCACCTGATCGAGATGCTGTCCGGGCATCTGGCCACGCAACTCAATGCCCGCCAGATCGATCTGGCCATTTTGTTTCAACTTGAAGGGGGCAAGCGCTGGAGCGTGACGCCGCTGCTTGACGAGAAACTGTTTGTCATCTGCTCGCCGCACTTGCCGGATGCCCCGCAAGGAAGCTCTGTGCAAATGGCGGACCTGGGGCAACTGCCGCTGGTGATGCCGAGTGCGCAACACGGTTTGCGCTCAACGCTGATGGCGGCGTTCGAGCGGTCGGGGTTGACGCCCAACATCATCATGGAGGTGGATGGCCTGGCCGTGTTGATGAACGCTGTACGCGCCGGCCACGCGGCCACCATCCAGCCCGGCGCGGCGGTGGCGCTTAAAGGCGAGTCGGGGCTTTCGGTGGTGGAAATCGCCGATGCTCATGTCGGCCGGCGAAACCTGTTGGCGACACTGCCGGATGATGAGCTGGCGCCCGCGGCACTCGCGGCGCGGCTGGTCATCACCGATGTGGCGCGGCAGCTGGTGATCGATCATCAATGGCCGGGCGCCTCGTGGATCGAAGACATCACGCCCTGATCTCCAGCCGCCCTCGCCCGCGCTTCAGGGCCAGCGGCAACCCGCAAAGCCTTTACGAAAACTAAACACCCCAACCGCTAACGCGCCTTTCGACCCAACGCTCGCTGCCCTAAGGTCTCGCCACTCGCGAGGAGCCCTTCGTTCACGCCTCCTCGCGATCGAGGAGTGATGATGATCGACGTATTAGTCATTGGCGGCGGCAATGCCGCCTTGTGCGCGGCGTTAATGGCCCGAGAGGCCGGCGCCAGCGTGATGTTGCTTGAAGGCGCGCCCAAAGCCTGGCGCGGCGGCAACTCGCAACACACCCGCAACCTGCGCTGCATGCACGACGCGCCCCAGGATGTATTGGTCGAGGCCTACCCCGAAGAGGAGTATTGGCAGGATCTGCTGAAAGTCACCGGCGGGATGACCAACGAGAAGCTCGCTCGTCTGGTCATCCGCGCCTCATCGAACTGCCGTGACTGGATGCGCGCCCATGGCGTGCATTTTCAGCCGTCGTTGTCCGGCGCGCTGCATGTCGCGCGCACCAATGCGTTTTTCATGGGCGGCGGCAAGGCGTTGGTGAACGCGTATTACCGCAGCGCCGAGCGGTTGGGCGTGAACATCCGCTACAACGCGCAAGTGACCGACATCGAATTGAACGGGGGAACATTTGTCGCGGCCCACCTGAGCGCGCGCGATGCCGAAGGGCAACGTCTGCCCGCCGAACGGATCCAGGCCAGGACGTGCGTGCTGGCGGCGGGCGGGTTCGAATCCAACCGCGAATGGCTGCGTGAAGCGTGGGGGCAAAACGAGCGCGGCGAGTGGCCTTCGGACAACTTTCTGATTCGCGGCACGCGCTTCAATACCGGCGTACTGCTGCGGCGCATGCAGCAACTGGGCGCCGATTTTATCGGCGACCCGACCCAGGCGCACATGGTGGCCATCGACGCCCGCGCACCGCTGTATGACGGCGGCATCTGCACGCGTATCGATTGTGTATCGCTGGGCGTGGTGGTCAATCGCGACGGCGAGCGCTTCTATGACGAGGGCGAGGATTTCTGGCCCAAGCGCTATGCGATCTGGGGGCGCCTGGTCGCGGGGCAGCCCGGTCAACAGGCCTATTCGATCATCGACCAACAAGCCATCGGTCGGTTCATGCCGCCGGTGTTTCCGGGCACCAAAGCCAACTCACTGGAAGACCTGGCGCGCCAGCTGAAGCTCCCGGTGGCGCCATTTGTCAGCACCATCCAGGCCTACAACGCGGCCTGCCGCGTCGGTACGTTCGACCACACCGCCCTGGACGATTGCCGCACCGAAGGTTTGACGCCCGCCAAAACCCATTGGGCCCGCCCATTGGTCAAGCCCCCCTTCTGCGCCTACCCGCTCAAGCCGGGCGTGACCTTCACCTATTTAGGCCTCGCCACCGACGCTACCGCCGCCGTTCGCTTCAATGGCCAGGCGAGCCCGAACCTGTTCGTCGCCGGAGAAATGATGGCTGGCAACGTATTGGGCAAGGGCTACACCGCCGGCATCGGCATGGCCATCGGCACCGCATTCGGTCGCATTGCCGGCGTGCAAGCCGCCGCCGCGGCCGGCTTCATCACCCGTTCATCCCAGGAGCCGCAACATGCAGCTGTTTGATCCCAAGGCGCCGGGCACGCTGATTCCCGTCCTCAACCTTGATGAAAGCGAAGTCCAGCGACAAATGACGGTCTGCAATGCCTGCCGTTATTGCGAGGGCTTCTGCGCGGTATTCCCGGCCATGACCCGACGCCTGGAATTTTCTCAGGCGGACATCCATTACCTGGCGAACCTTTGCCATAACTGCGGCGCGTGCCTGCATGCCTGCCAGTACGCCGCACCGCATGAATTTGCGATCAATGTGCCCAAGGCCATGGCCAAAGTCCGCCTCGACACGTATGCCGAGTACGCCTGGCCGCAGGCGATGGGCACGTTATACCGGCGCAACGGGCTGACCCTGGCGCTGGCATCCGGCGCGGGGCTGGCGCTGTTCCTCTGCCTGACGTTGATGATGATGGGCAATCTGTTCACGGCAATGCCCGGGGGGAATTTCTACGGGATCTTCCCGCATAACACCCTGGCGCTGATGTTCGGCGCAGTGTTTGGTTTCGCGGTGCTTGCATTGGCGATCGGCGTGCGGCGCTTTTGGCGCAATGTCTCGCCGGTCGAGGCCTCCCGCGAGCAAACAACATCGGCGGCCCTGGAAGCGAGCGCCAATGTGGCCACGCTCAAGTACCTGGATGGTGGCCACGGCGAGGGCTGCAATAACGCCGATGATCGATTCACCTTGTGGCGGCGGCGCTTCCATCACTTCACCTTCTACGGCTTCATGCTGTGCTTCGCCGCCACCGGCGTGGCCACGCTCTACCATTTCCTGCTGGGCTGGTCGGCGCCCTACCCCGTCTTGAGCGTGCCGGTGATGCTCGGCATCGTCGGCGGGTTCGGGTTGCTGGTCGGCCCGGCGGGGCTCTTGTGGTTGAACCTGCGGCGCAACGCCGAACACGGCGATGAACAGCAGAAGCCCATGGATCGCGGCTTCATCGCACTGTTGTTTCTCGTCAGCGCCAGCGGCCTGGCACTCCTGGCGTTTCGCGAAAGCATGGCCCTGGGCCTGTTGCTGGCGATCCATCTCGGCCTGGTCATGGCTTTTTTCCTGACCATGCCCTACAGCAAATTCGCCCACGGCATCTTCCGCAGCGCCGCGCTGCTCAAATACTCCATCGAAAAACGTCAACCCAACCCCATCAACGCCGCAAGCGACTGATCGTCAAGACCGTCATTCCAAAAACAAGATTGATCACCACGGTAGCCATAATGAAAACAACAACACAAAACACCCCGTCCAAGGGTTCGAAACTGGGCGCCATCCTGCGGGTCACCAGCGGCAACTTTCTCGAACAGTTCGACTTCTTTCTGTTCGGGTTCTACGCGACCTACATCTCCCAGACGTTCTTTCCTGCCACCAGCGACTTCGCTTCGCTGATGATGACCTTCGCCGTATTCGGCTCCGGGTTCCTGATGCGTCCGCTGGGCGCTATCGTGCTGGGGGCGTACATCGACAAGGTGGGACGGCGCAAGGGCCTGATCGTAACGCTGTCGATCATGGCGGCCGGGACGGTATTGATTGCACTCGTGCCCGGCTACGCCAGCATCGGAGTGGCAGCACCGGTATTGGTGTTGATGGGACGACTGTTGCAGGGCTTCTCCGCCGGGGCGGAGATGGGGGGCGTTTCGGTGTACCTGGCTGAAATCGCCACGCCGGGCCGCTGCGGGTTCTACACCAGTTGGCAATCGGCCAGCCAACAAGTGGCGATCATTCTTGCGGCAGCGCTGGGTTACACGATCAACGCGTCCATGGCAGCCGCCGAGGTAGCCGCCTGGGGCTGGCGCATCCCGTTCTTTATCGGCTGCGTGATCATCCCGTTCATCTTCATCATTCGCCGTTCGTTGCAGGAAACCGAGGCGTTCAAAGCACGCAAGCATCACCCAACGGCCAATGAAGTGTTCCGCTCAATGCGCGACAACTGGCGCACGGTACTGGCTGGCGGTCTGTTGGCGTCGATGACCACCACCACGTTCTACCTGATCACCGTCTACACCCCGACTTTCGGCCGTTCGGTACTGAACCTGAGCACCACCGACAGCCTGGTGGTCACGCTCTTCGTCGGCCTGAGCAACTTCATTTGGTTGCCCATCGGCGGCACACTCTCCGACCGTATCGGCCGGCGCCCGTTATTGCTGGCGATCTCTTTGTTGTGCCTATGCACCGCTTACCCCGCCATGCATTGGCTGGCCGCCGCGGCCAGCTTCGAACGACTCCTCAGCGTGCTGCTGTACTTCTCGTTCTTCTTTGGCATTTACAACGGCGCAATGGTTGCCGCGCTGACTGAGGTGATGCCGCAGAACGTCAGGGTCGTCGGGTTCTCCCTGGCGTTCAGCTTGGCGACTGCAGTGTTTGGCGGCTTTACACCCGCCGTATCCACCCTTTTGGTGCAAGTAACCGGCGATAAGGCATCACCGGCCTACTGGCTGATGTTTGCGGCGTTGTGCGGGTTCACGGCGACGACGATCTTGTATCGCAAGCAAAACGCGGTGACGGTCAACGCCTGATAAGCGCGGTATCCCTGCAGGGCAGCCTCAGATTTTGAATTGCCCCAGCAAGCCTTGCAGGCGGCTGCCGATCGTATACAACTCATCGACGGTCTGGACGCCCTGCTGCGTCTGGTTGGTAACCGCGTCGATGGCGCGTGCGATCAGTTCACTATAAATAAATCTGTCCCCTTCTCCATGGGTACAACAAGGGGGCATATAGGGCTCAACAATCACTGAAAGTGCCGGCGCAAGCATGCGCCGGGTATCAGCTGAAGCAAAAAATCTACCGTTTAAGACTCTGACAAGATTGAAAGTACGGCTTTAAAAATACAACTTCCATCATCAACGGCTGATAATGCCTCGTATATTGCTTCGGTCGTTGCCATAAGCGAATCTTCTCCACCAGCTAAGGACAGCGCCGATACAGCCCGCGCTTGACTAAACAGCTGAAGGGCCTCCATACCTAATTCCTGCCCCTCATTCAGACTGTCTTGCAAATCAAAATATTGCTCATCTAACTTTTCAGCCAAAGCATCTAGCTCAGATAGTTGCTCAGTCGTAAGCTTATTACCAAATCGTAGTTGCGCAAGGGACTCAGCAACAACAGGCACGCCTACTGAGCTTGTCTGAAAAGCAAGTTCACAAGCAACTTTAACCGCACTTCGCCGTTGCTCTTTACTAGCCACTTTCAGCTTTTTTACAAGGCTTTTTCCAACCATTTCTAAACGCATAATCATTGTTTAGCCTTTAATGAAAAAAGGGGACGACTAACCGGTTGAGATTTGAACGTCCCCTGGCCCGAAAGGGTGCTCGCGCAAGGCGGGCCGAAGCCTGAAAAGGCGAAGTGGTGACCGGATCTGCTTTACCTATATACGCGAAGGGCGCATTTTTTCGTTTCTACCATCAGCGTTTCATGGCCATCGGCTTGCGCACATAGGACCTGGCGCCGTGTCGTAGGACATTCGTCACGCGAGCACCTATTTTTATTGAGGTCTCCATGTATGGATAACCTCTGCTCGAACGACAGGTCGGTCACGTCACTTCCAGAGCAACAGCATCAGGCATAAACTGGTGCTCTCACTCTGGCGTCTCGGCCTCGAATACTTGAGATGCTCCACCACCGGATTGTCCTGCTCGAAATTGGCGGATATGGAGCTATTGCTGCGCGATGAAGTGCGCCGGCAATCTCAGAGACTGGAGTAGGTTTGTGGGGATTCCTCAGACTCTGTCCCCTTTTATCCATTCATATCCCATCAAACTTCTCTCTTTAAAAACTCATAATGAGCATCATAATGAGCTAGGGGTTTCACAGGTAACCACTCTGATGGGATGTATGGTGTATCGACGACGACTTCATAACCATGTCTCCAGGCAATTTTTGCGTAGATGACACCAAAAGTTGAAATCAGACCTTCAGAATAACCGTTCTCACTATCAAACCTTCTCTTTATTGAGGCTGGTGTTGTCAGCTCGCGCAAAACAGATTCCATTTTTGATTTATCGCCCTCTGCCAGCGCAATGAAGAACTCATTGTCCAGCATAAATCTTTTCTTCGGTCCTGAAGGTGGGTGCGCAATCATCCTGGCACAACGGTCGCGCAACTGAGTAAAGTCTCCTTTAACAGCCAATCTAATTTGATAGGCTACAAAATCTGCGGTAGTAGTGGCCTGAATTCTTTTAGTATCAACGATGTCGTCGTTATTACAGAACCAACTAATCAGGGATTCATTATCAGAAACCAAGCTAGCCAAAAAATCAAATGTCTTCAACATGAAGTTCATTTTGTCGGTTTTCAGTGAATACCGATACTGGCGAAGACTGTCTGCTATAAAAAACCAAGCTTTCATTTTTTCCAATGATGAATTGCCAAACCACTCCTCTATAGCTTGAGCATACGCATGAGAAGACAAGCGATCCAAACAAGCGACAGGATCACCTTGCCCAGTTTTTATATTGGCAATGTAGCCAGCCAAGTTAAATCCGCCATCTAGGTGGCTTTTTACGTGTTCAATTCTAGATGTCGCGTTAATTTCGAGCTTGCCGTATCGACTCCAAGAAATCACTTGATCACTCTCACTTCAACTTAGCAATTATTAGTTGACCTGAACTGCGATCAACACCCGCCACACCCTTTACCAAACTACCATTTTCACGCGCCTTGTCTACCGCTTTATAAGCCTCGGAGCTTTTATCCAGACGTCCGAGCACCTTCTCTACCCACGAGTCAGACATTTGAACAACTTCGTTAGCATCACGAGAAAACGCCCCCCCCCAGTTATTTGTTTCGAATCCAAGACAATTACCGATTTACCATCAGCACTCATATACACATGATCAAATCCGTTATTACTTCCGTACTTGCCACCCTCTAAAGATTTAAGACCTTGCCGTTGTGATACGGATTCCACCAGTTCTTCGGTCAGAGCACCTGACTTGTCGAGCCCATCTGTAACCTGCTGCGCCAGCGCTTTTTCTGCTGGAGTGAGATCGGTAATAGCATACCCTCCCGCATTCAGTTTGGCTGAACTGACAAAACCTCCTGCGGTTGGCTCGACACCAGATAGCTCACCAATGGCAGGGATACCCGAAACGATCGGATCACGCTTCGGAATTACCGGCCGATCTGGAAGCTGCGTCGTTTCCCAATCACCCTGACCGCCGTCCGTACTCCAGTTCTTCGCCGTCTTCGCATCCAGCTCTGCGATCTGCTCACCGAGCTCGACACCGTCCTTCAGCGCCATTTTACCCAGGGGAAATAGGGGTCAGACCCTGAGGGATCCCTTAGACTTAAGCAATCGCTCCTGATATCACACATAAAGCAGTAACAACTTGATCAGGATGATCTTCTAGAGGAACCCCCCAGCCGGTAACTTCAAGTCCACCATAGCTTTGATCGGTATAGAACCACTCTTCAGCACTATCAAACTCTAAAGATGTAAATGGCAATAGATCCGAAACCAAACTACCCAAGCCAATACCAGCCGGCAAAAACCCCTTATAAACAAACTCCCGTGCAAACTCCCCAGAAAAGCTAAAATCGTAAACCTTAACAGCATAAACCTTTCCCGCTCTAACCATTATTGATAGAGCTGGAGTTCCTTTTAGCAGACCATTAATAATTGCATCATTAAATAGCGAAAAAGAGTAGCCTCCATTTCCAAGCTCATCCAGACCATGCGTTCTCAATAGAAGGTCCGGCGAATTTTCAAACTTGTACAATAGACTGGACGCATCAACCAAATACTTAAGCAGCACACGTTCCAGCACTTCCGCGCTCACATCCAGCGGTATACCTGCAAGAGAGACGGATGGCACGATTGGTGCCACCCAAGATATTGAAAAATCGTTAGATGACGTCATTCTGGCACCCACGTGTTGGTGGAGGAGTTAAATACCACTTTCTGCCCCTGAGGGTTTAAATACTTTGTATTAGCATCATAAATAGGGCTCCCGCTACTAAAAGTCGGTCTGTAAGCCACAGGATCAACAACCTTAACTTTGCTCCCATCAGCATAAGTAAGCTTGTAGTACTCACCTTTGTGAGTTGACAAAACATCATCCCCAATAGTAGATGGACTATACTGAATTTCTTTAATCCCTGTAGTGCTACCTTCGACCGTATAGACCTGGGCATTACCAGATGAACTGGCTCTCACTTTAGGTGTAAGTGTTGCGCCATCCATGGTGAGCGACTGTTTAATATCATCTATTGATTTCCCCCAAACACTGGAAGGATTTCCAGCAATATCTCGAGGAATACCGGCTTGTGCCGCTAAGTCTTCGCGCAAACCATCCCGAGCAAGTGGAGATGTTGCCGGAATATCGTCTACTACCTTCCCAGCCGCACCTGCCTCTTTTGCACCCTTAACTGGCGCTAAATCAATACTAGCAGCTGCACCATCATAAACTGCCCCAAACAATCCCGCACTGTTCAGGACAGCTTGGAGCCCGAACCCGAACCTTTCGGTTGTCGTCGCTACTTCACCGGTGATGGGATTTTTCCCACCTGAAGCCATGTAGGTCTGGCACGCAATCCCCGCGAGCCCCATACCACCGCATCCGGCAGCAAACGTTTCCTTCGAAAACTCGTCCAGATACGCTTTCTGTGCAGCTACCGTTGTTGCAACCTCTGCTTTATGAGTAATCGACTGTGCGTCGCTGGCGGGTTCCAGGGCCCACTCATCTCCCAAATCGGTTTTGACCGTTCTGTCAGATACGACACATACACCGTTACCCGAGAGCGCACAGCTGACCAGTTGCCCTGGCTGAGGTCTGGAGCCCGGATCGGTTCCTATGTCCCCTTCTACGGCTGGCATATCTTTGAGTACGGAGCTGTCTCTTGCCAACAGTTCCTTTATATTTTTCGATAGTTCGTCACAACGGGATGAGGACGTTCCCCCGCAGTTCCTTTTCTTATACTCGGCCTGCTCTTGCGCAAGTGTTATGCCCTCACTGCCCCTGAGCTGGTTATTTTCGACCGCATTTTTTGCTGCGATGCCTCCCGCCACTGCATCTGACGAGTTCCCTGCCACAATGCCTGCAGCGAGGCCTCCAGCAAGTGTCGATAGTGCGGAGACCTTTTGTTTTTCAGCTTCGCTCAGTTGATCGATGGGCTTGTTCGGGTACAGCTCGTAAGCGACCAGTTCACCGATACTCGCCCCCGTGGCTCCAGCAAGCGCAGAGTTTTGCTGGGATTTTGCAAGCACCGCGCCCAATACAGCATGAGCCATTATTCTGGCTTCAAGGTTATCGCCTGTGTTGTCCTTGATGATACCCGCCAGATACGGCGCCGAAGCCCCCACGACCGCCTGGGCAAGGTTGCCTCCAGCCAGCCCTTGAACCGCTGCCGTTACGGCTTGCGCAGCACGCTGAAGGTCACTTCCCGTACCGTAGGCAGCCATGGTGCTTTTATAGGCATCGGTGCCCTGCAACATGTCCACGTAGGCCTTGCGATCTTTGTAAGAGGCGTCTGGATTAGCCCCCGGCATGTTCTTCTGTTCATCTGTCAGGTGTGCTTGCGCGGCCTTCGCAGCTTCAATCGTTCCCTGGGTACGAATAATGTCCATGGACTGGTTAGCGATATCACCAATCAACTGCGCCTGGCGAAGCCGTTGCTGCTCCTTCTCCTTGTCGAAGATAGGGCTCAGTGCGTTATTGGCATGCTCAACGTCATGACTCAGCGTGTTGACGTCTTGTTGCTGCTTATCCTTGTCGCGAATAGTCAGCTGGCCATCAGATATGGCTGCGTAAGTCGTACTGCTTTCATGCCCGTCGTGGTTCGCACCCACCAGCAACATACTGCCCATATTGCCGAGGAACTGAGTACTGGCATCCCCGCCCGTCCCTCCACTCACGCTCTGGTGCTGGCTGCTGAAATCGGCTTTGTTGTCCAGTCCGGTCCAGCCCAGGCTCCCGGTCGTGAGTTTGTTTTTGTCGGCGCTCGCGGTGCTGCCGATTACGCTGGCATCCAGTTGGGTATGTTCGCCAACGCTTATTTGGTAGCCGTCCTTCCCAGCGAACAACCCGGTCTGCTCTTTCACGCTGTCAAAGTTAGACTTGAGCTTGTCTTGGCTGACGCTAAGCGACGCACTCCCGCTCATAGAGCCAAATGTGAAGCTGGCGCCTCCGCTGACGTTGGTTTGCTTGGAGTCGTAACGATCAGTGTCTTGCTGACTGCTCAGCGTCAGGTTGCGCCCTATGTCCGCGACGATCTGCTGGGCATTCGCCTGCGCTCCCACCAAGGTTGCATCCCGACCACTGTCGAGCGTGAGCTTGTTACCGGCATTGACGGTGGTTTCAGTCCATGTGGTGCCATTACCCTTTTCCTTGCCCGCCCCGGCGTTGCCGTTGGCGAAGATACTAAGACCCGCACCGCTGTCACTGACTCCCAGGCTTACGCCGATTGCACCGCCTGCACTCTTGTTAGAGCCGTCGAGGCTTTGCGTATTGGTGCCGGAGCGCAGATTGATGTCCTGTGCGGCAGACAACAGCAAGTCGGTGCCGGCCTGAAGTTTGCTGCCCTGTACCGTGATGTCGCCACCCGTAGCACCCGGCTGTCCATTCCCGGTAGCAACCAGGCTAAGGTTACCGCCTGCCGTCAGATTGCTGCCTTGGCTGACGCTTTGTTCCTGTATTTGCTTGGAGCTGGACTTCTGTCCTCCCAGCGAAATCGAGATACCGACGAACTCGCCTGCCTGCGCACCGGACTCAAGTGCCTGGGCGCCCTGATAAGCCTGATAGCCGGAAAGCCCGGCCTTGACCCCCTGTAATGCCGACAAACGCGTGTCGTTTTCATGAATGGCATCTTGAGCGGTTTGCACTGCCGTGTTGACCGCTTCCCCCACCACACCGGACAACGCCAACGTCAGACCGCTCTTCTTGCTCTCCTGAGAGGTACGCGTCGTACTGTCGTTGGCCGCGTCGAGAATATTGACGTTTTGTCCAACCAGCTTGATGTCCTTCCCTGCAACCACGTCCGACGCCTTGACGGTCAGGTCTTTACCGGCGGTGATATTCACATCGCCCATGACGCTGCCGACGGTGCTGCCTTTCTGGCTGGCGCTCTCCGTGCCCTGCTTGTAGGTATTCTGGGAGGAGCCCAAGGTGACGCCGATCCCCCCTGTGCTTAACAAGCCAGACTTTTTAGTCGACTGGCTGTGTTGTGCACTGAACGACTCCGCATCACTCTCTATGCGAACGCTGTTGCGAGCCTGAATGTTCGTTTCTTCAGTCGAGACTACGTTGCTGGCGGAAACCGCAATATCATGACCGGCCTGTACCAACGTCGTATCCCCACTCAGTGTCGAACCGGTCAACGACGTGCTGCTTTGTGAATCACTGCTCATCTTGCTGGTACTGGAAAGTCCAAACCCGCCGGATTTTGATTTGGCGGAAGCACTGGATTCACGGTTCTCTGCGCCAGTCAGATTGACGTCGTGACCCGCCAAAACCGCCAATGCGCCTTTGTCGCTGTTGATGGTTGATCCAGTGAGGTTGATGTCGTTGGCGGCGACAACCGTTGTTTTACCCTGCGCCTGAATTGAAGAGCCAACAGCCACATCATTTTCGCTCTCGCTCATCTTCGAGCTTTTCTTACCCCACGACCCCTTCTTCGTTTTCGAGTAATACGAGTAATCGCTGTCTTCAGCCGCCGCCAGGTTCAGGTCTTTACCGGCATACAAATACGCCTCATCCCCCGCCGTCACCCGGCTCGCCGTCAACGCCAGGTCCTGTCCGGCGCTCAGCGCCACGTCACCACCGGCTTTAACCGTGGTGGAGACCTGGCTCACATGGTCCTCTTTGCTCTTGACCTTCTTCGACGTAAACGAGGCATGGGACTCGTCTGCTGCCGACGACAGTGACAAATCGCCCACCGCCGACATCGTCACATCACGCTTGGCATCGATCTCACTCGCCACCGCGCTGATGTCCCGGCCCGCCTGTACCTTTAAATCACCGCCGGCATCCACGCGGCTGCCGTACTGGGTCACGCTACTGTTCTTGAACAGCCCGCTCACCGTATTGCTGTTGGTCCCTTCGGCAGAGATCAGGTTGACGTCGCGCCCGGCCTTGAGCGTGGTGTCGGCGCCGCTGCTCATCACGCCGCCCACGCTGTTTACGTCGCGGCCGGCTTGCAGGCTCAGGTTGTTCGCAGCTTCGATGCGCGCTGCACTGTCCACGGAGTCGGTGTGCTCGGTGCGGTAGCCGCTGCTGCTGTCGTGGCTGGTGACGCTGCGCTCGTTGAGGATGTCGCCTTGGGTGACGGTCAGGTTCACGTCGCGACCGGCGATGATGCCGCCGGCGGTGTTGACGATGGTGTTACCGGCCAGCAGATTGAGGCGGTTACCGGCCTGGATCAGGCCGCTGTTGGTCAGGTCGTTGCCGGCCTGGGCCGACAGGTTATTGCTAGCCCGCAAGGTGCCGACGTTGTCCAGGTTCTGGCCGGCGATCAGGTTGACGTCGTTACCGGCGATCAACGCGCCGTCCGGGGCCAGGCGGTTATTCGCCTGGGCCAGGTACACCACGGGTACCAGGACGTTTTCGCCGTTTACTTGCTCTTCTTCAAGCCAGACGATGTCGTGGGTCAGCGCCGCGACTTGGGCTGAGGTGAGGCTCACACCCACGCTCAGGCCGAGTTGCTGTTTGCTCCTGATGGCGTTGTCCATCAGGTACTTGAGCATGCCCGAGTCGGTGTTCTGGCCGTCGATGAAGCGTTGGCCGGTGCGGGCCACCACGGCTTGTTCGACCAGACGTTGCTCATAGAGGCCGTCGCCGAGGCGCTTGGCGCTGTCGTCAGGGTTGTAGCCGAGGCCGGAGAGTAGATAGTCCGAGCTCATGAACTGCTTGAGGTCGGTGAGCACCGGGTTGGTTTCGATCAGGTATTTCTGCGGCTGCGACACGGGCTGCGTGCCCGGCAGGCCCTGCACACGGGCAATGCTCTGGCTGGCCACCGGGGACGGTTTGTCGCCGGTGGTTGCGGCCGGGGCCACTGGGGTCACACCGGGAATCGACGGAGCGTTCACGACCACGGTGCTGCCGTGGTCAGTGGCTTGCGCCGGCAGGTCCAGGTTCGGGTGGGATGCAACGACCGCAGACGATGCCGCGCCACCGCCGGCGTTCTGTGTGCCGATTGCGACTACTTGTGATGTGGAAAGAGCGGGTGAGTCTCGCGCTGCCCCTCAACCTGCATGATGTCGATGCAGGCCACCCTATCGCCCCCTGCAGGGCAGCCTCATATTTTGAATTGCCCCAGCAAGCCTTGCAGGCGGCTGCCGATCGCATACAACTCATCGACGGTCTGGACGCCCTGCTGCGTCTGGTTGGCAACCGCGTCGATGGCGCGTGCGATCTGATGCACTCCGCGGTTGATCTCTTCAGCCACCGCGGTTTGCTCTTCCGCGGCACTTGCGATTTGCGCGTTCATTGCATTGATCGTGGCGATCAGCTCGACCGTGTTGCCCAGAAACTCACCCGCCTGGTCGGCCTCGGCGTTAGCGCCCTGGGCGGCTTCGGTGGATTGGTGCATGGCCGTGACCACCCCGCCGGTAGCGCTCTCCAGACGCTCGACCATCGCTTGGATTTCCTGGGTACTGCGCTGAGTGCGACTGGCTAACGCCCTCACTTCATCGGCAACCACGGCAAACCCGCGCCCGGCCGCACCGGCACGCGCGGCTTCGATGGCTGCATTGAGGGCTAAAAGGTTGGTCTGTTCGGCAATCGAGCGAATGACGTCCAGCACGGTGACGATAGACGTCACGTCGTTTTGCAGATTCTGCATCGACAGGCCACTCTCATCCAGCTCGACCGTCAGTGCCTGAATGCGCGCAATACTGCCGTTGACGATCTGCCTGGCGTGACGGGACTGCCTGTCGGTCTCGACCGCTGCGTTTGCCGCATTGTGCGCGCTGGCCGAGACTTCCTGCGCCGCCGATGACATCTGGTTTATCGCCGCGGCCACTTGGTCGGTTTCCAGGCGCTGCCGCTCCATGGCCCGGTCAATCTGCCGGCTCTGCTCGGCCACATGGCTGACAGACCCGGTCAACTGTTCGCTCATCGCGACGATCTGGCTGACCAGGCTGTGAATCTTTTCGATAAAGGCATTGAACGAACCGGCCAGTTGCCCCAGTTCGTCGCGACTCACAAGCGGCAGCCGCCGCGTCAGATCCCCCTCGCCCGCGGCGATTTCATCGAGGTGAGTGCGGATCAAGGTCAAGGGCCGTAAGCTGCGCTTGACCAGCAGAAGCGCGAGTGCCCCGATGATGCCGATCAGCGCGGCAGCGATAAGCGCAATGCTGAGCATCAAGTGGTGTATGCGCAGCTCGACATCGGCCCGCACGTTGGCGACCTGGGTTTCAATGCTGTCCAGATTGACCGCGGTGACGACAACCATGTCCCACTTGGGCAAATAGAAACTGTAAGCGAGCTTGGGCACCACCTTATCGGTGTTGACGACCCCACCCGAATAGGTAACGAAGTGCGTTTGGTTTTTGGCCGCTTCGACCATCTCGCGGTTCAGGTACTTCCCGTTGATGTCTTTGCGATCACTCATGTTGGTGCCGACGCCTTCGCTGCTGTCACCGCGAAACAGGCGCACGACCTGACTGTCATAGCCGATGAAATACCCGTCATCGCCATACTTCACGTTGGACAGTCGGCTGATTGCCAAGGCTCGGCCGGAAAGGTCCCCGGCAGCCGCCCGCTCATACAGTTCGGTGATGGACGTCTGAGCGATGCTCGCGTAATCCTTGAGTCGGGTGCGGCTTTCCTCGAGCAGCCGCTCGCGGGTCTGTGCGACTTCCTGCTCGGCCTGGGCCTGCAACGTGCTGCGCGCGCTCAACCCTAAAACCAGCGCAAACAACAGCACCGGCAATAAGGTCAGCAACAGTATTTTGGTTTTGAACGACATTATTTGATTCCTTCACCCCGATCCTATGAAGCCGCCGATGCAAAAGCGGCCCGCGAATGTCGCGTGGCCGCGAGCAGTGGATCACCAGAGCGCGATGTCGTAGGTGAAGTAGATCCGATTACTGTCACGACCACGGGAGAAATCCGAGCGGTAGACGTAATTGCGCAGCTTCACTCCCAGGCCTTTGAAGGTGCCTTGCTGCACCACATAGGCCAGTTCGGCATCGCGTTCCCATTCCTTGACCGTGGTGTTGGACTTACCGTCGTTACCGCTCAGGTAGCGCGTGAAAAAGGTCAGGCCGGGGACACCCAGGGCGGCGAAGTTGAAGCCGTAGTTGAGCATCCAGGTCTTCTCGTCCTCTTCGATGAACTTACCGATACCGGCGTTACTGAACGAATAGACGGTCGCGCCACTGATGTATGGCAACCCGGCATCCCCGCTGAGGGTCTGATACCCGCCACCGAAGGTATGCCCGGAAATGGCGTAGGACAGTTGCCCACTGAGCATGTTGTTATCGATCTTGCCGCCGTAGGCAGAGCCGCTATCGACACTGTTGAAGTAGCGCAAATCACTGGTCAGCACGCCGCCGCCCAAGGGTAGATCGTGCTGGATGCCGGCAAAATGCTGCCGGTAGAAGTTCTCCAGTTCGCCGTAGAAGTAACTCAGGCGAAGGTTTTTCCCCAGCTTGTATTCTCCGCCGGCATAACTGAAGTCCCCGGATTCAGCGCCGCTATAGCCGTCGGGCACAATCGGCATGCTGTCGGTGGAGTCACGCAGCTTGAATCGATCGAGGTGGCCCCCAGTGAGGCTGAGGTTCTCGATGTCGAGGCTGTTGATCTGTGCGCCTTGGTAGGTTTGCGGCATCAGACGCGCATCGTTGTAGATCAGTACCGGTGTCTTGGGCAGCAAGGTCCCGTATTTGAGCGTGGTCTTGGCCAGTCGGGCCTTGGCGGTCATGCCCAGGCTGGCGAACTCGTCGGCCGCACGCCCGTCAGCGTGAACCGGCAACAAGCCTGTACCGCTGCGGCCACGTCCGGAGTCGAGCTTGACCCCGAGCAGGCCCAGGGCATCCACCCCAAACCCAACGGTGCCTGGGGTGAATCCCGACTGGTAATCCAGCAGGAATCCCTGGGCCCATTCGGTGCGTTCGCTCTTGGCGGTCCTGGCCGATCGGGCACTCAAGCCATGCTCGTCGCGAAAGTTTTCATTGAAATAGACATTGCGCAATTGCAGCTTGAGCTTGCTGTCATCGATAAATCCTTCGGCGCTGGCACTGGCCAGCGGCAACAAACCAAGCAGTGAAAACAGCACCCGTTGGGTATGTACAGTGTTCATAGCAAACTACTCATTGTTGTTATTTGGCGTGCAGGAAATCGCGCGCCTCGCGGGTGAGGCGCGTCGGTGAAAAACAGGAGGTTGGGTTGAATCAGGTGAAGAGACTGATCGCCCCGGTCAACAAAGCCAGCACCGTGATGACCAATGAGGTGAGCACGGCCCACTTGACGGTGGCTTTCTGGAAATCGCCGATGTCGCGATCAACCATCCCGACCAACAACAGGGTCGAGGCGACCAACGGGCTCATCAGATGCACCGGTTGCCCCAGAATCGATGCGCGGGCGATCTCCAGCGGATCAATGCCGTAGGCCGCGGCGGCGTTGGCCAGGATAGGCACCACGCCGAAGTAGTAGGCATCGTTGGACAGGACGAACGTCAGCGGCATGCTGGTAACGGCCACGACCAGCGGGAACAGGTGCCCCCAGGACGGCGGAATCCAGTCAACCAGTGTCTGCGCGAGAGAATCGACCATCTTCGTGCCAGAGAAAATCCCGGCAAAGATGCCCGCGGCAAACACCAACAATACGACCGTCATGGCGTTGCCCGAATGGGCAAGGATGCGTTCCTTCTGAATGTCCAGTTGCGGATAGTTGATCATCAGCGCCAGGACGAACCCGATCAGGAACAGGATCGCGGAATGCATGATCCCCATCACCAGCGCGACCATCACCGCGATGACCAGCAGCAGGTTGACGTAGGCCAGTTTCGGGCGCTTGTGCGGCGTGTCCTCGAGTATTGCGTTGATGTAGCAGTTACCGCCGCCGCTCTCCAGTTGAATGTTACCGATGCGCTTGCGCTCGGCGCGGCCCAGCAGGAACGCGGTGAACACCACCCACATCGCGCCGCCGATCATGGTCGGCAGCAAGGGTACGAAGTAGGCCCCGGCATCCAGGCCCAGTGCCGCGATCGCGCGGGTCGCGGGCCCTCCCCAGGGGGTCATGCCGCTCATGATGCTCAGCGAAAGCATGGAAATGGTCGCCAGAATCATCGGGTTCATGCCGATGCGCTTATACAGCGGAAGCATGGCTGCGCAGGTGATCATGTAGGTGGTGGTGCCGTCACCGTCCAATGCCACCACCAGCGAAAGCAACGCGGTGCCGACAGCGATTTTCATCGGGTCGCCGTTGACGCGCTTGAGGATCTTGCGAATCAGCGGGTCAAACAGGCCGGCGTCGATCATCAAGCCGAAAAACAGGATCGCAAACAGCAGGAGCGCGGCCGACGGTGCGACCATTTTCAAGCCGTCGAGCATCATCTTGCCGGTAGTGCCGCCGAAGCCGCCAATCACGGCAAACACTATCGGAACCAGCGTCAGGGCGACAATCGGCGACAGCCGTTTAGTCATTATCAGGAAGGTGAAAACCACCACCATGGCCAAGCCAAGCAATGCGAGCATAAGTCAGTTCTCTTGTTCTTATAAGTAACGGGGCCGACGCACAGGCGCACGACTCCGCGCCCGCCAGTTGTGCCTGGCGGGGAGTGTTTATTTGAGGTGTTTAAGGTGTCTGGGCGCAGCCGCGACCGGTCAGACGCGGTCCGTGACCGTCACACCATCCCAGTCCGGGTTCTGGGCCTGGGCCGAGATGGCAATGGGGGAAGGTTTGCCGTCCAGCGTCCGCATCAGTACTTCGCGATCGCAGGCATTTTCCGAGAGGGACATCACCACGGTCGCCACCGCATTACTGGCCAGGCTGGTCAAGGCCCGGGCTTCCGACATGAAGCGGTCGATACCGATCAGCAGGGCAAGGCCGGCCAAGGGAATGTCGTGAATGACCGTCAACGTTGACGCCAGTGCGACAAAACCGGAGCCGGTGACACCGGCGGCGCCTTTCGAGGACAGCAGCATGATTGCCAGCATGGTCACGGTCTGGGTCAGGCTCAGGTCGATGTTGCAGGCCTGGGCAATGAACACCGCCGCCAGCGAGAGGTAGATCGCCGTACCGTCGAGGTTGAACGAGTAACCCGTGGGCAGCACCAGCCCGACCACGCCTTTGTTGCAACCCAGGGCCTGGAGTTTTTCCAACATCCGCGGCATTACCGGCTCGGTGGACGACGTGCCGAGGACCACCAGGAACTCTTCGCGCAAGTAGCGCAGCAACTTCCACAGACTGAAGCCATGCGCGCGGCAAATACTCCCCAGCACCACAAACACGAAGAATGCGCAGGCGATGTACAGCGTCATGATCAGCTTGGCCAACGAGCCCAACGAGGTAATACCGTACTGCCCGACCGTGAACGCCAACGCACCAAAGGCACCGATCGGCGCGAAGCGCATCAGGTAGGAGAAGATCTTGAAGACCATGTGCGAAGCGGACTCCAGTACATCCAGTAGCGGCTTGCCGCGCTCGCCAATGGCCGAAAGCGCAAACCCGCACAGCACCGCAATGAATAGAACCGGCAGCACCTCACCTTTATTGAAAGCACCGATGAACGTGTCGGGGATGATGTGCATGAAAAACTCGACCACGCCCAGCTTCGCCGCAGAATCGGTGTAGTGCGACAGCCCCTTGGTGCTCAATTGGGTAGGGTCGATGTTCATGCCCACACCGGGCTTGAACAGATAGACCGCCACCAGGCCGATGATCAGGCTGATCACGGTCAGGCCCAGGAACAGCAACAGGGTCTTGCTCAACAAACGCCCGAGGGAGCGCTTGTCGCTCATGCCGGCGATACCGGTGACGATGGTGCAGAACACCACGGGAGCGATCATCATCTTGATCAGCTTGATGAAGGCATCACCCAGCGGCTTCAAGGCTATGGCCTGTTGTGACCAGAAATGCCCGACCAGCACGCCCAACAGCACGGCGAAGAGAATCTGGACGTAGAGCGATTTTACAAACTTCATGGCATCACCCATTTTTAGAATTGTGCTGATGCAGAAACGACAATGACTAAAGGACGTTATCCGGCAAGTCGTTGGGAAGCCGCGGCGTAGACATAACCGGAGAACAACCTGCGCGATGTACGCACTACCGAAGCGCGAATTGTCTCACCCTGAGCACCGGTGTAGGACAGTACAACGTCTATTGCGCCACTTGGATGTTCAATTCGAACGTGTTTCAAGCGCGGCTCACTCACCCCGCCAAGCAATTGAGCAATCACGCTGCCTTCGCTGACGCACGCGGTGGCCAAGCCGATAGAGCCGGTAATCGCCAGTGCCCGGTGGCAGTTATGCGGCATGAAATAGCGCACCTGAAGGGTGCCGCCCGCCTTGGCCGGCGACACCAGTACGGGCTTGGGGATCACTTTATCACTGACGTCGCCCAACCCCATGGCCAGGCCGGCTTGCAGCCGCAGAGACTCCAGGCGCCCCAGGAAGGCTTTGTCGGCATCCAGTTCAGCAGGGCTTTCATCCCCACGTTTACCCAATTGGCCAGCCTCGATGATCATCATCGGCATCGCCATGTCGATGCAGGTCATCGGGACACCGTCGATCAGGTCCTGAGTCTGTCCCGTCGGGAACAGCTTACCGGTTTTGCTGCCCGCGGCATCCAGGAAGGTCAGCTGCACGGGAGCGGCAGTCCCCGGCACGCCATCAATGGCGGTGTCGCCTTCGTAGCTGACAGTCCCTTCGGGAGTGTGTACGTCTGCGTTCACAAACGTCCCCGTGTTGAGGTTGCGAATACGCACACGCGTCAGGCCTTTAGACGCCTTGACCAGCCCCTGCTCGACCGCAAACGGGCCAACGGCGCAAAGCATATTGCCGCAATTGGGTGCGGTATCGACTCGACGCTGGGAAACCATGACCTGCACGAACAAATAGTCGACATCCGCGTCCGGGTGCAGCGATGGGCTGACGATGGCGACCTTGCTGGTTTGCGGGCTCCCACCGCCAATACCGTCAATTTCCAGCTCATGGCCGGAGCCCATCAGGTTGAGCAGCAGCTCATCACGCTGTTCGATCGCATCAGGCAGGTCCCAGGCGAGAAATACTGGCCCCTTGGACGTACCGCCGCGCATAAGCACACAAGGAATTCGTTGCATGACCACTGACTCTTATTGATCAATCGGGTTGATTAATGCTCTTGAGGCAAGAGTCGCAGGCTTTAAAAAATGTTTCCAATGCAAATATCAGCCTGATTATTGCGTTTAACGAATGACAAATCTAGGATGATTGAACGCCGCCGCCCTCTTCCATCGAGTTATAAAAAATGCAATATGAGCTAAATGACATACGATCGTTCGTGAAAATCGCCGAACTCGGGAGCTTCCACGAGGCTGCCGATGCATTGCACCTGTCCCAGCCGGCGCTGAGCCGGAGGATGAAAAAACTGGAGGAAGGCTTGGGGACCGCCCTTCTCGATCGCACCACCAGAAGGGTGAGTCTCACGAGCGTTGGTCGGGACTTTCTACCCAAGGCACGCCGCCTGCTGGACGACTTCGACGACTCGATACTCAACATCCGAGAGCTGGCAGAGCGACAGAGCGGACGGGTCACCCTTGCCTGCATCCCGACCGCAGCCTTTTACTTCCTGCCTTCGGTCATCCGCCTCTACAACGAGCGCTATCCGCAAATCCGTATCCGCCTGCTCGACCTCAGTGCCAACGAAGGCCTGGAGGCCGTGCTACGCGGAGAAGCCGACTTCGGCATCAACATGATGAGCGGCCAGCACCCCGACATAGAATTTGTGCCATTGGTCGACGAGCCTTTTGTATTGGCATGTCGACGCGATCATGAACTGGCGGAACGTAGCGCGGTGACCTGGTCTGAACTCAGCAACTACCGCTTGATCGGCGTCGGACGCCTGAGCGGCAACCGGATGTTGCTCGATCATGCGTTATCGGGCTTGAGCTGGCGCCCGCAGTGGTTCTATGAGGTGCAACACCTTTCGACGTCGCTGGGCCTGGTGGAAGCCGGCCTCGGCGTCTCGGCCGTGCCGAGCCTGGCGATGCCTGCCGTGGATCATCCGACGTTGGTCAGCATCCCGTTGATAGAGCCCATTGTGAACCGTTCATTGGGACTGGTTTACCGCCGTGGAGCCTCGTTATCTCCAGCGGCGGAGAAATTTGTTTCGATTCTGCTTGAGCAATGGGAGAAGTGAATGGGTTCTGCTGGCGAGCGGTGTGTCATTTACCGCGAGCGCCAGCCAAGTTGTGGTGTTTTTCGGTGAACTTGTGCCCTGCCCCGCCAGTCAGCTAACTGAACGCAACTCAACGGTGGGTAACGGATGCATCTCTCGCGGCAGCAACAAGTAGCCCTGGTGACCGGCGGCGGCAATGGTTGATTTCAAGCACGAGCCACAGAGCGCCATCGACGCCCACGGCATCATCGGCGACATGCGCAGCGCCGCCCTGGTGAACGACAAGGGCAGCGTCGACTTTTTCTGCTGGCCGGAATTCGACAGCCCGTCGATCTTCTGCGCGCTGCTCGACACGCCCGACGCCGGCATTTTCCAGCTCACGCCAGACCTGCCCAACGCCCGCCGCGAACAGATCTACCTGCCCGACACCAACGTGCTGCAGACCCGCTGGCTCAGCGATGACGCCGTGGTGGAAATCACTGACCTGTTGACCATCGGTGAGGAGGACGACCTGCCCCTGTTGATTCGCCGCGTGCGTGCGGTCAGCGGCCAGGTGACGATCCACCTGCGCTGCGCCGTGCGTCATGACTATGCGCGCGCCCCCACCCACGCCAGCCTCGACAACGGCACGGTGTGTTTCGCCGCCCACGGCCAGCCCGCTCTGCGCTTGTCGAGCAGCCACGCACTGCAGGTCGAAGATAACGCCGCAGTGGCCCGCTTCGTCCTGGCCCAGGAGGAAGGCGCCGAATTCGTCCTCGGCGGGCAGGACGACCCGCGCGTCGACAGCAGCTGCACCGACCTGGCGTTGACGCACACCGTGGCGTTCTGGCGCGGCTGGATTGCGCAATCGAACTACCGCGGGCGCTGGCGCGAAATGGTCAACCGCTCGGCCCTGGCCTTGAAGCTTTTGACCTCGCGCAAACATGGCGCAATCATCGCCGCCGCCACCTTCGGCCTGCCCGAATCGCCCGGCGGCGAGCGCAACTGGGACTACCGTTACACCTGGATCCGTGACGCCTCGTTCACGGTCTACGCGTTCATGCGCCTGGGTTTTGTCGACGAAGCCAACCACTACATGCGTTGGCTCAGAGGGCGGGTCAGCGACTGCAGCGACCAGCCCGTCAAGATCAACATCCTGTATGGCATCGACGGCCGCCAGCAACTGCCCGAAACTCAGCTGACGCACTTGCGCGGGCATGGCGGCGCGACGCCGGTGCGTATCGGCAATGAGGCGTTCGACCAGGTCCAACTGGACATCTACGGCGAGTTGATGGATGCGATTTATCTGGTCAACAAATACGGCGAAGCCATTTCCCACGACGGCTGGAAACACACGGTCGAACTCGCGGATCAGGTCTGTGATATCTGGAACCGCAAAGACGTGGGTATCTGGGAAATGCGCGGCGAGCAGCACCACTTCCTGCACTCGCGGCTGATGTGCTGGGTGGCGCTGGACCGTGCGATCCGCCTGGCGTCCAAACGCTCGCTGCCGGCGCCGTTCGCGCGCTGGGACCAGACACGCCAGGCGATCTACGCGGATATCTGGGGCAATTTCTGGAACGAAGAACGCGGGCACTTTGTGCAGCATACCGGCAGCACCGCGCTGGACGGTTCGATGCTGCTCATGCCGCTGGTGCGCTTCGTCGCCGCCACCGACCCGCGCTGGCTCTCGACGCTGGCAGCGATCCAGAAAAGCCTGGTGCGCGACGGCATGGTCTATCGCTATCGCAACGACGACAGCCGGATCGACGGCCTGCCAGGCACCGAAGGCGCGTTTGCCGCCTGCTCGTTCTGGTACGTCGAATGCCTGGCCCGCGCCGGGCAGGTCGAAAAGGCGCATCTGGAGTTTGAGCAGTTGCTGCGCTACGCCAACCCGCTGGGGTTGTACGCCGAAGAGTTCGACAACCAGGCGCGCCACCTGGGCAATACGCCGCAGGCGTTGAGCCATTTGGCACTGATCAGCGCGGCAACGTTTCTGGACCGCAAGTTGAGCGGCGCGAAGACGGTGTGGCAGCCTTGAACGCTACTCGTCGAGGGTCAGCGAGGCCGCGATGACGGTGGGTCGGGCAACCTGAACGCCGGACACTCTTGGCCCTCGACGCTCTCAGCCTTGTGGCGTTAACGGATCGGCGGTAGTGTCATCGGCAGTCATCGCCCAACCGATAGGAGCCCATCATGCCCATCGCCCCTGCGCTGTTTTATGTACGCACCTCGATGCTCGATGTGGCGTATGAAGCCCACGGCCCCGTCGACGGTGAACCGGTGATCCTGCTGCACGGTTTCCCCTACGACCCTCGCAGCTATGACGATATCGCCCCGGCCCTGGCCGAGCGCGGTTGTCGGGTGTGGGTGCCGTACCTGCGTGGTTATGGCCCGACGCGGTTTATCAACGCGCAGGTGATGCGCTCCGGGCAACAGGCAGCGTTGGCCAAGGACCTGCTGGAGTTCATGGATGCGCTGTGTATCCCGCGGGCCACCCTGGCGGGCTACGACTGGGGTGGGCGTGCCGCCTGTATTGTCGCGGCACTGTGGCCGGAGCGCGTGCGCGGGTTGGTGAGCGGGGACGGCTACAACATCCAGGACATTGCCAAGTCGCTCGAGCCCAGGCCGCCAGAGACGGAGCATCGGTTGTGGTACCAGTACTACTTCCACACCCAGCGTGGCGTGGATGGGTTGACCGCCAATCGCCGGGCGTTTTGCCAATTGCTGTGGTCACTGTGGTCGCCCTCCTGGGCGGCAGGCCCCAGCCTCTATGGCCAGAGCGCGCCATCGTTCGATAACCCGGACTTTGTCGACGTGGTGATTCATTCCTACCGTCACCGCTTCATGTACGCACCGGGCGATCCCGCACTGGCGCCCATCGAACAGGCGCTGGCGCTGCAACCGCCGATCACGGTGCCGACGATTTCGCTGTGCGGCGCCGATGATGGCGTGGGCCCGCCGCCGCTGGAGGATGACGACGCGCAGCACTTCAGCGGCTTCTATCGGCGGCAGGTGTTGCCCGGCGTCGGCCACAATATCCCTCAGGAAGCGCCGCAAGCGACCCTTGAGGCACTCCTGGAATTGCTCGCCTAGGCCGCTGGCGAAAAGCGCTCGCGATAAGCCTGCGGCGTGACTGACAAGACCCGCAGGAAGCTGCGCCGCAAGGTCTCTTCACAACCGAACCCGCACTGCACGGCGATGCGTTTGATCGGTGTGCTGCTGTCCGCCAGTTGCCGGCGGGCGGTTTCGACGCGGATCAGTTCGACCGCGCGCGCGGGGGTCTGGCCGGTTTCGGCGCGGTAGTGACGCACGAAGCTGCGCTCGCTCATGCCGGCCTGGGCGGCCAGGGTGGCGAGGGTCAGGTCGAGGGTCAGGTGCTCCGCGATCCACGCGTGCAACTCGGCAAAGCGGCTGTCGCCTTTTTGCAATGACAAGGTCACGCTGAACTGCGATTGGCCACCGGGGCGTTTGAGGAAAACCACCAGGTGCCGCGCGACTTCCAGGGCCACGGCGCGGCCCAGGTCTTGTTCCACCAAGGCCAGGCACAGGTCGATCCCGGCGGTTACACCGGCCGACGTCCACACGGTGCCCTGCTGGATGAAAATCGGGTTGGCCTCCACCGTCAGCGCCGGGAACTTGCGCGCCAGCTCTTCACAGCGTGTCCAGTGCGTCGCCACGCGACAGCCGTCGAGCAAGCCACTGGCCGCCAGCAGAAAAGCCCCGGTACACACCGAGGCCATGCGCCGGGTGTACCGGGCTTTTTCGCGCACCCAGTCCACCAGCGCCAGGTCTTCGGCGGCGCCGTAGACACCCCAGCCGCCGGCGATGAGCAGGGTGTCGCAAGGCGTGTCGACGGCGGGCAACGGCTCGGCCACCAGCGCCAGGCCGGCGGAGGTCATCACCGGCGCCGCCTGGGCGGCGATCACCGAAACCGCGTAGGGCAACGGCGCACCGCGCTGGCGCGCAAGGTCGTTGGCCGAGGCGAACACCTGCAAGGGCCCGGTCACGTCGAGCACTTGGGCATTATCAAAAGCGAGTACATGAATGATGCGCGGCATGTTTGGCGTGATTCGTGGGTTCAATGGCGTATTCGCCAAAGCCTAGGCCTCTAGAGTGAAACCGTCCACCCCTTATCGGAGCTTCATTCATGACCTTGCAGATCGGCTTTCTGTTGTTCCCCGGCATCCAGCAACTGGACCTCACCGGCCCCTATGACGTCTTGGGCTCACTACCGGATGTGAAGTTGCACCTGGTGTGGAAAGACCTTTCGCCGGTTACCTCCAGCACCGGGCTGGTGTTCACGCCGACCATGACCTACGCCGATTGCCCACACCTGGATGTGCTCTGCGTCCCTGGCGGAAGCGGCGTCGGCCCGTTGATGGAAGACCCGCAGACCCTCGACTTCCTCAGGGCCCAGGCGCTCACCGCGCGTTATGTCACCTCGGTATGCACCGGTTCGCTGGTGCTCGGTGCGGCCGGTTTGCTGCGCGGGCGCAAGGCCACCACCCATTGGGCCTACCACGACCTGCTCGCCCCGCTCGGCGCCATTCCGGTTCAGGCGCGCGTGGTGCGGGACGGCAACCTGCTCACCGGCGGCGGGATCACTGCGGGGATCGACTTCGCCCTGACCCTGGCCGCTGAGCTGTACGACGAAGCGACAGCGCAATTGGTGCAGTTGCAGATCGAATACGCCCCGGCGCCACCGTTCAATGCCGGCCGGCCGGATACCGCGCCGAAGGCCGTGCTGGAAGAGGCCAACAAACGCACGGCAGAGTCGCGCAAGGTCCGCGCAGAAATCACTGCGCGGGCGGCAGCGCGCCTGGGTTGATACGCGTCGCAGTTGCCGCTGCGCGGCGGGTCGCCGATGATACGGGGCAGCGCGATTGCGACGAAGCTCGATTCCGAAGCGCGGGCTGCCCTTTCCTCCCCAAGAAGTTTATTGATGAATACCCACGACGGATTAATTCCCTGCATCATTTCCGGCGGTTCGGGTACCCGACTGTGGCCAGTCTCCCGGCAGAACATGCCCAAGCCGTTCATGCGTATGCGCGATGGCCAGAGCCTGCTGCAGAAAACCTTCCTGCGCGCCAGCCGCCTGCCCGGGGTGGAAAACGTGCTGACGGTCACCAACCGTGACCTGCTGTTTCGCACGCTGGATGACTATCGCCTGGTGAACACAGCCCGCCTGCCCCTGGACTTGTTGCTGGAGCCCTTCGGCCGCAACACGGCAGCGGCGATGGCGGTGGCGGCGCTGCATGTGCTGGAGCACTTCGGCGACGACGCACCGTTGCTGGTGATGCCCGCCGACCACTTGATCCTCAATGAAAGCGCGTTCGCCGCGGCCGTAAGCCAGGCCCGCGAGCTGGCCGCAGCCGGCTACCTGGTGACCTTCGGTATTGAGCCTGATCGCCCGGAAACCGGCTTCGGCTACATCGAACAAGGCGCCGCGTTGAGTGCGGGAAACCGGGTCAAACGCTTTGTCGAAAAACCCGACCTGGCCACCGCGCAAGGCTACCTCGACGGCGGCCAGCACCTGTGGAACGCCGGCATATTCTGCTTCAAGGCCAGCACTCTGGTGAACGAGCTGACCACCCACGCCCCGCAGGTGCTGGCGGCCGCCAAGGCCGCGCTGGCGCACAGCCAGAGCCTGCAGAATACAACCTCGCGCCAGCGCGAACTGGATGCCGATGGCTTCGGCGGCGCGCCGGACCTGTCCATCGACGTGGCGCTGATGGAGAAGTCCACGCAGGTGGCCGTGGTGCCCTGCGATATCGGCTGGAGCGATATCGGCTCCTGGGAAACCCTGCGCCAGCTCACCCCCAGCGATGCCCAGGGCAATCAGGTCAATGGCGAAGCGATTCTGCATGACGTCCACAACTGCTACATCGACTCGCCCAGGCGGGTATTGGGCGTGGTGGGCGTGCGCGACCTGATCATCGTCGACACCGCCGACGCCCTGCTGATCGCCGATGCCCACCGCAGCCAGGATGTGCGCCACATCGTGGCCGAGCTCAAGCGCCAGAACCATCCGGCGTACAACCTGCACCGCACGGTGACGCGGCCATGGGGCACCTACACGGTGCTGGAGGAAAGTGCGCGCTTCAAGATCAAGCGCATTGTGGTCAAGCCGCTGGCGTCACTGTCGCTGCAGATGCATCACCACCGCAGCGAACACTGGGTGGTGGTCAGCGGTACCGCGCAGATCACCAATGGCGAGCGGGAATTGCTGATCAACGCCAACGAGTCCACCTACATTCCGGCCGGGCACAAACACCGCCTGACCAACCCCGGCAGCATCGAGCTGGTGATGATCGAGGTGCAGAGCGGCGAGTACCTGGGCGAAGACGACATTGTGCGCTTCGACGATATCTATGGGCGCGCGCCCGCCGAAGGATAAGCCTCAGTCATCCAATGGCTGAGGGGCCGGTTTGCTGCCGGGTTTCGCCGGTTTGGCGGGCTTGGCGTTCTTGCCTGGCGCGGGGGCGACAGGTTCGGGTTCCGCAACGGCAGCCGCTTCTTTCTCGGCCATCGGCATCTGGTCGATGGCGCTGAAAAACTCGCTCAAGTTGAGGGTATCCGGCGGCACGGTCTTCTCGACTTTCTTCTCGCCGTCCTTGCCGACCAGGATCACTTTGGTGCCGCTGCCGGCGCCTAATTTGAGGGCGCGGATCAGCGCGTTGGTTTCAGGCGGAGCAAGCTTCTTGTTGTCCTTGGGGTCCTTGGCGAACTTCTCCCCTTCGGCACCGATGCTGCCGAACTTCACGGTGTACAACACCATGCCGCGCTCTTCAAAGGACTGCTTGGTGGCAGGCTCGTCCAGCTGTTTCTTGAGCTTGGCCAATGTGTCATTGCCGGAATCAAGCTCCACCACCACCAGCGGCCGGGCCTTGCCCAAATCCTGCTTGAGCGGGTTGATATCATCAGCAGCCAACAACGGCCCCGTAAAAGCCATCAAGGTAGCCAGGGTCAGCGACCGGATGAGCATGCGTACCTCCTTTGAATTCCATGCAGGGTTCTTGAGTTTCATGTCTGCGACAGCCAAATTCAAGGATGATTCCTACACCGCCTTGAGAAAGCGTAGGTCAGGACGCCGGCTACGCAAGGGGTGACGAGTGCTAGCAGTCATTGTTTCCTTTGATTGCGCAGGCCCAGGCCGCAAGTTTTTCGCAGGCTTGCAGTGCGATCTGCTCGTCAAGCTTGCCTCGATAGTGCCGGTCCACCGCATCACCGGCGATCAACCCGGCAATCAGCGGCGCACCCACGGCATCGGTCAAATCCAGCCACTCCCCCCAATTGGCGGGGTGATCGTACCAACGCAGATAACCATCGCGGGAAACCGGCCACCAGCGCTGGTCGAATTGCAGCACGACCTTTTCCAGGCGGCCCATGGTGAAAAACGCCAGGGCCTCTCGGTAAGCCGTCGGCAAGCCTGGCGTAAAGTGCAGGTGTTTGAGTACCGGTATCGGCACCGTGCAGATGCAGGCATCTGCATTGAGGGCATCGACCCACACGCCGTGCTCGTCCCAGGCAACGTGCTGCACGGGGTGATTGAGGTGGATATTCAGGCCGCTGGCGGCGTCTTCCAGTAATTGCCGATAGCCTTGAGGCAGAAACTGGTCGCCGTGGCCAACGCCCTCCTCGTCGAGCGTATGCGTCGACAACTGGTCCAGGGGCAACCCGGCTTCGAGGATCAGGTTAGCGTCGATGGCATAGCGGGCAGCGCGGCGTTCGGGGGCATTGAGGGTCGCAAGGTATTGATCGATGCCCTGCGCCAAGGGTTGATGACGATCAATGGCCTGTTTCAAGCGTTCATACGCGCCATTGATGTCCGGTACGGGGCCGTCCCACGCGGCAGCCAATGGTTGCGAGAAATCGGTAGGCCGTCGCTCCAGGCCCAACTGCTCGGCACGTCGGGCCAGCGGGTTGAGGGCATAGTGCTGCAACCAGGCGGCCCCCGCATCCACCGTATGGTCACCCAGGGCCACACTGTTCACGCGCCCGCCGATGCGGTTGCGCGCCTCAAGTACGCGCACCTCCAAACCCTGCGCCTGCAACGCACGTGCGGCACTCAGGCCGGCAAACCCGGCACCGATAACGATGACCTTGCGGGCGCGGGTGCCGGCCACCGCATCCGCCGCGCGGATGCCACTGTCCCAAGCGCTGTGGGTCATGGCGCAATGATCGTGGTTGAAGGCTTCCCCAGCGAGGAACAGACGATTATCAATCGGCGTCGAGAGCAGGCGCCGCAGGCTCACATCGCCTCCCGGCAACATTGCGCTGTAGGCACCTTGGCTATAGGGGTCGTCGCACCAGCGCGTGACGTGCCAGGCGATAGGACGCGGCACTGTCATTGCTGCGGCCAATGCCGAGCGAACACCGGCGCGACGAGCGGGTCGGCGTCCACCCGGGCCAGGGTCTGGGCGAACGCCGGCCGCGAGTCTTGCAACGCCTCTCGCGCCGCATCCCAGCGCGACACCGCCGCCGCCATGATGCCCAGGGCATTCGGCTGTTGGTCGGGGGCGAACAATTGGTCGGCAAACTGATCGGCGAACACCCTCCAGGCCTGGTGCAGGTAGTGGCGCGTGCCGCTGATCAATTGCGCTTGCGCCGCCTCATCGGCGTTGCCCAGCCAGCGTTGCGGGTAGTCGATGATGCCGATCGCCGAGTAGCAATTGGCGGCGATATACACCAGGCCGCGGAGGATCTGGCCGCGGTTGCCGGCAAGTAGGTTGGCGGCCGGGAATTCCAGGCCCAGGTGGATCAGGATCGCCGCGCTTTCCGTCAGCACCTGACCATCGGGCGTGACCAACGTGGGGATCTGTTTGAGCGGGTTGATCCGTGCGAGCGCTGCACTGCCTTCGCCGTCCTGCCAGGAGCTGGCGTCCACCCGATGCCACGGCACCGCGCAACGCGGCAGGGCAATTTCAATCATGCATGAGCCGGAGTCGTCGGTGCCGTAGAGCGTGTACATGGGGGTTCCTCCTGAATGTCATGTAGCAGTTGCCGAGCACGCCAACAGCGTAGACGCTTAGCCACGCGAGGCAAGTACTTCAGAACAGGCCCATTTGCCCGCCGACCAGGGTGCCGAAGTCGTCATTCACAAACGGCAGAATCGCATCGGCCACCGGCTGCAATTGCCGCGTGACGTAGTGGTCGTAGTCAATCGGGGCCTGGCGCACCTCCAGCGGCTCCGGGCCGTTGACGGTGATCACGTAGCTGATCCAACCGCCGCGCTGGTACTGACGCGGGCGGTTCATGCGGTCGTTGTAGTCGTCGGCCAGGCGCGCGGCGCGCACGTGGGGCGGGACGTTGCGCTCGTAGTCGTCCAACCGGCGGCGCAGGCGCTTGCGGTAGATCAGCAACTCGTCGAATTCGCCGCTCAAGGTGCGCCGCACGTAGTCGCGCACGTAATCCTGATGGGGCTGGCGGTGGAAGATGCGCTGGTAGAGTTCCTGCTGGAATTGCCGGGCCAGGGGCGACCAGTCGCTGCGCACGGTTTCCAGGCCCTTGTAGACCATCTCTTCGCTGCCATCGCCGCGCACCACCAACCCGGCGTACCGCTTCTTGCTGCCCTCCTCGGCGCCGCGAATGGTCGGCATGAGGAAGCGCGTGAAGTGGGTTTCGTATTGCAACTCCAGCGCGCTGTGCAGGCCGAATGCGTTGTGCAAATGCGCGCGCCACCAATCGTTGACGTGCCGTACCAGCGCCTGGCCGATGCGGCTGGCGTCCTCCTGGGAATGCGCGCTGCCGAGCCAGACGAAGGTCGAGTCGGTGTCGCCGTAGATCACTTCATACCCCTGGGCTTCGACCAGTTCGCGGGTCTGGCGCATGATCTGATGGCCGCGCAGGGTGATCGAGGACGCCAGGCGCGTATCGAAGAAGCGGCAACCGCTGGAGCCGAGCACGCCGTAGAAGGCGTTCATGATGATTTTCAGCGCTTGGGACAACGGTGCGTTGTGTTCGCGCTTGGCCTCTTCGCGGCCTTCGGAGATGCGCGCGACGATGGCGGGCAGGCAGTGCCGGGTGCGGGAAAACCGTGCGCCGCGAAAGCCTTCCACCGACGCACTGTCATCGGGGTGCTTGAGGCCTTCGACCAGGCCTACAGGGTCGATCAGGAAGCTGCGGATGATCGACGGGTAGAGGCTTTTGTAGTCCAGCACCAACACCGATTCGTAGAGGCCGGGGCGTGAATCCATGACAAACCCGCCGGGGCTGGCCTGGGGCGGTTTGTCGCCCAGGTTCGGCGCGACGAAGCCCTGGCGGTGCATCAGCGGCATGTACAGGTGGGTAAATGCGGCCACGGAGCCACCGTTGCGGTCGGCTGGCAAGCCAGTGACGCTGGCGCGTTCGAGCAGGAACTTGAGCAGCTCGGTCTTGGCGAAAATCCGCGTGACCAGTTCGCAGTCCTTGAGGTTGTAACGCGCCAGGGCCGGCTTGTCCTCGGCGAACATGCGGTTGATCTCGTCCATGCGCTGGTACGGCGTGGAGATGTCCTTGCCTTCGCCGAGCAGGGTTTGCGCGACGTTTTCCAGGCTGAAGGACTCAAAACTCCAGGTGGCCGAGCGCAGCGCTTCGATACCGTCGATGATCAACCGCCCCGCCGCGGCCGCGAAGTAATGATTGCGGCTGCCGTGTTCGCGCCAGGTCATGGGCTCTTCGCCGCGGCCGAGCAGGAGCGGCACGTTGAGGCGCTGGGCATGTTCGTGGAGCACGCGCAGGTCGAACTGCACCACATTCCAGCCGATGATCGCATCGGGGTCATGGGTGGCCAGCCACTGGTTGAGGCGTTCGAGCAATTGGCCGCGGGTGTCGCAGTAGTCGAGCTTGAAGTCCACCGCGTCGCTCTTGTTCGGCGGGCCGAGCATGTACACCTGGCGCTCGCCGCAGCCTTCGAGGGCGATGGAATACAGATCGCCCTGAGCGGTGGTCTCGATGTCCAGGGACACCAGTTTGAGCGGCGGACGGTAGTCGGGTGCGGGTTTCATCTGCGCTTCGAGCAGCGCGCCGCTGGCATCGGGCGTGCCGTCGAACCACACGGGGGCGGTGATGAAACGCTCCATCATGTAGCGCTCGGGCGGGCGCACGTCACCTTCGTAGACATCGACACCGGCGGCGCGCAGGCGCTTTTCCAGGTCCATCAGTTGCCGATGCTGGCGGGTGTAGAGGCCTAATACCTTGCGGTGATGGAAATCGCACAGCTCCAGCGGGCGCAATTCGATATCGCGCTCGTCTTTGAGCAGCCAATCCAGCGGCTTGCGATGGGCTTCGGGGATGAATATCACCGAGCTTTGCACGGGGAGGCGAATAAGCCGCGGCCCCTGGTCGGTGGCCAGCCAGAAGCTGACCTGCGTCCCCGCCGGGGTGTCACGCCAATGCCGGGTCAGGACAAAACCCTGCTGTAAATCCACCGTGCCGCACCTCAGGAATCACGTTCAGGGCGTGATTCTACCCGGCATCCGGCCAAACGCGGCACGTTAACGCACACAGAGCGCAATCGCCTCAGGCGATGCCTTGGTGGAAGTGGCTCAGGTAGCCTTCGATATTGCGCATTTGCTCGTCCCAGCCGCGGGAATTCATTTTGAAGGCTTTCAGGCGGCGGGCTTCGGGCACTGCGTCGAAGCCGGATTCAACGACCCGCAGCAGAATGCCCGGGGCGCGGTCTTCAACGGTGAACTCCACCAGCGTCGGTGTTTCCTTGTCGTAGTCGAAGCCCTTTTCGACGGCGAAGGGGTGCCACGAGAAAGAAAACCGCGTCTGCGGCAGGATGCGTTCGATCTTGGCTTTCCAGATCACGTGTTCGTAACCTGGGTAAGTGATCGGCGCTTCGATCGTTTCCCCGGCGACAAAGGTCTTGCCCTTGAGGGCGATGCCAAACCAGCGGCCGAATTGCTCGGCATCGGTGAGTGCCTCCCACACTTTTTTGCGTGGAGCGTTCAGTAGGACTTTCCGTTCTATACGATCTGATACGTGCATACGTCACCTCCTCCATTGACAGTAGGCGACATCGACTAATGCGCAACCTTGGGTTCTGCGCGATGATGATGCCCCCATTGTTGTCCAGGCCCTTAGGTTATGACTGACCCGTTGAATGGAAGTTGCTTCTGTAAAGCCGTGCGCTACCAGGTGGACAGCCTGGACATGCCCATCAGCCACTGCCACTGCGACAGCTGTCGCAAGGTGCATGCGGCAGCGTTTGTGAGCACTGCCGGCGTAATGCGTGAGCACTTTCGCTGGACCCAGGGCGAAGAACTGTTGGCGGCCTTCGAATCCTCGCCAGGCAAATTCAGGCGCTTCTGCTCGCGCTGTGGCTCACACCTGATGGCCGAGCGCGGGCATCAGCCCCATGTGATTGTGCGGGTGGCGACGCTGGACGATGATCCGGGCATCAGGCCCACCGCGCATATCTGGACGGCCCACGATGTGCCGTGGCTGGCGCATGAGGGCGTGCAGCAGTGGGACGAATGGCAGCTGTGAGTCAGACGTGGGGGTCGCCGGGGGCTTTGCTCGGCGTCGCATATTGCGGCTTCAAGTGGCCTTCGTGGTCGAGCAGCCAGGCGTCCATGATCTGGCGCACCACCGGGCCTGCGACGCGGCCACCGGCCTCGCCGTTTTCGATCATCACCGAAATCACGATCTGGGGGTGCTCCGCTGGCGCAAACCCGACAAACAGCGCGTTGTCACGGTGGCGCTCCTGGGTTTTGTCGCGGTTGTAGCGCTCACCCTGTTTGATCGCCACCACCTGCGCGGTACCACTCTTGCCGGCGATGCGGTATTGAGCGCCTTGCGCGGCCGCCCGGGCGATCCCGCGCGGGTCGTGCATCACCAGTTGCATCCCGTGGTTGACCTGCTCCCAGTCACGCGGGTTCTTGAGGACCACGTTGGGCATCGGGTGCTCGTCCACCGGTGCCACGCCGTTGATGGTCTTGGCCAGGTGCGGCCGATTCCACACGCCTTTGTTGGCAATCAACGCAGTGGCCTGGGCCAGTTGCAGCGGCGTGACTTGCATATAACCCTGGCCGATGCCAAGGATCACCGTTTCGCCCGGGAACCAGGGCTGACGCCGGGTTGCGCGCTTCCAGGCCTGGGACGGCATCAGGCCGGCCGACTCTTCGAACATGTCCAGGGAGACTTTCTGGCCGAGGCCGAACTCGGCCAGGTAGTCGTGCAGGCGGTCGATGCCGAGCTTGTGGGCCAAGTCGTAAAAATAGGTGTCGTTGGAGCGCATGATGGCGGCGTCCATATCCACCCAACCGTCGCCGCTGTGGTTCCAGTTGCGGTATTTGTGGTCAAAGTCGGGCAATTGGTAGTAACCGGGGTCGAACACGCGGGTCTGGGCCGTCACTACCCCGCTGTCGAGACCCGCGATGGCCACTTCCGGCTTGATCGTCGAACCCGGCGCATAGAGACCGCGCAGGACGCGGTTGAACAGCGGCCGGTCGATGGAATCATGCAGGGCGGCGTATTCCTTGAAGCTGATGCCAGTGACGAACAGGTTGGGGTCGAAGCTGGGTTTGCTGACCATCGCCAGTACTTCGCCAGTTTGCGGGTCGAGGGCTACCACGGAGCCACGACGATCGCCCAGCGCTTCTTCCGCCGCTTCCTGGAGTTTGACATCGAGGCTCAGCACGATGTTTTTGCCGGGGATCGGATCGGTATGCTTGAGCACACGCAGTACGCGCCCCTGTGCATTGGTCTCGACTTCTTCATAGCCGACATGACCATGCAGTTCTGACTCGTAGAAACGCTCGATGCCAGTCTTGCCGATGGACTGCGTGCCGCGGTATTCCACCGAGTCGAGGGCCTTGGATTCTTTTTCGTTGATGCGGCCAACGTAACCGATGGAGTGAGCGAAATGCGCGCCCAGGGGGTAGTGGCGGACGAATTGCGGTTCGACGTCTACACCGGGCAGGCGGAATTCGTTGACGGCGAGTTCGGCGATCTGTTCTTCGGTCAGCTCATAAAACAACGTAACCGGAACAAAAGGATGCCGCGCCTGCTTCAGCGCCTTGTCGAATACGGCACGGTCTTCTGCCGGCAGGTGCAGCAGGCTGACGATCGCGTCCAGTTCGCCCTTGAGGTCGGTGGTGCGCTCGCGGGTGATGGTCAGGTTGTAGCTTGGACGGTTGTCGGCCAGCACGACGCCATTGCGGTCATAGATCAAGCCGCGAGTCGGTGTGATGGGCAGTACGTGGACACGGTTGTTTTCAGAAATCGTCGAGTGATACTCGAATTGCACGACCTGCAGGAAATACAGGCGGCCCACCAGGGCGCAGGTGATGCCGATCACCAACAAGGCGCAGGCGAGCAGGCGCTTGTTGACCAGGCGGTTTTCGTTTTCGTGGTCTTTGATCGGGATTGGTTGAGGCATTTCTACAGCATCTCGTTGAAAAAGGTCGACGCCGCGTCCTGCGGATAAAAGCTCAATCCTTGTGAAAATGTGCTGCACCATAACAAAAATGCAGAAACACTTTGCATCGACTTCCCCAACGGTACCTGGGAAGAGCCCTGTGGTGCCGTTGAGTCAGACGGCACCGAGCATCAGGGGATGAGGCTACTGTTACCAGATGGCAACGGAGGCCTCGAACAGCAGGGGGATTTCAGATCCACAGGTCGTTCATGGCGGTGCGGTCTCCCCCTTCATGGCCGGTGTTCAAGATGCCGCGTGGTTCGATCATCATCAATTTGGCTTCGCCTTCGGCGGCGGTCCGATGTTCTATTCCGCGAGGAACGACATACAGCTCACCCGGTGCCACATACACGGGACCGTCCGGAAGGTCGATGCGCAGTGTCCCTTCAAGCACGAAAAACGCCTCGTCGGTTTCTGGATGTGAGTGCCAGATGAACTCGCCTTCGATGCGTACAACCTTGAACTGGTAGTCGTTCATCTCGGCGACGACTCTCGGGCTCCACTGTTCACTGATGAGCGAAGCCTTTTGCGCGAGATTGACAGGTTGTGCTGGGTGCTGCTGAGTCATGACAGATCCTCTGGTAGGTGAGAGTTGTCAGACTATCGAAGGAAGGGTCGAGCGCTCTTGTACGATCTTGCAGCTTGAGGAGAGCGATACAAAAGCCTTTAGTAGACACTGCCAAGGAAGCACTGAAGACCACCGCAATGAGGCGCCCTTTCCGACCGCCCAAAACAAAACCCCTGTCTGCGTGAGCAAACAGGGGTTCTGGAATTTAATCTTGACGATGACCTACTCTCACATGGGGAAACCCCACACTACCATCGGCGATGCATCGTTTCACTGCTGAGTTCGGGATGGGATCAGGTGGTTCCAATGCTCTATGGTCGTCAAGAAATTCGGGTACTGAGTCGTGGCCTGATGGCCTCGCTTCAGCAAATTGGGTATGTGATAGTTTTCGGTGTTTTGTAAGAGTCGAACTTTCGGTTCGTTTCGTCTTCACACACCGCAATCTGGTCTCTTTCGAGTTCGCAAATTGCTTGGGTGTTATATGGTCAAGCCTCACGGGCAATTAGTATTGGTTAGCTCAACGCCTCACAGCGCTTACACACCCAACCTATCAACGTCGTAGTCTTCGACGGCCCTTCAGGGGACTCAAGGTCCCAGTGAGATCTCATCTTGAGGCTAGTTTCCCGCTTAGATGCTTTCAGCGGTTATCTATTCCGAACATAGCTACCCGGCAATGCCACTGGCGTGACAACCGGAACACCAGAGGTTCGTCCACTCCGGTCCTCTCGTACTAGGAGCAGCCCCTCTCAAATCTCAAACGTCCACGGCAGATAGGGACCGAACTGTCTCACGACGTTCTAAACCCAGCTCGCGTACCACTTTAAATGGCGAACAGCCATACCCTTGGGACCGGCTTCAGCCCCAGGATGTGATGAGCCGACATCGAGGTGCCAAACACCGCCGTCGATATGAACTCTTGGGCGGTATCAGCCTGTTATCCCCGGAGTACCTTTTATCCGTTGAGCGATGGCCCTTCCATACAGAACCACCGGATCACTAAGACCTACTTTCGTACCTGCTCGACGTGTCTGTCTCGCAGTCAAGCGCGCTTTTGCCTTTATACTCTACGACCGATTTCCGACCGGTCTGAGCGCACCTTCGTACTCCTCCGTTACTCTTTAGGAGGAGACCGCCCCAGTCAAACTACCCACCATACACTGTCCTCGATCCGGATAACGGACCTGAGTTAGAACCTCAAAGTTGCCAGGGTGGTATTTCAAGGTTGGCTCCACGCGAACTGGCGTCCACGCTTCAAAGCCTCCCACCTATCCTACACAAGCAAATTCAAAGTCCAGTGCAAAGCTATAGTAAAGGTTCACGGGGTCTTTCCGTCTAGCCGCGGATACACTGCATCTTCACAGCGATTTCAATTTCACTGAGTCTCGGGTGGAGACAGCGCCGCCATCGTTACGCCATTCGTGCAGGTCGGAACTTACCCGACAAGGAATTTCGCTACCTTAGGACCGTTATAGTTACGGCCGCCGTTTACCGGGGCTTCGATCAAGAGCTTCGCGTTAGCTAACCCCATCAATTAACCTTCCGGCACCGGGCAGGCGTCACACCCTATACGTCCACTTTCGTGTTTGCAGAGTGCTGTGTTTTTAATAAACAGTCGCAGCGGCCTGGTATCTTCGACCGGCATGAGCTTACGGAGCAAGTCCTTCACCCTCACCGGCGCACCTTCTCCCGAAGTTACGGTGCCATTTTGCCTAGTTCCTTCACCCGAGTTCTCTCAAGCGCCTTGGTATTCTCTACCCAACCACCTGTGTCGGTTTGGGGTACGGTTCCTGGTTACCTGAAGCTTAGAAGCTTTTCTTGGAAGCATGGCATCAACCACTTCGTCATCTAAAAGATGACTCGTCATCAGCTCTCGGCCTTAGAATCCCGGATTTACCTAAGATTCCAGCCTACCACCTTAAACTTGGACAACCAACGCCAAGCTGGCCTAGCCTTCTCCGTCCCTCCATCGCAATAACCAGAAGTACAGGAATATTAACCTGTTTTCCATCGACTACGCTTTTCAGCCTCGCCTTAGGGACCGACTAACCCTGCGTCGATTAACGTTGCGCAGGAAACCTTGGTCTTTCGGCGTGGGTGTTTTTCACACCCATTATCGTTACTCATGTCAGCATTCGCACTTCTGATACCTCCAGCAAGCTTCTCAACTCACCTTCACAGGCTTACAGAACGCTCCTCTACCGCATCACTTACGTGATACCCGTAGCTTCGGTGTATGGTTTGAGCCCCGTTACATCTTCCGCGCAGGCCGACTCGACTAGTGAGCTATTACGCTTTCTTTAAAGGGTGGCTGCTTCTAAGCCAACCTCCTAGCTGTCTAAGCCTTCCCACATCGTTTCCCACTTAACCATAACTTTGGGACCTTAGCTGACGGTCTGGGTTGTTTCCCTTTTCACGACGGACGTTAGCACCCGCCGTGTGTCTCCCATGCTCGGCACTTGTAGGTATTCGGAGTTTGCATCGGTTTGGTAAGTCGGGATGACCCCCTAGCCGAAACAGTGCTCTACCCCCTACAGTGATACATGAGGCGCTACCTAAATAGCTTTCGAGGAGAACCAGCTATCTCCGAGCTTGATTAGCCTTTCACTCCGATCCACAGGTCATCCGCTAACTTTTCAACGGTAGTCGGTTCGGTCCTCCAGTTAGTGTTACCCAACCTTCAACCTGCCCATGGATAGATCGCCCGGTTTCGGGTCTATTCCCAGCGACTAGACGCCCTATTAAGACTCGCTTTCGCTACGCCTCCCCTATTCGGTTAAGCTCGCCACTGAAAATAAGTCGCTGACCCATTATACAAAAGGTACGCAGTCACCTAACAAAGTAGGCTCCCACTGCTTGTACGCATACGGTTTCAGGATCTATTTCACTCCCCTCTCCGGGGTTCTTTTCGCCTTTCCCTCACGGTACTAGTTCACTATCGGTCAGTCAGTAGTATTTAGCCTTGGAGGATGGTCCCCCCATATTCAGACAAAGTTTCTCGTGCTCCGTCCTACTCGATTTCATGACTAAGAGATTTTCGCGTACAGGGCTATCACCCACTATGGCCGCACTTTCCAGAGCGTTCCGCTAATCTCAAAGCCACTTAAGGGCTAGTCCCCGTTCGCTCGCCACTACTAAGGGAATCTCGGTTGATTTCTTTTCCTCAGGGTACTTAGATGTTTCAGTTCCCCTGGTTCGCCCCTTACACCTATGTATTCAGTGTAAGGTAACCATCTTATGATGGCTGGGTTCCCCCATTCAGACATCTCCGGATCAAAGTCTGTTTGCCGACTCCCCGAAGCTTTTCGCAGGCTACCACGTCTTTCATCGCCTCTGACTGCCAAGGCATCCACCGTATGCGCTTCTTCACTTGACCATATAACCCCAAGCAATCTGGTTATACTGTGAAGACGACATTCGCCGAAAATTCGAATTTCTCAATTAAGAGAACTCACAAATTTTACCTTAGCCTGATCCGTTACCAGTGAAAGTAACGTTCAGTCTATCTTTCTATCACATACCCAAATTTTTAAAGAACGATCTAATCAAAGACTAGAAATCAACATTCACCATCATCACGATGGAATGCTCATTTCTAAGCTTTCAAACTTCAGAAGCAGTAGTGGTGGAGCCAAACGGGATCGAACCGTTGACCTCCTGCGTGCAAGGCAGGCGCTCTCCCAGCTGAGCTATGGCCCCGTATTTCTACAGGTTCCCACACAAAATTGGTGGGTCTGGGCAGATTCGAACTGCCGACCTCACCCTTATCAGGGGTGCGCTCTAACCAACTGAGCTACAGACCCAATTTCGGGCTGCTTCTTATCGTCTTCTTCAATGAATCAAGCAATTCGTGTGGGAACTTATGGAGCAGCTGATGTCGTCGATTAAGGAGGTGATCCAGCCGCAGGTTCCCCTACGGCTACCTTGTTACGACTTCACCCCAGTCATGAATCACACCGTGGTAACCGTCCCCCCGAAGGTTAGACTAGCTACTTCTGGTGCAACCCACTCCCATGGTGTGACGGGCGGTGTGTACAAGGCCCGGGAACGTATTCACCGCGACATTCTGATTCGCGATTACTAGCGATTCCGACTTCACGCAGTCGAGTTGCAGACTGCGATCCGGACTACGATCGGTTTTCTGGGATTAGCTCCACCTCGCGGCTTGGCAACCCTCTGTACCGACCATTGTAGCACGTGTGTAGCCCAGGCCGTAAGGGCCATGATGACTTGACGTCATCCCCACCTTCCTCCGGTTTGTCACCGGCAGTCTCCTTAGAGTGCCCACCATTACGTGCTGGTAACTAAGGACAAGGGTTGCGCTCGTTACGGGACTTAACCCAACATCTCACGACACGAGCTGACGACAGCCATGCAGCACCTGTCTCAATGTTCCCGAAGGCACCAATCTATCTCTAGAAAGTTCATTGGATGTCAAGGCCTGGTAAGGTTCTTCGCGTTGCTTCGAATTAAACCACATGCTCCACCGCTTGTGCGGGCCCCCGTCAATTCATTTGAGTTTTAACCTTGCGGCCGTACTCCCCAGGCGGTCAACTTAATGCGTTAGCTGCGCCACTAAGAGCTCAAGGCTCCCAACGGCTAGTTGACATCGTTTACGGCGTGGACTACCAGGGTATCTAATCCTGTTTGCTCCCCACGCTTTCGCACCTCAGTGTCAGTATCAGTCCAGGTGGTCGCCTTCGCCACTGGTGTTCCTTCCTATATCTACGCATTTCACCGCTACACAGGAAATTCCACCACCCTCTACCATACTCTAGTCAGTCAGTTTTGAATGCAGTTCCCAGGTTGAGCCCGGGGATTTCACATCCAACTTAACTAACCACCTACGCGCGCTTTACGCCCAGTAATTCCGATTAACGCTTGCACCCTCTGTATTACCGCGGCTGCTGGCACAGAGTTAGCCGGTGCTTATTCTGTCGGTAACGTCAAAACAATCACGTATTAGGTAACTGCCCTTCCTCCCAACTTAAAGTGCTTTACAATCCGAAGACCTTCTTCACACACGCGGCATGGCTGGATCAGGCTTTCGCCCATTGTCCAATATTCCCCACTGCTGCCTCCCGTAGGAGTCTGGACCGTGTCTCAGTTCCAGTGTGACTGATCATCCTCTCAGACCAGTTACGGATCGTCGCCTTGGTGAGCCATTACCTCACCAACTAGCTAATCCGACCTAGGCTCATCTGATAGCGCAAGGCCCGAAGGTCCCCTGCTTTCTCCCGTAGGACGTATGCGGTATTAGCGTCCGTTTCCGAACGTTATCCCCCACTACCAGGCAGATTCCTAGGCATTACTCACCCGTCCGCCGCTCTCAAGAGAAGCAAGCTTCTCTCTACCGCTCGACTTGCATGTGTTAGGCCTGCCGCCAGCGTTCAATCTGAGCCATGATCAAACTCTTCAGTTCAAACATCTTTGGGTTTTTAAGAAACCCTAAACTTGGCTCAGCAATCGTTGGTTACATCTTTGATTTCTCGCGGAGTAACTTGTGATGCTGATAATCTTGTTGACTATCAGTCTGACTCCACAAGCACCCACACGAATTGCTTGATTCAGTTGTTAAAGAGCGGTTGGTTAAGATCTTTCGTCTCAACCGAGGCGCGCATTCTACAGCAGCCTCATTTGCTGTCAAGTGATTATTTTCAGAAGTTTTCAAAGTTTCCTTTGTAACTTCAACCACTTGCGCTTCCGATCTCTCGTTAGCGGGAGGCGAATTCTACAGCGTTACACGCTGCTGTCAACACCTCTTTTTCTCCGCTTTCGACCGAGAAGATCGAAACGTCAATAGAGCCAAACAACCCTGCCCTGCCAACTCCTTCCAGGCTTCGATGAGCTGAAGCTGGTCGCTGTCGAATCTTGCGTAACTCTTTGTTTACCAAGGAGTTTTCCGTTTCGACTGCGCCGGAAGTGGGGCGAATTATAGACGTCCAGGATTTGCCGTCAACCTTTAATTTGGTTTTTCTATCAAACAGCGGAAAACCTCCAAATCCACTCTATATAGAAGGTAGAAAACTGATAATTGAGCAATATATTGCTCAGCGACACACACTTAAGCATCATAGGGCTCTTTGCTACTCAAATATGACCTCGGACGAACACCCCAATGACCACCTCCCCTCGCAGCCTGGCCTCGGCACTGTTTCCTGTCGGCCTGCTGTTGATCGCCATGGCTTCCATCCAGTCCGGCGCTTCGCTGGCCAAGACCATGTTCCCTATCGTCGGCGCTCAAGGCACCACCACGCTGCGCCTGATTTTCGCCAGCATCATCATGTTGCTGATATTGCGCCCATGGCGGGCCACGCTGACGGCCAAATCCCTGCGCACCGTGATTGTTTACGGAATGGCGTTAGGCGGCATGAACTTCCTCTTCTATATGTCGCTGCGCACAGTCCCTCTTGGTATTGCGGTAGCCCTGGAGTTCACCGGGCCGCTCGCCGTCGCCCTCTATGCATCGCGCCGCGCGGTGGACTTTCTGTGGATCGCCCTCGCGGTTGTCGGTCTTCTGCTGTTGATCCCCACGGGAGAAGCCAGCACGGGGATCGACCTGGTCGGTGCGGCTTATGCACTAGGCGCAGGTGTTTGCTGGGCGCTCTACATTCTGTTCGGCCAAAAGGCAGGGAATGACAACGGCGTGCAAACTGCTGCCCTCGGCGTCATGATCGCCGCCTTGTTCGTCGCACCGATCGGCATCGTTCATGCGGGCGCGGCATTGCTGACGCCTGCGCTGATTCCAGTTGCCATCGGCGTCGCCATCCTGTCCACGGCGCTCCCCTACACCCTGGAGATGGTCGCGCTGACTCGCCTGCCCGCCCGTACTTTCGGCACCTTGATGAGCATTGAGCCCGCATTCGGCGCGCTCTCGGGCCTGTTCTTCCTGCAGGAGCATTTGTCGCTCGCACAGTGGCTGGCCATCTCCTGCATTATCCTGGCCTCCGTTGGCGCCACGCTGACCATGCGAAACGAGGCCAAACCTCTAGTACCAGCCGATTAATCATCTTTGACGGTAACTCTGGTATTTGCCGCTCATTTGGGCCATGTTTAGGCCGCAAACAAATGTCATTCATGGAGAGTTTCGACAAGGACAGCGCGAACGCTACAATCGAGAGCGAGTAAAGCCAGCTTCAGGCAATTTTTTCGAAGCGGCTATTAAGGATGGGAATGAAGCGAATTTTGATACTGTTAATGGTCGTGGCCATTGCTGGCTGTGCCGCGACCACCAAGACAGAAGTGAAACGGGGCAAAAAAGGGCTGCATATCAACTGTTCCGGGCTGTCCTCCTCCTGGGACCAGTGCTACACCAGTGCAGTCAACTCATGCGGCGCCAAGGGCTACCGGGTTATCGCCAAGTCCGGTGACAACTCCGAAGAGCCTGGGGACTACCCCTTCGGCCTCAACCCTGCCGGCTACACCAGCCGGAGCATGATCGTCATCTGTAAATAGCGGCCCGAGCAGTCCACTTCCGACTGCTCCGCAGCGCCCACCGAACGCCTCGACCCCGCGCAGCCCTTCGCGACGCTGCGACCGGCCGCCTGCGCGTAAATCACAAGCGGCACTTGCCGAGCAGCGACCGATCAAATAGCCGCGGTGCGTACCTGCAACCACTCCAGCGCTGCGCCACTGAGCAATGGGCTCAAACGCTGACACACCTCGGCATGGTACGCATTGAGCCACTGGCGCTCCTCCGCCGTCAGCAACGACGGCTCCAGACAACGGGTATCGATCGGGCACAAGGTCAGGGTTTCGAACTCGAGGAACTCACCGAACTCGGTCTTGCCCGCTTCGCGATTCAACACCAGGTTCTCGATACGCACGCCCCAACGCCCCGGACGGTAAGTACCCGGTTCAATGGAGGTGATCATGCCCGGCTGCATCGCGGTTTGCGGCGCAGTAGCGGCCTGGTAGGCGATGACCTGCGGACCTTCATGCACATTGAGGAAATAACCTACACCGTGCCCCGTGCCATGGCCGTAGTCCACACCTTCGGCCCAGATCGGCGCGCGCGCGATGGCATCGAGCAGTGGCGACATAATGCCCTTGGGAAAATGAGCACGGGACAGGGCGATCACCCCCTTGAGCACGCGGGTACAATCACGCTTCTGTTCATCACTCGGCGCTCCGATAGGCACCATCCGCGTGATATCGGTAGTACCGCCCAAGTACTGGCCACCCGAGTCGATCAGCAGCAGGCCATCGCCTTCGATCAGCGCATGCTCTTCTTCGGTGGCGTGGTAATGCGGCATCGCGCCATTGGCATTGAACGCAGCGATGGTGTTGAAACTCAGCGACACATAACCGGGACGGCGGGTACGTGCGGCCGTCAGGTGTTCGTCGATGGTCAGTTCAGTGATGCGTTCACGGCCCAGCGCACTCTCCAGCCAGGCGAAGAATTCGCACAAGGCCGCGCCATCCTGCTCCATGGCCAGGCGGATATGTTCCGCGTCGGCCAGGCTCTTGCGGGATTTGGCAAGCGTCGTCGGGTTCAGCCCTTCCACCAGCTTGACGCTGGCGTCCAGGTGTTCCAGCAAACCGGCGGTCACGCGTGCCGGATCAACCTGCACACTCGCGCCCGATGGCACCGCGCGCAGGGCATCGGCGACTTCGCTGTAATCGCGCAAGGTCACGCCATCCTGCTCAAGCACCGCCCGCAGCGCGGCATCGACTTTGCTCAGCGCCACAAACAGCGTGGCCTGTTGCGCATTGATCAGGGCGAAGGATACAAACACCGGGTTGAACGATACATCGGCACCGCGCAGGTTAAACAACCAGGCGATGTCATCCAGGGTGGCGATGAAGTGCCAGTCGGCGCCCTTTTCTTTCAAGCTGGCGCGCAGTGCAGCGAGTTTTTCGCCACGGCTGACGGTGGCCTGCGGTGGCAGGTGCTGATAGATCGGCTGATTCGGCAACGCCGGGCGGTCGCTCCAGACTTCATTCAACAGGTCGATATCGGTACGCAGGCGAGCACCGCGCTCCGCCAGTTTACCGCCCAAGGTACGCGCCGACGCCACGGCCATTACCGCACCGTCGACCGCCACCACGGCGCCCTGCGGCGTCTGTTCGGCCAGCCACTCCAGCGGGCCAGGTTGCCCCGGCTGCAGCTTCACCAACTCGATACCGCTGCCCTTGAGTTCCTTGGTCGCTTGTTCCCAGTAGCGGCTGTCGGCCCAGACACCGGCGAAATCCGCGGTGACGATCAGCGTCCCCACCGAGCCGTGGAAGCCCGACAACCATTGACGCCCCTGCCAGTAGCCCGGCAAGTATTCGGACAGGTGCGGGTCAGCGGACGGCACCAGCAAGGCATGAATGCCTTCGCGGCGCATCAATTCACGGGTATGCGCCAGGCGCTGGGGAACCGTTCCATGGGTCAAAGGCTGCGTACTCATTGTGTCTCCTGCTAACCACGAATAATTGTTATGGATTACGAATGAAGAATCAGACCGCCCAGAACGCCGGCGCACTGGCAAGGGCGGCCTTGATCAACTGCACGGCCTGGTCGATATCCTGCTCGGTGGTGAACCGCCCCAGGCTCAAGCGAATGGTTCGACCGGCGCTGCGGGCATCATGCCCCAGCGCCAGCAGCACATGGGAGGGCGCATTGCTCGCCGAATTGCAGGCCGAGGTGGCGGAAAAAGCAATGCCCGCACTCAAGGCCGCGGCGTTGAACTCGCCTTCACCGAAGGTGAGGCTGAGGGTGTGGGGAATGCGCTGGGTGGCGCTGCCATTGAGACGCACACCGGCGACCGACGCCAGTTGATCGAGCAGGCGCTGGCGCAAGGCCACGATCGCCGCCTGCTCTTCACTGAACGCCTGCGCCGCCAAGGCGAACGCCGCGCCCATGCCCGCAATCTGGTGGGTTGCCAGTGTACCGGAGCGCAAGCCGCCCTCGTGGCCACCGCCGTGAATCTGCGCCAACACCTTCCGCTGCGCCCGCGGCCCGACATACAGCGCGCCGATCCCCTTGGGGCCATACACCTTGTGCGCGGAAAACGACATCAAATCCACCGGCCATTGCGCCAGGTCGATCGCCACCTTGCCCGCGCCCTGTGCCGCGTCCACATGCAACAACGCGCCGTGTTCACGCACCCGCGCGCCAATGGAGGGGATGTCGTTGAGGGTGCCCAACTCGTTGTTCACCAACATCAGCGATACCAGGAAGGTGTCCTCACGCAGTGCTTCACTCACCGCCTCGGCACTGATCAACCCATCGGCGTCCGGCGCCAGGTAGGTCACCGCCACTCCGGCCTCCTGCATCTGCCGCGCGGTGTCCAGCGTAGCCTTGTGCTCGATCTGGCTGGTGATGATATGCCCACCCGCCAAGCCCCGCGCTTGAGTCACCCCCTTGATCGCGAGGTTGTTGGACTCCGTCGCGCCGGACGTCCAGACGATCTGCTCCGGCTCGGCACCGACCAACTCGGCCACCTGGCGACGCGCCTGTTCAACCGTTTGCCGGGCCGCTTGGCCGAAGGCGTGGGAACTGGACGCAGGGTTACCGAAATTGGCGTGCAAGCCCAGACACTCGACCATCACCTGGATGACCCGCTCGTCCACCGGGGTGGTGGCGGCGTAGTCGAAATACAACGGACGTTTATTCATAACCTTAGGGACTCGCAGAGCAGGTTCCCGAGAGCAACGTCTCAGGGGCATCGACCGGAACAGAGGTCGTCAGGTTTACCCGATCGAATGCCATTAAAAAAGGACCACTTGACGTAAATGTGCGTAGGAACGCTCCTGAAATTCAGCTTAACAGGCTGACATAGCGCCATGGCAAACAAAAAGCCCGAGGCTTCTTGAGAAACCTCGGGCTTTTTGCCACTGAGCACCGGCTCAACTGGGGCGGCCATGCAGGGTCACATTACGTTCGGCGTTCATTTCGCCCTGGTGAGCAAAACTGAAAGGTTGTTGTGCCTGACCGGTCAGGGCAGCCCGCTGGCGTTGATATTCGTCAAACGACAAGCCGCGACGGCTCAACGCCTCCAGCGCCAGTTCCCGGGTTTCTTGCGCCGTGTAAGGGCGTAATTCAGGCGAAGGATGGGTCGCACAACCGGCAACGACAGAAGTGACGAGTAATAAGGAAACAGCAAAAAATCGGTTCATGGCGACGGCTCTGCGAAGAAGGTCTCAAGTCAATGAACACAGGCTACTCCCGACCCTGGACAGTGAAAAATCACCATCCGTGATAGTCGCTATCACCCGTCGCCACACCCTCATCAGCGCCACCTTTATATTCCTTTAAGATCTATAAATATAGAAATACGTTCATTTACGGAATAACCATAACCCTCTATAAATGGCTCCACGCGAATTCGACACTGTTCGCCAGGCAACTGTTGCGCAGGCAACAGCCATTCAACAAAACACCAGGCAGACAACAGCAACGTTTTTCAGCAGTGAGCCCGCAGCCCAGGCGGATCAAGGCCTGCAGCCGTTGGTACAGCTCTTGCTCAGACCGGCTCACTTCCCCTGCTATGCCACTGTTGAAAAAGGAACTGTTCATGACCCGTCCCCTGAATGTCGTTGCCCTCTCCGGCGGAACCTGGCGCCCGTCCCGTACCCTGGTGTTGACCCAGGCCGTGCTGGCCGAACTGGCGACGTTGTTGCCGATCCAGACGACCCTGATCGAACTCGGTGATATCGCCCGGCCACTGGGCGGCGCACTGTCGCGCGATGAGTTGCCGGCCGAGGTCGAATCCCAACTGTTGGCCATCGAACAGGCCGACTTGCTGATCGTCGCCGCACCGGTCTATCGCGGTTCTTATCCAGGCCTGCTCAAGCATCTGTTCGACCTGGTTGGCCTCAACTCGCTGATCGACACCCCTGTGCTGCTGGCCGCCACCGGCGGCAGCGAACGTCACGCGCTGGTACTCGATCACCAGTTGCGCCCGCTGTTCAGCTTCTTCCAGGCCCTGACCTTGCCGATCGGCGTATACGCCACCGAAGCCGATTTCACCGATTACCAAATCACCAACGAAGCCTTGAAAGGCCGTATTCGCCTTGCGGCAGAACGCGCAGCCCCTTTGTTCGCCGCGCACGCCCCCTCACTGTTGAAAATCGCTTAAGGATTCGTCATGGATGTTTTCTGGTTTCTGCCCACTCATGGCGACGGTCATTACCTGGGCACCACCCAAGGTGCCCGTCCGGTCACCCTCAATTATCTGAAGCAAGTCGCCCAGGCCGCTGACAGCCTTGGCTACTACGGCGTGTTGATTCCTACCGGGCGTTCGTGCGAAGACTCCTGGGTAATCGCCTCGGCGCTGGTGCCGCTGACAGAACGCTTGCGCTACCTGGTGGCAATTCGCCCTGGCATCATCTCGCCCACAGTGTCGGCGCGCATGGCGGCGACCCTGGATCGCCTGTCCAACGGCCGCCTGCTGATCAACGTCGTGACCGGCGGCGACCCCGACGAAAACCGCGGCGACGGCAGCTTCCTCGACCACCGCGAACGCTATGAAGTCTCCGACGAATTCCTCAAGATCTGGCGCCGCGTATTGCAGGGCGAATCGGTGGACTTCGAAGGCAAACACCTGCGTGTGCAGAATGCCAAGGCACTTTACCCACCGGTGCAGAAGCCTTACCCGCCGCTGTACTTCGGCGGTTCCTCCGACGCCGCCCACGACCTCGCCGCCGAACAGGTGGACGTGTACCTGACCTGGGGCGAACCACCCGCCGCCGTCGCCGAAAAGCTCGCGGATGTACGTGAACGGGCCGCGCGCCACGGGCGGACCGTGAAGTTCGGCATCCGCCTGCATGTGATCGTGCGCGAGACCGAAGAGGACGCCTGGAAAGCCGCCGACAAACTGATCGAACACATCAGCGACGAGACCATCGCCGCCGCGCAAAAATCCTTCTCGCGCTTTGATTCCGAAGGCCAGCGCCGCATGGCCGCCTTGCACGACGGGCGCCGCGACAACCTGGAAATCGCCCCCAACCTGTGGGCCGGTGTCGGCCTGGTCCGTGGCGGTGCCGGCACGGCGCTGGTAGGCAACCCGCGGCAAGTGGCCGAGCGGATCAAGGAATACGCGGATTTGGGCATCGAGAGTTTCATCTTTTCCGGCTACCCGCACCTCGAAGAAGCCTATCGCTTCGCCGAGTTGGTGTTCCCGCTATTGCCGGAACCCTACGCCAGCCTGGCCGGGCGCGGTGTCACCAATCTCACCGGACCGTTTGGCGAGATGATTGCCAATGATGTGCTGCCGGCCAAGGCCTGAGAATGCTGAGATCGCACCGTTGATCTGCATTGCCCAATAGACAGCACACGGCATTAGAGCCCTATGAGGAACACCGCGTGACAGCCAACCCCCACAGCGTCCTGCCCTCACCTTTGCAGACCGCCAGACAGCTCGCCGCCGAATTCGCCCTCACCGCCGTCGAACGCGACGAGCGCGGCGGCACGCCAAAAACCGAACGGGATGCCCTGCGCCAAAGCGGTCTGCTGGCCCTGAGCATTCCCACTCAATACGGCGGCCTTGGTGCGCGCTGGAGCGACACCCTGGCCATCGTGCGTGAATTCGCCAAGGTCGACAGCTCCATCGCTCATGTCTTCGGTTTTCACCACCTGATGCTCGCTACGGTGCGCCTGTTTTCGCGGCCGGACCAATGGCAGCCGTGGTTCGAACAGACCGCACGCAAAAACTGGTTCTGGGGCAACGCCCTCAACCCGCTGGACACGCGCACGCAGGTCAAGGATTTCGGCGGTTGGCGTGAGTTCTCCGGCAAGAAGAGCTTCTGCTCCGGCGCCAGCGACTCGGAAATGCTGATCGCCTCGGCGGTGGATGAGAGCGCCGGCGGCAAGTTGCTGATCGCCGCCATCCCCAGCGGGCGCAGCGGCATCACCTTGCACAACGACTGGAACAATATCGGCCAGCGCCAGACCGACAGCGGCAGCGCCAGTTTCGAACGGGTGCGCGTCGAGGAGTCGGAATTGCTGCTCGACCCGGGCCCTCTGAGCACACCGTTCGCCTGCCTGCGCCCACTGATCGCGCAGTTGACCTTCACGCACATGTTCCTCGGCATAGCCGAAGGTGCCTTTGATGAAGCGCGCAACTACACCCTCACCGAAACCCGTGCGTGGCATAAATCCACCGCCGAGGATGTGCGCCAAGACCCTTACGTGCTGCACCACTACGGCGAATTCTGGGTGGCCCTGCAAGGTGTGCGCCTGTTGGTGGAACGCGCCGCCGCGCTGCTCGATCAAGCCTGGGCCCAGGGGCCGAACCTCAGCGAAAACGAACGCGGCCAACTAGCCATCGCCATCGCCACCGCCAAGGTCGCCGCCAGCCGCCAGGGCCTGGAGTTGTGCAGCCGCCTGTTTGAAGTCACCGGCGCGCGCTCCACCCATGCGTCACTGCGCCTGGACCGGCACTGGCGCAACCTGCGCACGCAAAGCCTGCACGACCCGGTGGACTACAAACTCCACGAACTGGGGGACTGGGCGTTGAACCAGTCCCTGCCGACTCCTACGTTCTATTCATAAAGAGGTGCCCATGCAGCTTTTAACCTTACCGCCCTCGCCCGCCCTCGCCACCTCGATCCGCGCCACGGCCCAGGTCTTCGAAGACCCGAAATCCCAGGCACTGCTCGACCATATCCAGCAAGTGGCGCCCAGCGAAGCCAGCGTGTTGATCATCGGCGAAACCGGGACCGGTAAAGAGCTGGTGGCGCGCCACATTCATAACCTCAGCGCACGACGCAACCGGCCCTTCGTGGCGGTGAACTGCGGGGCGTTTTCCGAATCGCTGGTGGAAGCCGAGCTGTTCGGCCATGAAAAAGGCGCCTTCACCGGCGCCCTCAGCGCCAAGGCCGGCTGGTTCGAAGAGGCCGACGGCGGCACCTTGTTCCTCGATGAGATCGGTGATTTGCCGATGGCGATCCAGGTCAAATTATTGCGCGTACTGCAAGAGCGGGAGGTAGTGCGCCTGGGCTCGCGCAAGAGCATTCCCATCGATGTGCGCGTGCTTGCGGCGACCAACGTGCAGCTGGAAAAAGCCATCAACGCCGGGCACTTCCGTGAAGACCTCTACTACCGTCTCGACGTGGTCAGCCTGGAACTCAGCCCGTTGCGCGAGCGTCCCGGCGATATCCTGCCGCTGACCCGACACTTCATCGAAGCCTACAGCCAGCGCCTGGGCTACGGCCCGGTCACCATCAGCCGCGAGGCCGAACACAAGCTGAAAAACTACAGCTGGCCAGGCAATATCCGCGAGCTGGAAAACGTGATTCACCACACCTTGCTGATCTGCCGCAATGGCGTGATCGAACGCGACGATTTACGCCTGTCGAACCTGCGCATCGAGCGTCAGGACGACAGCCAACACGGCACCGACAACAGTGCCGAAGCCTTGCTGGAACGGGCCTTTCAAAAGCTGTTCGAGGAACAGGCCGGTGCCCTGCATGAAAAAGTCGAGGACGCGTTGCTGCGTGCCGCCTACCGCTTCAGCCACTACAACCAGGTCCACACCGCCAACCTGCTGGGCCTGAGCCGCAACGTCACACGCACGCGCCTGATCAAGATCGGCGAACTGGCGGTGAACAAGCGCCGCCCGGGGGAAAACGTTCAGGGTGAGCGCATGCTGCACCTATCCATTTAAACGGCAGTGCAACGCATTGTCATGGCTGCGCTCGAAACTGTGCAGCACCTGGAACGAACCGAAGGTCACGGCCGTGGCCTGGTGGGCGCGTATCAGTGTCCAGAAATCTTCCTCGCCGTGCTCAACGCACTGGAAGGCCGCCTCGCCGTCCTCGCGTGAGCGCCATTGCAGGTAATTGAGTACCCGCCGCCCGTCATCGCTGACCTGCACACTCGCATTGAGAAAGCCGCCGTGCCCTTGGGCCAGGCGCTCGCTCTGGATGGACAACGCCGCGACCAGGGCGAGCTGTTGCTGGGGCTCGACCTGAAACTCGATCAATTGAGTGAAACTGCGATTCTTCTCTGATACCTGCATGAACACTCCCCTTTCTCTGTAGGCAGAATCTTGTGATTCGATACCACGCAGGGTAAAACCTCTAGTTAAGTCAAGGTCAAGGGTTAATCCGGAGTTTTTCATGGTTACCAAGGAGCTTACTGTTGGCCAACTGTCGGCCCGCAGCGGCGTGGCGGTCACGGCCCTGCATTTCTACGAAACCAAGGGGCTGATCAAAAGCAATCGCAATGCCGGCAACCAGCGGCGCTACCCGCGCGATGTACTGCGCCGGGTGGTGGTGATCAAGATCGCCCAGCGCCTGGGGATTCCGCTGGCGACGATTGGTGAAGCGTTGCAGGCCCTGCCGGATGGACGCACGCCGACGGCTAAAGATTGGCAGCGTTTGTCGGCATCGTGGCGGGCAGATCTGGACGAGCGCATCAACAAGCTGATGCTCCTGCGCGACAAGCTCAATGGCTGTATTGGCTGTGGATGCCTGTCGCTGGAAGCCTGCCCGTTGCGCAATCAGGGCGACCTGCTCGGTGAGCGGGGGCCGGGGGCTCAGTTGTTGGAGCCCAGTTGAAAAACCGCTCCCTGTGGGAAATGTTCACCTTAACCCCCTGGGACAGCGCCGCGCCCTGAAACCCGTGGTGTCGCTGCGGCTGGCGCCCGCCGCAGCACTGATGGCGGAACGATCTGCCGGTTCACTGTTGCCTGGGCAACACCTCGTCGGTTGCCCGCAAGCCACGGCTGGCGTGGCCTATAGTGAAAGGGCCGTCCCTTCATAAACACAATTCAGGGAGAATGATATGAGCGTAAAACCAATCCCCGAGGGCTATCACAGCATCACGCCCTACCTGGGCGTCGAAAAAGCCGCCGAAGCCATCGAGTTCTACAAAAAAGCCTTCAACGCCACGCAAGTCATGCGCCTGGACATGCCCGATGGCAAGGTCGGCCACGCTGAACTGCGTATCGGAGACTCGGCGATCATGCTCGCCTCGCCCTGCGGTGAAATGGCCTTCGGCAGCCCGCGCGATGGCCACACCAGTGTCGGCCTGCATTTATATGTGGACGATGTCGACGCGCAGTATCGACAAGCGGTCGCAGCCGGCGGCCTGTCCATTTCCGAACCCAAGGACCAGTTCTACGGCGACCGCTCCGCCACGCTGAGAGATCCGTTCGGTCATGTGTGGTTCCTCGCCTCCCGCAAGGAGAATCTGAACGAAGCACAAATCCGCCAGCGCGCCGAAGCGCTGTTCAAGCAAGGCTGAGCCTGGGAGCGGGCTTGCTCGCGATGGCGGGGTGTCAGGCGGTGCCTGACGGAGCGCCATCGCGGGCAGGCCCGCTGCCACTGTTTGATCGAGGGTCGGCTTGAGACAGGGGCTGCCCAGCACCGAGGCCTCAGCGCCCCGAATGTGAATCTGAAACATTTGCTTTCATATCTGGGTTAGGGATTTCTCATTCTCATCCGTCTTAACTTAGATACAGCCTGTCGCGTCAGCAAAAGCTACGACTGGCCTTTTCCGGGCCCTCATTGCCCCCCTCCGATCAAGACTCCCATTCACATGTCGAAGAAGTCGCGCTCAAAACTCTGGTTTCTCGTACACAGCTGGCTGGCATTACCCATCTGGTTTTTTGTACTGATCGTCTGCGTCACCGGCACCCTGGCGGTGGTCAGCCAGGAAATCGTCTGGCTGGCCAACCCGGAAATCCGCGCCAGCAAGCCGTCGGACGACGCCGAACCGCTGAGCTATGACCAGGTGATCAACGCCATCAAACGCGCCGAGCCCCTGGTGATCGTGCAATCCATCATCCGCCCGGACGAGTCGCACTTCGCCCTGAGCGTCACCCTCAGCTACCCCGACGGGCGCTCGGTGGAGGTCTATGTCAACCCTTACACAGGGGCGATCCAGGGCATCAGCCCGGCGTTCGACTTCAAACAATTCACCCGCGCCCTGCACGGCTGGTGGCTGGTGCCATTCACCAATGGGTTCAGTTGGGGCTGGTACCTGGTCTCCGCGCTCGGCCTGCCGTTGCTGGCGTCGTTGATCACCGGGCTGGTGGTGTACAAGCGCTTCTGGAAGGGCTTTTTGCGCCCGACCCTGCGCATCCGCCATGGCGCGCGGATCTTCTGGGGCGACTTCCATCGCCTGAGCGGTATCTGGTCGATCTGGTTCATCGCGGTCATTTCCATCACCGGCACCTGGTTCCTGATTCAGGCGATCCTGGGGGATAACCAGATTTCCATCTCCAGCGAACCCATCGTGCCGGTCATCGCCCGGGAGAACGTGCCGACGTCCGCCCCCGGCGTGCCGGCGCCGATGATTGCCCTGGACGACGCGATCGAAATCGCCAGCCAACGGATTCCGGGGCTGGAGACCAGCTTCGTGTTCCTGCCACTCAATGCCTACAGCCATCTGCAGATCGGCGGGCGGGGCTGGTACCCGTTGATGTTCCAGACCGCGCAGATCAACCCCTACACCGGCGAAGTGGCGGTTTCGCACCTGCTGTCCAACCGCTCGACGCTGGAGTTCGTCACCGAGTCCATGCGCCCGCTGCACACCGGCGACTTTGGCGGGCTGTGGATCAAGCTGATCTGGGCATTCTTCGGCCTGGTGTTGAGCATGATGGTGTTGAGCGGCCTGCTGATCTGGACCAAACGCACGGCCCTGGCCACCCTCCATGCCCTCAAGCGCAGCCACAAGGCGCCGCGCCAGGCGGCAGCGGTCGCGGCCCTGCAGGCTGAAATGACGGAGGGCAACCAATGAGCAAGGTCGCTGCCGCAACGCCTTCGCCACTGCGCGCCGTGTGGCTGAAATGGCGGTTCCACCTTAACGTCCTGCTGTTGCTGGTGCCCCTGGGCTTCATGCCCAAGTACTTAGCCGACGCCGCGCTGTTTCGCGGTGACAGCGGCATCGGCGAGCGGGTGGCCGGCGAGGTGCAGGTCGGGCCCTGGAGCCTGACCCTCGCCGAGTTCCGCAACGAAGGCCCGCGCCCGGACCCGGCCGGCCCGATGAAATTTTTCAATGCCGCCCTGTGCGCCAACTGCGCCGAGCAGGTCAAGGCAACCTACCTGCGTATCGGCAAACCGCGCAGCCTGCGCGCCGCCGGGGTGATCTTCTTCGGCACGCCGTACCGCATGGGCGCGCTGCTGCCGGTGCCCGAGCGCACGCCGGCCGACGCCGAACTGTGGGTCACCATGGAAGGCTGGGACGGCACGATGCACCAGGGTTCCATTGCGCTGAGCCAGGCCTCGCCTGCCACCATTGCCTGGCTGAACAAGCAAGGAGTCAAACCATGACATTGATACGCCTGAGCCGCGCCTGCGCCACGTTGTTGCTGTGCGCCGGTTTCTGTCCCACAGCCGTGGCCCACAACCCGATGTGCGAATGCAAGGAAATCCCCGGCGAACAGATCCAATGCACCGGCGGTTTTTCCGACGGCAGCGGCGCCCCCGGCGTGACCCTGGATGTGATCGGCTACGACGAAACCATCCTCGTGCCCGGCAAGCTCGGCGCGGACTCGACCCTGACCTTCAAGAAGCCCTCAGCCGAGTTCTACGTGCTGTTCGATGCCGGCCCCGGTCACGTCGTTGAAATCGACCAAGCGGATATCCCGTCCCAATGAGTACGACACAGGTGGTACGCCCAGCCGGGGCCGGGCACGAAACCCTCTATGTCCTGCTGCTGTGCCTGATCATCCTGGCGGTGGCCGGTACGGTGGTGGCCCTGCACGGTGAAACCCAGGCCGTGGTTGCCGTGCCCAGCCACCAGTTGGACGCGCGCCGCGACCTCAGCGCCGCCGAGCAAGGCATCTACGCCGACCTGCGCGTGACCCTGGATGAAATCCACTGGCTGCAGCAGGCACACAGCGTGCTGCCGACGCCCGCGCAACTGGCCGAAGAAGGCTTTGCGCCCTTTGCCCAGGACGCCAGCTCGGTCAGCCGTGGCGATCATCGCTGGCAGTTGCTGGCGCCGTCGGCCTACCTCGGCGTGAGCCAGGCGCCGGCCACCAGCGGCTCGCTGCTGATGCGGGTAACGGGCGCCGAGCCGGACATCTGGCTCAACCGCCGCCCAGACCTGGCCGCCCCCGCCGACCTCACCGACCAGGCGCTGATCGCGGCCGGCTGGCAGCAAGTGGTCGCGCAATTCGACGCCGGCGTGACCCGCCAGCACCGTCACTGACCGAGAAGACCGATTGCCCATGTCTATTTCATCGCCCCTTGTACGCCTGCTGCTGGTCAGCCTGATCAGCCTGCTGCTCGCTCCGCTGGCCAACGCCGAGGCAGCCAAGCGCCTGCGGATCGGCATCACCCTGCATCCTTACTACAGCTACGTCGCCAACATCGTCGGCGACAAGGCCGAGGTGGTGCCGCTGATTCCGGCCGGTTTCAACCCACATGCCTACGAACCGCGCGCCGACGACATCAAGCGCATCGGCACCCTGGATGTGATCGTGCTCAACGGGGTCGGCCACGACGATTTCGCCGACCGCATGATCGCCACCAGCGAGCGGCCGGACATCCCGGTGATCGAAGCCAACGCCAACGTGCCGCTGCTGGCCGCCACCGGCAACGCCGCGCGCGGCGCCGGCAAGGTGGTCAACCCGCACACCTTCCTGTCGATCAGTGCCTCGATTGCCCAGGTCAACAACATCGCCCGCGAACTGGGCAAGCTCGACCCGGACAACGCCAAAACCTACACCCAGAACGCCCGCGCCTACGGCAAGCGCCTGCGGCAGATGCGCGCCGAGGCCCTGGCCAAGCTGACCCGCGCGCCCAACCCGGACCTGCGCGTGGCCACAGTCCACGCAGCCTACGACTACCTGCTGCGCGAGTTCGGCCTGGAAGTCACCGCCGTGGTCGAGCCGGCCCACGGCATCGAACCCAGCCCGAGCCAGTTGAAGAAAACCATCGATGAATTGCGCGCCCTGGATGTGAAAGTGATCTTCTCGGAGATGGATTTCCCGTCCACCTACGTCGAGACCATCCAGCGTGAATCCGGGGTCCGGCTGTACCCGCTGTCGCATATCTCCTACGGCGAATACAGCGCTGAAAAGTACGAAGTGGAAATGACCGGCAACCTCAACACGGTGGTGCGGGCGATTCAGGAGTCGGGGGCATGACGGCGGCGCAACGCTTGAGCATGGTCAGCGTCGGCCCGACGATCGACTTCGACAAGGTGTCGCTGACCCTGGGCCGCACCGTGATCCTCGATGACGTGAGCTTCCAGGTGCAGCCAGGCAGCATCCATGCACTGGTGGGCCCGAACGGCGGTGGGAAAAGCTCGCTGATCAAAACGCTGCTGGGGCAAACGCCGCACCAGGGGCAACTGCGCCTGACGTGGCCGGACACGCCCGGCACCATTGGTTATGTGCCCCAGGCGCTGGAGTTCGACCGCGGCCTGCCGATGACCGTGGATGACTTCATGGCGGCGATGTGTCAGCGGCGCCCGGCGTTTCTCGGGCTGTCCAGGCATTACGCCGGCGCCATCGGCGAGGCCCTGGAACGGGTCGGCCTGCAGGACAAACGCAAACGGCGCATGGGCGCGTTGTCGGGCGGTGAACGTCAGCGCGTGCTGCTCGCCCAGGGGCTGATCCCGGCCCCGCAATTGCTGGTGTTGGATGAGCCGATGTCGGCCCTCGATGAAGCCGGTATCCAGGTGTTCGAACGTCTGCTCGATGACTGGCGCCGCGCCGGGATCACCGTGCTGTGGATCGAGCACGACCTGGACGCCGTGGGCCGCCTCGCCGACCGCGTCACCGGCCTGAACCGCCGCGTGCTGTTCGACGCCACACCCAAAGCCGCACTGACCCCGGATCGCCTGCTGACCCTGTTCTCCACCCATCCTCGGAGCCTGGCGCCATGAGTTATGAAGCGTTTCGCCTGATGGTCCAGGGCTGGGCCTCTTCCGGTTACCTGCCGGAGGCGCTGGCCTATGGTTTTGTGGTCAACGCCCTGCTCGCCGGCCTGCTGATCGGCCCGGTGCTGGGCGGCCTGGGGACGCTGGTGGTGGTCAAACGCTTTGCATTTTTCTCCGAAGCGGTCGGCCATGCCGCGCTGACCGGCGTGGCCGTGGGCATTCTGCTCGGCGAACCCTACACCGGGCCCTATGGCGCGCTGTTCGGCTACTGCCTGCTGTTCGGCATCCTGCTCAATTACCTGCGCAACCGCACCGGCCTGGCGCCGGATACCTTGATCGGCGTGTTCCTCTCGGTGTCCCTGGCGTTGGGCGCAAGCCTGCTGTTGATACTGGCGGGCAAGATCAACGTTCACATCCTGGAAAACGTGCTGTTCGGCTCGGTGTTGACGGTCAATGGCAACGACCTGCTGGTGCTGGCGATTGTCGGTTCGCTGGTGATGGCCCTCGCCCTGCCGCTGTACAACCGCATCATGCTCGCCAGCTTCAACCCGCAATTGGCGGCGGTACGCGGGGTGGCGGTGAAGACCCTGGATTACCTGTTCGTGATCCTGGTGACATTGATCACCGTCGCAGCGGTCAAGGTCATCGGGGCGATCCTGGTGGGCGCGCTGCTGGTGATTCCGGCAGCGGCGGCACGCTTGCTGAGCCAGTCGCTCAAAGGCTTCTTCTGGGTCTCCGTGGCGATTGCCACCGTCAGCACGTTGTGCGGCATCCTGCTGCCGATCATCTTCGACCTGCCCATCCCCTCCGGCGCCGCGATCATCCTGGTCGCCGGTATCGCCTTCGCCCTCGCCGCCATCGCGCGCGGCACCGTGCCCAGCCTCAAAGGGAATCTTGGATAATGCACCCTGTCTTTCGCTCACTGGCCTTGGCCATCGCTTGCCTGACCAGCGCGTCGGCGCTGGCCGTCGACGGTTTTGATCCGAAGAGTTTCAAAGTCAACCAAGGCCTGGGCCACGCCGCGCTGACCAAAGCGAAAAAACCTGTGAAGGTCCTCGCCTCGTTGCCCATTACCTATGGCCTGGCGGAGCTGCTGCTTAAAGGCAGCGACGTACAGCTCGAACGCGCCGCGCCGGCCAACCTGCCCGGTTCGCGGCAGGTGTCCTACTTCACCGGTCGTGGCGCGCCGGCCTTGAGCACGTTGGCGATGGATGCCGATGCCGTCATCGGCTTGCGTTCGCTGTGGGCCGACGACCCGCTGTACCCGGTGGCGCGACGCAGCAATATCCGCATCGTCGAAGTGGACGCCGCGCGCCCGGTGGACGGTGGCCTGCCGGGGATCGCGGTGCAACCGGGTGTCAGCGATGGCTTGAACAGCCAGCCGTGGCAATCGAGCAACAATATGGGGCGCATGGCCGATGTGATGGCCGCCGACCTGAGCCGCCTGGCACCGGGCGCGAAGGCGCAAATCGACGCGAACCTGGCCGCCCTCAAGCTGCGCCTGCTCAAGCTCACCGCCGACAGCGAAGCACGGCTGGCCCAGGCGGATAACCTGAGCGTGGTCAGCCTGAGTGATCACTTTGCGTATCTGCTCGGCAGCTTGAACCTGGAAGTGCTCGACACCGACGCACGCCCAGATGCCGACTGGACGCCCGAGGCCTTACAGCAACTGAGCAGCCGCCTGAAGGACCACGAGGTGGCCGTGGTGCTGCACCATCGCCCGCCAAGCGCGGCGGTGCAAACCGCGGTGACGGCCGGGGGCGCGCAACTGCTGGTCTTGAACGTCGACGGCGCCGACCCGGTGACGGCGTTGGAAAGCAATGTGGATCAACTGATCAAGACGCTGAGCCCATGACATCCACGCCCACGTGGATGGCATCATGCCGCCAGAACTCCAGGTCACAGTCGATCAAACGCTGATGCTGGTCATAGTTGACCCGGGCGATACGCAAGCCCGGGCTGCCCACCGACACGCGCAACGCGGCGGCGGCTTCCACCGGCAGTGAGGTCGGCACAATCTCGAAGCGTACCCGCCCGTAGTGCAAATCGTACTTGCGCGCATACAGCTCGGTCATCGACTGGTTCAGGTCGCAGGCCAGAATCCCGGGGAAATACTGCGGGTTCAGGTAGTGCTCCACATACAACACCAGGCGCTCATCGATCCTGCGCCGGCGGCAGATCTGGATCACGCTGGACAGCGCCGGCAATTGCAGCCACGCACACACCGCCGCCGATGCCGGTTGCAGCCGCGCGCTGATCACCTCGGTCGACGCCACGCGGCCCTGATCGTTGACCATTGCGTGAAAGTGGCTGCGCTGCATCAGGTTGTAGGCCAGGCGCGGCGGCGAGACAAACCAGCCACGGCGCTCCTCGCGATAGATCTGGCCTTGGGCCTCCAGTTGTAACAAGGCTTCCCGCACCGTAATCCGGGTGGTACCAAACAACTCGCTGAGCTTGCGCTCGGCGGGCAGTTTGCTGGCTGGCGGCAAAAGGCCATGGTCGATCTGCTCTTGCAGCGCCAGGCCGATGGATGTCACCGCCTTGATTGCCTCATCACGCATCAACGTTACCTATCTGGACTAGACCAGCACCGTTCAGGTGCATAAACCGCTCATTAAATGGGCTTGTATTACTGCATGCCAGCCTAGGCATTGCAGATGACCGACAGATGACAACCCCGGTCGAGCCTCGTGACAAACCTTGCAATCCGTCGGCCAAGTCCAAGGCCTGCGGGCGCTTGGGCATGGTCTACGCTAAACCTGCGCCGAGCGACATCGGCGCTTCAAAAACGACATCGACATGAAACTGTCATCCATCCCGCCTAGATTGGCTCAGGTATTGCTGACCTAGACCAACACCACCGCTAACGTTCATATAAAACGCCGCGTTGAAAACGCCCAAAGGAGCTTCGGATGAAACAGCTTTTCCTGGCATCACTGTTAGGCTCGACCATTGCCATGTGCACCGCCGCCATGGCCGCTGATACCGATCTAAAAACGCTCGAAGCCGCCGCAAAAGCGGAAGGCGCCGTCAACAGCGTCGGCATGCCCGATGACTGGGCCAACTGGAAAGGCACCTGGGATGACCTGGCCAAGACCTACGGCCTCAAGCACATCGACACCGACATGAGCTCGGCCCAGGAAATCGCCAAGTTCGCCGCCGAGAAAGACAACGCCAGTGCCGATATCGGCGACGTCGGCGCGGCCTTCGGCCCGATCGCGGTGAAACAGGGCGTGGTCCAGCCTTACAAACCAAGCACCTGGGCCCAGGTCCCGGATTGGGCGAAAGATAAAGACGGCAACTGGGCGCTGGCCTACACCGGCACCATCGCCTTTATCGTCAACAAAAAGCTGCTGCACGGCTCGGACGTACCAACCAGCTGGGCTGACTTGAAGAGCGGCAAATACAAGGTCTCCATCGGTGACGTGAGCACCGCCGCCCAAGCCGCCAACGGTGTGCTGGCCGCCGCCATCGCCAACAAGGGCGACGAGAAAAACCTGCAGCCGGCCCTGCTGATGTTCGCCGACATCGCCAAGCAAGGTCGCCTGTCCCTCGCCAACCCGACCATCGCCACCATGGAAAAGGGCGAAGTGGAAGTCGGCGTAGTCTGGGATTTCAACGGTTTGAGCTACAGAGCCAAGATGGCCAACCCGGATGACTACGTGGTGCTGATCCCATCGGACGGTTCGGTGATTTCCGGCTACACCACCATCATCAATAAATACGCCAAGCACCCGAACGCCGCCAAACTGGCCCGCGAATACATCTTCAGCGACGCCGGCCAGATCAACCTGGCCAAGGGCAATGCGCGGCCGATTCGCGCCGAACACCTGACGTTGCCGAAGGAAGTGCAGGACAAGCTGCTGCCGAACGAGCAATACAAGCACGTCACCCCGATCAAGGATGCCGACGCCTGGGAGAAGAGCTCCAAGGCACTGCCGCAGAAGTGGCAGGAAGAAGTCATCATCAATATGCAGTAATGCCTGAGCTGTAGATGCGGTCAGTGTGGGAGCAGGCTTGCCTGCTCCCACATTTGTTCCGGTCCCAACCGCAAACCCGATCCAAACCCATCTGTTGCGGAGCGTCTCCCCCTATGAAGCACAACGTCATCCTTGTGGTGCTCGACGGCCTGAACTTCGAGGTTGCCCGTCATGCCATGGGGCATCTGCAAGCCTACGTCGGCGCAGGACGCGCAGCCCTCTACAAACTCGAATGTGAACTGCCGTCACTCTCCCGGCCGCTCTACGAATGCATCTTCACTGGCGTGCCGCCGATCGACAGCGGCATCACCCACAACCATGTGTCGCGCCTGTCCAACCAGCGCAGCCTGTTCCATTACGCCCGCGACGCCGGTCTCACCACCGCCGCGGCGGCCTATCACTGGGTCAGCGAGTTGTATAACCGCACGCCCTTTATCGCCGCCCGTGACCGGCATACCGACGACAAGACCCTGGCGATCCAGCACGGGCACTTCTACTGGCAGGACCACTACCCGGATTCGCACCTGTTCGCCGACGCCGAAAGCCTGCGCTGCAGACACGCGCCGAACCTGCTGGTCGTCCACCCGATGAACATCGACGACGCCGGCCACAAGCACGGCCTCGACAGCGCGCAATACCGCAACAGCGCACGCTCGGCCGACATCCTCCTGGCCGACTACCTGCAAGGCTGGCTCGACGCCGGCTATCAGGTGCTGGTGACCGCCGACCACGGCATGAACAACGACCGCTCCCACAACGGCCTGCTGCCGGAAGAACGCGAAGTGCCGCTGTTCGTGATCGGCTCGGCCTTCACCTTCGATCCCGACGCCACGCCCAGGCAAACCGAGCTGTGCGGCACCGTCTGCGCGTTGCTGGGCGTGCCCCACGACAAACCTGTCTGCCGGGAGCTGTTGAAGTGAGCGCCATGACCCGCAGCAAATGGCTGGCGATCCTCTGCCTGATGCCCTTCGCGCTGTTCTTCATCGTGTTTGAAATTGCCCCGCTGGCGTGGGTGATGATCAACAGCCTGCAATCGGAAGAGTTCGGCTGGGGCCTGGCCAACTTCAGCAAAATCTTCAGTTCGAAGTTCTACCTGCAGGCGATCCAGTACAGCCTGGAGATCAGCTTCTACTCCAGCGTGTTCGGCATCATCATTTCGGTGCTCGGCAGCTACTCGTTGCGCCGCGTGGACTCGCCGCTGCGCAACTTCGTCACCGCCTTCGCCAACATGACCAGCAACTTCGCCGGCGTGCCCCTGGCCTTTGCCTTCATCATCCTGCTCGGTTTCAACGGCAGCATCACCATCATGCTCAAGCAGGCCGGGATCATTCAGGACTTCAACCTGTACTCCAAGACCGGCCTGATCATTCTCTACACCTACTTCCAGATCCCGCTGGGCGTGCTGCTGCTCTACCCGGCCTTCGATGCGTTGCGCGAAGACTGGCGCGAGTCCGCCGCCCTGCTGGGTGCCAACGGCTGGCAGTTCTGGCGCCACATCGGCCTGCCGGTGCTGACCCCCGCGCTGCTCGGCACCTTCGTGATCCTGCTGGCCAACGCCCTCGGCGCCTACGCCACGGTCTACGCGCTGACCACCGGCAATTTCAACGTATTGCCGATCCGGATCGCGGCGATGGTGTCCGGCGACATCTCCCTGGACCCGAACATGGCCAGCGCCCTGGCCGTGGTGCTGGTGGCGCTGATGACCGTGGTCACCGTGGTCCATCAATTGCTGCTCAAGAGGAGCTACCATGTCTCGCGCTGAAGCCGGCCCGGCCTCTCTCTACCACCGGGTGGTGGTGTACCTGTTGTTCGCGATCCTGGTGCTGCCGCTGATCGGCACCTTTGTCTACTCCATTGCCAGCAGCTGGTCGGCGACGATCTTGCCGGCCGGCTTTACCGTGAAGTGGTACGTGCAACTGTGGAGCGACCCGCGCTTTCTGATGGCTTTCGGCCAGTCCCTGCTGGTGTGCGTGGGCGCGTTGATTTTGTCGGTGGTGCTGATCCTGCCGCTGCTGTTCGTGGTGCATTACCACTTCCCCAGGCTCGACGCGTTGATGAACATCCTGATCCTGCTGCCGTTCGCGGTGCCGCCGGTGGTGTCGTCGGTGGGCCTGCTGCAACTCTATGGCTCCGGGCCGCTGGCGATGGTGGGGACGCCGTGGATTCTGATCGGCTGCTACTTCACCGTGGCGCTGCCGTTCATGTACCGCGCGATCACCAACAACCTGCAAGCCATCAACCTGCGCGACCTGATGGACGCCGCGCAACTGCTCGGCGCCAGCACCTGGCAGGCAGCGATCCTGGTGGTGCTGCCCAACCTGCGCAAGGGCCTGATGGTGGCGTTGCTGCTGTCGTTTTCGTTCCTGTTCGGTGAGTTCGTGTTCGCCAATATCCTCGTGGGCACGCGCTACGAAACCCTGCAGGTGTACCTGAACAACATGCGCAACAGCAGCGGCCACTTCACCAGTGCCGTGGTCATTTCCTATTTCTTCTTTGTGCTGGTGCTGACCTGGGCCGCCAACATCTTGAACAAGGACAAAAGCCAATGAGCTTCGTCAGCGTCCAACACCTGCAAAAAGGCTACGCCGGCACCCCGGTGTTCAGTGACATCAACTGCGAGATCGCCAAGGGCGAATTCGTCACCCTGCTCGGCCCGTCCGGCTGCGGCAAGTCCACCTTGCTGCGCTGCATCGCCGGCCTGACCTCGGTCGACAGTGGCCAGATCCTCCTCGACGGCCACGACATCGTGCCCTTGAGCCCGCAGAAACGGCAGATCGGCATGGTGTTCCAGAGCTATGCGCTGTTCCCCAACATGACCGTGGAACAAAACGTCGCCTTCGGCCTGCGCATGCAAAAGGTCAACGCCGACGACAGCCACAAACGCGTGCAGGACGTGCTGCAACTGGTGGAGCTCAAGGAGCTGGCCGGGCGCTACCCGCACCAGATGTCCGGCGGCCAGTGCCAGCGCGTGGCCCTCGCCCGCTCCCTGGTGACCCGCCCGCGCCTGTTGCTGCTGGATGAACCGCTGTCGGCGCTGGATGCGCGCATCCGCAAGCACCTGCGCGAGCAGATCCGCCAGATCCAGCGCGAGTTGGGCCTGACCACGATTTTCGTGACCCATGACCAGGAAGAAGCGCTGACCATGTCCGACCGGATCTTCCTGATGAACCAGGGCAAGATCGTGCAAAGCGGCGATGCCGAAACCCTCTACACCGCGCCGGTGGATGTGTTTGCCGCCGGGTTTATCGGCAACTACAACCTGCTCGACGCGGACAAGGCCAGCCAACTGCTGCAACGGCCGATCAGCGGGCGCATCGCGATTCGCCCGGAAGCCATCGAACTGAGCCGCAGCGGCGAACTCGACGCCCTGGTGCGCAGCCACAGCCTGCTGGGCAACGTGATTCGCTACCGTATCGAAGCGCGCGGCGTGGAATTGGTGGTGGACGTGCTCAACCGCTCGGCGGACGATCTGCACCCCGACGGCCAGCGCCTGGCACTTTCCATCGACCCGAGCGCACTGTGTGAAGTAGCCTGAGCAGCAGTGATTTTTTAAGAGAGTGTGACGGATGGCATTGGTAATTTTTGATTTGGACGACACCCTGATCCACGGCGACTGCGCCACCCTGTGGAGCGAGCAGATGGGCCGCCTGGCCTGGGTCGACCCCGAGTCGTTCATGCGCAAGAACAACGAACTGATGGACGCCTACAGCCAGGGCAAGCTGGCCATGGAAGAGTTCATGGACTTCAGCCTGGAGCCGATGATCGGCCGCACGCCGGAGGAGATCGAGCACTTGGTGCAGCCCTGGGTCGAGGACGTGATCGAACCGCTGATCTACAGCGACGCCACCCGCACCATCGCCCGCCACCGCGCGAACGGCGACCGGGTGCTGGTGATTTCCGCGTCGGGCACCCACCTGGTCACGCCGATTGCGGCGCGTATCGGCATCGACGAAGTGTTGGGGATCGAGCTGGATGTCAGCCACGGCGTGTACAGCGGCCGTACTGTCGGCGTCCTGACCTACCGCGAAGGCAAGATCACCCGTTTGCTCGAATGGCTGGAGCAGGAAGGAGAAACCCTGGAAGGCGCGTACTTCTATTCGGATTCGCGCAATGATCTGCCGCTGCTGCTGAAGGTGGATAACCCGCAGGTGGTGAACCCCGACCCGGTATTGCGCGAGCACGCCGAAAAAGCCGGCTGGCCGGTCCACCGCTGGGCCTGACTCGACCAAAATCCAAATGTGGGAGGGGGCTTGCCCCCGATGACGGTGTATCAGATGAAATATTCTTCACTGACACACCGTCATCGGGGGCAAGCCCCCTCCCACATTGACCACATTCCAATTCGGGGTCAGGTCAGGCTGTCGTCGATCACCAACACCAACTTGCCGGAAATCTGGTTGGTCGCCAGCTCAGCAAACGCCGCCTCGGCATCGTTGATCGGGAAGGTCTTGGCCAGTTGCGGGCTCAAGCGGCCTTCGGCAAACAACGGCCAGACATGCTGGCTCAGGTCACTGAACAGGTCGGCCTTGAACTGATCGTCACGGCTGCGCAGGGTCGAGCCCAGCAGTTGCACTCGCTTGCCCAGCACCTGCGCCAGGTCCAGTTGCGCCTCGCGCCCGCCCATCAGGCCGATCAGCACCCAACGACCGTCCAGGGCCAGCAACTTGAGGTCCAGCGCCGCGTAGCTGGCGCCGACCGGGTCGAGGATGACGTCGAACGGCCCGAAATCCCGCAGCCCTTCGATACCGTCCGTGCGGACCACGCCGCCCTGGGCGCCGAGGGCTTCACAGTAGGCCAACCGATCCGCCGAGCCGACACTGACCCAGCACGGGCTGCCGAATGCCTTGCACAACTGGATCGCCGCCGAACCCACGCCACTGGCGCCGGCATGCAGCAACACCTTCTCGCCGGGCTTGACGCCCGCCAGTTGGAACAGGTTCAACCACGCGGTGCTATACACCTCGGGCAATGCCGCCGCTTCGATCAACGACAGGCCTTCCGGCACCGGCAGCACGTGACGGGCGTCCACCACCACTTCCTCGGCCATGCCGCCGCCGGCCAGCAGCGCGCAGACGCGGTCGCCGACCTGCCAGGACGAACCCGCGCCGACCTCGCTGATCACCCCGGAACACTCCAGGCCCAACACCTTGCTGACGCCCGGCGGCGGCGGATACAGCCCCGCACGCTGCAATAAATCGGCACGATTGAGGCCCGCAGCCGCCACCCGAATGCGAACCTGACCTACATCGCATGTAGGACTTGGCTCTTCCAACCACTCCACATGACCTTCAACGCCTTGCAATGCTTTCACAGTGCCTCCATAGTGAGTCTGGACTGAGCCCGTAGCTGTATCGCCGGGCTTTTTGCATTATGCGACCGGCCCAAATGGAACCGGCGACTTCAAAGACGGCCTAATATGCGTTATCAATTGCCCCCGCGTCGAATCAGCATGAAGCATTTGTTCCCAAGCACCGCCCTAGCTCTTTTCATTGGTCTCGGCTTGTCGTCGATGTCGACCAATACGTTCGCAGCCAACAGCTGGGACAATCTTCAGCCTGATCGCGATGAGGTGATTGCCAGCCTTAACGTCGTCGAGTTGCTCAAGCGTCATCACTACAGCAAGCCGCCGCTGGACGACGCTCGCTCGGTGATCATCTATGACAGCTACCTCAAGCTGCTGGACCCGTCGCGCAGCTACTTCCTGGCCAGCGACATCGCTGAGTTCGACAAGTGGAAGACCCAGTTCGACGACTTCCTCAAGAGCGGCGACCTGCAGCCCGGGTTCACCATCTACAAGCGTTACCTGGACCGCGTCAAAGCGCGTCTGGACTTCGCCCTGGGTGAATTGGACAAAGGCATCGACAAGTTCGACTTCACCGAGAAGGAAAGCCTTCTGGTGGATCGCAAGGACGCCCCTTGGCTGACCAGCACCGCCGCCCTGGATGACCTGTGGCGCAAACGCGTCAAGGACGAAGTGCTGCGCCTGAAGATCGCCGGCAAAGAGCCAAAGGCCATTCAAGAGCTGTTGACCAAGCGCTACAAGAATCAGCTGGCACGTCTGGACCAGACCCGTGCCGAAGATATCTTCCAGGCCTACATCAACACCTTCGCGATGTCCTACGATCCGCACACCAATTATCTGTCGCCGGATAACGCGGAAAATTTCGATATCAACATGAGTCTGTCGCTGGAAGGCATCGGTGCCGTCCTGCAAAGCGACAATGACCAGGTGAAAATCGTGCGTCTGGTACCGGCCGGTCCGGCAGACAAGACCAAGCAGGTCGCCCCTGCCGACAAGATCATCGGCGTGGCCCAGGCCGACAAAGAGATGGTCGATGTGGTCGGCTGGCGCCTGGACGAAGTGGTCAAGCTGATCCGTGGGCCGAAAGGCAGCGTGGTGCGCCTGGAAGTGATTCCGCACACCAATGCGCCGAACGACCAGACCAGCAAGATCGTGTCCATCACCCGTGAAGCGGTGAAGCTCGAAGACCAGGCCGTGCAGAAAAAAGTCCTCAACCTCAAGCAGGATGGCAAGGACTACAAGCTGGGCGTAATTGAAATCCCGGCCTTCTACCTGGACTTCAAGGCCTTCCGGGCCGGCGATCCGGACTACAAGAGCACCACGCGCGACGTTAAGAAGATCCTGACCGAGCTGCAGAAAGAAAAAGTCGACGGCGTGGTCATCGACCTGCGCAACAACGGCGGCGGCTCCCTGCAGGAAGCCACCGAGCTGACCAGCCTGTTTATCGACAAGGGTCCGACCGTGTTGGTGCGCAACGCTGACGGCCGTGTCGACGTGCTCGAAGACGAGAACCCGGGCGCCTTCTACAAAGGCCCGATGGCGTTGCTGGTCAACCGCCTGTCGGCCTCGGCCTCGGAGATTTTCGCCGGCGCCATGCAGGACTATCACCGCGCCTTGATCATCGGCGGCCAGACCTTCGGCAAAGGCACCGTGCAGACCATCCAGCCGCTGAACCATGGCGAGCTGAAACTGACCCTGGCCAAGTTCTACCGGGTTTCCGGGCAGAGCACCCAGCATCAGGGCGTGCTGCCGGACATCGACTTCCCGTCGATCATCGACACCAAGGAAATCGGCGAGAGCGCCCTGCCCGAGGCCATGCCGTGGGACACCATCCGTCCTGCGATCAAGCCCGCGTCGGACCCGTTCAAGCCATTCCTGGCGCAGTTGAAGGCTGACCACGACACCCGCTCCGCCAAGGATGCCGAGTTCGTGTTCATCCGCGACAAGCTGGCCCTGGCCAAGAAGCTGATGGAAGAAAAATCCGTCAGCCTCAATGAAGTGGATCGTCGCAAGCAGCACGCCGACATCGAGAATCAGCAACTGGTGCTGGAAAACGTCCGCCGCAAGGCCAAGGGCGAAGACCCACTCAAGGAACTGAAGAAAGAAGATGAAGACGCGCTGCCGGCCGAGGCGGATAAAACCAAGCCGGAAGACGACGCCTACCTGGCCGAGACAGGCCGGATTCTGCTGGACTACCTGAAAGTGACCAAACAGGTGGCCAAGCAGTAAATGATGGCTATTTAATGTGATCGCTCCGCAGAGTGTCATCATATAGACATCATTCTGTCGTGAAATAAAGGACCGTCGGCTCACCGCCTGCGGTCCTTTTTTTTCGATCGAGATCGCCATGACCATGACCGAACAGCTGAATGCATTGGGCTCTATCCTGGCTCAAGGCAGTTTGCACAGCCTGTTCCAACCGATCATCTGTCTGTCCGAGCGGCGTATCCTCGGCTACGAAGCCCTCAGCCGTGGCCCGTCCAACAGCCCGCTGCACTCCCCGGTCGCCCTGTTTGCCGTGGCCGGCCATGCCGGGCGCCTCAGCGAACTGGAAATAGCCTGCCGCGAAAGCGCATGCCGACGCTTCAGCGAGCAGAAGTTGCCGGGCAAGCTGTTTCTCAATATCTCGCCGGAATCCCTGATGGAAACCGCGCACCAACCGGGCCGCACCCTGCAACTGCTGCGGGACTTCGGCATCCCCCCCAGCCAAGTGGTGATCGAACTCACCGAGCAGTCGCCCACCGACGATTTCGACCTGCTGCAAACCGCCCTGCATCACTACCGCGACATGGGTTTCGCCATCGCACTCGACGACTTGGGCGCAGGGTATTCCAGCTTGCGCTTGTGGTCGGAACTGCGTCCGGATTACGTGAAGATCGATCGGCACTTTATCGACGGCATCCACCAGGACGCGCTCAAGCGCGAATTTGTCGGTTCTATCCTGCAGATCGCCCGGGCGTCGCGCGCCCAGGTGATTGCCGAAGGCATCGAGCTGCCGGAAGAGCTGGCGGTGCTGACCGAGATGGGGGTCGACCTGGTCCAGGGTTATTTGCTCTGTCGTCCCCAAGAACACCCGCCGCAGGAAGCGCGCCTGATGCTACCCAAACCCGATAACGCCAACATTGCCCTCAGCGAAGAAGGCAGTGACCTCAGCGCCCTGCTCAACGAGCAGCCGGCAGTGAATCAGGACACCGCCACCGCCCAGGTGCTGGAGTCCTTCCGCCGCCAGGCCAACCTCAACTCCCTGGCGGTGCTGGATGGGCGCGACCGGCCGGTCGGGATTGTGCATCGCCATTCGTTGTCCGACGCCCTGCTCAAACCGTTCGCCACCGACCTGTTCGCGCGCAAGCCGATCAGCCGCCTGATGAGCGATGATTTTCTCGCGGTGGAGTTGAGCCAGTCCCTGCAACAGGTCAGCCGGCTGCTGACCAGCCGCGCCCGCCAACGCATCGAGGAAGACTTCATCATCACGCTGAACGGCGACTACCTCGGCCTGGGCCGGGTGATCGATGTGCTCAAGCTGATCACCGAGCTGAAGATCCAGCAGGCGCGCTACGCCAACCCGTTGACCCTGCTACCGGGCAACGTGCCGATCCAGCAGTGCCTGACGCGACTGTTGCAGCAGCAACGCGAGTCGGTGATTTGCTACGTGGATATCGACAGCTTCAAGCCGTTCAATGACATCTATGGCTACGGGCGTGGCGATGAAGTGCTGCTGTGCCTGGCGCAATGCCTGAATGACCGGGTCGACCCCAGCCGCGACTTTGTCGGGCATATCGGCGGCGATGACTTTTTGCTGGTGCTCGGGCCGCAGGATTGGCGCAAACGGCTCAATCAACTGCTGGACGATTTCCACACCCAATGCCGACGCTTCTATCGCGCAGAACATCTGGACGCCGGCTGCTTTGTCGCCTTGAACCGCCAGGGTGTGCGCCAGGAATATGCTCTGTTGTCGCTGTCCATCGGCGTGGTGCATTTGTATCCACAGGCCTGTGGACAACTCGATGCCAGCCAGTTGGCGGAGCTGGCGTCCCAGGCTAAACACCATGCCAAGGACATCGCCGGTTACAGCATCCACGTGATCGACAGCCTGGACATGCTGCCCCTGCCGGTTTAAGCCTCGGCGGATTCCGGGTACTCGTATTCGAACACGCGCACCACCTCCGAAGCGTGCCAGGACGCGGCGGCCACGCCATCGGAAGGCCCGCAAAAACGCCCCAGGCGCTCCACGCATTCAAAAAAACCGGTACGCGGCAGGCGGCTGGCACCCTGGCTGATCACCAGGGAACTGCGCAATGGCTGCTCGGCCTTGGCATCCAGCGCCGCCAGATGTTCCAGGGCGGCGGTGAGGGTCTGCATCGCCGGCGTGGGAAATTGCAGGCGCTCCAGCAGCGCACGGTAAGTCAGCAAGTGGCGCTGGCGGCGCGCCTGGTCCAGTTCGTGGAGTAACCCATCCCAGTGTTGACGGCTGATACGTAGGCTCAAGATTCATCCCTCCAACCTGCCACGCCCAATTCCCAGGCCAGACTGCGGCGGATCGCGGCATCCGGCTGGCGTTCACCACTTTCGATCAATCCGAGGTACGAGGGGCTGATCCCCACGGTACGGGCCAGGGCTTCAATAGCCAGGCCCTTGGCTTCGCGCAAGCCGCGCAGGTCTGCAAGCGGGTGCAGGTCCTGGGCTGGCGCGGCGTGGGCAGTAGAAGAAGGTGCTGGTGCGGGTTGCTGCTGACCGGCGGCTTTTAGCAGCGCCTGGTACTGATCCCATGGCAACACCGCATATTCGGGTTCGCCATCCCGTGAAATTATCTGAATATCCATGACAGCCCCGTAGGATAACAACACTTACTAAGTAAGCACTTTCCTTAAGCGCTTTCCTAAGGAGTGTAATCCTAACAGCCACAAAGGTCGCAGGGGGATCGCCGTATCATGGGGTTTTTTGCCGGTTTTCCTGGGCCAGCAGCGCGGGCGTCGCAGGCAGGCGCTCAACCACGGCGAGCTTTTCCGGACGCTGCGCCTCACGCCAGGCGCGAAAGGCGCTCAGTTCGGCGCTCAGGCTCTTCATGACCCAGGCCAGCACGGCGATGTCGTCGAGCATGCCGAACATGGGAATAAAGTCCGGTATCGCATCGATCGGACTGAGGAAATACATCAGTCCTGCGACGACCGACACCAGCGCCTTCGGGCTGATCGCGCGGTACTCGCCCCGCCAGTAGGCCAGGCACAGGGCCTGGAGCAACTTGAGGTCATCCTTGAGCTTACCGAGGCGGTTGCCCTGGCTTGCGCCCTTGGCCGCCACGGCGAACAACAGCGTCGGCAAACGCCCACGCCCCAGCAAGCGCGCGGCCATGGGCAGAAAACGGGCGAAATTGAAGGGTGGTTTCATTCGGCACTCCAGTTCCATGGGACAGAGAAGGTTATCCACACAAATTGTGGATAACCTTGTGAACAGAGCCGGTTTTCACCGCTGAGAGCCACGGTTTACAAGGCCTTCAGTCAGATCGGGCGTTTTTTGCGCACATCAAAAAAACCCAAGAATTCATTGACTTGGCGCTTGCGTCCGGCTACCTGCACTCGAGTCTTGATCAGACTGCCGCACCTTGCGGACGTTCGTTTGGGTTTGCACAGGCTTGAGTGTGCAAGCGTGCGGCAAAAACAACAACGCCCCGTCGAGACGGGGCGTTGGGTGTTCAGGCGCCGATTACTTCTTGGCGGCTGGTGCGTCAGGAGCTTCAGCCTTGGCCGGGTCCTTGATACCCAGCAGTTCCAGGTCGAATACCAGCACGGAGTTGGCCGGAATCGCCGGGCTCGGGCTCTGGGCACCGTAAGCCAGGTCGGACGGGATGTACAACTCGACCTTCTCGCCGACGTGCATCAGTTGCAGGCCTTCGACCCAACCCGGAATCACGCCGCTGACCGGCAGGTCAATCGGGCTGCCGCGATCCACGGAGCTGTCAAAGGTGGTGCCGTTGGTGAGCTTGCCGGTGTAGTGAACAGTCACTACGTCGGTCGGCTTAGGCTGAGGGCCGTCGGCTTTCTTGGTGATCTTGTACTGCAGGCCGGAAGCCGTGGTGACTACACCGTCTTTCTTGGCGTTGTCTTCGAGGAATTTCTTGCCGGCGGCTGCCGACTCTTCGCTCATTTTGGCCATGCGTTCTTCAGCACGCTTTTGCAGTGCGGCAAACGCTTCAACCAGTTCGTCGTCTTTCAGCTTCTGCTCTTTCTTGCCGACGGCATCTTCAATGCCCTGGGCTACCGCTTTGGAATCCAGGTCATCCATGCCTTCTTGGGCAAGGCTTTTGCCCATGTTCAGGCCGATACCGTAGGAAGCTTTCTGCGCCGGGGTTTTCAGCTCTACGCTGGTCTGCGAATCACAACCCGCAAGTACCAGGCTAACCAGGGCCACCGCCGCCGCCAACCGATGCTGTTTCATGCTATTTCCTTGTTCATGCGCCAAAAGGGCAATCGAATAAAGTCGCGAGCTTATCAGGCGGCCACGACCAATGGCTACCGGCATCTGAGCAGGAAACTTCTGATAAGTTCACGTGTTTAAACGCATTTTCATTCATGATGGGCGCCCGCGACGGATCGCGGGACTGCCTGTCAGCAGGACCATGGCCACTTGCCGCACCTGTGGCGTAGTGGCATAACAACGCAATCACTCGACAAGGATAGTTATCTTGCGCATTTTTTCCCGTGTTTTATTGCTGATTCTCGCCCTGCTGGGCCTGATCCTGGCGGTGGTGCTCTATTACACCGTCAACCCCAGGCTGCCGGACTACGTGCCCGTGGAACAGGTACGCTACCAGGACCAATGGAGTGCCGCCGACCGCCAGACCTATTACTTCACGCCCCAGGGCACCCAGGTAAAAGGCCTGCATTACGACTGGTTCACCGCGCTGGAACTGCCGTTTTCCGAACAGCGCTTTGCCGCCCCGGAGTACCTGGCACGCTTCGGCTTCCTGGTCGACCCCAAGCAAGTGCCCAGCACACAAAACCCCGGCAACCTGCCGGTCGGCTTCGCTCGACACAAGAATGCCGGCAACAATACCGAATACCTGGACATCACCTGCGCCGCCTGCCACACCGGCGAACTGCATTTCAACGGCCAGGCCCTGCGCATCGACGGCGGTTCGGCCCAGCACGTGCTGCCGTCCAGCGTGCCGACCTTGCGCGGCGGCAGTTTCGGCCAGGCCCTGGTGGCCAGCCTCGCCGCGACGTATTACAACCCCTGGAAATTCGAGCGCTTCGCCCGCAAGGTGCTCGGCCACGATTACGACACTCACAATGAACAACTGCTGCGCCAGGACTTCAAACAGTCGCTGAACCAGTTCCTCAAAGTCGCCTGGAACGACACCCATCGCGGCCTCTACCCCACCGAAGAAGGCCCGGGGCGCACCGATGCCTTCGGCCGCATCGCCAACGCCAGCTTCGGCGACGCGATTTCGCCGGACAATTACCGCGTTGCCAACGCGCCTGTGGACTACCCGCAACTGTGGGATATCTGGACGTTCGACTGGGTGCAATGGAACGGTTCAGCGCAACAACCGATGGCGCGCAATATCGGCGAAGCCCTCGGCGTGGGAGCCACCCTGGGCTTCTTCGACAACGCCGGCCAACCGCTTCAGGGCGACGCGCGCTACCCGTCGAGCGTGCGGGTGCGCGACCTGAACCTGATCGAAGAAACCCTGCAGCGCCTCAAGCCGCCGACCTGGCCGGAAGACCTGTTCGGCGCCATCGACAAGCCCCTCGCCGCCCAGGGCCGCGCACTGTTCGCCGAAAACTGCGCCGGCTGCCATGTGCCGGCCGTCACCCAGCAAAATGGCCGCCCGGTACAGCAACTGAAGATGCTCCCGGTGGACGCCATCGGCACCGACCCTGGCGCCGCCAACAACATTGCCGACCAGCGCTATGACCTCAGCGCCTTGAAATGGGACCCGGCGGAGCTGGCCCAACTGAATGTCGAGTTGCACCCCACGCCTACCGAACCGCTGGACCTGAAAAAAATCTCCGTGGCCAAGGGCCTGGCCTACGTCACCGCCTTCGTTGAGGACCACGCCTACCGCGCCGCCGGCGTTACCCCGGCCGAGCGCCCACGCCTGGACGGTTACGGCCTGCCCATCGGCGTGCGCGAATTGCGCGCCTACAAAGCGCGGCCACTGGCCGGCGTGTGGGCCACCCCGCCGTTCTTGCACAACGGCTCGGTGCCGACGATCTACCAGTTGCTCTCGCCCCAGGACGAGCGCGCCACCACCTTCTATAAAGGCACCTTCGACTACGACCCGCGCCACCTGGGCTTTCAGACCGACGCGTTCAAAAATGCCTTCCTGTTCGATACGCGCATCACCGGCAACCACAACAGCGGCCATGAATTCCGTGCCGGCCAGCGTGGCAACGGGGTCATCGGCCGCGGCCTGCTGCCCCAGGAACGCTGGGCGCTGCTCGAATACCTCAAAGTCCTCGGCGGCCCGCTGGAGCAACAACTGCCATGATTATCCACTCGCACAACCAGCAACCGTCCATGCTCGCGCGCCTGTGGCTGCGCCTCGGCGCCGTGCTCGGCAAAACCCTGGCATGGCTGCTGGCCCTTGGCCTGCTCGGCTGGCTGGCCGCCACCGCCTGGTACGCCTGGCAGTACAGCGGTCCGGTGTCGCCGGATGAGCAGATCCCGTCCGGTGAAGCGGCAATGACCCAAGGCATTATCCAGACGGCAGTGCGTATCGTTGACCAACACCGCGAAGGCACGCGCTACCTGCGCGACGCCCACGCCAAGGCCCACGGTTGCGTGAAGGCCGAAGTCAGTGTGCTGGCCGACCTCGATCCGGCGTTACGCCAAGGTGTGTTCGCCGAACCGGGCAAGACCTGGCACGCCATGATGCGACTGTCCAACGGCAACGCCTACCCGCAATTCGACAGCATCCGCGATGCGCGCGGCATGGCCATCAAGCTGCTCGACGTGCCGGGCAAACAGCTGCTCGCCGACCAGCAAGCGCGGGCCGAGCAGGACTTCGTGATGTTCAGCCACCCGAACTTCTTTGTCAGCGACGTGGCCGAATACGCGCAGAACATCGGGGCCCAAGCAGACGGCAAGAAGGTCCTGGCATTTTTTCCCAAGCTCGACCCGCGCAGTTGGCAGGTACGCCACCTGTTCATCGCCCTGGCGACCCTGGCCCCCGCGCCAGCCAGCCCGACCCAGACCACGTACTTTTCCGTCTCGCCCTACAAGTTCGGCGCGGCCAACGCCAAGTTCCGCGTCGCACCCGACCCGCAAAGCTGCCCGGATTACGTGCCGCCCAAACAGAACCAGGACCTGCCGAACTTCCTGCGCAGTGCGCTGAACCAGCAACTGTCCACCGACCGCGTGCCGGCGTGTTTCGTGTTGCAGATCCAGCGGCAGAACCCGCAGAAGTTCATGCCGATCGAAGACACCAGCATCGAATGGAAGGAAAGCGATGCGCCCTATGAAACCGTGGCCAAGGTGACGATCCCCGCCCAGGATTTCGACACGCCGGCGCTGAACCTGGCGTGCGACAACCAGTCGTTCAACCCGTGGTTCGGGCTGGAGGCGCATCGCCCCATCGGCGGGATCAACCGGTTGCGTAAAGCGGTGTACGAAGCCGTCAGCGACTATCGGCATAGCCGCAATTTGTAAGGTTGGGGCTGTGTGGGAGGGGGCTTGCTGCCTCCCACATTTAGATCTCATTACAATAAGCAGATGTTGTGTCGTTCTACTTTTCGTAAAGAATGCGTATAGATTGCCAATTCGCCATAACGATTACGTCGCCTCTATTGAGTCACTAAGCGCGAACGTTCTACCGTCACTTCCTACCCCCAAACATCCGTAGGAAGTCATCGTGGAAAGTTCAACTTTAGGCATGGTCGTCCTCTCAATGATTGCACTCTTCGGCACCGCCGCGTTTTGCTTCGAGCACCTCGCCACGCGCAGCGAGAAGAAAAAGAAAGCCAAATAAACAGCGCGTCAACATCAGCAGAACCCCAGTTTTTCAAGGGATACCCGGGCGGCGGGCTATCCCTTTTTTTCGTTCGCCTCGCATAACTTCGTCTCTATACCGTCTTAATACCGCCGCCGCTAATCAGTGCCTGGGCTTGATACCCCAGCGATTAACCTCCCCGCGTCCGCCATTGCGGCTTATTCATTCAGGGGAGTTACACCGTGCTCACACTCACGTTCATTTATATCGCCAGCGGCTTATGCGCCGTGGGGCTGTTCGCTTACTTGGGCTACGCACTTATTCGCGCAGAAAAATTCTAGGGAGTTCGCCATGTACGACCTGATGTTTATTGGCCTTTCCCTGGTGTTTTTTGTTGCGACTGCCATGGCCATTGTCGCCATGGGCAAGATTTGAACGGAGCCACGACATGTTAAGCACGCTGCTGGAATTTGCGCTGGTCCTGGGGTTGATGACGGGACTCGCGGTACTGATGGGCAAATGGCTGACCCGGGTGTTCACCGGGACTTACCATGCCTGGCCGGAACGTTGTACCTATCGCCTGCTGGGCATCGACCCGCAGGAAAACATGGGCTGGGCCCGTTACGGTTCGGCGCTGTTGCTGTCGAACGCGGCGATGATGCTGCTGGGCTATCTGGTCCTGCGCCTGCAGGCGGTGATGCCGATCAACCCGCTGGGGCTGGCCGCGCAAACGCCGGACCTGGCGTTCAACACCACGGTGTCCTTTATTACCAACACCAACTGGCAGGCGTACTCGGGCGAGACCAGCCTGTCGAACTTCAGCCAGATGGCGGTCATCACCTTTCTGATGTGCGTCGGCGCCACCTCCGGCGTGGTCGCGGCGGCCGGTTTCATTCGCGGCTTGAGCCGCTCCAACTCGGGCGACCTCGGCAACTTCTGGGTCGACTTCACCCGCACGCTCTACCGCGTAATGCTGCCGCTGTGCCTGGGCATGGCGCTGGTGTATGTCTGGCAGGGCATGCCGCAGACCTTCGCTTCCCAGGCGCTGGTCACCACGCTGGAAGGCGCGCAGCAGCAGTTGATTGTCGGCGCGGTGGCCAGCTTTGAGTCGATCAAGCACATCGGCACCAACGGCGGCGGTTTCTTCAGCATGAACGCGGCGCACCCGTTCGAAAACCCGACGCCGCTGACCAACATCCTACACATCCTCAGCATGTTGCTGATCCCGTCGGCATTGACCTACACCTTTGGCAGCATGCTGGTGCAGCGTCGTCAGGGTTGGGTGTTTTTCGGCACCTTCCTGGTGATGTTCATCGGCTTCCTCGCCCTGGTCTACGGCGCCGAGCAAAACGGCAACCCGCTGCTGACCCAGGCCGGCGCCAACCAGAGCCTGTCGCTGGAACAAAGCGGCGGCAACATGGAAGGCAAGGAACTGCGCTTCGGCATCGCCGACAGCAGCCTGTTCATCGCCACCACCACCGCCGCGACCACCGGCTCGGTCAACACCATGCACGACTCGCTGACCCCCATGGGCGGTTTCGTGCCCTTGGCGCAGATGATGCTCAACTGCGTGTTCGGCGGCGACGGCGTGGGCTTTATCAACCTGATCCAGTACGCCCTGCTGACGGTGTTCCTGGTGGGCATGATGATCGGCCGCAGCCCCGAGTTCCTCGGCAAGAAAATCGAGGCGCGGGAGATGAAACTGGTGATGCTCTCGGTGCTCGCGCACCCCATCAGCATCCTCGGTTTCACCGCCCTCGCCGCCCTGTGGCCCGACACCCTGGCCAGCCTGAACAACCTCGGCCCCCACGGTTTCAGCGAGGTGCTCTACGCCTATACCTCCGGCACCGCCAACAACGGCTCGGCCTTCGCCGGCTTGAACGCGAACACACCGTTTTTCAACACCACCATCGGCCTGGCGATTTTGATCGGGCGCTTCTTCACCATGCTGCCGATGCTCGCCGTGGCGGGTTCCCTGGCGATGAAGAAAACCGTGCCTGCCGGTGCCGGCACCATTCCCACCGCGACCCCGCTGTTCATGTTGCTGGTGGTGTTCGTGGTGCTGGTGGTCGGTGGCCTGACCTTTTTGCCGGCGCTCGCGCTCGGCCCGCTGGTGGAGCAACTGCAGTTGCTGTCCGGCCAGACGTACAACTGAGGACACGTGGATGACGACTCAATCGATATTCAAAGGGCTGTTGCGCCCGGTGCTGGTTTCGGCGGTGTTTTTCATGCTGTTGACGGGGTTCGCCTACCCGGCGCTCACCACCGTGACCGCCCAACTGGTGTTCCCGTTCCAGGCCCGCGGCTCGCTGATTGAACGCGACGGCCTGGTCATGGGCTCGGCCCTGATCGGCCAGCACTTCACCCGGCCGGAGTACTTTCACGGCCGCCCGAGCATGACCCTCGGCGCCGACCCGCAAGACCCGAGCAAAAGCGTGTCGCAGCCATACAACGCCGGCTCCAGCGGCGCCAGCAACCTGGGGCCGACCAGCCAGAAGCTGCTGGACCAGGTGGCCGCACGCGCCCACGCCTATCGCCAGGACAACGGCCTGGCCGCCGATGCCCTGGTTCCGGTGGACGCAGTCACCGCTTCCGCTTCAGGCCTCGATCCGCATATCTCGCTGGCCAATGCGCGGCTGCAACTGCCACGGGTGGCGCGCCTGCGGCAGATCCCCGAAGCCGAGCTGCTGCAACTGGTCAACCAATACACCAGCGCGCGCACCCTCGGCCTGCTCGGCGAACCACGGGTCAATGTGCTGCAACTCAACCTTGCGCTGGACGCCCGCCTGCCATCGCGTCAGCCCCCTATTGCGGCCAGTGAGTAAGAGATTTCCCTCATGAAGAATGCTCGTTTACCTCTGTTTGATCGCGCCATCGTCCTCACCGCGTGTGGGGATGCGCTGAAGAAACTGCAGCCCCAGGCGCAATGGAAAAACCCGGTGATGTTCGTGGTCTACCTGGGCAGCATCCTCACCACCTTGCTGTGGTTCCAGTCCCTGGGCGGCCAGGGTGAAGCGCCCAGCGGCTTTATCCTCAGCATCACCTTGTGGCTGTGGTTCACCGTGCTGTTCGCCAACTTCGCCGAGGCCCTGGCCGAAGGACGCAGCCGCGCCCAGGCCGCGAGCCTGCGCGGCATGAAACGCCAGACCCTGGCCAAGTTGCTGCAACAGCCCAAGCACGGCGCGGCGTGGCTGCCAACGGAAGCGACGCTGCTGCGCAAAGATCAGGTGGTGCTGATCGAAGCCGGCGACCTGGTGCCGCTGGACGGCATCGTGATTGAAGGCGTGGCGTCGGTGGACGAAAGCGCGATCACTGGCGAATCGGCACCGGTGATTCGCGAGGCCGGCGGCGACTTTTCCTCGGTCACCGGCGGCACCCGTGTGCTGTCGGACTGGCTGGTGGTGCGTATCAGCGTCAACCCCGGCGAGTCGTTTCTGGACCGCATGATCTCGATGGTCGAATCGGCCAAGCGCCAGAAGACCCCGAACGAAGTGGCGCTGACCATCCTGCTGGTGGGCCTGACCCTGTTGTTTCTGCTGGTGATCGCCACGCTGAGCCCTTACTCGATCTTCGCCGTGGTCATGAGCGGCAGCGGCAGCGTGGTCAGCGCCACGGTGCTGGTGGCCTTGCTGGTGTGCCTGATCCCCACCACCATCGGCGGCCTGCTCTCGGCCATCGGCGTGGCGGGCATGAGCCGGATGATGTCGGCCAATGTCATCGCCACTTCCGGGCGGGCAGTCGAAGCGGCGGGCGACATCGACGTGTTGCTGCTGGACAAAACCGGCACCATCACCCTGGGCAACCGTCAGGCCAGCAGCTTTTTGCCGGCGCCGGGGATAAAAGAGGCCGAGTTGGCGGACGCCGCGCAACTGGCGTCCCTGGCCGATGAAACCCCGGAAGGCCGCAGCATCGTGGTACTGGCCAAACAGAAGTTCGACATTCGCGCGCGGGACGTTCACCAGTTGGGCGCCAGCTTTGTCCACTTCACCGCGCAAACCCGCATGAGCGGGGTCGACCTGCCCGAAGGCCGGGCGATTCGCAAAGGTGCGGCGGACGCGATTCGCAGCCATATCGAGGCGTTGGGCGGCAGTTTTCCGACAAGCTTGCAGGCCAAGGTCGATGAAGTCGCGCGGCGTGGCAGCACGCCGCTGGTGGTCAGCGACGGTGCCAAGGCGCTGGGCGTGGTCGAACTCAAGGACGTGGTCAAGGGCGGCATCAAGGAACGCTTCGCCGAGTTGCGGCGCATGGGCATCAAGACCGTGATGATCACCGGCGACAACCGCCTGACCGCTGCCGCCATTGCGGTGGAGGCCGGCGTGGATGACTTCCTCGCCGAAGCCCGCCCGGAAGACAAGCTGCAATTGATCCGCGACTACCAGGCCCAGGGCAAGCTCGTGGCGATGACCGGCGACGGCACCAACGATGCGCCGGCGCTGGCCCAGGCCGACGTGGCGGTGGCGATGAACAGCGGCACCCAGGCCGCCAAAGAGGCCGGCAACATGGTCGACCTCGACAGCAACCCGACCAAGCTGATCGAAGTGGTCGAGGTCGGCAAACAGATGCTGATGACCCGCGGCGCCCTCACCACCTTCAGCGTGGCGAATGACGTGGCGAAGTACTTTGCAATCATCCCGGCGGCGTTTGTCGCGACCTATCCACAGCTCGGCGCATTGAATGTGATGCACCTGGCCAGCCCCAACTCGGCGATTCTCAGCGCGGTGATTTTCAACGCGCTGATCATTGTCGCGCTGATTCCCCTGGCCCTGCGCGGTGTGACCTACCGCTCGATCGGCGCGGCGGCGTTGCTCAACCGCAACCTGCTGATCTACGGCCTGGGCGGGGTGCTGGTGCCGTTTGCCGGGATCAAGCTGATCGACCTGCTGCTGACGGGGTTGGGCCTCGTATAGCGCCCCATCCACTGTAGGAGCGAGCTTGCTCGCGAAGGGCGTTAACGATAACGCGGGAAACCTGACACCCAACGGCACCCTCAGGTTTTTCGCGAGCAAGCTCGCTCCTACAGACAACTAGAGGAAGAATATGCCCGCCTTAAACGATGCACGCCCCGACCCCGACGCCCTGCTGGCGCGGGTACAACAAGAAGAACAGGCCGCCTTGCGCGGCAAATTGCGTATCTACTTCGGCTCCAACGCCGGGGTGGGCAAGACCTGCGCCATGCTCGCCGCGGCGCAACGCGAAGTCGCCCTGGGCCGCGACGTACTGGCCGGGGTGGTGGAAACCCATGGCCGCGCGGAAACCGCCGAGTGGCTCCATGGCCTGGAACAACTGCCCCGCGCCGCGCTGCAGCATGGCGAGTTCGCGCTCAGCGAATTCGACCTCGACGCCGCCCTGCGCCGCCATCCCGCCGTGGTGTTGGTGGATGAACTGGCCCATAGCAACGTGCCCGGCTCGCGCCACCCCAAACGCTGGCAAGACGTGGAAGAGCTGCTCAGCGCCGGCATCGATGTCTGGACCACCCTCAACGTGCAGCACCTGGAAAGCCTGAATGACCTGGTCAGCGGGATCATCGGCATCCGCGTGCGCGAAACCGTGCCCGACCATGTGTTCGATAACGCCCACGACGTGGTGGTGATCGACCTGCCGCCGGACGATCTGTTGCAACGCCTCAAGGACGGCAAAGTGTACCTGGGCCCGGCGGCGTCGCGTGCGTCGCAACATTTTTTCCGCAAGGGCAACCTGCTGGCGCTGCGCGAACTGGCACTGCGGCGCACGGCCGACCGGGTCGACACGCAAATGCGCGTGTACCGCCGCGAACAGTCGATCAAGGCCCTGTGGCCGGCCCGCGAACGGCTGCTGGTCGGCGTGGCCGGTGACGCTGGCGATGAACGCCTGGTGCGTGAAGCGGCGCGCCTGGCGCAGAAGCTGGAAGCGGACTGGATTGTGGTCCACGTCGCGTCGGCCCAGGGACGCGGCGCCCAGCGCTACCTGAGCGCGATGAAGACCCTGGCCCTGGCCGGCGAATTCGGCGCCGACACGGCCACACTGCCGGGCATGGACGTCGCCGAAGCCCTGGTCGCCTGCGCCCGCGAGCACAATGCCAATCGCCTGGTGCTCGGCCATCATCCGCGCCGCCGGTGGCGGTTCTGGCATCAGTCGGTCAGCGACCGGATCAGCCGCCATCACCCGCAAATCGATCAGATCGTGATTGCCCACGGCCTGCTGCCGGGCAAGCCCGTCGTGCACGAAAAACCCGCGGCGCTGCCCGGCACTCGACTGGCCTACCTCTGGGCCAGCCTCGCCTGTTTCGCCGCCAGCGCCGGCGCCGCCCTGCTCTTGCAGGTGTTCGACCTGGCCAACGTGGTCATGCTGTTTTTGCTCACCGTCGTGTTGGTGGCGCTGCGCTATGGACGCGGCCCCGGCGTGTGGGCCGCGATGCTCGCGGTGCTGTGTTTCGACTTCTTTTTCGTACAGCCGCGCTATTCATTCACCGTCAACGACACCCAATATTTCTTCACCTTTGCGTTGATGCTCGGCATCGCCCTGATCACCGGCCAACTCACCGCGCGCCTGCGCCACGAAGCGCGCACCGCTGCCGCGCGCGAACGCCGCGCAACCTCCCTGGCGCGCCTGGCCCGCGACCTGTCGGCCGCGCTGACCGTGGAGCACATCAGCGAAGTCGCGCTGCGCACCTTCAGCGGCGTCTTCGAAGCCCGGGTCGGCCTGGCCCTCCCGGATGCCGCCGATGGCGTACACAGCGTCAGCGCGGGCGGGCTGCCGATCGACGACAGCATCGCCCAATGGGCTTACGACCACGGCCACCCCGCCGGCCACGGCACCGACACCCTGTCGGCGGCCAAGGGCTGCTACTTGCCGCTCAAAGCGCCGATGCGCGTGCGCGGCGTGCTGGTGCTGGAACTGGCGCAGAGCGAGCGCCTGAACGACCCACAGGAACGCCGCCTGCTCGAAGCCTGCATGAGCCAGCTGGCGATTGCCCTGGAGCGCGTGCATTTCGTCGAGGTGGCGCAAAGCACCCTGGTGCAGATGGAAGGCGAGAAAATGCGCAACACCCTGCTCGCGGCGATTTCCCACGACCTGCGCACGCCCTTGACCACGCTGATCGGCGCCGCCGACACCGCCCTGCCCCACGCCCCGCCGGGGCCGCTGACCGATCTGCTGCACGGCATCCACGAACAAGCCACGTCCATGCAGCGCCTGATCGAAAACCTGCTGGACATGGCACGCATGCAAGAACGCGGCGTGCGCCTGAACCGCCAATGGCACTCGCTGGAAGAAATCGTCGGCAGCGCCCTGCGCCAATTGCGCGAACCGTTGGCGCGGCACCCTGTCCACACCACGCTCGACGCGCACTTGCCGCTGGTTGAAGTCGACGCGCTGCTGATCGAGCGGGTGCTGGTCAACCTGCTGGACAACGCCGCCAAGTACACCCCGCCGGGCACCGCTATCCGCGTGGCCGCGAGCCAGGTCGGCGAGGGCATTGTGCTGGAGGTCAGCGACACCGGCCCCGGCCATGCGCCGGCGAATCTGTTCGAACCCTTCACCCGCGGCCAACAGGAATCGTCCGTCGCCGGCATCGGCCTGGGCCTGGCGCTGGCCAAACGCATCGTCGAGGCCCACGGCGGGCGCATCGACGCCAACCCCGGCCGCGCGTGCGGCATGCATTTCATCATCACGCTACCGGCGGGCACCCCGCCCGTCATGGACCCCTTATGAGCACTGCACGCATTCTGATTGTTGAAGACGAGGCCAACATCCGCCGCTTTGTCGGCATTGCCCTGCAAGATGAAGGTTTTCAGGTGTTCGAGGCCGACAGCGTCAAACGCGCGCTGATCCATGCCGCCAGCCGTCAGCCGGACCTGGTGATCGTCGACCTCGGCCTGCCGGACGGCGATGGCAAACAACTGATCAGCGAACTGCGCGGCTGGCTGGCGGTGCCGATCCTGGTGTTGTCGGCGCGTGACCGCGAAGAGGAAAAAGTCGCCGCCCTGGACGCTGGCGCCGATGACTACCTGACCAAGCCGTTCGGCGTGCCCGAACTGCTCGCACGCATTCGCGCCCAACTGCGCCGGCATGGGCAGACCGGCAGCGTGGTGGCGACCAGCAAGGTGGCGTTCGGCGAGATCGAGGTCGACCTGGCCACCCATGAAGTGTCGCGCTCGGGCCAGCCGGTCCACCTGACGCCCATCGAGTACCGCTTGCTCTGCGCGATGATTCGCGGCCAGAGCCGGGTGCTGACTCACCGGCAACTGCTGCTGGACGTGTGGGGCCTGGACTACGTCGACCGCGCCCACTACCTACGTGTACACATGGCGCATTTGCGGCAAAAACTCGAGGCCGACCCGGCGCAGCCGCAGTACTTCATTACCGAGTTGCAGGTGGGCTACCGGTTGGTCGGGTTGTGAACAGGCGCGCGGCGGCGAAGTCCACGAACACGCGGATTTTCGGCGAGAGATGGCGACTGGACGGCCACAGCGCCCAGAACTGGCCCTCGTCCTCGCAGTGGCCCTCCAACACGGTGTCCAACTGCCCTTGGGCGAGCGCTTCGCGGGCGAGAAAGTCCGGCACGTAGGCAATGCCGTGGCCGTCGACGGCGGCGCTGAGCATGGCTTCCATATTGTTCAACGTCAGCGCCGTGGGCAGGCGCAACGCCGTGATCGCGGGGTTGGCGGACAACGTCCAGTCCATGATCTTGCCGGTGGTGGCAAACCGATAACGCAGGCATGGGTGGCGCTCAAGATCGGCGAGGGTTGCCGGCCGCCCGTGCTCGCGCAGATACGCGGGCGATGCACACAGCACAAACCTGAACGGCCCCAGCTTGCGGGCCATCAAGCTCGAATCGGCCAGGCCGCCGCTGCGGATCACCACGTCGAAGCCCTCCTCGATCACATCCACCAGGTGGTCGTTGAAATCCAGTTCCAGCTCGATCTCCGGGTAGGTCTGCCTGAACGCGAGCATATGCGGAAAGAGAAAGCGGTAGCCGATGGTCGGCAGGCTGACGCGCAATTTGCCACGGGGCGCTTGTATGGCATGGGAAAGCATGGCGCGGGCGTCGTGCAGGTCGTCGAGAATTTTCCGACAGCGCTCGTAGAACAATTGACCTTCGGCGGTCAGGCCGACTTTGCGCGTGCTGCGGTGCAGCAGGCGCACATTCAGCGAGGCTTCGAGTTTGGCGACATTCTTGCCCACCGCCGAGGCGGAAACCCCCAGTGCCCGCGCTGCCCCCACGAAGCTGAGGGCTTCTGCCGTTTTGACGAAGGCGATCACGCCGCTGAGATTATCCGTCACGCCATTACATCCATTCAGTCCGTTATGAGTGGAATGTAAGGCTGTTTATCGATGATTGCATCCTATCTAGAGTCTTTGTCTTCATAAAACAGCCGGAATGCCCCCCATGCACACCACCACCGAGACCCTGCCCGCCCCGGGCCGCCATGCCATCCTGGCCGCGATTTGCCTGGCGGCGTTGGTGTTGCCCATGAGCTTTACCGGCGGCGCTGTCGCCACGCCATTTATCGGCCAGACATTCGCCGCCCACCCCACGCAACTGGCGTGGATCACCAACGCGTTCATGCTCAGCTTCGGCAGCTTGTTGATGGCCGCCGGCACCCTCGCCGACCGCTATGGGCGCAAGCGCCTGTTTTTATGGGGCATGGCACTGTTTACTGGCGCCTCCCTGTGGCTGACGGTGGCACCGGGCATGCTCTGGCTGGATGCCTTGCGCGCACTGCAGGGCGTCGCGGCGGCCATCGCGCTGGCCAGCGGTTGTGCGGCGCTGGCCCAGGAATTTGACGGGCATGCGCGCACGCGCGCCTTCAGCCTGCTGGGCACCACCTTCGGCGCGGGGCTGGCGTTTGGCCCGCTGTTGTCGGGGCTGCTGATCGAACAGTGGGGCTGGCGCGCGATTTTCCTCGGCACGGCCGTGCTGGCAGGCCTCTCGCTCATGCTCGCCGCGCCGACCCTGCGGGAAAGCCGCGATCCCCGGGCACTGCGCCTGGACACGGCCGGCGTGCTGACGTTTTCGGCCATGCTGGTGAGCTTGACCACAGCGGTCATCCTCGCGCCGGAACAGGGTTGGGGCGCGGCGAGCACGCGGTACCTGCTGGCGGTGGCCGCCGTGTTGCTGCTGGTGTTTATCCTCGTTGAACATCGCGTCCGCCACCCGATGCTCGACCTGCAGCTGTTTCGCTTTGCGCGCTTCCTTGGCGTGCAACTGCTGCCGATCGGCACCTGTTACTGCTACATCGTCCTGATCGTGTTGCTGCCGCTGCGCTTTATCGGCGTCGAAGGCCACGGCGCGTCCGAGGCAGGCTTGATGATGCTCGCACTGTCGGCGCCCATGCTGGGGGTGCCGATGCTCGCGGCGACGCTCACGCGCTGGCTGTCGGCGGGCGTGCTGTGCGCCATTGGCCTGCTGATCGCGGCGGCGGGCTTGTATGCGCTGAGCCTGGTTCAGGTCGGCCAGCCGTGGCAGACAGTGGTCGCGATGCTGATCATCGGCATCGGCACCGGGTTGCCATGGGGCTTGATGGACGGGCTGGCGATCAGCGTGGTTCCCAAAGAACGTGCGGGCATGGCGGCGGGGATTTTCAATACCACACGCGTGGCCAGTGAGGGCGTGGCGCTGGCGGTTACCCTGGCGGTGTTGAGCGCCCTGGTTGCGCGTCATCTGCCGCAGCACACGGCGCTGGACGTTTCCGTCATTGCGCAGAGCCTGGTCATGGGCAATGTGCAGCACGCCAGTGCGAGCCTGCCCGTGGCGGTGTTGCGCACGGCCTATATCGCCGGCTTCAACAACTTGTTGCAACTGCTGGCGGGCTTCACCCTGCTGACGGCGGCGGCGGTGTTGATTTTCCTCGGTCGACGCCCCATCGCGCCCCTCCACGCCGAGGCCGCACAGGGAGCGCCGAGCTGAATGGCAGGCACAAAAAAAGCCCGCTCGATGAGCGGGCTTTCTGTGGTGACCTGGCGTTCAGCGTTCCAGGTTACCGAATATGGCGCAGCGGACGGGACTCGAACCCGCGACCCCCGGCGTGACAGGCCGGTATTCTAACCGACTGAACTACCGCTGCGCGTAACACTTGAAGCGAATGGTGGGTGATGACGGGATCGAACCGCCGACCCTCTGCTTGTAAGGCAGATGCTCTCCCAGCTGAGCTAATCACCCTTCACTTTCGGTGTGGGCCGCATCATATACGAAAAATCCGCAATGTGTTGATTTAAATGCAATTTATTTTAAATATTTTTCAATGAGCGGCGCGCCCCGGTAAAAACGGGCCTCTTCTGGGCCAAACGCGGCGCTATAGCGTTTAACCGATGGCCCGTTAACAGGTCACCCCGCACCGGGTTTTCCAAAGCCCAGACCGCAAAAAGCCCGCTCAATGAGCGGGCTTGCCGTGCCCCACCTCCGTCAGAAGTCGAAGAACACTGTTTCTTCTTCGCCCTGTATGCGGATATCGAAACGATAAGCCAACTTGCCATCAACCGTGCAACGCTTGGCGACCAGCGTCTCCCGACGTTGAGGCTGCTCGATCAGATTCAGCACCGGATCGATCGCATTGGCCTGGGCTTCGTCGTCGAAGTACACCCGGGTCTGCAAGTGAATATTGATGCCCCGCGCGAACAGCGAAACATTGACGTGCGGCGCCATCGGCACACCCGCAGCGTTCTTCACGGTGCCCGGCTTGACGGTATGGATCTGCCACTCGCCAGTATCCGTGGTCGCCGTGCGGCCAAAACCGTTGAAGGGCTTTTCCAGGTTGTAGTCGCTGTCGTAAACGCCTTCGTGGTCAGCCTGCCAACATTCCAGGAACGCATCGCGGATCAGGTGACCGTTGCCGTCATAGACATGGCCCAGTAACAGGATGTGCTCCCCCGGCGCACCAGGCTTGGCCATTTCGTTCCAGATTTCCTGCTCGCGGGGCGGGTTGCCTGCCGCCTCCAGCGCCAGGCCGATATGCACGTAAGGACCGGCGGTTTGCGACGGGGTTTCAGGCAGAAGTTCAACGGGCATGGACGTGCCTCCTCAACGGTTTTCGAAGTGGGTCTTGCGCTGACCGCGCAGAACGATATCAAAGCGATAAGCCAGGCAATCCATGGGATTGGCCATGCTCATATCAAGCCTTGCGATCAGGCTCTGCACCGCATCCGGATTGGCGATCGACTTGACGATCGGGCACATCGGGATGAGCGGGTCACCTTCGAAATACAGCTGGGTGATCAATCGCGTGGCAATCGACGGGCCACTGATGGAGAAGTGAATATGCGCCGGACGCCAGTCGTTGGGACCATTGCGCCACGGATACGGACCGGGCTTGACCGTGCGGAAACTGTAGTTGCCGTCGCGGTCGGTCAAGGCACGGCCGACGCCGCCGAAGTTAGGGTCGATGGGGGCCAGATAGCTGTCTTTCTTGTGTCGATAGCGACCACCGGCATTGGCTTGCCACATCTCCACCAGGGTATGGGGAATCGGCTTGCCATACTGGTCACAGACCCGACCGGCGACGATGATGCGCTCACCGATGGGCAAGCCCCCGTGGTTGAAGTTCAGCAGCAGATCGTTATCGTGCTGCCCCATCTTCAGGTGGGAAAAGTCCGGGCCGCTGGTTTCCGAGCGGGATAGGGGGATGCTCACCAAGGCTTGACGCGGGGAACGCAGGATCGAGGTTTTGTAGTCAGGCGTCAGGGCTTTGGGGTGCCAATTACGATCACGAATGACGAAACGGCTATTGTCCGCATCAGACATGTCGGTTTCCTTTTTGTTATGGATGAAAATCAGGGGTGAACGCTGGGTAACCGGCAATCACCGCCCCAGTCTCGCCTGATCAGGCGCCCTCCAACACTGAAAAAACCGACCCTATCCATATCCAGATGGTTATGGATAGCAGCCTTCGCGATATTCCTCGCCCACCTCGCGCAACACCTCCACGCACCATTGAGCCGCCATGGACATCGTCAGCGCGGGATTGCTGCACAGCCCCACAGAACCACCGGGTTCACGAATACCCAGTTCCAACTCAAACAGATCACCTCGATTCAGGTCCTGCCTGACCGCATCAAAAGGCGCGACCCAGATCGCCTGACTGCCCTGCACATAACGCCGACTCAAGATCAACGACAGGGTTTCCAGACGCTGGCGCGGCGGGCTGATGCCGTGCTGCACAAACAGGCTGTCGGCGTATTTGCGGATCGTCGTCCCCGCCAGCGGCAACACCAGCGGATAATTTTCGATATGTTCATGCGCCTGCGGGTCAGCCAATAGCGGATGGCCGTTACGCACCACCAGGGTCATGGATTCGCTGTACAGATGCTCGAACATCAGCCCCAGGATCTGCGGACTATCGGTCATGCGTCCGACCACCAGGTCCAACTCCCCTACACGCAATTGCGACAACAGGTACGCGCTCGGCCCGGTCACCACGCTCACGACCAACGCGGGATGTCGGGCATGCAAACGACAGACGACCTCGGGCACCAGCAAACTTTCCACGGTGGACAGCACGCCGAGCCTGGCGGTGAAGGGTTCGTGCTCGCCGGCACGCAGGCTATTCACCCCTTCTCGCAGCGCTTGTACGCTCGGCCCGGCATAACGCAAAAAAGCCACTCCGGCTTCAGTCAACGCCGCGCCACTTTTGCTGCGCACGAATAAAGTGGCGGTCAGCAGGGTTTCGAGTTCTTTGAGGGTCTTGGACAGCGCCGGCTGGCTGATCGCCAATTTTTCCGAGGCGCGCGCCAGACTGCCCTGGCGCGCCACTTCGAGAAAGCACACCAGATGGCGGAATTTGATGCGGGTATCGATATTCAACGTATTTAGCCGCCTTCGAGGTGTCCGGTGCCGCGAAAGTGTACGCCCGATGTCCGGGCGACGCTGCCGATCAGCGCCGTTGCAATACGTTATGAGCCTTGTCGAGCGCCCTCTTCGCCCGGTCGAAAGCGCTAACGCCTTGCTCCAACAACTGTCGAGAGGGGGTCTCCAGGCTCAGCGGGATACCGGCGGGCAGCGCGCTCAACAGACCGTCCAGGTCACAATCGCCGTCACCCGGGAAACGTCGTTCATTGCGCGCCTGACGCAGGATTTCATCCATATCGTCGGGGCGCGGTCCCGCTACGTCGCACAGCTGTGCGTAGCGGAAACGATGCGGCGCCTTGGCCGTGGCGGCGGCCAGTTCCGTGAGCGATGAGCCAGACCGATCGAAGTGGAACGCGTCAATCAGAACCCCACCGTTGGGACGGGCAGCGCTCTCGACAATGCGCCATGCCTGCGAAAGATCGCGTGCGTCTGTCCAAGGCATGAATTCCAGGTGCGGGTGGATGCCGAGCGGGGCCGCCATGTCGCACAGCGCCGCGAAGTTATCGCCCAGGCGGGCTTCGTCCGGGTCGTTGCCGGCGATCAACAATTCAGTCGCGCCAAACTCGGCACCGACGTCCAGAAGGCCGAGGAAATCCTGCACGCGGGTTTCCGGCTTCAATCGCAGGATCTCAATGTCCAGCACCTTGATCCCGGTGTCGCGCAGACGCTGGTGCGTTCGATGCCGCAACTCGGCATCTGCCATCAAGGGGAAGTGATGTTCTTGCGGCGTTGCCGGTTCCAGCCGCAAGCCGACATGGCTATATCCGGCGCGGGCAGCGACCTCGACCATGTCCGGAGGCGACAGCTCCAGCACGGTCAGGGCAGCCAGGGAAAATATCTGTTCGCTCATGGTCGACTCTCGTTCTCGAATTCCAAAAAAAGCGACGTGCTTCGGTCACGAAAAGTGACGACCTGAGCCGCTGTCTTTTTTAGTTAGAACTGAGTTCCAGTTTTAAATCAAGTGGAAAAAACACGCGTGGAGGAAAGCAGTTTTCGCGGTTGGTTTGTGTTCGATAACCGCACAAAAGCCTGATTTTCCGATTGATCATTCTTCCTTAAAAACCGAACACTAAATAAGACTCCCCCCCGAAGCCCCCGTAATCCGGGACTTGCGCCCTGTCGGCGCAACCGGGCGAATTGACACTGCCGATGGAACTGGAATAGTTTTCCAGAATCATCGAAAGCCAATTCCAGCGAAACGACGAGCGTCACAAAACCAATGAGGAGCCAGGTTATGCCAAGCGCAGCGAGTCACACCGAAAGCAGTTATGTAGGGCGCTTTGACCGTGGTCTGGCCATTCTGGAAATGCTGGCCAACAGCGGTGAAGGGATTCCCCTGACCGCGATTGCGGAACAGCTGCGCATCCCTCGAAGCGCAACCCATCGTCTGCTGAACACCTTGTGTGAAACCGGCTATGCACGCCAGGAGCAGGAACGTGGCACGTATGTGCTGACCTCCAAGTTGCAGGTCCTCGCCTTCACCCACCTGAGCGCCGACGGCACGGTTGATGCGGTGCAGCCGGTGCTCAATCGTCTGGCGGCAGACGTCGGTGAGCTGGTGCGGTTGTCCGTGGTGGACGAGGATCGGCTGACATGGGTTGCGCGTGCGCAAGGCGCACGCTCCGGGCTGCGTTATGACCCGGACATGGGCATGGCGGCCAAGCTCTCATGCTCCGCGAGCGGCTATGCGTGGTTGGCAAGCATGGATAACGAGCAGGCGTTGGCGCTGGTCGGTCGACAGGGCTTCGGTCTGGTCCAGGACTATGGTCCCTCTGCCCCGCAAACCGTTGAGGCATTGCTGCCAAGAATCGAATCGGCACGGACCCTCGGCTATGCGATGGCCATTCAGACATTTGCCGACTGGATGTCAGCCATCGCTGTCCCCCTGTTTCACCCAATCAGCCGCAAGGTGATTGGGGTGGTCAGTGTTGCGGGCCCGGTTTTCCGGCTTTCCGAAGCGCGGCTGCATCAAATCGCCCCGTCACTCATCGCTGCCGTAGCAGAAATCCAGCAGTTGATTCCGGGGTCTCCCGCCCTGATGAGTCCAGGGCTCACCGCAATTAATATCAGTCAAGGTGACTCAGTGTGAACACCCAGAACAACCCCAGGCCAAAACGTCTCGATTGTGATCTGTTAGTGATCGGCTCCGGCGCTTCCGGCCTTGCCGCCGCCGTGACCGCCGCGTCCCAGGGCCTTAAGGTCATCGTGGTGGAAAAGCATGCAACATTCGGCGGCGCGACAGCATGGTCGGGTGGATGGCTGTGGGTTCCCGGCAATCCATTGGCCAAGCGCGCGGGTATTGATGAAGATCCACAGCAACCGCGCACCTATTTGAAGAATGAACTGGGTTCACGCTACAACGCCGAACGGGTCGATGCTTTTCTGGACAATGCGCCACGGATGGTGGCGTTTTTTGAAGAAAACACCGCGTTAAAATGGGTCGATGGCAACGGCATCCCCGACATTCATGGGCATGTTCCCGGCGCCGCCGTTCAAGGCCATCAGGTGATCGCGGCGCCCTACGATGCGAGAAACATGGGGCGGTTGATCCGACGCATGCGCAAACCCATGAGAGAGACGTCTTTCCTCGGCATGCCGATCATGGCCGGGCCTGATCTGGCGGCCTTTTTGAGCATGACCCAATCGCTCAAATCCTTTATCCATGTCAGCAAGCGTTTTCTACGCCACCTGCGAGATCTGGCCCTCCACGGTCGGGCCATGCACTTGGTCAACGGCCAGGCGTTGGTCGCACGCCTGGCCAAATCGGCGGTCGATCGAGGTGTGACGCTGATCGAGTCTGCCCCCGCTCGCCAATTGATCCTGGATCAAGGCACGGTCTTGGGAGCTATTGTCGACACGCCAGACGGCACCACGCACATCTATGCCACCCGAGGCGTCGTGTTGGCAGCCGGTGGTTTCCCCAACGACATGCGTCGGCGCAAGGCGCTTTTCCCGCGCACGCCGACAGACAATGACCACCTGGCCTTGCCCCCTGTCGATTGTTCGGGCGATGGCATTTCACTGGGCGAATCTGCCGGTGGCGTGCTGGAGGTAGACGTTGCATCACCCGCCGCATGGGCCCCGGTTTCGTTGGTCCCGCACGCGGACGGCAGCACGGGGCATTTCCCCCACATCATCGACCGCGCCAAACCCGGCCTGATTGGCGTGCTGTCCACCGGCAAGCGCTTCGTCAACGAAGCCGACGGCTACTACGATTACACCGCTGCCATGATGACCGCGGCGCCTGAAGGCGAAGAAGTTGCGTCCTGGCTGATCTGCGATCACCGCTTCCAGCGCCGCTTCGGGCTGGGTCATTCGCGGCCGTTCCCGCTACCGGTGGGGCCGTCGGTACGCAGTGGGTATTTACACCGCGCCGCATCCATCCATGCGCTGGCCGAAGCCTGCGGTATCGATCCGGCGGGGTTGTCTGAAACGGTACGCAACTTCAACGAGCACGCCCGCAACGGTCAGGACCCTGCGTTCGGTCGTGGCTCCACGCCTTACAACCGCAAACAAGGCGATCCCCTCATTACCGAAGGCAACCCCTGCGTGGCCCCGATCGAACACGGCCCGTTCTATGCCGTGAAGGTCCGCCCTGGCAGCTTCGGCACATTCGCGGGCCTCAAGACCAATGGCCATGCCCAGGTAGTGGACCGCAGTGGAGCCGCCATCACCGGGCTCTACGCAGTCGGCACCGACATGGCGAGCGTCATGGGCGGTTACTACCCTTCCGGTGGGATCAACCTCGGGCCGGCCATGACGTTCGGCTATATTGCGGGGCTTCATGCGGCCGCTGCGCAGCATTCAACCGATGCGAGTTCGAATGCCCAGGACGTCGCGTAACACCGTTCAACTGAAGCCTGTTCTGACATTCAAAGTGTCATGATCGGCCGCAGCAGCGCCTGCCCTTCGTACAGCGGCGACAGGTACCGCTCGCGCATGTCCTCAACCGTCATGCGCGACGCGTGAGTCGTCAGCGTCAGCGTTGCCTGCAATTGCCCTTCCCGATCCAGCAGCGGCACGCTCAGCACCCGCATGCCCACTTCATATTCCTGATCCACCATCACGTAACCACGCTCGCCCGCCAGGGCGATTTCGCGGCGGATCAGGGCTTCGTCGGTGAGCGTATAAGGCGTGATGGCTCGAGGAGGGTTGCGTTGGAAGTAAGCACACAGCGCCTCTGGCGAAAAACTCGCCAACCACAGCCGTCCGCTGCCGGTGCAATACATCGGCACCCGTGAACCGGGACGAATCGACATCGAGGTGATGTGGCTATAGCGACTGCGCACCACATGCACAATGTCATCACCGTCGCGAACACCCACCGACACATGCTCCTGGGTGGTCCGCGCCACCTGCTCGACGATGGGCCGCAGCATGCGCGGCAGTATCGCGGAATCGACGTAAGCCTGGCCAATACGCAAGGCCTTCGCGGTCAGCCAGTAATGGCGGCCATCGGTCTGCGCAAAGTCGTCATGCACCAAGGTCAGCAAAAAACGCCGCGCGGCGCTTTGGGTCATATCGGCCATGCGCGCCACTTGCGGCACGCTCAGGCGCGGATGCTCCTGGGAAAACAACTGCAACAGCGCCAGGCCTTTTTGCAGGCCGACGATCAAATCCCGCGGGTGGATGGTGGGTTTCTTCATCACTCGGATTCTTTATCGTGCATAGACTGCGATTATCGCACTGACACTGCGATTATCAACCTAATCCCTCACAAGCTCGATTGTTCGCTGCCTTCACCGCTTGCAGTATCAGCGGCACAACACAGCTAATAAGCGGGTACCTCCCATGATTCAGGGTTCGACTGAACTGGTCGCCATCGTCGGCTCACCTGTAGCCCAGGTGAAATCGCCGGAAAACTTCAATCGCTGGTTCGCCGACCACCAGCAGAACGTCGCCATGCTCGCCATCGACCTTGCACAGAGCGCCCTGGATGATTTCGTCCAGACCCTGCGCGGCTGGCAAAACCTGCGCGGATGCGTGGTCACCGTTCCTTACAAGCAACTGCTGGCCAGCCGCCTGGACGGCGTCAGTGAACGCTCGGCGGCGCTGTGCTCGGTCAATGTGATCCGCCGCGAGACCGACGGTCGACTGGTGGGCGATATCGTCGACGGCGAAGGTTTTCTCAACGCTGCGCGCAAACACGGTTTCAACCCCAAGGACCAACAGGTTCTGGTAATCGGTACCGGCGGCGTCGGCAGCGCGATTGCGTATTCGTTGTGCCAGGCCGGGGTCAGCCATTTGGTCATCAGCGACATCAACGACGCGCGCGTCGAGGTGCTCGGCGACCTTCTACGCAGTGCCTTCCCGCAGATTGTGATCAGCGCCAGCCCGGCGTCGCTTGAGCACTTCGACCTGGTCGTCAACGCCTCGCCCGTCGGCATGAGTGCAACCAATGACAACGGCCCGATGCCGTTGCCGACTACGCTGATGGAAACCCTGAACGGCAAAACCCTGGTGGCGGATGTCGTGACATCGCCGGCGGTGACCCCGTTTCTCGCCATGGCCCGACGCCTCGGCTGCCCGATCCAGACCGGGCCGGAAATGGCGTTGGCGCAGTTGGGCAACCTCGGTCACTTCATGGGCGTGACGCCGCTGGAGATCTGACTCTCCGGGGGCGTCCTTAACAGGCGATAACAATAATGAACACGAAGACTTCCCTGCCCTCCGCCCATGCCGAGCTGACCTATGACGTGATTGTCCTGGGCAGCGGCGCGGCCGGATTCGCCGCAGCGGTGACTGCCAGTTGCCGCGGCCTCAAGGTGTTGTTGGTGGAAAAGACCGAGGCCTTCGGCGGTACGTCGGCGATTTCCGGTGGTGCGGTGTGGCTGCACGACACCGACCAGGCCCGAGCCGCCGGGCATTGCCTGCCTGCCGAACAGATGCGCCGTTATCTGAAAGAGGTGATCGGCAGCGGCTACAACCCGCCATTGATCGATGCCTTCATCGAACACGGCCGTGAAGCCCTGCGTTACCTGGAAACCCACAGCGAACTCAAGTACAGCCTGCGACCGTTGTCGCCCGACTATTACCCGGACTTGCCGGGTGGCACGCAAACAGGTCGCGCGCTGGAAATCGACGAGTACGACGGCCGCCACCTCGGTGAGCATTTCAAAGACCTCAAACGCCCGCCGGACGGCATGCTTCTTTTCGGCGGCATGATGGTCAATCGTGTCGATATCCAGCACTTCCTCAGCTTCAAGCGTTCGCCCAAATCCCTCTGGCACTGCCTTAAACTGATAGGACGTTACGCCGTCGACCGCCTCAACCATCCACGCGGCACCCGCCTGACCGTGGGCAATGCCTTGATCGCACGCCTGGCCACCACTGCGCTGGCCAAGGGTGTCGACCTGTGGCTGCAAGCAACCCCCGAGGCCTTGATCGTTGAACAGGGTTCGGTCAAGGGCGTGCAGATTTCCAGGCGCGGAACAACTCATTCCGTGTTCGCGCGTGGCGGTGTGGTGCTGGCCATGGGGGGTTTTGCCGCAAGCGCACACGCCGCCGAACAGCGGCCATCGACTGATTCGGAGCACTGGAGCATGTCGCCGCCGGCCAACGTCGGTGACGGGCAACGCCTGGCGGCCTCGGTCAACGCGGCAATCGGCGACAACCTGGCGGCGAATTTCTTCTGGGCCCCGGTTTCGGTGCTGCACAAGAGCGACGGCAGCGTGGAGCGCTTTCCGCATCTGGTCACCGACCGCGCCAAACCCGGCGTTATTGCGGTCAACCGTGCCGGGCGGCGCTTCGTTAATGAATCCAACTCCTATCACTGTTTCGTCGAAGCCATGTTCGCCAATGGCGGCGCCAATGCGCCCTGCTGGCTGATCTGTGACAGCGAAGCGATGAACAGCTACGGCATGGGCCTGGCGCGTCCGCGCCCCGTCGACAACAGCGCACTGATCGACGCCGGTTATCTGCTGCGTGCCGACAGCCTCGGCGAATTGGCACTCATCGCCGGCCTGGAGGCGAACACACTGGAGCAGACCGTGGCGCAGTACAACGCGGATGCCGATCAAGGCGTCGACCGCCAATTCGGCAAGGGCAGTACGGCCTACAACCGCTACATGGGTGACCCGCTGCATCAGCCCAATCCCTGCCTGAAAGCCCTGCGCAAGGCGCCCTTCTACGCCGTGTGTTTATTTACCGGCGACCTCGGTTCGGCACGCGGCCTGGTCACCAACGCCCAGGCCAACGTGCTGGATCGCAGCGGCGCACCGATCCCCGGCCTCTACGCGGCGGGCAACGAAATGAATTCAATCATGGACGGCACTTACCCCGGCCCCGGTATCACCCTCGGCCCAGGCATCACGTTCGGTTACCTCGCCGCCAGCGATATCGCTCAGCGGCTCGACCACAGCCGCGCACACCCATCCCACACTGGAGAACAGCATGTATTACGAACTGCGCACCTACACGATTAAACCCACCAAGCTCGGCGACTGGCTGGCCCTGTACAAAAGCGCCGCCTTAGCCGTGCAGCAAGAGCACTTGGGCAATCTGGTCGGCTTTTTCACCACCGAAATCGGTGAAGTCAATCAAGTGGTGCACATCTGGGGCTACGCCAGCCTTGACGAGCGCATGACCCGCCGCAATGCCATGGCGGCCGATCCCCGCTGGCAGGACTTCGCACGGCAGAACAAGGAACTGGACGCCGTGGTGACGCTGGAATCACGGCTGCTGCGTCCGACCGATTTTTCGCCGCTCAAATAACCCCATCACAGCGTTGCGCCGCTTCTGATCGGGAGCGGCCAACCTCATTTCTTTTCGCGGTAATGCCTATGCCCATCAACGCCCCCCTACTGTGTGATGTTCTGGTCGTCGGCTCCGGCGCCTCCGGCCTGGCAACGGCGGTGACCGCCGCGCACCTGAACCTCGACGTCATCGTGGTGGAGAAGGAGCCGCAGCTAGGCGGCACCAGCGCCTGGTCGGGCGGTTGGCTGTGGATTCCGCGCAACCCATTGGCCGTCGCCGACGGTATCGTTGAAGACCTGGAACAATCGCGGATTTACCTGCGCCATGAACTGCGCAGCGAAGTGCTCGACCCGCGCGTGGAGATGTTCCTCGCACAAGGCCCGCAGATGGTCGATTTTTTTCAACGCCACACCGAGGTGCAGTTTTTCTCCGGCAGCAAAATGCCTGATTTTCACGCCAGCGAAGGTTATGCAAAAGGCGGCCGTTCGGTCTGTGCGCAACCGTTCGACGGTCGTCGCCTCGGCCCTTGGATCAATAAACTCCGACGCCCGCTCGACGTGATCAGCCTGGCAGGAATGGGCATCGCCGGCGGTGCCGACCTCAATCATTTTCTCAACGCGCGCCAGTCGCCGTCCTCATTGCTCTACGCCGGCAAGCGCCTGTTACGCCAGGCCCGCGACCTGCTGCTTCATGGCCGCGGCCTGCACCTGGTGAACGGCAACGCACTGGTTGCCCGGCTGCTCAAAAGCGCGCTGGATCGCAAGGTGCGCCTACTGACTGACACGCCCGTGCGCGAACTGCTGCGTGACGGCGAGCGCGTGCTCGGGGCTCGCGTCGAATCTGCCGGGCGCCTGATCGAGATCCGCGCTCGACGTGGCGTGGTGCTCGCTTGCGGTGGGTTCCCCCACGACCAGCAGCGCATCGCCCATCTGTTCAAGCAGGCTCCCAACGGCACCGAACATTTGAGCGCAGCGCCCAAGGGCAATACCGGCGATGGCCTGCGACTGGGCGAGCGCGTCGGGGCCTGCGTGGCGTCCGACTTCGCCCATGCGGCCGCGTGGGCACCCGTGTCCCGGGTGCCGCGCGAAGACGGTGGTTTCAGCGGTTTTCCGCACCTGATGGAACGCGCCAAACCCGGCTTCATTGCCGTGCGCCAGGATGGCCGACGCTTCGTCAACGAAGCTGACTCCTACCACGACTACATGTGCGCACTGTTTAACGCCACGGGGCCAGCAGAAACGCCGATGTCCTGGCTGATCTGCGATCACCGCGCCCAACGTCGCTATGGCCTGGGCTGGTCCAAACCCTTTCCGTTTCCGACGGCAAAGTACGTGCGCGCGGGCTACCTGTTCAAGGCGCCGACGTTGATCGAACTGGCACACAAATGCGGCATCGATGCGCAACAGTTGGAAGTGACCGTCAGCGCCTTCAATCTGGGTGCGGAACAAGGTCACGACCCGCTCTTCCAGCGCGGTGAATCGCTGTACAACAGAGCACAGGGCGACGCTCTACACGGGCCGAACCCGTCCCTCGGCAGCCTGCACAAAGGCCCCTTCTATGCGGTGAAGCTGGTGCCCGGCAGCCTCGGCACCTTCGCCGGCCTGAACACCGACGCTTATGCCCGCGCATTAGACGAACACGGCACGCCGATTCCGGGGCTGTTCGCTGTGGGCAATGATATGAACAGCATCATGAACGGCCATTACCCCAGCGGCGGCATCACACTCGGTCCCGGCATGACCTTCGGTTATATCGCCGCACGCGTTCTTGCCGGCCAGGCCGTCGACGGAAAGCCAGCCGGTCAACCGGACCCTGTCTAAAGGCAAACAGATCGCCGGGGTAGATGAACGCACGCGAAGTCATCGAGAAAAGTCATCGGGAGTCAGTCATGAGCGCCACGAGAAAAAAGACCATTGCTTCGCGCCTGGCCTCCAGCTATCCCGATGTCCAACACGCTTTGAACGCTGGCACCCCAAGCGAAAAAATGGAGGTGGCAACGCGTATCGTCTTGTGGGCGGCCAGTGAAGCCGGCCTGGACAGGGCCGATATCCTCGTCGCGCTGTCAAAAAGAGACCCCACGCTATTCGACGAGCTTTGCGCCGACATGGAGGAGCAACAATTCAAACTGTTTGAGCGTGGAGACGAGACGCACCTAGTGTTTTTCAACAAGGCGCGGGTCTACAACGCAAGCGCTTGGTTAGCGCGTGAAGTTCCACATGAAGCGATATATGAGTCACTTTTCGCCACGGAAGAAATCTTGGTGATTGCTGATTTCTTCTAGATCCAATAAACGGCGATAAGCTGACCTTGAGATCGCCGAGCTGAATCCCAGGCAAAAAAAAGCCCGCTCAATGAGCGGGCTTTCTGTGGTGACCTGGCGTTCAGCGTTCCAGGTTACCGAATATGGCGCAGCGGACGGGACTCGAACCCGCGACCCCCGGCGTGACAGGCCGGTATTCTAACCGACTGAACTACCGCTGCGCGTAACACTTGAAGCGAATGGTGGGTGATGACGGGATCGAACCGCCGACCCTCTGCTTGTAAGGCAGATGCTCTCCCAGCTGAGCTAATCACCCTTCGTTTCGGTGTGGCGCGCATTCTACGGAGCGACCCAAGGTCTGGCAAGCACTTTCTTAAATCTTTTTTTTCAGCCCTTCCAATGGCTTAGGCAGGGTTGGCCTCAGCCGCTATCAAGACAATAATGCCCCCCTTTGTATAAAGGAGAGACTCACCCCATGTGGTTCAAGAACCTGCTTATCTATCGCCTGACCCAAGATCTGCCTGTTGATGCCGAGGCGTTGGAAACTGCAATGGCCACCAAACTGGCGCGCCCTTGTGCAAGCCAGGAGTTGACCACTTACGGTTTCGTCGCGCCTTTCGGTAAAGGTGAAGACGCTCCCCTGGTCCACGTCAGCGGTGACTTCCTGCTGATCGCTGCGCGCAAGGAAGAACGCATCCTGCCGGGTAGCGTGGTGCGTGATGCACTGAAAGAGAAAGTCGAAGAGATCGAAGCCGAGCAAATGCGCAAGGTCTATAAAAAGGAGCGGGACCAGATCAAGGATGAAATCATCCAGGCCTTCCTGCCGCGCGCGTTTATCCGTCGCTCGTCGACCTTCGCCGCGATCGCGCCGAAACAGGGCCTGATCCTGGTCAACTCGGCCAGCCCGAAACGCGCCGAAGACCTGCTGTCGACCCTGCGTGAAGTGATCGGCACCCTGCCGGTGCGCCCACTCACCGTGAAAACCGCGCCAACCGCGGTCATGACCGACTGGGTCACCACCCAGAAACCGGCCGATGACTTCTTCGTCCTCGACGAATGCGAACTGCGCGACACCCACGAAGACGGCGGCATCGTGCGCTGCAAGCGCCAGGACCTGACCAGCGAAGAAATCCAGCTGCACCTGAGCACCGGCAAAGTGGTGACCCAACTGTCGCTGGCCTGGCAGGACAAGCTGTCCTTCATGCTCGACGACAAGATGACCGTCAAGCGCCTGAAGTTCGAAGACCTGCTGCAGGACCAGGCCGAACAGGACGGTGGCGACGAAGCCCTGGGCCAACTGGATGCCAGCTTTACCCTGATGATGCTGACCTTCGGCGAATTCCTGCCGGCGCTGATCGAAGCACTGGGCGGCGAAGAGACCCCACAGGGTATCTAAGCGCACTATCGCCTTACTGTAGGAGCGAGCTTGCTCGCGAAAAACCTGAGCGCGCCGCGTGCATTCAAAATGCCCGCGTCATCGTTGACGATTTTCGCGAGCAAGCTCGCTCCTACAATGGTTTTTCCGTACACCTAATAATAAGGACTTCCCCATGCGCGCACTCGCCGCCTTGAGTCGCTTCGTCGGCAATACCTTCGCCTACTGGGTGTTGATCTTTGCCGTGCTGGCCTTCGTCGAACCCGGCTGGTTCATCGGCTTGAAAAGCGCCATCGTCCCGCTGCTGGGCCTGGTGATGTTCGGCATGGGGCTGACCCTCAAACTCGAAGACTTCGCCGAAGTCGCCCGCCATCCGTGGCGTGTGGCCCTGGGCGTGGTCGCGCACTTTGTGATCATGCCGGGCGTGGCCTGGTTGCTGTGCCGGGCCTTCAACCTGCCGCCCGAAATCGCCGTCGGCGTGATCCTCGTCGGCTGCTGCCCAAGCGGCACCTCGTCCAACGTGATGACCTGGCTGGCCCGTGGCGACCTGGCGTTGTCGGTGGCGATCGCCGCCGTCACCACCCTCCTCGCGCCACTGCTGACCCCGGCGCTGATCTGGCTGCTGGCTTCGGCCTGGCTGCCGGTGTCGTTCATGGAATTATTCTGGTCGATCCTGCAAGTGGTGCTGTTGCCGATCGTGCTTGGCGTGGTGGCGCAACGTGTGCTCGGCGAGCGGGTCCGCCATGCGGTGGAGGTGCTGCCGCTGGTATCGGTGGTGAGCATCGTGATCATCGTCGCCGCCGTGGTGGCCGCCAGCCAGGCCAAGATCGCCGAGTCGGGCCTGCTGATCATGGCCGTGGTGATGCTGCACAACAGCTTCGGTTACGTGCTGGGCTATTTCACCGGCCGCCTGTTCAAGCTGCCGTTGGCGCAACGCAAGTCGCTGGCATTGGAAGTGGGCATGCAGAACTCCGGGCTGGGTGCCGCGCTGGCCAGCGCGCATTTTTCGCCGCTGGCCGCGGTGCCGAGTGCGCTGTTCAGTGTCTGGCACAATATTTCCGGGGCGCTGCTGTCGACGTACTTCCGCCGCATGAGCGAAAAGGAAGACCGCCGCACCCTGGAAGCCACTGCGAAAACTTGATCGTTTGATCAATCTTCGGCACTCTACCGAACGCCGCGGGGACGACCCCGCGACGCTATCGCGTACACATCAGGGGACGACCCCGCTTTTATAGAGGGAGGTCATCATGTCCTGGATCATTCTGGTTTTCGCCGGGCTGTTCGAAGTCGGCTGGGCCGTCGGCTTGAAATACACCGACGGCTTCAGCAAGCCGCTGCCCACCGCCCTGACGATTGCCGCCATGGCCATCAGCCTCGGCCTGCTGGGGCTGGCCATGAAGGAATTGCCGCTGGGCACCGCCTACGCCATCTGGACCGGTGTGGGTGCAGTGGGCACGGTGATCGCCGGGATTATCCTGTTCGGGGAATCCATGGCGCTGTTCCGACTGGCCAGTGTGGCGTTGATCATCGCCGGGTTGGTGGGGCTCAAGATCAGCGCGTAGCCTCTGCCGGCACGCAGTCTCGCCCCCCACCTACATAATTCCCCCCGCAGCAACGATCGACGCATGGTTACGTATAGCGTTGGCGTAATGGCAAACCAAGCTCGTAGAGCAGCGCGTTTTCGGTGAAGGGCCAGACGTTGTAGGTGGAGGCCGGCAGATTCGGGTCGAATTTATAGGGGGCGTGGCTGGTGAAGAGTCCGACCGCCTGGCGCTCAAAATTATCCTCGTACACCGGCATAAACCGGGGTCGGCCATTTGAGTCGTAGCCCACCATTTTGGTGCCTGAAAAAGTCGTACCTGTCAGCGCAGAGCCTTCACCAAAATTGATCGCATGGGCGAGCTCATGTTGCAGAACAACGATCGGAGGCCGTTGGTCCCCCGGCACAATGAAGTTAGGTTGATACGTCAGGACCGGATCTGTTGCAGGTATGCCCGCAACGCCGTCTTTGACAAAACCGTCGCCATAATCAGCACGGCGGCCTTCATCGCTGCGCGTAACTCCGAGACCTGGATCACTGTAGTCATAGAAACTACCATCGGCCCCTTGTCGGATCTTGACAGGTGCTTCAAGCGAATCGATTTTTGCAAGCACCCTCTGCCCCACCGGCGAGCCTCTGAGAAACTCAAGGTCATCATTTACACGCTGGCGGAACTCCGGGCTTCCTTCGACTTTGATCCCTCGATGACCGACGTCAAGGGGGGCGACTTCCCGAAAGCCTGACTGGGAACGGAGCTGGCTCAGATCGTCGACCCCTCGCCGTCCGAAGACACGATCATTTTCATTGGTTGTCTGGACAGTATCCCGCCCCCTCCCGGTATAAATAGTATTGCTGTCTCCCCCGACGATATGGTCATCGCCCGGTCCGCCATGCAGAATGTTGTGCCCCCTTCCGCCATAAATCAGATCGTTATCCTCCCCGCCATCCACGTAGTTGGTTTTGGTATCTGGCCCTCCGCCTGCACGCAATTCATCGCTGCCTTTGCCACCGTAAATCACAGCATTGCCACTGCCCCCGGTGATAAAGTCATTTCCATCATTACCTTCGGCGTAGCTTTCACCGCTGCCCAGGTTAATCACGTCAGAACCCTCCCCGCCGAACACATTCGTCTTGCCCGACCCGGCGTAAACCGTATCGTTACCCGCGCCGGCATAGATAAACGTTTCCCGACTCCCCCCGTAACCGATGCTGACGCCATCATTCCCCCCGCCGGTTTCGACCACAACGCCCTGTTTGATTGCGGGATTTTCATGATGTTGAATGTCGTAGGATTTCCCATTGATCTGCGCGAGGAGCCCACCGTCCCGGCTTTCTTCGATATGGATAGAATCATCACCATTGCCGGTTTTGATGCGAAGGGTCTCATGGTTCCGTTGTGCACGAGACGAGGTGCCACGTTCGCGAGTAATGCTGACATTGCCATCATGGTATCCCCGACTCGGGTCGACCTTGGTCGGCGCAGAGGGTGATGAAGGGCCGCCAAAATCAATACTGCCTTGCCGGCCCTCAGCCTTGGCGCGAACCTGTTCACGACTGGGCGCGCTCTGGAAGTATGAATCGGCCGGCGCAGCATCAGATTGCCTTGCACGCCGCTGGAGATCGGAGTCACTGCCATAAGTCACCGGGCCAGCCTCGACTGAACCAATCTCCACCCTGGATGGCCCATGAGTATTGTTGTACATAAACGGCACATTGGCAGTGATCGGAGCCGCATGGGCGGCCTGTCTGACGGGATCACTCGCCGCGCGATAGGCCGAGTTGGCTTTTTGATCTTCGCCGGAGTAAGCCAGCTGCGGCTGCGGTGAAGCAGCAGAAGCAGAAGCAGAAGCAGAAGTAGAGTCCATCGTTAGCTCCCGTCATACGCAGAGGAAGACGATAACTCTGTGGCGTGCTGACCGAAAACGTTCCTCCAATAGAGTGAAAAATTACCGGACTGGGCATGAAGGAGCCGCGTCACGCCGGAACATCCTGGCGCCACACCGCTCGCCAGCAGCACGCATGCCGAGTAAACCCGGCTCGCTACTTCACCGCCCCCCGCAGTTCCCCGACCAAACCCTGCAAGTGCGACGGTGTCGCTGCCTGCGCCGTTACCGGCTGGCCGACCACCAGTGTCACGCGCGACCAAATGCGATGAAAGAAGCCCTTGTTAGGGTCGCGGCTGAAAAAACTCCCCCACAAGCCCTGCAACGCCAATGGAATCACCGGCACCGGCGTCTCTTCCAGAATGCGCGTCACACCACCGCGGAACTCGTTCATCTCGCCATCACTGGTCAACTTGCCTTCCGGGAAGATGCACACCAACTCGCCGTCCTTCAGGTACTGCGCAATTCGTGTGAAGGCTTTTTCGTAGATCTGGATGTCTTCATTACGCCCGGCAATCGGAATCGTCCCGGCGGTGCGAAAGATGAAGTTGAGCACCGGCAAGCGGTAGATCTTGTAGTACATGACAAAGCGAATCGGCCGACGCACCGCGCCACCAATCAACAGCGCATCGACGAACGAGACGTGGTTGCACACCAGCAAGGCCGCGCCTTCGTCCGGGATCAGTTCCAGGTTGCGATGCTCGACGCGGTACATGGAATGGCTGAGCAGCCAGATCATGAAACGCATGGTGAACTCGGGGACGATCTTGAAGATGTAGGCGTTGACCGCCACGTTGAGCAGCGACACCACCAGGAACAGCTCGGGAATCGACAGCTTGGCCACGCTCAGCAGCAGGATCGACACAATCGCCGAGACCACCATGAACAGCGCGTTGAGGATGTTGTTGGCGGCGATCACCCGCGCCCGTTCGTTCTCGGCGGTGCGCGACTGGATCAGTGCGTACAACGGCACGATATAGAAGCCGCCGAACACACCCAGGCCGAGGATATCGAACAACACCCACCAGGCCTGGCCGTACCCGAGCACCGCCAGCCAGTCGTTAGCCTGCACGTTCTGCGGCATGCCGCCGGAATGCCACCACAGCAGCAGGCCGAACACCGTCAGGCCGAAGGAGCCAAACGGCACCAGGCCGATTTCCACTTTACGCCCGGAGAGTTTTTCGCAGAGCATCGAGCCCAGCGCGATGCCCACCGAGAACACCGTGAGGATCAGGGTCACCACGGTTTCGTCGCCGTACAACCATTCCTTGGCGTAGGCCGGGATCTGCGTCAGGTAGATCGCGCCGACAAACCAGAACCACGAGTTGCCGACGATCGAGCGCGACACCGCCGGGGTCTGCCCCAGGCCCAGGCGCAAGGTGGCCCAGGACTGGCTGAAGATGTTCCAGTCCAGCCGCAGTTGCGGCGAAGACGCCGCCGCCCGCGGAATGCCGCGGCTGGCCAGGTAACCCAGCAGCGCTACGCCGACAATCGCCACCGCCACCACCGGCGCGTAATGGGCGGACGACATCATGATCCCGGCGCCGATGGTGCCAGCGAGGATCGCCAGGAACGTGCCCATTTCCACCAGGCCGTTGCCACCCACCAGCTCATCCTCGCGCAGGGCCTGAGGCATGATCGAGTACTTCACCGGGCCGAACAGCGCGGAATGGGTACCCATGGCAAACAACGCCAGCAGCATCAGTTCCAGATGATTGAACAAAAAGCCGGTGGCGCCGACGGCCATGATCACGATCTCGCCGACCTTGATCGCGCGGATCAACGCGTCCTTGTTGAATTTCTCGCCAAACTGCCCGGCCAGCGCCGAGAACAGGAAGAACGGCAGGATAAACAACAAGGCGCACAGGTTGACCCAGATGGCGCGGTCACCGTCGATGCTCAACTTGTAGAGAATCGCCAGGATCAGCGATTGCTTGAAGATGTTGTCGTTGAAGGCACCCAGTAATTGGGTAATGAAGAACGGCAGAAAGCGCCGTGTGCGCAGCAAGGTGAATTGTGAGGGGTGGCTCATCGTCCGTGTTCCTGCGTGGCCTGGTTTTTTTTCAGGCCACGACTTTACCTAATCCCGCTTACTTATTCCCTAATCCTGCAATACACGGCGAAACAAAAAGCTCACCTTTATAGGCCCCCTGCACGGTGCGCTTGGCGACGACCAGCCACATCAGCGCCAACGCCAGCACCAGCATGCCGCCCACTACGCTGAAGAACCCCAGGTGCAACACATTCGCCAGCTTCAACGTGGCCAGGGCGTAGACCCCCAACGGAAAGGTGAAGCCCCACCAGCCCAGGTTGAACGGGATACCGGCGCGCAGGTAACGCAGGGTGATCAGCACTGCGATCAGCATCCACCACAAACCGAAGCCCCACAGGGTAATCCCGGCGATCAGGCCCAGGCCGTAGGCGATTTCACCGACAGTGGGCAAGCCATTGGCGGCGAAGATCGCCGGTGCATCGCCGCCCAGCAGCAGCATACCGAGGGCGCCGGTGCCGATCGGGCCAAGTGCCAGCCAGCTCGACGCGGCCATGTTGGCGTGGGGCAGCTTATGCAGGGCCATGCGCAGCATCAGGATGGTCAGAATGCTGAACGCCACCGGCAGGGAAAATGCCCACAGCACGTAGCTGGTCACCAGCATCACCAGTTGCCCGTGGGCATCCGCCAGGTGCGTCGCCAACAAGCCACCGCTGGCAGCGGCGACTTCAGCGGCGACCACCGGCAACAGCCAGACGGCGGTCATCTGGTCGATGCTGTGTTCCTGGCGCGTGAACATCATGAACGGAATCAGCACACCGCAGGCCACTGCCATCGCCACGTCCAGCCACCACAGCGCTTCGGCCAGCGGCACCACGCCAGCACCCCAGCGCGGCAGGCCGAACAGCAGCAAACCGTTGAGCAGCGTAGCCAGGCCCATGGGAATGGTGCCGAAGAACATCGATACCGTGGAGTGCCCGAAGATCCGTCGCGCTTCGTCGAAAAACATCACCCAGCGCGCCGCATACAAGGCGCTGAACAGGATGAACAGGCCGATGGTGAACAGCCACAACCCTTCGGCGATGGCGTACATGCCGGGCAGATTGACCGGCAGTTGCGCCAGCGCCAGCGCCAACACCCCGGTGCCCATGGTGGCGGCGAACCAGTTCGGGGTGAACTGGCGGATCACTTCCCGCGGACGGGCCAGGTGGCTGAAGGGTTTGTAGTTCAGGGCGGTCGAGCAGGTCATGATGGCAATCCTCTTCCTCGTAGGAGGTTGGGGCCATGGTAGAACCTGAGCGAATATCTATATAACGGGTAATATCTCTAACTGTTATCTATTTTACCAATATAGCGTCAGGCGCTGCCCTTGCACCCGACCCGCAATGCATCCTGGCGCAGCAACCCGGCCAGGGCGCCGAGGGTCAGCATGATCAGCACGACACCATAGCCGTCCGTGGTGGCGATGAGGCCAAAACTGCGGATCAGATTGCCCGCCAGCAAAGACGGCAGGCAGAACGCCAGGTAGCTCAGCACGTAAAACGCCGACATCAACCCCGCCCGCTCATGGGGCAAGGCCAGCGGCACCACACTGCGCAAGGCCCCGAGAAAGCCCGCGCCAAAACCACTGCCGGCGATCAACGTGGCGATGAAAAACAGCGGCAGGCTGGCGCTGTGGACCGCCGCGAGGATCAGTGCCACGCCAACGGCCAGCAGGCTGGCGCCCAACCGCAGGACCTTGTGGGCCGGGCGATTGCGCAGGCTGAAAATCATCAGCGCGCCGCTCAAGGTCAACACCGCGACTAGGCCGCCACCGATCAGGTTGGAGGTCGAGCCGGTCGCCGCCCGTACCAGCGACGGCGCCAGGGACAAATAGAAGCCGCCCATGGCCCACACCGCCACGTCCACCGGCAACGACAGCCACAACGCCCGGCGCGCTTGCGGCGGCACGTGCAAAGTCGGGCGCAATGACGCCAGCGCGCCGGGGATGCGACTGACGGTTTCCGGCAAACGCCACACATACATGGCCTGCCCGAGCATCAACGCGAGCAGTGTCCAGTAGATCAACTGGGTGGGCAGCGGCGCGAATTCCACCAGCAGGCTGCTGCCCATCGCGCCACAAGCCATGCCCAGCAAGGGCGCGACGCTATTGACCAGCGGCCCCTGTTGGCGGTCGGTGTCGAGCAGGGCCGCGCCCAATACCGCGGTGGCCATGCCGGTGGCGAAACCCTGCAGCGTCCGTGCGGCGATCAGCCAGGCCACGCTGCTCTCATTGATAAACAGCAGCATCGCCAGCATATTCAGGGCCAGTGCGGCAAAAATCACCGGCTTGCGCCCCAGGTGATCCGACAGCGAGCCCACGGTCAACAGCGCCGCCAGCAAGCTCAAGGCGTAGACCCCGAAGATCAGTGTGAGCATGCCCGAGGAAAAATGCAGGCCCTCCTGGTACAGGTGATACAACGGCGTCGGCGCGCTGGAGGCCGCCAGGAACGTCAGCAAGGTGATCGCCAGGAACACCAGGCTGGAACGATGAGAAGTGAGGCTGGACATGGGCACGCTCCGCTAAAGCTAATATTTTGCTTTTGTCGAGTGTGCTACTGCTCGCCGCTTAAAGCAAATTCTTTGTGTTAAGGTCACAGGCATGGCGATAAAAGAAGGCCTTCGCCCGGGGGGCCGTAGTGCCCGGGTACAAGAATCCGTCCATTCGGCGGTGCGCGAACTGCTGGAAACCCATGAGCGGTCCAGCGTCACCGTACCGATGATCGCGGCGCGCGCGGGCGTCACGCCGTCGACCATCTACCGCCGCTGGGGCGACCTCTCGGTGTTGCTCGCCGATGTGGCCCTGGCGCGCATGCGCCCGGACAGCGAGCCGGCCAACACCGGCAGCCTGCGCGGCGACCTGCGGGCGTGGGCCGAGCAATACCTGGATGAGATGAGTTCGGAGCCGGGGCGCAACATGATGCGCGATGTGCAATCCAGCCAGACGCCGGGGTATTGCGTGAGCATCCTGAGCGGGCAGCTTCAAACGATCGTCGAGCGCTACCCGAACGCCACGCCGCCACCGCCGAGCGCGGACCGCCTGATCAACCTGCTCGCGGCGCCGACGGTGTTTCGCATTCTGTTCTCCCCCGCGCCACTGGCGGTGGATGAGCTGCACGCGCTGATCGAGTTGGCGCTGCAAGGGTAAAGACGTTATTCAGAAACCAATGTGGGAACGGGCTTGCCCGCTCCCACATTTTTTACGGCGTGTAATCCGGCGTTACGTCCGCATCCCGCGCCCGCTCACCAGCAACCGCGCGCAACCGATGTACAACACCGCCGTGGCCACGACCATGAAGGTGATCGCCACGCTGATCCGGATATCCGACACGCCCAGGATGCCGTAGCGGAAGGCGTTGACCATGTGCAGCACCGGGTTGGCCAGCGACACGGTCTGCCAGAACGGCGGCAGCAAGGTAATGGAGTAGAACACCCCGCCCAGGTAGGTCAGCGGCGTCAGCACGAAGGTCGGGATGATCGAAATGTCATCGAAGTTGCGTGCAAACACCGCGTTGATGAAGCCCAGCAGCGAGAAGATCGTCGCCGTCAGCACCACCACCACCAGGGTGATGCCGAGGTGATGCACTTGCAGTTGGGTGAAGAACAACGACAACAAGGTCACGATCACGCCGACCATCAAGCCACGCAGCACGCCGCCCAAGGTGTAGCCGATCAGAATGGTGTGCGGCGACACCGGCGAAACCATCAGTTCTTCGATGGAGCGCTGGAACTTGCTGCCGAAGAAACTCGACACCACGTTGCCGTAGGAGTTGGTGATCACCGACATCATGATCAGGCCCGGCACGATGTACTCCATGTAGGTGAAACCGCCCATGCCGCCGATCTGCCGGCCGATCAGGTTACCGAAGATCACGAAGTACAGGACCATGGTGATCGCCGGCGGCAGCAGGGTCTGCGGCCAGATCCGGGTAAAGCGTTTCACTTCGCGGTAGACGATGGTTTGCAGGGCGATGAGGTTGGGTTGCAGTTCAGAATTCATACCGCCACCTTCGCCAGGTTTTTTTCCACCAGGGACACGAACAACTCCTCAAGGCGATTGGTTTTGTTACGCAGGCTCAGCACTTCGATGTGCTGGGTCGCCAATTGGCCGAACAGCGCGGTGATGCCCATGGCTTTATCCACCTGGACTTCCAGGGTGCGGCTGTCCACCAGGCGGCATGGGTAGCCGAGCAATTGCGGCGGCGCCGACCGTTCGGTCTTCAGGTCGAGCAGGAAGGTTTCCACATGCAACTGGCCCAGCAGGTTGCGCATGCTGGTGTTCTCGACAATGGTGCCGTGGTCGATGATGCCGATGTTGCGGCACAGTTGCTCAGCCTCTTCCAGGTAATGGGTGGTGAGGATGATGGTGATGCCTTTCTGGTTCAGCTCGGTGAGGAAGGTCCACATCGAGCGACGCAGTTCAATGTCCACCCCCGCGGTGGGCTCATCGAGGATCAGCAGGCGCGGTTCGTGGACCAGCGCGCGGGCGATCATCAAGCGTCGCTTCATGCCGCCGGAGAGCGAACGCGAAGGCACGTCGCGCTTGTCCCACAGGCCCAGTTGGGTCAGGTACTGCTCGGCGCGTTCCTTGGCGACTTTCGACGGGATGCCGTAGTAGCCGGCCTGGGTCACGACGATGTCGAAGGTCTTTTCGAACTGGTTGAAGTTGAATTCCTGGGGCACCACGCCGATGCAACGCTTGAGCGCCGCCGGGGATTTGTCCAGGTCATGGCCGAAGATATTCACCGTGCCGCTGGTCTTGTTGACCAGGGTCGAGAGAATGCCAATGGTGGTGGATTTGCCGGCGCCATTGGGGCCGAGCAAGGCGAAGAAATCACCTTCGGCAACGTCCAGATCGATACCACTCAGGGCCTGGAAACCGTTGCCGTAGGTTTTGGTTAGCTGCCGGATGGACAGAGCGGAACTCATAGCGGAATACGCACCAAAGAAGGGAATAGGGACAATAGATGAGGGCACACCGTGCATCGTTCAACGGCGGCGCATGACAAACATGGTGCTTGCCCGCGCCGCACAAGTACAGTCACCTGTATTAATAGTCAGTATCAGGTCAACGCGGTCATCACCGCTTTGCGGTACGCCGGGCGCTGTTGCAGGCGTTGGTACCAAGCCTCCAGGTGGGGCATGGCCGGGCGTTCGATGGGCATTTCAAACCAGGCGTAAACAAAGCAGCCCAAGGGGATATCGCCCATGCCGATGGCGTCGCCTGACAGGTAGGGCTGTTCGGCGAGCGCCTTCTCCACGGTGCCGAGTGCATCGATGCAGGCCTGGCGCCCGGCGTTGATGCTGTCCCAGTTCTGTTTTTCCGCCGGGGTGCGTACCACGCCCCAGAACACCGCCTTGAACGGCTCGGCGAGGGTCGAGGTGGTCCAGTCCATCCATTTTTCGGCACTGGCCCGCGCCTTCACGTCGCTCGGGTACCAGTTCGACGCCTGCTTGGCGCAGAGGTAACGCACGATGGTGTTGGATTCCCACAGCACAAAGTCGCCGTCTTCGATCATCGGCACCCGGCCATTCGGGTTCAATGCGCGGTATTGCGGCGTGTCCACCACGCCAAACGCCCCGCCCGCATCGATGGCCTCATAGTCCAGGCCGAGTTCCTCGGCGCACCACAGGACTTTCCTGACGTTCGATGAATTTTTACGCCCCCAGATCTTCAGCATGACCGCGCCTTATTGTTGATGAACATGGCTTGATGAACGCAGCAGCATACGCCGGTTCACGGGCGGCTTAAATCGTCCTGCATGTCACCCAGCACGCTCGGCATCTGCTCGCCAAACAGGTGCGGGTAACATTTCTCCAGGTGGGCAAAGAAGAAATCTTCGGGCACATCCGCAAATTGCCCATGGTCCACCACGTACTCCATCGAGCGCTTGCCCTGGCGATTGAAGGCGTGGAACACACTGTCGTTGATCCCATCGAACGCCAGCGGCGGCACATCGAACAGCTCGCACAATTGCTGGTTGAACGCCGGCGTGGCTTTGACCCAGCGCCCGTTCAGGTACAGCTCGGTATAACCGTGCATGGCGAATACATCGCTTTTGAGCAGCGCGATCAGGCGTGGCGTCGACAGGTGATTGCGCACATCCGCCAGGCCGATGCGCGCCGCAATCCCGCAGTGCCGTGCGCAGGCGGCGAGCAAGGTGGCCTTGGGCACGCAGTAGCTCTGGCCGGCAGCCAGGGCGAAGCTGGCGTTCAGGGTGTTGGGGTCGCGGCTGAAGGTATAGGGGTTGTAGCGCACCGCCTCACGCACGGCGTAATAAAGACTGACTGCCTGGTCACCTGAATCCGCGCTGGAACCGCGATGTTTTTCGGCGAACTCCACCACCGCAGGGTGGTCACTATCGATGAAGCGGCTGGGATTCAGGTACGTTTCCATGGGTTTGATCTCCGGGGGAAGCCTGGAGTCTAACGACAGGTCCGCCACAGCGATAACGACGATTCGGCCAAATGTCGGCGCCTGGTGATCGGTGATCCCAAGGTGCTTCCAGTACAACTCGCCACACCCTGATCACCGCGCTTTCTCGGATGCCGACTAAGCTCAACGGTGGTTTCGCCCCTGGTTTCACGGAGGATTGAATATGTTGTTGTTGTGGATACTGGTTCTGGTGGTCGGCATTGCCTACCTGGCACACCGCCGCACCGCGCCCCTGCCCGCCCTCGGCGTGGTCGCCGTATACCTGCTGGCGATGGGCGCCTGGAGCCACGCACCGGGTTGGCTGCTGCTGATCTGCTGGGTGTTGATTGCCATCGTGGCCGCGCCGCTGCTGCTGCCCGACCTGCGCCGCGAATACTTCACCAAGCCGCTGTTCAGTTGGTTTCAGAAGGTCTTGCCGCCAATGTCCGAGACCGAGCGCGATGCCATCGACGCCGGCACCGTCTGGTGGGACGGCGAGCTGTTCAGCGGCCGCCCCGACTGGAACACGTTGCTGGCCTACCCCAAGGCACGCCTGACCGAAGAAGAGCAGGCGTTCATCGATGGGCCGACCGAAGAACTGTGCGCGATGGTCAGCGACTGGCAAATCGGCCAGGCCATGGACCTGCCGCCCGCCGCCTGGGAACACATCAAGACCCATGGTTTCTTCGCTCTGATCATTCCCAAGGAGTACGGCGGCAAAGGCTTCTCCGCCTATGCCCACTCCCAGGTGGCGATGAAACTCGCGACCCGCAGCGGCGACCTGGCGTCCACCGTGATGGTCCCCAACTCCCTCGGCCCGGCCGAGTTGCTGCTGCATTACGGCACCGATGAACAGCGCAACCACTACCTGCCGCGCCTGGCCCGTGGCGACGATATTCCCTGCTTCGCCCTGACCGGCCCGCTGGCCGGCTCCGACGCCGGCGCCATGCCCGACACCGGGGTGATCTGCAAAGGTCAATGGCAAGGCGAGGAAACCCTCGGCCTGCGCCTGAACTGGGAAAAACGCTACATCACCCTGGGCCCGGTCGCGACCCTGCTCGGCCTGGCGTTCAAGGCACATGACCCGGACCACTTGCTGGGCGAAGAAGAAGACCTGGGCATCAGCCTCGCGCTGATTCCCACCGATACGCCAGGCGTTGACATCGGTCGTCGTCACCTGCCGCTGGGCGCCGCGTTCATGAACGGGCCCAACTCCGGCAAGGACGTGTTCATCCCCCTGGACTACCTGATCGGTGGCCAGGACATGCTCGGCAAAGGCTGGATGATGCTGATGAACTGCCTGTCGGTGGGCCGCTCGATTTCCCTGCCGGCGGTCGGCACCGGCGCAGCCAAGTTCACCAGCCTGGTGACCGGCCAATACGCCCAGGTACGCGAGCAGTTCAACGTGCCACTGGCGGCCTTCGAAGGTATCCAGGAAGCCCTCGCCCGCATCGGCGGCAACGCCTGGCTGATGGACAGCGCGCGCATGCTCACCGCCAACGCGGTGGACCTCGGTGAAAAACCCTCGGTGCTGTCGGCGATCCTCAAGTACCACCTGACCGAGCGCGGCCGCGAATGCATCAGCCACGCCATGGATGTCCACGGCGGCAAGGGCATCATCATGGGCCCGAACAACTACCTGGGCCGCAGTTGGCAAGGCGCGCCGATCTTCATCACGGTGGAAGGCGCAAATATCCTGTCGCGCAACCTGATGATCTTTGGCCAGGGCGCGATCCGTTGCCACCCCTTCGTACTCAAGGAAATGGCCCTGGCCGGCCGCGAAGACCACGACCAGGCGCTCAAGGAATTCGATAGCCTGCTGATGCAGCACATCGGCTTTGCCGTGAGCAACGCCGCCAGCACCCTGGTGCTCAACCTGGGTCTCGGCCACTTCGAAAAAGCCCCCGGCAACCGCTTGAGCCAGGCTTACTTCCGCGCGCTGAACCGCCAAGCTGCGGCGTTCGCCCTGCTCGCCGACCTGAGCATGATGCTGCTGGGCGGCGAGTTGAAACGCCGCGAACGCCTGTCGGCACGCCTGGGCGATGTGCTGAGCCATATGTACCTGGCTTCGGCGGCGCTCAAGCGTTATCACGACCTGGATTCGCCGGACCACCTGGAACCGCTGTTCACCTGGGCCATGGAAGAAAGCCTGGGCGAAGCCGAACGCGCGCTGGATGAACTGCTGAGCAACTTCCCGAACAAGCTGCTCGGTTGCCTGCTGCGGGTCATCGTGTTCCCGTTCGGCCGTCGCCATACCGGCCCGTCCGATGCGCTGGATGCCGAAGTGGCCGCGGTGATCGGTCGCGCCAAGGGCGATCCGACCCTCGAAGAACTGCTGGCTGGCTGCTACCGCCCGCAATCGGCGCAAGACCCGGTGGGCGCCCTGCAACATGCCTGCGACCTGCTCGCCGCCAGCCATCCGCTGCAGAAAAAACTGCATGCGGCCCTCAAAAGCGGCCAGGTCAAACCGGCTGCCGGCGAACCGGCCATCGACGCCGCACTGCACGCCGGGGTGCTGCAACCGGCCGAGGCGCAAACCCTGCGTGAAGCCGAAGCGGCACGGCGCAAGGTGATCGACGTGGATGATTTCAGCAAGGAAGAACTGGCCCAGGCCGCGGGTAAAGTCCGCTGATCCCCCAGGCCATATAATTACGGGCGCTTGAGCTATATACTCTCGCGCCCGTTTTTGCTTTGAGGACTTATCTCGTGTCCAACGTCGTTGCCGATCATCTCGTCTTGCTCGACCACCTGCGCAGCATCCTGGTTGCCGTCGGCGAAGCCGAACAGGTGCCCGAGGAAAGCCACCTGCTGTTCCTGGAGCGTTTCGATGAACTGCGCGCCCTGCTGCCGATCGATCCGATCGAGAGCCAGTACCTGGGCCAGGACATGATGAGCCAGGTCATCCTGCGTTACCCGCAAATCGCCCATCTGGTGCCACGCGACCTGCTGTGGTTCTTCGGCGGCGATTGCCTGCACTTCATGCCCGATGAAGAACTGGACCTGTACCAGGCCCTGGAAGAGCGTCGCTTTGAAGCCGAACAGAACGACGAACCGTTCGACTGGAACCAGGAAAAACAGCTGCTGGCGATGCCGCAGGACCAGAGCAAGCACTGATCATTCAATGTGGGAGGGGGCTTGCCCCCGATGGCGGTGTGTCAGCCAATACATGCATGACTGATCCACCGCTATCGGGGGCAAGCCCCCTCCCACACTACCGTCGGCGAAGCGTCGGCTCGGTGGCCATGCACGCCACCAGGTAATCAATGAACACCCGCACCTTCGGCGGCAGGTACCGCGTCGGCGAGTGCAGCAGCCAGGCCTCGCCGTGGTAGGACGCAATAAAGTCCCACTCAGGCAACACCTGCACCAGGCGCCCCTCATCCAACGCATGCCGCGCCGTGAAATACGGCAAGCTGCCAATCCCCACATGCTGCAACACCGCATCCAGGCGCACGCCGGTGTGGTTCGCCGCATACCGCCCCCGCACGCCCACCGTGACCGCCTTACCCGCCCGGCGAAACTTCCAGCGCGAGTCCCCCGGGGTTTCGCCCAGGTAGATGCAGCTGTGCGCCAGCAGATCATGGGGATGACTCGGCGTGCCATGCTCGGCCAGGTACTGCGGCGTCGCGCACAACACGTGTTCGATGGGCAGTAATTGCCGCCCCACCAGGCCCGGCGGCGGGCTGTCGGTGATACGGATACTCAGGTCGACGTTGTCATCGATCAGGTCCACCTGCCGGTCCTCGAGGATCAGTTGCACATCGACCTTGGGATAGCGCCGCAGAAATTCCGGCATATACGGATGCACCACGAACCGCCCCACCGCCTTGGGCACGCTGACCCGCACCAGGCCCTCGGCCTCGTGGGTGAACTGGCCGCTGATTTCCATCACCGAGCGCGCCGCGTTGACCATCTCCTGGCAACGCTTGAACACCTCTTCGCCGCCCTCGCTCAAACGCAGTTTGCGCGTGGTGCGTTGCAGCAGGCGCGTGGCCAACGCCTGTTCGAGACGCGAGATGCTGCGGCTCACCGCCGAAGGCGACACGCTCAGTTGTCGCGCTGCCGCAGAAAAACTGCCGGCTTCCACCACTTTGACGAAAATCGCCATTTCACCCAGCAGCGGCAAAGGAAGATTGATGCTCATGACGCACAAGTCCATTGATAATTGAACGGATTATCACCCATCTGCGCACTATTTATACTGCCCGCAGAACCTTGATGCGGATGTAGACGATGACCGAGCGCCTGTTTTTCACCCACGACCACCTGACCGCCGAGCTTGAAGTGCTGAGCTGCACCGCCCACGAAGAGCAGTTTGCGGTCACGCTGCAGTCGACGATTTTCCACCCCCAGGGCGGCGGCCAGCCATTCGACACCGGCTGGCTGGGCGACAGCCGGGTGCTGCGGGTGACCCAGGAGGCGGAGCGCGTGGTGCATTACCTCGACCAGCCCGTAGAACCGGGCCCGATCAACGCACGGGTCGATGCACCACGCCGTGCCTTGCACACCCGCCTGCATTCCGCCGGACACCTGATCGGCAACGCCGGCGAGGCGTTGGGCTGGATGCCGATCAAGGCCCACCACTGGCCGGGCGAAGGCAAGATCACCTTTATCCGCGGCGAAAGCGCACAAGCCATGGAGGCCGACACGCTTCAACAACAACTCGACCACTGGATCGCCGCCGACTACCCGCGCCAGATGCGCCTGGAAGACGGCATCCGCGAAGTCGGCTTCGGCGAGTTGCCCGCGTATGCCTGTGGTGGCACGCATGTGCAGGCGTTGGGCGAATTGGGCCAGGTGACGATCCTGGCCGTGGCGGAGAAAAAGGGCACGCTGTCGGTGCGCTACAGCCTGGATTAAACCGCGATCGCCCCGGCCCGTCCCGGTTCCACCACGAACGACTTGAGCGTCGACACCGTGGCGGCCGGGTCACGCGGATCGGTAATCACACGAAAGTCCGTGAGCATGCGCTGGCTATCCAACGCCACCGATACATACCCGCGCTGGCGGCTGTCGAAAAACTTCACATGGGGATTCTGCGGCAGCATCTGGGTGAAGGCGTCGTAAGGCGGCCCATCGGAGGTCACCGAGGTGCCGACGAACTCGGTGGCGAGCACGGGCGAGTCCGGGTTGTTGGCATCGGCATGCAAATCGGTGGCCCAGAATGAATGTATATCGCCGCCCCAGAACACCGGGTTGTTGACCTGGTGGCGCGCGATGGACGCGAGCATCCGTGAACGGTTCGCCATGTAGCCATCCCAACCATCGGTCCAATAGCCCAGCGTGTGCTGGGTCAGGTCGCGCTGCAGCAGCGGCGCCACCAGCAAGTCCTGGGCGATCACGTTCCATTGCGCTTTCGACTGGGCAAACCCCTGGTCCAGCCAGGCCTCCTGCTGCCAACCGAGCATGGTGCGAGCGGGGTCGCGCAAGTCGCTGCAGGTGTTGGCGGCGATGTGGCCCTGATGACTGCCGTTGGCCTGAATGCACGGTTGCTCGGAGCGATACTGTCGACCGTCGAGCACATGGAAACGTGCCAGGCGGCCGTAGTCCAGGCGCCGATAAACGCGCATATCCGACCCGTTGGGCAGGCTGCTCACGCGCAGCGGCATATGCTCGTAATAGGCCTGATACGCCGCCGCCCGCTGCTTGAGAAACTGCGCCACGGCAACCTTCGGGTCCTGGGACCAGCGGTTGGCATAGTCGTTCTGCACCTCGTGATCGTCCCAGGTCGCCACGCTGGGCGCCGCCGCGTGCAAGGCCTGGAGATCCGGATCGGTCTTGTACAGCGCATAGCGGTTGCGATAGTCGCTCAGGGTCAGCGCGTTGCCGCTGCCGTGGGAACGAATGACTTTTCCCGAATCTGCCGCGTAGGAATTGTCGTAGATATAGTCACCGAGGAAAAACACCAGGTCCGGCTGCTCCGCCGCCAGGTGACGATAGGCACTGAAGTACCCGCGTTCCCAGTGGGAGCACGACACGAACCCCAAGCGCGCCGTCGCCAGGGCATGCAAAGCCGGCGCGGTACGCGACTGCCCGACCGCGCTCTGCGCCCCCAGCCCTTCGAACTGATACCAATACGGCCTGCCGGCTTCCAGCCCCGCGACTTCCACATGCACGGAGTGGGCAAAGCGCTCGCTCGCCATCACCTCACCCTGCCTCACAATGCGCGTCATCCCCGCATCGCTGGCGACCCGCCAACGCACCGGCACCGCACGCGCCAACCCGCCGCGACCGTCCGCCGCATTGAACAACGGCGCCAGGCGCGTCCAGATCACGAAACCATCCGGCAACGGATCACCCGAGGCCACGCCCAACGTGAACGGATAATCGATCCCCGCACTGCGGGCAAACGGGCTGAGGATCGAAAAGGTGGTGGCCAGCGCCAGCCCGGCCAGCACCCGGCGCCGATCATGGTCAACCGCGCGACTCACGCCAGGCGCTCCCAGTCATTGCGCACGGTCGCAAACCCGAGCAAGTCCTCATACACCCCATTCTTGAGAAACGCGGCGCGCATACAGCCTTCGTACAGCAGGCCGATTTTCTCCATGACCCGCGCCGACTCCTTGTTGCGGGCAAAGCATTGGCTGCCCACTCGGTACAGGCCCAGTTCGGCGAACCCGAAGTCCATCACCGCACGCGCTGCCTCGGCGGCATAGCCCTGGTTGCGACAGTGCGCCGCCACCCATCCGCCCAGGTGCCCGTAGTGGTGACGCGCATTGAGACGCAGGCTGACGATGCCGATCAATTCGCCGGTTTCGCGCAGGTGCATGCCCAGGCTCAACAGGTTGCCGGCGCGGTATTTGTCTTGCATCCCGTCAATAAACGTCCGGGCCGTTTCCAGGGTATAGGGCGATGGAATGTTGGCCGTGTTGTCAGCAATCTTCGGCCCGTTGGCGAGGCTGGAAAGTACCGCGGCCTGCTCGCTTTCCAGCGCCCGCAACAGCAAACGCGAAGTCAACAAATGCGGCAATGACTGACTCATACAAGACGGCTCTCGGTGTAAATTTTTCGAGAATGTACCCCCGGCGTTTCAGTTTCATTACGTCGTGAAATTGACCGGAAACCGATCTGTAAGACACGTCCTAGACACGTCAAAACGTAAATTAAAGTTAACCGTTCGGTCATTTTTCGTTGTTAGCGTGTCGCCCCTAATTCAATAACGGGGTAGCGGAATGAGAACCTGGGACGAACCGAAAAAACGCAAGGCACACATCGAACTGATCCCGATGATCGACGTGATGATGTTCCTCCTGGTGTTTTTCGTACTCGTGAGTCTGAACGTGATTCCGGCACTCGGCATGAAGACTCAACTGCCCAGCGCCAGCAGTTCGCAGCAGCTCAAGCCGCAGAACAAATTCATCCTCACCCTGGGCCTGGAAGGCCAGTTGCAACTGGATGGCAAGGACCTCACGGTCGACGCTCTGGTACCGGCGCTGAAGGCTGCTGAAAAGCCGGATACCAAGTCGACGATCATCGTCAACAGCGACAAGGGCGTGGAGGTTTCGCGCCTGGTGGAGGTGATGGACACCCTGCGTCTGGGTGGCTTTACCTCCGTGTCCATCGCCACGCGTAAGTCCTGATCATGTATGTCCTGTTTCGTGCGCGTCGGCTGCTGGGCAGTGTCCCGGCCCTGATCGCCCTGGTGCTGATTGCACTGGGTATCCAGTCCCAGACGTTGAAGGTCGAACCGGTGTACGACGAGTCGGCGGTCGAGTTGGCATTGGTCGAGCCGGAGCCCGAGGTGGTGCCGCCACCCGTGGCGGAGCAAGCACCGCCACCGCCGGTGATCGAGGATGAAGAGGCCGAGCCGGCCCCTCCACCACCGCCCCCGCCACCGCCCAAGCCGGTGCCGAAACCTGAACCCAAGCCCAAGCCGGTGCCCAAGCCCGTGGTCGCCAAACCCACGCCGACGCCGCCCCCGGTGGCGGCCAAACCCGCGCCGGCGGCGGTCGCCCAGGCTGCGCCGACTCCGGCCCCGCCCGCACCACCCAAGGTCGACGGCCAGGCCCTGGAGGGCGGTTACCTCAAGGGTTTGCGTAACGAGCTGGACACTTACAAGCAATACCCCACAGGACGCCAGGCCTCCCTCGAACGCCCAAGTGGCGACGTGGTGGTCTGGCTGCTGGTGGACCGCCAGGGTCGGGTACTCGACTCCGGCGTGCAGACCCCGGCCTCGAGCATGTTGCTCAACCGGGCCGCCGCCAACAGCCTGCGGCGTATCAAGCAGGTCAAGCCGTTCCCCGAGCAAGCCTTCGGGGGGCGCAACGAGCAGCGCTTCACCGCCACCTTCAACTACAGCGTGCAATAAGCACCCGACACTAGGACGACACTGATGAGGTTCACACGGATTCATCTGGCACTCGTTGCCGCGAGCATGGGGCATGGCATGGTCATGGCCGACACCGGCGACAGCGACGTCGGCACCATCGGCGTACAGGGCAAGGCCACTGCCGGTGGCGGTTACATGGTGCAGGAAGAAAGCATCAAGGGGCGCTCCACGATAACCAAGGAAGCGCTGGATAAACAAACCGCCACCGGCAACGCCATCGACAAGCTCAAGTACACCCCGGGCCTGAACATCTCCAGCGAAGATGCCACCGGCCTGTCGGGTTTTCGCTTCACCATGCGCGGGCTTAACTCCGACCAGGTGGGGATGTCGGTGGACGGCATGCCGATCAACGACTCCGGCAACTACGCGCTGTACTCCAACCTGTTGGGCGACCCGGAAAACATCGACCAGATTTTCGTCACCCAAGGCTCGTCGGAGGCCGACGGCCCGCACATCGGTTCCAGCGGCGGCAACATCGGTATCGTGACCATTCGCCCCACCAAGGAAACCGGGGCCTTCGTCAAACAGACCATCGGCAGCAACGCCACCCGCAAGACCTTTGCCCGGCTCAACACCGGCGAGGTCAACGGCCTGAGCAACTGGCTGTCGGCGTCCCATACCGAAGGGCAGATGTGGCGCGGCTCGGGCGCCGTGCGTGCGGACAAGGTCGAGTGGAACAGCTTCTTCGACGCCGGCAACGGCAACACCGCCAACCTGATCCTCAAGTACCACGAGCAGGACAACAACAGTTACAGCCAACTGACCAAATCGCAGTTCCAGCAGAACGGCCGCAAGTTCGACCCCTACCCCGCCACACCGACGGTCGGCAGCAACGGCAAGCTCAACAGCTACTACGCCCTCGCGCAGAACCCGTTCCAGACCTTTACCGGCGTACTCAATACCCAGTTCAAACTGGCCGACAACCTGGCCCTGTCGGTGATCCCGTATTACTACTGGGGTAACGGCAGCGGCGTCGGTTCGTCGAGCTACGCGCTGAACCGCGGCTCGAACGCAGGCGGCGTCTTCGACCTGGGCAACTTGCCCACCGCCGCGCAATACAATGCCGACGGTTCCTCGACCACCGGCGTGTACTACCGCCCCTCCCGCACCCAGACCTGGCGCCCCGGCATTACCACCAAACTGAACTGGGACCTGGGCGATCACAGCCTGCAATTCGGCTACTGGTACGAGCGCGCGCGCCAAAGCCAGACCCAACCGTTCATCGCGCTCAAGAGCAACGGCAAGCCTACCGATACCTGGCCGGACGGCACTTCCGTGGTCGATGCCAACGGCAACACCGTGCAAGGCCGCGATCGTTTCACCGTCACGCCGGCGCAGAAAGTCTGGGCCCAGGACACCTGGTACATCAACCCGGACTGGACCCTGGTGGCCGGCCTGGCCTACATGAACGTCAAGCGCGACGGCACCAACAACGGCAGCCTCACCGAGCAGCCGGAAAAACGTCACCAGACCTACAACAAGCTGCTGCCCAACGCCGGCCTCAAGTACCAGCTCGACGAACGCGACCAGTTGTTCTACAGCCTGTCGCGCAACATGCGTATCCCGCAGAACTACGTGCTGTACGACAAGGGCGTGGACTCGATCAACTCCAAGCCGGAAACCAGCTGGAACCATGAGCTGGGCTGGCGCTTCACCGGCGACGACATGACCGTGGCCGCCACCTTGTTCTACATGCAGTTCAAGGATCGCCAGGTTTCGTCCAAGGACGTCAACGGCGACTTCGCCGACATCAACGCCGGATCGGTCAACAACAGCGGCCTGGAGCTGGAATGGAGCGGCCTGCTGCCCCACCACTTCAACTACTACACCTCCTACACCTATACCAAGGCCGAGCAACAGGACGACTTGACCGTGTACAACGCGGGCAAAGCCATCCTGTTGCCCACCAGCGGCAAGCAGTTCGCCAACGTGCCGAAAAACATGCTGGCCGCCAACATCGGGTATGACGACGGACGCTTCTACGGCACCTTCGGCGGCAAATACACCAGCAAGCTCTACGGTGACCTGACCAACGACGAAGCCATCTCCGGCCGCACCGTGTTCAACGCCGGCGCCGGTATCTACCTGCCGGTGGACAAGAAAGTGGTGAAGGACGCAACCCTGCGCCTGAACGTCGACAACCTGTTCGACAAGAAGTACCTGGACGGCGTGTACACCACCAAGACCAACGCGGCCAGCTACAGCGGTTTCCGCGACGGCGACCCGGCCTACATCGTTGGCCTGGAACGCACCGTGACGGTGTCCCTGGAAGCCAATTTCTAACGGCGAGGTAATCGAACATGAACATGAACCTGCTCCACGACATCACCTTCTATGTGATGTACGCCGCGATGGCCATCGCCATCTTTATCACCATCGAGCGCGGTATTTACTTCGCCTATGTGCGCCGCCAGGCCCGTGCCTTGACCGAGGTGCTGGGCGCCCACGTACACAGCGAACGTGACCTGCCGGAAAGCCTGAGCCGCCGCGACAGCCTGCCGCTGAACATGGTGATGCCGGTGCTGGCACAGAAAGCCTCGCAGGGTTCGCGCAAGGACCTGGATGATGTGATCGAAACCCAGTACCTGACCACCCGCGCCCCACTGGCCCGCAGCCTGTGGATCATCGAAACCATCACCACCGCCGCGCCGTTGCTGGGCTTGCTCGGCACCATCCTCGGCATCATCGACACCTTCAAGGCGTTGGCCAGCGCGGGGGTGTCCGACCCTGGGCAGATTTCCGGCGGTATCGGCACCGCGTTGTTCGCGACGGGCCTGGGGATCGCCATCGCGCTGTTCTGCGTGGTGTTCCACAACTTCTTCCAGGACAGCCTGGAACGCATCAACGATCAGTTGAAGATCCTGCTGATCCGCGCTGCCACCGGGGCCCGCGTGCAAGGCGAAGTGCCGCACCTGGTGCCGACCTCGTTGCACAGCCGCACGGCATGACTGTCAGGGCGGGCGCGTGAGGCGCCCGCCCTGTCTTTTTCCCTGACGAGATGCCTATGTCCCTATCGATGAAATGCCGTATCGCCGGTCTCGCCGGCTTGCTGCTCAGTCCGCTGGCCCAGGCGGACTTTTCAATTCCGGGGTTCGAACTGGTACACACCGTGCCGCTGGACACCGACCTGGCGAGCGCCGACCTACGCCAGCCGGGCCCGGTATGGATCGAGCTGTTCGACGGCGCCAAAAGCACGATCGACATCGGCCAGTTTTATGCCGCCGACCATCCAGGCTCGGTGCTGGAGCGGGTGATCGAGCGCCTGGAAGCCGCCGGTAAACGCGGCGTGAAAATTCGTTTCCTGCTGGAGGAAAAAGGCATTCGCCTATCAGAAGCCTCCACCCTGGAACGCCTGCGCGCGATTCCCAACCTGACCTTGCGCGTGCTGCCCTACGCGCAACTGAGTGGCGGCATCATCCACGCCAAATACATGGTGGTGGATGGGCAGCAGGCGTTTGTCGGCAGCCAGAATTTCGACTGGCGGTCCCTGGAACATATCCACGAAACCGGGCTGCGCATCACCGACGCCACGGTGGTCGGCCAGGTCCAGGCGATTTTCGATCAGGACTGGCAAGCCCAGGCGGCGCTGAGCGCACACAGCCCGGTACCGCTGCCGATGGCCGGCCAGGCGCCTGCGCGCAGCGGCAATTACCTGGTGGCCAGCCCGCAACGCTACAACCCGCCCGGGGTGGGCGACTCCCAACTCGAACTGCCGCGCCTGCTCGGCGAAGCCAAGCACGAAGTGCGCGTGCAACTGCTGGACTACGCGCCGCTGTCCTACGGCCCGGATAAAACCCGGCCCTACTATGCGGTGATCGACAACGCGGTGCGTGCCGCCGCCGCACGCGGGGTGTCGATCAAGCTGATGGTGTCCAACTGGAACACCGATGCGCTGGAACTGCCCTATTTGAAAAGCCTCGCAGTGCTGCCCAACGTGCAGATCAAGATCGTCACCCTGCCCCAGGCCAAGCAAGGGTTTATCCCCTACGCACGGGTGATCCACAGCAAGACCTTGGAGATCGACGGGCGAGTGGCCTGGGTCGGCACCAGCAATTGGCTGGGCGGTTATCTGGATAATTCGCGCAACCTGGAGGTGGTCATGCACAGCGAAGCGATGGCCAAGCGTATAGGCCAATTGCATGAGCAGTTGTGGGATGGGCCCTACGCCAAAGCACTGGACGTAACGGCCGATTACCCTGCGCCGCACCCTGGCCAACCTTGACCTGAACACGATTCAACGCCCGCGCGCACAGGGATGTACCCTTCGACGCGGGGGCGTTTGACTGAGAAATTTCCTACGCCAAGGTCTGCCATTCTCAGTCCCTGTGGTGGTAGTGTGTGGAAATATTTCTGACTTAATGATCAGAAATCCCCCACTCACTACCAGCAAAGGAATGCGTCCCGCCATGTACTTTCCACTCAAGCAATTGGCTGCCGCCAGCGTGTTCGCCGCGAGCCTTTCGACCCTCGTCAGCCCGGCTTTCGCCAATATCACCCCACAGCAGAGCACGGCGATTCTGAAGGACTTCAGCCAAACCTCGGTCACTGACTTCAACGGTTTCCTCGGCACCCTGGCCCAGGGCGAGCTGGGCAAAACCAGCGATACGGGGCCGGCGATCAGCGCCTTTCTCGAGCACAAACCCCTGAGCGCCGAGCAACAGAACGAAATCAATCGCCTGCTGGGCATTTATGCGCGGCTGAAATACGCCAAGGCCGCCACCGAGACCCTGCGCGAGCTGGTGGAAATTCCGACGTTCAACGTCGACGGCGTGCCGCAGTACAAAAACCCGCAATTCCTCAAGATCGCCGACAAGCTGCAGGGCCTGGCGAAAGCCTTCAACCTGAACTTCCGTAACATCGATAACCGCGTGTACGAAATCTCCCTGGAAGGCAGCGGCGATGAAGTGGTGGGCATCCACGCGCATGCGGATGTGGTGCCGGTGACGCCGGAAAATTGGGTGTTGAAAGACGGCACCCGGCTCGATCCGTTCAAGGTCACGCTGATTGGCGACCGCATGTACGGCCGCGGGACTGAAGACGACAAAAATGGCATCGTGGTGGCGATGTACGCCATGAAGGTGATCAAGGAAGAGAAGCTGCCGCTGGCGCGCACGTTCAAGCTGCTGGTGGACACCACCGAGGAAACCTCCGGCGACGCGATCCCCTATTACTTCGAACGCAACCCGACGCCGCCGTACAACCTGGCGCTGGATGGCGGCTACCCGGTGGTCATTGCCGAAAAAGGTTACGGCACGATCATGGCCACCTTCCCACGCCGCAAAGGCGAAGGCAAAGGCGCAGAGATCATCGCCATGACCGGCGGCAAGGCCACCAACCAGATTCCCTCGGCGTCGGTCGCCACGTTGCTCAGCGACAAACCCGCCGAGTTGGCGGCCAGCCTGCAAGAGGCCGGTACGCAATACGCCGAGCGCAATGGCGGTGACTTCCAGGTGAGCGCCAAGGTGGTCGGCAAACAGGTGCAGTTGACGGTCACCGGGGTCTCGGCGCATTCGTCCGAACCGGAATCCGGGGTGAACCCGGTTGCGCGCATGCTGGAGCTGATCCACAGCGTCGATGGCAAGATCGCCCTCAAGCACAACCACATCACCGACGCGGCGCGTTATGCCGCCGACAATTGGGGCCTGGATTACCTGGGCGGCAAATTGGGCGTGGGCTTCGCCGATGACTTCATGGGCCCACTGACCACCTCGCTGACGTTCGTCGACCTCGACGACAAGAGCTTCAAGCTGGCGGTGAACCTGCGCGTGCCCAAGGGTCAGTCGCCGGAGAAACTCAAAGCGCAAATTGCCGACAAGCTCAGCGCCTGGGACAAGAAAACCAAGGTCAACGTGAACTTCACCTACTCGATCGCCGAACCGATGTACCGCAACCCGGAAGGTGAGTGGGTCAAGGCCTTGTTGGCGGTGGCCACGGAAAACCTGGGCATGAAACACGCGTTCGGCACCTCGGCCGGCGCCACCTCCGTGCATGAACTGCCCAACGGCGTGCAGTTCGGCCTGGCACGCCCGGAAGAGAAGTACACCGGGCACACCGACAATGAGTTCAAGACGGTCGAGCAGTTCCTCCTCGACCTGCAAATCGTCACCGAAATGATGGCGCGGGTCGGTCAGTTACCGCAGCTCTGAATGCGGCGGGAGCCCGCCGCAACGGCGGGCTTGTTTCAGTTGGCGCAGACACCCTAGACGCCGACGGCGGCCGCCTGCATCGAACCGGTTTCCTGCAGATTGATGTGCCAGCTCAAGGCCTTGCTCAACACATGCGGCGTATGCCCACCTTTGGCGCACGCGGCCTTGAAGTAGCTGCGCAACGCCTCGCGATAATCCGGATGCACGCAGTGGTTGATGATCAACTCGGCCCGTTCTTTCGGCGCCAGGCCGCGCAGGTCGGCCAGCCCTTGCTCAGTCACCAGGATATCGACGTCATGCTCGGTGTGGTCGACATGGCTGACCATCGGCACCACGCGGGAAATCGCACCCTCCTTGGCGATCGACTTGGTCACGAAAATCGACAGCAGCGCGTTGCGGGCGAAATCTCCCGAACCGCCGATGCCATTCATGATCTGCGTGCCACAGACGTGGGTGGAATTGACGTTTCCGTACAGGTCGAACTCCAGCGCGGTGTTGATGGCAATCACGCCTAAGCGTCGAATCACTTCCGGGTTATTGGAAATTTCCTGGGGCCGCAACACCAGGCGGTCGGCGTATTTTCCCAGGTTGCCGAACACCCGCTGGCCGCAGGGGCCGGACAAGGTAATCGAACAGCCGGAGGCAAACTTCAGCTTGCCCGCGTCGAGCAATTCGAAGGTCGAATCCTGCAACACCTCCGAGTACTGCACCAGGTCGGTGAACGGCGCATCGATCAGCCCGCACATGACGGCGTTGGCAATGGAGCCGACGCCGACCTGCAACGGCGCCAGGCTTCTGCCCAAGCGTTTGTGCTCCACTTCCTGCTCGAAAAAAGCCACCAGATGGTCGGCAATCGCCTGGGTCTCATGATCGGGCGGCAGCATCGGAATCGCAGATTCCGGCGTGTCGCAGAGCACGATGGCGACGATCTTGGCAGGGTCAATTTCGATGGCCTGGGTGCCGATGCGATCATCCGCGCGGATGACCGGAATCGGCCCGCGGCCAGGGCGCCCGTGGGGCAGGAAAATATCATGCATCCCTTCGAAATAGGGGCTGCTGGCCAGGTTCAGCTCAACGATGATCTGCCGTGCCGTCTGGGCGAAACTGGCCGAATTGCCGACCGAAGACGTCGGCACGATATGGCCCTGCTCGGTGATCGCCACCGCTTCAATCACCGCAATATCCGGATTGGGCAGGCTGCCGTCACGCAGTTGTTCGACCACTTCGCTCAGGTGCTGGTCGATAAACACCACGCGGCCTTCGTTGATCGCCTTGCGCAGCACCGGGTCGCCTTGAAACGGCATGCGCCGCGCCAGCAGCCCGGCCTCGGCCATCTGCCCGTCCAGGCCACGACCGAGGCTCGCGCCGGTGATCAGGTTGATCTTGAGCGGATCCTGCCGCGCTCGTTCGATGAGCGCCAGCGGCACGGCCTTGGCGTCCCCTGCGCCACCGAAACCACTCATGCCCACGGTCATGCCGTCTTGAATGAACGCGGCGGCCTGCGCCGCGCTCATGATTTTTTCGTGCAAGGAATCCAGGCGGATGCGCTGGTGATGCATGGGGTGAACCTCAAAAAAGTTAGGCACAAAAACCAACGCGCTGTCAGAACTGTTCTTCATCCAACGCCATGATGCTCGCGCTCCCAGCGCTGACCGCCGCCAACAATGCGTGTACCCGCGGCAACAATTGCTCCGCGTAGAAGCGTGCGCTGACGCCCTTGGCCTTGAGGAAGGCCGCATCGCCCGTGCCGGCTTCCAACTGCGCATGCGCCTGCACAGCAGAACGCGCCATGAGCCAGCCGCCCGACAGGTAGCCGAAGAGCATCAGGAAGTTGACGCTGACACTGCCGGCCCAATCCGCATCGTGCTTGGCGTTGTCGAGTAACCGCGACAAGGCCTCGCGCCCGGCGCCGAGCGCAGCGGCCAGTGCCACGGCCTGATAGTCGAGGGCATCGATGTGACGCAGTTGCTCGACGGTTTCATCCATTTCCTCGAGCAGGCTGTTCAGTAACGCGCCTTGGTTCAGCAGGGTCTTGCGCCCCACCAGGTCGAGCGCCTGAATGCCGGTGGTGCCTTCATAAATGGTCAGGATGCGCGCATCGCGATAATGCTGCGCCGCGCCGGTCTCTTCGATGAAGCCCATGCCGCCGTGGATTTGCACGCCGAGGGAGGTGACCTCCTGGGCCAGTTCGGTCAGCCAGCCTTTGACGATCGGGGTGAACACATCGACCCGCCCCTGGTGATGGCGCGCCAGCTCCGGCGTGGGCGCATGCGCGGCACGGTCGACTTCGGCGGCGGCCACCAGCGACAACGCGCGCATCGCTTCGATGGATGCTTTCATCTGCAACAGCATCCGGCGCACATCGGGAAAGTGGATGATCGAGAAACGGCTGCCATCCTTGCGCGTGCCCTGCAGACGGTCCTTGGCGTATTGACGGGCCTGCTGGTAAGCGCGTTCGGCAATCGACAGCCCCTGCAGGCCGACACTCTGGCGGGCGTGGTTCATCATGGTGAACATGCAGGCCAGGCCCATGTGCGGCTCGCCAAGCAGATAACCGACGGCCCCTTCGGGATCGCCGAAATTCATCACGCAGGTCGGGCTGCCATGAATGCCCAGTTTGTGTTCCAGGGAGATGCACTGCACGCGGTTGCGCACACCCGGCTGGCCCTGGGCATCGAGCAGGAACTTGGGCACCACGAACAGCGAAATGCCTTTGACGCCCGCCGGCGCATCCGGCAAGCGTGCCAGGACCAAATGCACGACGTTGTCGGTCATCTGGTGATCGCCCCAGGTGATGAAAATCTTCTGCCCGGTGATCAGGTAGTGGTCGCCCTGGGGCACGGCGCGGCTCTTGATGGCCGCCAGATCGGAGCCGGCATCCGGCTCGGTCAGGTTCATCGTCCCGGTCCACTCGCCGCTCACCAGTTTTTCCAGGTAGGCGCCTTGCAGTTCGGCCGAGCCGTGATGGGCGATGGCTTCGATGGCGCCTTGGGTCAACATGGGGCACAAGGCGAACGCCATATTGGCTGAGTGCCAGATCTCATTGACGGCCGTGCCGATCACGTTCGGCAGGTTCTGCCCGCCGTGTTGCTCCGCAGCGGTCAACGAGGGCCAGCCGCCTTCCTGGAATTGCCGATATGCCTCGGCAAAACCCGGTGCCTCTTGCACACCCTGTTCCCCCAGGTGCGTACCTTGGGTATCACCGACCCGGTTGAGCGGCGCCAGCACGCCGGAGCCCAAGCGGCCTGCCTCGCTCAAGATGGCGCTGACCAACTCGCTGTTGACATCCTGAAGCTGGGCGCTCGCGCACAACTGCTCAAATCCGACCAGTTCCTCCAGCACGAATTCGGTGTCGCGGTACGGATGGGCATAACCACTCATTGTTACTTTCCTCATTCACTCGTTAGACAGGCCGCTACACCCTTCGCCCGCTACCCCATGCCGGGTAATTGACCAAAACGGCCATTACCTTAAACACCCGGGTCGGTAGCACGCAGGGACGAAGCCAGCAGCGCAAAGCTCTATTCAGCTTCCTCCGATCCAGCCCCGCGTGGCAATTACCAAATCAGTCGAAAAACAGACATAAACGGACAGTCACTTTTGGCTAAACTAACCTCCCCTGCTGCCGGACTCCTGAACGATGGGCATCGAGCGTTATTCCATCTCCATGTACTTCGCCCACATCCTGATGACGGCTGCGCGCCGCCTCGCGCTGGACGAAGAGGTACTGCTCAAGGAAGCCGGCATCAGCCGCAAGCGCCTGGACAACCTGCACCTGCGCATCACCCCCGACCAGTTCAGTCGCTTGATGCAGGCCGTGTGGCGCTTGAGTGATGATGAGTTTTTCGGCGCAGGTTCACAGCGCTGCCCGAAGGGCTGCTTCGCGATAATGGCCAAGCAAGTGATCCATTCGCACAACCTGCATTCGGTGTATTACAAGCTCAGCCATTTCTACAACGTGATGAACGACTCCCTGCACCTGGAACTGAAAGTCGTCGGTGATGAGGCCATGTTTTCCATGGCCTTGAGCGACCCGAGCCTGGACCCCGGTTACCTGTTGAGGGGGTTTTTACTCTTGCTCTGGCATCGTTTCCCCAGTTGGCTGATCGGCCAGCGGATCACGCTCAAGCGGGTGACGTTCGACCATCCCGAGCCTGCCCATTCAGCGGAATACCGCTTGATGTTTCCGTGCCCCACGCATTTTGACCAACCCGAGACCTGCCTGGTGTTCGACGCCCGGATGCTCACCGCGCCGCTGGTACAAACCGCGGAAACCCTGGCCTACCACCTGCAGCGCGCACCGGTGGACTGGTTCACCCGCCCCGCCTATTACCCGGTTTACACGCGACGGGTGCTGGACCACCTGGAGAACGTCAGCGATCTCGCCAAGGCCACCATCCAGAGCACCGCCAGTGAGCTGCACCTGACGGAAAGAACGCTGCGGCGCAAGCTGCTGGCCGAAGGCAGCAAGTTCCAGAAACTCAAGGACGGGGTACGCCGCGACATGGCCATTCACTACTTGAGCCAGACGTCGATGTCGATCAACCAGACCTCGCAACAGCTGGGGTTCTCGGACCCTTCGGCGTTCACCCGGGCCTTTCGCCAATGGACCGGCGAGTTACCCAGGACTTACCGCGACGCGGCGCTCAACCGAAAATGACTCAGGCGTCCAGGCGCGCAGGCCGCGACACTTTGCCCTGGACCCGCTCGCGGTAACGCCCCGGGCTTTCGCCGGTCCACTTCTTGAACGCGCGATGGAATGCGCTGGGTTCCTGAAAACCGCATTGCGCGGCGATTTCACCGATGCTGGCGCGCGTCTGGCAGAGCAGTTCCAGCGCCAGGCTGCGGCGCACTTCGTCCTTGATCTCCTGAAACGAGCAACCTTCGCGCTCCAATCGCCGGCGCAAGGTGCTGGGGCTCATGTGCAAATCCACGGCCAGATCCTCCAGCGCCGGCCACTGGCTGTAGTGGCTGCCACGCAGGCGTTGGTAGACCTGGGTCGCCATGCCGTCCTGGTTGCGAAAGCGGATCACCAGCCATTGCGGCGCGCTGCGCAGAAACACCTTGAGCGACGCCAGGTCCTGCACCACGGCCAGACGCAGGTAGCTGCTGGCGAACTCGATTTCGGTGCGGGCCGCGCCAAACGTCAGGTTGTAGCCCCACAGCAATTGATCGTCGCTGAGCGGCGCACGCACATGGCGAAAGTCGGCGCGATCGATGGGCACGCGGCGTCCGCCCAGCCAGCACAGCAGGCTGATCATCAGCACCAGGAAGGTTTCCTCACCGTAACGCCGGGTGTCCTCATCGCCGCCGCCAACTTCCAGGCTGAGTACCGCGCGCTTGCCATGCACGCTGAGGCTGCCGCGAAAGTCGCGCAGGAACAGGGCGAAACTGGCCAGGCACTGGGTGAGCGCCTTGCCCAGGTTCGGCTCCTGGATCAGGCCACGGCAGATCAGGGCGAAACTGCCCGGCGGCATGCCGTGGGAGTCCAGGCGGAAGAACTCGTCGTTCAACTCACGGATCTGAATCAGCCATAACGCCGCAAACGCGCTGGCCGGCACCCGGGCCTCGGGCTGGGTCAGCAACGCCGGCGCGATGCCCGCTTCGGACAGCACCGCGGCGAGCCGCTCGGGCTGATCGCGTAGCGCATGGATCATGACCTGCACGAAGTAGACGGCAACCGAATCCTTTTCCCGGGTGGGCATCATTCTGAGTTCCTGTAGCGGACACATGGTAAGAAACGCCAATACAACTGACAGGTTTCGGCATAGGCCGCCACATTGTCGGGCCCTAGACTCTCGCCCAATGGACCGTATTGCAAGGCATGTCTGCCGTGCGACGGCAGCGCACAATTGAAGAGAGACTGACGATGAATCTGCAGAATATCGGCGTGATCGGCGCGGGCACCATGGGTAACGGCATCGCCCAGATCTGCGCCGTGGCCGGCATCAACGTGACCTTGCTGGACATCTCCGCCGGCGCCCTGGAAAAAGCCCTGGCCACCGTGGGCAAGAACCTCGATCGCCAAGTCAGCAAGGGCATCCTCAGCGAACCCCAGAAGCATACGGCGCTGGGCAAGATCCGCACCAGCACCGACTACGCCAGCCTGGCGAATGCCCAATGGGTCATCGAGGCCGCCACGGAAAACCTCGAACTGAAGCGGCGCGTGCTGCAACAGATCGCCGCTCATGTCGATGAGCAATGCGTGATTGCCTCCAATACGTCTTCGCTGTCCATCACCGAACTGGCGGCCGGCGTTAACGCCCCGGAGCGCTTTATCGGCCTGCATTTTTTCAACCCGGTGCCGGTGATGGGCCTGATCGAAGTGATCCGTGGCCTGCAGACCAGCGACACGACCCACGCCCAGGCCATCGAGCTGGCGCAGCACCTGGGCAAGACTGCGATCACCGCCGGCAACCGCCCAGGTTTCGTGGTCAACCGGATTCTGGTGCCGATGATCAACGAAGCGATCCTGGTGTTCCAGGAAGGCCTGGCCAGCGCCGAAGACATCGACGCCGGCATGTGCCTGGGCTGCAACCAGCCGATCGGCCCGCTGGCCCTGGCCGACCTGATCGGCCTGGACACCTTGCTGGCGATCCTCGAAGCGTTCTACGAGGGCTTCCAGGACAGCAAATACCGCAGCGCGCCGCTGCTCAAGGAAATGGTGGCCGCCGGTTACCTGGGGCGCAAGACCGGGCGCGGCTTCCATACCTATGGCTGAGTATCGCTCGCGCTTGTGCGAACACCGCAACAAGGCCCTGGAGTTGCTCGCCAGTAAAGGCTTCGGTCAAGTCGGCATGCGCGAGCTGGCCAGCAGCCTGGGGTTGACCCCAGGCTCGCTGTACCACCACTACCCCAGCAAGCAGCACCTGCTGCTGGATTGGATCGAAGAGTTCTACGAAGAACTGCTGACCACCCTGGGGCGCGTCGAGCAACGGCCGCGCTCACGCCAGGACAACCTGCAACGGCTGATCCACGCCCACCTGAATTTGCATCGAGAGATGCCATGGCACTTCCGCCTGGTGGAGCGTGATTGCGGCTGCCTCACGGAAGACCAGCAGCTACGGGTCCGGCAGTTGCGCGAACAATACGAGCGCCGACTGCTGCAAATGCTCGGGCGACCGCGGCGGCTGAGTGTCCACGCCCTGCAAGCGGCCGGCCACGCGATCGCCACGCTGCTGAACAATGCGCCGAGCTGGCTGGCTGGGCAGGCGCTGGATGATGCCGAACGCACCGAGTTACTGGAAAACCTGCTGACCGGCGCCATCGAGCGCGTGCTGGCAACAAGGGCCAGCGACCGGCCGAGCCTGCAGATTGCCGTGGCCTGAGGCCTATCAGCGCAATTGCAGGGGGTCCACCAGGCCGGCGGCAATCGCCATCCCCACCAGCTCCGGCAAATGGCTGGCCGCCATGCGCTTCATGACCCGCGCGCGATACAGATCGATGGTCTTGACGCTGACGCCCAACTGCTCGGCGATTTCGCGGTTGGTATAACCCTGCACCAACGGCAGCAATACATCGCGCTCGCGTGGCGTGAGTTGCTGCAGCCGCGCCTGTACCCGCGCCGGTCCTTCACCGAGGCTCTGGCGATGATCGGCCTTGCTCAGGGCCTGCAGGACACTGTCCAGCAGTAACTGTTCGTTGTAGGGCTTCTCGATAAAGTCATGCGCCCCGGCCTTGAACGCGCGGACCACAATCGGCACATCGGCGTGGCCGCTGACGAAAATCACCGGCAGGTGCAAATCACGGCTGCGCATGTGCTCCTGAACATTCAGGCCGCCCATGCCCGGCATGCGTACATCCAGCAGCACACAGGCGTTGAGGCGGCTGTCGCAGGCGTCGAGAAACTCGCGGCCACTGGTAAACGGCAGCGCCTTGAGGCCCACCGACTCCAGCAACCAGACGGTCGAGTCGAGCATCCCCTGGTCGTCATCCACCACATACACCACCTGTTCCGTCACGCTCACCATCGCTTGATTCCTCTTCTTATTGTGGAGCGCCGCTCTGCGCGAGCGTGGGCAAGCGGCAGCACATTTGCAGCCCGACCGGCATCGGTTCGGCCTGCAACTCGCCACCGAAGCCTTCGATAATGCTGCGGCTCATGGACAAGCCCAGGCCCAGGCCATTGGCCTTGCTGGTATAGAACGGCGTGAATATCTGTTCCAACTGCGCCGGCGAGACACCGGGGCCCTGATCGCTCACGTCGATCTGCACCCACCCGTCACGCTGCGCCAAGGCACTCATGACGATGAGCGAGGGCTGGCCGGGATGGGCTTCGCGATTCGCCTCGATGGCATTGCGCAGCAGGTTCAGCAGCACCTGTTCCAGCAACACCCGGTCGGCGTAAATCAGCGGCAGATTATCCGGCAGGCGATCCTCGATCGTCACCTGACAATCGCTGGCCTCCCAGGCACACAGGCGCACCGCTTCGCGGGCGACCTCGCCGGGGTTCAGCGCCTCCATGCGGCGGCGCCCCTTGCGCAGAAACGCACGCAAGCGCTTGATCACTTGCGCGGCGTGATTGGCATGCACCGAGATCCGTTCCAGGCCTTGAGCCACCCGTTCGGCCGCCGGCGAATCGCTGCCCATCGCGGCCAGATAACGCTGGCTGGCGTTGGCGTAATTGACCACCGCCGCCAGCGGCTGATTCATTTCATGGGCGATACCCGATGCCAGTTCACCCAGGGTCACCACGCGCGCGGTGTGCGCCAGTTCGTCCTGATGATGGCGTTGCTGGGCCTCGCGCAGCTCGCGTTCGGTCAGGGTGGTTTCCTCGGCCTGGACCCTGGCAGTGATGTCGCGGGACACGCTGACCACCTCCACCACCGCGCCGGTGTAGGTCTCGCGGATCGCCCGGCAGGCGGTTTCGAACCACAGGTAATGGCCCTGGCGATGGCGGATGCGATAGGTCATGGTGTAATAACCGTCCTGCTCGAGGCCCTCCCGGGCGCGCCGCACCAACCCCGCCAAGCCCTGCCGATGGAACAGGCGCTGTGCCCGAGTCCCGCGCAATTCCCCCGGCCAATAGCCCAGCAAGGCCCAGGAAGCCGGTGAAGCGTCGAGAAAAGCGCCATCCGGGGTGTGCCGGGAAATCAGGTCGGTGGTGTTTTCGATGATCAGCCGATACAGGCGCCGCGCCTTGGTGGATTCGCGCTCGGCGACAATCTGCGCGCTGGCTTCCCGGCAGCGCGCCAGCACGCGGTTTTCACCCGGGTCGGGAATGAACGTCCACACCAGAATGCGCTCGGCGAACTGTGCCTCGACGTTTTCGATCGCCCGCTGCTGCCCCAGGCACGCCTGCACCAGCGGCAAGCAATTGATCGGCAACAGGTTCATACAATCGACCAAGGACAACTGCTCAAGCAACGCCAGCAGCGCGGCGTTGAACTCCAGCGGCCGAGCCTGGGCATCGAGCAGCAGACTCGGCTGCGGGTCATGCCTGAGCAGCGGCGAACCGCCTGTCAAGCGCACGGAGTTGCCGATCATCATGGAACCTATACAGGGAGGGGAACGTCGAGGTCAGCGGAAGCGTTTCATCAAGATATAGTACATATACTATACAACACAGGTAGTACTTCCATATATCTGCGCGGACAGTATATAAAAGCCGCCGGAGAAGTCATTGAGCTTTTCCCGCAGGGACCGGCGTGCCAACGATAAAGCCTCAAGGCCGGCACCGTCAGCTTAACTGCCGTTACCAGCGTCTCGAACAATAGAGCTAATAATCAGCCACCGGGTATCCGCACCATGTCCATTTTCGACCAAGGCCTCGAGCCGACCAGCGTTAATCACATTGCTCTTTCGCCTTTAAGCTTCATTGAACGCACTGCCAGCGTTTATCCCGATTACCCTGCCGTGATCCACGGATCGATACGCGCCACCTGGGCGCAAACCTACAGCCGTTGCCGGCGCCTGGCCTCGGCCCTGGCCGGTCGCGGGATCGGCAAAAACGACACCGTGGCCGTCATGCTGCCCAACATCCCGGCCATGCTCGAAGCGCATTTTGGCGTGCCGATGATTGGCGCGGTACTCAATGCCCTCAACGTGCGCCTGGATGCCGAGGCCATCGCCTTTATGCTCGCGCATGGCGAAGCCAAGGTACTGATCGCCGACCGTGAGTTCCACGATGTGGTGCACGCGGCCATCGGCATGCTTGACCATCCGCCGCTGGTCATCGACGTCGACGACCCGGAATACGGCGAAGGCCAGCCGGTCAGCGACCTGGACTACGAGGCGTTTCTCGCCGAAGGCGATCCGGATTTCGCCTGGCAGTGGCCTGCAGACGAATGGCAAGCCATCTCGCTGAACTACACCTCGGGCACGACCGGCAACCCCAAGGGTGTGGTCTACCACCACCGCGGGGCCTATCTGAACTCCCTGGGCAACCAAATGATCTGGGCGATCGGCAACCACCCGGTGTACCTGTGGACGCTGCCGATGTTCCACTGCAACGGTTGGTGCTACCCGTGGATCATCACGGCCTTGGCCGGGGTCCATGTGTTTCTGCGCCGCGTCGACCCACAGAGAATCCTCAACCTGATCCGCGAGCATCAGGTCACCCACTTGTGTGGCGCGCCAATCGTGCTCAACGCCCTGGTGAACATGCCCGACTCGGCCAAGGCTGCCATCGACCACCCGGTGAACGCGATGGTCGCCGGCGCGGCGCCACCCGCCAAGGTCATCGGCGCCGTGGAAGAAATGGGCATCAAGGTGATCCACGTCTACGGCCTGACCGAAGTGTACGGCCCAGTGACCCTGTGCGCCTGGCACTCGGAATGGGATGAGTTGCCCCTGGAAGAACGCGCCCAGATCAAGGCGCGCCAGGGTGTGCGCTACCCGACCCTGGAAGGCGTGATGGTTGCCGACCCGAAAACCCTCGAACCCACCCCCCATGATGGCCACACCATCGGTGAGATTTTCATGCGGGGCAACACGGTGATGAAAGGCTATCTGAAGAATCCGACGGCAACCGCCGAAGCGTTCGAAGGCGGCTGGTTCCACACCGGCGACCTGGCGGTGACCCATCCTGACGGCTATGTCGAAATCCGCGACCGGCTCAAGGACATCATCATCTCCGGCGGCGAGAACATCTCCACCATCGAACTCGAAGGTGTGCTGTACCGCCACCCGGCAATCCTCGAAGCCGCGGTCGTCGCCCGCCCCGATGAAAAATGGGGTGAAACGCCGTGCGCCTTCGTCACCCTCAAGGCCGACCACCAGAACGTCCGCGAAGCCGACATCATCAGCTTCTGTCGCGAACACCTGGCGGGCTTCAAGGTGCCACGCACGGTGGTGTTCACACAGTTGCCGAAGACGTCGACAGGCAAAATCCAGAAGTTCATGCTGCGTGACATGGCGAAAAAGCTCTAGGCCGTTTCCATCAAGCCCGAACGCTGCGCGCACACGCTCGTGTCCGATTGAACGGCATGGACGCTAGCTGACGGGATTGATGCAGCCAACCTCAAACCGATGCCCTCCTCTATGGAGGGCATTGTTTTTTGTGCAGGCGCGGTTGAGGTGTGTCGGATAGCCCGAAGCGCTCAAGCCACCCACAGCAGATGCAATATTTGATTTATCGCAGAAACGAAAAAAGACGCCGAAGCGTCTTTTTTTCGCTGACTCCCAGGCCCGATGGACACTGCAAATCAAAAATTGGAGCGGGAAACGAGACTCGAACTCGCGACCCCGACCTTGGCAAGGTCGTGCTCTACCAACTGAGCTATTCCCGCAAATGGCGTCCCCTAGGGGACTCGAACCCCTGTTACCGCCGTGAAAGGGCGGTGTCCTAGGCCACTAGACGAAGGGGACACGCTACTGAAACACATGGTGTGTATTTCAGTGCCCAGAGGCCTCGTCCGAAGACTTGGTCCTGGTTTCACTCAATGCCGCCCGAAGGCCACACTGCTTAAAAATGGAGCGGGAAACGAGACTCGAACTCGCGACCCCGACCTTGGCAAGGTCGTGCTCTACCAACTGAGCTATTCCCGCATTGGCGTCCCCTAGGGGACTCGAACCCCTGTTACCGCCGTGAAAGGGCGGTGTCCTAGGCCACTAGACGAAGGGGACACACGTACAACATTCACTCCCTGCCGCGTTTCGCTGTGTGCTTTACGCTGCAAGTGGCGCGCATTCTATGGATGGATTGAAAGGTCGTCAACCCCCCAGGATAAATTTATTTAAATCAATGACTTCGCCCCCCTTTCCAGGCCCGTGCGGGCATTCTGCGCGTCCGCGCCTTGACGCCTATATTCTGGCGCCCGACAAGACGCTATAGTTCGCTCAGCAACTGATGGCATTGTGCATCTACGCAGGGAATGCTTACGTATATAGAAGAAACTACCTGGGCAACTGGTCGAACAGTCCTATCCGGCAGATGTCTCAGTCACTACACTCAACAGCAAACCCTATAAAGAGGTCGCACCGGTGACACCACTCATGATCACCCTGCTGGTAATAGCCGGGATCGCAATACTGATCGCCATTGGCTATATGAACCATGTGGTGGAAAACAACAAACTGGAAAAGCAACGCACCGTGATCGAGCTTAATGACCGGCTGCGTCGCTGTGGTGAAATCACCGAGACCTTCCCCGGCCAGTTGATGACTCCGGCACTCAAGCTGCTGCTGACCCGCCTGGAACTCAACGTCAACCAGCGCTTGTTGCACCTCAACAAGTCCAGCGCACCGCTCAAGGCGCGGATCGCCGAACTGAATGCGCTGGTGGCCCAGGGCGAATCGATCCCGGTCAACAACCCGCCCGGCCCGATCCAGACCGAAGCCAAGGCCAAGGACGTGCGCTTCCTGCTCGAAGCCCTGCACGGCCAGGTCACCCGCGCCGCCCAGGACGGTTTCCTGCCGGCCAATGAAGCCAAGCACTGGATCAGGGAGATTCGCCACATCCTGGTCCTGCTGCACATCGAGTTCTTCAACAACCTCGGCCAGCATGCCCTGCAACAGAACCAGCCGGGCCAGGCGCGCCTGGCCTTCGAGCGCGGCGTGCAGTACCTGCGCAAACAGCCTGAGCCGGCGATCTACAGAGAGCAACTGCAATTGCTGGAGAGTCAATTGGCGCGCGCCAACTCCACGGTGCTGACCAACAGCAAACCGGCGGAAGATGAAGTCAACGAACTGACCGAAGGCCTGAAAGTCGCCGACACCGACGCCGAGTGGAAGAAAAAAGTCATCTACGACTGACCTCCCCCACCCCATGTGGCGAGCGCTCCTCGCCACATGCCATCATTTAGCATCTATCCCCTCGCCGCCGACTCGCGTACAAAAGTCCCCCTCACTCCGTGAAGTTAGAGGCCCGCTATGCCTGTCGCCGTGATTGATGGACAACCGCTGCACTATGTTGACCAGGGCCGCGGCCCGGTCGTCCTGCTGGGTTCGAGTTACCTGTGGGACCGCGACATGTGGGCACCGCAGATCGAAGCGCTGTCGCAGCAATACCGCGTGATCGTCCCCGAACTGTGGGGCCACGGCGAGTCCGGGCCGCTGCCGGCGCACACGCGCTCCCTGGACGACCTGGCGCGCCAGGCCCTGGCACTGCTCGACCAGTTGCAGATTGCCCAGGTCAATCTGGTGGGTTTGTCGGTCGGCGGCATGTGGGGCGCACGCCTGGCCCTGCTGGCTCCCGAGCGGGTCAACAGCCTGGTGCTGATGGACACCTACCTCGGCGCCGAACCCGAGGCCACGCGCCAGCACTACTTTTCGCTGTTCAAGATGATCGAAGACGCCGGCGCCATCCCCGAGCCGCTGCTGGATGTGGTCGCGCCGATCTTTTTCCGCCCGGGTATCGACCGCGCATCGGCGCTGTACCAGGATTTCCGCAAAGTCTTGCAGGGCTACCCCACGGCGCGCCTGCTGGACAGCATCGTGCCCCTGGGTCGGCTGATCTTCAGCCGCGCAGATGTGCTGGAGCAGTTGTCACGCCTGGACGCCGACACCACCCTGGTGCTGTGCGGCGAACAGGACACGCCTCGCCCACCCGCCGAGTCCGAGCAGATGGCCAGCCTGATCGGCTGCGGCCTGAGCCTGATTCCCGACGCCGGGCATATCTCCAGCCGCGAGAACCCGGACTTCGTCAATGAAGCGCTGCTGACCTTCCTCGCCAACCACGCCTGATCGCGCCCCGGCCCTTTGATCGCGGCCCGGCGGCGGCGATCAAAGGCGGAAGTGCCCCACCATGCCCTTGAGTTCCGCGCCCAACCGCGCCAGCGCAATACTCGACGCGGCATTGCCTTGCATGCTCAACGCCGATTGATCGGCACTCGCGCGAATGCTGGTGACGCTGCGGTTGATCTCTTCGGCCACCGAGCTCTGTTGCTCGGCCGCCGCCGCAATCTGCTGATTCATTTGTTGGATCAATGACACCGCGACCGCAATGCTGCCCAGCGCGCTTTCGGTTTCCAGCGCATCGCTGACGGCCAGCTTCACCAACTCGCCGCTCTGCTGGATCTGCTGCACCGACGCTTGCGCCGCGCTGCGCAAGGTGCCGACCAGGCGCTCGATCTCCTCGGTCGATTGCTGGGTGCGCTTGGCCAGCGCCCGCACTTCATCGGCCACCACCGCAAAACCACGGCCTTGCTCACCGGCGCGCGCGGCCTCGATGGCTGCGTTGAGCGCCAGCAGGTTGGTCTGTTCGGCCACGCTTTTGATCACGCTCAACACGCTGCCGATGTTCTGGATTTCGCTGCTGAGGCTGTCGATGCTGGCGCTCGCGCTGGTGCTGGACGTGGCCAGCTGTTCGATGCGCTGCAAACTCTGGCGCACCACCTGCTGGCCGCTGTCGACTTTGTCATCGGCGGTCTGCGCAGCCTGTGCGGCCTCTTCGGCGTTGCGCGCCACATCGTGGACCGTGGCGGTCATCTGGTTCATCGCCGTGGCGACCTGCTCGGTTTCTTCCTTCTGGCTGCTGACCTCGATGTTGGTCTGCTCGGTGACGCTGGACAGCGAATGCGCCGAACTGGCCAATTGCTCGATGCCCGCTTGCAGCCTGCTGACCATATCGCTCAAGCCGCTGCCCATCTGTTGCATCGCCTGCATCAACTGGCCGATTTCATCGCGGCGGCTGACGTCCATGCGCCCACTCAAATCGCCGGCTGCGATCTGCTGGGCCACCGCGATCACCCGGCGCAGCGGCGCGACGATCAACCGGGTAATCACCCAGGCCGCAATCAAGCCCATCAACAGCGCCAGGGCCGAGGAGCCGATAATCAGCAGCGCGCTTTTCTTCAACTGCGCCTGCATCGACTGATCTTCGGCGGCATACGCCTGGTCGACGCGGCCGACCACTTGGTCGGCGCGATCATGCAATTGTTTGTAGACCACTTTTTCCTGGGCCAGCAGGCCGGTGTATTCGCCGAGCTTTTCATTGAACGCAGCGATATGCCCGCCGACCTCATTGAGCACCGTCTGGTAACCGGCGTCCTTGACCGAGGTCTTCAGTAATTCGACCTGGGCCAGCGCCTGCTCGGCCTGTTCGATCTTGCCTTGTTCGGCGTTGTCTTCCTGCCCTTTGCGGCTCTGATCGAGGCGCACATGGGCCTCGTTCATGGCTTGCAGCATCAACCGCGAAACCTGGCTGACCTGCCCCGCCTGCTCGATAAACTCGGCGCCCTCCTTGCCCTGGCTTTCCTTGAGGCCATAGGCGCCATCGTCGGCCAGGCCGGCCTGCAACACATCGAGGTTATTGGCCACGCTGGACACCGACCAACTGGCCATTTCCAGTGCCAGGTCCTTGGTCTGGGTCAGTTCGACGAACTCATCGAACGCCTTGCGGTAAGCCGCCAGGGCCTGTTCGACCTCGGTCATCAACGGCACGTTGGTCGCAGACTCGGCCTTGAGGCTGGCGGCCAGGGCGGCCAAGGCGTCGACTTGCTCATGCAGGGCGTCGACGGACTTGGGGTCGGCGTGCAGCGCGTAGTCCTGCTCGATCAAACGCACCTTGAGCAGCCCGCTGTTGAGCGAAGACATGCTCTTGAGGCCCTCGAAACGCAGGCCAACGGTTTGCAGGGACCACACGCCAATCGCTGCGACCAACGCAGTCAACAGCAGCACCAGGCTGAAGCCCAAACCCAGTTTTTTCGCCATACCGAGGTTGGCGAAACGTCGTTGCACGGCCGAAATCATTGCACTTGAATCCTCTTGCAATGGCGGATGCCATCAAGTCCGGTTTCCCAGCAGCGAGATTCGCAACCCCAAGGCCCTGAACACAAGTCGTTGGCGCCACAATAATGGCAAAAAGCTACACACTCGTCGTTTTCAGAATGGTCGAGGTCGATCTGGCAGGCCCCGCGGCGCGGAACAACGCCAGGGCCCGCTGATCAGCAGCATAGGCCACATTGATGCGCTGCCACTCGCTGTGTTCACCCGTGGGGCTGAACAGCGCCCCCGGCGACATCAACACGCCGAGTTGCCGCGCACACGCCTGCAAGCGTGAACGGTCGGCCATGCGAGGCCGCGCCCAGACAAACATGCCGCCGGCGGGCACGGCGAACACCTGCCATTCCTCATCCTCCAGCACCTGCAAGGTCGCGGCCATTTGCGCGTTCAGGCGTTTGCGCAGGCGCTGCACCCATTTGCGATAGGTGCCGTTGGCCAGCAACGTGGCCATCACCGCTTCGGCAAAACGCGAGGTGCCGATGCCGGTGAGTGTCTTGAGGTGTACCAATTGCGCAATGATCGGCGAACTGGCGCTGAGGTAGCCGACGCGCAGGGCACTGCTGAGGGTCTTGGAAAAACTCGAGACATAGATCACCCGGTCATCATGGGGCAGCGCCGAGAGCCGCGTGCAACTGGCGTGTTGCAGGTCGGCGTAGACATCTTCTTCGATGATCAGAAAGTCTTCGCTGTGCGCCAGCGCCAGCAAACGCTCGGCCACCTTGCGGCACAGGCTGGTGCCGGTGGGGTTGTGATACAGGCTGTTGATAAACAGGCACTTGGGACGATGGCGACGCAGCAGGGCTTCCAGCGCCGGGACGTCCGGGCCGCCCTGGGTACGCGGCACTTCCAGCAGCGTGACGCCGTGGAAGGCCAACTGACGAAAGAGGTTGCCATAACCGGGGGTTTCCACGACCACCGTGTCGCCGGCCTTGAGCAAGGTGCGGATCAGCAGGTCCTGGGCATGGCTGGCGCCATGGGTGGTGAGAATGCGGTCGAGGCTGGTGGCCACGTGAATCTGGGTCAGGCGCTTGAGCAGTTGCTCGCGCAGCGCCGGCAGCCCCAGTGGCGTGCTGTAGTTGAACAGGCCGCCGGTATCGATGCGGCTGACTTCGCGGATCGCGTAGCTGATGTCATCGCTTTCGCGCCAGGCGTCCGGCAGCCAACCGCAGCCGAGTTTCAACTCGCCCAACGGGCTGTCGGTGAAAGCGCCCCACTCTCGCTCCGCGCCTTCATACCAGTGGCGTTCCTGAGCCACTGGCGGCTGCGCCACCACAAACCCGGAGCCCTGCTTCGAGGTCAGCAGGCCCTGGGCCTCCATGCGCTCGAATGCCTCGATCACGCTGGACTGGCTGAGCAGGTTGTCGAGGGCCAGTTGGCGGATGGACGGCAAGCGTGTACCGGGGCTGACCCCGCTCTTGCGAATCCATTCCGCCACCGCGCTGACGATTTGCTGCACCACCGGTACAAGGGCTTGTCGATCGATCCCTAAATCCATGAGCCACTCACTTAACTATCTGTTATTCAACCCAAAACAGTTAAGCACAGAAGCCCGCTCCAACCGGTCGCCAACAGTAACTAAAGTATTGATTTTATTGACTTATTTACCTCCTGATACACATTGGATCACGGCGTTTTGCCAGCTATGGAAATGCCCCACAGCACCTCAAACTTTTTCGAATGAGGTGCGGCTTGGAGTCCTAGATCGCGGTGGCGCCGCCGTCCACCGCCAGGGCGTGGCCGGTGGTGAACGCCGCACCGTCACTGCACAGGTACAACACCGCACTGGCAATTTCCTCGACCTTGCCGATGCGCCCGACCGGGTGCATGGCCGCGGCGAATTCGGCTTTGCGCGGGTCAGCTTCATAGGCACGGCGGAACATGTCGGTGTCGATCACGGCCGGGCATACCGCGTTGACGCGGATGTTCTTTTTCGCGTACTCGATGGCCGCCGATTTGGTCAGGCCGATCACCGCGTGCTTGGACGCGGCATAGATGCTCATCTTCGGCGCGGCGCCCAGCCCCGCCACCGACGCGGTGTTGACGATCGCACCAGCGCCCTGGGCCAGCAGCAACGGCAATTGGTACTTCATGCACAACCACACGCCCTTGACGTTGACGCCCATGATCGCGTCGAACTCATCGAGGGTGCCGTCCGCCAACTTGCCTTTCTCGATCTCGATCCCGGCGTTGTTAAAGGCGTAGTCCAGGCGGCCATACGCGGCGACGGTCTGCGCCATCAATTGCTGCACATCGGCTTCCAGGGTGACGTTGCAGCGCACGAACTGCGCCTCGCCACCGGCCTCGCGGATCAGCGCGACAGTGCCTTCGCCGCCCGCTACGTCGAGGTCGGCAACCACTACCTTCAAACCTTCGGCGGCAAACGCCAGCGCGGTGGCGCGGCCAATACCGGCGGCGGCGCCGGTGACCAGGGCGACCTGGCCGGAAAACGTCATGCTCATGGGGGATGTCCTATGGGAGAGATAGCCGTGGGCCGAGTCTAGCCAAGCCCGACACGGGCGCGTCAGCACTATCAGAAGGCCGGTTAGCGCTGCATGAATCACAATGATAAGACCGCCCGGCTGACTATCATCGAAGCCTATCGCCAAGCATTCGCAGTCCTCGGCCGACCTTGCTCGCAGGCCATTATGGGTCTATCAATCAGGCTTCATTTCTCAAGAGTCCTTGCCATGACTGCCCAGACCAACCGCCAGTTCCTGCTCGCCAAACGCCCGGTCGGCGCGGCCACGCGGGAGACCTTCACCTACCAGGAAGTGCCGGTGGGCACGCCACAGGATGGGCAGGTGCTGGTGCGCAACGAATACCTGTCCCTCGACCCGGCCATGCGCGGCTGGATGAATGAGGGCAAATCCTACATTCCGCCCGTCGGCATCGGCGAAGTGATGCGGGCGCTGGGTGTAGGCAAGGTAATCGCCTCGAACACCCCTAAATTCGCCGTCGGGGACTACGTGAACGGCGCCCTGGGGGTGCAGGATTACTTCCTCGGCGAGCCGCGTGGTTTCTACAAGGTCGACCCCACGCTTGCGCCCCTGCCGCGCTACCTGTCGGCGCTGGGCATGACCGGCATGACCGCCTACTTCGCCCTGCTCGAGACCGGCGCACCCAAGGCCGGCGAAACCGTGGTGATTTCCGGCGCGGCCGGGGCGGTGGGCAGCATTGCCGGGCAGATCGCCAAGATCAAAGGCTGCCGTGTGGTGGGTATTGCCGGTGGCGCCGACAAGTGCAAATTCCTGGTGGATGAACTGGGCTTCGACGCCGCCATCGATTACAAACACGAAGACCTGCCCACCGCGCTCAAGCGCGAGTGCCCCAAGGGCGTGGATGTGTATTTCGATAACGTCGGCGGCGACATTCTCGACGCCGTGCTCAGCCGCCTGGCATTCAAAGCCCGCGTAGTGATCTGCGGTGCGATCAGCCAGTACAACAACAAGGACGCGGTAAAAGGCCCGGCCAACTACCTGTCATTGCTGGTCAATCGCGCACGCATGGAAGGCTTCGTGGTGATGGATCACGCGGCGAACTTTGCCGCCGCCGGGCAGGAAATGGCCGGCTGGATGGCGCAGGGCAAGCTCAAGAGCAAGGAAGACATTGTGGAGGGACTGGAGACGTTCCCGGAGACGCTGATGAAGCTGTTCAACGGGGAGAACTTCGGCAAGCTGGTGCTCAAAGTCAGCTGATACACAGCAGATGTCAATGTGGGAGGGGGCTTGCTCCCTCCCACATGGTTGATCGGTGATCGATCAGGCGATCTCGGCGACGACTGCCGCCAATGCCTTGGCCGGGTCCGCCGCCTGGCTGATCGGGCGGCCGATCACCAGGTAGTCCGAGCCGGCGTCCAGGGCCTGACGCGGCGTGAGGATACGGCGCTGGTCATCCTGGGCGCTGCCCGCCGGGCGAATCCCCGGGGTGACCAATTGCAGCGACGGGTGGGCGGTCTTGAGCGCCCGGGCTTCCAGCGCCGAACAGACCAGGCCATCGAGGCCGGCTTTTTGCGCCAGGGCCGCCAAGCGCAGCACTTGCTCCTGAGGTTCGATATCCAGGCCGATCGCGGCCAGGTCTTCGCGCTCCATGCTGGTCAGCACGGTCACACCGATCAGCAAGGGTTTAGGGCCGCTGCGCTGTTCCAACACTTCACGGCAGGCGGCCATCATGCGCAGGCCGCCGGAGCAGTGTACATTGACCATCCACACGCCCATTTCGGCGGCAGCCTTGACCGCCATCGCGGTGGTGTTGGGGATGTCGTGGAATTTCAGGTCGAGGAACACCTCGAAACCTTTGTCACGCAGCGTGCCGACGATGTCCGCGGCGCAACTGGTGAACAGTTCCTTGCCGACCTTGACCCGACACAGCTTCGGGTCCAACTGGTCAGCCAGCTTCAGTGCGGCGTCACGGGTGGGGTAATCCAGGGCGACGATGATAGGAGTCTGGCAGACGGACATTGGAATGGGCTCTCAGGCAAGTCGAAATCGGCGCGGATTGTAGCGCAAGCGACGCCGTTGCGGGATCCGATGATCGGTAAATACTGACCAAGCGCACTCAGGCGGACCTTTCGGCTATTTGTATCAAAGCAGATACATTCACGACATGCCCTCAACACGCCCTACCGCTAGCCTCGCCCGCACGACCCACCGACCAGCACTACCAGCCATGGGGCTGGGCGCCTATGCTGACCGCTACCACCAGGCAGATGATCGCACTATGCATACTTCCGTCCCGCTGAACGACGAGCAAAAAAACGCGGTGAGCGCCGATGAAAAGCGCTGGAACACCCGCGCGCTGATTGTCGACGACGATGTGCCGATCCGCGAACTGCTGATCGACTACCTGGCGCGCTTCAATATTCTCGCCACCGGCGTCACCGACGGCACCGCGATGCGCGTGGCGATGCAAGCCGAAACCTTTGATGTGGTGGTGCTCGACCTGATGCTGCCGGGCGAAGACGGCCTGTCACTGTGCCGCTGGCTACGCGCCGAGTCGGACATTCCGATCCTGATGCTCACCGCCCGCTGCGAACCCACCGACCGCATCATCGGCCTGGAACTGGGCGCCGACGACTATATGTCCAAGCCGTTCGAGCCGCGTGAATTGGTGGCGCGCATCCAGACCATCCTGCGCCGGGTGCGCGACGACCGCACCGAGCAGCGCGCCAATATCCGCTTCGATAACTGGCGGCTCAACAGCGTGTTGCGCCAATTGGTGGCCGACGATGGCCTGGTGGTGCCGCTGTCCAACGCCGAGTTCCGCCTGCTGTGGGTGTTTATCGAGCGGCCGCGCCGGGTGTTGAGCCGCGAACAGTTGCTGGATGCGGCCCGCGGTCGTTCCATCGAGGCCTTCGATCGCAGCATTGACCTGCTGGTCTCGCGCCTGCGCCAGAAGCTGGGCGATGACCCCAAAGCACCGCAGTTGATCAAGACCGTGCGCGGTGAAGGCTATCTGTTCGACGCACGGGATATCGGCTGATGCGCAACGCCCTCAACACGCTGTTCGGCCGCTTGTTCGGAGTGTTGCTGTTGGCGATTGTACTGGCCCATGCGTTGGCATTTTTCTGGTTCCACCACTATGACCCGCCTCCGCCACCGCGCAAGGACACCTTCGTCGAGCAACCGGACGGCACGATGAGGCCGCTGCCTAAACGCCCTCGCCCATGGTTTGGCGGCCCGGTGGTGCCGCTGACGTTTCAGTTTTTCTCGTTGATCATCGCCGCCTGGTATGGCGCCAAATTGTTGAGCCGGCCGATCCAGCGCCTGAGTGAGGCCGCCGAGCGCTTGAGCCTGGACCTCGACAGCCCGCCTCTCGACGAATCGGGCCCCCGCGAAGCCCAGCAGGCCGCGTCAACCTTCAACCTGATGCAAAAACGTATTCGCGAACAAGTCGGTCAGCGCGCGCGCATGCTCGGCGCGGTCTCCCATGACCTGCGCACCCCGCTGTCGCGCCTCAAGCTGCGCCTGGAGCAGATCGAAGACGCCAAGCTGCAAGGCCAGATGCGCCAGGACCTGAACGACATGATCGGCATGCTCGACGCCACCTTGAGCTACCTGCACGAACAACGCACCAGCGAAAGCCGGCACTGGCTGGATGTGCAGGCGCTGGTGGAGTCGATCAGTGAGAACGCCCAGGACCAAGGTTCCAATGTGCAATGTGCCGGCACCTGTGCGCCTTTGCAGGTGCAGCCGATGGCGTTGCGTTCATGCCTCAACAACCTGATCGACAACGCCTTGCGCTACGCCGGCAGCGCGCGCGTGGAACTGGAGGACAGCCGCGAGGCCCTGACCATCCGCGTGATTGACCACGGCCCCGGGATTGCCGCCGACAAGCGCGAGGCGGTGTTCGAACCGTTCTATCGGCTGGAAGGCTCGCGCAACCGCAACTCCGGCGGCGTGGGCCTGGGCATGACCATCGCCAAGGACGCGGTGGAACGCCTGGGCGGACGGTTGAGCCTGGAGGAAACCCCGGGCGGCGGGTTGACCGCCGTGATGTGGTTGCCCCGCGCCTGACGGCCAACGCCGGCCAGCTCCCCCATAAATCTTGGCCACTCAGCTACAGCGGTTCGTCTTCGCGGCGGCTCTGGGCCTGGGTCGCGCTCCAATCCATCAGCAGGCTGTACGCCACGGCGAGCAAGGTCGGGCCGATAAACAGGCCGATGAAGCCAAACGCGATCAGGCCGCCGAATACCCCGAGCAACACGATCACCAGCGGCAGGTTACCGCCACGGCTGATCAGGTACGGCTTGAGCACGTTGTCCACGCCGCTGATGATGAACGTGCCCCACACGCCGAGGAACACTGCGTAGGTGTAATCGCCCTTCCACGCCAGCCAGGCCGTGGCCGGAATCCACACCAGCGGCGGCCCCATGGGGATCAGGCTGAGCAGGAACGTGACGATACCCAGCACCAGCGCGCCCGGCACCCCGGCGATCAGGAAGCCGATCAGCGCGAGCACGGCCTGGGCGGCGGCCGTACCGATCACGCCATTGACCACGCGCTGCACGGTGCCGGCCACCAGTTCGATGTAGTAACCGGCACGTTCGCCGATCAAGCGCTCCAGCAGGCGGTGGACGAACATCGCCAGGCGCGGCCCGTCACGGTAGAAAAAGAACACGAACACCAGGCTGAGGGTCAGCTCCAGGATGCCGCCGCCGATCTGCGCGCTGCGCGCCAGCAGCCAGTTGCCCACCTGCCCCAGGTACGGCTTGAGGCTGACCATCAGCGCCGCGCCCTGCTGGTCGATGCTGTCCCACATCGCCACCAGCCGTTCTCCGACAAAGGGAATCGACCCCAACCAGGCCGGCGCCGCCGGCAAACCGTCGACCTGAATATCCTTGATCAACGTCACCGCGTCGCGCACATGGTCCGCGAGGTTGAACCCCAGCCATACCAGCGGCACCGCCACCAGCAGCATCCAGCCCAAGGTCAGGATGCCAGCGGCCAGGGATTCGCGGCCGCCCAGCCAGCGGGTCAGCAACACCATCAGCGGCCAACTGGCAAACGCCAGCACCGCCCCCCAGAACAGCGCCGACCAGAACGGCGCCATCACCCAGAAGCTGGCACCGAACAGCACCAGCAGCAGGATTTGCACCAGCAGGCGATCGTTATTGAGCATGGAGTTTCTCTAGGAAAAGGCTGAAGGCAGTCAGTTTAGGCGAACGGCGCGGGTCCGTTCGCCCTGTTTCGGTCAGCGTATCAGATGCAGGTGCAGGCCTTTGGCTGGCTCGGTACCGGTTTCCAGGCGTGCGGCCCGCACGCCCTTGTCAATCAGGGCCTGGCGCCACGCTTCGGCATGGGGGCCGGTCAAACTGACACGCAGGGTGGTGTCGAGGTTCAAACCGCGAGAAATCAGGGTCAACCAGGTGGCATCGGGGTCTGCACCCAAAGCCGGGAAATCCAGCTCACCGGTGCTTTTGAGTTCGCGCAACAGCGTGGCGGAGGTCGGCAGCAGTTCCCCGAGCGGGGCGTCGGCATCGATCTGTTCGACATGCAGGTAAGCCCGGCGATTGCCGCGGGTGATGCCGTACAACGCCACCAGGGAATTGTCCTGCGGGGCGGCCAGACGCAACAGCAGGTATTCCTGCTGGCCATCGGCGCCGACCAACTTGGCATTACCGAACACTTCATTGGCCCACAGGCTGCTTTCACCGCAGTCACGGGCCTGGCACCAGAACAACAGCTGCGCGCCCTGCTGCTGCAGCGCTTCGCGCGTGGCGGTGAACGCAGCGCTGGAGGTGTGCTCGGCGGGCAGTTCATAGGTGATGGCGGTGGCCTGGCCGCGCGCGGTGGCCTGGGCTTCGTAACGCAACTGGCCGCTGATCTTGCGGATCGCGCCCATGGGGTAGATGCGCTCTTTTTCTTCGGCGGGACGATAATCGACGATTTGCGCGTCGACCTGACGGGCCACGGCGGGCAAGTCCTGGCTACCCGGAACATCGGCGGCGAACACCAACGGGCTGAACACACACAGCCCGAGGGCACGGATACAGCCTTTACGCACGCTCATCGGATAGTTGAGCCCTGGCCATCGGAGGTCGCAGCAGTTTCAAGATCGGTGTTGAGATCGTTCATGGTTGACTCCCTTTCAATCCGCCCAGCCTCGGCAGTTGACCGCGCCAAGTCAAGGTGCAGAGAAGAACCGATTGAAACAGTCTGCAACAAGGACCGCGCCCGCCTCGTCATTCAAGTGCAAATGATGGCCACCGGGCAGGGTCGTCACGGTAAACGGTAGCTGGGAAAGCAATTCGGGATGTCTCGCCAGCATGCCGTCAGCGGCGACCACCAGTTGAGTAGGACAACCTACGCGGCGCACGAAAGCCATGGCTTGCTCGTCGGTCAGACGCATCGGCGATGCCAGGGTCAAGCGGCTGTCCGTTCGCCAGGTGTAACCGCCCGGCACCGGCATCAACCCGCGCTGGGCCAGCAGTTCAGCAGCTTCGCGGCTGACGGCCACCAGCCCTTTCATCCGCGCTTCGACGGCGCGATCAAGGTTGCTGTAGACCGGCTTGCGCTTGCCCTGCAGGTTCAATTGCGCCTGCAACGCCATGCCCAGGCGTTCGGCGGCGTTCTCGCCGGAGGCGGTCGGCGGGATCACACCGTCGATCAAACCCAGGTGCGTCACCCGCTCCGGCAAGGCACCGGCCAATACCAGAGAGACGATGGCGCCGAGGGAATGGCCAAGTAATGCAAAACGTTTCCAGCCCAGTTGTTCGGCGACCTGCAGCACATCGTGGACGTAATCCCACAAGGCATAACCGGCCCCCGTCGGACGATGCGCCGAATGCCCGTGGCCGGCCATGTCGAGGGCGACGATACGCATGCCCTGCAGTTTCGGCGCCAACCGCGCGAAGCTGTTGGCGTTGTCCAGCCAGCCATGCAAGGCGATCACCGGCAGACCGTCTTCGGGACCGAACAGATGCGCGGCCAATTCGATATGCGGCAGGCTCAGGCGCACTTCTTCGACCGGCGTACTCATGCGCAACTGCGCTCGCGGGCTTCCCAACGGGCGAACAGTTGCTTGAGCAAGATCGCGGTGTCCTGGGGGCGTTCGAGGGGGAACATGTGGCCGCCGGGCATGGTGAGCATTTCTCCCATGGGCAGGCGCCCGACGCCGCTGGCGTGGTGGCGCATCACCACCCGGCTCTGGCGCCCGCGCACCACCGCCAGCGGCACTTTCAACTGGCGCACCTGGCCCGGGCTGGTATGGGGCACGCCCCGGTAGATACTGATTTCAGTGGCCGGATCGAAACGCAGGCGCAGGCGATCGCCGACCTGATACAGGCCATGTTGCAGGTAAGCGTCGAAGCATTCCGGGTCGAAGCCGCGAAACAGGGTCTTGCCGGCGAAGTAACTGCGCGCGGCGTCCAGGTCGGCGAATTCTTCACGGCGGCCCAGGGTGCGCCCGGCCGGGGTGAGGCGGTCGATAAAACCAAAGCGCTTGGCGGCGCGGATCACCCAGCGGTCGGCACGGGTCAGCACCGGCGAGTCGAGCATCACCACGCCGCGATACAACTGCGGGCAGCGCATGGCCGCGTGCAAATGCAACACGCCGCCCAGGGAATGGCCCACGCCCCACACCGGCTCGGGCTGCTGTTGCAGATGGTGGATCAGTTCGTCCACCAGGTTCTGCCAGTTGTCGTCCACCGGAAACCGTGGATCGTGGCCGTGCTGCGGCAGGTGCGCGACGGTATATTCCGGGGCCAGGCCGGCAAACAACTTGCCGTAGGTAGCCGAAGGGAAGCCATTGGCGTGGGCAAAAAACACGTGCTGCGACATACCGGTTCCATCTATAAAAACAGACATTGATTGTCACCACGCCCGACCGTTACGGCAATGACCGTAACCGCCAGGAATGATGACACTCACGCCACGCCTATCGCGCCGGCGGGTTCTCGCCCAGGGGCACTACGGCCATGGTCAGGCGCGAGACGCAGCTGGACTTGCCATCATCGTTGGTCAGGCGGATGTCCCACACCTGGGTGGTGCGGCCGATATGAATCGCCCTCGCCACCGCCGTCACCCGCCCGCTGCGCACCCCGCGCAGGTGGTTGGCATTGACCTCGAGGCCGACGCAATAGAACTTGCTCGCATCGATGCACAGGTAGGCCGCCATGGAGCCGACGCTTTCGGCCAGCACGACCGACGCGCCGCCGTGCAGCAGGCCGTAGGGCTGATGGGTACGCTGATCGACCACCATGCTGGCGGTCAGGGATTCTTCGTCGAAACTTTCGAAGCGAATGTCCAGCACTTCACCGATGGTGTTTTTCTGCAGAGCGTTGAGTTGTTCGATATTGGGTTGGGTGCGCCACAGGCTCATACCGTTGTCCCTATTGGTTATATGATGGCCCTAATCCTGCCACAGAATGACTTCGGTGCGCTCGCTCCACACCTGAAACTGTGGGCCGTAGGTCGATTCGATGACATTGCGCCTGATCTTCAAGGTCGGTGTCAGGAAGCCGTTTTCCACCGCCCAACTGTCTTTCACCACCACCAATTGACGCAGGCGCTCATGCTTGTCCAACGCCGCGTTGACCTGCTCCAGCCAGCGTTCAAGGCTGCCGTGCAAGGCCTGGCGCGCATCCGCCGGGCCCGCCGCCGACAGCACGCACAGGCCCATCGGCGCAGGCAGGCCGTCGCCGACCACACACACCTGTTCGATCCGTGCATGTTCGGCCAGGCGGTTTTCGATTGGCGCCGGGGCCACGTACTTGCCCTTGCTGGTCTTGAAGATTTCCTTGAGGCGCCCGGTCAGGCGCAGACGGCCCTCGGCGTCCTGCTCGCCCTTGTCGCCGGTGCGCAGGAAGCCGTCCGGGGTGAGGGTTTCGGCGGTTTTTTCCGGGTCCTTGAAGTAACCGAGCATGGTCGCGCCACTGCGCACCTGCACTTCGCCGAGCGGGTCGATACGCACTTCAACGCCCGGGCATGGCAGGCCGATCCAGCCGATTGTCTGCTGGCCGGGGCGACACACATGGGAATAGCCGCAACTCTCGGTCATGCCGTACACCTCCAGCACATCCAGGCCCAGGCGCTGATACCAGCGCAACAAGGCTTCGGGCACCGGCGCCGCGCCGGACAGCGCAATGCGTAACGCGTCCAGGCCCAGGCCGGCCAGCACCTTGCGGCCCACGCGTTTGCCGATAAAGGGCAGCCGCAACAGGCGCTCCAGGCGCGTCGCCGGGATCTTGCCGTAGACGCCCATCTGGAATTTGGTCCAGATACGCGGCACCCCGAACAGCGCCGTCGGCCGTGCCCGACGCAGGTCCCGCAGAAAAGTCTCAAGGCTTTCGGCGAAATACACGGTTTGCCCGGTATAGATCGCCGCCAATTCCACAAACATCCGCTCCGCCACATGGCACAAGGGCAGGTACGACAGCAGCCGGTCACCCTCCCCCAGGCCGAACAATTCGGTGCCTCCGGTGGCGGCAAAGCCCAGGGCGCCGAAGCTGTGCATCACGCCCTTGGGCAGGCCGGTGGTGCCGGAGGTGTAGATGATGGTGGCCAGATCCGACGCGGCAGGTAGCGGCTGATCCTGGATCGGTGAACAGGCTTGCAGCTCGGCCCAGCTGAAATCCAAGTCGCCCGCCGGACACAGCGGCAGGCCGATGGTGGGCACGTCGGCCGGAACCCCGGGCGCCATGGCGGGCCAGTCATCGAGCTTGCCGATGAACACCAGCGCCGCCTCGGAGTGCTTCAGCACATGGGCGACGGAATCGGCGGTGAGGTTGGGATAGAGCGGCACCGAGACATGCCCGGCCATCCAGATGGCCAGGTCAGCGATGATCCAGTGCGCGCAATTTTTCGAGATCAGGGCTACGTGCGAACCCTGGGGCAGTTCCCTCGCACGCAGCCAATGCGCGGCGCAGCGGGCCTGGTGGCCGACCTCGGCCCAAGTGAGGGTCTGTACCTCGTCGCCGCCGACGGGCTGCACCAGGAAGGGTTTGCGCGGATGCCGCGCTTCACGTTCGAAGAAGACCTGCAACGGCAAACGAAAAGCGACGGGCATGGGACGCGCTCCTTTGTGGTCCGATGATAGCCAACCAAGCACTTGCTCGGCTGACTATATAGCACACACAAAGCAGTGAAAGCGCCTACGGATGTTTCACACTGACCAGGCTCATCAGCCCCGCCAGCGGGCATTCCCCCTCCAACTCCGCCAGGCTGGCGGTGTACATCGGCAGCGGTTGACGCTGATGACCATGCTGCAAAAAGCTGATCAGGCTGCCGACCAGCGGCTGATGGCTGACCAGCAGCACATTCTCATCCGTGTCGAGCTTTTCCAGCACCTGCTGCGGATTGCCGTCCGGTGTCAGCCAGGGCACGGTGCGGATGTCCGGCACGAAGCCCAGCGCTTCACGCACCAACTGCGCGGTCTGCTGCGCCCGTACATACGGGCTGGCAATGATCGCGCTGATGGGCTGGCCGATCAGGTGCGCCGCGCTGCGCAAGACTTCGGCGCGGCCATGCTCGGTCAGCTCGCGCTCGGCATCGGTGCGGGCATGCGCTTGGGCCTCACCGTGCCGCAAAATCCACAGTTTCACAGTTTTGGCTCTTCATCGCGCACCGGGTGCGGTGCTGGCGGCACGCTGTGGGCGGCTTCGCCTTCCGGCGCACGCGGCGTCGGCCAGTCGGCGAATGGCCAGGGCTTTTGCTCGGTGTGGAAACTGCCGAAGCGGCCGATCTGCGCGAGGAACTGGCTCAGGCTGTCGCCAAAATTCATCAGGCCCAGGTTCGGCGCGCCGTAGACCAACCGGTAAATCAGTTGCACCACCACCAACGCACCGAGCAGGAATTGCGCCACTTGCCACACCAGGGCAAACACCAGCATCCACAAGATGCGCAGGGCGATGGACTCGTACTTGGGAGCTGCTTTCGGATCGTTCATGACGCGTTCCTCAGTTGAAACCACTGGTGGAAATAAAGTCGACATCGGTTTTCGGCTCGGCGCGCATCAGCAACTCGATGACCTGATTCAGGGTGCGCCCTTCAAACAGGATCGCGTGCAACCCGGCGACCAGCGGCATGTACACGCCGGCCTCCTGGGCCTTGGCCTTGAGCACCTTGAGGGTATTGACCCCTTCGGCCACTTCGCCCAGGCGCGCCACGGCGTCTTCCAGGCTCAGGCCCTGGCCGAGGGCGAAACCGACCTGATAGTTACGGCTTTTCGGCGACGAGCAGGTGACGATCAGGTCGCCCACGCCCGCCAGGCCCAGGAACGTCATCGGGTTGGCGCCCTGGCTCACCGCGAAGCGGGTCATTTCCGCCAGCGCGCGGGTAATCAGCATGCTCTTGGTGTTCTCGCCCATGCCCAGCGCCACCGCCATCCCGGCAATGATCGCGTAGACGTTTTTCAGCGCACCGCCCAGCTCGACGCCGAAGCGATCGCCACTGGCGTACACGCGGAAGGTGCGCCCATGCAGCACGGCCTGGACCCGCTCACACAGTGCTTCATCTTCACTGGCGATCACGGTGGCGGTCAGCGCATGTTCGGCCACTTCCCGCGCCAGGTTCGGCCCGGACAGCACGCCGATGCGCGCCTGCGGGGCGATCTCTTCGAGGATTTCGCTCATCAGCTTGAAGGTGTGCGCCTCGATGCCCTTGGTCAAACTGACCAGCAGCTTGCCCGCCAGGCGTTCGGCGTGAGGCGCGAGTACCGAACGCAACGCACTCGAAGGCAGCGCGACGAAACACAGCTCGCAGGCCTCCAGGGTCGCCTGCAAGTCGGTGACCGGCTCGACCGCCGGATGAATCTTGATGCCTTTAAGGTAACGAGGGTTTTCTCGATGGACGCGAATGGCCTCGGCCTGTTCGGGATCGCGCATCCACTGGCGCACCGCATGACCGTTCTCAGCCAGCAGGTTAGCCACGGCGGTACCAAAACTTCCGCCTCCCAGGACCGCAATAGGGCGCTGTTCAGTCATATGCAATCCGTTAATCCATACCAGTGGCGATGGCCGCATTATACGGAGCCCCCCGCTTGCGGCCAGCCCCCGTATCAATTCACACGCCTGTCGGAAAATGCCATAGCGACGCGGGGTAATTGCAAAGGCGACGACTGGCAAATGGCCCGGCCTCGGTTAACATGGTCGGCTATCCGTAATTATCAAGGCCGTGCCGTGTATTTGGGCCCTCCTCCCCGTTCATCGTTGTGGTTGATGCTGTTGTGCAGCGGCGCGGTGTTCGCCGACGACCTGTTCCTCGACAACCAACCGCTGCCACAGGTGCTGACTGCCACTCGCCTCAAACAATCGGCCGCCGCCGTGCCCGGCAGCATGACCGTGATCGACAGCGAACTGATCAAGGCCAGCGGCGCGCGGGACATCGCTGAGTTGCTGCGGCTGGTGCCGGGCATGATGGTCGGCTACACCAGCGGCAACCAGGCGGCGGTGAACTACCACGGCACCAATGCCAGCGATGCGCGACGCATGCAGGTCTTGATCGACGGCCGCTCGGTGTACCGCGCAGGCCTGGCCACGGTGGACTGGAGCGATATTCCGGTGGCCATGGAAGACATCGAGCGCATCGAAGTGTTCCGCGGGCCCAACACCGTCAGCTACGGCGCCAATGCGTTGATGGCTGTGGTGAATATCCTCACGCGCTCACCGGCCGACAGCCACGGTTCAAGGGTAAAAGTGGTACGCGGCGAACGCGGGATCAACGACTTCTATGCCAGCCAGGGCGTAGGCTGGGAAACCGGCGACCTGCGCCTGTCGATGTCCGGGCAGCAGGACGATGGCTTTGACAGCAACGCGGTGGGCGCCGACCGTCGTGACGGCCGGCGTCTCAACCGCTTCAGCCTGGCGGTGAGCCAGACGCTGAACACACTACAGAGCATCGACTGGCAACTGAATGCCAAGGAAGGGACCAACCAGCGTCCTTATACCTACACGCCGGTATTCGCCGGGATTACCGAGGGCGGCAACAATTCCGACGTTACCGCCAAGGACTATGCCGGCTCCCTGCGCTGGAATTTCGATTTCAATCCCGAACACAGCCTGTATATCCAGGGCTCGGCCCAACAATGGGACCGCCGGCAGATCTGGAAAGCCTGTGACGCCAAGGTGTCGTTCAGCCCGGAATTGACCCGGCTGTGGCAGCTCAACCCCAATTATGCCGAGCGATTGGCCCGGCATATGGACACCTACAGCCAAGGTGTTGCGCCTCCCGGCAGCGCCGACGAACAAGCACTGGGCAACCAAGTATTGGACCAATGGCGCAACGGCGCCAGCCAGAGCGTATGCGGCGACATCGACCAAAGCACCCGCGAAAGCCGCTACGACCTGGAGATCCAGGACACCCTGAGCCTGTCCGACAGCCTGCGCCTGGTCAGCGGTATGAACTATCGCTATGACCGCGCCGACTCCGACACCTATTTCAACGGCACTCTGGATGACACCACCTGGCGCCTGTTCGGCCAGCTTGAATGGCGCGCCAGCGAACACTGGTTGCTGCAGGGCGGCGCCATGTACGAAGACACCCACCTGAGCGGCAACTCGCTGACGCCGCGGGTGGCAGTCAACTACCTGATCAACCCGCGCCACGGCCTGCGCGCGGTGTACTCCGAGGCGATCCGTTCGCCGGACATGTTCGAGAACAACGTCAACTGGAGCTATCGCGTCACCAACCTCGACTCGCCGGCCTACGGGCAGAATTCCGGGCAGTACTTCGTGGTCACGCGCGGTCCGGGCAACCTCGACAAAGAACTGATGAAATCCCGCGAATTGGGCTATAACGGCTTTTTTGCCGACATCGGGCTGAACATGGACGTGAAACTGTTCTACGACGAAATCACCGACATGATCAGTTCGCCGCTGCGCAACAATCAGTACATTGCCAGCAACGCCAACAGCTCGCGCTTTACCGGCGCAGAATCCCAATTCGATTGGCGCATGAGCAACGCCGACCGCCTGCGGCTGACCTACGCTTACGTCGACGCCAGCACCAGCAACCCGCTGGACAAGGCGCAAACCGCACGCAACAGCGGTTCGGCCGGCTGGTTGCGCGAATGGGGGCAAGGCTGGTCCAGCGCCCTGTTCTACTATGGCGACGACGCCCTTAACCGCTATCGCTTCGAACGGGTCGACCTGCGGGTCGCCAAGCGCATGGCCCTGGGCAACGCCAACGTGGAACTGGCCGGCATGTTGCAACAACGCCTGGACAACCAGCCCACCACCTGGGCCGACAACAACTACGACCATCGCCAAGTGCTCTACTTCAGCGCGGAGTTAGAGTTCTGACATGGGCGCTCAGTCACGGATGACCCTCCTCTCTCTCCCCAGACGCTGGCAACGCGGCCTGCTGCTGCTGTGCCTGCTGCTCAGCGTACCGGCCTGGAGCGCCGATATCCTGCTGACCGCCGCCGAAGACGGCGCCGGAGTGCAGGCCTTCGTCCAGGCGCTCACCCAGCAGCGCCCCGACGACCGTGTAACCTTCACCCCCCTCGCCAACCTGCCCGTGCCCAGCCGCCTACCGGCCAATACGCGCCTGATCCTGTTGGACCTGCCCAGCCTCGACTGGCGCCTGCAAGACGCCCAGGGGCCGTCGACCCTGGTGTTGCGCATCAGCCGCCTGCAGGCCCACCAGCGCATGGGCCAGGGCGTGCCGGGCAAAATCAGCCTGCTGTGGAGTGACCCGCCGCTGGAGCGCCAACTGCGGCTGATCGCCACAATCCTGCCCCAGGCCCGCCGCATCGGCGTGCTCTACGGCGCCGACAGTGAATTCCTGCTCCGCGAGTTGCGCCAGTACGCCGCGCCGATGGGCCTGGAGATCGTGCCCCAGCGCTGGGACGACATTAACGACAGTCGCCCGCTGCAGCATTTGTTCAGAAACAGCGATGTGCTGCTCGGCCTTGACGACCCGCAGTTATACAACCCGAAAACCGCGAAGAACCTGCTGCTCAGCAGTTATGCCCGGCAACTGCCGCTGGTGGGGCCCAATGCCGGCTTCGTCAAGGCCGGCAGCCTGGCCAGTACTTACAGCGACCAGACCGACTGGCTGGCCGTGCTCGACCGCCTGCTCGATCACCCGCCGGCCGGCTGGCCGCGCGCCGTGTACCCGGAGCGTTTCAAAGTCGTGGGCAACCCGCAAGTCGCACGCTCACTGGGCATCGAACAGGTCGACGAAGCCAACGTCGCCGCCCGCCTGGCCGAAGGAGAACAACGCCCATGACCTTACGTCGTCGTTGGGACATCAACACCCGCACCCAGCTCATCACCCTGGGGCCGGCGCTGTTGCTGACGTTGCTGTTGATCAGCTTCTTCACCTTCGTGCGGATCCAGGACCTGCGCCAGGAACTCGACCACACCGGCCAGTTGATCGCCAACCAATTGGCCCCGGCCACCGAATACGGGGTGATCTCCGGCAACAACGACGTGCTCGACAGCCTGCTGCGCGCGACGCTGGCCACGCCCCATGTGCGCTTCCTGGAGATCCAGGACAGCGCCGAGAACATCCTGGTGTACGTCGAGCAACCGTCGGAAAACCACGACCGCTCGCTGTCGGTCAAAGTGTTCCAGGCCCCGATCCGCCTGCAACACATCCAATTGGGCAATGACTTTTTCCAGGACAACCTCAACGAACCCAAGGCGCCGCGTGCCGACTACCTGGGCCGGGTGATCGTCGGCATGTCCAACGATGCCTTCAGCCAGCGCCAACAGGAGATTCTGTTCAAGGCCGGCGTGCTCGCGCTGTTTGCCCTGCTGTTCACCTTTTTGCTCGCGCGGCGCCTGGCCGCCAGCCTGTCGCAGCCGATCAGCGCGATGGGCAATGCAGTCAAGGCGATCCAGCAAGGCGACTACAAGACCCCGCTGCCGATTGTCGATGACTCCGAACTGGGCGACCTCTCGCGGCACATCAACAACCTTGCCGAAGGCCTCAACCAGGCCAGCCGCGAACAGCAGCAGGCCATGGCGCAACTGATCCAGACCCGCGAGGAAGCCGAACGGGCGAACAACGCCAAGTCGGACTTCCTGGCGATGATGAGCCACGAGCTGCGCACGCCGATGAACGGCGTGCTGGGCATGCTGCAGTTGCTGGAAACCACCGAGATGACCGAAGAGCAGACCGAATATGCCGCGCTGGCCTCCGAGTCCACGGAACATTTGCTCAAGGTCATCAATGACATCCTCGACTTCTCGCGCATCGAACGCGCGGCCCTGGAGCTGGAACACATTCCGTTCAACCTCGCAGACCTGATCAACAGCTGCGCCCAGGCCTTCCAGCACAGCGCCCAGCAGCGCGGGCTGAGCCTCGAACTGCCGATCCCGCCGGGCTTGGACACGTTGCGCGTGCAGGGCGACCCGACGCGTATCCGCCAGATTCTGGTGAACCTGATGGGCAACGCGCTCAAGTTCACCGAGCACGGCAGCGTCAGCGTCGAGCCCCATTGGCAACCCCTCGACCATGAACTGGTGTGGTTCACCTGCACCGTGCGCGACAGCGGCATTGGCATTTCCGCCGAGCGCCTGGAACTGATGTTCGATGCGTTCCAGCAGGCCGACAGTTCCATTTCAAGACGTTACGGCGGCACCGGCCTGGGCCTGCCCATCGCCCGCACCCTGGCCGAACGCATGGGCGGCACCCTGCGCGCGCAGAGCGAAGAAGGTCGCGGTTCGGTATTCACCCTGGAAATCCCGCTGGCCATCGACCAGCACAGCGTGCCGGCCATCGCCGCCAACACCGAAGGCAAAGCCAGCGCGGGCGACGGCCGCCATGTGCTGCTGGTGGAAGACAACCCGGTCAACCGCACCGTGGTCGAAGCCATGCTGCGCAGCCTGGGCTTTGAAGTCAGCCTGGCCACCGACGGCGCCGAAGCGATCCGCAGCGCCGAGAGCCTGATTTTTACCGCGATCCTGATGGATTGCCGGCTACCGCTGATCGACGGCTACGAAGCCACCCGCCAGATTCGCCAACTGCCGGGCTGCGCCGAGCTGCCGATCATCGCCCTCACCGCCAACGCCTTGCAGGGCGATCGGGAACTCTGCCTGGCCGCCGGAATGAACGATTACCTGGCCAAGCCGTTCAAACGCACGGATTTGCAGCAAATCCTGCAGCGTTGGGTGCAATAGCGCCGCGCCATCAGCCAACTGCGACTGGCGTGAAAGACGAAAGTGCGGCAGTCTTAGGCACCCGAACGGACCGATAAACAGGCCCGGTTTAAAATTTCAGTGAACAAGTGTACATTCAGTGCCTTGACGCTGTGACTTTCACTACAACGCAATAGTCTATGTGTAGGCTGCCGATGTGAGGCATGAACGCTTCAGTCGGTTCGGGAAGATTTGCCCTACCCTGCCGCATGGGATTATTGAGGAGCTCGCATGACCAAACAAAACGCCTTTACTCGGGAAGACCTGCTGCGCTGCAGTCGCGGTGAGCTGTTCGGCCCAGGTAACGCGCAACTGCCCGCCCCGAACATGCTGATGGTGGATCGCATCACCCATATCAGTGAAGAGGGTGGCAAGTACGGCAAAGGTGAATTGGTCGCCGAGCTGGATATCACCCCGGACCTGTGGTTCTTCGCCTGCCATTTCGAAGGCGACCCTGTCATGCCGGGCTGCCTGGGCCTCGACGCCATGTGGCAACTGGTCGGTTTCTACCTCGGCTGGCAAGGCTTGCCGGGCCGCGGTCGCGCCCTGGGTTCGGGCGAAGTGAAGTTCTTTGGCCAGGTTCTGCCGAGCGCCAAGAAAGTCACCTACAACATTCAAATCAAGCGCGTCCTCAAGGGCAAGCTGAACCTGGCGATCGCCGACGGTTCGGTGACTGTCGACGGTCGCGAGATCTATACTGCCGAAGGCCTTCGGGTCGGCGTATTCACTTCCACTGACAACTTTTAAGGGTTATCCGCATGCGCCGCGTCGTTATCACTGGTCTGGGCATCGTTTCTTGCCTGGGCAATGACAAAGAGACCGTCACCGCTAACCTGCGTGCAAGTCGCCCTGGCATCCGCTTCAACCCGGAATATGCCGAAATGGGTCTGCGTAGCCAGGTTTCCGGCTCCATCGACCTGCCCCTCGAAGAGTTGATCGATCGCAAGATCTACCGCTTCGTCGGCCACGCTGCCGCCTACGCCTACCTGGCCATGAAGGACGCCATCGCCGATTCCGGCCTGAGCCACGATCAGGTCTCGAACGTGCGTACCGGCCTGATCGCCGGTTCCGGCGGCGCATCCACCCTGAACCAGATGGAAGCGCTGGACATCCTGCGCGAGAAAGGCGTGAAGCGCGTTGGCCCGTACCGTGTCACGCGGACCATGGGCAGCACCGTTTCCGCCTGCCTGGCCACGCCGTTCCAGATCAAGGGCGTGAACTACTCGATCTCCTCCGCTTGCGCCACCAGTGCTCACTGCATCGGTAACGCGGTTGAGCAGATCCAGCTGGGCAAGCAGGACATCGTGTTCGCCGGCGGCGGCGAAGAAGAACATTGGAGCCAATCGTTCCTGTTCGACGCCATGGGCGCGCTGTCCACCCAGTACAACGACACCCCGGAAAAGGCCTCCCGCGCCTACGACGCCAAGCGTGACGGTTTCGTCATCGCCGGCGGCGGCGGCATGGTGGTGGTCGAGGAGCTGGAACACGCTCTGGCCCGTGGCGCGAAGATCTACGCGGAAATCGTCGGCTACGGCGCCACTTCCGACGGCTACGACATGGTTGCGCCAAGCGGTGAAGGCGCCATCCGCTGCATGCAGATGGCCATGTCCACCGTGGATACCCCGATCGACTACCTGAACACCCACGGCACCTCGACTCCGGTCGGCGACGCCAAGGAAATGGAAGGCGTGCGCGCGGTATTCGGCGACAAGGCACCGGCCATCAGCTCCACCAAGAGCCTGTCGGGTCACTCCCTGGGCGCCGCCGGCGTTCACGAAACGATCTACTGCCTGCTGATGATGGAAGGCAACTTCATGGCCGGCTCGGCCAACATCGAAGAGATGGACCCGGTCGTGGCCGATATGCCGATCCTGACCAAGACCGTCGAAAACGTAAAAGTCGACACCGTGATGAGCAACAGCTTCGGCTTCGGTGGCACTAACGCCACCCTGGTGCTGAAACGCTGGCAGGGCAAGTAAGCCCCGCAGCTTGATCAGATGAAAACGCCCCGACTGGTTCGGGGCGTTTTTTTTGCGCTTGAATTCGGGGTCGCCTCGCTTGTACGCGGGTGTTGTTCCGCTGCCTCGAACTGATGCTGGGAATCCTGCTCGCCGCTACCTGGAAAAAATCCTGGAACACTTGAGTGCCAGCATGTTCTATAACTGCATGACTTTCTTCCTGCCACGCTTGAGAGGTTCGCCATGCCTGTTACCGTCAACACCCTGAATGCCGACAACTTCCGCCACAGCCTCAACATCGATAACCACGAGTTGTTCACCGATCTGCCCAAAAGCCTGGGCGGTGACGACACCGCGCCCTCGCCCCACGACTATTTCGACGCAGCCCTGGCGTCGTGCAAGGCCCTGACCCTGAAGCTGTATGCGCAGAGAAAGGGCATCCCGCTGACCGGCGTAACCGTGGAAATCACCCACGACGACAGCGAAGAGCAAAAGGGCAAGTACCACCTCAACGTCAAGCTGACGCTCAAGGGCGTGCTCACCGATCAGCAACGCGACGAACTGCACCGCATCGCCGACCGCTGCCCGATACACAAGCTGATGACCACCGCCGAGGTGAGTATCGAGACAAAATTGTCGGAAGGTGCCTTCAGCCAATAGCGGCAACCTCCGGTCGAGCGGGTTATGCTCAGGGCTATCCAACCCGCTCCGACAGGGACGCACCATGACCACCCTCACCGTGATCCGCCCTCGCCTCGAAGATGTCGAAGGCCAGCCCATCCTGCGCCCGCTGCCATCGCGAGAATGCCGTAGCGTCGGGCCGTTCGTGTTTTTCGACCATATGCTGGCGACCCGCTATGCACCGGGCAGCGGCATGAATATCCGCCAGCATCCGCACATCGGCCTGTCGACCCTCACCTACCTGTTCGAAGGCACCTTGCAGCACAAGGACAGCCTCGGTTCGGACCAAATGGTTCAGGCCGGCGATGTGAGCTGGATGACCGCCGGCAGCGCGATTGCCCACGTCGAGCGCACGCCCGAAGCAATCAAGAGCAAGGGGTTCAGCCTGCATGGGCTGCAAGTGTGGCTCGCCTCCCCCAAGGACCACGAGAGCGGCCCGGGGCATTACAGCCACCATCCGGCAGCCAGCTTGCCCACCAGCGACAACCTGGGCGTGCAGATCCGCCTGATCGCCGGCAATGGCTTCTGCCTCAAATCACCAGTGCCGGTGCTGTCGCCCACGCTGTACGCCGATGTGCAGATGCAGACGGCCACCACCCTGCTGATCCCCGACGAGCATGAAGAACGCGCGGTGTATGTGCTGGAGGGTGACGTACAGTTGGACGGTGAGCCGCTTGAGGCACACAGCCTGGTGGTGTTGCCGAGCGGACAGGCGATGACCCTGTCTGCCGACAGCGATTGTCACCTGGTGGTGTTCGGTGGCGCGCCGCTGGATGGGCCACGCCGGATCAACTGGAATTTTGTCGCGAGCGACCCGGCCGTGATCGAGCAGGCCCGGCAGCGTTGGGCGGCTGGGGATTGGCCAACGGTGCCCGGTGAAACCGAAAGAATTGAGTTGCCGATGAGATAGCCGCCTGCTCCCACATATAACCGCGTTTACCCTGTAGGAATGCGCTCGAATGTGGGAGCTGGCTTGCTCGCGATGAGGCCAGGACAGACGCCAGAGACTTAGCCCTTGAACACTTCATCCAACAAGTTATGCATCGACTGGAACGCCCGCGCAGCGGTCTTCGCGTCGTACATCATCATGCCCGGCACGTTGGCGTGCGGGTCGGTGAAGGAATGCACCGCACCGCCATAGCTCAGCAGTTGCCAATCCACACCGGCCGCGTTCATCTCATCTTCGAACGCCGGCAGTTGCGCTTTCGGCACCAGCGGGTCGGAAGCACCATGCAACACCAGCACGGAACCCTTGATGTTCTTCGCATCCGCCGGGTTTGGCGTGTCGAGGGTGCCGTGGAACGACACCGCAGCCTTCAACGCTGCGCCGGTGCGCGCCAGCTCCAGCGCACAGCAACCGCCGAAGCAAAAACCGAAGGTGGCCAACCTGGACGTATCCACCGCAGCTTCGCTCTGGCCTTGCAGTTGCGCTAACGCGGCCTGCATGCGCTTGTTCAGCAAAGGGCGGTCATTCTTCAACGGCATCATCGCCGCACCGGCCTCATCGTTATTCGACGGGCGCACGGTTTGCCCGTACAGGTCGGCGATCAGCACCACGTAGCCTTTGCTGGCGACGCGCTTGGCAATCTCTTCGGCCCCTGCACTCACGCCCATCCAGTTCGGTGCCATCAACAGGCCCGGCAGCGGGCCGGTTTGGCTGGCATCGAAGGCCAGGCGGCTTTCATAAGACTGGCCATCAATCTGATAGACCACGGAACGCACAGTGACTTGGCTCATCATTTACTCCAGTTGAGGTTGCACAAGAACGAAAAAACCCGCCGAAGCGGGTTTTTCTACAACGGGGTTAAACCGACAGTTCAACCAACAGCTTGTTCAGTCGGCGCACATAGGCGGCCGGGTCTTTCAGGCTGTCGCCGGCAGCCAGGGCTGCCTGGTCGAAGAGGATGTGCGACAGGTCGCCAAAACGCTCTTCGCTCTGTTCGCCGTCGAGTTTCTCGATCAGCGGGTGAGCCGGGTTGAATTCGAAGATCGGCTTGGAGTCCGGCACCTTCTGACCGCTGGCTTCGAGGATCTGACGCATCTGCATGCCCAGGTCCTGCTCGCCGATGGCCAGGATCGCCGGGGAGTCGGTCAGACGGTGGGAAACCCGCACTTCGCTGACGGCGTCGCCCAGGGAGGCCTTGATCCGCTCAACCAGGCCTTCCTTGGACTTGGCCACTTCTTCAGCGGCTTTTTTGTCTTCTTCGGAATCCAGGTTGCCCAGGTCCAGGTCGCCACGCGCCACGTCGACAAAGGTCTTACCGTCGAATTCGCTGAGGTAGCTCATCAGCCACTCATCGATACGGTCGGTCAGCAGCAGCACTTCGATGCCTTTCTTGCGGAAGACTTCCAGGTGCGGGCTGTTCTTGACCTGAGCGTAGGTCTCGCCGGTCAGGTAGTAGATCTTGTCCTGACCTTCCTTGGCACGTGCCAGGTACTCGGCCAGGGACACCACCTGCTCGCCGTCTTCGCCCTGGGTGGAGGCAAAACGCAGCAGGCCGGCGATTTTTTCCTTGTTGGCGAAATCTTCCGCCGGGCCTTCTTTCATGACCTGGCCGAAGTTCTTCCAGAAGCCTTTGTATTGCTCAGGCTCGTTCTTCGCCAGTTTTTCCAGCATGTCGAGGACGCGCTTGGTCAGCGCCGACTTCATGGAGTCGATGATCGGGTCTTTCTGCAGGATTTCCCGCGACACGTTCAGCGACAGGTCGTTGGAGTCGACCACGCCTTTGATAAAGCGCAGGTACAGCGGCAGGAACGATTCCGCCTGGTCCATCACGAACACGCGCTGCACGTAGAGCTTCAGGCCCTTTGGCGCTTCGCGCTGGTACAGGTCGAACGGCGCGCGGGCCGGTACGTAGAGCAGCGAGCTGTATTCCAGCTTGCCTTCGACCTTGTTGTGGCTCCAGCTCAGCGGGTTTTCGTAGTCGTGCCCGATGTGCTTGTAGAACTCCTGGTATTCCTCGTCCTTGATCTCGGTACGCGGACGGGTCCACAGAGCGCTGGCGCGGTTGACGGTTTCCCACTCAACGGCCGGTGCTTCTTCGCCTTCGGCGGCGGCCTGCTCTTTCGGCAATTCGATCGGCAGGGCGATGTGGTCGGAATACTTCTTGATGATGTTGCGCAGGCGCCAGCCATCGGCAAATTCGTCTTCACCGGGTTTCAGGTGCAGCACGATGCGCGTACCGCGATCAGCCTTGTCGAGGGTGGCGACTTCAAACTCGCCCTCGCCTTTCGAAGACCAATGCACGCCTTCGCTGGCGTCAAGGCCGGCGCGGCGGCTGAACACTTCAACCTTGTCGGCGACGATGAAGGCCGAGTAGAAGCCCACGCCGAACTGGCCGATCAGGTGCGAATCTTTCTTCTGGTCGCCCGAAAGGTGCTTCATGAAATCGGCAGTGCCGGATTTGGCGATGGTCCCCAGGTGGGTGATCGCATCCTCACGGCTCATGCCGATACCGTTATCTTCGAGGGTGACGGTCTTGGCGTCTTTGTCGAAGCTCACGCGGATTTTCAGTTCGGCGCCACCTTCCAGCAACTCCGGCTTGGACAGGGCTTCGAAACGTAATTTGTCGACAGCGTCAGAGGCGTTCGAGATCAACTCGCGAAGGAAAATTTCCTTGTTGGAATACAGCGAATGGATCATGAGGTGCAGCAGTTGCTTCACCTCGGTCTGGAAGCCCAGGGTTTCCTTTTGAGTTTCCACACTCATGGTCATCAAACTCCAATTGGATGGCAGTGGCCGCGCCCTGAAGGGTTGGCGGCGGGTTGTCATCAAAGTTGGGGGCTAAGACCAGGATTTCAAGGGCGGGACACTTCTCCGATCTTGAAATGCGCGCGGGCGGTGGCGATGGGTTCGGCCGCGGTGCTTTGCCAGGCGGTGATCGACACGTTCGCCACCCGTCGACCCTGGCGCCAGACCTGGCACTTGGCGTAAGTGTCGCGAAACTGGCCGGCGCGCAGGTAATCCAGGGAAAAGTCGATAATTTTCGGCAGGCCCGGTGCGCCGGTGAACACCAGCAGGTGCAACGCGGCGCAGAGTTCCATAAAGCCTGCAATCACACCGCCGTGCAGTGCCGGTAATATCGGGTTACCAATGTTGTCCTTGTTGGCCGGCAGGCGGAACAGCAGCTCATCGCCTATCCGCGTGCATTCGATGCCGATCAGCTTGGCGTAGGGGATCAGATCGAGCAGCGCCTTGTAGTTACCGTGCTCATGGGCCTGCTCCAGACGTGTCTTGAAGTGATGTGTCATACCTGTTCTCCCGTGACTGTACTGCCCAGCCCCTGCGCGCCCTTGAGGCGCTTGCCCATACGCATGAACGTCCCCACCGTGTGGGCGACGGGTTGTTGCGGGTCATCCTGGTAAGCGAAACCACGGGTGAAAATCACGTCGGTGGTCACCCGGTAGCACTGGGCGAAACCATACACCGGCTTGTGCGGTTCGGCGGGATGCATGTAGTCGATGCGCAGGTCGAGGGTCGGGCACACCTCGAACTCCGGTAACACGCACAGGGTGGCCATGCCGCAGGCGGTGTCCATCAGCGAGGTCAATGCGCCACCATGGATCACGCCCGTCTGGGGATCACCCACGATCATCGGGCTGTAGGGCAGAACCAGGGTAATCCCCTCCTCGCTGGCTTGATGAACGGTAATGCCCAGCACTTGGCAATGGCGCAACGCTGAAATAAAGCGCTTGGCACGCTCTAACAAGGGATTTTCGGTCATTCGGTTCAGACTCTGATGAATGTGGGTCCGGCGCAGTATGGACCGTCGGAAAAAGTTCCTTGGGAAAATGCTTTATATATCTGTGGGATATAAGGAACTAATGCTGGCCCCATGTGCTCGAAAGGCCAGTAGATATCTTCACTAAGGAGAAACACCCAATGCGCAAGACTTTAGCTATTTCCATGATGCTGGCCGCTGCCCTCGGTCTCGCTGCCTGCGACAAGAAATCCGAAAACAAAGCCCAAGATGCCGCCGCGCACTCTGAGCAAGCTCAGAAAGATATGGCTGCAGCACAGGATAAAGTGAACGAAGCTGCGAAAGAAAACGGCGATGCTGCCAAAGCTCAGGCCGAATCGAACAAAGCCGCAGCACAAGAAGCAGCACCTGCTACCCCAGCAACCGGTTCTTGATACCGGGGCTTGAAATAGCTTGGCTGCAAAAAGAAAGCCCGCTTAGATAGCGGGCTTTACTTTGTCTGCTGTTGGCGCGCAGTGCGATAAACCGGCGCTATGCCTGCAGCGCTTTACGCCACCGGGTCTTTGGCCACGTCCGGCAGCGACGTATCGGTCTGCGTATACACCATCACTTGCAGTACGTCGGAATGAAACTCTCGGCGATACAGCACCAATACCACCCCGGCGCTCATCGACATGAACAGCCAGGGACTGACAAACCATGCCAGCATGGTCATCCCGAAGTAGTAAGCGCGCAGGCCAAAGTTGAACTGGTTGGCCGCCATCGAAATCACCCGCGCCGCCCGCAGGGCAAACGCCTTGCGCTCCTGTTCCGACACGTGCCGCTCACCGATCATCGGCGCCGACCCCACCAGCACCGCGGCAAAGTTGTACTGGCGCATGCACCAGCTGAACGTGAAGAACGCGTAGACGAACACCAGTGCCAGGCACAGCAGCTTGATCTCCGACATACCCTGGGATGCCTGCTGCACCAGCGGAATATCGGCCAGCAATGAAACCGCCCGCTCCGAGGCGCCCAACACGGTGAGAATGCCCGCAAGGATGATCAAGGTGCTGGAGGCGAAGAACGAGGCGTTGCGCTCAAGATTGCCAATCACACTGGCGTCGGCGATGCGGTTGTCACGCAGCAGCATGCGACGCATCCAGTCTTCGCGATACAGGTGCAGCACGCTGGCCAGACAGGCAGTGTCGCGGGCTTTCCAGGTGGCATAACGGGTGTAGCCGCCCCAACAGAGGACGAACCAGAGGGCGGCAAGCAAGTGGATCAGGTTGGCTTCGATAAACGGCATGCGGGTCCTTATACACGAAAGATTTCATGAACCCGGTTAAGTGTGGGCGCCGAGTTCCAGCTTGAGCTTTGCGTTACTCCTTCGACGTTAGCCCACGGAAAAAGACACTGCTCGCCGCCCATAAAAAATGCCCCGTATCAATCGATACGGGGCATTTCAATACAGCGTGAAGCCGGGGGTTACGCGACCGCTTCGCTGCGCTTGCCCAGCATGCGGTCAACCACCACCGCGGCCACCAGCATCATCACCGATGGCACCAGCCACGCCAGGCCCTGCTCGCTCAACGGCAGGTTGGCCAATTGCGACGGCATCCAGCCCGCCAGGCCGGCGCCCTTGAGCGCATCGATGCAGCCGAAGATGAACGACACCAACATCACCGGGCCAACGATGCGGCTCTGCTCCTGCCAGAAGTCTTTGCAGAAGCTCAAAGCCACCAGCACGATGCATGGCGGGTAGATCGCAGTGAGCACCGGGATCGAAAACGCGATCAGTTTGGTCAGGCCCAGGTTGGACACGAACAGCGAGAACAGCGCCAGGATCACCACCAGGGTCTTGTAGGACAGCGGCAGGATCCGGCTGAAGTACTCGGCGCAGGCACAGGTCAGGCCGACGGCGGTGACCAGGCAGGCCAGGGAGATCAGCACGGCCAGGAAGCCACTGCCCAGGGAACCAAAGGTGTGTTGCACGTAGGCATGCAGGACAGCGGCGCCATTGGCGGCACCGGCGGCGATCTCATGGCTGCCCGCCCCGAGGCGGAACAGGCTGACATACACCAACGCCAGGCCGACGCCGGCAATCAGCCCGGCAATGATCGCGTAGCGGGTGATCAATTTAGGCGATTCGACACCACGGGAACGGATCGCGTTGACGATCACGATACCGAACACCAGCGCGCCCAGGGTATCCATGGTCAGGTAACCATTGATAAAGCCTTGGGAGAACGGCGCGGCCACGTATTCCGGGTTGGCGACGCCCACGTCACCGGCCGGCAAGGCAAACGCGGCGATACCAAGGATGGACAGCGCGATGATTTTCAACGGTGCCAGGAAACGGCCCACGGTGTCCAACAGACGGCCCGGGTACAGGGAGACGAAAAACACCACCAGAAAGTACACCGAGCTGTAGAGGAACAGCGCCAGCGGGCTTTCACCGGTCAACGGCGCCAGGCCCACTTCAAAGGACACTGTCGCGGTACGCGGGGTGGCGAACAGCGGCCCTACCGCCAGATACGCTGCCGCCGCCAGCAGGCCACCGGCGATCTTGCCGATCGGGCTGCTCAACGCATCCATACCACCACCGACCTTGGCCAGGGCGATCACGGTGACCACCGGAAGCCCGACTGCGGTGATCAGGAAACCCAACGCCGCCATCCAGACATGGGGCCCGGACTGCAAACCAACGATAGGCGGGAAGATGATGTTGCCGGCCCCTACAAACAGGGCAAAAGTCATGAAGCCCAACGCCAGGATGTCCTGACTTTTCAACACTTTCATTTGAGGAAATACCACACTACTGAATCGGAATTTAGAGAGGGCTTCCCTATGGATGAGGGAAATGCTGCCGGCCCTTGTGGGCACCGACCGGTCTAGCGCGCGGCTTCCTTTTGGGATGCGAGCGCTTAAAGAGGCGGCAAGGTTACAGAATTTGGCCGATAAACGCACTGTTGCAGGGCGAACTGTCCGATAAGCGACATTGGAATGTCGTGTTTTCATACTTAATGTGGCGATACAGACAAAAAATGTGGGAGGGAGCTTGCTCCCGATAGCGGAGGTTCAATCACATCATCAGTGACTGAGCCACCGCTATCAGGAGCAAGCCCCCTCCCACATGGGACCACGTACATTTCAATAAATGGGCCGCCCAGAATGCACAAAGGCCACCCGAAGGTGGCCTTTGCTGGTGAAGCGTCAGTTAAGCGCGAGGCTTACTTGACTGCCCAACCGGTCAGCTCGGCCAAGGCCTTGCCGATGTCTGCCAGCGAACGCACGGTTTTTACGCCTGCGTCTTGCAGTGCAGCGAATTTCTCGTCTGCAGTGCCTTTGCCGCCAGAGATGATTGCGCCAGCATGGCCCATGCGCTTGCCAGCAGGGGCAGTCACACCAGCGATGTAGGAAACAACCGGCTTGGTCACGTGGGCCTTGATGTAGGCAGCCGCTTCTTCTTCAGCCGAACCGCCGATCTCACCGATCATGACGATCGCTTCGGTCTTCGGGTCTTCCTGGAACAGCTTCAGGATGTCGATGAAGTTCGAGCCTGGGATCGGGTCACCGCCGATGCCGACGCAAGTCGACTGACCGAAACCGGCGTCAGTGGTCTGCTTCACAGCTTCGTAGGTCAGGGTGCCGGAACGGGAAACGATACCGACTTTACCTGGCAAGTGAATGTGACCAGGCATGATGCCGATCTTGCATTCGCCTGGAGTGATCACGCCTGGGCAGTTAGGACCGATCAGGACCACGCCCAGCTCGTCGCACTTGACCTTGGCATCCAGCATATCCAGGGTAGGAATGCCTTCGGTGATGCACACGATCAGCTTGATGCCGCCGAACGCCGCTTCCAGGATCGAGTCTTTGCAGAAAGGAGCCGGAACGTAGATCACGCTGGCGGTCGCGCCAGTGGCAGCTACTGCGTCTTTAACGGTGTTGAACACTGGCAGGCCCAGGTGCTCGGTGCCGCCTTTGCCCGGCGTTACACCACCAACCATCTTGGTGCCGTATTCGATGGCTTGCTGGGTGTGGAAGCTACCTTGCGAACCGGTAATACCCTGGCAGATAACTTTGGTGTCTTTATTGATCAGGACGCTCATTATTTGCCCTCCGCAGCTTTGACAACTTGTTGAGCAGCGTCGGTCAGGCTGGTAGCCGCGATGATGTTCAAACCGCTTTCTGCCAGTACTTTAGCGCCCAGTTCAGCGTTGTTACCTTCAAGGCGAACAACAACCGGGATTTTCACGCCGACTTCTTTCACTGCACCGATGATGCCTTCGGCAATCATGTCGCAACGAACGATGCCGCCGAAGATGTTGACCAGTACTGCAGCGACGTTGGAGTCGGACAGGATGATCTTGAAGGCTTCGGTTACGCGTTCTTTGGTAGCACCACCGCCCACGTCGAGGAAGTTGGCTGGTTTGCCGCCATGCAGGTTGACGATGTCCATGGTACCCATGGCCAGGCCGGCACCGTTGACCATGCAGCCGATGTTACCTTCCAGGGCTACGTAGTTCAGTTCGAACTTGGCAGCGTGCGCTTCGCGCGGATCGTCTTGCGACGGATCGTGGAAAGTCTTCAGCTTAGGCTGACGGTACATGGCGTTGGCGTCGATGTTGATCTTGGCGTCGAGGCAATGCAGATCGCCGTCAGCCTTGATCACCAGCGGGTTCACTTCCAGCAGGGCCAGATCGTGATCCTGGAACAGTTTGGCCAGACCTACGAAGATCTTGGCGAACTGGGCAACTTGCTTGCCTTCCAGACCCAGCTGGAAAGCCAGCTCGCGACCCTGGAATGGCTGAGCGCCAACCAGTGGATCGATAGTGGCTTTCAGAATTTTTTCAGGGGTATCGTGAGCGATCTTCTCGATGTCCACGCCACCTTCGGTGGAAGCCATGAACACGATGCGACGGCTCGAACGGTCAACGACAGCGCCCAGGTACAGCTCTTTAGCGATATCAGTGCACGATTCAACCAGGATCTTGGTGACTGGCTGGCCATTGGCATCAGTCTGGTAAGTCACCAGACGCTTGCCCAGCCACTGCTGTGCGAAGGCCTTGGCGTCTTCTTTGCTGCGAACCAGCTTAACGCCGCCCGCTTTACCGCGACCACCTGCGTGAACCTGGGCTTTTACAACCCATTCGGTCCCGCCGATTTTATCGCAAGCTTCTGCTGCTGCTTCCGGGGTGTCTACTGCGTAGCCCTGGGATACTGGCAGGCCGTATTCAGCGAACAGCTGCTTACCCTGATACTCGTGAAGATTCATGCTTTTTACCGTCTTCGTTAGGTACTGCGCATTCGGCGCTGCGCTCATTATGAGTGCCGCGCCACCTGTGACTGCTGCTTACGCAACTTGCCGGACTCAAGCCCGGTCAAGCTGCGCAAGACTGCGTCCAGCGGATATTCCGCGGTGAGTCTTGCGCGCAAGGCTCACGACGGGCAACCGCCGTGGTTTCTTATTATCTCGTTTTAGCGCTTCTTCTTGTTCGCGATGTGAATGGCATGACCATTCACTGCCAGCGCGGCTTCGTGCAATGCTTCGGACAGGGTCGGATGGGAGAAAACCATCATGCCGATGTCCTCGGCACTGGTGCCGAATTCCATACCGATTGCGCCCTGCTGGACCAGTTCTGCTGCGCCTGGGCCAATCACATGGACGCCCAATACGCGGTCAGTCTTGGCATCAGCGATGACTTTGACAAAACCACCGGTGTCGTTGGCTGCCATGGCACGACCAGAAGCAGCGAACGGGAAGGTGCCGACGTTAACTTCAACGCCTTCAGCTTTCAACTGCTGTTCGTTCTTGCCGACCCATGCAATTTCCGGGTGGGTATAGATAACCGATGGGACCAGGTCGTAGTTCATCTGGGTTTTGTGGCCCTTGATGCGCTCGACAACCATGATGCCTTCTTCGGAAGCCTTGTGCGCCAGCATCATGCCGCGAACCACGTCACCAATGGCGTAGACGCCTGGAACGGTGGTAGCGCAGTGATCGTCAACGTGGATGAAACCACGCTCGTCGATGTTCACGCCGCTGTCGGCTGCCAGCAGGTCGGTGGTCACTGGACGGCGACCAACGGCTACGATCAGCTTGTCGAAGGTGATGGTCTGTTCGCCATCCTTGTCGGTGTAGGTCACGACTACTTCTTCGCCGTTGACCTTCGAGCCGGTCACGCGAGCGCCCAGCTTGATGTCCAGACCCTGTTTGGTCAGGGTTTTCAGGGCTTCCTTGGACACTGCGGTGTCAGCAGCCAGCAGGAACGTGTCCAGGGCTTCGAGCACAGTGACCTGGGAACCCAGGCGGGACCAGACCGAACCCAGTTCCAGGCCGATCACGCCAGCGCCGATCACGCCCAGACGCTTGGGAACTGCTTGGAATTCCAGGGCGCCGGTCGAATCAACGATGACTTTCTGGTCAACAGGTGCTGGTGGAATGTCGATCGGACGCGAACCTGGAGCCAGGATCACGTTTTCGGCTTCGATGATTTCGACCGAACCGTCCGGCTTGGTGATTTCAACTTTCTTGCCGGCCAGCAGCTTGCCGTGGCCTTGCAGGGAAGTTACGCCGTTGGCCTTGAACAGGGTGGCAACGCCGGAGGTCAGGCCTTTGACGATGTTGGCTTTACGGCCAACCATCGCGGGTACGTCCATGGTCACGCCAGCGTGGCTGATGCCGTGGATGGCAAAACCGCTTTGCGCTTCGTGGAATTTCCAGGAGCTGTCCAGCAGCGCCTTGGAAGGAATGCAACCAACGTTCAGGCAAGTACCGCCCAGTGCCAGTTTGCCTTCCTTGTCGGTGTATTTTTCGATGCAAGCAGTCGAGAGGCCCAGTTGTGCGGCCTTGATAGCGGCAACATAGCCGCCAGGACCTGCACCAATCACTACAACGTCAAATTTCTGCGACATGAAAATAGTTCCTCTATTTAGCAGCAAGCTGTCAAGCCGCAGGCCCCAAGCCCGACTGCCGTATCCGGCAGCCTGTCACTTGAGGCCCGCAGCTGCTTCTATCAGATATCCAGCAGCAGACGAGCTGGGTCTTCCAGCAGGTTCTTGATGGTCACCAGGAAAGTCACGGCTTCTTTACCATCGATCAGGCGGTGATCGTAAGACAGCGCCAGGTACATCATCGGACGGATCACGACTTGGCCGTTGATGGCCATCGGACGCTGGATGATGTTGTGCATGCCCAGGATCGCAGCTTGCGGCGGGTTGACGATCGGAGTCGACATCATCGAACCGAAGGTACCACCGTTGGTGATGGTGAAGGTGCCGCCGGTCATCTCGTCGATGGTCAGCTTGCCGTCACGGGCTTTCTTGCCGAAGCCGGCGATGCCGCCTTCGATTTCAGCCAGGCTCATCAGCTCGGCGTTACGCAGAACCGGAACCACCAGGCCGCGGTCGCTGGACACGGCAACGCCGACGTCTGCATAACCATGGTAAACGATGTCGCTGCCGTCGATGGAAGCGTTGACTGCCGGGAAGCGTTTCAGCGCTTCGGTGGCCGCTTTCACGAAGAACGACATGAAGCCCAGGCGCACGCCGTTGTGGCTCTTCTCGAACAGGTCCTTGTACTTCGAACGCAGGGCCATGACTTCGGTCATGTCGACTTCGTTGAAGGTGGTCAGCATCGCCATGTTCGACTGTGCTTCAACCAGACGCTTGGCCACGGTGGCACGCACGCGGGTCATGGGCACGCGCTTCTCGGTGCGGTCGCCAGCGGCGAACACAGGAGCAGCGGCAGCAGGTGCTGCAGCCTTGGCAGGTGCGGCAGCTGGAGCGTTTTTCTTGGCTTCAACGGCAGCAACCACGTCTTCCTTGGTCACACGGCCGTCTTTGCCGGTGCCTTTGATGGAAGCCAGGTTGATGCCGTTCTCTTCGGCCAGCTGACGAGCAGCCGGTGCGGCGATTGGATCTTCGCCACCCGCCGCCGGAGCGGCAGCTGGAGCAGAAGCAGCAACAGCCGGTGCAGCGGCAGCCGGAGCGGCAGCAGCGCTGCCCGCTTCGATCGAGCCCAGTACCTGGTTGGACAGGACGGTATCGCCTTCGTTGGCAATGATCGCGCCCAACACGCCGTCAGCTTCAGCCAACACTTCCAGAACGACTTTGTCGGTCTCGATGTCGACGATCAGTTCGTCACGCTTTACAGCCTCGCCTGGTTTCTTGTGCCAAGTGGCAATGGTGCCATCGGCAACCGATTCCGGGAATGTCGGGGCTTTGATTTCGATAGCCATTATCTGTGGGTCCTTAAAATTCGGTTTCAGTCAGCGCGAAGGCGTTAAACAGTGAAAGCATCTTGCAGGAGTTTTTCCTGCTGCTCGGCGTGCATCGATGCATAACCACAGGCAGGCGCGGCAGAAGCATCGCGACCGGCGTATTCCAGGCCCAGGGCCTTGTTGTGGTTACCAATGCTGCGACGCAGATGATGCTGGCTGCTGTACCAGGCGCCCTGGTTCATCGGTTCTTCCTGACACCACACTACATGAGTGAGGTTGGTGTAAGGCGCGATGATCTCCATGAGGTCATCTTCCGGGAACGGGTAAAGCTGCTCGATACGCACGATGGCGATGTCTTCGCGGCCTTCGGCACGGCGTTTTTCCAGCAAATCGTAGTAGACCTTGCCGCTGCACAGGATCAGGCGAGTGACCTTGGCCGCGTCCAGTGTATCGATTTCTGGAATAACGGTCTGGAACGAGCCTTCCGCCAGATCTTCCAGGGTCGAGATGGCCAATTTATGACGCAACAGCGATTTCGGCGTCAGCACTACCAGCGGCTTGCGCAGCGGGCGAATGACCTGGCGACGCAGCAAGTGGTAGATCTGGGCCGGGGTAGTCGGCACGCACACCTGGATGTTGTGCTCGGCGCACAGCTGCAGGTAACGCTCCAGACGGGCCGAGGAGTGCTCCGGACCCTGACCTTCATAACCGTGTGGCAGCAGCATGGTCAGACCGCACAGACGGCCCCACTTGTGCTCGCCGCTGGTGATGAACTGGTCGATAACCACCTGGGCACCGTTGGCGAAGTCGCCGAACTGGGCTTCCCAGATCACCAGCGCGTTAGGCGTGGTGGTCGAGTAACCGTATTCGAACGCCAGTACGGCTTCTTCGGACAGGAACGAATCGTACAGGTCGAAACGTGGCTGGCCTTCGTACAGGTGTTGCAGCGGGATGTAGGTGCCTGCGTCTTTCTGGTTGTGCAGAACCGCGTGACGGTGCGAGAACGTACCACGGCCGATGTCCTGGCCGGTCATGCGGATCGGGTGACCTTCGAACGCCAGGGTCGCATACGCCATGGTTTCGGCGTAACCCCAGTTGATCGGCAGGCCGCCGGCTTGCATCTTCTGACGGTCTTCGTAGATCTTCGCGACCTGGCGCTGTACGACGAAGCCGTCAGGAATTTCCAGCAGCTTGGCAGACAGTTCCTGCAGAGTCTTCAGATCGAACGACGTATCGTGACGCGCAGTCCAGGCGTGGCCCAGGTACGGACGCCAGTCGACGAACAGCTCTTTGTTCGGCTCTTTGACCAGGCTTTTTACAACATGCAGACCGTTGTCCAACGCGTTGCGGTATTCGTCGACTTTCGCCTGAACACGCGCTTCGTCAACCACACCGGCCTTGGTCAGGCTTTCGGCGTACAGCTCACGGGTGGTGCGCTGCTTGGTGATCTGCTGGTACATCAACGGCTGGGTGCCGCTTGGTTCGTCCGCTTCGTTGTGACCGCGACGGCGGTAGCAAACCAGGTCGATCACCACGTCACGCTTGAACTGCATGCGGTAGTCGACAGCCAGTTGGGTCACGAACAGCACGGCTTCCGGATCATCACCATTCACATGGAGGATCGGCGCCTGGATCATCTTGGCAACGTCGGTGGCGTACTCGGTGGAACGCGCGTCCAACGGGTTGCTGATGGTGAAGCCCACCTGGTTGTTGATGACGATGTGAACGGTACCGCCGGTCTTGAAGCCGCGGGTCTGCGACATCTGGAAGGTTTCCAGGACCACGCCTTGACCGGCGAATGCCGCGTCGCCGTGGATGGAAATCGGCAGAACCTTCTCACCGGTCGCGTCGTTACGACGATCCTGGCGAGCGCGCACCGAACCCTCGACCACTGGAGAAACGATTTCCAGGTGGGACGGGTTGAAGGCCATGGCCAGGTGAACTTCACCGCCGGTGGTCATCACGTTCGACGAGAAGCCCTGGTGGTATTTAACGTCACCGGAACCCAGCTCGACCTTTTTCTTGCCTTCGAACTCGTCGAACAAGTCGCGCGGGTTCTTGCCGAAGGTGTTGACCAGCACGTTGAGACGGCCACGGTGGGCCATGCCGATCACGATTTCCTTGGTGCCGTAGGAGCCGGAACGCTGGATCAGCTCGTCGAGCATCGGAATCAGGCTCTCGCCGCCTTCCAGGCCGAAACGCTTGGTGCCCGGGTATTTGGTGCCCAGGTATTTTTCGAGGCCTTCGGCTGCGGTCACGCGCTCAAGCAGGTGGCTGCGCACATCGGCAGACAACACCGGACGGCCACGCACGCCTTCCAGGCGATGCTGGAACCAGTGACGCTGTTCGGAGTCGGTGATGTGCGTGAACTCAGCGCCAATGGTGCGGCAATATGTCTGCTGCAACGCTTCGTGAATTTCGCGTAGGCTCGCTTCCTCTTTGCCGATGAACAGGTCTCCGGCACGGAAGGTCGTATCAAGATCGGCATTGGTCAAGCCGTAATGATTGATCGACAGGTCTGCAGGTGCAGGACGCTTCCAGAGCCCCAGCGGGTCGAGCTGGGCCGCCTGGTGGCCGCGCATACGGTAGGCCTGGATCAGTCGCAGTACTTCAACTTGCTTCTTCTCATGCTCACTGCTCACGCTTCCGGCGGAAACCGGTTGGGCGCGGCGCTGGTTCTTTGCCAGCAGCACGAACTGATCGCGAATTGTTGCGTGCGATACATCGGTGGCAGCGTTGCCGTCTGAAGACAACGTCTGAAATTTGGTGCGCCATTCTTCTGGCACAGCGTTAGGGTCGTGCAGGTAGAGCTCATAAAGCTCTTCCACATAGGCAGCGTTACCACCTGAAAGATAGCCGCTGTTCCACATGCGCTGCATCACGCTTTCTTGCATGCTTGGTCACCCTCGATTTGGGGACACCACCGGCGGCGACACCGAGTTTGCTTGCAAAAGGCCAAGTGCAGCGACCAAAACAAGCCACTTAGGATCACGCTGATAGTTCGGGTACCAACCCGAATGCCCCTGCTTGTCTCATTTCTTCAAAATAAGAGCCGCGGCTTTGTAAGTCGCTGCTCAAGTTAAGACTACGGCGCCGGTTGAAGCCTGCGCCGTAGCATTTACGGGCACAACGGTCCTGCTTTGCTACAACGTCAATTACACGCCGCTTTGCAGCAGCATGTTACGGATGTGACCAATGGCCTTAGTCGGGTTCAGGCCTTTAGGACATACGTTGACGCAGTTCATGATCCCGCGGCAGCGGAATACGCTGAACGGGTCATCCAGTGAAGCCAGACGCTCGGAGGTCTGGGTGTCACGGCTGTCTGCCAGGAAGCGATATGCTTGCAGCAGAGCAGCCGGGCCCAGGAATTTGTCCGGGTTCCACCAGAAGGACGGGCACGACGTCGAGCAGCAAGCGCACAGGATGCACTCGTACAGACCGTCGAGCTTCTCGCGCTCTTCCGGGGACTGCAGACGCTCGATGGCCGGAGCCGGCGTATCGTTCTGCAGGAATGGCTTAACCTTCTCGTATTGCTTGTAGAAGATGCTCATATCGACGACCAGGTCACGGATAACCGGCAAACCTGGCAGAGGACGAATGATCAGCTTGTTGCCTTTGACCACGGCGGACAGCGGCGTGATGCACGCCAGGCCGTTCTTGCCGTTGATGTTCATGCCGTCGGAGCCGCAAACACCTTCACGGCAAGAGCGACGATAGGAGAACCCTTCGTCCTGCTCTTTGATCAGGGCCAGCACATCCAGCACCATCAAGTCTTTACCACCGGTATTGACCTGGAATTCCTGCATGAACGGCGCAGCGTCCCGATCAGGGTTGTAGCGATACACACTGACTTTCAACATGGCAGCCACCCTTAGTAAGTCCGAATTTTCGGTTCAAACATCGGAACCGTCTTCGGCGAGAAGTTAACGGCACGCTTGGTGACGCGCTTTTCACCCGGGAAGTAGAGGGTGTGGCACAGCCAGTTTTCATCGTCACGGTCTTCGTAGTCTTCACGAGCGTGAGCACCGCGGGACTCTTTACGAACCTCGGCGGCAATCGCAGTCGCTTCAGCCACTTCCAACAGGTTTTGCAGCTCAAGGGCTTCGATACGAGCGGTGTTGAACGCCTGGCTCTTATCGTTGATCTTGACGTTGGCGATGCGCTTGCGCAGGTCAGCCAGCAGGGCAATACCCTTCTGCATGTATTCGCCGGTACGGAATACACCGAAGTAGTTCTGCATGCAGCTTTGCAGCTCGCGACGCAGGGTAGCCACGTCTTCGCCTTCGGTACGCTCGTTCAGAGCGGACAGACGCGCCAGGGCAGCTTCGATGTTGGCGTCGGTAGCGTCATCGTATTCGATGCCGTCGGTCAGCGCCTTTTCCAGGTGCAGGCCGGCAGCGCGGCCGAAGACCACCAGGTCGAGCAGCGAGTTGCCGCCCAAACGGTTGGCGCCGTGTACCGATACGCAAGCCACTTCGCCCACCGCGAACAGACCATGAATGATCTCGTCCACGCCGTCGGCATTCTGGGTGATTGCCTGGCCATGGATGTTGGTCGGCACGCCGCCCATCATGTAGTGGCAAGTCGGAACAACCGGAACCGGAGCAACCACCGGGTCAACGTGCGCGAAGGTTTTGGACAGTTCGCAGATACCTGGCAGGCGGCTGTGCAGCACTTCCTCGCCGAGGTGATCGAGCTTGAGCAGCACGTGGTCGCCGTTCGGGCCACAGCCGTTGCCGGCAATGATTTCCTTGACCATGGAACGGGCTACAACGTCACGACCGGCAAGGTCTTTCGCGTTCGGAGCATAACGCTCCATGAAACGCTCACCGTGCTTGTTGATCAGGTAGCCACCTTCACCACGGCAACCTTCGGTGACGAGTACACCGGCGCCGGCGATGCCGGTTGGGTGGAACTGCCACATTTCAATGTCTTGCACCGGCACGCCGGCACGCAGCGCCATGCCAACGCCGTCGCCGGTGTTGATCAATGCGTTGGTGGTCGAGGCGTAGATACGACCTGCACCGCCAGTCGCCAGAACGGTAGCCTTGGCGCGGATGTAGGTGGTTTCACCGGTTTCGATGCAGATAGCGATCACGCCGACGAATGCGCCGTCCTGGTTTTTTACCAGGTCAACCGCGTAGTACTCGTTCAGGAACGTGGTGCCGGCTTTCAGGTTGCCCTGATACAGGGTGTGCAGCAGCGCGTGACCGGTACGGTCGGACGCGGCGCAAGTACGGGCAGCCTGGCCGCCTTTACCGTAATCCTTCGACTGACCGCCGAATGGACGCTGGTAGATACGACCTTGCTCGGTACGCGAGAACGGCAGACCCATGTGGTCCAGCTCGAACACGGCGGCCGGGCCTTCCTGACACATGTATTCGATAGCGTCCTGGTCACCGATATAGTCGGAACCCTTGACGGTATCGTACATGTGCCAGCGCCAGTCATCGTTCGGGTCGGCGGAGGCGATGGCGCAGGTGATGCCACCCTGGGCCGATACGGTGTGGGAACGCGTCGGGAACACCTTGGTGATCACGGCAGTCTTGTGACCACCCTGAGCCAGTTGCAGCGCTGCGCGCATGCCGGCGCCGCCGCCACCAATGATGATGGCGTCGAAGGAAATAGTTGGAATGTTAGCCATGGATCAGATACCCCAAAGAATCTGCACACCCCAGACGAAGTAAGCGAACATCGCGACGCCGCATACTGCCTGGAAGAGAAACCGTACTGCTGTCGCAGACTTGCCCAGCGCCATCGGCGTCAGGTAGTCGGTCGAAATGGTCCACATGCCGACCCAGGCGTGAGCGCCCAGGGCTACAAGGGCCAGCAGACTGAAGATTCGCATCGCATTGTGGGAAAACAGGCCATGCCATTGCTCATAGCCGATGCCCGGATTGGCGACGAGGTATCCGATCAGGAAAATGAAATAAGCCGCGAGAACGACCGCAGACACACGCTGTGCCATCCAGTCATAGAGGCCCGAACGCGACAGATTCGTTACGCTGGTTACCATATCCAAACTCCTGCCAGAACGATCAGCGCCACGGAAACGGCGATGACGATTTTCGAGCCCAGGCGGCCGCCTTCCAGCGTCTCACCGATGCCCATATCCATGATCAAGTGGCGCACGCCGGCTACCAAGTGATACAGCAGAGCGGACAAGAGGCCCCATGCTACGAACTTGGCCAGCGGACTGGTCAAGCATGCCTTCACCTCGGCATAACCTTCCTCGGAACCCAGGGATTTGCTCAATGCATAAAGCATGAAGCCCAGGCCCAGGAAGAGGATGATGCCGGAAACACGGTGCAGGAACGACGTAACGCCGGTGATGGGGAGTTTGATGGTCCTTAGGTCTAGGTTTACAGGTCGTTGGCTATTCACGGCTTTTTTTCACACTGAAGAGCCCCTAACAATCAGGGCAAAGTTGTTGGGGAGCGGACTGGTCAGGTAACACCACCCAGGGAGTGCGACCCCCAATGAAAGCAAGCCCAAAAGCCCTTGGCGGTCGGTGGCCGAGTATAGACAGTTAGGTTACTAATGACAACGCGCTGACCTCACCCTAATAGCGCATTGCGTTGGCAGGATAAAAGGCGTAAATGGCGGTAAATTTCGAGGAAAAAGTCCGGTTAAAGCCTTCTGGGGCAAGACTTTAGGCAAATTGACATCTGAATTTATCTCACTATAGTGGTGCGGGCCCTGCGTGGGGGGTCTGTCTGATGATTTGAAGCATAAATAGGAGGCCACATGGCTGACAAAAAAGCGCAGTTGATCATCGAGGGCGCAGCCCCCGTCGAGCTGCCCATTTTAACCGGCACCGTTGGTCCTGATGTTATCGACGTACGGGGCCTGACGGCCACGGGCCGTTTCACTTTCGACCCAGGTTTCATGTCGACCGCCTCATGCGAGTCGAAGATTACCTATATTGATGGCGATAATGGCATTTTGCTGCATCGGGGCTACCCGATCGAGCAACTGGCTGAGAAATCGGACTACCTGGAAACCTGCTATCTGCTACTAAATGGCGAGTTGCCAACCGCCGAGCAGAAAGCCCAGTTTGTCAGTACTGTAAAGAACCACACCATGGTTCACGAGCAGTTGAAGACGTTCTTCAACGGCTTCCGTCGCGACGCCCATCCGATGGCCGTCATGTGCGGCGTGGTCGGCGCCCTGTCGGCCTTCTATCACGACTCCCTCGACATCAATAACCCGCAGCATCGCGAAATCTCCGCGATCCGCCTGGTTGCCAAGATGCCGACCCTGGCCGCAATGGTTTACAAGTACTCCATGGGGCAACCCATGATGTACCCGCGCAACGACCTGACTTACGCGGAAAACTTCCTGCACATGATGTTCAACACCCCGTGCGAGATCAAACCGATCAGCCCGGTGCTCGCCAAGGCAATGGACCGGATCTTCATCCTCCATGCCGACCACGAGCAGAACGCCTCCACCTCTACCGTGCGTCTGGCCGGCTCTTCGGGTGCCAACCCGTTCGCCTGTATCGCCGCCGGTATCGCCGCGCTGTGGGGCCCTGCCCACGGCGGTGCGAACGAAGCCGTATTGACCATGCTCGATGAAATCGGCGATGTCTCGAACATCGACAAATACATCGCCAAGGCCAAGGACAAGAACGATCCGTTCAAGTTGATGGGCTTCGGTCACCGGGTCTACAAGAACCGCGACCCGCGCGCCACCGTCATGAAGAAAACCTGCGACGAAGTGTTGAGGGAACTGGGCATCAAGAACGATCCGCAACTCGAACTGGCCATGCGCCTGGAAGAGATCGCTCTGACCGACCCGTACTTCATCGAGCGCTCGCTGTACCCGAACGTCGACTTCTACTCGGGGATCATCCTCAAGGCGATCGGCATTCCAACCAGCATGTTCACCGTGATCTTCGCCCTGGCGCGGACCGTGGGCTGGATCTCCCACTGGAAAGAAATGCTCTCCAGCCCGTACAAGATTGGCCGCCCGCGCCAGCTGTACACCGGCTACGAGTCGCGTGACATTACCAAGTTGGAAGATCGCAAGTAAGCATCTGACCGACGCGCAATAAAAAAGCGGCCTCCTTCATGGAGGCCGTTTTTATTTGTGCAGGAACCAAGAAACTGTTTTGTCTGAAATTCAGCTATCGGGAGCAAGCCCCCTCCCACATCCGACTGCATTCCAAGATAGATACCCGGTCGAATGTGGGAGGGAGCTTGCTCCCGATGACACTAGCCCAGTCAACACAAAACCCCAGCCTATCGACCGGGACACGTCCTATTAAGCCCCCCAAACCTGACCGACTACCCACCTTGGAATGCAACCAACTGTGGGAGGGGGCTTGCCCCCGATAGCAATGGCCCAGCCACCACAAAACTCCAGCCAAAAAAATGCCCCAGCCTATCGACCGGGGCATTTCCTATTAAGCCCCCCAAACCTGACCAACTACCCACCTTGGAATGCAATCAACTGTGGGAGGGGGCTTACCCCCGATAGCAATGGCCCAGACACCACAAAACTCCAGCCAAAAAAAATGCCCCAGCCTATCGACCGGGGCATTTCCTATTAAGCTACAACCTTAGTGAGAAACCGCCCCACTCGCCCCCAGGCCAGTCTGCGAACGCACAAACTGCGGGAAGTACAGTGCCCGTTCCTTGACTGCCGCCGCCGACTTGTCGGTGATGGAGAAGAACCAGATGCTGACGAACGCGATGAACATCGAGAACAGCGCAGGGTACTCATACGGGAAGATGGCTTTTTCGTGATGCAGGATTGACACCCAGATGGTCGGCCCCAGGACCATCAGGCCCACGGCACTGACCAACCCGAGCCAGCCGCCAATCATTGCGCCACGGGTGGTGAGGTTTTTCCAGTACATGGAAAGCAGCAACACCGGGAAGTTACAGCTGGCAGCGATAGAGAACGCCAGGCCGACCATGAACGCAATGTTCTGGCTTTCAAACAGGATACCCAGACCGATTGCCAGCACCGCCAAGGCGATAGTGGTGATCTTCGAGACGCGAATCTCCTCTTTGTCGTTGGCCTTGCCTTTCTTGATCACGCTGGCATACAGGTCATGGGACACCGCCGAAGCACCGGCCAGGGTCAAGCCCGCAACCACCGCGAGGATGGTGGCAAACGCCACAGCCGAGATGAAGCCCAGGAAGATACTGCCACCCACCGCGTTGGCCAGGTGAACCGCCGCCATGTTGTTACCACCGAGCAAGGCGCCTGCAGCATCCTTGAACGCCGGGTTGGTGCTGACCAGCAGGATCGCGCCGAAACCGATGATGAAGGTCAGGATGTAGAAGTAGCCGATGAAACCAGTGGCGTACAACACGCTCTTGCGCGCTTCCTTGGCGTCGCTCACGGTGAAGAAGCGCATCAGGATGTGCGGCAGGCCGGCGGTACCGAACATCAGTGCCAGGGCCAGGGAGAACGCGGAGACCGGATCTTTCACCAAACCGCCAGGGCTCATGATCGCTTCACCTTTAGGGTGAACCTTGATCGCCTCGGAAAACAGCGTGCTGAAGTCGAAGTTGACGTGCTTCATCACCATGACTGCCATGAACGTGGCGCCGGACAGCAGCAACACAGCCTTGATGATCTGCACCCAGGTGGTCGCCAGCATGCCGCCGAACAGCACGTACAGGCACATCAGGACACCCACCATGATCACCGCTACGTGGTAATCAAGGCCGAACAACAGCTGGATCAACTTGCCCGCGCCTACCATCTGCGCGATCAGGTAGAACGCCACCACCACCAGCGAACCGCAAGCCGACAGGCTACGGATCTGGGTTTGCCCGAGGCGGTAGGACGCCACGTCGGCAAAGGTGTATTTGCCCAGGTTACGCAGGCGCTCGGCAATCAGGAACAGAATGATCGGCCAGCCCACCAGGAAGCCGATCGAGTAGATCAGGCCGTCGTAGCCGGAGGTGTATACCAGTGCGGAAATACCCAGGAAGGACGCGGCCGACATATAGTCGCCGGCAATCGCCAGGCCGTTCTGGAAACCGGTGATCTTGCCGCCGGCCGCATAGTAGTCGGCCGCCGAGTTGTTGCGCTTGGACGCCCAGTAGGTAATGCACAACGTCGCGCCGACAAAGACCACGAACATCAGGATCGCTGGAATATTCAGCGGTTGTTTTTGCACTTCACCGGTCAACGCCTCCCCCGCCCATATAGCAGGCGCGAAGACCGAAGCACCCAGTACAGCGAATAGACGACGGATCATTGCGCAGCCTCCTTGAGAATCGCATTGTTCAGATCGTCGAATTCGCCGTTGGCGCGTCGCACGTAGATCGCAGTGAGGACAAAGGCCGATAGAATCAGCCCGACACCGATAGGGATTCCCCAGGTGATGGACGAAGTGGAGCTGATCTTAGCCCCCAGCAATTGTGGCCCGTAGGCAATCAACAGGATGAATCCGGAGTAAAGCCCTAGCATGATCGCCGAGAGAATCCAGGCGAACCTTTCCCTTTTTCTAACCAGCTCCTTGAAGCGCGGGCTGTTTTGAATCGAGAGGTAAATGCTGTCGTTCATTGTTTTTATCCTCGCAGCACAGCTTTGTTATTATTGAAACAATAGCCACTGTATGCGGCTACGGGGCAGGTTCCAGACGACCTTAGTATTAGAGGGAGTGTAGCGAGGGTTTGCGAGGGCGCAGAAACATTTGCGGGCGGCGAAAATAATAATGTGGGAGGGGGCTTGCCCCCGATTGCGGTGTGTCAGTCGCTGATGATCTGACTGATCCATCGCAATCGGGGGCAAGCCCCCTCCCACAAGGGGTTACATCAAAGGGGGGTTACTTGGCGAGCCACTCGGCAACCCGCTCAGGGTGCTTGGCAACCCAGTCCTTGGCGGCTGCATCGGGCTTGGCGCCCTCCTGGATGGCGAGCATGACTTCACCGATTTCGTCCTTGGAAGCCCATTGGAATTTCTTCAGGAACGCCGCGACTTCCGGGGCTTTCTTCTCCAGGCCCTTGCTACCAATGCTGTTGACGGTTTCAGCAGCGCCATAGATCCCTTTTGGATCGTCCAGGAACCGCAGTTTCCACTTGGCGAACATCCAGTGCGGCACCCACCCGGTGACTGCAATGGATTCCTGCTTGTCTTCGGCGCGGGTCAGTTCGGCGATCATCGCGGCACCGGAGCTGGCTTGCAGCTTGTAGTCCAGGCCATAGGCCTTGATCGCTTCGTCGGTCTTGAGCATCACGCCTGAACCGGCGTCGATACCGACGATCTTGTTCTTGAAGGTGGTGTCGGTCTTGAGGTCTTCGATGGACTTGGCCTTGACGTACTCCGGCACGATCAGGCCGATCTTCGCATCCTTGAAGTTGGGGCCGTAGTCGACCACCTTGTCCTTGTTCTTGGCCCAGTATTCACCGTGGGTCACGGGTAGCCAGGCAGAGAGCATGGCGTCGAGCTTGCCGGTGGCAACACCCTGCCACATGATCCCGGTGGCGACCGCTTGCAACTTGACGTCATAACCGAGCTTTGCCTTGATCACCTCTGCCGCCACATGAGTGGTGGCAACGCTGTCGGACCAACCGTCCACGTAGCCGATGCTCAGGGTTTTGCTGTCGGCGCTGGCCAGTGTGGAGCTCATCGCAACTACCAGAGTGGCAACTGCGCCCAAGAGTCGTCGCATCTTCATCGTACTTCCCCGAAAGTGCTGCGCCCGACGGATGTCGAGCGACGTCAACCTGTTGTTATGTGGTGCGCCACGCCCCCTTCACGCGCATCGATCCGGCGGCAACGACATCAGTGGAGTGCTGATACTTCGATCATCAACCTGCCGGGGCCTTTGTCCTGCTCTGTCAGCGACCTCAGGTAAGCAAGAAACGACATCACATCGCCAGCTAGCGCTGTTATGGGACGCTCACCTCATACCCCGCCCGAACTTTGCATGTCTAAATCATGCAGCCCCACTGGGACGCGACAAATCCGGGTAAGATGCGCGCCTTTGCTCCCCAGATAAGCCGACCATGCCCGCAACTGCCCGCTTCCCTGCCCTGCCCTATTTATTCGCCTTGATCCTCGGCCTGCTTGCGCTGGTCGGGTACTGGTATGGCCTCGGCCGGCCAGTGGTGCTGCCGGACGTGGCCAGCGCCAGCCACAAACTGCAATGCGCCTCCTACACACCGTTCGACAAGGACCAATCACCGTTCGACCAGCCGTTCAAGCTGCGCCCCGAGCGCATGGACGCCGACCTGGCCCTGCTGGCCACCCGCTTCGAATGCATCCGCACCTACTCCATGACCGGCCTGGAAGCCTTGCCGGACCTGGCGCGCAAGCATGGGCTGAAACTGATGATCGGCGCCTGGGTCAACGGCAACCCGGTCGACACCGAAAAAGAAGTCGACGCCTTGATCGCCTCGGCCAACGCCAACGCCGACGTGGTGACTTCGGTGATCGTCGGTAACGAAACCCTGCTGCGCAAGGAAGTCACGGCCGCACAGTTGGTGAAGCTGATCCATAAGGTCAAAAGCCAGATCAAGCAGCCGGTCACGTATGCCGACGTCTGGGAGTTCTGGCTGCAACACCCGGAAATTGCCCCGGCGGTGGATTTCCTGACCATCCACTTGCTGCCGTACTGGGAAGACGCCCCCTCGGGAATCGACCAGGCGCTCAAGCATGTCGGTGACGTGCGCCAGACCTTCGGCAATAAATTCGCGCCCAAGGACGTAATGATCGGCGAGACCGGCTGGCCCAGCGAAGGCCGCCAGCGTGAAACCGCGGTGCCGAGCCGGGTCAATGAGGCCAAGTTCATGCGCGGTTTCGTGGCCATGGCCGAAGCCAATGGCTGGCACTACAACCTGATCGAAGCCTTCGACCAGCCGTGGAAGCGTGCCAGTGAAGGCGCTGTCGGCGGCTACTGGGGCTTGTTCGATGCCGATCGCCAGGACAAAGGCATCCTCGCAGGCCCAGTGACCAACGTACCGTACTGGCCACTGTGGCTGGGAGTCGGTGGACTCATCCTGCTGGGCACCCTGGCGCTCGGCGGGCGAGTGCGCAGCGTGCGCGCCGCCTGGCTGCTGCCGCTGCTCGGGGCCGTCGCCGCCTGTTCCATCGGCACCTGGGCCGAACTGACCCGCGTAACCGCACGCTTCAATGATGAATGGGTGTGGGCGGGGCTGCTGGTCGCGTTGAACCTGCTGGTACTGGCACATGCGGCCCTGGCCTTGAGCAGCCGCGAGGGTTGGCGCGAGCGGGCGTTCAACTGGCTGGAGCCGCGCGCGGGCTGGCTGGTGGCAATCGCCGGGTTCGCTGGCGCGGTGATGATGCTGGCGCTGGTGTTTGACCCGCGCTACCGCAGCTTCCCAAGTGCGGCGCTGGTGCTGCCTGCACTGGTCTATCTGATTCGCCCGGTGACCGGGCCACGGCGGGAAATTGCCCTACTGGCCTTTATCATCGGTGCCGGCATTGCGCCGCAGCTGTTCCGCGAAGGTCTGTTGAACCAGCAGGCGTGGAGTTGGGCGCTGGTCAGTGGGTTGATGGTTGTGGCTTTGTGGCGGTGCTTGCGGATGCGCAAGGCTTAAGAGTGCCATCGGGGGCAAGCCCCTCCCACATTTGGAATGCGTTCCCATGTGGAAGGGGCGGTGCGACGATTCGACTTGCCCCCGATTGGCCCTATCAGGCCGCCCGTGACTTGCGGACCAAGCGCAACCCGGCAATCACCACCGCAAACACCGCAAATGTGGTGTTGTACAACGCCAACGCCGGCAACCCGAACACCAGCCCCAGCACCGCCAACCCCCTCCCCGCACGGCCCGGCACGAAAAACGCCAGCACCGACGCGATCAGCGCAGCCCAGCCCATCACCTGGAAGTGAATCATCAAGCCCAGGTTCGAACGCACCTGGCATTCCCAGCGGCTGGCTTCATCCGCGCAAATGCCGACCCACCGGCCATCCTCCATGAAGCCATAACGCGCGGCATAACTGGCGGCCAGCCATAATGGCAAGGCAATGAGCAGTAGGGTCAGCGGCAAGCGGCGGGACATGGAGCACTCCGATAGGCAAAAACGGCGCTCAGCTTAATCCCCCGGTGGCCGTTAGCAAGATGTGTACGCAGATAAGTGTCCATCAATACGCGGCAAAGTGTATCTTCTGCCTACTATTACCCCGACTCCGACGTTTTTTATCCGACTTTTCGTGCCGATGGCTGGCACTTCGGTGGCAACGCGGTGGTCATAGCCTGCGAACTTCATTCAGCACGTTTCCTCTTAGGGATTAAGTCATGCTCCGTTCCTTGCGCTGCGCTGCCTTGCTGGGCAGCCTTTTTTTGAGTGCGTCAGCACTGGCCGTCGACATCGACCAGGCCAGCTATGGCTTCCCTTTGACCAACCCGTTCGAAGCGACCATCGCCACCACGCCGCCTGACCTTCGGCCCAGCTTGCCGAGCGACGACGAAATCAACCAGTCCGACTACACCCTGAACATGCGTCCCGAGCGCGAGTTCAGCCTGCCCGACAACTTCTGGGCAGTGAAGAAACTCACCTACCGCATCGCCAAGCAAGACCGCGCCGCACCGCTGATCTTCCTGATCTCGGGCACCGGTGCGCGGTTTGACAGCAGCATTAACGAATACCTGAAAAAACTGTACTACCAGGCCGGCTACCACGTCGTGCAACTGTCATCGCCGACCAGCTTCGACTTCATGAGCGCCGCCTCGCGCTTCGCCACGCCGGGTATCACCCAGGAAGACGCCGAAGACATGTACCGCGTGATGCAAGCAGTGCGTGCGCAGAACGCCTCACTGCCGGTCACCGACTTTTACCTCAGCGGCTACAGCCTCGGTGCGCTGGATGCGGCCTTTGTCAGCAAGCTCGACGAAACCCGCCGCAGCTTCAACTTCAAGAAAGTGCTGCTGCTCAACCCGCCGGTCAACCTGTACACCTCGATCACCAACCTCGACAAGCTGGTGCAGACCGAGGTCAAGGGCATCAACAACACCACGACCTTTTATGAACTGGTGTTGAACAAGCTGACCCGCTACTTCCAGCAAAAGGGCTACATCGACCTTAACGACGCCCTGCTCTACGACTTCCAGAACTCCAAGCAGCACCTGACCAACGAACAGATGGCCATGCTGATCGGCACCACGTTCCGTTTTTCGGCGGCCGACATCGCGTTCACCTCGGACCTGATCAACCGCCGCGGCCTGATCATCCCGCCGAAGTACCCGATCACCGAAGGCACCAGCCTCACGCCGTTCCTCAAGCGCGCGCTGCAATGTGACTTCGATTGCTACCTCACCGAACAGGTCATCCCGATGTGGCGCGCCCGTTCCGATGGCGGCAGCCTGTTGCAATTGGTCGATCAGGTCAGCCTGTACGCCCTCAAGGACTACCTGCACACCAGCCCGAAAATCGCCGTCATGCATAACGCCGACGACGTGATCCTCGGCCCGGGCGACCTCGGCTTCCTGCGTCAAACCTTCGGCGATCGCTTGACTGTCTACCCGCTGGGCGGCCATTGCGGCAACCTCAATTACCGCGTCAACGCCGACGCCATGCTGGAGTTTTTCCGTGGCTAAATATCTTCTGCTGCTTGCCGCCCTGATGTGCGCAAGCGTGGCCAATGCCGACAACAGCAAGGCGCACGCGCCCACCGTCGTGGGTGCCGACGGCTTCAAGGAGCCGCTGAGCAAGCTCAAGTTCAACCCGGGCCTGGACCAGCGCGAGTTCGAACGCTCGTCACTGACCGCCCTCAACGTGTACGACCCGCTGGAATCGTGGAACCGTCGCGTTTACCACTTCAACTACCGCTTCGACCAATGGGTGTTCCTGCCGGTGGTCGACGGTTACCGCTACGTCACGCCGAGCTTCCTGCGTACCGGCGTAAGCAATTTCTTCAACAACCTGGGCGATGTGCCCAACCTGTTGAACAGCCTGTTGCAACTCAAGGGTCACCGCTCCCTGGAAACCACCGGGCGCCTGCTGCTCAACACCACCATCGGCGTTGCCGGGCTGTGGGACCCGGCTACCGCCATGGGCCTGCCGCGCCAGAGCGAAGACTTCGGCCAGACTCTGGGTTTCTACGGCGTGCCTGGCGGCGCCTATCTGGTGCTGCCGATCCTGGGCCCATCGAACCTGCGCGATACCAGCGGCTTGGTGGTCGACTACAGCGCCGAATCGCAGATCAACTTCCTGAACGTCTCCGAAGTCAGCTCCAACCATCCGGAGATCTGGGCCCTGCGCGTGGTCGACAAGCGTTACCAGACCAGCTTCCGCTACGGTCAGTTGAACTCGCCGTTCGAGTACGAAAAGGTGCGCTACATCTATACGGAATCGCGCAAGTTGCAGATTGCCGAATAAGCGCAGCGCGCGGTAAAAAAGCCATTCGACGCGCTCGAATGGCTTTTTTTTGCCTGCTCGATACCAGCCGCCTACCCCAGCACCTGCGCCAGAAACGCTTGCGCGCGAGGTGTGCGTGGCGCAGTGAAAAACGCCTCCGGCGGCTGGTCTTCGATGATCCGCCCGCCATCGAGAAACAGCACACGCCCGGCGACTTGCCGGGCAAAGCCCATTTCGTGGGTGACGCAGAGCAAGGTCATGCCACTTTCGGCGAGCATGACCATCACGTCCAGCACCTCGCCGACAGCCTCCGGGTCCAGTGCCGACGTCGGCTCATCGAACAGCATGATTTTCGGGGTCATGCACAATGCCCTCGCTATCGCGACCCGCTGCTGTTGGCCGCCCGACAGTTGCGCCGGGTATTTTTTCCAGTGTTGATCGATCCCGACTTTTTTCAGCAGCGCCATCGCCTGGTCCTGCGCGCTGTCGCGGGGCATGCCGCGCACGGACATCGGCGCCAGCATGCAGTTTTGCAAGACGGTCAGGTGCGGAAACAGGTTGAAGCCCTGAAACACCATGCCGACCTCACGCAAGGCCGCGCGGCAGAGCGTCGGCGAAGCGCTCAAGTCGGCGCCCAGCACCTGGATTCGGCCCTGCTGCGCCGGTTCCAGACGATTGAGGCAACGGATCAATGTGGACTTGCCGGAGCCCGAGGTGCCGCACAGCACAATCCGCTCGCCCTGCACCACGCGCAGGTCGATACCGTGCAGCACCTGGTATAGGCCGTACCATTTACTCAGCCCTTCGACGTCGATCACCACCGGCGCAGGCGCGCAGATCGACCGCTCAAACTCCCCTGATGACCCCATGTATCCACCCTTCCCTATCATTCGTCAGTTGGCCGCATGTGGCGGGTGAGTCGACGATTGATCCGGTTCACCCCTCGCCGGACACACTCGACCACCAGCAGGTAGACCAGCGCCACCCACACATACACCTGGAAATCAAAAGTGCGTGAGAACGCCAGCTTGGCCACGCCCATCAAATCCAGCAAGGTCACCAGCGACACAATCGCGCTGGCCTTGATGATCAAAATCAGTTCATTGCCCAGTGGCCCCACCGTCACGATGAGCACCTGCGGCAAGGTCACCTTGAAAAACGTGGTGGTGCGGCTCAACCCCAACACCGTCGCGGCTTCATAGTGGGCACGGGGCACGGAGAGCAACCCGCCGCGAAAGATCTCGGCCTGATAGGCCGCCGTATTCAAGGTGAACGCCAGCACGGCGCAAAACCACGGGTCGCCGAACCAGCCCCACAGGCCAAGGTCGCGCCAGAAACCGTGGAAGGAACCCAAGCCGTAATAGATCAGGAACAACTGCGCCAACAGCGGCGAGCCCCTGAAAAAGTAGAGATAGGCCCTGCACCCGTACTGCAACAAACGCCAGCGTGAAGTCCTGCCCAACGCCAACAGCACGCCAAGCACCATCCCGGCGCTGCTGGATATCGCCACCAATTGCAGGGTCAGCAACAAGCCATCGAACAACTGCGCACCGTAGCGCTGAAGCAGTTCAAGCCCGAGCCACTCGGCAAAACGCTCGCCCCCCATCATGAGGCACGCTCCCGACCCTGGCCGTAGTGCTTTTCAAGCTGCGCGATGCAAAACCCCGACATCGACGACAGCAGCAGGTACAGGCCACACGCCGCCAGATAAAACAGCATCGGTTCCTTGGTGGCGTTCACCGCCAGGCTGGTCTGGCGCATCAGGTCCACCAGGGAAATGGTCGACACCAACGCCGTGTCCTTGAGCAGGCTCAACCAGTTGTTCGAAAGCCCCGGCAAGGCGATCCTCATCACCTGCGGCAGCACCACCTTGAAAAACGTGTGCCTGCGGCTCAAGCCCAGTGCCTGGGCGCCTTCGTACTGGCCGCGCGCCACGGTCTTCAACGCCCCCAGCCACACCTCGCTGGAAAAGGCCGCCAGCACCAGGCTGAACGCGATCACCGCCGCCACGAAGGCGTTGATGCCAAACTCGGCCGAACCGCCCCAATACGCCTGGAACTTCTGCAGCGCGATCTGGATGCCGTAATACACGATCAATAACGTCAGCAACTCCGGCAGGCCACGAAAACAGGTGGAGAACAGCGCAGCCATCGCCCTCACCGTGGCGTTTGCCGATCTGCTGCACAGCGCCACCAACAACCCCAATGGCAACCCCAGCGGCACACACGCCAATGCCAGCGCCATCGTGACCCCTGCGCCCGCCAGCAGCGCGCCGCCCCACCCACCGGCGCCCAACGACAACAACCCTAATGACTCGAACATGGAAGACGCCCCCGCGCTTAATCATCCTCAAGGCCATGGGCCAACTTGAGCTGTCGATACGTGCCGTCGGCGATCACGTCCGCGATGGCCTGGTTCAGCCTGGCGCGCAACGCCTCATCGGCCTTGCGCACGGCAATACCGGCGTCGCTTTGCGTACCGGGGATAGCCAGCACCCGGCAACACTGCGGGTCGGTGTTCTTCAACCACTCCTGCATTGGCGCGCTGTCGTTGACCACCGCATCCAGGCGGCCGTTGAGCAGGTCGCTGTTGGCCTCGTCCTGGCCGACGTACAACTTGACCCGCGCCCCATTGGCGCCATAGACATCCTGGTTGTAGATACCCTGGGTGGACGACGACTGAGCGCCGACCGTCTTGCCGGACAACGTGGCCGGCGCAGCGTCCTGAATGTCGCTGCCCCTGGGCACTGCCAGAACCATGCGCGTGCGGTTGTAGGGCTGGGTGAAGCTGACGGTCTTCTGGCGCTCTTCGGTGATGGCCATCGAGGCGATGATCGCGTCGTACTTTTTCGCGAGCAGGCCCGGGATGATGCCCTCCCAGTCCTGGGCAACAATCGTGCATTCGACGCCGAGCCTGGCGCACAGGGCGTTCGCCATATCGACGTCAAAACCACGCAGTTGGTTATTCGAGTCCACATAGTTGAAAGGCGGATAAGCACCCTCCGTGGCGAAACGCAGCGGTTGCGCATGGGCTACCGACAACAGCCCGAGGGTGATCGTTACGGCATAGAGCGTCTGTTTGACCTGTTTCATGAAGGCACCTACCGAATTATTTTTATTCTGGGTAGTGCCTGAGGCCTGGCTAACCCGAAGGAACACGGGTGATTGACGCAGGCTCAGTCACTGACCCAGCGGACACTACGCCAACCTAAACAATTCGTCTATATTTTACAGATAGTCTATTTCCGAGTTTTTTGTAGGCCAAAACCGGGATGCACGATCGACCCCAAGAGTGTCGCGGGCACATTGTTGAGGCTCGCGGATGGCCGGTGCTACCATGCGCAACCGCCTGTCATGGCAAGGAACCCTCTGGTTTATGAGCAGCATTCGCGAGCGCAACAAAGAAAAGATCCTGCGGGCGGCGAGCGAGGAGTTTGCCGACAAGGGCTTCGCCGCGACCAAAACCAGCGACATCGCCGCCAAGGCCGGGCTGCCCAAGCCCAACGTCTACTACTACTTCAAGTCCAAGGACAACCTCTACCGCGAAGTGCTCGAGAGCATCATCGAGCCGATCCTGGCAGCCTCGACGCCGTTCAACCCGGAGGGTGAGCCTGCGGTGGTACTGAGCAACTACATCCGCTCGAAAATCCGCATCTCCCGCGACCTGCCCTTCGCCTCCAAGGTGTTCGCCAGCGAAATCATGCACGGCGCCCCGCACCTGAGCGCCGAACAGGTCGAGCAACTCAACGCCCAGGCCAAGCACAATATCCAGTGCATCCAGCACTGGGTGGACCGCGGGTTGATTGCGCCGATCGATCCCAATCACTTGATGTTCAGCATCTGGGCCGCAACCCAGACCTATGCGGATTTCGATTGGCAGATTTCGGCGGTGACCGGCAAGGCCAAATTGGATGAAGCGGATTACGAGGCGGCGGCGCAGACGATTATTCGGTTGGTGCTCAAGGGCTGTGCGCCGGACTAAAACACCGAGGCGCCTGTGGCAATCGGGAGCAAGCTCCCTCCCACCTTTAACTGTGTTCACACATTTCTATTTGTGAATACCGTCAAATGTGGGAGGGAGCTTGCTCCCGATGAGGCCCTGGCAATCATCCAATAATCAGGCTGACACCCCCGCATCCGCCCACAAACCCAGCGCTTCAATCGCCGTGATCGCACACTGCTCATCAATATCCGACGTGTCCCCGCTGATCCCGATCGCCCCCAGCACCAGCCCTTCCTGATCCCGAATCAACACCCCGCCCGGCGCCGGCACCACGCTGCCCTGCCCCAAGCTGTTCAATGCGGCGATAAACGCCGGACGTTGCTGCGCATCCAGCGCGAGCAAGCGTGAGCCTTTGCCCAGGGCAATCGCGCCCCAGGCCTTGCCGATGGCGATTTGCGGGCGCAGCAGGCTGGCGCCGTCGTCCCGTTGCAGGGTGATCAGGTGGCCGCCGCCGTCCAGCACCGCAATGGTCAGCGGTGCCGAGGCAATGGCGCGGCCTGCGGCGAGGGCCTGGCCGGCCAGGTTGACTGCGACTTTCAAGGTTAAAGCGCTCATGGGTGCCGTCCTTATCTTGTTATGGGAAAGCCGTGGGCTCTGTTGGAACAGATACCGGATGCGACAAATAGAACACAATAGAGTTATCTTTTGTATACAATATTTTCGCGCAAACCTACCGAATGTCGAAAAAATACCCTGCAAAGACCTTCCGACGAACGCAAAGGCTACTGAATAAAATGCATTGACCTGTGGCGCTCGCCGTGAATACACTTCGACCAAACACCACTTGTATACAATTACAAAACGCAAGAGGCACCAAAACAATGAGCAAAATGAGAGCAATCGAAGCCGCCGTTCTGGTGATGCGTCGTGAAGGGGTAGACACCGCCTTCGGTATCCCAGGCGCCGCGATCAACCCGCTGTATTCGGCCTTGCAGAAGGTCGGTGGCATCGATCACGTCCTTGCTCGCCACGTTGAAGGCGCTTCGCACATGGCCGAGGGCTACACCCGCACCAAGGCCGGCAATATCGGCGTGTGCATCGGCACATCGGGCCCGGCGGGCACCGACATGGTCACCGGCCTGTACAGCGCCTCGGCCGACTCGATTCCGATCCTGTGCATCACCGGCCAGGCCCCCCGGGCGCGGATGCACAAGGAAGACTTCCAGGCTGTGGACATCACCAGCATCGTCAAGCCGGTGACCAAGTGGGCGACCACGGTCCTCGAACCCGGCCAGGTGCCGTATGCGTTCCAGAAGGCCTTTTATGAAATGCGCTCCGGCCGCCCTGGCCCGGTGCTGATCGACCTGCCGTTCGACGTACAGATGGCCGAGATCGAATTCGACATCGACGCCTACCAGCCGCTGCCCCTGGCCAAACCGCTGGCCACGCGCATCCAGGTGGAAAAAGCCCTGGCCCTGCTCGACCAGGCCGAACGCCCGCTGCTGGTGAGCGGTGGCGGCGTGATCAATGCCGATGCCAGCGACCTGCTGGTGGAGTTCGCCGAGTTGACCGGCATCCCGGTGATCCCGACCTTGATGGGCTGGGGCACCATCCCCGACGATCACCCGCAGATGGTAGGCATGGTCGGCCTGCAAACGTCGCACCGTTATGGCAACGCGACGCTGCTGAAAGCCGACGTGGTGCTCGGCATCGGCAACCGCTGGGCCAACCGCCACACCGGTTCGGTGGAGGTGTACACCGAGGGGCGCACGTTCATTCACGTCGACATTGAACCGACGCAAATCGGTCGCGTATTCACCCCGGACCTCGGCATCGTTTCCGACGCCGGGGCCGCACTGACGCTGTTCATCGAAGTCGCCCGCGAGTGGAAAGCCGCAGGCAAACTCAAGGACCGCAGCGCCTGGCTGTATGACTGCCAGCAGCGCAAGGCCACCTTGCAGCGCAAGACCCACTTCGACAACGTGCCGGTCAAGCCGCAACGGGTGTACGAAGAGATGAACCAGGTGTTCGGCAAGGACACCTGCTACGTCAGCACCATCGGCCTGTCGCAAATTGCCGGCGCGCAATTCCTGCATGTCTACAAGCCACGTCACTGGATCAACTGCGGCCAGGCCGGCCCGTTGGGCTGGACCATCCCGGCGGCGCTCGGTGTGGTCAAGGCCGACCCGAGCCGCAAGGTGGTGGCGCTGTCCGGCGACTATGACTTCCAGTTCATGATCGAAGAACTGGCCGTGGGCGCGCAGTTCAAGCTGCCGTATATCCACGTAGTGGTGAACAACTCCTACCTGGGGCTGATCCGCCAGGCCCAGCGCGGGTTCGAAATGGACTACTGCGTACAGTTGTCTTTCGACAACCTCAACGCCCCGGAACTCAACGGCTATGGCGTCGACCACGTCGCCGTCGCCGAAGGCCTGGGGTGCAAGGCCCTGCGCGTGTTCGAGCCCGGCCAGATCCAGCCGGCACTGCGCCGCGCCCAGGAAATGCTCGAAGAATTCAAGGTTCCGGTGATCGTTGAGATTATTCTGGAGCGCGTGACCAATATTTCCATGGGCACCGAGATCAACGCCGTCAACGAATTCGAAGATCTGGCCCTGGTCGGCAACGATGCGCCGACCGCCATTTCCCTGCTCGATTAAGGAGAACCTTATGCCGCGCTTTGCCGCCAACCTGTCCATGCTGTTCACCGAACAGGCGTTTCTCGCTCGCTTCAAAGCGGCCGCCGATGCGGGCTTTGCAGGCGTCGAATACCTGTTCCCCTACGAATTCAGCTCTGCCGAAATCAAGGCGCAGTTGGATGCCAATGGCTTGACCCAGGTGCTGTTCAACCTGCCGGCCGGCGATTGGGCCAAGGGCGAACGGGGCCTGGCGTGCCATCCGGATCGGGTCGAGGAGTTCCGCGCCGGGGTCGACCTGGCCATCGCTTACGCCCAGGTGCTGGGCAACACCCAGGTCAACTGCCTGGCGGGCATCCGGCCGCAGGGCGTGGACGATGCCATCATAGAAAAGGCCTTTGTCGCCAACCTCAAATACGCCGCCGACACCCTGCAAGCGGCGGGTATCAAGCTGGTGATGGAAGCGATCAACACCCGCGACATCCCTGGGTTCTACCTGAACAACACCGCGCAGGCCCTGGCGATTCGCGAACAGGTGGGCAGCGCCAATCTGTTCCTGCAATACGACATCTACCACATGCAAATCATGGAAGGCGATCTGGCCCGCACCCTGGCTGCGCATCTGGGTGAGATCAACCACATCCAACTGGCGGATAACCCGGGTCGCAACGAGCCCGGGACCGGGGAGATCAACTATCGGTTCCTGTTCGAGCATTTGGACCGTATCGGTTATCAGGGTTGGGTCGGCTGTGAATACAAGCCGTTGACCACCACCGAAGCGGGTTTGGGTTGGCTCAAGACCCATAACGCCCTCTGACAGGCACAACACGCAACCAACCTGTGGGAGGGGACTTGCCCCCTCCCACATTTGGACCCCATGTGTTTGGCAGACCGCGCTCTATCGAATAAAAAGAGGATTTTTTCATGGCTAAAATCGGATTCATCGGCACCGGCATCATGGGCCAACCCATGGCCGCCAACCTGCAAAAAGCCGGTCACCAACTGTTCCTGTCCGAGCATCACGGCAAGGCGCCAGCCGAGTTGATCGCCGCCGGCGCCATCGCGCTGGCCACCCCGCAGCACGTCGCCCAGGAAGCCGAATTCATCATCGTCATGGTGCCCGACACCCCGCAGGTCGATGACGTGCTGTTCCGCGCCGATGGCGTGGCCGCCGGCCTGTCGCCGAACAAAGTGGTGATCGACATGAGCTCGATCTCCCCCACCGCCACCAAGGCCTTTGCCGCCAGGATCAACCAGACCGGCGCGCAGTACCTCGATGCGCCGGTGTCCGGCGGTGAAGTCGGGGCCAAGGCTGGCACCTTGAGCATCATGGTCGGCGGTGAGCCGCAGACCTTCGAGCGTGCCTTGCCGCTGTTCCAGAGCATGGGCAAGAACATCACTCTGGTCGGCGGCAACGGCGACGGCCAGACAGCCAAAGTGGCGAATCAGATTATCGTCGCGCTGAACATCCAGGCGGTGGCCGAAGCGCTGCTGTTCGCGGCCAAAAACGGCGCCGACCCGGCCAAGGTGCGTGAAGCGCTGATGGGCGGCTTCGCCTCGTCGAAGATCCTTGAAGTACACGGCGAACGCATGATCAAGGGCACCTTCGATCCGGGCTTTCGCATCAACCTGCACCAGAAGGACCTCAACCTGGCGCTGGCCGGGGCCAAGGAGCTGGGGATCAACCTGCCGAACACCGCTGGCACCCAACAGGTGTTCAGCACCTGCACCGCGATCGGGGGCGGCAACTGGGACCACTCGGCGTTGATCAAGGGCTTGGAGCATATGGCGAACTTCTCGATTCGCGACAAATAACCCACACCGCTGCCCTTTTGAAATGCCGTCAAATGTGGGAGGGAGCACGCCCCCTCCCACAGGTTGATCGCATTTCAATAGCCGCAATTGCTGCATCTCTAATAACAAAAAAATCCCCGGGAGCCCGCTTATGTCGGTCGATCCGCAACACCTGCTTCGTGAGCTGTTTGCCACAGCCATTGACGCCGCCCATCCCCGGCAAGTCCTCGAAGCCTACCTGCCCGCCGACCGCAGCGGCCGGGTGATTGTGATCGGCGCCGGCAAAGCCGCGGCCGCCATGGCGCTGGTCGTGGAAAACGCCTGGCACGGTGAAGTCACGGGCCTGGTGGTCACCCGCTACGGCCATGGCGCGCCGTGCCAGAAAATCGAAGTGGTCGAAGCCGCCCACCCGGTCCCGGATGCTGCCGGCATCAAAGTGGCGCAGCGTGTGCTGGCGCTGATCAGCCAACTGAGCGAAGACGACCGGGTGATCTTCCTGCTCTCCGGCGGTGGTTCGGCGTTGCTCGCCCTGCCCGCCGAAGGCATCAGCCTGGCCGACAAACAGGCCATCAACAAAGCCCTGCTCAAATCCGGCGCCACCATCGGCGAGATGAATTGCGTGCGCAAGCACCTCTCGGCGATCAAGGGCGGCCGACTGGCCAGGGCGGCATGGCCGGCGACGGTCTATACCTACGCGATTTCCGATGTGCCGGGCGACCTGGCCACGGTGATCGCTTCCGGCCCCACGGTCGGCGACCCAAGCACTTCGCAACAGGCCCTGGCCATTCTCAAGCGCTATGGCATCGACGCGCCGGCGTCCGTGCGCAGCTGGTTGCAGAACCCGGCCTCGGAAACCGTCAAACCCGGCGACCCGCTGCTCGCCCGCAGCCACTTCCAATTGATCGCCCGCCCACAACAGTCGTTGGAAGCGGTCGCGGTAAAAGCCCGCCAGGCCGGGTTCAGCCCGCTGATCCTCGGCGACCTCGAAGGCGAAGCGCGGGACGTGGCCAAGGTCCACGCCGGGATCACCCGGCAGATCGTGCAGCACGGCCAGCCGTTGGCGGCGCCATGCGTGATCCTGTCCGGCGGGGAAACCACCGTGACCGTGCGCGGCACTGGCCGTGGCGGGCGCAACGCCGAATTCCTGCTGAGCCTCACCGACAGCCTCAAGGGCCTGCCCGGCGTCTATGCCCTGGCCGGCGATACCGACGGCATCGACGGTTCGGAAGACAACGCCGGCGCGCTCATGACCCCCACCAGCTACGCCCGCGCCGAAGCGCTGGGGCTGTCGGCCTGCGACGAGCTGGACAACAACAATGGCTACGGCTATTTCGCCGCCCTCGACGATCTGATCATCACCGAACCGACCCGCACCAACGTCAACGACTTTCGCGCCATTCTGATTCTCGAGGCTGCCCACCCTGTTGAATGCCCCCTTCAGCATCCCGATGGACCTGCAAGGGCCGAAACTGCGGGTTGCTCAACCGGGGTCGATCAGACGTTGATCTAGCGCCGGTCAGGGCCTCATCGCAGGCAAGTCTGCGATGAGGACAACTCGCTCTCACTGAATCACACAACAATGCCCACTCCCTCCTGCCCCGACTGGGCCGAAGCGCTGCTCAACGGCTTCAGCCAGATCGTCCTGCAGCGCCAGCCGCTGTGTGGCCTGCTATGTCTGCTGGCGATCCTACTCGGCGCTCCGGCCCTGCTCGGCGGTGCACTGCTGGGTGGTCTCGCCGGCTTGCTCACGGCCCAGCGCCGCGACTATCCCAAGGCGGAACGCCAGGCCGGCCTGTACAGCTACAACGGTGTGTTGCTGGGCCTGTTGATCAGCCAGCACTTTGCCTGGTCGGTCATGGTGGTGCCGCTGATCCTCGCCTGCGGCGGCCTGAGTGCGATCCTGGCCCGACAATGGCTGCGACACACCACCCAGCCCGAGGCCTTGCCCGCCTATACCGCGCCGTTTGTCGGCCTCGGCTGGCTGCTGCTGGGCGCGGCCGCCGAAAGCGCCGTAGCCTTGCGCGAACCCGACGCTCTCGGCATCGTCAGCGCGCCTTTTAGCGGCCTCGCGCAAATCCTGCTGCTGGACCAGCCCCTGGCCGGCGCATTGATTGCGCTCGGGTTATGCCTGGCCAACCGCCGTGCCGCAGCATGGGCATTGACCGGCGCCGTCCTCGGCGTGCTGTTCGCCCTGCTGCTGGGCGAGCCCGTCGGCGCCCTCCTCGGCCTGCACAGCTACAACCCGGCGCTGGCCGCCCTGGCCCTGAGCGGCACACGCCGCCGACCTGGGTTGCCGCTGGCCGGCATCGCCCTGGCGATCATCCTCACCCCCGGTTTTGCCGCGCTGCACCTGCCCGCGTTGACCGCGCCCTTTATCCTCGCCTGCTGGTTGGTGCGCGCCAGCCGCCGGATGTGGCACAAAGCCCGCGTGGACAGCCCGTTCGAATCCCCCTAGGCTTGCCCGATATTCGATAGGGGCGAACGTGATGGACAGCAACAACGACTGGCGCCAGCGTCTCTATGTCATGGTTTTCCAGAGTGACACACCGGCCGGGCGGCGTTTCGACAGCACCCTGCTGCTGATCATTCTCGCCAGCCTGGTGGTGGTGATCCTCGACAGCATCCAGGAAGTCCACGACAATTACGCCGCCGTGCTGGCCTACATCGAGTGGGGCTTCACCGTCATCTTCGCCATCGAGTATGGCCTGCGCCTGTACTGCTCGCCCAAGCCGTTGCGCTATGCCTTCAGTTTCTATGGCCTGGTGGATTTGCTCGCCATCGTGCCCGGCATCCTCGCGCTGTATTACAGCGATGCCCAGTACCTGTTGATCATCCGCATCATCCGCATGCTGCGCATCTTCCGGGTGCTCAAGCTCGGGCCGTACCTCAAGCAGGCCAACTACCTGATGTCGGCGTTGCGCGGCAGCAAGCAGAAGATCGTGGTGTTCCTGCTCAGCGTCTGCACCCTGGTGACGGTGTTCGGCACCTTGATGTATGTGATCGAAGGGCCGGAGCACGGCTTCACCAGCATCCCCAAGGGCATCTACTGGGCGATCGTGACCCTGACCACCGTGGGCTTCGGCGATATCGTGCCCAAGACCCCGCTGGGCCAGGTGATCTCGTCCCTGGTGATGATCACCGGTTATTCGATCATCGCCGTGCCCACCGGGATCTTCACCGCCGAACTGGCCAACGCCATGCGCGGTGAACAGTTGCAAACGGACTGCCCGGTGTGCAAGAAAAACACCCATGACGCAAACGCGGCGTTTTGTTCACGGTGTGGCAATGCACTGTTTAATAAGTTGAAATAAGCAAAGATCTTTTTGATCTTTAAGCGAATGTGCCCCCCCGGCTATAGTCGCTGGCAAAGTGCCTCTCTCTACTCTCGTACAACAAGGAATGAGCAGTGAAAAAACTCGTTAGCGCCTCTCTTCTGGCCGCCGGCCTTGCATTGGCCGGTGTCGTCCAGGCCGCACCGACCACCCTGCTCAACGTGTCCTACGACGTGATGCGCGATTTCTACAAGGACTACAACGCCGCCTTCCAGAAACACTGGGAAGCCGAGCACCCGAACGACAAGCTGACCTTGCAGATGTCCTTCGGCGGCTCCAGCAAACAAGCGCGCTCGGTGATCGACGGCCTGCCGGCTGATGTAATCACCATGAACATGGCCACCGACATCAACGCCCTGGTCGACAACGGCAAACTGGTGCCGGACAACTGGGCTACCCGCCTGCCGAACAACAGCGCGCCGTTCACTTCGGCCACCGTGTTTATCGTGCGCAAGGGCAACCCGAAAGCCCTGAAAGACTGGCCGGACCTGCTCAAGGATGGTGTGCAAGTGGTCGTGCCCAACCCGAAGACCTCGGGTAACGGTCGCTACACCTACCTGTCGGCCTGGGGCTACGTGCTGAAGAACGGCGGTGACGAAGACAAGGCCAAGGCCTTTGTCGGCAAGCTGTTCAAGCAAGCGCCCGTGCTGGACACCGGTGGCCGTGCCGCGACCACGACGTTCATGACCAACCAGATCGGCGATGTGCTGGTGACCTTTGAAAACGAAGCGGAAATGATCGCCCGCGAATTCGGCCGCGATCAGTTCGAAGTGGTCTACCCAAGTGTCTCCGCCGAAGCCGAGCCACCGGTCACGGTGGTGGACAAAGTGGTCGAGAAGAAAGGCACGCGCGCAGTCGCCGAAGACTACCTGAAGTACCTGTGGTCGCCGGAAGGCCAGGAAATCGCGGCCAACAACTACCTGCGCCCGCGTGACCCGAAAGTGCTGGCCAAGTACACCGATCGCTTCCCGAAAGTCGACTTCCTGTCGGTCGAGAAGACCTTTGGCGACTGGCGCACCGTGCAGAAAACCCACTTCAACGATGGCGGGGTGTTCGACCAGATCTACAACGGGCAGTAAGCCGCTTGCACTGAAGAAACGCGAGCCCATGTGGGGGCGGGCTTGCCTGCGATAGCGTCGCCCGGGTGTGTCCGATACACCGGGGTGTCCGCATTGCAGGCAAGCCCGCTCCCACATTCGTTTGATGCCAAGCGTGATCGTCAGGCCGCCGGGTCGCCTGTTTCGGCCGGTGCGTCTGCATGTATCATGGGCGTTCGAAGCCAACGCCAAGGCTTCAGTCATCATTTCACGGCATGAGTGTTATCACCGCTAACAGCCTACTCGTCGCAGTGTCTTGTCTTTACTCTCGCTCGCCATCTTCCTTCGCTTTTATGAGAACACCATGAACGCTACTCCCCACGCTACGAGCACCATGACCCGCGGGATGGTGATGCTGTTTGCGTTTTGCTGCGGCGCCATCGTCGCCAACATCTACTACGCGCAACCGATCATCGAGCTGATCGCGCCGGACATCGGCCTGACGCCCGCCATGGCCAGCCTGATCGTATCGCTGACGCAAATCGGCTACGCCCTGGGCCTGTTCTTCCTGGTGCCCCTGGGTGACTTGCTGGAAAACCGCAAGCTGATGATCAGTACCACCGTGATCGCCATCGCCAGCCTGCTGGGTGCGGCGTTTACCGAGCAACCGAACCTGTTCCTGCTGGTGTCGTTGTTGATCGGTTTCAGCTCGGTGTCGGTGCAGATCCTGATCCCACTGGCGGCGCACCTGGCACCCGCCGAGTCCCGTGGCCGCGTGGTCGGCAGCATCATGGGCGGCCTGTTGCTGGGCATCCTGCTGGCGCGGCCGGTGTCCAGTGTGGTCGCCGACCATTTCGGCTGGCGCGCGATGTTCATGGCCGCCGCCGCGTTGATGGCCGTTATCAGCGTGGTCTTGCTGATGACCATCCCCAAGCGCCAGCCCGACCACAGCGCCAGCTATGGCCAGTTGTTGCGTTCCCTCGGCACCCTGCTGCGTGAACAACCGCTGTTGCGCCAGCGCGCCTTTTATCAAGGTTGCATGTTTGCCACCTTCAGCCTGTTCTGGACCGCCGCGCCGCTGGAGTTGGTGCGCAACCATGGCCTGAGCCAGACCCAGATCGCGATCTTCGCCCTGGTCGGTGCCATCGGTGCCATCGCCGCGCCCATCGCCGGGCGCCTGGCCGATGCCGGCCACACCTACCGCGCGTCACTGCTGGCCATGGTGTTTGCGGTGCTGAGCTTCCTGCCGGCCTTCGTACACCCGCTGTACAGCGTGATCGGCCTGGCGGTGACCGGCGTGGTCCTCGACTTCTGCGTGCAGATGAACATGGTCCTCGGCCAACGCGCCATCTACGCCCTCGACGCCAACAGCCGCAGCCGCCTGAACGCGCTGTACATGACCAGCATCTTCATCGGCGGTGCCTTCGGCTCGGCGATTGCCAGCAGCGTGTACGAACACGGCGGCTGGCTGGGCGTGATGCTGGTGGGCAGTGCGTTCCCGCTGGTGGCGCTGCTGCGCTTTCTCAGTGCTTCGCGCCACACTTCGGCGGTCACTGCCTGACGGCATGATGCCTCGGGATCGTGGGTGGGGTTACGAGCGCGGCCTGCCACTGGACGATGGGGCGATAATCTGCAGCAGCTGTAACACGAACGCTGACAGCGTCTTGGCAAGCATTTCGATCAGTGCGGACGGCCCGTTTGGGGTTTCACCCGGCGGCGGGGTTGGGGTTGGGGTTGGAGCTGGAGTCGGAGTTGGGGCTGGCGTCGGCACAGACTGAACTTCAGGCTGCGACCCATCCCACCGTACATCGCCAGGCTTGATCTGCCCCTTGCTGTTGATCACCATGTCCGCGTTGCCCGTCCCCTTCAGATCAATGGCCAGGCTCGCCCCCCCCGTACTGGCATCGTGTTTGAGCACCGCTTCACCGGCGCGGCCGCTGAACCGATCGGTAAACACCAGGGCGCGCACACCTGCCGCTTTTAACGCACCCGAGACGTCGATCTTATCGGTACCGCTGGTGAAGTCCTCGATCAGGTCGGGGCTCTGTGCGGCGGAGTCGCTGACGTTATCGTAGACAAACGTATCCGCGCCGCCGCCGCCCCTCAACGTGTCGGCGCCGGCACCGCCCTTGAGGCGGTTGGCCGCATCATTGCCGATCAAGGCATCACGACCGGCACCGCCGATCGCGTTTTCAATAACACATCCCTTGGCGACGGACACATTGCCCTTCAAGCCGCCCACGTCAGAGAACGACTCCGCATTCAGATCGACCTTCTGATCCTGGGAAAACCCGGAAAAATCCAGCGTATCCACACCACCACCATCCCACACACAGAACACCGGTTTGTCCCTGGCGCTGGTAAGGCTCATCACTTCGCGCTCGGTATTGGAGTTGAAACCATAGACGGTGTCGGTCTTGCGGGTCTGGTGGTTGGCGCCATACAAGCGTTGCGCCGCGGCGATATCGTCCATCATCGGGGCAGACGGATTGAGCGATCTGAAGTCATGACCGGATTGATGGCGTTCCGACCAGTAACTCATCACGGTGCGTGCCTTGGTGTCCTGCGCGTAGACCGCGCCGTTTTGGTAGTTGGCACCGTCGCCGTTATAGCGTCCCGGATGTTGCAGGCCAATAGCGTGACCGATTTCATGAATAGCCGTGACCGAAAAGTGACTGCCCAGCGCAGGCGAAGCCGCCCCGCCCCGGGTGCCGATCGTGGCTGCTGTCCGATTCGTGGAACCATGAGGTAAGTCGGCAACCCCCCGGTCGCCGCGAGGGTTGTTGTGGATACTGAGCGCTCCGTCCGTACCGTTTGACTGCTCGCGGAAACTGATATTGGCCACATCCTGCCAGGCTTGCACTGCCTGGTGCACGCGCTGTTTCTGCTGGGCGGTGAAACTCGCGTCGACCGTGTAGTGCAAGTCGATCTTCTGATCGCCGTTACGGTCACGGAAACGATGATTTTCCCGCGTGATTTGTTTGGCCGCCTGGTCCGTCGTAAACGACGGTTTCTTCGAGGCCCCGGCACCAAACGGGCCGGGGTCCGATATCGGAAACCCCATGCGGGAAGTTACAGAAAACAGATCAGGTCCATTCATTGTGCGGCACTCGTATTATTAATGAATACACAAGAACACCGAATCGAATCGATCCGGAGATTAAGTATCAATAACCGCGAGCCGCGTTAAACCAGGCTCATCGTTATCGCCGATAATCTCGCACAGTGAAAAATAGCGGACCAACACTATTTTAGTTTCAGCTGAAACAACCACACGCCGCGTAACATGCAGTCAGACAACCAGGATTTTATTTGCAATTTAAACATCCAACCACACAACCGACTCACCAATACCGGGTTGCTTTTACAATAAAAAAACAAATTCTAAACAAATACCCGTCACTGGCTTACTTCAATTCCCGCCAGACAAAGACATATCCACTTAAGCTTCTTCACGGCGATAAACCCCGCCTGGGAGCGGGTGACAAGCCATAGCCATTCCCCGTAGGCTTTGCGCCGTACTGCGTCGCGATGCGCTCAATCACAAGCAAGGGACACCCGATGGACCGCCTGACCGCCATGGAAACCTTCGTCCACGTTGTCGAAACCGGCTCGTTCTCCGCCGCCGCCAAACGCCTGGGCATCGGCCAGCCCGCGGTGTCGAAGAGCGTCGCGCAGTTGGAAGCGCGCCTGGCGGTGCGCTTGGTACTGCGCTCAACCAGGGGCCTGACGCCGACCGAAGCGGGCCTGGCGTATTTCGAAAAAGCCAAGCGCGCCATCGATGAGGCCAACGAGGCCGACGACGCTGCCCGCAGCGCTGGCGCCGGGCTGTCGGGTAACTTGCGCATCAGCGCCGCCGTGACCTTCGCCAGCCTGCATATCCTTCCGCACCTGGGGCCGTTCCTGGAGCAGTACCCTGGGTTGAACATCGATGTGGTACTCAACGACCACAGCCTCAACCTGGTGGAAGAAGGCATCGACGTCGCCCTGCGCATGGGCAACCTGAGCGATTCGGGGCTGACCGCACGCAAGATCGGGGCGTCGCCCTGCCATATCCTGGGCACCCCGGCCTACTTCGAACGCTTCGGCGAACCCGCCACGCCAGCCGATCTGCTGCGACACCAGGCGGTCATCTACACCCAGGGCGAGGGCGCGCGCTGGACATTTACCCGAGACGCCCGCGAATACCCGATCGTCGTCCATGGCCGCTTGCACATCACAGCGGCGGAAGGGGTGCGCGCGGCTGTGCTGAACCACTTGGGCCTGACCCTGGCATCGGCCTGGATGTTCGCGCCGGAACTGGCCAGTGGCGCGGTGAAGCCAGTGCTGACCGACTGGCATTTGCCGGCGCGAGACTTATGGGCGGTGTTTCCGACAGGGCGGATGGCGAGTGCCAAGGCGCGGGCGTTTGTGGAGTATGTGGAACGGTTGTCAACGCGCTGACGGGTCCAGGTAGCGCAGCAAACACTCGACCGTATGCTCCAGCGGGCCGGAGTTATCCAGCACGAGCAACCCCGCCCCCATGCCGGCCAGCAACTGCGCCGTAAACCGTGCATTACGCGCCAGGCGCGCATCGATATCCGCCACCGACTCACGCCCCCGCGCCAGCAAGCGCTGGCGCAGCGCCGCCTGATCGACACTCAGCAACACCACCAGCAACGCCGGGTAACGCTCGCGGGCCTGCGCCAGGTGGGCACGGGAGCCGTTGACCAGCACATCCTCCCCCGCCGCCAGCCACGCGTCGATGTCCGTGGGTATGCCATAGGACAACCCATTGGCCTGCCAACTCAACGCAAACGCGCCCTCGGCTTGCATCGCGACAAACTGCTCGGCGCTCACCCCCTGTGCCGCCTCGCCCACCGCTTCCGCCGAGCGCGTAATCACCCGACGCACAATGCGGCAGCCACGTTCGGCCAAACGTGGTCGTGCAGCGTCCAACAGGCTGTCCTTGCCCGAACCCGATGGCCCGATGAGATAGATCAACCTGCCCGCCATCAATACACCCTCTTCGCTTGTCTGCAGATTTGTTGCATGACCGACTACGTTTCACGGCGGCGGCCACAGTATCGGATTGTGACGCGCTACGCACTCGGTCAGGCGTGCGCGTAGGCGCTTTCATGTTCGGGTGCAGGAACTGTGCACGGTTTCCCGGAAGGCAGAGGGTCAGCCTCCAGACAAAACGCGCGCGCATTGCCACACCGCAAAGCCAATCAATAATCCACCGCTGATACGATTGATCACATCAAGATCAGGATTATCGATCAGCGCAGTCCTGATGAGGCTGCCACCCAGCGCATATAACATCTGGCCTAAAAATGAACCCACCAGAAAACCCGCCAGACTCAGGTAGAGCCCGAGCCCCTCAAACAGCGTGCCGCTGGCAATCACATAGGAGGAGATCGCTACGATAGTGAGTGGGTTCATTAGCGTCAGTAAAAAGACCGGGATAAATCCTGCTGTCGTTTTTACTTGTGCCACAGCTGTATGTTTTGCAAATGTAATGCCCCCCAGATAAAACAGGTAAGCAATTGCCACCCAGGTCAACAGACGGTTATTGGCTAGCCAAAATGCCTTGATTGTCTGCAAACCATAAAATGCGACAGCCGCAAAAACCGCATCTGCAACTGCCGCACCTAGAGCCCCAGGTAGTGCGCCGCGAAAGCCACAGGCGATGGACTGCCTCAGGATGATCAAGGCTATCGGTCCAAAACCTATGGAAAGCATTGTGGCGAATACCATCGAACTCAGAAAACCCTGCATCTAACTCAGAACCTCAATAAACAGCTTTTTCTTCGCTTGGCAGTGCGGGCATTGAAACGCCTCCCCAATCTCATCCCAAGTCGTGCCGGGTTCTATATCGACTAGAGCCTCGCCTGAAGACTCTGAATAAACGTAGTGGCAAATCTGGCACTCATAAGACCGACTCATAATAATGTCCTTCACTATCAGAAGTTCGATTTTCAGGCCAGCCGCCGATTCAAAGCGGCAAACATTTGCTCGAACCCATCCATAAATGCCATCGCCCCGCGCATTGCATGCGGGGCAATAGTTGGATTTTTCTCCAAGTACGAAATCATGATTTCGCGCCCGGTCGCGACATGCATAGGTTCAACCTCACAATGAATCGCAAAGAATGCCAAAACGGGGTCATCTTCGTCGACCAGGCCATATTCGCCGGCATATTTTTGAAATCCTTTCAGGAAAAACTGAAACTCTCGTGAGGAAGTCATTTCTGACGCCAAATGAAAACCCAATGCCTCACCTAAAAACTCAGAACGGTACATTCGATGGGTATTATTACCCATGGCGGTGCCCTCAGGAAGAATGTAGTGAGGATTGAACAGCTCAGCATCGGAAAGTCCCAGGTGAGTGGTCAGTTGTTTGAACATTTGATGATGGGTTGGCAACATATGCTTGCTATGTTGATGTAGACCGTATTCATCCACGGATGCGTAAAGAATATGCGCGGCTTTAGCCGTGCCGTGCCACATATCTTCTTTAATCCATTCATCCGTAACGCGCGCAGCCAATGCGACGATTCCAGCCGGAACATCCTTGAAGAAAGCCCAAATAGTTGCAAAAAATAGAGCCCTTTCTGGATGACTTAGTGGCTTATCGGAAATAATTTTCCCAAACGACTCAAGCTCACGTAGGGCAGAGTGCCGCACTATCGCATTTGCGATTTCATTATAACCAGCCTCGCACACTTTATATATTTCACCACGAGTAGATCTTTCATTTGATCCCGCGCCGATCGGATTCTGAACACTCATATAATTATCCTTGTTTTTATAACAAATGAATTTCAACCCGCCTTTAAAAAGGCATTGCACACAAAATTATTAGCATCACGCCACACATGTCAATCCACAAATCAATTATTTCCAACAAACCTATGAAACATGCGACTTAGAGCCTTGCCATCCGCTACGAACCAACTATGAGCCAACCGCCAAGTTTAAAAAAAACCTCCTTCCTACTCCAACAAAAGTAGGCAACACATAGAAACTTCCTTTTTTATTGAGTGAAACCTCTCATTTAATGGAGTTACATCCCCAACACCGCATCAACCATCCCCTGACGGGCAATTTCAAACTTCAACTTATGAGCTACCGGGCAGCATAATTACAGGTTTGCAGTTACCCCTCGCTCATCTCGCCCTACCTTTACGGTAGGCGTACTGTGGCGCGCAGGCCTCCTCGGCTCGCTGACCAGCCGCCGTCTCAATCAATACGGATATTGCGGGCGTGTCGCAGATCGCCATCCTGCGGAGTTCAAGTGCGAGTATCACGAAATCAATGTGACCCAGCCCTTCAGCAGTACAGGCGCGGTTTTCCGCCATGCCATCGCAGTAGTTTTCGCCTTGTCTGAAACTCAATTCCCTGGTCACCAAGTACGTGTCCGCAGAGGTGGCATTCATACCTACCTGCTCGCTACAGGGTCCGTCCTACAAGGCTAAGAAAGCAGCAACGCCGCGCCAGCAGCTTGTAGGTGTCGAGCCGATTTTTTCACCCAAACTGTCCGTCTAGGGGCGAATGGCGGCAGTCCGTGTGGAAAGTGCGAAGACAGCACAATCTTTTATCGAACGGCACTTGTTGAGAGTAAGGATGAAGATCCGCCGAATGACGCCATCAGCCTATGACGGACTCATGGCGCTGAGTTCGGAAATCATTTTTATCTGACAGACCTCTATCTCGGACAAGTCCGGCCCCGGCATTGGATCTCCAGCGTTTGAAGGACCACACTGCAGGCATGAAAAAGGCGACCCAAAGGTCGCCTTCTGTCACTGCGCGTACTGCTTGCTCAACCCCGGCGGTACGCCATGCACGTCGGTCTCTTCCCACGGCCCGTCCGGGCTGATGGAGCGGCTCCAGCCGTTGCTCCAGCGGTAGTAGGTGCGCTGGCGGTAGAAGGTGTCGGGCTGGTCTTCCAGCACATACACCTGCATCTTGCCGTCCCAGTGGCTGGCCGCGCCGGGTGGCGGGGCGAAGGTCGGCGACTTGCTCGGTGGCGCTTTCGCGGGTGCGGTGACCGGGCTGGAGGGTCTGGTGGCTGGCTTGGTCGAGGGGCCCGATGGGGGAATGGTCGGGCCGGTGGGTGCCGGAGGTGGGCGGTGGACCGCACAAGCGCTCAAGCCCAATACCAGGCTGAGCAGGGTGATGCGTGCAAGGGCGGTCATAGGCGTTTCCTCGAATTACTTGTCCGGACTGTCGATGGTCAGCTGCTGCAGCGCAGTGGTGGTGCTGGCCAGGGGTTGGCTGCGGCCGATCCACTCGCCAGTGGTCGGTTGACCGGCCCGGGATATGCGCGCAACCAGTTGGACTTCAGGGAAGTTGGACAGTTTCAACTGCGGCATCATTGCGTCGGCATCGCCCAGTTCGACGGTGACCGGCAGGTCGGCGACGGTCACACGCTTGGCCGCCAGCGGCGCCGGCGGGCCGGAGACAGCGCGAGCGAAGATGAACACGCTGTCGCTTGGCAGGGCTTTGGCCTTGATGTCGGCGGAGAGGTCCACGCGCACTTTCATCACGGCTTTTTGGGCGACGGTGCCACCGCTCGCTTTCAGCCGCTCTGCCGCGCGGTCGATCCCGCCTTGCAGGGCGACGCGGGAGTTGTCTTCGGGCGGCAGTTGCGCCAGCAGACGGCTCCAGTAATCGATCGCCTCCTGGTAGCGCTGGCCTTCAAAGGCCGCGATGCCAAGCAGACCGAGGCTGGTGACTTCTCGCGGGTCGAGCTTGAGGGCTTCATCGGTCAGGGCCTGGACCTTGGGCGACCACTGCTTGTTGTCGGCGAAGTACTGGGCCTGGGCCCACTGGCCCAACAGCTCCGGCTGGCGCCCGGCCAGGGCCACGGTGCGCTCGAAGACCTTGGCGGCATCGGCGGAGCGATCCTGGGCCATGTAGGCGCGACCGAGGAAGTACAAGCCTTCTGCCGAATCCGGCTGGGCGGCGGCGGCGCGCTCCAGGCGGTGGGTCATGTCTTCCATGGACACCGGTGGCTGGGAGAATTCGCGGGTCAGTTCGACCTTGTCGCTGGCACCGAAGTGCAGATACAAGCCAATGCCCAGCACGGGCACCAAAACCGCTGCGAGCAATGGCAGCGGCTTGCCCAGGCGCGATTCGCGGGGCTTTTCCATGCCTTCGGTGTCGGCCAGCAATTCGCGCGCGGCTTCAGCGCGGCCGGTGTCGAGTTGCGTGGCGTTGAGCACGCCTTCGTCCTGCTGGGTTTGCAGTTCGGCCACGCGTTCTTGATACAGCGCCACGTTCAGCGCGGTGCGATCCTCTTCGCGCTGGGCACGACGGCCGCGCAACACAGGGATCAACAGGAAACTCAGGGCAATCAGAAGCAGCAAACCGGCTGCGAGCCAGAAATCAATCATCAGTCTTGGTGTCCAGCAATTGGTCGAGGCGTTGGCGCTCGTCGGGGGATAGCGCGTCGGAACCATCGGTAGGCGCGGCGCGGCGACGGCGGACGATCACCACCATCACCACCATGCCCGCCAACAGCAGCCCGGCGGGGCCGAACCAGAGCAGTGCGGTCTTGCCGGTGAGGGCCGGTTTGTAGCGCACGAAATCGCCGTAGCGGTCGACCATGAAGTCGATGATCTGCTGGTTGTCCTTGCCCTCCCCCAACATGCGGAAGATCTCTTTGCGCAGGTCGGCGGCGATGGGCGCGTTGGAGTCAGCGATGTCCTGGTTCTGGCACTTGGGGCAGCGCAGTTCCTTGGTCAGTTCGCGAAAACGCTCACGCTCGGCGTCGTTGGCGAATTCGTAGGTGTCGATGGCGGCGTGGGCCACGCCCGCCAGGCCCAGGGCCAATACGGCAGCAGCTAACCAGCGCTTCATGGCTTGGCCTCGTCGACCAGGGCCTGATACTTGGCGGCCAGTTGTTCGCGCCAGACCACTTCATCGATGACGCCGACATACTTGTCGCGGATCACGCCCTTGGCATCGATAAAGAAGGTTTCCGGGGCGCCGTAGACGCCGAGATTCAACCCCAGGTTGCCGTCTTCATCGCGGATATCCAGCTGGTACGGGTTGTGGAATTCCGCCAGCCACTTCAAGGCCGCCGCATTGTCGTCCTTGTAGTTGATGCCGTAGATCACCACGCCGTTCTCGGCGAGTTTGTTCAGCACCGGGTGTTCTACGCGGCAGGAAATGCACCAGGTGCCCCACACGTTGACCAGCGCCGGTTTGCCCAGCAAATCGGCCTGGGTCAGGGTCTTGTCGCCCTGCACCGTCGGCAGGGAAAACGCCGGGAACGGCTTGCCGATCATGGCCGAGGGCAACTCGGCCGGGTCCAGGTACAACCCGCGATACAGGAACACCGCCACCAGCAGAAACAATGCCAGCGGCACGACCATCAACCAACGCTTCATACCGCCGCTCCTTGCAGGCCCAGGGCTTCACGCACCCGGCTCTTGACCTTGACCCGATAGCGCCGGTCCAGCGCCGCGAGCACACCACCCAGACCGGTGAGCAAACCGCCGAACCAGATCCAGCGCACGAACGGTTTGACATGCACGCGCACCGCCCAGGCACCTTCGCCCAGCGGCTCACCCAGGGCGACGTAAAGGTCACGGGTGAAACCGCCGTCGATCCCGGCTTCGGTCATCATCGAACTCTGCACGGTGTACAAGCGTTTTTCCGGGTGCAGCACGGCGACTTCCTTACCGTTGCGGACTACGCGCACAGTGCCTTTGTCGGACGTGAAGTTCGGCCCTTCGAAGTGCTTGGCGCCTTCGAAGATGAAGTGGTAACCGGCCAGGTCCATGGACTCGCCGGGGGCCAGGCGCAGGTCACGCTCGGCGCTGTTCTGGCTGGAGAGCACCACACCGAGGGCACACACGGCGATGCCGATGTGCGCAATCTGCATGCCCCAATAGCTGCGGGTCAGGGTGGGCAGGCCTTTGATCAGGCCTTTGTGACGGGTCTTGTCGACGATGTCGCGCATGCCGGCCAGCAATACCCAGGCGGCGAGCATGAACGTGGCGAGGACCGCCCAGTTGAAATCGCCATAAGCGATACCGGCGATCACGGCCAAGGCGGCGCTGCCCAGCAGCACCGGGGTCAGCATGCCCACCAGCCATTTCACCGGGGTGTCTTTCCAGCGCACCAGCACGCCGACGGCCATTACCACCATCAACAAGCCCATCAACGGAATGAACAAGGCGTTGAAATACGGCGGGCCGACCGACAGCTTGGCACCGGTCAGCGCATCCAGCACCAGCGGGTACAGGGTGCCGAGCAGGATCATCGACGCGGCCACCACCAGCACGAGGTTGTTGCCCAGCAACAGGGTTTCCCGCGACCACAGGTTGAAGCCGACCTGGCTCTTGACCACCGGCGCGCGCAGGGCAAACAGGGTCAGGGAACCGCCGACCACACACAGCAGGAACATCAGGATGAACACACCGCGGGCAGGGTCGGACGCAAACGCGTGAACCGAAGTCAGCACGCCCGAACGCACGAGGAAAGTGCCGAGCAGGCTGAGGGAAAACGCCGCGATGGCCAGCAACACCGTCCAACTCTTGAACACACCGCGTTTTTCGGTGACGGCCAGCGAGTGAATCAGCGCCGTACCCACCAGCCATGGCATGAAGGACGCGTTTTCCACCGGGTCCCAGAACCACCAGCCGCCCCAACCGAGCTCGTAATAGGCCCACCACGAACCCAGGGTGATACCGATGCCGAGGAAGGCCCAGGCGACGATGGTCCATGGCCGCGACCAGCGCGCCCAGGCCGCATCGAGGCGCCCGCCGAGCAAGGCGGCGATGGCGAAGGCGAAGGCCACGGAGAAACCCACGTAGCCCATGTAGAGCATCGGCGGGTGGACGATCAGGCCGATGTCCTGCAGCAGCGGGTTGAGGTCATGCCCGTCCACCGGAATCTGCGGCAAGATGCGGCTGAACGGGTTGGAAGTCATGATCAGGAATAGCAGGAAGCCGACGCTGATCATGCCCATCACTGCCAGCACCCTGGCCAGCATGACTTGCGGCAGTTGCCGGGAGAAGATCGACACGGCGAAGGTCCAACCGCCGAGGATCAGGGCCCACAACAGCAGCGAACCTTCGTGGGCGCCCCACACGGCGCTGAACTTGTAATACCAGGGCAAGGCGCTGTTGGAGTTGCTGGCCACATAGGCGACGGAAAAATCGTCGGTCATAAAGGCGTAGGTCAGGCAACCGAACGCGAACACCAGGAAGGCAAACTGGCCCCAGGCGGCCGGCTGCGCCAGGCTCATCCACAGGCGGTCGCCGCGCCACGCGCCGAGCAACGGCACCACGGCCTGGACGATGGCGAAGCACAGGGCGAGGATCATCGCCAAATGGCCCAGCTCCGGAATAAACAGTGCGGACGTCATCACTTAGCCCTCCTTGGCTGGAGTTGGAGCGGTTTGGCCGCTGTCTTTCAACGCTTTGGTGACTTCCGGCGGCATGTATTTCTCATCGTGCTTGGCCAGTACTTCATCGGCCACCACCACACCATCGGCATTCAGTTTGCCCAGGGCGACGATGCCCTGGCCTTCGCGGAACAGGTCCGGGAGGATGCCGCGATACGTAATGGTCACGGCCTTGTTGAAGTCGGTGACCACGAAGGTGACGTCGAGAGAATCGCCGGAGCGTTTCAACGAGCCCTTCTCCACCATGCCGCCGGCGCGGATGCGCGTGTCCAGCGGTGCTTCGCCGTTGGCGATCTGGGTTGGGGTGTAGAACAGGTTGATGTTCTCCCGCAGGGCGCTCATCGCCAGGCCCACGGCAATACCGACGCCGGCCAGAATGGCAAGGATGATCAACAGACGCTTTCTACGCAGCGGATTCACTTTTCGGTCTCCCGGCGCAGACGACGCGCCTCTTGTTGCAGGTAACGCTTGCGGGCCAGGATCGGCACGGCAACGTTGAGGGCCAGTACCGCCAGGCAGATGCCGTAGGCCGTCCAGACATACAGGCCATGGTGGCCCATGGCGAGAAAATCACTGAAAGAAGCAAAACTCATCCACGCACTCCCAGGCTGCTCTGCACTTCGGCCTTGACCCAACTGGCGCGGGCTTCGCGCTTGAGCACTTCAAGGCGCATCCGCATCAGCAGCACAGCGCCGAAGAAGCAGTAGAACCCCAGCACCATCAGCAACAGCGGCGCCCACATTTCCACAGGCATCGCCGGTTTTTCGGTGAGGGTGAAGGTGGCGCCCTGGTGCAGGGTGTTCCACCACTCCACCGAGTATTTGATGATCGGGATGTTGATCACACCGACAATCGCCAGCACCGCACAGGCCTTGGCGGCGCTGTCACGATTGCTGATCGCGTTGCCCAGGGCAATCAGACCGAAGTACAGAAACAGCAGGATCAACATGGACGTTAGTCGCGCATCCCACACCCACCACGAGCCCCAGGTGGGTTTGCCCCAGATCGCGCCGGTGACCAGCGACACGGCGGTCATCCACGCACCGATGGGCGCGGCGCATTGCAGGGCGACGTCCGCGAGTTTCATCTTCCACACCAGGCCGACGATGCCGCACACCGCCAGCATCACGTAGCAGGACTGGGCCAGCATTGCGGTAGGCACGTGGATATAGATGATGCGAAAGCTGTTGCCCTGCTGGTAATCCGGCGGCGCGAAGGCCAGGCCCCAGACCAGGCCGAGGCCGATCAGCACTACGGCGGCGATGCTCAACCACGGCAGCAGCTTGCCGCTGATGCCGTAAAACCATTTGGGCGAGCCGAGCTTGTGAAACCAGGTCCAGTTCATTGCTGTTTCCATCACGGTTGCGTCTTGTGTTTGCAAGAAGCGTAGGGTCTTTCTTATGTTGAAGAACGGGTTACGCGTAACCCGACTTCATTATTCGCCGACGCTGATCTTCAGGCCGGCGGCTATGGCAAAGGGTGTCAGGGTTACCGCCAGGGCGGTCAGGCTGCCAAGCCACAGGAGGTAACCGGTCGCCGGCATGCCCATGAGCGCGGCTTGCAAAGCGCCGCTGCCGAGGATCAACACCGGGATATACAAAGGCAGAATCAACAGGGCCAGCAGCAGGCCGCCGCGCTTCAAACCCACCGTCAGCGCCGCGCCCACCGCTCCCAACAGGCTGAGCGCCGGCGTGCCGAGCAACAAGGACATGAGCAATACCGGCAGGCATTCACTGGGCAACCCTAGCATCATTGCCAGCAACGGCGAGAGCAACACCAGCGCCAGGCCGGAAAACGCCCAGTGTGCCAGTACCTTGGCCAATACCAGAAGTGGCAGGGGGTGCGACGAAAGGACCCACTGTTCCAGGGAACCGTCCTCGAAATCACTGCGAAACAGCCCGTCCAGCGAGAGCAGCACGGACAAAAGGGCCGCCACCCACACCAGTCCCGGAGACAAGGTTTGCAACAGTTTAGTCTCGGGGCCGACCGCCAGCGGGAACAACGCGATGACAATCGCAAAGAACACCAGCGGATTGGCCAGTTCGGCCGGGCGCCGGCACAACAGCCGCGCCTCGCGGGCCACCAACAGCGCGAACACACTCATACCGACCACCGCCCCAGGTCCAGCTCGCGGTAACCGGCGGGCAGGCGCGTCAGGCTGTGGTGCGTCGTCAGCACGACGAGGCCGCCCTGCTCGCAATGCCGCGCCAGGTGTTCTTCCAACTGGGCGACGCCTTGTTTGTCGAGGGCGGTGAAGGGTTCGTCGAGAATCCACAGCGGCGGGCCGGGCAGATACAGGCGCGCCAGGGCCACACGGCGCTGCTGGCCGGCCGACAAGGTGTGGCAGGGCACATCTTCGAAGCCCTTGAGGCCGACGGCGGCGAGTGCCTGCCAGATCGCCTCGCGGCTGGCCGGATGATGCAGGGCGCTGAGCCAACTGAGGTTTTCCTCGGCGCTGAGCACGTCCTTGATCCCGGCGGCGTGGCCGATCCAGGTGAGGTTGCGGGCCAGCTCGGTGCGTTGTTCGTTCAGGGGCTTGCCGTTGAGCCGCACTTCGCCCGCCGTGGGCTGCATCAACCCGGCCAGCAAACGCAGGAGGCTGGTCTTGCCGCTGCCGTTGGGCCCGCTGATCTGCACCATGTCACCGCCCGCCAGGCGCAGGTCGAGGTGCTCGAACAGCAGGCGCAGGTCGCGTTCACAGGCAAGCGCTACGGCTTCAAGAAGAGGGCTGGTCAAAAGATCGCGGGCCTTTACGGTTCAAGTCGGCGGTGCTGCGGCCGTTATAGAAAGGAGCACAATAACGGCTTTGGCGACCGATTTTAGAGAGCTGGATCAAATAGTTGTGAGGTTTTTACCGCTCTCATGGCAGACGGGCCGCATTATACATGCGATGCCCTACGCTAAAGAGGGCTATTTCCCCTGAGACGACACGCACGATGACCGGCGAGATCAACCTTCCTACGCTTTCTCCTGCCCCGACAGCCGGGCCGGCCCCTGCGCCAGCGCCAGCAACCGGTGAGTTGCTGAAACTGCTGGAGCCGCAGATCGGCTTGATCGACCCGGGAAAAACCGCGAACGCCGAAGTCATCGCACTTAAACAAGGCGGCGAAGCCTTTCAGTTGCTGCTCAAATTGACCCTCGACGGTGGCCGCCAGACGCTGGTGCAGGCCAGCAGCCCGCAACCCTTGCCGCTGGGCAGCAATGTGGCGGTGAGCCAGACGTCCGCCGGTAACCTGACCCTCAGCCTGCAGCAGGCCTTGAGCGCCAACGTCGCCGCCCTCACCCGCATCGACACCACACAAATGCCGGCGGGCACCTTGCTGCAAGCCAAAGTCCTGACCAGCCAAGCGCTGCCCCAAGGCACCACGCAACCGACGATCTACCGTTCGTTGGTGACGGTGCTCAACAGCACCCTGGCCGGCACGACCCTGACCCTGGAAAGCCCGCAACCGCTACGCGTCGGCAGCCTGCTCAGCGCCGTGGTACAGGACACGCAGACCCTGAACTTTGTGCCCTTGAGCGGGCTCAAGGATCAACTGGCCGTGACCCAGCAACTCGCCACCCAGCAAAGCCGCCAGGGCTCGTTGGATGCGGTGTTCACCGCGTTGCAACGCCTGCCCCAGGACGACAGTACGTCCGTCGAACTGCGCTCGGCCGCCACGCGGCTGCTCGCGGCATTGCCCGACCTGGCGCAAGTCAGCAATCCCAAGGTGCTGGCGCAAGTCATCCAGAACAGCGGCGCGTTTCTTGAAGCCAAGTTGCTGGCCGGGCAAAACCCGCAAATTCCACCGCTGGATATGAAAGGCGCGCTGCTGCGCCTGGTCGCCGATCTGCTGCCCGCCCTGCCCGTCAGCACCAACCTCAATGCCATCCTCGCCGCCAACACCCTGGCCCAGATACTGCCCAACTTCGTGCGCAGCCCGCTGAACACCCTCGGGCAGATCAGCGCCCGCCAGGCACCCGCCGGTTTTCCATTGCCGGAGCGGCTGATGCAACGCCTGGAAGGCGAAGGCGACCTGGAAAACCTGCTGCGCCTGGCCGCCGGGGCCATCTCGCGGTTACAGAGCCATCAGCTGTCGAGCCTGGAACAGACCGGCACCACCGCCGACGGCCGCCTGCAAACCACCTGGCAGCTGGAAATCCCCATGCGGACCCTGCAGGACATCGTGCCGCTGCAGGTCAAGTTCCAGCGCGAAGAGCCCGCGCTGGACAAGGACCAGCCTGAACGCAAGGACAAAAAAGACCCCAAGCAGATGCTCTGGCGCGTGGAACTGGCCTTCGACATGGAGCCGCTGGGGCCGTTGCAGGTCCAGGCGCAGTTGTCTCAGGGCAAACTGTCGAGCCAGTTGTGGGCGACGCGACCGTTCACCGCCAGTTTGATCGAAAGTCACTTGGGCAGTTTGCGCGAGCGCCTGGTGACGTCGGGCATCAATGTCGGCGACCTCGACTGCCACCTCGGCACGCCGCCACGCGGGCCGAAAACCGGATTGGAGCAACGCTGGGTGGACGAAACCGCATGAACAACGCCAACCCACCGCGCCAGGCCATCGCCCTCAAGTATGACGGCCAACAAGCGCCAACCCTGACCGCCAAGGGCGACGATGCCCTGGCCGAAGCGATCCTCAAGCTGGCGCGGGAAAACGAAGTGCCCATCTATGAAAACGCCGAGCTGGTGAAGCTGCTGGCGCGCATGGAACTGGGCGACAGTATCCCGGAAGAGTTGTACCGCACGATCGCCGAGATCATTGCGTTTGCCTGGACGTTGAAGGGCAAGTTTCCGGCGGGGTACGACCCGCACGCCGAGCCGGTCGAGCGTGATGTCACCGAGCGTGGCGACGACTACTGAGTAGCCCCAGACAAACAACAATCCAAATGTGGGAGCGGGCAAGCCCCCTCCCACATTCAGATCGGCTTCAGTTCAGGACTTCGCTCAGGGGAATGAAATTCACCCGGTCGCCCATCGCCAGCGTCGTCCCTTCCAACACCTCCACCAACCCTTGCGCCCACGCCGCGCTGCGCAGCACGCCGGAGCTCTGGTTGCGATAGATGACCGCCTTGCCCTGCTCGATGCGCCCGCGCAAATATTCGCGGCGGTTGCCCGGTTTGGGCCAGACGAACCCCGCCGGCACCTCGAACCGCATCGGCTCGACCTCCGCCACACCTTGGCGGCGCAGCAGATAGGGGCGTGCCAACAGGGCAAACGTCACCAGCGTCGACGCCGGATTGCCCGGCAGGCCGATCACCGGCACGCCACGGAAATGGCCGAAGGTCAGCGGCTTGCCCGGTTTGATCGCGAGCTTCCACAAGGCCAGCTCGCCTTCTTCACGCAGGGCAATGCCGAGAAAATCCGCCTCGCCCACCGACACACCGCCGGTCGACAGAATCAAGTCAACCGCGCCCAGGCCCGCCAGACACGTGCGCGTCTGGTCCAGGTCATCGGGAAGAATGCCCGCATCGATCACTTCGCATCCCAGGCGCTCTAGCCAACTGCACAGCACGCGACGGTTGCTGTTGTAGATCTGCCCTGGGCCGAGGGGCAGGCCGGGCTCGATCAACTCATCGCCGGTGGACAGCACCGCGACCCGCACGCGGCGCACCACGGCCAATTGGTCGAGACCGAGGGACGCAGCCAGGCCGAGTTCGATCGGCCCCAGGCGCGTGCCCGCGGTCAGCACCACTTCGCCGACGGTGGTTTCCTGCCCTTGCGGGCGAATGTTCTGACCGATATGCAACGGCTCGGTAAAGCTCACACGCGCGTCGGCGTGGACCACGGCGTTTTCCTGCATTTCCACGCAGTCCGCGCCTTGGGGCACGGGCGCCCCGGTGAAGATGCGTGCGCAGGTGCCGGCAGCCAATGGCGCGGGGGCCTGACCGGCGAAGATGCGCTGGCTCACCGCCAACGGTTCGCCCGTCCAGTCCGCCAGGCGCATGGCATAACCGTCCATGGCGCTGTTGGGCCACGGCGGCAGATCGAGGGTGGAGATCAAATCCTGCGCCAGTACGCGGCCATCACCCGCGGCCAGGGGCAATACCTGCCGCTCGCGAATCGGCGCGGCCTCGGCCATCTCGAGCAAGCGTTGCAGGGCTTCTTCCACCGGCATCAAGGCGCCGGTCTTGCCCGGCTTATCCACGGGATTCACAGGGTTCGGCCTGCTTCAGGTGCGGTACGAAGTTGCAGGGGCGGTGACGGTTGTCCAGTTGCTCGGCGAGGATGCCGTCCCAACCGGTACGCACGGCGTTGGTCGAACCCGGCAGGCAGCACACCAGGGTGCCGTTGGCCAGGCCGGCCAGGGCGCGGGATTGCACGGTGGAGGTGCCGATGTCGGCCACGGAGATCTGGCGGAACAGCTCGCCAAAGCCATCGACCTGTTTGTCGAGCAGGCAGCTCACCGCTTCGGGCGTGCTGTCGCGGCCGGTGAAGCCGGTGCCACCGGTGATCAGCACGACCTGCACCACGTCTTCGGCGATCCAGTGGGCCACCTGGGCGCGAATCTTGTAGAGGTCGTCCTTGAGCAGCACGCGCTCGGCCAGGAGGTGGCCGGCGGCGATCAGGCGGTCGACGAAAACCTGGCCCGAAGTGTCGGTGTCCAGGGTGCGGGTGTCGCTGACCGTCAGTACAGCGATATTCAGGGGTACAAAGGGCGCATCTGCCTTGGCTTTCATGGCACGGTCCGGTTGTCGAAGGAACAGCCCGATGTTATATCACAGGCCCCTATTTACCTGCCGCTGCGGAACCCCCATGCCCGACGATTCTTCGCCTCTGCCCTGTTCGATTCTGCTGTTGGCCGGTGGCCGCGGCCAACGCATGGGCGGACAAGACAAAGGCTTGCTGGAATGGCAGGGTCAGCCATTGATCGCGCACTTGCACCACTTGGTGCGCCCACTGACCGACGACCTGATCATCTCGTGCAACCGCAACCCGGACCGCTACACGCCGTATGCCGACCAGTTGGTGAGTGACGACAGTACGGATTTCCCCGGGCCGCTGGCCGGTATCCGCGCAGGCTTGAACGCCGCCCGCCATGAGCACTTACTGATTTTGCCGTGCGATGTGCCGCATCTTGACGCTCGACTGCTCGCCGACCTGCGCAAGACGGCGCAGCGCAATCCGCGGCTGCCGGTGATGGTGCGCCACGGTGAATTCTGGGAACCGTTGATCTGCATCATCCCCACCCACCTGCAAAGCGCGGTAGAACAGGCCTGGCAAGCCGGTGAGCGCAGCCCGCGCAAGATCTTCCTGCAGTTGGGGGGCATCGGGCTGGAATGCCCGGCAGATGACCCGCGCCTGGCCAACCTGAACACGCCTGCGCTGTTACACACCAGGCCCGACGTGTCAGAATGAACCCCGCACAAGGAACTTTGTCGACGCGCCACGCGTCACACAGTCAGCAATCAAAAAGAATTTTCTTGGAGACACACTCATGACTCAACGGACCATCGCCGCTTTCATGCTTGCACTGGGCCTCGCTACCCTTGCCGGTTGCGCCTCGCCGACAGTGATCACCCTGAATGACGGTCGCGAAATCCAGGCTGTCGATACCCCGAAATACAATGAAGATACGGGTTTCTACGAATTCGAACAGCTTGACGGCAAGCGCACCCGCATCAACAAGGATCAAGTGCGTACCGTTAAAGACCTGTAAGCCGCAACGCTTGCATACAAGGCCCGCCTCGCGCGGGCCTTGTCGTTTCTGCGGTTACCAGTCGAGCGTGATCTGGCTGCGGAAACTGCGTTCTGCACCCGTGACCGGATCGATAAAACGCACCCCCTGGGCGAGCAGCTTCAAGGGATTGGCGTAGTCGTCCACGGCATCCTTGATCACCTCGGGGTAGAACGGGTCATTGCAAATGCTCGCGCCGAGCGCCGTCATGTGTACACGCAACTGGTGCTTCTTGCCGGTCACAGGGAACAGCCCATAGCGCCATAAGTCGCCGTGGGTTTCGCGCACTTCCACGGCCGTTTCGGTGTTGCTGGCGCCCGGCCCTTCCTGCATGCGAAAGAACGGCTCGCCATCCACCAGACGGCTTTTGTGGACCAGCGGGAAGGTCAGGTTCGGCAAGGCCGGGGCGATAGCCTCGTAGAACTTGTCGATTTGACGCGTGGGAAACAACTGCTGATAGGCCGAGCGGCTTTGCGGGTTGGCCGAGAACAGCACCAGCCCCGCCGTATGCCGGTCGATACGGTGCAGGGGCACCAGGGACGGGTTGTCCAGGCGGCGGATCAGGCGGCGCAACAGGGTTTGCTCGACGTACTCACCCGCCGGGGTGACGGGCAGAAAGTGTGGTTTGTCCGCCACCACCAGGTGTTCGTCGGCGTACAGGATGGTTTCCTGCACCGGGATGACTTTTTCGTTCGGCACTTCGCGGAAGTAGTAGATGCACAGGCCTTCCTTGTAGGCCAGGTCCTGGCGGATCGGGCTACCCTGCAGATCCAGCACCCGGCCACGGGCGATGCGGTCCAGCCACTGCGTGCGGCCGATCGCCGGGAAATGCTCGCACAGGCAGTCGAGCACCGTCGCCCAAGGGCCAGGCGGCAAGTACAAGGTGCTGGCTTGATGCTGGGACGCGGAAAAACCGGAAGTGGACATGCAGATGCTCGAAGCCTGGGAAACAGGCCGGCATTATCCCGCATGGAGCGGGATTGAGCCTAGGGCGGATCTCAGGCCTTGGCCAATTGCGCCCGCAGGATCGGCGAAGCACTGGCGGCCTCGGTAAATTCCTTGAGCCAGCGCAGCACGTCCACCGCTTCCCAACGGCCCGGATCATATAGCGCGTACAGCAAGCCCTGGTAACCCACCACATCCAACTGCTTGTGATAACCGGCGCGTTGGAACAGCGCTTCGATCTCGGCAAAGCAGGTATTGAAATGCACTTTGTTAAACGGCGTCTTGCCTTCCGTGACCAGGCCGTCGAGGCGCAGCTCGTTCACCGCATCGCGCACGACGTCGGCGGACATGCGATTAACGCTGCTTTTCAGTTGTTCAACATTCACCACGGGCGTTCCCTCTATTCAATCGCTGTACAAACATACAGTAACCCAATATTGAGAAAGCTGCCATCGCCCAAGCGCTAGAATAGGAAGGCCACCACCTGCTCCGTGTCGAACGGCCACCCCAGTTCAGCCCCGGTATCCACCCGGCGCAGCACCGGAATCGTTAGGCCATAAGCTTCAAACAAGGCTTCGGAATCGGCGATATCCACCAGCTCAACCAGCAACCCATGTTCGACCAACGGCATGATTTCTGCTTCGGCGAGCTCACACAGATGGCAACCCGAAGTAGTGAACAACTGGCATTCAGAAGGCATGACGACAGGACCTGATCAGGGATAGGCGCCCATTTTAGGCCGACTCTATAGCGCTGGCGAGCCGATAAACCCTGACCCAGATCACCATGCCCTATAACTGATTCAGCGATTCTCGCGGCTTTTTGTCCGCTCGCCCTGCAACGGAGATGCTTGTGTTCGCCAACCTGCTGATCATTCTGGCCTCATCCCTGGTGGTGATTGCGCTGTTTCGCCGGCTGCAATTGCCGCCCGTGCTGGGCTACCTGTGCGTGGGCCTGGCCGTGGGGCCGACCGCCCTCGACTGGGTGAATGACAGCGAAAACCTGCCCGACCTCGCCGAGCTGGGCGTGGTATTCCTGCTGTTTTCCCTTGGCCTGGAGTTCTCCCTGAGCAAGATGTTCGCCCTGCGCCACGTGGTATTTGGCCTGGGCAGCTTGCAAGTGCTGGGCTGCGGGTTGCTGCTGGGAGGCCTGTTGATGGCCTTTGGCGTGTCGCCGAACATCGCCTTGATGCTCGGTGCGGGGCTGGCGTTGTCGTCCACGGCCATTGTCAGCAAAGAGCTGAGCAGCCTCGGGGAAATCTTCAGCAGCCACGGCCAGAACGCGATTGGCGTGCTGCTGTTCCAGGATGTAGTGGCGGTGTTGCTGCTGACCCTGGTGCCGGTGTTCGCCGGTGGCAGCGAGCAGGCCTGGTACTGGGCACTGCCGTTGACGCTGGCCAAGACATTGTTGTTGTTCGTCGGCCTGTTGCTCGCCAGCCGCTGGTTATTGCCGCGTCTGTTCCATGAAGTCGCCGCCTCCCATTCGGCCGAGCTGTTTGTGCTGCTGGCGCTGGTGATCGTGTTGCTGACCGCCTGGCTCACGCACTTGCTGGGCCTCTCCCCGGCGCTTGGCGCGTTCCTGGCCGGCATGCTGCTGGGGGAAAGCCATTACCGGCATCAGATCGAGGCGGATATCCGGCCGTTTCGCGACATTCTGCTGGGGCTGTTTTTCGTCAGCATCGGCATGCTCATCGACCTGCAACTGTTCATCAGCCACAGCCTGCTGATCCTCGGCCTGACCTTCACGCTGATGCTGACCAAGGGCTGCGTGGTCGCGGCGCTGGTCAAACTACGCGGCAGCGACCGCGAAACCGCCTGGCGCAGCGGCCTGGCCCTGGCCCAGGGCGGCGAGTTCTGTTTTGCGCTGATGGCGCAGATGCAACAGAGCCGGCTGATTCCGGATGAGTTCAACGGCTTGCTGCTGGCCGCCACCTTCTGCTCGATGCTGCTGACCCCGCTTTTGCTGCGCGCGGCACCGGGCATTGCCCTGCGCCTGCACCGTAAACCCAACCAGCAGGTGCAACTCGAAGCCATCACCGCGCTCAACGCCGAGTTACGCGACCATGCGGTGATCTGCGGCTATGGCCGCGTCGGGCAATCCATCGGGCGCTTTCTGCACCACGAAAAACAGGCGTTTATCGCCCTGGATGACAACCCGGAACGGGTGCAGGAAGCCGCCACCGAAGACAACAGCGTGCATTACGGCGACTGCCGCCGTGGCGCCCTGCTCAGCGCGGTCGGCCTGGAGCGGGCACGGCTGGTGGTGATCGCCGTGGATAACACCGAAGTCGCCTTGCTGGTGCTGAAGGAAGCCCGCCGGATCAACGCCGACGTACCGATCCTGGTACGCACCCGCGACGACAGCCAATTAGCCGAACTGAAAGCCGCGGGCGCCAGCGAAGTGGTGCCCGAGCTGCTGGAGTCGAGCCTGATGCTCGCCTCCCACGCCCTGATCCTGCTGGGCCTGCCGGACCAGCAGGTACAAGCGCGGGTCGATGAGGTGCGGCACAACCGCTACCGTCTGCTGCACGGCTTCTACCCGCGGGCGGCCCCTGACGAAGAGGCGCCGATCAATCCTGACTGATCGCACCGATCTTGTGGATCGACAGGTCCGCGCCGTAGTACTCCTCTTCCTGGCTCAGGCGCAGCCCGTGTACGCGCTTGATCACGCCATACACCAGCAGGCCGCCGGCAAACGCCACCAGCACACCCAACGCGGTGCCGATCAATTGGCTGATCAGGCTGACCCCGCCCAACCCGCCAAGGGCGGTCTGGCCGAAGATGCCGCAGGCAATGCCACCCCACACGCCACACAGGCCATGCAACGGCCAGACACCCAGCACATCGTCGATCTTCCAGCGATCCTGGGCGGCAATGAAGCACCACACAAACAGGCCGCCGGCGACAACCCCCGTGACCAATGCGCCCACCGGATGCATCAGGTCGGAACCGGCACAAATCGCCACCAGCCCGGCCAGCGGGCCGTTGTGCAGGAAGCCGGGGTCATTGCGGCCAATCACCAGCGCCGCAACCGTACCGCCGACCATGGCCATCAGCGAGTTGACCGCCACCAGGCCGCTGACGCCGTTCAGGGTTTGTGCGCTCATCACGTTAAAGCCGAACCAGCCGACAATCAGAATCCACGAGCCCAGCGCCAGGAACGGGATGCTCGACGGCGCAAACGCGACCAGGCGCCCTTCGCGATAACGCCCGTTGCGCGGCCCGAGCAACAGCACCGCCGCCAACGCCAGCCAGCCGCCCATGGCATGCACCACCACGGAACCGGCGAAGTCATGGAAGCTGGCACCGAAGGTCGCGAGCAACCAGGCCTGCACGCCGAAATTGCCGTTCCACACCATGCCTTCGAAAAACGGGTAGATAAACGCCACGATCAGCGCGGTAGCGCACAGTTGCGGAACAAATCGTGCACGCTCGGCAATGCCCCCGGAAATGATCGCCGGAATCGCCGCGGCAAAGGTCAGCAGGAAGAAGAACTTCACCAGACCATAGCCGTGATCGGCACTGATCACCGCCGCCGGTTGCATGAAGCTCACGCCATAAGAGATCCAATAGCCTATAAAGAAATAGGCCAGGGTGGAGATCGCGAAGTCACTGAGGATTTTCGACAGGGCGTTGACTTGGTTCTTCTGACGCACGGTGCCGACTTCGAGGAAGGCAAAACCGGCGTGCATGGCCAAAACCATGACCGCACCGATCAGAATGAACAGGGTGTTGGAGCTGTGGACGAGGGTGTCCACTGCGCTTTGCAGATTTTCCATGGAGGTTGGCAGGCCTGCGATAAAGGCAAAAAGCACCAAAGCGGTTCAAACCGGCGTTTCGCGCACTAAATTGGTACCACCGGCTCCGCCCCTCTTCTGAGGGCGTGAACCGCTTTAGCGCAGCGATCAGCACAACCGGCCATTCCCGACAGGGTTTTTCCGCGAGTTTCAGTTATATAGGGTAAGGTTTTCACCGGTTTGCGGCCCAACCGCCCAGATTCAGCGCAGACCCAGGGGCCTGCGCACCAAGGCAAAGCAAAAGCTGTACCAGTCATTTGCAATGAACCTTCACCGATACCGGTGACTCGAAACCACACGTACCGATCAGCCACTCACGGAGATAACCATGGCCAGCAAAACAGCACAGACGGCTCAAGAAATACTGATGGCGGATTTTCAAACGCTGGTCAGTGATACTGAAAAGTTGCTGGACGACACCGCCATCCTGGCCGGTGACCAGGCCGACGAGCTGCGCGCCAAGATCCACGACAGCCTGCTCAAGGCCCGTGAAACCCTGCAACTGACCGAAGACTCCCTGCGCGACCGCAGCAAGGCCGCCGTCACCGCGACCGAAGATTATGTGCAGGCCAACCCTTGGCAATCAGTGGGCATTGCCGCTGGCGTGGGCTTCTTGATCGGTCTGTTGGCTACAAGGCGCTAATCCTATGTCTATCGGCGAATCCGGCTCGTCCACGGGCCCAAGTTCAACGTCCCGACGCCTGGGCGCAGCCGTACTGGGCTTGCTGCACAGCCATGTCGAACTGTTCGGCATCGAGCTGCAGGAGCAGAAAGCGCGCACCGTCAGCCTGCTGCTGTTTGCCGGGCTGGCCCTGGTGTTTGCCCTGCTGTTGCTGGTGGGGTTGTCGACATTGGTGATGATTCTGGTGTGGGACACCGGCTACCGCCTGACCGGAATCATCTGCCTCTGCGTGTTCTATACCCTGGCCGCTGCATTCTGCGGTGTGCGCTTGAAGGCGGCGGTGTTCGATGAGTCCACGCCGTTCCACGCCACCCTCGAAGAGCTGGCCAATGACCGGGAGCGCCTGCTGCCATGAGCCTGACTGAAATCCCACCCACCAACTCGCGCCGGGAAATGCGCAAGGCATTGATCCGCCTGCGCATGGAAATGCACCGCCAGGAAATCCGCCACGAGTCCCAGCAACTGATGGCGCCCCTGAATAAGGTGCGCAACATGGGCCAGCACTGGCAGGACAGCCTGGGCATCAAGCATGCGCCGCTGTGGGGCGTGGCCGCAGTGACGCTGATCGGCTTCTTTACCGGCAAGGGCGCCAAGGGCGGCAGTCTCAGCAGCCTGACCCGCCTGGTGCGACTGGGCGCCGGTTTGATCCCACTGATCAAATTAGCCATGCAGGGCGCCTCACGCAAAGGTTGAGGCCTGCTGGCTGCATTCTTGCAAACAGAATCGGCCCGGCCCTCGTCAACGAGGGCCGGGCACTTTGTTGCCAACGTTTTTAAGGAGGCCCCGTGATCGACGGGCAACCGCTCGCCTGCTTCCAACCCTTCATCGACACCGCCACCGGGCGCATCGCCGGCGTCGAGGCTCTCGGCCGCCTGCGCCAGGCTGACGGTCGCCTGCTGTCGGTCGGCCCGTTGTTCGCCGACCCGCGCACCTCAGGCGTGGCCTTGCGGCGCCTGGACCGACAGATCCGCGACAACGCCTTGAGCCGTCTGCACGAGGTACCGCAGGACTGGTTTCTGAGCCTGAATATCTCGCCGCGCTGGATCAATCGCCTGCGCGCCGGCCAGGCCCTGCCCAGTTTGCAACAGGTGCAGGCCCACGGCGTCGATCCACAGCGCATCGTGTTCGAGATCACTGAACTGGGCGGCGATATCCAGCGCCTGGCCGACGTGGTGGCGCGCTATCGCGAGGCCGGCGCGCGCATCGCCATCGATGACTTCGGCGCCGGCTATTCGCAGCTCGACCGCGTGCTGGCGTTGCAGCCGGACATTCTCAAGCTGGACATGCGCCTGTTTCAGGAGGCCGCCAAAGGGGGCCCCAGCAGTGAAGTGGTGCGGGCACTGGCGCAAATGGCGGAAAAAACCGGCTGCTGGATCATTGCCGAAGGGGTGGAGACCGAGGCGCAGTTGAGTTTTGCGCTGGAATGCGGCTCGCGGTATGTGCAGGGTTATCTGTTTGCCCAGGCGCAACTGGACTGGTTCGCCACCGATGCTTTCGTGCCGCGCTTCGCCCAACTGCGTGGCGCCTACGTGCAGAAAAAACTCGCCGAACGCGGACGCATCATGCAATTGCGCCAACAACTGGCCGAACTGATGAAAATCCTCCAGACCTGGGCCCAGGGCCAGGCGCCGCTGAGCCATTTGCCGCAATTGCCGGATTATCCCTGGCTGCTGCGGTTCTACCAGTGCGACCGGCATGGCACCCAACTGACCCCCAATTTCGAATGGCGCCAGGACGCCTGGCAAGCCGACAGCCGCTACCTCGGCCACAATTGGTCGTGGCGCCCGTATTTCTATCATCTGCTGGCCGAAGGCTGGGACGAGCGCCGTTTGACGCTGTCTTCGACCTACCGCGACGCCACCACCAACCAGTATTGCCTGACCGCCGGACAATTCTTCGATAACGGTCAGCGCTTGCTGTTAATCGATATCGACGCGGTCGGCCTGTAGATTTTCGCTTGCTCCGCCCACCCGGAACCGGGAAGCTGGGCGAGTCATTCACCGCACGGAGAGTACCCGCCTTGGATTGGCCCACCCTGCTGACTCGCGAACGTCTTGGAAAGCCCCTGCACAGCCCGGAAGAATTGGGCCGTAGCCCGTTTCACAAAGACCATGACCGCATCATTTTCTCCGGCGCGTTCCGCCGCCTGGGGCGCAAGACTCAAGTCCACCCGGTGTCGAGCAACGACCATATCCACACCCGTCTGACCCACTCCCTGGAAGTCAGCTGCGTCGGCCGCTCCCTCGGCATGCGCGTGGGCGAAACCCTGCGCAGCGCCCTGCCCGAGTGGTGCGACCCGAGCGACCTGGGCATGGTGGTGCAATCGGCCTGCCTGGCCCACGACATCGGCAACCCGCCCTTCGGACACTCCGGCGAAGACGCCATCCGCCATTGGTTCCAGCAGGCCGCCGGGCGCGGCTGGCTGGACGACATGAGCGTGGCCGAGCGCAATGACTTCCTCAATTTCGAAGGCAACGCCCAGGGCTTCAGGGTGCTGACCCAGCTGGAATACCACCAGTTCGACGGCGGCACGCGGCTGACCTACGCGACCTTGGGCACCTACCTGAAATACCCGTGGACCGCCCGCCATGCCGACTCCCTGGGCTACAAGAAACACAAGTTCGGCTGCTACCAGAGCGAACTGCCGATCCTTGAGCAGATCGCCCACAAGCTCGGCCTGCCGCAACTGGAAGAACAACGCTGGGCGCGCCATCCGCTGGTGTACTTGATGGAGGCCGCGGACGACATCTGCTACGCGCTGATCGACCTGGAAGACGGCTTGGAAATGGACTTGCTGCAATATGCCGAAGTCGAGTCGCTGCTGCTCGACCTGGTCGGCGACGACCTGCCGCAAACCTACCGGCAACTGGGCGCCCAGGATTCACGGCGGCGCAAACTGGCGATCCTGCGCGGCAAAGCCATCGAACACCTGACCAACGCCGCCGCACGCGCTTTCGTCGAACAACAGGACGCCTTGCTCGCCGGCACCTTGCACGGTGATCTGGTCGAGCATATGCACGGCCCCGCCAAACGCTGCGTGCTGGATGCCAAGGACATGGCGCGCAAGAAAATCTTCCAGGACAAGCGCAAGACCCTGCATGAAATCGGCGCCTACACCACCCTGGAAATCCTCCTCAACGCCTTCTGCGGGGCGGCGCTTGAACAGCACGGCGGGCGCACGCCGTCGTTCAAGAACCGGCGCATCCTCGACCTGCTGGGCAACAGTGCCCCCGACCCGGCCTGGTCGCTGCACGCCTCGTTCCTGCGGATGATCGATTTCATCGCCGGCATGACCGACAGCTACGCCACCGAGATGGCGCGGGAAATGACCGGGCGTTCCAGCCCGCAATAGATGACTGATCCAGCTGCCTGTTGCCTGAACAGAATCTACCTACGAAGGGAACAGAGCGGCCTGATCGAATCAGTACAAACACCCGATGAATAATCACGCACGCTCTTAAAGGGCATAGGGCGCCTTCCTACGCCCCGCCCAATCGCCGCTTGACTCACCGTGTGCCCTTCCTATGTTCAAGAATTGCCTTCGCATCCTGTTGGTGGAGGATCACCCCTTTCAGCTCCTGGCAACCCAGTGCCTGCTCAACAGCTTCGGCTTCGAGCACCTGACCCTGGCGGAAAACGCCGAACAGGCGATCCGCTTGATGACCCAGTCCGAACGGCCCTTCGACCTCATGCTGTGCGACCAATGCCTGCCAGATCTGCCCGGGCTTGAGTTAGTCGAAATCGCCGGTCGGCGGGGGTTTATCGCAGGGGCGATCCTGCTGAGCGGCCTCCCCCTGCCCGAACTGGCGAATCTGAAGACTCAAGCCTTACAACGTAACTTGCCGTTACTTGGTTATTTATCAAAACCGTTAAACCGGGACGAACTAATGACGCTGATAAGCCCGCTGTAAATGTAGGAATTTAAACATCTCCACATAGGAAAAACTCACCACAATAACCGCTTAACCGGTGGGCCAAGGCCCGAACCCGCATCGCCGACCGAATTCTGAAACAGACGTCCACAAAGCCTTGATAGATCGTAAGGAAATACCTTTTTTAATGTAGGAATATTCCTGTTCTGTATCTACGCCCCCTCACCTCCATGCTCCCGCCTCGCCTTCTGAGCTAATGTGCCCGCTTTATTTGCACTTGCATGGAATGTGATTATGAACACAGTTTTCATCATTGATGACCATCCTGTTATCAGGCTGGCGATTCGTATGTTGTTGGAACACGAAGGCTATAAAGTCGTCGGCGAAACGGATAACGGTTGTGATGCAATACAAATGGTTCGCGAATGCCTTCCAGACCTGATCATTCTGGATATCAGTATTCCAAAACTTGATGGCCTCGAAGTGCTGTGCCGATTTAACGCAATGAATACTTCGATGAAAACCCTGATTCTGACGGCCCAATGCCCAACCCTGTTCGCCACCCGCTGCATGCGCTCGGGCGCCGACGGCTATGTGTGCAAAGAGGGCGACCTGAGTGAACTGCTGAGTGCCATCCGCGCTGTATTATCCGGCTACAACTACTTCCCCAGCCAGGCATTGAACGCCTGCGGCCCGGACAGTAATTCCCAGGAACTGGAACTGTTCAAGGCAGTGAATGATCGCGAATTAATGGTCTTGCAACTTTTTGCACAAGGTCGCACCAACAAGGAAATTGCCAAAGGTATGTTTCTCAGTAACAAAACCGTCAGCACCTACAAAAAGAGGCTTATGCAAAAACTCAAAGCCAAGTCCTTGGTAGAACTTATCGAGTTGGCAAAACGAAACGCGCTAGTGTGAGAAAGCGGATGCCCAGGCGTATAAAGGACTATCTGATCATATTGAGCGCAGGCGTGTGCTTGAGCACCTCTGTGCTCGCTGCTCAAACGGAACCGGAACACTTCACCTTATTGAGCCGCGCAGGCGCCGTTCAACTGGACACTCAACTGGACAAGACGCAACGCCAGTGGCTGCAGAACAAACGCGAACTGGTGCTCGGCGCGGCAGCTCCCGACTACCCGCCCTTCGACCTCACGGCCAGCGGACGCGACTATGAGGGGCTCACGGCCGATTACGCCGGGCTGTTGGCCAAGGCGCTGGCGCTCCCCGTCAGGGTGCTGCGCTACCCCAACCGGGAAGCCTCCATCCAGGCGCTTGAAGCCGGTGAAATCGACCTGCTGGGCTCGTCCAATGGCTTTGAGGCCACCAACCCGCTGCTCACCCTTTCAGCACCGTATGCCGTGGACCAGCCAGTGCTGGTGACACGCGAGGGCGAAACCCGCAGCCTCAGTGAGGGCCTGGCCGGGCTGCGCCTGAGCCTGGTCTATCACTACCTGCCGCTGGGCGAAGTCGAGAAGCTGTATCCCGAGGCGATCATCCACACCTACCCCTCTTATCAGAACGCCCTGAATGCAGTGGCATTCGACCAGGCGGATGTGTTTCTCGGCGATACCATTTCCACCCATTACATGATCAACAAGGGCTATCTTAAAAATATCCGCATGGCCAACTTCGGCAAGCACGAAGCCTATGGTTTCAGCTTTGCCGTGCGCCAGGACCAGCACACCCTCTTGAGCATCCTCAACGCGGTGCTGGCGGCGGTGCCGACCAATGAGCAGGAGAGCATTGCCAAACGCTGGAGTGCGGGCAGCGACATCCTGCTCACCGCGCAAAAACTGCAGCTGACGCAACGCGAAGAACGCTGGCTGAAGACGCACCCGGTGGTCCGGGTAATCGCCAACGAAACCTTCGCGCCATTGACCTTCTTCGATGCCGACGGCAACTTCCGCGGCATCACCGCCGACCTCCTGGAGCTGATCCGCCTGCGCACCGGGTTGCGCTTCGAGATCCTGCGCGCACGCGATGTCAACGCGATGATCGAGCAAATCGATACCGGCAAAGCCGACCTCATCGGCGCCATCATTCCCAGCACGGAACGGGAAGCTCAACTGAACTTCAGTCGTCCCTATCTGGAAAACTCCTACGTATTGCTCACGCGCAAGGAACCCAACGCCCCATCGAATCTTGAACAGATGGCAGGCAAGCGCCTGGCGATCACCCAAGGCAACCCTCTGGAAAGCCTTCTGCGCAAGGATTTCCCGCACATTCGCCTGGTGGAAACCAGTGATACCTTCAAGGCCTCGGAACTCCTGGCCCAGGGGCATGTGGAAGGCGCGGTGAACTCGTTGGTGGTCGCCAACTATTTCCTGTCCTCCCAAGTGTTTCAGGACAAACTGCAGATCAGCGGCAGCATCGGCACCCTCCCCGCAGTCTTTGCGCTGGCCACGTCACGGGGTGCCACCGAGTTGAGCGCGATCCTCGACAAGGCGCTGCTGAGCATCGCCCCCGATGAGCTCGGGGTGATCAACAGCCGTTGGCGAGGCTACGCCGCCGCCTCCGACAGCTACTGGCGCAACTACCACCACCTGATTGCCCAGATCATCCTCGTCACCGGCCTGCTGCTGCTGATTTCCCTGACTTGGAACGCCTACATGCGCCGGGAGATCAAGCACCGCAAGATGGCCGAACGGGCCCTCAACGACCAGTTCGAATTCATGCGCGCACTGGTCAACGAAACGCCGCACCCGATCTATGTCCGCGACCGCAACGGCCTGTTGCAGACCTGCAACGACAGCTACCTGCAGGTGTTCGACGTCAAGCGCGAAGAGGTCATCGGCAAAAGTGTGATGCAGATGAGCACGGCCCAGGCAACCGAAGCGGCTCAGTATCACGCCGACTATCTGCGCGTGGTCGCCGAGGGCAACCCGCTGATCCTTGATCGCACCCTGCTCATCAATGGCAAAAAACTGACGATCTACCACTGGATACTGCCCTACCGCGACTCCACCGGCGAAGTCCAGGGCATCATCGGCGGCTGGATCGACATCAGCGAACGACGCCAGCTGTTCGATGAGCTGCGCGCCGCCAAGGAACGTGCCGACGAAGCCAACCGTGCCAAGAGCACCTTTCTGGCAACCATGAGCCACGAAATCCGCACCCCGATGAACGCGGTGATCGGCATGCTCGAACTGACCCTCAAGCGCGCCGACCAGGGGCATCTCGACCGCCCGGCGATCGAAGTGGCCTACCACTCGGCCAAGGACCTGCTGGAGCTGATCGGCGATATTCTGGACATCGCGCGGATCGAATCCGGCCGCCTGAGCCTGGCACCGGAGCGTGTGAACCTGCGGGAAGTGATCGAGTCGGTGGTGCGGGTGTTCGACGGCCTGGCACGCCAGAAAACCCTGAGTTTGCTGCTGGAGTTCAAGCCCGAACTCGATGACACCGACGTGCTGATCGACCCGCTGCGCTTCAAGCAGGTGCTGTCCAACCTGGTGAGCAATGCGATCAAGTTCACCGAGCGCGGGCAGGTAAAGATCAAGGTGCAGGTGCAAGCCACCGAATTGGCACAGCAGGTCGAAATGAAGCTGGTGGTCGAAGACACGGGGATCGGCATCAGCCGCGACGACCAGTTGCGCCTGTTCGAACCCTTTGCCCAGGCCGACAATTCCGGGCAATTGGCCCGCAGCGGCGCGGGCCTGGGGCTGGTGATCTGCCGCAGCCTGTGCGCGATGATGGGCGGGCAACTGAGCCTGAGCAGCGTGCCCATGGTCGGCACCCAGGTGCATGTCAGCCTGAAGATGAACTGCCTGCAGCCCATCCAGGCCGCGGATGAACCCCTGCCGGCTGCGCCCGCACCGGCGCCGGTGCTCAACGTGCTGGTGGTGGATGATCATCCGGCGAATCGCCTGCTGATGTGCCAGCAACTGGGTTACCTGGGCCACCAGTTCACCGCAGCCCAACATGGCGCCGCCGGGTTCCAGGCCTGGCGCCAGGCACACTTCGACCTGGTGATCGCCGACTGCAACATGCCCATCATGAATGGCTATGAGTTAAGCCGCTCGATCCGTGAGTATGAGCAGCGGGAGCAACTGACACCCTGCGTGGTCCTGGGGTTTACCGCCAACGCCCAGCCCGAAGAGAAGCTGCGCTGCGCCGAAGCCGGGATGAACGACTGCCTGTTCAAACCGATCAGCCTCACGGCGCTGGAACGGCAACTGGCGCAGATCGCGCCGCAGCCGTCCGGCCCGCGACTCGACCTCAGCCACCTGGATGCGCTAACGGGCGGCGATCCGCAACTGACTCGGCGGCTGCTTGAGGAACTGCTGAGCAGCAGTTGTCACGATCGCCAGATATTGGTCACGTTGTGGGCCCAGCAGGCTTCACTGCAGGACATCATCGAGCAGGCCCACAAGATCAAGGGCGCCGCGCGTATCGTCCAGGCCAGTGTACTGGCGGCGCAATGCGAAGCGCTGGAGCAGGCCTGCGCCCGCGGCGATGATCGGGCGGTGATCGAAACCGGCATCAAGACCCTGGAAAAGTGCATGCTGGAACTGGAGCGCCTGCTGCACATGCAACTCAACGGCCTGGGCTCTCCAGGATAGGCAGGAGCGCGCCGCACGGCCCGCCCCCGCAACGGTCGGTCAGCAGTCGGTCAGGCGCAGGAAAATCGCCGCCAACTGCTCGATACCAACCTGGTCTTGCGCGGTAAACCGGGCCAGCGACGGGCTGTCGAGGTCGAGGACGCCAATCAGTCGGCCATCCTTGACCAGCGGCACCACCAGTTCACTGTTCGATGCGCTGTCACAGGCGATATGCCCCGGGAACGCATGCACATCTTCCACCCGCTGGGTCTGGCGCGACGCGGCCGCCGCACCGCACACGCCACGCCCGAACGGAATGCGTACACACGCGATCTGCCCCTGGAACGGCCCCAACACCAACTCTTCGTGACGGTTGAGGTAGAAACCGGCCCAGTTCAAGTCATCCAACTGATTGAACAAAAACGCAGAGAACTGCGCGCTGTTGGCGATGAAATCGCGCTCATCGGCCAGCAGCGACTCCAACTGCGCACACAACATGGCATAGCCATCCAGACCGCTGCCGGCCTGCTGCAAATCGATCATGGTTGACGCTCCAGCAATTTGAGGCCCACCCAGTAACGGGCGAATTGATACGCGCAACGGCCGTTGCGGTTGCCACGCCCGGTGGCCCAGCGCACGGCGAGGATATCGAGGTCTTCATCACGCTGCCACTGCAGGCCGGCCTTGCGCGCCAGCTCGCCGATCCAGTGTTCCACCACGTTCAGGAAATGTTCCTGGGTGAATGGGTAGAACGACAGCCACAGGCCAAAACGGTCGGACAAGGCGATCTTGTCTTCCACCGCCTCACTCGGGTGCAGCTCGCCATCCACGCGTTTCCAGTTATCGTTGTCGCTCTGGTTTTCCGGCACCAGGTGACGACGGTTGGACGTGGCATACAGCAGCACGTTTTCCGGCGCCTGTTCCAGGGAACCGTCCAGCACGCTCTTGAGCACGCGGTAATCGCCTTCACCGGCCTCGAACGACAGGTCATCGCAGAACAGAATGAAACGCTGCGGCAGCTTGAGCAGTTGTTCGACCACACGCGGCAGGTCGGCGAGGTGATCGCGTTCGATTTCGATCAAGCGCAAACCGGCGCTGGCGTGCTGGGCGAGCAAGGCGCGCACCATCGACGATTTCCCCGTGCCGCGCGAGCCCCACAGCAACGCATGGTTGGCGGGCAGGCCGTCGAGGAACTGTTGGGTGTTGCGCGCCAATGTTTCACGCTGCTTGTCCACACCGATCAGGTCGGACAGACGCATGTCCAGGCTGACCTCCAGCGGCAGCAGGAAGCCGCTGCGACCCTCACGCTGCCAACGGGCCGCAAGGCATTGGTTCCAGTCGATGGTTTGGCGCGGGGCTGGCAACAGGGGTTCCAGGCGCGCGAGTACGGCATCGGCACGCTCAAGAAAGGCATTCAATCGAGAATCCACGACTATTCCTCTGGCAAGTTCTTGTAAAAGATGGCGTATTGGCAACCCTGCGGCCGAGCGCTCCGGGCTGCACCTCTAAAACTGACGATTCGTGCCGGGCAAGCCTGAACCTGTGGATGTTCAGCTATGCTTGCCGGGCGAAGGGAAACGTGAAGTGGTTCAACACTCGATGGATATCAAGTTCGCCCACCGCTTGTCTTATAAACAAGCCAGATTGACTGTGCTGGTCGGTTTCGTCTTGGGAACCTTGCTCAGCCTGATCCAGATCGGCATTGATTATGCCAGCGAAGACGCATCCATCAACCGTGAAATTCGTTCGCTGATTGAAATCAGCCATAACCCGGCGTCGCGCATCGCCTACAACATCGACGCCGAGCTGGCCCAGGAGCTGACCCTCGGCCTGTTGCACTCCCCCGCCATCATTCAGGCGCGGTTGACCGACAACAACGGCGTGGTACTGGCCGACGTCGGACGGCCGCGCAAAGAAAGCCCCTACCGGCCCGTCAGCGATTTCCTGTTCGGCGCCAACCGCCAGTTTGAAGACCGGCTGTTCCTCAGCCATATGCCCAACGAATCCCTTGGCGTGCTGCGCCTCGACGTAGACACCTACGCCTTTGGCAGCCGCTTCCTGCACCGCGCCGAGGTCACCCTGATCAACGGATTTGTGCGCAGCCTGCTGCTGACCGGGATCCTGCTGGGCCTGTTCTATGTGATGCTGACCCAACCGCTGGTACGCATCATTCGCGAGCTGAGCACGCGCAGGCAGACACGCCTGGATTGCCCGCCGGGGCACGAGCACGATGAAATCGGCGTGCTGGTCAACGTGGCCAACCAGCAATTCGACACCCTGGAAACCGAGATCCAGCAGCGCCGTCACGCCGAGGACCGCCTCACCGAGTACCTGGGACAACTGGAAAACATCGTCTCGGCGCGCACGCTGGAGCTCAAGGCCAGCAACCAGCGCTTGAGCCAGTCCAACGATGAGTTGGAAGCAGCAAAAATGAACGCGCTGGGCATGGCTCAGGCGCGGGCGGCGTTCCTGGCCAATATGAGTCACGAAATCCGCACGCCGCTCAATGGGTTGCTGGGCATGATCGCGCTGTCGCTGGACAGCCTGCTCAACGCCGAGCAGCGCCAGCAACTGTCGATCGCCCATGATTCCGGCAAGGTGCTGGTGGAACTGCTCAACGATATCCTCGACCTGTCCAAGTTCGACGCGGGCCAGTTGGAGCTGGAGCGCATCCCGTTCGACCTCGGCGCGCTGGTGGAAGACACCGCCAACCTGTTATCGCAGAACGCCGCGCCGAGTGTCGAACTGACGTGCCTGATCGACCCGAAGTTCCCGGCGCAGGTGCTCGGCGACCCGACACGTGTGCGGCAGATCGTCAGTAACCTGCTGTCCAACGCCTTGAAGTTCACGCGCTTCGGCCGCGTGGATGTGCGCCTCAGCGCCCAGGATGGCCGAGTAAAAATCGAAGTGTGCGACACCGGGATCGGCATTGCCCAGGACGCGCAGGTGAAGATCTTCCAGCCGTTCACCCAGGCTGGCGCGGGCATCACCCGCCAGTTTGGCGGCACCGGCCTGGGCCTGGCGCTGACCCATAACCTGTGCGAGGCGATGCACGGTCGGCTGAGCATCAGTTCGGAAGTCGGCTTCGGCAGCCAGTTCTGCGCCGACCTGCCGCTGCCCGCCCATTTACCCGCGCCCCGGCTCGCGCCGCTGACGGGCGAAGTCATTGCAATCACCAGTGCCGACAGCGGCCTGGCGGAGCTGCTCAGCACCCTGTTACCTCACTGGGGGCTGACAGTGCATTGCTATTCTATCGATGAGGACTTGAGCGGGAAAAAACCCGACTTGCTGATCACGGACTGCCCGGAGTGCCTGTTTCGCCTGCGCCCGGCCATCACGGCGCCGATCCTGCTGGTGACCGCCTATGGCAATTTCATGCCCAGTGAGGAAGTCGCGGCCCTGGCGCCGTTGCAGCAACAGGCGCGCCCTTTGAGCCGCAACGCGCTGTACCAGATCCTGCAACGTAATCTGCGCAGCGACGCGCACTTGATCCTCGACCCGATCGCACTCGATGCCACGCCCCTGGTCCACCGGGCACGCATCCTGCTGGTGGAGGACAACCCGGTCAATCAGCTGGTGGCCAAGGGCATGCTCAGCAAGTTGGGCTGCGAAGTGATCGTCGCCGCCCATGGTGGCGAAGCGCTCAAGTTCCTCGAAGAACAGCACTTCGACATGGTGTTGATGGACTGCAACATGCCGGTGATGGATGGCTACGAGGCCAGTCGGCAGATTCGTCGCAGCGGGCGCTGGCCGGACCTGCCCATTGTCGCCCTGACCGCCAACGCGCTGTCGGAAGAACGCGAGCGTTGCCGGGCGGCGGGGATGAATGACTACCTGGCCAAACCGTTTCGCCGCGAAGAACTCAATGCGCTGCTGGACCTGTGGGTGCCTAAGACGACAAGTCTCTGATCTGCGCGAGCAATTGGTCCAACCCCTCGCGCAAGGCATCGGCCTGGTTGAGGTCGACACCGCTGTCGCACAGTAAGCGGGTTTTCAATTGATGGGCCTGGCCGCGCAACTGCACCCCGGCGTGGCTCAGGCTCAAATGCACTTCGCGTTCATCCTGCGCGCTGCGCTGGCGCCTCACCAACCCAAGCTGCTCCAGGCGCTTGAGCAGCGGTGTCAGCGTGCCCGAATCGAGCATCAAGCGCTCGCCCAAGGCCTTGACCGTGGGCTGTGGCGGCGTCGCGTGGTGCCATTCCCACAACACCAGCATCACCACATATTGCGGGTAGGTCAGGCCCAACTGGTCAAGCATCGGTTTATAGGCGCGGGTCACCGCGCGCGATGCGGCGTAGAGCTTGAAACACAACTGGTTGTCCAGCGCCAGGGACACGGTGGGCAGGTCGGTCATTTGAGCAGGGCTTCGATCTCTTGGGTCAACTCCTGGGGTTTGGTGGTTGGCGCAAAGCGCTTGACCACCTGGCCGTCGCGACCGATGAGGAACTTGGTGAAATTCCACTTGATGCCCTTGGAACCCAGCAGGCCCGGCGCGCGTTTTTTCAACTGCACGAACAGCGGGTGGGCAGCGCCACCATTGACGTCGATCTTCTTGAACAACGGGAAGCTGACGCCGAAATTCAGCTCGCAGAACTCGGCAATCGCGCCTTCGTTGCCCGGTTCCTGCTTGCCGAACTGGTTGCACGGAAACCCCAGCACCACCAGGCCCTGATCCTTGTACTGCTGCCAGAGTTGCTCCAGGCCCTTGTACTGCGGGGTGAAGCCGCATTTGCTGGCAGTGTTGACCACAAGAATGGCCTTGCCGGCAAAATCGGCCAAGGTCTTTTGCTCACCCTTGATGGTGGTGCAAGGGATGCTCAGCAGGTTGTCGCTCATGGCAATGCCTCGGATCAGGAGAAAGAAGGCAAAACATAGCGAGCAATTCAATTGTGTGCAATTGAATTGATCAAACTGATAGCCCGGTATACATCGCCCCCGCGCAAGACGCAGGGGCGACTCAGGCTCAGCGCGGCACGAGGTCCAGGCACACCGAGTTGATGCAATAGCGCAGGCCGGTCGGCGGCGGGCCATCCGGGAACACATGCCCCAGGTGCGCGTCGCACTTGGCGCAGGTGACTTCGGTGCGGATCATGCCGTGGCTGACATCGCGGATCTCGATCATCGCGCGGTCGGCGATCGGTGCGTAGAAGCTGGGCCAGCCGCAGCCGGAATCGAACTTGGTGGAAGAATCGAACAGCGGCTCATTGCAGCAGATGCAGTGATACACGCCGTCGGTCTTGGTGGCATTGTACTTGCCGGAAAACGGCCGTTCGGTGCCCTTCAGGCGGCACACGTTGTATTGCTCCGGATCGAGCATCGCTTTCCATTCTTCAATGGTTTTCTGCAGCTTTTCCATCAGTACACCTCGGCAACTGAAAAACCCTGATCTGTGTCTTTTCCAGGGATCAGGCGGCACGTATGATTGCGCCTCTTCAACCCGGCAGTCTGGCACCCGCGTTAGCGGCATTCAAACGTATTTATGGGTGCGACCAACGCAGGATTCTCAGCACGGTAGGCTTCGCACCGTCTGGATCGTTCATTTTCAGGATCACATCGCCATGCAGGTCAGCAAATCGAACAAGCTCGCCAACGTCTGCTACGACATTCGCGGCCCGGTGCTCAAGCACGCCAAGCGCCTGGAAGAGGAAGGCCATCGCATCCTCAAGCTGAACATTGGCAACCCGGCGCCCTTTGGTTTCGAAGCGCCGGACGAAATCCTCCAGGACGTGATCCGCAACCTGCCCACCGCCCAGGGCTACAGCGATTCCAAAGGCCTGTTCAGTGCGCGCAAGGCGGTGATGCAGTATTACCAGCAGAAGCAGGTCGAAGGTGTCGGCATCGAGGACATCTACCTGGGCAACGGCGTGTCCGAACTGATCGTGATGTCGATGCAGGCCTTGCTCAACAATAGCGACGAAGTGCTGGTGCCGGCGCCGGACTACCCGCTGTGGACCGCCGCGGTGACCCTGGCCGGTGGCCGCCCGGTACACTACCTGTGCGACGAAGGCGCCGACTGGTTCCCGGACCTGGCCGACATCAAGGCCAAGATCACCCCGAACACCAAGGCGCTGGTCATCATCAACCCGAACAACCCGACCGGCGCCGTGTACTCGCGGGAAGTGCTGCTGGGCATGCTCGAGCTGGCGCGCCAGCACAACCTGGTGGTGTTCTCCGACGAGATCTACGACAAGATCCTCTACGACGATGCCGTCCACATCTGCACCGCCTCCCTCGCGCCGGACCTGCTCTGCCTGACCTTCAACGGCTTGTCCAAGTCCTACCGCGTGGCGGGTTTCCGCTCCGGCTGGGTCGCCATCTCCGGGCCCAAGCACAACGCCCAGAGCTACATTGAAGGCATCGACATGCTGGCCAATATGCGCCTGTGTGCCAACGTACCGAGCCAGCACGCGATCCAGACTGCGCTGGGCGGTTACCAGAGCATCAACGATCTGCTGCTGCCTCAGGGCCGCCTGTTGGAACAACGCAACCGCACCTGGGAATTGCTCAACGACATTCCCGGCGTCAGTTGCGTGAAGCCGATGGGCGCGCTGTACGCCTTCCCACGCATCGACCCGAAAGTCTGCCCGATCCTCAACGACGAGAAGTTCGTGCTCGACCTGCTGCTGTCGGAAAAGCTCCTGGTGGTGCAAGGCACCGCGTTCAACTGGCCGTGGCCGGATCACTTCCGCGTGGTGACCTTGCCGCGTGTGGATGACCTGGACATGGCCATCGGTCGCATCGGCAACTTCCTCAAGTCCTATCGCCAGTAACGACTATGACGCTGTACGACCGGGATCTGGTCGTACAGCGAGTATCTGGCAACACTTCTCTGCCCATTGCCCCCGCTCCGCACTGCGTTTGCCCCTCTCCCAGCGCGTGCCCCCTATAATCAAAGGGCCGCGAGGCAACAGGAGGCTGATCAAGCGGGGCAATACAGGTGGGAAATTCCCTTCAAGACTCTACATTCAGGCTGTAGGACACAGTTTGAAATAGTCGCTCGGTTGAATCACCCCATGTCGCACCTTATATACCCCGCAGTACGCGACATATTTAGCATGAGGAGAACTCTACAACCATGATGCGCATCCTGCTGTTCTTGGCCACCAACCTGGCGGTCGTGCTGATTGCCAGCATCACCCTGAGCCTTTTCGGCTTCAACGGGTTCATGGCGGCCAACGGGGTCGATCTGAACCTCAATCAGCTGCTGATCTTCTGTGCGGTCTTTGGTTTTGCCGGCTCGCTGTTCTCGCTGTTCATCTCCAAGTGGATGGCGAAGATGAGCACCAGCACCCAGGTCATCACTCAGCCACGCACCCGGCATGAGCAATGGTTGCTGCAGACCGTCGAACAGTTGTCCCGCGAGGCCGGTATCAAGATGCCGGAGGTCGGGATCTTCCCGGCCTATGAAGCCAACGCCTTTGCCACCGGCTGGAACAAGAACGACGCGCTCGTTGCGGTGAGCCAGGGCATGCTGGAGCGCTTCTCCTACGATGAAGTCAAGGCGGTGCTGGCCCACGAGATCGGCCACGTGGCGAACGGTGACATGGTCACCCTGGCGCTGGTCCAGGGCGTGGTGAACACCTTCGTGATGTTCTTCGCGCGAATCATCGGCAACTTCGTCGACAAGGTGATCTTCAAGAACGAAGAAGGCCGCGGCATTGCCTACTACGTGGCAACCATCTTCGCTGAACTGGTGCTGGGCTTCCTGGCCAGCGCGATCGTGATGTGGTTCTCGCGCAAACGGGAATTTCGCGCGGACGAAGCCGGTGCCCGCCTGGCTGGCACCGGGGCGATGATTGCAGCCTTGCAGCACCTGCGCTCCGAACAGGGCCTGCCGGTGCATATGCCGGACAGCCTGACCGCCTTTGGCATCAACGGCGGCATCAAGCAGGGCCTGGCGCGCATGTTCATGAGCCACCCGCCGCTGGAAGAGCGGATTGACGCACTGCGTCGTCGCGGCTGACCGCTTGGCGGCGACACGGAAAGGGGCGATCTGATCGCCCCTTTTTTGTGGGCGCCTTACCCGCCCAGGACTCAGCGCTTCGTGAGTCGATAGACTCGCTCTTCCAGCCGGGTTACGCCGTCCTGAACGAACTTCCAGCTCTCACCCAAAACGTCCTGCTCCTCAAGCACTTCGAGGGCCCAGTGCGCCCCCAGCAGCACCTTCACCTCATCATCGGTCACCGCAAACGGTGGGCCGGCCTTTTGCGTCTGGTCGTAGTCGAGGGTAATCAGCAACCCCTTGCAACCCGGCCCCAGAAGCGTATTGAGGTGCTCGGTGTAGCGCGCCCGCATCAGCGGCGGCAAGGCGATCAACGCCGCGCGGTCATAAAGCGCCGTGCAATCGAGCAGCGCCTGCGCGTCCAGCGCGAAGAAATCACCGCACCACACCTCGATCACATCCGCCTGGTACACCTTGAACACGCCGCGTTGGCTGATACGCGGTATCAGCCCCTGCTCACTGAAGAATGCCTCAACCGCCTGCTCCGACAGCTCTACCCCGAGCACGCGACAGCCTTGACTGGCCAGCCACACCAGATCCAGGCTTTTGCCACACAAGGGCACCAGCACCTTTGCCCCCTGCGCGACCGCCAACTGCGGCCAGTGCCGTTGCAGATAGGGGTTGACCTCGGGCAAGTGAAAACCGATCTGATTACGTGCCCAGCGCTCCCGCCAAAACTGAGAATCCATACATCACCCTGAAAATTCGATCAAAAGGCGCTAAAACTTATATTAGATTTAGATCATTGATCTGATTGAAGATGGGGCATGTTAACCCTGAGGGCCCTTCTTATGCTCCCCACTCTGTTTATCTCCCATGGTTCGCCCATGCTCGCCCTGCAACCCGGTGCCAGCGGCCCGGCCCTGCAGCGCCTGGCAGCTGAACTGCCACGGCCGAAGGCGATTGTGGTGGTGTCGGCGCATTGGGAAAGCCAGGAATTGCTGGTCAGCGGCAACGCCGCACCGGAAACCTGGCATGACTTCGGCGGCTTTCCGGCCGAGTTGTTTGCCGTGCAATACCCGGCGCCGGGCGACCCGCAATTGGCGCGCGAGATTGTCGAGTTGCTGCACGCCGATGGCTTGAATGCGCGCATCGATGAGCGCCGTCCCTTCGACCACGGCGCCTGGGTGCCGCTGTCGCTGATGTACCCGGCCGCGGATATCCCGGTGGTGCAGGTGTCCTTGCCCAGCCGTTTGGGCCCTGCCCTGCAGACCCGGGTCGGACACGCCCTCGCCAGCCTGCGCGAACAAGGCGTGTTGCTGATCGGCTCCGGCAGCATCACCCACAACCTCGGCGAGCTGGATTGGCACGCCGGGCCCGAAAGCATCGAGCCGTGGGCGCGGGCGTTTCGTGACTGGATGGTGGACAAGCTTGCCGCCAACGACGAAGCCGCGCTGCACGATTATCGCCGCCAGGCGCCCAACGCCGTGCGCAGCCATCCCAGTGATGAACATTTACTGCCGCTCTACTTTGCGCGGGGTGCCGGCGGCGACTTCAGCGTGGCGCACCAAGGCTTCACCATGGGCGCGCTGGGCATGGACATCTACCGCTTCGGCTGACGCACATCCCGATGCGCGGGAAAACCCAGATTGAGGGCCGCCCATAAAGCGAGCGCGGCCCAAGAAGAAAACCCGGAAATCCTCACCTGCGTGGGCCTTCCGAGTTTTTGCATCGCCAACCTTTTCAAGGGGCGCAACTCCAACAGGCGTAGCGTTGAAACGCTTACTCAGGCTCTATCAACAGCGCCTTCAGGCTTTCTTCTCATAACCTGCGCCCTGAAAAGAGAATTGTATTTCCTTACCTTTACCCGCTTCGCTGATCACCCGCTGCAGTCCCACCATCGAGTTCTTGTACCGGCCATAGAGCCCATCACTCTTGATTTCACCCACCCTGACATTGCCCTTATCGTCTGTAGTAAAGGGGGCGGAGAAACTACCGCGAGTAGGTGCGATCTGCGAACTTCGGTCTATTTTCGCGCCATAATGTTCGACGAAGCCTCTGTCTCTGCCAGCCAAGGCAAACTTCTGATCGACATAAATATCTTTGACATGCTGCTTGGGGCCCGGCATGTCGGAATCGGTAACGTCCTGAATAAACCCCCTCAACTTATGGGCATCCTCAGGATCTCGTTCTACCGTGAGGTTATATTTATTCCCAAATTTAAAATCTACCAAGGTGCTGTTACTGGCGCCTTTTCCCCCATCAAACTCGGGGCGGCCTTGTGGCGCCTTGAAATGCTCACCGTTTCCAGAAAACACAATCAGCGCCTTGCCATCCCCGCGCGGCTGCATCCCAATATAGCCACGGCCAAGAGGCCGACCTTGCGCATCATTGACGCCAAACTGCATCGCATAATAAATCCCTGCGTCCTTGCTTCCTTTTCGTTGAAGGCCTTCGTCGATACTCATTGGAAACGTAATGTTACTCAACCCAGCGCCAGGCGCGGACAGCGAGTAACTCAGGCCATACAACCCATTAGGCGATGTGGCTACCTTCTTGATTTCCAGTTTCGGATCGCTGACTTTATTAAGCGTTGACGTCGTGGTCGCAGACGCTACAGGCATGGATGGCGTATTTCTTCTTGAACGAGCGGCCGCGGCATCCGAAGCGAGTGCGCGCTCGGTCCATGGCAAACCGTGCTCGCGCGCTGGCTCTCTCGCCTGATTAACAGGCGGTTGGCTGGGAGGATAAGTCGCAGGCTCAGGCATTGTTTGTGGAAACAACTGTGAATTACTAATACGCATAATAGCCACAGCTCCTTTCTGGAAAAATCAATCAATAGCCGTCAAGCCCGGCGCCTATCCCTCGACACGGTTACAAGCGAACCTTTCCAACTTGAACAACTGACGAGAGCAGATTGAGAGCGTTTTTTACCCTTGAGCGATGCAACTCAGGTTTATCCGCCCCCCCGTCACTTGATAGTAAAAACTTTACGCAAAGCCGGCTGCCAGAAAGGCCGCTCAGAAACTCAGACTTTTCCTAAACCCAATAAGATCAGTAGCTGACCGTTATGGCCGACCACCCCACGACGATCCGCGCCAATTGCCGGGCAAAAAAAATCCCCGAACCAGTCGGGGATTTTTTTAGGTGCGATCAATCAGCCCAGGGGCGGATCAATCTTCGCGGTAGCGACGCAGCTTGAGCTGCTTACCGGCAACGCGTGTGTCTTTCAGCTTGGTCAGCAGTTTTTCCAGACCGTCTTCCGGCAGCTCCACCAGGGAGAAGCTGTCACGGACCTGGATGCGACCGATGGCTTCACGTGCCAGGCCACCCTCGTTGAGGATAGCGCCCAGCAGGTTCTTGGCCGCGATACCGTCACGCGCGCCCAGCGCGGTACGGCAGCGAGCACGACCTTCAGCCAATGGCACCGGAGCGCGACGCTCACGATCACCACGCTCAGGACGGTCGCCGGAACGCTCTGGACGATCACCGCGTGGCGCGTTGTTCGGTACCAGTGGGCGTTCTTTCTCGATGGCTGCCAGGGTCAAGGCCTGAGCGTTGGTGGCTTTGCGCAGCAGGGCTGCAGCCAGGGCACGCGGGGTGCAACCGATATCGGCGGTCAGGCGGTCCAGCAGGTCGCCGTGGGTCGATTCAGCGTCAGCCACCAGTGGCGACAGGCTGTTGGTCAGTTTCTTGATGCGCGCATCGAGAACGGCCTGGGCATCCGGCAGGCGGACTTCAGCAACCTTCTGACCGGTCACACGCTCGATCACTTGCAGCATGCGGCGCTCACGCGGCGTCACCAGCAGCAGTGCGCGACCTTCGCGACCCGCACGGCCGGTACGGCCGATACGGTGAACGTAGGACTCTGGATCGTAAGGCATGTCAACGTTGAACACGTGGGTGATACGTGGAACGTCGAGGCCACGAGCAGCTACGTCGGTCGCTACAACGATGTCCAGACGGCCATCCTTGAGGGAGTCGATCACGCGCTCACGTTGGTTCTGGGCGATGTCACCGTTCAGCGCAGCGGCTTTGTAGCCTTTGGCTTCGAGGGCACTGGCCAGGTCCAGGGTCGCTTGCTTGGTACGCACGAACATGATCAGCGCGTCGAAGTCTTCGACTTCCAGCAGGCTCAATACAGCCGAGGTCTTCTGGTCAGCGTGAACCAACAGGTGAGCCTGTTCGATCGCGGTAACGGTCTGAGTCTTGGTCTGGATCTTCACGTGTTGCGGATCGCGCAGGTGGCGTTCGGCAATGGCACGGATCGACTGCGGCAGGGTGGCCGAGAACAGCACGGTCTGACGGGTCGGTGGCAGTGCCTTGAAGATGACTTCCAGGTCATCCATGAAGCCCAGCTTCAACATTTCGTCAGCTTCGTCCAGAACCAGGTGGTTCACGGTCGACAGGACTTTCTCGTCACGACGCAGGTGGTCGCACAGACGACCCGGAGTGGCGACAACGATCTGTGCGCCATTACGGATAGCCTTGAGTTGCGGGCCCATCGGCGCGCCGCCATAGACGGCTACAACGGTTACGCCTGGCATTTGCTTGGCGTAGGTTTCAAAAGCGGTTGCTACTTGCAGCGCCAACTCACGAGTTGGCGCCAGGATCAGGGCTTGCGGTTCGCGCTTGGCAGGATCGATGCAGTGCAGGATAGGCAGGGCGAACGCGGCGGTTTTACCGGTACCGGTTTGCGCCTGGCCAATCATGTCGTGGCCGGCCATGATGATCGGGATCGATTGCTGCTGAATCGCCGAAGGTTCTTCGTAGCCAGTCGCAATGACGGCAGCAAGAATGTTCGGGTTAAGATTAAAAGCGGCGAAGCCGCCGGTTTCCTGGGTCATGGGTCTGCCTCTAAGTGCATCCGCAAAGACCCATGCTCCAAAGCTGCGCATGCCGTGTTGAGACTCAAGAGTCGCCCTGGCTGCTTTGTCGGCGGGGATTTGCGAAAACGAATGAATGAAAAAGATTCGTCAAGGAAGAGTCCGCTGTGCGGACGTGCAGCCGAAGCTGACTTCGGGGAATTGCGCTACCTAAACGCGGCCCGGTTAAAGGCCGGCGCGCACTATACCGGAAATAGCTGAAAAAGGGAGCTTTTTTTATCGCAAAGCACCGATAAACCGCACTGCGTCACCGCCTTTGCGCAGATGGGCTCCAGGGTCTATTTTTCAAGTGCCCGGCCCTGTTGGCTGAAACGCTTAAACGGTTCACCCGCACACTCGGCCCCTTTGGTCCGAAACCCCTTACTGCACCCGAGGGCACACCCGATGAATCAAGCCAGCAGCAGCCTCGTCAGCCGTGAACTCCTGGATCATGTCCTGTTGTTGGGCCTGGATCGGGTCGCCAAGCGCAATGCCTTTGACCTGGATCTGCTCAACGCACTGAGCCTGGCCTATGGCGAATTTGATCGAAACGACGATGCGCGGGTGGCCGTGGTGTTCGCCCACGGCGACCACTTCACCGCCGGGCTGGACCTGGCCAACGTCAGCGCAGTGATGGCCGGAGGCTGGCAACCGCCACCGGGGGGCTGCGATCCCTGGGGCGTGTTCGCCGGCCCTCGGGTCGGCAAACCGGTGATCGTCGCCGCTCAGGGCTACTGCCTGACCCTTGGCATCGAGTTGATGCTGGCGGCGGATATCAATCTCTGCGCGAGCAACACCCGCTTCGCGCAGATGGAAGTACAACGTGGGATCTTTCCATTTGGTGGTGCGACGTTGCGCTTTCATCAAATAGCAGGCTGGGGCAACGCCATGCGCTGGCTGCTCACCGGCGATGAGTTCGATGCCCACGAAGCCCTGCGCCTGGGGTTGGTGCAGGAAGTGATGGCCAGCGAAGACCTGCTGCCGCGCGCCATCGAACTGGCCAGCCGCATCGCGCGCCAGGCGCCCCTCGGCGTGCAAGCCACGTTGATGTCGGCCCGCCTGGCGCGCTTGGAGGGCGAAGCTGTCGCGGCCGCCGCGTTACCGCCGCTGGTCGCGCAATTGTTCAACAGCGAAGACGCCAAGGAAGGCGTGCGCGCCATGCTCGAGAAGCGCCCGGGGGTATTCAGGGGAATTTGAGTTGGCCGTGCCGCAGTCATCGCGAGCAAGCCCGCGCCCACATCGACCGCATTCCTTCAGGATGTGCTCGGTCAAATGTGGGAGTGGGCTTGCCCGCGATGACGCCCGTTCAGACAACTAGGTTGCCGGCCGAATCGCCTTGATCAATGGCTGCAACGAATAGCCCAATCGCGGCGCCAGCGCTTCGGCGCGGGCCGAGAGCGCCGCAGCGTCCAGCGCCTGATCCAACTCCGAAGGCACCAGCAGGATCACATTGCCCTCCTTCACCGGCAGCTCCCAATAATGCCGGTGATACAACCCGCGCAGCAGGGCCGCACCCAACGGTTTGCCGTCGTCGGTGGCCCACTGATTGATCACCAGCCAACCGCCGGGGTTGAGTTTCTTCTGGCAGTTTTCCAGGAAGGTCCAGGCCAGGTGCCCAACGCCGGGGCCGACATCGGTGTACAGGTCGACGAAGATCAGGTCGGCCGTTTCGGCGGTCTCGAGCAATTCCAGAGCATCGCCAATGCGGATGTACAGGCGCGGATCGTCGTCCAGCCCCAGGAACTCAATGGCCAGGCGCGGCACCTCGGGGCGCAGCTCGATGGCTTCGACATCCTCCAGCGGCAGGAACTTGAGGCACGCCTGGGTCAGCGTGCCGGCGCCCAGGCCGAGGAACAACGCGCTTTCCGGCTGCTCGTGGCACAACGCACCGATCAGCATCGCACGGGTGTAGTCGTACTCCAGCCAGCTCGGGTCGGCGGTGAACACGCAGCTTTGCTCGATGGCGTCGCCAAACTCGAGAAAACGGTAATCGGCCACTTCGAGCACGCGGATCATGCCGAAGTCATCATGGACCTCGGCCAGCAGGCGCTCGACACGCTCCTCGCTCATCTACAACTCCTAACGGGTTCACCCCAGGGCAAAGGCGCGATTGTCGGCCAACCGGCGGCAACAGGTCACGCACTAATTGCTGATAACATTGGCGCCCGACCGTCAATCACCCTATCGAGTCCACGATGAGCCAACCCTGGAGCCCAGACAGCTGGCGCGCCCTGCCGATCCAGCAACAACCCCAGTACCCGGACGCTGCACACCTGTTACAGGTAGAGCAGAGCCTGGCCAGCTACCCGCCGCTGGTATTTGCCGGGGAGGCCCGCGAGTTGCGCCGCCAGTTTGCCGAGGTGACCCAGGGTCGCGCCTTCCTGCTGCAAGGCGGCGACTGCGCCGAGAGTTTTGCCGAGTTCTCCGCCGCAAAAATCCGCGACACCTTCAAGGTGCTGCTGCAGATGGCTATCGTGATGACCTTCGCCGCCGGCTGCCCGGTGGTGAAAGTCGGGCGCATGGCCGGCCAGTTCGCCAAGCCGCGCTCGTCCAACGATGAAACCATCGATGGCGTCACCTTGCCGGCCTACCGTGGCGATATCGTCAACGGCATCGGCTTCGACGAAAAAAGCCGTGTGCCGGACCCCGACCGCCTGCTGCAGTCCTACCACCAGTCCACCGCCACCCTTAACCTGCTGCGCGCGTTCGCCCAGGGCGGGTTTGCCGACCTGCACCAGGTACACAAGTGGAACCTGGACTTCATCGCCAACTCCGCACTGGCCGAGAAGTACAGCCAGTTGGCGAACCGTATCGACGAAACCCTGGCCTTCATGCGCGCCTGCGGCATGGACAGCTCGCCGCAACTGCGCGAAACCAGCTTCTTCACCGCCCACGAAGCGCTGCTGCTCAACTACGAACAAGCCTTCGTGCGCCGCGACAGCCTGACCAACGACTACTACGACTGCTCGGCCCACATGCTGTGGATCGGCGATCGCACCCGTCAGTTGGACGGCGCCCACGTCGAGTTCCTGCGCGGGGTACACAACCCGATCGGGGTCAAGGTCGGCCCGAGCATGAACCCGGATGACCTGATCCGCCTGATCGACATCCTCAACCCGGACAACGACCCCGGCCGCTTGAACCTGATCGCGCGCATGGGCGCCAACAAGGTCGGCGACCACCTGCCGGCGCTGCTTCGCGCCGTGCAGCGTGAGGGCAAACAGGTGCTGTGGAGCTCCGACCCGATGCACGGCAACACGATCAAGGCCAGCAGCGGCTACAAGACCCGCGACTTTGCGCAGATCCTCGGCGAGGTGAAGGAATTCTTCCAGGTACACGAGGCCGAAGGCACCTATGCCGGCGGGATTCATATCGAGATGACCGGGCAGAACGTCACCGAATGCATCGGCGGCGCGCGGCCGATCACCGAAGATGGCTTGTCGGACCGCTACCACACCCACTGCGACCCACGGATGAATGCCGATCAGTCGCTGGAGCTGGCGTTCCTGATCGCAGAGACGTTGAAGCAAGTAAAACGGTGACCCCATTCGGTAGGCGCGAGCTTGTTCGCGAAAAACCTGAGAATGCCGCGGGGTGTCGGTTTCCCGCGTCATCGTTAACGTTTCTCGCGAGCAAGCTCGGGCCTACCGTGATGTGAGCATCGCCGCCCTTAATCGGTCGGCACTCGGCCGTGGGCAATTGAGCTGCACCTGTTCGAGCCCCAGCCACTCGGCCATTTGCCGCAAGTTCAGCGCCAGCGCGCACATCCCCTCCTCGTCCAGCCCCGGCGTTTCTTCATGCACCGCATGCACGGCCAGGCGGCCGTGGGCGCGTTCGGCACGCAGGTCGACGCGCGCGGCGATCCGCTCGTTGTGCAGAAACGGCAGCACGTAGTAGCCGTACACCCGCTTGTCCTGCGGCGTGTAAATCTCCAGCCGATAACGGAAATCGAACAGCCGCTCGGTGCGGCTGCGCTCCCAGATCAGCGAATCGAACGGCGACAACAGTGCGCTGGCCGGCACCTTGCGCGGCACTTTCGGCTCCGGCAGGCAGTAGGCCGGCTGCTTCCAGCCCTGCACGCGGCACATCAGCAATTGGCCGTCCTCGACCAGTTCGGCCAAGCGGCTGCGAGTGTCGGCGGGGTCCAGGCGGAAGTAATCGCGCAGATCTTTTTCGCTGCCCACACCCAGCGCAGTCGCACTGTGCAGCAGCAAACCGCGCTGAGCCTCGGCCTCGCTCAGCGGCGCCTGGTGAAGCCGGTCGCCAGGGATGACGCGCTCGGGCAAATCGTAGAGCCGCTCGAACCCGCGCCGACCGGCAACCGTGACCAGGCCAGCGGCGAACAGCCATTCCAGCGCGTGCTTTTCATCGCTCCAGTCCCACCACGGGCCGGCGCGCTCGGCGCGGGTCGACAGACTGCCTGCACCCAGGGGGCCCTGTTGTTCGACAGTGTTCAACACGCGCTGGATGATGGCCTGCTGCTCGCGACCAAAACGCGCCATCTGCGCGTAAATCCCCTGCCCTTGTCTTGCCCGCTCCATGCGCCAGCGCATCAAGGGGTACAGCGCCATCGGCAACAACGAGGCCTCATGCCCCCAATACTCGAACAACGAACGCTGTCGGCCCTGGCTCCAGGCCGCCTGCTCAAGCAGTGACGGGGTGTACTGACCCAGGCGGGAAAACAACGGCAGGTAATGGGAGCGCACCACGGCATTGACCGAATCGATCTGCAGCACGCCCAGGCGGTCGATCAAGCGGTTGAGGTGTGCGGCCTTGATCAATGCAGGCGCCTGGCGCCCGGAAAAGCCCTGGGCGGCCAGTGCCATGCGGCGCGCTTGCTTGAGGGAAAACGACAGGTCGGCGGGCATGGGCATCTCCGTATGAACGTGCCGACCACCCTACTGCATCCTCGGTCATTTTCGCAGTGGGTCTTCCCAGAAATGCCGATGGGCTTCGTGCTCCACATCAGCGCGGCTCAGCCCGATATCCTTGAGCGCCGCATCGCTCAGCGTGGCCACTAACCGACGCTCGTACCGCAATACCTGCCACCGCGCAATCGCTTGGAACAGCCCGGAAAGCGGCCGCTTCGTCCATCCTGCACAACCTGTTTGACCTTTCATCTTCTCGCCCTCCCTTGGGGATGACGCGAGTGTGTGCCGGCAGCTATGATCAATCCAACGAATGTTTCTTATGAAATACATCTCAGGAATTGATCAATTGGCTGCCTACCCAAGCATCGACACCGACGTGCTGCGCACCTTCGTCGCCATCGCCGACCAGGGCGGGTTTACCCGTGCCGGCGAGCAGGTCAACCGCACCCAATCGGCGGTCAGCATGCAGATGAAGCGCCTGGAAGAAGACGTGCTGCAGCGCAAACTGTTCGAGCGCGACGGCCGCCAAGTGCGGCTGACGCCGGAGGGCCAGGTGCTGCTGGGGTATGCGCGGCGCATCCTGAAACTGCACAGCGAGGTGTTCAACACCCTGCGAGAACCGCATATGGTCGGGCTGGTACGCATCGGCACCCCGGACGACTATGTGATGCGCTTCCTGCCGGGGATTCTCAAACAGTTTTCCAAGGCCTACCCGCTGATCCAGATCGAGATGCACTGCGAGGCATCCACCGTGCTGATGCAACGGCGGGATCTGGCGTTGACGGTGATCAGCCGCGAACCCGGCAATGATATCGGCGAGTTGTTGCGCACCGAGCGCGTGGTGTGGGCGGCGGCGCCGTGTTTCTGCGTGGACGAGCACGACGCCCTGCCACTGGCGATGTCCGGCGCCGATTGCCTTTACACCCAGTGGGCGCGTACCTCACTGGATACCGTCGGGCGCAATTATCGCCTGGCCTACAACAGCACCAACGGGGCGGCGATCCAGGCCGTGGTCAGCGCCGGCCTGGCAGTGATGGTCAGCATGGAAAGCCTGGTGACGGATGACCTGCGCGTGCTCGGCAGTGACGAGGGTTTCCCGCCCTTGCCGTCGATGAATCTGCGCTTGTTACGCAACCCGTTGATGACGTCACCTATCACCGAATGCCTGGCGGAGTACATCATCGACGGCTTCAAACCTTAAACATCAGCATCACGGCGCACACCACCAGGAAACCGCAGAACAAACCGCGCAACAGGCGCTCCGGCAGCGCGTGGGCGACTTTTACCCCCCAACTGATGCTGAGCAGGCCACCGACCGCCAGGGGGATGCCGATCATCCAGTCCACTTCGTGGTGCCAGGCGTAAGTGACAAGAGTCACCCCGGTGCTGGGCAGCGCCAAGGCCAGGGACAAGCCTTGGGCCACCACCTGGGTGGTGCCGAACACACTGGTCAGCACTGGCGTGGCGACCACCGCACCACCGACACCGAACAAACCGCCCATAGAGCCGGAGACCGCGCCCAACACCCCGAGCCACGGCCAGGCATGGCGCATCTGTGCCGTCGGCGGCGCATTGCGGGTGAACATGCGCAGCAGGTTGTAGGCCGACAGCGCCAGCAGAAATGCGATAAAGCCGATACGCATCGCGCCGGCGTCCAGGCCCACGGCCCAGATCGAGCCGAGCCAGGCAAAGCTGAAGCCCATTACCCCCAACGGCAGCGCGTGGCGCAGTTCAATGCGATTACGCTGGTGATAACGCCACAGCGCGAGCATCACGTTGGGCACCACCATCACCAGCGCGGTGCCTTGGGCGATCTGCTGATCGAGGCCAAACAGCACGCCGAGCACCGGGATGGCAATCAACCCGCCGCCAATGCCGAACAGGCCGCCCACCGTGCCCAATGCCGCGCCCATAACCAAGTACATCGCTAAATCCAACACCACGCATTACTCCACAATCCCAAGCCTTGCATGCTACGCAGTCCGCTCTGGCGCGGATACGCACAGCAACGCACAATGGCTGTGCCAATCCCGCATAAGCGTCGACCGATGAACCCGCATATCCTCACCGACCAACTCAGCCTGTTTCTCGATGTGCTGGAAACCGGCAGTTTTTCCGCCGCCGCGCGTCGCCATCCGCTGACGCCCTCCGCCGTGGCCCGGCGTATCGACAGCCTGGAAAGCTCGGTGGGCAGCCGCTTGTTCCAGCGCAGCACCCACGCGGTGCTGCCAACACCGGCCGGCCTGGCGTTCGCCGAACGCGCGCGGCGCATCGTCACCGAGTTGCAATTGGCACGGGCGGAAGCGGTGTCCTTGAGCCATGCGCCGGAAGGCTTGATTCGCGTGGACGCACCGGCGGCGTTCGGTCGACGGCATCTGGCGCCGGTGATCGCCGACTTCCTGAACGTCTACCCGGGGCTGGATGTACACCTGCATTTGATCGACAGCTTCGTGGACATGCAGGGCGCGCACCTGGGTAAGGTCGATCTGGTGCTGCGTGCCGGGCATATCGTCGACACCCGGCTGATCGCCACGCCGCTGGCCAGCATCGTGCGAATTGCCTGTGCCAGCCCGGCCTACCTGAAAAACCGTGGCACGCCGACCCATCCGCGAGACCTCAGCGAACACGACGGCCTGGACTGGGATGGCCTGGCGCCGATCTTCGCCTGGCGCTTCGAACTGGACGGGCGTCGCGCCACCTATCGCCCGCAACGCATCCGCATGAGCGCCAACAACGCCGAAGCCCTGCTCTCCGGTGCCCTGGCCGGCCTGGGTATCGCGCACCTGCCCACCTGGCTGGCGAGTGAATACCTGGTCCGCGGCGAACTCTTGCCCCTGTTTTGCGAAAACGGCCTGCCCAGCCCGGAAACCACCGGCATCTATGCGCTGCGCCTGGAACAACAGCCGAACGCACGTAGCCGCTTGTTGCTCGAATACCTGAAATCGCGCTTCAGCCCAGTGCCGCCCTGGGACCTGGCGCTGCAAAGCGGATTGGTCTGACCCCCCGGACAGAATTACCTGGCGCATTAAAGATTTGCCCGCTAGATTCCAGCCCAGATACGCTTTTTTGAGGCAGCACCATGAGCAAAAATCCCGATCCTTGCCAATCCCTGTTGCTGGATAACCAGCTGTGCTTCGCCCTGCACTCCACTTCATTGCTGATGACCAAGGTCTACAAGCCGCTGCTGCAAGCCCTCGGCCTGACCTATCCGCAGTACCTGGCCATGATGGTGCTGTGGGAAGAGGATGGCTTGACTGTCGGCGAAATCAGCAGCCGCCTGCTGACCGATCCCGGCTCCCTGACCCCCCTGCTCAAGCGCCTGGAAGCCGAGGGCCTGCTCAGCCGCACGCGCAGTCGCGAAGACGAGCGAGTGGTGGTGGTGGAACTGACCGACGCTGGCCGTGCCTTGCAAGACAAGGCCAAGGGGATTCCTCAGTGCATCCTCGGCGCCAGCGGCCTGGAGCTGGAGCAACTGCGCAAGCTGCAAGCTGATTTGATTGCGTTGCGGGGCAATCTGCAAGGCGCGGTCTAAACACACCCAAGCCCAATACCTGCGGAGGGGGCAATCCCCTCCCACAGGTGGTTTTGAGGTGCCCTTACGAAAAAATTCTGGAATTTATCTTGCGCACTAAACATTAGCGCTATACATTCACCTCACCAACTACTTAGCGCGCAAACATTTAGCGCAAAACACCAAGAGGGCAACACCATGCAAACGCTCTATACCGCAGTAGCCACCGCCACCGGCGGCCGTGATGGTCGTGCCGTGTCCAACGACAACATCCTCGACGTCAAACTCTCCACCCCCAAGGAACTGGGCGGTGCCGGCGGTCAGGCCACCAACCCGGAACAACTGTTCGCCGCCGGCTACTCGGCCTGCTTTATCGGCGCACTGAAATTCGTCGCCAGCCAGACCAAACGCAAAATTCCGGATGATGCGTCGATCACTGCCCATGTCGGCATCGGTCAGATCCCGGGTGGCTTCGGTCTGGATATCGACCTGCACATCAGCCTGCCGGGCCTGGCCCAGGACGACGCGCAAAGCCTGGTCGACGCTGCCCACCAAGTCTGCCCGTACTCCAACGCCACCCGCGGCAACGTCGATGTGCGTCTGCACGTCACCGTCTAACCCGCGCGGCTCGCCAACGACACGCCGCCAGCCACGTGCCGGCGTTGCGGCAAGCATCGGATGAGCTGAGGCAATACTTGAAGTGACAGGTAAACGCCCACAAAAAAGCCCGACTCAAGGTCGGGCTTTTTTCGTACCGGTGGGGCCAGAATTACTTCTTGGCGCGACCTTTGTACGAACCGCCTTCACGGGTATCGATCTCGATCATGTCGTCGATTTCGATGAAATCGGCCACTTGCAGTTCGGTACCGTTAGCCAGCTTGGCAGGCTTCATGACTTTGCCCGAAGTGTCGCCGCGAGCGGAACCTTCGGTGTAGGCAACCTTACGCACGATGGTGGTCGGCAGCTCTACGGAAACCAGGCGGTCTTCGAAGAAAACGGCTTCGCAGACGTCGGTCATGCCTTCTTCGATGAACGGCAGAACGGCTTCGATATCTTCAGCGTTCAGCTCGTACATGGTGTAGTCGGTAGTGTCCATGAACGTGTAAGAGTCGCCGCTGATGAAGGACAGGGTCGCTTCTTTACGGTCGAGGATCACGTCGTCCAGCTTGTCATCGGCGCCGTAAACGGTTTCGGTCTTGTAACCAGTCAGCAGGTTTTTCAGCTTGGTCTTCATGATCGCGCTGTTACGGCCCGACTTGGTGAATTCAGCTTTCTGAATCAACCAAGGATCGTTGTCGATACGGATTACCATACCGGGTTTCAGTTCTTTACCAGTTTTCATTGCGTATATCCGAAATTTGGATGGGGTTTACAAAAATCAAGGTGGCGTATCATATCCAACTTTCATAAAACTGTACCAGCGCCGTCGCAAGATCCGCCTGCAAGGCCTGTTCCAGACACCATGTTTCGGCGTGTGCAGCCACTTCCGGCCAGTGTTCCAGCAGCTTTTTCCACGGCTGGGCCATATCACCCTCGGTGTTCCAGGCCTGCCAAAGCGCTACCACCGCGACTTTTGCCGCCGGCGAGAGGGCTGCGGTGTACAGCTCCAGAAAGGCGTCGAGCTTGTCCAGGTGGATGTCTTCGTCCTGGCGATAGATATGCCACAGCAACGGGCGCCCGGCCCATTGGGCCCGCACGAACGAGTCTTCGCCGCGCACGGCGTTGAACTCGCAACACCACAGCAGGCGGTCATATTGCTCCTGGCGCACGAACGGCAGCACCTGCACGGTCAGGGCGTCGCGCTGATGAGTATCGCCCGCCGCCAGCCGGTCCACGCCGAGCCAGCGCTGCACATCGCCGAGGATGCGCCCTTCCGGCACCAGCAGATGAGTGGCGCGCCCGTCCGTCGCCAACACGTCCAGCCAACCGGCAAGCGCGGCATTTTCGTAGGCAAACAGCGACATCAGCCGCGCACCGGTTGCGGGAAATACGCCCAGGCTTTGCAGGAAATGTTTCTGCGCGCCAGCATCCTGCTGAAACGCCTGACGCTGTTGCAGCAACCCCGCCTCACGCAACAGGCCACCGGTGCCGGGCCGGAAGCCGGGAAAGAAGAAGTACTTCTGCACCCCCTTGAACTTCACCGACGGCAGACGATGGCACCCCACCACCCAGTCCTCGGCACTCAGGTAGTCCAGGTTCATCCACAACGGCGCGTGCTCGCGCGCGGCCATCGCGTCCATGTAGTCAGGCGGCAACTGGCAGGCAAACGCGGCGATCACCACATCCGCCGATGGCGTGGCCGACCATTGCGCCGGCCAATGGCGCACGTCGACGCCCTCTTGCCATTGCTGCTCCCGTTGCACATCAATCTCCGGGCACATGCGTTCGAAGGCCCGCAGGTCATCGACCCACAAGCGCACGTCACAGGCGTGCTCCACCACTAATTGCCGGGCCAGGCGCCAAGTCACGCCAATGTCGCCGTAGTTGTCGACGACGCTGCAAAAAATATCCCAGCGGGCTTTCATTCCGGGCTCCCACGCTCAAAGGCTCGATTGTCCGCATAAATGCCCCGATGCAGAAGGCTTGATCGCGATTATTCTGCACGGTGGCTGTGCGACAATCGCCGCCACGCCGTAAATGCCTGCCAGGAGGCCGCCATGTCTGACCGTCCGCTGTCGTTGTTCAAGCTTTGTCTCGCTATCGCCCTGGGCGTGTGGCTGGGGTTTATCGCGATTGCGCTGACCACCTGGCTGGCGTCGCGCTATCTGTTCCCGCAGAGCCTGGCGCCGGTCGCCCAGGCCGTCGAGCAACTCGGCAAGCCCGCGCCGGTCGCGGTGGAACCGCCGAACCGCCTGTTCGAGCAGTATCAAGAGAACCTGCGCAAGCAGGAACAACGGCAGAGCCTGGATCAGGCGCGCAACAATGCGCGCAACCTGTCCAACCCCAAATGCCAGTTCTGGCTGCAACAGGACCAGAACGCGCCCAATGAAAAGAGCAAGGCGAATGTCCTGCAATTTTGCGAATGATCAAGCCCAACCATGAATAAACACGCCGTCCTCCAGTTGATCCTGGAAAAACTCAGCGTCGACCTCGACATCGCCCAGCGCGCCGCGCAGACCGCCTACGAAACCGCGACCCACGAAGAAAACATCGCCGAAAACAAATACGACACCCTCGGCCTGGAAGCGTCTTACCTGGCGGCCGGGCAGGCCAAGCGGGTGGAGGAAATCAAGCAGTCGCTGGCGCTGTGCCAGAACCTGCAACTGCAGCTGCGTGCATACGATGAGCAACGGGGCATAGAAGTCGGCGCGCTAGTGGGCCTGGAGGACGAAAACGGTCGCCAGCAATGGTTGTTCCTGGCGCCGGATGCTGCGGGTTTGAAAGTCGATGTGGTGGGGCAACCGGTCACCGTCATCACCCCGCGCTCGCCCCTGGGCCACAGCCTGCTGGGCAAGTTCGAAGGCGATGAGGTGGAAATCCTGGTGGCGGGCGCCCGGCAACACTTTACGGTGACCGAGGCCCGCTGAAACCACTCAGTGGACGGGCAGTTCTACGCCGTCGAACAACTCTTCCAGTTCCTGCTTGTTGTGGCACTGGATCGCCTTGGCCATGACTTCGCGCGTCAGGTGCGGGGCGAATTTCTCGATGAAGTCGCACATGAAACCACGCAGGAACGTGCCGCGACGGAAACCGATCTTGGTCACGCTGGACTCGAACAACTCGCTGGCGTCGAGCACGACCAGGTCTTTATCGAGCTGGGTGTCGACCGCCATCTTGGCGACGATCCCCACGCCCAGGCCCAGGCGAACGTAAGTCTTGATCACGTCGGCGTCGGCCGCGGTGAACACCACTTTCGGCGTGAGGCCGCGGTGGCTGAAGGCTTCGTCGAGCTTGGAGCGGCCGGTAAAGCCGAACACATAAGTCACGATCGGGTATTCCGCCAGGGCTTCCAGGGTCAGCTTCGGCAGCTTGGCCAGCGGGTGGCCTTGCGGCACCACCACACAACGGTTCCAGCGATAGCACGGCATCATCACCAGGTCGCCGAACAACTCCAGCGCCTCAGTCGCAATCGCGAAATCGACGGTGCCGTCGGCGGCCATTTCAGCGATCTGCATCGGCGACCCCTGGTGCATGTGCAGGGCCACGTCCGGGTATTGCTTGATGAAATCGCGGATCACCGGCGGCAACGCATACCGTGCCTGGGTGTGGGTGGTCGCGATCGACAGGGTGCCCTTCTTCTCGTTGGAGAATTCCTGGGCGATCTGCTTGATGCTTTCGACTTTGCGCAGGATCTCGCCGGCGGTGGTGATGATGCGCTCACCGGCCGGGGTGACGCGGGTCAGGTGCTTGCCGCTGCGGGCGAACACTTCGACACCCAGCTCGTCTTCGAGCAGGCGGATCTGTTTGCTGATACCCGGTTGCGAGGTGTACAGGCTTTGAGCGGTAGCGGAAACGTTGAGATCGTGGTGCGCCACTTCCCAGATGTAGCGCAGTTGTTGAAGCTTCATATGTATCCCTCAAAGCAGATAGACGCCACGGGTATCAGCGACGGTATATAACTATATTAAAGGTTAGACGGATAAATCTAGAACTTTTTATCTATCACTCCCCCTCACACGTCATCACTGCGTCGACGTTGTAACGATGGCACCAGGTAAACCGGCACCGGAGACAGCTGCAACACCCGCGCGGCAGTGCGCCCAAGGGGTGTGGCCGCGGCCGTTGCGTGGCTATGACTGCCTACGATCAACAAATCCACGGAAAGTTTACGCAACTGGTCGAGAATCACCTCGCACGGGTCACCCTGGATCACCCGCACCGAGTGGATCAGTTGCAAGTCTTGCGCGCCGTCCCCCAGCTCCTCGCGAAAACTCTCAAGGACCCGCTGCTCGATCGTCGCCATCACTGTGCTCAGGCCCTGGCTCTGCCATTCGTTCAGGGCCTTTTCATCAAGGTAGCTTTGCAACACCGATTCGGCGAACAGCCCGATGGGTTCGACCACATGAATCACCGACAGCTCAGCCTTGAACGTTCGCGCCAGCGCCAGCGCATGTTGCATCACATAAGGCGCATACAGACCAAGGTCCGTGGCATACAGCATCGAACGGATCATAAAACCTCCTGGACTGCCAGGATGGCGGAGATTGAATGAGCTTAGCAGCGCCTTGGGGAATTCGACTGACTTAGCTCGGCGTCTGAACCTTCACCTCATTACTGATGCCATGGGGCACATGCCCGGTGGCCACCACCTCCCTGGCTTTCTCGCAATGGCCGGCCTGGTCGTCGAAAAAAACGTCGGCGGCGAACGCCTCCAGGAACGCGGATTTCTCCAGGCCGCCGAGGAACAACGACTCGTCCAGGCGGATATCCCACTCGCGCAGGGTACGGATCACCCGCTCGTGGGACGGCGCCGACCGGGCGGTGACCAGGGCAGTGCGGATCGGGCAGGCCGCGTCCGGAAACTCACGCTGCAACAGGTTCAGCGCCGCGAGGAAGCCCTTGAAGGGGCCGCCATGCAACGGCTGGCGCGCCGATTCGCGTTCGCTGGCCTGGAACGCTTCCAGCCCGCCCTGTTGGTAAACGCGCTCCGACTCGTCGGAAAACAACACCGCATCGCCATCGAATGCGATCCGCAGTTCCTCGCTCGATGCACGGCGCGCGCCGCCCGACAGAATCGTCGCCGCGGCGAACCCAGCATCGAGCGCACTGCGCACATCGTCAGCATGGGTCGAAAGAAACAGATGGCAACCAAACGCCGCCAAATAAGGATATGGACTACGCCCTCCTACGAAAGCGGCGCGGGAAATGTCCAACCCGTAATGCTGGATCGAATTGAACACGCGCAGGCCGGTGTCGGCACTGTTGCGCGACACCAGCACCACCTCGACCCGGGCCCGGCCCAGGCTGGCGTTGAGGCTCAGCAGTTTTTTGACCAGCGGGAAGGCATCGCCCGGCTCGAGCGTTTCTTCTTCGTGCTCGATCTGGTATTTGCGGTAGGCCTCCACGCCTTGGGCCAGGTAGACCTTGTGGCTATCGCTCAAGTCGAACAGGGCCCGCGATGAAATCGCCAGCACCAGTTTGTCGCCCAATCCGTTTGCCATGGTGGTTCCCCCCAATCAGCGGTTATGCCGATCAATAAAACTCAAGGCCTGATACAACGCCTGCATGCGCGGCAGCTCGCAGCCGGCGGCCTTGGCGGCGGCGAGTGGGCGAGCGTAGATCGCCGCCAGTTCCAGCGGGCGTTTATGGATATGGTCGTGGTACATGCTGGGCAGGTAGTCGTCCATGCTTTCGGTCATGGTAAACATCTGCTCGGCATAGCTGGCCGGAATGTCGTGACCGCAGGCGTGAGCGCCCTTCACCACTTCGGCCATCAGCGCCTGGATCAGTTCGCGGCTGGACTCGTCCGCCATCATCGCCGTGGTGCCACAGCCCAACAGCACGGAGAGACCGTTATAAGGCACGTTCCACACCAGCTTGTGCCAGCGCGCCAGGTGTACGTTGGCCATGGCCTGGGACTCGATGCCGGCCTGATGAAACAACGCGGCGCCTGCTTCGACAATCGCCTTCTGGCGCGCTTCGTCGTTGGCGGCGGTACCGCTGTGATAACCCAGGTTGACCCGGCCCAACGCCTGATGCTCGACGACGCCGGGGGCGGAACGGTGTACGCCGATATAGCACAGCCCACCGAGCAGATGCAGGGACGCCGGCAAGTGTTCGCGCAGGCTGTCTTCGACGTCGAGGCCATTTTGCAGCAACACAACCTTCGCGTCGGGCGCCGCGACCTGGGCGATGGTCGGGGCCAGGTCGACATTGCCCGTGGATTTGGTGCCCACCAGCAGCCAGTCGCACGGCGGCATGTCGGCGGCGTGGGCGTAGGCCTGCACGGGGTTCAGGTGCAAGGTGCCATGCACGCTGCTGTTGAGGCGCAGGCCACGCTCACTGACCGCTGCGTATTCGCTGCGCAGCAGGAAATGCACATCGAAGCCGGCGCGCGCCAGCATCAGGCCGTAGAAACCACCGATGGCGCCGGTGCCGATAATGCCAATGCGTGGCGACAATGCGGTCATGGCAAATCCTCTGGAGTGCGGGTAAGCGCTTGATGAATAGCGTCGGTAAGCTCGGAAGGTGTAAGACGTGTCTGTATCTGCCCGAAGAATTGACCCTCGCACACCACGAACAGCGCCGGCAAATGAAAGACCTGATAACGTTCCACCGCGCCGCCGTTGTGCCCGGCATCCACCCAGCACAACCGATCCACCGGCAACTGCCAGCCCGGTAGCTGCTGATGCGCCCAACGGCAACCGGAACAGCCCACGCTGGTAAACAGCACGAGCGAAATGCCTGGTAATCCCAGCAGTTGCTGGTCAATATCCAGGTCGGTCAATGCCTGCTCCTTCACTATACTGCTGCCACCGCCGTCGACTGGACGGTGCTCGGAGTCCGTGTACATGGGTCGTTTTTTACCTCATCCTGATGATGTCGCTGCCCTGTTGATCCAACGTCCCTCTCCCCCCATTCCCCGCCAACGCCTGCACACTATCGGCCTGGGCGGCATCGCCTGCAATTGCCCGCGTGCCTGGCGCCAGGGTACAGCGGTTGACCTGCATATCCCGTCCCTGGGCGCCGGGGCCCGCTACCCGGGCTATGTGGCATGGTGCCGCAAGGTAGAAGACGGCTATCGCGTCGGCATCTCGTTTACCGATGAACATGCGTTGTTCGGCGCACGCATGGGTGAGCAAGCATGCCGGATAGAGCGCTACTGCCGCCAGCACGAAGACGCCGAGTCGACGCCCGAGCAGTTCGAAACCATGGCCCGCGAGTGGGTGGCGCGGCATGCCGGTGAATTCTCCCATGAGGCGTTTGTAGCGCCGGCACTGGATTAAAGCGGGCTTTGCCCATTGTCGCGGGCCCGTGTTACGCGCTAAGGTTCCTCCCCCCTGCATTCAAATCATGCTGTGCTCCGCCGCACGGGGATGGCTGGCGGCCGGCACCCGTGACCCTGACGAGTAACACGATGGCTGATTTACCGATCAACGACCTGAACGTCGAATCCAACGAGACCCTGATCACGCCCGATCAGCTCAAGCGCGAAATCCCCCTGAGCGACGCTGCCCTGCAGACCGTCACCAAGGGTCGCGAAGTCATTCGTGACATTCTCGACGGCACCGACCACCGCCTCTTCGTGGTAATCGGGCCATGCTCGATCCACGACCTCAAGGCGGCCCACGAATACGCCGAGCGCCTCAAGGCGCTGGCCGAAGAAGTGTCCGACACCTTGTATCTGGTCATGCGCGTCTATTTCGAGAAACCGCGCACCACCGTCGGCTGGAAGGGCCTGATCAACGACCCGTACCTGGACGACTCGTTCAAGATCCAGGACGGCTTGCACATCGGTCGCAAGTTGCTGCTGGACCTGGCCGAAATGGGCCTGCCCACCGCCACCGAAGCCCTCGACCCGATCTCCCCGCAGTACCTGCAGGACCTGATCAGCTGGTCGGCCATCGGCGCGCGCACCACCGAATCGCAAACCCACCGCGAAATGGCGTCCGGCCTGTCTTCGGCCGTGGGCTTCAAGAACGGCACCGACGGCGGCCTGACCGTGGCGATCAACGCGCTGCAGTCGGTCTCCAGCCCTCATCGCTTCCTGGGTATCAACCAGGAAGGCGGCGTCTCCATCGTCACCACCAAAGGCAACGCCTACGGTCACGTGGTATTGCGCGGCGGCAACGGCAAGCCCAACTATGATTCGGTCAGCGTTGCCCTGTGCGAACAGGCGCTGAACAAGGCCAAGATCAAGCCGAACATCATGGTCGATTGCAGCCACGCCAACTCCAACAAGGACCCGGCCCTGCAACCGCTGGTGATGGAAAACGTCGCCAACCAGATCCTGGAAGGCAACCAGTCGATCATCGGCCTGATGGTCGAAAGCCACCTGAACTGGGGCTGCCAGGCGATCCCCAAAGACCTGGCCGACTTGCAGTACGGCGTGTCGATCACCGATGCCTGCATCGACTGGGCGACCACCGAGAACACCCTGCGCAGCATGCACGCCAAGCTCAAGGACGTGTTGCCCCTGCGCAAGCGCAGCTGAGTCTGATCCTGATCAGCGCACACAAAAACGCCGGGCTAAGCCCGGCGTTTTTCATGTTGCAGTTCATGCCTTACAGCTTGGCCGCATGGCGCTGGTGGCGCTCCATGTAGCGCTCGACGTAAGAGCACGACGGGATCACCGTGTAGCCGGCCTCTTCGGCGAACTTCAAGGCTTCCTCGGTCAATGCAGCCGCGATACCGCGACCTCGCAGTGCGTTGGGCACGAAGGTCCGATAGATGTCCAAGGTCTGCTTCCCGAGGTCCATATAGGTCAGGTAGGCACGATGACCGTCCACATTGGTCTCGAACTGATGACCAGCCTGGTCATGGTGGATGGACAACGCCTCGCTCATCACTACTCCTCGCGGGTCTTGGATTCTGACCCCTACCTTACCGATGTTTTTCCGGCGAAGGAACATCTACGCCACCCCGTGCCGGTTTCGACAACGAGAAAACCGTGAGCGCTCACAACCAGCACGTAGAGAATAGTAGGCGGCAATCCTGAAATTGCTCAAGACGCACTCGTCATCCCTGGGGCTGGCGGATATAGAAAGGGCCTCGATCAATCGGTGACCGAAAGCCTGAACATTGCCGGCAGTTGAAGCTTGAGACGAACAGGCGCTGTTAAAGTCACCTCTACATGCGCAAAAGATACAGGGTTTGGCAAAGTCAACCTGTACAAAAGTGTTAGCTTCAGTATATAAATTTTCATCTACTTACAAGGCTTGACACATGCTGGCCGGCCCTTTCAGGGCGCATCCATTCTTCAGCAGACTGCTAAAAATTGAACGCTTTTTATACAATTTCCCAAAAGATTAGCCAAAATAGATTCAGCACAGAAATTTTTTTTTGCTTCTTGCGCTACGTCAGTTTACTTACTACAAGTAATGAGTAGTATGTACGCCGGCTATTAGCTCACTCTGAGATAGTAGCTATCTTATAGAAAGTCCTTGAAGGGGAACACGATGAACAACGTTCTGAAATTCTCTGCTCTGGCTCTGGCCGCAGTTCTGGCTACCGGTTGCAGCAGCGTCTCCAAAGAAACCGAAGCTCGTCTGACTGCAACTGAAGACGCAGCAGCTCGCTCCCAGGCTCGTGCAGACGAAGCCTACCGTAAAGCTGATGAAGCTCTGGCTGCTGCTCAAAAAGCACAACAGACTGCTGACGAAGCTAACGAGCGCGCTCTGCGCATGCTTGAAAAAGCTAGCCGCAAGTAATAGTCCTTCGGGGTTGTTACCAAGCCGGTCCATTCTTGGACCGGCTTTTTATTGCCTGCGATTCGGTCCCGGATCACGGGCAATAAAAAGCCCGCCGCAGCCCAAGGCCGTGGCGGGCGATTGATCGAACCGGCTTATTGCAACGGATCGAGCGGCGCGTTCGAGACCATCGACGCCGCAGCCGGCACACCGATTTCAGTCGGCAGGCCATCTTCCGCCGCGACCACGTCGCGCACCTGATCCCAGTTCACCCGCAGGTGATTGGCCAGGTCTTCACGCTTGAGCAGCGCGTTGATCACCGCGGTGTGCTTGTCGACCACCGACGGCGTGCCATCGTCGTTCAGCGGCGTATGCGCTTCGAGGTAGACCTTGCCGCCACTGCTGCCGAACTTGTAGGCATCGTTGATGATACGCACCGGAGTACCCACCGGTACCATGCCGGCCATTTCCAGCACGTTATTGTTGAACATGCGGAAGCAGCCGTGGCTGGTACGCGTGCCGATACCGAACTTCATGTTGGAGCCGTGGATCAGGTAGCCCGGCGTGCCCAGGGTGAACTTGAACGGCCCCAGCGGGTTGTCCGGGCCGGCCGGTACCACGTTGGGCAACGGATCGCCGTTGGCGGCGTGCTCGGCCTTGATCGAAGCGGGTGGCGTCCAGGTCGGGTTCGGCGTTTTCGCGACAATGCTGGTATGGGCGATCGGCGAGCCCCAGCCTTCACGACCAATCCCCAGCGGGAAGGTGTAGACGACGTTCTGGCCCTTGGGGAAATAGTAGAGCCGGTATTCGGCAAGGTTGATCACGATGCCTTCGCGGGGGCCCGGCGGCAGGATGAACCGCGTCGGCAGGACGATCTCGGTGCCCGCCCCCGGCAACCAGGCATCGACGCCCGGGTTGGCGGCGACCATCTCCGAGTAGCCCAGGTCGTAGGTGGTACCCAGGTCGGCAAACGTATCTTCGTACTTGGCCTTGATCACTTGGACCTGGCCGACGATGTCTTCGCCCGGGGGTGGCAAGGGCAACTGCAAGGCCGCCGCGGAACCCGCCGCACACAGGGCGGCAAGAGACAGGCAGCAGGTGACGGCGGAAAGGCGCGACAACATCCGGAAAATCCTTCGCAGAACAACGTGTAGGTAAAAAGCGATTGTATACGCGATGCGGGCTTCAAGCTGCAAGCTCGTAGCGCCCCTCACCACTCGAAGCGCAGCTCCGGCCAGATCGGCGGCGTGCCACGCTTTTGCGACTCCAAGATGGCACGGCACAGGGGGCACAGGCGCTGATCCTGGAAAATCGAGCGATCCACCGCCGACCAGCGTGGCTGAGCCGGCAACAACGTGCCGCAGAGCGTGCGATCGATCGTGCCGCCCAGCTCCAATTGACGCGTGACCAGATGCACCCGGACTTCCTGGCAGGCGAACAGATCCAGCTGCTCGTCCGGCTCGATCAGTTGGTAATTAAACAGGGACCAGGCAGGACGCGACATCGAGGGCTCCAAATCGGGGGGGCGCCACCTTAGCCGAAAGCCTGCCGGTAGAAAAGCGTCATAACAGCGGTTTTAGCGTCGGCCAGACATTTTCCAGCAACTTACCCTGGGCGCCGACCGCCGGGTGCAGTTGATCGGCCTGCATCAGCTCGGGATGACCGCCCACGCCGTCGAGGAAAAACGGCACCAACGGCACGCTCTTCTCCTTGGCCAGGGCCGCGTAGACCCCGGCAAATGCCGTGGTGTATTTCGGACCGTAGTTAGGCGGCAACTGCATGCCCAGCAGCAGGACCTTGGCGCCGACCGCCTGGGACTGCTCGATCATCGACGCAAGATTTTGTTTCAATTGCGCGGGCGGCTGTCCACGCAGGCCGTCATTGCCGCCCAGCTCGATAATCACCAGGTTGGGCTTATGCTCCGCAAGCGCCGCCGGCAGCCGCGCGAGGCCTCCGGCGCTGGTGTCGCCGCTGATGGACGCGTTGACCACTTTATCGTCGAAACCTTCGTGTTTGAGCCGCTGTCCCAACAAGGCTACCCACCCTTTGCTGGTATCCAGTCCGAAACCGGCACTGATACTATCGCCAACGATCAGGACTGTACCCGCCGCTGCGTTCTGGGCCATGCACATCAAGGCCAGGCCAGCACTCAAAAACCACATTCGCATCGGATTCTCCATGGGCGCAAGCATTCTCATCGCGCGAAACCTTAGCAAAGTGGTTCCCAGCGCGGAAGGTGAACTGACTATCCTGCACGAACTGAGCCTGGAACTGAACAAGGGCGATAGCCTGGCTATCGTCGGTGCCTCCGGCTCCGGCAAGTCCACCCTCCTCGGTCTGCTGGCCGGCCTCGACCTGCCCAGCAGCGGCGAAGTCATCCTCGCCGGCCAAGCCTTGAGCAGCCTCGACGAAGACCAGCGCGCGCGCATCCGCGCCGAACACGTGGGCTTCGTCTTCCAGTCATTCCAACTGCTCGACAGCCTCAACGCCCTGGAGAACGTCATGCTGCCGCTGGAGCTGGACGGCCGCAAAGACGCCCGCGAGCGCGCCAGGTACCTGCTCGAACGGGTCGGCCTGGGCCAACGCCTGACCCACTCGCCACGCCAACTCTCCGGGGGTGAGCAGCAACGGGTGGCGATCGCCCGCGCCTTTGCCGCCGAACCGGACGTGCTGTTTGCCGACGAACCCACCGGCAACCTCGACAGCCATACCGGCGAGCGCATCAGCGACCTGCTGTTCGAACTGAATAAAGAAAGCGGCACGACCCTGGTCCTGGTCACTCACGACGAGCGCCTGGCGCACCGTTGCCGACGCCTGATCCGCCTTGAAGCCGGCCTGCTGGTCGCGCCCCTGGAGCCTTGATGGCACGCTTGCCGCTGTTGCGCCTGTTCAGCCTTGCCCTGCGCCAATTGCTGCGCGATGCCCGCGCCGGCGAATTGCGCGTGTTGTTCTTCGCCCTGCTGGTGGCCGTGGCCTCCAGCACCGCCATCGGCTACTTCGGCGCACGCCTTAATGGCGCCATGCTGTTGCGCGCCACCGAGTTCCTCGGCGCCGACCTGGTGCTCGAGGGCAGCTCACCCGCGCGCCCCGAGCAAATCAGGTCCGGGATCGAACTGGGCCTGGATCACGCACGCGTCGTCGAGTTTTCCAGCGTTATCGCCACCGATAACGGCATCCAGCTGTCCAGCATCAAGGCGGTCAACGAGCAGTACCCGCTGCGCGGCGAACTGAAGAGCGCAGCCGCGCCATTCGCTGACGAAACCGCAGGCGGCGGCCCGAAACCCGGCGAAGCCTGGGTGGAGGCACGGCTGCTCACCGCACTCGACCTGAAAGTGGGTGACAGCATCGACGTGGGCATGAAGTCCCTGCGCCTGGCGCGTGTGCTGACCTATGAACCGGACCGCGCCGGCAATTTCTACAGCCTCACGCCACGGGTGATGATCAACCTGGCCGACCTGGGCGCCACCGGCGTCGTCCAGCCCGGCAGCCGCGTCAGTTACCGCGAGCTGTGGCGCGCAGCCCCCTCAAGTACGGCACTGCAAACCTATCGTGACCTGATCAAGCCGGGTCTCGCGGCCAACCAGCGCCTGCAGGACTCGCGGGATGGCAACCAGCAGATCGGCGGCGCCCTGGGCAAGGCCGAGCGCTACCTGAACATGGCCAGCCTGGTGGCGGTGTTGCTGGCCGGCGTGGCCGTGGCGTTGTCCGCCAACCGTTTCGCCAGCCGACGTTTTGATGCCAGCGCGCTGTTGCGCTGCCTGGGTTTATCGCGGCGTGAAACCATGCTGTTGTTCAGCCTGCAACTGAGCGTACTCGGCCTGTTGGCGAGCCTGGCCGGCGCCCTGCTGGGCTGGCTGGCGCAATTTGGCCTGTTCTATTTCCTCCACGACCTGCTGCCGGCGGACGTACCGCCCGGCGGGCTGCTGCCGGCCATTGCCGGGATCGGCACCGGGCTGGTGGCCCTCGCCGGTTTCGCCCTGCCACCGTTGGCGGCACTGGGCCGCGTCCCACCGCTGCGCGTGTTGCGGCGCGACCTGCTGCCCATCCCGTCCAGCACCTGGATGGTCTACGGCGCGGCGCTGCTTGCCCTGGGCCTGATCATGTGGCGCCTGAGCCTCGACCTGGTGCTGACCTTCGCCCTGCTCGGCGGGGGCGTGGTTGCGGCGTTGATCCTCGGTGGCCTGCTCCTGCTGCTGTTGCAGAGCCTGCGCCGCCTGCTGGCCCGGGCGTCCCTGCCGTGGCGCCTGGGCCTGGGCCAGTTGCTGCGTTATCCGTTGGCGGCGGCAGGCCAGTCGCTGGCGTTCGGCTTGATCCTGCTGTCCATGGGCTTGATCGCCCTGCTGCGCGGCGAATTGCTCGACACCTGGCAAAACCAGCTGCCCAAGGACGCCCCCAACTACTTCGCGCTGAACATCCTGCCCGCCGACAAGGACGCCTTTGGCGCTCGCCTGCTCGAACTGCAGGCACAATCGGCGCCGCTGTATCCGGTGGTGCCCGGCCGGCTGATCAGCGTCAACGGCGAGCCCGTGCAGGCGATCGTCAGCAAGGACTCCAGCGGCGACCGCGCGATCCAGCGCGACCTGAGCCTGACCTGGGCCGCCGACCTGCCGCCGGGCAATGCCCTGACTGCGGGTACCTGGTGGTCACAGCAACCGGGCGATGAAATACCGGGGGTGTCGGTGGAAGCCAAGGTTGCCGAAAGCCTGAAACTCAAGCTCAACGACCACCTGGTGTTCACCGTGGCGGGCGAAACCCGTGAAGCGCGGGTCACCAGCCTGCGCACCATCAATTGGGATAACTTCCAGCCCAACTTCTTCATGATTTTCCAGCCTGGCACCTTGAAAGACCTGCCGGCCACCTACCTGACCAGCTTTTATCTGGCCCCCGGCCATGACCGGCAGATCGTCGACCTGTCCCGGGCCTTCCCGGCGGTCACGATCCTGCAAGTCGAGGCCCTGCTGGAACAGTTGCGCAGCATCCTCGCCCAAGTAACGCTGGCCGTGGAGTATGTGCTGCTGTTCGTGCTGGCGGCAGGGATGGCGGTGCTGTTCTCCGGCCTGCAGGCCACCCTGGACGAGCGCATTCGCCAAGGTGCGCTGCTGCGTGCGCTGGGCGCCGAGCGCAAGCTGCTGGTGAAGGCCCGACGCATCGAGTTCGGCCTGCTCGGCGCCGTCAGCGGTTTGCTCGCGGCGCTGGGCACCGAGCTGGTGACCTGGGTGCTCTACCGCTATGCCTTCGACCTGGCCTGGCACCCACACCCGTGGTTGTTGTTGCTGCCGGTGATCGGTGGCGTGCTGATCGGCGCTGCCGGGGTGTTCGGGACGCGCCGCGCGCTGAATGCCACGCCATTGGCGGTATTGCGCGAAGGCTGAGACGACAATGGCCCGCGCGTCACAGACCGCGGGCCACCATTGTCTATTTCACATACTCGATAGCGGTGATCCACCAGCACACCTCGCCGTTCGGCGTCTGCACGATGGCCTCATCGTCGACTTGCTTGCGCAGCAGCGCCCGCGCCATCGGCGAGTCGATGGAGATGTAGTCCATCCGTTCGTAGATCTCGTCATAGCCGACGATGCGAAAACGCTTGGTTTCGCCCTGCTCGTTTTCGATATCGACCCAGGCACCGAAAAATACCCGCCCTTCCTGTTCGGGCATGTACTCCACCACGCGCATGTCTTCCAGACGCTTGCGCAGGTAGCGCACCCGTCGGTCAATCTCACGCAGCAGCTTCTTGTTGTACTGGTAGTCCGCGTTCTCGCTGCGATCCCCCAGGGAAGCGGCCCAAGTCACTTTGCGCGTGGTGTCCGGACGCTTTTCGCGCCACAGGTAATCCAACTCCTTCTTCAGCGCCTCATGACCTTCTTTGGTAATCAGCTTGGTACTCAAACGTGTGCATCCCCAGGCAATGTCCATTGATTCCAATACGCCGCGGCATGCAGGCCCCGGCGTCGACGAACAGAGGGTGATGATAAATGAACCGGGGAAAGTAGCCAGACCCTCTGACGCCTCGCATCACAGCTGGATTGCGCCCGGCTCGCTGCTGGCTTGAACCAGCTCATTCCTGGCCAGGCCGTCCAACGCCTGGTCGAGTTCAAAGAGAATGGCATGCACATTCTGGCGCAACCCTGGTAACTGCACGAGCAGCGCCGCCAACGTCTCGCCTTTCTGACGCGCCCGCAGCTCTTGCGCCTCGACTTGAATGGCCCGCTCTTCGAGGACGCGGGTGCGCTCATCCATTTGACGCTGCCCTTGCTGCTGCATGACCACGGCATTTGCCAACTGCGCTTCACGCCCCTCCAACGCCTGCGCCTGCAACTGCACGGCGCCCTCCTCCTGCACCATGCGACGGGTAAGTTCCTGGCGCTTTTGCTCAAGCTCCGCCAGCCCTCGCTGCAGTTCAACCTGGCGCTGTTCGAGCGCTTCTTCGCGCTTTTGCATCGCAAGTTTTTGCTGGGTCAGCTCCTGGGCGACACGCGCGAGGTTGGTCAAGGTGCTGTCCACCTCGAACAGTGAATTGTGTTCTGCCTGTTCGTTGGATGCCGGCGGCGCACTGGGTGCAACCGCGACGACCGGCGCAGCAGTTGGCGCCACGACCGCGGGCACCTGCCGCTGAGGTTCAGCCAGCCCCTCGATCACCACGGGCAAGACCTTTTCAGGCGCCTTGGTGACTTTGGGAGCCGAGACCAATTTGGAAGAAAAACGAATGGACGGGACAATCAGCGTGGGACTTTCAATCGCCTCTGACGCAGGGGCCGATGTGCCCAAGGTAATCACCTTCATCACCAAGGCTTTCTTGATGTTCATTGAATGATGATCTTCGGGCCTGGCGGGCGGCAACTTGCAGCCTTTCAAGTCGACAAAGTGATAGGGAATCTGGCCGTCGCCGACGCTACCCGACTTGGTACCGGACGCGGCCAAGGTCAGTATTTGTTTAAACACCCGCATCGCAACTTGCAGATCCTCTTGGGCATCCACCCCACCCAAGAAGTAGCGTTCAACTTTCCTACGCAATGCTGCGACATATACCCGGGAACTACCCGGCTCTATTTCTTCATCCAGGCTGTACACAAGAAAGTTCGACGCGATCTGGGGAACAGCAAAACCACAGAGCAGAGCACCGTTGACCGGCGCATCCTCACCAGAGCGTTCAAGAACTAGGGTACGTAGAAGCATCATAGTAATCAGGCCTCATGACAACAAGCAAAGCGTATATAAACATCAGATAAACATCCGACCATCAACATGCATTTATCACTCAACGATTGTTTCAGCGAGGTAACAGACTGAACGTAGGACTTCTCTTATTAAGATACTTCAGCGTTTCCAAGCGCTGTACATTGAACGTACCATTTTTAAACCCGAGCCCTATATCACTCAACAAAGGCGCTTGCCTCTTCATTCTTCTTGCCTCACCAACCGAACAGAAAAGCATAATGATCGAGATAAGCAACCTCACAAAATACTTGAACAAAAAGAGTGTAATCAGCGATGTCTCATTTTCTGCCAAACGCCAAGAGTGCCTTGGTTTATTTGGATTGGAGGGGGCAGGTAAAACGACACTTTTAAAAATGATCGCCGGCGCCATCCAACCCTCCTCGGGGCAAGTGCGGATTCTGGGGCTGGATACACATACACACGGCTATCACGCACGCAAGGCAATAGGCTATCAACCCGAATCCGGAGTCAGTCACCCGACCCTGTCGGTCAAGAACCTGCTCAGTTTCATCGCCACCCTTCGGGGATTCCAAGGCGCGGAGCGACGCAGGCGGGTGGATCACGCGGCCAGCCGACTCGAACTCTGGCCAGTCCTCGATTACCCGATCAACACCCTTCCCCCTGGCCTGAAACGCAAAGTCGCGTTTGCCCAGGCCCTGCTGCACGACCCCGACGTGCTGTTACTGGACGAACCCAGCGAAGGGTTGGCGCCCCATCAGCAAGGCAAGATCAGCAGGCTTATCCAGTCGTTGGCCGACGAGATGACGATCATCGTTGCCTCACGCGATTGCGAAGCACTGGCCGGCGTCTGCACCCGCGCCCTGGTCATTGGCGGCGGGCGCCTGTTGGCGGACACCCCGATGCCCGAGCTGCAGCGCAGTTCCCGGCACTTTCGCGCAGTCACCCTGGCGGCGGAGTCAGCCCTGGATTTACTGGCACTTGCCGTACTGCCCGGCGTGGCAGGTATCGAAGAAGACCGGCACGGCCCGGGCACGGTAACCGTTCTCGCCATGCCGGGACACTCCATCTACCCCGCCATCTGCGCATTGATTGCCAACCGACGCTGGGAAATACACTCACTGAATCTGGAGCCAGGCCGCCTGAACGATGTCGTTCACCACCTGAGCCAGGAGGCATCCCATTGAACCTGCTGCCATCTGTTTTCAAACGCCAGCTTGCCAGCTATCTATCGGCACCTGCCACCTACCTGAGCGTTGCGCTGTTCCTGTTGCTGTCGACCTTGCTGGGGTTGCACACCAGCCAACTGCTGGAGCGCAGCAGCAGCGATTTGCAGGGCTTTTTTCAATGGCACCCTTGGTTGTACCTGTTACTGATCCCTGCACTGTCGACTCAACTTTGGGCGGACGAGAATGAGACAGGCTTTGGCGATTTCATGAAAACACTGCCTGTGCGGCCCGCCGAACTGGTTATTGGGAAGTTCCTCGCCGCCTGGGTCGTGGCGGGCCTGGCATTATTACTGACATTCCCCATCGTGACGGTGGTCAACTTGTTGGGCAGTGCGGACAACCGGGTCATCGCATCCCAATTCCTGGCCAGTTGGTTATTGAGCGGGAGCTATCTCTCAGTGGGTGTTTTTATTTGCGCACTGACCCGCCAGCGCCTGGCCATTTTCATATTGACGCTGAGCCTGCTGTTATTGGCCAGCGGCGTGTCTTCGATATTGGATGCACTGGAGCGTCAAGCCCCCATCTGGATCATCGACAGTTTGACATCTCTCAGCCCACTCCTGCGTTTTGGCCTGATTGATCACGGGACACTTACCTTTCAGGACGGCGCGTATTTCATCAGCATGATCATTGCTTTTCTTGCTGCGACGACCGTTATCCTCAACTACAAGAACAGCTGAGAAGGAACACTCTCGATGCGATATCCATTGCGCACCGGCATGACACTTAGCGTCATACTGCTGCTGTTCCTCGCATTCAACCTGGTATGGGTAGTCAAACTTCCTGATTTACGCCAGGACTTTTCCCAACAACAGACCAATACATTGTCACCCGCGGTATTGCACTTACTCACCACACTGGAAAGCCCACTGGACTTCTATTATTTCAACTCAAGCATACCGGCCAAAAAAAGCATCCTGAAACACTATGCCAAACGCGTTGAAGAAAAGCTCAGGGCGTTTGAACACGCAGCAAACGGCAGGATCAATCTGCACATTATCGATCCCACTCCCTTTTCAGAGGATGCCTACAAAGCAGGACTGTATGGCCTGCGCGATCAACCGGGGTTCTTCGGTCTTATCGGCGCTCGGGAGGGACAAACCGCCCAACGCATCGAGTCGTTCAACCCGGAGAACGAGCCGCTGCTGGAGTATGAAATCAGCCACTTGATCACCCAGTTGCTGCACCCCGAGCCCGCGATCGTCGGGCTGTTATCAGGGTTACCGGCCGGCGCATCCATCGAGCCGCTGGTACTGGAGTTGCACCGACATTTCGATCTCCTGGAGCTGGAGCCGACGGCCGATCATGTGCCCTCGCGGATTAAAACCCTAATGCTGGTACATCCACGCGGGCTGCCGGAAAAAACACTGTATGCGATCGACCAGTTCGTCCTGGGCGGCGGCAAACTGCTGATGTTTATCGACCCCCTCGACAAAGGCGGCTCAAAGACAACGTCCTCCGCCACCCGGCTAGACGGCTTGCTCGCCGGCTGGGGGGTCAGCATGCCGAGCAACAAAGTGCTGGTCGACCCCACCTATGCCCCGTCGGAACATCAACCGGCCACATTCACCCTGCCACGCCAAGCAATGAATACCCGCGATGTCAGCAGCTGGAAGCTGGGCACAGTGACCGTGTCGAACAGCGGCGCCCTGTTCTCCCTGGATAAAAGCCGCGCCATCTTCACGCCGCTGTTGCGCAGTTCCAGACAGTCGTTACTGATCGATTCAGACGCCGTGGGCAGTGCGTTACCCACGCGTGGCGAGCCTCACGTGATCGCTGCCCGCCTCGAAGGGCCAGCCTATTCGGCGTTTGCCGACGGATTTGGCGGGCGGCCGCCGGGGTTGCAGAAGGCGGCGCAGATCCATGTGGTCGTGGTTGCAGATACGGATATGTTGAGCGAGCCTCCCGGCGAATCCGCGCGAAATGCCAACAAACTGTTTGTCATGAACGCACTGGATAACCTGGCCGCGCCGCAGGCCCTGGCGGATATTCGCCCGCGCGCGGTGGCCGGCCATTCATTGAAGCTGCTGGCGAAGCGGCGCGAGGCTGCCGAACGCGCCTATCGGGATCAGGCTGCCGAGCTGGAACGGCGCCTGGCACGAACGGAAAAGGAATGGCAGCGCCTTAACCCCGACGTCACGGCCCTGGGCACGGAGTCGGTCGATACCAGTACCCAGTTGCAAGCGCTCAACAAGGAACGCCTGCGTCTACCGATGGAACTGCATACGCTGAAAAACACGCTTTACGCGCCAGTGCAGCGCCTGGAACGCAACGTAAAACTGCTGGTGATTGTGCCGTTGCCGGCACTGCTGTGCCTGATTGCCTGGGGGCTGTTTCGGCGGCGGCGTCGTCGCTGGCCGGTGCCGCCGTCGGCGTTTTATTGAGGGCTCAGCGCCGCGCGATCAAGCCTTGCCGGGCAATGCGCGTCAGTTGGCGGATCACCTCAGCCGCGTCACTGGCGCTGGGCGCCTGGATCACCGCGAGGTCAAAGCTGTTGCTGGCAAAGCGTGCCAGGGAATCGCCATCTTCGACAAATTGGATCAGGAACGCCGAGGGCCGCCCGCCCCGACGCGGCCAGCCGTCCAGGTAACGCAACAGCGTCGGCTGGTGCTTGCCGCCCAGGAGAATTCTCGGATTGCGTTGAGTCAGCTCCGCAGTGATCGGAGCCAGGCGTATGAGGGGGCGTGGTGCATTCATCGTGTCGTGTCTCTGCCTCAAAAGTCTGCGGGCAGGTGAGAGGCAACACCGAACCAGCGCTTTAGCGGTATTTCGAAGCCGGCGTCTGCAATGAGAACTGGCTTCTGTCGGGCTGCATCGAGTCCCAGTGGCGCCCCGCAATTAGCTGTTTAAATCGGCGCATAACCAACATCCTAGAGAAGCCGATGGGGCGGTGTCAAGAATCCCGCGCAACGAAAAGGCCCGCACATGGCGGGCCTTCTCCAGCGGTTACAGGCCGATCAGTGGGTGATGGCGCGGTCGGCGGACAGTTTGCCGGCACCTTCGAACAGGACGGCCAGGGAGCCGCCGAGCAAGGCCAGGGCGAACTCATAACCATTGTTCGCCATGAACAGACCGTTATGGATATGCACCGAGAAGATCGCCACCAGCGACAGGATCGTCAGGCCCAAGGCCCCAGGGCGTGCCAGCAGGCCGATGATCAAGGCCAGGCCGGCGAAGAACTCGGTACCGCCCGACAACAAGGCCATCAGGGTGCCCGGCGCCAGGCCGATGCTTTCCATCCACTGCGCGGTGCCCGCCAGGCCGTAGCCGCCAAACCAGCCAAAGAGTTTTTGCGAACCGTGGGCAGCGAAGATGATGCCGACGACAATGCGCAGAATGGTCAAGCCATAGCCGGCGCGGGTGGACAGGATGCTTTTGATCAGTGGGCTCATGGGGATAATCCTTTTCAGAGTAGGGGTTGGTTGGCCGCTATATTAATCAGTTTAGACAATGATAAAAGCCGAAAAAATGCCTGATTAATATCTATAAAATCGATCACTTGCGCGAAGCGATTTTCGGCTCCAACGCCGACGGCTCCAGGGAGTCCCGCTCCCGATCAAACGCCAGGTAGTACTTGTTGACGCTATTCACATAGCTCACGCCGCTCATCCCCACCTGCTCCATGGCAATGCGCTCCACCTGGAAGAACCACTGATTGGGGTTCAACCCACGCCGCTTGGCTTCGGTACGCATGCCTTGCACGCGTTCCGGCCCCATGTTGTAGGCCGCCAGCACGAACGCCATGCGCTCACGCTCGTTGAGCTTGGGGCTGGCGAAAAACTTGCGGCGGATCATCGACAGATAACGTGCGCCCGCCTGCACATTGCTGTCGAGATTCTCGATATTGTTCACGCCCACCCGCTGCGCCGCCGAAGGCGTGATCTGCATCAGGCCGGTGGGGCCACCGCTGCTGCGCGCGCTTGGGTCGAGGGCGGACTCCTTGAAGGCCAGCGCGGCGAGGTTCAACCAATCCATGCCTTGCTCGCGCGCATGTTTTTGCAGGATCGGGCGCAGTTTCTCCAGGCGCTGGCGGTCGATGCGGGCCAGCGGGTTGCGCACTTGGTAAAGGCGTCGATAAATGCGCTGAAACGCCACGTCCTGGTCGGACGGCGTGCGGTAGGTCTTGAGGAAGCGATCAATACTCGCCCGCAGCATCGCGGCGTCCTGCCGCACGAACCAATACTCTTCGCCCGGCTCATTGATCACCACCTGCTTGTCGAAGCGCAGCTTGGGCAGGATCTTCGACCAGCGTTCGGCGATGGGCTTCTCGACGATAGTCAGGTGAAAGATGCCGGCCTGGACCATCTCCAGCACGTCCTCCACCGCCAGGCTCGGGTCGACCCACTCCACCTTGATCGGCGGCTGCTTGTGCAGGGCCAGTTTCTGGTTGACCTGGTTGATCGCATCCGCCGCCGCGCTGCCGGTGGTCAGCGCCAATGTGCGCCCGGACAACTGCTCCAGCCGGGTGAACCGGCGCTCGCCCTTGACCCCCACCAGCCATAACGGCACGCCGCTGGCAATCGGGTCGCTCGCACTGATCTTGTGCGTGGCCTTCACTTCCAGCAATTCCCCGGGGGCTACCAGATCGCCTTCACCCCGCGCCAGCGCGCCGAGCAGTTGGTCCTTGGCCTTGGGGATGATCTTCAGATTGATTTCCTGGCCATCGCGGGCTTGGTCGTTGAGGTACTGCTCGAACGCACGCAGGCGATGGTATTCGACACCAATGGCCTGGCCCTGGATTTCGCCGGAACTGTTGCGGCTCTGGTTGACCAGTACGCGCAGGGTACGACTGGAGCGAATCTCGGCCAGGTCGCGCACCTTGCTCGGTTTGGTCACTTCCAGCGGCCCGTCCAGCCGCGCGACCGCCGCCATGGGCAGCGATAACGTCAGGCACAACATAAGCAACGCCGAGGGTCGGATCATCCGCTCTCCGGAAAGAATACTGGCCAGCACCTTCGCGAAAAACGAGGGGCTGGAGGTCAGAAACAGAGCGCTTTATGCGCTGACAAGGCACGCAACGGCGGCACCAGGGTAGGCGATAGACCCACCACAATGTCACTTGCGACGTTCAAAGACAGCTATAACTCGTTGTAGTTCTAGGTTTTTCTTATAAATCTACAGCTCTGATATGCTTTCCGGCCGCAGGCGGAGATAGCACCATGCAACTCATTGATATCGGCGTCAACCTGACAAACCCAAGTTTCGACGAGAAGCACCAGGCCGTTCTCGAGCGTGCGTATGCCGCCGGCGTGCAACAATTGGTGCTCACCGGCACCAGTGTCGACGGCAGCGAACAGGCCCTGCAATTGTGCGAAAAGCTGGATGAAAGCGGCCAGCGACTGTTCTGCACCGCTGGCATCCACCCCCACTCCGCCAGCGACTGGAACGGCGACAGCGCCCAACGCCTACGTGGTTTGCTCAACGACAGCCGCGTGCGCGCGGTGGGCGAATGCGGGCTGGATTTCAACCGCGACTTCTCACCGCGCCCGCAGCAGGAAAAAGTCCTCGAAGAACACCTGGCCCTGGCCGTCGAGCTGAAACTGCCGGTGTTTCTCCACGAACGCGACGCCAACCAGCGCCTGCTGGAGATCCTCAAGGATTACCGCGATCACTTGTCCGCCGCCGTGGTGCATTGTTTCACGGGCGAGCAGCAGGCGCTGTTCAGCTACCTCGACCTCGACTTGCACATCGGCATCACCGGCTGGATCTGCGACGAACGCCGTGGGACGCACCTGCATCCGCTGGTCAGAGAAATTCCTCGGGGCCGCCTGATGCTGGAAAGCGATGCGCCTTACCTGCTGCCGCGCACCCTACGGCCCAAACCGAAAAACGGCCGTAACGAACCGGCCTACCTGCCGGAGGTGCTGCGCGAAGTCGCCCTGCACCGCAACGAAAGCCTGGAAGACCTGGCCCAGCACAGCACCGCCTGCGCGCGTATTTTTTTTGGCCTACCCGCTGTGGTTTGATGTGGCGTATTGACCCATATCAAAGTGGTATTTTTTCAGTAGCGGCACAATAATGGCACCTTGCCAATGCTGTTTCCGCTATCAGAGAAAAACCTTCTATGGGTGCCTGGCTTAGCAATATCTCGCTGAAATACAAATTCTGGGCCGTCAACGCGGTCGCCTTTATCACCACGCTGCTGTTGGTGCTATACGCTGTGCATCTCGAACAGCAGTCGCGCAGCCAGGCGTCCCAGGCCTCGGCACAAGCCCAGGCGCGCTTGCTCAGCGCCTGGCCGGCCGACAAGGCGCTGCCCAAGGGCGAGGCGTGGCTGACGTTTGCCCGTGGCCAAGTCCCACAGTTGGCTGATCAAGATCTGTCAGACCTGAGCAGTGCCAGCGGCTGGGTCGAACTCAATCACCTGCCCTTATTCGGCGAAAACCCGTTGATGGGCGCTGAAGTGGTCGCCCGCGCCGACGGGCAACAGGTCGCCGTGCTCGCTTACGCGCCAAGCCTGAGCCAGGTGTTCAGTGAGCGCTTCGCCAACTACGCGGTGGCGGTGCTGATCCTGATGCTGGCGATGCTCTGCGCGTCGCAGTTGCTGATCCGCTTCCTGCTCAGCCAGCTCAACACCCTCAAGGACGTAATGCTGCACGTCGAGAAAACCGGCGACTTGTCGGCGCGCGTCCCGCTGGCCTGCAAAGATGAAGTCGGGCAGATGGCCAGCGCGTTCAATGCCATGCAAGCCGGCTACCAGCGAGTGGTCAACACCGTGGCCAGCACCGCCAAGCAACTGGATGAGGGCGCGGCGCGCCTGGCCAGCAGCATGAACGAGGTGCAGCACGGCATGCTCGGCCAGCAAAGCGAAACCGACCAGGCCGCCACCGCCATCAACGAGATGACGGCCACCGTCCACCACATCGCCCAGCACGCCGGCGCCACCCGCGATTTGTCCCAGACCGCCGACACCCTCGCCGGCAGCGGCCGCGAAGTGGTGGATCGGGTGCAGCGCTCAATCGCCGGGCTGTCCAGCGGCGTGCAACAGACCGCCGAGATGATCCAGAAACTCGCCGAAGACAGCCAGAAAATCAACGGCGTGGTCAGCGTGATCCACAGCATCGCCGAACAGACCAACCTGCTCGCGCTCAACGCCGCCATCGAAGCCGCCCGCGCCGGGGAGATGGGCCGCGGTTTCGCCGTGGTCGCCGACGAAGTGCGCAACCTGGCCAAACGCGTGCAAACCTCCACCGACGAAATCACGCTCATGGTCTCAGCGCTGCAAGCCGGCACCCGCGATGCGGTGGACTTCATGCAAGAAAGCTCGTTCAAGGCCGATGACTGCGTGCAACAGGCTCAGGAAGCCGGCGCGGCACTGGCCGAAATCACCGGCGCCGTGGCGCAGATGCGCGAAAGCAACACCCAGATCGCCGTCGCCGCCGAACAGCAGAGCCATGTCGCCGAAGAGATGAACCGCGCCGTGGTGAGTATTCGTGATGTGACCGAGAACACCGTGCAGCAGACCGTGGATTCGGCCACCACCAGCAATCAGCTCGCCACATTGGCCGGGGAGTTGAGCAAGGCGATTGGCCAGTTGAAGCTATAAGCAATACAAGGCGAGGCTATGGCCCCCATAGCCAGCCTTGATTCGCCGCGCCAGCCGACCCGACCTAAACTCTGTTCAAGTTGTTTCAACGGACAGAGGATTCATCATCATGGGCAAACGTCATCCCAATCTCCCCGCCTGGCAATGGCGTCAGTACCCGCAAAACCACCAGCACCCGACCAACCTGGCGTTGCACATGATCGCGGTGCCGCTGTTTATCATCGGGTTTCTGTTGGTCGTTTCCGGGGTGTTCAGCCTGAGCCTGGCCAGTTTGGCCGTGGGCGTTGTCGGCATCCTCGCCGGCCTTGCCTTGCAGCGGCATGGCCACAGCCTGGAAGCCCAGGCCGGTGAACCGTTCAGCGACCGCAAAGACGCGGTCCAACGCCTGTTGGTCGAGCAGTTCGTGAGCTTCCCGCGCTTTGTGCTCAGCGGTGGCTGGTGGCGCGCCTGGCGTCAGCGTCATCGGCACTGAAGGTCAGGCGAAGACCACCACGGTCTGGCGGCTGATGGCGATCAACTCGCCGCTCGGGCTCCACAGCGCCGCAGCGGCATGGCCGTAGCCGTCACGGGCGTGTTCGATGTTGACGTAGTACTGGCACCAGTCAAGTGTGGTGAGGTCTTGCAGCGGCTGGATAAACTCGATGGTCCAGGTCAGGGTACTGCCCGGCGCGGGCTTGCGCAGGTGCGGCAGCAACGCCGGCGGCCAGGCATCCACCAGGGCGAGGATGTGCGACTCGGTCAGCGGCTCTTCCTTCACATCGCCGCGCAAGCGCACCCAACCGCCCATGTCGCGGGAGGTATTGCCGGTAAACGGCAGGCCGCCGACACTCCAGCGCATCGCCAGGTGCCGCATGAATTCCGGGGTGACGCCCTGGATATACGGCAGCTCCTGGCATTCATCCCAATGCTTGAAGGTCGGCGGCGGCTCGCTCGGCACCACGACTTGCGACTCACGGGACGCACCGAAACTGGCCTGGACCAGCGTCGCCACTTCACCGTTCTGCACCACCCGGCCAAGCAACTGGCTGACCGCCTTGCCTTCGCGCAGCACTTCGACGTGATAACTGGCGGGCACATCCGCGGCGACCGGGCCGACAAAAGTGATTGCCAACGAGCGTAACGGCCGGTCGGCAGGGACCTGGGCGCGTAGCGCTTCATATTGCAAAGCGGCCACCAGGCCACCAAAGGTCGCGCGACCCTGCGCCCATTCGGCGGGGATGGTGACCTCAAGCGGGTGGTTACGGGCAGCGTCGAGCAAATCACTGAAGCGCATGGCGACCTCACATCAAAAAGACCGGAGCAGCGATCTTAACCAGCGCACCCACCAGGTACAGCGCCTATTCCGGCCAAAAACCGGACCGGCTCAGAAACAATCCGCGCAGAGTTTGTCCAGCACCCGATCCGCCTCGCCTTCGGCCTGGGCCATGGTGCGACGCCAAATCGTCACACAGGGCTGCAGATCGGCTTGATGCTCGGCCTGGAGCAGCCACTGCCAGCAATCATGCCAATCGCCCAGGGCGCCTTGGGCTTGCTTGAGGCGCAACACGGCCTTGACCGGCAGCTTGTCCAGCTCGGGGTAGGCTTCGGCGGCGTAGCGCACGCGCTTGATCAACAAACGCAGACGGTGGCGATCGTGGCTGGGGTCCTGCAGGGCGTCATCGAGGTTGTGCCATTGCTTGGCCAGGCGTTTCTCGATACGCGTGCGCAGGCCCCTGAGCAGTTTCTGGTGTTGCGAGGCACGGATAAACCGCGGGAATGCATCGAGGATCTGCAGCAGGTGCGCCAGCTCCGGGCCCTCGGCGACGTGGCGATAGGCCTCGGGTTGCAGGCGCAGACGACGGTCGGCGGCGGCATGGTGACCGTGCTGGTGCAGATGCGCGGCCAGCACTTCACGATCGCGCAACGGGGTGGTCAATTGGCCGACGGTGCTGGCGGCCAGTTCGAGTTGTTCGACCCCCGGCAAGCCGCGCAAGGGTCGCAACAGGCTACGCAGGCGCCGCACGGTGGTGCGCAAATCATGCAGGGCTTCATCGTCGGTGACGGCGGCGAGCCGAGCCTGGCAGCTCAGTAACCCTACTTCCAGGCCGATGACCTGAGCGACTAACTGATCTACCAAGGCTGACATGCTTTCCCCCACTGACGACGAATAATCCCTGCATCACTCAAACCGCTGACGCAGCCTGGTTGCACTCGACAGCTGCGACGAATCAGCGGCCGGCGCGCGACTCACGAATATAGAAACGCGCCTTCTCGGCCTTGTTGGCGCAGCCTTCGAACGCTTCGAATTGCTGCTGGGTCTTGGCGCCGGTCAGCAGGGACAAGGCCTTGGAGTAACTCACGGTGCCGGCAAAGCCTTCGGCCTTGGCCAGGTCCAGCTCTTTCCACGCGGCGTCCAATTGGCTACCGCAGCTGTCGCGATAGGCAGTTTTCCCGGCGCAACCGGCCAGGGCCAACATGATCACAGGCACACACATCCAGGCTTTCATCGATGACACCTCAAAATAAAGAAAAACGGTCGTACCGTGTAGACGTTGCCTACAAAGAAAAGTGCCTTGTCCGCCACCCGAAATCAAAAGCGCCTATTGCCAGAGCATACCCGAGCCTAGCCGCTATTCTGGAAAAATATTGCGCGGTGGCGCGAAGATTGAAGCCGCCCCCGTATTGGGTGCATTGTGGGCGCCTGCTTAACGAAGGACATCGACCATGAAGAAGCGTGTTGCCTTGGTGCTGGGCTCCGGTGGGGCCAGGGGCTATGCCCATATCGGTGTGATCGAGGAAATCGAACGGCGCGGCTACGACATCGCCTGTATCGCCGGCTGCTCCATGGGCGCGGTGGTGGGCGGAATCTATGCTGCTGGCAAACTCGACGAGTATCGCAACTGGATCGAAAGCCTGGATTACCTCGACGTACTGCGCCTGGTCGATGTGAGCTTCCGCCTGGGAGCGATTCGCGGCGAGAAGGTCTTCGGGCAGATCCGCAAGATCGTCGGCGAGATCAATATCGAAGAGCTGCGCATCCCCTACACCGCCGTGGCCACCGACCTCACCAACCAGCAGGAAATCTGGTTCCAGGAAGGCTGCCTGCACCAGGCCATGCGCGCATCGGCGGCGATTCCGAGCCTGTTCACCCCGGTGATGCAGGGCAACCGCATGCTGGTGGACGGCGGCCTGCTCAACCCGCTGCCGATCGTGCCGGTGGTGTCGAGCCATTGCGACTTGATCATTGCGGTCAACCTCAACGCGACCAACCAGAAACACTACCACTTGCCAGTGATCCAGCGGCCGCCGGCATTCAAGAGCCGCTTCAACAGCCTGGCGAAGTCACTGGGTTCGCACTTGCCGTTTCGCCGCAAGCAGGCCGAGCAGTTGATGAAGCTCGAACAGGAAGCCTTGCAGGCCCAAGCGGCCGAGATCAACCCGTGGCTGGAGTCGGCCGAACCGGAATCCCAGCAGCCCGCCGCCGCCCCGGAAAAAGCCGGGGCGCCGAAGTCGGCGACCGGATCGTTCATCATCGACAACGTCGGCCCGGCATCATTGCTGGACCTGATCAACCAGAGCTTCGAGGTGATGCAGACATCGCTGGCGCAATACAAGATCGCCGGCTACCCGCCGGATGTGCTGATCAACGTGCCGAAGCGGGTGTGCCGGTTTTTCGAGTTCTACAAGGCGCCGGAACTGATCGCCCTGGGGCGCGAGATCGCCAGTGATACGTTGGATCGGTATGAGAGTGAGCAGCACTGAGATTGGCGGTGTGGCTGGGGGCCCTATCGGGGGCAAGTCGAATCGTCGCACCGCCCCTCCCACATTTTGATTTGTGAACGCCTTCAACCTGTGGGAGGGGGCTTGCCCCCGATGAGGCCCTGACAGCCAACGAAAACCCACCAGGCCTAAGCCCCCAGCAACCGATACCCCACCCCCGCCTCGGTCACGATAAACCGCGGCTGAGTCGGATCATCCGCCAGCTTCTGGCGCAGGTGGCCCACCACGATGCGCAGATAGTGGCTGTCCTCGGTATGGGTCGGCCCCCAGATGTCCTTGAGCAGTTGTTGCTGGGTAATCACCCGCCCCGGATGTCGCGCCAGTTGCGCCAGCACCGCGTATTCCTTGCGGGTCAGCGCCACTTCGGCGCCGTCCAGCAATACGCGGCGGAAGGCCAGGTCCACCGTCAGCGGGCCAAAACACAACGCCGCTTCCTGGGCTTCACCCGCTGGGGCCTGGCGCAACAAGGCGCGCACGCGGGCCAGAAACTCCTGGATGCCAAAGGGTTTGGTGACGTAATCGTTCGCGCCCCCATCCAGCGCCTCGACCTTTTGCACTTCGCTGGCGCGCACCGACAACACCAGCACCGGCACCGTCGACCACTCACGAAACTCGCGCAGCACCTGCTGGCCGTCCATGTCCGGCAAGCCGAGGTCGAGTACCAGCAAATCCGGCTTGCTCAAGGCGGCCTGGGCCAGGCCTTCGTTGCCAGTGCCGGCCTCGATCACTTTGTAGCCCTGGGAGGCCAGGCTGATGCGCAGGAATTTGCGGATCTGCGGTTCGTCGTCAATGACCAAAATCGTCGCGGTCTGGCTCATGGTGTCCAATCAAAATCCATCGAAAAAAGAGAGTAGCTCACGCCTCGCGTTCCAGGCCAGGCTGTGCGGGTAAAGGCAGGAACAGCGTGATGCAAGTACCCCGCCCGCCAATCCCATCGGCGACGCTGATATGCCCGCCATGGGCGCCGACCATGCCCTGGCAGATCGCCAGGCCCAGACCGGTGCCCTGCCCGCCGCGATCGCCACGGGCAGCGGTGTAGAACATATCGAAAATCTTCGCGCGCTCGTCTTCGGGAATCCCGGGGCCCTCATCCGCCACGGCGAAGAATAGCTGGTTATCCGACACCCCGGCGCTGACGTGCAAATGGCCCTGGGCCGGCGAGAATCGAGCGGCGTTTTCCAGCACGTTGACCAGCGCCTGCTCGATCAACGCGGCATGCACATACAGCAACGGCAATTCAGACGGCACATCGATCCTCACCTGCAACGGCGCCAGCACCGCGCGCAAACGGCCGAGGGCGCTGCCGACGATATCACCGGGCGAGACCCAATCGCGCGCCAGCTTCAACGCGCCGTGGCCCAGGCGGGTCATGTCCAACAGGTTCTGGATATAGCGGTCGAGGCGCTCAGCTTCATCGCGGGTGCCTTCGAGCAACTCGCGGCGATCCTCCAGCGGGATGGCTTCGCCGAGTGCCAGCAGGCTGTCGATACTGCCGCGCATCGACGTCAACGGCGTGCGCAAATCGTGGGACACCGAGGCGAGCAAGGCACTGCGCAGTTGCTCGGTCTCGCCGTGCAGGCGCGCGGATTCCAGCTCCTGCGCCAATTGCGCGCGGGCCAACGCCTGGGCCAGCGGCTGGCTCAAGGCGATCAGCAAGCGACGCCGCTGGCCGCTCAGTTCCATACCGGGTTTTGCACTGACGCCGAGCAACCCCAGCGGGCCCTCTTCGCTCGACAGCGGCCACCACCACCAGCCCCCGAACGGCAACGTGCCGGTGCCCTTGCCCGCCGGCTGATCATGCTGCCAGGCCCAGTCGGCGGCGGCGCGTTCGGCTTCGGTGAAGGTCAGCGGCCCGCCGGTCTCGACTTTCCAGCCGCCCTGGCCGTCGCGGTTGACCAGGCACAGATCCAGGTCGCTCCAGCCTTCCAGGTGATGCGCCGCCGCGCTGATCACCGCCTGGCGGTCGGTGGCGGCGGTGAGTTTGCGCGACAGGTCGAGCAGCTCGCTGGTTTCTTCCTGGGTATCGCGCAACGCCTGCAACTGCCGACGCTGGCGCGCCGCGAGGTTGCCGGTCAGCGCCGCCATCAGCAGGAAGAACAACAGAGTCAGCACGTCTTCTTCACGCTGGATGGCGAAGGAGAATTTCGGCGGAATAAACAGGAAGTCATACGTCAGGAACGACAGCGCCGCGCACATCAGGGACGGCCCCAGGCTGCTGCGCACCGCCACCAGCAATACCGCCGCGAGAAACACCAGCGAGATATTCGGCAACGGCAACACACTGGCGACCGCCCAGGCCAGGGCCGCCGCGATCACCGTCGCGACCACCGCCAGCGCATAGTCGAACCACACCAGCCCGCGCACATCCGGCAGACGCGGCGGTGCAGGTACGTCGTCGCTGTCGAGGATATTGATTTCCAGACCGCGCGCATTGCGCATCAGGCGCTCGGCCACGCCACCGCCGAACAGCCGACGTCGCCAGTTCATCCGCGACTGCCCGACCAGCACCAGGCTGGCGCGGCGCTCGGCGGCATGCTGGATCAGCGTCTTGGTCACCTCACCCGCACGCAGCAGCACCACGTCACCGCCGAGGCGTTCGGCCAGTTGCTGGGCATTTTGCAGACGCAGGCGTGCTTGCTCATCGCGTGCGCGGCCGTTATCGATATGCACCAGGGTCCAGGGCAGATGGCGACGCTGCGCCACGCGGCTGGCATGGCGCACCAGGCGTTCGGCTTGTGCATCGCCGTCGACGCCGACCAGCAAGCGCCCACGCACGGCCGGCGCGGCCTGGCCGAGTTGGCGGTAGCCCTGGGCCAGGTCGTCGTCGACGTGAGCCGCGGCGGTTTGCATCGCCAGCTCGCGCAGGGCCATCAGGTTGGTCTGGGTGAAAAACGCGTCGATGGCCGCACGGGCCTGTTCTGGCACATACACCTTGCCGTCGCGCAGGCGCTCCAGCAACTCGCGGGATGGCAGGTCGATCAGCAGCAGCTCATCGGCCTCCTGCAAGACCCAATCGGGCAGGGTTTCGCGCACCTGCACGCCGGTAATGCCACGCACCTGATCGTTGAGGCTTTCCAGGTGCTGGACGTTGACCGTGGTGAACACGTTGATGCCGGCGGCGAGCAGTTCCTGAATATCCTGCCAGCGCTTTTCATGGCGGCTGCCGGGCGCGTTGCTGTGGGCCAGTTCGTCCACCAGCACCAGTTGCGGCTTGGCGGCGAGCAGGCCGTCCAGGTCCATTTCCTCGAGCATCACGCCCCGGTATTCACTGCGCAGCAACGGTTGCTGCGGCAGGCCGCTGAGCAACGCTTCGGTCTCGGCGCGGCCGTGGGTTTCGACCACGCCAGCGAGCAACCTGACGCCCTGGCGCAACTGTGTGTGGGCGGCCTGGAGCATGGCGTAGGTCTTGCCCACACCCGGCGCGGCGCCCAGGAAGACTTTGAGCCGGCCACGGCCGTCCCGGGGCAGATCGGCTAACAGGGCATCGGCGCGGCCGGAGTCGCTCATGCGCGGGGGTTCCTTCAGGGGTTTATAGGGTGTCTTTCAGGGCGCTATCGCGGGCAAGCCCTCTCTCACATTTGGAACGCATTGCCCGCGATAGCGGCGCTCCTGTTTACAATTTTTCCAAGGCCATGTTCAGCGCCAGCACATTCACCACCGGCGGGCCCACCAGTGGGCTTTCGATGTGTTCATCCAGCAAGCGTTGCAGGGTGGCCACCGGCATGTTCCGCGCGGCGGCTACCCGCGCCAGTTGATAGGCAATCGCCTGCGGAGGCAAGTGTGGATCAAGACCGCTGCCGGAGGTAGTCAGCGAGGCTAACGGCACCGGCCCTTGCGCGGGCACGAACTGTTTATTCGCGTCATCGAACACGCGCGTGGCCAGTGCCGGGTTGCTTGGCCCCAGGTTGCTCGCGCTGCTGGACACGGTCGCGAACGCGCCTGCCGAAGGACGCGGGTGGAACCAGCTGTCGCCGGTAAAGTCCTGGGCGATCAGGCTGGAGCCGCGCACCTTGCCGCTGGCGTCGCGCACCAGGCTGCCGTTGGCCTGGTCCGGGAAGGCAACCTGGGCGACGCCGGTCACCACCAACGGGTAGGCGACGCCGGTGATCAGGGTCATGAGGACCAGCAGACTCAGGGCCGGGCGGATGATATTGGACATTTCAAATTCCTCGATTCGGTCAGTGCAACCTGTGGCCACCGCTTTGCCGGTGCCCACAGGCATCGGGTCAAACCAGGTGCAGCGCGGTCAGCAACATGTCGATCGCCTTGATGCCCACGAACGGCACCACAATCCCGCCCAGGCCGTAGATCAACAGGTTGCGCCGCAGCAACGCCGCCGCACTCGCCGCCTGCACCCGCACACCGCGCAGCGCCAGGGGAATCAGCACGACGATGATCAGCGCGTTGAACACGATGGCCGAGAGGATCGCGCTCTGCGGGCTCTGCAGGTGCATCACGTTGAGCACGCCCAGTTGCGGGTAGATCGAGGCGAACAGCGCCGGCAGGATCGCGAAGTACTTGGCCACGTCGTTGGCGATGGAAAAGGTGGTCAGCGCGCCGCGGGTCACCAGCAATTCCTTGCCGATCTGCACCACGTCCAGCAGCTTGGTCGGGTCGCTGTCGAGGTCGACCATGTTGGCCGCTTCGCGGGCAGCCTGGGTGCCGTCGTTCATCGCCATGCCGACGTCCGCCTGGGCCAGCGCCGGGGCGTCGTTGGCGCCGTCGCCGCACATCGCCACCAGTCGGCCGTCGTTCTGTTCGTGGCGGATCCGTGCGAGTTTTTTCTCCGGGGTGGCTTCGGCCAACACGTCGTCCACCCCGGCTTCCGCAGCAATCGCGGCCGCTGTCAGCGGGTTGTCGCCGGTGACCATCACGGTGCGGATCCCCAGCTTGCGCAGCTCGGCAAACCGTTCGCGGATGCCGGGCTTGACCACGTCCTTCAGATGGATCGCACCGAGCAACTTGCCATCGGCGCACACCAGCAACGGCGTGCCACCACTCTGGGCGATCTTGTCGACTTCCCGCGACAGAGCCGGTTGCAGGTCGCCGCGAGGCTGACCGATAAACGCCAGCAGCGAGTCCACGGCGCCTTTGCGGAACACGCGGCCCTGATAGTCGACGCCGGACAAACGGGTTTCGGCGGTGAACGGCACAGCAGTCAGTTCCGCCAGGGACGGCTCGGCCTGTGGGTGCAGGGCACGCAGGTATTCAACGATGGATTTACCTTCTGCCGTGTCATCCGCCAGGGACGCCAGCAGCGCGCCCTCGGCCAGTTCCCGGCCGCTCACGCCCGGCGCCGCCACCACTGCCGCGCAGCGACGGTTGCCAAAGGTGATGGTGCCGGTCTTGTCCAGCAACAACACATGCACGTCCCCCGCCGCTTCCACGGCGCGACCGGACTTGGCGATCACGTTGAGGCGCACCAGGCGGTCCATACCGGCGATACCGATGGCCGAGAGCAAGCCGCCGATGGTGGTCGGAATCAGCGTCACCAGCAGGGCGACCAGGAACACCAGGGGCAAGCTGCCATTGGCGAAGTGGGCGAACGGCTGCAGGGTCACGACCACCAGCAGGAAGATCAGGGTCAGGCCGATCAGCAGGATATCCAGCGCCACTTCGTTGGGGGTTTTCTGGCGTTTGGCGCCTTCCACCAGCGCGATCATGCGGTCCAGCGTGGACTCGCCGGGGTTGGCGGTGATGCGGATCAGCAGCCAGTCCGAGACCAGGCGCGTGTTGCCGGTGACGGCCGAGCGATCGCCGCCGGATTCGCGGATCACCGGTGCGGATTCGCCGGTGATCGCCGCTTCGTTGACCGCGGCGATGCCTTCTATGACCTCGCCGTCGCCGGGGATCATTTCCCCGGCGGCGACGCGCACCACATCACCTTTGCGCAGGCTGGTGGCGGGCACGACCTTGAAGCTGCCATCGGCCTCCTTGCGCCGAGCGCTGAGGCCTTCGCTGCCGGCCTTGAGGCTGTCGGCGCGGGCCTTGCCACGCCCTTCGGCCAAGGCTTCGGCGAAGTTGGCGAACAGCACGGTGAACCACAGCCACACGGCGATTTGCGCGGCGACGAAGGTCGGCACGGAGGTGTCGGGCACCAGGCACAGCACGGTGGTGAGAATGGCGGTCAGTTCGACCACCAGCATCACCGGCGAGCGTTGCAGTTGCCGTGGGTCGAGCTTGACGAACGCCTGGACCAGCGCCGGGCGCCACAGCGCGGAGATCGCGGTTTTGGCGGGTTCGTGGGTTTTGACCGGGCTCGCGTTTTTTGCAGGCATATTCATTTTCATATCCTTCAGAAGCCCATGCTCAGGTGTTCAGCAATAGGGCCCAGTGCCAGTGTCGGCAGGAAGGTCAGGCCGCCCACCAGCAAAATGGTCACGGTCAACAGGGTCACGAACAGCGGACCATGGGTGGGGAAGCTGTTCTGGCCAATCGGTGCGGTCTTCTTCATCGCCAGGCTGCCGGCCAGGGCCAGTACCGGGAGGATGTAGCCGAAGCGACCGATCAACATGCCCAGGCCCAGCATCAAGTTGTGGAACGGCGTGTTGGCACTGAAGCCGCCGAACGCCGAACCGTTGTTGGCACTGGCCGAGGTGTAGGCATAGAGCAACTGGCTGAACCCGTGGGGGCCAGGGTTGCTGATCGCACCGGCCGGGCCGGGCAGGCTGGAAGCTATGGCACCGAGCACCAGCACGCCGATCGGCATCACCATCAGGGTCACGACCAGCAATTGCACTTCCTTGGCCTGCAGCTTCTTGCCCAGGTATTCCGGAGTGCGGCCGATCATCAGGCCGGCGAGGAACACCGCGATCAACACGTTGAGCAACATGCCGTACATACCGGCGCCGACGCCGCCGAAGATCACTTCGCCGACCATCATGTTGACCAGTGCCACCATCCCGCTGAGGGGGCTGAGGCTGTCGTGCATGCCGTTGACCGAACCGTTGGACGCCGCGGTGGTGGTCACCGACCACAACACGGTGCCAGTGGTGCCGAAGCGCGCTTCTTTACCTTCCAGCGGCGCGGTCTGCTCAACCGCCGGGTTGTTCAAGGTCGGGTTGGGCTGGTACTCGGCCCACAGCGAGGTTGCACCGCCGATCAGGAACAGGGCCAGCATGCAAGCGAGGATCGCCCGGCTCTGACGCAGATCCTTCACGTAATGGCCGAAGGTAAACACCAGCGCCACCGGGATCAGGATGATCGCCGACAACTCGAACAGGTTGGCCCAGGCCGTCGGGTTTTCAAACGGATGCGCCGAGTTCACGCCAAAGAAACCGCCGCCGTTGGTGCCCAGTTGCTTGATCGCAATCTGGCTGGCCGCCGGGCCCAAAGGGATCACCTGGTCGACACCCTGCAGGGTCACGGCATCAACATAATGCGCGAAGGTTTGCGGCACGCCCTGCCACACCAGGAACAACGCCATCACCAGGCACAACGGCAACAGGCCGTAGAGCGTGGCGCGGGTCATGTCGACCCAGAAGTTGCCCAGGGTCTGGGTGGATTTGCGACCGATCCCACGGCACAGCGCGACCAGGACTGCCAGACCGGTGGCCGCACTGACGAAGTTCTGCACGGTGAGGCCGGCCATCTGGCTGAGGTAGCTGAGGGACGCTTCACCGCTGTAGGACTGCCAGTTGGTGTTGGTCATGAAGCTGACCGCGGTGTTGAAGGCCAGGGTCCATTCCTGGCCCGGCAATTTCTGCGGGTTTAGTGGGAGGTAGTCCTGGAACAACAGGATCGAGAACAGCAACACAAACCCGGCGAGGTTGAACGCCAGCAACGCCAACATGTATTTCTGCCAGCTCTGTTCCTGTTGCGCGTCCACGCCCGAGAGGCGATAGCACGCGCGCTCCACGGGCCCGAGCAGCGGCGTGAGCCAAGTGCGCCGGCCTTCCATCACGTTGTAATAGAACCGCCCCAGGAACGGGGCCGGCACCAGTACCACGGCGAAGAAGGCGATGATCAGCCAATAGTCATAACTGTGCATAGCCTGCTCCTAGTTCCGATCCGCGCGTAACAGCGCAACCAGCAGATAAATGAACAGCGCCACGGCCAATAGCAGTGACACCCCGTCCAGAACGCTCATGGAAGTCTCTCCGTTTTGCGGCGAGTGCCGCGTGTGGGGCAATTGTCGGCAGGAGTGGTGTAAAGGAACGAGAGCGAGGGGCTGGGTGAGGCGTAAAGATGGCGTAAAGAGTGGGTTTATGCGGGGTTTACACCGGGGGTTTCGGTGCCTGGGCGGGCGCTATCGGGAGTAAGCCCCCTCCCACAGGTTGATCGGCGCTCGGCGTGACAACTCGGCCAAGTGTGGGAGGGAGCTTGCTCCCGATAGCACCGGCACAGTCACCGCCGCACTTATCTGGTGCAGCAACAGGAAATTTCAAACGCCAAACCATCCCCCAAACGACAGTAGCGCAGCTTTACGACAATGATTCTCAGGCTGGCATGGCCGCTGCAACACCTTGAATCATTCCAACCGGTTCAGGGAGCGCAATACGATGAACACACAACTCAAACCCACCTTGGGCACCCTGCATTTGTGGGGCATCGCGGTCGGGCTGGTGATTTCCGGGGAATACTTCGGCTGGAGCTATGGCTGGGGCGTGGCCGGGACCTTGGGCTTCCTGGTGACCTCGTTGATGGTCGCCGCGATGTACACCTGCTTTATCTTCAGTTTCACCGAACTGACCACCGCCATTCCCCACGCAGGTGGGCCCTTTGCCTACAGCCGCCGCGCGTTTGGGGAAAAAGGCGGCCTGATTGCCGGCCTGGCGACCCTGATCGAATTCGTGTTCGCCCCGCCCGCCATCGCCTTGGCCATCGGTGCGTATCTGAATGTGCAGTTTCCCGCACTCGATCCGAAACACGCCGCCGTCGGCGCCTATATCGTGTTCATGGGCCTGAACATCCTCGGCGTGAAACTCGCCGCCACCTTCGAACTGGTGGTGTGCGTACTCGCCGTCGCCGAACTGCTGGTATTCATGGGCGTGGTCGCCCCCGCGTTCAGCTTCAGCAACTTCGCCCTTAATGGCTGGGCCGGCTCCGACACCTTCGGGGCCCCGGCGATTGCCGGAATGTTCGCGGCGATCCCCTTCGCGATCTGGTTCTTCCTCGCCATCGAAGGCGCGGCCATGGCGGCCGAGGAAGCGAAAGATCCCAAGCGCACCATTCCGAAAGCCTACATCAGCGGCATCCTGACCCTGGTGATCCTGGCCATGGGCGTGATGTTCTTCGCCGGCGGCGTGGGCGACTGGCGCACCTTGTCGAACATCAACGACCCGCTGCCCCAGGCGATGAAAACCGTAGTAGGCGAAAGCTCCGGCTGGCTGCACATGCTGGTGTGGATCGGCCTGTTCGGTTTGGTGGCGAGCTTCCACGGCATCATCCTTGGCTACTCGCGCCAATTCTTCGCCCTGGCTCGGGCCGGCTACCTGCCGCCGTTCCTGGCCAAGCTGTCGCGTTTTCATACACCGCACCGGGCAATCATCGCTGGCGGCGTGGTCGGCATTGCCGCCATCTACAGCGACGGTTTGATCAACCTGGGCGGCATGACCCTGACTGCAGCAATGATCACCATGGCCGTATTCGGCGCCATCGTGATGTACATCATGAGCATGCTCAGCCTGTTCAAACTGCGTAAGACCGAACCGCTGCTGGAACGCACCTTCCGCGCTCCGGGCTACCCGATCGTGCCGGGCATCGCGCTGGTGCTGGCGGTGGTGTGCCTGGTGGCCATGGCCTGGTTCAACGCACTGATCGGCATGATCTTCCTCGGCTTCATGGTGGTCGGCTTCATCTACTTCCAGATGACCGCGCACGACCGCGCCGCGGCACCGGCAGATGCAATGTTGACCGGGCTCTAAGGTTTTGAGGCGGAACAGGCCTACACTGAACTACTCAGAAAGCCTGTAACTCAAAGCAGTTATTACCGTGGGAAAACCTCCCACGGCAATCTGCCTCAAGGAGAGCGTTATGCCGTGGTATGCATGGTTGATTATGGTGGTTGCGATCGGGTCGATCGTCGGCGGGCTGCTGATGCTGCGTGACAGCGCCAACAAAGTGGAACTCACCGACGAACAACGCAAACGCGTGGCCGAGCGCAATGCGCAGGCGGATGCCAAGGATGGGCAGGACCGCTGATCCCATGTGGCGAGGGAGCTTGCTCCCGTCGGGCTGCAAAGCAGCCCCTCTTCTGCCCTACTCCCATTCCGCCTTGGCAATCTGCAAACCGTGCTGCCCTTTATAAGCAGCACGCTCCGGCTGACTCCAGCCGTTCAGCAACTCGGCTTCCAGTCGATAAATCTCAACCCCCAGCGGACGACACACCGTCAGCGGGTCCTGTGCATCCGGGCCCCACATCGGCAGCGACAGATCCCCGCCCGGGCAGGTCGACAGCGCACACAACAAATCGATCTCGGCAAAAAACTCCAGGTAATCGCCCTTCTGCGCCGGACAGGCTTTCATGAAATACATGTCGTCGTGATTGAGGCCGGTGCATTGGAAGATGTTCAGCACGTCATGCACGTCGAATTCCGTCAGACCGTGAGGCAACACCGCACGGGTCAGGTTCGAGTGACAGTGATGATGGAAATCTTCACCAGTGAGCATGCGGTTCACATACGGATCGCAGCGCGTACCGAGCAAATCATGCAGGCGCCCGCCGTGCTCATCAATGCCGTAGCTGGCCAGGCTGTCATCGGTGATGGTCACCAGCGGCCGCAGGAACGGCAGGTTCGACCACAACCGGTCATGGGTGCTGACATGCGCGCCCTGCAACTGACGCGTGCGCGCGGCCCACAGGCGTTCGCGCGGGTCGTTGGCGTTCCACACATTGAAGTCGCCCACCTGTGGCCCCACCGGCGTAGTCACACGGAACACATGCCCGGCCGGCACCTTCCACGCCCTGCCCGTGCGAATCGGCACCTCGAACTGTTCGACCAAGGTGCGTTGATCCTTGCGCTCACGGATACGCTCATAAAACGCGGTGTCGACCTGCAACGCCGAACCTTTGCTGACCTGGTAAGCGGCTGGATAGTCTTTGTACATGGTGCGAATCCTCGATCAAGGGAAAGTAAACAGGGCCAACGACTGCCGTTCTGAATCATCCAGGTACACGCTCATCGCCTCCCCGGCCGCCAGCTTGTTGTTATTGGCTAATAACGTGTGGATCTCAAGGTCCCGTTCCAGCCAGGGCGACTGGAAACGCTGCTCATCGGGCGCGGCGCAGAACACCAGACGCAACTGCGCAATCACCTGGGCGAAAAACTCGTCGAACAACGGGCTGCGCATCAGCCCGACAATCTGCTGATGCACCAACAGGCTGTGGGTCGCAACCGCACGCCAGTCCTCACGCTCCCGGGCCAGCGCGGTGGCCTCGATGGCGTTTTGCATACGCTCGGATTGATCCTGGGTGAACGCACCGCTCTGGGCAATGGCCTGCAATTCGAGCGTGCGGCGGACGACAAATAAATCACGCACCTCTTCGCGCTCCAACCGACGAACCACCACGCCCTTGTTGCGCACGTAGCGCGTCAACCCTTCCTGGCCCAGACGGTGCAATGCCTCACGAATCGTATTACGCGACGCGTTATAGGCCTTGACCAGCTCGGCTTCGACCAATGCCATTCCGGGCAACAGTCGGCCACCGATGATGTCGGCACGCAGCTCCAGGGCGATCTGGTCGGCTAAGGACAAGCTGAGTGTCATCGTTACCTCACGATTGTTGAACAATCCTCCCTCTGTCAGTAATCACTTTTCATGCCAACGCCTGCGCGATGTAAAAAGATTCAGCGTGGTAAACACGCATCGTCGAAATCGTGCGTGACGGTTTGTAAGCGCAGATCCCGGATGAAAAAAGGCCGGTCACTGACCGGCCCCTCGATGCTTACTTGATCTCTAACCTGCCACGATTCTTCTCCAGCAACGCCTTGCCGATGCCCTTTACCTCCAACAACTCATCCACCGCCATGAACGGACCGTTGCTCTCGCGATAGGCGATGATTGCATTGGCCTTGGCAGCACCGATGCCGAAAAGGTCACGACGCAGGGTTTCGGCGTCGGCGGCGTTGAGGTTGACCTTGGAGGATTGCTCAGCCTGCATTATCTGGACGGCGATCGGGGTTGGGGGCTCGGGTTTGATCGATGGGGCGGCGGTAGTGGCGGCGGAGAGTGTGGTGAGGAAGGCGAAGATTAGGGAGGTAAGGTAGGTGTTTTGCATTGGTGAGGCTCCATGACATCGGTGAGGTAGAAAAAGCAGCTTTTCCGAAGCTGCTTTTCTAACTTAGGCGATGGTTGGAGGGTGTCAAAAGTGGGTACGTAACTGGGTGTGAGCTCAGGGATCCAGTCGGCGTTGCTGATAAATCCAGTCTACAATTTCGCCGTCCGGGGCGTAACCGCTGACAGTGTCGCGCAGCAACAAGCGGACACGAACGTAATCGTCCTGATCTACGGCCGATAACAACTCGGCCAACCTGACTTTCAATATCTCCCATGGGAGATGATCCTCATTGGCACTCATGATCATAGGGTGTCGAGTGGCGACCACGTTGTCACCGATGAGTAACTCTTCATAAAGTTTTTCGCCGGGACGTAAGCCGGTAAATTCAATCGCAATGTCACCGTGGATGTTTTTGTCCGAGCGTATGCTCAGACCGGACAGATGAATCATCTTTTCTGCCAGTTCGACGATTTTTACCGGTTCCCCCATGTCCAGTACAAATACATCCCCCCCCTGCCCCATAGAGCCTGCCTGGATAACCAACTGTGCGGCCTCAGGGATCGTCATGAAGTATCGAGTGATTTTCGGGTGGGTGACCGTGAGAGGACCACCAGATTTGATTTGCCTATGAAATAGCGGAATAACCGAGCCTGAGGACCCTAAAACATTACCAAAGCGGACCATTGTAAATCGGGTTTTATTCACACGTGAAATATTGGACCTATCCCCAAACAACACAGGAGCCAACTCACGGCTTAGAGCCTGCAGGGTTAGCTCGGCCAAACGCTTGGTACTACCCATCACATTAGTTGGACGTACAGCCTTGTCCGTGGAAATCAAAACGAAATTGGCAACACCTGCCTGCAGTGCAGCTTGTGCAGTATTAAGTGTACCAATAACGTTATTCAAAACACCTTCGGCGATATTGTGTTCGACCATCGGAACATGTTTATAAGCTGCAGCATGGTAGACTGTATCTACGTGCCAAGTTCTCATCACATCAAGGAGTTTTGACTGATTGCGTACAGACCCTAAAATCGGAAGTAGTTTCACAGGTAGCGATTCACGACTAATGCGCTGCTCAAGCTCAGAAAGAATACTGTAAAGATTGAATTCACTATGTTCGAACAGCAACAGAGTCGTCGGGCGGAGCGTCAAAATTTGTCGGCACAACTCAGAGCCGATGGAGCCACCAGCCCCCGTAACCAGAACGCTCTGGGCCTTGATGCAATGTTCCAATAATTCCTCTTGAGCAGGTACGGCATCACGACCCAACAAATCAGCGATATCAACCTCTTGGATATCGTCCACTTTGACCCGACCACTCGCCAGATCCATAAAGCCAGGAACACTGCGTACATGAAGCGGAAAACCTTCAAGGAAACCAAGAATCTCACGTCGGCGCGCACGATTAGATGAAGGAATAGCGAGCAGAATTTCTTGCGCCCCTGTGACGTCAATCATCCGTTGAATATGTTTTGGTTTATAGACTTGAAGCCCAGAAATAACGCGATCACTGATGCTGACATCATCGTCGATAAACGCTACAGGCCTCATGACCCGCCCCATTCTGAGAGCAGCTACTAATTGGTTTCCCGCGGCACCCGCACCATAAATGGCTACTCGAGGTAAACCGTCTTCTCGACTCGTAAACGGAACGTGTTGAGTTGCGGCAAACCAGTCACCCAAGAAATACTGGCGCATTCCCAATCTCAAGCCACCCACCATAATAAGACTGAGCCACCAGTAGTTGAAAATAATAGAACGAGGAATAACATGTTGATGATTGCTATACCAGTATACGACCACCCCTAAAATCAGCGCTGACAGACTGACTGCCTTAATAATGGCGATGAGCGCATCATTCCCGAAATAACGCATAACTGCGCGGTACATACCGAAACGTATGAACAAAGGTATTGCAACCACAGGCGCAGCTAGAAACAACCAGAGATGATCGAAGAAGGGATTGATCATTTCGTCAACGCCGAGTCGAACGACGAATGCCAGCCAAAGCGCACACCAGACCACCAATACATCAGTAGCGACCTGGATCAGTCTTTTTTTCCGGCGCGGCAGTCCAACCAGATATGTCCGAACCCTTTCCATAAACCCTTCGTCCACCTCAAACCGCTCCTGTAATTGACGCATCATTTTTCATAGTACGGCTCCGTACCGCATTCTAGCTTGGCAAATTTTCACCGCATTACGTGCAGGCGCTAGGGAAGCCTTACCACTGCCATGACCCGTTGAATGACGGCCATTGAGTCGTACGACAGCGTCAGTTCATCAATTAACATGCCTTGGCCATAACTTCAGCCAGCACTTCACATGTCTTACTAATTTCAGCCTCAGTAAGTGTTGGATGCACCAAAAACATGAGACTGGATTCGCCAAGCTCTCGAGCAACAGGCAGTCGTACTTGCGGCCGCCAGCCGGTTTGGTCAAACGCTTTTTCCAAATAGACCTCAGAACATGAGCCTGAAAAACAAGGCACACCAAGTGCGTTGATCTCATTCAGAATGCGGTCGCGCGACCAACCTTCATTTAGCGCGGATGATTCGACGAATATGTAGCACTTGTAGGCCGCGTGTTTGATTTCCATAGGCACGTCAGGAACGCGCAAACCAGAAAAAGCTCGGGCAGCATCCCAAATACGCTCAGCATTTTCCTGTCGCGCAGCGCTCCAACTAGCCATCCGTTCCAACTGGATACGCCCGATCACTCCCTGTACCTCCATCATTCTCCAGTTAGTACCGAAGCTTTCATGAAGCCATCGGAAGCCAGAAGGATGCTCGCGCTCATAGACCGCCGGCCAGGATTTACCGTGATCCTTGAAAGACCACATGCGCGACCACAACTCTGGGTCACTGGTCGTGACCATCCCTCCTTCCCCGCCAGTCGTCATGATTTTGTCCTGGCAGAACGACCAGGCGCCAATATGACCGATTGAACCTACTGAACGTTTTTTGTATTGAGCCCCATGCGCCTGAGCGCAGTCTTCGATGACCTTGAGATCGTGCTTCTCGGCTAAGGCCATGATTGGATCCATATCGCAAGGCCAGCCGGCAAGATGCACACAGATGATCGCTCTCGAGCGAGGTGTGAGCACGGAGCGAATCGTCTCGGCCGTGATGTTTTGGGTATCCCGATCCACCTCGGCGAAAACCGGAATCGCACCAGCATTAACAATACTCGATACAGAGGCAAGAAAAGTCCGGGGGGTAACAATCACCTCGTCACCTTTCCCAATACCCAACGCCAACAGGGCTACATCTAACGCTAGCGTGCCATTAGCTAGGGCAACCGCATGCGTAGAGCCAACCCAGGATGCGAAGCTCTTTTCGAACAATCGGCATTCCTGTCCTGTCCAATAGTTGACTTTGTTGGACAAAATCACATCTCGGACCGCATCAGCCTCCTGAAAGGTAAAACTTGGCCAAGGTGAAAAAGGTGTATTAAGCATAAAGCCCCTATTGAAATAACTCTTTCAGTTAGCGTACCAGCCCTTATGACCCCATGGTAAATTACCCACCACAGGCTATACGATCAGCTAGAACGCTAATGTTCCAAAAAATAAGTCACTTTGCATCAAATTTGCAAAGTCCTACGTTCAAAAACAATACGAAAAGCGCAAATCTAGTCTGCCTACCTTGCTCCCTTAGCTTCTCTGGGAAAGCTCACTTCACGTAGAAATACTGTGCAGGTCACGCACAAACCCGCCCCCTACTTGTGAGCATGCCTTCCCAGCCCCCCAATGAATGGACACAAACACCCCCCTCTCGAAGGCATCAGAGAATGACCTAAGCAGAATACCCTCTATCGGCCTGAACCAAGGCAGGGGGAACGCCTTGATTTGTAACGCAAGCAGAATATTTTCCTCAATGCCTTCTGTGCAGTCCACCTTCAGGCTCTAAATTCCGGCATTTTTCAAGGTAGTTATCGCATCAACCGTCTAACTATGCCGCTCTTTTCTCGACCTGTTGCTCTCGCTCTGGATTCAACAGCACGGTGGCGATTGGCTCCCGGTTACGCGTTCGACCCGACCACCGTTCCGGCTTTTTGCTCTTTGGCTCGTTCGTACAACTCATATCGCCGTGCGAAGACCTGATGGTCCAGCCCTTGATGTCGTTCAGCCGGTGTGAAGAACCGGATTCGGCCATGCCGGTACTTGTTATCGTACCAGCGCATGAAACCCCTCACCCAAACGCGTGCGGCGTCCAGACCGGCGAAACCATCAGTTGCCTTTGCGGGTAGCATTTCAGTTTTCTAAACTGCGACTCCGAGACAGGAATCGCATTTGTCGAGCATGCACCAGCGCTTGCTGGCTCCTTACCAGAGACTACCGAAACCGCTGTACTAGCCAATGAATTTTTTTGGTGATGCTGGTGGCTCATAGGGGCACCCGGCCAATCGATCATAAGCCAACTGACACGCCCGGCGGTAGCTTGTAGAATCCGCCGCCATACTCCTGGTTGCGCTATCACGCAGGATGCCTTTGGAAGACGAGGCACAACCGACTTGCCCCTTTGCATAAGGCAAAGCTGAGTGTGATAAAAAATGAATGAATGATTAAGAGGCTATGCAGTGTTGAGAAGTACGCGCTTTTGCTTGAAGTTCTTTACCGTGGCATATGCTGTCGCCATCCCCCAAGGAGTCTTTGCAGACGCCGCTACGAATGACTCGTCTGAACGGATAGAGAAGCGTTGGACATCCTCGCCAGTTGACCATTGGCAAACGTACTCCCAAAGCGGATCTAATGGAATTCACAAATTTATTGAAAGCGAACACAGCTATAAAATAAAAAAAATCAGCCCACCCTCGAAAAAATTTCGAACTGGTTATGCCTTCGTTCACAAGGGATCGCTATATTTTGAAGATCGAGGAAATCATATCAGCTACAAAAAAAACTGGCTCGGCGGTTATACAACTGTAAATTTTTCGGCCGACAGTGACTATAGCGCTCTCGGATACAACTTTGAGGCCGACTCTTACTCTGGTTTCATTTCAGCATGCCCACTATCAAATGACAGCGAATGTAAAATATTCAGCTTCCAGCCAGGCACTTTTCCTTATGTCTATGCCAAAAAGGAAGGCGCCGTCCTGTCTATCACAAACTACGGGGATGCATTACTTTTCAAAGACGGCGAGTGGTGCCGAATGTCAATGCATAACGATATTTATTCGTGTGCCAATCCAGAGCAAACTCAATTAACCGCGCCTAGAGCGATACAATTCTACAGTTCAATAAACTACCAAGGAAAGGTCTTACTAGGAGAATGGCCGACGGGCCGTCTGTATGAGTTTGATGGGACCGAGCTAAAACCGTCTAGCATGACGCCTCCGAAAATTGCAGAACTGGCTAATCAACGTTTGGGCTATGAAGCACAGACGATGGCAGAGTATTGCGGTGATTTGTTTGTCGGGTACTGGCCGAAGGGTGAAGTCTGGCGATACGATCACACAGCAAGAGTATGGAAATTCTTCAATAGGTTCTTCAGCAACGTAGAAGGTGAGACTTTCATCCCTTACTCAGATAGGGAGGTCGACGGCCTGGACTCATCGTTCTTCGGCCAACGGGTCACCGCCATGGTTCCGTTTGAAGGCGCTCTGTATGTAACCACTTCAAATCTGAGGACTTGGACATCGTCGGATTCAGCGCCAGAAACAATAGCCCCATCCAAAGTAGCTGAATACGGGGCCATCTATAAAGTCACCAAACCTGGTTGCACAACAAATTATAGTTATGCAAAAAATTATAATTAACATCAGACGGTCGCCATCCCTCACCATCATGTGGTAGCGCTGGACCGGATAAACTGCATGGGCGAAGTCTCCGCGCAGCGCTTAAAGCGAACGTGGGCGCCGGGTAACCCGGCGCCATAACTAGCGGGCAACGCTAGAACTTAATCAATATAGAAAACTGCGCATTGTCGGATACTACCGTACGCATCTCTGACCTGAAGGTTTCCACAAAAGAACCAGCTACGGAAGCTGCATGATGAATATCTCTGCCGAAAACACTCTCGTAGTTTTGATCGACGGATTTTTAAGCGCAGTCAGCATGAGTTTCCGTAAAGGCTGAACACTTTCAGCGCAGAAAGGTAAGCGCTCCATAAACCTCACGTTTAAAGCGCTTAGTTGGTCCCAGATGCTGTGCTCCCGACTTCTTTCTGGAGCCCCACCACCATGATGGGACCCGATGCCAAAGTCGAAAAAGTGTATCTGTGCCCCAAGCCGATCAACTTCCGAAAATCCATCAATGGCCTCGCGGCTCTGGTCGAACGTAAGCGCTCCATGAACCCCACATTTTAAAGGTGGGATCTATGGCTATCTTGGAATTTGCGGCGTGCAGTTCCACGGCAGCAAGGCCTCGAAGTCTTCTACGATCAAGGCTTGTGGCAGGCGCTCAAGTGCGTGGCGCAGCCACGCATAGGGCTCCTGGCCGTTGGCTTTAGCCGTCTCGACCAAACTGTAAAGTTGAGCACTGGCCGCTGCGCCTTTGGGTGTGTCGCTGAACAGCCAGTTCTTACGCCCGATAACGAAGGGCCTGATCGCACGCTCGGCGGCGTTGTTGTCGATCGGCAAGTAACCGGCTTCGGTGTAGCGAACCAACTTGATCCAGTTGCTGGCCAGGTAGCTGATGGCTTTGCCCAGTGCATTTTGCGCCGTCACTTGTGGCTGGGTTTTCTCCAGCCATGCTTGCAACTGCGCCAACACCGGCAGGCTGCTTTGCTGGCGGCTTTCGTAGCGATGTTCATCGCCGACTTCTTTTAAATCTCGCTCGATACCGTAAAGCTTGTTGATCAGATTCAGGGCGATATCAGCACGCCCGGTTTTGCCTTTAGGCTGCACCTTTTGCGCCTCAACAAACTTGCGTCGCGCATGTGCCCAACAGCCTAAACGTTCGACACCGGATTGCGCGCCCAAGGCGTTATAACCAGCGTAATCATCGGTCATCAGGTAGCCGCGATAACCTTCGAGCAGGCGCGATGGAACCTCCTGCGCCCGGCTGGTCGAGTAGTCAAAAAGGATGACAGGCTGATCCGGCGGCCCGCCGGTTTGCACCCACATCCAGGATTGACTGGTCGGCTCTCGATCAGGCTCTTTCAGCACCTGCACGCGCGTTTCGTCGCAGTGGATGACGCGACTTTCCAGCAGTCGATCACGCATCAAGTTGAGCAAGGGTTGCAGGTGTTCGCCGCACTGGATAACCCAGCGTGCCAAGGTTTGTCGTGGAATATCGACGCCGTGGCGACCGAGTACTTTTTCGAAGCGATGCAGGGGCAGGCCATCGACGTATTTGGTCGTCAGCAACATCGCCAAAACGCTGGGGTTAGCCATGCTCTTTTCGATCAGCTGCGCCGGTTTGTCGGCGGTGACCAGCGCGGTTTCACAGCTACGGCAGGCGTAGACCTTGCGCACATGTTTGATCACGCGGATTTGCATCGGCACGATCTCGAGCTGCTCGCTGATTTCCTCGCCAATACTGTGTTTACGGCAACCGCAGGCACAGGTCAGCTCGTGATCGGGCAGTTCGTGAATGACTTCGATACGTGGAAGATCGGCGGGCAGAGGCTTGCGCTTGCCTCGTCGTTTGCTCGGCGCTACGACCTCTTCTTCAACCGTTTCGTCGACAGACTCGGCCACGCTTTCAGCTTCGTTGAACAAGGCCATTTGCGGGGTCGCGGGATCGGCTGTCTGCTCTGACTTGCACCCGAAAAGGTGCTGACGCAACAGCGCGTTTTCTTCTTCAAGATGAACGATCTTGCCCTTATCCGACTCGCGCTCACTCAGCATTTGCTCAAGCAGTTGCTTGAGCAAAACAGGGTCGTCAGGAAGGTCTTTGGGCATGGAAATCATGCCGTGGATTATACCGAATCAGGCGACGAATCGAGGCGTCAAAACTTGATGCGGCCGGTTGCGCCACAAATCAAAACCGTCCAATAACCAGTTGAGCTCTTGAACCGTCAGCACGATGGCTTCATCCGAACAATCCGGCGACGTTTTGAAACGCTCGGACTCCAGGCGCTTCAGCCAAAGGCAAAAGCCGTTGCGTTCCCAATACAAAATCTTCACTCGGTTTCGAGGCTTGTTGAGGAAGACGAAAAGCACCGGATCAAACACCGCGACCTTGATGTCCAGTTCGACCAGAGCGGCGAGGCCGTCGATGGATTTTCGGAAGTCGACGGGCTTGGGGTACAGATAGACTTTTTCGACTTTTGCGTCGGGACGCATCATGAGGTGCTGGCTCCGGAAAGAAATCGGGAGCACAGCATCAGGCATCAAATCGTGGCTTTGAATGTGGGGTTCGTGGAGCGCTTACCGTGGAACTGCACGCCAGAGATACGACGGTAATCATCAAACCCGCATCTTAAAAAGTGGGGTTTATGGATCGCTACATTGCTTATCTCTTTTCGCTACCACGAAAACGAGACATGGTCGCCTCACCTTCAGCACTGATACCGTCGCGGACAAACACTTTCTTCACCGTCATAATGATGATCTTTGCATCTAGCCAGATACTGTGGTTATCAACATACCACACGTCCCGTTCGAACTTGGCCTCCCAGCTCAAAGAGTTGCGTCCATTCACTTGTGCCCAACCGGTAATCCCCGGACGAACATCATGACGGCGAGCCTGTTCAGCTGTATATAAAGGAAGATATTCAGTTAACAGCGGCCGAGGCCCTACGAGGCTCATATCGCCCTTGATAACGCTCCACAAACCAGGCAGTTCGTCCAGGCTACTGGAGCGAAGGAATTGGCCAAATGGTGTCATCCGTTCTGAGTCAGGTAACGGGTTGCCCTGTGAATCAACCGCGTCCCGCATCGTACGAAACTTGACAAGCTCAAATGGCTTCCCATGTAAGCCTGGCCGGACTTGGCGAAAAATAACCGGTGTTCCAAGTTTCTTGCGAACTGCCCATGCTGTCCACACCATGACCGGCCATAAGACCGATAGTGCAAGAATGGATAGCAGGACATCAAAGAACCGCTTCATGAATGGTGTCCCTCGAATATCACATCCATGTAGTCCTTGGCTAACTTAGGATAATTTCGTCTATCCAACAGCCACTGCCGCCCGCGCATACCCATCTCTTCACGCTCAATGGGGGTTCGGGATTTCATCTCTAGAATACAAGTTACCAAACTTTCTACATCACCTGCCGGAACATAAACACCACAGTCCGCCTCATTGATCATAGAAGGGTAGCCACTGTATGAAGCAACAACCGGCTTACCCGCAAGCATGTAATCGATTACTTTATTCAAAGATTGTCCGTAATCCCAGACCTTTGAAGGGTAGACCGAAAAATACAGTATGTCGGCGTTAACCAACACAGCCTGTACTCTATCCCTGGAAACTTTTGGAGCAAAAACCAGGTTCGATAAATGCCCATACGTTTTTTGAAACTGTTCTTTAAGAGCTCCGTCCCCGACCATCACGAACTCTATGTCGCCATGATCTTTGAGCGCTTCAGCAGCCTCAAAAAAAGGCTCAAGCGCATTGGTGATCCCAATAGTACCCGCATGGACAATTCTGAATTTTGGCACCGAGAAAAACGTACTCTGGTAGTCATCAGTCAATGTCTTGGTTTGACTAAGGTGATCCTCACTCACTCCCATCGGAATACAAAATACCGGACGCTCGTGCCCGATCTCGTTCTTCACATGTTCAGCGAGATTGGGCATAGTACCGATAATAGCGTCTGACTTTTTATAAGCCATTTTTTCAAGAAAGGATAAGCCTCTGACAAAAATATTATCTTTACTGAATCCTCCCTCTTCAATGATGGTGAGCGGCCAAATATCGCGGACCTCAAACACCAATCGACACTTGTATTTCCGCCGAAGCAACAACCCATTAAGTATCGTGAAAAGCGACAAACTGGAGACAACGATAACATCAGGACGTGGAAGTCTTTTTTTATCCAGAAGTAGAATATTCCATTCGAAGTGAAGCCAACTCAAAATCCTGCGAGATGATTTGGCAACGGAATACTTCAAGGTTTTAAGCCAAACAATTTTCACGCCAGATACTTCCTGCGTGGTCACCCGTCGGGACAACTCGGGAACGTCGACCAAATTGTTCGAGTCAGACGTAATGACTACAGCCTCACAACCGGCCTTCTGCATTTCTTCAACCAGAAACCAGCCGCGCCCCCCCGGACTGCTGGCGGTTTTCGGAGAGAAATACTTTGTGATGTACCAGAATGTCTTATTCATCAAAATCAGGCCGACTTAAAATTTGTACAGTTTTGGTATAGAGTTTATAGTTTTTATAACATCACTAAAATCCATACCTAAAGCATCAAGGTACCAGCGTATATTTTGATATCTTGGTTGATTTTCATCTCGTACAAGTTCAAGTGCTCGCTCACGCGTCATGACACCTTCACGAATCTGGTTACTGCGGAACGTATCATGTTCAGAGAAACCCGCAACTGTGTAGTAAATATAATTATAGAACGCCGCCGTGCCATCACCGATGCGCCAGGTAGTGCTGGTATCGACAGCCGTCTCCCAATCGTATTCACCAATCAATGTGTCATCGATGGTTTTCTCATCCCAGCTCCAGTAATCAAAGATATGATAGTAATCTTTTTTTTCGGTAAAACTTCTGTAATATTCACCGGACAACGTATCCCAGAGGGACGAATTAAAGTAGCCAGGGCTCTTCAACATAGCCTTGAAGCGCAGGCTCTGGTACTCAACCTGCTTTTGCCAACCATGCATGTAAACACGCTTTTCCTCAAAGTCAGGCGGTATACCCAGAAAGCCTGCTTTGAAGTGTGTAACTTCCAATGGATTCACACCCCACAAGTTCAAACCAACACCTGTTTGACGCTTAACGGTCTCCACATGACGGAAAAAGTGTTTGTCACCTGCGGTCAGAATACTAATCATCCCGAGGTGCGGAGATTTCAGCCAAGCCTTCAAGTTGACTGCAATATTATTTCTCTTCTTGTCAATATCATCAGCAATGATAATATTTTCGACACCCAGCTCAGCACACATCCTACTGATATTGCGGCGCCCCAAATCCGTGACCATTCCCCAATCATAGGTATACGTCACTGGATTCATGCCCAGCTCTTTAACTATCAAGTGCAAACCGTAACAACTATCGCGTCCTCCGGAAAAGGGCACAATACAATCCAGTGCACCATTACGGCGATAAGGCGCTACCAGATCAAAGATTTCCTGCTTCGGCTTAGGTACATTCCGAAGCTTGTAAGTGTTGCAATAATTACATACGCCAATCGCGTCAAATGTAATATAAGGCATGGTCTCCGGAAGAATGCATTTGGTGCAGCGCCGCAATTCGGGAGTGTTGAACTCTAGCAACTTCTCCTCGATCTGATTAAATTTAAACGGCGGAATCAGGTTGTGAACACGACGGTTATCATCAGACACCGTCAGTTTCGATGAGGTAGGGATATCAATTTCTACCGCATCCTCACGTACCTGCTTGATAGAGGTACAACCGATTTCAGCTAGCGGGAAGCGCTCGGACGAAAAACAGACATTTCCATTTGATTCGCCTACGTACAGACTGCCGTTGTTGGAAAAAATCAATGCCTTTCCACGCTCAGGCAAAAGGATTGCGCACGCAACCACGCCCTTACAAAGAGAAAGGACCGCAGCGGCAAGGCCGCTCAGATCGACATTATTAGCCAGGTATTGCTCGGTAATAGCGGCGATAACCTCACTGTCGATTTCCAACTTGCGCTCGGGCGTGATCTGATCCCAGATTTCAGCATCATTCACAATGATACCGTTATGGAATACGCAGATATTTTCACGCACGACTGGCTGATTATCGGAAAGCCCATTAGTTATCAAGCGGCTATGGCCTACCACCAAGGTGGCATTTTTTACCGGATTTCGCTTCAAGAGTGAGACAACATCGTAGTCGGCTCTTGTAGCTTTATAGGTGGACGAGTCCCACATCAAAAAACCACTTGAATCTCTACCACGTTGCATCGCATGCCGAGCCAAAAAAGCCAAATCCTTTTCGACCACGGCGGATGAAGAAACAATACCAAATATCCCGCACATAGTTTAAACCCTATAAAATCATGATGCTGATCGGAGATATTCAGCCCCATCAGCGCTCTACCAACGCGACGCCCCTAACCATAAATAATGGCAAGGCGCAATCTAAATTCAACCCCTCCAAGGCGCTCAATGGAGGGCAGCACTTATCTACCGAGTGCTTTGTAATAATTGAGCAATTTCCGCTCTTCTATCTGCCAATTATACTTGTTTTTTATAGCTAGCTGACCATTGCTTCCCATTATTCGCGCCTGCTCAGGATTCTCGCATAAGAAATCAATTGCACGTGCGATGGACTGACTATCAAGAGGATCAACACACAGGCCACATTCACTCTCGATCACAACACTACGCCACAACGGAAAATCTGAAGCAATGACGGGTACGCCCGCACTCATATACTCGAACATCTTAACCGGCAGCGCATCAATGTAATTGATGGTCGGATGAAGAGTGACCAGCCCTGCCAAAGAACGCTGCAAGACGTCTCTAATGCCCTCTCTATCCAGATAACCTAAAGCGTCCACCTTCTTCCAAGCGAGCATGCCTTGAGCCTGCGACTCGACAGCAGGCTCTGAAAACACACCGGCTAGCAAGAGTTTGACGTCATGCGCGCTACGCCCCACCGCGTCGATAATCTCCAAGATCCCGCGATTCTTCGAAATACCGCCGACATAACAAACATTGGGACTGAGACTTTGTTGCGCTGGCGCGCCATCGGTCAATTCACCCAAGATAGGAAAATTATTGATATCAACAACATTCGAGTTAATTCTTAAAAACTTATCTCTGATGAAAGGCGTTGCCGCTATGACCCCGGTAAATTTTGACAAGACAATATGTTCGTACAAGTAAAATACGCGGGAAAGCACATGTCTAACCACAACGTTCATGTAAGATTTAGCTAAAATTTGCTTTGGCAGATCTTCGTGTGCATCGAAAATTACTTTTTTATTACGACGCAGCAGCTTTCTGCCAACCGGGATCAGCTCTGGATCATGGATATGGTAAATATCGGCATCCACCAAAATTGCTCGTTGGAACACCCTTCGAGTGGTAGCGTACATCCGATTCAGTCTGCCTCTGGACCTGCCAACATCATGAATATTGATTCCGTTTTTAACTTCCTCACCCATACCATCGGCCACAACTAGCGACACTTCATATCCGGCATTTTTCAAGGACGCACACTCCTTGAAGAAAATTCGACTATCAAAACGAGGATGCGCCGATGTCAGGTGACATACTTTCATGATAAAACTTCCGAACGTTGAATGTTAAAAACACGTGGCATCAGGAGTACACGCTAAATCGCCGCCCCGTTAAACGAGCAATCACTCTTTGTACAAGCTTCAGAGTTCGATATCGCCCATTCCAGGTGGAAAAATCAGTATGACTATGAATCGGAGCATTCATCAGGTCATCGAACTCGGCCCTAGAGATCCTCAATTTTTTGCAAAAATAAGCAATATCAAGCTCAAGCTCATCCAAGTCATATAGTGGATCCTCGAGCTTCTCTAGCGCCGTTTCTCTGCTCATCTGACCGGAAACTATCAGGCTAGCCAAGTGTGGGCGACGCTTATCGTAGCCAAATTTCTTGGGAAGATAATAATTCTGAAATAGCTTAGTAAACTGCGACTCGCCATGCTTACGGGCGTATGGCTTGTAGCCAACAGTATCCCTTAACTCTTGCAGCGCCTGTTCCTTATCGTATGGCATATAATTCAAGGGCCGCACAGTACGCATTTTTTTTATAAACGGGTACCAAATATAATACTGAAAAAAACTGATAGTCTTATAATTCTTAAGCTTGCGGGTACCGAATTTCTTATGAATTGCCTTCAGATTAATGGCATCCATTGCAGTCCCGTGCCACGACTCTGGAAAAACCCCTTCCGTCGCTAGATTTCCGCCAGACATCATGCAGTTAATACCATTCTTTATGGCGAAGTGATAAAGACTCGAGAAAAATATGTGATCTTGAGGAACGTCTTGGTTAGAGATGCCGGCTCTCATGTACGCAAGATGTAAATCACGCATTTCCTCCCAATCGACCACATGCGTGTGAAGATCATAATCGCAATGCTTGACGATGGATTCAATGTTCGCAACCGCCAGCTCACTGTTCCATCCAGCATCTACATGAACCACCAGCGGACGGAGCCCCCAGTCCTTCACCTTTATCGCCAAGTAAGAACTATCAACGCCGCCACTTAACCCCAGGACACAGTCATACTCCTTCCCCTTTCCGGCCTGTTTTATCTCTTCAATAATTTGCGCCCACTTCGCAGCCCCGGCCTCATTAGGAAACCAACTGCTCTTAGAAACCAGATCGAACTTCAAACAGTGATTACAGACACCTTCCTCATTAAAGGTAATCTCCTTATCAGAGGTATCCATTACACACTTGGTGCAGATCCTATATGTGTCATTTTGCAGCATAAGTACTGTCCACATTTCGTTTAGAGAAGATCAAGAGCGCCATCAACATACCTATTCCAGATGATAGCAACGCGGTTGTAGCGGCCTGCTCAACGACTAAGATGGCATAAGAGAAGCCAAGACATATAAAGCTAGGATTATTTTTCAATAGAAATGCAGAATCCAATATAAGAAAAACAACGCCTACCATCACGATTGTCAGAAAATAGTACGGCAGCCCTCCTGCCCCTAAACTATAGACAAATGCATTGGTATTGGCATTAAGACCTTCCATACCTAGAAAATTTTCGCCTACAAGAAGGCTGACGGGCTTATCCTCAATCGCTCCACCCAACAGCGTCCAGGAGGTATGGTCTGAACTCATAAATTCAAAAAAAGATGACATCACCCATGGTGGAACGGTAAACGACCTACGAATGAAATAGTCGGCTACATAAGAGTAGCCATTCAGGCTGTATTCAATAATAAATATGCAAAACGCCCCAACCACAAGCCAATATACATATTTTATAAAAAAAACTATCTTCGCCTTGTTTGCCGCCACTCCCAGAAGAGCAGCCACACCGATAGCTAACAGAGGCGCCTTAACTCCCAACAAGTAAAAAAATGTCAACCAGCACAACATTGGCACTATCATTAGCCAGTGTTTTTTCTTCCAGCATGCCCAGAAAGCAATAAAAGGCGAAACCCCATTAATGATTGCAGAACTGATATAGGAAAAGAGAGAGCCTGAAATAAATATCTCCCGCCCCTCCAACCTGCGCTCATACACACTAGAGAAGTCAAAGCCTGCAGACGCGGTCGGGTTAGACAACGCAACGGCAATACCGACCGCGACAAGAGAACAAAGAATAAAGATCACACTACCTTGAGTTAGAATTCCAGGCACCCGGATGACTGGCATGCTAATGACCATTAGCTTGACGATCAAAAGAGGTAGCACCAATACCGAGAAAAGCATGAAAAACTCTTCAATCGCTACATTTCCGCGTACGGAACTTAACATCACATAAGGGAGTAAAACAAAAAAACCATATAGGAACGAAAAAAAATCAGACGGCCTGATAATTTTCTTAGGTAATAATACACCGAGCAAGACTACCCCGCACAGGACGCGGAACATGTAGGCCATATCCGCATCTATATGTGTATAGCCTATATATTCATTATCCTGCTGCAGCTGCAGGACGTACGAAATCATTATAAACAACCCAATGACTCCCAACACCATTGAGTTAATTACGCTTGCTTTGATCAAACGCCCATTGCCCATACTATAACTGAATGCTTTTAGGGTAATTGATTAGGACCGCGCGATGCTTACCGTGAAAAACAAACATACTACCCGCTGCTGCCCCCGAGACACGCCCTTCTCGAATGACACTCGCTAGATCTTCGATAGACCCTGCACCTCCACACGCGACCACGGGAACATTAACTCTACTGGTGGTACGCAAAATAGGGTTTAAGTCATAACCGCTCATCGTGCCGTCACGATCAATATTATTTATAAAAATTTCGCCGACGCCCTCGGATACCAAATGATCGATGTGCTCGTCCAAGCTGCACTTCACTTCGACCGTTGAAGACCTCACATAGAATTTATAGGTACCGAATATATTCCTCTTAATATCTACAGCACCAACAATCGCCTGGCTTCCAAATATATCCGCAGCCTCCCTTATAAGCCCTTTTGACTCAACCGATGCAGTGTTTATTACTACTTTTTCAATACCCAACCTGATCAACTGCCTGACTTGGGAAATAGTCCTAATGCCTCCCCCATATGCCAGAGGCATAAAGGCCTCCCCCGCTATCTCCTCAATCAACTGATAATTGGGCTCGACTTGATTTTTCGATGCATCGATATCAAGAACAACGATCTCATCCGCTTCCTTGTCACTAAAAATTCTGACAGCATTAACAGGATCGCCGATATACGTCGGATCCTTGAATTTTTTGGTTTTTACCAAGCCATTGCCGCTTATCAGCAAACAAGGAATTATGCGTGGGCGGTGCATTTATAGTCCTCGCGCAAAAGAATTTAAAAGGCGCTTGCCAAAGCGATGACTTTTTTCAGGATGAAACTGGACGCCGCATATATTCCCCTGTGCAACACCAGCCGCGAACTCTAGACCATACTTCGCAGTCAATATAACATTGCGTGGGTCGGCAGGTTGCATAAAATAGCTGTGCACGAAATAGAATCGGGCATCGTTCTCAATATCATCCGTCAAATAGTGTCGTACGCCAGCGGACGCAAATACGTCATTCCAACCCATGTGAGGTACGCGTAAACCTTCTATTTCGGGAAATTTTTTCACTTCCATATCGAGCCATCCAAGACCAGCTTCATTTCCTTCAGAGCTACTCTTGCCCAGCATCTGGGCGCCCACGCAGATCCCCAAGAGTGGAGTATGTTGCCCCAACACCTTGCCTTCCAACAGACCAATCAGACCACTGGCTTTTAAATTTTTCATGCAGGCATCAAACGAGCCATTACCAGGCAGAATGATTTTACTTGCCTTCTCAATTTCCTGCGCATCTGAGGTGATCAGCGATCGAATACCCAAACGCATCAGCATGTTCGATACAGCGGCCACATTGCCTATATCGTAATCGACAATAACAATCATCTTTTCTCACCCAAGCTGAAATGATACGACATGGCTATGTAAACGAAATACAAAGCAGCATATCCAGCACTGTAAATCTTCAACGCCGTCGCGTAATTCTGAAAGACGCTCAACGCGGTCACAGTCATCGCCAGTAGAGCCAACTGCCACATCAAATCAAGATTTTGCTTACCAGCGATGTAAACCATATAGCTCAGAGGACTGGCTATAAATGCCAACGCAAAGTAGGGCAACATCCAAGTAGCGATGGTTCCAGAGAAACGCCACTTCTCTCCAAAAAACACAACAAAAAGCGACTCACTCAAAAATAACATAGCTACGACAAATATTAATGAACCAACGGACAACACCTTAAGCGTGCGAATATACATATCGCTGCACTCTCCATATTGCCGATAGTGGGAAGCGGCATGCCGTTTGAAAACGTCCAGCACCGACTTCCCCAACAGGCCAAGCGGAGCGCCTAGAATCCGCAATGTCATGGCCAGCAACCCAGCCACCTCAGCCCCATATCGATGCGCCACAATGATAATGGGCAACTGCGCAGCTGCGGAATTTATCGCATCCGCAGGTAGCGAAAATTGTGGAAACCTACGCTGACGGGACCAGAACTCTTTGATTTTTTTTACTTTAGTTGCATCCTGACCAGGGACACGAAGCGGGATGAGCTTCATGGCGATGCCACAAGCAATCAGTCCGCCAAGAAAATAGCCAACACCGAGCGTTGTGGCGCTTGGCTGAATCCAGCCCAACCCAATTTGTAAAAGGGTGATCGCCGACGCGCTGCAGATTCTCATTCTCGAAAGCTGGCCATAATTGCCTTCTGCGGCCGCCCAAGATTGCCAAGTCTGGAGAACGCCAATAGTGAGGGCAGTAGGGACGGCACATAGTAGTAACGTAGTGGAAATACTCTGGGTGATTGCCGGGAACGCATATGACAGTACCAAAATCGCAAACATCAAACCGAAAGCGACCATAAGTGACGTGACCAGCACTGCATAGGCAGCATGACCTCGGGGTTCCCCGTCCTGCTCGATAGCCAGTGCGGTCTCAAACCTGCCGGTTACGAGTACGCCCAAAAAGACCACACCGCCCAACCACGAAGCAAAAACACCAAACTCACCGGGCGAATAGAGCCTCGCGATGACCAAAGCACCTAGAATGGGGATGATTTGGGCAATCGCCGACCCGGTCAGTACCGAGGCTATACTTCTCCAATAATCACTCTTTAAGATGAGCCTCATTAAAAAATATTCACTATTGTATGTGTTGGACAATTAAGATCTGTTTGAGGGCTGCGCCTTAATTCGACGTGTGTCAGGCAGTTTTTCATCCGCCACCAACACTATCACCATAAAAAGGCGCCTGCTCATGCCGACATTAGCTAATGGCTACTTCGACGATTTTCTTTTGATCCTCCACACTCAAGTATGGCCCCATCGGCAAGCTAATTACCTGATCGGCAATAAGATCACCCACTGGCAACTTTGCATCCGGGTCAGCAACTGCTGGTTGCTTGTTCAGAGGAATCGGATAGTGAACTGCCGTAGGAATTCCAACGTCACTGAGTTTTTTCTGCAATTCCTCTCGATTTTCGACACGCAAGGTATATTGCGCCCACGCACTCGAATTGTAGGATTCGACAAAGGGAGGTGAAAACTTACCGGACGCTTTGAATAAATCATTGTATCTGCCAGCCACCTCCTCACGACGCTCCAACTCGTCAGAGAAAATCTTTAACTTTGGCAGTAAAATGGATGCTTGAAGAGTATCCAAACGGCTGTTCACACCTACTCTAATGTGATGGTAGCGCCTATCCTGTCCATGTCTGGCAATCTGTCGAATGATAGTTGCTAGACTATCGTCATTGGTAAAGATCGCGCCGCCATCGCCATAACAGCCCAGAGGCTTACTAGGGAAAAAGCTTGTGCACGCAACCTTGCTCAGGTTGCAGGAGCGTCGACCTTTGTAAATAGCACCAAAGCTTTGCGCCGCGTCTTCAACAACAGGAATGCCATACTTCTCGGCGACTGAGTTAATCGCGTCAAAGTCAGCGCATTGGCCATAAAGCGATACAGGAATAATAGCTTTCGTGCGGGTCGTGATCGCAGCAGCCAGCAACGTAGGATCGAGGTTATACGTTTTTGCGTCGACATCGATATACACAGGCTTTGCGCCAAGCAGTGCCACCGTTTCCGCCGTAGCAATATAGGTGAACCCTGGGGTGATTACTTCGTCCCCCGGACCTACCCCCAGCGCCATCAAAACGATCTGCAGCGCATCTGTTCCATTTGCACAGGTAATACAGTATTTAACGCCAACGAATTCTTTCAGCCGATCTTCTAACTCATAGACTTCTGGGCCGAGTATATACTGGCCATGAGCCAGGACTTTTTGTATACCCGAATCTATTTCATCTTTTATTCTGGCTTGCTGAGTTTTTAGATCAATGAATTCAATCATTTAAGCGTCCATTTTTTTTAGTTCATTTTGACACAACACATACACCGCGGCTGTATGCTGACATTTCACCGCCCCTTCCCCATTTAACGGAAGGTCAAGTTGCTCGCCAAACTCACTCATCCAGCCAATCTGCTTAGCAGGCACGCCGACCACTAAAGCATATGCCGGCACATCTCTATTTACCACAGCACCCGCACCAACAAAAGCGTAACGCCCAACTGTAGTACCACACACTATCGTGCAGTTAGCGCCAAGCGTCGCACCTTTCTGTATAAGCGTATTACGGTACTCATCTTTTCGCTGAATCAGTGATCGGGGGTTATAGACATTTGTAAACACCATGCTAGGACCACAAAACACCCCCTCTTCTAATGTAACATTATCGTACACCGAAACATTGTTTTGAACCTTGCATCGGTCGCCAATGACGACTTTATTACCAACGAAGACGTTTTGCCCGAGAGAAACTTCCTCACCGATTACGGCGCCGCTACATACGTGTACAAAATGCCAAACTCGGGATCCACGCCCGATACTAGCCCCGTCATCAACAATCGCACTTGGATGTACCGTATAATCCATTTCGCCCTCATCATTAACATACAAAAGCAACATATCCAAAAAATAGCTTAACTATTAATATCCGACAGATCAAACTATCGAATCTCAGCTATTCATTTCAACTCACAACCCAATACCCCAACCAACTGCTGCTCAATAAAAAATTCGTGCCCCGCATCAGCAGGAAAAATGCACACGCTCGGTTGGCAATTCATCATAGCCTTCCCAAGAGATAGGAATCCCCACGAGCGACTCTCAGCGTGGAAATATTTGCGCCCATTACACACCGCAGACACCCTGGAGTTTGCATTTTCCCGCTTACATTTATCGCCATGTAAAAACGAAAAATAATCAGCTATTCCTATAAAAATCATACATTTGCGAAAATATTTTCAATTGGGCTTATCGCTTCTGGCGTGAAATTAGTCCGAGCACGGGGATGCACACACAATAATCGTGCCTCCCCCCGCTATCAAGCAGCTTGAATGAAAAATATCGGCGCAAAATCAATTCCCGTTTGCGGCGCGCAGTGAACTGAGAGGCCGCCATCACCTGGCAGAACTACCACGAATGGTATGTGATGGCGGTCAGGTCTCATTCTGAAGACGCTGCCAGGGCCGCTTTCAGGAACGGGACTGCGAACAGGCCATACTGCCGCGCCCCCAGCTCATTTAAATGACTGTCATCCATGTAGATCAATTGCCCTTGTGCAAAGGGTGCATCGCGGAAGAACTCGCTGCGGGACAAATCAAGAAACTGCACCCCGCGGTAGCGATTAGCCAGCTCAGAGACCTTTTGGTTGGCGCCTGCCCATTCGCTATTTTCCGCAATACTCACCGGCAATCCCAGCGCAGCAAAACGCTTTACCCTAACCAGGTTGGTGTTAAACATCGGAACCTGAGCCAGGACAATGACTTTCACATCACGCTGGGCGGCGGTGTCTAGGAAATCAGCGAGCGCAGCCATAAAATCTTTACTAGGGACATGCCATTGCCACATAGCGGCTATTACGATCACCTTAGCGTTATCGATGTATCCCTTCAGGGCGGCAATCTGCGAACGGCAATCAGCACGGGAAAAATCAGGAATTCGCTCAACGTCGAATTCGGCGATCGGAACACAATTGCTCGCGGTGATAACTCTCGCGGAAAACTTGCCTGAAACACCTGCTACGTCGAAAAACTCGTTCAATTGCGCAGCATGACTGTCTCCAATAATGAGTACAGGCTGGCTTTGCTCGTGATCACCACGTAAGCAATCTCCAATGATCCGCCCATGACAAATCTGGTCAGGAGGGGCATATCGGGTCATTTCTATAGGCAGAGGCTTTTCAATCATTGGATTCAGAATCAGGCTAAGCGCAATCAAGCAAGCGGTAATCGCAGACAACACGACCCAGCGCCTAATCTTGACTAAACGACTTCTCAGGGGGATTTCCACCCACCGGTAAGATACCCATGACAACAGATAGGTTAGAAGTACGAAGCTGCAGATCCATACAATCGGGAGCTTATCCTGGCCAAGGTAATAACGCATAAACGCCAATACAGGCCAGTGCCAGAGATATAGCGAATAGGACAGTGCGCCGATTGTAACTAACAGTGGCAAAGCCAGCAGGTTATTAACCACACCGCGCCGGGAAGCGATAATCATACCTACGGCAATACATGGCAAGCTCGAAGAGAATCCCGGAAAGTTCTTTTCATCGATAAATACGAGTGAAAACAGCAACAATGCAGCGCCAATCACTCCCACTACAAATGACAGCCTTGGAGACCACGATCGACCAACGCCACTTACCGTAATCAGCGCGCCAACTAGAAACTCAGGGACCCTGGCAAGAAGTGAGAAATACACGTGCCTCTGATTATCCGCTGCGCCTAGCTTTACCTCGGCATATGTGAAAAAAGCAACAGACAACACACCGAGCAAAGGCGCAAGGAACTGACGAGGAACATAGTAAATAATAATCGGCAAAAACAGATAAAACTGCATCTCAATTGCCAGCGACCATGTATGCAACAATGGTAACTCGTGCGCGCCCGGCGCAAAATAATCCCCAAATCCAGCGTAATACTGATTACTCACAAACAATAATGCAGAGCGTAAAGAGCTTTTAAAAAATGAAAAATCTACCGGTGTGAGCAACAGAGCGGAAACCACACACACCAAGGACAACATAACCAGGTAGGCCGGGACAATTCTTTTGACTCGCGCCCAATAGAACTGACTCCAACTCAGCGCCTTGCCTTCCTTAAGAAGGACAGAAGAAATAATATAACCAGAAATCACAAAAAAAATATCCACACCAATGAATCCAGCCGGCAACCAGCTGCTATTGGCATGAAAAATCATGACGGCCAAGACCGCAATCGCTCTCAACCCTTGAATATCACCCCTGAAACTAATACCACTGTGTTCATTCGAGTCATTATTTTTTTTTGACATCAGCAATGTACTTTTCGCCTCACCAGCCACTACAGATTATTAATATTGGAAATCGTAAAGGATGGCAAACGCCATCCTATCAGCACGAGAACCAATCAACGTAGCAGGGTTGCAAGCATCGGGTGACCCTCACCAGCGCCCGGTGCCACAGGTGCGGAAGCACGAATGGTCTCCACAGTTTGAACACAGTGGCGTGCGTCTTCTATACCATAGCCACGACCAGCTAATATTTCTTGGTAACTGGTGGTATGAAGATCAGTAAAGCCTTCCGAGAACTCCAGTTCCTCACCATCTACTGTAATAGAACGGTAGGTCGACTTTTTACCTTTAACCGCGGCGGGCAAATCATTGGCGTCGATAGTCAGAAACCAACGCACCTTCGCTTTCTCGTATTCCAGATAGCCAGCCGCCTTGTGTTCATTAACAAAATGCACGACGTTTCGCTCAAGCTTGCCAAAAACGAAATGCAGCATGTCGTAGAAGTGAACGCCAATATTGGTCGCCACGCCAAATGACTTACGTGGGTCGCCTTTCCAGCTTTCCATGTACCACTTGCCACGAGAGGTCATATAGGTAAGTTCGACTTCGTACTTACCGTCTTTTTGCTCACTGGCGACCTTGCTCTTCAAGTCTAGGATTGCTTGGTGATGACGAAGTTGCAGGATGTTAAATACACGCTTACCGGTTTCTTTTTCTACGAGCGCAAGCTCATCAAGAATTTCGGTGGTAGGCACTAGCGGCTTTTCACAAATAACGTCACAGCCCAGTCGTAGGCCCGCAACAATGTGAGCATGGTGCAAATAGTTTGGTGAGCAGATTGCAACGTAATCAAGCGCTGTGCTCGAATCTCGCTTCAATCGAAATGCATGCTCTTGAAAACGCTCAAACTCAGTAAAAAACTCGCTGTCTGGAGACAAGCTGTCGATGATTCCAACCGAGTCATTGATGTCATACGCAGAAGCCAGCACGTTACCCGTGTCTTTGATGGCACGCATATGGCGCGGCGCGATGTACCCGGCAGCGCCAATAAGAGCAAAATTCTTCATGAGTCTTTCCTATAACATTCGAAGATTCCCGGCATTCCACGAATGGAAGCCGGGAGCGCGCGTCATTCAGGACGGCTTGATCACGCCTTTACAATATGAGGTGCGGCAACACGGTACTTACCGCGGCTGTCCACGATCAGTTGGGCAGAAGACTTGATCAGTTCGTAGTCGAACTTCTCGTGGTCAGTGGCCAGAACAACCGCGTCAAAACGTGCCAGGCTATCGGCGGTCAGCTCTACACTGCTGAGGTCAAAATGGTGTTCACGCATTTTAGGGAATACCGGTACATGCGGATCACTGTAGGCAACCGTGGCGCCCTTGGCTTCGAGCATCTCCATGATTTCTACTGAAGGCGACTCACGCATATCATCTACGTTTTTCTTGTAGGCGATACCGAGTATCAGGACTTTGCTCCCCTTTAGCGGTTTACCCCGGTCATTCAAGCCGTCTGCCAACTTGCTCACAACGTATTCGGGCATTGCCTGGTTAACCTCACCAGAGAGTTCGATGAAGCGAGTGTGCAAGCCGTATTCGCGAGCCTTCCACGTCAAGTAGAACGGGTCGATTGGAATGCAGTGGCCGCCAAGACCCGGCCCCGGGTAATAAGCGGTAAAGCCAAATGGTTTAGTGGCTGCGGCATCCACCACTTCAAAAATATCAATACCCATACGGTCAGCAACGACTTTCATCTCGTTGACTAGACCGATATTGACGGCGCGATGGATATTTTCCAGCAACTTGGTCATCTCTGCCGCTTTAGTAGAGCTGACCGGAACAACCTGATCGATAGCTTGTTCATAGAGCGCAGTACCGACTTCCAGGCACGCCGCCGTGTCACCACCGATTATTTTCGGGATAGTGCGGGTTTCAAAGTTTGGATTGCCTGGATCTTCACGCTCAGGGGAGTAGACCAGAAAGATGTTCTCACCCACTACAAGACCACCTTCCTGTACGCGAGGGAGCAGCTCCTCAACGGTAGTACCAGGATAGGTAGTACTTTCCAGCGATACGATTTGACCTGCACGTAGGTAAGGCTTGATCGCGTCGGTGGTGTTGATGACGAAGCTCATGTCCGGCTCGCGGTACTTGTTGAGCGGTGTGGGCACGCACAAGATCAACGCATCACATTCAGCAACACGCTTGAAATCGACAGTAGCTTCAAAGCCCGAGTTGCGTGCGGCAGCAATTTTCGCGGAGGGGATATGCTCGATGTAGCTTTTGCCAGCGTTAAGCTCGTCGACTTTCTCTAGGTCAATATCGATGCCGAGTACGCGAAAGCCAATCGCATTGTAACGAAGCATTAAAGGCAGCCCGACATAACCAAGACCAACAATCCCGATCAACGCCTCCTTACTTTTGAACTTGGTAACACTGGCCAGCTTCTGCAGGTGCATTCGTAACGCTCCAATTAAACTAAATAAATTTTAAAGTCAGTACATGGCCCGTCATATGGTGATCTCTTGTTATCAAGCCTCACTCACTGGCTCCAACCTTGCGCGGGTCTACCGTTACTCAAAGGCAGGCAGCATCAGGTGACGGGTGTGCGGGTTAGCTCTCCCAAGGCGAATCGCTTCGCATCAGACATGAAACGAATTAAATCATAGCTTCGTTCCGAAATCCGCATAAAGATAGCGTGACAGGGGTACACGGTCATGATAGACATCATAAAGCCATCATCCCTGACCGCGGCAATACCCCTTTTGACAGTACCCGTCTCAGAGCGCTTCAACATTCGACAGTAGCGCTTTTTTTGCAGGGATTGATGAATGTGGCAGCAACGTCGTATCCGAACTGTTTTCACGGCGACTTTGGACGGTGCCTCGCACAACTGCAGCAACCAGGCCCAACATCAAACCAAACACAATTCCGATAATGATGAGCAACATTTTCTTAGGTTTCACGGGTCCCAACGGATCAATGGCCTTTTTGTCAATTGTAACAAGCTTCAAGCCGCTCATATCGACATTTAGGTTGCGCAGTCGCACTTCTTCAGCGCGCAGAGGCTGTACACCACTGAGGAACAGATCTTCGTTTTTCCGCTGATTGAGCACTTCGACCTCACGATTAGCCTGCAGAAGCTGAAGCTCCTTGGCTATCTGGGCGATCCGCGCCTCGGTGAAGTCATCTGACTTGCGTTGCAACAGCGCAGCCCGCTCAGCCAACAGGGCATCTACGCCCATGAAATACAGGGGGATTTGCTGATTATTTACCTCTGTCCGCATTACAGGCTGGCTTCCCTGGACACCCGCCGCCCCCAGAGAAGAAGGAGTGGTCGGCTTCTGGATACCTAGAGATTTCGCGATCCCAATCGCTTCGTTCAACTGCGCAATTTGGTCAGCACGCTGATTTTTCAGCTGGGTACGCAGAGCTTTCAATTCATCCTGCAGCTGAGCCCGCTTGAGATTATCCTCCTCGGTCAACTTAGCGATTTTAGCCGCCTTGTCAGTATCATAACTGGAGCGCGCTGCATCGAGCCTGCCAGCAAGTTCACTCAAACGATTCCTGACAATCACTTCCATATCAGCAGCGATTTGCTGACGCTGACTTTCAATCGCGTACTGAACAAAGCCGTTTAGAATAGCGACGCCAGCAACACCCTCGGGATAGTTCATTACGAGTTTAATATAAGCATTCAAGGAACCCGCGTTCTTGGCATCAGGAACCACTAATTTAATTGAGTTATAATTAAACTCTTCAAAACTTTGCTCCAAAGTTCTGCCGGGGTGTTCAAAATTTTTGAACAACTTTTGGTTCGCCCTGAAAAAACCAAGGCGAGTCTCATAGGACTCAAGAGAAGCACCCACCTTTGTTAAAGCATCACCAGGTGGCAACTGGTAAATTTCAGAGCGATTCAACGCATCTAGCTCATTGATCGCCGCTGGGCGCAAAACGCTACTAACTTGATATTCCGGACGCACGAGGAAAGCATATGCACTTGCTAACGCTGCGACGACAACCGTGACCAACAATATCAGAGCCTTTTGCTGCCATACCATACGGTAAAAAATGTAGAGATCCATTTCATCAGATGAGGAAACGCGGGGAATTTGGAAGCTACTACTCACAACAAAAACCTGCCTTCAAAGAGAAACTGCGGGCTCGTTATGCGGAGCAAATTGTGTATTTTTTATTTTATTTTGATGACCGTGAAAACCCAGCGTCTCTGCCAGATTTTCAGCGCACAAAATGCACGTTATCGAGAACAGATTGCATTCTGCCATCTCTCTGACATATTACAAGCCTTGACATATCTGTAGAATGCCTCCTGCCTGACTAGGGGATACCCTCAAACAACTCACCTAGGATGAGGAGAAAGAAAGGAGCTCACTGAACGGGTTGCCCGCAAGCGACATCACCGATGTTTACGATGCCCAAAGCCCATGCCCGCCTATACACAAAATGCAGCTGAAACGGCCAGGCCAAGAGTGCTTTCTAGCAGGCGGTCGCGCACCCCACTTACCGATTTCGAGCACAGGCGATGTGACAGCTATTGGATGCGCCTGGAACCTCGATTGCCGAACAATACGCCCAACAGCGGGCCTACCAACATACCAACAATCAAGGACACCACCACAAATACTGATACCGGCATCTGCCCCGTAGCCAGGCCAAGGAACGTAAGGGAAACACCCTGCTGATTTTCCAACACGAACGCTAACACTACCAGAACAACAATCAGCGTCGCCAACACAACTACAACTCGCTTAACCCCACGCATAACCCTCTCCCACTCCAAAAACACTCAGACGCTTTCTTCTTCGTCTTCGTTCACCCGGTCACGCAACTCTTTTCCAGGCTTGAAGTGAGGTACAAATTTTCCGTCGAGACTGACGGACTGGCCCGTCTTTGGATTGCGGCCGACGCGCGGAGCACGATAGTGCAGCGAAAAGCTGCCAAAACCGCGAATTTCAATCCGATCCCCGGTGGCAAGGCATTGGGACATCTGTTCAAGCATCGTCTTGATAGCCAGCTCAACATCCTTGGATGAAAGCAGCCCTTGATGGGTGACAATTCGTTCGATCAACTCCGACTTCGTCATATTTTTCCCTTCTTTTTCAAGCAGCTAGATCAGCGCTTCAGAGGTTTTAGCACGACTTCAAGTTTTTGAAAAGCCCGCCCGGTGACTTCACATGGTATGAACCGTAAAAAACCTGTACGCCACTATGAAGCACATTCTCATCCCCACTCCAAGCGAACTTCAAACAGGCAGTACGGAAATATAAAGGGCTTCCGGCGACCTCATAAATACTTCTCCCCACGTCTCCTAGACCTGACAGCTTTAGCCGGAGAACCGTAAGCGACGGTATAGGACTGTACATCATCCAAAACCATCGATTGCCCTCCAACCACCGCATGCTCACCTACGTGCACGCCATGACGCAAGCTCGCGCCAATCCCCACAGCCGAATACCTCCCCACCTGACAGTTCCCACCAGTGGTGACACCAGGCGCCAAACTGGAAAAATCCTGCATTGTAGAGTCGTGATCAAGAGACGCCTTTGTATTAACGATACAGAAATCACCTATCTGGCAGCTTGGATTTACAACCGCCCCAGCCATGATTACCGTCCCAGCCCCAATTGAAACATCGCTTCCGATAACCGCTGCGGGATGTATTGCGCTGACAAAAGCCAGACAAGGGCAGAGCATTGCGATTCTAGTCGCCACCTCCTCCCTAACCGCGTTATCTCCTATGGCAACAATCGCCCCGTCGATGTCATGCTTGCTGATAAGGCCAGGGAGATCTGCCTCATTGCCAATAATTTCATAGCCGAGCGTTTGTGCCCCCAACGGCCTAAAACTATCTATGAAGCCGACGATTTTATAGCGCGCCTGTTTTTCGACGATATCAACAATTACTTTGGCATGACCGGAGGAACCGATCAGTACGATTTTTTCCACACTAAACTCCTAGAGATACAGCCCCCATTGTCACCCCTCGGCGACAGCCCGACGGATGCATAGTTGTTGCCCTTACACTAAGATCAGCACAACGCAGATCGACTATTTAACACTTTGACCATCACTCTATAAACTTATACACGCCTGCAGACCATGCCTACTCATCCACGTCACAGTTTAATTGGAGGCTGCCAATATCTCATATGTGACATGCATCGCTACGACGACTTCAGCCAAAAAATCAACTACGTTGACTCCCGGCCATTGTTTCAACAAATTTCAGGCATCGAGTACGACGCGGATTCACATCCACCGCCCTTTTACACCACCGCACATACGGCTCCATATACGGCGGTTCAGGTTAGGCGGCTAAGCCGTTTTTCGTATCCAGTATTGAAACCAATCCGAGGCGGCCCCACAGCTTCTTCGGCAGCGCCTGATTCATATGTGACGCTCCCGAGCTCCCCATGGACCTTTGCCGTTAACGGCAGATTGGCAGGCACGGACTTCCGTGAGGTCCAGGCGCACCAAGTTGTGCATTCTCGTAGAGAGCGGCTTCCATTGCCGCCACAGCACACATCGAAGTTTGTGTCGCACCCAACCGTCCAACTTTTCGAAGGCCCTTTTACCCTGACTCAGCTTAAAGTAGCTCGCCCAACCGCGCAAAACGCGGTTTATTCGCTCAACAGTCCTGACCATCTTGCAACCCCGTGCTCCCCGCAGAGGATTCTGAGCCGATCACGCAAGCGGTTCAGACTCATCATCACTCTTAGCCTCGGCTGTTGATGCCAACTCACCCCATAACCCAGGCAATCGCAAACCCAAGGCCGTGCCACGGGGATCTTTTCCCGATTCACTGCCAGTTTCAGATGCCAGCTCAGGAAGCGCTCAACACCCGCTCGCCAGCGCGATAACTGCACACATAGATGTTGGCGTCGTCGACATAGCGAACAAAGCGGTGACCTCTCCGCTCCAATTCACGGTCCAGTTCATCAAGAAGGATATTCGACAGCAACAGCAAGAGGAGGCCGCCTTGTGACATTCCTTCCTGCCGTCGGCTGGCGATCCCGCCCGACATAAATCCCGCTTCAAGGTAACGGCGGATCAGCCTGAGTACGCGCCTATCTTCGATGTGACGATCTATCTTGGCCATCAGAACATCGTGATTCACTCGATCAAAGAACTTCTCCAGATCGAGTTCCACGCATCAACGGTGACCCGCTGCCACATGGGCGTGAGCTGTTTCGATGGCTTGATGGGCGCTCCGACCCAGACGAAAACCCCGGATTCCGTCCGGGACTTGGGGTGACAACCCTCTTATCGAAAGATTTCTGCTTTATCGGCATTCGATGAGACGCTAACGCCTACTGGCGGCATAACCACCACGGCTTCGGCTGATTTCTGCTGGCTCATCCCGCCGCCTCTCGACGCTCGGCAAAACAGCGGCAAACCTGTAGATCTCCCAGGGTAATTCGCGCGACCTTCCTGCTTATGGCTGTCGGATATACGTAGTAGCATTCCTTGCAGGTAATGCGCTTTAACGATTTGCGCAGTCTTACCCCACTACGCCACCTCTGTCCGCTTCCTGTTCGTCGGCCAGCATTTTGCCTCGGGCTTCCTTCAGATTCGCAGTCACCCACGACACCCTTGCCTCTGGCTAAGACTTCCCCTTGCTGGGTGTGTGTGAGGGCTTTCACCTCCAAGTCACCAGCAAGGCCAGCACAGCCAAGCTGGTTGTACTTCGCGCAACGCGCCATGCCTGTCGCGCACAAAAAAGGGCGACCGAAGTCGCCCTTTTTCTATGGTCTGACAGAACTCAGTTCTGTTTTTCCATTTGTGCACGCAGCAGGTCGCCCAGAGTGGTAGGACCAGCAGAAGGCTCAGAGGTAGCTGGCTTGTCGCGCAGGCTCTGGATGGCTTCTTTCTCTTCAGCATCGTCTTTCGACTTGATGGAGAGCTGGATTACGCGGCTCTTGCGGTCAACGCTGATGATCTTGGCTTCTACTTCTTCGCCTTCTTTCAGAACGTTGCGCGCGTCTTCAACGCGGTCACGGCTGATTTCGGAGGCTTTCAGAGTCGCTTCGATATCGTCGGCCAGGGTGATGATGGCGCCTTTAGCGTCAACTTCTTTCACGATGCCTTTAACGATTGCGCCTTTGTCGTTCTCTTGAACGTACTCGGAGAACGGATCGCTTTCCAGTTGCTTGATGCCCAGGGAGATGCGCTCGCGCTCTGGGTCAACCGACAGGATAACGGTGTCCAGCTCGTCGCCCTTCTTGAAGCGACGAACAGCTTCTTCGCCCACTTCGTTCCAGGAGATGTCGGACAGGTGAACCAGGCCGTCGATGCCGCCGTCCAGACCAATGAAGATACCGAAATCGGTGATCGACTTGATGGTGCCGGAGATTTTATCGCCCTTGTTGAACTGGCCAGAGAAATCTTCCCATGGGTTAGATTTGCACTGCTTGATGCCCAGGGAGATACGACGACGCTCTTCGTCGATGTCCAGAACCATAACTTCCACTTCGTCGCCGACTTGTACGACTTTCGAAGGGTGGATGTTTTTGTTGGTCCAGTCCATTTCGGAAACGTGTACCAGGCCTTCAACACCTTCTTCCAGCTCAGCGAAGCAGCCGTAGTCAGTCAGGTTGGTAACACGCGCGGTCACGCGGGTGCTTTCTGGGTAACGGGCTTTGATAGCGACCCATGGATCTTCACCCAGTTGCTTCAGGCCCAGGGAAACACGGTTGCGCTCGCGATCGTATTTCAGAACCTTGACATCGATCTCGTCGCCAACGTTGACGATTTCGGAAGGATGCTTGATACGCTTCCAAGCCATGTCGGTAATGTGCAGCAGGCCATCGACGCCACCCAGATCGACGAATGCGCCGTAATCGGTGAGGTTCTTGACGATACCTTTGACTTGTTGGCCTTCCTGCAGGGATTCCAGCAGAGCTTCACGCTCGGCGGAGTTCTCTGCTTCCAGGACGCTGCGACGGGAAACGACAACGTTGTTGCGTTTCTGATCGAGCTTGATGACCTTGAATTCGAGTTCCTTGCCTTCCAGGTGCGTGGTGTCGCGCACTGGACGGACGTCGACCAAAGAACCTGGCAGGAACGCACGGATGCCGTTAACGTCGACAGTGAAGCCGCCTTTAACCTTACCGTTGATAACGCCCTTGACCACTTCTTCAGCTGCGAAGGCTGCTTCGAGAACAATCCAGCATTCAGCGCGCTTGGCTTTTTCACGGGACAGCTTGGTTTCACCGAAACCGTCTTCAACCGAGTCCAGAGCAACGTGAACTTCGTCACCGACATTGATAGTCAGATCGCCAGCGTCGTTGTAGAACTGCTCAAGCGGGATGAGTGCTTCAGACTTCAGACCAGCGTGAACGGTTACCCAGCGAGCTTGGTAATCGATATCAACGATAACACCGGTGATGATGGAGCCTGCCTGAAGGTTCAGGGTTTTTAGGCTTTCTTCAAAGAGTTCCGCAAAGCTTTCGCTCATTTTAATTCCTGTTGATAAGGGCGAAGAATACGCCCATCTCCACGCCCCAGACGGTGTGGGTTAGTTTCAATTAAAAGAAGCACCGCAGGACTATGACTGGTCCCCTGCAGACTTCTTGGTCACCCGGCGATATCGCGAATAGCGATTTCACTCAAGATGCGTTCCAACACCTGCTCGATGGACAACTCCGTGGAATCCAGCTGTATGGCATCAGCCGCCGGCTTGAGCGGGGCTACTGCGCGCTGGGTATCACGCTCGTCGCGTGCACGGATCTCATCTAGCAGACTCGACAGACTAACACCATCCACTTTGCCCTTCAACTGCAAGTAGCGGCGACGCGCCCGCTCCTCGGCGCTGGCGGTCAGGAAAATCTTCAGCGGCGCCTCGGGAAATACCACCGTGCCCATGTCGCGGCCATCGGCTACCAGGCCCGGCGGTTCCTGAAACGCCCGCTGGCGCTGCAGCAGCGCATCACGCACGGCCGGCAACGCGGCAACCTGGGAGGCCCAGGAACCGACTTGTTCGTTACGCAGGTCATCGGTCACATCGTCCCCTTCCAGGATGATGCGCTGGGGATGACCTTCCGTCGCAGCGACGAACTGCACATCAAGGTGCGCCGCCAGCAGCTTCAGGGATTCTTCGTTGGTGAGGTCGACGCCGTGGTTGCGGGCGGCAAATGCCAGCAGGCGGTACAGCGCGCCGGAATCCAGCAGGCACCAGCCCAGGCGCTTGGCCAGGATGCCGGCGATCGTGCCTTTGCCCGAGCCGCTTGGCCCGTCGATGGTAATCACCGGTGCTTTGATATTCACAATTGAGCCTCTTGGGCAACACGGATGCCGACTTGGGCACACAGTGTAAGAAAGTTCGGAAAAGACGTAGCAACATTGGCGCAGTCACGGATACGAATCGGCGCCGTTGCCCGCAGCGAAGCCACGCTGAACGCCATGGCGATCCGGTGATCGCCATGGGCATGCACTTCGCCACCGCCCATCAGGCCACCGTCAATGATAATCCCATCGGGGGTGGGTTCACACTTCACGCCAAGGGCGAGCAGACCGTCGGCCATGACCTGGATACGGTCGGACTCCTTGACCCGCAATTCTTGAGCACCGCGCAGGACGGTTCGCCCTTCAGCGCAGGCAGCAGCCACAAACAGCACAGGAAATTCATCGATTGCCAACGGCACCAGCGCTTCGGGGATCTCGATCCCTTTCAACGCGGCCGCCCGCACCCGCAGGTCGGCCACCGGTTCGCCGCCCACTTCGCGCGGGTTTTCCAGGCTGATATCCGCGCCCATCAGCCGCAGGATATCGATCACCCCGGTGCGCGTCGGATTGATGCCGACATGTTCCAGCAACAGCTCGGAACCTTCCGCGATTGACGCCGCCACCAGGAAAAATGCCGACGAGGAAATATCCCCCGGCACTTCGATATGGGTGGCGACCAGCGCATGGCCCGACTCGACCGTCGCCGTTGCACCCACGACCTCTACCGGATAACCGAAACCGCGCAGCATGCGCTCGGTATGGTCGCGGGTCGGTGCCGGCTCGGTGACGGACGTCTTGCCCTCGGCATACAGGCCCGCCAGCAGCAGGCAGGATTTGACCTGCGCACTGGCCATCGGCAGCACATACGTCAGGCCTTTCAACTTCTGGCCACCACGGATGGTCAGCGGTGGGCGCCCTTCCGGCCCGGTTTCGATCACCGCGCCCATCTTCCGCAGCGGCTCGGCCACGCGGTTCATCGGGCGCTTGGACAACGAAGCATCGCCGGTCAGCACGCTGTCGAAGACCTGTGCGGCGAGCAAACCGGACAGCAGGCGCATGGAGGTGCCGGAGTTACCGAGATAAATCGGCCCCGGCGCCGGCTTCAAACCATGAAGCCCGACACCATGAATGGTCACGCGCCCGTGGTGCGGCCCCTCGATCACCACGCCCATGTCGCGAAACGCCTGCAAGGTCGCCAGGGCATCTTCACCCTCAAGGAAACCTTCGACTTCGGTCACGCCCTCGGCCAACGAACCGAGCATGATCGACCGATGGGAGATCGACTTGTCGCCCGGCACCCGGATACGCCCGCTCAAGCGGCCGCCCGGGTTGGCGAGGAAAGTCAGGTCGTCGGCGTTCACTGCGGTTTCCATGTAGGCCCGGCGTGCCAGGATCTTGCTGAAATGTTCACGCGCCACCCGCGCACGGGTAAACACGCCCAATAATTGGTGGCCATCCCCGGCATCGACCGCGTCGCGCAAGGCGTCAAGGTCGCTGCGGAAAGTGTCCAGGGTGCGCAACACGGCCTCGCGGTTGGCGAGGAAGATGTCGTGCCACATCACCGGGTCGCTGCCGGCGATCCGCGTGAAATCGCGAAAGCCACCGGCGGCATAGCGGAAAATCTCGAGGTTTTCGTTGCGTTTGGCCAACGAATCCACCAATCCGAACGCCAGCAGATGGGGCAGATGACTGGTCGCCGCCAGCACTTCGTCGTGGCGCTCGACCTGCATATGCTCGACATCCGCGCCCAGCTCGCGCCACAGACGGTCGACCACGGCCAAGGCCGCCGGATCGGTTTGCGCCAGCGGCGTCAGAATCACTTTATGCCGACGGAACAACTGCGCATTGGACGCTTCCACCCCGCTCTGCTCGGAACCGGCAATCGGATGGCCCGGCACAAAACGCGCGGGCATCTCGCCAAACGCCTGCTGCGCCGCCCGCACCACATTGCCCTTGGCACTGCCGACGTCGGTGAGGATCGCCTGGCCGAGGTCCATGCCGGCCAGCACCGCCAGCAACTTCTCCATGGCCAGGATCGGCACGGCGAGCTGGATCACATCGGCGCCCTGGCATGCGCGCGCCAGGTCGGTTTCACAGCGATCGACGACACCCAGCTCAACCGCCAACTTGCACGATTGCGGGTCCAGGTCCACGCCGACCACTTCGCCACACAACCCGCTCTCGCGCAGGCCCTTGGCGAAGGAACCACCGATCAACCCCAGACCGACCACCACCAGGCGACCGATCATAGGCACAGCAGGTTGCAATGCAGTGACATCAACCACGGGCCAGAACCTTGGCCAGCGCCTCCAGGAAGCGGCTGTTCTCAGCCGGCAGACCGACGGTGATGCGCAGGTGGTTCGGCATGCCGTAGTTGGCCACCGGACGCACGATCACGCCTTCGCGCAGCAAGCCCTGGAACACCGGGGCCGCCACTTGGCCGAGATCGACGCAGATGAAGTTGCCCTTGGACGGAATCCAGCCCAGGCCCAGCTCACGAAAGCCTGCCTGCAACTGCAGCATGCCGCTTTCGTTGATGCGACGCCCTTCTTTCAGGTACTCGGCATCCTGCAACGCTGCGCAGGCCGCCGCCAGGGCGAGGCTGTTGACGTTGAACGGCTGACGCACACGGTTGAGCACATCGGCCACCACCGCCGTCGACAGGCCGTAGCCGACGCGCAGCGACGCCAGGCCATAAGCCTTGGAGAACGTGCGCGAGACCAGCAGGTTCGGGTAGGCCGCGAGGAAATCCAGGCCGTCGGGCAGGTCGCTGCCTTCGGCGTACTCGATGTAGGCCTCGTCCAGCACCACCAGCACATGTTCCGGCACATCCTGTAGGAAGTCGTTCAGTGCCTGTGCATCGAACCAGGTGCCGGTCGGGTTGTTCGGGTTGGCGATAAACACGACGCGGGTCTGTGCATCGATCGCCGCCAGCATGGCCGGCAGGTCGTGACCCCAGTCCTTGGCAGGAATCACCCGCGCATCGGCACCGACGGCCTGGGTGACGATCGGGTAGACCGCAAACGCGTGCTCGCTGAACACGGCGTTCAGGCCGGGCGCCAGATAGGCACGACCGACCAGTTCAAGAATGTCGTTGGAGCCGTTGCCCAGGGTCACCTGATTCAGCTCGACCCCGCACTTCTGCGCCAGCAGGGACTTGAGGGCAAAACCGTTGCCATCCGGATAACGGGTCAGCTCGGCCAGCTCTTCACGAATCGCCGCCAGCACCTTGGGGCTTGGACCCAGAGGGTTCTCGTTACTGGCCAGCTTGACGATCTTCGCCGGGTCCAGGTTCAACTCACGCGCCAGCTCGTCCACAGGCTTGCCTGGAACGTAAGGCGACAGTTGTTGCACGCCCGGCTGCGCCAGGGCGAGGAAGTTGCCACTCATGTTAACGCCTCACAAAACCGCTTTCGGGTAAGAGCCCAGCACCTTGAGTGCCACGGCTTCCTGACTGATTTTCTCGAGCACGCTTTTGACCAGCGGATCGCGGTGATGGCCGATGAAGTCGATAAAAAACACGTAGGTCCATTTACCGCTGCGCGAAGGACGAGTCTCGATGCGCGTCAGGTCAATCCCGTTGTCGTGGAACGGCACCAGCAGTTCATGCAGCGCGCCGGGCTTGTTGCTCATGGAGACGATGATCGAGGTCTTGTCGTCGCCAGTCGGCGGCACTTCCTGGCTGCCGATCATCAAGAAGCGCGTGGAGTTGTCCGGGCGGTCTTCGATTTTTTCGGCCAGGCGCGTCAGGCCGTACAGGCCCGCGGCCATATCGCCAGCAATCGCCGCCGAGTTCCACTCGCCCTTGACCCGCTTGGCCGCTTCGGCGTTGCTGGACACCGCCACGCGCTCGACATTCGGGTAATGGGCATCCAGCCACTTGCGGCACTGGGCCAGGGACTGGGCGTGGGAGTAGATGCGGCTGATGCTGTCGGTCTTGGTGTTTTCACCCACCAGCAAATGGTGGTGGATGCGCAGCTCGACTTCGCCGCAGATCACCATGTCGTGCTCAAGGAAGCTGTCCAGGGTGTGGTTGACCGCGCCTTCGGTGGAGTTTTCCACCGGCACCACGCCAAAATTCACCGCGCCGGCCGCCACTTCACGGAACACTTCGTCGATCGCTGCCATCGGCTTGCTGATCACCGCGTGACCGAAGTGCTTCATCGCTGCCGCCTGGGTGAAGGTGCCTTCCGGGCCGAGGTAAGCCACTTTCAGCGGCTGCTCGAGCGCCAGGCAGGAAGACATGATTTCACGGAACAACCGCGCCATCTCTTCGTTACCCAACGGTCCCTTGTTGCGCTCCATCACGCGCTTGAGCACCTGAGCTTCACGCTCCGGACGGTAGAACACCGGCACTTCGCCTTCCGCCAGGGACGCCATCTTCACCCGCGCCACTTCCTGGGCACAGCGCGCGCGCTCACTGATCAGCTCCAGGACTTTCTCGTCCAGGCTGTCAATGCGTACACGCAGGGCCTTGAGTTCTTGCTCAGACATTAGCCGTGTTCCTTTTCGAACTCTGCCATGTAGGCCACCAACGCGTTGATGGCATTGATATCGACAGCGTTATAGATGGAGGCGCGCATGCCGCCCACCGAACGGTGACCCTTGAGGTTCAGCAGGCCGCGCGCCTCCGCACCGGCCAGGAACGGCTTGTCCAGACGGTCGTCGGCCAGGCGGAACGGTACGTTCATCCACGAGCGGTCGGTCAGGTTGATCGGGTTGCTGTACAAACCGCTGGCGTCGATGAAGTCGTACAGGGTGCGCTTCTTCACTTCGTTGAGCTTGCCCATGGCGGCAACGCCGCCCTGCTCTTTGAGCCACTCGAACACCAGGCCCGAGAGGTACCAGGCAAACGCCGGCGGCGTGTTGTACATCGAGCCGTTGTCGGCCGCGACCTTGTAGTTGAGCATGGTCGGGCACAGCGAGCGGGCGCGACCGAGCAGGTCTTCACGGACGATGTTGACCAGGATGCCGCTCGGGCCGATGTTCTTCTGCGCGCCGGCGTAGATCATGCCGTACTTCGACACATCGATCGGCCGCGAGAGAATGTCCGAAGACATGTCGCACACCAGCGGCACGTCACCCACTTGCGGCACCCAGTCGAATTCCAGGCCGCCGATGGTTTCGTTGGCCACGTAGTGTACGTAGGCCGCGTCCTTCGACAGCTTCCACTCGTTCTGACCTGGAATCGCGAAGTAATCGTAAGGCTTGGAGGTACCGGCGACGTTGACGTTGCCGTAGCGCGCAGCTTCTTCGATGGCTTTCTGCGACCAGATACCGGTGTCGATGTAATCGGCCGTGCCGTCTTCGGGCAGCAGGTTCAGCGGCACCTGGGCGAACTGCTGGCTCGCGCCGCCCTGCAGGAACAGCACCTTGTAGTCGGAGGGAATGTCCAGCAAGTCGCGCAGGTCCTGCTCGGCCTTGGTGGCGATGGACACGAACTCATCACTGCGATGGCTCATTTCCATCACAGAGAGGCCTTTTCCATGCCAATCGAGGAGTTCACCCTGCGCGCGCTGCAGGACTGCTTCAGGAAGCGCCGCGGGACCGGCACAGAAGTTATAGGCTCTCTTGCTCACATCCAATCTCACTCTGATCTGGTGGGGGTGGTGCAATAAATCGAATATTAACTGCTAACGCTGCCTGTAGGAGCGGGCTTGCCCGCGAAAAACACAAGATCACCGCGTTTATCCAGGATGCACGCGTTATCGTTGACGATTTTCGCGGGCAAGCCCGCTCCTACAGGGGGAGCATTGATATTTCAAAGGTGACAAACAACAAGGGGCGAATCTTCATCCGCCCCCCTGTTTGTCCGCTTATTCCTGCGGTTCTTCTTCGTCTGCGGCAGCGTCGAGGGTCGGCTCGTCGACGCTGTCATCGCCGGTTGCGATCACCTCGCCGTCAAATGCCTCGCCTTCCAGCTCTTCGCCTTCGACTTCCGACGGTTCCTGGACGCGTTCCAAGCCAACCAGCGTTTCGTCGTTGGCCAGCTTGATCAGCGTCACGCCCTGGGTGTTACGGCCCAGGCTCGATACTTCAGCGACACGGGTACGCACCAGGGTGCCCTGGTCGGAAATCAACATGATCTCCTCGCCATCGAGTACCTGTACCGCGCCAACCAGACGGCCGTTGCGGTCGTTGCTGACCATGGCGATAACGCCCTGGCCGCCACGCTTGTACTCCGGGAACTCGCTGATGGCGGTGCGCTTGCCATAACCACGCGCCGAAGCGGTGAGGATCTGGCTGCCTTCTTCCGGGATCAACATGGAAATCAGCTTCTGCCCTTCCGGCAGGCGCATCCCACGCACACCGCGGGCGGTACGACCCATGGCACGCACGTCGGATTCTTTGAAGCGCGTCACTTTGCCGCCATCGGAGAACAGCATGACTTCACGCTCGCCATCGGTGATGGCTGCGGAGATCAACACGTCGCCTTCATCCAGCTCCAGGGCGATCAGGCCCACGCTGCGTTGACGGCTGAAGGATTCCAGCGGGGTCTTCTTCACGGTGCCCTTGGCGGTGGCCATGAAGATGAAGTGACCTTCGGTGTATTCATCGACCGGCAGCATGGTGGTGATGTACTCATCACTGTCCAGCGGCAGCAGGTTGACCAGCGGACGCCCACGGGCGGCACGGGAGGCTTCCGGGATTTCGTAGGTTTTCAGCCAGTACACCTTGCCCTTGCTGGAGAACAGCAGCAGCGTGGTGTGGCTGTTGGCGACCAGCAGGTGAGCGATGTAGTCCTCATCCTTGACGCCGGTAGCCGATTTGCCTTTACCGCCACGACGCTGGGCCTGGTACGCAGCCAATGGCTGGGTCTTGGCATAGCCACCGTGGGAGATGGTCACGACGCGCTCTTCTTCCGGGATCATGTCCCCCAGGGTCAGGTCGAGACGCGCATCGAGGATTTCGGTGCGGCGCACGTCGCCGTATTCGGCGCGGATCACTTCCAGTTCTTCGCGGATCACTTCCATCAGGCGCACGGCGCTGTTGAGGATGCGGATCAGCTCGCCGATCTGGTTGAGGATCTCCTGGTACTCGGCCAGCAGCTTCTCGTGCTCCAGACCGGTCAGGCGGTGCAGGCGCAGTTCGAGGATGGCCTGGGCCTGTTCCGGCGACAGGAAGTACTTGCCGTCGCGCAGACCGTATTGCGGGTCGAGGGTCTCGGGACGGCAGGAATCAGCGCCGGCGCGTTCAACCATCGCCACCACGGCGCTGGATTCCCACGGCATCTTGATCAGCGCTTCCTTGGCTTCCGACGGGGTCGGCGAAGCCTTGATCAGGGCGATGACCGGGTCGATGTTCGACAGCGCAACCGCCTGGCCTTCCAGGATGTGGCCGCGCTCGCGGGCCTTGCGCAGTTCGAACACGGTGCGGCGGGTCACGACTTCGCGACGGTGACGGACGAAGGCTTCCAGCAGATCCTTGAGGTTCAGGATGCGCGGGCGACCGTCGATCAGGGCCACGACGTTGATACCGAACACGCTTTGCAGCTGGGTCTGGGCGTAGAGGTTGTTGAGGATCACCTCAGGCACTTCGCCACGACGCAGCTCGATCACGACGCGCATACCGTCCTTGTCGGACTCGTCGCGCAGCTCGGTGATGCCTTCGAGCTTCTTCTCCTTGACCAGCTCGGCGATCTTCTCGATCAGACGCGCCTTGTTCAACTGGTAAGGCAGCTCGGTGATGACGATCTGCTGGCGGCCACCGACCTTGTCGATGTCTTCGATGATCGAGCGGGCGCGCATGTAAATGCGGCCACGGCCGGTGCGATAGGCTTCGATGATGCCGGCGCGACCGTTGATGATCGCGGCGGTCGGGAAGTCCGGGCCCGGGATGTATTGCATCAGCTCATCGACGGTCAGCTCGGGGTTGTCGATGAGGGCCAGGCAACCGTCGATGACTTCACCGAGGTTGTGCGGCGGGATGTTGGTGGCCATGCCCACGGCGATACCGCTGGAGCCGTTGACCAGCAGGTTGGGAATACGGGTTGGCATGACCGCCGGGATCATCTCGGTGCCGTCGTAGTTCGGCACCCAGTCCACGGTTTCTTTGTGCAGGTCGGCCAGCAGCTCGTGCGCCAGCTTGGTCATGCGGACTTCGGTGTATCGCATGGCCGCGGCGTTGTCGCCGTCGACCGAACCGAAGTTGCCCTGGCCGTCTACCAGCAGGTAGCGCAGGGAAAACGGCTGGGCCATCCGAACGATGGTGTCGTACACCGCAGTGTCGCCGTGAGGGTGATACTTACCGATCACGTCACCGACAACACGGGCAGATTTCTTGTACGGCTTGTTCCAGTCGTTACCCAGCTCGCTCATCGCGAACAGCACACGCCGGTGCACGGGCTTCAAGCCATCGCGCGCATCAGGCAGTGCCCGACCGACAATTACGCTCATCGCGTAGTCGAGGTAGGACTGTTTCAGCTCGTCTTCGATATTGACCGGGAGGATTTCTTTGGCCAGTTCGCCCATGAGAAGCCTGATTCCTTTTTCGGGTGAAACCTCGTCACATCCATATGGGACGAACGAAGCTCGCCGCTGCCGGCATGGTGCCTGGCAACGACTTACGACAAATCAACGAGTTATGACACGGATCTGCACGTTAAAGGCAGCCCCTCGGGGCGACCCTGGAAACCGCCGGATGTTATCACAATCGCCGCCACGCACCTATCCCCCTGACGGGCATGGAGCATAGTAAGTTGACGGATGACAGGCTTGAGGACGACGAGAGGGGCTTAGAGCCGGGGTGGTGCTGTTTTTGCGCGGCAGATCCGAAGAAACTATGGCCTTTCAAGGCCAATCGGGAGCAAGCCCCCTGCCACACTCAAATTGTGAACACAGTCAAATGTGGGAGGGAGCTTGCTCCCGATGGCAATCTAACAACCACCAAAGCCCTCAATGCAGGCGTTTACGGCACATCAACTTGGCGAGCTTGGCCGTGTCAGGCCGTTCGACAACACCCTTTTCGGTCACGATCACGTCGATCAAGTCGGCCGGGGTCACATCAAACACCGGATTGAAGGCATTCACATCCGCAGCAAAACGCTGCCCGGCGACGTCCAGCAACTCGCCCGCAGCGCGCTCTTCCAGGGCCACGTCATCGCCGGAGGCCATCATCAGGTCCAGGGTCGAACTCGGCGCCACCACCATGAAACGCACGCCATGGTGCATGGCGCAGACCGCCAATTGATAAGTGCCGATCTTGCCGATCACATCACCGTTGGCCGCAATGCAGTCGGCACCGACGATCACCCAGGTCACGCCTTTGGTCTTGAGGATATGCGCGCCCGCCGAGTCGGCATTGACTGTGACGGGCAGCCCCTCGCCAGCCAATTCCCACGCCGTCAGCCGCGAACCTTGCAACCATGGCCGGGTTTCGTTGACATAGACCTGCTCGACCAGACCCTCCAGAAAGGCCGCGCGAATCACGCCGAGGGCCGTGCCGACGCCTCCTGTGGCCAGGGCGCCTGCGTTGCCATGGGTCAGGATCGCCTGGGCGTTGCCCTGGTGCTTGCGAATCCGCTCGACGCCCAACTGAGCCATGACGACGTTGGCTTCGCGATCGCTCTCATGGATCGCGATGGCTTCGGCCTCCAGCACCGCCAGCGGATCGGCGTGCTGTTTGAGACGGTCCAGGCGGTCGCGCATACGTTTGAGGGCCCAGAGCAGGTTTGCGCCGGTCGGGCGGGTATCGGCCAAAAGTGCGTAGTCTTCTTCCCATCCAGCCTGCCAGTCATCGCCCTCGGCGATCCGTTCGCGGGCGGCGAGTACCAGGCCGTAGGCGGCACTGATGCCGATGGCCGCTGCGCCGCGCACGACCATCGAGCGTATGGCCGCGGCCACTTCATCGACCGTGGAGCAGGTCACCCAGCTTTCCCGGGACGGCAAAACACGCTGGTCGAGCAGGTGCAGTGCGCCATCGCGCCAATCGATGGCCTTCACTTTCTCCGCAGCCAACAGTCGATCGCGCATCCCTCACCCCGCACTCATGAACAAAAGCCGCCGATTATAGCGATCCGCCAGCCAGGACGCTCGGGTATACTTCGCCCTTCTTTTATTGCTGCCCGGGAAGAAGCCTGCGATGACCTCCACTGCCGCCCCGCTCGACTTATTGCTACTGCCGACGTGGCTGGTACCTGTCGAACCCGCCGGCGTGGTGCTCAAGGAGCATGGCCTGGGCATCCGCGATGGGCGCATTGCCTTTATCGGCCCGCGGGCCGCGGCGCTGAAACTTTCCGCCAGTGAAGTGCGCGAGCTGCCGGGCATGCTGCTCAGCCCCGGCCTGATCAACGCCCACGGCCACGCGGCGATGACCCTGTTTCGCGGCCTGGCCGATGACCTGCCGCTGATGACCTGGCTGGAAAAACACATCTGGCCCGCCGAGACCAAGTGGGTCGATGAAGCCTTCGTGCGCGACGGCACCGACCTGGCCATCGCCGAACAGCTCAAGGGTGGCATTACTTGCTTCTCGGACATGTATTTCTTTCCCAAGGTCGCCAGTGATTGCGTCCACAACAGCGGGATGCGCGCGCAGATCGCGATTCCGATCCTCGACTTCCCGATTCCCGGCGCCAGCAGCGCCGACGAGGCGATTCGCCAGGGCATCGAGTTGTTCGGCGACCTCAAGCATCACCCGCGCATCAAGATCACCTTCGGCCCGCACGCGCCCTACACCGTGAGCGACGCCAACCTGGAAAAGATCCGGGTGATCGCCGAGGAGCTGGACGCGGCGATCCATATGCATGTGCACGAGAGCGCGTTCGAGGTACAACAGTCTGTCGAGCAGACCGGCGAACGCCCATTGGCGCGCCTCGGCCGGCTTGGCCTGCTGGGCCCGCGCTTTCAGGCCGTTCACATGACCCAAATCAGCGAGGACGACCTGGCTTTGCTGGTAGAAAGCAACACCAGCGTCATCCATTGCCCGGAATCGAACCTGAAACTGGCCAGCGGCTTCTGCCCGGTGGAGCGTCTGTGGCAGGCTGGCGTCAATGTGGCCATCGGTACCGATGGCGCCGCCAGCAACAATGACCTCGACCTGCTGGGCGAAACCCGTACCGCCGCGATGCTGGCCAAGGCCGTCTCCGGTTCGGTGACCGCCCTGGATGCCCACCGTGCCTTGCGCATGGCGACCCTCAACGGCGCCCGCGCCATGGGCCTGGAGGGCGAGATTGGCTCGCTGGAGGTCGGCAAGGCGGCGGATATCGTCGCCTTTGATCTTTCGGGGCTGGCGCAACAACCGATCTACGATCCGGTCTCACAGCTTATATATGCCACCGGACGCGATAGCGTGAAACACCTTTGGGTCGCCGGCAAGCAGTTGCTCGACAACCGGCAGTTGACCCGCATGGATGAACCACAGTTGACCGCCATGGCCATTGCCTGGGGCCAGCGCATCAGCGGGCACCGCGAATAACGCCGGTCCTGAACCCGTGTTCAGGGCCGACAAACCGATTTATCCGATTTAGAGGAACCACCATGAGCAACGTCGACCACGCCGAAATCGCCAAATTCGAAGCCCTGGCCCACCGCTGGTGGGACCGCGAAAGCGAGTTCAAACCCCTGCACGACATCAACCCGCTGCGGGTCAACTGGATTGACGAACGCATCAACCTGGCCGGCAAGAAGGTGCTGGACGTCGGTTGCGGCGGCGGCATCCTCAGCGAAGCCATGGCCCAGCGCGGCGCCACGGTGCTGGGGATCGACATGGGCGAAGCGCCGTTGGCCGTGGCCCAGTTGCATCAGCTGGAATCCGGGGTGAACGTCGAATACCGCCAGATCACCGCCGAAGCCCTGGCCGAGGAAATGCCCGAGCAGTTCGACGTGATCACCTGCCTGGAAATGCTCGAACACGTGCCGGACCCCTCCTCGGTGATCCGCGCCTGCTTCCGCATGGTCAAGCCCGGCGGCCAGGTGTTCTTCTCCACGATCAACCGCAACCCCAAGGCCTACCTGTTCGCGATCATCGGCGCCGAATACATCATGAAGCTGCTGCCGCGCGGCACCCACGACTTCAAGAAATTCATCCGCCCTTCCGAGCTGGGCGCCTGGAGCCGTCAGGCCGGGCTGAGCGTCAAGGACATCATCGGCCTGACCTACAACCCGCTGACCAAGCACTACAAGCTGGCCAGCGACGTCGACGTCAACTACATGATCCAGACCCTGCGCGAGGAGTAAGCCTGTGAAGTTGCGAGCGGTTCTCTTCGATATGGACGGTACCCTGCTGGACACCGCGCCGGACTTTATCGCCATCTGCCAGGCGATGCGCGCCGACCGTGACCTGGCGCCGATCAACGATCAGCATATCCGCGATGAAATCTCCGGCGGCGCGCGGGCGATGGTCGCCGTGACCTTCTCGATGGACCCGGAATCCCCGGGCTTTGAAGAACTGCGCCTGGAGTTCCTCGAGCGCTACCTCAAGGGCTGCGCGATCCACAGCGCGTTGTTCGACGGGATGGCCGAGCTGCTGGCAGACATCGAAAAATCCAAGCTGATCTGGGGCGTGGTCACCAACAAACCGCTGCGGTTTGCCGAGCCGATCATGCAGCAGCTGGGCCTGGCCGAGCGCTCGGCGCTGCTGATCTGCCCAGACCACGTGACGAACAGCAAGCCGCACCCGGAGCCGCTGATCCTGGCGTGCCAGATGCTCAACCTGGACCCGGCCAGCGTGCTGTTCGTCGGCGATGACCTGCGCGACATCGAGTCCGGCCGCGACGCCGGCACCCGCACGGCAGCGGTCACCTATGGCTACATCCACCCGGACGACAACCCACGTCACTGGGGCGCGGATGTGGTGGTGGATCACCCGCTGGAATTGCGCAAGGTGCTGGATAACGCGCTGTGCAGTTGCTGATGGTCTACCGGTCTTGCTGACCTATGAAGCCCCTCCCACAGGGGATCTTCAGTGTTTTCCAGCTCGGTGTTGGTCACCTAGTGAATTTTGTCGAGGCTATTTATGTTTGATTACTCTGCACGTCCCGAACTGCTCAAAGGCCGTGTCATCCTGGTGACCGGTGCCGGTCGCGGGATTGGCGCGGCGGCGGCGAAAACCTATGCCGCCCATGGCGCGACCGTGCTGCTGCTGGGCAAGACCGAAGCCAACCTGGCCCAGGTGTACGACGAGATCGAAGCCGCCGGCCACCCGCAACCGGTGGTGATCCCGTTCAACCTGGAGACCGCCCTGCCCCATCAATACGATGAGCTGGCGGCGATGATCGAAAAGGAATTCGGCCACCTCGACGGCCTGCTGCACAACGCCTCGATCATCGGCCCACGCACGCCGATCGAGCAGTTGTCCGGTGAGAACTTCATGCGGGTGATGCACATCAACGTCAACGCGATGTTCATGCTGACCAGCACGCTGTTGCCGCTGCTCAAGCTGTCCCAGGACGCCTCGGTGGTGTTCACTTCCAGCAGCGTCGGGCGCAAGGGCCGGGCGTATTGGGGTGCCTATGGCGTATCGAAATTCGCCACCGAAGGCCTGATGCAAACCCTCGCCGACGAGCTCGACACCGTTGCGCCAGTACGGGCCAACAGCATCAACCCCGGCGCCACGCGCACCAGCATGCGGGCCCAGGCGTACCCGGGGGAAAACCCGGCCGACAACCCGGCGCCGGAAGACATCATGCCGGTGTACCTGTACCTGATGGGGCCGGACAGCAGCGGGATCAACGGGCAAGCGTTCGACGCGCAGTAACGGCCGACACATGTGGGAGGGGGCTTGCCCCCGATAGCAGGGTGTCAGTCACTGCATCTGTGACTGACCCACCGCCATCGGGGGCAAGCCCCCTCCCACATTTATTTAGCGGTGTTCTTTAGTTTTTCACGACTTCCTCGAGGGTGAAGCGACCCAATGGGTTTTGCAGGAAGTTGCTCACATTCTTGCGTGAGATGTTGATGTACGGGCTGTAGTACAGGTCGATCCAGTTCACATCCTGTTTCGCCAGTTTCTGCAGGTCGACATACATCTGCTCACGCTTGGCCGGGTCGGCCTCGATGCGTGCGGCGGCGACCAGTTCCTTGACCTTGTCGTTCCTGTAGCGGGTCATGTAGTTCTTGTTGGTGTCGTGGCCCAGCACGAAGGTGGTCTTCTGGTCCGGGTCGAGGATGTCGTTGGTCCAGTACATCACCGAAATATCGTACTCACCGTCCACCAGCATCTGCCAGCTTTGGGTCGGGTCGACTTTCTGCAGGTTGGCCGTCACGCCGACCTTGGCCAACTGGTCCTTGATGATCACCGCGATCTGCTCGTCGGCTTCGTTGCCGGCGTTGACCACGTAGTTCAGTTTCAAGTCCTTGGCGCCGGCGTCGGCCAGCAGTTTCTTCGCCGCGGTCGGGTCATACGGGCGCTGCAGGTTGTTGGCGTAGTGGTACAACGAACCTTTGGGGATGTAGGAATAAGCCACGGTGCCTTGACCGTAAGTGGCCGTCTTCACCAGCGATTGTTTGTCGATGGCCATGTCCAGCGCCTGGCGTACTTCCGGCTTGGCCAGCAGGCCGTGCTCGTGGTTGATCAGCAGGTGATCTTCGCGGGTGGACGGGTCGGAATGGATCACCACGTTTTTGTCTTTCTTCAGTTCTTCAACCCGGGAGAACGGTACGAAGATCGCCGTGTCCAGCTCGTTGTTCTGCACCATACGCATGCGCGTGTTGTCGTCGGTCACCGAGACCCACTCCACGCCATCCAGGCTGACGTTCCCGGCCTGCCAGAAGTTCGGGTTTTTCTTCAGGATCACCCGATCGCCCTTGCGCCATTCGCCCACGGTAAACGCGCCGGAGGTCACCGGGTTTTCCGCGTAGGCGTCTTCGCCCATTTTGCTCATGGCCTTTTCCGACAGGATCGACACCGTCGGCGACGCCAGTTGCGAGAGGAAGGCAACCGCCGGGGTCTTCAGCGTCACCACCAGGGTTTGCGGGCCGGCGGCCTTGGCCGTGTCGATCAGGCTGAATGGGTCGCTCCACAGCGAGGCCTTGTTGTCACGGATGCGCAACAGGCTGAACGCCGCATCCTCCGCGGTGATCGGCGAGCCATCCGAGAACTTCGCCGCACGCAGCTTGAACGTGTACGTCAGGCCGTCCTTGGAAATCTCCCAGCTTTCAGCCAGCCCCGGCTCCATCTTGGTGCCCAGGTTGTCCACGCGCACCAGGGTGTCGTAGACGTTGGCAAAGACCCAGGTGTCGCGGTTTTGCGCGCTTTTGATCGGATCGAACGTGGTGCTGTCTTCCCGGCAACCGATGGTGAGAACACCGGCGGCCTGGGCAAGACCGGCGGTCAGCGACCAGGCGGTCAATGTGGCGGCGGCGAGCAACTTCAAGTGGCGCGATTGCATGTCATAACTCCTTGTTTATAACGGCGGTTGTTCAAGAATGGCAGGGGTCAAAGCAAAGGTTCTTCAAGCACGCAACTGTACCGATGCTCGTGCAGGAAATGGGTCGGCGGCAACACCACGGAACACATGGCCTGGGCATACCGGCAACGCGGGTGAAAAGCACAGCCTGTAGGCAAATTCAGCGGGCTCGGCGGCTCGCCAGGCAAGGGCTCCGTGGGCAACGGCCGATGCGGATCGATCTCGGGAATCGCCTGGATCAACGCCGCCGTATACGGGTGACGCGGTGAAGTGAAGACCGCTTCCACCGGCCCCTCCTCGACGATCTGGCCCAGGTACATCACCGCCACGCGGTCGCACAGGCGGCGCACGATGGCCAGGTCATGGGCGATGAACAGAATCGCCAGGTTCATGCGCTGTTGCAGCTCCAGCAACAGGTTGATGATCTGCCCCTGGATCGAGACATCCAGTGCCGCCACGCATTCATCGGCAACGATCAAGCGCGGCTCCACCGCCAGCGCCCGGGCGATGCCGACTCGCTGGCACTGGCCGCCGCTGAGGGAACCGGGCTTGCGAGCGGCCAATTCAGGGCGCAGGCCGACCAGCTCGAGTAACTCGTCGACACGCCGCGCGATCTGCTGCGGCGCGACTTTGTGCTGCACCCGCAACACTTCGGCAAGGGTTTCGCCGATGGTGTGGCGTGGGTTCAGCGCGGCATACGGGTCTTGGAAGATCATCGCGGTTTCATGGCGCAGGCGGGCGATGTCGACGGCGCTGCCGTGGGCCATGTCGATGCCGTCGAACAGCACCTGCCCGGCGCTGATCGGGTTGAGGTGCAGAATCGCCCGGCCGAGGGTACTTTTGCCGCTGCCGGATTCGCCCACCAGCCCCAGGGTCTCGCCCGCCGCCAGGTTCAGCGACACACCGTTGAGCGCCCTCACCCACTGTTTGTGCAGGCCGAACATCCCGCTGCCGGACGCGGCAAACCGTACCTCCAGGTCCTTGATCTGCAACAGGCTCATGGGCGATCTCCCAACGGATAGTGACAGGCCACCCGCGCACCTTCCGGCAAGCGTTCGCGACACAGGCTGCCGACTTGCGGGCAACGCGGGTGGAAGCGGCACCCGACGGGCAACGCATCGAGCAACGGCGGCTGGCCAGCAATGGTGCGCAGCAAGGCGTGGCCGCTGCTGTGGGCCGGCTGGCAATCGATCAGCCCCGCGGTGTACGGGTGTCGGGGATGGGCGAGCAACTCGTATTTACTGGCGTGCTCGCACAGGCGCCCGGCGTACATCACCGCGATGGAGTCGCAGGTTTGCGCCACCACGCCGAGGTCGTGGGTGATCATGATGATCGACAAGCCACGCTGGTCGCGCAGCTCCAGCAACAGCCGCAGGATTTGCGCCTGCACGGTCACATCGAGGGCCGTGGTGGGTTCGTCGGCAATCAGCACTGTCGGGTTGCAGCCCAATGCCACGGCGATCATGGCGCGCTGGCGCATGCCGCCGGAAAACTCGTGGGGGTAGTTGTCGACCCGCGCCTGGGGATCGGGAATGCCCACTTGGCGCAACACCTCGATGGCTTGCCGGCGCGCGTCTTTTTTCGACGCGCCTTGATGCAGGCGGATGCCCTCGGCGATCTGCTCGCCGATACGCATCAGCGGGTCGAGGTGGCTGCTGGGGTTCTGGAAGATCATGCCCAATTGCCCGCCACGGATTGCGCGCATGCCTACGTCGTCCAGTGGCAGCAAGTCCTGGCCGGCCAGGCGCACCGCGCCGCCCTGCACGCGCAGGTTGGGCGACGGCAACAGGCGGATCAGCCCGCGACAGGCCATGGTCTTGCCCGAGCCGCTTTCGCCTACCAGGCCGAGGATCTCGCCTTCGGCCAGGTCGAAGGAGACGCGGTCGACCAGGGTCACGTCGCGCCCGGCATTGTTGGCGATCACGCTCAGGTCGCGCACTTGCAGCAGGCTCATGGGCGCTCTCCCAACACTTGCGCCACGCCATCGGCCAGCAGGCTGAAGCCCATGGCCAGGGTCACGATGGCCAGCCCCGGAAAGGTGCAGATCCACCAGGCGGTGGTAATGAAGGCCTGCCCTTCGGCGACCATCGTCCCCCACTCGGCGGTCGGCGGTTGCACGCCCAGGCCCAGGTAACTCACCGCTGCGCCGTTGAGCAGCACCAGCACCGCGTCAGACATGGAAAACACAATCGAGCCAAACATCGCATTCGGCAGCAAGTGCCGGAACAGAATGCGCCCATGGCCAAAGCCGAGGCTTTTGGCCGCCAGGGCGAAGTCACTTTCCTTGAGCACTAGGATCTGCGAGCGGATCAACCGCGCATACGACACCCAGCCCACCAGCGCCATGGCGATATAGAAACTCTTCAAGCCCGGACCGAGGATGGCCATGATTGCCAGCATCAACACCAGGAACGGGAACGCCAGGATCACGTCGATGACGCGCATGCAGACGCTGTCGAAACGCCCGCCGATATAGCCGGAGACCGCGCCGATAAAGGTACCGATCATGAACGGGAAGATCACCCCGACAATCGCTAATTGCAGGTCGATGCGTGCGCCCCAGATCACCCGCGAGAGAATATCGCGGCCATAATTATCCGTACCGAAGGGATGGCCCAGGCTCGGCCCGAGCAAGCTGAGATCGGTGTTCTGCGCGATCGGGTCGAACGGCGCGAGCCACGGCGCAAACAACGCCAGGCCCAGCCACGTCAACAGAATCAGCAACCCCCACGCGGCGGTCAGCCGCCCGTCGCGCAAGCCAAAGCGCAGGCGCAAGCGCCATGGCGCGATCAGTGGACGAGTGCTCATTGCATCTTCACCCGTGGGTCGAGGGCGACGGTCACCACATCCGCGACGAAGTTGACCACCACCGTCGCACAGGCCAGCACCATGGCCACGCCCTGCACCACCATGTAGTCGCGGGTAAAGATGCCGCGCACCAGTAACTGGCCGATGCCGGGAATGGCGAACAGGCTTTCGATAACCACCGTGCCGCTGATCAGCCAACCGATATTCACCGCCAGCAGGTTGACCGTCGGCACCAGGGAATTGGGCAGTACATGCCGGCGAAACACCGCCGCTTCCGACAACCCGCGCGCCCGGGCGGCGGTGACATGGTCCGCCTGCAACTCCATCAACATGCTCGCCCGCAGGTTGCGCACCAGCACCGCCGACAGGGCCAGGGCGATGGTCAGGCACGGCAGGACCATATGGTGCGCCTTGTCCAGCCAGGTGCGACCGTAGCCGGACACCGGAAACAGGCCCCATTGCACGCTAAGCAGCAGGATCAGCATCAACCCCAGCCAAAATGCCGGCATGCCCAGGCCGACGGTGGTGAACACGCGGATCAGGTTGTCCGCCCAGCCGCCTTTGCGACGCGCCGCGACGGTGGCCAGCGGCACTGCGATCAGCAGCGCCAGCAACACACTGCCGAGCACCAGCACCAGGGTCGGCTCGATACGGGTGACGATCAGCTTCAACGCGTCGACCTTGTACAACAGCGATTGGCCGAGGTCGCCCTTGAGCAGGTTTTTCAAGAAGTAAAAATATTGCAGCCACAGCGGCTGGTCGAGCCCGAACTGTGCGCGGATCTTCAGCAACGCATCCGGCGTGCTGCGCGAGCCGAGCAGCGCGCGCGCCGGGTCACCGGGAATCGAGCGCACCAGCACGAAGGTGATCAGGCTGATGCCGAACAGCACCGGCAGCAATTGCAGCGGCCGGGTCAGCACGAAGCGGTAGCGCGCCAGGTTCATCCGTCAGCCTCGGTGACGAGCGAGGAAGTCCAGCAGTACCGGGAAGTACGCCTGGGGCTCTTCGTAAAATGGCATATGGCTGCTGTTGCGGAACACATGCAATTCGGCGTGCCGGGCGGCCAGTTTCATGCGCAGGGCGCAGGCCGGGGTGAGCTCGTCGTGCTGGCCGGTGGTGATCAGCATCGGCATGTTGAAATCGGCCATCTCGGCGATGCGGTTCCAGTCCTTGAGGTTGCCGATATACAGAAATTCGTTGGGGCCCTGCATGGTCGCGTAGGGGCCCATGTTCCAGTCGTCGAGGGAGCGCCGGAGCGGCGCCGGCCATTCGTCCAGGCGGCACACATGGCGATAATTGAGCAAGGTGATCGCGGCCTGGTACTGCGGATGATCCAGCGTCCCCATGGCTTCATGGCGCTGCATCATCGCCACGGTTTCACTGCCGAGGGCGCCGCGCAGGCGTTCGAGTTCCTGGGAGAGGTGCGGAATGTCGCCGACGGTGTTTTCCAGGATCAGGCTTTTCAGCGCATCGGGGTAATGGATGGCGTATTCGATGCCCAGCCAGCCGCCCCAGGAATGCCCGAGCAAATGCACACGGCCCAGGCCCAGGGTTTGGCGCACGGTTTCGACTTCTTCGACATAACGGCCGATTTCCCACAGGGAAACATCGGTCGGTCTGGCTGAAGCACCGGTGCCAAGCTGGTCGAATGCAACCACTCGCAGGTCATGCTCTTTGAGCCAGCCATGGGCGTCGCGCAAATAGTCACACGGTAGCCCTGGCCCGCCGTTGAGGCACAACAGCACCTCATCGCCTTCGCCAAAGCTGTAGACCGCGAGGTCATGGCCATCGACTTGCACGGTGTACTGCTGGTCGGGGGCTATTTCACGCCACATGCATACGTTCCTTGTGTGGTATCGGCCTGGCGGGTTGCGGCCGCTTATGAGGCCATAAGCTACCGAGGATGCCGTGCATCCATAACCTAGTATTTCTTATAGGTTTGGCCTGGCAGTCCTTCGCCGGGGCGTGGCATTCTACTTGCAGCAAGTCGAGATTCATATGAATTCGGGAGCAGAACGGATGCTGGCCAAGCTAACTGCCTTCAATCACCGTCTCATGCCGGGCAGGAGCCTGGACGAGCAGATGGACAATGCGTTTATCCTAGCCCAACAGTTGGGTTTCGATGCACTGGTGTATGACTACTCACCGGTGCCCATCGACCTCAACGGCACGTTGATCACACCTTCGGTGCTGCAACTGCGCAACACGCCTTCCGATTGGCATGCCTTGTGGTGCGGCGAAGGGTTCTACCAGATCGATCCGGTGCAGCACCTGGCCTTGAATACGGTGTCGCCGTTTGTCTGGTCCTACGAGGCCAAGGCGCAGACGGCGCTGCAGAAGATCATCGACCCGTGCCACGCCCCCGTCTCGTCTTACCTGCATGACCAGCAACTGACCTGCGGCGTCAGCGTGCCGATTCATCTGCCCCGGGGCGGCTTCGCATCGTTGACCGGCTTGCGCACCGGCAAGGCGCATACGGTGCTGGAGGACGCGCAACAGAGCTTGTCGGATTTCGGCCTGATTTCCCATGCCCTGCAGGAAGCGGCCTACCCACTGTTCAGCAATGAACTACGCACCTACCCGCATATCCGTCTGACCAAACGCGAGCGCGAGTGCCTGAAATGGGCCGCCGACGGCCTGACCGCCGCCGAAATCGCCACGCAACTGAGCCGCTCGCTGGCGGTCGTTACCCTGCATCTTGCCTCGGCAATGCACAAACTGGGGGCGAAAAATCGCGTACAGGCCGTGGTGCGCGCCACTCATTACCGTTTGCTGGAAGATTGACCCTTCGGCAAAACCTAGCTGTTTTGCTAGTTACCTAAACGTCGCGTGCCGATTATCGTGTCCCTGATACTTTTTTTTCAAAGCAGGATACGAAATGGAATTCATTGAAAAAGTCCGCGAAGGGTTTGCGCCCTTCGGCCCCTATCAGACCTGGTATCGCGTCACCGGCGACCTGACCTCGGGCCGTACACCGCTGGTGATCATCCACGGCGGTCCCGGCTGCACCCATGATTACGTCGATGCCTTCAAGGACGTCGCCGCCAGTGGTCACGCCGTCATCCACTACGACCAACTGGGCAACGGCCGCTCCACGCACTTGCCCGACAAAGCCCCGTCCTTCTGGACTGTCAGCCTGTTCCTCGACGAACTGAACAACCTGCTGGACCACCTGCAAATCAGCCAGGACTACGCGATTCTCGGGCAATCCTGGGGCGGCATGCTCGGCAGCGAACACGCGATTCTGCAACCCAAGGGCCTGCGTGCGTTTATCCCGGCCAACTCGCCCACCTGCATGCGTACCTGGGTCAGCGAAGCCAACCGTCTGCGTCAGTTGCTGCCCGAAGGCGTGCATGAAACCCTGCTCAAGCATGAAGCCGCCGGCACCTACCAGGACCCGGAATACCTCGCCGCCTCGCGGATTTTCTACGACCAGCACGTCTGCCGGGTCAACCCATGGCCGGACGAGGTTGCGCGCACGTTCGCCCAGGTCGATGCAGACCCGACCGTGTACCACGCCATGAGCGGCCCGACCGAGTTCCATGTGATCGGCAGTTTGAAGGACTGGAACGTGATTGGCCGTCTGTCGGCAATCAAGGTGCCGACCCTGGTGATTTCCGGCCGGCATGACGAAGCCACGCCGCTGGTGGTCAAGCCGTTCCTGGATGAAATCGCGGATGTGCGCTGGGCGCTGTTTGAAGACTCCAGCCACATGCCCCATGTCGAAGAGCGCCAGGCGTGCATGGGGACAGTGGTGAAGTTTTTGGATGAGGCGTGTTCAGTGCCGCACAAGACCCTCAAAGCAAGCTGACGAGCAATGTGGCAGCGGGCCTGCTCATGATGGCGGTGGTTCAGTCAGCGCCTGACCGCCATCGCGAGCAAACCCGCTGCCACCGTTTCAAACCTCGCTGGTCTCGGCCTTCGCGGTTTTTCTCGGCACCTCGGCCACCACTGGAATCTCCTTGCCTTCGGCATCGAACAGCTTGCCGCCCCTGAAGTAATCGCCTTCGCGCAAGACGGCCACATCCTGGAAACACAGGCTGCGCTCAGTCCCGGCCACAAACACCGACTGCTGGTCCGAATTGCCGGCGGTGAAGTGGTTGAACGCCAGGTTCAGCAAGATCGCCATGATCGCCGACGAACTGATGCCCGAATGGAAAATGGTCGCGAACCAGCTGGGAAAATGATCGTAGAAGCTCGGCGCGGCAATCGGGATCATGCCGAAACCGATGGACGTGGCCACGATGATCAGGTTCATGTTGTTGCGGTAATCCACCTTGGACAGTGTGCGAATACCGCTGGCCGCCACGGTGCCGAACAACACGATTCCGGCACCGCCCAACACCGAGGTCGGCACTGCCGCAATCACCCGCCCCATGAACGGCAGCAGGCCGAGGACGACCAGGAACAACCCGCCTGTCGCGACCACAAAACGACTTTTCACCCCGGTGACCGCCACCAGGCCGACGTTCTGGGCGAACGCGCTCTGGGTAAACGAACCAAAGATCGGCGCGAACAGACTCGACAGCATGTCGGCACGCAAGCCATTGCCCAGGCGTTTGGAGTCGACTTTGGTGTCGATGATCTCGCCCACGGCCAGGATGTCCGCCGAAGTCTCCACCAGCGTCACCATCACCACAATGCACATGGAAATGATCGCGGCCACATGGAAGGTCGGCATGCCGAAATGGAACGGCGTGGGGAAGCCGAACATCGGCCCCTGGGTCACGCCGGAAAAGTCCGCCATGCCCAGGAACACCGCAATCACGGTGCCGATCACCATCGCCAGCAGGATCGATAACCGCGAGATCGTCGCGCTGCCGATCTTGCTCAGCAACAACACCAGCAACAGGGTCAACGCGGCCAGGCCGACGTTCGCCATGCTGCCGAAATCCGCCGCGCGGCTGTTGCCGCCCATGGCCCAGCGTGCGGCTACCGGCATCAGCGTCAGGCCGATGGTGGTGATCACAATGCCGGTCACCAACGGCGGGAAAAACTGGGTGATCCGCGAGAACACCGGCGTGATCAGCAGCCCGATAAACGACGCAGCCATCACCGCCCCGAGAATCGCCGGCACCCCACCGGCGCCATCACTGCCGACAATCGCCACCATCGTCGCCACGCCGGCAAACGACACGCCCTGCACCAGCGGCAACTGACAACCAAAGAACGGCAGGCCAAGGGTTTGCAACAACGTGGCCAGGCCGCCGGCAAACAGCGACGCGGCGATCAACAGGCCGATATCCGCCGGCGACAACCCGGCCGCCTGGCCGACGATCAACGGTACGGCAACGATGCCGCCGTACATGGTGAGCACATGCTGCAGGCCGTAAGCCATGTTGGCGGCGACGCCGAGATTCTCATCTTCGGGTCGTTGCGATGACGCCTTCGGGATAGTCATGGTGAGGGGTTCTCTGTTTTTGTTGTGGCGCCACTGTATGCAATACCGAGACTAGATGTCCATAGAGTTGTATACAATCATTCGAACAAGATACCCTCCACCGGCGTTACAAAAACAATCCGGCCGTCATGAGCCAGAACGCCATAGGACCTAAAACAATGAAAAAGGCATTACAGGGCGCAACCGTTGCATTGACCCTCCTCGGCGGCGGGGAGGCTGTCGCGCTGGAATGGATGAACAACAGCGTAGGATTTCGCTACGGCCAGCAATTCACCAACCCGAACAACCCCGATGCATTCAGCAAGCGCATCTACAGCGTCACCCACGCCAGTGGCTACCAGTACGGCAGCAACTTTCTGAACCTCGATGTGTTTTTGTCCGACAGCCGCGACCCGCGCAAGGGCACCGACCACGGCGGCAGTGAGGTGTATGCGGTATACCGACACCAGTTGTATGCCTCTCGCGTTTTCGATACGCCGCTGGGCACCGGGCTGATCAAGGACTACGCCCTGACCCTGGGCTTCGATGCCAACCGCAACAACAACTTTGCCTCGGCGAAAAAACGCGCGCTGGTGCTCGGCCCGACCTTGAAGTTCAACACCGTCGGCGTATTGGACCTGAGCCTGATGTATTACAAAGAACGCAATCACAGCGGGATTCCCGGCGCGAAAGAGTCGGACCATACCTTCGACGACACCTACATGCTCAACCTGACGTGGATGCGTCCGTTCGAGATCGGCAGCCACGCGGCCAAGTTCCAGGGGTTTATCAACCATGTCGGCAACAAGGGCGAGGACTTCCACGGCCGCGATACCGCAGCGGAAACGCTGATGCGTAGCGCGCTGATGGTCGCGGTGCGACCCGGCAAGCGCGTAACGCCGAACCTGTACCTCGGAGTGGGCTACGAGTACTGGCATAACAAGTTCGGTGTGGACGGCGGTCGGGGCAGTCGCACGTCGACACCCACGCTGAATATGGAAGTGACGTTCTAGGATTTACCGCTCAAGACACTGAAAAAGCCGCAATCAAGTGTGGGGGTTGGCTTGCCTGCGATCGCATCGGCTCGGTAAACCTGATGCAGCGCAGGCAATCCAGCACCCACCTGTCAGATCAAGCATTCGCCAATTGCGAATCATCGGTTTTCGGCCGCGCCAACCAGTAACCCAGCACCGCCAGCGGCGCGGTCGCCAGCATCACGATCACGGTGATCAGCAGCGGCTGCTCGAGCATCGACGACACCAACAGGCTGCTGAGAAAACACAGGCCCAGTTGCAGGGTGTTTTGCAGCGCCGCTGCCTTGCCGGAATTTTCCGCAAACGGCATCAGCGCATTCGCCACCACGATGGGATAACTGGCGCCGTTGACCAGCGCCATCAGGCAGAACGGGATCAGCAAGGTGGTCAGGGTCGGCACGCTCAAGGTGGCGACCAGGTACAACGCCAGCATGCTGATGCAGTAGGCCACCAGCAGCCAGGGCAACAGCGTCTTGCCCTGGAATCGCTGCAACGCGCTGCGGCAGCTGTAGCCTCCGATCAGGAACGCGAGGGTCGGCAGCACATAACTCAGGCCGATGTCATTCGGGCTGTAGCCCATATCGCCGAGGATGAACGGCGAGGCGGTCAACCAGGCGAAGAAACTGGCGGAGCAGGCAGCAAAGATCATGACGTTGCCGGTGAACACGCGCGAGCCGAGCAGTTGTCCATAACCGAGGCGCGTCGGTTCGCCCGCCTCCGCCAGCCGTTTCGGCGCCGTGCGCAGGAACAGAGTCGGCAGCAGCAACAGCAGCGACACGCCCAGCAACACCGCGAAAATCGCCTGCCAGCCAAAGTGATTCAGCACCATGGCCCCCAACAGCGGCGCCAGGGCCGGCGACAACGACATCAGCGGCATGATGCTGGCGAACACGCGGTGAGCCTTGTCGGCCGGGTAGCGGTCAATCACCAGTGCCTGCCAACTCACGGCGGCGGAACACACGCCAATCGCCTGGATAAAACGCAGTGCCAGCAGCTGCGTGGCGGTCTCGACCCAGAACATGCCGACGCAACCCAGCACGAACAGGCTCAGGCCCGTGAGCAGGATCGGTTTGCGCCCCAGTCGGTCAGACAACGGCCCCCACAACAACTGCCCCACGGCAAAGCCCGCGAGGAAAATACTCAAGCTGGCGCCCACCGCGCCCGCGCCGATGTGTAATTGCTCGCCCATGGCGCCGAACGCCGGCAAGTACATGTCCATGGCGAGATAACCGAGCATGCTCAGCCCCGCCAGGTACCAGGTGAAACCAAAAGAATTTTTCATTGAAGCCTTGTTGAACCTGCCATCAAACTATTTGCTGACTGCTGCCCATTATGAAGCTGGCAGCCTCTCTGTGAAGCGATAATAATTGGACACTTCTATCAATTAATTTGAAGGCAACCGCCATGTGGTCCGAATACTCCCTGGATGTGGTCGATGCCGTCGCACGCCATGGCAGCTTCAGCGCCGCCGCCCAGGAATTGCACCGCGTGCCGTCGGCCATCAGCTACACGGTGCGTCAGTTGGAAGAGTGGCTGGCCGTGCCCTTGTTCGTGCGGCGCCATCGCGACGTCGAGCTCACCGCGGCCGGCCGTCTATTTATAGACGAAGCCCGCGGCGTGATGAAAACCATGCTCGGTACACGGCGCCTGTGCCAGCAAGTGGCCAATGGCTGGAGCGGCCAGTTGAAGGTCGCGGTGGACTCCATCGTCAAACCCCAGCGCTGCCGGCAGTTGGTGCTGGATTTCTATCGGCGGTTCCCTGACGTGGAATTGCTGCTGGAGTACGAGGTGTACAACGGCGTGTGGGACGCCCTCGCCGATGAGCGCACCGACATCGTGATCGGCGCCACCAGCGCGGTGCCGGTGGCGAGTCACTTTACGTTTCGCGATATGGGCCTGTTGAACTGGTTGTGCGTGGTCAGCGCGAAACACCCGCTGGCGGCGTTGGATGGTTTGCTCAGTGACGATCAACTGCGCCCGTTCGCGTCCCTGTGCATGACCGATACCTCGCGCAACCTGCCCAAGCGCGATACTTGGACCCTGGATAACCAGCGCCGGCTGGTGGTACCAAACTGGGCCTCGGCCATTGACTGCCTGCGCGACGGCCTGTGCGTCGGCATGGCGCCGGCGCATCAGGTGTTGCCGTGGATCGAACGCGGTGAGCTGGTCGCGCTGCAACTGCGCCGGCCGTTCCCGGCCAGCCCGTCATGCGTGGCCTGGGCACAGAACAAACTGTCCCCGGCGATGAGTTGGTTGCTGGACTACCTGGGGGATAGCGAGACGATGAACCAAGAGTGGTTGAATGGGAGTGACCACTGAAGGTCACCGGAATCCCTTGTAGGAGGGGGCTTGCCCCCGATGGCGGTGTGTCAGTTGCAGATTGCTCGACTGATACACCGCCATCGGGGGCAAGCACCCTCCCACAGGGGATCTCATTTCAATCCAGCAAGCGGGTGATGGCCCGCACGATCATCTCGACCTCCTTGGCCTCCAGGGTCAGCGGCGGCAGCAGGCGAATCACCTTGCCCCGCGTCACGTTGATCAACAACCCATGTTCCTCGGCGGCGCGCAGGGCCAGCTCGCGACACGGGTCTGCCAGCTCGATGCCGATCATCAAGCCCTTGCCGCGAATCGCCAAGACCTGCGGGTGCTCATCCAACTCCACCCGTAAGCGGGCCAACAAGCGCTCGCCCTGTTGCGCGGCATTCTGCAGCAGGCCTTGTTCTTCAATGATCTCCAGCACGGTGCAACCCACCCGGCAGGCCAATGGGTTACCGCCGAACGTGCTGCCGTGGCTGCCCGGAGTGAACAAGTCGGCCGCCACGTTCCTGGCCAGGCAGGCACCGATGGGCACGCCGTTGCCGAGGCCTTTGGCCAGGGTCATCACGTCCGGCACGATGCCCTCGTGTTGGAAGGCAAACCAGGCGCCGGTGCGGCCGATGCCGGTCTGGATTTCATCGAGCATCATCAGCCAGCCGTGGCGCGTGCAGTGAGCGCGCAGGGCTTTCAGGTAACCCGGCGGCGCCACTTGCACCCCGCTTTCGCCCTGGATCGGTTCCAGCAAGACCGCTGCGATGCGCGTGCCGAACGCTTGCGTGATCGCCTCCAGCGCCGCCAGGTCGCCGAAGCCGACTTTGAGAAAATCCCCCGGCAAGCGCTGGAACCCCAGGCGTACCGAAGGCCCGTCGCTGGCCGCCATGGTGCCCAGCGTGCGGCCGTGGAAGGCGTTTTCCATCACCACCACCAACGGCGCCTCGATGCCTTTTTTCCAGCCGTGCAGCCGCGCCAGTTTTAGCGCGGTCTCGTTGGCTTCGGCGCCGGAGTTGTTGAAAAACGCACGATCGAGGCCCGACAGTTGGGTCAGACGCTGGGCCAAGCGTTGTTGCCAATCGATGCTGTAGAGGTTGGAGGTGTGCAACAGCAACCCGGCTTGTTCGCTGATGGCTGTCACCAGTTTCGGATGGGAGTGCCCGACGTTGGTCACGGCCACGCCTGCCACGGCGTCCAGGTATTCGCGCCCCTGCTGGTCCCACAGGCGCGTGCCCAGGCCACGCGCAAAGCTCAAGGCCAAGGGTTGGTAAGTGGTCATCAGGCAAGCGGCGGTCATGGTGGCAAGCTCCAGTGCTGGGTTGGGATGGGTCCAGTATCGTTAGCCACCCAAGCTGGATAAACTGTGCTTTCCTGCAATGACTTTAAACCAGGGCTTGATAATGGATCTGTTCCAGGCGATGTCGGTGTATGTGAAAGTGGTCGAGACCGGCAGCATGACCGCCGCGGCCCATGCCAGTGGGATGTCGACCACCATGGTCGGCAACCATTTGCGCGCCCTGGAGCAACGCCTGGGGGTCAGCCTGCTCAAGCGCACCACGCGCAAGCAAAGCCTCACGGAATTCGGCGGGCAGTATTACCAGCGCTGCCTGGAAGTGCTGGGGCTGGTGGCCGACTCCGAGCAATTGGCCGAACAGGCCCACAGCGACGTGCCCAAGGGCACCCTGCGCATCACCGCCCCGCCCGCCTTCGGCACCGAACGCCTGGCGCCGGCCTTGAGCGAATTTTCCCAACGTTACCCGCAGATCAAGTTGTACGTGGTGCTCAGCAATCAACGCATGGACCTGGTCGACAGCGGCTTCGACGTGGCCATCCGCCTGGGCGAGCTGGAACCCTCAAGCCTGATCGCCCGGCCCCTGCAGGACTACACCATCACCCTGTGCGCCGCGCCGGATTACCTGGCGCGACGCGGCACGCCGCAAACGCCCGAGGATCTGCAACAACACGACTGCCTGGCCTTCGCCTACCCATCCGGCGACGATTGGCGTAACGCCGACAAACTGTGGCGCATGAGCGACGCGGACGGCGAAGTGGAGATTCCGGTGTCCGGCTCGCTGACCATCAACAGCTCGCAAGCCCTGCGCCAGGCGGCAGTGCAAGGCATGGGCATCGTCATGCTGCCCGATGCCCTGGTGCAGCCCGACCTGCAGAGCGGGAAGCTGGTGGCCTTGCTGACCGCCTATCAACTGCCCCGCCGCCCCATGCATTTGCTGTACGGCCAGGATCGTTACCGCCTGCCTAAACTGCGGGCTTTCGTGGATTTTGCCCTGGAGAAATGGGCGCGCTAAAAGCCCACGCCCAATTCACGCAGACGCTCAGCGGTGCGCTCGGCGCAAACGTGGTGAATGCCTTGCCAGCCCAGGGCGATAGCCGCGTCGATATTGCCCGCGACATCATCGATGAACACCACTTCGGCAGGCTGGATATCCGGCAGATGAGCGCGCACCTGGCCGAGGCTGGCGTGATAGATCGCGGCATCGGGCTTGATCAGCTTCAACTCGCCGGAGACCACGATATCGCGAAAACACTGCAGGAACGGGTAGTTGGCCCGCGCATAGGGGAACGTCTCGGCCGACCAATTGGTGAGCCCGAACAGCGGCACGTCGGCCTGATGCAGCGCCTTGAGAATGGCCACGCCCTCGGGCAACGGCCCGCGCAGCATTTCATGCCAGCGGTCGTAGTAGGCCGTGATCAAGGTTTCGTGCTGGGGATATTGCGCGACCAGGCTGCGCGTCGCCTCGGCCAGGGTGCGACCGGCGTCTTGCTCGGTGTTCCAGGCCTGGGTGCAGATGTTGTCGAGGAACCATTGCCGCTCCTCTTCATCGGCGATCAGCTGGCGGTACAGGTGCTGCGGGCTCCAATCGAACAGGACACCGCCAAAATCAAAAACGACTGCACGAATCGTCATCAGATCCTCCGTTAGCGTGAGTTGATAGCGGATGGAGTCTGGCAGATCGCGATGGCTTTACACACAACGAATGTGGGAGCGGGCTTGCTCGCGATGGCGGTTTGTCAGTGCCGGAGGTTTCGGCTGACCCACTGCAATCGCGGGCAAGCCCGCTCCCACATGTTTTTCGAGCGTGTTTAGGCTTGGACCAGACCGTTGATCTTCACGGTCGGATTCACATCAGCCTCGTAGTCCACGCCGTCGATCTCAAAGCCGAACAAGCGCAGGAACTCAGCCTTGTAGCCGGCAAAATCGCTGATCTCGTTGACGTTGTCGTCGGTGACCTGATTCCACAGCGCAGCCACGGCGTCCTGGACTTTCGGTTGCAGCTCGGCCAGGTCGGCACGCAGGCGGCCGTCGGCGTCGAGCTTCGGCTCGCGGCCGTACAGGCTGTCCTTGAACAGGCCATAGACCTGCTCGATGCAACCTTCGTGAGTGCCCTGCTCTTTCATCACTTTGAACAGCAACGACAGGTACAGCGGCATGATCGGGATCGCCGAGCTGGCCTGGGTGACCACAGCCTTGAGCACCGACACGCGGGCGTCGCCCTTCAGTGCGGCCAGGTTGTCGCGCAGGGTCAGGACTTTCTTGTCCAGGTCCTTCTTGGCTTCGCCGATGGAGCCGTTCCAGTAGATATCCTGGGTCAACTTCTCGCCGAGGTAGGTGAACGCCGTGGTCTTGGCGCCTTCGGCCAGCACGTCCGCTTCACGCAGGGCGTCGATCCACAGCTGCCAGTCTTCGCCGCCCATGACTTTCACGGTGCCGTCGATTTCTTCCTGGGTGGCCGGCTCAAGGGTGGTGTCGACGACAACGCCCTTGTCGGTGTTGATCCCGCGCAGGGTCACGGCCTTGCCGATCGGCTTGAGCGTGGAGTTGTGCACCACGCCCTGCGGGTCGGTGCGGCGTGGCGCGGCCAGGCTGTAGACCACCAGGTCGATCTTGCCCAGGTCTTTCTTGATGGTCTCGATGGTCAGGCGCTTGATCTCGTCAGAGAACGCGTCGCCGTTGATGCTCTTGGCGTACAGGCCTTTTTCGACGGCAAACTTCTCGAACGCGGCGCTGTTGTACCAGCCGGCGGAGCTCAGCTTGCCTTCTTCGCCTTCTTTCTCAAAAAACACGCCCAGGGTATCAGCGCCGCAGCCAAACGCAGCACTGATGCGCGCGGCCAGGCCGTAACCGGTGGAAGCACCGAGGACCAGCACCTTTTTCGGGCCGCCTTCGATGACGCCGTGTTGGGTGACGTAGTCGATCTGTTCCTTGACGTTCGCTTCACAGCCAACAGGGTGAGCGGTCACACAGATAAAGCCACGAACCCGCGGTTTGATGATCATAAAATTTCTGCCTCTTCCAAGGTGCCGAAGGCCAATGGTGGCCATTCAACGTAATCGTACCGGTCTATGACGTCCAAAAAACCGAAGCGTCACGATAGTCGCAAATCTTCTGTTTACAAAATCCAATCCAAAACTCGCCGCGCAAGCCGCGCCGCGGGTTAAAAACTGTGTCCGTTCTTCACAATTTCGTAATATTTAAAACGCCCATCGACCTGAGAACGTCTTATCATGACGAGGTTGTTTCGATATGTTTCGCAACCCCACCACTCGCAGCCACGCATCTGGACCTGTCGAATGGAGTCCAGCTGGAGCTGAGTTTCATGAGTAAATCTGCGTTACGCAAAAAAGCCGTGTCGTTCGCCTGGGCATTCGGCGTCCTGCTGATTATCTACCTCTTTCCCCTGACCACCGTGGTGTTCCTCGGCCTCGTGCTGGTCTGCGGTATCTATGATTTCCTGCGTAACGGCCTGTATGACCGCGACACCTTCAAGAAATATTTCATCGGCAGCGGCCGCAATACCTGGCTGCTGGCACCGTTCAACACCCTGTTCGACCTGCTGAGCAGCCGCAACCGCCACGTCTACACGATGCGCGACCTGCCGCCCGCCTGGCGTGAAGACCTGCAACAGGTGATCGACGACGCCATGGCCCACAAGGATGAAATCATCGGCTACCTGGACGAACGCATGGCCGAGAAGAAACGCGGCATGCTGTTTTTCCAATGGTACGGCCGGCCGATCGAAACCACCCTGGACATCCCGGAACTGCGCAAGAAATTGCCGTTCGTGAAGACCATCGGCGTGTCGGTGTTCAACGAAAACCGTTCGACCTCCTTCCACTTCGGCCCCCTGCGCATGATGTTCCGGGTGCTCTATAACATGGCGCCGGCGCCTCACCATGAGGGCGTGTACATCCAGGTGGGCAAACACAAGCATTACTGGCACGACGACCCACTGTTTATCTTCGATGACACGCTGATGCATGCGTCCTTCAACAAGAACGATGCCAAGCGCTACTGCCTGTTCATTGATATCGTGCGGCCGACCGCGTTGCCCGCCGTCCTCAATGCCGTGATCACAGGGTTTGCCGGCCTGGTGTTCACGCTGCGTCGGGTTTTCTACAAAAACTGGAAGCTGATCCAGTAGGTTCTGCGGCATGATGGGGCTGGACAGTATTTGCGTAGCGCCTGCGGGCCAGCGAAAATAGCCGTCTCGTGCGACCGTATCCGGCGCCCATTCTTCTCAAGCCATCGCCCCCATGACGGGCGCGGTGGCTGTGCTTTCAAGGAATCAGAATGCCCCAACGTCAAGTCATCAATGCCTCCGTCAGCCCCAAGGGCAGCCTCGAAACACTCTCCCAGCGTGAAGTCCAGCAACTGAGCGAAGCCGGCTCCGGCAGCATCTATACCCTGTTCCGCCAGTGCGCCCTGGCCATCCTCAACACCGGCGCGCACATCGACAACGCCAAGACCATCCTCGACGCCTATAAAGACTTTGAAGTGCGTATCCACCAGCAGGATCGCGGCGTGCGCCTGGAACTGCTGAACGCCCCGGCCGACGCCTTCGTCGATGGCGAAATGATCGCCAGTACCCGCGAAATGCTGTTCAGCGCCCTGCGCGACATCGTCTACACCGAGAACGAACTGGACAGCCAGCGCATCGACCTGAGCAACTCCCAGGGCATCACCGACTACGTGTTCCACCTGTTGCGCAACGCACGCACGCTGCGCCCGGGTGTCGAGCCGAAGATCGTGGTGTGCTGGGGCGGGCACTCGATCAACACCGAAGAATACAAATACACCAAGAAAGTCGGCCACGAACTGGGCCTGCGCAGCCTCGACGTCTGCACCGGTTGCGGCCCCGGCGTGATGAAAGGGCCGATGAAGGGCGCGACCATTTCCCACGCCAAGCAACGCATCAACGGCGGGCGCTACCTGGGCCTGACCGAGCCGGGCATCATCGCTGCGGAAGCACCGAACCCGATCGTCAATGAGCTGGTGATCCTGCCGGACATCGAGAAGCGCCTGGAAGCCTTCGTGCGCGTCGGCCACGGCATCATCATCTTCCCGGGCGGCGCCGGCACGGCGGAAGAGTTCCTCTACCTGCTGGGCATCCTGATGCACCCGGACAACCGCGGCCTGCCGTTCCCGGTCATCCTCACCGGGCCAAAGCACGCCGCACCGTACCTGCAACAGTTGCACGCATTCGTCGGCGCCACCCTCGGCGAGGCCGCGCAGGCGCACTACCAGATCATCATCGACGATCCGGCCGAAGTGGCCCGCCAGATGACCGCCGGGCTCAAGGCCGTCAAGCAGTTCCGCCGCGAGCGTAACGATGCGTTCCACTTCAACTGGCTGTTGAAGATCGACGAAGGCTTCCAGCGCCCGTTCGACCCGACCCACGAAAACATGGCCAGCCTGCAACTGAACCACGCGCTGCCACCCCATGAACTGGCAGCCAACCTGCGTCGCGCGTTCTCGGGGATTGTGGCGGGCAACGTCAAGGACAAGGGCATTCGCCTGATCGAGCAGAACGGCCCTTACCAGATCCATGGCGACCCAGCCATCATGAAGCCGCTGGATGAACTGCTGCAGGCGTTCGTCGCCCAGCACCGCATGAAGTTGCCGGGTGGCGCGGCATATGTGCCGTGCTACCGCGTGGTGCAATAAGTCAGCACACATGCTGTAGCGCTTTAACCTTGTGTTCAGGCTTGTCGGCGGGAGACGTCGGGCTATCGTTTTTACGAAGCCCGACTGACCCACACCGAGGAGCGACCTATGGACCAACGGATCTTGTTCTCCCAGGCGCCTTACCCTAATGTAAGGAGCATCACGATGGAGACCTTCAATATGGCGACCGCCACGCTGACTTCAAAAGGACAAATCACCATCCCCGTCCAGGTCAGGACAGCCCTGGGCCTGGAAACGGGAGACCGGGTTGAATTCGTCGAAATGGAAGACGGCAAATTTTCCATTATTGCCGCGAGCAAAACCGTTCACGACCTCAAGGGGCTGATCCGCAAGCCTGCCCAGGCCATTTCCATCGAGGACATGAACCGCGCGATTGCGGCACAGGGAGCGAAAGCCCGATGATCGGCCTGGATACCAATGTGCTGGTGCGCTATGTCACCCAGGATGATCCGGTCCAATCCGCCAAGGCATCCGAGCTGATCGAATCCCTCACCACCCTGTCGCCAGGCTTTGTCAGCCTGGTGTCGGTGGTGGAGTTGGTATGGGTGCTACAAAGTTGCTACCAGTCAGCCAAGAGCGATGTGGTGGCGGTGCTGGAAACGCTGCTGCGAACCCGTGAATTGATCGTCGAGCATGCCGAGATCATCTGGCAGGCGCTCCGGCGGTTTTCGGCGAACAAAGCCGATTTCGCCGACTGTTTGATAGCGCGCTGCGCCCACGCAGCCGGCTGCGAGTACACCGCCACCTTTGACCTCGATGCGGCCAAGGCTGCGGGCATGAAGCGACTGGCCTGAGCGGGGTTCAGCGAACCCAGCCACCATGCTGCCAGTGGTAACCGTCATTTCGTTGCACCCAATGCGGATGCACATAACGGTAGCCCTCGCGCACCGGCTCCCAATGGCCGTGTACCGCCACATAACGCCCGCCTTCCCAACGCCAGTACCCGCGTGACCATACATAACCTTCGCGCACCGCCGGCTCGACTTCGATCACTTGCATCGGCGGCGGTTGTGGCGCGACCACTTCCACATACTCACGTTCTACCGGTCGACGCTCATGCACGACACGCTCTTGCACACACCCGGACGCCGCGACGACCATGGCCGCCAATGCTGCATAACGTAGCAACATACAAACCCCTCGGGCGCTAACGCCCCACACCTGCCTCAGTAAAAAATCCCCCCTTGTTCCAGCCGCGCTCCTGCAAGGCCTGGGTACTTTTTAACAGGTGGTGTCTGTCGGGTTGCTGAACCTGCCGACAGTGCATCCCGAGGAACAGACGGAAGGCCGAGTCGCGACTTGAACGCTCAAGCCGGGCCAAAGCGCTCCAGCACAGCCTCGACAAAACGCCGCAACTTGGCGGTACGCTGGCGGTTGGCGGTGTAGACCAAATGCATGGGCCGGCTCGGCGCGTCAAAGTCCGGCAGCACTCGCACCAACTCGCCCCTGGCCAGGGCCGGGCGCAGAAAATCTTCCGGGCCGAGCACAATGCCAAACCCATCCAGCGCGGCCGACATCAAGGCCCTGCTTTCGTTGATCTGCAAACGGCTGGCAACCTGCACGGTGTGCGGGACCGAGCCCTGGTAGAACACCCATTCGCGATCTGCCGGGCGTGACCAGAAGGCGTAGCCCAGGCATTCATGCTGTTGAAGGTCCGCCGGCCACAGCGGTGTGCCTCGTGCCGCCAGGTAGGCCGGCGCCGCGCAGACCACCAGGCGATACGGCGCCAGGGGCCTGGCGGTCAGCCCCGTGATCGCCGGGGGGCCAATGCGGAAGGCGGCTTCGTAGCCTTCCTCCACCAGGTCGACAAAACGATCGGTGAGGTGCAGGTCGATGTTCACATCGGGGTTGTCACGCAAAAACGCGGTCACCAAGGGCATCAGGCTGTAGGAGCCGAAGGTCACCGGGGCGGTGATTTTCAGCGTGCCGCGTGGGGTGTCATTCATGATCTGCGCCAGGGAATCGGCGGCCTCAGCCTCCGTCAGAATATGCTTGCAACGCTCGTAGTAAGCGCTACCCAACTCCGTCAGGCTTTGTCGGCGCGTGGTGCGATTGAGCAAGCGCGCACCCAGGCGCTGCTCCAGCGCTGTGACATGCTTGGCCACCATCTGCGCCGACATATTCAAACGCTCGGCGGCTCGCGCATACGAGCCCAACTCGGCGGCGACCACAAAGGCATTCATGCTCGAAAGACGGTCCATCATTCCCAACTCCCAGTAACGACACCCACGCCAATACGCTCGTTTATCACCCTGTGATTGTTAATCATCATAACCGCTCCCCTACTTTGCAGGAGCAAGGCCATGAAGATTGGCGTGATTGGAGCAGGTTTCATCGGACGCGCGGTGGCCCAACTGGCGCTGGCGGCCGGTCACGAAGTGATGTTGAGCAACTCCCGCGGCCCGCAGTCCATGAGCAGCGTACTCAGCGGCATCTGGGGCGTTAAAGTGGGCAGCGCGCAAGACGCAGCCAGATTTGGCGACGTGGTCCTCGTGGCGATCCCCCTGGAACATTACCGCAGCGTGCCCGCGCAGTGGCTGGAAGGCAAAACAGTGATGGACGCCAACAATTACTACCCCGAGCGCGACGGGCATATCCCTGAATTGGACCGTTTTGAAACCACCACCAGCCGGCTGCTCGCCGAGCATTTGCCGCATTCCCATGTGGTGAAGGTATTCAACGCAATCTTTGCACCGGACCTGACGCGGGACGCCCGCCCTCACGGCGCACCCGACCGCCGCGCACTGCCGGTGGCGGCGGATGACGCCGCGGCGAAAGCGCAAGTGATCGAGTTACTCGACGAACTCGGTTTCGACGCCGTGGATGCCGGTGGGCTGGATGAAAGCTGGCGCTTCGAGCGGGCAAAACCGGCCTATTGCGTTGTGCTGGACCGAGCCGGCTTGACGGCGGCGCTGGCGGCAGCCGAACGAACGGTTGAACTGCCTGCGGTGGAGCGCACCCACCCCCGCGCATAAACACGCGCCCACAAAAAGCCCGCTGAGCGTCATCGGCTCAGCGGGCTTTTTTTGACCGATCGGCCCCAGTCTCAGGGCCAGGTCTTACAGCGCCAGATCAGACGCCGGTTTGCTCGGCTCAGCCGCAGGCTTGGCAGCCTCGGTGGCCTTGGGAGCGGTCATCTGCGGAATCGCTGGTGGTGGAGTCAGTTGCAGGATACCGGCGGTGTAGGCCCATTCCTTGGCAACAGCCTCAGGACTGTCGTTCAGCTTGGTGCCGTAGCTTGGCACGATCTGATGCAGTTTTTCCTGCCAGGCCGGAGTCGCGACCTTGTCCTTGAACACTTTCTGCAGCACGGTCAGCATGATCGGAGCCGCGGTCGACGCGCCTGGCGATGCACCCAACAGGCCGGCGATGGTGTTGTCGGCGGAGCTGACCACTTCGGTGCCGAGTTTCAGCACGCCGCCCTGCTCTTCGTCACGCTTGATGATCTGCACACGCTGGCCGGCTTGCCACAGGCGCCAGTCGGACTGCTTGGCGTTCGGGAAGTACTCTTGCAGTGCCTTGAAGCGGTCGTCATCCGACAGCATCAGTTGCCCGGCGAGGTACTCGACCAGCGGGTATTCGCGAATACCGACTTTGGTCATCGGCCAGATGTTGTGGGTGGTGGTGCTGGTCAGCAGGTCCAGGTACGAGCCTTCTTTCAGGAACTTGGTCGAGAAGGTCGCGAACGGGCCAAACAGAATCACGCGCTTGCCATCCAGCACGCGGGTGTCCAGGTGCGGCACCGACATCGGCGGCGCGCCCACCGAAGCTTTACCGTAGGCCTTGGCCAGGTGCTGCTCGGCGATGGTTGGGTTATCGGTCACCAAGAACGAACCACCCACCGGGAAGCCCGCGTATTCCTTGGCTTCAGGAATGCCCGACTTTTGCAGCAGGTGCAGGGCACCGCCGCCGGCACCGATGAACACGAACTTGGCGTCGGTTTCGGTCTTGCTGCCATCTTTCAGGTTTTTGTAGCTGACACGCCACGAACCGTCGGCGTTCTTGGTGATGTCCTGCACTTCGCTCGACAGTTTCAGGTCGAACTTAGGCGTGGTTTGCAGGTGAGCGACGAACTGGCGGGTGATCTCGCCGAAGTTCATGTCCGTACCCAGCGGGCTCCAGGTGGCCGCGATTTTCTGGTTCGGGTCACGCCCTTCCATCATCAGCGGAACCCACTTGGCGATCTGCGCCGGGTCTTCGGAATACTGCATGCCAGCGAACAGCGGGCTCGCTTGCAAGGCTTCGTAACGCTTTTTCAGGAACTTGATGTTGTCATCGCCCCACACAAAGCTCATGTGCGGAGTGGAGTTGATGAACGAACGCGGGTTCTTCAGCACGCCCTGCTGGACCTGCCAGGACCAGAACTGGCGGGAGATCTGGAACGCTTCGTTGATTTCGACCGCTTTCGGGATCTCAACGTTGCCGTTCTTGTCTTCCGGGGTGTAGTTCAGCTCGGCGAGGGCCGAGTGACCGGTACCGGCGTTGTTCCAGCCGTTGGAGCTTTCTTCGGCGACGCCGTCGAGGCGCTCGACCATTTCCATCGACCAGCCCGGCTCCAGCTCGTTGAGCCAGACACCCAGGGTCGCACTCATGATGCCGCCGCCGATCAGCAGCACATCGACTTTCTTTGCCTCTTCCGCATGAACGGACGTGATCCCCATCGACAAAGCCAGCCCCAGCAGGGCCGTGTTTACTTTCTTAAACATCAGTAGCACCTATGATAAAACGCCATCCGCCCCACTGCCCCTGAGCCCGGGCAACCCTCGATCACGCGGCGTCAGGCAACGCAGCGCCGGGTTTGCACATTCACTCAAAGACCGCAGGGTGGGCACACAAGGCCGACGTATCGACCTCACTTTTATGTCCCTTCTGCGCTGACTTCTTATCATTATTGGCTTCAGCTACCTGGGCGACAGCCAGCCGCCGGGACGTATACGGGTGTACGTTCCGGAGAAAGACTAGACCAAGATGGCGCGCAGAATATCACGCCATACCGCCGATATGCGCTGTTTGGCTAATTGACAGCTCTAAAATAGGCGTTTTGGCAAGGCTGATCGGGGTGAGTGTCAAGCCTGACAGACGCGACGTGAAGTCACAGGCATGGCTATTTGATAGCGTGCAGCCTCACGCGTCGGAGCCCCTCATGTGGGAGGGGGCTTGCTCCCGATAGCGGCGGTTCAATCAACACATCCCTGACTGCCCCACTGCCCCATCAGTCATCATGCAACAACCCAGAACCATACTCACCATAACTACTACCCAGCCCACTGCCGCCAAAATTCATCTTGGCGGCCTTGTTGGGGCTGTGGTCACCAAACGCCTGGCATCCCCCTGCAAAACAAGGGTCGCGACTCACGCCCGACGAATCCGACGAACAAGCGCTCAACAGCAACGCGCCGGCGATCATCACGACTTTGACAAGGTTCGAGATCATTTTTTCAGTTCCCTGTGGGTTCGGGGGTTTCCCATAGAGATGATCGTAGGCCTCAACGGCACAGGGAATGATGAAACTTCGCCAGAAGACAGAATGGGTTCAGGTTGCCGCCTTGGGCTAAGGCGGCGGAGGTCGATTGTCAGGCTGTAGCCGGGCTGATGACACGAGCGACTTGGTCATGGGCCCGATCAACGAGTAGAGCGCTCAGGTCGATCAGTTGCTGAATGCCCAAGACAATGGAGCGCTGGGACTCGTCGAGGTTGAAAGCCACGGTAGCGGCCATTTCGCTGGCGGACGCGAGGTTTTCGGAAGCGTTGGCCAGGAGGGTTTCGGTGTCTATGTCGGGGCTGACGAGGAATAGGTTGTGGGTTGGGTGTTCGTCAGGCGCATTGTCGGTGGATTGAGGCAAGTCACGAGCAATGGCACGTTGAGCTGTGGCGTGAAGCTTGGTATCGACGGGCGAAGGGTCGCGATCAATAGAGCGACTGGGCGTGTTGCTGTGCATGGGCGAAGCTCCAAATAGTGACGGGAGTTAAAACGCCTTTAGCGATACGGACTTCCACCTCCGGCCACTGGATTGGCAGCGGCTTGAGGAGGTTAGCGGCGGGAGGTTTGAGGAGCAAGTCGAGAAGAATGCGGGATATTTCACCGACATTCCCGGCATATTCCACACATGACAACGCCCCCGCTCGAAGTGGTGAAGAGCACGGTATACACCTCCCCGACACCTAAGAAACATCCCCGATAAACTGCGCCATTCGCCTCGTTGACTCAGATTGCCAATGTCCCTACAGACAGGTCCACTTTCCCGCCGTTTATCTGTCGCGCCGATGATGGATTGGCACGGCTAATTCTACAGACCTCGAAACACCTGGCCTCCAGCGCCATCAAGAGACGCACGTACCACTTTCGTACCACCCATTTCCTTTTCCCCAGCCGGGACAAGCGACTTTCCTCTCACTTCGTCAGCACACGCACCTGTCGCTCCAATCCCCATCACCTCCTACAAGCGTTGGCGTGCGGGTAAAAAAGACCTGCGGGAGAGTGTCTCTTCATCATCTACATGGGTAAGTGGCGAAGCGATCGGCTGACCCCATCTAACGGGTGTTACCCTTTTTCGGTAACCAACACTTGGCCTTTGCCGCGCTTGTCCAGGTGCAGCACTACGGAAAAAAACCATCTGCCCCAGGCGAGGCGGGCGGACGACGGCGCATGCCGCTTTACAATCTCAAAATCAGATGGAAGGGCTACCACCCTAATGCAATCAAAAAGCCACATCATGTATAGTCACTCCTTTTTGCCGAACCGTTGACGATAAACGGTCGGTAGACCTTGTTCATGGATGGCTTCGATGGCTAAAAACCCGTTTCAGAAAATTGCGTTGCAATCACAGCAGATACCAGATTGCTTGGCGCGTAACGGTGCATCAGTTGTCGGCATAGACACATCGAAAAACAGCCCCCACATCTATGAATACTTACACAAAGAAACCCCCCATAAATTCAGTTTATTTATCCTGGGAAATGGAACATTCACTATTGGCCAATGCACTGGCTACTGCAAAGAAACCTTTAATTTTTTTGCGGAAAAAATAGTCAGTGAGTGCGCGGGTGACGACAAACCGTTTAATTATTCGAAATCAAATCTTGCTAATCGCGTTCAAGAGATAATTGATTATCTACTGCACGAAGGTGCTTTAATTGAAGAAGATGTAGTTGATGCAGCTGGCCGCCGCCTTCGCATGAGGGGACCACAGAAAGACACGCTCACAATAAAAATACATAAAAACGACACAGTTCAGTTTCAAGGAAAGCGCCTAGATCTTTCAACTAAGCTATCTGACTTTTTAAGCAATATCTTATCTTTAGATGATGTCCTACAGAGTCAAATAAAGATCTTCGCGGTTGCCTTAACGGTTTCAGAAGTAAAGGACGAACTCGCAGAGAGAATTCCTGCGGCATGCTCATACATTAGTGAAGCTGTCAGAATCCAGCTCTCGGCAGCGCTGACCCTTACTAAAGTCGTATTAGATATCGAAGACCACTCCTATATAACTTTTCCGGCATTACGAGGTTTGGAAGGTTTTCTAAAGGATGTCCTCAGAGCTGCGGGTTATCAAGTACAGCCAAAATTGGGCTTTGGAGAGTATTTTGATGAAGGGAAAATGCGACGTGATCAAGCTAACCATGCCGGAGATGTGAAAGCAAAAGTTCTGAACCAATGCTATCTTTACTGGTCAGACCAACGACACCGGCTTTTCCATATGGACAGCGTTGACACTCAGACAACACGGCGCTTAGATACGAATGAGGCTAGGAACGTCGTCACGCACGTGTTCGAACTGGTGGAAGCATCTTCACGAGCCCTACTTTGCGAGCAGCCATGAAAAACTACCTATGCACCTTGACTAACACTCCATCCCCTGACTTGAGGGCGGTCATTTTCGCGACTAGCCCACAGAGTCCTTTTGACGAAATACAAAATATCGAGAAGCAACTGTGCAAAAGCAAGATTAAGGGCAAAATCCTTTTTGATATGCTTTTGGCAAACGGCTCAAAGATAAATAGATTCTTCATCGCCGAGTTTGATGGCAATCATATTTCATTACAATCATTAAAGAATGCTGACGACAAGTACTCCTCCTTCTCTAAAGTTTGCGCTGCAACTCTGAGTGAGCACACCGAACAACTTGACGACTCATTGCTGACCAACGCAATGAAATACGCACTAAAAATCGGCACACCCTTTTAGGATAAATACATCTGGGTCAGACCACGATATAACCCCAACGCCCCAAAGATGACAGCTTCACTTAGCACAGGCTCTCGCGTCGCAGATCAACACCCAGCCCGTCTCTGAACCATTCCTGATAAATTGTCACACTTCGCATTCTCCATCCCAGATCCCAATGCCCTCAGTCATAGCTCCAAAGCAAGCCCTCTCCCGCCGCTTCTCCGTCGCCCTCATTCTGGATTGGAACATCTAAGCCTACAGGCCTTACAGGACGGTCACTGCAACACCGCCATCATCCGTCCGTACCACTTTCATACCAGCAGTAGCCCCACGCACTGACGCCCAGCCCCTTCTTCGCAGGCTTGAGCAATCCCGAGAGATGCCACTGCTCTGCTTAATGTCTTTCAAAACGAGTCGCCCACCATGGCAAGCGAGTACTCACTGACGGACATGCTGGAACGGATGTATCAAAATCAACTGGCCCTAGAAGCGGCATTGATGAAGATAACTCTTTGGGCTGAGCAGCAAAACGCTGTAGCGATGGGTACAAATGTTCGGGGGGCACTTCACACTATTGGTGAAAACGCGGGCCATATCAAACAAGGCCTAGCTCGATTGAGAGTGGCAGATCTCACCTAACTGGCAGTCATTAGCCAGTAGCTTCCGCCCAACAACGACTGCCGCCAAGCAAATTACCGACCGTGCTTTAGGCAGCAGTCAGCACCGCTGCAAAGCAGAAAACTGCTAACCAATTGGGTCCTCGTTGGCGTGTTGATCCTCGGCTAGCTTCAGTTCAAACTTGCTGTTGATTTCGCTGGTTTTAAGCTTGATAGCAATTCCATCAAGAGGACCGGCATGAAGAGTTTTCTCTCCCTCGGGATCGCTCGAGTCGAAAACAAATCTGAACTCTTTTTGATAGGAATAGATGTTGCGTTTTTTAAAAACGGACTCAACTTCTTCGAAACTGCCGTGAAAGGTCTCGGGATCAAAATAATCGACAAGGCCTCGCCATGACGAATAGCCTTTCGCCTTGGCTACTTCGCTTACTTTATCGATAAAATCCGCGACCTTGATGATGAGAACGGCATGTTCGCCAAGAGAAAGTATTTCCTCGCCTAGCGCTGAGTGGACCTTCAACATTGAATTAATTTTCTCTACTACGCGCAGTCGCTCTTCTTCCGTTTCATACGACTCCTCGAAGTCCGGGACGGTGACAGCATACATACAGTAGGCATTCAAACGATCGTGTTCCGTATGTTGCATCACTAGCGGGCCGGCCAGCCCTTCTATTGGAAAGGACTTCTCGTCCCCGCCCGGAGTCCTAAAAGAAAGAGTCATAGATATGCGGTCGGGTTGATGCCAGTCCGAGGGAGCCTCGAATTGGTCGCCCCGTGCGATATCACCCTCTATCCGCTTAAATTGCCCAATCGTCTTACAGAACATCTCTCCTGTCTGAATGAACGCATCAGCGTATTCCTCCTTATCAAACACCTTAACTAGAAGAACTATTTTTTTGGTCATGAGCCGATCTCAATATTAATTCGATATGCGGAGGCTACAGATTCAATTCCAGCGAGGGGAGAAGCAGCTTCGGCAGTGAGATTAGCCGATGACTTAGACTACCATCAGCGCTAACTCTCATGACTCACTAAAAGGCATCCAGGACGGCAAGCGCTGCCGGAGACGCCTGAGCTTCGACTTCCACACGATTCCATTATTGAATGAAACACACCAATCGACGAGCTCAACAATATCTTTGTCCGCTGGTACACGAACAACGAAAACATGATTTGATCCGGGAGGAATCTCCTTAGGCACATCGTCACGGATGGGAACCAGGAAAGTGCTCCAGTTTGGAATTTTATAGGCTGAATAGATTGATCCATCGGAGTCACTCAGCCAGACATCCTCCACGAACGCCGGCACCGATCCTATATTGCGTACTTTGACTTCGAAGATTTCGATCAACTGATGCCCCATGAAGCCTCCACGGGCATTGTGGCGCGCCGCGCTCTGCCTGTCCTCAAGGCCCGGTACCAGCTTACCCTCAGCCTTAACCCTACCCCTCCCCTTTCTGTATTCCATGACGGCTTTAAAAATGGTGGAGATTGGCTTAAGCGCTGCTAGGACATACCCAGCCACACCCGCAACAATCATTCCTTCCCACGCATGCCTTGCGTAATCCCAAGCTGTCTGCAACCACATAAATTTTGGCTCCCGTCCCTGATCGGCATTAGCCTACATGACTTATTTCAATTAAGTCCTTGCAAGTCCAGCGTATGAACGAAGGCAACGCCTGTGAATTCGATGCCACGTGGGCTGGCAGCGAGCCGTCGCGCATGTGCTTGAGTTCGGTCAAGCTGCGCCGCTGAGCTTAATAACGAGCATGAGTGAAGGTGATTGATGCTTGGACTGCGTAAATATGTATGCGGCTTCAGCAGACGCCCCGCCCTAGGCCCATCCTAAGTTTTCATGTTGCCCCATGGGAAAGAGGTTAGGAAGGTTAGTTTTTGGTAGATAACTCTGAGAGCCTTATTCCGTGGGACTTTGCCGCGAGTTGCCAAGGTTAGCTTCCGGTAAGTTTTTGGTAATCTCCTAACCTCTACTGATGTTAAATATCAAATCTATAAAATCCTTAAAAAACAATACCTTACAAAATACTAACTTTTTACCTAACCCTACCTAACCTCTTAAAGTTAGGTACAAAGCCCAATAAATACGGGCACTCCAGCTAAAAACACCCTACTCAAAAAAAACCTAACCCTTTTCCCGAGGGACCAACTGAACTCGACTGTCTATGTGTGATTGAAATCCCTTCGAAAAATCCCCCCCTCGCAGGGTTCCGCAGGGTTTTTTCCCCCCAATAACGCCAACCAAGCACCCAGCCCGGGCCGCCGCGAGGAGGATGCAGAAGTGCAGAAAAAGAGACCCATTTAGCCCGCAGGCGAGGTGGGGGGACGACGGCGCGCGCCGAGTGCTGAAGCACGTCACTGCCCCGATGTGACACGCCTGTACCCCGATGTGTGGCACGCCAACTCCCCACGTTGTCAGCAGCTCGCTGGGTGCCAACCGCGCAGCCTCCGAAGCCCCGTGTTTATTGGGCCGCGCAGCCGCTTTGGCTTGCCGTGACATCCTGCAAATGCTATGTTGAACTGGGTTTTTTCATGCTGCTGAAGGGTGAACTTTCATCTATCCCAGATGATTTTTCTGACCCAAAGCCCCCCCTCCCTCCTACAGTTCGTCGCCTCAAATCGCGTCATGGGCAAACCTCGATTACTGTATGCGTATACAGCATTGGATTCGCCCCCATGAATAACGATGAAGACACCCTCGGCTGGCTTCGCCTCCCTACCCCATTGCAAATGTACCGGCAGCACTGTCGCCTCCTGGAGAACGAGATCCAGGAACTGAACGTGCAACTGCGCAAAGCGCGGGAGGATGTTTTCGGAGTCAGTCAGATGCTGCTGACTACCCAAGCGAAGAACACCGAGTTCGCCGGATACCTCCGTCAGAGAGGCGGCGAAGCGGCTGAGATGCGAAAGCAGATCGATACGCTGACGACGTCACTGCGCGCAAGTCAGCGTGAAGCCGAAGGCCTGAAGCGAATCGTCAACGAAATGAGACCTCGACCGACAACGATTGTCTAAGATCAAACGGAAGGAGGGTTTGGCTATGTGCGGAAGGCTGTCGCAGTACAGAGGAATCCATGACTTCGTTGCGGCGCTGAGCATGCCCAACGCCCTGGCAAACTCAGTGGGTGACCAACCGATCGAACGGTACAATGTTGCTCCGACGACCCAGGTGGCATTGCTGCACATGCAAGGGGAATTGCTGCACGCCGATCCAGTTCGCTGGGGCTGGCGACCGCATTGGGCGAAAGACCGAGCCGCACCGATCAATGCGCGTGTCGAGAAGGTCGCACAGAGCCCGTTCTTCCGGGCGATCTGGCTGCATCGGGCAATCACGCCTATCGACAATTGGTTTGAGTGGGTAGATGAAGGTGGACCGAAAAAACAGCCCTACCTGATCCGCAGACGGGACGGCTCACCCATCTTGTTCGCGGCCATCGGCCAACTACCAGATGCTGATGAAGGCCCAGGGGAGCATGACGGATTTGTGATCATCACCGCCGACAGTGCTGGCGGCATAGTGGACATTCACGACCGGAGGCCCGTGGTACTGACGCCGGACCTTGCTCGTGAATGGCTCGACCCGGCGACACCAAAAGAGCGCGCCCAGCAGATGGTGTTGCACCAGGGCGAGCCAGCCGAGGCCTTTGAATGGTTCAAGGTCAGCTCCGCTGTGGGCAACGTGAGAAACAAGGAAGCAAGTTTGATTGAGTCCTTACCCTAGAAGAGCCCACCCAGTGCATCTGGCTCCCAATTCATGATCACCATGGCCATTGCATTCGGCTTCTCTCGGCAGCAAGGGCGTTGTGTACAATCATGGATCTGGTAGTAATATGCTGGCCCACAACCTTCGAGGTTAACCAACCAATTGCTTGAACATGGCCAGCGACTGCGATTCGATACTGCACTCCGCGATGCCCAATGGCAGGGCCAAACTCCGTGCTGCCCGTACAAAAACCTAACACTTCACATTCAGCCACCCGAGAGCGCACTAAATTATGGGTATTCGAACATGTAAAAAAGCAAATAGCTTTTAGCAAATACACTCTTTAAACACTAAAAATTATGGACAATTATTGTGGGCAATGTAGACCTAGACTCAACATATGAAAAGATGTACGTTTACGAAGAGGAGATAAAAGACAGCATAAGCATAAAAACCCAATTAATATTCACAGCGATATTTATTTTAATCTCAACAACCGTGTATCTTGCTCGCTTTCTAGACTTCTCTATTAAACCCGACATCGCTTACGTCATCGCGTTTCTTGTATGCCTTGTAGTAATTACTGCTGCTTTTTCAACCTACTTCAATTTCAGGGCCTTTAGCGGATCTGAATTCAACAGAATGCCCTATGCTTCAAGGGTCCAAGAATATTACGAAGAACAAATTCAATACAATATTGACGCAGAACAGTATAACTCCGCCGTAGAACCAGATGACGCCATAGAATATATAGACCCCAAAAAAGAGACCGAAGCCTTTATCTCAAGAACCTACATAAATTGTGCAACACACAATGCGCTAATCAATGAAGAACGCTCAAGATGGGTATTCAAGGCACTTGCTGGTTTCCTGCTCGCGTGTATCCCCCTAGCTATAGCCAGCTTGCTATTTGTAGTCTTTGATATGGACACATCGTCTCCCCGCAAAAATTTATCGATAAAAGACAGCTATGTTGGTGGCGAGATCTCCTCTTTGAGAAATCAACTAGCCACGTCATCTAATTCTGACGTCATAGCGGATCTTGAGAAAAGAACTATAATATTAGAAAGTATTGTCCGTAAAAAAGAGGAAATCCAATTGAGCGACTCAAAAAAGCCGAGTAACACCGAGCAACAACCGAAGCCCCAGGCTCCAGTTAAGCCGAGTGCTCCACCGTCACGAATGATGTACGATGATGTCAATGGTGGCTCGAATAGGAGTTTAAAAAATGAAAAATGATGGTGGTCAATCAAAACCAACTGCCACGCGGCCTACTCCGCCTAAGAAACCTACTGAGCCGGTCGTGCGTCGTATCGTGAACGAAAAAGTCATCAATCGGGATATAGCACTGGGACGCCGATGAGGTCTAGACCCAAGCGTGAGGGTCCCGAGGACGGCGCCACAGTCTTGTGGCGTCCGGCCTCGTTGCGTGAATAACAGAACGCACTGAGTGCTGAAACACGTCATGTCTTGGTGCAGCTAGGCAGCGCACAACATGTAGCACGTCAATCACCCTAGCCTGTTGCGGATGCCTGTACCCATCGGCAACATACCAAAAGCCCTGACTCCTCTGGCTCCCGCAGCCACTCCCGCTTGCCGTAAACCATGCCAACGCGAAGTTTAAGTGGTATTTTTAGTGCGTAAAGAGCTAGAACTCCTGATTTCAGAAGTCCAATCTTTGCAGCGTGGCAGTTCATTCCATGGACATAAAAAGCATATCAATTATGTAGTTTTACTCATATAGGGAGATTCACCAATGGGGCAAGAAAACTTTCACGCAAGTGTTCAATATGATGACTTCAAAGGCACTGCGGCAGCTGATCACCATGATACGAAGGATATTTCCAAGTACCTTTCCGCTCAGGGGTTGATAAACAAAGAGGAGTTCCTCGTCGGCATTGAAGCATATACAACAGAACTGATGGGAAACCCTAAAGTAACCGACGTCGAGGTTACCGTGCTGGTGACGAAGTACGAGGGACATGACAACGTCCAAACAGCTGTGGATAGCGGCGAACCACTGAAGGTCCGTAGGATTAAGTTTGAAATGCCGCTGGCGGATTTTTTCACACTGTTCAAGCGTTTCAAGATTTCAATTTCCAGCCACGGCATGATCGATAAGCGCGATATCACTTTCGACGACTGACCGCAGCGCCCCAGCTTAAACCGCCGGGGCCAACTCATACGGTTTGAACCGCATTACTTCCTCGCCGAGCCAATCATTCACCTGCGCCATACGCGCCTGAATCGGCTCCAGCTCATTGGCCGCATAGATCTGCGCCGCCTCCCTGATCGACCCAAACCCGCCCGCGTTCTGCGGCACGATGCCCATCAGTTGCGGAGGAATACGCAAGCTGGCCAGCACGTCGTCGCGGGTCTGGTTTTTGATCGAGTTGAATTCGTCCTTGGCCGTCACTTCGCTGACCGGGATGATCTGCAACCCGTCCTTTTTGCCGTTCGGCGAGTACACGAACAAGTTGCGGAAGTTGCCAGGCCCCTTGGAATCCTTGAGCGCCTTGCGCAGGGAGTCGACGTCCGCTTCGTTCTGCGCGGCGTCAGTCATGTAGAGGATGAAGCCGGCATGACTGCCGTTCTCGTAATACTTGCGCCGAAACAGCGTGGCCGACTCGTTCAGCAATGCCGACTGCAAGGCGCTGATCCACTCAGGCAGGCCGTACACTTCCTGGTGCAGATCCGCCTCCCGCAGATGGAAAACGGTGCCCGGTTCAAATTCGTGCTCTTCCTTCCAGCCCTGCACCATGAACTGCCGACCATCCTTGCCCGAGCGCATGTACTTCGCCAGCGGCGGTACCAGCTCGCGCACCGGGCCGAGCATCGAGCGCCGCCCTTCCAGATAGGCGTTGCCCAGGCACAGGAATTCCAGGGCGAACTGTTCGCATGCCGAGTGCGAAAGCAACCGATGTGGAATAAAGGTCTTGCTTAAAAGGTTGCGCCTGAACATCAGCCCAGAATGCGGATGCACGCTAGAACCCACCGACCGCGCCAGACCGTCCAGTAAAATTGGGCGCGACCCCGGCATATTCCACATACGGCAACGCCCCCCCTCGAAGTGGTGAAGAGCACGAAATACACCTCCCCGACACCTAAGAGACATCCCTGATAAACTGCACCATTCGCCTCGTTAACTCAGATTGCCAATGTCCCTACAAACTGCTCCACTCTCCCGCCGCTTCTCCGTCGCCCCCATGATGGACTGGACCGACCGCCACTGCCGGTTCTTCCTGCGCCTGCTCTCCAAACACGCGCTGCTCTACACCGAGATGGTCACCACCGGCGCGATCCTCCACGGCGATCACGAGCGCTTCCTGCGCCACAACGACGCCGAGCACCCGCTCGCCCTCCAACTGGGCGGCAGTGTTCCCGCCGATTTGGCCGCTTGTGCCCGTATGGCCGAGGCTGCCGGTTACGATGAAGTGAACCTGAACGTCGGCTGCCCCAGCGATCGGGTGCAGAACAATATGATCGGCGCGTGTCTGATGGGCCATCCGGCGTTGGTGGCCGATTGTGTGAAGGCGATGCGCGATGCGGTGTCGATTCCGGTGACGGTGAAGCACCGTATCGGGATCAATGGGCGGGACAGTTACGCCCAGTTGTGTGATTTCGTCGGGCAGGTGAAGGACGCGGGGTGTACCAGTTTTACCGTGCATGCGCGGATTGCGATTCTGGAGGGGTTGTCGCCGAAGGAGAATCGCGACATTCCTCCGTTGCGTTATGACGTGGCGGCGCAGTTGAAGCGGGATTTTGCCGAGTTGGAGATTATTCTCAACGGTGGGATCAAGACGCTGGAGCAGTGCCATGAGCATTTGCAGACGTTTGACGGGGTGATGCTGGGCCGGGAGGCTTATCACAATCCGTATTTACTGGCGGAGGTGGATCAGCAGTTGTTTGGCAGCGCGCGGCCGGTGATCAGTCGGGCAGAGGCGTTGGCGCAGTTGCGGCCTTATATCGCGGAGCATTTGGCAAGCGGTGGCTCGATGCATCACATTACGCGGCATGTGCTGGGGTTGGGCACGGGTTTCCCTGGGGCGCGCAAGTTCCGGCAGTTGTTGTCGGTGGATATTCATAAAGCGAGTGACCCGCTGGCGTTGCTGGATCAGGCGGCGGGGTTGTTGGAGGGCCGCTGAAACCGGCGCCCACAGGTTGATCGCAGTGCTCATCGAGCTGTTGGGTTGAACCTGCGGGCGATTTTGCCCTCCTATTTACCAGCAAGGCCAGTCATTCAAACGGCTGTTTTCAGGTTGTTGCCCTCGCAAACGATCGAACGCATTTGCGCCCTTGAGCGCCTGCCAGCGCTCGGGTAATGTCATCAGACCCATAGGACAGAGCACGCTCATGACTTCCAAGCTGGAACAACTCAAACAGTTCACCACCGTCGTCGCCGATACCGGCGATTTTGCGGCCCTCGCCAATCTCAAGCCGCAAGATGCCACCACCAACCCCTCCCTGCTACTCAAGGCCGCGTCGATCCCGGGCTATGCCAAGTTGCTGGATGAGTGCGTGAAGGACTGCAACGGTGATGTCGGCCTGGCCAGCGACCGTTTTGCGGTGGCGGTGGGTCAAGAGATCCTGAAAGTGGTGCCCGGCCGTATCTCCACCGAGGTGGATGCGCGCCTGTCGTTCGACACTGACGCCGTACTCAAGCGCGCGCACCGTCTGATCGACCTGTACGAAAAAGCCGGGGTTGGCCGTGATCGCGTGCTGATCAAGATCGCGTCCACCTGGGAAGGCATCCGCGCGGCGGAGAAGCTGGAAAAAGAAGGCATCCAGACCAACCTGACGCTGCTGTTCTCCTTCGCCCAGGCCGTGGCCTGTGCCGAAGCGGGCGTGTTCCTGATTTCGCCGTTCGTGGGCCGTATCTACGACTGGTACAAGAAAGCCAACGGCAACGACTACACCGGCGCCGACGATCCGGGCGTGCAGTCGGTGACGCGCATCTACAACTACTACAAGGCCAATGGCTACAAGACCGTGGTAATGGGGGCGAGTTTCCGCAACCTGAGCCAGATCGAAGAGCTGGCCGGCTGTGATCGCTTGACCATCAGCCCGGACCTGCTGGAGAAACTGGCGGCCGATACCGGCAAGCTGGAGCGCAAGTTGTCGCCAGGCCATGCCGGTGAAGCGCGGGTACATCTGACTGAAGCGCAGTTCCGTTGGGAGTCCAACGAGGATGCGATGGCGACCGAGAAGCTGGCCGAGGGGATTCGTCAGTTTGCCCGCGACCAGGAGAAGCTGGAGGCGTTGCTGGCTGCCAAGCTGTAACAGCGGCGGCAGCAAAAAGGGCGGAGCCTGTGAGGGTTCCGCCCTTTTTTTGTGTCAATCCGTTAGGCATGTACTGACAGGTCTGGGGCAATCGGGAGCAAGCCCCCTCCCACACCTGGGGAGTGTCAGTGGCGTTCGAGGGCGTTGACGAGGTCGTGGAAGGCTTCGCGGTTGGACTCGTTCAAGCCCATCAGGATTTTGTGCGCTTCCAGCACCTTGATCCGCACGATTTCCTCGGATTGGTCCTGGGACGGCAGGTCGGTCAGGCATTCCGGGCAGGGGATCGGGCGGTCAACGATGTTGAACACTTGATCGAAGCCCATGGACTGCAGCAGACGGGTGATGTCTTCGTGGGTAGTGACGACAGTGGGCAACAGGCCGACCTTCTGCCGAGACAGAATGGACAACTTGGCCAACAGCCCAAGCGTGGTGCTATCGATGCTGCGGGTTTCGGTCAGATCGATCACGATCGCCGAGAAATTCAGCGCTGTGAAGATCCGCTCAATCGTTGCATCCAGCGCCGAACACAAGGTCAGGCGCACTTCACCGACAAACTTCAGGACAAACGTCCCGTCTTGCTCGGCGAATTGGATTCTTCCGGTACTCATCAAAGATTCCTGCTCAACACCAATAGGGCGATATCATCCGGCATCTCCCCTAGCGTGGCCAATCCAAAAACCTGCCGCAGGCCATCCAGGCTGCCGCCCGCCGACTTGACCCGTTGGGGCAAGGCGGCTTCTTTCTCTTTGAGTGTAGGCTCTGGAAGAAGGTCGAGGATGCCATCGGACATCAGCGTCAGGCTGAAGGTCGGCGGCAGCTCCAGGATGTGGTCTTCGTAGGTGGCTTCATTGAACAAGCCGACGGGCAGACCACGCCCTTCCAGGTAGCGCACACTGTCAGGAGTGTATAAAACCGGCATCGGCAGGTGACCGCCGATGCTGTAGGTCAAAAGACCGGTTTCTTCATCAATCACGCCGCCCACCATCGTCACGTGCTTGCCCAGCTTGCAGCTGATCAGGCCTCGGTTGATGTGGCCCAGCACCTCGGAGGGGGTGAACTCCGGCAAGGTGCCATTGCGCTTGGATTCGAACAGCAGCCGTGTGGTCATGAACTTCAACAACACGGTGACAAATGCCGAGGACGCGCCGTGGCCGGACACGTCGGCCAGATAAAACGCCACCCGCCGCTCATCTACGCGGAAATAGTCGACAAAATCACCCGACAGGTACAGCGACGGGATGATCTGGTGCGCAAACTTGAACTCATCGATGGTCCACGGGCTGACCGGCAGCATGTTCATCTGCACCTGGCGACCGGCGTTCTGGTCTTCCTGGAGCAGGTTCAGGCTGGCTTCGAGTTCGCGGTTGGCGGTTTCGAGCTTTTCGCGGTAGCGCTGGTTTTCCACCAGCAGGCGTGCGCGATCCAGGGCGCGGCGCACCGAGTGCTCCAGCACCGCCAGGTCTTCCAGGGGCTTGATCAGGTAGTCGGCGGCGCCCAGGCGCAGGGCCTCGACGGCGTCGTTCATCACCCCGGCACCGGACACGACAATCACCGGCGTCTGCGGAGCAAGCTCGGTCACCTGGCGAATCAGTTCGAGGCCGCCCATCTGGGGCATGCGCAGATCGCAGATCACGAGGTCGGGCTTGTCGCGCTCGAATACCTGGAGACCCTGTTGGCCATTGCTGGCCTGCAGGACGCTGAAGCCACTGTCTTCCAAATAGGCCGCAAGGCTTGCGCGCACTACTTCGTCGTCATCGATTATCAGCAGCGTGGCACTGGTTTTTGGCATGTGGGCAAACGGCGCCAGAATTAGGTTGGCGTAGGCGGCTCGGCAATGGCCGGGCTCACGCTACTGGATTCGCTTTCTAGCCTCTCTGTCCTACAAAGCATAGGCTTTTTGCCCACGCACAAAGGTAAAGCAGAGGTGCCCTTCTAAGGCGCAGACGGTACTCCCATCCGACAGGGGTTTCAAGCTCATGCCGATGGTCGCCGAACGTCTTTACATCGCAAATCACCGGGAGTTATAAGAACAGCCATCACCACAACACAAAGTAAGGATGGAAGCTGTGAGCGAACACGAGCGCGACTACGCTGAAAAGCGCGATTTCATCCGCATGCGAGTGGATGCCAATGTCTCTTTGATCCATGCCGGGCAAGAAATTGACGGGGTTTGCGTGGACCTCTCCAGCTCCGGCATGCAGGTGCAGGCACCTCGCCAGTTCACGGTGGGCGATCTGCTGACCGTGCGTATCGAGTCGGAGCACGCGGCCCTCGCGGGCCTGGAAGCGGACACCCAGGTGGTATGGGCGAAGAACGAGGGCGACGGCCAGCATCTGGGGCTGAAGATCCTGAAAATGCGCTAATACCCGCGCACAAAAAAGGCGACCACATGGTCGCCTTTTTTCGTTTCAAGAGGTCTCGACCTAGAAGTCGTCGACAACCTTGCCGTCCTTGACCTTGAACTCGCGGTTCTGCAGATAGGCGTTGCGGATGAAGGTGTACTTGTCGCCGGTGATCAACTTCTCGCTGTCGAGCAGGCTGGCACGGGTGTCGACGATGTTCAGGCCGAAGGTGCTGTTGCGCCAGCCGATGTCGTTCATGTAGCGGTACGGTTGGGTGTAGCTGTCCACGTATTTGGACGGCGCGTCGCGCAGGGTGCTTGGGCCCAGCAGCGGCAGCATCACGTAAGGACCGCTGCCGACGCCCCAGTAACCGAGGGTCTGGCCGAAGTCTTCATCGCTGCGGTGCAGCCCCATTTTGGTGCCGACGTCGATAAAGCCCAGCACGCCGAAGGTGGTGTTCATCAACAGGCGGGCAGTGTCCACGCCGGCCGCGTGTGGCTTGAGTTGCAGCACGTTGTTGGCCAGGTTGCCGACATCGCCGATATTGCGGAAGAAGTTGTGCACGCCGTCCTGCACGAATTGCGGGGTCACAAACTGATAGCCTTGGGCCAATGGTTTGAGGGCGTAGGTATCAACGGTGTCGTTGAAGGTGAAGATCGGGCGGTTGATGCTTTCCCATGGATCATCTTCCGACGCGGCCTGTGCGGCGAAAGGGGCCATCAGGATAGCGGCACACACCGAAAACTGAGCGAAGTAGTGGCTCCAGCGCATAGCTTTTGCTCCTTGAATAGTCTGTCATGGGCGCTATGCCCTGAATAAGGCGCCAGTATATGACGGAAGTGTCCTTTTAGGCAGCTGCCAGGAAACGACATACGGAAAATGTACAAAATTCCTACAAACTGTCACGGACTTGTCACGCCACTTCGATAGCGTCGTAGCTATTTCAGGGATGTCGAAATGCCTCACGCCGAGATTGCCGTCGCCACTGCCCCCACCTTGACCGCCGTGTTGTTTGGCCTGAGTGGCTGCCTGGTCGATTTCGGTTCCCAGGCGCGTACCGATTCACCCTCCCCGCACGCCGAAGCCACGCCAGGTGCGCTGAAGGTCCTGCGCAGCCTCAAGGAACAAGGCGTGCCCTGCGCCTGGCTGGATGAGCTGCCGCCCTCGGTGACGACCCCGCTGGCCGCTGCGCTGCCCGATTGGCTCAAGGCCGCAGCGCCCTCTAGCATCCGCTGGCCCGCCCCACATGCATGCTGGCAAGCCTTGATGGAATTGAACATCGAACGCCTGGAAGGCTGCGTGCTGGTCAGCGGCGAGCCGCGCCTGCTGCAATCGGGCCTGAATGCCGGGCTGTGGACTATCGGCCTGGCGTCCTGCGGTTCGCTGTGCGGCCTGGCGCCCGAGCAATGGCAGGCACTGACCGACCAACAACGCGAATACAAACGCGGCAAGGCCACCGTGGCGCTGTATGGGCTGGGGGTGCATTCGGTGATCGATCACCTCGGCGAGCTCGGCACCTGCCTGGCAGACATCAGCCTGCGCCAGCTCAAAGGCGAAAAGCCCTGATTGAGATCATGCACAGACGGCGCCGGTAGATTAATCTACAGCTCCTCTCGTAGACCTTTCTCGGCGTGCCGTGGTCTATGCCAGTGCCTATCGATAAAAGGAACAACACCATGCCTGCCCGCGAAAAACTGCAAGAACAGGTCAACATCCTGCGCGAGCAACTGGACCAGGAACCACCGCTGCCAGCCGAAAAACGTGAAGCGCTGGAAGCCTTGCTGGCCAAGTTTGAAGTACAACTTGAACTGGAACCGGCCACCCAGCCGCCCAGCATCGTAGACGATGTGAACCGGGCGGTAGAAGGTTTCGAGTTAGACCACCCAGGCATTGCCGGGACGCTGCGCAATATCGTGATCACCCTGGGCAACATCGGCATTTAACCCGCGCCCAAACCAAGCACAGAACCAAATGTGGGAGGGGGCTTGCCCCCGATAGGGGTGAGTCAGGCACAGAGACTGTGACTGACACTCCGCTATCGGGGGCAAGCCCCCTCCCACATTGGGTTTGTGTAAAGGTTACTGGCGCGCCAGGCGCAGGTTCTGGAACGGCACCGCCTCAGTACTGCGATACGGGTTGATATCCAACCCGCCCCGCCGCACATACCGCGCATATACCGTCAACTTCTCCGGCTTCAGCAGGCGCTGCAGGTCCAGGAAGATCCGCTCCACGCACTGCTCATGGAAGTCCGAGTGCTGGCGAAAGCTCACCAGATACTCCAACAGGCTGGCGTGATCCAGCTGTGCGATGTGGGAGGGGGCTTGTGTAAAGGTTACTGGCGCGCCAGGCGCAGGTTCTGGAACAGCACCGCCTCAGTACTGCGATACGGGTTGATATCCAACCCACCCCGCCGCACATACCGCGCATATACCGTCAACTTCTCCGGCTTCAGCAGGCGCTGCAGGTCCAGGAAGATCCGCTCCACGCACTGCTCATGGAAGTCCGAGTGCTGGCGAAAGCTCACCAGATACTCCAACAGGCTGGCGTGATCCAGCTGTGCGATGTGGGAGGGGGCTTGCCCCCGATAGCAGTGGGTCAGGCACAGAGACTGTGACTGACACTCCGCTATCGAGGGCAAGCCCCCTCCCACATTGGGTTTGTGTAAAGGTTACTGGCGCGCCAGGCGCAGGTTCTGGAACGGCACCGCCTCAGTACTGCGATACGGGTTGATATCCAACCCACCCCGCCGCACATACCGCGCATATACCGTCAACTTCTCCGGCTTCAGCAGGCGCTTCAAGTCCAGGAAAATCCGCTCCACGCACTGCTCATGGAAGTCCGAGTGCTGGCGAAAGCTCACCAGATACTCCAACAGGCTGGCGTGATCCAGCTGTGCGCCGCGGTATTGCACGGCCACGCTGCCCCAGTCGGGCTGGCTGGTGACCGGGCAGTTGGATTTGAGCAGGTGGCTGTACACGCTCTCCTCGACAATGCGCGAGTCATCGCAACGCAGCAGTTCCGGACGCGGATGTTCGTAGTTGCTGACGCTGATATCCAGGTCATCGATGCACACTCCCGGCAACGCCACCACGCCTTCGGCTTCAACCTCGGCCAGGCTGCGCACGCGCACGCCCACCGGCTTGCCGGCAGCAGCGCCGAGGTCGGTGCGCAACGTCGCCTCCAGACTTTGCGTATCAGCAAACACGGTCTGGTTCAGCGAGTTGAGGTACAGCTTGAAGGACTTGGACTCGATGATATTCGGCGAGTCGGCCGCAATGCTGAATTCACCGATGGCCACCACCGGCTTACCCGACGGCAGCAGCCAGGACAGTTCGAAGCAGTTCCAGAAATCCACGCCCGTGTACGGCAGGGTCTCGGCGCTCAGGCCCAGCTCGGCCCATTTCGCGGCGCGCGGAATCGGGAACAGCAACGAAGGGGTGTAGGTGGAGATGTATTCACTGGACTTGCCCAGCGGCGAATGTTCGGCTGCGGGATGCATGGCGGAAACCTGGCTAAATTAACCCCACCAGTCTACCAGCCTTTGCCCCCGCCTCTAACAACCGCCGCATCGACACCGTCAGTTGCCGCAGCGGCTCAATCGACGTTGATCTTGCCGACCATGCCCGCCTGGTAGTGCCCGGGAATATTGCAGGCAAACTCCAACCCGGTGGCTTTGCTGAAGGTCCAGGTCAACTCAGCGGTTTTACCCGGTCCGACCAGAACACTGTTGGGATCATCGTGCTTCATCCCGCCCATATTGCCCATATTGCCCATATCGCCGTGCTCCATGGCGCCGTGGTCCATCTTGCCCATGCCGGTGGCGTTCAGCATGCCGCTGGCCTGCATCTGCATCATTTGCTTCTGATGCTCCGCATGCATGGCCGCATCGCCCAGGTTGAACTCATGGAGCAACTGGCCTTTGTTGACCAGTACAAAGCGCACGGTCTCACCGGCCTTTACATCCAGGGACTTGGGCGAAAAGGACATATCCTGCAGCACCACTTCCACGGTGCGCGTGGCCTTATCGACAGATGCCGGCTGGCCGAACGCATAGGTGTGGGCCGGGCCGGCCATTGCTCCGACACTCAACGCCAACAGGCAGCCCGCCAACAACAAGGGGGTACGCAACGCCATCTCAATTCTCCAAAGGTGTGGGATCAGTCTGAGGAGCACTCTAAGATTGCAGCGCTGCCAGCCAGCTGACTGCTAGATTACAACTTTGTCAGGTTGCGCCCCTCCCCTGGCCACCACGGTATAAAGCCTGACGTGACCCGCCGCCAAGAGCTGCCCATGAAACTGCTGATCGTCGAAGACCAACCCAAAACCGGCCATTACCTGCGCCAAGGCCTGACCGAAGCCGGTTTTACCACCGAGCTGGTGGCCGACGGCACCAGCGGCCAACACTTGGCGCTGACCGGCGATTACGACCTGCTGATCCTCGATGTGATGCTGCCCGGTCGCAATGGTTGGCAGATCCTACAGGCCGTGCGCAGCGCCGGCCTCGACGTCCCGGTGCTGTTTCTCACCGCCCGCGACGCAGTGGAAGACCGCGTACACGGCCTGGAACTGGGCGCCGACGATTATCTGGTCAAGCCGTTCGCCTTCTCCGAACTGCTTGCGCGGGTGCGCAGCCTGTTGCGCCGTGGCAGCAGCGCACCACAGGAAACCACCCTGCAACTGGCCGACCTGCGCCTGGACCTGATCCGCCGCCGCGTCGAGCGCGACGGCCAGCGCATCGACCTCACCGCCAAGGAGTTCGCCCTGCTCGAACTGCTGCTGCGGCGCCAGGGCGAAGTATTGCCCAAGTCGCTGATCGCGTCCCAGGTGTGGGACATGAACTTTGACAGCGACACCAACATCATCGAAGTGGCGATCCGCCGCCTACGCCTGAAAATCGACGACAACTTCCCCAATAAACTCATCCACACCGTGCGCGGCATGGGTTATGTGCTGGAGGAACGATGCAGTTGATCAAGCGACTGTCCCTGGCCAGCCGCCTGGCCCTGTTGTTTGCGGCCTGCACCGCGGTGGTCTCGTTGCTCGCCGGCGTGCTGTTCAACCGGGCCAGCGAGGCGCATTTTGTCGAGCTGGACCAGCAACTGCTCGAAAGCAAACTGGTGGCGCTGCGCAGCACCTTGCAGGGCGTCGACTCACCGCAGCTATTCGCCCAGCGCGAAGCGCAACTGCGTGCCGAGCTCAATCGCCAGCCCGACCTCGCAGTACGCATCACCGCCGCCGGCCAGCGCTGGTTTGACGGCGCGCCGGCCATTGTCCTGCCCGAGTCGCCCGGCCTGCACAGCCTGCAAAACACCGGCATCGACTACCGCGTGTACAACGCGCCGCTAAGGCCGGGCCAACCCGACTCGCCGCAACTGAGCCTGATGCTCGACATCACCCACCATCAGCACTTCCTGCAACGCATGCAGCATTTGATCTGGCTCACGGTCAGCCTCTCGGCCCTGGCCACCGCGCTGCTCGGCGCCTGGGCGGCGCGCAGCGGGCTGCGACCGTTGCGGCGCATGGGCGAAGTGGCCGCCAGCGTGTCGGCCCACTCCCTGACCCAGCGTTTGCCCGAGCAGGGCATGCCGGTGGAACTGGCGGAACTGGCCCAGGCCTTCAACGCCATGCTGGGCCGACTGGACGACGCGTTCCAGCGCCTCTCGGCGTTCTCCGCCGATATCGCCCACGAACTGCGCACGCCCCTGTCGAACTTGTTGACCCACACCCAAGTCATCCTCACCCAGCCGCGCCCGCTGGAGGATTACCGCGAGGCGCTGCACAGCAATCTGGAAGAGTTGCAGTGGATGGCGCAGTTGGTGAACGACATGTTGTACCTGGCCAAGGCCGATCACGGGCTGTTGGCGCCCACGCGCGAACCGTTGAAGCTCGCGGACGAAGTGGACGCGCTGCTGGAGTTCTTCGTCTTGCTGGCGGAAGACGCACACGTCAGCCTGGTGCGCGAGGGTATGGCTCACACAACCGGCGATCGCGGCATGTTGCGCCGGGCATTGTCGAACCTGCTGGATAACGCGCTGCGCTTTACACCCGCGGGCGGCGAAGTGCGGGTGCATCTGGCGCAGGGCGCACAAGGCGTGACGCTGACAGTGGAGAACAGTGGCGAAGGCATTCCGGCGGAGGTGTTACCGCGATTGTTCGACCGCTTCTACCGGGCCGACCCGGCGCGGCATGAAGGCAGCAGTGAACACGCGGGGCTGGGGCTGGCGATTACCCAGTCGATTGTGCGGGCGCATGGCGGGCGGATTTATTGCGAGTCTGAGCCGGGGTGGACGCGGTTTGTGATCGAGTTGCCAGGGGGGGTTGATGCAAGCTGTGCCGGCGCTATCGGGAGCAAGCTCCCTCCCACATTTTGAATGTATTCACAGATCAAAATGTGGGAGGGGCTTGCTCCCGATAGCGGTCTTAAATCCTACGAATACCTGAGGGCATGCGCCGGCTCGATCTTCGCCGCCCGATACGCCGGGTAAACCGTGGCCAAAAAGCTCAACACAAACCCGGCCGAGCAGATCAGCAGCACATCCCCACCCTGCAATTGCGAGGGCAGGTTGCTGACGAAGTACACGTCCGAACTGAAGATATGCTGCCCGCTCACGCGCTCCAGCCAACCCACCAGCTCACTGACGTTGAGCGCCGCAATCACGCCCAGCACACCGCCGATCAGGGTGCCGATGATACCGATCACCGTGCCCTGCACCATGAAGATCGCCATGATCTGCCGTGGCGTGGCGCCGATGGTCCGCAGGATCGCGATGTCCGCGCCCTTGTCGTTCACCACCATGATCAACGTGGCAATGATGTTGAACGCCGCCACCGCGACGATCATCAGCAACAGCAGGCCGATCATGGTTTTTTCCATCTTCATCGCGCTGAACAGACTGCCCTGGGTGTGGGTCCAGTCATCCGCCTTGTAGGCCGCACCGAGGCTGGCGGCGATGTCCGCCGAGACCTTGGGCGCCGCGTACAAGTCCTTCACCGCCAGGCGCACGCTCTGCACCTGGTTCGGCTGCCAATGCTGAATTTCTGCGGCGTCGGCCATATGGATCAACGCCATCGAACCGTCCAGCTCGGCGCCGACCTTGAAGATACCGACCACGTTCAATCGCTGCATGCGCGGGGTGATGCCACCCGGCGCGCTGCTGATTTCCGGGACGATCAGGGTCAGCTTGTCGCCCACGTTCAGGCGAAAGCGCCGCGCGGTGATTTCACCGACCACCACGCCGAACTCGCCGGGCTTCAAGTCTTCCAGTTTGCCCTGGACGATATGCTGGGCCACGATCGACACCTTGCCTTCCTGGGCCGGATCGACGCCGCTGATCTCGATCGGCTGCATCGCGCCCTTGTAGGAGAACATACCGTCCATCTGCGTGAACGGTACTGCGGCAGTCACTTCGGGATTCTTCATCGCCGCCGCAGCCACCGGCTGCCAGTTGTCGATCGGGTTCACGCCGACGATGGTGGCGTGAGGCACCATGCCGAGGATGCGCGAGCTCATTTCGCGTTGAAAGCCATTCATCACCGACAACACCACGATCATCGCCAGCACGCCCAGGGCGAGGCCGATCATCGAGGTCATCGAGATAAACGAAACAAAACGGTTGCGGCGCTTGGCGCGGGTATAGCGCGTGCCGATGAAAATCGATAACGGTCTGAACATTCGCTTGCACCGCCTGAAAAAATGAAAAAACCCGGCGTCATGCACCGGGCTTGAAACAGGTCAGATGGCGACCAGATGACCTTCCTGCAGGTGCAGTACGCGGTCCATCTGCCGGGCCATGCTCATGTCATGGGTCACCACCAGGAACGCGGTACGCATCTGGGTGCTCAGTTCGAGCATCAAGTCCTTGATGCCCTGGGCGGTGTGGGAATCGAGGTTGCCGGTCGGCTCGTCGAGCATCACCAGGCCCGGGTTGTTCACCAGGGCACGGGCAATCGCCACACGCTGGCGCTCACCGCCAGACAATTCGGCCGGTTTGTGCTCCAGGCGATGGCCGAGGCCAACGCGCTCCAGCAAAGCCTTGGCACGCTGGCGCGCCTCTGGGATCGCGGTCTTGCCGATCAGCAGCGGCATGCACACGTTTTCCAGGGCGGTGAACTCCGGCAACAGGTGGTGGAACTGGTACACGAAACCCAACGAACGGTTGCGCAGTTGGCCGCGGGCCTTTTCGCCGAGGGCCGAGAGTTCTTCGCCGGCCAGCCACACGCTGCCCTGGGACGGCGTATCGAGGCCGCCCAACAGGTTGAGCAAGGTACTTTTGCCGGAACCGGAACTGCCGACGATCGCCACGCGCTCGCCGGGGTGCAGCTCAAGTTGCAGGTTGGACAACACCACCACCGATTCCGGACCTTCCTCGTAGGACTTGCCCAGGTTGCGGCAGCTCAGGATTGCTTTTTCACTCATGCCCGATTCACTCATAACGTAAGGCCTGTGCTGGCTGGGTACGTGCCGCGCGCCAGGCTGGATACAGGGTGGCAAGGAAACTCAGGACCAACGCAGCGCCGCCCACCATCAGCACGTCCTGGGCCTGAACCTGGGACGGCAAGTAATCGATGAAGTAGACGTCGGCATTGAGAAACTTGTGGCCGATCAGGGTTTCGAGGCCGGCGATGGCAGCGCTGACGTTGAGCGCAGCCAGAATGCCCAGCGCGGTGCCGATCAAGGTGCCGACCACGCCGATCACCGTGCCCTGCACCATGAAGATCGCCATGATCTGCCCCGGCGTGGCGCCCAGGGTGCGCAGGATGGCGATGTCGCCCTTCTTGTCGTTCACCACCATCACCAGGGTGGAGATGATGTTGAAGGCCGCCACGGCGACGATCAGCAGCAACAGCAGGCCGATCATGGCTTTTTCCATGCGGATGGCCTGGTACAGGTTGCCGTGGGTACGGGTCCAGTCGCGGGCGTAGTACTGGCTTTCACCCAGGTGCTGGGCGATTTCCCAGGCGCCGCGCGGGGCGTCGAACAAATCGTTGAACTTCAGGCGCAGGCCCTGCACCTGATCCGGCTTCCAGCGATGCAGACGCGCCAGGTCGGTGAGGTTGGTCAGGCCGAGGTAGCCGTCGATCTCGCCAGCGCCGACGTGGAAGGTGCCGACCACGGTAAAGCGCTTCATGCGCGGAAACATGCCGGCCGGGGTCACGGTGACTTCCGGGGCGACGAAGGTCAGCTTGTCGCCGATGCCCACGCCGAGCTTGGCCGCGGCCTTGTCGCCGATGACGATACCGAAGCTGCCGGGCGCCAGGTCGTCAAGTTTGCCCTGCAGCATGAACTTGTCGATGATCGAGACCTTGCGCTCCTGGACCGGGTCGATGGCATTGAGCAGGATTTTCTGCACCTTGCCGTCATTGGTCAGCAACCCTTGCATCTGGGTGAACGGCGCCACGGCCACGACCTTGGGGTTCTGCTTGACCTTGTCGGCCAGGCTTTGCCAGTCGCTGATCGGTTCACCCGACTCGATGGTCGCGTGGGGCACCATGCCCAGCACGCGGGTACGCATCTCATGATCGAAGCCGTTCATCACCGACAACACCACGATCATCACGACCACGCCAAGGGCGAGACCGATCATCGAGGTCAAGGAAATGAACGACACAAAATGATTGCGACGCTTTGCACGGGTATAACGCGTGCCAATAAATACGAAGAGAGGTCTGAACATGTCGGGGCTTGTTCGGAGGAAAAGAAGACGTCCCGGTGGCGGGGTCTGGTAAGCAGCTTTACACTCAGACCATTACCGCTACTTTGGGTTCGCCATGTCGACATTAGATGAAGAAGAACGCCGCGAATACTACCGTATCGACGACATGATCGCACTTCAAATCAAAAGCCTGTCCGCCCCCGAAGCGGCGAGCAAGGAAGTGTTGCTGGATGATTCGCCGCTATTCAATCTACTCAGTGAACTGCACCTGAGCGAATTCGAAGCCCAACACCTGTTGCGCCAGCTCAGCGAGAAAGATCGCAGCCTGGCCGCCCTCCTCCGAATCCAGAACAAACGCCTGGATCTGCTCAGCCAGATCATGGCGCGCGGCCTGCTGGATGAAGTCGGCGCACCGCAGCCGGTGATCATTTCCGAAGGCGGCATCGACTTCCAGCACCCGACGCCCCTGGCACTCGACGCCCACCTGGCGGTCAAGCTGGTGCTGATGCCCCAGGCGCTGGGCCTGCTGTTACGGGCGCGGGTCACCCATTGCGATGCCAAGGGCGGCGCTTTTGCCATTGGCACGGAATTCGAATCGATGACCGACGCCCAACGCCAACTGCTGGCGCGCTACATCCTGCAGAAACAGGCGCAGCAACGGCGCCTGGCGCGGGAACAGAGCGACGCCAAAGACACCTGAATTCGTATTCACCCCGCCAGACGACCTGGCGCAAAGGAGCAACTGTGACCCTGATCTACGGCCACCGCGGTGCCAAAGGCGAAGCACCAGAAAACACCCTGACCAGCTTCCAGCAGTGCCTCAAGCACGGTGTACGCCGTTGCGAATTGGATTTGCACCTGTCCATGGACGGCGAACTGATGGTCATCCACGACCCGACCCTCAAGCGCACCGCCGACCGGCGCGGCAAAGTCGTCGAGTATTCGGCGGCAGACCTGGTGAAGATGGACGCCCGCAAAGGCGGCCCCGGCTGGATCAACCCCTGCCCGATCCCGCGCCTGGAAGAGCTGTTCGAAAAGTGCGACTTCGATCACTGGCAACTGGAAGTCAAAAGCGCCTCGCGCACCCGCGCCGCGACCACCGTGCTGGCGATCCGGGAAATGGCCGTGCGTTTCGGCCTCATGGACAAGGTCACAGTGACCTCAAGCTCACGGGAAGTGTTGAAAGCGGCAGTGGAACTCACCCCGGACCTGTCGCGCGGGCTGGTGGCCGAATACGCCTGGCTCGACCCGCTGAAGGTCGCGCAAAACTATGGCTGTGAGTTTCTGGCGTTGAACTGGACGTTGTGTACCCCCGAGCGTCTGGAAAAAGCCCAGCGCCAGGGATTGCACGTGTCGGTGTGGACAGTCAACGAACCTGCGCTGATGCGCAGGCTCGCCGACTTCGGCGTAGATAGCCTGATTACAGACTTTCCCGGTTTGGCCACTGCCACGCTCGAGAATTACTGAAATCGGTCTCCCCGGCCGGCTCAGGCCACCGGCCGGAGCCGCTCAAAAAAGCCGGTTGAGGCCGTCGTAGGCCGCGACCCGATAGGCTTCCGCCATGGTCGGGTAGTTGAACGTGGTGTTGACGAAATACTTGAGGGTATTTTGCTCGCCCGGCTGGTTCATGATGGCCTGGCCGATGTGGACGATCTCCGAAGCCTGGTAGCCGAAGCAATGCACGCCGAGGACTTCCAGGGTTTCACGGTGGAACAGAATCTTCAGCATGCCTTGCGGCTCGCCGGCGATCTGCGCACGCGCCATGCTCTTGAAGAACGCCTTGCCCACTTCGTAAGGCACCTTGGCCTTGGTCAGTTCGTGTTCGTTCTTACCGATCGAGCTGATCTCCGGAATCGTGTAGATCCCGGTCGGCACGTCGTTCACATAGCGCCAGCTGCCATTGTCGACAATGCTGCCAGCGGCCGAACGGCCCTGGTCATGGGCGGCGCTGGCCAGGCTTGGCCAGCCGATCACGTCGCCGGCACCGTAGATATTCGACACGCAGGTGCGATAGTTCTCGTCCACTTCGATCTGGCCACGGTTGTTGACCTTGACCCCGACATTTTCCATGCCCAGCTTGTCGGTGTTGCCGGTACGACCGTTGCACCACAGCAAGGCGTCGGCCTTGATCTTCTTGCCGGACTTGAGGTGCAGGATCACACCGTTGTCCAGGCCTTCGACGCGCTCGTACTCTTCGTTGTGGCGCACGGTGATGTTGTTGTTGCTGAAGTGATAACTCAACGCCTGGGAAATTTCCGAGTCGAGGAAGCTCAGCAACTGGTCACGGTTGTCCACCAGCTCTACCAGCACCCCCAGGCCGCTGAAGATCGAGGCGTATTCGCAGCCGATCACGCCGGCGCCATAGATGATCAGTTTGCGCGGGGTATGGCCCAGGCTGAGGATGGTGTCGCTATCGTAGATACGCGGGTGGAGGAAATCGATATCCACCGGGCGATACGGGCGCGACCCGGTAGCGATGATGATGTGCTTGGCCACCAGCTTCTCGACCACACCGTTGGAGCAGACCACTTCGACGGTTTGCTCGTCGGCGAAGCTGCCGGTGCCGAAGAACAGGTCGACACGGTTACGGGCGTAGTAGCCGGTCCGCGACGCCACCTGCTTGGCGATGACTTTTTCCGCGCTTTTGAGCACGTCCGGGAACGAAAACCAACGCGGCTCGCCAATGGCCCGGAACATCGGATTGGTATTGAACTGCATGATCTGGCGCACTGAGTGACGCAAGGCCTTGGACGGGATGGTACCCAGGTGGGTGCAGTTTCCGCCGACCTGGCGACGGCTATCGACCATTGCCACCTTGCGCCCTGCCTTCGCGGCGTTCATCGCCGCACCTTCTCCAGCCGGGCCGGAACCCAGTACTACCACGTCGTAGTTGTAGACAGCCATGCGTACTCCTCAGAACAGGCCAGGCGCGCGGTTTGACGCCTGGCTAAATCATGCCGCGGCCAGCGGTCATGAAGGACAATTTGGCTCAAGTGTGTGAACCGGGGCACAGTCTATATAAGGCTCAACGCCGCGCACATTAACCCTTGGTCGCGTCGTAGGCCAGTTTTGCCTTTACTACACAGCGTGGATTACGGTTTCACAGCGGTCATCTGTTCGAACGCCTGATTACTGCGCGTGACAAAAACATCCCCCTCGCGCTGCACAAAAAACGCGGCGATCTGGTGCCGTTCGGCGTAATCCCAGCCTTGCTCCGGCCCAAGGATCAACAGCAACGTCGACAACCCATCGGCCATCAGCGCCGACGGGTGCAACACTGTCACCGATGCCAGTTGATGGGTAATCGGCGCGCCGGTCCGCGCATCCAGGGTGTGGGAATAGCGCCGACCACCCTGCTGGAAATAATTACGATAGTCACCCGATGTGGACACACCAAAGCCGTCTACGCGGATGATTTTTTCGGCGACCTGCTGGTCATCGCGAGGCTCTTCCAGCGCGACGCGCCAGGGCGAACCATCCGGTTTGTGGCCGGCAGCCTTGAGTTCGCCGGTGGCTTCGGCGAGGTAGTGATGGATACCCAAGCCGCTCAACAGCTCGGCGATACGATCCACCGCGTAACCGGCAGCAATGCTGTTGAAGTCGACCTCGACGGCGGCGTCCTTGCACAGTTGCTCGCCGTCGATGCGCAGATGCTGGTGACCGACCCGTTGACGCACCTCGGCCAGCGTCGCGGCGTCCGGCACCTTGAGTTGCCGGGCCTGGGGCCCGAACCCCCACAGGTTCAGCAGCGGTTCCACCGTCAGGTCGAACGCACCCGCGCTGGCCTGGGACAGTTGCTCGCCGGTACGCACCAGTTGCAGCACCGGCGCGGGCATCGGCTGGCAGCTATTGGCTGGCAGATTGTTGAAACGCTCGATATCCGAGTCGCTGCGGTAGGTCGACATCTGTCGGTCGACATCCCCCAGGATTTTTTCCACCTGGCGCTGCAGCTCTTTCGGCGTAGGTGCCGTCGAGCTTCTGACATACTGGATCGAATAGGTGCTGCCCATGGTCGGCCCCCCAAACTGCTCCAGCGTATCGCCGCCACAGCCGGCCAGCGCCGCAAAACCGCACACCATCGCTATCTGTCGCAGATTGCCCATAAACCTGATCGCCGTCGAAAAGTGAATTAACCCGCAGGCACACACCCTGGCAGGACCGCCCATTATGCGGCATGCCGTTATCTGTTTATGGCTGATGTTCGCACTCCCGGCGCTCACCAATGAGGCGGATCGTCTCACCTTGGCCGGCCACAGTTGACGGCGTATCGCCTGAAAAAATGCATGCCCCTGTAGGCGCGGGCTTGCGCGCGATGCCTCCCACACAGCCGAAACCCACAGGCAGAAAAAAGCCCCGAACCAGTCGGGGCTTTTTCATTCAACCTGAACGCTTAGCGCGGGAATGCAGGCGGGTTGACCCCAGCCATGTCTTCCATCACACGAACGACCTGGCAGCTGTAGCCGAACTCGTTGTCGTACCACACGTACAGCACAACACGGTTGTCCTGGGTAATGGTCGCTTCCGCGTCCACCACACCGGCGTGGCGCGAGCCAACGAAGTCGGTGGAGACCACTTCCTGGGAGTTGACGAAGTCGATTTGCTTATGCAGATCGGAGTGCAGCGCCATGTAGCGCAGGTACTCGTTCATCTCGTCGCGGGTAGCGGCTTTCTCAAGGTTCAGGTTGAGAATGGCCATCGACACGTTAGGCGTCGGCACGCGGATCGCGTTACCGGTCAGCTTGCCGGCCAGCTCAGGCAGGGCCTTGGCGGCAGCGGTGGCGGCACCGGTCTCGGTGATCACCATGTTCAGCGCGGCGCTGCGACCACGGCGATTGCCCTTGTGGAAGTTGTCGATCAGGTTCTGGTCGTTGGTGTACGAGTGAACGGTTTCGACGTGACCGTTGATGATGCCGAACTTGTCATTGACTGCCTTCAGCACCGGCACGATGGCGTTGGTGGTGCAGGAAGCGGCGGACACGATCTTGTCGTCAGCGGTGATTTCCGTGTGGTTGATGCCGTGAACGATGTTCTTCAGCTTGCCTTTGCCAGGCGCGGTCAGGACAACGCGGGCAACGCCCGGGCAGGTCAGGTGCTGGCCCAGGCCTTCGGCGTCGCGCCATACGCCGGTGTTATCCACCAGCAGGGCGTCCTTGATGCCGTACTGGGTGTAATCCACCTCGGTCGGGTTCTTCGCGTAGATCACCTGGATCAGGTTACCGTTGGCGGTGATGGTGTTGTTTTCTTCGTCGATGACGATGGTGCCGTTGAACGGACCGTGTACCGAGTCGCGACGCAAGAGGCTCGCGCGCTTGGCCAGGTCGTTCTCGGCGCCCTTGCGTACCACGATGGCGCGCAGGCGCAGGCCGTCGCCGCCGCCGGTTTTACCGATCAGGATGCGTGCCAGCAGGCGGCCGATGCGACCGAAGCCGTAGAGCACAACGTCAGTGCCTTTACGGGCGGAGGCGTTCTGCTTGCCGACCACGTCGGCCATTTCTTCACGCACGAACTGCTCGACGGAGCGGCCGTTGGCTTCAGCGCGGAACTTGGCGGCCAACTTGCCCAGGTCTACCGAAGCCGCGCCGAGCTTGAGCTCGCTCATGGCTTTGAGCAGAGGGAATGTTTCGTGGACGGAGAGTTCGCTGTCGTTGGTCGAACGATGGCGAGCAAAGCGATGCGCCTTGAGAATCGCGATGACTGACTGGTTGATCAGACTGCGGCCATAGATCGAGCTCACCACATTGTTATTGCGGTACAGCTGACCGATAAGCGGGATCATCGCTTCAGCGAGTGCTTCACGGTCGATCCATTCACCAAGACACTGGTCGGGCTTCTGAGTCACGGGAACCTTCCACATGTAGGGGCTGAAAAAAGGGGCTACATTATGCCGCCCGGCCGCCCCCGGAGCAATGCGCGTCCTACAACAAAAAGCGCTTACCCAAAAAAGCCACCTCGCTGCAGCCCAGTAAATACGCGGGTTCCAGAAGGCCACTAGTGGAGCGGGCAGCACGACTTGTCCGTAACCCTCCGAAAACTATATGCATTTTGGCACTACATATTGAGTCAAAACGCGCCATTGTTTGTCTTAGCCACCACATTTCCCGCAAACCGTAATAGGCTCAGTCAGCAACTGACAGGCGGCACCTCGGGCCGTTACAATTACCGACTTTGTCGCAACGCTTGGAGCTCAACCTTCCGTGCCCGTTCTGCGTCTACCGCAACTCCCTGCCGCGGCAGGTAAACAGCACTGGGGCAATTTGCCCGGTGCCGCCCTGAGCCTGGCCATCGCCGAGGCTGCCAGCGCAGCCAAGCGCTTTACCCTGCTGCTTACCGCCGACAGCCAAAGCGCCGAACGGCTGGAGCAGGAGCTGAGCTTCTTCGCCCCCGATTTGCCGGTGCTGCATTTTCCCGACTGGGAAACCCTGCCCTACGACCTGTTCTCGCCGCACCAGGACATCATTTCCCAGCGCATCGCCAGCCTGTACCGCCTGCCGGAACTGGTCCACGGCGTGCTGGTGGTGCCGATCACCACGGCGCTGCACCGCCTGGCGCCGACCAAGTTCCTGCTGGGCAGCAGCCTGGTGCTGGATATCGGCCAGAAGCTCGACGTGGAGCAAATGCGTACACGCCTGGAAGCCAGCGGCTACCGCTGCGTCGACACGGTGTACGAGCACGGCGAATTCGCGGTGCGCGGAGCGCTGATCGACCTGTTCCCGATGGGCAGCAAGTTGCCGTACCGCATCGACCTGTTCGATGACGAAATCGAGACCCTGCGCACCTTCGATCCGGAAAACCAGCGCTCCATCGACAAAGTCGAGTCGATCAAACTGCTGCCGGCACGGGAATTCCCACTGCAGAAAGACGCGGTGACGCGTTTCAAGGCGCGCTTTCGCGAACGCTTCGACGTCGACTTCCGCCGCTGCCCGATCTTCCAGGACTTGAGCAGTGGGATTACTCCCGCCGGTATCGAGTACTACCTGCCGCTGTTCTTCGACGAAACCTCCACCCTGTTCGACTACCTGCCCCAGGACACCCAGGTGTTCTCGCTGCCGGGCATCGAGCAGGCGGCGGAAAACTTCTGGAGCGACGTGCGCAACCGCTATGAAGAGCGTCGCGTCGATCCGTCCCGTCCTTTATTACCGCCGGCTGAACTGTTCCTGCCGGTGGAAGACTGCTTCGCCCGCCTGAAAAACTGGCCGCGCGTGGTCGCCAGCCAAGAGGATGTGGACGCAGGCAGCGGCCGCACGCGCTTCCCCGCGCAAAACCTGCCGAACCTGGCGATTGAAGCCAAGGCCAGCCAGCCGCTCGAAGCGCTGTCCAACTTCCTCGGCGATTTCGCCGGGCGCGTGTTGTTTACCGCCGAATCGGCCGGGCGCCGCGAAGTGCTGCTGGAGCTGCTGGAACGCCTGAAGCTGCGCCCGAAAACCGTCGACAGCTGGCCGGACTTCGTCGCCGGCAAAGAGCGCCTGGCGATCACCATTGCGCCGCTGGATGAAGGCCTGTTGCTGGACGATCCGGCCCTGGCGCTGATCGCCGAAAGCCCGCTGTTCGGGCAACGGGTGATGCAGCGCCGTCGCCGCGAAAAACGCGCCGACGCCAACAACGACGCGGTGATCAAAAACCTCACCGAACTGCGCGAAGGCGCGCCGGTGGTGCATATCGACCACGGCGTCGGCCGCTACCTGGGCCTGCAAACGCTGGAAATCGACAACCAGGCCGCCGAATTCCTCACCATGGAATACGCCGAAGGCGCCAAGCTGTATGTGCCGGTGGCCAACCTGCACCTGATCGCCCGCTACACCGGCAGCGACGACGCCCTGGCGCCGTTGCACCGCCTGGGTTCCGAGACCTGGCAGAAAGCCAAGCGCAAGGCCGCCGAACAGGTGCGCGACGTCGCCGCCGAGCTGCTCGACATCTATGCCCGTCGCGCCGCCCGCGAGGGTTATGCGTTCGCCGACCCGAAAGCCGACTACGCCACCTTCAGCGCCGGCTTTGCCTTCGAAGAAACCCCGGACCAGCAAACCACCATCGAAGCCGTGCGCGCCGACATGCTCGCGCCCAAGCCGATGGACCGCCTGGTGTGCGGCGACGTGGGCTTCGGCAAGACCGAAGTGGCGATGCGCGCCGCCTTCATCGCGGTGCATGGCGGCAAGCAAGTGGCGATCCTGGTGCCGACTACCCTGCTCGCCCAGCAGCACTACAACAGCTTTCGCGACCGCTTTGCCGACTGGCCGGTGACCGTGGAAGTGATGAGCCGCTTCAAATCCGCCAAGGAAGTGAACGCCGCCGTCGCCGACCTGGCAGAGGGCAAGATCGACATCGTGATCGGCACCCACAAGCTGCTGTCGGACGATGTGAAGATCAAGAACCTGGGCCTGGTGATCATCGACGAAGAACACCGCTTCGGGGTGCGTCAGAAAGAACAGCTCAAGGCCCTGCGCAGCGAAGTCGACATTCTGACCCTCACCGCCACGCCGATTCCGCGCACGCTGAACATGGCGGTGTCGGGCATGCGCGACCTGTCGATCATCGCCACTCCACCGGCGCGGCGCCTGTCGGTACGCACCTTCGTGATGGAGCAGAACAACAGCACGGTCAAGGAAGCGCTGCTGCGCGAATTGCTGCGCGGCGGGCAGGTGTATTACCTGCACAACGATGTGAAAACCATCGAGAAATGCGCCGCCGACCTCGCCGCACTGGTGCCGGAAGCACGCATCGCCATCGGCCACGGGCAAATGCGCGAGCGCGACCTCGAACAGGTGATGAGCGACTTCTACCACAAGCGCTTCAACGTGCTGATCGCCTCGACCATCATCGAGACCGGCATCGACGTGCCGAGCGCCAACACCATCATCATCGAGCGCGCCGACAAGTTCGGCCTGGCACAACTGCATCAACTGCGCGGCCGCGTCGGACGCAGTCACCACCAGGCCTACGCCTACCTGCTGACGCCACCGCGCCAGCAAATCACCGGCGATGCGGAAAAACGCCTGGAAGCCATCGCCAACACCCAGGACCTGGGCGCCGGCTTTGTGCTGGCCACCAACGACCTGGAAATCCGTGGCGCCGGCGAACTGCTCGGCGACGGCCAGAGCGGGCAGATCCAGGCCGTGGGCTTCACCTTATATATGGAGATGCTCGAACGCGCAGTGAAAGCCATCCGCAAGGGCGAGCAACCGAACCTCGACCAACCCCTGGGCGGCGGTCCGGAGATCAACCTGCGCTTGCCGGCATTGATCCCCGAAGACTACCTGCCGGATGTCCACGCGCGACTGATCCTGTACAAGCGCATCGCCTCGGCCACCGACGAAGAAGGCCTCAAGGACCTGCAGGTGGAGATGATCGATCGCTTCGGCCTGTTGCCGGAACCGACCAAGAACCTGGTGCGCCTGACCCTGCTCAAATTGCAGGCCGAGCAACTGGGGATCAAGAAGGTCGACGCGGGGCCGCAGGGCGGGCGCATCGAGTTCGAAGCGCAGACGCCGGTGGACCCGTTGGTGCTGATCAAGCTGATCCAGGGCCAGCCCAACCGGTACAAGTTCGAAGGGGCTACGCTGTTCAAGTTCATGGTGCCGATGGAACGTGCCGAAGAACGCTTCAATACCTTGGAGGCGCTGTTTGAGCGCCTCATCCCGAAATCTGTTTGAAGGACGCCCCAATGCGCGTGTTTCGCATTCTGAGCTTGTTATTAGTGGTACTCGCACCTTCGGCGTTTGCCGACAGCCTGTACCAAGTGGAAATGGTCCTGGTGCGCCAGAACGCGGAGCCGGTGATCAACAGCCGCGCCGCGCCGGAAGATTGGGATGCCGGTGCCGAGCGCCTGGGCGACAGAAGCAGCCCGGCGCGCCTGGGCACGATCGTCGACAAACTCCGCGCAGACGCCAACTACACGGTGCTGGCGCACAAGGCCTGGGAACAGAACCTCGGTGAGCAGCCGGTAAAAATCGCGATCACCGACGGCCGGGAGCAGTTCGGTCAGTTTCCCCTCGAGGGTGTGCTGAGCCTGCAACTGGGGCGCTTTACCGATATCGACGCGGACTTCTGGATCAACCAGTTCGACGGCAACGGCAGCGTCATCGCCAGCGAGCATCTGGCGCAGAAAGACGTGCGGACCAAGAACAACCAGCTCAACTACCTGGATGGCGGCCACCTGGCGCTGCTGATCAAGATCACTTCGTTGACCGCCAAACAGCCCAGCGCACCGCCCGTCGACTTTCAGGACTGATCCAGCGCCATGCCCCTGACGTCGCCGCTCACCAAGCCCCTGGCCCCTTCGTGGGCCAATCGCTTCAAAGAACAAAGCCTGGAGCGCGGGCGGCGCTATGCCTTGGAGAACCGGGTACGCATCGTCGAGTCGGGCGACAGCACCATCATCGCCAGTTGCGAAGGCTCGGGCAGCAACGTCTACCGGCAGACCATCTCGTTGCGCGAATCGGCCAAGGGCACGCTGATCCTGGTGGACAGCCGCTGCACCTGCCCGGTACACACCAACTGCAAACACATCGCGGCGGTGCTGCTCAAGGTCCAGGAAACCCTGGCCTACCCGGCGGCGGCCCAGGACGCCGAACTGCTGGAAAAACTCCAGGCCGTGCTGGACAACCGCGTGGTGCTGCCGCAGGTGGTGATGGACGACGTGCTGCCCGTGCCGCGCCTGTGGCTGGCCAGTGTCGCGTTCAGCGCGTTCGAGCCGCGCAACGGCAAGATGCAGCGCTATATCCAGCACCGTGCGGCGCTGTCGTTCAACTATCTGGGCAACTACGTCAGCGGGCAAAAGAACGCCGACATCATCGTCCGCCAGGAAACCCAGAGCCTGCGGATCAAGCGGCACCCCGAGCTGGAACAGCGCTATCGCGAACAACTGCGCCTGCTCGGTTTCAAGATCGCCACGCGCCAGAGCAAAGCGTTGCCGGAAAGTGCCGGCGAACTGTTCGAGATGATCAATGACAGCGCCTGGCTGAACTTCACCCTCAACGCATCGCCGACACTGCGGGCCGAAGGTTGGGAGTTGCAGATCGACGACGACTTCGGCTTCGACCTGAGCCCGGTGGACGACTGGTATGCCACCGTCGACGAAGGGCCGGAGCGCGACTGGTTCGACCTGGAACTGGGGATCATCGTCAACGGCGAACGCCTGAGCCTGCTGCCGATCCTGCTCAACCTGATGCGTTCGCACACCGAAATCCTCAACCCGGAAAAACTCGCACGCCGCCGCGATGACGAACTGATCCTGGTCAACATCCCCGGCCTGCCCAACGGTGGCCACGGCCCGCTGCAAGTGGCGCTGCCCTACGGCCGTCTGAAACCCGTCCTGGCCACCCTCGGCGAGTTCTACCTGCAGGAACCCGGCACCACCACGCTGCGCCTGGCCAAGGCCGACGCGATCCGCCTCAACCCGCTGGAAGACCTGCCGCTGCAATGGGAAGGCGGCGAGAAGATCCGCACCTTCGCCCAGCGCCTGCGCGACATCAAGGATTTCACCTGCGTCGCGCCCGAAGGCTTGAACGCGACCTTGCGCCCCTATCAGCTGGAGGGTTTGAGCTGGATGCAGTCACTGCGCCAGCTGGAAGTGGGCGGCATTCTTGCGGACGACATGGGCCTGGGCAAAACCTTACAGACCTTGGCGCATATTCTCAGCGAGAAGATCGCCGGGCGCCTGGACCGCCCGTGCATGGTGGTGATGCCCACCAGCCTGATCCCCAACTGGCTCGACGAGGCCGCGCACTTCACGCCGCAACTCAAGGTCCTGGCGCTGTATGGCGCCACCCGCAAAAAGCACTTCGCGAACCTGCAGGACTACGACCTGCTGCTGACCACGTATGCGTTGCTGCCCAAAGACATCGAGCAACTCGCCGCCCTGCCCTTGCATGTGCTGATCCTCGACGAAGCGCAGTACATCAAGAACCCTTCGAGCAAGGCGGCCCAGGCGGCGCGTGAGCTGAACGCACGGCAGCGCCTGTGCCTGAGCGGCACCCCGCTGGAAAACCACCTGGGCGAGCTGTGGTCGCTGTTCCACTTCCTGTTGCCGGGCTGGTTGGGCGACGTGAAAAGCTTCAACCGCGACTACCGCGTGCCGATTGAAAAACGCGCCAGCGATGTGCGATTGCAGCACCTGAACGGTCGGATCAAACCGTTCCTGCTGCGTCGCACCAAGGAACAGGTGGCGACGGAATTACCGCCGAAAACCGAGATCATCCACTGGGTCGAGCTCAATGAAGCCCAGCGCGACGTGTACGAAACCATGCGCCTGGCCATGGACAAAAAAGTCCGCGATGAGATCACCCGCAAAGGCGTGGCGCGCAGCCAGATCATCATTCTTGAAGCGCTGCTCAAGCTGCGCCAGGTGTGCTGCGATTTGCGCCTGGTCAACGATGCCACCCTGCCAACGCGCGGCAGCAGCTCGGGCAAGCTCGACAGCTTGATGGAAATGCTCGAAGAGCTGTTTGCCGAAGGGCGCCGGATTCTGTTGTTCTCCCAGTTCACCTCGATGCTGAGCCTGATTGAACTCGAGCTGAAAAAACGCGGCGTCGCCTACGCGCTGCTGACCGGCCAGACCCGCGATCGGCGCACGCCGGTGAAAGACTTCCAGAGCGGCAAGCTGCAGATCTTTCTGATCAGCCTGAAGGCAGGTGGCGTAGGACTCAACCTGACCGAAGCCGACACCGTGATCCACTATGACCCGTGGTGGAACCCGGCCACGGAAAACCAGGCCACCGACCGTGCGTATCGCATCGGCCAGGAGAAGCCGGTGTTCGTCTACAAGATGATTGCACGGGGCACGGTGGAGGAGAAAATCCAGCACCTGCAGAAGGAAAAGTCCGACCTTGCAGCGGGCGTGCTGGACGGGCGGACCACCGGGGATTGGCAGCTGGGCAACGAAGAGATCGAAGCGCTGTTTGCGCCGCTGCCCAACAAACAAGAAAAACGCTGACGGTTAGATCGCCCTCACGGGCCAGCGCGCCGCCACATTCAACCGCACTTCGACAGAATGTACGCAATCAAGTGTAGGAGCGGGCTTGCCCGCGATAGGCGCGCCGCCGTTTCAATCGATCAACTGCGCATCCCGCAACGCGCCGAGCGCCACCAGCCAACGCGGGTCTTGCTTATACTCCGTCGACGCAACCGCCTGCCCACGCATCCGTGCGATCCGCGCCGATGGCGTGACCTTCATCCGCTGGGCCGCGCTCAGCGCCAGTTCGGCAGCCGCCCGATCGTTGCACACCAGGCCCATGTCGCACCCCGCCGTCAGTGCGGCTTCAATTCGGCTGGCCGCATCCCCAACCACGTGGGCACCAGCCATGGACAGGTCGTCGCTGAAAATCACCCCGTCAAATTGCAATTCGCCGCGCAGGATGTCCTGCAACCAGCGGCGCGAGAAACCGGCCGGCTGGGCGTCGACTTGCGGGTAAATGACGTGGGCTGGCATCACCGCAGCCAATTGCCGGCTCAGGCGTGCGAAAGGTACCAGGTCATTGGCGCGAATCTGTTCCAGGCTGCGTTCGTCATTGGGAATCGCAACGTGGGAATCGGCCTCAGCCCACCCGTGCCCCGGGAAGTGCTTGCCGGTGGCGGCCATGCCGGCGCTGTTCATGCCACGGATAAACGCCCCGGCAAGCACCGCGGCGCGCTCCGGGTTGCCCTCGAAGGAACGGCTGCCGACCACGGCGCTGCGCTGGTAGTCCAGGTCCAGCACGGGGGCGAAACTCAGGTCCAGGCCGACGGCCAGGACTTCAGTGGCCATGATCCAGCCACACTGTTCGGCGAGGTATTCGGCGTTAGGGTGATCCGCCAGCGCGCGCATGGCCGGCAGGCGCACAAAACCCTGGCGCAGGCGCTGCACGCGACCGCCCTCCTGGTCGACCGCCAGCAGCAGGTCCGGGCGCACGGCACGAATCGCCGCGCTCAATTCCCGCACCTGGCGCGGATGCTCGATATTGCGCGCAAAAATGATCAGGCCGCCCACCTCAGGCTGGCGCAACAGGTGGCGATCCTCGGCCGTCAGCCAGGTGCCGGCAACGTCGACCATCAAAGAACCTTGCAGGGCAGCAGTCATAAACCTTCCTTAAATAACGCACACAACCCATTGCCCTCGCGGCGCGGCGGGCGCGGCAAGAACAATGGGTTGCGAGTAAATAGCTGAATTCGGCATGGGCGGCTAGCTTAGCGGATGCTGGCGGCCGCGCACACCCGGGGCGGTCAAACCTTCGCGGGGACTGGCGTCGATTTGCTGCGCGGACGCAATTGCGCGGCGGCCATGGTCTGGTCGGTCACGCCGGTTTCGGCGCGCATGCCGGCAGCGAGGAACGGCACCATCAGGCGCATCACCTGCTCGATGGAGGTGTTGACGCCAAAGTCGGTCTCGGCAATCGCCCGCAAGGCCTTGATCCCGGACATGCTGAATGCCGCCGCGCCGAGCATGAAGTGTACGCGCCAGAACAATTCGATCGGCGGGATGCGCGGGGCGGCTTCGTTGACCAGCAACATATAGCGGCGGAACACCTTGCCGTACATGTCTTCCAGGTAGCGGCGCAGGTGGCCCTGGCTCTGGCTGAACGCCAGGCCCAACAGGCGCATGAAGATCGACAGGTCGTTGCCGCTGCGTGGCTGCACCACCAGCGCTTGCTCAACGAGGATTTCCAGCAGTTCTTCCAGGCTTGGCTTATGGTCGGCCTTGGCCTGGCGGCGTTCGAGCTCACGGTCGAGACTGGCGCAGAACGGCCCCAGGAAACGCGAGAACACCGCCTGGATCAGGGCTTTTTTCGAGCCGAAATGGTAGTTCACGGCGGCGAGGTTGACCCCGGCCTTGCTGGTGATCAGCCGCAATGAGGTTTCAGCAAATCCTTTTTCCGCGAACAATTGCTCGGCAGCATCGAGAATGCGTTCAACGGTTTCCGACTGGGCCATGGCTACTCCGCCTGACAAACACTTGTTTGAAACATACGTTTCAGCTTGTGTCTTGTCAAGCCTGTGGGTTCGCTTTCCGGCCAGGCAGTCATCTATTTGAACGCTATTTAATCACATCCTTTCAACTCTGTAGGCAGCGCTGTCTTTGCGTTGTAGGAGGGCTGACGAATGACCGTCCAGCGGACGCGCAAAAAAGGATGATTGCCAAGCGCAGTCCACTGTATATAATCCCAGTCACTGTATAAAAAGACAGAGCGATCAACATGCTAAAACTGACGCCACGCCAAGCTGAGATTCTGGCTTTTATCAAGCGCTGCCTCGACGACAACGGCTACCCGCCGACGCGCGCGGAAATTGCGCTGGAACTGGGGTTCAAATCCCCCAACGCCGCCGAAGAACACCTCAAGGCCCTCGCTCGCAAAGGCGCGATCGAGATGACCCCGGGCGCTTCGCGGGGCATTCGCATCCCCGGTTTCGAAGCCAAGGCCGACGAATCGACCCTGCCGATCATCGGCCGCGTCGCTGCCGGCGCACCGATCCTGGCGCAACAGCACGTCGAGGAATCCTGCAACATCAACCCAACCTTCTTCCATCCTCGCGCCGACTACCTGTTGCGGGTGCATGGCATGAGCATGAAGGACGTGGGCATTTTCGACGGTGACCTGCTGGCTGTCCACACCACTCGTGAAGCCCGTAACGGCCAGATCGTCGTCGCCCGCATCGGCGATGAAGTCACCGTCAAACGCTTCAAGCGCGAAGGCAGCAAGGTCTGGCTCCTGGCCGAGAACCCTGAGTTCGCCCCGATCGAAGTCAACCTGAAAGACCAGGACCTGGTGATCGAAGGCCTGAGCGTCGGCGTCATTCGCCGCTAAAGGAGGCATCATGCAGCTCGTGCACACCCCACAACACACACAACTGTCGCTGTTCGAGGCCTTCATGGCCCAACCCCTTGCGCCCATCCTCAAGGAAACGGTCGAGGCGCCCTGGTGCGCCGAGCCTGAGGCGTTCAGTGAGCTGTCGTTGCGCGGTGCGGCCGGGAGCTGCCTGAGCCTGCTGGCGCCGATCCTGCGCGAACTGAGCGAGGAACAGGATGCACGCTGGTTGACGCTGATCGCCCCACCCGCCAGCCTGACCCAAGCCTGGCTGCGGGACGCCGGTCTCAACCGCGAGCGCATCCTGTTGCTGCAACCACGCGGCGCGCAAAGTGCCCAGCAGTTGACCTGCGAAGCCCTGCGCCTGGGCCGCAGCCATACAGTGGTGAGCTGGTTGAACCCGCTGAATGCCAACGCCAAGCAACAGTTGATCAGCGCTGCGCGTACCGGCGATGCACAGAGCTTGAATATTCGTTTGGGGTAATTCGAGGTGCCGCAGGCTAGCCCTGTGGCAAGGGAGCTTGCTCCCATTGGACTGTGCAGCAATCGCATGTTCAGGGCCGCTTAGCGCCCCAGCGGGAGCAAGCTCCCACGCCACACTCAGTGCAGAACCCGTGGACCGTCTTCTTTCTCCGGTTCGCCTTCCGCCAGGCGGCCTGCCATCTGTACGCCAACGCTCAACATGGCTTTTGCCACTTCCACATGCTGGCCTTGCAGGAACGCCTTGGCGTCTTCGGAAAAGTCCAAGATAACCAGAGAACCCTCGTCCTCAGCCCGGCGCAGCTCGATTCGGCCGTCAGGCAATTCAACAATTTCCAGAAAGGACGTTGGCATAAAAGTCTGTTCTCCACGAAAGGCCGGGATTATATCAGTCATCTGCCGGGCCTCGCAGTGGATCTGGCGAGGTTTCTTTACGGCTGGATGAATGGTGCTTAGTGAGAGCAAGCCCACTGCCACAATTTTGATTGGCACCCATCTGCGCAGGTGCCTTGGCTGTCAGCTCGCAATGATCACCGGCTCAACGAGCGTGTCTCAGCACTCGTTCAAACCTTCACGAAACCGCAGCGCCATGTTTTTCAGCTCCTGGCGCCAGCCTTCAAGCTCTTCGCGGCTCAACGGCTTCGGCTCATCCTCTTCCAGCGACAGCGCCACGATCAACGGCTGGGTCACATCGCCCTTGGGCACATGGGGAACACGTGGCGGCTGGAACATATCGGCATGCGCTTTGAGCAGGCGTGCCACCCAACTGTCGGGGCTTTGCGCCATTTCCACCAGTTCGGCGAGTTCAGGGATCGCCATGGCGTCCAGTACTTCGCGATTCATGATCATTTCCGCACGCGGCGAACCGGCCTGGGGCAAACGGTAGAACCCGGCGATTTCATGACACAGCCCCAGCAAGGCGCCGTACAGGTGGAACAGGGCCGCCTCACGCCCCGCCTGGACCAGCGCGATGGCGTTCATCTCCTTCCCTTCCTCGGCACGGCCAAGGGCTTCCAGGGATAAACCCGCGAAGTAAATTTTCTGGTTGGTACGGGTATAGAGTTCGTTGGCCATGACGGCAATCTCCACAACGAATAGGCGTAATGCTGGTATGTAGGAGCGAGCTTGCTCGCGAAAAACCTGGGAGCGCCGTGGGGCATCAGGTTTTTCGCGTAATCGTTAGCGACCTTCGCGAGCAAGCTCGCTCCTACAGCAAGCAAAAGCCGTCTATGCAGACGGCTTTTAGCGTTATCAGATTAACCGATCAAGCGCCCTGGCGCTTGTCCTCGACCTTCCACTTGCCGCCGTCGTAGAACGCCTTCCAACCGGTCGGCTTACCGTCCACTTCGGACTGCACGTACTGTTCCTTGGTCTTGCGGCTGTAGCGGATCACGGCCGGGCGACCGTCCGGGTCCTTCTTCGGCGCTTCGCACAGGAAGTGGTACTTCGGATCGATCTCATCCTTGTGCGGCACGATCTCGAGCACCAGCGGCGCACGGGTCTCGCGGTTTTTCGGGAACTGGCTGGCAGCCAGGAACAGCCCCGAAGCGCCATCACGCAGGATATAGGTGTCGTTGACCTTCTCGCACTTGAGTTCGGGCATCTTCACCGGGTCCATCTTCGGCGGCGCCGCGTCACCGCTTTTCAGCAGTTTGCGGGTGTTCTTGCACGTCGGGTTGGTGCAACCGAAGAACTTGCCGAAACGGCCGGTCTTGAGTTGCATCTCGCTGCCGCACTTGTCGCATTCCAGGCTCGGGCCTTCGTAGCCTTTGATGCGGTAGCTGCCCTCTTCGATCTCGTAGCCGTCGCAATCCGGATTGTTACCGCAGATGTGCAACTTGTGCTTCTCGTCCAACAGGTAGGCATCCATCGCCGTGCTGCAGATCGGGCAACGGTGCTTGCCACGCAGCACCAGCGATTCGGATTCACCCTCGTCGTCGGCGGCGATTTCATCGCCCGGCACCAGGTTGACGGTGGCCTTGCAGCGCTCTTTCGGCGGCAGGCTGTAGCCCGAGCAACCGAGGAACACGCCAGTGGACGCGGTACGAATCTGCATCGGCCGGCCGCAGGTCAGGCACGGGATGTCGGTCATCACCGGCTGGTTGGCACGCATGCCGCTGTCCGGGCTTTCGGCCACTTCGAGTTTTTTCTTGAAGTCGCCGTAGAACTCGTCGAGCACGCTCTTCCAGTCGCGCTCGCCCTGGGCCACGTCATCGAGGTTCTCTTCCATGCCGGCGGTGAAGCCGTAGTCCATCAGGTTGGAGAAACTCTCGGACAGACGCTCGGTGACGATGTCGCCCATTTTTTCCGAATAGAAACGCCGGTTGTGCAGCGCCACGTAGCCACGGTCCTGGATCGTGGAGATGATCGCCGCATAGGTCGAAGGACGACCGATACCGCGTTTCTCCATCTCTTTCACCAGGCTGGCTTCCGAATAACGCGCCGGCGGCTTGGTGAAGTGTTGGGACGGGTCGAGCTTGATCAGCTTCAACGTGTCGCCCTGGGCCATGTCCGGCAGTACGTCGTCGTCGCCTGGCTTGGCGATTTGCGGCATCACGCGGGTGTAGCCGTCGAACTTGAGGATACGGCCCTTGGCACGCAGCTCAAAGTCGCCTGCGCCCACGCTGACGGTGGTGGACAGGTATTGCGCCGGCAGCATCTGGCAGGCCAGGAACTGGCGCCAGATCAGCTCATAGAGGCGCTCAGCGTCACGTTCCATGCCGCTCAGCTTGCTCGGCTCGGTGTTGGCGTCGGAAGGACGAATCGCTTCGTGAGCCTCCTGGGCGCCTTCTTTGCTGCTGTAGACGTTCGGCTTCTCCGGCAGGTACTTCTTGCCGAACTCGCTTTCAATATACGTGCGCGCCATCGCCACCGCGTCTTGCGACAGGTTGGTGGAGTCGGTACGCATATAGGTGATGTAGCCGGCTTCGTACAGACGCTGGGCCATCATCATGGTTTTCTTCACGCCGAAGCCCAGGCGGTTACTCGCGGCCTGTTGCAGGGTGGACGTGATGAACGGCGCCGACGGCTTGCTGCTGGTCGGTTTGTCTTCGCGCTTGACGATGCTGTAGCTGGAAGACTTGAGCTTCTCCAGCGCGGCCATGGCCTGGGCTTCGTTCAGCGGCTTGAAGGCCTCGCCTTTTTCACGGGCCACTTCAAAGCGCACGTTGGCGCCCTTGGCGGTGCCGAGGTCGGCGTGGACTTCCCAGTATTCTTCAGGGTTGAACGCACGAATCTCGCGCTCACGCTCCACCACCAGCTTGACCGCGACCGATTGCACACGGCCAGCGGACAGGCCACGGGCAATCTTGGCCCACAGCAGTGGCGAGACCATGTAACCCACGACACGGTCGAGGAAACGACGGGCCTGCTGGGCGTTGACGCGGTCGATATCCAGTTCGCCCGGCTTGGAGAAGGCTTCCTGGATGGCTTTCTTGGTGATTTCGTTGAACACCACACGCTTGTAGCGGCTGTCATCACCGCCGATGGCTTCCCGCAGGTGCCAGGCAATGGCTTCCCCTTCGCGGTCCAAGTCCGTTGCGAGATAGATGGTGTCGGCATCTTTGGCGAGCCGGCGCAGCTCTTCGATGACCTTTTCCTTGCCCGGAAGGATTTCGTACTTGGCCTTCCAGCCATGTTCCGGGTCCACACCCATGCGCGAGACCAGCTGCTTGCGCGCTTTCTCTTTAGGCGTGAGCACCGGACCTTCGCCCGCAGCCGCCTTGCCGCGCTTGGCGGCAGGCTCCTTGCTGGCGCTAGCCGAACCGCTGGTGGGCAGGTCTCGGATATGGCCGATACTCGACTTCACCACGTACTCGTTGCCCAAGTACTTGTTGATGGTCTTGGCCTTAGCCGGGGATTCCACAATGACCAGCGATTTGCCCATGGATCGGAAAATTCCTGAATTCGAGAAGTGAAAGGCAGTTGGCGCCTGACGCGGCAACGCTATATATAGTGGCAACCGGGTGAGGTCAAGCGCAGCATTCTGCGCAGCCTGCCGTTATTGCCCTGAAAAAAGACTGGGTTCGGCCTGCACCAAAGCAAAGCGTGGGACCTGTTCGCCGTCAACTTCGACGGACTCGAGGAACATGCTCAACGGGCGCACCCAAAAGCCGTAATCGCCATACAGTGCTTGGTAGAACACCACTTCTTCTTCGGTCTCGGAGTGCCGCGCCACATTAAAAACGCGGTACTGCGGACCTTTATAATGTTGGTAGAGCCCTGGTTCGACTTTCATGCTCTGGCCACCTTACAAAATTTGTTAAAAAAAAATAATAAAACTACCGAAAAACAAAAACCGGGGCACTGGGCCCCGGCTTCCGTCAACCCAACGCTTAAAGGCGTTCGAAGACGGTGGAAATGCCTTGGCCGAGACCAATGCACATGGTTGCAACCCCGAGGTTGCCGCCATTTTGCTTCATCACATTGAGCAAAGTGCCGGAGATTCGCGCGCCGGAGCAACCGAACGGGTGGCCCAGGGCGATCGCGCCGCCGTGCAGGTTAACCTTCTCGTTCATCTTGTCGAGTACTTTCAAATCTTTCAGCACCGGCAGGGCCTGTGCGGCGAAGGCTTCGTTGAGCTCGAAGAAGTCGATATCGGCGACGGTCAGGCCCGCGCGCTTCAAGGCTTTTTGTGTCGCCGGTACCGGACCATAGCCCATGATCGCCGGGTCCACACCCGCTACGGCCATCGAACGAATCACCGCCATCGGCTGGATACCCAGGTCCTTGGCACGCTGCGCCGACATCACGATCATGCACGAGGCACCGTCGGTGATTTGCGACGAAGTGCCGGCTGTCACGGTGCCGCCCTTTGGATTGAACGCCGGTTTCAAGGCGGCCAGGCTTTCCAGGGTGGTATCCGGACGAATGGTTTCGTCGTAGTCGAACAGTTTCAGGAAACCGTTCTCGTCGTAGCCGTTCATCGGGATGATTTCATCCTTGAACTTGCCTTCCACGGTCGCCTTGTGGGCGAGCTGGTGGGAACGCAGGCCGAACGCATCCTGGGCTTCGCGGGTAATGCCGTGCATCTTGCCGAGCATTTCCGCGGTGAGGCCCATCATGCCCGAGGCTTTTGCCGCGTGCAGCGACATGTGCGGGTTGGGATCGACACCGTGCATCATGCTGACGTGGCCCATGTGCTCCACGCCACCGACCACGAATACATCACCGTTGCCGGTCATGATCGCCTGGGCGGCCGTGTGCAGTGCGCTCATCGACGAACCACACAGGCGGCTGACCGTCTGGGCGGCCGCGGTGTGCGGGATCTGGGTCAGCAAGGAGGCCATGCGGGCGATGTTCCAGCCCTGTTCCAGGGTCTGGTTGACACAGCCCCAGATCACGTCTTCGACTTCGTTCGGGTCGACCTTGACGTTACGCTCCAGCAATTTGCTGATCAGGTGCGCCGACATGTCTTCGGCGCGGGTGTTGCGGTGCATGCCGCCCTTGGAGCGGCCCATCGGCGTGCGACCGAAGTCGACAATCACGACGTCTCTTGGATTCAAGCTCATAAATATTCTCGCTCAAGTGTATGGGACGCTTAACCGAAGAAGCTCTGGCCGTTCTTGGCCATCTCACGCAGCTTCGCGGTCGGGTGGTACAGCGGGCCCAAATCAGCGTATTGATCAGCCAGGGCAACGAACTCGGCCACACCGATCGAGTCGATGTAACGCAGTGCACCGCCACGGAATGGAGGGAAACCAATACCGTACACCAGGCCCATGTCGGCTTCGGCGGCGGTTTCGACGATGCCGTCTTCCAGGCAACGCACGGTTTCCAGGCAGAGGGCGATCATCATCCAGTTGATGATGTCCTCGTCGGACACCTCACGCTGTTCATAGATGACCGGCGCGAGCACTTCGTGGACCGACGGATCGGCAACCTTCTTCTGCTTGCCCTTCTTGTCGGTCTCGTAGGCGTAGAAGCCCTTGCCGTTCTTCTGGCCCAGGCGCTTGGCCTCGTAGAGCGCGTCGATCGCCGAGCGGCGGTCGTCTTTCATGCGGTCCGGGAAGCCTTCAGCCATCACGTCGCGACCGTGGTGGCCGGTGTCGATGCCGACCACGTCCATCAGGTACGCCGGGCCCATCGGCCAGCCGAATTTTTCCATGACCTTGTCGATACGCACAAAGTCCACACCGGCGCTGACCAGCTTGGCGAAACCGCCGAAGTACGGGAACAGCACGCGGTTGACCAAAAAGCCCGGGCAGTCGTTGACCACGATCGGGTTCTTGCCCATTTTCTTGGCGTAGGCAACGGTGGTGGCGACGGCCAGCTCGCTGGACTTCTCACCACGGATCACTTCCACCAGCGGCATCATGTGCACCGGGTTGAAGAAGTGCATGCCGACGAAGTTTTCCGGACGCTTGAGGGCCTTGGCCAGCAGCGTGATGGAAATGGTCGAGGTGTTGGACGCCAGGATGGTGTCGTCTTTGACCTGGGCTTCCACTTCCGCCAGTACCGCTTGCTTGACCTTCGGGTTTTCGACAACCGCTTCGACCACCAGGTCGACGTGGCCGAAATCGCCGTAGGACAGCGTAGGACGAATGCCGTTGAGCACTTCAGCCATTTTCGCCGCGGTCATGCGACCTTTATCAACCCGACCCACCAGCAGCTTGGCCGCTTCCGCCAGGCCTTGCTCGATGCCGTGTTCGTTGATGTCTTTCATCAGGATCGGCGTGCCTTTGGACGCCGACTGATAGGCGATACCGCCGCCCATGATGCCGGCACCGAGTACGGCGGCCTGTTTCACATCCTTGGCGACTTCATCGTAGGCCTTGGCCTTTTTCTTCAGTTCCTGATCGTTCAGGAACAGGCCGATCAGGCTCTGGGCAGCGGAGGTCTTGGCCAGTTTGACGAAACCTGCCGCTTCCACTTCCAGGGCTTTGTCGCGACCGAAGTTCGCGGCTTTCTGGATGGTCTTGATCGCTTCAACCGGCGCCGGGTAGTTCGGGCCGGCCTGGCCAGCCACGAAACCTTTGGCGGTTTCGAACGCCATCATTTGTTCGATGGCGTTGAGCTTGAGTTTTTCCAGCTTCGGCTGACGCTTGGCCTTGTAATCAAATTCGCCGCTGATGGCGCCCTTGATCAGGTTCAGCGCGGCTTCGGCCAGTTTGTCCGGAGCAACCACAGCATCGACGGCACCGACTTTCAGCGCGTCTTCAGCTTTGTTTTCCTTGCCGGCGGCGATCCACTCGATGGCGTTGTCGGCCCCGATGATGCGCGGCAGGCGCACAGTGCCGCCGAAACCTGGGTAGATGCCCAGCTTGACTTCCGGCAGGCCGATTTTCGCAGTGGCCGACATGACGCGAAAATCCGCGGCCAGGCACATTTCCAGGCCGCCGCCCAGCGCGATGCCGTTGATCGCGGCAACGGTCGGCACGTTGAGGTCTTCGAAATCGCTGAAAATCTTGTTGGCTTCGAGGTTGCCAGCCACCAGCTCGGCATCGGGCAGCTTGAAGCTCTCGACGAATTCGGTGATGTCGGCGCCGACGATAAACACGTCCTTGCCGCTGGAGACGATCACGCCCTTGACCGAAGCATCTGCTTTGATGGCGTCTACGGCCTGACGCAGTTCGTTCAGGGTTAGACGGTTGAACTTGTTGACGGACTCACCCTTGAGGTCGAATTTCAGTTCGACGATGCCACTTTCAAGAGCCTTAACCGTGATGGCTTTACCTTCGTAAATCATCAACTGATCTCCACGATATGGAAGCTGAACAGTACACATCGGACGCTGGCCTCTGGTTGGACATTGATGATTTCGTCAATGCTCACCCCAATGCGCCAGGCACACCCGCCAATGCGATAGTCGGGATTCTGTATGAGACGTCTGACAGACAAACGCTCAATTCATACGCCCGTTTGATTTGGGTACGCCACCTTCATCCAATTCCGGGCAATTGTCAATCGCTCGAAAGCGCTAGGAAAAACGCGACTTTCCAGTCATTTCAGAACCCCAACCCTTGGCCCACGCTTCGCCAATATTCAACTATTCACCAAATCAATAATGAACACAGCGTAGGAAAAGACTGTACAGATCCGGATATCCGGCTAGGCTTGCGGCAGCCATTACAGAATAGTCAAAACGCCTGGGTGAATACCCGGCGTGAAACACACAGCTTTACCGGCCTGCCTGGCCAACCCCGCCCGATGATGATGTCGGGCTTTTTATTGCCCGACGTTCAGGCCAGGGCCTTGAGCAACCTATCAATGGCCTGCAGGTCGCTCACCTCACCCTTCTCGCCCCAGCACAACGCGATCATTTGCCGGTCTGCCTCGACTTTGTAGACGTTGGCCGGCAGCGTCGCAAAATGCGCCAGCAATTGCTCGTCCACGCAGGCTTCCTGCCACTGGTTGACCCACACGCCAGGCTCCAGCTGCCAATAACTCCATAGTGCAGGGACCTTGCCGCGCCGTGGCCGGTGGTATTGCGCGCACGGGCTCGGCGGCTCCTGCTTGAGCCAGTGCGGCCACGCCTGGGGCGCCAGTTGCATCGCCAGGCCCATGCGGCGCGCCTCCATGCGCAGGGCCATGCGCCCACTCTGATGGCGCGACGGGCGCAGCCATGCCAGGGGGCTCAAAACCACCGCAAGGATTGACACCACTATCCAGACCGTCATATGTGTACTCCCGATTTTTTAGATAAGCGGATTTGACCTGACGCAACCCCATCCGCTTGAAAGCAGCCATACTGAACTTATTGCAGTCCCCTGGAGGAACGCCCCATGTCATACGAACATATTCTGGTCGCCGTAGACCTGACCGAAGAGTGCGATCCAGTGATCAAACGCGCCGTGGATCTGGCTGGCACCACTGCCAAGCTGTCCCTGGTGCATATCGTCGAACCGATGGCCATGGCCTTTGGCGGCGACGTGCCGATGGACCTGTCACAACTGCAACAGCAGCAATTCGATCAAGCCAAGGAACGCCTTGAGCGCCTGATCACCAAGTACCCGAACCTGAAAAAAGGTCAGAGCCACCTGACCTATGGTCAGCCACGCCAGGAAATCCATCACCTGGCCAAGGAACAGGGCTGCGACCTGATCGTGGTCGGCAGCCATGGCCGTCACGGCCTGGCCTTGCTGCTGGGCTCCACCGCCAATGACGTCCTGCACGGCGCACCGTGCGATGTGCTGGCGGTGAAGCTGAAAAAGAACGCGTAAGACCGATCGAGACCCAAATATGGGAGGGAGCTTGCTCCCTCCCATATGTTGGACTGCAGCTCATATAAAAAACCCGGTGCTCATTGAAATGAACACCGGGTTTTTTAATGCACTGGAATCAATCAGGCGTCCAACTCGGCCCAACGTTCAACCAGCACTTCCAGCTCCTGGTTCAAGGTTTCCAGGGACGCGATGACCTCGGCGGTTTCCGCCGCCGGACGCAGGTAGAAACCCGCGTCAGCCATTTGCGCTTCGACCGCAGCGATCTGCTGCTCCTTGGCGTCGATTTCACCCGGCAGGGCTTCCAGCTCACGCTGCAGCTTGTAGCTGAGTTTCTTCTTCGCGGCAGGCGCGGCTTCCGGCGCCGGTGCAGCGGCGGCCACGGGGGCGACGACGGCAGAGGTCAAGTCGGCCTTGCCGGACTTGCTCTCGGTCACGCCCAGCAGGCGCGGCGAGCCGCCCTGGCGCAGCCAGTCCTGGTAACCACCGACGTACTCGCGCACCTTGCCTTCACCTTCGAAGACCAGGGTGCTGGTGACCACGTTGTCGAGGAATGCCCGGTCGTGGCTGACCATCAGCACAGTGCCGTTGAAGGTCAGCAGGACCTCTTCCAGCAGCTCGAGGGTTTCCACGTCGAGGTCGTTGGTCGGTTCGTCGAGGACCAGCAGGTTGGCCGGCTTGCTGAACAGCTTGGCCAGCAGCAAGCGCGCACGCTCACCACCGGACAAGGCCTTGACCGGCGTGCGTGCGCGCTGCGGGCTGAACAGGAAGTCGCCCAGGTAGCTCAGCACATGGCGGCTCTGGCCGTCGATATCGATAAAGTCGCGGCCTTCGGCGACGTTGTCGATCACGGTTTTTTCCAGGTCCAACTGGTGACGCAACTGGTCGAAGTAGGCCACGTCGATGCGCGTGCCCTCTTCCACTTTACCGCTGGTCGGTTGCAGGCCGTTGAGCATCAGCTTGAGCAACGTGGTCTTGCCGGTGCCGTTGGCGCCGAGCAGGCCGATGCGGTCGCCGCGCTGCAGGACCATGGAGAAGTCCTTGATCAGGAACGGACCGTCCGGGTGATGGAAGCTGACGTTCTCCAGCACCATCACCTGCTTGCCCGACTTGTCGGCGGTTTCCAGCATGATGTTGGCCTTGCCGGTGCGCTCGCGACGCTCACTGCGTTCAACGCGCAGGGCCTTGAGTGCGCGTACACGGCCTTCGTTACGGGTGCGGCGCGCCTTGATGCCCTGGCGGATCCACACTTCTTCCTGGGCCAGGCGCTTGTCGAACAAGGCGTTGGCGGTTTCTTCAGCGGCCAGGGTGGCTTCTTTGTGGACCAGGAAGCTGGCGTAGTCGCCGTTCCAGTCGATCAGGCCACCACGGTCCAGCTCGAGGATGCGGGTCGCCAGGTTCTGCAGGAAGGACCGGTCGTGCGTGATGAACAACACGGCGCCCTGGAAATCCTTGAGGGCTTCTTCGAGCCAGGCGATCGCGCCGATGTCCAGGTGGTTGGTCGGTTCGTCGAGCAGCAGCAGGTCCGGCTCGGACACCAGGGCCTGGGCCAGCAGGACGCGGCGACGCCAGCCGCCGGACAATTCGGCGAGGGTCTTGTCGGCCGGCAGTTGCAGGCGGCTCAGGGTGCTGTCCACCAGTTGCTGCAGGCGCCAGCCGTCGCGGGCTTCGAGGTCTTGCTGGACGTGCATCAGCTTGTCCAGGTCTTCCTCGGTGACGCAGTTCTGCGCCAGGTGATGGTATTGCGCAAGCAACTCACCGACGCCGTCCAGGCCTTCGGCGACCACGTCGAACACTGTCCGTCCGTCGGCCACCGGCAGTTCCTGCGGCAATTCGCCAATCTTGAGGCCCGGGGCGCGCCATACAGAGCCGTCATCGGGCTTCTGGTCGCCTTTTACCAGCTTCATCATGCTGGACTTGCCGGTGCCGTTGCGGCCGATGATGCACACCCGCTCACCACGGGCGATCTGCCAGGACACCTTGTCCAACAACGGCATAGCGCCGAAAGCAAGGGACACATCGCTGAATTTGAGCAGGGTCATACGCTTCTCCAAAAACTGGGCGCGCATTCTACCTGAGTTGAGGGTGGGATGCGGCCGGCATTTTCGCTACGGGTGGGTTCTGTAAGACAATTCCGGCGAACTTGAACGAACAGGTCGGCAAAGCTTTCACCGGCCGCTGGCAAAAGGCTAAGCTAGAGGCAATGAGTGTCGGCGGTGCCGGCGCTAGTCGTGATTTCTCTGCACGGACGTCTCATGCGCAGTCGCCTTTTCAACTTTTTATCTTGTCTGCTTCTTACTGCCACTGCCGCTCAACCCGCCCTGGCCGTGGACATAACCACCCAACGTCAATATTACGATGAAGCCAAACGCGCCCTGGCCAAGGGCGATACCGGGCCCTACATGCAATACAGTCAGGCCTTGGCCGACTATCCGCTGACGCCGTACCTGGCCTACGACGAGCTGACCGCACGCCTGAAGACCGCGAGTAACGAGGAAATCGAACAATTCCTCGCCAAAAACGGCGACCTGCCCCAGGCCAACTGGATGAAACTGCGTTGGTTGCGCTGGCTGGCCGAGCGTGGCGACTGGCAGACCTTTGAAAAGTACTACGACCCCAAGCTCAATTTCGTCGAGCTCGATTGCCTGCATGGCCAGTTCCAGCTCACGCACAATCTGAAGGCCGAAGGCTACAAAACCACCGAAAAACTCTGGCTGACCGGTAAATCGCAACCGTCCGCCTGTGATGCCACGTTCGCGCAGTGGGCCGCAGATGGCCAACTCACCGAACAGAAAATCTGGGACCGCGCCAAGCTCGCCGCCGAAGCCCGCAACTACGCGCTGGCCAACAGCCTGGTGAAAAGCCTGCCGACCCTCGGCGCCCAAGGCCGCCTGATGGTGGACGTGGCGCAAAAGCCGGAGATGCTCAGCGACCCGTCGCGCTTCCTGCCGGCCACCGAGGCCATATCTGACGCCGTGGGCCTGGGCCTGCGCCGCCTGGCGCGCCAGGACCCGGACAAGGCCATGGCCATGCTCGACGGCTATGCCAGCAGCATGCACTTCTCCCGTGACGAAAAAGTGGCGATTGCCCGCGAGATCGGCCTGACCCTGGCCAAGCGCTTTGACCCACGCGCCCTTGAGGTGATGACCAAGTACGACCCGGAACTGCGCGACAACACCGTGTCCGAATGGCGCCTGCGCCTGCTGTTGCGCCTGGCCCGTTGGGAAGACGCCTACCAACTCACGCGCAAACTCCCGCAGGACTTGGCCACCACCAACCGCTGGCGCTACTGGCAGGCCCGCAGCCTGGAACTGGCCGAGCCGAAAAACCCGCAAGCCCTGGTGCTGTACAAGAACCTGTCGCGGGAGCGCGATTTCTACGGATTCCTCGCCGCCGACCGCTCCAAAGCGCCGTACCAACTGATGAACAAGCCGCTGTTGATGAGCCAGGCGCTGATCAACAAAGTGCGCAACACCCCCGGCGTGCGCCGCGCCCTGGAGTTCTATGCGCGGGGCCAGGTGGTCGATGGCCGCCGCGAGTGGTACCACGTCAGCCGTCACTTCAACCGCGACGAAATGGTCGCCCAGGCCAGGCTGGCCTACGACATGAAGTGGTACTTCCCGGCGATCCGTACCATCAGCCAGGCGCAGTACTGGGATGACCTCGACATCCGCTTCCCAATGGCCCACCGCGACACCCTGGTGCGCGAAGCCAAGGTGCGTGGCCTGCATTCGAGCTGGGTGTTCGCCATCACCCGCCAGGAAAGCGCGTTCATGGACGACGCCCGCTCCGGCGTCGGCGCCAGCGGCCTGATGCAGCTGATGCCCGGCACCGCCAAAGACACCGCGCGCAAGTTCAGCATCCCGCTGGCCTCCCCGGCCCAGGTGCTCGATCCGGATAAAAACATCCAGCTCGGCGCCGCTTACCTGAGCCAGGTACACAGCCAGTTCAACGGCAACCGCGTCCTCGCTTCCGCCGCCTACAACGCCGGCCCGGGCCGCGTGCGCCAGTGGCTGCGCGGCGCCGATCACCTGAGTTTCGACGTGTGGGTGGAAAGCATCCCGTTCGACGAAACCCGCCAGTACGTGCAGAACGTGCTGTCTTATTCGGTGATCTACGGGCAGAAGCTCAATTCGCCACAGCCGTTGGTGGACTGGCATGAGCGGTATTTCGACGATCAATAAAGCGTGACGCACACACAAAAATGCCCGCATCGAAGGATGCGGGCATTTTTTATGCGCAGCGATTTCAGCGCGCAGCCTGTTCCTCCACGCCGTCACTGAACTGCAACGCCGCCAACCGCGCATACAGCGGGTTGCTCGCGATCAACTGCTGATGCGTGCCGATCGCCACCAGCTTGCCCTGGTCCATCACTGCGATCCGGTCCGCATGCTTCACCGTCGCCAGCCGATGCGCGATGACCAGCGTGGTGCGGCCCTGCATCAGTTGTGGCAGCGCCTGCTGGATCAGGTGTTCGCTCTGGGCGTCGAGGGCGCTGGTGGCTTCGTCCAGCAGCAGGATCGGCGCATCTACCAGCAACGCGCGGGCGATCGCCAGGCGTTGCCGTTGGCCGCCGGAGAGGCCCATGCCGCCGTCGCCGAGGTGGGTCTGGTAGCCATCGGGCATTTGCAGGATGAAGTCGTGGGCATGGGCAATCCGCGCCGCGGCTTCGACCTGCTCGCGAGTGGCGCTCGGGTTGCCGTAGCGGATGTTGTCTTCGACACTGCCAAAGAACAGCGCCGGGCTCTGGGACACCAGGGCAAAGTGGCGGCGCAGGTCCTGGGGGTCGAGTTCGGTGAGCGGCTGGCCTTCGAGCAGGATGCGGCCGTGCTGGGGATCATAGAAGCGCAGCAACAGGTCGAAAATCGTCGACTTGCCCGCGCCCGACGGCCCCACCAGCGCGAGGGTTTCGCCGGGGTTGATGGTCAGGTTCAAACCGTCGATGGCGTAAGTGTCCGGCCGCGACGGGTAGGAAAAGCGCAGGTCTTGCAGCTCCATGCGGCCGCTGACGCGTGGCGGTAATTGCACGCAGCCGGCGACGGGCGCCTGGATCTCGTTGTGCGACTGCAGCAACTCGCCGATCCGCTCTGCCGCCCCCGCGGCGCGCTGCAACTCGCCGAGCACTTCGCTCAAGGTGCCGACGGCGCTGCCGACGATCAGGCTGTAGAACACGAACGCGGCCAGTTCGCCGCCGGAAATGCGCCCGCTGATCACATCCATGCCGCCGACCCACAGCATCACCCCGACGGCGCCGAGCACCAGCATGATCACCAGGGTAATCAGCCAGGCGCGCTGGGCGATGCGCTTACGTGCGGTGCTGAAAGCGTCCTCGACGGTCACGGCAAAGCGTTGTTCGTCCTGCGCCTGGTGGTTATAGGCCTGCACGGTCTTGATCTGGCCGAGCGTCTCGGACACGTAGCTGCCGACGTCGGCGATACGGTCCTGGCTCAAGCGCGACAGGCTGCGCACGCGGCGGCCGAAAATCAGGATCGGCGCCAGCACCAGCGGCAGCGCCACCACCACGATGCTGGTGAGCTTGGGGTTGGTGACAAACAGCAGCACGATGCCGCCGATGACCATCAACGCATTGCGCAGGAACAGCGACAGCGAGGAGCCGATCACCGATTGCAACAATGTGGTGTCGGTGGTCAACCGCGACTGGATTTCCGAGCTGCGGTTGTTTTCATAGAAGCCAGGATGCAGGTAGATCAGGTGGTTGAACACCTGCCGACGAATGTCCGCCACCACCCGCTCGCCGATCCACGACACCAGGTAAAACCGCGCAAACGTGCCGACGGCCAGGCCCAGTACCAGGATCATGAACAGGCCGATGGATTGGTTGAGCAAGTGCGGCGACTGGGTCATGAAGCCCTGGTCCACCAACAGGCGAATGCCCTGGCCCATGGACAAGGTGATGCCGGCGGTGACGATCAGCGCCACCAGCGCGCCGAGCGCCTGCCAGCGATAGGGCGCAATGAAGCGGCTGGCCAGGCGAATTGCACGGCGTTGTCGGACTGAGAACATGGGGGGCATCACCTGATGAGGGGGAGATCGGAACCTACAGACAACATTGGGGGAACTTGGGTAAATAACAATGAGTCGGGTTAATTATGCCCGCCCACTCTGCCCCCTAGAGGTTATCGGTCTAACACCCGGCTGGAAATTTGTAACGGTTTCTGGTGGACTGAGTATTCGAAGCGATGATCTTGCAAGGAGTTGTAACAGCTCGGTCACGCGGGGGGGTTAAAGTTGGTACACAACCTGATGAGGAGACAGGCCATGACCTTGCAAAACAGCAGCGATGCCAAGATTGAAGTAATCCGCCAACCGCAATACCTGCCTTGCTCCGTCATCGACGCCCAAGGCCGCGAAGTGCAGATTACCGAAGACATGATCCAGCAAGCGTGCCGCGAGCTGGAACAGCGACTGGTCAAGCCTGCCCAGCAAGGCTGAAGCGCCCACGCTCTTTCAGAACCGGCCTTGATGGCCGGTTTTTTTGTGACCTCGTTCCTACAGCAGCTCAGCGCCCAATGCCTCGACGATGCCGGACAACAGCGCCGATTGCCCATGGATACGCACCTTCAAGCCATCGATCTCACGGCGCTCCGGATAGTGCTTGCGCAGCAGATCGAACGCCTTGCGTTGCTCGTCCACCGTTCCCACGAGGCTGCGACGGAAATCCGCATCGTCGCGACGCGGGTCGTACACGCTGCGGCATAACGTCGCCAGCGCCCAGGCCGGATCGGTAGACGCATTCAAGTGGACCTCGGCCAGCCACGGCGGCGGCAGCAAATCACTCAGTTCAATCGCCGGCGCCTGGCCCAGATGCGCGCAGAACGCCTGGTAGATCTGCGCCGTGCCGCGCTGCTTGCCGTCCAGGCTGTAACCGGCGATGTGCGGGGTGGCCAGCACGCAGAGGTCGGCCAGGTCGACATCCACTTCGGGCTCGCCTTCCCACACATCCAGCACCGCTTGCAGGTCTTCACGCGAAAGCAGCACGTCGCGCAGGGCGGCGTTGTCCACCACCGGGCCACGGCTGGCGTTGATCAGCCAGGCACCAGGCTTGAGGCGATTGAGGCGCTCGCGGTCGAACAAGTGCCAGGTGGAGCCGTTGCCGGACTTGGTCAACGGCGTGTGCAGGCTGATCACGTCGCATTGCTCGATGATCTGCTCCAGGCTGACGTAGTCACCGTCTTCGGCGATCTGCCGCGGCGGGTCGCAGACCAGCACGTTCCAGCCCAGGCCCTTGAGCACCTTGACCAAACGCCCGCCCACTTCACCGGCGCCGACGACACCGTAAGTCCGCTGGTTGAGGTCGGCGCCCTCGATCTCGGCCAGGGTCTGCAAGCTGCCCAGCACGTAGTCCACCACGCCACGGGCATTGCAGCCGGGCGCGCTGGACCATTGAATGCCGGCACGCTGGAAATAGTCGAGGTCCAAATGATCGGTGCCGATGGTGCAGGTGCCGACAAAGCGCACCTTGGAACCTTCGAGCAAGGCCCGGTTGACGTTGGTCACCGAGCGCACCAGCAGCACATCGGCCTGCTCGACGGTGGCGCGGTCAATGGAACGGCCGGGCACCCGGCGTATTTCGCCAAATCCTTGGAAGAAAGCATCGAGCAGCGGAATATTTTCGTCGGCAACAATCAGCATGGCAGGCTCCTTTGGCGGAACAGCAGTGTACAGGGATGCGATCGGTGTTCCACCGCAGATCGAAGGTGGACGCTGCGGCGCCTGGAAGATCGCTTACAAATCGCTAACACAGGTTTTTTCCTGACCGCTGCGTCAACGCGTAGAATCCGCCGTCCTGCGCTCTTCTTTGGACATCTGCACGTGAACACCGCCACCGCCCCCCTCACCCGTCCCGCCCGCATCAGCCGGGAAGTGCGCGGCCTGCTGACACTCGCCGTGCCGATCATGATCGGCCAACTGGCAACCACCGCGATGAGCTTCGTCGATGCGGTGATGGCCGGGCGCGTCAGCCCGCAGGACCTGGCGGCGGTGGGCCTGGGCAATTCGATCTGGATTCCGGTGTACCTGCTGATGACCGGCACCTTGCTGGCCACCACGCCGAAAGTCGCCCAGCGCTATGGCGCCGGTCACTACAGCGAGATCGGGCCGCTGGTGCGCCAATCCCTGTGGTTGGCGGTGGTGGTCGGCATCACCGCGTCACTGCTGCTGCTCAGCGCCGAACCGATCCTGCACGCGATGAAGGTTGAACCCGACCTGATCAAACCCTCCATGGGCTACCTGCACGGTATCGCCGCAGGCATGCCGGCCGTTGCCCTGTATTACGTGTTGCGTTGTTTCAGCGACGGCCTGGGCCGCACACGCCCGAGCATGGTCCTGGGCCTGTGCGGGTTGGCGCTGAATATCCCGCTGAACTACATCTTCATCTATGGCCATTTCGGCGTGCCGGCCATGGGCGGCGTGGGCTGCGGCTGGGCCACGGGCATTGCGATGTGGGTGATGATGCTCGGCCTGGCGGGCTGGACGCGCTGGGGGCCGGCATACCAGAGCAGCGAACTGTTCAAGCGTTTCGATTGGCCGCAATGGGCGGTGATCAAGCGCGTATTGGGCATCGGCCTGCCGATCGGCATCGCGATCTTTGCCGAATCGAGCATCTTCGCGGTGATCGCCCTGCTGATCGGCAGCCTGGGGGCCACGGTGGTCTCCGGCCATCAGATCGCCCTGAACGTCAGTTCCCTGGTGTTCATGATCCCCTACTCCCTGAGCACGGCCGTCACCGTGCGCGTCGGCCAGGCCCTCGGCCGTGGCCTGCCGCGTGAAGCGCGCTTCGCTGCCGGGGTCGGCATGGGCACGGCGCTGGCGTATGCCTGCCTGTCCTGCAGCCTGATGCTGGTGTTTCGCGAGCAGATCGCGGCGATCTACACCCCGGACCCGGTGGTGATCCACCTGGCGTCGACGCTGATCGTGTTTTCCGCGTTGTTCCAGTTTTCCGACTCGATCCAGGTCACCGCCGCCGGTGCCTTGCGCGGCTATCAGGACACCCGCGTGACCATGGTGCTGACCCTGTTTGCCTACTGGGGCGTGGGGTTGCCGGTGGGTTACGCCCTGGGGCTGACCGACTGGCTGGGCGCGGCGAGCGGCCCCAGCGGTTTGTGGCAGGGGCTGATCGTGGGCCTGAGCTGCGCGGCGGGGATGTTGCTGGTGCGCCTGGCGCGCAGCGCACGCCGACGCATTCGCCGGGACAAGGCGCGGGGTTAAGCAGCACACACCCGCGCTTGCTCGCGAAGGTCGCCAGCGATAACGCAGCTTGCCTGGTTTGACGTGGCGCTCTCGGGGTTTTCGCGAGCAAGCTCGCTCCTACAGGAATCGGGGGCTTAGTCGAGCTTCTTGCGAATCCAGTACAGGTACGTACCGGCTTGTTCCTGCTGAGCCACCAGTTCGTGGTCGAGGAACACGCAGAACTTGGGAATGTCGCGGCGGGTCGACGGGTCGGTCGCGATCACCTTGAGCAAGCCGCCAGGCGGCAGGTCACGGATGTGCTGGTGCAGCATCATCACCGGCTCCGGGCAGTTCAGCCCGGTGGCGTCGAGGGTGCCGTCGACGGCAGTGTCGGTCATATCGCTCATTGATTACTCCTACGGCAGGCGCTCAGTTTAACGGGCCTTGGTTTTCTTCACATCCACCAGCCGACGCAAGTGGCAGGTCACTTCCTCACGGTCGTGGTACAGCTGCTTACAGCCGATTTCCACACGAATACCGCGCGCCTTGAAGCCGTCTTCGATGCGCTCGAGCAAACGCTTGACCTCGGCGTAACGCTGCTTCATCGGCAGTTTCAGGTTGACCACCGCTTCACGGCAATAGCCTTCGCCGATCCAGGTTTCCAGCAAGGCGGCGTTGCGAGCCGGTTTTTCGACGATGTCGCACACCATCCAGTCCACCGACTGCTTGGGCACGAAGGTGAAACCGTCGGCCATCAAGTGTTGCACCAGGCCGGTGTCCATCAGGCTTTCGGCCATGGGGCCGTTGTCGATGGCGGTCACCAGCATGCCCCGGTTGACCAGTTGCCAGGTCCAGCCGCCCGGAGCCGCGCCCAGGTCGACGCCGGTCATGTCGCCGTGCAGGCGCTCGTCCCACTGGTCGCGGGGGATGAAGTGGTGCCAGGCCTCTTCCAGCTTCAGGGTCGAGCGGCTGGGCGCATCGCGGGGGAATTTCAGGCGCGGGATGCCCATCGGCCACATCGCCGAGTTATTCGACTCGGCCAGGCCCATGAACACTTCGCGGCCGCTCTTGAAGGTCAGCAGCAGGCGCGGCTTGCTCGGGTCGTCCACCAGCTTGCCGGCGTTCAGCAGGGCTTTGCGCAGGTGGACTTCGAATTTCTTGCAGAAGTTCGACAGCTCCTTGCCGTCGTTGGTGTCGACCATCTCCAGCCACAGGCTGCCGCACACCGGGAATTCGCGCAGGTGCGCGAGGATCACGCTGATGCGGTCGGTTTCCGGCAGGTCGATGAACACCCCGCGCGCCCACTGCCGCGGGAAGATCAGCTCGGCAAAACGCTGGCCGTGCATCAGGCGCTGGGCGCCGTCTTCCTCGGTGCAGACAAATTCGGCGCAGGCGCTGCCGGTCTTGGCCTTGGCGTAGCCGGAAACGTTCAGGCGCGCGGCGTGTTCCGCGATCTCGGAACAGACCTCGCCTTCAAAACCCGGGCGGCAGTGCATAAAAAGGGTGTTCATCGACTCTCCTGGCGACCCAACGGACTTGCGCTATCGCAATGTCTGTCATGAAAACGCGCGCATGATAACTGACTTCGGAACCTTGGATCTGTCCATAGAGTCCAGTAATTAGCCAGCTACTGAAAACAGGGCTAGTTTGATAGTTCTGTTCGTCCCGTCAGGTCCGTAGCCGTGCGGACCATAAGGAGTCATGTAATGTCATCCCTTGATAGCCTGAGAACCCTTAAAACCCTGCAAATCGACGACAAAACTTATCACTATTTCAGCTTGCCCGAAGCCGCCAAGCGCCTGGGTGACCTGGATAAGCTGCCGATGTCCCTCAAGGTGCTGCTGGAAAACCTGCTGCGCTGGGAAGACAACAAAACTGTCACCGGCGCCGACCTCAAGGCCATCGCCGCCTGGCTCAAAGAGCGCCAGTCCGACCGCGAGATCCAGTACCGCCCAGCCCGCGTGCTGATGCAAGACTTTACCGGGGTGCCCGCCGTGGTCGACCTGGCCGCCATGCGCGCCGCCGTGGCCAAGGCCGGTGGCGACCCGCAGCGCATCAACCCGCTGTCGCCGGTGGACCTGGTGATCGACCACTCGGTGATGGTCGACAAGTTCGGCACCACCGCCGCGTTCGGGCAAAACGTCGACATCGAAATGCAGCGCAACGGCGAACGCTACGCCTTCCTGCGCTGGGGCCAGAGCGCCTTCGACAACTTCAGCGTGGTGCCGCCGGGCACCGGCATCTGTCACCAGGTCAACCTCGAATACCTCGGCCGCACCGTGTGGACCAAGGACGAAGACGGCCGCACCTACGCCTTCCCCGACACCCTGGTCGGCACCGATTCCCACACCACCATGATCAACGGCCTCGGCGTGCTCGGCTGGGGCGTGGGCGGGATCGAAGCGGAAGCGGCGATGCTCGGCCAGCCGGTGTCGATGCTGATTCCGGAAGTGATCGGCTTCAAGCTCACCGGCAAATTGAAAGAGGGCATCACCGCCACCGACCTGGTGCTGACCGTCACCCAGATGCTGCGCAAGAAAGGTGTGGTCGGCAAATTCGTCGAGTTCTACGGCGACGGCCTGGCCGACCTGCCCCTGGCTGACCGCGCCACCATCGCCAACATGGCCCCGGAATACGGCGCCACCTGCGGCTTTTTCCCGGTGGATGAGGTGACCTTGGACTACCTGCGCCTGTCCGGTCGCCCGGCGCAGACCGTCAAACTGGTCGAGGCCTACACCAAGGCCCAAGGCCTGTGGCGCAACGCCGGCCAGGAGCCGGTGTTCACCGACAGCCTGGCCCTGGACATGGGCAGCGTCGAAGCCAGCCTCGCCGGACCGAAGCGCCCGCAGGACCGCGTGTCGCTGCCGAATGTCGGCCAGGCGTTCAGTGACTTCCTCGACCTGCAATTCAAACCGACCAACAAGGAAGAAGGCCGCCTGGAAAGCGAAGGCGGCGGCGGTGTGGCCGTGGGCAATGCCGATCTGGTGGGCGAAACCGACTACGAGTACGACGGCCAGACCTATCGCCTGAAAAATGGCGCCGTGGTGATCGCCGCGATCACCTCCTGCACCAACACCTCCAACCCCAGCGTGATGATGGCCGCCGGGCTGGTGGCGAAAAAGGCCGTGGAAAAAGGCCTGACCCGCAAACCCTGGGTAAAAACCTCCCTGGCCCCCGGCTCCAAAGTGGTCACCGACTACTACAAGGCGGCCGGCCTCACCCAATACCTGGACAAGCTCGGTTTTGACCTGGTGGGTTATGGCTGCACCACCTGCATCGGCAACTCCGGCCCGTTGCCCGAGCCGATTGAAAAAGCCATCCAGAAAGCCGACCTGGCCGTGGCGTCAGTGCTGTCCGGCAACCGCAACTTCGAAGGCCGCGTCCACCCGCTGGTGAAAACCAACTGGCTGGCCTCGCCGCCGCTGGTGGTGGCGTATGCGTTGGCCGGTACGGTACGTATCGATATCAGCCGCGAACCGTTGGGCAACGATCAACACGGCAATCCGGTCTACCTCAAGGACATCTGGCCAAGCAGCCAGGAGATTGCCGACGCGGTCGCCCAGGTCAGCACCGGCATGTTCCACAAGGAATACGCCGAGGTGTTCGCCGGCGACGCACAGTGGCAAGCCATCGAAGTGCCGCAGGCCGCGACCTACGTATGGCAGAAGGATTCCACCTACATCCAGCATCCGCCGTTCTTCGACGACATCGCCGGGCCGCTGCCAGTGATCAAGGACATCCACGGCGCCAACGTCCTGGCCCTGCTGGGCGATTCGGTGACCACCGACCACATCTCCCCCGCTGGCAACATCAAGGCCGACAGCCCCGCCGGCCATTACCTGCGCGAACAAGGCGTGGAACCGCGCGACTTCAACTCCTACGGCTCACGCCGCGGCAACCATGAAGTGATGATGCGCGGCACCTTCGCCAATATCCGTATCCGCAATGAAATGCTCGGCGGCGAGGAAGGCGGCAACACGCTGTATGTGCCCACCGGCGAGAAAATGCCGATCTACGACGCCGCCATGAAGTACCAGGCCGCCGGCACACCGCTGGTGGTGGTCGCCGGCCAGGAATACGGCACCGGCTCGAGCCGCGACTGGGCGGCCAAGGGTACTAATCTGCTAGGGGTCAAGGCAGTGATCGCCGAGAGCTTCGAGCGCATTCACCGTTCCAACCTGGTGGGCATGGGCGTGCTGCCGTTGCAGTTCAAGCTGGACCAGAACCGCAAGGCGCTCAAGCTCACCGGCAAGGAGAAGATCGACATCCTGGGCCTCAGCGACGCGCAGCTCGTGCCGCGCATGAACCTGACCCTGGTGATTACCCGCGAGGATGGCAGCAGCGAGAAGATCGACGTGCTGTGCCGGATCGACACCCTCAATGAAGTGGAATACTTCAAAGCGGGCGGCATCCTGCACTATGTGCTGCGCCAGTTGATCGCGTCATAAGGCGATCTCAAAAGCAATGGAGGTCCAATGTGGGAGGGGGCTTGCCCCCGATAGCGGTGGATCAGTCGATACATCTGATGACTGACACACCGCTATCGGGGGCAAGCCCCCTCCCACAGTTTTGACCGCATTTAAAACTTCAAGTCAGCCGAAGAGCCACTTCCACAGCAGTACCAAGACGACAACCGCCAGCACCGGCCGCGCAATGCGGTAGGCCTTGGGATGCTTGCGCTTCCACTGCTTGACCACGCTGCTGATCTTGTCGCTGAACGACTTGCTCCAGGCATAAGCCTGGTTGATGCCGCCGACGCGTTCGTCGTCCAGGTTCTGCGGCGCGGTGGCGCGGCCCAGTTGCGCGCTGACCCAGCGGTTGATGCGGGTCATCAGCGGATTGCTCAGCGGGCGCTCGATGTCACAGAACAGGATCACGCGGGTCTTTTCCGTCTCGTTCTTCACCCAGTGTACGTAGGTCTCGTCGAACATCACGTCTTCACCGTCGCGCCAGGCGTATTCCTGGCCGTCGACGAAAATGCGGCAGTCGTCGGAGTTCGGCGTGGACAGGCCCAGGTGATAACGCAGGGAACCGGCAAACGGGTCGCGGTGCGGGTTGAGGTGACTGCCGCCCGGCAACAGCGCGAACATCGCGCCCTTGACGTTGGGGATGCTGCTGACCAAGGCCACGGTTTTCGGGCACAGGGCCTCGGCCGAGGGCAGCGGTTTGTCGTACCACTTAAGGTAGAAACGCTTCCAGCCCTTCTTGAAGAACGAGCCGAAGCCGGCGTCATTATTCTTTTCGGCGGCGCGGATGTAACCCTCGTCGAACAGGTGCATGGCCTCTTCGCGGATCACTTCCCAGTTGTCCTTGAGCACGTCCAGTTCCGGGAACTTGCTGCGGTCCAGGTACGGCTTGGACGGCACGGCCGAGAACAGGTACATCAAGGCGTTATACGGGGCAAACAGCGCCGAGTGGTTGACGAACTGGCGCAACATCGGCAAACGGGCCTTGCCGCGCAGGTGTACGTACAGCGTGCTGCCGATAAACACCAGCAACACCGACAGTTTGGCGGCCAAAGAAAAGGTCATGCAGCAACTCCTGGAAATAAGCGCCTGGCCAACAACCTCCCGTCGAGGGGAAACCAGGCGTAGCAGCCGGCCATGATAAACACTCCGGACCTCGGGAAAAACCCGCGCAGTCCAACAATCAGCGTTTAAAACGGCGCGAGGGTAGGCCAATTATGCATAAGGCCCCCGCTCTCACGCTGATTTGCATCAAGCCTGGTTTTCTTGATCGGTAAACAAATCACTGAACAGCATGCTCGACAGGTAGCGCTCGCCGGAGTCCGGCAGGATCACCACGATGGTCTTGCCCTGCATCTCCGGCTTCTCGGCCAGGCGCACGGCGACCGCCATCGCCGCGCCGCAGGAGATCCCGCACAGAATCCCCTCTTCCCGCATCAGGCGCAGGGCCATGGCCTTGGATTCGTCGTCGCTCACCAGTTCCACGCGGTCGACCATCGACAGGTCGAGGTTCTTCGGCACGAACCCGGCGCCGATGCCCTGGATCTTGTGCGGACTCGGCTTGATCTCTTCACCGGCCAGCGCCTGGGTGATCACCGGCGAGACGATCGGCTCGACGGCCACCGACAGAATCGGCTTGCCCGCAGTGTTCTTGATATAGCGCGACACCCCGGTAATGGTGCCGCCGGTGCCCACGCCCGCCACCAACACGTCGACGGCGCCGTCGGTGTCGTTCCAGATTTCCGGACCGGTGGTTTTTTCGTGGATCGCCGGGTTGGCCGGGTTTTCGAACTGCGCTGGCATGTAGTAGGTGGCCGGGTCGCTGGCGAGGATTTCCGCGGCTTTGTCGATTGCGCCCTTCATGCCCTTGGCCGGCTCGGTCAACACCAGCTCGGCGCCCAGGGCCTTGAGCACTTTGCGGCGCTCGATGCTCATCGACGCAGGCATGGTCAGCACCAGTTTGTAGCCACGGGCCGCGGCGACGAACGCCAGGCCGATACCGGTGTTGCCCGAGGTCGGTTCGACAATGGTCATGCCCGGCTTGAGTTTGCCGGTGCTTTCCGCGTCCCAGATCATGTTCGCGCCAATGCGACACTTCACCGAATAACCCGGGTTACGCCCTTCGATCTTGGCCAGGATGGTCACGCCACGCGGTGCGATGCGGTTGATCTGAACCAGAGGCGTGTTACCGATGGAGTGCGCGTTGTCTGCAAAAATGCGGCTCATGACGGGTCCTTGAGGCGGCTTGAAGAAAGCCCCAAGGGTATGCCTCGTCTTCCAAAGCGTCCAGTCAGAGGAACGTCGGAGACATCGCAATAGTCAATCTCCTACAAGCCAGCAGAACGGCCCCGGGAACGACCACGCCTTCGATCGACTGAGCGCACGCGTGACTGGTCATTCAGAGACTGAATAACCCGTCTGCGTTCACAGTCGCCGGGGCCGCACGGTATAGTCGGGCATTGATGAATTCGAGGAATGACCGATGAAGTTCGAAGGCACCCAGGCCTACGTTGCCACCGATGACCTGAAACTGGCCGTCAACGCGGCCATCACCCTGGAGCGGCCGCTGCTGGTCAAGGGCGAGCCGGGCACCGGCAAGACCATGCTCGCCGAGCAGTTGGCCGAATCCTTCGGCGCCAAGCTGATCACCTGGCACATCAAGTCCACCACCAAGGCCCACCAGGGCCTGTACGAGTACGATGCGGTCAGCCGCCTGCGCGACTCGCAGCTGGGCGTGGACAAGGTGCATGACGTGCGCAACTACCTGAAGAAGGGCAAGCTCTGGGAAGCCTTCGAGGCCGAGGAACGGGTGATCCTGCTGATCGACGAAATCGACAAGGCCGACATCGAATTCCCCAACGACCTGCTGCAAGAACTCGACAAGATGGAGTTCTACGTCTACGAAATCGACGAGACCATCAAGGCCAAGAAACGCCCGATCATCATCATTACCTCCAACAATGAAAAAGAACTGCCGGATGCGTTCCTGCGCCGCTGCTTCTTCCATTACATCGCCTTCCCCGACCGCGCCACCCTGCAGAAGATCGTCGATGTGCATTACCCCGACATCAAGAAAGACCTGGTCAGCGAAGCGCTGGACGTGTTCTTCGACGTGCGCAAAGTGCCGGGCCTGAAGAAAAAGCCCTCCACCTCCGAACTGGTCGACTGGCTCAAGCTGCTGATGGCCGACAATATCGGCGAAGCGGTACTGCGCGAACGCGACCCGACCAAGGCCATCCCGCCCCTGGCCGGTGCGCTGGTGAAGAACGAGCAGGACGTGCAATTGCTCGAACGCCTGGCGTTCATGAGCCGTCGCGGTAACCGATAAGGGCGCCTGCCATGTTGCTCAACCTGTTCAATGAAATGCGTGCAGCCAAGGTGCCGGTGTCGGTGCGCGAGCTGCTCGACTTGATCAACGCCCTGAAACAGCGGGTGATCTTCGCCGACATGGACGAGTTCTACTACTTGGCCCGGGCGATCCTGGTCAAGGACGAACGCCATTTCGACAAGTTCGACCGCGCCTTCAGCGCCTATTTCAACGGCCTGGAAAAGCTCGACGACCACCTGCAGGCGCTGATCCCCGAAGACTGGCTGCGCAAGGAGTTCGAACGCTCGCTGAGCGACGAAGAACGCGCGCAGATCCAGTCCCTCGGCGGCCTGGACAAGTTGATCGAAGCGTTCAAGAAACGCCTGGAAGAACAGAAAGAGCGTCACGCCGGCGGCAACAAGTGGATCGGCACCGGCGGCACCAGCCCGTTCGGCTCCGGCGGCTACAACCCGGAAGGCATCCGCGTCGGCGATGCGGGCAAGCGCCAGGGCAAGGCGGTGAAAGTCTGGGACCAGCGCGAGTACAAGAACCTCGACGATCAGGTGGAACTGGGCACGCGCAACATCAAGATCGCCCTGCGCCGCCTGCGCAAGTTCGCGCGCCAGGGTGCGGCGGAAGAGCTGGACATCGACGGCACCATCGACCACACCGCCCGCGATGCCGGCTTGCTGAATATCCAGATGCGCCCGGAACGGCGCAACACCATCAAGCTGCTGTTGCTGTTCGACATCGGCGGCTCGATGGACGCCCATGTGAAGATCTGCGAAGAGCTGTTCTCCGCGTGCAAGACCGAGTTCAAGCACCTGGAGTACTTCTACTTCCACAACTTCGTGTACGAGTCGGTGTGGAAGAACAACCAGCGCCGCACGTCGGAGCGCACCTGCACCCAAGACTTGCTGCACAAATATGGCGCCGATTACAAAGTGATCTTTATCGGCGATGCCTCGATGGCGCCGTATGAAATCACCCAGGCCGGCGGCAGCGTCGAGCATTGGAACGAGGAGCCGGGGTATGTGTGGATGCAGCGCTTCATGGCCAAGTACAAGAAGCTGATCTGGATAAACCCGTATCCGAAGGACACCTGGGGCTATACGGCGTCGACCGGGATCGTGCGGGAGTTGGTCGAAGACCAGATGTATCCGCTGACCTTGCGCGGGCTGGAAGAAGGCATGCGGTTCCTTTCCAAGTAACCCGATATCTCCCATAGGCGTGGCGTCACTGGCACTTCAACGCCTCGCGAATGCGCTGCACGGAGGCCACCGAACTGGCGTTATCGCCATGCACACACAAGGTATTGGCCCGCAGGACCAAGGGGCTGCCATCGCTGGCGGTCAAGGGTTCGCCACGGGAAATGGTCAGGGATTGCTGGATGATGGCTTCGGTATCGTGGTGTACCGCGCCGGGCAATTGGCGGGAAACCAGGTGCCCCTTGTTGTCGTAGGCGCGGTCGGCGAACGCCTCGAACCACAGGATCACACCGTATTCGTCGCCCAGCGCCTGGGCCGCGCGGTTGTCGCGAGTGGCCAGCAGCATCAGCGGCAGTTCGCCGTAAGCGGCAACGGCCTGGATCACCGCACGCAACTGCGCGGGGTTGGCCATCATGTCGTTGTACATCGCGCCATGGGGTTTGACGTAGCTGACCCGTCCGCCCTGGGCGCGGCAAATGCCGTCGAGCGCGCCGATCTGGTAGTGCAACAGGTCTTGGATTTCTTCGGGCGTGTAGGCCATGGAACGGCGGCCGAAACCTTGCAGGTCCTGATACGCCGGGTGCGCCCCGACCAGCACGCCATGCTTGAGCGCCAGGCCGACGGTCTTGCGCATGACGCTCGGGTCGCCGGCATGGAAGCCGCAGGCCACGTTGGCGCAATCAATGAACGGCATGACCTCAGCGTCCAGACCCAGGTTCCAGTTGCCATAGCTTTCGCCGATGTCGCAATTCAATAGCAGACGGCTCACGCTGAGTGCTCCTGTAGGCTTTGTTTTTTTGTAGTGTGGGATCTTTTACACAAGACTCGCAACTTATCCCACCGTCCCAGCGACACTTATCGTGAAACGGCGCGATTTTTGGCGTGTGTCCGGGACGGTGTCCACCCCATAAAGGTCGACCCTATGAAGTTGAAGGAACGCGATTAAAACGGTGGGAGCAAGCCCCCTCCCACCATTACAGGCCTTTCTACAGCCCTTTCAAATCACGCTCTTCGATCGGCCGGCTCTGGCGCAGGCGCTTGCCGCCCAGCACCACCCAGTCGATCAAGCGGAACAGGCACTCCAGGCCGAACGACAACAACATCGCCCCGCCCAGGCCCCAGCCCATGGCTTCGGGGGTCAGCAGGATCTGGTAGCTGTAGCCGTTCCAGGTTTCCAGGCGGATCGCCGGGTCGGCCGCGACCGCTACCTGCAATGCGCGAATGTACCAGGGGCCTTGCATGGCCTGGAATTGCTTGTCCAGCGCCAACTGACGATCCAACAACGTGCCGAGGCTGTTGGCATCGCTGCGAAACACCGGGTCGTCGCTGGCGCGGTAGTGGGCGACCAGGGCCTGCAAGTCGCCGTTGAAGAACTGTTGCGCGGTGGATTCAAAGCCGCGCAGGCCGGTCTGGGCCTCGATCAGGTGGGCTTCGACGCGCTTGGCGTAGTCATTGATGAACCCCGGCACTTGCACACCGACCAACAAGCCAATGGCAAACAACACCAACCGCAGATAGCTGAGCAACATAGTCGACTTCCTTACTCGGTAATGCCCTGGCTGACGCATTCACCGCGCCGCCACAGGCTCCACTGGCCCGGTTCGTAGCGGGTCCAGTTTTCGTTGTCGGTCAGGGGTTCGGTGGCGATCACCGTTACCACATCGTTGGGCGTGGTTTCGGCCTGGAAATCGACGATCACGTCGACATCTTTCAAGCGTGCCGGGCCGAACGGAGCGCGCCGGGTGATCTGGGCCAATTTGGTCGTGCAGTAGCAGAACAACCAATCGCCGTCGCTGAGCAGGCAGTTGAACACGCCTTTGCTGCGGTATTCGGTGCAGGCGGCGATCAGGTCCGGCAGCATCTGTTCGATCTCCACCGGCTCCGGGAACGCCTCGCGGACGCGGTTGAGCAGGTCGCAGAACGCCGCTTCGCTGTCGGTGTCGCCCACCGGGCGGTAAAACGTGGCGCGCGGTTTGAAGTCGGCCAATTGGCCGTTGTGCGCAAAGCACCAGTTACGCCCCCACAGCTCGCGCACGAACGGGTGGGTATTGGACAGGCACACCTTGCCCACGTTGGCCTGGCGGATATGGCCAATCACCACTTCACTTTTGATGGGATAACGCTGCACCAGCCGCGCGACTTCCGATTCGCTGCTCGCGGCCGGGTCCTGGAACAGGCGCAGGCCACGGCCTTCATAGAACGCGATGCCCCAACCGTCGCGGTGGGGGCCGGTACGCCCACCGCGCTGCATCAGCCCGGTAAAGCTGAACACGATATCGGTGGGGACGTTGGCACTCATGCCCAATAATTCACACATGCCAGGGCTCTCGCTGCAGGGCAGACAACGTTAAAGGCGCGGTTCGACCCGCATACCGCCCACAGGCGCCGGGCGACGGAACGGCTCGTCATCGTCTTCGGGCTCGGCGGCCAAGGCGGCATCAGCGGCGGCCTTGCGCTCACGGCGGGCATTGGCGGCGCGCTCGATGGGCCAGCGGATCAACACAAACACGAGGTACACGCCAAAGGCGATCATCGTGTACATGAACAAGTCGGAGACGGCCCGCCAGGCGTTATTGCCGACCTTGAGCACCAGGTCCAGCGCAGTAATCGCCACGGCCGGCGCGAACTGGGTCTTGACCGGGTCGACGATGGTCGGGCTCAACAGCAGCACGGCCATCAGCAATTGCAGTGGCTCGCGCAACCAGCGCCAGATCCAGCGGGTCATGCGCCACCACACCAACAGGCAGCCCAAAGCGGCGAAGGCGTAAAGGCCCCAAGCGGTCAGATAATCGTTCTCGGTCATGGTGTCCATGGCAAGGTAGGCAAACAGGCCGCTATGATAACGGCTTTTGCGTGTCGCGGCTGCAATGCCTGCCACCATCCGCCAGACAGAGAGTGATCCATGCCGCCATCGACCCCCATCACTGCCGCCCCGATTGCCCGCAAGGCCCCAGGCCAGGACCCTTACGCCTGGCTGCAAGTGCGTGACAGCGCAGAAGTGATGGATTACCTGAAAGCCGAAAACGCCTGGCAGGAAGCCCAACTCGCCGGGCAACAGGCGCTGCGTGAAACCCTGTTCGAAGAGATCAAGGGCCGTATCCTCGAAACCGACCTGTCGCTGCCCTCCCCCTGGGGCCCGTACCTGTATTACACGCGCACCACCGCCGGCGACGAATACGCCCGCCACTACCGCTGCCGCCGCCCGGCCGACGACAGCAACCAGGTGGATGACAGCAGCGAGGAGCTGTTGCTCGACCCCAACGTGCTGGCCAACGGCGGCTTTTTCTCCCTCGGTGCGTTCAGCATCAGCCCCGACCATCAGCGCCTGGCCTACAGCCTCGATACCAATGGCGAAGAGATCTACACCCTGTACGTGAAGGAATTGGCCACCGACAAAGTCAGCGAACTGGCGTTCGATAACTGCGACGGCAGCATGACCTGGGCCAATGACAGCCTGACCCTGTTTTTCGGCGAACTGGACGATACCCATCGTCCGCACAAACTCTACCGCTATCGCCTGGACGGCACCGCCGCGCAGGAAGTGTTCCACGAGACCGACGGGCGTTTCTTCCTGCACTGCTACCGTTCCAGCTCCGAGCGCCAGTTGCTGGTGGCCCTGGGCAGCAAGACCACCAGTGAAATCTGGGCGCTGGACGCCGACCAGCCGCACCTGGACTTCACCTGCCTGGCGCCACGGGTCGAAGACCACGAGTACGACGTCGACCACGGCCAGCTCGACGGCGCGTGGACCTGGTTCATCCGCAGCAACCGCGACGGCATCAACTACGCCCTGTTCGTCGCCGCCGACACCGGCCGCGTGCCGACCCAGGCCGACTGGAAAAACCTGATCCCCCACAGCGATGAGGTGATGCTCGACGGCGTGAGCCTGAATGCCGGCGCCATGACCTTGAGCCTGCGCATCGGCGGCCTGCCGGTCATCGAAGTGCATCCCCAGGGTCTAGCGACCTATCGTGTGGAATTGCCTGACGCTGCCTACAGCCTCTACGTACAAAACAGCCTGGAATTCCCCAGCGACAAGATCCGCCTGCGCTACGAAGCCCTGAACCGTCCGGCCCAGGTGCGCCAGCTGGAACTGGCCAGCGGCGCGCAACAGGTGCTCAAGGAAACCCCGGTACTCGGCGTCTTCAACGCCGACGATTACGTCAGCCAGCGTTTGTGGGCAACCTCCGCCGATGGTACCCAGGTGCCGATCAGCCTGGTGGTCAAGCGCGACCAGCTCGGCAAGCCGACGCCGCTGTACCTCTACGGTTATGGCGCCTACGGCCAGAGCCTCGATCCGTGGTTCTCCCACGCGCGCCTGAGCCTGCTGGACCGTGGCGTCGCGTTTGCCATTGCGCATGTGCGCGGCGGCGGCGAGCTGGGCGAAGCCTGGTATCGCAATGGCAAACAAGAACACAAGCAGAACACGTTCAACGACTTTATCGCCTGCGCCGAACACCTGATCGCACAGGGTTTGACCTGCGCCAAACAGCTGGTGATCAGCGGCGGCAGTGCCGGTGGCCTGTTGATCGGCGCGGTGCTCAACCAGCGTCCGGAGCTGTTCCAGGCGGCGATTGCCGAAGTGCCGTTCGTCGACGTGCTCAACACCATGCTCGACCCGGACCTGCCGCTGACCGTCACCGAGTACGACGAGTGGGGCAACCCGCAGGAGCCCGAGGTCTATGCGCGCATCAAGGCGTATGCGCCGTATGAGAACGTGCGCGCCCAGGCCTACCCGGCCCTGCTGGTGATCGCCGGCTACAACGACAGCCGCGTGCAGTACTGGGAAGCGGCCAAGTGGGTGGCCAAGCTGCGCGACACCAAGACGGACGACAACCTGCTGCTGCTCAAGACCGAACTGGGGGCCGGCCATGGCGGCATGAGCGGGCGTTACCAGGGATTACGTGACGTAGCGCTCGAATATGCATTTGTGTTCAAGGCGCTGGGGCTGGTTTAGCGGTCCTGGCTGAACGCCGGAGCGCTCGACGCGGTTAACCGCCGGGCGTCTTCGGCTTGCTGTCGTTCGGCGGCACGCCGGGGACCGTCTGGTCCTTCGGTGGCGCAGGTAACACGATAGGCACCAGCGGCGGCGAGCCGTTCGTCTTGGGCACCGCCGGCGGGGTGACTTGCGGATACAGCGTCGGGGTGGGGGTGCCCGGCGCGCCTGGGGTTGGCGCCGGCGCAACCGGTACGGTTTGCAACTCCTGAGCCTGCGCCACACCCAATGTGAGCGCGCCCAACACAATGACCGTTAGAATGCTGCACTTCATCGATGGCTCCATGGCCTGACCGGAATGTCGTAAGGCTACTCCCAACCGCGCAAGAATGCCCTTCCCAATGAGATCTCCATGAAACGTTTCGTTCTGCTGGACACCACCCCGATCCCCGACAACGGCGGTGCCTTGTGCCTGTTCGAATACGGCGAGGACTTTGTCATCAAGATCCAGGGCGGCGACGGCGGCCAGTTGATGAACACGCGCATGCACGGCTCCGAAGACGCGCTGGCAGAAATCCCTTGTCGCAAAGTCGCCGGCCGCCCCGGTTCGCGGGTATTGATCGGCGGGCTGGGCATGGGTTTCACCCTCGCGTCGGCCCTCAAGCACCTGGGCAAGACCGCCGAAGTGGTGGTGGCAGAACTGGTGCCCGGTGTCGTGGAATGGAACCGTGGCCCTTTGGGCGAAAAGGCCGGGCGCCCGCTGCTTGACCCGCGCACCGTGGTCCGCATGGAAGACGTGGCCAAGGTGCTGCAAGCCGAGCCCCAGGGCTTTGATGCGATCATGCTCGACGTGGACAACGGCCCCGAAGGCCTTACGCAAAAAGCCAACAGTTGGCTCTACTCCGCCGGTGGCCTGGCCGCCTGCGCCAAGGCCCTGCGCCCCAAGGGCGTACTTGCGGTGTGGTCGGCCAGCGCCGACAAGCTGTTCAGCGACAAGCTGCGCAAGGCCGGTTTCAAGGCCGAGGAAGTGCAAGTGTTCGCCCATGGCAACAAGGGCACGCGGCACACCATCTGGATTGCGGAAAAGCTCAAGGGCTAATTGCGCCGCGATTGGCTAGAATCAACCCTATCCGTGACCCACCCGAAGACAGGAGCCATGATGAGCTCGACCAACCCGCCCTCCCACACCGCCAAGCTCGACCGCATCCTCGCCGATGCCCAGCGCGACCGGGAAATGGGCTACCGCGACAAAGCCCTGAAAATGTACCCCCACGTGTGCGGCCGCTGCGCCCGTGAGTTCGCCGGCAAGCGCCTGAGCGAACTGACCGTACACCACCGCAACCACAACCATGACGACAATCCCCAGGATGGGTCCAACTGGGAGTTGCTGTGCCTGTACTGCCACGACAACGAGCACTCGCGCTACACCGACCAGCAGTACTTCGGCGAAGGCTCCACCAGCAGCCCGACGATCGCCAAGGCCACGCACAACCCGTTCGCGGCGTTGGCAGGGTTGATGAAGAAAGACGACTGAAGTTGCGCGCGGGCTGCCCCGCCCTCTTCGCGGGCAAGCCCGCTCCTACCTTTGACCGCATTCCAGAGCATGGACACGGACCAATGTGGGAGCGGGCTTGCTCGCGAAGGCAGCAGCGCCAGCGACGCAGCGCTCGATAGCGACCACAGCCCGACCAATCCCCGTATAATCGCCGCTTTTCTCCAAGGCACCCTTCCCCGTGGGCAATAAACGCTACAGCTGCATCGGTCTGTATAACCCCAAATCCCCCGAAAACGTCGGTTCGGTGATGCGCGCCGCCGGTTGCTACGGCGTGGCCTCGGTGTTCTACACCGGCAAACGCTACGAGCGCGCCCGGGATTTCATCACCGACACCAAGAAGGTCCACCACGACATTCCGCTGATCGGCATCGATGACCTGAGAAAAATCCTGCCGCTGGGCTGCATCCCGGTCGCCGTCGAACTGGTGGACGGCGCCCGCCCGCTGCCCGAATACACCCACCCCGACCGCGCGCTGTACATCTTCGGCCCCGAGGACGGCTCCCTCGACAAAGAGATTCGCGACTGGTGTGAAGACGTGGTGTACATCCCGACCACCGGCTGCATGAACCTCGCCGCCACCGTCAACGTGGTGCTCTACGACCGCCTGGCCAAGGGCAATAACACCCGCTCTGGGCCCAAATACTGAGTTGCCGGGAACATCCGGCGCCTGCACACAGTCAGTTGCGTATCACTAGCCCTTGTTGGAGACCGATCATGAGCGACAGCAAAACCCTGCGACCTGTCATTGAATCCACCCCACGCCAGGCCCGCCCCACGCAGAACGTACACGGCTGGGAGCGCATCGGCTCGGTGGCCGGCGGCGTGATCATGGTCGGCAAAGGCCTGCGCCGTGGCGGGATTTTCGGGCTGCTCCAGGTGGCGATTGGCGGCGTGGCGCTGACGCGTGGGTTTACCGGGCACAGTTCGCTCAAGGACAAGCTGGAACAAGGTCGCCAGGAAATGAACAGCCTGCGCACGAAAATCGAGCGGGCCGGTGACGAGTTGAAGAACCTGAAGACCAAGGCGCAAACGGGGGCCGAAAAGGCCACAAAAACCACCGGCTGAGCCAAGTCTTCTGTCTGTTGCTGATCCAGATGTGGGAGGCGGCTTGCTCCCACCTTTATTCTGGGTCAGCGCAACAGCTTGGAGTCCAACACCACCGACGACTCGCCGATGATGCTCTGAGCCAGTCGCACAAACTCTGGGGTGCTGACGCTGTTCGCCCGCATCACCACTTGCGCAAGATCATCCAGCGAGCGCTTGTTGTGGGTTTTCACGCGGATCTCGCGATCCAGCTCCTGCATCACCACCACTGCCCGCGCCACGGTTGCGCCGCTGACGTGCTCGCCACGCAGGCTGGTGACGTCCTTGCCTTCGCGGGTCAACCGCGCCTGTATCGCCGCATAGCGCTCATCGGTGATCCCGCCGCCGCGGCGCAGCAACTCGATCGCGTAATACTCCGCCAGGCCTTCGCTGATCCAGTCGCTGGCATCATGGTCACTGAAGCGGCCGATGGCATGCACCACTTCGCGGATCAACGGGCTGCTGCCGTTTTCACTGACCAGCGGCGTGCGGCTGTTGAGGTAGACCGAGTCGCGCGCCGAGAAGGCGCCACGGCGCATCGGGTCGCTGGCGCCGACAATCAATAGCTTGGCGGGGTGACGCGGGAACGCGGCTTCCACCTGCGGCCAGACGAAAGTCAGCAACGTCAGCACATCCATACGGCGCATGGCCTGGCCCTTGGGCGAGGCCACGGTGACGTCGGTTTCGCCCAGGCGCACACGGCGGCTGCCGAGGTTACCGGCGAGCATCCAGCCGGTGGGGCGGTCGAACAGGCGCGAGACGTTGTTGATCCGGAAGGTGTGCTTGCCGATACGCGGCCAGGCGGTTTCGACGCTTTTCCAGCCCGTCGGCAGCTCGAACACCAGGCGCGAGACCAGCTCGACGCCGTCCTGCTGGTCGAGGTGCGCGGTCGGCACCAGGTCTTCCCCGCGAAACAGCGCCCAATCCGGCGTCATGCGCGTTTCATAGATACCCGGCTTGCGCGCATGGCTGAGGCGTACACGGTAGGTCAGGCTGGCCTTGTCGGCGCTGGGTTGCCAAAGGCCGCGATGGCCACTGACTTTCCATTGGCCATCGGCCTTGAAATCGCTGTAGTCACCGTCGCGCCCCAGCTCGAAATCCAGGCTGCGCACCGCCGAACCCTGGGACAGGCTCACGCGCACCTCAGCCTGATCGCTCTGGGGCAGCAGTTTGACGTGATAGTCCAGGTCGACTTTCTTCGCGCACCACGCCGGTGTGCTCAGCGCCAGCAACACCAGGCTTGCCGCCAGCCGGGTCAGCCCCTTCATACTCGCTCCTTGTTCAGCCAGCGCGGAAAATCAGGTAATCCTCCCAGTCTTCTTCGGGCACGCTGCCTTCGCGGAGCATGCGGCCGGACTGGGAAATGCGTTCGTGATGCACGGCGTCACGGTCGCCGCAGACCAGGTGATGCCACAGCGGCAAGTCCTTGCGCTCGCTGACCAGGCGGTAACCGCAGGTGGGCGGCAACCACTTGAACTGGTCGGCCTGGCCCGGGGTGAGCTGGATGCAGTCGGGCACCGACGCGCGGCGGTTGGGGTAATCGGTGCACTGGCAGGTTTTCAGGTCGAGCAGTTTGCAGGCGATGCGCGTGTAATAGACGCTGTTGTCGTCTTCATCCTCGAGCTTTTGCAGGCAGCACAGGCCACAGCCGTCGCACAACGACTCCCACTCCTCCTGATCGAGGTGTTCAAGGGTTTTGCGTATCCAGAAAGGTTCGACTTTGGCGGCCATGGCTCTACATCGGTATCGGTGGGTGAAAAGGCCGCCAGTCTAGTGCCCAAGGCCACTGGGGCCAAGCGCTTACGACTGGCGGTGTTGCAAGACTTGTCAGTCTAGTGGGAGCGCAGTAGCTTTGAGCGCCGAATTGACGATCAGGAACTGCCCATGAGCACCAACCCCCGCGCTGCCGATTACCCGATAAACCCCCAGTTCACTGACCGCTGGTCGCCCCGCGCCTTTACCGGCGAGAGCATCCCGCAGGAAACCCTGCTGAGTTTTTTCGAAGCCGCGCGCTGGGCGCCATCAGCCTACAACTCGCAGCCCTGGCGTTTTCTCTATGCGCGCCGTGACACGCCGGACTGGGAGCGTTTCCTCGGCCTGTTGAACGAATTCAACCGCAACTGGGCGCAGCATGCGTCGGCCCTGGTGATCATCGCCTCGAAAACCGACTTCATCGCCCCCGGCGCCAGCGAAGAAACCCCGGCGCTGTGGCACACCTTCGACACCGGTTCGGCCTGGGGCTACCTCGCGCTGCAGGCCAGCCTCAGCGGCTGGCACAGCCATGGCATGGCCGGCTTCGATCAGGCGCTGACGCGCAAGGAGCTGAAGATTCCCGAGGGTTATGCGCTGCATGCGGCGGTCGCGATTGGCAAGCTGGGCGACAAGTCGAGCTTGCCCGAGTACCTGCAAGGCCGTGAGACCCCAAGCCCGCGCAAGCCGTTGAGCGAGCTGGTTTCGCAAGGCGATTTCAGTCTCTAGGACTGACGTGGGAGCTGGCTCGCCAGCCCCCACCTGTGGTTCGACGCGGTGTCAGTAGCCGCGCTCGAAATCCACTTCACCGCGCAACACTTGTTTGGCCTGGTAGGCGCGCACGTTTTCCAGAAACAGTTGCACCATCATCGACGGCGAGGTCGGCGCCGAGCTGTGCCCGGTCAGCAGCAAGCCCCAGGCGGTCCAGAACGGGTGGCGCTGCGGCAACGGTTCCTGGCGGCACACGTCGATCACCGCGCCAGCCAGGTGCCCTTCTTTCAACGCTTCGACCAGATCCGCATCAACCACCGCAACGCCGCGGCCGACGTTGATAAACAACCCGCTCGGCTTGAATTGCTTGAACAGCGCCGCGTCGTACAGGTCGTGGGTGTTCGGCGTGTTGGGCAACAGGTTGATCACGTAGTCCGCTTCGCCCACCAGCCGGCCGAGTTGATCGAGCGCAGCCACTTCGACAAACGGCGCCTGCTCGCGCGCCTGGCTGGCGATGCCGTACAGCTTGACGCCAAACGGCACGAGGAACTGCGCCACGCGCTGGCCGATATCACCGCAGCCGACGATCAGCACCGTGCGCCCCGCCAGGCTCTGGCCCATGCGGTTGTCCCACTTGCGCTCGACCTGGCTGACCAGGCGCGCCAAGACTTCGCGTTCATGGCCGAGCATGTAGGTGAGGATAAATTCCGCCATGACCTGGCCAAAAATCCCCACCGCACGGGTCAAGCGATAGTCGCGGGGCAGGCCGTCGGCCAGCAGCGGCGTGATGCCGGCCCAGGTCGATTGCAGCCACTGCGGCTGGTGCCCCTGGCGCAACAGGGTGGCGAGCAGGTCCGGCTGGCCGAGCCACACCGGGCAATCGGCAGCCAGGCGCGAGAGTTCGGCCGAGTCGCCGCTGGTCAACACCTCGAGGTCCGGGGCCGCTTCGCTCAGCAACTGGGCGTAGAGCGGGTGATCCTGTTCAGCAATCAGAACACGCATGGTTCAAACCTTTCAAAAACAATGCGGACGGCCGCCCGCATCCTTACGGCCACCATCCATTAATACGATTCCATGGAAAAGAATGCGCCCCGGGCAGGGCACGCCGCGATCACATCGGGTCGTTGCGGCGCAGCAGCTCTTCGGGCAAGTGTTCGATGTACTCGTCCTCGGCCGGTGGCATTTGCAAGTGGTAGCCCTGCTTTTCGAGGTTTTCCAGGACCACTGCGATGTCCTCGCGCGACAGCTTGCGCTCGGGCGTCAGCACCATGTCGAAGGCGTGATGGGCCTTGCCGAAGGCTTCCATCAAGGGTTCCGGCACGCGCTCCAGGGCATCGCTTTTCAGCACGTAGAGATACATTTCGTTGCGTTTCAAGCTGCGATAGATGGAGCAAATACGTTTCAAGGCTGTTCTCCGGCAGTGGCCAGGCTGTCGAGCAGCGCCTGGCCCATCAACTCGCGGCGCCAGCCACGCAGCGAGTCTGGCAATTGGTAAGGCCCGTCGGGGTAGCCACTTTTGACCAGGGCTTCGAGGGTTTTCTTGCGCAGCATCAGTTCCGGCGCCATCTCCAGGCGTTCGGCTTGCGCCTGGCCCAAGGCGCGCAGGTGCTTGATCAGCGCAGCGGCATCCACCGGCAGCGGTTCAGCCACGGCGGGCGGCCATTGGTCCATGGACACGCTGCCGGCGCGCTTGATCAGGTCCAGCAGAAACTGGCCATCCTGACGCACGGTGCGCGGGTGCATGTCTTCGATTTTGCCCAGGGCGGCGAGGTTATCCGGCTGGGATTTGGCCAGGGGCCACAGCGAGTGTTCACGAATGATGCGATTGCGCGGCAGGTCACGGGCACGCGCTTGCTGCTCGCGCCAGGCGCACAGTTCACGCAGCACGGCGAGTTGGGCACGGGACAGTTTCCACGCCAGCTTGGCCTCGCGGTACACCTCGTAAGGGTCGACTTCGCGGCGCAGGTTGGCCACCAGTTCGGCACCGTCTTCCAGGACCCAGGCGTATTTGTCGTCCGACAGCCGCGGGCGCAGGCGAATGAAGACCTCGGCCAAGTGGACCGCATCTTCGGCGGCGTAGCTCACTTGGGTCTCGGACAACGGGCGCTGCAGCCAGTCCGAACGGGTTTCGCCCTTGGGCAAGTCGATATCGAGCACGGCTTGCACCAGGCGCGAATAGCCCATGGAGAAGCCGAGGTTCAGGTAAGCCGCGGCCAGTTGGGTGTCGAACAACGGCACCGGCAGGCTGCCAGTCAGGCGCAGCAACACTTCCAGGTCTTCACTGCAGGCGTGGACCACTTTGATCACGGCCGGGTTTTCCAGCAACGCCGCCAGCGGTTGCCAGTTGTCGATGGTCAGGGGGTCGATCAGGTAAGCGCGAACGCCATCACCGATCTGGATCAGCCCGGCAATGGGATAAAAGGTGTCGACCCGCATGAATTCGGTGTCGAGGGCGACGAATGGCAACTGCTGCCATTCGGCGCAATGCTGGCCGAGGCTATCGTTGTCGCAGATCCAGTGAATATCGATGGCCACACGGCTCTCCCTTGAAGAATGGCGCGCAGTATATATCGCGGAAGGGACTTGCGAGCATCCGCAGTGCACACGCAATCATGAAAACTCCGACAGCGTGTAAAGAATAGTCCGACAGATTGGAGTTATCCCATCTTACGTAGAACGTAGACACGCCATACGCTGGAGCCAGGAATGAACTCCTGGTGATTCAGGACCTGGAACCCTGCCTGGCAGAACTCCTCCTCCACTGGCGTCCGGGAGGCAACCGACACGATCACGGTGTCGCGGCTGACCCGATGAAACTCCTGCAGCAGCGCTTGGCGCCCTTCGCTGCTGGGCACGTGGCGAAACAATTCCAGACAGAAAATGCAATCTACCGCGTTCGCCGACAAGCCGATGGAAAACGCCGAGCCCTGAAAGGTCTTGACCCGCTTGAGCAGCGCCGCCGGGTGATGGGTGCGGGCGTGGTCGAGCATGTCCTGGGAGTTATCCGAGGCGAGGATGACCCGGTTGACGTGTTCGGCCAACACCGGCCAGAACCGCCCCGAACCGCAGGCCAGGTCGAGGATCAGACCGGGCTCGCCGGCCACCTTGAGGGCATTGCGCACCAGCCGCCCGTCACGCCACGCCGCCAGACGCTGACGCAGCCCAGGCGGGCGCGTATCGCCGCAGACCCTGGCGTGCTCACGGTCACAGCGTTCGGCGTATTCAATCTCGATGGACGAAAGTGGTGGTGACAACATCACGGGCTCATGTGAGTGGAACGGTAGTGAATGACCTTGATTCGCAGCTTAACCAGTGCAACGTGAAAAAAAGGTCGAAAAAACCACCACCGTCAATCCGTTCACGCCGAGTGCAGATACCAGCGCCAGTCCTGCTCGCCCACCTCGCCCATGAACTGCCGATATTCAGCCCGTTTCACCGCCAGGTACACGCCGAGAAACTCACTGCCGAACGCCTCCCGTGCCCAGCTGGAGTCTTCCAGGGCGCGCAGGGTGGTGAGCCAATCGGTGGGCAGCAACGCGTTGGCCTGGGCGTAGCCGTTGCCTTCCACCGGAGCGCCGGGGTCAAGTCGTTCGCGGATGCCGCGGTGGATACCGGCGAGGATCGCCGCCGCCGCCAGATAAGGGTTGGCGTCGGCGCCGCAGAGGCGGTGTTCGATGTGCCGCGACGGCGCCGGACCACCCGGCACACGCAGGCTGACGGTGCGGTTGTCGACGCCCCAGGTGGCGGCCAGCGGCGCATAGCTGTTGGTCTGGAAGCGGCGATAGGAGTTGGCGTTGGGGCAGAACATCAGCAGCGAATCGAGCAAGGTGCTGAGCATGCCGCCCACCGCCTGGCGCAGCAGCGGCGTACCGTCGGCGGCTTCGCTGGCGAACAGGTTATGGCCCTCGGCGTCCGCCAGGCTGACGTGCATGTGCATGCCGGTGCCGGCTAGGTCGTCGAACGGTTTGGCCATGAAGCACGCCGTCATCCCGTGCTTGTGCGCCACGCCTTTGACCAGGCGTTTGTAGCGCACCGCTTCGTCCATCGCTTGCAGGGCATCGGTGCGGTGTTCGAGGGTGATTTCGACCTGGCCCGGCGCGTATTCGGAAATTGCCGTGCGCGCCGGGATGCCTTGCAGTTTGCAGGCGCTGTAAAGGTCGGCGAGAAACGGCTCGATCTGCTCCAGCTCGCGCAGGCCATAGACCTGGGTCGCACGCGGGCGGCCGCCGTCCATGTCGCGCGCCGGTTGCGGGCGGCCGTTGTGGTCGGGTTTCTGGTCGAGCAGGTAGAACTCCAGTTCCGCCGCCATCACCGGGTAATAACCATCGGCCTTGAGCCCGTCGATCACCCTGGCCAGCACGTGCCGGGGGTCGGCCACGGTGGCGGGCAAGCCTTCGGTGGGGTGCATGCTGACTTGCACCGCCGCCGTCGGAATCAGCCGCCATGGCATGCGCTGCAAACTGCCGCTGATCGGGTACGCACGGCAGTCGATATCGCCCACCTCCCACACCAGCCCGGAGTTTTCCACGTCATCGCCATGGATGGTCAGGCCAAGGATCGTGCTGGGCAGCGGGCGGCCACTTTCATACACCGCCAGCAGTTCGTCGCGATGCAGCAACTTGCCGCGCGGCACGCCATTGTTGTCGAGGATGAACAGCTCGAACATCTCGATGTCCGGGTTCTGCTCAAGGAAAGAGCGGGCTTCGTGCAGGCTGGCAAAAACACTCATGGCAATTCTCATACGTTTGCGTCAGGCAGGCGCACAGGCGCCGCCGGGCGGATGCGCGCAGGTGCGCGTCATCCATCGGATAGATCAACGTAAGAGAGAGGTATCTGGTGGGCGCGCATGTCGACAGTGGAACAGGGCCCAGAAAGCCAGCGCGGAGGGCAACGCCTCGACATCCGCCGGACCGCTCGGCGCGACGACGCCAGGCAGTGTCTCGGGGTAAGTGTCGGGGTAACCGTCCATGGGCGAATCACCGTGAGGGAGATGCCCGGCAGCGTCACACGCCGGGTCAGGGGCGTCAATTCAGGGTTGACGGAGTTTGGTTGCACGTTGGCTAAACATTCGCCGTCCTTGCCACCCCGCCATCTTGCTGGAAATAATGGCCACCCGATCATGCCCAAGGACTCGACCGCATGAAAGCTCCTTTAGCCCTGTGTGTATTGGTGAGTCTGGCGACACCCGCCTTCGCGGACACGCCCCCCTCGCGCCTGGACAACGTGCTCGACAGCGGCACGCTCACCGTCTGCACCACCGGCGACTACAAGCCCTACACCTTCCTGCGTGCCGATGGCCGCTACGAAGGCATCGATATCGCCATGGCCGAGTCCCTGGCCAAGAGCCTCAACGCCAAGATCGCCTGGGTGCCCACCACCTGGAAAAGCCTGATGCCGGACTTCCTCGCGCACCGCTGCGACATCGCCGTGGGCGGTATTTCGGTGTCGCTGGAACGCCAGAAAAAGGCGTTCTTCAGCCAGTCCCTCGGCGTCGACGGCAAGATCCCGCTGGTGCGCTGCGCCGATGTGCAGCGTTACCAGAGCGTCGAGCAGATCAACCAGCCGCAGGTGCGGGTGATCGAGCCGGCGGGCGGCACCAACGAAGTGTTCGCCCGGGCGCACCTGGGCCAGGCGCAGATACGCCTGCACGACAACGTGACCATCTTCGACGAACTGCTGGCGGGCAAGGCCGATGTGATGATCACCGACGCCAGCGAGGCGCGCTTCCAGCAGAAACTCAAGCCGGGGCTGTGCGCGGTCAACCCGCAGCGGCAGATGCAATATAGCGAGAAAGCCTTCCTGCTGCCCCGCGACGATGTGGCCTGGAAAAGTTACGTCGACCAGTGGTTGCACCTGAGCGTGGCCACCGGGGTGTACGACGGCATCGTCAATCAATGGCTGGCGGCGCCCTGAGCCGCAGCCGTCTAAGCTGTGCTCACATCTATAAGAACGAGGCACGGATAATGAAGCGACTGCTCCGATTCAGCTGGCTGCTGCTGTTGGGTTTCAGCCAGGTACACGCCGCCACCTTGCCGGAGGAGGACGCCCAGGCGGCCAAGGCTCTGCTGGGGAAAGCCTTGGCCTACTACCAGAGCAATGGCGACAAGGCCTTCGCCGCCTTCAGCCGCCAGGGCGAGTTCGTCGACCATGACCGCTATGTGTTCGTGGTCGACACTCAGGGCGTGTTGCTGGCCAGCGGCGGGCCCTCCTCCGCCTTGATCGGCCGCGATGTGTCCGAAGTGCTCGGGGCGGATTTGCGCCAGTCGTTCAAGGACGCGCTCAAGGCGCCGGAAGGCCAGGGCATCCAGCAGGCCGACTACCGCTGGCAGAACTGGAACGACGGCAAGATCGAACACAAGCATGTGTTTTATCAGCGTGTCGGCGAACGCATTCTGGCGGTGGGCTATTACCTGCCACGGGCCACGCCGGAACAGGCGCGAGCGCTGCGGGACCAGGCCGTCAAGGCGCTGGTCAAGGATGAAGCCGGCACGCTGAAGGCGATCAACTCATTGCAGGGCGGTTTCCTGCAGGACGATCTCTACGTGTTCGTGGTCGACCTCGATACCCGGCGCTATGTCGCCCATGGCACCAACCTGCGGCTGATCAACACCGACTTCAGCAAGATCAAGGACCCCGACGGCAAGCCGGTGGGCGCACCGATCCTCAAGTTGATGGCGGAGCAGGATCAGGGTGAGTACAAGTACCGTTGGAAAAACCCGGTGACCGGCAAGGTCGAGAACAAGCATGCGTATTTGCGCAAAACCGGGCATTTCATGGTGGCGGTCGGTTATTACAGCCCTTGAATTGCACAGGCGGTCAAACCGCTGGGAGCGGGCCAGCCCGCTCGCACATTTGGATGTCCAGCCGGCCCGTCAGCGGGCCTTGTCTTCACGGCCGCGCAGCATGCGATCGGGCATCGCAATCGCCGCCGCCAACCCCAGCAACGACACCGCCGCACTGACCATCAGCAAATGCCGGAACGTCACCGCCAGTTCCCCGCGCAGGGCATCCTGCGCCGGGCCTGGGGCGGCGTTCAGGCCGTCGAGCAAAACGCTGCCGGAACCGCCCTCGACCACCAGCGCGCCGCTGGCCAGGTGGGCAAAGCTGGAGTCCTGCAACAGCGCCAGCAACAACGCCGACATGCACGCCACCCCGACCGCCCCGCCCAGGGAACGGAACAGGTTGGTGGTGCTGGTGGCGACGCCGATATCGTGCTGGTCCACCGAGTTCTGCGTGCCCACCAGCGAGGTCGGGAACTGCATGCCGGCAGCGATGCCGCACAGCAGCATGAACATCGCCGTCAGCCCCATCGCCTGCGGCGCACTGTAGGCCATGCCGAGAATCGCCAAGGGGCTCAACACGGCGCCGCTGAGGATCAGTGGTTTATAGCGCCCGGTCACCGAGGTCATGCGCCCGGCAAAGTAGGCGCCCATCGGCAAGCCCATCGCCAGTGGCAGCAGGTGCAGCGCGGCACTGTCGGCGCCGGAGCCGGTCACGGTCTGAAAGCGCAAAGGCATCAGCACCGTCAGGGAAATCGCCTGGAAACTGGTGAAAAACATCGTACACCAGCACAGCACCGCGCTGCGGTTGGCGAACAGGTGCATCGGCAACAACGGTTCCCGCGCACGCCGCTCATGCCAGACAAATATGCTCAGCGCCACCAGCGCGCAGGCCAGCAACGCTAGTACCGAGTCATTGCGCCAATCATGGCCCTGGCCGATCTCGGTGATGCCCAGCAGCAAGGCGCTCAAGCCGATGATCAGCAGCACGGTACCGAGGTAATCGATGATCGGCTTGCGTTGCGGCAACGGCAGCCCGACCAGGCTGCGATGGGCCACGTACCAGGCGCCGGCGCCCAACGGCAGGTTGATCAAAAACACCCAGCGCCAGGACAGGTACTCGGTCATATAACCGCCCAGCACCGGCCCGGCCACGCTGGCCACCGCGTACATGCCGCTGAAATAGCCCTGGTAACGCCCGCGCTCGCGCGGCGGGATGATGTCGCCGATGATCGCCTGGCTCACCGAAATCATCCCGCCGGCGCCGATGCCCTGGAGCACCCGCGCCAGCACCAGTTGCTCCATGCTTTGCGCCATGCCACAGAACAGCGACGCCAGGGTGAACAGGCCCATGCCGATCAGCATCATCGGCCGCCGCCCGTACAGGTCGCCGAGCTTGCCGTAGATCGGCACCGCCACTGTCATCGCCACCATATAGCCGGAGATCACCCAGGCCAGCAGGTTGACGTCGTGGAACCGCGCGGAAATGGCCGGCATGGACACGGCGACAATGGTCTGGTCCAAGGCACCGAGGAAGATCGCCATCATCAACGAGACGAGGATGCTGCGCACGGCAGGTACGGCTGGAGTAGGCTGATTGAGCTGAGTCACGGTAAACCTTCGAGCAAGGCCCGCAGGAAAAGGCGACCTGCGGGCATGCTCGATACGATAGCAGGCTATTCGATAGCTTCGTAAGGAAGCCCGACGTAATTTTCCGCGATGGTGGTGCGACCGGCGTGCGAGTGGATGAAGTACGCCAGTTCGCTCTCGGCAATGCGCTGGCTGAACCCGTCCGCTTCGGGAAACTGATGCAGCATCGACGTCATCCACCAGGAAAACCGCTCAGCCTTCCACACGCGTCGCAGGCAGATTTCCGAATATTTCTCCAGCAACTCCACGCGCCCCTCGCGGTAGACCTTGAGCAAGATGCGAAACAGCGTGCTCACGTCGCTCGCCGCCAGGTTCAAGCCCTTGGCCCCGGTGGGTGGGACGATGTGCGCCGCATCCCCCAGCAGAAACAAACGCCCGTACTGCATCGGCTCGACCACGAAGCTGCGCAGCGGCGCGATGCTTTTTTCGATCGACGGCCCGGTCGCCAACTGCTCGGCCAACTGGCTTGGCAGGCGCGTTTTCAGTTCAGCCCAGAAACGCTGGTCCGACCACTCATCGACCGACTCCTCGACGGGTACTTGCAGGTAGTAACGGCTGCGCGTCGGCGAACGCATGCTGCACAAGGCAAACCCACGCGCATGCTTGGCGTACACCAGTTCAGGATGGACCGGCGGCGTGTCGGCCAGGATGCCCAGCCAGCCGAAGGGATACACCCGCTCGAAGACCTTCAGCGACTCGGCCGGGATCGATTGCCGGGCGACACCGTGAAAACCGTCGCAACCGGCCACGTAATCACACTCCAGGCGAAAGGCTTCGCCTTCATGTTCGAACGTCAGCCAGGGTTGATCAGTTTTGAGCCCGTGGGGTTGCACCTCACGCGCGTTGTACAAGGTGACGCCACCGGTAGCGGCGCGTGCGGCCATCAGGTCGCGGGTCACTTCGGTCTGGCCGTAGACCATCACCGATTGACCGCCGGTGAGCGCCTTGAGGTCGATGTGAGTCAGTTGGCCATTAAGCGCCAGTTCGAAGCCATCATGGACCAGGCCTTCCGCGTCCATGCGCTGGCTGACGCCGGCCTCGCGCAACAGGTCGACCATGCCTTGCTCCAACACCCCGGCACGGATGCGCCCCAGCACGTAATCGGCGCTCTGGCGCTCTAGAATCAGGGTTTGGATACCGGCCTGCTGCAACAGTTGGCCGAGCAACAGTCCCGAAGGACCGGCGCCGATGATGGCGACTTGAGTTTTCAGCGTTTTCATTATTTTTATGGCCCGAAAAATTCACCCGAACGGATAAGGTGAAAGAGTTGTCATTGGTCTTGTTGCTGACATTTTTCACTTGAGTGGGCGCTATAAGAAGGTGAAAACTGCGCCAAAGCCTGCGCTTTTTGCCAATCGGGGCGATTACCGAACCACTTGCCTGAGTATCGGATTGAAACTATGACCAAAACTGCCAGTTCCGCGATTCCGGTGTTCAAGCTGTACGGGGAAAACCAGCAATGGCCGACGCCGGATTTGTTGCACTGCGAAACGATTTCCCGACGCAGCCGGGACTACCAGTGGGAAATCCAGCCCCACCGGCACGCGGATCTGTGCCAGTTGTTGTACGTCCACCAAGGCCAGGCGCAACTGGAAATCGAAGGCCAGCGCACCACCCTCAACGAAGCGACCTTGCAGGTGCTGCCGCCGCTGTGTGTGCACGGGTTTCGGTTTGCGGAAGATGTCGAAGGCTACGTGCTGACCCTGGCGGCACCGCTGGTCAGCCACCTGCAAGCGCAATTGGGCGCAACGGTCGACGGCCTGCAGGTGCTGGGCAGTTACCCGGCAGGCAAGGACAGCGACTATCTCAACAACCTGTTCGCCCGCCTGCAGGACGAATACGCCGATGAGCAGCCGGCCCGGGACATGCTGATGCACGCCCTGGTCAGCGTGCTGCTGGTGTGGATCAGCCGCCAGGCCATCCAGCGCCGCCACCCGCGGGCACCGCGTGGGCGCGAGTATTTCCGGCGCTTTACCCAATTGGTCGAACAGCAGTATCGCGAACACCCGAAGATTGAAGACCTGGCCCACAAGCTGGGTATCTCGGTCTCACACCTGAACGGCACATGTCGGGAATTGGGTGGGCAACCCGCGCTACAGATCATGCACGACCGCCAATTGCTGGAAGCCAAGCGCCTGCTGACCTACACCAGCATGACCATCAATGAAATGTCGGAGGTATTGGGCTTTTCCGACCCGACCAACTTCTCGCGGCTATTCCGCCGCCGGGTCGGGTTTTCGCCCAAGGCATTTCGCGAACGACTCAAGGCCGAAACACCCGAGGATTAAACGCGGGATCGTCCTTGGTTGGCCATTAGCGCAACGCGCTGAAACTGCCGGTGCGCGGAATGCATTGATCCTGATGGCAACTGATCGCAAAGCTCGGCTGCATGCGGGTCTGCTCGACGCGATAGGCGGCGGTGCCGTACAGCGCGCTGACCAAGGCGCAAAGGATGAAAATTTTCAGGTACTTTCTGGTTTTGACGGTCATGGCACAGACCTCTGAAGGACCTACTCGGTGCTGTTTAAAGCATAGGTCAGCCAGGGCGAGTTGCCATTATTGGACGCCATTCAACATCTGTATGTCGGGTCACAGGCCCCGGTCCCACTCCGGCGTTTCCGGAAACCTCAGCACCAGGAAATCCAGGAGGCTACGCAGCGCCGACGGCATGTGTTTGCGCGACGCGTACACCGCGTAGATGTTCATCTGCCGCGGTTCGGCCGCGGGCAACAGGCGCACCAGTTCGCCACGGCGGATGTGCTCGCCGGCCTGATAACTGGGCAACATCGCCACCCCCGCCCCGGCGAGCGTCACGCGTAACAGCGTGCTGGCTTCGTTGGCGGTGATATTGCCGTGGACCGGCACCGAAACGTGTTCGCCGCCTTCCTCGAAATGCCACAGGCTTTTGCCGAAGTACGAGTGGGTCAGGCAGTTGTGCCGCGCCAGGTCTTCGACCTTTTGCGGCGCCGGATGCTCAAGCAGGTAGGCCGGGGTCGCGCACACCACCGAGCGACAGACCGTCAGGCGCCGCGCGATCAGGTTGGGGTCCAGGTCGTTGCTGGTGCGGATGGCCAGGTCGATGCGCTCATCCACCAGGTTGACCGTGCGATCGAGCATCTGCAGGTCGACCGTCACCAAGGGGTAGCGCCTGACGTATTCGGCGATGGCCTCGGCCAACTGCGCCTGGCCGAACGAGGTGCTGACACTCAGGCGCAGCAGGCCACGGGGCGCGTCATCCGGTTCGCTGACGGCGGCCTGCATGTCGCCGCACAGCTCCAGCAATTGCCGGCAACGTGGCAGGGTTTCCCCGCCGGCAGCCGTCAGGCTGAGTTTGCGCGTGGTGCGATGCAGCAAGCGCGCGCCGACCCAGTCTTCCAGCTCGGCCAGGTAGCGCGAGACCACCGGGCGCGACAGGTCCAGATGGTCGGCGGCGGCGGACTGGCTGCCCAGATCCACCACCGTCACAAACACGCGCATTGCTTGAAGACGATCCATGATCTGCCCGATTTTAGAAACAAACTATGTCCCAGCATCGCATTTTTTGTTGTGTTTGGTGCAACTAAGCTCTGTGCATCCCTTACCGATTGCCGGAGTTGCCCGATGTTGTCCACCCTCAAGCGCCTGACCCTGGCGACCGCCGCCCTGGCCTTCGCCGTGCAGGCGGCCGCTGCCGAGCTGACCCTCGACGTGTACAACCCCGGCGAGGCCGCGATCTTCCCGGTCAGTTCGGTGCTAGTCAGCGGCGCGAAAGACGCGATCCTGGTCGACGCACAGTTCGGCAAAAGCCAGGCCGAACACCTGGTGCAGAAGATCCGCGCCAGCGGCAAACACCTGACGACCATCTACATCAGCCACGGCGACCCGGACTACTACTTCGGCCTCGACACCCTGACCGCCGCATTCCCCGACGCCAAGGTGCTGGCCCCGCAAGCGGTGGTCGACCACATCAACGCCACCGTCGCCGGCAAACTGGCGTTCTGGGGCCCGAAAATGGGCGCCGACAAGCCAGGCAAAACCATCGTGCCGCAGGTGCTCGACGGCCACCGCCTGACGCTTGAAGGGCAACCGCTGGAAGTGATCGGCCTCGACGGCCCGCAGCCGGATCGCAGCTTTGTATGGGTGCCGTCGATCAAGGCCGTGGTCGGCGGTGTGGTCGTCGCCGACAACATCCACCTGTGGATGGCCGATACTCAGAGCGCGCAGTCCCATAAAGACTGGCTGGCCACCCTGCAACGCATCGCCGAACTGCAGCCGCGCACGGTGGTTCCGGGGCATTTCCTCGGCAACCCGTCGCTGCAATCCGTGGCCTTTACCGCCGACTACATCCAGGCCTTTGACGAAGAAGCCGCCAAGGCCAAGGACTCCGCCGCCCTGATCGCGGCGATGAAAAAGCGTTACCCGACCCTCGCCGACGAAAGTTCGCTGGAACTGAGCGCCAAAGTCGCCAAGGGCGAAATGAAGTGGTGAAGCGTTTCAAACCTTAACCGTACTGGAGAATGTCATGAGCAAGATCGCAATCATTGGGGCCACCGGCCGCGCCGGTAGCCAACTGCTGGAAGAAGCGCTGCGACGCGGGCACAGCGTCACCGCCATCGCGCGCAACACTGACAAGCTCGCCGTGCGTCCTGGCGTCAGCGTCAAACAGGTCGATGCGCTGGATGCCGAGGCCTTGCAACAGGCCATCAGCGGCAGCGATGTGGTGATCAGCGCGGCGCATTTCGCCACCCTGCCCGCCAGCGCGGTGATCGGCCCGGTGAAAAAAGCCGGGGTCAAACGCCTGCTGGTGGTGGGCGGCGCGGGTTCGTTGCTGCTGCCGGGCGGCACTCGGGTGATCGACAGCGAGGGTTTCCCAGAGGCGTACAAGGCTGAAGCCAGTGCCGGCGCGACGTTCCTCGAGGCGTTGCGTCAGGAACAGGAACTGGATTGGACCTTCCTGTCGCCATCGGCCGAATTCGTTGAAACCGAGCGCACCGGCACCTTCCGCCTGGGCCAGGATGATTTGCTGGTGAGCCGCGAAGGCCGCAGCTGGATCAGCTTCGCCGACTTCGCCATCGCGATGATCGATGAAGTGGAAACACCGAAGCATTCGCGCCAGCGTTTCACCGTCGGTTACTGAGCCGACACGATCAACCTGTGGGAGCTGGCTTGCCGGTTCCCACAGGTGGATCTTCAGCGTTACGCCTGTTGCGCCTGGTTGACCAACCACTCCATCAACGCGTCAAGCCCGGCGGACGGCTTTGTCCCCGGCGGATACACCAGGTAATAGCCCATCCCCGTCGGCACCCGCAATTCAAACGGCGTCACCAAGCGCCCCGCGCTCACATCCTCGCCAATCAACGCGCTGTCGCCGATCGCCACGCCTGAACCCTGGGACGCCACTGTCATGGCCAGATCCAGCGTCTCGAAATGATGGCCCTGGCTCACATTGCTCAAGCGCGTCTTCGCCGCGTTCAGCCATAACGCCCAGTCCCGCTCGTCCCGCGTGGGGTGCAGCAGCACCTGTTGCTGCAGGTCCGCTGGCGTATTCAACGCGCCCAGCAAGGCCGGCGCGCACACCGGGGTGAGGTGTTCGTCGAACAGATGCCGAGCCTCGGCCGACTGTTCGGCGCTGGGCGCATAGATCACCGCGGCATCGAATTGCTCGCGACGAAAGTCCACGGTGTAGGCCACGGTCGTGGTCAGCTCCACCGGCACATCCGGGCGCTCCCGCTGCCATTGCATCAAGCGCGGCAGCAGCCAGCGCATCACGCAGGTGGAGGCCTTGAGCTGCAGGGTGTCGCGGCGGCGGCCGATCTGCTCCAGCGCGTCACCGATCAGGCCGAAGACCTGCTGCACCCGCAGCGACCACTCGCGGCCTTCTTCGGTCAGGCTCAGGCCCCGTGCCTGGCGCTGGAACAAGGCATAGCCCAAATGGCTTTCCAGCCCGGCGATCTGCCGGCTCACCGCGCCTTGGGTGATGTGCAACTGCGCGGCAGCGTGGGTGAAGTTGCAGCACTGGGCGGTGACCCAGAAGGTGTGCAGCGCGGGCAGCGGCGGGAGGCGTTTCATAGGGCAAGCAGCCATGACGTGAGGACATGGCTAGTATGACTTTTTATCGATTGTTGCCGCTACGGGCCAGCCGGTCCAATACCGCCTCACCTCAGCCTGAGAGCGACATGTATGGCGACCTGCGGCGAAGTATTGGTCAAGCTCCTGGAAAGCTACGGCGTGGACCAGGTGTTTGGTATTCCTGGCGTCCACACCGTGGAGTTGTATCGCGGCCTGGCGCGCTCGAACATCCGCCACGTCACCCCGCGCCACGAACAGGGCGCGGGTTTTATGGCCGATGGCTATGCGCGCACCAGCGGCAAGCCCGGCGTGTGTTTGATCATCACCGGCCCCGGCATGACCAACATCACCACGGCCATGGGCCAGGCCTATGCCGACTCGATCCCGATGCTGGTGATCTCCAGCGTGCAGGCGCGCAGCCAGCTGGGCGGCGGGCGCGGCAAGTTGCATGAGCTGCCGAACCAAAGCGCGCTGGTCGCCGGCGTGGCGGCGTTCTCCCACACCGTGATGTCGGCAGCAGAATTGCCCGGCGTGCTGGCGCGGGCGTTTGCACTGTTCCAGGCAGGGCGCCCGCGCCCGGTACACATCGAAATCCCGCTGGATGTGCTGGTGGAAAACGCCGATGCGTTGCTCGGCACCTCCCCCATCAGCGTGGCGCGTGCCGGAGCGGCGCCAGTGGCGGTCGCACAGATGAGCCAACGGCTCGCCGCCGCCCAACGCCCGCTGATCCTGGCCGGCGGCGGCGCCATCGAGGCCGCCGCGGCGTTGACCCGCCTGGCCGAAACCCTCGGCGCCCCCGTGGCGCTGACCATCAACGCCAAAGGCCTGCTGCCCGCGGCCCACCCGCTGCTGATCGGCTCGACCCAGTCCCTGCTCGCCACCCGCGCCCTGGTCGCCGAAGCCGATGTGGTGCTGGCGATCGGCACGGAGCTGGCGGAGACCGACTACGACGTGACCTTCGCCGGCGGTTTCGAGATTCCCGGCGCACTGCTGCGCATCGATATCGACCCCGACCAGACCGTGCGCAATTACCCGCCCGAGCTGGCCTTGGTGGCCGACGCGCAGATCGCCGCCGACGCCTTGCTCGCCGAACTCCAGCGCCAACCGCTGGCACCTCGCCACAGTGCCTGGGGCGCCCAGCGCGTCGCCCGCCTGTGGGCCGAATTGACGCCGACCTGGGAGGCCGCCACCCGCGCGCAAACCCGCATGCTCCACACGGTGCTGGAGGAACTGCCCGGCGCGGTGCTGGTGGGCGACTCCACACAGCCGGTGTACAGCGGCAACCTGACCCTGAACCTTGACCACCCGCGCCGCTGGTTCAACGCGTCCACCGGCTACGGCACCCTGGGTTATGCCCTGCCCGCGGCCATCGGTGCCTGGTTGGGGCGTGGCGATGGCCAGCCGGTGGTGTGCCTGATCGGCGACGGCGGGCTGCAATTCACCCTGCCGGAACTGGCCAGCGCCGTGGAGGCGCGCACGCCGATCATCGTGCTGCTGTGGAATAACCAGGGCTACGAGGAGATCAAGAAGTACATGGTCAACCGGGCCATCGAACCGGTCGGCGTCGACATTTACACGCCGGACTTCATCGGCGTGGCCACGGCCCTCGGTTGCGCCGCCGAACGCATCCAGGGCCTGGACGCACTGCGCGTGGCCTTGCGTGCCGCCGCGGATCGCCAGGGGCCGACGCTGATTGAAATCGACCAGGAACGTTGGATGCAGGAGGTAGCGGTATGAGTACGGTCGTAAACGGTGTGTATATCAATGGTGCGTGGCGTGCGGGCCATGACGTGTTGGACGTGATCAACCCGGCCACCGAGGAAATACTCGCCCAGGTCAGCGTCGGCGATGCCCGCGCCGTGACCCAGGCGGTCGACGCCGCCAGCGCGGCGTGTGTCGGCTGGTCGCAGAGCACCGGCCGCGAGCGCGGCGCCCTGCTGCGCAAAGTGGCTCAAGGCGTGAGCGAGCAGCGCGAGCCGTTGATGCGTGTACAGTCGCGCAACAGCGGCAAACCGTTGTTCGAAGCGGGAATCGATGTGGACGACGTCATCGCCACCTTCGAGTACTACGCCGGTCTCGCCGAGGCGCTGGACGCCGAGCAAGACCGCGCGGTGGCGCTGCCCACTGATGCCTTCAGCGCCCGCCTGCGCCGCGAGCCCAGCGGCGTGGTGGGGCTGATCGTGCCGTGGAATTTCCCCATGGTCACCACCGCCTGGAAACTCGCCCCGGCGCTGGCCGCCGGCTGTTGCGTGGTGCTCAAACCGTCGGAAGTGACGCCGCTGGCGGAGTTGCAACTGGCGCAGATCATCGCCGCGGCCGGCTTCCCGGCGGGGGTGTTCAACCTGGTCTGCGGCACCGGCTTGGCCGTGGGCGCCCCGCTGGCGGCGGACCCTCGCGTGGCGAAGATTTCCTTCACCGGCAGCAATGCGGTGGGCGTGCAGGTAATGCAACGCGCCGCCGAAACCGTCAAGGGCGTGAGCCTGGAACTGGGGGGCAAATCCTCGCTGCTGGTGCTGGAAGATGCCGACCTCGACCTGGCGCTTGAGCTGGCCTGTGGAGGTGGCTTTTTCAACGCCGGGCAGATGTGTTCAGCGACCAGTCGTGTGCTGGTGGCTGACAGTCTCGCGGATGAATTCCTACAGCGTTTAACTGCGCGGGCTGAAGGGATTCGCGTCGCCGACCCATTTGCCGACGACGTGGAAATGGGCGCGTTGATCAACCGCGCCCAGTACCAACGGGTGTTGGCGCATATCCAGCGCGGCGTGCAGGACGGTGCCCGCTTGCTGTGCGGCGGTGAGCGCCCGGCGCACTTGGCGAAGGGTTATTTCATTCGCCCCACGCTGTTCACCGACGTGCCGCTGGACAGCGCGTTGTGGCGGCAAGAAATCTTCGGCCCGGTGCTGTGTGTACGACGCTTTACCACGGAGGCCGAGGCCATCGCCCTGGCCAACGACAGCGATTTCGGCCTGGTGGCCAGCGTGGTCAGCCGCAACGACGAAACCGCCGAACGCGTGGCCAATGCCTTGCAGGCCGGCATGGTGTGGATCAACGCGCCGCAGGTGATCTTCCCGCAAACGGCGTGGGGCGGTTACAAGCAGAGCAGCATCGGCCGCGAACTGGGCCCTTGGGGGCTGGCGACGTTTCAGGAGATCAAGCATGTAATCCGGTCTAACTGACGACGCAGCCTCCCGATGGAATGTGGACCAATGTGCGGTATTTCAGTTAACTGCATTTTTTAGATAGCCCCTGCGACTTTCTCATTTGCCCCACTACCCCGCCCGTGGCCTGATTCGCCCTTGTTCACTCAAGGCAGGCCCATGGAAAACGTTCACGCAAAACCCACCACCGCCGTATGGCTGATGATCAGCGTCGTGCTGGTCGCGCTTAACCTGCGCCCGTCGATGGCGGCCGTAGGGCCGTTGTTAGCGTCGATTCGCGGCGAGGTGCCGTTGAGTTTCAGCAGCGCGGCGCTGCTGACCATGTTGCCGGTCATGGCCATGGGCCTGGCGATGTTTTTCGGCATGGGCCTGGCCAAGCGCTTCGGCGAACATCGCAGCATTGCGGTGTCGCTGCTGGTGATCGGCGTGGCGACGCTGTCGCGGTTGTTGCTCGATTCGGCGCTGGAGTTGATCGTCAGCGCCATCGCTGCGGGGGTCGGCATCGCGATGATCCAGGCGGTGATGCCGGCGCTGATCAAGTCGCGCTTCAGCGCTGACGTTTCATTGTTCATGGGCTTGTACGTCACGGCGATCATGGGCGGCGCGGCGCTGGCGGCGTCGTTCTCCCCGTTCGTGCTGGTGCAGACCGGTAGCTGGCGCATCGGCCTGGCGATCTGGGCGGGGCTGGCCGTGCTCGCCCTGGTGTGCTGGTCCGCCCAGCGTGCGGCGCTGCCGGTTCTGCCCCAAGCAGGTTCTGACAAACAGGAAGGATTTTTCGGCAACGGCCGCGCCTGGTTGCTGGCGATCTTTTTTGGCCTCGGTACAGCCTCCTACACCTGCGTACTGGCGTGGCTGGCGCCGTACTACGTAGAACAAGGCTGGAGCGAACAGCATGCCGGTTTGCTCCTGGGTTTCCTCACCGCGATGGAAGTCATCTCGGGCCTGGTCACCCCCGCCCTCGCCAACCGCCGCCGGGATAAACGCGGAGCGTTGGCCGTGTTGTTGGTGCTGATCATCCTCGGGTTCTGCGGCCTGATCCTCGCGCCCCAACACCTGAGCCTGCTGTGGCCCTGCCTGCTCGGCCTGGGCATCGGCGGCCTGTTCCCGATGAGTTTGATCCTGTCCCTCGACCACCTCGACCACCCGCGCCGCGCCGGTAGCCTGACGGCGTTCGTGCAAGGCATCGGTTACCTGATTGCCGGCCTGTCGCCGCTGATCGCCGGGATGATCCGCGATCAGTTGGGCAGTTTCGAATGGGCATGGTGGTCGCTGGCGGCGGTGATCGGGGTGATGCTGCTGATCGTCACGCGCTTCAATCCGAAGCATTACGCAGACCACATCCGCTGACGTCGTGTTGCAAACACTTTTTGTCCCACGCACAACACTGAAATACCCTACAGAGCTTTCTATTGGCACTCCCGTTCCGTTAAGCTTTTGCCCTTGTCGCGCGCTGCCACAGTGCCAAGGCTTACCGGATGGAATGGATGCTAAACAGTAACTTGCTCAGAAAGCTCGATATGCAGGATTTGATGGTGTTTATCGCCGTCTACGACCAGAGCAGCGTTACCGAGGTGTCAGAAACGCTGTTCGTCAGCCAGTCGACCGTGAGCTACAGCTTGAAGAAGCTGCGCACCAGCTTCGAGGATGAGCTGTTCATCAACACGCGGGCGGGTATGCGTCCGACGTACAAGGCCAGCACCATGTACGGCCATGTGCAGAAAATCCTCGAAAGCATCAACCTGTGCCACGCCGGTGGCCAAGCTTTTGACCCCACCCAGAAAGCCGTGACCTTCAACGTGTGCGCCCCGGAGTATTTCGAGCAACTGATCCTGCCGCGCCTGTTGAAACACTTCGACCGCGCGAACCTGCCGGTGATCGTCAATGTGCGCAAGCTGGAAACCGAGATCCCTGCCGACGACCTGCGCGAAGGCCGCCTCGACCTGGTGATTTGCTTTGGCCCGCACTTTCACCGCGCGCATAAAGACTTCAAGACCCAGATGTTGCTGGAAGATGATCTGGTGTGTGTCTTCGACAAGCGTGCGGCGCCCCGCGAGGCGGCGTTCAGCCTGCAGTCGTTCGTCGAGCGGCGCCACGTGTTTCCCACGCCGTGGACCTCCGACACCAACATGGTCGACGGCTGGCTGGCGCGTCAGGCCCACAAGCGCCAGGTGGTCGCACGGGCCAACAGCTATGGCGCGGCGTTGAAGATGATCACCGGCACCGACTTCATCGTGACCCTGCCCCGCCGCGTCCACAAACTGCTGGCCCCGGCGTCGGTGTTCGGCCACTGCGAGGCGCCCCACGGGTTGCCGGGGTTCACCCTGGATATGCAGTGGAACGAAACCAGTGAACAGGACAGCGCCAATACCTGGTTCAGGGAGCAGGTGGTCAAAGTCTGCGCTGAACAGGGATTACTCTGACCTTACGCATCGACGGTTGTGGTGGATGGAAGCGCTTAGCCGATCGCGACCTTACTGTAGGAATCGCGATCGATATCCAGCAATTCGACACTCAGTTGCACCTGCACACCTTCCGGCCATGGCCCAAGTTCCTGCACCACGGCCAGCAGGCTTTCCGACAGCTGCTTCTTGACCTGCGCCGAGCGTCCACTGAGCAACGCCAGGCGCACGGCGACAAAACCCCGCGGGTTCATGCCGGTGCCCACGCGAAAACTCTCGACCTTGAGTGAACGGCTCTTGATATCCAGCTCGGCGCCAAACTGACCGGAGGCCACCAATGCATGGTTCAGACGCAACAGGGCCTTGTCGGTGTCCAGTTGCGTCAGGTTGGCGGTGTATTCCAGGTGCAGGTGTGGCATGGGAGTCTCCGAAGTATCGATAGGAAGATTCCTAGATATACCACGGATAAAAGCATCAGACCTTTTTCGCCAGCCCACGGTCGCTCATGAACGCCTCCAGCCGCGAACGCACCCAGCGCTCGGCCGGATCGGTGTCCACATGGCTGAGCCAGACCATGGACAGATCCAGGGTCGGCGTCTCGAATGGGTAGGGCTCACAAAACAGATTGCCCGACAGCGTCATGGCTTCGGCGGTGTAGTCCGGCAGGCTGGCGATCAGGTCGGTGCCGGCCAGCAGCGCCGGCAGCGCGCTGTATTGCGGCACCGACAGCACCACATGGCGCTTGCGCCCGATTTCCGCCAGCCACTCATCGGCAAACCCGGATACGTTGGCGGTGTGGGACACCAGCACATGGGGCCGCGCACAATATTCATCGAGGGTCAGCGGCCGGTCAGACGCGTCGGCGCGCAGCAAGCGCGGGTGGATATGGCGCAGCAACTTGCGCTTGGCATTCGCCGGCAGGCCACGGGTCTGGGTGATGCCGACGGTGATATCACCGGATGCCAGCAGATCGGGAATCCGCCAGTAATCCACATGCTGCACCACGAACACCACCATCGGCGCTTCCTGGCGCAAGGCGCGCAACAACGGCGGCAACAGGCCGAACTCGACGTCATCGGACAGGCCGATCCGGAAGGTCATGGTGCTGACGGACGGGTCGAAATCGTGGGTCAGGCTCAGGGCCGATGAAAGAGAGTCCAGGGCCGGCGACAGGTGCCGGATGATTTCCTCGGCCCGCGCGGTAGGTTCCATGCGGTGGCCGACGCGAATGAACAGCGGATCGTTGAACAAGGTGCGTAACCGGTTGAGCGCCGAACTGATGGTCGGCTGGCCGAGAAACAACTTCTCCGCCACCCGCGTCACATTGCGCTCGAGCATCAGTGCCTCGAAGACCACCATCAGGTTGATGTCGGCCTTGCGTAATTCATTGCGATTCATCGGCACCTGCCCTTTCCCCACGACAAGCCGCAGTTTAGAAAGCCCGAGGGGCTGCGTCTATGCGCGCACTGTTCATTGGGCGGCTTTACGACTATATATTCAGCTCTTCACGGTCGCAGGAACACTATCGTGCTGGTTATTCTCGCCGCGGCCTTCCTCCTGGCCGGGTTCTGCATCTGGGTCATCCAGTTTATCGCGCACCCCACCGCCCGCACGTTGCTGCGGGTATTCGTCGGCCTGTGCCTGGCGGCGGTGGTGGCGTACCTGGTCTTGGCGTCGGGTTATCCTATTTCGTTGCTGGTCTCATAACGACCCGAGGGGCCGGCGCCTGTTCCTGGCCCTGGCGCAAACGCAGCGCGGCCAACGCCGCGACCACCAGCACCACGGCAATCACCTTCAGGCCATTCATCGCGTTGCCGGTACTCATCTCAATCAGGCCCATCACCGACGGCCCGACAAACCCGCCCAACAGCCCGCAGGCATTGACGAAACCCAGCCCGCCCGCCAAGGCGACGCCCTTGAGACGCGAGGCCGGGTAGAGGAACACAATCGACTGCACCACAAAAAACATCACTGCCGACAGACAAAAGCCCAGCAGGCTGAACACCGGCCCCGACACCGACGCGATGCCCAACCCCAGCGCCATGGTCAGCAACCCGGTGATCAACAGGCGCCGCGCGCGGGTGGGTGTGGTCGCAAAACGCGGCAGCCACACTGCGCCCAAGGCGGCGGCGATCCAGGGCAGCGAGGTCAGCAACCCCACGCTCATGGTGCTCAATTCACCGTATTTGCTGATGATGCTCGGCAGGAAAAAGATCACCGTGTAGACCGTGATCTGATGGCAAAAATACACAAAGATCGCCAGCAGGATCTGCGGGGTCAGCCAGTTTTTCAACGCGTGGCCGCCCTCCCCGGCGCCTTCCTCGGTTTCCTGGGCAATGCGCTGTTCGATACCCTGCGCTTCCGCCGCCGTCAGCCACGGCGCCTGGCTCGGGCGGTCCGGCAACTTGCGCCACACCACCCAGGCGAACGCCACCGCCGGCAAGCCTTCGAGCAGGAACATCCACTGCCAGCCATGCCAGCCAAGCAGCCCGTCCAGGCGCATCAACGCCGCGCCCACCGGGCCACCGATGATGTTGGCAAAGCACACACCGAGCAGGAAATAGCCGGTAGCCCGTGCGCGTTGTTCGCGGTTGAACCAGTAGGTCAGATAGAGCATGACCCCGGGAAACAGGCCCGCTTCAGCGATGCCCAGCAGCAAGCGCAATACGTAAAACGAGGTCTCGCCCTGCACAAACGCCATGGCCGCCGAGATCAGGCCCCAAGTCACCATGATCCGCGCGATCCAGAAGCGCGCGCCGACTTTGTGCATGATCAGGTTGCTGGGGATTTCCGACAGTGCATACGTGAGGAAGAACAAGCCCGCGCCCAGCCCGTAGGCCGCGGCGGAGATGCCCAGGTCGACGTCCAGGTGGTGCTTGGCCAGGGCGATGTTGGTGCGGTCCAGAAAGCTCAGGATGTAGGCGATGATCAACAAGGGCATCAACTTGGCGAACATCAATTTGTTCAGCACCTGCGGTTCGCGGGCCTGGGTGGCGGTAGTCATCGGGCAGTTCCTCCTGGCGCCCCGCCAGCGCGGCTGGGGGGCGCATCAATGTTGTTCTAGGGTTCGAGTTGCACAACCAACGCCTGCGGGCGATGGGAAAACAGTTGCAGCAGCGCGCCGCCCAGGGCGCAGCCGGCCATCACGAAAAAGCACACGGTGTAGCCATGCAGCGTGGTCCAGCCGCCGCCCATCGCGATCAGGCTGCCCATCAACACCGGCGCCAGGCCGCCGCCGATGAACATCGCGGTGGTGATGATGCCGTTGGCCGTGGAGGTGGCCGACGGCTCGGCCGAGTCGCAGGCCACCGCGTAGTAGATCGGCCAGACCGCATTGGCGACCAGGCCGAACAGCAACTGCACGACGATGATCAGGGTCAGGGTGCTGGCGAAGTAGAACGCGCCGACACTGACGGCCATCCACAGCCCGCAGATGATCAGGGTGGTACGGCGACCGATGATGTCCGACAACGACGGCCACACCAGTTGCCCGAGAATCCCGGTCAGGGTGAACACCACGCTCATCCCCGCCGACTGCGCCAGCGACAGCCCGACGATGTTGTAGAGGTAGGCCGGCAACACGATATTCACGCCCATGTACACCACCTGCGTGAGCAGGGTGTTCCCCGCCGTCAGCGCGATATTGCGGTTGCGCAGGGTGGCGACAAAGGTGCGCCAGGCGTCGCCCTTGATCTGGCTGGCCGGGGCATTGTCCGGTGGCGTCATGCCTTTGGCGGCGATGTCGACGTACAGCGCGGTGATACGTTCGGTCGTGGAATACCGCGCCCAGAAGATCATCAGCGGCAAGGCCACCACGAAGGCGAAGAAGAACACGTAGCGCCAGTTGTCCTCGCCGAAGGTGCTGATCACAAAGCTGGCGACGATGCCGCTGAGCATCGCGCCAATCGGGTAACCGGTGTGGTGCGCGCCGAGGGCAAAACCGCGGCGTTCCACCGGCCACCATTCGGCGGTGTTGCTCACGCCCACCGGTTCGCCCCAGCCCGCGCCGAGGTTGACCCCGACACGCAGGGCGATAAACGTCGCGAGGTTGCCGCTCAACGCCTTGAACCCGGACAGAAACGAGATCGCCGTGTAGCCCAGCACCAACGGCACCTGGAACCGCGCGCGCTTCCAGCCGCCGCCGTAGCGGTCGCTCCACATCGAACCCGGGATATCCAACAGGGCCAGGGCGAGCATGATCACCGTGGCCACGGTGCCCCACTGATCGGCGGACAAATCGAAATGCTTGGAGATGGTCGGCCCCAGGCGCAACACGATCTCACGGTCGTAGGCGTTGAGAATCCAGATCATCCAGCAAACCAGCAGCGACACCCAGGAATGCCGGTGAATGCTGCGCAGCGACGCTTTTTTTAAAGTAGCCATGGGCCTCTCCAGGCGCGCGAAGGCGCGCACTGACACAAGGTTGCGAAGGAATGTTGCTGATCGAACACACGCGCTAGCTGGCGAACCGTCGCTCGGCTATTCCTTGCACGCCCAACCCGGTAATGGCGAACAGCGCGCCGCGCTGCTGGCCGTCGTGCGGAAAACGCGGCAGCGGCGGCTTGGCCATGGAGGTCACAAACAGGGTGTCGAGGTTCGGCCCGCCGAAGGTCAGGCTGGTGACCTTCTTCACCGGCATTTGGATGACCCGGTCGACGTGGCCATCGGGGGTGTAACGCACCAGCTTCCCGGCATAGACCAGGGCCTGCCACAGGCAACCTTCGGCGTCCACGGTGCAACCGTCCGCGCCGCCGCCACCCGAGGTGTCGACCTTGGCGAAGGTGCGCCGGTTGCTGACATTGCCGCTGGCGAGGTCGTAGTCATAGGCCCAGATCTCGCCCGACCAGGTGTCGCAAAAGTACAAGGTGTCCCCGGATGGGCTCCAGCACGGGCCATTGGAAACGATGATGCCTTCGTCCAGGGTGTGCAGGCGCAGGTCCGGGTCCAGGCGGTAGAGTCTGGCGCTGGCGCGGTCTTCCTGGGTGTCCATGGAACCGAAGACAAAGCGGCCCTGGCGGTCGACCTTGCCGTCGTTGAGACGGTTGTTCGGCAGGTGCGGTTCAGGGTCTTCGATCAGCGCCAGTTCGCCACTGGCCAGGTCCAGAGTGTGTACGCCATTCTGCAAGGCGACGATGGCCGCCGCGCCGTTGTGGCGCAGGGCCATGGAGCCGATTTTCTGGCCCACGTCCCAGGCACGCAGTTCGCGGCCGTCGTCGGTGCAACGCAGGATGCGGCCGTCGGCGCTGTCGATCCAATACAGCCGCTGTTGTTCGACGTCCCACACCGGGCCTTCGCCCAGGGTGGTCTTGACGTCCACAAGCACTTCGATACGCATGGTGTGATCCCCTTATTGTTGTTGTGCGGGATTCGGGCCGCGCCAGCACGCGGCCGTGTCGTCGGTTAGAAATTGACCTGGTCGCGCCCCTTGAGCCCGAGGATGTCCCGCGCTTCATCCGGCGTGGCGACGCGATGGCCGAGGGCTTCGATCACGCTGCGAATGCGCCGTACCTGATCGGCGTTCGAAGCGGCCAATTTGCCCGGCCCGTCCCACAACGAATCTTCCAGGCCGACCCGGGCATGGCTGCCCATAGACAGGCCCATGGTCGCCAGCGGAATTTGCCCACGCCCGGCACCGAGGATCGACCACACATAATCGTCGCCAAACAGGCGATCGGCGGTACGACGCATGTGCGCCAGGTCTTCCGGGTGCCCGCCGATGCCGCCGCGCAGGCCGAACACCGATTGGATGAACAGCGGCGGCTTGAGCAGGCCACGTTCCAGGAAGTGCGCGGCGGTGTAGAGGTGACCGATGTCGTAGCACTCGATCTCAAAACGGGTGCGGTTCTCGGCGCAGGAATTGAGGATGTGGGCAATGTCGCGGAAGGTGTTGCGAAAGATCCGATCGTCACTCTCTTCCAGGTATGGACGCTCCCAGTCGTGCTTGAACTCGGTAAAGCGGTTGAGCATTTCGTACAGGCCAAAGTTCATCGAGCCCATGTTCAGCGAGGCCAATTCCGGCTTGAACTGCATCACCGGCTGTAGGCGTTCTTCCACGCCCATGGTCGGCGCGCCGCCGGTGGTGATGTTGATCACCACGTCGCTGGCGGCCTTGATCTGCGGCAGGAATTCAGCAAACAACGCGGGGTCCTGGCTGGGGCGGCCGTCGTTGGGGTCACGGGCATGCAAGTGAACAATCGCCGCGCCGGCTTCGGCGGCGCCGATGGCGGCGGCGGCAATTTCCTCGGCAGTGATGGGCAAATGCGGCGACATCGACGGCGTATGGATGGCACCGGTCACGGCACAGGTAATGATCACAGGACGTTTTTTGGACATGACGATTCTCCGACTTTTATTCTTATGAAAAAAATCCTGGGTACAGCTCTGGGTTCTTCCTTGGCGACTGGCTCCGCGTCCTACAGGTACTCGACGTTACCGTCGACACTGATCGCCTGGCCGGTCACGTTGCGGGCGGCGGGCGAACAGAGGAACAGCGCCATGGCCGCGACGTCTTCGGCGGTGACCATGCGCTTGAGGGAGATTTTGTTGAGGTATTCCTGGCGCATCTCGGGTTCGGGTACGCCGACCTGCTCGGCACGGGCGCGAATCACCGCGTCCATGCGCGGGCCTTCGACGATGCCGGGCAGCAAGGCATTGACGCGGATGTCACTCTCGCCCAACTCCGAGGCCAGGGATTTCATCAGGCCGACAATCGCCCACTTCGTCGCCGCATACGGCGTGCGCCACGCGTAGCCCAGACGCCCGGCCACCGAGGCGATATGCAACAGATGGCCGTGGGACGATTGCTTGAGCATCGGCACCGCATGGTGGGCAAAACGGTATTGCGCGGTCAGGTTGATGTTGATGGTGGCTTGCCATTCGGCGTCGCTGATCGCGTCGATACCGCCAGTGGGGCCGGCGATGCCGGCATTGTTGACCAACACGTCGAGGCCGCCGAAATGCTCGCGCTGCACCTCGAACACCGCCGCGATCTGCGCGGCATCACTGACATCGGCGCGGGTGGCGACGCTGCCTGGGTATTTGTCGCGAAACGCCGCCAGGGCCGGTTCGCTGACATCACACACATGCACCTGGGCACCGGCCTCCAGGTACGCCGCGGCCAACACTTCACCGATGCCGGCAGCCCCGCCGGAAATCAATACACGTAACCCAGGATAGGGCTGTAGCCGCTGTAGGACACTCATGCACGTTTACCTCCTGAAGCAGACGACCGCGAACGGTCGTTCTTGACGAGCAGGCGCGCCAGGGAATCGGCGGCCTGCATGATGTCATCGGTCACCGCCGCCCGTGCGCCAGCGCCGTCGCGGGCGGCCAGGGCTTCGACGATGCGCGTATGCGCCTCCATCGAGCGTTGCAGGTGAGCTTTATCGGGGGCGACCAGGGCAAAGCACGGCCCCATGTGCAGCCAGAAATTCTCCACGGCGGCCATGGTCAGCTCGGCCTGGGCCACTGCGTAAATCCGGCGGTGGAAGGCGAAGTTGGTCCATAGGTAGCGCGACACATCGACTTCGTCGGCGGCGTGCTGCATTTGCTGGCACAGGTCGGTGATTTCGTCGAGGTCGGTTTTTTTCAGGAGCAATACCGCCTTCTCGGCCAGCAAGCCTTCAAGAGCAACCCGCGCATCGCGGATTTCGCGCAGGCGCTCGACCGTCATCATGCGGACCCGCAGACGCGAGGTTTCGGTGACTTCAAAGGCGTTTTCGGCGCTGAGGCGTTGCAGGGCTTCGCGCACCGGCATCGGGCTGGAGCCGAGCGCTTCGGCCAGGCCACGGATGGTGAGTTTCTGGCCGGGTTGGAAACGGCCACTCATCAACGCTTCGCGGATCTGGCGATAGACCTGGTCTTGCAAGGTATCGCGAGACACCTGGCGCAGGGTGGGCAGGAGGAGCGGACCATCTGTCATGAGGCAAACCTGTGTTGTGGTTCTTATGCCTCCAATATGTGATCACAAATCAAATATGTCAAATAGTTTGCCTATTCCCGAGAAACGCCCGTTGCACATGTGGGAGCGGGCATGCCCGCCCCCACCGATCACGCATCAGGGTTTCAGCGGAATTTCCTGATCCCGCTCCGAAAGCTCCGTGCCGTCGTCGGGATGCTTCCAGGTCTGCGGCTTTTCTTCCTCCAATTGCTGCTTGCGTCGCTCCTGCTTCCGTTCGTCCCGCTGTTTCTGTTCGTCAGTCATAGGCACCCCCGACCGTAAGAATTAGTTACGCCTGCAAGCATAGAACAAGGACGCCGCCGTGGGCCTGCACTGACCACTGATAATCAAAACGCATCAATAGATCAAAAATATTCACTTATCATTTCTAAATGTGTCAGCCACTATCCTTGGCCTTAAGCGAAACAAGCACTTTAAAAAGAACGCTGGAGACACAAAAGCATGACTAGCCCTACCCGCCCTGACTCTGCCCGTTCGAAAATTGGTGCGGTTTTCCGCGTTACTTCGGGCAACTTCCTCGAACAGTTCGACTTCTTCCTGTTCGGCTTCTACGCCACCTACATCGCTGCCGCGTTCTTCCCCGCCGCTAATGAGTTTGCGTCATTAATGATGACCTTTGCCGTGTTCGGCGCGGGCTTCCTGATGCGTCCGCTGGGTGCGGTCATCCTGGGTGCCTACATCGACGATGTGGGGCGGCGCAAAGGGTTGATCGTGACGCTGTCGATCATGGCCAGCGGTACGCTGCTTATCGTGCTGGTGCCGGGTTATCACACCATTGGCCTGTGGGCTCCGGCGCTGGTGTTGCTCGGCCGTCTGCTGCAAGGCTTCTCGGCCGGTGCGGAACTGGGCGGGGTGTCGGTGTACCTCGCTGAAATGGCCACCCCCGGCCGCAAAGGTTTCTACACCAGCTGGCAGTCGGGCAGCCAACAGATCTCCATCGTGGTCGCCGCTGCGCTGGGCTATGGCCTGAACGTGTGGATGCAACCGTCGGTCGTGGCCGACTGGGGCTGGCGCATTCCGTTCGCCGTCGGTTGCGTGATCATTCCGTTCATCTTTGTGCTGCGGCGCAACCTTGAGGAAACCGAAGAGTTCGCCAACCGCAAACATCGCCCGAGCATGCGTGAAGTGCTGGCGACCCTGGCGAAAAACTGGTCCGTGGTCATCGGCGGCATGTTGATGGTGGCCATGACCACCACCGCGTTCTACCTGATCACCGTGTACGCGCCGACCTTCGGCAAGACCGTGCTGCAACTGACCACGTCCGATGCGTTGCTGGTGACCCTGTTGGTGGCGATCTCGAACTTTGTCTGGCTGCCCATCGGCGGCAGCCTGAGCGACCGCTTCGGGCGCAAACCGGTGCTGGTCGCGATGACCGCGCTGACGGTGCTCACGGCTTATCCGGCGTTGTCCTACGTGGTAAACGCTGCGAGCTTTGCGCATATGCTGGAAACCCTGCTGTGGTTCTCCTTCCTGTACGGCATGTACAACGGCGCGATGATCCCGGCGCTGACCGAAATCATGCCGGTGGAAGTGCGCGTGGCGGGCTTCTCCCTGGCCTATAGCCTGGCGACTGCGGTCTTCGGCGGTTTCACTCCGGCGATCTCCACCTGGTTCATTCACATCACCGACGACAAAGCCTCGCCGGCCTACTGGTTGATGTTCGCCGCCCTGTGCGCCCTGTGCTCGACCCTCGCGCTGTATCACCGCGCCAATACCCGCGGGCAGGTCATGCAAGAGGCGGCGCAATGAAAGCGCTGTCGAAAACCCTGACGGCCCTGGCCCTCGGTGCCCTGGCACTGACGGCCCAGGCCGAACAACTCAAGGTGATGACCTCCGGTGGCTTCACCGCTGCCTACAAGCTGCTGGGCCCGCAATACGCCCAGCGCAGCGGCGACACCCTCGACACCGTCCTCGGCCCGTCCATGGGCAAGGCGCCGGAAGCGATTCCCAACCGCCTGGCCCGTGGCGAACACGCGGATGTGGTGATCATGGTCGGCTACGCCCTGGATGAGCTGATCAAACAGGGCAAGGTCGACAAAGCGTCCCGCGTGGAACTGGCGGATTCGCGGATCGGCCTGGTGGTGAAAGCCGACGCAGCCAAACCGGCCATCGGCACCGATGCCGAACTCAAAGCGGTGTTGCTCAAGGCCAAGTCCGTGGCGTATTCGGACAGCGCCAGCGGCGTGTATGTCGAGAAGGAACTGTTCAAGAAACTCGGCATGCCGGCCAAGGGCACCATGATCGAACGCATCCCCGTGGCCGAGCAGGTCGCCAAGGGTGACTACGAGGTGGGCTTGCAGCAGGTGGCGGAACTGTTACCGGTGCCGGGGGTGACTTACGTCGGCAAGATCCCTGAAGACGTGCAATCGGTGACGCGCTTCGCCGCGGGTATTCCGGTCAACGCCGAACACCCGGCGCAGGCCAGGGCGCTGCTGCACTACCTGGCCTCGCCCGAGGCGCAAGCGGTGGTGCAATCCACCGGCCTGGACTCGGTGTCACGCTGACCGAAACGGCAGCTCCCGCACCAACCGCTCCAACTCCAGCGCCGCTGGTGGCAACGTCCGCCCGCGGCGCTTGATCAAGCCCACATTGCGCATCACCTGCGGTTCCACCAGCGGCACACTCAGCAGGATCGGGTGTTCAGTGCCCGGCATGGCAATCGACGGCACCATCGCCACACCCAGCCCCGCCTCGACCAAGCCGATCATGGTGGTCACGTGGTGCGTCTCGCAGATACTCGGCTTTTTCACCCGCACGCCGCGCAGGGCCTGGTCCAGCAGAAAACGGTTGCCCGAGGTTTTGTCCACCGTGATGTAGTCATGCTCGTAGGCCTCGGCCCAGCTCACGCTGGCGCGCTCGGCCAGCGGGTGATCGCGGCGGCAGGCCAGCACATAACGCTCCTGAAACAGCAACTCGAACTCCACCTCATCGGCCAGGCTGCCGCTGAAACTCACGCCGAAATCCGCCTCGCCGCTTTCCACCGCATTGCACACCTCGCCGGCACTGGCATCCAGCACCCGCAGGCGAATCTTGGGGTAGAGCTTGTGGAATGCCGAGATCACGTGAGGCATGAAGTAATACGCAGTGGACGGCACACACGCGATGGTCACATCGCCCATCCGCGTGGAGGCGACGTTGCTGATGCCCATCAGCGCGATGTCGAGGTCGTCGAGGATACGCTCGACCTGCGGCAGGAAGGCGCGCCCGACCATGGTCAGGCTGACGCGGCGCGTGGTGCGCTCGAACAGCTTCACGTCGAGGGCGGTTTCGAGCTTTTCGATGCGCCGGCTGAGCGCTGGCTGCGAGATCCGGATGGCATCGGCGGCGCCGCGAAAACTACCCTTGTCTACTACGGCACGAAAGGCTTGGAGGTCGTTGAGGTCGAAGTTGATGATCACGGTAGGAAGCCAGTGGGAATCGGGATGGAGGGCATTATCGTATGGCAGGTGACGGGGCGCCATGTGCGTAAGGAACGGCGCCCGGATACGCCAGGTTGTCAGCATGAAACTGCGCAGTATGGCGCGTTTCGACGGCCTGCGAACCTGTCAGGAATGACAGTACCGCTGGTCTTGCGCAGTGTTGACGACGGGCTGGCGCGGGGCTTTTATTAAGCATGTCGCACTGCGTCGGTGCGCAGTAGGACATCAGGGTTTAGAGGATACGAACAATGAGCGACAGACAGAACGGCACGGTGAAGTGGTTCAGCGATGAAAAAGGCTATGGGTTCATCACTCCGGACAGCGGGCCCGACCTGTTCGTACACTTCAGGGCGATTGAGGGCACTGGATTCAAATCATTGAAAGAAGGACAGAAAGTCAGCTTCGAAACGACAAAAGGGGAAAAAGGCATGCAGGCGGACAAAGTCCAATTGATCAGCTGATAAGCCTGCGACTCACCGCGTCACCCCGCCCACCCTGGGCCATGTATTGCACTGAAAATGGAGAACGGCCATGTCCAGAAAGACTCCACAGACTGCAATCTTCATCAGCAGCGAAACTGCCGCCCACGATGCACAGGACGTTTTCTTTCGCAGCAGCACCGCCCAGGGTGGTCAGGTGCTGCGCGAAGGGCAAACCGTCACCTACGAATTGGAACGGGGGCCGGGGGGCGAGTGGCAAGCGGTCAATATCAGGATCGTGGAAGAACCGACGCTGAATTAGCGCCATCCTGCGCGCCGCCTCGTCGATCACAGAGGTCATCTCGTTTTCCGTACGCATCAACTCAGGTCAGGCTTTCAAGGCTTCGTCATCTCGGGGTGTTTAGGCGGTGCGATCTTGTTGATGCCACTCCAATGTTCGGCGAGCTTTCCATCGCGGACGCGGTAGGCATCGAACACGAAAAAGGGATAGGTCCTCGTAGGATCTTCCGGCTCGGGTTGAGGGAACTCGCCCGCAATCACCACGACATCGCCGTCAGCAACGATGAGCGTCGACGGCATCAACAGGTCAGGCTTAACCGGCAGTGGCGACAGACCACGAAACATTTCGGTCACGAGGGCCTCCAGACCAGCGCGGCCGTTGGGCAGATGAGAGTTATGTTGCTGGTAGTCCTCCGTCACGAAATCCTTTATCGCGGCGGGATTGCGAGCATCAAACACATGCCGGTAGAAATCGATCACGAGCTGACGGTTGCGAGCGGCTTGATCCGTCGATTGGAGCGGGTTAGTCATAGTCTTCATTTCCCGTGGCAGAACATCACATGAACACAGGTCCCTGCTGCTTCGGCGCGTCAGGATTCCGGTTGAAGAGTATGAGTGGCCGCAAAAGGAATGCGTAAGTCACAAAGGGTCGCATCACGTCCCGTCCTGTTGATAGGCCTAGGAAGCGTTCAGACGACCCGCGAATGAATTGAAATGTGGATGGGAACGCAGAATGTCGTAAGCGGGCGATGTGAGTAGCAGTAATTCCTGGGTATGGGCGCGCGAAGTGAGGGCTTGATCCAGCCAATGAAAAGCCTGTTCCACCTCTTGCAAACCAACGTGAATCATCGTCATCGCCGCCGAGTTGGGGCCTTCTGGATTATCACCGCTGTCCTGCAGGACATTGAGAATGCGCCTTGCCTTGGTTTCCTGTCCGGTTTGGGCGTAGGCGTAGCCCAGATGCCCCAGGGCGATAGGGTGTTCGTCCATTAGCCGGCAAGTTTCCTCCAGTTGAGCGATGGCGGTGTTGGCGAGTCCGGCGTAAAGGAAACAATCGCCCAGCATCAGTTTGACCGCATCGAACTCGGGAGCCAAAGCCACGGACCTCTGGGCGAACATGATCGCTCCGTCGAAGTCACGCATATGCATGCAGATCGCGGCCAACGAAGAAACCGCGAAGGCGGACCGCGGAGCCAGTTCTACCCCGCGCCCGGCCGCCTGGTAGGCCTCTTCCAGCCGCCCGGCTTGAAGATACCCCAACCCCATCGCGGTATGGGGCAAGCCGTCGGCTGGACTGGCCATGATCGCCTGATTGAACATCGTCGTCGCTTCGTCGGCATAACCGGAGGTGAGACGCCCCAAGCCGAGGACAACCTGTTCACCCGCCGTTCGGTCGCGGATCGCACCGCGCAAATATTCGCGCAGCAACATGTCATCGCGCAGTACATAGCGCGGCGCCATCTCGTCCTCGCCGATCAACGTCGTGGCTCTGGAACAGAGCCAGCCGTGAACGGAGGAAGCAACCTCGGTCGCAACCTTACGTTGAAAGACGATCATGTCGTCCACCTGTTGTTCATGGCGCCCCGACCAGACAGTCACATCCAGGATGGGATCGATGATGCGTAGATTCAACCGATAGGTCCGCCCTTGCCGAAAGAGGCTTCCTTCCATGACGTAGGACGCTTGTGACGCTCGAGAGACAAGCCGCAGATCCATCGCCGCTTGGCCGAATTTCTGGCTGGAACCCTGGGAAAGTACGGCCACGCTCGGCAGATTGGCGAGGTAAAGGCTGATCTCTTCATGAAATGAGGTGACCAAATCGGGCTCATCAATGCTCAGCCCCGAGAAAGGCAGAACCAGTAGCCGGGGGCGAGGCTGCTCGCGCACAGCGGGCAGCGCCACCGCCTCGCCAATGCTCTTGGGCATGAATTGGAATCTGGGTGTGAATCCCCCTTTCGGCAATGAGATCCGCACCAGGTCCATCACACCCTCGGTCCGATAGTAGAGCTCCAGCCGTGTTCTTAGTCGCCATGCTTCGGTCCGTACACTGGTGTCGACACGCGGGTCGAAGCCCCCATCCCGACCGAACGCATCCACCGCGATAGTGAATTGCTTAAGACGATCACCACGGCCGGCCAGCGTTTCGGACACGAGGTATTGCAGCAGCTCCCGCAGACGCTTCGTGCGCTGGAAGGTCTCGCTTTGCAACACTGCCTGGAGCGCTGCGGTGACGCGCTCCTCTTGCAGGTCGACGGTGGTGATGACACTTGGATTCATGCTGTGCTCGTCCATCGTGCGGCTATCGCCACATCCTATCCCTTTTTTGCGGTAATGCCGCATAGCGCCACGAGCAGACAGGTCACAACACGTCACACATGACCGTCGGTGCCCAAGCCTGAATTAGCGTAACCCTCTGAGACTTCGTTTCCTTGCTGGGCAAGCGCCACTATCTGCGCCATGTTCAACCCAACGAAAACGACAATAAAATGAACCCACTCAGCAAGCTCAATCAGCCGGCGGATTCCGACGCCGGGCCCGTCAAGGCCCCCGGCCCAAGTCCCGAAGCGGTGAAGATGCGCGACGCTATCCTGGCGTTGACGCCGCTTTTGCGCGAAACCGCGTGGGAAAGCGAGAAAGCCACGGCGCTCGTACCCGAAGCAGTGCGGGCGCTGGACCAGACCGGTTATTTCCGCATCACGCTACCGGAGAAATTCGGCGGTTCGGCCTTCGGCGCACGCGATCTGGTAGAAGTGATCGCCGCCGCGTCCTATGCCGATGGCTCGGCCGGCTGGAGCGGTTTCGCGGCATCCGGCATCCGCATGGTCCTTGCTTTCAGCCCACAGGCAGTCGATGAAGTTTCGGCGCAGATATCAGATTGGGTCGGACCGGCCGCGGTGGGGGCTTCGATCTTCTCCAACATCGTGGGGCAGGCCAGACCCACCGACGCGGGATTCCTGGTCAAAGGCAAGTGGATGTATGGCAGCGGCTGTAGTTATGCCGCCTGGGCAGTGGTCGGTATCGAATGGCAAGAAGATGACAAGCCCGTTCGCGGCTTGGCACTGATCTCTCGAGATCAATACGAAATCCTCGACGACTGGCATGTCATGGGCATGGCCGCGAGTTCAAGCAATAGCATCGTGGCCAAGGACGAGGTCTTCGTTCCCGCGTATCGCGTGATCCGCCATGCCGACCTGCCTATCGCCTTGGGCGCGCTCTCGCAGAAATACGAAGGGCTCACCTATCGGATGGGGCCCATGGCGACCATGCTTTCCACGGCGCTCGCCAATATCGCCATCACCCTCGGCATGGCAAGAGGCTGTCTTGATTGCTTCGTCGAACAGGCCAACAAGCGCCTGCCGTTCAACCTGCCTTATGAAACGGTCGCCGCGACGCCGTCGACCCAGGTCGTCGCAGGGCTGGTATATGCCAAGATCAAAGCCGCCGAGGCATTGATCCTGCAGACGGCCGACGAAGTTGATGCACGCACCCGGCGCGCAGAAGACTTCGCGCCTCGCGAGGAATCCCTCGCCACAATGAGCCTGGTCTTCGCCGCGAACCTCTGCGGTGAGGCCATTGACGAGATGCAGCTTTGCATCGGTTCTTCGACCGTCAGCCTGCGCAACCCCATTCAACGCTTCGCCCGCGATGCTCGGGTGATGTTGACCCACGGTGCCATCCGCCGGGATCCAGCGGCAGAAATCGCCGGACGCCATGTCCTTGGTCTTCCCCCCTTCAACATGTTCGCTGGCGGCTTGGCACAGCGCTAACACTTTACACACAGAGAAAAACCTAATATGTCCAGTCCTTCCAACACCCGCACCTCGGTTTACCCCATCGATCCGATCTTTCTGGAGCGCTGGTCCCCACGTGCCTTTGATCGGGACGCTGTCATTTCCGACCAGGACCTGATGACGATCTTCGAAGCGGCGCATTGGGCCCCCTCCTCTTTCAACTCGCAACCTTGGCGCTTCATCTACGCCCGTAAGGACACGCCGCAATGGTCGCGTCTGTTCGACCTTCTCGTGCCGATGAACCAAGGCTGGGCTGCCGGCGCCTCGGCACTGGTCGTGCTGGTGTCCGCCAATACCGCGCAGATGCCGGGTGCCCCGGGCCCAATGCCTTCCTACACCCATTCGCTCGATGCTGGCGCGGCTTGGGCCTATCTCGCCTTGCAGGCCACGCGGCTTGGTTGGCATGCACACGCGATGGCCGGTTTCGATGTCGAGCGCACCTACGAAGCGCTCGATGTGCCCAAGACCTTCCGGGTCGAAACAGTGATTGCCATCGGCAGGATGGGCGATAAGAGCCTGCTGCCACCGCCTTTGCAGGAACGCGAGCAGCCGAACAGCCGGCTGCCGGTCGAAGAACTGGTCATGGAGGGAGGTTTCCGGTCATGAAAATGCCTTCGGACAAGCCCCTCATCGTCGGAATAGGCGGGACTGCCTATAAAGGTTCGTCCACCGAGCAGGCACTGATCCTTGCCCTATCGACCGCGGAAGCGGCTGGTGGGAGGACCCAACTCTTCGGTGGCGAGGCGCTCTTGGCGCTCCCGCACTATGGCAGCGGCCCACTCAACAGTGGCGCAAAAGCACTGATCGAGGCGGTTCGCGCAGCGGATGGTCTCATCATCGCCAGCCCCGGATATCACGGCAGCATCTCCGGTCTCGTCAAGAATGCCATCGACTATATCGAGGAAACGTCCAAGGACGAGAGGGTCTATCTGGATGGACTGCCAATCGGGTTGATCGCTACTGCCTACGGCTGGCAAGCAACCGGCGGGACCCTCGGCGCGCTGCGCTCGATCGTCCACGCGCTGCGCGGCTGGCCGACGCCCATGGGGGCCGCAATCAACTCAAGCGGGAAAATCTTCGTCAACGGTGTCTGCCAGGACGAGGCGACAGCCAACCAGCTCAATTTGGTTGGCCGTCAGGTCGTCGAATTCGCGGGCCGGTCGGCACATTACAGAGCGCAAGCACCGTTAAAAACGCTCAGAAACATTAATTAGGAAACAAACCGGAGCGGTCCACGCGTCCCGCAGCCGTAGAAAATCACTTAATAGCCTGCTGCGGCAGCCCAAGAGAATGGAAAAAATATAGGCACTTCGCCGGCGCTCAATCGGGCGTCGGCACAAACCAAAAATAAAAATAGGTGGAGACGTCATGAACTTTCCCGATCTTAGGAGTGAGGTCCGACGCGACTTCAGTGAACGTATTGCCGGCCCGGACAACAGATCGCATCAATTGGCGCATGAGATCGTAGCCGCGATGGAGGAGGATCTCTCCGGCCGCGACTGGCCGGAAGGTCATCTGATCGGCTCGGTTTCAGACCTGCGGCAGCGCTTCGGAATGGGACGCAAGGTCTGCCAGGAGGTCATCGCCATCATGCAGACACGCCGGCTCATCAATGTCCGGCGAGGTGTCGGCGGCGGCCTCTACGTCTCTCGCCCGGGATTGAACGACACAGTACAAGCGCTCATTCTGCATCTCGTCCTCAGCCGCACCTCGCCGCGAGCCCTTCGCGAGGCACGTATAATTGTTTGTCAACTTGCCATCCGTTCGCTCATCCGGCACAACATGCCCTTCATCTATCGAGACGCGCCCCCCATTGCTGGCAAGGAATTGGGATCAGATTTTTATCGTCAATTAGCCCAGGCCTCCGGCGATACGGCGATCACGTTCCTGATGGATCTGCTGGAAGAGCTACAGCAACGCTTCGTTGCTGCCGATCCCCAAAAAGCCGAGATCCACACAGAACTGGTGGATAACGCCCTCATCAAGGCCATACGATCAGGTGATGCGGAAACGGCGTGCTGCCTGATCCGGGATCGTATACACGCACTCGACCTGGTTGGTGTGAACCGACCGATGGATCAGGTCAGCTTTGAGCAAGCAACCACCTTCCTCGACATGAAAAATTCCTCCGGCCGATTGGCGGGATTGATCGTCGAGGAGATTCTGACGCATGCGGCAACGGTGTCGTTCAAGCTCGGGTCTGAGTGGGATATCGGCGCTCGTTACGGCTTCGCCAGCGAGATCGTACGTCCAGCCTTGCGAATACTCGAGGATCTCGGCATTGTCGCGTGCTGCCGCGGACGTAACGGCGGCGTGATCAGCACGCAGCCCAAGACCGGGACAGTTGTACGCCTGATCAGCTCAGGTATAGCGAATTGCGGCATCTCTCTGGAGCAAAACTTCGAGTTGTCGAGCCTGCTCGTGATCGAAGGGGTCCGCGTAGCCGCCGAACGCAACAACAATGGTACTGCGCCCTCCTCGAACAACGATCTCCCTTCACAGAAAATCGCCAAATTGACTGATCTCATCGAAATTGATAACACGCTGTTCGAAATGATGGGCAACCCGATCCTCGTCATTCTCGTGCGAAGCCTGGCACTACAATCCTTGCTCAGTAAGAGGTGGGCAGACCTTGCCTATTTCTCGGGCAAGGTAGCCTCGACGATGCAAGCCTGCAGCCTGGACATCTCGCGGGCAATCCGAATGGGTGATGCGATGGCTGCCGTCAACGCGGCCAAGCGCAAAAGCGAATTAATGAAACGCGAAATAGTGGGGACTTTGTGAGCAGCGTCGATCTTTCTCCTGCCAATCCAGATTCTGAATTATCCGACAAACTGGATCCGCATCTACTACGCCTTGCCGCCGTGGTGGTTCTGGGTGCCTTTATGTCGATCCTCGACACGACAGTCGTTAACATCGCGATCCAAGGGCTGACAAAAACCTTCCAGGCTCCGCTGGAAACGACTCAGTGGATCTCGACCGGCTATATGCTCGCCCTCACCGCGATCATCCCCCTCGCCGGTTGGGCGGCCGACCGCTTCGGCACCAAGCGTCTGTACCTGACATCGATCCTGCTGTTTCTAATCGGGTCCGCCTTGTCAGGCGCCGCCTGGTCGATGTCATCGCTGATCGTATTCCGCGTGCTGCAAGGACTCGGTGGCGGCATGATCTTGCCAACCGGCATGACACTCCTGAGCCTCGCGGCGGGTCCACAGCGAATGGGGCGCCTGATGGGAATCGTAGGACTGCCCATCGTACTGGGCCCGATCCTGGGTCCGACCTTGGGTGGATGGCTGGTGGACGACGTTTCCTGGCGCTGGATCTTCTTCATCAATCTGCCCATCGGCGCGATTGCTTTGTATGCAGCCTACCGTGTGCTAGACGCTGACGAATCCAAACCCCACCACGCCCTAGATTGGACCGGCTTTTTGCTCCTATCCCCGGGATTAGGGATCTTCATCTACGGGCTTACGCAAATCACGGTAGTGGGCGGCTTCAGCTCACTGACGGCTGACGGCTGTGCCTTCGTTGGTCTTGCAATGATCGTCGGGTTCACCCTGCACGCCCTGAGGCGCGACGATGCGCTGATCGATATCCGGCTGTTTGGCCGTCGGATCGTTGGCCCCGTCGCCATCATTAGCTTTCTGTTGAGCGCATCCGCTTTCGGCATGTCCCTTTTGTTTCCTTTATATTTTCAACTAGTGCGGGGTTACTCGGCCTTCGACACCGGGCTTCTCGTCATAGTTGAGGGGCTAGGGGCCGTGCTGGCAATGCCGCTCTCGGGCTACCTGGTCGACAAAATCGGCGCTGGAAAAGTTGTTTTGTTTGGCATCGTATGCGCGGCAATGTCTGTTCTGTTCCTGAGCATGATCGAAAGTACATCACCGCTCTGGAGCATTGAAGTGATGTTGTTCATTGTCGGGTTTGGCAAAGGCTCAACGATGATGCCTGCGACAAGCGCTGCACTAAGTACATTGCGAAAGCATGAGATCGCTCGTGCCACGAGTGGGCTCAACGTCATACAGCGGGCCGGTGGCGCACTCGGCACCGCACTGCTTGCCGTTATTCTGACGGGCGGGATATCGGCCAATAGCGAGCACTCTGGTGTCACTGCGGCCTTGCAGCAAAATCTCTCGCTCGGGCTCCAACAAGTATTTAGTCACGCTTTTCTTTGCGCGCTGGTACTCATCGTATTGTCAGGTTTCGCCGCCATGTTCTTGTTGCGCAAAACTGCGGTTGACGGCAATGGCGATGCAACCTCTGCTGGCTCAAACAGCGAGGGGAAACCCCGGGCAAGCACTTAGGCACACACTTGCTTGAACGAGTCCCCCGCTTAGGGAAGGTATGAATAGGGACGGTCTGAAGTAGCCGTTTTTAACTGGCCGGTTGTTTCAGGTTAAAAACGTCGACTCAATCATAAATCGGGCCGTCCCTCTTCCCATTGGGCAATTGCACTGACTTGACCAGCCGTTCGCATCGGGCTTGAGCTGCACGTTTCATGATCATGACCGGCAAAAGGTGCTCCCTGGCTTCTGGTTATCACTGGCGGAAAACGACCAAAGCTGCCCAACTCGAATGATCAATCGCCTGGCGGTGCCACCCCCCGCAAGGGAATGGGCGCGGACATGACGATGGACGTGCGCGTCTCGCCAAAGTGGTTGATGCTGCCGACGAAACGCTCCAGGTATCGGATGTCGCGGGTCACCACCCGCAGGATAAAGGAGTCCTGCCCGGTCACGTGCAGGCATTCCAGCACCTCCGGCATCTGCTGCAACTGGCCGATCAGCCGCGCCTTGTTCGATTGCGGAGTGGTCATGCCGATCAGCGCCATCACCCCGTAACCGGCCTTCTCGGCGGAAACCGTTGCGCAGTAAGCCTCAATCACTCCGGCTTCTTCCAGGCGCTTGAGGCGCTCGGAGGTGGCTGGCAGCGAAAGGGCCACCCTTGGTGCCAGATCTGTCAGGGAAATACGCCCCTCGAGTTGCACGATCTGAAGTATTTTCCAGGATTTTGCATCCAGCTCCATTTTTTCAGGCATCCCATTCTGAATTCGTAATTTATTCAGGTGATTACTTGAAACTACCGTAATTCCTGTCTTCAGGATCGATGCATTGCAACGCAGAATATCGCCCATGTCCACTGTCCCGGAGCCTGCGCATGGCGACCCTGCTGTTTCTCAAATCCGTCCTGATCGGCCTGTCCATCGCCGCGCCGGTTGGCCCCATCGGCCTGTTGTGCATCCAGCGAACCCTGGGGCATGGTGTGCGCATCGGTTTCATCAGCGGCCTGGGCGCGGCGGCGGCGGATGCCTGCTATGGTGCGCTGGGCGCCTTTAGTATCGGCGCAATCACTCACATGTTCGTCGCGCTGGTCACCCCACTCGCCCTCTTCGGCGCCCTGTTCCTGGCCTGGATGGGCTTGAAGATGTTGTGCGCCACACCGCCGGAACAATCCGCCAGTGCGAGCGACCAAGCCCGCGCGCTGCCGGCCTTCGCCTCGGTGTTCCTCCTGACCCTAAGCAATCCGCTGACCATACTCTCCTTCGTTGCCATCTTCGCCACCCTATCCGGCGGCGAGGCGATGTCCAGTACGGACGGGCCGGTGATGGTGCTGGGCATATTCTGCGGCTCTGCGCTCTGGTGGCTAGCCCTCAGTTTCGGCGTGTCCAGTATCCGTCACCGCCTGGGAGTTGGCGCCATGCAATGGATCGACCGCAGCGCAGGCCTTTTCCTGCTGGGATTCGCCGCCTGGCAGTTGATACGCGTCATCGCCAGTTGAAAGCGGCAGAGAACGGCCTGAAGCGACGCGCTCAACCCGCTGGCCGCTCGCCCGCCCCCTGGCGAACGAGACCAGCAGAGTTGACACACCAATCAGGGATACGCCTAAAGGCGCCACCGCCAGTGCGCAGATTTACAGTTCCATGCATGGCTACGCCACGTAATAGAGTGGTTGCCGCATGCCCTGTCGGTAGACGACTGCGAAGCGTTGTTACCGTGGAACTGCTCACCGGAAATGCCACGGTAAACGCAAGCCGTATCTGATAGCAGGTGTACCTGGTGGGAACGTTTTCCGGGGGCGGTTTTACTGCGCAGCAATATCGATAGGACGCTCGTCAAGAACCGTTAGCCCGTACCCGGAGACAGCAACCAGACTGTGGCGATGATTAGATAGCAGGATCACTTGCTGAACCCCAAGCTCAGCCAGCACCATGGCGCCAGTGCCATAGTCACGCAGCTCCCTGGCTTCCGCGTCCCGATCATCCTGGCCGCGAAACTGAACGGTCGCAGTAAATGCATCGGATCGTGGCTTGTTGATGATCACCACCACACCCGCGCCTTCTTCGGCGATCACTTCCATTGCCCGGGCGAGATAACTTGATTCCTCACAGACTTCACCGAAGGCGTCGGCAAAGATAGAGAGCGCGTGCATTCGCACCAAAACCGGCCGGGTTGGGTCGATGATGCCCTTGACCAAGGCTATTTGCTCGCTCTTGCTGGCCTTATTCCAAAAGGCATAGACCAACCACTCTCCTCCCCATTTACTCTTGAAGGTCGTGGTGGCCTTGCGCTCGAGCAGATGGTCGTGGCGCAACCGATAGGCGATAAGGTCGCGGATCGTACCGATCTTCATGTCATGCTTTTTTGCGAAAACGATCAAGTCGTCCATACGAGCCATCGTGCCATCGTCCTTCATGATCTCGCAGATCACACCCGAAGGATTCAACCCGGCAAGACGCGACACGTCTACGGAGGCTTCGGTGTGACCGGCTCGAGTCAGTACGCCACCATCGCGGGCACGCAGGGGGAAAACATGCCCTGGGGTGGTGATATCCGCAGGACCGTTGGCAGCACCAATGGCGACGGAAATCGTACGCGCCCGGTCGCTTGCTGAAATCCCGGTGCTGACGTTTTCGCGCGCCTCTATTGATACGGTGAAAGCGGTTTCATGACGTGTTCCATTGGAACGACTCATCGGTTCGAGTTTGAGTTGCTCGATCCGTTCCTCCGTCATCGCAAGGCAAATCAGGCCTCGCCCATGGGTCGCCATGAAATTGACCGCATCGGGCGTCGCCATCTGGGCAGGAATAACAAGATCACCTTCGTTTTCACGATCTTCATCGTCGACCAGGATGAACATTCGACCATTACGCGCTTCGTCAATGATCGCCTGAGGCGAAGAAATATAGGATCGCGATTGAACAGGCTGATTTGTTTTTTCTTGCATTATAGATTCTCCTTCGCCCCCTTGAGGAGGCCTGCCTGAAGCTCGGTGATATCAAAAACATAAATTCTGTTCACGGGTTGTGAGCGGTGAGCAGTTTATTTTTTAGAATCAGAAGTTAATCATTAGCTTTTCATTGAGAATCAGCGCCGTTGGAAGCTCGTTTTCTGCCACCGTTCCCGGATTAGTCACTAAAGAGGCGGTCGAGATGAGATAGATACCTGGACTAAATTGATAGGCATATGAAAGAGCCCCTTGAGTCGAAACTCTAGACGTATCGCGAGCTCCGCCTGCAGCGACCGCATCTTGCAACTCGGGACTCTCCCAGGTTTTACTGTACCCAATCGAAGCCATATCGAATGGTCGACTCTCAAACGGCCCCACATAAAAAAGATTAACTGCAAAGTCTTTATAAAATATATTCCGATCCGATGGCGCAGAGTCGACTTTGATATCCAAATTCAACCCACCCGGGTTAGTCGAATTCTTGGTAAGCTGCACCGTAAGCCCCGCATACGCCGCGTAGTTATCTTCCGATTGCCCTCCGTTGAATGTTGAATAGTCCGTTGTATTGTAAATAAAGCCGGCCCTGGCCCAGACAGGCAGACTTCCCGGTGCGAATTCGGTTTTATAACCAAACTCATTGACGTATATCGGACCGGTATCTTTGGTTCCCCACCTCAAACCGGTAGGATTTTCGTCCAACTCGTGGATCGCGCCGTCAGCACTGATACTGCGCGACATTGCGAAATGGTGATAAAAACGCTTTGTCCATGGATCCCTGACTGTAATCTCTGCCGTCGGTGTTGGTGAATACACGCTCATCCCCACCAGCGATGGAATTGAACTCTGCACACCTTGTGAGACTGACCCGGCGTTTCCAGTCAGATTCATTCCTACAAAATCTTGAGTCAACAAAAAATAGCCGGCTTTAAGTTCAAGCGCGTTATCAAGTAAGGGCACAGTGAGGCCCAAAGTGGCCACGGTGGGGTCCATCGCAGGCGGCTCCCCCGTACCACCGGTAGAAAAAACCTGAGAGAAACTGCCGGTAAACTGAGAACCCAACGGGAACCCGTTTCGACCCAGATCATAGGTGACATATACGGTGCTGATTGTATAAGCACTCAGAACTTGCCCAGAGTATTTTTGCGTTGTCGAAGAGCTGTACCTATTTTTGATATCGTAATCTGCGGCGACACTGATCGTACCTCGAATGCCCCAACCGGCATTAGCGAGCCCTTCTCGAGCACCGAACAATGTTGGCGAAACAGTGTCACACGTCGACGGCAAATAAATTGTCGTCATAATACGAGTATTATATTTATCGTATTTTTGACAACCTTCATAACCCGGCGGAAGTGCCCCCTCCTCCATGGGCGGAGGACTGAGGATTTGCGTTGATTGCGTTACGGAAAACCCCGATGCCGGCCTGTCCTCCTGTATCTGTGCCTGCGCCATGCGTTCGGAGAGCGCTAAAAAAGTGAACAACGATACCAGCAAGACGATTTTACACGTTGTTACGACGAGCCCATTCGGAGCCGCAGTCCTCTTTATTTTAACCACAGCACTCTCCTTATTATTATTGAATAGCGATGATTAATACAACCGACATAACCCGCTCCGCGCGCCCCAAAAAACAGGTGTATCTATCACAATATGCGCCTTAGACTTTTCTTCCAGGCGGGCGAAAACAAGCAGAGGTTCGTCACTTCAATCCAGTGAAACAGACAGATCCCAATGTTGTTCCGTGGCACTGCGCCGTGTGGATCTGCAGGCACGACACATGACATGTCAGCCGAGAGAGGACTTCTCGAGACTGACGGCACATTCACTATCGCGGCCATCGGCACATGATGCGACGGCCTCGGATCGCGGTGCTCTTTCGATGAGTGCTGCTAACCGGCGTGAACGGCTAGCAGACTGTCTTTATACAATCAGAAGTTAAACATTAGCGCCCCATTGACAATCAGAGCTGCGGGCATCTCCGATTCCGACACGGTTCCCGGGTTAGTCACGTAAGAAGCCGTCGATATCAGATATATACCCTGACGCAGTCGATAAGCATACGAAACTGCTACTTGACTGGTCTGTCTCGACGTATCATGAACGCCACCCATCGCTACAGCATCCTGCAACTCGGGACTCTCCCAAGATTTACTGTACCCCACCGACGCCATATCAAAAGGTCGACTCTCAAACGGGGCCACATAAAACAGGTTAATCGCGAAGTCCTTCGTATAGATATTTCGATCCGATGGCGCAGAATCGACTTTGATATCCAGGTTCAACCCACCCGGGTTAGTGGCATTTTTGGTGAGCTGCATCGTCAGGCCAGCATACGATGCGTAGTTATCTTCCGATTTGCCACCGTCAAATTTTGAATAGTCAGTTGTGTTGTAGATAAAACCAGCCCTGGCCCAAACAGGCAGGCTGTCGGGTGTCATTGAAGTTTTATAACCCACTTCGTTGACATACATCGGGCCTGTGTCCTTTGTGCCCCACTTCAGGCCCGTAGGATTTCGTTCCAACTCCGTAATGGCGCCTTCAGAACTGACACTGTTCGATACGGCAGAGTGGAGATAGAAGTTTTTCGTCCATGGATCCCTGATGGTAATCTCAGCCGTCGGTGTGGGTGTGAATACGCTCATCCCCACCAGCGCGGGAATTGAACTCTGTACACCTTGTGAAACGGTGCCGGCGTTCCCAGTAAGATTGCTGCCCACAAAATCTTGACTCAGCAAAAAGTAGCCGGCTTTAAGTTCCAGAGCGTTATCAAGCAATGGCACCGTGACGCCCAAAATGGCCACTGCGGGGTCCATATCAGCCGGTTCACCCTGCCCACCGGAAGAGTTAACTTGAGTCAGGCTACCGGTAAACTGAGAACCCAACGGAAACCCGTTTCGACCCAGATCATAGGTAACATAGATGTTGCTGATGGTATAAGCGCTCAGGTTTTGCCCGGAATACTTTTGCTGCGTCGAAGAGCTGTACCTATTTTTAACATCGTAATCTACCGCCGCACTCACCCGGCCTCGTATGCCCCACCCTGCATCAGTCAACGCGTCTCGCATACCGAATAAAGTTGGAGAAATGGTATCGCACGTCGTCGGCAAATAGATCGTGCTCATGATACGGGTATTGGTTTCATCGTATTTGAGGCATTTAGAATCGACCGGCGGAAGTGTCGTCCCCTCCAACGGTGGAGGGCTGACGATTTGCGCTGTTTTCGCTACGGGCGCCGTTGGCGTCTGCGTGCTCTCCTGTGCTTGGGCTTGCGCCATGCATGCAGATGCTCCCAGGAAAGTTAACAACGACACCCGCAAGATTACTTTAACCTGGGCGATGACCGTGTTGCTGCAAGGCAATTGCGAACCACAGTCTCTCTTATATTTTATTTGGACCACAGTATTTTCCTTATTATTATTAATTGAGCTGAACTAAACAGCTGTCACTGCTACGAGCGCTCATAATCGGCTCTGTGGTCCAAAAAAATAGGTGCATCTATCGCGGCACGTTCCTCAACGGCTTAGCAAATTAAGAAAGGTCTGAAGCCGGTAGGCGTTTTTAAGTGGCCCGTTGTTTCAGGTTAAAAAATGTCGATTAAATCGTGAACCAGGCCTTCCCCCTCCCAACTCGCCTATTTTCTGCGAACACGCACTTTTCAGGCACGCCTCTGCTGCACTTAACAAGCGTTTTCGCCTCATCCGCAGGTTTCACAGAGCCAAAAGCACGGTCTGCTGGGCCGCGTGGCAATCGACCAGAGCGTCTTGCGATCTGGGTGTTCCGCACGCCTCTCAACGCCGATGCAACCTGCGTCACCCACGTGCGACTCCCCCCGAAAAAGTATTGATGACCTCTTCCCGAGATCGATTTTTACCGACAAGTCCCCCTTCGTCAGCGGCATTGATACACCTATATCCCTTCGATATTTCGATGCCTAATCATCTTTGGCTGCCAGCAGAGTCATGGGGATTGAGCCGCAGCGAGCCAGGCGCGACCTGGCGTGGAATCTGTAGCGGAAGGAGATAGACGTTGATTACCGTTAAAGACATCGCATTTGTGCGCTACCAGGTCACCGACCTGGAGAGCATGGAACAGTTTTTGGTCGACTTTGGCTTGCATCAGGTTGTGCGTACTGAGCGCGCCCTGTACATGCGGGCTGCTGGCGCCGACCATCATTCGCATATCAGTGAACTCGGCGACAAGAACGCTCCCATAGGCTTCGGTCTGAAGGCTCAGTCGCTCGCCGATCTGGAGCGACTCGCCGCGCACCTGAATCTGAGCGTCGAAGACAGCCTCGAGCCCGGTGGCGGCAAGCGTGTGCGCTTCACCGATCCGGCGGGATTCGTGGTGGACGTGATTCATGGCCAGGCGCTCCATGCCCCCTTGCCGACGCGCGAGCCACTGGCGATGAATCCGGCGGTGCAACGCCAGCGCTTCGGCAAGAAAGTACGCGTCGCATGCAGACCGAGTTCGGTCATGCGCTTGGGACACGTCGCGGTACTCGTGCCTAACTTTCAGGAAATGCTCGCGTTCTATCGCGACGTACTTGGCTTCCGCGTCTCGGATACCTACTGGGCTGGTGTCCAACAGAACACGATCGCCGCATTTCTGCACTGCGGCCTCGGCGAGCAGTGGACCGATCATCACACGATCGCAATGGTGGCAGCACAAGACGGCGTGGCGCGTTTCGACCATTGCGCGTTCGAGGTACTGGATCTGGACGACCTGTTCCAGGGCAACGAATATCTCATGGCGCGCAACTACAAACATTCATGGGGCGTCGGCCGCCATGTTCAAGGCAGCCAGATCTTCGATTACTGGCGTGATCCGTTCGGCAACAAGATCGAGCACTGGACCGACGGAGACCTGGTCAATGACGGCATGCCCGTAGGCCACGCCGAAATCTCCAACGATGAAATGAGCCAGTGGGCGCCCCCGTTGATGCCGGAATTCTACGAGTGACCGTATTGCCGGTTAATTTTTTCAGGAGACACACTCATGAAGCTTGCGCGTTATACCCATGGCAATACTCCCCACGCCAGTATCGCGACCATCGGCGTTGTCGTTGACGAGCGCGTCTTGCCGCTCTCGGCGCTCGATCCTGCAGCGCCCGATACGATTCGCGACGTGCTTGCCAAAGGACCTACGTACATCAAGTGGCTTGCGCAACAGCTCGAAGGCATGGCGGGCGGGGTACCACTCGCCGAAGTTCGTCTCGAAGCGCCGATCCCCGATCCACAGAAATACCTTGCGATCGGCATGAACTATCACGATCACGCCGAGGAAGCGGCGCGCGCCGGTATCGCGATACCGAAGAATCAGCTGTGGTTCAACAAGCAGGTCAGTTGCATCACCGGACCTTACGATCCGATCTACAAGCCGAGTGTCTCGGACAAAATGGACTACGAAGCCGAGCTCGGTGTCGTGATCGGGCGGCGCTGCCGCCATGTGTCCATTGAAGAGGCAGCGAGCGTCGTGGGTGGCTATTTCGTCGCCAACGACGTGACCGCACGCGACTGGCAGTTCAAGAGCCAGACCTACACGCTCGGCAAGTCCTTCGACAGTCACGGGCCGATAGGTCCCTGGATCACGACCGCCGATGAGATCGCCGATCCACACGCCTTGCAAATGAACCTGTGGGTCAACGGCGAACCGCGCCAGAGCGCCAGCACCGGCGGCATGATCTACACCATCTGGGAGCAGATCCACGAGCTCTCGCAAGTGATGACACTGGAGCCTGGTGACCTGATCGCGACGGGCACATGCGCGAATGTTGGGATTGCATTGGGGAAATTTCTGCAGCCCGGAGACGTTGTGCGCGTAGAGATCGAACACCTCGGCCACATTGAGAACACCGTCGCCGAAGAGCCGGCTGGAACTGCGTTTATCGACTCGAATCTTGCTTCAACGCCAAGGGGCCGGTGATGTTCGAAGTCAAATTGCTGATAGATGGAAAAATCATGTCTGCGGCATCTGGTGTCACATTCGAACGGCGTAATCCGCTTTCCGGGCAGGTGGTTTCGCGCGCCGCCGCAGCGACGGTGCAGGATGCTCGCGCCTCAGTCGATGCAGCGGCACGGGCCTTTGTCTCGTGGTCACAGACGGGGCCGGGCGCACGCCGCCAATTGCTTCTGAAGGCCGCCGATGCGGTTGAAGCGCGTGTTTCGCGGTTCATCGAAGCGATGGCCGCAGAAACCGGCGCGAGCGTCTCGTGGGGAAGTTTCAATGTACAACTGGCGGCAGCGATACTGCGCGAAGCGGCCGCGTTAACGACTCAGGTCAGCGGCGAGGTGATTCCTTCGGACCAACCGGGCAACCTCGCCCTGGCCGTGCGGCAGCCGGCTGGCGTCGTGTTTGGCATGGCGCCATGGAACGCCCCGGTGATTCTAGGCACGCGCGCGATCGCTACGCCGCTGGCCTGCGGAAATACAGTGGTTCTCAAGGGGTCGGAACTCTGTCCGCGCACCCACGGCCTGATTGTGGAGGCGTTGAACGAAGCGAGGTTCCCGCCTGGTGTGTTGAATTTCGTGACCCATGCGCCGGCAGATGCGGCGGCAGTGGTCGAAGCGATAATTGCGCACCCCGCCGTGCGCCGCGTTAACTTCACCGGCTCGACACGCGTCGGGCGCATTATCGCCATCACTTGCGCACAGCATCTCAAGCCTGCGGTACTGGAATTGGGCGGTAAGGCGCCGCTCGTCATACTCGACGACGCCAATCTCGAAGCCGCCGTGGACGGTGCGATCTTCGGGGCGTTCGCCAACTCCGGCCAGATTTGCATGTCGACCGAACGCATTATTGTCGACGCGCGCATTGCCGATGATTTCGTTCTGCATCTCGCTGCTCGTGCGCGCGCGCTGCCGCTTGGCGATCCACGCGGCAAGGATCCGGTGGTGCTTGGTTCCGTGGTCGATATGAGCACAGTCGAACGCTGTAATACCTTGATCGACGATGCGCTGGCGAAAGGCGCAACGCTGCTGTGCGGCGGCAAAACGGATAACACGCTGATGCCGGCCACGTTGCTGGACAAGGTGACGCCGGACATGCGGATTTACCATGAGGAAGCCTTCGGTCCGGTGAAGCCGATCGTGCGCGTCAACGGTGTCGAGGAGGCCATCGCCTGCGCCAACGACAACGCGTTCGGGTTATCAGCAGCAGTGTTCGGCGGAGACATTGCGCGGGCCCTGGAGGTGGCCAAGCGCATTGAGTCGGGTATTTGCCACATCAACGGCTCGACGGTGCACGACGAGGCGCAGATGCCTTTCGGCGGTGTGAAGGGCAGCGGTTTCGGTCGCTTCGGCGGTCGCGCGGGCATACATGAATTCACCGAGCTGCGCTGGCTGACGCTTCAGACGACGCCGCGCCACTATCCATTCTAAAACCGATAAAAACAGGAGACGTCCCATGACGTTCGAATTCAAGCCCGGCGTGCGCTATCGCATGCCCGTAGTGTTCGGGCCTGCGCCAGGCCCACGCCAGAAACCCGACGGCAACCTCTGGAGCCCAGAAGAAACAGGCACGATGAACGCCCAGTGGATGACCGTGAGCTACCGCACCGAGCGATCGAGCCTGGAGCGTATCCTGCCCCCCGGCTTCGCTCTGCGTGGCGAGCCACAGGTTCATGTTTCGTTGGCCTATTTCCATAATCTATGGTGGCTGGCCGGTCGCGGCTACGGCATCCTCAACGTGGAAATTCCGGTCGTCTATACCGGCACGACGGAAAGGATCGAAGGCTCGTTCTGTCCGGTCCTGTTTGAGGGCATTCCAGATGCCATTATGACGGGCCGTGAGGAGCTGGGCTTTCCAAAGTTGTTTGCCGATATCCCGCTGCTAGACATCGATCATGAAGCGGGTACGGCTGGCGGGGAGGCATCGTGGTTTGGCTTCAAGTTCTTCGACATCCAATTGAACGGCCTTACCGAAACCGCGGGTGACAAACGACTCCCCGGCCCCGGAGGCGCAACGCTGTTTTATAAATACATGCCGCGCACCGGTCCTTTGGGTAGCGGCGGCTGCGATATCGCCTATGCAACCACTTCGCAACCTTTGCCGGGCGCGACGGGCGACACCTCGCCAATCAAGTTCACCGACGCGAACTTCCGCAAGTGGAGAGGTACGGGAGGCTCAGTGAAGTGGAATCGCGCAACATTCGAACAGTTGCCGACCACCTCCCAAGTGATCAACGGCTTGGCGGATCTTGAAATCCTCGAATACCTTGGCGCAGAGATGATCGAATTTTCCGGACCAGGCATTGGCGTCAGCGCCAACGTCATTCGGCCCGTGGAATAGGCTGTGGCCTGAGCCTAGGCACATCGATGATCGGAGTGCTGTTTATGAAAAAAACCGCTTTGCGGCAATGCCATCCACTCCAGGTTTGAATCGCTCTGGCAAGGGAGCTTGCTCCCGTTGGGGCTACGTAGTAGCCCCCTTTTTTTGGCTCATCACGGATTACCGAGAAAGACGGTCTTGATCCTCATGAAAAAGAATTCGTTATCCCGGTAACTGCACACCGTCCGCTTAGTGACCTTTATTCGCTTGTCTATCCCTTCCAACTGCCCCGTGTGCATCGGCCTCGCGGCGCGTCATGCGGGCATAGCGACCCAGCCGACTGCCGGCCTCCACGCGCTTCCCAAAATCACGACAATCAACACGCCTGAGCAAAACGCGCAGGCATGGAGAATCAGATCGATCTGTGGCGCGTCGCCGACAGGCTTGATCGAGACAATGGAAAAGCCCGCTCATAAAGGAAGGAAAACATTACTACCGCGCATAAGAACGCCGGTTTGTTAGATATGTTTGTGCGCACCAACATCATCAAACAAATCGGCGTTCTTATTTCTGCGTTTCCCGGGATTGAGTGAAGAACCTTTTTCGAGCGCTTCGTACTGAAACGCCAGCCCTGCGTCGAATCAATACGTTGCCAAGTACATGAAGTTTGAGTAGCAGCGCACTACTCAGCGTACCCATGCATGGCGTGTTGCGAGAGATCGTTGGTGAACACAACGGATCCGGCAACCACGCCGTCAATGAGCACGGGTTGTTTACTTTGCGTAAAGCTCAACCGGGACGGGCCATTCCGGCGGGTAATCCGGTAGGAGCGCCGCCAACATCACCGCGACCATCATAAGTCCAGTCAGGACAGCAAACGGGATGAAGTAACTTCCGACCGCTTGCGCTACTGCACTGGTAATGAAAGGTGTCAGGCCAAAAGACAGCGAACAGATTGCCAGCGTTAAACCCTGAAGTTGTGCAAAGGCTTTGGGGCCGAAATAGCGAGCAACCAGGTAGGGGCCGAGCGCTGACTCCGCACCGGTAGCAAACCCCAGAGCGCCCATTGCCACATACAACAAAGACACCGAGCCTTGATTGACGTAAGCGATGACCACCCCCATCGGAACCATCGCGAGCAAAGGTGCAATAATCCAGGGCCGGCGACTGCGATCGAGGACCGTGCCACCGATAAAAAGGCCCAAGATCGAAGCCATGAATAGAATGGATTGCGAAAGTGCGATGTCGCCTAAATCAAAGCCACGTTGTTGGAAAAAATCAACGGAGTTCTGTCGGACGGTCATCGGGCCCGCCGCAGTGATCGCCAGAAAGAACGTGATCGATAGCCAGGTCCTTGTCTTGATGGCGGCCCCGAGGGGGATGCCGGCCGCATCATTCTTACGCAGCGCCGGTACGGGCATGGGAAGGAGCTTGTCAGGCGATCGACCGGTGGGTTCTGAAATGAGCAAGAGCCCTGAGGGAATGCCCAGCACAGCGATCAAGCCGGCCATTACAAAGTAAGCCCCGCTCCAACCGATGCCACCAGCTTGGCCGAGCGCAGCAACCGATCCGTCGCTGCCGGCGCTCCCATATATCAACCACTGGAACAATGGCGAAAATACTGCCCCGGTAAAACTTGAAAGGATGCCAATCAGCGCAAAACCGATCCCCCGATGCTCTGGAAACCAGCCAGTGATGACTTTGAAGACCACGGCGAGGCTGCACATAAAACCAAACATCGCCGCCAGGATGATCATAGGCGCCAGAAACCACAGCGATTCGCCAACGAGGGGAATCAGCACCGTGGTTACCGCGTATAGAGTCACCGCGGGAATCGTGACGGCTCTCGCCCCCCAGCGGTCCACCCACGCGCCTGCAATCGGCAGGATGAGCGGACCGAGCAGCAGCGGCATCGCAACGAAGATCAGGATCGCTTCAGATTGTGCTCGATGTGTCGCTGCCGAAAAGGCAGCCGTCACGAAAGGGGTAATCGCCGAAAAACCTGCAGGGCTAATGACCATCAAGATCAGGGATCCCACCAACGCCATACGGGCTTTTCTGGGTGCCCCAACCAAGTCTGAAAAATAGGCTCGCAATGTTTTTTTTTGAAACGGGGAAGTTGAAGAAACCTGCGCCTGTCCCATAGGAATTTTTTCCTTTTGTATTGGTTTTTATTGGTTTTATTAATGCACGCCTGTTACTCATTTCGTTATTTCGAGGATCGCAGCACTTCAGTTGCCGTGAGGTGAGTTACGCGATCGAGTTGCAGCCCATCCATGGTTCCAACTCACGGATGAATCCGATGCGCGAACTTCATCGTTACTTCTGGTTCGTTATCTGTTTGCGAACAACTTTTCTCAGGTCCGTTTCGCAAACCCGGAATGTTCCGGGCTCCACCTACGGTTGCGACATCGCGACGTCGACCTATAGTGAGTTCACCGCCCCGCTCTTCAGCCTATTCTCAGATGTTCAAACAGGGACATGCAGACTATCGCCAGGCCTGACCGCAAATGTCGCGTTAGGGCGCCAACTTCGCTTAGGCCGACGGTTTCGGAAGGATGGGCGCCATCATTTTTTGGAAGGCGCTCCAATGCTCAACGAGCTTTCCACCTCGTACCCGGAAGACGGTGAGGATGTACCAGTCGTAGGTTTGCCCTGGCACAAGGGGGTCCGGCATCGGATGCCTGAACATCACGTACCCCAGTTCCCCTTCGACGGTCACATTCACCACCGGTGGGGCCGTGCCTCTATCCAAGGGGGCTTTTCGGAAATACTCAATCAGATTGTCCCGGCCGTTACCGAGCGCATTCGGATCATGTTGGATATAGTCATCGCTGACGAACTGCGTCATAACCGAGACGACATTGTCCTCGACAGCCTTGGCACGAACCATCTTGGCAAGAGCGACCTGAAAATCAATTAACAGGCGCTTGATTGCGGCGACTTCCGGGTATGGTGACGCCGACACTGCCGCCAGGTAATCCTCCCTGTCCAGCCAGGTCTCATAGAGCTTCGGGTCGTGGATCTGTGCGATGCCGTCAATGATTGTGAAATCAGTCATGTACTTACAGCCCCTTTTCTTCAGTATTGGAACGCTCTGGCACCGCGCCGGCGAACATGGGGAACGGCTTGAGCCCCAAAAGCCGCCGCCCATTGACCTCGGCTTGCGGGTCCAGTCGGACGGCGCCATGCGAACTCAAGACGCGAACGTCGCGGACAAAACGCTGAATTGGGTTGCTCAGCGACACAGTCGATGAGCCGATTGTCTTTTGCAGCAGGTTGATAGCGTCCTCGCAAAGGCTGGCGACGTAAGCGAGGTTCAGACTGATTTCCGAGTCTTCATCAGGCGTAAAGTCGAGGCCTGCAGCTGTCCTGGCATCAACCTGATCGGCATAACCCTCGATCACAGCCGCAGAGACGTTGATCATGGCGAGCGCTTTGCCGGCAGCGACTTGCGCCGACGCCATGTCTGCGATTGTCGGATAGGGAAGTGTAAAAGGTTGGCGTTTCTTGGCCTGCTCCACAAAGCAGTTCAGTGCGCCGCGGGCCATGCCGAGCGCAATCGACATATCGCACAAGGAAACAGTCGTAAGCATCGCGAGCCCGCGTTGCTGATAAGCGGTGCCCTGGTAACGGGTGTGCAGATGCTGAAAGCGCACAGGGTATTCGGCCAGGTCGAGGAATCGATGATCGGGCACAAATACTTCTTCGGCGATGGCCAGGCTATTGCTGGCGCTGCCCGCCAACCCCATGACATGCCAGTCGTCGAGGATTTCATACTTCGAACGATCGACGACGACAACCCCACGCCCGGTACCGCCTGCGGTCTTCGGATCGTAAGTGATCCCCAACATCGCCCATTTGGCATGCTTGCATCCGCTGCCGAAAGCCCAGCGGCCTTTCACCATCCAGCCGCCGTCTACCTTGCGACCATCGCCGACTTTTGTTGCGAAAACCGATGCGCCAACGACGGTCGGACCAACCCAGTCTCGCGTATCTTCAAGAACTTCTTTGACAACCTCAGCATCGAGCGCCAGCAGGTTTTTCACCCCTACCGCGACGAAGCCAGCCCATCCGGCTGAGCCGTCTGCTTCGCCCAGCGTGGCAATGATGTCGACCAGATCCCGCGTTCCCAACGCGTAGCCGCCCCATTCGGTGGGCATAGCCATCTTGTATACGCCGATAGCTTCGAGCGCATTGAGAACATCCGGCGTCAGCGCACCAATCTCCTCGCCTTGGCGCGCCTGTTCCCGAATAAGCGGAATAAGTGCTCTGGCCTTATCCCGGATCTCGCGGCCCAAATCGGTCAACCATTGCGACTCGACGGGCCCTGCTGGGGGCGGCGGCGGCATACCTACGGGCATTGGAGGCATTCCGGGTGGTGGCATCCCGGAAATATTTGGCCCACCGGGAATAGGTGGCATACCGGGAATAGGCGAAAAGTTACTAGACATCTGTGAGCTCCTCTTATTTTTTAGCCAAGAACTTCGGCCAGAACTAGACTGTACCGTACAGTACAGTCGTGTCAATTGCTTTTTGTCGACGGCAAGAAGATTGCGTTTACGTGAAAGGAGGCCATGGGACTAAGCTTTTGATTCGCCCCTGCTTATAAGCTATAAGGCCGGTGACGGTCGGCGCCCTCTGTGAGCGCCTTCCCAATGCGACATTGATGTAGGACCTGAAGAATGCCTCACCCACGAATCCAGACTTCCAGATCAAAACGAGAGTTGATCATGGCCGCTGCCGTCGATCTTCTGTTGGCAAACGGGTACGAGCGAACGTCCATGGACGCCGTCGCAGCCAAGGCAGGCGTTTCAAAGACAACGGTGTATGCACACTTCTCGGATAAGCTGAAGTTATTCCACGCCGTCATGGCAGAGGCCGCTTCAGACTTCGCGATCGACCTGGGCTGCGTGGTCGAAAACCGATCGGTAGCCGATCCGCAAGAGCAGCTCATCATTGCGCTGATCGAGGTGGTCAAGGCTGCATCGGCCCCTCAGTTGACAGCTTATTTCCGTGTTCTCATTGCCGAGCTTGATAGACGCAGCGAGTTGCAGGCCATTTTTGAGCAGGTTCAGTCAGGAATGCCGGACGTGATCCGGATCTTGGCGTCTCTCATCGTCGAGGTGGCCACTACTCGCGGTTATCGTGTCGAAGACCCCGAACGATATGCCGCACTGCTGATCCGACTGACAGCACCGGGTACCCAGTTTGATACCCTGGTCTCGAATTTCCGCCCGTCGGACGAGCTGTTGGCGGCGCATGTCAGGCTCATCGTAAGCATCTTCTTCGATGGTATAGGACCGAAAGACAGCGACGGAAAAGTCGCAGCACTGCCCTCCGCCTACCTCTATCCGCTCGGCCCTAACCCCTAGGCCGTCGACGCGTAAAAGCCTCAATGCCGAACGGGCCTCAACAGCACCGCGCAAAAAAGCACGCTGGTCTGCCGACGCAGCAGGCGGCTGGATCCCTCCAGCCGACCGTGGCGGTTATGAGACCGTTGTCATCCGACCAGGCACCTTCTCCTCCTGGGTCGGTTGGAGCACCCATGGCTTGGGAAACTTCGGGAGCATAGCCGCGAGAATGACCGCGATCACACCGGCTGCGATAAGCATCAGGAGAGGAACGGTGTAGCTGCCGGAACTTGTCTTGATCACACTGACAATGAAGGGGGACAGCGCCAAAGCCGGTGAGGTGATCGCAAGGGTCAGCCCCTGCAATGCGCCGAAGGACTTCAGTCCGAAGTACCTGGCGATCAATGTAGGAGCAAGAGTCGACTCTGCGCCGGTTGCGAAGCCGAGCAGTGACATGGAGATATAGAGGAGCACAACAGAACCGCTATTGACGAGCGCGAGCGCCAGACCAATCGGTACTGCGGCAAGGAGCACTGCCGCGACCCATGGACGGCTCGCTCGGTCGAGGACAGTCCCGGCGGCGAGCAGTCCGAGGACCGACGTGCTGAAGAGTACGGACAACGCGAGAGAGACAGTTGCCGGATCGATGCCTGCCTCGCCGTAAAAGTCCACCGCGTTAAGGCGTAGCGCAATCGGTCCTGCGGCAGCTAATGCGAGAAACAGCGTGATGGAAATCCATGCACGAGTCGCAACCGCTTTCTTGAACGGCACGCCGGGCAGACTGGCATCCACGGTAGTCGGCATGACCGCTGTCATGCTCACCTTCGGTTCGCAGATGAGCCATAGGACAGCTGGGATACCGATGACGGCGATCGCGATCGCGATCATATAGTAGGTGCCGTCCCAGCCAAATCCCGCGAACACGGCTGGGTCGACGGCGGAAATCGCCCCTCTGGAAAGTTCGCCCGGTGGCGCGCCGCTACTCATGCCCGGCATCATCGGTGGCAATGCTGGCGCGTTACCGTTCACGAGCCACTGGAACAGTGGGGAGAAGACGGCGCTGAAGAGACTGGACGCTACCCCGACGAGGCCAAAACCGATTCCGCGGTGCTCGGGGAACCACCCCGAGATCACCTTGAAGGCTATGCCCAAGCTTGCACCGAATCCGAAGGTCGACGCGAGAACGAGGAGCGCCCCCATCAGCCAGGTCGTACCCGCGCTGAGGGGGATGATCGCCGTAGTGATCGCATACAGGATCAGCGCAGGGAAGGCAATGCGCTGAGCGCCTAGCCGATCGACCCAACGTCCGGCGATAGGCAGGACGAGCGGGCCGATGAACAGTGGCAGGGTAACGAAGAGAAGAATCGCTTCCGGCGGTGGCGTGCCCGTCTTCATTGCAAAGGCTGGCACCACGAACGGGGTGAGTGCCGAAAGACCGGCCGGGCCCATGGCCACGAGGATGAGACTGCCGATGAGTGCGCCCTTGGCTCGGCCGGACGACTTCATGAAGTCGGCGAAGTACTGCCTCCAACTGACCTTCGGTTGAGCCCCATCGCGCGTCGGTATTACTCCATCTGGGTACGGCGTTGCGGGAGATCCCGTCGTTACAGATAGATTCGCTTGAGACATCTGAACTCCTTGAACTCAGTGCACGCGGGCGTCAATGAGGCCGCGCTTCAGTTATTTTTATTGGTGACTGCGTTTGAGCACTATCGCGACGAATCTAAGTACGAGGAGGCATCCCTTCGGGCGGCATCCGAGGTGGCATCCCGGCTGACGGCGGAGCCTGTGGCGAGCCGGCGCTCGGAAGAGGAGAACTGAGGGCAGCCATCATCGGGAAAGGCTCAAAACCGAACAGGTCTCGTCCATTGATTTCAGCCATTGGATCGATGCGGAACGCACCATGCGTCGCCAGCACATGGATATCGCGCACGGCGCGCTGGATCGGATTACTGAGGACGACAGCCGACGAGCCAAGCGCAAGCAACAAGCCGTCGACAACGCGCAGGCACTCATGGATTTGGTGGACCAGGTCCATCGTGATCTCGGGCTCATTCCACGGGAAGAATTCCTCCTGTGCGACCGCTCGCCGGTCGATCTCGTCGGCATGACGCCAGAGCACCGCGTTGGCCCCGTTGATGACGGCACGGGCCTTGCCAGCAACGACTTGGATTGACGCCATTTCCGACATCGTCTTGTACGGGAGGTTGAAAGGTGGCCGCTTCGCCGCCTGCTCGAGGAACGAGTCCAGGGCACCCTCTGCGATACCGACCGCCAGCGCAGCGAAGGAACACGTAGTGGCGACCATGCTGCCAATCATGCTGTGCTTGAAGGCCATTCCGGAGTACTTTCCGCGCAGCGCTTCCGTCAGTCGCGGCAGGTCGTTAGTGTGGACGATGCGGTAGTCCGGCACGAAGACTTCCTGGTCCGCTCGGACGCTGTTCGAGTTCGTCGCCTGCAGACCCATGACGTGCCAATCATCGACGATCGTATACTGGTCGTGCGAGAGTATCCCCATCGCGCGGCGGCGTTCTCCGCTTGCCGCATCGTCGTATTCGAATCCGACGGCACCCCAGGCTGCGTGTTTGCTACCGCTGCCGAAGGACCATTTCCCCTTCACCATGTAGCCGCCGTCGACCTTACGGCCGTCGCCGACCTTTGGCGCGAAGACAGTGGCGCCAAACATGATTGGCCCGACCCAGTCGGAGATGCAGGCGAAAACTTCATCGCGAGCCTTCGGATCGAAGCCCAGCGCGTTCCTGGCGGCGCTCGAGACAATCACAAGCCAACCAGCTGAGGCATCGCCCTGACCGAGCGCTTTCACGATCTCCGCCGAGTCGCGCGCACCCAGTGCGGACCCTCCAAGTTCGATCGGGATCGTAATCTTAAAGGCACCTACGCGATGGACAGCCTCAAGGGTGGCCGGCGCCAGCGCTCCAAGTTGCTCGCCTTCGGCTGCGTGCTTGCGCAACAGCGGCAGCAACTCGAGGATTTCATCGCGCATCCGACGCCCGACCTCGCTTAGGTAGGGCGACTCTGAAAACTTCGTCTGGCGGGCCAAAGGCCCTCCAAGCGGCGGCAATCCCGAAGGGGGACCTCCTACGGGTGGTGTAATGTCCAAGGTCATCAGTTGTACTCTACTTTGTTATTGTGGTTGAGAGTCAGGCTGGGTCAGGGACGGGGTCCTGGCGGTAGAACGAGTGCAAGCATCGGCGAGGGCTCGTCCATAGACCCCATTTTCAATTTCCCATCGGGTTCTGGCCGGGCACCACTTTGCGGAAGGTGCTCCAATGCTCGGCGATCTTGCCGTTGTGGACCCGAAAGACGGTGAGGATATTCCACTCGTAGGTTGCGCCAGGCACAACTGGATCGGGTGCGAGTTCGCGCATCATGATGCAGCCGACCTCTCCGTCGAGAATGACACTCACCACAGGGGGCGGTGTCGAACCGGCTATGGGCACGAGCCGGAATTGCTCGATAAGCTTGTCGCGGCCATGGCCGAACGCGTTCGGGTCGTGCTGGATGTAGTCATCGGCAATGTACTTGGTCATCACCTCGACGACCCGTTCTTGCACCACATTGTCACGGACTATTCGGGAAAGGTCGGCCTCGAACTCAATGAGCAACCGCTTGATCGCTGTGCGCTCTGGCGACGGGTCGGCCGCGACAGCAGCCTTGTACTCGTCGTTATCAAGCCAGTTCATATAGATAGCGGGATCACTGATCTCGGCGATGGCGTTGACGATCTTGAATCCACTCACTTTCGTGGCCCTCCCTTCAGACCACTGGACACAAGCGGCACGCCAGGCATCGGTGACAAGTTACTGGACATCTTGAGCTCCTCTTATTTTTTTGATCAAGAACTTCGACTGAATATAGACTGTACCGTACAGTACAGCCTGTCAATTGCTTTTTTGCCGAAGGTAAGGAGATCGCGTTTCCGTGAAAGGAGCTTATGGGACTAAGCTTTTGATTCGCCCCTGCTTATAAGCTATAAGGCCGGTGACGGTCGGCGCCCTCTGTGAGCGCCTTCCCAATGCGACATTGATGTAGGACCTGAAGAATGCCTCACCCACGAATCCAGACTTCCAGATCAAAACGAGAGTTGATCATGGCCGCTGCCGTCGATCTTCTGTTGGCAAACGGGTACGAGCGAACGTCCATGGACGCCGTCGCAGCCAAGGCAGGCGTTTCAAAGACAACGGTGTATGCACACTTCTCGGATAAGCTGAAGTTATTCCACGCCGTCATGGCAGAGGCCGCTTCAGACTTCGCGATCGACCTGGGCTGCGTGGTCGAAAACCGATCGGTAGCCGATCCGCAAGAGCAGCTCATCATTGCGCTGATCGAGGTGGTCAAGGCTGCATCGGCCCCTCAGTTGACAGCTTATTTCCGTGTTCTCATTGCCGAGCTTGATAGACGCAGCGAGTTGCAGGCCATTTTTGAGCAGGTTCAGTCAGGAATGCCGGACGTGATCCGGATCTTGGCGTCTCTCATCGTCGAGGTGGCCACTACTCGCGGTTATCGTGTCGAAGACCCCGAACGATATGCCGCACTGCTGATCCGACTGACAGCACCGGGTACCCAGTTTGATACCCTGGTCTCGAATTTCCGCCCGTCGGACGAGCTGTTGGCGGCGCATGTCAGGCTCATCGTAAGCATCTTCTTCGATGGTATAGGACCGAAAGACAGCGACGGAAAAGTCGCAGCACTTCCTCCCGTCTATGTGTATCCCATTCGGACGATATAAACCCCGGACGATCGTTAACCGTGCGGCAAGCGCGTCTTGTCGCTACGCGGCGTGAAAAAAGCCAGCGCCGCCGCCCAGGGTGGTCAGGTGCTGCGCGAAGGGCAAACCGTCACCTACGAATTGGAACGGGGGCCGGGGGGCGAGTGGCAAGCGGTCAATATCAGGATCGTGGAAGAACCGACGCTGAATTAGCGCCATCCTGCGCGCCGCCACTCGCGGCGCACTTCACTACAGCTGAAAGCGTGCCACCGCCTCGTTCAGTGCGACCGCCAGTTGCGCCAGTTCCCGGCTCGCGCCGTTGATCTGCCCGGCGCCGGAAGACGATTGCGCCGACAAGTCGCGAATGTTGACGATGTTGCGATCGACTTCCTTGGCGACCTGGGCCTGCTCCTCGGCGGCGCTGGCGATGACCAGGTTGCGCTGGTGAATCTGGTCGATGGAATCGGTGATCTGGCTCAAGGCGCCGCCGGCGCCTTCCGCCAACGCCAGGGTGTCGGTGGCGCGTGCGGTGCTCGACTGCATCGAGGTCAGTGCGTGGTCGGAACCCGCGCGCATGGCGCTGACCATCTGGTCGATTTCCAGGGTCGATTGCTGGGTGCGGTGCGCCAGGGCGCGCACTTCGTCGGCCACGACCGCAAAACCGCGTCCGGACTCCCCGGCCCGCGCCGCTTCGATGGCGGCATTGAGGGCCAGCAGGTTGGTCTGCTCGGCGATGGAGCGAATCACGTCGAGTACCTTGCCGATATCCCGCGATTGCTCGGCGAGGTGTTGCACCAGGGTCGAGGTCTCGCCGATGTTGCTGCTCAGGGCTTGAATCGCGCTGACCGTTTCGCCCACGCGATGCTGGCCTTCGCGCGCCGTTTCATTGGACACCCGCGTGGACTCGGAGGTGGACACCGCGTTGCGCGCCACCTCGTCAGCTGCGGAAGTCATCTCATTGACGGCAGTGGCGGCCAGCTCGATTTCCGCGGTCTGCTTTTGCAGGCTGCGGCTGCTTTGATCGGTGATGCCGTTCAGGTCGGTAGCCGACGACGCCAACTGCCCGGCCGACTGGCGAATCAGCTGCAAGGTGCCGCGCAGGCTGGCTTGCATACTCTGCAGCGCCACGAGCAAGCGGGTCACTTCGTCGTCGCCGGTCACCGCCACCGTTTCGGTCAGGTCGCCACGGGCAACGTTTTCCGCGGCCCGCACCGCATGGCTCAGCGGGCCGACGATGCTGCGTGTCAGCAGCCAGGCCAGCGCCACGGTACTCAAGGCGGCCAGGAGCACAAAGCCGAAGACCATCGTGCGCGAACGGCCATACTGCGCCTCGGCCGCCAGCCCTTGTTGGTTGATCTGCGCGTTGTAATAGTCGGCCAATGCGTTGAGCTGGGCGCCGGAGCCATCGACCACGGTTTTCATATCCACCAACAGCAACTTATTGAGCTCAGCCCCCTGTTGCTGGTCGGCCAGCGCAAACGAGCGGGTCAGCCCTTGCTGGTACTGGCGCAGCGAGACCTGGAACTGCTCATACAACGCGCGCACTTCGGGGCTGTCGATCACGGCGTCGAGGTCGGCCAGCTTTTTGCTCAGGTCCTGGCTGCGCGTGTCCATCTGGCTGCGGTATTGCGGGATGCTTGCCGGGTTCGGGTCCAGCGCCATGCGCAAAGAGATGGTCCGAATGCGCAACATGATCTCGCGGATATCCGAGACCAGACGCATTTTAGGCACCAGCCCACGCTCGACCTGGACCGCACTTTCACGAATGCTGGCCATGTTCGAGAGCGCAAAAAAACCGAGTACGGCCACCAGCAAAGCAATCAGGGCAAAACCCAGGCCCGCGCGACGGGCGATGGACAGGCTACGTAAGGACATTTTTCGAGGCTCTTTTATTAGTGATCAGATGTCATACAAGAGCATTTCGGCAGCCAGGATCAGGACTTTAGAGACGTCATCCATTTCCCCGCGTGCGCCTGCGATCAGTCATGCAGGATTACAGGGAGATTTGCGTATGCGGAAAAATCCCTGCACGGGAAAGAACCTGATCTCTCCATCTGAAACGAAAAAGCCTGCAGAACGCTCGGTTCAGCAGGCTTTTCGCTGCGGGCATCGGTTAACTGCCCTCAAGCGCACCCGCACGGGGTTGACGCTCGAACCGCGACTTCACACGCCTTGTCGAGCCATCAACTACTGACAAGTCCCACCTTTGTGGTGCGACCCCGTGCCCCCGACCGGATGTGTCCCCTTCGGACACGCCGCGGCAAAAAACGGGCTACACGCCAACACCACCAAAACCCCGACCAATAACAGCTTCTTCATACCATCCTCCGTGATCGTCACGACATATGATGGCACAAAGATATCACACCTCCACAAAACCGATACTCGGTTACTTCGCCCAAGCCTGCGGGCCGCTGAAGAACGCCTGCGCATTGCTGTCCAACGTCTCCAGGTGATACCCGCCCTCCTGCACGATCACACAGGGCAACCCCAGGCCGCGGATGTGCTCACCCAAGCGCGCAAACCCGTCCCGCGTCACCGCGACTTTGCTTTGCGGGTCCAGTTCGTAGATATCGAAGCCCAGGGAGAGCACCAGCACATCCGCAGAAAAGTCCTTCAGCGCCTTGAGGGCCAGTTCGAGCTGTTCAAAGAACACCGCCTCGCTGGCACCGTGGGGCATCGGCAGGTTGAGGTTGAAACCTTCGCCGGCCGCGTTGCCGCGCTCGTCGGCAAAACCGGCGACAGCCGGGTAGAAGTTGGTCGGGTCGCCGTGGATCGACACGTAGAGCACGTCGTCGCGGTCGTAGAAAATCTCCTGAATGCCTTGGCCGTGATGCATATCGGTATCCAGCACCGCGACGCGCTGGAAGCCTTCGAGCAACACCTGCGCCGCCACCGCGGCATTGTTGATGTAGCAGAAGCCGCCCGCCGCATCGAAGCGCGCGTGATGACCGGGGGGGCGACACAGCGCGTAGGCGGCGGGCGCGCCATCGAGGACGGCCTTGGCGGCAGCGACGGCGCTTTGGGCCGACCAATAGGCCGAGCGCCAGGTCCGTTCGCCGACCGGGCAACTGCCATCCGCCAGGTAGCGTGCGGCTTGGGCGAGGATGCCGCGCAGGGCGTTGGGTTCACGCACGAAGATGTTGGACATGACTTCGTCGCCCCACTCTTCAGGGATTTCCTTCCAGCGCGGGTAAGCCTCCTGAAGGAAGGTCAGGTAGGGCGCACCGTGTACCGCCAGCAGCGGCTCAAGGCCGTGGTCCTCGGGTGACACAATCTCAAACCCCAGGGTTTGCGCGGCCCGCAGCAGGTTGCGGGCACGCTCGGGGACTTCCTGCGGCGTTCGCATCTGGCCACGGGAGTAGTAGCTGCGCGGATGATGCAGGAGTTGTTCGGGGTGGAAGAATGTTTGCATGGGAATCTCCTGAGTGAACACGCCGCCGGTGGGCGCTGGCTTGCCTGCGGCCCGGCAGGTCGTCTTCAGTCGTCCTGAATGAGGCGGTCAGTTGGCTTGGCCGGCACGTTTCAACACGGCGTTGAGTAAAACATCGGCGCCCTGGCGCACATCCTCGGGCAGTACGTCTTCGGCTTCGTTGTGGCTGAGGCCGCCGACGCAGGGGATGAAGATCATCGCCGTCGGGCAATAGCGTGCGAGGTGGATGGCATCGTGGCCGGCGCCGCTGACGATGGGCTGCTGGCTGTAACCCAAGGCGTCCACCGCCGCTTGCACGCAGGCCACGCATTCGGCATCGAACGGCGTCGCTGGGCTGATCCAGTGAGGGCTGATGGTGACGCTCAGGCCGCGCTTCTGCGCGATGGCCTGCAAGCGCGCCCTGACCTGCTGCTCCATCGCCTCAATGTCGGCGTCGCGGTGATGGCGCAGGTCGACGGTGAAGGTCAGCAAACCGGGAATGGTGTTGCGCGAAGACTTGGCAATGCTCAACTCGCCGACGGTGGTGAGGCCCTGGGGGGCGAAATCCATGGCGAGGCATTCCAGGGCCTGGATCATTTTCGCGGCGCCATACAGCGCGTCCTTGCGCAGCGGCATCGGTGTGGTGCCAGCATGCGCGGCCAGCCCTTCGACCCGCACATCGAGCCAGCGAATCGCCTGGCCGCCGCTGACCACGCCGATGCTCTTGGCGTGGTCCTCAAGGATCGGGCCTTGCTCGATATGGGCTTCGAAATACGCATCCACCGCCCCGCCCAGAGCACGCTTGCCGTGGCAGCCGAGCGTGCGCAAGGCGTCGGCCACGCTGATGCCGTCGGCATCGGTGGTGGCCAGGGCTTGGTCCAGCGCCAAGGTACCGGTGAACACGGCGGAGCCGAGCATGGCGGGGGTGAAACGGGCGCCCTCCTCGTTCGTCCATACCGCGATTTCCAGCGGCTTGCGGGTCTGGATGCCATGGTCGTCGAGGCTGCGCATCACCTCCAGGCCGGCCAGCACGCCGTAGACACCGTCGAAGCGGCCGCCTTCCGGCTGGGTGTCGAGGTGACTGCCGATCATCACCGGCGCGGCGTCCTTATCCGTACCGGCACGCCGGGCGAACAGGTTGCCGATGGCGTCCATGCTCAGGCTCAGCCCGGCGGCCTTGCACCAGTGGCTGAACAGCTCGCGACCGGCGTGGTCTTCAGCGCTCAACGCCAGGCGGCAACTGCCGCCGCGCGCGGTCGCACCGACTTCGGCCATGGCCATCAGGCTGGCCCATAAACGCTCACCCTTAATCTTCAACATTGCACCCGCTCCATTAAACACCAGGGGCCATTTCCAGGCGGTGGGCGGTGGCGTGGCGGCGCGACAAGGCCAATACGCTCACCAGCGAGACCGCCGCGATCAGGCTGTAAAACACTGCCATCGGCCACCATTGGCCTTGGTATTCGTGGGCCAGCCAGGTGCCGATCAACGGCGTCAGGCCACCGGCCAGCGCACCGCACACCTGATAGGCCAGGGAAATCGCGGTGTAGCGCACGCGGGTTTCAAACAGGCCGCTGACAAAGCCCGCGATCACCGCATAAAACGAAGCCATGCACACCACCGCCAGGGCGATGCCGAGGATGATCAACGGCGCCTCACCGCTGCTGACCAACACGAACATCGGGTAAGGCGACGCCATCGCCAGCACCGTCATCGCGCAGAGGAAACGCGTGGCGCCGACCTTCTCCGCGACCCAGGCCGCCAGGGGCTGTACGCAGAACTGGATGATGGCGACGACGAACAGGCACTCCAAAATCAACGAGCGCGGTAGGCCCAGTTGCTGAGTGCTGTAGGCAATCATAAAAGTGTTGGTGAAATACACGCCGGCGATGCCCAGGGTGTTGGCACCGATGCACAGCAGCAGCGGGCGCCAGGCGGTTTTCAGCACCTCGATCACCGGGGCCTGGTCCGGCTTGAGCGCCCGTGCCTTTTCGGCCAAGGCTTTGTCTTCGAGGAACTCAGGCGACTCGTTCACCCCCAGGCGAATCGCCAGGCCAACGATCAACAGCAAGGCGCTGGCCAGGAACGGCAGACGCCAGCCCCAACTGAGCAGGTCTTCTTCGGGCAAACGGGTCACCGCGCTGAACGCCAGCAGCGACAGAATCAAGCCCGCCGGGCTGCCCAACTGAGCAAAGGAGGCAAAGAAATTGCGGCGGCCCTTTGGCGCGTGCTCGCCGGCCATCAACACCGCCCCGCCCCACTCGCCACCCACGGCGATGCCCTGCACGATGCGCAATAGCACCAGCAGGACCGGCGCCGCGACGCCGATCTGCGCGTAGCTCGGCAACAACCCGATGCACACCGTGACCACGCCCATCATGACCAGAGTGATCACCAGCGACTTCTTGCGGCCGATGCGATCGCCGATATGCCCGAACACAATGCCGCCCAACGGCCGCGCGAAAAAGCCTACGGCAAAGGTGCCGAACGCGGCCATGGTGCTGAACAATTTATCTTCGGAAGGGAAAAACAGCTGACCGAACACCAACGCGGCGGCGGTGGCGTAGATATAAAAGTCGTACCACTCGATCATGGTGCCGATGAAAGCGGCGGCCGCAGCACGGCGAGGCTGGGGCGAAGCGGAAGGCTTCATGGGGCGGGCTCCTTTGGTTATTTTTTTGGCAGGAGAAAGGTCGAACGCATGCGCTCTGATGGCGCTTGTTGAGGGTGATTTATCGTCGCGGGGCTATGATTAGTCAATTTTCTATTTATTATTCCAATTATAAATACTGCTTATTATTGAGCCGCGCCATGCCCGAAACCCGTCGCGATATTCACCCGCTGCTCAACGACCGCCTGGACTGGAACCTGCTGCGCACCTTCCGCGTCATTGGCCAGGAACTGAGCATCAGCCGCGCCGCCGCACGCCTGCACCTGACTCAGCCGGCCATCAGCCAGGCCCTCAAACGCCTGGAAGAACAACTCGACTGCCAACTCATCGCCCGCCGTGGCCCGCGCTTCGTACTGACCGAGGCCGGCGAACAGATCTTCGCCATCGCTGGCGAGATGTACGGCCAGGTCTCGCAGATGAGCAACGCCCTGCAAAAACCCGGCGATGAAGTGATCGGCAAAGTGCGCCTGCTGATGATCAGCCGCATCAACTCCAACACCTTCGATGAGTTCCTGGCCGACTTTCACCGCGAACACCCGCGGGTCGACCTGGAGGTCGAGGTAATGCGCAGCTCCGACATCGTCGCCGCCCTGCTGGAAAAAACCGCCACCCTGGGCCTGAGCCTCAACCGCCGGCCACAGCCGCGCCTGGAACAACATCTGTTCCTGCACCAGCGCTATGGTTTTTTCTGCGGCAAACACCACCCACTGTTCGGCCGCAGCGGCTTGGCCGAAGGGGACTTGCAGTCGGAAAACTTCGTCAGTTTTACCAGCGACCAGATCGGCGGGATGCTCTCGCCGTTGACCATATTCCGCGATCAGCAGGGGTTCAGCGGGCGGATCGTGGCGTCGTCATCCAGCCTGGAAGAAGTGCGCCGCCTGGTCATCGCCGGGTTTGGCCTGGGCTGCCTGCCGATTCATGTGGTGGCGGAGGATGTGCAGAACGGACTGCTCTGGCGATTACCGCCGGACGAGGGGATTGCGGATGTGGATATCCATGTGTTGTGGCATCGGGAGCAGAAGATGAGTCGCGCAGAAACAGTGTTTATCGACAGTCTGCTGGCTCGTCTGGCGCGGTAGTCGAATGTATTCAGCGATTTATCAGACGGTTCTCTCAGGCGAACTCAATAGGGCCTTGGCTTGTTCATCCTGGACTTCGGCGAACTTTGTAGACTCTTTCCTCGTCAACTAAAGTTCAGCTCGTTGAAAACATTGTTTTTGCTTCGCCAATTAATGACACCTGTCACACCGGCCAGGCCAAACTTTAAAAAAGTTCATCAATACCAACGAACACATCTCTGATGCACTCATCTAGCAGCGGGAACAGAAATAACATTATACGTTCCTATACTTAATAAAGCTTAAACAACCACCTTCAAAAAATAATAAACCGCGCCTGACTCTACTCAGTGTTTTGCGCCACCTATTAGGTGAATTGAACCGAGCACTGCTATGGCTCTCGATTCTTCAGGATCCTTTTTGCGGCGCCAATAATTTCTTTCAGCGACGTTTCATCTGCTTGATAGGCAATGTCGCATAGGCAGTGGCGAAGGTTCGCGGCGGTTGGTTCAGCGTGATCCCGGCTCGTGAAAAAAGCATCCAGTCCCACGCCCAGGACGTCAGCGATTCGCTCCAACATCTCGATGCTAGGGGCGTATTCGCCCCTCTCGTAACGACTCACTGTCATCGACTCACACCCCAGTGCTTCGGCAAGGGCGGCCTGTGTCCATTTATTGTCTAGTCGTAAGTGCTTGATTCGCTTGCCTATACGTATAGTGGCACTTTGCTTCATCTGAAATATCACTTAAAATCAAATGCTTACACCTATTCACCTCCCCAGGAAGATCATAAAAAGGCTAGATTGCTATTATTTTCTAGCCAATTTCAGTATAGTCATTTTTTGACTATCTGAACGATGTTGAATTGCTAAGGAATTTTCCCATGGACGCCGAAAATTATGCCTGCCGGAAAATGCGATTGATTTTTGGTGCCTGCAGGTACCCGCGCTTGAGAAGCACCCAGCATTTATTTGTCGTTACAGGTCAAAAAACACCGCTCCTATTGCCTATGGTTGGGTAACTGGGGGGTAAACGTTCATGCTCACACCTTCCCACCTTCAACAACTGACACGACAAGGCATGATCGAACAGGCGTTACGCCAGGTCGATATCGAGCACGAATTCAGCCTGGTTTTTCAGCCGGTGATTGATTTGCGCAGCTGGCGCACCGTAGCGTTCGAGGCATTGGCACGCTGGAACAGCCCAGAGCTAGGTGACGTGCCTCCCGGCCAGTTCATTCCGATTGCCGAGCGGATCGGCCTGATAAATCGCCTGACCACTCACCTGCTCGGCAAGGCATTGCTGATTGCCTCTGACTGGCCCCGCCACATTTGCCTTTCTTTTAACTTGTCCGCGCACGACTGTGCTTCAGACGAAATCGCCGGACAAATAATCGAAATCATCAAGGCCAGCCATTTCGACGCCAGGCGACTGGACCTGGAAATAACCGAAACAGCGATCATGCAGGATGTCGTTAAAGTGCAACATACTATTGACAGGTTCTGTCGGCTAGGTTGCGGAGTGGCCCTTGACGATTTCGGCACTGGATACTCCAGCCTTAGCCAACTACTTTCGCTGGCGCTCACTAAAATAAAAATAGATCGAACCTTTATTACTGGCATTGACGAAAACCCCACCAGCTACAAAATTGTAAAGTCTCTAGTTGCTTTGAGCAGTGACATGCAACTGGAATGTATAGCCGAGGGCGTGGAAACTCGCGAGGAATTGGAATCCTTGATTAGCCTGGGTTGTTTTTTTGTCCAAGGTTATTACTTTTCGCAGCCCATGCATCATTCGCACATAGATAATTGGCTCAAAGACAATTGAATGGTTCGTGGCATGTCAAAAACTCAATGTCGAGCGCTGACTGAAGTGCAGACCTTCGCAAGGTTTCTCTAATATCCAACCCGGTACGAAGTGGCTAAATCTGGAAGCATCCTTGCATTTTCTGGTCAATGTAGCCCAGAGATCCAGGCAACGGATTCCTCAGGCACGGTGGCCTTGGTTTGCTCGGATGAACCGCCAGCCTTGCGCGCTTCGCTCATGGTCTCCTCGGCCTGTTTGCTGAAGGCGCCGGAGGCACACTCCAGCTCGGAGGAAACCTGTTTGAACTGGTCGCGAGTGGTGTCGGACATGGGTTATCCTCCCTGTAGGGTATAAACCTCTATCGCCGCAGACACAAAAAACTTAAGGACGAGTTAAAAATGCCTATTGCTTAATGGCTAAAAAGCCAATTAAACCTTCCATCAGAACTAAATCAAGGATGACTCTGTGTCACAGCAAAACTTCAACGACAACATCGTAAACTGGACATTTGAAAACTACGCAACACTGGCAAGCTTAGGTAGCGGTATCGCCATCTGCTTGTTAGCTTTGTACATTTATTCACGTTCAGGCTCACTGATATTCCTACGCGACTTAATGTGGCGCTTTTTCGGCGGCTCCACAAAATTTGAAACCGAAGACTACGAACAAGTACGAAAAAACCTCAGGGAAGTTGAATACTACCGATTCGAGTTCAACATACCCGCACAGAACTTGGCTGACACCAAACTCGCCGAAGAATGGATCAAGAAAAATGGCTTCTGCCATAGAGATGTTGCACGAGCAAGAAAATATATAGACTGGAAAAACTTTGACAGCCTAAAATTTAAAGAGGCCCTGTTTTCGAAAAAAGCTCAATGTGCGTTTTTTGCGCTACTCTTCTTTTTCTTCGTAATTATCAGCATTTCAGTACCACTTACGAACGCAAAATACCTGATGGTTTCATTGAAAGACGCTCCGGAAGCTCCGTCATTTTACCTATCCGAGGGCGATGCTAAATTCAGCTTTTTCAAATCCAACCCAACGCTAACAGAGAAAGAGTGCCAGTCACCGGATTCACTTAAAAAATTTATCAATCACGAGTTCTCAGAAAAAAACATCAACATCATCTGCTCGCTCTTTGGCGAGGACAAATACCGTGAGCATGTAAACAATGGGCTCAAGGGGCAACGAGGGCTTCTTCTGGCAATCGTCGCAATTTCGATTTTCTCCGTGTTCTGTATATTGGTGCGAATATCCAGATCAGATGTTGCAAAAAAACTCCACGAAAAAATTCATCCGCCCAAAAAACAAATTTTCAAAAAATAACCCATCCAGCTGAATAGCTTTGCGACTCTTACATTACACCGTTAGAGTCGCCTCGCTGGATTGATCACACCCCGAAGCCTTTTCTAGACTACGAGCAGGCTCATAGGACGTTTGGCGAAGACCTTCGCTGCGGCCTCTTCCGCTGACAGCGAAGCTCCGAAGATGCTGTCCCGCCGCATGGCGGAATCGACCGACACGGCTTTGCCATGCTGGAGGTGCTGAACCACTCTTGCCAGAAGGCCCTTTCAGCCAAGCCGATGGGCACGCCGAGCCACTGCTGCAAGGCGGCGCGCAGCCGTCCGGGTTTCCAGCGTTTCACGGCCAGACGCCCGCCATGATCGGGTTGTTGAAGAAGCCCTTGCGGCCACCGATGTCGGTCAGCCATGAACGGCAGGCAAAAAAAATCCGGCACTCTTATCAGAAGCCCGGATTTTTCAGCAAATCAAACTAGCTCAGTACTACAGAGCTTTTACCGGCTTAATCAAACTCTCCGCCGGAATCCCAAACATCTCATGCAGTTTCCAAATCATCGGCAGCGTAAGAGCTCGCTTCCCGTTCAGAACCTCATAAACCCGATTCTTGCGCCCGATGGCAGGCACAAGGTCTGTCGCTGACAAACCGGACTGCTCCATCCTGAAACGTATGGCATCCACCGGGTTGGGCAGGTCAACCGGGAAGTGTTTCGCTTCATAAGCTTCGATCAGCGTAATCATTACCTCTAGGTAATCCCCTTCAGGAGTCCCTGGCTCTGGCTCATTATCGAACAGCGGCGAGACAGCCTTCAGCGCTTCTTGGTAATCCTGTTCGGTACGAATGGGGCGAATGTTCATGGGTTACTCCATTTCAACAGTATCTGCGTCAACGGCGTCGTACTGCTTATGTGTGCCGACAAATTTGATATAGAGAGCGCTGTAGCGGTAGGCCACAGCGACCACTAGCCGGTAGTCATTGCCCTTGATGTTGAACACGACCCGGCGGCTCTTGAGAACGCTCGCATGGCGAAATTGGCCTTTGATGTCTGCGGGCGTCTGCCAGTTCGCTTTCTTGACCTCGTCAATCCAGGCAAGGAGGGATTGCTCTGAATCCGGATATTTCTGCCAAAAAGTCTTGAGCTGGCTGATCGCGATGATTCTCATAGAATGATCCTAGTCCCACGGTGGGACTCACACAAGTGCGTTTCATCTGTTTGCCGTGTCCTGATACTCCCCCACACTCAGAAACGCCAAACTGAAATCATAAAAAAATTTTGCAGTCAGACACCCGCCATGATCGGGTCGTTGGAGAAGCCGTCGCGGCCACAGAAGAGATGTACGTCGCCGTGGTGGGGATCAAAGGGTCCACGATCACTGCGGCGCCGGTGCGACCGCGACGAGAGCATTCAGCACAAAGTGGATGATCCCGGAGCCAGCCGAGTCGAGTATTTTGCCAGTGGTAGCTATAGAGCCTGGGTTTACTCTCGCTCATCGCCGGGGAAATTTGATGCGTGCGAAACGTTATCAATTAGAACTTTTAAAAGCCTTCACTAGACTCAATCAGCAACCCCTGATAACTTAACTTAAAATCAGACCCAACTTATAAAGTACACACAACATGACTATTGAAAACAACATGAGAGGGATAGTTATAGCACCCTCACTAGATCTCGACGCACATAAAAATATTAGCTACTTAGGAACCATTCACCCTGACACCTTTAAAAAATACTTACTTTACTTTGACAAAATTGACATCCCAAAAACTACCAGAATAGGTTTTGAATCAACACCTGACGATAAATTTCTCGAGAGCGCTGGGATCTTAGAGCACACGCTGCACGACGAGGGCTCTACATTTCAGCCAAAGCACACAAAACTAAACCTAATCGAAAATGCCCTGAAGATACGCCATAGTGTCCAACCTGGGCAGTGGAGCCTGGCGAATCACAAGCTCTCTCCGAGCGAGAACCAGCTTACGAAGAACCCAGGGATCGAAATAAAAATTTATGAATGCCTACCGATTCCAAGCCCAGAATCATCTTTCGACGACATATTAAACTACAAAGACAAGAGAGAAGATGAACTATTAGAATTTCGAAATCATCTAGACGACATCTACCAACTGATTCTTTCTCAGCCAGACACCGAGAGAGGTTTAGTGACAGCAATAGCAAACCTCAAAAAATCCATAACCAACGTCAATGCCTCAGCTACGAAAGGCCTACTACGAAGAGTTGCTTCCAGCTTCAACATCAGCCTTAACATCGAAAGCACTTTTTCGTTGGCCAGTGCTTTACTAGCAGGAGACAAAAGTCAGGTCATCAAAGAAGCATTGGGTTTCATTAGCTTTGAACCTGCAAAACTATTTACAGCGACTGAGATCCCGAAGGATCTAAAGGCGCTCTCTTATTTGGTCAACCTCAACAAAATATGACATCACTCGTCCAACCTTTATAACTCGATAGCGATGGGGATCCGTCCTATGCGGGGATGCAGCAACCAACCTGAGATCTTTTTACTCTCTAACAGAAAATCTACAAAGTAGGCGTTTCAAGTGTTTTTCCGCAACGACACAGTGATAAAACTTTGACGCACTATCGGCGCAAACTGTCCTGACAGATGGTCAAGTACCGCGTCTCTCAGAGCGTCTCGATAACTCAGCAATCATTCGATCATGCAGTCGCTGGACCCAGTTGCGATAAGTCCTATCCGCCGATGGCTCCAGTCCCAGCTGCCGCATCTGCTCAGCAACGGACAGCTCCCGTTCCGGTAGATAGCGCAAGCTCGCCAATTTGGCTAACCGCTGGCCCTACTCACCTTGATGTTGCAACCAGGCCAATGCGGCTTCCACCTCGCGTGCCATGTGATCGGGACCGGCTCCCACGAGTAGATCCCTCGAGCCCGGCGTACCACGGCCCCCCCCGCCCCCCAGTTTTGGCAAGACATTCGAAAGAGAATCGGTGCGCGTTTGGCAGCATCAACACGGACTCGAACAAAGTAAGCATCTTTCAGCTCGAAGTGATATTCGCTTTCGGGGGGAGTTCATGGTTTTTTCACCCCTATCCAAAAGCTGCAGGTACGTGCGCGCTTCGGCGTACCGAATAACGCCTGCTGTGCCTTCTACGGAGGCCACCACATTGCTTGAGTAGGCAGCGGTGGGAGAGCCGCGCAACAAGGCGCGGTAGCGGGTATCGCATCACCAAATCCTTATGAGTGATGGAAGGCTGCTGGGCGAGCCTTGAGAATTGCCCTAAACCAAACCCCAACAACGAAAAAGCCCCTGAAATGTTCAACCATTTCAGGGGCTTAGTCGTATTCAATAATGGCGGAGAGATAGGGATTCGAACCCTAGGTACCGGTGAAGGTACAACGGATTTCGAATCCGTCCCATTCGGCCACTCTGGCATCTCTCCAACGGCGCGCATCATAACAGCCTGTCTCTGGAAAGCAAAGCGCCGAAGCGATTTTTTTCCGTGCTATCAGATGCTTGCGTCGATTACAGCGGTACGCCGAGGCGCTTGGCGACTTCTTCGTAGGCTTCGATCACATCACCGAGGCCTTGGCGGAAGCGGTCCTTGTCCATCTTCTTCTTGGTGTCCTTGTCCCACAGGCGGCAGCCGTCCGGGCTGAATTCGTCGCCCAGGACGATGGAGCCGTCGTGGAACACGCCGAATTCAAGCTTGAAGTCGACCAGCAAGAGGCCGGCGGCGTCGAACAGCTTGCTCAGCACGTCGTTGACCTTGAGGGACAGTTCCTTCATGCGCGCCAGTTGCTCGGCGGTGCCCCAGCCGAACGCCACGACGTGGGATTCGTTGATGAACGGGTCGCCCTTGGCGTCGTCCTTCAGGAACAGCTCGAACGTGTAAGGGTTGAGCTTGAGGCCCTCCTCCACGCCCAGGCGCTTGACCAGGCTGCCAGCGGCGTAGTTACGCACGACGCATTCGACCGGGATCATGTCCAGCTTCTTGACCAGGCACTCGTTGTCGCTCAGCAGTTTGTCAAATTGGGTCGGAATGCCGGCCGCTTCGAGTTTCTGCATGATGAAGGCGTTGAACTTGTTGTTCACCATGCCCTTGCGATCCAGTTGTTCGATGCGCTTGCCGTCGAACGCCGAAGTGTCGTTGCGAAACAGCAGGATCAGGCGGTTGGCGTCGTCGGTCTTGTATACCGACTTGGCTTTGCCGCGGTAGAGTTCTTCACGTTTTTCCATGATGGGCTCCGCTTTGAGTGAGGTGGGCTAGGCGATGTGTCGCCAGTCGAGCCCTGAATCTTGATCGGCCAGTTGCAGCCAGTCCGGGTCGCACCCAAGGGTATCGACAAAACATTGCCGGGCCAGCTGCGGCAGGTTGTTCTTGCTGCTCAGGTGGGCCAGGACCAGGTGTTGCAGGTCTTGCCAGCCCAACTCATACACCAGGTACGCCGCCTGGTGGTTGTTCAAATGCCCGAGTTCGCCGCCCACCCGTTGCTTGAGAAAGTACGGGTAATGACCGCGAGCCAACAGGTCTCGGCAGTGGTTGGACTCGATCATCAATGCATCGAGATCCCGGTAACCGTCCAGCACCTTGGCGCAGTAGGAGCCCAGGTCGGTGAGTACGCCGAAACGTCGCTCGCCGCCACTGAATACATACTGCGTCGGCTCCTGGGCGTCATGCGCCACGGCAATCACATCGATGCTCAAGGCACCGATCTGCAACTGCTCGCCACCGGCCAGGAAGCCTGCGGGTTCAATGGGTTTGCGCATCCCGCGCAAGGTGCCGCGACTCAGGTACACCGGAAGATTGTAGCGCCGAGACAGCAAACCCACGCCATGCACATGGTCGGCATGTTCGTGGGTCACCAGAATCGCGCTCAGCTGCGAGGGGTGAACCCCCAGGCGCAGCAGGCGCCGCTCGGTTTCCCTTAACGAGAAACCACAATCCACCAGCACATACGTGTCGTCTTGAGCGACCAGCGTGCCGTTCCCTTGGCTACCGCTGCCGAGAACGGCAAAACGCATCGGATCAGCCCAGGTTGTCCTGAATCACGCCCAACACTTTGCGCGCTGTTTCAGCTGGCGCAACGGTGTTGATGTTCTTCTCGACGGTGACTTGCACGCTGTCGCCAACCTTGCTCAAACGAATCTGATAACGCTCGGCGCGGGTTTCGATCTCTTCCTTGGTCGGCGCGCTGCCGAACAATTTGCTGAAGAAACCTGGCTCGGCGTCTTTCTTCTCGGCTTTTTCCGCCACGTTGATGTAGTACAGGCCCAGGCTGCGGTTGATGTCTTCAACACGCCAAGGGCCTTGTTCCAACGCGCGACCGACACTGGCCCAGGCACGGTCCAGATCTTCACCCAGGTTCAGCACCACGTTGCCGCTGCCGTCTTCGGTGAGGCTGACGCGGCTCGGGGTATCGTAATCGCGTGCGGCGAGCAGGGAGATCGAACCGCCCTTCTCGGAAATACGGCTCATGCTGGCCAGCATCTCGTCGACCAGTGCGGCGTCGACGCCGGTGTTGACCGAGCGGTTGGTGAACTCGACGTTGGACGTGCTGCCGGCAGGACGCTCGGCGCTGACCACATAGACTTCACTGGTATTGCGCTGCACGCCAGGCTCGATGCGTACACGTACACGGGCTTCGCTGTCAGCGGCGATACCGCCGGACTGCAAACGCTTGGCCATGCTGGCGGACAGCTCGCTGCCCTGCTGCCACGCAGTGGTGAACTCACCGGTCTGCGGGCGCTGCTCGTCGATGCGGAAGCCATTGTCCTGGAAGAACTGCACCGCCACCGGCCAGACTTCGGCAGGTGGGCGCTGTGCCACGATCCAACGCGAATCGCCGCTCTTCTGCAGGCTGTAGTCGCTGGTATTCGCCACGGCCGAGATCGGTTGTGGACGCGGCACCACGTATTCACCCTTGGCGGTGTCGTCGGCGACATTGCGCGGAATCGGCAGCAACGGGTCAAGGCGCTTGGCGACATTGACGTCCGGCGGCAGTTGCATCGGTTTGGTTGCTTGTGCTTCCAGGTAATCGCTGCCGCGGTCACGGAAGTAGCCTTCCGGGCCCCAGATCCAACCGCAGCCGCTGGTGCTGGAGATAATCAAGGCAAGTGCGGAAAGTCCGGCCAATCGCTTCATGCGTAGTGCTTCCTCAATTAAACCAGGACGCCGGACTGGCGCAGGGCCTGTCGCAGCGGTTCGTGACAGGCTTCGCTGAGGCGGGTGAGCGGCAGACGGATACCGTCCGGCATCATGCCCATCTCGAACAGCGCCCATTTCACGGGAATAGGGTTGGATTCGATAAACAGTGTCTTGTTGAGCGGCATCAGTTTTTCGTGAATCGCACGCGCGGTCACGGCATCGCCGGCGAGGGCGGCGGCGCACATGTCGCTCATGGCACGCGGGGCCACGTTGGCGGTCACCGAGATGTTGCCCTTGCCGCCCAACAGGATCAGCTCGACAGCAGTGGCATCGTCGCCGGAATACACCAGGAAGTCGCTGCTCACGCCTGCCAGGATGTCCTTGGCGCGCTGCAGGTCGCCGGTGGCTTCCTTGATGCCGATGATGTTCGGCACGGTGGACAGGCGGATCACGGTCTCGGCCTTCATGTCGCACGCGGTGCGACCTGGCACGTTATAGAGGATCTGCGGGATATCGACCGCTTCGGCAATGGTGCGGAAGTGCTGGTACAGGCCTTCCTGGGTCGGCTTGTTGTAGTACGGGGTCACCAGCAGGCAGGCGTCGGCGCCGGCTTTCTTGGCGTTCCTGGTCAGCTCGATCGCTTCACGCGTCGAGTTGGCGCCCGTACCGGCGATCACGGCGATACGGCCCGCGACACGCTTGACCACGAACTCGATGACCTGGATGTGTTCTTCCACGTCGAGAGTGGCCGACTCACCTGTGGTGCCGACCGCCACAATGGCGTTGGTGCCCTCTTGCAGGTGGAAGTCCACCAGTTTGCCCAGGCTATCCCAGTCGAGACGACCTTGTGCATCCATGGGTGTGACCAGTGCCACCATACTGCCCGCAATCATGCAACCGCTCCTGCCGGAAAAAGAGAGCCGTAATGGTACTGGCGCCAAGATGCTTGTACAAGCGAAGTACCGCCTGAGGATGCGTTCTGGCGCAACTAAACGACGGGCATTGCCATCATTGCGCGAAAGTGCGGGCCGAGACGGGGTAAAAACCCGCCGATCACGCAATGAAAACGCCACCTCCTATCCCTTGGCGACGCTTTTCGCTACCCTTCATGCTTTGATCGATACAGCCCTCACCGTATCGACCGCTCATCGTTTTAGGAAGGCTGCATGTCCACCCCCACAGTTCGCGAACAATTCCTTGTTATCAGTGCCCTCGGCGCCAACCCCATGGAGCTGACCAACGTCCTGTGCCGCGCCAGCCATGAAAACCGCTGCGCCGTCGTCACCTCCCGTCTCACCCGCCATGGCGAGTGCAGTGCGCTGGTGCTGCAGATTTCCGGCACCTGGGACGCCCTGGCACGCCTGGAGACCGGCCTGCCGGGCCTGGCCAAGAAGCACGACTTCACCGTCAATGTGGTACGCAGTGCCGCGCTGGAAAACCGCCCGCAGGCCCTGCCTTATGTGGCATATGTCAGTTCGGCCTACCGCTCGGACATCGTCAACGAGTTGTGCCAGTTCTTCATCGACCATAACGTCGAGCTGGAAAACCTCACCTGCGACACCTACCAGGCACCGCAAACCGGCGGCACCATGCTCAACGCCACGTTTACCGTGACCTTGCCGGCCGGCGTGCAGATCAGTTGGCTGCGCGACCAGTTCCTCGACTTCGCCGATGCCCTGAACCTCGACGCATTGATCGAGCCGTGGCGCCCACAGAACCCAATGTAAGGAAGCCCCCATGGCGGTAGTCATCGACAAACCCGTAGCCGATTTCGAAGCCCAGGCCACCAGCGGCCAGACCTTCAGCCTCGCTGCCCTCAAGGGCAAGCAAGTGGTGATCTACTTCTACCCGAAGGACAGCACCCCGGGTTGCACCACCGAAGGCCAGGGTTTCCGTGACCAGTACGCAGCGTTCAAGGCAGCCAACACCGAAGTGTTTGGCGTGTCGCGCGACAGCGTGAAGTCCCATGAGAACTTCAAGGGCAAGCAGGAATTCCCGTTCGAGCTGATCAGCGACAAGGACGAAGCGGTTTGCCAGCTGTTTGATGTGATCAAGCTGAAGAAGCTGTATGGCAAGGAATACCTGGGCGTGGATCGCAGCACCTTCCTGATCGACAAGGATGGCGTGCTGCGCCAGGAATGGCGTGGCGTGAAAGTGCCAGGGCATGTGGACGCCGTGCTGGCGGCCGCCCAGGCTTTGCATAACGCGTGAGCATCATCGGGAGAGGGCGCACGCGCCCTCCCCTCGCTTCAGAGTAAGGGCGCCACCACCGGTTCCTGCCGCGGCCATGCATCCAGCACCGCCTTGAACAGCGTCGCCAGAGGGATCGCAAAGAACACGCCCCAGAACCCCCACAACCCGCCGAACAACAATACCGCGCAGATGATCGCCACCGGATGCAGGTTGACCGCCTCCGAGAACAGCAGCGGCACCAGTACGTTGCCGTCCAGGGTCTGGATGATGCCGTACACCGCCATCAGGTAGATAAACTGGTCGCTCCAGCCCCACTGGAACAAGGCGATCAACGTGACCGGCACCGTCACCACCACCGCGCCGACATACGGCACCACCACTGAAATGCCCACCAACAATGCCAGCAGCGCCGCGTAGTTCAGGTCCAGGGCAATAAAGGCGATGTAGGTCACGCCGCCACAGATGATGATCTCGATCACCTTGCCGCGAATGTAGTTGGCGATCTGCCGGTTCATCTCCTCGGCCACCCGGGTGATCAGCGCACGCTCACGCGGCAGATAGCCACTTACCCAGCGGCCGATCATCGCGCGGTCCTTGAGGAAGAAAAACACCAGGATCGGCACCAGCACCAGGTAGATCATGATGTTGACCAGCAACGGCAGGCTGGACAGGGAAAAGGTCACCGCCCACTGCCCGAACTTTCCGATCTCGCCGCGTGCCACTTCGATGGCTTGCAATACCTGCTCATCCGACACCAGATGCGGGTAGCGCTCCGGCAACAGCAGCAATAGAGACTGCCATTTGGCGAGCATGCCGGGCAACTCATTGAACAGGGTGATCAACTGGTGCCACAGCAGTGGCACGACCACCACGATAAATACCAGCAACAGCCCCATGAACAAAGCAAATACCAGCCCCACTGCCGCCGCGCCCGGTAAGCGCAGACGCTCCAGGGTGGTGACCAACCCCTGCATCAGGTAGGCCAGCACCATCCCCGCCAGTACCGGGGCGAGCATGCCACCCAGGGTGAGGACGGCGGTAAAGGCCAGGAACAGCAGGACCGCCAGCACCACGGCTTCCTCGTCGGAGAAGTAGCGCTGAATCCAGTCTCGTAACACTTTGAACATCAATCAACCTCGGGTGGTGGGAAGCGGACGCTTCAGGCCTTGCGCAACCAATAACGGTAGACACCGGCGGCGTCTTCTTCATGCACCAGGGTATGACCGGCCAGCCTGGCAAAGGTGCGGAAATCACGCTGGGAACCGGCATCCGTGGCGATGACTTTGAGCACCGCGCCGCTGGCCAATCGATTGAGTTCGAGTTTGGCCTTGAGCAAAGGCAACGGGCAATTGAGGCCGCTGGCATCGAGTTCGGCATCAAAGGCTACAGCGTCGGTCATGGTTTTACTCCGGGCAAGCGTTCAGGTTGCTTAGAATATCTGGTCCGACGCTCAGTGTCCGGCTACAGTAAGCTCTTTGTCGAAAGGCTCTGTGCATGACTTTTTTGCGCCCCACCCTGCTGACGCTGGCCTGCCTGCTGGCCTCCCCGGCCTTTGCCGACGACCTGCCGTCACTTGGCGACGCCAGCTCAGCCATTGTCTCGCCGCAACAGGAATACCAACTGGGTCGCGCCTGGCTTGCCTACTTACGCGGCCAGGTGGCGCAGCTCAACGATCCGCAGCTCAAGGATTACGTCGAAACCAGCGTGTACAAACTGGTGGAGACCAGCCAGGTCAATGACCGCCGCCTGGAGTTCATCCTGATCGACAGCCCGCAGCTCAACGCCTTTGCCGCACCTGGCGGTATCGTCGGGGTCAACGGCGGGTTGTTCCTCAACGCTCAGACCGAAGGTGAATACGCCTCGGTGCTGGCCCACGAACTGGCTCACTTGTCCCAGCGTCACTTCGCGCGCGGCGTCGAAGCGCAACAGCGCATGCAGATCCCGATGATGGCCGCGATGCTCGGCGGCATCATTGCCGCCGCAGCCGGTGCGGGCGACGCCGGCATTGCTGCAATTGCCGGCACCCAGGCCGCGGCGATCCAGGAACAACGGCGGTTCTCGCGCCAGAATGAACAAGAGGCCGACCGCATCGGCATCCTCAACCTGGAGAAAGCCGGTTACGACCCACGCTCCATGCCGACCATGTTCGAGCGCCTGATGCGTCAATACCGCTTCGACGCCAAGCCGCCGGAATTCCTGCTGACTCACCCGGTGACCGAATCGCGCATCGCCGACACCCGCAACCGCGCCGAACAGGCCAAGCTCGGCGGCACCGAAGACAGCCTGCGTTATCAATTGATTCGCGCACGGGTGCAGCTGAAATACGAAGACACGCCAGGCCTCGCCGCCAAGCGCTTCCAGGCCCAACTGGACGAAAACCCGAAAAGCGACGTGGCGCGCTATGGTCTGGCCATCGCCCAAATCAAGGGGACCAAGCTCAAGGAAGCCCGGGAAAACCTGGCCCCGCTGTTGGCCAAGTCGCCCAACGACATTACCTACAACCTGGCGCAGATCGAACTGGACATCACCAACAACCGCTTGCCGGATGCCCAGCAACGCACTGACCGGATGCTCACCCAGTACCCCGGCAACTATCCGCTGAACCAGGTGCGAGTGGACCTTTTACTCAAACAGAACCGCACCGCCGATGCGGAAAAGGCCCTGGACGGTTTGCTCAAGTCGCGCCCGGACGATCCGGACGTGTGGTACCAAGTCGCCGAAACGCGCGGCTTGTCCGGCAATATCATCGGCCTGCACCAGGCGCGCGCCGAGTACTTCGCCCTGGTCGGCGACTTCCAGCAAGCCATTCAACAACTGGACTTCGCCAAGCGCCGTGCCGGCAGCAACTTCCCACTGTCGTCACGTATCGACGCACGCCAGCGTGAGCTGATCGAACAGGAACGCTTGGTGAAAGGAATGATGGGCTAAACCCACCGCCCACAAAAAAGCCCCGCCCTCGTTAAACGAAGGCGGGGCTTTTTTATGCGCCGGTGTTACTCAGCCAACTTGAAGGTAATGAAGCTGGCACGGCCCTGACGCAGGACGCGCATCGAGACCGAACGGTTCTTCGGCAGCGCCTTGGCGATGTCGGTGAACTGCTTGGTGCTGTCGATGGCCTGATTGTTCAGGTGAGTGATCACATCGCCTGGCTGCAGGCCGATCAACGCGGCAGGACCGTCCTGCACTTCCTTGATCACCACGCCGCTTTTCAGGTCGAAGGCCTTCTTCTGCTCGTCCGTCAGCTCGGCCACGGCAATACCCAGGCGATTGCTGCTGCGCTCGGCGCCCGGCTTGGCGCTACCGAGGGCATCAAGGGTCGCGCCTTCTTCCGGAATGGCGCCGACGGTCAGTTCAACGTTCTGGCGCTTGCCTTCACGGATCACTTCCAGCTTGGCTTTGCTGCCCGCCTTGAGCGCGCCCACCAAATGCGGCAGGTCTGCCGACATGACGATCGGCTGGCCGTTCATGCTCAGAATCACGTCGCCGACTTGCAGGCCGCCCTTGGCTGCCGGGCCGTCGTCCTGGATCTGAGCGACCAGCGCACCGGCCGGCTTGTCGAGGCCGAAGGACTCGGCCAGGTCCTTGTTCACTTCCTGGATCACCACGCCCAACCAGCCACGGCTGACCTTGCCGCCGCTTTTGAGTTGGTTGGAAACGTCCATGGCCACGTCGATCGGGATGGCGAACGACACGCCCATGAAGCCACCGGAGCGCGTGTAGATCTGCGAGTTGATGCCGACCACCTCGCCGTTCAGGTTGAACAGCGGGCCACCGGAGTTACCTGGGTTGATCGGTACGTCGGTCTGGATGAACGGCACGTAGTTTTCGTTGGGCAGGCTGCGGCCGATGGCGCTGACGATGCCTTGGGTCACGGTGTGGTCAAAGCCAAACGGCGAACCGATCGCCACGACCCATTGCCCGGCCTTCAGGTCCTGGGACTTGCCCAGTTTCAGCACAGGCAGGTCCTTGCCGTCGATCTTCAGCAACGCCACGTCGGAACGTGGGTCGGTGCCGACCAGCTTGGCTTTCAACTCGCTGCGGTCAGCCAGACGGACGAGGATCTCGTCAGCGTCGGCAATCACATGGTTGTTAGTCAGGATGTAGCCATCGGGCGAGATGATGAAGCCTGAGCCCAAGGACTGCGCTTCACGCTGGCCACCGCCACCACCACGGGGCGCGCGTTGTTGCGGCATGCCACGCTCGAAGAACTCGCGCAGCATCGGCGGCAGGCCTTCCAGGTCCGGCATCTGCTGGTCGGAGACTTTGCGCTCGGGCAGTTTTTGCGTGGTACTGATGTTCACCACGGCAGGCGAGGCCTGCTCGACCAATTGGGTGAAATCAGGCAGCTCGACCGCTTGCGCGGGCACGGCCTGACCCAACACCAACAATGTGGCGACTATGGATAAATAGGACTTCAAGCGTGGTATCGACATACAGCTCCCGTTACGACGAGCAGGGTTGGGCGACAGGGTTCTGGAAACGCCGGAAACTGTGACCGACATCTCCGTTCCGCGAACAAAACATGGTCAGCGCCGACAAGCCCTGACCTATAAAAAATATGAGGGATTTTTGCAAGTGAAAATGCTGGACCAGACATTTCATGATGCTCGGCAGCCAACCTCGCATGGACGTAGGGTGAAAGGCCAGGATGAACATAAGATTAACGATTCACGGCTTGGCGGCTGGTTTTTTTTCACCGCGCACCGACAGCGCGATGCGCTCGGCGGTGCCCATGGGGATTTCGCCCACTACCGTGACCATCATTTCGCCATCCACCGTATTCAGCCGACGCGACACCGCCACCGTCGGGCCCAACTGGGTACGGGTTTCGGTAACGCCGGATTCGCCGATCGGCTCAAGAAATACCGAAAACCGCGCCAGCCCATCTTCATACATCCGACTGTCGACCGTCGCTTTGGTCTGGGTGTCTTTGCGCGCATTGCTGCTGGTCAACTGGAAACCCGGCGGCAACCATTCCAGATGCCAGTCCTGGGCAGGTTGCACCTCGGGCGCTTTAGCCGTGGCCACTGCAATAGGCGTGCAATCGCCAGTGGGTTGCAAGTCGCGATCATCCGGCGTGACCGAGGTGTTCAATCGCGTGAACTGGAAACGCTCCAGCAACTGCCCCTGATCGTTCACCAGCAGGGATTTAAGGGGCAACGCGGTTTCGCGGTCCAGGTGCAACTCAAAACCATAGCGGTATTGGTCACGCGGAGTGATCGACACAATCACCGCATTTCGACCGGCCACGCGAGATTTACCGATGACGGCCAGTTCATAGAATTGCGCGATTTTTTGCGGATCAAGCGCACGTGAAGGGGCATCACGCGAATTGCCGAGGCCGGCGACAAGAGTGCCGCTGACGCATTGCGTCCGACCGTCTACCCGCACGACTTCCTGAGCCGAACCGTCGAGCTGCAAAAGCCGCTCGCGAACCTGACCGTCCTGGACACGATGCCAGATGTCGTGGGTAGAAAAATTGCCGTTACGCTCGTAGACGAACGTACCTTGGAAGCTTTGCTGTTGCTCAGCACGCCCAAGTCGAGTCAACCAGTCTTGGGCATCATCGGCGTGGGCGGGGAGTGCAAACCAACCACTGAGCAAAAGCGTAAGGAGCGGTATGGCGCGCATAGTGCTCCTCAACGGTTCAACGGTTTTCCAGGCTTGCCGCGCGAGCATAAGGCAGAGCGCTTTCAGTGCCTTTCAAGGCCGATTCCTGTGCGTGTTGGCGCAGGTAGCCTGGAAGACGCTGATCCTGCCAGCCGGATTGCCCTTGAAGCACACCGTTCGCCATCGGGCCGGTAGTGTCGGAGCTTTCCTTGTAGCCTGCCAGTACGGCGGGGCCCTTGACTTGCGGGCCAGCCATGATCGGTTGCTGAGTCTGCTGGGCCAGTTCGGCACCGGCGATTTCGTCCTGGTTGTACAGGCGAACACCAGCCAGAACGGCAACAGTCACCGAAGCGGCCACTGCCAGGCGACCCAGGCTACGCCATGGCCCCCGCGCAGCTTTTGCCGGAACGGCTTCATCAGCCAGTGCAGCAGAAACGGCCGCAGCAATATCCAGACGAGGGATTAGAAGATCCTTGTGCATCACCGCCCGAGCGACTTGGTAACGAGACCAGGTATCACGGGTTTCGGCATCACCGAATGCATTGAGCACCCGACGAAGTTCCAGTTCATCCGCTTCGTTATCCATCACTGCGGACAGCGATTCCTGCAGGGCATCACGACTCATGGCGGTTCCTCTCTTGGCTGTCGCCGCTGTCTTTAGTTTTCCTGCAACAACGGTTGCAAGGCTTTATCGATGGCTTCCCGGGCCCGGAAAATCCGTGACCTTACAGTCCCCACCGGACACTGCATGACGCTCGCAATGTCTTCATAACTCAGACCATCGAATTCACGTAAAGTTAACGCCGTCCGTAAATCTTCTGGCAGTTGCTGAATAGTGCGATGAACGGTGCCTTCGATCTCGTCGCGCAGCAATGCACGCTCCGGCGACTCGAGATCTTTGAGGCCGTGATCACCATCGTAAAATTCTGCATCTTCCGAACTGACATCACTATCTGGTGGGCGGCGTCCGCGAGACACCAGATAGTTCTTCGCCGTGTTGATGGCGATGCGGTAGAGCCACGTGTAAAACGCGCTGTCACCGCGGAAATTGCCCAGCGCACGGTATGCCTTGATAAAGGCTTCCTGTGCAACGTCCTGCGCTTCATGGGTGTCGTGCACAAACCGCACGATCAACCCGAGAATTTTGTGCTGGTATTTCAGCACTAGCAGATCAAAAGCTCGCTTGTCGCCGCGTTGAACGCGCTCGACCAGCTGCTGATCCTCTTCCTGGGTTAGCATGAACACTCCTCGTTGTACTTGAAGGAGGCTTGCATAACTGAACGATCAGGCTTGCAAACATAGACTCGGACTTTCCGCAAAAGTTCTCCCCTCCAAGCAAGTTTCCGGCATGCACTGATTTGGCACACACGAAAAACGCAGCGCGGGCAATGCCGGCTGCGCGAATAATCTTGTCGCCGGTTTCCTGACGCGTCCAATGCTCCCGACGGGCCAATAAACTCAACGTTTTCCCAGCTTTCGGGCAACCTGCTATTGAGTCGGGGCTTATGCAAAAAGTTCCCACTTCAATAACCGGTCCATTTACCTTGGCCGTGCACCGTAATTTCACATTGCCACGAATGCGCGGCTATTGTGCCGCTCCCCCCCTCTATATACTAGTAGCCCGTGTGACCCTTTGATTCGCCGATCCAGGCGTCCTGTTTGCGCCAGCCCCTGTGGATCGCTTTTTGCGGAATCCTTCAAATGAGCCAACAGTTTCAACACGATGTCCTGGTGATCGGCAGCGGCGCAGCCGGCCTGAGCCTTGCGCTGACCCTCCCCAGCCACCTGCGCATTGCGGTGCTGAGCAAAGGCGACCTGGCCAATGGCTCGACATTCTGGGCCCAGGGCGGTGTTGCCGCCGTGCTGGACGACACCGACACGGTGCAGTCCCACGTCGAAGACACCCTCAACGCTGGCGGCGGCCTGTGCCACGAAGATGCGGTGCGCTTTACCGTCGAACATAGCCGCGAAGCCATTCAATGGCTGATCGACCAGGGCGTGCCGTTTACCCGTGACGATCACGCCGGCAGCGATGACGGCGGCTTCGAGTTCCACCTGACCCGCGAAGGCGGGCACAGCCATCGCCGCATCATCCACGCCGCCGACGCCACCGGGGCCGCGATCTTCAGGACCCTGCTCGAACAAGCCCGCCAACGCCCGAACATCGAACTGCTCGAGCAACGGGTCGCCGTCGACCTGATCACCGAGAAACGCCTGGGCCTGTCGGGCGAGCGCTGCCTCGGCGCCTATGTACTCAACCGCAACAGCGGCGAAGTCGACACCTACGGTGCGCGCTTCACCATTCTCGCCTCGGGCGGCGCGGCCAAGGTCTACCTCTATACCAGCAACCCCGACGGTGCCTGTGGCGACGGCATCGCCATGGCCTGGCGCTCGGGCTGCCGGGTGGCCAACCTGGAATTCAACCAGTTCCACCCCACCTGCCTGTATCACCCGCTGGCCAAGAGCTTCCTGATCACCGAAGCCCTGCGCGGCGAAGGCGCGCACCTGAAACTGCCGAATGGCGAGCGCTTCATGCAACGCTTCGACCCGCGCGCCGAACTGGCCCCGCGCGATATCGTCGCCCGCGCCATCGACCATGAAATGAAGCGCCTGGGCATCGACTGCGTCTACCTGGACATCAGCCACAAGCCCGAAGCGTTCATCAAGACTCACTTCCCGACGGTCTACGAGCGCTGCCTGGCCTTCAACATCGACATCACCAAAGGCCCGATCCCGGTGGTGCCGGCCGCGCACTACACCTGCGGCGGCGTGATGGTCGACCAACACGGGCGCACCGACGTGCCCGGCCTGTACGCGATCGGCGAAACCAGCTTCACCGGCCTGCACGGCGCCAACCGCATGGCCAGCAACTCGCTGCTCGAATGTTTCGTCTATGCGCGTTCGGCGGCAGCGGACATCCTTGAACAACTGCCGCAGATCCCCGTCCCAGCCGCCCTGCCCCGCTGGGACGCGAGCCAGGTGACCGATTCGGACGAAGACGTGATCATCGCCCACAACTGGGACGAACTGCGACGCTTCATGTGGGACTACGTAGGGATCGTGCGGACCAACAAACGCCTGCAACGCGCACAACACCGCGTGCGACTGTTGCTGGATGAGATCGACGAGTTCTACAGCAACTACAAAGTCAGCCGCGACCTGATCGAATTGCGCAACCTGGCCCAAGTGGCGGAGCTAATGATCCGCTCGGCCATGGAGCGCAAGGAAAGCCGGGGCCTGCATTACACCCTCGACTACCCGCAGATGCTGCCCGAGGCCCGCGATACTATTCTGGTGCCAACCACCTACGCCGACTGAACTTCAGGCGAACCCGCAGGCGCCGGTGTACATCGGCGGCCTGCGAATCCTTGGGCACACAGATCGACCGCACCGCCCATTCGCCCTGCACCCGATAGCGCAGCACCACGATCAACGGCAACGCCAGGCTGTCGGGACGCAGTTGCACGCGGTGCCAGCCGCGCGCTTCGCTCCACAACTGCCACCCGCTTTCGTCACGGCGCAGGCCGCGAATCGACGAACGGTGAGTCAGCCGGATATGGCGCGGGATAACCCAGGCGGCGTGAGCCAGGCACAGCAACAGGCCAAGGCTTGAATAAGGCAAATCGACAAGCAGCAGCGCACCCAGTGCGGACGACTGGGCCAGGAGATAGGCCGCCAGCAACAGCCGCGAGGCCTGCCAGCGGCATTCGAAGGCGGGATTACTTGGGCTGGACACGATCCAGGATCATCCGAACCATGCGCTGCAGCTCCGGGTCTTCCGATTCAGCGCGTTCCATGAACCAGCCGAACATGTCCTGGTCTTCGCATTCCAGCAGGCGCACGTAACACTTGCGATCCACCTCGTTAAGGGTCGAGTAAACCTCTCTGACGAATGGCACCAGCAACACGTCCAGCTCAAGCATGCCGCGACGGCTGTGCCAGTAGAGGCGATTGAGTTCTACATCTTCGACCATGGAACGCTCCTCAAATAGATTGCAAGTATACAGGCCCCAAGGCAGCGGAACAGTCGGCTTTGGTCGCCCCCTACAGAAACTATCCATTTGTCGGGCGCCCCTCTATGATGCACCTAGACTTTTTGACCTGCGATGACCCATGGCCGACTCTGCTTTCTTCTGCCCACTGACCCACGAAGGCGTTCTCGCCGTCCGCGGCGCCGACGCTGCCAAGTTCCTGCAGGGCCAACTCACCTGCAACCTCAACTACCTGAGCGACACCCAGGCCAGCCTCGGCGCGCGCTGCACGCAAAAAGGCCGCATGCAGTCGAGCTTTCGCATCCTGCTGCAAGGTGATGGCGTGCTCTTGGCCATGGCCACCGAGCTGCTGGAACCGCAACTGGCCGACTTGAAGAAATACGCGGTGTTCTCCAAATCCAAACTCACCGACGAAAGCGCCGCCTGGGCACGTTTCGGCCTGGCGAACGCGGATCATGCCCTGGCGAGCCTGGGCCTGGAACTGCCGGCCGCGACCGACAGCGTCGTCCGCAGCGAACAATTGATCGCCATCCGCGTATCCCCTGGTCGCGTCGAACTCTGGGCGCCCGCCGAGCAAGCCGAAGCTGTGCGCAGCCAATTGGCCGCGCAGTTGCAAACGGCTGACTTGAATGACTGGCTGCTGGGCCAGGTGCGCGCCGGTATCGGCCAGGTCATGCCGCAGACCCGCGAGCTGTTTATCCCGCAGATGCTCAACCTGCAGGCCGTGGGCGGCGTCAGTTTCAAGAAAGGCTGCTACACCGGCCAGGAAATCGTCGCGCGCATGCAATACCTGGGCAAACTCAAGCGTCGCCTGTACCGCCTGAGCCTGAATGCCGCTGAATTGCCCGAGCCCGGCACGCCGCTGTTTTCTCCCAGCCACAACAGCTCGATCGGCGAAGTGGTGATCGCGGCAAAAGCTGACCAAATGGTGGAACTTCTGGCGGTTCTGCAAGCCGAAGCAGCCGAGAGTGGTGATGTGCATTTAGGCACCCTCGAAGGTCCCGGTTTGCAACTACTTGACCTGCCCTACCAATTGGATCGTGATCGAGAGATCCAGCACTGATCGTCGCACCCCTTTGCAACACCTTAGAGAGCATGAATGAACGAGCTGGCGGAAAAAGTCCAACAGGCTTTGATTGCGGCCATCGACAACGATGACCTGGTTCTGCCGACATTACCGGAAGTGGCCCTGAGCATTCGTCAGGCCGCCGAAGACCCGGAAATCGGCATCAGCCACTTGAGCAAAGTGATCGGTCGCGACACCGCGCTGTCGGCGCGCTTGATCAAAGTGGTCAACAGCCCGTTGTTGCGGGCGACGCAGGAAGTCACCGACCTGCACACCGCCATCACCCGGCTGGGCACCAACTACAGCAGCAACCTGGCGATCGGCCTGGTGATGGAGCAGATCTTCCACGCCCGTTCCGAAGTGATCGAACAGAAAATGCGCGACGTCTGGCGCCGCAGCCTGGAAGTGGCGGGCGTCAGCTACGCGCTGTGCCGCAGCCACAGCCAGCTCAAGCCGGACCAGGCAGCGCTCGGAGGCCTGGTGCACCAGATCGGTGTGCTGCCGATCCTGACCTATGCCGAAGACCATTACGAGTTGCTCTCTGACCCGGTCAGCCTCAACCATATGATCGAGAAAAGCCACCCAATGCTCGGCGACAAACTCCTGCGTGGCTGGGACTTCCCGGAGATGCTGGTGAAGCTGCCGGGCCAATACCTGGACCTGGAACGCGACTCCGCCAGCCTCGACTATATCGACCTGGTGCAAGTCGCCGTGCTGTATTGCCATCGCGGCACCGCGCATCCACTGGCGGATGTACCGATCACCAACCTGCCGGCAGTCAAGAAACTGCGCCTGGACCTTTACAGCGACAGCGTGCGTGCGGAACTGGATGAAGCGCGGTCGATGTTCTACTGATCAACCGGCGACAAAACTGACGCGCACTTTCAAGCCCGTCGGTTCACCATCATGCAGACTGATCTGGGCCAGATGCGCGCGACAGATTTCGCCGACAATCGCCAGGCCCAGACCGGAGCCCAGGCCCTGCTGACTGCGGCGATAGAAGCGTTCGAACACGCGGTCGCGCTCGTCCAGCGGAATGCCCGGGCCATCATCTTCCACTTCCAGCACCGCCGGTGCCGTCACGCGCAGGATCACATTGCCGCCAGGCGGCGTATGCGCCAGGGCGTTATCCACCAGGTTACTCAACAGCTCGTTGAGCAGCGTCGGTTCGCCGCGCAGCCACACCGGCTCGTCGGCTTCCAGCGCCAGCGCGACCCCACGCGCATGGGCCAACGGCGCCATGGCCATGCCCAGTTCGCGGGCCAGTTGGCTGAGGTCGAGCAATTGCGCCCCGCCTTCGGCAATCGCCCGTGCGCCGTTTTCGATGCGCGCCAAGGACAACAATTGATTGGCCAGATGGGTCAGGCGGTCGGTGCCTTGCGCGGCGGTTTCCAGGGTGCTGCGCCAGGTAGCCGGGTCTTCGGCGCGCAGGCCGAGTTCCAAGCGCGCCTTGAGCGCGGCCAGCGGCGTGCGCAGTTCGTGGGCCGCATCGGCGATAAACTGTGCCTGGCGCTCGAACTGGCCCCGCAGGCGTTCGGTGAAATGGTTGATGGAACGCACCAGCGGGCCGAACTCGAGCTGCACCTCGACCAGCGGCAACGGCCGCAGATCGTCGGGCTGGCGCTCTTCCACCGCCGTGCGCAAGCGCTCCAGCGGGCGCAACGCCGCGCTCACGGCAAACCACACCAGCAATAGCGCGCCGATGGCGAGCATGCCCAGGCGCAGCAAGGTGTCGGCCATCAGGCTGCGGGCCATGCTGACGCGGGCTTCATCGGTCTCGGCCACGCGGATTTCCGCCATGCCGTTCATGTTCGGTTCGGAAACCGCCTTGAGCAGGCTCACCACGCGCACGGCCTGGCCCTGGTACGTGGCGTTGTAAAACCGTGCCAATGCCGGGTAATCATCGGTGCGCGGCGTGCCAGGCGGCGGGCCGGGGAGGTTTTCGTAACCGGAAATCAGCTTCTGGTCGATGTCATTGACCTGGTAATAAATCCGCCCGGCGCTGTCGTAGGCAAAGGTGTCCAGGGCCACATACGGCACATTCGCGCTCAAGCTGCCGTCGACCTCGGTCAGGCCGGCGGCAATCGTGCGTGCAGAGGCCAGCAAGGTGCGGTCATAGGCGGTGTCGGCGGCTTCGCGGCCGTTCCAGTAGGCGCTCATGCCGCTGGCGACCATCAACAGCACCAGCAACAACGCCAGGTTCCACAGCAGCCGCCAGCGCAGACTGCTGGGCTTATGCATCGCGCGCTTCCAGCAGGTAGCCGAGGCCACGGAAGGTGACGATGGCGATGGGCTGGCCGTCGAGTTTCTTGCGCAGGCGGTGTATGTAGATTTCGATCGCATCCGGGCTGGCTTCTTCATCGAGGCCGAACACCTGGGCGGCCAGTTGCTCCTTGCTCATCACCCGGCCCGGGCGCGCGATCAGCGCTTCAAGCACGGCTTGCTCGCGGGACGTGAGGGTCAGCAGCTCGCCGCCGACCGTGAAGCGGCGGGTGTCGAGGTCGTAGACCAGCACGCCGCACGCCTGCTGGCGCTCGCCGCCGAGCACGCTGCGCCGCAACAGCGCCTTGACCCGCGCCTCCAGTTCCGTCAGCTCGAACGGCTTGGCCAGGTAATCGTCGGCGCCCAGGTTCAGGCCATGCACACGGTCTTTCACATCACTGCGCGCCGTCAGCATCAGCACCGGCAGATTTTTCCCACGCGCCCGCAAGCGCGCCAACACCTCGAAACCGTCCATGCGCGGCAAGCCCACATCGAGGATCGCCGCGGCGTATTCCTCACTGCCCAAGGCCAGGTCCGCGGCCACTCCGTCGTGCAGCACATCGACGGTCAGACCCGTGCTCTTGAGCGCCTGGGCGACACTTTCGGCCAGTTGCAAATGGTCTTCAACCAGGAGGACACGCATGGATTTCTACCTCATTCGGGGGTGGTCGGCGCCACGCTCTGCGAGGCAGTTTACAGGCGCGGCCTGGGCTGTGAAGCCCGAAAACATTGAAAGGCAACTGAAAGGTTAGTGAAAGCTTCACCCTTTAGCATCCAGCCACGGTAGGCCATGCCCGCCGAGCTGCCTGATCCGTAGCGCCCGAAAAACGCCTCGAAGCGTTTTCGTCAAATAAGAACAATAACGGAGTACTCAACGATGCTGTCGACACAGCCCCAGGCTTGCACGCCTGTGCGTTTTTCCCGCCTGACCCAAACCGCCCTTGCCAGCGCCGCCACCCTTGCCGGCTTTTCGCCGCTTGCCCAAGCCGCCTTCTTCGAAGACAGCAGCGCGACCCTGGAAACCCGCAACATGTACTTCAACCGCGACTTTCGCGACGGCACCAGCGCCCAGCAATCCAAGCGCGACGAATGGGCCCAGGGCTTCATGCTCAACCTGCAATCGGGCTACACCGATGGCACCGTCGGCTTTGGCGTGGATGCGCTGGGCATGCTCGGCGTCAAGCTCGACTCCAGCCCCGACCGCACCGGCACCGGCCTGCTGCCCACCCACGACGATGGCCGCGCCGCCAACGAGTATTCCAAGCTGGGCCTGACCGGCAAAGTGAAGATCTCCGCCACCGAGCTGAAAGTCGGCGCGCTGATCCCCGAGCTGCCGATCCTCAAGCCCAACGACGGCCGCATCCTGCCGCAAACCTTCAACGGCGGCCTGATCACCTCGAAAGAGTTCAAGAACCTGGTGTTCACCGGTGGCCGTCTCGACAAGGCCAAGGACCGCGACGACACCAACTACGAGGACATCGCCCTCAACAACAAGAACAGCCGTTTCCTCAGCGGCGCCACCGGCAAGCACTTCAATTTCGGCGGCGTGGACTACAAGTTCGCCGACAAGATCACCGGCAGCTATCACTTCGCCCAACTCGACGACGTGTACCGCCAGCACTTCCTCGGCCTGGTGGCTGCGCGCCCGATGGGCCCCGGCACCTTCGCCACCGATCTGCGCCTGGCGATCAGCGACGACACCGGCGCCGCCCGCGGCGGCAAGATCGACAACACCTCCCTCAACGGCCTGTTCAGCTATGCCCTCAATGGCCATAAGCTCAGCGCCGGCTACCAGCACATGTCCGGCGACAGCGCGTTTCCGTATGTGGATGGCAGCGACCCGTACCTGGTCAACTTCGTGCAGATCAACGACTTTGCCGGCGCTGAGGAACGCTCCTGGCAGGCACGCTACGACTATGACTTCGCCAAGCTGGGGATTCCCGGCCTGAGTTTCATGAGCCGTTACCTGTCGGGTGACCATATCAAGCTCAAGAACGGCGAGACCGGCAAGGAGTGGGAACGCAACAGCGAGATCAAGTACGTGGTGCAAAGCGGCACGTTCAAGGATGTCGCCGTGCGCCTGCGCAATGCGACCTATCGTTCCAACTATTCAGCGCGTGATGCGGATGAAGTACGCCTGCTGGTCAGTTACAGCGTCGCGCTCTGGTAAGCAGTGCCTGGTAATAGCCACTCATAACAACAACGATGGAGATAACCATGACCCTTTCATTGCGTAAATTCGCCCTCGCCGCCGGCTGCATGCTGTTCGCCGGCCAACTGCTGGCCGCCGACGAACCCAAGCGCCCGGAATGCATCGCCCCGGCCTCCCCTGGCGGTGGTTTTGACCTGACCTGCAAACTGGCGCAAAGCGCGCTGGTCAACCAGAAGCTGCTGAGCAAGCCGATGCGCGTGACCTACATGCCCGGCGGCGTGGGCGCAGTGGCCTACAACGCCGTGGTCGCACAGCGCCCTGCAGACGGCGGCACCTTGGTGGCCTGGTCCAGCGGTTCGCTGCTGAACCTGGCCCAGGGCAAGTTCGGGCGCTTCGATGAAAGCGCCGTGCGTTGGCTGGCGGCGGTCGGCACCAGCTACGGCGCCATCGCGGTGAAAAGCGATTCGCCTTACAAAAATCTCGACGACCTGGTGCAGGCGCTGAAGAAAGATCCGAGCAAAGTGGTCATCGGTTCCGGCGGCACCGTGGGTAGCCAGGACTGGATGCAAACCGCGCTGATCGCCAAGGCCGCCGGGATCAACCCGCGCGACCTGCGCTATGTGGCGCTGGAAGGTGGCGGTGAAATTGTCACCGCGCTGATGGGTAACCACATCCAGGTGGGCAGTACCGACATCTCCGATTCCATGCCCCATATCCAGAGTGGAGACATGCGCTTGCTCGCGGTGTTCTCCGAAGCGCGCCTGGACGAGCCGGAAATGAAGGATATTCCGACCGCCAGAGAGCAAGGCTACGACATCGTCTGGCCAGTGGTGCGCGGTTTCTACCTTGGGCCAAAAGTCAGCGATGCCGACTACGCCTGGTGGAAAGACGCCTTCGACAAACTGCTGGCCTCCGAAGACTTCGCCAAGCTGCGTGACCAGCGCGAACTGTTCCCGTTCGCCATGACCGGCCCGGAGCTGGACACCTACGTGAAGAAGCAGGTAGCGGACTACAAAGTGCTGGCCAAAGAGTTCGGCCTGATCCAGTAATCGCCCCTCTGTCGCGCGGCCACGCCCTGCTGAACCAGGGGCGTGGCCCAGGAGTTCAACATGCTCTTACAACGCATATTCGCCGCCGCGCTGCTGCTGGCCTGCGCGGGCCTGGCCTTGATGGCCTGGCCCTACCAGGCGTCGTTTTCCTACGAACCCGTGGGGCCTCGGGCCTACCCGCTGCTGATGCTCGGGCTGATGAGCCTGGCGCTGATCTACATGCTGTTTCGCCCGCAGCCGACCAAACACACTGAGGAAGAACCCGCGCTGGACCGCGCCACCCTGATCAAGATCGGCATCTGCGTGGCGCTGTTGATCGTGTTTGCCGCCACCTTCGAATCCCTCGGTTTCATTCTCAGCAGCATGTTGATCGGCATTCCGATGGCACGGCTGTATGGCGGCCGCTGGTTGCCCGGTGCGGTGATCATCACCTTGATGAGCGTCGGCCTTTATCTGCTGTTCGATAAAGCCATGGATGTTCCGCTGCCCCTCGGCCTGCTCGACGTTCTGGAGAACTGATATGGATACTTTCGGCTATTTGGGCCAGGGCTTCGGCGTGGCACTGTCCCCCTACAACCTGGTGACCGCGCTGTGCGGCACCTTGATCGGCACCGTGGTCGGCCTGCTGCCGGGCCTGGGCCCGATCAACGGCGTGGCGCTGCTGATCCCCATCGCGTTCGCCCTGGGCCTGCCGCCGGAGTCGGCGTTAATCCTGCTGGCGGCCGTGTACCTGGGCTGCGAATACGGTGGGCGTATCAGCTCGATCCTGCTGAACATCCCGGGCGAAGCCTCCACCGTGATGACCACCCTCGACGGTTACCCGATGGCCCGCAAAGGCCTGGCCGGTGTGGCCTTGTCGTTGTCGGCGTGGAGTTCGTTCATCGGCGCGTTTATCGCCACCTGCGGCATGGTGCTGTTTGCCCCGCTGCTGGCCAAGTGGGCGATTGCCTTCGGCCCGGCGGAATATTTCGTACTGATGGTGTTCGCGATTGTCTGCCTCGGCGGCATGGCCGGCGATAAACCGCTGAAGACCTTTGTCGCGGCGCTGATCGGCCTGTTCCTGTCGGCGGTGGGCATCGACGCCAACAGCGGCGTGTACCGCTTTACTGGCGATAACATCCACCTGACCGACGGCATCCAGTTCGTGGTGTTGGTGCTGGGCCTGTTCTCCATCAGCGAGATCCTGTTGCTGCTGGAAAAAACCCACCGTGGCCAGGAAGCAGTGAAAGCCACCGGGCGGATGATGTTTAACCTGAAGGAAGCCTCGTCGGTATTTGTGGTGAACATCCGGTGCGGCCTGCTGGGTTTCATCATGGGCGTATTGCCCGGCGCCGGCGCGACGTTGGCGTCAGCCGTGGCCTACATGACCGAGAAACGCCTGGCCGGGGCCAGCGGTAAATTCGGGCAGGGTGACATGCGCGGTCTGGCGGCACCGGAAACCGCCATCGGCGCCTCAGCCTGCGGCGCGCTGGTGCCGATGCTGACCCTGGGCGTGCCGGGTTCGGGCACCACCGCGGTGATGATCGGCGCCCTGTCGCTGTACAACATCACGCCGGGCCCGCTGTTGTTCCAACAGCAACCGGATATCGTCTGGGGCCTGATCGCCTCGTTGTTCATCGCCAACATCATGCTGGTGATCCTCAACATCCCGATGATCCGCATCTTCACGCGCATCCTCGCCGTGCCGAACTGGGCGCTGGTGCCGGTGATCGCGATCATTACCGCGATCGGCGTGTACGCGGTTCACGCCACCACGTTCGATCTGTTCCTGATGATCGGTATCGGCATCTTCGGCTACATCCTGCGCAAGCTCGACTTCCCGCTGTCGCCGGTGTTGCTGGGCTTTATCCTCGGCGGCCTGATGGAGCAGAACCTGCGCCGCGCGCTGTCGATCTCCAACGGTGCGCTGGAGATCCTGTGGTCCAGCCCGATCACCTTCGGTGTCTGGGTATTGACCGCCGTGATGCTGCTGTTACCGCTGGCGCGCATCTACCGCAAACGTGCGTTGCAGCGTCGTGCCGTGGCCGATGTCTGAGGCCAGCTTTAAACACTGGTGGGGAACACCGCTGGTCGGCCTGGCCGGCGGTTACCTGGCCAGCCAGATCGGCTGGCCGTTGCCGTATATGGTCGGTTCGCTACTGGCGATCATCCTCGTGCGTTGCCTCACGCCGTGGCAGTTGGCGGAGATTCCCGGCGGGCGCAAAGGCGGCCAATGGGTGGTGGGCATCGGCATCGGCCTGCACTTCACTCCGCTGGTGATCGAACAGGTGATGAGCCACTTCGGTTTGATCTTCTTCGGCGCGCTGGTCACCAGCCTGTCGAGCGTGGTCGGCGTGTGGTTGATGCGCCGCAGCGGCGAAGACCGCGCCACCGCGTTTTTCTCCAGCATGCCCGGCGGTTCCGGCGAGATGGTCAACCTCGGCGCACGCAATGGCGCGGTGCTCAGCCGGGTCGCGGCGGGGCAAAGCTTGCGGGTGTTGGTGGTGGTGCTGTGCGTACCGGCGATCTTCAAGTACGTGCTGGACGGTGGCGCGCCGCAGTTTCATCCCGCCCCCGTGAGCTGGGCCTGGCTGGCGCTGCTGTTTCCCGCCGGTGCGCTGGTGGCCTGGGGCTGGCAACGCTTGCGTCAGCCGAACCCATGGTTGTTCGGGCCCCTGTTGGTCAGTGCCACCGCCAGTGTGGCGTGGGACCTGCACATCGGCCTGCCCGACGGCGGCAGCCAGATCGGCCAGTGGCTGATCGGCAGCGGGTTGGGCTGCCACTTCAATCGTCAGTTCTTCCGCAGTGCGCCGTCGTTCATGGCGCGCACCTTGATCGGCACCGCCTTGACCATGGTGCTGGCGACGCTGGCCGCCGTGGGCTTGAGTGCGATGACCCAACTGGACCTGCGCTCATTGACCCTGGGCATGATGCCCGGTGGTATTGCCGAGATGAGCTTGACCGCGGAAACCCTGCAACTGTCGGTGCCGTTGGTGACGGCAATGCAGGTGATGCGCTTGTTGTTCGTGTTGTTTCTGGCGGAGCCGCTGTTCAGGCATTGGAACCGCCAAGGCTAGCGGCTGCCGAGGGCCGCTACCGCCTGTCGGCACTGTCATTTCTAACAGCTAGCCTGCTCGCTGCCCTTCTGCGTTCAATCCTTGTGTGCCCCGGACCTTTTCGGCTCCTTGGCCCAGCACGAGGTGAAAACCATGGCTCCAGACCGCAACGCGCCCCCTTTCGTCGCGCAGTTGTCGCCTTATATTCCCGGCCTGACGACCCCGGTCGTGGGCTTCTCCGGCGGCGTGTATCAACTGCTGCTGGAGAGCCATGGCAGCGCGGGCCTGATTTGCATCTTGCGCGCCTACGCAGGCCAGCTTGAAGGCGATTTCATCGAGTTGTTCTGTAGCGACCTGCTGGTCCCGGTCGACTTCCATACCGTAACCGAGCAAGAAGCGCGCGAAGCAAAGGCGATTACCCTGCACGTCTCCCTGGCCCGCTTGGTCGACGGCGCGGCCGGGCCCGTATTTTTCCGGGTGACGCACCTCGATCACCGCGTAGAAGAAACCCAACGCCTGACCCTCAAGATCGACACCGTGGCGCCAACCGGCAGCGACCCCGTTACCCGCCCGCCCTGGGTCAATGAACAACTGTCGCGACCGCAACCGGCGCAGGTCCTGATCGATTCGGCCGCAGCCGGGCGTGGGGTGGTGGTGAGAATCCCCTTTTACCCGCTGGACCTCAACCGGCCTCCCAGTACCTACCGGGCGGTACGCGATCGCATTCGCTTGATCATCGGCGGGCAAATCATCGAGCACATCGTCACAGAGAATGAGGCCAGCAGCCGCAACCCGATTTCAATCACGGTCTATTACGGCACCTGGCTGCGCATCGGCAGTGGCTTTCAGGCCTGCGCCTACGATGTCATCGATGAGGTCGGCAACTACGCGTCGGGGCGCTCGCCGATGCAACTGATCGAAGTGCGGCTGGATCCCAACGAACGGTTGCTGGACGCCGCCCAGATTGTCGAAGCACCGACCGGCACGCTGGATGCGGACACGCTGGCAGGCAAAGACGCAACCCTCAGGGTGGCTGTCGAGGGAAAAGGCTGGGCGTCGGGCGACGGTCTTCGACTGACCATTCGCGGGCGTTTGCCGGAAGGTGTCGATGTCGAACAGACCTACAATGCCAGTATCACATCGACCACAACGCCTTTCGTCGACGTCCCATGGCCCAATGCTGACGTGCGTATGCTTATCGGCGCCTTGATCCAACTGAGTTATGAGCGAATTCGCACAGGGCAAGTCAACCGCCCCTCGGAAAACACCTTCGTCCAAGTGAGCGGAACCCCCGAACAAACCGGCCTCGTGGCACCGCAAGTGCCGGCCGCCAGCGGCGGCGTTCTGCATCCCTTGACCGACCCGGTGACCGTTACGATCGCGGCTTACACCGGCCAAAAGCCCTTTGACCGCGTCACGCTGGTGCTGGAAGGCACCTACGCCAACGGCCACCGTTTTTATCAGGAGCACGGGTTGCCGGCCGGCGAAGGCAGCGTCGTGTTCGAACTGCACAATGGGATCGACGGTGACATCCGCCAGCTCGATGGCGGCGAGCTGATGCTCTACTACTACATCAACACCGCCGGGGGGCGCCCACCGTCGGCCATTCTGCAACTCAACATCGGCGAGCCCCAGGACGCCCTGCCCGCGCCTGAGGTGTTGCAAGCACCCGCCCCTGCCTTCAACTTCGACCCCGAGCAATCCCGAGGCAATGCCAACGTGAGGGTTGCGGCGCATGCCGCTTTCACGGAAGGCGCCACGGTCACCCTGTACGTCGAAGGCAGCGCCATGGGCGGCAGCGCCCCACCGGACCGGTTCCCTATCACCCGGCCGTGGGTCGGGCAGGACCTGGCGTTTGTCATCGCACGGGTGTTTGTCGTGGCCAACCTCAACGGCTCGGCGCGCATTTACTATCGGGTGGAGCACGCCGGCCAGCGCACCCGTTATTCCCAGGCGTTGGTGATGAGCGTCGGCAGCGGTCTGCAACTGCCGGTGCCGCATATTCTGGAAAGCACGATCAACATCGCCGACCCCTCCACCGCCCGGCTCAACCCGCAACATGTGCTGGAGCCGCCGGTCTGCACGTTTCGGGTGAGCTACAAGCCGATGCTGGCCAGCGATGATATCCAGCCCAGATTCACCGGCACCTACGGGCTCGGAACGCCCGTCATCAATCCACGGCCAGGCGACCCGATGAAAGGTTATGTCGACTTCATCATCAGTAATCGGGTGATTGCCGCCAACCTGGGCAGAGACGCTGCATTGTCCTATACCGTGACCCGTGCCGGTGCCACCAGCATCTCCCAGGTGTTGACCTTGACCATCGACCCGCTGGCCGAACAAGTGCTGGACCTGGTCAACGTGCCCCAGGCGTCGAACGGCATCATCAACGCCAACGTGGCGCATAGTGCAGTGATTCAGGCATGGCCGTTCATGCGGACCGGGCAGCCGGTGTGGCTCGAAATCAAGGCCGCGGCCAATCGGGTGCTGCGCGACGGCACGCCGCTGAGCGCCGCGGAGTTCAATGCCAAACGCGTGGAAGTCCGCTTACCCGCCGATTATCTGCAATCCTTGCCGACCCAGAGCACCCTGCGGGTTGAGGCGCGGGTATCGCTGAACGGCAGCGCCCATAAGGATTTCGCCATCGCCTTTCGCCCTGTCGACTACCGCATAAGCAACACCGTGGGCATCTTCGCCACAATCCCGGTGGGCAATTCGCCGAACGCCCTGGCGCTCAGCCCGGACGGTACGCGGCTCTACGTCGCCTGCACCTTCGGCCGCACTTCGATCTGGGTCATCGACACCCTGCGTAACCGCGTCATCGACAGCTTCGAGGTGCCGGGCTCGCCGTTGCGCCTGGCCATTCATCCAACGGCCGAGCGTCTGTATGTGACCGACAACAGCAGCGCCACCAACACCCCGATTCGCCTCTACAGCACGCGGGACTATTCGCTGATCGACACGCTGACCGGGTTCACCACCGTCCGAGGCATTCGCTTCAATGCCAACGGCTCGCGCCTGTATGTGGCCGATGAAGGTGCATCGCGCCTGGTCGTCATCGACACAAGCAACCACCAACGCGTGGCTTCGATCCCGGTGCGCGCGCCCATCGATGTCGCCGTCAGCCCTGATAACAACCGCGCACACGTGGCCACATTCTTCGACTGGTCCATCATCAATCTGCCGACCAACAGCCTGATCAACAGCGCCGACACCCGCTCCGCCCCCGTCGCCATTGCCCATAACCCCCGTGGCTCTCAGGTGTATATCAGCGCGCGCGAAGGCGGCAGCGTCACAATCGGCAACACCTCGACCCAGCGCATCGAGCAGACCTTGACCGGGTTGCTGGGCCCCTACGACATCGCCTTCGAACGCGGGCGTGATCGGGCCTACGTGTCGCAGACCGATGGCGACCTGCTGGGCATTATCGATACGCGCTCGCGACAGGTGATTGGCAGCTATGCCGGGTTTAACAAGCCGCGCGGGCTGGTGGTGGCTCCAGACGATTCCCACGGCTACGTGGCCAATATCGGCGGGGATTCAGTGTCGTTGGTGGTGTTTTAGCTGACGGACAAGTCGGGTTCACCATTCGTCGGCACTGTCATTTCTCACAGCTATCCAGCTCGATACCCACGGCGCTAAATCAGCCCTGCGACTGCCCATCCCGCGGCGGGTTCGCGTCCCTCAGGCATGACAAAGGATCTTATTTCATGAACCTGGAAAATGATCTCACCGAAAGCCAATCAACCGAGCAGTTCCCCATCGTCGCACGCTCGCAAGCGCAGGGCGACAACGATGAAAAAGACATTGATTTGGCCGCGCAACAACACCTGAACCGCGCGTACTTTTCGCCGCCGCAGCCGGGTTTAGGCTCATTGGTACCAGGCGACTTCATCAACACCCCGCTTGCCAACCTGCCCGCCTACATTCCCGGTTTGACGCAAAACGTCCAAAGCCATGACGGTGGTATTAACAAGGCTGCGCTGGACGTCCACCGGGAAGATGGGCTCCTGTTTAATCTGCTGCCTTACCTTGGCTGGGCCGCCGGAGATTTCTGCGAATTGTTTTGGGGAGACCTGATCACCCCTGTCACCCTGTACACCATTCGCCAAGATGATATCGATAACAATCGGATTGTCGCGCTGTACGTTCCCCCCGCGCGCATCATCGATGGGTCGATCAGCCCGGTATTTATCAGAGTCACTCCCGTGGGTGGGAACGCCCAGGAAACCAAGCGTTTCAACTTCAAGGTCGATACCGTTCGACCCGGTGGCCGTAACCCGGTAGCGAGCACCCTGCAAAATGAAAACCTGCCGAAGGCGATCTTCCCGCAGAACATCATCGACTTCGGGGTCAGCGAGAAAGATGCCCAAGACGGTGTGCAAGTCACTTTCAACTTCTACCCGGTCGACACCACCCAGCCCCCCGACACTCACCGCGCTGCGCGTGATCGTATTCGATTCAGCGTGGGCGGCGTGTTTGCCGACATCCCACCGATCACCGAAGGCCAGGCCGCAGGGCGCCAACCTATCACCATCACCCTCTATTACGGGTTCTGGCAGCAGGTGGGCAGCAGCTCCCGTGTATGCGAATACGAAGTCATCGACGAGTGCGGCAACGCCTCCGATGGCTGGTCGCCGGCACAGCTGTTGAATGTCCAACTGAACGATGGGGCTGAGCCGCTCTTGCCAGAGCCGTACTTTGACGAAGCTCCGGAGGACATCCTCGATCACGATAGTCTGGATGGGCAGGATGCTACGATCGTGGTCGCCATCAACCGTCTGGGTTACAACGTGGGAGACATCATTCGGGTGACTGTCAAGGGTCGCACAGTTGACGGGACGCAGATCATCACCTCTTACGACTCGGCCCCTCTCACCTCGACCACCGTTCGCCAGATCACACTGCCCTGCCCCAACGCAGACTTGCGCAAGTTGATTGGCGGCCGCCTGCAACTGTCCTATGTCCGCGTCCGCGCCAATTCGCCAGACCGCACATCAGATAGCATTCTGGTGACCGTGATCGGCACCCCTATCGAGACTGACCTTGCGCGCCCCATCATCGTCGAAGCCAACGGCGGGATACTCGACCCGCAACTGCTGACGGTCACCGTCGATATTCGGGTCTATGACGGTCGTGATCCATTTGACCTGGTGACCCTGATCCTCGACGGTACGTATCCCAACGGCGACCGCTACTACAACGAATTCGACAGAAGCGCTGGAACCGGCATCATACGGTTCCAGCTCAGAAATGGCCCCAACGGCGATATCGCCAAGCTGGAAGGCGGCTCCCTCAGGTTCCTCTACCGGGTGACCAATGCCGACGGTACACGCGTATCACTCGATGAGATCGTCCAGATCGGCAATGTCAGCGCCACGCTGCCGGAACCGCTGGTAGCGGAAGCCCCGGCACCACAATATCAATTCGACCCTACGGTCCACCTCAACGATGCCGCGGTAACGGTACCGAGCAACAGGGACTTCCTGGAAGGCGACACCGTCACCCTCTACTGCATAGGGACCGCTGCCGGTGGGACTCAGCCGGAGCAAGCCTTCCCGATTCTGCGCCACTGGGTCGGACGGGACCTGCCCTTCACCTTGGAACGCCGCTACATCACGCCCAATCTCGACAGGTCCATGAAGATCTACTACGAGCACAGCCGGCCCACCGTAGCGACACGCACATCGATCGCAGTGGACATGAAGGTCGGTTCAAGGCGCCAACTGAAGGTGCCAAGGGTAGTGGAAGCCACGGTCTATAACGAAAAGCTCTCCATCATCAACCCGCTGCACGTGTTGCCGCCCAATCGCGAAGAAGTGACGATTCGAGTAACCGTTGACGGCTTCCCGGCGAGCGCAAACATCAAAGTGTTTATCGTCGGCAAACCCGGCGTCGGCGCACCGGACATCCCGGAAAAACCGGCGCGCCCCGACCAGGGCGAAAACTACGTCAGCTTTACCGTCCCCAGCGCCTTTCTCGCCGCCTACCTGGGGGGCGAATGCACGGTGTTTTACTACCTCATTGAGTTCGGCCAGAGCACTAAATCCGATGAGCTGACGCTGGAGGTCGAGGACCTGTCGGAGCAGCATTTCGAACTGGTCAGCATCCCTGAAGCCTCAGGTGGGGCGATCAATACGACAGTGGCGAACAACGTGCGGATTGATAAATGGCCGTTTTTCAAGACTGGGGAGAAGGTATGGATTTACCTGACAGGTGCTCTCGACCTTGTGTTGCGCCCGGGCACAGGAGTGACGCCCGCTGAGTTCAGCGCCGGGAGGACAGTCGATCAGATTCCACGAACCTATCTAGACCAACTCAAGCATGGCGATGTGGTGAAGGTTAAAGCCTATGTATCGCTCGATGGAACCGGGGAAATAGATTCTGCGGTGTCCTTCAAAGAAGTCAGCTACTCAGCCAGCGCGCTAAACCTGAGGTTCGTGAACACGCCCTACATCGTCGGACCTGACGGTACTCTTAACAATGTCGAGCTGACTCTGGGCTCCGACAGTCGCAGTCCCTCCGCCATTGTGGTGACGATACCGACAGCCTTCCGCTATGCCGACGGAAGCACCGGTGCAAAGGCATTCCTGACCGACGAGAACGGCGTGCTCGCCATTCCAGGCATTCGGGGCCCCAACACGGCAGGCAGCTATACATTTACCGCCACCAGCGGTTCACACAGCGCTAACACCGATGTCCTGGTTAAACAGTTACTGCCCGCTGGCTCAGTCATCAATCTGCGAAGAGGACCTGCCGGGTTAGTATTTTTGCCGAACAACTTGTACTTTTATGCCACCCTTACGGCTGTCGGCGCAATCGTAAAAATAGACTCAAGTTCGGGAGAAGTATTAAAAGAAATAGACATGGGCATGACAGTCAGGGGCATCTATTGCTCGCACGATGGCAAAAAACTCTATCTCCCCGCAGCAAACTCTATTATCGTCGTCGATACCTCTGAAGATAAAATCACGAATACGATACCTGTCAACGGAATCACAGCAAATCACACGTTGGACTTAAGCCCAGACGGCAAGTATATATTTACCATATCACAACAATACATAATCAACAGCTCAAACATACTTAGAATCTCAACGGCATCCGAGACTTTTGACAGAGCCTATCGCATGAGCAATGTATACACAAACTTCGCACTTTGCTCTGCCGACAGTACGAGCTTTTACACCATGGATTATCAATATGGATACTTATATCGCGTCAACATCGAATCGGGGGCTGTAAGCTACATTTATTCAACTGGATCAAACGACAACAACATGATCTTGAGCCCCGACCGCAGCCTTTTGTATATCAACAATTGGACTGCGGGCAGTACCCGTTTGCTAATACTTGAGCTGCCAAACCTACGCGCAAAATCATTCACAATTAACCTCGGCTATGCCTATTGCATGAGCGGCAATAGACAAAACACCCGCTTGCTCAGTGCAAGTGACGCCACAAGAGTACTGATGGACACCCTCTCAGGTGCCAATACCAGGAGATATACTATTGCCGGCAGGGGGGCTTCACGGTTCGGCCCCGACGACGAAACCCTCTATCACTGCGAGGAGTTCGAATCTAGAATCTCCGTGACAAGCGCGCCTTGACACCCGCTACCTTCCAACTGACAGAAGTTATATAAAAAATCCCCGCCTCGATTGACGCGGGGATTTTTTCATTACCCAGAAAATTGGGTTTTACCATTTGTCGGTACTGTCATTTCTCACAGCTAGGCAGTCCCGGGTTCAGGACGTTGAATTGAGCGTGCCGACGCCTCGCGTCAGTCGTCCAATCAACTGCTCAGACAGGATTACGATCATGGCCACAGACTCCGATGATCAAGCGCTCATCCCCGCCGACAACGCTTTGCCCGTGTTGCCCTACGATCCTCCAAGCGATGAATTCAGTGCCCGCGAACCGGACGAGCCGCGATCGGAAGGTTTCACGCTGCCTCAGGTCGACGGCTCGACATTGACCCCTCAATCGTTTCGCCAGACGCCGTTCGCCGATCTTCCCCTGTACCTGCCGACGCTGAGCACCCCTGTCGTCAGTTTCGACGGCGGGCTCAACCGGGCGGCGCTGGAGGTGAATGAAAAAGGTGTCACGTGCATTTTGTTCAGCTACCTGAACCAGGCAGAAAACGACTTCATCGAGTTGATGCTCAACGACGAACGGGTTGTTTTTCACACCGTGACCGAAGACGAAGCCCTCAAAGGCACACAAATTGTCCTGTATGTGCCCAGCAAGCATTTCATCAGCGAGGCAGGCAATGCACTACAGGCATTCGTAACTCCTTTGGGAGGCAACACTCAACAGACCAAACGCTTCAACATCAAAGTTGATATCGAACACCCCGGTGGACGCGACCCGATAGCCAGCACATGGCAAAACGAAAACCTGCCCAAACCGATATTTCCCGACGACGTCATACAATTTGGCGTGGACAGCGACACCGCGGGTAAAGGCGTACCGGTGATCATCGACTATTACCCGGTGGATTCCTCGGCGCCCGTCGCCAACCGCCGCAAGGTGCGAGATCGCATTCGCCTGAGCATAGGCGGAGTCGTGGTTGAACACCGTGTCAGCGAATTTGAAGCAGCGGGTACTGCGCCCATTACCATATGGGTCTACGCGAACACCTGGGCCACCGTGGGCAGCGGGGTAAAAATCTGTGAATACAACCTATTCGACGAGGTAGGCAACGCGTCCCTCGGGTTCTCACCCGAACAAGAACTGACGGTGCGCCTTGACGATGGGGCGCAGCCGCTGCTGCGTGAAGCCTATATTGATGAGGCCGAACAGGATCCCGACGGTAACGATCAACTCGATGCCGATAGCCTCGGTGGCGAACCGGCGACCATTATTGTTCCCGTGCGCAATGAAGGTTATATCTCCGGCGATACGATTCGTGTGAGGGTCAACGGCCTCACCGCTGAGGGTATCCGGATCATCACATTTTACGATTTCCCTGTCGTATCACCGACCATCGTCACCGCGAAGATCCCCTGGCCGTTCGCAGACATCCTGCCGCTGGTCAACGGTCGCATTCAGTTGACCTATCAGCGCATACGCACAGGCGTTCTACCGCGCGACTCCAGAGGTGCCAACGTCAACATCGTCGGCACGCCTGGCGAGGTCGGCCTGGCAGCGCCCATTGTCGAGGCGGCCATGGGTGGCACGCTGCCTGATCCCACCGTCAATCCGTTTGAAGTGCTCATCAAGACCTACCCCGGCCAGCTATCCAATGATCGCGTCACGCTGGTACTGGAAGGTACCTTCGCCAATGGCAGGTCTTATTACGCCGAATACAGCGATATGGCAGGCATCGGTGACATTTACTTTGACTTGCCCAACGGACCCGGCGGGCCCATCGCCCAGTTGGAAGGTGGCTCTCTCATTACCTATTACAAAGTCAACAATCGGCCGCCGTCACGTCGACTCGAGCTGAGTATCGGCGAGACCCAGGCCTCACTGCGTGCCCCGACCACCCGGCAGGCTGTGCCGCCAAATCATGTGTTCGACCCGCTCGTCAGCAAGGCCAACCTGAACGTCACCGTTCACCACCATGCCAGTTTTGTACTGAATGCCGTAGTTACCCTGCACTTTGAAGGGAGCAAGGCGGGCGGCAGCAATCCGCCAATCGCCTTCCTGATCGATTCAAACTGGTTGGGGGCAGACCTGCCCTTCACGATTCCTCGAACTATCGTCCTGAACAACCTGAACGGCTCGGCACGCCTTTACTACACGGTCGATGCGCCTGGACAGCCACGCCAACTCATCTCCCATGATCTGGTGATTACGATAGGCAGCGCACTGGAGTTGCCAGAACCGGTCGTACTGGAGTCTACCCCGATCAAGCCGCCCAGCCTCGCCTCGATCAACCCCCTACATGTCCTGCCGCCGCGTCCTGCCGTTGTCACTGTCCGCGTGACCTATGCCATGCTCGCCAGCGATAACGTCAAAGTACATATCATCGGAGAAAGCGGCACTGGGATTGGAACACCGAATATCCCGATGAAACCCGGCATCCCTGATGCGGGGGAGGAGTACATCACGTTCACCACGTCCAACGTATTCGTGGGGGCGAACCTGGGTCGCAAGTGCCGGGTATTTTTCGAGGTGACCCGCGACAACGCCATCACCCAATCGCGGGAATTGACCCTGGAGGTCGAAGAGCTGCCAGAGCAGGAATTCGAACTGGTCAGTATCCCCGAAGCCTCGGGTGGGGCGATCAATACGGCAGTGGCGAACAACGTGCGGATTGATAAATGGCCGTTCTTCAGAGCCGGGCAACCCGTGTGGATTCAGTTACTCAGCACGACCAATCGCGACCTGCGGCTTGCGGTCGGCGTGACATCCGCGGAATTCAATGCCGGACGCACGCTCGACCTGATACCCGCCAGCTATTTGTCAGGCTTGGAGAACAACAGCGAGGTTGCGGTCAAAGCCTGGGTATCGCTGGACGGTTCCAACAGCCTGGAGACGGCCAAGTACTTCAAGGTGCCTACTTATGTGACGCGTAAGGGAAACGGGGAGATTATTCGTCATATTACAGCTGGGAATGGCCCGGCTAAAATCGTAATCAGTCGAGACGGCACAACGGCATGTGTCGCGAACTCGCGTACCAGTGCGATTTCAGTCATCAATCTTGCAACTGATGCAGTCAGAACACTGAGCACTCCCTATGCCTTTGCTATTTATAGATTGGCGTTGCACCCTACTGACTCAAGGCTCTTTATCTCGGCCTATGGCAGTTCTAGTAGCTACTCCAACATCCAAGTCTTTAATATCAGCTCTTTCAGCTTCTCTTACCCCTACAACTATGGCGCCATAACCCAGGCAATTTGCCTAAACCCCACCGGTTCGCGAGTACTTTTCGGCCCTAACACCGCATATGGTAACTATGCGCTGTTCGGCTACAATACAACAAGCAACCAGCTTTCAACTTACTATACTGGCACGTCCGCCCCTCGAGCTGCGATAGTCGACCCACAAGGCATATCGGTATTTACAACGGGCGTCAACACGGAACGATTTATTTTCAGCAGCGGGCTGCGTACCCACACCGTTGTCAACGGGGGAGTTGCTCAAGAACTTGCCCACAGCCCCCTTAACGCCCCCTTGGAACGACTCTATGTGTCGGTATCGGCCATAAACAGAGTTGAAATCTACAACACCGCCGATGAGGGTCTTACTCACGTCAAAACCCTAACCGGGCTGAGTGATCCAAGAGGAATTGCCTTCCATCCCACTCTCCCCCGGGCGTATGTAGCGGAACTTTCCGGTAACCGTGTCAGAGTCATTGATACGACCACCGAGACACTCGTTGGTACTATTACTGGTTTTGATCAACCCGATGGGGTGGCTTGCACACCCGATGGCCAATACTTGCTAGTCTGCAACTCTGGCAACACGACCGTGGCGGTGGTGAGCATTTAAAACCACCCCGCCCTGCCTTAAAGCAAAAAAATGCCCCGCCTCTTTCGAGACGGGGCATTTTCATTACCCGCACGGTTTATACCGCTACCGCGCTATACATCCAGCCCGTTAAAAATCGTAGCGCAAGCCCAGATTAACCCCATACGGCTGCTTGATGTTCTTGCCCGTGCTGTGTTCCAGATCCGCATGCAACTTCAGGTTCTGCGATACCGACATCGCCACACCCGCACCCAGCTTCAGGCGCGAACCCGACAAGTCGTTGTTGAACGAGTTGTCGTTGACGAACACTTTGTTGCTCTGATCGAACTCGTGGGCCACCGCCGCCTTCAAGTACGGCTGCAAGACGCCGCCGCTTTCCAGCTGGATATTGCGCCCCACGGTAGTACCGAGTTCACCGATCACCGTACTGGAGCGGTCACCCTTGGCGTCCAGGCCATTGTCCAGCGTGTAGCTCTGGCCCTGGGTAATCACCGCAGACAACTGGCCATATGGTTCAACGAAGAAACCGTCGTCCAGCGTGATGTGGCGACCGACTTCCGCCGACGCGCCCATTGCGTTTTGCGCATAGTTGCCCTTGCCTTTCTTGCCGTCGCTCATGGCCACATTGGACTCGTTGTGCATGCGGTTGAACTTGAGCACACCGTCAAAGTAGAACCCGCTCTCGACATCCAGCCAGGTGGCGTAACCGCCGACATAGTAGCTGTCGATAGTTGCACTGCTGCCACGGTTCAGGTCCAGGTCCGAGGTGCTGTGACCGACCATTGCACCGATCAGCCACTGGCCGTCACCACCCGATACCGGCGCGTCGGCACCGAGCGCGAAGCCGCGTTGCGACTGGCTGTAACCCAAGCCGGTCTTGTCGTTGGACACCTCATACTTGTTGCCATAGGCGCGGGTCCACAGCCCAGCCGACTGACCTTCGCTGAAGCGCAGTTCACCCATGCGGGTGCGCAGGGTGGTCATTTCGCCCAGCAATACAGTGGGGGCTGCGTTGAACAATGCCAACACCGAGTTGGTGCTCGGGCTGATCACCTTGCTGCCTGGGTCGAGCAGCCAGTCCTTGCCGTCGTTGTCATTGATCAGGCTGTAGGAATAGGTCCCGACATCCACGCGATCGCCGATCAGGCTGAACTGGGCGCCACCGTCGGCGGTGTGTACGACATGCAGGCGGTCATCGCTCAACGGGTCGGCACCGCTGCTGGCGATCAGCAGTTTGTGGTCGCCCGACGACGTGCCGGTCACATTAAGGAAATCGCTGCTCAGGGTGGCGAAATCCGCGCTCATGATGAAGGTGCCGTTGCCCGACAGGTTGGCCACGTCCAGCTGGTAGAACGTACCGGTCTCGCCGAACTTGACGTTGCCGCCGCTCAGGGACAAGTCACCCACCTGCTGATGGTCGACCATCACCCAGGTGGCGTCGCTGTTGATCGCCAGTTTATCGACGTGCTCCAGGCGCCCGGTGAGGACCGAGCCGTTGTTCAGGCCGACACTGGCGCTACCGCCATTGTTGATCACATCGCCCTTCATGATGGCGCCATCAAGGCTCAGGTCGAGGGCGCTGTCGGTGCCTACCTGGATGTTGCCGGCCAGGGCGCTGTTGTTGACACGCATGTTGGCATTGCCGCCGCCGGTCAGCTCCAGCATGTTGCCGTTGCCGCCGATCAGCGTGGAGCCGTTGTTTACATCGATCTCGGCGGTAATGGTCTGATTCACCAGAATGGCCGGGCCGCTCACGCCTTCGACACGCGAACCTTCCAGCACCAACACGGGAGATTCGTTTACCGTGCGATGCTCGCGGGTCATCGTGACGCCATTAGTCGCCCCGGTAATGGTACTGCCCACCACGGTGGCCTTGCCGCCCATCAACTTCAGGCCTTCCTGGCTGCCGCCGGTCAGCGTGGAGCCGTCGAGCAACTGCAGATGGCTGAACGCCGTGACCGTAGCGCCGTAGGTGGCACCCGTGATCTGGCTGTTGCTCACTACGGCTTCGGAGCCGATATCCTCCGACAGGCTGCGGGACATATCCAGGCCACCCTTGGAGTAGCTGGTAATCTGTGAGTTGGCAATGGTGGCGTTGCTTCGATTCAGAAGTATGGCTGCATCGAGAGTGGAGTAGCCGTCAACGCGGCCTCCATCCATGTTGAGGGTGGAGGCGCCGGTCACGAGAATCTCACGCGTGACACCACCTGGCTTCACATTCAAGACGCCTTCGCGTTGCACAATATAATTGTCGGTGTGCGAGCCAGGGACGACGTCGAAATAAGCCGGGCCAGTTTGCCCATCAATGACTTTTACGGCAAAGGCTTGCTCGCCCAACAGGCACAGAGGGGCGGCTGCAATGAGCTTGATCGCGGTGGACAAACGCGTACAACGAAAACGTGGGTGAGTAGAGGTATGGATCATGTTTTGCGACTCTCAGAAAAAAGTTCCAGTTCGAAACCGGAGCCGTATCGAGCAGGTTCCGTTTTCAAGAGCCGCAGAGACTAAAGATCCAAAAAGAAAGGATATGTAGGATATTCCTTATCTAATACCTACAAAAATCCCCTCAACGAGAGGGGACTTTTGATTACCTGGAGGCCCGAATAGGTGCGTATGAAGGCCTAGGCCAACGAGCCGTTTCTTAGGGTGATGGGGGCACAAGTCCCTGTTGAAGCGCTGCTGCGGATATCCCACTTCACCGCAACAGGGTCCGACGTTCCACTCTCTGGCGGCGGCCCCGAGCGGATGATGCTCCAACTGACTTCCAGCCAACCGCGCCGCCTTGCCGTATCGCCGTCGAAGTAAGAATTCAAGGCAAAATTATAGGTGAAACCGTTGATCCTTTCAGACGGCCCAATCCCTATAGGAGGACTGTTTATCTCACTGCCCGCCACCGGCGTTGGAGGCTTTGTCACACCTGAATAGAGATACCGCACAGCGTGAATAACGACGGTGTCACCATCCTGGAGCGTCACCGGATCAAAAATCCTGATGGGCACGCCGACCCAAGGTATTTGCTCACAGGAAATGAAGGGCGCGTCGGTGGAAGGCGGTGGCGGCGTGAACAGGTTGGTAAAGACAGGGTCCGCCAACCCGTCAAGCGAAAAGACGTTAACATTCACGTTCTGCTTACGGGACTCTTTGTAATTGTTAGCATTGCGTACCCGATACCAACAAGGAACTTCACCGTTCCCGTAGCTTTCAATGATATCCGACGCGATAGTTATCGATATCATGGTCCCTTCAGGTTCCGTACCCGTGACTCCATACGTACCGACAGCCGTCCCGTCCATGAACCCGTAATAGAGATCGATGAACTCAGTGCCCGGAGTCGTTGTACGCCCCGCATAGATGGGAAAGGTCGCACGAATCGTACCGTCCAGGTCGGACGCAATCAACGAGTTATCAACCGCCGAATCGCCTCTCACCACAGGCAATGCCAGCGCTGTATCCACCGGCCCCTCCCCGGGGATCGGCGTGCCGGGCTCCACAAAGTCGACGGGGACGTCGGTCTCCGGAGAGGGGTATGTATCCAGACCACGACGAACTTCATATTTGAAACTGGCGGTATACAGCACGCCACCTGCGCGCAGGGTGGAGTAACCAACGACAAACGGCAACGCAAATACTGGCGTGACGCCAAGGCGCTGACTACCAAACTCAATGCCGTTCATAAAGATATGTACCCAGTCGTTGGGGTGGAAGTTGTCGATGGTGGGCACAGTCACCAGCACCCCATCACGCGCCTCTTCCTTGTCGATCAGAGCGCCTGCATTGGGAACCAGCGGGGCCAGCAGCACAGGTGGATTGCTCGTTCTAACCGAGAGCGTGCGGGGTATCGACACTTGTGTGGCATTTCCTGCCCTGTCGGAGATCTGATAGCTGATTAAAAAATCGCCCTCTCCGAAGCCCTGAATTTCAAGCGTGTTATACGTGAGGGTAATCGGCCCTGTGGGCGGAACGTTAATCATCTTGCCCGTATCGTCCGTCTCGCCAAAAAACACCACAAGAGTATCCCCAGGTCTTGAATCCACTGGCCGGGGGAAGGTCAGCGTGACGCCACCATGTGCCGCCAGATACGCAGGTGTCACCCCTTCCGATGGCAAATCAACCGGCAGCGTGAGGGCACCCGGCCGGTTATTGCCATTGGGGTCGATCGCATCGACAAAGACGGTCTGCGGCAAGGAAAACTCGCCAGCGGGTAAGCCGCTTAGCGTAACGGAGTAGGTAATATCTTTCGGTCCATGGGTTCTAAGACGGCCCGACTTGATCACAATATCCACGTCAGCCGTGATAGGACCTTCGATCTCTTGAAGTTGAACTGCCTGTCCTTCAAGCGAAACCGTCAAGATATCGAACTCTCCCGGAAACTCGGCAGCATTCGGCCAGAGCCGTATCGTCGCGGGCAGCCCGTCCCTCTGTTGCTCGGCGCTGACTACAGCGAGTTGGTCATCCCCTACTACATCCGGCAGCGTATGAATATCAGCCGGCGCTGGCGGGGTCAGGATGGTGGGCCATGTGTTGGGTTTATTCGAAGACGCTTTAGACGCCTTTACATCTTTGAAACGTGCTGGGTTTGCCATTTTTACAAACTCCTGGGTAGACGGAGCCGAGGGCCCACCGCGAATGGACCTTCAGGAACTTCCGACAAATGTGTACTGCTGTTGATCAGTGCCACTCACAACGACTCAACGAACTCACACTGACAAGCGCAGTAAACTCTTTTCGAAAAGCCTTCGTAACTGTCAAACTTGACAGGTTGATATATGTAAAAATTGAGCGAAAGGCCGCCACTGGCCCCTTCGACGACAACCGTCCAAGCGGCTTTTTTTATTGCGAAATAGCGCAAAAAGGCAGGAATCCAACGTCTGAAAATGAAACCGGGAAGGCTTCATGCCCTCCCGATTGCACGTACAACATGCCAGGTTCAATCACTGATGCAGGGCGGCAGGGTGCCGAGGCGAGTCAGAGAAATGAACACCAGTTCCCGACGGGAATCCCCTATCCCCCCTCCGCCGCTTTTGATCAGCCGATACTGTATGACCGCCGAGCCATAGCGCGGATTGGTTTGCCCCTCAGGCGGCTTTACAAGTCCCGGCAGCAGGATATAGGGGTCAAACGGCACCCAAAAGTCATAGCCCTGCTCCGCCTCTTGTTGCGTCAGCGTATGGGAGAACGTATCGATCGTTTCTGGAATGACGCCATCTGAATTGCCGTTGGTATTGGCGTAGCTCGCCCAAGACAAGACAACCGTGTCCTGCTCCGACAACCGGCTGCTGTCGCCGGGAATTCTCACTCGGACGCCTCTGTCCCAAGGCCGCATGTCGCAGTTGATAAAGCCTGCATCAGGCGCAGGCCCATAGTTGACATCGGGAAATTCAGGGTCGCGCAACCCATCGATCGGTACAATATTGACCATCACATCCGTATGGGGCGAACGCTGTCTGTTGATTCCGTTAAACGTCCAATAGAACGTGGGGACAATGCCGCCCGGTGTTTGCTCGATCAGATCCCATGGGACGAAGAACGCAATCTCGTCCCCCGCCCTGTCTTCAGGCCGCACGGTATAGGTATCGGCAAGCACGGGAGGGTTGCCCCACATCAATTCCAACGACTGGTTCGCAACAGGGCCGACATAGAGTCGCACAATAACCCGCGCCGGCTGGCCCCGGTCGCTGATCGTCAACAGGTTGTCGCCGTCTCGGCCTTTGACAGTGACCCGTTCCAGCAACGGGTTCACCGGGTCAGGGTTGTTCGGGCTTACCGGCCCTGCGACGGTCAGATTGACCGGCGCAAACCTGGGAAGTGAACGTCTCGGCGTTCCGGTCCCGCGCTGCCAGGTGTAATCCGTCCTGATCGTACCGCCGATAAACTCGAAGCCGCCACTGGCCAGGGTTCCATAGTCGATCTGCACCACGATCGGCCAGACCTGGCCTACGCCGACGGTAATCGGGGGCAGAGCAATGAAGTCCCAAAATGGCTGCAGAACATCGCCGGGCGCGGCCCCGACCACTTCCAGGATGTGTATATACACACCGCCTGGAAACCCCGGGTCCCGAGCATCCTCCAGATCGATCCGCCCGTCGATCGCCAATTGGGGAACGTCGACAGCCCTGAGGGTGCCCGGCGTGGGTGTCAGGTCTATCAGCAGGACTGAAGTGCGTGAAGGCGGGCCTTCGTTGCCGCCCCTGTCGCTCAAAAAATAACGGGCATTGTATTCAGCGTTGACATGACTGCGCAGCACGTCACCGGTAAAGATCAGCTCAATGGGAGCGCCATCCAAGTGGGCCTGAGTGATCGTGGTACGGGCGATCCCGTCCGCAAGCACCCGACGCTTGCCTTTGGCCTTGCTCAGGGGCAAACGCACCAGGTCGGCCGTCACTTCATCCTCAAGCCGAATGTCCGGCCAGCGCGGAACCCGTGCCACGACGCGATCACCGTTAGACACCAGGTACGCATCCGTCACTCCGCCGCTTTCTATCTCTGATGGAAAAATCAACGGTGCCCTCCGGTTATTCTGATTAGGCGCCTCCTTGTCGATATTAATGAGAATCGGACTGGACGGGCCGGCCGTATCGCCCGGCACCAACGTCACGGTGTAGCGCAGCAAATGCAGGCCGGGTGAGTTCAGTTTTATCTGCGGCACAAGCCCGACCACCGGCAGGTCGCTCTCATCATAAAATGCGGTACGGGACGCGGTAGCGAACGGCGTCGATTCATCATCCCAATAAAATCTGATGACGGTCACCTCGCCAGGATCCAGCCCATCCCCACCGGCCCATAACGTCTGGACTTCTACCGGCAAGTCCGCCGCCTGCGCCGAACGTGGAATGGTGTACGCCGTTTCATCACTCAATAAAGGCAACGCGAAAGGTGGCGGTACCACGGGTTCAGCCGCCATTTTCGGAGTAGGAAGGCCGCTTTTGGATAAGCGCTTGTCCGATGGTGTGTTATTAGGCATTTCCACTCTCCTCAACACTGGGTTCAGTGACTGGCCGCTGGCTGCGTGCTGCTGAACAGCAGAGCGATAAGGCCGGGAGAACAGTTAATTAGGAAACGCGGTGGTTGGATACTGTCAAAAGTAACAGGTAGGGCGGACACAAGACCGTTGCCCCCCACAGACGGTGTGCTCCCGCTAACCCGGGAACACAACGCGCCGGCCCCTCAGACGGGTGGCAACACCCAATCAATCGGCGTCTCGCCATTCTGCTCAAGAAACTTGTTGGTGCGGCTGAAATGCCCGCAGCCCAGAAAGCCGCGATATGCCGACAACGGCGACGGGTGGACCGACGTCAGCACCAGATGCTTGGTCGCATCGATCAGCTTCTGCTTGCTCTGTGCATGCGCGCCCCACAGCAGGAACACCAGGTGCGGCTGGTGCTCGCTGACGACTTCGATGATCCGATCGGTAAAAAACTGCCAGCCCTTGCCCGCATGGGCGTTGGCGTTGGCGCGTTCCACGGTCATGGTGGTGTTGAGCAGCAATACGCCCTGGTCGGCCCAGCTTTGCAGGCAACCGTGGTTGGGGATGTCGATATTCAGGTCGCGCTTGAGCTCTTTATAGATATTGACCAGCGACGGCGGCGCCGGCACGCCCGGTTGCACCGAGAAACACAGACCGTGGGCCTGGCCGGGGCCGTGGTAGGGGTCCTGGCCGAGGATCACCACCTTGACCTTGTCCAGCGGCGTGGAGTTGAGCGCGTTGAAGATCAGCGGGCCAGGCGGGTAGATCTCCTTGCCGGCCGCGTGTTCCTGGCGCAGGAACTCACGCAACTGGGCCATGTAGGGCTGCTCGAACTCATCGCGCAGGGCGTGTTTCCAGCTGGGTTCGAGTTTGATACGGTCGCCTTCGCTCATGATTGACTGGTCTTGTAAAAAAGAATGAGGCGAACCCTAGGAAAGCCGACCCCGCTTGTCAATTGATCTGACACACAACCGGCACTTTCCCATGAAGGGATCATACTCAACCTTCACCTTCCCGATTGAGGTCACGATGAACCTGCACTTCGAAGAGCTGACCGGCAGCGGCGGCGCGCGCATCGGCATCGCCAGCCTGGACGCCGAAAAGGCCCTCAACGCCCTCTCCCTGCCGATGATCCTGGCCCTGGGCGATCGCCTGGACGCCTGGGCCAAAGACCCGAACATCGTCTGCGTGCTGTTGCGCGGCAAGGGCCCCAAGGCATTTTGCGCCGGCGGCGAAGTGCGCAGCCTGGCCATGGCCTGCCGTGAACAACCCGGCGTCGTGCCGGAGCTGGCCGCGCAGTTTTTTGCCGCGGAATATCGCCTCGACTATCGCCTGCACACCTACCCCAAACCTTTGATCTGCTGGGGTCACGGCTATGTGCTGGGCGGCGGCATGGGCCTGCTGCAAAGCGCCTCGGTGCGTATCGTCACCCCCAGCAGCCGCTTGGCCATGCCCGAGATCAGTATCGGCCTGTACCCGGATGTGGGCGCCAGTTGGTTCCTGTCACGCATGCCGGGCAAACTGGGGTTGTTCCTTGGCCTGACCGGGGCGCACATCAACGGCCGCGACGCGCTCGATTTGGGCCTGGCCGACCGCTTCATGCGCGACGACCAGCAAGACGAACTGCTCGAAGGCCTGTTGCAACTGAACTGGCAGGAACAGACCGCGATGCAGCTCAACAGCCTGCTCAAGGCCTTGGCCCAGGAAGCCATCGACCAGCAACCCGAAGCGCAATGGCTACCACGCCGGGCGCAGATCGATGAGTGGCTGGATGTCAGTGACGTGCGCAGTGCCTGGCGGGCCTTGAGCCCGTTGCGCGAGCACGCCGACCCGTTGCTCAGCCGCGCCGGCAAGACCCTCAGCGAAGGCTGCCCGCTGACCGCGCACCTTGTGTGGGAACAGCTCCAGCGCGCCCGCCACCTGTCGCTGGCCGAGGTGTTCCAGATGGAATACACCCTGAGCCTCAATTGCTGCCGCCACCCGGAATTCAGCGAAGGGGTCCGCGCGCGGTTGATCGACAAAGACCAGCAGCCTCATTGGCATTGGCCGGATATCAATGCCATTCCGCAGGCCGTGGTGCAGGCGCATTTCAACAAAGCCTGGGAAGGCCGCCATCCGCTCGCGGATTTTTCCTACTTTTGACAGTCAGTTTTTTGGCTTTTTAACCGTGAATGCGCAATTGTCCGGCTGACTGTCCTGGCAGATATACACCGGCAGGCCGAAGGGGTCGCTGGCAAGGTGCCAATGCAAAGTACCGGTCAGCGACATCGTCTCCACCTCTGCCGATTTGCCGTACCGCAAGTCCACTCTCTGACCGTCACCGGTCAGGTAGCTGCACTTGTCTACATAGCCGTTTTCCCGATCCTGTGCCTTGCCCGGGGTAAAAATGGCGCCAATGAATTGGTCGACAAACTCCCGATAGCCGATCTTCGGGCTTTGCCAGACGAGTGTTCCTACCGTCGCCTGGAAGTAGCCATCAACGTACTTGATTGCCGAGGGATAAGGGCAGCCTTGGTTCGCTTGCACGTGTGCAACGCCGCCGACCATGAGGAGTAAAACGCACATCAATTGTCTGATCATCGGGGGTTCCTTCGCTCACTGGGCGGTCGAAGAGACACAACGGCCGCTCCCAGTTGAATACACTAGAAACCCAAACGATAGCTGTTAAATCTGACAGTACTGCTAAATGCTACGAAAAAGCGGCGCTGCCTGCGCCGCTTGCCTTCAAGAGCGGTCAACGATGACCGCCGCGACCAGCGCCACGATCGCCACCGCGACCGTGCCCGCCATTGCCCCAGCGATCCCCCCAACCCTGGTTTGGATAAGGCCGGTAACCCATGCGGGGCGCCGGCTGGTAATAACGCGGCGCCGGCGCGTAGTAACGCGGCGCCGGGTAATAGTCACGCCGATATTGATACGCCGGGCCGCCGCCGTAGTAATACACCGGCGCGGGCGCGGTATAGACCTCGGAACGGTAATAACCTGGGCCCCCATCGTAATAGGGCACGCACGCAGAAAGGGACAGACCGAGCACAGCGATAAGAAGCAGTCGTCGATACATGGCGGCCTCCTGGACCGCGAAAGAGCACCGCCAGCGACGCTGGCGGGCGGCATTCAACTTTTGCTGAATGACGAAATATCTGACATCAAAAAGCGAAACTGGTGCGATTTCGACACAGACTGAAACATCTGTTTCAGACGAACCGAATGCCTCATTGCAGTGCGACGGCGCACCAGTGCAACGCAGCCGCACGCACTCGAGCGTCGGGCGTTGCGCGCAAACCCGCGACCTACACGCCCGCGCCCTACTTGGCATGACTCTCGCTTAACCTCTTGCGTGCAGGATTCATCACAGGTTCGCGGCACCACAATTTGCAATGGCTGACTAGGGTTCCGGCTCGCGAAACGCGAGTGGCTGGTCCGAGAGTCGGCGACCTCCAGTTGAGGTTACACGGCGGGATAAAAGCCCGGGAGACAAGCCACCGTTCACGGTGCCGCGTTGCTCCTGCTCGCCCTCGATCAACTGGAGAAGCCCCATGCCCTCAATCCGTTTACCCGCCCTGCTCGCCGCCGCCTTTGCTGCTGTGCTGAGCGTCCAGACCCAGGCCGCCGTCAAAGACCACTTCAGCGTGTGCTGGACGATCTATGCCGGCTGGATGCCGTGGGAGTATGCCGGCAGCCAAGGCATCCTCGACAAGTGGGCCAAGAAGTACGGCATCACCATCGACGTGGTGCAACTCAATGACTACGTCGAGTCCATCAACCAGTACACCGCCGGCCAGTTCGACGGCTGCACCATGACCAACATGGACGCCCTGACCATCCCCGCCGCCGGTGGCGTCGACAGCACCGCGCTGGTGGTCAGCGACTTCTCCAACGGCAACGATGGCGTGGTGATCAAAGGCAGCGGCAAGACCGTCGCCGACCTCAAGGGCATGAACGTCAACCTGGTGGAACTGTCGGTGTCGCACTACCTGCTGGCCCGCGCGCTGGAGTCGGCCGACCTCACCGAAAAAGACCTGAAAGTGGTCAACACCTCCGACGCCGACATCGCCGCTGCCTTCAACACCGACCAGGTGCAAGCGGTGACGACCTGGAACCCGATGCTCTCTGCGATCAACGCCAAACCCGGCGTCACCCAGGTGTTCGACTCCAGCAAAGTACCCGGCGAAATCATGGACATGATGGTGGTCAACACCCAGACCCTCAAAGACAACCCGGCCCTGGGCAAAGCCCTCACCGGCGCCTGGTTCGAAGTGGTCGCCCTGATGAACGCCAAAGGCGCCGCCAGCAGCGAAGCCCTGGAACACATGGCCAAGGCCTCGGGCACCGACCTCAAGGGGTTCCAGTCGCAACTGGACACCACCAAGTTGTTCGCCACGCCCAAGGAAGCCCTGGCCTTCGCCACCAGCACGCAGTTGCCAGCGACCATGCGCAAGGTCGCCGAGTTCTCCTTCCAACACGGCCTGTTGGGTGAAGGGGCCAAGGACACCAGCGCCGTGGGCATGAGCTTCGCCAATGGCGTGACCAGCGGCGACAAGGCCAACCTCAAGCTGCAGTTCGACCCCCGCTACGTGCAGATGGCCGCCGACGGCACGTTGTAAGAGGACCCGGCCATGCGCCTGATCAACCGTCACCCGGACCGCTCCAGCCGCCTGTTGTTGGTGCTGCTGCCGTTCGCCCTGCTGCTGTTCGCCTACTTCGTGGGCTCGGCCGAGCGCCTGGCGGATAACCCCAACGACAAACTGCTGCCCAGCGCCGGGCAAATGCTCGAGGCGGTCAAGCGCCTGGCGTTGAGCGCCGACAGCCGCACCGGCGAATACGTGCTGTGGCAGGACAGCGCGTCGAGCCTGCGCCGCCTCGCGCTCGGCCTGGGCATCAGTGCCCTCGCCGGCCTGTGCCTGGGCATCGCCGCCGGCACGTTGCCATTGTTCGGCGCGCCGTTGTCGCCGTTGCTGACGGTACTGTCGATGGTGCCGCCGCTGGCGATCCTGCCGATCCTGTTCATCGTGTTCGGCCTGGGGGAATTGTCCAAGGTGATGCTCATCGTCATCGGCGTCACCCCGTGCCTGGCCCGCGACCTGGAACAGCGCGCACGCGAAATTCCTGTGGAACTGCTGGTGAAGGCACAGACCCTCGGCGCGTCGACCTGGACCCTGATGCTGCGCGTGGTGTTGCCGCAATTGCTGCCGCGCCTGCTGATCTCGCTGCGGCTGATGCTGGGCTCGGCGTGGTTGTTCCTGATCGCCGCCGAAGCCATCGCCTCCACCGACGGCCTGGGCTACCGGATCTTCCTGGTGCGCCGCTACCTGGCGATGGACGTGATCCTGCCCTACGTGGTGTGGATCACCCTGCTCGCCTGGCTGATGGACTGGGGCCTCAAGGCCCTGACCCGGCGCGCGTTCCCCTGGTATGAAGGAGCGCGGGCATGAGCTTTATCAGCGTCAACAATGTGTGGCAGCGCTACGGCGATCAGGTGGTGCTGGAGGGTTTGAATCTGCAGGTCGCCGAGGGCGAATTCTGCACCCTGGTCGGCACCTCCGGCTGCGGCAAATCGACGTTTCTGCGCCTGCTGCTGGGCCAGGAAACCGCGAGCAAGGGCCACATCCTGCTCGACGGCCAACCGCTGGCCGGCGAACCGGATGCCAGCCGTGGCGTGGTGTTCCAGCGCTACTCGGTGTTCCCGCACCTGAGCGTGCTCGACAACGTCGCCCTCGGCCTCGAACTGCCGCGCGCGCCGTTGCTCGGACGGCTGTTCGGCAAAGCCAAAAAAGCCGCGCGCGAACAGGCCGCCGCGCTGTTGCACAAAGTCGGCCTCGGCCACGCGTTGGACAAGTACCCGGCGCAACTCTCCGGCGGCATGCAACAACGCCTGGCCATCGCCCAGGCCCTGATCATGAAACCGCGCGTCTTGCTGCTGGACGAACCCTTCGGCGCCCTCGACCCGGGCATCCGCAAAGACATGCACCAGTTGCTGCTGGAGCTGTGGCGCGAAACCCGGCTGACGGTGTTCATGGTCACCCACGACCTCAGCGAAGGCTTCAGCCTCGGCACGCGCCTGCTGGTGTTCGACAAGGTCCGCGTCGACCCCCACGCCCCCGGCGCCTATGGCGCGCGTATCACCTACGACATCCCTTTGAACAGCGCACGCCGCAAGGCGCTCGCTGCCGAACTTGGAGCGACTTCCCAATGACCGATTCGACTCAACTGTTCCCGCCGTTCGCCGAAGAAATGCTGCCCGGCGGCGGCCACCGCTCCTTCGTGCTCAAGCGCGGTCAACTGCTGCGCCTCACCGACCTGCGCGGTGGCGCCAACGTCAGCCTGACCCTGCTCAACGCGAACGAAAAAACCGAACGCCTGAACCTGCCCGACAGCCTCAAATGCCAACACACCGCCAAGCTCACCCGCGGCCATTGCCTGTACTCGGACATGGGCCGCGTGCTGGCCGCCATCACCGCCGACACCTGCGGCTGGAGTGACAGCATCGGCGGCGTGCTGTGCGCGGCCGAGGTGGCCGAGAAGTACGGCCAGGGGCGCTACCAGGAACTGCGCAACGGTTTCTATCGCAACGGCACCGACAACCTGCTGGTGGAATTGGGCAAGTGGGGCCTGGGGCTGTCCGACCTGCTGATGACCCTCAACCTGTTCAGCAAAGTCAGCGTGGACGACAACGGTGGCCTGCACTTCGTGCCGGGCAATTCCAAGGCGGGCGACTACATCGAACTCTACGCACCGATGGACACCCTGGTGGTGCTCACCGCGCTGCAGCATCCGATGGACCCCAACCCCGACTACGCCCCGCAACCGCTGAAACTGAGCTGGATGAACGCCGACCCAAGCGTCGCCGAACACTGCCGCATCTCGCGCCCGGAAAACGCGCGCGGTTTTATCAACACCGACCGTCTGTTCGCCTGAGGAGCTGCCATGTCTATCGCACTGAAACAACCCGACACGGCGGTGTACCGCGCCACCATTCCCGCCGGCGAGCCGTGGCTGATGGAGGTCAAGGCCGGGCAGACCCTGCGCATCCTTGACCTGGAGGGCAACCAGGCGGTCGACACGCTGTTCTACAGCGTGAAAAACCCGCGCGAGCGCTACGACGTGCAACGCACCTTGCGCCGCCAGAACAGCGTGTACCTGGGCGCCGGCAGCGTGCTCTATTCCAACCTCGGCCAACCGATGCTGACCCTCGTCGCAGACACCTGCGGGCGCCACGACACCCTCGGCGGCGCCTGCGCCCAAGAGAGCAACACCGTGCGCTACGCCCTGGAAAAACGCTACATGCACAGCTGCCGCGACAACTACCTGCGGGCCTGCGCCCATGACGGTCGCCTGGGCAAACGCGACATTGGCCCGAACATCAATTTCTTCATGAATGTGCCGGTCACGGCCGACGGCGGGTTGACCTTCGAAGACGGCATTTCCGCCCCCGGCAAATACGTCGACCTGCGCGCCGAGATGGACGTGATCGTGCTGATCTCCAACTGCCCGCAATTGAACAACCCGTGCAACGCCTACAACCCGACGCCTGCGGAGTTACTCGTATGGAACTGACACTCAAGCGCTTGCGCAGTTGGCTGTTCGCCCTGTGCCAGGCCCGCAGCGGGCAGTGCCTGCGCAACCACTGAACCCTGTGGGAGGGGGCTTGCCCCCGATGGCGGCAAGTCAGCCAAACACGCACCCACTGGCTCACCACCATCGGGAGCCCCCCCTCCCACACTCACGACATGCACTGCGGACGACCGTAGTGCTCCTTCACTTTGCGGGACGGCCCGCAGGGTTTTGCCATGTTCGAAAAACTCTTGATCGCCAACCGTGGCGCCATCGCCTGCCGCATCCTGCGCACCTTGCGCGAGCTGCATGTAAAGGGCGTCGCCGTGTATGCCGAAGCCGATGCGGCCAGCCTGCACATCCAGCACGCCGACGAAGCCTACAGCCTCGGTGAAGGCGCCGCGGCCGGCACCTACCTGGCGGTGGACAAAATCCTCGCCATCGCCAAGGCCAGCGGCGCCACGGCGATTCATCCCGGCTACGGCTTTCTCTCGGAAAACGCCGCCTTCGCGCAAGCCTGCGAAAACGCCGGCATCGCCTTTATCGGGCCGACCCCGCACCAGCTGCGCGTATTCGGCCTCAAGCACACCGCACGGGCGCTGGCCAAGCAACACCACCTCCCCTTGCTCGAAGGCAGCGAACTGCTCGACAACCTCGACGCCGCCATGCTCGCCGCCGACCGCGTGGGCTACCCGGTCATGCTCAAGAGCACCGCCGGCGGCGGCGGCATCGGCATGCGCGTATGCCGCCACGCCGCGGAGTTGAACGAGTGCTTCGACGCCGTCAAGCGCCTGGGCCAGAACAACTTCAGCGATGCCGGCGTGTTTATCGAGAAGTACATCGAGCACGCTCGCCACCTGGAGGTGCAGGTGTTCGGCGACGGCGCGGGCGAGGTGATCGCCCTTGGCGTGCGCGATTGTTCGGTGCAGCGGCGCAACCAGAAAGTCCTCGAAGAAACCCCGGCGCCGAACCTGCCCGAAGGCATGGCCGAGGCCCTGTGCTCGGCCGCCATCACCCTGGCCAAGGCGGTCAACTACCGCAGCGCCGGCACCGTGGAATTCATCTTCGATAGCGCAGACAGTCGCTTCTACTTCCTGGAAGTGAACACGCGGTTGCAGGTGGAACACGGCGTCACCGAACAAGTGTGGGGCGTGGACCTGGTGCGCTGGATGGTGCAACTGGCGGCGGGAGACATGCGGCCATTGAGTGAGCTGGCGTTGAAGCCCCAGGGCCACGCGATCCAGGCACGCTTGTATGCGGAAGATCCAGGCCGCGATTTCCAGCCGAGCCCGGGGCTGTTGACCTGCGTGGATTTTCCGCAGGCCGAAGGCTTGCGCATCGACACTTGGGTCGAGGCCGGCTGTGAGATCCCGCCGTACTTCGACCCGATGATCGCCAAGCTCATCACCTGGGCGCCCACCCGCGAACAGGCGCGCCTGGATTTGCATCGCGCCTTGAGCGACAGCCAGCTCTACGGCGTGGAAACCAACCGCGATTACCTGCGCCAGATCCTGCTGGCCGCGCCCTTTGCCGGTGGCCATCCGTGGACGCGCTGCCTGGAAGATCTGGTCTACGTTGCCCACACGTTCGAAGTGCTCAGCGCGGGCACGCAAACCAGCGTGCAGGACTATCCCGGACGCCTCGGTTATTGGGCCGTGGGCGTACCGCCGTCGGGGCCGATGGACAGCCGCGCGCTGCGCCTGGGCAATCGTCTGCTGGGCAATCGCGAAGGCGCGGCAGCCTTGGAGATCACCATGAGCGGGCCGCTGTTGCGCTTCAACTGCACCGCCGTGGTGGCGGTGACCGGGGCGGATATTCCGCTGCTGCTGGACGATCACCCCGTGCCGATGAACACCACGCTGCGGATCGAAGCCGGATCGCTGTTGAGCCTCGGCACCCTCGCCGGGGCCGGCGCACGCAGTTACCTATGCCTGCGCGGCGGGCTGCAAGTGCCGGACTACCTGGGCAGCCAAAGCACCTTCACCCTGGGCCAGTTCGGCGGGCATGGCGGGCGGGCGTTGCGCGCGGGCGACGTGCTGCATCTGTTGCCGCTGGTCGACGTCACCGCAGGCCGGCAACTGGTCGCGCAACCGCTGGCGCAGGTCCGCACGCTACGGGTGATTTATGGCCCCCACGGCGCGCCGGAATACTTCCGGCCCGAGTACATCGACACCTTCTTCGCCACACAGTGGGAAGTGCATTTCAACTCCAGCCGCACCGGCGTGCGGTTGATCGGCCCCAAGCCGTTGTGGGCGCGCACCGATGGCGGCGAGGCCGGGCTGCATCCGTCGAATATCCACGACAACCCTTATGCGATCGGCGCGGTGGATTTCACCGGGGACATGCCGGTGATCCTCGGGCCGGACGGGCCGAGCCTGGGTGGGTTCGTGTGCCCGGTGACGGTGATCGAAGCCGACCTGTGGCAACTCGGGCAACTCAAGGCCGGCGACAAGCTGCGCTTCGAACCGGTGAGCCTCGAGACCGCCCGCGATCTCGCGCTGAAATGGGATCAAATGCCGGAGCCAGGCTTGCCCGCGATGCAGGCGACGCGCGCTCACAGCAACACCGAGGCGATGCCATCGCGAGCAAGCCCCCGCCCACATTGGCCCGCGTCGCCTGTGGTGTTGGATATCGGCCAGGAAGATACGCGTCTGGTTGCCCGATTGGCCGGCGACACCCACCTGCTGCTGGAAATCGGCGCGCCCGAGCTCGACCTGGTGCTGCGCTTTCGCGCCCACGCGCTGATGCAGGCCCTCGAAACCCACGCACGGCACAGTGTGATCGACCTGACGCCGGGCATCCGCTCGCTGCAGGTCCACTACCAGCCGGAACAATTGCCCCTGGCCGACCTGCTGGCGCTGATCAGCGGCGAATGGACGGCCGTGTGCGCCACGCCCAACCTGCAAGTGCCTTCGCGCATCGTCCACCTGCCGCTGTCCTGGGATGACCCGGCGTGCCAGTTGGCCATCGACAAATACATGACCACCGTGCGCAAGGACGCGCCGTGGTGCCCGAGCAACCTGGAGTTCATCCGTCGCATCAACGCCCTGGCCGACCTCGACGCGGTGCGCCACACCGTGTTCGAAGCGAGCTATCTGGTGATGGGCCTGGGCGATGTCTACCTCGGCGCCCCGGTGGCCACGCCGCTGGACCCGCGTCATCGCCTGGTGACCACCAAATACAACCCGGCCCGCACCTGGACCGCCGAGAACTCGGTGGGCATCGGCGGCGCGTATCTGTGCGTGTACGGCATGGAAGGCCCCGGCGGCTATCAGTTCGTCGGGCGCACGTTGCAGATGTGGAACCGCTATCGCGAAGTCGCGGCCTTCGACGGCAAACCGTGGCTGCTGCGGTTTTTCGACCAGATCCGCTTCTACCCGGTGAGTGCCGAAGAACTGGTAAAGATTCGTCGGGACTTTCCGCTGGGGCGCTTTGCGTTGCACATCGAGGACAGCGTGTTGAACCTGGCGGACTACCAGGATTTTCTGGCGCGTGAAGCCACCGGTATCGATGCGTTTCGTGACCACCAGCAACAGGCGTTCAATGCTGAGCGCGAACGCTGGATCGCCAGCGGCCAGGCGCACTTCGACAGCGAGGAAGCGCCAGCGCCGCTCGCGCAGGACACGCCGCTGAAGGCCAATGAGCACAGCATCGACAGCCATATCGCGGGCAATCTGTGGCAGGTCCGGGTGGCGGTGGGCGAACGCGTCGCGGCCGGCGATGTGCTGGTGGTGCTGGAGTCGATGAAAATGGAGATCGCGCTGCCGGCGCCGTTCGCCGCAGTGGTGCGGGAAATCACCGTGCAGCCCGGCAGCGCGATTGGCGCCGGCCAGCGGGTCGTGGTGCTGGAACGGGACTGAGCGGCGCTGTATCGTGCAGGGACCTTCGGCGCCCTGCCCGATCCAGCCTGAACCGAACGATGACCACAGCCACCCTCTGCCCCGCCTGCGGCGCCCGCAACGACTGCACCCTGGCCGACCCGCGCACCGCCGACCAGGCCTGCTGGTGCTACAGCGTCACCATCGACCCGGCGGTGCTCGAAGCCCTGCCCGATGCATTGCGCAACCAAGCCTGCCTGTGCCCACGCTGTGCCCAGGTCGACGCACAGTTGCGCGGGGCTGAGCCGTTGTAATGCGGGTTGATCGATTCCTCAGCAACCTGCCGCGCTTCAATCGCCAGCAAGTGCGCCTGCTGTTGGTGGAACGGCGGGTGAGCGTCGATGGCGTGCCCGTCAGCGATCCTCACCACGAGGTGCGCGAATTCAGCCGGGTGTGCGTGGACGATGAGGTGCTGCAGGCGGGTAAACCGGCGCGCTATTTCATGCTGCACAAACCCCAGGGCTGCGTCAGCGCCACCTGCGATCCCCAGCACCCGACCGTGCTGGATTGGCTGGACGAACCGGACAAGGACGAGCTGCACATCGCCGGCCGCTTGGACTTCAACACCACCGGGCTGATGCTGATCACCAACGACGGCCAGTGGTCGCGGCGCCTGACGCAACCGACGACCAAACTGCCCAAGGTCTACCTGGTGGAGACCGAACAACCGATCGGCGCGGAATACGCCGCCACCTTCGCGGCGGGCGTGTATTTCGCGTTTGAAGACCTGACGACTCAACCGGCCCAGCTGGAGCTGTTGGCGCCTCGCCTGGCACGCTTGAGCATCATCGAAGGTCGCTATCACCAGGTGAAACGCATGTTCGGGCACTTCGACAACAAGGTGCTGCGCTTGCATCGGGAACGCATGGGGCCGCTGGCGTTGGATGACGCGCTGGCGCCCGGTGAGTATCGAGCGTTGAGCGCCGATGAAATCCGCCAGGTCTGACGACCGTTCGGCCGGTGATGGCTAAAACCCATCCCTGCGACTTGCGACATCCCGAACCGACTGCTTGAATCAAAACGTCAGCCAAAAGATGACTGGCGAGTCGCCTATAACCTCCAAGAAACACCTTGCCGCGCCCGCGCTTGATCCACGGGCCTTCCCGGCAAACAACCCGCCCTGGTAACACCCGTCGGCCAGCCGTCATCGGCGCGACATGGGCGCTCATCTTCAAGGCGTATGCCTACCTGTCACAAAGCTCGTGCAGAGTGATCTGCGCGCCCTACCCGCTTGCCAGGAGTCTTACGACATGAGGCCAGAAATCGCTGTGTTGGATATACAGGGTCAGTATCGGGTTTACACGGAGTTCTATCGCGCGGACGCGGCTGAAAAGACCATCATCCTGGTCAACGGCTCCATGGCCACCACGGCCTCCTTCGCCCAAACCGTGAAAAGCCTGTACCCGCAGTTCAATGTGGTTTTGTACGACCAGCCCTACGCCGGTCGCTCCAAAATCCATAACCGCCACGAGCAGATGCTGACGAAGGAAGTCGAAGGCCAGATCCTCCTGGAACTCATCGACCACTTCGCCGCCGAACACGTGTTGTCCTTCTCCTGGGGCGGCGCCGCCACCCTCGTCGCCCTCGCCCAGCGCCCGCGCCGCGTGGAAAAGGCGGTGATCAGCTCGTTCTCGCCGGTGATCAACGCGCCCATGCGCGACTACCTCGAACGCGGCGTCGACTACCTCGGCAAGCTCGACCGCGACCGCGTCGGCCACCTGGTCAACAGCACCATCGGCAAACACCTGCCGTCGCTGTTCAAGCGCTTCAACTACCGCCACGTCAGCAGCCTGGCCGAGCACGAATACGGGCAGATGCACTTCCACATCAGCCACGTACTCAACAGCGACCGGCTGTGCTACCTCAAGGCCGCGCGCCAGATCACCGTGCCGGTGCTGTTCATGAACGGTGAATGGGACGAATACACCAGCGCCGAGGATGCCCAGCAGTTCGGGCAATACGTGCCAAACAGCAGCTTCAGCACGATCCAGGCGACCGGGCATTTTCTGGACATGGAGCACAAAGCGGCCTGCCGCGACAGCCGCGACGCCGTGGTCGGCTTTCTGAAGCCCGCGCGGCAGACCAGCCGATTGCGCTATCACCAGGGCCAGGCGCAGCATGCCTTTGCGCTCTGAAACACAGCCGACTGTAGGAGCGAGCATGCCCGCTCCTACAGTCGGTCGGCGCGTTGCCTACGCAAACACACGCAACCTGCACATTTCTCAAAGAAAAACTTCAAATCGCGGCGCACATCTGGTACAAAGTCAGCCGCTCTGAGCGGGTGTCGTATAATGGCATTACTCCAGCTTCCCAAGCTGATAACGAGGGTTCGATTCCCTTCACCCGCTCCACTCAGATATTGATCTCGCGTCAGGATGGTTTTGACGGGGGATGTAAAAACCGGTCCTTGGTGGCCGGTTTTTTTATGGGTGGAATATAGAGTCGGGCGCTTCAAAGCCTCGGAAGCCTTCAAAATAAACACCGCAAAACATGTACAAAACAATATTTTTGTACAACTATCAATCCTTGAACCTCAGTACCCCGCCCCACACGATCAAGGAGCCGGTCCATGGCACGCCTACTGGTTTCACTGCTTCTGGTATTGAGCCTGTGCAGTTGCGGCAACGTAGAGGTCGACCACTACGCCGATCAGCAACCGCAGTTGGACCTGGAGCGTTTCTTCAGCAAACCCGTCAAGGCCTGGGGCATATTCCAGAAGCGTTCGGGGGAAGTGACCAAGCGCTTTGAGGTGGATATCGCCAGCCGACGCGAGGGCGATGCGTTGATTCTCGACGAGCGTTTTCTCTACAGCGATGGCACGCGCCAGCAGCGGGTGTGGACGTTGACACCGGATGGCCCTGGGCGCTGGCGCGGGCGCGCGGGGGATGTGGTTGGCGAGGCGATTGGCGAGGTGGCCGGCAACGCATTGCGTTGGCGCTACCGCCTCAACCTGGCGGTGGATGGCTCGGTCTACGAAGTCAGTTTTGACGACTGGATGTACTTGATGGACGAAGACACGTTGATCAACCGTTCGAGCATGTCCAAGTTTGGCGTCGAATGGGGCCAGGTCACGCTGTTCTTTCGTCGCCAATGAACGACCCACTGCGAGGCTGAATCATGAATATGCAAATGCTGACCGAACTGGCCGTGAAGGGTGAGATACGCGAGCTGGAGCTGCTGTCGCTGGAGGGCGGTTTCTACATCGCGCGCGTCAGGCTCGAGCATACGGCGATGACGCTGCTGGACGAGGATGCGAAACCGATGCGTATCGGCTCGACCACGCATTTGCGCGACCTGTTGCAACGGGTTCCGGCGTTTCCTTGTGTGCTGGTGCAGCACTGCGTCCACGATGAAATGTGCGGTACACGTGAAGGCCCCATCGGTGCGTTGCGTATTCCGTTTACGTTGGCCCAGTCCTTCTAGGGTGCATTTCATTCTTTGGCTGGCCTTCCCCTTGGTATGGGTGGGCTGGAAAGGGAAACCTACCGCACGCGATCCTGTGCCGCTTCTGTCAGTAACACCTCCTACACGCTAATTCTCTGCTCCCCACACTCCAAGTCAACGTCGACGGACAGATTCAAACGCCCATAGATCTGAAGATCAGCGGTCCCGACAACCGCTTTTATATACATATAAAATATGCATAATTAAAACCTTCAGAATTCAATATGACGCCGCGAAAAACACGCTCAATAAAAGCAAGCACAACGGCTTGAGCCGGGCGGATACGGAACCGGTGTTTTATGACGAATCAGCACTGGTATGGCAAACCCATGACCATGACGAGTATCGCTGGTGCATCATCGGGAAGGACGCGAAAGGAAGAACATTGGTGCTCGCCTATACCTATCGGGACCCGAATTTTGTGAGACCTATCAGCGCAAGACTCGCATCCAGAAATGAACGACCGGAAGTATCTGGAGGCTTGAATCATGAAAGACGAATACGACCTCAGCACCACTAAACGCGGCGCTGTCGCCAGCAGTAAAGGCAAAACCCGGATCACCATCATGCTCGACGACTCAGTGATCGAGGCGGCTCGCGAAAGGGCTGAAAATGCCGGTACGGGTTACCAGACCGTCATCAACAACATTCTTCGGCAAGCGCTGATTTCTCAGGATTTTCATGATCTGGCGCCCACGCCTAAAAAACCGCTGAAGACACTTCAGGTCATCAACAGCGGAATCAGTCAATCCGAAGTGGAGGCGCTGGAACAGCAATTGATCGCCGTTGCAGGAGAGCTGAATCGCGTGTTGGGTACGCCTAAGCTCGGCAAACAGAAAAACAAACCCTCGCTGTGATAGATAAAGCCCTACGCCCTTCCAAATAAAGACAGCGAGGGGCGAGGCGAACAAGCACCGACGGCCGTAAGCCAAACCCGCTTAAACCTCGTTTCTTAAACTCCTTCGCACCTCCCACACCAACGGCAACGTCACCAGCAACATCCCCGCCAACACCATCACCGCCACCGGCACGCCCAGCGCATCGCCTACGCCCCCCATCAGCACCGGCGCCAGCGCTCCGCCGCCAATGGTGCCGGTGTAGAACAGCGCAAAGGCCCGTTCCCGTTTGCCGGGGCTGACCAGGTCCGGCACGGCGCCGTACAGCACCGACGAGGTGCCATTGAGCACCAGCCCCAACACCGGCAACATCAGCATCAGCCCAGCCAGCGGCAGATACAGCGCGGCGACGATCAGCAGCGCCGTGCTGGTTTCCGTCAGCCAGACGGTTTTCATCATGCCGATACGCACGCCGAGATAGCCGCAGAACAGTTTGCCGAATGCACCGCCGATGAACAGCAGCGTCAACGCCAGGCCGATACCGGCCGTGCCCGCGCCTTTGGCTTGCAGCAGGAACGGCAGGAAGGTGAGAAAACCCATTCGCACGGCGCTGTCGATAGTGCCGGTAAGGATCAATGCGCGCAGGCCGGCCGCGGAGCCGGTTGCGGTGCAAGGCTGGGGCTTGGTTGTGGATGCGGCTGCGTGTGGCTGACCGGGGATCAGCCACCACAGCAACCCCGCCGCCGCCAGGCCGAGCAGCCCCAACAGTGTGGCGCTGGCCCGCCAACTGATCAGCGTGAGCAACAGGCCAACCAGGCCGGGAATCAGGGTTTTGCCGATGTCGCCGGAAAAGTTGTAGTGGGCCAGCGCTTGCTTGACGCCACCACCCTCCTCATACGCGTCCGTGATCATCGAGGATGCCAGCGGGTGCTGGGTGCTGGCGCCCAGGCCGCCAAGCAGCAGCGCCAACAACAGCACGGTCAACCCGCTGGCTTGCCCGACCAACAGGTAAGCGACACCCGCCAGCGCGGTGCCGCCCACCAGCATCGGAGTACGCCCCCAGCGTGTGGCGGCGCGGCTGGCCATCAGTTGGAACACCGCCATCATCCCGGAATAGGCGCCGCGCAACAGGCCGATCTGGACGTAGGACAAGGCGAATTGAGCTTGCCAGATAGGCAGCAGAACGTAGATCACATCGGTGAGGCCATCGTGTACGGCATGGGCGCTGCAGCCGGCGATGAGCGCGCGGCGGCGGGTGGATGTTTCAGCAGCAGGCAAAGCGACGGTGTCGTTCATGGTGTGCGGATCAATTGAGGTTTAAGGGGCTTCCAGCCAGTCAAGGCGATCAGCAACGTCAGCAGTTGGAACACGATGATCAGCGCCACACACCCGGCCCAGCCCCAGCGCTCCCAGATCAGCGCCGGGACGACGGCCCCGCAACTGCCGCCCAGGTAGTACGCGGTGAGATAGACCCCCACGGCCCCCGCCTTGTTGTCGCGAGCGCTGCCGGCAATGAACGCATTGGCGGCAGCCTGGGCCAGAAACACACCGGTGGAACTGAGCGCCAGCCCGATCACGATGCACCACAGCGACGGCATCAGGGTCAGCGCCGAGCCGCTGATGCCAAGCACCGCCGCGACACTCAGCAGTTCGGCGGGTGGGCGGGCTTTGCTCAGGCGCCCGGCGATGGGGATCACAACCAGGGCCAGCAAGAACACCATGTACAGCGTTCCCAAGGCCGCAGGCCCCAAGTTAAAAGGCGGTAGGCCAAGGTACAAACCTGCGTAGGTAAACGCCGCAACCTGGGAAAACAGCACGCAAAAACCTACGGCATACGCCGCCACCAAGGGTTTGCGAAACAGCCCCGACGAAAACGCTTCAACCTGCATCGCTCGCGGCCGACCGGCGGGCAGCAGAAACTGGATAAACCCGCCCACCATCAGGCTCAACACGGCCAGCAGCTCAAAGGCTTCGCGCCAGCCCACGTACTCGGTCATCACACCGGTGACGAACCGCCCCGCGAACCCTCCCAACACGGTGCCCGCGACATACAGGCTGGTGACTTCAGTGACCGTCCCACCACGCCAGCGCTCGCCGATATAGGCCACGCTGGTGGCGAATACCACCGGAATCAACATGCCTTCGACAAAGCGCCACATCAGCACTTCGGCGAAGCTATCGGCATAGGCAGTCATCAACGTCGGCAGCGCCAGCAGCAGCGCGGCCGTGCTGATCACGCTGCGCGGCTCCAGGCGTGCGGTCAGGCGGCTGACGAAAGGTGCGGTGATCGCCACCGCCAGCGTGGTCACAGTGATGCTCCAGCCCGCCGTCCTGGCGCTGATCTGAAAGTGCGCGGCAAACGTCTGCAGGATGCTCTGGGTCGCATACAGGTTGAGAAACGCCGCGCAGCCACACAGGAACAGGGCAAGGCGGGCACAATGCAGGCGCGCGTTCATGAAACCTCTCGTTTTATTTTGAAAGGTCTTTATAGAATGGCGGGCGGGGCTTAAACCAATACCGAATTCGCACCGATTGATACCCAAGGATCAGGATGCTCGACCTACGCAAGCTGCGTTACTTTCTGATGGTCGCCGAAGAATTGCATTTCGGCCGCGCCGCCCTGCGTCTGCACCTGGCCCAGCCGCCATTGACCCGGCAGATTTCCGCGCTGGAGGCAGAGCTGGGTTTCAAACTGTTCGATCGCACCAGCCGCACGGTCGCCCTCACCGCCCAGGGCCGGGCGTTTTTGCCCTATGCCCGGGGTGTGCTGGAACAGGTCGAATTGGCCCACGTCATCGCCGGCAAACTCGCGGCCGGAACGGCCGGGCAATTGGCGTTGGGGTATGTCAGTTCAATCGCCCTGTCGGATCTGTTCAGCCAGGCGATCCAGGCTTTCGCGCAACGCTTCCCGGATGTGCAATTGACCCTGGTGGAATGCGCCTCCGGCAGCCTCGGCGCGCAGGTCGCCGATGGGCGGCTGGATATCGGCTTGAGCCGGCTGTTACCGCAAAACGACCACGTGCAGGCGCTGTCGCTGGGCGAAGAGCGGCTGGTGGCGGCGGTATCCAGCGACAGCCCGCTGGCCGAGCAGGCAACCGTCAGCCTGGCGCAGCTCTGCGCGTACCCGGTGATACTGTTTCCCGCAGACTACGGGTCAGGGCTGAACCAGACCGTCGAGCAGCTTTATCGCCAGCATGGCGTGCCCCTGCGCGCGGGGCCAACGGGGCGCCAGATCACCTCGATCATCGCCCTGGTGGCCGCCGGGCAAGGGGTGGCCTTGGTGCCGGCCTGCACGCAGAGCTTGATGAACAAGGGCGTGACGTACAGGCCGTTGGTGGAGGTGGATGCGTGTGCGCGGTTGTTGGTGCTGACCCCGACTGAAAGACCGAGTGCATTGGTTGATGCGTTTCTCTCCGTCATCGGAGAAGCGTCACTCCTGCGAAAACCCCAGTAATACCTCTGACCGACGCCCGTCCTGCGCGCTCATACGCTTGATTCGCCCCCCACCGAACTATCGCTCACCGACCGCTGGTAGGTAGAGTGTTGATAATTTATCTTCAGTGGTTATAGCCACCACCAACACACACCACAAGGAGGTGCTGTGGATAGCCGATATTTAATAGGCCATATCGTCGCCGACGGCTGGTATCTGGTGCGCGTCAGAGGTAGCCATCACCCCTTCAAGCACCCGACGAAACCGGGGCTGGTGACAATTCCTCATCCGAAGAAGGACTTGTTGGACAAGACCGCCAAAAGCATGTTGAAACAGGCACTGCTGAGTTAACTGTCCTTGGAGGACAACGAACATGCTGTACCCCATCGCAATTTCTACTGGTGACGAAGACCATGCCTGGGGCGTGGAAGTCCCGGACATTCCTGGTTGCTACTCCGCCGGTGACGACTTGGACGACGCCATGGCCATGGCCCGTGAAGCGATTGAAGGCCACTTCGAAATTCTCGCCGAAGACGGTGCGCCGATTCCCAGCGCGCAGAAAGTCACCCTGCATGCAGCCAACCCCAAGTACGCCGGTTGCATGTGGGCAGTGGTGGACATCGATGTCACCAAATACCTGGGCAAGGCGCAGAAACTCAACATCACCCTGCCAGGCTATTTGCTCAATCGTATCGATGAATACGTACTGCACCATCCCGAGGAAAAAAGCCGTTCGGGGTTCCTCGCGTCCGCAGCGCTCAAGGTGCTGCAACAGGATCGATAGCGGCATCTGAATGCGCCGACAGACTCGTTCCGGCGGAATTTGACCGCAAGAAACGTAGTTTTCCTCCAGGTCGATGGAACTACCGTAGCGCTGTACCCTTTTACGTCCGTTCTCCGAGGAGCCCGTTGATGGCCTACGAATACACACTCATGCCCTCCCCCGTCGGCGAACTGACCCTGGTGTCCCGCCATGGCAAACTCAGCGCCATCCTATGGGAAACAGAGCGCGCGAACCGTGTACGCCTGGGGGAATTGCGCGAAGTGAAAGACAACCCCGTGCTGTTGGAAACCGAGCGCCAGTTGCAGGAATACTTCGCCGGTGCCCGTCATCGGTTCGAGCTGGAGCTGGACTTCACCGGCACCGACTTTCAGAAACAAGTCTGGCAGGCACTGCTGACCATCCCCTTCGGCGAAACCCGCAGCTACAGCCAGATCGCCCAGCAGATCGGCAACCCGAAAGCCGTGCGCGCCGTGGGCGCGGCCAATGGGCGTAATCCGATCTCGATCATTGCGCCGTGCCATCGGGTCATTGGCGCATCGGGCGGCTTGACCGGGTTTGCCGGCGGGCTTGCGGCCAAGCAGTATCTGCTCGCACTGGAAGGCACAGGCCAGGCGGAACTGCGGTTCTGAGTGCGCCGGCGACCAGGACCGACTTGAACCCGGCATAAAAAAACGGCGGTTGGATGGGCGCCAACCGCCGTTTTGCATATCGAGTGCAAGCCTCAACCGTCGCCTTGACGGCCTTTACCGTAGGTAGATGCCAGGGCGCGGGCCTTTTGCAGACGCTCTTCCAGCTTGGGCAGCGTCTCATCCACCAGCGCTTTTATTTCCGGGACATCCGACGCGGCACCTTCCTGCTTGAACAGCGCGATGGCGTCTTCGTTTTCCTTGACCTGTTGCGCGGTGTAGGCAGCATCGAAGGAATCACCGTCCTTGAGCTCGGGCATGAGGGTTTCGGCTTTGTCGACGATCTTCTCGCGCGGCGCCACGGGCAGGTCGAGCTTCTTGGCGATGGCCGCCAGATGCTGGTTGGCCAGGGTGCGCTCGTTGATCACCTCGATGGTGTAGTCCTTGATTTCCTGGGACGAGGTCTTGGCGTGGGCCATGCGGCTGGTTTCGATATCGGCCATGCCTTTGGCCGAAGCCTGCTCGATGAATTCAGCCGGCGACTGGGCGAAAGCATTGCTGGCGCCGAGGCCCAGCAGCATCGCGAAACTGGCGGTGCGTAACCGGATAGCCATGCGGCTCATGATGGGTTCCTCCAGGGCAAAAATAGGTGCGAGAACATACGCCCCGCTCTGAATTCGAATTTTAACCGCCGCAAAGGTTTAGAAAAAACTTGCCAGTGCGACGAACGGTCGCCGCCTCACGCCGGTTTACTGCCGAACAGGCCCGGCAACGCGTGGGCCAGCGCATTGATGGCGAAGCCGATGAACATCACCCCACAGAGCTTGGTGATGAGGATTTCGTGACGCTGATACACCGTGCGTACCCGCTGCGCGCCCACCACGCCGATCAGAATCGCGTAGGCCAACAGCCCGCCGATAAAGCTCAGCAAGATCAACGATGGCAGCATCGCCCAGGTCAGCAACTCGGCACGGCTGGACAGCAAGGCGGTAAACGTGGCGACGGCCACCGGGTAGGCCTTGGGGTTGGTCAGGCCGAACAGGATGCCGTGCCAGAACGGATGCCGCGCCGCGCCCTGGGGTGCCTCGCTACTGCGGCGCTGGGTACGGATCGCGCGCCAGCCCAGCCAGAACAAGTACGCGCCACTGAGCACGCCCAGCACATCGAACGCAGTGCTGCCGACTTCCCGCGCCCCCACGATCGCAATCAGCGCGGTGCTGCACCACAGCACATCGCCGAGCAAATGCCCGCACAGAAAACCGGCCCCGGCGCGACGCCCCCGGGCCGCGCCGATACCGAACACGGCCAACACCCCCGGGCCAGGCGTAATACCGTAGATAAAACCCGAAGCGAGGACGGCGAGCAGCAAGGATGGGGTCATGGGCGTGACTCTGACTGACGGTTGAGAGGTGGAAGGATTCTGCACGTTCCCGCGCTACGGGTAAAACTGCATGCCGGCATAAGGCTTGGCGCGACAGGCTTGCAGGCGCGAGGCCAGATCACCGACATGGGCTTCGAGCTTGTGGCCATCGGGGTCGAGAAAATAGAACGAAGCGCCCTCGCTGCGGTTGTCGCGCCACTCTGCTACGCCGGCGGCTCGCAGGCGTTGCACCAGCGCGGCGAAGTCGCTCGCGCCTACCGTGAAGGCAAAGTGGGTGTATTCAGCCGCCGGCACCGACGGGCGCAGTGGGTCGAGGCACAGGCACAGCCACAAGCCGGGCAATGACAGGTAGGCGCCGTTGTCCCAGGTGGCGTCGAGGCGAAGTTGCAGCAGGTCATGGTAGAAGCTGACGCTGCGCGGCAGATCGGTGACAGCCAGGGTCAAGTGGTTGAGGCCGGTGAGCATGGGGTCGTTCCTGTTAGTGGCAACCTTCGGACAATACACCCTGCACCTGCGCCTTCAACCACTGCAACCCCGAATCCCCACCCCGCCGCGCATGCCACGCCAGCTCAAAGGCGAACGACGGAATATGAAACGGCGGCGGCACCGTCGACAGTTGCTCACGGTCGATGTTGAGCACGCCCCTCGACGAGACGGTCAGGATCAGGTCCGTGCCCTCGATCAACTGCGGCGCCACGCCCCAATGCGGCAGGCTGATCGCCACATGCCGCCGCTCACGGATCACGCTCAGCGCCCGCTCGATTTCCGGGGTGCCGCTGCCGCGCATTTCCAAGAGCACATGGGGCCGCGACAGGTAGGTGGGCAGGTCGAGCGTGCCGCTGGGTGGCAGGCTGGCGCGGTCGACCAGGCAGGTGTAATGCTCTTCGAATAACGGCGTAGTACGCAATTCAGCAGGCATGTCAGGGAAGACCCCGGCAGCCAGGTCGATATCGCCGCTGAGCACGCCATCCACCATGCCTTCGCGGCTGGCCTGGATGATCTGCAGATCGATGCTGGGCGCTTCACGGCGCAGGGTTCGCACCAGCCCCGGCAGAAAAATCGCCGCGCTGTAGTCCGACATCGCCACGCGAAACTTGCGCGTGGCCGAGGCCGGATCAAAGCGATTCGGCGCCAGCAGCGCCTGCACCTGGGCCAAGGCCTGCGCCAACGGTATCGCCAACTCCAGCGCGCGGGCAGTCGGCAGCAACCTGCCGCCGTGACGCACCAGCAGCGGATCACCGAGCATGTCGCGCAGGCGCGCCAGAGCGTGGCTGACCGCCGGCTGGCTCAGGTGCAAACGCGCAGCGGCGCGAGTGACGTGCTGCTCGCTGAGCAAGGCGTCGAGGATCACCAACAGGTTGAGATCGATGCGGCGCAGATCATTCATCAGCTGCATGCCCTGCATAAAAACTTGGAATTTAAATTTGCGCGACGAATAGCCTAGAGTCCAGCAAAACCTCTGGGAGATTCAACATGACGACGTTGCAGTGGGCAGGTTTATTGCTTTTGGCGGTGATCGCCGGGGCGGTGGTGCCGTTTCAAAGCGCGATCAATGCCAACCTCGGGCGCGGGCTCGGTCACCCGTTGTGGGCAACGCTGGCGTCGTTGCTGGTGAGCATCATCGTGCTGCTGCCAGTGATCATCGCCTTGCGCCTGCCGTTGCCGAGCCTGGCGTTTATCGGCAAGGCGCCGCTGTGGATGTGGGCCGGCGGTGCATTTGGCGTGTGCTTTATCTCGTTGGCGTTGATGCTGCTGCCCAAGCTGGGCGCATCGGGCTTTATCGCGCTGGCCATGGCCGGGCAACTTCTCGCCTCGCTGCTGCTCGATCACTTCGGCCTGTTCGGCCTGGTGGAACGCCCGCTGACAACGCCCCGGGTACTGGGCGCGTTGCTGTTGATCGGTGGCGTCGCGTTGATTCAGTTCAGCGCCACCCCCGCCCGCGCACTCGCGACGACGAGCTGATCAGCGGTTGTTCAGAGAGGCCAGGCGATGGATCTCGGCTTGCTCCACCACCGGCTGTGGTGCGCCGTGACGCACCGCCGCCAACATCGCACGGCCAACGGTCTCGGTGCTGACTACCCAACCTGGCTTTATCCGACGCACCAACGAGAGCAACGGCCCGAGTACCGTATAGAACAACGCGTATAACGGCGTCTTCGAACGCACGTCGTGCAACGGCTGAATCAGCCCCGGCCGGAACACATACACCGCCTTGAACGGCAGGCGCAGCAAGGCATTTTCGGTCTTGCCCTTGACCCGCGCCCACATCGACTGGCTCGTTTCGGAACTGTCGGTGCCGGCGCCGGACACATAGATAAACGTCATTTGCGGATTAAGCCGCGCCAGGGTGCTGGCGGCGACCAGGGTCAGATCATAGGTGAGATGGGTGTAGCGGGTTTCATTCATCCCTGCCGATGAAACACCGAGGCAAAAGAAGCAGGCATCGAAACCTTGCAGCAAGTTCTCCAGAGCCTGCAAATCCAGCATGTCCGCGTGCAGCACCTGATGCAGTTTGGCGTGCTCCAGGGTCAACGGCGTGCGGCCGACGGCGACGACTTCCTGCACGTCGGCGGCCAGCAGGCACTCGCGCAGAACGCCTTGACCGATCATGCCAGTGGCACCGAATAACAGAACTCTCATCAAATCCTCCTTCATCCCGCTAGATTTACCTAGCCGACAGACAAGTCTTTTGAACGCTATCGGCACATCCGTTTGCACGCTGACACCTTACCTAATCGCGTGACGCACAACCTGAATAAATTGCATGCCCCCACGAAAACGCCACACTCTAATACTCCTCTGACGCAAAGGGCACAGATTAGAAAGCGTCTATCGAGACATCTATTCGCCATCATAAAAAGTAGGACCTTACTCACACAAATAACTCCATTTTGAGTTACGAGCACGGGAAATGTCTGACTTACTTCACAATGGTTTCCCCGCTACTGTTTTCCGCCAACGCCCAAGGACGAATAGGCAAATGGAAAACACATCATTCACAAACAAATTTTCAAACTACAAAAAACTAATTGAGCTGGCTGAAACAGATTGGCACTTTGCAAAGACAGGCAGAATATGCGAACTCAACGTCACCATCAAAAACAACAACTACCTGACCGACCAGCACGGACGTGAATTCCATCACTTCTGCACAACCTCATATCTCGGCCTTGATTATCATCAAGACATAATAGAGGGAGCGATTTGCGGAATAAGGGAGGCTAAAACCCTCCGAATTGCAAACTCAAAAAACCGATGCAAACTTGAAATCCTGGAACGGTACGAACAGGAGCTTTCGACTCTCTTCGACTCCATCTGCTTGAGTACTTTATCGTGCAGTTCAGCCAGCTCGGGGCTACTCCCCTTGCTCGCCAGCGGAGTGCTTACAAATAACTGTTCGCCAACAATGGTTTTCGACAAGCATTCTCACTATTCCATGAACCATATCAAAGCCTCATGCGCTGATGAGACCGAAGTTAAAACAGCGCCACATAATGACCTTTCCTTCATTGAGGAATTATGTAAAAAACGAAAAAAAGTCGCCTATGTATGCGATGGAATATATAGCATGGGTGGAATAGCGGACATCGATGGGTTACTTTATTTGAAATCGCGTTACGGACTATTTCTTTACATGGACGACTCCCATGCGCTATCGGCATTCGGAGAGAGAGGAAGAGGTTTCATCCGGCCGCGCATACAAACGCTAGACGATCAGACGTTAATTGTAGCCTCTCTAGGTAAATCCTTTGGTGCTAGTGGGGGGTTAATCATGTTTGGTAGCGAAAGACAAAAGAGCCTGATGCACCGATACGGAGGCCCTAGCAACTGGTCTCAAAGCCTAAATTCGGCAGCTATAGGTGCAGGACTAGCCTCAATAAAAATACATCAAACGGAAGAACTGTGTTCACTTCAAGAGAAACTCCTACTCAACATAAAATTATTTGACAGCCTGATACATACCGACCAATCCGGTACAGATGCTGCAATACGGCTGATCACCTGTGGCAAAGCGGAAAAAGCAAACACCCTCACCATTCATCTTGCGGAAAAAGGCTTTTTTACATCCTCCGTATTTTTCCCAGTGGTGCCAAGAGGAAAAGCTGCAATACGCGTCACTCTTCGAGCAGACATGGACCCTGCGACAATAATATTATTTTGCTCGTACCTCACCACTCTACTGAACAAGCACGAAATCAATAATTAACACTCACATCAGCTAAAAAACAACATTCACTTACTCGCATTGATTATTAACCCCTCTAAAAACCAGGCACCTGTGAACACCACGATAATCAGATAAGACGCATAACAATCCCCTTGAAACCTGGAGTGAAGGACAATACTTATTGAAAAATACCACCCCCCTAGCCCTCGCCTGCAGCGCCGCATTCCTTTCCCAAGTGGGCATCAGCAGCTACCTGCCGGCAGTCCCGGCCATCGCCCAGTCTCTACCGGCCGCCGAAGATCAGGTCGCCCTGGCCTTGGCTGCATATCTGGTGGGCATGGCACTTCCGATGTTGCTGTGGGGCAGCCTGGGCGAACGCTTTGGCAGAAAGCCGGTGTTGCTGGTGGCGCTGGCGGTGTACGCCTCGGCGAGTGTCGCGATTGCGTCGGCGTTCAATGTTGAGTCTTTTCTGGCACTGCGCCTGATTCAAGGCCTGGGCGCGGGCGGCATATCGGTGATGGCGCGAGTATTGGTGCGGGACAGTTTCAGCGGCACGCTGTTGGCCAAAGGCTTGTCGTGGTTGGGGATGACCTTTGTGATCGCCCTGGGCATCGGCCAATTCCTGGGTTCGCTGTTGCAGGCAGCATTTGGCTGGAAGGCGATCTTTTATAGCCTAGCGATCGGCGCCGTCATATTAATGCTGGTGTTGCCGCGCGTGATTTTTCCAACATTGGTGAAGGCCGATTCGTCGGCGTCAGCCTGGCGCATTTACACCCAGATTCTGCGACACCCCGCGTTCCTGCATGCAGCATTAGCGGGTGGGTTGGGTTATGCGGTGATCATTGCGTTCAACACCTGTGCGCCGATGATTCTGCAGGGGCGTTTCGAGTGGAGTGCCGCGCAGTACGGCTGGCTGGGCTGGCCGATCAGCGGGGCGTATCTGGCGGGAGCGTTGATGGTCAATCGCTTCGTCGCGCACACGGGCCGTTTGATGATGATGGGCTGGGGCGTGGGGTTAGTGTTGCTCGGCACAGCGATCATGCTGCTTGGCTGTGTGTTTGCCAGCGGGCTCGCATTGCTGCTGTGGTTACCGTATTGCCTGGCGGTGCTGGGGCAATCAATGAGTTACCCCATCAGTTTGTCCGTGGCCAATGATGAGTCACCGATCAGCGGCTCCTACGCCATGGCGTTGAGCGGCTTTATGCATCAGTTGATAGCGGCATTGATCGGTGGTGTGGCAAGCCTGCTAGTGAGTCAGCAGGCATGGCCGTTGGCGCTGTTGTGCGTGGCCTTGGCGGGCGGCGCATGTGCGTGTGTCGCCTGCTGCCGGTCGGATCAGAACGCGCTGCGGAAAATCTCCTCAATCTGACGCTGATCAGCCCGGCGTGGGTTGGTCAGGCCGCAGGCGTCTTTCAACGCGTTGGTGGCCAGCAGCGGAATGTCCTGCAACTTGGCGCCCAGTTCGCGCAGGCCGGCGGGGATGTCGACGTCCTGGGACAGGGTACGGATGGCGGCGATGGCGGCTTGGGCGCCCTCTTCCGGCGAATTGCCGTTGATGTCCGCACCCAGCGCACGGCCGACGTCGCTCAAGCGCTTGGCACTGACGCTGGCGTTGAAACTCTGCACATGGGGCAGCAATACCGCGTTGCACACGCCGTGGGGCAGGTCGTACAGGCCGCCCAGTTGGTGGGCCATGGCATGCACGAAACCCAGGGAGGCGTTGTTGAACGCCATGCCGGCGAGGAACTGCGCATAGGCCATGTTTTCCCGCGCGGCCTTGTCGGTGCCGTCGCGTACCGCCAGGCGCAGGTTGGCGCTGATCAGTTCGATGGCCTTGATCGCGCAGGCGTCGGTGATCGGCGTGGCGGCGGTGGATACGTAGGCTTCGATGGCGTGGGTCAGGGCGTCCATGCCGGTGGCGGCGGTGAGGCCCTTGGGCATGCCGACCATCAGCGACGGGTCGTTGACCGACAGCAGCGGCGTGACGTTGCGGTCGACGATGGCCATTTTCACGTGACGGGTTTCGTCGGTGATGATGCAGAAACGGGTCATCTCGCTGGCGGTGCCGGCGGTGGTGTTGATGGCCACCAGCGGCAGTTGCGGCTTGCTCGATTGATCGACGCCTTCGTAGTCGCCGATATGCCCGCCATTGGTCGCGCACAGTGCGATGCCCTTGGCGCAGTCATGGGGCGAGCCGCCGCCCAGGGACACCACGAAATCACAGGCGCTCTGCTGCAACAGCGCGAGGCCTTTCTCGACGTTGTCCACATTGGGGTTGGGCTTGGCGCCGTCGTAGATCACCGAATCGATGTCCTGCATCGCCAGTTTCTCGGCGATCATGCTGGCCACGCCCGCCTTCGCCAGGCCGGCGTCGGTAACGATCAGGGCCTTGCGAAAACCGTAGTTGCGAATGGCGACCATCGCGTCGTCAAGGCAGTCAGTGCCCATGATGTTAACGGCGGGGATGAAGAAGGTACTGCTCATGGCGAATCCTCAGAGGCGTTATGCCGACAGCATCAACGTTCATCACAGGGCCCACCTTGATCAGGATCAACCCTCGCTCGTGATAAAGTCACCGACCCGCCGATTTCGAGTAGACCCGCCGCGATGAAGGATTTTCAGGATATTGACGCCCACCTTGAAGACTGGAGCGCACTGCGCAGCGCCATCGACTTCAGTGGAATTCTGATCGGCAACGGCGCCAGCCGAGCGATTTGGGAAGACTTTGCCTACGACTCGCTGTTCGAAAACGCACGCACCGTTGAAGAAAAACCCTTGAGCCAATCCGAGCTGAGCGTGTTCGACGCCCTGCAGACCCGCAGTTTCGAGCAGGCCCTGAGCGCGCTGAAGACCACCAGCCGGGTCAACAAAGCCCTGGCGGTCAGTTCGGCGGCGCCGCGCAATCGCTACTATGCGATCAAGGAAGCATTGATCAATACCATCCACGCCGTACACATCCCGTGGCGCCTGGTGCAGCCGTCGACATTGGCGACGATCAACGCGGAACTGGCCAGCTACTCCACGGTATTCACCAGCAACTACGACTTGCTCAACTACTGGGCGATCCTGCACACCCCCGGCATCGACGACCTGTTCCGCAGCGCCGACGCCAGCTTCGACCTGCGCGACACCCGCACCGACGCCACGCGCATCCTTTACCTGCACGGCGGCCTGCACCTGGTGCGCAACCTCGACGGCACCGCACGCAAATTGCCGACCACCGACAGCACCCTGCTCAGCAGTTTTGCGATCAACAACACGATCAAGACCCTGGACGATGTGCCGTTGTTTGTCAGCGAGGGCAAGGTGGAAGAGAAGCTCAAGACCATCCGCAGCTCGGATTATCTGTCGTTCTGCTACGAGCAGTTACTCGGCCATGAAGGGGCGCTGTGCATCTTCGGCCACGACCTGGGAGCGCAGGATAAACACTTGGTGGATGCAATTCGCCAGGCCCGGGTGACGACCCTGGCGATCGCGGTATCGGGGCGCAGCGATGGGTTTATCCGCCAGCAGAAGCGGCGGTATTCGCAGTTGTTCGATGGCAGCGGCGTGGCGTTGAGATTCTTTGCCGCGCGCAGCCATGCGCTGGGGCATCCGGCGCTGTCGGTGCCGGTCGAACGCTGAGGTCCTGAGCCGCTTGCGCAGGATCAGTGTATTTGCCTGGAGACAAACGACAATAATTCTCGATATCATTCACGACTTTTCTACATCGTGCTTCGCCAAGAAGGATATCCATGTCGCGTCCCAAATCCGACCCGCTGTCGGACGATGCCTTTCGCGGGTTTTATGCAGACATTCTGTATTTCCTGCGCAAGCGCACGGACAACGCCAGCGACGCGGCGGACATGACCCAGGATGTCTTCACCCAATGGCTGGACTACCGCGACCGGGCCAAGGTCGAGCAGCCACGGGCGTTTCTGTTCCAGATGGCGCGCAACCTGTTGCGCGATCACTGGCGCAAACAGAAGGTACGGCAGGCCGTCCACGCCGATCAGGTTGAAAGGGATGCCGAGCCGGTCATTGACGAGCACAACCCGCCGATGGCCGCCGCGCTTCGCTTGCAACGCCTGGAACAGTTGAAAGAAGTCCTCGCCGAACTCTCGCCGCGCAGGCGAGAAGCCCTTATGCTGCATCGCTTCGAAGGCTTGAGCCAGGCGCAGATCGCCGAGCGCATGGGTATTTCGACCAGCATGGTGGAAAAACACATCGCTTTTGCCCTGCTGCATTGCAAGCGACGCCTTCAACCTGACCCCGGCACGGAGCAGCCAGCATGAACCGCCTGAGCGACATCGACGCCCCGGACATCGAAACGAGCGACGCCGTCGATGCCCAAGCCGCCAGCTGGTTTGCACGCAACCGCAACGCCACCGCACGCGCCGACCGCAAGGCCTTCGCCGCCTGGCAGGCGGTGCCGGCCCATGCCCAAGCCTATGCCGAATTCGAACAACTGTGGGCCGACCTCGCCCAGTTGCAGCAACTGAACACGCCCGTGGCGCTGCCCAAGCGCACCGCCGTGATCTGGCGCCCGGCCCTGGCCGTGGCGGCCGCCCTGCTCTGCGCGGTACTGACCACGCCCCTCGGCGCGCCGCGCGAGTTGTATCACACCCAGGTCGCAGCCCACGCCAAGGGCATGCGTACCCTGAACCTGCCCGATGGCAGCCGCCTCTACGTGAATGCCAACACCCGCCTGCGCGTAGATTTCAGCGCCCACCAACGCATCGTTCACCTGGACAAGGGCCAGCTGTATATCGAAGTGGCGGCCGACAAGGAACGGCCGCTGTACGTGCAAGCCGGCGAAGCGACGGTGCGCGTGGTGGGCACCGCTTTCGATGTGCGACGCGGCCAGCAGCAACTGGTGGTGAGTGTTGCCCACGGCCAGGTGGCGTTCGCGCCGGATGCGACCAAACCGGTCGCGTTGCTCGGCGCCCAGCAACGCGCCAGCTTCGACTACGCCAAGGGCACCGTGCAACAACAAACCCTCACCGCCGAGGAGGTTGCCGACTGGCGCAGCGGGCACTTGTCGTTCCGCAATCGCGAGCTGGCCAGCCTGATCGATGAGTTGAGTTTGTACCGTCCCCAACCCCCGCTGCAGGTGAGTCACGCCGTGGCGCACCTGAAGGTGTCAGGCAACCTGGATGTGCATGACCCGGATGCCTTGCTCAACGCCCTGCCCGCCTTGTTGCCGGTGAAAACCGTGACCTCGGCCGATGGCATTGTCCGGATCGAACCCCGAAAATAGCCCCGAAGCAGACACATGAGAATATTTTTCATTCGCATGTGTGGTTTTTTTCCTCGGCCCCGTCTTCCTCCTGATTGTGTTCGATCCGCACACCTTTTTGGCTGTTTGGCCACCCCGGGGGATTTCATGTTTCGCGCGCCTTGCCACGCTTCGCACCTGCTTTTTCGACCGAGTCTAATGGCGACATGCCTGGCCTTCAGCCTCAGCGCCCATGCGCAGTCGTTCACACTGCAACTGCCCGCCCAGGCGTTGGCCACGTCCCTGAGCCAGGTCGCGCAACAGGCGAAAATCCAGCTGCTGTTCGATGAAAAGCAGCTCAAGAACGTCCAGGCGCCGGCGCTCAACGGTGACTTCACCGCGGAAGTAGCGATTCGTACCCTGCTGAACAATGGCGCGTTCACCCTGATCAAGGTCGGCAGCACCTACGTCGTGCGCCCCGATGAGGGCAAGACCACCAGCAGCGGCGCGATCCAGCTGGACGCCTTGAGCGTGATCGGCACCGGCAATCAAGTCGACTCCAGCACCGTCGGCCGCTCGACCCTGAGCCAGGCGGACATCGACCGCTACCAGGCCAACAACATCCCCAGCCTGCTGCAGACGTTGCCTGGGATCAGCCAGGGCGGTTCGCTCAAACCCGGCGGCCAGACCATCAACATCCGCGGTTTCGGTGACGCCGAAGACGTCCCGCTGACCGTCGACGGCGCCACCAAGAGCGGCTTCGAGCGCTACCAGCAAGGCACGGTGTTCATCGAGCCCGAGCTGATCAAGAGCATCGAAGTGGAGAAAGGCCCCAACTCGCCGTTCAGCGGCAACGGCGGTTTTGGCGGCACGGTGAACATGACCACCAAGGATGCCCCGGACCTGCTCAAGGACGGCCGCAACAGCGGCGCGATGCTCAAGTACGGTTATTCCAGCAACGACCACGAACAGGTCTACAGCAGCGCCGTGTATGGCCGCACCGACGATGGCCGGTTCGACGCCCTGGCCTACCTGACCCAGCGCGACGGCGGCGACATGAAGGTGGCCGCCAAGTTGCCCAACGAGAACAACCAGTACCCGATCAACCCCCAGCGCCTGCCCAACACCGCCCAGGATGTGGACGGCAAGCTGTTCAAGGTCAACGCGCACTTCACCGATGAGCACAGTGTCGGCCTGTCTTACTCGAGCGCCCGCAGCAACCGGTGGACGCCGTTTTCCGCCGCGAGCTACCCGACGCCACCGACCCAGGCCAACATCGACCGCTACGGCTACGAAGGCGCGTTGAAACGTTTCCTGGCCAACCGCGACACGCTCGACACCACTTGGTCGGGCAAGTATGAATACCAGCCCCTGGACAACCCGCTGGTGGACCTGACCGTCAAATATTCACAGTCCGACACCCAGCAGACCGACGAGCGCGACGCCACCGCGTTTTTCCAGTTGGCCACCGGCGGGCGCAAGATGGACACGGCCTACACCGACAAGCATCTCGACATCCGCAACGTCAGCCTGTTCGACACCGGGCCGTTGCAACACGCACTGACAGTCGGCGGGCAAATCCGCAAGCACACCCGCGAAACCGAGATGTGGATGCCCGGCGCCACCTACAACACGCCGCGCTACAACTATGGGCATTTCCAGCCGAGCTTCATGCCCCATGGCAAGGTGGATACCAACAGCTTCTTCATCCAGGATGCGCTGACCCTGGGCGACGTGACCGTCACGCCATCGCTGCGCTACGACCATGTGCGCAACCGCGGCGAGGCCAACGATGCGCCGTACTACAGCAACCCCGACCCGGCCGTCGGCCACGACTACAGCGATCGCACCTACACCGGCTGGTCGCCGCGCCTGGCGCTGTTCTGGACCGTCACCCCGAACGTCGCCCTGTTCGCCAACTGGAGCCAGACCTGGCGCGCCCCGGTGATCGACGAACAGTACGAAGTGCAGGGCCTGGGCAGCCGCACCGCCACCAGCGTCGACCTCGACCCCGAGCGCATCACCTCGATCACCGTGGGCAACATCACCCGCTTCGACAACCTGATCGCCCAGGACGATAACCTGCAACTGCGCACCACCCTGTTCCACAACAAAGTCGAAGACGAAATCTTCAAGGCCACGGGCGTGGGCTGCCAGAACCAGGCTATCAACGGCGGCACCATCGCCACCGCGTGCCCGCCGGGGCCGAGGTCCAATTACCGCAACATCGGCGGCCTGACCATCAAGGGTTTCGAGCTGGAATCGTTCTATAACTCCACCTACCTGTTCGGCTCGGTGTCGTTCGCCTACGCCACCGGCAAGCACGAAGGCGCCTACACCAACCCATGGGGCCCGGATGTGTCGGCCCGCGACATTCCGCCGACCAAATGGGTGCTGGTCATGGGCACCCACATCCCGGCCTGGGATGCCCAGGTGGGATGGATGGGGCAATTCATCGGCGCGACCGATCGCCTGCCCAGCGATAAATACTCCGGCGGCCCCGGCTCCGGCGTCGGCGACTTGTTCTACGACCAGTACGGCAACAAGCGCTACAACACCCAGGGCCTGTTCGCCAAATGGGCGCCGCAACAGGCTTACCTGAAAGGCACCGAGGTGAACTTCACCGTGGACAACCTGTTCAACAACAACTTCCGTCCGGCGCTGAGCGGCGACCGTGCCTACACCAAGGGGCGCGACGCGAAGATCAGCGTGACACGGTTCTTCTGACAGCGGCCTAGCGGTTGCGCACCAGGCTCAACTCGGCCGTCGGTGTGCGCTGCTTGCTCAAGTAGCGGGTACAGCTGACGCGCAGAAACGAGGCAAAATTGACCACCTCGCCGCGGTAGTCCATGACTTCCTCGTACAGCTTGGTGATCAGTTGATTGGTGGTCATGCCATCCACGCTGGCGATTTCGCTGAGGATGTCCCAGAACTGGTTCTCCAGGCGCACGGTAGTGACGACGCCGCAGATGCGCAGGGAGCGCGAGCGAGACTCATAGAGAATCGGGTCGGCCTTGACGTACAGCTCGCACATGGCGATGACCTCCGTTGCTTACAAGGTGATTGTCGTGCCCAGCAGGCCGAGGAACCCGGCCAGCCAGCTTGGGTGCGCCGGCCAGGCCGGCGCCGTGGCCAGATTGCCTTGAACGTGGCTGTGGGTCACTGGAATATCGATGAACGAACCGCCCGCCAGGCGCACTTCCGGGGCACAGGCCGGGTAGGCACTGCACTCGCGACCGGCGAGGATACCGGCCGCCGCCAGCAGTTGCGCGCCATGGCACACCGCAGCAATCGGCTTGCCGGCTTGATCGAAGGCGCGCACCAGTCGCAGGACTTTTTCATTCAGGCGCAGGTATTCCGGCGCACGACCACCGGGCACCAGCAGCGCATCGTAGTCGGCGGCTTCGACCTGGGCGAAATCCGCATTCAGGGCGAACAGGTGACCGGGCTTTTCGCTATAGGTCTGATCGCCTTCAAAGTCATGGATCGCGGTTCGCACGGTCTCGCCGGCCGACTTGTCGGGGCACACCGCGTGGACGATATGACCGACCATCAGCAGCGCCTGGAAGGGCACCATCACTTCATAGTCTTCGACATAATCGCCGACCAGCATCAGGATCTTTTTCGCAGCCATGGGGCATTCCTCCAGTTCAACGGTTGGGCAGACAAGAGTAGTCAAGATAGGCGCGTGCCGACGGGCCGGGTAATCCCCCGCTACTACAACTGTACGGATCAATCCGCACCCAGCTGTAGACCCCCAATTCGCGGAGGTTGTGGCTAGATGATCGTCCACTTCCGACCACTCGATTCCGGTTCCCGCCATGAACTCGCGCGAAAACACCGGCATGGCCCTCGGCCTGCTGGGCGTCATCATCTTCAGCCTGACTCTGCCCTTCACGCGTATCGTGGTGCAGGAAATCCACCCGCTGCTCAACGGTCTGGGCCGTGCGTTGTTCGCCGCGATCCCGGCGGCGGCGCTGTTGCTGTGGCGCCGCGAGCGCTGGCCGAGCTGGCGCCAGGTGCGCGGCCTGTGCCTGGTGATTGCCGGGGTGATCTTGGGCTTTCCGGTGTTGTCGGCGTGGGCCATGCAGACGCTGCCGGCGTCCCACGGCGCGTTGGTCAATGGCCTGCAACCGCTGTGCGTTGCGCTGTACGCCGCGTGGCTGTCCCACGAACGGCCGTCAAAAGCCTTCTGGGCCTGCGCCGCCTTGGGTAGCGCGCTGGTGCTGAGTTATGCGTTGATCAGCGGTGCCGGCAGTATTCAAGCGGGGGATCTGTTGATGCTCGGCGCGATTGCCGTGGGCGGCCTGGGTTATGCCGAAGGTGGGCGCTTGGCCAAGGAGATGGGCGGCTGGCAGGTGATCTGCTGGGCGCTGGTGCTGTCGACGCCGCTGTTGATCGGCCCGGTGGCTTACCTGGCGGTGCAGCATCAAGGCGCGATTTCCATGGGCACCTGGTGGGCGTTCGGTTATGTGTCGCTGTTCTCGCAGTTCCTGGGGTTCTTTGCGTGGTACGCCGGGTTGGCCATGGGCGGCATTGCGCGGGTCAGCCAGATTCAGCTGTTGCAGATCTTCTTCACCATCGCGTTTTCGGCGTTGTTCTTTGGTGAACACATCGAGCCGATCACCTGGCTGTTCGCCTGCGGGGTGATCGTGACGGTGATGCTGGGGCGCAAGACCGCGGTGCAGCCGGCGCCAATCTCGAAGGCCAATGCGATTTAACGGTGGGAGGGGGCTTGCCCCCTCCCACATTGGCTTCGTGTTCAGCCGAGGTAACCGTCGGTGCGCAACAGGGTTTCCAGGCAGTGCTCGGTGATGTGATAGAAGTCCTTGAGTGCCTGAATCTTGTCCAGTAGCTGCGCGTTGTCCACCGGTTCGGCGCGTTTCACCGCAAGGATCATCTTGTTCTTGTTGGTGTGTTCCAGGGAGATGAACTCGAACACCTTGGTCTCATAACCGCAAGCCTCCAGGAACAAGGCGCGCAGGCTGTCGGTGACCATTTCCGCCTGCTGGCCCAGGTGCAAACCGTATTGCAGCATCGGCTTCAACAGCACCGGGCTCTGGATCTGCAGGCGGATCTGTTTGTGGCAGCACGGCGAGCACATGATGATCGAGGCGCCGGAACGGATGCCGGTGTGGATCGCATAATCGGTGGCGATGTCGCAGGCATGCAGGGCGATCATCACGTCCAGCTCGCTGGGCGCGACGCTGCGCACGTCGCCGCAGGTGAACACCAGCCCCGGGTGTTCGAGGCGGGCGGCGGCGGCGTTGCACAAGCTGACCATGTCTTCGCGCAGTTCAACACCGGTGACCTCGGCCTCGACATTGAGGGTGTTGCGCAGGTAGTCGTGGATGGCGAAAGTCAGGTAGCCCTTGCCCGAGCCGAAATCAGCGACGCGCACCGGTTGGTCCAGCCTCAGCGGGGACGCGATCAGCGCATGGCTGAACACTTCGATGAACTTGTTGATCTGCTTCCACTTGCGCGACATCGACGGGATCAGCGCGTGCTTGGCGTCGGTCACGCCCAGGTCGGCGAGGAACGGCCGGCTCAGGTCGAGGAAGCGGTTCTTCTCGCGGTTGTGCTCGGCCGACGGCGCCTCACGCAATTGCTGCGGCTTGCTTTTGAACAGCGAGCTTTTGTTCTTCTTGCTGTATTCCAGCTGGGCTTCGTCGGTCAGCGCGAGCAAGTGTGCGTTCTTGAACGAGGTCGGCAACAACTCGGCAATCGCCGCCACACCGTCGGCCACCGGGAGGTTCTTGGTGATGTCGCGGGTTTTGTAGCGGTAGACGAAGGACAGGCAGGGCTGCTCCTTGACCGTCACCGCCTTGATGATCAGCCGTTGCAGCTCGGCTTCCTCACCGACGTACTTGGCCAGCACCAGCTTGATGAAGGCGTTGTGCGCAAGGCTTGCGCTGAGCAGTTCGATGAACTGGGCGTGATGATCCGGCGCAGGGCGGGCAGGTTGAGCGGTGACGGACATGAACAAAAACGCCTCGGGCTGGGAATGCCGGGCATTTTAGGGGGGATGGGGGCTGAGGGCACGGGGTTATTTGATCAACGGTAAGATTGGGGGCCCCACCGCAGATCCAAATGTGGGAGGGGGCTTGCCCCCGATAGCAGTGGGTCAGCCATGAAGATGTTGACTGACTCACCGCCATCGGGGGCAAGCCCCCTCCCACATGGGTTATTCGAGCACGATCAGGCGATTGGGCAATTCATTGCGCGCGTGCGTCAGCGGCACATGCACCTTGAGCAACTCTCCGCTGGCTTCGATGCAGGCAATGAACCCGGCCAATGTCTGGCCCTGTTTCACCTGCTGGGTAAACGCCTTGACGATACCATCCCAACTGCTGTCATCCAGGCGTTTGGAAATCCCGTCATCCACCAGGATCTCCACATAGCGCTCGGCCTCGCTGACAAAAATCAACACCCCGGTGCCGCCCAGCGTGTGGTGCAGGTTCTGCTCGAGGAACTGACGCCGCGCCAGGTTCGACGCGCGCCAGTGGCGTACCGAGCGGGGGATCAAGCGGGTAGTGACTTTAGGCAGGCGAAACACCAGGCACAGCACGATGAATGTCGCCCACTGCGCCAACAACAAGGTGTACATGCTCAGGTAGCCCGAGAAGTAATGCACCACCCCCGGCACCACCAACGCGATCAGGCTGGCCCACAGCAACGGGATGTAGGCGTAATCGTCGGCACGCGCGGCCAGCACGGTCACCAGCTCGGCGTCGGTCTGTCGCTCGACCCGGGCGATCGCTTCGGCGACCTGGCGTTGTTCGTGTTCAGTCAGTAGTGCCATGGTTGTAAACGCTCGTTTTTAGTTATTGTCATCACCAGCCGCCCGAAGCCCCGCCACCGCCGAAACCGCCACCGCCGCCGCGAAAACCACCGCCACCGCCGCCGCCTCCCCCACCGCCACGGCCGCTGCTGCTGAGAATCGCCAACAGGATCGCCCACACGGGCAGGCCCAGGCGATTGCACAGCCACAACACGCCGATCAGCAGGACGAACAAGCCGATGGAAAACCCCGGATTATCCTTGGCGAAGTTGGCATCCGCCACATGGGCCGGCACCGCCAGCGGCTCGCCGCCCACCACCTGGATCATCGCGGCGACGCCGTCGCTGATGCCCTGGCTGAACTTGCCGGCCTTGAACTTGGGCGCAATCACCTGATTGATGATCACCCACGACTGCGCATCGGTCAGCGTGCCTTCCAGGCCATAACCGACTTCGATGCGCAATTTGCGCTCATCGCGGGCGACGATCAACAGCGCACCGTTGTCCTTGCCCTTCTGGCCGATGCCCCACTGGCGCCCCAACTGATAACCGTAGTCTTCAATCGGCACGCCCTGCAGGTCAGGCACGGTGACCACCACGATCTGGTCGCCACGGCTTTGCTCCAGCGCCTGCAATTGCTGGGTCAACTGCTCGCGCACCGCCGGGTCGATCATCTGCGCAGTGTCCACCACCCGCCCGGTCAACGCCGGGAAGGTCAACGCCGCCTGGGCCACGCCCGCGCAGGCCAACAGCCATAGCGCCAGGCCTATCCGTAATAAACGCATCGACACCTCAATGCAGCTTTATTTGAACTTCACTTGCGGCGCTTTATCGGCATCGGCAGTGGTGGCTTCAAACGTGGCGCGGATCGGCAGATCGCTGTACATCACGCTGTGCCACAGGCGTCCCGGGAACGTGCGGATCTCGGTGTTGTACGCCTGCACCGCCTGGATAAAGTCGCGACGCGCCACGGCGATACGGTTTTCCGTGCCTTCCAGTTGCGACTGCAGGGCCAGGAAGTTCTGGTTGGCCTTCAGGTCCGGGTAGCGCTCGGACACCACCATCAAGCGGCTGAGCGCACTGCTCAAACCGTCCTGGGCTTGCTGGAACTGCTTGAGTTTTTCCGGGTTGTCCAGGGTGCTGGCGTCGACCTGAATCGACGTGGCCTTGGCCCGCGCTTCAATCACTGCGGTGAGGGTGTCTTGTTCATGGGTTGCGTAACCCTTGACCACTTCCACCAGGTTGGGGATCAGGTCGGCACGCCGTTGATACTGGTTCTGCACCTGGCCCCAGGCCGCCTTGGCCTGTTCATCCAGGGTCGGAATGGTGTTGATGCCGCAACCGCTCAACACTGTGCTGATCAATAGCAAAGCCGCGGCCTTCAAGCCCCAGCGGTAACCTTGTGCTGCTTGCATGGTGTTTCTCCTGCCCAACCTTGATGGAATTTGACGACTCGCCCTATAAACCGCGCACATGGGGCATAATCCGCCCCCACTACTGGAATGCATCGAGCCAATCAGCTAAAAAGATGCCCAGCGCGATAAAGAGTTCAGAGTGTGCTGCATTTTTCTGAACGACACCCGAACAACAATAGACGCTCCCCACATTTTGGCCGATCAGCCTAACCGCTGTGCAGTGCGCCGAAAAAGGATATTCATGAAGAAGCTGTGTTTGCTCGGCCTTGTTGCCACTCTGGCCACCCACCCCGTCTGGGCAGAAACAAAGCCTGCTGCGCTTAAAGACAAGGACGCCTTCGTCAGCGACCTGCTCAAGCAGATGACCCTCGATGAAAAGATCGGCCAATTGCGCCTGATCAGCATCGGCCCGGAAATGCCCCGCGAGCTGATCCGCAAGGAAATCGCCGCCGGCCGCATCGGTGGCACCTTCAACTCCATCACCCGCCCGGAAAACCGTCCGATGCAGGACGCGGCCATGCGCAGCCGGTTGAAGATCCCGATGTTCTTCGCCTACGACGTGATCCACGGCCACCGCACGATTTTCCCGATCAGCCTGGCCCTGGCGTCCAGCTGGGACATGAACGCCATCGGCCGCTCCGGGCGCATTGCCGCCCAGGAAGCCGCAGCCGACAGCCTCGACATCACCTTCGCGCCGATGGTCGACATCTCCCGCGACCCGCGCTGGGGCCGCACCTCCGAAGGCTTCGGTGAAGACACCTACCTGGTGTCGCGCATCGCCGAAGTGATGGTCAAGGCCTTCCAGGGCAGCAGCGCGGCGAATGCCGACAGCATCATGGCCAGCGTCAAGCACTTCGCCCTGTACGGTGCGGTGGAAGGCGGTCGCGACTACAACGTGGTCGACATGAGCCCGGTCAAGATGTACCAGGACTACCTGCCGCCCTACCACGCGGCGATCAAGGCCGGTGCCGGCGGTGTGATGGTCGCGCTCAACTCGATCAACGGCGTGCCCGCCACCGCCAACACCTGGCTGATGAACGACCTGTTGCGCAAGGACTGGGGCTTCAAGGGCCTGGCCGTCAGCGACCACGGCGCGATCTTCGAGCTGATCAAGCACGGCGTGGCCAAGGACGGACGTGAAGCCGCCAAGCTGGCGATCAAGGCCGGCATCGACATGAGCATGAACGACTCGCTGTATGGCAAGGAATTGCCGGGGCTGCTCAAGTCCGGCGAGATCGAGCAGAGCGACATCGACAACGCCGTGCGTGAAGTGCTCGGCGCCAAGTACGACATGGGCCTGTTCAAAGACCCGTACCTGCGCATCGGCAAGGCCGAGGACGACCCGGCCGACACCTACGCCGAAAGCCGTCTGCACCGCGCCGATGCACGAGACATAGCACGCCGCAGCATGGTCCTGCTGAAGAACCAGAACGACACCCTGCCGCTGAAAAAATCCGCGACCATCGCCCTGGTCGGCCCACTGGCCAAGGCCCCCATCGACATGATGGGCAGCTGGGCCGCCGCCGGTAAGCCGGCACAATCGGTGACCCTGCTCGACGGCCTCAACGCGGTGATCGGTGAAAAGGGCAAGATCATCTATGCCCGTGGTGCCAACATCACCAACGACAAGGCCGTGGTCGACTACCTCAACTTCCTCAACTTCGATGCCCCGGAAGTGGTGGATGACACCCGCCCGGCCCAGGTGATGATCGACGAAGCGGTCAAGGCCGCCAAGGATGCCGATGTGGTGGTCGCTGCCGTGGGCGAGTCCCGTGGCATGTCCCACGAATCGTCCAGCCGCACCGACCTGAACATCCCACAAAGCCAGCGCGACCTGATCAAGGCCCTCAAAGCCACCGGCAAGCCACTGGTGCTGGTGCTGATGAACGGCCGTCCGCTGTCGATTCTCGAAGAAAACCAGCAAGCCGACGCGATCCTGGAAACCTGGTTCGCCGGCACCGAGGGCGGCAACGCCATCGCCGACGTGCTGTTCGGTGACTACAACCCGTCGGGTAAGCTGCCGATCACGTTCCCACGTTCGGTGGGGCAGATTCCGACCTACTACAACCACCTGACCATCGGCCGGCCGTTTACCCCAGGCAAGCCGGGTAACTACACCTCGCAGTACTTCGATGACACCACCGGGCCGCTGTTCCCGTTCGGCTATGGCTTGAGCTACACCACGTTCAGCCTGTCGGACATGGCGCTGTCGTCCACCACCCTGAACAAGAGCGGTAAGCTCGACGCCAGCGTCACCGTGAAAAACACCGGTAAGGTCGACGGCGAAACCGTGGTGCAGCTGTATATCCAGGACGTGGCCGGCTCGATGATCCGCCCGATCAAGGAGCTGAAGAACTTCCAGAAAGTCATGCTCAAGGCCGGCGAAGAGCGCACGTTGCACTTCACCATTACCGAAGAGGACTTGAAGTTCTACAACAGCCAGCTCAAGTTCGCGGCGGAACCGGGTGAGTTCAATGTGCAGATCGGCTTGGACTCCCAGGATGTGCAGCAGCAGACCTTCGAGCTGCTCTAACGCCCGCCCCCGCCCTCTGTAGGAGCGAGCTTGCTCGCGAAGACCGTTAACGATGACGCGCTCATGCTGAATGAACGCGTTGTTCTCAGGTTTTTCGCGAGCAAGCTCGCTCCTACAGTTAAGCGAATTGAGCGAATTAAGCGCGTTGAGCGCGTTGAGCGAATTAAGCGAATTAAGCGAGTTGAGCGCGTTGAGCGAATTAAGCGCGTTGAGCGAGTTGAGCGAATTAAGCGCGTTGAGCGAGTTGAGCGCGTTGGGTGAGTTGGGCGCGTCAGTCGCGTCGATTGAGCAGGTTCACCACCAACCGATCGATCCACCCCCACACCCGCTGCTTCACCCGCCGCCATAACGGCCGCGACTTCCACGCCTCCAGGCTCACCGCCTGGCTCTGGGCAAAATCCCGTTCGAAACTGCCGGCCACGGCCAGCGTCAGCGCAGGGTCCAACGCTTCGAGGTTGGCTTCCAGGTTGAAGCGCAAATTCCAGTGGTCGAAGTTGCACGAGCCGATGCTGACCCAATCGTCCACCAAGACCATCTTCAGGTGCAGGAAGCACGGCTGGTATTCAAATATCTGCACGCCCGAGCGCAGCAAACGCGGGTAATAACGGTGCCCGGCGTAGCGCACGGACGGGTGATCGGTACGCGGGCCGGTCAGCAGCAAGCGCACGTCCACGCCGCGCCCCGCCGCCCGGCGCAAGGCCCGACGCACGCCCCAGGTGGGCAGGAAATACGGGGTCGCCAACCAGATGCGCCGGTGGCCGCTGCTCAGCGCGCGGATCAGCGAGTGCAGAATATCGCGGTGTTGGCGCGCGTCGGCATAGGCAACACGGCCGAGACCAGACCCGGTCGGCGGTACTTTGGGCAAGTGCGGCAAGCCGAAATGGGTGGCCGGTTTCCAGGCGCGGCGGTCGTCGTTGGCCAACCATTGCCGGTCGAACAGCGCTTGCCAGTCGAGCACCAGCGGGCCGTCGATCTGCACCATCACTTCATGCCAGTCGGCGCTGTCCTGCCCCGGTGTCCAGAACTCATCGGTGACGCCGGTGCCGCCGACCACGGCGATGCCTTGATCGACCAGCAATAATTTGCGGTGGTCGCGGTACAGGTTGCCCATCCAGCGCCGCCATTCCAGGCGATTGTAAAAACGCAGTTCCACACCGGCGTCGGTCAGGCGCTTACGCAACCCGAGGGTGAACGCCAGGCTGCCGTAATCATCGAACAGGCAGCGCACCCGCACGCCCCGCTCAGCCGCCTGCGCCAGCGCCTGCACCAAGACTTCGGCGCAGGCGCCGGCTTCCACCAGGTATAACTCCAGATCCACCTGATGCTCTGCCCGGGCAATGTCCACCAGCATTTGCGGGAAAAAGCTCGGCCCGTCGATCAACAACTCGAAACGGTTGGCGCTGCGCCACGGGAACACTGCGCCGCTCATGTCAGCGCGCCGTAAAGATCAGTACCGCACCCACCGGCACCGCCAAACTGATCGACGCCAGCCCAGCCGCGTTGCGCAACGCCGTCACACCCGGCACCAGCTCAAAATCCTCGGCGCGCAACACCAGCGGTTCCAGGGTCACCACCTGGAAACGCCGATCATCCAGGCGCGTGGCCAACAGCTCGGCGTTGTAGGTGTGGGTCTTGCCATGCAGCGTGACGCTCAATGGCAGGCGCAACTCCAACTGCGCGCCGGGGGCCAGGTCGTTGATCGGTTGCAGGTTGATCTGCGTGCTGATCAACGCTTCGGGGAAGGTCTTGATCTCGAACAGTTGATTGCGCATGCGCTCATCGCGCAGCGGGATGCCGCTGTTGACCGACTCCAACTCCACTTCCACCTGCGCCGCACCGTTGCGGTCGACCTTGCCGTGCAGCACCAGGAAGCGCTGCACCTCGGCAATCTCGGTGTTTTTGGTGGTGACGAACGACAGCCGCGAGGACTCGTTGTCCAGGTACCAGTCCGCGTGGGCAGGCACGGCGGCGGCGGCCAGCAGGGCGAAGGCCAGGGGTTTGATGACAGACGCGTTGAACATTAAAGACTCGTGGGGCGGAAAACCTGAACGAACCTTAACTGTGCCGCCTGCCGGGCGCAATGTAGCTGACAAAGCCGCCCCCACCTCGGAGATGACGTGTCAGGGGTTGAGGCGGCAGCCCTGATGTTCGCCCAACCATCTGGCCGTATGGGTACGCCCCAATCCACTGGCGCTGACTTCACTGCGCTCCGGGTCATCGGTGAACGCACTGATCGGCACGTACTGCTTCACATACCCCCGGCAATACTCGGCGGGATTATTCTGCACATACCGGCACGAGCAGTACTCCTTGGCCGTATACGCCGCGATGATGTCGGGGAAGGCTTGCAGGTTGACGCGCTCGTGCCAGCCCCAGCCCAGCACGGTGAGCAACAGCAGCAGGAAAAGACTGGTAAACGGCCGACGACGGATCATGGCTGCACCGCCGCCAGCACGCGTTTGAGCAGTTCGTTGTGGCGGTAGCTGTCGTCGCGGTCATCGCCGTAGCGCACGATCACCAGGTGTTCGTCGGGCATGACGTACAGCGCCTGGCCCCAGTGGCCGAGGGCGGCGAAGGTGTCGGCGGGGGCGTCGGGCCAGGGTCTTGGGGCGCCCTGCACGGCGCGGTTGAGCCACCAATGGCCGCCGGGCACGGCTTCGTCCTGGCCGGCCTTGTAGTGATCGAACGGTTGTCGATTGAAATCGACCCAGGCTTTCGGCACCAACTGTTGCTCCCGCCAGCGACCGTCGCGCGCCATCAGCAGGCCGACGCGCGCCAGGTCGCGGGCGGTGAGGTAGGCGTAGGACGAGGCGACGAAGGTTTCATCGGCATCGGTTTCCCAAGTGGCGTTGTGAATGCCCAGCGGCTTGAACAGCGCATCCCACGGGTAACTCATGTAGGCCTTGTGGCCGAGCATGCCCTTGAGCGCGGCGGAGAGCAGGTTGCTGTCGCCGCTGGAATAACGGAAGGCCTCGCCCGGCGCGCGGGCGGTGTGCATGCCGGCGACGAACTCCGCCATGTCGGCGCGGCCGCGGGTGTAGAGCATCGCGACGACCGAGGATTTCAGCGGGGCATATTCGTAATCTTCCTGCCAATCGAGGCCCGAGGCCCAGTGCAGCAGGTCGGCCATCGTCACGCTTGGATGCTGTTTCATCGGCGGGTAGAAACGTGCGACGGGGTCGCTCAATTTGAAGCGGCTTTCGCCGTAGGCCACGCCCAGCACGGTGGCCATCAGGCTTTTGCTGACCGACCAGGTCAGGTGCGGCGTGCTCGCGGTGGTGGGCATGGCGTAGCGCTCGTAGATGACTTCGCCATCGCGGATCACCAGCAGCGCGTCGGTGCGGATGCCTTGGCGCGTGGCGTCGTCACGCCGGGGAAACGCGTAGGCATTCAGGGCATCGACAGCGGGACCTTCGATCGGCGTGCCCTTGGCCCAGTCTTTGTCAGGCCAGGTTTCGGCGCGGGTGGTGACGGTGGCTAACAACAGGGCAACGCACAACAAGCCTCTGACCATGGACACGAACTCAAGGGGGCATTCAAGCCCGCGAGCCTAGCCGAGGCCGATGACAGATTGGCGACATAAGTGCCTGTCATCTAAGCGTCACCGTAACTTCATGGAGATGACACCGAGCCTACATAGCCTGAGTTTGGACAAACAAGTCGACCGGCCGGAACGTGGCTGGCACTCGGAGATTCGCCATGACTCAGATCGCCCGCATCAGCGACACCGGCAATGAACGCCGTCTGCAAGCCGAACGCCTGATCGGCGCCCAGGCTTTGCAAGAAGCACAGGCCCTGCGGTTCAACGTGTTCAGCGGCGAGTTCAACGCCAAGCTGAAAGGCGCGGAACTGGGCCTGGACATGGATGACTATGATGTTCACTGCAGCCACATCGGCGTGCGGGATTTGAACAGCGGTCGACTGGTGGCCACCACCCGTTTGCTCGATCACCAGGCCGCCAGCACCCTGGGCCGGTTCTACAGCGAAGAAGAATTCAGCCTGCATGGCCTGCTGCACTTGCAGGGCCCGATCCTGGAAATCGGCCGCACCTGCGTCGACCCGGCCTACCGCAACGGCGGCACCATTGCAGTGCTGTGGGGCGAGTTGGCCGAAGTGCTCAACGAGGGCTGCTACAGCTACCTGATGGGTTGCGCGAGCATCCCGATGCACGATGGCGGCATCCAGGCCCACGCGATCATGCAGCGCCTGCGCGAACGCTACCTGTGCAACGAACACCTGCGCGCCGAGCCGAAAAAACCGCTGCCGGCGCTGGACCTGCCGTCCAACGTCATCGCGGAAATGCCGCCGCTGCTCAAGGCGTATATGCGCCTGGGCGCGAAGATCTGCGGCGAGCCGTGCTGGGATGAAGATTTCCAGGTAGCCGACGTGTTCATCCTGCTCAAGCGCGATGAGCTGTGCCCGCGTTATGCGCGCCACTTCAAGGCGGCCATGTGATGGGCCGCGTGCGCGTGTACGCGCGGATCGCCCGGGTACTGTTGGTGGTGGCGCTGGGCTTGAGCATGGCCAGTGTGTTCGGTGTGTTCGAGCGCCTGGGGGTGGCCAACTCGATGGTGCGCCGCCAGCGTTGGTCGCGGTTCTTTATGTCGCGGCTGACCAACGCCCTGCCCTTTCGCGTGACGGTACACGGTGAATTGCCGCAGACACCGATGCTGTGGGTGAGCAATCACGTGTCCTGGACCGACATCCCGCTGCTGGGCATGGTCACGCCGATGTCGTTCTTGTCCAAGGCCGAAGTCCGCACCTGGCCGGTGGCCGGCTGGTTGGCGGCGAAGGCCGGTAGCCTGTTTATTCGCCGCGGTTCAGGCGACAGCCAACTGATCCGCAAACAGATGACCCGTCACCTGGAGCAGCAACACCCGCTGCTGATGTTCCCCGAAGGCACCACCACCGACGGGCGCAGCCTGCGTACCTTTCACGGGCGCCTGCTGGCCAGTGCGATCGAGGCGGATGTGTCGCTGCAACCGGTGGCGATCCGGTATCTGCGCGATGGGCAAGTGGACCCGCTGGCGCCGTTCATTGGCGATGACGATTTGCTCTCGCACCTGATGCGCCTGTTTGCCAACGACCAGGGCGATGTGGAAATCCATGTGCTCACGCCGATTGCCTGTGCCGGGCAGGAACGCGCGGCGCTGGCGTTCCAGGCGCAGCAGGCGGTGCAGAAGGCGTTGTTCGGGCCGCTGCCGGAAGCAGAACAGATTGCGGTTCGGCCGGCATTCGCAGCCTGAAGCGAGCACAGTCAACAATGTGGGAGGGGGCTTGCCCCCTCCCACATTTAGATCTCAGTGGTCAGTTGGGTTTGTGCAAATTTTTGCAACTCTGGATAGAACAGCCGGAAGTCTTCACTCAACGGTTCGTATAACGTGCGCAATTCCTGCATCGCATGGCCCAGTTCCTCAGGCTGCGTCAGGCGCCGCGAGATCCCCCGCAATACCGGCTCCATCACCGCGAACTCGCGGTATGAGCCCAGCCAATCATCCGCCGCCATGTACGGCGCAATCTGCGCCAGCCGCCCCGGCAACTGCGGTTCGGCCGCCAGCACGCGGTACACCTGGGAGGTGAAGTGTTCCAGGGGCTGCTCGGCATACAGCGCCCAATCCCGCGCCAGGCAGTGATCGAAAAACACATCGAGGACGATCCCGGCATAACGCCGGCGCGTCAGGCTAAAGCGCGACAACGCTTCGCCGACCTGCGGATGGCTGTCGGTGAAACGGTCGATTGAGCGATGCAACTGGATGGCCGCTTCGATCGGCGGGCTGAACTGGCCTTGCAGGCGACCTTTGACGAAGTCGCCATACAGGCTGCCCAGCAGTTGCGCAGGAAGTTGGCCGCCCAGGTGCAGATGTGCGAGATAATTCATGGTGTGCAGTCTATCACTGCCGTCAACGCATCGTTATAACCCGATATACAGATTCAGTCTGGCCTAAGACCGAAATCATATTGGAATATCGGGATATACCGATTTAAAGTTCGCCTCATCGCGATATAACGCTTTACGACACCGAGCAACCGCCATGTCCATCGACCTCGACGAAATAATAAAAGCCCTGGCGCACCCAGTACGGCGAGACATCCTCACTTGGCTGAAAGACCCGAAAGTGCAATTCCCCGAGCAACTGCACAACCACGAATACGGCATCTGCGCCGGGCAGATCGACCAGCGCTGCGGCTTGTCCCAGTCGACCGTGTCGGCCCACCTGGCGACCTTGCAACGGGCGGGATTGATCAGCAGCCAGAAGGCCGGGCAGTGGCACTTTTTCAAACGCAACGAGGAAACGATCCAAGCCTTCCTCACTGCGCTCATCACTGAGCTCAGTTCTGAAATCCGCGCACCACTGTAACAAGGACACGCACATGCCCCTCTCGCTCCTCATCCTCGCCCTGAGCGCCTTCGCCATCGGCACCACCGAGTTCGTCATCATGGGCTTGCTGCCCGATGTGGCGGCGGACTTGGGCGTGTCGATTCCCGGCGCCGGCTGGCTGGTGACCGGCTACGCTCTCGGCGTGGCCATCGGCGCGCCCTTCATGGCGCTGGCCACCGCCAGGCTGCCACGCAAGGCCGCGCTGGTCGCGTTGATGGGCATTTTCATTATCGGCAACCTGCTCTGCGCCCTGGCCAGCGACTACAACGTGCTGATGTTTGCCCGCGTGGTCACTGCGCTGTGCCACGGTGCGTTCTTCGGGATCGGTTCGGTGGTCGCCGCCAACCTGGTGCCGGCCAACAAGCGTGCGTCCGCCGTGGCCTTGATGTTCACCGGCCTGACCCTGGCCAACGTACTGGGCGTGCCCTTGGGTACGGCGCTGGGCCAGGAAGCCGGCTGGCGCTCGACCTTCTGGGCGGTGACCGTGATCGGCGTGATCGCGTTGATCGGCCTGATCCGCTTCCTGCCGGCCAAGCGCGATGAAGAAAAACTCGACATGCGCGCCGAACTGGCCGCCCTCAAGGGCGCCGGCATCTGGTTGTCGCTGACCATGACTGCGCTGTTCGCCGCGTCCATGTTCACCCTCTTCACGTATGTCGCGCCGCTGCTCGGCGACGTCACCGGCGTATCGCCCAAGGGCGTGACCTGGACCCTGCTGCTGATCGGCCTGGGTCTCACCGTGGGCAACATCATCGGCGGCAAGCTGGCGGACAAACGCCTGGCCGCCACCCTGATCGGCGTGTTCATCAGCATGGCGGTGGTCTCCACCGCGCTGACCTGGACCAGCATCGCGGTGATCCCGACCGAAATCACCTTGTTCCTCTGGGCCACCGCCTCGTTTGCCGCCGTGCCCGCGCTGCAGATCAACGTGGTGACCTTCGGCAAGGCCGCGCCGAACCTGGTGTCCACCTTGAACATCGGCGCCTTCAACATCGGCAATGCCCTCGGCGCCTGGGTCGGCGGCAGCGTGATTGCCCACGGTTTCGGCCTGACCAGCGTGCCCCTGGCCGCCGCGGCCCTGGCGATCCTCGCGCTGCTGGTGACCCTGATCACTTTCCGTCAGAGCGGCGATGCCGACCTGGCCCCTGCGACCAACTGATCAACTTAAAGAGAAGGGTGTTATCCCATGACGACTATTTTCGATCCGATCACACTGGGCGACCTGGAACTGTCGAACCGCATCATCATGGCGCCGCTGACCCGCTGCCGTGCCGACGCCGGTCGCGTGCCCAATGCGCTGATGGCCGAGTACTACGTACAACGCGCCTCCGCCGGGCTGATCCTCAGCGAAGCCACGTCCGTGACGCCGATGGGCGTGGGCTACCCGGACACCCCGGGCATCTGGTCCAACGATCAGGTACGTGGCTGGGCCAATGTGACCAAGGCCGTACATGCCGCGGGCGGCAAGATCTTCCTGCAACTGTGGCACGTCGGCCGGATCTCCCACCCTTCTTACCTGAACGGTGAAACCCCGGTGGCGCCGAGTGCGATCCAGCCTAAAGGCCACGTCAGCCTGGTCCGCCCGCTGGCCGACTACCCAACGCCTCGCGCCCTGGAAACCGCTGAAATCGCCGACATCGTCGACGCCTACCGCACCGGTGCCGAGAACGCCAAGGCCGCCGGTTTCGACGGCGTGGAAATCCACGGCGCCAACGGCTACCTGCTCGACCAGTTCCTGCAAAGCAGCACCAACCATCGCACCGACAACTACGGCGGCTCCCTGGAAAACCGCGCGCGCCTGCTGCTGGAAGTGACCGACGCCGCCATCGAAGTCTGGGGCGCCGGCCGCGTGGGCGTCCACCTGGCACCGCGCGCCGATTCCCACGACATGGGTGACGACAACCTGGCCGAAACCTTCACCTACGTCGCCCGCGAACTGGGCAAACGCGGCATCGCCTTTATCTGCTCGCGTGAAAAAGAAGGCGCTGACAGCCTCGGCCCGCAATTGAAAGAAGCCTTCGGCGGCGTGTACATCGCCAACGAACGCTTTACCAAGGACAGCGCCAACGCCTGGCTGGCCTCGGGCAAGGCGGATGCGGTGGCCTTTGGCGTGCCGTTCATTGCCAACCCGGACCTGCCGGCACGCTTGAAAGCCGATGCGCCGCTGAACCAGGCGCACCCGGAAACCTTCTATGCCAAGGGCCCGGTCGGTTACATCGACTACCCGACGCTGGCGCTGTGATGCGTTGAAACGAAAAAGCCCCGGCTCGCAAGAACCGGGGCTTTTTTTCGCCGATCGGGAAAACACCGCGGATCAAATGTGGGAGAGGGCTTGCTCCCTCCCACATTAGATCTCAGCGGTCCGGAGAAACATTCCTTCACAGCCTTGCAACAAAATCGCTACAAAATACTTAGGCGGCTATCTTTCAACCACCCGCCAGCCCGTATATAAAGTCATCCTACCAATAGTCAGCAGGACGATTGCCCGCCCTTAGGCTTTACTGTTGAAACAATTGGATGCAATTACATATTTTGACTTAATTGCGCAGGCTAGGGCTCAAGCGCAGCATGTCCAGCCCTGCATCGACCCAACGCTCAGCCTCCTGGTGCAGCTCAAAACTGTCCGGCACCAGCAGCCATTGGCCCAACAAGCCATTGATGTAGGCATGAATGCACACCGCTGCGCGCGTGGTGTCGAGGTTTTCCGGGAGTTGCCCGCGATGGACCGCGTTACGCAAGGTCAGGCTGATACGCAGGTTGCACTCCAGGCTGTGGGTCTGGCGTTGACGGCGCATGTCGCACATCTCATCGGTGAACTCGCACTTATGAATCAGGATTTCGTTGATGCGCCGGGTTTTCGGGTCCAGGACCACTTGATGGAACAGATGAATCAACAGCTTGCGCATACACCCCAGCGGGTCGACTTCATCCTCGCTTTCACTGGCCCTGGCCAGCTCGTCCAGGGGTTCGTGCAGGGTGTCGAGCAATGCCTGCAACAGGTCGGACTTATTGCTGAAGTGCCAATAGATGGCGCCTCGCGTTACCCCGGCCAGCGCGGCGATGTCCGCCAGTGTGGTCCGCGCTACACCCCGCTCATAAAAGGCCTGCTCAGCGGCGTCGAGAATCTGGCTGCGCGTTTCCTGAGCTTCCTCTTTGGTGCGACGGACCATGGCAATAAAACCTCAATCAAAACATGTGGGACTATCGGTAACGCTGCTTTAATAGGCGCTAACGAGCATCTGAATAATTGTGGGACGACACCGTCATGGGCGCCGAACGTACTAAAATCGAGGCTCGGGGCGGTGCTGTGTCAACACCGCGCGAAGCCTGTCAAGAGTTTACAAACAACCATGAACGTAAGTATATTGCGTAGCAAGCTACTTATCTACTCACAGCTTGTTTTTTACCCTTCCACCCTTCTTGTGCGCAATCTGCGCGCCTGACCCGAGGATCTTCATGCAACTTAAGCCAGCTGTTACCGCTCTGGTCACTGCCGTCGCCCTGGCATCGCTGCTCAGCGGATGTAAAAAGGAAGAGGCGGCTCCGCCCGCTCAAACTCCTCTGGTCGGCGTGGTCACCCTTCAACCGCAAGCCTTTACCCTGACGTCCGAGCTGCCAGGCCGCACCACCGCCTACCGCATCGCGGAAGTCCGTCCGCAGGTCAATGGCATCATCCTCAAGCGCCTGTTCAAGGAAGGCGGGGATGTAAAAGAAGGCCAGCAGCTTTATCAGATCGATCCGTCGGTCTATGACGCCACCCTGAAAAGCGCACAGGCCAGCCTGTCCCAGACCAAGTCGATCGCCGACCGCTACAAGCAGTTGGTCGATGAGCAAGCCGTCAGCCGTCAGGAATACGACACGGCCGTGGCCAACCGCATGACCGCCGAAGCCAATGTGCAAACCGCCCAGATCAACGTGCGCTACACCAAGGTGTTCGCGCCGATCTCCGGGCGTATCGGGCGTTCCTCGGTCACCGAAGGCGCGCTGGTCAGCAATGCCCAGGCCGATGCCATGGCGGTGATCCAGCAACTGGACCCGATCTACGTCGACGTCACGCAGTCTTCGGCTGAAATGCTGAAACTGCGCCGCGACCTGGAAAGCGGCCAACTGGAGAAAGCCGGCGCCAATGCCGCCAAGGTCAAGCTGACCCTGGAAGACGGCAGCAGCTATGGCCTGGACGGCAAACTGGAGTTCTCCGAAGTGTCGGTTGACCAGACCACCGGTTCGGTCACTCTGCGCGCCGTGTTCCCCAACCCTGACCACACCCTGCTGCCTGGCATGTTCGTACACGCCCAGTTGCAAGCCGGTGTGAACAGCAAGGCGATCCTGGCACCGCAGCAAGGCGTGACCCGAGACCTCAAGGGTATCCCGACGGCGTTGGTGGTCAACGCGGACAACAAAGTTGAGCAGCGCGTGCTGGTCGCCAACCGCACCGCCGGCGCTTACTGGCTGGTGGAAAAAGGCTTGAACGCCGGTGACCGTGTGATCACCGAAGGCTTGCAGTACGTCAAGCCGGGCGTCCAGGTCAAGGTCAAGGACGCCGACAACGCCCAGCCTGCCGGTACCGCCGCTCCTGCTGCCGCTGCTGCTGGCAAAGGGGAGTAATCCATGTCGAAATTTTTTATCGACCGTCCCATTTTCGCCTGGGTGATTGCCCTGGTGATCATGCTGGTCGGGGCACTGTCGATCCTGAAGTTGCCCATCAACCAGTACCCGGCGATTGCGCCGACCGCCATTGATATCCAGGTGACCTACCCAGGTGCATCCGCACAAACCGTGCAGGACACCGTGGTGCAGGTGATCGAACAACAGCTCAACGGTATCGACAACCTGCGTTATGTGTCATCGGACAGTAACTCCGACGGCAGCATGACCATCACCGTGACGTTCAACCAGGGTACCAACCCGGACATCGCCCAGGTCCAGGTGCAGAACAAACTGAACCTGGCGACCCCGCTGCTGCCGCAAGAAGTGCAGCAGCAGGGTATCCGCGTGACCAAGTCGGTGAAGAACTTCCTGATGGTGATCGGTCTGGTGTCGGAAGACGGCAGCATGACCAAGGACGACCTGTCCAACTACATCGTGTCCAACATCCAGGACCCGATTTCCCGTACTGCGGGTGTAGGTGACTTCCAGGTATTCGGTTCGCAGTACGCCATGCGTATCTGGCTCGATCCGGCCAAGCTGAACAACTATCAGTTGACCCCGGTAGACGTCAGCACCGCGATCTCGGCACAGAACGTACAAGTGGCCACCGGCCAATTGGGCGGCCTGCCTGCCCTGCCCGGCACCCAATTGAACGCGACCATCATCGGTAAGACCCGCCTGCAGACCACTGAGCAGTTCGGCAATATCCTGATGAAGGTCAACACCGACGGTTCACAGGTTCGCTTGAAGGACGTCGCGCGTATCGAGCTGGGCGGCCAGACCTACAGCATCAGCGCGCAGTTCAACGGCAACCCGGCGTCCGGTATGGCGATCAAGCTGGCCTCCGGCGCCAACGCCCTGGACACCGCCAAGGCCATCCGTGCCACGGTCGCGTCCCTGGAACCGTTCTTCCCGCCAGGCATGAAGGCGGTGGTGCCGTATGACACCACTCCAGTGGTGACCGAATCGATTTCCGGTGTGGTACACACCCTGGTCGAGGCGATCGTGCTGGTGTTCCTGGTGATGTTCCTGTTCCTGCAGAACTTCCGCGCCACCATCATCACCACCATGACTGTACCGGTGGTATTGCTGGGTACCTTCGGGATCCTGGCCGCGTTCGGCTTCACCATCAACACCCTGACCATGTTCGGCATGATCCTGGCCATCGGCTTGCTGGTGGACGACGCCATCGTCGTGGTGGAGAACGTCGAGCGGGTGATGGCCGAGGAGCACCTGTCGCCGAAAGAGGCGACGGTCAAGTCCATGGGCCAGATCCAGGGCGCCCTGGTGGGTATTGCCCTGGTGCTGTCGGCGGTACTGTTGCCGATGGCATTCTTCGGCGGCTCCACCGGTGTGATCTACAAACAGTTCTCCATCACCATCGTTTCGGCCATGGCGTTGTCGGTACTGGTTGCGCTGATCTTCACCCCGGCCTTGTGCGCCACCATGCTCAAGCCGATCGACCCCGAGACGCACGGCCAACCCAAGCGTGGTTTCTTCGGCTGGTTCAACCGCACCTTCGACCGTAGCGTACTGAGCTACGAGCGCGGCGTGGGGAACATGATCAGGCACAAGATTCCGGCGTTCCTCGTTTACGTGCTGATCTTTGCCGGCATGATCTGGTTGTTCATGCGGATCCCGGCAGCGTTCCTGCCCGACGAAGACCAGGGCGTGATCTTTGCCCAGGTGCAGACGCCGGTCGGCTCAACGGCCGAGCGCACGCAGAAAGTCATCGACGACATGCGTATCTTCCTGCTCAACGACAAGGAAGGCGAACCCGGCGAAGGCAAGGGCGTGAAATCGGTCTTTACCGTGAACGGCTTCAACTTCGCGGGGCGTGGTCAAAGCTCGGGCCTGGCATTCGTGATGCTCAAACCGTGGGATGAGCGTGACGCGTCCACCTCGGTGTTCGAGATCGCCAAGCGCGCCCAAGGTTACTTCATGCAGACGTTCCAGGACGCCATGGTGTTTGCCATCGTGCCACCGTCTGTACTGGAGTTGGGTAACGCGACCGGTTTCGACGTGTTCCTGCAGGACCAGGGTGGCGTCGGCCATGACAAGTTGATGGCTGCGCGCAACCAGTTCCTGGGCATGGCCGCCCAGAGCAAGATCCTCGCCGGTGTGCGCCCCAACGGCGTGAACGATGAGCCGCAGTACGAGCTCACCGTCGACGACGAGAAGGCCAGTGCCCAGGGCATTACGCTGTCGAGCATCAACCAGACCCTGGCGATTGCCTTGGGTGGCAGCTACGTCAACGACTTCATCGACCGTGGTCGAGTGAAGAAGGTGTACGTGCAGGGTGATGCCGCCAGCCGGATGTCCCCTGAAGACCTGAACAAATGGTTCGTGCGCAGCGACTCCGGGAAGATGGTGCCGTTGTCGGCCATCGCTTCGGGCAAATGGATCTACGGTTCGCCGAAACTCTCGCGCTATAACGGTGTGGCGGCGATGGAAATCCTCGGTACCCCGGCACCGGGCTACAGTACCGGTGAAGCCATGGCCGAAGTCGAACGCATCGCCAAGCAATTGCCGGCGGGTGTCGGCTACGCCTGGACGGGCCTGTCGTATGAAGAACGTCTGTCCGGCTCCCAGGCGCCTGCGCTGTACGCCTTGTCGCTGCTGGTGGTGTTCCTCTGCCTCGCGGCGCTGTACGAAAGCTGGTCGATTCCGATCGCGGTGGTACTCGTCGTGCCGCTGGGTGTGGTGGGTGCGTTGATCGCCACCAGCCTGCGTGGCTTGTCCAACGACGTGTTCTTCCAGGTGGGCTTGCTGGTGACGGTGGGCCTGGCGGCGAAGAACGCCATCCTGATCGTGGAATTCGCCAAAGAGCTTCACGAACAAGGCAAAGGCATTGTCGAGTCGGCGATCGAAGCGTCGCGCATGCGTCTGCGACCGATCATCATGACCTCCATGGCGTTCATCCTCGGCGTATTGCCGCTGGCGATCTCCTCGGGCGCCGGCTCAGGCAGCCAGCATGCGATCGGTACCGGCGTTATCGGCGGTATGATCACCGCCACGGTCCTGGCGATATTCTGGGTGCCCCTGTTCTTCGCAACCGTGTCCGCCATGGGCGAACGCAAAAAGACTGAACCCAAGCAAACTCCTAAAGAGGCTGGCCAATGAGCAAGTCGCTACTTTCCTTAGCCGTCACGGCATTCGTGCTCAGTGGCTGCTCGCTGATACCTGACTATCAGCGCCCCGAGGCGCCGGTGGCCGCGCAGTTCCCGCAGGGCCCGGCGTATTCGTCGGCCCAGGCTCCGAACCAGGCCGCCGCCGAACAGGGCTGGAAGCAGTTTTTCCATGACCCTGCCCTGCAACAGCTGATCCAGACCGCACTGGTGAACAACCGCGACCTGCGCGTCGCGGCCTTGAACATCGATGCTTACGCGGCGCAGTACAACATCCAGCGCGCCGACCTGTTCCCGGCCGTATCGGCCACTGGCAGCGGCAGCCGCCAGCGCGTACCGGCACGCTCGTCGCAAACCGGTAAAGCAGGCATCAGCAGTTCGTACTCGGCCACCCTGGGCATCAGCTCCTATGAGCTGGACCTGTTCGGCCGTGTCCGCAGCCTGAGCGAGGAAGCGCTGCAGAAATACTTCGCAACCGAAGAAGCGCGGCGCAGCACCCAGATCAGCCTGGTGGCCAGTGTGGCCACCGCCTACCTGACCTGGCAGGCCGACAAGGAATTGCTCAAGCTGACCCAGGAAACCCTGGGCGCATACGAGCAAAGCTACAAGCTGACCTCGCGCAGCAACGAAGTCGGCGTGTCCTCGGCCCTCGACCTGAGCCAAGCGCGCACCTCGGTGGAAAACGCCCGGGTGGCCCTGGCACGCTATACCCGCCAGGTGGCCCAGGACGAAAACAGCCTGACCCTGCTACTCGGCACCGGCCTGCCGGCGAATCTCGTCAGCAAGCCGCTGTCGGATAACCTGCTCAGCGAAGTGCCGACCGGGTTGCCATCGGACCTGTTGCAGCGTCGCCCCGACATCCTGCAGGCCGAGTACAACCTCAAGGCAGCCAACGCCAACATCGGCGCCGCCCGCGCGGCGTTCTTCCCGAGCATCAGCCTGACAGCCAACGCCGGGACCATGAGCCCGGACCTGGGCGGTCTGTTCAAAGGCGGCTCGGGCACCTGGTCGTTCGCCCCGCAGATCAACATCCCGATCTTCAACGCCGGCAGCCTGCGCGCCAGCCTGGACTACTCGAAGATCCAGAAAGAGATCAACGTGGCAAACTACGAGAAGGCCATCCAGACCGGCTTCCAGGAAGTTTCCGACGGCCTCGCCGCGCGTGAGACCTACAAGGAGCAGTTGGAGGCCCAGCGTGGTTTCGTCGCCGCCAACCAGGATTACTACCGCCTGGCCGAGCGTCGCTACCGCATTGGTGTCGACAGCAACCTGACGTTCCTCGACGCCCAGCGCCAGCTGTTCAGTGCCCAGCAATCGCTGATCACCGACCGCCTCGCGCAGTTGACCAGCGAGGTCAACCTGTACAAGGCCCTCGGCGGTGGCTGGAATGAACAGGCGGCGAGTAACCAGCCGCTGAAAGAAGAAGCGCCAAAGATGAAGTTGTTCTGATAGTCGCGCTGTAAACCAAACCGTTTCCCTCACCGGAAGCGGTTTTTTTATGCCTGAGCGGTACCCACCGCGCCCGGACAACTTGCGTTCGATCATCGCCCAAAACCCGCCCTCCCCCGATTGAACCACCCCCGCACTGCCCCGCACCATGGCCGCCACCTGCATAACCCCAATAACAACAGGTCCAATGCCATGAGCACTTTTCACCCTCGCCAGCTATTGCTGGCCACCGCAGTCGCCAGCCTCGCGTTTCCCGTCGTCGCCGAAGAACACGGTTTTATGGAGGACGCCAGCGCCAACCTCAACCTGCGCAATTTCTTCATCAACCGTAACTTCACCAACCCGACCAAAGCCCAGGGCGGCGCGCAGGAGTGGACGCAAAGTTTCATTCTCGACGCCAAGTCCGGCTTCACTCAGGGCACCGTGGGGTTTGGCGTGGATGTACTGGGGCTGTACTCGCTCAAGCTTGATGGCGGGCGCGGCACTGGCGGTTCACAGTTATTGCCGCTGGACCACGACGGCCGCCCCGCCGATGATTTCGGGCGCCTGGGTGTGGCGTTCAAGGCGCGGATTTCGAAGACCGAACTGAAGGTCGGCGAATGGATGCCGACGCTGCCGATCCTGCGCGCCGACGACGGCCGTTCCCTGCCGCAAACCCTGCGCGGCGGGCAGATCACCTCGAAGGAAATCGACGGCCTGACCCTCTACGGCGGCCAGTTCCGCGCCAACAGCCCGCGGGACGACAGCAGCATGTCGGACATGTCGATGTTCGGCAAAGCCGCCTTCACCTCCGACCGCTTCAACTTCCAGGGCGGCGAATACACGTTCAACGACAAACGCACCCAGGTCGGCCTGTGGAATGCCCAGCTCAAGGACATCTACCGCCAGCAGTTCGTCAACCTGGTCCATAGCCAACCCGTGGGCGACTGGACCCTGGGCGCCAACCTCGGGTTCTTCTACGGCAAGGACGACGGCAGCGCCCGCGCAGGCGAGCTGGACAACAAAACCTGGTCCGGCCTGTTTTCGGCCAAGTACGGCGGCAACACCTTCTACGTCGGCCTGCAAAAACTCACCGGCAACAGCGCCTGGATGCGCGTCAACGGCACCAGCGGCGGTACCCTGGCCAACGACAGTTACAACTCCAGCTACGACAACGCCCAGGAGAAATCCTGGCAAGTGCGGCACGACTATAACTTTGCCGCCCTCGGCGTACCGGGCCTGACCTTGATGAACCGCTATATCAGCGGCAGCAACGTGCATACCGGCACCATCACCGACGGCAAGGAGTGGGGCCGCGAAAGCGAATTGGGCTACACGCTGCAGAGCGGCGCCCTGAAAAACCTCACGCTGCGCTGGCGCAATTCCAGCATCCGCCGCGACTTCAGCAACAATGAGTTCGATGAAAACCGTTTGATCGTCAGCTACCCGATCAGTCTGCTGTAAAGCCGTATTACACCTTGGCGGGAACGATTTGCTGCGGGTGGTCACTGTTAAGCGCCAGAGCTGATACCTGGCGCTTAAACAAGGACCACACATGGATGTTTTCAACGGTAGTACCCGCCTTCTCCCACGCCTCCTCGATGGCGTACCGCCCTTACCTGCAGCGCGCCCAGTAGCAACGTTCGACACTGGTCACTACGGGCTGGCCAAACCTGCCCATTTGCAGTTCCTCCCAGGCACATCGATCCAGACCTATCTGCACCCGTTCCTGAATGACGGCAATCTAAAAGCCAGCGGACAGTCGATATGGGAGCGCGGCTATTCCTTCAGCCTGAACAACAGCCTGCTCCTGGAAACCGGCAACGACGCGGACCAGGTCCACATCAGCCAGGCTTCTGACGATCAGTTGAACATTCGCCTCAATGGCCGGTTGTATCGTTTTGCCAGCCACGATAACGATGGCAAACCGCTGACCCTGTACCTGAAGACCCACGGCGGCAATGACCACGTACACATCGATGCCAACGTCATGCAGCCCATCGTGATTGAAGCGGGGAACGGCAATGACCGAATCCAGGCCGGCGGTGGCGACACCCGCGTATTCGGCGGCAACGGTAACGACGTCGTGCGCCTTGGCAGCGGCCTTGGCTACGCAGAGGGCAATGACGGTGACGACCGGCTCATGGGCGGCAGCGGCGACAGCGTGCTCTATGGCAACAACGGCAATGACCGCCTCTATGCGGGCGCGGGATCGCGCCGAAAAGCCAGCTATCTGGATGGCGGCAACGGCAATGACCGGCTGTACGCCGGCTCCGGCCACACGGTGTTGCATGGAGGCACCGGGCACGATCGCTTGATCGGCCACGACCGAAGCACCTTCTACACCGGCGACGGTTACGACACCGTCATTGCCAATCGACCGGGCGACCGGATCTACGCCCAGCCCGGCGATTCGATCAACCCTCTCAATGGCTCGCTATTGACGGCCGTGTCTGCCCACGCCGGCCCAATCAAGGGGTTTGCGATCAAGGGATCTGCCGCGTTCATCCAACGGGTCGAAGACGATTTGGCGCTGTTACGCCACTCTCCCCAAGGCCAGCAGATGCTCGCAGAGATGGACGCGGCTGCCGATCGCAACGGCGCCCCGGTAACGATTGTGGAAGATCGGCAGGAGAACGGCAGCGGGTACATCTACGGCAGCCAGGAACTCCTGGCCCTGCTGCAGGACGAACGTGCGCCGGTAGTCGGCGACGATCCCAAGTGGGGGTTCATGGTCGACGGAGTACCCGGGTCTCGGGCTGACCGCGCGCACATTGAATACAACCGGTCCCAACTGAACCCCTCGGCGGGCACGACTCACCCGCCCATCATCGGGCTCTACCACGAAATGGCTCACGCCTATAACGCCGCCAACGGCACCGCCTTCACGGGTTCCACGCAGGAAGTATTCGAGGGGCAGGCGCACGAAGTGCCTAACAGTGAACGCCAGGCCGTCGGCCTTGAGAGCAGCGCAGCCGCCTTTGATTTTGACAACGACCCTGCCACGCCGGCCATCACCACCAACCCCAAGCCCTTCACTGAAAACGCTTTGAACGAGGAAATGGGTAGGCCACTGCGAGCGCAATACGTAGGTTAAACCAGATCGCGTTTGTCAGCCTTTAACCCCACGCCGAGCATCTTGCGGTATCGTGCGCGCCTGCCGCTGCTGACCCATCCAGCAGCGGGTTTTATTCGAGCCTGCGCACCCATGAAATCTTTCGCCATCGCATCCGCCTTGCTTGCCCTGGCCTTGAGCCTCAGCGGCTGCATCAGCGCGCCCATCACGCTGACGCCGCAGACCGAACAACGCCTGCAGGCCCAGGCGCCGATCCGTTTTCTGCTGACGTTCGATGACGGTCCCAGCGCCTCGGGGTACAACAACCCGACCCGCTCGGTGATGGCCGACCTGGCAAATAACCCGGTATTGCCGGGCATCAAGGCGGTGTTCTTTCTGCAGACCGAAGCCTCGCGCTCCGGCGGCAGTTCACGGGGCCGCAAGACCATGGAACGTGAGTTCGCGGCCGGGCATGTGCTGGCGTTCCACACGGCCACGGCCTTTCATACCAACCATCGCTGGTTGAGCGACGCCGAGCTTGAACGCACCCTCAGCCAGGGCGCTGCGGATATCGCCGCGATCACCGGCGTGTCGCCGACGCTGGTGCGCCCGCCCTTCTGGAACTACGACCGGCGCACCTTCGCCGCCTACCAGCGCCACGGCATGAAGGTGTTGTTGACCGACCTGAGCGCCAACGACGGCAAGATCTGGGGCTTCAACGCCAGCCCGCGCCGCCGCGAGAACCTGATCCGCCAGCTGTCGGTGGTACGCGAACGCATCGCCTTGGGGGAATTGCCGACAGTCGACGGCGTGATACCGGTGGTGGTGACCTTCCACGACATCAACCGCTACACCGCACGGCATCTGCAAGAGTACCTGCAGATCCTGATGGACAGCGCCCGGATCGACGGCCTGAAGACCGCCGCCGAGCCGTTCTACACCGATCACGCAGCACTGGAGCGGGCGGCATTGGCGCGTACCGTGAAACAAGCGAGTGAAGAAGTGCATCTGCCCGGGGTGTGGAATTGGGTGTGGGACGCCGATTCCAAGTGATGTGCGTTATCGGGCTGTGCGTTGTCTTTTTTCATACATGCTGTAATGAAGTAGTTATCGTCATGCGGGAACCCCTCCAACTTTTTCACCACTGATCGGCGGTAAATCACCGACGCTCACAAGAAAGAGTATTGACGATGCAAACCTCTTCCGTTGCGCCTAAAGCGCCCGAACCTAATGCCCTCCCCGGCGGATCGCCAGCTCCAGGCGCCACTGCACTCGTAAACAGCCCTCCCCCCCAGACCAGCAAGATTGTCAGTGACAAAAATGTCGATATCACACTGACAACCACGTCGTATCAGGGGGAAAGCGGGAAAAAAAATGTGACGATTCTAAAAATCGATACTGCCGATGGCGCGGACGACATTCACATCAGCAAAGGCGAACGCGGCCAACTCAATGCCGTGATAAATGGCAAAAGTTATTTACTGCCCGCTGCTAACAGCGATGCGACAGCGATAGCCATCAGGGCGAACAAAGGTGACGACACCGTTCGCATTGATCCTGATGTGATGGCTTACACCCTAATCCATGGAGGTGAAGGTAACGATCATATACAGACCGGAGGTGGTAAAAGCCAAGTTTACGGCGGCGCGGGTAATGACATCATCCAACTGGGCAGCGCAAGCAGTTACGCCGGCGGTGACGACGGCGATGACACCATGATGGGCGGCACAGGCAATAACACCATGTACGGCGGGAACGGTAACGACCGCATGTATGCGGGTTACGGTCCTGACAGCAAAACCAGCTACATGGACGGGGGAAACGATGACGACCTGATGCACGGCGGAAGCGGCCACAACATCATGCACGGCGGCAAAGGCGATGATCAGATAAACGCTTATGGCCGAAGCCATATCTACACGGGTAGAGGTCAAGACAGCGTCTATTCCAACTCAAGCGACGACGTTGTGTACGGTAAACGCAGCGATCACCTGGGATTGCCATTCGGATTCAAGTTTATCGAGACCGTGCCATTGCCCGAAAATGCAGGGCGCAAGGCGATTGATATCGAAGGTTCCCCGGCATTCAAGCAACGGGTTGAGGATGACCTGGAGTTTTACCGAGGCTCTCCCAACAGCCAGCACATGTTGAATGAACTGGACGCCGCCGCAGAGCGCAGCGGAGCCAAAGTCACGATAATGCAAGATATCACTGATACTCACATCGTCGTGCCGCCGGAGGGCGTTCCCCTGGAAGAATGGCAGGACCCCACGATCATCCGCGATGGGGTCCGTGGCGCGGGCACGACAGAATCGTTTGTGACCTATAACCCGGTCATCCCCAGAGAAGCCTCGGACGAGTCGCGTGTGTTTCTGCCGACCACCACGACCCTGTACCACGAACTGGGTCACGCTTATAACGCAGCCACAGGCAGCACATTTCTCGGCAATACGGAAATTATCCGCCCGGACGGCACACGCACCCAGGAGCCCAATGATGAACGCCAGGTCGTCGGCCTGGAAACTGCCAGTCCGCCCTTCGACTTTGACAACGACCCCGCAACCGCGCCAACCACGTCAAATCCTTACCCACTGACCGAAAACGCGTTACGAGAAGAAATGGGCCTGCCCCTGAGAAAAAGCTACGGCTCCCTGTGAGTCGACCTGACCGCTCAGCCCCGTGACGGTCAGCGACCGCTCCTCGACAACCTGTTGCCTCTCGCCAGGAGTGCAGTGCCGAGTCGCACTAAGCGCGCGACTCGACCCCCAATTCATCCCACACCGATTCGGCTAGATGAAACGTCGCATTCGCCGCCGGAATCCCGCAGTAGATCGCGCTTTGCATCAGCACTTCCTTGATCTCGGCACGGGTCACGCCATTGCTGGCGGCGGCGCGCAGGTGCAGTTTGAGTTCTTCGCCGCGGTTCATGCCGATCAGCATGGCGATGGTGATCAAACTGCGGGTGTGCCTGGGCAGGCCGGGGCGGGTCCAGATATCGCCCCAGGCGTGGCGGGTGATCATGTCCTGGAATTCGCTGTTGAACTCGGTCAAGGCATTCAGGCTGCGGTCGACATGCGCGTCGCCCAGCACTTCGCGGCGCACTTGCAGGCCGTCGGCGTAACGTTGTTTCTCGTCCACAAAAGACTCCTCAGCGGGCCAGCAGAAATTGAATGACCCGGTCGCTGAACGCGGCACCGGCTTGCACGTTGGACAGGTGGGCGGCGTAGAACTCGGCGTACTCGGCCCCCTGTACCTGGCGCTGGATAAAGTGGCTGCCGGCGGGCGGTGTGACAGCGTCTTCAGTGCCGGCGATCACCAGGGTCGGCACGTGGATCGCCGACAGTTGCTCGCTAAAGTCTGCATCGCGCACCGCTGCGCAATTGGCGGCGTAGCCCTGGGGCGAGGTGGCCGCGAGCATGTCGGTAATGCGCTTGGCCTGCTGCGGGTTGGCCGCCGCGAAATCGGCGGTGAACCAGCGCGCAATCGACGCGTCGCGCAGCGCCACCATCGCGGCCGCACCGTCGCGCAGGACCATCTCGATACGCGGGTTCCACACGTCTGATGTACCGATCTTGGCCGCAGTGTTGCACACCACCAGGCGCTGCAAACGATCCCCCGCGTGAATCCCCAGCCATTGGCCGATCAGCCCGCCCATGGACAGCCCGCAGAAATGCGCGCGCGGGATGTCCAGCGCGTCCAGCAGCGCAATCACGTCGCGGCCGAGTTGTTCGATGCTGTAGGGGCCTTCGGTCACCAGGGATTGGCCGTGGCCACGGGTATCGAAGCGCAGCACGCGAAAGTGCTCGGCAAAGGCCGGGACCTGGGTGTCCCACATATTCAGGTCGGTGCCCAGCGAATTGGACAGCACCAGCACCGGTGCATCGATGGGGCCATCCAGTTGGTAATGCAGTTCGCCCTCGGCGAGTTGTACAAAAGCCACAGCAATCTCCTCAGGCAGTCAGTGCAAAGTGTTCGGTTACAGCGCGGCTGACCCAGGTTTGGGCCTGGCCCAGGTAGTGCGCCGGGTCGAGCAGGCGGTCCAGGTCTGTCGCCGACAACTCGGCGGTAATGAGCGGCTCATCGGCGAGGACGGCGCGCAGATGGCGTTGTTCGGCCACCGCGCGTTTGCAGCACTGCTCCAGCAGGTGGTGCGCGGTGTCGCGGCCCAGGCGCTGCGCGAGCACGATGCTGACGGCTTCGGCCAGCACCAGGCCCTGGGTCAGGTCGAGGTTGCGCGCCATGCGCTCGGGGTCGACTTCCAGCCCTGCGCTCACCAGCAGCGCCTGTTGCAATGCGCCAGAGACCAAGCGGCAAATCTCCGGCAGGGTTTCCCATTCGGCATGCCACAGGCCCAGGCTGCGTTCGTGTTCCTGGGGCATGGCGCTGAACAGCGTCGCCACCAGGCCAGGCACGCGGGTCGCAGCGCTGATCAGCACGGCGGCGCCCACCGGGTTGCGTTTGTGCGGCATGGTCGACGAGCCGCCTTTGCCGGGCGCCGCCGGCTCGAATACTTCCGCCGCCTCGGTCTGCATCAGCAGGCTGATATCGCGGCCCAGCTTGCCAAGGCTGCCGGCGATCAGACCCAACACGCTGGCGAACTCCACCAGGCGATCACGCTGGGTATGCCAGGGTTGCTCGGGCAAGGTCAGTTGCAACTGCGCCGCCAACGCTTGGGCAACGGGCATTGCCTGTTCGCCAAGCGCAGCCAACGTGCCGGAGGCGCCGCCGAATTGCAGCACCAGCAAGCGCGGTTTCAGCTCGATCAAGCGCTGGCGGCTGCGGGTCACCGCGCCCAACCAACCGGCGATTTTCATGCCCAGGGTGACCGGCGTGGCATGCTGCAACCACGTCCGCCCGGCCAACGGTACAGCCGCATACCGCTGGGCCTGGGCTGCCAGAATATCGCCGAGGCGAGCCAGGTCGGCTTCGATCAACGCCAGCGCGCGCCGCAGTTGCAGGACCAGGCCGGTGTCCATCACATCCTGGCTGGTCGCGCCCAAATGCACATAGCGTTCGGCACTCGGGTCTTCACCGGCCACCCACTTGCCCAGCGCCTTCACCAGCGGAATCGCCGAATTGCCCGCCGAGGCAATCGCCACACCGAGGGCGTCGACGTCATACAGCGACGCCAGGCACGCCTGGGCAATCGGCGCGACGGCCGCCTGCGGGATCAACCCGACCTGGGCCTCGGCCCGTGCCAGTGCGGCTTCGAAATCCAGCATGCCCTGCAGGCGCCCCTGGTCGCAGAACACCTCGGCCATGCTCTCAGCGCTGAAGTAAGCGTCGAACAGTTGGTTGCTCGTGCGCAGCGTCATAACGCCTCCTTTATAAATCGTGATGCAGGTACGCCGCCTGTTTCGGCAGGCGCAGGCTGAACAGGAAAGCCACCGCCATCATGCCGGTGACGTACCAATAAAAGGTGTTCTCCATGCCCAAGGATTTCAAACCCAAGGCCACGTATTCCGCCGACCCGCCGAAGATTGCGTTGGCCACCGCATAAGCCAGGCCCACACCCAGAGCGCGCACCTGGGGCGGGAACATTTCCGCTTTCACCAGGCCGCTGATGGAGGTGTAGAAACTGACAATGGCCAACGCCAGCGTGATCAGCACAAACGCCAGGAACGGACTGCTGACGGTTTTCAGGCTGAGCAGGATCGGCACCGTAAACAAGGTACCCAGCGCGCCGAACCACAGCATCGAATTACGGCGACCGATCTTGTCGGCCAGCATGCCGAACAGCGGCTGCATGCACATATAAAGGAACAGCGCGCCGGTCATGATGTAGCTGGCGGTCTTGGCGTGCATCCCGGCGGTGTTCACCAGGTACTTCTGCATGTAGGTGGTGAACGTGTAGAAAATCAGCGAGCCACCGGCGGTATAGCCGAGCACGGTGATAAAGGCCGCTTTATGGTCACGGAACAGCGCGGCGATGCTGCCGGCGTCCTTGTCTTCGCGCATTTCCTTGCTGGTGGTTTCTTTCAGGCTGCGACGCAGCAGCAGGGAGATCACCGCCGCGATGGCGCCGATCACGAACGGAATCCGCCAGCCCCAGGCGCGCAGTTCGTCTTCGCTGAGGATCTGTTGCAGGACCACCACCACCGACACCGCCAGCAGTTGCCCGCCGATCAGGGTCACGTACTGGAAGGAGGCGAAGAACCCACGCTGGCCCTTGAGCGCGACTTCACTCATGTAGGTCGCGGTGGTGCCGTATTCGCCGCCCACCGACAAGCCCTGGAACAGCCGCGCCACCAGCAGTAACGCCGGGGCCCAGGCGCCGATGTCTTTGTAGGTGGGCAGGAAGGCGATGACCAGGGAACCGGCGCACATCATCAGCACCGAGATCATCATCGAGTTTTTGCGCCCGTGCTTATCGGCCACCCGGCCAAACAGCCAGCCGCCGATGGGCCGCATCAAGAACCCGGCGGCGAACACGCCGGCGGTGTTGAGCAGTTGCACCGTGGGGTCGTCCGAGGGGAAAAACGCCGGGGCGAAGTAAATGGCGCAGAAGGCGTAGACGTAGAAGTCGAACCATTCGACGAGGTTGCCGGAGGATGCCCCGACAATCGCAAAAATCCGTTTGCTGCGCTCTTCTCCGGTGTAGTGACTGGTTGTTGTTGTCATGTTTTTTTCACTCAGTGGGAACGGTTATAGCCTAGACACACTTTGCAACAACCATGTTCCGCTTGTAGACATTTACATAGGTGTTGCCTGAAATGGCCTCATCGGGGGCAAGCCCCCTCCCACACTTGAATGTATTCACACATCAAAGGTGGGAGGGGGCTTGCCCCCGATAGGTTCTCAAGCCAACTCAGTAATCAAAGAACACCGTTTCCTTATCTGTCCCCTGCAACACCACATTCCACTGATGCACACCGTCCGCATCCGGCTTGGCAATCAAGGTACTGCGCCGCTCTGTGGGCACGCGCGCGAGCAACGGGTCATCCGCATTCAGCACCTCACCGTCAAAATAAATCCGCGTAAGCAAGTGTTTCACCAGGCCACGGGCAAATACCAGCACCACCAGGTGCGGCGCCTGGGTCGTGCCCGCCAGCCCCGGCACGCTGCCCGGCTTGACGGTGGTAAAGCGGAAGCGCCCTTCAGCATCCACCGGCACCCGGCCGAAGCCTTCGAAGTTCGGGTCCAGCGCTTTGTCCTGGTCGTCCTCCGGGTGGTCGTACTTGCCGGCGGCATTGGCCTGCCAGACTTCCAGCATGGCGTCGTTGACGACATCACCGTTGCCATCCACCACTTGCCCGCTGATCGCCACGCGTTCGCCGAGGGTCGCGGCGTTGGCCAGGGCTTCGCGGTTCAGCCAGGTCAGGCCGATGTGGTAATACGGCCCGACGGTGTGGGACGTAGTCGCGTAAAGGCTCATCTCATTTCTCCATCGGCGTGGCGTCGCGGCCGCGCAGGACGATGTCCCAGCGGTAGCCGAGGGCATAGGAAGGAATGGTTTTTTCCAGGTCGAACGTGGCGATCAGGCGTTGCTTGGCCGAGGTGTCCGGTACGCAGTTGTAGATCGGGTCGTACTCGAGCAGCGGGTCGCCGGGGAAATACATCTGCGTGACCAGGCGCGTCAGCACGCTCGGGCCGAACAGCGAAAAATGGATATGCGCCGGGCGCCACGCATTGTGGTGGTTGCCCCACGGGTAGGCGCCGGGCTTGATGGTCTGGAACTGGTACCAGCCCTCGGCGTCGGTGACGGTACGCCCGGTGCCGGTGAAGTTCGGGTCGAGCGGCGCGTCGTGCAGATCGCGCGCGTGGTTGTAGCGGCCGGCCGCGTTGGCCTGCCAGATCTCCACGAGGATGCCCGGCACCGGCAGACCGTTTTCATCGAGTACGCGCCCGTGAACGATGATGCGCTCGCCCTGCGGCTCGCCGTCGTGCTGCGCAGTCAGGTCGTTGTCCTTCTCGTTGATGCGCTCGGCGCCGATGGTCGGGCCGGTGATTTCCGACAGGGAATGGGGCAGGAACACCAACGGCTGAGACGGCGAACGCAGGTTCGTCGACTGGTAGGCCGGGTGCAGGTAATCAGGTTGAGTGCCCGCTTGCGGGCGCCGGTAACCGGGCTTGTCACTCATGGGGCGGTCCTCTCTTATTAGATGCGTTCAATCGCCAGCGCCAGGCCCTGACCCACTCCAACACACATGGTCGCCAGACCTTTGCGGCCGCCGGTTTTTTCAAGTTGATGCAGAGCCGTCAGCACCAGTCGCGCACCGCTCATGCCCAGAGGATGGCCGAGGGCGATGGCGCCGCCGTTCGGGTTGACCTGGGGCGCATCGTCGGCGATGCCCAATTCACGCAACACCGCCAGGCCCTGGCTGGCGAAGGCTTCGTTGAGTTCGATCACATCGAAATCGGTGACGGCCAGGCCCAGGCGTTCCACCAGCTTGCGAACCGCCGGCACCGGGCCGATGCCCATCACCCGTGGCGCGACACCGGCGCTGGCCATGCCCAACACTCGGGCACGGGCGGTCAGGCCATGTTTTTTCACGGCCTCGGCAGACGCAAGAATCAGCGCCGCCGCCCCGTCGTTCACACCCGACGCATTGCCGGCGGTGACGGTCTTGTCCGGGCCGTTGACCGGTTTGAGTCGGGCCAGGGTTTCCAGGGTGGTGTCGGCCCGTGGATGCTCATCGTGTTCCACCACGGTTTCGCCTTTTTTATGGGCGACCCGCACCGGCACGATTTCTTCGGCGAAGAACCCGGCGGCCTGGGCGGCGGCGGTGCGTTGCTGGCTGCGCAGGGCGAAGGCGTCCTGGTCGGCGCGGGACACATGGTAGTCGTCGGCGACGTTATCGGCGGTCTGCGGCATCGCATCCACGCCGTACTGGGCCTTCATCAGCGGGTTGATGAAGCGCCAGCCGATGGTGGTGTCTTCGAGCTTCATATTGCGCGAAAACGCCGTGTCAGCCTTGCCCATCACGAACGGCGCGCGGGACATCGACTCGACGCCGCCGGCAATCGCCAATTCCATTTCACCGCTGGCAATCGCACGAAAGGCGGTGCCGATCGCGTCCATGCCCGAAGCGCACAAACGGTTGAGGGTCACGCCGGGAATGCTCGAAGGCAGGCCCGCCAGCAACAGCGCCATGCGCGCGACGTTGCGGTTGTCTTCACCGGCCTGGTTGGCGCAGCCGAGGAACACTTCATCGACTGCGTGCCAATCCACGCTAGGGTTGCGTTCGATCAGCGCCTTGATCGGCAGTGCCGCCAGGTCGTCGGCGCGCACCGTGGACAGGCCACCGCCGAAACGGCCGATGGGGGTACGAATTGCATCGCAGATAAATACGTCGCGCATCAGGCTTCTCCGGGTGCTTGGCCGTGGGCGGCCGCTGTGCGGGCTTCGAGATCACGCAGGGCGGTCAGCTCGACTGCCGTCGGTTCCGCGGTGGTGCTGACCTGATCGGCAAAGCGAATCGCCCAGCCGGTGGCCGCGACCACTTGCTCACGGGTCACGCCGGGGTGCAGCGCGGTGACCACGAACTCATGGCTGCCCTCTTCCGGCTCCATGATGCACAGGTCGGTAATAATCCCGACAGGGCCGGCGCCGGGCAGGCCCAGGCGCTTGCGTGAATCGCCGCCCTCGCCGTGGCCGACGGAGGTGATGAAGTCCAGCTTGTCGACAAACGAACGCGCCGACTGCTTGAGAATGATCAGCACGCTCTTGGCCGAGCCGGCAATCTCCGGCGCGCCACCGGCACCCGGCAGGCGCACTTTGGGCTGGTGATAATCGCCGACCACGGTGGTGTTGATATTGCCGAAACGGTCGACCTGGGCCGCGCCGAGAAAACCGACGTCGATGCGCCCGCCCTGCAGCCAGTAGCGAAAGATCTCACCGGTGGGGACGACAGTGTCGGCAGTCTCCGCCAACTCGCCGTCACCAATGGACAGCGGCAATACGCTGGGCTTGGCGCCAATCGGGCCGGACTCGTAGATCAGCACCACATCCGGCGAGGACGTCAGGCGCGCCAGGTTGGCCGCCTTGGACGGCAGGCCGATGCCGACAAAACACACCGAATCATTCTTCAGGCGGCGTGCAGCGGCGACGGTCATCATTTCATTGGTCGAGTAAGCCATTACTTGGCCTCCTGCGCGGCGGCCAGCTTGGCCTGGAATTCACTGAAATCGGCAGTGCCGTGGATGTATTCGTCGATCCAGGCGGTAAACGTCCCACGGTCGCGAGCGATCGGGTCCCAGGCCTGGTAGAAACGGTTATCGCGTTGGTTATAGCCATGGGCATAGGACGGATGCGCGCCACCAGGCACATGGCACACCGCCGTCAGCGCCCAGGTCGGCAGCACGCAGCTGTTCATCGGCGCGTTGAGGTCGTCGACGATTTCTTCGACGGTGACGATGCAACGCTTGGCGGCCAGCGCCGCTTCCTTCTGTACGCCAAGAATGCCCCAGAGCAGCACATTGCCCTTGCGGTCGGCCTTTTGCGCGTGGATCACGCTGACGTCCGGACGTACCGACGGCACCGCCGCCAGCACTTCGCCGGTGAATGGGCAGGTGACGGTCTTGATCAGCGGGTTGACCTTGGGCAGATCGGAACCAGCGTAGGCACGCAACACCGCGAACGGCAGGCCGGAAGCACCGGCGACGTAGGCATTGGCCAGGTCGGCGTGGCTGTGTTCCTCAATCTCCAGGGGTTGCGGCCAGTGTTTCTCGACCGCATCACGCAGGCGATGCAGGGAACCCACGCCAGGGTTGCCGCCCCAGGAAAAAATCAACTTGCGGGCGCAGCCGGCGCCGATCAACTGGTCGTAGATCAGGTCAGGCGTCATACGTACCAGCGTCAGGTCTTTCTTGCCCTGACGAATGATTTCATGACCCGCCGCCGTAGGGATCAGGTGGGTAAAGCCTTCCAGTGCGACAGTATCGCCGTCGTTCACAAATCGCTTCACCGCGTCACGCAGCGCAAGAATTTCAGCCATGGGTTCGGGCTCCCGGTGTGGATCGAAAAAGGCGCGAAGGTGGCGCCGAAGTACTTGAAGGTTAAGCCGGGGCAAAAAGCCAAACAATCCGATAATCGACACAGCGTTCGATTATCGAACCGATTGTTGTCTAGCTAATCTTTCTTGCGCCCACAGGAAATGCGCGTGTCTTCAGGTGGCGTCGGCATGGCTGACCATGCCTTTGATCACCACGGCGGCCGTGGCCAATGCGGCGGGGATCACCAGCGCGGTGAGCACCTGCTCGAAGTTCCAGCCCAGGCCCAGCAAGGTGGCGCCCATCCACGCGCCGAGGATCGCACCGAAGCGGCCGATACCGAGCATCCATGACACGCCGGTGGCGCGGCCCTGGGTCGGGTAGAAGCGTGCGGCCAGGGACGGCATCGCCGATTGCGCACCGTTGACGCACATCCCGGCGATCAGCACCAAGGTCGCCAACACGGTGATATTGCCCAGGCTCTGCCCTACCGCGTAGGCAAATACCCCGGCCAGCAGGTAGAACGTGCCGATGACCTTGTGCGGGTTGAACCGGTCCATCGCCCAGCCCACCCCGACCGCACTCAACACGCCACCAAACTGGAATAGCGCACCGATGAACGCGGCCTGTTCCATGCTCGCGCCACTGTCGCGCATCAGCGTGGGCAGCCAACTGGTCAACAGGTACACAATCACCAGGCCCATGAAGTAGGTGAGCCAGAGCAACAAGGTGCCGGCGCTGTAGGTGCCGGAGAAGATCACCGCGAATACGTTGCGCGCCTTCACGGTTTTTTGCTCGGGCACGCTGAAACCGCTGGCTTGGGCGACGATGCCGGGCTCGATGGGTGACAAGGCTTTGCGCACCTTGTCGGTGCCGCGGTTGCGCACCACCAGGTAGCGCGCCGATTCCGGCAGCCATCCCCACAACACCACCGCAAGGATCAACGGCAAAATACCGCCGATGAGCAGCAAGCTGTGCCAGCCGAATGCCGGGATCAATTTGGCCGAGATAAACCCGCCACCGGCCATGCCCAGGTTGAAACCGCAGAACATGCTGGTCACCAGCAGCGATTTATGGCGTTCGGGGGTGTATTCGGACAGCAGCGTGGTGGCATTCGGCATACCGGCGCCCAACCCCAGGCCGGTGAGGAAGCGCAACACCAGCAACTGATCGACGTTGCTGCTGTAGGCCGAGGCCAGGCTGAAGGCGCCAAACACCAGCACCGCACTCACCAATACCACTTTGCGCCCGAAACGGTCCGCCAGCGGGCCGGAACCCAGGGCGCCGAATACCATGCCGATCAGCGCGGCGCTCATCACCGGGCCGAGGCTGGCGCGATCAATGCCCCAGTCCTGGGACAGCGCGGGCGCGATGAAGCCCATGGCGGCGGTGTCGAGGCCATCGAGAAAGACAATCAGGAAACACAGGATCACCACACGCCACTGATAGCGTGACAGTGGCTGGGCATTGATGAAGGACTGCACGTCCAGGGTGGTAGCGACAGAAGGTTGATTCATTATTGTTATTCCACACCGATGGCGGGCCAACGACCTGGGGTCGTCATTATTATTGGGCGGCGCTCAGAGCGCTGCCGCACAGTAATAACCCAGGGGAAACAACGTCAATTGATCGAACCGGGATCTGTGCGGTCACCGAACAGCTTAGGCAAACAGTTGCGCACTCAACTCACGGCTGGCGCTGAGCATGCTCGGCAGGAAGCGCTGCTCCAGTTCGCTGCGGCTGACACGACCGGCATGGGTACTCACGTTGAGCGCCGCCAGCACCTGGCCGGACGCGTCATACACCGGCACTGCGATGGAGCGCAGGCCTTGTTCCAACTCCTGATCGACGATGCACCAACCCTGCTGGCGCACGTGTTGCAGACACTCGAACAAGGCTTCGGGCGTGGTAAGGGTGCGGCTGGTCTTGGTTTGCAGGTCGGCGTGGTCGAGGTAGTCCTGCAGCGACGCATCGTCCAGCGCCGCCAGCAGGATGCGGCCCATGGAAGTGCAGTACGCCGGCAAACGCCCGCCTACCGAGAGGTCCACGGAAATCAGGCGCTGCGTGGTGGCCGACCGGGCGATATAGAGGATGTCGTCGCCTTCCAGGGTGGCCATGTTGCAGGCTTCGTGAAGCTGCTCGCTCATGCGGTCCAGGTACGGTTGAGCGGAGACCGCCAGCGGCGTCGAGGACAGATAGGCATGCCCGAGGGTCAGCACCTTGGGCAACAGCGAATAGGTGCGCCCGTCAGTGGTGGCGTAGCCGAGCTTGATCAAGGTGTGCAGGCAACGGCGCACGGCGGCGCGGGGGATTTCGGTACGGTGGCTGATTTGGGCGATGGTCAAGTGACGCTTGCGTTCCTGGAACGCCTGCACCACGGCCAGGCCACGGGCCAGGGAGGTCATGAAGTCCGGATCACCGGTGAATGCCTGGATGCGTTTGGCCGGTGAAGCCACGATCGGCGGCGCCGCTGACGCAAAGGAGTTGCGCAATTGATCGTTCATTTCAAGGTCCTCTTTATTATTTTCAACCGCTGGCGCTTATCGGCAACCGCGAAGGTTGCTCGCTATTGAAAGCCGCCCCAACCGGGATGCACAAGGTTGGGTCAGCAACGTTGGGCGATTATCGGACGATCATGCGATTATCGCAATTTTGCCGGCGCGATCATAAAAACCGGATTGCATGACAGCATTGGGCTTACGCCGGCATTTATGTCGGCCACTTCCCAACCAAGACTGACGCGTGCATGTAACAAAAGCCTCACACAACGTTGACGCTTTTTAACTTTATGATGATAGTGTTATTAAAATACGCCGCTATAATGCAACCTGTGCAGAGGTCAGCCCGATATCCATATCGGGATGGGAGCTCGCCCGGCATCGTATGTTGATTATGCTGCCGTTTATAAATACCGGTTCAAGGAAGTCACCGCTGGCAATTCGTCTAAAGTTGAAGGGTTCACCTGCTCAACTTAAAACATGCCGAGGGCAATATTCGGGTGTAGCACTGCACGTTAATTAAACTCAACTCAAATTAGGTAACACTGTGACGAAAGATGAACTGCGCGCGGAACTTGAGCGCCAGGAGCAACGTTACAAGGACGTATACGGCGGGGAAGTCACCACCTACGCCGCTCAGCCTGAACCAGAGCGCAAGCCATGGCGCAAACGAGCGAGTCTGCTCGATCAGGCCTTTGCCCAGGAGATCCAAAAGATTGAACAGGAACTCAAAGCCGAAGAGCCATAAGCATCGAGGTTTGAGTCCAACGGGTTCTGCTGTCTCCGCCGGCTCACCGCCGGCGGAGGGCACCTCGCTCGTGGGTCAATTATTCAGCGTCCTGCTGCGACCAACGAAATTTCGTACAAATGTTTCAGAGATGACGTTTAGGTGACAAAACCCCACCTCTACGACGCCTCGCTTTGTAAATCAAAGACTTGCCGAGCCCCCGAAAACCCTGGGATGCGCGCTGCTGCCCGGCTTTTTTTCAATGAAGATTGTTACCGATGAGCAGCTAGTGCATCGATTACCGAGGTTTTCTGGCATAATCGCGCCCCCTTACGACCGGGTCAGAAAACCTTCATGATCGATTTATTCAGCGGACTGGATGCTTGGGTTCTCGTGAGCCTGCTGCTCGCCCTGGCCTTTGTCCTCGCCTTCGAGTTCATCAATGGCTTTCATGACACCGCTAACGCGGTGGCCACAGTCATCTATACCAAAGCCATGCCGCCGCATCTGGCCGTGTTCTTCTCCGGGTTGTTCAACTTCCTCGGCGTATTGCTCGGCGGTGTCGGTGTCGCCTACGCCATCGTGCATTTGCTGCCGGTGGAATTGCTGATCAATGTGAACACCGGCCATGGTCTGGCGATGGTCTTCTCTTTATTGGCCGCGGCGATCACCTGGAACCTGGGCACCTGGTACTTCGGTATTCCCGCCTCCAGCTCGCACACCCTGATCGGCTCGATCCTGGGCGTCGGTCTGGCCAATGCGCTGATCAATGACATTCCCCTGGCTGACGGGGTGAACTGGCAGAAGGCAATCGATATCGGTTCGTCCCTGGTGTTCTCGCCAATCGCCGGTTTCCTGGTCGCGGCCCTGGTGTTGCTGGTCCTGAAACGGTGGCGCCCACTGTCGAAGATGCACAAGACCCCGGACCAGCGCCGCAAGGTCGACGACAAGAAGCACCCGCCGTTCTGGAACCGCCTGGTCCTGGTGATTTCCGCCATGGCCGTGAGTTTCGTCCACGGTTCCAACGACGGTCAGAAAGGTATCGGCCTGATCATGCTGGTGCTGATCGGTATCGTGCCGGCGCAGTTCGTACTCGACCTGGGCAGCACCACTTACCAGATCGAGCGCACCCGCGACGCTACCCTGCACCTGAACCAGTTCTACCAGCGCAACCACGAAACCCTGGGCGAATTCCTGGCCCTGGGCAAAAGCGTGAAGGACGACCTGCCGGGCAAGTTCCGCTGCAACCCGCAGCAGACTGAACCGACCATCGACGCGCTGCTGGGCACCTTGAAAGGCGTTTCCGACTACCACGCGCTGTCGTCCGACCAACGCATCGAAGTCCGTCGCTACCTGCTGTGCCTGGACGATACCGCGAAGAAAGTCGGCAAGCTGCCAGGCCTGGAGTCCCGTGAGAAGTCCGACCTCGACAAGCTGCGCAAAGACCTGACGGCCACCACCGAATACGCACCGTTCTGGGTGATTATCGCGGTCGCACTCGCCCTGGGCCTGGGCACCATGGTTGGCTGGAAGCGCGTGGTACTGACCATCGGCGAGAAGATCGGCAAGCAGGGCATGACTTATGCCCAGGGCATGTCGGCGCAAATCACCACCGCCAGCATGATCGGCCTGGCCAACATCTTCAGCCTGCCGGTGTCGACCACCCACGTGTTGTCGTCCGGTGTTGCCGGCACCATGGTTGCCAACAAGAGCGGCCTGCAAGGCGGTACGGTGAAGACCATCCTGATGGCCTGGGTATTGACCCTGCCGGCGACCGTAGGCCTGTCGGCCGGGTTGTTCTGGATGGCGTCCAAGGCGCTGGGCAGCTGATAGCCCGCCGGCCATGACAAAGGTGCGATCCGCGAGGGTCGCACCTTTTTTTATGCGGTCGATCTCAAGCCGAACGCCGTTCAAAAGTGAGAGCGGTGTTGATTAAATCGCGGGCAAAAAAAAGGGCGACCGAAGTCGCCCAAAATGCCTTGCGTGCTCATGTAACCTGGAAAAACCTATGGTTTTTTACGCTTGTTCGCGTCTCTCCAGATAAAAAATCCAAACCCTACGAAGAACAGCACCATGAGGCCAACTGTCAGCACTCCGGCAAACACCACATTATCGAAAAACATGACTGGCCTCCTGCTGTTGCCTTGTTGCGATAGGGCTAAGTTAAAGGAGAAGGCGGGATGGGAAATTGACGAGGATCAATGTCGCCCACGACGGGGCGTAAAGAAGGGAAATAACTGACCTGCATCAATAGATGCAGGCTGTTTCAACGCTTTTTCGGTTTGTTTTTCGGTTTTTTCTTAACTTTTCCGAGCGGCATCGCCTGTTCAAACGCCTGGCGAACCTCATTCAGACGTTTATCGTTGAGGTCATGCACCCGTTTAGCGCGTTCGGCGTTCAGGTCGATCAGTTTGTCGTCATCACTCATGGCTTGGCTTACGTCGTGGCGGGGATCGCTTAATAATGCGGCCTCACTTGCCCGACAGCAAATCAGCGGGCGACAAAATGCAGGTCATCGCCCAAAATCGGCACTTCTCCCTTACCCAAGAGGCGCACACAGGTGGCACTGCACAAGGACCTTCCGCCGTTGCTGGCCCTGCGCGCCTTCGAGGCCGTGGCGCGGCACTTGAGCTTTATCAAGGCGGCCCATGAGTTGTCAGTGACCCAGAGTGCGCTCAGCCATCAGGTACACAAGCTCGAACAGTACCTGGGCAAACCACTATTTGTCCGACGCACCCGCGCGATTGATCTGACCGCAGACGGCCAACACTACTACGAGCAAATCCGCCCTGCCCTCGACCTGATCGCCGCCGCCACCCGCAGCCAACGGGTGGTGTCCAGCGTCACGGTGTTGCGCATCGGCTTGCTCGCATCCTTTGCCACCTTATGGCTGGCGCCGCGCCTGGCGGGTTTTCTGCAACGCTACCCGCAGATCCAGGTGGAGCTGGTGCCAGCGATTCAACTGGCGAACGTCGCGGCGGCCGAGGTCGACCTGGCCATCCGCTATGGCAAGGGCGACTGGCCTGACGTGCAGGCCACGCGGCTGATGCCGGAAGTGCTCTCCCCCGTGTGCAGCCCGGCGTTCAAGGCCAGCCGGCAGCACAACGGCGCTCTGCTGATGGCCACCTCGCACCGCCCGTTCGAATGGACGGATTGGTCCGGCCATTATCAAGTCGACCTCAGCCCGCATCCGCGCGTGGTGCTGCATGACTACAACATCGTGGTCGAAGCCGCCGTGGCCGGCCAAGGTATCGCCATGGGCCGTCACCGCTTGATCGAGCGCCGGCTCCAGGACGGCAGCCTGGTAGAAGCCTTCGACTGGCCGCCGTATCGCAGCGAAATCGGCTACTGGCTGATCGCGCCCCAAGGCCCCGCCAGCGCGGCGGCCGAATGTTTCAGCGCGTGGTTGAAGGCTGCCTGCGCCGACGCGTGAGTTACTTCGATACGTCGAATGATATCTATGCGTTTGCCGTCCATCACCTTGATCAACATGCTGAAACCTCTCAACCCAGAGGATTCAACATGCGCGATTCCATCCGCCAACGCGTGCAGGCCCTCGGCCTCACGCTGCCGACGCCCAGCCAGCCGATTGCCAATTACATCAACCACGTGATCAGCCGGAATCAGTTGTTTATCTCCGGGCAAATCCCATTGCTGGGCGGCAAACCGGCCTATGTCGGCCGCCTGGGCGAACCCCTCGGCGACAAAGGCCGGCATGTACGCACGGCTGTCGGTGTGTCCAGCCTGCCGGGGGGCGTGGCGGTGGAAGTCGACGCCATGTTCGAGCTGCAGCCATGAGCCCGCTCGACGTCCAGCGCCTGCGCGAGGCCACGCCGGGTTGTCGGTCCGGTCTCGTACACTTCAACACGGCCGGTGCTGCATTGCCGAGCCAGGCGACCCTCGACACCATCATCGAGCAACTGCAACGCGAAGCGTGCGACGGCCCGATGGAGGCCAGCGAGCATGGCGCCATCCTGGTGGAAAAAGCCCGCCGCGCCGCCGGCCAGTTGCTCAATGCACCCACCGCGTCGATTGCCTTTGCCGGCAGCGGCTCGACCGCCTGGAGCCTGGCGTTCCAGGCGCTGGGCCGGTGGCAGCCGGGCGACAGGATTCTGGTGGGGCGCCACGAATGGGGCGGCAACCTGGCGAGCATGGAACTGGCGGTGCAGGCCGGTGCGCGAATCGAGGTAATCCCCTGCGATGAAACCGGTGCAGTCTGCCCGGTAGCCCTGGAAGCGATGATCGACGCAAGCGTGAAACTGATCGACCTGACCTGGCTCCCCGCCAATGGCGGCCTGATCAACCCCGCCCAGGCGATTGGTGAAGTGGCCAGGCGGCATGGCATCCCCTACTTCATCGATGCCGGCCAGGCGGTCGGCCAGGTGCCGGTGGATGTGCAGGCGCTGCACTGCGACGTGCTCAAGTCGGCGGGCCGCAAGCACCTGCGCGGGCCGCGGGGCACGGCGCTGCTGTACGTGCGGCCGGACTTTCTGGCGCGGTTGAACCCTGCGCAGCGCGATGTGTTTTCAGCGCCGTGGAGCGCCCAGGGGTTCGGCCTGCGCAACGATGCCCGACGCTTTGAAACCAGCGAAACGTCCTACGCCTTATTGGCAGGTTTGGGCAATGCGTTGCAGGAACTCAATCAACTGGGGATTGAGCGGGTGTGGGACCGGGTCCGGCAGACCAGCGAGCGAATCCGCGAAACGTTGCGTCAGACTCCGGGAATCTCTCTGCATGACTTGGGCACCAGCCAATCAGGCTTGATCGCCTTCAACCTCGCCGGCTGGGACGCCTTCGAGCTCAAGCGTCGCCTGGAGCTCAAGCGCATCAATATCGGCGCCAACGATGTGGCGTATACCCCACTGGATATGCAGGCACGAGGCCTGGCCAGCATTGCGCGAATCTCCGTCAGCCCGCTCAACACCGATCAGGACATTGAACGGCTGATGGCGGCCTTGCGCGAACTGCGCGATTAAACCTCGACGTCCACCCACAACCCCTGGCGCGGCGCGTCTTCGATCAGCGGCGCCACGGGCACGGTGTTATCGGCGTTGAGCTCGTCGCCCGGGATCGCCAAGTGCGCCTCCGGGTCGTCATCGGCTTCACGCCGGCGTTTCTGCTGCTCCTGCTGGCGACGTTGCTCCTCGCGCAGCAAAAACGTCGACTGCTCGGCATCGCCATTTTTCAGGTCGATCGTGCTCTCGTTGGAACTCGCTTGTACGGGCACCACGGGCGGAATATCGGGTTTTTGACGCACCGGGTCGAGTTGCGACGTGACCGGCACAACGCTGACGGGCAGCATAGGTGGCAGCATAATAGTTGTTCTCCTGTCAGCAGGCTGTCGGCGGGCGGCGGGCGGACTTGAGCGCAGGCTTGCCAACCTGTGACCCAGTCGACACTCACAAGTGCCCGCCATCTGTCGACTCAACATTCGATGCACGGCGCAAACCGCGTAGTTTTTGTCAGAGTCCTTTGGATGAGGGCCTTGTTCCGTTAAGATAGTCGGCTTTTTCACGGCGGGAGTCAGGCAGCATGGCGCAGCAGTATCAACCGGGGCAACGCTGGATTAGTGACAGCGAAGCAGAGCTGGGTTTAGGCACCGTTCTGGCACAGGACGGCCGCTTGCTGACCGTGCTCTATCCGGCCACTGGCGACACGCGCCAGTATGCGCTACGGAATGCGCCCCTCACCCGCGTGAGGTTCTCGCCGGGCGACAGCATCACCCATTTCGAAGGCTGGAAAATGACCGTGCAAGAAGTCGACGACGTCGACGGCCTGCTGGTCTACCACGGCCTCAATGGGCAGAACGAGCAGGTCACCCTGCCGGAAACCCAACTGTCGAACTTCATCCAGTTCCGCCTGGCCAGCGACCGTCTGTTCGCCGGGCAGATCGACCCGCTGGCCTGGTTCTCGCTGCGCTATCACACCCTGGAACACACCAGCCGCCAGTTGCAATCTTCGCTGTGGGGCCTGGGCGGCGTGCGGGCGCAACCGATTGCCCACCAGTTGCACATCGCCCGTGAAGTCGCTGACCGTATCGCGCCACGGGTATTGCTGGCCGACGAAGTGGGCCTGGGCAAGACCATCGAAGCCGGCCTGGTGATCCATCGCCAGTTGCTGTCCGGGCGCGCCAACCGCGTGCTGATCCTGGTTCCGGAAAACCTGCAGCACCAATGGCTGGTGGAAATGCGCCGGCGCTTCAACCTGCAAGTGGCGCTGTTCGACGAAGAACGCTTCATCGAAAGCGATGCCGCCAACCCGTTCGAAGACACCCAACTGGCCCTGGTGGCCCTGGAGTGGCTGGTGGACGACGAGAAGGCCCAGGACGCACTGTTCGCCGCCGGCTGGGACCTGATGGTGGTCGACGAAGCCCACCACCTGGTCTGGCATGAAGACAACGCCAGCGCCGAGTACTCGCTGGTCGAGCAGCTGGCCGAGGTCATCCCTGGCGTGCTGCTGCTCACCGCTACCCCGGAACAACTGGGCCAGGACAGCCACTTCGCGCGCCTGCGCCTGCTGGACCCGAACCGCTTCCACGACCTGCAAGCGTTCCGCGCCGAAAGCGAGAACTATCGCCCGGTGGCCGAAGCGGTGCAGGAACTGCTGGACAAGGGCCGTCTCTCCCCGGCCGCGCACACCACCATCCAGGGTTTCCTCGGCAACGAAGGTGAAGCGCTGCTCACCGCCGTCAACGATGGCGACACCGAAGCCAGCGCGCGCCTGGTGCGCGAGCTGCTCGACCGCCACGGCACCGGCCGCGTACTGTTCCGCAACACCCGCGCCGCGGTGCAGGGCTTCCCGGAGCGCAAGCTGCACGCCTACCCGCTGCCGAACCCGGACGAATACCTCGAATTGCCGCTGGGCGAACACGCCGAGCTGTACCCGGAAGTCAGCTTCCAGTCGCAGCCGGACATTGAGGAAGACAATCGCTGGTGGCGCTTCGACCCACGGGTTGAATGGCTGATCGACCAGCTGAAAATGCTCAAGCGCACCAAGGTCCTGGTGATCTGCGCCCACGCCGAAACCGCGATGGACCTCGAAGACGCCCTGCGCGTGCGCTCCGGCATCCCGGCCACGGTGTTCCACGAAGGCATGAACATCCTCGAACGTGACCGCGCCGCCGCCTACTTCGCCGATGAAGAATTCGGCGCCCAGGTGCTGATCTGTTCGGAAATCGGCAGCGAAGGCCGCAACTTCCAGTTCTCCCACCACCTGGTGCTGTTCGACCTGCCGTCCCACCCCGACCTGCTGGAACAGCGGATCGGCCGTCTGGACCGGATCGGCCAGAAACATGTGATCGAACTGCACGTGCCGTACCTGGAAACCAGCCCGCAAGAGCGCCTGTTCCAGTGGTACCACGAAGCGCTGAATGCGTTCCTCAACACCTGCCCGACCGGCAACGCCTTGCAGCATCAGTTCGGCCCACGCCTGCTGCCGCTGCTGGAAAACGCCGACGACGGCGAGTGGCAAGCCCTGATCGACGAAGCCCGTGCCGAGCGCGAGCGCCTGGAACAGGAACTGCACACCGGCCGCGACCGTCTGCTGGAGCTCAACTCCGGCGGCGCGGGTGAAGGCGATGCGCTGGTGGAAGACATCCTCGAGCAAGACGACCAGTTCGCCCTGCCGATCTATATGGAAACCCTGTTCGATGCGTTTGGTATCGACAGCGAAGACCATTCGGAAAACGCGCTGATCCTCAAGCCCAGCGAAAAAATGCTCGACGCCAGCTTCCCCCTGGGCGACGACGAAGGGGTGACCATCACCTACGACCGTAACCAGGCGCTGTCGCGTGAAGACATGCAGTTCATCACCTGGGAACACCCGATGGTGCAGGGCGGCATGGACCTGGTGCTGTCCGGTTCCATGGGCAACACCGCCGTCGCGCTGATCAAGAACAAGGCGCTCAAGCCCGGCACCGTGTTGCTGGAGCTGCTCTACGTCAGCGAAGTGGTTGCCCCGCGCTCGCTGCAACTGGGCCGCTACCTGCCGCCGGCCGCCCTGCGCTGCCTGCTGGACGCCAACGGCAACGACCTGTCCGGCCGCGTGTCGTTCGAAACCTTGAACGACCAGCTGGAAAGCGTGCCACGGGCCAGTGCCAACAAGTTCGTCCAGGCCCAGCGCGACCAACTGACGCCACGCATCAACGCCGGCGAAGAGAAGATCACCCCGCGCCATGCCGAGCGCGTGGCCGAGGCCAAGCGTCGCCTGGCAGCCGACACCGACGAAGAACTGGCGCGCCTGACCGCGTTGCAAGCGGTCAACCCGACCGTGCGCGACAGCGAACTGGTTGCCCTGCGCCAACAGCGCGAGCAAGGCCTGGCCATGCTCGACAAGGCCGCGCTGCGCCTGGAAGCGATCCGGGTGTTGGTGGCGGGTTGATTGCTGCGTTGCTCAGCTAAAAAGAAGGCCCGCGCAATGCGGGCCTTTTTTATTCACTGAAGAAGGTCTTCGCCAGTCATGGCCTCATCGGGAGCAAGCCCCCTCCCACACTTGGATGCAGTTCCAGTGTGGGAGGGAGCTTGCTCCCGATGGCGTCAACGCGATCTCAAGCCGTCGCAGCAGCAGCCGGCACCGCCACCTCCACCGCCACCAGCCCGTCTTTCATCCGCTTGGCATCCCGCACAAAACTGCGCGACGCCTGAAACAGAAACAGCATGGTCAAGAACAGCGCCACCGGAATCAGGTACATGGCGTCATGCAACCCCACCGCTTTATAAGCCTCGGTCATCTGCTCCGCCCCGGCGGCATACATCGCCGAATGGGCAAAGTGATCGGACAAGCCCCCCACCACCACCGGCCCCATGCCGCCACCCAGCAAGTACAGGCCGGCAAAGAACAGCGCCATCGCCGTGGCCCGCAGGCGCGGCTCGACCACGTCCTGGATCGCCGTGTACACACAGGTGTAGAAGTTGTAGGCAAACAACCAACCCACACTGAACAGCGCGACAAACACACCGATCTCGATACGCCCGGCGTGCAAGGCCCAGGCGGTGGTGACGGTGGAAATGATCAGGCTGAACGCGGCAAACAACAGGCGGCCATTGGCAACCCGTTGATGGATCTTGTCGGCGATCCAGCCGCCCAACGTCAGGCCGACCAGCCCGGTCAACCCGACGATCACCCCGGTGGCAACCGCCGCGTCCTGCAACGGCATCAGGAAATAGCGCTGCAGCATCGGCACCAGGAACGAGTTACACGCATAGGTTGCGAAGTTGAAGCACAGCCCGGCCAGCACCAACCAGAGAAAGGTCGGCACCGCCAGCACGCGGCGGATCGGGCGGTCGACGCGTTCCTGGGAGACTTGCACGGTTTCTGCCGCGCCGCGCTTGGGTTCTTTGATAAAGAACATGAAGACCGCGAGGATCAGCCCCGGCACGGCCGCGATAAAGAACGGCGCGCGCCAGCTGTCGAACGCCTTGACCATCGCGCCAATGGTAAAGAACGCCAGTAACAGGCCCAATGGCAGGCCCAGCATGAAAATGCCCATGGCCCGCGCACGGCGGTGGGCCGGGAACAGGTCGCCAATCAGCGAGTTGGCCGCCGGCGCGTAGCTGGCTTCGCCGATGCCGATGCCCATACGCACCAACAGGAACGTCCAGAAACTGCCGACCATGCCGTTGATCGCCGTCAACCCGCTCCACGCGAACAGGCCCCACCCCATGAGTTTGCTGCGCGAACCGGTATCGGCCAGGCGCCCGAGCGGCAGGCCGGCAATGGCGTAGACAATGGTGAAGGCGGTGCCGATGATGCCCAGCTGAAAGTCGCTCAGGTGCCACTCCATGCGGATCGGCTCGATGATGATCGCCGGAATGGTGCGGTCGAAGAAGTTGAACAGGTTGGCGAGGAACAGCAGGAACAGAATGCGCCAGGCATTCGCCGCTTGGGTCGAGTTCTGCATGGGTCCGTCTCTTTTATTGTTATGAGAGCTGCGATGCCCGATGCATCCTGCTCAGGTATCTGCAACATAGTCAGGCCGGCGACGCTTGTCTGTAATGATTCGTAACGCTGATAGGGCATGATTTCACCCGAAACTACGGGACTTTCCCTACGAAAAATATAAGTGTGCCCTCCTCTTCCCAACGGCCATGGCGCGATTAGAATGGCGAGCCTTCCTGTCACAACCCTTCTTACTTTCCTTATCGAAGACGCCCATGTCCGAAGCCAGTCCGTGTCTGAATTGCGGTGCCTGCTGTTCACACTTCCGTGTGTCTTTCTTCTGGGGTGAGTGCGCCTCGGCGGGGGGCACGGTGCCCGATGACCTGGTGGTGCAGATCAACCCCACACGCGTGGCGATGATCGGGACCGACCAGAAACCCGCGCGCTGCTGCAGCCTTGAGGGCGAAGTGGGCAAAGGCACTCATTGCACGATCTATGAGCAGCGCTCCAGTGTGTGCCGCGAGTTCGACGCCTCCTGGAGCCAAGGTGTGCAAAACACCGATTGCGATGCCGCGCGCGCAGCATTTGGTCTGACGCCGCTGGAGCCACCGCCTTTCGAGCTGGACCTGCCGATCAGCGCTTAGCATCAATCGCTATAGGCAAGATGCCGAAATCATAGCGAGCAACCTACCATTCGTCCTGGCGAAACCCGCGAGGCTTCTATACTCGACCTCATAGGTCACCGCCGGAAGCAGTGACGTAATGACGGGGCATGCAATGGAATTGCTGGGTCTGCATTTTTTTTCTGACCTCCCCGAGAATGGGCACTTGTTACTCAACTGCAGTCATAACCCCTTTCTGGTGCTACTCGCCTACCTGGTTGCGTGTGCGGCGGGGTTCGGCACATTGGACATGGCCGAACGCGTCGGCCATGTCGAGGACCCCACCGCCCGCCGTCACTGGCGCTGGCTGGGTGCCGTTTGCCTGGCAGGCGGTATCTGGTCGACTCACTACATCAGCGTGCTGGCTTTCGAAGCACCGGTCGTCATTCACTACGAATGGATCATGACGCTCGTGTCGCTGCTGATCGCTCTGGCCGCCGCGTGGTTCGCCATGCAAACCCTCAGTCATCCCCACCCGCGGGTGCGCCAGTGCCTGGCGGCGGCGGTGTGGATGGGCCTGGGCATCGCGCTGATGCATTACGTCGGCATGTCGGCCATGCGCTCCCAGGCCCAGGCGTACTTCGACTCGCAACTGTTCATGGCCTCGGTTGCGATCGCCATCGGCGCCAGCCTGGCGGCATTGTGGCTGTCGATCGCCCTGCGCAAAGGCGCGGGCGTGTTTCACCAATTGCTCAAATACGCCGCCAGCCTGGTACTGGGTGCAGGGATTCTGAGCATGCACTTCACCGGCATGGCCGCCATGCAACTGGTAGTGACCGCAGGCGCTGATCTGTTATTGCCGCAGGACAACCACCCCATTCAACTGGGGCTGTCGGTGGCGATCATCACCCTGCTGGTGATCGCCAGCAGCATCAGCGCCGCCCTCGCAGACAAGAAGTTACAACACAAGGAGCGCGACCTTCGCCGGGTCAACGCCCTGCTCGGCGAGCTGGACCAGGCCCGCGCCTCGCTGCAACAGGTGGCGCATTACGACGCCTTGACCAGCTTGCTCAATCGCCGTGGTTTCAATCTGATTTTCGCAGAGAAAATCGCAGAAAAAACCCGAAGCAACGGCATGATGGCGGCGATTTTCCTCGATATCGACCATTTCAAGCGTATCAACGACAGCCTCGGGCATGACGCCGGCGACCAGTTGCTCACCGTGTTGGCCGGGCATATCAAGGGCTCGGTGCGCAGCCATGAAGACGTGGTCGCGCGTTTTGGCGGCGATGAGTTCTGCATCCTGATCAGCATCCACCACCGCGATGAAGCGCGGCATTTGGCCCAGCGCATCATGCAAAAAATGAAAACCCCGATCGAACTGGCCGGGCGCCGCATGGTGATGACCACCAGCATCGGCATCAGCCTGTTTCCCGAAGACGGCCTGACCTGCGAAGAATTGCTGAAGACCGCCGACCTGGCGCTGTACCAGTCCAAGGATACGGGGCGTAACAGCCTCAACTTCTTCAGCTCCAACCTGAAAACCCGCGCGTTCATGGAGCTGCAACTGGAAGAGGAACTGCGCATGGCCCTGCGCGCCCGTAACGAACTGGTGTTGTTCTATCAGCCGATCTTCGATATGAAGCGAGGCAGGATCACCCGCCTGGAAGCCATGGTGCGCTGGCAGCATCCGCACCATGGCTTGCTCGCGCCCGACCGTTTTATCGGCATTGCCGAAAGCAACGGATTGATCGCCGAACTGGACCACTGGGTATTGCGCCAGGCCTGTCATGACTTGAGCCTGCTGTCCGACAAGGGCTACGGCGAATTGACCATGGCCGTGAACTGTTCGACGTTGAACCTGGGCCGCGACGAGCTGGTCGATGAGATCGAAGACGCCCTGCGATCCAGCGGGATTGGGGCCAACCGCCTGGAGCTTGAAGTCACCGAAAACGCGCTGATGGGCAATATCAGCAGCACTTTGGCGAAGCTGCGGCAGATCCGCGCGCTGGGCGTGTCGCTGGCGATCGATGACTTCGGCACCGGCTACTCCTCCCTCGCCTACCTCAAGCGCCTGCCGCTCAACACACTGAAGATCAATCGCTCGTTTATCCAGGACATTTCCCAGTCGAGCGCCGACATCGAGATCGTCGAGGCGATTGTCGGCATGGCCCACACCCTGCACTTGCAGGCGGTAATCGAAGGCGTGGAAACCCAGGCCCAGTTCGAGCTGCTGCTTAAACATGGCTGTGACTTCGTTCAGGGCTACCTGTTGAGCCCGGCAGTGCCCGTCGACGAGGTCATCAGCGTGATCCAGGGCATCGATCGGCGCCCCCTCCTGCCGCCGGTCAACGTGGCGGCGGCCAAGGAAGCGCTGTCGCCAAACGAGCTTCGCCCAGACCGAAGCTGTCCCGCCTCGATCATCAGGCCAATTCGCTGACGTCTAAATCTTTGGCATTTCGCCATCAATTATCTAAAGAACGCCGGTAAACGGCCGATTCATCAGAGTCGGGCCGGGATTTCCCCTTGAAACGCTAGGGTTAAACCTATCGCCCCGGACCCGAACGCACTGTAAAGTCGCGAACTCCCACTCAGTGATGGCTTTTTAATATTTCACAGCCATCCGCCCAGGTACATGGCGCACAATGACTTCTAAAAATAACTCTGCCACCGTGGTCTCCGATGTGTTGCCGACAGCTCCTGCGGAAAAACCTTCAGGTTCGAAGTCATTGAGCAGCCCCCGTCCACTGGCGACCCAGCAATACCTGTACTTCACCGAGACCAATACCGACCGCATCCTCGACAACCTCGACGGCCTGCGCGACATGGTGTTCCCGCGCCTGCCCCATCAGGAAGTCGATGGCGAGCCGCGCAGCGAACAGGAATTCCCCTCGGTGTGCCTGATCGGCCTGGGCCGCTGCGGTTCGAACATTGCGCTGGACGTGGCCGAGCTGGTCTATAACGCACGCAAGTTCTACCTCAACGAATTCAGTACCGAAGACAAGTCGACAGACAAGGGCTACAGCCCCGCCCAATGGATTCGCAACAACCTGCGCCTGGGCGTCGGCAAGGCCAGCAAACCGGTGTTCCTGGTGGAGCCGCTGGTGATGCTGGGCGACCTGGACAAAGACATCGCCGGGCGCATCCGATTCTCGCGCAAGGGCGAAAAAAGCGGCTTCCTGCGCGATTACAGCAAGATGAAAATCATGGACCTCTCGGAAGTCCATGCCGGTGGCGCCGGTAACGCGCCGATCCTCGGCCAGTACCTGGCCAAGATCATCCTCAATAAAGACACCCAGCGTTTTTCCAGCCCCGACTGGAAGATGATCCATTCGTACCTGATCGACTCCTGCGGCATCAAGGCCAACCAGTCGCGCCTGTATTTCTCGATCTTCAGCGCCGGCGGCGGCACCGGCTCGGGCATGGCGTCGGAGTTCGGCCTGGCCCAACAGCATTCGTACATGAACAAGACGTTCGACACCAAGCCGGCCGACGAGCACGACAGCAAAAGCGGCCACGCCTTCGTTTTCGAACCGATCTTCACCAGCGGCATCTGCGTGCTGCCGAACATCTCCGACCACCGCAGCGAAATGTCCGAGGCGCTGCACATCAACGCCGGGCGGCTGCTCTGCAAGTATCTGTCAGAAGAATGGGATTTCTCGTACAACTTCGCCAATGAAGACAGCAGCGAAGCCAGCGTCAAGGGCCGTATCCGCCCGTGGAACGCGATGATGCTGATCTCCAACGACATCATGCGTTACGCCGAAGAGAGCGATGACGGCAATATCCAGAACATTGATGTCAATGCCATGGAAAAGCACGCCAACCAGTATATCTCGCAACAGATCTTCAACATTCTTACCGCCCAGGCGGTCACCACCGACTACGACCAGAACTACTTCCGTCGCGCCGGTATCGACATCGGCGAAACCATCCGCCTGGATGCCAACGACCTGTTCATGAGCCTGGCCGGCCCGGTGGCGATTGCCTACGCCGAATCGGTGGTCCCGGAAACCCCGGCGCCGTCGGGTGACAAGTTCAAGGTGTTCGACAAAGAGCCGCAGCGCCTGAACATCGACGACCTGTTCTTCCGCTCCATCGACCTGCCGCACTTCAACAAAGTCACCCAGGCCATCGAAGGCATCAGCCTGCTGCCGATCGAATCCAAGCGCTACAAGGCCTCCCTGGAGCAGTACAAGAACTCCGGCTATGACGCGGCGGCGCTGCACGACCTGCACTTCTTCAAGAACTGCTCGTCGGTGGTGTCGATCGTGTCGCTGCCCAAGGACTACAAACTGTCCTACATGGACCTGAACCGCCTCAAAACCCACCTCAACAGCCTGTTCCCCAACACCACGCTCAAGCGCTACGCCCTGGTAATCGGCGCGTCGGCCAACCTGTCGCTGACCACCCTGATCGCCAAGAGCCCGTGCCTGTCGGATGATTTCCTGACGCTGATCGTGGCGTTCATCAAACGCTGCTTTGCGCGCAACCCGTACCGTTTCGACGACACGCTGGACAACTCGATCCTGGACTTCATCATCCACGAGGATTTCGACGAAGAGCGTATCGACGAACTGCTCAATGAGTTTGAAAACCCGGCGAAGATCCTCGACACCAACTGGTACGCGATCAAGCCGATGTATGAGAAGAAGTACCGTGAGTTGATCAATGACAAAGATAAGTTTGTCTCGATCAATGACATTCGCCTGTCACGGGATTGCGTGAAGAAGGCGATCAAGTACTTGCGTGAGATTTACCGTCATCGGATCGGCAAGACTAAGATTATTTCGTTGAACAACCATACCGGCAAAACCGCCTAGTTGTCTGTGGCGAGGGAGCACGCTCCCTCGCCACAGCGATCTGCTAACACCAAGAAACAATTCCCCGGGCATTTCGCCGTCGGCAAAACTGTTCCCGTGACGCGCACGTCACCCTCAGCTGTGACCTTTCTCCACGGCAAGATGCCATCACCGCATCAGCGGTTACTCCGCTACACACTTGCAGCGGCGCAAACCGCGCACCATTTTCGTGCAGGCTTTTCTTACACTGCCCTTTCCTGGATCAGAATCCACGGCGAAACCACCACCGCCCACAGGCTCGGATCACGCTCCAGCAGGTCCAATGCCCGCGTCGCAGACACTTCGCCCAGGCTCCCCGAGGCCAGCCAGGCAGCGACTTTATCGCGCTGATCCTCGGCCATGCCTTCGGCCGCCTCGATCAAATCCAGGCCGGCGTCGACCCACAATAGGGCACCCTTGGCAAAGAACGGTTCGAGCTCCTTCCAGGAGATTTCGGCGGTTTCACCGAGCAGCTTGGCATAGAGGGTGCTAGGTTCTTGCGTCATGGGGATTCACCTTGGGAAAAAATCGGCGCAATCATAACGTCGTGTCTCTCGTAGAAAAACCCAGTTGCAAATGAGTGAACGATTGAAAGCGTCAGGAAAGCCACGGATTGTCCGCCACTGCGGCAGCGTCCCGGCGCAATTCTGTCTTTTTCTTTCATTTAAGCGACACGCCCGGGTATTGCCCCCAGCAGCCAGCTTTTCAAGCGATCAACCGGCGCTCTACACTGTACCGGTACAGTTGCCAGGGCACTGCCGGGGGGATATTCAAGATATCTGATCCGGTTCTGCAGCTCACAAGGCCGCTAGAACTATAAAAAAGACAACAGTAAGAGTGGAGCACTATGAATAAGGCTACTAAGCAGATTTCCAAACTGTTTGCCGCTATGGTCCTGGCCGGGGTTGCCAGCCATTCGTTCGCAGCCGACACCATCAAGATCGGCATCGCCGGGCCTAAAACCGGTCCTGTCACGCAATATGGCGACATGCAGTTCATGGGTGCCAAGCAAGCGATCGCCGACATCAACGCCAAGGGCGGCGTCGATGGCAAAATGCTCGAAGCCAAGGAATACGACGACGCCTGCGATCCCAAGCAAGCCGTGGCCGTCGCCAACAAAGTGGTCAACGACGGCGTCAAGTTCGTGGTCGGTCACCTGTGCTCCAGCTCCACTCAGCCCGCGTCCGACATTTATGAAGACGAAGGCGTGATCATGATTACCCCGGCAGCCACCAGCCCGGAAATCACCGCCCGTGGCTACAAGCTGATTTTCCGCACCATCGGCCTGGACAGCGCCCAAGGCCCGGCGGCCGGCAACTACATCGCCGACCACGTGAAACCGAAGATCGTTGCCGTGCTGCACGACAAGCAACAATACGGTGAAGGCATCGCCACTGCCGTTAAACAGACCCTCGAGAAGAAAGGCACCAAGGTTGCCGTCTTCGAAGGCCTGAACGCCGGTGACAAGGACTTCTCCTCGATCATCCAGAAACTCAAGCAAGCCAACGTCGACTTCGTCTACTACGGCGGCTACCACCCTGAGCTGGGCCTGATCCTGCGCCAAGCCAAGGAAAAAGGCCTGAACGCCAAGTTCATGGGCCCAGAAGGCGTCGGCAACGACTCCATCTCGCAAATCGCCCAGGGCGCTTCCGAAGGCCTGCTGGTGACCCTGCCGAAATCCTTCGACACCGACCCGGCCAACAAAGCCATCGTTGAAGAGTTCGCCAAGAACAAGCAGGACCCAACCGGTCCGTTCGTGTTCCCGGCCTACTCGGCCATTGAAGTCATCGCCGGTGGTATCAAAGCCGCGAAAAGCGAAGACACCGCCAAAGTGGCCGAAGCCATCCACGCGGGCACCTTCAAGACCCCTACCGGCGATCTGAGCTTCGACGCCAAGGGCGACCTGAAGGACTTCAAGTTCGTGGTCTACGAGTGGCACTTCGGCAAACCGAAAACCGAAGTTTCCCCTCAGTAAGCCAGGCGTTACTGGTCAACAAGCCCACTGTGAGAGCAGTGGGCTTTGTTTTACGAGGTTTATGGGCCTGTCACCCGCGATCCGGGCGCTGGCTCACCTGAAAATCTTAAAACCGTCACCAGCGGTTCGCTGGCAAACGCTTTGCGCAAATGTGCTCACAGAACACAGCGCAGGGCCGGAACATGACTCCACCAGTGAAATGCGTATCGGGTTTTTAGGAGCGTTGTAATGCCTGAGATCTATCATTTTTTCCAACAGCTGGTTAATGGCCTGACCATTGGCAGCACCTATGCCTTGATAGCCATTGGCTACACAATGGTTTACGGCATCATTGGAATGATCAACTTCGCCCATGGCGAGGTCTACATGATTGGTTCCTACGTGGCCTTCATTGCCCTTGCCGGGCTGGCCATGATGGGGATCCACTCCCTGCCGTTGTTGATGACCGCCGCGTTCCTGGCGTCGATCGTCGTAACCAGTGCCTATGGCTACAGTATCGAACGGGTTGCCTATCGTCCCTTGCGTGGCAGCAACCGTTTGATCCCGCTGATTTCCGCCATCGGCATGTCGATTTTCCTGCAGAACACCGTATTGCTGTCCCAGGACTCCAAGGACAAGTCCATTCCCAACCTGATCCCGGGGAGCTTCTCCTTCGGCCCAGGCGGCGCACAAGAAGTGCTGATTTCGTACATGCAGATCCTGGTCTTCGTCGTCACCCTGGTGGCCATGCTGGGCCTGACCCTGTTCATTTCCCGCTCCCGTCTGGGGCGCGCCTGCCGGGCCTGCGCCGAAGACATCAAGATGGCCAACCTGCTGGGCATCAACACCAACAACATCATCGCCCTGACCTTCGTCATCGGTGCCGCGCTGGCGGCCGTCGCGGCCGTGCTTTTGAGCATGCAGTACGGCGTGATCAACCCCAACGCCGGTTTCCTGGTCGGCCTCAAGGCCTTTACCGCAGCGGTATTGGGCGGCATCGGCAGCATTCCGGGCGCGATGCTCGGCGGGCTGGTGCTGGGGGTGGCCGAAGCGTTTGGCGCCGATATCTTCGGCGACCAGTACAAGGACGTCGTGGCGTTCGGCCTGTTGGTTCTGGTGCTGTTGTTCCGTCCGACCGGCATTTTGGGCCGTCCGGAGGTTGAGAAAGTATGAGCAGATATCTTAAATCGGCGTTTTTCAGCGCCCTGTTGGTGTGGGCCGTGGCGTTCCCGGTACTCGGCCTCAAGCTGAGCATTGTCGGCATCAACCTGGAAGTGCATGGCACCGGTCCCGTGACCCTGACCATCATTGCCCTGTGTTCGGTGCTGATGTTCCTGCGCGTGCTGTTCACCCGGCAGGTCGGCGCGTTGTTCAAGGGCAACCGTGGCCCGCTGGTATCGCCCAAGGTCAGCCAATTCCTGACCCTGCCGCGCACCCAGCGCTACATCATCATCGGCCTGATCGTGGCCGCGCTGATCTGGCCGTTCTTCGGCTCGCGCGGTGCGGTCGACATCGCCACCCTGATCCTGATCTACGTGTTGCTGGGCCTGGGCCTGAACATCGTGGTCGGTCTGGCCGGCCTGCTCGACCTGGGTTATGTGGGTTTCTACGCCGTGGGCGCCTACACCTATGCGCTGCTCTCGCACTACCTGGGCTGGAGCTTCTGGATCTGCCTGCCCCTGGCCGGCATGGCGGCGGCGACGTTCGGCTTCCTGCTGGGCTTCCCGGTGCTGCGTCTGCGCGGTGACTACCTGGCCATCGTGACCTTGGGCTTCGGGGAAATCATCCGACTGTTCCTGCGTAACCTGACCGACATCACCGGTGGCCCCAACGGCATCAGCAGCATTCCCAAGCCGACCTTCTTCGGGCTGTCGTTCGAGCGCTCTGCGGCCGAAGGCATGCAGACCTTCCACGAGTACTTCGGGATTGCCTACAACCCGGTGAGCAAAGTGGTGTTCCTGTACCTGGTGGCGCTGTTGCTGGCCCTGGCCGCACTGTTCGTGATCAACCGCCTGCTGCGCATGCCGATCGGCCGTGCGTGGGAAGCGCTGCGCGAAGATGAAATCGCCTGCCGGGCCTTGGGCCTGAACCCGACCATCATCAAGCTGTCCGCGTTCACCCTGGGCGCCGCGTTCGCCGGTTTTGCCGGCAGCTTCTTCGCCGCTCGCCAAGGCCTGGTGACGCCGGAGTCGTTCACCTTTATCGAGTCGGCGATCATCCTCGCCATCGTGGTACTGGGTGGCATGGGCTCGCAGTTGGGCGTGATTCTCGCGGCGATCGTGATGATCCTGCTGCCGGAAATGATGCGTGAGTTCAGCGAATACCGCATGTTGATGTTCGGCGCCATGATGGTGCTGATGATGATCTGGCGTCCTCAAGGCCTGCTGCCCATGCAACGTCCACACATGGAGCTGCGCAAATGAGCCGCGAGATCCTGAAAGTCGAAAACTTGAGCATGCGCTTCGGCGGCTTGCTGGCGGTCAATGGCGTGGCCCTGACCGTGAAGGAAAAACAAGTGGTTGCGCTGATCGGCCCCAACGGCGCCGGCAAGACCACGGTGTTCAACTGCCTCACCGGTTTCTACAAGCCCAGCGGTGGCAGCATCCTGCTGGACGGCCAGCCGATCCAGGGCCTGGCCGGTCACGAGATCGCCCGCAAGGGCGTGGTGCGGACCTTCCAGAACGTGCGGTTGTTCAAGGACATGACGGCGGTCGAGAACCTGCTGATCGCTCAGCACCGTCACTTGAACACCAACTTCTTCGCTGGCTTGTTCAAGACCCCGGCGTTCCGCAAGAGCGAGCGCGAGGCCATGGAATACGCGGAGTATTGGCTGGACAAGGTCAACCTCACCGAGTTCGCCAACCGCCCCGCCGGCACCCTGGCCTATGGGCAGCAACGTCGCCTGGAAATCGCCCGCTGCATGATGACCCGCCCGCGGATCCTGATGCTCGACGAACCGGCCGCCGGCTTGAACCCCAAGGAAACCGAAGACCTCAAGGCGCTGATCGGCGTGTTGCGTGAGGAAAACAACGCCACCGTGCTGTTGATCGAACACGACATGAAACTGGTCATGAGCATTTCCGACCACATCGTGGTGATCAACCAGGGCACGCCCCTGGCCGACGGTACGCCGGAGCAGATCCGCGACAATCCTGAAGTGATCAAAGCCTATCTGGGGGAAGCGTAAAATGCTGCAATTCGAAAACGTTTCCACTTTCTACGGAAAGATCCAGGCCCTGCACAGCGTCAACGTCGAAGTGCGCCAGGGTGAGATCGTCACGCTGATCGGCGCCAACGGTGCCGGCAAGTCGACCTTGCTGATGACCTTGTGCGGTTCGCCGCAGGCCCACAGCGGCAGCATCCGCTACATGGGTGAAGAGCTGGTGGGCCAGCAGTCGTCGCACATCATGCGTAAAAGCATTGCCGTGGTGCCGGAAGGCCGACGGGTGTTTTCGCGCCTGACCGTCGAAGAGAACCTGGCCATGGGCGGGTTCTTCACCGACAAGGGCGACTACCAGGAGCAAATGGACAAGGTGCTGCACCTGTTCCCCAGGCTCAAGGAACGCTTCAGCCAGCGCGGCGGCACCATGTCCGGCGGCGAGCAGCAAATGCTCGCCATCGGTCGCGCGCTGATGAGCAAGCCCAAGCTGTTGCTGCTCGACGAACCTTCCCTGGGCCTGGCGCCGATCATCATCCAGCAGATCTTCGACATCATCGAACAGCTGCGCAAGGACGGTGTGACGGTGTTCCTGGTCGAACAGAACGCCAACCAGGCGCTGAAAATCGCCGACCGTGCCTATGTGCTGGAAAACGGCCGGGTGGTGATGCAGGGCACGGGTGAGCAGTTGCTGACCGATCCGAAGGTGCGTGAGGCGTACCTCGGCGGTTAACACCCGGTTGCTAAATGTGGGAGGGGGCTTGCCCCCGATGGCGCCATGTCAGGCACAGAACATGTGACTGATATACCGTCATCGGGGGCAAGCCCCCTCCCACATTTGTTTCGGGTGATCGCTGAAATTTTTTTCAAACGGCTTGTAACGAATTCCAGCGTCCAGCCTCTAGTGGTACAAGCAGGCAATCATGCCCGCCGACTCATTCCACTGCTGGAGATACACCATGACCGTTAAACACCGTTCGCTGTCCGCTGCTTCCCTCGTCCTCGCCCTGAGTTCCGCCCTGAGCCTGTCCGCCTTGAGCACCAGCGCCCACGCGGCCGACGACATGCAGAAATGCTTCGGCGTCGCCGAAGCCGGCAAGAACGATTGCGCCGCTGGCGCTGGCACTTCCTGCGCCGGCACCTCCAAAACCAAGGATCAGGCCAACGCCTGGAAACTGGTCCCGGCCGGCACCTGCACCCAAACCCCAAGCACCACCTCGTCGACTGGCTTCGGCCAGGAAGCGGCCTTTACCGCCAAGTCCTGAAGCAGCCCGCAGCCTGAGTACTGATGATGACGCTTTCGTTCCTGCAAACGCCCTCAACGGCTCAGGTGCCCGGCCTCCCCCTGCGGGCCGGGCTGGGGCTGAAAAACGAGCACTTCACCGAAGTGCTCGACACCTGCCCCGATATCGGTTTTTTTGAAGTGCATGCCGAAAACTACATGGTGGCCGGCGGCCCGTTTCATCACTACCTGGGTTTGATTCGCGCGCAGTACCCGCTGTCGCTGCACGGCGTGGGCCTGTCCATCGGCGGCGAAAACCCGCTGAACCGTGAGCACCTGGCACGGCTGGCAACACTGATCGAGCGCTATCAACCCCAGGCCTTTTCCGAGCACCTGGCCTGGTCGACCCACGGCCCGGTGTTTTTCAACGACTTGCTGCCCCTGGCCTACGATGTCGCCGCCCTCAATCGAGTGTGCGAACACGTTGATCAGGTTCAGAGCACCCTCAAGCGGCCAATGCTGCTGGAGAACCCGTCGACCTACCTGCAGTTCCAGCGCTCGACGCTCGACGAAACGGACTTCATCGGCGAAATCATCCGCCGCACCGGTTGCGGCCTGCTGCTGGACGTGAATAACGTCTATGTGTCGTGCATCAATCATCAGCGCGATCCGTTGACCTACATCGACGCGCTGCCCTTGCACGCCGTGGCTGAGATTCATCTGGCAGGCTTTGCCGAAGACACCGACAGCCTGGGCGAGCGCCTGCTGATCGATGATCACGGCGCGCCCATCGATAACGCCGTCTGGCAGTTGTACGAACACGTGCTCGCGCGTACCGGCCCGGTGGCCACGCTGATCGAAAGGGATAACCAGGTACCGGCCTTCAGCGTGCTGCTGGCCGAGGCACAGCAGGCCGAACGGCACTTGTCGCGGGGCCGCCCATGAGCCTTCTCGAAGACTTTGCCGCCGCCCTGCTGGCGCCGGACCAAGCCTGCCCGGCCGGCCTGTTCAGCAGCAACGGCGCCGACCCGGCCAGCCGTTTTGCGGTGTATCGCAACAATGTCCACGGCTCGTTGATCAACGCGCTGGCGACCGCTTACCCTGTGACGTTGCAACTGGTGGGCGATGAGTTTTTCCGCGCCATGGCCGGCTGTTATGTACAGGCGTCCCCACCGGCAAGCCCATTGATCAGCGAATACGGCGCGACATTTCCCGGTTTTATCCAGGGCTTTGAACCGGCCGCGAGCGTGCCTTACCTGGCGGATGTAGCACGCCTGGAACGCTTGCGGGTCCGTGCCTATCACGCGGCGGATGCCCTCGCGCTGGAGCCGCAGGCTGTTCTGCAGCAACTGCAAACGCACACCGAGCTGGGCACATTGCACCTGCAACTGCACCCATCCCTGGCCACGCTGGACTCGCGCTACGCCGTCGTCGCGGTATGGGCGGCGCACCAGACCGAGGGCGCGATTGCCACGTTGAATCCCTGGCATGCCCAGGGCGCCCTCGTGTTGCGCCGGGGCCTGGAGGTCAAGGTGTTCGCCATCGACAGCGGCTCGGTGGCGTTTATCGACAGCCTGAACCAGGGCGCGGTGCTGGAGAAGGCGCTCGCGCACGCACTCGAGGCCTCAGCCGAGTTCGATCTGCACCAATGCCTGGCGCTGCTGATCAACCAAGCCGCCATCACTCATCTGTCTCTGGAACACAAGGTATCGCCATGAACCCTCGATCAACGTGCCTGATCAACCGGGCCATCCAGCTTTTCGAAAAAATCCCCTACAGCTTGATCGCCTTTCTCGCACGCTTCTCCATCGCGGCGGTGTTCTGGAAGTCCGGGCAGACCAAAGTCGAAGGCTTTGCCATCGACTTGATCAGCGGCACCTTCCAACTGGGCGAGCCGCGCCTCGCCGCCTCGACGCTGCCGCTGTTTCGCAGCGAATACAAGCTGCCCTGGCTGTCACCGGAAGTGGCCGCGCACATGGCGGCATTTGCCGAACACTTCTTCCCGGTGCTGATCCTGCTGGGCTTGGCCACACGCTTCTCGGCCCTGGCGTTGATCGGGATGACCCTGACCATTCAACTGTTCGTGTACCCCGATGCCTACCCGACCCACGGCACCTGGCTGGCCGTCCTACTGCTGTTAGTGGCCAAAGGCCCGGGGCGCCTCTCCGTCGACCACCTGATCGCCCGCCGCTATCGCTAGAGTCGGTCGAGGGCTTCGCCGCTGCGCTTGAACCAGTCCACCAGGTAGTCGGCCAACACTTGGGTGCGTCGCGGCAAGCCGCCCTGATAGGGATGCACCAGGTACATCGGCAGGCTCCGCGTCTGATAATCCCGCAGCAGCCAGCGCAATCGGCCGTCAGCCAGTTCCGCCGGTAAAACGTAGGAAGGCAGCCGCGCAATACCAGCGCCCACCAGGGCGGCCTTTTTCAACAGGTTGTAGTGATTGGAGGCGAAGGTCCCGCTCACCCGCACGCGTAGCAGCTCGTGCTGTTGGTGGTACAGCCACTCTTCGCGGCCGCTGTAGTGGCTGTTCAGCAGGCAGGTGTGGGACGCCAGATCGGCTGGGGTCAGCGGTTCGCCGTGCTGCTCCAGGTAGGCCGGGCTGGCACAGGTCATCTCGTGCCAGGCCAACAACGGCTTGGCCACCAGGCGCTGATTTTCGATGGCGCCCGAGCGTACCCCCAGGTCGAAGCCATCCCGCGCCAGGTCGCGGTAGCTGTTGTTCAGCTCCAGTTCGATCTGCACCTGCGGGTAGTGCTCGGAAAACTCCAGCAACAAGCCGTCGAAGAAGGTTTCGCCCAACGACACCGGAACCGTCATACGCACCGGCCCGGCCAAGTCGTCCTTGAGCCGGGCCAGCGCCTGACGTGCCCGTTCGACCTGCGCCACCAACGCCTGCGCCTGGGGCAACAACGCAGCGCCGGCCGCGGTCAGGCTGAGCTTGCGCGTGGTGCGATGCAGCAACACCACCGAGTACCCCGCCTCCAGCTGGCTGATGCGCTTGGACAGTTGCCCTTTGCTGCAACCCAGTTGCTCAGCCGCCACGGTGAAACTGCCGGCCTCGATCAGTACGGCAAACGCCGCCAGGTCATCCATCTCGCTCATGGATTGTTTCCATTTGAAAACCAAAGGTTGCCTATTAGCGCGTTTATCCACTTGAAAAGCCACACTAGACTGAACCCTCACTTACCCACTGGAGAAACAGCACGATGAAAATCCTATTGATTGGTGCCAGCGGCACCGTGGGCTCGGCGGTCAAGGCGGAACTGGCGCAGCGTCACGAGGTGATCAGCATTGGTCGCAGCGGCGGCGACTTCCAGGTGGATATCAGCGACAGCGCCTCGATCCGTCGGCTGTTCGAGCAGACCGGCCGGTTCGATGCCTTGGTCTGCGCCGCCGGCAGTGTGAATTTCGTCGCGCTGGGTGAGATGAGCGAAACCGATTTCGAACTGGGCCTGCGCGACAAACTGATGGGCCAGGTCAACCTGCTGCTGATCGGCCGCGAGTACGCCAACGACGGCGCCTCGTTCACCCTTACCAGCGGCATCCTCAACCGCGACCCGATTCGCACCGGCGCCTCGGCGGCACTGGTCAATGGCGCACTGGATGCATTTGTGAAAGCCGCGGCAATCGAATTGCCACGGGGCCTGCGCGTCAATTCCGTAAGCCCGACAGTGCTGCTGGAAGCCATGGGCAGCTATGCACCGTACTTTCGCGGGTACAAACCGGCTGCGGGCGCCGATGTGGCACTGGCCTACGCGAAAAGCGTCGAGGGCTTGCAGACCGGCCAAACCTTTATCGTAGGTTGAACGCCAAAGCTGTAAGAAATGCCTGAAGCTGGCGCGTGGGCTTGTGATGCACCGCCAGCCTGCGTAACGTGGCGGCACTTGTCAGGAGACCCGATAATGCGTGCCGCCCGTACCCTCATGCTGTTTGCCTTGCTCCCCTTGTTCACCGCCTGCCAGTTGTTCGAAAGCGAGCCGGCCAAACCGTCCACTGCCGGGCTGACCCGCATGCAGGGCGAGCTCACGGCAGTCGCCGGCAAGCTGTTGTTCCAACCGTGCCACGACCAGCGCAACTACGTGGTCAAGGACACCGGCGGCACCAGCATCCTGCAGGAAGCCGCTTCCCTGGCCGGCCAGCAAGGCGCACTGTTTGCCGACCTGCGCGGCAAGTTCTCCGGCGTCGCCGCCGGCACCCAGGGCGAAGTGGAGCTGCAACAGCTGTACCGCGTCGAGCGCTCGATCTCGGCCTGCGATGATCCCGACTTCAAGCGCACGATCCTGCGCGCCAACGGCCACAAACCGGCCTGGACGCTGAACGTCACCGCCAAGGGCATGGTGCTGGAGCGCGAAGGCCAGCCACCGCTGCCGGTTCCCTATGTCGAGGAACAACTGGGTGACGGGCGTTTCAACCTGATGACCGAAGCCAATAACCAGCACATCGAACTGTGGGTGGCCCCGCAGCGCTGTGTCGACAGTGCCAGCGGCAGCCTGCAACACATGACCGCCGAGTTGCGGGTCAACGGTCAAGTCCAGCGTGGCTGCGCGGCTTTCGGCGGTTCGCGCGACGATTGATTCGGGCCCGCGCTGTTTTAACATGACGGGAACCTGCCGTTGGGGCTTATAATCGCCGGTTTGCAAAACCGCCGGCCCCACCAAACGCCGCACACCGGATCCTGTCATGTTACGAATCACCGAACTCAAGCTGCCCATCGACCATCCCGAAGAAGACCTGCGGCCCGCCATCGTGCAGCGCCTGGGCATCGCCAGTGATGACCTGCTCGATTTCACCCTGTTCAAGCGCAGCTACGACGCCCGCAAGAAATCGTCGGAGCTGTGCTTCATCTACACCGTCGACGTGAACGTGAAGGGTGAAGCCGCCCTGCTGCTCAAGTTTGCCGACGACCGCAACATCAACCCGGCGCCGGACGTCAGCTACAAGGTGGTGGGCCAGGCGCCCGCGGATCTGGTTGAACGTCCGATCGTCGTCGGTTTTGGCCCGTGCGGGATTTTCGCCGGGCTGCTGCTGGCGCAGATGGGCTTCAAGCCGATCATCCTCGAACGCGGCAAGGAAGTGCGCCAGCGCACCAAGGACACCTGGGGCCTGTGGCGCAAAAGCGTGCTCAACCCGGAGTCCAACGTGCAGTTCGGTGAGGGCGGCGCCGGGACCTTTTCCGATGGCAAGCTCTACAGCCAGATCAAAGACCCGAAATTCCACGGGCGCAAAGTGCTGCACGAGTTCGTCAAGGCCGGCGCGCCGGAAGAAATCCTCTACGTCAGCAAGCCGCACATCGGTACGTTCCGCCTGACCGGCGTGGTGGAAAACATGCGCGAGCAAATCATCGCCCTGGGCGGTGAAGTGCGCTTCGAGCAACGGGTGACTGACGTATTGATCGAAGACGGTCAACTGAACGGCGTGGTCATCGACGGCGGCGAGCAGATCCTCTCCAAGCACGTGATCCTCGCCCTCGGCCACAGCGCCCGCGACACCTTCCGTATGCTCCACGGCCGTGGCGTGTACATGGAAGCCAAGCCGTTTTCCGTGGGTTTCCGTATCGAACACCCACAGTCGCTGATCGACGCCGCGCGCCTGGGCAAATACGCCGGGCATCCGAAACTCGGCGCGGCCGACTACAAACTGGTACACCACGCCAAGAATGGCCGTTCGGTCTACAGCTTCTGCATGTGCCCCGGAGGCACCGTGGTGGCCGCGACGTCCGAGCCGCATCGCGTGGTGACCAACGGCATGAGCCAGTACTCGCGCAACGAGCGCAACGCCAACTCCGGCATCGTCGTCGGCATCACGCCTGAGGTCGATTACCCGGGCGGCCCGCTGGCCGGCATCGAGCTGCAGGAGCGCCTGGAATCCCACGCCTACATCCTCGGCGGCAGCAATTACGAAGCCCCGGCGCAACTGGTCGGCGATTTCATCGCCGGCAAGCCGTCCACGGCCATCGGCAGCGTGGAACCGTCCTACAAACCTGGGGTGTCCATGGGCGATCTGGCCCTGGCACTGCCGGACTTCGCCATCGAAGCGATCCGTGAAGCCTTGCCGGCGTTCGAGAAGCAGATCAAGGGCTACTCGTTGCACGACGCCGTCTTGACCGGGATCGAAACACGCACCTCATCGCCGTTGCGGATTACCCGTAACGAATCGATGCAGAGCCTGAACGTCAAAGGCCTGTTCCCGGCCGGCGAAGGCGCGGGTTATGCCGGTGGGATTCTGTCGGCGGGAGTCGACGGCATTCGGATTGCCGAGGCGTTGGCGCGGGATATGTTGGGTATCGAGGCCTGAAAACAGCGCCGTCCAAAGGTGGGAGCGCGGCCGCTCCCACATTGGTTTTTGTAGCGTGTCAGATATTCGCGCGCAGGATGTCGTCGGGCAGTGGCTCACCGCGCTCGACGCTGGCCGCCACCGCGGCTATCAAGCCCTGCAGTTCATACCCCTGCCCCGCCAGCCACGCCTGATCGTAATAGGTAGTGGCATACCGCTCGCCCCCGTCACACAAGATCGCCACGATCGACCCCGACTCCCCCGCCGCTGTCATCTGCTGCGCCGCCATCAGCGCACCGATCAGGTTGGTCCCGCTGGAGCCGCCGACCCGCCGACCCAACCGCTTGGCTAGGTAATGCATGGCCGCCAGCGACAGCGCGTCCGGCACCTTGACCATCGCATCGATGACCTTGGGCAAAAACGACGCTTCGACCCGCGGTCGGCCAATACCTTCAATCCGCGAGCCGCACTCCAGGCGCAAGCCGGCATCGCCGCTCAGGTAGTAGTCAAAGAACACCGAGCGCTCGGCATCGGCACACAACACGCGGGTGCAATGCTGGCGATAACGCACATAGCGTCCCAGGGTCGCAGTGGTGCCGCCCGTGCCGGGGCTGGAAATCAACCAGCTCGGCTCCGGATGACGCTCGAAGCGCATCTGCTGGAAGATCGACTCGGCGATATTGTTGTTCGCCCGCCAGTCGGTGGCGCGTTCGGCGTAGGTGAACTGGTCCATGAAGTGACCACCGCTTTCCTGCGCCAGGCGTTCGGATTCGGCGTAGATCTGCGTCGGATCTTGTACCAGATGGCTCTTGCCGCCATAGAAGCCGATCTGGGCGATCTTTTCCTGGGAGGTGGTGGCCGGCATCACGGCGATAAACGGCAGGCCGAGCAAGCGCGCGAAGTAGGCTTCGGAGATCGCCGTCGAACCGCTGGAGGCTTCGATCACCGGCGCTCCCGGCTTCAGCCAGCCATTGCACAGCGCATACAGGAACAGCGAGCGCGCCAGCCGGTGTTTGAGGCTGCCGGTGGGGTGGCTGGACTCATCCTTGAAGTACAACTCGATACCCGGTAAGCCGGGCAGCGCCAAAGGGATCAGGTGGGTGTCGGCGCTGCGCTGGAAGTCTGCTTCAATGATACGAATGGCTTCGCGGGCCCAGGGACGGTGGTCGCTCATGAGAGGATCTCTAAGGATTTCAGTCTCAATCTTAGGATGTTTCCTACACCACACACAGATACAGTAACGACTCAATCGGACACACAATTGCTAGGCTCCGCCCCAACTCCGAGCGCGCCCCCTTCTTATAACAAATAAGAATATAACTTTTGTTTTAACAACTAACGGTACGGGTTAGGGTACGCATCTATTGAATCTGGATTGGAGAGCACCCCTTGGCTCTGCGTAGCACGTTCACCCGTTTCTTCCAGCTGGAAGCCGCCAGCGGTCTGTTGTTGATCGCCGCAGCCGCGTTGGCGCTGATCGTCAACAACTCACCGTTGTCGCACCTCTACAGCGCGTTCCTCGACGTGCCCGTGGTAGCGCAGATTGGCGCGCTGAAGATCGCCAAGCCCGCGTTGTTGTGGATCAACGATGGCCTGATGGCCCTGTTCTTTCTGCTGATCGGCCTGGAGGTCAAGCGCGAGCTGCTCGACGGCCACCTGTCCAAGCCTTCGCAAGTCGTCCTGCCAGGCGCCGCAGCGATCGGCGGCATGGTCGTGCCGGCATTGATCTACTGGGCAATCAACAAGGATTACCCGGCGGCGCTTTCCGGCTGGGCGATCCCCATGGCCACCGATATCGCCTTCGCATTGGGCGTCCTGGCGCTGCTCGGCAAGCGCGTGCCGGTGTCGCTGAAACTGTTCCTGATGACCCTGGCCATCATCGATGACCTGGGCGCGATCATCGTGATCGCCGTGTTCTATTCCAGCGACCTGTCCGGCGCCGCCCTGGCGGGCGCGGGCGCCTGCTTGATCGCCTTGATTGCCATGAACCGCCTGGGCGTGATCAAGCTCGGGCCGTACCTGATCATCGGCCTGATCCTGTGGGTCTGCGTACTGAAAAGCGGCGTGCATGCCACCTTGGCCGGCGTGACGCTAGCGTTCTGCATCCCGATGCGTACCAAAAACGCCGAACCCTCGCCGCTGTTGACGCTCGAACATGCCCTGCATCCATGGGTGGCCTATGGCATCCTGCCGCTGTTCGCGTTCGCCAACGCCGGCGTGTCCCTGAGCGGGGTCAGCCTCGAGAGCTTCACCCACCACGTACCGCTGGGCATCGCCCTCGGCCTGCTGATCGGCAAGACCATCGGCGTGTTCGGCCTGACCTGGCTCGCCATCAAGACCGGCCTCGCCGCGCTGCCCAGCGGCGCCAGCTGGGGCCAGGTGTTCGGCGTAGCGATCCTGTGCGGGATCGGCTTCACCATGAGCCTGTTTGTCGGCTCTCTGGCGTTTGTGCCGGGCGCCAGCGAATTTGCCGGGGAAGATCGAATGGGGATTCTGACCGGGTCGATACTCGCGGCGTGTATCGGTTATGCGGTGACGGCGATGGCGAGTCGCAAGAAAGCCTGACTCGCACAAAACACCGCGCACAAAAAACCCCAGCCGGTCACCCGGCTGGGGTTTTTCTTTGCTCGCGGCTTAACGCTTAGCGAGTCACGCGGCTGGTACCATCAACGGTCATGATGCGAACGCGATCACCGATGCGGAAGATTTCATTTTCCTGCACGGCCTGCACGTAGGCGCGCATGCTGCCGTCGTCTTCGCGAACGGTGATTTCCACGCCCTGGGTGCGGGTCAGGCCTTCTTCGGTGGCCGAACCCAACAGGCCGCCGGCGACAGCGCCGATCACGGCGGTCACGATACTGCCACGGCCGCCACCGATGGCGCTGCCGCCCACGCCGCCAATGACGGCACCGGCCGCACCGCCGATTGGGGTCTTGGTGCCTTCGATTTTCACCGGACGCAGGGATTCAATGGTCCCCATGCGAACGGTCTGCACGCGACGCGCTTCGTCACGGGAGTATGAGTCGCCGGTCAGACTCGAGGCGCAGCCACCCAACAACAACGACAGGGTAGTAAAGCAGGCAACTAGTAAAACGGACTTACGCATAGCATCAACTCCAAAGGACAGGTGTTCATTAGACGCGGCCGCTTGACGCCTGTCACGGCAAGCTCCGCAGAAAATTGCTTTCATTCAGCCCTAGTACAGAGTGCCAGCACCAAAACAGACGACAAACGGTAGCTCTCATCTCGTAAACAGGACGCTCATGGATTATTTCATCATTATAGTCACGACCGTAGCCGGCTTGTATTTCCATGGCTGGTTATACCTGCGCATCCGCCGCTGGATCGACCGCGACCTGGCGCTATCCCTGGCGGGCAACGACCTGCACAAGCGGGCCTTCATGCTGCAACAACTGGAAAAAGCCCGCACCCTGAAGATCAACCGCCGCGAGCTGCCGGACTGGTTGAAAAACGCGGCGCAGCAGTACACGCCCGAGGCCTCTTGAACAGAGGCTTCGGGGTGACGGGCAACAGTCAGAAAGGGTGACGCAAGACGACGATCAGGGCGCCAGGCGCTCACGGGTCCAGTCGGCCCCATGCAAGCGGTAGTTCAGGCGGTCATGCAGGCGGCTGGCGCGGCCTTGCCAGAACTCGATGCGCTCGGGCAACAAGCGATAGCCGCCCCAGTGCTCGGGGCAGTGCGGCTGAGTGTCGCTGAACCGCTGTTCGGTGACCTTGAGCAAATCGTGCAACTCTTCGCGGTCACGGATCACCTTGCTCTGCGGGGAAGCCCAGGCACCCAGGCGGCTGCCCAAGGGGCGCACCTGGAAATAGGCATCCGACTCTTCCGGCGTGACCTTGACCACCCGACCCTCGATGCGTACCTGACGCTCCAGGGTCGGCCAGAAAAAGGTCATGGCCGCGAAGGGCCGCGCCGCAAGCTGATCGCCCTTGGCGCTCTCATAGTTGGTGAAGAAGGTAAAGCCCTGCGCATCCAGGCCCTTGAGCAGCAGGATGCGACAGTGCGGGCGACCGTCCTCGTCGACCGTGGCCAGGGTCATGGCATTGGCCTCCACCGGCGGCTGCTCGGTTTTCACCGCATCGCCGAACCACTGATGGAACAAGGCAAACGGCTCGCTCGGGGCCTGGGCCTCGCTCAAACCATCCCGTGTGTAGTCACGGCGCATATCAGCCAATGCCTGGGTCATGCGACTTTATCCTTCTGGTTCAGCGGATCAGTTTTTTGCCTGGTCGTTCGCAGCCGGTGCAGCGGCCTTGGCTTTGGCCGCTGCGGGTTTCTTGGCAGCTGCCTTGGCCGGGGCCTTTTTCGCGGCTGGCTTGGCGGCGGATTTCTTCGCGCCAGCCTTTTTCGCCGGGGCTTTTGCGACCGGTGCCGGCGCGGGAACGTCCTGCACGGCAACCATTTCAGCCACAGGCAGGGTCTTGCCCGAGTTGTACTTGCTCAGCAAGGCCAACATAGTTGTACGCTGAGTAAACATAATTTCCATGCGACGGTTCAGCGCACGGCCTTGGGTGCTGTCGTTGGCAGCACGCGGCATCATGTCGCCCATGCCACGCAGCATCAGACGGTCTTGCTTGAGGCCGCTGAGGCTGAAAATCGATGCGATGGATTGCGCGCGTTCTTTGGTCAGCGCCTGGCTCGCCGGGGCCGCGCCGGTGGCATCAACGTGACCGAGGACCAGTACGGCGGTCTTCGGGTCGGCTTCAACAGCCTTGGCGACGCGAGTGAACGGGCCCAGGGTGACCGGCAGCAACATCGCCGGGCGTTTCGGGTTGTAGGAACCGTCTACCGGGGCAATCACCACCAGTACGTTGTCGCGACGTTCCAGTTGCAGGTTGCTGTCCTTGATCGCGGCGCGCAGGCGCGGCTCATAGTCGTCCAGCCAGGCCTGGGTGATTTTCGGGTCGGGCATCGGCACGTTGGTCACGTCGACCTTGGCCAATGGCTTAGGCTTGGACGTGCTTTCGAACGGCCACCACCAGTGAGTCTCGGAGTCGGTCTTGGCCACGGCGGGGGCGGCAGGAGCAGCGGCTGGCGCCGGGGTGGCGGCCTTGAGGTCGACCTTCAGGTCAGCCTTGGCATCGGCGGCCTTTTCGTCGGCGCTCTTGGAGGAGAACGGCCACCAGCTGGAGCCGGTATCCGCTTTGGCCACCGGGGCTGGCGCAGGAGCGGCGGCTACCGGTGCGGCAGGCTTGGCGCCAGCAGCGGCAGCTACCGGTGCAGCCGGCTTGGCGCTGGCAGCAGCGGCTACCGGTGCGGCAGGCTTGGCGCCAGCAGCGGCAGCTACCGGTGCAGCCGGCTTGGCGCTGGCAGCAGCGGCTACCGGTGCGGCAGGTTTGGCGCCCGCGGCGGGTTTGGCGTCCGGTTTGGCGTCCGGCTTGGCGTCGGTTTGGCTCACTGCGTCCTTGGTAGCAGCCTTGTCAGATCCAAATGACCACCAATGCCCGCCTTCGGCATCATTTTGTGGTGTTTGTGCGCAGCCAGTAATAGATAGGCACAGCGCCAGTGCCAAGGACTTGTTCGATAACATGAGATATCCACAAAATGAGAAAAAACCGAGGGTCTGAATGACCCGTTAAACAGACGCTTCCAGAACATTAAAGTTACAATATTTTGCTCAGCGTCTTCTTATACTTGCATTTGTAACAAAAAAACGTGAAACAGCAAGGGGTTTACAGACAACCGGCCAATATTCTGACCAACTTCTGTGCACGTGGGTCCATAAGTACGTAGGGCCCCAGCGTATTAGTCACAAAACCGAACGCTACATCATGTTCGGGGTCGGCAAACCCCAGCGAACCGCCCGCACCAGGATGTCCAAATGCACGCGGGCCAAGGCCGAAGGTCGCATTCGGCAATTGCGGTTGATCCAACATGCAGCCCAGGCCGAAACGGGTTTGGGTCAATAAGGTTTTATCGGGCCCGATACTGTGTTCACGGGTCAATTGTTCGAGCATGTCGCTTTCCAGCAAACTACCGTCCAATAAACCACTATAAAAACCCGCCAGGCTACGCGCATTACCGTGACCGTTTGCCGCTGGCTGCTGCATACGCCGCCATTCGGGTTTATTAGTGCTGGTCAGAATAGACGGCGGATTGGCAAATGCCCGCGTCGTCATGGCCGTGGGTTCACGCATCATTACTTGCAGTAAACGTTGCGCGGCTTCATCGCCCATGTTGCCTTTGCCGCGCGCTACATGGGCCACGCGATAAAATTCTTCGTCCGCCAGGCCCACATGAAAATCCAGCCCCAACGGGCGTGCAACCCGCGCCACGATGGATTCGCCCGGCCCACGCCCGTCGGCACGGCGCAGCAATTCCCCGACCAGCCAGCCATAGGTGATCGCTTCGTAGCCGTGGCCTTGGCCCGGCGTCCACCACGGCGCTTCGGCGGCCAAGGTGTCGACCATCAACGACCAGTCGTACAGCGCTTCGGTGGGCAGCATCTCGCGGATCGCCGGCAACCCGGCCTGGTGGCAGAGCAACTGGCGCAAGGTGATCGCTTCTTTACCGGCCGCGGCAAATGCCGGCCAGTAGTTGGCCACTGGCGCATCCAGTTGCAGCTTGCCTTCGGCCACCAATTGCAGGGCCGCAACGGCGGTGAAAGTCTTGGTGCAGGAGAACAGGTTGACGATGGTGTCGCTGTGCCAGGCCTGTGCCCCGTCCTTGTCGGCGGTGCCGGCCCACAGGTCGACCACGGCTTCCCCGCCGATCTGGATGCACAGCGCCGCACCACGTTCCTGCGGGTCATCGAACAACGCGACGAACGCTTCACGTACCGCTTCGAACTGGAGTTCGTAATGCCCCTGAACCTGCACCTAAGCCCCCTCGGAAAACGCTGTAAAAAGTGGCCGACATTGTTCCAGCCCTTGTAGGATTTGTGAACCCGTCAACACTCAATCAATGACCATTTCCGGCATGCCCACCGGTGTGTCCGGCGCCCTGCCCCGCACCTTTACCGTCATGCCCGGGCTTGCTGCCTTCATGCTCGCGAACCGCGCGGGCCGCCTTGGCCTTTTCGGCTTCCTTGCCCAGTTGGTCGACCGCCGCCAGGTTGCTTCGACGCACGCTGTCGACAAAGCCCTGGAACGGCACATCGGTAATGCCGACCAGACCGAAGTGGCCGTTTTCGCCGTCCAGCAGACGCCCGGTCACGGGCTGGTCCAGGTACTGGAACCAGTGAACGCCGACAATCGACGGCTCGGCCATGGCCTGCTTGAGGAAGTTGGCATACGCCGCGCCGCGATCTTCTTCCTTGGCCAACTGGGTCACACCGCCCCAGAACGGGCCGCGGTCTGCCGAGCCGAAGTTGAATTCGGTGATCAACACCGGCTTGTCCAACGCGCGCAAGGCGGCGAAGTCATAGCCGTCCTGGGGTTTGAGCGTGTACATGTTGAAGCTCAACACGTCGCAATACTGCGCACAGGACGCCACCGCCTCCGGAGTACTCACCGCGTAACGCCCGCCCAGCAGCAACTGGTTGGGCGCGTGCCATTTGAGTGCATCGGAGATGGTCTTGAAGTACGTATCGGCGAAGGTCTTCTGGAAGTGTTTGAAGTCGGCTTCGATTTCCGGGTGCTCAGGGTTGGGCATCGGCGGTTCGAAGCCCGGGTCTTCCATCAGTTCCCAGCCCGCCAGGTGGATGCCCCAAGCTTTCGACAGGCCTTCTTCGTTACGGTATTTGTCGCGCAGTTGCTTGAGGAACGCGCGCTTGGCCGGTACATCGGTGGTCATGCGCAGGGTGCCGTAGGCCAGGGCGTAACGGGATTTTGCATCGTCACCGGGACCGGCCCAGGCCAGTTCGTTATCGGCAAAAAAACCGATCAGCCAAGGATCGTCACGATGATCGCGGGCAGCGATGGCCACGGCGCGCTCGGTGGCCATGGCGAAACGCGGGTCGAACGGGTCGGGCATGCCGCCCCACCAGTCGGTGCCGGTGCTGATGCTGGCGTAATCGCCGACGATCGACAGCGGCAAGGTGTACGGCACGCGGTCCGCACTGGCCAGTTGTGCAGCGCTCCAGTTGCCGACGGTGTTGAAACCCCAGGCCTGCAGGCGGTCGAGGGTGTGGCTGACCCAGCGCTTCTGGTCGAAACCGTCAGTGTCATACGTGCGCTGCAGGTTGGCGCGGTAGAAATCGTACCAACGCCCGGCGCCAAAGCTACGCCCTTCGCCGGCGCCGTTACCGGTGCGGTTGTCGCCGCTGCCGTAGTACTTGTCAAAGGGTTCCCCGGCCTTGGGCAGCGCCGCGAACATCCATTCACGGCCCGCCACGTAGGTCTGGTTGTTATCCGAAGCCACGGTGTTGACGCCCAGGGAATAGAACGGATGCCCCTCCGGCGTCACCAGATACCAACGACCATCGCGCTTCTCGGTGCGGAAAAAGCCGCTGGCGTCGAACGCCGGGCCTTTGTTCCAACCGCCGTACTGGTCCAGGGAGGATTTATCCCGCTCGGCCAGCCAAGCCTTGAGCTGTTGCTGCTCCTTGGTGGCGGCGGCCTTGAGTTGCTCGTCGCTGCTGACCTTTTCCGGCCAGCGCGCGCGGGTGGACTGGCCATAGGCATCCACCAGTTCGCTGTAGGCCGCCTTCAGCACCGGCTCGCTGTCCTGCACACCAAAGCGCTCCAGCAGAATACTCTGGGCGACATTCGGTTTGATCATCGACAGGGTCACCGACACCACCTGGCTGCGGTCGATGTCTCCGGCGCTGCTGGCCAGTAACACGCGCTGGCCGTCGACGCTGATCGGCATCGGCGGGCCGGCCTTCATGCCCTGGCTCAATGGCGAGTTGGCTTGCAGCGGGATCAGCAGGGTCTGGGCCGGACCGGCCGGCAGGTCGATGCGGCTGACCAGGGTCTTGCCGTCGTTGCTCTGCACCTTGACGTACAGGGTCAGCGCCCAGTCCATGGCACTCTGGATACGCAGGCTGATGGCGCTGGATTGCGACCAGTCCCAGGCGCCGGTCTGCGGGCTGAGCACCAGGCTCGGTTCGGCGGCCGGGTTGAAGGTGATGCGGCGCAGCACCTCGCCTTCAGGGGTTTGTTCGGCGTTGTATTGCGGCAGGCTGGCGTCCTGGGTCGCCACTTTGACCACATCGGCAGGTCGGACGAAGTTGAACAACGTTTGTTGCCCGGCGGGCGCGGCCAGCAGTGGCGCAGCGAACAGCAGGGCAAAAAGGGCGGGCAGCGTGCGAATCATACGAGCAAGGTTCTCCCAAACGGCCGATAAATGGCCTGATGACATAATGCGATGGCAGTGAGATAGACCACGAAGTGGGCGATTTTGCCCACTGTGGCTTAAGAAATTTCGCGCCGGAACGGCGGCAAGGCATTCAGGATGGCCTTGCCATAGCGCTGCGTGACCAGACGGCGGTCCAGCAAGGTGATGGTGCCTCGGTCTTCTTCGGTCCGCAGCAAGCGCCCGCAGGCCTGCACCAGCTTCAGGGACGCATCCGGCACCGATATTTCCATGAACGGGTTGCCACCACGGGCCTCGATCCACTCGGCCAACGCGGCTTCGACCGGGTCATCCGGCACCGAGAACGGGATCTTGGCGATCACCACGTGTTCGCAGTAGGCACCGGGCAAGTCCACGCCTTCGGCAAAGCTCGCCAGGCCGAACAGCACGCTGGAATCGCCGCCATCGACCCGCGCCTTGTGCTTGTTCAGGGTTTCCTGCTTGGACAGGTTGCCCTGGATAAACACCTGCTTGCGCCAGTCGCGGTCGAGGCCGTCGAACACGTCCTGCATCTGTTTGCGCGACGAGAACAGCACCAGGGTGCCGCGTGAACCTTCGACCAGCTCCGGCAAGTCACGGATGATCGCGGCGGTGTGGGCCGGCGCATCCCGAGGGTCGGCCTTGAGGTCAGGCACGCGCAGCACACCGGCGTTAGCATGATGGAACGGGCTCGGCACCACGGCGGTGACGGCTTTTTTCGGCAGGCCGGCGCGCATGCGGAAGCGGTCGAAGGTGCCCAGGGCGGTCAGCGTGGCCGAGGTGACCAGGCAGCCATACGCCACGTTCCACAGGTTGCGTCGCAGCATTTCCGCCGCAAGGATCGGGCTGGCGTTGACCTCGATATCGAACAGCGCACCACTTTCCGACAGGGTCAGCCAACGGGCCATGGGCGGGTTGTCTTCCGGGTCTTCGACGGTAAAGGCCGTCCACAACTCCCAGTTGCCCTGGGCGCGGGACAACAGGCTGCCGAACAGTGGGTACCATTCCTCGGCCTGGTTGCTCGCGATGCCGATGTTGACCTCGCCGTCCATGCCTTCCTTGAGCAGGTCGGTCAGGCGGGTGAACAGGTCGGTCAGGCGCGAAAAACCCTTCTTCAGTTCGACGCCCATTTCACGCATGTGCTCGGGGATCAGCCCACCGACAAAGCGATGGCGCGGGCGCTCGCGGCCCTCGACGTCTTCGCCGGGCTTGAAGTCGGCGACCTGCTCGCAGGCGCTGAACATGAACTGCTGCTGGGTCTTGATCTCCCGCGCCAGTTCCGGCACCTGTTCGATCAGCTTGCCCAGATCGCCGGGCAGCGGGTGCTGGGCCAGCAGTTTGGTGAGGTTCTTGGCGGTGGCCTCGAGCCAGTCGGCGGTGGAGCGCAGGCGCGTGTAATGGGCGAAGTGGCCGATGGCCTTGTCGGGCAGGTGGTGGCCTTCGTCGAATACGTAGAGCGTGTCGCGCGGGTCCGGCAGCACGGCGCCGCCGCCCAGGGCCAGGTCGGCGAGGACCATGTCGTGGTTGGTGACGATCACGTCGACCTTGCCCATGCCTTCGCGCGCTTTATAGAAGGCGCACTGGCCGAAGTTGGGGCAATGACGGTTGGTGCATTGGCTGTGGTCGGTGGTCAGGCGCGCCCAATCGGCGTCTTCCAGGGCGGTGGGCCAGCTGTCGCGGTCGCCGTCCCATTTATTCCCGGCCAGTTTTTCGATCATGCTGGTAAACAGCTTCTGGCTGACTTCATCGACTTCGATCTTGAAGCCTTCTTCTTCGAACAAGGAGGCCGTGGCAGTTTGCGCGTGGCCTTCCTGCAGCAGCACGTCGAGCTTGGACAGGCACATATAGCGGCCACGGCCCTTGGCCAGGGCGAAGGTGAAGTTCAGGCCGCTGTTGCGCATCAGGTCGGGCAGGTCTTTGTAGACGATCTGCTCCTGCAGGGCGACGGTGGCGGTGGCGATCACCAGGCGCTTGCCGGCGGCCTTGGCGGTGGGAATCGCCGCCAGGCTGTAGGCCACGGTCTTGCCGGTACCGGTGCCGGCCTCGACGGCCACGACCGCGGGGTCACCGCTGCGCCGGCCTTCGTCGTCGGTGTCGATATCCCCGAGGACCTTGGCCACTTCGGCGATCATCAGGCGTTGGCCGTAGCGCGGTTTCAAGCTCTTGGCTTCGAGAAAACGCGAATAGGCGCCCTGGATCGTGGTTTTGAGTTCAGTGCTGATCATGGATAGTCGGGCGCAAAAAACGCTGGATAAATTTTCAGTGGTTCGGATCGACCGCTATCATACCCCGCTAATTAATCCCGCGCAGAACGGAGTACCGCAATGACCGTGTTCAGCCTCGTTTACACCCTGCATGTATTGGCCGCCCTGATCTGGGTCGGCGGCATGTTTTTCGCCTGGATGATCCTGCGCCCGGCCGCTGTGGCGGCCCTCGAGGGCCCTGCCCGGCTCAAGCTGTGGGCGAATGTGTTTCAACGTTTTTTCGTGTGGGTTTGGGTGGCGGTGCTGGTTTTGCCGATCAGCGGTGTCGGCCTGTTGCAACTGCGCTTCAGCGGGTTTGAAACCGCACCGCGTTACGTGCAGGTGATGATGGGCTTGTATGTGGTGATGACGGCGCTGTTCATCCGCATCCAGGCGTTGAAGTTCCCCGAATTGCGCGCAGCGGTGGCGGCTGAAAACTGGCCGGCCGGGGCGGCGGTGCTGGGGCAGATCCGCAAGCTGGTGGGCATTAACCTGCTCGTTGGGTTGGTGCTGGTCGCGATTGCTTCGGCGCGGCCGATGTTCTGAGACGTGCCTTAAACGGCCATCGGGAGCACGCCCCCTCCCACATTTGAAATGCATTCCAAATGTGGGAGGGGGCGTGCTCCCGATGACGTCAGATCGAACGACTCAAAGTCGCTGAATGGTCACAGTTCCCGCAGGCCCGGCCGGCCCCGGCTGCCCTTCCACCCCTGGCCGGCCTTTCTCGCCACCATCGGCGCGGTACACCAGGCAACCCTTGGATTGCCCGCCACGCCCAGGCTTGCCCGCCGTCCCCGCCAAACCGCCCGCGCCGCCATCGACCCAGACCTTGATCTTGTCGCTTGGGAAGTCCTGCGGCAGTTCGACCCGCACCTGCGCACCCGCCGCGCCAGGCAACCCGTCGCCACCGTTATCACCGTTGGCGCCGCGCCCAGCGGAGCCCCAAGTGCAACCCGGGTCTTCGCCGTTGGCGCCGTCCAGCCCGGCATAACCTTGGGCGCCAGCGCCACCACGGGCATCCACCGACAGTTCCTGCGCCGTCAGGGCATTGATGCGCAAGGTCAGGTCACGTCCGGCCCTGGCTGGTTTTTCGTGGGTACCGGGAGCGCCACGCGAGGTGATCTGGCTGCCATGTTCCAGTTGCGCACGCCGCGCCTGCAATTGCAGCCCGGTGCTCCCCGGAGCGATGGCGATGCGTGCTTCGCGGCCCAGGTGCAACTCATCCACCGAGACCTGGCTGATCGTGGCCGGGATGAGCAACGTGCCGTAGTCCGCGACGTCCAGGCGTTCCAGCTGCAATACGCTGGTACTGCTGGGCAAGCGCATCAACGAGTTGGTTTCAACACTCACGCTCTGGGCCAGGGCAACGGGGCTGACCAACAGGGCCAACAGAAAAACCTTACGCATCATGGGGCTCCTGAGTGATGGGGAATTTGTTATTTCAAATTTTTCTTTGGGCGCACAGTAACGACTTCTACAGGCGATTTGCCAGTGAAGGATCAAAAAACTTGAGAAGGCGGCGGTTTCAGCGAGGATCGCCAACGATGCCCCTGTGGAATCCCACAGGGGCAAGGCCTGTCAGCGGTTGATCTGGATTTCTACGCGGCGGTTCAGGGCACGGCCTTCAGCGGTTTTGTTGTCAGCCACCGGATGACTTTCGCCCGCACCGGTCACCGACACGAAGTTACTGCGAGGCACACCGGCGCCGATCAGGTAGTCCGTCACCGAATGTGCGCGTTTTTCCGAGAGTTTCTGGTTGTAGGCGTCCTTGCCGACGCTGTCGGTATGCCCGCTGACCCGCAACTGGGCGCTCGGGGCTTCGCGTTTCAGGCGGGTGGCGATGGTGTCGAGCGCGGTTTTATCCGCCGCCGTCAGCTTCGCCGAGTCGAACTGGAAGTGGACATCGCGAATCACGATGGTTTCTTCCTTGACCACAACCACCTCTTCAACCACCGCCGCGGGTGGCGCAGGAGGGCAACCATTGGCATCGACCTGTACGCCTTTCGGCGTGCCGGGGCACTTGTCGCGGCTGTCCGGCACGCCGTCGCCGTCTTCGTCACCATCGCCGTGTACCCAGCAATAGGCGCCGGCCATGCCGCCGATCAACAACGCGCCGTAGCCGGCATAGGCTGAGCTTTCCGTCGCACCGATCGCCGCACCGGTCACGCCGCCCACGGCGGCGCAGGTGGGCCAATCGGTTTTTTGCAAACCTGCACAACCTGTCAATACTCCGGTGAGCAGAACCAAGGGTAGAGCTGTCCGCATGATGCTCATTTGATTTCTCCTGAGGGGATCGGCAGGGGCCGATGGGTGGAGTAAAGACCGCTCCTTTCAACTGCGCCAGTACGCCACACCCCTGGATTCATTGAGGATGGGCGTACTTGAAGGACTTTTCGCAACCACCTGCTCTAGGCCCGCACGCTCAGCCGCGCTAGTCTCTAGGGTCCTGATGTGAGGATCTCTGATGACCGCTGGTATTTCTTCCCGTACACCCCAGCAAGCCCTGGCTGCCTTGCTCGATTTGCACCAGCCCAAACGCCTGTTGCTGTTGGGTGCCAGCCAGTTCCCGGCGCTGGAGGCCTTTCAAAAGGCGCACCCTGAGACCCAGGTGTCCGTCGCGACGCCTGGCGCGCTGCCGGCGGACCTCGCGGCGCAGCGTTTTGACCTGGCGCTGGTGGTCGATTGCCTGGAGCACCTGTCAAAACCACAAGGCCTGACCCTGCTGGGCGGCATCCGTAACCTCAATGCCAGCCGCATTGCGGTGCTGGTCGACCTGGGCGCCTGCGACTGGAAAGACACTGACTTCTTCTCCCTGGCCCTGCATGCCGGCGAGCGCTTCCAGCGCGATGAGCAGGTACTGACGCTGTTTACCTATGATCTGCTTGACTATAAACAGGTGCCGGACTGGCTCAACGCCCGCTTCTGGGCCAACCCGGAAAACTTCGGAAAGTATTGGTGGTAACCCGATGAGTACATCCATTTGCCCCTGTGGCAGCGGCAACCTGCTGGACGCGTGCTGCGGCCATTATCACGCCGGCCACCCGGCGCCGTGCGCCACCGCGCTGATGCGCTCGCGCTACAGCGCCTACGTACTGGGCCTGGTGGACTACCTGGTGGCTACCACGTTGCCTGCGCAGCAGGCCGGCCTGGACCGTGATGCCATCGCCACCTGGAGCGCCCAGAGCACATGGCTCGGCCTGGAAGTGGAAAGCTCCGAGGTGTTCGGCGGCCAGCCGGAACATGCGTTCGTGACGTTTACCGCGCGCTGGCATGACAGCACCGGCGAACACAGCCACCGCGAACAGTCCTCTTTCGTACAGAATGAGGGACACTGGTACTTCATCGACCCCACCGTGGAAGTGAAGGCCGGACGCAATGATGCATGCGTCTGCGGGAGTGGGCAGAAGTTCAAGAAGTGTTGCTCCAGCTACCTCTAACCACCTCACAGGGATCGCGCCATGCTCCGCACTTACAGCTTGTTGCTGGCGTTGACCCTTGGCTTGAGTGGCTGCGCCTCATGGTTCGAGGACGATGCCCCACCGCCCCACGTCGCCCTGGTGAAGGTCGAAGTGGTGCGGGCCAAGTTGCTCGAACAGAAGTTCAAGCTGTATTTCCGCGTGGATAACCGCGACGACGCCGACCTCACGGTGCGCGGCCTGATCTACAAGGTCACCCTGGGTCGCTTGCTGCTGACCGAAGGCGAATCCAACGAATGGCTCACCGTGCCGCCGCGTGGCCACGCCTTTTTCAAGATCTCGGTACGCACCAACCTCTGGCCGCAGATCCGTGACGTCGTGCAGATGCTGAAAAACCCCGACCGGCCCGTGCCTTATCGGCTGGAAGGCGAGCTGAAAACCGGATTATTCATCGGTAATGACGTGCGCGTGGACCACAATGGCGAGATAATCCCCGGCGATTTTATTCCGGAGCGACATCGATGACTCAGCAACCCCATGTCCATGGTCCTGACTGCAACCACGATCACGATCACCATGATCACGACCACGGCCATGTCCACGGCCCGAACTGCGGCCACGCTCACCAGGAGCCGGTGCGCAACGCCCTGAAAGACGTTGGCCGCAACGATCCATGCCCGTGCGGCAGCGAGAAGAAATTCAAGAAGTGCCACGGCGCTTGAAACCTGGCTACTGAAAATAAGCTTTAGCTCCTGCTTGCGTCGTTTCACCGCGCTCACTAACGTAGCGCCTTTACTGACGCTACCCCCCGCAGGAGCTTTGCCATGGCCTCGCCAGCCCTTTCACATTTTCTTCCCCGGTTCGGCGTTGCCGCGGCAGTGGCCAGTGCATTAAGCCTGGCCGGTTGCCAGCTCCAGAGCACCCAGGACACCCTGCCACCCGTTACCGGCGTCCAGCCGATCAAGGGCCTCGCGCAGAATGTTTCGATACGCCGCAATGCCCAGGGCATGCCGCTGATTGAAAGCAATACCTTCCACGACGCGCTGTTCAGCCTCGGCTATGTGCATGCCAGCGACCGCATCACGCAGATGGTCACGTTGCGCCTGCTGGCCCAGGGCCGTCTGGCGGAAATGTCCGGCCCCGAGGTGCTGGATGTCGACCGTTTCATGCGCGCGGTCAACCTGAAAAAAAGCGCCGGCGAGCTCTACAACGCCTCGTCGCCGCGCCTCAAGCGCTTCTTTGAAGTGTATGCCCGCGGCGTCAACGCCTACCTGTTCCGCTACCGCGACAAGCTGCCGCCGGACCTGGCCCAGACCGGCTACAAACCCGAGTACTGGAAGCCGGAAGATTCGGCGCTGTTGTTCTGCCTGTTGAATTTCAGCGAGTCGGCCAACCTGCAGGAAGAATTGTCATCGCTGGTGCTCGCGCAAAAGGTCGGTGTCGACAAACTCGCCTGGCTCACCCCAAGCGCGCCGGACGAGCCGATCCCCCTGGCCGAAGCCGACAAGCTCAAGGGCGTGAACCTGAGCCAGATCACCGGCCTGGCCGGGCTGGACACGGTCAGCCAGCAACTGAGCAGCCTCAACTCACTGGCGGTGACCACTTCGAGCAACTGGGCCATCGGCCCGCAACGCAGCCGCAGCGGCAAGAGCCTGCTGGCCAATGACCTCGCCGCCCAGCCGCAAGCCCCGTCGCCATGGAACTACGTGCAGATCCGCGCACCGAAATACCAGGCCGTCGGCGCCTCGATCGCCGGCCTGCCGACCCTGTTGTCCGGCTTCAACGGCAAAGTGGCGTGGAGCATGAGCACGGTCAAGGGCGACACCCAGGACCTGTTCCTGGAAAAGGTCAAACGCCAGGGCAGCGCGCTGTACTACGAGAACAACGGTAAATGGCTACCGGCCGCTGTGCGCAACGAGACCTTTTTCATCAAAGGCCAACGCTCGATTCGTGAGGTGGTGTACGAAACCCGCCACGGCGCCCTGCTCAACAGCAGCCAGGCGCTGACCAGCGGGCTGGGCCTGGCCCTGCAAACGGCGGACTTCAAGGACGACAAGAGCCTTGATGCGTTCTTCGACCTGTCCCGCGCGCAAAACGCCGCCAAGGCCTCGGATGCGACCCGGGAAATCCGCGCCATCGCCTTGAACATGGTGTTCGCCGACGCCAGCAACATCGGCTGGCAGGTTACCGGGCGCTTCCCCAACCGCCGCGAAGGCGAAGGCCTGCTGCCCTCGCCGGGCTGGGATGCGCGCTTCGACTGGGACGGTTACGCCGACGCGATGCTGCACCCTTATGACCAGGACCCGGCCCAAGGCTGGATCGGCACCGCCAACCAGCGTACCGCGCCGCGCGGTTATGGCATGCAACTGTCCAACTCCTGGGACGCTCCGGAGCGCAGCGAGCGCCTGGCGCAATTGGCCAATGCCGGCAAGCATGACAGCCGCAGCATGATCGCCATGCAATACGACCAGACCACCACGTTCGCAGCCAAGCTCAAGAACATGTTCCAGGCGCCGGGCATGGCGCAGCCGCTGAAACAGGCGATCGCTGCGCTGCCCGCGGCCGAACAGGCCAAGGCCCGTGAAGCGCAGAATCGTCTGATGGCGTTTGACGGCCGCCTGACGCCGACGTCCGCCGACGCAGCGATGTATGAGCTGTTCCTGCAGGAAAGCAGCAAACAGATCTTCCTCGACGAACTCGGCCCGCAAAACAGCGCCAGCTGGAAAGCCTTTGTCAGCAACGCGAGCCTGTCCTACGCCGCCCAGGCCGACCACCTGCTGGGCCGTGAAGACAGCCCGTTCTGGGACGATGTCCGCACCGCGCAGAAAGAAGACAAACCGACGATCCTCGCCCGCAGCCTGGCCGCTGCGATCACTGCCGGCGACAGCCAACTGGGTACCGATCACAAGGCCTGGCAGTGGGGCAAACTGCACAGCACCACCTGGAAGAACCGCAATGGCCAGGTGATCCGCGGCCCGCTGGCCAGCGGCGGCGACCACAACACCCTGAACCCGGCGCCGTACAACTGGGGACAGAGTTTCGACACCACCCAAGTGCCGGCACTGCGCATGATTGTCGACTTCGGCCAGGCAGAACCGATGACGGGCCAGGGCGGTATCGGCCAGTCCGGCAACCCGGTCAGCCCGAACTATGCCAATGGCATCGATCCGTCGCTCAAGGCGCAATACCTGAGCTTCCCGATGCAGCCGCAGAACTTTGACAAGGTGTATGGGAAAGCCAGGCTGACCCTCACGCCCGGCAAATAACCGTACCAACAGGTGGGAGCAGGCAAGCCTGCTCCCACATTTTTTAATCTGCGCTCGATCCAAAATAGTGCAGCCTATTTTTCATGCCCATTTTCGGGCACCTCCTATACTCATAGCTCCCTCCTCTCACCTTTTAAAACGATCATTCGGAGCTGCATTCGGAACTATGGTGCAGAAATTGCTACTTGTGATCCGTCTGACACCGTTCAGTAACAGTCCTAAACGCGCCACAAGCGCTTATCTTGGTTTCCAGGGATTACATAATGAAAAAAGCATTGCTGACCCTTTCTGCACTGGCTCTGTGCATGGCCGCTGGTTCCGCCTTGGCCAAGGAATACAAGGAATTGCGTTTTGGTGTCGATCCTTCCTACGCGCCGTTCGAGTCCAAAGCCGCTGACGGCAGCCTGGTGGGCTTCGACATCGACCTGGGCAATGCGATCTGCGCCGAGCTGAAGGTCAAGTGCAAGTGGGTCGAAAGCGACTTCGACGGCATGATTCCAGGCCTCAAAGCCAACAAATTCGACGGTGTGATTTCGTCCATGACCGTCACCGAAGCCCGTATGAAGGCCATCGACTTCTCCAACGAGCTGTTCTCCGGCCCGACTTCGCTGGTATTCAAGAAGGGCGCCGGCTACTCCACGCCTGAGTCGCTCAAGGGCAAAACCGTGGGCTACGAGCAAGGCACCATCCAGGAAGCCTATGCCAAGGCCGTATTGGATAAAGCCGGTGTAACCACCAAGGCCTACGCCAACCAGGACCAGGTCTACGCTGACCTGACCTCCGGCCGTCTCGACGCCTCCGTGCAGGACATGCTGCAAGCCGAACTGGGCTTCCTGAAGTCGCCGGCCGGTGCCGGTTACGAAGTCAGCGCGGCCATCGACGACCCATTGCTGCCGTCGAAAACCGCGGTCGGTATCAAAAAAGGTAACACTGAGCTGAAGGCCCTTTTGGATAAAGGTATCAAAGCGTTACACGATGATGGCACCTACGCCAGCATCCAGAAGAAACACTTTGGCGATCTGAACCTGTACAGCGGCAAATAATGCCTGGGGCGCCCCTTCCCGGGAGGGGCGCTGTTTTATCGCCATAGGTCCTGATTTATGTTCGAAGAACTGTTGCAAACCCTCGGGCTGAGCGCGTTCAGTTTGAAGGGTTTCGGCCCGCTGTTGCTGCAAGGCACCTGGATGACCCTCAAGTTGTCGGTGCTGTCCCTGGCCGTCAGCGTGTTGCTGGGCCTGCTCGGCGCCAGCGCCAAACTGTCCAGCCTGCCCTTCCTGCGCATTCCCGCCCAGCTCTACACCACGCTGATTCGTGGCGTGCCCGACCTGGTACTGATGCTGCTGATTTTCTACAGCCTGCAAACCTGGCTGACCGGTCTTACCGACTTCATGGAATGGGACTACATCGAAATCGACCCATTCAGCGCCGGGGTGATCACCCTGGGCTTTATTTACGGTGCGTACTTCACCGAAACCTTTCGCGGCGCGATCCTCGCGGTGCCCCGTGGTCAACTGGAAGCCGCCACGGCTTACGGCCTCAAGCGCGGGCAGCGGTTTCGCTACGTGACCTTCCCGCAAATGATGCGCTTTGCCCTGCCGGGCATCGGCAACAACTGGATGGTAATGCTCAAGGCCACCGCACTGGTGTCGATCATCGGCCTCGCGGATCTGGTCAAGGCCGCGCAGGACGCCGGCAAGAGCACCTATCAGCTGTTTTACTTCCTGGTGATCGCCGCACTGATCTACCTGCTGATCACCAGTGCGTCCAACTTTGTCCTGCGCCGTCTTGAACGTCGCTATTCGGCAGGCTCGCGGGAGGCCGTGCGATGATCGAACTCTTGCAGGAATACTGGCGCCCATTCCTTTACAGCGACGGCCAGCACATCACCGGCCTGGCCATGACCATGTGGTTGCTCAGCGCCTCGCTGGTGATCGGCTTCCTGGTGTCGATTCCGCTGTCCATCGCCCGGGTGTCGCGCAATCCCTTGGTGCGCTGGCCGGTGCAGTTCTACACCTACCTGTTTCGCGGCACGCCGCTCTATATCCAATTGCTGATCTGTTACACCGGCATCTACAGCATCGCCGCCGTGCGCGCCCAACCGGTGCTGGATGCGTTCTTTCGCGATGCGATGAACTGCACGGTCCTGGCCTTTGCCCTCAACACCTGCGCCTACACCACGGAGATTTTCGCCGGGGCGATCCGCAGCATGGCCCACGGCGAAGTCGAAGCGGCCAAAGCCTACGGCCTCAGCGGCTGGAAGCTGTACGCCTATGTCATCATGCCGTCGGCCCTGCGCCGTTCATTGCCGTACTACAGCAACGAAGTGATTTTGATGCTGCACTCGACGACAGTGGCGTTTACCGCGACGATCCCGGACATTCTCAAAGTGGCCCGGGACGCCAACTCGGCCACGTTCCTCACCTTTCAATCGTTCGGCATCGCTGCGCTGATCTACCTGACCGTGACCTTTGCCCTGGTCGGTCTGTTTCGTCTGGCGGAGCGCCGCTGGCTGGCCTTCCTCGGGCCGAGCCACTAAGGAGCCTTCATGCGTCATCAGGTTCATGAACTGATCGCGCCCGTGCCTGGCACGGCACGGCAGATTCACAGTTTCCACTTCGGCCCGGAGCTGGCCGAACGCAAGGTCTACATCCAGTCGTCACTGCATGCCGATGAATTGCCGGGCATGCTGGTGGCCTGGCACCTCAAGGCGCGCCTGGCGCAACTGGTCGCCGCCGGGCGCTTGCGCAGCGAGATAGTGCTGGTGCCGATCGCCAACCCGGCGGGCCTCGAACAAGTGTTGATGGACATCCCGCTGGGCCGCTATGAGCTGGAAAGCGGGCAGAACTTCAATCGCCTGTTTGTCGACCTCAGTGAAGAGGTGGGCGATCGGGTCGAGGATGTGCTCGGGGATGATCCCCAGCGCAACGTCGAATTGATCCGCACGGCACTCTCCACCGCGCTGGCCGCACAAACCGCCGCGACGCAGTTGCAGTCCCAGCGCCTGGTGCTGCAACGCCTGGCTTGCGATGCCGACATGGTGCTCGACCTGCATTGCGATTTCGAAGCCGTGGCGCACCTGTACACCACGCCCGAGGCCTGGCCGCAGGTGGAGCCGTTGGCGCGCTATATCGGCTCGGAGGCCAACTTGCTGGCCACCGATTCCGGCGGGCAATCTTTCGATGAGTGCTTCAGCCTGGTGTGGTGGCAATTGCAGCAACGCTTCGGCGAACGCTTCCCGATCCCCATGGGCAGTTTTTCGGTGACCGTCGAGCTGCGCGGCCAGGGCGACGTCAACCACGGCCTGGCCGGCCTCGACTGCCAGGCGATCATCGACTACCTGATTCACTTCGGCGCGATTGCCGGCGACGTGGCACCGCTGCCCGCCCTGCCCTACCCGGCCACCCCGCTGGCGGGAGTCGAACCGGTGGCGACGCCGGTCGGAGGCCTGCTGGTGTTCAGTGCCTTGCCCGGCGAGTACCTCGAAGCCGGGCAACTGATCGCCGAAATCATCGACCCCATTACTGACCGCGTAACGCCTGTGCATTGTCAAAACGCCGGCCTGCTTTACGCCCGTTCGCTACGGCGCATGGCCACTGCGGGGATGGTCATCGGCCATGTCGCAGGTTCAGAGGCCTACCGCAGCGGCTACCTACTTTCGCCTTGAGGATGCACGCCCCATGTACAAACTGACCGTTGAAGGCCTGCATAAAAGCTATGGCGACAATGAAGTGCTCAAAGGCGTCTCGCTCAAGGCCAAGACCGGTGACGTGATCAGCCTGATCGGCGCCAGCGGCTCGGGCAAGAGCACCTTCCTGCGCTGCATCAACTTTCTGGAAACCCCCAACGACGGCGCGATGACCCTCGATGACAAGCCGATCCGCATGGTCAGCGACCGCCACGGCATGCGCGTGGCCGACGATGCCGAGCTGCAGCGCCTGCGCACACGCCTGGCGATGGTGTTCCAGCACTTCAACCTGTGGAGCCACATGAGCGTGCTGGAAAACATCACCATGGCCCCGCGCCGGGTGCTGGGCTGCAGTAAGAAAGACGCCGAAGACCGTGCCCGTCGCTACCTGGACAAAGTCGGACTGCCGGCCCGCGTGGCCGATCAATACCCGGCATTTCTCTCCGGCGGCCAGCAGCAACGCGTGGCCATCGCCCGCGCCCTGGCGATGGAACCGGAAGTGATGCTGTTCGACGAACCCACCTCGGCCCTCGACCCGGAGCTGGTGGGCGAAGTGCTGAAGGTGATCCAGGGCCTGGCCGAGGAAGGCCGCACCATGATCATGGTGACCCACGAGATGAGCTTTGCGCGCAAGGTGTCGAGCCAGGTGCTGTTCCTGCACAAGGGCCTGGTGGAAGAGCAAGGCACGCCGGAGGATGTGCTGGGCAACCCGAAGAGTGAGCGCCTGCAACAGTTCCTGAGTGGCAATCTGAAGTAAGCCTTCGCCGATCTTCCCACGCGCCCCCTGCGCCGCCTAAGCGCTCTGAGAGCCCGCCCAGCCGGCCCATGCGCTTGAGCGCGGCAATCCACGATAAGCGCGCAGGCGGCCCGCTGCCCGCGTTTTGGGGCTTTGCTGGGGATACTGAGTGCAACACGGCAGATATTTGTGATCGGCCGCCAGGAGAAATGGCCAGCCCGCGGAAGGACTGACCATATTCCAATCTGCAGGCATCAGGCCATCGGCGCGGGTGGCGGCTCGTCCGGAAGGGTCGGTTCGCCAGGTGCGGTAGGCTCAGGGGAATCCGGGTCAGGTTGACCGGGGAGACCACCCGCATAGGCAGGGTCGGCCATCAGGGACCACGCCATCACGCCAATCTGGTTGGGTTCAAGCCGGGCGAGTTCGGCGCTGATTCGCGGGTCGAGCTTCATAAGGTACTCCTCAAGCGTGGCTCGGCGCGCATTGCACGCACCGAAGCAGTACACCCAATAGAGTCACTTTCCGCAGACTAATTCCCTTTACGCGTAGGAGCTTTCGATCAAGCGCGTGGCAAGGTGACGCCGCGCTGGCCCTGGTACTTGCCAGCACGGTCCTTATAGGACACTTCACAGGCCTCATCGGACTGCAGGAACAGCATCTGCGCCACGCCTTCGTTGGCATAGATCTTCGCTGGCAGGGTGGTGGTGTTGGAGAATTCCAGGGTGACGTGACCTTCCCACTCAGGCTCAAGCGGCGTCACGTTGACGATGATGCCGCAGCGCGCGTAAGTGCTTTTACCCAGGCAGATGGTCAGCACGTCGCGGGGAATACGGAAGAACTCCACGGTGCGCGCCAGGGCGAAGGAGTTGGGCGGGATGATGCACACGTCGCTCTTGACGTCGACGAAGCTCTTTTCGTCGAAGTTCTTCGGATCGACGATCGCCGAGTTGATATTGGTGAACACCTTGAACTCATCGGCACAACGCACGTCGTAGCCGTAGCTGGAAACACCATACGAAATCACGCGATCGGCGTCGTCACCACGGATCTGGCGCTCAACGAACGGTTCGATCATGCCGTGCTCTTGCGCCATGCGGCGAATCCACTTGTCCGATTTGATGCTCATGGCGGGTGTCCTGATAGCGAGGTGGAAAAATTCTGTTGGGCATCTTACCGGGGCAGGCGTTGGGGTTCAAAGGGCGTGGGGCTTTTGTTGACGAATGTGTTGATCAATGCCCGCCTTGTACAAGCCGCGCCCATTGGGGCCGGGACCCGAATCGGCGTGCACGACGGACGTAAATACCACCGCCAGTCACGAAATTAGAGAAACCTTCGGAAATACCATTGGCACGTTCCGGAAAAAGGGTTAAGGTGGCGCCACTGTGCTGCTTGTGTCACTGAGAATCTCTACACGATATGTTGAATTTCGATCCAACCATCTCCAAGAATTTTTCCTGCTCTTTGCACTCAGTCTCGGCCAGGGCTTTTCCTGAGTCGCAGTTAACTTTGTCCAAGGAGATACACCATGTCTAATCGCCAAACTGGTACCGTTAAGTGGTTCAACGATGAAAAAGGCTTCGGCTTCATCACTCCACAATCCGGTGACGACCTGTTCGTTCACTTCAAAGCTATCCAATCCGACGGCTTCAAAAGCCTGAAAGAAGGCCAACAGGTTTCTTTCATCGCTACCCGCGGTCAGAAAGGCATGCAAGCTGAAGAAGTTCAAGTTATCTAACTTGTACTGACTCAGTCGAAAGAACCCCGCCCTTAAAAGCGGGGTTTTTTTATGCCTGGATTTGGGCATGCATGAGCGCAAAAAATATGGGAGGGGGCTTACTCCCGATGGCGGTGGGTCAGTCAATACATCCAGTGACTGATCCACTGCCATCGGGAGCAAGCCCCCTCCCACATTCAGACTGCGTCGTTACTGAAACAACGACTCGCTCGACAAGCCGTTCTTCTCCAGGATCTCACGCAAGCGCTTGAGCCCTTCTACCTGGATCTGCCGCACCCGCTCACGGGTCAAGCCGATCTCCAGGCCTACATCCTCCAGGGTGCTGCTCTCATGACCGCGCAGGCCGAAGCGGCGAATCACCACCTCGCGCTGCTTGTCCGTAAGCTCCGACAACCACTGGTCAATGCTTTGGGAAAGATCATCGTCCTGCAACAGCTCGCAAGGGTCTGTCGGGCGATCATCCGTCAGGGTGTCCAGCAGGGTTTTGTCCGAATCCGGGCCCAGCGAGACGTCGACCGAAGACACGCGCTCGTTAAGACCGAGCATGCGCTTGACCTCGCCCACCGGTTTTTCCAGCAGGTTGGCGATTTCTTCGGGAGAGGGTTCATGATCGAGTTTTTGTGTCAGCTCACGCGCCGCCCGCAGGTAGACGTTGAGCTCCTTGACCACATGGATCGGCAACCGGATCGTGCGGGTTTGATTCATGATCGCCCGTTCGATGGTCTGACGAATCCACCAGGTGGCATAGGTCGAGAAGCGGAAGCCGCGTTCGGGGTCGAACTTCTCCACCGCCCGGATCAAGCCCAGGTTGCCCTCCTCGATCAGGTCCAACAGGGACAGCCCACGATTGACGTAGCGTCGGGCGATTTTCACCACCAGACGCAGGTTGCTTTCAATCATGCGCTTGCGCCCAGCCGGATCGCCCTTTTGCGACAAGCGCGCAAAATGGACTTCTTCTTCGGGAGTCAGCAGAGGGGAAAAGCCGATTTCATTGAGGTACAGCTGGGTCGCATCGAGCGCCCGCGTGTAGTCAATGTACTTATGTTGCTTTAACGCAGTGGAGTTCTTGGATTTGGTGCGAACTGAAGGTACAGCCATTCCCTCATTCGACATCGATTCCATAGCGATGCCGGTCTCCGTAAGGAGAACCTCATCGTCGATGTCAAACTCCGGCGCTTCTTTACTGAGAGCCATTGTTATAGTCCTTTGGTGAGTTCGACCTCAAGCTCAAGCGACGCCTTTATCCTTGGCAACGCTGGAGCCTGTTCCTTCTACGTGAGGGAACAGGCTGGCAACACATCAACGACGGGGTAGGAATTGCAGAGGATCTACAGGTTTCCCTTGACGGCGAATCTCAAAGTGCAGTTTCACCCGGTCTGTACCAGTTGACCCCATTTCGGCAATTGTCTGTCCGACTTTGACCTGCTGCCCCTCCCGAACCAACAGCCTACGGTTGTGGCCGTAAGCACTGACGTAGGTATCGCTGTGTTTGATGATGACCAGCTCGCCGTAGCCCCGCAAACCACTCCCGGCGTACACCACTGTCCCATCAGATGCAGCTAAAACAGGCTGTCCCAAATCCCCGGCGATATCAATGCCTTTATTCAAACTACCGTTTGAAGAGAATTTTCCAATCAATACGCCGTTCGACGGCCATCCCCAGCCGGTCGGCGCAGGCCCCGCAGGCGGCAGCGGCGCGGCTGCCGGTTTGCTCGCAACCGCAGGCGCGGCGCTGCCTGCAGGCCGCGTGATGATCGTGGTTTTGCTCGAGGACGAGGGCGAAGATGTGGTGTTTGTCACCACTGACGTCGGTGTTGAACCGGTGCGTCCATCGAAGCGAATCGTCTGACCCGGATGTATCGTGTAGGGCACCGGAATATTGTTGCGCGCGGCGAGCGCCTTGTAGTCCCAGCCATAGCGGAAGGCAATCGAAAACAGCGTATCGCCCTTGCGCACCACATACTGCCCCGTGGTCACGGTCGGCTTCTGCGGCGCGGCATTCGTGCGATCAACCACCCTCGCGCCCCCGGAAGGCGTGCTCGAACAAGCCGCCAATAAGGAACTCAAGACAAGGCCAAGCACCAGTCGCTGAAAGCTTGTTTTACTCATACGCTGCGCAAGACCTGTGAGACTCACCCGCCGCTCCCTTTGTGGTGGCTGAACATGAATGCCTGTATCAGGCTTGAAATATGTCGTAAGTATAACTGGGCATTGGCTTTTTACTGGCACACGACTGAAACGAAAGATTCATCGCGTTTAAAACCAACGACCGATCATGTTGACTCTATAGACCCCGCCGTAAGACACATCGCCGCCAACAGAATTCACTGCTCGCGAATAAATGATCAGGCCAGCGGGCCATTGAGCAACGGCACGAAACGCACGGCGCCGAGCACATGCCGGGAAAAGCCTTCGTCTTCACGGATAATGAGCATCAATTGTTGCACTTCGCCGGAACCCACCGGGATCACCAGCCGACCGCCGGGGGCCAGTTGATCGAGCAACGCCTGCGGTACATCGGTGGCGACCGCGGTGACGATGATGCCGTTATACGGCGCCAGCGCCGGCCAGCCTTCCCAGCCATCGCCCCAGCGGAACACCACGTTGCGCAGGTTCAGTTCCACCAGGCGTTCCTTGGCGCGGTCCTGCAGCACCTTGATGCGCTCCACCGAGAACACGCGCTCTACCAACTGCGACAGCACGGCAGTCTGGTAGCCGGAACCGGTGCCGATCTCCAGCACCTTGTCCAACGGGCCCGCCGCCAGCAGCAGCTCGCTCATGCGCGCAACCATATACGGCTGGGAAATGGTCTGGTTATGCCCGATCGGCAACGCCGTGTCTTCATAGGCGCGATGGGCCAGGGCCTCATCGACAAACAGGTGCCGGGGCGTGCGCCGGATCACTTCCAGTACCTGGGCGTTGGACAGGCCTTCTTCGTACAGGCGCTGGATCAGACGCTCGCGGGTGCGCTGGGAGGTCATCCCGATGCCGCGACGCAACAGGTCGTCTTGTTCACGAGCCATCAGCGCAAGTCCTCCAGCCAGCCATCGAGACTACTGAAGGCATCACTGAAGGTGCGATCGAGCTGCAACGGGGTAATCGATACATAGCCTTGCATCACCGCATGAAAGTCAGTGCCCGGCCCACCGTCTTCGGCATCGCCCGCAGCGGCGATCCAATAACCTTCCTTGCCACGCGGGTCGACCACCTTCAACGGCGCCGCTGCGCGGGCGCGATGGCCCAGGCGCGTGAGCTGGATACCGCGAATATGCTCGAGGGGCAAGTTGGGGATATTGACGTTAAGCACCGTCCGGGGCGGCAGATCGAGGGAACCGTGGGCCTCCACCAGCTTGCGCGCGAAATGCGCGGCCGTCGGCAGGTTGTCCAATTGACGCGAGGTCAACGAAAAGGCAAACGAGGTCCGCCCCAGGAAACGCCCTTCCAGGGCCGCCGCCACCGTGCCGGAATACAGCACGTCATCCCCCAGGTTGGCGCCGAGGTTGATGCCCGACACCACCAGGTCCGGCTCCTGATCCAACAAACTGTTGATCGCCAGGTGTACGCAGTCGGTGGGGGTGCCGTTCACGCTGATATAGCCATTGGCCAGAACGTGCACGTGCAGCGGACGGTCGAGCGTCAGCGAACTGCTGGCGCCGCTCTTGTCCTGGTCGGGGGCAACCACCACGCACTCGGCGTAATCCGCCAGCGCAGCATGAAGCGCGGCGAGGCCGGGTGCGGTGGCACCGTCGTCATTTGATATCAGAATACGCATGGGCTGTCCGTCTGCCCCACCGGCACCAGATCAACAAGCTCGCGCACCAAGACAGTGGCGAAGCATCCGGCCGGCAGGACGAATTCCAATTGCAGAATGTCAGGCCCGGGATAATGCCACGTCAACCCGCCAATGGGCAGTCGCAGAATGCGACGTTCCTGGCTCATGCCGGCATTCACCAGCCAATCGCGCAGGTCGGCCTCACTGGCGGCAACCGCCTGCTCCAGCGCCTGGGTTGCACCGCTGGCTGGCGAATCGCCTTCGCCCCACTGCGGTCCGGTGGGGTGCAGATCGAGGATCGCCAGGCGCGGGTCGCTGCATTCAGCCTCCCCCGCCGGGAAAAAACTGCGGCTGTCGGTGAAGGCCAGCAGATCGCCGACCTGCGCACGCTGCCAGGAACCGTCCGCGACACGGGCCGCCAACACTTTGTTGAAGAGGTAACTGCGCGCCGTCGACAGCAACCGCGAACGCACGTTGCGCTGCTCCGGCAAGGCCTTGCGGGCCGCCCACTCACGCGCATCCACCACATTGCCGCCGTTGTGGCCAAAGCGCTGGGTGCCGAAATAATTGGGAATGCCGTGCTGGGCGATCAGTTGCAAGCGCGCATCGATGGCCGCGTGATCCCCCGCCAGTTGCGTCAGGCGCAAGGTAAAACCGTTGGCCGAATGAGCACCGCGTTGCAGCTTGCGCTTGTGGCGGCCGGTCTTGAGGATCTTGAGGGTGTCGTTTTCCGCGCCGCTCAGGTCCGGATCGGCCTTGCCCGGCAGTTGCACACTGAACCACTGGCGGGTCAACGCCTGGCGATCCTTGAGCCCGGCATAGCTGACGGTGCGCAACGGCACGCCGGCGGCCTTGGCGATCCGGCGCGCGGCTTCTTCGGTGTTGAGGCCACGCTTTTCCACCCACAGCCACAGGTGCTCACCCTCACCGCTCAGCGGGATATCGAGCACTTCGTCGACCTGGAAATCTTCCGCGGTAGCCTTCAGCACGGCGCTGCCCAAGGCCTCGCCATAGGCCCGTGGGCCCAGCAGTTGCAAGTCGTTCATGCGCGCAGCAACAAAGCGACGGAATGTACCGCGATGCCCTCTTCGCGACCGGTAAACCCGAGCTTTTCGGTGGTGGTGGCTTTCACGTTCACTTGATCCAATTCAATGTGCAGATCCGCCGCGATCAGCACGCGCATCGACTCGATGTGGGGGGCCATTTTCGGCGCCTGGGCCACGATGGTGTTATCGACGTTGCCGACCTTCCAGCCATTGGCGTGGATCAGGCCGACCACATGGCGCAGCAATACCCGGCTGTCCGCGCCCTTGAAGGTCGGGTCGGTGTCCGGAAAGTGCTTGCCGATATCGCCGAGCGCCGCGGCGCCGAGCAAGGCGTCGCTCAACGCGTGCAGCAGGACATCGCCGTCGGAATGAGCCAGCAACCCATGGTGGTGCGCGATCCGCACACCGCCCAGGGTGATGAAATCGCCTTCAGCGAAACGGTGCACATCGTAGCCGTGGCCAATACGCATAAAAAAACGCCCCGATTTAATTCAGGGCGTGATTCTACCTACTTTTGTCGCATATTAACCGAGCAAAGCACGGCCATGATGTCGCAAATGATCTTCGATGAAGCTGGCGATAAAGAAGTAGCTGTGGTCGTAGCCCGGTTGCAGGCGCAGTTCGAGCGGATGGTTGGCCGCTTTCGCCGCTTGCTGCAGGGCTTCGGGCTTGAGCTGCACCGCGAGGAAGTCGTCGCGGTCGCCCTGGTCCACCAGCAACGGCAGCTTTTCCGCGGCTTCGCTGATCAGCACGCAAGCGTCCCACTCGCGCCACTTCGAGCGCTCTTCGCCCAGGTAACGGGAGAAGGCTTTCTGGCCCCATGGGCAATCCATCGGGTTGTTGATCGGCGAAAACGCCGACACCGATAGGTAACGCCCGGGGTTGCGCAATGCACATACCAGCGCACCGTGGCCGCCCATGGAGTGGCCGCTGATACCGCGCTTCTGCGAAGCCGGGAAATGCGCCTCAACCAACGCCGGCAATTCCTGCACCACGTAGTCATGCATCCGATAGTGCTTGGCCCAGGGTTCCTGGGTGGCATTCAGATAGAAACCGGCCCCCAGGCCGAAATCCCAGGCGTTGTCCGGATCGCCCGGCACCCCAGGACCACGCGGGCTGGTGTCCGGCGCAACAATGATCAGCCCCAGTTCGGCCGCCATGCGCTGGGCGCCGGCTTTCTGCATGAAGTTTTCATCGGTGCAGGTCAACCCGGACAGCCAGTACACCACTGGCAGCTTGCCGCCCTGCTCCGCTTGCGGCGGCAGGTAGACGGCGAAGGTCATGTCGCAACCGAGCACCTCGGAATGATGCTTGTAGCGTTTATGCCAGCCGCCGAAGCTCTTCTGGCACGACAGGTTTTCCAGACTCATGGCCGACCTCAGAAGTGAATGACGGTACGAATGCTCTTGCCTTCATGCATCAGATCAAACGCTTTGTTGATGTCTTCCAGGCCCATGGTATGGGTGATGAAGGTGTCCAACGGGATCTCGCCGTTCTGGGCCATTTCCACGTAGCTGGGCAGCTCGCTGCGACCACGCACGCCGCCAAAGGCCGAACCGCGCCAGACGCGGCCGGTCACCAGCTGGAATGGACGGGTGGAAATTTCCTGGCCGGCACCGGCAACGCCGATGATCACCGACTCGCCCCAGCCTTTGTGGCAGCACTCGAGGGCGGCGCGCATCAGTTGCACGTTGCCGATGCACTCGAAGGAAAAGTCCACGCCACCGTCAGTCAAATCGACAATCACGTCCTGGATCGGGCGATCGTAGTCTTTCGGGTTGATGCAGTCGGTGGCGCCCAGTTGCTTGGCGATTTCGAACTTGGCCGGGTTGATGTCGATGGCGATGATGCGACCGGCCTTGGCTTTTACCGCGCCGATTACCGCCGACAGGCCGATACCGCCCAAGCCGAAGATGGCGACGGTATCGCCGGGCTTGACCTTGGCGGTGTTGATCACCGCACCGATACCGGTGGTGACGCCACAGCCGAGCAGGCAGACTTTTTCCAGCGGCGCGTCTTTAGGAATCTTCGCCACGGAAATTTCCGGCAGCACGGTGTACTCGGAAAAGGTCGAGGTGCCCATGTAGTGGAAAATCGGCTGACCCTTGTAGGAGAAACGCGTGGTGCCATCGGGCATCAGGCCTTTGCCCTGGGTGGCACGAATCGCCTGGCACAGGTTGGTCTTGCCCGACAGGCAGAATTTGCACTTGCCGCACTCCGGGGTGTAGAGCGGGATCACATGGTCGCCGACTGCAACCGAGGTCACGCCCTCGCCGATCGCCTCAACCACCGCACCGCCTTCATGGCCGAGAATCGACGGGAAGATGCCTTCCGGGTCGGCGCCCGACAACGTGTAGGCGTCGGTATGGCACACGCCGGACGCAACCACGCGCAACAGCACTTCGCCGGCCTTGGGCATGGCGACATCCACTTCTACGATCTCGAGGGGCTTCTTGGCTTCGAAGGCTACGGCGGCGCGGGACTTGATCATCCGGGTTTCTCCTGGGAGTTAAAAACTAAGACGGCGAGTGTAAAACATGCCCCGCTGATTAATAATCCAGGCAAAAGCAAAACTTTATTGCTGTACAGGGATAATCGTCATGCTGGAAAACCGCTGGGAAGGTATCGATGAGTTCGTCGCCGTCGCTGAATGCAGCCAATTCACCGCGGCGGCGGAACGCCTTGGGGTGTCTTCGTCGCACATCAGCCGGCAAGTGGCTCGCCTGGAAGAACGGCTGCAAACGCGCTTGCTGTATCGCAGTACGCGCAAGGTGACCCTGACCGAAGCCGGCCAGACCTTTCTGCAACACTGCCAGCGCCTGCAGGATGGCCGCGAAGAGGCCCTGCGCGCCGTCGGCGACCTCGCCAGCGAGCCCAAGGGCATGCTGCGCATGACCTGCGCCGTGGCGTATGGCGAACGATTCATCGTGCCGTTGGTGACGCGGTTCATGGGGCTTTACCCGCAACTGCGGGTGGACATCGAACTGAGCAATCGTCAGTTGGACTTGGTACACGAAGGCCTCGACCTGGCGATTCGCCTGGGACGCCTGCAAGACTCGCGCATGGTCGCCAGCCGCCTGGCGCCGCGCCGCATGTACTTGTGCGCGTCGCCGTCCTACCTGGCGCGGTATGGGCGGCCGCACAGTTTGTCGGAATTGACTCGGCACAACTGCCTGATCGGCAGCTCGGACATCTGGCAACTGGCCCAGGACGGGCGCGAATTTTCCCAAAGGGTGCAGGGCAACTGGCGCTGCAACAGTGGGCAAGCGGTGTTGGACGCGGCGTTGCAAGGGGTGGGCTTGTGTCAGTTACCGGACTATTACGTGCTCGAGCATTTGCACAGTGGCGCGCTGGTGTCGTTACTGGAAGCGCATCAGCCGCCGAATACGGCGGTGTGGGCGTTGTATCCGCAGCAGCGGCATTTGTCGCCGAAGGTCAGGAAGCTGGTGGATTATTTAAAGGCAGGGTTGGCCGAACGGCCCGAGTACGGTACTGAGCATTGATGGCGTTTATCGTTTATGTAGGAGCGAGCTTGCTCGCGAAAAACGTCAACGATAACGCGGACAATCTGGATTGAAGCGGCGCTCTCAAGTTTTTCGCGAGCAAGCTCGCTCCTACAGCCGATTGGCCCAGCGTAGTCGCAGCCATTCCAGGTCCTCGGGCCGGGTCACCTTGATATTGTCCGAGCGCCCTTCGATCAGGCGCGGCGCCTGGCCAGACCATTCCATGGCCGACGCTTCGTCGGTAATGACCGCATCGGCCACAAGGCTATCAGCCAGTGCACGGTGCAGCGCACCCAGGCGGAACATCTGCGGCGTGTAGGCCTGCCAGATCAAGCTGCGGTCAACGGTCTCGATGACGCGACCATGCTTGTCTACACGCTTGAGGGTATCGCGGGCCGGCACAGCCAGCAGGCCACCCACCGGATCGTCCGCGAGTTCGGCGAGCAGTTTGTCGAGATCATCACGACTCAGGTTAGGCCGCGCCGCATCATGCACCAAGACCCAATCATCATCGCTGGCGCCCAGGGCATTGAGCTGCAGCAACGCATTGAGTACCGAGCCCGAACGCTCCGAGCCACCGTCCGCCCGCTGGATACGCGGGTCAGCGGCACACGCGAGGTGAGGCCAGTAAGGGTCATCAACAGCAAGACTGACCACCAGGCCCTTGAGCGAGGGGTGGTCGAGAAAACAGCCAAGGCTGTGTTCGAGAATAGTGCGCCCGCCCAGTTGCAAGTACTGCTTGGGACGGTCCGCAGCCATACGGGCACCGATGCCCGCGGCAGGAATCACGGCCCAGAAGGCCGGCAAACGGTGATTCATTGGGCCAACTGGTAGAGGGTTTCGCCCTCCTTGACCATGCCCAACTCATGGCGAGCCCGCTCTTCGACGGTCTCCGTGCCTTTTTTCAGCTCAAGCACCTCGGCATCGAGAACGCGATTGCGCTCCAGCAGGCGTTCGTTTTCGGCGTGCTGGTCGGCAATTTGCTGGGTCAAGTCTTTTACCTGCGCAAAGCTGCCATTACCCACCCATAGGCGGTACTGCAGGCCAGCCAGCAACAAGAGCAAGACGAGGAACAACCAATTGGGACTGCGCATCGAATATCGGGTATCCAGTGAAAAAAGACCGCCATACAAAACTTTTGCAGCAACGGATAGCACGAAGCCTGGAAGACCCAGGCTTGTGCTTGATCGTCATCAGATTAGCGTCGAATTGCACACTCTCGTGATTTTTCCGACACAATCTGCCGACTTTTTACCATTTACTGATCAGCCGCGAAACTCGCTGCGACCGTTGTACTTGGCTTTACCCGCCAGTTGCTCTTCGATACGCAGCAATTGGTTGTACTTGGACACGCGATCGGAACGGCACAGCGAGCCGGTCTTGATCTGGCCCGCCGACGTGCCCACGGCCAGGTCGGCAATGGTCGAGTCTTCGGTTTCGCCGGAGCGGTGCGAGATCACGGCGGTGTAGCCCGCGGCCTTGGCCATCTGGATGGCTTCCAGGGTTTCGGTCAGGGTGCCGATCTGGTTGAACTTGATCAGGATCGAGTTGGCGATCTTCTTGTCGATGCCTTCTTTCAGGATCTTGGTGTTGGTCACGAACAGGTCGTCGCCCACCAGCTGGATTTTTTCGCCGATCTTGTCGGTGAGGATTTTCCAGCCGTCCCAGTCGGACTCGTCCAGGCCGTCTTCGATCGAGATGATCGGGTAGCGCTGGGTCAGGCCCTTGAGGTACTCGGCAAACCCTTCGGAGTTGAACACCTGGCCTTCGCCGGACAGGTTGTACTTACCGTCTTCGTAGAATTCGCTGGCAGCGCAGTCCAGGGCCAGGGTCACGTCGGTGCCCAGGGTGTAGCCGGCGTTGGCTACGGCTTCGGAGATGACTTTCAGTGCATCTTCGTTGGACGCCAGGTTCGGCGCGAAACCACCTTCGTCACCCACGGCGGTGCTCAGGCCACGGGCCTTCAGCACAGCCTTGAGGTGATGGAAAATCTCGGTGCCCATGCGCAGGCCTTCGGAGAAGGTCTTGGCGCCAACCGGCTGCACCATGAATTCCTGGATGTCGACGTTGTTATCGGCGTGCTCGCCGCCGTTGATGATGTTCATCATCGGCACCGGCATCGAGTACACACCCGGAGTGCCGTTGAGGTTGGCGATGTGGGCGTACAGCGGCAGGTCCTGGTCCTGCGCGGCGGCCTTGGCGGCGGCCAGGGACACGGCGAGGATGGCGTTGGCACCCAGGCTGCCTTTGTTTTCAGTGCCGTCGAGTTTGATCATCGCGTGGTCCAGGGCTTTCTGGTCCAGCGGGTCTTTGCCCAGCAACAGGTCGCGAATCGGACCGTTGATGTTGGCTACCGCCTTGAGGACACCCTTGCCCAGGTAACGGCTCTTGTCGCCATCACGCAGTTCCAGCGCTTCGCGGGAACCTGTGGAAGCACCGGACGGCGCGCAAGCGCTGCCGATGATGCCGTTATCGAGAAGCACGTCGGCTTCGACGGTGGGGTTGCCACGGGAGTCGAGAACTTCACGACCTTTGATGTCGACGATTTTTGCCATTGTTGTAAACACTCCAAAGTTGACGAAAATGCTCTATACCGCTCGATTTAACTTGTCGCGCACATTGCAATATTTGGAACGAACTTGCCAGTAATAGTGCCCTCTCGGGCCTCATCGCGAGCAAGCTCGGCTCCTACACGGAGAAATGGCGCTTACGCGGTCTCTACCGTCGGAAAACTCTTGACCAGTTCGTCCAACTGCTTGAGCTGGGCCAGGAATGGCTCCAGTTTGTCCAGGCGCAGGGCGCAAGGACCGTCGCATTTGGCGTTGTCCGGGTCCGGGTGGGCTTCCAGGAACAGGCCGGCCAGGGACTGGCTGATGCCGGCCTTGGCCAGGTCCAATACCTGGGCACGACGCCCGCCAGCGGAATCGGCGCGGCCACCCGGCATTTGCAGCGCGTGGGTCACGTCGAAGAACACCGGGTATTCGAACTGTTTCATGATGCCGAAACCGAGCATGTCCACCACGAGGTTGTTGTAGCCGAAGCTCGAACCGCGCTCGCAGAGGATCAACTGGTCGTTACCCGCTTCCACGCACTTGTTCAGGATGTGCTTCATTTCCTGGGGCGCGAGGAACTGGGCTTTCTTGATATTGATCACCGCACCGGTCTTGGCCATGGCGACCACGAGGTCGGTCTGGCGCGACAGGAAGGCCGGCAACTGGATGATGTCGCACACCTCGGCGACCACGGCAGCCTGTTCAGGCTCGTGGACGTCGGTGATGATCGGCACGCCGAAGGCTTGCTTGATGTCCTGGAAGATCCGCATGCCTTCTTCAAGGCCCGGGCCGCGATAGGAGGTCACGGACGAACGGTTGGCCTTGTCGAAGCTGGCCTTGAACACATAAGGGATACCCAGTTTCTGGGTAACCTTGACGTACTCTTCACAGACCTGCATCGCCATGTCGCGGCTTTCCAGCACGTTCATGCCGCCGAACAGCACCATGGGCTTGTCGTTGGCAATCTCGATGTCGCCTACGCGAATGATCTTCTGGGCCATCAGCTTCACGCCTTCTTCTGATGTTGCGTCAGTGCTGCTTTAACGAAACCGCTGAACAACGGGTGACCGTCGCGCGGCGTCGAGGTGAACTCAGGGTGGAACTGGCAGGCCACGAACCATGGATGATCCGGCGCCTCGACCACTTCGACCAGCTTGCCGTCACCGGAGCGACCGGAGACTTTCAGGCCGGCTGCTTTGATCTGCGGCAGCAGGTTGTTGTTCACTTCGTAGCGGTGACGGTGACGCTCGACGATCACGTCCTTGCCATAGCAGTCGTGGACCAGCGAACCCGGCTCCAGCAGACAGTCTTGCGCGCCGAGGCGCATGGTGCCGCCCAGGTCGGACGATTCGGTACGGGTTTCAACGGCGCCGGTGGCGTCTTCCCACTCGGTGATCAGGCCTACGACCGGGTGGCCGCTGGAATGATCGAACTCGGTGGAGTTGGCGTCTTTCCAGCCCAGCACGTTACGAGCGAACTCGATAACGGCCACTTGCATGCCCAGGCAGATCCCCAGGTACGGCACCTTGTGCTCACGAGCGTACTGCACGGCGGTGATCTTGCCTTCCACGCCACGCAGGCCGAAACCGCCTGGAACGAGGATCGCGTCGACGCCTTCGAGCAGCGCGGTGCCTTGGTTCTCGATGTCTTCGGAATCGATATAGCGCAGGTTGACCTTGGTACGGTTGCTGATGCCGGCGTGGCTCATCGCTTCGATCAGCGACTTGTACGCGTCCAGCAGCTCCATGTACTTGCCGACCATGGCGATGGTGACTTCGTGCTCAGGGTTGAGCTTGGCGTCGACCACGGCTTCCCACTCGGACAGATCCGCGCCGCCGCATTGCAGGCCGAAACGCTCGACCACAAAATCGTCCAGGCCCTGGGAATGCAGGATGCCCGGGATCTTGTAGATGGTGTCGGCGTCTTCCAGGGCAATCACCGCACGCTCTTCAACGTTGGTGAACTGCGCGATCTTGCGACGCGAGGAAATATCGATCGGGTGATCGGAACGGCACACCAGCACGTCCGGCTGCAGGCCGATGGAACGCAGTTCCTTGACCGAGTGCTGGGTTGGCTTGGTTTTGGTTTCGCCGGCGGTGGCGATGTAGGGCACCAGTGTCAGGTGCATCAGCATCGCGCGCTTGGCGCCGACTTCGAAACGCAACTGGCGGATGGCTTCGAGGAACGGTTGGGATTCGATGTCACCCACGGTGCCACCGATCTCGACCATCGCCACGTCGGCATCGCCCGCGCCCTTGATGATGCGGCGCTTGATTTCGTCGGTGATGTGCGGGATCACCTGGATGGTTGCACCCAGGTAGTCACCACGACGCTCCTTGCGCAGCACGTGTTCGTAGACACGGCCGGTGGTGAAGTTGTTGTTCTGGGTCATGGTCGTGCGGATGAACCGCTCGTAGTGGCCCAGGTCCAGGTCGGTCTCGGCGCCGTCGTGGGTGACGAACACTTCACCGTGCTGGAACGGGCTCATGGTGCCCGGGTCAACGTTGATGTACGGGTCCAGCTTGAGCATGGTGACCTTAAGTCCCCGCGCCTCCAGGATGGCCGCCAATGAAGCGGAGGCAATGCCTTTCCCCAATGAAGAAACAACACCGCCCGTGACGAATATGTAGCGCGTCATGAAAAACCCTAGAAGTCTGCGTTAAAGCGGTCCGAGCCGCCGGGGAAAGCGAAGGAAGGCCGAAGCCCCCGATCACCTGCATTAATCACAGTGCACCTTTCAAAAAAACCGCCGCGTGGTGACAGACCAGCAATGAAACACCGGTACGTTGATCGCTACACATTTTTTGGAATCGCCCAGCAAAGACTGCTTGGTAATCGGCAACTGCTGCGATTCAGGCGAATCCACAGAAGTTGTATCAAGAAGGGAGCGTAGTCTACCGGAAAGGCGCTATCAGCTCAAACCTTGATCGCAGGTCTGTGGCATCCAATGTAATTGCCAGCCGTCATTCGACGTCTTCCAAAGCCCTGCAAGGCTGGGCACAGCCAGCAATTGCTCGCCCCGATACAGCAGCGGCAATCTGCCACGGACAAAACCCGGCAGCCCACTTTCGTTGAGCAGACGCTTCAAATCGCGCCGACCGCGCCCCGGAATGTCGATGATTTCGCCGCCCTGGCGATAGCGAACCTGCAACACGCCCTCGGGAACCCGACCGATCAACCGGAGTTGGCCATTACCCGGTAACTCTAGCGGGTTTTGCGGCTGCGCCCAGCTCACCGATGCGTCGGAAAACTCCGACCAACTGGAGGGCAGCCACCAGATGCGCTCGCCGCAACGGTGCAGATCGCCGTTGGCCAAGCGCCACAGGGGTTGTGCATCGAGCTTGGCGTCGCGCAGGGAATGCCAGCCGGCCCAGTGGTCGCTGTCGGGTAAACGCGTCAGCGGGCTCAGCCAATGGCGCAGGGCGTTGCGTTGACGCGCGTCGGAAAGCTCACACAGCGGCGCCAGGGCCAAGGACGGCAAGGGCAGCCACGGAAAAGGCGAAGGCTGCTCGGCGGCTTGCAGGTCGATGTGCGCCAACTCGTCCAACAGACCTTGGGCTTCGCTCAAATGTTCAGCGGCGCGGGCCAGGTTGGCCACGGCCTGGGGCCAGCGCTCGGTCAGGCGCGGGAATACACGATGGCGCAGGTAATTGCGCGAAAAGCGGGGATCGGCGTTGGAAGGGTCTTCGATCCACGTCAACTGGTGCTCCTCGGCGTAGGCCTGCAGTTGCGCGCGTGAACTGCGCAGCAACGGCCGCAGCAGATGACCGCCCGCCAGCGCACGCTGCATCGGCATGGCCGCCAACCCTTGCACCCCCGCGCCGCGCAACAGACGAAACAGCAAGGTTTCGGCCTGATCGTCGCGGTGCTGGCCGATGAGCAACACTTCCCCTACCCCGACCACCTCACTGAATGCCTGATAGCGCGCATCACGGGCCGCACGCTCCAGGCTTGCGCCAGCCCGCACCTGCACGCACATCACCCGCAACGGCACGCCAAGGGCGTCACAGACCGACTGACAATGAGCGGGCCAGGCATCGGCCGCAGCTTGCAGGCCATGGTGGACATGAACAGCGTCGAGCGTAGGAAGCTTCTCAGTTTTGGCGAGATTTGCCAGGAGGTGCAGCAGGACGGTGGAATCAAGCCCGCCGGAAAAAGCGATATGCCAGGCCGAAGCGTTGCGCCAGGGCGCCAGGGTTTGCAGGAGTTTGGCGGAGAGTAATGGTTTCATCAGATGTTACCGCCGCAAACCTGGAATACGTTGGCCAAGCATACACAAAGCAAATGTGGGAGGGGGCTTGCTCCCGATTGCGGCAGGTCAGTCACCAGATGCATTGACTGACACTCAGCAATCGGGAGCAAGCCCCCTCCCACATTTTTTACGGCTGCGGTTTAGAGACCGTAGCTCATCAGGCGCTCGTAACGCCGGGCCAACAGTGCTTCGGTATCCAGCTTCTTGAGCATCGCCAGTTGCGAACCCAGTTCGGCACGGATGGTCGCGGCAGCGGCGGCCGGGTCGCGGTGGGCGCCGCCCAATGGTTCGGCGATGACTTTATCCACGATCCCCAGGCCCTTGAGGCGATCGGCGGTGATGCCCATCGCTTCGGCAGCGTCCGGCGCTTTCTCGGCGGTTTTCCACAGGATCGAGGCGCAACCTTCCGGCGAGATCACCGCGTAGGTCGAATATTGCAGCATGTTCAGTTGGTCGCAGACACCAATGGCCAACGCACCGCCGGAACCACCTTCACCAATCACGGTGGCAATGATCGGGGTTTTCAGGCGGGACATGACGCGCAGGTTCCAGGCGATCGCTTCGCTCTGGTTGCGTTCTTCGGCGTCGATACCCGGGTACGCGCCCGGGGTGTCGATGAACGTCAGGATCGGCATTTTGAAGCGCTCGGCCATTTCCATCAGGCGGCAAGCCTTGCGGTAGCCTTCCGGACGCGGCATGCCGAAGTTACGGCGGACTTTCTCGCGCACTTCACGGCCTTTCTGGTGACCGATCACCATCACCGGCTGGTCGTCCAGGCGAGCGATACCGCCCACGATAGCGGCGTCGTCGGAGAAGTGACGGTCGCCGTGCAGCTCGTCGAACTCGGTGAAGATGTGCTGAATGTAGTCCAGGGTGTACGGACGGCGCGGATGGCGGGCCAGGCGCGCAATCTGCCAACTGGTCAACTTGCCGAAGATGTCTTCGGTGAGCGAGCTGCTCTTGTCTTGCAGGCGAGCGATTTCATCGCCGATATTCAGCGAGTTGTCATTGCCGACCAGGCGCAGTTCTTCGATCTTGGCTTGCAGGTCAGCGATCGGCTGTTCGAAATCAAGAAAATTCGGGTTCATAAGCGTCCGTCTTGGGTCGACGGCCAAGGAGTGCCTGGCCAGCCGGTTGTCTATTCGCGCCCTACCTTAAGGGAGAGGCGCGTCTAGGTCGAGATTAAATGTTTGGTCGAGATCAGGCTATTTGCCATCACCTGATCGTCAACGGTATTGGAGGAAGACGTTGTCACGACCGAACTGGTCACGCAATGCTTGAATCAAGCCATCAGCGGGATCAATTCGCCAGGTCTCGCCGAACTGCAGCATGGCCTTGGCGTCGTTACCGGTGTATTCCATGGTCACCGGGCATGCGCCACGGTGGCGTTTGAGCAAGTCCCCCAACCAGCGCAGCTGATCGCCCTTGAGCGCCTCGGTCTTGACTTTCAAGCGCAGGCTTTCGGCCAGGTTGGTGCGCGCGTCTTCCATGCTCATCACGCGCTTGATCCGCAGGCGCAGGCCGCCGGAGAAGTCGTCGTTGCTGACCTCCCCTTCCACCACCACCATGGCGTCGGTCTGCAACAGCGACTGCGCCGAATGGAACGCATCGGCAAACAGCGACGCCTCGATCCGGCCGGAGCGGTCGTCGAGGGTGATAAAGCCCATCTTGTCGCCCTTTTTGTTTTTCATCACCCGCAGGGCGATGATCATGCCGGCGACGGTCTGGGTGTCGCGCGCCGGTTTCAGGTCGATGATGCGCTGACGGGCGAAACGACGGATTTCCCCTTCGTATTCGTCAATCGGATGACCGGTCAGGTACAGGCCCAGGGTGTCTTTCTCACCTTTGAGGCGTTCCTTGAGGGTCAGCTCCTTGGCCTTGCGATGGTTGGCGTAGACATCCGCGTCTTCTTCGACGAACAACCCGCCAAACAGGTCGGCGTGACCGCTGTCGTGGGTGCGGGCGGTCTGTTCGGCGGCCTTGATCGCTTCTTCCATGGCGGTCAGCAGCACCGCGCGATTGCGGTCGATATTCGCCTGGTAGGCCTTCGGCTCATCATGGAAATACGGGCCGAGACGGTCGAGGGCGCCGCTGCGGATCAAGCCATCGAGGGTACGTTTGTTGATGCGCTTGAGGTCGACCCGCGCGCAGAAATCGAACAGATCCTTGAACGGGCCGTTTTGGCGCGCCTCGGTGATCGCTTCCACCGGGCCCTCGCCCACCCCCTTGATCGCGCCCAGGCCATAGATGATGCGGCCTTCGTCGTTCACGGTGAACTTGAACTCCGAGGCGTTCACGTCCGGCGCGTCGAGGCGCAGCTTCATGGTTCGCACTTCCTCGATCAAGGTCACGACCTTGTCGGTGTTGTGCATATCCGCCGAGAGTACCGCGGCCATGAACGGCGCCGGGTAGTGGGCCTTCAGCCAGGCGGTCTGGTACGACACCAGGCCGTAGGCAGCGGAGTGAGATTTGTTGAAGCCATAACCGGCGAATTTTTCCACCAGGTCGAAAATGTTACCGGCAAGGTCGGCGTCGATATTGTTGGTGGCGCAACCCTCGATGAAACCGCCGCGCTGCTTGGCCATTTCCTCGGGCTTTTTCTTACCCATGGCGCGACGCAGCATGTCCGCACCACCGAGGGTGTAACCGGCCATGACCTGGGCGATCTGCATCACCTGTTCCTGGTACAGGATGATGCCGTAGGTCGGTGCCAGTACCGGCTTGAGGCCTTCGTACTGGTAGTCCGAGTGCGGGTAGGCCAGTTCGGCGCGACCGTGCTTACGGTTGATGAAGTCATCCACCATGCCCGATTGCAGCGGGCCCGGACGGAACAGGGCGACCAGTGCGATCAAGTCTTCCAGGCAGTCGGGCTTGAGCTTTTTGATCAGCTCTTTCATGCCGCGGGATTCCAGCTGGAACACCGCCGTGGTTTCGGCTTTTTGCAGCAGGCTGTAGGTCGGCTTGTCATCCAGCGGGATAAACGCGATGTCCAGCGGTGCTTCGCCGACCTTGGCACGGTCGCGGTTGATCGTCTTGAGCGCCCAGTCGATGATCGTCAGAGTCCGCAGGCCGAGGAAGTCGAACTTCACCAGGCCGGCCGCCTCCACGTCGTCCTTGTCGAACTGGGTCACCAGGCCATCGCCTTCTTCGTCGCAATAGATCGGCGAAAAGTCGGTGAGCTTGGTCGGCGCGATCACCACGCCACCGGCGTGTTTACCGACGTTACGCACCACGCCCTCGAGCTTGCGCGCCATCTCCCAGATTTCGGCGGCTTCTTCGTCGACCTTGATGAAGTCGCGCAGGATTTCTTCCTGCTCGTAGGCCTTTTCCAGGGTCATGCCGACTTCGAACGGGATCATCTTCGACAGGCGATCCGCCAGGCCGTAGGACTTGCCCTGCACCCGGGCCACGTCGCGGATTACCGCCTTGGCCGCCATGGAACCGAACGTGATGATCTGGCTCACGGCGTTGCGGCCATACTTATCGGCCACGTATTCGATCACGCGATCGCGACCGTCCATGCAGAAGTCGACGTCGAAGTCGGGCATGGAGACCCGTTCCGGGTTAAGGAAGCGTTCGAACAGCAGGTCATATTCCAGCGGGTCGAGGTCGGTGATCTTCTGCACATAGGCAACCAGCGAGCCGGCACCCGAGCCCCGGCCTGGACCGACCGGCACGCCGTTACTCTTGGCCCACTGGATAAAGTCCATCACGATCAGGAAGTAACCGGGGAACCCCATCTGGATGATGATATCCAGCTCGAAATTCAGCCGATCGACGTAGACCTGGCGCTTGGCTTCGTAATCTTCGGTGGTGTCCTTGGGCAGCAGGACCGAGAGGCGTTCCTCCAGGCCATCGAACGATACCTTGCGGAAATACTCATCGATGGTCATGCCTTCGGGAATCGGGAAGTTGGGCAGGAAGTGCTTGCCCAGCTTCACTTCGATATTGCAGCGCTTGGCGATCTCGACGGAGTTTTCCAGGGCCTCGGGCAGGTCGCTGAACAGCTCGGCCATTTCCTCGGCGCTTTTGAGGTATTGCTCTTCGCTGTAGTTTTTCGAGCGGCGCGGGTCATCCAGGGCCCGGCCTTCGCCGATGCACACGCGGGTTTCGTGGGCTTCGAAATCTTCCTTCTTGATGAAGCGCACATCGTTGGTCGCCACCAGCGGCGCGCCCAGCTTGTCGGCCAGGGCCACGGCGGCGTGCAGATGTTCTTCATCGTTGGGGCGGTTGGTGCGCTGGACTTCCAGGTAGAAGCGGTCAGGGAACACGGCCATCCACTCGCGGGCCAGCACTTCGGCTTCCTGCGGGTTGCCGCCCAGCAGCGCGATCCCGATTTCGCCCTCTTTGGCCGCCGAGAGCATGATCACGCCCTCGCTGGCCTCGGCCACCCACTCACGCTCGATGATCACCGCGCCGTTGCGCTGGCCGTCGATGAAGCCACGGGAAATCAGTTCGGTGAGGTTGCGATAACCGACGCCGTTCATCGCCAACAGGCTGATGCGGCTCAGAGGGTTATCCGGGTCTTTGTTCGACAGCCACAGGTCGGCGCCGCAGATCGGCTTGATGCCGGCGCCCATGGCGTTCTTGTAGAACTTGACCAGGGAACACATGTTGTTCTGATCGGTGACCGCGACGGCAGGCATGTTCATGCCCACCAGGGTTTTGACCAGCGGTTTGATCCGTACCAGGCCGTCGACCAGGGAGTATTCAGTGTGCAGGCGTAGGTGAACGAATGAAGCCGGCATAGTGATCCTGTCTTAAACGTAGAAACAACAAGGCCCGGGATTGTACCGGGCCTGGGCAAAAACATCAGCCTCGCGACTAAACCTCGCTGAGGCTCTCGCGCTGTTCGTAAGCCAGGCGCACCGGGGCGAACGAGCGGCGGTGGATCGGCGTCGGGCCGAGACGGGCCAGCGCTTCCAGATGAACGGGCGTCGGGTAGCCTTTATGGCCCGCAATGCCGTAGCCGGGGTAGATCAATTCGAACGCAGCCATTTCACGGTCACGGCTGACCTTGGCCAGAATCGAGGCGGCCGCGATGGCGGGCACCTTGCTATCACCCTTGACCACCGCTTCAGCCGGCATCGCCAGTTTCGGGCAGCGATTGCCATCGATCATCGCCAGTTTCGGGGTGATATGCAGGCCCTCGACGGCGCGCTGCATGGCAAGCATGGTGGCGTGGAGGATATTCAACTCGTCGATCTCTTCGACTTCGGCCCGGGCAATATGCCAGCTCAGGGCTTTTTCACAGATCTCGTCGAAGAGTTTTTCCCGACGCGCTTCGGTGAGTTTCTTCGAGTCGTTGAGGCCGAGGATCGGCCGGTTCGGGTCAAGAATCACCGCCGCCGTCACCACGGCACCACAGAGCGGGCCGCGCCCGACTTCATCCACGCCGGCCACCAGTTCGTGGGCTTGCGCGACCAGGCTGAAATCCAGCCCCATTTGCGTCGTCATAGGGCTTCCTGTTTATGGCCGATCAAGGTCAACACGGCATCCGCCGCCTGGTTTGACGCATCGCGCCGCAGGGTGCGGTGGATCTCGTCAAAGCCGCGGGTCTGCTCTTCGCCGCCGTCGATCAAGGGGAGTAGCGTCTGCGCCAGGGCTGCGGGCGTTGCATCGTCCTGCAACAATTCCGGCACCAACAGGCGCTGGGCCAGCAGATTGGGCAAGGAGATGTAGGGGCTTTTAACCATGCGCTTGAGAATCCAGAAGGTCAGCGGCGCCAGGCGGTAAGCCACGACCATCGGACGCTTGTACAGCAACGCCTCCAGGGTCGCGGTACCCGAGGCGATCAGCACCGCGTCGCACGCCGCCAGGGCCAGGTGCGACTGACCATCGAGCAGGGTCAACGGCAGGTTGCGTCCTTGCAGCAAGGTTTCGATCTGTGCGCGACGTTGCGGGCTCGCACACGGCAGCACAAAGCGCACGCCAGGCTTCATGATCAGCAGGCGCTCGGCGGCATCAAAAAACAGCGCGCCCAGGCGGCCCACTTCGCCACCCCGACTGCCCGGCATCAGCGCGACCAGCGGGCCGTCCGGCAAGCCCAGTTCGGCACGCGCCGCAGCACGATCGGCGTGCAGCGGGATGGTGTCGGCCAGCGTGTGCCCGACAAACCGCACCGGCACGCCCTTCTCTTCGTAGAAACGGGCTTCGAACGGCAGCAAGGTCAGCATCAAATCACAGCCTTCGCGGATCTTCAGCACGCGCTTCTGCCGCCACGCCCACACGGACGGGCTGACGTAATGCACGGTCTTGATCCCGGCCTGACGCAACTTGAGTTCGATATTGAGGGTGAAATCCGGCGCGTCGATTCCGATGAACACGTCAGGCTTTTCTTGGATCAGGGTCTGAATCAGCAGCTTGCGCCGTGCCAGCAGCTCACGCAGACGGCCCAGCACTTCCACCAACCCCATGACCGACAAGCGCTCCATGGGGAAGTAGGAGGTGAGGCCTTCAGCCTGCATCAACGGGCCGCCCACGCCAATGAACTCGACCGCCGGATGCTGGGCCTTGAGCGCCCGCATCAGCCCCGCGCCCAGGATATCGCCGGAAGCTTCCCCGGCGACCAATGCGATACGCAGATTGGCCATGATCAGCGCGTGATGCCGCGGGTCGACGCCTGGATCGAGTCACGGAACACCGCGACTTCCGGGAACAACATTGCCGGCTCGGTCAGTTCGGCCAATGCCTGCTCAACCGTCAGGCCCTGGCGGTAAACCACCTTGTAGGCGCGACGCAGGGCGTGGATCGCATCGTCGCTGAAACCCCGACGACGCATGCCTTCGAAGTTCATGCTGCGGGCTTCGGCAGGGTTGCCGAACACCGTGACGAACGCCGGGACATCCTTGCCGATAGCCGTGCCCATGCCGGAAAAACTATGGGCGCCGATGTGGCAGTACTGATGCACCAGGGTGAAACCGGACAGGATCGCCCAATCGTCAACGTGTACATGGCCTGCCAACGCGGTGTTGTTGACCAGGATGCAGTGGTTGCCGATCACGCTGTCGTGGCCGATATGCGCGTAGGCCATGACCAGGTTGTGATCACCCAACGTGGTCTCGGCACGGTCCTGCACGGTGCCACGGTGAATGGTCACGCCTTCACGAATGATGTTGTGATCACCGATTACCAGGCGTGTTTCTTCCCCCTTGTACTTCATGTCGGGGGTGTCTTCGCCTATCGAGGAAAACTGATAGATGCGATTGTGCCTGCCAATGCGGGTCGGTCCCTTGAGGATCACGTGCGGCCCGATGACAGTCCCCTCGCCGATTTCCACACCTGCGCCGACGATCGACCAAGGGCCGACCTCAACGTCGGCGGCCAGTACGGCCGACGGATCGATGATTGCGCGAGGGTCAATCAAACTCATAGTTTGCGTTCCGCGCAGATGATTTCGGCGGAGCACACCGGCTTGCCATCCACCGAGGCCTGGCATTCGAACTTCCAGATCTGGCGCTTGCAGCTGATGAACTTGGCTTCCAGGATCAACTGGTCACCCGGGGTGACCGGGTTGCGGAAACGCAACTTGTCGGAGCCCACGAAATAATAAAGCGTGCCGTCGGCAGGCTTGAGGTCGAGCATTTTGAAACCAAGGATACCGGCAGCCTGGGCCATTGCTTCAATGATCAACACGCCCGGCATGATCGGATGCGCGGGAAAGTGGCCATTGAAGAACGGTTCGTTGATGCTGACATTCTTGTAGGCACGAATGCGCTTTTCCTCAACATTGAGGTCCACTACACGGTCCACCAGCAGGAACGGGTAACGGTGAGGCAGGTATTCGCGAATCTCGTTGATGTCCATCATTTCGGGGGGAAGCCTGTAATAAAGATTGGGGGCGGGCGACTAAACGCACGCCCCGCTAGCAAATCAAGGAGGCAGTCTAGCGGCTGTGCACACTTGATATGGAAATGGTATCAGCCTTCTGATGAAGCATTACCGCCAGGGGTCACGTCCCCAACACGCTTTTCCAGCTGCTTGAGACGTCGAGCCATGTCGTCGATGTGCCTCAAACGCGCTGCACTCTTGCGCCATTCAGCCGCAGGCTGCATGGCGGTACCGGACGAATAGGCACCGGGCTCGGTAATCGAGTGGGTGACCATGGTCATGCCGGTGATGAAGACGTTGTCGCAAATATCGATGTGGCCCACCAGCCCTACGCCACCGGCGAGCATGCAATGCTTGCCGATCTTGGTGCTGCCGGATATGCCTACGCAGGCCGCCATGGCGGTGTGATCGCCAATCTGTACGTTGTGGGCAATCTGGATCTGGTTATCGAGCTTCACGCCATTACCGATCACGGTATCGGCCAAAGCCCCGCGATCAACAGCGGTATTGACGCCGATTTCCACATCGTCGCCGATCAATACGCCGCCGACCTGGGCAATCTTGTGCCAAACGCCTTTCGAATTGGCAAAACCGAAGCCTTCGCCACCGATCACTGCGCCCGACTGAATGACCACCCGCTGCCCGATACGCACATCGTGGTACAGGGTCACGCGGGGCGCCAGCCAGCCATCGGCACCGATTTCACAGCGTGCGCCGATAAAGCACTGAGCGCCCACGGTGACACCGGCGCCAATGCGCGCGCCACTTTCGATCACGGCAAAGGCGCCAATGCTCGCCGCAGGATCAACCTGGGCATCATCGGCGATCACCGCCGTCGGGTGGATCCCTCCAGCCGCCTTGGGTTTCGGATCGAACAGGTGGGATACCCGCGCATAAGCGAGGTACGGATCAGGCACCACCAGCGCATCCCCGGCGTAACCCTCGGCGTCAGCAGCCTTCAGCAGCAGGGCTGCGGCTTGGCTATCGGCCAGGTATTTACGGTATTGGGGATTTGCGAGGAAGCTCAACTGAGATGGGCCAGCCTCCTGCAAGGTGGCTAGCCCAGTGATTTCTTTCTCCGGGGAACCACGCAAGGTGGCTCCCAGGAACTCGGCCAACTCGCCGAGCTTGATAGTCGCGGTCATGGCTTACTTCAGCTGGTTCATGCGCTCGATCACCTGGCGGGTGATGTCGTATTGAGGCTTGACGTCAATCACGGCGCCGCGCTCGAACACCAGGTCAAAGGCACCTTTCTTGATGACTTCTTCCACAGCGCTGTCGAGTTTCGGCTTGAGCTGCTTGAGCATTTCGCGGTCGGCAACAGCCTTGGCTTCGTTCAGCTCCTTGGACTGGAACTGGTAGTCACGGGCCTTTTGCTTGAATTCAAGCTCCAGGCGCTCGCGCTCGCCTTGCTGCATCTTGTCGCCACCGGCTACCAGACGATCCTGGATGCCCTTGGCACTGCTTTCCAACGTTTTGAGCTTGGTCAGTTGCGGACCGAACTTCTTCTCGGCATCCACCGCGTACTTCTTGGCCGCGTCGGATTCCAGCAGGGCCATCTGATAGTTCAGGACGGCGATTTTCATCTCGGCGAAGGCCGGGGTGGTTACCAGCACAGTGGCCAGCAGAACCAATTGAGTCAACTTACGCACGATGTACTCCTACAGATCCGTTGTCGTTATCTTGGGTCAGACGCTTAGAACGTCTGGCCGAGGGAGAATTGGAAAATCTGGGTTTCAGCGTTATCCGGTTTCTTGACTGGCATGGCCAGAGCAAAGCTCAACGGACCAAGCGCAGTCACCCACGTCACGCCAACACCTACGGAGCTCGCCAGGTTGCTGAGGCTTACTTCGTTACACTGGGTATTGGACTTCACGCCAGTCGGGTTGGTGACCTGATCGCACTTGGAGTCGAATACGTTACCCACATCCCAGAAAACCGAAGTACGCAGGGACCGCTGATCTTTCACGAACGGCAGCGGGAACAGGATCTCGGCACCACCCTGGATCAGCACGTTACCACCGAATGGCAGTGCGCTAGTGTCCGTATCCGCCACGGTGCCGGTGTTACCGGTCACGCCAGCGCCACGGCTAGGGGTACCACGAGGACCCAGGGTGCTGTCCTTGAAGCCGCGAACCGAGTTGAAACCACCTGCATAGTAGTTCTCATAGAACGGCAAGCCGCTGGTCGAACCATAACCGTCGCCATAGCCCAGTTCAGTGTGCAGGCGCATGGTGTAGTTGTCGCTCAAAGGCTGGAACAACTGGCCACGGTAGTCGAGCTTGAAGAACGACAGGTCGCTGCCCGGCGTGGTGGCTTCCAGGGTCACGCTCTGGGAGTGACCACGGGTGGCCAGTACGCCTTTGTTCAGGGTCGACTCGGACCAGCCGGCAGACGCCTTGAAGTTCAGGAACTGGTCGCCTTCACGACGGGTGAAGTCGAAGATCTCATCCACGGTGTACACACCGGTTTTGATCTTATCCTGCTGCGCGGTCAGGCCGAAGGTCAGACGCGAGGTCTCACTGATCGGGTAACCGATGTTGACGCCGGCACCCAGGCTGTCGATCGCATAGCTGGCAACGTTGACGTCGAGGTCTTTGTAGTCGGTGGTGCGATAGAAGGCGTTGTAGCCCAGGCTCACACCGTCAGCGGTCCAGTAGGGGTCGACATAACCGAAGTTATAGCGGCTCTGGTATTGGCTGCGAGTCAGGCCGATGGAAACCTTGTTACCGGTACCGAGGAAGTTGTTCTGGGTGATCGAACCACCGAGGATCAGGCCGGCACTCTGTGCGAAACCGACGCTGGCGGTGATCGAGCCCGAGGCTTGTTCTTCAACGGCGTAGTTCACGTCAACCTGGTCGTCCACACCCGGTACGGCCGGGGTTTCGACGTTGACTTCCTTGAAGAAGCCCAGACGTTCAAGACGGGTCTTGGACTGGTCGATCAGGTAGGTCGACGCCCAGCCACCTTCCATCTGACGCATTTCACGACGCAGCACTTCGTCCGCAGACTTGGTGTTGCCACGGAAGTTGATGCGGTTCACGTAGGCACGCTTGCCCGGGTCGACCACGAAGGTGATGTCCACGGTGTGGTCGTCATCGTGCGGGGTCGGCACGCCGTTGACGTTGGCGAAGGTATAGCCTTCGTTACCCAGGCGACGGGTGATCAGTTCGGACGTGGTGGTCATCAGCTTGCGCGAGAACACCTGGTCTTTCTGCACCAGCAACAGGGCCTTGACCTGGTCTTCAGGCACTTTCAAGTCGCCGCTGAGCTTGACGTCGCGGACCTTGTACTTCTCACCCTCGTTGACGTTGACGGTGATGTACACATGCTTCTTGTCAGGGGTGATGGACACCTGGGTCGAAGCGATATCCATGTTGATATAGCCACGATCCAGGTAGTAGGAACGCAAGCGCTCCAGGTCACCGGAGAGTTTTTCACGGGCGTACTTGTCGTCGTTCTTGAAGAACGACAGCCAGTTGGTGGTCTTGAGCTCGAACAGGCCGATCAGGTCTTCATCAGGGAACTTGGTGTTGCCCACCACGTTGATGTGCTGAATGGCCGCCACGGTGCCTTCGTTGATGTTGACCTTGAGGCCGACACGGTTACGAGGCTGCGGGACCACTTCCGTTTCCACGGTCGCGGAGTAGCGGCCCTGGGCAACGTACTGGCGTTGCAGCTCGTTACGCACACCCTCGAGGGTGGCGCGCTGGAAGATCTCGCCCTCGGCCAGGCCGGATTGCTTGAGGCCCTTCATCAGGTCTTCAGTGGAGATCGCCTTGTTACCCTCGATCTCGATACTGGCGACAGAAGGTCGCTCGACGACGGTGATGACCAGGACGTTACCTTCGCGACCCAGTTGGATATCTTGAAAGAACCCGGTTTTGAACAGCGCACGAGTGGATTCCACCAGGCGACGGTCATCAGCCTGTTCCCCGACGTTCAACGGCAAGGCACCAAAGACGCTACCCGCGGAAACCCGCTGGAGGCCGTTGACGCGAATATCGGAGATAGTGAAGGACTCGGCGTGAACTTCGGCGATCATCAATACGGTGAGAACCGCAGTTAGCAGCAGACGTTTCATGAAGTCCTTTCTTATTCCAACTGGCAATAAACAAACTGCCGCAAAATGCGGCAGATTCGCAATTCAGCGAAGCGTTACAGTCGTCCCAGATCGTTGACCAAGGCTAACAACATCACCCCGACCACCAAACTGATACCGATCTGTATCCCCCAACCCTGCACCCGATCCGACAAGGGGCGACCACGCACCCACTCGACCAGATAAAACAACAGATGCCCCCCATCCAATACTGGAATGGGCAACAAATTCAGAACCCCAAGGCTAATACTCAGATAAGCCAGGAAATTCAGGAAATCCGCGACACCCGACTGGGCAGAAGCGCCCGCCACTTTAGCAATGGTTATCGGCCCACTCAAGTTTTTTACCGAGAGCTCGCCGAACAACATTTTCTTGAGCGATTCGAGAGTCAGCACGCTCATGGTCCAAGTGCGTTTCGCACCCTCGCCAATTGCCGCCAACGGCCCGAAACTGACTTCGCGCATCATCGACGGCGGCCACTCCGGGCTTTTTACGCCAGCACCGAGGTAACCCCCGGCCGCCTTGGCTTCCCCGCGAACCGCCAGGGTCACGGGGACGTCGATTTGAGCACCATCGCGCTCAACTTTCAGCACAATTTTGGTATCAGGCCGTACACGCACCAGATCGACCACTTGCTGCCAGTCGCCCAGCGCCTGACCATCGAGGGCCAGCAGGCGGTCGCCGGTTTTCAGACCTGCGGCCTGGGCCGGGCCTTTCGGGTCGAGCTCGGCGAGCACCGGCGGCAAGGCCGGGCGCCATGGGCGAATGCCCAGGGACTTGATCGGGTCCGGCTCATCGGCCCCCTTGAGCCAATGGTCGAGGGCCAGTTCACGCGGGGTCTCGGCGGAAGAGTCCTGCTCGCGCACCACCACCTTGACGGTGCCGCTTTCGCCCAGGCGACGTACCAACTGCAAATTGACCGCACCCCAACCGGTGGTTGGTTCGCCATCAATAGAAACAATTTCCTGCCCGGCGACCAATCCCGCCTTCGCCGCCATGCTGTCCGCTTCAACCGCGCCGATCACCGGACGTATCTGTTCGCTGCCGAGCATGGCCAGGAACCAGAAGAACACCATGGCCAACAGGAAATTGGCGATCGGGCCGGCGGCGACAATAGCGATGCGCTGACGAACGGTCTTGCGATTGAAGGACTGGTCCAGTTGATCCGCCGGCACTTCGCCTTCGCGCTCATCGAGCATCTTGACGTAGCCGCCCAAGGGGATGGCCGCGATCACGAACTCGGTGCCGCGGCGGTCGTGCCAGCGCAGCAACGGCATGCCGAAACCAACGGAAAAGCGCAGTACCTTGACGCCGCAACGACGCGCCACCCAGAAGTGGCCGAATTCGTGGAAGGTAACCAGCACACCCAGAGCAACCAGGGTGCCGACAATCATGTAAAGCGCACTCATCTAATTTCTCCGCATTCCAATCCAGTGCCTGAAGACGCAAACACGCCCAAAGACTAACGCGCGTTGCGGTTCAACCATTGTTCGGCCAGGGCGCGGGCCTTGGCATCCGCCTCGAACACTGCCCCCAGATCATTCACAGCCACCACGGGTTCAAGACTCAGAACATCCTCGATGATACTCGCGATCTGCGGAAAGCGGATGCGCTGTTCGAGAAACGCCGCCACCGCCACCTCGTTAGCCGCATTGAGCATCGCTGGCGCGCTGTTGCCCGCCTCCGCAGCTTGCCGCGCCAGGCGCAGGCATGGAAAGCGCTGCTCGTCCGGCGCCTCGAAGTCCAGGCGTGCAATCGCGAACAGGTCCAACGGTGCAACACCGGAATCGATCCGCTCAGGCCAGGCCAGGGCATTGGCGATCGGCGTCCGCATGTCGGGGTTACCCAACTGCGCCAGCACCGAGCCATCCACATAGTCGACCAGGGAATGAATCACACTTTGCGGATGAATCACCACCTCGACCTGATCGGGCCGCGCATCGAACAACCAGCAGGCCTCGATCAACTCCAGGCCCTTGTTCATCATGCTGGCCGAATCCACGGAGATCTTGCGCCCCATGGACCAGTTCGGATGGGCGCACGCCTGATCCGGAGACACATGCTCCAGGTCCGCCAGCGGAGTTTTGCGAAAAGGTCCACCGGATGCTGTCAGCAAAATCCGGCGTACACCGACCTGGCTCAGGCCGCGGGCAAAATCGCCGGGCATGCACTGGAAAATCGCGTTGTGCTCACTGTCGAGCGGCAGCAATACCGCCCCGCTCTTGCGCACCGCCTGCATAAAGAGCGTGCCGGACATGACCAGCGCTTCTTTATTAGCCAGCAGGATCTTCTTGCCCGCATCGACGGCGGCCAGGGTCGGGCGCAAGCCAGCGGCGCCGACGATGGCCGCCACCACGGCATCCACCTCGGCATCGGCCGACACCTGGCACAACCCTTCCTCGCCCACCAGCACCTGAGTGGCCAGGCCGGCGGCGCGCAGGTCATCCTGCAAGCCTCGCGCGGCGGCGACCCCAGGCACGACGGCAAAACGTGGCGCATGGCGCACGCACAGCGCCAGCAGCTCAGTCAGGCGAGAGAAGCCGGTCAATGCGAAAACTTGATAGCGTTCCGGGTGGCGCGCGATCACATCCAGGGCGCTCAACCCTACCGAGCCGGTCGCACCCAGCACGGTAACCTGTTGCAGGCGGCTCACGACGCAGCCATCCACAACAGCACGGCAAAGATCGGGATCGCAGCGGTCAGACTGTCGATACGGTCCAGCACGCCGCCATGTCCCGGCAACAGATTGCTGCTGTCCTTGATCCCGGCCTGGCGCTTGAACATGCTCTCGGTGAGGTCGCCCACGACCGAGATCAATACGACGATGGCCGCGCCCAGCAAGGCCAGGCACAGCTCTTTCACCGACCAGCCACGCACAACACCAACCACGAGCGTGATCACCAAGGTCAAGGCCAGGCCGCCGTACACGCCCTCCCAGCTCTTGCCCGGGCTGACCGCCGGCGCCAGCTTGCGCTTGCCGAAGGCCCGACCGGAGAAGTAGGCACCGATATCGGCACCCCAGACCAACACCATCACCGCCAGGATCAACTCATTGCCGATCGGAAAACGCTTGATCTCCACCAGCCCTTGCCAGGCCGGCAGCAGAATCAACAAGCCGATCACCAGCTTGCAGGCAACACTGGACCACTGGCTGCTGGTGCGCGGATAAGTCAACACCAGGAAGGTCGCCAACGCCCACCACAGCACTGCCGCACCCAACACCCAAGGAGCGAGATCCGGGAGGATGTACATCAGGAACAGCAACAGCGCCACGATGGCGGCATACACCACCCGCGGCAACTGCGCACTGAAGCCGGCCAGGCGCGCCCATTCCCAGGCACCAAGCGTCACGACCAGGCCGATGAACAGCGCAAAGCCGGATCCGTCGAGCAGAAAAAAGCCACACAAGGCAATCGGCAGCAGGATCAGTGCAGTGATGATTCGTTGTTTAAGCATTAAACCCGGGCTCCAGCTTCGATCTGCTCGCTCGTTTTACCGAAGCGACGCTGACGGGAAGCGAAATCGGCCAGCGCTTTACGCATGGCATCGTGTTTGAAGTCCGGCCAGAACAGGTCGGAGAAATACAGCTCGGTATAGGCCAACTGCCACAACAGGAAATTACTGATGCGGTGCTCGCCACCGGTACGGATGCACAAGTCCGGCAGCGGCAGGTCGCCGGTAACCAGGCAGGTCTGCAACAGTTCGGGCGTGATTTCGTCCGGCTGCAGGTGGCCGGCCTGCACTTCGCGGGCAAGCCGTTGCGCAGCCTGGGCGATGTCCCACTGGCCACCGTAGTTGGCGGCAATCTGCAGCACAAAACGGTTACTGCCGGCGGTAATGGCTTCAGCCTCACGCATGGCCGCTTGCAGCTCCGGGTGGAACCGCGAGCGATCACCAATGATGCGCAGCGTGATGTTGTTGTCGTTGAGGCGCTTGGCCTCACGACGCAGGGCCCTGAAGAACAGATCCATCAAGGCACTGACTTCCTCGGCCGGGCGCTGCCAGTTTTCACTGGAAAACGCGAACAAGGTCAACACTTCGACCTTGGCCTCGGCGCACACCTCGATCACTGCCCGTACCGCATCGACACCCGCTTTGTGCCCGGCGACGCCAGGCAAGAAGCGTTTTTTCGCCCAGCGATTATTCCCATCCATGATGATCGCGACATGGCGCGGCACCACGGAGGGCACAGTCTGCTTGGTCTTTTCCATGAAAGCGCCCTGACCCTTATACGGCCATCAAGTCCGCTTCTTTTTGCTTGGTGGCCGCATCGATATCAGCTTCGGCCTTGTCGGTCAGCTTCTGGATGTCAGCCGCCGCACGGCGTTCTTCGTCTTCGCTGATTTCCTTGTCCTTGACCAGCTTCTTCAGCTCGCCCAGGGCATCGCGACGGATGTTGCGCACGGCAACACGTGCATCTTCTGCTGCGCTGCGCGCCTGCTTGGTGAAGCCCTTGCGGGTTTCTTCAGTCAGGGCAGGCATGGAAATCAGCAGCAACTCGCCCAGGTTGGTCGGGTTGAGGTTCAGGCCGGCGCTCTGGATCGCCTTGTCGACCGCCGCGAGCATGTTGCGCTCGAAGGCAACGACTTGCAGGGTGCGCGAGTCTTTTACGGTGATATTGGCCACTTGGGTGATGGAGGTGTCGGCACCGTAGTACGGCACCATCACGCTACCCAGAATGCTGGGGTGCGCCTTGCCTGTACGAATCTGGCCGAACGCATGGGCCAGAGACTCCAGGGATTTGTGCATACGCGCTTGGGCGTCTTTCTTGATTTCGTTGATCATTGTTGGCCTTCCTCGATCAGAGTGCCTTCCGCGCCGCCGTGTACGATGTTCAGCAGGGCGCCGGGCTTGTTCATGTTAAATACGCGCAGCGGCATCTTGTGGTCGCGGCACAGGCAAATTGCCGTCAGGTCCATCACGCCCAGCTTGCGATCCAGCACTTCATCGTAGGTCAGATGATCGAACTTCTCGGCATGCGGGTCTTTGAATGGATCTGCAGTGTATACGCCGTCGACTTTGGTCGCTTTCAACACGACGTCAGCATCGATTTCAATCGCACGCAGGCATGCGGCCGAGTCGGTGGTGAAGAACGGGTTGCCGGTACCGGCGGCGAAGATGACCACCTCCTTGGCGTTCAGGTGGCGCATGGCTTTGCGACGGTCATAGTGATCGGTCACGCCTACCATGGAAATAGCCGACATCACGATCGCCGAGATGTTGGCGCGCTCCAGGGCATCGCGCATGGCCAGGGCGTTCATCACAGTGGCCAGCATGCCCATGTGGTCGCCGGTGACCCGGTCCATGCCCGCCGCACTCAGTGCGGCACCGCGGAACAGGTTGCCACCGCCAATCACCAGGCCGACCTGCACGCCGATGCCGACCAATTGGCCAACTTCCAGCGCCATGCGGTCGAGTACCTTGGGATCGATCCCGAACTCTTCCGAGCCCATCAGGGCCTCGCCGCTGAGCTTGAGTAGAATGCGTTTATAGCGAGCCTGATAACCACTGCCCTGCTGAGCCATTGCGAATCTCTCCTGCGGCGTATTTTAAAAAATTCTTGGCGAGCCGTTTACGGCTTGCGTTCACTCTAGCTGGACGCTATCACAGCGCCATCGGAACACGGCTTTGTAAGCCAGTTCCGAAGGGAAGCCAAATAAAATTAGCCTTCCCATTTGAAAAGAGGCTGCGCGCGTGAGCGGGCAGCCTCTTTCGGGCGACAGTTGAAAACCGTCTTATTGCTTGGCGGCAGCCAGCTGGGCAGCAACTTCTTCAGCGAAGTTGTCGACCGGCTTCTCGATGCCTTCGCCTACTTTGTAGTAAGTGAAGGAAACGATTTCAGCACCGGCTTTCTTGGCCAGTTCGCCAACCTTGATTTCAGGGTTCTTGACGAACGCCTGCTCAACCAGGCTCGCTTCAGCCAGGAACTTGCTGATACGGCCTTTGATCATGTTTTCAACGATGTTTTCTGGCTTGCCCGCGATCTTGTCAGCGTTGAGGCTCAGGAACACCGCTTTTTCGCGTTCGATGGCTTCAGCGGACACTTCCGATGGCAGCAGGAATTCAGGGTTGCTGGCCGCTACGTGCATAGCGATGTCTTTGGCCAGCTCAACGCTGCCGCCTTTAAGGGCAACCACAACGCCGATCTTGTTGCCGTGCAGGTAACCACCGACAACATCACCTTCAACGCGAGCCAGGCGACGGATGTTGACGTTTTCGCCAACCTTGCCGACCAGTACCAGGCGATCAGCTTCTTGAGCGGCGATCAGCGGAGCGGCGTCAGTCAGCTTGTCAGCGAACGCTTTCTCAATGCTGGCAGCAACAAATGCCTTGAAGTCGTCCTGCAGAGCCAGGAAGTCGGTCTGCGAGTTCACTTCCAGCAGAACTGCGGATTTACCGTCTTCTTTCAGCGCGATGGCGCCTTCAGCAGCAACGTTGCCTGCTTTCTTGGCAGCCTTGATGGCGCCCGAAGCACGCATGTCATCAATGGCTTTTTCGATGTCGCCGCCAGCCTTGGTCAAGGCCTTTTTGCAATCCATCATGCCTTCGCCGGTACGCTCACGCAGTTCTTTAACCAACGCTGCAGTAATCTCTGCCATTTCAAAATCCTCTTGGATAGGTTTTCAACCATTCCACCCGATCAAACGGGCGATCAATTCTTCCCGAATCACCCTTGTAGGCCGCTGCACGTTACAGATGTTGTAGCTGCGCTGCCGACAAATGGTTTTCGAGGGGGCAAAAAGGGGGCCAAGCCCCCTTTTTGCTTACTGAGTCAACGCCAGGGCGTCAATTACTCAGCTGCGGCTACCGGAGCTTCTTCAGCGAACTGCTCGGTACCACCAGCAACGTGGTTGCGACCGCGGATGACAGCGTCAGCCATCGAACCCATGTACAGCTGGATAGCGCGGATGGCGTCATCGTTGCCTGGGATGATGTAGTCAACGCCTTCTGGGCTGCTGTTGGTATCGACTACGCCGATAACAGGGATGCCCAGCTTGTTGGCTTCGGTGATCGCAATGCGCTCGTGATCAACGTCGATAACGAACAGTGCGTCAGGCAGACCGCCCATGTCCTTGATACCACCCAGGGAACGATCGAGCTTTTCCAGGTCGCGAGTACGCATCAGCGCCTCTTTCTTGGTCAGCTTGGCGAAAGTACCGTCTTCGGCTTGCACTTCAAGGTCACGCAGACGCTTGATGGAAGCACGGATGGTTTTGAAGTTGGTGAGCATGCCGCCCAACCAGCGGTGATCGACGTACGGCGAACCGCAACGTGCTGCTTCTTCAGCAACGATCTTGCCAGCGGAACGCTTGGTGCCGACGAACAGAATCTTGTTTTTGCCCTGGGCCAGACGCTCTACGAAAGTCAGAGCTTCGTTGAACATTGGCAGGGTTTTTTCAAGGTTGATGATGTGGATCTTGTTACGCGCGCCGAAAATGTATTTACCCATTTTCGGGTTCCAGTAACGGGTCTGGTGACCGAAGTGCACACCGGCCTTCAGCATATCGCGCATGTTGACTTGGGACATGATAGTTCCTTAATAAGTCGGGTTTGGCCTCCACGTATCCCAATGACCAACCAGCGGCATCAAGGCCTCCGGCACCCAGGTCATCGTGTCGACACGTGTGTGGATTTAAGCTTCGCGGGGTATCCCCGGAAAGCGGCGCATTTTATACCACACGAAGGGAAAAAACGAAACCCGCAATCACATTTGCCGCCAACGACTTTTGCGCAACCCTTTGAATCGCGCCACTATAGCCCCACCTTATAGAGATAACCGATGGCCAGACGCTCATGGTTTGCCGCCCGCGTCTGGTAGAATCGCGTTTTTCAGGGCTTGTGCGAATTCTGCAACCTTTTGTCGCACACCCGTAAACCGTATTGATTTCAGCGCCTCGCGCTAGAGAGAGAGCCTGTATGACCGTTACCTTGAAAACCGCCGAAGACATTGCCGGCATGCGCGTTGCCGGCAAACTGGCGGCCGACGTGCTGGAAATGATTGCCGAACACGTCAAGCCCGGCGTCACCACCGAAACGCTGGACCGCATTTGCCACGACTATATAGTCGACGTGCAAAAAGCTATCCCTGCCCCGCTGAACTACAAGGGCTTCCCCAAGTCGATCTGCACCTCGATCAACCACGTGGTCTGCCACGGGATTCCCGGCGACAAACCGCTGAAAGACGGCGACACCCTGAACATCGACGTCACCGTCATCAAAGACGGCTACCACGGCGATACCAGCCGCATGTTCCATGTCGGCACCGTGCCGGTCTGGGCCGAGCGCCTGTCCCAGGTGACCCAGGAATGCATGTACAAGGCCATTGAAATCGTCAAACCCGGCTGCCGCCTGGGCGATATCGGTGAAGTGATCCAGAAGCACGCTGAAAAGAACGGCTTCTCGGTGGTCCGTGAGTTCTGCGGCCACGGCATCGGCAAGGTGTTCCACGAAGAGCCGCAGATCCTGCACTACGGCCGCGCCGGCACCGGCATGGAACTCAAAGCCGGCATGACCTTTACCATCGAGCCGATGATCAACCAGGGCAAGGCCGACACCAAGGTGCTGGGCGACGGCTGGACCGCCATCACCAAGGACCGCAAGCTCTCCGCCCAGTGGGAACACACCCTGCTGGTCACCGACACCGGCTACGAGATCTTCACCCTGCGCGCGGACGACACCATCCCACGCATCTCGGCGTAACGGCTGCCCTGGTTTTCCCAGACTGTGTTGTGACTGACTGATAGATAGAAAGGAAAGCCGAACGATGCCCCAGGTGGATCCCGAACTCTTCGACCGTGGCCAGTTCCAGGCCGAACTGGCGCTGAAGGCCAGCCCTATCGCCGCCTTCAAGAAGGCTATCCGCCAGGCCCGCGAGGTGCTCGACGAGCGCTTTCGCAGCGGCCGGGACATCCGTCGGCTGATCGAGGACCGCGCCTGGTTCGTCGATAACATCCTGCAAAAGGCCTGGGAACAGTTCAGTTGGAGCGAAGACGCCGATATCGCCCTGGTGGCGGTCGGCGGCTACGGCCGCGGCGAGCTGCACCCCTACTCGGACATCGACCTGCTGATCCTGCTGGACAGCGCCGACCATGAGATCTTTCGCGATTCCATCGAGCGTTTTCTGACGCTGTTGTGGGACATCGGCCTGGAAGTCGGCCAGAGCGTGCGCTCGGTGGCCGAATGCGGCGAAGAAGCCCGCGCCGACCTCACCGTCATCACCAACCTGATGGAAAGCCGCACCATCGCCGGTCCCGAGCGTCTGCGCCAACGCATGCTCGAAGTCACCAGCACCGCGCACATGTGGCCGAGCAAGGAGTTCTTCCTGGCCAAGCGTGCCGAGCAGAAAGCCCGGCACCACAAGTACAACGACACCGAATACAACCTGGAACCCAACGTCAAAGGCTCCCCGGGGGGCTTGCGCGATATCCAGACGATCTTGTGGGTCGCCCGTCGCCAGTACGGCACCCTGAACCTGCGCGCCCTGGCCGGTGAAGGCTTTCTGGTGGAAAGCGAAAACGCCCTGCTCGCCTCGTCCCAGGAATTCCTCTGGAAAGTGCGCTACGCCCTGCACATGCTCGCCGGGCGTGCCGAAGACCGCCTGCTGTTCGACCATCAGCGCTCCATCGCCACCCTGCTGGGTTTCGAGGGCGAAGACGCGAAGACCAGCATCGAAAGTTTCATGCAGCAGTACTACCGGGTGGTCATGAGCATCGCCCAGCTCAGCGACCTGATCATCCAGCACTTCGAAGAAGTGATCCTGGCCCCGGAAGACGAAGCGCCGCCGCAGCCGATCAACCCCCGTTTCCAGCTGCACGACGGCTATATCGAGGCGCGCAACGACAACGTGTTCCGCCGCACGCCGTTTGCCATGCTGGAAATTTTCGTGCTGATGGCCCAGCAGCCGGAAATCAAAGGCGTGCGCGCCGACACGATTCGCCTGCTGCGAGAAAACCGTCACCTGATCGACGATGACTTTCGCAACGACATCCGCAACACCAGCCTGTTCATCGAGCTGTTCAAGTGCAAGATCGGCATCCACCGCAACCTGCGGCGGATGAACCGCTACGGCATCCTCGGGCGTTACCTGCCGGAGTTCGGCTTTATCGTCGGGCAGATGCAGCACGACCTGTTCCACATCTACACCGTCGACGCCCACACCCTGAACCTGATCAAGCACCTGCGTAAGCTGCAGTACACCCAGGTGTCAGAGAAATTCCCGCTGGCCAGTAAGCTGATGGCCAAGCTGCCCAAACCCGAACTGATCTACCTGGCCGGCCTGTACCACGACATCGGCAAAGGCCGCCACGGCGACCATTCGGAAGTCGGCGCGGTCGATGCCGAGGCGTTCTGCCAGCGTCACCAGTTGCCGTTGTGGGACAGCCGCCTGATTGTCTGGCTGGTGCAGAACCATCTGGTGATGTCGACGACCGCCCAGCGCAAGGACCTGTCCGACCCGCAGGTGATCCATGACTTCGCCGGGATCGTCGGCGATGAAACCCGTCTCGACTACCTGTATGTGCTGACGGTTTCCGATATCAATGCCACCAACCCGACCCTCTGGAACTCCTGGCGCGCGAGCCTGTTGCGCCAGCTGTACACCGAGACCAAGCGCGCCCTGCGCCGGGGCCTGGAAAACCCGGTGGACCGCGAAGAACAGATCCGCCGCACCCAAAGCGCGGCCCTGGATATCCTCGTGCGCGGCGGCAACGACCCGGACGACGTCGAACAATTGTGGTCGCAACTGGGTGACGATTACTTCCTGCGTCACACCGCCGGCGACGTGGCCTGGCACAGCGATGCAATCCTGCAGCAACCGGCCGATGGCGGCCCGCTGGTGCTGATCAAAGAGACGACTCAACGCGAGTTCGAAGGCGGCACGCAGATCTTCATCTACGCCCCCGACCAGCACGACTTCTTCGCCGTGACCGTAGCGGCCATGGACCAGCTCAACCTGAACATCCACGACGCCCGGGTCATCACCTCCAGCAGCCAGTTCACCCTCGACACCTACATCGTGCTCGACACCGAAGGCGAGTCCATCGGCGATAACCCGGCGCGGGTGAAAAAGATCCGCGAAGGCCTGACCGAAGCGTTGCGCAACCCGGACGACTACCCGACCATCATCCAGCGCCGCGTGCCACGCCAGCTCAAGCATTTTGCGTTTGCGCCCCAGGTGACCATTTCCAACGACGCCCAGCGCCCGGTGACGGTGCTGGAACTCAGCGCGCCGGATCGCCCGGGCCTGCTGGCGCGGATCGGCGGGATTTTCCTGGAGTTCGACCTGTCGTTGCAGAACGCCAAGATTGCGACCCTCGGCGAGCGCGTGGAAGACGTGTTCTTCATTACCGACGCCGACAACCAGCCGCTGTCCGACCCCGAACTGTGCCGCCGCCTGCAGGATGCAATCGTCCAGCAGTTGAGCGTTCACCAGGAGCCCGGGGTCGAGCTGACGCGCCTGACGATTTGATACCCGCCCAGTTTTTAACGCCTTGCACGAGATCCACCGATGAACAACGCCCTGAACCAGCTGCAGCCCTACCCGTTCGAAAAATTGCGCGCCCTGCTCGGCAGCGTCACGCCGAACCCGGACAAACGTCCGATCGCGTTGTCCATCGGCGAGCCCAAGCATAAATCGCCGACCTTCGTCGCCGAGGCGTTGAGCAATAACCTCGACCAGATGGCGGTGTACCCGACCACCCTGGGCATTGCGGCGCTGCGCGAGGCCATCGCAGCCTGGTGCGAACGCCGCTTCAATGTACCCAAGGGCTGGCTGGACCCGGCGCGTAACATCCTGCCGGTCAACGGCACCCGCGAGGCACTGTTCGCCTTCACCCAAGCCGTGGTCAATCGCAGTGACGACGCGCTGGTGGTAAGCCCGAACCCGTTCTACCAGATCTATGAAGGCGCGGCGTTCCTGGCCGGCGCCAAGCCGCACTACCTGCCGTGCCTGGACGCCAATGGCTTCAACCCGGATTTCGACGCCGTGTCGCCAGACGTCTGGAAGCGCTGCCAGATCCTGTTCCTGTGCTCCCCCGGCAACCCGACCGGCGCGCTGATCCCGGTCGACACCCTGAAAAAGCTCATCGCCCTGGCCGACGAATATGACTTCGTGATTGCCGCCGACGAGTGCTACAGCGAGCTGTACTTCGACGAACAAAGCCCGCCGCCGGGCCTGTTGAGCGCCTGCGTCGAACTCGGCCGCCAGGACTTCAAACGCTGCGTGGTGTTCCACAGCCTGTCCAAGCGCTCCAACCTGCCGGGCCTGCGCTCCGGCTTCGTGGCCGGCGACGCCGACATCCTCAAGGCCTTCCTGCTGTACCGCACCTACCACGGCTGCGCGATGCCCGTGCAAACCCAACTGGCAAGCATCGCCGCCTGGCAGGACGAAGCCCACGTCCAGGCCAACCGCGACCTGTATCGGGAAAAATTCGACGCTGTGCTGGCGATCCTCAAGCCGGTGCTGGACGTACAAGCCCCCGATGGTGGTTTCTACCTGTGGCCGAATGTAGAGGGTGACGACGCCGCCTTCTGTCGCGATCTGTTTGTGCAAGAACACGTGACCGTAGTACCCGGTTCGTACCTGTCGCGGGAGGTGGACGGCGTCAACCCAGGCGCCGGGCGCGTTCGCATGGCATTGGTTGCACCACTGGCGGAGTGCGTGGAAGCGGCTGAGCGCATTCGCGATTTCATTCAACGCAGGAAGTAACCTCGCCACATCCCGCACTGTGTCGCACAGTGCGGGAACCTTGTTCACTCGCTCACCACCAATAGGCAAACTTCCTACGAGTAATGCCTATGAGCCTAATCACCCCGTCGCTCGCCCCTCCCCCCGCTTATGAGCCGCTCCCGAATAACCACACCTCCCCTCCCGAATCCGCCGGGCGAACCAAAAGAGGCATCGCCGACAGCGACAAGCGCTGGCCGGCCGGCGTGGTCACCGTTGCGCTCGACCTGAGCAGCGAAAAAAGCAAAGCGCTGGTGGTGGACGCTATCCGCGAGTGGGCCCACCACACGCCGGCCCTGCGCTTCAATATCGTCGAAGGCAAGACGGGCGATATTCGTATTTCTGACGATGAAGGGCTCAAGGGCAATTGGTCCGCCATTGGCACAGAGGCCAAGCGCATCGATGAAGATCAACCCACGATGCACCTCAACCGGACCGACGACTCGAAGAAGTTGCGCAGTACGGCCCTGCACGAATTCGGCCACGCCCTCGGGTTATTGCACGAACACCAACACCCGCAGAACAGCCTGGATTGGGACAGCCCCCAAGTGTATGACTACTACACCAGCGACTCTTTCAACGAAGCCATGGTACGCGAGCATATCCTTGAGCCAGACAACCGGCCCGGCCTGCAGATCACCCCATACGATCCACAGTCCGTGATGCATTATGAAATTCCGGCAGCATTGAGGCGCAACGGCCAGGCCATTCCTAAAAACACAACCCTTTCCGCGGGCGACAAGCAAACGATCAGAACGCTGTACCCCCCGGTCAACCCGACGTAGCGGGCCCAGGGGTAAACATCGGCTCACGTATTCACTCAACACCGCCGGGAACTTTCCTGTAATTGGCACGAATCAACCAGTGTCTCGTCTCGACCTGCCGCAGGAAACGCTCAATGATAAACCCCGCCCCCGAAGCCTCGTATCAGCCTGGCACGCACTGGTCGCCTGGCGAAAGCAGCGATAGCGCTACGCCAACGCACAGTCTTTCGAGACGTCGACGCAATGTCGGCGAGCCGGGCAAATACTGGCCCCAGAACACTACGCTCACGATCGCCATGTATGAGTATGGGGTGGACGACGAATACGTGCTGGCCGTGAAAAAAGCCGCCAGCCGTTGGCTGCCCCATATCAACCTGAAGTTTGATTTTGTCTCGGGCGCGAGAGGCGATATCCGTATTGCGCAGAATCCGCCGGGCGATAACGGCGGCGCTTCATCCATAGGCACCGATGCGCGCAACATTCCGTTCGGGCTGCCGACCATGAGCCTGCCCATGGATCACAACGCGCCCCGCTTCGAAGACACCGTCCTGCATGAATTCGGGCATATGCTCGGTGCCCATCACGCCCACCAGCACCCCGATGCCAACATTCCGTGGAACCGTGAAACCATCCACCAGACCTACCGCAACACCCCCAACCCGCAGGAGGTGGAGGACAACGTCCTGCCGCTGACTCGCAGCAGCGCTTATGACTTGCTGCCTTATGACCCTGACTCGGTCATGCACTACGCTGTCAGCCCGGACCAGACCAATGGAAAGCGGGCGCACAGCGAGAACAGGTCACTGAGTGACGGAGACATTGCCTGGGCCCAAAAAGCCTACCCTCAAGCGGCGCCCATACCCGCCGTGATCCGTCATCCACGCTTTCGTGATGCCGACTCAGACTGCACCGTTTAAGGCAACGCATACTCAGCGCCGGCGGCACGGCGGCCCCCAATTGCCTACTTCGGCGACCCCAGGTTCGCCTCACTCATGTCCAGGTCGTCCAACACCTCCCTCAACACGTCATCCCCGATCCGGTGATGACGGCTCAGGCTATACAACTCCAAGCGCTGCGCCCGCAACGCCTTGAGCCGTAGCTTTCGCTCCAGTTGGTCCATCTGCGACGCCAGTGCCTGGGCTTCGGCGGAGTCGTTGAAGACGTCCAACTGATGCCGGTATTCCGACATCAGTCGCGCCTTCAGTTCGGTAGCCAATGCGGCCTGGGCGGCGTCCGCGGGAGCGCTCTCGGTGGGTTCTTCGACCTCAAGCGCATGGATCGCCGCCACGGCGGTCTTTTTCCACGCCTCGCGCACTTCATTGTGGTGTTTTTCATCGGGGCTTTTTTCAATGCCGCGCAGCAGCAGCGGCAACGCAATACAGGCAGCGATGAGCGACAACAGGATCACCCCGGCCGCGATAAAGATCAGCAGATCGCGTTCCGGGAACGCCTTGCCCGGCGCCAGCAGCAAGGGCACCGACATCACACCGGCCAACGTCACCGCCCCGCGCACACCGCCCACGGTCAACAGCCAGCAGGAACGTGCCGTCGGCACCAGGGTAAGCTCGCTTTTCCCACGCAGGCGCCGGAGCACGCCCGACAGACGCCAGATGCTTTGCACCCAGATGAAGCGTAATACCAACAACACCAGGAAGATCGCGACCACGTCCAGGCAGCGATACAGCAGGGTCGGCCACAGCGTGGTTTCATGACTCACCACCGCCTTGATGATGTCCGGCAGTTGCAACCCCAATAGCAGGAAGATCAAGCCATTGAAGGCAAACTCCAGCAGCGACCACACACTGCGATTGAGCAAGCGCGTGCTGGTCTGGCGGGGCAGCAGGTCCAGCCAGCTTTGCATCATGCCCGCCGCCACGGCAGAAAGAATCCCCGATGCGCCCAGGCGTTCGGCCAGAACATAGGCGGCGAACGGCAGCAGCAACATGAACACAACGTGGGTGGCCGGGTCGTCCCAGCCTCGCGCAATCATCCAGACACGCAAGCGCCCCACCAGCCAGCTCAACGCGATCCCGACCGCCAGACCGCCGATGGCCACCAGTACAAAGGTCAGGCTGGCATCCGCCAGGGAAAACACCCCGGTCAAGGCTGCCACCAGGGCGAACTTGAAGGTCACCAGGCCCGAGGCATCGTTCATCAAGGCTTCGCCCTGGAGCATATGCATCAACGGCGTGGGTAAACGGTTCTGGGAAATGGCCGACACCGCCACGGCGTCCGTCGGCGATAACACCGCCGCCAGGGCAAAGGCCACCGGCAATGGAATCGAAGGCAACAACCAATGAATGAAGTAGCCAGCGCCGACCACGGTGAACAGCACCAGCCCCACCGCCAACGTCAGAATCGGCCCGCGCAGGCGCCACAGTTCACGCTTGGGCATGCGCCAGCCATCGGAGAACAACAGCGGCGGCAGGAACAGAAACAGGAACAACTCCGGGTCCAGCGCGACATGCAGCCCCAGCGTGGGCCAGGCCAGCAAGGCCCCGGCGGCAATCTGCACCAGCGGTAACGGCAGTGGGATGACTCGCCAGACCAGCCGCGAAACGCTGACCAGCATCAGCAAGATAAGAACGGTGTAGGCGGTTTGCATAACGCGGTTTTCCCGGACAATCGACTTGCAACGACACACATCAGGCAACAACTCACCATTGAAGTGCCATATTAGCCGCCTATGCTGCGCGATGGCTTTCGCACAATAGTCGCACCGGGCAATCCACGCTAGAGACGAGCGGCACCCAAACCCGCTGGTCGTGGCATAATCCCAGACCTTTCATCTTCATTGGTCCAAAGGGGGGCAATTCCTTGACCGTATCAAGTAAAACCTTGCACCTTTTCGGCATCAAAGCCTGCGACACCATGAAAAAAGCCCGCACCTGGCTCGACGAGCACGGCGTGAGCTACGAGTTCCATGACTACAAAACCGTCGGTATCGACCGCGAACACTTGACCCAATGGTGCAACGAGCACGGTTGGCAGGTGGTTTTGAACCGTGCGGGCACCACCTTTCGCAAACTCGAAGACGAACGCAAAGCCGATCTCGATCAGTCGAAAGCCATTGAATTGATGCTCGCACAACCCTCGATGATCAAGCGCCCGGTGCTTGATCTCGGAGACAGAACCCTGATTGGCTTCAAGCCAGATACTTATTCGGCAGCCCTCAAGTAGGCCGGCCATCCCATTTTTGTAGAGGTAACAGCATGTCCAATTCCCTGTTCAGCCTGGGCTTCGGCGTCGGCACTCAGAACCGCCAAGGTGCTTGGCTGGAAGTGTTTTACGCACAACCCGTACTCAACCCGTCGGCAGAAGTCGTCGCCGCCATCGCGCCGATCCTCGGTTACAGCGAAGGCAACCAGGCGATCACCTTCACCGTCGCCCAAGCCCTGCAACTGGCTGACGCGCTCAAAGGCGTCGACGCGACCCAGGCAGCCCTGCTGACCCGCCTGGCTGAAAGCCATACCCCGCTGGTCGCCACCCTGCTGGCCGAAGACGCCGCACTGACTTCCACGCCTGAGGCCTACCTCAAGCTGCACCTGCTGTCCCACCGCCTGGTCAAGCCCCACGGCCTGAGCCTGGCCGGTGTATTCGCGCAACTGCCGAACGTGGCCTGGACCAGCCAGGGCGCGATCGACATCAATGAGCTGGCCGAACGCCAACTCGAAGCGCGCCTGCGTGGCGAGCTGCTGGAAGTGTTCTCGGTGGACAAGTTCCCGAAAATGACCGATTACGTCGTACCCAGCGGCGTGCGTATCGCTGACGCCGCGCGTATCCGCCTGGGCGCCTACGTGGGCGAAGGCACCACCGTGATGCACGAAGGTTTCGTCAACTTCAACGCTGGCACCGAAGGCCCGGGCATGATCGAAGGCCGTGTCTCGGCCGGCGTATTTGTCGGCAAGGGTTCGGACCTGGGCGGCGGTTGCTCCACCATGGGCACCCTGTCGGGTGGCGGCAACATCGTGATCAAGGTCGGCGAAGGCTGCCTGATCGGCGCCAACGCCGGTATCGGGATCCCGCTGGGCGACCGCAACACCGTGGAATCGGGCCTGTATGTCACCGCCGGGACCAAGGTTGCCCTGCTCGACGAGCGCAACCAGCTGGTTAAAGTGGTCAAGGCGCGCGAGCTGGCCGGCCAGCCGGACCTGCTGTTCCGCCGTAACTCCGAGACCGGTGCCGTGGAGTGCAAAACCCACAAGTCGGCCATCGAACTGAACGAAGCGCTGCACGCTCACAACTAAGCAGCGACTCGATGCCACTCGCGGGCCCCGATCCTGGGGCCCGTTTATACGAGTCTTGAACACCATGCTTGTGCCCTCTCCCTGGCGCGTCGACTTTCCGGCCATCGCCGCCCTGCAACGGCAAGACCAGACCTATCTGGACAGCGCCGCCACCGCGCAAAAACCTCAAGCCCTGTTGGACGCGATCAGCCATTACTACGCCAATGGCGCCGCTAACGTTCACCGTGCCCAGCATTTGCCGGGCGCCCACGCGACCCAGGCTTTCGAGGACAGTCGCAACAAGGTCGCGCAGTGGTTGAATGCAGGAGACAGCGGGCACATCGTCTTCACTCATGGCGCGACGTCGGCGCTGAACCTCTTGGCCTACGGCCTCGAGCACTTATTCAATGCGGGCGATGAACTAGTCATCAGCGCCCTGGAACACCACGCCAACCTGCTGCCCTGGCAGCAACTGGCCAAACGTCGCGCGCTGGAACTGGTGATCCTGCCGGTTAGCGACGACGGTATGATCGACCTTCAGGCCGCCGCCACGCTGATCGGCCCGCGCACGCGCCTGCTGGCGGTGAGCCAACTGTCCAACGTGCTGGGCACCTGGCAACCGCTGGAACCCTTGCTGGCCATGGCCAAGGCCGAGGGCGCGCTGACCGTGGTCGATGGCGCCCAGGGCATCGTCCATGGCCGCCACGACGTACAAGCGCTGGGCTGCGACTTCTACGTATTTTCCAGCCACAAACTCTACGGCCCGGACGGCGTCGGCGTGCTGTACGGCCGCACCCAAGCCCTGCATCAGTTGCGCCACTGGCAGTTCGGCGGCGAAATGGTGCAACAGGCCGATTACCACAGCGCCAGCTTCCGTCCCGCGCCGCTGGGGTTCGAGGCCGGCACCCCACCGATTGCCAGCGTGATAGGCCTGGGCGCCAGCCTGGATTACCTCAATTCACTGGATCAACCGGCGCTCATCGCCCACGAAGCCGCCCTGCACGAGTACCTGTTGCGCGGGCTGAAAGCGCGCAATGGCGTGCGCGTACTGGGCGCGCCGCAGGTGGCGTTGGTCAGTTTTGTGGTGGAAGGCGTGCATAACGCCGATCTAGCGCACTTGCTGACCGAACAGGGCATTGCCGTGCGCGCCGGCCATCATTGCGCGATGCCGCTGCTCAAGGCGATGCACTTGTCGGGAGCGATTCGCGTGTCCCTGGCGCTGTACAACAATTCCGATGATCTGGAGCGATTCTTCGAAGCGCTGGACCAGGCCCTGGATATGCTGCGATGAGCCTGCCGGCCGAGGCTGTCGGCGCGCTTGAGTCGTTTCAGGCAGTGGGCAGTTGGGAGCAACGCGCGCGCCTGCTGATGCAATGGGGCGAACGGCTGCCGCCGCTGGCGGACGAAGACAAGGTCGAGGCCAATCTGGTGCAAGGCTGCGAGAGCCTGGTATGGCTGGTCGGGCGTTTATCCGACGGCCACTGGCAGTTCGCCGCCAGCAGCGAAGCGCGCATGATCCGTGGGCTGGTGGCGTTGCTGCTGGCGCGGGTCAACGGGCTGTCGGCCGCCGAGTTGCAGGCGGTCGACTTGCCGGACTGGTTCAATCAACTGGGGCTGTCCCGCCAGTTGTCGCCGTCGCGCAGCAATGGCCTGAACGCCGTGCTGCAGCGCATGCGCGAACTAAGCCGTACATAAAACCCAATGTGGGAGGGGGCTTGCCCCCGATAGCAGAGTGTCAGTCACTGAATACATTGACTGAACCACCGCTATCGGGGGCAAGCCCCCTCCCACATTTGAATGGTGCAAGGCCTTGAGGTTTAAGAAGGTTTGACCCGATCGGAAGGCCGGCGCACCCCGGCCACGATCTTGTCCACCGCCTTGGTCGCCGCCACCATGCCGAAGGTTGCAGTGACCATCATCACCGCGCCAAACCCGCCGGCGCAGTCCAGCTTCACGCCGTCGCCGACAAAACTCTTCTGCAAGCAGATGCTGCCGTCCGGCTTCGGATAGCGCAGTTGCTCGGTGGAAAACACACACGGCACGCTGTAATGGCGGGTCACCGTGCGCGAGAAGCCATAGTCACGGCGCAGGGTGGAGCGCACTTTCGAGGCCAGCGGGTCGTTGAAGGTGCGGTTCAGGTCGCAGACCTGGATCAACGTCGGGTCGATCTGCCCGCCAGCGCCGCCGGTGGTGATGATCTGGATCTTGCGGCGCTTGCACCAGGCGATCAGTGCCGCCTTGGCGTTGACGGCGTCGATGCAGTCGATCACGCAGTCGATGTTGGGGGTGATGTACTCGGCCATGGTCTCGCGGGTCACGAAATCCGCCACGGCATGCACCGTGCAGTCCGGGTTGATGCCGCGCAGGCGCTCAGCCATCACCTCGACCTTGGGCTTGCCCACGGTGCTGTCGAGGGCATGCAGCTGACGGTTGCTGTTGCTGACGCAGACATCATCCAAATCAAACAACGAGATCTCGCCCACCCCACAACGGGCGATGGCTTCCGCCGCCCATGAGCCTACGCCGCCGACGCCGACGATCGCCACATGGGCCGCTTTCAAGCGCTCCAGGCCTTCAATGCCATACAAGCGGGCGACGCCTGCAAACCGCGGATCTTCTGTACTCATGACCATTACCCCAAAAACCGGCGCGCATTATAGGGCTTTGCCAGGACAAGTTCGAAACTTCGCGATACACGTAAAGAACTTAGCTGGAGATTCGCGGACTAACGTCCGGCTTTTCTCAGTCTGCTGTACGCTCAGGGAAGGGCCGGTGTAGGATGCGCGCCGTTCGGCGTAGGCCGACACCTCTTTTCGTTCCACACCTTTTGGAACCCGAAATAGCCATGTCATCGCGTAAATTTGGACTCAACCTGGTGGTGGTGCTGGCAATTGCCGCGCTGTTCACCGGCTTCTGGGCGCTGATCAACCGCCCGGTCACTGCCCCCAACTGGCCTGAACAGATCTCCGGTTTTTCCTACTCGCCGTTTCAACAAGGCCAGTACCCACAGAAAGACCAGTACCCGACCGACGACCAGATGCGTCGCGATCTGGAGATCATGAGCAAGTTGACGGACAACATCCGGACCTACTCGGTCGACGGCACTCTGGAAGACATCCCCAAGCTGGCGGAAGAGTTCGGCCTGCGCGTCACCCTGGGGATCTGGATCAGCCCGGACCTGGAACGCAACGAACGCGAGATCCAGCGCGCCATCGAGATCGCCAACAGCTCGCGCAGCGTCGTGCGCGTGGTGGTCGGCAACGAAGCGTTGTTCCGTAAAGAGATCACCCCCGAAGCACTGATCGTGTTGCTGGATCGCGTGCGCGCGGCCGTCAAGGTGCCGGTGACCACCTCCGAGCAATGGCACATCTGGGAGCACAACCCACAACTGGCCAAGCACGTCGACTTGATCGCCGCGCACATCCTGCCGTACTGGGAACATATTCCGGTGGACCAGGCGGGCCAATTCGTACTCGACCGCGCACGGGATCTGAAGAAGACCTTCCCGAAAAAGCCGCTGCTGCTGTCGGAAGTCGGCTGGCCGAGCAACGGCCGCATGCGTGGCGGTGCTGATGCGTCTCCCGCCGACCAGGCAATTTACCTGCGCACGCTGGTGAACAAGCTGAACCGCCAGGGCTTCAACTACTTCGTGATCGAGGCCTTCGACCAACCGTGGAAAGCCAGCGACGAAGGCTCGGTCGGCGCCTACTGGGGCGTGTACAACGCCGCGCGTCAGCAGAAATTCAACTTCGAAGGACCGGTGGTCGCGATCCCGCAATGGCGCGTGCTGGCCATCGGTTCGGTGGTGCTTGCACTGCTGTCGTTGACCCTGCTGATGATCGACGGCTCGGCCCTGCGCCAACGCGGCCGGACCTTCCTGACCTTTATCGCGTTCCTGTGCGGTTCGGTGCTGGTGTGGATCGGCTACGACTACAGCCAGCAATACAGCACCTGGTTCAGCCTGACGGTCGGCTTCCTCCTGGCGCTCGGCGCCCTGGGCGTGTTTATCGTGCTGCTGGCCGAAGCCCATGAACTGGCGGAAGCGGTCTGGACCCACAAACGTCGGCGTGAATTCCTGCCGGTCGTGGGGGACTCGGACTACCGCCCGAAAGTGTCGATCCATGTGCCGTGCTACAACGAGCCGCCAGAGATGGTCAAACAGACCCTCGATGCCCTGGCCGCCCTCGACTACCCGGACTACGAAGTCCTGATCATCGACAACAACACCAAAGACCCGGCGGTGTGGGAACCGGTGCGCGACTACTGCGCAACCCTGGGCCCGCGCTTCAAGTTCTTCCACGTCGCGCCCCTGGCCGGTTTCAAGGGCGGCGCGTTGAACTACCTGATCCCGCACACCGCCAAGGATGCCGAAGTGATCGCGGTGATCGACTCGGACTACTGCGTGTCGCCGAACTGGCTCAAGCACATGGTGCCGCACTTCGCCGACCCGAAAATCGCCGTGGTGCAGTCGCCGCAGGATTATCGCGACCAGAACGAAAGCACCTTCAAGAAGCTCTGCTACGCCGAATACAAAGGCTTCTTCCATATCGGCATGGTCACCCGCAACGACCGCGACGCGATCATCCAGCACGGCACCATGACCATGACCCGTCGCTCGGTGCTCGAAGAGCTGGGCTGGGCCGACTGGTGCATCTGCGAAGACGCCGAACTCGGCCTGCGCGTGTTCGAGAAAGGCCTGTCGGCCGCGTATTACCACGAAAGCTACGGCAAGGGCCTGATGCCCGACACCTTCATCGACTTCAAGAAACAGCGTTTCCGCTGGGCCTATGGCGCGATCCAGATCATCAAGCGTCACACCGCCAGCCTGCTGCGCGGCAAGGACACTGAGCTGACCCGTGGCCAGCGCTACCACTTCCTCGCGGGCTGGTTGCCGTGGGTGGCGGATGGCATGAACATCTTCTTCACCGTCGGCGCGCTGTTGTGGTCGGCGGCGATGATCATCGTGCCGACCCGGGTCGACCCGCCGTTGCTGATTTTCGCGATCCCGCCGTTGGCGTTGTTCGTGTTCAAGGTGGGCAAGATCATCTTCCTGTACCGTCGTGCCGTGGGGGTTAACCTCAAGGATGCGTTCTGTGCGGCGCTGGCCGGCCTGGCGTTGTCCCACACCATCGCCAAAGCGGTGCTGTATGGCTTCTTCACCACCAGCATTCCGTTCTTTCGTACACCGAAAAACGCGGATAACCACGGCTTCTGGGTAGCGATTTCCGAAGCCCGCGAAGAGATGTTCATCATGCTGCTGTTGTGGGGCGCGGCGCTGGGGATCTACCTGGTGCAGGGCCTGCCGAGCGCCGACATGCGCTTCTGGGTGGTGATGCTGCTGGTGCAGTCGCTGCCGTATGTGGCGGCGTTGATCATGGCGTTCCTGTCGTCGCTGCCGAAACCGGCGCCGAAGGCAGAGCCGGCCACCGCGCTGTAAAAACGTGTGCAATGCACTAAACGGCGGCCTCTGGCCGCCGTTTTGCTATAAGATAACGGCCGTTTTGTAAGCCTTGCACATATCACTGTAGGAGCGAGCTTGCTCGCGAAAATCATCAACGATCACGCGAACATCTTGAATGAACGCGGTGCTCTTGCGTTTTTCGCGAGCAAGCTCGCTCCTACAGTCAATTAGAACGTCGCCGCCTCGATTTCCGGAGTTTCCCATGACGGCCCATGCCGACCTTTCGCCGACCCTTCAACTTGCCATCGACCTGATCCGCCGTCCCTCGGTGACGCCGATCGACGCCGATTGCCAGAAGCTGATGATGCAGCGCCTGGGCGACGCCGGTTTCCAGCTTGAGCCGATGCGTATCGAAAACGTAGATAACTTCTGGGCCACCCACGGCAAGCACGACGGCCCGGTGCTGTGCTTTGCCGGCCACACCGACGTGGTCCCGACCGGGCCGGTGCAGGCCTGGCAGAACGATCCGTTCGACGCGCTGATCGACGACCACGGCATGCTCTGCGGCCGCGGCGCAGCGGACATGAAAGGCAGCCTGGCGGCGATGCTGGTGGCGTCGGAGCGCTTCGTGCAGGACTACCCGGACCACAAGGGCTCGGTGGCCTTTCTGATCACCAGCGATGAAGAAGGCCCGGCGCACCACGGCACCAAGGCCGTGATCGAACGCCTGGCCGCGCGCAAGGAGCGTCTGGACTGGTGCATCGTCGGCGAACCGTCCAGCACCAGCCTGGTCGGCGATGTGGTCAAGAACGGCCGTCGCGGCTCCCTCGGCGCTACCCTGACCGTGCGCGGCGTGCAAGGTCACGTGGCCTACCCGCACCTGGCGAAGAACCCGATCCACCTGGCTGCCCCGGCACTGGCGGAACTGGCCGCCGAGCATTGGGACGACGGCAACACCTTCTTCCCGCCGACCAGCTTCCAGATCTCCAACCTCAACGCCGGCACCGGCGCGACCAACGTGATCCCCGGTGACCTGACAGCGGTGTTCAACTTCCGCTTCTCTACCGAATCCACCGTGGAAGGCCTGCAACAGCGCGTTGCCGCGATCCTCGACAAACACGCCCTGGACTGGCACATAGACTGGGCGCTGTCCGGCCTGCCGTTCCTCACCGAACCGGGGGCCTTGCTCGATGCGGTGTCCGCCAGCATCAAGGCAGTCACCGGTCGCGAGACCCAGGCGTCCACCAGCGGCGGTACGTCCGACGGGCGCTTCATCGCGACCCTCGGCACCCAGGTGGTCGAGTTGGGCCCGGTCAACGCGACGATCCATCAGGTCAACGAGCGCATTCTGGCCAGCGACCTCGACGTGCTGACCGAAATCTACTACCAGACCCTGATCAAGTTGCTCGCCTGATGCTGGCCTGTCCCATTTGCAGCGCACCGCTCCACGCGGTGGACAATGGCGTGGCGTGCCCGGTCGGACACCGTTTCGACCGCGCGCGCCAGGGTTACCTGAACCTGTTGCCGGTGCAGCACAAAAACAGCCGCGACCCGGGCGACAACCTCGCCATGGTCGAGGCGCGCCGCGACTTCCTCAACGCCGGCCACTACGCCCCGGTGGCCAAGCGCCTGGCGCAACTGGCCGCGCAACAAGCACCGCAGCGCTGGGTGGACATCGGTTGTGGCGAGGGTTACTACACCGCACAAATCGCCGACGCCCTGCCCCACGCCGATGGCTATGCCCTGGATATCTCCAAGGAAGCGGTCAAGCGTGCGTGCAAGCGCAACCCGGCACTGACCTGGTTGATCGCCAGCATGGCCCGCGTGCCGTTGGCCGATGCCAGCTGCCAGTTTCTCGCCAGCGTGTTCAGCCCGTTGGACTGGCAAGAGGCCAAACGCCTGCTCAGCCCCGGCGGCGGCTTGATGAAAGTCGGCCCGACCCGCGGTCACCTGATGGAGCTGCGCGAGCGCCTGTACGACGAAGTGCGCGAGTACACCGACGACAAACACCTGGCCCTGGTGCCGGACGGCATGAGCCTTGCGCACAGCGAAACCCTCGAGTTCACGCTGAGCCTGGCGGACCCGAAAGACCGTGCCAACCTGCTGGCCATGACCCCTCACGGCTGGCGCGCCAGCGCCGAGCGCCGCACCGAGGTAATCGAGCATGCCGAACCGCTGCGGGTCAGCGTATCGATGCGCTACGATTATTTCGTGCTTCAATAACCGACTTTTCGGGCACTCCGCCCACCCTGAATCCGCGAATGGATTTTCGAATCCCGCAACGAGGAACATCCATGCGCCAACCTGATATCGAGATTTACCTGAAGGACGCCGACGTCGACCACAAGGCCATCGCCGCCTGGCTGGGCGCCGCCCTTGGCCCTTGCACCGCCTGGGTCCAGCGCGGCCAGACCTACAAGTGCACGGCCGGCGACGTGCCTGTTACCTGGCTGCCCAAGGCGGTAGGCAAATGGAACAGCCTGTACCTGGAAAGCGATCAGACCCCGTGGGAAGACGACATCGCCTGCGCCCGCGCCGCCTTTGCCGCGCTGAACGTCGAAGTGCGTTGCGCACCGGGCAGCTGGGTTGAGGAAGAAGGCGAGGAAAGTGCCGACACCTGGATTCGCATCAGCGAAGACGGTGAAGAACAGATCACCTGGAAAACCACCTGATCCGCAATTGCGAACCCAATCAAATGTGGGAGGGGGCTTGCCCCCGATCGCGGTGGGCCAGTCAATACATTTAGTGACTGATCCAACGCGATCGGGAGCAAGCCCCCTCCCACATGGGTTCTACGGTGTAACAAAAACCCGCATTACAAACCCACCACATCCTCTGCCTGCAAGCCCTTCTCGCCGCTCACCACGGCGTATTCCACCTGCTGGCCTTCGGCCAGGGAACGGTGCCCTTCACCGCGGATGGCGCGGTAGTGTACGAACACATCCTTGCCGTCTTCACGCTGAATAAAGCCATATCCCTTGGCATCGTTGAACCACTTCACATTACCGGTTTCGCGCGTTGTCATCTGTTCACTCCCACATGATTGTTATTGTCGAGTCGGTCGCGTTGAACTGCCGAGTATAAGACAGGCTCAAAAACGATCAACTCAACTTTACATCGCTGCTTTTTTGCCGATTTTCGGTGAATACGGCACACTACCCACCCGAGCACCTGCTCGGTTTTTTCCACTTGAAGCAGCTCGCCTATGACCCGCTCCCCGTTCCGCCGTCTGGTGTTTGGCACCTTGCGCCGACTGTTGTACCTCTGGGTTCGCTCAGAGACGATCAACCAGTCGTCCCTTACCCTTAACCTCGACCGCAGCCGGCCGGTGTTCTACGTCCTGCAATCACCCTCCCTCACCGAATTGGCCGTGGTCGATACCGAGTGCACCAAGGCCGGCCTACCGCGCCCGGTGCTGCCGGTAGCGGTCGGGCCGTTGCTGGAACCCGCGGCGTTCTTCTACCTCACGCCAGAGCCGGACTGGCTCGGCCGCCAGGACAAACGCGGCGCGCCGCCGACCCTGACCCGCCTGGTCAATACCCTCAGCGCGCACGCACAAGAGAATGCACAAATCATTCCGGTCAGCGTGTTCTGGGGACAGTCGCCCGACAGCGAGTCCAGCCCATGGAAACTGCTGTTCGCCGACAGCTGGGCCGTCACCGGGCGCCTGCGCCGGCTGCTGAGCATCCTGATCCTGGGGCGCAAGACCCGCGTCCAATTCTCCGCGCCTATCAACCTGCGTGAATTGATCGAGCACAATAAAGGCCACGAACGCACCGTTCGCATGGCCCAACGCATCCTGCGCGTACACTTTCGCAACCTGAAAACCGCAGTGATCGGCCCCGACCTGTCCCACCGCCGCAACCTGGTGAAGGGCTTGGTGAATATGCCGCTGGTGCGCCAGGCCATCCTCGATGAAGCCGAACGCGAGAAGATCAGCCCGGAAAAAGCCAAGGCCCTGGCCCTGCGCTACGGCAACGAAATCGCCTCGGACTACACCTACACCGCGATCCGCTTCCTGGAAGTGGTACTGAGCTGGTTCTGGAACAAGATCTACGACGGCATCAAGGTCAATAACATCGAGGGTGTGCAACAGGTTGCCCAGGGTTACGAGGTGATCTACGTACCCTGCCACCGCAGCCATATCGACTACCTGCTGCTGTCCTACCTGCTGTTCAAGAACGGCCTGACCCCACCGCACATCGCCGCCGGCATCAACCTGAACATGCCGGTGATCGGCAGCCTGCTGCGCCGCGGCGGTGCGTTTTTCATGCGCCGCACCTTCAAGGGCAACCCGCTGTACACCTCGGTGTTCAACGAATACCTGCACACCCTGTTCACCAAGGGTTTCCCCGTGGAGTACTTCGTCGAAGGCGGACGCTCGCGCACCGGGCGCATGCTGCAACCGAAAACCGGCATGCTGGCGATCACGTTGCGCAGCTTCCTGCGCTCCTCGCGCATGCCGATCGTGTTCGTGCCGGTGTATATCGGTTACGAGCGTGTGCTCGAAGGCCGTACCTACCTCGGTGAGCTGCGCGGCGCGAGCAAGAAGAAAGAGTCGATCTTCGATATTTTCAAGGTGGTCGGTGCGCTCAAGCAGCGCTTTGGCCAGGTCGCGGTCAACTTCGGTGAACCGATCAAACTGGCGCAATTCCTCGACGCCGAACAACCGGGCTGGCGTGCCCAGGAACTGGGCCCGCACTACAAACCGGCGTGGCTCAACCAAACCACCAACCGCCTCGGCGAGCGGGTGGCGCGCCATTTGAACGAAGCGGCGGCGATCAACCCGGTGAACCTGGTGGCCCTGGCGCTGCTGTCGACCACGCGCCTGGCCCTGGACGAACAGGCCATGGCCCGCCAGTTGGACCTGTACCTGGCGCTGCTGCGCCGGGTGCCCTACTCGCCGCATACCACCCTGCCCGAAGGGGATGGCATGGCGTTGATCAAGCACGTCAAGGACATGAACCTGCTGTCGGAACAGAGCGATGCTCTCGGCAAGATTCTGTACCTGGACGAGCAGAACGCCGTCCTGATGACCTACTACCGCAACAACGTGCTGCATATCTTTGCCTTGCCGGCGCTGCTGGCGAGCTTCTTCCAGAGCAGCTCGCGGATGAGCCGCGAGCAGATTCTGCGCTACACCCGTGCGCTGTACCCATACCTGCAGTCAGAGCTGTTTATCCGCTGGTCGCTGGAGGAACTGGACACGGTGATCGACCAGTGGCTGGAGGCGTTTGTCGAACAAGGCCTGCTGCGTTTCGAGAACAACGTGTACCTGCGCCCGGCGCCGAGTTCGCGGCACTTTGTGCTGCTGACACTGCTGTCCAAGAGCATCGCCCAGACCCTGCAACGCTTCTACATGGCGATTTCGCTGCTGCTCAACAGCGGCCGGAACAGCATCAGCGCCGAAGAGCTGGAAGACCTGTGTACGATCATGGCCCAGCGCCTATCGATCCTGCATGGCCTCAATGCCCCGGAGTTCTTCGACAAGAGCCTTTTCCGACATTTTATTCAGACGTTGCTGGAGCAAGATGTGCTGCGCCGCGACGAAGCCGGCAAGTTGAGCTATCACGACCTGCTCGGCGAACTGGCTGAAGGCGCGGCGAAACGGGTGCTGCCGGCTGAGATTCGCCTGTCGATCCGCCAGGTTGCCCTGCACCGCGTCGACGGCGCGGCCGAAGCGCCGGTCGAAGCCGAAGCCCGCAAACCGGAAGAAAGCCGCTAAATTGAATAAGGCGTCGCTGGGTTACGGCGCCGTTGAAAAGGAGCTGCACCATGAAAAAGATCATCCTCCTGGGCCTGACCGCCCTGCTCGGCGCCTGCCATTCCATGAATCCCGCGCCCAAGGCCAGCCTCGATGGCGAAGTGTTCTACCTGCAACGCATCGCGCTGCCGCCGACAGCCATCTTGAGCGTCAGCCTGCAGGACGTATCGCTGATGGACGCGCCGGCCGTGACCCTGGCCGAACAGAAAGGCCCGGTCAAAGGCCAGGTGCCATTGCCGTTCCACTTGAGCTATGACCCGGCCCAGGTCAAGCCGGGCCACAGTTACTCGGTCAGCGCTCGCATCGAAGTGGAGGGCAAGCTACTGTTCATCACCACCGAGCGGCACCCTGTGCAACTCAATGGCCAAGACGTTCAACCGCTGCGCCTGCGGGTTGATGCGGTCGCACACTGATTATTTCCAGATCATAAGGAAGCGCCCATGCTCCGTAATTCCCTTCGTCTCACCGCCCTGTGCGCCGGCCTGCTGCTCGGTGCCAACGCCATGGCCCTGGATCTTGGCAGCCTGTCCCAGGGCGACGCCGCCGGCGGCCTCAAGGATGCATTGACCCAAGGCGCACAGATCGCCGTGAAACAACTGGGTGTACCGGGTGGTTTCAGCAACAACCCCGACGTCAAGATCGGCCTGCCGGGAAAACTGGGCAAAGTCGCCGACAAGCTGAAGATGTTCGGCATGGGTGACCAGGTCGAGCAGTTGGAAACCAGCATGAACAAAGCCGCCGAAACCGCCGTGACCCAAGCCCAGCCAATCCTGGTCAACGCGGTGAAAAACATGAGCGTGAGCGATGCCAAGGGCATTCTCACCGGCGGCCAGGATTCGGCCACCCAGTACCTGAACAAAAGCAGCCGCGAAGCCATCCGCGCCAAGTTCCTGCCGATCGTCAAGGCCGCCACCGACAAGGTCGGCGTGGCGCAGCAGTACAACGCGCTGGCCGGCAAGGCCGCGGCGTTTGGCGCGGTCGATGCCAAAAGTGCCAACGTCGAAAACTATGTGACCGAACAAGCGCTGGATGGTTTGTTCAAGATGATTGCGCAGCAGGAAGAGACCATTCGCAAAAACCCGGCGGCAGCGGCGACCAGTCTGGCGAAGAAGGTGTTTGGCGCGCTGTAACGCCACGCGACCTGAGCTGAAAAAAAGGCCCTGACATCGTCAGGGCCTTGATTTTTCGCCGAACCGTCTATCAGGCCCCCGAACCAGGCGCCGCACGCTCACGCCCGGCAGCGTCGATGAGTAGGCTCAATAATGGATGTGCGACGCTCGTCGGGCACCACCGTGAGACATGTGTGAGTGATGAGAGCTGGACGACGACGCATTGAAGTTATGGCTATCGTTGTTGATATTAATATTGATATCGCGATTGGCGTTTGGCTGATTCTGTCCAAACATATTTCCCAGCCCAAGCATCGAGCCCGCGACTTGCATCGGTAACGCCAGCAAAGGTAGTAAAAGCATACACACTCCTTCCTATTCAGATTAGCGCCAACTCACTGCCCCGCATCTCATACACGGGAACCGCTCGGTCGACTAATCCTGTGTGGAAGCAAGGGCAAAAATGGTTCCGTCCTGCGTGTGAAATACTGCCTCGCGTCAGTTGAAAATAGAATCGGCCAGGCGCCCCAATAGAACCGTGGCAAAACACCCGATGACCATCGAGGTTGCTCGGTTGATTCTCAACGGCGTCAGCCACGCCTTTTGCCCCCCTTCGAACCGACTGCCCAGCAAGATCCAGGCAAACCCTACAGGTATCACCACCAACGCGAGCGTGGTCATGAACCGGGCGTACCCTTGCAACGTGGCAAATGCGCTGATCGGCGCAATAAACGAAACAATCAACAGGCCCTTGGGGTTCATCACCGTCAGCCAGAAGAAGTGCAGCCCAGAGAAACGGTCCGTACCTGGGTCGACGGCTGTGCTCTTGCGCTGCCACAACGTGAAGGACAGTTGGAGCAGATAGCAGATGGCAGCCGTCTGCGTCACTTTCACGACCCAGGGGGACCAGGCCGACACATAGAACAACACCGCCCCCCAAACAGAGACCTGAAGCAGGTACGCCAGGCATTCGATAAATGCCATGCGCCATGATGCTGCAAACCCAAACAGAACCCCTGCGCGCATTAACAGGGTATTGGTCGGTCCAGGCACGACCAGTAATAACACCAGAGCAGACACAGTCCCAAACATGAAAACTATCCTCGGGCGGAACTATTCAATGGTCTTCCCAGCGAAAGCGCTATTGCGTCAGCGTGATTGACCAGGCAACCGTCGCGACCATCAAAATCGCGAAGCTTACGTTAAGTCGTCGGCTCCAAGTGGGGTGGATGAATAACTTGCGCATTCGACTGCCGGCAAAGAGCCACAGAACGTCGAATACCACACACACCAGCAGACAGATCAAGGCTTTCGCACCTTGCTCCCAGGCAGGTGCGGCGCCCAGGGTGAAACTGCCCAGCAACGCGGCGAATGCGGCATAGGCCTTGATATTCGCCACACCCAGCACAAACCCGGCGCCCCAGCCCGGCGTGATCACGGACTGCTCATCCCTGATGGGCGGCGCGGTAGCAATCTGGTAGGCCAGCCACACAATATAAACAATGGAGATGACCGTCAGTGCCGTCGCCAGCATCGGAAAACTGTGCAGAACCACATAGAGGCCGGAAGCAACCAATGCCATCGCGATCACCAGGCCCAACGTGATCCCCACGAAAAACCGAGTTGAACGCCTCATGCCATAAGCAGCCCCACTCGCCGCCAGCGCCAGGGTCGCCGGGCCTGGACTGGCAAGCAGCGCGATGGCGGCGACGGCGAAGGTAAATATCGCCTGGTAAACGGACAGTGCAATGTCGGGCATACGCTTCCCCTTTGAAGAACATTCGTGACGGCTTAGCGAGGCAGCCCGTGTTCATGGCAGTAGTAGACGGCTCTGTGGTTTTTCATGAAGTCGATCACGCCATTGGATCCTCTTATGTCGGGCAAACTCATGACGCAGCGAAAATACTTTTTCGGCAGGGAAGTTATTATTGTGAAGTGATTGCAAGCGAGCTTGCATCAAGTATGTAGCTCATCTCGCGCCCTCGACAATATAGATAAAGTTGCAATAGAAACATCACAACACAGCGTTAAGTGAGCGGCGCAATATTGCAGGGCCCGCTGATCAAACAATAGGTGGGCACCTTGAAAAGGTCTATTCTTTTTTCATCCGTGTATGGTATGTAAGATTTTCACGCGATTTCATCAAAATTCGTAAGGTCCATCTAATGAAAAAGCTTACAAAGGGCGACCAGACACTTGACCCTATTGATCGTGCGCTGATTGTCGCCCTCCACCAGAACGCCCGCGCGTCTATTCGCGCCCTCGGCCGACAGGTGGGGTTATCGGCCCCCGGCTGCAGCGAACGCCTCAAGCGTCTGGAAGGGTCGGGGGTCATCAGCGGGTTCAGCGTGGAGTTGGATGCCCAGGCCCTGGGCTTTGCATTGCAAGCGCTGGTCAGGGTTAAACCCCTGACTGGAAAATTCCAACAGGTTGAACAGTTGCTCGCGCAAATGGCTGAATGTGTGGTGTGCTACAAAATCACCGGGGACGACAGTTTTGTCTGCCATCTTTATATCGACTCAGTTGCCCACCTGGACCTGACCCTTCAAAAGATCGCCCCCCTGGCCGACACTAATACATCGATTATAAAAACCGTCGAGAAGAAACTGCCGGCCCTCTGATTAGTCCTGCGAGAGATATCCTGGCACCATTAACCGCTGTCGCGGCTTCAGGCATTCCCCACTCACCTTACACTTTCTTCAGCGTGCATCAGGCGTAGGCACTTATATACATACGCCTGTTCTCCTTACTCTTGGTCACCCGTTTTCCTGACACGAAACCATGCAGCATAAAGCGCGGGCAGGAACAGCAACGTCAATGCCGTCGCCACAATCAACCCGCCCATGATCGCCACTGCCATCGGCCCGAAGAACACACTGCGTGACAGCGGGATCATCGCGAGTACCGCCGCGAGCGCTGTGAGAACAATCGGCCGGAAGCGTCGGACAGTGGCTTCGATAATCGCCTGCCACGGCGCCAGCCCTGCCTTGATGTCCTGTTCGATCTGGTCCACCAGAATCACCGAGTTGCGCATGATCATTCCTGACAGGGCGATGGTGCCGAGCATGGCCACGAAGCCGAAGGGTTGGCGGAACACCAGCAGGAACAGCGTGACCCCGATCAGCCCCAGGGGCGCCGTGAGAAATACCATTACCGTGCGTGAGAAGCTGCGCAGTTGCAGCATCAGCAGCGTCAGCACCACCACGATAAACAGCGGCACACCGGCCTTGACCGAATTCTGCCCGCGGGCCGAGTCCTCGACGGTACCGCCGACGTCCAGCAGGTAGCCGTCCGGCAGTTCGGCACGCACGCCTTCGAGGGTCGGCAGGATCTGCTGAACCAGGGTCGCCGGTTGTTCCTTGCCGTAGATGTCGGCGCGCACGGTCACGGTGGGCAGGCGGTTACGGTGCCAGATGATGCCTTCCTCGAAGCCGTATTCGAGGGTGGCGATCTGCGACAGAGCGACGCTTTTGCCGTTGTCGGTCGGCACGGCCAGGCTCGGCAGCAGCGACAGTTCAGTGCGCTCATGGACAGTGCCGCGCAGGAGGATTTCGATCAACTCGTTGTCTTCCCGGTACTGGCTGACGCTGGCGCCGGTCAGAGAACTCTGCAGGAATTTCGACAGGTTGGCGGTACTCACACCGAGGGCGCGCGCACGGTCCTGGTCGATATTGAGGTAGACGATCTTGCTCGGTTCCTCCCAGTCCAGATGCACGTTAGCTACGTGGGTATTTTCGCGCACCTTGGCCGCCACTTTACGCGCCAGGGCACGGACTTCGTCGATATGCTCGCCGGTCACGCGAAACTGCACCGGGTAACCCACGGGCGGGCCGTTTTCCAGGCGTGTGACCCGTGAACGCAGGTCGGGGAACTGCTCGTTGAGGGTTTCGATCAACCAGATGCGCAAGCTTTCGCGCTCTTCGATGGACTTGGCCAACACCACGAACTGCGCAAAGCTGGCGGCCGGCAGTTGCTGGTCGAGGGGCAGATAGAAGCGCGGCGAACCGGTGCCGACATAGGCCACGTAGTTGTCGATGCCGGCGTGTTCCTTGAGCAGGGCTTCCAGGCGCTTGACCTGGCCAGCGGTGTTGCTCAGGGACGCGCCCTCGGCGAGTTTCAGGTCGACCATCAACTCCAGGCGGCCGGAAGCCGGGAAGAACTGTTGCGGCACAAAACGAAACAGTGCGACCGAGCCGACAAACAGCAGCAGCGTCAGCACGATCACGGTCTTGCGCCGACTGACACACCACTCCAGCAAACGTCTGACACGCTGGTAGAACGGTGTGCCGTAGGGATCGGGACCGTCAGCGCCGTGTTTAGCCGCATGAATTTTCGCCAAGTCCGGCAGGAGTTTTTCGCCCAGGTACGGCACGAACACCACGGCCGCGACCCACGAGGCGAGCAACGCGATGGTCACTACCTGGAAGATCGAACGGGTGTATTCACCGGTACTCGACTGCGCGGTGGCAATCGGCAGGAAGCCGGCCGCCGTGATCAGCGTACCGGTCAGCATCGGGAACGCGGTACTGGTCCAGGCAAAACTGGCCGCTTTAAGGCGGTCGTAACCCTGCTCCATTTTGATCGCCATCATTTCCACGGCGATGATCGCGTCATCCACCAGCAAGCCCAGGGCCAGCACCAGCGCGCCGAGGGAGATCTTATGCAAGCCGATGCCGAGGTAGTACATGCAGGCAAAGGTCATCGCCAGCACCAGCGGAATCGCCAGGGCCACGACCATGCCAGTGCGTATACCGAGGGAGAAAAAACTCACCAGCAAGACAATGCCCAGCGCCTCGGCCAGTACCCGGACGAATTCTCCGACACCGGTTTTCACCGCCGCCGGTTGGTCCGACACCTTGCGCAGTTGCATGCCCGCCGGAAGGTTCTTCTGCAGGCGTGCGAACTCGCCTTCGAGGGCTTTGCCCAACACCAGAATGTCGCCGCCCTCGTGCATGGCGACGGCCAGACCGATCGCGTCTTCGCCCATAAAGCGCATGCGCGGCGCCGGTGGATCATTGAAGCCACGGTGGATGTCGGCCACATCGCCAATACGGAAGGTTCGGTCACCTACGCGAATCGGGAAGCTGCGAATCTCTTCCACACTCTTGAAGTTACCCGACACCCGCAGTTGCACGCGCTCAGTCGGAGTTTCAAAGAAGCCGGCAGTGGAGACCGCGTTCTGCTCCTGCAGCGCTTGTTGAACAGCGGCCAGCGGTAAGCCGAGCGTGGCGAGTTTGAGGTTGGACAGCTCGATCCAGATCTTCTCATCCTGCAGGCCGAGCAGTTCGACCTTGCCCACATCCGGCACGCGCTGCAGTTGAATCTGGATGCGGTCGGCGTAGTCCTTGAGCACGGCATAGTCAAAGCCGTCGCCGGTCAGGGCGTAGATATTGCCGAAGGTGGTGCCGAATTCATCGTTGAAAAACGGTCCCTGGATATCCGGCGGCAAGGTCTGGCGAATATCGCTGATCTTCTTGCGCACCTGGTACCACAGCTCGGGAATCTGCGCCGAGCGCATGGCGTCGCGGGCGATGAAGGTGACCTGGGATTCGCCGGGGCGCGAGAAAGACACAATGCGCTCGTACTCACCGGTCTCCATGAGCTTTTTCTCGATGCGTTCGGTGACCTGGCGCGACACGTCCTGGGCCGTGGCACCGGGCCAATTGGTCTTGATCACCATGGCCTTGAAGGTGAACGGCGGGTCTTCGCTTTGCCCAAGCTTGGTGTAGGACAAAGTGCCGACCACCGCCAGCAGGAGCATCAGGAACAGTACGATCTGGCGATTACGCAACGCCCATTCGGAAAGATTGAAACCCATCGGGGACTACTCCTTGACCGCCAGATTCACCACCCGGTTGGAGCGATCCACCGGGCGCACTTGCTGCCCCTCATGGAGCACATGAACCCCGGCGGCAATCACCCAGTCGGTAGGGCTCAAGCCTTCGAGCACGGGTACGGTTTTTTCGCCAAAGGCGCCGATACGCACCGGGGTACGCACAAGGGTGTCATCCGGCTGCACGCGCCAGACGTAGGACACGCCGTTCTCCGCGCTCAAGGCTGACAGCGGCACCGACAGCGGAATAACACCGTCTGCCTGTATGAAAACGCGGGCGCTCTGGCCCAACTCGGCCGGAACCTTACCGCCGGTGAAGGCGATGCGCGCAGCGAAGGTGCGCGATTTCGGATCGGCTGCGGGCGACAGTTCGCGAATACGTCCGGCAAATCGCTGGTCCGGCTGGCTCCATAACTCGACCGACACCGGCTGGCCGATCTTGAACCGGCCGAAGCCTTGCTCGGGCAGGCTGATCAGCACTTCACGCTCGCCATCGGTGGCCAGGGTGAACACGGTCTGGCCGGCGGACACCACCTGGCCGACTTCCACCGCGCGCTTGGCAACCACGCCGTCCTGAGGAGCGCGGAGTACGGCATAACCGGCCTGGTTACTGGACACATCGAACTCGGCCTTGATCTGCTTGAGGCGCGCCTCACCTGATCGGTACAGATTTTCAGCATTGTCGTACTGGGAACGGCTGACCAACTGACGATCCATCAGGGTCTTGTAGCGGTCACGCTCGGCACGCACCAGCCGCAGGTTGGCCTCGGCGGCGGCCACCTGGGCGCGGGTGGCTTCCAGTTGCAGGCGCACATCCTGAGGGTCGAGTTCCGCCAGCGGTTGATTGGCCTTGACCCGCTCGCCCTCCTCCACCAGCCGTTTGCTGACCTTGCCGCCGATGCGAAAGGCCAGGTCCGGTTCGTACCGGGCACGCACCTCGCCTGGATAACTGTCCATCGTCTGCGCCGCAGGCTGTGGTTGCACCACCATGGCCGGGCGGAGGGTAGTCTGGGGCGATTCTTCATGGCCGCAGGCGGCGAGTAGAAAGACCAGGCTGGCAGGCAACGCAAGGGGCAGGAGAATGCTGCGCATGCTGAAGGACCTTTCGCAAATGGTGCTAGGAATAATTATACTGGGCAGTATGTTATTAATACCAAACTCACCAGTCCAGTATTAAAGGTGGAAATGTCCGACAATCTTGTCAATACCAGTAGCCCTGGGCGTCCCAAGGACATGGCAAAACGCCAGGCAATCCTCGAAGCAGCGAAAATCCTGTTTTTGAGCAACGGTTACGCAAATACCAGCATGGATGCCGTGGCCCTTGAGGCCGGCGTATCAAAACTGACCGTCTACAGTCACTTCACCGACAAAGAGACCTTGTTCACCGCCGCCGTGATGGCCAAGTGCGAAGAACAGTTGCCGGTGATGTACTTTGAGCTGCCCGAGGGTGTGCCTGTGGAGACGGTGCTGCTGAATATCGGGCGCCGCTTCCATCGCCTGGTCAACAGCAAGGAATCGGTGAACCTGCACCGCCTGATGATGACCACGGGCAATCAGGACGTGAAACTCTCGCAGATCTTCTTCGAAGCCGGGCCGATGCGGATGTTGCAAGGCATGGAGCGTCTGCTCGGGCACATCGACCAGAGCGGCGCGCTGAGCATCGACAAGCCTTTTACCGCAGCCGAACACTTCTTCTGCCTGCTCAAGGGCACGGCGAACTTCTGCTTGTTGTATGGCTGCGGCGGGCAATTGAGCGAGGAAGCGGCCGAAGCCCACGTGCAGGATGTGGTGGGATTGTTTATGCGGGCCTATCGCCGAGAACCCGCTGCAAGCGGCAACGGGTGACCGCTTGCAGCGCGAGGCTCAGGACTTGAGTGCCTTTTTCGGATAGATGTCGTAGCGGCTGGATTTACCATCCAGCGCATGGCTCGGCTTGGGCCCCTCGATGCACGGCGCCTTGCGCGGGCGCTTGACCACCACGCGGTGACTGGCCAGGGCCAGCGCCGCCGCCAGCAGGGCCGGTGCGTCTGGATCATCGCCGACCAAGGGGCGGAACAGGCGCATTTCCTTCTTCACCAGGGCGGTTTTCTCACGGTGCGGGAACATCGGATCGAGGTAGATCACCTGGGGCGGCTCGCCTTGCCAATTGAGCATCACCTCGATGGAGTTGCCCTTGAGCAGCGTCATCCGCGCCACGATCGGCGCCACCTCAAAATCCTCCGCCGCGCGTGCCAGGCCATCCTCGAGCAATGCGCCGATCAGCGGCTGACGTTCGATCAGGCTCATCTCGCAGCCCAGGCTGGCCAGCACGAATGCGTCCTTGCCCAGCCCGGCCGTGGCGTCCAGCACCCGTGGGCGCACGCCCTGGGCGATGCCCACGGCCTTGGCGATCATCTGCCCGCTGCCGCCGCCGTACAACCGCCGATGCGCCGCGCCGCCTTCGACGAAATCCACGCGCACCGGCCCTGGCGCGTCAGGCCCGAGCTGTTGCAACTGCAGGCCTTGCTCCCCGACTTGCAGGGAAAACTCCGCATCCGCCAGCTGTAGCGGCAAGCCCAGCAGCGCAGCCCACTGTTCGGCGCGGGCCTGGAAGCCGTCGGCCAAGGCCTCGACCTGGATGCGGCTGGCCGCTGGTTGTTCGCTCATGAATCGCTACGCTCAAAAATATTAAGGATCGGCCAACAACGGCCGATAGAAACAAGGATCAGGTATTTTGCCAGAGCTGAGCGTCGACCGAGAAAAATGTCAGACATTCTTCCGCTAACCATCGGTGTACTGCCGACCCACAACCACTACGGCCTGCGCAATACTCAAGCGCTGGCCGGCGTCAGTCATGTGTGGCAGGACTTCTTCGCCCGCGCGTTGGCCGAGCAGCTCGGCGAAACGCCGGACGCGCTCGCGGCCAAGGCGCCAGCGCCGCTGGACCCAGCGGTGGAACCCAGTGCTGGTGCTGACCTGCTGTCGCAGATCCTCACCCAGCGTGAGTGCGACGTGAAAGACACCGAGATCGCCCCGCCTGAACCGCTGTTCCTGCCGATTGCCGAATTCGAAACCGAGTTGTTGCCACCGGCCGCCACGCCATTCCCGCAAGAAGAGATCGTCGCCCAGCAGCGCCAGCAGAATTTCGAAAGCACTTGGGTGCGCCCGATCGTGCTGAGCGCCGGCCAACCGCTACCGGAACCCGGCGCTGCGCCGGAACCGCGCCCATTACATTTGCCGATCGCCGAGTTCGAACTGGACCTGCTGCCACCGGCCGCCACGCCGTTCCCGCAAGAAGAGCTGGTCGCCCAACAAAAGGCCCTGGACTTCGACTACCACTGGGCGCGTCCGCTGATCGTCAACAACCTGCGCCTGGCGGCATAAGCCTCAACGCCGCGCCCCACGCCGTGCGAACACGCGCCGCTTAATCCTTGAAGAATTGGCTGGCCTGGCTGTAGGGCATCGAGCGCTCGGTGAAGGTAAAGGTGCCGGACTGGTACACCTCCTGCGCCGCGCGGTAAAACTCGCCATACGCCGCCAGCGCCATGGCCGAGCCCACGCTGATGCGCTTGACGCCCATCGCGCTCAACTGCGCCACACTGAGTTTCAGGCCGCCGGACATCAACACATTCACCGGTTTGGGGGCCACGGCCTTGACCACCGCCAGCACCTCCTCGGCACTGCGCAGCCCCGGCGCATAGAGCACGTCCGCACCGGCTTCGGCGTAGGCCTGCAGGCGGCGAATAGTGTCAGGCAAATCCAGGCGACCATGCAGGAGGTTTTCTGCACGGGCCGTCAGCATGAACGGGAATGGCAGGCTGCGCGCAGCAACGACCGCAGCTTCCACACGCTCGACGGAAAGGTCAAAGGAATAGATCGGGTCGACGGCGATACCCGTGGCATCTTCGATGGAGCCACCGACGATACCGCTGGCCGCCGCGCGCAAAATGGTTCGGGCGCAACCGTCGGGGGTGTCGCTGAAGCCGTTTTCCAGGTCGGCGGCCACCGGCAACGCGGTGGCCTTGGCGATCATCGTGGCGTTGACCAGGGTGTCTTCCAGGGACAGCGCCCCTTCGGCATCCGGGCGCCCCAGGCTGAACGCGTAGCCCGCGCTGGTGGTGGCCAGGGCTTCGAAGCCGAGGCTGGCGAGCATGATCGCCGAGCCTGCGTCCCACGGGTTGGGCATCACAAACGCACGATCGCGTGCATGCAGGGCCTTGAAGGTTTCGGCGCGAAGGGTTTGGGCATCCATGACTGACTCCTGGCGGGAAAAGGAGCCTTAGAGTAACCCCAGTTGCTGCGCTGCGGGTTCGCGGTGCAAGGTCGGCAACGCGGGCAAGCCGGGCAAACGTGCCATCAGCTTGGCGTGAAAACGCAGCGCCAGTTGCGCGGCGAGGCGATTATCCGAGGTGTGCAGGAACACGTAGGGGGTGCGTCCCTCTTCGATCCAACCGGCGATCTTTTCCACCCACGGGATCAGGAAGGGGTCGTTGGCTTCAAGCTCGGGGTGGCCGATGAAGCGCACCTGGGGAAACAGGGTCAACGCCGCCGGACGCGGTGGTACCTTGGGTTTTTTCGCCTGGGCATGCAGCACCGCGGCCGAGGTGGATGTGCAACTGAACAGGGCGCGAGGGTCGAGGCAGATCCGTTCGACGCCACGGTCGCGCAGCAGGCGGTTGAGCATGCGCTCGGCATCGCCCTTGGCGAAGAATTGCGGGTGGCGCACTTCCACGGCCAGGGGGCGTTCCAGCCCGTCGATAAACCCGGCCAGTTCAGCGAGGCGCTGCGGCGAAAAGCTGGCCGACAATTGCAGCCACAGCGGCGAAACGCGCTCACCCAACGGGCTCATCAAGTCGACGAAACTATGTGCCGCCGGCAGTTGCTCACGCAGGTCGCCACCGTGACTGATGTCACCGGGGAACTTGGCAGTGAAGCGAAAATCCGCGGGCATGATCTCGGCCCAGCGTTGCACGGTGGCGGCCGACGGGCGCGCATAAAACGTGGTGTTGCCTTCCACCGCGTTGAAGACTTGCGAGTAGAGGGCGAGGTAATCGCTGGAACGGGCATCGACAGGGTACAGATACTCGCGCCAGGCGTTTTCACTCCAGGACGGGCAACCGATGAAATAAGGCAGGCGCATCAGATGTGGATGTCGAGACCCAGCACTTCCATATCCCATTCGACAAAGCCGGCGGTGGTCAGGTAGCTGGCCAGGGCGGTGGCGACGCTTTTGCTCATGGAGCGCGGGAAGACCATGTCTTGCTGGCGGGCAGGAAGACCACTGGTACGCGCGTTTGCAGCGCCTTGGGGGCTGGACGCTTCGGACTGGACCTCGATGAAGTCCGGCGAATCCTCGACGGACTCGTCTACCGTGACGTTTGCCTTGCGCGGCTTACGCTTGAGGGGGTAGGACTGTGAGGAAAAGCCGTCTATACGCATCGATGCGAACTCGGTATCAGTAATGGCATTTTAGTGGCGCAATCCGTAGCGCGCAAATGCTCTGGTGATAACTAGAACACATAAATGGAAAAAGGTTTAAACGCCGGGGCAAATTCTGACGATTGGCGCGCTTTGGCCAAAAACACCCGTACTTTTGACGTCAAATTATCCCGCGTTCGGCCTTGGTCTGCGCGACTTTATCGCGCAGATACACCGGCGCCGCCTGGTCCGCAGCAATCGCTTCGCCACGCTCGAACGCAAAGCGCGCCAGGGTCAGCAGGTCTTCGGCATGCGGCAGCATTGTGGCGTCCTGGCCAACCAGCGGCACACCGATGCGCTCGCCATAACCCCAGCCCGTACCGGCACCGAACCAATCACCGCTGGCATCGCTCGGCAACTCCGCCGCTTCGGGGGGCAGCACGGCCTCAACGCCGGCCAGGCGCATCTCGCCGTCGGTTTCGCGGTAGCAGCCCCAATAGACTTCATCCATCCGCGCATCGATCGCCGCCGCCACTTGCCGTACACCGTGTTCACGCAACGCACGCTGGGCCAGTACGGCGAGGTTGGACACCGGCAACACCGGGCGCTCCAACGCAAAGGCCAGGCCCTGGACCACGCCGATGGCGATACGCACGCCGGTAAAGGCGCCCGGGCCACGGCCGAAGGCGATGGCGTCCACGGCCGACAGGCTCGTGCCGGCGTCCTCCAGCAGTTGCTTGATCATCGGCAACAGCTTCTGCGCGTGCAGGCGCGGGATCACCTCGTAGTGGCTGGTGACCTTGCCATCGTGCAGCAAGGCAACCGAGCAAGCTTCAGTCGCAGTGTCCAGGGCCAGCAGGGTGCTCATCGGTGTCGGTGTCCAAGTCGAAAAAAAGTGCGCCAGTATAAACAACAACGGCCCGCAAGCGGGCCGTTGTGCGTAAAGCCGATGGTTCGATCAGCTCAGTGCTTGCAGCACCTTGCCGGTGATCGCTTCCACCGAGCCGACGCCAGGGATGTGGCTGTACTTCGGCTTGCCTTGGGCAGCCGACAGCTTCTGGTAGAAATCCACCAGCGGCTTGGTCTGGGAATGGTAGACCGACAGGCGATGACGCACGGTTTCTTCGGTGTCGTCTTTACGCTGCACCAGGTCTTCACCGGTGACATCGTCCTTGCCTTCGACTTTCGGCGGGTTGTAGATGGTGTGGTACACGCGACCCGAGGCCTCGTGAACGCGGCGACCGGCGATACGCTGCACGATCTCTTCGTCTTCAACCGCGATTTCGACCACGGCGTCCAACTCGACACCTGCCGTCACCAGGGCTTCTGCCTGGGGAATGGTGCGTGGGAAGCCGTCGAACAGGAAGCCATTGGCGCAATCGGGTTGCGCGATACGGTCCTTGACCAGCGCGATGATCAGGTCATCGGAAACCAGACCGCCAGCATCCATGATGCTTTTGGCTTTAATGCCCAGCTCGGTGCCTGCTTTTACCGCAGCGCGCAGCATGTCACCGGTGGAGATTTGTGGAATGCCAAATTTTTCAGTGATGAACTTTGCCTGAGTACCTTTACCGGCCCCGGGAGCTCCCAGCAGAATGACGCGCATCGATGTGCTCCTCAATTTTTTATAGAGATGACGCTCGGATTCGCCGCGTGGGGCCAATCTCGTAAAAATGTGGGTCCAGGCCGCCCAAACGGCCAAAGGCTGATCAAGATACACAGCAGGCCTTAACCACACAAGCCGCCAAAAGTAGGAAAAACCCGCACCACACATGCGTCATAGGAGAGGTGTGCCTGAGTGCAACCCGCCCCCCTAAACGCCGACCGCCCTGTTAAGGACGGCCGTCGTGGGTTATCTGCAAGCCGTTGAGCACACGCAAAAAACCTCAGCCTGTATTGCGCAAGCCGGCGGCGATACCGGCCACGGACACCAGCAACGCCTGTTCCAGAGGGCTGTCCTGTGCCGCTTCCTGGCGACGCGAGCGCGCCAGCAATTCGGCCTGCAACAGGTGCAAGGGGTCGAGGTAGGTGTTGCGCAGGCGGATGAACTCCAGGGTGTCCGGGCTATGGGCCAGCAGTTGCGACTGGCCAGTCAGGCCAAGCACCACCTGGCAGGCCTGCGACAATAGGTCGCGTAAATGCGCGCCCAACGGCAACAGCTCGGGCTGTACCAGGCGCTCGTCATAGAGCCGCGCGATATCGGCATCGGCCTTGGCCAGCACCATTTCCAGCATATCGATGCGGGTGCGGAAGAACGGCCATTGCTCGCGCATCTGCCCCAGCAACTCGCCTTCCCCGCGCTCCAGCGCCTTGCTCAACGCCGCTTCCCAGCCGAGCCAGGCGGGCAGCATCAGGCGGGTCTGGGTCCAGCCGAAGATCCACGGGATCGCCCGCAGGCTTTCAATACCACCGGCACGGCGTTTGGCCGGGCGACTGCCCAAGGGCAGGCGCCCCAGCTCCTGCTCCGGGGTGGACTGGCGGAAATACTCGACGAATTGCGGATTTTCCCGCACCACCGCGCGGTAGGCGCTGACGCCGTCCGCTGCCAATTCATCCATCAAATGGCGCCAGTCCGGCTGCGGTGGTGGCGGCGGCAACAACGTCGCTTCCAACACCGCCGCCAGGTACAGATTGAGGTTCTGCTCGGCGATGTCCGGCAGGCCGAATTTGAAGCGGATCATTTCGCCTTGTTCAGTGGTGCGGAACCGCCCCGCCACCGAGCCCGGCGGTTGCGACAGAATCGCCGCGTGGGCCGGGCCGCCGCCTCGTCCGACGGTGCCGCCGCGACCATGGAACAACAGCAGTTCCACCTGTTGCTCGCGACAGATATCCACCAGACGTTCCTGCGCCCGGTACTGCGCCCAGGCGGCGGCGGTGGTGCCGGCGTCCTTGGCCGAGTCCGAGTAGCCGATCATCACTTCCTGCGGGCCTTGCAGCCGTGCGCGGTAACCCGGCAGCAGCAACAGTTTTTCGATCACCGGGCCGGCGTTGTCCAGGTCGGCCAGGGTTTCGAACAGCGGCGCCACGCGCATCGGCCGTTGCACGCCCGACTCTTTGAGCAACAGTTGCACCGCCAGCACATCCGACGCGGCGCCGGCCATGGAAATGACATACGAGCCCAGGGACGCGGCCGGGGCGGCGGCGATTTCCCGGCAGGTGTTCAACACCTCGGCGGTATCCGCCGACGGCTTGAAATAGCCCGGCAGCAGCGGTCGACGATTGACCAGTTCCTTCATCAGGAAGCCGATACGCATCTCTTCGTTCCAGTCTTCGTAACGCCCCAGACCGAGGTAATCGGTGATTTCGGTCATCGCCGCGGTGTGGCGGCTGGCGTCCTGGCGCACATCCAGGCGCACCAGGAACAGGCCAAAGGTGACGGCGCGGCGCAGGCAATCGAGCAACGGACCATCGGCGATCACGCCCATGCCGCACTCATGCAGCGACTGGTAGCACAGCTCCAGCGGGTCCAGCAGGTCGCGGTTGTGTTGCAGCACATCCGCCGGTGCCGGGATGGTCGCGCTCAATGCGGCTTGGGCCCATTGGCGGGTCGCCCGCAGGCGATCACGCAGTTGCTTGAGCAGCACGCGATACGGCTCGACGCTGTCGCCGACCTTGGCCTGCAACGCCGGGCTGGCCTGCTGCATCGACAGCTCCGAGGCCAACTGATCGATATCGCGCAAGTACAGATCGGCCGCCATCCAGCGCGCCAGCAGCAAGACTTCGCGGGTGACCGGCGCGGTGACATTCGGGTTGCCGTCACGGTCGCCGCCCATCCACGAGGCGAAGCGAATCGGCGCCGCTTCCAAAGGCAGGCGCAGGCCGGTGGCGGCCTGCAACGCATGGTCGGCCTTGCGCAGGTAATTCGGGATCGCCTGCCATAACGAGTGCTCGATCACCGCGAAGCCCCATTTGGCTTCATCCACGGGCGTGGGCCGGGTACGGCGGATTTCCTCGGTGTGCCAGGCCTCGGCGATCAGCCGTTGCAGGCGCTCGCGGATCTGTTCGCGCTCGGCGGTGGTGAGGTCACGGTGATCCTTCAGCGCCAGTTGCGCGGCAATCGCGTCGTATTTCTGGATCAGGGTGCGACGGGCCACTTCGGTGGGGTGCGCGGTGAGGACCAGCTCGATCTCCAGGCGCCCCAACTGACGGGCCAGGGATTCATTGCTGTGGCCTTCGCGTTGCAGGCGCGCCAACAACTCCGGCAACACCCGCGATTCGAAAGGCGCCGGTTGCGACTCATCGCGCCGATGAATCAACTGATACTGCTCGGCGATGTTGGCCAGGTTGAGGAACTGGTTGAAGGCCCGGGCGACCGGCAACAGTTCGTTTTCCTGCAGTTGGTTCAGACTGGCGCTGAGTTCCTCGCCCGCCGCCTGATCGGCCACCGCGCCACGCCGGTCAGCCTTGGCGCCTTTGCGGATCTGCTCGATCTTGTCGAGAAAATCATCGCCGTACTGCTCTCGAATGGTGTTGCCCAACAGTTCACCCAGCAGGTGAACATCCTCACGCAAGCGTGCATCGATATCACTCATCAGCCAATCTCCAGCCAGAAATCCGGGACGCGCAGGCCTTCCAGAGTGCCGCCCGCGTCACTTTCTGACAAGGCCAAGCACAAACCACTTTAAACCTTGTGGCTTACAGCTAGTCTCATGAGTGAGTCGCCGCGTTTATCCACGCTGGCGGCTGGTCGCTCATCACCGCCCGTTACCCAGGGTTTTATTGAGGTTGCCATGAAAATTCGAGAACTGGCCCAGCATTGGGAAGAAAACGCCAAGGGTCGCCTGACCAAGACGGAGTACGCGATCCATCTGGACGTGGAATCCGCCGCCCGCCTGGCGGCCATTGCGGAGATGTACCCCAAGCGCCACCCCGAAGAATTGCTCGGCGAGCTGATCGGCGCCGCCCTCGAAGAGCTGGAAACCAGCTTTCCGTACATCAAGGGCCAGCATGTGATTGCCACCGACGAAGAGGGTGATCCGTTGTATGAAGACGTTGGCCCCACCCCGCGCTTCCTGACATTGTCGCGCCGCTATCTGCACGACATGTCGGCCGGCGCCGACGAACCGAAGCACTGATCAGCCGTTCTTAAACACCCTCCATCCCGCGTATTTCCGGGCCTCACAAGGGCCCGGCATACCTCTGCGCGCGGCAAAAGTTCAAGCCAAAAAGCACTGACCGATCAGTCAGGTATTTTTTCAGGCCAATAGCCATCTTCTCTGAACTTTTGAAAAAAGCCGCAGGTCACAACCAGTAAGCCATCACTTGGAACGGCCGTTTGAATAGGCGTTTCGTGCTTTACCGCCGGGCCCGCAGCCGCTGACCAGTGCGATGGATTTTGATGTTTTTGAGGCGTTATCCAATGGAGTTGAAGACGATGAAGACCAGCACTGCCAAATCCACGTTTAACCACCTGCGCGGGCTCAAACTGGCCGCGTTGGCCATCGGCACTAGCTTCGTCCTGGCGGGCTGCGCTGGCAACCCACCGACCGAGCAATACGCGGTGACTCAGTCTGCGGTCAACAGCGCAGTCAGCGCCGGCGGCACCGAGTTCGCCGCCGTGGAAATGAAGTCGGCCCAGGACAAGCTCAAGCAAGCCGAAATTGCCATGCACGACAAAAACTATGACGAAGCCCGTCGCCTGGCCGAGCAAGCCGAATGGGACGCCCGCGTCGCTGAGCGTAAAGCCCAGGCCGCCAAGGCCGAGCAGGCGGTGAAGGACTCGCAGAAAGCGGTTGATGAACTGCGCAAGGAAGGCATGCGCCCGGCTGCTATCCAACAGAAATAAGCCGCCGCCCCTTGGCTGCATCGCACCTGATATCGAATTGAAAGGACGACACGACTATGCGCAAACAATTGATGATCCCTGCCCTGCTGGCGATGAGCGTTGCTCTGGCAGCATGCTCCACTCCGCCGAACGCGAACCTGGAAAATGCACGGACCAACTTCTCGGCCCTGCAGTCCAACCCGCAAGCCACCAAAGTGGCGGCCCTGGAAACCAAGGACGCCAGCGAATGGCTGGACAAGGCTGACAAGGCTTACCGCGACAAGGAAGACCAGAAGAAAGTCGACCAATTGGCCTACCTGACCAACCAGCGCGTTGAAGTGGCCAAAGACACCATCGCGCTGCGCGAATCCGAAGCCAAACTGAAAAACGCCGGTGACGAGCGCGCCCGCGCCTTGCTCGATGCCCGCGATGCGCAGATCAAGCAACTGCAAGACAGCCTGAACGCCAAGCAGACCGAGCGTGGCACCCTGGTGACCTTTGGTGACGTGCTGTTTGCCACCAACAAGTCCGACCTGAAGTCCAACGGCCTGGTCAACATCACCAAACTGGCGCAGTTCCTGCGCGATAACCCGGACCGTAAAGTGATCGTCGAAGGCTACACCGACAGCACCGGTTCCGACTCGTACAACCAGAGCCTGTCCGAGCGCCGTGCGGCCTCCGTACAGCGCGCACTGGCCCAGCAAGGCGTGGACATTTCGCGCATCGTGACCCAGGGCTATGGCAAGGAATACCCGGTGGCCGATAACGGCAGCGTTTCCGGGCGCGCCATGAACCGCCGCGTTGAAGTGACCATCTCCAACGACAACCAGCCGGTCAAGCCACGTTCGTCCGTCGCTTACTGATCGATGCTGGAAAAAAACCCACCTGAACGGTGGGTTTTTTTTGCCTGTCAGGCGCCGATCTTACGACCGTTGTCGCTGTCCGGCATCATCGCTTCCATGCCTTGGCGCCCGGCCATCATCTTCTTCAGTTTCTCCATATCCAGTTGATCGCCGGAACCGCCAGAGCCCGAGGAATCGCCACCGCCCTGAGCACCGCCACTGCCCTGAGCACCGCCACCGCCTTGAGCACCGCCACCGCCCTGAGCACCGTTGCTGCCTTCCAGTTTCTCCAGAAGCTTCTTGATCAGCTCGGCCCCCATCTTACCCGGCTGCTGCCCAACCTCTTGCAAGCCCCCCTGATCAAGGCTGTTCTGCCCATTGACCATGCCCATTGCTCTATCGAGTGCACTGATAGCCATACCGCTCTCCCGGATTTTTTCGTAAGGATTGTTATCAGCAACGCTGACAAGCCAATCAGTGGCGTCTTACGCAAAACGGTTCCAGAAATTTCAGGCCGGGCGGTACTGCGCGCAACGGTTTATTGCTGCAACTGTGGGGTTTCCTGACCGACGCAACGCACGGCCTGCTTTTTGTTGTTCACCAGCACACCGCTGAGGCCTTTTTGCTCGGTATCGAACATCACCAGCACGCCATCGACGCATTGCGCCACTTGCGCCGCCGGGGTCAGGGAGATCTTGTAGTCCTCGCCGGGCACGGTCTTGAGCATGGTGAAGTCGCTGAGCAGCAACGCGTCTTCCGGTTTGGCGAAATGCAGGTAGCCATAAAACCACAGGCAGCCGACGGTGCCGATGATGGTGCCGATACCGGTGAGGATCAGCGGGATCATGTTGCGTTCTTCGCTCATTGCGGGCTCTCTGATGAGTCAACTTTAGGAATAGGGTAATTCGGAATCTCGCCCAGGCGACGCAGGCCGTTGAAGTGTTGCGGGTCGTCCAGATAACGCAGCATCACAGTTTGCCAGGTCTTGTCGGCAAAGGTCTGCACATGGCCGCCGCGGGTCAGTTGCAACACCCTGGGTGCAGGCGCGGCCTGATACAAGCGGATGCCATTGGACAGCGGCACGATCGGGTCATCGAGGCTGTGGAACAGCAGTTTCGGGACTCCGCTCAACTGGGGCATGCCATTGATCGCACTGTCGGCGTCGGGCACCAGCCAAGACAAGGGCACCTGAAACGGCCATGTTAACCAGGAGGTGCTCAGGGCGAATTGTCCTACATCACGATAACTGGCGGGCACGCCGTCCAGCACCAGGGCCTTGAGGTGGGTCTGCCGCTCGGGGTGGGCCGCCAGGTAATGCACGGCCAGCGCGCCGCCCAGGCTTTGGCCGAGGACGATCAACGGCTGGCCCTGGGTTTCGGGCGCCTTGTCGATCCAGCTGAAAGCCGCGTCGACGTCCTGATAGATCGCCGGCAGCGACGGCTTGCCTTGCGACAGCCCATAGCCGCGATAGTCCAGCAACAGCACTTGATAGCCCTGCTCCGGCAACCACCAACTGCCGCCCAGGTGCCAGGCCAGGTTGCCGCCGTTGCCGTGCAGGTGCAGCACCGTGCCCTTGAGCGGCACTCCCGGCTTGGCCGGCAGCCACCAGGCATGCAGCTTGACGCCATCGGCGGTGGTGAGCGTGACGTCGCGATACGCCAGGTGTGCCTTTTGCGGCGTGAACGGCAAGCCGGGCTCCGGGTAGAACAGCAGGGAGCTGCAGCCGTTCAGTGTGAGTAACAGGCAAAGAATGCCGAGGATTCTCATCCGTTGAAGCCTCGCTGATAGTCGAAATGTTCAGGCGTGTGCAGGTCCAACAAGGTGGGAGCACGCCCCCTCCCACCTTGTTGGACCGGTTGGGTCAGTTCAGCCTTTACAGGATGTTGGAGTAATCCGCCTCGATCCGATCCAGGCTCAAATGGTTGAGGAAGTTGGAGAAACACATCCACGCCGCCAGGGCGTTCATGTCGCGGAACTGCTCCGGCAGGTATTTGGGCGGCACCACCAGGCCTTCGTCGATCAGTTGGCGCAGGGTACGCATGTCTTCCAGGGTGGTCTTGCCGCAGAACAGCAACGGCACTTGTTCCAGCTTGCCTTTGCGCACGGCCAGCTGGATGTAGTTGTAGACCATGATAAAGCCCTTGAGGTAGGACAAATCCTTGGTAAACGGCAGACCGTTCGGCACCGAACCGCGAAACACCCGGCTGGCGTTGCCGTAGCTCTCGGCCATTTCAAAACCTTGCTCGCGGAAGAACTCGAACACCTGCAGGAAATCGGCGCCCTCTTCCACCATGTGGATGGCACGGGTGCGGTTGGTCAGCTTGCGCAAGCGACTCGGGTAGGAGGCGAAGGTGATGATTTCCATCAGGATCGCCAGGCCTTCCTGGGTCACGGTCGACGATGGCGGGCCCTTGGACAGGAAGGTGCAGATCGGCTGGTTCAGGCCGTTGAGGGTGGTGCCCACATGCACCAGGCCTTCATGCACTTCGAGGGCGCGCACGTCGCGCTCGTTGAACATCGCATCGGCGCGGATCTTGATGTAGTCGGCCCCCGCCGCTGCGTCGGCGACGATGCCGTCGGACTCGAACACGCGGATGGTTTCCTCGGCCTCGCCAAACACCTTGTTCAGACGGGTTTGCAGCAGGCTGACCGCGTCCTTGGCGGTGAGGGTCTTGGCCTCGTCCTTCAGGTCGCCACGCACGTCGATATTGTTCAGGTAGTCGGAGAGCATCAGGCCGAGGTCGGCCAGGGTCGGGTCGCCGGCATGGAAGGCATCGGAGGCGGCGCCGTAGAGTTCCTGGGAAATCAGGCCGAAATCCTCGGTGCCGCGCGCTTCGAGCATACGCACCACCATGCGGTACTCCCGGCACATGCGGCGCATGATCTGCCCTACGGGGCTGAACTGGCCGAGGCGGCGGGTGATGTCGCGCTCGATGTTCTGAAACTCCAGCTTCACCGCGCTCGAATCGAACGACAGCGGCCGGTTCAGGTAGTAATCGCGGTCTACCGCGGGCATTGCCTTGCCCTTGGCCTTGAGGAAGCCTTGGCGAATGTTGTCGTCCCATTTCACTGCGTCGAGGACGCGGATCGGTGTTTGCGCCAGCACAATGCGATCGGACAAACTGCGTATCGTCTGCTGGTAATCGTCCACCCGGTACTTCCTCTTTAAACGTTATTTATCCGCACGCCGGTAGCGCGCAGCTTCAACGAACACATCGGCATTGGCCGGGTCATCCAGGTAGGCAAACACCTGGTCCATCGGGCTGTCGACCAGTACGCCGGGGCCTTCCACGGTGTCCACCGTGCTGCCGTGCAACGACCGCTGCCCGATGGCCTGGTGAATTTGCTCGAGGTCGAGGTTATAAACCACCAATTCGTGCGTTTCGTCGAGTTCGAACCCCGCCAGGACGTAATGCCCACCGAGTTTGCCCGGCAACGGCGCCGACAGATACCAGCGATTGCCATGGCGCGAGACGCTGAACACGTACTCATCACGCTGGCCGGGCTTGGCCTGAGGGTAGCTCACGGCTTTGTAGCGGTGTTTGCCGGCGCGGCTGATCTGCAGGTTGAGCGGCTCGCCCCAGGCATTCTTGCTCGTCCATTGGCCCACCAGCGCAGCGGGCGCCGCCTCGCTGGCCGGCAGCGGTTCCTTGAAGGTCACCAGGCAACCGCTGAGGAAGAGGAACGACAAGGCGACGACCGCGACACGCCAGGCTTTCATTGGACACTCCCGGTGTCAGACCGAGGCCAACACCAAATGCATGTAACGCTTGAGGATCTCAAGCATGTCGTCAGCGCTCAGCGGTTCCGCGCCGTCCAGCAGGCCCTGATATTCCATCCGACCGATAATCGCCGTCAACACTTTGGCATCCTGTTGCGGCTCGCGCGAGCCCAATACCTGGAAAAACTGCCCGGTGCCCTGCAACAGGATCTGCTGGTGAGAACGCACCAGCTCGGCCAGGCGCGGGTTGAGCAAGGCTTCCTGGCGAAAGGCCTGTTCGGCCATCAAGTACTCGCGACGATTGCTCAATTGGCGCTGCACGTAATCGGCGGTCAACCGCGCAATGTCATCGGCCAGTTGCGAACGCGACTCCGGGCTGCCATCGCCATACGCGACCATCTCGCGCAACAAGCCTTCGTTACGCACCCACAGCTTGCCCATGAATGCGGCGCTGCGCTCGACGTATTGGGCGAAGGTATCGGTGAGCAGGTCATCGATGTCCTTGAAGTAATAGGTGGTCGCCGACAGGGGCACCCCAGCTTCCGCCGCCACGGCACGGTGACGCACGGCTCGCACGCCATCACGCACCACGATACGCATGGCGGCATCGAGAATATCTTGCCTGCGTTGCTCGCTGCCCCGACGACTGGCCTTGCGGCCCTGGTACTGGACACTTTCAGCCACGGCAGCGGCAATGCCAGCGGCTCCTTCCTGAGCGATTACGCGGTTCACGACACACATCCTTGAAAAGATCAAAACCTGGCGCTGTTTGCTTGACGCTTATTTACGCCACATAAAAAAGCCGCCTTATAAAAGGCGGCTTCGGATTTCGCTACGGTTACGCTTGTGGCCGCATATGCGGGAACAAGATCACGTCGCGGATCGACGGCGAGTTGGTCAGCAACATCACCAGGCGGTCGATGCCGATGCCTTCGCCCGCGGTCGGCGGCATGCCGTACTCCAGGGCGCGCACGAAGTCGGCGTCGTAGTGCATGGCTTCGTCGTCGCCGGCGTCCTTGTCGGCCACCTGGGCCATGAAGCGCTCGGCCTGGTCTTCCGCGTCGTTGAGCTCGGAGTAGGCGTTGGCGATTTCGCGGCCGCCGATGAACAGTTCGAAACGGTCGGTGACGTTCGGGTTGTCATCGTTGCGACGGGCCAGCGGCGACACTTCGAACGGGTACTGGGTAATGAAGTGCGGCTGTTCCAGCTTGTGCTCCACCAGCTCTTCGAAAATCATCACCTGCAGCTTGCCCAGGCCTTCGAAGCCCAGCACCTTGGCGCCGGCTTTCTTGGCGATGGCGCGGGCCTTGTCGATGTCGGTCAGGTCGTCGGCAGTCAACTCAGGGTTGTACTTGAGGATCGAGTCGAACACCGACAGCCGCACGAACGGCTCGCCGAAGTGGAACACCTTGTCGCCATACGGCACGTCGGTGCTGCCCAGGACCAGTTGCGCCAGTTCGCGGAACAGTTCTTCGGTCAGGTCCATGTTGTCTTCGTAGTCGGCGTAGGCCTGGTAGAACTCCAACATGGTGAACTCAGGGTTGTGCCGGGTCGAGACGCCTTCGTTGCGGAAGTTGCGGTTGATCTCGAAGACTTTTTCGAAGCCGCCGACCACGAGGCGCTTGAGGTAAAGCTCCGGCGCGATCCGCAGGTACATGCCCATGTCCAGCGCGTTGTGGTGGGTTTCGAACGGCTTGGCTGCGGCACCACCGGGGATGGTCTGCAGCATCGGCGTTTCCACTTCCAGGAAGTCACGCTTCATCAGGAAGGCGCGGGTGTGGGCAATCACTTGCGAACGCACGCGGAAGGTGTGGCGCACGTCTTCGTTGACGATCAGGTCAACGTAGCGCTGGCGATAACGCTGCTCGGTGTCGGACAGGCCGTGGTGCTTGTCCGGCAGCGGGCGCAGGGATTTGGTCAGCAGGCGCACGCTGGTCATTTCAACGTACAGGTCGCCCTTGCCGGAACGGGCCAGGGTGCCTTCGGCGGCGATGATGTCGCCCAGGTCCCAGGTCTTCACGGCGGCCAGGGTTTCTTCCGGCAGGGTCTTGCGGTTGACGTAGACCTGGATGCGCCCGGACATGTCCTGGATCACCATGAACGAGCCACGGTTGAGCATGATGCGACCTGCCACCTTGACCGGGATCGCAGCCTCTGCCAGCTCTTCCTTGGTCTTGTCCGCGTACTGTTTCTGCAAGTCTTCGCAGTAGGCATCGCGGCGGAAGTCGTTGGGGAAGGCATTGCCCTTGGCGCGCTCGGCAGCAAGCTTTTCCTTGCGCAGGGCGATCAGGGAGTTTTCTTCCTGTTGCAGGGCTTGCGGGTCGAGTTGTTGGTCGCTCATGTCTTTAAATTTTCCATCACAGGTTCGTTGCCCCCGCCACTGACGGGGGACTTGAGGTCGGGCTGGCGGTTTACAGCCCCGATTTCAGGCTGGCTTCCAGGTATTCGTCGATGTCGCCGTCGAGCACCTTGTCGCAGTCGCTGCGTTCGATGTTAGTGCGCAGATCCTTGATCCGCGACGCGTCCAGAACATAGGAACGGATCTGGTGACCCCAGCCGATATCCGACTTGGTGTCTTCCAACGCCTGGGAAGCGGCGTTGCGCTTCTGCATTTCCTGCTCGTACAACTTGGCCCGCAGCATTTTCATGGCGGTGTCCTTGTTCGCGTGCTGGGAACGTTCGTTCTGGCAACTGACCACGGTGTTGGTCGGCACGTGGGTGATACGTACCGCCGAGTCGGTGGTGTTTACGTGCTGGCCACCGGCACCGGAGGAGCGATAGGTGTCGATCCGCAGGTCGGCCGGGTTGATCTCGATTTCCACCTTGTCGTCGATCTCGGGCGAGACGAACACCGCGCAGAACGAGGTGTGGCGGCGATTGCCGGAGTCGAACGGGCTCTTGCGCACCAGGCGATGCACACCGATCTCGGTACGCAGCCAGCCGAAGGCGTATTCACCCTTGATGTGAACGGTGGCGCCTTTGATGCCGGCGACTTCACCGGCCGACAGCTCCATGATGGTCGCGTCGAAACCGCGTTTGTCGGCCCAGCGCAGGTACATGCGCAGCAGGATGTTGGCCCAGTCCTGGGCTTCGGTGCCGCCGGAACCGGCCTGGATGTCCAGGTAGGCGTTGTTCGGGTCCATTTCGTGGCTGAACATGCGGCGGAATTCAAGCTTGGCGAGGTTTTCCTCGAGACGGGCCAGCTCGGCGACGACATCGCCTACCGCGCCTTCGTCGTTTTCTTCGACAGCCATGTCCAGCAGGTCGCGGCAATCGGCCAGACCGGTGTTCAGTTCGTCGAGAGTGTCGACGATCTGCGCCAGCGCTGCGCGCTCGCGGCCCAGTTCCTGGGCGTATTCGGGTTTGTTCCAGACACTCGGATCTTCAAGCTCGCGATTGACTTCGGTCAGACGCTCATGCTTTTGATCGTAGTCAAAGATACCCCCGAATAGTTTCGGAGCGCTCGGACAGGTCCTTGATGGTGTTAAGGATCGGGTTGATTTCCATGGCGGGCAGCACTCGTTGGCGAACTTTTGAAAGCCGACGAGTATAACGACAAACGTGCGCAAACGGCAGTCCGCTTGGCGAAAAGGCAGGTTCAAGAACAGTGAATATCCACTGTGAGAGGGGGCTTGCCCCCGATGGCGGTGTGTCAGCCCTACACCCGGTGACTGTCACACCGCCATCAAGGGGCAAGCCGAGTCGTCGCGCCGCCCCTCGCACATGTGGACCGACACTGGCCTCGGATCACTCGATACCGACTTGATTGCGCCCGTTGTTCTTGGCCGTATACAGCCCCTTGTCCGCCGCCATGATCAACTGGCGGCAATCGGTGCCTTGCACCGGCGTCATGGTCGACAGGCCGATGCTGATGGTCAGGCTCGCACCCTCGGCCGGGGCGATGTGCGGGATTTTCAGGGCGGCGACGGCCATGCGCAGTTTTTCGGCGACCAGCCGTGCGCCACCCGGCGAAGTGTTCGGCAGCACCAGGGCGAACTCTTCGCCGCCGTAGCGCGCCGGCAGGTCCGAAGGCCGGCTGCTAGCTTCGCGGATGCTGGCGGCAACCTTGCGCAGGGCTTCGTCGCCTTCAACGTGGCCGAAGCTGTCGTTGTAGGTCTTGAAGAAGTCCACGTCGATCATCAGCAGCGACAATTGGGTCTGGTCCCGCATGGCGCGGCGCCATTCCAGTTCCAGGTATTCGTCGAAATGCCGGCGGTTGGACAGCCCGGTGAGGCCGTCGGAGTTCATCAGCCGTTGCAGTACCAGATTGGTGTCCAACAGTTGCTGCTGGCTGACGCGCAGCGCGCGATAGGCCGCATCACGCTGCAACAGGGTCATATAGGAGCGCGAGTGATAGCGGATACGCGCCACCAGCTCGATGTTGTCCGGCAGCTTGACCAGATAATCATTGGCGCCGGCCGAAAACGCCGCGCTTTTGATCAGAGGGTCTTCCTTGGTGGAGAGCACGATGATCGGGATGTTCTGCGTGGCCGGGTGGTTGCGGTATTCGCGCACCAGCGTCAGGCCATCCAGGCCGGGCATCACCAGGTCCTGCAGAATCACCGTGGGTTTGATGCGGATCGCCTGGGCGATGGCCTGGTGCGGATCGGCGCAAAAGTGGAAGTCGATGTTTTCTTCATGGGCCAGGCCACGCCGCACGGCTTCGCCGATCATGGCCTGGTCGTCGACCAGCAACACCATGGCGGCATTTTCGTCGGTCTTGATGCCGTCGATCTGTAAATCATTCATCTGCAATCACCTGAATTACTGCCCGCAAACCAGCACCACCGGGGATATTGATCATTTTGCAAATACCTCCAGCAGTCGGGGCGCAATTCTGTCCAGTGGGCGAATTTCAACAGCAGCGTCAATCGCCGCCGCCGCTTTGGGCATGCCATACACCGCCGAACTCTGCTGGTCCTGGGCGATGGTCAGATATCCTTGTTCCCGCATTAATTTGAGCCCCTGGGCTCCGTCGCGACCCATGCCGGTCAGCAGCACGCCGACGGCATCACCATTCCAGTGGCTGGCCACACTTTCGAAAAACACATCGATGGACGGCCGGTAAATCTCGTTCACCGGCTCGGCTGTATAGGCTAGCGTGCCATTTTTCAACAGACGAATGTGGTGATTGGTGCCGGCCAGCAGCACGACCCCGCTTTGTGGCGGCTCCCCCTCGCGGGCCAGGCGCACCGGCAGGCCGGAGGCGCTGCTCAGCCACTCGGCCATGCCGGCGGCGAACACCTGGTCCACATGCTGCACCAGCACGATGGCGGCGGGAAAGTCCCGGGGCAGGCCCTTGAGCAGGACTTCCAGGGCCGCCGGGCCGCCGGCCGAAGAACCGATCGCCACCAGGCTCTGGCGTTTGCCGGTGCTGCGCGGCGGCGCGGTTTCGGCGCGCACACGGCTGCCGCGCTGGCCGATCAGCCAGCCAATATTGAGGATCTTGCGCAACAACGGCGCGGCGGCATCCTTGGGATTGCCGACGCCCAGGGCCGGTGTATCCACCACATCCAGGGCGCCATGGCCCATGGCTTCGAACACCCGGCTGACATTAGCCTGGCGGTCGACGGTGACGATCACAATCGCGCACGGGCTCTCGGCCATGATCCGCCGGGTGGCTTCCACGCCGTCCATCACCGGCATAATCAGGTCCATCAGGATCAGGTCCGGGGTCAATTCGGCGCAACGCTGCACCGCTTCCAGGCCATTACTGGCTACCCACACCACCTGGTGCGCGGGCTCGAAGCTCACGGCGCGGCGTAACGCCTCCACGGCCATGGGCATGTCATTGACGATTGCAATCCTCATGCCCGCGCGCCTCCGATCAGTTCCACTACGGCATCAAGGAGGGCGTCATCGTGGAAACTGGCTTTGGCCAGATAGTAATCGGCGCCGGCGTCGAGTCCACGGCGTCGGTCTTCTTCGCGGTCCTTGTAGGACACCACCATCACCGGCAACGATTGCAGGCGAGCATCCCGGCGCAAGAGTGTGACCAATTCGATCCCGTCCATACGAGGCATATCAATGTCAGTGATGAGCAGGTCGAAGTCCTCGGAACGCAAGGCGTTCCAGCCGTCCATGCCATCGACGGCGACGGCCACTTCATAACCGCGGTTAAGCAGCAATTTACGCTGCAATTCACGCACGGTGAGCGAATCGTCCACCACCAGCACGCGTTTGCGCGGGGCTTCGGCGGCCTGCTGGCTGCGCCGGGCGATACGCTCCAGGCGGCCGGTATTGAGCAGCTTGTCCACCGAGCGCAGCATATCTTCGACGTCGACGATCAACACCACCGAGCCATCGTCCAGCAACGCCCCGGCGGAAATATCCTGGACCTTGCCCAACCGATCATCCAGCGGCAGCACCACCAACGTGCGTTCGCCGATAAAACGCTCCACGGCAATGCCATACACCGCATCGCGCTCGCGGATCACCACCACCTTCAACGTCTCGTCATTACCTTGCCCCGGCGGGCGCTGCAACAGCTGGCTGGCGGCGACCAGGCCGACATGCCGGCCTTCGTGCCAGAAATGCTGGCGGCCTTCGAGCTGCACAATGTCGTCGGGCGCCAGGTCGCACATGCGCTCGATATGCGCCAGCGGGAAGGCATAGGCTTCTTCGCCGACTTCCACCACCAGGCTGCGCACCACCGACAGGGTCAACGGCACTTCCAGATGGAAACGGCTGCCCTGCCCCGCCGCTTGCTCCAGCACCACCGCGCCGCGCAGTTGGCGGACCATATGCTGCACCGCATCCAGGCCGACGCCGCGCCCGGAGACTTCGGTGACCTTGTCGCGCAGGCTGAAGCCCGGCAGGAACAGGAACGTCAGCAACTCTTCCTCGCTGAGGTTCAAGGCGGTTTCCACCGTCGACAGATGCCGATCAACGATCGTGCCACGCAGGCGTTCGAGGTCGACGCCATTTCCGTCGTCGCTCAGTTCCAGCACCAGCAAACCGGCCTGGTGGGAGGCCCGCAAGCGGATCAAGCCTTCGGCCGGCTTGCCCGCCAGCAGGCGTTGTTCCGGCGTTTCGATGCCGTGGTCGACGGCATTGCGCAATAAGTGGGTGAGCGGCGCTTCGAGCTTCTCCAGCACATCGCGGTCGACCTGGGTCTTTTCGCCCTCGATCTCCAGGCGCACCTGCTTGCCCAGGCTGCGGCCGAGGTCGCGCACCATGCGGACCTGGCCGGCGAGCACATCGGCAAACGGGCGCATGCGACAGGCCAGCGCGGTGTCGTAAAGCACCTGGGCGCGTTGCCCGGCCTGCCAGCCGAACTCATCGAGTTCAGCGGTTTTTTCCGCCAGCAGGGCTTGGGCTTCGCTCAGCAAGCGGCGGGCATCGGCCAGGGACTCCTGGGCTTCCAGGCTCAAGTCGAGGCTCTTGAGGTGACCATCGAGGTGGTCCAGCGCACGCACACCGTTACCCTGCACACGCTTGAGGCGTTGCAGGCTGGCCAGGTATGGCTTGAGTCGCTGGGTTTCGACCAGGGATTTGCTCGACAGGTCCAGCAGGCTGTTCAAACGCTCGGCGGTCACACGCAGTACGCGCTCGCCGCCTTCGGTCATGCGCTTGTTCTGACGCAGCGGTTCGTTGCCGAGGGACAGCGCAGGCTCGGGTTCGGCGGGCAGCGCTTCAATCAGCGGGGCGGGCGCTGGGGCAGGCGCGGGCGGCGGCGGCGCCACCTTGGCGGTGGGCGGCGACGGGTCGAGCAGGCGCTCCATCAAGGCCACATACGCCTCGACATCCGCCGGCCCCACGGTATTGCCCGGCGTGGCGATACGCATCAGCAGGTCGGTGCCTTGCAACAGCGCGTCGATGTGTTCCGGCTGCAGATACAGGCGACTTTCCTGGGCGCTGACCAGGCAATCCTCCATGACATGGGACACGCTGACCCCGGCGTCCACCCCGACAATCCGCGCCGCGCCTTTGAGCGAGTGCGCGGCGCGCATGCAGGCTTCGAGCTGGTCGGCCTGGGTCGGGTTGCGCTCCAGGGCCAGCAGGCCCGCGCTCAGTATCTGGGTCTGGGCATCGGCTTCCAGACTGAACAATTCCAGCAGCGAGGCATCGCGCATCTGGTCGGGGGTCATGTGAGGCTCCGGGTCACGGCAGACAGCAACTGAGCCTCGTCCAGCCAACGCAGGCTACGGCCCTTCCACTGCAACACGCCCTGAGTGAAGCGGCCGCTGGCCTGGGTGCCGGAGGCTGATGCCGCCGTCAAAGTACGCTCATCGATGGCATGGATACCGTCGACTTCATCCACCGGCACCACCACCGGGCCATCCTGCGCGGCGATGATCAACATGCGCGGCATGATGCGCCCGCCCGGCGTGCCGTGGTTGATGGCGTCCAGGCCCAACAGCTCGACCAGCGACAGGCACGCCACCAGCGCGCCGCGCACGTTCGCCACGCCAAGCAACGCGCGGGAACGTTGGTGCGGCAGGGAATGGATCGGGTGCAGGGTTGCCACTTCCACCAGGCATCGGGTGGCGATCCCCAGCCATTCTTCGCCGAGGCGGAATATCAGCAGGGAACGGGTGACGATGTCTTCGTTCGCCTGGGTATCGGCGACCGGACGATGATCGTCCTGCTGCAACGCATAGCGATCCAGCAAGCGGGTAGCGGCGGCGGAGTACACCGAGCAGTTGCGGCAGTGGATATGGTCCGCCAGCAACGGGCAGGACTTGTCGCCGTGAATGCCGATCCGGTTCCAGCAATCGTCGATGGCCTGGGTGTCGTCCATCGTCAGGGCCAGGCCCGCAGTGTCGAGCGCGTTGGGGCTACTCATGGTTTTTGCTCACTGTCAGCTCGCTACGCGCGGCCCGCGCCTGCAACCGACGCGCCGCCGCAATGTCGCCCTGGGCTTCGAGCAACGCGGCCAGCTGCATCAGGGCCTGCGGATGCTGCGGTTCCAGGTACAAGGCTTTTCGATAAAACCCCTGGGCGTCCAGGGCGTTGCCGGCCACATCGCTGAGCAGCCCCAACCAGTAAAACACCTGGGCGGCCGGCGGGTGTTGACTTAAATAACGCTCGCAGGCGGCACGGGCCTCGGCGCTTTTGCCTTCGTTGGCCAGGGTCGCGATCTGGCTGAGCAGGTCGCCGGCCTCCGACGCTGGCGCCTTGATCGGCACCACCTGGGCATTGAGCGTGCTGAACGGTCGCGGCTTGGGCGGGACCGCTGCGATGCTGCGCCGAGGCGCGGGCGCGGGTATCGGCACGAATATCGGCTCAGGCTTGACCGGCTCGGTGTGCCGGCTGAATGCAAACGACTGCGGCACGCCGATCGAACGCATGCCATGACGCCCCAACAGGCTGCCTTCGGCCGGGCCGATAAACAGCACGCCGTCCACGTGGGTCAGGTTCTTGAGCACGTCGAACACTTGTTTTTGCGTGGGTTGGTCGAAATAGATCAGCAGGTTGCGGCAAAATACAAAGTCGTAGCTCGGCTCATTGGCGAGCAACCCCGGGTCGAGCAGGTTGCCGACTTGCAGGCGCACCTGTTCGCGCACGCGGTCGTCGATGCGATAACCATCGGCCTGCTCGGTGAAGTGGCGGTCGCGAAACTCAAGGTCGCCGCCGCGAAACGAGTTGCGGCCATACACGCCGCGCTGGGCACGCTCCACCGACAGCGGGCTGACGTCCATGCCCTGCACCTTGAACTGGTGCGGCGCCAGGCCGGCATCGAGCAAGGCCATGGCGATCGAATAGGGTTCTTCGCCGGTGGAACAGGGCAGGCTGAGGATGCGCAGCGCGCGCAACTGGTTGATCTCGGCCAGGCGCGCCTTGGCCAGACGGGCCAGGGTCGCAAAGGATTCGGGGTAACGGAAAAACCAGGTCTCGGGCACGATCACCGCTTCGATCAGCGCTTGCTGTTCGTCGTGGGAGTGCTGCAGGTGCTGCCAGTACTCATCCGCCGTGTGGGCCGCGACGGCCTGGCTGCGCTGGCGCACGGCGCGTTCGATGATGGCTTCGCCCACCGAGGCCACGTCCAGGCCAATGCGTTCCTTCAAGAAGGCAAAGAAGCGCGGGTCGTTGCTCATAGGCTCGGCTCGGCAGAAAACAGCAAGGCGCGCACTTCATCGGTGAGCATATCCGCGACGCCGATCCATTGCATCAAGCCCAAGGCATCTTCGCGCACCGGCCCCAGGTAGGGCGCCAGGGGATTGTCCAGGCCGTAGGGTTTGAACTCCGCCGGGTCGCAACGCAGGGTTTCGGTGGCCTGCTCCAGAATCAGTCCCAGCCAACGCGCCTCGAGCCAGGGCTCAGGTTTATAGTTGACCAGCACCAGCCGCGTGCTGGTCCGCGCCTGGGCCGGCTCGCCGAAGGTCAAGGCACTGAGGTCGATGACCGGCACCATCGCGCCACGATGGGCAAAGATACCCGCCACCCACAGCGGTGCATGGGCGATGGGTTTGAGCGGCAGGCGCGGCAGCACTTCGGCCACTTCGGTGGCCTTGAGGGCATACCGTTCGTGACCGATGTGGAACACCAGGAACAACGCCTTTTTCGCTGCCGGGACGACGCCGAGTTTAGCCGCGAGGTCGCTCATCAGACTTTGAAACGCGACACGCCGCTGCGCAGACCGACCGCAACCTGGCTCAGTTCATCAATGGCAAAGCTGGCCTGGCGCAAGGACTCCACCGTCTGGCTGCTGGCATCGCCCAATTGCACCAGCGCGTGGTTGATCTGCTCGGCCCCGGTGGCCTGGGCCTGCATGCCTTCGTTGACCATCAACACCCGCGGCGCCAGGGCCTGGACCTGGTGGATGATCTGCGACAGTTGCTCGCCCACTTGCTGCACCTCGAACATGCCCCGGCGCACTTCTTCGGAGAACTTGTCCATGCCCATCACCCCGGCGGACACCGCCGACTGGATCTCGCGCACCATCTGCTCGATGTCGTAGGTGGCCACGGCGGTCTGGTCGGCCAGGCGGCGCACTTCAGTGGCCACCACGGCAAAACCGCGGCCGTACTCACCGGCCTTCTCGGCCTCGATGGCGGCGTTGAGGGACAACAGGTTGGTCTGGTCGGCAACTTTGACGATGGTCACCACCACCTGGTTGATGTTGCCGGCCTTCTCGTTAAGGATCGCCAGCTTGGCGTTGACCAGCTCAGCCGCGCCCATCACCGAGTGCATGGTTTCTTCCATGCGCGCCAGGCCTTGCTGGCCGGAACCGGCGGCGACCGAGGCCTGGTCGGCGGCAGTGGAGACTTCGGTCATGGTACGGACCAAGTCCTTGGAAGTGGCGGCGATCTCCCGCGAAGTAGCGCCGATCTCAGTGGTAGTTGCCGCGGTTTCCGTGGCCGTGGCCTGTTGTTGCTTGGAGGTGGCGGCAATCTCGGTGACCGAGGTAGTCACCTGCACCGACGAACGCTGGGCCTGGGACACCAGGGCGGTCAGTTCGGTCATCATGTCGTTGAAGCCGGTTTCGACCGCGCCGAATTCGTCCTTGCGCTCCAGGTTCAAGCGCTTGCTCAGGTCACCGGTACGCATGACGTCGAGGATCTCGACGATACGCTGCATCGGCGCCATGATTGCGCGCATCAACAGCAGACCGCACAGGCCAGCGGCGAAGATGGCGATGATCAGCGAAACCGCCATGCTGAGCTTGGCCGACATCACCGACTCGTCGATGGCCGATGTGGCGCGGTCAGACACGCTCTTGTTTTCGGTGATGATGTCATTGAGCTTCATGCGCCCTTCGGTCCAGATCGGCGTCAATTGCTCTTCGACCAGCACGCTCGCACCCGGCAAATCATTGGCTTCAATGCGCGCCAGCACCTCGGCGAGGGCCTTGTTGTAGTTGATATGCGCCGCCTTGAAGTTATCGAACTCCATGCGATCAGCCTGGCTGTTGACGGTTTTTTCGTAATTGGCCATCTGCTGTTCAATACGCGCTTCGAAAGACTTGAAGTCCGTCTTATCGGCACTGGTGAGGGTTTTATCTGCGCGCAGGCCGATGATATCGATGGTCAGCAGATAGCTGTCGACCCATGCGCTGCGGATCATCGAACTGAGGTAAACCCCCGGTACCGCATCGTCCCGGACCGATTCCTGGCTGGCTTCGATCTTCAGCAACCGCGAGTAGGACACCACAACCATCAGCAGCATGATCGCGACAATGACCGCAAAGCTCGCCAAAATCCGCTGGCGCAAGGTCCAATTCTTCACAGTGTTTCCTCGAAGAGCCATTCAAATGGGGGGGAGTATAGCTGAGCACAAGCCTTCATTTATCAATGGGTTTCGACGTGGTGCCCACAGAATGCAAAAACATCCCCGAGGGTAATTACAGAACCAACCTACAAAAACCCGCGAAGCGTCCGACTACCGGGCTTTTCTCGCCGAGCCTAGCGTGCTGGTCCCTGCGAACAAAAGGACATCGCTGGCATGCGCCGCTATTTGATTACCCGAGGAGCCAAGACCACCGCTGGCGGGACCGTCGTCGGCGGTTTGACGGGCTTTCGCATCACCCAAGTGGACATCGCCCTTGAAGGTCATGAGGTGCTTTGCCCGGTGTGCAAAACCACCGGGGTCATAGTTTGTGTTGGCCCGCGCTTGGAGCAGTGGGCACGAGGGCGACGGGTGGCGCTCTCGGACGATCTCTGCCGCTGTAAATGCGACCCGCCCCCTCGCTTGCTGGCCGACCAGTTCGAGCGGTTTCAGACCCTTATCGCCGAAGACTCCGCGGTACACCGCCGAAGCGCGACTGCATCGGAAGCGCCAGCACCAACACCCGCGAAAAAACCCACCCCGAGCTCAACGCCTTCCGCTTTCAGCGAAATACTCGAGTCAGCCTGCGAGCGCAATTGGCGCTTCTACCAGAAGCAGGCAGAAGACGTGATCGCCCCCGGCGGCAAGCTGATCGCCGACCCCAGGTTGCGCAACCGGCTCATCAACTCGGCGTATGCCCAGCTCTGGCGCCTCGATAACCGTTTTCAGTGGGCTGGCCTTGCGGCGTTTGCCTCCAAGCAAGTGGGGTGCGGTTTGCTGCACGCGGCAGAATCCATCGAGAAAATTCAGGCGGAATTTGAAGCGGCGGAGCAATTGCGAAAGAGTGCCCGGAAAGGGGTTTGGGGGTTGTTCAGCGCCGAGGAGCGTGAACGGCAGGCAAAGCTGCGGGAGTACGAGCGGCGCCTGCGGGAGTATGAACAGGCCAGCCGTAATAACCCGGTGCCTGATGTTGATTGGCGGCGCGAGGGTGAACCGCTATCGAGCGTGCAACAGCTTTATCAACATGTGTACGAGATGATGGCGATGGGCAATACCACGCTGTTTTTGGATGTGTTTCCGTTGCATGCGTTTTATAAGGAGCGGGGGTTGGGGTTGTTGGAGAGATGTTTACCGCTACGCAGAAAGATTCATGGCAATGGTCAGTCTCCGGTGCTGTGGCCGGTGGGGCACGAGAGGCTTGAGTTCGGTACCAACCATAGGGAAATCCTACGTTCTTTCAGGGCTATTGACGCTGGCAACATTGCGGAGGGTGTTGAGCATCTGGCTCGTCACGAACAGAAAAACATTCTTCAACCGACAATGTACAACGATCTGAAATTGATAACTCTGTTGCGTGCCAACCATCTTTCCTACGTCACAGATATACCGTCCGGGGCCGCGCAAGCCATCGAACTGACACTTGCCAGCCAATGCCACCCTGCAGATGAAAGACGCACGATCGCCTTTAGTAACAATCCATTCGCCAACTTGGCCGATATCAATCAGCGTATGGCGTTCGTCCTCAAGGTCGCCGCGCAGTTTGACGACCTGCTACATAGCACCGAGCGAAATCGCATAGAACAGGCGATTGAAGCCATCGCCGAAGGCCGGGATGTTCGATGAGTAGGCTCACGGAGGTGAGCTGGCAGGGCATCGCACCCGTGCTGTTCGCTGCCGCGTTACTGGCGGGAATAACAATGCGTTTTTTCGCCGACGAGCCAGAAGTCGCATTGATGCTTGGAGAACCTTGGGAGGACATGCGCAAGCGCTCCAGCGCCGCCATTGACCCCGCAATTCCTGGGCATCATTGGTTCAGGCTTCCCAAAACCGATGCTCGCCTTCAATTCATCGACCCTGAATATGCGTTCACGACCCCGTTGTCCCGCTTCTTCACCGTGGACTTCGACAGCGATCAGCGGGTTAGCGGCATTCGTATGTCCCCTCAAATCGAACCACTGCTACTCAATGATGCCCTCAAGGTTGTATTGGATCTACAAGAGCAATGGCGCAAAGGCGGCTGGGTCTCCATCCGAGCCAAATATGATCCCCCCTTTGCTGACACACCAGAATGGCGCGCCCAATTGCAGGACCCGTACCAGGGAGGGACCTCATACTGGCAGGCTGGAAATAAATACCAAGTGATGCTGGTCGCCCATCGATTCAAGGATGACCGGCACCCCAATGAGGAGCGTTATCTGATCACGCTGAACCTGGGCGAGCCGTGGGTGCGCCCATGAATCTACATTCAGGCTGTCGGGGTATCGGATGTGGACTGATCATTGTTGCGCTATTACTGGGGAGGCTAAGTTTTTTCAGCATAGAGCCATAAATTGCGTTGATGCTCAGCGAGCGCAGGGAGGACAGGTTTCGATGCGCTGCCCACAGAATGCAAAAACATCCCGAAGGGTAATTACAGAACCAACCTACAAAAACCCGCGAAGCGTCCGACTACCGGGCTTTTCTCGCCGAGCCTAGCGTGCTGGTCCCTGCGAACAAAAGGACATCGCTGGCATGCGGCGCTATTTGATTACCCGAGGAGCCAAGACCACCGCTGGCGGGACCGTCGTCGGCGGTTTGACGGGCTTTCGCATCACCCAAGTGGACATCGCCCTTGAAGGTCATGAGGTGCTTTGCCCGGTGTGCAAAACCACCGGAATCATAGTCTGTGTTGGCCCGCGCCTGGAGCAGTGGGCACGAGGGCGACGGGTGGCGCTCTCGGACGATCTCTGCCGCTGTAAATGCGACCCGCCCCCTCGCTTGCTGGCCGACCAGTTCGAGCGGTTTCAGACCCTTATCGCCGAAGACTCCGCGGTACACCGCCGAAGCGCGACTGCATCGGAAGCGCCAGCACCAACACCCGCGAAAAAACCCACCCCGAGCTCAACGCCTTCCGCTTTCAGCGAAATACTCGAGTCAGCCTGCGAGCGCAATTGGCGCTTCTACCAGAAGCAGGCAGAAGACGTGATCGCCCCCGGCGGCAAGCTGATCGCCGACCCCAGGTTGCGCAACCGGCTCATCAACTCGGCGTATGCCCAGCTCTGGCGCCTCGATAACCGTTTTCAGTGGGCGGGCCTTGCGGCGTTTGCCTCCAAGCAAGTGGGGTGCGGCTTGCTGCACGCGGCAGAATCCATCGAGAAAATTCAGGCGGAATTTGAAGCGGCGGAGCAATTGCGAAAGAGTGCCCGGAAAGGGGTTTGGGGGTTGTTCAGCACAGAGGAGCGTGAACGGCAGGCAAAGCTGCGGGAGTACGAGCGGCGCCTGCGGGAGTATGAACAGGCCAGCCGTAATAACCCGGTGCCTGATGTTGATTGGCGGCGCGAGGGTGAACCGTTATCGAGCGTGCAACAGCTTTATCAACATGTGTACGAGATGATGGCGATGGGCAATACCACGCTGTTTTTGGATGTGTTTCCGTTGCATGCGTTTTATAAGGAGCGGGGGTTGGGGTTGCTTGAGACCTGCCTGTCCTCGCGCCAGAACATTTTTGAGGATGGGCTGCAGCGGGTGTTGTGGCCGGTGGGGCAGGAAAATTTAAGGTTTGGGCTTGACCACGACTACATTCTGCAAGCCTTTCAGGCCATTGACGAAGGAAATATCGCCGAAAGTGTTAAGTATCTGGCTTGGCATGAACAGCAAAATATCCTTCAGCCAACCATGTATACCGACCAAAAATTAGTGGCTCTGCTACGTAGCAACCATCTTTCATACGTCACGGGCATACCGTCCGGAGTCGCGCAAGCCATTGAGCTAACGCTGGCAAGCCAATGCCGCTCTGTTGATGACGGCAGGACCATTGAGTTCAGCAACAACCCCATCGCCAACTTGGCCGATATCGATCAACGCATGACCTTCGTGCTCAAGGCCGCCGCGCAATTTGACAAGCTGTTAAATAGCGGTGAGCGGCATCGAATCGAACAAGCGCTGGATGATGTCGCTGCAGGTCGGGGCATGCGATGAACCGGCTCTCACAAGTAAACTGGCGACATGCCGCACTTGTATTGTTCGCTGCCGTACTACTGGTGGGGATGATACGTTTCTTCACCAGTACGCCAGAAATCGCACTGATGCTTGGGGAGCCTTGGGAAGACATGCGTCAGCGCTCCAGTGCAGCAATCGCCCCTGCTATTCCCGGAGAAATATGGGGGAGGCTACCAAAGTCCGATGCGCGCCTACGCTTTATAGACCCTCAATATGGATTCGTTACCCCGCCTGCCCGCTTCCTCGCGGTAAGTTTCGACAAGGAGCGCGTTGGTAGTATCCGCATGTCCCCCCAAATCGAACCGCTATTGCTCGATGACACCCTCAACGTCGTGCTGTATTTGCAAAAACAATGGAGCAATGCCGGCTGGCTGCCCATCCGAGTCGCCTCCAACCCTCCATTCGCCGACACACCTGAATGGCGTGCTCGATTGCGAAATGTGAACCGGGGTGGCAAGTCTTACTGGCGGGCAGAAAACAAATACCAAGTCATGTTGGTAGTTGGGCGCTTCAAGGACTATCGGCATCCCACAGAAGAGCGGTACCTCATTACACTGGAATTATCCAGGCCGTGGGGGCTGCCATAAATAGATTTGTTAAATCGTTTCCACAGAACGTGAGAACGATCTTCATCGTGCGCAGGCATGCCTAGAGGGTGGCCTGAGGCACCCTTTTCACAGAACCAACCTACAAAAACCCGCGAAGCGTCCGACTACCAGGCTTTTCTCGCCGAGCCTAGCGTGCTAGTCCCTGCGAACAAAAGGACATCGCTGGCATGCGCCGCTATTTCATTACCCGAGGAGCCAAGACCACCGCTGGCGGGACCGTCGGCGGCGGTTTGAGGGGCTTTCGCATCACCAAAGTAGCCATCGCCCTTGAAGGTGAGGACCGGGGGTTGGGCTTGCTTGAGACCTGCTTGCGGTCGCGCCAGAACATTTATGAGGATGGACAGGATCGGGTGTTGTGGTCGGTGGGGCAGGAAAAGCTAAGGTTTGGGGGGGATTACCCGGAAATATTGCAGGCCTTCAAGGCGATTGACGATGGAGACATTGCCAAAAGTATTGAGCATCTGGCTGACCACGAACAACGAAACATTCTTCAACCGACCATGTACGGCGATCCAAAACTCGTGACCCTGCTACGTAGCAACCATCTTTCATACGTCACGGGCATACCGTCCGGGATCGCTCAGGCCATTGAACTGACACTGGCAAACCAATGCAGTCCCGCTGATGAAGGTCGGACCATTGATTTCAACAACAACCCCTTCGCCAATCTAGCCAATATCGATCAGCGTATGGCATTCGTGCTCAAGGCTGCAGCGCGGTTTCACACACTGCTGCGCAGTACTGAGCGGCATCGAATCGAACAGGCGCTAGACGATATCGCTGAAAACCGGGGTGTTCAATGAGCCGGCTCGCGAAGATAGGTTGGCGACGTGGCGGACCGGGACTGGTCGTTGCCGCATCACTCGTATGGATAGCGCTACGCCTGGGCGCGGAAGATCCGGAAATTGCGCTGATGCTAGGCGAGCCCTGGGAAGACATGCGTCAGCGTTCCAGCGCAAGCATTGGCCCAGCCGTTTCGGGAAATTATTGGGGAACAGTACCGAAATCTGATGCTCGCCTGCGTTTCATAGACCCTCAATATGGGTTTATGAGCCCGCCTGCGCGTTTCTTCATGATTAGATATAAGGATATGCGAGTCGCAGATCTCAGCTTGTCTCCCCAAGTAGAGCCACTACTGCTCGACGACACCCTCAAGGTCGTACTGGACTTGCAGGAGCAATGGCGCAAGGCAGGCTGGGAACCCATTCGAGTTGCGTCCAACCCTCCGTTCGCCGATACCCCGGAATGGCGTGCCCGGCTGCGCAATGTGAACCGAGGCGGCACATCCTATTGGCGAGCGAGCGACAAGTATCAAGTGATGCTGGTGGTTGGGCGATTCAAGGACGATAGACGTCCCACAGAGGAGCGTTACCTCATGACGCTGCAACTGGCCGCGCCATGGGGCCCTCCTTAGCCGCCCCCGATAGACCTGTCACTCCTGATCGCGCCCATCCATGGGAACGATCCCTAAAGCGTCGCCTGGCGCACCTGTTTCTCCAATTCAACCTTCAAACCGGGCTCCAACTTGAGCTGCCGCGCCAGCTCATCCAGGTACGCCTTCTCCATAAAGTTCTCCTCATCCACCAGCATCACACTGGCGATGTACATCTCGGCGGCCATTTCCGGGGTGCCGGCGGCCCGCGCCACGTCGGCCGGGTCGAGGGGTTTGTTCAGCTCGCCGTGCAGCCAGCTTTGCAATTCACGGTCGTTATCCAGCTTGTTGAATTCACCTTCGATCAGCGCGCGCTCGCGCTCATCCACATGCCCGTCGGCCTTGGCCGCCGCCACCAACGCCTTGAGGATGCCCTGGCTGTGTTGCTCGACCTGGGCTGGCGGCAGGCGGTCGATGGTCTGCGGTTCGCCTTGGGGCGCGCTGGCCTGTTGCGCCTGCCAGTTGCCATAGGCTTTGTAGGCGATCACGCCCAATGCCGCCAACCCGCCATAGGTCAGGGCCTTGCCGCCGAATTTGCGCGCTTTTTTATTGCCCAGCAGCAGGCCCATGGCCCCAGCGGCCAGGGCCCCGCCGCCAGCGCCGCCGAGCAAACTGCCAAGCCCGCCACTGCCGAGCAGGCCGCCGAGGGCGCCTTTGTCGTCGGATTTGCGCTGGCCGCCGGCCTTGTTCTGCAACATGTCCTGACCAGACTTGAGCAGTTGTTCGAGTAATCCACGGGTATTCATGCGTAGCCTCCAGACACCAGGGTTCATAAGACCAATAGACTCCCAGCGTAAAACTTAGCGCCAAAAAACCCCGATCTAGAGTGCTTCCAGATGTAACGCGGCTATCCTTCGGTTAAATCGATATACACTCGAGCAAATCGATAAAAACACCCCACTGGTAATTCCAGCATGATGACCTTGCGTCAGATCCGCCACTTCATCGCCGTGGCCGAGACCGGTTCGATCTCCGCCGCTGCGCAAACCGCGTTTATTTCGCAGTCGACCCTGACCCTGGCGATCCAGCAACTGGAGCAGGAAATCGGCGTCAACCTGTTCAACCGCCACGCCAAGGGCATGACCCTGACCCACCAGGGCCATCAGTTCCTGCGCCAGGCGCACTTGATCCTGGCCACCGTCGACAACGCCAAGCGCAGCCTGCAGCAGAGCACCGACCAGGTGGCCGGGCAATTGATCGTCGGCGTGACCAGCCTGGTGGCCGGTTATTACCTGGCCGACCTGCTCACCCGCTTCCAACGCGCCTACCCCAATGTGGAAATCCGCGTGATGGAGGATGAGCGCCCGTACATCGAGCATTTGCTGGTCAGCGGCGAGATCGATGTGGGCGTGTTGATCCTCTCCAACCTCGAAGACCGCCACGCCCTGCAGACCGAAGTACTCACCCACTCGCCCCACCGCCTATGGCTGCCGGCGCAACATCCGCTGCTGGAGCACGACAGCATCAACCTGGCCGATGTGGCGCGTGAGCCGTTGATTCAGCTGAACGTCGACGAAATGGGCCACAACGCTCAACGCATGTGGGCCTCTGCCTGCCTGCAACCACACGTCACTTTGCGCACCGCCTCCACCGAAGCCGTGCGCAGCCTGGTGGCCGCCGGCCTGGGCGTGTCGATCCAGCCGGACATGACCTACCGCCCCTGGTCCCTGGAGGGCGACATTATCGAAGCGCGCCCCATCGCCGACCTCAGCCAGACCCTCGACGTCGGCCTCGCCTGGCGCCGTGGCACTGCGCGCCCGGCGCTGGTCGACCCGTTCCTGACCGTGGCGCGGGAACAGCCGCACCCGCGTAAGCCATCTATTTAATCGAATGCTGCATTCAGTATTTAGTATTTGTTGACCTCGCGCCTGACCTCTAGTCTCTGTGCATCCATAAGAGAAAGTCGGGCGCCTTGTAAGAGAACGCCCATGGCCACACAAGAAAAGAGATCGCGAAAAATGTCCGCTGCGCCCACCCCGCTGCTCACTGCGTTGCTGATCGACGGCGAACTGGTCCAGGGCCAGGGCTTTGTCGAACCGATTCTCAACCCAGCCACGGGCGAAGTGCTGACTCAGATCGCCGAAGCCAGCATCGAACAGGTCGAAACCGCGATCCTTGCCGCCCACCGCGCATTTGCCGGCTGGTCCCGCACCACGCCGCAGCAACGTTCGAACATTCTGCTGGGCATCGCCGATGCCATCGAGCACCAAGCCGACTACCTGGCCCGCCTCGAATCCCTGAACTGCGGCAAACCGTTGCACCTGGCCCGCCAGGATGACTTGAGTGCCACCGTCGATGTGTTCCGCTTCTTTGCCGGCGCCGTGCGCTGCCAGACCGGCCAGCTCAGCGGCGAATACCTGCCGGGCTACACCAGCATGGTGCGGCGTGACCCGATTGGCGTGGTGGCCTCGATTGCGCCGTGGAATTACCCGCTGATGATGGCCGCGTGGAAGATCGCTCCCGCCCTGGCCGCCGGTAATACCCTGGTGTTCAAGCCGTCGGAACACACGCCGCTGTCGATCCTCGCCCTCGCTCCAGCGCTCAACCAGTTGTTGCCGCGCGGGGTGATCAACATTGTGTGCGGCGGCGGCGAAGGCGTCGGCAGCCATCTGGTCAGCCACCCGAAGGTGCGGATGGTGTCGTTGACCGGCGATATCGTCACCGGACAAAAGATCCTGCAAGCCGCGTCGAAAACCCTTAAACGCACGCACCTGGAACTGGGCGGCAAGGCGCCAGTGATTGTGTGCAACGACGCCGACCTGCAAGCCGTGGTCGAAGGCGTGCGCGCCTACGGTTACTACAACGCCGGCCAGGACTGCACCGCCGCGTGCCGTATCTACGCCCAGGCGGGGATTCACGACAAATTGGTCGCCGACCTGGGCGCGGCGGTCAGCAGCCTGCGCTTTGCCGGCAAGCGCGATGCCGACAACGAACTCGGCCCGCTGATCAGCACGCGCCAGCGCGACCGCGTCGCCAGCTTTGTCGAACGCGCCCTCGGCCAGCCGCATATCGAACGCGTCACCGGCGCCGCCGTGCATTCCGGCGCGGGCTTCTTTTATCAGCCGACGTTGCTCGCCGGCTGTAAACAAAGTGATGAAATCGTCCAGCGCGAAGTGTTCGGCCCGGTGGTCACCGTGACCCGCTTCGACGAACTGGAACAAGCGGTGGACTGGGCCAACGACTCCGAATACGGCCTGGCCTCGTCGGTGTGGACGCAGAACCTGGACAAGGCCATGCAGGTCGCGGCGCGCCTGCAATACGGCTGCACCTGGATCAACAGTCATTTCATGCTGGTCAGCGAAATGCCCCACGGCGGCTTGAAGCGCTCCGGGTATGGCAAAGATCTGTCCAGCGATTCGCTACAGGACTACAGCGTGGTGCGGCACATCATGGCTCGCCACGGCCAGCACCTTTAAAACAACAACTAAGCTCAAGCGTCACCGGCTGCAAAAAACTGCCCCGACCATAATTAAAGAAGAGGGATTCCCCATGTCCGCGCATAAGACCGCACTGCTCAGTGCCCTGACCACCGCGCTGCTGGCCAGCGCCAGCCTGCAGGCCGCCGAACCGCTCAAAGCGGTAGGCGCCGGCGAAGGCCAGCTGGATATCGTCGCCTGGCCCGGCTATATCGAACGGGGCGAAAGCGACAAGGCTTACGACTGGGTCACAGGTTTCGAGAAGGAAACCGGCTGCAAGGTCAATGTGAAAACCGCCGCCACCTCTGACGAAATGGTCAGCTTGATGGCCAAGGGCGGTTACGACCTGGTCACCGCGTCAGGCGATGCGTCGCTGCGGTTGATCGTCGGCAAGCGGGTGCAGCCGATCAATACCGCGTTGATTCCCAACTGGAAGACTATCGACCAGCGCCTGAAAGACGCGCCGTGGTACGTGGTCGGCCAGCAAACCTACGGTACTCCGTACCAGTGGGGGCCGAACGTGCTGATGTACAACACCAACGTGTTCAAGACCGCGCCCACCAGCTGGAATGTGCTGTTCGAGGCGCAGAACCTGCCGGACGGCAAGCCGAACAAAGGCCGCGTGCAAGCCTACGACGGCCCGATCTACATCGCCGATGCGGCGCTGTACCTCAAGTCGACCAAGCCGGAGCTGGGCATCCAGAGTCCCTATGAACTGACCGAAACCCAGTACAAAGCCGTGCTTGACCTGTTGCGCGCACAGCAACCGTTGATCCACCGCTACTGGCACGACACCACCGTGCAAATGAGTGACTTCAAGAACGAAGGCGTGGTCGCCTCCAGCGCCTGGCCGTATCAGGTCAACGGCCTGATCAACGAGAAGCAGCCGATTGCCTCGACCATTCCCAAGGAAGGCGCCACCGGCTGGGCCGACACCACCATGCTGCACAGCGAGGCCAAGCACCCGAACTGCGCCTACAAATGGATGGACTGGTCGCTGCAGCCGAAGGTCCAGGGCGATGTCGCCGCCTGGTTCGGCTCCCTGCCGGCGGTGCCGGCGGCCTGCACCGGCAGCGAATTGCTCGGCGCCGAGGGCTGCAAGACCAACGGCTTCGACCAGTTCGACAAGATCGCCTTCTGGAAAACCCCGCAGGCTGAGGGCGGCAAGTTCGTGCCGTACAGTCGCTGGACCCAGGATTACATTGCGATCATGGGCGGGCGCTAATCCCCCCTGTGGGAGGGGGCTTGCTCCCTCCCACATTGAGCACATTCACCGATGTTCTGTTTTTTCAGAAGTCCAGGCCGGGCCGCTGCGACGACCCGCGCCTTTTGGGAGCACCGCACCATGACGCTTGCAGTCCAATTCACCCACGTTTCCCGTCAGTTCGGCGAAGTGAAAGCCGTTGACCGGGTTTCCATCGATATCCAGGACGGCGAGTTCTTTTCCATGCTCGGCCCTTCCGGCTCGGGCAAGACCACCTGCCTGCGCCTGATCGCCGGGTTCGAGCAACCGAGCGCAGGCTCGATCCGGATTCATGGCGAGGAAGCCGCCGGCTTGCCGCCGTATCAGCGTGACGTCAACACGGTATTCCAGGATTACGCGCTGTTCCCCCACATGAATGTGCGCGACAACGTGGCCTACGGCCTGAAAGTCAAAGGCGTGGGCAAGACCGAGCGCCTCGACCGCGCCGAAGAAGCCCTGACCATGGTCGCCCTCGGCGGCTACGGCGAGCGCAAGCCGGTGCAGCTCTCCGGCGGCCAGCGCCAACGGGTCGCCCTGGCCCGCGCGCTGGTCAATCGCCCGCGCGTGTTGCTGCTGGATGAACCGCTGGGCGCCCTCGACCTCAAGCTGCGCGAACAGATGCAAAGCGAGCTGAAAAAGCTACAACGTCAGTTGGGCATCACGTTTATCTTCGTGACCCACGACCAGACCGAAGCGCTGTCGATGTCCGACCGCGTGGCCGTGTTCAACAAGGGCCGCATCGAACAGGTCGACACCCCGCGCAACCTCTATATGAAACCGGCCACCGCGTTCGTCGCCGAATTCGTCGGCACCTCCAATGTGATTCGCGGCGAGTTGGCCCAGCGCCTCAGCGGCAGCCCGCAGCCGTTCTCGATCCGCCCGGAGCACGTGCGCTTTGCCGAAGGCCCGCTGGCGGCCGACGAAGTGGAAATCAGCGGCCTGTTGCATGACATCCAGTACCAGGGCAGCGCCACCCGCTACGAACTGAAACTGGCGAACGGCCAGGCGTTGAACATCAGCCAGGCGAATAACCAGTGGCTGGACATCAGCAACGGCTATCAGGTCGGCCAGCCCATCACTGCACGCTGGGCGCGGGCCGCCATGACCACCCTGACCGACCACGCAGGCGAGGTGTGACATGAGCCTGACCCAAGCGCCGATGCGCAGGTTTTCCAACCTGCTGTATCGCAGACCCAACCTCTACCTGGCAATGCTGCTGATACCGCCGCTGATCTGGTTCGGCGCGATCTACCTGGGCTCGTTGCTGACCTTGCTGTGGCAGGGCTTCTACACGTTCGACGACTTCACCATGGCGGTCACGCCGGACCTGACCCTGGCCAACTTCGCCGCATTGTTCCAGCCATCGAACTTCGACATCATCCTGCGCACCCTGAGCATGGCGATTGTGGTGTCGCTCGCCAGCGCCATCGTCGCCTTCCCCATCGCCTATTACATGGCGCGCTACACCACGGGCAAGACCAAGGCGTTCTTCTATATCGCGGTGATGATGCCGATGTGGGCCAGCTACATCGTCAAGGCATATGCCTGGACCCTGCTGCTGGCCAAGGGCGGCGTAGCGCAATGGTTTGTGCAGCACCTGGGCCTGGAGCCGCTGTTGCAGTTCGTGCTGGGAATCCCCGGCGTGGGCGGCAGCACCTTGAGCACCTCGCACCTGGGGCGGTTCATGGTGTTCGTCTACATCTGGCTGCCGTTCATGATCCTGCCGATCCAGGCGTCGCTGGAACGTTTGCCGCCGTCGTTGCTGCAAGCCTCGGCGGACCTGGGCGCCAAGCCGCGCCAGACCTTCATGCAGGTGATCCTGCCGCTGTCGGTGCCGGGGATTGCCGCCGGTTCGATCTTTACGTTTTCGCTGACCCTGGGCGACTTCATCGTGCCGCAGCTGGTCGGGCCGCCGGGTTACTTCGTCGGCGGCATGGTGTACGCCCAGCAAGGTGCCATCGGCAACATGCCCATGGCCGCGGCGTTCACCCTGGTGCCGATCGTACTGATCGCGGTTTACCTGTCCATCGTCAAACGTCTGGGGGCCTTCGATGCACTCTGAGAAATCATCCATCGGCTTGAAGATTGCGGCCTGGGGCGGCTTGGTGTTTCTGCACTTCCCGATCCTGATCATCTTCCTGTACGCCTTCAACACCGAAGAGGCAGCGTTCAGCTTTCCACCCCAGGGCTTCACCCTGAGGTGGTTCAGCGTGGCGTTCGCCCGCCCGGACGTGCTCGAAGCGATCAAGCTGTCGCTGCAGATCGCGGCGATCGCTACCCTGATCGCCATGGTCCTCGGTACCCTCGCTTCAGCCGCGCTGTATCGCCGCGAGTTCTTCGGCAAGCAAGGCGTGTCGCTGATGCTGATCCTGCCGATCGCGCTGCCGGGGATCATCACCGGTATCGCCCTGCTGGCGACGTTCAAGACGTTGGGCATCGAGCCGGGGATGTTCACCATCATCGTCGGCCACGCGACCTTCTGCGTGGTGATCGTCTACAACAACGTCATCGCCCGCTTGCGCCGCACCTCCCACAGCCTGATCGAAGCCTCGATGGACCTGGGCGCCGACGGCTGGCAGACCTTCCGCTACATCATCATGCCCAACCTCGGCTCGGCGCTGCTGGCCGGCGGCATGCTGGCGTTTGCGCTGTCGTTCGACGAAATCATCGTCACCACCTTCACCGCCGGGCATGAGCGCACCTTGCCGCTGTGGCTGCTCAACCAGTTGAGTCGCCCACGGGATGTGCCGGTGACCAACGTGGTGGCGATGCTGGTGATGATCGTGACGATGTTCCCGATTCTGGGTGCCTATTACCTGACCCGCGGCGGTGAAAGCGTGGCAGGCAGTGGCGGTAAATAATGTGGGTATTGGAGAAGTGCCCCCCCACACTCAGAGCCGGTTTCTTCAGGGCAATAACAACAGTTTTTTGGAGGAGTGAACCATGCAAACCAAACTCTTGATCAACGGCCAACTGGTCAAAGGCGAAGGCCCGGCGCAGGCCGTATTCAACCCGGCGTTGGGCCGTGTGCTGGTGGAAATCAACGAAGCCAGCGAAGCCCAGGTCGACGCCGCCGTGCGGGCCGCCGATGCAGCGTTTGAAAGCTGGTCACAGACCACGCCCAAGGATCGCTCGCTGTTGCTGCTGAAACTGGCGGACGTGATCGAAGCCCACGGCGAAGAACTGGCCAAGCTGGAATCGGACAACTGCGGCAAACCCTACAGCGCCGCACTGAACGACGAGATCCCGGCGATTGCCGACGTGTTCCGCTTTTTTGCCGGTGCCAGCCGCTGCATGAGCGGCTCGGCCGGCGGTGAATACCTGCCGGGCCACACCTCGATGATCCGCCGCGATCCGGTGGGCGTGATCGCATCCATCGCCCCGTGGAACTACCCGCTGATGATGGTCGCCTGGAAAATCGCCCCAGCCCTGGCCGCCGGTAATACCGTGGTGCTCAAGCCGTCGGAACAAACCCCGCTGACCGCATTGCGCATGGTCGAACTGGCGTCGGAGATCTTCCCGGCCGGCGTGCTCAACCTGGTCTTCGGCCGTGGGCCCACCGTGGGCAGCCCGTTGGTGAACCACCCGAAAGTACGCATGGTGTCGCTGACCGGCTCCATCGCCACGGGCGCCAACATCATTTCCAACACCGCCGACCGCGTGAAGCGCATGCACATGGAACTGGGCGGCAAGGCGCCGGTGATCATCTTCAACGACGCGGACATCGACGCGGCGGTGGAAGGCATCCGCACCTTCGGTTTCTACAACGCCGGCCAGGATTGCACCGCGGCGTGCCGTATCTACGCCCAAGCGGAAATCTATGACGCGTTCGTCGAGAAGCTCGGCGCGGCAGTCGCCAGTATCAAGTACGGCTTGCAGGATGACCCGACCACCGAGCTGGGCCCGCTGATCACCGCGCAACACCGCGACCGCGTGGCCGGTTTCGTCGAACGTGCCGTGGCGCAGCCGCATATCCGCCTGGTCACCGGCGGCAAGGCGGTGGAAGGCAACGGCTTCTTCTTTGAGCCGACGGTTTTGGCCGATGCGCAGCAGGACGACGAAATCGTGCGCCGCGAGGTGTTCGGGCCGGTGGTGTCGGTGACCAAGTTCGCCGATGAGGCACAGGTGCTGGGCTGGGCCAACGATTCGGACTACGGTCTGGCGTCATCCGTATGGACCGCCGACGTGGGACGCGCCCATCGCTTGGCTGCGCGCTTGCAGTATGGCTGCACCTGGGTGAACACTCACTTCATGCTCGTCAGCGAAATGCCTCACGGCGGTCAGAAACTGTCGGGGTATGGCAAGGACATGTCCATGTACGGGCTGGAGGACTACACCACCGTGCGCCATGTGATGTTCAAGCACTGAACCTCGCCCTGATACCTTGACTGTAGGAGCAAGCTTGCTCGCGAAGAACGCCAACGATAATGCGGGGCATCCGATTAAACGCGGTGTCCAGGCGCCTGTCGCGAGCAAGCCCCCGCCTACATTGGATCTTCATAATTCCTGGGTAATGTGCTCACTCAAAGCCCGGAAATGTCTTGTCGCATTTGCCAAGCCATCATCCCGCCATCAATCATTTTTCCTACGCCATCGAACCGCTTAAGCTATGCGGCGTCTGTTTAATGTCCGTTGCGTTTGGCCGAAGGCATGTCCGAACCGTTATCTTTGATCCAGCACGCGCCAGGGCCGGCGCGGGATTTGCTCACGACAGGTTGTCTCTATGCACCGCAGGAATTTGCTTAAAGCGTCCATGGCCATTGCGGCTTACACCGGTTTATCGGCCAGCGGCCTGTTGGCTGCGCAAGCCTGGGCCGGGAACCGCGCCGCCGACGGCAAGGCCGTGGCGTTCGACTTCGAAACGCTGAAGACCCAGGCCAGGCAACTCGCCGGGACCGCGTATAAAGACACCAAACAGGTGCTGCCGCCCACCCTGGCGACCATGACCCCGCAAAATTTCAACGCCATCGGCTACGACGGCAAACACTCGCTGTGGAAGGAAGTGAACGGCCAGTTGGACGTGCAGTTTTTCCACGTCGGCATGGGCTTCAAGACGCCCGTTCGCATGCACGCCGTCGACCCCACGACCCGCGAGGCCCGCGAAGTGCATTTCCGCCCTTCGCTGTTCAACTATGAAAAAACCACGGTCGACACCCAACAACTGACCGGCGACCTGGGTTTCTCCGGCTTCAAGCTGTTCAAGGCGCCGGAACTGGATCGCCATGACGTGCTGTCGTTTCTCGGCGCCAGTTACTTCCGCGCGGTGGATTCCACGGGGCAATATGGCCTTTCCGCACGCGGCCTGGCGATCGATACCTACGCGAAAAAGCGCGAGGAATTCCCCGACTTCACGCAGTTCTGGTTCGAAACCCCGGATAAAAATGCCACGCGCTTTGTGGTCTACGCCCTGCTCGACTCGCCGAGCGCCACCGGCGCCTACCGTTTCGATATCGACTGCCAGGCCAACCAGGTGGTCATGGCAATCGACGCCCATATCAATGCGCGCACCGCCATCGAACAACTGGGCATCGCACCGATGACCAGCATGTTCAGTTGCGGCACCCACGAGCGGCGCATGTGCGACACCATCCACCCGCAGATCCACGACTCGGACCGCCTGGCAATGTGGCGCGGCAACGGCGAGTGGATCTGCCGCCCGCTGAACAACCCGGCCAAGCTGCAATTCAATGCGTTCGCCGACACCGACCCGAAAGGCTTCGGCCTGGTGCAGACCGACCATGAATTCGCCAGCTACCAGGACACCGTCGACTGGTACAGCAAGCGCCCAAGCCTGTGGGTCGAACCGACCACCGCGTGGGGCGAAGGCTCGATCGACCTGCTGGAGATCCCGACCACCGGCGAGACTCTGGACAATATCGTGGCCTTCTGGACCCCGAAAAAACCGGTGGCCGCCGGTGATTCACTCAACTATGGCTACAAGTTGTACTGGAGCGCCCTGCCACCAGTGAGCACGCCGTTGGCGCAAGTCGACGCCACGCGTTCAGGCATGGGCGGCTTCACCGAAGGCTGGGCACCGGGCGAACATTACCCGCCAGTCTGGGCGCGGCGGTTTGCCGTGGACTTCAAGGGCGGCGGCCTGGATCGCCTGGCAGCCGGCACCGGGATCGAGCCGGTGGTGACCTGTTCCCACGGCGAGGTGAAAGACTTCAGCGTGCTGGTGCTCGACAGCATCAAGGGCTATCGCATCCTCTTCGACTGGTACCCGACCAGCGACAGCGTGGAGCCAGTGGAACTGCGCCTGTTTATCCGCACGCAGGACCGCACCTTGAGTGAAACCTGGTTGTATCAGTACTTCCCGCCGGCACCGGAGCAGCGTAAATACACCTGACACCGTGACCGACCATGTGAGCGCGGGCTTGCCCGCCCCCACATGGGGTCACAGCCCGCTCAGAACCGCGACACACTCTTCATCGCCCCAATCAAATAGCGCATCGCCACCTGATCGTTCTCGGTCAGGGCGCGATACTGTGCGAGCAATTCAGCTTCATCGGAACTCAACCTTCGGGCACGCAAGGACACCCTGCGGGTCAGAAAAGACGCCACCACACCCGCTACACCATAGGACTTGGCCATGGACTGTTTCTCCTGATATCGATCAAAAACTCCGTGTGCCCATTACCCGCCTGCCGTGAAGCGCAATGCCTCGGTAGACAAACCGACTGGCTCCCTGGGCCAGAAATCAGGCGTACTCTAAGCGTAGAAACAATCTCATGACGTGTGGGATTTTTTTAGAGTATTCACTTAAATAATTGGGTCAGGAATAAATACCTACAGCCCTATCCCACAGCTCCTGGCAAAAAAAACCCACCGGATAAGGGTGGGTTTTGTTGGAACCTAAGAAGGCTCAATCCCTGAGATCAGACTCATGAATCGGCTGCTCCCGATGGGTCGCCCGCTGGTACTGGGCCGGCCAGGTCGCCTTGCGCCCGCCCAGGTCATCGTCGGCATGCAATGGCCAATACGGGTCACGCAGCAGCTCGCGGGCGAGGAAGATGATGTCGGCCTGGCAGGTGCGCAGGATGTGTTCGGCCTGGGCCGGCTCGGTAATCATGCCCACGGTGCCGGTAGCGATGCCCGACTCTTTGCGCACACGCTCGGCAAACCGCGTCTGGTAGCCGGGGCCGATGGGGATCTCGGCGTTGGCGGCGGTGCCGCCGGAGGACACGTCGATCAGGTCGACTCCCAACGCTTTCAGGCGACGTGCCAGTTCCACGGTTTCATCGGGGTTCCAGCCGTCCTCCACCCAATCGGTGGCTGACACCCGCACAAACAGCGGCAGGTCTTGCGGCCAGACTTCGCGCACCGCTTCGGTGACTTGCAGCACCAGGCGGATACGGTTTTCAAAGGTGCCGCCGTACTGGTCCTGACGCTGATTGCTGATGGGCGAGAGGAATTGATGCAGCAGGTAACCGTGAGCGGCGTGGATCTCCACCACTTTGAAACCGGCGGTCAACGCGCGCTTGGCGGCGGCGACGAAGTCGGCGATCACTTGCTCGATCTGCGCCTCGTCCAGCGACCTGGGCTGCGTATGGTTCGGGTCAAAGGCAATCGGCGAGGGCCCCACCGGCACCCAGCCGCCGTCTTGCGGCTTGAGGCTGCCGTGTTTGCCGATCCACGGCCGATGGGTGCTGGCCTTGCGCCCGGCATGAGCCAGTTGAATCCCGGCCACGGCGCCCTGGGCAGTGATAAAGCGCGTGATGCGTTGCAGCGGGGCGATCTGTGCGTCGTTCCACAGGCCCAGGTCTTCGGCGGTGATACGGCCCTCGGCGGTCACGGCGGTGGCTTCGGTGAAAATCAGCCCCGCCCCGCCGACAGCGCGGCTGCCGAGGTGGACCAGGTGCCAGTCGTTGGCCAGGCCATCGACGCTGGAGTACTGGCACATCGGCGACACGGCAATGCGATTGAGCAGGGTCAATTGGCGCAGGGTATACGGTTCGAGCAACTGACTCATGGCGCACCTCTTCTTGGCTTTTTGGGCACTTCTGTAGGAGCGCGCTTGCTCGCGAAAGCCTCATGGGCGCCGCGTTTATCCAGGATCGACGCGGTACCGTTAAGGTTTTTCGCGGGCAAGCCCGCTCCTACACAACAGTGCTTAGAGCCTAGTCGACAACGGGGGATTGCACAGGGTTCAGAAGACAAAGCGGGAGCCGATTGCCGGCTCCCGTCCAACAACCGCTTACATTTCGACCTGGGTGCCCAGCTCGATCACCCGGTTGACCGGGAGTTTGAAGAACCGCAGGTTGCCGTTGGCATTCTTCAACATGAACGCGAACAAGCCTTCGCGCCAACGGGCCATGCCTTTGATGCGCGAGGCGATGACCGTTTCGCGGCTGAGGAAGTACGTGGTACGCATCGGGCTGAAATCCAGATCATCGAGGTGGCACAGCTTCAGCGCTTCGGGCACGTCCGGCTCATCGGTGAAACCGAAGTGCAGGATCACGCGGAAGAACCCTTCGCCGTAGGCATCCACCTCGAAGCGCCGTGCGGCGGGAACGCGGGGAATGTCTTCGTAGACCACCGTCAGCAACACCACTTGCTCGTGCAACACTTGGTTATGCAGCAGGTTATGCAACAGCGCATGGGGCACCGCGTCGGGCCGCGCGGTGAGGAACACCGCGGTGCCCTGCACGCGATGGGGCGGCTGCACGCGGATACTGCTGATAAAGATCGGCAGCGGCAGGCCGCCCTCGTCGAGGCGGTCCATCAGCAGTTCCTTGCCGCGTTTCCACGTCGTCATCAGGATAAACAGCACAATCCCCGCCAATACCGGGAATGCACCGCCCTGGACGATTTTCGGCACGTTGGCGGCGAAGAACAGCCCGTCGACCAACAGGAAACCGATCAGCACCGGAATCGCCAACACCGGTGGCCATTTCCACAGCAACAGCATCACTGCCGACACCAGGATGCTGGTGATCAGCATGGTGCCGGTCACCGCCACGCCGTAGGCCGAAGCCAGCGCGTTGGACGACTCGAAGCCCAGCACCAGCAGGATCACGCCGACCATCAGCGACCAATTCACCGCGCCGATATAGATCTGGCCCTGTTCGGCGCTGGACGTATGCTGAATGTGCATGCGCGGGATGTAACCCAGTTGGATCGCCTGACGGGTCAGGGAGAACGCGCCGGAAATCACCGCCTGGGACGCAATCACTGTGGCCAGGGTAGACAACACCACCAACGGAATCAGCGCCCAGCTCGGTGCGAGCAGGTAGAACGGGTTACGCGCCGCTTCGGGGTTTTCCAGCAGCAACGCACCTTGGCCGAAATAGTTGAGCACCAGCGCCGGCAGCACCAGGGCGAACCAGGCACGCGCAATGGGTTTACGCCCGAAGTGGCCCATGTCGGCGTACAGCGCTTCGGCACCGGTCAATGCCAGCACCACGGCGCCGAGAATCGCCACACCCATGCCAGGGTGGACCATGAAGAAACGCACACCCCACACCGGGTTCAATGCGTTGAGCACTTCCGGATGCTGGCTAATGCCATGCACGCCCAGGCCCGCCAGCACCAGGAACCACAACACCATGACCGGCCCGAACAGCTTGCCGATACGGTCGGTGCCATGTTTCTGGATCAGGAACAGCCCCACCAGCACCACCAGCGACAGCGGTACGACCCAGCGTTCAAGCCCTTCGAAGGCCAGTTCCAGGCCTTCTACCGCCGAGAGCACCGAGATTGCCGGGGTGATCATGCTGTCGCCGTAAAACAGCGCAGCGCCGATCAACCCGAGAATCACCAGCACCGAACGCAGCTTCGGATACGGCGACGCCGCTCGCCGCGCCAACGCAGTGAGGGCCATGATCCCGCCCTCGCCCTGGTTATCGGCGCGCAGGATGAACAACACGTACTTGATCGAAACGACCCAGATCAGCGACCAGAAGATCAGCGCCAGTATCCCCAACACACCATCATGGTTGACCTGAACCCCATACCCTCCACCGAACACCTCTTTAAGGGTATAGAGCGGGCTGGTCCCGATATCGCCATAAACCACCCCGACCGCTGCCACCAGCATGCCAATCGGCTTGGCATTGGAATGCTCGGCACCCGCTGCCTGACTACTTGCCTGACCCATCAACCACTCCTGCCCTATGACCTGAGGTCTCTTATAAACAACGCATCTAAGCTGACCTTAGCATGCGCTGTTTTACTTCTCGTAACAGACGTTTTGTTGACCCAAGGATTTCACCCGTTCGCAACGGCGCGAAGCATAGCGCAGCACTCGTCGTATTTCCCTGCATAAAGCTGGTCAAGTGCGTTGCCCGTCGCTAGAATTGCGCACTTTTTGATCAGAGGCACAAAAGCATGCTCTTTTACGAGCGCGCTAAGTGCCCGTCTACCGCCTTGTCGTGCCCGACTGGCGGCGTCATTCAATACCGAGGTTAGACATGTCCACCACCATCGCAAAAGCCAACCCCAAGGTCGGCTTTGTTTCCCTGGGCTGCCCGAAGGCTCTGGTCGACTCCGAACGCATCCTGACGCAACTGCGCATGGAAGGTTATGACGTCGTGTCCACTTACCAGGACGCGGACGTGGTGGTGGTCAACACCTGCGGCTTCATCGACTCGGCCAAGGCGGAATCCCTGGAAGTGATCGGCGAGGCCATCAAGGAAAACGGCAAGGTCATCGTCACCGGCTGCATGGGCGTGGAAGAAGGCAATATCCGCAACGTACACCCGAGCGTGCTGGCCGTGACCGGTCCGCAGCAGTACGAGCAGGTGGTCAACGCCGTGCATCAAGTGGTGCCGCCGCGCCAGGACCACAACCCGCTGATCGACCTGGTGCCGCCGCAAGGCATCAAGCTGACCCCGCGCCACTACGCGTACCTGAAGATTTCCGAAGGCTGCAACCACAGTTGCAGCTTCTGCATCATCCCGTCGATGCGCGGCAAGCTGGTCAGCCGCCCGGTGGGCGATGTGCTGGACGAAGCCCAGCGCCTGGTCAAATCCGGCGTTAAAGAACTGCTGGTGATCTCCCAGGACACCAGCGCCTACGGCGTCGACGTGAAATACCGCACCGGCTTCTGGAACGGTGCGCCGGTGAAAACCCGCATGACCGAGCTGTGCGAAGCCCTCAGCAGCCTGGGCGTGTGGGTGCGCCTGCATTACGTGTACCCGTACCCGCATGTGGACGAGCTGATCCCGTTGATGGCCGCCGGCAAGATCCTGCCGTACCTGGACATCCCGTTCCAGCACGCCAGCCCGAAAGTGCTCAAGGCCATGAAACGCCCGGCCTTCGAAGACAAGACCCTGGCGCGCATCAAGAACTGGCGCGAGATCTGCCCGGAACTGATCATCCGTTCGACCTTCATCGTCGGCTTCCCGGGCGAAACCGAAGAAGACTTCCAGTACCTGCTCGACTGGCTGACCGAAGCCCAGCTGGACCGCGTCGGCTGCTTCCAGTACTCGCCGGTCGAAGGCGCCCCGGCCAACCTGCTGGACCTGGCCGTAGTACCGGATGACGTCAAGCAAGACCGTTGGGAGCGCTTCATGGCGCACCAGCAGGCGATCAGCTCGGCGCGCCTGCAACTGCGCATCGGCAAGGAAATCGAAGTGCTGATCGACGAAGTCGACGAGCAAGGCGCCGTAGGCCGCTGCTTCTTCGACGCCCCGGAAATCGACGGTAACGTATTTATCGACGATGCCAGCGGTTTGAAACCCGGCGACAAGGTCTGGTGTACGGTGACCGATGCCGACGAATACGACCTGTGGGCCGAAAAGCGCGACTGATCGCATCAGGCGCGGATAAAAAAGTGAAAAAGCCCTGCTTCTGGACAAGATGCGGGGCTTTTTTAGGTCTATCGTTTTGCCCATCGACACCGAACATCCACAAAGGGCAGCGGGCATGCGTCAGCATTCGGTTATCCACACCCCAAAAACCAGCGACTACGCCGAGTTGGCGCGGATCTGGGAGGCGTCGGTGCGCGCCACCCATGACTTTCTGCCGGACAGCTACATCACGCTGCTGAAAAACCTGGTGCTGACCCGCTACCTCGATGCGGTGATGCTGATCTGCACCAAGGACACGCGCCAGCGCATCACCGGGTTCGCCGGGGTGGCCGCGGGCAAGGTCGAGATGCTGTTCATCGACCCGCAGCACCGTGGCCAGGGCCTCGGCCGGCAATTGCTGCGTTACGCGATCGAGCGCATGAACGCCGATGAGCTGGACGTCAACGAACAGAACCCGCAGGCGCTGGGCTTTTACTTCAAGCAAGGCTTCGAAGTCATCGGCCGCACGGAGCATGATGGCCTGGGGCAGCCTTATCCGCTGCTGCACATGCGTTTGCGCCAGGTGCAGCAAGAGGCGCGTCGGGGCTAAATGAAATGGGGCCGGGATTAACCGCGCCCACACAGGTACAATAGCGGCCCCCTTTTGCTACGGCCCTTGTCATGACTGACCCCATACGCCTCTCCAAACGCCTTATCGAACTGGTCGGTTGCTCCCGTCGGGAGGCTGAGCTGTTTATCGAAGGCGGCTGGGTCTCGGTGGACGGTGAAGTGATCGACGAGCCACAGTTCAAGGTCACCACCCAGAAGGTCGAACTGGACCCCGAGGCCAAGGCCACCGCGCCAGAGCCGGTGACCATCCTGCTGCACGCGCCGGTGGGCGTGGATGCCGAGACGGCAATGGCGTCGATCAGCGCCGAAACGCTGTCGGAAGAACACCGCTTCAGCAAGCGCCCGCTCAAGGGTCACTTCCTGCGCCTGACCGCCAGCGCTGATCTGCAAGCCAAGGCCAGCGGCCTGCTGGTGTTCACCCAGGATTGGAAGATTCTGCGCAAACTGACCGCCGATGCCGCCAAGATCGAGCAGGAATACGTGGTGGAGGTCGAAGGTGACATGGTTGCTCACGGCCTGAACCGCCTCAACCATGGCCTGACCTACAAAGGCAAAGAGCTGCCGCCGGTGAAAGCCAGCTGGCAGAACGAAAACCGCCTGCGCTTTGCGATGAAAAACCCGCAACCGGGGGTAATCGCCTTGTTCTGCGAAGCTGTCGGCTTGAAAGTCATCGCCATCCGTCGTATCCGCATCGGCGGCGTGTCCATCGGCAAGGTGCCGGTCGGCCAATGGCGTTACCTGTCCGGCAAAGAGAAGTTCTGAGCCACTCCCCCTTTTTCGACACCGCCTGCGTGGGCGGTGTCCACCGTTGAAAACCAGGATTGCCCACCATGATTCACAACGACGTACTGCGCAGCGTGCGCTACATGCTCGACATCAGCGACAACAAGATGGTCGAGCTGATCAAACTCGGCGGCATGGACGTGACCAAGGAAGACCTGCTGACTTACCTCAAGAAAGACGAGGAAGAAGGCTTTGTGTTCTGCCCGGACGAGGTCATGGCGCACTTCCTTGACGGCCTGGTGATTTTCAAGCGCGGCAAGGACGACAGCCGTCCGCCGCAACCGATCGAAACCCCGGTGACCAACAACATCATCCTCAAGAAGCTGCGCGTGGCCTTCGAACTGAAGGAAGACGACATGCACGCCATCCTCAAGGCTGCCGAGTTCCCGGTGTCCAAGCCTGAGCTGAGCGCGCTGTTCCGCAAGTTCGGCCACACCAATTACCGCACCTGCGGCGACCAGTTGCTGCGCAACTTCCTCAAGGGCCTGACCCTGCGGGTTCGCGCGTAAGCCATGAGTTACCAGGTCTCTCCCGTCGGCTTCGTGCGCTCCTGCTTCAAGGAGAAGTTCGCCATCCCGCGCCAACCGCAACTGGCGCCTGCCGCCCGCGGCGTGCTGGAGCTGGTCGCGCCGTTCGACCACGGCGAGGCGGTGCAGGGCCTGGAGCAGGTCAGCCATGTGTGGCTGCTGTTTCTGTTCCACCAGGCCCTGGAAGACAAACCCCGTCTGAAAGTGCGCCCGCCCCGTCTGGGCGGCAATAAGTCCATGGGCGTGTTTGCCACCCGTGCGACCCATCGGCCCAACGGGATTGGCCAGTCGGTGGTGAAGCTGGACAAGGTCGAACCGGGCCGGTTGTGGATCTCCGGGATCGATCTGCTCGATGGCACGCCGGTGTTGGATATCAAGCCGTATGTGCCGTATGCCGACATTGTCGACAACGCCACCAACGGCATCGCCAATGGCACGCCGCCACTGATTCCCGTGCAGTGGCTGAAGACGGCTCTGCACCAGGCGCAAGACCACGCTCAGCGCCTTGCTGAACCGCTGGTGGCGTTGATCGAACAGTGTTTGGCGCAAGACCCGCGGCCGGCCTATCAAACGCCCGGGCCCGAGCGGGAATATGGCGCGCAGTTCTGGGACGTGGATGTGCGCTGGCACTATCCCGAGGCGGGCGTCATCTGTGTGCTGGAAGTGATTGCAGCTAAATAAACCAAAAACCAATGTGGGAGGGAGCTTGCTCCCGATAGCGGCGGGTCAGTCACCGGATGCATTGACTGACACTCAGCAATCGGGAGCAAGCCCCCTCCCACATTTTTTTGACCGCGTTTACTTCTCGACGAAGGCGCGTTCGATCAGGTAGTCACCCGGCTCACGCATGCGTGGCGAAACTTTCAGGCCGAAGCTGTTCAACACTTCGCTGGTCTCGTCCAACATGCTTGGGCTGCCGCACAGCATGGCGCGGTCGTCCTGGGGGTTGATCGGTGGCAGGCCGATATCGCGGAACAGCTTGCCACTGCGCATCAGGTCGGTCAGACGGCCTTGGTTTTCGAACGGTTCGCGGGTCACGGTGGGGTAGTAGATCAACTTTTCACGCAGGGCTTCGCCGAAGAACTCATTCTGCGGCAGGTGCTTGGTGATGAATTCGCGGTAGGCGACTTCGTTGACGTAACGCACGCCGTGGCACAGGATCACTTTTTCGAAACGCTCGTAGGTTTCCGGGTCCTGGATCACGCTCATAAATGGCGCAAGGCCGGTACCGGTGCTGAGCAGGTACAGGTGTTTACCCGGCTTCAAATCGTCAAGCACCAGGGTGCCTGTCGGTTTTTTGCTGATGATGATCTCGTCGCCTTCCTTCAGATGCTGCAACTGGGAAGTCAGCGGGCCATCAGGCACCTTGATGCTGAAGAACTCCAGATGCTCTTCCCAGTTCGGGCTGGCAATCGAATAAGCGCGCATGAGCGGGCGGCCGTTGGGTTGTTGCAGGCCGATCATCACGAACTGACCGTTCTCGAAGCGCAAGCCCGGATCGCGGGTGCACTTGAAGCTGAACAGAGTGTCGTTCCAGTGATGAACACTGAGGACACGCTCGTGGTTCATGTTGCTCATGTACGGGGGACTCCTGGAGATGGGTCTGCGCCAAAATGATAAGTGCGCAATTGCACAGCATTCTAATGGCGGCGACAATATCTGTTAACTGGATTATTAAGATAAGGGTTATCGGTTATATCGATATGCGATTTACTCTCCGTCAGCTGCAAGTCTTCGTCGCCGTCGCTCAGCAGGAAAGCGTCTCACGCGCTGCTGGCCTTCTGGCCTTATCTCAATCCGCCGCCAGCACCTCAATCACCGAGCTGGAGCGTCAATCCAGCTGCCAGTTATTCGACCGGGCGGGTAAACGCCTGAGCCTCAACGCCCTCGGCCGTCAGTTGTTGCCCCAGGCGGTAGCCCTGCTGGACCAGGCCAAGGAGATCGAAGACCTGCTCAACGGCAAGTCTGGCTTCGGTTCACTGGCCGTCGGCGCCACGCTGACCATCGGCAATTACCTGGCCACGCTGCTGATCGGCAGCTTCATGCAGCAGCACCCCGAGAGCCAGGTGAAGCTGCACGTGCAGAACACTGCACATATCGTGCACCAGGTTGCGCATTATGAAATTGACTTGGGTCTAATCGAAGGCGACTGCAGCCACCCGGATATCGAAGTGCAGACCTGGGTGGAAGATGAGCTGGTGGTATTTTGCGCGCCTCAGCATCACCTGGCCCAGCGCGGTGTCGCCAGCATGGAAGAATTGACCCACGAAGCGTGGATCCTGCGCGAACAGGGCTCGGGCACGCGCCTGACCTTTGATCAGGCCATGCGCCATCATCGCAGCGCGCTGAACATTCGCCTCGAGCTGGAACACACCGAGGCGATCAAGCGTGCGGTGGAGTCGGGGCTGGGGATTGGCTGCATTTCCCGGCTGGCGCTGCGCGATGCTTTCCGCCGCGGCAGCCTGGTGCCGGTAGAAACCCCGGACCTGGACCTGGCCCGGCAGTTCTACTTCATCTGGCACAAGCAGAAGTACCAGACCTCGGCGATGCGCGAGTTTCTCGAGCTGTGCCGCGCCTTCACCGCCGGGGTTCAGCGCAGCGACGAAATCGTGCTGCCGAACATTGCCTGAGGCTTAGATCAGGATCACGGCCCACACCAGGGTGATCATGGTCAGTGCCACGAATTGCGCGGCGCTGCCCATGTCCTTGGCGTTTTTCGACAGTGGGTGACGGTCCAGGGAAATGCGGTCGATGGCCGCTTCCACGGCCGAGTTGAGCAACTCGACGATCAACGCAAGCAGGCACACCGCGATCAACAGCGCCCGTTCGACGCGGCTGACATGCAGGAAAAAACTCAGCGGGATCAGGATGACGTTCAGCAACACCAACTGACGGAAGGCCGCCTCACCGGTGAAGGCTGCGCGCAGGCCATCCAGGGAATAGCCCCCTGCGTTAAAGATACGTTTGATACCGGTTTGACCCTTGAAAGGCGACATAGATGTAGGCAACTGAACCAAAGAAGTGGGAAAACTAGATCACGCAAAGTCAAAAAAGCGTGAATCGACAATAGCTTAATGCTGCGAAATTGACTCAAGTTGTTGCAAGAGCAACGCCGCCTGGGTTCGCGTTCGCACCCCCAGCTTGCGAAAGATCGCGGTGACGTGGGCCTTGATGGTCGCTTCCGACACGCTCAACTCGTAAGCGATCTGCTTGTTCAACAAGCCTTCGCAGACCATGGTGAGCACCCGGAACTGCTGGGGCGTCAAGCTGGCCAGGCCATCGCGGGCAGCCTTGGCTTCGTCGGACACGTTGATCTCTTCAAACGCTTGCGGCGGCCAGGACACATCGCCCTCCAGCACCGCGCGCACGGCTTTCTGGATCTTTTCCATGGAGCTCGATTTGGGAATGAAACCGCTGGCGCCAAACTCCTTGGAGCGCACCACCACATCGGCTTCTTCCTGAGCCGAGACCATCACCACGGGAATCTGCGGGTATTGCCCGCGCAACAGCACCAGCCCCGAAAACCCATAGGCGCCAGGCATGTTCAGGTCGAGCAGCACCAGGTCCCAGTCGGATTTTTCGGTGAGGCGGGTTTCCAGCTCGGCAATGCTGGCCACTTCAACCAGACGGACATCGGGGCCCAAGCCCAGCGTTACTGCCTGATGCAGCGCACTGCGAAACAGCGGGTGGTCATCAGCTATCAGGATTTCGTATGTGGCCATTGATTAAATGATCCTGTTTTTTATGGCAGCCCTGATGGGTTCAGGGTTCGCCAATACACAAGGTAACGGCCAGGCAGCCATCACCACAGGGCATGCTCAACGTCAAAAGCACCTGAAACGACGTTGGAAATTCACGGTTGCGCCCTGATCGGCGCCCAGCATGCCCAGCGTAGCCTGGGTGGTCAAGCACTACGCCAATGGGCAGTTTAGCGGTTGTCGGATTTACGGTGCCATCATGCAAACGTCGTCTGGTTATACCGCCGGGATGTAGGGCGCTAGACGAGTATGGACGATATCCGTCGAGTCCAGCGGCAACTGGAACTTGGCGGCCAGATAATGGGTGCTGAACACGTCGAGGTAAGCGTCCAGTACTTCGCTGGCCGCGCCGTCGTCGGCCAGCTCCAGGCACAGCGCGGCGACTTCGGCGGTGCAGAAATGATCATCCCGCTTGGAACGACGCAGTTTGTAGCGCGACAGCTGCTCGGGGGCCAGGCTGAGGACCGGCAAATGCTCCAAATAGGGACTTTTACGGAACATCTTGCGCGCTTCGCTCCACGTGCCGTCCAGCAGGATAAACAGCGGGCGCTTGCCCTCCCCCACCTTGACCTCACTGACAACCCGTTCCGGCGCGACGAATTCGCCGGGGAACACGATGTAGGGTTGCCACTGCGGATCAGCCAGCAAAGTGAGCAGTCCGGGGTCGACCTCGGTGCGTGACCAGGCGAACGCGCTGGTGTCGTCAATCACATCGGCGATCAGCCAGCCGGTGTTGCTGGGCTTCATCGGTTCGACGTCGTGCATCAACAGGCACATCGCAGACCGGGCCTGGACCTTGGGCCGCCAGGCACACAAGCAATACGCGGGGATCACCCGGCAGCCGGGGCAGCGCTCGGCACGCGAACCCCGATTGACGAAAGGCCTGATGGCGCGCGCCAGGCGCTGGGTACGCAGACGAGAGACGGCGTGGCTCATCGGATGCGCCGCACGGAAAGGAAAATCGACACTGGGGGAACTCGAGGAAGGCTTAAGTGGCCGCAGTTTACCAGAGCCACACGCACTTCCCAGCAATACGCCTGGCTGTACCGGCCAGGGCTCACCTATAATTGCGCGCCACTGAACGCACAGCCCAGTGGCTGGTCTATGCACCAGTAACCGAATCAGGAGAGTTTCATGCTGCGTTCCATGCTGCGTCTTGTCGCCCCATCCGTCGCCCTCGCGCTGGTCTTGCCTGTTGGCGCCCAGGCGGCCTCGCTGCTGGAGGCCCAAATGAACAAGAAGCTGCAAAGCGTCGCGGCTGAAAGCAACAAAGACCTGCCCCGGGAAATCGATGAAAAAACCCTGGAAGTCGCCTACACCGTTGAAGGCATGCAGTTGATCGATCACCTCAGCGTGCTGCCCGATCGTGCCGAACAGATGCGTGCCAACCCCAAGGCGGTGTATTTCCAGCTCGGACAAAGCGTGTGCCTGAACCACGGCTACCGCGAGCTGATGGCCAAGGGCGCGGTGATGCGCTACGAAATCACCGAAAACAAGACCAACCGCCCGGTGGCTTCGGTGAAATTCGTCGAAGCAGACTGCCCGGCACCAACTGCGGCGAAGAAGAAAAAGTAACTCGCGCATGTCCCGCCGCGCGCTGCTGTCCAGTGGCGCGCAATTCCCTCGTTTGTGTTTGCCGCCGAACGCTGCACGCGGTGACGTGAGACCAATAAGCGGTTGCCAGCCAAGGGTTTTTCGGCCCATGATCGTCTCATTCCCACAACCCGCTCAGCCCAGTTCCCATGCTGTTCTGTAACATTTTCAGGGCAAAACAGAGTTGTCCTCCTGCCATGTGCAGTGCAAAGGTTTTTAAATCACAAGGAACATACAGAGTCGCGCTTTGCCGCTTGGCGAACACTGTGCAATGCCATGGGCATGCAGCGACACATGCAGTGTCGTGGCCACGGACGAACATTTCGCCGCCCGCCCAGGCTCTGTGAAGAAGGAGAAGTTGAATGCCTTACGAACCGAATGACCGCCTGCTCCAGCATTTTGAAGCAAACGGGGTCGACCTCACGCAGCAGGTCGAAGCTCAACTCCAGTTGATCGCACCCAACAGCCCGAATATCCCCCTTTATCGCGACATGATCCTCACCGCGCTACGCATGGCACAGGACGACCGCAGCCGCTGGAACGCCAAAATCACCTTGCAAGCCATCCGCGAACTGGACCACGCCTTCCGCGTGCTGGAACAGTTCAAGGGGCGGCGCAAAGTGACGGTGTTCGGCTCGGCGCGCACGCCGGTGGAAAGCCCGCTCTATGCCCTGGCCCGGGAAGTGGGCGCGGCACTGGCGCGCTCCGATCTGATGGTGATCACCGGCGGCGGCGGCGGGATCATGGCCGCCGCCCACGAAGGTGCCGGCCTGGAGCACAGCCTGGGCTTCAACATTACCCTGCCGTTCGAACAGCATGCCAACCCGACCATCGACGGCACCGAGAACCTGCTGTCGTTCCACTTCTTCTTTACGCGCAAGCTGTTCTTCGTCAAGGAGGCCGATGCGCTGGTGTTGTGCCCCGGCGGTTTCGGCACCCTGGATGAAGCGCTTGAAGTACTGACGCTGATCCAGACCGGCAAGAGCCCACTGGTGCCGGTGGTGTTACTCGATGCGCCAGGTGGCGGTTTCTGGCAAGGCGCCCTGGACTTTATCCGCAGCCAGCTGGAAGCCAATCGCTATGTGCTGCCCACCGACCTGAAGCTGATGCGCCTGGTGTACAGCGCTGAAGCTGCGGTAGACGAGATCAACCAGTTTTATGCCAACTTCCACTCTACCCGCTGGCTGAAGCGTGAGTTTGTGATACGCATGAATCATCCGCTCAGTGAGCGGGCGCTGGCTCAGGTGCAAAAAGAGTTCGCCAGCCTGCGACTGAGTGGAGACTTTCAGCAGCTCGCCTACACCGGAGAAGAGCACGATGAGCCGCAGTTCAGTCATCTGACGCGACTGGTGTTCAACTTCAACGGGCGTGATCAGGGCCGGTTGCGGGAGTTGGTGGATTACATCAACTTGCCGGAGAACTGGGCGCAGGCTCAGGGCAAGACACAACAACGGGTGGCGCCGGAGCCGGCGTGATTTTTGAGCAAAAAAAAAGGCCCGCTATTTTCATAGCGGGCCTTTTATTTTTTGCGTTGTTCAGTCGTCCATGTCCCGACCGCTGAACAACCGATTGATCATTTCCATCGAAAACCCGCGATAACTCAGGAAGCGCCCTTGTTTCGCGCGTTCCCTGGCATCAATCGGAAGATGCCCAGAAAACTTGCGACGCCAGGTATCTTCCAGCTGTGACTGCCAGCTGATACCGCACTCGCGCAGGGCGAGGTCGATGTCGGCGCGTTGCAGGCCGCGCTGGCTCAGCTCTTCACGAATTCGCGCCGGGCCGTAGCCGGAGCGCGCTCGGTAGGACACAAAACTTTCGAGGTAACGGGCTTCCGACAACAGCCCTTCTTCCGTCAACCGGTCGAGGGCAGTGTCGATCATCTCGGCGGACGCACCGCGCTGACGCAGTTTACGCGTCAGTTCGACTCGACCATGCTCGCGACGCGCGAGCAGGTCCATCGCAGTGCGCCGAACGGCGACGAGTGTATCCAGCACAACGGTCATCGTTTGCTTCAGACGTCAGTGTCGACTTCTTCCATTTCGTCAACCGGCGCACGGTTGGCTGCAGCTTTCACGTCCGGCGCGGGGGTCAGCAGCTTGTCGCGGATCTGCTTCTCAAGCGCGGCGGCGACATCCGGGTTGTCCGCCAGGAACTTAGCCGAGTTGGCCTTGCCCTGACCGATCTTGCTGCCGTTGTAGGCATACCAGGCACCGGATTTCTCGACGAAACCGTGCAGCACGCCCAGGTCGATCATCTCGCCGTTCAGGTAGATACCCTTGCCGTAGAGGATCTGGAACTCAGCCTGACGGAATGGCGGGGCCACTTTGTTCTTAACGACTTTGACGCGGGTTTCGCTACCGACAACCTCGTCACCTTCCTTCACCGCGCCGGTACGGCGGATGTCCAGACGGACCGACGCGTAGAACTTCAGCGCGTTACCACCGGTGGTGGTTTCCGGGCTGCCGAACATGACGCCGATCTTCATCCGGATCTGGTTGATGAAGATCACCAGGCAGTTGGCGTTCTTGATGTTACCGGTGATTTTACGCAGCGCCTGGGACATCAGACGGGCCTGCAGGCCGACGTGCATGTCGCCCATTTCGCCTTCGATTTCAGCTTTTGGCACCAGGGCCGCCACGGAGTCGACCACGATCACGTCGATAGCGTTGGAGCGCACCAGCATGTCGGTGATTTCCAGGGCTTGCTCACCGGTGTCCGGCTGGGAAACCAGCAGGTCGTCAACATTCACGCCCAGCTTGCCGGCGTATTCAGGGTCCAGGGCGTGCTCAGCGTCGACGAACGCGCAGGTCGCGCCCATCTTTTGCGCCTGGGCAATCACCGACAGCGTCAGGGTGGTTTTACCGGAAGATTCAGGACCGTAGATTTCAACGATACGGCCTTTTGGCAGGCCGCCAATGCCGAGCGCGATGTCCAGACCCAGAGAGCCAGTGGAAATAGCCGGGATCGCCTGACGGTCGTGATCGCCCATACGCATTACGGCACCCTTGCCGAATTGACGTTCGATCTGACCCAGGGCCGCAGCCAAGGCTTTCTTCTTGTTCTCGTCCATTAAAGTCCTCACGTAATCAATAAGGCCTGACGGCCAACACCTGTATAAGTAGACAGTATTGTTCCACAAAGATCGGAGATCGCCTACCCCTGATTTTCTATTTCTGCTGCAGCTCGTCGCAACAAGCCCTCTAGCGCGGCCTTTACCGTTTGTCGGCGGACCTCATCGCGGTTGCCGGGGAAGTGCTGGCGCTCGGCCGTGACCTCGTCACCCACGCCGAACGCCAGCCATACCGTGCCCACCGGTTTTTCCGGCGAGCCGCCATCGGGCCCGGCCACGCCGCTGACCGCCACGGCAAAGCGCGCCAGGCTTTTTTCCTGGGCGCCCCTGACCATGGCCTCCACCACCTCACGGCTGACCGCCCCCACTTTGCCGAACAGTGCCTCCGGCACATCCAGCTGCCGAGTTTTCTGCCGGTTGGAATAGGTGACATATCCCGCCTCGAACCACGCCGAACTCCCCGGTATGCGCGTGATGGCTTCGGCGATGCCGCCGCCGGTACAGGACTCGGCGGTGGTGACGTGGGCATTGAGCACCTGTAGACGTCGACCCAGTTCAGCGGCCAGTTGGGTGATTTCTTTCACGGAGGTCTCCTGGAATGAGCGGGCATTGGCCTACCCTACATGAGCCCATCGGCCATGCAAGTTGCAGCGTGCATCAAGACACTAACGCACGATGGCCCGCACATACGCCTGACAGGCGCGCAAGGCGATCACGGCGTTATCCGCGTCGTCGGTGATGGCGATAATTCGCTGAGCATGCGCCGGGTCAAGTCGGGCTCGCGTGGCTGCATGAACCACGCCGCCGGCGGCGGTGGCGGCAGGCATTGCGCAACCACTGGCGCTGTCGCTGGCGTCGAGAAGGACTGACAACCGCACATCAGCAGTGGCCAGGCGATCACGCAGAGCGGCCTGATGACGTTGTGCATCGCTCAACTCCCGAGCATGTTGTTGGTCAATGGCGCTGAGTTGTTGCTCAAGCGCCAGCCGTTTGTCGTATTCGGCCTGTTGTTGACGCAAGGCCGCCTGATTTTGCTGACTGAGCGCCTGGGCATGGGCAGTTGATTGCCGCTCCATCTGCGCACCCAATCGCCAGGCCTGCACCTGCCAAGTCAGCGCCACCAACAGGCACACACCGATCAGGCGCCAAGCCCCTAGGAAACGCATAACACCGCCTTCGCCCGTGCCCACAACTGCAGGCGGTTTTCCAAACCATTGAGCCCGCCGTTGATACGCCGGGTGATGGTGGTGAACTGGTCGTTGTCCGCCAGTTCGTTCAGGCCGTTGCTTTGCCAGAACCAGGCAGCCGACTCCGCGGCCCATTGGGGCTGCTCCAACAATTCCGGTTGCAGCAATAAACGATCGTCGCCAAACAGCGCCTGGCTGCATGCCAGGTAATTTCGACGCCCGGTAATCTGGATCAGCCCCCTGCCCCGGTACTTCTGACCGTCGCCGTCGGCTTCGGGGGTGTTGCCCAGGCGAACGGCCAGGCTGCCGGTGTCGTATTTGCTCAGGTATTGATCGCTGCCCAGTTCGCGGATGTAGCGCAATTCGCCGGATTCGTGGCCGATCTGGGCGAGGCAGGCGGCGAGGCGTTTCGGATTGTCGATCGCGTGGCGAGCGAATGCCGCATTTAACGGGGATAGAAAAATGCCCGCGCTGAGGCGGGCGCCCGGCATGATGTAAAGAAGCTGGGGCAGTGTTATCAGCATGGTGCCTACTCCGTAAAAGATACTACGCCGACAACCCGCCGGCCGTGACCGAACTGCGATAGCCCGTCACCGGGTCACCGACATGCGTCACCTTGGTGATCGACCAGCGCCCCTGCATGTAGGAAGGCCAGGTGTCATCCAGCAGCAACAGCCCTTCGGCCGATAACAGCGGGTTCCCCGGACAATCGATCTGCAGCTTGAGGTCTTCACGGCCCACGCGGCGCGATTCACCCTCAGCCACCGCCCGCGCCTCGGCTTCGTTCTGGCAGCGCTGACGCAAGGTCTTGAAGGGCGCAACCCCGACCTGAACCACCCGCTGCTTGCCCGCGGCGGCATCCCACCAGGTGACGCGGCTGCCCTGGTATTTGGCGCGCGAGGTTTCGTCGAGCTTGGCGGTGATGAATGCTTGATCGCCGGGGCGATTGTCCTCGGTGACCGACAGTGTCACGTCCGGCAGTTGCTGGCCGGAGAGTGACTTGACCTGCCCGGCCTCGGCGAGCACGTACAGTTCGTTGATCGGTTTGGTGACGGCGCCATAACGTTTGGCAAGGCGGGTGATGAACGCCATGTCGCTTTCATTGGATTGGTCGATGTGGGCAATCGCAATGCCCTCCAGCGCCGGTGCCACCCGCGGCGAATAGCCGTGGCGGCTGACCATCTGGCGAAACAGCGCGCCCAGGGTGATCGGTCCATAACTGGCGGATCGACGCTGGCGGTAACCACTGGCATCGCTCGCGCTGAATGGCGCCGCGGTGGCGACGATCAGCAAGCGCATGGGAAACAGCACCGGCGTGCGCTGGGTAATGACAAATTCGCCTTTTTCCACCAAGCCGGACTCTTGATAACCGACGCGCAAACCGATCTTGCCACTCAGGCTGGGCAGGCCCTCCAGGCCCTCGATGTTGAGCGTCAGTTCAAGGCGGTCGGACTCAAGGCCCGCCGCGTCGGTATGGCTCCAGTGCATCAGACGTTGATTGAGCAGCGCCGCGTTGGCGCCATAGAACTCCACAATTGGCGTAAATCCCTGAGCCATGTAGCCTCCTTCTTAATCCCACGCCGAAACGAGGCGCAACGCCGCCGGCCGCGAAGCCATTTCGGGCACGATCACCCACACGCCAGCCGGCAGCAACGGGCCGTATTCGGCAAGCGTGGGGTTCAAGCGCCAGAGGGTTTCTTCCGCGGCATCATCGCAACGCCCCAGCTCGCGGTAGAGCAGCAGGTTGACCGAATCACCGGCAATACTTCGCACTCTACGCATTGATGAATTCCTCCAATTCAAGGCTCCAGGTCATGAGCATGGCGGTACCGTCATCGATCACGTTGCTTTGGGTTTCCATCACCGAATTGATCCGCCACAGGCCCCAGTTGCGGCCAATGCCATCCACCAGTGGCAGCGGCACGCGTAGATTTTGCAGGGCGCGCAACTCGTCCAGGCGTTGCATGCCCACGCCGTACATCGCCGTGCCGCTGAAGGTGAGTTTTTCCAGCTTCTGGCCGTTCTGCCGCGACTGCGGTTTGCTCGCGATAATCGTCAGGTCAGCCCAGCCGCCGTCGCTGTTACGGGTCAGCGAGGAATAGGCAAACCCACGGGCGAGCCCAAAAATGAAATCGCCCAGCACCATCTGTTGTCGCATCAATCACCTCCTGGATCGGCCAGTGCCGCATTGCGCCGAACCCCGAGGGTGTCGGAGAGCATCGGTAGGCATTGGAATTGCAGAGCCTGGATCACCTGATTGACCACCTGCTGGGCATCGGCGGGGTTGACGCCGGTGATCTGGATGCTGGGGGCCAGGGTGACTTGCACATTGTCCGTGCATGCGCTGTTGAGTTCCTTGCTGACGGCATTGGGTGCGGGCAGGCGGTCAGCGGGGCTGAACAGTTTGTCCCCAAGCCAAGCGCCCGCTTCGCTGCCGAGCAAGCCGCCGATTGCGCCGCCTACAGCCGTGCCGATGCCAGGCAAAACCAGGGTGCCGATGGCCGCGCCGGCAGAGGCGCCGGCCCAGGCACCACCGGCCGTAGACAGGCCGGTGGTGACTGCTTTTGCGTCGCCATCGCGTATGCCCTGGATCACATTGATGGCGGTGTCGGCATACTTCAACGGGCCGAGGCCACGGGGGACGGGCAACTCCCGCCACCGCGTCGACTTGGCGGTTTTTTTCGCGGAAGTCTTTTTCCCGCCAGAACGCTCATAGCCAGGCGGCAAGATGATGCTCGGGGTAACGGCGCCACGAAGAGACTCGCCGCCGCAGCAGCAGCAGTCCTTGTCCTTGTCTTTGTCTTTGTCGTCTTTAAGCCACTTGCCGGCTTTGGGAAACTTTTGCGCCAGTGCATCGATGGCCTTGCCCGAGACCCTGCTCTTGGCCGTATCCCACAAACTCGAGCCCACATCCTTGGCAATGGTCTTCGCCGCATCGGCCCCGAACTGCAGGCTTTTGTCGACCCAGGAGTCGGCGGCCGGCGGCGGCTCCTTGGGTTGACTGTTCTGCGCCTGCGAGGCGCTATCGACCGTCCTGAGCGCCAGTGAATCACTGGTAATGAATAATGTGCTGTTGAGCGTTTCCAACGTCTCGCGCAACCGCACTTGCTCAAGGGTCAAGGCGTTGATATCCAGGCTCACCGTGACCAGCGCCAGGCCGAGTTCCGACGATGGCTGCGGTTCGGCATCCAGGCTGGAAGGCCCGACAAAACTATCAGGAAGGGGGGTCAGCACACTGTTGAGTGTCGCCTCGTTGGACAGGGCCGCAAAGGTCATCCAGCGCTTGTCTTCTTCGGCGAGCCTGATCTCGTATTGAGTCTCTTGCATCCCGCTCTACTCCTGTTTGACGCCAAGGCGAGTGATCGCGATGTCGTAGCGGCGCAGTGCTTTTCCGGCGTCCCAGTCGAGGATTTCCGCTTCATTGACCGAGTAAATCAGCGGCACCACGTCGAGGATCACTTCGATGTCGCGCTCCGAAAGAAGTCCGCCGGTTTGTTTAAAAAATCATCGATGCGCTCCTGCAATTCCGTCCAGTCAGGCACGGTCAGGCCGGCCAGGTCGGGGATCATCAGGCCGGTGCAGTGGGCGGTGATGAACTCGGCGCGCTCTTTGTTGGTGGCGAGTTTTTTCATCACTTTGGTCGCGCGCAGGGCGGGCATTTCCAGGGGCAGCTCGGTCCAGGTGCGGCCGGCCGCGTCGAGGGGCAACAGCAGGTGGACGGGCTGGTCGTGGGCCGCAACTTCGGGCGCTTGCAGGAAGAATGACGCCGGGCGCGTCGACATCTCATGTACGTATTGGGCGATGCTTACGTAGTCCGGGCGCTTGAGTTGGTCGAGCTCTTTTTCCGACAGGCCGGTGGCGAGTTTCGCCAGTTCGAAGAACTGGTCGTCCTCGTCATCACCGGCCCGGGCCAGCGCGTCTTTTTGCGCGGCGTAGTACAGCGGTTTGAGTTGCACCTGCTCGATCGTCGCGCCGGTGTCGGCGGTGATCGGGGCCAGCAGGAGGTGCAGCGGTGGCATCCAGGCCATGGGGCAATTCCTTGGTCAAGTATGGGGGCGAGCGAGCCCGCCCCCGAGGGGTTACGGCATCAACACCGCGCGGCGGGCGTCGCCCAGAATATCGACGCCGTTGAGGACGAACTTCTGGGTACGCACGTCGATGTCGATCACCGAAATGCCGTTTTCCAGGCGGTTATAGGTGCGGCAGGACAGCTCCAGCGTGGTGGTGGCCTTCTCGCCCATCTTCAGCTTTGCCTCCTCCAGGGATTTGAGCTTGCCGCCCACGGTGTGGTAGGTGAAGTAGGTCTTGCCGTCCTGATCCTGGCCGGCTTCACGCACGTTCAGCAGAATGTCGTCCCCCATCCGCACGCCCAGGGCCAGCATGATTTCCGGGCCGGCGCCTTGCAGGATCAGCTTGGCGTTGAGCACTTTGCCGCTCTTGGCCATTTCCTCGGCAATGAAGCGCCCGCCGGACATGGACTCCATGTCGAACTCGATCTTCGGCGGGGTGAACTCTTCCACGGTCGCGGACAGCGGCAGGCCTTGGAGGGTGGCCGCAATGGCCTGTCTGACTCGGTTGGTAAACATTAGAGAACGTCCTCCAGGAACTGCTCGATGATTTCATCGCGGGCGTTGAGTTGATAAATCATGTGTTCATTGGGCGCATAACGGCCGTAGTCGATAACGATGAACCAGGTGCCGTTCTTGTACTTCTCGACACTGTTCAACTCCGGGTGCAGGTACACACTGCCGCCGGGGATGGTTTCGTCGGCGACCAGGGTTTGCAGCCAATCGTTGATGCGCTTGACCTCCTGGTCCATGAAGGACTTGGTGAGGTTCTTGGCCATGGCCTTCTGGCCGGCCTTGACCAGCTTGCGGCTGATGGCGTCTTCCAGGCCGACGTAGCTGATGAACTTGCCGGTGATGGAGCGGTTACCCAGCAGCGAAAAACCGCCGAGGATGGTGCGGGCGTAGTAGCTCACGCCGTAGCGGTTGAGCAGGTCGCCTTCGGTGGACGTGTCGAGAATGTTGTACTCGACCACGCGGGAAACGTCCTCGGCGAAGGTCACCTGATTACCCGGGCTTTCCCACTGCTTGACCTTGGCCAGTGCAGCGATGGCCAGGGACGACGGCGAAAGAAACACGTTCTTCTTCGCGGCCTTGGAGTACACCGACGGCATGTTGTGTACCAGCAGGCAGCGGTCGAAACCGAGATCGGCACCGCCCAGTTCGCCGCTGTAGGTCACCTGATCGGCAACAGAGGCGTCCTTGCCATCCAGCACCACACGGGCCTTGATGCGCTTGCCGAAGGCGGCGAACTCGCTCGCCACGGCCTTGGTGCCGGTGAAGCCTGGGGCGCCGATGATGGTCAGGTCTTCCGGCACACTGCTCAGGGCCGCCAGGCCAAGTTTGCGCCCGGTGACCGGTTCGTTACCGCCGATCACATGGTTGATCGTGTCAGCCGGGGTGGCGCCCTCCTCCACGATCACCACGTAGACCGGTACCTTGACCACTTTGAGGATCTGGTACACCGCCTGAAACAGCGTGCCCGCCTCACTGCCGGTAGGGTCCAGCAGCGCCTGGGTGGTGAAGCTGTTGATGCGGAACGGGGCATTTTTCGGGATCGACGCGTGGGCATTCGGCGCGGTGCCGACCAGGCCGATCACGTTATCCCCCAGGCCACCCATGGCCTCGGGGGACTCAGTTGCGTTCACAGTGATGCCGTTGTGCTCGAAGTTCAAAACCTCAGCCATGATTATTCAGCCTTCTTGGGGGTGGTATTGAGGACGCTGGTCAGTTCCAAGCGGCCAGCGGTGCGCAGGGCGGATGCTTCGACGTCCAGCAGTTCCAGTTCCTGGCCGGCGGTGGACCAATGGCCGGCGCCGATGGGGAATGGGATGAGGACGGTGTAGGTTTGGCGAGTGGGCATGTGTTGAATTCTCCGGGTGGAAAACACCAAAGCCCCTGCGGGAGGGGCTTTGGGGAGACGAAAAAAAACCGCTTTCGCGGTGGGCTTATTTGAGGAACTCAGGCTTAGGCGGCCATATAACGGCGTCAGGATCGGCCCCCTGATTAGGAATATCTCTCAGGCCCTGCCGGTACGCCAAGAAGGCCGATTTATTTTTATCCTGCATTGGATAATCGGACATAGCCGCGTAGTCACTGGCGGACAAATCCTGATCACGAGCACTACGAATGATCTGCCATTTAATAAGTGGATGCAGCTCTGAAGGTACAAAAATGGGCTTCATAAAATATCCTTAACTCAACGCCAACATAGTTCCCCAATCACCTGGGTTGGTTACCACACCTGTGCATGCTCCCGCCAACATCACCTCGACGACACCCGAGGATGAAGTTCGCATAGGATGAAGATGATAATAAGCACCAAATAGTTCTGTTGGAGCAACGACCGTAGAACACCAACGCCACTTACCTTTTTCAGCACCAACACTCCAAGCGCCGGTAACACTGCCTTCCAACACCCGAACGAAAGCCCCCATGGTTATATAAGAGTTCAAAGGGATCGCACGCGTCCCATTGGAAAGTGCGGTATCAACAGTATAAGGAAATGCTAGCCACGGACCAACCCCAGAAGTTGCCCATTTCATTTGCCAGACATTCACAACGGTCCGCCAATATTCATTCGCCCTAATATCAAACCCCGGAAACTGCTCGCGAATATCAGCTTGAACTTTCAACATAAAATCCACATCCGCTTGCGGACGCCCGGTAGCTTGAGATTCAGTTGTGATTGAGCGCAGCTTAGTGCAGACAACCTCTCCATGAATCCCCCAGCCATCAATCAAGGTAGCATCAGCATTAGGGTACAAGTTAAAATTTTTCGTAACGGCCAACCGTGGTAGTTTACTCTTGAGATCTAAAAGCTGCGAGTCGTATGCCAAGCGAGCATTGGCGACTGCCTTATCTATCTCGTCAACTTTCCCAGTAACCACACCGGCCAGATTATTAGCCGCACTGACGACGGCAGCAAGCTGTTGTTCCATGCTCAAAATTATAACTCCTTAAGTTTCGTATCTAGACCAAAAAAGTCTCAACACTTAATCAAAATAACCGCCAAGACCAATGACACCTTATACTTTTTGCTCACTTTCAATTACGCGAAACAACAAACCAACACCTCGCGCCATATTATCGATACTCGCTGCCGATAGCGCCGCCATTTCCTCAGCCAGCAACACATTCAGGTTTTCACTCCCCACCACAATCGTCACGCTCTCCGCCGGCAACGGCGAAACATCCAACGTGAACTTCTGCAGCACCCGAGCCGCCGCCGCTTTATACGTCAGCAACTTCCCAGCTACCGAATACACCGCCAACAACGTCCCACTGGCGAGGTAAAAACCGAACTCACCAATCTCATACTCGCCATCGCCATCGAACAGCGCGGCCATCCTGAGTTGGCGCTCGCCCAAGTCCTCGTAATCCACAATCGCCACCCGCTGGCGCTCGTCACGCAAGGCCACTTCCGTGCCGTCTGGGTTGTAGCGGCCGGTGCCGGCGCCGATGTGGGTGATTTCGCCTTTCAAGCCCTGGTTCTTTGCCTGCAGCACTTCATCCAAACCCTTGGAGGTGAAGCGCACCAGGCGCGTAATGTCATCTGTCATGGCTGCGCCCTGAGGTCGTAGTCGTTAATGGTGTAGTGCCGGGCAACGCCGGCACTGTTAAGTCGAGCGCCCAAGGCAAGTTCGGGTAACGCGCCTTGCAGGCTTAACTCGCTGTCGTTAAACGGGGCGTGGACAATCGCGGTCAGGCCAAGGCGTGCTTGTGTCTGGTGAACCACGGTAATCGTCGCCTGGTCGCGCTCGCTCTTCGCGGCGTTGATACGGCGGATCAATCGGTTATGGTCACCGCTGGACCAACTGCGCCCGATGATCGCCTGCACATCGAAGGTGTAAGGCACGCCCTGCGGCCGCTGTTGATACCAGGCGCTGATGTTGGGGCTGAAACCCAGCGACTCCACCGCATAGCTCAAAGCCTTGGGCGTGCCGGCCTGGCGCTGGATCTGCCAGGACAAGCCCACGGTGAGGCGCTTTTCCGTTTCGCTGGCATCCGCGTCCCATTCGCTGACGCCTCGGTCGGCGGCCAGGTAAGGAAGGAATTCGGAGGGTGTTTGCAGCGGGTTCATCAAGGCCGGAAACGGCGGCATGATCCGCTCGAGCAACCTGCCAAACCCCAGGTCCAACGCTTTTTCCAGCGGTGAGCTATTGGCGGGCAACAGACTCGGTTTGGGCTCACTCATAGCGTGCGTACCTCCACCTCGACACCCGTGCAATACGGCGCCTGGAACGCCGAGCAGACAATCGGTGCCAGCGGTTCGAGGATTTGCAGCTGCGCCGCTCCGGCGCTGTGGATGGCGTAGTCGATCCAGCTCGGGTCGACGCGCCCTTCCAGGCGGTGACAGGATTCGGCGTAGGTTTGCAGCAAGCGTTGCGCGGCCACTTGGGTCAGGCCCGAGTCCGGCCCGGCGTTGATCTTGGCCACCACGCGAATCTTGTAGCGTTGGATCTGCGCACTTTGGACAGTGACGAGATCAGTTTCCGGCCGTACATCGGGGCGTGCGAAATGTCTGCGCACGCCGTCAAGTAAATCGGCGGAAGCGCTTCCATCGCCGTCCCTGGACAGCACCGTCACCATCACCTCACCGGGGGCGGTGCGTCGGCCGCTGCCATCCTTGACCTGAGCTGCGTAGCCATCCGGGTCGAAGGTATAGGTGACCGTGACCACACCCGGTGTCGCGCTTTCTACATTGACCGCAGGTCGTTCGCCGAGGGTGAACACCTCGCGGCGATACTGCATGCGAGAACCCGCCGCCGGCGCGTGGGGCGCCAAGTAATAGCGCAAGCGTGCGTCGTCGTCGCTTTCCAATGTCGGCGGCACCGGCGGGAAGGCCGCCGGGTCGCCGGGGTCCAGCACCTGGCGCTCCAGGCCCATATCGGCCAGGCGTGCGTCGAGGTTACTGCCGGTGGCCCACCACGCCAGCATCTGCTTGATGCGTGCGTTGTACTGGCGTTCGTGGGTTTGCAGACGCACGCAAAACGCTTCCAGGGCCAGACTCAGCAGTTCGCTTTCGTTATCGAGGCTGACCTTGAGTTTGGCGGCACTTTGTGGCGCGCGGGCGGCGACGTAGTCGATGACGAACGCCTTGAATTGCGCCAGCAACGGCTCGAACGCGTCGACGGCAATGATGGCCGGCTCCGCCAGTTGGTTCTGGCCAGGGATCAGCATGCTCATGTCATGACCTCGAAGGATTGTTGGCGGTTTTTCCACGTGCCGGCAAACCGCAGCAACAGACCGGCGCCCTGGCGACTGGCGACGATGACCTGGGGTTGAAAGTCGGCGATGCCGTTCTCGACGTTGTAGAACGCTTTGGCGGCGTGGCTCTGGGCGAGGATCAAGAGGTCGTCGCCGAGGTTCTGCCCGAGCAGTTGGGGGATCAGCGAGCCGTACAACGGGCGCTTCTGGCGAGTGCCCACGGGGGTGGTCAGCGCTCGGGTGGCACGCTGTACGAATTGCAGCCAGTCATCGACCGCTGCCCCGGTATTCCTATCGATTCCGATCATGGCAAATCCTTATGCGGTGCTGATCACGCGGCCTTGGTGATCCACCAGCGGGCCGCTCAAATGCACGCCGCCGGCATCCAGCAGCACACCGACGGCGCCGAGTTGCAAGGTGATGTGCTTGGCGCTCATCTGCAACGTGGCAGCGCCGACCTTCGCCTCGACCTGTTCGCGGGAACCGCTGAACACGGTGGGCCCGTTGGTCCAGTTGAATGTGTGGCTGGCGTCGTCATAGTCACTTTGCGTTCCGTCCTGGTGGCGGCGCCGGGTCAACGATGCAACGCTGGAGACCGGCGGAAACAGGCTACTGTTGAGGCCGAAAAGCGCTACTGACTGCGCAGCGCCTTCCCCACCGCCATAGTTGAGCAACAAACATTGCTCGCCCACTGACGGGATGCGCGTTTCGGTCTGCGCCCCCGCGCTGGGGTTGAAAAAACCAATCGCCGGGGTCAGCAAGTCGCCGTGGCTGACGATGCAGGTATTGCTGGCGGCGTCGACCTGCTGGCATATGCCGATCCGACAAAAGCTTTCAGCGCGTCGGTACAGGTCTTCGAGCTGGGCCTCCATTTCCGCCAGGCGCTCGACGATCGGTCCCAGTTGCATGCGTAACAAAGCATCGAACATGGACTACTCCTGCAAGGGTCGGTATTGGTCAGGATCGTCGATATTCGAGACTTCCCACGTGCAGGCAAACAGCGGTTTTCCGGTGGGGTCTTCGAGTATCGGCGAGCCGAGGTAGATGTTTTGGGTGAAGGACACTGTCCAACTGTCGTAGTCGGTTTCGGCACTGCCCTGTAGGGTCGGCGCCGCGACGATGGCGCTTGGCAGGTCACACTGGTCCGACGGCAGGCCCCAGCGATTATCGAGGGCCAAATCCATCAATTGACTGGCCAGGTCGCAGGCGTCGTAAGGCGCCGAACCACTGACAACCCTGGCCATGAGTGACACCGACAGTGCATGGGCCTTACGTCCTTCAAGGGATCGAACGCCGGGGCCGTTGCGTTCCACGGTAATCAGCACGCCGGTTTTATCCCCGGTGCCCTGGAAGTCCTGGTGGTTGCCCACACGCAATTGTGGGAAGGCGCCCTTGAGCGCTTCGCCAATTGCGATGGGCAGTTGGGAAGGTTTTTCGATAGATGTCATCAGTCGCGTCCTTGCAGCGGTTACTGCTGATCCGGGCGGGAGGGCGGGGCCTCGTCGACGCCAATGCGCTTGGCCGCCCAACGTTCATAAAGGCCAATGGCGACGTCTGCACCGGCCATCGCTGTCAGGCAGCCGAGGGCGCCGGCGGTCCAGATCGACATGCCGGCGGCGTACAACAGCATCAACGCCGAGACCCCGCAGACCATGCACGCCCCAGACCGCAACGCGAGGCGCCGGATCAGCGACCAACCACGGGCGCCCTCCTTGTCGGCGCGCCACATTTCGCCAGAAACTCCGCCGATCAGCGCCAGTACGATCACCAGCCAGATAGGCATTTCCGCTAACGCTTGCTGCTCGTTTGTCATGTCACGCCTCCTGGCTGAGCAATGCCGGCAAAATGCCGGCGTTTGGGTAAATCCATTTATAGGTAGGCATTCCAAAAAGCCCGGTTGCCCGGGCTTTTCAGTAATGCGGTCCTGTGCCCAGCCTCACCCATACGATCCTCTTGTGAGGAGTGGCTGTTGTTGAGCGGCAACGCCGCATGGCGACAAAAGACGCCTTCAAAAGGAACAGTATGGGTGAGGCTGGGTACTCGATCTTTCGGCGCTACTGGCGCGGTACGGATCTTTCCTCAATGTTTTTCCGACCACGATCCCTGTCTGCCGGATAACTGCTTCTGGTGCTTTACGCTGCACACCCGGGTCAGTTGCCAACCCTCTGAACCGTCAAGGCCGGTTCATCGCTGCCTGTTCTTGTAAAACGGTGAAACTAAAGAGCGTCGGCATCCTTGCCGGTGTTACCTGGCATCCCTGCCATCGCTTCGATGGCGTCCGTGCCGATGTTGCGTGCCTTCCTTGTCGTTCCTGGCAGCATCCTTGCCGCCTCCACCGAGCCTTGTTGGCCGGCTTGAGACAAAGAATATGCATGTATGCATATACAGTCAATGCACAAATGCATTTATTTTTGTCGAACAAATGCATTGGCGCATTGGAAGCCTTACTGGCAAAGGGTTTGATGCCTTTCTACAGACGAAAAAAAGCCCGCTGATTGGCGGGCTTCGTCTTACACAAAAAGGTTAACGGGCGTACATGCCCCACCAGAAGACATGACCGAGGATGCTGATCTGTTCATCCTGGATGTCCTGGAAGCTGTAGTCTTCGTCCGGGTGTTCATCGCGGTTGAAACTGCGCAGGCGAATCCCGGAAGGCAGGCGATAGAGCTGTTTGACCCGCAACTGACCATTGTGATTGATGGCGTACAAGTCGCCATCGACGATGTCGCCAATCGCACTCTTGCCCGCATTCACCCCCACCGTCGCGCCATCACGCAGCACCGGTAACATGCTGTTGCCGCGCACCGTCACACACTTGGCCTGGTCGAACTGCACACCGTTATGCCGCAGGCTGCGCTTGCCGAACCGCAGGCTGGCCTTCTCGCTTTCCTCGATGACGAATCTTCCTGATCCAGCAGCCAATTCAACCTCACGCAGAAAGGGGATCGACACCTCGTCGTCATTCACGGGGGTGTCGTCATCCCACAGGCTTATGTCCTTGAGTTCCGAATGCATCGGGTCGCGCCCTTCATCCCGCGAAACGCCCACCGCCGCGCGCCCGCGCAGTTGGTCGGTGCTGACGCGGAAGTACTCGGCAATGCGCGAAATATGCTTGTCCGAGGGGTCAACGATCTTGCCGCTGAGGATCCGGGACAGCGTGGATTGAGGCACACCGGTACGCCGGTGAAGCTCCGTGGGGGAGATCCGGTCGCGGTCCAGCAATTCTCTTAAGACGATAGAAACGTTGCGTTTTTGCATAAAGCGGATAGTGACGACAGATTTGAAGCTTGGCAAATGCTAATTTGCATTGACCATGCATTTTTTATGCACTCACCGTGTCTTTTGAGCAGGCCTGCGAAGGGTCGACCTCGCGTGTTAACCTTGCCGCCATCGCAAAATCAGCCGGGCCAAGTGCCCCCTTTGCCACTCCTTTTAACGAATTCGCTAATTATCTGATGAGTAAAACCACTTCCGATCTGTCCTCCCACACCCCAATGATGCAGCAGTACTGGCGCCTGAAAAACCAGCACCCTGATCAGTTGATGTTCTATCGCATGGGCGATTTCTACGAGATCTTCTACGAAGACGCGAAGAAAGCCGCCAAGTTGCTGGACATCACCCTGACCGCGCGTGGGCAGTCGGCGGGGCAGTCGATTCCGATGTGTGGGATTCCTTACCATTCGTTGGAAGGCTACCTCGTCAAGCTGGTGAAGCTGGGCGAGTCGGTGGTGATCTGCGAGCAGATCGGCGACCCGGCCACCAGCAAAGGGCCGGTTGAGCGTCAGGTGGTGCGTATTATTACGCCGGGGACGGTGAGTGATGAGGCGCTGCTTGATGAGCGTCGCGATAACCTGATCGCTGCGGTGCTCGGCGACGAGCGCTTGTTCGGTCTGGCGGTGCTGGATATCACCAGCGGCAACTTCAGCGTGATGGAGACCAAAGGCTGGGAGAACCTGCTGGCGGAGCTGGAGCGCATCAATCCGGTGGAGCTGATGATCCCGGATGATTGGCCAAAGGACCTGCCGGCGGAACGTCGTCGTGGGACCAAGCGTCGCGCGCCGTGGGATTTCGAGCGTGATTCGGCGCTGAAAAGTCTGTGCCAGCAGTTCGCCGTGCAGGACCTCAAGGGCTTCGGTTGCGAAACCCTGACCCTGGCCATCGGCGCCGCCGGTTGCCTGCTCAGCTACGCCAAGGAAACCCAGCGCACCGCCCTGCCGCACTTGCGCAGCCTGCGCCATGAGCGCCTGGACGATACCGTGGTGCTCGACGGCGCCAGCCGTCGCAACCTGGAGCTGGACACCAACCTGGCGGGCGGGCGCGACAACACCCTGCAATCGGTGGTCGACCGTTGCCAGACCGCCATGGGCAGCCGCTTGCTGACGCGCTGGCTGAACCGTCCGTTGCGCGACCTGACGGTGCTGCAAGCGCGGCAGACGTCGATTACCTGCCTGCTCGACGGCTATCGCTTCGAAAAGCTGCAGCCACAGTTGAAAGAAATCGGCGATATCGAGCGCATCCTCGCGCGGATCGGCCTGCGCAACGCACGCCCGCGCGACCTGGCGCGCCTGCGCGATGCCCTCGGCGCCCTGCCGCAGTTGCAAGCGGCGATGACCGAACTGGACACGCCGCACCTGCAACAGCTGGCCGTCACCACTGGCACCTACCCGGACCTCGCGGCCCTGCTGGAAAAAGCCATTATCGACAACCCGCCGGCGATCATCCGCGACGGCGGCGTACTCAAGACCGGTTACGACAGCGAACTGGATGAACTGCAGTCCCTGAGCGAAAACGCCGGGCAGTTCCTGATCGACCTGGAAGCCCGCGAAAAAGCCCGCACCGGCCTGGCCAACCTGAAGGTCGGCTACAACCGTGTGCATGGCTACTTCATCGAGTTGCCGAGCAAGCAGGCCGAGCAGGCGCCCATCGACTATCAACGTCGTCAAACCCTTAAAGGTGCCGAACGCTTCATCACCCCCGAGCTGAAAGCGTTCGAAGATAAAGCGCTGTCGGCCAAGAGCCGGGCCTTGGCGCGGGAAAAGATGCTGTATGAAGCGTTGCTCGAAGACTTGATCAGCCGCCTCGCGCCACTGCAAGACACCGCCGCCGCCCTGGCCGAGCTGGATGTGCTGAGCAACCTGGCCGAGCGTGCGCTGAACCTTGACTTGAACTGCCCGCGGTTTGTCAGCGAACCCTGCATGCGTATCGTGCAGGGGCGCCACCCGGTGGTGGAGCAGGTATTGACCACGCCGTTTGTCGCTAACGATCTGTCGCTGGATGACGAAACCCGCATGCTGGTGATCACCGGTCCGAATATGGGCGGTAAATCCACCTACATGCGCCAGACCGCATTGATCGTGTTGCTCGCGCATATCGGCAGCTTTGTGCCAGCGGCCAGTTGCGAGCTGTCCCTGGTGGACCGCATCTTCACGCGGATCGGTTCCAGCGATGACCTCGCCGGCGGCCGCTCGACCTTTATGGTGGAGATGAGCGAAACCGCGAACATCCTGCACAACGCCACCGAGCGCAGCCTGGTGCTGATGGACGAAGTCGGTCGCGGCACCAGCACGTTCGACGGCCTGTCCCTGGCCTGGGCGGCGGCCGAGCGCCTGGCGCATCTGCGCGCCTATACGCTGTTCGCCACCCACTACTTCGAGCTGACCGTGCTGCCGGAAAGCGAGCCGCTGGTGGCCAACGTGCATCTCAATGCCACCGAGCACAACGAACGTATCGTGTTCCTGCACCATGTGCTGCCAGGGCCGGCCAGCCAGAGTTACGGCCTGGCCGTGGCGCAGTTGGCCGGTGTGCCGAACGACGTGATCAGCCGCGCCCGCGAGCACCTCAGCCGCCTGGAAGCCACCGCCCTGCCCCACGACACCGTGGTCGCCAGCCCGAAGAAGAGCAACAGCAAATCCAACGCGCCACACCAGAGCGATATGTTCGCCAGCCTGCCCCATCCGGTGCTGGATGAATTGGCAAAACTTGACCTGGACGACTTGACACCGCGAAAAGCGCTGGAAATGCTCTATACACTGAAGACACAGATCTAACGCAGACGCTTGCAAGCTGATATTATCTCGCGCGGTTTGGGATGCTGCGGGCTTTTAGCCTGGCTCGCAGATTATCGCTCTCAAACCTCGCGGGCCCCACCATAAGGGGTTTCGCTGCCGCCGCCTGAGGAGAAAATTAGAAATGACCTTCGTCGTCACCGACAACTGCATCAAGTGCAAATACACCGACTGCGTAGAAGTCTGTCCGGTGGACTGCTTCTACGAAGGCCCGAATTTCCTGGTGATCCACCCGGATGAGTGCATTGACTGCGCCCTGTGTGAACCTGAATGCCCGGCCGTCGCTATTTTCTCCGAGGACGAGGTCCCGGAAGATATGCAGGAATTTATCCAGTTGAACGTCGAACTGGCGGAAATCTGGCCGAACATCACGGAGAAGAAAGAGTCGCTGCCGGATGCCGAAGAGTGGGATGGCGTAAAAGGCAAGATCAAAGATCTCGAGCGCTGACAGCGCCGCAGCCCAACAAAAAAGGCCCCTTGCGGGCCTTTTTTGCGTTCAGGGGCAGGCATTTCACTTTTCTGCAGGCGAAAAAAGGGGCGGTATGACCCGCCCACATTTTTTCCCTAGTCCCTGTATTCCTTTTTCATCATCCTGATGAATCGCATCCTGCGACGTTCCTTCAAACCATCGTTCCTTGATGGCTGTGTCAATCCGTGGACACAGGACTGATAGTAACCAGTTCCCAGGGAAGTACAACGCAACCCAACCCGTCGCCTGCCGAGCTTTCGCTCTCGCGAGCCAATAAATAATTGTTATATTTCAATTGATTAGAAATATGACCAGACAATTTGAGACGTCCGGAAGCGCAAAAAAAACCAAACACTTACGCGAGAGTAAGCAAATGCTTACACGAGCAACTGCGTAAGAGCCTGACAAGCGATACCTGGCCGTTCGGCGGACAAGAAAAAGCCCCGACAATAGCGGGGCTTGTTTCCTGCGAATGACTCAGTCGTCGCTGACTGTAATCGTCGGCATGGCCGGTGAAGCCGCTTCTTGCAGGACAATCCGCGCGCCCACGTGACGCGCCAGTTCCTGATAAACCATGGCGATCTGGCCATCAGGCTCGGCCGCCACTGTCGGTTTGCCACCATCGGCCTGTTCGCGAATCACCATCGCCAGCGGCAGCGAGGCCAGCAGTTCGACGCCGTACTGGGTCGCCAACTTCTCGCCGCCCCCCTCACCGAACAGGTGCTCGGCATGGCCACAGTTGGAGCAGATGTGAACCGCCATGTTTTCCACGACGCCCAGCACCGGGATGTTGACCTTGCGGAACATTTCCACGCCTTTCTTCGCGTCCAGCAACGCCAGGTCCTGCGGCGTGGTCACGATCACCGCACCGGCCACCGGGACTTTTTGCGCCAGGGTCAGCTGGATGTCACCGGTGCCTGGCGGCATGTCGATCACCAGGTAGTCCAAATCGCCCCAGGCGGTCTGGGTCACCAGTTGCAGCAAAGCGCCGGAAACCATCGGCCCGCGCCACACCATCGGCGTGTTGTCGTCGGTCAGGAACGCCATGGACATCACTTCCACACCCAGCGACTCGATGGGCACGAACCACTTCTGGTCCTTGATTTTCGGGCGGGTGCCCTCGGCAATGCCGAACATCACGCCCTGGCTCGGGCCGTAGATATCCGCGTCGAGAATCCCCACGCGGGCGCCTTCGCGCGCCAGCGCCAGCGCCAGGTTGGCCGCCGTGGTGGATTTGCCCACGCCGCCCTTGCCGGAGGCCACGGCCACCACATTCTTCACGTTGGCCAGGCCGGGGATCTGCGCCTGGGCCTTGTGCGGCGCGATCACGCACTGAATGTCGACCTTGGCGGAACGCACGCCGTCGAGGCCTTCGATGGCCATTTGCAGCATCTGCGCCCAGCCGCTCTTGAACAGACCGGCGGCATAGCCCAGCTCCATCCGGACCGACACCTGGTCGCCCTGGATCTCGATGGCGCGGACACAACCGGCACTGACCGGATCCTGGTTCAAATAGGGGTCGGTGTACTGGCGAAGAACGGCTTCCACCGCTGCGCGATTAACGGCGCTCATGGGCTACTCCCGAAAAAGACTGACTGAAACAGGCGGCTATCCTAACCGTTCCAGCGGCTTAACGGCATGCTTTCGCAGGTTGGGAAGATGCTGAAACAGCGCCACGGGGTGAAATATATTTGCCGGCGCTTTATAGTGGCCGACCTCCGTTTCATCGAGTAGCCGAGCCCCATGTCCGAGCCACGCAAGATCCTCGTCACCAGCGCCCTGCCCTATGCCAATGGTTCCATCCATCTTGGCCATATGCTTGAGTACATCCAGACCGACATGTGGGTGCGCTTCCAGAAGCATCGCGGCAATCAATGCATCTATGTCTGCGCGGACGACGCCCACGGTTCGGCCATCATGTTGCGCGCCGAAAAGGAAGGCATCACCCCGGAACAACTGATCGCCAATGTGCAGGCTGAACACAGCGCCGACTTTGCCGAGTTCCTGGTCGACTTCGACAACTTCCATTCGACCCACGCCGACGAAAACCGCGAGCTGTCGAGCCAGATCTACCTGCGGTTGAAGGACGCCGGGCACATTGCCACGCGCTCGATCACGCAGTATTTCGACCCGGAAAAGAAAATGTTCCTGGCCGACCGCTTCATCAAGGGCACCTGCCCGAAATGCGGCACCGAGGACCAGTACGGCGACAACTGCGAAAAATGCGGTGCCACCTACGCCCCCACCGACCTGAAGAACCCCAAGTCAGCGATCTCCGGCGCCACACCGGTGCTCAAGGATTCCCAGCACTTCTTCTTCAAGCTCCCGGATTTCCAGCAGATGCTGCAAACCTGGACGCGCAGCGGCACCCTGCAGGACGCCGTCGCCAACAAGATCGCCGAATGGCTGGATGCCGGGCTGCAACAGTGGGACATTTCCCGCGATGCGCCGTACTTCGGCTTTGAGATCCCAGGCGAGCCGGGCAAGTATTTCTACGTGTGGCTGGACGCCCCGATCGGCTACATGGCCAGCTTCAAGAACCTGTGCAAGCGCACGCCGGAGCTGGACTTCGATGCGTTCTGGGGCAAGGACTCCACCGCCGAGCTGTACCATTTCATCGGCAAGGACATCGTCAACTTCCACGCCCTGTTCTGGCCGGCGATGCTCGAAGGTGCGGGCTACCGCAAGCCGACCGGCATCAACGTACACGGCTACCTGACCGTCAACGGCCAGAAGATGTCCAAGTCCCGTGGCACCTTTATCAAGGCGCGCACCTACCTGGATCACCTGTCGCCGGAATACCTGCGCTACTACTATGCGTCCAAGCTGGGCCGTGGTGTCGACGACCTTGACCTGAACCTGGAAGACTTCGTACAGAAGGTCAACTCGGACCTCGTCGGCAAAGTCGTCAACATCGCCAGCCGTTGCGCCGGTTTCATCCACAAGGGCAATGCCGGTGTGCTGGTGGCCGAGAATGCCGCACCGGAACTGACCGACGCGTTCCTGGCCGCCGCGCCAAGCATCGCCGATGCCTATGAAGCCCGCGACTTTGCCCGCGCCATGCGCGAGATCATGGGCCTGGCCGACCGCGCCAACGCGTGGATCGCCGACAAGGCACCGTGGTCGCTGAACAAGCAGGAAGGCAAGCAGGCGGAAGTCCAGGCCATCTGCGCCACCGGCATCAACCTGTTCCGCCAGTTGGTGATCTTCCTCAAGCCGGTGCTGCCGTTGCTGGCCGCGGATGCCGAGGCGTTCCTCAACGTCGCGCCGCTGACCTGGAACGACCACGCCAGCTTGCTCAGCAACCATCAATTGAACGAGTTCAAGCCATTGATGACCCGTATCGACCCGGTAAAAGTCCAGGCCATGAGCGACGCGTCGAAAGAAGACCTGGTCGCCAGCCCGACCGACACCGGCGAATCGAACCCGGCTGGCAACGGTGAACTGGTCAAGGACCCGCTGTCCCCGGAGATCGAGTTCGACGCCTTTGCCGCCGTCGACCTGCGGGTTGCGCTGATTCTCAAGGCCGAAGCCGTGGAAGGTGCCGACAAGCTGCTGCGCCTGACCCTCGATATCGGCGACGAGCAACGCAACGTGTTCTCCGGGATCAAGAGCGCTTATCCGGACCCGTCCAAGCTCAATGGTCGCCTGACCATGATGATCGCCAACCTCAAGCCGCGGAAAATGAAGTTCGGTATTTCCGAAGGCATGGTGATGGCGGCCGGCCCCGGCGGCGAAGAAATCTACCTGCTGAGCCCTGACAGCGGCGCCAAGCCGGGTCAACGCATCAAGTAAGCCCTGCAAAACAGCCCTGTCGTCGCGGCGACAGGGCTTTTCAGCTAGTACCCCCTTCTCGCTTGCCGGATAATCAGGCCCTGTTCGCTTAACCGGCATGCCCATGACCGATATGCTCCTCACCCTTGTCAGCGCCGCCCTGATCAACAACCTCGTGTTGCAGATGCCGTTGGCCGTCGACCCGATATTGGCCGCGCATTCACGCTCGCGGGTGCATGCATTGGGGATTGCCACCACCGTGTTGATGGCAGTGAGCGGCGTGCTGGCCTATTTGCTGGATCACTACGTGCTGCAACCGTTGGGGTTGACTGCCCTGCGACTGTGGGTGTTTTTACCGCTGACCGCGCTGCTGATCCGCCCCGTGCTCGGCGCGCTCACGCGCCTGCGCCCTACGCTGCCGACGGAAGGGTTATGGCCGCTGCTGCTGGGCAACGCCGGGGTACTGGGCGTGGTGTTGCTGGGCATTGAAGATGATGAGGGGCTGGCGCACATGGCGGCACTGAGCGTGGGCGCCGGGCTCGGCTTCTGGCTGGTGCTGAGCCTGTTCAGCGACTTGCGCCAGCGCATCGCCGACAACGACATCCCGCTGCCCTTCCGCGGCCTGCCGGTCGAACTGATCAGCGCCGGGCTGATGGCGGTGGCTTTTCTGGGTTTCAACGCAATGATCAAAGCATGAGCCTGATTCAACGTATCGACGCGCTGCTCCCGCAAACCCAATGCGGCAAGTGCGGGCACCCGGGCTGCAAGCCCTACGCCGAAGGGATCGCCCAAGGCGAAGCCATCAATAAGTGCCCGCCGGGCGGGCAGGAAACGATCGGCGCGCTCGCGCAGTTGCTGAACGTGCCGGTACTGGCACTGGATACCAGCCGCGGCGAAGCGCCACCACAGATTGCCTACATCCGTGAGGCCGAATGCATCGGCTGTACCAAATGCATCCAGGCCTGCCCGGTGGATGCAATTGTCGGCGCGGCCAAATGGATGCACACCGTGATCATCGACGAATGCACCGGTTGCGACCTGTGCGTCGCGCCCTGCCCGGTCGATTGCATCGAGATGCGCCCGCTAGTGGCGGTGCTGCCGATTGTCGGCGGCCTGGCGACCAACGACCACCAGCGCCGCGCGCGCGGCTTGAAGCGAGACCGCGCACGGCGACGCTTTGAGCAACGCAACGCGCGCCTGCAACGGGAAGAAGAACACAAACAGGCCGAACGCCTGGCCCGCGCCAAGCGAGCCGCGCCGTTGGCCGCCGTGCCGATCGATGCGGCGCAGGCAGCCCAGGACGCCGCGATCAAGAAAGCCAAGATCAACGTGGCGATGAGCCGTGCGCAGTTGCATAAATCCTTGAAGGCATTCGGGCATCCGCCCACCTTTGAACAGCAGTCGCAACTGATCGTGCTGCAACAACAGTTCGAAGCCGCGGAGCAGGCATTGGCCGCTCTGGAGGTGAAGCCCGCGCCTGCAACGCCGGCCCCCGCTAACACCGCCGATCTCAAGCGCGCCAAGATCCAACTGGCAATGCGGCGCGCCGAATTGAAGAAAGCCCAGGATCGGAACGCCGACCCACAGCAACTGGCCGAGGCACACGCCAATCTCGACGCAGCACAGCGCCAGGTGGATGCCCATGGCCACGCTTGAGCCTCAACAGGCCCTGCAACGGGTGTTGCTGGCGACACTGCCGGGTGGGTTGGCAATGTTCTGGCTGTTCGGTTGGGGCGTGTTGATCAATCTGTTGCTGGCGACGGGCTGCGCACTGCTGGTCGATGCGGGCGTGCAACGCCTGCGGGGGGCGCGTGGCGGCGATCTGAGCAGCCTGGTCAGCGCGACCCTGCTCGCCCTGGCACTGCCGCCCTATTGCCCCTGGTGGCTGTGCGTGGCGGCCGTGGCCAGTGGACTGCTGCTGGGCAAGCACCTGTACGGCGGCCAGCGCAACCCCTTCAACCCGGCGATGGTCGGGTATGCGTCGATGCTGGTGGCCTTTCCGCAACTCATGACGCACTGGCCGACCACCCACGGCATGGACCTGCTGGCCGGCGCACAACAGGTATTCGGCCTGCACCGCGACGCGCCCGATGCCTGGGCCCAGGCCACGGCACTGGACGCCCTGCGACTGAACAAAAGCCTGACCATCGATGAACTGTTCGCGCGCAACCCGGCATTTGGGCATGTCGGCGGCAAGGGCAGCGAGTGGGTGAACCTGGCGTTTCTGGCCGGCGGGCTGTGGCTGTTGCGCCAGCGGGTATTCAGTTGGCACGCGCCCTTGGGCATGTTGGGTAGCCTGTTTGTGATCAGCCTGCTGTGCTGGAATGGCTCGGGCTCTGACTCTCACGGCTCGCCGCTGTTTCATCTGCTGACGGGCGCCACGCTTCTCGGCGCATTTTTTATCGTCACCGAGCCGGTCTCCGGCCCAAAAAGCCCCAGGGCCCGGCTGCTGTTCGGGGTGGGCGTGGGCCTGCTGACGTATCTGATTCGCACGTGGGGCGGTTACCCGGACGGTGTAGCCTTTGCGGTGCTGCTGATGAACCTGGCCGTGCCGGCGCTGGAACGCCTGGTGGCCGCGAAACAGCCGGCGGTCAGCCTATGAAGTCGCACAGAGGCGTACTGCTGGCGTTGCTGATCGCTATCGGCGGCGGCACGCTGATCCTGACCCTTCAGCACCTGACTGCCGATCACGCCGCGCGCCAGGCCCTGGCCCTGAAGCGCCAGGCATTGCTCGACCTGCTACCCGCCGACCGTTATGACAATCAGCCGCTGGAGCAACCGCTGCCGATCGCTGCGCAGCCGCTGGAGGAGAGCCAACTGCTGGGTGGCTATCGGGTCAGCCTGTCGGGCCAACCCAGCGCGGTGCTGCTGCGGTTGAGCACCAGCGGCTATGCCGGCCCGATCGAACTGCTGATCGCCATTGACCGCGACGGCAAGCTGCTGGGCATCAAGACCCTGGCGCAATCGGAAACCCCAACCCTGGGCGGGCTTATCAGCCAGCCCGGCAACCCTTGGCTGGCCTCATTCAAGGGGCGTTCGCGCACGGACATGCAAGACTCGACCGTCGATCAAATAGCCGGTGCCACCCTCACCTCTCGAGCGGTGATCAGCGCCACCCATGACGCTTTGCGCTATTTCGACGAGCACCGCTCATCCCTGCTGGAGCCCGACGCCCATGACTAGAGCCGTTGGCCTGGCCAATGCAGCGATGCTGGCACCGTTGCTCGGGGTGACTGACACCCTGCCCAAAGCCCTGAGCTTCCTGGCGTTGTCGGCGTTGACCGTGACGCTCTACGGCCTGGTCATGCGCGCGGTGCGCTCGCGCCTGAGCGCGTCCCTGCGGCTGGGTGCCAGCTTGATGGTCGCCGCGACACTGGTCAGTTGTGTGCAGCTACTGTTGCAGGCATTTGCGCTGCCGCTGTATCAGCAGTTGGGCATCTACCTCGCGCTGATCAGCGTGCAATGCGTTGTCCTGGAACACCATGGTTTCTTTGAGGCGGGCCAGCGCAAGGCGCAGCTACGGTTGGTCGGCCTGTTCGCCGCGCTCATGCTCGTCATGGGGTTGTTACGCGCCAGTGCCGCCACCACATTGATGCCGGCCGGGTTTATCCTGCTCGGGTTATTGCTCGCTGGGTTGCAAGCCTGGGCCCATTTTTCACAATCACGCTGACCGCCAGCAAGGAATCGCCTGCCCCATGAACGCCGCAAAACGCCTGGAAATTTTCCGCAGGCTCCACGAAGACAATCCGGAACCCAAAACCGAACTGGCCTACTCCACGCCGTTTGAGTTGCTGATTGCGGTGATTCTCTCGGCCCAATCCACAGACGTCGGCGTCAACAAGGCCACGGCCAAACTGTATCCCGTGGCGAACACGCCGGCAGCGATCCATGCCTTGGGCGTGGAAGGTTTATCCGAATACATCAAGACCATCGGCTTGTACAACAGCAAGGCGAAAAATGTCATCGAGACCTGCCGCCTACTGGTGGAGCGGCATGGCGGCGAAGTGCCGCAAACCCGCGAAGCGCTAGAGGCTTTGCCAGGCGTGGGCCGCAAAACGGCAAACGTTGTGCTCAATACGGCGTTCCGGCAACTGACCATGGCCGTGGACACTCACATTTTCCGGGTGAGCAACCGCACCGGCATTGCCCGCGGCAAGAATGTGGTGGAAGTGGAAAAACAACTGATGAAGTTTGTCCCCAAGCCGTATCTGCTCGATTCGCACCACTGGCTGATCCTTCACGGGCGCTACGTTTGCCAGGCCCGCAAGCCGCGCTGCGGCAGCTGTCGCATCGAAGACCTGTGCGAATACAAGGACAAGACGTCGGACGATTGAGGGATCATAGGTTTTTTCGATCTATCGATTGAAAAAATCTTTTTTACCCGCTCATGGAATATCGTTATAAGGAGCGCCAACGGCAGTCTTAGCCCGGAGTTAACGTTATGAGCACTGGCAAAGAACAACTGGAAGTGGACGATGACCTTGTCGAGTCGGATGACGATGGGCAGGAAGCACCTGTAGAGGTGGCCAAGACCAATCTAAGCAAACGCCGCACCATCGACAACCTTCTGGAAGAGCGACGCTTGCAAAAACAGCTGGCCGATTACGATTTCGACCTCTGATCAGCCGAGAACGGCCGGAAGCCTCCCTCACGGAGGCTTTTTTCTGCCGATTCGCCTGGCTATCCAGCCATGGGGTGGCGCCCTCCTCTAGACCAGGCCATTGCGTTGAGCCAACTCGATCAGATCGACCAGTGAGCGGGCATTGAGCTTGAGCAGCAAGCGTGTCTTATAGGTGCTGACGGTTTTGTTGCTGAGGAACATACCGTCAGCGATCTCCTTGTTGGTTTTGCCGCGCGCCAGTTGCTGCAACACCATCATCTCGCGTCCCGAAAGGCGCTCGACCATGTCGGCCTCGCTGGCGTTGCCCATGGTAGAACGCACCGAATTCAGCGCCTGGTTGGGAAAGTAGCTGTAACCGGACAGCACCGCCTTGATGGCACTCAGCAATTCCGTCAGGTCCTGCTGCTTGCACACGTACCCGGCCGCCCCCGCCTGCATGCAGCGCATGGAGAAATGGCCCGGCGCCTGGGAAGTCAGGACCAGCACCTTGAACGGTGTGGCCTGTTTGGTGGACGACAGCCGGCAGATAACTTCCAGGCCATCGAGTTTGGGAATTCCAATATCCAGTATGACAATGTCCGGCATATGTTCCCGTGCAAGTTGCAACGCATCGACACCGTTATCGGTCTCGGCAACGACCTCATAACCATGACGCTCCATTAGCATGCGCACAGCAAGACGAATGACGGGATGATCATCCACGATCAGCACTTTATTCATGAGAAAGTCCAATTTCGCTGTTCGAATTATTCAGAGCAAGCACAATAGCCTAGTCGTTTCCTAGTTGGCATAGCGTTCCACCCCAAGCAACAGCAAGCAGAGACCCAACCCACAACGAGATAGGAATTAACCTACAAAAAAACACCAACTCAGATGTTTCGAGTTTTATGGAGCCTTTCAGACCTTTCCGGGCTCGCACATATTTTGAGAGAAATATCCGGTGAATAGGGGGGCAACCGTAAACGCAGCGCACACCCGTTTCAGGAAATGCCCCTTGCATGTCGCGACCGCATGGGCCGACAGGTAAAAAAAGCCTGATGATTTCAGTTCCATTCAACATATTTATTTACACCATAAATTTCCTACAGAACTTTCCGCGACTTACATCTACGCCGCACTTTTGTGAGTGAATTTTCTGTAAGACATAGTTCCTACTCAGGTGTAAATAATTCATTCCTCGGCGGGCCAGGCATCAAACTTTCTGAAACGACGAACCTCGATAGACTTTAAACAAACCTAAACAACTTTAAACATCAGGATCGCCGCGCCTTTTTTACAGGCAAAAAAAATGGCCCCTGAACAAGGGGCCACTTTTCATTTCGACGGGAACACTCAGAACAACTTGCGACCCTTGTTGGCCGCAATACGCATGCGCAGTGCATTCAACTTGATGAAGCCTGCTGCGTCCGCCTGGTTGTAGGCGCCGCCATCTTCTTCGAAGGTGGCGATGTTGGCGTCGAACAGCGACTCATCGGACTTGCGACCGGTGACGATCACGTTGCCCTTGTACAGCTTCAGGCGCACAACGCCGTTCACGTGAGCCTGGGAAGCGTCGATCATCTGTTGCAGCATCAGACGCTCAGGGCTCCACCAGTAGCCGGTGTAGATCAGGCTGGCGTACTTGGGCATCAGCTCGTCTTTGAGGTGAGCCACTTCGCGGTCCAGGGTGATCGACTCGATCGCGCGGTGGGCGCGCAGCATGATGGTGCCGCCTGGGGTTTCGTAGCAGCCACGGGACTTCATGCCCACGTAACGGTTCTCGACGATGTCGAGACGGCCGATACCGTGTTCGCCGCCGATACGGTTCAGGGTCGCCAGTACGGTGGCCGGGGTCATCTCGACGCCGTCCAGCGCGACGATGTCGCCGTTGCGGTAGGTCAGTTCCAGGTACTGCGGCTTGTCGGGAGCGTTCTCCGGGGAGACGGTCCAACGCCACATGTCTTCTTCGTGCTCGGTCCAGGTGTCTTCCAGCACGCCGCCTTCATAGGAGATGTGCAGCAGGTTGGCGTCCATCGAGTACGGGGACTTCTTCTTGCCGTGACGCTCGATCGGAATGCCATGCTTTTCAGCGTAATCCATCAGTTTTTCACGGGACAGCAAGTCCCATTCACGCCAAGGGGCAATCACTTTCACGCCCGGCTTGAGGGCATAGGCGCCCAGTTCGAAACGCACCTGGTCGTTGCCTTTGCCGGTGGCGCCATGGGAAATGGCGTCAGCGCCGGTTTCGTTGGCGATTTCGATCAGGCGCTTGGCGATCAGCGGACGTGCGATGGAGGTACCCAGCAGGTACTCGCCTTCGTAGACGGTGTTGGCGCGAAACATCGGGAAAACGAAATCGCGGACGAACTCTTCGCGCAGGTCGTCAATGTAGATCTCTTTGACGCCCATGGCTTGCGCCTTGGCGCGTGCAGGTTCGACCTCTTCGCCCTGACCCAGGTCAGCGGTGAAGGTCACCACTTCACAGTTATAAGTATCCTGCAGCCACTTGAGGATCACCGAAGTGTCCAGGCCGCCGGAATACGCGAGAACGACCTTGTTTACGTCGGCCATGCCATCACTCCACGGGGTTTTACGGAAAGGCAACGATTCTACCGATCAAAACCGCGAAATTACAGGGGCGCGACAGCAAATGAAGATAAAGCGACAGATTATGTCGAGCGGGCGACCAATGGTCGCACCTTATGACGTAGCGGCGGGGTTGCTCGGGCCCTTGGCTTGCACCGCCGGTTTCTCGGGGGCAGCCACGCGTTCGAGCTGGATATTGACGCGCCGATTGCGCGCGCGGTTGGCGGCATTGGTATTGGGCGCCAAGGGGTAGCTTTCGCCGTGGAAACGCATGGTGATCTGCGATTCCGGCACGCCGTTGGCCTTGAAGTAGTCCATCACCGCCAATGCGCGACGGCGCGAGACATCGCGATTGGTCAGGCGATTGCCGCTGTTGTCGGAGTGACCGTTCAATTCGATATGGTTGACCGTCGGATCGGCCTTCATGAATTCGACGATCACCGCCAGCTTGCGCTTGGCCGCTGCGTCCAGCTCGATACCGCCACCGGGGAAGCCAACTTCGGTCTGCTTGACCTGATCGTAATTCATCGGCAGCAGCTTGGCGGTACACAGTTGATAGTCGTTGTAGGCTTTGTTGAATTTCACCGGCAACAGACGAATTTCCGAATAGCCGCCTTCACGCCCGTAATGCCGCACGGTCGGGCTGCGCCCCTCGAGCAGGCCATTGAACAGGCGCCCGGCCTGGGCCTGGGAACTGTTGAACAAGACATCGCCACTGCCGGCACGCACGGCGCCGAGGTTGATATCGCCGCGGCCCGGTTGCCATGGCGCAGCCGCCGCCAGCAGGGTCGCCGATCCTGCGCCGAGCAAGCCGTTAAAGGCTTTCAGACGGAATGTCGCCTGCTCGCCGGCCCGGCGCACGAACTCACCCGAGCCGAAATCGGTGATCGGCTGGGTCAAGCGGCACTCGAATTTGTCGCCCTCCACCTTCCACTCAATATTCTCCAGACGTGTCTGGAACGTGAGGGCCATCGCAGGCAGGCTGGCGAACACACTGAGCAGGGCTAGATAATGCTGGCGCACGGGAGGCTCCACTGGTTTCTACAACACTTCAAAGCGTCATACATCGTTAAGGCATACCAAAGGCTATCGGATGCATCCTGCAAAACTTGATAGCGAGTGCCTGCAAGAGTCTTTTCCGGTAGCATTCCCACCAGATTGACCCGCCTGGAATCCCCAATGTCCGACCGCCTGACCCTGCTGCGTCCCGACGACTGGCATATTCATCTTCGCGATGGTGCTGCGTTGCCCCACACCGTGGCCGATGTTGCGCGCACGTTTGGCCGCGCCATCATCATGCCTAACCTGGTACCTCCGGTGCGTAATGCCGCGCAGGCCGACGCCTATCGCCAGCGCATCCTCGCTGTACGGCCGGCCGGCAGCCGCTTCGAACCGTTGATGGTGCTCTACCTGACCGACCGCACCCAGCCCGACGAAATCCGCGAGGCCAAGGCCAGCGGTTTCGTACACGCCGCCAAGCTGTATCCGGCGGGCGCAACCACCAACTCCGACTCCGGCGTGACCAGCATCGACAAGATCCTGCCGGCGATCGAAGCGATGGCCGAAGTCGGCATGCCGCTGTTGATCCACGGTGAAGTCACCCGCGGCGATGTCGACGTGTTCGATCGCGAGAAGATCTTCATCGACGAGCATATGCGCCGGGTGGTCGAGCTGTTTCCGACCCTCAAGGTGGTGTTCGAACACATCACCACGGCCGATGCGGTGCAGTTCGTCACCGAGGCCTCGGCCAACGTTGGCGCGACCATCACCGCCCATCACCTGCTCTACAACCGCAACCACATGCTGGTGGGCGGGATTCGGCCGCACTTCTATTGCCTGCCGATTCTCAAGCGCAACACCCATCAGGTGGCCCTGCTGGACGCTGCGACCAGCGGCAACCCGAAGTTCTTCCTCGGCACCGACTCGGCGCCCCACGCCCAGCATGCCAAGGAAGCGGCCTGCGGTTGTGCCGGTTGCTACACCGCCTATGCGGCGATCGAGCTGTACGCCGAAGCGTTCGACCAACGCAACGCCCTGGACAAACTCGAAGGCTTCGCCAGCCTCAACGGCCCGCGTTTCTACGGGCTGCCGGCGAATACCGACCGCATCACCCTGGTCCGTGAAGACTGGACTGCCCCCGTCAGCCTGCCGTTTGGCGAGCTGACTGTTATCCCGCTGCGCGCCGGTGAAACACTGCGCTGGCGCCTGCTGGAGGAAAGCAAGTGAGTGAAGACCATTACGATGACGAACACGAGCACAGCGGTGGCGGTTCCCGTCACCCGATGGCCGAGCGGTTTCGCGGCTATCTGCCGGTCGTCATCGACGTAGAAACCGGTGGTTTCAACTGCGCCACCGACGCGCTGCTGGAAATCGCCGCGACCACCATCGGCATGGACGAACAGGGTTTTGTGTTCGCGGAACACACCCACTTCTTCCGCGTCGAGCCGTTCGAAGGCGCCAATATCGAAGCCGCGGCCCTGGAATTCACCGGGATCAAGCTCGATCACCCACTGCGCATGGCGGTGAGTGAAGAAGCAGCACTGACCGATATCTTCCGTGGCGTGCGCAAGGCGTTGAAGGCCAATGGCTGCAAACGCGCGATCCTGGTGGGGCACAACAGCAGCTTCGACCTGGGCTTCCTGAATGCCGCCGTGGCGCGGCTGGACATGAAGCGCAACCCGTTCCACCCGTTCTCCAGCTTCGACACCGCTACGCTCGCCGGCCTGGCTTATGGCCAGACCGTATTGGCCAAAGCCTGCCAGGCCGCCGGTATCGACTTTGACGGTCGCGAAGCCCACTCGGCGCGCTATGACACCGAAAAGACCGCCGAGCTGTTCTGCGGCATCGTCAACCGTTGGAAACAGATGGGCGGCTGGGAAGACTTCAACGACTGAAGTGGAATCCCGCACATAAAAAAACCGGCCTTCTCAGGCCGGTTTTTTTTACCGCAAACGAGGCTTACAGCTTGCCGGCGTTCTCGGTCAGGTAGGCTGCAACGCCTTCTGGCGAAGCGTTCATGCCTTTGTCGCCTTTTTTCCAGTTGGCAGGGCAGACTTCGCCGTGCTCTTCGTGGAATTGCAGCGCGTCGACCAGACGGATCAGCTCTTCCATGTTACGGCCCAGCGGCAGGTCGTTGATGATCTGCGAGCGCACAACGCCCTTGTCATCGATCAGGAACGCGCCACGGAACGCCACGCCGCCTTCGGACTCAACGTCGTAGGCCTTGGCGATGTCGTGCTTCATGTCGGCAGCCATGGTGTATTTGACTTTGCCGATGCCGCCATCGTTGATGGCAGTGTTGCGCCAGGCGTTGTGGGTGAAATGGGAGTCGATGGAAACCGCGACCACTTCAACGTTACGCGCCTTGAAATCGTCCATGCGGTGGTCCAGAGCGATCAGCTCCGAAGGGCAGACGAAAGTGAAGTCCAGCGGGTAGAAGAACACCAGGCCGTATTTGCCTTTGATGGCTTCAGACAGCTTGAAGCTGTCAACGATTTCGCCAGTGCCGAGAACGGCAGGTACGTCGAAATCCGGGGCTTGTTTGCCGACGAGTACGCTCATTGGATATCTCCTGATGCAGGGGTGACGATTGAAGTAAAAGGACCGGCCTCGAGTCTGCCGCGCATAAGCGACAAGCCTGTGACGCAGTCACGCTTCGTGAAGACCGACCATCATACACTGAAAAAACCGTTCGTCAGCGCACAGGCAAAGTCGCGGCCCAGCACGGCAAAACTACTTTGACAATCATTCTCGTTAACATTAAGATCCATCGCACTTAAGCCTTAAACCCGCGATGGTTCTCCCTTATGTATGTCTGCCTCTGCACTGGCGTCACCGACGGACAAATCCGCGAAGCAATCTACGAAGGTTGCTGCAGCTACAAGGAAGTGCGTGAAACGACCGGCGTTGCCAGCCAATGTGGCAAATGTGCTTGCCTCGCCAAGCAAGTGGTACGGGAAACCCTGACGCAGCTGCAAACAGCTCAGGTCGCGCTGCCCTATTCAGCAGAATTTACACACGCCTGAATCAACGTATTTTAAAGAGCCGGACTTAGTGTCCGGCTTTTTTATGCCCGAAATTCAATTAGTTAGGGCCAAGACGCGGAACATAAACATTCTTATTCAGATTAATTTTCATTTATTATTCAATAACTTAGGTTTGACACTCAGGGGCTCGCCACGCAGACTCCTGCTTATATACCGCGAATAAAGGGCAGGACCCCAATCATGAAAGGCGACATCTCAGTCATCCAGCAACTCAACAAAATCCTTGGCAATGAACTGGTCGCGATCAATCAGTACTTTCTGCATGCGCGCATGTATGACGATTGGGGCCTGGAAAAGCTGGGCAAGCGTGAGTACAAGGAATCGATCAAAGCCATGAAGGACGCCGATGCCCTGATCAAGCGCATCCTGTTCCTGGAAGGCCTGCCGAACGTACAGGACCTGGGCAAGCTGAACATCGGCGAGCACACCCACGAAATGATCAGCAGCGACCTGGGCTTCGAACGCAAGAGCCACAGCGAGCTCAAGGCCGCCATCGCTCACTGCGAAGTGACCAAGGACTTCGGCAGCCGCGAACTGCTGGAAGATATCCTGGAAGACCAGGAAGAACATATCGACTGGCTGGAAACCCAACTGGGCCTGATCGACAAGGTCAGCCTGGAGAACTACCTGCAATCGCAGATGGGTGAATAACCCTTATTCACGGTAGGCGCGAGTTTGCTCGCGAAAAACTCAAGGGCCCCGCATTCCATCAGGGGGCCCGCGTTATCGTTGACGTTCTTCGCGAGCAAGCTCGCTCCTACAGATGAAGCACAAAAAAGCCCCGCTCTCGTATGAGAAGCGGGGCTTTTTGTTGCAGGCCAATCAAGCTTCAGTCTGGGCTGCCGCTTTTGCCGCTGCGTCTTTGACCAACGTCTGCAACTCACCGTTCTCGAACATTTCACTGATGATGTCGCTGCCGCCGACCAGCTCACCGGCTACCCACAGTTGCGGGAAAGTCGGCCAGTTAGCGTACTTGGGCAGGTTCGCGCGAATTTCCGGGTTTTGCAGGATATCCACATAAGCGAATTTCTCGCCACATTTCATGATGGCTTGGGACGCTTTCGCGGAGAAGCCGCACTGCGGGGCATTGGGAGAGCCCTTCATGTAAAGCAGAATGGTGTTGTTGGCAATCTGCTCTTTGATCGTTTCGATGATATCCATGGAACACCTCGGCTGGAACTTTGCGACTCACAGGTCGGCACGGTGGCGCATTGTAACGCAAAATCCCAGCGTGGTGCTCGGAGACCTTATGCCGCAGCTACGTGGACCGGCACGCCGTTCAGCGCGGCATTGCCCGACAACTCATCCAACTGCCGCTCGTCGGTCAGGTCGTTCGCGCTGGCACCCGGTTGACGGCTGGCGATCGTCATCTGCACGCCCGGACGCCCGTGGCCCCAACCATGCGGCAGGCTGACCACGCCAGGCATCATGTCCAGGCTGGCCGCGACCTCGACCTCGATCATGCCGATGCGCGAACTGACCTTCACCCGCTGCCCGTCGCTCAATTGGCGGCGGGCCAGATCCTCCGGATGCATGAGCAGTTGGTGCCGGGGCTTGCCCTTCACCAGGCGGTGATAGTTATGCATCCAGGAATTGTTGCTGCGCACATGGCGGCGGCCGATCAACAGCAATTCGTCGGCCGGTGGCAGCGGTTGCGCCGCGAAGCGCGCGAGGTCCGCCAGAATCACGGCCGGCGCGGCCTGTACCCGGCCATTCGCGGTTTTCAGGCGCGCGGCGAGATTGGGCGTCAGGGGCCCCAGGTCCACGCCGTGGGGGTGTTCGGCGAGCATTGCCACCGACAATTGGTGGCTGGAAGCATCGCCATACACGCCGGCGCGCAGGCCGAAATCAATCATCTGCGCCGGTGGCAGGGTCGGCTTGAGCGCAACCCCGGTGTGCGCGGCAAACGCCTTGGCCAGGCCGACGAAGATCTCCCAGTCGTGCAGCGCGCCGTCAGGCTTGGGCAGGATCGCACGATTGAAACGGCTGACATTGCGCACCGCGAACATATTGAAGGTGGTGTCGTAGTGATCGTTTTCCAGCGCCGAGGTGGACGGCAGGATCAGGTCGGCATAACGCGTCGTCTCGTTGATGTAGAGATCGACGCTGACCATGAATTCCAGCCCATCCAGGGCCTGCTCCAACTGGCGACCATTCGGCGTCGATAGCACCGGATTGCCGGCCACGGTGACCAGGGCGCGGATCTGTCCTTCACCTTCGGTGAGCATTTCTTCCGCCAACGCCGACACCGGCAACTCGCCACCGTACTCCGGACGCCCCGACACACGGCTCTGCCAACGATTGAAATGCCCGCCGGAGGTGGAGGCCACCAGGTCCACCGCTGGCGTGGTACACAAGGCGCCGCCTGGACGATCCAGGTTACCGGTGACCAGATTGATCAATTGCACCAGCCAATGGCACAGCGTGCCGAATGCCTGGGTCGAAACGCCCATGCGCCCGTAACACACGGCCCTGTCCGCCGCGGCAAAATCCCGCGCCAACTGGCGGATCTGCTCGGCAGGCAGCGCGCACTGGCGGCTCATGGCCTCAGCGGTAAACCCGGCGATTGCGCGGCGCACGTCGTCCAGGCCGTCGACTGGCAAGTGACTGGCACGGGTCAGGTTTTCGGCAAACAACGTGTTGAGCAGTCCGAACAGCAACGCGGCGTCGCCACCGGGCCGTACAAACAGGTGCTGATCGGCAATCGCCGCCGTCTCGCTGCGCCGCGGGTCGACCACCACCACTTTGCCGCCCCGGGCCTGGATGGCCTTGAGGCGCTTCTCCACGTCGGGCACGGTCATGATGCTGCCGTTGGACGCCAGCGGGTTGCCGCCGAGGATCAGCATGAAGTCGGTGTGGTCAATATCCGGAATCGGCAACAACAGGCCATGGCCGTACATCAGGTGGCTGCTGAGGTGATGAGGCAACTGGTCGACCGAGGTCGCGGAAAACCGGTTGCGTGTCTTGAGCAGGCCAAGGAAGTAATTGCTGTGGGTCATCAGCCCGTAGTTATGCACGCTGGGATTGCCCTGGTACACCGCCACTGAATTCTGTCCGTAGCGAGCCTGGATGCCCGCCAGTTTTTCGGCCACCAGCGCGAAGGCGTCTTCCCACGCAATCGGTTGCCATTCGCTACCCACCCGCAACATGGGTTGGTGCAGGCGGTCCGGGTCATTCTGGATATCCTGCAACGCCACTGCCTTGGGGCAGATATGCCCGCGACTGAAGGTGTCCAGTGGGTCGCCCTTGATCGACGTGATCGCCAGGCTGCCGTCTTCGGCTTGGGTGGTTTCCAGGGTCAGGCCACAGATGGCTTCGCACAGATGGCAGGCACGGTGGTGGAGAGTCTTGGTCATGGCCAGTCTCTTTATTAGGGCTTTGGCCTGACTATGGGCCGCGACTGCGGCGGGCACCAGCAACGTTCGTCGCGTGAATCGAAGGGCATCAGGCCAGGCCATGGGCAAGCGTGAGAAAATGTTTCAAAACCTGCCGAAGTGCCCCTGAAACCGACGCAGCCAGGCCTGGCCCCGCCCTCGCGGATTGCAAAAGGTCGCAGGGCCAGTGTACAAATGACCCGCTGCTGTCAGGAAATCGTCTTCAAAAGCGCTCTCGCGCCTGTCTGAACACCCCTAAACACCGTAGCCCTATTGGTAAGACGCGACATTTAATTATGACTGCGTTCCGGGGCTTTATGGGGTTTTCTTCCTTTACATGGGGGCTTGCATCCTTGCCAATTCCCCATGCTGCCCCGCCCCTACCCGCATCACTGGCCCAGAAATTGGCCCAGCCCTCTCTGGCGTCCTGCCGACCAAATACCAAGCCAAATTAAGACATGCCAGGCATTCGCTTGTAGAATCCGCCGCCATGATCCTGGGCGCGCAGTCGCGCGGGATGCCTTTGGGGGACGACGCACGACCAACCTTGCCCATTTTCACAAGGCAAGGCCGAGTGCGATGAAGCATGAATGACCGATTGAGAGACTATGCAGTGCTAAGAAGTGCGCGTTATTGCTTTAAGTTTTTTACTCTGGCTTTTTCTATCGCCAGTTTTCAGTGGGCCTTTGCTGACGAAGCGACGAACAATTCGTCGGACCAAACAGAGAAGCGCTTTATATCTTCGCCGGTTGATCACTGGCAAACATATTCCCAAAGTGCGCCTGGCGGCACCCATAAATTTATTGAAAACAACAAAAGCTTTTCAATAAAAAAATTGAAAAAACCATCAAAAGATTTTCATACCGGATATGCCTTTGTAAGCGGCGGGAATCTTTATTTTGAGGACAGAGGGAACAGCATCAGCTATAAGAGAAACTGGTTGGGGATATACAACACTTCAAAAATAGCCTCTGACAACGCATACAAAACCGACAGCTATATATTCGACTACGACTCTTATGCCGGAACTATTTCAGCCTGTCCGCTGCTGGGTGATGGCGCGTGCCCAACGATTGATTTTCTAAAGGGCACTTACCCATATGTTTACGCAAAAAAGAAAGACTCCTTATTATCCATAACAAACTATGGAGAGGCCTTACTTTTCAAAGATGGCAAGTGGTGCAGAATGTCAATGCATGACGACATTTATTCATGCGCCAGTTCCGAGCTACCAGTATTGTCCGCCCCTAGGGGAATACAGTTTTACAGTTCAATAAACTATCAAGGGCGGGTTCTTCTGGGAGAGTGGCCGACGGGCCGTCTGTATGAGTTTGATGGCGCTGAGCTAAAACCATCCGACATGACGCCACCGAAAATTGCAGAGCTTTCAGACAAGCGTATGGGTTATGAGGCGCAGACGATGGCCTCTTACTGCGGAGACTTGTTTGTTGGTTATTGGCCGAAGGGTGAAGTGTGGCGATACGACCATGCCGCCGGGAAGTGGGAATTCTTCAACCGGTTTTTCAGCGTAGAAGAAGACGAGCCCTTCATCCCGCATTCGTACCGACCGGACGACGATCTGAACCCGGCATTCTTCGGCCAGCGCATTACCGCTATGGTTCCGTTTAAAGGCTCACTATATGTGACCACGTCAAATCTGAGGTCCTGGACGGCAGCCGATACAGCGCTATCAAAAATATCCCCAGCTAAGGCGGATGAATACGGGGCAATCTACAAAGTGACCAAGCCAGGCTGCTCAACAAGCTACGCGAGCAACCTGCAATAATTAAGGCTCGCGCTACCTACGGAACACCAAGGAGCAATGGACATGCTGACGACTATAACGCCAACCAGAATTGAAAAGTTTGCAGTGCTTGCTTTCGTGCTGCTATTCCCCGGTGCTTTTTTTTACCATGTTGGCACCGGCATCGGTTACATACCGCACGTCCTGGGCGGTTACATCAGCTTTGTCGGCGCGGTGCTCCTCTCTGTTTTTTTGGTGAATTCCGTAATAACAACAACAAAAGAAATGACCATAAAAAAACATGACCTGCTATTTTATGCATTCATATTTTTGTTTGGATTAGTTTCCGCCATAAGCTATATCAACGAGTACCACACAGAGAACGCGCAATCAAACTTCCTACTATTCATAAATATGCTTGTATGCTTCCATATATTCAAAAACATAAACATTACAGATGAAACATTTAAGAAGACGATAACTGCATCCACGCTACTAATGAGTGCAACGATACTTTACCTGTCTTCTGGCGGGCGTTTCTCAATTGAGCTTTTGTCAGAAACTCCAGAAAGTGTTGCAAGCTATCAGACATTTGCAATTGCGTACATCTGCCCTCTTGCTTTGACAATTGGAAAGGCCAAGTCAAGGCTTTGCAGAAATGCAATATTTGCGCTTGGCATGATCTGCCTTTATTTGAACAGCGCAAGAAGCGAGTTTGTAGGGTTCGTTATACTATTCCTTGTCTTCGAGGCCTCCGCTTCAAAGTACAGAATCATAACTCCCGTTGCGGCAATTGCGTTGGCGGCGATAGCGCTCGTAGCCCTGGTGTCGATTGATCCAGAAATTGCAGACAACAGAATCACCCAGCTTATGGACCTGTCTAAAGACGAGTCATCAAACGTAAGAGACGAAATATCTAGAGAGGGATTTGAGAAGATACTTGCTAGCCCAATTATTGGGGACTATGGGAATTACGAGCCCGGCTACTACATCCACAACATCCTGTCGGCCTGGCAGGAATTAGGCATTTTTGGTTTCCTCTACTTCCTTTTTCTGCTCTATTCGCCTACAAAACGATTCGCGGTAAGCGCATTGGTATATGGCGATAGGTCTCATGGGACAGCGCTCTGCCTGGGCATGCTCGCGGCCACGATCGTGCTGCTGATATTCGGCAAGTACTTTGCCTACCCACTGGTAGCGGTGGCGTTGGGAATGGCATCCAGCGAATTTAAGGCAGATACAGCCATCGATAAGCAAGAAAGCTGAAGAAGCGGCCGGGCGTCCGGCCGCCTGTTACTCAAAACTCAGACAATCCAATCTTACAATTCAACTTGACCGGAACGGCAGCGGTGAAATTGCTGGCGTTCGGTGTTCTGATGGATGGCGTGAACCCCGTTTCGGTATCTGGATCAGCGCCCGCAATTGGCGTGATAGAGCCGATAAACGTAATTTTCGATGTGCTCACCACTACTGCCGGCACCTTGGGGTAGGTGTAACGGTAGGCAATGGGCGTGCCTGTCACGAAGCTTGCCCCCGTGGACGTCGTAACGGTTTGCGTGTAGGTAAGCCCTGGCAACCTGTGCGGCAGTGTTGGGTAGGTGCCGGTAGAGGCGCCATGCAAGGCAACACCCTGCGGTAAGTTTCCTGACAGATTCTGTATCGAGAACCCATCCGAGGACGCAGTACCGGAATCAAGCGCGCTTCGAATTACAAAGCCCATATTGTTCACGTTGAAATTCATGCCGTTAATATCGACACTGATTTTGTTCACCGACCCCGCATTTCGAAACAGCAGGAAGAACGTTATGTTGGTGAGGTTTTTACCATTCAGCGTGCAGTTTTTAACGAGAAGGTTTACAGGTCCGTCAGTGTTGGCCGTCAGGGCATTGTTCTGACCGCCGACATCAATGATCCCGCGACCAGTGCCTTGCGGATTGGTAAACGTGGAAAGCGCGACACCGTCCAACGTGAAGTTCCCGCCGAGCATTTCCGACGAATAGATCACACAGCCGAGATCCATGGCGCTGATACTGCCACCAATATAGCCATTGTTCTTTCCTTGCCATGTCCCGCCGCCACGGATATGACTGTTTACAAACCAGCAGTTTTCGGAGTTGCCGTGCATATCCGCCGCATGCACGCCCGACGTGGCATCGTTCGTAATTGTCGCCTCACTGATAATCACGTTTCGGCAGGGCACGCAGCCAGCGCCTGCGTAGCCGCCCATAGCCACGCCATGGCGGCGTGCATGGTACTGGCCACCAGATACCAGGATGTTTTGTGAGTTCGCTGTGATGATCCCGTAATCGTCTCCAGTGGTGCCCGGATTGAAAGCTGATCCGTCCAGTAGCACGCCGTCAGGTGTTTTCGATATCACGATTCCAGCTTCGCCCAGGGCGTTGGCGCGGAGGCCGCGAGTTCTCAGCCTGGTGATCGACTCAAGGAAAATTGTGTTGGTAACCGTGGTGCTGCTGCGAACGTACACATCAATGAGCGTCACGTCGTTTTTGGCGAGCTTGTAGATTTGCACGCCGGCGGCCAGGTAGTCGGCATAGAGATTGCCCGCCAGATTCACGCTGGTCGAAGTAAGCACCTTGTCCACGCGCACCCATTCTCCCGCGTGGTAATAGCTTCTGAACGCAGAGAAGCTGGTGCCTACAGGATTCCAGATGCAAATCCAGTCTCCAGAAACAAGGCCGTGCGCCGTCGCGAAGGGCAGAACGTGAGAGCCGGCGGTGACGTTGGACGCCAGGGATGCAATCTGCGTGATTGACCCAGTGCAGCTGAGGGCGTTCGTTCCTACAAAGTCGCTTGCCGTGGCGTCGATGAACGCCCCGGGTTCGGCAGCAATGCTTACGTTGCCAGGAACTGCTTTCAACTCCTTGTTGATAAACGGAATGCGGCTGTAGCGAACAGGCAGCCCGGTATTGAGTGCGGCCTGAAACGCCGCCCAGTCTATGGTGTTGGTGAGTGACGTAGCGTGCGGGTAAACCGCCTGGGCCGCCGCTAGAGTTGCGAATCGATCGGAAAGAGGATGCCGCGTACCATCGTTAATTGCGCCAAAGCTCGCCGGATTGGCCACGAAGGCAACGCCCTGGGTAACTCGCTGAAGGTCGTCCAGTGCGGCGGCAACCGTGGTTGTGATTCCACTGAGCGATGGCGCATACAGCACGTTTGCGGCGTTGTTAACAGGGCCCTGACCGGTCGCCAGAATAGAGGAAAGGTAGGTCTCGACAGATTGCTTTGTCGCCGCATCCTGCTGTCCGATGGGATTTGCAACGCTGGTGATCCGGCGGTTCTCTGCGAAGAAGTAATCGAGACCAAGCGGCCGAATAAGCGCTCGCTTGAACAGTGAGAACCCTTGCTGAATCAGCATGGTCAGCCGATCAAACACGTCCTCATGGATTTCTGCCAGGAACTTCCCCTGGTTACGCAAGGACGTCAACTGCAGCACGTCCATTTCCCGCGCTACCACCAACTGGCCAGGGCCTGCCAAGGCGGTGCTGGTCACGACGCTCCCGCCCGATTCGCTCCCTGCCCCGTTGGCGGTGTACTGCGTGCCGAAGAGCAGTTGAGTGCTTACCCCTTGCGGATCGATGTAAGTGACAATCAGGTCCTCATTTGCCAGGAACTTGAAGTAGAAAGGGAAATTGGTCGTTACCCCGTTGGTTGCAAATAGCGCGCTACTCTCTGTTGTGTTGACGGTCACGGTTGTGACTCCTTTTCTCTGGACGAAAAAAAGCCCGCTCAGTGGCGGGCTTCAGTGGCGGGCTTTTCTGTTATCGAGTGATGCCTAATGGGTCGAGGTAGCTTTGCGATGGCTTGACCAGGAACTTCTGGCCGTTTTCCTGCTGGATGCGTTGTTCGGTCCGACGTAGCGATCCGGGGTTCATGGCTTCTTGCACAGACCAAAGGAACAGGTGGTCCATGGCGATGCGGGTGTAGAACAGGTTGAGGAATGGTGTGTTGTTCTGGGCCAGGCGCAGCGCAGACGATGCGGCGTCGTCGCCGGATCTGATCTTCGCCCACAGGTCCAGCGCGTTGGCAGCGGTGCCCAAGGTTGGGCCGGCGAGCGTTTCCAGCGGCTTGTTGCCGAAGCGGCTGACCTCACCGAACATGAAGTCGCCCATGATCCCGAACCCACCGCCTTGGGTCATTGCAGCAATCCACGTCTTGGGATCATCCGCCGGCCGGGGCTGGCGGCCCTTGACCGCATCCTTGGCCGACATGGACAAATACCCGAACGCCGTGGTCCACAGCAGCAACTGGGCCATGGCCAAGCGCTCACCGTTTCCGTTGCGTAGGGCGGCAATAAGATCCTTGCTGCCCCGGTATCCCTCACCCAGTGGCGTCGGCGCATAGCCTCGGCCATACAGCTCCCGGCCCAACGTCTTCTGCATATAAGCAGCAGGGAAGCTCTTGAATTGGGTCATGAACCGGTTGAGGTCGCCCATGATCGTGCCCGGCCTGGTGCCTTGGTTCATGATCGAACGTGTGCGGGCATCCGGCTCCAGCACCGCATAGCTGACCCGGTCGTTCACGTAGGCGCGCAGGCTGCGTTCCAGGCCTTCGCGTGTTTCACGGATAGCCGACGCGGAGACCTTGCGCCCTTGCTCAGCGAGGTATGCGCTGATGCGCTCGTCGGGGATGCCTGGGATGCCATCGGTGGTCATGTAGTCGCGGCCGTCAGCCATGCGGGTATCCATACCGCGCAACAGATCCCACTTGCCCGCGTCGAGGTCGTACAGTCCCAGCGTGCGGCGCAGGCCCGCGTCCATCGTGCCCCAGGCCCTGCCTTTATTCTGGGCCAGGTTGTGCGCCATCATCAGCCCAGCGCTTGCCTTGTTGGCGTCAGTCCACCAGGACAGGCCGTTCAGCTTGAAGAACAGCGACATTCCCCGCGACATCTTCCCGCCCACAGAGTCATCGGCAGAAAACCGCCGCATGATCTCCCCTCGCATCGAATCCCCATAAACCCCGAAGCTCGACAGGATTTCACGCTGCTCCAGGCTTCCGCGCCCCTTGGCAAGGCCGGCGGTCATTTCGCCCAGCGAACCCAGGAAGCTCTTGCCCTGGTACCGCATTTCACTGGCGGCCACCGGCAGATCGGCGAAGCTCGAAAGCAGCGCGCCGCCCAACTTTGACAGCGACTGCCAGGCCCGGACGTTGGCAGATATCCTGGCCGCCCATGCATTTCCAGGTATCCGTGTTGCGCCGCTGACCTCGGCAAAGCGGTTAGCGATCATGTTGCCGCGCGCGGTATTGAAGTTGGTCAGCGCCTTCGGGTCTCCCGACTTGCGCACGTCCTCGGCCAGGATATCCATGGCCATGTTGAGGTTGGCCTCTGGGTTGGTGCCCAGGCGGCGCATGATCCCGGTGTTCTGCCCGGCCATATCCAGACCACGCAACACTGCCTCGCGCAGGTTTCCGGTACCGAACAGCGTGTTGTACTCATGCCAGGCCACGCCGTCCTTGAAGTGCAGAACTCGCTCTTGGCTGATTTTCTTGGCGATGTTGGCCGGCCCCTTGAAGCCGTTTGCTGGTTTATCACCCGGCGCCTTGAGGTGGTCGCCAGAGACAAGGCCGTCGTACACGCCGCGCAGGAACTGGGTGGGGTTGGCTACATCGTCGAACGTGCGGGCGTCCAGCCGCGGCTGAATTTCCTCAAGCCATTTATCAAAGCCTGCAGAACCGATCTTCTCGCCGTCGTGGCTTTGGCGGGCGATGTACCCGGGTAAGTTGCCGATGTTGGCACCTGCGCGGTTCGCATCAATGCGCGCCGCCTCTTGGTACTTCTGAATGGTTCGGGCAATGCTGACCACCTGGTCGTTGAGCTTTGAGGTGTCCTGCTTGGTCCCGATCTTCCAGAGCGCATCGGCGATATCAACATCCGAATCACCTTTGGCCAGGATTGCCACCAGGTCCTGGCGCTCCAAATCATGGATGAACCCACCGATATAGGCATCGCCCAGCGCCTTCTGCTCGGCGGCGACCGACATGCGCGAGCCCTGGCGCGCCAGGTTTGTACCCACCAGCAGCGATTCAATGCCCAGGTCTGGCCGGTCGGCAAAGCTGCCGCGGACGAACGAAACAATCTCTCCGCGCCGACGCAGGTTGAGCAAGGCATTGCGCTTCTCGATCAGTGCCGCGTGCTGGGCCTGCTTGCCCAGCTCATCAGCCGCGCGCAACGTTGCCTGCTCCATGCCCAAGGCGCCCTCCCTGGCTATCAGCTCCTTGGCTCTCCCCCGCAACAGTTCGAAGATCTCGGCAATTTCTCTGTCTTCCAGATTGCCAGCGGCAGCCCGTACAGCGTCGATGCAAGGGGTCATTGTCCGTTCCTTATGTCGCATACAGCGGCAGCGCGGTATGCCTTCGAGTATTGTTCTGCGCGGTCGGCCTGGGCCTGGGCGGCGTCAGCTTCGTCACGGCTGGCGGCCAGAACATCGGCCCGGTCTTTCTCCGGAAGCTGATCCAGCATTTCCTTGACCAGGGCTTCGTCCTCGTCGAACTGCTGGCGAGTGGCTTCGAAGTCGTCCTGGGGTTGAGACTTTGGAGAGGTATCGGCGCGAAGGCTTTCGGCCTGGCCCTCTGGATCAACCCGGCGCGCCAGTGGACGCTTGACGTACTCCATGGCGCCAGCGGCCTTGCCTGGTGCCTCCAGATCGAACAGCGCTTGCACGTCGATATCACGACCGCTGACGGCCTGGGCCACCGCGGTGCGCAAGGCGCTGTCGCGCACGGTCCAGTCGGCATCCTGAGCAGTTTCACGCGCGGTGCGGATGGCAGAGCCCAGCGGCCGTTGCTGATAACCCTGCATGATTTGCTTGGCGCGAGCCTCTATCTGCGGGCGCAAACGCTCCGGCACCTCCCCCCGCTCAATCAAACCGAGGTCACGCCGATCAAACTCACCGGCGCGGTTTCGCTCCAGGGTGGTGTTGATTTCAGCCTGGCGGGCGCCGATCTGCTCGCGCTGGGCGGCGATGGTGTCGCGGGCTGCGCGTTCTGCCTGCTTGCGGGTCATGCGCTGGCCCTGGAATTCTTTAGCAAGGTCCTTAAATGTCGCATCCAGGCCCATCGCGCGCTGAGTCAGCGCAACACGTTCGACGCGTAGGTCTGCCACGTTGCCCACACGCTCATCCGTCAAAGTCGGGCGTATCTCGTCGATAGCCTGGCGCTCGGCATTGCGGTACAGCGTTGCGCCGTCGGCCTCAAGATCGCGGGCAAGCGCACCGCGCAAAGCGGTTTCGGGATCCTGGTCAAAGATGCGCTCAAAGTCGGCGGCGCGCAGAGGCTGCGAGGGCTGGCGGTCAGCGGAGTTCAACACGCTCTCGACCTGTGGCGTCGGCTCTGTGGCAATCCGCCGGCGTAACGCATCAGAAACAGCACCGCCGACGGTATGCAGGCCGCCACCCAAAAGGCCACCCATGGCGATGTTGGCCAGAGAGTCGGATAGGCCGTATTCGGTCTGATCCTGCTGAGCAGCCAGCAGAGGTAGTGGCTCAAGGATTGCTGCACCAACAGCGCCCTCTACCGCGCCAACGCCAGCGCGGACACCGGCACGGCCCAGCGGAGACACGGCACGCCCAAGCATGGCGGCGTAGCGAGCCTCGCCATAGACAGGTACGAAAGCTGACGCAATGTTGAGCGGGTCAAGAAGGGATGCAGCGAGACCTGCGGCCAGCTGCGTGCCGAACGATCCACCGTTCGCCCGCGTCATGACCTGCTGGCGGGCGGCCTGCTCGCGGTGCCGATCGATAAGGATGTCTAAGGCGCCTTCGCGAATACCCTGCTCAGGGATTTTGATATCCAGGCCCATTCCCGAAACCTTGTCCCGCGCGGCCTGGGCGTCCAGCAGCGGCGTGTCTGGAGCGAGTCGCTGCGATGGAAGGCGGCCAAGGCCTGCGCCGACCTGGGGCTTGCCAATTTCCTCTTCCTCGATCGCACGCATACGCAAGTTCGAAGACGTGGCGTTGTTGGAATAGTTATCTCCGAACGACGCGTCCCACACCTCGCCCGAATCTGCCGGGATATCGAGCATCGTCCGCCGGTCAAGGACCGGGGCGTCACCTGCATAGATGGTCAATTGTAAATCCCCAGGGCTGGGCCTTTACGGCGTTCTGGTGTTGACAAGCCTTTCTGTTGAAGGTCAGTCCAGCTGCGAGTAATCGGCTTGCCGTCAGCGCCGCGCACGCGGTAGCCGTTCAGGGTCAACGAAAGACCGGTCTCGTCCTCGTTCGGCACCCACTGGCCGCTTGATTGCAGGGCGTCGTGCAACTGCTTGCGGTTCTGTTCCTCGGTAACCCCCGCAAACCCAGGCAGCGGCATCAGCTCCTCCGGCTTGATCTGCCGCATGGCCTGCTCTGCGCCACGGCTGACAGCCTCGGTGTCCTGGGTTTTAGGTACGCGGTACGTGCCGAAGAAGTCGTACTTATCGTTGACCATCCCGCCCACTACGCGCTTGGCGGCGTCCTTTGGGCTTTCGCCCTGGAGAACGTATGACGTGGCCGTGCGCAACGCCGCCTTGTACATCGTGCTGTAGGTGTTTATGCCGCCTGACTGGCCCTGCAGAGACTCTGCAAAAGGCACCAGTGCTTGCTGAACTGACTGGACAATGTCGTCCTTCTGGCCTTTCTGTAGCCCTGCGTTCAGGTCGCTGTCTTTGATTGCAGCCACCGAGGCCATGCGCTCAGCTACATCCTTTGGCAAGCCGGTGGCAATAACCTGCGCCTCGGCCGGGAGTTTGTTGCCCATCTGCTGCAGTACCGTCGGGAAGTCCTTGCCCCATAACTCTTGCTGCTGCTCGATCATCGTGGCGGCATTCTCGCCACCGTTAACCTTGGTGTTGAAGTTGGCAGCCATCTGGTCGGCGGCGGCGTCCGGCAACAGCTTGGGCTGCTTGACGCCCAAGCGCTGCTGCTCGGCCAGCGTGGTGCGCGCGTAAGCCTGATAGGCCTCTGGTGTTCCGTCCTGCTGCGCAGCGGCGAACGCCTGCTGCACGGTCGGGCTGTACTTGGCCACGTATGCAGCAGGATCGTCCTGCTGCTGTTTCATCAGGCGCACGCCCACGTTGGTCAGGTGCTGATAAAGCTGGCTGTCTTCCTTGAAGCCTTCGCCGGCGGTGCCGTCCTGAGCTGGCTGGAACTTGCCCAGGATTGCTTGTCGCTCCTGCGGGTCGGCGGTGGCGAATTCCCGGATAGCGGGGGCTAGCGCCTGGACCTTTGAAAACCGATCGTATTCCTTGGCACCCTTCTCGGGCCCGTAGGCTGCGGCAAAGTCTACCTTCGATGGCGGATTTTCGAAGTCAAGGCCTTGGGAATAGGCTGCACTGGCATCCTGCACGCGGCTGCTCAGTTCCATGCGGTTGATGGCCTGCATCTGGCGTGCTTCCACCTGGCGCTGGCGGGCCTCTGCCTCAAGACGACGAAAGCCCTGGTCAATGCCGTTGCTCGTGCGGATTTGATCCTCGGCCGTCATTGTGTCCTTGTAGGACTCGTAGTAACTCTTGGCCTTCTGCGGCGAGTCGATCAGCATCCGCTGGATAACCGCGGTGGACATGCCACTGTTGGTTTCCAGGCGCTCGGCCTGGGCGGCCTCAGGCGAAAGGCCGAGGCGTTCGGCGCGACTGGTTAGCACCGCATCAACCTTCTGCCGGTACTGGTCGACCTTGGCCGGGTCTTGATACTCCAGCGCCGCGCCCTGCATGGACGTTTCGAGCTGGGCCTTTTCGACCTGGCCGTAATAGTTCTGACGTTCGCCGTACTCGTAGCGGTTCAGGTCATTGGACAGGGAGTTACGCCGACTGTTGACGATCTGCGCATACCTGGCCTTCTGCTGATCGTTGGTCAGGGTTTTAGCGATATCGGCCTGAGCCTTGTCGAACTGATCCAGGGTCTGGTTGGTAACGTCCAGGGCGTTTTGGCCTTTGCGGGTGTAGGCGCCATTCTCGCCATACATGCTCTGCTGCTGCCACTTGGTGAGCTGGTTATCGGCATCCATCAGCAGCGCGGTATCGGCCTTCTCGCGCTCTTTATCCATGAGCATCTGTGCGCCGCGCCCAAGCGTTTGTAGCCCCTGAGCAATAGACGTGGTGTCAGGTGCAACGCCCTGCAACTGAATAGGTCTGGTCGGCTGCTGCTGTACCTGCGCCGTGTCGTATGTCGGTACCCGTGGCATTTATCGAGCCCCCGCGAATGAGCCAAAGGCGCTACCCAAGCCACCGAGGATTGAGCCTGTGGCGGCAGTGTTGCCGTTCTGTACGGTCTGGTTGGCGTTAAGCAGGTCTTGTTTGGCCTGTACGCGATAGCCGTATGCTTCGCGCGCGGCGTTGTTCTGGATCGTCAGGGCATCCAGCTCGCCGAGCATGGCGGTGTCGTCCTGCAACCGCGCAGCGCTGCCACTATTCACGTCGATCCCGTTGGCAGCCTGCACGCTGCGCTGGGTGCCAATCGCCTGCCCGGTCCGCACGCGCTGCCAGTCCGCCGAGGTATTCCCGGCGTTGATTGTTTCATCTGCGGTCTGCCGTTTGAATGCCGCGTTCTGCTGCATCATGTCCGACTGAAACCCAGCGTTCTGCTTTTGCCCCTGGGCCTGCATCATGCTGCCGGCCAGGCCAATAGCGACTGGTATCAATGCCATCCAGCACATGGTTATTCCTCTCGATTCAGCGTGAATGGGTAGAACGGCAGGCGCCTTGGCCCATATGGGATGGCCTCGCCGAAGTCGAAGCCAAGCCATTTCAGCCAGCGAATGGCCGAGGTGTTGCGGGCGTCGACGTAATTGATGAGGTGGCGGTGCCGGGTAAGCATCCCTTGCACCTCTGGCTTGCAGACCTTGAGGAAGGCGCGCGCGTGGCGTTCGACGTGCGTGGTGCTGATCAGCCAGGGCACGCCGACAGAGCCAAGGACGCTATGCACCGCATCACCGAACACGGCAACGATATGACCGTTGACCACGATCTTGCGGGCATTGAGGCTGTCATTGATCCCCGCCAGTAACTCCTGCTCCAGCGAGATACCCAAGCCTTCAACAATCTCGTCGATATCGGCCTGGCGCACGTCGCGCAGGATTGCTGGCACGTCCTCCAGTTCGATTGGCAAAACATCAGCGACCGCCAATGGTCACCTCCGGAATCACCGCCAACACGGACAGCGGCAACGGATCTGACTGGCGGATGAATACGCGGCCCTTACCCTGCCAGTCATTTGTGATGGATATCTCGGCCTGTCCGGTGAGCAGCTCAATAGGCGGCTCGTACTCGTCGCGGCCAGTCTTGTGCGGGTACAGGTGATCTTTGTCTTGGCCTGCCATGATTCCGCGCGATTCCTCGACCGCCACGGTCAGCGACGTGACGGCTATTTTCTTGTCGAGCACCGTCTCGTTGGCGTTCTTAAGCTCAAGGTCAAGCGTTTCAAAGTCGGACACGTAAGGCAGACCAGCATGAACAATGCCCGCGTATTCCTGCAGGATCACGCTACCACCGGTTACAACGCGCTGCGGATGGACGCTCCCATCAGCAAGGATGGAAATGGTTTTGCCTTCCAGGTGATCAAGGCCGGACACAGTCCTGATCTGACGCGCCCATGTAGAGGTGCGCTGGCCGCGCAGCGAAACCGGGCAAACGATCAAAAGTTTGACCGTCACCGAACTGGGGCTGGCGTAGCCCACCACCTCGACCCGGACAATATCCGTACTGGTTTTCCCGTTATCGGCGGTGACCGTGCTTTTCAGTGAGTAGTTGACTCCCACGCTACCGACCGTGAAAGGTGTGTGTCCCACGGCTGTCATGGTGACCACCTCGGGGAATCCCCAGGTCGAGCCACCCGACAGGGTGAAAGTCTTGGCCGTATCAGTGTTGCGCCCGTCATAGGTCAGGCCGCAATCGACAAAGAACGCATCTTCAATGCTTGTGATCTGGCGGCTGGCCATACGCTCAATGAAGCGCCTCTGCACGCCGTTGATAGTGCGGCGAACGACCATGTACAGGGCGTCTTCCTGTCCTTCCGGAATGCAGGCGATGGACTCGACGAAGCCGTCAGTGTCGTGCCAGTGCCAGCCCACCAACTGCTGCTCAGGCATGAACGTCATTCCCAGCAATACACCGTCGTCGCGCACGTACCAGACGATGGAATCAGGGATTTTTTGGTACGCAACGTTGGTCAAGGTCCGACCGCGGAACAGGTGCGCGCTGAACAGCGTCAAGTCTTCAGCCGCGAACCCGTCAGCATTTATCGAATACCCGAACGATGACACCCGGTTGCCCCGGGCCTGCACGTACACGGCGCTGTTGCCCACCACCACGGGCCTGACGATCGATGATCCGTCATAGCCTTCAGGGACTGACTGCATAGTCTTTGGGGTCAGCCCAGTATCACCGCCGGAAATGGTGAACTCGCTTCCCGATGTAAATACCAGCAGCTTGCGCAGCCCCACCAGATGGCGAACGCGATTCACCTTGTCGCTCACCAGAGTGGCGGTTATCCCGTCGTCGTCCTTGTTCGGCGTCGAGTAGCCAAAGTTCTTGAACAGGCCGGTTTTGCTGGTCCAGATCGTCTGCGGGCTGAGGTTGCTACCGCCGAATACCAAGCGCTGCTGGTAATAGCCCACAGCGCCGGGGTAGTTTCCCGCCCCAACGAATGGGTCATTGCCATTGGGTGGAGTATCAGTCTTTACGGCCTGAACGTTACGGTCTGAAAAGGCGGTTCCAGTCGAGCGCCCAATGAAGCCATATATGCCCGCCCCAACGTTGTCCTTGTAGACGATGTAGTAGGTTGCCCCTGGCACCGCGTCCCAAGTCAAGTGACCGGTGAGCGTATCGTTGAACACCGTGATTGAGTTGCTGGTAACGGGTAGCGATTCATCAAGCGTGCTGTTGTCGTCCAGTACAGCGGTGATCTGGTAGCGCCACTGCTGCTGAACCCCAGCGCCACCACCACTTGTCGCGGTTGCAGTGGCCGGCGCGGCAATGCGCGGGGCCAGATTGATTTCGGACACGGTCCAGTTGTCATGCCCCAGTCGCGCTAGCTCCCGAGGTTTGTAGGTTGGATGAGCCAGGGTCATCACGTCGGCCGACTGAGTGAAGCCAATCTGATCGAGGTCTCCACTGACATACGGCATGGCCAGCTCATAAGGCTGACCCTGGGTCGGGCCTGCCGCGCTGATCACTACCTGCCCACCGTCCTTGATCACTCGCATGTTCATTTCGTTGAACGCAAGCACGTAGGTCTGCACATCGTTGAACTGGAACGGAAACAGCCTGCAGTACTTCGTCGAGTCCTTGACCTCGGCAACCAGCTTCGTGCCCGCGCGGTTACGCACGCCGCCGTATGGCATGACCATGAAGTTCCGGCATAGCTTGAGCCCGGTGTAGTACCGGGCGATGTCAGTACGAGCGCTGGCCGATGGCGAAAGCTCGCCAGCCGCAAAGGTGGGTTGCAGTACGCTGCTCATGCTCTCACCGTAATGAACTCAGATTCAGGCTCTGGATCGTCTTGGGCCTCTTCGAAGGCTGATGCCTCTGCAACCGTCAGGGCCATTTGGTATTGCTGAGTGGCGAATTGGACAAGGTCGGTCTTGGCTGCCAGTGGTAGCGCCAAGTCCATCGACAGGCGCCAAGCCAGCACATCGGCGAACTGCGGATCAAAGAACGTGGAGTCTTCAACCCTAAATGTGAAGCGGCATACAGCCTCTGGCTGGTCGGTGTGAATTACCCGGCCGCCGGAGTCGTAGCCGATCTTGTAGGGAATCTGCTGGTCAGCAGTGAGCGGACCACGCCAGCCTGGCTGGACGATATCGCGCACCTTCAGGCAGTTGGCCGGGTACCGGTAACGGTATTGCCAGCCAGGTGCAGGGCTGCCCAGGTCGGCAAGCGCAACAATCGATTCCGCGAATGGCCAGGGAAATGCCTGCAACACCAGATCGCGCAGTTGGCCGTAGAACACGCGGCACTGCTCGGCCTCCTTACTATGCTCAGTAAACGAGGCAATAGCCTTAGTTACCGCAACCCGCGACAACGCAATGTTGCAGATTTCGATATCGCTGGACATTCGGAAACCTCAGAAAAAGAAAAGGGCCCCGAAGGGCCCTGAGGGTTGTTGCTGGTGGTCAGGCGTCTGGCAGGCCGTTGCCGCCGTTGTCGTCTTGGTCCGCACCGCCATCACCGCCTTGCGTACCGCCAGCGTCCTGCTGGATGGTGGGGGCAGTGATCTGACCGCCGGCATTCAGTCGAGCGGCTTCCGCTTCCGCTTCCGCCTTGTTGCCGGTGAAATCGCCAACCCGCTGCTCCTTGTCGTCCTTGACTACGAACTTGCCAGCAGCGCCACGGGCGGCAACGTAACCCAGCCCCATATCATCAGCATCCTGCTGGATGGTGGGGGCCTGCGCAGGCTTCGCCGCGCCCGCGATCTTCAAATTGCTGCCAGGGCTGTCGATTTCCAGCACGACCGTTTCACCCGGATCATAGAGGCGCCCGTTGATAAACGACCGCTCCAGTACTTCATAGCGCTTAGGCATTGGTCTGCACTCCAGCGACGATGCCGGCGGTTACCTTGCCCAGTGTTGGGGCGGTGCCGGTCACGGTGTAGTTGAAGCGCAGGTAACGTTCAGTCTTCTGCGGCAGGGTGATGACTGGGGTTTGGTAGCCGATCTTCAGGTCAGCCAGCGGCACCACGACCTGATACAGAGAGCGCGGGGAACTAAACGCCGAGTTGTCATCGGTTTGCAGTTCGATGGTGAGGCTGGTCAAGGTGTTGAATGCTTCAACTACCTGGATGACCAGCGGGATATCACCGGCACGACCAACGTCCTTGGTGTCGCCGCGGTCGATGATGTCGGTCGAAGCGGCAGTGGCAGTGATTGCCTGGGCGTTCGACATGAGCAGCTTTACGTCAAAAAGCATGATGGTCTCTCCTGAATGGGGGAAAGCCACGCAGTCGTTAGACTACGCGGGCTTCGGTGTTGAGGATGGCGTCGATGCGCTTGATTGGGATGCCCAGGAACTCGGGGATCTTCTTGCCGCCGTACTCGCCCAAGGTGAGGTTGACGTTTTTGGAGTTCATCGCCTGTTTGTGCAACCACGACTGGATCGTGCGGTTGGCATAGATGATGGTCCGGCCCTCACCCTGCTCCGGGTTGTCGATGCGATACAGAGCATCAATCATCAGATCGATGATGTTCGCACCGGTCGCGCCATCGCGGGTCAACTGGGTTACATCGATATTCGCGATACGAGCGTTTGCACGCCAGTCACGAACGGACATACCAATATCCCATTTGAAGTGGTCGCGGTACGCCTCGAAGTCGCCACCGTTATCAGCACGGGCGGTTTGCTGGCCCAGGAACTTGTGCTGGAAGCCCGCCACGCTGCCTTTCGGATACAGCAAGTGGGTAGACATTTCACCCCAGGTCACAAACCAGATGGATGTGTTGGTAGAGCCAGTGCCGCCAGCATCGACGATGTTGGCGCCCGACTCTGCCGACTTGTCGTTATAGCGCGGCGCCAGGCCCAGAAAAGCCTGGGGCTCGGCCTGGGTGTTGCCGTAGATCATGTAGCGGGCGGCTTTGTTGTTGAAACCCTGCAACTTGGCCATGTTCTCGGAGGTGCGGAAAGCATCAGCATTACCGCTGAGGTCAGCCAGCGCCTTATCGACTAGGCCGTAGTCTTCCATCATGCCGGTGGTATCCAGCACAGGCACAGTGGTTGATTTGCTCGGCTGAATGCCTTGGTTGAACATGCGCCAGGTTGGCTCGGGGATGCCCGAGCGCATCGTGGTCTTGTGCTTGGAGCCGTCGTTGCACTCCTGGTACTCGGCGTCTTGAAGAATGTCGTTACGCTTGGCCATCAGCTCAACGATCTTCATGACCTTTTTCGTACTATCTTCCCTGCTGAACTTATCGATCAGGGTCGGCATGGTGGAGGTAAGGATGCCCATCTGTGTATCTCCTACGGTTTATGAATGCCTTAGCTGAACGCGTCGACAATCGTCATTTCTTTGGGTGCGTTGGTTTGGCTGCCAGGCAAGACGAACTTGTCTTCCGAGATAGCCGCGCTGATGCGATGGCAGAACTTGAACAGCGCCGGGTGGTTGCCCAGCCCGGAGGTATTCAGCAACTCGGTCAAAGCCGGGTCACCGAAGGACTGAATGACCTTGATGGCGCTGGCTACGCTCTTGTCGTAGTTCTCGCCGCCGACTTCAGGGTCACTCTTGATGGATGCCGCCCAGTCCTGGGCCTGCTTGGTTACGGCGGCCTGGTATGCCTCGGCCTGTTTGGTAGCCAGTTGGGATTGGAAGTCGATAAGTTGCTGGGCCTTGGCCTGGGGAATGTTCAGCTCCTTGGCCAGGTTCTTGAACTCGCCCAAAATTTCCACATCCATCTCCATACCGTCTGGCAGGGTGAAGTCCTCGTAGGTCTCAGGCGCACCGGTGAGCTTGGCGTCTGCTTCGGTCTTAGCCTTCGCGTCAGCCTCCTGCTGGGTCTGCTCAGGAGGTTTGGGTGCGTCCGGCGCAGGTGCCGCCGCCGGGGCTGGCGGGGTCAACAGCGAACCTTCGGCAGGGGCTGGCGGTGCGTCTGCTGCTGGAGTAGCCGCAGGCGCGGGCGAGCCACCACCCTGCCCGCCATCTGCTGGAGCCTCACTCATGTACACGCGGCCAAGCAGCTTCATCATCAAAGGGCTCATTCATCTGTCTCCTGGGTTTGTTCGGGGATCGGCTGCGGCGCATTCTCGGCAGCCATTACCGCGTACAGCGATGGGGTCAGGTCGTTCACCTGGCTCAAAAGAAGAAGGCCAACATTGCGTTGGCCTTCGTTGAAGTTCGTGATTGCGTCCGTGGGGCCTATTGACACCTGGAACAGCCGGCAATGGTCGAGGGTTCGCCACATGAAGCGGCGCCCGCGGTGGTCGCTCATCAGCCACTTGAAGTCGGCGATGTCCTGAAGTTCCTGCTCGGTTGGTTTCCGTTCGGCCATCACATAGCCCCCGCAAGTGCTGTCAGGGCGTTATCGCCGCCGGTATCGGTCTGGCTCAGAACCTGGGCGCCCTGGATGGCCGTGCCGAGCTCCTGCTGCATCTGCGCCGCTTGTTGCTGCTGGGCGCGCTGCTGGCGGATCTGCACGACCATATCGTCAGCACGCACCATGGTTGGCGGTACGCCGATCAGCTCGAAGTACTGGCGCATGGCTTCATCACCGTCGAGCAGATCGAGAGGTTCCAGGCTCTGTGTGGTGGTGGCCACGGTGCCGGCGAAGCCAATGGCGCGTTCGATGCTCGACACACCGATAGCCTTCTGCGCCTGGGCCAGGATGCTGGTGAACTCGATGCGCAGGTCCATGTTGGCCAGCTCCTTTGGAGGCGGCGGCAACAGTGGTGCGCCAGGGAGCATGCCAGTCCAGCGGGGAATGGATTGCTCGAGCATCTGGTTGAAGTACATGTCGACCAGCGGGTCAAGCAGGTCATCGGTCTGGCGCTCCAGCACCGGGCCCAGCATCAGCAGCTTTTCTTCCTTGCGGGTGGCGATCTCATACGCGGTACGCACGCTGTCCATCTGGCTGATCATCAGGAACAGATCGACAAAGAATGCGGTGTCGATGATTGAGCTGTCGGCGGCAATCTCTCCACGCAGTTGGCCCAGCCATGCAGGCTGCACCTCATACAGCGGGGCAAACTTAGCGCCTACCTGCATATCGTTGAGGTAGGTGATGCTGCCCGGCAGAATGGACGCGCGCTGATTCTTGAGGCTGGCCGGCGCGCCCATCGGTGGACGCACGCCCTTCTCCAGCAGCTCGGCCTTGCGGCGCTCCATCAACTGGATTGCCTTGGTGGTGCCAATGCACATCGAGCCAGGGCCGGTGCCATACACGTCCTCGCCTAGCACATCCCAGCGCGGCGCCATGACTGGGAACACCTTGAAGCCGGACTCACGCAGCATCGAATCCTTGTCGCCGCCCTTCTCCCAGTACACGGACCGGAACGGCATGTTGGTGTTGTCCTTGCGGCCCTTCTCGCGTGTGTCGTTGGGCTCGATCCCGTGGCAGATGTCGATCCAGGCATCCGGCTTGCTGGACAGCAGGTTCTTGGACGCGGTGTCCATCTTGTCTTTGCCGAACTGCTGCTCCATCTGGCGCGCAGTCATGCGGAAGTCGCGGTAGAGCGTGTCCACCTGGTTGCGGCTGTTGTTGGCGAGCATGTAACTGCCGACGGCCAGCGGGTACGAACGCAACAAGTCGCTGTCATCCGGCATCACTACCATCGGGGCAGTACCGAAGATGCCTTCCTCGCTGTAGCGGTTGGGCAACACGCTGTACAGGTTCGACCTGGCCATGACTTCGCGCATCGCAGTCTCAGCAGCAAACAGCCAGGCCTTGACCGGTGCGTAATCCATCAAGGCTGGGTCAGGCGTGCCGAACTTCACCCACGGCGACGACGGGTTGGTCATGCCGGTATGCATGCCGGCGCCCAGCGTGCGAGACGCAAACGTGGCCTGTGGGTTGATGATCTTCTGATCCCGGCGCTTGCCGTCGTTGGTGTCGGTGTTATACCAGCGGCCAGAACGCGGGCTGATGAAGTCCCCCAGCTCTTTCCACTCAGGTAGCCAGTTGCTGTCGCGCTCGCTCTTGAGAGCGGTGTAGCGCTTCTCGCAGCGTTCGCGCAGGGAGTCGGCCAACTTACACCCCCAACAGCGTTTTCTGGCTGGTGTTGGCATTGCCAAGCACGCCAGATGAGCCGGTCAATATGGTTCCGCCCTGGCCCGACTGGGCCAACCGCCGCCGGCGCTCAGCATCAACTGCTGCCTGCACTGAGTCACTTGAGGTAGTGGCGGCGGCTGGACCTGCAATAGACCCTGCGGCCTCTGCTGCCGCCTTGGCCGCCGCCTTCTCACGCTCAGCCTTGTTGAACATGCCGGTGTTCTCGCCAAACATGTTCGGCAGCCCCATCCCTTCAAGGATGACGTCTCCACCGCGCAATGGGTCGAGATTCACCACCTTGTTCACGATTTTTTTGATTCCGTTTCCACACATGTCAGTTACTCGCGTAAGGGTCGTATTCGGATTCAAGACCGTTGTTGCTAGCCGCATTGCCGCTGTATTCGTTGTATTGGCTCTTCATCACCGGCATGGCATAGGTCAGCGCCAGGGCGTCGGCGTCATCGGGCGATATGCCCAGGCGCTTCTTGATGTCGTCCTTCTTTTCCAGGGCGATCTGGTCACTGGCGTTGTGCGTGTACATCGGCGAGGTCAGTTCGGCCTCAAGTTCTTCGCTGCTGTCGATGGCCAGCCCCGCGCGTAAGGCTTCTCGCATCTGCCACCACATGTAGGTACGCATGTTCGCGTAGTGCCGGTCTGGTGCCATGCTGGCGAAGTTGATGTCGATGATCACAATGCCGGGCATCAGGCGGCGCAGCTGGTCAGCGACAGGGCCACCCACGCCAGTTGCGTCAACGAACACCGCGTCGGGCCGGTGCTCCTGAACCACGGTGCACACCTTGGCGATGAACAAAGTGGTGTTGCGGGTCTCGCTGCCTGGGATCTTGATTGCCGGTATTGATCGGGTGTCGAGACCGCGACGGAAGCGAATCACGTTGCTGTCTGCGCCTCCCCGGGCAATGTCGATGCCGCAGACCAAGGCGTCATCCAGACCGTACACCGGCTCGCGCTTCATTGCATCGGCGACCCAGTCAGTCGGGATCAGTTGCAATTCGGAAGCCCTCGGGAACATGCCGCGCACACGGATACGGAAGAAGTCACTGTCTTCCCCATAGTCCTGCTGCCACTTGGCAATCTGCGTCTTGTTGGTGCCTTCAACCGTGCGGCTGTCGACCTGGCGGTGTGACCACCGATGCTTGTAACGGGTGAAGCACGACCGGAACCGGCCGGTGGTCTTGGTCGGGTTGCCGAAGGCAGCCCAAATGATTTCGGTGTTCTCGTCGGTGAGCGCACCCTCTGCCACCTCCCACACCGTATCGGCGATGGCCGAAGCCTCGTCGAACACCAGCAGCAGGCGCTTACCCTCGTTGTGCAGGCCGGCGAAGGCCTCGGTGTTGCTCTCTGACCATGGCACCGCATCCACGCGCCAGTTCTTTTCATGCTCAGGGTCGGTGCTGATGAGCGCCGTGGCAGTGATGCGGAACCAATGGGCAGTGATGGAAAGCCGGTTCCACTTCGACACCTCGGGCCAGGTCTTGGTGCGGAGCTGGGTTTCGGTGTTGGCGGTTACCACGCCGCGCGCGTCTACGCAGGTATCCACAGACCACTTGATCAGCCAGGACACCAGTGCCGACTTGCCGATCCCGTGGCCACTGGCCGTGGCTTCGTGGATTACCTCGCCAAGATCCTTGGCGCCGGCGCGCAGCTTTTTGCCGATGGAGTCGAGAACAACAATCTGCCAAGGCCTGGGCCCGGACTTGTTCGCCAGCTCTGTGCCTGGCTCGCCCCACGGGAAGGCGTACCAGACGTATCCAAGCGGGTCTTGCGCAAACGAGAGGATGTCCTCAACCAGCTGTTGTTCCTGGTCAACCTCTGCTGGCGCGTTCACGGGCTTTGGCCATCCGTTCGGAAAGGGTGTGGGTGACGTCTACCGCCACCTGGTCCCGGAAGGCATTGACGTTGACGTGCTTGCCGAGCAGCTCAAGATTCTTGACCTTGTCCGGCCACTTGATCTTTTTCATCAGGCCGACCATGTCGCGGTCCTTGCCGGAGCCTTCGAACATCTCGGCGATATCGAACGCCGACAGCGACTGGCGCCAGACCTTGGGCCACAGGGATAGAGGCTTGAACGACATGTCGTCGTTGAGAATGTCCAGCAGGTCCATCTGGTCAATCTCGGTGAGGCGGTTCAGCACGTAGTCGGCATCGACCTTGGTCCGCTGGCTGCGGGCCTCCATGGCTGCCTTGATCGCGGCTGCAATGTGCGGGCGCTGCATGAGGGAGTACGACGCGGCGTTTACGCCCTTGCGCGCATACCCGGCCCTGATTGCCGCCTGGCTGGCGTTCAGGTCAACCAGGAACTCCAGAACAAACGCCTGTTGCTTCGGGGTTAGAGCGGCCATAGGTCACTGCCCCTTTTGATTGGTACCGCCCTTGCAAGCGGTGAGAATGTGTTGCTGCAACCCCGCGACCTGGGCCGTCACTTTCTTGAAGGCGGCGGTGAGGTCGGCATAATCCTGTCGAGCATCTGCTGCAAGTTCGGGGGTGGCTGCATCAGTGATGCCGGCGGGCTTGGGATTGGCTGGCACACAGGCGGCGCGGACGTACACGCGCTTAACGCCAGAATCGAGGTCAGCAACAAGCTGCGGCTTTGATTTTTCAGCATTGCTGATGGCCTCCAAATATTGGGTGTCGATGGAGTCGCGGACCTTCAACGCCTTCTCGTAAGCAGCAGCGCTCGCCTCCAGCGTGACAATGCGATCCTTCGCAACGGCCATGTCCTTGGCCTGTCCCTTGATGTGGCTCCATCCGCCGTAGATCAGCACCAGGCATGCAGCCAGAGCGATGATCAAATAGCGATTCACGCCAGCACCTTCAGCGCCACCAGGTACAACGCCTGGCGCTCAGCGGCACCATTCGGTGTACGGCCACGGCGACCGGTGTTGATGATGCTGCCAATGTTCTGGATGTCCCCGAGGTCGGCCAGGGCGTTCAGCCCGTTCGTGTGCCAAAAGCAGGCGGCAGAGCTAGCCGCGTTCTTCGGGGATTCAAGCAGCGACGGGGTATTGATTAGATCAAGGCCCATCAACCCGCCGTAGAGGACGTAGTTCGTCTTGCCAGTGATCTGGATCAGGCCGCGGCCACGGTACTTCCAGCCGTCGCCGGGAGCGGTATTGCCCAGCCGGCCGTTGTAGGCCACGTTGGCAATGCGCTCTGGCTGGTGGGCATACTCGGCGGCAGTCTTGGCATCGAACAGGCTGGGCCAGGTGCGCTGCAGCGCAGTGGCGCTGTAGCTCAGGTTCTCGACCACCCGTGAAAGCCTGGCGCTTTCGTGCCCGACCTGGGCCAGGAACGCAGCAAGGCGCAACGGCGTGTCGATCTGGTAAAGCGCACAGGCATTGTTCAGTGGATCAGCCCACAGCCGCGCGGTTGCGTCCTGGCAGCGAAGGATTGCCACCAGGTGGGAAGGTGTGATTTTCATCAGTCCATTCTCAGGATGCGTGCGACGTTGCCGCCGGCGCGGTAGACAAGCACTGCCAGCACCAGCAGCACGATCAGGATGAACGGGGAAACGGCTGTGGCTGGCTTGGCAAGCAGGATGGCCAACATCACCGACAGCCACTCGCAGCCAGTTGCAGCAGCCAAGGCGTAAGCACACCAAGACACGCCGGCGCGATACCGGGCGCCCTGGCGCTGGTAAACCGTGATTCGAAAGCAGATCGCGCCACAAATCGCGGCAGCGGCAAAAGTCCATGGATCAACCATTACGGCTACCTCCGAATCTATCGGCGACCCATTGCAGCCATCCCGGAATTTTGCCGCCATCGATCCACTCCAGAAGACTGATGCACACGACAACGCAGAACAGCGCGCCGAAGAAGGCGACTAGGCCGGAAGTCCTGGCCCATTCGCGCCCGATGACCTCGCTGGCCACGTAGTAACCCAGCACCCACGATGCGATGAAGTAGCCGAAGCGAGCCCAGGGTTTTAGATCCTTGGCGAACACCACGAAGAACATAGCGCCGGCGAATGCCCCAACCACTGCGTTCACGTCGACGCCGGGCATCATGCTCGCCGCCGTCACGCCAGTTACACCTGCCACGCCCGCAGCCGCCTGAGCGGCCAACACTGCACCGCTGCTTGGCTCTGCCATTTGCGACCCCAGAAACGAAAAAGCCCCGCACGACGGCGGGGCTCAAAATTGAAATTCAGGCAACAAAAAACCCGCACTTGGCGGGTTTCTGGGAGCTGGACGTAACTTTGCAACCTGGGAAAAAGGTACAGGAACACTCATCATTTGGTCAAGCGACCCGTTTTGACACGTCTCCCACGCGCTGGCGCTGGCTCCAGTACTCGCTGATCCGGTCGCTGTACGCCAGGTGGCGGCCTGGGTTCTCTTGCGTGTCGCTGCCCCACTCTCGGCGGTACGCGGCGCCGTAGGCGTTCATGCGGCGGAACCACCGGCGCAACTGCTCGGTGCCCATGGCGTTCAGGCGCGCGTGCAGCGCACTGCGAGAAGCGTCACGGCGAGCGGCGTAGGCCTCGGCCCGAAGGTCGACAACGTGCTCCCGATCATACAGATCCCACCGGCTGGTGCCGAATACGCGGCGCTCGGCCATTTTCACAATGACCGCCGCCACGGGCTTCAACGCCTTCGCGTCGAGCTGATCCACGGTGCTGGCAATGGCTGCCCAGATCGCGGCCCAATCCCGTGCCCAGTTGGCAACGCTTACCTTGGTCCCGTACCAGTCGTGCACGAACTCAACCACACGGCCAGGGCCCCAGGCTTCACGCCCATTGACGGCGGCCTGGTGGCTCTTGATCGCGGCCAAGGCCATCCAGTACGCCACCTCCTTGCGCTTGGCGGTGCACTCGCCCAGGTCAACGGTCAACCACACCAGAGCGTGCGCAACGTTGATGTCCTGGCCATTGGCAACCGGCGAGTACAGCGCGTGCCCGAAGTGCTGCAGCGGCTTTGGCAATGTCCCAATGGCAGATTGCACAAGGCCGGCAGCGAGCATGTGCGCGCACCGGCCGTTACTGTCCCGCATCGAGGGCATGGTTTCACCGATCACCCTGCCCCGCTTGCCGAGCTTGATGCGCTCCTGGGCTGCTGCCAGCACCGAGTCGCGGCTCTCGTGAAGCGCCTCCCGCCATGCTTGCCGTGCGCTGATCAGTCTCATAAATCCCCCTCATTGCGTATTTTCGCGTATTGCTGATCTTTCACAGGCACAGCGGCACAATCCGCACATGTACGCCCGGTATAGCTCCCCAGCGCCGTCTGAACGATCCGTCCGTAACTTGCACGTCGTCCTTGAACACAACGCCGTTAAGAGCGTCACAGACGGCTTTGAGGCAGTTATCAGAATCCGGTTTTTTCATGCACGCCACCTCCCCAGCCAAAGCCTGCAACTTCCACTTTTTCGACTTGGATTGAGGGATCGAGTGGACAATGCGCAGCTCAATCATCACCGGCCCTTCGATCAGGGCACGGCCTTGCATGACGTCCTGGGCGGCGAGAGCGATCAGCCCTTCGTAGGCCACGGTCTTGGCTGGCGTGTACATGCGAGCGAAGTTTCCGACCTTGCCGATACGGGCGCGGCCCTTGCCTTGCGGCTCACCTGGCACGAAGAACGACACGGGCTTGAGGTCAGACATGCTTGTCTCTCCGGATACCGAGCGTTGCCAGCAGTTGAGCGCGGCAAGCCTTGGGGTCTTTTGGGATTTCGAGGGTGTCGACGATGCGGTCGGCTTCCTGGCGGGAGTACTCCAATTGCACCTGCTCACGCGGCCGCATGCTGTCGTGGCCCACACCCTTAGCGATTCGCCCTTCCAGGTTCTGGCCGGTCTGAGCGCGGCGCATGACGATGGCGTAGTTGCGCTCAAAGCGTTGCTTGAGGGCTTTGTCGTTGTGCGTGCCCGCTCGAAGATCGAACGTGCTGGTGGCCTCGGCGGCGATCTTGACGGCCTTGTGGCTGTACGTGCCGCGCAGGGCTTCGTCCCAGGCTTGCGCCTCGGTTGGCAGATCATCAACGCGCTTGCACAGGTCCATGAAGTCGCTGGGCGATGGCGGGAATTTGCACTCCAGCACCATGCGTTGCAGGCCACGGTTCACAGCCTCGTCGCCCAATTCCTGGATCACGGTCATCCACACGCGGCGGGCGAGCTGTTCGGCCTTCTCGTTGCCGTAGTGTTTCTCGTACCAGGCCGGGAACGCGGTCTTGAGCGTGGCAAACACGCGACGAACTGCGCGGCGCACCTGCTGCTCCAGCGGGGTTACGTTTTCCGCTTCCGGCTCACCAGGTTGGGTCTGTGAGGATGTCGTGAGCGTTACGCGTGCGGCTTGGAGCAATTCGTCTACCGGTTTCATTGGGTGATCCCCCGTTGGCTTGCTGGGTGCGGGCTTGGCGTTTCAGTTGCTGGGCGAGTGCGTGCTCCCACTGGGCCTGGGTTTTCAGGTCATCGGGTCGGCTGATCCAGTACGAGCGGAATTCGAGAAGCTGGTCGGCTTCGAAGGTTTGGTTTGCCATACCATTGCGGAACAGGACGGCGGTGAACGTGGTCGGGTCGGGTTCCCAAGCGTCGTGCAGCGAAAATTTCGTCTGCGCGGTATGTGTGTGTTCTTTCTGTTCTGTTCTGTTCTGTTCTGGGGCGTTACTGGAACGTTTCATGCGCGTTTCACGTTCTTCGGCCTCTTTTTTCTTCTTCTCACGATGCGCTCTAACCCTTGCTGTGCTTGAGTCAGAGACGTATTGACGCTTGTCCCAATTGGCCAAAGTCCAGTCGTCATTTATGAAGCCTTTGGCCAAAAAAACGGCCTTGGTTTCAGCGAGAATTTCCTCTGTAACGCGCAGTGCAAACGCTATGGATGTTTCGCGTTCCGTTACATGAAACGTTTCAATACCGTTACTGCATTCAAGGCAAAAGAGCATGACCAGGCGGCGCTGCATTGCCTCGCTCATCATCTGCACTTTGGGGTCGGTGGCGAATTCGCCGTACATGCGAAACCATTCCATGATCAACCCTCCTCGAGCTGATCAACGCCCTGGATATGCTCCATCCAACGCTTCGACCCATGGATGAACATGGCAATGTCCTGCTCGTTAAAGCAGCGCATTTCCTCGGGAACGATCTTCAACCCGAGCACGGCCAGGATTTCAGCGAACTGCTGGAACTTCTCCGGCTTCATGCGGCTGATGGTTGCTTCATCGCAACCCACTGCAAGCGCGACAGGGCCGTTGCCGATCGATGCAAGCTTCTGCATGAGAACGACGTAGTTCTTGCGGGCCCTTACGGTCTGCTCTTGGCTTAATGGGCTCGTCGACATGATTACGCCGCCTCGGAAGCGCCTTTGAAGCGCTCCGGATAGAGGATGTGGATTTCGGTGATTTCCCCATCGAATACCCGGCTCAGGTTCTCGGCCAGTACGGTCGAGGCACGCTGTACGCCGCGCTCTACGCGGGACAGGTTGCCGGAATCGATGGTGTCGCCGAGCTGAGCAAGACGTGCCGCAACATCGGCGAGCGTCCATTTCTTGGCGATTCGTGCGCGTTTTAAAGGAGTCATGGCAAGGCCCTGAGTTGATTTCAGGAATGATTCTGCGATTAGCGCAGATTTAAAGCAAACAAATTCTGCGCTTACCGCTTTGCGCACAACGCAGCAAGTCCGGAAAATCAGCACCATGGAAATTGGACAGATCATCAGAAACGCCCGGAAAGCCAAGAAGCTTTCCCTCGAGCAACTCGCCAACCAGGTCGATTCGGACACGGGCAACCTGTCACGCCTGGAACGAGGGCAACAAGGCACGACGCCTGAAAAGCTCAAGCGCATCATGGAGGTGCTTGGGATAACGCTGGCCCAGGTTGGCCAGGGAATGGACTCCCCCCAAGACAGTGGAATGTCGAACGTGCAGATGGCCCTGCAACCAAGCCGGGGCTCTAGGGAATATCCTTTGATCAGTTGGGTGATTGCTGGGGAGTGGGCAGAATCCTGCGACAACTTCAACCCGGGCGATGCGGAAACGTGGTTAGCTTCTGTCGAGAACGCCGGTACCAACGGCTTCTGGCTGGAAGTTCGCGGCGATTCAATGACCAGCAGCGGCAACCCCAACTTTCCCGAGGGCTCGCGCATCCTGGTGATGCCCGAGGCCGATTTGATCAGCGGCAAGTACTATGTAATCAAGCTGGAAAGCGGCGAAAGCACCTTCAAGCAGTACATGGAGGACGCCGGCAATAAGTACCTGCGGCCGCTGAATCAGAACTACAGAACCATCCAGATCGACGGGCCGTTCAAAGTCATAGGCCGCGTGATCGATACCAAGATGACCGGCCTTTGACTGGGTGACTCCATGCAATCGATAGATAATCCGCAGGCTACAAGGAACTCCATTGCGGGCACGGCATTCGCCTTCGGCCTGTTCCTTATCGTCGCGGCGGGCGTGACCCTCGTTTTTGATTGGGCTCATGCTGGACTGCTATTCTGCACTGGCATGGCCGTGTGCCTGGTCACCGGAATTGTTTCCGCACTGATGGGAGAAAAAACCTCCCGTGGCGAAATGATCACTCTTGTTATCGGCGCAGCTTTCTTCCTCTGGCTGATTATCCACAACCTATAGCCGACCCCCTCCAAATCTGAGCCCGCCAATGCGCGGGCTTTTTTGTGCCTGAATTTCAAAATCTGCGCTTGACGCAGAATTAATTCTGCGCATAATGCAATCCATGTTCTGCGATTAGCGCAGATTGATAGCCGCTCTTTAGTCACACCGCCTCACCCTGCCGGATCACCACCGGCCCAGTTTCAAAGGCAAGCGATGGACCGGCCTCAACGGTCCAGAAGGATGGCAACTGTCCCGGGTGTGCAGCGCAAAGCACCGAATCAGTTTTCCAGCGGACAGGGTCGCGGCTGGTGAGAAGGAATCAACGAGAACTACCAATGCTTCCCGGGAGGATCCGCAGGCGCTGCCTATTGAGCTTCGAAACCACATGGCCCTGCTCGATCTTGAGCTGAAGTTCAAGCCGGCGGATGTGGGCAATAAGCTTGGCGCCGCGCCCCTCCCGGAGTGTTTCAAACAGAGCTTTTGCGTCAGCTATCTGCTTTTCGATGTTGGCAATTTTCTGTTTTGAAGACATTGGCGTGACTCGATTCATTGAAAGCGGACTGTAACAAGGTTCGCCGAAATTTTTCACCGATGCACCTGGCGACGGGTGCATTGGGAAAACAACCGAACAACCCGACGAGGAATCAACCATGCAAGCAGCAGAACAAGCACAAATCACCATCCCCGAAATCGGTGCTGTATGGCCAGGACAGGGCGGCATCTACGCCGGCTTCATCCCGGCTCGCAACGGTGCCGATGGCTACCACCTGATCCTAGGTGATGAGCTGGGGAAATTCGAGTGGGGGCCTTATGGCAACGAGTCTCCTGCTACCAGCCTGATCGACGGCCGGGCCAACACCCTGGCGCTGATCGAGTCGGGCGGCGAATACCCGGCCGCAATCGCCGCTCACGAGCATGACGCCGATGGTCACTCCGACTTCTACTTGCCGGCCGCCGCCGAGCTGTACGAGGCCTGGCTGAACCTCAACGGCAAGTTGACTGGTTGGGTTTGGTCATCCTCGCAGCGCTCAGCCTACAACGCGTTCGGCGTGGGCTTCGATGATGGCTTTCAGAGCTACCACGGCAAGGACGGCGAGCTCCGTGTCCGCCCCGTCCGCAGATTCATTCGCTAATTCGTTTATTGCTTTTCATGCAGGCGATTCCTGGGGCTGCGGGCATCCGTAGCCAGACCAGAAGCGCCCTAGGTAGCGCTCGGCGCCTGCACCCTTTTTCACCGCCTCTGGAGGCGACCATGGAACACGAAATAATTGTTGAGGGGTTTGTCCTCCAGGTGGAGGTGACCCATTGCGTGAATGAACCGCCCTGCCCCGATAGCTGGAACAGTGACTGGGACGCCCAGGGCGAACGGGAACTGGAATTCAAGATTGTGTCGGGCATCTGCTACGACGAAGACAGGGTCCGGATGGATGTACCGGACTATCAACTGCCGGTGCTGGCCCATCAGTACGGGCCTCAGATCACTTTGGCACTGTGGGTTGAGATTGATGCCCGCAAGCGCCGGCAAGGGAGGTGGGCAGCATGAGCGGCCAACAAGAACAGGCTGTAGCCAATCACGAACTGGCCGTCGGCATGCTTGAGGGGTTCGTCGCTCGCGTGATTGATCCCGAATGCAGCGCTGTCGCGGTCAAGGCTTCGGCCAATACCGCGCTGCTGATCTTCCGCACCCTTGGCGTGATCGACGCTACCGAGGATGCCCACTACACCGAACGCCTGCACCGTGTTTACGAGCGCCGGCAAGGACGGGATGCATGACCATCATCTGCCGAACATCCGCCCAACTTGTTGAAGTCCTGCGCCGTCAGGGCTTTTTTTTGGTCAATGATTTGCCCCGTCCGCTGAGGCTTGAAACGCGGCGCGGCATGCTGATTGCGAGGGTGTCATGATCAGCGTCTACCTCTGCTCCCCCACCAACAGCACGATGTTCACTCGCTGCTGCCAGGTGGCGATTTGTGACGATCAAGCCAATTGCCCGCGCTGCGGACAAGAGGTTTACCCAGGCGCCGATGCGACACAACACCAGCGCCACGTTTCTCGCTGGAACATGGCTTTTGGGCCAACACGGCGTGCCCAAGCGTCGCGGTCGCCATGACCACCCGCCAGCGTGAACGGCGGCGCGCCATCCGCTGGACCTCGGCCATCGTTGGCCTGACCTTCCTCACCATCGTTCTACTGGGCCCCGCAATCGGCGGCCTGATTACTCAATAACCCCTTCCACCCCCTCAATGCTGCGCACGTCGTGGCAAGGAAACTCTTGTGTCCGAATTATCCATCAAGCCCACGTTCAGCCTGGCGCCGCAAAACATCGACGAGGCGTTGAAGTTCGCCGACTACCTCGCCAACTCCGACATCGTCCCGAAAGACTTTCAGAAAAAGCCCGCCAACATCCTGGTGGCAGTGCAGTGGGGCATGGAACTTGGCCTGCAGCCCATGCAAGCCATGCAAAGCATCGCGGTCATCAACGGGCGCCCATCGCTCTGGGGTGACGCGGTCATCGCCCTGGTCCGCAGCTCGCCGCTGTGTGAGTACGTGTACGAGACCGACGATGGCGAGACCGCTTCCTGCCGGGTGAAGCGTGTCGGCGAAGACGAACAGACCCGCACGTTCAGCATGAACGATGCCCAGCAGGCCGGCCTCAAGGGTAAGCAAGGCCCGTGGGCCCAGTACCCGAAACGGATGCGCCAAATGCGTGCCCGGTCGTTCGCCCTGCGAGACGTGTTCCCCGACGTGCTGCGCGGCATGCCGATGGCCGAAGAGGTCCAGGACATCCCAACCGAGCGCGAGCTCAACCAGACCCACGCCCGCAAGGCCGAAGAGCCGAAGGTGCTGCCGGCTTACCCCGACAGCAAGCTCGACGAGAACGCGGACAAGTGGCGCGCAATGATCGCTGCCAGCCGCACCAGCCCCGAGCACCTGCTTACCAACCTGGTCAGCAAGTACACCGTCACCCCGGAGCAAGAAGAGCGCATCCGCGCCCTGGCCCCAATCGAAGGAGAAGCCACCAATGAAAGTGCATAACGTCCAACAGGGCACGCCTGAGTGGCATGCCCTTCGCGCAAGTCACTTCACCGCCTCGGAGGCGCCCGCGATGATGGGCGCTTCGAAGTTCCAGACCCGCAACGATCTGCTGGTGATGAAAAAGACCGGCATTGTCCCGGACGTGACGCCACAGCAGCAGGCCGCCTTCGACAAAGGCCACGCCACTGAGGAAATGGCTCGGCCCCTGATTGAGGAAGATATCGGCGAAGAGCTGTACCCCATCGTAGGTTCCAGCGGCAACCTGCTGGCCTCCATGGACGGCGCCACGATGCTGGGGGATGTGCTGTTTGAGCACAAGTTGTGGAACGAGAAGGTGGCCGCGCAGATCCGCGTCAAGGAGCTGGAACCCCACTACTACTGGCAGCTCGAACAACAGCTGCTGGTGTCTGGTGCTGAAAAAGTGATTTTCGTCTGCTCGGACGGCACTCGCGAAAAACGCGAGAAATTCGATTACTTCCCGGTTCCTGGGCGCCGTGAAGCACTGATCGCCGGTTGGGCCCAGTTCGAACAGGACCTGGGCGAGTTTGTCCCGCAGGAAACCAAGGTCGAGGCAATCGGCGCCGCCCCTGATCAGTTGCCCGCGCTTCGCATCGACGTTACGGGCATGGTCACCGCCAGCAACCTGGACGCCTTCAAGTCGCACGCCCTCACCGTTATCAGCAACATCAGCACCGAACTGAAAACGGACAAGGATTTTGCCGACGCTGACGAGACGGTCAAGTGGTGCAGCGACGTCGAGAACAAGCTCAAGGCTGCGAAAGAACACGCCCTGAGCCAAACCGAGAGCATCGACGTGCTGTTCAAGGCGATCGATGACATCACGGCCGAGACCCGGCGCAAGCGCCTGGAACTGGAAAAACTGGTCAAAGCGCGCAAGGATGCGATCCGCAGTGACATCGTCATCGATGCGGCGAAGGCCTTGCAGGATCACATCGACCAGATCAACGGAACGCTGGGCGGCCGCATCCGCATGCCGCGTGTGGCCTCCGACTTTGCGGGCGCCATCAAGGGCAAGAAGTCGGTGTCCAGCCTACAGGAAGCCGCCGATAGTGAACTGGCCCGGGCGAAGATCGAGGCCAGCCGGATCGCCGACGGCATCCGAATCAACCAAGCCAGCCTTAACGAGTTGGGGGCTGACCACAAGTTCCTGTTCCACGATTTTCAGGAACTGGCGCTCAAGGCGAACGACGACCTGGTGGCGCTGATCAAGGTCCGGATCAACGAGCACGAACAGCAACAGGCCGAGCTCAAGCGTCAGGAAGAGGAAAAGGCACAGCAGCTCGCAGCCCAACAGCAGCAGCAGGTCGTTGAGCCGGTTATTGAACAGCCGGTGAAAGTCACGGAACAGCCGGTGCCGGTCGCCGCCACGCCGATCAAGACGGCTGCAGCAGTTCAACAGCCCGTCGACGATGGCCGGCACTTCAAGCTGGGTGACCTGAGCGACCGCCTCGGCTTCGTCGTATCTGCCAGCTTCATGAGTTCGCTGGGCTTCGAGGCGGCCGCCCGCGAGCGTGGCGCAACGCTTTACCGCGAAAGCGACTTCCCGCGCATCTGTACCGCCCTGGTCAACCACATCCAGGCAGTACAGGCCCAACTGGCCGCAGCCTGATCATGGCCGCTCAATCCATCCTCGACATCCGCGCCAGCTTCAAGCGTTACGCCGCGCATACCAACCTGAGCCCGCTTCAACAACACCACCTTGAGCGGATTGCCAAGCACTGAGGAATGCCCATGAAGACTGAACACCGAGACATCATCGAACGCGCCAAGCTAGCGGGCTATGAACCATCCATGCTCGCGCACGAACTGCTGGTACACGACCTGGTGAACATGGTCCTGTTTGAAGTGAAGAACCTCCACTCGCCATGGAGCAAGTTGAACGAAGGTTGCCAGCAGGAAGTCATTGACCGCGCCATCAAGAGCGCAACCGAAGCGGCACACACCGCGATCAACATCATCAGCTCGCGCAACGTTGACGTCGTTGAAGTGAAGGTGATCGACGCCAAGTTCAAGGAAAAGGCGATCACCATCACCGCGAACATTGACGTCAATGACCCCAACGGCGGTGCCCTGGCCAAGGTTCCCGGGAAGATGTGTCTGTTGGTGGTGGCGCCGACAGACTATGACGACGGCCTCGACTTCATCCAGCCAGATCGCGACCAGAAGGACTTGCCGCTGCACGTCAGCGACCTGACCGGCAGCCTGTTCCCCGCCGGTGGAAAAGGCCCAGACGAGCCGGACGGCGAACACCCGCTGGGTACCGCCGAAGATCTGGCCGAGCGCACCGGTGGTGCTGGCGACACCGGCGCCGATCTGGGCAAAGAGTTCGGCGAGTTCAGCTATGACGATGCCAAGCAACTGATCGTGCTCAAGTCCAACAGCAAGGCGTTCAAGGGTCACTGGGTGCAAAGCCGACTGGCCATCGACAGCGACAAGACAGCCACCCTACTGCTGCGCCTGCTCGACGACAAAGTGGTCGAGATCGAAACCGAGGGTGAATCGGCGTTTGATCACAGCTTCAAGGTCATCGCCACGCTGGAAGAAGTCGTCTGATCCATCCCTGCATCACTACTCTTTGAGGTTTAAAGCATGAAAGCCAAGACCATTTCCATCGAGGCCGACGGCCTCAAAATCAAAGGCCCGGCGGAGCGCATGATTCATCTGCTGGCCGCAAGCATGTTTGCCCAGGCATTGCCGCCGGCGGCGAATGTTCAGCAAGTACCCCAATCCCCGACCCCGGAGATCGGCCAGCCGTGGCTGGGACAGGGCGGCATCAACGGCGGCTTCGTCCATGCCCGTGGCGACGTGCCAGCGCATTACCTGATCATCGCCGCGAAGGATGTTGGCAGCCTCGAATGGGGCGGCCGTGGCGTGGAGGTTAAAGGCCTCAGCAAGACTGACGGCTACATCAACACCCAAGTGCTGATCGGCAACGACGACGAGCGAAAATATCCCGCTGCCGACGCATGTGCCGAGTACCAGGCTGATGGTCACCATGACTTCTACCTGCCGGCCGCTGCCGAGCTGTATCAGGGCTGGCTGAACTGTCCTGAGGCGTTCGCCCAGGACTGCTATTACTGGTCATCCTCGCAGCGCTCAGCCTACACCGCATTCGACTTGAGCTTCGGTGATGGCAATCAGAGCCTCAGCGGCAAGAGCCACGAGCTCCGTGTCCGCCCCGTCCGCAGATTCTTTATTTAATCCTTCATCCATTCGTTCTTGATCCGGCACACCAGGGCGCATAGCGCCTTTTTTGTTGCCTTCGAAAAGAGGAAGCACCATGTCCGCAGTTGAGAAAGCAGCACCGGCCGTAACCACCCCAGCCATCGGCCAGGCCTACGGCGGCGGTTTCGTCACCGGCATTACCCGCGACCCGGTAACCGGCCAGCGTTTCCTGAACATCACCGCTGGTGCCGAGCATGAACTGGTCGGCAAGTGGGGCGAGTACGGCGAGAAGATCGAGGGCGCCGACAGCTTCACCGACAGCCTGGCAAATACCAAGGCCATGGCGGCGGTAGGTAGTGACCTGGCGGCAAGGGTGCTGGCCCTGAGCATCGAAGGCTTCACCGACTGGGCAATCCCAGCGCGCGACGTGCAAGAGCTGCAGTACCGCCACTTCAAACCGACCACCGAAGAAAACTGGGCAGGCGCCCGCAGCGGTGACAGCCCAAACAGCGAGCCAGTAGGCCTGCGGTACAGCGAAGAAGATCCAGCGCAGACCGTCCATGCGGCATTCCAGGAGGGCGGCGCCGAAGCCTTCCGCGACACCTGGTACTGGTCATCTTCGCAGCGCTCAGCCTACTACGCATTCGACGTGGACTTCGCTGATGGCGGTCAGGGCAGCGGCGTCAAGGGCGGCGAGCTCCGTGTCCGCCCCGTCCGCAGCGAACTTATTCAATAATTCGTTTATTTAATCCGGCCGCTTGCGGCCGGTTGCTCTTGGAGAGCGAGCCTCATGGCAATGCACACGGACTTGCAGATCTACAAGGCCTCGATGGGGCTTCTGCACATGGCCACAACGATGACCAGGAACATCCCGCGCGACTTGAAGCAGTCGCTCGGTAAGCGAGTGATCGATGAATGCATCGAGGTCTTGATGTTGATCGCCCGTGCAAACGCCACACAGGACAAGCGCCCGCACCTGACCCTGCTGGTCGAGAAGGTCCAGGTGGTCGAGTTCCTGATGCGGCTCTTCAAAGACAACCGCTTCATCAGCATCCCGCAACACGCCCAGGCAATTGAGGTAACGACCTCAATAGGCAAACAAGCCAGCGCCTGGAAACGCTCTACCCCAACCGCGCCCGCTACCTGAAGGTTACGGCTTTCTGGTCTGTGCGAATTGAATCTGGTCGTGCCGCTGACCTGATGGGTCACCGCCATGCGCAAAAGAGATACCGCCGGTCTAAAGCGTCCGTGTAGGTCTCGCGCAGTTTCCTTGCTGATCGGCTCTGCCTTCGGCCCGGCGACGTAGATAGCACGATAGGTCGCAGCGCTCAGCCAACAACGCATTCAACATGAACTTCGATGATGGCAATCAGAACAACAACGACAAGAACAACGAGCTCCGTGTCCGCCCCGTCCGCAGATTCGACTTTGGGTCCCTACCCGTTTCAGGATCTGGTCCAGGCTTATTACGACTGCCGACGCACCAAGCGCAACAGCGACAGCGCGCTGGCCTTCGAGATAGACCTCGAGCGGAATCTGATCCAGTTACACGACGACCTGATTGCCGGCACTTACCGGCCAGGCCGATCCATCTGTTTCGTGGTCACCCGACCGAAAGCCCGCGAAGTGTGGGCAGCGGCCTTTCGGGACCGCGTCGTCCACCACCTGCTGTACAACCATGTGGCACCGCGCTTCTACGCCAGCTTCATAGCGGACAGTTGCGCATGCATTCCAGGGCGCGGAACGCTGTATGCCGCCAAGCGCCTTGAGTCGAAGATCCGCAGTGCCTCGCAGAACTGGTCAAAACCGTGCTGGTATCTCAAGCTCGACTTGGCCAACTTCTTCGTCGCGATCGACAAGGCGGTGCTGCGCAAGCAACTGGCTGCCAGGATCACCGAGCCCTGGTGGCTGGCCCTGGCCACACAGATCCTAATGCACGACCCGCGTGAGGATTACGAGACCCGCAGCCCCGCGCACCTGTTCAACCGGGTGCCGCAACATAAGCGGCTGGTGGCGCAACCCGCCCACCTCGGTCTGCCGATCGGCAACCTGTCGTCGCAGTTCTTCGCCAACGTCTACCTCGACGCCCTGGACCAGTTCGCCAAGCACACGCTGCGCGCCAAGCACTACATCCGCTACGTCGACGACTTCGTTTTCCTGCATGAGTCGCCGCAGCAGCTCAACCAGTGGCTGACTGAGGTCGAAGCGTTCCTACCCAGGCTCGGCGCCAAGCTGAACCCCACCAAGACGATCCTGCACCCCGTGGACCGCGGCGTCGACTTCGTTGGGCACGTGATCAAGCCTTGGCGGCGCTCGACTCGCAAGCGGTCGCTTGCCCAGGCGCTGAAGCGTACCGCCGTGGCGCCGGCGGAGGATCTGCGCGAGACCGCAAACAGCTACTTCGGCCTGCTCAGCCAGGCCAGCCATAGCCACAAAGACCGGGCAGCACTCGCCCGCGTCGTGCTGAAGCGCGGCAATAGCGTCAATTCGGCGCTGACCAAGACCTACCAGAAGAAATAGCCCACATTTTTTTACCGAATCACGCTAAACGCGAGGATCCCCCATGTCCGCACAACAGAAGAAACACCCCTTCGATTTCAAAACCCAATACGGACTCGGCTTCAACCCTCAGGACGATGAGATCGTTGTCGACTTCTTCTGCGGTGGTGGCGGTGCCGGTACCGGGCTGGAAATGGGCCTGGGCCGCGCGGTGAACGTGGCGAAGAACCACAGCCCGCAAGCGATCAGCATGCACACCGTGAATCACCCAGGCGCCCAGCACTTCACCACCGACGTGTTCGAGGGTGACCCAGACACCGAATGCGGCGGCAAGGCCGTGGGCTGGTTTCACATGTCGCCGGATTGCACGCACCACAGCCAGGCGGCCGGCGGCCAGCCGCGCAAGCGCGAGATCCGCAACTTGTCGTGGATCGGGCTCAAGTGGGCAGGCATGAAGCGGCCCCGGGTGATCAGCCTCGAGAACGTGAAACAGATCCTGCAGTGGGGCCGGTTGATCGCCAAGCGCGACAAGGCCACCGGCCGCGTGGTGACCCTTGACCAGATTCCGCACCCAAGCAAAAAGGGCGCGACCACCAACCGAGTGGCGGCGCCAGGCGAACAGGTTCCGGTTTCCAACCAGTTCTTGGTGCCTGACCCTAAGCAGCGCGGCCGCACCTGGCGCCGGTTCGTAGCCCTGCTGGAAGGCATGGGCTACGTCGTTGAGTGGAAGGTGATCAGGGCGTGCGACTTCGGCGCGCCGACCAGCCGGGAACGCCTGTTCATGATCGCCCGGTGCGACGGCCAGCCGATCGTGTGGCCGGAGCCAACACACGCCAAGAACCCCGCCAAGGGCCAACATAAGTGGAAGACCGCCGCTGACTGCATCGACTTCACCGACCTGGGAAAAAGCATTTTCGGCCGCAAGAAGGAACTGGCCCAGGCCACGCTGCGCCGAGTCGCCAAGGGCATGAGGAAATTCGTTATCGACAGCCCTGCGCCGTTCATTGTCCCGATTGCGAACTGGTCGGGTGAAACGGTGCAGTCTGCCGACGAGCCGCTGCGCACCGTCACCTCCTACCCGAAGGGTGGCGCCTTCAGTGTGGTCAGCCCGATCATCGCACCGGCAACGCACCAGGGCAGCGACCGGATCAACGACCCGCTCGAACCACTGCCGACGGTGACCTGCGCGAACCGCGTCGAACTGACGCTGATCAGTCCGCTGATGGTTGGGGCCGGTGGCCCGGAGTACTCAGGCAAGCCGGTGGGCATGGACCAGCCGGTGGGCACGCTGATGACACAGAACCATCGAGCGCTGGCTTCGGCCTGCATTGTCCAGGCCGGGCACGGCGAAGGTTCTGGCGCAAACAAACGCCGATCGCATGGGGTGAACGACATCTGCGGCCCTATCGGCACCATCACTGCCAGCGGCGGCGGCCAGGCCGTCAGCACGGCGGTGATGATCCAGGCCAACGGTGGATTCAACACCACGCACGCCAAGGATATGCGCGAGCCGATGACCACGGTGACCAACACCGGCAGCCAGCAGCAGTTGGCCGTGGCGAACCTGGTGCACCTGCGTGGCAACTGCGATGTACGCGACCTCAACGACCCGCTCCACACCGTCAGCGCCGGCGGCCTGCACCACGGGCTGGTCAGCGCATTCATGGAGCGAGCATTCGGCGGCAGCGTGGGCCAGGGTCTGGAAAAGCCGGCGCCTACCATTACCGCCGGTGGCGGCGGCAAGAGCTCCCTGGTGTCGCTCACCCTGTCGCCAGAGCATGAAGCGGGCGCCCTGCGCGTTGCCGCGTTCCTGATCAGCTACTACGGCACCGAGAACATCAGCGCCTGCGATTCACCGGCGCCGACCATCACCACCAAGGACCGCCTCGCCATGGTCACCGTTATGGTGAAAGGCACCCCGTATGTGATCGTCGACATCTACCTGCGGATGCTGAAACCCACGGAGCTGTACAAGGCCCAGGGCTTCCCGGCCGACTACATCATCAGCCACGGCGCCGACGGCAAGCCGTTCACCAAGACCCAACAGGTGCACATGTGCGGCAACAGCGTCAGCCCGCCGCCGATGGCCGCGCTGGCGCGGGCCAACGATCCATGGCGCGCTGAAGAACGCCAAGCACGCGCCGCATAACTCCCCCACTCCACCGCCCGGGCATGGCCCGGCAAGGGTTCCCCCATGAACTCAACAGCACTCAAGGCGCTGGCGGACGCGTTTGACCGTCAGTTCCAGGCGCCAAAGCCGAAATCCAAACTTCTCCCAACCGTCCGGGCCAACGAGCCTTTGCCCGACCTGGTGATCACCGGCCCCATCAACCGCGTCATGGAACTGGAGGGCAAGCGGTTCGCCGTGGACTTCGTGCAGGGCCTGGGCCCATCCATCCGGCGCGAGCCAACGCGGACCAAGGCCATTGCCGACCTGACCCGGTACGCCGCACAGCAACCTGCCAGCGTTACCAGCGGCGTCAAGATCGTTATCGATATGTTGAAGGGGGCGTGATGACCGCCCTGCGCCGCACCACCACGATTCGCGGGCGGCCCATGAAGCCGCTCGACCTCGAAACCATCTGTGACCAGTGCGGGAAGTCCCGCGCCCACGGTAACCACGACAAATGCAGCAAGGCCCGGCAACGAGAAATGGCCGAGTTGCGCGCACTGGAGAAACAATCATGAGCACCCTTTACCCATCACGCACCGCCGATAAATTCGTGGTGCGCCTGCCCGACGGCCTGCGCAACGAAGTTCAAGGCGCTGCCGACTACCTCGACACCAGCATGAACACGGTGTTTGTCCAGGCCGTGCGCCAGTACCTGGACAATCAGAAGCGCCAGCAACAGTTGCTGGATGCACTGGCAAAAGCCGTCACCGGCAAGGAAGAACTGGACGCCGTACTGCATTGGCGCGGCAAGCACACCCAGGCGATCCGGGAACGTGACGCTCTGCAACAGCGCCTGACCGCAGCGGATGAGCGTGCGGATGAGTGGGCGGGGTTGTTGCGGGAGGCTTGGGAATACGACATCGGTACGCCGCTGAAACGCAAGATCATGGCCGCACTCAAGCCAGCAGAGGGTAGTGGTGATGAGGTCGCGCATGACCGCGCCTTTCGAAACGGGCTTATGCAGGGCTACAACTTGGCACTCAACGGCAGCGAGAAAGAATACCAAGACGCCGTAGCTAGGTACTCTGGTGGAAAAGATGCGGAATAAGCATGCAGGAACCTGCTACCGCTGCAACCGGCGTGTGGAAGTCGGACAAGGGCACTTTGAGCGACATGCGGGCAGCTGGCGAACCCAGCACGCCGACTGCGCCATAAAGGCCAGAGAGGAAAAGCGATGCGCCAAGCCATGAAAGCCCAACTCCCCGCCTACTGCTGGTGCCTGCTGGCACTGGCACAACTGATTTGCTGAGGTGATTTATGAGTGCAAAGCGGAAGAAATCGACACAGCCCAACTGGTCCGAATGGATCGTTGGCAACACCGTTCGCTACATCGGCTCCGGCGAAGGCGGTGAGGACTGCCACGCATGCATGACGGTTGGCGCCGAATACTTGATTCATGAAGAGCCAGACACGCAAGAATCCATGCTCGTGCTGGATGACGACGGCGACGAAATCTCCGTGCTTGTTGGCGAATTCGAATGGGTGAAGCCATGACTACCAACCAAACGATTGACGGCGTGCCGCGTGCGCTAGCCCCGTGCCCATTCTGCGGTGAGTCCGATCTGAAACACGCTGCTTTTCGCTCTGCTCTTGATGTGCATTACAAAATCTACTGCACGAACTGCGGCGGCCAGTGCGAGGGCCAAACAACGGATGACGCGGTAAAGTGGTGGAACAACCGTCCTGGCGAAAGTAGCGGTCGAATTGCCAAAATGTGGCTGAAGCTAATCAGCGATTGCATTCCAGATGGTTACCCCAGCGACCCTGCCGTCGCTGTCCAGGATATGGCGAACGATCTGCGGAAATCGGTGGAACTTTTGAAAGGTTCCATGCCCCTGCCTGAGCATGAGTTCTTCATGAACAAGTTGCGGCGGGAGTTTTTAGATGCGCAACCCGCGCAGATAGCGTTCCCCGGATACCAGCCGGTCCCCGAGGATCGTAAGTTTCCCGAGGCGGTAGCGGTGGTGAAAACCTGCTGCGGCTCGTGCCCTGGCGGCTGCACCATCGGCAACAAGCCTTAACCCCTCTCTGTACCCCCTCCCCTTCAATCAATCCACCCGGCAACGGCGTGGCGAGGCATTCCCATGGCTACCAGAAAGCAAACGGTCATCGATGACCCGACGGCGTTGGTCGTCGACAAGGTTTTAGAAAAGCGGCTCGCCGAACTGATCGGCACCACCCCCAAGGCGCTGGAGCACAAGCGCTTGAGCGGAATCATTCCCCACGGCGTCTGGCTCAAAGAGGGCGGCCGCATCATGTACAGTTTGGAGCGATACAACGCATGGGCAGAAAACCAATGGATCATCCAGATGGAGTCGAGACCAGGGGCAACAGCGTCAGGGTCCGTTTTACTTGGAACGGTCAGCGTCGAAGCGAGCCAACGCCGTATCAGCCGACCCCCAAGGGGCTCGCAGCGGCAGGTGGTCTCCGCGCTCGTGTAAAGGAGCTGATCAGGCTCGGCGCGATGACAGACGACCTGTACGCCGAGCTGTTCCCCAACTCCAGCTACAATCTGGACCGCAAGACGCCGACGTTCGGCGAGTTCGCCCAGGTGTGGTTGGATAGCCGCGATATCGTCGAGGGCACCCGCGACAACTACAAGAGTGTGTTCAATCGGTTCTGGATGCCTGCCTTCACAGCCAAGCGCATCGACAATATCACCTCGTCGGATATCCGGCGGGTGGTATCCAGCATTGCCTGGGAGTCGCCAGGCGTTCGCCGCAACGCCATGGACAAGCTGTCCAGCCTCATGGGCGCGGCGGTGACAGATGGATACAACGCGCGCAATCCCTGCCTATCCATGCCCCGGGCGAAGCTGCCAAAGCGGCCGGTCGATCCGTTTGAACGGGAAGAGGCAGAGCGCATCATTGCCGACATGTACCAGCACCTGACTGGGCCGACCAAGATCTACGCCGCCTATTTCGAGTTCGCTTTCTTCTCCGGCATGCGGCCGGGCGAGCAGCGCGCACTCAAGTGGGCAGAGCTCGACAAGGAAAAGCGGCGGGCCCACGTATGTCGCGGAATCGTGAAGGGCAAGCTGTGCGAACGCATCAAGACCAAGAGCGTGCGCGACGTGCTGCTGAATGACAGGGCGATGAATGCCCTTGAGGTGGCCAGGTCACTGGCTGTTGATGGGGCGGAGTTTGTGTTCGCTCCCGTGGATGGCAGTAGCGAGTTCATCAAGTCGGACAGCACCACGAAGAAATACTTCATGGCCTCACTGACCCGGCTGGGGATACGCCGGCGCCGGCAGTACGACTGCCGTCACACCTACGCAACAATGTGCCTGATGGCGAACATGAAGGTCGGTTTTATTGCAAACCAACTGGGCCACAGTGTACAAATGCTGCTCTCGACCTATGCCAAGTGGATCAACTCCACGTCGGACTGGGCCGAACTGAACAAGCTGTAATCCTGTGGTTTTGGCCCATTTGTGGCCCAGGCCATTCAGGGAAAGAGGCGAAAGCCCCTAAAGCTAAGCCACCTATTGGTAAGACGCGACATTTAATTATAAGATCGCGCCTTCCCCTATTTCGTCGCCCCGTGCGGCTTTCGCCGCAGGTCTCGCCCGTTTTCACAATAAACAAGGCTTTGAGTATCTGCGGTCTGTTGCAAAAAGGTAGTTAATGATGAGCGCAAGGCACTTTCTCTCCCTGATGGATTGCACGCCCGAAGAGCTGGTCAGCGTGATCCGTCGAGGCATTGAGCTTAAAGACCTGCGTAACCGCGGCGTACTGTTCGAGCCTTTGAAAAACCGCGTGCTCGGGATGATTTTCGAGAAATCGTCGACCCGCACCCGCTTGTCCTTCGAGGCCGGCATGATCCAGTTGGGTGGCCAGGCCATCTTCCTGTCGCCGCGTGACACCCAGCTGGGCCGTGGCGAGCCAATCAGCGATTGCGCGATTGTCATGTCGCGCATGCTCGATGCGGTGATGATCCGGACCTTTGCCCACAGCACCCTGACCGAATTTTCCGCGAACTCCCGGGTACCGGTGATCAACGGCCTGTCCGATGACCTGCACCCGTGCCAGTTGCTGGCCGACATGCAAACCTTCCTCGAGCACCGTGGCTCGATCCAGGGCAAGACCGTGGCCTGGATCGGCGACGGCAACAACATGTGCAACAGTTATATAGAAGCGGCGATCCAGTTCGACTTCCACCTGCGCATCGCCTGCCCGGAAGGCTTCGAACCGTCCGCCGAATTCCTGGCCAAAGCCGATGGTCGCGTGCAGATCCTGCGTGATCCAAAAGACGCGGTGGTCGGCGCGCACCTGGTAAGCACCGATGTCTGGACCTCCATGGGCCAGGAAGACGAAACCGCCAAGCGCCTGAAGCTGTTTGCACCGTTCCAGGTCACCCGCGCCCTGCTCGACCTGGCCGCGCCGGACGTGCTGTTCATGCACTGCCTGCCTGCCCACCGTGGCGAAGAAATCAGCCTCGATCTGCTCGACGACCCGCGTTCGGTCGCCTGGGACCAGGCAGAAAACCGTCTGCATGCACAAAAGGCCCTGCTCGAATTTCTGGTCGAACCGGCGTACCACCACGCATGAGCAAGCCATTACTGCTGAACCTGCGCAATCTGGCATGCGGCTATCAAGATCAGCGGGTGGTACAGAACCTCAACCTGCACCTCAACGCCGGCGACATCGGTTGCCTGCTCGGCTCCTCGGGGTGCGGCAAGACCACCACCCTGCGTGCGATCGCAGGGTTCGAACCGGTACACGAAGGCGAAATCAGCCTGGCCGGCGAAGTCATCTCCAGTGCAGGGTTCACCCTGGCGCCGGAGAAACGTCGCATCGGCATGGTGTTCCAGGACTACGCGCTGTTTCCCCACCTGAGCGTGGCCGACAACATCGCCTTTGGCATTCGCAAGCACCCGCAGAAAGACCGCGTGGTCGCCGAATTGCTGGAGCTGGTCAACCTGAAGAACCTGGGCAAGCGTTTTCCCCACGAGCTGTCCGGTGGTCAGCAACAACGCGTGGCCCTCGCCCGCGCCTTGGCGCCGGAGCCGCAATTGTTGCTGCTCGACGAACCCTTCTCCAACCTCGATGGCGAGCTGCGACGCAAGCTCAGCCATGAGGTGCGCGACATTCTCAAGGCACGTGGCACCAGTGCGATCCTGGTGACCCATGACCAGGAAGAAGCATTTGCCGTGAGTGACCACGTCGGCGTGTTCAAGGAAGGTCGCCTGGAGCAGTGGGATACGCCCTACAACCTCTATCACGAACCGCTCACACCCTACGTCGCAAGCTTTGTCGGCCAGGGCTATTTCATCCGTGGCCAATTGTGTACGCCGGAATCGGTCAGCACCGAGCTCGGCGACCTGCGCGGCAACCGCGCGTATAGCTGGCCGGCAGGTGGCGCCGTGGATGTATTGCTGCGCCCGGACGACATCGTCTACGCACCGGACAGCGCATTGAAAGCGCGGATCGTCGGCAAGACGTTCCTCGGCGCCTCGACCTTGTACCGCCTGCAACTGCCGACGGGCGCCCAGTTGGAGTCGATCTTCCCCAGCCACGCCGACCATCAGGTCGGTGCAGACGTGGGGATCCGCGTCGCCGTCGAACACCTGGTGCTGTTCCGGGCTTCCGGCAGCACGGCGGCGCAGATTCCGCACACCGATTCGGGTGTGCGGCGCTACAGCCCGGCCAACTGAAGAACCCCGCTCCAGCCTTCGAACTCAGGCCCGGCCGATCGGCGCGAACGTGGCCTGGGTATGCTCGGCCAGAACCGCTGCGGACAGCTCTACTTCCAACCCCCGTCTCCCGGCGCTGACAAAAATCGTCGGGAACGGCTGCGCAGTAATATCAATAAAGGTGCGCAAACGCTTTTTCTGTCCCAACGGGCTGATCCCACCCAGCAGATAGCCAGTGGAACGCTGCGCCGCCGCCGGGTCGGCCATCTCGACTTTTTTCACCCCGGCGGCGTGCGCCAGGGCTTTCAAGTCCAGACTTCCGACGACCGGCACCACCGCCACCAATAATTCGCCCTTCTCGCTGCTCGCCAGCAAGGTCTTGAACACCTGCGCCGGGTCCAGACCCAACTTTTCCGCGGCCTCCAGGCCATACGAGGCAGCTTTGGGATCGTGTTCATAACTGTGAATGCGATGTTCGGCGCGAACTTTTTTCAACAAATCCAATGCGGGGGTCATGGACGCTCCAGGCGTGGCAAACGGATGGCCAATTCTAGGCCAAGCCCACACAAAACGCTCTAGTACGCCCCTCACTCATGGCAATACTTACTGTGGCGAGCGTGATCATTCATCAAACCTATAGTTCGAAAATGACTGATAGTTCACTTTCGACCTTTGACAGCAGTCATTCTTGTCTATATTTTTTCGTTTCCGAATACTGTAGGAATACATCCGCAGCATTCCAGCAGTAAGCCGTGCCCGGGATGGGGATCCTCGACACGGTGAAAATCGCGCAAGGCCCGTTGAGGCCAGACGCCAGACAAGAACAACAAATTGAGGTTTTCCATGACAACTGCACTTCAACAGCCTTCACTTTCGAGCCAATGCATGGCCGAATTCCTGGGGACTGCGCTTCTGATCTTCTTCGGTACCGGTTGTGTCGCTGCGCTCAAGGTCGCGGGTGCCAGCTTTGGCTTATGGGAAATCAGTATCATCTGGGGGATCGGCGTGAGCATGGCGATCTACCTGAGCGCGGGCATCTCCGGGGCACATCTGAACCCGGCGGTCAGCATCGCCCTGTGTCTCTTTGCCGATTTCGACAAGCGCAAACTGCCCTTCTATATCCTCGCCCAAGTCGCCGGCGCCTTCTGCTCCGCGGCCCTGGTGTACACGCTCTACAGCAACCTGTTTTTCGATTACGAACAAACCCACCATCTGGTGCGCGGCACCCAGGCCAGCCTGGAATTGGCCTCGGTATTCTCGACTTATCCCCATGCACTGCTGAGCACGGCCCAGGCCTTCCTGGTGGAAATGGTCATCACCGCGATCCTGATGGGCGTGATCATGGCCCTGACCGACGATAACAACGGCCTGCCACGCGGCCCGTTGGCACCGCTGCTGATCGGCTTGCTGATCGCGGTGATTGGCAGCGCGATGGGCCCGCTGACCGGCTTTGCGATGAACCCGGCACGGGATTTCGGGCCCAAGCTGATGACCTTTTTCGCCGGTTGGGGTGAAATGGCCTTTACTGGCGGGCGTGATATTCCCTACTTCCTGGTGCCGATTTTCGCACCGATTGTCGGTGCATGCCTGGGGGCTGCAGCGTATCGCGGGCTGATTGCCCGTCACCTGCCAAGCGCCGCACCCGCTGTCGCCGAAACCGAAGACAGCGCCGTCAACGGCAACACCCGCATTTCCTGATAGCCAGCCTGGTCCACCCTGCCCCTTCGTGGCCCAGGCGGTTTACCCACTTCCTTATTTCTCGTCCAAGGCAATCGACATGACCGACATTCAGAATAAGAACTACATCATTGCCCTCGATCAGGGCACCACCAGTTCCCGGGCGATCATCTTCGATCGTGACGCCAACGTGGTCTGCACCGCCCAACGTGAGTTCGCCCAGCATTACCCGCAAGCGGGCTGGGTCGAACATGACCCGATGGAAATCTTCGCGACCCAGAGCGCGGTGATGGTCGAAGCCCTGGCCCAGGCCGGCCTGCACCATGACCAGGTCGCCGCCATCGGTATCACCAACCAGCGCGAAACCACCGTGGTCTGGGACAAAGTCACCGGCCGCCCGATCTACAACGCCATCGTTTGGCAGTGCCGCCGCAGCACCGAGATCTGCCAGCAGCTCAAGCGTGATGGCCACGAGCAATACATCAGCGACACCACCGGCCTGGTCACCGACCCGTACTTCTCCGGCACCAAGCTCAAGTGGATTCTCGATAACGTCGAAGGCAGTCGCGAACGTGCGCGCAACGGCGAGCTGCTGTTCGGCACCATCGACAGCTGGCTGATCTGGAAATTCACCGGCGGCAAGACCCACGTCACCGACTACACCAACGCCTCGCGCACCATGCTCTTCAACATCCACACCCTGGAGTGGGACGCGAAGATGCTGGACATCCTCGATGTGCCGCGGGAAATGCTGCCGGAAGTGAAATCGTCGTCGGAAATCTACGGCCGCACCAAGAGTGGCATTGCCATCGGCGGCATCGCCGGTGACCAGCAGGCCGCGCTGTTCGGCCAGATGTGCGTGGAACCGGGCCAGGCCAAGAACACCTACGGCACCGGTTGCTTCCTGCTGATGAACACCGGCGACAAAGCGGTGAAATCCAAGCACGGCATGCTCACCACCATCGCCTGCGGCCCGCGTGGCGAAGTGGCCTACGCCCTGGAAGGCGCCGTGTTCAACGGTGGCTCCACCGTACAGTGGCTGCGCGACGAGCTGAAAATCATCAACGACGCCCACGACACCGAATACTTCGCCGGCAAGGTCAAGGACAGCAACGGCGTGTACCTGGTGCCCGCGTTCACCGGCCTGGGCGCGCCGTATTGGGACCCGTATGCCCGTGGCGCGTTGTTCGGCCTGACCCGTGGCGTGCGCGTGGATCACATTATTCGCGCAGCTCTGGAGTCGATTGCCTACCAGACCCGCGACGTATTGGACGCGATGCAGCAGGACTCCGGCGAACGCCTTAAATCCCTGCGCGTGGACGGCGGCGCAGTGGCCAACAACTTCCTGATGCAGTTCCAGGCCGATATCCTCGGCACCCAGGTCGAACGCCCGCAAATGCGCGAAACCACGGCACTCGGCGCCGCCTACCTGGCGGGCCTGGCCTGCGGCTTCTGGGGCAGCCTGGAGGAATTGCGCGGCAAAGCGGTGATCGAGCGCGAATTCGAACCCCAGCTCGAAGAAGCGGCCAAGGAGAAACTCTACGCCGGCTGGCAAAAAGCGGTGAGCCGCACCCGTGATTGGGAACCGCACGAAGGCGCTGAATAAGCCCTTCGCCGGAACCACTTAGGGTTGTAACTGGCAGGGAGCAGATTCCTGCGTCATCATGGGCCACTTTTGTATGGCAGCCCAAAGGACGCCCAATGAATCTGCCTCCCCGCCAGCAACAAATCCTCGAACTGGTCCGCGAACGCGGCTACGTCAGTATCGAGGAAATGGCGCAGTTGTTCGTTGTCACCCCGCAAACCATCCGCCGCGATATCAACCAGCTGGCGGACGCCAACCTGTTGCGCCGCTACCACGGCGGCGCAGCCTATGATTCCAGCGTCGAAAACACCGCATACGCCATGCGGGCCGACCAGATGCGCGACGAGAAACAGCGCATCGGCGAAGCGATCGCCGCACAAATCCCCGACCATGCCTCGCTGTTCATCAACATCGGCACCACCACCGAATCCATCGCCCGTGCGTTGCTCAACCACAATCACCTGAAAATCATCACCAACAACCTCAACGTCGCCACCATGCTCAGCGCCAAGGACGACTTCGACGTGCTGCTGACTGGCGGGAGTGTGCGACGTGACGGCGGCGTGGTGGGCCAGGCCAGCGTCGACTTTATCAACCAGTTCAAGGTCGATTTCGCCCTGGTCGGCATCAGCGGTATCGATGAAGACGGTAGCCTGCTCGACTTCGACTACCAGGAAGTGCGGGTTTCCCAGGCGATCATCGCCAATGCGCGCAAGGTGATCCTGGCGGCTGACTCGAGCAAATTCGGGCGCAATGCCATGATTCGCCTGGGCCCGATCAGCCTGGTGGACTGCCTGGTGACTGACCAGCAGCCGGTGCCGGCGCTGGTGCAGTTGTTGAACCAGCATAAGGTTCGGCTGGAAGTCGTCTAGCGCCTGCACTGATGCTATCGGGGGCAAGCCCCCTCCCACACTTTGATGTGTGAACCCATTCAAATGTGGGAGGGGCTTGCCCCCGATAGCGATTGATCCAGCCCCCATTTCCTTGAGCCTTCCCCAGGCACATGTTCACAAATTTTCCTTTTCTCGCCCTTCGATGAGTTTTTTCAATCGAAGTCGGGTGGCTGTGGGCGCGTTTATCAGCTACAATTTTCGGAAATGAACATTAATGTTCGATTTCCAATACGAAAAGATCGCGAGGCCAGCCGATGAACCCTTCCACCTTGCCTGCTCCACCGCTTGCCGAAGTCTATGACGTTGCCGTAATCGGTGGCGGGATCAATGGCGTCGGCATTGCAGCAGACGCAGCCGGGCGCGGGTTGTCGGTATTCCTTTGCGAAAAGGACGACCTGGCCAGCCACACGTCTTCCGCCAGCAGCAAGCTGATCCACGGTGGCCTGCGTTACCTCGAACATTACGAATTCCGCCTGGTGCGCGAAGCCCTGGCCGAACGCGAAGTCCTGCTGGCCAAGGCCCCGCACATCGTCAAGCAGATGCGCTTTGTGTTGCCGCACCGCCCGCACCTGCGTCCGGCGTGGATGATCCGCGCCGGCCTGTTCCTGTATGACCATCTGGGCAAGCGCGAAAAGCTCGCCGGTTCGAAAAGCCTCAAGTTCGGCCCCGACAGCCCGCTGAAAAGCGAAATCACCAAAGGCTTCGAATATTCCGACTGCTGGGTCGATGACGCCCGCCTGGTGGTGCTCAACGCCATGGCCGCGCGTGAAAAAGGCGCACACATCCACACCCAAACCCGTTGCGTCAGCGCGTACCGCAGCAAGGGCCTGTGGGAAATGAACATGGAACGCACCGACGGCAGCCTGTTCTCGATCCGCGCCAAGGCGCTGGTGAACGCCGCCGGGCCGTGGGTCGCCAAATTCATCAAGGAAGACTTGAAGCTGGATTCGCCCTACGGCATCCGTCTGATCCAGGGCAGCCACCTGATCGTGCCGAAACTGTACGAAGGCGCCCACGCGCACATCCTGCAGAACGAAGACCAGCGCATCGTGTTCACGATTCCATACCTGGACCACCTGACCATCATCGGCACCACCGACCGCGAATACACCGGCGATCCGGCGAAAGTGGCGATTACCGAAGGTGAAACCGACTACTTGCTCAAGGTGGTCAACGCTCACTTCAAGAAACAACTGAGCCGCGACGACATCGTCCACACCTACTCCGGCGTGCGCCCGCTGTGCAACGACGAGTCGGACAACCCGTCGGCCATCACCCGCGACTACACCCTGTCGCTCTCCGGCGGCGCTGGCGAGGCGCCGATCCTGTCGGTGTTCGGCGGCAAACTGACCACCTACCGCAAGCTCGCCGAGTCGGCGATGGCCCACCTGGCGCCCTATTTCACACAGATGCGCCCAAGCTGGACCGCCACCGCCAGCCTGCCGGGCGGCGAAGACATGAGCACGCCGCAAGCCCTCGCTGCGGCCATCCGTACCCAGTTCGACTGGGTGCCAAGCGAAATCGCGCGGCGCTGGTCCACCACCTACGGCAGCCGCACCTGGCGCCTGCTCGAAGGCGTGCAATCGCTGGCCGACCTCGGCGACCACCTCGGTGGCGGCCTGTACACCCGCGAAGTCGACTACCTGTGCGCCGAAGAATGGGCGACCCAACCCGAGGACGTGCTGTGGCGCCGCACCAAGCTTGGCCTGTTCACCACCCCGGAAGAACAGGCCAATGTGCGGCGTTATCTGTCCAAGGTGGAGCATAACCGCAGCAAGATCCAGGCGGCCTGACAGACTGCTCGTACAAAAGCCCCTGCGCCGCAAGGCCCGGGGGCTTTTTCATATCGGTTCAGCCATTCGGTTTTCCGAACACCATTCCCCTGCGCGATTCGGTTTGCCGGACCTGGCCGTTATAAATCCTCGCTCATAAAAACTTAATTACTATATAAATCATATAGTTAACCTTTTACTCGTGGACTGGCACGACTCATGCTCTACACTTCAGGACGATTGCCTGAGATGCCTCAGGAGCCGTCACGGGCATTCGCTGTATAAGAGAGCCGCTTAACCGGCTTCATAAAAAAAACAAATGTCGAGGAAGTATTGATGCGCATCGTTCCCCATATTTTGGGCGCAGCTATCGCTGCCGCTCTGATCAGCACTCCAGTTTTCGCCGCCGAACTCACCGGCACGCTGAAAAAAATCAACGACTCGGGCACCATCACCCTCGGGCACCGCGACAGCTCCATTCCGTTTTCCTACATCGCGGATGGTTCGGGTAAACCGGTCGGCTACTCCCACGACATTCAGCTGGCGATCGTCGAAGCCCTGAAAAAAGACCTGAACAAGCCCCAGCTGCAGGCCAAGTACAACCTGGTCACGTCCCAGACCCGTATCCCGCTGGTGCAGAACGGCACCGTGGACATCGAGTGCGGTTCCACCACCAACAACGCCGAACGCGCCCAGCAAGTCGCGTTCACCACCAACATCTTCGAAATCGGCACCCGCCTGCTGGTCAAGAAAGACAAGGATGGCAAGCCGTCCTATAGCGACTTCGCCGACCTCAAAGGCAAAAACGTCGTGACCACCGCCGGCACCACGTCCGAGCGCATCATCAAGGCGATGAACGCCGACAAGCAGATGGGCATGAACGTCATCTCCGCCAAAGACCACGGCGAGTCCTTCCAGATGCTGGAAAGCGGCCGCGCCGTTGCCTTCATGATGGACGACGCCCTGCTGGCCGGTGAAGAAGCCAAGGCCAAGAAGCCGAATGACTGGGTTATCACTGGTACTCCGCAGTCCTTCGAAGCCTACGCCTGCATGGTTCGCAAAGAAGATCCTGCGTTCAAGAAAGCCGTGGATGACGCCATCGTCGCTCTCTACAAATCCGGTGAAATCAACAAGATTTATAGCAAGTGGTTCGAAAGCCCGATCCCACCAAAAGGCCTGAACCTGAACTTCCCGATGAGCGACAAGGTCAAGGAACTGATCGCCAATCCGAGCGATAAGCCTGCGCCTGACGTAAAAATCTGATTTCTGGCTAACCTTATCTCCTGAGGGAGCCACTCCTCCCTCAGGCGTCTGTTACTACCTGCTGGCTATATTTTGGAACACTCGACCGGGCGGTTTTCGAGCCGATCGTGTGTGCCTGGCGTTCACCGTCAGGCGGGAACGGATTTTCCCCAAGCGGGTGCTTGTACATCGATCGATCTCGAGGGGAGACCCTAATGAATTACAACTGGGACTGGGGCGTGTTCTTCAAGTCCACTGGCGTTGGCAGCGAGACTTATCTCGACTGGTACATCGCCGGCCTGGGCTGGACCATTGCCATCGCCGTCGTGGCATGGATCATCGCCTTGCTGCTGGGCTCCATGCTGGGGGTCATGCGTACCGTGCCAAACCGTATCGTATCGGGCATCGCCACCTGCTACGTGGAACTGTTCCGCAACGTGCCGCTGCTGGTGCAGCTGTTCATCTGGTACTTCCTGATACCCGACCTGCTGCCGCAAAACCTGCAGGACTGGTACAAGCAAGACCTGAACCCGACCACCTCGGCCTACCTGAGCGTTGTGGTGTGCCTGGGCCTGTTCACCGCCGCCCGTGTCTGCGAGCAGGTACGCACCGGCATCCAGGCGCTGCCGCGTGGCCAGGAAGCCGCCGCCCGCGCCATGGGTTTCAAGCTGCCGCAGATCTACTGGAACGTGCTGCTGCCGCAGGCTTACCGGATCATCATTCCGCCGCTCACCTCGGAATTCCTCAACGTGTTCAAGAACTCCTCCGTGGCGTCCTTGATCGGCCTGATGGAATTGCTGGCGCAAACCAAGCAGACCGCCGAATTCTCGGCCAACCTGTTTGAAGCCTTCACCCTGGCCACGCTGATCTACTTCACCCTGAACATGAGCCTGATGTTGCTGATGCGCCTGGTCGAGAAGAAAGTCGCCGTGCCCGGCCTGATCTCCGTGGGGGGTAAATAATGGAATTCGATTTCAGCGGCATCATCCCCGCGATCCCCGGCCTGTGGAACGGCATGGTCATGACCTTGCAGTTGATGGTCATGGGCGTGGTCGGCGGTATTGTCCTCGGCACGATCCTGGCGTTGATGCGCCTGTCGTCCAGCAAGTTGCTGTCACGCCTGGCCGGCGCCTACGTGAACTATTTCCGCTCGATCCCGTTGCTGCTGGTCATCACCTGGTTCTACCTGGCGGTGCCCTTCGTGCTGCGCTGGATCACCGGCGAAGACACGCCGATCGGTGCGTTCACCTCCTGCGTCGTGGCCTTCATGATGTTCGAGGCCGCGTACTTCTGTGAAATCGTGCGGGCCGGCGTGCAGTCGATCCCCAAGGGCCAGATGGCGGCCGCGCAGGCCATGGGCATGACTTACGGTCAGACCATGCGCCTGATCATCCTGCCCCAGGCGTTCCGCAAGATGACCCCGTTGCTGCTGCAACAGAGCATCATCCTGTTCCAGGACACCTCGCTGGTCTACACCGTGGGCCTGGTGGATTTCCTCAACTCCGCCCGTTCCAACGGCGACATCATCGGCCGCTCCAATGAGTTCCTGATCTTCGCCGGTGTCGTCTACTTCATCATCAGCTTTTCCGCCTCGCTGCTGGTCAAGCGTCTGCAAAAAAGGTTTGCCGTATGATCTCTATCAAAAACGTCAACAAGTGGTATGGCGACTTCCAGGTGCTGACCGATTGCAGCACCGAGGTTAAAAAAGGCGAAGTGATCGTGGTGTGCGGGCCGTCCGGCTCGGGTAAATCCACCCTGATCAAGTGCGTCAACGCGCTGGAACCGTTCCAGAAAGGCGACGTGATCGTCGACGGCACGTCCATCGCCGACCCGAAGACCAACCTGCCGAAACTGCGCTCGCGCGTCGGCATGGTGTTCCAGCACTTCGAGCTGTTCCCGCACCTGACCATCACCGAAAACCTGACCATCGCGCAGATCAAGGTGCTCGGCCGCAGCAAGGAAGAAGCCACCAAGAAGGGCCTGCAACTGCTTGATCGCGTCGGCCTGTCGGCGCACGCCCACAAGCACCCTGGCCAGCTTTCCGGTGGCCAGCAGCAACGTGTGGCGATTGCCCGCGCCCTCGCCATGGACCCGATCGTCATGCTGTTCGACGAACCGACCTCGGCCCTCGACCCGGAAATGGTCAACGAAGTGCTGGACGTGATGGTGCAACTGGCCCAGGAAGGCATGACCATGATGTGCGTGACCCACGAAATGGGCTTCGCCCGCAAAGTGGCCGATCGCGTGATCTTCATGGACGCCGGCAAGATCATCGAAGACTGCCCGAAAGAAGAGTTCTTCGGCGACATCAGCGCCCGCTCCGAACGCGCGCAGCACTTCCTCGAGAAAATCCTGCAGCACTAAAAAAGCCACAGCTTGCTCCTCCTGTAGGAGCGAGCTTGCTCGCAAAAAACGGCAACGATGAAGCGCACATCCTGGATGAACGCGGTGCCCTTGGTTTTTTCGCGAGCAAGCTCGCTCCTACAGGAAGGGGTGAGCGGTAGCTGACCCAAGGCATCTGTGATGAAATGCGACCCCAACCTCTATCGCGCCGCGCCGCCATCACTTGCCGTGAAGCCTCGTCTGATCCGCCAACTGTTCCTGCCGCCGTTGATCATCGCCCTGATGATCGGCCTGGGTTACATCGGCTTCTGGATCAGTGAGTACTATGGCATCCGCACCCTCAGCGATACCGGCGAACGCCAGCTGGAGCTGCATGCCCGCACCGTCGAAAGCGAACTGAGCAAATACACGTACCTGCCCAGCCTCCTGGAACTGGAATCCAGCGTGTCCACGCTGCTGGCCGAGCCGAACCAGGACACCCGCAAGACCGTCAACGACTACCTCGAAGGCCTGAACCGGCGCAGCCGCAGTCGGGCCATCTATGTGATGGACACCACCGGCCGCGTACTGGCCACCAGCAACTGGCGCGATGCCGACAGCTACCAGGGTGAAGACCTGTCCTTCCGCGCCTATTTCCAGAACGCCGTGCGCGGCCAGCCCGGGCGTTTCTATGGCATCGGCAGCACCAATGGCGAACCCGGCTACTACCTGGCCCACGGCCTGGAAGAGCACGGCAAGATCATCGGCGTCGCCGTGGTCAAGGTCCGCCTCGAAGCCCTGGAGGAACGCTGGAAACGCGCGCGTCTCGAAGCGTTTGTCAGCGACGAGAACGGTATCATCATCCTTTCCAGCGACCCGGCCCGCCGCCTCAAGGCCGTGCGCCCCCTGAGCGATGAGACCAAGGACCGCCTGGCGCACAGCCTGCAATATTACTGGGCGACGCTGAACGAGCTGGAGCCTCTGGCCCGCGAGCGCCTCAACGAAGGCACAGAAAAACTGACCTTTCCGGCCAACAGCGAAGTGGTGGCCGACGAACACGAAGTCAGCTACCTGGCCCAGACCCGGCCGCTGAGCGACACGCCGTGGAATTTCACCCTGCTCACCCCGCTCAACGACCTGCGCCGTGCGGCGATCAACCAGGGCATCCTGGTGGCCGTCGCCTTTGGCCTGGTGGCGCTCCTGCTGATTGCCTGGAACGAACGACGCAAAGTCATCGCCACCCGCCTCGCCGCCCGGGAAGCCTTGCAGGAAGCCAACAGCCAGCTGGAACGCCGGATTGCCGAACGCACCGCCGACCTGCGCGCGAGCAACGAGCGCCTCAAGGGGCAGATTCGCGAACGCCGCCAGGCCGAGGAAACCCTGCGCCGCGCCCAGGATGAGCTGGTGCAGGCGGGCAAGCTGGCGGCCATCGGCCAGATGTCCACCAGCATCGCCCACGAATTGAACCAGCCCCTCGCCGCGTTGCGCACGTTGTCCGGCAATACCGTGCGCTTCCTCGAACGCGGCGCGCTGGATACCGCCAGCGCCAACCTCAAGACCATCAACGAATTGATCGACCGCATGGGCCGCATCACCGCCAGCCTGCGCTCCTTCGCACGGCGCGGTGACGACCAGGGCGAAGCCAGCCTGGGCAAGGCCGTGGATGCCGCGTTCCAAGTGCTCGGCGCACGCCTCGACAGCCTGCCTCTGACGCTGCACCGCGACTTTGCCCCGGCCCAATTGCAGATCGACCAGACGCGCCTGGAGCAGATCCTGGTCAATCTGATCGGCAACGCCCTCGATGCCATGCAAGCACAACCGGCGCCGGAACTGTGGCTGGAAGGCCACGAAGCCGACGGCAAATACCGCCTGCAGGTGCGCGATAACGGCCATGGCATCGACCCCGAGGCGCGCAAGCATCTGTTCGAACCGTTCTTCACCACCAAACCCGGCGAGCAAGGCCTGGGCCTTGGCCTTACGTTGTCCGCCAGCCTGGCCGCGGCCACCGGCGGCAACCTCGCCGTGGAGCATCCCGTCGGTGGTGGTACTGCCTTTGTCCTGAGCCTGCCGCTGGTGGGCGCTCAAACAGCCGAGTCGTCATGAACGTAGAAAAAAACCCTGACCTCACCGTCCTGATCGTCGAAGACGACCCCCACGTGCTGCTCGGCTGCCAGCAAGCCCTGGCACTGGAAGACATCCCCAGCGTCGGCGTGGGCAGTGCCGAAGAGGCGCTCAAGCGCATCGGCGAGAACTTTGCTGGCATCGTCATCAGCGATATCCGCCTGCCGGGTATCGACGGCCTGGAACTGCTCACCCGCCTCAAGGCCCTGGATAAAAGCCTGCCGGTGGTATTGATTACCGGGCACGGCGATATTTCCATGGCGGTCGGCGCCATGCGCAACGGCGCCTATGACTTCATGGAAAAACCCTTCTCTCCCGAACGCCTGGTCGACGTCGCGCGCCGCGCCCTGGAACAGCGCGGGCTGGCGCGGGAAGTCTGGGCGCTGCGCCGCCAGTTGGCCGAGCGCGACTCCCTGGAAGGACGCATCATCGGCCGCTCGCCGGCGATGCAGAACCTGCGCGAATTGATCGCCAACGTCGCGGATACGTCGGCCAACGTGCTGATCGAAGGCGAGACCGGCACCGGCAAGGAACTGGTCGCGCGGTGCCTGCATGATTTCAGCCGACGCCACGCTCACCCGTTCGTCGCGCTGAACTGCGGCGGCCTGCCGGAGAACCTGTTCGAAAGCGAGATTTTCGGCCACGAAGCCAACGCCTTTACCGGCGCCGGCAAACGTCGGATCGGCAAGATCGAGCACGCCCACGAAGGCACGCTGTTTCTCGATGAAGTGGAAAGCATGCCGATCAACCTGCAGATCAAGCTGCTGCGCGTGTTGCAGGAACGCACCCTCGAACGCCTGGGTTCGAACCAGAGCGTGGCGGTGGATTGCCGAGTGATCGCCGCCACCAAATCCGACCTCGACGAATTGAGCCGCGCCAGCCAGTTCCGTAGCGACCTGTACTACCGCCTCAACGTCGTGACCCTGGAACTGCCGCCTTTGCGCGAACGCCGCGAAGACATCCTGCAACTGTTCGAACACTTCCTGCAGCAATCATCCCTGCGCTTCGACCGCAGCGTGCCGGACCTCGACAACCAGACCCTGTCCAACCTGATGAGCCACGACTGGCCGGGCAACGTGCGTGAACTGCGCAACGTCGCCGAGCGCTTCGCCCTGGGCCTGCCCGCCTTCAAGAAAAGCGGCGCCAGCAGCGGCAGCCAGGGCCTGGCCTTCACCGAAGCGGTGGAAGCCTTCGAACGCAACCTGCTCAACGACGCGCTGCAACGCAGCGGCGGTAACCTGACCCAGGCCAGCCAGGAACTGGGAATGGCCAAGACCACCCTGTTCGACAAGGTCAAGAAATACGGTTTGAGCCACTGAGGAACCGCGCGTGGATCTGATATTGAAGGCCGCCCTGGGCGCGGCGGTGGTGCTGATACTGGCCGCGTTGGCCAAGACCCGGAATTACTACATCGCCGGGTTGGTGCCGCTGTTCCCGACCTTTGCGCTGATCGCCCATTACATCGTCGGCAAAGGCCGTTCGGTGGACGATTTGAAGACCACCATCCTGTTCGGGATGTGGTCGATCATTCCGTACTTTGTGTACCTGGCGACGCTCTACGTGCTGGTCGATCGCCTGCGCCTGGAAGCCTCTTTAGCCGTAGCAGCGCTAGCGTGGTTGATGGCAGCGACTGTTCTGGTCAGCGTCTGGGTACGCCTGCAGACCTGACACACCACAATCCAAATGTGGGAGGGGGCTTGCCCCCGATGGCGGTGGATCAGATACACATAGGCTGTCTGACCCACTGCTATCGGGGGCAAGCCCCCTCCCACATTTAGAACAGTGCTGTGCCAGGCAACTCAGCGGACTATTTTGTCGATCTGAATCCCCAGCTTCTTCAGGCGATACCAGAAGCTGCGCTCGGAAATCCCGATCTTCGCCGCTGCCGCCGCCTGTACGCCATTGCTCTCGTGCAATGCCGCCTGGATGTAGGCTTTTTCCACCTCCGCCAGCGCCGCATCCAGGTCCTGGGGAATGCCCGGTCCGTCGCTGAGGATCGCCGTCACGCCGCCCTCGCTGGGCTTGGACGCGAACAGATAACCCGGCAAGTCGATATCTTCAATCACCGGCGATGACGCCACGATCGTCGCGCGTTCCACGCAGTTCTGCAGCTCGCGGATATTGCCCGGCCAGTGATACGCCGTCATGGCCTGCAAGGCCTCGGGGCTGAAACCGGTGATGCGTTTACCCGCGGTGACGCTCAAGGTCTGGGCGAAGTGCCGAGCCAGGGGCGCGATGTCTTCCACGCGCTCGCGCAAGGGCGGCAGCGGGATCGGGAACACGTTGAGGCGGTAATACAAGTCCTCGCGAAACTCCTTATTGGCCACCGCCTCCAACAGGTTCTTGTTGGTGGCGGCGATCACGCGCACGTCCACCTTGCGCTCGCGGGGGTCGCCCACCGGCTCGATCACCCGCTCCTGCAAGGCGCGCAGAATCTTGGCCTGCAGCGCCAGCGGCATGTCGCCCACTTCGTCGAGAAACAGCGTGCCCTTGTCGGCCTGCATAAAACGCCCGACCCGGTCGGCCACGGCACCGGTGAAGGCGCCCTTGCGATGGCCGAACATTTCGCTTTCCAGCAGCCCTTCGGGAATCGCCGCGCAATTGACCGCGACGAACGGCTTGTCGGCCCGGCTGCCGTGCTTGTGGATGGCGCGGGCGACCATTTCCTTGCCGGTGCCGCTTTCGCCGGTCAGCAGGATCGTTGCGCTGCTGTCGCGCACCGAATCCACTGCCTGCAACACCTTGCGAAACGCCGGGCTGTCGCCCACCAGGCTGTCGAACTGCGCCTGCTCGTCCAGCTCGGCGCGCATGCGGGCGTTGTCGCGCATGATGTCGCGAAACTGCAGGGCCTTGGCCACGGTGATGTCCAGCTCGTCGATATCGAACGGCTTGGCAATGTAGTCATACGCACCGTTGCGCATCGACTGTACGGCGTTTTTCACCGTGCTGTAGGCGGTCATCACGATCACCGGCACCTGGGAATAGCGCGCCTTGATCTCGGCCAGCAGCGCCGGACCGTCCATGCCCGGCATGCGCCAGTCGCTGATCACCAGGTCGATGTCTTCCTGCTCCAGCACTTTGAGCGCGTGCAGGCCGTTACCCGCCGTGAACACCTGGACGCCATTCTGGCTGAGGGCCGACGACAACAGGTCACAGAGCTTGGGCTCGTCGTCGACCACCAATATGTTATGCGTCATGAGTGTCCTCGTCGTCTTCGCCGATTGCCGGAATGTACAGGCTGAACGTAGCGCCGGCATCATTCTCGCTGATGCATTCGATGCTGCCGTCGTGACTTTCCATGATCGAATAGACTTTGGCCAGGCCCAGGCCGGTGCCGGAGGCCTTGGTGGTGACGAACGGGGTGAAGATGCGCTCGATCATATCCGCCGGGATACCCTGGCCGGTGTCGGCGACGCTGATGACTGTGTTGTCGCCCATCGAACGAATGCCCAGGGTCAGGCGGCCACCTTCGGGCATTGCATCGATAGCGTTGAGAATCAGGTTGAGGCAGGCCTGTTTGAGCTGCTTGGCGTCGGCATAGATGGTCGCGCCAGGCGCCTGGTCGTCGATGTGGGCGTCGATTTTGTGGCTGGCCAGTTCCGGGCTGCAGAAGCCGAGGATCTCCTCCACCAGCGCGCGCGCCGGTTGCAATACGCGCAGCGGCGCGTTGGGTTTGGCGAAATCGAGAAACTCGGTGATCAGGTCGTTGATCCGGCTGACTTCGCTGATCACATATTCCAGGTGGCGCTTGTCGGCTTCCGGCAAGTCGGCGCGACGGTGCAGCAGTTGGGTGGCAGTCTTGATGATCCCCAGCGGGTTACGGATTTCGTGGGCCAGGCCCATGGCGACTTCACCCAGGGCATGCAGGCGGTCGCGCCGGCGCAGTTGGGCTTCGAGGTGATGCAACTCCCCCAGCCGTTCGGTCATATGGTTGAAGGTGCTGCTCAATTGCGCCAGCTCATCGCCGCCGCTGACCACCACACGGTGGGCATAATTGCCCGAGATCACGGCGCTCACGCCCTGGGACAGATCGCGCAACGGTTGGGTCAAGCGCCGCGACACCAGCAGCCCCGCCGCCAGGGACAGTGCCGAGCTGAGCAGGAAAATCAGCACGAACAGGTTGCTCTGGTTCACCAGCCCGACCAGGCTGGTATGGCGCAGCAGGCCGCTGAAGATCACGCCTTGCAGCTCGCCGGCATCGTTGAAGATCGGCCAGTACAAACCGCTGTATTTGTTGGTGAACTGTTCGCTGGGTTGCTTGCTGCTGCGCATCTCGGCTTCGACGCCTTTCGGGATGCGCGAGGGGTGATCCATGAAGCGCTGGGTCGAGAAAATTTCCGAGAAACCGCCGGGGTTGGCCAGGTACAGGCGCAGGTCGAGGGAATGCACGTCGGCTACGCTGGTGAGGAAACTGCTGTCCAGGTAGGTGGCCACCAGCAGCACGTAGTCAACGCCGTCCTGGCTGGTCTCGAAAGTCGAGACCACGATGCCGGTATTCACCCCCGCCACTTGCACGGTCTGCAATGCGGCGTTGCTGGTCAGGTTGATCTGCTTGACGATGTCATCGGGCGCGGTGCTGAACACCACCCGGTGGTCACTGCTGCGAATCAGGGCCACCACGTCGATGTCCGTGGCTTCGGCGATATCGGCGGCGAGCCTGTCGTGCTTGGCCGCCTGCCGGTTGGAGGGCGGGCTGGCGTAGCGCAGGAACAATTTCGCCATGCGCGCGTTGTCATGCAGGATGTCGCCGATCTCGTCCTTGACGATCTTGGTCGATTCCTGCAGCCAGATCCGCACGTTGCTGTCGAAAATCTGCGACAGCGTGGTGGCGGCCAACTCGGCCGCGATCATGGTCGGAATCACACTGACCAGCCAGAACGCCAGCACCAACTTGCGCTGGACGCTCCAGCGCGAAATGGCAAAGGGGCGGGCTTTCTGGCGGGTCTTGGTGATCATCAGGTTTCGCTTATCGCAGCAGCCATGGCAGGGTCGGAACGATCCGGTCGAAGAAACATTTTCACGAGTCTGAGCAGGCCGTTGACCAGCCGGTTACGGTGGCGGAAGAACAGGCTGTTGCCCTGGAACTCGCACCCCAGCCGCAGCTTACTGGCATATCCGGCCTGGCCACACTCATACAACGCAATATTGTGTTGGATACAGTAGTCGACATTGGTCAACCAACTACGGAAGTAGAGGTTGTAGTCACGGGTAAACTCCACGTCGTGCCCGAAGAACTTGTCGACCAGCCGATGCTCGTCCACCAGCATCAGGTTGAACGCCACCAAGTGCTCGTCGACCCAGTAAAGAACACAGACCGCGCGTTGTTCAAGGCGTTCGAGCACGCCGGTGAAATAACTCGCGGGCAAGCGTTCGAACTGCAGCTCGGCACGGGTCAGCGTGGCTTCGTACAGGCGCATGACCTCGGGCAGCACATCGTCGATGTTGCGCCGCCACTCCACCCTTGGGCCTGGCGCGCGCAGTTTGCGCCGCAAGTCCTTGCGCGTGGATTTGCCCAGCGAACCCAGGTAAGCGTCCACCGAGCCGTAAGGCAGCGGCAATAAGCCCGTGGGCAAGCTCGGCATGCTTTGAAAGCCAGCCGCGCGGCAACTGTCGGCCCAGTGCGGGTCCTGCGTCGGGGCATCCTTGACCGCCACCAGGCCGATGCCGAACTCATCGGCGTCCTGGCGCGCCGCCAGCAGCAGGTGCTTGAGTAACAGCGCGCGCCGAACCTCAGGCACGCCACTGGCAAACCCGGCGTCACAACGCTCGGCCACCGGCGAACCGATGGCGTACAGCCCCACTTGCAAAACACCCGGCCACAGCCGCTCCAGCCGCGAGGTCAAGCGCTTGCCGACGCCCGACACCGTGGTATCGAGGCGGTAATGGGTGATGAACGCGGCCGCCACGGCCACCAGCGCGCCGTCTTCAAATACCGCCAGGTAGCGCCATTGAAAATCGTCGATCGCGGCGTTTTCCACGGCAACGTAGTAGTCCCAGTCCTCCAGCGCACCGGGAAAACAGTCGTTCCAGGCACTGCGCCGGATGGCCCGGATGGTCGGGAAGGCTTGGGTGGTTATCACATCGAATCCTTTGTAGCGAGGGAGCGTACTCCCGCTGGACTGCGCAGCAGCCCCCTCAATGACACGCGCTCCTTACAACTAGAACGAGGTGGCAGGTTCCAGGCTCGCTTCGCTGCCTGACGCGGGCAAGCGCCCTCGCCACAACGCACCGGCGTCCACGGAAGCGGTGTGCAGCTCGACAAACTCCGCACTCAACTCGATCACCCGGCGGTATTGCAGGTCGACGGTGATCATGTGGTAGCAGTTGTCCAGCAGGATCTTGGTCACCGGCCCGCCGAGGTGACGTTCCACGTAATCGGCGTTCCAGCGGCTGGTGATGTCATCCTCGATCGAATGCAGCACCAGGGCCGGCACCTTGACCTGAGGCATGCGCTTCTTGACCACCGCGTTCATCCGGTGCAACTCGCGCACCGTGATGCCCTCCATGGTCAGCAGGCCAGCCTCGCTGCTCTCCCCTTCCTTCATCTGCCGCTCGACGATCGCCCGTAGGCGTTCGTTCTTGATGCCGTAGGGCGGCTTCTCTTCAAAGCGACAGATATGCACGCCGAACGGAATTTTCATCAGCAACGGCGTAAGGAACGCCAGCTTATTGATGCTCCAGCCGTCGTACTTCAAGGTGGTCGAATACATCAGCAGCCCGGCGACCTGGCCCGGATGCTCCGAGGCCAGGTACATCGACATCACCGCGCCCATCGACAGACCGCCGACAAACACCTGTTCATGGCGCTGGCGGACCTGGGCGAAGGTTCGGCGCACCCCTTCGTACCAGTCCAGCCAGCCGGTGGCCTGCAGGTCGCTGTTGTCGCCGCAGTGCCCGGCCAGGGTGGGCACGTACACCGTGCAATTACCCACCTTGGCCAGGCCCTTGGCGACCTGGCGCAGTTCCGTCGGCGTGCCTGTCAGGCCGTGGATCAACAGGATGCCGACCGGCCCTTCACCGAGAACGAAGCCGGCATCACCCTCACCGAGGTCGATCCCGACGTTGCTCACCGTTTAGTCGCTCGCACCAGCAGTTGCTCGAGCAGCTTCAGGCCCAGTTCGATTTCCGGGTAGCTGATTTCCAGGGACGGTGCCAGGGTGATCACGTTCTTGTAGTAGCCGCCCACGTCGAGGATCAGGCCGAGTTTGCGTCCGTCCACCACCATGTCGCCTTTCATGCCTTCTTCGACCATATAGTCCAGGGTCGCCTTGTCCGGCGTGAAACCATCCGGGCCGCAGATTTCGCAGCGCAGGGCCAGGCCCAGGCCGTCGACGTCGCCGATGATCGGGAAGCGTTTCTGCAGGTCCTGCAAGCCTTCCAGGAAGAACTTGCCCTTGGCCATGACCATCGCGCCGTAGTCGACTTCGTTGGTCATCTTGAACATTTCCAGGCCTACCGCCGTGCCCAACGGGTTGGAGGCGAAGGTGGAGTGGGTCGAACCTGGCGGGAAGATCTTCGGGTTGATCAGCTCTTCACGGGCCCAGATGCCGCCCAGCGGGTTGAGGCCGTTGGTCAGCGCCTTGCCGAACACGATCACGTCCGGTTGTACGTCGAAGTGTTCGATCGACCACAACTTGCCGGTGCGGTAGAAGCCCATCTGGATTTCGTCGGACACCATCAGGATGCCGTGCTGGTCCAGCACCTGCTTGAGCTCGCGGTAGAAGTTCATCGGCGGGATCACGTAGCCGCCGGTGCCCTGGATCGGCTCGACGTAGAACGCGGCGTATTCACTCTGGCCGACTTTCGGGTCCCACACGCCGTTGTATTCGGTCTCGAACAGGCGGGCGAATTGCTGCACGCAGTGGCTGCCGTATTCTTCCTTGGTCATGCCTTTAGGGCCGCGGAAGTGGTACGGGAACGGGATGAACTGCGCACGCTCGCCGAAGTGGCCGTAGCGACGACGGTAGCGGTAGCTGGAGGTGATCGACGACGCGCCGAGGGTGCGGCCGTGGTAGCCGCCTTCGAAGGCGAACATCAGGCTCTTGCCGTTGGTAGCGTTACGCACCACTTTCAGGGAGTCTTCGATGGACTGCGAACCGCCGACGTTGAAGTGGACGCGACCGTCGAGGCCGAACTTCTTCTTGGCGTCGACCGCGATCATTTCCGACAGCTCGATCTTGCCTTTGTGCAGGTACTGGCTGGCGATTTGCGGCAGGGTGTCGATCTGCTGTTTCAGCGCATTGTTCAAGCGCGGGTTGGCATAGCCGAAGTTGACCGCCGAGTACCACATTTGCAGGTCGAGGTAGGCCTGATCTTCGGTGTCCCACACGTAGGAGCCTTCGCAACGGCTGAAAATGCGCGGTGGCTCGATGTAGTGAACGGTGTCGCCGTAAGAGCAGTATTTGGCTTCTTTATCCAGAAGAATCTGGTCTTCGGCGCTCGCGATGCGGATATCAGACATGGTGGAAGAGTTCCTGATTTTCAATAGAGAGGTCAGTAGTGGCAAAGGTCGTGGCGTTGGCGGCGATGCCCTGTGGCAGCGTGGCCAGCAATGCGCTCACTTCGGCGAAGGTGTCGAAGCGCGCATGGGGAATGTTGTTGGCCTCGCAGTACCGGGCAAGGCTGCCCTTGGCGAAAACGAAGTCGGCGGTGGAGGCCACGCACATGTCGGACTTGCCGTCACCGATCACCAGCACGCGCTTGTTGCGCGGGGTGGATTTGCACTTGCAGTTGCCGGAAGCGGCGCGGCAGGCATCGCTGGCATACGGGAAGTCGATGCGCCAGCTGTTCTGGTCGACCTGGCGCAGGCGGTTGGCGAGGATCGGCAGCAAGCTCACGTAGTTGCGCGACAGAATCCGCGCGATGCCTTGCTCGATGCCGTCGCTGACCACTTCGATGGAGGCCCCCAGGCCGATGACGTGATCGACGAAATCGGGGAAGTCCGGGTCGATCTCGACGCTGTCGAAATACGCCAGCAGCTCACTTGGGGTGGCCTTGATCAGCGCGAGTTGGCGGCTCAGGCATTCGCGGGAACCGATATGCCCATCCAGCCATTCCTGCTCGATGGTTTCCCACTCGGGGCCGGCGAAGCGTTGGAGGACGTTGTCGATGACATCGGTGGGGGTAATGGTCCCGTCGAAGTCACACACGATATGCCAGTGGATCATCTGCGTTTACCTTGAGGAGGAGCGCGCTCTGTGCGCTTGCAGAAGGTGTAGAGCAGGGACTGTGCCAACTGGCCAGCACCCAATGGCGCTGGGGGTTTGCGCGGATGTCAGACGGTTTTGTGTCGAAGGAGCTACAATTTTTGTAGCTTGCTACAAACAAGATGAGTGCTTGCGCCAAGGCCGCGCTTTGCGCGTTCATGCGCGCATATTCAATCAAGGAACAGTGACCATGTTCAGGATCACCTCCGCTGTATTCGCCGGATTTCTGGGGCTGTGGAGCGTTTCACAAGCCGCGCAGGCCGACGGCATCACCGGTGAAGCAGGCGCGGGTATCAGCTACCAGCCCAAGGAACCCACCGGCACCCGCTATGAAACCGCGGCCGTTCCATACCTCGACCTGGACTGGGGCGACGTCAGCCTGAGCACCGATGACGGCCTGTCCTGGAGCGCCTTGAAAACCAACGGTTTCAGCGCCGGCCCGTACATCAACTACCTGTCGCGCCGCACGTCCAACGGCGCCTTGTCGGGGTTGCGCGAAGTGTCGAGCATGGCCGAAGTCGGTGGGTTCGTGGAATACGCGCCAGCCGACTTCTGGCGCGTCTACGCCCAACTGGGTCGCGCCGTGGGCGGCGCCCAGGGTCAGGGCGGCGTGCTCGGCAAGGTCGGCGGCGAGCTGGGCTATCCGCTGGCCGGTGGGATCATCGGCAGCAGCGACCTGATGGCGCATTTTGCCGACCGACGCCAGACCAACACGTTTTTCGGCGTGAGCGATAGCGAAGCCGCCGCCTCGGGTTTCCGCCCCTACAACGCCAGCGGCGGCTTCCAGAACGTGACGTTCACCCAGAGCTTCGAGTTTCCCCTGGCGACGAAATGGTCGCTGTTGACCAGTGCCAGCTGGGTCCGCCTGGTGGGTTCGGCGGCGAACAGCAGCATCGTCAAGCAGGCCGGCGAAGTGAACCAGAGCCAGGTGCAGACGGCGATCAGCTACAAGTTCGACTGATGCACATCGATAAAAATGTGGGAGGGGGCTTGCCCCCGATAGCGCAGGGTCAGCCAATACATACGGGACTGATCTACCGCTATCGGGGGCAAGCCCCCTCCCACATGGAGCCAGTATTTCATCGCGATACTTTCAGTTTTCCTCGCCTTCGGCCAACAACCCGATCCCGACGATAATCACCCCAACGCCCACCCAGTGCAGCAGGCTGATATGTTCCCCCAGCCCCAGCCACGAACCGAGCAACACCACCACAAACACCAGCGAACTCAGCGGAAACGCCAGCGACAGGCTGCTGCGCCGCAGGATCAGCATCCACACGAAAAACGCGCCGATGTAACTGGCGATCGCCGCCAGAATCCCTGGGTTGCGCGCCACTTCGGACAACCACTGCCAGTTGAAATCCATCTGCCCCAGTTGGTCCCCGGCGACCTTGGTAAACAGCTGCCCGGCGCTCTCGGTGCAAATCAGCAACGCCCACAGCACCACGGTGCCAAGGCGTTCGTGCAACCAGCCCTGATCGATATTTTGCGTACTCATGCCTGACCCCCTGCAATCGCGACTAACATCACGCCGAAGGTAATCACCAGCGTGCCCATCCAGCGCCGGCGGCTGACGGTTTCCCCCAGCACCAGCTTGCCCGCCAGCACCACCCCGCAATAAGCCAGCGCCGCCGCCGGAAACAACAGGCTCAACGGCGCGCGGGACAAGGCTTCAAGCCAGACGAAAAACTCGATGGCGTAGGCCCCGAGCCCCGCCCACAACAACGGCGCATTGAACACCTGGCCCCAGAACGCGTTCAGGCGAAAGCCGCCCTCCAACTCCGGCAAACGGTCCAGGCCCATCTTGAAAAACAACTGGCCGACCACATCGAGCACGATGGAAAAGGCCACCAGCAACACCACGGTCAAAGTCACGGGAACAGCTCCTCAAACAGGTTGATCAGGGCTTCGTTGGTCGCGGCATTGCGCTGCAGGTCCTCGGCGCTCCAGCGCTCGGCCGGCGGCTGGTCGGACTTGGCCTCCCAACGCTTGAAGGCGTTACTGAACACGGGCTTGGCGAACTCGCCGCACACATCGATGCCGATGATCCGTTTGCGCGCCGCCAGGGCCCGCAGGGCCTGGAGCAGATGGCTCAGGCGCATGCCGCCCTGGTCCCAGTTGGTGGCCGCGTCTTCGCTGGCCAGCACGTCTTTGTCGATGGTGATCCAGATGGCTTCGGTGGGCAGGCTGCTGATCATTTGCTCAAGGAATGCGGCCCAGTCCAGCTCCGCCAGGTTGCGCCAGTACAGGTAGTTTTCCTGCTGCTGGTGGCCGGCGCCATCGCCGACCCGCCCCCAGACTTTCGACGGCGGGTGCTGCCATGGAAACAGCTGCAATTGCCCGCGCGTGAGGGCGCCGAGGTTGCCGCCGCGCAGCTGCGGGTTATGCAGGTCATCGCTGCACGGGCCGAGGGTGACGATGCGCTTGATCGCCGGCATCTTCAGCGCGCGGTTGACCCACGACCCGCAGTGGCGCTTGGGCGCAAAGCGGACCCAGTCGGGGTGGTTGTCGAAGTGGATCAGGCTGATCGGTTCTTTCAGGTCGGCCAGAAATGCCGGCGTCAGGTGGTGATAGTCGCCGGAGCCGACAAACAGGATTTCCGGCCGCGCGTCCGTGGGCCGGGGCCGTGCCGCCAGGCGTTCGGTGAAGCGCTTCCAGGTTTTTTCGGTGGACCACAGGCGCAGTTTCGGGCCCAGGTCCAGCAAGTCGAGACGGGTGGCATGACCACTGGCCAAACGCCGGGCAATCGGCGCCTGGCCCGTAAGGCTGTGGTCGAGGTCAAGAATATTCAAGGTAATGTTTCACCCCCAATGGCAGCGCCCAACCGGATTGCGGATGGGCTTTAGGGGGTCAATGCAAGGGACGGGCCAGGGACTCTCTTGAGGACAATGAGCCCCTCCCACATGGGACCAGCGTCAGGATCGGGATTCGCGGATGATCTGGCGAATCGCCCCGACAAACGTTTCGACCGACTGGCCACCGCTGACCGCGTACTGCCCGTTGAACACGATGGTCGGCACCGACGTCACGCCACGGGACACCCACAGTTGTTCCTGCTCGCGCACCTCGGCGACGTATTCATCGCTGGCGAGAATCGCCGCGGCGCGTTGCGGGTCCAGGCCGACGCTCTCGGCGATACGCACCAGCGTCGCGTGATCGGACGGGTCCTGGCCATCGCTGAAATAGGCTTTGAACAGCGCTTCCTTGAGGTTGTACTGCAAGCCTTCCAACCCGGCCCAATGCAGCAGGCGATGGGCATCGAAGGTGTTGTAGATGCGGCTCTGGCCATCGGTGCGGAACGCAAAGCCCAACTCGGCGCCCATGTCGCGGATGCGCGCACGGGTGGCCTGGGACTCTTCGGCGCTGGAGCCGTATTTCTCGGTGATGTGCTCGACGATGTTCTGGCCCTCGGCGGGCATGCCAGGGTTCAGTTCGAACGGCTGGAAGTGGATCTCGGCCTGCACCTCGCTGCCGAGCTGGTCGAGGGCTTCGGTCAGGCCGCGCAGGCCGATGACGCACCAGGGGCAGGACACATCGCTGACGAAATCGATTTTCAGGGCAGTACTCATGGTAGGCAACCTCGCTGGCATTAATGCGCCGCAAAAGCTGCACGATACACCAATGTCACAACACCTTCGCCGAGACCGGCGGCTCGATCTGCGCCCAATGGGTGGCGTCTTCGCGATGGGCTTGCAGGTACGGCAACACCGCCGCCAGCAACGGCGCCTTGAACGCTTCCTGGAAACGATGGGCCAGGCCCGGAATCAGCTTCAACTGGCTCCCCTGGATATGCGCGGCCAGGTGTACGCCGTGCATCACCGGCAACAACGGGTCGGCGGTGCCATGCACCACCAGGGTCGGCACGCGCAATTGGTTGAGCAACGGCACGCGGCTCGGTTCGGCGAGGATCGCCATGATCTGGCGTTTCACGCCCTCGGGGTTGAACGCACGGTCGTAGGACAGCGCGGCCTGATGCAGCAACACCTGGCGGTCATCCTTGACATATGGGCTGCCCAGCGCGGCCAGCAAATCGGCCTGTTGCTCCAGGGCCACTGCGCGATTGGGTGCGCTGCGCCGCGACAACAATTGCACCAGCGCCGCATTCGGCGCCGGCAGGCCTTCGGCGCCGGAGCTGGTCATGATCAGCGTCAGGCTTTCCACCCGCTGCGGTGCCATCGCGGCCAGGTGCTGGGCAATCATGCCGCCCATGCTCGCCCCGAGGACATGGAATTGCCGGACCTGCAACGCATCCATCAAGCCCAGGGCGTCATCGGCCATGTCGGTCAGCGTGTATGGCGCCGCCACGGGCAGGCCGAGTTTGTAGCGCAACACTTCAAACGTCAGGTTGGCGCTGGCCGGAGCCTGGCGCCAGGTGGACAGGCCGACATCGCGATTGTCGTAGCGGATCACCCGGAAACCTTGCTGGCACAGGGCGACGACAACCTCGTCAGGCCAGTGGATCAGTTGCCCGCCCAGGCCCATCACCAGCAACAAGGCCGGATCGGACGCACGGCCGATGCTCTGGTAGGCGATGCTCACCTGCGCCAGATCGACCGTTTGGGTCGGGACATTGACATCACATCGAGACGCCGCAAAAGACGGCAGGCCGAACAGTAGAGCGGCCAGTAACAGCAACACGCGCATGAAAAACACCGAAACACAGAACCCCAGTAGAGCGCGAGTCTGATGAAGTTTGTTCAAGCGCGCTGCCACAGTTGCGTGACAGTTTAATGAATGTCGCTCAACGGTCGGCTCACTAACTATCTATCCCTGCGCGCCTCGTTCTCCACCTTTAAATAGGGCTCCGACCGGTAAAGCACCGTTCTGCCCCTATTTTTCGAGTGCCGTCACATGACCGATACATCCAACCCGCTCTCCCCCCTTGCCGTGCGCGATTTTCCGCCGTTTTCCCACGCGCAGGTTCGCCCCGTGAACGAAAGCCTGCTGCTGGAAGCCACGGCCCGCTGGCACGCCAGCCGCGAACAGATGCTCCGGCTCAGCACCGATGCGCCCAGTGTCCACGCCTCGCTCAACGCGTTCATCAACGAGCAACTGGACCTGGACGGCGACAGCGTGCAGTTGCACTTTGCCGCCTCCGATGAAAGACCGGCGCGCTCCATCACACTGACCCAGGCCAGTGCCTTCGTTCATCAATTTCCCGCCTACGCCGCGCTTTACCAACATTGCCGGGTGATCGGCCTGCCGGAAGGCAAAACCCAGTACGCAGCGCAGCCGTTCGAGCTGGTTAAACCCTTTACCCAGCTCAACGTGGAACAGGCCCTGCGAACCGCGTGGGTCCGCTACTGGTGGTTCACGCGCGCGCCTGGCACTGCGGTCTCGCGTCGCGATCACGCGGTTGCGCAGTACAGCAGCCATCTCCAAGCCGCCGCGCAGTTGGCCTGCGCCTCGGGGGCGATCACGGCCGATCAATTGAAACCGTTGCTCACCGTCCTCGACCCGCCAAGCGGCGCGTTGCAGCTCGACGGTCAGAAGATCTACGCCGAGCAACTGCTGCTCAAACGCACCGGGTTGGCCGATGCCGAGATACCCGGTGCGCTGGTCATTACCCTGGATGCCGAGGTCGTCCTCCAGCTGTTGTACCTGCCCTCTGAAGAACCGGCGCTGAACCTGTTCAACAGCCGCGTCGGCATGGAGCAGTGGTTGCTCGATCACCCCACGCTGTTCCCTGGCGTGACGGCCATCACGCGAGACAACCTGATCGACTACCGCGAGGTCGACGAGCCCTTGCAAGCCGGCGTGACGCACCTGTTGGAACATCGCCTCAAAGAAAAGCAGGCCAGCTTGAAATACCCCCACGGCCGCGACCTCGCCGAACATGGACACAGAGCGCTGGAAGCAGCCGATCAGGTTGACCGGCAACAGCGCACCCAGGGGGTTTTCGCCTTGCCGCCGGCATCCGCGCTCGCTCCCGCCGAGAACGACGCGCCCGTCGACAGCGCGCCCATAGTCTTCGCCGGACTGACCGCCGACCTGCCCCTGACCCAGCGCCGCCACGCGCTGTCGCGGCAACAACAGCCGCTCTTCGATACGGTGCAAGCGCCTGCCATATTGCCGCCGCCGAGCGATGAGCAACAGGCCACGTTGCGCAGCCAACTCAACCGCTTGCACGAGGCGCAACAGCAAGCCCACGAAGCGGCCAGCGCGCTGTGGAATCAACCCCAGAACCAGCTATTGGAGCTGTCCCAACAGGCCAACCCCGACTATCACCGCTTGCTCCAGGCACGGCTGAACGGGCTGCTTGCCGAAGCCAGCCTGCAGCGCCAACTCAACCAGATCAGCCAGGCCGGGTACGCCATGCTCCTGGCCGCGCTTGACCCGCTCAACGCGCCAGACCCCGAACTCAAAGTGTCGGTGGCGACCTTGACGCTGTCGATCCGCGAGCGCAGCAACGACGCAATCAACACCCAGCGCAAAGAACTGGACGGCGTGCTGCTGATCACCCTGGAAGCGGCGCTGCTCGATGCGTCAACGCCTCAGGACCTGTTGTTGTACTGGCCGGGCAGCCAGGGCGGGCTGCAGCACTTCGCTTCGCGCCAGGCGCTTGAACAGTGGCTCGGCGTAACGCCCTCGGACGCGTCGTCGCTGGAACTGGCCCTGCTCAATCAGACCCCGTTCGAGTACAGCCTCACCGTGCAACTCGACGACTGGGTCGCCCAGATCGAAGCGATGCTTCGCCGCGCCCCGGACGACACCGAGCGCCAAGCCCGGGAGCTGCAACCCATGCGCGTGCAAGCGATCCAGGAACTGGGCGTATCGACCAACACCGCGCGCGAACTGGCCTATGCGCAGCTTCTGGAGCAGCAGCAGAGCGGCGCACTGGCGGCGCAACTGCCGGTCTGGCTCGGCCAGGTTTCAGCGGCCGACAGGGCCGAACTCAAGGCCCTGCTGGAGCGCTACATCGTGGCGTTGCAACGCGCCGATGAAGTATTGAACCTGAAGCTGCCGCTGATCAGCAGTTTTTGCACAAAACGCCTGCACGCAAGGCTGTCCCGGGACTTCTCGCTCAAACAACCGTTCAGCGTTCAGCTCGACGTTCCCGAATCGGTCACGCATCAACAGCATTTCGTCGGAGCCCCTGGCGCGCCGGGCACTCCGACCAAGACGGTGCAGGTCCCCAGCGCCACCCGGGTCAAAATGAGCCTGGATGAGCTGGCGCTGAGCAACATCGATACGCCGATCGCCGAGCGCTTGACGTTCATGAAGGTCGAGGTCAGCAGCCAGGACGCCACGGAAGGCCAGGCACTCACCGCCGGGCTCAGCGCCAACTACCTGCGCAAGCTGGTGCCGGAACTGGACCTGGCCCAAGCGTATGAAGACCTGATCGTCGAGGCTTACCAAGGCTCGGATCGCGAAACGGACTTCAGCCGTGACTATCGCCTCGAATGCTTGCTCGAACCTCAGCGCCTGATGCTTACGCTCCAGGGGCGCCTGGCGTTCCTGCAAAAGCACATCACGGCCACCGAACTGAACACCTTCAACATCGCCGTGAATGCCAGCACGGCCGAAGCCTGGCGCGCCGATGGCAATGACATTGAGTTGCTCCCCGCCCACCTCAGTGTCGGCGGGCCAGACACCCAGGACGGCTCAAGCACGTTGTCCGGCGTCACCTTCATCCGTCAGAAAAACTCCGGGCTCACCCTGCTCTATCTGCCCGAGAGCCCGGACGGCCACTACCTGCGCAGCTACGCCAACCTTGAAGCCGCGCGGCTGGCGCTGTACCGCCTGTGCCTGAGCAGCACGATGGTCAATTACCTGGCCGGCCGCGCCTTGCTGGGCAACGTGGCCAACCACGTCAGCCGGATCAATCAAGCGGTGCTCCGGCATTTCGACGCGCTGATCGGCGTCGGCCGCCCCTGGCCCGTCACCACGTCGCTGGCCGGCCATTTGCTCAACGCGCAAATGGGCCGCGTCAAGGAGGCCCACCGCGCCAGTTCCCGTTCCAACAGCGACCTGTACCTGGAACGCTATGCCATCAAAGGCGTGCAGGCCTTCAGCTATATCAAGATGGCGCTCGGCGTGGTCCCCGTGGTGGGTACGGTGATCGGCCTTTACGACGGCTGGGTCAGCGCCAATGACGCGGTAGATGCATTTCGACGCGGCGATCATGCCCAAGGCATGCACGACATCACCCAGGTCCTGCAATCAATGATCGACGCCGGCGTGGATGTGGCCGGCGGGGTGCTGATCACGCCCAATGCAGCGCGCACGCGCACGCTTGGGCGCCAGTTGCGCAATGCCTTCAAGGGCGGCCGCTACCTGCAACCGCCCATGAGCCGCAAGGCGCGCCGCATCGCCGAGCGCTTCAGCGGGTATGAGTACGACAAGGAGATCGCCCTGGCCCATCTGACCCCGGCGAGCCACGGTATTTATCGCAACATCTACCGCCATGCCGACGGCCACTTCATCGTGCGGCAGGGCAACGTCTATCAGGTCGAACTGCAGAACGGCCATTGGCGCTTGAGCGGCAACGCGCTGAAAACCTACAAACAACCGATTGCCCTGGATGACGCCGGCCAATGGGACACCCACTTCGGCGTCTACGGCACCGCGCAACCGGCGGGCCTGGCGGGCGGCGGCGGCGTGCTCGGGCACCTAGCGGACACCCTCGAGCCGCTCTGGCCGATGGCGATTCGACAACGGCTGCCGATCTGGTGGACCGATCATGTCCTGCGCCGCCAACTGGCGCTCAGCAATGCGCTCAATACGCTGAGCAGTCGGCTCGACGCTCAACTGGCCGCGACCAGCAACCTGCAACACCTGTCCAACCAAAGCGACTTCGCCACCCGCAAGACATTGCAGCCAACCCTTGATCAGGCCTACACCCAGGACATCGAGCTGGCGATTCAGCAGGCCAACGCCATTCAGGACGTGATCGCCTTCACCCCCAACAGAGAGCACCTGGCCCTCCAAGGCTTGCAAAGCCGCGCTGCCTTGATTGTCACCAGCAGAGCCGTAGAGCGCCTGAAAGTCGCCGCGGCCGCGCTGCAGGAATTGACCGGGCAATTCGCTGATATCCAGGTGCCGCCAGCACGCCCCGCCGCCATTCTGCAGTTTCTGCAAACCCGCAAAGGCCTCAGCCAGAAAATCGTGCAGGAACTCGACCGGATCGACCGCATCTTCCTGGTCATGAACGAATGGAGCAGCCAGATCAACCTGGCAGCGCTGGAGGCCGATCTGCGCCTCCAAGGCAGAAGCACGCGCAGGACCGCGCAACAGATCGACGCGGACCTGCAAAATACGCGCACGCTGGTGGGCGAGGCTCGCGATGACGCGGCGCGCTGGAACGAGCTCTACGATGAAGGGTTTCGCACGCACCTGCGCACCGTCCACAGCATCGATACGTTCAACCGCTACGATCACGTCAGCGATCCTTCCTGGTTGTATTTGCAAAGTGAGGTCAATCGCGTCTATCTCGACGCTCACCTGGCCCTGAACACGCATTTCGCACTGACAAAAACGCCCACCACCGTCAGCCAGCGCACGCGGATCCTCAACGAATGTATCGATGCCTACGCGCGGTTCAGCCTCAGCGTTAAAACCTTGAGCGCAGGCTACCCGCAACATTTTGACCTGGATAACCTGGACGCCTTGCTGAACAACCTCGAGCGCATGATTCAACTGGCCCGCCACCGTATCGGCACAACACCTCGCCTGCGGCGCCCGCAGCCCGATGCCCCCCAAGGGACGGTGTTTGAAAGCGAAGACAACCGGCTGCTGATCGGCATAAAAAGCACCGACCCTCGCACCAACACCACGCGCTACACCATCGACAACCTCAGCGGCCACACCGAGACCTGGGAGCAACGCCCGGACGGTCGGGCCCAGCGCCAACCGGCGCCGCCCGTGGAGTTCCCGGCGGAGGCGAACGTGAAGTCGGTGATGGTGAGCGAAGCCCAGAACCGCCTGCGCGCCGTACCGGCGTACCAGGCCAAAGTCGAGGCCTATGCCCGCCAGGGCATGTTGCCGGTGGACCTTGAACACATGCTGGTCAGCGAAGCCGCCGAACTCACCTTGCGCGCAAACCGCATCGCGCGCCTTGACCCCGAGGAGCCGAGCCTCCAGCCATTGCGCACGACCGCCAGCGAACTGACCGCCGCCGGCCGCGCCTTGCGCACCCGACAATCGTTGGCCAGCCGCAAACCCACCGACGGCATGCTCGATGACCTGGTCAGGCATCACGTGGTCGAGGTGCGTCGAACCGCGTCGATGAGCGAACTGGCGAGGCGTGCCAACGGGCATCGCGACTTCATGCAGGAATATGAAGTCTGGGACCTGACCGCCACCCCGCCGCGCCCGTTGTGGTACGCGCACTTTCATTACAACCGCCGCACGGCGATCTTCGACGAGTTCGAAAAGGCCCACCTGAAACTGCCGGAGCATCGTTACTTGACCCATGCCGACGACCCGTCGCTGCCGTTCTCGGACATCGGCAGGCAGTCCGCTGCATTGCCGCATATCCGGCCGCTATGGGTTGCCCAATAACCGCGCCGGCCTGCGGCTGTCAGCGGAGCGCTTCGGTCACAGCGTCAGAAACAGTTTTTCATCCAGCGGCGGGCCGATCCGCGCCCTGACGATCTGTTCCACCACGCGGTTATTGCCCGCCTCGGCCACCAGGTCTTTCTGGGTCTTGGTGCGCTGCGACGGGATCTTCAGGTGCGCCGCCGTGTAGAGATTGCGCGGCGAACCTTTGGCCGGGTAGTGGAAATGGGCATACCACAAGACGTCGACCTTGCCTTTTTCACGCACGGCGTACTCGGTGAAGACATCGCCGCTTTTGGTCGCGATGTCTCGCTGGACCAGGTTGATGTCGACGAACCCGTGCTTCCACAGGTAGTCGATGTTTTCCGGTTTGGGGGGTAGGAGCTTGTAGCCATCGGCGCAATGTTGGCGGGCCTTGGCAAGCAGTTCGTCCGCCGCCGTGCGCCACTGTTTGACCCATTGTTCGGTTTCGGGATTGCTGCCGTGACGGGTTTCGGCCAGCAAGGCGGTCGCCTGAAGCCGCTCGGCCTGGGCTTGCAGCATGTCGTTCCAGTCCAGCGGGTTGATGCCCTCCCGGCGTTGCGGGTCGTTGAGTTTGCGTTTCTGGAACGCGATCGTGCGTTCAATGCCGGCGCTTTCTTCGAGCAGTTTCCTGGCGTCGGACTTGAGCGTTGACAGCGACTTTGGCGATGACGCGGGCCGTGCGGGTTGCGCGGGAACGATCTTCACCCACTCGCCCTCGCTCGCGTGTTCGCTGTAACTGGCGACCGACCGGCCGGATTGCGGGTCCAGCACATCGATGATCACGCCGGAGCCTGCCGCCTGGGGGCGCGCGGTGCCGATCAGGGTTTCCTTGTCGCGGGTCTTGAACGTGCGCTGGCCCGCCGGTTTTTGCCGTTGATCGATACGCACGACAGCGGCAGGCACCAGCGCTTGTTCCTCGCGCATCACTTCGGCCAGGTCGGTTTGGGCATCGTTGATCACATCGCGCAGGCGTTCGGCAAACAGCTGCTGATACTCGGCTCGCTGAAGGCCGGGATTCGTGTCCTGTATCGCCAGGCTGTCGCTGAGCACGCGCTGGTAGGTGCCGATGACGGTTTCCAGCGTCGCCTTGCGTTCGCTCAAGCTGTAACCGGTGTACTGCCGCAGGTCCAGGTGAGCGTTGTAGACGGGGATCAGGTTGGTTGAACTCAAGCGCTGCAGGTAAAACGACTCCACTGGGTCGCTCGTTCGCGCATAGCGATCGAGGCTCAGTTCTTTGAGGTTGGTCAGGCTGGTCAGCTTCATGCGCAGGGCCGTAATCGCAGGTGGCTGTCGCTCTTGCTGCTTGAGGAAGTGCGCGGCCTTGGTTTTGCCGAACGACGAATCGTCCGTCCATTTCTCCAGCTCGGCGGCGGAGGCCAGGGCGGCTTCCCGCACGCTTTCCAAGTCGCGGTAAACCCTGGCGAAGTTGTCCATCAGCTCGATATACGTGCTTTTGGAGCCGGTCCTTGCCTCGCTCACCACCTCCGCCATCGAGCGTCCGCTGGGGACGTGTTGATTGCTGTCTTCGGCCAGCGTGGTGTAGAACTGTTCGATTTCACGGTAGTTGTCGAGCACCGTCTCATAGAGATTGGAGCGCGCCTGTTTTTCTTCGGAAAGATCATCCACTGCGCCGAGTTTTTTCGGCACCAGATGGTCAATGGCGGTCTGAGCCGCCGCACTGTGTACCTCAGTGCGTTGCTTGAGTTGCACGAGTTGCTGGTCGATGGTCTGCCTGAGGTTCTTCGTGAGTTCCAACTGCGCCAGGTAAGGTGCGATAAAGCGCTGTTGATGCTCCCCGGTGGTAGAGAGCCCCCACAGCGTGCGCAGTTTTTTACGGCCGTTGTAGTAGTCGGTAATGCTCGCAATCACTTGATTACGCGAGTCTGCCCTCGGTCCATCCAATACAAGTGCGGCCTCGACGGCCTGACTGAACGCTTCCCCTCGCGCCTGTTGTGCCTGCCTGTTTTGTTTGACCCGCTCGGCGACGCCGTTCTTGCGCGGCATGCCACCGCGCAGCCGGGGGCGACTGTCGAAACTCCAGCGCCCCTGTGCGTCACGCCTGATCGGCGGGCCGGTACGCGCGCGGTTGTTCGCGTCGATGATGAACACCCCGTCGAGGTCGTTGGCCACCCGGAACCACTGCTTGTCGATGTTGGCGTACAGCCCGCCCTGGCTCAGGTACAGGCCCTGTTTTGGCCCCTCGGCAATCGCCGCACCGACATCGACCGGCGCGGCTACCCGGAATGACTCGATCTGCGCGAGCTGGCCGGGGCTCAGGCGGCGCGGGCTGGAGAACGCAAAATCCAGCATGCTCGCATGACCGCCGATGGCGCCGGCAGAAGGCTCCACACTGCCTTGGCGGATGCTCGCTCGATGGGCGCCCGGCGTCTGGCCCGGGGCGCGGCGCAGCGGGCCATCGTTTGGCGCGATGGCTTTGAGAGCGTCGAGTGTCAGCGGCGGCTGCGCGGCGTCGGCGGGCGCGGAATGGGTCAAGACCATGCCCATATTGAGCAACAGGTCCACCACGCTGGCCGTGCTGTCGCCCTGGGCGGCGGGGTTGGACAGTGTGCGGATATCGTCCTCGCTGCCGGCCAACTGCAACAACCACCCCGCCATCGCCCCAGGCCCACGCAACACGGGTAACAGGGTGTTGAACAACAACCCGCCCAGCTCCTTGAAGGAAGCCCAGCGGCTCTGCGCGTCCGATACCGATTGCCCCTGGGCCAGGTTCACCAGGCTGTGAGTATTGCTCTGGTACAGGTGCTGCATCAGGCGCCCTTGCTCCAGGTCCTGGCGTAATGTGCTGGCGGCGTCATAGCCGTCCACGGCGAGTGTCGTCGGTGCCGGTTGGGCGGGCGCGTCGAACTCGTTGAAGACGCTGTAGCGGGCAATGTTGGGAATCTTGAAGCCGCCGTTGCCGTACACCGCGCGCGTCCTGTCGTCAGGCAACCAGGCCAGCACGCTTTGCTGCAAGGGGCCGGGCTGTTGCACCGCCTCCAGCAGCGCTTGACGCGTGGCAAATTCCTGCAATACCGGGGACAACATCGGCCGGTAGAGAAGGTGCGGGCCGACAGCCGCATTCGCTGGCTCGATGACGAACATGTTCTGGACTACATCGGGTGTCGCGCCGGGCTTGCGGATAAACGCCAGGGGCCGCATGACGATGTCTTGCCCGTCGACCTGTTTCGCTCCAGCGCCGGGCGTCAGCAGCGCCTCCACATACCGGTAACCGTGCGCGGTGATGCCCGCTTCGCCCTTGAGCTTGAGTTCCAGCGCCTGCATCGCTAGTTGGCGCGGGGCTTGTTGGGCGAACAAGGCGCTGCGCCGACGTGACTCATCGCTGTCACCCAGCAGGTGGGTTTGCAGCAACGCAGGATAGTGTTTGCCGATGTCCACCTGGCTGACGATGTCTTTCAAGCGCTGCGGCATTGCCGGGTCGCTGATCGGTTGACCGAAGTGGCGCACTTCGATTTCGCCCTTGGGCAGCCCGGCCAGATTGCGCAAGGCCATGTCGGTCAGGCTCATCGTGACGCGCTCGATGTAGCCGCTGCCCAACGTGCCGACCGGTACTTTGAAGGTGACGTCGAGGTGGTCCGCGAGCAGCCCGGTGTTCTGCAACTGCGCTTGCAGCTGTTGCTGGGTATAGGTGCGAATATCGGGGATGTCCGAAAAAAAGTTACGCCCCTGGTTGCGTTGGACATCGCTGGCCAGTTCGAGGGCGTGGCGATGGTAGGCAAGGCGATCGGCCGGGTCGGCGTTGCGCATCCACTGCGGCAGTTTTTCCTGCAGCCGTGCCAGCTCCGTGGAATCTGCGGCATAGGCGCCGACAAACCACGGGCTCGGATCACTGAGCACGCTGAAGCGCTGCTCCAGAACCTGGAGGCTGCCGGCTGGCGGGAGTTCGATGCTGTCTATCGCCTGCAACTGGTTATTCAGAATGATGCCCGCTTGCGCATCGAAGATATTCGCGTCCGGCTCCTGGCGTTTCCAGGTCAAGTGGTCGAAGACGAAGTCGTTTTCCAGCGTCTCGCCCCAGGCCTTGCCGAAGGCTTCCAGCGAGTCGTAAGGGGTGATCTGGCCGTTGGCCGCGGCATGCAGAACCTGGGTGCTGGCGCCGATCTGGCGGGTGATCAAAAGATCCGGGCTGAGCTGGGTGGAGGCACCGCCACCGTGGCGGACGCTGGTGTCGAGCACGAAGACCCGGGCCGCGTCGTCGCCGTTGGCACTCACGCGTTGCGCACGCTCGGGCCAGGTGACCACCTGATCAAGGGTGGCGCGTTGCGCATTGGTAAGGCCGGGCTGTTTCAGCGCCGCACTGCGCAGGTTGTCGCTGAGCATGCCGCTGAGCCACAACCAGCGGTTGTCCGCCCCGACAGCATTTTGTCCCCAGTAACGGGTCAAGGCTCGCGCAAACGCGTCTTTGAGGCTGGGCCGAAGGCTGCGGATCGCCAGTTCGATGGCCGACATGTCGATGTCTTCGCGCCGGTTGCCTGAAGCCTCGGGGACTCTGAGGGTGGTGCCGGTTCGTTGTTTGACCAGTTTCTGCGGCCATGAATGTTTGTCGGTGAAATCGATATCGGCCCCGCTGACCAGGTGGTTGAGCGCGACATCCAGCAGCGGGGTCAAGCGGAATTGAACCGGGTTTTCCGCGATCGGTTCTGCCACCGAGGTCCGCGCCACGTCGAATTCCAGCGTGGGATACAGGCTGTTGATCGCCTCGCCGAGCATGTCCCTGACAACCGAGCGCACGTCGGGCCGCGTCGCGAACTGGCTGCTGACGGCGTGGGCGGCGAGGTGGCTGGCGCGGGGCCGGGGTTGCACCTCGGCGATGGCGCCGGCACGGCTCAGGGAGGTGGACGCGGGTGCAGGGGGCGAAGGGGTTGGATTGGCCGGTGGTACAGCGGGGTACAGACGAGGGATGAAGGGCATTGCAGCGGCGCTAGCGGTCATGGGGCACATCCTTGGCGGGGCAATACGGTGTCGTCCCAACGACGCATGGAGCGCTCTTCGGGACGAATGTCGCGGCAAAAATACCCACTCATCCCTACGGTGAAACAAGAAATGCGTAATTGACTATGTCCACACACGCGGGGCCCGCCGGGGCTCCGGGCCAGCGCCGTTTCGCAATGTATGGCGGGATATGAACCTCATGCGCCGGCCGGCAGGTCGACAGCCCGCGCAACATGAGACAAACTCACCCTATTCGAATTGCTCATCAATATTGCTCATGGAGACCACGGTGCTGGAAATCCGCCACCTGAAAACCCTGCACGCCTTGCGCGAGGCCGACAGCCTGGTCGAAGCCGCCGAACGCCTGCACTTGACCCAATCCGCCCTGTCCCACCAGTTCAAAGAACTGGAGGAGCGGTTGGGCATGCCGTTGTTCGTGCGCAAGACTAAACCGGTGCGTTTCACCAGCGCCGGCCTGCGCCTGCTGCAACTGGCAGACGCCACCCTGCCCCTGCTGCGCGGCGCCGAGCGTGACATTGCGCGCCTGGCCGGTGGCACCGCCGGGCGCCTGCACATGGCTATCGAATGCCACAGCTGCTTCCAGTGGCTGATGCCGACCATCGACCAGTTCCGCGATGCCTGGCCCGAGGTCGAGCTGGACCTGGCGTCCGGTTTCGCCTTCGCCCCGCTGCCGGCACTGGCCCGTGGCGACCTAGATCTGGTGGTCACTTCCGACCCGCTGGAGCTGCCGGGCATCACGTATGTGCCGCTGTTCACCTACGAAGCCATGCTGGCCGTGGCCAACCAGCACCCCCTGGCGAACAAGTCGTACATCGTGCCGCAAGACCTGCTCAGCGAAACCCTGATCACCTACCCGGTGGAACGCGACCGCCTGGATATTTTCACCCGTTTCCTCGAACCCGCCGATGTCGAACCGGCCCAGGTACGCACCTCGGAGCTGACGGTGATGATGATGCAACTGGTCGCCAGCGGTCGTGGCGTTTGCGGCATGCCGCATTGGGCGCTGCATGAATACAGCTCGCGCGGTTACGTCAAGGCCAAGCGCCTGGGTGAGAAAGGCCTGTTTGCGACGCTGTATGCGGGGATTCGTGCAGACATGCTGGACGCGCCGTACATGCGCGACTTCCTGCTGACGGCCAAGGACACGTCGTTTTCCACACTGGATGGGGTCAGTGCCGTGCGTTGAGGGGCACGGCTCAGTCCTTGGAACCCGCCAATCAGGCGGTGGTGGTCAGCGATTTGCGATAAAACGGCAGGATCAGCTCACGCGTCAAGGGCGCCAGGTGCAGGCCGCCGTCTCCGGCCGGGTCGATCCAGCGCACTTCTTCGATCTCGGCGGCCGGGGTCACCGGCACGTCGATCCGTACCTGGAACAGTTCGGCTTGCACCGTAAAACCTGGCTCGTTGGCGGCCGGGGCCGAGAAACGGCCGAGGTAGACCGCCTGGCTCGGCTCGATGCGCAAGTTCAGCTCTTCGTGCAGCTCACGGGCCAGCGCTTCGACCGGTTGTTCGCCGGCATCGATCTTGCCGCCCGGTTGCATGAATGCCTGAGTGCCGCGCTTGCGCACCAGCAACGTCTGGCCGTCGCCGCCGATCAGGAGCGCGGCGGCGATACGGATAGTGGTTGGCATGGAGAAAATCACCTTGAATGCAAAGACACAATGATCCCATGAAGCGCCTCAGCTCAAAAGATGCGGCTCTTCCGGTTCGCGGATAAACACGCTGTACTTGGCGCCCTCCATGGCTTCAAACGCGATCAGCTTGTCCACCAGCGGCAAGTTGAGCACTTTGCCGGCATTGAGCAGCAACATGCCGTTATCGGCGTTGAGGTTGCGCGCCAGGATCATGCCGTCGGCCAGTTCGCGGGTGCTCAGCACTTTGACACTCGGGTCGCCCAGGGTCACGTCATTGAGGAATGTGGCACAGGCCAGGACGAAGTCTTCGACCATGTCCGGATCATAGAGCCGCCCCGCGTACTTGCGGATGTACAACAGCGCTTCATCGCTGTTCATCTGCCGTTCCAGGATCAGGCCCTTCTGCAGTTCGATGAAGTCCACCGCCAGTTTGAGCAAGCGCGCGCCTAAGGGAATCGTTTCACCCTTGAGGTGATCGGGAAACCCGGTGCCGTCCCACCGTTCCTGGTGGTGGCGGATCAGCCGTGCGGCGTCCTTCATCGGCTCGAGCGTCATCAGCAACGACTCACTCTGCGCCGGGTATGCGCGATAGCGTTCGCGGTCGTTGCTGTGCAGCAGTTCCGACGGGACGGCCATCATGCCGTCGCTCCAGCTCAATTTGCCGATGTTGTAGAGCGCGGCGGCCATGGTCAGGTCACGGGCGCTGGCTTCGTCCAGCGCCTGGGCTTTGCAGTACACGCGGATCAGCTCGATCAACTGGCGGTTGGTCTGCTTCTGCTTGGGCAGGCGCAGGTTGGCCAGCAGCGAAAACACTTCGGTGCCGGTCACATAGCTGCGCTTGAGCTCGTCGTAGGCCAGGTCGAGCATGTCGGCGGTTTGCTGCAGCTCGCTGGTGCGCGCTTCGACGCGCTTTTCCAGGGTGGCGTTGAGGGCCTTCAACTGCTCGTTCTGATCGCGGGTCAACTGCTCAAGACGCACGCGCTCGCGTTCGGAATGCTGGTGTTCGAGGGACTGGCGCAACGTCAGGAGCATTTCCTCGTCGTTCCAGGGTTTGCTGATATAGCGGTGGATCTGACCTTCGTTGATCGCCTTGATCATCATGGTCATGTCGGCATAGCCGGTCAGCAGGATGCGCGTGGTGGCCGGGTACAGGCGGTGGGTCTCGGCCAGCAGCATCGCCCCGTCCATCGCGGGCATGCGCGCGTCGGTCATGAGCAGGTCGACGGGCTCGGCGGCCATGATTTCCAGGGCCTGGGCACCACTGCTGGCCAGCAGCACATCATAAGGCTGGCCCCGCAGCAGGCGGCGCAGGCTGTTGAGGATCGATTCTTCATCGTCGACCAGCAAAATAGTAGGTCTGTAAGGGGACGTCGTAGCAGTTTGTTCATCCATGGCGACACCTCCTGGCGATGGTACTCGGTTGCTTCATTGCGCCCCGGCGTGATCGATCGCTGTACTTGCATAAGCAATGAGCGCTAGATGCAGGCTGGGGTAACTGAGGGTGATTTGACGCCAACTGGCGTACTTATTCAAGGGACCCGGCTATGCTAGTAGCATGAAGCCATGACTGTTCCCTGTTTATTGAAGCATTCAAGGTAAGGAAGCCCGATGCGTAAGAATCTTCAGTTGCCTGCGTCCCGGTGTCAGCCATGAATCCGTGCTCAGGAAGGGCCAATCGACGGGTGCTGATCGTCGATGACGCGGCCTCCATCCACGAGGATTTCCGCAAGATCCTGTGCGCCGATACCACAGGCGGCCAGTCCCTGGACAGCATCGAAGAAACCCTGTTCGGCACCGCCCCCACCGTGCGCCAGACTTTCGTGCTGGACTCTGCCTATCAGGGCCAGGAAGCCCTCGCCCTGGTCAACCAGGCCCTGGCCGACAACGCGCCCTACGCCCTGGTGTTCATCGATATGCGTATGCCGCCGGGCTGGGACGGCCTGGAAACCATCGAACAACTGTGGAACGTCGACCCGAACCTGCAGATCGCCCTGTGTACGGCCTACTCGGACTATTCCTTCGAAGCCATCGAAGCGCGCATCCAATACAGCGACCAGTTGCTGATCCTGAAAAAGCCGTTCGACAACCTGGAAATCCGCCAGATGGCCAGCGCGCTGACCTGGAAATGGCAGCTGGCCCAGGATGCCGCGCTCAAACTGATGGGGTTGGAGCGCACGGTCGAAGAACGCGTGCAGGAACTGCTGAAGGTCTCACACCTGCTGCAATACGATGCCCTGACCGAACTGCCCAACAGCACCCTGCTGGGCGACCGGCTGACGCAGGCCATTGCCGTCTGCAGGCGCCATGACACCCAGTTGGCCGTGATGTTTATCGGCCTGGACCGCTTCAAGCGCATCAACAATGCCCTGGGCTACCCGGTCGGCGATGAAATGCTCAAGCAGGTCAGCCAAAGCCTGGTGGCCACGGTGCGCGCGTCGGATTCGGTGTTTCGCTACGGCTCCGACCAGTTCGTGCTGATCCTCAACGACATCAAGCATCCCCAGCAAACCCAGTACATTGCCGAAAAACTGCTCGGCGCCATCAGCACGACACACTATGTGGCTGGGCATGACTTGAGTGTCACCGCAAGCCTGGGCATCAGCATTTACCCCAACGACAGTTTCAGCGCGGTGGAGCTGATCAAGAACGCCGAAACCGCCATGCACACCAGCAAAGCCCATGGCCCCAACGACTTCAGTTTCTTCGTCAACGAGATGAACCTGCGCGCCCAGGCCCAGCAGAGCCTGGAAAGCGCGATCCGGCAGGGCTTGCAGCGCGATGAGTTCATTTTGCACTACCAACCGAAACTGGATTTGAGCAGCGGGCGGATCGTCGGCGCCGAAGCCCTGATTCGCTGGCACCAGCCCGATCACGGCTGGATCTACCCGTCAGCCTTCATTCCCGTGGCCGAAGACAGCGGCCTGATCGTGCCCTTGAGCCAATGGGTGTTGCGCCAAGCTTGCGAGCAAGCACAAGCCTGGCGCGCCGCCGGCCTGCCTGCACTGTGTATCTCGGTGAATATTTCGGCGATTGATTTTCGCCAGCGCAATTTTGTCGCCAACCTGGCGGCCATTCTGCAACGCACCGGCCTGACGCCCAGTTTGCTTGAACTGGAAATCACCGAGAGCGTACTGATGCAAAACGTCGAAGACACGCTCGTCACCCTGCAAGACATCAAAGCCTTGGGCGTGCGGCTGTCGATCGACGATTTCGGCACCGGCTATTCCAGCCTCAGTTACTTGCGCCGGTTTCCCATCGATGTGTTGAAGATCGATCAATCCTTCGTGCGCGGCCTGGGCGAAAACAGCCAGGACGCACAACTGATCAGTGCCATCATCAGCCTGGGCAAGAGCCTGGACTTGGACATCATTGCTGAAGGCGTCGAAACGCTTGAGCAATTGGCGTTCCTCAGAGCCCACCGTTGTGAGGAGGGCCAGGGTTTCCTGTTCAGCAAAGCCGTGGCGGCCGCTGAATTCGCCCAATTGATGCAAGCCGGGCAACGCAGCCTGATGCCCCCCCAGTGACTGTCTATTCAAGGAACGAACGCTTGATCCGTCCCCTCACCCGCTCTCCTCGCCCGTCACCCTGGGCACTCGGCCTTGCCGTCGCCCTCGGGGTTGGCGCCGCCCTGCCCGCGGCGGCCGCGCCACTGGATGAGCCGCTCAAACCACTGCCGCCGGTGCCGCTGCTGGATGTGGCAACAGTTGAGCTGGGCCGCCAGTTGTTCAACGAGAAACGCCTGTCGGTCAATGACAGCCTGTCCTGTGCCAGTTGCCACCAGCTGGCAACGGGCGGGGGCGATGACAAGCCGTTTTCCTTGGGCTTTGATGGCAAGCCGGTCAAACTCAACACACCCACGGTGTTCAACGCCAGCCTGAATTTCAAGCAGTTCTGGGACGGTCGGGTGGATACCCTCGAGGCCCAGATCGAACAAGTGGTCATCAGCCCGGTGGAAATGGGCAGCGACTGGAAAACCGTGGTCGACAACCTCACCGCCATGCCGCAGTACCAGGCCGCCTTCAGTCAGGTGTACCCCGACGGCGTGACGGCGGCCAACGTGCAAAATGCCCTGGCGACGTATGAACGCACACTGCTCACGCCCAACTCCCGCTTCGACCAATACCTGCTGGGCAATACCGATATCCTCACGATCGAAGAAAAATACGGCTACCAACGCTTCAAGGAATATGGCTGCATCGCCTGCCATCAAGGCATGAATATCGGCGGCAACATGTTCCAGAAGTTCGGCGTGATGGATGATTATTTCAAGGGCCGCACGCCCGCCGAGACCGACCTGGGCCGCTATCTGGTGACCCACGACGAAGAAGACCGTAACGTGTTCAAGGTGCCCAGCCTGCGCAATGTCGCCGTCACCGCGCCGTATTTTCACAACGCCTCGGCCAAGACCCTCGAAGAAGCCGTGGATGTGATGTTCAGATTCCAACTGGGGCGCGTGCCCTCGGCGGAAGACAAGGACCAGATCATCAAGTTTCTCAAGACCCTGACCGGCCAATGGGCGGGCAAACCTTTATGAGCAGACGGTCATGAGACTCTCCCGCCACTACGTCATCCAACTACTACTGGGCACCGCGACCCTGCTGCTGGCATCGATACTGGTGTTCCTGTACATCAAATCAAGTACTGACCAGACCAGCCGTTACACCGAATCCCGCGACCTGATCCGCCAGATGCAGCAGCTCAACGCCCAGTGGGACAGTGAGGTGCTCAAGGCCAGAATCGCCCTGACCCACAATTACGACCCCCTGGTGACGCCGCTGACGCAGATCACAAGAATCTGGGAGGAACTGCGCCAGCACGAGTCGTATCACGCGCCCAAAGACCTGCCCGGCTGGCAAGCCAGCCTGGATGCCGGTCAGGCGGCGATCCAGGACAAAGCGCGGCTGGTCGACCAGTTCAAGTCCCATAACGCCGTGCTGCGCAACTCCCTGGCGTTCCTGCCGACCGCTGAAAACGATATCCAGGCCGCGTTCACACGGCTCGACGACGAACAGCGGCTGCCGCTGCAAAGCGTGGCCACCGACACCTATGACCTGCTGCTCAGCAGCATGGAATTCGCCCAGGTTGCCAGCGACGACCGCGCGGCCGAGATTCTGTTGGGCCTGAACCTGCTGGCGGTGAACAAAGAACGCTTGCCGGCCGACTTCCACCTGCCGGTGGAGATTCTCAGCAACCACGTCGCCCTGATCCTGCGCGAACAGCCGCTGGTCAACACCTTGTTGGAACGCATCGCCGCGGTTCCCGTGGCCGAACGCCTGGACGAACTGACCACCCACCTCAACCAGGATCAGCAGGCCGCCGACCTGATCGACCAGAAGTATCACAACTACTTGCTGGTGTTCTCCACCCTGCTGGTGGCATTGCTGCTGTACCTGGCCATCAGGCTGTTGCGCAGTTTCACCGTGATCAACCGCGTCAACCGCGCCCTGCACACCGCCAATGCCAGCCTGGAACAGCGCGTGGAAAAACGCACGCGCCAGCTCAGGGATGCGCAAAGCGAACTGCTCGACAGCGCCCGCCAGGCCGGCATGGCGGAAATCGCAACCAATGTGCTGCACAACGTGGGCAACGTACTCAACAGCGTGAACATCTCCGCCGACCTGGTCGCGCGTAAGCTGCGCACCAGCAAAGCACTGGGGTTGGGCAAGGCCATGCAGTTGATCAACGAACACCCCGATGACCTGGGCACTTACCTGCGCGAAGACGAAAAAGGCAAACTGCTGCCGGGCTACCTCAACCAATTGGTGGAAGCCATTGCCGTCGAGCAACAGGGCCTGACCGACGAGCTGGCGCAATTGAGCAAAAGCGTCGACCACATCAAGGACATCGTCTCCACCCAGCAATCCTACGCCGGCGTTTCCAGCGTGCTGGAGCCCTTGCAGGTCAGCGCCCTGATGGACGACGCGCTGCGCATGAATTCCGGCGCGCTGAATCGCCATCATGTGACAGTGGTCAAGGAATACGCCGACGTACCGCAGATCATGGCCGACAAACACCGGCTGCTGCTGATCATGGTCAACCTGATCAGCAACGCCAAGTACGCCATGTCCAACCTGACCGACCGGCCTCGGCAGATTACGTTGTCGATCCAGACGGTAGAGGACAACATCCTGCAAATCAGCGTCAAAGACGAAGGTGAAGGCATCCCCGCCGAAAACATGACGCGGATCTTCACCCACGGCTTCACCACTCGCAAGGAAGGTCATGGCTTCGGTCTGCACAGCTGCGCCCTGGCGGCGATTGAAATGAATGGCCGGCTTACCGCCTATAGCGATGGTCCGGGCAAAGGCGCGCTGTTCACCTTGCAAATCCCCCTCAACGATGCTGCAGGCCCCGCATGAACCAACCACCGAACCGGCGCATTCTGCTGATCGACGACACGCCCTCGATTCACGAAGATTTCCGCAAGATCCTCAAGCCGCCCCTGGAACAGAACCAGGCCCTGGACGCGATGGAAGCCGCGCTGTTCGGCACCAGCGACAAACAGCCGCAAAGCCCGCTGTTCGAGCTGGACTCCGCCTACGGTGGGCAGGAAGGTTTACAACTGCTCGAGGCGGCCATGGCGGCGCAACTGCCCTACGCCCTGGCCTTCGTCGACATGCGTATGCCCCAGGGCTGGGACGGCGCGCAAACCATCGAAGAACTGTGGAAGGTCGACCCGAACCTGCAGGTGGTGGTGTGTACGGCGTACTCGGATTATTCCTGGGAAGAGCTGCTGTTTCGCCTGCGTGCCCATGACCGGCTGCTGATCCTGAAAAAGCCGTTCGACAATATCGAAGTCCAGCAAATGGCCAACACCCTGACCGCCAAATGGGACATGGCCCGCCGCGCGTCCTTGCAAACCAGCCACCTGGAGCTGTTGGTGGAACAGCGTACCCAAGCGCTGACCCAGGCCAGCCAGGCCCTGCAACAGGAGATCGACGAACGCAAACAGCTCGAAAGCCAGTTGGTGCAATCGGAAAAACTGGCGTCCCTGGGGCAACTGGCCGCGGGCGTGGCGCACGAGATCAACAACCCGGTAGGGTTCATTTCCTCCAACCTCGGCACCCTCGAAGGCTATTTCAAACAGCTGCAGCAGATGCTCGATGCCTACCGCCAGGCCGAAGCCGCGATCGGCGATGATCAGCTCCAAGCCCTGCGCCAACGCCTGGACCTGGACTTTCTCAGGGAAGATATTCCGACGCTGATTCACGAATCCAAGGAAGGCATTGGCCGTGTGGCGCAGATCGTCAAGGACTTGAAAGACTTTTCCCGAGTGGACACCGACCAGACCTGGCAGTGGGCCAACCTGCAACAAGGCATCGATTCGACCCTGAACATCGTCGCCAGCGAGCTCAAGTACAAAGCCGACGTCATCAAGCACTATGCGCCCTTGCCGGAAATCGAATGCCTGGCCTCGCAGCTCAACCAAGTGGTGATGAACCTGGTGATCAACGCAGCGCAAGCCATCGGGCCGGAGCGCGGCACCATAACCATCAGCAACGGCGTGGACGGCGAGAACATCTGGCTGGAAATCGCGGACAACGGCTGCGGGATTGCCCCGGACGCCCAGCTGAAAATCTTCGATCCGTTCTTCACCACCAAGCCGGTGGGCGAAGGAACGGGGTTGGGGCTGTCACTCTCCTACGGCATCGTCAAGAAACACCATGGCGAAATCTCCGTCAGCAGCGAACTGGGCAAAGGCACCACGTTCCGGGTAGTGCTGCCCATTCGCCAAACAGCGGTGTAGGCCCGTTCGAAAAAGCATCACGCAACGGTTGGATCAACGCCCGAACTTTCCATCGAGTTCGAATAGGACCCGATACGAGCTCATGCGCAATGCGCAACTCTCTCGACTTCTTTGTAAATCTGGGCGCCTTTGGCAATTTCCGCAGTGCGCAGATCATAGGCGGTCTGCAGGTTCAGCCAGAACTGTGCAGATGTCTCCAACGCGACTGCCAGGCGTAATGCAACGTCCGCACTGATGCTCCGACGCATCAATACAATGTCATTCACCGTAGGGGCGGAAACATGCAGCGCCCTTGCGAGAGCGGCTGCGGTCAGGCCCAGCGGTTCCAGGTACTCTTCCTTGAGTATTTCCCCAGGATGTACAGGTCGCATGCCATTCTTAAACATCATTCACCTCAGTGGTAATCCACAATTTCAACATTTTCAGGGCCGTGAGGCCCCCAAATGAAACAGACCCGGAATTGACCATTGATTCGGATACTGTGTTGCCCCTCTCTGTCACCGTATAACGGTTCCAGCCTATTCCCGGGCGGTGAGCGCAAGTCAGCGAGTTCAACCGCCGCATCCAGCATGCTCAGCTGTCGTTCCACCACGGAAACGACAGCAGAGCAACGTCGGGTTCGACCGGTTTCAAACAGTTTTGGGGTTTCGGCGCATTTAAAGCTTCTGATCATCGCTTAATGCTTAACGTTATTCGTTAATGACCAGTTCTACATGGGTTGTCGATATATTCAACCGACAGTTGAATAGGCGCTGAGGGAGGGCGACGAGCGGTCAGTGCCGCCGTCAAAAAAAGCCGCTCCGGACACTGGAACGGCCTTAGAGGTAAGGCCGGAACGCCTCACGCCAACTGTCTATATCGGGCCAGTCCGCCGTGTCTATGCGACCCAAGCGAATGCACCTACAGGTTGTTCAGGGTTTCCTTACTGGCGCAGAATGCCGCACCGACCAGAAGAGTCCGATCCCAAGGTAACCGTATGAGCCTGTCCTTGCTAAGCCGCTACGCGGTGTTTGCCGTATGCGTGATGTTTACCCTCGCCAGCCTGCCCTTTGTCGAACATGAATGGTTATGGCCCATTACCCTGGTCACCGGCGTCCTCAGCCTGCTCGGCCTCTTCGACCTGCTGCAAAGCCGCCACGCGATACGCCGCAACTACCCGATCCTGGGCAATATCCGTTACCTGGTCGAGGGCATTCGCCCGGAGATCCGCCAGTACCTGCTGGAGTCCGACAGCGACGCCCTGCCCTTTTCCCGGGCGCAACGCTCATTGGTCTACTCGCGCGCCAAGAACGAAACCGCCGACAAACCCTTCGGTACCTTGATCGACGTGTACCAGTCGGGCTTCGAGTTCATCAGCCACTCCATGCGCCCCGCGCCGTTGACTGACCCGAGCTCGTTTCGCGTGATGGTCGGCGGCCCGCAATGCAAGCGGCCGTACTCGGCCTCGGTATTCAATATCTCGGCCATGAGCTTCGGCTCTCTGAGCGCCAACGCGATCCGCGCGCTCAACCAGGGCGCCAAGCTGGGTAACTTCGCCCACGACACCGGCGAAGGCAGCATCAGCCCCTACCACCGCGAAAACGGCGGCGACCTGACCTGGGAACTGGGCAGCGGCTACTTCGGCTGCCGTACCCGCGACGGCCATTTCGACCCGGAACGCTTCGCGGTGCAGGCCCAGAACCCGCAAGTACGCATGATTGAAATCAAGATGAGCCAGGGCGCCAAGCCTGGCCATGGCGGGATTCTGCCCAAGCACAAAGTCACCCAGGAAATCGCCGAGACACGCGGCATCCTGATGGGCGAAGATTGCGTCTCGCCGTCGCGCCACAGCGCGTTTTCCACGCCTATCGAGTTGATGCACTTCATCGCCCAATTGCGTGAGTTGTCCGGCGGCAAGCCGGTGGGCTTCAAGTTCTGCCTCGGTCATCCGTGGGAGTTCATGGGTATCGCCAAGGCCATGCTCGAAACCGGCATCCTCCCCGACTTTATCGTGGTCGACGGCAAGGAGGGCGGCACTGGCGCCGCGCCCGTGGAGTTCACCGACCACATCGGCGTGCCGCTGCGCGACGGCCTGCTGTTCGTCCATAACACCCTGGTGGGCTTGAACCTGCGCGACAAGATCAAACTCGGCGCCAGCGGCAAGATCGTCAGCGCCTTCGACATCGCCAGCGTCCTGGCCATCGGCGCCGACTGGGCCAACTCGGCGCGCGGCTTCATGTTCGCCATCGGCTGCATCCAGTCGCAAAGCTGTCACACCAACAAATGCCCGACCGGCGTCGCCACCCAGGACCCACTGCGCCAACGCGCCCTGGTCGTGCCGGACAAGGCCCAGCGCGTGTTCAACTTCCACCGCAACACCCTCAAGGCCCTGGCCGAAATGCTCGCGGCAGCGGGCCTGGAACACCCGTCGCAACTGTCGGCCAAGCATCTGGTGCGACGCATGTCGGCGACCGAGATCAAGCTGTTCTCACAGCTGCATGTGTTCCTCAAGCCTGGGGAATTGCTGACCGGGGAAGTGAACGGCGAGTTTTATTCGCGCATGTGGCAGATGGCGCGGGCGGATAGTTTTGAGCCCAGTGAAGTAAAAGTGGCTTGAGCACAATCCTGCCTCCTCCCCATACGAACACCTACAGGAAAAAGACAGGGGCAGCCGCCGACATTACATCATCAGCGGCTTACTCGCATACCTCAACATCAGTTATCGGATTCGCTTCGCATATAACATAAAGTTCAAGAATCTGATCACCTTTACGCTCTTGATGTACAGAGCGCCAGTTACGGGGAAATCGAATGGCGGACCGCTGCGCCTGCTCAAAATTTGCGATCCACCATACGCGACGAGTTGGCGGGATAAGCCCTTCAAAGCTATCGACATAAGTGCTCTCTGGATATTTATCCATCGGCATAGAAAAACCTTTGCCATTGGGTCGGCCTGATCGCCCATCCGAAGTAGGCGGCGTATATAATAAAACCCTGCTTCTGCCTTTATCGTAATAAATTGCAGCGTAAAATATATAGGGGTCATATACAATTATTGCATCGCCCGGCCCACGCCCTTGCTCATACTCAAGCATCAGCTCATTCATTTTATCAACCTGAACCCTACTTGGATTATTCATTGTGGTTTCACCCCAATAAAAATTCATCAATCCAAAAATTTCAACACTTAAAAATACCATAGCCGAGACTACAAACAACACCGCATTTTTAATTTTATCAACGGCCACAGCCATAACAACAGCAAGCATTACTGCCGAAAAAAACAAATATCGCTCTACAAACAAAGGTTTTACCAAAGAGATGAGAAAACCCCCTAGCACAGGAACAAAAAAACACACAGCAATTAATACCTGAGAAGACCATTTGCTTTTGTCATTGAAAAGAACTGCCAAACCACTTATCCAACACACCACGGGCAACATCCAATAAACCACGCTCTGATAATCCTTAGCATCCTCTAATATAAGAAATCGCCATATTGCGGAAGGCAAGCTGTACCACGTTACCTCTGAAATCCACCCTATCGCCCAAGTGTTATGAGTCTGATTAATAAAGCTCGGTAACCAGGGGGCAAATAGCAGAGCGATCGCAATATTTGCCAACCACCAAGCCGGAGCTGATATATAGCTATTCACTCCAGGCTTGCGAAACTGCAGAAACACAATGTACAGCCAGTGTGAAAGCGCACAAAACACTGCAAAATAATGAGTATAAAACCCCGCCCCCATCAGTAACACATAGATCACCAAGTAGCCTGTTCTGGCAGAATCCCTGACCCAACACACCAGTGCGATTGTGGCAGCCGTTAGTAACAACCCCATCAGCGCATACATGCGTACATCCTGGCTATAGCGCACTGCAATAGGCAACAAGGCAAGAAATAACCCGGCTATCAAGGATGCCCGGCGCGTAGAGATCAGCCTGGCTAATACCATACCCAAAATTACATTCAGGACGCCTACGACTGCACTGAACCCCCTCATCCAGATTAAGCTATCGCTGCCCGCCCCCTGCATCACGGCCCGCAGTATAAAATAATAAAGAGGCGGGTGAACATCCACAGTGCTCAACACCCATATATCAGAGTACGAATACGTGACAAACAACAGACTAAATGCCTCATCAGACCAGATAGACGCACCCGTTAAGTTATAGAATCGGAGTGCTACAGCAAGCCCGACAATCATTAAAAAAAAAGGCAAATCACGCGTAAACCCAATTGAAGCCAACGTATTTTTTAGGTTCACTTACTCATCTCCGATTCATTATCCGGCCTTTGAAATTGACATTTACCTGAACTATTCAACACATCCTTCACCACATACCTCGGCCGATGCTTGGCCTCCATATAAATCCGCCCCACATACTCGCCCAATATCCCGATCCCGATCAGTTGCACCCCACCCAAAAACAAGATCGCCGTCATCAACGACGGATACCCCGGCACCGCATTGCCAAACAACACTTTGTCCACCACCAGATACCCGGCGTACACCAGCGCCAGCAGCGAAATACCGCCGCCGATATAGCTCCACAACCGCAGCGGCAAGGTGCTGAACGAGGTGACTCCATCCAGTGCCAGGTTCCACAGTTTCCAGGCGTTGAACTTGCTCTGGCCGACAGCACGGGGCGCGCGGTCGTACTCGACAATCGCGACGTTGAAGCCGGCCCAGGACAACACGCCTTTCATGAACAGTTGCTGCTCGGGCAAGGCCTTGATCACGTCCACCACCTTGCGGTCCATCAACCGGAAGTCGCCGACGTTTTCTTCAATGTGTGTGTAGGAAATACGATTGAGCAGGTGATAGAACAGCGACGCACTGCGGCGTTTGAGGTAGCCGTCGCTGGAGCGATCCCTGCGTTTGGCCAATACCACGTCGGCGCCTTTTTGCCATTCGGCCAACAGGTGCGGGATGACCTCGACCGGGTCTTGCAGGTCCACGTCCATCGGGATTACCGCATCTCCGGTGGCATATTCGAGCCCGGCGAACAGCGCGGCTTCTTTGCCGAAGTTACGCGAGAAGTTGATCAGCACCACGCCGCTATCGGCCAAGGCGATAGCCCGGGCATGCTCGGCGGTGCGGTCGGAACTGCCGTCGTTGATAAACACGATCTCAAGCGTCTGCTCGTGCAACGAGGCCTCTTGCCGCACGCTGCGGTAAAACACGCCCAGCGCCTGCTCCTCGTTATACACAGGCACCACCAGCGAGACCCTCATTGCCCACGCTCGCGAAACACCACCCACCGGGACAGCAAAAACCCGCACACCAGGCTGATCAGCGAAAACACCGCCACGGTGAGAATCCCCGGCACCTGCCAACGATCCGCCAGCCACCCCACGCCCAGGCTCACACCGCCCATGCAGGCCATGAACAGCGCGTAACGCGGCAGCGAAGGGGGCATGGCAAAGGTGTAGATCGCGTTGACATAAAACGAAAAGGACGCTGCCACGCAAAACGCGAGGACATTACTCACCGCCTGGCTGAGCTCCAATGCGGCCCGGAACACGAAAAACAGCTGCCAATGGATCAGCGTATTGGCGATGCCAATCACTGTGTAGCTGGAGAATCCCTTCCACAATCTGGTCATACCGTTGCCCCGTCAGGCCTTGCTCTAGCAAGCCACGGCGCCTGCGGTCCGTCTACTGTCAGAATTAACAGGTAGCCCCCCGCGCCATTGAGACATTCAGTAATACCCAGCCTTTGCAATCGCTTACAAATACCGCCAACCTGCGCCCGCTCGACGTGCGGCGTAAGACAACAGCCGCGCGCGCCAGTCATTACTAAACCTTTCGTACAAGAGCCCGCTGCCATGCTGAACGGACGCGACCCGCGCATCGATTTTTTTCGGGGCCTGGCGTTGATCTTCATTTTCTGGGATCACGTCCCCCACAACCCCCTCGGCCAGATCACCCTGCGCAACATCGGTTTCAGCGATGCGGCAGAGGTGTTTGTGTTCCTCGCCGGTTACGCCGCCGTTTTGGCCTACGGCAACGTCCTGCAACGCGACGGCTACTGGATCGCCTCGCTGAAAATCCTGCGGCGCGCCTGGGTGCTGTATGTGGTGCATATCTTTTTGCTGGCGATGCTGATGGGCATCGTGTTCTTCGCCAACAGCCATGTGGAAACCCGCGACCTGGTCGAAGAGATGGGCCTGACGCACTTCGTCACCCACCCGCAGCAGGCGCTCACCGATGAATTGCTGTTGCGCTTCAAGCCCAACCTGATGGACCCGCTGCCGCTGTACATCGTGCTGCTCGGCGGGCTGCCGCTGGTGCTGCCGTTGCTGCTGCGCCAGACCTGGGCGGTGGTGGCCGTGTCGCTGAGCGTGTACCTGCTGGCGCCGTGGATGGGCTGGAACCTGCGGGCGATTGCCGATGGCGTGTGGTACTTCAACCCCGTCACCTGGCAGTTGCTGTTTGTGCTCGGCGGCGCGGCGGCGATTCATGCCCGCCGGCCACGCCCGGCAGAGCGCCGCGCGCTACTGTGTCAGCCGCTGTTTGTGGCAGCGGCGGGCTACTCGCTGCTGGCCGCGATCATCACGCTGGCCTGGCGCTGGCCCGAGGTGCATGACGCGCTGATGCCCGCGTGGCTCAGCGAACGGCTGTACCCCATCAGCAAGACCGACCTGTCGCCGGTGCGCCTGGTGCACTTCCTGGCGCTGGCTTATGTCACCGCCAAGCTCTTGCCCCATGCCGGCTGGACCCGCCATTGGCTGGCGCAACAGAGTTGCCGCATGGGCCGCTATTCCCTGGAGGTGTTCTGTCTCGGCGTGCTGCTCGCACCGCTGGCGGACATGCTCAACGCCCTGGCCGGCGACGCGTTGGCCATGCAGCTATTCAGCGCGTTGGCAGGCGTGGTGTTGATGGGCGCTCTGGCGACCTGGCTGGAATTCAACAAACGCCTGGACAGCAGGTTGCAAGCGCGTCGCTCACTGCCCACGTCATCATTAAATAGATAGCCCCGGCCGTTTTCGCGACGGTGCTTCCATGCCCTTCCACTTATCGTGAAAGGGTATGGCTGATGTCAACTTATCAACGACTCAACGGGTTATCAGGCAACTTGCAGTCCAGCAGTTCCTGGTCACGGCAACAAGCCCTTGAGCAGATTCAGAACAACGTGATTCAAGCCATGAGCAGCTTGAACCCACAGGAAAAAGCCCGCTACGTCAGGTTGCAACGCGAAGCATTGAGCGCCTTGACCGCTCTGGAACACGCCCAGCAAGCGCTGACCCGCGACTTTAAGACTCAAGGCCTTGCGCAACTGCGGGAAAAAATCGGCGGGCGCGATCCCGAGCAATACACCCTGTTCACCCGCTACAAAGAGAAACGGGAGCAGGGCTTCCCCTGGGACCCGCCGCAGCCGCTCCTTCCGCTCAATACCGTGCCCCTGCCCGCCGCACGCTATCGTCGGGCCCATTACGACTTCCATTACATTGAGCATCTCAAGCACATGTCGCTGTGGGAAGCGGCCTGTCTCAACTACGGTTTCACCCACTCCATTCACGGGGACTCGGGTTTCAGCCTGGTGGAAGCCAGCTATATCGTGGGGCCGGACAACGACAGAAGCCTGGGCGCACTGGCCTTCATCGAAGCCGCCCGCACGCTGGACCTGGGCGCTCAGTTGCGCGACAAAGCCCGTACCGCCATGGCGCCGGGCGGGCCGTTGCGCCCATTGTTCGAGGCGTCGGCCAAGGCCAGCCTGCTGTTCGACGTAATCGAAGCCTACCGCAACCGTGCCACTACCGGCGTCACCCTGGAGATCTACACGCGACTCAACGCCGCCATCGAAGGCACTGGCGCGCAATTGCCGTTCGACACGCTGAACCTGAGCTCCGGTATCACCCCCCTGATCTCCGTGCCCTTCGTCCCCTGGGACAGTTGCATCCCCGTGCCCTTAATGCTGATTCGCGTGGCCAGCCTGGGCGTGTTGTCCTACTTCCCTTTCCGTCCCGGCGGGGCGTTGCAATACCACGACGATGCCCAGGCCGCCGAGTACGCGTTTCGCACACAACTCACTGACAGCCACGCGAAAAAAGACTTGGGCTGGTTCTCCCGGCAATTGCCGTTGATCGGGCTGTCGGTGTTCAGATCACTGATCAACAAAGCGCCGCATCTGAAGGGGTTCAGTTGGTTAGGCGCTTATGTGTACGACGGTTTTCACCTGGCCTTCTCAACAAAGACCCTGGACAACATCCGCTTCAACACCGACATCAAATCCGGGCGCGCAATCACCCTGGTGCAGGCGTGTGCCTATCGCCAGATCCAGCGCTTTCAGTCAGACCTGGACACACTGGCGCAAACCCGCTCGGAAAAAGACTGGCAAGCCCTCAAAGATGCGGCGGCAGCGATTGCCGGCGAAGTGCTGCAGATGCTGCTTACGCCATTGCCCGGCGGCGTCACCGGCATGAACCGGGTCATGCAACTCGCGGTCATGGGCAGCCTGACCTACAGCGCCGCCCAGGGCGTGAATGAGCTGGCCAAGGGCGAAGCCAGCGGATTTGCCTCGGCGCTGGCCGATGTCACCGACCTGGCCGTCAGCGGCAAGCTGATCTCAACCGCCGGAAGGGCCCATCGCCAACGCATGCACGCGTACCTGGAAAAACTCGGCAACCCGTACAAAATCACGCGCGCCGACGGCAGCCATGGGCTCTGGAAAGCCGACGCCCAACCGTATGCCCACGACAACCAGCGCCTGGTCAACGGTATCACGCCCAACGCGTTGGGCATTTACGTGGTCGAGGGTCACCTCTACGCCAAACTGCGCCAGGGCGAGATGGATGTGCTGATCGAAGTCAAATTCGACGACGCGCACAAACGCTACGTACTCACACGCGGTAAAGACGGCTACACCCCAGCGATCATATTCGCCCCAGAGCTCCAGACCTGGACCTTCGATTTGCACAATGCCCATCTCCTGTCCAACCCGGAGTTGCTGCAACGCATGCTGCTCAACGGGGCGTCGACGATCCCGTCGGCCGACCTTGAACACATGCTACGCAGCACCGCCACCACTCGCGATACGCTGGATCGCGTGTGGCGCGCCCAGCCGGCACCGTTGAACCTGATCGAAGGCGCCCGGCGACTGCAGGTCGATCAGGTCATCCAGCAAATCATCGAGCGGTTCCCCCAACCCGGCCAACTGCCGGCGCATGCCGACAGCACGGTCTTCTGCCTGCTGACCCAACTCAACGGCTGGCCGACCGACACCCTGCTGCATATCCACGATGCACAAGGCACGCGGATCGAGACCTACGGCAAAACCGAGCAACCACCCCCACGCCCCCATGCCATCAACCTCAAGCGCCGCGAGGATGGCAGCTACACAGACCTCAGCGACGCGGGCAGCGGCCCCGAGGGCAACGAGCACCTGCTTCAACTGATCATCCGCCAGCAACCACGCGACTCGGCCCTGGGTAAAGAGGACCAACCCAACGCCTCCGAGGACGCGCGCGTCAGCAGCGTACGCCAACAGGTTGGCGCATTGGCAAGCCTTGAGCGCCACGCGCTGTTTTCGGCGCTGTTCGATTACTGGGGCTACGAAAAAGCGGAACTCGCCGCCGCACCGGCGGCAAGACGGTTTCTGCCGGTCAAGGTGTCACCGGCCTTGATTACCGTCACGCCCCTGTTGAAAAAACTGCGCGACCTGAACCCGCCCCTGACCGCCGCCAACCTTGCGCGATTACTCGCCGAGCACCCGCTGACAGCACGCCAGCAAGAGGCGTTTCTGAGCGGTGGCACCCTGCCGGTAGCGTTCGTTGAAACACTCGATCGCCAACGTACCGCGTTGCGCATCGACGCGGTGATCGACAGCCTGTACAACCCCCGCGACTTCAATGCCGACACTGACCTCTGGGCCCGGGAATTTGCCGGCGCGCTGATCCGCGACACCCTCAAGCGTCCCTTCGTGGTCACGGATGTCAGCCAGGGCGAGACCTTCGTGCCCAGCGGTGCGGACGACCTCACCGTCAACCTGCGCTTGCACCCCGGCGGTCGCTACCAGGCCTATGACATCCGCAACGACAGTGAAATCCCCGTCTCACCCGCCCAAGACAGCTTCTACCTGGCCATCGCCTCGGTGCTCCACCCCCACGAACGTCAACAACTGGGCATGAGCAGTGTCACCGACGCCAAGGGCCTGCGCAAAACCCTGGGGGACAACATGAGCGCCCGACGCAACCCCCAAGGTCACGTCAGCCTGGTCAATGGCTCGCTGGTGCCCTACCAACACAACCTAATGCTGTCACCTGGCCTCAAACCCAGGACCGACGGGATCTTCATGATTGAGGGCAACGAATACCTGCCGCTGTTCGGCAGCCTGTTCCGCATCGTCTTCGATAAAACGCTGTTCAAATGGCGGCTCAAGCACCCGAAAAAAATCGGTGTCGACACCCCGCTCCTGGAGCACAACGGCCAGGGCACCTGGCGCCTGGCCAGCGAGAACCCGATGACCTGGGACACCCACCAGCTATTCCACCGCCTGGGGCACGAGGACTACGCGTTTACGCAGGAACGGGCCAGTCAAATCCTCGCCCTGACCGACACCCCGGACCACGTGCTGCGCCAGGTACACCGTGCCACCCACCCGGTGCCGCCGTTGTTGGCCGACACCTGCAAACGCTTCAAGATCGAGCAACAGATTCAACACTTCATCAACGCACTGCGGGTGAACCCCAACACCCAGGAAGCCGAGCCGGCCCTGCAATTGCTGGTGATCTCCGCGTTGCCGGGATGGCCGGACAACCACAGACTGCAGATCGTCGGCACCGGGAACGAGGTGCGCTATCAATACCCGGCCAGTGCGGGCCCGAACGCTGAAACAATCCTCGTGACCGAGCAGGACTACAGGGACGCCCGCCTGCTGAACCAACTCACCGGCTACGACACGCTGATCAATGCCTTGTTGGGCGAATTGCCCAGCTCCGCTGAAGAGCGCTTGTTCAAACTGGTGAAAAAAATCGTCGAGTTCGCCGAGAAAGAAACCAACCATCTGTTCAATTCGCTCTACCAAGAGAGCGAGCACCGCAGCCCCAACGTCGCGCGCGAACGCTTCAAGGCCGCACATGCCGACTTACCCAACAACACCGTCGACAGCATCCTCGACCACGCAACGCCCCGCGAACTCAAGCAACTGCACGAACACGGCAAGGTGAGCCTGCGCCTCGGCGAAACAGCCCGACTGACCGCCCACGAGGTGCGTCTGAACCGCGCCTTCGAGGGCTTGTACCTGGACAACCTGATCAACCCGGACAGCGACCGGATCATCCTGCACCTGCTCAACACCGTGCCCGGCTGGCCCAGCGACCTGCGCATCGAAGTCCGCGACCGACACTTCAGCGGCTCCAGCATCGAAGCCGCCGGCAACCCGGCCGGGACGCGCCAAAAAGTGCTGGTCAAGCAACACCAGGTCTACCACGCCTACGACTCACAAGGAGCGCCTCTCGCCGCGCCCGTCGGCAGCGGCAGCAACCTGCTGTCAGCCATCATCCAGACGTTGACCGACACTGAACGGAGCACGCTGGGAATCACACATGAAGACGACCTCGCGCCACTTCAGGAGCAGATCGCCAAGCTGGCGCTGTCCCAGCGCGTGGCGATAAAAAGCCTGCTGGACCTGCCGCACCTGCAACCCTGGCTGCAACCGCCGATGGGCCTGGATCGCTCATTTCTGGTGTACCCCGTCTGGAACTGGCTGTGGCCATTCGGCGGTAATCGCGCGCCGGACCTGGTGAGCAGGGTCCAGGAACTCTACCCCCGGTTCGACAATGACACCGCCCGCGCCTTCATCCGCTGGCTCAACCTGGATGAGCCGGCCGCCCTGATCGAGCTTGACCGACGCCAGGCCGAATACAGCTTCATGGACATTGAACTGACCCGCTGGAGCGACACCCCTCGTGACACCGACAACGACGAAACCGACCCACTGGGCCTCCATCTGGGCCGTCGTCGCCATATCGCCAACACACTGCGCAGGGCCTGGCGACGGGATGAGCCGCCACAGGTCTACATCGATGGGTTGTTTCATGCTGAGTCATTGACATTGCAACTGGACACCATCGATCTGCCCACGGCGGCCTTTATCAACGGGTTCAGGGGCTTCGAGCACATCGAGCACCTGAGTATCGCCGGGGACAGCTTCCCCGCCTCGGGCCATGCATTCCTCGCGCTCTTCCCAGGCTTACGGGCCCTGCAAATCGACTGCCAGTTGAGCGAGCTACCGACCGCCATCACCCAGATGACGCAACTCACCCGCCTGAACCTGGAAGGCAACGCGCTGGTTTTAACCGAGGAGTCCGCCGCACGCCTCGCCGCCATGGTCAACCTGGAAAACCTCAACCTGGGTTACAACCCCCTGGGGATCACGCTCGACGTCACGCGAATGAGCCAACTCTCGACCTTGGATTTAAGAGCAACCCATACCCAACAATGGCCGATCGGCGCCGCAGATCACGCGAATCTGAACACCCTGTACTTGCAGGAAAACCAGATCTCCAGCATTCCCGAGCGCGTGTTTACCCACCCCAGAGCCATCATCCGAAATCGTTCGACGTTCCTGCATGACAATCCGCTGTCGCCCCAAACCTTGCAGCGCATTAGGCAATACCAAGTCGACATTGGCATGGCCGTAGGGGGCTCCCTCCCCGGCATCGCCCACACGCCGCCCGCCGAACGCGGCATTTTGCCTTGGCTGGTCCACCTGAAACCCTTTAAACACGACAGCGCCAGAGAACTGTGGAACGGTCTGTCAAGCCATGAAGGCGCCCGTCCCGATGATGTCTTCAGAGTGTTGGCGGACTTGACCAAGTCTCTGGAGTACACCATCGCTGGAAATGCACGTAAAAAACTGACATTCCGGGTCTGGAACCTGCTCGATGGCCTGAGCAACTCCACCGAGCTGCGCGAAAAAGTGTTCCTCAACACCCATGCGGCGGGCACCTGTGGCGACGGCGCCATACTGCTGTTCAACAACATGGAGCTCATGCACCGAGTGCATCAGACCCTCGCTCGATACGACGAAAACCGCATCGACCGCGAACTGCTCGGCCTGGCCAAACAAGTGTATTACCTGGAGCAGCTCGACCAGTTCGCCGACGATCACATCAGCCGCTTGACCGCGCAAGGGCGTTCGCCGGACCCCGCCGAAATCACCCTGTTCTATCGGGTGATGTTGCGCGAGGAATTCAACCTGCCGGTCCAGGCGGACCAAATGTTGTATTCAGTGGAGGGGTACGGCGTGGTCGACAACGATGTCCAACAGGCGCGTCAAATGCTGCGCGGGTTGAAGGATTCCCCTGGGCTGGTGAACGCATACAAAACCTGCGACTTCTGGCTCGACTACCTGGAACGACGCTTTCCCGCGCCCTTCTTGACGATCAAGGAAGTGACCCGCTACAAGATCGGGCTCTTGCAAAAGGAGCTGCCGGACAAACACTCCGATGAACACCTCGACCGCCTGCAAGCGCTGATCGACACGCAGACCGTCGAGCGCAACCGCCTCATCGGCCAGTTGACGGACGCCGCCCTTCACGCGTTGCCGCGCGATTGAGCGCATCAAGGCGGCCTGTGCGCCACAGGCCGCCTTGAGCAAGCGTTACGCCGAGCGCGCGACGCCTTGGGCAATCTGGGTCGGTTGCAATTTGAACGTGTAGAACAGCACCGTCAGCAGCACCAGGAATACCGGGCCGACATACAGCGCGACGCGGGTGTCCGGGAAGTACGCCATCAGGCCCACCACCAGCACCAGGAACGCCAATGCCAGGTAGGAACTGACCGGGTACAGCCACATGCGGTACTTGAGGCCCGCCTGTTCCGCCGGGCTCAGGCTCTTACGGAACTTGAGCTGCGCCAGCAGGATCATCACCCAGGTCCAGATCGCGCCGAAGGTGGCAATCGAGGTGACCCAGACGAAGACTTTCTCCGGCACCAGGTAGTTGAGCAGCACGCCCAGCAGCAACGCAGCGATCGACAGCAGCAACGCATTGCGCGGTACGCCGTTGCGCGAGGTGGTGCCGAAGGTCGCGGGGGCCTGGCCGTTCTGCGCCAGGCTGTAGAGCATGCGCCCGGTGCTGAAGATGCCGCCGTTGCAGGACGACAATGCAGCGGTGATCACCACGAAGTTGATGATGCCGGCGGCGGTCTTGATGCCCAGACGCTCGAAGGTCATCACGAACGGGCTGCCCTGGGTGCCGATTTCATTCCACGGGTAGATCGACAGAATCACGAACAACGCGCCGACGTAGAACAACAGAATGCGCCAGAACACCGAGCCGATGGCATTCGGGATGGTCTTCTGCGGGTTCTTCGCTTCACCGGCGGTGAGGCCGATCATTTCCACGCCCAGGTAGGCGAACATCACCATTTGCAGGGACATCAACACACCCTGCACACCGTTGGGCATGAAGCCGCCGTGGGCCCACAGGTTGGAAATCCCCAGCGCCACGCCGTCATTGCCGAAACCGAACGCGATGATGCCGACGCCACCGATGACCATGGCGATGATGGTGACGATCTTGATCAGGGCGAACCAGAACTCGAACTCACCGAACGCCTTGACCGCGATCAGGTTGATCGTGCCCATGCTGATCAAGGCCGCCAGGGCCCAGATCCAGCGCGGCACATCGGGGAACCAGACGCCCATGTACACGGCCACGGCGGTGATTTCCGCGACGCAGGTCACCAGCCACAGGAACCAGTAGTTCCAACCAGTGAGAAAGCCCGCCAACGGGCCGAGGTAATCCTGGGCATAGCGACTGAACGAGCCGGCGACAGGGTTGTGGACCGCCATTTCGCCAAGCGCGCGCATGATCACCAGGATCGCCAGGCCGCCAATGATGTAAGAGAGCATGATCGCCGGGCCGGCCATTTCAATGGCCTTGGCCGAGCCAAGGAACAGGCCGACACCGATGCAGGCGCCGAGGGCCATCAGGCGAATATGCCGTTCGCCCAGTTCACGTTTCAGCGGGCCGCCCTGAGCGGTCTCGCCATGAGGCAGGTGGTTGCCAACTGGCATAGGGGTACAACCTCGTCTTGTTATTGGATTAAGCCACCGAGTACTCGACGTCGCAGCAGGTCCGCCAGGACGCCTCACACCGGGTTCGCCTCATGGGCCAACCCGTCTGGCCAGGGCCAGTTCAGCGGGGGTGCAGTATAAAAAGCTCAACCCAGGGTTTTTCACTTAATAAACGGCAAGATTCAGCGAGAACTCGCGGTAAAAGCGGCTTTTGTGGAGGGGCATTACCTGGATAGCGTAAGGATTTTCTCCGTTTGACGCGCGCCGAGTATTGCACAGCTTTGGTGCAGCGTCATGCCCCTACCTAGGCCGTATATACCCAGCAGAAGGCTCTGTTTCAATACTTTCAGCCCATCAGGCGGACAACGCGGAAGCCGGCCACGGCCGAACGGGAAGCATCGCCATACCCGCCGCCGGGCCGCCCCTTCACCATGGGGTGCTTCGATTGCCAGGACGGCAATCCCAGCGAAAGGATCTCCCCATGCCGACCACCCTCGACGTACTCCAGCAAGGCCGGGCACGACGCCTGGCCGCCGATGGCCAATTGATCAGCGCGTTGTTCAATCACCTGACAAACGGCGACTCCACCACAGTGATCGTGCCCGAGCACTCCACCCTGGGCTGCTGGCTGCAGGTGTACCGCCGCGCACTCAGCCGCCCACACCTGCGGGCCTGGGCCACGCGCCTGCCGGTGGACCTGGCCGGCCTGGACGTGCCGCTCGAAACCGCGCCGCTCGAACTGCCGGCGCAATCGGTGCTGAATTTCTATGGCTATCCCTACCCAGAGCATCGCGGCGAGCGCAGGGTGATCTCCCAGGCGCTCGATCAATCGAACAGTTTCGCCGAGCCCAAGGCGGGGCTGGATGACGGGTTGAAGCGGTTGAATCAAGACCGGCAACAGATCGCCGACCAACTGCAAGCCCTGCTCGACGACGACGATTTCAGCCTGTTTTCCTGCTACAGGAGCTATTTCAAACTCGACTCCGGTTCGTTCTGGGCCACCGCCCAGCAAACCGGCGCCGCGTTACTCGACGCCATCACCCGCAACCCGTCGTTCCTGGCGCTGGAAGCGGTCGACGGCCTGCAACCCGGCACGTATATGTTCGATCCCGCCACACGCCGGCTCAGCGGCAAAAAAGCCTGGGGCGGGCTGGTGGATATCGGCATCGAACAACTGCTGGCGCTGCCCCTGGACGGCCAGCTCGAACACCTGGTCGAAGTCGCCGAGCAGTTGGGGAGCTTTGTCCACCAGAGCGGCCAGTTCAGCCTCGCCCAACTGCTCAATTGCCATGATCTGCCGGTGCCCGACACACCCGCCGAAGCCCGCGTGCTGATCGACACGCTGCGCCAGTCGACGGCGTTGACCACGCTGCCGGTCAGCGACCTGGCCAACGCCGATCTCGCCCTGATGCAGCACCAGCAGTGGCTGGCCCAGGACCATGACCGCGACGTCATGGCCGAGTGCTTGAAAGGCCTGATCCAAGCCCCGCCCAACGACCACGTGATCGACACGGCCAGCGTGACGTTGCACCCCGCACCGGACTCCGGCGCGCCGCACCATCCCGCCGTTGTCCCGCACCCCATCTGCGGCCCCTTCACCCTCCAGCAACTGCTGCAACAGCATGATCTTGCCCCACCGACCAGCGTCGACGAAGCCCAGGACACCCTGCAAACCCTGGAGATGAACCTGCCCCGCCGCCCCGAGTTCGACGACTATCATGGGCTGTTGAGCGCCACGACTCACTCGCCGGTACGACTGCTCAGCGAACAGCGCCACAGCGTTCTCGCCACCGCCAATCACGGCCTGCCCGATGGCCACCCACGCCTGCTTGACCGCTTGTGCGGCACACTGCTGGGCGACCTGAGTGCTGACGCGATCCGCGCCCAGGCCGACCACTTGCTCAAACAACTGCTGCGGCGCGGACCGGCGCGGCAGTTGGGCCAACAACTGGTGACGGCGCTGCACTGGTACGGCCAGCACCCGGACGAAGCCGCCAGCCAGACCAGCCTCGACCTGTTGGTGTTGAGCGCCCTGATCCTCGACCTCGACCCTGGAGCCGGCGAAGCAGGCGCTCCCATCGCCGGTTTCGAGCTGAGCGCCCACGCGGGCAAGCCCCATGGCGAAGTGCGCCAAGACCTGGAACTGCATTTGGTGCGGACCTGCAAGGTCTCCACCCGCGCTGCGCCCCTCGCCGCCCACCTGTTGCTGGCCGGCGCCGCGCCGGAGTTTCTGGTGCGCGGGCTGCCTGCGACGATGCGCTTTCGCAGCTCGATCGCCTGGATGAGTTTCAAGCAAGGGGTCTTGATCGCGCAGGCCATGGCGCCCGGCTCACCGCGCCAACTGAGCTACCACGACATGCTCGCCCTGGCATCCATGCCCGCCACGACCGGCCAGCAACAACAGTGGCGCGAATACCTCGCCACCCGCACCCTGCTCGACTGGGCCATCACCGTGGGCGAACTGCCCGAACGCGACAACACCGCCTACCTCGCGCATGAAATCGACGCGCTGAAGCTGCGCCTCAGCCAACGCCTGCACGCCTTGAAGGCAGCCCTGATCACCTTTGCCGACGCGCCACCGACCCGCCGCAGCATTGCCCTGGCCGACCTGAAAAACCTATTCCCCAACCAGACGCTGCTGGACAAAGCCTGCCTGTGGCGCCCCGTCCCGCCGCTCGCCGGCGGCAGCCTGCGCTTCCCGATGCACCATCACGAGCGCCGGAACTACAGCCTGCACAGTCTGGTGGAGTTGCACATGGATGGCCAACTGGGCGACAGCCGCTGGCAGTCCACCGAGCCCCAACTGGACCTGGCACAACTACGCCCATCGTTCGGGCGCCTGGGCAACATCCATCAACGCTTCGACAGCGCGTTCGCGGCCTACATCGAACGCCTGAAGCAGGCCTACAGCAGCCTGATCGAAGACCTGCTGGCGCAACTGCCGCTGGCCGACCGACACCACCTGCAACAGGCCGACTTGCAGCTGTTGGTGCTGAAAAAAGAACCCGGCAAAGACCTCGCCCTGCTGAGCCCGGAGGAAGCGTTGGCGCGCAGCGCCCGAATGGGCGTGATCCTGCGCGGTACATCGCCCAGCGCGGTGCAGGAATACGAGCTGTTCCCGCTGTTGAACCGCGTCGACAAACGCCGCGGCGCACCGCTGGCATTTCGCGAGGGCGGCACGCTGATGTCGGTGGCCACCGGCACTCCCCACGCCACCCGCCCGGTCACCCAACTGCTGATGGGCGATGAACTGCCGCTGGACTGGGACGCCTATGCCAACGGGCGCCCGCCACGGCCGGGGGTGCGCGCCAAGGTGATTGTGCAGACGCTGTGGTCATTCAGCCCGCCCCCCGCCCAGCCGCCGACGACGGCGGCGTTGACCTACGGTTCGACGCTCAACCGCGCCATTGCCCAAGCCATCGTGCGCGAGCACTTCTTCCTCGAAGTCGACGCCTTGCACCTGCAAGCCCGGGGGACCACGCAGCGCGAACAGATGCAACAACGCTGGGATCGATTGTGGACACGCCTCAAAGCCCTCGTGCCGTTCTGGTCCTGCGCCGAGGACCTCGGTTCCGGCGACACCCGCCGTGTCATCGACGGCGGCTACGCCTGCTTTATCGACCTGTTGGCGCTGCTGTTCCCCACCCAGCGCTTTCTCACGGCGTCCCTGGCGGTGTTGAAAAAAACCGCGCCGTTGCCGATCAAACTGCTGCAATTGGCCCGTTTGAGCGGCGCCTTTCTCAACACCGCGCTGAACCCGCTGGACGGCCTTCCGGGCCTGTTCAGGCTGGCTCGCAGCGGGGTGATCCGGCTGAGCGGCGGCGCGCGGAAAATCCTCCACACGGCCATCGAACAGGTTCAACGTCGCACCGCCGACCGGTTCCTGCTCGACTACCCCCGGCTGCTCGCCGGCGCCAACCTCGGCAGCGGCACGCTGCTGCGCGGCAGCGACCTGCTGCGGATCAATGCGCTGCTGCACAAAAACCACTGGTACCCGTGCCACCCGTTCACCGGCAAACCCTATGGGCCGCCGAGCCACACCTTTCGTCTGGACAGCGCCCTTGGCGTGGCGCCGATGCAGAACGCCCGCGGGCAGCAGGTGCTGGTCAGCGAACGGCTGTTCGCCACCCAGCCGCTGCTGATTGCGCGTCGCGACGCCACTGACCTGCTCGACGGCGACAACCTGTTCCGCCTGGAGCACCAGGCGCCGACCCACCTGGACGACCTGGCCTCGCCCGCCTACTTCAAGGCCGCCGAAGGCTTCGACAGCCTGTGCGGTGCGGCGCGCAGCAAACGCAGCCCGATCCCACTGATCTGCTTCACCAAAAAACTCACCGCGTTCAACGCCTCGATCCAGCAACGCCGCGCCCAGGCCATCGAGCACCTGCGCCTGATCCCCGCCCCCGCCGTCGGCCCTGACCCGCGCAAGCTGGTCCACAACCGCCGGCTGTACGAAGCGATGCCCCAAGGCACCAGCTTTGAACTGACGCCAGTGGCCAGGACCGCGCCGCTGACCTACAAGCCCCAGCTCACCGGTCGGCTCATCGCCAACGAAGCGCAATTCGGCCTGCCCAACAATCAGTTGGACAATCAACTCAACCGCGACACCCGCGTGGTCGAGCTGACCGGGCTGACAGTGGGCACCGATGACAGCCGAACCCTGCGCGCCATGGCGATCGAACTGACCCCGGCGGGAGGCACGCGGATTATCGTGGAGGCCGACGCCGGGGTCTTTTACGAAGGCATCGCCATCGCCCCCGCTCCGGCGATGCTGTTCAACCGCCTGGACTTCAACCTGGGCGGTGAACCCGAACAGCTGATCCGCGCATTCAGCCAGCGCAAGCTCGACTACTTGAGCGCCGCCGGGTTTGTGCATAACCGCCCGTTGGTCACACTGCCCACCCTGGAGGTACTGAGCCAACAACTGGCCAGGCGCGGCTTCGGTGCGGCCAAACTCAAGCGCCTGCTCGAGCAGTCACGCGGCCTGCGGGTCATCAAGCAGCGCGAGTTGTTGCTCAACGCCAGCGATCAGGGGCAGCGCCTGGGCATGAGCGTGGCCGTCACACCCTTGAAACTCGACACCTGGCCGCCCTACCTCGCCCAGCCTGGCCAGACCCTCAATCAGTACCTGGCCAGCAAGGCCCAGGCCAGCACCGTGGCGCTGGTCAAAAGCACCGGGATCGGCTCGGCCAACATCGTGGGCACGGGGGTCGACGAGCTGGAACGGCTGGCCATCGCCGAACCGCTGGTGATGTGGCAGTACAGCCGGGCGGGCCAGCCCAACTACACCGAAGTGATCCTCAAGACCGGCGCAGGCAATTGCGACCAGATGGCCCACGTGGCGAGCGAACTGATCAGGTTCAACGGCGGCGCCGCGCGCGTCTGGGGCACCAGCCCGCCCGCCCACGCGTTTGTGGTGGTGGGGAACCCGCCGGCGACGCTGGGCTCGACCCTGGACTTCAGCGAAGCGGGCTGGGTCGGCCTGTGGATATGCGACCCCTGGGCAGCCATCGTCTGCCCGGCAAGCGACTATGTGCGTCAACTCAACGTCAAAATGCACATGTGGTACCTGGAAGACATTTCGGTGTTTTTCAACGATCGCGGCACCTACCGCTGGGGCCAGGCCAACGACCGCAACTGGCTGGCGCTGCTGCGCAACGGCGTGAAACGCCCGCAGCCGTGAGCCGACACATTTCGTCACCAACGACTAAGCTTCACCCAAGTCCGATCAATCTGCGTAAATGGATGAATCGACTATGGGCGCTTTATGGCAAACCGATTCGAAACAGGCTGCGCTGCCGACCGACAGCCCGGATCAACCGCCATTGCCACACAGCGCCCGCCGGCGATCCGGGTGGTGGCGCCTGGTGTGGCTGGTGCTGTTGCTCGCGCTGCTGGCATTGGGCTGGGCCGCCAGCGTGGAAATGCACACCTCGCGCCTGCAGGCCCGCTACCTGAGCCCGTTGGCCGCCACCCTCAGTTATCGCCTGGAGCCCGGCGCCAGCGATGCCATCGTGTACCCCGGCGACGGCCCGTTCGACCGGCGCCTGGGCTACAGCGCGCTGAATGAATTCCTACCGCGCCTGCTCAAGCGCAATTACCTGATCCAGGCCCAGACACGCTTCTCCCCGGCCTTGCTGGGCTATGCCGAGCACGGGCTGTTCGTGCCCTACGCGGAAAAAGTCCAGGCCGGCCTGAGCATCACCGATTGCCGCGCCGCGCCGCTGTATGCCTTCACCTACCCGCAACAGCTCTACGCCAGCTTTGCCGAGGTTCCGCCGTTGGTGGTGCAGAGCCTGCTGTTCATTGAGGACCGCGACCTGCTGGACCCCACGCAACCGCTGGCCAACCCGGCGGTGGACTGGCCGCGCTTTGCCAAGGCGGCCTGGTCGCAAGTAGCCAAACTCCTGCATCTGCCGGGGCAGACCGCCGGCGGCAGCACCCTGGCCACACAGCTCGAGAAATATCGCCATTCGCCCGACGGCTTGACCTTGTCCGGCGGCGAGAAAATCCGCCAGATGATGTCCGCCAGCGTGCGGGCCTACCAGGCCGGGCCGGACACCTCGGGCAGTCGGCGCAATATCGTGCGCGACTATCTCAACAGCGTGCCGTTGTCCGCCGTGCCGGGCCACGGCGAAGTGCATGGCCTGGCCGAAGGCCTGCGGGTGTGGTACGGCGCCGACTTCAATCAGGTCAACCAGGCGCTGAGCGACAGCGCACAAGACCCGGCGAGCCTGGCCAGACGCGGCCTGGCCCTGCGCCAGGTGCTGTCGCTGATGATTGCCCAACGCCGGCCCTCGCACTACCTGACCAAAGGTCGCGAAGAGCTGGCGCAATTGACCGACAGCCATATCCGCCTGCTCGCGCAGAACCAGGTGATCCCCGCCACCTTGTCCGCCGCCGCCCTCGCCAGCCACGTGACCTACCGCGACTGGCAGCAGCAACCGACCCTCCAGCCGGTAGAAACCAACAAAGCCATCAACGTCGCCCGCAGCCGTCTCGCCAGCCTGCTCAACCGCTCGCTGTATGACCTCGACCGCCTCGACCTGTCGGCCACCAGCACCTTGCATTACGCGCTGCAAACCCAGGCCACCGACTACCTCAAGCACCTGGCCGACCCGGCGTTCGCCGCGCAGATGGGCCTGCTCGGCCCGCGCCTGCTGACGCCGCAAAGCACACCGCAGGTGCGCTACAGCTTCACCCTCTACGAACTGACACCCGACGGCGCACGCGTGCGGGTGCAGACCGACAACACCGACCAGCCGTTCGATATCAACGAAGGCAGCAAACTCGAACTGGGCTCCACCGCCAAGCTGCGGGTGCTGACCACCTACCTGCAGATCGTCACCGAGCTGCATGCACGCTACCAGGCGCGCACGCCCGCCGAGCTGAAAAGCGTCGAGCTGCCCGAGCAGGATGTGCTCTCGCGCTGGGCGCTGAATTACCTGATCCAGCACAGCGACCGCGACCTGGCGAAAATGCTCGACGCCGCCCTCGACCGCACCTACTCGGCCAGCCCCGGCGAGGCGTTTTTCACCGGCGGCGGCCTGCACCGCTTCCATAACTTTCGCAACGAAGACAACGGCCGCAACCCGACCTTGCGCGATGCCCTGCGCGAGTCGATCAACCTGCCGTTCATTCGCCTGATGCGCGACCTGGTGCGCTACACCACCTATTCGGGCGAAGACAACAGCGCACGGCTGCTCAAGGACGACAACGACCCGCGCCGCCAGGAATACCTGGCCAAGTTCGCCGACCACGAAGGCACCGCGTTCCTGCTCAAGTTCTGGAAAAAATACCGCCACAAAGACACCCAGGCCCGGCTCGACACCTTCATGGACAGCCTCCACCCCACCGCGATCCGCCTGGCCGCCGTCCACCGCTATTTGCTGCCCCAGGCCAGCCAGGCGAGTTTCAACACCTTCGTGCGCTCGCACCTGAAAAACCTCAAAACCCCCGACACGCTCAGCGACGAGCGCCTCGAACGGCTCTACCAGAGTTACGGCCCCGGCGCCTACGACCTGCCGGACCAGGGCTATATCGCCAAGGTGCATCCGCTGGACCTGTGGCTACTGGGCTACCTGCTCAACCACCCTGAGGCGAGCTTCGACGAAATCGTCAAAGCCAGTGAATTCGAACGCCAGGAGGTCTACAGCTGGCTGTTCAAGAGCCGTCACCAGAGTGCGCGTGACAGCCGGATCCGCACCATGCTGGAGATCGAAGCGTTCCTCGATATCCACCAGCGCTGGCAGGCCGTGGGCTACCCGTTCGACCATCTGGTGCCGTCGCTGGCCACCGCCATCGGCAGTTCCGGCGACCGCCCCGCCGCCCTTGCGGAACTGATGGGCATCATCCTCAACGACGGCGTGCGCTTGCCGGTGCTGCGTATCGACAGCCTGCAATTCGCCAGCGGCACGCCCTATGAAACCCGCGTGGTCAACGACCCGAACCGCGGCAAACGGGTGCTGCCCAGCGAAGTCGCCACGGCGTTGCGCGGCGCGCTGTCGCAAGTGGTCGACGCCGGCACCGCCAAGCGGGTGGCCGGCAGCTTCAAACTGACGGACGGCACGGCGCTGGCGATGGGCGGCAAAACCGGCACCGGCGATAACCGCATCGAGGCCATGGGGCCCGGCGGGCGCATGCTCAGTTCGAAATCGATCAACCGCACGGCGACCTTCGTGTTCTACATCGGCGCGCATCACTTCGGCACCCTCACCGCGTTTGTGCCGGGGGCGTCGGCGCAGCACTTCACCTTCACCTCGGCCTTGCCGGTGCAGGTGCTCAAGGGCATGGCGCCGATGCTCAACCCGCTGCTGCAACCGGGCGACCCGACGCTGTGCCTGGCCCGCCAACCCTGACGCCCGGCTGCACTACCTATCTGCCACCGCGGCGCGACGCCGCCACACACACTCATGGATCACCCTTTACAGGACTTGATCCATGCCCGCTCTACCGTCACTCGACAGCGCCTTCAACGGCGCCCACTACGCGCACATCCGCAACGCCCTGCCGGCCTGGCTCACCCAGGCCACGCCCGCACGCCTCGGCGCATTGAAAACCGCGCGCCTCAACAGCCTGACCGCACCGGCCCCGCTCAAGGCCGCCATTGCCGAACATTGGCAGCGGCAAAACCGCCTGGACCAACGGCTCGCCGCGTTGAACGACGTGTACGCCTTCGCCGAACCGCTGCTCAAACACGCCCTGCGCGACTATGGCGCGGTGGATGTGCGCAACACCTACCTGCGCCTCTATGTCGAAGCCAGCCTGGCCTGGTGGAAGATCAACATCAGCGGCGCACAGACCAGCAAGACCGTGTCATTGCTCGATGCGGCGCTGGGCAACTTCGCCGCCAGCGACGACTTTCTCGACTTCGCCTTCCTCGGCCCGAGCGATGCGCGCGGCCAGCGCGATGTGCTGTCGATCACCCACCGCACCAGCGGCGCCCGCCTCACGGCGCAGGGATTCAAAGCTATTTGCCGCCAGCTGGATCTCGGCGCGCAGTATCAACTCAAGCTCAGCCAGGCGCTCGGCTTCAATAACCCGCCACTGGCCCGCACGGTTCACGACGAGGTGGTCGCACGCCACAAAGCCGCGCTGAACAGCGCCGCCCACCTGGCCCTGGCCAAGGGCGACCTCGAGCCCGAGACGCACGGTTCGATGCTTGACCTGCTGAACGACCGGCCGAGCCCGCTCCAGGCCTACACCCTCAGCGTGATGAACGTCGCGCTGGTGGGCATCGTGCTGTTTATCGCCGCGCCAGGCCCTCGGGTGATCGCTTATGTCGCCGAAGACCCCGAACACCCGCTCAAGGCATACCCGTCGCCCCTGGCGTTCATGGCCGAACTGACCCGTCAGTTGCGCGACAAGGCGCGCTACCAGGTGTTCTTCAGCCAGTTCGTGCCCCATGCCGAGCGCGGGGCTTTTTTTGCCGGGCTCAATGCGCGCCTCAGCCACATCCAATGGCACCAAAAAGCCCGCACCGACAGCGGACCGAGCTGGAAGGACACGCCGATCAGCGACCCCAACCTGCACTTCAGCGTGCAACGCTGGCAGGACGATTATCGCCAACGCCCGCCGACACCCCACGCGGACACCCTGTGGAGCTACCTGTATCGCGTGCAACTGAACAAAATCGTCAACGATGCGCGGACTATCGCCGTGTCCAGCACCGACGTCGAACGCCACGCCCGCTGGGCCTGGTGGGACAACCTGGAGCAGATGCTCGCCGACCTCCTCAATGCCGCGTTGCTGGTGCTGACGCCCTTCGTACCGGTGCTCGGCGAACTGATGCTGGTCTACAGCGCCTACCAGATCATGGACGAGGTGTGCGAAGGCGTCGTCGACTGGAGCGAAGGCCGGCGCACCGAAGCCTGGGAACATGTGGCGGGGGTGGCCGACAGCGTGATCCAGTTCGCCCTGTTTGCCGCGGGCGGCCACATCGGTCAGCTGGCGCGGCTCAAGCTCTCGCCCTTCATCGAAGGCCTGGTCCCGGTGCAGCGGGCCGACGGCAGCCGGCGCTTGTGGAACCCGGACATCAGCGCGTTCGCCCGGAAAACCCCGATCCCCGCCGATTCGATACCGTCGCCCGCGGGCCTGCATCAGCATGACGGCAAAACCCTGCTGGCCCTGGGCGACCATCACCTGGAGGTGCAATACGACCCGCTCGGCGACGCGCACCGCGTGGTCCACCCCGAACGCCCGGACGCCTACCGCCCGCGCCTGCAATTGAACGGCGACGGCGCGGCGACCCACGAGGGCGAACGCCCGCGCACCTGGGAGCGTGCGCAGTTGCTGCGACGTCTCGGGCATCGGGTGCAACCGTTCAGTGACACGCAGCTGGAACAGCTAAGGGTCGCCAGCGCCACCGAAGACGGCGCCCTACGCCGCATGTACGAGTACAACGAAACACTGCCGCCGTTGCTCGATGCCGGCCTCAAACGGCTCGAAGCGGCCGACTCCATCCAGGCGGCCAGCGAAAAAATCCGCGCCGGGCAGGCTTTGAGCGCCGACCCGAGTTCGGACTGGTTCGAGCAGATGGTCACCGAACTCGACGGTTGGCCCCGGAACAAAGCGCTGCAAGTGTTCCTCAAGCCCGACCTGAGCGGCAGCTCGCACCGCTATGGCGCTGCGCAAGCCAGCGCCGCCGACACCTTGCGCATCAGCCTCGGCGAAGTGCTGTCCGGGCACTTGCCGGAACGGGTGCTGGGCTTTCTCGATGAAGCGGCAATCACCCGCCTGCTGGGCGCCGAGGTGCCGAAGTCGCAGCGGGTACACGCGTTACGCGAGCAACTGGCCGACTACGTATTGAGCCAGAGCCGCGACATCGCCCCGGCGGTCTACCGCGCCCGTGAAGAGAGCGACGACCCCGGCATTATCAGCCTGCGCCACGACCATCCCGACCTCGACCTGAGCCTGGCCCGCCGCCTGCTCGACACCGCCCGCCCCGCCGAACGCCAGGCCCTGGCCGCGCACCGGCGCGGGCCGTTGCGCCTGCGCAACCTGGCCGACGAGCTGCACGTGGCCGCCGAGGCGGCACGCGCCTACGAAGGCTTCTATCCACCGGCGTCGCCCAGCCCGGCCACGGAAACCCTGGTGCTCAAGACCCTGCAATTGCACGCCGACGTGCTCAGCGACCTGCACCTTGAAATCCGCAACGGCGCCGTCACCGGCCCCCTGCGCAGCCAGGCCGGCCCGGACACTGCCACCACTCGCCGGGTGTTGGTCCACAACAGCCTCGGTTATGCGGTCTATGACGGCGCCGGCCAACCGTTGCACCGCCCGGCCAATCTGTACGAAGCCGTGTTGTCGAGCCTGCCCGCCGCGTCGCACAGCGGGCTGGGTTACCGCCCCGGCGAAGGTGCAGACCTGCGGCGCTGGCTGATGACCGCCCTGGAACCCTTGGCCGAGCGCCGCACGCTCCTTGCTGAGCCGGCGACTCACCGGGTGATGGAGCGGCACACCCAACAGTTGCTCGGCGGCCCGCTGCTCAGCCGCTGCCGCGCCGCGCCTGCCGATCACCCGGCGACGTTTGCCAGGGAGGTCTTGCAACGCTTGTTTCCGAGCCTCAGCGAGCAACGGCTGAGCCGCTTCATCGAGGCGATCCCCACCGACCAACTGGGCACCACTCTGAACGACCTGACCCTGGAGAAACAAACCCTGCACAGCCAATTGCAGACCTGGAAACAATCGCCCACCCATCACCCCAAAGGCAGCGTCCAGGAGCGTCAACAACTGGCCAGCCGCAAACGCCTGGCGCTGCTCCTCGAACAGACCTGGGCCGACCGCTACGCCGAATACACCGACGATTGGGGCCGCACCCAACACGGCGCGCGCGTGGACCTGAACGGCATGCCGCTACCCGAATCGCTGCCCGCGCTGACCGTCAACTTTGAACATGTGACGTTCCTGGACCTGAGCCAGAGCAGCGTCGGGCAAACCCATTGCGGCTTGCTCAAGCACTTCCCGGCGCTGCACTCCCTGGACCTGAGCGACAACCACCTGACCAGCCTGCCGGTCGAGCTTGGCGCGATGCGTTTGCTGCGCAACCTCAACCTCGCGAGCAACCGCATGGCCCTGTTCCCCGAAGACGTGACGCGCCTGCGCAACCTGCGCCGCCTGCAAGTCCTGATCCTCAGCCACAACCCGCTCAGCCTCGCGCCGGACATCACGCGCATGCCCAACCTGCGCCGCCTCGACCTCAGCCACACACAGATCGGCCAATGGCCCCGCGGCCTGTTTGCCCACCCCAGGAACGATGCGTTCGACCTGAACCTGAGCGGCAACCCGATCCGCGCCCTGCCCACCCTGACGCCGGAACCCACGGCTGCGCGCACCGTGGCGCGCACCCGCCTGGACCGCAACACGCTGAACGACGATCAGCGCACTCTGTACGAACGCTACCGCAGCGAGGCCGGGCTGGACCCGTATCGCACCTATGAGCCCCAGGGCAGCAGCGATCCCTGGCTGGAAGGCGTCGACGCCAACACCCGGCTTGTCCGCGAGCAGCTGTGGGACGCCGTCGAAGACGAACACGGCTCCCAGGGCTTTTTCGAAGTCATCAAGCTGCTTGAGCCGCCCGAGTTTTTCGAGAACCCCCAGGACCAGCAGCGCTACGCCCGCAACCAAGCGGAGCTGACGCAACGGGTGTGGCGCTTGATCAACGCCACCCACGCCGACAGCGCCCTGCGCGAGCGCTTGTTCAAGCTGTCGAGCTTCCCCGGTTTGTGCGGCGACGGCGGCGCGCAGATTTTCAATGAGATGGGGATCGAGGTCATGGCCAGCGAAGCCCGGCGCTTTTCCGCGTCACTGGCTGAACTCGAAGGCCGGCTGGTGACCCTGGCCAAGGGCGCGGCGCGCCTCAAGCACCTGAACCTGGTGGCCCAGGCGGACGTCGCCCGGCGCCTGCGGCCCATCGACGCCGGTGGCGAAGGCCAGCGCCTGCGCTCCGAGCTGGTGGACGGCGAGGCCGGCGAGGTAGACGAAGTGGATATCCACCTGGCCTACCAGACCGCCCTGGCCAACAGGCTGGATTTGCCCTGGCTGTCGGACCACATGCTCTACCGCGACACCGCCAATGTCAGCCCGGACCGCATCCAGCAGGCGTACACCACGGTAAGGGAAATGGGCCAGGGCGACGGCCTGGTCAACCAGATCCTCCTTGAGCCGTATTGGGAGACCTTCCTGCAGGAAACCTACGACAACCGCTATCAACAGAATCTCACCGAGTACACGCACAAGTTCTACCGCCTGGACGACCTGCAAACCCTGCAGGCGCAATGGCGCGAAGAACGGGAGCCGCAGCAAAAAGCCCAGCTCGCCGAGCAGCTCAAGGCCCTGGCGGACGAACTGGACACGGCCGAAAACCTCGTGCTCAGCGACACGCCGATCAGCGACGCGCTCTACAACCGCCTGCTCAACGACCTGGGCTACAAGGAGAAAGACTGGATGCGCGGCCTGACCCGCACAGCCCTGAAAAACGCCGCTCAACAGCGTAACCGGGCGCCGTTGTCCGACACGTGAGGGCACTGCAGGCGCGCATGCCCGCGCCTGCAACCCCCGCGGGTTACACCTCCGAATCCCAGATCACTGTGACGTTCCCTTCATAGGTGCCGGACTCACCGGGCTGCAACATCGTCTCCACATCGTCGCGCGCCACTTCGAAATGCAGGGTGCCAGGCTTGCGGTCGACGAACATCGTCGACAGCAACAGGTGCGTGCCGCTGCCGTCCAGCCGCAGCGGACGGCGCTGGACCGGCTGGCCCTCGGGGTCGACGATGCCGTGGGGCATGGTCACGCCGACCTGCAACGGCACCGAGCGCCCCGACCTGGCGTCACGGATCCGGCAGGTGTTGTCTGCCGCCTCGACGTACTGGCATTCCATGCCGATCCTGAAGCGCGCGGTGGAATAGAAGTTGAAGGTCTGGTCCCTGAACAGCCGCGTCGGTTTGCGCCCCTGGCTCAACCAGCCTTGCCAGCCACCCTGGGGCAGCAACTCGACGCGCTCACCGCCCGGCGGGATCTCGACCTTGAGGATGTGATCGACCGAAAGAATGAAATTGAGGGTGATCTGCTCATCGTTGGGTAACATCACGTTGCCCAGGTCGAAGTCCTTGTGCGGCCCGACGCTGTACGTCACCTGCCCGCGGTAGGTCCCGGCCCTCATCCCCAGGGGATCGGGCGTGACCAATTCGTAGGTGAAACCGAGGCCATCGAACCAAAATGTCTCGGCGGGGATATGGCTGGCGGCTCTTTGCGCACACCCCCTGACACCTTCCGGCAAAAACCAGGTGAACGCGAAAAGCCATTGGTTGCCGACACTCACCCCGCTGGATTGACACGGTGGCGGTGGATAATCGTGTTCCCAACGCACAGTGGGGTCCTGCCGCAGCCACCGGAACACCATGCCAATGCCACTGATCCGGAACTGAAGGGTTTCGGCCTCTCCCGTTTCGTCATGCACGACGGTGATGTTTCTGCGTTCGGTCGGCGCATGAAACAACAGATGATTGCGATCGTCCCCGCCCGGCACGATCGGCGCGCTCATCCGAAAATCGATCGGAAGACCGATGCTGTAGCGCGTCTCGTTGCAGTACTGCGGCGCCCAGGTGCAATAGCTGTTACCCGGCGGCGTGTGGTTTTTGAACACGTTGCGCGCCGGCTGGCTGGGGTCCGGCCGGAACGAGGCCAGGATGTCCACGGTGGCCGCCGTTACGTCGGAGGGCAGCCCCACCAGCAGCCCGGCCAACCACAGCCCCAACACCTTGTTTTTGATTTGCATGGGTTCACTCGTTCTGAAAAAACTCAAGCGTGGCCCCCGGTTCATGGGCGCAACGCATCGAAAATGATCTGCACGTTGCCGAAGTACTGACCGGGGAGGTAACCGTCCTCAGGCTTCTGCGCGGCAATTTCCAGCAGCACCCGTTTGCCGACACGGGCCTCGGCTTCCGGCACCACGCGCATCGCGTCGAGCCCCAGCACCTGCTGATTGAAGGTGACGGTGAGCGCAATGTTGTCGCGGCCGTTGAACAGCACCGGCTCATAGGCGAGGTAAGCGTCCACCGCGCCCAACACGTTTTTCACATCGAAAGGCTCGCGCAGCGCACTCAGGGTTTCAGTCACCGGGTTCCAGCTCAGGGTTTGCTCACGCTCCAGAAAGCCGGGGTTGAGCGGCAATACATAGAAGTCACTGGTGGGGACTTTGACCGACACCTGGAACACCGCCTCCTCGCGGGCGGCCAGGGCGCTGAAGCTGAGCGCGCTCAACAGCGCCAACACGGCCCAGCGGCTCATCCTTTCACCTCTTGATTCTTCTGCGTGTCGCCTTCCACCAGCTTGAAGGTGTAGTGGCGCCCGGTTTGTTTATCGAAGGTAAAGGCACGCCCCGGCAGCACGTGGTTCTTGGTGGTCGGATGGCAATCGGTCGGCTTGCCGGCCACACAGTTCTTGAACTCGTCGACCACGATCACGCTGTTGCCGTTGTTGCGCAGTTCATAGCGGGTGGCGCCATCGTTGATGCGGGTGTCGTAGCGGGTGTCCTTGGGGCGCACGAAAAACACCGTGCCATAACCGGCCAGCACGCTGACGCCGGCCTGCAGGGTCTTTTGATATTCCTCACGCTCTTCTTCGGACAGGGCAAACGCGTCCTCTTTTTCCGGCACCACCGGGATGTAGCGCACCCGGAAGTAACGCTCGCTGGCGCGCTCGCCCATGTACAGCAAGCGCGTGCCCTGCATGCCGTTGGCCGGCACGATCAGGCGCGCGGGGCTGGCCATCAGGCCATCGCGGGCGCTGGCGTCGGCCTGGGATTGCACGGGAATTTCCTGGGGCACGCCGCTGGCGTCGTAGACGATTTCGAGGATCTCGACCTTGACGAACGCGGTGCTGGTGCCGCCGTTGAAGATGCGTTTGAGGTAGCTGCTCTTGCTCCCGTCCAGGTAGTCATAGACCACGCCGACGTTGATATTCGGGCCCGCCTGGACCCCCAGGGAAACCATCCACACGCCCAGGATTGCGGCTAATACTTTCATTGCTTTACACCTCATTAACGGTTGGCCTGAAGCCAACCCACTCGACTTGCGAAGCGCAAATACCCGCGCCCGAACAGGCCTATCCGTATCGATGTTCATGGCTTACACCCTGTGCGAATCACCCCGACGTCGGCCGCTCGAATGCGCTATCGGCCAAGGTATCCGGCGTGCAACGCAGGTCGCCGATCATCAGCACATCGTTTTCACTGCGGGCCTTGCTCGGGTCGAGGCGGAACTGACAGAGCAACTGGTTGCCCCGGCGCACTTCCAGGGTGGGCGAGCCGGCGTTCATTTCCATCGAGAAGAACCCGTCGACCTCGCTGACGCCACGGCTGGCATGGTTGATCACGTGATGACCCTTGAGCGGGCGGCCCTGCGGGTCGAGCAGGCGACCGAGCACGGTGACGGTTTTCATCACGCGGATCTTGCGGTAGTCCACCCCGCCCTTGTTGATGTGGTAGGCGCTGCGCGGCGGCTGGATGTTCGCCGCCGGCGGGTGGTTGCCGTCGAAGTCGAACGCCACCGAGCCGGTCCGGTAGGCGGTGAGCGGCACGAAGTTGCGCCCCGGCCGCAGCGCGGTGCTGCCACCGCTGAGGTCGTCGGCGCGCAGGGTGATGTCGTCGAGGTCGGTTTCCACATCGACGATCATGCCCGCGCCGTCGCCGTGGTACTGGCTGGTCAGGGCCACCTTCTGGCCGCCGACGGCGAAGGTGCTGTGCAGGTTGAGGCCGCCGGTGAGGTTGCCGTTGAAGGAGGAGCGCTGGGCAAACGCATCGCCGGCGAGCATGTCGCCGTGGAAGCTGGTCATGCCGGACAGGCCGACGCCGTAGGTATCGGTCAGCACGGTGGCCGAGACGTTCTGCAGCACATGGCCGCTGAGGTCTTTGCGGTAGGTCAGCGAGCCATTGTTGTCACGCTTGCCGTCGCGCGAGGTGCGCGAGCCGATGCTGCCCGACCACTGCTCGCCCGGCCCACCGAGGGCCAGGTTGAGGGTCAGGTCGACGCCGCGGTTGCGCCGGTCGCCGGTGCTGCGGCTGGCGGGGCGGTCGAACAGCGACAGGCGCCAATTGGCATCGCTGCCGAACAACCGGTCGTGCTTGCTCCAACCCAGGTCCAGGCCGACGCCCTCGACGTTGCCCTGGCTGTGGGACAGGCGTGCATTGAGCGAATGCTGGTTGATCAGGCGGTGATTGATCGACAGCGACGAGGTACTGGTCTGGCCGACGAAGGTTTGCCGGGTGCGCAGCCGCGTGCCGTCGGGCAGCGTGTCGTAGGTGTTGCGGGTGTCCAGCCAACTGCGGTTGTGGCTGGCGATCACGCTGCCGGCGCCATAACTGTAGAGGCCTTGCACGTCCATGCCGGTGCCGTGGTCCTGGGTCTGGTAGACGTTGGCGTACAGGCTCGCCTGGGTCGCCAGCGTCCAGTCGATGGAAGCGCCGTATTGCATGCGCTCCTGCACCTGGCGCCCGGACAAGCCGACGATCACACGCGGGTGCAGCAAATAATTGAGCGAAGCGCCGGCGGTCATGTCGCCTTTGTCGCGTTGCTCCCAGTTGTTGAACAAGGTGCTTTCGCGGCCGGCGAACACGTTGTAGCGCCAGCGCTCGTCATGGTTGCGCCAGTTGTTGGGCTTGTACACCAACTCCTGGGTAGTGGCGGTGACCTGGCCGTCCTCGACCAGGCGCACTTCCACTTCATAAATGCCACCGGGCAACGGCCGCGTATCGATGCTCTGCAAACCGGCGGCCACCGCCTGGGTGTTGATCAGCAGGCCGTTGCGGTAAATCTCCACCGAGCCCTGGCGGTTGGAGGTGACGTAGATCGGGTACACGCTGGGCTTGGGGTTGCTGATGGCCAGGCTGTCGGAACTGCCGAGCATCGCACCCACGGCGATATCCGGCGCGGCGCCGAACGCGCGCGGCTGGCGATTGAGCCCCTCGGAGGTGGGCGTGAAATAGCCCAGGCGCAGGAACTGGCCTTCGAATTCGCGCTGGGCGTACAGCGAATACAGTGCGTGATAAAGCTGGGTGTCCGGCCCGCCGAGGCGTGCCAGTTGCAGGTTGAGCGCATGGCTCCAGTTCCCCAGGCTACTGCTGGCTTCAACCCCGAAACGTCCGCCGAGTTCCTGCGCTTGGCCGCCGTTGAGGTTCAACTGGTTGCTGACAATCAAGCCCGTGCTGCCGTCCTGGGGCTGGTGGTAATAACGCTGATGATCGGTGTCGTGCTCGGCGTTCTCCGTGAGGATCGAGACCAGCGAGTTTTCCAGGTTGTAATGCACCGCCAACATCTTCTCCGGGCAGGTTTGCGTGCAACTTCCCAGGGCCGCGCCTTGTTGCAGGTAGTGGCTCCAGGTATCGCGCTCAGCGGGTTGTATCGGGCTGTCGCTGATATCGGTAAAGTCCAGCAGCGTGAGGCGGTCATCGCGCGAAAGTATCACCATCGCCTCGCCCAGAAAGACTTCGTCGCGTTCGATACGCACGGCCAGGGGCACATCAAAAAAATGCTCTTCGAATTCGCTCGGCAAACCTTTCGCCTGAGCCAGTAAACTGCGTGGCGTATAACTGTTATCAGCCGCCGCCCAGGCAGCCGAACAGGCAAGCAGGGCCAGCGCCGCCGCGATGGGTTTCATCGGGAACATGAACTTAATACTCTATGGCGAACTGCAAACCATCTGGAAACCGACCGCAGGCGAACACAACCTGCGGGCGGTGGGTGTGATCGATAAGGCGCGGCCTTATCGCGTGCCGGGTGCTTAGAAAGCGGTGCGCGGCACGTTGTCGAAGATCACGGTGGCGACGCTGGTGTAGAGACCGGTCTGGGTGTCCGCCGGCTTGGCGGCCTTGATGGTCATCATTTTTTGCAGGCCGGGGTTGGACTCTGCGTCGGCGGCCACTTCTTGCGGGCTACCGGTCAGGGCCACGGTGCCCAGGGTGATGGTCAGCGGGATCGAGTCCGTGCCGTTGGTGAGCGCCGCCGGGCCGTCCTGCAGGTAGGCGTCGATCGAGCCACCGGTGTTTTTCAGGGTGAACATCGAGGACAGCGTGCTCAGTTCGCCGGTCACAGTGTTGTAGGTCATGATTTCGTCGCGACCGAAGTTGGGGTCCAGGGGCTGGGCGTGGAACTGCTTGGTAGGGATGTCGGCCTTGATGTTGATCGTGGTGCTTGCATCGTTGGCGGCCATGGCAGCCGAAGAACCCAATACCGCAACAGCCAGCGGGAGCAGAACAGCAAACTTCTTGATCATGCTTGAATACCTAGTAGTCATTTAAAGGAAGGCGGTTAACTAAAAAGCAAGTCAAGACTCACTTCCAACTAACAGCGCGGCGCAATGTTCATTGTTTGGCTGAACATTCAACGCCGGGAAATATTCGACCAATGCGCTTTAAAAGTAAGCAGGCAAGCTCCGAGAAACATGCAGGCCAATAGGCCATTACGCTGGAGGAAGAAATGCAATAAATACGATTTTTAAAAAAACGACTGTAAGACGTTAATGACACACAGATAATTCAATAAAAGCAGTACAGTTATCAGGAGACACTTAACGCACAACTTCACATCTGTAGTATTGGAACTACACGAGGGCATCACTCTACGCCTTCAACGGCCACCGCCTAGATTGACGACGGTGTTATTGACGTAGGATCTGGACTTTTCCCCCCCCTGCCCGCGCCGGCAGGGGGGGTCAGGTTTACTGGACGTGGGTGAGTTTCACCACCTGATCGAGGGCCGAGAGCAGCCGTTCGAACGCGCTGAACCGCTCGTCCTTCAGTTCTGCCCAGCGCTCGATGAAGAAGCGGCCTTGATCGTCGATCTGCACCGGCGTGGAAAGGATCTCGCCGCTGCGCGAGTGATGCACCAGATTCACTTCATGGAGTGAAAGCTGCTCGACCATGAACTGCCCCGGTCGCGTCAAGCGTGAACGATCGGCGGGAACATAGGCGCGAGGAGGACGCATGCCAGGGACGCCGACAGCCAGGGTGAAGTCGCTGCGGATCGCCGTCAGCCGGTTGGGGTACAACGACGATCCGTAGGCGACGGTCCATTGCAGCCCTGAGCGCAGCTCGCTGGCCGTGCCCGCCGGTACATCTGAGAGCCGCAGGCTGATCGCCCCTTGCGTCTGGGCCACCCCCGCAATCCCTTCGACCGAATGCACATGGGCATTGCCCATGTGCGCCACCCACCTGTGCGCGCCCTCGGCAGCCTGGTCTTGACGGATGACCTCGCCGGCAAAGAAGTTGAACATCGCAATGCGCGACGTCTGCGGCGCGCTCATGCCCTTGGTGTGGTAGCTCGATACGCAATCCAATGCGCGGATGCGCAGGCCGTGTTTGCCTGCCACTTCCACGACGCTGGTGTAGGTGTGCGGCCCGCGGTACTCGGGCATGTGGCCCCGGTCGAGGGTCCACAGGCGGTCTTTGAGCGCTGGGGGCAATACGCCCGTGCGCTGGAAGGTATCCAGGTCGGCCTGGTGCAGGTCGGTGAACAGGTGCTCCATGTACAGGGTTTTGACGCCTTGCTGCTTGAGCGCCTTCATCTGATCGATCAGCAGCGCCTTGCTCGATTGCTCGACGTGGCTCTCGCAGACAATCAGCCCCCGAGCGTGTTGGTAGCTTTGCGCGATAAAGTCGGCGGGCGTGGTGTTCGCCGGCAGGTCCGGCAACGTCGGCCTGGGGGGCAGTTCAGGGGTTTTGAAGAACGCCTGCGCCGCTGTGTTCAGGCGCTCGCGGGTCTTGCGGAAGGCGCTTTCGGCAGCGGCGATTTTCGGGTTGAGCGACCCATAACGGGTGTCGAACGCATGCGCGCCTTTGCCCATTTCATGCAGCTCGGGGACGAACCGCGAGTCGATGTCGAACTCGCTGTACGCGTTTGCGCGGCCAGGCGCGGTGACAAATGCCGGGGGCGCCGTGTAGGCGGTTTGCAGGGTCAGCTTGAAGTCGGCTTTGGCCGCCGGGTCGTCGACGATCGCGCCGGGCGTATCGTTCCAGACGCCCACCGGTTGGCCGGGGGCGACGTCTTCGACGCGCACACTCAGGGTCTTTTGCAGGTCGGCCAGGCCCGGGGTCTGGGTGTGCGTGTTGAGACGGCGGCTGTCGACCAGGGCGACCCACCCTTCGCCGGGTTTTGCGCCGATGTCGGCCTCGATCAGCGTGTGGGAGTAGAAGTTTCGCTGGGCGTTGGGCCGAGGGCTGACCAGCGCGCCGTTTTTCAGGTTGAAGGCTTTGTCCACCTCGTAGCCGGTAGACGCGTCCAGCCCACAGACGGCGACGTTTTGCCGGCGCGCCGCAAGGATCAGGGCGCGATAGGAATGCGGCGAGTCGTTGGCGATCCCCAGGGCTGCCTCGACTTTTTTCAGGTACTCGCTGATGTGCCAGTAGCTGCCGCCGGCGTTGAACTTGTCCAGTTTGCCCCGGAACAGGTCGGCCGGCAGGTACTCGATGTACAGGCGCCGCACGCCCTGCTCGTAGAGGGTGTGCATATTGTCGATCAGCAGCTGTTTGGCGGCGAGCGAGCCAGGCACGGCGCCCACCACCAAGCCGGGGTTTTCCTTGAAGGCGCTTTCCAGGATGTGCCGATGGCTCGCGCTGGCTTCGAAGGCCAGTACATCGGCCCTGGGAACGATGGGATTGAGCTGGGCGAAGAACGTGTCGGCATCGCCGCGCAACTGCAGGTAGGCGTGCAGGTAAGGGGCCTGGAGCGGGGCCATTTCATAGGTCAGCAGGCTGTCGCGGGTGCCCTCGCCCAACAACTCATCGACGCTGGAGGTGTTGCGAAACTCCACGCTCAGAACGCTTTCGTAGTCTTTGGCCAGCTCCGGCGGAACTTCATAGCGCTGCAACGCGTGGGGGCTTGGCGCGGGGCGTTTCGGCGCCCCGCCGGTGAGGCCCGAGCGCACCCAGCGGCCCTCGGCGTTCTGGTTGACCAGGCGGGCGGTCGACACGAGTTTGCCGCTCACCGGGTCCTGGCGAAACAGCAGATAGCGACCCAGGGCATCGGGGGTTTTGCCCGCCCACAACGGCCGGCCCTCGAACCACACCGCCTGCATACCGGCGAGCGTGGGGCTCGGCGGCTGCAGTTGTTGGATCAACGCCATGGCCTGGCGCGGCGCTGCTGGGCGCATGAGGTGGCGCATCGGCCGGAGCAGCGGGCCGATGGACTTGAGTGCCGGGCGCAGGTCGGTGAACACCGCGCCGAGGCTGTTGCTCAGGTAGCCGACGAAGTGTTGCAGCGCCGCATCGGTGTCGCCCTGGTTGTAGGCGTGCAGGGCCAGCATGCCGTCCTTGAGCGCCAGCAGCAGGCCCAGGCTCAGGCTCAACACCGGGAACGGTGCGGTCGCAATGGCGATCAGCGGTTCGAGGCAACTCCAGACCAGGCCCATGATCATGTCGGTGCGATTGACCGTGGTGGCGGCAACGTCGTCGATCTTGCGTTGCAGCTTCATGTCGTGCAGCAGGTGACGCAGGTCGAGCACGGGCGGCACGCGCTCGATCGCGTCGTAGCGCGCCAGGCTCAGGTCGGTGCTGTTGAGGTCTGCGGGCAGGCCGGCCTGGGCGGTTTGCAGAAAACGCCGCACGCGCACCCGGGACTGCACACCGACGCGGGCGCTGAAGTAATCGAGCATGCCGTCGACTTTTTTCAGCAGGTAGTTGAACAGCCGGGCTTCGCGCAAGAACACGCCGTCCGGCGCCTGCGGTGTATAGAGCAACACCGGATTCGCGCCGTGGCTGAACAGCAAGGTGTCGATCACCCAGTCGCCGTCGATCATCAGGCGATGTACGTTGTAGATGCTGCGCGTCTCGACCGAGGTGTCGTCCAGGCTCTTGATGGCGCGTTCAAACCAATCCAGATCGACCTGGGCGATATGGCCTTTGAGGCGCGATTCGAGCGCCGCGCTGTGCAACTGCAACTGGTTGATCGCCAGCGTTGCGTCGCGGCGCAGGGCATAACCGGGGCTGGCCGGGTTTTGCAGTTTGGCCTGGACTTCATCGGCGTAGCGCTGGCCGATCCATACGCCGCGGACCGAAAGCGCGACGTTGCGCGGCGTGAGCTTGCTCAGGTCGACCCCGGCCGGGCCCATGAAGGTGGCGACGGTGTCGAACCTGGCGTCGAGAAACCCCAGCGAATCCTCATAACCATCGCGATACAGGCGGGTGTAGGACACCGACGCGGGGCGCGTCAACGCCGGGAAGTCTTTGGGGTAATGCACCCACACCGTATCGGGGTCGACATCGTTTTGCCGCTGGCGCCCCAGCAGGGCGTTGAGCTGCGTCTTGGCCTGGGCATGCAGGAAGCGCTCGAAGCTGATGAAGCGGGCGTCGGATAACGGGTTTTGCGCATAGGTGTTCGCCGCGCCTTCGGCGTTTTCCGCCAGTTGAGTCAGTTGTCGACGCTGGGCCTCGGTGGCGGCCCGGTACCACGTCGGGGTGCCCCAGTGGTAATCGTCGGTCTGCACCTCCAGCAGTTGGGCGCGCAGGGCCTTGAGGCAATCGGCGTGGTCGGCCGCCTGGCTGAAGGTGACGTGGCGATATTCCTGGCGCGCCGGAATGAAGCCCAGGCCAGCCATGAACGTTTCCAGACCCGCACGGGACTTGAGGGCGACTTGCCCCAGCAGATAAGCGCGCATGGTTTCGTCCGCGCACCAGCCGAGGATATGCGCCTGGCAGCCGGTTTCCGTGTCGAACCCATGAAACTGCTGGGCCTGCGGCGCTTCGGGGGTACACAGCAGCAAGCGCTGGATCGCGCCCTGCTCGTCGCGCTCGCGCAGCAGCCAGAGGTCCTTGAGCACACAGCCATTGAGCGCAACGCTGCTCGCGTGCAGTTGCGCGTCGGTGCCGCGACGCAGGCGGGTAACGCGTTGATAGTCGGCCTCGGTGATGTGGTTTTGCAGCGTGGCCGTGTAGGCCAGGGCATTGATGCGGCGGTCGAGCATCTGTTCGATGGCGGCGTGGATCTGCGGCTTGGCGTAGTACTCGCGGCGCACGGCCTCAAACTCCGCACGCGGTTTGAGGCTGTCGAGCAGGCTGACCAGATAGGCCGGGGTCAGGTCTTGATAGCGCTCGGGCAGTGGCGCGTCGGCATACGTGAGGGTGGTATTGAGCAAAAACGCCGAGCCGGGCAGTTCGTCGCCGGTGTGCAGGCCGCGCAGCGCCAGCGCGGTCAGGTTGTGTTTCTGCTCGTAGGCGCCGACCCTGGCCACACTGCGGCGCGTGCGGACTTGCAGGCGGTCGGGGTCCAGGTCGGTGATTTCCAGGTCAGCGGCCAGTTGTTCGAGCAACTGATAGCGCGCCAGGGCCTGCGGCGAGGCGGCATGGCCGAACAGGTTCAGCAGGGCTTGGCGGGCCTCGTCGTACTCGCTCAGCTGCCGCGCCAGGGCCTCGCGCTGGTGGCTCGGCGCGTTGCGATACCAGGCCGGGGCGCTGTGCTCCAGGCAACGGTCGAGCAGGCGCTGGGCGCGCAATTCCAGGCGCGGGCTGAGGTCGGGCAAGGCCGCGCGAATCGCGTCGTCCAACTCGGCAAGCAGCTGTCGGGCGCTATGGTCGGGGTTGGCGTCCAGGCTCAAGGCCCAATCGATATCCAGCGCGCGTTTGGCCAGCCTGGCGTCGTAGGTGTGTTCGCACAGCGGTTCGCTGTTGATGGGGACCAACTGCAGCGGCCAGACGCCCATGACGGACAGCCCCCAGTACTGGCGCGGCAGCAGGCGCATGAACTCCTTGCGCCAGCCGCCGACCGCCATCGTCTCGCGCAGTCGGCGGTTCATCTCGGCCAGCGAGCTGAACGACTCGAAGCCGCGGGCCGGCGTGAACAGCACGACGTAGCCGGCATCGTCGGCCGGGGTCAGCTGCGCGACCACGGGGGTGTTTTTTTCGGTCAGCACAAAGGCCCCGGCGAACTCGATCGTCTGGGCTCGATAGCTGAAAGTCAGCGCATAGATGCCCGGTCGAAAGCTCGGCCCGAGCCCTAGGTTCTGCACCAGACGGGCCTCTTCACGATGCAGCAGAGAGTCCTGGATATTGAGCCTGGCTTCGAGTTCCAACGCGACCAGGCCGGCGTCGTTGGCCATGAACGTGCGCAGGCTTTGGCCGCCCAACACCCCGGTTTCGTCCAGTTTCTGCAAGTGCGCCGTGAGGTCGCGCTTGAGCGTCGCCAGCCGTTGCTTGCCCTCGTCACTTTGCAGGTCGGCCTGCGCCACATCGGCATACAGCGCACGACAGCGGTCGAAGTGAGCGCGCGCGTGCGCCGTGAGCGTCTGGTTGAGTTTTTCAAGCTGTTGTAACTCGACGGGGAGCGGCCGCTTGGACAGTAACGGGGTGTCGGTTTCGAGCAACTGGTGACCGATCTGATGCAGATAACCGCGTATTTCCAAGGAGGTTGGCGAGTAAGGGGGAGAAATCAATGTGCTCATCGCACTGGCTCCATGCACATGGGAAGAGCCATCAGCATGCTGGGCGCATCACGCGGGACGGTGGTAGTTAAGTAGGCCGCGACCGTTGGTCGACTGATCTTGAACAGTCTAAAGATATATCTTAAGTTATATCTTAACAAAAACGGAGAGACCCAAAATGAGAGAGCATCATCCCCATCCCCATTCCCACGGCGACGGCCGCGACGGCTTCGAAAAACGCCCCGGCCGTGAACGCGGCGGTCGCGGCCCACGCGTGTTCGCCCCCGGCGACCTGAAGTTGCTGTTGCTGGCGCTGATCGCCGAGCAGCCGTGCCACGGCTACGACCTGATCCGCCAGATCGAAGGCCTGTTCGACGGCGCCTACAGCCCCAGCCCCGGTGTGATCTACCCGACCCTGACCTTCCTTGAAGAAAGCGAATTGATCAGCGGCGATGCCGAAGGCGGAAAAAAACGCTACACCATCACCGACGCCGGTCGTCTTTCTTTAAGCGAGCAGGCGATTGCACTGGAAGGCGTGCGAATGCGTATCGACGTGAGCAAACGCTCGCTGCGCGGCCATGATCGCCCGCCCGAAATCCACGAGGCGGTGCATAACCTGCGTCATGCCTTGCAACTGCACCACGGACGCTGGAGCGCCGAAGAAATCGCGCGGGTCGCCACGCTGCTCAATAGCACCGCACAAGCCATCGTCGACGGCCCGGCCGTTCAAGCTGTCCAGGGGGAAAATCAATGAATACGCCCGTCATCCATCGCGTCAGCCACGAGATCAAACGCCGTCGCCTCGACGTGCTGCGGGTGGTCGATATCACCCCGCGCATGCGCCGCATCACCCTCGGCGGCCCCGAACTGGCGGGGTTTGTCAGCCTGGGCAGTGACGATCACATCAAGCTGATGTTCCCGCAGAACGCCGCCGAGCAAGCCGCGCTGCAAAGCCCGACCTTCAGCATCAAGGGCGATGGCCCGCAGCCGGCCATGCGCGACTACACGCCACGGCGTTTCGACCTGAGCCTCGGCGAGTTGGACATCGACTTCGTGCTGCACGGCGACGGCCCCGCCTCCACCTGGGCCGAGCAGGCTCAAGTCGGCCAGCACCTGTACATCGGCGGCCCACGGGGCTCGATGATCGTGCCGGACATCTTCGACAGCTACCTGCTGATCGGCGACGAAACCGCCCTGCCCGCCATCGCCCGCCGCCTCGAAGAACTGCCGGCCGGGCGCACGGTGCTGGCGGTGATCGAAATCGCCGATGCGGCGGAACGGCAAGCACTGCAAAGCGCGGCCGAGGTGGAAGTGATTTGGGTGGTGCGCGGCCAGGCCGACCTGCTCGACACCGTGCGCGCACTGACGCTGCCGAGCGGTGCGCTGTACACCTTCGTCGCGATGGAAACCAAGCTGTCGCGCCAGGTGCGCCGGGTGCTGCTGGATACGCACAAGGTCGATGAAGCGTTCCTCAAGGCCGTCGGCTACTGGCGCGCCGAGGGCAGTGAGGAAGAATGAGTCATCCGTGGGGTTTGATGCTTTTATCCAACCCCACCACCGCCAGAGCAATCAGCACGAACCCCGCCAGAATCCCCCCGGCATTCACGAACACCTGTGGATAACCGAGGGTGCCGACGTCGAAAAACGGATACTGGTATTGCCCGAGCAAATCCCCGCGCAGCAGCACATAGGCGAAGTACACCAACGGGTACAACACCCACAGGCCAATGTGTTTGCACTGCAACGTGCCCTTGGGCACACAGCGCCACCAGTAGACGACAAACAGCAGCGGCATCACGTCGTGCAGCAATTCGTCGGCGATGAACTGGAACCCTTCGGGCTGCCACAGGTGCCGCAGCAGCAGGTTATAGGCCAGGCTCACCAGCACGATGCTGGCGACAATCGCGCTGCTGACCCTGGGCGCCAGGAAAAACCGCTTCGCCGCTGAATCACGATCAACCACGGCGTAGCTCAGCACCACCACCACCAGGGTGTTGGTCAACACGGTGAAGAAGCTGAAGAAGTTGACCAGACCGCCCAACAGGCTGGCGCCCGTCGACCAGCGCGAATAGAAAATCAGGTATTGCTGAATCGCCAACCCCACCCAACCGGCCAGGGCCGCCGCCGTCACACAGCGTTTCATGGGCTCAGTCCAACGGGCGTTTGGTACGCATCAGTTTCACGTACAGCCCTTCGACTTTCTCCCGCGCCCACGGGGTTTTGCGCAGGAACGTCAGGCTCGACTTGATGCTCGGGTCGCTCTTGAAACAGCGGACATCGATGCGCTCGGCCAGACCGCTCCATTCGTAGTGTTCCACCAGGGTGGTGAGGACGTGTTGCAGAGTCACGCCGTGAAGCGGGTCGTTGCTTGTCGCGGTCATGCCAGGCCTTTTGCAAAAAGAGGAAATACAGCCGCGCACCTTAGCCGACGGGGCGAACAGGTGGAAGCACCGCATTGAATATAGCCCCTGGGGAAAAGTTGCCCTTTTCAGGGCAAAAAGAGATGTTATATTGTAACGATAGCTATCAACCGTAAGCTGTTCGTTACCGTTTGCCGCCTTCTCTTTTTGTCGTTTGCCAAGGAATGTCCGATGTCCCTCTCCTCTGCCTGGCGCTTGTCGCCCCTCGCCGCCGCCCTGCTGATCTGCTCCGAAGCCCATGCGCTGGAACTGCAACCCCAAGTCATCACCGCCAACCCCCTGGGCAGCGCGCAACTGGCTTCGCCGACCACCGTGCTGGAAGGCGATGAGCTGACCCTGCAGCAAAAAGGCAGCCTCGGCGAAACCCTGAACAAGCAACCGGGCGTGTCGTCGTCCTACTTCGGCCCGGGCGCCAGCCGACCGATCATCCGCGGCCAGGATGGCGACCGCATTCGCCTGCTGCGCAACGGCGTGGGCGCGCTGGATGCGTCGTCGCTGTCCTACGACCACGCCGTGCCGCTGGACCCGGTCAACGTCGACCGCATCGAAATCGTGCGCGGCCCGGCGGCCCTGTTGTACGGCGGCAGCGCCATCGGCGGGGTGGTCAACACCTTCGACAATCGCATCCCCACCGAAGCCATCGAAGGCATCCACGGCGCTGGCGAATTACGCTACGGCGGCGCCGACACCACGCGCAGCAGCGCGGGCAAACTCGAAGCCGGCAACGGCACCTTCGCCCTGCACCTGGACGCGAATGCGCGGGAATTCAACGACCTCAAAATCCCGGGCCAAGCCCGCAGCCGCCACGCTCCGGAAGCCGAAGACGGCCCCGGCAAAAACGGCCGCCTGGGCAACAGCGACGGGCGCCAGGACGGCGGTGCGCTGGGCGGTTCCTACACCTGGGACGACGGTTATGCCGGGCTGTCCTACAGCACCTACGACAGCAACTACGGCTCACCCGCCGAACAGGCTGTGCGGATCCGCATGAAGCAGGACCACTACGCGTTTGCCTCCGAGGTACGCAACCTGCAGGGCCCGTTCACCTCGGTGAAACTCGACGCCGGCTACACCGACTACGAGCACCGCGAAATCGAAGGCGGCGAAACCGGCACGATCTTCAAGAACAAAGGCTATGAAGCCCGGGTTGAAGCGCGCCACCAGCCGCTCGGCCCGTTCGACGGCGTGGTCGGCGCACAAGTGACCCGCAACGAGTTCTCGGCCCTCGGCGAAGAAGCCTTCGTACCGCAGACCGACACCAACGCCGGCGCGCTGTTCATCCTCGAAGAAATGCAGGCCACCGAGCGCCTGAAACTCAGCCTCGGCGGGCGCCTGGAGCACACCAGCGTCGACCCGGACAGCAAAGGCAACGCGCGCTTCGCCAATGCCGACAAGACCAACGACTTCACCGCCGGCAGCCTGTCGTCCGGCGCGGTGTACACCCTCACGCCGATCTGGTCGCTGGCCGCAACCCTGGGCTACACCGAGCGCGCGCCGACCTTCTACGAGCTGTACGCCAACGGCGCTCACGTCGCCACCGGCACCTACGAGTTGGGCAACGCCAACCTGAAGAAAGAAAAAGCCGTATCCAGCGACCTCGCACTGCGCTTTGACAACGGCACGCACAAGGGCAGCTTCGGCGTGTTCTACAGCCGTTTCTCCAACTACATCGGCCTGCTGGGCACAGGTCGCACATTGAACGACGAAGGTGAAGAAGACGCCGGCGGCATCCCCGAATACGAATACTCGGGAGTGCGCGCCCGTTTCGCCGGCTTTGAAGCCCAGGATCACTGGACGCTCGGCGAAGGCGCCTACGGCAAGTTCGCACTGGAACTGTCGGGCGACTACACCCGCGCCACCAACCTCGACACCGGCGAAGCCCTGCCGCGCATCGCACCGCTGCGCCTGAACAGCGGCTTGCTGTGGGAACTGGACCGCTGGCAAGCGCGCATCGACATCGAACACGCCGCCGGACAAGGCCGTGTGCCCTCCAACGAAAGCGGCACCGACGGCTACACCACGCTGGGCGCCAGCGCCGGCTATCGCTTCAACGTCGGCGGCAGCCAGTGGCTGGCATTCGTCAATGGCGAAAACCTGACCAACCAAACCGTGCGCTACGCCAGCTCGATCCTGCGCGACATCGCCCCGGCAGCAGGCAGAAGCGTACAAGTGGGCCTGCGCACCACCTTCTAACTATCCAAAAAGAACCGCCCCACGATGCAAAACGAGGCTCTTGATCCGCTTTCGATCCAAAGCCCCCCACAATGCAAAGCGAGGCTCTTGATCCGCTTTTGATCCAAAGCACTCCACAATGCGAAGCGAGGCTCTTGATCCGCTTTTGATCCAAAGCACTCCACAATGCGAAGCGAGGCTCTTGATCCGCTTTTGATCCAAAGCACTCCACAATGCGAAGCGAGGCTCTTGATCTTGATCTGAGGCGCCCCGTTAAACCACGCTGGCCGAACGCAGGCTTGAATCCGTGGGCAACCCGGCAGGACGCCGGGTTAGCCGTCCTGGGCCAGGGATGGCCCATGACGGCGGCCCACGGATTCAAGCCGGAGTGAGGGCACACCGAGCACTAGCGAGGTGCCGAGTGGTGGGGCAAGAGCCCTTTGGTTACTTTGGGGCTTTTCCAAAGTGACCCGCCGTAAGGGCGGAACCCATAGCCGCCGTTACCGAAGAAACGGATATGCCCCCTCCCCCAAGGCCATCCACCAGCCCCCTAACAACAACCCCACCCCCTCATCCCACAGCGACATTCTGTCACTGTTACCAAATCCGAAATAATGCATCTTGCGATTTTCACTTTCTCTCAACGCCCCACCGCATTATCCTTGGCGGCAATAACCTGAAACGATTCACTCTCGGTCAACCCCAACCTACCGAACACCCCTCGCCACAAAGACAGCGCTGTCTCACACCCGACCGCGCCTAAAAATAAATCACCCCCCTGTGGATACCCCCCGCTATCCCCAGGAAAAACCGACTCACGCTGAACCAAGCCCGTGCCAAATCGTCATCTACAGTGAAGACACACGGGGACACATAATTCCAACGTCACGGAGAAACACACTATGAGCACTGATGGTGCCTCAAGCCCAAGCCGCCTACTGCCCAGGCTGCTAGGCGTCTTGCTGCTGATCATGGGCCTGGCCTTACTGGCCGGCGGTATCAAGCTGAGCCTGCTCGGCGGGTCGCTGTACTACCTGCTGGCCGGCATCGGCATCACCCTGACCGGCCTTCTGCTGCTGGCCACCCGCCGCGCCGCGCTGGGCCTATACGCACTGGTACTCTTCGCCAGCACCGTGTGGGCACTGTGGGAAGTCGGCCTGGACTGGTGGCAGTTGGTACCGCGCCTGGCACTGCTGTTCGCCCTGGGCATCGTCATGCTGCTCCCATGGTTTCGCCGTCCGTTGCTGCGTGGCCAATCGGCACCGCTGGGCACCGGCGCGCTGAGCGTGGCCGTGGTCCTGGCCGGAGCTGCCGCCGTGGCCAGCCAATTCACCCACCCGGGTGAAATCAAAGGCCAACTGGACCGCGACGCAGTACCGGGCATGGCCAGCGCCGCGCCGACCCAGGCCGATGGCGACTGGAATTCCTACGGCCGTTCGGCCTACGGCGATCGCTACTCGCCCCTGGCGCAGATCACCCCGGAAAACGCCCACAAACTGGTTCCAGCGTGGACCTACCGCACCGGCGACATCCCAGGCCCGAACGACCCGGGCGAGACCACCGCGGAAAACACCCCGCTGAAAGTCAACGGCATGCTCTACGTGTGTACCCCGCACAGCCAGGTGATTGCCCTGGACCCGGATACCGGCAAGGAAATCTGGCGTTTCGACCCGAAGATCAGCACCGAAGGTGCCGCAAACTTCAAGGGTTGGGCGCACATGACCTGCCGTGGCGTGTCGTATCACGATGACGCCGCCTACGCCTCCGAACAGAGCCCGACCGGCAGCGCCAGCCCGGCTGCCGCGCCGAACGCCTGCCCGAAACGCATCTTCGTGCCGACCGCCGACACCCGCCTGATCGCCCTGAACGCCGACACCGGCAAGATGTGCGAAGACTTCGGCGACAAAGGCCAGGTCGACCTGCGTGCCAATATCGGCAGCTTCGCCCCAGGCGGTTACTACTCCACTTCGCCACCGGCGGTGACCAAAAACCTGGTGGTGATCGGCGGTCACGTCACCGATAACGTCTCCACCGACGAGCCCAGCGGCGTGATCCGCGCGTTCGACGTCCACACCGGCAAGCTGGTGTGGAACTGGGACAGCGGCAACCCGGACGACACCACCCCGTTGGCCGAAGGCAAGACCTACACCCGCAACTCGCCGAACATGTGGTCCATGTTCTCTGTGGATGAAAAACTCGGCATGCTCTACCTGCCGATGGGCAACCAGATGCCCGACCAATACGGCGGCGACCGTACCGAAGACTCGGAAAAATACAGCGCCGGCCTGACCGCCCTGGACATCGACAGCGGCCACGTGAAGTGGACCTTCCAGTTCACCCACCATGACCTGTGGGACATGGACGTGGGCGGCCAGCCTTCGCTGATCGACATCAAGACCGAAGCCGGCGTGAAACAAGCGGTGATGGCGTCGACCAAACAAGGCAGCATCTACGTGCTGGACCGCGCCACCGGCCAACCGGTGGTGCCGATCCACGAAGTGGCCGTGCCGCAAGGCGCAGTCGCGGGCGATCACACCGCGCCGACGCAACCGAAGTCTGATCTGAACTTCATGCCACCGCCGCTCAAAGAGCGTGACATGTGGGGCGTGACCCCGTTCGACCAGATGCTGTGCCGCATCGATTTCAAATCCATGCGCTACGACGGTGCGTTCACCCCGCCTTCGCTGCAAGGTTCCATCGTTTATCCGGGTAACTTCGGCGTGTTCGACTGGGGTGGCATTTCCGTCGACCCGGTGCGCCAGATCGCGTTCGTGAACCCGAACTACATGGCGTTCAAATCGAAACTGATCCCGGCCGCCGACATTGCCAAGCAAGGCCCGCGCATCAGCGAAACCCAAGGCGTGCAGCCGAACAAAGGCGCGCCCTACGGCGTGATCCTCGAAGCGATGCTGTCGCCGATGGGCCTGCCGTGCCAGGCACCGGCGTGGGGTTATGTGGCGGCGGTCGACCTGACCACCCACAAAACCATCTGGATGCACAAGAACGGCACCGTGCGCGACAGCTCGCCGGTTCCGCTCCCGCTGACCATGGGCGTGCCTAGCCTGGGCGGCACTTTCACCACCGCCGGTGGCGTGTCCTTCCTCAGCGGCACCCTCGACCAGTACCTGCGTGCCTATGACGTGAAAAACGGCAAGCAACTGTGGGAAGGTCGCCTGCCAGCCGGTGCGCAAACCACACCGATGACCTACACCGGCAAGGACGGCAAGCAATACGTGCTGGTCATGGCCGGCGGTCACGGCTCCCTGGGCACCAAGCAGGGTGACTATGTGATGGCGTTCAAACTGCCGGATTAAGCAAAACCTGCAGCAAAACAAAGGCGGCTACCCTCACAGGTAGCCGCCTTTTTTGGTTGGCATCAGCCTCGCGCGCGCATGAAATCCCCCCAGCGCCGCACCAGGTAGTTGTGTTCATCCATCACCGAATTCCACACCGCGATATGCCCCATGCGCTGTTCATAGGAGCCGCCGTCGCGCACTTCGCCGATATCGATCAGCGGCAGGCCGTCGCTGCCCGGTAACTCTTCGCGCGCGGGCTTGCCGGCGTACCAGTAGTCCCATTCGGCGCTGGTCAAGTGATCGCGGCTGCGTGCCGGGTTGCCGATGTAGTAACCCTGGCGTGCCATCACCGCGCCCGGCCAGCCGGACAACCACCAATTGAGGTACGCATAAGCCGCGTCGAGCACCGGGCCCTGGGCATGGCGCGACAACGACAGGCCGCCGAACCAGGCGCGATAGCCTTCACGCGGCACCGCCAGGCGGTACTTCACCCCGGCGCGATGCAGGCGCATCAGGGTCGGCGACCACAGGCTCTGGATATCGATGTTCGGGCTGAGCATCAATTGCGCGGCTTCTTCATCGTCGGACCAGAACGCCGCGAAGTGCCCTTCCTTCTGCTTGCGCACCAGGATATCGGCGAGCACGTCGATCTCTTCGATGCTCATGTTGCCGATGTCCCTGAACCTCGCCAGCCCGGCGCCCTGCACCGCCAACGCGGCATCGAGCGCGCCGATGGCCGCGTCACTTTGCAACGCGGTGCGCGCGCGCAACAGCGGGTCGAGCAGCCAGCCCCAGCTTTCGTTGCTGCGGCTGAACGCCTCGGGCAGGCGCTCGGGGCGGTAGGCGAAGCTGTCGGCGTTGTGGGTCAGCGGCAACATGCTGATGCGTTCGGTGACCGTGCTGCCGAGGCTACCATCGTGCTGCACAAACAGCCGCTCGCTGGGCACGCTGCCACTGCCCAGGCGGTCGCTGGGCGACAGGCGACCGCGCTTGGGCAGGTCGTTGATCTCGTGCCACAAGGCGATGCGCCGCGTGTCGATGGGTTGGATCGCGCGGGCGGGCCATACGAAGTCGACGTTGTGGAACCACTGGTCGTACAGGTCGTAGCTGTCGGGCTGCATCACGGCGATGCGCTGGGCCTGTTCGACGTCATGCACCTGGTACACCAGGCGAATGCCCAGTTCCTGTTCGGCCCGCACGCGCAAGCATTCGAGCAAGGTCACCGACGTACCGAGGACTCTTAAGGTGATCATGCCGCGAACCGCCGTGAAAACGCCTCAAACGAGCGGCGCAGTAGCACCGGGTCGAGGCCGCGCAGGATAAACACCAGGCGCGATTGGCGGTCGCTGCCCGGCCACGCTGGCAGGTGGACCGGCGCATGCAGGCAGTGCTGCACACCATGAATGACGATGGGGGCCGAGCTTGCGTTCACGTTGAGCAGTCCTTTGACGCGAAGGATTCGTTCGCCATGGCATCTTAACAGCATCGACAACCACACTCCGAAACCGACCCAATCCAGCGGCCGGTCGAAGCTCAGGCAGCAGACTTGCGCGGCGCCGTGGCGGGCGGTGGTGGTCCGGTGCAGTTGCCAGCGCCTGACTTCGGCGGCCGGTTCGGCGCTGCGCAGACCTGCGCCGAGCAGCAGTTGATCGCCGCTGTGGATGTCGCGGCTATCAAGGATCGGCGTGCCCGCGTTCAGCGCCTGCAGGTGCAGGCGCAGCGGCGTGCAGTCGTCCACAAGGTCGGTCTTGCTCAGCAGCAAGCGATCCGCCGCCGCCACCTGGGCCAGCCATTCCGGGTGCAGGCGTTCCTGCAGGGCCGCGTGGCTGGCGTCGACCAGGGTGATGACCAGGCCGATATGAACACGCCCGCGCAGTTGCACGTCGTTGTTGAGGGTCGCGAGGATCGGCGCCGGGTCGGCCAGGCCGGTGGTTTCCAGGATCACCCGCTTGAAGGCCGGGATCTCGCCGCGCTCGCGGCGTTGCAACAGGCTGAGCAATGCGTCTTTGAGTTCGCCGCGAATCGAGCAGCACACGCAGCCGCCGGGCAGCAGCACCGTGTCCGGCGCCACCTCTTCCACCAGCAGGTGGTCGATGCCGACATCGCCGAACTCATTGATCAGCAGCGCCGTGTCGCCGAGGCTTTCGCCCTGCAGCAGGCGCGTGAGCAAGCTGGTCTTGCCACTGCCGAGGAAGCCGGTGATGACGTTGAGGGCAATACTCATATGTTACCTCCGCCCCTTGTAGGAGCGAGCTTGCTCGCGAAAATCGTCAACGATGACGCGGGCATCCTGGATGCACGCGGCGCTCTCGGGCTTTTCGCGAGCAAGCTCGCTCCTACAAGGGGCATTCCAAGTGATCGAGTAGTTGCGGGTCGAGGGGGTCCAACTGGCGCCCGAGCATGGTTTCGGCCGCTTGCCAGAGTTGATCCAGGCCGATATGAACACGTCCGCGCAGTTGCACGTCGTTGTTGAGGGTCGCGAGGATCGGCGCCGGGTCGGCCAGGCCGGTGGTTTCCAGGATCACCCGCTTGAAGGCCACCTCTTCCACCAGCAGGTGGTCGATGCCGACGTCGCCGAACTCATTGATCAGCAGCGCCGTGTCGCCGAGGCTCTCGCCCTGCAGCAGGCGCGTGAGCAAGCTGGTCTTGCCACTGCCGAGGAAGCCGGTGATGACGTTGAGGGCAATACTCATATGTTACCTCCGCCCCTTGTAGGAGCGAGCTTGCTCGCGAAAATCATCAACGATGACGCGGGCATCCTGGATGCACGCGGCGCTCTCGGGCTTTTCGCGAGCAAGCTCGCTCCTACAAGGGGCATTCCAAGTGATCGAGTAGTTGCGGGTCGAGGGGATCCAGCTGGCGCCCGAGCATGGTTTCGGCCGCTTGCCAGAGTTGATCCAGGCCGCTGGCCAACGCCTGCTTGCCGGTCGCGCCGAGCAGCAGGTACGACGCGCCCTGGAAGTCTTCGACCTTGAGCCGGAACACCGCCAGCACCTGGTTGATCGCGGCGATCCGGCGCAGGCGTTCGCGGCGCCGGGGCAACTCGTCGCCCAGGGGGTCGCTCCAGTGCAGGTCTTCGCCGAGCAGCCCGCAGAGTCCGCACATGGCTATACCCCGCTCATGGCATGACGTCGCCGGAGTTCGGGCCCAGGGTCTGGCCGACGAACAGGTTGCCGCCCGGCTCGCTGGCCAGCAGCACAGCGATCGGCGCCACTTCGTCGGCCAGGCCGAAGCGGCCCAGGGGCAGTTCGGCGGCCTTGGCGCGCTTCCAGGTGTCGCTGATGCCGCCCACCAGCGGCGTTTCGATGGGCCCCGGCGCGATGGCGTTGACCAGCACGTTGTCCTTGGCGACTTCCAGCGCCAGGGATTTGGTAAAGCCAATCACCCCGGCCTTGGCCGCGGCGTAGTGGGTCAGCTCGGCGCCGCCCTTGATCCCCAGTTGCGAGGCGACGTTGATGATCCGTCCCCAGCCCTGCGCCAGCATGTGCGGCAAGGCGCGCTGGCTGGCGACGAAGACGCTGGTGAGGTCGACGCGCAGCATGTCGTTCCACATTTCGATCGTAAGGTCGACGCAGCGCGCCTGGGTGAGCATGCCGGCGTTGTTGACCAGGATATCGATGCCGCCGAAATGTTCGACGCAACGGTCGACACTGGCCTGGGCGCCTTCGACGGTGCCGACATCGGCCAGGCACTCGAACACTTGCGCGCCGAGGTTGCGGCAGGTGACGGCGGTTTCGGCGAGGCTGACGGCATTGCGGTCGGCCAGCAGCAGGCGCGCGCCTTCAGCGGCATAGGCACGGGCGATGGCGGCACCGATGCCGCTGCCGGCGCCGGTGATCACGGCGCGGCGGTTAGTCAGTTGGGGCATACACAAACTCCTGAAAAAACACAGTACCCAGGTGGGGTCAGTCGGGCCAGCGCACGGTCAGGCCACCGTCGATGACGATGCTTTGCCCGGTCAAATAGCTCGACGCGTCACTGGTCAAAAACTGCACCAGCGACGCCACTTCATCCGCCCTGCCCACCCGGCCCAGCGGAATCGCCCGCGCCGCCTTGGCCAGGCCTTGCGGCCCGAGGGAGTTCTGCGCATCCAGCGATTGCGGCGTCTCGATCAAGCCCGGGATCACCGCATTGCAGCGAATCCCCAACGGCGCCAGTTCCACCGCCAGCGAGCGGCACAACCCCGGCACACCGGCCTTGGCCGCCGCGTAATGGCTGTGTTCCTGCCAGCCATATACGCCGCCGGCAATCGACGAAATCGCCACCAGCGCACCGCCTGCGGGCATATGCCGGGTCGCTGCGCGGAAGGTACGCATCACCCCGGTCAGGTCGACATTGAGCATTTCGTCCCACACCTGATCGGTCATTTCCAGCAGCGGCGCCCGACGCAGCAGACCGGCATTGGCCACCGCGTAATCGAGGCGGCCAAAATGCTGCACGGCCTGGGCCGCCAAGGCGTCCACCGAGGCGCTGTCGCCGACGTCCAGCGGCAGCATCAGGCACTCGCCGCCCGCTTGCTCCACCAAGGACACGGTGGTGCGCGGGTCATGGGGATCGGCCGGGTAATACCCGCCCACCACGGCCACGCCGCAACGCGCATAGGCCACGGCGAGGGCTTGGCCGATGCCGCTGGCGGCACCGGTAATCAAGGCAACTTTACGGTTCATCGAACACTCCTTACTGCACGGTTTCCGGGCGCACATGGCGTGCGGCGAACATCAGCACGCCGGACAAAAAGCACGGCACGGCGCCGAACCACAGGGCAGCGGTCTGCCAGTCGCTGCCGGCGGACAACACTTGCGTCGCGCCGAACCCCGCGACCACCGCACCGATCGGGCCCATGGCATGGATGATCGCGCCGCCGGTGGCGCGGATGCTGGTGGGGAAACTTTCGCTGATAAAAAACAACGCCGCCGAATACGGCCCGATCAGGAAGAACAGGCCCAGGCTGTACAGCCCGACCACCATCGCCATGTTGCTCGGGCCGAACAGCATCCCGGCGAACGACAGCCCGCCGAGCATCCAGCCCAGGCCGATGACATTGCGGCGGCCGATCTTGTCGCCCATCCAGCCGTGGCTGAGGTAACCGCAGTAACCCACCAGGTTCGACAGCACGAGGATGATCAGTGAGTTCTCGAACGAGATGTGGTGAACGCTGACGATCACCGACGTGCCGAGCACGCTGAACACCTGGATCGCCGCCCAGTTGAGCAACAGCGCGGCGCCGATCACCAGGGTGGCGCGGCGGGCCGGGCCTCGGAAGGCGGCTTTGAGGCCGGCTTTGCTGTGCTCGTCGTAGTCCACGCCATAGGTCACGGCAACGTTTTGCGCTTCACTCACCGCGCCGCTTTTACGCAGCTCGCTGATGCGCTGGTGGATCTGGAACTGCGGGCTCTCCTTGAGCTTGCGCGCCATGATCGCAATCACGATGGCCGGGATCGCAGCAAAAATGAAGCACCCCTGCCAGCCGATGATTGGCAGCAACAGCGCGGTCAAACCGGCGGCAATCAATGCACCGACCGGCCAGCCGCCCTGCACCAGGCTGTAGATAAACCCGCGACGCTTGGTCAGTCGGGGGTCTTCCGAGGCGCCATACAGCTCGCTCAAATACGTGGCGTTGACGGTTTCCTCGGCATAGCCCAGACCGCCCAACGAACGGATCAGAATCAGCGGCGACTTGCCCCACGCCCCACCGATCGCGGTCAGCGCCGAGCACACTGCGGAACCGGCCACGGTGAAGATGATCCCTTTGCGTCGCCCCAACTTGTCGACAACGGGGCCAATGGCAAACGCCACCACCGCCGTGCCCACCGCCACCCAGGTCGCGATTTCAGCTTGCTCCACCTCGCCCCAGCCGAAGTGCCGGCCGATCTCCGGCAGCAACGTGCCGAACAGGATGAAGTCGTACACCGCAAACACCCAGGCGAAAAACGCGATCCAGGTGGCGAAGCGCACTTCCTGGGACGTCAGTTGCCGGGGTTTCCAGCCAGTCAGGTCAAGCTTGTTGTAGATGGACATGAATCGCGCCTCAAAGGTGGGGGGATCAGCTACGCGGTTTGAACCCATCTTGTAGGAGCGAGCTTGCTCGCGAAAATCATCAACGATGACGCGGGCATCCTGGATGCACGCGGCGTTCTCAGGTTTTTCGCGAGCAAGCTCGCTCCTACAAGGGCTGGGGATCAGGTACGCGGTTGCCGACGGATAAAGTCATCGGCGATTTCGTCGAAGGTGACGAAGCGCACGCCGGCATGGCTCTGGATGTGTTCGATCAAGCGTTCGAGCATCAGCAGCACTTGCGGGCGGCCGGACACGTCGGGGTGGATGGTCATGGTGAACACCGCGTGTTCGTGTTCGCGGTAGACCCAGTCGAACTGGTCGCGCCACATTTCTTCGAGGTGACGCGGGTTGACGAAGCCGTGGCTGTTGGGCGCCTTTTTGATGAACATCATCGGCGGCAGGTCGTCGAGGTACCAGTTGGCCGGGATCTCCACCAGGTCGGTTTCTTCGCCGCGTACCAGAGGTTTCATCCAGGTGTCGGGGTGCTGGCTGTAGTCGATCTTGGTCCAGCTGTCGCCCTTGCGCACGTAGTAGGGGTGGAAGTCGTTGTGCATCAGGCTGTGGTCGTACTTGATGCCTTTTTTCAGCAGCAGCTCGTTGGTGACCTTGCTGAATTCCCACCACGGTGCGACGTAGCCAGTCGGACGTTTGCCCGTCACTTGGGTGATCAGTTCGATGGACTTGTCGAGCACGATTTCTTCCTGCTCGGCGGTCATCGCGATCGGGTTTTCGTGGCTGTAGCCGTGTACGCCGATTTCGTGACCGGCGTCGGCCACCGCCTTCATCTGCGCGGGAAAGGTTTCCATCGAGTGGCCGGGGATGAACCAGGTGGTGCGCAGGCCGTAGCGCTCGAACAGTTTGAGCAGGCGCGGCGCGCCGATTTCACCGGCGAACAGGCCGCGGGAAATGTCGTCGGGCGAGTCTTCGCCGCCGTAGGAACCGAGCCAGCCGGCGACGGCGTCAACGTCGACGCCGAATGCACAGAGGATGTCTTTAGCCATGGGGGTGTCTCCTTAGATAGTCAGTTGGGATTCGACGGACAGCGCCGCCCGCAACAGGCGTGCGTCTTCCCCCGTCGGGGCGCTGAGCAGCAGCCCGGTGGGCAAGCCCAGGGCGTCGCAGCCGCTGGGCAAGGTGACGCCGGGCATGTCGAGAAAACTGCCGGGCATGGTCAGGCGCAGGGTGGCGAGGTTGGTGCTTGCAAAGCGTTCGTCGTCGACTTCCAGCGCTGCCAGCGCCGGGGCGACATGGGCGACGGTCGGGGTGATCAACAGGGCGCCGTCGAGTTCGTCGACCAGTTGCTGTTGCAGACGGCGACGCGCGTCGATCAGTTGGATCAGGCGGCTGGCCGGCAGCGACCGCGCCGCTTCGAGGCGGCGCCGGACACGCGGATCGAGCCGAGCGGCGTCGGGGCTGTCGAGCAGCGCTTCGTGCAGGGCGAAGGCTTCGAACGCGCCGAGCCAGCCTTGCTGCTGGATCAGTTCCAGGGTGGCCTGGAAGGTGGCGCACGGGCGCACGTCGATCAGCGCGCCGGCGGCGTTGAGTTGCTCGACGGCGCGCAGCAGGTTGTTGCGCACCGCCGGTTGCACGTCATCCAGCAGGCGTTGCTCAAGCACCAGGCGCAGGCCCTTGAGGCTGCGGGCGCGATGGGTTTGCCGGCGGCCGTTGAGCAGGTCGTCGATGGCCAGCACATCACGCACGCTGCGGGTCAGCGGGCCGAGGCTGTCGAGGGTGCGGGCCAGCGGGAACACACCGTCGCGGCTGTAGCGCCGACTGCTGCTGCGGTAACCGACCAGGCCGTTGAAGGCGGCGGGGATGCGGATCGAACCAGCGGTGTCGGTGCCCATGGCGATGGGCACGATGCCGGCGGCGACGGCCACCGCCGAACCGGACGACGAACCGCCGGGAATCCGCGGCTGGTCACGCCCATGGGGGTTGTGCGGCGTGCCGAAATGCGGGTTCAGGCCAAGGCCGGAATAGGCCAGCTCGCTGAGGTTGGTCTTGCCCACGCTGACCATCCCGGCGCGGCACAACAGGCCCACGCTCGGCGCATCGAGCAAGGCGGCGGGCGCGTCGCGGCGGTAGGCGGCGCCGGCGGTGGTGACGCTGCCGGCCACGTCGAACAGGTCTTTCCAGGCCAGGGGCACGCCGTCGAACACACTCAAGGGCTGGCCGGCGCGCCACCGGGCGGCGGCGGCTTCGGCTTCGCGGCGGGCGCGGTCGGCGGTCAGGGTGATAAACACCGCGGCCGCGCGGCTCGCGTGGTCGAGCGCCTGTTCGAGGGCTTGCACCGGGTCGCTGCGACCGCTGGCGAAATCCTCGGCCATTGAAGTGGCGTCTGACATCAGGTTGACCCTCATAAAACGTACATATTAATAAAATGTACATTTAATAAAGGCAGCTTTCGTGCCAGTCTGTGTCGATGGCTTTTCCCGCGGTTGCGCTTTATCGACCAGAGCGCCGGGCTAGATGGTTTTGTAGGAAGCAAAAAAACCTGGCGCGGACTCTGCAACCCACGCCCAAGCCAATAATGTATCTTTTATTAATAAGTACATTTTAGTGCAGAAAAGTAACAGTCCTAGATTCAAGGCCCCAAAAAAGTGCCACCGACGTGGCGCGGAGTGACAGGCGCATCTATGAGAGAATCCCCGGCTTCGTCCTACATACACCAGACCTCTTTACCTCAGAGAACACGATGAAAGCAGTGTCCGCCTCGGCCTCCCGTTACGCGATGATTCACCAGCTTTTGCGTGACGCGATCGTCAACGGCACCGCCCGCCACGGCTTGGTCCTGCTCGAAGCGCCGCTGGCCGAATTGTTCGGCACCAGCCGCGTGCCGGTGCGCAAGGCGCTGGACCTGCTGCATGCCGAAGGGTTGATCTGCCGTTTCAACGGGCGCGGTTACCTGATCAACCCCGAGGGCGTGGCCATGGAACCGCTGCGCCTGCCGCTGAGCGCTGCGCACCTGGGCCTGAACGACGAGGACGAGTTGGTGGATACACGGCCGTTGGGCGAGCGGATCGTCGAGGAAATCGGCGCGGCGCTGTCCACCTGCATAGCCTTTGGCCATTATCGCCTGGATGAGCAAGCCGCCGCCGACCACTATGGCGTCAGCCGCGCAGTGGTGCGTGAAGCGCTGATGCGTCTGCGCGACCGTGGCCTGGTGGAAAAAGAGCCCTACTCCCAATGGCTGGCCGGGCCGTTGACGGCGCGGGAAGTCACCGAAGACTACGAACTGCGCGCCTGCCTGGAGCCTGAAGCGCTGCGCCAGAGCGCGCCGAACCTTGACCGCGCGCTGCTCGAAGCCATGTTGCAACGCGTGCTCGACGCCCAGGACAGCCCGCAGTGCAGCCTGGAAGCCATCGAGCAGATCGAAGAAGACTTGCACCAACGCTGCCTCGCCGGCCTGCAGAACCGCAAGATCGCCGCGCTGATCCGCCAGGGCCAGAGCCCGATGATCATCAGTCGGATTTTCTATCGCTTGCTGGGGATCGGCGCCGACCCGGCGATGCTCGCCGAACACCGCTTGATCCTTGAATTGTTGCTGCACGGCGCGTTCGATGCGGCGGCGTTGAACCTGCGCGAGCACCTGCAACGGGCGCGGCAGCGGATGTTGCAGCGGTTGAAGGTATTGTCGGTGTTGCCGGAACAGCCCCTGCCCGCCTACCTGCACAAAATCAGCTGACGGCATGCGGTTAACCTTGTGGGAGCAAGCCCCCTCCCACCTTGACCGAGTCTCTGCAGTAATTTCATGCAATATGTTGCTATCTAGCCCCCGCCATTGAAACCGCCGCTGGCCCGCCCCATCTAACTTGCATACTTCCTGATGCAGGTGCCCCATGAGCGACCAGCAAGATACCCCCGATTACGACGCCAACGAATACGCCGACCCTGAAAACGCCGAGGTTCACTCGTCCAATACCGGCCTGGCCCTGCCTGGGCAGAACCTGCCGGACAAGGTCTACATCATCCCGATTCACAATCGACCGTTCTTCCCGGCGCAAGTATTGCCGGTGATCGTCAATGAAGAGCCGTGGGCCGAAACCCTGGAGTTGGTGAGCAAATCCGACCATCACTCCCTGGCCCTGTTCTTCATGGACACGCCGCCCGAAGACCCGAGGCATTTCGACACCTCCGCGCTGCCGCTGTACGGCACCCTGGTCAAGGTCCACCACGCCAGCCGCGAAAACGGCAAACTGCAATTCGTCGCCCAGGGCCTGACCCGCGTGCGGATTCGCACCTGGCTCAAGCACCATCGCCCACCGTACCTGGTGGAAGTCGAATACCCGCACCAGCCGACCGAGCCGACCGATGAGGTCAAGGCCTACGGCATGGCGCTGATCAATGCGATCAAGGAACTGCTGCCGCTCAACCCGCTGTACAGCGAAGAGTTGAAGAACTACCTCAACCGCTTCAGCCCCAACGACCCGTCGCCGCTGACCGACTTCGCCGCCGCCCTCACCTCCGCCACCGGCAATGAGTTGCAGGAAGTGCTGGACTGCGTGCCCATGCTCAAACGCATGGAAAAAGTCCTGCCGATGCTGCGCAAGGAAGTCGAAGTCGCGCGCCTGCAAAAAGAACTCTCCGCCGAGGTGAACCGCAAGATCGGCGAGCACCAGCGCGAATTCTTCCTCAAGGAACAGCTCAAGGTCATCCAGCAGGAGCTGGGCCTGACCAAGGACGACCGCAGCGCCGACGTCGAACAGTTCGAACAGCGCCTGGAAGGCAAAGTGCTGCCAGCCCAGGCGCAGAAACGTATCGATGAAGAACTGAACAAACTGTCGATCCTCGAAACCGGTTCGCCGGAATACGCGGTGACGCGCAACTACCTGGACTGGGCAACCTCGGTGCCGTGGGGCGTGTACGGCAAGGACAAGCTCGACCTGAAACATGCGCGCAAGGTCCTGGACAAACACCATGCCGGGCTGGACGACATCAAGAGTCGTATCCTCGAATTCCTCGCGGTGGGCGCTTATAAAGGCGAAGTCGCCGGTTCCATCGTGCTGCTGGTCGGCCCGCCGGGCGTGGGCAAGACCAGCGTGGGTAAATCGATTGCCGAATCCCTCGGGCGGCCGTTCTATCGCTTCAGCGTCGGCGGCATGCGCGACGAGGCCGAGATCAAGGGCCATCGCCGCACCTACATCGGCGCCCTGCCCGGCAAGCTGGTGCAGGCGCTCAAAGATGTGGAAGTGATGAACCCGGTGATCATGCTCGACGAGATCGACAAGATGGGCCAGAGCTTCCAGGGCGACCCGGCTTCGGCGCTGCTGGAAACCCTCGACCCGGAACAGAACGTCGAATTCCTCGACCACTACCTGGACCTGCGCCTGGACCTGTCGAAAGTGCTGTTCGTGTGTACCGCCAACACCCTCGACTCGATCCCAGGCCCCCTGCTGGACCGCATGGAAGTGATTCGCCTGTCGGGCTATATCACCGAAGAAAAAGTCGCCATCGCCAAGCGCCACCTGTGGCCTAAGCAGTTGGAAAAAGCCGGCGTGTCGAAAAACAGCCTGACCATCAGCGACGGCGCCCTGCGCGCATTGATCGACGGCTACGCCCGCGAAGCCGGGGTGCGCCAGTTGGAGAAACAACTGGGCAAGCTGGTGCGCAAGGCGGTGGTCAAGCTGCTGGATGAGCCGGACGCGGTGATCAAGATCGGCACCAAGGACCTGGAAAGCTCCCTGGGCATCCCGGTGTTCCGCAACGAACAAGTGCTGTCTGGCGTCGGCGTGATCACCGGCCTGGCCTGGACCAGCATGGGCGGCGCGACCCTGCCGATCGAGGCGACCCGCATCCACACGCTCAACCGCGGCTTCAAGCTCACCGGGCAGTTGGGTGAGGTGATGAAAGAATCCGCTGAAATCGCCTACAGCTACGTCAGCTCCAACCTGAAATCGTTTGGCGGTGATCCGAAGTTCTTCGATGAAGCCTTCGTCCACCTGCACGTCCCCGAAGGCGCCACACCGAAGGACGGCCCCAGCGCTGGCGTGACCATGGCCAGTGCGCTGTTGTCGCTGGCGCGCAACCAGCCACCGAAGAAAGGCGTGGCCATGACCGGCGAGCTGACGCTGACCGGGCATGTCCTGCCGATTGGCGGGGTGCGTGAGAAGGTGATCGCGGCGCGGCGCCAGAAGATTCACGAGCTGATCTTGCCGGAGCCGAATCGCGGCAGCTTTGAGGAATTGCCGGAGTATCTGAAGGAAGGGATGACCGTCCACTTCGCCAAGCGCTTTGCGGACGTGGCCAAGGTGCTGTTCTGATAGGCCGTTAGCGCTTGGGCGGGCGTCATCGCGCGCAAGCCCGCTCCCACACTTGACCGAGTACATCCTTTGGAAGGCGGCCAAGATGTGGGAGCGGGCTTGCGCGCGATGGCGTCCGTCGCCGCCCTCTTGTCACACCCTGTCGCATCTTCGGTTATGCTCGCCCTTCGTCGCACATCAACGGAGTCTTCATGACCGCTGCCCGCCTGCTTCTCCCCTTGAGCCTTGCCCTGCTGGCCGCGTGCGCCAGTGCCCCGCAGCAAAACGTCAGCGTGGAAAAACAGAGCGCCTGCCCGCTCCAGCTCAAAAACGGACAAAACCTGATCCTGACCCTGCCAAGCAACCCCACCACCGGCTACCGCTGGGCCATCCAGGATTCCGCCGGCGGCGTGCTGCGCGCCCTGGGGCCCGAGGTCTACAGCAGCACGGAATCCGGCGTGATCGGCGGCGGCGGCCAGTCCACCTGGCGCTTCCAGGCCTTTGCGGCCGGCCAGGGCCGTTTGCGCCTGACCTCCCAGCAACCCTGGGAACCGGAAGCCGAACCGGCCGAGACGTTCGACTGCGCCATCACGGTGAACTGATATGCCATGGCTGATTCTTGCGTTGATGGGCGCCGGTACCTTTATCTACGGCCTGACCGTCCACGCGGCGTTACTGTGCCTGCTGGTCAAACCGTTGCCGGTGCTGGCGCTGCTGGGCTGGCTGCATGATGCGCCGCCGAGCGACTATCGACGCTGGATCAGCCTGGGGCTGATTTTCTCCCTGGTCGGCGATGTGTTGCTGGCGTGGCCGGGCGACTTGTTTATCTTTGGCCTGGGCGCGTTTCTGTGCGCGCACCTGGCGTACCTCAAAGCCTATTTCAGCGACTGCCGACGCTTGGCATGGCTGCCGTTGATGCTGGCGCTGGGCGTCGGCGCGATGCTGCTGAGCATCCTGATCGCCCATGGCCTCGGCGACTTGCTGATTCCAGTGGTGGTCTACGCCTTGGTGATCAGCGCGATGCTCTGGCGGGCGCTGGCGCGACTGGGCAGCGCGGTGCCCAAGCGTTCGGCGCTACTGGCGGCGGCGGGGGCCGTATCGTTTGTGGTTTCCGACACGCTGATCGGTATCAATCGCTTTGTGCTGAGCTTCGACGCGGCGCCGTATCTGCTGATCGCCACTTACTGGCTCGGCCAATGGGGCATCACCGCCTCGGCGTTCCATCAGACAACCCGCGCATCCAAGGAGCAACTTGGCTAAAATGCCCGCCTTTCCCCCCTCGTCGCCGGAACAACCGTGAGCAAAGAACCCGATCGCCTATTCGCCCAGCCCCTGCCCCAGGTGCCGGACTTCGCCTTTAACGAAGACGTGGTGCGGGTGTTCCCGGACATGATCAAGCGCTCGGTGCCCGGTTATCCGACCATCGTCGAAAACCTCGGCGTGCTCGCCGCGCAGTTCGCCCAGCCCAACAGTGTGCTGTACGACCTGGGGTCCTCCCTCGGCGCGGTCACCCAGGCGTTGCGCCGCCACGTGCGTACCGACGGCTGCCACGTCATCGCGGTGGATAATTCGACGGCGATGGTCGAGCGCTGCCGCGAGTACCTCAATGGCCAGGACTCGATGTTCCAGGAGTTGCTGCCGGTCCAGGTGATCGAGGGCGATATCCTCGCGCTGCAGTTCCAGCCGGCCTCGGTGGTGGCGCTGAACTTCACCCTGCAATTCATCGCCCCCGATCAGCGCCTGGCGTTGCTCGGGCGCATCCGCCAGGCGTTGTTGCCCGGCGGTGCGCTGATCCTCTCGGAAAAGCTGCGCTTCAATGACCTTGAAGAACACGCGCTGCTCACCGACCTGCACATCGCGTTCAAACGCGCCAACGGCTACAGCGAGCTGGAAATCGCCCAGAAGCGCAGCGCCATCGAAAACGTCATGAAGCCCGACAGCCTCGAAGAACACCGCGAACGCCTGCTGGCGGCCGGGTTCTCGAAAGTCGTGCCGTGGTTCCAGTGTCTTAACTTTGCCTCGTTGATTGCCTTGCCATGATTGATCTGTCCCCCCTCGCCCGCCATCTGGTCGGCACTCCCCTGGCCGTGTGGGCCCAGGGCCTGCAAGCGCAACTCGATAGCAAGATGGAAAAGGGGCATGGCGACCTGGAGCGCTGGCAGAGCGCGCTGGATGCATTGCCGAAGATCCAGCCCAGCGAAGTCGATTTGCTCAATGGCCTGACCCTCGACAGCGATTGCGGCGATGCCACGCGCGCGCAGATGCACAGCGCATTGATGGGCCTGTGCCCGTGGCGCAAGGGCCCGTTCCACTTGTTCGGCGTGCATGTGGACACCGAATGGCGTTCGGACTGGAAGTGGTCGCGGGTCGCGCCGCACCTGGACCTGAAGGGCAAGCGCATTCTCGATGTAGGCTGCGGCAATGGGTATTACATGTGGCGCATGCTCGGCGCCGGTGCCGACAGTGTGATCGGCGTGGACCCGAACTGGCTGTTCTTCTGCCAGTTCCAGGCGGTGCAACGTTACCTGTCGGCGCCGAACGCCTGGCACCTGCCGTTCCCGTTCGAGGACTTGCCGGCGAACCTGGAAGGCTTCGACACTGTGTTTTCCATGGGCGTGTTCTACCACCGTCGCTCACCGATCGAGCATTTGCTGGCGCTGAAAGACTGCCTGGTCAAAGGCGGTGAACTGGTGCTGGAAACGCTGGTGATCGAAGGCGATCAGCAACAGGTGCTGGTGCCGGAAGACCGCTACGCGCAGATGCGCAACGTATGGTTCCTGCCATCGGTGCCGGCGTTGATGCTGTGGCTGCGCCGGGCCGGGTTCAGTGAGGTGCGCTGTGTGGATGTGAGTGTGACCACGGTTGAAGAACAGCGGGGGACGGAGTGGATGAAGTATCAGTCGCTGAGTGACTTCCTCGACCCGGACGATCACAGCAAGACCATCGAAGGGCTGCCGGCGCCGATGCGGGCGGTGATCATCGCCAGGAAGTGACCCCAATCTCCCTGAAAAAATGAAGATCAAAAATGTGGGAGGGGGCTTGCCCCCGATAGCAGTGTGTCAGTCAGCTTATCTATAACTGACCCACCGCCATCGGGGGCAAGCCCCCTCCCACATTTGGTCATCAGTGTTCTTTAGAGGGCTGGTTTGGCTCTGCGGGCCTTGAAGAACTCGCTCAACACCGTCCCGCATTCCTCGGCCAGTACCCCGCCTTCAAACAGCACCCGATGGTTGAGAAAGCCCTGGGTAAAAAACTGCCCTTGGCTTTGCACAATCCCCGCCTTCGGCTCCAGTGCGCCGTAGACCACCCGCGCAATGCGCGAATGCACGATCAGGCCCGCGCACATGCTGCACGGTTCCAGCGTCACATACAGCGTGCTGCCGGGCAGGCGATAGTTGCTCAGCGCCTGGGCGGCGGCGCGGATGGCGACCATTTCGGCGTGGGCGCTGGGGTCGTTGCCGCTGATCGGGCAATTGAAGCCACGGCCGATGATCACACCGTCCTGCACCAGCACCGCGCCCACCGGCACTTCGCCCAACGCCGCGCCCTGTGCCGCCAGGGCCAGTGCTTCGCGCATGAAGTCCTGGTCGCGGCTGCGGTCGATGATCGCCGTGGGGCGAAACTGGCGCATCACGCTACCTCGATGGCGGCCATCAGGCCGGTTTCCATGTGGTCGATCACATGGCAGTGGAACATCCACACGCCCGGGTTATCCGCCACCAGCGCGACGCGGGCACGTTCGTTCTTGCCCAGCAGGTAGGTGTCGGTGAAGTACGGAATCACCGTGTGGCGGTTCGAAGCGATCACCTTGAAGCTCATGCCGTGCAGGTGGATCGGGTGCTGGTATTGGGTCATGTTTTTCAGTTCGAAGATGTAGCTTTTGCCCTTCTCCAGCTTGGCAATCGGGCGGTCGGCGCAGGCCTTGTCGGTGATGTCCCAGGCCTGGCCGTTGATCTGCCACAGGCTCGGCGGTTTGCCGTTGTCGACGTTGACCGACACCGAACCGACCCATTCGAAATTGAAGTTGAGTTTCTCGGCGTTGGCCAGGTCCGGCTCGCTGATCGGGTTGGCGGGCAGCGCCGGCGGCCATGCGCTCGGCGCGTCGGCGTTGGCCACCGAACGGAACGTGCCCAGGCGCACCGGGCCGTTGCGGATCGACAATTCTTCGCCCGCCGGCGGGGCCTTGATCGCTAGGCAGAGGCGCATGCCCGGGCCGAGCCAGTATTCCTTGCCCAAGGGGCGCGGCTCGATGGGGTTGCCGTCCAGCGCATAGATCTGCGCGTCGGCGTCGGGAATATTGAGGCGATAGGTCAGCGTGTTGTCGAGGTTGAGCAAGCGCACGCGGGTGATCTGCCCGGCCGGCAAATCGATCACCGCCTGGGCCACGCCATTGATGGTCGACAGGCGCCCGGCCGTACCGCCACGCGCCGCTTCACGGGGCACGCTGAAGGCGACAAAGGCGCCCTCTTCGTCGACGTGCCAGCTTTTCAGGCTGAGGGTGCGTTCGTGCTTGAAACCGGTGGGTTCGCGCTCTTCCACGATCAGCGGGCCGACCAGGCCACGGCCGAGTTCTTCGCTGCTGTTCACATGGGGGTGATACCAGTAGCTGCCGGCGTCGGGCACGCGGAACTTGTAGTCGAAGTATTCGCCGGGCAACACCGGCAATTGCGAGACGTAGGGCACGCCGTCCATTTCCAGCGGCAGGCGGATGCCATGCCAATGGATGGTGGTGGCGACCGGCAGGTGGTTGATGAAACGCACCCGCAGCCATTCGCCCTGGCGCACGCGCAGCTCGGTGCCGGGGGCCGACGGGCCGAACGCCCAGGCTTGGGTCTTGTGCCCCGGTACCAGTTCCACATCGAGGGGCGCGGCGATCAGTTCGTAGTCATGTCCCGCCTCGGCCTCGGCGACTTTCCCCAGCCAGTAGCGGTAGCCGCCACCGGCACCGACGCCCACTACGGCCAGGCCGGCAAGACCACCCAGGATTTGTCGACGGGAAAAGGATCGGGACACAACAACCTCACGTATCTGCTGCGGGCCGAGGGCCTGCAAAGGGCAGATACGATACACCTGCGACGGCTAAACAGTAAGACTTCGCATTGCCGCATGCCAAAAACACCGAAGTCTAATGTGGGAGGGGGCTTGCTCCCGATTGCGGTGGGTCAGCTAGAGATGAGTTGACTGACACACCGCTATCGGGGGCAAGCCCCCTCCCACATTGGATCTTCATTGCTTTTAGTGTTTGGCAGCGGCCAGGATCAGGGCCTTCATCTCGGCGACCGCACCTTTGAAACCGACGAACAGCGCATGCGCCACCAGCGCGTGGCCGATGTTCAGCTCGTTGATGCCCTTGATCGCCGCCACGGCTTCGACGTTGTGGTAATGCAGGCCATGGCCGGCGTTGACGATCAGGCCTTCACGCAGACCTTGGGCCACGCCGTCGATAATGCGCTGCAACTCGGCGGCGACTTCGCTCGGCGTGGTCGCATCGGCATAACGCCCGGTGTGCAATTCGATGGCCGGCGCACCGACCCGGTGCGCGGCTTCGATCTGGCGCTCGTCGGCGTCGATGAACAGCGAGACTTCGCTGCCGATCTGCGACAGACGCTCCACCGCAGCCTTGATCCGCGCTTCCTGGCCGGCTACGTCGAGGCCGCCTTCGGTGGTCAGTTCCTGACGGGTCTCCGGCACCAGGCAGATATGCGCCGGGCGGATGCGCTCGGCGAACGCCATCATTTCTTCGGTGACGCCCATTTCGAAGTTCATGCGGGTTTGCAGCACGTCCTTGAGCAGCAGCACGTCGCGCTCCTGGATGTGACGGCGGTCTTCGCGCAGGTGTACGGTGATGCCGTCGGCGCCCGCTTCTTCGGCGTCCAGCGCGGCTTTGACCGGGTCTGGGTAACGGGTGCCCCGGGCCTGGCGCAGCGTGGCGACGTGGTCGATATTGACGCCGAGAAGAATGCGATTGCTGGTGGTCACGGAAGCGCTCCTGAAAAGGGGAAAGAAACGCTGCACAGCATACACGGGGTTGTCAGGGCTTTCGAAACAACTCGCGACTGACCAGCGGCCGCCCGCCCAGATGCACGGCCAGGGCCTGGCGCATCAGGCGCTTGGCGGCGGACAAGGCGCCGGGGGCGCTCCAGTCGGCCTCGCTCATGGCCAGCAGCTCGGTGCCCTGGAACAGGCCGGGTTGCAGCAGGTACACACGCTCCAGGCCGGCGTCGACCTGCAGACGATACATGCCGTCGGCGGCAATGGGTTCGCCATGCAGGTCGTTACTCAGTTCGAAGCCATAGCCGAGGTCGTCGAGCAGGCGCCATTCGAACGCGCGCAACAGCGGCTCCAGCGGGCGGCCTTCGGCCAGGGCCAGCAGCGTCGCGGCATAGTGATCGAAGACCGCCGGGTGCGGGTCTTCGGCCGGCAGCAGGCGGATCAGCAATTCATTGAGATAGAGGCCACTGAACAGCGCTTCGCCATTGAGCCAGGCAGAGTTGCCGACGCTTTCCAGGCGGCCGACGTTTTTCAGCTCGCCCTTGCCACGAAACTCCACGTCCAGCGCCACGAATGGCCGCGCCAAAGTGCCCGCCTTGCCCCGCGCACTGCGCAACACCGCGCGCAGGCGACCTTGGGGCGTGAGGAAGTCCACCAAGGCGCTGGTCTCGCGGTAGGCGCGGCTGTGCAGCACGTAGGCGGGCTGGCTGGGAGGCGGGGTTGAGGACATGGGTTCTCGTTGCTGGAATGCACTAGTGAAAACGACACAAACCTAATGTGGGAGGGGGCTTGCCCCCGATGGCGGTGGCTCAGTCAAAATATTTAGTGACTGACACTCTGCTATCGGGGGCAAGCCCCCTCCCACATTTTTTGCCCTGCGGTGTTCTTACAGGTCGCCGTAACCCAGGGAGCGCAATGCGCGCTCATCATCGGACCAGCCACCCTTCACCTTCACCCACAGGTTCAGCATGATCTTGGAATCGAACAGCAATTCCATGTCCTTGCGCGCTTCGGTGCCGATGCGCTTGATGCGCTCGCCCTTGTCGCCAATGATGATTTTCTTCTGGCCGTCACGTTCGACGAGGATCAGCGCATGAATATGCAGGGTTTTGCCCTGCTGCTTGAACTCTTCGATTTCGACGGTGATCTGGTACGGCAGCTCGGCGCCCATCTGGCGCATGATTTTCTCGCGTACCAGTTCGGCGGCGAGGAAACGGCTGCTGCGGTCGGTGATCTGGTCTTCCGGGAAGAAGTGCTCGTTCTCCGGCAGGTAGCCGGCGATCACGCGCTCCAGGGCTTCGAGGTTGTGCCCGTGCTGGGCCGAGATCGGCATGATCTGGGCATTCGGCAGTTGTTCCTGCAGCCAGCTCAGGTGCGGCATCAGCTCGGCTTTGTCTTCGATGCGGTCGGTCTTGTTCAGCGCGACGATCAACGGGCCGGTGACATATTGCACACGTTCGAGAACCATCTGGTCTTCGTCGGTCCACTTGGTGCGGTCGACCACGAAGATCACCACGTCGACGTCTTTCAACGCGGCCGAGGCGGTCTTGTTCATGTAGCGGTTCAGGGCTTTCTCGCCGCCTTTGTGCATGCCCGGGGTGTCGACGTAGACCGCTTGTACGGCGCCTTCGGTCTTGATGCCCAGCATGTTGTGGCGGGTGGTCTGCGGCTTGCGCGAGGTGATCGCAAGCTTCTGGCCGAGGATGTGGTTGAGCAGCGTGGACTTGCCCACGTTGGGACGGCCGACGATGGCGACATAGCCACAGCGTGTTGCGGTTGAATCAGTCATGGCCATTCTCCACGCCCAGGGCAATCAGTGCTGCAGCGGCCGCTACCTGTTCGGCAATACGACGGCTCACACCCTGACCTCGGCTTTTTTCATTCAATAAGGTGATTTCACATTCCACGAAAAAGACGCGGCAATGGGGCTCACCCTGGATATCCACCACTTCGTAGCGTGGCAGTTCGCACCCGCGGGACTGCAGGAATTCCTGCAGGCGGGTCTTGGGATCTTTGTTGGTGTCGACCAGGGTCAGGCTTTCGATCTCGGACGTCAGCCAGGCGGTGACGCGCGCCTTGGCCGCTTCCATGCCCGCATCCAGATAGATGGCGCCGATCAGCGCTTCAAGGGCGTCGGCCAGGATCGACTCGCGACGGAAACCGCCGCTTTTCAACTCACCGGAGCCCAGGCGCAGGTACTCGCCCAGGCCAAAACCACGGGCCAGCACGGCCAGGGTCTCGCCCTTCACCAGCCGCGCACGCAAGCGCGACAACTGGCCTTCACGGGCTTGCGGGAAGCGTTCGAAGAGCGCTTCACCGGCAACGAAATTGAGGATGGCGTCACCGAGGAATTCCAGGCGTTCGTTGTTACGCCCAGCAAAACTGCGGTGTGTGAGGGCAAGGACCATCAGTTCCTGGTCCTTGAAGGTGTAGCCGAGCAGGTGCTCGAGACGGCTTAGAGAAACGCTCACGGTTTACCCATATCTGTTTGGTGGCACCGGCGGCCATCGACGATTGACGCAGTGTTCAAATTCAAATCCTGATTGGTGCTGCATGAGGCCGGAAATTGTCCCAGCCCCAGAAAAGCATTCGGCGCTGTGATCACAGCGCCGTCTGTATTACTTGATCAGCCCGACCCGCGAGAAGTTCGGCAGGTGGCTGAGCTTGGGTTCCGGCCAGCTCATCCAGACCGCGAAGGCCTTGCCGACGATATTCTGGTCGGGAACCATGCCCAGCAGGTCCTTGGGAATGGTGGGATCATCCCAATAGCGGCTGTCGTTGGAGTTGTCGCGGTTGTCGCCCATCATGAAATAGTGCCCGGCCGGCACTTTCCATTCGCCATCGGGCATTGCGCGGTAGCGGCTCATCTCCTTGCGGATTTCGTGCTCCACCGCACCGAGTTTTTCCTGATACAGCTCGGCGCTGCCCAGGGTGTTCGGCTCGGCGCCCAGCAGCTTCTCGGCCACCGACTCGCCGTTGATGAACAGGCGCTTGTCGCTGGTATAGCGAATCACGTCACCTGGCAGGCCGACCACACGCTTGATGTAGTTGACGTTCGGATCGCTCGGGTAGCGGAACACCATCACATCGCCGCGCTGCGGGTCACCGATCTCGATGACTTTCTTGTCGATCACCGGCAAGCGGATCCCGTAGGAAAACTTGTTCACCAGGATGAAGTCGCCCACGTCCAGGGTCGGTTTCATCGACCCCGACGGAATCTGGAACGGCTCCACCAGGAACGAGCGCAGCACCAGCACGATGAACAGCACCGGAAAGAACGATTTGCCGTATTCAACCAGCAAAGGCTCTTTGTTCAGCTTCTCGATCACCACGACATCGGGCTGGCTGACGCTGCCCTGATAGGACGCGATAGCCGCCCGCCGACGCGGGGCGAAGAACACCAGATCGAGCAACGCCAGGAGTCCGCAAACGGCAACGGCGATGACCAGCAACAGCGGGAAATTTAGCGACATAGGACCTAACTATCCAACCTGAGCACCGCAAGGAAGGCTTCTTGTGGAATTTCCACGTTGCCCACTTGCTTCATGCGTTTTTTACCGGCCTTTTGCTTCTCAAGCAGCTTGCGCTTACGGCTGACGTCGCCACCGTAGCATTTGGCCAGTACGTTCTTTCTGAGTGCCTTGACGGAAGTCCGCGCAATGATCTGCCCGCCAATGGCGGCCTGGATCGCGACGTCGAACATCTGGCGCGGAATCAGTTCTTTCATCTTCTCGGTCAACTGTCGACCTTTGTAGTGCGCGTTGTCCTTGTGCACGATCAGTGCCAGGGCATCGACCTTGTCGCCGTTGATCAACACATCCAGTTTCACCAGATTAGCCGATTGGTAACGATCGAAATGGTAATCCAGCGAAGCATAGCCGCGACTGGTGGATTTGAGACGGTCGAAGAAGTCCAGGACCACTTCGTTCATCGGCAAATCGTAGGTCACTTGTACCTGGGTTCCGAGGAACAGCATGTCGTGCTGGATGCCGCGCTTCTCGATACACAGGGTAATGACGTTGCCCAGGTGCTCCTGCGGCACAAGAATATTGGCGCGCACGATCGGCTCACGCATGTCTTCGATGGAAGACAGGTCCGGGAGCTTGGACGGGTTGTCGACGTAAATCGTTTCACCGTTTTTCAGCAACAGCTCAAAAATAACGGTTGGCGCGGTGGTGATCAGGTCCAGGTCGTATTCGCGCTCAAGGCGCTCCTGGATGATCTCCATGTGCAGCATGCCGAGGAAGCCGCAACGGAAGCCGAAGCCCAGGGCGTCGGAGCTTTCCGGGGTGTACTGCAACGACGAGTCGTTGAGGGTCAGCTTCTGCAGGGCTTCGCGGAAGTCTTCGAAGTCGTCGGAGCTGACCGGGAACAGGCCGGCGTAGACCTGCGGCTGGATGCGTTTGAAGCCCGGCAGCACGTCGACGTCAGGGGTGCTGCTCAAGGTCAGGGTGTCACCCACCGGCGCGCCGTGGATGTCCTTGATGCCGGCGATGATGAAGCCGACTTCACCGGCTTTCAGATCAACGGTGGCAGTATGCTTCGGGTTGAACACACCGACGCTGTCCACCAGGTGGATCTTGCCGGTGGATTTGACCAGGATCTTGTCGCCTTTCTTCACACGGCCATGGCGCACGCGTACCAGGGAGACAACCCCCAGGTAGTTGTCGAACCAGGAGTCGATGATCAACGCCTGCAGCGGATCTTCGATGTTGCCGGTAGGCGCGGGGATGGTCTTGACCAGGCGCTCGAGCACTTCGTCGACGCCCAGGCCGGTCTTGGCGCTGCACTCGACGGCGTCGGTGGCGTCAATGCCGATGATTTTTTCGATTTCTTCCTTCACGCGGTCCGGATCGGCCTGCGGCAGGTCGATCTTGTTCAGCACCGGCATGACTTCCAGGCCTTGCTCGATGGCGGTGTAGCAGTTGGCCACGGACTGGGCTTCGACGCCCTGCCCCGCGTCCACCACCAGCAGCGCGCCTTCGCAGGCCGCCAGGGAACGGCTGACTTCATAGGTGAAGTCGACGTGGCCGGGGGTGTCGATGAAGTTCAGCTGGTACTTGATACCGTCTTTGGCGGTGTAGTACAGAGTCACGCTGTGGGCCTTGATGGTGATCCCGCGCTCGCGCTCGAGGTCCATGGAGTCCAGTACCTGGGCTTCCATTTCACGCTCGGCAAGGCCGCCGCACATCTGGATGAATCGATCGGCCAGCGTCGACTTGCCATGGTCAATGTGGGCGATGATGGAGAAATTGCGGATATGACTCAAATCACTCACGGATCAACACTCAAAAAGGCTGCAGGCAGACTGCCCGCTGAAAAATAGCCGGGAATTGTACCTGATGCTCGGGCAGGACGTCATCTTTGCTGACCAGAACAAAAATGCCCCGATCTCTCGAACGGGGCATTTTTTGCTCATAAGCGCAGGCTCACCCGGCGCGGCGCAGCAGCCAGAACCCGGCCAGGGCGCAGATCGCGGTCGGCACCAGCACCGCAAACAGCGGCGAGAAGCCGAACACCAGGCTCGACGGGCCAAGCAAATCCTGGGCGATCCGGAACGCGAAGCCCACCAGAACGCCGGTGAAGACCCGCTGACCGAGGGTCACGGAGCGCAACGGGCCGAAGATGAACGAGATCGCCATCAGCACCAGCGCGGCGGTGACCACGGGTTGCAGCACCTTGACCCAGAACGCCAGCCAGTAACGGCCGTTATTCAGGCCCTGATCCTTGAGGTAGTGGATATAACTCCACAAACCGGAGATCGGCAGGGCTTCCGGGATCATGACCACGGTATTGAGCAGTTCCGGCTTCAGGGCGATGTCCCATTGCTCGGTCGGCACACTGATCACTTCCGTGCTGGCCTTGATGCCTTGGCCCACATTGCGGAAGTAAGTGGTGGTGACATCACTCAGCGTCCATTTCTCAGCACTGTACTGCGCGCGCTTGGCGAAACTGGAGGTCAGCATGTGCCGCTCTTTGTCGAACGTGTAGCGCGTCACACCAATCAGCAGGCCGTCGGGCTGCACGGCGTTGATGTGGATGAATTCATCACCCTGACGGTGCCACAGGCCGTGCCTGGCGCTTTGCGCATCGCCCGAACCCTGGGCCAAGGCACGATTGGCCTGGGCAGTGGCTTCGGACGGTGGCGCCACGTACTCGCCGATCAGCACGCTGCACGCCATCAGCAACAGCATCGGTTTCATGACGGCCCAGACGATACGGCCGATGGAAACCCCGGCCGCACGCATGATCGTCAGCTCGCTGTTGCTGGCCAGGCCGCCCAAGCCGATCAGGCAGCCGATCAACCCGGCCATCGGCATCATTTCGTAGAGACGACGCGGGGCGGTCAGCGCCACGAAGCTCAATACGTCCGTCACGGTATAGGTGTCGGTGACGTTGCCCACTTCATCAATGAAGGCGAACAACGACGCCAGCCCGAGAATGATGCCCAACACCGCCAGGATGGCGATCAGTACGCTGCTACCGATGTAGCGATCGAGCTTAGCCACGAGCCAACTCCTTCTGGCCACGACGGCTCTTCATTTTCAGACGTATAGGTTCCCAATAGAGCAGCCCGAGGCCGATCATCAGGAAGACCCCGTGTACCCACCACAGGCCCAGGGTCGGCGACAGCTTGCCCTTTTCCAGGGAACCACGGGCGGAGATCAGGATGGTCAGGTAGGCCATGTACAGCAGGATCGCCGGCAGCAGCTTGAGGAAGCGGCCCTGGCGCGGGTTGACGCGGGACAGCGGCACGGCCATCAGCGTCACGATGAACACCAGCAACGGCAGGGAAATACGCCATTGCAGCTCGGCGATGGAGCGCAGTTCCGGGCTGCCGAAAAGCGACGACGTCGGGAGTGCATCGCGGTCGGTGACTTCTTCGCTGATATCAGGACGAGCCAGCATTACGCCATAAGTGTCGTATTTGATTGCCCGATAATCCGCCAGGCCCGGGCTGCCGTCATAGCGATAGCCATTTTCCAGGATCAGGTAACGGCTGCCGTCGGGGCGAACTTCCTGCCGGCCGCTGTCGGCCACCAGAATCGAAATGCCACGGTCTTTCTGGTTCTGCCCAAGGTTTTTCTGGGAAATGAACACGCCGCCGAGGTTGGCGCGGTCATCGGTCATGGTTTCGGTGTAGGTCACCCGCGTGCCGTCGTTGAGTGCCTGAAAGCGTCCGGGCTCGAGGGTGTCGAACTCAGTCATCGCGTCCTGTTTGTTCAGCAGCAACTGGAACTGCATGGCACCTTGCGGCGCCAGGCTCATGCTCAACCAGGCCACCAGCAGGGCAACACCGGCGGCCGGCACCATGGTCATGGCCAGCAGACGCTGCTGGCTCATGCCGGTGGCCGAAAGCACAGTCATTTCACTTTCAAGGTACAACCGGCCGTAGGCCAGAAGAATGCCGAGGAACAGGCCGAGCGGCAGAATCAGCTGCAGAAAGCCAGGCAGGCGAAAGCCCATGATCAAGAACAGCGAGCCCGGATCCAGGGCGCCAGAAGCCGCCTGGGCAAGGAACTTGACGAAACGACCACTCATGATGATGACCAGCAATACCGCGCTCACGGCACTCAGGGTCAACAGGACTTCGCGGGACAGATAACGGAAGACAATCAAACCAGACACTCCAGGGTTGTCAGGCTAAGGCGGCCAAACAAGCAAGCATAACGAGTCGGCCCGTTTAAACAGGCCGGCTAAAAAGATTGCGCATTATCCTGTGATTGACCGCGCCTGTCACGGAGCTTACTCATGCGCGTACACAAAGCCTGCGGCAAGGGTTGTCAGGCTCCGCCGCCGAGGTTCAAACTGCGGCCTTTGTCGCTGGCGGTTTACACGGCTGCCAGGCTTTAAAAGCCGGAGCACACAGACTCCAGGCTCACAGACCTTTATAAGGGACCCGAACATGGAATTGGTTGTAAAAAGCGTTAGCCCCGAAACGTTGAAAACCGCCACCCTCGTGGTCGCTGTCGGCGAAGGCCGCAAGCTCGGCGTTGCGGCCAAACAACTCGACGAACTGAGCGGCGGCGCCATCAGCGCGGTCCTCAAGCGCGGCGACCTGGCCGGCAAGGTCGGCCAGAGCCTGCTGCTGCAAAGCCTGCCGAACCTGAAGGCCGAGCGCGTATTGCTGGTGGGCGTGGGCAAGGACGCCGAACTCGGCGACCGCCCGTTCCGCAAGATCATCAGCGGCATTCTCACCACCCTCAAGGGTCTGGGCGGCAGCGACGCGACGCTGGCACTCGATGAAATCGTGGTCAAGGGCCGTGACAGCTACGGCAAGACCCGCCTGCTGGCCGAAAGCCTGCTCGACGGCGGCTACATCTTCGACCAGTTCAAGAGCCAGAAAGCCGAACCGCGTGCCTTGAAGAAAGTCACCCTGCTGACCATCAAGGCCGCCCAGGCCGAAGTCGAACGCGCCGTGAGCCACGCCCAGGCCATCGCCGCCGGCATGTCGTTCACCCGCGACCTCGGCAACCTGCCGCCGAACATCTGCCACCCGACCTACCTGGGCGAGCAGGCCAAGGCGCTGGGCAAGGAATTCAAAAGCCTGAAAGTCGAAGTGCTGGATGAGAAGAAGATCAAGGAACTGGGCATGGGCTCGTTCTATGCGGTCGGCCAGGGCAGCGACCAGCCGCCACGCCTGATCGTGATGCAATACAACGGCGGCAAGAAGGCCGAGAAGCCTTACGCCCTGGTCGGTAAAGGCATCACCTTCGACACCGGCGGCATCAGCCTCAAGCCGGGCCTGGGCATGGATGAGATGAAGTACGACATGGGCGGCGCCGCCAGCGTGTTCGGCACCCTGCGCGCGGTGCTGGAGCTCAAGCTGCCGATCAACCTGGTGTGCATCCTGGCCTGCGCCGAGAACATGCCGAGCGGCGGCGCGGCCCGTCCGGGCGATATCGTCACCACCCTGAGCGGCCAGACCGTCGAAATCCTCAACACCGACGCCGAAGGCCGCCTGGTGCTGTGCGATGCGCTGACCTACGCCGAACGCTTCAAGCCACAGGCGGTGATCGACATCGCCACCTTGACCGGTGCCTGCATCGTTGCTCTCGGTTCCCACACTTCGGGTCTGCTGGGCAACAACGACGAGTTGATCGAGCAACTGCTCAGCGCCGGCAAGGCCGCCGATGACCGCGCCTGGCAACTGCCGCTGTTCGATGAGTACCAGGAACAGCTGGACAGCCCGTTCGCCGACATCGCCAACATCGGCGGCCCGAAAGCCGGCACCATCACTGCAGCCTGCTTCCTGTCGCGGTTCGCCAAGAACTTCAACTGGGCGCACCTGGACATCGCCGGCACCGCCTGGACCAGCGGCGGCAAGGACAAGGGTGCCACCGGCCGTCCGGTGCCTCTGCTGACCCAGTACCTGCTGGATCGCGCCAAGGCCTGAAAACCGTGACTCCGGGGCGGCGTTACCGCCGCCTCGGGCTCCAGGAACCGCAATGACCCAAGTTGACTTCTATATACTGCCCAGCGCCGATCCGCTCGCGCGCCTGGACTTTGCCTGCAAACTCACCGAAAAAGCCTGGCGCATGGGCCACCGCATCTACCTGCATTGCAGCGATGCCGCCCAACGCGACGAGCTCGACGCACGCCTGTGGCGCTTCAAGGGCGAAAGTTTCGTGCCCCACGGCCCTGCGGAAAGTGAACCCGACGGCCAGGTGGTCCTGGGCGTAGGCGACAGCTGCGGCGATCACCATGACCTGCTGGTCAACCTCGACCTGAAAGTCCCGGCCTTTGCCAAGGCGTTCGCCCGTGTGGCGGAAGTGGTGGTGGAAGATCCGGCTATTCGTCAGGCCGCGCGGGAGAGTTTCCGTTTCTATCGCGAACAGGGCTATCCTTTGCAGGATCACCGGCTACAACGACTTTGAGTGCATGATGGACACCCCGAACACGCTAAAAAAAGACGACCACCTGTTGGACGACCTGGAGTCGATCCGTCAGTTGCTGGGTGATGACAACCTTCAACCGCCGCTGCTGACGGAAACCGTCAATGGCGACGTGCAGATTCCCCTGCTGTTCGACATGGTCGGCACCAAGCCGGTTGAGCCGCTCGAACCGCCACCTGCCCCGGCCACCCCGGTTGTCGAAGCGGCGCCCGCTGCAGCGCCTACCGAAAAGACCCCGGATGCCTTGCTGCTGCACCTGGACAACGAACTGCGCGCCGCCGCGCAACTGATCATGCAAGACGTGATCGACGACTTCGCCCCGCATATCGAAACCGAGATCAAGCGCCGGATGGATGCGCGGATGGAACGGTTGCTCAGCCAGTACCAGAATTAGCGCCCCTGTAGGAGCGAGCTTGCTCGCGAAAAACGTCAATGATGGCGCGGACATCCTGAATGAACGCGCGGCCCTTCAGGTTTTCGCGAGCAAGCTCGCTCCTACCCCTCGCCCCTATCCCCCGTTATACTTGCCGGCTTTCCTGAATTAATGCCAACTAGGGTCCCGCCGCGCATGGATAAGACCTACCAGCCGCACGCTATTGAAACTTCCTGGTACCAGACCTGGGAGTCCGAGAATTATTTCGCTCCGCAAGGTGCGGGCGATTCCTACACCATCATGATTCCGCCACCGAACGTCACTGGCAGCCTGCACATGGGCCATGGCTTCAACAATGCGATCATGGATGCGTTGATCCGTTTCCGCCGCATGCAGGGCCGCAACACCCTGTGGCAACCGGGCACCGACCACGCCGGTATCGCCACGCAGATGCTGGTGGAGCGCCAACTCGAAGCCACCGGCCAGAACCGTCACGACCTGGGCCGCGAGAAATTCCTGGAGAAAGTCTGGGAATGGAAGGACCAGTCCGGCGGCAACATCAGCCGTCAGATCCGTCGCCTGGGTTCGTCCGTCGACTGGAGCCGCGAGCGCTTCACCATGGACGACGGCCTGTCGGAAGCCGTGAAAGAAGCCTTCGTGCGCCTGCATGAAGACGGCCTGATCTACCGCGGCAAGCGCCTGGTCAACTGGGACACCAAACTGCACACGGCGATTTCCGACCTCGAAGTGGAAAACCACGACGAGAAAGGCTTCCTGTGGAACCTCAAGTACCCGCTGGCCGACGGCGCCAAGACCGCTGAAGGCCACGACTACCTGATCGTCGCCACCACCCGTCCGGAAACCATGCTCGGCGATGCCGCCGTGGCCGTGAACCCGAACGATGAGCGCTATCAGGCCCTGATCGGCAAGTTCGTCGAGCTGCCGCTTGTCGGCCGCCGCATCCCGATCATCGCCGACGACTACTGCGACCCCGAATTCGGCACCGGCTGCGTGAAAATCACCCCGGCCCACGACTTCAACGACTACGAAGTCGGCAAGCGCCACAACCTGCCGCTGCTGAACATCTTCGACAAGAATGCCGCCGTACTGCCGGCCTGCCAGGTCTTCAATCTGGACGGCACGCTGAACGCGAGCATCGACGGCAAGATCCCGGCCGAATACGTCGGTCTCGACCGTTTCGAAGCGCGCAAGCAGATCGTTGCCGCCTTCGACGCCGCCGGCCTGCTGGTCAGCGTCGACGACCACAACCTGAAAGTGCCGAAGGGCGACCGCTCCGGCACCATCATCGAACCGTGGCTGACCGACCAGTGGTACGTGTCTACCAAGCCGCTGGCTGAGCCTGCGATTGCAGCCGTGGAAGATGGCCGCATCCAGTTCGTGCCTAAACAGTATGAAAACATGTACTTCTCGTGGATGCGCGACATCCAGGACTGGTGCATCAGCCGTCAGCTGTGGTGGGGCCACCGCATTCCGGCCTGGTACGACGAGTCGGGCAAGGTCTATGTCGGCCGCGACGAAGCCGAAGTGCGCGCCAAGCACAACCTCGGCCCGGACGTGGCGCTGCAGCAGGACAACGACGTACTGGACACCTGGTTCAGCGCGGGCCTGTGGACCTTCTCCACCCTGGGCTGGCCGCAGCAGACCGAGTTCCTGAAGAAATTCCACTCCACCGACGTGCTGGTCACCGGCTTCGACATCATTTTCTTCTGGGTTGCCCGGATGATCATGCTGACCATGCACCTGGTGAAGAACGAAGACGGCACGCCGCAAGTACCGTTCAAGACCGTGTACGTCCACGGCCTGGTGCGCGATGGCCAGGGCCAGAAGATGTCCAAGTCCAAGGGCAACGTTCTGGACCCCCTGGACATCATCGACGGTATCGACCTGGAAACCCTGGTGCAGAAACGCACCTCGGGCATGATGCAGCCGAAACTGGCGAAGAAGATCGAGAAGCAGACCCGCGACGAGTTCGCCGACGGCATCGCCAGCTACGGCACCGACGCCCTGCGCTTCACCTTCTGCTCGCTGGCGTCCACCGGTCGCGACATCAAGTTCGACATGGGCCGCGTCGAAGGCTATCGCAACTTCTGCAACAAAATCTGGAACGCGGCGCGCTACGTCCTGGATAAAGGCGAAGACTGCGGGCAGAACGGCGAAGAAGTCGAACTGACCCTGGCAGACCGCTGGATCATCTCGCAACTGCAGCGTACCGAAGCCGAAGTGACCCGCCAACTCGACCAGTTCCGTTTCGACCTGGCCGCGCAGGTCTTGTACGAGTTCATCTGGAACCAGTATTGCGACTGGTACCTGGAACTGTCCAAGCCAGTGCTGTGGGACGAAAATGCGCCGGTCGAACGCCAGCGCGGCACCCGTCGCACCCTGGTGCGCGTCCTCGAAGTGGCACTGCGCCTGGCGCACCCATTCATGCCGTTCATCACCGAAGAAATCTGGCAGCGCCTCGCGCCGCTGGCCGGTATCCAAGGCAAGACCATCATGCTGCAACCTTGGCCGGTGGCCAACGAAGCCCGCATCGATGAGGCTGCCGAAAGCGATATCGAATGGCTCAAGACCCTGATGCTCGGCACGCGCAACATCCGCGCCGAGATGAACATCGGCCCGGGCAAGCCACTGGCGGTGTTCGTGAAGAACGCCAGCGCCGAAGACCAGCGTCGTCTCAGCGAAAACGATGCGCTGCTCAAGAAGCTGGCCAAGCTCGAATCGATCACCGTATTGGCGGATGACGCCGAAGCGCCACTGTCGGCGACCGCACTGGTCGGCGACATGGAAGTGCTGGTGCCGATGGCCGGCCTGATCGACAAAGGCGCGGAACTGGCCCGTCTCGACAAGGAAATTGCACGCCTGCAAGGCGAAGTGCAGCGGGTCGGCGGCAAGCTGTCCAACGCGGCATTCGTCGACAAGGCACCGGCTGAAGTAATCGACAAAGAACGCGCCAAACTGGCCGAGGCCGAACAGGCCCTGGGCAAGCTGGCGGAGCAACATGCGCGGATTTCCAGCCTGTAAGGGCTAGCCGTGTGAAAAAAGAGACCTGCGGGTCTCTTTTTTTTCCTTTGCAAACCCGATCAATGTGGGAGGGGGCTTGCTCCCTCCCACATTTGATCGAGTTGACCTCAGGATGTGTGACAATGCCCACCACTTTGAGCCAACACCAGAATCATCATGACCGCCCCCAGCACACCGAAACCTCCGCGCAAGAAGCCCAAGACCGCCGCCACGGCCAAACCCGTCGTGCCGCGCAAAGAGGCCAGCCTGCACCCGCGCAACCGCCACCAGGGCCGTTACGACTTCCCGGCGCTGATCAAGACCACGCCGGAACTGGCGCAATTCGTGATCATCAACCCCTACGGCAAGGAAAGCATCGACTTCGCCAGCCCGGACGCCGTGCGCGTATTCAACCGGGCGCTGTTGAAGTCCTTCTATGGCGTGCAGCATTGGGACATCCCGGCGGATTACCTGTGCCCGCCGGTGCCAGGGCGTGCCGACTACGTCCACTTCCTCGCCGACCTGCTGGCCAGTGTCAATGACGGCGAAATCCCCCGCGGCGCGCCGGTCAAGGTGCTGGACATCGGCATGGGCGCCAACTGCGTCTACCCGCTGATCGGCTACAGCGAATACCGCTGGCACTTCCTCGGTTCGGAAGTCGACCCCACCGCCGTCGCCGCCGCCAAGGCCATCGTGCAGTCCAACGGCCTGAACAAGGCGATCCAGCTTCGCCAGCAAAGCAACCCCAAACAGATCCTGCTGGGCCTGCTGGAACCGGGCGAGCGCTTTGATCTGACCATGTGCAACCCGCCGTTCCACGCGTCCATGGACGAGGCCACCAAAGGCAGCGAACGCAAATGGCGCGCCCTGGGCAAGGCTGACCCAAAACGCAAGTTGCCGGTGCTGAACTTCGGCGGCCAATCGGCCGAACTGTGGTGTGAAGGCGGTGAAGCGCGCTTCGTGACGCAATTGATCGCCGAGAGCGCGCACTTTGCCCACAAGGTGTTGTGGTTCAGCACCCTGGTGTCGAAAGCCTCGAACCTGCCCGCGATCGAGACCGCGCTGAGAAAAGCCGGCGTGCTGCAAAGCCAGGTGGTGGAAATGTCCCAGGGCCAGAAACAGAGCCGCTTTGTCGCCTGGACCTTCCAGACCCCATCCGAGCAGCAGGTATGGCGCCAGCGCTGGGCGCGCAAAGACTGAGCCTAAATCCCGGGCAACAAAAAACCGTGCCCGGATCGCTCCGGCGCACGGTTTTTTTTTGCTGCGCCTTACTTGTTAACAGCGTCGGTCAGGCCTTTGGCCACAACCAGCTTGATAACTTTCTTGGCAGCGATTTCGATGGCAGCGCCAGTCGAAGGGTTACGGCCAGTACGGGCAGGACGCTCGGTCACTTTCAGTTTGCCAACGCCTGGCAGAGTGATTTCGCCGCCGTTTTCCAGCTGATCAGCAACAACTTGGCTCAGTTGGTCCAGCAGAGCGCGCACGGTGGTTTTCGGTGCGTCTACTGCTTCAGCCAGGTCAGCGATCAGTTGGTCTTTAGTAATAGCCATTGTGGTGTTCCTTCCCTATCAAATTCATATGGATTGCAGAGTGCAGTGTCAGCCGTCGAGCCCGACCGTCAAGGCCTGGCATCCCCGGCTATAACCTCGGAGATCGGGGTTATAGATGCTTGAAACGAGGATTGGTTCGACCTGACAAATACTGAATGCACGCTTAACGCCGAGTCTTGGGCGTAAGACCGGGCAAAACTAGCACAGAGACGGGGAAATATCCGCTTCTACCTACCCATTTGGTCAGCTTTATCGCTCTAAACCGTGAAAAAAAGGCATATGGCCCGTCGGAGGCCTTCCAAAACACCTTCAAAGCACGTCTTGGCCAATGGGTGCGGTACACTGGGCGACTTTTCGGGGAGGCCAACCGCTCCCCTATCAACCAGCCGAGAAGCCTATGCCGATCCGTCATTGCATCGTCCACCTGATCGACAAAAAACCCGACGGCACACCCGCAGTTCTCCACGCCCGCGACTCCGAACTTGCCGAGTCGGCCGCGATCGAGAACATGCTTGCCGACCTCAACGAGAGCTACAACGCCAAACAAGGCAAGGCCTGGGGTTTCTTCCATGCCGAGTCGGGCGCGCACCCGTTCAGCGGCTGGTTGAAGGAATATTTCGACGGTGGCCAGGATTTCACCACGTTCAGCCGCACCGCCGTCGAACACCTGCAGAAGCTGATGGAAGAGTCCAACCTGTCCACCGGCGGCCACGTGCTGTTTGCCCACTACCAGCAAGGCATGACCGACTACCTGGCCATCGCCCTGCTGCACCACAGCGAAGGCGTGGCGGTCACCGACGAACTGGACGTGACGCCATCGCGCCACCTCGACCTGGGCCAGTTGCACCTGGCGGCGCGGATCAACGTGTCCGAGTGGCAGAACAACAAGCAGTCCAAGCAGTACATCTCGTTCATCAAGGGCAAGAACGGCAAGAAAGTCTCGGAGTACTTCCGCGACTTCATCGGCTGCCAGGAAGGCGTCGACGGCCCGGGCGAAACGCGCACCCTGCTCAAGGCGTTCAGCGACTTCGTTGAAAGCGAGGACCTGCCGGACGAAACCGCCCGCGAAAAGACCAAGACCCTGGTGGACTACGCCAGCAGCCAGGCCAAGCTCGGCGAGCCGATGGGCCTGGAAGAACTGTCGGGTCTGATCGATGAAGATCGGCCTAAGGCGTTTTATGACCACATCCGCAACAAGGACTATGGGCTGTCGCCGGAGATCCCGGCCGACAAACGCACCCTCAACCAGTTCCGCCGCTTCACCGGGCGCGCCGAAGGGCTGTCGATCAGCTTTGAAGCGCACCTGCTGGGCGACAAGATCGAGTACGACGAAGCCGCCGGCACCTTGATCATCAAGGGCCTGCCGACCCAACTGACCGACCAGCTCAAGCGCCGCAACTGATGCTCGGCGGGGTCCTTAAAAAAGTCCTGCTGGTGTTGCTGGTGGTGGTGGCGATCCAGAACTGGGGCAAGGTCGAACGGCTGTTCAACCCGTCCCAGGTGGTCCCGGAGCAAACGCGGGCCTCGGCGCGCGTGGTGCTCTACTCCACCGAGTGGTGTGGCTACTGCAAACAGATCCGCCGCTTCCTCGACCAGAAAGGCATTCCGTACCAGGCGCTCGATATCGAAAAAGACGCCCAGGCGCGCAAGGCCTATGAAGCGTTGGGCGGCGGCGGGATTCCGTTCGTGGACGTGAACGGCACGTTGATTCGCGATTACAGCCCCGAGAAGATCATGGCGGCGCTGAAGTAATCAGCGCACCACGATCAGCCGCCCCAGCAGCGTGTGCTGCTCGAACCCCAGCACCGCTTGCAAGCCATTCAGCACGGCTTGCGGATCGTTGCTCGGGAAGCTGCCGCTGACACGCCGGGAGCCCACTTCGTCGTTGAGCAGCAGGATGCGCCCAGGGTAGTAACGCTGCAGATCCTCGATCACCTCGGCCAGCGGTGCCTTGTAGTAGTTGAGCCAGCCGTCGCGCCAGGCCAGGCGAGATTCGCTGTCGACCGCGTGCAGGGGCTCGGCCACGCTCTCGGCGTAGCTCATTTGCTGGCCCGCCGTAAGAATTTGCTGCGCACCCTGCTTGGCCGGCGTGACGCCGACCCGCCCCGACAACACTGTCACCTGCGCGCCCGCCGGTTGCAGACGCACTTCGAACTGCGTGCCCAGCACCCGTGTTTCACCACTGCCCGCGCCCACCACAAATACCGCGCCGGTGTGAGTCACGCTGAAAAAGCCCGCGCCGCGCCGCAGTTGGACATGCCGCTCACCTTGGCTGAAATCCACGGCGATGGCGCTGTCGGCATCCAGGGTGACGCGGGATTGATCGGCCAGGGTCACGGTTTTCACCTCGCCCGGCGCCGTCACGTAGTCCGCCCCCAGGTCATCGACCCAGCGCGACGGTTGCCAGCCGCCGCCCATGCACACCATCAACACCAGGCACGCGGCCATGGCCAGGGCGCCCACCCCGCGCATGGCCCGTGAGCGCTGCGAGGTGTGCATCGCATTCAGGTAGCCGTGTAAGGCCAACGCGTCTTCGTCCGCCAGTTTACGCGCCGGCACTTCGCTCAACTCCCATAGCACCTGGGCCTGGGAATAGGCCTCGACGTGTGCCGGATCAGCCCGCAGCCAAAGGCTGAAGGTGGCCTGGTCGCCGCTGCTGGGCTGGTCGTGCAACAGGCTCAGCCAGGCCAGTGCGGCCTGTTGCTGGTCGGGCGTGGGAGTGACGTTCACGGTGCTTTCCCTGGCGTGCGTGGAGACAATGGCTCGCGAAGGCTGGCTTTGCAGGCTTCGAGGGCACGCATCATATGTTTTTCCACGGCACTTTGGGACAGCCCCATGGCCTTAGCGATTTGCGCGTATTTGCGGCCATGGATGCGGTTGAGCAGGAAGATCTGGCGGGTGCGCTCGGGCAAGCTGCGCAAGGCCGCCTCGACGTGGCGCAGGTCGTTGCCGGCCTCCAGTGCAGCCTGGGGTTCGGAGCCTTGATTGTCCTGCTGCTCGGGCAACCAGCCTTCGTTGCTGCGCACCCGCGCGCCTTCGCTGCGCAGGTGGTCGATGGCGATATTGCCGGCGCAGCGCAGCAGGTACGTGCTGAGTTCTTCGACCTGCACCAGCGGCCGGCGCCAGAAGCGCAGGAACAAGTCCTGCACCAGGTCGGCTGCAGTGGCACGACAGCCCACGCGCCGGCTGACCAGCGCTTCCATCTGCGAACGCTGGGACAAAAACACCTGCAGGAAATGCGCGCGCCCACCCGCCGCGTCCGCGTGCGGGCTGTCCTGGGGTTCCGGTGGCGTACTGATCATCATGCGCGGCTCACAGGGTGGCAAAGGCTGCGACGGGACCGGCCAGCAGGCCGACGCCCGCCAGGCTCAAGGCCAACCTCGGCCAATACGGCAACAGCAGCACCAGCAGCAGCGCGCTGAGCATCAACACCGCGCACCACTCCACCAGGCCTTGGGCCCACCCCGAGGCAGCCACCGCTGGCCAGATCGATAGCGTCAAGCCCCCCCCACCGACCGCGCGCAACCCCAGGCGGCGGCGCGGCGACGGCTTGCTGCGCAGCAGTTCGCCATGGTGACGGTCGGTGGACAGGCACAGTGCGGTAAACCCGACGTAGCACATCAGCCATGCAAGCAGCATTCAATGCGCCTCCGGTTTGAGAGTGAGCGCGCGCGCCCGTTCGGCCTTGGGCTGGGGCGCCGTGCGGTGGTGCATCTTCCAGGCGGCCCAGGCGAGGAATACCCCGCTGCCCAGGCACGTCAGGTCGAAGCCGGCCATGGCCCAGTCGCCCGTCGCCAGTGACACGCCCAAGTGGTGCGAGGTGGTCAGCGCGTTGAGCGCAGGGATCGCGCCAAACAACAGCGCGCCAACGCTCAGTTGCTCGACCCAGGCCTGGCGCCCTCGGCGCAGCATGGCGTGCAACAGGCTCAGGCCCCACGCGATAAAGAACATTTGCACTTCCCAGTCGGCGCGCTGGGCGAAGCTCACCGGCAACAAACGGTTGGCCCAGAAGAACGCCGCGATGGCGATCAACAACCCGGACATGCTGGCGATATTGAGCACTTCGACCAGGCGCAGCTCAAACGGCATGCCGCCGGTTTTGGCGTGCTTGAGCTGGCGCTTGCCGAGCCAGATCACCAGGCCGGTGCCGATCATCGCGGTGCCCGCCAGCCCACAGATAAAATACAGCCAGCGCAACACCGGGCCGGCGAAACGGCCCATGTGCAGGCCATAGAAACTGCCACCGATCGCCGCCGGCAGCGATTGCTCGGCGCTGACCCGCAGCCGCTCGCCGGTACTGCCGTTGAACGACACGGTGCTGCCGAAATCATGCACCACGCGGTCGGCGCCGGCGCGGACCACATTGACCGAGGCATTCGCATCACTCGGGTTATTCACCACCAAACGCCCGACATGCCCGCCCGCCCACTGCGCCCGCGCCTGTTCGTACATCGGCAGCAACGGCAACAATGTGCCGGGCTGGCCCAGCGCCGGGGCGTTGTCGGTGGCGGGGAACACCTCGTTGAAGAAGGCCCGGCTGTCGTTGCCGTAAGAGGCCACGATCGGGGCCGGCATGACCATGCTCATGAAGATCACCAGGCTGCTGTAGGTGATCATCAAATGAAACGGCAGCACCAGCACGCCCACGGCGTTATGCCCGTCGAGCCAGGAGCGCTGGCCCTTGCGGGGGCGGAAGGTGAAGAAGTCCTTGAAGATTTTTTTGTGGGTGATGATGCCGGTGATCAACGCGACCAACATCACCATCGCGGCGAAGGTGGATAACCAGCGGCCCCAGGGGTACGGCATTTGCAGCTGGAAGTGGAAGCGATAGAAGAACTCGCCGCCCATGCTTTCGCGGGCTTGCACGGCTTGGCCGCTGACCGGGTCGAGGACTTTCTGGATGAAGTTGCCGCGTTTGCCCGGGTCGACCTTGTCTTGCCACATCACCGACAGGCCAGGGTCGCGGCTGTTCGGCAAGGTAATAATCCAGCGCGCGGCGGTGGGCGCCTGCTGCTGCAGGTAGGCTTGGGCCACCGCGAGGCTGCGCCCATCGTCCAACGGCCTGGCCTGCACTTCGGGCTGGGTCCAATGGCTGATTTCATCCTTGAAATACGACAAGGTGCCCGTCAGGAAAATCGCAAACAGCAGCCAGCCAAAGATCAGTCCGGCCCAAGTGTGCAACCAGGCCATGGCCTGGCGGAATCCTTCTTTCATGTGCGTGCCATCCATACACCCACACCTGCCAGGGTCGCGAACAACGCGCTCGGCAGCATCACGCCACACCAGGCACGCCATGCCGTGCGGCAGGCAAAGCACCACAGCACCGCCAACAGGTAGAACACAAACGAACTCATCATCCCGGTGATCACTGCGTCGGCGCGGGACGTGGGCAGCCACAGCGCCAGGCAGACGGCGGCCAGAGACGCCATCAGATAGCCGCCGACCACAGCGGCCAATGCGCGTGACGTGACAGCGAGGCGGTAAGCGGCGGGAAGCGAGGTTTTGCTTTTCATGCGGGGAGCGCCAGGTTCATCAGAGCGCAATATTAATGATAAATATTCTCATAAGCAAAAGAGAACGGATGAATCACCTGCTCGAAGGCGTGAGATCTAGCTGCCCGCCAGGCAACTCGGGGTGCCCGCGACCAGGGCGTCGATGGCGCAGCGCGTCTTGGCCGGCATGTGCGCCGCGGTGGGCCAGATCACATGGATCGGCGCGGGTTGCTCGCGGTAGCTCGGCAGTACCGCTTCCAACTGCCCGCGCAGCACATAGTGCGCGATCAGCCAGCTCGGCAACCAGGCCAGGCCCACGCCAGCGATGGCGGCATCGGCCACGGCCTGGAGGTCGTCCATCATCAGCGGCGAGGCGACCCGCGCGCGGTGCGGGCGGCCTTGGGCATCATTGAGTTCCCACTCCAGGCGTGGCGCATTGCAGCGGTAGGCAATGCCGCGGTGCCCGGCCAAATCCTCGAGACACTCGATTCGACCGACGCGGCGCAAATACGCCGGCGCCGCCGCCAGGCCGATGGCCTGTTCGCCCAGGCGCCGCGCGCTCAAGCGGTCGGTGTCGGGTAACGCGCCGATTCGCACCGCCAGGTCGAAGCCTTCCTGGGCCACGTCGATCAGCCGGTCAGAAAACGAAATATCAATCTCCAACTGCGCAAAACGGTCCAGCAAACCCCACAACGCCGGCGCCGCGTAGTGATGCCCGAAAGCCAGCGGCAGGCTCGCCCTCAAGCGCCCGCGAGGCTGCTGCCGACCGCTTTCGAGCACAGATTCGGCCGCTTCCAGCTCGGCCAGCGCGCGCAGGCAATGCTCGTAATAAGCCTGCCCGTCCTCAGTCAACCGCTGGCGGCGGGTGGAGCGCTGCAACAGGCACGTGCCCAGGCGCGCCTCGAGGCGCGCCAAGCCTTTGCCCACGGCCGAACGGGTGAGGTTCAGCCGTTCGGCGGCTTCGGTCAGGTTGCCGCTCTCGACGATCTGCAGAAAGAGTTCAACGCCATCAAAACGTGGGGTGGCCATGCTGTAATTGTCGCCTTTGATTCCCTGATTGAAGGAAAACTTGTCACGAATAAAGAATCTACTTCCCGCGAGAATGACACGCTCCACCTCTCGAAAGGAAGACCCCATGCCTCCCGCCGTCGCTGTATCGGCTGTCAGCCCATCAAGCTCCGCCAGAAACGCGCTCGCCCTCACCGCCGTGTGCCTGGTGGCGCTGATGTTCGGCCTGGAAATCTCCAGCGTGCCGGTGATCCTGCCCACGCTGGAACAACAATTGGGCACGGGTTTCCAGGATGCCCAATGGATCATGAACGCCTACACCCTGGCCTGCACCAGCGTACTGATGGCTGCCGGCACGCTGGCCGACCGCTTTGGCCGGCGACGCATGCTGGTGCTGTGCCTGTGGCTGTTTGGCTTGGCCTCACTGGCCTGCGGGCTGGCTGAAGACGCGTCCCAGCTGATCACGGCGCGTTTCGTCCAGGGCGTGGGCGCCGGGGCGATGATGATCTGCCAGTTCGCGATTTTGTCGCACCAGTTCCGTGAACCGGCGGCGCGGGCGCGGGCTTTTGCGGTGTGGGGCGTGCTCGCGGGCCTGGGCCTGGGCTTCGGGCCGATGGTCGGGGCGTTGATCCTGGCGGTGGCGGACTGGCGCTGGGTGTTTCTCGTACATGTGCCGCTGACCTTGCTGACTCTGGTGCTGCTGCATGTCAGCGTGCAGGAGTCGCGCGACCCGGCCAGCCATCGCCTCGATATCGCCGGCATGCTCACCTTGACGCTGTCGGTGTTTGCGTTGGTTTATTTCATCACCCAAGGCACCGAGAATGGCTTTGGCGCACCGGCCATGCTGGGCTGGGCCGGCCTGTCGCTGGCCGCGCTGCTGCTGTTCAGCTTGATTGAGCGGCGCAGCGCCCATCCGATGTTCGATTTTTCGGTGTTTCGCATCCAACGCTTCAACGGCGCGTTGATGGGGTCGATCGGCATGAACTTCAGCTTCTGGCCGTTCATGATCTACCTGCCGTTGTACTTCCAGGCGGGCCTGGGCTACGACACCCTGACCACCGGCAGCGCCCTGCTCGCCTATACCCTGCCCACATTGCTGGTACCGCCGCTGGCCGAACGCCTGGCCCTGCGCTACGGCGCCGCACGCATCATCCCGCTGGGCCTGGGGGTGATGGGCACCGGTTTTCTGGCCATGGCCGCTGCCAATGGCGCCGCGCATCCAAACATCGTGCTGGTGCTGTTCAGTTGCGCGATGGCCGGCGTGGGCTTGGCGCTGACCAACTCACCGACCACCAACACCACCACCGGCTCGGTCTCGGCGGATCGCGCCGGCATGGCCTCGGGTATCGACCTCAGTGCGCGGCTGATCACCCTGGCGCTGAATATTGCGCTGATGGGTTTGGTGCTCTTGCTGGGGATCAGCCATCAACTGGCCGAAGTGCTGCCCGAAACCAGCGCACTGGATTGGCCCGCGATCAGTCAGCACATTGCAGCGGGCAAGCTGGAAGTGCTGAGCTCGATGGGGCTGGCGCGCGCGGATGCCCAAGCGGCGCTGCGCCACGGCGCAGGTTGGGCGATGTTGTTTGCGGGCGTAGGGGCGTGTGGGTTGGCGTGGTTGAGCGGGTATTTTTTCCGACGCAGCAGGTAAACAAAAACGGGCCTGCATCTGCAGGCCCGTTCTCAGTGGGGAATGAAAAAACTGTCAGCTGTTAATTGCAGCGTTTTCGTTTTCCAGGAATTCCTCTTCAAGCGCGTCATCATTCACTTTGTTGGCCGGCACATTTTTCGCGGCAGCGCGTGGCTTGCCTTGCAGTTTGCCGAACAGGTGTTCCAACGCATGGTCCAGCTTGGTCGCGGCACCGTCGATCGCCAGTTCCAGCGTATCGGCTTTATGCAGCACCGAAAGCGGTTGATGGCCCTTTGGCCGTGCTTCCAGGCGGCAGCTTAAATCGTGGGGACCGGGCTTGTCGCCGTTCTCATCCCGCAGGTAGACCTCAACGCGGGTCAGGTCTTCTTCATAACGTTCGAGCGTGCTTTCAATGGTATTACGTACCCACTCCTCCAGTCGGATGCTGCTTTCAATATGGTTATCGCTATTGACTTGGATTTGCATAGTTCTTCCCTTATTTCAGCTAGCTCGCGAGAGGTCACAAACTGCAACACCGGGGTGGTGAAACCATGACCTCTTGATTACACAATTGAGCAGTCAGAGAAACAATTCAACCCCTTTGAAAAGATAAATCCAACATTACAAATTAACCCTGACTACAAGCAAAAACGCTGGTAGGGTGGGGAGTTAGTTACATCTTCCTACCCCCCGCAATCTTCATCGTTGCCCCGCGCGCGCCTGCTTGCGCCGCCGACCAATCATGCACCGCATTCTCGCTATTGCCCTGAAACAAAGCACGACACCAACCCACGTGGGAGCCGGCTCGCCCGCGATAGCCGTCTCTCAGCCGAGGATTCATGAGCTGATCCCCCGCAATCGCGGGCCAGCCCTCTCCCACAGGTGTGTTCCAGCGTCAGACAGGTCGCTGTACGGCACGGCCCTTGCTGTACAGCTGATGAGGCAAACGGATGTTGTGAACCCTCAGCGACGGAGTGGCCGGTGGTCAGGCAACGCGAACTAATCCAGACCTCGGTCGTCAATGACTGCATGTTCTTATCAGGCGGTAACGCACCATGGACAATCCTTTTCAGATCATCACCGACACCTTCACCCCACAATACCGGGTCAACCTGAGCATCCAGCGCCTGGATGGCAGCATCATGCTGACCCTCTCGAATGAGCAGGGCGTGGTGGTCAAGCGCATGATCAGCGCCGCACAACGCAACGACCCGCAACGGCTCAAGCGCCTGGTGCAAAGCATCCAGTTCGGCATTGCCATCGAGCAGGGCCACAGCGCCATGGAAATCCTGGCAGTGATGACGGACGGGGACAGTCACAAGCTGTTGCAGCGACCGCCCACCCGCGCCCAGCCCTTGAGCGTCAGGTTTTAAACGCTGTTTCAGGGCTCTCACCCATGCGGCGCGGGCCTTGCACCTTCACCGACGGAAACGCCGAAGAATAACCATGGGTACGTTTTTGATCACCACCGAGACTGGCAGAACTGCGCGAGAGGGATGGACGATTCATTCTCGAGTGCATCAAGCCATCGACTAGCTGTTTCTTACTCGAAACGCGCCTTAAACTCACACTGACTTCTCTATATTTCAATAATCGATAGCGTTCGGTAGAACAGCTATATTTAAGAAATAAACGCTGACCGTCCAGACGTATCCCGCGTAATTATCGGCCCTTGATGCAATGAGCTGTTCAGCCGAAGCCTCAATAAAGCACCAATACGCGAACGGAATAACTTCCAATAATCCAGCGAACGAGAGAATGCAACAGGAAAGAAATTCGAGCTGGAAAACCAGCTCGACATCTATGCACTAATTAGCACGAAGCTGATTAGCAAAGTGTAGATCGATCAAACTATTCGTATCATCCCACGACAAGGGAGAAGCGGAAAACGAAATCCTGTCAGCCCCCACTGGAATATCGTGATCTGTAAATATCTGGTTATGCTTATAATGCATTCTCAGCATCCTGACGGCCTCAGGATCTGATTCGCTCTTGCCGCGTTTCTGGGCGAGCCTCAACCGGTCCCTGGCATGGAGACCCGCACCTTGAATCACCCATTCAATTTCGCCTGCCTCGTCACGAACAAGCAGGTTTTCGACAAACCCTAAAAAATCCTCTTCCCAATAAACAAACTCAAACTCGGTACGACTGACATTCCAGTGTTTCAAAAGAATTAAGGATTTAGCAGTTTTTATACCGCGCGCATCCATCTGCTCCTTGATTCGAGAGTACATATAGCTCAAAAGTATTTTCCCTTGAGCTGCGGCATTATCACCACCCGCCGCACGCAAAACCCGAACTTCATCCACATCACAAAATCGCTGCTCTTGAAGATCCACCCTGACCGCATTGGGACTTTTGAATAAAGTTTTAACAGAATACCCAACATCCCCATCGATAATATCGAAAAGCTCCTTGCGTTTCGACCTGGGGCCAACTGCTTTCTTTACGATTCTGATTAACGTTTCTGCATCCTTGCCATCCAAATCGGTCGAGTACGGCAAACAGAAAAAAGTTCTAAGCAGACGTGACAGCTCCACCAGCTGATCTTTCGAGAGATAGCTCACCTTACACTCCAGAACTTGTATTCTTGGTTAAACCGTCTAATTCCACTAGTAGTTCGCTGGGAGGAATGCCCAACCCCTCCGCAAGTCTATAAATATTTTCAAGACTAATATTCCGCTCCCCTCTCTCGACTTGACCGACATAGCTACGGTCAAGTCCACACCGGAGCGCCAAGCCTTCTTGGGTAATAGATAGCTGATGGCGTAGATCCCGGAGTCGATCACCAAAAGCCTGTTTTACCTTGGCCCCCCACATATCGTCAGCTGTCATTTGCACCCCTCTCATGAGATGCGTATAGTCCGGACATGAAGACCATGAATCCACGGACTATCAGTACCTTTTGAAATGAAAAAAAAATATCGCGTTATTGACCTTTTTTGTGGGTGCGGTGGAATCAGCAGGGGACTTGAGCGCACTGGGCGCTACTCAATTGAAGCTGGGATCGAGATAGAAGCACATCCAATACGGACATTTGTGGCCAACCATCTCAATTCAGCAGGGTCTCCGCCACTTTCGTACCAAGGCGATATAAGAGAAATAGCGGGACCAGACGCAACAAAGAACATCAGTGATTGGCTACGCCCTACAGGCTTGGATACTCCCGGAGAACTGGACCTATTGGTGGGTGGCCCACCCTGCCAAGGTTTCAGTAGAAATGGCGTTCGGCAGTACGAGGAGTGCGGGGTAAAACGCTTCTATGACGACCCGAGAAACCATTTATACCGTGCATTTTTGAGCACCATTGAGACCTTGAGGCCTAAGGTTGTTCTTATTGAAAACGTTAGAGAGTTTCTGAGTTTCGGTGGAGGGCGATTTGCCGAAGACTTATTAAAGCGATTAGATGAGTTGGGTTACACCGCCGATTACAGAAAAGTTTGCGCGGCCGATTATGGAGTGCCTCAAATCCGCAACCGGGTAATATTTATTGGCATCCATCGCGGCTATATGGATATCCCAACATCGAAGCTACCTTTCCCTACCCCTACGCATGTCAAACCCAGCAGCAACCAACTGGACCTTATTGCCGACAAGCCTTACAACACTGTCAGCGATGCGATTGGTGACCTTCCTGAACCCTCTTATGTACAAGGGACACGACTCCCCTACAACAGGAAAAGTCAGAATGCGTTTGCGACCTTGATGCGTTCAAAATCAGGTGAAGTTCGCAACCATATTGCGAGAATTCTCAGTGAAAAGAGCTTACAGCGTATCAACGCGGTAGGTACAGGCAGAATGAAACATGTCGATGAAAGCTTACAAACTCGAAGCTTCTATGGCAGTGCTTATAGAAGGCTCGACTGGAACGAGCCGGCATTGACAATCACCACATGGGTTTACCATGTCGGTTCGGGTAGATTCGCACATCCAGTCGAGGATAGAGCAATTACCATGCGTGAGGCCGCGCGGTTGCAAAGCTTCGATGACGACTTTGTATTTCCTGATTTGATAAACCCTGTGTCTCAGATGATAGGCAACGCTGTCCCCCCTCTTATGGCTCAGGCTTTTGGACAGGCGATAGCGGATCTATTAGATAAGGATAGCCTTAGCCATCTGACGCAATAATTCAACGTAACTATGAAGGAAAATCCTCCTTCATAGTCACCACCGTCATACAATAAACAGTCTCAGCATATTGAATTACCCCCAACAACAAAAATACTCAATCCCAAAACAACCTTGATACTCAATCACTCCTTTCTTTCACGGATGGATATTTTGACGAAGAATATCTTACAACCAGAATCGAAAAAGCGAGAAGCAGAACGCCGCCACTGATATACAGAATCCCTTCATCAGGAGCTTTGTGGTGCGACACATCGCTAATCAGTAGCCGAATCAATGCCGTCACTCCAATGTAAAGGAGGAACCTCAATGGCATATGATTCGTTTTAAAATAGATACCCGACATGGCGAGTAATTCGAGATAAATGAAAAGCAGCAAGATGTCATCGACACTGACTTTCTCTTGATGCAGCATATCAACAAACGCCGAAATACCCGCCCATACGGTGATTGCGCCAATTGCGAACAATGCTAGATAGTGAAAAAACTCTACACTCAGGTTCCCTAAGCTATTAGCCCCAGCATGAAGCCGCACCCGCATCCGATCTGCCCACTTCATAACTTCCCACTCCCCATCGCACGTCAAACCGAAAAAAAAGACCACGCATTGCCTCTACCGCACGGCTCATCCAGCCCCCGTATCCGAGGCTACACAGTAACAAATTGATCTTGCGGAGTTCTTCCTAAAAACAGGCCAACGTTAAGGATATAAGTAAACTTGACCTTGCTCTTGAAGTAAATCCAGAACATGGCGCCCAACGCCAGGTAGTCGAACGTCTCGACAAACAGATTGCCCAGCGACTCAGCCAGCCCGTGGACATTCTGACGCAGCTTTTCGACCCGGTTGATTTTCACGATGATGCTTCCTTAGGTCGGCTCGACCGGATAGTGCCGCTTGGACGTGACGGTTGTTCTGCATGCAGAAAAAAGGCCAGCGGCAGGGGTAAGATGATGGCGGGGTGACATGAGACACTCCAAACCTGTATTTCCGGGCTACATTAAAAAACTGCTACCCAAACCCCACGGTTTGGCTTACCCTTTTAGCTGTATATAAATACAGTAGTCGCAAAAGACAACTATCGTGAAGGCATGTGAGGTGGTGAATGGCCGTCGAAGTGGTATACCGCAGCAGCCGAGATCTGGAGCGTTTGTTCATGGATAAAGCCGAAGCTGACCGTCATGACAAGATGCTTGAACTCGCTGAGTTGCTCGCAGAAGTGTTGCAAAAAGCCGTGCCGTCGTTGAGCGAGCAGCAGGTTGAAGAGGCCGGGATCTACATGGCGAAAAACCGCGATGTCTTTGCCAAGGCGTTCAAGAGCCAACCGGACGCGCTGTCCGAGTTGCTGAACCCGCCGGCGGAATAAAGCCCGAATTGAACAGGCCCTGAATCGATGATTCAGGGCCTTTTTAATGCGTGGGCTAGCGGTAAAGCAGGCGCTCGGCCAGTTCATCGGCGACCCGTGCGGGGGAGCGTTTTTCGGCCTGGGCGTGGGCGAAGATTTCGGTCAGGCGCGTGCCGATGTTCGACAGGTGCGCGGTGATGGTCGGCAGTTCGGCGCCGCTGTGTTTGAGGGCGACGTAGATCAGGCCACCGGAGTTGATCACATAGTCCGGGGCGTAGAGGATGCCGCGCCCTTCCAACTGGTCGGCGACTTGCAGGTTGGTCAGTTGCGCACTGGCGGAACCGGCCACGGCGGCGCAACGCAGTTGGCCGACGCTGTTGCGATTGAACACGGCGCCGAGGCCGCAGGGCGCGAGGATGTCGCAGGGGGTGCTGAGCAAGGCGTCATTGGCGATCGGGTGTGCGCCGAGTTGCTCCATGGCCAGTTGCACTTTGCCTTGGTCGATGTCGCTGACCAGCAGTTCGGCGCCGGCGGCATGCAGTTGTTCGGCGAGGGCGTAACCGACGTTGCCCAGGCCCTGGATCGCCACGCGCAAGCCTTCGAGATTGTCGCTGCCCAGGCGCGCCATCGCGGTGGTGCGGATACCGGCGAATACGCCCATGGCGGCATGGGGCGCAGGGTCGCCGGCGGCGGTGGTGCTGGTGACGAAGCGGGTTTGCTGGGCAATGCAATCCATGTCGGCCACCGAGGTGCCGCTGTCGATGGCGGTGATATAGCGGCCATCAAGTTGCTCGACACATCGCCCGAAGGCTTCAAACAGGGCTGCGCGGCTTTCCACATGGGCGGGGCGCAGGATCACGGCGCAACCGCCGCCTACCGGCAAACCCGCCAGGGCGGCCTTGTAGCTCATGCCTTGGGCCAGGCGTGCGGCGTCGGCCACCGCGCTTTCGTCGTCGGGATATGCGAGGTAACGACAACCACCCAGGGCAGGCCCCAGGCGGCTGTTGTGGATGGCTATGATCGCCTTCAACCCGGTCGTCGGGTCGATGCTTAGGTGCAGCGATTCAAGGCGGGTGCTGTGCATGAGAGCAAACATCGTCAAGCTCCCGAATCACTTCTGGTGTCGCCAAGTATAGGCCTGCGGCAGAAAACTGCCGAAGTGCGCGGGAATAAGCCACCCGGTTTTGCGGGGCCTGCGACATAAGCAAGTAGGATATCTCTCAAGCTACTGGACGAAAATTCTCAGCAAGGCTAAAACGGGAGCATCCGCCGGAGAATGCAATGAACCCCCGTCACGCCTTTTTCGCCTGCCTGGAACGTTCGCCCCCTGCGCTGTTTGAAGCTGCGCTGTGGATTGCGGCCGAGCATGACCCAACGGTGCAACCGCTGTTGATCCTGCAGGAGCTCAACGTGCTGCAACAGCAGGTCAGCCTGGGCATGCCCCTGTTGCCGGCGGATGAGCTCGGCCAGCCGTTGCTGCGACGCCTGAATGACCTCGGGTTCGCCCAGGATGACTTCACCCCGCTGCGCCCCGCCGCCGCGCTGCTGGACAAGGTGTTGCAGCGCAAGCGCGGACAACCCCTGGCCATGGGGCTGATCGCGATGGAACTGGCGCAACGCCTGAATATCCCGATGGTCGGCGTCAACTTCCCCGGCCACTTCCTGCTGCGGGTACCCGGCGCCGATCACCTGCTCGACCCTTGCGGCGGCCGACGCCTGTACCCCAACGATTGCCGCGAACTGTTGCAACGCCAATACGGCCCTGACCTCAAGCTGCAGGCCGACCACCTGCGCACCGCCAGCCCACGCTCGATCCTGCAACGGCTGTCGCGCAACCTGCGCCAGTTGTACCTCTCCAATGACGACCCGCTGGCCGCCCTGGTCGACGCCGAGCGCGTGCTGGAACTGGGCCATGCCAGCGCCGCCGATTACCTGGCGCGGGCCAGCCTGTATCAACGCCTGGACTGCCCAAGCGCCGAGCGTTTCGACCTGGAGCACGCGCTGCTGCTCAGCGAAGACCCGATCCAGCGCCTGCGCCTGACCCAGCGGCTGGGCCACTTGCCGCCCAACTCGGTGATTCACTGAACACAACGAGCGCGTCTAGGGTGTATCAGGCTGGTTGGCAGGGTGCGCCTGGATAAACGCCGGATGCTGCGCCGCCAAAGCCGCCACCCGCCCGATACGCGGATACCCCGCCAACGCCACCTTGAAGCGCTCGGCGGCATACAGCTGCGGAATCAGAAACGCATCCGCCAGCCCCGGCTGCTCGCCAAAGCAAAACCCGTGATCGCCAATCAACTGCTCGACCGCGTCCAAGCCCTGGCTGATCCAATGACCGATCCAGGCCAGCACCTGGGTTTCATCATGGCCCCACTGGCGCAACAGGTTCTGGGTGCTGGAGTTGTGCAGCGGGTGAATGTCACAGGCGATGATCGACGCCACCGCGCGCGCATGGGCGCGGGCTGCCAGGTCCTGGGACAGCAGCGGCACCTGTGGATAACATTCCTCCAGGTATTCGATGATCGCCGACGACTGGATCAACAGTTCGCCGTCATCGGTGCGTAGCGCCGGGACGCGACCTTGCGGGTTGATCGCCAGGTACTCCGGCTGGCGATGGGCGCCGCCCGCCGGCGCCACTAGGTTGACCGGCACGGCGGTGAAATCCAGGCCCTTGAGCGCCAGCGCGATCCGTACCCGGTACGACGCAGTGGACCGATAGTAAGTGTAAAGCTCCATCGCCCTGCCCCTCAGCGCGCCGCGACCACCGTGCCACGGCATTCGCCGAAGCCGATGGAGGCAAAACCGTCACGGCTGCAACGGCCGCGCAGGATGATTTCATCACCGTCTTCGAGGAATTTACGCACCTCGCCCGACGCCAGTTCAATCGGCTTCTTGCCGCCCTCGGTGATCTCCAGCAGGCTGCCGAACTGCCCCGGCTGCGGCCCGGACAAGGTGCCCGAACCGAACAGATCGCCGGCCTGCAACTGGCAGCCATTGACGCTGTGATGCGCAACCATTTGCGCCACGGTCCAGTACATGTACTGGGTGTTGCTCAGGGTCAGGCGCTGGGCCGGCAGGTTCTGTTCACGCATCGACGCCGTGGTCAGCAGCACCTCCAGCTCGATATTGAACGCGCCCGCCGCCTGATCGCGTTGATCCAGCAGGTACGGCAGCGGCTGCGGATCGCCTGCGGGACGAGCCGGTTGTGCCTGGCGGAACGGCGCCAGCGCTTCGGCCGTCAGCACCCACGGCGAGATACTGGTGATAAAACTCTTCGACAGGAACGGCCCCAACGGCTGGTACTCCCAGGCCTGGATATCCCGCGCCGACCAGTCGTTGAGCAGGCAGAAACCGGCAATGTGCTCGGCCGCCTCGCCAATGGCAATCGAGTCGCCCATGGCATTGCCCTGGCCGATCCAGATGCCCAGCTCCAACTCGTAGTCCAGCCGCGCGCAGGGGCCGAAGCTCGGCTCGGTCTGGCCGGCCGGCAGGGTCTGGCCTTTGGGGCGGCGCACCTCGGTGCCGGACGGGCGAATGGTCGATGCACGGCCGTGATAACCGATCGGCACGTACTTGTAGTTGGGCAGCAGCGGGTTGTCGGGGCGGAACAGTTTGCCGACGTTCTGCGCGTGTTCGATGCCAACGTAGAAATCGGTGTAGTCATTGATCTTGGCGGGCAGGTGCATCTGGCAATCGGCGGCGCGGTGCAGCACTTCGGCCTCGCGTGCGTGCAGCGGGCTGCCCTCCCCGAGCAATGCCAACAGGCGCTCGCGCATGGCCACGCGCGGGCCACGGCCCAGCTCGAAGAACGCGTTCAACTGCCCGCCGGCAGTGGCATCGACGGCGCGCAGCGCTTCACCGTCAAACGCATCGCGGGCGGCCAGCAGGTCGAGAATGCAGTCGCCGATCGCCACGCCACTGCGCGGCGCCGCGCCGTTGATGCTGAACACCCCCAGCGGCAGGTTTTGCAGGGGAAAATCACGATGACCGTTGGCGCTGGTGACCCAACTGCGGGCGAGCGTTGATTGCGTCATGGGTTATCTCCGGTTCGGGTCGAAGGTGACGGGCAGCGAGGCCCAGCACGCATCATAAGCAGATTGTAGTTGCGGGCAGTCCAGGGCGAAGCGCGTCGGGCGCAGCACTTGGCTGGTCTCGAACATGAACGCCATGGTGTCATCGATCTTGTGCGGGGCCAGCTCGACATTGATCGCCTTGGTGCAGGTCTCGCCATCCGGGCCGTGGGCGCTCATGCAGCTGTGCAACGACGCGCCACCGGGCAGGAAGCCTTCGGCCTTGGCGTCGTAGGCCCCCTGGATCAGGCCCATGTATTCGTTCATCAGGTTGCGGTGGAACCACGGCGGCCGGAAGGTGTTCTCGGCCACCATCCAGCGCGGCGGGAAGATCACGAAATCGAGGTTGGCCAGGCCATGCACGCTGGTGGGCGAGGTCAATACGGTGAAGATCGACGGGTCGGGATGATCGAAACTCACCGTGCCGATCGTATTGAACCGACGCAGGTCGTATTTGTACGGCACGTTGTTGCCATGCCAGGCCACGACGTCGAGGGGCGAATGGTCGAGTTCGCAGGCCCACAGTTCGCCGAGGAATTTCTGCACCAGGGTCGTCGGCTGCTGGCGGTCTTCGTAGTGAGCAACCGGGGTCAGAAAATCACGCGGGTTGGCCAGGCCGTTGCTGCCGATCGGGCCGAGGTCCGGCAGGCGCAGCGGGGCGCCGTGGTTTTCGGCGACATAACCGCGCGCCTGCGCATCCAGCAGTTCGACGCGGAATTTCAGGCCGCGTGGCAGCACGACAATTTCCAACGGCTCGACCTCCAGCACCCCGAGTTCGCTGGCGATACGCAAGCGGCCCTGCTCGGGCACGATCAACAGCTCGCCATCGGCGTTGAAGAACACGCGCTGCATCGAACGGTTGGCGCCGTAATGGTAAATACTGATGCCCGACGGTTGCTCCGCCCCGGCATTGGCCGCCATGCCGACCAGGCCATCGATGAAGTCGGTCGGCTCGCTCGGTATCGCCAACGGGTCCCAACGCAGCCGATTCGGCGTCACCGCGCCCAGCGCCCCTCCAGCCAGTTGTCGCTCCAGTTTGACGAACGCCGGATGATGGGCCGACGGCTGGATGCGATACAACCAGGTACGGCGCGCTTCACTGCGCACCATGGTGAAGGCTGTGCCGGAGAAGAGTTCGGTGTACAGGCCGTAAGGCGCTTTTTGCGGGGAGTTCTGGCCGACCGGCAGCGCGCCGGGCAGGGCTTCGCTGGCGAATTCATTGCCGAAGCCCGAGAGGTATTCGAGGTTCATGGATCATCCTCTGACGGAAGTTGTTTTTATCGTAATCCAGTTACGCATAACGTAATTTGATCGCTGTCGACCGTCAAGCTATAAAGACGCCCACTCATCTCTCGGATTCCCGTTGCCCCATGGAAAAGCCCCGCGACACCGGTAAACAGAAAGTCCGCTCGGCCGAAGTGGGCACCGACATCCTCAAGGCCCTGGCCGAACTGTCGCCCTCCACCTCGCTGTCGCGCCTGGCCGAGCATGTGCAGATGCCGGCGAGCAAGGTTCACCGCTATCTCCAGGCCCTGATCGCGTCGGGGTTCGCCGAGCAGAACAGCGCCACCAACCATTACGGCCTGGGTCGCGAAGCATTGCGCGTGGGCCTCGCCGCACTGGGCAGCATGGACGTGCTCAAAGTCGGCGCCCTGCCCCTGGCCGAGCTGCGCGACGAATTGAATGAAACCTGCTTCCTGGCGGTGTGGGGCAACCAGGGTGCGACCGTGGTGCAGATCGAACCGGCGGTGCGCGCGGTCACCGTGGTGACGCAGTTGGGTTCGGTGTTGCCGCTGCTCAGTTCATCCACCGGACTGGTGTTCAGCGCCTTTTTGCCAGCGCGGGAAACCATCGAATTGCGCGAGCGCGAGATCCAGGCGGGCATCGCCCACGCCCTGGCGGACGACCAGGCCTACGCCAGCGCCTGCGAACAGATCCGCGCGCGTGGCTTGCACTTTGTGCATGGCCTGCTGATGCCGGGTGTGGATGCGTTGTCGGCGCCGGTGTTCAACGCGGTCGGCCAGGTGGCTGCGGTGATGACCGTGGTCGGCCCCACCTCGCTGTTCCATGCCGATGAAGACGGCCCGGCGGCGCAGCGCCTGCTGGCGGCGACCCGGGCGGTGAGTTGGCGGATGGGCTACCAGCCCTGAGTCAGTCGCGCCATTGCGTCAGGGCGACCGCCAGGCGGTTCTCCAGAGCGCGGACCGGTGCGGCGTCGCTCAGGTAGTTGTTGCTGATCATCGAAAACACCAGGCGCCGCCCGTGGGCGTCGGTGAGGTAACCGCTCAATGACGACACGCCGCCCATGGAGCCGGTCTTGGCATGCAGGTTGTCTTGCGCCGGCGTGCCGCGCAGGCGATAACGCAGGCTGCCGCCGCTCATGCGCGCGGGGTTGCCGGCAATCGGCAAGGCGTTGTACCACGCGTCGAACCAGGGTTGCCTGGACGTCGCCAGCAGCAGGTCGGTGAGCGTCTGCGCCGACACCAGATTGCGCCGCGACAACCCCGAACCGTCCACCTGATTCAGGCTCGCCGGGTCCAACCCCTGGCGCCGCATGAAGGCCGCCACCGCCGCCACGCCCGCCTGCGCGGTTCCGGCGTTCGCGGTCTGGCGGCCCATGGCCTTGAGCAAGGCTTCGGACATGTTGTTGTTCGAAAGTTTGAGCAGCGGCGTGATCAGTTCCTGCAACGGGGCCGATTGATGCTCCGCCAGCAGCCGCGCCGTCGCCGGGCTGCTGCCTCCGATCACTCGCCGGCCCAGCACCTGGATGCCCTGCTGCGCCAGCGCCTGTTCAAACAGATTGGCCACCAGTTGCGTCGGTTCCCACACACTCACCCATTGCCGGCTGTGCTTGCCCGGCGCCAGCGCGCCCGTGAGTTGCAGCAGGTTGGTGCCGTGCTGGCGCGTGATCCCATAGCTGTTGCCGGGGCCGCTCACCGCGCGGTTGCTCAGTTGCACGTAATCGGTGGCCGGGCTGATCGCCACACTGACCGGCTGGCCGGGGCTCATGGGCGCGGTGGCGGTGACCATCAAGGTGCCCGCATCAAAATCAGAATTGGGTGACACGGTCAGCGCCGAAATCTGCGCGCCGTAGTAGGTGCTTTCATCGTCCTGAGCCCAATCCACGCCGAGGCGCTGTGCATCGAACCAGCTGTCATCGAACACCAGGTCGCCCTGCACCTGACGCACGCCCTGGCTCGCCAGTTGCGCGGCGAGTGCCTGGTAATCGGCGAACTGCGTGGTCGGGTCGCCCAGGCCGCGCAGGTACAGGTTGCCGTTCAGGCGTTCGCCTTGCTGCGTGCCGTTGCTCAGCAGTTGGGTGGAAAACCGATACTGCGGGCCCAGCACGTCCATCGCCGCTGCGGTGGTCAGCAGCTTGAGGTTGGAGGCCGGCACCAGCCGCGTGCGCGGGTTGTGTTGATAAAGCGTGTTGCCGCTGCGGGCGTCGCGCACCACGAGTGAAACCGTGGCGCCATTGAGGGCCGGGTCGGCCAACAGGCGGTCCAGGGTTGAAGGGCCGGCGGTCGGCGCAACGCTGGCGCAGCCCCCCAATAAAACGCTCAAGCCGACCAGCATCGCGCTGGTGTGTAACCCTCGTGCAAACCGCATCAGTACCGTTTTCCGCAAAGCCGTCAGTGGCGGCAACGCTAACAGCTCATGCCGTTTGTGGCGAGAGAGCGTGCTCGCGCTGGGGGGGCGAAGCGCCCCTGACAGGCTCGACCACTGCCCTCGCCGCCGGCTCAGAACTCCAGCGTGCTGGACACCGACACCTGCCGCGCATCCCCCATCGACACAAACACCCGGCTGGCCGCCGAGGTGTAGTAGGTGCGATCGAACAGGTTCTTCACGTTGAGCTGGAACTTGACCTTCTGCCCTTCGATTTTGGTGTTGTAGGAGGCGAACACATCGGCCACGGTATAACCCGGCAGATTGAAGCTGTTATTCGCATCGCCTTCGCGCTGGCCGACGTAACGCGCGCCAGCACCGACGCGCAGATCATCCCCGCCGATCAGGCTGCCGACGTCGTACACCGCCGACAACGAACCGGTGTGCTTGGCCACGTTCTGCAGGCGCTTGCCTTGCAGCGCCGGGTCTTTGGTGACTTCGGCATCGGTATAGGCATAGCTGCCGATCAGGCTCCAGCGCTCGCTGAGCTGGCCGCTGGCGTCCAGCTCCAGGCCACGGGAGCGCACTTCGCCGGCCACGCTGTAGACCGTGTCGACACCGGAGCCGACGGACACCAGCACGTTGCGCTTGGTGATATCGAACAGCGCCGCGCTGGCGGTGATGCGCCCCGGTATGTCGAGTTTGGTCCCCAGCTCCCAGGCCTTGGATTGCTCCGGCTGCAGGTCGCCCTGAAGCACGCTGCCATCGTTCAGCGCGGCAATGGTCGAGTTGGGTTTGAACGACTCGGTGTAGCTGCCGTAAAACGACAGCTCGTCGGTGTAGCGGTACACCAGGCCGGCACGCGGCACCCATTTCTGGCCATTGCCGTCGGTATTGGCCTTGAACGGCACGCCTTTGCCGGCGTATTGGTCGTACATCTGATAGCGCGCGCCCCCCACCAGAATCCACTGGTCGGTCAGGTGAATCGCATCCTGGAAGAACAGTGAGTCACTGCGCAGCAAGTCGGTCTGCGCGCTGTCCTTGGCGCTCACCGTGGTGCCTTGCACATCGTTGCCATACACCGGATTGACGTAGCTGAAGGCACTGCGCTGCGCCTGGCGGATCAGTTCGGCGCGATAGATCTTGCGGTACTCATCGTCGAGGCCGAACACCAGGTCATGCTGCATGCCGCCCAGCTTGACCTTGCCTTCCAGGCTGGCCGTGGCGAAGCGGTCGGTGGTCAGTGCGCCACGCGTGCCGTCCATGCTGCGGGTCAAGGTGCCGTCGGCATTCACCGAGGCGACGCGCACCTGGCTGGCGTCATAGGTTTCGCGGTTCCAGCTGTAGCCGACGTGCGCCTTCCAGTCGTCGTTCAGGTCGTGATCGGCCTCCAAGCGATACAGGTCAGAGCGGCCTTCCATGTTGTTGAACGGCTCATCCAGGCGCCGGGTGGCGGGGATGTCCAACGGGTGATTGGTCTTGGGGTCGATGGCGGTGCCGCGGTCGAACGGCGAGAGAAACTCGCGGTGTTCGTAAGCGAACACCACCTGGGTGGTGTCGCCATACCAGGCCAGGGATGGAGCGATCAGGCTCTCGCGGTGAGTGCCGTAGTTGCGCCAGTAGTCTTCGTCCTCGTGGTCGACGATCAGGCGATACGCCAGCCCGCTGTCGCCGATGGGCCCCGTGGTGTCGAGGTTGCCGCCGCTGCCGTTCTTACCGTTGCCGAAGGTGGAGCCACGGACGGTCAAGGAGGTGGACTGCAGCAACTGCGGCTTTTTGCTGACGATATTGACCACGCCGCCCGGGTCCTGGATGCCATACAGCAGCGACGACGGGCCCTTGAGCACTTCAACCCGTTCGGCCGTAGCGTTCAGCGCCCGGCCCTGCACCACGGGCATGCCGTCCTGCATGATCGAACCGTTACGGTTGTCGCCAAAGCCGCGCAGCATCACCGCATCCTGGGTGCTGCCGAGGGTGTTGGCCTGGGTGATCCCGCTGATATTGGCCAGGGCGTCATCCAGGTTGCGCGGTTGTTGATCACGCAGCACTTGGGCGGGCACTACGTTGACGGTTTGCGGGGTCTCCAGCAGCAGGCCACGGGAACGCATGACCGAGCTGGTGGGTGGCGGCTGGTAGCTGGTGCTGTCAGCGGGTTCGGCGACCGCGCTGATGGTGGTGGCGCCCAGGTTCAGCGCGCCGTCGCTGGGCACCGGCTCCAGGGCCAGGGTGCGGGCGTCGATCTGGCGGAAGGTAAAACCGGAGCCGCCCAACAGGCGTTGCAAGGCCTGGGTCGCGCTCATCGGGCCGCTGACGGCCGGGGCATTGAGGCCGTAGGGGGCTTCGTCGGTGTAGATCACACTGAGCCCGGTGACCCGGCTGAAATCGCTGAGCGCCTGGGGCAGCGGCTTGGCCGTCAGGGCAAAGTTGAACTGGGCACTTTGTTGTTCCTGCGCCTGCGCCACACTCAGGGGCAGCAGTGCCAGCCCCGATACCGTCAAGACCGAGGCTCCCAGCCACTGTTTAACCCAACCGCCCGCCGTCGATTTCATGCTTGTGAGCACCCGTGTAGAAAACGCTGTTAATGCGAATAGATCGCAGTTTCAAGCACTACACGGATGGGCGTCGGGTTTACCTCACCTCCGGTTGAAAATAATCCGGTTTTATTGCGCCTGAATGCAAAAACCCAGGCGCGGGAAGTGAACATGCACGGTGCCGCCGCGTTCGTCGGTACGGCGCAGGATCAGTTCTTCGCGGCCGGCAAACAACAACTCACCGAGCACCGGGTCGGTACCGTAGTCGGTGGCCGCAATGCTCACCTGCTGGCCGGCCGTGAAGCCATTCAAGTCCTCGAACACTTCAGCGGGCAACGCCGCCGGGGTGGCGTGACGCGCTACGTCAAGGGCTTGCTCGGTGCTCATCTCGGTGGCGGTGCCATGGCCAAAGCTCAGCACCCGGTCGAGCCAGGTGGCAACGGCGGGATGTGCGTCAACCAACGGCGCGGTCACCACCGAGCCTTTGAGGAACCACAGCGGATGGGCCAGGGCAAAGTCGGCAATCGAAGGCTCACCGAACAGAAAATCTCCCTCTTGGTGCTGCAATTGCTGGTCGATGCGGCTGATGATCGCCGGCCATTGATGCTTGGCCTGCTCCAGATGCAGACGGGCTGCGGTGCCGCCGCTGAACAGCTTGGCACGATCGGCCACCAGCACTTTGAGCATTTCGGGCGGCACTTTGGCGAACTTGGCCGCCAGGGATTCGGGCTGGAATACCAAGGCCACGGCATGGGCAAACACCACCGAATCGGCCCAGGCGGCGAACCCCTGGGCGAGCAGTTCCAGGCCTTGGGGAAACAGCGCCGGCCCGGCTTTTTCCTGTTCCAGGCGGTGCGCGATCAGTGCTGTGTCACAGTAGATGTCGGCGCCGATCTGCAGCACCGGAGTCTTGCGATAGCCGCCGGTGAGGGCGATCAGGTCAGGCTTGGGCATCACCGGCGAGATCAGCACCGAGCGCCAGGACAAGCCCTTGAAGCCCAGGAGCAGGCGGGCTTTTTCCGCGAAAGGGGATTGCGGGTAGTGGTGCAGGATCAACTCAGACATGCCAGGCTCCGCTCAATTAAATGAGCATTCAGCTTAGCCTGCAAAATCACGCGTGGGTGAAATAGGCCCCCATCAATCAGGTCAATGAGCCACTCGCCGCCAGGCATTCCTTGGCGCTCTTCTTCAATTTCTTGATCAAGCGTTCCTGGCGCAGCGCCTCGCCCTTGCTTGCACACTGCTCGGTGTACACCAGCGCGACGGCGGGGCTGGAGAGGAAAAACCGCGCGCCCTTGCCGCTTTGATGGGAGGCAAACCGGCGCAGCGGGTCATTGCTGATGCCGCAATACAGCGAGCCGTTGGCGGCACGCACCAGGTACACGAACCAGGGCTTGGGTTCAGGAAGATCAGTCACGGGTCGATTCGGCCTGCCAGAAGAGCGCCAATCTTATCAACGACTGGCCTGAAATGCCCTCAGGCCTTTGAGCGCCTGGGCGCGCACGGCGTTTTTCAGCGCGGGCGACCAGCCCAGCAGCAGCCCCTTGAGGCCCAGGGCCTGGCGCGACCAGCGCCACAGGTCGAAGTGGTCGTGGTGTTCGCAGATCTTGCCGTCGCGAAACACGAAGCGTGCGCCGATGTCGTTGACCACCGTGTTGCCGGTCGCGCTGAACAGGTACGTCGCCACCCAATGGGCGCTGCCAGTACTGTCGTCACTGCGCACGTGGTCGAAGGTCAGGGAAAAGTCCTTGGCCCGCGTGGTGAGCATGCGCCACATATCCCCGGCATCGCGCCCGCGCAGCTCGCCGAACGCCGGGTCGCTGAACACCACGTCGTCGGTGTAGCAGGCGGCCATGGCTTCGGCATCCAGATGTTGGAAGGCCGTATAGAACTCGGTGATCAGGACGTTGTGGGCATCACTCATGGGCAACATTCGCACGATGGTCAGGGGTGCTGAACGATAATCCTCGTAACACGGGAAAGCCATGGTTATTCGTCACGAGAATAAGTGATGCCTGGCGGGGTTAAAGGTAGATAACGTCCAAAGTGGCGCTGCCGTCTATCTGGATTTCTTCCTCACCCGGCAGAGAGTCTTTGGGCGCGAGGACTGTACTCAACATCAGGTCTGTCTTAAGGGTCGTCACTGCCACGGGAATTATATTACCGTTACTCACGGTGCGCAGCCAACGTGGTTGCCACGTTGCGTTATCGGCAGCAAACCACGTCTCTTTATCGATGGACTCAATCACGACTCTCGGTTGTTCGTCGGCTGTCACATCGTTCATCTTAAGTTCGTACCTGCCGATCTTTTGCCCACCACTTGCCAAGCCCAAACCATACACGGTGAGCGGGTCATGTGACGGTGATTGAACAGCCGCAGTTCCGGCTCGATTGTCCAGACTCCTGACTGCCATCAAAGTCGGCGCGTCACAAGTAACCTCCAAGTTTATCGTCGCCGCTGGCAGTACCATCTCCCCCAGTCTAGGAAAATCGTTGATCGAGATCTTCCCATAATCCACCGTACCGGCATCAGATAAAGTTGGCGTACAGGCCGACGGAATGATAGTACCGACCACGCTGATATCCACACTGGATGCGGCCATTACATTAGAAACACCGGCCAGTAAAAACGCGGCGGCAACAAGTACACGGGACGGTTGCATAACAGGCTCACTTTCGGTCATTACTTGATGAGCCAGGCAAGCGCACAGACGCGCTTACTTTAACTCGCCAGCAAGACAAAACTATTAGAATGAAGTGTATGCCCCGACCAAACAATGCCAGGACAGCCATCGCAAGTTAAGGGATAACTCATTCAAACTTAATACAAGTAATACGATACTCAGCCACTGCCTGACTCACTCTAGCACCGTCATGAAACTGCAACTTTCTACGGCACCATGCCCGCCGCACGCGCATAAGCGAACAAATCCACATCGGTGGAGATGCACAGCCGGGTCATCGCGGTGCTTTTCTGCTTGCTGATGGTCGAGATGCTGCGGTTGACCCGCGCCGCGATCTGGCTGACGGTCATGCCGCTGGCGAGCATCCGCACCACTTCGCGCTCTTTGCCGGACAACTGCGGCACGGCTTGCTGATTGCCCGTCCCGGCCTCCGCCAGTTGTGCGCGCAGACACTCGCTGACGAAGGTGCGCCCTTCACTGACGGCGGCAATCGCCAGGGGCAGTTCGCGGGCCGACGCGCTTTTGGCCAGGATCGCCCGCGCGCCCTGGGCAAACGATTCGCGCAACGTGGCGACGTTGGCAAACATGGTCACCAGAATCACCGGCAAGTCCGGGTGCCGGCGCCGCATCAGGCCGAGCAAGCCATAGCCGTCGGCTTGCTGGTTACCCGGCATGGCGAAGTCCGTCACCAGGATATCGCACGGGGTGCTGTCCACCAGCGCCAACAACTGATCCGGGCCGTCGGCCTCGGCGACAACTTTGCACCGGCCATTGGCTTCTATCACCACTTTCTGCCCGATACGCACGATGGGATGATCGTCAGCAATAATTACGCGAAGCATGAGCACCACCATGATGGCAACTTGAATCCGCGCAAAATACTCCCGGATCGGATCGGCAACAACCGCCCCCAAACGCCGTAATGGCAGATAGCCCAGCAATCCCTGGGAGCAGAATTTTACCCCACAGAAAAAAAGGAAATTACCCACTCTGAAGACCTACAGAAGCCATCGGTCTTAGCTGTCATCCTTTTCCTAATAGCGACAAATATTTCAGATACCCCATCAAGTCGCTGCGCAAGGCGAGCAAGCGCTGAAGGTGCATGGCCACACCGTCGCGGTTGATCGCCTCGATCAACTGATGACCGCGCATTTCCAGCGGTGTGGCGCCGAAGAACGCCACGCTGCCGATCAAGCGGTGCAAATGCTCGACCGTGGCCTGCGCTTGCAGGCCGTCGGTGGCCTGGGCCAGCGCATGCAGATCGAGCTCGGCCTCATACACCAGGCTTGCCAGGATGCCGGGCAGCGCCTCGCTGCAGCCGAACAGTTGCCCCAACCGGCCGCGACTCGGCCAGCGCCCCTCCACCGCCGTGACCGGCTGCGCGGTCTCGCTGATACGCGGGCCGGGCAGCCAGTCGCCGAGGACTTGGCGCAGTTGTTGAAAGGTCACCGGTTTGGCCAGCCAGGCATCCATGCCCGCAGCCTGGCACTGCTGGATTTCGCGCGCGCCCAGCTTGCCGGTGAACGCGATGACCGGCACGCGCTCCGCGCCGTCACGCAGTTCGCGGCGGCGCAGCTCGCGGGTCATGGCATAGCCATCCATCACCGGCATTTGGCAGTCGCTGAAAATCAGGTCGGCGCGGCTGACGTCCAGAATCGCCAGGGCAGCCTGGCCGTGCGCGCACACTGCAAATGCCAGCCCCAGCCGCTCCAGCATCGCGCCCATCAGCAGGCAATACGCGGGATGATCGTCTACCAACAACACCTTGAGCTCACGCCAATGCCGGGTTGACGCCGGCTGTGCGGCCAGGTCATCCCCTGCTCGGTCGCCTGGGATAGGGCCTGATGACATGACTACCTCAAATTCAATAAGCGCACGGCGCGGGGATCGGCAACCTCAATGGCCGACAGAACATCCGCCGACATAGGTACCGGGTACGGCACGCAACACGCCTGGCTGTTCGAATGTGCTGTGAAGATGTATCGGCCGGAACGCTATTTGAATTAGGCCGCCTGCGCGATACAACAACTACGAAACCCTTATATTTCCTACACACAAAAAAACGAGTTCCGACAAGTCGATTGGGCGTGTGCGACATCCGCCCATTGTCGTATTTGTTGTATTTGCCCGACGCCCTCCCCCCGATAGATTGCCCGGCATCCCCAGAGCGGGACGCGACCGGCCACTCCAGGCGGTCGCCACCTAGTTACCGACGGGTCCCCCCTTGCCCCTCGGCAATCAGCTTTGCATCGGAAGCTCGATCACATGAAAAAGCCCTTAGCCGCATTCACCGCCGTCATCGCCCTTGTCGGCAGCGGCATGACCTTCGCCGCCAGTACCGTGGAATTGACCGTCAAAGGCGTGATTACCCCAAGCGCCTGTACACCGACGTTGTCCGCCAGTGGTGTGGTGGATCACGGTAAGGTCTCGGTAAAAGACCTCAACCTCGACAGCCCGACCAGCCTGCCCACCGCCAGGCTGCAACTCAATGTGGACTGCGAGGCCGCAACCCTGTTTGCGTTGCGCACCACCGACAACCGCGCCGGGTCGTCAATCTACGGTTTCGGCTACGGCCTGGGCCTGATCAACAACCTGCAGAAAATCGGCACGTTCTGGCTCTCCCTGAGAAATCCGGTGGCCGACAACGTCGCCGTCGAGCCCATCGAGTCATTGGATGGCGTGAGCTGGCAAGCCATTGACGATGTGGTTTGGCAAAACCCGTACATGGCGGCGTTTGGCGACAGGTCGAACGGTCAGGATCCCAAGCCGATCCCGATCAAGAACGTGATCAGCGAGCTGGTGATCGACACCCAGATCGCCGCCGCCAACAGCCTGGACTTGAGCAACGAAGTGCTGATCGACGGCTCCGCCACGATCGAGGTCAAGTACCTGTAACTCATCATCCACGCAGGGCATTGCCCAGAGAGGTTGTTCATTTCATGGATAAATATTTCCCCGCATTGTTGGCGAGTCTGCTGCTGGCGAACGTGCCCAGCGCTTTAGCCAGCAGCCAGGCCGAGCTGAGCGTGAGCGGCGTAATTACGCCCAAAGCCTGCACGCCGGGCTTGGCTGACGGCGGCACCATCGACCACGGAAAGGTGACCGTGCGCGACCTCAACCAAGACCGAGACACGTTGCTGCCGCGCAACACCCTGCACCTGAACGTGCGGTGCGAAGGCTCGACGCTCTTCGCCATGACCACCATCGACAACCGCCACGGCACATCGGTGATCCCCAACCACCACGGCCTGGGCACGACCCCCAACGACGAGAAACTGGGCAGCGTTTCGCTGAGTTTGAGCAACCCCATGGCGGACACCATGGCCGTGCGAACCATCGTGTCGCTGGATGGCGGCACCACGTGGACCCCCGGTACGCAGTTGGGCCACCTCAACCTGCTCGCGATTGCCGCAATGGACAACCCTACTCAGCCAATGGCCGTGACGATCTTCGAAGCAGACATTGTGCTCTACACCCGAATTGCCCGTGCCGATGGCCTGACCCTCACCGACGAAGTCCTCGTCGACGGGCACGCGACCCTTGAGATGAAGTACCTGTAACAGCGTAACCCCCTGTCCCCCTGGACCCCCTGTATTCCTATCCATCCCTGGAGCTTCACCCGTCATGAAAAAGCTACTGCGTACCAGCGTTACCGGCGTACTGATCGGCTGCGCTTTCCCGGTGCTCGCCGCCTCCACCGTTGACCTGACCGTCAAGGGCCTGATTGTGCCCTCGGCGTGCATGCCGAGCCTGTCGGCCGAGACCATCGACGTCGGCCGAGTCTCGGTCAAGGACCTTAACCTGGACACCCGGACCCAACTCACCCCGGTCACCCTGCAAATGGGCATCGACTGCGAAGCCTCGACCCTGTTTGCCCTGACGGCCACCGACAACCGCACCGACTCGGCAAACAGCATCATCGAATATGGCATCGGTAAGACCAGTGCCGGTCAGCGTATTGGCGGCTACCTCATGTTCCTCGACCAGGGCGTCGCCGATAACACGCCCGTCGGGATGATCCGGTCGTCGGACAACGGCACCACCTGGAACTCTATGCGGCCAGACATGGGCTGGCAAACCAATCAATGGATCTCGATCCAAGAGATCGGCGCGGCGCGGGTGCCTGTGCCGGCCCAGAACACGCAGGTGGCGCTCTCGGTCAAGCCATTCATCCTGCCGGCCCAGGGCCTGACGATTACCGAAGACACGGTGATCGACGGTTCGGTCACGGTCGAAGTCCTCTACCTGTAACGCCACCGCCTTGCCCGATGCCCGTACCACCCGTTCAACACCAGGTAACTCAAGCCATGAACCTGCTTACTCGCTTGCCGGCCCTCACCCTTCTGTTGGCGGCAGCGCCCTTGGCCTTCGCGCTCTCGAGCGTGGAGTTGGACGTCAACGGGCGAATCACCCCCAGCGCGTGCAGCGTATCGCTGTCGGACAACGGCCTTGTCGACCACGACAAGATCCTGGCGACGACGTTGCATCCGAGTGAGTTCACCGTGCTGCCGAACCAGCAGATGGGCTTGAGCATCAGTTGCGAAGGCCTGGTGTTGTTCGCCCTGGTGGGCATCGACAACAAGCGTGAGTCATCGCTGGCGCCGGATTATTTTTATGGGCTGGGCATGAACCCCCATGCCCCCGACGAACGCCTCGGGTCGGTCAGCCTGTCGTTGCGCGGCCCGGTAGGCGATTCGCAGCCGATGCAAACCCTGACCTCATCCGACCAGGGGGCTAGCTGGAAACCCGAACCTAACATGTACCCGCGTCTGTTGATGGGCTTTGCCCGGGCCGGCGATACGCTGCCCGCGCCGATCCGGCAATTGGTGGCGTCCCTGCGGGTCGACACCTCGATCAGCCCGGCCAACACCTTGACGCTCCACGAAGAGGTGCCCCTCGATGGCTCGATCACGCTGGACCTGCGTTACCTCTGACACCGTGCCGTCGGCGCCCCGGTCACCCACCGCGCGCATGTCGGCCCATTTGAAGCGCCCTGTATAGAAGAGCCCTGTTATGAACTCGTTTTTTTCCGTTTGGCGCTGGCTGCCGCGTCTCTGCTGCGTGGCACTGGCCGTACTCGGTGCAACCGTCGCGCGTGCCGACGGCATGGTCCCGGACACCTCGGTGGTGATCGTCAACGAGGCCGATGGCGAGGCCACGGTCTCGGTCACCAACACCGACACCAAAATGGCCTTGCTGCACGTCACCCTCGAAAACATCCCCGAGGACAGCGACACGCTGCTGTTCGTGACTCCACCCCTGACCCGCGTCGAGGCGTCCAAGAGCCAGTTGGTGCGCTTCATCCTGCAAACCCAGGCGCCGCTGCAAACCCAGCGCCTCAAACGGGTGATTTTCGAGGGCATGCCCGCCCAGCGCGACCCGGCCCAGCTCGGGCGCGCGCAAGTGGGCGTGACCGTGCGGCAGAACCTGCCGGTGATCATTCATCCCAAGGGGCTGGCGCCGAATCGCACGCCGTGGCTGGGCCTGCAATGGACCTTGAAAGCCGACCAGCTCAGCGTCCACAACCCGTCCCCGTATGTGGTGCGTCTGGCCCAGGAGCTGCAACTGCTGCCCGGCAATGCTTCGGCGATGCTGCCGCGCACCTATGTGCTGCCCGGTGAAACGCTGACCGTCACCGCCAGCGGCGCCGGCGCCGGTGCCACCAGCGTGCGCCTGCAACCGGCCACAGTGTATGGCTTTGCGGTCGCGCCCCACGACGCGCCCATAAGCCTGTGATGCAACGGCGCCCAGGGACACGACGGCGCCACTATCACGAAGTGGCCACCCACTGAAGGCCACCGGGAAGACCTGACGCGATAGGGAATCACGCCGGGTACTTCCATCATCCGAGTGCATTTGTGTGAACACAGTCATCCATTACCGTGACGGCAAAGCCGTGCCCGGCGTTTCACCGCGCCTGGCATTACTGGTGCTGACGCTCAGTCAGGGGTTGCTGACGAACCTGGCATGGGCAGAGCAGTCGTCGACAGGTTCGTTTGATCCACAGACCCTGCTCCAGCGCGGCATCGATCCCGAACTCGCCAGCCTGCTGATGCAGACCCCGCGTTTTACCCAGGGGCGCCATGCGCTCAACCTGACGGTCAACGGTCAGCGGCGCGGGCGCGTCGATGTCAGCGTGGATCAGCACGGCGCCACATGCTTCGACCCGCCGCTGCTGGACGCCGCGCAGTTGGTGACGCCGTCTTCGGGCCCGGCAGAAGAAAGCAGTTGTTATGCCTTTCTCGAGCAATACCCACAGACCGTGGTCGAGCACGACCCGGCCAACCTGAGCCTGAACCTGGTGGTGCCCACCCAGGCGCTGCGCCCGCTCACCCAGGACATTTCCGGCTATCAGACCGGCGGTTTCGCGGCGCTGCTCAACTACGACGTGACCGGCCTGTACAACCATTACCGCAACGATTCCAGCCGCTTTGGCTCGGCCAATACCGAGGTCGGCTTCAATGCCGGCGACTGGATCGTGCGCAGCCGCCAGGTACAGACCTGGCAGGACAGCCGCTCAAGCACCACCCATCTGGACGCCTACGCCCAGCGCACCTTCGCCAGCCACCAGGCGGTGTTGCAGGCCGGGCAGATCAACCTCTACAACCCGGTGCTCGCGGGTGCGCCAATCACCGGCGTGCAGGTGCTCACCGAACAGGCCCTGCAGGATCAGAACCAGGGCGCGACCATCAACGGCATCGCCAACGGCCCGGCGCAGGTGGAAGTGCGCCAGAACGGCGCGTTGATTCACTCCACAGTGGTGCCCGCCGGCCCGTTCAGCTTGAGCAATGTGCCGCGCCTCAACGGGCGCTCCGACGTCGAAGTCACCGTCAAGGAAAGCACCGGCGAGGAACGGCGCTTTACCGTGCCCGCCGCCATGCTCGGCCTGGGGCTGCCCGCGCCCGGCTACTCGGTGGCGGCCGGGCGGGTGCGCAATATCGGCGACGGCCCGGGCGCCGAACCCTGGGTGCTGAGCGCCGGCTGGAGCGCCGCGCCGCATCCGCAGCTCAGCTTCGGCAGCGGGCTGTTGGCGGCCGCGGATTATCGCTCGGCGGGCCTGAGCCTGGGCCTGTTGCCGCTGCCGGACAGTCAGGTGCAAGTGGCCGTGGTCGCCTCCGAAGCCTCGCGGCGCACCCAGGAACGCGGGGTGCAGACCGACCTGTCGTGGTCGCACAAACTCAGTGAGCGCTGGGCCTTCACGGCAGCCAATTCCTGGCGCACCCAGGGCTACCGCGACCTCACCGAATCGACCTACATCGCCGACACCCGCGAGCAGCAACGCGCGCGTTACCGCGACCAGCAGAGCGCCACCAGCTCGTGGTCGCACCCATGGCTGGGCGCCTTCAGCGCGGGGGTTTCCCGTTCGTCCTCGTTCCAGGGCGACAGCAGCAGCCGCGCCCTCGCCTCCTGGGGTACGCAGGTCGCCGGTATGTCGATTTCCACCACCGCCGAATGGCACATGGGCGGGCGTCGTTACAACGACGACAGCCTGTACCTGACGGTCAGCCTGCCCCTCGGCGAAAGCCGCCGTGGCCGCGCCTGGGTGCGCAATTCCGGCGGCGAGCACCGCACCGGGATGGGGCTCAACGAGCAGATCAACGACCACTTGGCGTATCGCGTCGGCGTCGAACATGACACCCGCGACCGCGAAGTCGAATCGTCCCTGGGCGTGTCGGCCCTGCCGTTCTACAGCCAGTTGGACTTCAACTACACGCGCGCTGACGCCGAACGCTCCAGCTACCAGGGCGGCGCACGCGGCGGGATGGTGCTGCACGCCGACGGGTTGACGTTCTCGCCCTACCCGGTGCGCGACACCTTTGCCGTGCTGGCGGTGGGCGATATGCCCGGGATCAAGGTCAACACCCCCAGCGGCCCGGTGTGGACCGACTGGCAAGGCCAGGCCGTGGCGCCTCAGCTCAGCGCCTATGGGCGCAGCCCGCTGGAAGTCCACACCCGTTCGCTGCCGCGCAATGCCGACATCCACAACGGGCTTGCGGTGGTATCGGCAGGCCGCGGCGCGGTGGACCGCATCGAGTTCGGCGTGTCGCTCACCCGGCGTGCGCTGTTGACCCTGGACACCCCGATGCCACGCGGCGCGACCGTGACCACGGAGGACGGCGAGTTCATCACCCTGGTCCAGGAAGGCAACCAAGTGTTCTTGCCCGACGTGCTCGACACCCGCCCGCTATGGATCAAGGCCCCTGACCAGCCGCGCTGCCACTTGCGCTTTGAACTGCCGGCCAAGGCCGACCCCCACGTGTATTTCGAAACCGCACCGGCCCGCTGCCAGCGACCTTGAGGACCCCAATATGAAGCTTCAACACAGCCTGGCAGCCCTGCTGCTGTTCGCCGGCACGGCCCTGGCCGAGGACGACTGCCGCCTGGACCTGAGCGAATCGCGCCTGGATTTTGGCCTGATGAACCGCGCCGTCGCGTCAGCACCGGCAGCGGAACACCTGCTCGGCGAACGGCGCCTGTCCTTGACCTTGAACTGCCCGCAACCGGGCGACATGAGCCTGTTCTACCGCGCCCTGGCTGCCGGCACCGAGCGCTTGCGCTTGGGCGACGGCGGCAGTTACCGCGTGCAAGTGCATGACGCGGTGCTCGATGGCCACGCGGTGCAACTCGGCTTGCTCGCCGGCCCAGGCCAGGCGCCCGCGCAAATCGGCACGAGCCTGGCCTGGCGCGCCGACCACGGCATCGTCCCGCTGCACAACGGCCAGCCCGCCACCGGGCGCAGTTTTGCCGCGCAACTGCAGGTGAGTGCGTGGGCGCGGGACGAAGCGATCCGCGTGCGCGATGCCGAAACCTGGGAAGCCTCGGCGCAGGTGGACGCGCTCACCTCCGGGCGTTCACGGGAATTGCAGCTGCAAGCGCGCTTCGCACCGACGGCCTGCACGCCCACCCTGGCCAACAACGGCACGGTGGACTTCGGCAAGTTGTCGGTCAGCGACTTGCACCGCGACAAAGACACCGCCCTGCCCGCCCGCGCGCTGAGCCTCACGGTCAGCTGTGACGGCCCGACTCCGTTTGCCCTGGTCATGCACGACAACCGCGCCGGCTCAGCCACCGGCGGCATCGATGAAACCGCCTACGGCCTGGGCCTGGATGCACGCGGGCAGAAAGTCGGCCGTTATTACCTGCTGGCCGACCCCGCCCAGGCCAGCGCCGACAACCTGCCCCAGCTGTATCGCACCGACTCGACCACAGGCGGCGCCGCCTGGAGCAGCGCCAGCGCCAGCGCGATCCCCTTGGGCGCGCGCAGCCTCCTCGGGTTTACCGCCACGGCCGGCAGCACCGAAGGCCCGAATGCCCTGCAAAACCTCAGCGCATTACTCAGCCTGAAAGCCTTCATCGCGCCGCTCGACAGCCTGGACCTGCGCAGCGAAGTGCGGCTCGACGGTTCGGCGACCCTGGAAATCAACTACTTCTAAGCCCCTCGGAGCCTCCCATGATTGCTCGCTACCTGATCCTCGTGCCCCTGTTGTTCAGCCAACCGGCGCAGGCCGCCGCCCTCGTCGACCTGAACGTCAACGGCCGGATCATCCCGGTGTCCTGCGCGCCGAGCCTGTCGGCCAACGGCGTGGTGGATTTCGGCAAGATCGCCCAGCAAGACCTCAACCTCACGACCGGCACGCGGCTGCCGGTCAAGTCCCTGAACCTGACGGTGATCTGCAACGGCCCGGTGCGTTATGCCTTGCGCATGCACGACAACCGCGACGGCTCGGCCCACGTCAACAGCGAGATTTATTACGGGTTGGGCCTGGACAACAGCGCGAACAAGATCGGCGTGTACTCGCTGACGTTCGATCCGCAGCAGACCGTGGTGGGTGGCGTGGCCGAGGTCCACGGCACCGAGTCCACCACCGGCGGCGTGGCCTGGCGCGCGGCCAACCGCAACCCGATCAACATCGGCGCCAAGAGCCTGCTGGGCTTCACCGACACCGCGGGCAGCACCGCCGGCCCCATGGCGATCCAGAACCTGACCAGCACGCTGAGCCTGGAGACGGTGATCAACGCCAAACAGAATCTGGACCTGAGTACCGACATCCTCATGGACGGTTCGGCGACGCTGGAGGTGGAGTACCTCTAGACTTTCTCGCTGCTGACCTCGACGTACCGCGCGCGCCCCGCACCGAGGCCAGCGACGATGGCGCCCAGGCCGATCACCGCGAAGACCCAGCCGGTGGCGGCCCAGCCGCCGGTCCAGTCGTGAATCAGGCCCACCGCGAGCGGGCCCAGGGACGCCAGGGTGTAACCGAAGCCCTGGGCCATGCTCGACAGGTTGGCGGCCACGTGGGCATCCCGCGAGCGCAGCACGATCAAGGTCAGCGCCAGGCTGAACGTACCGCCCTGCCCCAGGCCCAGCAGAATCGCCCAGCCCCATAGCCCGTCGAGGGGCGCGTACAGGCAGCCCATCAGCCCGCCGAGGGTCAGCAGCATCACCACCACGATGGCCAGGCGCTGGTCCTTGCCGCGCGTGGCCAGCCAAGGCGCGGTGAGGGCGCTGAGCAGTTGCACGATGATCGAACCGGACAGCGCCAGCCCGGCATCGGTGGCGCTCAGGCCGCGGTCGATGAGGATCGACGGCACCCAGCCGAACACGATGTAGGCCAGGGACGATTGCAGGCCCATGTACAAGGTCACTTGCCAGGCCAGCGGATCGCGCAGCAAGCCCTTCACCCGGTAGGCGACGCGATGCGCGCCGTGCTTCTGCCCGATTTGCGGCAACCAGCACAGCGCGGCCAGCAACGCCGGCACCATCCAGAAGCCCAACCCGATGCTCCAACGGTTGCCGAAGGAGTCGCTCAAGGGCACCGAGGCCCCCGCCGCCAACGCCGCGCCCAGGCACAGCGCCATGGTGTAGACCCCGGTCATCGCGCCCGCCTGCCTGGCGAAGTCGCGCTTGACGATACCGGGCAACAACACGCCGATGATGCCGATGCTGGCCCCGGCGATCAGGCTGCCCACAAACAACCCGACCTCACCGAACGCACTGCGCAGCAGAATACCGCCGGCCAGCGTCAACAAGATCCCCAGCACCACCCGCTCGGCACCGAAGCGCCGCGCAAGGAGCGGCGCCAGCGGCGCGAACAGGCCCAGGCACAGCACCGGCAAGGTGGTCAGCAGACCGGCCCTGGCCGCCGACAAGCCCAGGCTGGCCGAGACCTCACTGAGCAGCGGCGACAGGCTCGACAGCGCCGGGCGCAGGTTCAGCGCCACCAGCACCAGGCCCAGCAGCAACAGCCATGGCCGGCTCGTCGACGGGGGGCTGTGCTGGACTGCATCGTCGTCGGCCTCGGCGTCGATCAGCAATTCTTCCAACTCAGGCGTGCGTGGGGCGTCAGGGTTCATTGATCAACTGCCGGCAAAGGGATTTGGCGCGCTCCGGGTCTTGCTGCGCTACGGCATCAAGCAAGGCGGTGTGCAGGTCGAACACCGCCTGGCGACGCGGCGAGATGTTCAGGGTCTGGCGCAGTTGCGCGCCGATGATGCTGGAAAAGTACCGGTACAACTCGCTCAACGCCGGGTTGTGCGCCGCGTCCACCAGCCGTTGGTGGAATACCAGATCGGCGCTGATGTAGGCCTCCAGCTCACCGTGATACAGCGCGGCGCTGGCATCAAGCGCCTCGCGCAACCGGTGCAGGTCTTGCTCGGTGCGACGCAGGACGGCCAGACCGATGGCCTCCACTTCCAGGATCTGCCGCGTCTCCTGCGCCTGTTCCAGGCTGCAATGGGATAACGCGCGCATGGCGCCCAGCGGGTCCGTCATCGAACGCAGGTAACTGCCGTCGCCCTGGCGGACCTCGATCAATCCAGAGAATGCCAGCACCCGCATGGCCTCGCGCACGGTATTGCGGCTGATGCCCAATTCCGCCGCCAGCTCAGGCTCGGTGGGCAGGCGCTCGCCGATGGCCCACGTACCTTGGGTGATGCGCTGGCGCAGCTGCTCGAGGGCTTGGTCGACCAGGGAGCGTTTGATCAGCGGGGAGATGTCTGTCATGAGGTTTGCGCTTTCGTCCAATCATAGGATGAATTTACCTACAGCCTATTCGGACTTGCCTACAAAGGCAACGCACTAGGGTTTTCAGGCAGGGAAACGGAGCAGTATTTTCGATTGTTAAAATTACCCTTAAAGGGTAATTTCAGCCTTAGGTGTCTTATGGAAAAGTACACACCTCATTACGATTTGGCGGTGATAAAGGCGGATGTCATCAGGTTGGGTAGCAGAGCATTCACCGCAAGCGCGCGGGAGGCGGCTCGACAACTTGAGTTGAACATCGGCCAGATGCGACTCGCGGTCTGCGCCCTTGAGAATCGAATGTTGTACACGTCAATGACGACCTATTCAGACCACCGTGTGTGGCAGGACGTCTATCTGATCAAGATTTACGCTACGGAGATTTACATCAAAGTGACTTACCGCCCAGGCGGTGGTCCTCCCGTAATCTCCTTCAAGGAGAAAACCTTATGAAAACCCAACAATGCGTGAGCTGCGGAACCCATGACGCAATGCAGCATTTCGAAGGTCGCAACTTCACGATCAACACACGCGGCATGATCCGGGATATCCCTGATATTGCAGGCTGGGAATGCCAGGCCTGTCACGAGGTCGAATTCGATTCGGACACCGATAGCGCAGAGCGTTATTCCGATGCCAGCGATAAGTTGTTAATGGATGCCAGGACAATCATCGCCGCCGAAATGAAACGAATTCGCCGCAAATTGCATCTGACGCAGAAAGACGCGGTGAGGCTATTGACCGGCCGCGGCCATAACGCATTTTCCCGCTACGAAAGGGCTGAGATCTTTCCGCCCGCGCCACTGCTCACATTGATGCGTCTACTGGATAAACATCCGCATCTATTGGCCGAAATAGAGGCACTCAATGCCGGCGAAGACCTGAACCATCTGCTGATCGCAAAAGATGCGCAGCTTGCAACTCAAGCGTCCGCGTAAAAACAGCAGGCAAAAATAAACCCGGCCTGGTGCCGGGTTTATCGCTTCAAGCATCAACCATCGATCAATGCAGAATCTGGCTCAAGAACAACTTGGTCCGGTCATTCTGCGGGTTGTCGAAGAAGTCATTCGGCGCCGCCTGTTCCACGATCTCGCCCTTGTCCATGAAGATCACGCGGTTGGCCACGGTACGGGCGAAGCCCATTTCGTGGGTCACGCACAACATGGTCATGCCGTCTTCGGCCAGGCCGATCATGGTGTCGAGCACTTCCTTGACCATTTCCGGGTCGAGGGCCGAGGTCGGTTCGTCGAACAGCATGATTTTCGGTTTCATGCACAGCGCCCGGGCAATCGCCACGCGCTGTTGCTGGCCGCCGGAGAGTTGCCCCGGAAACTTGTGGGCCTGCTCCGGGATACGCACGCGCTCCAGGTAGTGCATGGCGATTTCTTCGGCCTTGCGCTTGGGCATCTTGCGCACCCACATCGGTGCCAGCGTGCAGTTCTGCAGGATGGTCAGGTGCGGGAACAGGTTGAAGTGCTGGAACACCATGCCAACTTCGCGGCGGATCGCTTCGATCTGCTTGAGGTCGTTGGTCAGCTCCACGCCATCGACCACGATGCGGCCCTGCTGGTGTTCTTCCAGGCGGTTGAGGCAGCGGATGGTGGTGGACTTGCCCGAACCCGACGGGCCGCACAGCACGATACGCTCGCCCTGCTTGACGTTGAGGTTGATGTCTTTCAATACGTGGAACTGGCCGTACCACTTGTTCACGCCCTGCATCTGGATAATGCCTTCAGGGCTCACAGGCTGTTTGATCGCTTCGCTCATAACATCAACTCCTAACGCTTGTGGCCTGTGTCGAGCTTATGTTCCAAATGAATGGAATAGCGCGACATACCAAAACAGAAAATCCAGAACACCAGGGCGGCGAACACGTAGCCTTCAGTGGCCATGCCCAACCATTTCGGGTCGGCGGCGGCTTGCTTGACGCTGTTGAGCAGGTCGAACAAACCGATGATGATCACCAGGCTGGTGTCCTTGAACAGCGCGATAAACGTGTTGACGATGCCGGGGATCACCATCTTCAGGGCTTGCGGCAGAATCACCAGGCCCATGCTGCGCCAGTAACCCAGGCCCATCGCCGCGGCCGCTTCGTACTGACCTTTGGGAATCGCCTGCAAGCCACCGCGCACCACTTCCGCCACGTAGGCCGACTGGAACAGGATCACGCCGATCAACGCCCGCAGCAGCTTGTCGATGCCCATGCCTTCGGGCAGGAACAACGGCAGCATCACCGAGGACATGAACAGCACCGTGATCAACGGCACGCCGCGCCAGAATTCGATGAAGGTCACGCAGACCACACGAATCGCCGGCATGTTCGAACGCCGCCCCAGCGCCAGCACAATCCCCAGCGGCAAGGCACCGGCGATGCCGACGGTGGCGATGACCAGGGTCAGCATCAGGCCGCCCCATTGGCTGGTGGCCACGCTGGTCAGGCCGAAAATGCCGCCGCGCAACAGGAAGAAGGCAATGATCGGGTACAACACCAGAAAGCCCAGGCCGTAGATCGCCTTGCGTGGAAAACGCGAGATGAACAACGGCGCCACGCCCACGATGGCCAACCACACGGTCAGGTCTACGCGCCAGCGCAGGTCGCCGGGGTAGTAGCCGTACATGAACTGCCCGAAGCGCTGTTGGATAAACACCCAGCAGGCGCCTTCTTTGGTGCAGTCGGCGCGAGTGGTCCCGACCCAGTTGGCGTCGAGAATGGCCCAGTGCAGTATCGGCGGCACGACCAGGTAGATCAGGTAAAACGCCAACAAGGTCAGCAGGGTGTTGAGCCAGCTGGAAAACAGGTTGGCGCGCATCCATGCCATCGGCCCGAAGACTTTGCTCGGCGGTGGCATATCAGGTTTGAACGTATGCGAACTCATGCTCGTTTCCTCACCGCTCGATCAGCGCAATGCGCTTGTTGTACCAGTTCATCAGCAGGGAAATGCTGATGCTGATCGCCAGGTACACGCTCATGGTGATGGCAATGACTTCGATGGCCTGGCCGGTCTGGTTGAGCACCGTGCCGGCAAACAGCGAAACCATTTCCGGGTAACCGATACCGGCGGCCAACGACGAGTTTTTCGCCAGGTTCAGGTATTGGCTGGTCAGCGGCGGAATGATCACCCGCAGGGCTTGCGGGATGATGACCTTGCGCAGCGTCGGCCCGGGGCGCAGGCCCAGGGAGCGTGCGGCTTCGGTCTGGCCGTGGCTGACGGACTTGATGCCCGAGCGCACGATCTCGGCGATAAACGCCGCGGTGTACACGGTCAGCGCCAGGGTCAGCGCCAACAGTTCAGGGATCAGTACCCAGCCGCCGACGAAGTTGAAGCCTTGCAGCTTGGGCATTTCCCAGTGCAACGGCGCGCCGAAGACCAAGGCGCACAATGCCGGGATCACGATGAACAGCGCCAGACCCGCCCAGAACTTGTGGAAGGGAACACCGGTCGCTTCAAAGCGCTTGTTGGCCCAGCGGGTCATCAGCACGACGGCCACGATGGCCACGACCACGCTGACCACGAACGGCCAGAACCCGTCGGCGGCCAGCGCGGCCGGCATGTTCAGGCCACGGCTGCTGACGAAGAACGTGTCGCCGAAGTTATGGCTGTTGCGTGGCCCCGGCATGGTCAGGAACACCGCGAAGTACCAGAACAGGATTTGCAGCAACGGCGGGATGTTGCGGAACACTTCCACGTACACCGTCGCCAGCTTGTTGATCATCCAGTTGGGCGACAAGCGGGCCACGCCGATGATGAACCCGAGCAGGGTCGCCAGGACCACGCCGATCACGGTCACCAGCAAGGTATTGAGCAGCCCGATCACAAACACCCGGGCATAGCTGTCCGATTCGGTGTAGTCGATCAGGTGCTGCGCGATGCCGAAGCCGGCACTGCGCTCAAGAAAGTCGAAGCCCGAGGTAATGCCCCGGTGTTGAAGGTTGGTCTGGGTATTGTTGAAGAGGTACCAGCCCAGCGAGACCACCGCCACAATCGTGATGATCTGGAAGAGCCACGCACGCACTTTGGGATCGCTGAAGCTGAGCTTCTGCTTTGGTGCGCCGATTTTATTTTGCATGAAGTGCCCCGGAAAGAATGGAACAGAACATCACCCGGCGGTTGGCCCACCGGGTGATAGAACCATCAGCGATCAGCGCACAGGGGGTGCGTATTGAATGCCGCCGTTGTTCCACAGCGCGTTCAGGCCACGGTCGATTTCCAGTGGCGTGCTCTTGCCGAGGTTTTTCTCGAACACTTCACCGTAGTTGCCGACCTGCTTGACGATCTGTACGACCCAGTCTTTCTTCACTTTCAGGTCTTTGCCGTATTCGCCGTCGGCACCGAGCAGACGCGCAACGTCCGGGTTCTTGGTGGACTTGGCTTCAGCTTCGACGTTTTTGGAAGTGATACCGGCTTCTTCCGCGTTGAGCATGGCGTAGCCAACCCAGCGCACGATGGCCAGCCACTCGTCGTCGCCATTACGCACGACCGGGCCCAGCGGTTCCTTGGAAATGGTTTCCGGCAGAACCACGTAGTCTTTCGGCGAGGCCAACTTGCTGCGCTGGGCGAACAGTTGGGACTTGTCGGAGGTCAGTACGTCGCAACGCCCGGACTCCAGCGACTTGGCGCTTTCGTCGGAGGTGTCGAAGGTGATCGGGGTGTATTTCAGACCGTTGCCACGGAAGTAGTCGGAAACGTTCAGCTCGGTGGTGGTACCGGCCTGGATGCAGATGGTTGCACCGTCCAGTTCCTTGGCACTTTTAACGCCCAGCTTGTTGTTTACCAGAAAGCCGATGCCGTCGTAGTAAGTGATGAAGCCGGGGAATTTCAGGCCCATGCCCGCATCGCGGGAGCTGGTCATGGTGGTGTTACGGGACAGAATGTCGACTTCGCCGGATTGAAGCGCGGTGAAACGCTCCTTGGCGTTCAACTGGCTGAATTTGACCTTGGTCGCGTCGCCGAACACAGCAGCGGCTACCGCGCGGCAGAAGTCAGCGTCGATCCCGAGGATCTTGCCGCTGGCATCCGGTACCGAGAAACCCGGCAAGCCGTCACTCACGCCACATTGCACAAAACCTTTCTTCTGCACGGCGTCCAGGGTGGCGCCGGCTTGGGCGAAACCACTGACACCCAATACAGCGGCCGCGGAAACGATGGCCAGGGTGGATTTCAATACCTTCATTCAAACCTCCAGTTGCTCTTGTTGTGTCGGAGCTAGAACCTCAGCGCACCCTTATGAGGCGATATCGACCCGTGTTGGCTTTTATTAGGGTCAAGCAGCATGAGGCAGTCGCAGTAATTCCAGTTGCTATCCCACAAACGGCAGTCACTGATAGTGTTACCGTCCCAGGAAAGATCTGACATCGACCTACACATAGCAAAGCGCGTACCAGAGTGGCTGCTGAGTCGATTCAGCCCAAGGTCAATGGCAAAAGATTCAACCTTGCGACATTCTCGTAACAGATCAAACTATTGCGCACCGTTCCGTCGCACTCAATCGGAGCGCACGCACATTAATGGAGCAGACATGAGCAACCCCTTGATTCTTCAGCCCACCAAGCCTGCAGACGCCTGCGTAATCTGGCTGCATGGCCTGGGTGCCGATCGCTACGACTTCCAACCGGTGGCCCAAGCGCTGCAGGAAAACCTGCTGACCACCCGCTTCGTCCTGCCTCAAGCACCGACCCGCCCGGTGACCATCAACGGCGGCTATGAGATGCCCAGTTGGTACGACATCAGGGCGATGAGCCCGGCGCGGTCCATCAGCCTGGAAGAGCTGAAAGAGTCGGCCAAAATGGTCACGGATTTGATCAAGGAACAAAAAAGCAGCGGAATAGACGCCTCGCGGATTTTCCTGGCGGGTTTCTCCCAGGGTGGCGCCGTGGTGTACCACACCGCTTTCCATAAATGGCAAGGCGCCTTGGGTGGCGTGATTGCCCTCTCCACTTATGCGCCGACCTTCGACGACGAGCTGGAATTATCCGCCAGTCAACAGCGCATTCCGGTGCTGTGCCTGCATGGCCAGTACGACGAGGTGGTACAGAACGCCATGGGGCGCAGCGCTTACGAGCACTTGAAGACCCGTGGTGTCACCGTGACATGGCAGGAATACCCAATGGGTCACGAAGTGTTACCCGAAGAGATCAGCGATATCGGTACGTGGTTGGCCGAACGACTGCGCTGAACGCCGCCGTTTATTTAGCCACATGACAGACGCACTACGCCGCGCCCGATTCTTGCATTACACTGGCCGGCGTATATTCCTTAACCAATTAATGAGATCACCGTGCTCAAAGCACTCAAGAAGATGTTCGGCAAAAGCGAGGCTGAGCCGCTCGCGCCAGTTCCCAGTGCTCCCGTCCCGACACCCGGCAGCCGCCACGACGGTAAACAGCCTGGCCTGGCCGCGCCTGTGACCGCGCCGAAACCGCTCGAGGTGACGCCAACCGAACCGCCGAAACCGGCCGAAGCCGCTGCGGCAACCGCGCCTGCGCCTGCGCCAAAAGCCGCACGCCGTGAACGCGCGCCCAAGCCGCCCGTCACACCGTGGAAACTCGAAGATTTCGTCGTCGAACCCCAGGAAGGCAAAACCCGCTTCCACGATTTCAAGCTCGCACCGGAACTGATGCACGCCATCCAGGACCTGGGCTTCCCGTACTGCACACCGATCCAGGCGCAGGTGCTGGGCTTCACCCTGGCCGGCAAAGACGCCATCGGCCGCGCCCAGACCGGCACCGGCAAGACCGCCGCGTTCCTGATCTCGATCATCACCCAACTGCTGCAAACGCCGCCGCCGAAAGAACGCTACATGGGTGAGCCGCGCGCGCTGATCATCGCCCCGACCCGCGAGCTGGTGGTGCAGATCGCCAAGGACGCCGCCGACCTGACCAAGTACACCGGCCTCAACGTCATGACGTTTGTCGGTGGCATGGACTTCGACAAGCAGCTCAAGCACCTCGAAGCGCGTCACTGCGACATCCTGGTCGCCACTCCGGGCCGCCTGCTCGACTTCAACCAGCGCGGCGACGTACACCTGGACATGGTCGAAGTGATGGTGCTGGACGAAGCCGACCGCATGCTCGACATGGGTTTTATCCCGCAAGTACGCCAGATCATTCGCCAGACCCCGCCGAAAAACGAGCGTCAGACCCTGCTGTTCTCCGCGACCTTCACCGAAGACGTGATGAACCTCGCCAAGCAGTGGACCACCGAGCCGTCCATCGTCGAGATCGAGGCGCTGAACGTCGCCAGCGAAAACGTCGAGCAACACATCTACGCCGTGGCCGGTGCCGACAAGTACAAGCTGCTCTACAACCTGATCAACGACAACGGTTGGGAGCGCGTGATGGTGTTTGCCAACCGCAAGGACGAAGTGCGCCGTATCGAAGAGCGCCTGGTGCGTGATGGCGTCAACGCCGCGCAACTGTCAGGCGACGTGCCGCAGCACAAGCGCATCAAGACCCTGGAAGGCTTTCGCGAAGGCAAGATCCGCGTGCTGGTGGCCACCGACGTGGCCGGGCGCGGGATTCACATCGACGGCATCAGCCATGTGATCAACTTCACCCTGCCCGAAATGCCCGACGACTACGTACACCGTATTGGCCGTACCGGCCGTGCCGGGGCAGCGGGCGTGTCGATCAGCTTTGCCGGGGAGGATGACTCGTATCAGTTGCCGTCGATCGAGACGCTGCTGGGCCGCAAGATCAGCTGCGAGACACCGCCGACGCACTTGCTCCGGGCTGTAGAACGCAAACGCCCCTAAGCTCAAATGCGGTCAAACATGTGGGAGGGGGCTTGCCCCCGATAGCGGAGTGTCAGTCGCAGAATTTGCCAACTGACCCACTGCTATCGGGGGCAAGCCCCCTCCCACATTTGATTTCAGCTGATTTTGAGGGATGTGTTCGGCTGGCTACTTCCAGCGATCCGCTGCGGCGTGGTCGCTGTCGCGCCCGTCCACCCAACGCGCGCCTTCGCTGGTGCTTTCTTTCTTCCAGAACGGCGCACGGGTCTTCAGGTAGTCCATCACAAACGCGCAGGCATCAAACGCAGCCTGACGATGCGCGCTAGCAGCGGCGACGAAGACGATGGGCTCGCCCGGTTCCAGCGCGCCGATGCGGTGCAGCACTTCCAGCTTGAGCAGCGGCCAGCGTTGTTCGGCTTCCACGGCGATCTTGGCCAGGGCCTTTTCGGTCATGCCGGGGTAATGCTCCAGGAACATCCCCGCCACGTCGTGGCCGTCATTGAAGTCGCGGACATAGCCGACAAAACTCACCACCGCGCCGACGCCGACATTGGCAGCGTGCATCGCGTTGACTTCGGCGCCGGGGTCAAACGGCGCGGGCTGTACACGGATGGCCATGCTCAGCCTCCGGTCACGGGTGGGAAGAAGGCGACTTCATCACCGGCTTCGAGCGGCTCGTCGACGCTGCACATTTCCTGATTGCGCGCGCACATCAAGCTGGTCTCGTTGAGCACGTCAAAGCCCGGATCGCCAACCAATGCCTGGCGCACCGCGTCGACGGTGGCGAAGTCGCCTTCCATCTCCAGGGAATCCAGGCCGATCGTTTCGCCGTAGCGGGCAAAAAACAGTACGTTGATGCTCATGCCTGGTCCGCCTTGAAATGCCCGCTTTTACCGCCGAGCTTTTCCAGCAGGCGGATGTTTTCGATGGTCATGCCGCGGTCCACGGCCTTGCACATGTCGTAGATGGTCAACGCAGCGACACTGGCGGCCGTCAGCGCTTCCATCTCTACGCCGGTCTGGCCCGAGAGTTTGCAGCGCGCCACGATGTGTACGGAGTCTATGCCCTCGGCGTTCAGTTCGACCTTGACGCCGGTCAACATCAGCGGATGGCACAAGGGGATCAAATCACTGGTTTTTTTCGCCGCCTGGATCCCGGCGATACGGGCCACGGCAAACACATCGCCCTTGGGATGGGCACCATCGACAATCATTTTCAGTGTCTCGGGCAGCATACGCACCCGCGCTTCAGCCACCGCCTCTCGGAACGTCACGGACTTGTCGGTGACGTCGACCATATGGGCGCGACCTTGGGAATCGAGATGAGTCAGCACAGGGATACTCCTGATCAGGAGCGTCGATTGTAAACCCTGTAGGAGCGAGCTTGCTCGCGAAAAACCAAAGAACAACGCGGGGCTCCAGAGACCCCGCGTTATCGTAGACACTCTTCGCGAGCAAGCTCGCTCCTACATGGACCGCGTTTACAAGTGAGATTCGGCGTATTCGGCCAGGATCGAACGTGGAACTCCCTGCAGCGCGATATGCACGCCGTTCGGGAAGTCTTTGAAGCGTTCCGTCAGGTAAGTCAGCCCGGAGCTGGTCGCGGACAGGTAAGGGGTGTCGATCTGCGCCAGGTTGCCCAGGCACACCACTTTGGAACCGGCGCCGGCACGGGTGATGATGGTTTTCATCTGGTGCGGCGTGAGGTTCTGGCACTCATCGATCAAAATCAGGCTCTGCTGGAAGCTGCGACCTCGGATGTAATTGAGGGATTTGAACTGCAACGGCACTTTGCTGAGGATGTAGTCGACGCTGCCATGGGTGTTTTCGTCATCCATGTGCAAAGCTTCGAGGTTGTCGGTGATCGCCCCCAGCCACGGCTCCATTTTTTCCGCTTCGGTGCCGGGCAGGAAACCGATTTCCTGGTCCAGGCCCTGCACGCTGCGGGTGGCGATGATGCGGCGATAGCGTTTGGTCACCATGGTCTGTTCGATGGCGGCCGCCAGAGCCAGGATGGTTTTGCCCGAGCCGGCGGCACCGGTCAGGTTGACCAAGTGGATGTCCGGGTCGAGCAGCGCATACAGCGCCAGGCTCTGGTAGATATCACGCGGTTTCAGGCCCCAGGCTTCCTGGTGCAACAGGGGTTCCTGATGCAGGTCGAGGATCAGCAGCCTGTCGACCTGGATCTCTTTGATCCAGCCCACGAAGCCCTGTTCGTCGATGATGAACTCGTTGACGTGTACCGCCGGCAGGTTGTCGATCAGTTGCACCTGGTGCCAGGTGCGACCGTGGTCCTGACGGGTTTCGACCTTGCTGACGCGGTCCCAGAACGAGCCGGTCATGGTGTGATAACCACGGGACAGCATCGACACGTCGTCGACCAGTTGGTCGGTACTGTAGTCCTCGGCAGCGATCCCACACGCTCGTGCCTTGAGGCGCATATTGATGTCTTTGGTCACCAGCACCACGCGCATGTCCTTGTCACGAGCGTGCAGGTCGATCAATTGGTTGATGATTTTGTTGTCGTTGAGGTTTTCCGGCAGCAGGCTGTTGGGCTCGCTGCGCTTGCTCATCAAGATCGACAACAAACCCTTGGGCCCGCTTTTGCCGCGCTGGATCGGCACGCCGACTTCGACGTCCTCGGGTGACGCTTCACCCAGGGTTTTGTCGATCAGGCGGATGGCCTGGCGACATTCGGCGGCCACGCTGTGATGCCCGCTTTTGAGTTTGTCGAGTTCCTCCAACACGATCATCGGGATGGCGACGTGGTGTTCTTCGAAGTTAAGCAGAGCGTTCGGATCGTGGATCAGTACGTTGGTATCAAGCACATAAAGGATTGGCTGGTCGGAAGAAGGGTTACGTCCATGATCATCCATACTCGGTCACCTTTGTGGGAGCCAGTCGACGCAATACCACAACAGTGCTGCGCCTCGATTCGACCACCGACTGCACCTTGCGTGACGTCAAGTGCAGTGCCCACATGAGGAGTCTTGGAAGACGCCACCTGTGTTGCAGGTTTCGGCGATCTGACTTCGTAATACCGCAAAACCCATGACAGGAAAAAGCACTTTGACGTTTTTTTGAAGTTTATTTTTCAGGATGACGAATAGCACTAGCCGAGTGCCAGCTACCCCGTTAAAGTCGGAAGTCGGCCCGCATAGAAATATCGTACAAAATCACCCCAAAAATGCCGCATCCCCAACGGGAGCGGGCACTTCAGCCTCTTCAGCGAAACGCCTCCCGGCAGTCCTGCCAACCCAGCCCGCTTTGCGCCGTTGCCTGCAATACCATCGGTAATGCGACCCGCGCCTTGTCCTGGGTGTCGTGAAACACAATCACCCCTTTGCGCCACAACAACATCAATGTCAGCACCCGCTGCGCCGACTCATCGGCCTTGAGCTTGCCCGGTTCGTCCTGGGAGTCGATATCCCACAACGCCACCTGCAAACCCTGGGACTGGAAGAAACCCTGGCTGTCCGCGCGGCGCTGGCCGTAGGGTGGACGGAACAGCGGCACGTAGTTTTCAGGCATCAGGTTCTGCGCCAGCGCGGCGCTGCGGATGATCGAACTTTGCCAGTCGACCCAATGGCTGTGGGAACGGTACTGCCAACCTTGAGTGCCCACGCACTGCCCCTGATACAGCGCCTGCACATCCGCGACGGAACTGCGCTCCACACGGTTTTGCAGGCTGCTGCCGAGGGCGAAGAACGTGGCGTTCATCTTCTGCTTGCGCAGGTAATCGGTGAGCCAGTCGGTATTGCCGCTGACCGGTGCCGGGCCGCCGTCGAAGGTCAGCAGGAACAGGCGGTCGTTGAATTCGTCGCCATTGCGCTCATGGTCACCGAAACGTGCGATTTCGCTGCTGATCTGCGGGAACAGCGCGGCTTTGCGCAGCAGTTCGTCCAGGTAACGCTCGTGGAAATTGTGGCTTGGGCCGGCCCAGCCTATATAGAAGGAGTTGTCACTGACCTCGAACTTGCCGGCCTGCTCGCGCAGGTCGTCCATGTTTTCCACCAGGTAGCAGAACGACGCATCCTCCTCGCAACTTTCCTGGGCAGCGGTGTAATTCTCCAGAAGGCGCCGCCAGAGCTGGCGACGCAGATCGTCGATGGCCGCCAGGTTGATGATCTTCAGGCCCAGGCGCTGTTTGAGCGCAGCTTCATCCAGGGCTTCGCTGCCGATCAGGCTGCGGGCGAACATCAATATTTCGGCGCGCGAGGCCACGTCGAACAGCGCAGGGCTGCTGAGTTTTTCCGGCCAGACGCCGCGATCCAGGCTGGCCACGTCCACCGGCGCCGCGTGGGCGTTCAGGCAAAACAGGCACGCCGACAATAAAAGCGCTATTCGCACACAGGGTCTCCCTCTCCAGAATCACCGGCCATCATAACGGATCGCGCCTATCGCCATCATAGGTGGAGTCAAAGTGCCCAACCCCCTAGAATCCCGCCCACGTTACAAGCACGATTACAGGAGCCAACTTCATGCTGATGGTGATTTCCCCCGCCAAGACCCTCGACTTCGAGTCCAGGCCTGCGACCCAGCGCTTTACCCAGCCGCAGTACCTGGACCATTCCCAGGAGTTGATCGAGCAACTGCGCCACCTGAGCCCGGCGCAGATCAGCGAATTGATGCATGTGTCCGACAAGATCGGCGGCCTCAACGCCGCGCGCTTCGGCAGCTGGACCCCGGCGTTCACACCGGCCAACGCCAAGCAGGCGTTGCTGGCGTTCAAGGGCGACGTGTACACCGGTCTTAACGCCGACACCTTCAGCGACGCCGACTTCAGCTACGCCCAGGACCACCTGCGCATGCTCTCGGGCCTGTACGGCCTGCTGCGCCCCCTGGACCTGATGATGCCGTACCGCCTGGAGATGGGCACCAAGCTGGCCAACGCCCGTGGCAAGGACCTGTACGCCTTCTGGGGCACCCGGATCAGCGAATGGCTCAACCAAGCCCTGGCCGAACAAGGCGATGACGTGCTGCTCAACCTCGCATCCAACGAGTACTTCTCGGCGGTCAAGCGCACGGCGCTGAATGCGCGGATCGTCAATACCGAGTTCAAGGACCTGAAGAACGGCCAGTACAAGATCATCAGCTTCTACGCGAAAAAGGCGCGGGGCATGATGAGCCGCTTCGTGATCGAAGAGCGCATCAACGACCCGGCCCAGCTCAAGCAGTTCGATGTGCAGGGTTATCGCTTCAATGCCGAGCAGTCCAAGCCGGACAACCTGGTGTTCCTGCGCGATCACGCACCGGAATAAGGCCCTGCTCCGCCCTCATAGACGCTAAAGATCAAATGTGGGAGGGGGCTTGCCCCCGATGGGGGGGATCAGTCATACATGGATAGACTGACACACCGCCATCGGGGGCAAGCCCCCTCCCACATTTTTGTCTGCATTTCACAGCGCAAATCGTCAATTGTTTGGCGTCAAAAAATATCCTGACGCATCTCTAACAATTATTTCACTCGACATTCGTCATTTTTTTTCGTAGTGGCACCACTTTTTTAAATCACTAGTGGCACAAAACTATTCCCGCACGCCAACTCCCCGTAACTACTGGCCCAAATAGCAAGTGCTATCAATATAGTACCAGTGCCATCTTTGCTGATATTTCAAGAAATTTCCGGAAACAGGATGAGCGGCCAGGAACTTAGCCCTAAAGCACCGCTCATACCACCGGTAACGGAATTCTCTGCTTCTGTAAGAGATGACTTACATGGCGACCAACGGAAGTAGCAAAGTTGTCACATTAAACTTTGACTCTGGGCTCATATTACCAACCGATTAGTTAAGAGCGGCGATAAGGATCGATTGCCACACACTATAAGGCCAAGGCCGTGCTTACCCCAATGGGTCAGTGCTACAACCCAAGGCATTGATAATTATAGGCTTACAGCCTTTTATCAAGGCCCTGCTGCACTGGCGCCAGGCCCTTCTCCCAGGAAGGCCGGCTGCATTTCAGGGCAAGCACCAACAACAAGGCCAAGTTGCGCACAACTTGAGTGCAATAGTTAGTCACTCGTTATTCAACATGCCTGCACGCGGCAAGTCGGCGTCTATTCGCCTAACTTTCGCGGCATCAGTGACGCTTGCAAACATGAACTCCGGCCATTTAATGGCATGATTTAATACAGAGGTAAATGCGATGCGTATCAGCATATTTGGTTTGGGTTACGTTGGCGCAGTCTGTGCCGGTTGCCTGTCTGCCCGCGGCCATGAAGTGGTCGGCGTAGACATCTCCAAGGAAAAAATCGACCTGATCAACGCAGGCAAATCGCCGATCGTTGAACCGGGCCTGGGCGAGCTGCTGAGCCAGGGTATCGAGACCGGACGACTGCGCGGTACGACCGACTTCGCCGAAGCCATCCGCGCTACCGACCTGTCGATGATTTGCGTCGGTACGCCGAGCAAGAAAAACGGCGACCTGGAACTCAACTACATCGAATCGGTATGCCGCGAGATCGGCTTTGTCCTGCGTGACAAGACCACCCGCCACACCATCGTCGTGCGCAGCACCGTATTGCCGGGTACCGTGGCCAATGTGGTGATCCCGATCCTCGAAGACTGCTCCGGCAAGAAAGCCGGCGTCGACTTCGGCGTCGCGGTCAACCCGGAGTTCCTGCGTGAATCCACCGCCATCGCCGACTACGACCTGCCGCCGATGACCGTCATCGGCGAATTCGACAAAGCCTCCGGTGATGTCCTGCAATCGCTGTACGAAGAACTCGACGCGCCGATCATCCGCAAGGACATCGCCGTTGCCGAAATGATCAAGTACACCTGCAACGTGTGGCACGCCACCAAGGTGACCTTCGCCAACGAGATCGGCAACATCGCCAAGGCCGTCGGCGTCGACGGGCGCGAAGTGATGGAAGTGGTCTGCCAGGACAAGACCCTCAACCTGTCCCAGTACTACATGCGCCCGGGCTTCGCGTTCGGCGGCTCGTGCCTGCCCAAAGACGTGCGCGCCCTGACCTACCGCGCCGGCTCGCTGGACGTGGAAGCGCCGCTGCTCAACTCGCTGATGCGCAGCAACGAATCCCAGGTGCAGAACGCCTTCGACATCGTCGCCGGCCACGACAAACGCAAAGTCGCCCTGCTGGGCCTGAGCTTCAAGGCCGGCACCGATGACCTGCGCGAAAGCCCCCTGGTGGAGCTGGCGGAAATGCTGATCGGCAAGGGTTACGACCTGAGCATCTACGACAGCAACGTCGAATACGCCCGTGTCCACGGCGCGAACAAGGACTACATCGAAGGCAAGATCCCGCACGTGTCGTCCCTGCTCAACTCGGACTTCGACGATGTGATCAACAACTGCGACGTGATCATCCTCGGCAACCGTGACGAGAAGTTCCGGGCCTTGGCCCATAACGCACCGCACGGCAAGCAAGTGGTCGACCTGGTGGGCTTCATGTCCAAGGCCACCAGTGTGAGCGGCCGTACCGAAGGTATTTGCTGGTAACAGCAACCGCAAGTTTCGGGCTGCCAGCGTCCTGATCCCCAGCGCTTGCAGCTCGAAACCTCCTTCACCTGCGGATGACGCCTATGTCCAAGTTAAAACACGTACTGCTCCAATCCGCCGGCTGGCTGTTCTTCTTGAGCCTGCTGATGGGACTCGCCCTGCTGTTGCCGGCGAGTACGTTCGACTCCGAGTCGAAGAATTTTATTTTCCTGATTGGCGCCGTCGGTATCTGGCGCTACTCGATGGGTGCGACGCATTTCTTTCGCGGCATGCTGTTCCTGTACGTGGTCTACCCCCACCTGCGGCGCAAAGTGCGCAAGTTGGGCAAGGCCGCGGACCCGTCCCATGTGTTCCTGATGGTCACCAGTTTCCGGATCGATGCGCTGACCACCGCGCAGGTCTACAGCTCGGTAATCCGCGAAGCGATCGAATGCGGCTTCCCCACCACCGTGGTCTGCTCGCTGGTGGAAATGTCCGATGAACTGCTGGTGAAAAGCCTGTGGGAACGCATGAACCCGCCGGGCCATGTGAAGCTCGACTTCGTGCGTATCGCCGGCACCGGCAAGCGCGACGGCCTGGCCTTCGGTTTCCGCGCCATCTCCCGCCACTTGCCGGATGACCGCGCCGTGGTTGCAGTGATCGATGGCGACACCGTGCTCGCCGAAGGCGTCGTGCGCAAAACCGTGCCGTGGTTCCAGCTGTTCGGCAATGTCGGCGGCCTGACCACCAACGAGTTCTGCGAAGTGCGCGGCGGCTACATCATGAGCGAATGGCACAAACTGCGCTTCGCCCAGCGCCACATCAACATGTGCTCGATGGCCCTGTCCAAGCGCGTGCTGACCATGACCGGGCGCATGTCGGTGTTTCGCGCCAGCGTGGTCACCGACCCGGGCTTTATCGCCGATGTGGAAAGCGACTCGCTGCAACACTGGCGCCTGGGCCGCTTCAAGTTTTTGACCGGCGACGACAAGTCCAGCTGGTTCAGCCTGATGCGCCTGGGCTACGACACCTTCTACGTACCGGATGCCGCAATCAACACCGTGGAGCACCCGCCGGAAAAGAGCTTTATCAAAGCCAGCCGCAAGCTGATGTTCCGCTGGTACGGCAACAACCTGCGCCAGAACTCCCGCGCCCTGGGCCTGGGTGTACGTCGCCTCGGCCTGTTCACCAGCGTGGTGCTGTTCGACCAGCGCGTGTCGATGTGGACCTCGCTGCTCGGCCTGACCGTGGCGATCATCGCCACCTTCAAGTACGGCGGCGCGTTCATCCTCGCGTACCTGCTGTGGATCGGCATCACCCGCCTGATCCTGACCGTGCTGCTGTCGTGCTCCGGGCACAGGATCGGCCCGGCGTACCCGGTGATTCTCTATTACAACCAGATCATGGGCGCGCTGGTGAAGATCTACGTGTTCTTCCGCCTCGATCAACAGTCCTGGACCCGCCAGGACACCAAACTGACCCGCGATTTGGCCAGCTTTCAACGTTGGTTCAACACCTGGTCGTCTCGGACCATGACCTTCTCCGCCGGCAGCATTTTCGTCGCCGTGTTGCTGATGATGGTCTGACCCTGCCAAGCCTGAATTAACTCTAGGAAATTGCCCTGATGAACAGCCAAGTAAACGCCAACGTTGTCCACGAATCCGAAGCCCAACGCCAGCACGCCCGGGTCAAAATCCCGGCCAAGTTGCGCTTTTTCAACACTGACCGCACGCCGACCGAAGCACGGGTCATCGACCTGTCCGCCGGCGGCCTGGCGTTCACCGCCACCCAGCCGCTGATCGTTGGCGAAGTGCACAAGGGTCGCCTGCAATTTGTCATCGACAACCTCGGCCTGGCGATGGATGTGGAGCTGCAGATTCGCTCCTACGACCGCCAGAGCGGGCGCACCGGTTGCCAGTTCCAGAACCTCGACGCGCAGGATATTTCCACGCTGCGTCACCTGATCACGTCGCACCTGTCGGGCGATATCGTGACCATGGGCGACGTACTCGCCACCCTGCAACGCGACAACTTCACCAAGGCGCGCAAGGTCAAGGACGGCGGCAGCAACATGAGCGTCTTCGGCCGCCTGCGCGCCGTGACGTTCAGCCTGGCGATCTTCCTGGTGGGCCTGGCGGCATTCGGTTTCGTCTTCAAATCGCTGTACGGCATGTACTTCGTCAGCCACGCCCAGGCCGGCCTGGTCAGCGTGCCCGGCATGAACGTGACCATGCCCCGCGACGGCACCGTGCAAAGCCTGCTCAAAGGCGACGCGGTGGCAGCCAAAGGCGCGCCGCTCGCGACCTTCAGCACCAGCATGCTCGACGTGCTCAAGGGCCATCTGGACGAAGACCAACTGCAACCGGCCAAGGTCGAAGAACTGTTCGGCAAGCAAATGACCGGCACCCTGACCTCGCCTTGCGACTGCATCGTGGCCCAGCAAATGGTGGCCGACGGTCAATACGCAAGCAAAGGCGACGTGATCTTCCAACTGGTGCCTCGCGGCAGCCTGGCCAACGTGGAAGCACGCTTCTCCTACCGCCAGTTCGCTGACGTTCGCCCAGGTACCCCGGTGAACTTCCAGGTCGCCGACGAAGAACAGACCCGCACCGGCACCATCGTCAGCAGCACCAGCCTGAACAGCGCCGACCTGTCCTCCGACATCCGCGTGCAGATCAAGCCGGACGCACCGCTGGACAGCGCCTACGCTGGCCGCCCGGTGGAAGTCACCAGCGACCGTGGCCCATCGCTGAACTGGCTGATCGATAAAGCCATGGCTGCCGGACTGTAAGCGAGGACATGCCTGTGACGACTCTCCTGAAAACACCGCAATCCCTGTGGGAGCGGGCTTGCTCGCGATGGGATCAGTGCGGTTTGCCTGACGGACCGCACGGCCTGCATCGCGAGCAAGCCCGCTCCCACAAGGGTCCTGTCGCGTTGCTGGCCCTTGCGGTCAGCCTCGCCGGTTGCGCCGGTCTGCCCGACCAGCGCCTGGCCAACGAAGCCCTCAAGCGGGGCGACACGCTCACCGCGCAGCAGAATTACCAGCAACTGGCGACCCTGGGTTACAGCGAGGCCCAGGTGGGCCTGGCCGATATCCAGGTCGGCACACGCGATCCGGCGCAGATCAAACAGGCCGAGGCCACTTACCGCGCCGCTGCGGATATTTCGCCGCGCGCCCAGGCCCGCCTGGGGCGCCTGCTGGTGGCCAAGCCCGGCGCCACCGACGCCGAACACCATGAAGCCGAAGGCCTGCTGAAAAAAGCCTTTGCCAATGGCGAAGGCAACACCCTGATCCCGCTGGCGATGCTGTACCTGCAATACCCGCACAGCTTCCCCAACGTGAACGCCCAGCAGCAGATCAACAAATGGCAGGCCGCCGGTTACCCGGAAGCCGGTCTGGCCCAGGTGCTGCTGTATCGCACCCAGGACACCTACGACCAGCATCTGGATGATGTCGAGCGCATCTGCAAGGCCGCGCTGAACACCACCGACATCTGCTACGTCGAACTGGCCACGGTCTATCAGAAAAAAGCCGAGCCAGAAAAACAGGCCGAACTGCTCAAGCAAATGGAAGCCGGCTACAGCAGCGGCACCGTCACCGCACAGCGCATCGACAGCGTGGCCCGCGTATTGGGCGACGCAACGCTGGGCAAGACCGACGAGAAAACCGCCCAGGCGCTGCTGGAAAAAATCGCCCCCGGCTACCCCGCATCCTGGGTCAGCCTGGCGCAATTGCTCTACGACTTCCCGGAACTGGGCGACGTCGACCAGATGATGAAGTACCTGGACAACGGCCGCGCCGCCGACCAGCCGCGCGCCGAGCTGTTGCTGGGCAAGCTCTACTACGATGGCAAGTGGGTGCCGGCGGACGCCAAGGCCGCCGAAGCGCATTTCGAGAAAGCCCTGGGCCGCGAAGTGGCCGCCGATTACTACCTCGGCCAGATCTACCGCCGTGGCTACCTGGGCAAGGTCTACTCGCAAAAAGCCCTGGACCACCTGCTGACTGCTGCGCGCAACGGCCAGAACAGCGCCGACTTCGCCATCGCGCAATTGTTTTCCCAAGGCAAGGGCACCAAGCCCGACCCATTGAACGCCTATGTCTTCAGCCAATTGGCTAAAGCCCAGGGCACACCAGAGGCCAATGACCTGGCCACGCAGCTCGAAATCCCGCTGACGCCGGAACAACGCGCCGAAGGCCAACGCCTGGTGCAACAGGAACTGGCCGCGCGCGGCACCCTGGCCCAGAGCACGCTGCAACTGCACGCCCTGCAAGAAGAAGACGGCGAGGAATCCCTATGAAGCTCAATCCATTCGTGCAGGCCGGTATCGGCCTGACCTTCGCCCTGCTGTGGTCGTGCCCGACCCTGGCCGCGCTGACCGAAGCCAATAACTTCGGCCTGGAAGTCAAAGTCACCGGCCAGTCCGAAGACGACCGCGACCTCGGCACCCAAAAGGGTGGCGACGTCAACGGCATCGGCCTCGACCTGCGCCCGTGGATCTACGGCGAAAGCGGCAACTGGAGCGCCTACGCCATGGGCCAGGCCGTTGCCTCGAGCGACATCATCGAGACCGACACCCTGCAACAGTCGTCGAGTGACACCACCGAACAGTCGAGCAACAACGACCGCAAGACCAAGAAAAACTACCTGGCCCTGCGCGAGTTCTGGGTCGGCTACAGCGGCTTCACGCCCTACCCCGGCGAGCTCCTCAAGTTCGGCCGCCAGCGTCTGCGCAATGACGACGGCCAATGGCGCGACACCAACATCGAAGCGCTGAACTGGACCTTCGACACCACCCTGCTCAAGGCCAACGTCGGCGCCGCCGAACGCTTCAGCGAATACCGCACCGACCTCAAGGAACTGTCGCCCAAGGACAAGGACCGCCAGCACTTCTACGCCGACGCCGCCTACCAGTGGACGCCGGGCCAGTGGATCGGCCTGCGCGGGCACCACACCCATGACGACGGCAAGCTCGACTACGCCGAACCCGGCGTGGCCAGCGACCCGCTGGACAAGCGCGAGAACGGCGACCTGACCTGGCTCGGCATCGAAGCCAACAGCGACGCCTACAACTGGCGCAACACCAACACCGTCAACTACTGGGCCAGCGTCACCGGCATGCAGGGCGACCGCGAGAGGGTCAACGCGTTGAACGCCGACGGCACCCGCCCGAGCAACGCCAAGCGCAGCGAAGACGTGAGCGGCTGGGCCACCGACCTGGGTATCCGCCTGCGCCTCGACCCGCAGTGGCAAGTGGGTGCAGCCTATGCCCGCGCCAGCGCCGAGTACGAACAGAACGGCCTGCAAAGCAACCGTTCGAACTTCACCGGCACCCAGTCCCGCCTGCATCGCTTCGGCGAAGCGTTCCGCGGCGAGATGAACAACATGCAGTCCATGAGCCTGTTCGGCTCCTGGCAGTTGCGCGAGGACTACGACGCCAGCCTGGTGTACCACAAGTTCTGGCGCGTCGACGGCAACAAGCCGGTGGGCAGCAACGGCATCGACGCCGTGCAGAACAACACCGACGACGTGACCGGCGCGATCCTGTCCAGCACTTCCCTGCCCCTTGAAGACGGCAAGAAAGACCTGGGTCAGGAGATGGACCTGGTCGTCACCAAGTACTTCAAGAAAGGCCTGCTGCCGGCCGCGCTCAGCCAGTCGATCGACGAACCGTCGGCCCTGGTGCGCTTTCGTGCCGGCGTGTTCAAACCGGGCGACGCTTATGGCAGCCAGGTCGACTCGTACATGCATCGCGCCTTTGTCGACGTGATCTGGAAGTTCTGATGGGAGCCCGCGCAATGATTGCTCACCCCTTCACAGGCAGATGCTTGCTGGTGACCGCGATGCTGATGGCCAATGCCACAGCCTTCGCCGATACCGCGCAGCCGGTCAAGGCGCCGACCATCGCCAAAGAACTGCAACAGGCCAAGACCTACACCATTTCCAGCCCGCCGACCGCGCCGCTGGAAATGCCCAAGCCGGCCCTGCCGGACCTGTCGGGCTACACCGCCGCGGCGATGGAAAAGAAAATCGTCAGAACCAAGCCGGGCAAAATCAGCATCCGCCGCATGATGCAGGAAGACGCGCTGAAGGACTTCATCGGCGGCGACAACAAGATGGCCGAGTGGGTGGTGCGCCAGCACGGCATTCCCCAGGCGATCTTTATCGACGACGGCTACATGAACCTCAAGGACCTGCTGGGCAAAGTGCCCAAGCAGTACCTCAGCGAAACCTCGCCGGGCGTGTTCCTCGCCAAGTTGCCGATCGTGGTCGGGCGCAAGGGTATCCTCGACATCGACAAGCACACCAAAGAACTGCGCCTGTCCCAGGAAGCCGGTGCGTTCCTGATCAACGACGGCCAGCTGTTCGTGCGCGATACCAAGATCACCGGCTGGAAAGAAAAGGCCAACGGCCCGGCGACCTTCCAGTCGCCCCAGGAATTCCGCCCGTTCCTGCTGGCCTGGGGCGGCACCGAGACCTACATCGCCAACACCAAGATGGCCAGTTTCGGCTATGCCAACAGTAAGTCGTATGGGGTGAGTATTTCCCAGTACACGCCGAACATGGCCAAGGTGCTCAAGCGCCCTGAGCCGACCGGCTGGATCATCGACTCCGAGTTCTCGGACATGTGGTACGGCTTCTACTGCTACGAGACCGAAGGCTTTGTGATCAAGGGCAACACCTACAAAGACAACATCGTCTACGGCATCGACCCCCACGACCGTTCCCACGGCCTGATCATCGCGGACAACACCGTCTACGGCACCAAGAAGAAGCACGGCATCATCATTTCCCGGGAAGTGAACGACAGCTTCATCTTCAACAACCGCAGCTACGACAACAAGCTCTCGGGCCTGGTGATCGACCGTAACAGCGTGAACAACCTGATCGCCGACAACGAGATCTACCGCAACCACACCGACGGCATCACCCTCTATGAGAGCGGCGACAACCTGCTGTGGGGCAACAAGGTGATTGCCAACCGTCGCCACGGCATCCGCATACGCAACAGCGTCAACATCAAGCTGTACGAAAACACCTCGATGGCCAACGGGCTGACCGGCGTCTATGGCCACATCAAGGACCTGACCGACACCGACCGCGACATCGCCCTCGACCCGTTCGACACCAAGGTCTCGCTGATCGTGGTCGGCGGCGAACTGGCCGGTAACGGCAGCGGGCCGCTGTCGATCGACTCGCCGTTGAGTATCGAGCTGTACCGCGTGTCGATGCTGGCGCCGACCAAATCCAGCGGCATCAGCTTCTCCGGCGTGCTGGGCGATCGTCAGGAAGAAATTCTCGACCTGCTGGTACGCCAGCAGAAAGCCGTGCTGATCGACCCTGTCGAACGCCAGACCGAAATGCAGGACTGAGGATGACCCTTATGCACCCACACATGATCAAACTGTTGAGCCTCTCGGGTCTGACCCTCGGCCTGCTCGCGGCCAGCCAGGGCGTGCGCGCCGACGAGATCAAGGCGCCGACCTTCAGCGCCGAACCGTGCTGCAGCCTGTGCCCGGCGGCCCACGACGCGAAGAACTACACCACGCGCTACCAGCAGAACTTCACCACCCTGGTGCAAGCCCAGGGCGACTGGCTGTTCCGTACCCAGGAAGACCTGCGCACCGAATTCGACACCAGCCCCGCCGGCTACAAACGCATGCAACAGCTGCACGATGCGTTCAAGGCCAAGGGCGTGGAACTGGTGGTGGTCTACCAGCCGACCCGTGGCCTGGTGAACCGCAACAAGCTCAACCCCGAAGAGAAAGCCGCGTTCGATTTCGACAAGGCCCTGGGCAACTACAAGAGCATGCTCGGCCGTTTCGCCAAGATGGGCTACGTGGTGCCGGACCTGTCGCCGTTGACCAACGAGCAGTTGCCCGATGAATTGCCGGCCCACGATTTCTACTTCCGCGGCGACCAGCACTGGACCCCTTACGGCGCCCAGCGCACCGCGAAAATCGTCGGCGCCAAAGTGCGCGCGATGCCCGAGTTCGCCGAGATTCCCAAGCGCGAATTCGAAACCAAGCGCTCCGGGCGCATGGGCAAGACCGGCACCCTGCACAACATGGCCGGGCAACTGTGCGGCACCAGCTACGCGATCCAGTACATGGACCAGTTCACCACCGAACCCAAGGGCGAAGCCGGCGACGGCGACCTGTTCGGCGATTCGGGCAACCCGCAGATCACCCTGGTCGGCACCAGCCACAGCGGCAAGAACTACAACTTCGCCGGCTTCCTCGAACAGGAAATCGGCGCCGACATCCTCAACGTCGCCTTCCCCGGCGGAGGCCTGGAAGGCTCGATGATCCAGTACCTGGGCAGCGACGAGTTCCAGAAGACGCCGCCGAAAATCCTGATCTGGGAATTCTCGCCGTTGTACCGCCTCGACCAGGAAACCATCTACCGCCAGATGATGGCGCTGCTGGACAACGGCTGCGAAGGCAAGACCGCGCAGATGAGCGCCAGCGCCACCCTGAAACCCGGCAAGAACGAATTGCTGGTCAACAGTTCGAACAAAGACCTGCGCAACGCCAACCATCAGGTCGACATCCGCTTCGCCGACCCGTCGGTGAAAACCTTGCAAGCCACCCTCTGGTACATGAACGGGCGCCACGAGGACATCAAGATCGAAAAACCCGAAACATCCGATACAGACGGGCGTTTCGCCTTTGAACTGCGCACCGACGAAGACTGGGCCTCGCAGAACTTGCTGGCCGTGGAAGTGCAGGGCCCCGAAGCGGGTGCTGCCGCGCAGAAAGTCGAAGCGAAAATTTGCACACGCAACGTATTCCCAAGCGGCGGTCAGAAGACTGCCTCACTCGGGCAATGAGGTTACCTATGCAGAAGTTATTGATCCCCACATTGCTGGGCCTGGCGATCTTCGCCGGTTCTGTGAATGCCGCCGCGCCACTGCGTCCGCCCCAGGGTTATTTCGCCCCGGTGGAAGCGTTCAAGACCGGCGACTTCAAGGACGGCTGCGACGCCATGCCGGCGCCGTACACCGGCTCGCTGCAGTTTCGCAGCAAGTACGAAGGCTCGGACAAAGCCCGTTCCACGCTGAACGTGCAGTCGGAAAAAGCCTTCCGCGACAGCACCGCCGACATCACCAAGCTGGAAAAAGACACCAGCAAGCGCGTGATGCAGTTCATGCGCGACGGTCGCCCGGAACAGTTGGAATGCACACTCAACTGGCTGACCAGCTGGGCCAAGGCGGATGCGTTGATGTCCAAGGACTTCAACCACACCGGCAAATCCATGCGCAAATGGGCGCTGGGCAGCATGGCCTCGGCCTATGTGCGCCTGAAGTTCTCCGACTCGCACCCGCTGGCCAACCATCAGCAGGAATCGCAACTGATCGAAGCCTGGTTCAACCGGCTGGCCGATCAGGTGGTGAGCGACTGGGACAACCTGCCGCTGGAAAAAACCAACAACCACTCCTACTGGGCCGCCTGGTCGGTGATGGCGACGTCCATCGCCACCAACCGTCGCGACCTGTTTGACTGGGCGGTGAAGGAATACAAAGTCGGCGCCAACCAGGTCGACGACCAGGGCTTCCTGCCCAACGAGCTGAAGCGCCAGCAACGCGCGCTGTCGTACCACAACTACGCCCTGCCGCCGCTGTCGATGATCGCCAGTTTTGCCCTGGTCAACGGCGTGGATCTGCGCCAGGAAAACAACGGCGCGCTCAAACGCCTGGGCGACAAGGTGCTGGCCGGGGTCAAGGACCCGCAGATCTTCGAGCAGAAGAACGGCAAAGAGCAGGACATGAAGGACCTCAAGGAAGACATGAAATTCGCCTGGCTTGAACCCTTCTGCACCCTCTACACCTGCGCACCGGATGTGCTCGAGCGCAAACATGGGATGCAGCCGTTCAAGACCTTCCGCCTCGGGGGCGACCTGACCAAGGTCTACGACCCGACGCACGAAAAAGGCAACAAAGGCATCTGACGAAACGCGGTTAGAAATGTGGGAGGGGGCTTGCCCCCGATAGCAGTGTGTCATTCAACACAGATGGCGACTGTTACACCGCCATCGGGGGCAAGCCCCCTCCCACATTTGAGCAATACAACCTCCCCCCGGATTCGTGGGGGGGGTTTGGGGGGGCTGCGGCCCTTGACTGTTGGTTAAACATGGAGAGATCGGGATGGTTTTCTCGTCCAATGTGTTCCTGTTTCTGTTCTTGCCGATCTTTCTCGGCTTGTACTACTTGAGCGGGCAACGCTATCGCAACCTGCTGCTGCTACTGGCCAGCTACGTGTTCTACGCCTGGTGGCGAGTGGACTTCCTGGCGCTGTTCGCCGCCGTCACGCTGTGGAATTACTGGATCGGCCTCAAGGTCGGTGCCGCCGGCGTGCGTACCAAGCCGGCGCAACGCTGGCTGCTGCTGGGCGTGGCGGTCGACCTGTGCATCCTCGGCTACTTCAAATACGCCAACTTCGGCGTCGACAGTATCAACGTGATGATGAAGTCGGCGGGCCTGGAGCCGTTCATCCTGACCCACGTACTGTTGCCGATCGGGATCTCGTTCTACATCTTCGAGTCCATCAGCTACATCATCGACGTGTATCGCGGCGACACTCCGGCCACGCGCAACCTCATCGACTTTGCCGCGTTCGTGGCGATCTTCCCGCACCTGATCGCCGGCCCCGTCCTGCGCTTTCGCGACCTGGCCGACCAGTTCAACAACCGCACCCACACCCTCGACAAGTTCTCCGAAGGCTGTACGCGGTTCATGCAGGGGTTCATCAAGAAGGTCTTCATCGCCGACACCCTGGCGGTGGTGGCCGACCATTGCTTCGCCCTGCAAAACCCCACCACCGGTGATGCCTGGCTCGGTGCGCTGGCGTACACCGCGCAGTTGTACTTCGACTTCTCCGGCTACAGCGACATGGCCATCGGCCTGGGCTTGATGATGGGTTTCCGCTTCATGGAAAACTTCAAGCAGCCGTACATCAGCCAGTCGATCACCGAGTTCTGGCGGCGCTGGCACATCAGCCTGTCGACCTGGCTGCGCGACTACCTCTACATCACCCTGGGCGGCAACCGTAAAGGCACGCTGATCACCTACCGCAACCTGTTCCTGACCATGCTGCTCGGTGGTCTGTGGCACGGCGCGAACATCACCTACATCGTGTGGGGCGCCTGGCACGGCATGTGGCTGGCGATCGAGAAAGCCATCGGCCTGAACACCTCGCCGCGCAGCTTCAACCCGATCCGCTGGGCGCTGACCTTCCTGCTGGTGGTGATGGGCTGGGTGATCTTCCGTTCCGAAAACCTGCACGTCGCCGGGCGCATGTACGGCGCGATGTTCAGCTTTGGCGAATGGTCGCTGTCGGAACTCAACCGCGCCAGCCTCACCGGCCTGCAAGTGGCGACCCTGGTGGTGGCCTACGCAACGTTGGCGTTCTTTGGCCTGCGCGACTTCTACAGCAACCGCCCTGCCGAGAAAACCAAGGCGGCCGACCCGAGCCTGATCAAGGCCGTACCGGGCGACGACCCAGGCAGCATCCACCAGCCAGGTTTCACCGTGGGCAAAGACGCCGCCGTGCAACCGGCCTACTGGACCGCTGACTGGCCACGCTACGCCATGCGCGCTGCCGTGCTGCTGCTGTTCGTGGCGTCGATTCTGAAACTGTCGGCGCAGAGTTTCTCGCCGTTCCTTTACTTCCAATTCTGAGGGAGCCGACCATGACCCGATCATTGCGCGTCCTCTATATCAGCCTGTTCCTGGTGGTGCTGCTCGCCCTGGGCGCCTGGTCGTTGCGCGGTTTCTTCGGCTTCAGCACCAATGCCGACGCCACCGTGCTCAACGGCCGCTGGACCAAAGCCGTCGAGACCCACTACGACGAACAGTTCCCGATCAAGCGCCTGGGCACCAACCTCTGGGCTGCGCTGGACTACAAGCTGTTCAATGAAGGCCGCCCCGGCGTAGTGCTGGGCCGCGATCACTGGCTGTACAGCGACGAGGAGTTCAACCCCGCCGTCAACGAAGAGCAGAACCTGGAGGGCAACTACGCCCTGGTCGAAGGCGTGCGCCAGCAGCTCAAGGCCCAAGGCATTCAACTGGTGCTCGCCATCGTGCCGGCCAAGGTGCGCCTGTACCCGGAACACCTGGGTGACGTGAAACCGGCGAGCATCCACGCCAACCTGTACCAGGACTTCCACGCCCGTGTCGCCGCCGACAAGATCCTCGCCCCCGACCTGCTTGGCCCGCTGCAACAGGCCAAGCTCGGCGGCCAGCAAGTGTTCCTGCGCACCGACACCCACTGGACCCCGGACGGTGCCGAAATCGCCGCCAAGCAACTGGCCAAGGCGATCGCCGACAAGGCCCCACTGAGCGGCGAACCGCAGCGCTTTGTCACCGAGGCCGAGAAAACCGCACCGCACAAGGGCGACCTGCGCCTGTTCCTGCCACTCGACCCGCTGTTCGAAAACCTGATGCCGCCCAAGGAGCCGCTGGAAAAACGCGTCACGCACCTGGCCGAAACCAAAGGCGACGACGCGCTGTTCAGCGACAGCGAAACCCCGGTGGCACTGGTCGGCACCAGCTACAGCGCCAACCCCAACTGGAACTTCGTCGGGGCGCTCAAGCAAGCCCTGGGCAGCGACGTGATCAGCTACGCCGAAGACGGCCATGGCCCGATCCTGCCGATGCTCAGCTACCTCAAAAGCGATGACTTCAAGAACCGCCCGCCCCAGGTGCTGATCTGGGAGTTCCCCGAACGCTATCTGCCTGTCAACAACGAAATCGGCGATGCCGACCCGCAGTGGGTCGCGCAACTCAAACAAGCCGGTGCGCGCCAACAGAACATGGCACTGAACACTCCAGCTAAACACCCAAAATCCGAGACGCCCGAACGGGCGCAAAACTGAAAGAGAGGTAACTCACATGACTTTCACTACTACTCCGCGTCGTCTCGCCAAGACCCTGGCCCTGGTTGCCGGCATGAGCGTTGTATCGATGTCCGCCTTCGCCGGTGACGCGGCCTTGTACGGCCCTGTCGCACCGAAAGGCTCGAGCTTCGTGCGTGTCTATAACGCCTCCAATCAGGAAGTCAGCGCCACCGTCGGCGCCACCAACCTGAGCGACGTCGCCCCGTTGGCCAGCAGCGACTTCAGCTTCATGCCCGGCGGCGACTACAGCGCCAAGGTGGGCAGCCAGACCGTGTCGGTCAAGCTCGCCGCCGACCACTACTACACCCTGGTCAACAACAGCAGCGGTCAGCCGCAGTTGATCGAAGAACCGCCGTTCAAGAACAAACAGAAATCCCTGGTGCGCGTGCAGAACCTCAGCGACAAGGCCCTGACCCTGAAAACCGCCGACGGCAAGACCGACGTGGTCAAGGCCGTCGCCGCCAAAGGCCGTGGCGAGCGTGAAATCAACCCGGTGAAGGTCAGCCTGGCGCTGTACGACGGCGACAAGAAAGTCGGCGACGTAAAACCGGTAGCCCTGGAGCGTGGTGAGGCGGCGGTGCTGTACATCACCGGCTCCGGTTCAAGCCTGTCGCCAGTGTGGGTGAAACGCCCCGTGTCGACCCGCTAAACATTTCTCGGACTGACAGCAACCCACTGTAGGAGCGAGCTTGCTCGCGAAAATCGCCACTGATGACGCGGGCATTCTGGATGTACGCGGTGTCTGGAAGTTCTTCGCGAGCAAGCTCGCGCCTACAGAGGGCAGAGGCGTCAGTTCGGACCGAGACAAAAACAAGAGTGGAACGACAAACCTTCGTAGCTCTGACCCAAATCGATTCAAGGAGAAACCGCATGATCCCAGTAATCCTTTCCGGTGGTAGCGGCTCACGTCTTTGGCCGCTTTCGCGCAAACAGTTTCCTAAACAGTTCCTGGCCCTGACCGGCGAGCACACGCTGTTCCAGCAAACCCTGGAGCGCCTGGTATTCGATGGCATGGACACCCCAATCGTGGTCTGCAACAAAGACCATCGGTTCATCGTCAACGAGCAACTGAGCGTGCGCAAGCTGGAAGCCCAGCGCATCCTGATGGAACCCTTCGGCCGCAACACCGCGCCAGCCGTGGCGCTGACCGCGATGATGCTGGTCAACGAAGGCCGCGATGAGCTGATGCTGGTGCTGCCGGCCGACCATGTGATCGACGACCAGAAAGCCCTGCAACGCGCCCTGGCCCTGGCCACCGTGGCCGCCGAGCGTGGCGAGATGGTGCTGTTCGGCGTGCCGGCGACCCGTCCGGAAACCGGTTATGGCTACATCAAGTCCGCCAACGATTCGCTGCTGCCCGAAGGCGTGAGCCGCGTACAACAGTTCGTGGAAAAACCCGATGAAAAACGCGCCGTCGAGTTCGTCAAAAGCGGCGGTTACTTCTGGAACAGCGGCATGTTCCTGTTCCGCGCCAGCCGCTTCCTCGAAGAGCTGAAAAAGCACGACCCGGACATCTACGACACCTGCGTGCTGACCCTGGAACGCAGCGAGCAGACCGCCGACACCGTGACCTTCGACGAAGCCACCTTCGCCTGCTGCCCGGACAATTCCATCGACTACGCGGTGATGGAAAAAACCCAGCGCGCCTGCGTGGTGCCGCTGAGCGCGGGCTGGAGCGACGTGGGTTGCTGGGCGTCGCTGTGGGCGGTCAACGATAAAGACGTCAACGGCAACGTCACCAAAGGCGACGTGGTGATCCAGGACAGCAAGAACTGCATGATCCACGGCAACGGCAAGCTGGTGTCGGTGATCGGCCTGGAAAACATCGTGGTGGTGGAAACCAAGGACGCGATGATGATTGCCCACAAGGACAAGGTCCAGGGCGTCAAGCAGATGGTCGCCACCCTCAACGAACAAGGGCGCAGCGAAACCCAGAACCACTGCGAAGTCTACCGTCCGTGGGGCTCCTACGACTCGGTCGACATGGGCGGGCGTTTCCAGGTCAAGCACATCTCGGTCAAGCCGGGCGCGTGCCTGTCGCTGCAGATGCACCACCACCGCGCCGAACACTGGATCGTGGTCAGCGGCACCGCCGAAGTCACCTGTGACGAGAACGTGTTCCTGCTCTGCGAGAACCAGTCCACCTACATCCCGATCGCCTCGGTACACCGCCTGCGCAACCCGGGCAAGATCCCGCTGGAGATCATCGAAGTGCAATCGGGCAGCTATTTGGGCGAAGACGATATCGAGCGGTTTGAGGATATCTACGGTCGCTCGACGCCGGTGGAACGTGGCGTGTCGGTGAAAACGATCGCGCAGTAAAACAGTCGTAAAAGAAGCCCTCGCCCAGGTCATTGCGTCCCCTATCCGCAGTGGCTTGGGTGGGGGCTTTTTGTTTGGGATTTGCGCTGGTTGTGAGGGCCTCATCGGGGGCAAGCCCCCTCCCACATTTGAATGTATTCACAGATCAAAGGTGGGTGGGGGCTTTTTGTTTGGGATTTGTGCTGGCTGTGAGGGCCTCATCGGGGGCAAGCCCCCTCCCACATTTGAATGTATTCACAGATCAAAGGTGGGAGGGGGCTTTTTGTTTGGGATTTGTGCTGGCTGTGAGGGCCTCATCGGGGGCAAGCCCCTCCCACATTTGAATGTATTCACAGATCAAAGGTGGGAGGGGCTTTTTGTTTGGGATTTGTGCTGGTTGTGAGGGCCTCATCGGGGGCAAGCCCCCTCCCACATTTGAATGTATTCACAGATCAAAGGTGGGAGGGGGCTTTTTGTTTGGGATTTGTGCTGGTTGTGAGGGCCTCATCGGGGGCAAGCCCCCTCCCACATTTGAATGTATTCACAGATCAAAGGTGGGAGGGGGCTTTTTGTTTGGGATTTGCGCTGGCTGTGAGGGCCTCATCGGGGGCAAGCCCCCTCCCACATTTGAATGTATTCACAGATCAAAGGTGGGAGGGGGCTTTTTGTTTGGGATTTGCGCTGGTTGTGAGGGCCTCATCGGTGGGCAAGCCCCCTCCCACATTTGAATGTATTCACAGATCAAAGGTGGGAGGGGGCTTTTGTTTGGGATTTGCGCTGGTTGTGAGGGCCTCATCGGGGGCAAGCCCCCTCCCACATTTGAATGTATTCACAGATCAAAGGTGGGTGGGGGCTTTTTGTTTGGGATTTGCGCTGGTTGTGAGGGCCTCATCGGGGGCAAGCCCCCTCCCACATTTGAATGTATTCACAGATCAAAGGTGGGAGGGGGCTTTTTGTTTGGGATTTGCGCTGGTTGTGAGGGCCTCATCGGGGGCAAGCCCCCTCCCACATTTGAATGTATTCACAGATCAAAGGTGGGAGGGGGCTTGCCCCCGATGAGGCCCGCCCGGCCACCGCAGCACTCAAGGTAGCCAATCCCACCTACGCTTAAGTTAGGATGCTCGTTCCCTATTCGAGGTGGTCTCCATGTTCTTCGGCGTTCTCCTGATCATCACCTGGTTGGTCCTGTTGCTGCGCTACCCGGCCAAAGCCCTGCCCGTATCGCTGGCCGCCGCTGTGGGCCTGGGGCTGGTGGGCGTGTGGGTGGTGTGGCTGGACAATCGTGAAGCGTCGCAACTGGCGCGCCTGGAGCTGCGCATTGTCTACGCCCCGCAGGACTGCCCGGCCGACCGCCCACTGAAACTGACCCTGAACAACGGCAACGACGTACCGCTGACCGAACTGCGCTGGCGCGTCGCTGCCTATGCGCCGGGCGATACGGTCAACCTGGCCGACAACGTCTATGCTGCCCCACGCTATCGCGGCCCCGGCGAGTTGCAGGCCGGCGCCACCTGGGACGACTGCCTGCCTACCCCGCCGTTGCGCCCTGGCTACCGCCCGCAAACCCTGGAATTTCGCGCCGAGCATTTGCAAGGCAGCTTCTCGGACTGACAAAGGACCGATCCATGCCCAACGTACTCATCACCGGTTGCTCCAGCGGCATCGGGCGCGCCTTGGCCGAGGCCTTCAAATCCGCCGGCTTCGACGTGTGGGCCAGCGCCCGCCAACCGGAAGACGTCGCCCGCTTGTCCGCCGCCGGCTTCAATGCGGTGCAACTGGACGTCAACGACAGCGCCGCCTTGCAGCACCTGGCCGAGCAGTGGGGCGAGCTGGATGTGCTGGTCAACAACGCCGGCTACGGCGCCATGGGCCCGTTGCTCGACGGCGGCACCGAGGCGCTGCAGTGTCAGTTCGAAACCAACGTATTTTCCATCGTCGGCGTGACCCAGGCGTTCTTCCCCGCGCTGCGTCGCGGCAAAGGCCTGGTGGTGAATATCGGCAGCGTTTCCGGGGTGCTGGTGACGCCATTCGCTGGCGCCTACTGCGCCTCCAAAGCCGCCGTGCATGCCTTGAGCGATGCCCTGCGCATGGAACTGGCGCCGTTTGGCGTGCGGGTGATGGAAGTGCAACCGGGCGCAATCGATACCCGCTTTGCGAAAAACGCCGGGGCCCAGGCGGAGCTGTTGATCAACGAACAATCGCCGTGGTGGCCGTTGCGCGAAGGCATCCGCGCGCGCTCCCGGGCCTCCCAGGACAACCCGACACCGGCCAGCCGATTTGCCAGCCAGGTCCTGAATGCCGTGCAACAACCGACACCGCCCCGCTTATTGCGCGCGGGCAATGGCAGTCGGGCACTGCCGTTGATGGCGGCGTTACTGCCCAAAGGGTTGTTGGAAAACGTATTGAAGCGACGCTTTGGTTTGAATAGGAGTTTGTAAATGATCGACTACAGCGACTTTTTCGAAGAAGTGATCCAGACCCACGTCGAGATCGAACAGTGGTTCGCCGGCGTGGCGCCTGAAGGCACGCTGCAAAGGCTGCTCGCGCGCTTCTCGCCGGAGTTCAGCATGATTGCGCCCTCCACCGGCACACGCATGAACGCCGCTGGGGTCAATTACCTGTTCACCCGCCTGGGCGGCCAGCGGCCAGGGTTGAAGATCACCTTGAGCGAACTGAGCGGCATTGACCGGCATGCCCGCGGCGCCGTCGTCAGTTACCGCGAACATCAGATCGACGACAGCGGCACCCAGACCGATCGCCGCGCCACGGTGGTCTTCGAGAAACAGGCCAGCGGCGCACTGCTGTGGCGCCATTTGCACGAGACGTACTGCCAGGCCTGAACCGCCAGGCAACACCCCGCCAGTATGCGCGCAAGCCTCCCCCCGCTTGCGCGCACAGCCCATCGCCCTGAGTCCCCCGCTCATTGGCGGCAATACAATTTCGCTACAGAACTGAACGGACACTCTCGCTAGAGTGACGCGCTGACTTCTGACTCAACACGCTCAGACCTCATACCTCGCTTGTCGTTGATCGCTGTTCGCGTCGATTCGACACAGTCGTTCCGGTACCTCTTGGGTGACCCCTATCAAGCCTTTAAACAAATCGCGCGCCTGTCGGACGCTGCTCACACTGTCACTGGGGTTAACTGCGGTGACAGGCTGTTCGGTCGCACCTCTGCCCGCGTTGAAACCGCCCGCGCCAGAGGCATGGCGCAATGCACCGTCCCCTCTGGCGCCGGCCAAGCCCGACCTCAATCGGTGGTGGCACGCCTTCAATGATCCTGAACTCGATACCCTGGTGGATCAGGCATTGCACAACAACCTCGACGTCGCCGCCGCAGTCGAGCGTCTGCGGGCCGCGCGTGTGCTGAGCCAACATTCGCAAGCGCCCTATCTGCCCTCGCTCGGGATCAAGACCCACGACGCGATAAGCCCCGACACCAGCAGTTCGTACTTCCTGATCGGCTTCGATGCACAGTGGGAACTGCCACTGTTCGGCGCCAGGCAGAGCGCGGATCGCATCGCCGAGGGCAACCAGGCGCTGGTGGCCGCCGACTTGCGCAGCGTCCAGGTGTCGCTGGTCGCCGAAGTCACCCGGCATTGGGTTGAGCTGCGTTCGGCGCAACACGCCGAACGCGCGCTGACGGCCATTCGTGACGCTCAGCAGGAAAAACTGGCGCTGCTGCGTGTGCGCGAGCAACTTGCCCTGGCGCCGCACGCTGACGTGGCGGGCGCCGAGGCGGAACTGGCGCGAGCCGAGATGCAGCTGAGCGGGCCGCAACAACGGATCCACCGCCATGCACAGCAGTTGGCGCTGTTGTCGGGTCGGCCGGAGCCCGACCCGCGCTGGCTGCAGCCCGGACCGCAGCCCACGCTCGGCCAGTGGCAACTCAACAACGTGCCGGCGGACCTGCTGCGCACACGCCCGGAAATTGCCAACGCCGAGGCCGAGGTTCTTGTGGCCGCCGGGGAATTGGGGATGAGCCGCGCCGATATTTACCCGCACCTCAGCCTGGGCGCTTCGTTGCAGTGGTCGCTGAACATTGCCAGCAACCGCAAGCGCACGCCCAGCGGCAACAGCATTTTCTCGGCCGGGCCGGGGATCAGCATCCCGTTGTTCGACTGGGGCCAACGTATCGCCACCGCACGCGCGAAAGACCACCTGTTGCAGGCAGCGGTTCTGACTTATCGCCAGGCCGTGTTGCAAGGCGTTGCCGAAGCCGAAATCGCCCTGGGCGACCTCGAACAAACGCGCCTGCGCGAGCACGCCTCGCGCCAGGCCCATAAGGCGACGCAGACGCGCCTGGAGGCCTTGCAACAACGCGAGCGCCTGGGGCTCATGAGCCCACTGGAGCTGACGAGCGCCCACGTGCAGGCACTGCAAGCCACGCGACAGGCCGACAGCGCCAGCACCGAACGGGACATCGCCTACATCGCGCTTTATAAAGCCCTGGGCGGCGCACCGTTACCGAACCCGACAGTGAAGGATGCTGACTGATGGTGGCGCTTGCCCGTCTGACACTGATCCACGAATGGCGGCGCTTCCTGCCCGCGATGATTGCCGTAGGCTTCGCGGGGCTGCTGCAGTTGCTCCAGGCCGCGCTGGTGCTGGGTATTTTCGGCAGTGCCAGCGTCTATATCACCGGCTCTACGGCGGACCTCTGGGTCGGTTACCCCGGCACGCAAAGCGTCAACCTCGGGAGACCGATCGATGCCGGCGTGGAAATGCGCCTGCGCATGGACGCCGATGTCCTGCGTGTCGAGTCGTTTCGCTGGGTCGACGCCGATTGGCGCGGTGCGCGAGATACCGGTGGCGTGTCGGTGTTTGTCAGCGGCATCGACGCCGGGCCAGACGGCCTGATGTTTGCGCGCGCCCTGCCGACGGCACTGCGCGCCCGCCTGGCCGAGCCCGGTGCGGTGATCGTCGACCGCGCCGATCTGAGCACCCTTGGCGTGAACCTGGGGGACGCCGCGACCATCAACGGGCAACGTGTGCGCGTGGTGGGCGTCACCAGCGGCCTGCGCGCGCTGGGCGGGGTCAATGTGCTGGCGTCGCTGGCCACCGCCCGGCAGCTCGACACCACCACCGCGGCAGACCGCATCACCTACCTGGTGGCCAAAGTGCGCGATCCCGCTCAGGCCGGTGCGGTTGCCGCGCGCCTGAGCAACGGCCCTGCGTTCGGTAACTATTCGGTATGGACCGCACAACAGTTCGCCCAGCGCTCGCAGATGTATTGGATGTTCGACACCGGCGCCGGTGCCGGCGTGCTGTTTCTGGCCGCGATTGTGTTCCTGGTGGGCGCGGTCATCACCAGCCAGACGCTGGTCGCCGCGGTCGTCGGTTCCATCCGCGAGTACGCCACCTTGAACGCCCTTGGCGTCGGCGTGAACGCCCTGCGCAAAGTGGTCATGGAGCAGGCTTTCTGGGTCGGGGCACTGGGGCTGCTGGGCAGTTCGGTGCTCGCCGGCCTGTTCTTCGCCCTGGCGGCGCACTACAACGTGCCGGTGCAGCTTTCGCCCGTCGCGGCCCTCGCCTGCCTGTGCCTGAGCATGCTCCTGGCACTCGTGTCGGGCCTGGCGGCCATCCGCACCTTACGCCACGCCGACCCGGCCAGCCTTCTGAGATAGCACTGCCATGAGTCTCCTGACATCCGCCACACCCTTCACGCTGCAAGCCAGCAGTATCAGTAAATCGTTCACCTCGGGGCGGGTCGTAACCCCAGTGCTGCATGACATTACCCTGGCGATACGGCCCGGCGAACTGACCCTGATCTCAGGCCCGTCCGGCTGTGGCAAAAGCACGCTACTGGCGATCCTCAGCGGCCTGCAGCAGCCCGACCGCGGCAGCGCATCGGCCCTGGGGCACAACCTTTCAAGCCTCGACACGCGGGCCCTGGAGAATTTTCGCCTGCGCCACACCGGCTTCGTATTCCAGGGGTTCAACCTGTTTCCGGCGTTGACTGCGCAGCAACAGGTCGAGCTGCCCTTGAGCTACCTGGGGCTGCCGAGCACGGAAGTCCGAGCGCGCGCCATCGAGGCGCTAGAGGACGTCGGGCTGGGCTCGCGCATGCAACTGCGCCCGGCCGAATTGTCCGGCGGCGAAAAGCAGCGCGTAGCGATTGCACGCGCCGTGGCAAAGGCCCCCGAGTTGTTGTTCGCCGACGAACCGACCAGCGCCCTCGATGCGGCCAACGGCCAGATCGTGATCGATATTTTGCACCGCATCGCCCGCACGCGTGGCACCACGGTGCTGTGCGTCAGCCACGATCCGCGCCTGATCAGTAATTGCGACCGCGTGCTGACCATAGAAGACGGCCGCATTTTGAACGATCAATCCCTTCCCTTCCAACCGGCCGCTATGGTCGGAACCCAGGAACACTCTGTATGAACGCGCGCCCGCTTCGCTCTTGGCTGCTTCTGAGTACCGCACTTGTATTGCTGAGCGCCTGCTCCCGTGAAGATACGCCTTCCACGCCGACGTCATCGGCGCCTACCTACCTGGCCGTCGCACGCGGCCGTATCGATGTGGAAGGCGGTTTGCTCAAGCTCGGCGCGAGTCGCGACGGCGTGGTCGCCGAGATCAAGGTGACGGAAGGCGAGCAGGTCAAGAAAGGCCAACTGCTCGCCACCCTGGACAGTGAACTGGCGCAACTGGCCGTCGCCGCCGCACTGACCGAGCAACGCCAGGTGCAGATCCAAGCCAAACAGTTGGCAAGGCAGCTCAAGTTCGCCGAGCAGCAGGCCAGCCGCCTGACCGCCGCCGCCAAGGCAGGCGCCGGCGACAGCCAGAGTGCCGATGGGGCCCACGAGGCCGCCGAGCGCTTGCGCGACGAGATTGAAAAGACTCAGACAGACGCCGAAGTCGCCGCGAGAAAGCTGACGGCGGCACGCTACGAACTGGCGCAACGCAGCCTGCGTGCGCCGGTCGACGCCGAGGTGGTTCGGCGCCTGATTCAACCCGGTGCCGCAGTGTCTGCACAGTCCGGGCCGGCTTTCGTTTTGTTGCCGAACCAGGCGCGTATCGTAAGGGCTGAGCTCAACGAGTCATTCACCGGCGCGGTGCGCCCCGGGATGAAGGCCGAAGTCACCGATGACAGCGCCGATGGTTCAGTGGCACTGACCGCCCATGTGGTGCGGATCAGCGCGGTACTGGGCAACAGCACCCTGGAAGACGACGCCTTGGTCAGGGCCAATACGCGTACCGTTGAATGCATATTGGCGTTCGATCAGCCGGCGCCGCCGTCTCTGCGCGTGGGGCAGCGCCTGCTGGTGCGGTTTGGGCCGTAGGTAATCGTCACGACCCGCCCAGCCCGACAGAGGTTCAGTGCTGGATAGAGTCGACAATCACCGTGCAGGTAATCCCCGCCGCCAACAACACGCCTTCGGGCACTTCATCGATATGAATCCGCACCGGCACGCGCTGGGCCAAGCGCACCCAGTTGAAGGTCGGGTTCACGTCGGCGATCAGTTCGCGGCTCTCGGGGTTATCGCGGTCGTAGATGCCGCGGGAGATGCTTTCCACATGGCCCTTGAGGGTTTCGCCGCTCATCAACTGCATATCGGCCTTATCGCCGACCTTGACGTGGGGCAGTTTGGTTTCTTCGAAGAAGCCATAGACCCAGAACGAGTTCATATCGACCACGGCCATCTTGGCTTCGCCGATGCGCGCGTAGTCACCGCGATGCACGTTGAGGTTGGTGACGTAGCCGTCGACGGCCGCCACCACTTGCGTGCGTTTCAAGTTCAGTTCGGCGGCTTCCAGTTGTGCCTGGGCGTGCTGGTAGTCGGCGAGGGCCGAGTCGGCGACGTTGCTGGCGTCGTCGCGGTTTTCCCTGGAGATCACCAGCGCGTCGAGGTCGGCGCGGCGGTGGGCGTTGTCTTTGCGCATTTCCCAGGTGGCTTTGCGCGATGCGACAAGGGCTTGTGCCTGTTTGACGGCGAGGCGGTAGTGCTCGGGGTCGATCTGCATCAGCAGGTCGCCCTTTTTCACCAACTGGTTGTCACGCACCGGCACGTCGACCACTTCGCCGGTGACGTCGGCGGCGACGTTGATGATGTCGGCACGCACGCGGCCATCGCGGGTCCAGGGGGTTTCCATGTAATGCACCCACAGCGTGCGGCCAATCCAGATCGCCAGAGCCAGAACCAGCAAGGTCGCGAGCAGGCTGAAAAACTTTTTCATCGGGGCATTCTCAACGGTAGACGGTCAGCGCCAGGGCGCCGAACAGGCAAACGAACAGGCTCAGGCGCAGCAACGCCGGGTGCCAGAAAAAACGGTACAGATCGAACCCCGCCAGGAAGCGGTCCAGCGCCCAGGCCAACCCCGCCGCGATCAAAAACATCAGGGTCACGGTCGGCATGTAAATGCCGTGGAACGCGATTTCACGAGGCATGCCCAGCTCCTTTCAACATAAGCGCGCCTTGGGGCTTGTAGGCCGCCAGCGGCGATTGCGGGTCCAGCAGCGAAGTGCGGATGAAGTGCAGGTAGCTTTTCACCCGACGCAGGGCCGAGGTATCGAAGTGCGGCGCGAAGGGTTCGTCGGTCGCCTGCACGCGGCTGATCGCATGGTCGACGGCAATCAGCCCGCGCTCCAGGTTGCTGGCGCTGGGTTGCAGGAACAGGCGCACCAGTGAGCGGCCCATCACGCGGATCGCCTGGCGCCAGGGCTGGGATTCGGCGTAGGCCGGGTGGATCGGCAAGATCGCCTGTTCCTTGCGCAACTCGATGATCGCATGGCCGACTTCAAGCACCACGAACATCCAGCGCAACAGGTTGCGTTGCACTTGCGGCTGGCCGACAGCGAGGCCGTAGGCCTGGTGCAGCAGGTCGCGGGTGCGGCTTTCGAAACTCGACGCCAGGCCCTTGAGCTTGCCGCTGATCGCGTACACCACTTGCTCGCGCAGGTCCTGTTCCAGGCGGCGCCACAGCCAGCGGCTGTTGGGCGGCAGGATGATCGCCCCTGCCGCCGCGCACACCAGCATGCCGATGATCATCGCGATGTAGTCGTTGATAAAGTTGTAGGGGTTGTAGACCGTGAGGTTGTCCGGCACCGAACCGGTGCTGAAAAAGATCAGCAGGCCCACGCCGACCCCGGCGTATTGCGGGCGTGAAGCGAGGAAGGCGCCGAGGATGATCACCGGCGCGAGCATCACGCACAGCAGCGGGAAGCCGTCGATCCAGGGAAACACGAAAAACATTTCGACGAAGCCCACCAGCGCCCCGATCAGGGTGCCGCACGCCATCTGGAACGCCATGCGTTTGGGGTTCGGCGTGGCGGCGGACAGGCCGACGGTGGCGGCGGCGATCATGGTCATGGTCGCGCCGCTCGGCCAAGCGGTCGCCACCCAGTAGCTGCCGAGCACGATCAGGATGAACGACGCCCGCACCCCCGAGGCCACGCAGGCCAGCCAGTTGGTTTTGGGGATGAAGGTTTCGTCCCACTGTTCCCGCGCATGGCTGTGATCGGCCAGGGAGGCGTGGGTCTGTGCGTAGTTGTGCAGGTCGTCGACGAAGCGGTAGAGCAGCTCGTAGGCGGTATGAAAGTCCAACTGCTCGTCTTCGCTCGGGTTGCCTTGCTGGAAGATCGCTCGCAGGCTGCGGACCTTGGCGGGCAAGCCGTCCTTGTAGACGCTCAACTGGTTGACCAGCCGCGCCGCGTCGGGGCTGGTGAGGGCGCGGCCGGAGAACCCGTCGAGCACCTCGGCCAAGTCCTGCAAGCCCGGTTTGATTTCGGCGACAACGTGGTCCGCGGCATCGGCACGCAGGCGTTCGAGCAACTGGTGCAAGGCGTTGAAGCGCGTGGTGATGCTCATGAATTCGCTGTTGAGGCGACTGAGCCGGCCATTGCGCCGACGCATGTGCGGGTCTTCGAACACGGTGAGGCTGCGCAGGCCTTCCAGGCCCACGGCTTCGGCGATAAAGCGCACGTTGGTGCTTTCGAAGGTTTCGCGCTGGCTGCGCCCACGCAGGCCGTCGGTGACGAACAGCGCGAATACGCCAAACCGCTGGTACAGCGCGTTGCGCATGGCCGCACTGGAGGTCTGCGGCAGGATCGCCGCGCTGACCAGCGTGGAGACCAGAATCCCCAGGGAAATTTCCAGCACCCGCCACACGGCCGCCATGAACGCCCCGTCCGGGTGGGCCAGGGACGGCAGGCCGACCATCGCAGCGGTGTAACCGGCGAGCACGAAGCCATAGGCGCGAAAGTTGCGGTTGCGCGTGGCGCCGGCGGTGCAGATCCCCACCCAGATCGCCAGCGAGCCGAGGAACAGCTCGGTGTTCTGCGCAAACAAGGCGATCAGGAACACCATCACCGCCGACCCGGCCAAGGTGCCGAGGAAGCGATAGAAGCTCTTGGCGAACACCTGGCCGCTCTGGGGTTGCATCACGATAAACACGGTGATCATCGCGGTGCGCGGTTGCGGCAGTTCCAGGCGCATGGCCAGCCACAGCGTGGCGAACGCAGCGATCAGCACCTTGAAGATGTACACCCAGGTCACGCCGTCACTGCGTGCCCAGTCGAAAAAGCCACGGCGCCACTCAAGGGAATACAGCCAGCGCAGCGGTGCAGGCAAGGGAGTCATCAAATCCTACTCAGTGATCGAACACGGCGAGCGCCGCCGGGGTCTTGCTCGGGACAGTCTTGGTGTCTTGCGGAACATCGTTGCCGGCGCCCAGCCCGCCGCCCAGGGCGGTCACCAGGTCGGCGTGGGCCGTCAGACGCGCGGCCTGCACCTGCTGCTCGACTTGCTGCTGGCGGAACAACAGGGTCTGGGCGTTCAGCACATTGAGGTAATCGGTAAGGCCGCGCTGGTAGGCGATCATCGCGATGTCGTAGGTTTTCTGCGCCGAGGCCACCGACTCTGCGGCGAAGCCCTTTTGCTTGTCCATGGATTCGCGGCGGATCAACTGGTCGCTGATGCCCTTGAGCGCGTTGACCAGGGTCTGGTTGTAATGCGCCACGGCGATGTCATAGCCGGCGCTGGCTTCACCCAGCTGCGAACGCAGGCGGCCGCCGTCGAAGATCGGCAGGGTGATGGCCGGGCCGACGTTGTAGTTGAATTTCTTGCCGGTCAGAAAGCCCAGCATGCCACCGCCGGTGGCCATGTAGCCGAGGCTGCCGACCAGATCGACGTTGGGATAGAAGCCGGCGTGCGCGACATCGATGCCACGCGCCTGCGCTGCCACCTGCCAACGGCTGGCGACCACGTCCGGGCGCTGGCCGAGCAATTGCGCGGGCAGGCTGGACGGCAATTTCAGCGGCGCGCCGAGGGACAAGGTCGGACGTTGCAGTCGCGCGCCCTCGCCCGGGCCTTTACCCGCCAACGCCGCCAACTGGTTGCGGCTCAGGGCGATCTCTTCGTCCAGGGCATCGAGTTGGCGATGGGTCTCGGGCAACGGGGTTTCGGCCTGGCTCACATCGAAATGCGTGCCAATGCCCGCGTTCAGGCGTTTATTCGCCAGGTCGAGAATCTGCTGTTGCTGGGCCAGCGTGGCCGCGACGATGTCGCGGTTGGCGTAATGCAACGACAGCTGGATATAGGCGCGCACTACGTTGTTCTGCAGTTCGAGCTGGGCCTGGCGTGCTTCGGCCACGCTCATGTGCGCCAGGTCGACGGCACGCTCGGTGGCGTTGCTTTCGCGGCCCCACAGGTCGAGGGCGTAGCTGAAGCCCAGGGACGTATTGTTGTCCCAGGTGTTGGAACCGCTCAATGCACCCGGGCCGTAGAACTGGTCGTTCGGCCAGTTGTGGCGCTTGAGGGTGGTGTCGCTGTTGATCTGCAACGACTCGGCCGACTCGACAATCCCGGCCATGGCCCGCGCTTCACGCACACGCGCGGCAGCCATGGCCAGGCTCGGGCTGTCGTGGGTCGCGAGTTCGACCCAGCGGTTGAGCTGGGGATCGCCATAGGCCTGCCACCATTGCGCGGTGGGCCAGCGGGCGTCCCGGGCGGCGCTCTGGATCGCCTCGTCGGTGGCCAGGGTATTGGCGCTGAGGGCCTGGTCTTGGGGGGCGATTCCTCCGGTTCCGATGCAGCCGCTGATTGCTAACGATAAGGCCCAAACACTGAGAGTCTTCAGCTCTCTGCTGATGCGACGCGGCACTGCTGCGAATTCCTGAGGTGGGTGATGCAGGGTAGGTGGTGTAATTCTAGGACGCGAGGGGAATGACGATAAGCTGGTATTCCTGTGAATCTTTATTACCGTTCAGGCGATAATCCCTTCGTAGGGATCACTGGTCTACGTAACTTTCTGTCACAATTTGCTATCTCCCTTGAGAACACCCCATGGACACTTTGCAAAACATGCGCGCCTTCAGTTCTGTGGCCGAAGCCGGCAGCTTCACCGCCGCCGCCGCACAACTGGACACCACCACCGCCAACATTTCGCGCGCGGTCTCCAACCTGGAGGCCCATCTGCAAACCCGCTTGCTCAACCGCACTACCCGCCGCATTGCACTCACGGAGGCGGGTAAACGCTATTTATTACGCTGCGAGCAAATCCTGGCCTACGTCGAAGAAGCCGAGGCCGAAGCCAGCGACGCCCACGCGCGCCCCGCCGGCCAGTTGAAAGTGCATACCATGACCGGTATCGGCCAGCATTTCGTCATCGACGCCATTGCCCGCTACCGCCGCACTCACCCGGACGTGACCTTCGACCTGACCCTGGCCAACCGCGTGCCGGACTTGCTCGATGAAGGCTACGACGTGTCCATCGTGCTGGCCAGCGAACTGCCGGACTCGGGCTTCGTGTCCCAGCGCCTGGGCATCACCTACAGCATCGCCTGCGCCTCGCCGGACTACGTCAAGGCCAAAGGCTGCGCGCAACGGCCCCACGATCTGCTCAACCACGCCTGCCTGCGCCTGGTCAGCCCGGTGGTCCTGCTGGATAAATGGAGCTTCAACGGCCCTGACGGCCAGGAAAGTGTCGCGATCAACACATCGCCGTTCCTGGTGAACTCGGCCGATGCGATGAAAACCGCCATCACCAGCGGCATGGGCGTCGGCCTGTTGCCGGTGTACGCCGCCATCGAAGGCCTGCGCAACGGCACGCTGGTGCGGGTGATGCCCAACTATCGCTCCCAGGAACTGAACCTGTACGCCATTTACCCATCGCGCCAGTACCTGGATGCGAAGATCAAGACCTGGGTGGAATACCTGCGCGGTTCGCTGCCGGAAATTCTCGCGGCGCACCAGGCGGAATTGGTCGCGTATGAGTTGAGCGGCAGCCTGGGCGGCGTGCGGATGGCGAACTGATTTCTGCCAGACGATAGCGATCCAATGTGGGAGGGGGCTTGCTCCCGATAGCGGTAATGAAGTCATGCATGTATTGGCTGACACACTGCTATCGGGGGCAAGCCCCCTCCCACATTTGGATCTCCATGGATCAGATAGAACTCATTTGGCTCTTGCTCTTAGGAGCGGCCTTATAACCAACCTGAGCCTGGAAGCTGGACTCGGTCAAAAATGTAGGAGGGGGCTTGCCCCCGATAGCGGTAGTGAAGTCATGCAGGTATTGGCTGACACACTGCTATCGGGGGCAAGCCCCTTCCCACAGAGGTTCAACGGTGTCCTGACAATTGCCGGCAGGAATGTTAGCTTGCTTGGCATTCTTCCGTAGTCGATGAGCCCGCCTGCAATGAAAAAGACTGTCCTCGCCTTCAGCCGTATCACCCCGGAAATGATCGAACGCCTGCAACAGGATTTCGAGGTGATCGCCCCCAACCCCAAGCTGGGCGACATCAATGCACAGTTCAATGAAGCCCTGCCCCATGCCCACGGCCTGATCGGCGTGGGGCGCAAGCTGGGCCGCGCGCAACTCGAAGGCGCGAGCCGGCTGGAAGTGGTGTCCAGCATCTCGGTGGGCTATGACAACTATGACGTGGCCTACCTCAACGAACGCGGGGTCATGCTCACCAACACCCCCGACGTCCTCACCGAAAGCACCGCCGACCTCGCCTTCGCCCTGCTGATGAGCAGCGCACGCCGGGTGGCCGAGCTGGACGCTTGGACCAAGGCCGGCGAGTGGAAAGCCAGCGTTGGCGCGTCGTTGTTCGGCTGCGACGTGCATGGCAAGACACTGGGCATCGTCGGCATGGGCAATATCGGCGCCGCCGTGGCCCGGCGCGGGCGCCTGGGCTTCAATATGCCGATTGTGTACAGCGGCAACAGCCGCAAGCCCGCACTGGAGCAGGAACTGGGCGCACAGTTCTGCAGCCTGGATCAGTTACTCGCCGAAGCGGACTTCGTCTGCCTGGTGGTGCCGTTGAGCGAAAAGACCCGGCACCTGATCAGTCATCGCGAGCTGGGGCTGATGAAATCCAGCGCGATCCTGATCAATATTTCCCGCGGCCCGGTGGTCGACGAACCGGCGCTGATCGAAGCCCTGCAAACCCAGCGTATTCGCGGGGCGGGGCTGGACGTGTATGAAAAGGAACCGCTGGCCGAGTCGCCACTGTTCCAATTGAGCAATGCGGTGACCCTGCCGCACATCGGCTCGGCGACCCACGAAACCCGCACAGCCATGGCCAACCGCGCCCTCGACAACCTGCGCAGCGCCCTGCTCGGCCACCGCCCGCAGGATCTGGTCAACCCGCAGGTATGGAAGGGCTGAGATAAGTCAACTTCATCGGCCCATTCCCCTAAAGCCTGGGCCGATGAAGTCGATAACCCTCCATAGATGATCAACCCTGATCCACAGAAGGTTTTTATGTCCACGTCTAAAGCCCGCGCAGACTCACTCTCGCTTCTGCTCTTTACCTTGCGCAGCGGCAAGTTGATGGCCATTAACCTGCTGAAAGTCAGCGAAATCATCCCGTGCCCGCCGCTGACCAAGCTGCCGGAGTCCCATCCGCACGTCAAAGGTATCGCCATGCTGCGCGGCACCTCGCTGTCGGTGATCGACCTGAGCCGCGCCCTCGGCGAAATGCCGTTGGAAGACCCGGACGGCGGCTGCCTGATCGTCACCGATGTCAGCCGCTCCAAGCAGGGCCTGCATGTACAGGCGGTGAGCAAGATCGTGCATTGCCTGACCACCGATATCCGCCCGCCGCCCTTCGGTGCCGGCGGCAATCGCTCGTTTATCACCGGGGTCACCCAGGTGGAAGGCGGGCTGGTGCAGGTGCTGGACATCGAAAAAGTCATCCACGGCATCGCCCCGGCACCGATTGAAATGGCGCCGACCGACTTGACCATGGAAGAGGCCGAAGTGCTGGGCAACGCGCGAATCCTGGTGGTGGATGACAGCCAGGTCGCCCTGCAACAATCAGTACACACCCTGCGCAACCTCGGCCTGACCTGCCACACCGCACGCAGCGCCAAGGAAGCGATCGACGTGCTGCTGGAACTGCAGGGCACCGTCGAACAGATCAATGTGGTGGTGTCGGACATCGAAATGTCCGAAATGGACGGTTACGCCCTCACCCGCACCCTGCGCGAAACCCCGGACTTCCAGGACCTTTACGTGCTGTTGCACACCTCCCTGGACAGCGCGATGAACAGCGAAAAAGCGCGCGTGGCCGGGGCCGACGCGGTGCTGACCAAATTCTCCTCGCCCGAACTGACCAAATGCCTGGTGGTGGCCGCCCAGACCGTGGCGCAAAAGGGCCTGTAAGCGGTGGCCGAGTATTTCCAACTGCTACGCCGCGACCTCACCCGCGACCTGCCCGCGCCGCAGTGGCCGGCCGGTACGCAGTTGGATCACTACCGCGACGCATGGGCCCCGGCGATTCACGCGGTGTTGCGCATGACCCAGGCGCAAGGCGGCGGCCACGTCGCCGACCTGCAAACCTGGCAGCGGCAGTTCGTGACCGATGCCGAGTTCGACCCCACGCTGTGCCTGGTGGCGAGCAACGCCGAGGGCATCCTCGGCGTGGCCCAGTGCTGGACCAGCGCCTTCATCAAGAACCTGTCTGTACACCCCTGCGCCCAGGGCCAGGGGCTGGGCCGCGCCTTGTTGCTGCACACCTTCCAGGTGTTCAAGCAGCGCGGCGAACCCTACGTGGACCTCAAGGTCCTGGAAAGCAACCGACGCGCCCGGCAACTCTATGAAAGCGCGGGCATGGTGTTCGTGCTGCGCGATGTGGTCAGCGAAGACTGACGGGCACTGGCGCACAACTTGCTTTCAGTGCTCCCGAACGTTGAAAAGAGGTGAAAACCCGTCACCGTTCGCGCGAGCCCTCCGACCTAGCCTGGTGACAGATCTGCCATGAACACTCATTTTTCCTGCGTCGGTTGTGGCAAATGCTGCACCGACCACCATGTCCCCCTGACCCTCGCAGAAGCCCGCCAGTGGGCGGCTGACGGCGGCAGCGTGATCGTTCTGGTGGAAGGTTTTCTCGGCAACGGCCTGGGCCTGCCACTGCAACAACGCGAACATGCCGAACGCCGTTCGGCGATGGTGCCCAGCGGCACGACCCAGGCATTCGTGGCCATCACCTTTGCCGCCTACAACCCCGGACGCTGCCGGAATCTTGACGAAGACAACCTGTGCCGCATCTATGAACGCCGACCGTTGGTCTGCCGCATCTATCCGATGGAGATCAACCCGCACATCCCGTTGAACCCTGCCGCCAAGGAATGCCCGCCGGAGTCGTGGGAACAGGGCCCGCTATTGATTGCCGGCGGCGAGTTGATGGACGCGGAACTGGCGGAACTGATCCGCCGCTCGCGCCAGGCCGACCGCGACGATGTGCAGACCAAAGAGGCGGTGTGTGCCCTGTTGGGGATTCGCACCACGGCGCTCAAGGGCGATGGCTTTACGGCGTACCTGCCGCAGATGGATGCCTTTACCCAGGCGATCGAGCGGGCGGCGAGCCAGCCTGGCGTGGCGAATGAGTGGGTGTTTCATGTGTCCGCGATGGACATTGCCGAACAGTTGCTGGACGCGGGGGCACAGCTTGCCACCGAGGTGCCGGCCAACTATGCGTTTATCCCGCTGCGCGCCGCCTAGTCGTTGGGCGCGACGGAAACGGCATCCAGGCGGTAGGGCTGAATGATCCGTTGGTATTCGCCGCTTTGCATCAGTTGTTCAAGGGCGCAGTTGAGGGCATTGCGCAAGGCGGTATCGGGCTTGCGCACCGCGATCGCCACGCCGCTGCCCAGGAGTTCGGCCGAAATCGCGGGGCCGAGGAAGTCAAAGTCCTGGCCATCGACGGTATCGAGCAGCACCTCACGGATTTCCACGGTGCCTTGCAGGGTCGCATCGATATCCCCCGCCACCAGGCTGCGAATCAGTTCGTCATTGAGCCAGAAGCTCTTGACGATAACGCCCTTGGGCGCCCACCGCGCTCGGGCGAAGGCTTCGCGATTACTGCCCAGCAACACCCCGACACGCTTGCCCTTGAGCGACCGCACGGTCGGCAGCAGGCCGGATGTTCTGCGGGCGACCAGGCGCGTGGTGAACGGATACAGCTCATCGGTGAAGTTGACCCAGCGCCGACGCATCGACGTAGGCGCCATGCCCATGATTGCGTCGAACTGCCGGGCCTCCAGGGCCGGGAAGTTTTCCACCAGCACCTGGTCGACCCAGGTGCAACGCACATTCAACTGCACGCACAGGGCGTTACCCAGGTCGATGTTCAGGCCGACCAGTTGGCCTTGCGGGTTGCGGCTCTGGAAAGGCGAGAATTGCGCAGCGACGGCGAAACGGATCTCGCGCCGTGGCGACTCACCGGCGGCAACGTTATCGGCCGCCAGCAATAACGCGAGCACGGCACAAATGTGTATCAGAGCCACAGGAAACGTCCTTTTCCGGAAAGTCCAACCTCACCCTCCCGCACCGACGGAAAACGCCGGGGCGGCACGGAGGCTGTGCAAGCTTTCAAGAAACGGTCGTGGCCCTACAATCAGAAATTTCAGCAGACGTTGTAGGCAATAGTCGACACAGCGTGCGACTTATTATTCTCAGCGTTTACCCATCGAACGACGGGTGCCCGGCGGCGCCATGCCTGGGGACTTGGTATGCCCGTTCTTGGCGCCGTTCTTGTACCACGGCTGGGCGGCATTCTTGGCCCCGGCCAGTTCACCCGGTTTGAACGGAAACTTGAACGCCGGGATCTCGGTTTTTTCAACGCTTTCAGCGCTGGCCGGATCGACGAGGTCGGCCGCTTCAACAGGGGGATGTGTCGGGGAAGTCATGGAAGCTCCGGAGCAGGCAAAAATTGATGCGGGGCCAGCTTGCGGGCCACACTGGCGCGCAGTATACCTGCGCCCTCAGGATCTTTAACCACCGCCTGTACGAATGGTCGGCGTTTACTGACAGCGCTGTCAGTTAGCAGTCACCTTGCTGACCGGGTTGACGGGCTATAAAGACACCTCACTCTTCCGTTCCTCTGCCCTGGCACCTCACTTCCATGCAAATTCAACGAAAAACCGCGCTGATCGTCGGAGTCCTCGTGGTGCTGGCGATTGCAGCCTGGGCCCTGACGCGGCCGGCCAAACCCAAACTGGCGGCGCCGACAGCGATCCCGGTACGGGTGGTGAGCGTGGCGCAACAGGACATCCCGCGTTTCGTCAGCGGCATTGGGACGGTGCTGTCGTTGCACAGCGTGGTGATCCGCCCACAGGTCGACGGCATCCTCACCCGATTACTGGTCAAGGAAGGCCAGCAGGTCAAGGCCGGGGACCTGTTGGCGACCATCGATGACCGCTCGATCCGCGCCAGCCTCGAGCAGGCCAAGGCGCTGTTGGCGGAAAACCAGGCGCAGTTGCAAGTCGCGCTGATCAACCTCAAGCGCTACAAGGCATTGAGTGTCGACGACGGCGTGTCCAAGCAGACCTATGACCAGCAACAGGCGTTGGTCAACCAACTCAATGCCACCGTCCAGGGCAATCAGGCGGCGATTGATGCGGCAAAGGTGCAGCTTTCCTACACTCAGATTCGCTCGCCGGTCAGCGGCCGCGTAGGGATTCGCACGGTGGATGAAGGCAACTTCCTGCGCACGAGCGATGCCCAGGGGCTGTTCTCGGTGACGCAGATCGACCCGATTGCCGTCGAATTTTCCCTGCCGCAACAGATGCTGCCCACTCTGCAAAGCCTGATCGCGGCCCCTATCCCAGCCAGCGTCGACGCCTACCTGGGCGCCGACACCGACGGCCAGACCGGCGACCTGCTCGGTGAAGGCCACCTGAGCCTGATCGACAACCAGATCAGTTCCACCACCGGCACCCTGCGCGCCAAGGCCGAGTTCAACAACGCCACGCAGCGCCTGTGGCCGGGGCAACTGGTGACCATCAAGATCCAGACCGGCCTCGACAAAAACGCCCTGGTGGTGCCGCCGACCGTGGTGCAACGCGGCCTGGACGCGCACTTTGTGTACCGGGTCAACGGCGACAAGGTGGAGGTGGTGCCGGTGCAGGTCACCTACCAGAACAGCGACGTGACGCTCATCAAAGGCGTACAGGCCGGTGATGTGCTCGTCAGCGATGGCCAGTCGCGGCTCAAGGCCGGCGCTCGGGTCGACGTGCTCAAAGAACCGCCGCAAGTGATCCAGACCGTCGACGCCAAGGTGCAACCATGAACGCCAGCCGCTCGCCGTCGGCGTGGTGCGTCGACCACCCGGTCGCGACCCTGCTGCTGACCTTCGCCCTGGTGTTGCTCGGGCTGATTGCCTTCCCGCAACTGGCCATCGCCCCGCTGCCGGAAGCGGAATTTCCGACAATCCAGGTCAGCGCGCAACTGCCCGGCGCCAGCCCGGACACCATGGCCTCGTCGGTGGCCACGCCGCTGGAGGTGCAATTCAGCGCCATCCCCGGCATGACCCAGATGACCTCCAGCAGCGCCTTGGGCTCCAGCCTCTTGACCCTGCAATTCACCCTGAACAAGAGCATCGACACCGCCGCCCAGGAAGTCCAGGCGGCGATCAACACCGCGTCCGGCAAGCTACCCAGGGATATGCCGACCCTGCCGACCTGGAAGAAGGTCAACCCGGCAGACAGCCCGGTGCTGATCCTCAGCGTCAGTTCCGACAGCATGCCCAGCACCGAGCTGAGCGATTACGTGGAAACCCTGCTGGCACGGCAGATCAGCCAGATCGACGGCGTCGGCCAGATCAACATCACCGGCCAGCAACGTCCGGCGATTCGCGTGCAGGCTTCGCCCGACAAGCTCGCGGCCATCGGCCTGACCCTGGCCGACATCCGCGTGGCGATCCAGCAGTCGAGCCTGAACCTGGCCAAAGGCGCGATCTACGGGGAGAACAGCGTGTCGACGCTGTCGACCAACGACCAGCTGTTTCAACCCGGGGACTACGCCCAACTGATCGTGTCCTACAAGAATGGCGCGCCGGTTCAACTGCGCGATATCGCTAAAGTCATCAACGGCTCGGAAAACGCCTACGTACAGGCCTGGTCCGGCGACACCCCGGGGGTCAACCTGGTGATCTCACGCCAGCCCGGCGCGAACATCGTCGAGACCGTCGACCGCATTCAAGCGCAACTGCCGCGCCTGCAGGCCATGCTGCCGGCGTCGGTGCAGGTCAGCGTGTTGAGCGACCGCACCAAGACCATCCGCGCCTCCCTGCATGAAGTGGAAGTGACCCTGCTGATCGCCGTGCTGCTGGTGGTGGCGGTGATGGCGTTGTTCCTGCGCCAGCTGTCGGCGACGTTGATTGTGTCGAGCGTGCTCGGGGTGTCGCTGATCGCCAGCTTCGCCCTGATGTACCTGATGGGCTTCAGCCTGAACAACCTGACCCTGGTGGCGATCGTCATCGCCGTGGGCTTTGTGGTGGACGATGCGATCGTGGTGGTGGAGAACATTCACCGCCATCTCGAAGCCGGGCTGGGCAAGCGTGAAGCGGCGATCAAGGGCGCCGGCGAGATTGGCTTTACCGTGGTGTCCATCAGCTTCTCGCTGGTGGCGGCGTTCATTCCGCTGCTGTTCATGGGCGGCGTGGTCGGGCGCCTGTTCAAGGAATTCGCACTGACGGCGACCTCGACCATCCTGATTTCGGTGGTGGTTTCGCTGACCCTGGCGCCGACCCTGGCGGCGCTGTTCATGCGCGCCCCGACCCATCCGGCCCAGGCCAAGCCCGGTTTCAGCGAACGCCTGCTGGCCGGCTATGCGCGCAACCTGCGCCGCGCCCTGGTCCATCAACGCAGCATGCTGGCGATCTTCGTGGTCACGCTGGCGCTGGCGGTGGTCGGCTACGTGTTCATCCCCAAGGGTTTTTTCCCGGTGCAAGACACCGGCTTCGTGCTTGGCACCAGCGAAGCGGCGGCCGATGTGTCGTTCCCGGACATGGTCGCCAAGCACAAGGCCCTGGCCGAGATCATCAAGGCTGACCCGGCGGTGGCAACGTTTTCCCATTCGGTGGGCGTCACCGGCAGCAACCAGACCATCGCCAACGGCCGTTTCTGGATCGCCTTGAAAGACCGCGGCGATCGCGACGTGTCCGCCAGCCAGTTCATCGACCGCATCCGCTCGAAACTGGCGAAGGTGCCGGGCATCGTGCTGTACCTGCGCGCTGGCCAGGACATCAACCTCAGCTCCGGCCCCAGCCGCGCCCAGTACCAGTACGTGCTCAAGAGCAACGACGGCGCGACATTGAATACCTGGACCCAGCGCCTCACCGAAAAACTGCGCGCCAACCCGGCGTTTCGCGACCTGTCCAACGACCTGCAACTGGGCGGCAGCATCACCCACATCAGCATCGACCGCCAGGCCGCCGCGCGCTTCGGCCTGACCGCCACCGATGTCGACCAGGCGTTGTACGACGCGTTCGGCCAGCGCCAGATCAACGAGTTCCAGACCGAAATCAACCAATACCAAGTGGTGCTGGAACTCGATACCCAGCAACGCGGCAAAGCCGAAAGCCTCAATTACTTCTATCTGCGCTCGCCGCTGACCAACGAGATGGTGCCGTTGTCGGCCCTGGCCAAGGTCGACCCGCCCAGCGTGGGCCCGCTGTCCATCAGCCATGACGGCATGTTCCCGGCGGCCAACCTGTCGTTCAACCTGGCGCCCGGCGTGGCGTTGGGGGATGCGGTGATCATGCTCAACCAGGCCAAGAACGAAATCGGCATGCCGGCCACCATCCTCGGCAACTTCCAGGGCGCGGCCCAGGCGTTCCAGAGTTCGCTGGCCAGCCAGCCGTGGCTGATCCTCGCGGCGCTGGTGGCGGTGTACATCATTCTCGGCGTGTTGTACGAAAGTTTCGTCCACCCGCTGACGATCATTTCCACCCTGCCCTCGGCTGGCTTGGGCGCGTTGATCATGTTGTGGCTGCTGGGCCAGGACTTTTCGATCATGGCCTTGATCGGCCTGGTGTTGCTGATCGGCATCGTGAAGAAGAATGGCATCCTGATGATCGACTTCGCCCTCGAAGCCCAGCGGGTCAGAGGCCTGCCGCCGGAGGAAGCGATCTACGAAGCCTGCGTCACGCGGTTCCGGCCGATCATCATGACCACCCTCGCCGCCCTGCTCGGCGCCGTGCCGCTGATGCTCGGCGCAGGCCCCGGCGCGGAACTGCGCCAACCGCTGGGGATCGCGGTGGTCGGCGGCTTGCTGGTGAGCCAGGCGCTGACGCTGTTCACCACGCCGATCATATACTTGTACCTTGAGCGGTTTTTCCACCGGCCCACACCAACGCCCGCGTTGGCGACCACACATTAAGGCGGGGTCATGCGCGTACTGATCGTTGAAGATGAAGAAAAAACCGCGGACTACCTGCATCGCGGCCTGACGGAGCAAGGCTACACCGTCGACGTGGCGCGTGAAGGCGTCGAAGGTTTGCACCTGGCGCTGGAAAACGATTACGCGGTGATCGTGCTCGACGTGATGCTGCCCGGTCTCGACGGCTTCGGCGTGTTGCGTGCCCTGCGTGCGCGCAAGCAAACGCCGGTGATCATGCTCACCGCCCGCGAACGCGTGGAAGACCGCATTCGCGGCCTGCGTGAAGGCGCCGACGATTACCTGGGCAAGCCGTTTTCGTTCCTGGAGCTGGTGGCGCGCCTGCAAGCCCTGACCCGCCGCAGTGGCGGGCACGAACCGGTGCAGGTGACGGTCGCCGACCTGTGGATCGACCTGATCAGCCGCAAGGCCAGCCGCAACGGCGTGCGCCTGGACCTGACCGCCAAGGAGTTCTCGCTGCTCAGCGTATTGGCGCGGCGCCAGGGTGAGATCCTGTCCAAGACCGCCATCGCGGAGATGGTCTGGGACATCAACTTCGACAGCGACGCCAACGTGGTCGAAGTCGCGATCAAACGCCTGCGCGCCAAGCTCGACGGGCCGTTCGAACAGAAGCTGCTGCACACCATCCGTGGCATGGGTTATGTGCTGGAGAACCGCGGTGTCAACTAACTCCATCGCGCTGCGCTTGAGCGGCATGTTCACCCTGGTGGCGCTGCTGATCTTCCTGTTGATCGGCGGCGCGCTCTATCAGCAGGTGGACCGTGGCTTGGGCCTGTTACCCGAGGCCGAACTGGATGCGCGCTACAGCGTGTTGGAGTCCTCGGTGAAGCGCTTCGGCACGCCGGAGCATTGGACCAAGATCAAGGCCAAACTCAAGTTGTTGGCCGAGGAAGACAAGCGCATCCGTTTCTGGGTGGTGAGCAGCGACCCGAACTACGAATATGGCAGCCCGGACGCACAGATCCGCGCCTTCGCCACCGGCCCGACCGGCAAGCGCGACTTGCGCCTGGCCAATCACACCGAACCGTTCAAGGTGCTGGTGAGCCAGTTCCCCGCCCAGGACCAGCGCCCGCCGTTGCGCTTCATGATCGCCATCGACACCGAAAACTTCCGCGCCACCCAGCACCACTTGCTGGTGGCGCTGATCAGCCTGGCGTTTATCGGCGTGGTGCTGGCGGCGCTGCTGGGGTTCTGGGTCTCGCGCATCGGCCTCAAGCCGCTGAGTAAACTCTCGGACGAAGCGCAGAAACTCGCACCGCCGAAACTCTCCGGGCGCCTGCAACTGTCGCCGCTGCCGCCGGAGTTGCGTCAGTTCGTCAACTCGTTCAACGCCACCCTGGACCGCGTCGAACAGGCCTACTCGCGCCTGGAATCGTTCAATGCCGACGTCGCCCATGAACTGCGCTCGCCCCTGACCAACCTGATCGGCCAGACCCAGGTGGCCCTGACACGCGGGCGCTCGGCCGAACATTATTTCGAGGTGCTGCAATCGAACCTGGAAGAACTGGAGCGCCTGCGTTCGATCATCAACGACATGCTGTTCCTCGCCAGCGCCGACCAGGGCAGCAAGGCCACCAAGCTGATCGAGAGCTCCCTGGCCGACGAAGTGGCGACCACCCTCGACTACCTGGACTTCATCCTCGAAGACGCCCAGGTCCGGGTGCACGTCCACGGCGACGCCCAGGTGCAGATCGAAAGAGCCCACCTGCGCCGCGCACTGATCAACCTGCTGAGCAACGCGGTGCAGCACACCGCGCCAGGGCAGGTCATCGCGGTGAACATCGACGTGCGGGAGCATCAGGTGGCGATCGCCGTGACCAACCCCGGCGACGCGATTGCCAGCGAGCACCTGCCTCGGCTGTTCGAACGCTTCTATCGGGTGGACGCATCGCGCAGCAACAGTGGCGCCAACCATGGGCTGGGGCTGGCCATCGTCAAGGCGATTGCGCTGATGCATGGCGGCGATGTATTCGTGCGCAGTGACGCCGGCGGCAACACCTTCGGTATTACCCTGCCGGTCTAACGCTTGAGAACACTTCAGACCAATGTGGGAGGGGGCTTGCCCCCTCCCACATTGGCATGCGCTAAATCTCTGACTGTTGCGATTTGGGCAACAGTCATTATCTTGTTACACTCTGTATCGCAGCGCTCGCCTGCGTTAATTTGACGCATCGATGAGCGCGACGGCAAAGACAGCTGACCCGCTTACCCGAATTTCCCTCGACTTTTTTCCAGGGCTCTACACTGGGAATCTGTCTTAAAGCCGCTGACTTCAGCGGCTTTTTTTTTGCCGCAAAAAAGGCCAGGCACACCCCCACGACATTGGCCGTTTCCGTTTGACCAAAGGAGCTCCACCGGTGAAGAACTCGCTGACGTTCACCCCGTTATTCCTCGCGATTACAGCAACGATCGTCCCCCTCGCCCACGCAGCAGACACCACCCCCGCCGACGGTTTCGTCGAAGGCGCAAGCCTCAAGCTCAACGCCCGCAACTACTACATGAACCGCGACCGTCACGACATCCACACCGATGACAACAAAGAATGGGGCCAGGGCTTTCTCGGCATCTTCGAATCCGGCTACACCCAGGGCACCGTCGGTTTCGGCCTGGATGCCCACGCCATGCTCGGACTCAAGCTCGACGGCGGTGGCGGCACCGACGGTTCGAGCATCCTTCCATACGGCAACAGTCAAGGCAGCGGCAAGGCGCCGGGGTCGTTCTCCACCGCAGGCGGCACGTTGAAGATGCACGCGTTCGACACGGAACTGAAAGCCGGCGACCTGTTCCTCAACAACCCGGTGATCGCCGGCGGCATGACCCGCATGCTGCCCCAGACCTTTCGCGGCGTAAGCCTGACCAACCACAGCCTCGACGGCTGGATGATCGAAGGCGGCCAGGCCAGCTTCACCAAGCTCTACAACCAGAGCGGCCACCAGCGCATCGGCACCAGCTACGGCACACTGCCGGAACACACCGACAGCCAGCACCTGGACTGGGCCGGCGTGTCGTTCAGCGGCGTGCCGGGACTGACCAGCAACCTGTACGCCGCCGAACTCAAGGATGTGTGGCACCAGTACTACTACGACCTGGACTACACCTACGCGCTGAACGACCTGGTCAGCCTCAACCCCGGCCTGCACTACTACCACACCCAAGACAGCGGCCAGTCGTTGCTGGGTAACATCGACAACAACACCTACAGCCTGCATTTCACCGTAGTCGTGGGCAGCCACAGCGTCACCGCCGCGTACCAGCGGGTCAACGGCAACACACCGTTCGACTACATCACCCAGGGCGACAGCGTGTACCTGGACAACTCCCAGCAATACTCGGACTTCAACGGCCCCAACGAGCGGTCGTGGAAGCTCAAGTACGCCTACGACTTCATCGGCCTCGGCATGCCGGGCCTGACCACTGCCGTGTCCTACAGCAGCGGTAAGACCGACCTGAGCAAAGTCGATCCCACCAGCCGGGGCTACAGCGCCTGGTACAGCGCCGACGGCCAGGACGCCAAGCACTGGGAACGGGACATCGACGTGAAATACGTGGTACAGGGCGGCAAGGCCAAGGATCTGTCCCTGCGTCTGCAATGGGCGACCAACCGCGGCAGCAATGGCTACTCGGCGGTGGATCGGGATGTGGATGAATACCGGGTGATCGTCGACTATCCGATCAACGTGTTCTAAGTCGCCGCACTTTCTTTGCAACCAAACAATCAATTTTCATCGGGTAGAACTAAACTGCCAGTATCTTCACCGTTGAAGTCTGCCCGATGAGTCCACGCCCTTTTCGTACCCCATCTGAACGCACAGAATTATTGTTGATGCTAGGCAGCGGCTTCACCGTCGCATTGATTGTGATTATCGTCGCGGTGCTGTTGATCCGCGAACACGCCAGCACCCTGCAGGCGGCGAAACGCTCAACCACCAACATCACCCAACTGATCAACGCCGATGTGCTGCGTAACGTCGAGCTATACGACCTCGCGCTGCAAGGGTTGATCGCCGCCACGCAGCGCACGGATTTGTCCAAGGTATCTGGGGATATCCGGCATCTGGTGCAATTCGAGCTGTCGACGGCCGCGCTGTTCAAAGACCAAGTGCTGTTGCTGGACGCCAATGGCGCCGTCGTTGCTGACTCTTCGACGCTCAAGCCGACCTCGCGTAATTTGGCTGATCGCGATTACTTCCTCGTGCATAAAATCACCAACCAGAGCGACCTGTTCATCAGCCGGCCGTTCATGATTCAGTGCCATTGCGAGCAAGTCTGGCGCATCGCGTTCAGCCGCCGCGTCACCGGCGCCAACGGCGAGTTCCTCGGGGTCGCGGTGGCCACCATGCGCCTGGCGTACTTCGATCAGTTGTTCAACAGCCTGACCATCGGCAATAGCAGCTCGGTCAACCTGTTGAGCAGCCACGGCATTCTCCTGGCCCAGCAACCGCTGCTGGAGCGCGACATGATCAACAAGGACCTGAGTGATCGCCCCAACTTCAAGCGCATGCTGCGCGAAGGAAGCGGCAGCTTTCGGGCCATCTCGACCATCACCGGCAAGGAGCGCCTGTATACCTTCACCAATGTCGGCGAGCTGCCGCTGATTGTGGTCGTGGCGTTGTCCAGTGAGGACGTGTTCGCGCCATGGAAGCGCGCGGCGACGCTGACCGGCGGCGCCACCGGCATCCTGTGTATCGGCCTGTTATGGCTGACCTGGATGCTGCGCCGGGAACTGCGCCGCCGTTTTCGCGCGGAGAAAGTGCTGTCAGAACTGGCAGCCACCGACGCGCTCACCGGCCTGGCCAACCGGCGCATTCTGGACCAACGCCTGCGCCTGGAATGGGACCGCGCCCAGCGCTCCGCCGAACCGCTGACGCTGTTGATGATCGACGTCGACCACTTCAAGGCATTCAACGACCGTCATGGCCATCACGGCGGCGATGAGGCGTTGCGCAACGTCGCCCAGGTGATCGGCGGCAACATCCGTCGCCCGGCCGACCTGGCCGCACGTTATGGCGGTGAAGAGTTCGCCGTGGTGTTGCCGTCTACCGATATCAGGGGCGCATGGCTAATCGCCGAGCATATCCGCCGCGGCGTCGAGCACTTGCCACGGGTGGCAGGGGATGAACGGCCGATTACCGTGAGCATTGGCCTGAGTACGTGGGACAAGCGCAGTCGCATGTCCCTGGAGGACTTGCAGCTCAGTGCGGACCGCGCGCTGTATGAAGCCAAGCACAGTGGGCGCAATTGCATCGTGGAGGCAACGGCGCGATGACTGAGGCGAACAGGCCATTGTGGCTCGCTCGCCACGGAAAATAAAAAGGGCCACCCGAAGGCAGCCCTTAAAAACTAAAGAAAGAGAGTTGTTACTTACACCGCCGCAACGGGACGCATGTAAGAGATCGGTGCGGTGCTGGCATCTTCGAAGGTCACGACTTCCCAAGCATCTGTCTGCTCAATCAACTTGCGCAGCAGCTGGTTGTTAAGGGCGTGGCCCGACTTGAAGCCTTTGAACTCGCCTATCAGGCTATTGCCCAACAGGTAGAGGTCACCGATTGCATCGAGGATCTTGTGCTTCACGAATTCGTCTTCATAGCGAAGGCCGTCTTCGTTCAGTACACCATCCGCGTCGACCACAATGGCGTTTTCAACGCTGCCGCCGAGTGCGAGGTTGTGCTTGCGCAGGTACTCGATGTCACTCATGAAACCAAAGGTGCGGGCGCGGCTGACTTCTTTTACGAACGAAGTACTGGAAAAATCCACGCTTGCGCTTTGGGTGCGGTCGCGAAATACCGGGTGATCGAAATCGATCTCAAAGCTCACTTTAAAGCCTTCGAACGGGACGAAGGTGGCGCGCTTGTCGCCGTCTTCTACTGTCACTTCCCGCAGAATGCGAATGAACTTCTTGGCTGCGTCCTGTTCTTCCAGGCCGGCAGATTGAATCAAGAATACGAAGGGACCAGCGCTGCCATCCATGATGGGGACTTCGGACGCGGAGAGCTCGACGTAGGCGTTATCGATGCCCAGGCCAGCCATGGCCGAGAGCAAGTGCTCCACCGTGTCCACCTTGACGTCACCGTTGACCAATGTGGTCGACATCGTGGTTTCGCCGACGTTTTCCGCGCGAGCAGGAATCTGCACCACAGGGTCCAGGTCGGCACGAACAAACACGATGCCGGTGTCGACAGGTGCAGGTTTGAGGGTCAGGTATACCTTCTCCCCGGAGTGCAGACCTACACCTGTGGCACGAATAATATTCTTCAGGGTGCGTTGTTTAATCATGGCTTGGACCGCTTCAGCGCAAATTGCGAACTGGTATCAACAAAGGCTGGCGATAATAGCAGACCAGACCTTTGCTGAACACCAATCACCTTCATAGCCCTGATACATTCCATTAATCGGCCTGACGACGCAGGAATGCCGGGATGTCCAGGTAGTCCAGGTCATCTTGCGGATTCGGGCTACGGGACGCTGCAGCACCGGCCTGAGCCTGATTGCGCATCACGGTCGGACGGTCCAGATCACGGTAGTTCACCGACGGCAGTTCCTGGCGCGCAGGCGCTGGAGCGGCAGCCGCTTGGCTGGCGTGACTGTTGTGGCCGGTGTGAACGGTATTGTCGATGACCTTTACAGGCTTCTCGATTTTTGCGCCCAGGCCGGTCGCGACCACGGTCACATGCAGTTCGTCGCGCATGTCCGGATCGATCACGGTGCCGACTTTGACCATCGCGTGCTCGGAAGCGAAGGCTTCGATGATGCTACCCACGTCGGAGTACTCACCCAGGGACAGGTCAGGACCGGCGGTGATGTTCACCAGGATGCCGCGTGCGCCTTGCAGGTTCACGTCTTCGAGCAACGGGTTGCGGATGGCCGCTTCGGTGGCTTCACGCGCACGGTTCGGACCGCTGGCGCAGCCAGTGCCCATCATCGCCATGCCCATTTCGCTCATCACGGTACGCACGTCGGCGAAGTCGACGTTGATCATGCCCGGGCGCTTGATGATGTCGGAGATACCGCGAACGGCACCGGCCAGTACATCGTCAGCCTTGGCGAACGCGGACAGCAGGCTCGCGTCCTTGCCCAGGATGGTCAGCAGCTTCTCGTTGGGGATGGTGATCAACGAGTCGACGCTTTCAGACAGCAGACGGATACCTTCGTCGGCGATCTGCATGCGCTTGCGGCCTTCGAACGGGAACGGACGGGTCACGACGGCGACCGTCAGAATCCCCATTTCCTTGGCCACTTCGGCGATGATCGGCGCTGCACCGGTACCGGTACCGCCGCCCATGCCGGTGGTGATGAACACCATGTTGGTGCCTTGCAGCACTTCGGCGATACGCTCGCGGTCTTCCAGCGCGGCTTGACGGCCGACTTCCGGGTTGGCGCCGGCGCCGAGGCCCTTGGTCACGGCGGTGCCCAATTGCAGGATGGTCCGCGCGCCGATGCTCTTCAGCGCCTGGGCATCAGTGTTGGCGCAGATGAATTCAACGCCTTCAATGTTGCTCTTGACCATATGGTTGACAGCGTTGCCGCCGCCACCGCCGACACCGATCACTTTGATGACCGGGCTTGCGGGGATGTTGTCTACGAGTTCGAACATTTTCCCTCTCCTTTCGTATTCTCTAGTTTTTTCGCCTACTGCTTTTTTTTACGGTGTTGCGGTAAATCGTTAGAAATTGCCTTTGACCCAAGCCTGCAACCGTTCGAACAACGGCGCTTTCGCTTCGTCGTCGCCGCGGTAGCTGTCGCGGATGCTCGGGCCCGACAGGGAAATGCCGTCGGTCTGCTTTTGCAGCCCGTACAACAGCAAGCCCACACCGGTGGAATAAATCGGGTTGCGCACCACGTCGCCCAGGCCTTTGACGCCATGGGGCACGCCCAGGCGAACTGGCATGTGGAAGATCTCTTCGGCCAGTTCGACCGCGCCTTCCATCTTCGAGGTGCCACCGGTCAGCACGATGCCGGCCGGGATCAAATCTTCGTAGCCGCTGCGGCGCAGTTCCGCCTGGATCAGGGTGAACAGCTCGTCGTAGCGCGGCTCGACCACTTCGGCCAAGGCCTGGCGCGACAGCTCGCGCGGTGGACGGTCGCCCACGCTCGGCACCTTGATGGTTTCGCCGGCGCCGGCCAGTTTGGCCAGGGCGCAGGCATAGCGGATCTTGATCTCTTCGGCGTACTGCGTCGGTGTGCGCAACGCCATGGCGATGTCGTTGGTGACCTGGTCGCCGGCAATCGGGATCACGGCGGTGTGACGGATCGCACCCTCGGTGAAGATCGCGATGTCGGTGGTGCCGCCGCCGATGTCGACCAGGCACACGCCCAGTTCTTTTTCGTCGTCGGTCAGTACCGAGTAGGCCGAAGCCAGTTGCTCGAGAATGATGTCGTCGATTTCCAGGCCGCAGCGACGCACGCACTTTTCAATGTTCTGTGCGGCATTGACCGCGCAGGTCACCACGTGGACCTTGGCTTCCAGGCGCACGCCTGACATGCCCAGGGGCTCGCGCACGCCTTCCTGGTTGTCGATCACGTAGTCCTGCGGCAGGGTGTGCAGCACGCGCTGGTCCGCCGGGATCGCCACGGCCTGGGCGGCGTCGAGTACGCGCTCAAGGTCGGCCGCGCTGACTTCGCGGTCGCGGATCGCCACGATGCCGTGGGAGTTCAGGCTGCGGATGTGATTGCCCGCTACGCCGACGAACGCCGAGTGAATCCGGCAACCGGCCATCAGCTGCGCTTCTTCGATGGCGCGCTGGATCGATTGCACGGTGGACTCGATGTTCACCACCACGCCCTTCTTCAGGCCCCGGGACGGATGCGTGCCAATACCGACGATTTCGATCGTGCCGTCTTCCCCGACCTCGCCCACCAGCGCCACCACCTTGGAGGTGCCGATATCGAGACCGACGATCATTTTGCCGCTTTGCACGTTTGCCATGGGTCCTGCCTCTTCTTAATTCTTCGCGACAGCGGGTTGCGCTGCCGTGGGCGCAGCCGGTTCACGCCAGCCGACGGCAAGGCCGTTGGCGTAACGCAGGTCGACGCTCGCAATGTTCGTAATCTGTTCTTTCAAGGTCTTTTCATAGATGGCAATAAAGCGGCGCATCTTTTCCACCAAGCGGTCGCGTCCCAGCAACAACTCGATGCCCGGGCCGGAACTGCCTGCCCCGGTCGTCAAAAACCAGCTGCCCCGTTCACGCAATTCCAGGCGTGCAATGGAGAAGCCCAGCGGCCGCAGCATCTGGCTCAAGGCCTGGTACTGCTGCATCACTTGCTGCTGCGCCCGCTGCGGCCCGAACAGCTGCGGCAGGTGCTCGTAATTGGCCAGCTCACGCGGGGTGAACGCCTGGCCCTGGTTGTTCAACAGCGCCTCATCGCCCCAACGGGCCACGGGCAGTTGTTCTTCCAGGCGGATCGTCACCTGGTCCGGCCATACACGGCGGACTTCGGCGTGGGCGATCCACGGCATCTGCTCCAGCTCCCGGCGCATGCCGGCCAGGTCGATGGTGAAGAAGCTCGCCGCCAGGAACGGGCCGATGCGCTGCTGCACCGCTTGCTGGCTGATGTAGCTCAAGTCGCCCTGCACGCTGATCTTGGTGATCGGCCGGTCGGCATAAGGCAATAGACGCTGCGCGCCTTCGTAAGTGCCGAAGCCCAACACCACCAGCAACACCGGCCAGAACAGCGCCTTGAGGAAACCAAAGTTGGCTTTCGGCAGGCGCGCCGACATCGGCTCTTTAGCCACCATTCGGCTGGCACCCCGTGGCACCGGCTTGCGGCCGGGTGCGGGTGGGGGCTGATGACGAAGCGATGCGCCTTTCATGTCTTAGCCTCGCTGCCTTTCTTCACCGGCAACGCTGGCCGCCAGGATCGCCAGCACCAACTGCTGGAAATCCAGGCCGGCTGCGCGCGCGGCCATAGGGACCAGGCTGTGGTCGGTCATGCCCGGTGCGGTGTTGACTTCCAGGAACCAGAAATTCCCTTGGTCGTCCTGCATCACGTCTGCCCGCGCCCAACCGGCGATACCCAGCGCCTCACAGGCTTTCGCCGTGAGGTCCATCAATTCCTGTTCTTTGCTTGCGTCAAGGCCGCAGGGGATCCGGTACTGGGTATCGGAAGCCAGGTACTTGGCATCGTAATCGTAAAAAGTGTGGGGCGTGCCCAAGGCGATGGGCGGCAATACCTGGCCACGCAGGGTGGCGATGGTGTACTCGGGACCTTGAATCCACTGTTCCACCAACACTTGCGAATCGTAGGTACTTGCCGCTTTCCATGCGTCGATCAATTCGGCGGCCGAGTTCACTTTAGCCATGCCGATACTGGAGCCTTCATGGGCAGGTTTGACGATCAAAGGCAGGCCCAGTTCCTTGGCTGCAGAAATACAATCGTCTTCGCTGCACAGCACACTGTGACGTGGGGTAGGAATTCCCAGGCTGTGCCACACCTGCTTGGTGCGCAACTTGTCCATGGCCAGCGCCGAGGCGAGGATGCCGCTGCCGGTGTAAGGAATCCCGGCGCACTCCAGCAGGCCTTGCATGCTGCCGTCTTCACCACCACGGCCGTGCAGGATGATGAAGGCGCGGTCGATCTTCTCGGCCTGCAGGCGTGCGAGGAAGTCGTCACCCACGTCGATCCCGAACGCATTCACGCCCGCGCTTTGCAGCGCTTCGAGCACGGCGTTGCCGGACTTGAGCGACACTTCACGCTCAGCGCTCTTACCGCCGAACAGCACGGCCACGCGGCCGAAGTCGGCAGGGGCGATGGTGGAGAACAGGGAGGCGTAGTTCGTGGTCATTTCGACTTCCCCTGTTCAGCAGCAAGTGCTTTGTTTACGAACAAGGGGCTCGCCAGCAATTTAGGCGCAAGGCCGCCGATATCACCGGCACCCTGGCACAGCAGGATGTCGCCGGCGCGCAGCAGCGGCTTGACGATCGGCGCCAGGTCCACACCGCGCTCGATGTAGATCGGGTCCAATTGGCCGCGCTGACGGATGCTGTTGCACAGTTTGCGGCTGTCCGCCCCAGGGATCGGTTCTTCACCGGCCGGGTAGACTTCCATCAGCAGCAGCACGTTGGCATCGGCCAGTACATTGACGAAATCGTCATACAGGTCGCGGGTGCGGCTGTAGCGGTGCGGCTGGTAGACCATCACCAGGCGACGCTCCGGCCAACCACCGCGCACGGCCTTGATCACGGCGGCGACTTCGGTCGGGTGGTGACCGTAGTCGTCCACCAGCATCACTTCGCCACCTTCCACCGGCAGTTGCCCGTAGACCTGGAAGCGCCGGCCCACGCCGGCAAAGCCCGACAGGCCCTCGACAATGGCTTCATCGCTGACGCCTTCATCGGAGGCAATGCAGATGGTCGCCAGGGAATTGAGCACGTTGTGGTTGCCCGGCATGTTCACCGACACGTCCAGCGGTTCGCGGTCCGGGCGCAGCACGGTGAAGAACGTCTGCATGCCTTGCTGGCGCACATTGATCGCACGCACGTCGGCGTCTTCGCTGAAGCCGTAGGTCACGGTCGGACGCTTGACCAGCGGCAGGATCTCGCGCACCACCGGGTCATCCAGGCACACCACTGCCAAACCGTAGAACGGCAGGTTATGCAGGAACTCGACGAAGGTTTTCTTCAACTTGTTGAAGTCACCGTCGTAGGTCGCCATGTGGTCGGCGTCGATGTTGGTGACCACGGCCACCAGCGGTTGCAGGTGCAGGAAGCTGGCATCGCTTTCGTCGGCTTCGGCGATCAGGTAGCGGCTGGTGCCCAGTTGTGCATTGGTGCCAGCTGCATTCAGGCGGCCACCGATCACAAAGGTCGGGTCCAGGCCACCGGCGGCGAACACCGAGGCGATCAGGCTGGTGGTGGTGGTCTTGCCGTGGGTACCGGCGACGGCAATGCCGTGGCGGTAGCGCATCAGCTCGGCCAGCATCTCGGCGCGGGGCACCACGGGAATGCGGCGCTCAAGGGCGCTGGCAACTTCCGGGTTGGAGGTGTTCACGGCGCTGGACACCACCAGCACGTCGGCCTCGACGGCGTTCTCGGCGCGGTGGCCGATGAAGATTTTCGCGCCGAAGGACTTCAGGCGCTCGGTGACCGGCGACTCTTTCAAGTCGGAGCCGGACACCTGGTAGCCCAGGTTCAGCAATACTTCGGCAATGCCACACATGCCCACGCCGCCGATCCCGACGAAGTGGATACGACGGATGCGGCGCATTTCCGGTTGCGGCATGGCTTTCTGATTCTCAACCATGGGCCACCTCCAGGCAGATATCGACCACGGTGCGGGTTGCGTCAGGTTTGGCCAGGCGGCGTGCGGTGCTCGCCATGCTGTTGAGTCGTTCCGGTTGCATCAAAACCTCGGTCAGGCGTGCGGCCAAATCGGCGGCGCCAGTCGTTCTTTGCGGCAGTAGGAAGGCAGCGCCCTCCCCGGCCAAATATTCGGCGTTGCGGGTCTGGTGATCGTCGATCGCATGGGGCAAAGGCACCAGCAAGGACGGCAGACCGGCGGCGGCCAGTTCACTGACGGTCAGCGCACCAGCGCGACAGACCACCAGGTCGGCCCAGCCATAGGCTTGGGCCATGTCTTTGATGAAGGGCTGCACATCAGCCTCGACACCGGCCTCTCGATAACGCGTGGCGGTGACTTCATCGTGGTTCTTGCCGGCCTGGTGAAAGACCTGCGGGCGCACGTCCACAGGCAGTTGCGCCAGTGCCTGCGGCAGCAATTTATTCAGCGGCTCGGCGCCCAGGCTCCCGCCCAGGATCAGCAGGTGCGCCTTGCGCCCGGCCAAGGGCTGCCGGGCAATGTCCATAAACAGCTCAGTGCGTACCGGGTTGCCGGTGGTGCGGCGTTTGTCCGAGGCGCCGAAGGTATTCGGGAACGCTTCGCACACCCGCGCCGCCAGCGGCACCAGCAAGCGGTTGGCGGTGCCGGCGACAGCGTTCTGCTCATGCACGATCACCGGCACGCCCGCGAGCCTGGCCGCGACGCCGCCGGGGCCGGTCACGTAACCGCCGAAACCGAGCACACACACCGGCTGCAATTCACGGATGACCTTGCGCGCCTGCCACACCGCCTTGAGCAACACGAACGGTGCCTTGAGCAGCGACAGCTTGCCCTTGCCGCGCAGGCCCGTGACGTTGATCAAATGCAGCGGCAAGCCGGCGCTCGGCACCAGTTCGTTTTCGATACCACGCGGCGTTCCCAGCCAATGCACGCTGTAGCCACGGCTCTGGAATTCGCGCGCACAGGCCAGGGCCGGGAACACATGGCCCCCGGTGCCGCCTGCCATGATCAGCACGTTAGCGCCCATGGGTCGGCTCCTCGGCGAAGTCGCTTTCGCTGAACTCCATCTCTTCGCTGCCCAGGTGGGTTCGACTCTCCCACTCGATGCGCAGCAACAAGCCAAGACAGGCACAGCAGATCACCAGCGAACTGCCGCCGTAACTGAGGAACGGCAAGGTCAGGCCCTTGGTCGGCAGCAGGCCGACGTTCACGCCGATATTGATCAGGAACTGGCCGATCCACAGGAACGACAAGCCATACGCCACATACGCAGCGAAATACTGTTTGGCCTTCTCGGCCCACAAGCCGATGTACATGCCGCGCACACACACGAACACGAACAATGCGACGGTACACAGCGAACCGACCACGCCCAGCTCTTCGGCGAGCACCGAGAACACGAAGTCGGTGTGCGCTTCCGGCAGGTAGAATTGTTTCTGCACGCTGTTGCCCAGGCCCACGCCCAGCCACTCGCCGCGACCGAAGGCGATCAGCGCCTGGGTCAACTGATAGCCGGAGCCGAACTGGTCGGACCACGGGTCGGTAAAGGTGATCAGACGGGCCATCCGATAAGGTTGCGCCTGCACCAGCACGGTCACGGCAGCCACCGCCAGCACCACCATCAAGGTGAAGCGGAACAGCCCGACCCCGCCGAGGAACAGCATCGCCGCAGCGGCGCCCATCATCACGACGGTGGCCCCGAAGTCGGGTTCCATCAGCAACAGGCCGGCCATGGGCAGCAGCACGATGAACGGCTTGAAGAAGCCCATCCAGCTTTCACGCACTTCTTTCTGACGCCGCACCAGGTAGCCGGCGAGGTAGATCACCACGAACACCTTGGCAATTTCCGACGGCTGCACGTTGAACGCACCGAAGCCGATCCAGCGCATCGAACCGTTCACCTCGCGGCCGATGCCGGGCAGGATCACCATGATCAGCAAGCCAAACGCACCGATCAGCATCAGCCAGCCCAGACGCTGCCAGGTGGCGATGGGGATCATCATGGTGACGATGCACGCGCCGAGGCCGATCACTAGGTACACCAAATGACGGATCATCATGTACAGGGTGTTGCCCGACTGCACGGCCGCCACTTCGGAGGACGCCGACGTGATCATCACCAACCCAAGGCCCAGCAAAGCCAGGCAACCGGCGAGCATCGGGAAGTCGAGGTCGATGCCGCGTCCGGTAATGATCGGCGACGGGTACGGCTTGATGATGTTACGGAAGTTGAGATTCATGCCAAGGCCTCCACGGCGCGGGCGAACAGCTGGCCGCGCTCTTCGTAGTTCTTGAACATGTCGAAACTGGCGCACGCCGGCGACAGCAGCACCGCATCACCCGGCTGGGCCAGGGCTTTGCACTGGGCAATCGCGTCGTCGAGGGAGCTGGCACGCACTTGCGGCACCGCATCACCGAGGGCGGCAGCGATCAAGTCGGCATCGCGGCCGATCAGCACCACGGTGCGGCAATGGGCGGCCACCGGCCCCTTGAGGTCCTTGAAGTCGGCGCCTTTGCCGTCGCCACCGGCGATCAGCAACAGCTTGCCGTCGATATCGGCACCCAGGCCTTCGATGGCGGCCAGGGCCGCACCGACGTTGGTGGCCTTGGAGTCGTTGTAATAGCTGACGCCATTCAGGTCGCGGACCCACTGGCAGCGATGCTCGAGGCCGCCGAAGGTGCGCAGGCTCGCGAGCATGGCGTCGAACGGCAAGCCCACGGCATGCCCCAGCGCCAAGGCCGCCAGGGCATTGGATTGGTTGTGGGCGCCACGGATTTTCAGCTCGCGCACCGGCATCAGGTTCTGGAATTCGAAGGCCAGGTATTTCTCGCCGTTCTCTTCACGGATACCGAAGGCCTTGAAGTCGGGTTTGCCCAGGCCGAAGGTCCAGCACGGCAGGCCCTCGCCCATCAGCGGACGGCTCAGGGCATCCTGGCGGTTGACCACCACTTGTTTGGCGCCGCGGAAGATCCGATGCTTGGCCAGGTGATAGGCCGGCAGGCCGCTGTAGCGGTCCATGTGGTCTTCGCTGACGTTCAATACGGTGGCCACTTCAGCGCCCAGGTCGTGGGTGGTTTCCAGCTGGAAGCTCGACAGTTCCATCACGTACAGCTCGACGTCGTCGCTGAGCAGGTCCAGCGCCGGGGTGCCGAGGTTGCCGCCCACGGCCACGCGCTTGCCGGCCGCAGCCGCCATCTCGCCGACCAGGGTGGTCACGGTGCTTTTCGCGTTGGAACCGCTGATCGCGATGATCGGCGCCTTCGCGTTACGCGCGAACAGGTCGATATCGCCGGACAGCTTCACGCCACGCGCCGCCGCGGCTTGCAGGGCCGGTGTCGCCAGGGCCAGGCCAGGGCTCACGTAGAGCTCGTCGGCACGGCACAGAAACTCGACATCCAACTCGCCACAACGCACTTCCACGTGCGGGTAGTCACGGCGCAGCGTGACCAGCTCCGGTGGATTTTCCCGCGTATCGGCGACGGCAAACGACGTGCCCTGGTTCGCCAGGAAGCGAACCAGGGACATGCCGCTCTTGCCGAGGCCGACAACGATGCGGAAGTGGTCTGAAGCGATCAGGGACACTCGTTTCTACCTCAGTTTCAGGGTGGCAAGGCCGACCAGCACGAGAATCACGGTGATGATCCAGAATCGGACGATCACACGCGGCTCAGGCCAGCCCTTGAGTTCAAAGTGGTGGTGGATCGGCGCCATGCGGAACACGCGGCGCCCAGTCAATTTGAAGGAAGCCACCTGGATGACCACCGACAGGGTTTCCATCACGAACACACCGCCCATGATGAACAGCACGATTTCCTGGCGAACGATCACCGCGATGGTGCCCAGGGCCGCGCCCAGCGCCAGTGCGCCGACATCGCCCATGAACACTTGCGCGGGATAGGTGTTGAACCACAGGAAGCCCAGCCCGGCACCGATCAGCGCGCCGCAGAACACGATCAGTTCACCGGCGCCCGGCACATACGGGATCAGCAGGTATTCAGCGAATTTCACGTTACCCGACAGGTAGCAGAAGATGCCCAATGCGCCGCCCACCATCACCGTCGGCATGATCGCCAGGCCGTCGAGGCCGTCGGTCAGGTTCACCGCGTTGCTGGAGCCGACGATGACGAAGTAGGTCAGCACCACGAAGCCGATGCCCAGCGGAATGCTCGCATCCTTGAGCATCGGGATGATCAAGGTGGTCTCGACCGCGCTTGGAGCCGTCATGTAGAGGAAGATCGCGGCGGCCAGGCCGAACACCGACTGCCAGAAATACTTCCAGCGGCTTGGCAGCCCCTTGGAGTTTTTCTCGATCACTTTGCGATAGTCATCGACCCAGCCGATGGCGCCGAACAACAAGGTCACCAGCAGCACCACCCAAACGTAGCGGTTGTACAGGTCGGCCCAGAGCAAGGTGCTGATGCCGATGGACGACAGAATCAGCGCGCCGCCCATGGTCGGGGTGCCGGATTTGGACAGGTGCGACTGCGGGCCGTCATTGCGAACCGATTGACCAATTTGCAGGTTCTGCAGGGTGCGGATCATCCACGGCCCCAGGAACAGCGACAGAGACAGCGCGGTCAGCACGCCCAGAATCCCGCGCAGGGTCAGGTACTGGAAGACCGCGAAGCCTTTGTGGAACTGTTGCAGATACTCAGCCAGCAGCAGCAGCATTAATGTTTCTCCGTACTTGAGCCACACAAGGCCACGACGACGTTTTCCATCACCGCGCTGCGCGATCCCTTGATCAAAATGGTTGTGTGTTTGTCTTGTTCGCCCGCACGCAGCGCCTGGATCAACTCGGCCTGGGTGGCGAAATGCCGCGCACCGGGGCCGAAGGCATTGACGGCATGAGCCATGTTCGGGCCGACGGCGTAGAGCGCGTCGACTTTGCCGCTGGCGTAAGCGCCGACTTCCCGATGGGACTGTTCGGCCCAATCGCCCAGTTCGGCGATATCGCCCAGCACCAGCACCTTGCGCCCGTCGAAACCCTTGAGCAGGTCGATGGCGGCGCAGACCGAGGACTGGTTGGCGTTGTAAGTGTCATCGATCACGCGCATGCCATTGCTGGCCAATTGCGCGACGGTACGGCCCTTGACCGGTTGCACCGCGCCCAGGCCGGTGGCGATGCCGAACAGAGACACGCCCAGGGCGTAAGCCGCAGCCGCGGCCGCCAAGGCATTGGCGATGTTATGGTTGCCCAGCAGGTTCAACTGCACATGCTGCTCGCCTTGCGGCGAATGCAAGGTAAAGGACGGGCAACCACGGGCGTCGACCGCGATGTTCGACGCGTGGAAATCGGCCGCAGCATTCAGCACGGCGAACGTCAGCACCTTGCGACCGGCGGCGCGTACACGCCAGGTCTCGAAGGCCTTGTCGTCAAGATTCAACACAGCTATGCCCGAGGCATCGAGGCCTTCGAGGATTTCGCCCTTGGCTTCGACGATTTTTTCCGGGCCGCCGAACTCGCCGACGTGGGCAGTCCCGGCGTTGTTGATAATTGCCACGTGAGGCTTGGTCAGCGCCACGGTGTAGGCAATTTCGCCAATACGCGAAGCGCCCAACTCGATCACGGCCGCCGTGTGTTCCGGGGCCAGTTCGAGCAGGGTCAGCGGTGCGCCGAAATCGTTGTTCAGGTTGCCACGGGTGGCCAGCACCGGCCCGCGCGTGCGCAGGACACCGGCGAGCAGTTCCTTGACCGTGGTCTTGCCGCTGGAGCCGGTGATCGCGGCCACCGGCTTGGTGAACGCCGCACGGTTCAGCGCACCCAGTTGGCCCAAGGCCAGGCGCGTGTCGGCCACCAGCAATTGCGGCAGGGTGGAGTCCGCCACTTCGCGTTGCACCAGGGCACCGACCGCGCCTTTGGCGGCGACTTCATTCAGGTAGTCATGGCCGTCGAAACGCGGACCGGCCAGGGCAACAAACAGTTGACCCGGCTTGATCACACGGCTATCGATACTGACGCCATTGAAACTGCAATCACCCGACAGCATGCGCGCCGAGAGGGCCTGGGTCAGCTCGCTGAATTTCATCGCTTTAAGCATGGGCGACCTCCCAGGCGGTCAAGGCATGATCGGCCTCGACCAGATCGGAGAAAGCGTGGCGCTCGCCGTTGATTTCCTGGTAGTCCTCGTGACCTTTACCAGCCAGTACCACGACATCGTCGACGCTGGCGCTGGCGATCAATTGGGCAATGGCCGCACCGCGACCGGCAATGAAACTGGCTTTGGATGGGTCTTTGAAGCCGACGCGGATGTCGTCGAAAATCTGGCTCGGGTCTTCGCTGCGCGGGTTGTCGTCGGTGACCAGCACGCCATCGGCCAGACGCTCGACAATCTCGGCCATCAATGGACGCTTGCCGCGATCGCGATCACCGCCACAGCCGAACAGGCACAGCAACTTGCCCTTGGCGTGTGGGCGCAGGGCCAGCAGGACTTTTTCCAGTGCGTCCGGGGTGTGGGCGTAATCGACCACCACCAGCGGCTGCGAACCGCCGCCCAGACGTTGCATGCGGCCGGCCGGGCCTTCCAGCTTCGGCAGCACGCGCAGGATTTCATCGAGCGCGTAATCCAGGCCGAGTAGCGCACCGATCGCCGCGAGGACGTTGCTCAGGTTGAAACGCCCCAGCAAGGTGCTGCGCAAATGGTGCTCGCCCTGCGGCGTCACCAACGTGGCGCGCACGCCCTCGTCATTGAATTGGGCTTCGCGGCAATACAGATAGGCGCGGGAGTCTTCCAGGCTGTAGCTGATCAGGCGCGCTTCGCTGTCTTGGGCAGCCAGCTCGCGGCCGAACGCGTCATCCAGGTTCACCACGCGGCACTTCAGGTCGTTCCAGGCAAACAGCTTGGCCTTCTCGGCGGCGTAGGCTTGCATGGTGCCGTGGTAGTCCAGGTGATCGCGGGACAGGTTGGTCATCACCGCCACATCGAAAGCCAGCGCAGCAACGCGGCCCTGGTGCAAACCGTGGGACGACACTTCCATGGCAACCGCCTTGGCACCGGCCTTTTTCAGGTCGGCCAGGGTCGCTTGCACGGCGATCGGGTTCGGCGTGGTGTGCAGGCCGCTTTGCAGCGCGCCATAGAAACCGGTGCCCAGGGTGCCGACGATGCCGCAGTGCTGGCCCAACAGGTCAAGCGCCTGGGCGACCAGTTGGGTCACGCTGGTCTTGCCGTTGGTGCCGGTCACGCCAATCAGGTTCAGGTGGCGGCTCGGATCGCCGTAGAAACGCCCGGCGATGTCCGACAGTTGCGCGGCCAGGCCCTTGACGGGAATCAACGGCACGTCGGTGATCGGCAGCACGGTGGCACCGTCCACTTCATACGCCACGGCGGCGGCGCCGCGTTGCAGGGCATCGGCGATGTGCGCGCGGCCATCGTATTTACCGCCAGGCACCGCCAGAAACAGGTCCCCGGCGCGTACATTACGACTGTCCAGCGTCAGCTCGCGGATCAGCAGATCGCGACCGGCATGGGCAAAAATCTTGTTCAGGCTAAGAGACATCAGCCGCGCCCTCCATTGGCTTTTACCGCGGCGGCCGGTGGTCCGGCGTTCGCTTGTTGGGTCGGCGGCAGGTTGTCCGGCGTGATGTTCATCAGGCGCAGGGTGCCGGACATCACTTTGCTGAACACCGGCGCCGACACCAGGCCACCGAAGTAGCCCGCTTTACTCGGTTCATCGATCACGACGACGATGGCATAGCGCGGGTCGCTCATCGGGCCGAAACCGGCGAACAGCGAGCGATAGGAGTTCTCGGCATAGCCTTTGGTGCCGACCGAGGTCTTACGCGCAGTACCCGACTTGCCGGCCACGTGATACGCCGGCACCTGGGCGCGGAATACGCCACGCGGTGCTTCGATCACTTGTTGCAGCATGCCTTGCATGGTCTTGGCGACGTTTTCCGGAATCACCTGGGTCGCTTTCGGCGCTTCGTCGACGTGGATCAGGCTCAAAGGAACCATCCGACCGTTATTGGCCAATACAGAGAAAGCGTGGGCCAGCTGGATCGCGGTCACCGACAGGCCATAGCCGTAGGACAGCGTGGCGGTCTCGGCTTTTTTCCAGTCGCGGTAGTTCGGCAGGTTGCCCACGCGCTCACCCGGGAAGTCCAGGCCGGTGGGTTGGCCAAGGCCGATCTTTTGCGCCAGGTGGTAGATGGTTTCGCCGCCGATATCGAAGGCGACCTTACTCATGCCCACGTTACTGGAGTTGATCAGAATACCTGTCAGATCCAACACCGGGCCTTCGGTACGCGACACGTCACGAATGGTGTATTTGCCCAACTGCAGGGTGCCGGGGTAGACCTCGACCTTGTCGCTGGGCTTCCAGCGCCCGGTTTCCAGGGCGGCACTCATGGAGATGGCTTTCATGGTCGAACCCGGCTCGAACACGTCGATCATCGCGCGGTTGCGCATCATCGCCGGTTGCAGGTTGCGACGGTTGTTCGGGTTGTAGGTCGGCTGGTTGACCATGGCGAGGATCTCGCCGGTCTTCACGTCCATGATCACCAGGCTGCCGGCCTTCGCGCCGTTCTCGATGATCGCGTTACGCAGCTCGCGGTTGGCCAGGTATTGCAGGCGCAGGTCAATCGACAACGCCAAGGGCTTGCCGGCCTTGGCGTTTTTGGTGACTTGGACGTCTTTGATCAGTCTGCCGCGCCGATCCTTGATGACCTGTCGCTTGCCGGGCACGCCGGCCAGCCATTCATCGTAGGCCAGCTCAACCCCTTCGCGACCATGGTCGTCAATGTCGGTAAAGCCAACCATGTGCGCGGTGGTTTCACCGGCCGGGTAGAAACGGCGGAATTCCTCGATGCCGTAGACACCGGGGACCTTGAGGTCGAGCACTTGCTGGCCCTGTTCGGGGGTGAGGCCGCGAACCAGGTAGATGAATTCTTTATTGGCCTGGGCTTCCAGGCGCTCGGCCAGGGCTTTCGGGTCCTGACCCAACGCGGCAGCCAGTTGTGGCCACTTGTCCTTGGCTACCTGCAATTCCTTGGCGTTGGCCCACAGCGTGGTCACCGGCGTACTGACGGCCAGGGGCTCGCCGTTACGGTCGGTGATCAGGCCGCGGTGTGCTGGAATCGGAATATGTCGCAGGCTACGAGCATCGCCCTGGCCGATCAGGAAGTCGCGGTCGACCACCTGCAGGTCGATGATCCGCCAGGCGATGGCGCCGACCATCAAGGCCAGCAAGCCGAGCATCAGGCGGAAGCGCCACGGGTAAAGTGCGCCTTCGAGTTTCATCATGGCGCCACCATTCGAACTTCGGCCGCGCCAGGGATGTGCATCTTCAACTGTTCGGTGGCCAGTATTTCGATGCGGCTGTGGGCGGTCCAGGTGCTTTGCTCGAGGATCAACCGGCCCCACTCCGCCTGCGCTTTATCACGCACACTCAATTCGCCGTACAGGGTATTGAGCAGTTGGCGGTTGTAATGGGCGCTGTAGGACACCGCAATCGCGGACACCAGCACGCCGATAAACAGCAGCAACATAAAGAAGCTGCCGCCCGGGAGGGGCTTGGCGAAGAGCCTGCTCACCGCAACTTCTCCGCGACGCGCATGACGGCGCTACGGGAGCGTGGGTTGGCCTTGAGTTCAGCTTCGGAAGCGAACTGCGCCTTGCCATGGATTTTGATTTTCGGCACGAAGGCTTCGAAACGCACCGGCAGGTTGCGTGGCAGGTTGTCGGATTCACCCTTGACCAGGCGACGCATGAACAGTTTGACGATGCGGTCTTCCAGGGAGTGGAAGCTGATCACCACCAGGCGCCCGCCCACTTCCAAGGCTTCCAGCGCGGCTTCGAGGCCGGCTTCCAGATCGCCCAACTCATTGTTGACGTGAATGCGCAGGCCCTGGAACGCACGGGTCGCCGGGTTCTTGCCCTTTTCCCAGGCAGGGTTGGCGACTTTCAGCACTTCCGCCAGGTCGGCGGTGCGCTCGAACGGCTGGATTTCGCGGCGCTCGACCACGGCGCGCGCCATGCGACCGGCGAAGCGTTCTTCGCCGTATTCCTTGAACACACGGGCGATTTCTTCCACCGGCGCGGTGGCGATGAACTGGGCGGCACTGACACCACGGGTGGGGTCCATACGCATATCCAGCGGGCCGTCGTTCATGAAACTGAAACCGCGCTCCGGGTCATCGAGCTGCGGCGAGGACACGCCCAGGTCGAGCAAAACCCCGGCCACCTTGCCTGCCATGCCGCGCTCGGCGACTTCGGCACCCAGCTCGGCAAAGCTGCGTTGTACAACGACAAAGCGGCCGTCTTCGGCCGCTAGCGCTTGCCCGGTGGCAATCGCCTGGGGGTCTTTGTCGAACCCGAGGAGTTTACCGTCGGGCCCGAGCTGGCTGAGTATCAACCGGCTGTGCCCGCCCCTGCCGAAGGTGCCATCCAGATAGCAGCCATCCGCGCGTACGGCGAGAGCCTCAACGGCTTCGTCAAGCAGTACGGTGATGTGGTTAAAGCCGCTATCAATAGTCACAAGATCAAATCACGCAGTTCATCAGGCATGGCGCCCGGTTGTTGAATAGCAGCCAGGTCAGCTGCAGAAACAGCATCCCAGGCATCTTCGTCCCACAATTGGAACTTGTTCAGTTGGCCCACCAGCATTGCGCGCTTGTCGAGCTTGGCGTACTCGCGCAGACGCGGAGGCACCAGGAAACGACCACTGCCATCGAGTTCGAGGTCGACGGCATTACCGATCAGCAAACGCTGCAGACGGCGGTTTTCTTCACGCAATGAAGGCAAGGCACGCAGTTTGGTTTCAATCAACTCCCACTCATCGAGGGGGTAAACGCATAAACAAGGGTCAACGGCATCGATCGTGATGATTAACTGCCCGGAACTTCGCGAAATCAGCTCGTCACGATACCGGCTCGGCATAGCGAGACGGCCTTTTGCATCGAGACTGATAGCGTTAGCTCCGCGAAACACAGATGCGTTTCTCCAAATTTTAGCGCTTTACGTTAAAAAAACCCACTTTGTGCCACTTTCCGCCACTTGCGCACACTATAGGAATGCGCCCACCACACCGTCAAGGCGCGGATTCAAGGAAAAGCCTTACAGAACGGAGATTTAGGAGCGCAAGAGGAGGAGAAATCAGAGTTCAGCGGTATTTTTGGCTCAATAAGCACAAATAGCTCAAAGAGCTATGCTTCAAAGTTAAAGTAATTTATTAAGAGTAAGATTTTTTTGGTATTACCAAGATGCATCTGCCAATGATTTGGCAGGGAGGGATTCTTGCGTTACTACCGGGTTTCTGCACGAGATTCGGACAGAAGGAAAAAAGGTGGAGAGTCGATCTATAAGCCGGGTTCTGTCTTGAACAGTCATTCGTCTACGATGGCCATCACTGGACATCTTTAGCAACCTACCCGGTCCCAGCGCGGGCCACGCCTTGGGACCCTATTTGGTCTTGCTCCAAGTGGGGTTTACCTAGCCACGAACTGTTGCCAGACGTGCGGTGCGCTCTTACCGCACCTTTTCACCCTTACCGGCACCGAAGTGCTTAGGCGGTTATTTTCTGTGGCACTTTCCGTAGGCTCACGCCTCCCAGGCATTACCTGGCACTTCGCCCTATGGAGCCCGGACTTTCCTCCCCCCCCTAATTTTCATAGAGGGCAGCGACTGTCCAATCGACTCTCCGCCGCGCAGGTTAACGGCACGACGGAGTTAGGACAAGTATTAAAAGTGCAGCAATGCCATCACGTTCAGACGGAATACCGGTTTAACCCCGGAACTATTCGGCTTTCTGTTTATCCAGCGCGGCCTGATACAACACATTTTTACGCACCCCGGTGATTTCCGCTGCCAGCGCCGCCGCTCGCTTAAGGGGCATCTCCTTGAGCAGCAGATCCAGAACGCGCATGGCTTCGCCACCGACGGCGTCTTCATTTTCCGGCGCCGTCCAACCCGCCACCAGCACCACGCACTCGCCACGCTGCTGATTGCTGTCACCCTCGACAAACGCGCGCAGTTCTTCCAGCGGCAGCCCCTTGAGCGTCTCGAAGGTCTTGGTCAGCTCGCGGGCCAGCAGCGCCAGGCGCTCGCCACCGAACACCAGCTCCATGTCCTGCAGGCATTCGAGGATACGATGCGGGGCTTCATAGAAGATCAGCGTGCGCGGTTCTTCCTTAAGCGCCTGAAGACGTGCGCGACGCCCCACCGCCTTGGCCGGCAGGAAACCTTCGAAGATGAAACGATCCGACGGCAACCCCGCGGCGGATAACGCCGCAATCAACGCGCATGCGCCCGGAACCGGCACTACATTGATACCCGCGGCACGCGCCTGACGGACCAGGTGGTAACCGGGATCGGAAATCAGCGGGGTACCGGCATCGGAAATCAGCGCCACATCGTCACCGGCCAGCAGGCGCGTGATAAAACGGCTGCCTTCTTCGCGCTCGTTATGTTCGTGGCAGGCCGCCAATGGCGTACTGATGCCGAAATGCTGCATCAAGCGCTGGGAGTGCCGAGTGTCTTCCGCAGCGATCAATTTAACGTCGCGCAACACTTTAAGCGCCCGGGCGCTGATGTCGTCCAGGTTGCCAATGGGCGTCGCCACGACAAAAAGCGAGCCTGCAGTGGAATTCAAAGGACCTGGAGCAGTCAAAACGCACACCTCGATGGTTGGCAAAAGCCACATTGTAGCGCGTCGACGCCGCGGAAATATGCCATCGAGATGGATGCCGTTTCAGCCGTCGGTCGGCCCTAGCCACCCAAACGCAACATTTGCACCACCTAAATTCACGGTTTCACGCCAGTAACATCGCGCCTGGGCCAGTGCTTGGGTACAATTCCACGCTAATTTGATCGGTATCAGGAACACTTACATGATCCCTTGCCTGCGGCTGCTCTCCGCCCTCTGCCTCGCTGCCTTGCTGGGCGCCTGTGCCAGCTCGCCCTCGTCCCGCCTTGGCGACCTGCCACGGACCCCGGATGCCAGTATCGAGCAACTGCTCGAACAGGCGACTACCGCCAACACGCCCGAAAAAGCTGCGTTGCTGCGCCTGAGCGCGGCCGACATGGCCTACCACCAGAACAACGCTGGCCGCTCGTCGCAGATTCTTGCGCAGGTGCCGCTGGATGCTCTCAAGCCCGCCGCGCAGGTGTTCGCCAACACCCTGGCCGCCGAACTGGCCATGACGCGTAACCAGCCCAAGGCCGCGCTGGCGGCGTTGAACCACCCCAGCCTGCAGAACCTGAAGGAGCTGCCGGCCGAACAGCAGGTCCGCACCGGCACCGTACATGCACGCGCCTATGAAGCCGACGGCCAGACCCTGGCCGCCGCTCGCGAGCGTGTGACCATGGCGCCACTGCTGACCGGCGACGCCGCCAAGAGCAACCATGAAGCCATCTGGGCGCTGATTGCCGCGCTGCCGGCCGAACAGCTGCAAGCCAGCGGCAACCCGACGCTCGACGGCTGGATCACCCTGGCCCAGGCGGTCAAGGGCGCCGGCACGCTGGAGCAACAGCAAGCCGCCATTGACACCTGGCGTGCGCAGAACCCGGGCCATCCGGCCGCCGTGCAACTGCCGACGCCGCTGACCAAACTCAAGGAACTGGCGAGCCAGCCGCTGAACAAGATCGCCCTGCTACTGCCGCAGGAGGGTCCACTGGCCACCGTGGCCAAGGCCCTGCGCGAAGGCTTCATGGCCGCGCATTACCAGGCTGAACAAGCCGGGCAGAAGCCGCCGGTCATCGAGTTCTATGACAGCTCGCGCCTGACCTCCCTCGACGACTTCTACGCCAAGGCCAAGGCTGCCGGCGTGCAATTGGTCGTCGGGCCGCTGGAAAAGCCGCTGGTCAAACAGCTCAGCGCGCGCCCGCAATTGCCGATTACCACCCTGGCGTTGAACTACAGCGAGACCGATCAAAACCCGGCGCAGTTGTTCCAGTTCGGCCTGGCGGCTGAAGACGAAGCTCGCGAAGTCTCGCGCCGCGCCCGTGCCGACGGCCTGCACCGCGCCGCTGCGATGGTGCCCCGTGGCGAATGGGGTGAGCGTGTCTACAAGGCCTTCCGCCAGGACTGGGAAGCCAACGGCGGCACCGTTGTCGGCGTCGAGTACGTCGACCAGCCGGTCGCCCTCGCCCAGCAGATTGCCGATCTGTTCCAACTGCGTAAAAGCGAAGGCCGTGCCAAGAGCCTGCAAAGCGCCGTCGGCACCGACGTCGCCGCACAACCTTCGCGTCGCCAGGATATCGAGTTCATCTTCCTGGCCGTCACCCCGCAACTGGCCCAGCAGATCAAGCCGACCCTGAACTTCCAGTACGCTGGCGACGTGCCGGTGTATGCGACGTCTCACGTGTTCAGCGCCAGCGGCGACAAGAACCAGTACCTGGACATGACCAACGTGATGTTCTGCGAAACCCCTTGGCTGCTCAACACCACCGACCCGCTGCGCAACCAGGTCGCTGCACAATGGCCGCAAGCCAATGGCAGCCTTGGCCGCCTGTACGCGATGGGCGTCGATGCCTACCGCCTGGCGCCACGCGTAGGCCAACTCAAGGCATTGCCGGATACGCGCATTGACGGCCTCTCGGGCAACCTGGGCATCAGCACGCACCAGCGCGTTGACCGCCAGATGCCGTGGGCGAAGTTCGTCGGCGGCGAGGTCCAGCGTCTGCCCGATACCCCACGCTGATGCCCGAGCGGTCCAGCGCACAAAGCGGCAAGGATGCCGAACTTCAAGCGCTTGAGTATCTTCGACAACAGGGTCTGCGCCTTCTGGCGCAGAACTGGTTGTGTAAACGCGGCGAGCTTGATCTGGTCATGCTTGACGGCGATACAGTAGTATTCGTCGAAGTCCGCTACAGAAAACACGCACAATGGGGTGGCGCGCTCGCCAGTATCGACGGGCGCAAGCGTCAGAAGCTGATACTCGCCGCGCAGTTTTTCCTGCTCAAGGAGCATCGCTGGGCTGACTCCCCCTGCCGTTTCGATGTGGTTGCCATTGAAAGCACACCGTCTGGCAAAGCTGATTTGAACTGGCTCAAAGATGCCTTCGACAGCTGATTCGCCGGACATCTTCACCACATACTTTTGCTCTTTGCTTTGCGGGCTGCACATTCCTGTGCCAAATAGCCGCGCTACTTAAGGTCACACAGATGGACATGCAATCCCGAATTCGCCAGCTTTTCCAGGCCAGCATCGACACCAAGCAACAGGCGATGGACGTACTTGCACCGCACATCGAGCAAGCCAGTCAGGTCATGGTCAATGCCTTGCTCAACGAGGGCAAAATGCTTTCGTGCGGCAACGGCGGCTCGGCCGGCGATGCCCAGCATTTCTCGTCCGAGTTGCTCAACCGCTTCGAGCGCGAGCGTCCGAGCTTACCGGCCATTGCCTTGACCACCGATTCGTCGACGATCACCTCGATCGCCAACGACTACAGCTACAACGAAATCTTCTCCAAACAGATCCGCGCCCTGGGGCAACCGGGTGACGTGCTGCTGGCGATTTCCACCAGCGGCAACTCGGCGAATATTATTCAGGCGATCCAGGCCGCACATGATCGCGAAATGATTGTCGTAGCATTGACTGGCCGCGACGGCGGCGGCATGGCCTCGCTGTTGCTGCCCGAGGACGTGGAGATTCGCGTCCCGGCCAATGTCACCGCACGTATTCAGGAAGTCCACCTGCTGACGATCCACTGCCTGTGCGATCTGATCGACAGCCAACTGTTCGGGAGTGAAGAATGACCGTTAAACGCCTCAGCCTATTGGCGATTGCGCTGTGCCTCGGCATCAGCGGCTGCAGCACGGCAATCACCGCGACACGTGACACCCCCATCCAGGACGACAAGGGCACCCGCACCTTCGGCAGCAAGATTGACGACTCGTTGATCGAAACCAAGGTCGAGGTCAACGTCGCCAAGGCCGCTACGGACCTGGGCAATGGCGCGTCGCGCATCGTCGTGACCAGCTTCAACGGCGTGGTGCTGCTCGCCGGCCAAACGCCACGTGCCGAACTCAAGGCCCAGGCCGAACAAGCCGCCTCGGCCGTGCAGCGGGTCAAGAAGGTCCACAACGAATTGCAGGTAATGGACCCGATCACCCTGCTGGCCATCAGCAACGATGCGCTGCTGACCACCAAGATCAAGGCGCAGATGCTGACCGACAACGCCATTCCCGGTTCACGCATCAAAGTCGTCACCGACAACGGCATCGTTTACCTGATGGGCCTGCTGACCCAGGCAGAAGCGACCCGTGCGGCGAACTTGGTACAGGGTGTGTCCGGCGTACAGAAGATCGTGAAGGTGTTCGAGTACATCGATTGATGTAACCGACGGCCACAAAAAAGGGCGCCGTGCATTGATTGCACGGCGCCCTTTTTATTGGCTGCAGATTACTGGTATTGCGAGTACGGGTTGCCCTGGAACTGGTTGTTCTGCTGCGGCGCCTGTTGCTGGGCGCCCGGCTGGCCATACTGCTGGCCTGGGATTGGGCCCAGGTTCACTTCTACACGACGGTTCTGCGCGCGACCGTTGACGTCGGCGTTGCTGGCGATCGGATTATCCGGACCGGCACCACGAGCGCTCAGGTTGGCAGCGCTGACGCCTTGGGAGGTCAGATAGTTGGCCACGCTCTGCGCACGACGCTGGGACAGGTCCATGTTCAACTGGCGGCTGCCGGTGCTATCGGTGTAACCCACGATCTGGATGGTGTTCTGGCTGAACTGCTTGAGCGAGTTGGCCAGGTTGTTCAGCGGCGTATAGAAGCTGCTGGAGATCGCGTCCGAGTTGGTGGCGAAGGTGATGTTGCCCGGCATGATCAGTTTGATCTGATCGCCCTGGCGCTGAACCTCAACCCCGGTATTGGCCATGCTTTCGCGCAGTTTCTTTTCCTGCTGGTCGGCGTAGTAGCCATAACCCGCCGCACCTGCACCCGCGACGACGGCACCGATCAGTGCGCCCTTGCCACGGTTGTTATGGTCGATGGCTGCACCGGCCAACGCACCGGCCAGAGCGCCGAGGCCGCCGTACTTGACGGTCTTGCTCATGCCACCGGATTCATTACTCGCCTGTCCCTGGCTGCTACCGTCATACGGATTGGGTGAAGCACAGCCAGATAACATGGCTACGGCAGTAGCGACAACGAGCAGACGACGCGGAGTGAACATGGAGAAGCTCCTACTTTTGCACCCTGGGTGCAGAGGATATGGACAATGGATCTTTGCCGGGTTTTGAACGCGACAAACGGTAAAAATTCCGTGGACGTATCTTAACCTGTAACAAAAAACGCAGGACTATCGTCGCGACACAAACCGTAGCAGACACACGCTGAACACACGCTGAGTTTTTTGCTACAGGGCTTGACCGCCTACGTTGCAATCATGCGCGCACAAAGGGGTTCTCGCGCATCTCGTCACCGAGTCGCGTCTCCGGCCCGTGACCGGTCACCACCGTCGCCGCCTCATCCAGCGTATACAGGCGCTGCTTGATCGAGCGCACAATCGCCGCTTGGTCCCCGCCCCACAAATCCGTGCGGCCTACGCCCCGGCGAAACAACGTATCTCCAGCGATCAGCAGCTTGGCATCGGCAAACCAGAAACTCATCGACCCCGGCGTGTGCCCCGGCGTATGCAATGCGACGCCGCAACCGCAAGCCAGCTCTTCATCGTCGGCCAGCCAACGGTCCGGCGACGGCACCGGCGTATACGGCACGCCAAACGTCTGGCACTGCATCTCCAGGTTATCCCAGAGGAACTGGTCGGCCTTGTGCAAATGCAGGGTCGCGCCGGTCTTCTCCTTCAACTGGCCGGACGCCAGGAAGTGATCCAGGTGAGCATGGGTGTGAATGATGCTCACCACCTTGAGGCCCAGCGCCTCGAGCCGCGCCAGGATCAGTTCGTGATTGCCGCCGGGGTCGACCACGATGGCTTTTTTACTGATGGGGTCGCCGATGATGGTGCAGTTGCACTGCAAAGGGCCGACGGGGAAGGTTTCGCGGATAAGGGTCGGCTTTGCGGTGTCCATGAACGGTCCTCTTGTGCAAACGGCATAGGGTTTCCGGGCGACTGTCGCCAGAATGATTGCACTATTAAACCAGACTGGAGCGGCGTCGCACCTCAACGCAAGCAAGCTCGCCAGCGGACTCAGGCTTTAACCAATCAACCGCAGCTCCTGCGCCCGCGCGACCGCCTGGGTGCGCCGCTCCACGCCGAGCTTGCTGTTGATATGGCTGGCGTGGGTCTTGACCGTGTGCAGGGAGATGAAGAGTCGGTTACTGATCTCCTGGTTCGAACAGCCCTGGGCGATCAGTTGCAGCACTGCCAGCTCGCGGGCGCTCAGGGTTTCATGGTTGGGCGCCGGCTCGCTGACAGCAACGGCCGGCAGCAGCGCCAACAGGCTCTGGTTCAATAAACCATGGGGGTCTTGGCCGAGTTGATCGCGCATCCAGTCGGGATACCCTTCAAGCAGGCGCTGGAAGGGTTGCAGCGCGCCGCCGGCTCCGGCTTCCAGGGCGCGAACCAACACCTCGCGCGCCTTGGCCTCCTGGCCGCTCTCCAGCAGCAACTGCGCCTGCTGGGTCAGCGCCATCAGGGCAATCATCTGGCGGCCGCTGCCATGAGCGTGTTGCGCCAGGTCTTCGAGGCGCTGCAGGGCCGCCGCCGGTTGATGGCGGATCGCATCCAACGCGGCTTGCTGCAGCTCGATATGCTGCGGCAGGTGCGGATGAAACTCCGGGGCCGCCGCCGCGTGTGCGCCGTTGTAGGTTTGCCCCAGGCGGGTCAGCCAGGCGTCGGCCAGGTCGGTACGCCCCTGGGCCAACCAGAGCTCGCATTTGATCAGGGTGATCATTGCCAGGTAGTAAATCGGCGGCACGTCCCAGATGTGCATCAGGCGTTCGGCCTCGGCCAGTTCGGCGAAGGCTTTGGGGAAGTCGCCGCGGCGCCCTTCGAAGTTGGCAATCACGCAATGCCCGATCAGCACGCTGATATCCCGGCAGGCGCGGGCTTCGGCCAGGCCGGCGCGCAGGCGGACCAGGCCGGCTTCAGGCTGACAACGCGCGAGCAGCAGGTAGCCTTCGTAAAGCGCTAATCGGGCGCGCACGGCGTACAACCGTTGGGGCGAAAGGTCGTGCAAGCGTTGCAGGCCCTGGTGTACTTCATCCAGCGAGCGCAGGATTTCACCCCGCGCCTGCAAGACCCGCGCGCGGTCGTAATGGGCCAGGGCCTCGAACAGGGGGTTGCCGACACGCTGCGCCAATTCGAGGGATTCGCGGTTCAAGCCACGGGCGCGCCACAGGTCGGCATCGACGATCGCCAGGTTGGAGAGGGTCGACAGGCACATCAGGCGCTGACCATAACGGCGCTGCGGCAGGCTTTCCAAGGCTTCGCTGCAATAGCGCTGAGTCAGCTCGCGGTCGCCTCGGCCCCGGGCGATGATCCCGCTCAGCGCCAGCCACTGCGCCAGCATCGACTTCTGCGCAGTGGCCGATGGCGCCGGCAGGAAGCGGCTGAGATAGCCGGACAGTTCTTCCGCCGCATCCAGCTGGCACGCCAGGCCCAAGGCCCAGCTGTACAGCACGATCAACCGGGGCGTGCTGATCAGCAGGCTGTCGGGCAAGTCCATTTTCCAGCGTAGGAGCATGCCAACGTTCTGCTCGGCCAGCAGTTGCTCCTCGGAGAGGTTCTGCACCAGGTTCGCCGCCACATCCAGATGACCGGCGCGCAGCGCCTGCTCGACCGCTTCATCGATCAGCCCCTGGGCGTTGAACCAGCGACAGGCGCGCAGGTGCAGGCTGGCGGGCGGCAGCACGGCGCTGCTCGCGCGCCGGGTGCGCAGCAGGTCGGAAAACAAATGGTGATAACGGAACCAGTGCCCCTGCTCGTCCAGCGGCACCAGAAATACCTGATGAGCCTGCAAGTAACGCAGGATTTCCGCGCTGTCGTGGGCATCGCGTATGGCGTCGCACAGTTCACTGCAAAAGCGTTCCTGCGAAGCGGTTTCATAGAGGAACGCCTGGACTTCCGCCGGCAGGCAATCAATCACTTCTTCCAGCAAATAGTCGCGTATCAAGCCTTCGCCGCCGTGCAGGCTCTGCGGCAAGGCGCCCTCATTCCCCGCTTCGGAGGCCGCCAACAGCCAGAAACGCAAACCAGCGACCCAGCCTTCACTGCGCCGGATCAAATTATCCAGCGCCTCGCCGCGCAGCGAACTGCTGTGGCGATCCAACACCGCCAGGGATTCGGCGTGGGTCAGGCGCAGGTCTTGCTCATGCAGCTCCAGCAGGTGCCGAGACAGGCGCAAGCGCGCCAGGTGCCAGTCGGGGCGCTGGCGACTGGTAACCAGCACCAGCAGGCCATCGGGCAAATGATTGAGGAAAAATTGCAGACAGCGATCAAGCACCGGGCCCTGGGCCAAATGGTAGTCATCCAGCACCAGCAACAAAGGCGCACGCGTGGACAACTGCAGCGCCAGCTCATCGAGCAAGCCATCGAGCCATTCTTCGAAGGCAAACGGTTGATGACGCTGACGCATTTTCAGCAGGCCCAGGGATTGCGCACCCAGTTGCGGGAAGTATTGCTGCAAGCCGTCAAGCAGGCGCTCGAGAAAACGCCCGGGGTCGTTATCCCGTGGGCTCAGGCCCAGCCAAAGGCTTTGCCAATGGGCGGGCAGACTCTGGCAGAACTCGACCGCCAGCGAACTCTTGCCGAACCCAGCCGGCGCGCAGACCAGCAGCAATCGCCCTTCCAGGCCAGCGCTCAGCCGTTCGCACAGGCGCGGTCGCAGCACGTAGCCGTCAGGCAGCGGAGGTCTGTAGAAGCGACCTTCCAGGGTCGGAATCACCGCGCTGGCAGGCCCCTGGATTCGGGACAGATCAGTCATCGCCGGGCTCTTGTAGAAGGCTGTTGTCGGCATTGCAGATGTCCGCAGACTAGCGGTAAAAGCGGCGGTTTTGTAGATCTTTGCAACATTTGCCTGAAAAAGAACTGCGACAAGAAATGTGAGAGGGGGCTTGCTCCCGATTGCGCTGGGGCAGCCAATAGAATTCTTGGCTGTCAGACCGCTATCGGGGGCAAGCCCCCTCCCACATTTGGCTACGCGTGCAGCTTAGCGAACACCGTCCTGGCGCAGGGCCGCCGGGCTGAAGTCGCTGATGCCGGCGGTGAAGCCGAAGTCATACGCCTGTTTCTCTTCGTTCTTCATGCCCAGGGCCAGGTAGCGGCCGGACTGCAGGTCGTAGAGGGTTTCCAGGGCGTACCACGGCACTTGTTTGTCGTAGTAGTTCTCGGCATGGGCTTCGGCGACGCGCCACAGTTGGCCGCGACCGTCGTAGTGGTCGATCACGGCCGCTTGCCAGGTGTCTTCGTCGATGAAGAAGTCACGCTTGGCGTAGATGTGGCGCTGGCCTTCCTTCAGGGTCGCGACCACATGCCACACGCGGCGCAACTCGTAGCGTGCGAGGTCCTGGTTGATGTGGCCGGCCTTGATGATGTCGACATACTTGAGTTTCGGATCGTCGATCTTGTAGCTGTTGGAGGCGATGTAGATTTCTTTCTTGCCTTCCAGTTTCCAGTCGTAGCGGTCCGGCGCACCGTTGTACATGTCGAGGTTGTCGGAGGTACGCAGGCCGTCGGCAGCGGTACCCGGCCCGTCATAAGACACTTGCGGCGCCCGGCGTACACGGCGCTGGCCGGCGTTGTAGACCCACGCCGAGCGCGGTTCCTTCACCTGGTCGAGGGTTTCGTGAACCAGCAGCACACCACCGGCCAGACGTGCCGGTGCGGTCACTTGCTGCTTGAAGTAGAACAGCACGTTGCCGGGGTTTTTCGGGTCGAAGTCCTTCATTTTGTCGCGGAACACGAACTGGTCTTTGAAATACACCAGGCTGAACGAACCGTTGGTCTGCGGCGTGGCCTGGGTCACCAGGCGGGTCACGCTGCCGCCGCGATAGCGGGTGATGTGGTTCCAGATGACTTCAACGCCACTTTTCGGAATCGGGAACGGCACGGCGGTTTCGAAGTTTTCCAGACCGTTACCGCCGGACACCAGGTTGGTGTTGGTGGCGTTCTTCTTGATCGAGGCGAACACCTCGGCCGGTACAGTGGCGCCGCGATGGGTCGGGTAGACCGGCATCTTGAAGGTGTCCGGGTAGCGCTTGAACATCGCGTACTGCCCCGGCGCCAGCTTGTCTTTGTATTGCTCGACGTTTTGCGCGGTGATGGTGAATTGCGGTTGTTCGCTGGCATAAGGGTTGGCCAGGAAACCACGGGCGTCGACGGCGCCGGCATTCGTCGGCAACGGCGACCATTTGGGAATGGTGCCTGCGGCGTTACCGGCCATTTCGGCGCCCATCGGAGTCAGGGTCGTGCCCAGCTTGGCGGCCTCATCCGCCGACACCGCCGCCATGACGTTACTCGCCAGGATCGACAGCCCAAGCACACCGACGTGCAACAGACTTTTAGTTATTTTCATGTTCTGGTTCTTCCTGAAATGCAGTGTGCTTAGAAGTTGGCGCCGACGCTGAGGGCGATGAAATCACGGTCGTCCACAGTGGAATACTTACCGCCGAAGAAGTTGGTGTAGGCCAAGCTCGCGGTGTAGGTATTCTGGTATTCAGCATCCAGGCCGAGACTGACAGCCTTGCGACCTTCTTCGAAGTTGCCGCCAGGGCCTGGCGAATAACCGCTGACGTCATGGGACCAGGCCACGTTGGGCTTGAGGTTCACACCCGCGAACACATCCGGGTATTCCCAGATTGCCCGACCGCGATAGCCCCAGGAGTTGGCGGTGGTAAAGCCGTCATTGTTGCAGTTGGCCGTCAGGTTACTGCGGTCTGTACCTGCGCCCGCACCGGCAATGGTTCCCGCGTTGAGCGTCGCGCACAGTGGGCCTTCCCCAGGACCAAATACCGGATCACGCCCGTAGCGCGCTTTCGAGCTGCTTTCCAGGCCGCCGACGTGGGTCAGCCCCACTTCGCCCACCAGTGTCAGCCGGCTGGCGCCCATGACCTGATCAAAGAAGTGCGTAAAGGTGGTCTGGAGTTGGGTGATTTCCTTGCGGCGATAGCCATTCAGATCCTGACCGGCGGCGCCCTTGAGCGGGGAAGCACCGTTCAAGCCTATCAACGGCGTAACGCCCGCGTACAAGATGTCGGTGGTATTGAGCTGAACCGGCGCGTTCGGCCGGTAGCTGATCTCGCCGCTCCACGCTGTGCCGGTAGGCAAGGTCGTCGAGAAACTCAAACCGTACAAGCGAATGTCTTCTGGATATTCGACGAAGTAGCTGGAGTTACCGGCCACGATGAGTGGACGCAGGCTACTGGCTGGCGTGGACGTCAATGCGTTAGCCGCGGCGTAAGTCGCAGCCGATGCGCCCTTGGCGCTGAAAATCGGCGCACGGCTGTGGTAGTTCATGAAATAAGCGCCGAACTCAGTGTCCAGCGGCTCGAAGTTGTAGTGCATGGCCACACCGAACTGCCCGCTATCGCGTGCGTCACGATCAGAACCGCGCTTGACCAGTACACCTTCGTCATTGATGTCGACGCCAAACCGATTCATCAGCGGCAAACCACCACCCGCAGCGATGACAGAGCGCTTGCTGAGCAACCGCAGGTTGTCATTGCAGCCGCCTGTAATGACGTCCGCCTGGGAGAAAAACGTCCCGCAGTTATCGGTGACGGTCTTCTCCCAATCCAACTGATAGAAGCCTTCCGCCGACAGGTTTTCGGTCAGTGTCTGCGACACATAGAACATGTTGACCGGAATCAGGCCTTCCTTGATCTCGGCACCCGGGCGACGGAACGCCGCTACGTCAATCGGGTTGATGGAGTTGATGCCGCCGCCGATGAAGGTACTTTCGCCCCAACTTACAACCTGTTTACCGAAACGCACGGAACCTGGCTCATCGGCAATCGAGTAGTTGTGATAAATGAAGGCGTCGAGAATTTCCCCGCCGGAAGACCGGGCGCCCATAGGACGGCCGTTGTCACTGATGTCCTTGAACTCACGATTTTCGTCCTTGAGTTCAAAGTCATACCAATATTTGCCGCGAACAAACACACCGGTGTCGCCGTATTTCAGTTCCAGGTCATGGATGCCCTTGAAGATTTTCGAGAACGTCTCGCCGCGCTTGAAGTTCAAATGGCCGTCATCGGAGGTCTGGGACAAGCCCTTGCCGCCATTGTTGACGCCGATCAGATCGCGGTTGGCCTTGGCTGTCGACCAACTGGCCCCCACGGAAAGAGAGGAGTCAAAATTCCCTTCGATTTCACCGATATTGAAACTGACGCCGAATGCCGGCCCGGCGAGCGTAGAAGCGAGACTGACGGCCAGGGGCAATCTTGCCCGGCGCCAGAACTGATTTACTGAGGTCATCGACGCTACTCCATGTGCATTATTGTTATGGCAGTGAGTTCTTTCGGTGATGCATGTAACGGCCGGAATACAACGATTCCAATGCCGCCCGGCAACCGAGCCCCCATGGCTCGAAGCGCAACATCCTTGAAAAACTCTGAGAGGGACTATAGCCAGCAGGGGGTACCGCTTGATCCCTCTAAAGTGTGATTTGCATCACCGACCCGTCTGCCACAGCCCTTTTGCCACGTCGACGAAGGCCGACGCGGCAAGGATGGCTGAAAATCGGCAAATCACAAGTGAAGCCGCGAGATAGAGCATTGCCGTGCCCGAACGGGCACGGCGAAAGGTATCAAAGGGTAGAGAGGAACGTACTGTTGTTGGCCTGCCACTCAATGATGTCGACGCGGATACGTTTTTTGTCGAGCTTGCCGACACTGGTCTTGGGAATTTCAGTAACAATGGCGATCTGGTTTGGAATCGCCCACTTGCTCAAGTGGCCCAACTCCACGAACGGCTTGAGGTGCTCCTTGAGTTCACGGGCGCCTATCACATGGCCATCACGCACCACCAGCAACGCAAACGGGCGCTCGCCCCACTGCGGATCGGCGATGCCCACCACCGCTACTTCGCGTACCGCCGGGTGGCGGCTGACCAGGTCTTCCAGAGCCAGGGACGAGATCCATTCGCCGCCGGTCTTGATCACGTCCTTGATGCGGTCGCGGATATCGATCACCCCAAACGCGTCGAGGGTCGCCACGTCGCCGGTGTGCATCCAGCCGCCTTCCCACAGCTCGGCGCCCTTTTGCGGCTCGTTGTAGTAACCCTCGGTCAACCACGGCGCGCGTAGCACCAGTTCGCCCTGGGACTCGCCATCGGCGGGCAGGAAATGCCCGTCGCTGTCGATGATCGCCGCTTCCACCAACGGCCCGGGCACACCGGCCTTGATGCGGTAAGTGGTGCGCTCGTCCTCGGTGCCGGCCATCAGCTCATCGTTGAGATGGGCGCAGGACACCAACGGCCCGGTCTCGGACATGCCATACGCGGCGGTCAGTTGAATCCCGCGGGCCTTGGCCGCTTCATACAGCGTGCGATTGAGGGCGCTGCCGCCGATGACGATTTTCCAGCCGCCAAAGTCCACGCCCTGGGCGGCCTTGGCGTTGAGCACCATTTGCAGGATGGTCGGCACACAGTGGGAAAAGGTGACCTTCTCCTTGCGCCACAGCTCCACCAGGTATTCCGGATCGTAACGCCCGGGGTAGACCTGTTTCAGGCCCAGCATGGTGGCCACATACGGCAGGCCCCAGGCATGCACGTGGAACATCGGCGTGATCGGCATGTACACGTCGTTGGTGCCCAGCAAGCGCACGCTGTCGACACTGCCCATGATGGTCGCCACGCCGATGGTGTGCAGCACCAATTGGCGATGGGTGAAGTACACACCCTTGGGGTTGCCGGTGGTGCCGGTGGTATAGAAGGTGGTGGCGACGGAATTTTCGTCGAAATCCTCGAAATCGTATTTCGGGCTGGCGGCGGCCAGCAGGGTTTCGTACTCCCCCACCAGGTTCGGCAGCTCAGCGGTTTTCTCGGCCGCATCGGTCAGCAACAAGGTTTTGTCGACGGTGGTGAGCTGCCCGGCAATCGCCTGGTAGAGCCCCACGAACTCACTGTTGACCAGCACAAAGCGGTCCTCGGCGTGGTTCATGGTGTAGAGAATCTGTTCCGGCGACAGGCGCACGTTGATGGTATGGATCACCGCGCCGATCATCGGGATGGCGAACATGCATTCCAGGTAACGGTGGCTGTCCCAGTCCATCACGGCAACGGTATCACCGGCCTTGACCCCGGCTTCGGTGAGCACATTGGCCAGGCGCGCGACCCGCTCGATCAGAGTCGGATAGGTGTAGCGCAGCTTGTCGCGATAGATGATTTCCCGGGTCTTCTCATAACGGGCCCCGGACATGAGCAGGCGTTTGATCAACAGCGGATATTGGTACGCACCTTCGGCGGGCGGGATAACACGGGTCTGCAACATACGAATCCCTTTTTATGACTGCACGGTCTCGGCTTGAAGACCTGCACTGTAGAGACGTTAGGTGTCGACCAAATCAGCCAAAGGAATGATTTGTAGGGACTGCTGGATGCTAGCTTTGCGCCACCACTCAAAGCCGATAGCGATCAAATGTGGGAGGGTCTTGCACCCTCCCACATTTGGACTGTCCTCAATGAAAGAAGATCATTTATTTCATACTGGTGAACGCCAGTTTTACGCCGATGGCAATCAACACCGCCCCCATCGTCCGATCGAACCAATGCCCCATCCGCGCAAACCCTGCACGCACCCGCTGCTGGCTGAACAACATCGCCACCAGGCAGAACCACGCCGCCGTCGCTACCGCCAGGTACACGCCATAACCCGCCTGCACCGCCAGCGGTGTGTGCGGATTGATCACCACGGTAAACAGCGACAGGAAGAACAACGTGGCCTTGGGGTTCAAACCGTTAGTCACAAAGCCTGCGGTAAACGCCCCGCGTGGGGTGCGTTCGCCGACTTCGCGGTGCAGTTCGCCCTCGGCGGCTGGCTTGGCCGGCTGCGCGCGCAGGGCCTTGAAGCCGATGTACAGCAGGTAGGCCGCCGCCGCCCATTTCAGCGCGTTGAACAGCACGATGGACTGGGACACGATCAAACCGATGCCGAGTAACGAGTACCCCACGTGCAGGAAAATCGCCGAGCCCACGCCCAATGCGGTCCAGGTCCCGGCGCGGCGGCCGTGGGTGACACTTTCGCGCACCACCACCGCGAAATCCGGACCGGGGCTGGCCACTGCCAGCAGGTGAATCAAGGCCACGGTCAAAAACTCGGCGACGTACATACTCACTCCATTAAGTAACGGATTATTTCATCTGATAGGCTCGGCAGATTACGCCTTCGAACCCTGTCACAAAAGGTACAGTTGATGACGAACAATCGCCGCGCCGTCTTCCTAGATCACCCATCCCTCGACCTGGGGGATCTCGATCTCAGTGAGCTGCACAACTGTTTCAGCGAGCTGCAGCTGTTTGAGCAGACCACCCCGCAGAATGTGGTCGAACGCCTGCAAGGCGCCCAGGTCGCTATCAGCAACAAGATTGCGCTCAACAGCGAAACCCTGGCCGCCTGCCCCGAACTCAAACTGATCCTGGTGTCGGCCACGGGCACCAATAACGTCGACCTTGAAGCCGCCCGCGCCCATGGCGTCACCGTCAGTAACTGTCAGGGCTACGGCACGCCGTCGGTGGCGCAGCATACGATCATGCTGCTGCTCAACCTGGCGACGCGGCTGAAGGACTATCAACGGGATGTCAGCGCGGGCAAATGGCAAGCCGCCAAGCAGTTCTGCCTGCTGGACCACCCGATCGTCGAGCTGGAGGGCAAAACCCTCGGTTTGCTCGGGCATGGCGAACTGGGCAGTGCCGTCGCACGGCTGGCCGAGGCCTTTGGCATGCGCGTCATACTCGGCGCCATTCCCGGGCGCCCTGCCCGCGCCGACCGCATGCCGCTGGATGAACTGCTGGCGCAGGTCGACGCGTTGACGCTGCACTGCCCGCTCAACGAACACACCCGCGACTTGATCGGCGCTCGCGAGCTGGCGTTGCTCAAGCCCGGCGCGTTTATCGTCAACACCGCGCGCGGTGGCCTGATCAACGAACAGGCCCTGGCCGACGCCTTGCGCAATGGCCACCTGGGCGGCGCGGCGACCGATGTGCTGAGCGTCGAACCTCCGGTGCATGGCAACCCGCTGCTGGCCGACGATATCCCGCGCTTGATCGTCACGCCCCACAACGCCTGGGGCAGTCGCGAAGCGCGGCAGCGGATTGTCGGCCAACTGGCGGAAAACGCCCGCGGCTTTTTCAGCGGCGCCCCGCTGCGCGTCGTCAGTTGATAAACTGCGCCCCTTTTCAAGGAGCAGACCATGGATCCGCGCAGTGAAGTACTGCTTCGTCAGGCCGAACTTTTTCAAGGCAACCTGCTGCTGGTGGGGTTGCCTGCCGACGATTTGCTCGGCCGTCTGCCCAACGCCCATGGCTGGTGCTGGCATGCCGGTGACCAGGCTGCGCTCGACGCACGTTTCCCCGAGCGCAGCCAGTTCGGCGTGAATGTGCCGCAGCGCACGTTTGATGCGGCAGTGATCTTCCTGCCCAAGTCCAAGGACCTCACCGACTATCTGCTCAACGCCGTGGCCGCGCGCCTGCCCGGTGCCGAGCTGTTTCTGGTGGGGGAGAAAAAAGGCGGGATCGAAAGCGCCGCCAAACAGATGATCCCCTTCGGCAAGCCGCGCAAACTCGATAACGCACGGCACTGCCAGTTGTGGCAGGTCACCGTGGCCAACGCGCCGCAAGCGGTGGAGTTGGAGAGCCTGGCGCAGGTTTTCGAAGTGCCGCTGGCCGAAGGTCCGCTGAAAGTGGTGAGCCTGCCGGGCGTGTTCAGCCATGGCCGCCTGGATCGTGGCACCGAGTTGTTGCTGGAGCATTTGGACAAACTGCCCAGCGGCCACCTGCTGGACTTCGGTTGCGGCGCCGGTGTGTTGGGCGCGGCGGTCAAACGTCGCTACCCGCACAATACGGTGACGATGCTGGATGTGGACGCCTTCGCCACCGCCAGCAGCCGCCTGACCCTGGCGGCCAACGGTCTGGAAGCCGACGTGCTGACCGCAGACGGCATCGATGCCGCGCCAATGGGCTTGAACGCGATCCTGAGCAACCCGCCGTTCCATGTCGGGGTACACACCGATTACTTCGCCACGGAGAACTTGCTGCGAAAAGCCGCGAAACACCTGGCAAAAGGCGGCGAACTCCGACTGGTTGCCAACAGCTTCCTGAAGTACCAGCCGCTGATCGAAGAGCACTTGGGCGTGTGTGCGGTCAAGGCCGAAGGCAATGGTTTTCGCATCTATCGCGCCAAGCGCGGCTGATCGGCGTTTGCAAAAGAACACTTGCCGAATGGATTTTGCCTAGGCAGAATCCGCTCCGTCCTAGGGGAGTAGTCTCCCACGAGCGCCACGCTCGTCCGGCATACGTCAACATACTTGGTCAGCAGACCATGGCGTATGCGACCCAGGAGTCCGCTCAGACGGACCGGGGTTTGACAAGACCTATGACACGCACACCTTACCCGGGGCGGGAAGGCTGTACGTGTCATAGCCGTGTCGACCCGCCCCTGGAAACCTACCTGATGCTGGATTCACTGCTCGTCCCTACCGCAATCGTTGCCTTGGCCGAAATCGGCGACAAGACCCAACTGCTCGCGCTCATCCTTGCCGCACGCTTTCGCAAACCCTGGCCGATCATCGCCGGCATCATCGCCGCGACCCTGGCGAACCATGCCGCTGCGGGTGCCGTAGGTGCCTGGTTCGGCAGTTTCTTCTCGGATGCGGTGCTGCACTGGATTCTCGCCGCAAGTTTCTGTGCCACGGCGCTGTGGACCCTGGTGCCGGACAAACTCGACGATGACGAAGCCAGCACCACGCGCAAGTTCGGGCCGTTCCTGACCACCCTGATTGCGTTCTTCCTCGCCGAAATCGGCGACAAGACGCAGATCGCCACGGTGATGCTGGCGGCGCAATACCCTGAGCTGTGGCTGGTGGTTATCGGCACCACCCTGGGCATGTTGATTGCCAACGTACCGGTGGTTCTGGCGGGGAATTTTGCCGCGGAGAAATTGCCGTTGACCTTGATTCGTCGACTGGCGGCTACGGCGTTTTTCGTCCTGGCGATCGTGGCGGTGTACAAGGCCATGCAAAGCAGCGGTTGGATCTAAGGATCCAAGCCTGCAAACCCAATCCAATGTGGGAGGGGCTTGCCCCCTCCCACATTTGGATCTTCATGAGGCTTGGATTATCAGGACTTCTTGGCCTGCTGATACAACGGCATCACCTTCGGAATCGCCGCCTGCAACGAGGCGATCCGACTGTCGGAGGCCGGGTGAGTGCTCATGAACTCCGGAGGCGCGCCTTCCGAAGCCTTGGCCATCTTGTTCCACAACGTGATGGCGGCGTTCGGGTTGTAACCGGCGCGGGCCGCCAGCTCCAGGCCGATCAGGTCCGCTTCGTTTTCATTGCTGCGGCTGTTGGGCAAGGTCATGCCGTAGTTGGCCACGGTATCGGCCAGCGCCATGCTGTCCTGGCCGAGACCAAGCAACGCGCCGGCGCCCTGCTTGGCCATCTCGATGCCGTAGGCCTTGGACATGGCTTCACGGCCATGCTCGCGCAAGGCGTGGGCGATTTCATGGCCCATCACCGCCGCCAGCTCGTCATCGCTGAGCTTGAGGTTATCGATCAGCCCGCTGTACACGAAGATCTTGCCGCCCGGCCCGCAGTTGGCGTTCATCTCATCGCTCTTGATCAGGTTCACTTCCCACTTCCACTGCGCCGCATCCGGACGGAAGGTCGGCGCCTGGGCGATCAGGCGGTTGGCGATGGCCTGCACGCGCTTGGCGTTGGCGCTGGTCTTGTCCACCAGGCCTTTGCCGCTGGCTTCACCCAGGGTCTGCTGGTAGGACTGCGCATACATCTGGTCGACTTCCTGGCTCGACAGCATGCTGAACATGTACTGCTTGCGCTCCACCCCAACGGCACCGCCGCTGGTGGTGTTGACGGACTGACACCCGGCCAGCAGCACTGCTGCCGCCAATACACTTACGGCCAATGATTTCTTCATCAACACACTCTCCCTGAAAAGACGCCCTGAAAACATGGCGCGTATCCTAGGCGGTGATTTGTATCGACGCCAGATACATCAGACGTGCAGACGCTAAATTTCGGATACATCCCACAACGGTGGCGGACTTTCGGGCTCAAGCCGGAGTCAGGCACTCCGGCCCATTCAGCTTGGGATCGTTGACCATGTTGGCCAGCACCCGTTCACGCAAGGCGACCGGCTCACTGGCCAACAGCCCCTGCAACACCGGCAGCGGCGTCTCGGGGTTCAGCCAGGCTTCCTGCCCCGCCGCATCCAGAATCAACGGCCGCCGCTGACTCTGCGCCGCCTGGGTCACCACCGCGGTGCTCAGCCACACTTGCTCCTGCACCGGATACGCTTCCCAGATGGCCGCAAAAAACAGCGTCGAACCTTCCCCTGGCGTCAACCAGTACGGCCGCTTGCGCTGGGTGCCGCGCCATTCGTAGAACCCGTTGGCCGGCAACAGGCAGCGACGCTGGCGAAACGCTTCGCGGAACATCGGTTGCTCAGCCAGGGTTTCGGCGCGGGCATGCGCCGGAGTACGGGAAAGGTCCGTCAGCCACGGCGGTGTCAGGCCCCAGCGGGCGCGGGCCAGGGTGCGCTGGCCGTCGGTGGCGCGCTGGATCAGCACCGAATCATTGGGAGAAATATTCCACTGGGCCTGCTGATCCGCCGGAAAGCCCGGCAAGGCAGCAAACGTGGGGTTCCAGCGAAACAGGGCATAACGTCCACACATGGGGCAACACGACTCTTGGGTAAACCGACCGACAGCCTAACAGACCAACACGTCGGGGAAGCTGTCGGGTTCATCGGCGGGCAACGGTTGCGCACCGTTATACGCGGTGATCAGCTCGCGCGCGCAGGCTGCCTGGTCGTTGTCCACTTCTAGCCCCAGCAGCCCGAAAATCGGTAACTCGCCGCTACCGCCGAGCAAATGGCGCCCCACCAAATGCGCCTCGATCCCTTCGCTGGCGAGCATCTGCTGCAGCAGCTCGCCTTCCATCAGGTTTTCCGGTTCGTAGATTCGCTGCATGGGCGTACCTGCTATTCGTTTTCGCTGCGAGTTTCGAGCATCCACTCTTCACCATGGACCTGCAGGTTGAAAATGATCGGTCGGCAACATACCTGACAGTCTTCTATATAGGTCTGGTCGCCGCCGGATAAATCCACGGTTGTCTCCACCACTTCACCACAATAAGGACAATCGTACAGCGCGGTTTCCAGCATCGCAGTCTCCCAAGTGACTTGTGCGTATAATCGCCGGTCTATTTACAGGGTTATATTTCGGCCGAGCCCATTACTCGGGCCGCACCCTGGTATTTCCTCTACTTACCCTAGCCGTTTCTAACAAGAGAGCATGATGGGCGAATTCGATACCATCCGACCTTACAACGACAGCGAAGTCCCGGCAGTGCTGGAGCGGCTGTTCAGTGACAAGGCCTTTCTGGACATCCTGACCCACTTCCGCTTCCCGCGCTTTGCCGGCGCGCTGGGCTGGCTGCTCAAACCCATGATCGCCCGCAAACTGCGCCGTGAATTCGCCGGCGTCACCACCGTGGCCACGCTGCAGGACAAAGTCGAGTATTACGTCGACCACACCATTGATCGAGCGACCGACGGCGTGACCTATACCGGCGTGGAACAGCTCAAATCGGGCACCGCCTACGTCTTTTTGGCCAACCATCGCGATATCGTGATGGACCCGGCCTTCGTCAACTACGCCGTGTACCACGCCGGCCTGCCGACACCGCGTATCGCCATCGGCGACAACCTGCTGCAAAAGCCGTTTGTCAGCGACCTGATGCGCCTGAACAAGAGCTTCATCGTGCACCGCTCGATCACCGGGCGAAAGGAAAAAATGGCGGCTTACCAGTTGCTGTCGGCCTACATCAACCATTCGATCCGCCACGACTGCCAGTCGATCTGGATCGCCCAGGCCGAAGGCCGCGCCAAGGATGGGGATGACCGCACCGAATCGGCGATCCTCAAGATGTTCCACGTCAGCCGCAAGGACGAGCCGTTCGCCGAGGTGATCCAGTCGCTGAACCTGACGCCCGTGTCCATCAGCTACGAATACGACCCATGCGACTTGGCCAAGGCTCGCGAGCTGTACATCCGCGCCACCACCGGCACCTACACCAAGGCACCGGGTGAAGACGATGTGAGCATTGCCCTGGGCATTACCGGCTACAAGGGCCGGGTGCATGTGAACTTTGCGCCGCCGATCACCGAGCGCTTCGAAGACACCAAGCTGCTCGCCGTGGAAATGGACCGGCAGATTCTCGGAGGTTATCGCCTGTTCCCGGTTCACTACCTGGCCTACGCCCAGTGGAGTGACGCCGACCCGCAACTGCAGGTACCCAAGGCAGCGGATATCTTCCCGGCCGACGAGTTGGCCAAGGCCAAGGCAGAGTGGGAGCGGCGCTTGAGCGAGTGCCCGGTCGAACACCGGCCGTTCCTGGTGGTGCAATATGCAACGCCAGTGCGCAATCAATATCGGGTCAAGGCGGGAATCCCGCTGTAATACACCTAGCCAAACCTGTGGGAGCGGGCTTGCCTGCGATGCGGTGGTTCAGTCACAGCGGTACCGACTGTAACTTCGCTATCGCGAGCAAGCCCGCTCCCACCGTCGTTTCAGGGTGCAACTAAAAACGCGTGCTGATCCATGAAACCAGCAGCGCCAGCCCCAGGCAGGCGAAACCAATACGATAAGCCAGGCGATGCGCCCGTTCGGTGCGTACATCCAGAAACAGCATGGGTTGGTCGATGGCGCGCTCTTCGCTTTGCGCGGCGAGCCTGGCCATGGCGCGCTGTTCCTTCAAACGGGTAATGAATAGCAGTGCAGCCCCAGAGCAGGCCACTGATAGAGCAACAACATTGATCAGCAGTCCGGCCAGCGCCATCACACACCTCGTTGAAACAGTGCCTTGGTATCCATTCAGATACAAACCTGAACGGAAGTCGCCTCCTGCGCCTAAAAGCTCCTTCCCCCATTGACAGCTAATGTATCGAGTAATTTACGGCGTCACCTGAACGTCACCTTAACCGTTCACTCTGTGGCCCTTCGAACGCTCGGGAGCTTGTCATGTTGCACGCGCAAAACCAGGATCGACTGTATTTGATAGCCCCAAGCGATGAGCAAGAGGCGCTGATCGGCGGCCTCGCGTTCAACGTCCAGGACCGCCACTGGCTGGTGTATTGCGCCCTTGGCGGGCACCAGCATGCGGACCTGCCGGAGACGGACCTGCTGACCGGGATAAGCCTGCTCGACTTCGGTATCGACACCGCGGCATGAAACGGCGGGCACAAAAAAGCCGGGCTCAGCGCTGAGCCCGGCTTGTTATTGAGCGTTATTGCGAGCTGAGCAACTGGCCGATGCTCGGGTCCTTGAACAGACGGGTCAAGGCGTCGCTCAGGACGTCGCTGACCAGCTTGGTGTTGGTCTCCTGGTTAGGCGACATGCCGAAGCGCTGGTTGAGGGACGCACCATAACGGCCGCTGTAGCGACGGGTGCCAGCGCTCACGTCGGACTTGAACGTCGCGCCGATAGTGGCCTCAGTCACGTACAGGCCTTCTTTGGGCGACTGGTATTTCAGCTCGGCCAGGGTGATGGTCAACTGCGGCGCGCCCGGCGAGTTGGCCGGGGTAAAGCCGAGCAGCCGCACCGCGGCTTCAGCCTGGGCTTGCAGCTTGGGGAGCACATCGGCACCGCTCACCGACACCAGCGCGGTCTCCGGATACAGGCCACCACGGGAGCCCAGGGTCGGCGAAGGACGACCATCCACCACACGCACCGACACCGGCTGACCGTGACCCACCGGGGCCAACTGCGTGGTGAGCTTCGGTTGCGGGCTGAGTTGTTGCGGGCTATTGGCGCAGCCAACCAGGGTCAAACTGGTCACAGTGATCAAACCGAACAACAGGCGTTGCAACATGCTCTTCTCTCCAGAAATCGAGTACCGACAGGCCGGCAGTATAGCGGGCGGCCCTCGCCGGGAACTAGCGTCAGTTACAACCTAAGACCCGCAGGCATTGTAGGGGTTCGATGTCACCGATATGTCACAGCCGATACACGCGCCCGTCATCCCCGGCAGGCATGCTTGGCCTCAATCTCAGGAGGCTGATTTCATGCATTTTCTCTGGTCGCTGTTTACCCGCAAGCCCGCCCTTCGCCAATTTGCCCTGCTCGATGTGCAAGGTCGCTGCCAGGCTTTCAAAGAGTGCAGCCAGCCACCGGTCGGCGCTGGCTGGGTGGAAATCGAAGAAATCCGCTTGAGCTGGATGCACCGCCCGCTGCCCGCCAGCGCCCGTATCAGCCCACGCGCGACGCAGTCGCCGCATCGCCACCCGTTGGCCGCCTGACCGAACGCCTAATAAAAGTCATAAAACACGCCCATTTCCTTGGCGTTCTTCGCTACAATCTCCCCCCGATTATAAGGACGTCTCCTGATCGGGCCTCGCAACATCGTTAATGCTTCGGTATTAGCCCCCCCAGATCGCCCACAGAGAGCCGCCCACACAGATCGTGTGAAGCTGGCGCGCTTGCTGTTTTCTTTGCAAACCACCCGCCTTTACCGAATCTGCCAGAGCTGCCATTGCGCTCGGCCACTTGAGTTGTTTGCCCGTTTTGCCGCATGCCGGCAAGGTTTTCCGGGCCAGGTGCCAGGCTGGGGCAGCCCTTTTTTGAGGTTCACGTCTTCAAAAGAGCGTGAAAAAACGGGTTTTCACAACTTCACAAGAGTGTGGCGAGCAAATGAATAGTTTGGCGTTTGTACAAGCACCATCAGCGTCTGGAACAGCCCAATCACACAGGACCGAGTGCTCCGGGGCTTGAGCCTGTCCGCTACGGATTGATTGCACGGATCGCACGCTTTGACCATAAGTCGAATTGCCACGGCAGCCCATGAATGCGTTCATAGGCGGATTAGCCCGGCAGGAAGCGTGCGCTGAACTTGCAAAGAATTGCGAATCGGACATGGCGATCCTGGCCATGGGTAACCTGGGGCAACACGTGAACCGCCCCGTCACTCCTGGCAGCCATGCCGTCAATTTGGTGCTGCAGATTTTGGAGACGCGTTAAATGGCGCATAACGAAGCAGTCGACGTAGTACTGGTAGGGGCCGGCATCATGAGTGCCACCCTGGCCGTACTGCTCAAAGAGCTCGACCCCGGCCTCAAGCTGGAAGTCGTTGAGCTGATGGACTCGGGAGCCGCGGAGAGTTCCAACCCGTGGAACAACGCCGGTACCGGCCACGCCGGGCTGTGTGAGCTGAATTACACACCCCAGGCCGCCGATGGTTCCATCGACATCAAGAAAGCTGTCCACATCAACACCCAGTTCGAGGTGTCGAAGCAGTTCTGGGCGTACCTGACCAAAAAAGGCACCTTTGGCTCGTCCAGGTCCTTTATCACCCCGGTGCCGCACCTGAGCTTCGTGCAGGGCGACAAAGGCGTAGCCTTCCTCAGGAAGCGCTTTGAAACCCTCAGCCAGCATCATGCATTTTCGGATATGCGCTATACCGAAGACCGCAACGAGATGGTCGAGTGGATGCCGCTGATGATGCCAGGCCGCCCGCTCGACGAAAAAATCGCCGCGACCCGTGTGCAGAACGGCACCGACGTGAACTTCGGCGCCCTGACCAACCAGTTGCTGAACCACCTGACCAGCGCGCCCGATGCCCAGGTCAAGTACAGCAAACGCGTGACCGGCCTCAAGCGCAATGGCGCGGGCTGGACCGTGAGCATCAAGGACGTCAACAGCGGCAACAGCCGCGACGTGGACGCCAAGTTCGTGTTCCTCGGCGCCGGTGGCGCGGCCCTGCCGCTGCTGCAAGCCTCGGGCATCGAAGAAAGCAAAGGCTTCGGCGGTTTCCCGGTCAGTGGCCAGTGGCTGCGTTGCGACAACCCGGAAGTGGTCAAGCACCACCAGGCCAAGGTCTACAGCCAGGCCGCCGTGGGGTCGCCACCGATGTCCGTGCCGCACCTGGACACCCGCGTGGTCGACGGCAAGACGTCCCTGCTGTTCGGGCCTTACGCCGGTTTCACCACCAAGTTCCTCAAGCACGGCTCGTTCCTTGACCTGCCGTTGTCGGTGCGCGCCGGCAACATCGGCCCGATGCTGGCCGTGGCCCGGGACAACATGGACCTGACCAAGTACCTGGTCAGCGAAGTGATGCAGTCCATGGAACAGCGCCTGGAATCCCTGCGCCGCTTCTACCCGCAAGCCAAAGCCGAAGACTGGCGCCTGGAAGTGGCCGGCCAACGGGTGCAGATCATCAAGAAAGACCCGAAAAAAGGCGGCGTGCTGCAATTCGGCACCGAGCTGGTCGCGGCCAAAGACGGCTCGCTGGCGGCGCTGCTGGGCGCGTCCCCGGGCGCTTCGGTGACGGTGTCGATCATGCTCGAACTGATCGAACGCTGCTTCCCGACCAAGGCTGCCGGCGAGTGGGCGGCCAAACTGCACGAGATCTTCCCGGCCCGTGAAAAGGTCCTGGAGACCGATGCCGAGCTGTACCGCAAGATCAACGCGCAGAACAACATCAGCCTGGAACTGGTTGAGCAAAACAACGAAGCCCAAAGCTACGCTTAAGGCCTCGAAATAAAAAAGCCCCGCTTCTCGATATGAGCAGCGGGGCTTTTTTTCGCCTGCGATCAGCCGCGGGCGTTATCGATCAATTCAATGTACTCGGCGGCGTTGCGCTGGTCCTTGATCAGGTCGACGAAGGTCTGGCCATGCTCGTCCTTGCCATCGAGGTCCAGGCCGGCGGCCTTGAAGAAGCCCAGGAAGCGCTCGAAGTCGTCGATACGCAGGCCACGATAGGCCTTGATCAGTTTGTGCAGGGAGGGTGAAGTCGCGTCGACGGGTTCGAAGTCCAGGAACAACTTGATCTGATCGTCGCCGATCTCGTCACCAATCACCTGTTTCTTATCTTTACGCATTACCGACTCCAGCCTGCGGACATTTACATGGGGTTTGAAGTCTACCTGCGAGGCGCGGGCGGCGAAAGCGCTGAGAACCACTGTGGGAGAGGGCTTGCTCCCGATTGCGCTGGATCCGTCAATTAGATGTCGACTGACACACCGTCATCGGGAGCAAGCACCCTCCCACATTGGGTTCGTCAGGGTGCTGGCTACTTGGTGCGTACCACGCCGGTATGCAGATCCGCCCAGATATGCCCATTGGCATAACTGAGGAACTGCACATACACCGTGTCATTGCGCAGCAGGTCGACGATCACGCAGTATTGGGTCGCGGGGTAGGACAAGGTCAGGGTCTTGGTCTTGTCATCGAACACCGGCTTTTTCAGGCTTTTGCTTTCGGCGTCGAAATTGACGATCACCTGGGCGATGCTTGCGCCTTTGTTCAAGGACTTACCCTTGAGACGAATCATCAACGGCGACGTCACCGGGATCGGCTGCTGCGTGGATTGGCGCTGATTACCTACCACCACGGCATACTCGGTGACTTGCAACAGTTGCTGCTGGTCGGGCGCTTCGGCGCGCAGGGCCAGGTCGTCGGGCGGCAGGAATTGGCTGTGCATCGGCGCCGGGGCGGCGGCCAGCGGCAAGCTGAGGGTCAGCGCCAGGGCGGCGCAGGTGCGAATCAACAGGCTCATGAACAGCTCCAGACGCAGAAGCCAAGCACGATAGCATGCGCAACCCTGCGTCGGAGCCTTGATCACATGCCTTTAACGGCGTAAATCCCATTGGCGTTGCGCCAGTAACCTTTGTAGTCCATGCCGTAACCGAAGATGTAGCGGTCGATGCACGGCAGGCCGACGAAATCGGCCTTCATTTCCGGGCGCGCCTTGCGGTCGTGGTCTTTGTCGATCAGCACGGCGGTATGGACTTTGCGCGCGCCGGCGTGTTTGCAGAAGTCGATGATCGCGCCCAGGGTGTGCCCTTCATCGAGGATGTCGTCGATGATCAGCACGTCGCGGTCGATGAACGAGACTTCCGGCTTGGCTTTCCAGAACAGGTCGCCGCCGCTGGTTTCGTTGCGATAACGCGTGGCATGCAGGTAGGACGCTTCCAGCGGGAAGTGCAGATGGGTCAGCAATTTGCCGGCGAAGATCAGACCACCGTTCATCACGCAGAAGACCACCGGGTTGGTGTCGGCCATTTCGCGGGTGATCTGTGCGCCGACCTTGGCGATCGCCTCTTCGACTTGCGCTTCGGTGTACAGGCAGTCAGCCTCGCGCATGATTTGACGGATATGCTCGAGATCAGCGGACATGGCGCTCTCCAGGGGGTGCTGTGGCAAGAAAAGCGGGCAAAGGTACGCATGTGAGGCGCAACGTTCAAGCCTTAATGGACTAACGTGCTAGATGTCTATAGGACAACACCCTCGGATAGATTAATCTAGGCCGGTTTTTTTGCCCGCCGCCGGAGCCTTTCCCATGCCCACTCGCGAGATCCGCCATCCGCTGATCCGACACAAGCTCGGCCTTATGCGCCGCGCCGACATTAGCACGAAGAACTTCCGTGAGCTCGCTCAGGAAGTCGGAGCGTTGCTCACCTACGAAGCCACCAAAGACCTGCCCCTGGAAAGCTACGAGATCCCCGGTTGGGCCGGCCCCGTCCAGGTCGAGAAGATCGCCGGCAAGAAAATCACCGTGGTGCCGATCCTGCGCGCCGGCATCGGCATGCTCGAAGGCGTCCTCAGCCTGATCCCCGGCGCCAAGGTCAGCGCCGTGGGCGTGGCTCGCAATGAAGAGACGCTGCAGGCCCACACCTACCTGGAAAAACTCGTACCGGAAATCAACGAGCGTCTGGCGATGATCATCGACCCGATGCTCGCCACCGGCAGTTCCATGGTTGCCACCATCGACCTGCTGAAGAGGGCCGGTTGCAAGGACATCCGCGCCATGGTGCTGGTCGCCGCGCCCGAAGGCATCGCCGCCGTCGAGAAGGCCCACCCGGACGTGCAGATCTACACCGCGTCCATCGATGAGCGCCTGAATGAAAACGGCTACATCATCCCAGGCCTGGGCGACGCCGGTGACAAGATCTTCGGTACCAAGCAGAAGGACGCGTGAGCATGCAGGATGAATTCAACGACCCGCTTTGGCGCCAGATCCTGTCTGGCGCACAAATGCTCTTTGTGGCATTTGGCGCGTTGGTGTTGATGCCGCTGATCACAGGTCTTGATCCAAACGTCGCCTTGTTCACCGCCGGCCTGGGCACGCTGCTGTTCCAGCTGGTGACCGGGCGGCAGGTGCCGGTGTTTCTGGCGTCGAGCTTTGCCTTTATCACCCCGATCATTCTCGCCAAGGGCCAGTTCGGCCTGGCGGCGACCATGGGCGGGGTGATGGCGGCCGGTTTCGTTTATACCTTCATGGGGTTGGCGGTGAAGATCAAGGGCACCGGTTTCATCGACCGGCTGCTGCCGCCGGTGGTGATCGGGCCGGTGATCATTTCCATCGGCCTGGCCATGGCGCCGATTGCCGCCAACATGGCGATGGGTAAATCCGGCGATGGCGCCGAGCTGATCCATTACCAGACGGCGATGCTGATCTCGATGCCGGCGCTGCTGACCACCCTGATCGTGGCCGTGTTCGGCAAGGGCATTTTCCGCCTGGTGCCGATCATCTCCGGCGTGCTGGTGGGCTTTGCCATGGCGTTCTACTTCGGCGTGGTCGATACGGCCAAAATTGCCGCCGCACCGTGGTTCGCCCTGCCTCACTTCACCGCGCCGGAATTCAACTGGCAGGCGATTCTGTTTATCGTCCCGGTGGCCCTGGCCCCGGCGATCGAGCATATCGGCGGTGTGATTGCGGTGGGCAGCGTGACCGGTCGCGACTACCTGAAGAAGCCCGGCCTGCACCGCACCCTGCTGGGTGACGGGATTGCCACCACGGCCGCCGGCCTGTTTGGCGGCCCGCCGAACACCACCTACGCCGAAGTGACCGGCGCAGTGATGCTGACCAAGAACTACAACCCGAAGATCATGACCTGGGCGGCAATCTTTGCCATCAGCCTGGCGTTTATCGGCAAGTTCGGCGCACTGCTGCAGAGCATTCCAGTGCCGGTGATGGGCGGGATTCTGTGCCTGCTGTTCGGCTCGATCGCCGCTGTGGGCATGAACACGCTGATCCGCCACAAGATCGACCTGGGCGAAGCCCGCAATCTGGTGATTGTGTCGGTGACGTTGGTGTTCGGGATTGGCGGTGTGCTGATCGGCACCGGCACCGGTCCGGACGATTTCGGCCTGAAGGGCATCGCCCTGTGTGCGGTGGTAGCGATTGGCTTGAACCTGCTGCTGCCGGGCAATGATGGCTGGAAGCACAAGAAGCCGGATGAGCCGTTGATCTAACCAGCACTGCAAAACTGAATGTGGGAGGGGGCTTGCCCCCGATGACGGAGTGCCAGTCGACATCTAATCGACTGATCTGCCGCTATCGGGGGGCAAGCCCCCTCCCACATTGTTAGATCTTCAGTGTGACTTAGAGCTCGCCTAGGCCATCGATCAGCGCCTGGTTCTGCTCCGCCGTACCGATGCTGATCCGCAGGAACTGATCAATCCGCGCCTGCTTGAAGTGCCGCACGATCACGCCCTGCTCACGCAACTTGGCCGCCAGGCCGGCGGCGTCGTGCCGTGGGTGGCGGGCGAAGATGAAGTTCGCAGCCGATGGCAACACTTCAAAGCCCTTGCCTTCCAATTGCGCGACGACCTTGTTGCGGCTGTCGATCACCCACCGACATGTCTTCTCGAAGTACTCGCGGTCGTCGAACGCCGCCGCTGCGCCGACAATCGCCAGGCGATCGAGCGGATAGGAGTTGAAGCTGTTCTTGACCCGCTCCAGCGCCTCGATCAGGTCCGGGTGGCCCACGGCCAGGCCCACGCGCAAACCGGCCAGTGAGCGCGATTTGGACAAGGTCTGGGTGACCAGCAGGTTCGGGTAGCGATCCACCAGGCTGATGGCAGTTTCGCCACCGAAGTCGACGTAGGCTTCATCCACCACCACCACCGAATCCGGGCTGGCCTTGAGGATCTGCTCCACCGCGTCCAGGGCCAGCACGCAGCCGGTCGGCGCGTTCGGGTTGGGGAAGATGATCCCGCCGTTCGGCCTGGCGTAGTCCGCCGCGCGGATCTGGAACTGCTCATCCAGCGGCACCGCGTCGAATTTGATGCCGTAAAGGCCGCAGTACACCGGATAGAAGCTGTAGCTGATATCCGGGAACAGCAGCGGCGAGTCGTGCTGGAACAGCGCGTGGAAGATGTGTGCCAGGACTTCGTCGGAACCGTTGCCGAGGAACACTTTACCGGCGTCGATCCCGTAATAGCGGGCCACGGCCTGCTTGAGCAGGTCGCTGTTGGGGTCCGGGTACAGGCGCAGATTGTCGCTCAACTCGACCTGCATGGCCGCCAGCGCCTTGGGCGACGGGCCGTAGGGGTTTTCGTTGGTGTTGAGCTTGACCAGCTTGGTCAACTTGGGCTGTTCACCGGGTACGTAAGGCACCAGCTCCTTGACGAAGGGGCTCCAGAATTTGCTCATGTCTCAGTTCCCCTTATTGTCTTCAAGGATGCGGTATTCGGCGCTCCGGGCGTGGGCGCTCAAGGATTCGCCACGGGCCAGTACCGAGGCGGTCTTGCCCAACTCGGAAGCGCCTTGTGGCGAGCAGAAGATGATCGACGAACGCTTCTGGAAGTCGTACACCCCCAGCGGCGAGGAGAAGCGCGCGGTGCCGGAGGTCGGCAACACGTGGTTGGGGCCCGCGCAGTAGTCGCCCAGGGCTTCGCTGGTGTGACGGCCCATGAAGATCGCGCCCGCGTGACGAATCGACGGCAGCCAGGCCTGTGGGTCGGCCACGGACAATTCCAGGTGTTCCGGCGCGATGCGGTTGGCCACTTCGATGGCCTGCTCCATGTCGCGCACCAGGATCAACGCACCACGGCCATTGATCGACTTCTCGATGATCTCGGCGCGGTCCATGGTCGGCAGCAGCTTGTTGATGCTGGCGGCGACTTTGTCGAGGAACTCGGCATCTGGACTGACCAGAATCGCCTGGGCGTCTTCGTCGTGCTCAGCCTGGGAAAACAGGTCCATGGCGATCCAGTCCGGGTCGGTCTGGCCATCACACACCACGAGGATTTCCGAAGGACCGGCGATCATGTCGATACCGACCTGGCCAAATACATGGCGCTTGGCGGTGGCGACATAGATGTTGCCGGGGCCGACCACTTTGTCGACCATCGGCACGCTTTCGGTGCCGTAGGCCAACGCCGCGACAGCCTGGGCGCCGCCGATGGTGAACACGCGGTCGACCCCGGCGATGCAGGCGGCCGCGAGGACCAGCTCGTTGATCTCTCCGCGCGGGGTCGGCACCACCATGACCACTTCGGTCACTCCGGCCACCTTGGCGGGAATCGCGTTCATCAATACCGACGAGGGGTACGAGGCTTTACCGCCCGGCACATACAGGCCGGCGCGGTCCAGCGGCGTGACCTTCTGGCCCAATACGGTGCCGTCGGCCTCGGTGTAGCTCCAGGAATCCTGTTTCTGTTTTTCGTGGTAGCTGCGCACCCGCACCGCCGCGAGTTCCAGGGCTTCGCGCTGCGGCGCGGTGATGCGCGTCAGGGCCAGCTCCAAGCGTTCGCGGGGCAGGATCAGGTCCGACATGGACTTGACGTCCAGGCCGTCGAACTGGCGGGTGAAATCCACCAACGCGGCGTCACCGCGCTCGCGCACGGCCTTGATGATATCGAGCACCCGCTGGTTGACCGAGTCGTCGGACACGCTTTCCCAACTCAGCAGATGATCCAGATGATGGGCGAAATCCGGGTCGGCAGCGTTGAGTCGGGCAATTGCAGTGGACGTGGTCATAGCGAGGGCCTCATAGGATTGGCAAAAACTCAGGCGCCCGAAGGTGCGCTGACGTTCAATAACGAATCGCGTTGGTGCTGTGGCCGTGCCAGGCAAGGCGCGGGACGCCGGTAAGGGTTTGTTTCCTTACCAAGTCCCGCAACGCGGCATGGCGCGGCCACAGTACCAACGCGTAGAGCCTTGCCTCAAAAGGCAGGCTGCTACGCGTCGCTAGGTATTGAAAAAAAATCTTCTACTAACATAACTTGCCTTTTGGGGTAAGGCGCGATTCGTTATTGAACGTCAGCGCACCTTCCCAGCAGTCGTTTCCGCTTGGGCACCTGAGAATTCTGGCTATGAGGCGGATAGACGGGCGCAGCCGTTTGGCTACGCGGGTGAGTCAACCGCGGTGTCGAGACTCCACTGCGTTGCGCAGGGTGTCGATCAACGCCTGGATACGCGCGTGCTGCATCTTCATCGATGCCTTGTTGACGATCAGCCGGGAGCTGATGTCAGCAATGAAATCCTGGGGCTCCAGGCCGTTGGCGCGCAGGGTGTTGCCGGTGTCGACCACGTCGATGATCTTGTCGGCCAGGCCAATCAGCGGCGCCAGCTCCATCGAGCCGTACAGCTTGATGATATCGACCTGACGGCCTTGCTCGGCGTAGTAACGCTTGGCGATATTGACGAACTTGGTGGCCACCCGCAGGCGACCTTTAGGCTCGACATCACCGACACGGCCGGCGGTCATCAGCTTGCACAGGGCAATACGCAGGTCCAACGGCTCGTACAGGCCCTGGCCGCCGTATTCCATCAATACGTCTTTACCGGCGACACCCAGGTCGGCGGCACCGTGTTCAACATAGGTCGGCACATCGGTAGCCCGCACGATCAGCAGACGAACGTCGTCCTGGGTCGTAGGGATGATCAGCTTGCGGCTCTTGTCCGGATTCTCGGTCGGCACGATGCCCGCTTCAGCCAGAAGCGGCAAAGTGTCGTCAAGGATGCGGCCCTTGGACAGTGCGATGGTCAACATGGGAAACGTCAGTCCTTCATCAGGCTATTGCGGTCTGGTCGCAAACGGCGCCAGACACAGATCGAGGCCATTACAGCCTCGATTTGAAACACATTCAGCCGGAATACGCAATTGCACACCCCGGGCGGGCGCATCCCTGCGCCCGTGCAGCGGGGACTAGCCCGGTACGCGGCGGATCTTCGCGCCGAGCATCTGCAGTTTTTCTTCGATGCACTCGTAGCCACGGTCAATGTGGTAGATGCGGTCGATCAGGGTGTCGCCCTCTGCGCACAGCGCGGAGATCACCAGGCTGGCCGAAGCCCGCAGGTCGGTGGCCATGACGGGCGCGCCCTTGAGCTTGTCGATGCCGGTCACGATGGCCGTGTTGCCTTCGACCTGGATCTTCGCGCCCATGCGGTGCAGTTCGTACACGTGCATGAAGCGGTTTTCGAAGATGGTCTCGATCACAGCGCCGGTGCCTTCGGCAATCGCGTTCAGGGAGATGAACTGCGCTTGCATGTCGGTCGGGAACGCCGGGTACGGAGCGGTCCGCACGTTGACGGCTTTTGGCCGCTTGCCGTGCATGTTCAGCTCGATCCAATCTTCACCGGTGGTGATTTCAGCGCCGGCTTCCTTGAGTTTTTCCAGCACGGACTCAAGGATGGTCGGATCAGTGTCCTTGACCTTGACGCGGCCACCGGTGACGGCGGCGGCAACCAGGTAGGTCCCGGTCTCGATGCGGTCCGGCATCACCTTGTAGGTGGCCGAATGCAGGCGTTTTACACCTTCGACGGTGATGGTGTCGGTGCCGGCGCCGCTGATATTGGCGCCCATGGCGATCAGGAAGTTGGCCAGGTCGACCACTTCCGGCTCGCGCGCGGCGTTTTGCAAAACGCTGCGGCCGTTGGCCAGGGCAGCGGCCATCATGATGTTCTCGGTACCGGTCACGCTGACGGTATCAAAGAAGAAGTTGGCGCCACGCAGGCCGCCTTCCGGCGCCTTGGCCTTGATGTAGCCGCCTTCGACGTCGATGGTGGCGCCCATGGCTTCAAGGCCACGGATGTGCAGGTCGACCGGACGCGAACCGATCGCGCAACCGCCAGGCAAGGCCACTTCGGCTTCGCCGAAACGGGCAACCATCGGGCCGAGCACCAGGATCGACGCACGCATGGTTTTCACCAGCTCATACGGGGCGATCAGGGTCTTGATGGTGCGCGGGTCGATTTCAACCGACAGTTTTTCGTCGATCACCGGCTCAATGCCCATGCGACCGAACAGTTCGATCATGGTGGTGATGTCGTGCAGGTGCGGCAGGTTGGCCACGGTCACAGGGCCATCACACAGCAAGGTCGCTGCCAGGATCGGCAAGGCGGAGTTTTTCGCACCGGAAATGCGGATCTCGCCATCAAGGCGGGCACCACCGGTAATAATCAATTTATCCATAAGAATCTCGACGCCTTGGGGGCTCAGGTGCGCTCGGCCCAGGCCGCGCGGCTGAAAAATTTCATAGTGACCGCATGGATGCTGCCATCGGTGATCCACGGGTTCAAATGGGCATAGACCTGCTGTTGACGCTTGACCGGGCTCAATGCCGCCAGTTCATCGCTAATCACATTCAGCTGGAAGTTGCAGCCTTCGCCTTCAACTTCTACGTTCGTTTCCGGCAGCTTTCCTTCAAGGAAGCTCTTAACTTCTAGGGCCTGCATGCTCAACCTCTATCGGCGCCCAGTGCGCGCGGGTCGCACATCATACAAAAAAGCCCCGCGCCTGCGAACCCCGCATAGCAGGACTCTGACGGGGGGCTTTCTTGAATATGTGTATTAAGGATGCGCCAACAGCTCGGTCAGACCGGAAACGTCGGCAATTTCACGCATGTCATCGGGCAACGCACGAATGCTCACCGGCTTTTTGGCCGCCTCGGCGTCGCGCATGAAGCACAGCAGCAACGACAAGCCGACGCTGCTGGACTTGGTCACCGCCGAGCAATCGAGCACCAGCGACGGTGCGGTGCTCGCCTGGATCAGCGCCTGCCCCTGCTTGCGCAGGTCGGGCCCGGTGCGGTAATCCAGCACGCCGCTGAGGAACAACTCGCCGGCATCGCCGATACGAACAGCCGCCTCGGTCATTGCGCGGGCTTCCCGGCGGCTTTATCGGTCTCTTCCTTGGCCTTGGCCACTTCACCGGCCCAACCATTGATGGTCTTGTCGAGGTCGTTGCCATTGCGCTGCATCGCGTCGGCGAACTGATCACGGAACAGTTTGCCGATGTTGATGCCGTTGATGATCACGTTACGCAGCTTCCACTCACCGCTGACCTTCTCCAGAGTGTATTGCACTGGATAGATGGCGCCGTTGCTGCCCTTGACGGTCATGCCGACGCTGGTGCGATCGCCCGACTCATCCTTGGCAGGGTCGACAGTGATCCCCTGGTTGTTGTACTCGAGCAGGGCGTTGCCGTAGAACTGAAACAGGCCCTTCTTGAAGTTTTCCTGGAATGTCTGCATCTGCGCAGGCGTCGCCTTGCGCGAATACTTCACCGTCATGATGCTGCGCGAAATGCCTTCGGCATCCACGACCGGGCCGACAATGGTGTTGAGCGAGTCGTAGAACTTGGTAGGGTCTTGCTTGTACTGTTCTTTATTGGCCTTCAGGTCAGCCAGCATTCTGCTGGTCGTGTCCTGCACCAGTTCGTGCGCAGAACCTGCCGCGTTGGCCATCAACGGCAGTGCTGCAAGCAGTACCAGCAGACCACGTCGCAAGGTAGAGATCATGAACAGATTCCTCATTTAGCGTCTTTATTGACCGTATTGAGCAGGAATTTACCGATCAGGTCCTCAAGCACCAGCGACGACTGCGTGTCGTGGATGGTCGAACCATCCTTGAGCAGAGCGGTTTCCCCGCCTACGCTGATACCGATGTATTTCTCGCCCAGCAGACCCGCGGTGAGGATAGATGCCGTGGAGTCAGTCGGCAGATTATCGACCTTCTTGTCCAGTTGCATCGTCACACGCCCGGTGAAGCTGTCGCGGTCCAGATCGATCGCCGTGACCTTGCCGATGGTTACACCGGCCATGGTCACTTTAGCTCTGACAGTCAAACCCGCGATATTGTCGAAGTACGCGTAAAGTTTATAGGTATCGGCGGTGGGGCTGGCCGAAAGGCCGCTGACTCGCAGGGCCAGCAACAGTAAAGCCAGGATGCCAGCCAGCAAGAAAAGGCCGACACCGATTTCCACAGTGCGGTTTTGCATCAGAAATCTCCAAACATCAAGGCGGTCAAAATAAAGTCAAGGCCCAGTACCGCCAGCGAGGCGTACACAACGGTCTTGGTGGTGGCGCGACTGATCCCTTCTGAAGTGGGCTCACAGTCATAGCCTTGGAATACGGCGATCCAGGTCACGACAAAGGCGAAGACAATGCTCTTAATGATGCCATTGAACACATCGCCGCTGAAGTTCACGCTGTTTTGCATGTTGGACCAGTAGGAGCCTTCATAGACCCCCAGCCAGTCCACCGCCACCCACGAACCGCCCCAGATACCCACCACGCTGAAGATCATCGCCAGCAGCGGCAGGGAAATGAAGCCGGCCCACAGGCGCGGGGCAACAATGTACTTGAGCGGGTCCACGCCGATCATCTCGAGGCTGGACAACTGCTCGGTGGACTTCATGTTGCCGATTTCGGCGGTCAGCGCGGAACCGGCACGCCCGGCGAACAACAGGGCCGTGACGACCGGGCCGAGTTCACGCAACAGCGTCAGGGCGACCATCTGCCCCACCGCCTGCTCCGAGCCGTAGCTGGACAGGATATTGAAGCCCTGCAACGCCAGCACCATGCCGATGAAAACCCCGGAAACCACGATGATCACCAGGGACATCACACCAACGGAGTGCAGTTGCTTGATCAGCAGGCCGAAGCTGCCGCCAATGCCGCCACGGCCGAGCAAGGCGTGAAACAGGAATATCGTCGAACGTCCGAGCACTTCGATGATGTCGATGCCGGAACGCCCGAAAAGGCGCACCTTTTCGATAAGAGATGTCTTGCGCATCAGCGCTTCCCCAGAAGATCTGAGCGGTAGTCCGCTGCCGGAAAATGAAAAGGCACCGGGCCATCGGGATCGCCGGTCATGAATTGGCGAATGCGCGGGTTGTCGGCGTTCATCAGTTCTTCCGGCGTACCCTGCCCCAGCACCTGGCCATCACCGACTACATAGAGGTAGTCGGCGATGCTCGCGGTTTCGGCCAGGTCGTGGGAGACCACGATACTGGTGATCCCCAACGCATCGTTGAGCAGGCGGATCAGGCGCACCAGCACACCCATGGCGATCGGGTCCTGGCCCACGAAGGGTTCGTCATACATGAGAATCTGCGGATCGAGGGCAATGGCACGCGCCAGGGCGACACGACGCTTCATGCCGCCGGACAGTTCATCCGGCATCAGGTCGATGGCGCCGCGAAGGCCCACGGCCTGCAGCTTCAGCAACACAATGTCACGAATCATCTCGTCGGACAGTTGGGTATGTACCCGCAGCGGAAACGCTACGTTCTCGAACACATCGAGGTCGGTGAACAACGCACCGCTCTGGAACAGCACCCCCATGTGCTTGCGCGCATCGAACAGATCGCTGCGCGACAACGTCGGCAGGTTCTGGCCGTTGACCCACACTTCACCGGCACTGGGGCGCAATTGCATGCCCATCAAGCGCAACAGGGTGGTCTTGCCGCAACCGGAAGGCCCCATGATGCCCGTGACCTTACCGCGGGGAATGCGAATATCGACGTTATTGAAGATGCTGCGCGTCCCGCGCTTGAAGGTAAGGCCCTTCAGCTCGACCGCGTAGGCGTTATCGGCACTCATCTAAACTCCTTGGGATGCAGCCTCTCACTCAGACACCACGTTGGCGACAAACGTTTGCAACGGTTGCGCAACAACAGTTAGCCACATGGGCTGGGCGGACCGAACTGGCGGCGAACTATATCACTGCTGGTGCGGAGCCCCCAAGGCCGGAACAGCGCTTGTTCAGATTGGAGACAGGGAAAAATAGTTGCCGACTATGTTACCGAGGAATGAATCTGAAGCGCCTGACGACTAAAGGCTGACGAACTTGCGTGAGGGAATTGATCATTACCGCTATAATCGCCGACTTTTCGTCAGGCTATACGATTTCAGACATGAGCCAATCCAGCGATCTTATCCAATCCGCACAACGCACCATCCGCCTCGAGCTTGAAGCCGTAGAAGGCTTGCTGGCCCATATCGACGTGGATTTCGTACGCGCCTGCGAGATGATTCTGGCCAGCAAAGGCCGCGTTGTCGTGGTCGGCATGGGCAAGTCCGGTCACGTCGGCAACAAGATCGCCGCCACCCTGGCAAGCACCGGGACCACGGCGTTTTTCGTCCACCCGGCCGAAGCCAGCCACGGCGACATGGGCATGATCACCAAGGATGACATCATCCTTGCACTGTCCAACTCCGGCACCACCAACGAAATCGTGACCTTGCTGCCGTTGATCAAACGCCTGGGCATCCAGATGATCAGCATCACCGGCAACCCGGAGTCGACGCTGGCCAAGGCCGCCGAAGTGAACCTGAATGTTCATGTGACCGCTGAGGCCTGCCCGCTGAACCTGGCGCCAACCTCTTCCACCACCGCCGCGCTGGTCATGGGCGATGCCCTGGCCGTGGCGCTGCTGGAAGCACGTGGGTTTACGGCGGAAGACTTCGCGTTTTCCCATCCGGGCGGCGCACTGGGCCGACGCCTGCTGCTGAAAGTGGAAAACGTCATGCATTCCGGCGATGAACTGCCCCACGTACAGCGCGGCACCCTGCTGAAGGACGCACTCATGGAGATGACCCGCAAGGGCCTGGGCATGACCGTGATCCTGGAAGCCGACGGACGCCTGGCCGGCGTATTCACCGACGGTGACCTGCGCCGCACCCTGGACCGCACTATTGATATCCACACCGCCACCATCGATGCGGTGATGACTCCCCACGGCAAGACTGCACGCGCAGAAATGCTGGCGGCCGAAGCCCTGAAGATCATGGAAGACCATAAGATCGGCGCGCTGGTGGTGGTCGATGGCAATGACCGCCCGATCGGCGCCCTGAACATGCACGACTTGCTGCGTGCGGGAGTGATGTAAATGACCAGCGACCTGTTGCAACGCGGCAAGCACATCAAATTGGCGATTTTCGACGTTGACGGCGTGCTGACCGATGGCCGCCTGTACTTCCTCGAGGACGGCAGCGAATTCAAGTCGTTCAACACCCTCGACGGCCAGGGCATCAAGATGCTCATGGCGGCGGGCGTGCAAACCGCGATTATCAGCGGTCGGAAAACCCCGGTTGTGGAACGCCGCGCACAAAACCTGGGGATTCCTCACCTGTATCAAGGCAGGGAGGATAAACTAGTCGTTCTGGACGAGCTTCTTGGCCAACTGAACCTAAGCTATGAGCAGGTTGCCTACCTGGGCGACGACCTGCCCGACCTGCCGGTGATCCGCCGGGTGGGCCTGGGCATGGCTGTCGCCAATGCGGCGGCATTTGTTCGCGAGCATGCCCACGGCATCACCACGGCCCGTGGCGGCGAAGGCGCCGCCCGCGAGTTCTGCGAGTTGATCCTGCGTGCCCAGGGCAGCCTTGAAGCGGCCCACGCCGCCTACCTATAGAGCGTTTTATGCTGAGCAAAAAGATTCGCAACTTCCTGCTATTCGGGGTCATCGCCGCGCTGCTCCTGGCGGTTGGCTACTGGAATATCAGCCCGGAGCGCTTTCTCGACCAGCCTGTGGCGCAGGTTGACCAAGGCGCTATCGACTATTACGCCACCAATGCCTACAGCGTGCAGTTCCTGCCCGATGGCAAGGTGCAGTATGAAATGAACTCGGACAAGGTCGAGCACCTGAAAGCGTCCGAAGTGACCCTGCTGACCAACCCCGATTTGAATCTGTATCGCGGCACCGAATTCCCCTGGCACGTCACCAGCAAGCATGGCGAAGTCAACCCGGACGGCACCGAAGTGGAACTGATCGACTCAGTGCGCGTCGCACGGACCGACGCACAGAACCGCGACACCATCATCACCAGCAGTCGCATGACCGTATTCCCACAGAAGCAATATGCGCAGACCGAGCAAGACGTTAGAATCGACGGCGCTGGCGGTGTATCGACTGGCAAGGGAATGAAAGCGTATTTGAAAGAAAGCAGGATACACCTGCTATCGAACGTAAGAGGACAGTATGAGGCTCGTTAAAACCCTCCCTATTTTGCTCAGTCTGGGCGCAGCACTGGGAAGCGTGAGCGCCTGGGCTCTGCCGAACGATAGCCAGCAACCGATCCACATTTCGGCCGACGATGCACAGCTCGATGACAAGCAAGGCGTCGCGACCTACACCGGCGGTGTGATCATTACCCAGGGCTCGATGAAGATCACCGGCAACACGGTGACGCTGACTCGCACCCCTGCTGGCGACATTGACGTCGTGACTTCGGTGGGCAACCTGGCCTACTTCGAACAGAAGCAGGCTGCCACCGACACCGCCCCGATGAAGGGCTACGGCAAAACCATCCAGTACCACGCCCAGCAAAATCGCATCGTGCTGATCGACCAGGCCAAGGTACTCAGCCCCGACGGCAACTCCACGGAAGGTGAAAAAATCACCTATGACACCGTGAAGCAGGTTGCCAACGCCGGTCGCGCCAACGGCACCAAGGTGACTGCGCCGCGTCCACGTATCGACATGGTTATCCAGCCGAAGAAGAAGGCCGAGTAATGGCAACCCTGAAAGCCCAGCATCTGGCCAAGGCCTATAAAGGCCGTCAGGTCGTGCGCGACGTCAGCCTGTCGATCGACAGCGGCCAGATCGTCGGCCTGCTTGGCCCCAACGGTGCCGGCAAGACCACCTGTTTCTATATGATCGTCGGCCTGGTCCAGGCGGACCAAGGTCGCATCCTGATCGACGACCTCGACGTCAGCCACCAGCCGATGCACGGCCGTGCGCGCGCCGGTATCGGCTATCTTCCCCAGGAAGCGTCGATCTTCCGCAAACTGTCGGTTGCCGATAACATCATGGCGATCCTCGAGACCCGCAAGGAACTCGACCGCGACGGCCGCCGCAAGGAGCTGGAAAGCCTGCTGCAGGAATTCCACATCAACCACATTCGCGACAACCTCGGCATGAGCTTGTCCGGTGGTGAACGCCGCCGCGTGGAGATTGCCCGCGCCCTGGCCACTGCACCGAAGTTCATCCTGCTGGACGAACCGTTTGCCGGTGTCGACCCGATCTCGGTCGGCGACATCAAGCAGATCATCCATCACCTCAAGGCCAAGGGCATCGGTGTACTGATCACCGACCACAACGTCCGCGAGACCCTCGATATCTGCGAAACCGCGTATATCGTCAACGATGGGCAACTGATTGCCGAAGGCGATTCGGCCACGATCCTGGCCAACGAACTGGTCAAGGAAGTGTATCTGGGCCACGAGTTCCGCCTGTAAGCCTGCCTGGAAAAAAAGGCGGTGGCAGGCCGTTCGCCAAGGTGCGCGGGAGTCAATGAAAACCTCCGGATTTTTATTGTTACCGCGCTCTAGGCAAAGCCCCCGATATCAGGCATATAATTTGCTTATGTTTGGCGCTCACGCGCCCTGTCGTGGATGGCGCATTGCGCCGGCGAATAAGGTGTTAAGCCCCTGCCATGAAACCATCGCTAGTCCTGAGAATGGGCCAGCAGCTGACGATGACACCGCAGCTGCAACAGGCCATCCGCCTGCTCCAATTGTCGACACTGGACCTGCAACAGGAAATCCAGGAAGCCCTGGAGTCCAATCCGATGCTCGAACGCCAGGAAGAAGGCGACGACTTCGATAATGCAGACCCGCTGGCCGACAACATCGAGCAAAAACCCAATTCCGACGTGCAGGAACCCTCTTACCAGGAAACCGCCCCTACGGTGGACAACCTGGAGGAAGGCGAATGGAACGAACGTATTCCCAACGAACTTCCCGTGGACACCGCCTGGGAAGACGTCTACCAGACCAGCGCCAGCAGCCTGCCCAGCAATGATGACGACGAGTGGGATTTCACCACCCGCACCTCCGCCGGCGAGAGCCTGCAGAGCCACTTGCTGTGGCAATTGAACCTGGCGCCGATGTCCGACACCGATCGCCTGATCGCTGTGACCCTGATCGACTGCATCAACAACCAGGGTTATCTGGACGAGACCCTCGAAGAGATTCTTGAAGCCTTCGACCCGGAACTGGACATCGAACTGGACGAGATCGAAGCCGTCCTGCACCGCATCCAGCAGTTCGAGCCCGCCGGCATTGGCGCGCGCAACCTCAGCGAGTGCCTGCTGCTGCAATTGCGCCAGCTGCCCGCCAAGACCCCTTGGCTCGTTGAAGCCCAACGCCTGGTCACCGACTACATCGACCTGCTGGGCAGCCGCGACTACAGCCAGCTGATGCGCCGCATGAAGCTCAAGGAAGACGACCTGCGCCACATCATCGAGCTGGTGCAGAGCCTCAACCCGCGCCCGGGCTCGCAGATCGAGTCCAGCGAAGCCGAATACGTCGTCCCCGATGTGATCGTGCGCAAAGACAACGAACGCTGGCTGGTGGAACTGAACCAGGAATCGGTGCCGCGCCTGCGGGTCAACCCGCAATATGCCGGTTTCGTGCGTCGCGCCGACACCAGCGCCGACAACACCTTCATGCGCAACCAGTTGCAGGAAGCGCGCTGGTTCATCAAGAGCCTGCAAAGCCGCAACGAAACCCTGATGAAAGTGGCCACGCAAATCGTCGAGCACCAGCGCGGCTTCCTTGAGTACGGCGACGAAGCGATGAAACCGCTGGTCCTGCACGACATCGCAGAAGCGGTGGGCATGCACGAATCGACGATTTCCCGGGTAACGACGCAAAAATTCATGCATACCCCACGGGGTATATATGAGCTGAAATACTTTTTCTCCAGCCATGTCAGCACCTCCGAAGGCGGCGAATGCTCGTCCACGGCGATCCGCGCAATCATCAAAAAACTGGTTGCCGCGGAAAATCAGAAAAAGCCGTTGAGTGACAGCAAGATCGCTGGTTTACTGGAGGCACAAGGCATTCAGGTCGCCCGTCGAACCGTCGCCAAGTACCGCGAGTCCCTTGGGATCGCGCCTTCCAGCGAGCGTAAGCGTTTGATGTGACGGGCAGGCCACAGCGTTCCAGTGGCAGGCATCTCTGCCTGCCGCTTTATGCACTGGCAACGAAGGAGAAGCTGTATGCAAGTCAATATCAGTGGACACCAACTGGAAGTGACCGACGCGCTGCGCACCTATATCGGCGAAAAACTCAAACGAATTGAGGGGCATTTCGACAAGATCACCAACGTGCAAGTCATTATGACTGTCGAAAAGCTGAAGCAGAAAATCGAAGCCACCTTGCGTATACCCGGCGGAGAAGTCGTCGCCAATGCTGAGCATTCTGATATGTATGCCGCCATTGACGACCTGACCGACAAGCTGGATCGCCAAATCAAAAAGCATAAGGAAAAGCAGCAGAGCCTCCTACAGGGCACCGGCCGCTAACACTCCCCACCCATGATCCGACTTGAAACCATCCTGACTCCCGGCCGTTCCCTTGTGAACGCGCCGGGGGGCAGCAAGAAGAAAGCCCTCGAACAGATTGCCAACCTGATCAGCAAACAAGTGCCTGAGCTGGAGATGCAAGATGTCTACGAGGCTCTGATTGCCCGTGAAAAACTCGGCTCGACCGGTTTTGGTAACGGCATCGCCATTCCTCACTGCCGCCTCAAAGGCTGCGAGACACCTGTCAGCGCCCTGCTGCACCTGGACGCTCCCATCGATTTCGACGCCATCGACGGTGCCCCGGTCGACCTGCTGTTCGTGTTGCTGGTCCCGCAAGCCGCCACCGATGCACACCTGGAACTGCTCCGGCAGATCGCCAGCATGCTTGACCGCAAGGAAGTACGCGACAAACTGCGCAGTGCCAGCAGCAATGAGGCGTTGTATCAGGTTGTCCTGGCTGAACAAATCGAGCAGTAATCATGCGTTTGATCATCGTCAGTGGCCGCTCCGGCTCAGGTAAAAGCACCGCCCTCAACGTTCTTGAGGACAACGGCTTCTATTGCATCGACAACCTGCCCGCCGGCCTGCTGCCGGAGTTGGCGGAGCGCGCGCTGATCCACACCGAACTGGCACAGCCGCTGGTCGCCGTGTCGATCGACGCCCGCAACCTGCCCAGCCACCTCTCGCGGTTCCCGGCACTGCTTGAGGAAGTGCGCGCCAAGCACATTCACTGTGATGTGCTGTACCTGGACGCAGACGAAGAAACCCTGCTCAAACGCTTCTCCGAGACCCGTCGACGTCACCCCCTCAGCAGCCCGCATCGTTCGCTGGCCGAAGCCATCGAGGACGAGACCAAGCTGTTGGGGCCGATCATTGACCTCGCCGACCTCAAGATCAACACCACCAGCCTCAACCTGTACCAACTGCGCGATGCCATCAAGCTCCGCCTGCTGAACCAGCCCGAGCCCGGCACGGCCTTTCTGGTCGAGTCGTTTGGCTTCAAGCGTGGCATGCCGGTGGACGCCGATCTGGTATTCGATGTGCGCTGCCTGCCCAATCCTTACTGGAAGCCGGAGTTGCGGGACCAGTCGGGGCTGGATCAGCCGGTGGCGGACTACCTGGCCGCGCAACCGGATGTCGAGGAGATGTTCCAGGACATCTCCAGCTACCTGCTCAAATGGCTACCGCGCTTTGCCGCCAGCAACCGGGCCTATGTCACCATTGCCATCGGCTGCACCGGCGGCCACCACCGTTCCGTCTACCTGACCGAACGCCTGGGCCAGATGCTGCAACAAACCCTCAAGAACGTCCAGGTTCGCCACCGCGACCTTAGCTGAAAGGAACACCCCCGCGATGCCCGTTCTGGAAATTGAAATCATCAACAAGCTGGGCCTGCACGCCCGCGCCTCAGCCAAGTTCGTCGGCATTGCCGGGCAGTTCCCCTGCCAGGTTCGCGCTGGACGCACTCCGGAAACCATGGTCGACGGCAAGAGCATCATGGCGATGATGATGCTCGCCGCCGGCAAGGGCACCAAGATTCATTTGAAGACCGAAGGCGAGCAAGAGCAGGAAGCGATGGCGGCCTTGACCAAGCTGATCAATAACTTCTTTGATGAGGGTGAATAAACCCACCCGACGAGACAGAGGCTGAAGCCGCAACAGCTTCAGCCCAATGCAGTATCCATCACCATCATCAAGCAAAACCCGATGCACAGTCCCAGGCTGGCGAGCTTTTCATGGCCATTGCGCCGCGATTCGGGGATCACCTCGTGAGTGACCACCAGCAGCATCGCGCCAGCAGCCAACGCCAAGCCTAACGGCAGCAGCACCTGCGCCAGACTCACCAACCAGGCACAAAGCACTGCGAATATCGGCTCGACCAAGCCCGAAGCCGCACCGATCAGGAACGCCTTGAACCGCGACATCCCTGCTCCGGCCAGCACCAACGCAATCACCAAGCCTTCGGGCACATCCTGCAAAGCGATGCCCATGGCCAGGCTGTCGGCATCCGGCATGCCGCCGCCCGCCGACACGCCAACCGCCATACCCTCCGGGATGTTGTGCGCGATGATGGCAAACACGAACAGCCAGATACGTGGCGGGATCACCGGATGCTCCGGCGTACCGACCAGCATTTCCGGGCTGGCCCCGGAGACCTTGCGATCGACCAGGTACAAGCCGAACGCTCCCAGCATGATGCCAATGCTGATCAAGCCACTCGCGCCCCAAGGGCTGAGCCCCAGGCCTTCAGCGGCGGCAATGCCCGGCGCGACCAACGAAAACGCCGTGGCCGCGAGCATCACGCCGGCACCAAAGCCCAGCAAGGTATCGCTCACTGCTGCTGGCATGCGCCGGATAACCAACACCGGTACGGCGCCCAACGCGGTGCCGAGCGCACAGATCGCCCCACCTTGCAGAGCCCGCAGGATGCGTGGCTCCAAGTCCAGCCAGGCGAATCCTTGAGCCACCAGCAATGCAATACCTGCCAATAGCAGCAGCGAGCCAAATGCGTAACGAAACATTCGCACGCTGCTGATCGCCAATGTTTCAGTACCCATGGTCGGCCTTAGGTCGTGTTGTACGGCGTGATATCAGGCCAGGGCGGCCTGGTAGCGGGCGGCGACTTCCGGCCAGTTGATGACACTGTAGAAGGCATTGATGTATTCAGGACGCCGGTTCTGGTACAGCAGGTAGTAGGCGTGTTCCCACACATCCAGGCCGAGGATCGGTGTGTTGCCGCTCATCAGCGGGCTGTCCTGATTGCCGCTGCTCTCCACCACCAGGGTCTTCTGCGGGGTCACGCTCAACCAGGCCCAGCCGCTGCCGAAGCGGGTCAATGCGGCCTTGGTGAAGGCCTCCTTGAAGCTGTCGAAACCGCCCAGTTGCTCATCGATCGCCTGGCCCAGCGCGCCATCGGGTTTGCCGCCGCCTTTGGGTGACATCACCGCCCAGAACAACGAGTGGTTGGCATGCCCACCGCCCTGATTGATCACCGCGGCGCGCAGTTGCTCGGGCAGTTGCTGGACGCTCGACACCAGCTTCTCTACCGGCCAGCCCGCAAACTCGGTGCCCTCCACGGCGGCATTGAGGTTGTTGATGTAAGTCTGGTGGTGCTTGGTGTAGTGAATTTGCATGGTTTGCGCATCGATATGCGGTTCCAGGGCATCGTAGGCGTAAGGCAAGGCAGGCAAGGTGTAGGGCATATCAGTGTGCTCCGTATTGAGGAGGGGTCGGTTGCGCCGCAGTACCGCCCAGCAAGCGATGGGTACGGGGGTATTCGCCGTGATCGCTGATGAAATTCAACAGTTCGACGTAGGTCTTGCTGCTCTGGCGCAACGCCGCGTCGCGCAGTTGCGGGCTGAGGCGCTGGTCCTGCAGCGCCTGTAACAGCCGTTGGTGGATGGCACAGAGGTATTCCGCGCTTTCTTCCGGCTGGTTCAGGCGCAGGTGCAGGTCCGCCAGGTTGTGATGGGAAATGACGCAAGCCGCCACTGCTTCGTCGGCGTTCGCCCAGCGCTCGAACAACACTTGAGCCAGGGCCAGGGCTTGTAAATAGGCTTCGCGAGCGTCGACCAACTCGCCCTGCATAAAGCAGCGATTGGCCCGTTCGATCGTGCGTTTCCAATGCTCCATGGTCAGCCTCCAAAGCAGGGTCGGTGATTACACGCCGCCGGCTGTGAGCTTTTCCGGGTCCAGCAGGACTTCCAGTTGGCTACGCGGCAAGTCGGTGTGCTCGAGGGCGACATCAATCACCGGGCGACCTTGCTGATAGGCTTGCTTGGCGATTTCAGCGGCCTTTTGGTAACCAATGATCGGGTTGAGTGCGGTCACCAGGATCGGATTGCGCGACAACGCTTCCTTGAGCTTGGCCTCGTTGACCTTGAAACTGGCAATGGCCTTGTCCGCCAGCAGGCGGCTGGAATTGGCCAGCAGTTCGAGGCTGCCGAGCAGGTTCTGGGCGATGATCGGCAGCATCACGTTCAGCTCGAAGTTGCCGGATTGCCCGGCAATGGTGATCACCGTGTCATTGCCGATGACTTGTGCAGCGACCATGGCGGTCGCTTCCGGAATCACTGGGTTGACCTTGCCCGGCATGATCGAAGAACCGGGCTGTAACCCTTCCAGTTCGATTTCACCCAAACCAGCCAGGGGCCCGGAATTCATCCAGCGCAAGTCGTTGGCGATTTTCATCAATGACACAGCGATCGCTTTCAACTGGCCGGAGACGGCGACGGCGGTGTCCTGGGAGCCGATCAACGCGAAGAGGTTCTTGCCCGGTGTGAATTGCACGCCGGTCAGGCTGCTCAGCTGCTGGCTGAAACGCAGCGCAAACTCCGGATGCGCGTTGATCCCGGTACCGACAGCCGTGCCGCCCTGGGCCAGGGCTTGCAGGCTGGGCAACAGGTCCTGCAGGTGCGCGATATTGGCCTTGAGCTGCTGCGCCCAGCCATTGAGCACCTGGCTCATACGCACGGGCATGGCGTCCATCAGGTGCGTGCGACCGGTCTTGATGAAGGAGTGGACCTCTTCGGCCTTCCGTTCGATGACCTGCACCAGATGCAGCAACGCAGGCAGCGTTTGCTCATGCAGCACCAACGCCGCACTGACGTGGATGGTGGTCGGGATGATGTCGTTGCTGCTTTGGCCGCAGTTCACGTGATCGTTGGGGTTGACCGCCTCACCGAGCAAACGGCTGGCCAGGGTCGCGATCACTTCGTTGGCGTTCATATTGGAACTGGTGCCGGAACCGGTCTGAAAGATATCCACCGGAAAGTGCGGCATGAAGTCACCGTCCAGCAAGCCCAGGGCAGCATCGACAATGGCCTTGCCCTGCCCTTCGCTGATCTGCTTGAGGTCGACGTTGACCTTGGCCGCTGCCACTTTGGCCAGGATCAGCGCACGAATGAACGGCGCCGGCATGCGCTGGTGGCTGATCGGAAAGTTGTTCACCGCGCGCTGGGTTTGCGCGCCGTACAAGGCCTCGGCAGGGACTTGCAGTTCACCCATACTGTCGCGTTCGATACGGTTATTACTCATCGGAAGATCCTTGCACCCAGTCAGAAACGGAAATCGAAGGCAGCAATTCGCACGTCGCCAATTGCCAGGCAAAGGCCTGCCAGCGCTTGAGGCGGCAGGCACAATGGGAGAGTGTTTCCAGGTCGCGCAGCGGGCGCCAGGCCTGGTCCAGGCACTGGGACCGCCAATGCCACGGCAAGGCAATGTCCGTGGCGGTGTCGATCAGCAGGCGGAAAGCCGTTTCAGCGATCGTCCATGGATGAGTCGCGGTGCAACAGGCGAGGTATCGACCTTCATTGAGGTAATGTTCGATCAGGCGCGGTTCATTGGGATCGAGGCAGCAGCGAATCTGACGACTCATCCAACGCCAGCTTTCCAGGTAGGGGTCCTCATGCAGGACAGCATTCATGATCCGCACTCATTCGATAATGATATTTATTATTAAATGATATTGATAATCAACACAAGAGTGACAAGCCAATCAACCGGGAATGCAGCCACAAAAAAAGGCGCGCCATCCTGCAGATGGCGCGCCTTTTGGTGAAGCGTCGGAAGGATTAACTACCGGCGACCGTCATCCGCTCGATCAGGACCGAACCTGTACGGATATTGCTGCGCAGTTCCAGGTCGTTACCCACGGCAACGATCTGCTTGAACATGTCGCGCATATTGCCGGCGATGGTCACTTCCTGGACAGCAAACTGAATCTCACCGTTTTCTACCCAGAAACCCGCCGCGCCACGGGAATAATCACCGGTGACCATGTTCAAGCCCTGACCCATCAATTCAGTCACCAGCAGGCCACGCCCCATGCGTCGCAACAGCGCCGCCTGGTCTTCCTCGCCGTGGGTCACGAACAGGTTATGCACGCCGCCAGCGTTCGCGGTGCTCGGCAGGCCCAGTTTGCGCCCGGCATACGTGCCCAGCACGTAGGAAACCAACTCACCGTTTTCGACGAACGGCTTGGCATAGGTCGCCAGGCCATCGCCGTCGAACGACGAACTGCCCATGGCCCGCATCAGGTGTGGACGCTCGTCGATGGTCAGCCACTGCGGAAACAGCTTCTGGCCAATCGCACCTTCGAGGAACGACGATTTGCGGTACAGGTTGCCGCCGGAAATCGCCCCCAGGAAACTGCCGAACAGACCGCCGGCCAGCTCCGCCGAAAACAGCACCGGCACTTCACAGGTCGGCACCGGGCGCGCGCCCAGGCGGCTCGCGGCACGTTGCGCGGCACGCCGGCCAATGCTGACCGGGTCGGCCAGCAACTCGCCCTGACGGTTCACGTCGTACCAGTAATCGCGCTGCATCTGGCCGTTGGCTTCGGCGATCATCACGCAACTCAGGCTGTGGCGCGTCGACGCATAACCGCCGATAAAACCATGGCTGTTGCCGTACACGCGGCAGCCCTGGTGGGTGCTCAAGGTGGTGCCGTCGGCATTCTTGATCCGCGGGTCGGCATCGAACGCCGCCGCTTCGCAGGTCAGCGCTTGTTCGATGGCTTGTTCCGGGGTGATGTCCCAGGCATGGAACAGGTCGAAATCCTGCAGATCCTTGGCCATCAACGCCTTGTCGGCCAGGCCCGAGCTTTCATCCTCGGACGTGTGCTTGGCAATCGCCAATGCGGCGGCCACCGTCTCGCGAATCGCTTCCGGCCCACTCGCCGAGGTGCTGGCCGAGCCTTTGCGCTGGCCGACGTACAAGGTGATGCCAAACCCCTGGTCGCGGTTGAATTCGACGGTTTCGACTTCCCGCTGACGTACCGACGTCGACAGCCCCTGCTCCAGGGACACAGCCACCTCGCAGGCACTGGCCCCCTGGCGCTTGGCCTCGGCAAGGATCTGCTCGACTTGTTCCTGCAGTGCCGGTAACGCTTGCGGACCGACGCTTTGGGCTGCACTCATGGTTTTCTCCACTCAAATTCTGCTTTCGGTTAAGGCCATCGAGCGACCGGGCCGGACAAGCGGCCCCCGACTGGTTATCATGGCGGCGTTTCTTTGCGGACTGCCACCATGGTTGATTCTTACGACGACTCCCTCGATGGGGAGAAAAGCAAAACCCAGGTCAAACGCGAGCTGCATGCTCTGGTTGACCTCGGCGAGCGCCTTACAACGCTCAAGCCGGACTTGATTGCAAAACTGCCTCTGACCGACGAAATGCGCCGGGCTCTGGCGGATGCACCCAAGCACACCGCGAATATCGCGCGTAAACGGCACATCATGTTCATCGGCAAGCTGATGCGCGATCAGGACACTGACGCGATTCTGACCCTGCTCGATCAACTCGATGCCTCCACTCGCCAGTACAACGAACGCTTCCACAACCTGGAACGTTGGCGTGACCGCCTGATCTCGGGCGATGACGCGGTGCTGGAGAAATTCGTACTGGACTACCCGGACGCGGACCGCCAGCAACTGCGCTCCCTGATCCGTCAGGCCCAGCACGAACTGGCGCAAAACAAGGCGCCGGCCACCAGCCGTAAAATCTTCAAGTACATCCGTGAGCTGGACGAGACTCAACGCGGCCTGCGTTGATCCTCTTCCCCGGGTGGCGGTCTTCGCCACCCGAAGCTCCCGCTCTTACGACCCCGTGCCACCCACGGTGATCGCATCAATTTTCAAGGTTGGCTGACCCACGCCCACCGGCACCGACTGCCCATCCTTGCCGCACGTACCCACGCCGCTGTCCAGCGCCAGGTCGTTACCGACCATCGACACCTTGCTCATCGCTTCCGGCCCGTTACCAATCAACGTCGCGCCTTTGACCGGCACGGTAATCTTGCCGTCTTCGATCAGGTACGCCTCGCTGGTGGAGAACACGAACTTGCCGCTGGTGATGTCCACCTGGCCGCCGCCGAGGTTGGCGCAGTAGATCCCGCGTTTCACCGAGGCGATGATTTCCTCCGGGTCACTTTCGCCAGCGAGCATGTAAGTGTTGGTCATGCGCGGCATCGGCAGGTGCGCGTAGGATTCGCGACGGCCGTTACCGGTACGCGCCACGCCCATCAGGCGGGCGTTGAGCTTGTCTTGCATGTAACCCTTGAGCACGCCGTTTTCGATCAGCGTGGTGCATTCGGTCGGCGTGCCTTCGTCATCGATGTTCAACGAGCCACGGCGACCGGCGAGGGTGCCGTCATCGACAATGGTGCACAGTTTGGAGGCGACCATCTCGCCCATGCGCCCGCTGTAGGCCGAACTGCCCTTGCGGTTGAAGTCGCCTTCCAGGCCATGGCCCACGGCTTCGTGGAGCAGTACGCCAGACCAGCCCGAGCCCAACACCACCGGCAAGGTGCCAGCCGGTGCGGGGATGGCTTCCAGGTTGACCAGCGCCTGGCGCAGCGCTTCACGGGCATAACCCATGGCGCGGTCCTCGGCGAGGAAATAACGGTAGTCGGTACGCCCGCCGCCGCCGTGCCCACCGCGCTCGCGGCGGCCGTTCTGTTCGACGATCACGCTGACGTTGAAACGCACCAGCGGCCGCACATCCGCCGCCAGGCCGCCGTCGGTGGACGCCACCAGGATGCGTTCCCACACCCCGGCCATGCTCACCGTGACTTGCTGGATACGCGGGTCGAGGGCGCGGGTCGCGGCATCGATACGCTTGAGCAGATCGACTTTTTCTGCGCGGCTGATCACTTCCAGGGGGTTATCCGGCGCGTACAACTGGGCCACGTCCTGGGTGCTGAATGCCTGCACCGTACCGTTCTGGCCGGCGCGGGAAATCGAACGAGCAGCCCGGGCGGCCAGGCCCAAGGCTTCCAAGGTGATCGCGTTGCTGTAGGCGAAACCGGTTTTCTCACCGGATTGCGCGCGCACGCCGACACCCTGGTCGAGGTTGAAACTGCCTTCCTTGACGATCCCGTCTTCCAAAGCCCACGACTCGGAAATCTGCCCCTGGAAATACAGGTCGGCCGCGTCGATGCCCGGCCCGGCCAGATCGCCCAGCACGGTTTGCAGGCTTTCGATGGTCACGCCACCGGGTGCCAGGAGGTGTTCGCTGACTGAGGACAACAACTCGCTCATAGGTTTGGCCTTAAATTCATCGTTCTGAAGCAGGCCGCTGCGCGCCCTGCGAGAAAAAGCGCCGATGGTTGACCACCGGCATGCGCGCCCGTATCGACGCCTGTTCACTGCTGTCGCGTTCGGCCAGCAACACCGCTTCGCCTTGATCCTGTTGCGTCAGTACGCGCCCCCAGGGGTCGACAATCGCCGCGTGGCCATAAGTCTCCCGTGGCCCCGGATGCACCCCGCCCTGGGCGGCCGCCAGCAGATAACACTGGGTCTCGATGGCCCGTGCGCGAATCAGCACATCCCAATGGGCGGCGCCGGTGACCGCGGTGAAGGCCGAGGGCGCGGTAATCAGTTCAGCCCCCGCCGCGCGCAACTCGCTGTACAACTCCGGGAAGCGCAGGTCGTAACACACCGTCAGGCCCACGCGGCCGACCGGCGTATCCGCCACCACAACGTTGCTCCCGAAAGCATAGTCATCGGATTCACGATAGCGACCGCGCGCGTCCGCCACGTCGACATCGAACAAATGCAGCTTGTCGTAGCGGGCGACGATCTCGCCATGCTCATCGATCAGCAACGAGCAGGCGTTGGCCTTGGCGTTCGGTTGATCCTTGGGCGGCAGCGGCAAAGTGCCAGCCACTATCCATAAGGTGAGGTCGCGGGCGGTCTGTTTCAACCATGGCAGGATCGGTCCTTCACCCAACGCCTCGGCGCGGCCGATGTCAGCCACATCGCGGCGGCCCATGGCGGCGAAGTTTTCCGGCAGCACCGCCAGCCGCGCCCCCTTTGCCGCCGCTTGCTCCAGCAGGCGCCGGGCCTGGGCCAGGTTGGCCAGCACATCGCTCTGGCTGACCATTTGAATTACCGCAAAGGACATGGGCCGACACTCCATAAATGGCATGCAGCCATGCTACTCCACAGGCTCTCAGTTTGGTTTTTCAAATGGCTTGTCGAAGCTGATTTTCGGGTCTTTCCATGGCCCTTCGACTTTGTACTGCACGCTGGCAAACCGCGAAACCCGGTCGCCGATCAGCTTGTCGATCAGGAACAGCGCGCCGCCAATGGCCGGCGCGCCGACAATCAGCGCAGCGATCGGCAGGTTGTTGGTCACCGGCAATGTCACCAGCAGCTTGGCATCCACGCGATCAGCCACCAGGTCCATGGTGCCATTGAGCTCCAGGTTGCTCGACGGCCCCGTCAGGGTGATCGGCTCGCGGGTCACGAACACCCCGTTGCTGGCCGCGAGCAAGCCTTTGACCCGGTCATAACTCAAGCCTTTGCCGAGCAGGTCGGAGAAGTCCAGGCGCAACCGACGGCCGATGGAGTTGAAGTTAAGCAGGCCGAACACCCGCAGCGCCTGGGCGCCACCTTCCACTTCAACGAACTGGCCTTTGCGGAATGTTGCATCCAGGCTGCCGGAAAAACGCTTGGGCCCGACCCAGGCGGGGGAGCCCGGCCAACGACCGTCCACGTCCAGGTGGAAATCTTCACTGGTCACGGTAGGCGCAAAGCCCCAGCCCTTGAGGACATCGGCGATATTCTTGCCATCCAGGCGCCCTTTGTACCAACTGCTGCTGTCGCCCGGCGCGCCTTCCCAACCACCAGCGCCCTTGAGCAGCATGCCCTTGAGGCCCAGGTCCAGGTTGTTGAAGGCTAGGCCCTTGGCGGTCGGTCGGATCTTCAGCGACCACGCGCCGATCAGGTCCGGCCCCTGGAACAGCTGATCAATGCTGATGTCCAGCGCTGGAATATCCTTGGGATCGATGTCGGCCAATGGGTCCGGCGCATTTTCATCCGCCTGTACCGTCGGGTCCACCGCCGGCAGCTTCACGTACTGCAGGTTGACCGCGATGGGTGCGCCCTTGGCGTCCGACAGGTTGACCGTGCCCTTGGCCTGCTGGCTGTCGAACTGCAGGCCCCAAGCCGAGGGTTTGCGGTCAAGCTGGAGGTTGACCTGGTCGAACTGCTGCCCAAAGCCAGTCAACTTGCCCACCTTGAAGTCGGCGCCGCTCAACAGCTGTTTCGCGCTGCCTCCCGGGTCGTTGCCCGCGTAGCGATCGATGAGTTTCTTCCACGGATCGATGTCCAGTTCCGACAGCACACCGCGAATGCGCAGGCCCTTGCCACCGGGCAGCAGCGCATCGCCATCGCCGAGAAACAACTCGCCGCGGCCGTCGCTGAATTTATCCGGCGGCGCAGCAAAGGTGAAGTTCGCCAGGTCGCCGTAATCGAACCAGTAGCGGCGCTCGGCGCCCTGCAAGGTCATGCGGAACACGCTGTCACGGCCCTGGCTGGCCGCCATGCCGAACGGTGCCGGCAGGTCCACGGCCACGCCTTTGAGGTTGGAGCTGACCCTCAACTGGCTGTCGGCACCGTCCAGATTGAGCTGCAACTGGTACGGAATATCACCGGACACCGGCAGCGGCTGGCTGATTTTCAACCAGTCCGTCAGGCGCTTGACCGTGACCTGGCCTTTGGCGGTAACGCGGGTGCTGATACTGCCCGGCTTGCCATCCGCGAAGATCTGCGCGGTGATCGGCCGATCGAAGGCTTGCGCCGTGATGTTCTGCCCACTCAGGCCCTTGGCGCTGTCGAAGCGGAAATCCCCCTTGAGCTGGCTCAGGTCCAGAGGCGGCTCAGCCAATTGCAGGCGCGCCTTGTCGGTCTGGAAATCCACCACGATCTTCGGTTCGGTGCCCTTGGCCAGCGGGATATCCAGGTCCAGCTTGCCCTGTAGATCGCCCTCGCCTTTCCAACCGGCAAAGGTCGAAGCGGTGCCTATCGGCGCTTCCTGGAGGATTTTCAGGCCATCACCCAGGCCGCCGGCAAACTCACCGGTGAGCAGTAAGTGGCTGTCCTTGCCCGCGGGCGCGTGGGGGATATTGACGTAGATGTCCTTGACGCCGGTATCGAGCAGTTGGCCCTTGCTGGCCAGGATGCGGACACCGCTCTCCTCGACAAACACTTCGCCGTTGACCTTGCTCACATGGGGCCAGCCCGGCTGGAACGCCAACTCAGCGTCATGCACCTTGAAAAACAGGCTGATATTGCGCGAAGCCGGCAACGCACCGTGATTCAGCGAGCCTTGGTACTGGAAGAAGCCTTCATCGACCGCGCCTTTGAGAATCGCGGTACGCAGCCATTCATCCAGCGCCGGGCTCAGCACCGCCGGCAGGTATTTAGGCGTGAAACGTCCATCGCCATCGACCATGCCGACCCGCAGGTCCATGTAGTCTTCCTGGCTATTGTCGAAATGCAGGCGAATCAGGAAGTCGGCGGCGACCTTGCCTTCCTCGCCCAGCACCTTGATATACGGCGCGATCAGGGTGAAACCTTGCTGATCGAGCTTCCAGGTCAGGCGCGCATTGGCCTGGATGTACTGCCAGGGCTTGGCGAAGATCGGGTCGAGGTGCAAGGAAAAGTCCTTGCTGTCCATGCGCAGCTCGCCCTGCCCCAGGTCGCCGCTGATGCTGCCGGAAACGTTGCGTGCGGCAGGGGCGCCGAAGTAGGCGTCGAAGCCTACCCGCTCGAGGTTGGCGGCAAAGCTGACTTTCTGATCGGTCGTGTCCTGCGGACGAAAATCCACCAGCACATTGCGCAGCAGGCCGGTGGCCTTGAGGTGTTCGATCGTCTTGGCGAAGCCTTCCGGCAACGGCGCCAAGGCATTGAGCAACGGGGTGATCGGGGTCAGGTCGAGGCGGTCGGCCTGCAGGTTCCAGACTTCCTGCGCCTTGTCGGTGGCCAAGCGTTGCTGCAATTGCAGACGCGACTCCCAACGGCTATCGCCGATGTTCATCGCCAACGAATCGAACAGCACCTTGAGGCCGCTCTCACTGCGTTGCAGGTAGGCGGTCAGGGCGAGGTTTTCAATGTGGACCGGCTTGCGGTCGGCGTAGCTGCCCTTCACTTGCGGCGAGTTGAGGCGCACCACCGCGCTTTGCACGGTGCCTTTGGCCCAGGTCAGCCAGAATTCACCGCCAGCCTTGAACTGCGTGAGTTTCCACTGCTGGGTCAACCTGGCCGGAACCCATTTGGCCCAATCGCTCTGGGGCAGGCTCAGGTAGGCCTGGACCTCAGCGTCTTTCCAGGCACTGGCGCGGATCTGCGTGCGCAGGCTCAGGGCCAGGGGTTGGCCATCCGGCAGGGTCAGGCGGGCGTCCAGGCGTTGGCGGGTCGCGCCCGTTTGCAAGCTCAGGCCCACATACGTGAAGGTCAGCGGCGCCTGGTCGAACGGCTGCAACGTGACCTGGCTATCCAGCAACGACACGCGCTGGACACTCTGCATGCGCTTGAGCAACTGTTCCGGGTCCAGCGGCTGGTCGTCCTGCACCGGCAGGCCTTGCAGCGCCCAGTGGCCATCCTTGTCTTCCCTGGCGCTCAGTTGCAGGCCGCTGACTTCCAGATGGGCAATACGCACGTCGCGCGCCATCAGGCTGGCCCAGATGTCCGGCACCACCTGCACCTGATCCAGGCGCAAGGCATTGCTGCCCTCGCCCACCATCACGTCATGGGCCAGCAACACAGGGGCGAAACCGCTCCAGCGACCTTCAAGGCGACCGATCTGCAGCGGCATATCCACCGCGGCCTGGGCCTTGGCTTCGATTTCTGCGCGGTATTCGGCGACCAGCGGGGTCAATTCACGCCCCAGGCTCACGTACACCGCCGCCAATACCAGCAGCAGGGCGCACAGGCCCAGGCCCCAGCGGGTCAAAGCGGCAAAAAAGCGTGTCAGACGCTCCATGTCAAGCGACCCTCAGGCAGTAGTCGGACCGCAGATCCAGGTCTGTCGGGTTCAGGGAAAGCCAATGAATGAAAATCAGAGCAGCACCACGTCGTATTGTTCCTGGGAGTACATGGTTTCGACCTGAAAACGAATGGTGCGCCCGATAAACCCTTCCAGTTCAGCTACGTTACCGGACTCTTCATCCAGCAAGCGGTCGACCACTTTCTGGTTGGCAAGCACTCTATAACCTTCAGCCTGGTAGGCTCGTGCCTCTCGTAGGATTTCCCGGAAAATCTCGTAGCAAACCGTTTCAGGGGTCTTCAATTTACCGCGCCCCTGGCAACTGCTGCACGGCTCGCACAGCACTTGCTCAAGACTTTCGCGGGTGCGCTTGCGGGTCATCTGCACCAGGCCCAGCTCGGTGATGCCGATGATGTTGGTCTTGGCGTGATCACGTTCCAGCTGCTTTTCGAGGGTGCGCAGCACCTGACGCTGGTGCTCTTCATCTTCCATGTCGATGAAGTCGATGATGATGATCCCGCCCAGGTTGCGCAGGCGCAATTGGCGGGCAATCGCAGTGGCCGCTTCGAGGTTGGTCTTGAAGATGGTCTCTTCAAGGTTGCGGTGCCCCACGAACGCACCGGTGTTGACGTCGATGGTGGTCATGGCTTCGGCCGGGTCCACCACCAGGTAGCCACCGGACTTGAGCGGCACTTTGCGTTCGAGGGCTTTCTGGATTTCGTCTTCGACGCCATACAGGTCAAAGATCGGCCGCTCGCCAGGGTAATGCTCCAGGCGGTCAGCAATTTCCGGCATCAGTTCGGCAACAAATTGCGTGGTGCGCTGGAAGGTTTCCCGCGAGTCGATGCGAATTTTCTCGATCTTGGGGCTGACCAGGTCACGCAAGGTGCGCAGGGCCAGGCCCAGGTCTTCATAGATCACGCTGGGGGCGCCGACGGTCTTGATCTGTGTGCCGATCTGGTCCCACAGGCGCCGCAGATAGCGGATATCCATGAGGATTTCATCGGCACCGGCGCCTTCGGCGGCGGTGCGCAGGATAAACCCACCCGCTTCCTTGATGCCCTCGGCGGCAACACAGTCGCTGACCACTTTTTTCAGGCGCTCGCGCTCGGCTTCGTCTTCAATCTTCAGGGAAATGCCGACATGGGCGGTGCGCGGCATGTACACCAGGTAGCGCGAAGGAATCGACAGTTGCGTGGTCAGCCGCGCACCTTTGGAGCCGATGGGGTCCTTGGTGACTTGCACCACCAGGCTCTGCCCTTCATGCACCAGGGCGCTGATGCTTTCCACCGCCGGGCCTTCACGCAGGGAAATTTCCGAGGCATGGATAAACGCGGCGCGGTCCAGGCCGATATCGACGAAGGCGGCCTGCATGCCGGGCAATACGCGCACGACCTTGCCTTTATAGATGTTGCCGACGATCCCGCGCTTCTGGGTGCGCTCGACGTGAACTTCCTGCAGAACACCGTTCTCTACCACCGCCACGCGCGATTCCATCGGCGTGATATTGATCAGAATCTCTTCACTCATGGCTGGGTCTCGTTCAGGCGTTTTCACAATAGTGGCCGGTCGCTTAAGGCTGGGCGCTGGTGTACGGCGTTCAGCGCGCGGTAAGGTTTTGCCAACAGGGTATGCCGAATTGTCCAAGCAACTGCGCGGTTTCGCACACCGGCAAGCCGACCACGGCGGAATAACTGCCATTGAGCCCGGCCACGAACACCGAGCCCAGCCCCTGGATAGCATAACCCCCGGCCTTGTCCTGAGGTTCGCCACTGTGCCAGTAGCTTGTAGCCTCCTCGACAGAAATCCCACGAAAAAGTACGCGACTGCTTACACATCGGGTGTCACAGCGCTGACCGTCCGTGAGAGCAACCGCCGTCAGCACTTCATGTTCACGCCCTGCCAGCGCCAGCAACATGGCCAGGCCGTCGGCCTGATCCACCGGTTTGCCAAGGATCTGGCCGTCGACGATCACCGCCGTGTCGGCGCCCAGCACACAGGCCCCGGAGGTTTCCCCGAGGGCAGCGAAACCCGCCGCGGCCTTGGCGCGCGCCAGGCGCTCGACGTAGGAAACGGGAGATTCGTTGGTAAGAGGCGTTTCATCAATCGCGGCGCTGACCACAGTGAACGGCACACCGATCTGGGTCAGCAGTTCACGCCGCCTTGGGGAGCCCGAGGCCAGATAAAGCGAATTCATTGCAGACTCTCCCTGTGGGGTTCGATAACCAGGCAGAGCCTCGCAATCCATTCAATTGATTTTATAGCGGCGACATAACCCGCGCAGACCGAAACTGACCCACGGCCACAGCAACGCGCTGACCAGGGCCGGCAACACCAGTGCCAAGGTCGGCTGTCGGTTGCCGGTCAAGGCACTGAGCCACAGCTGCACCAACTGCGCCAGGCCGAAGATCACCAGGATCACCAGGCACTGTTGCCACATCGGGAACATGCGCAGGCGCTGCTGCAATGAGAGCACCAGGAAGGTGATCAAGGTCAGGATCAACGCGTTCTGCCCCAGCAAGGTGCCATAGAGCACATCTTCCGCCAAGCCCAGAAACATAGCGGTGACCATGCCCACTTTATGCGGCAGGTTCAGCGACCAGAATGCCAGCAGCAGGGCCAGCCAGAGCGGACGCAGGATTTCCATGAACTGCGGCAGCGGTGAAACACTGAGCAGCAAGCCGAGAGCAAAGGTCAGCCAGACGATCCAGCCATTGCGCGAATGAGTACCGGCCATTATTCCTCCCTCTGCCGCGTGGTTGCCCGGGCGGCGGGCGTCGCGGGCGCAGGCGCGGCGGCCGGCGGTTTGGTCGCCGCCGGTTTCACCGGGCGAGCGCTGTGAGCGGCCGGCTTGGCTGGCGTGGCCACGGGCGCAGTCACCGCCGGCGCTGTTGCAGGCGGTGTGGCTGGCGCGGGCTTGGGTACGGTCGCCGGGATGATCGGCGCGGTGCCGTTGCGTTTGTCTTCCGCTTCCTGGGCCTGAGCGGCGTCGTTGGCGCGCTCTTCCGGGGTGCGGTTGTCGCTGAAGACCAGCAACAGGTAGCGGCTGCGGTTCAGCGCGGCCGTCGGCACGGCGCGGACAATCGCGAAAGGCTGGCCGGAGTCGTGGATCACTTCCTTGACCGTCGCCACCGGATAACCCGCCGGGAAGCGCTGACCCAGGCCGGAACTGACCAGCAGGTCGCCTTCCTTGATATCCGCGGTGTCGGCCACATGACGCAGTTCCAGCCGCTCCGGGTTACCCGTACCGCTGGCAATCGCGCGCAGGCCGTTGCGGTTGACCTGCACCGGAATGCTGTGGGTAGTGTCCGTCAGCAGCAATACCCGCGATGTGTAGGGCATCAACTCGACCACCTGCCCCATCAGGCCACGGGCATCGAGTACCGGCTGGCCAAGAACCACACCGTCGCGCTCACCCTTGTTGATGATGATGCGATGGGTAAAGGGGTTGGGGTCCATGCCGATCAACTCGGCGACTTCGACCTTCTCGTTGACCAGAGCGGAGGAGTTGAGCAACTCGCGCAGCCGAACGTTCTGCTCGGTGAGGGCCGCCAGCTTTTGCATGCGCCCCTGCAGCAGCAGGTTTTCAGTCTTGAGTTTTTCGTTCTCGGCGACCAGCTCGGTGCGGCTGCCGAATTGGCTGGCCACGCCCTGGTAGAGACGTTGCGGCAGGTCGGTGATCCAGTAAGTCTGCATCAACACCAGCGACATCTGGCTACGCACGGGCTTGAGCAGTGCAAAGCGAGCATCGACCACCATCAGCGCGACCGAAAGCACGACCAGCACCAATAAGCGCACGCCCAATGAGGGGCCTTTGGCGAAAAGCGGTTTAATAGGCCGCTCCTCCCAGGCAAATGTTCTCTCTATTCATACGGCATCTAACCGGCCTGGATGCAGATTGAAGAAGATAAACGCCAACAGGCAGCACTGCAAAGTGCTGCCTGCGGGCGAAACATGGGCTTACCAGCAATCACTTATTCGCTGGAGAGCAGGTCCATGGTGTGTTTATCCATCATTTCCAGTGCACGGCCACCGCCACGGGCGACGCAGGTCAGCGGGTCTTCGGCGACGATCACCGGCAGGCCGGTTTCCTGGGCCAGCAACTTATCGAGGTCGCGCAGCAAGGCGCCACCACCGGTCAGTACCAGGCCACGCTCGGCGATATCGGAAGCCAGCTCCGGCGGCGATTGCTCCAGCGCGCTCTTCACCGCCTGAACGATGGTGGCCAGGGACTCTTGCAGAGCCTCGAGCACTTCATTGGAGTTCAGGGTGAAGGCACGTGGCACGCCTTCGGCCAGGTTGCGACCGCGCACATCAACTTCGCGCACTTCGCCGCCCGGATATGCGGTACCGATTTCCTGCTTGATGCGCTCGGCGGTGGATTCGCCGATCAGGCTGCCGTAGTTGCGACGCACATAAGTGATGATCGCTTCGTCGAAGCGGTCACCGCCCACACGGACGGATTCGGCATACACCACACCGTTCAGGGAAATCAGGGCGATTTCAGTGGTACCACCACCGATATCCACCACCATCGAACCGCGCGCTTCTTCAACCGGCAGGCCGGCACCGATCGCAGCAGCCATCGGCTCTTCGATCAGGAACACTTCACGGGCACCGGCACCAAGGGCCGATTCACGGATGGCACGACGCTCCACCTGGGTGGACTTGCACGGTACGCAGATCAGCACACGAGGGCTGGGCTGCAGAAAACTGTTTTCGTGAACCTTGTTGATGAAGTACTGCAGCATCTTCTCGCAGACACTGAAGTCGGCGATCACGCCGTCTTTCATCGGACGAATGGCCGCGATATTGCCTGGTGTTCGGCCGAGCATGCGCTTGGCCTCGGTGCCGACGGCAACGACACTTTTCTGATTACCATGGGTCCGAATAGCCACAACCGATGGCTCATTCAGGACGATACCGCGCTCGCGCACGTAAATAAGGGTGTTGGCAGTGCCCAGGTCAATGGAAAGATCGCTGGAAAACATGCCACGCAGTTTCTTGAACATGGGGAAAGGACCCTAGGCAACGCGTGGGTAAAAAAGTGCGGCAAACTCTAACAACGACAGGGATTTTGGGCAAGGCGCCAATGTGCTAAATTGGCCGACTTTCTACGCACCAACCCCCACAATCGCGGCCATATGACCGTAGAAATGCGGTAGTGTTCCGACAATCTAACACACGGACGCCCTCCGTTCTGTTTTCCACTGGAGAATCCCATGGCGCTTGAACGCTCCGACGTGGAAAAAATCGCACATCTGGCCTCGCTTGGCCTGAATGATGCCGATCTTCCACAGACCACCGCAGCCCTGAACAGCATTCTCGGGCTGGTTGACCAAATGCAGGCCGTGAATACCGACGGCATCGAGCCCCTGGCTCACCCGCTGGAAGCCACCCAGCGCCTGCGCGCAGACGTCGTGACCGAAGTCAATCATCGCGAGGCCTACCAGTCCATCGCGCCAGCGGTCGAAAACGGCCTGTATCTGGTTCCGAAAGTCATCGACTAAAGGGAAAGAGCCTTTCATGCATCACATGACTCTGGCCGAGATCGCCCGCGGTCTCGCCGACAAAAAGTTTTCTTCCGAAGAGCTGACCAAGACCTTGCTGGCGCGTATCGCCGAGCTCGACCCCAAGGTCAACAGCTTCATCAGCATCACCGAGGAGCTGGCCTTGAGCCAGGCCAAGGCCGCCGACGCACGTCGCGCCAACGGTGAGAACGGCGCGCTGCTGGGCGCACCGATCGCCCACAAGGACTTGTTCTGCACCCAGGGCATTCGCACCAGCTGCGGCTCGAAGATGCTCGACAACTTCAAGGCGCCCTACGACGCCACCGTGGTGTCCAAGCTGGCCGCCGCCGGGGCCGTGACCCTGGGCAAGACCAACATGGACGAATTCGCCATGGGCTCGGCCAACGAGTCGAGCTACTACGGCGCGGTGAAAAACCCGTGGAATCTGGACTGCGTGCCAGGCGGCTCGTCCGGTGGTTCGGCGGCGGCGGTTGCCGCGCGCTTCCTGCCGGCGGCCACGGCCACCGACACCGGCGGCTCGATCCGCCAGCCCGCCGCGTTCACCAACCTCACCGGGCTGAAGCCGACCTACGGTCGCGTGTCCCGCTGGGGCATGATCGCCTATGCCTCCAGCCTTGATCAGGGCGGTACCCTGGCACGCACTGCCGAAGACTGCGCAATATTGTTACAAGGTATGGCAGGCTTCGACGCACAGGACTCCACCAGCGTCGACGAGCCGGTGCCGGACTACAGCGCCAGCCTCAATACCTCGCTCAAAGGCCTGCGCATCGGCGTACCGAACGAATATTTCAGTGCCGGCCTCGACCCGCGTATCGCCGAACTGGTCCACAACAGCGTCAAGGAGCTGGAAAAGCTCGGCGCCGTGATCAAGCCAATCAGCCTGCCGAACAACCAGCACGCGATTCCGGCGTACTACGTGATCGCGCCGGCCGAAGCGTCTTCCAACCTGTCGCGGTTCGACGGCGTGCGTTTCGGTTACCGCTGCGAAAACCCGAAAGACCTCAACGACCTGTACAAACGTTCCCGTGGCGAAGGCTTCGGTGTCGAAGTGCAGCGCCGGATCATGGTCGGTGCCTACGCCCTGTCGGCCGGTTACTACGACGCGTACTACCTCAAGGCGCAAAAAATCCGTCGCCTGATCAAGAACGACTTCATGGCGGCGTTCGAAGAAGTCGACGTGATCCTCGGCCCAACCACGCCGAACCCGGCCTGGAAGATCGGCGCCAAGACCGGCGACCCGATCGCCGAGTATCTGGAAGACCTGTACACCATCACCGCCAACCTCGCGGGCTTGCCGGGCTTGTCCATGCCCGCCGGTTTCGTCGATGGCCTGCCGGTCGGCGTGCAATTGCTTGCCCCGTACTTCCAGGAAGGCCGCCTGCTCAATGTGGCGCACCAGTACCAGTTGAACACCGACTGGCACACTCGCACCCCTACCGGCTTCTGAGGAGAACACTATGCAATGGGAAGTCGTGATCGGGCTGGAGATTCATACCCAGCTCGCCACCCAATCGAAGATTTTCTCCGGTAGCGCCACCACGTTCGGCGCAGAACCCAACACCCAGGCGAGCCTGGTAGACCTGGGCATGCCCGGTGTGTTGCCGGTGCTGAACCAGGAAGCGGTACGCATGGCGGTGATGTTCGGCCTGGCGATTGACGCCGAGATCGGCCAGCACAGCGTGTTCGCGCGCAAGAACTACTTCTACCCGGACCTGCCCAAGGGCTATCAGATCAGCCAGATGGAGTTGCCGATTGTCGGCAAAGGCTACCTGGATATCCCGCTGGAAGACGGCACCATCAAGCGTGTCGGCGTAACCCGCGCGCACCTGGAAGAAGACGCCGGCAAGAGCCTGCATGAAGAGTTCAACGGTGCCACCGGCATCGACCTGAACCGCGCCGGCACGCCGTTGCTGGAGATCGTGTCCGAGCCAGACATGCGCAGCGCCAAGGAAGCCGTGGCCTACGTCAAGACGATCCACGCGCTGGTGCGCTACCTGGGCATCTGCGACGGCAACATGGCCGAAGGCTCGCTGCGCTGCGACTGCAACGTGTCGGTCCGGCCAAAGGGCCAGGCCGAGTACGGCACCCGCTGCGAGATCAAGAACGTCAACTCGTTCCGTTTCATCGAGAAGGCGATCAACACCGAGGTGCGTCGCCAGATCGAACTGATCGAAGACGGCGGCAAGGTGATCCAGCAAACTCGCCTGTACGACCCGAACAAAGACGAAACCCGCGCCATGCGCAGCAAAGAGGAAGCCAACGACTACCGTTACTTCCCCGATCCGGACCTGTTGCCAGTGGTCATCGAGGACTCGTTCCTCAATGACGTGCGCGCCACCCTGCCGGAATTGCCGCCGCAGAAACGCGAGCGCTTCCAGGCGCAGTTCGGCCTGTCGGTCTACGACGCCAGCGTCCTCGCGTCGAGCCGTGAGCAAGCCGACTACTTTGAAAAAGTCGTGAGCATCGCCGGGGACGCCAAGCTGGCGGCCAACTGGGTGATGGTGGAATTGGGCAGCCTGCTGAACAAACAGGGCCTGGAAATCGACGAAGCACCGGTCTCGGCCGAGCAGTTGGGCGGCATGCTGCTGCGCATCAAAGACAATACCATCTCCGGCAAAATCGCCAAGACTGTGTTCGAAGCCATGGCCAGCGGTGAGGGCAGCAGCGACGAGATCATCGAGAAGCGCGGCCTCAAGCAAGTCACCGACAGCGGCGCCATCTCGGCGGTGCTCGATGAAATGCTCGCGGCCAACGCGGAGCAGGTCGAACAGTACCGCGCGGCAGACGAAGCCAAGCGCGGCAAAATGTTTGGCTTCTTTGTCGGCCAGGCCATGAAAGCCTCCAAGGGCAAGGCCAACCCGCAACAGGTGAACGAACTGCTGAAAAGCAAGCTCGAAGGCTGATCGCGATGAAAGGGCCGAGTGAGATTTCATGCTCGACTCGGACCTCCTGTGGGAGGGGGCTTGCTCCCGATAGCGGTGATTCAGTCAAAACACCAATGACTGACACTCCACTATCGGGAGCAAGCCCCCTCCCACATTTGATAAGGGGATACCTTGAATGAAGCGCTTACTTGGCCTTTTAGCCGTGTTCTCTTTGCTGGCCGGTTGCGCCAGCAGCCTCATCGACCCCAACGGCTACGACGAAACCGGCACCGCGTCTTACTACGGCGCCAAGCACCATGGCAAAAAAACCGCCAGCGGTGAACCTTTCAACCAGAACGCCCTGACCGCCGCCCATCGGCGCCTGCCTTTCGGCACGCAGGTCAAGGTGACCAATCTCGATACCGACAAATCCGTGGTGGTACGCATCAATGATCGCGGCCCGCACACCCGTGGGCGGCTGATCGATCTGTCGCGCCAGGCCGCCGCGCAACTGGGCATGCTGAGCAGCGGCACCGCACGGGTTCGTGTGCAAGCCCTGAGCAATTGACGACGGAGCCCTGGCCATTTTCGGATTAACCGCCCTCTCGCCCTGGAGCCTGATCGAATTGATCAGCGGCCTGCTGCTGCTGATCGTCGGCGCCGAAATCCTGGTGCGCGCCGCGGTGCGCCTGGCTGCCAGCCTCAAGGTCCGCCCGCTGATCATCGGCCTGACAATCGTCGCCTTCGGCAGCAGTGCGCCGCAGATGACCGTCAGCCTGCAAGCCACCCTCGCCGGCAATACCGACATTGCCGTGGGCAGCGTGATCGGCAGCAGCATTTTCAACATCCTCGTCACCCTGGGCCTGTCGGCGCTGATCATTCCGCTGCGGGTCTCGCGGCAACTGGTGCGCCTGGATATCCCGGTGATGATCCTCGCCGGCCTGCTGGTGTTTACCCTGGCGGCCAATGAAGAACTGACGCCACTCGACGGTTCGCTGCTGCTCGCGGCCCTGCTGGCCTACCTCGGCGTGCTGCACTACCAGACCCGCCATTCACGGCGCCCGCGCACACTGGACACGGTGGCCAAGGCGCCCTGGTTGAGCAGCGTATTGCTGATGTTCGGCGGCTTGCTGGTGCTGGTGCTGGCCGGGCATTTGTTGCTGGGTGCGGCGGTGGATGTGGCGAGCGACCTGGGCCTGTCGGAACGCATCATCGGCTTGACGCTGATCGGCGTCGGCACTTCACTGCCGTGCCTGGCCACCTCGCTGATCGCGGCCCTGCGCGGTCAGCGGGATATCGCCGTGGGTAACGTGATCGGCAGCAACTTGTTCAACCTGCTGGGCGTACTGGGGCTGACCGCCCTGCTCGCGCCCTCGCCGCTGTCGGTGTCGCCCAATGCCCTGGATTTCGACCTGCCGGTGATGCTCGGCGTGGTGGTGTTGTGCCTGCCGGTGTTTTATACCGGCTACCGCGTGACCCGTGCCGAAGGCCTGGTGCTGTTGGGCTTGTACCTGGCGTATGGGCTGCATGTGATGGCGTTCACCACCGGCATGGGCCTGGCCAACAAACTTGAACAACTGATGCTGTATTACGTCCTGCCAGTGCTGGTGGCTTTCCTGTTGTTCAGCACGCTGCGAGCCTGGCGCCGCCAACACAAGAGGGAATCGCAATGACCGATCAGAAAAAGCCCGGAGTTGAAATGCGTCGTCAGGTGATGGGCGATGCGTTCGTCGATCGCGCCCTGGGCAACGCCACCGAATTCACCCAGCCGCTGCAGGACTTCGTCAACGAACATGCCTGGGGCAGCGTGTGGAACCGCGAAGGCTTGCCGCTGAAGACGCGCAGCCTGATCACCCTCGCCGCCCTCACCGCGCTCAAGTGCCCGCAGGAACTCAAAGGCCATGTGCGCGGCGCGCTGAACAATGGCTGCACCGTCGAAGAAATCCGCGAAGCGCTGCTGCATTGCGCGGTGTATGCCGGTGTGCCGGCGGCGATCGAGGCGTTTCGCGCGGCGCAGGACGTGATTGAGGCGTATCAGGCGGACAAGCAGTGATGGTCAGGTAGCTATCACCGGCACAGCTCAGATCCACCCGCCCGCCTGCAACACAAAAATCCCGATATTCGTGGTCACCGCCGCCATCAAGGTGGTGATCACGATAATCGCCGCCGCCAGCTCATGATTCCCCTGCGCCGCCCTGGCCATCACAAAGCTCGCGGCCGCCGTCGGTGCGCCGAAGTACAGGAACAGAATCCCCAGTTCCGGCCCGCGAAACCCGAGCAACCACGCCCCCAGGGTGGCGACCACCGGCAGCCAGACCATCTTCATCAAGCTCGCGCTCAGCGCCATGTTGCCGCTCTTGCGCAACGCCGCCAGCGACAAGGTGCCGCCGATGCAGATCAGCGCCAACGGCAACGTCATGTCGGCCAGGTACTGCGCGGATTTTTCCAGCCAGCCCGGCAAGCCGATCTGGAAATAGGCGAACGGCGCGGCCGCAATCACGCTGATGATCAGCGGGTTGGCCAGCACACTTTTGCAGATGCTCCACGGGTCGGACTTGATCACCGGGCTGTACACCGCCAGCACAATGGTCGACAGCGTGTTGTAGAACAGGATCACCAGCGCCGCGAGGATCGCGCCGAGGGAGATGCCGTAATCACCGTACATACTGGCCGCCAGCGCCAGGCCGATCACCCCGTTGTTGCCGCGAAACGCGCCCTGGGTGTAGATGCCCCGGTCTTCACGCTTGCAGCGCAAAATCGCCCAGCCCCAGGCCAGGGCAAAGCTCAACAGCGTGGCGACGGCGAAGTAGATCAGCAAACCCGGCTTGAGCGCCGAATGCAGGTCGGCATGCAGGATGCCGAGAAACAGCAGCGCCGGCATGGTGACGTTGAACACCAGGGACGATGCCGTGTGGATAAAGCTGTCGTTGATCCAGTTGATGCGCTTGAGCAGCACACCGAGGAACAACATGGCAAACACCGGCGCGGTGATGGTGAGGGTGGTGAGGAAGATAGCCAGCATGCCGGGGAGAACCTTGGTGGGCGTCGTTAGGGGGCTAATGATAAGCCATACGGCCCAATGGCGCCTGATAGACCGCTATCGGGGGCAAGCCCCCTCCCACATAGGGTCGCCGCTATCGGGGGCAAGTCGAGTCGTCGCACCGCCCCTCCCACACTGAATCTGCGTCAGACACACAACGGATGAACACCGCAGACCCTATGTGGGAGGGGCGGTGCGACGACTCGACTTGCCCCCGATAACGGCGACTCGGTCTCAGGTAATCGGCGCCGGGTTGAACAACGTAATGTCGTTATGCAGCTTGTGCTGCTCCGCCCACGTCTGCTTCCTGCCGCTGGCTACATCCAGGTAGAAGTGGAACAACTCCCACCCCAACTCCTCAATGGTCGCACGCCCGGTGGCGATGCGCCCGGCGTCGATATCGATCAGGTCCGGCCAGCGCTGCGCCAGCTCCGTGCGTGTCGAGACCTTCACCACCGGCGCCATCGCCAGTCCGTAAGGCGTGCCGCGCCCGGTGGTGAACACATGCAGGTTCATCCCCGCCGCCAGTTGCAAGGTGCCACACACGAAGTCGCTGGCCGGCGTGGCGCAAAAGATCAAGCCTTTGCCCTTGAAGCGTTCACCCGGGCCGAGCACGCCGTTGATCGCGCTGCTGCCGGACTTGACGATGGAGCCCAGGGACTTCTCGACAATGTTCGACAACCCGCCCTTCTTGTTCCCCGGCGTGGTATTGGCGCTGCGATCCGCCTCGCCCTTGGCCAGATAACGGTCGTACCAGTCCATTTCCCGTACCAGTTCCTCGGCGATTTCCTTGGTTTGCGCACGAGAAGTCAGCAGGTAGATGGCATCACGCACCTCCGTGACTTCGGAAAACATCACCGTCGCCCCCGCTCGCAGCAACAAGTCCGAAGCGAACCCCAGCGCCGGGTTGGCGGTGATGCCGGAAAACGCATCACTGCCGCCGCACTGCATGCCCAGGATCAGCTCGGACGCCGGCACGGTTTCCCGGCGGCGCTGGTCGAGCTTCTTCAGGCGCACCTCGGCCAGGGCCATGATCTGCTCGATCATCTCGCTAAACCCGTGGCTGGAATCCTGCAGGCGATACAGCCACGGTTCGCTCAGGTCGACGGAACTGTCGTTGTCGTGCATCACCTGCCCGGCCTGCAATTTCTCGCAGCCCAGACTGATCACCAGGGCTTCGCCCCCCAGGTTCGGGTTGCGCGCCAGGTTGCGCACGGTGCGGATCGGGATATACGCATCCGTCGCGGTGATCGCCACCCCGCAGCCGTAGCTGTGGGTCAACGCCACCACGTCATCGACATGCGGGTACTTGGGCAGCAACTCGTCCTTGATGCGCTTGACCGCATGGTCCAGCACACCGGTGACGCACTGCACGGTGGTGGTGATGCCGAGGATATTGCGCGTGCCCACGGTGCCGTCGGCATTGCGATAGCCCTCGAAGGTAAAGCCTTCCAGCGGCGCCTGGGCCGCTGGCACCTCGGTGGACAGCGGCAAGCTGTCCAGCGGCGGCGCGGTGGGCATGCGCAGTTGATCTTCCTGCACCCAACTGCCACGCGGGATCGGCGCCAGGGCGTAACCGATGGTTTGGCCGTAGCGAATGATCCGACCGCCTTCGGGGATATCTTCGAGGGTCACTTTGTGGCTTTGTGGAATGAAATCCACGGTCACCAGGCCGTCCGGGAACTCGGTCCCGGCCGGTACACCCTGGTCATTGACCACGATCACCACGTTGTCGCGCTCGTGCAAACGAATCGAGCGCGGCGAGTCGGCATGTTCAATCAACTGCATCACACGGCCCCTTCAGGAATGCGCTTGGGTAAGGTTGGTCAACTCAGGCCCTTGGCTTGGCGGCTCTTTGAGCACCACGCGTTTGATCGGGCCGACAATCACCAGGTAACTGAACACGGCCACCAGCGCGTTCGCGCCGACAAACACCAGCGCCCATTTGAACGAACCGGTGGTGCTGATGATGTAACCGATGACAATCGGCGTGGTGATCGACGCCAGGTTACCGAAGGTGTTGAACAGGCCGCCACTGAGCCCGGCGATCTGTTTCGGCGAGGTGTCGGACACCACCGCCCAACCCAGTGCGCCAACGCCTTTGCCGAAGAAGGCCAAGGCCATGAAGCCCACCACCATCCACTCGATATCCACGTAGTTGCAGGCCACGATGCTGCTGGAGATCAGCAGGCCGCCAATGATCGGCGCCTTGCGGGCGAAGGTCAGGGAATGGCCTTTGCGCAGCAGGTAGTCGGAGATTACCCCGCCCAACACACCGCCGATAAACCCGCAGATCGCCGGCAATGAGGCAATGAACCCGGCCTTGAGAATGGTCATGCCGCGGTCCTGCACCAGGTACACCGGGAACCAGGTCAGGAAGAAGTAGGTGATGCCGTTGATGCAGTACTGGCCCAGGTACACGCCGAGCATCATGCGGTTGGTCAGCAACTGGCGGATGTAATCCCACTTCGGACCGTCGGTTTTCTTACCCTTGCCCTTGTCCTGGTCCATATCGACCATCGCACCGTTGGCCGCGATGTGATTGAACTCGGCTTCGTTGATCAGCGGATGCTGGCGCGGGCTGTGGATAACTTTCAGCCAGACCAGCGAGAACAGGACGCCGATCACGCCCATCACGATAAACACGTGCTGCCAGCCGAAGCTGTAGACGATCCAGCCCATCAGCGGCGCGAACAGCACCGTGGCGAAGTACTGCGCCGAGTTGAAGATCGCCGAGGCCGTGCCGCGTTCGGCGGTGGGGAACCAGGCGGCCACGATGCGCGCGTTACCCGGGAAGGATGGCGCTTCGGCCAGCCCCACCATAAAGCGCAGCATGAACAGCGCCACGACTGCCGTGGAGACACCGAACTCACCGACATAGCCTTGCAATATGGTGAACAGTGACCAGGTGAAGATGCTCAGGGCATAGACTTTTTTCGAGCCGAACCGATCGAGCAGCCAGCCGCCGGGGATTTGCCCGGCCACGTAGGCCCAACCGAATGCAGAGAAGATGTAACCGAGGGTGACCGCGTCGATGCCGAGGTCTTTTTGCAGGCTGGAACCCGCAATTGCGATGGTGGCCCGGTCGGCATAGTTGATCGTGGTCACCAGAAACAGCATGAGCAGGATCAAATAGCGGACATGGGTCGGTTTGGTCGCTTGCATGTAGAAGTACTCCCACTAATTATTTTTTTTGCGGGTGATATTTATGTGTTGCTGGACGCCGCCCCTGTAGGAGCGAGCTTGCTCGCGAAAAACTCAAAGGCACCGCGTGCCCCCCTGAATACCTGCGTATTCGTTGAAATTTTTCGCGAGCAAGCTCGCTCCTACAGTGTTACGAACCGATGTAGCTGGTTTTCACCACGGTGTAGAACTCTTGCGCATAGCGACCTTGCTCGCGAAAAACTCAAAGGCACCGCGTGCCCCCTGAATGCCTGCGTATTCGTTGAAATTTTTCGCGAGCAAGCTCGCTCCTACAGTGTTACGAACCGATGTAGCTGGTTTTCACCACGGTGTAGAACTCTTGCGCATAGCGACCTTGCTCACGCGAACCGTAGGATGAACCTTTACGGCCACCGAACGGAACGTTGTAGGAGCGAGCTTGCTCGCGAAAAACTCAAAGGCACCGCGTGCCCCCTGAATGCCTGCGTATTCGTTGAAATTTTTCGCGAGCAAGCTCGCTCTTACAGTGTTACGAACCGATGTAGCTGGTTTTCACCACGGTGTAGAACTCTTGCGCATAGCGACCTTGCTCACGCGAACCGTAGGATGAACCTTTACGCCCACCGAACGGAACGTGATAGTCCACGCCGGCAGTCGGCAGGTTGACCATCACCATCCCGGCCTGGGAGTGGCGCTTGAAGTGGTTGGCGTATTTCAGCGAGGTGGTGGCGATGCCCGCCGACAAACCGAACTCGGTGTCGTTGGCCATGGCCAGCGCCGCCTCGTAGTCCGCCACGCGCACCACGTTGGCCACCGGGCCGAAGATCTCTTCGCGGCTGATCCGCATGGCCGCCTCGCTGTCGGCGAACAGCGTCGGCGCCAGGTAGTAGCCTTCGGTGTCGCAGGTCACCAGGCCGCCACCGCTCACCAGCCGCGCACCTTCGCTCTGGCCGATGTCGATGTATTTCAAGTCCTGGTCCAACTGGGCCTGGGAGACGACCGGGCCAATGTCGGTGCCGCTTTTCAACGCGTGGCCGACCTTGATCGACTTCATGCGCTCGGCCATGGCCGCGACGAACTGATCGTGAATACCGGCGGTGACGATCAAGCGGCTGGAGGCGGTGCAACGCTGGCCGGTGGAATAGAACGCGCTCTGTACCGACAGCTCGACGGCTTGCTTGAGGTCGGCGTCATCGAGAATGATCTGCGGGTTCTTGCCGCCCATTTCCAACTGCACCTTGGCCTGGCGCGAGACACAGTTGACCGCGATCTGACGCCCGACGCCGACCGAACCGGTGAAGCTGATGCCGTCGACTTTCGGGCTGTTGACCAACACATCGCCCACTACCCGCCCGCTGCCCATCACCAGGTTGAACACACCGGCGGGGAAGCCGGCGCGGGAGATGATTTCTGCCAGGGCCCAGGCACAGCCCGGCACCAGCTCCGCCGGCTTGATCACCACGCAGTTGCCGTAGGCCAGGGCCGGAGCGATTTTCCACGCGGGGATGGCAATCGGGAAGTTCCACGGGGTGATCAGGCCGACCACGCCGAGGGCTTCGCGGGTGACTTCGACATTGACGCCCGGTCGCACCGACGGCACGTAGTCGCCGGACAGGCGCAGACACTCGCCGGCGAAGAACTTGAAGATATTACCGGCGCGGGTCACTTCGCCAATGGCTTCAGGCAGGGTCTTGCCCTCTTCCCGAGCCAGCAGCGTGCCGAGCTCTTCGCGCCGGGCGAGGATTTCGCTGCCGACTTTATCGAGTGCGTCGTGGCGAGCCTGGATACCGGACGTCGACCAGGCCGGGAACGCAGCGCGGGCGGCATCGATGGCAGCGTTGACCTGGGCGACATCCGCCTTGGCATATTCGCCAATGACATCGGACAACTCCGACGGGTTGAGGTTGACGCAATAATCAGCGCCAGCCACCCATTGGCCGTTGATGTAGTTTTCAAAACGTTTGGCTTGGGACACGAATCTTCTCCTGACGCAAAAGGCCGCTGATTGCTCAGCGGCCTTATAGATAAGTTATTGCGGGCCTTGCTTGTCGATCAGCGCGGCCAGGGCTTCGTATTCTTCCGGCAGCAGATCGGTCAGTGGCGTGCGAACCGGGCCGGCGTCATAGCCGACGATTTTGGCGCCCGCCTTGACGATGCTCACCGCGTAGCCGGCCTTGCGGTTACGGATGTCCAGGTACGGCAGGAAGAAGTCATCGATGATCTTGCCGACGGTGGCGTGATCGTCGCGGGCGATGGCGTGATAGAAATCCATCGCAGTTTTCGGGATGAAGTTGAACACCGCCGAGGAATACACCGGCACGCCCAGGGCCTTGTAGGCAGCGGCGTAAACCTCTGCAGTCGGCAGGCCGCCCAGGTAGCTGAAACGGTCGCCCAGACGACGGCGGATCGACACCATCAATTCAATGTCACCCAGGCCGTCCTTGTAGCCGATCAGGTTCGGGCAACGTTCGGCCAGGCGCTCCAGCAAAGGCGCAGTCAGGCGGCAGACGTTGCGGTTGTAAACCACCACCCCGATCTTGACCGACTTGCACACCGCTTCCACGTGGGCGGCAACCCCGTCCTGGCTGGCTTCGGTCAAATAGTGCGGGAGCAGCAGCAAGCCTTTGGCACCGAGACGCTCGGCTTCCTGAGCGTATTCGATGGCCTGGCGGGTCGAACCGCCGACACCGGCGAGGATCGGCACGCTGGTGGCGCAGGTATCCACCGCGGTCTTCACAACCTGGGAATATTCGCTGGCCGCGAGGGAGAAAAACTCACCGGTGCCGCCGGCGGCGAACAGCGCAGTGGCGCCGTAGGGAGCCAGCCACTCCAGACGTTTGATATAGCCGGCCTGGTGAAAATCACCCTGGGCGTTGAAATCGGTCACGGGAAAAGACAGCAGACCGTGGGAGAGGATGGACTTCAGTTCTTGTGGATTCATTATTCGAACACCCTGGGCAAAGACTTTCTGGCGAAAGGTTGTTGTTGGTTTTGCTTATGTCATACGTCATCGTACAACTATAAAATATTTCGTCAACTGCAATTCATCGAACCGCCTGTTGAGAGAGAGCGCATTGACGTAGGAGTTTTTTCCTCTATGCTCGAATAGCTGTATATATATACAGTAATAAAGGAAGATTCCTACGACATAGCAAGGAGCTAACATGTCCGGTCTTGAACTCGCAGCACCCGCAGCACCCGCAAAAAACCTACCCTCCCTGCGTTTCGAAGGCGGTGAACACACTGCCATCGGCGACGACACACTGTTGCGCTTCGCCAAAGACGCCCCGGCGATTGCCGCCCGACTCGTCGAGCTGCACCTGCCCAACGGCCTGGCGCTGACTTACGGGCAAGTGATCGCCCTGGGCGGTGACTTTTATGGCATCCCGGGCCAACCCATCAGCGATGGCGCCTCGCCTGCCGAACGCGTGCAACGCTTTAACGCCGCATTCAACTCACTGGCAGGACTGCCGGCGTCACGGGAGGAAGCACACAAGATCCTGGCGGTGATGCAAAAGGAGATCAACGCGGTCAACCAGGCGATCAAGGACGGCAAATCCGCCCACGACGCCTACGCCTTGCTCGGAGATACGTTGTCTGAAGAGTGGAACCGCATCACCGGCGGCGGCAGCGCGGTCTCGGCACTGTTCCCCCTGGGCCGCTACTTGAAGCTGGCGGCGGACAACGCCGACCACTTTGGCGAATGGGCGTTGTCGGCTTACCTGGCCGGGCATACGGCGGCGCTGCAACAAGCCGTCATCGCCCATCAAAGCGGCACCGACCAGGCGCTGGAGCTGGCCTATGCGATGAACAGTTTTGCCGATCACTTCTTGACCGATCTGTTTTCCGCCGGCCACCTGCGCGTGCCGCGCAAACAGCTGGCCGCCGTGGTGACGCCTGGGGAGCTGGGCTCGCTGATCAGTCGCTTCATGCACGATGAAGACAGCAAGTTCGGGCTCAAGGTGCGCAATGCAGTCGGTGACGAATGGCATGCCTACGGCGATAAACGCTATTTCGACGCCGGCGACGCGGCCAACCGGGCGCAGGTCAAACGCGCCGTGCAGGCGTCGGCCGATGAGGTCTTCGACGCGTTTATCAGCGGTGTCGCGCCCTCCCCGGCCACCTTCAAGGCGCCGCTGTATGTGCCGGACCTGAATGCAGCACAGAACCCGGCGAATAACTTTTCGCCGCTGTTCAAGATGGAAGGCGACAAGGTGCTGCGACGCAAGGACGTGAATGACCTGAACGACAAACACTGGACCGCTGATTGGTGGGGGTGGAGTACGTACTTGCTGCTGAAGGACTACACACCCAATACGCCGGCTTGAGCCGTACCGTTTGTCGTGACTGTGATTTCTAACAGTTACGCCGATTTTCAACGAGGGCGATAACCCCGCATAGGAGCCAGGCTCTCTGGCTTCTGTGCAAAGGAGCACTCAATCATGGCCATTAAAGCCCCGAGCCTTGTCGGCGGCGACGCTTCTTGCCCGGCTCAAGTGAGCCTGGCAAGCGGCGCACGCATAGAGTTTTCCATCCCCGAGCCCAATGAGGTTTCCGCAAGCGCCCAGGTATCTATCATCGTAGGACCGGACCCCGAGTCCCCGGAAGCCGAAGGGCAGGAAAAGAACGCCGGACAGTACGACCCCAACAAGGAAGATTACGTGAAGGAGTCGAATCTCAAGCTCGATATCGCTGCCGATGACTTGAAGAAATTCGTCAACCAAACGGTGCAGGTGCGATACGCGATAAACAGCGAATCGGGAAGGTTCTATTCTGATCCGTTGATGATAACGGTCTCGCAGTGACACAGCGCTTATCCGCACCGCATCGCTCTCGTCGCAGGCACCAGACCTGCCCCGGGGACGTATCTGGACCGGTATTCACGGCCGTTTGCGCATGCAGATAAAGCAACACTCCACCCTCCAACACTGGCGTGTGAAGACCATGAAATACGAGCTCAATATGCCGGACGGCAAAAAACAGCAGATCACCTTTGATGGCGTGATTTACAAAGGAGACATTCTCGAATTTGAAGGTGCCGCTACCCAATACGAGGTAGTTAAACGATTCCTCACCGTCCCGTTCGATCTTAACGAGCCCATCACTGATGTGGCGCTTGAGGTCGTGACCTACCCTTAACCCCGCTGCGCCTCTGCTTCTTCGTGAGCATGGCGCAGCCGCTCGCGACTGTTGGTCAAATGCAAGCGCATCGCCGCCCGCGCCGCATCCGAATCCTGGCGCGCGATCGCTTCGTAGATTTCTTCGTGCTCGCGGCTCAAGCGCTTCATGTAGTGCTGCTGGTCATCCTGGGCCAGGCGTGCCGAGTTCAGGCGGGTACGCGGAATGATGCTGGTGCCCAGGTGCGTCATGATGTCGGTGAAGTAACGGTTGCCGGTGGACAGGGCAATCTGCAGGTGGAACTGGAAGTCCGACGCCACCGCATCGCCGGCATGGGCGGCGCTTTCATTCAAGGCGTCGAGGGCGGCACGCATGCCGGCCAGTTGTTCGTCGCTGCGGCGCAACGCGGCCAGGCCCGCGGATTCCACTTCCAGGCTGATACGCAGCTCCAGGATCGCCAGCACATCGCGCAGGGTCACGATGGTGGCCGGGTCAATGCGGAAACCGCTGGGGCTTGGCGTATCCAAGACAAAGGTGCCGATACCGTGGCGGGTTTCCACTTGCCCCGCCGCCTGCAAGCGTGAGATGGCTTCACGCACCACCGTGCGGCTGACGCCATGGGCGTCCATGATCGCCGATTCGGTAGGCAGTTTGTCGCCACGCTTGAGTTGGCCGTCGCGGATCTGCTCGGACAACACCGTGACCAATTCCTGGGCAAGGCTGCGGCGCTTGCGGGGAAGACGAGGGGCGGTGTTGGTGTTTTCCATGTTGGGTCATCTTTCTTGGTGAACTGAACAGGCATCATAGCCCATGGCGGTTGTACGATCACCGTTCCAGGCATGACTTTCATCTACAACGGCCAGGCAAAAAAATGCCCCGGCAACCGCCGAGGCATTTTTCAGCCGCGCCCGAAGGCAAAAGCCGCTTACTTCACCACTTTCAGACTCGGCCGGCCGCTTGGACGCGGTGGCTCGGTATCCGGTGGCGGCACATCATCGCCGTCTTCCCCGTCGATCGCTTCGTCATCCTCGAAAGGCGACTCCAGATCGAACACCATGCCTTGGCCATTTTCCCGGGCGTAGATCCCGAGGATGGCGCCAATCGGCACGTACAGCGTATGCGGCACACCGCCGAAACGCCCTTCGAAGCTGACTGCCTCGTTGTCCATGTGCAGGTGGCGCACTGCGCTGGGCGATACGTTCAGCACAATCTGCCCGTCGCTGGCAAAACCCTGCGGAACCTGAACCGCAGGAAACTCGGAATTGACCAGCATGTGCGGGGTGCAATCGTTGTCCACAATCCACTCATAGAGCGCGCGAACCAGGTAGGGTCGACTGGAGTTCATCAACGGCTCCTTAAGCCTTAGCGCATATCGCGTTCGACACCAGACAGACTCGCCTGGAAAGCCTCACGCGCAAACTGGCGCTCCATGTAATCAAGCAGCGGCTTGGCCGGCCGCGGCAGTTCAATGCCCATAATCGGCAAGCGCCAGAGTATGGGTAATAGGCAGCAATCCACCAGGCTTTGTTCCTCACTGAGGAAAAAAGGCTTGTCGGCGAACAATGGCGAAACGCCCGTCAGGCTCTCGCGCAATTCCTTGCGCGCCACGACACGGGCCGCCTCTTTGCTGCGCGAATCCAGAATCAAATCCACCAGCCCGCACCAGTCGCGCTGAATCCGATGGATCAGCAGGCGGCTGTTGGCACGCGCCACCGGGTACACCGGCAGCAAAGGCGGATGCGGGTAACGCTCATCCAGATATTCCATCACCACGGTTGACTCCCACAACGCCAGGTCACGATCGACCAGGGTGGGCAAGCTGCCGTAAGGGTTCACTTCGATCAGCTTCGGCGGGTGACGACCCACCTCCACACTGATGATCTCGGCGCTGACACCCTTCTCTGCGAGCACGATGCGTACTCGGTGGGAATAGTGGTCGGCGGGGTCGGAGTAACAGGCCAACCGATTGGTCACGCCCATGGCGGTCCTCCTCGCTTGTTGAAATTATCGAAAGCTCAAAAACGAGCGCGCCCAGAGAGCATCTCAGTAGTACCTGATGACCAGGTCGCTACGGGTTAGAGATGCCGCTGGGCGCGCAAGATTAACAGCAATTGCTTACGGTTGGATCAATGCACATCCTTCCAGTATTCGCGCTTGAGCAGATAAGCGAATACGAAGAAGAAAGCCAGGTACAGCAAGACATACGTACCAATGCGCTGGTGCTGCAGTTTGACCGGGTTGGCCGAGTAGGCCAGGAAGGTCACGAGATTCTTGACCTTCTCGTCGAACTGCTCTTCGTTCAGCGCGCCGGACTTGGGCACGATGGTCAGTTGATCGCACGCTTCATGTGTCAGCGGCGTGCCGGTCAACGGGTCAAATTGCTTCTTGCCGCCCTCGACTACCTGAACCTGCTTGCATCCTATCACTTGGCGACCCTGCAGGCCGACCAGAACGTTAGGCATACCGACGTTCGGGAACACCACGTTGTTCACGCCCCATGGACGCGCAGGGTCTTCGTAGAAGGATTTCAGGTAGCCGTAGAGCCAATCGGTGCCGCGAACCCGCGCCACCAAAGTCAGGTCGGGCGGCGCAGCGCCAAACCAGTTCTTGGCGTCCGCTGGCTGCATGCCGATATTCATGTGGTCGCCAATCTTGGCGCCGGTGAACACCAGCTTGTCGAGCATCACCTCGTGCGGGATGCCCAGGTCATCGGCAACACGCTCGTAACGCTGGAACTTGGCGCTGTGGCAACCCATGCAATAGTTGGCGAACGTGCGTGCGCCGTCCTGCATGGCCGCTTTGTCAGACACGTCGATAGCGACTTTTTCCAACTCAGGGCCTTGCTCGGCAGCGAAGGACAGTAGCGGCAGCGCCGCAAGCATCAATGCAACGAATAATTTTTTCATCAGCCAGTCACCCTTTCCGGAACCGGTTTGGTCTTCTCTAGCCGGGTATAGAACGGCATCAGAATGAAGTAGGCGAAGTACAGGAAGGTGCAAACCTGCGACAGCAACGTGCGCTCAGGGGTTGGCGCCAGTACGCCCAGTACACCCAGAATCACGAACGCAATGCAGAACACCCACAGCCAGATCTTGCTCAGCCAGCCCTTGTAGCGCATGGACTTGACCGGGCTTCGGTCGAGCCAAGGCAGCACGAACAGCACCGCGATGGCCGCACCCATGGCGATTACGCCCATGAGCTTGTCGGGGATCGCCCGCAAGATCGCGTAGAACGGCGTGAAGTACCAGACCGGGGCAATATGCACAGGTGTCTTGAAGGCGTTGGCCTGTTCGAAGTTAGGTTTTTCCAGGAAATAACCACCCATCTCCGGGAAAAAGAACACGATCGAGCAGAACACGAACAGGAACACGACGACACCGACAATGTCTTTCACGGTGTAGTACGGGTGGAACGGGATGCCATCCAGCGGGATGCCGTTCTCGTCCTTGTGCTTCTTGATGTCCACACCGTCGGGGTTGTTGGAACCCACTTCGTGCAGCGCCAGGATGTGCAGCACCACCAGGCCGAGAATCACGATCGGCAAGGCCACTACGTGCAAGGCGAAGAAGCGGTTCAGGGTGATGCCCGAGATCAGGTAGTCACCACGGATCCACTGCGTCAGGTCGTTGCCGATCACTGGGATCGCGCCGAACAGCGAGATGATCACCTGGGCGCCCCAGTACGACATCTGGCCCCACGGCAGCAGGTAGCCCATGAAGGCTTCAGCCATCAGCGCCAGGTAGATCAGCATGCCGAACACCCACACCAGCTCACGAGGCTTCTGGTACGAACCGTAGAGCAAACCACGGAACATATGCAGGTAGACCACGATGAAGAACGCCGAGGCGCCGGTGGAGTGCAACAGGCGCAGGATCGAGCCGTACTCGACGTCACGCATGATGTATTCGACGGAAGCGAATGCCTCCTCCGCCGAAGGGGTGTAGCTCATGGTCAGCCAGACGCCGGTGACGATCTGGTTGACCAGCACCAGCAGTGCCAGGGAGCCGAAGAAGTAGAAGAAGTTGAAGTTTTTTGGCGCGTAATACTTGCTGAGATGGTCTTCCCACATTTTGGTGGCGGGGAAGCGCGCATCCACCCAATCCATGAACTTACTCATCACGCGTTCTCCTTGTCGAGGCCAATGACAATGATGTCGTTAGATTCGTAGTTATGCGGAGGCACGGGTAGGTTCAGTGGAGCAGGTTGCGACTTGTAGACGCGTCCGGCCAGGTCGTAGTGCGAACCGTGGCAGGGGCAGAAATAGCCGCCGACCCAATCTTTGCCCAGGTCGACCGGCGCCACTTCAGGGCGGAAAGTAGGTGAGCATCCCAGGTGGGTACACAGCCCGACCAGCAGCAGAATCTCTGGCTTGATCGAACGTGCTTCGTTTTTGGCGTAGGCGGGTTGGTCGGAAAACTCAGATTTGGGGTCAGACAACTGGCCTTCGATCTTTTTCAGATTTCCCAGGATTTCCTCCGTTCGACGAACAATGAAGACCGGCTGACCGCGCCACTCAGCAATCATCTGCTGGCCTGGCTCGATCTTGCTGATATTCACCTTCACCGGTGCACCTGCGGCTTTCGCCTTGGCACTGGGAAACCATGACCCCACGAACGGGACCGCAGCCCCCACCGCTCCTGCAGCACCCACCACGGATGTGGCTGCTACCAAGAAGCGACGCCGGCCTGCATTCACGCCGTCATTGCTCATTCAGTCCTCTCCCATCAGCTTTTTGGCCTGTTAAATCAGGCGTCTACTAAGTATTAAATCTGAACTTATAAAAATTTTGCCGAATGGTAATGAAAAGCCCCACCCCTGACAAGGGAATTACCCGGAGCTCCAGCTCCAAGCCTTGTAGTATAGGGGGTCTACGGCTGTGGCAAGTTGTCACGCCGAAATTTATGCATAAATAGCAGGCAATAAAAAACGCCCAGCTCCGTAAGGAGGCTGGGCGTTTTTGTGGAACGTAAAGCGAATTAACGCTTCGAGTACTGCGGACGCTTACGCGCTTTACGCAGACCGACTTTCTTACGTTCAACTTCACGAGCATCACGAGTCACGAAGCCAGCTTTGCGCAGAGCGCCACGCAGGGTTTCGTCGTACTGCATCAGAGCGCGAGTGATACCGTGGCGGATTGCGCCAGCTTGACCACTTACACCGCCACCGATAACGGTGACGTAGATGTCGAACTTTTCAACAGTCTCGGTCAATTCCAGCGGCTGACGAACTACCATGCGGGCAGTTTCGCGGCCGAAGAAGTTGTCCAGAGTGCGGTTGTTGATCGAGATGTTACCAGTGCCCGGACGCAGGAAAACGCGTGCGGTTGCGGTTTTGCGACGGCCAGTGCCGTAATTTTGAGTCGCCGACATAATGAACTATTCCGTTAAAACTTCAGTTCTTGGGGCTGCTGAGCAGCATGAGGGTGAGCAGCGCCCGCATAGACTTTCAGCTTGCGAAACATATCGCGACCCAGTGGGCCCTTCGGCAGCATGCCTTTAACCGCGATTTCAATCGGGGCCTCAGGCTTCTTGGCGATCAGACCTTCGAAATTGGAAGACTTGATGCCGCCTGGGAAACCGGAGTGACGGTAGTACATTTTGTCTTGCGCTTTGTTGCCGGTAACACGTACCTGCTCAGCGTTGATGATCACGATGTAGTCACCGGTGTCAACGTGAGGGGTGTATTCAGGCTTGTGCTTGCCACGCAGACGGCTGGCGACTTCAGTGGCCAGACGACCCAGAGTCTGACCAGCGGCGTCGACGACAAACCAGTCGCGCTGAACTGTTTCCGGTTTTGCAGTAAAAGTTGTCATTCTTTAATAGCCTCAGGGGCCGCCCTGTAAATTAGACGGCGGATCTTACTGAATAGTGCGTACTTTGACAAGTCAAAGGCAGCCGGATACAGACGCTATCGGGGGCTCGGGTCGGCGCGTCCGTTCAACGGCAAGATTCTTCGGCAGGCGGCGCATCACTTCCACTGCAGAAAGAGGTGGGCAATTATGCAGATTGCGAAAAAAAATTCAACCTGCTTTTATGATTGTTTTCCCCGAAGGAGCACCCGATGGATTATCGACAGCTGGGCCGTACCGATCTGCACGTAAGCGCGATAGCCTTGGGCACCATGACCTGGGGCGAGCAGAACAGCGAGGCAGAGGCCTTCGCGCAGATCGAACGGGCCAAGGCCGCGGGGATCAACTTCCTCGACACGGCGGAAATGTACCCGGTGCCACCCAAGGCCGACACCTATGCCACCACCGAGCGCTACATCGGGAATTACTTCAAAAGCCGCGGCGACCGCGCCGACTGGATTCTCGCCAGCAAGATCGCCGGCCCCGGCAACACCATCGACTATATCCGCGGCGGCCACCTGCGCCACAACCGCCAGCACATCGTCGAAGCCCTGGATGCGAGCCTCAAGCGCCTGCAGACCGACTGGATCGACCTCTACCAGTTGCACTGGCCGGAGCGCAGCACCAACTTCTTCGGCCAGCTGGGCTACAAGCACAAGGACGAAGACGACCTGACGCCGCTGGAGGAAACCCTCGAAGCGCTGGACGCGCAGGTGAAGGCCGGCAAGATCCGCCACATCGGTCTGTCCAACGAAACGCCGTGGGGCACCATGAAGTTCCTCGCCCTGGCCGAAGCCCGCGGCTGGACCCGCGCGGTGTCGATCCAGAACCCCTACAACCTGCTCAACCGCAGCTTTGAAGTGGGCCTGGCGGAAATCGCCATTCGCGAACAGTGCGGTCTGCTGGCTTATTCGCCCCTGGCATTCGGCATGCTCAGCGGCAAATACGAAGGCGGTGCGCGCCCGGCAAAAGCCCGCCTGACCGAATACAGCCGCTTCAGCCGCTATTTCAACCCGCAGTCGGAAGCAGCGTGCAGCCGTTATGTGGCCCTGGCCCGCAAACACGGCCTGGACCCGGCGCAGATGGCGTTGGCGTTCGTCACGCAGCAGCCGTTCGTGACCAGCAACATCATTGGTGCGACGAGCCTGGAGCAACTGGACAGCAACCTTGCCAGCGCTGACCTGAAACTGTCGAAAGAGGTGCTGGAGGGGATTGAGGCGATTCAGAAGGATCATCCTAATCCAGCACCTTGATTGATCTCTAGACCGCTATCGGGGGCAAGCCCCCTCCCACACTTAGCCGTGTGAACCCAGTAAAACGTGGGAGGGGGCTTGCCCCCGATGAGGCCCTCAGCCACACCATCGAAATCAAAGCGCCCGCGCAATAATCTCCTTCATGATCTCATTGGTCCCCGCATAAATCCGCTGCACCCGCGCATCCGCCCAGGCGCGGGCGATCGGGTATTCCCACATGAAGCCGTAGCCGCCGTGCAATTGCACACACTCGTCGAGCACCTTGCATTGCAGGTCCGTGGCCCAGTACTTGGCCATGGCGGCGGTGGGCACGTCGAGCTTGCCCTCCAGGTGCAACGCCAGGCACTTATCGACGAACACGCGGCCGATCTGGATCTCGGTGGCCATCTCCGCCAATTTGAAGCGGGTGTTCTGGAAGTCGGCAATCGCCTTGCCGAAGGCCTTGCGCTCACGGGTGTAGTCGAGGGTCCATTGCAGCGCCGCTTCGGCTGACGCCAGCGCGCCAATCGCCACGGTCAAGCGCTCCTGCGGCAGCTCCTGCATCAAGTAGGCGAAGCCCATGCCCGCCTGGCCCAGCAGGTTTTCCTTGGGCACACGGACATCCTGGAAGAACAGCTCCGAGGTGTCCTGAGCCTTCATGCCGACCTTTTCCAGGCGCTTGCCCTTGTCGAAGCCCGGCGTAGCGGCCTCCACCAGGAACAGGCTGGTGCCCTTGGCGCCGGCCTTGGGGTCGGTCTTGGCGACCACGATCACCAGGTCGGCGAGAAAGCCGTTGGTGATGAAGGTCTTGGAGCCGTTGATCACATACTCATCGCCGTCCAGCACCGCCGTGGTCTTGACCCCTTGCAGGTCGGACCCGGCGCCCGGCTCGGTCATGGCGATGGCCGTGACCTTCTCGCCGGAGATCAATTGGGGCAGGTATTGGTGCTTCAGCGCTTCACTGCCGTAATGCAGGATATACGGCGCGACAATGTCCGAATGCAGGGAGAAACCGATGCCGGTCAGGCCCAGGCGGCTGATCTCTTCGATCACCACCGCGCTGTAGAGAAAGTCCGCGCCCAGGCCGCCGTACTCCTCCGGCAGATGGGAACACAACATCCCCGCCTCGCCGGCCTTGTTCCACAGCGCACGGTCGATATAGCCCTGCTTCTCCCATTGCGCATGGAACGGCGCAGCGTCTTTTTCAAGGAAGGTACGCACGCTCTGGCGGAAGAGTTCGTGTTCCGGGCTGAACAACGTTCTGGGGATCATGAGGTCACCTGCGTGGATTGTCGGACAAAGACGAACCACAGAGCCTATGCCGCGAAGGCGTCACAGGACACTGGACACATGCGACAAAAAATAAGACGATCCAGCCGTCTGGTGACCACTTTCCCCTATAAGAATAAATGAAATTATGTCTAACCAAATCTCCACGCCCTTGCGGCGCGTCAGCATTTTGGCCATTGATCGGGTGTTCGCTTCCACCCTCATGCAAGCCAAGGATTTCTTCCACCTCGCCAGCCTGCGTTACGGCAAACAACAAGGCCTGGGCCTGACCCCAGCGTTCGAAACGCGCCTGGTCAGCCCCGACGGGCAATCGGTGCGCAGCTTCAGTGATGTGATCATGCCGGTGGACGGCGGCCTGGAAGACGCCGACATCATCGTGCTGCCGGCCTTCTGGGATGACTTCGATGCCCTGAGTACGCGCTACCCGCAAGTGCTGCCGTGGCTGCGCGAACAGCACGCCCGCGGCGCGGTGCTCTGCGGCGAAGCGACCGGGGTGTTCTGGCTGGCCGAAGCCGGGCTGCTCGATGGCAAGGAGGCGACCACCTACTGGCGTTTCTTCACTGCCTTCAGCGAGCGCTTCCCCAAGGTCCAGCTCAACCAGGACAAGCACCTGACCGACGCCGACAACCTGTACTGCGCCGGCGGCACCACCTCGGCCTGCGACCTCTATATCTATCTGATCGAACGCTTCTGCGGCGCCAACATCGCCCAGGCCGTGGCCCGCGATATTCTTTACGAAGTGCAGCGCAACTATTCGCCGGGACGGATCGGTTTCGGCGGGCAGAAGCTGCACCAGGATGTGATCATCCTGCAGATCCAGCACTGGCTCGAAGAGCATTTCGCCGACAAGTTCCGCTTCGAGGACGTGGCCCGGGAGCACGGCATGAGCATCCGCAACTTCATGCGCCGCTTCCAGACCGCCACCGGCGACAAGCCGCTGCATTACCTGCAACGCTTGCGCATCGAGACGGCGAAAGGGCTGCTCTCGGGCAGCCGCAAGAGCATCAAGACCATCAGTTATGAGGTGGGCTACGACGATGCGAGCTTCTTTGCGCGGCTGTTCAGGCAGCACACCGAGCTGTCACCGAACCAGTACCGCCAGCAGTTCCAGCAAGCCGCGTAATCAGGGCTGTACAGAGACAAAATGTGGGAGGGAGCTTGCTCCCGATAGCGGTGTATCAGTCAGTACATCTGGCACTGATACACCGCTATCGGGGGCAAGCCCCCTCCCACACTTTTTACTGCGTCGTGCTTAGGGTTTGTGCGCCCGCGACAGGAACTCGTGGGATTGCATCTCCAGCAGGCGGCTCAGGGTGCGCTGGAATTCGAAGTTCAAGCGACCGCCGGTGTAGAGGTCCTTGAGCTCGACTTCCGCCGAGATGATCAACTTGACGTTGCGGTCGTAGAACTCGTCGACCATGTTGATAAAGCGGCGCGCGATGTCGTCGGTGCTGACGCTCATCTGCTCCACGCCACTGAGGATCACGGCGTGGAAGATCTTGCCCAGTTCGATGTAGTCGTTCTGGCTGCGCGGGCCGTCGCACAGTTCGCGGAAGTCGAACCAGGCCACGTCATCGCAGGTACGCAGCGCGATGATTTGGCGGTTTTCGATGATCAACTTGTCGTTTTCCACCGCCTGGGTGCATTCCGGCGTGAGGGCGCGGAAGCTTTTGCGCAGGCTATCTTGCGCCGCGTCGTTGAGCGGGAAGTGGAACAACTCCGCTTGCTCCAGGTGCCGCAGGCGGTAATCGACGCCGCTGTCGACGTTGACGATCTCGGTGTTCTGCTTGATCAGCGCAATGGCCGGCAGGAAGCGCGCGCGTTGCAGGCCGTCCTTGTACAGGCCATCGGGCACGATGTTCGAGGTGGCGACCAGGGTCACGCCGTTCTTGAACAGCTCTTCCATCAGGGTGCCGAGGATCATGGCGTCGGTGATGTCGGAGACGAAGAACTCATCGAAGCAGATCACCCGCGCCTCTGCGGAGAACCGCTTGGCGATGATGGTCAACGGGTTTTTCTCGCCCGGCAGGGTTTTCATCTCTTCATGGACGCGCTTCATGAAGCGGTGGAAGTGCGTGCGGACCTTTTCCTTGAACGGCAGCGCTTCGAAGAAGGTGTCCACCAGGTAGGTCTTGCCGCGACCCACGCCGCCCCAGAAGTACAGGCCCTTGACCGGCGTGCGGTCTTTCTTGCCAAACAGCTTGCCGAGCATCCCTGGCTTACTCTGCGAGGCCGCGACCAGGTCTTCGTACAGACGCTGCAAATGACGCACCGCCGTTTCCTGGGCCGCGTCATGGAAGAATTCAGGGCGTTTCAGATCAGCTTGATATCGTTCTAGGGGCGTCATAATTTCGTTAGCAAGGCAACAAAAACGGGCCGTCACTGTAACGACGGCCCCGGATAATGGCAATCAACCCTTGGTCGGGTTAATCCTCGAGGGGGGTCAGCGCGACGCGCAGGGCTTCGATGGCGGCATCGCGCGACGCGGTGTCGGCGAATGGCGCGCTGTCGGCAACCGCAGCGTCGTCCAGCCATACGCTGAAGCTCAGGGCTTCAGGGCGCACGTCCAGCGCGGCGCCGCTTTGCAATTGCTTGGTCACCGCACCAGCTGTTTTACCGTCGGCAAAGTTGCGCGACAGCAGCAGTTGCTCGCCATCGGCCGCCAGCAGGCGGAAGCGGAAGCTGCCGTCGTCTTCGCGGAAACTCACGAAGCGCGCGGCTTTCGCGGCCTTTTTCTTGGTGCTGACCGGCGCCGCGGCCTGGTTGACGAACGAACGCAGGCCAACGGCCTCGCGCAGCTCGGCGAGGAACGGCGCGGCCACGGCGCGGGCTTTTTTGGCGCCGATCAGCAGCAGGTCTTCCATGTCCGCCGGGCGCGACATCAATTGGTGGTAACGCTCACGGGCTTCACCCAGTTGCCCGTCCAGCAGTTGGAACAGACGGTTCTTCGCCTCGCCCCAGCCCAGGCCTTGCAGCAACTCGGCGCGGAATTCCTGTTCCTGGGCCTTGCTGGCAAACGCCTGGTACAGGGTGAACAGGTGCGAATTGTCCGGGTCCTTGGCTTCGCCGGGCGCGCGGGAGTCGGTGACGATCCGCGAGATCGCGTCTTTCATGTCCTTGGCGCTGGTGAACAACGGGATGGTGTTGTCGTAGCTCTTCGACATCTTGCGACCGTCCAGGCCCGGCAAGGTGGCGACGCTTTCTTCGATCACCGCCTCGGGCAGGGTGAAGAACTCTTTACCGTTGCCGAACAGGTGGTTGAAGCGCTGGCCGATGTCGCGGGCCATTTCCACGTGCTGGATCTGGTCGCGGCCCACCGGCACCTTGTGCGCGTTGAACATCAAAATGTCCGCCGCCATCAGCACCGGGTAGCTGTACAGGCCCATGGTGATGCCCGCATCCGGGTCTTCGCCGTTTTCCACGTTCTTGTCCACCGACGCCTTGTAGGCATGGGCGCGGTTGAGCAGGCCCTTGGCGGCGACGCAGGTCAGCAGCCAGGTCAGCTCGGGGATCTCGGGAATGTCGGACTGGCGATAGAACGTCACCCGGTTCACATCCAGGCCACCGGCCAGCCAGGTCGCGGCGATTTCCATACGCGAGCGTTGGATGCGCTGCGGGTCATCGCATTTGATCAGGGCGTGGTAGTCGGCCAGGAAGTAGAAGGAGTCGGCATTGGCGTCCTGACTGGCAAGGATCGCCGGGCGGATCGCACCGGCGTAGTTGCCCAGGTGCGGCGTGCCGGTGGTGGTGATGCCGGTGAGGATACGGGTACGAGTCGTCATGGGTAATCGCTTATCAGACTGCTATCAATTCGAGAGGCGCGGCAGCACCAGATCCTTGAGATCGGTGAGCTTGCCATGAAAAAAGTGTCCGCATTCTGCCACTTTCAGCAGCTCATGGGGGCGTTTCAGGGCGGCGGACCAGTCGTAGACGCATTGCGGGTCGACCACTTCGTCGGTTTCCGGCTGGATCAGGGTCAGCGGGCAGTTCTGCGGCAGCAGGTCGGCATCGCCCAGGCGCATCACCGCGGCGGCGACCATGAACAGGTGCGCGAGCTTTTCGCCCTTGGCTTCCAGACGACCGCCGAGGCTGGCGGCGACATAGCCACCAAACGAAAAACCGAGCAAGGTGATCGGCAGGTCGGGGTGTTTCTTGCGCAACCAGGTGGCGGCCGCTTCGGCATCGTCCACTTCACCGCTGGCCATGTCATGGGTGCCGGCGCTGGCACCGACGCCACGGTAATTGAATCGCAAGGTGATCAAACCGGCATCGCGGGCGGTGCGTTGCAGGGTCGAAACAACTTTATTGAGCATGGTCCCACCCTGCACCGGGTTAGGGTGGCAGATCAGCGCCAGGCCACGTGGCGCGGGCTGATCCAGGTACAGGGCTTCCAATTGGCCTACCGGGCCATCGATCAAAACAGGGGTTTCACGCATGAGCAAGGAATGAACTCCGTGACCTCTCAAAGGGTCGACTCGTCTAGCTAAAAGTCTGTGCATGGCATCATTGCGAGCTTAATCGCGGTATACAGCGCAGGTCCGAGCCGTTAACGTAAAGCAAAGCCGTTTATAGAGGAAGGACTCGTGGAACACTCGCTCTTAGTTTGGTTGTTGCCGACTCTTGCCCTGGTTGCCGGTGTCGCCATTGGATTCCTGGTTGCTCGCTTGCTGCCGAATGCCGCGCCTAACCGCACGCAGCGTCAGTTGGATGACATTCAGGAACGTTTTGACAGTTATCAGAACGAGGTTGTTACCCACTTCAACAGCACCGCGACCCTGGTCAAGAAGCTCACCCAGAGCTACCAGGAAGTACAGGATCACCTCGCCGACGGCGCCAACCGCCTGGCGCTCGACGACATCACCCGTCAGCGCCTGCTGGCCGCGCTGCATTCCGATGCACCGCAAACCCCACGGGAACGCCTGACCCCGCCACGGGAAAACCAGGAGCCGCCACGGGACTACGCGCCAAAAACGCCGAACGCCCCTGGCATGCTGGATGAGCATTACGGCTTGAAGAAGTAAGTCTTTTCAGGCGCTGTAAAAAAGCCCGGCTGATCGATGATCAGCCGGGCTTTTTGTTGGGCCTCAATCTCCAGACCAGCGGGGATGCCATTGTGGGAGAGAGCTTGCTCCTGATAGCGGCGGATCAGTTGATATATAGGCTGACTGACACACTGCTATCGGGAGCAAGCTCCCTCCCACACTGACCGAGTACGGCCCTCAGGACACGGGTTGTTCTTGCAGGTGGCCGCTTTCGATCCGCACATGCCGCCCATGGAAGCGCTTGAGGCTGCTGCGATGGCCGACGCTGACGATGCTCAGCCCCGGCAGCTCATCGATCAACGCCTGGTACAACGTCGCCTCATCCTCTTCATCCATGGCCGATGTCGCTTCGTCCATGTACAGCCACTGCGGTGCGAACAACAACGCACGGGCAAAGGCCAGGCGCTGTTGCTCGCCGGGCGAGAGCATGCGCTGCCAGTGGTTGGCTTCGTCCAGCCGCGCGACCAGATGCGGCAAGCGGCAGGTTTCCAGGACCTGTGCATAACGTTCGTCCATGTACACGCCGTCGTCCTGTGGATAACTCAACGCGGCCTTCAACGTGCCGATCGGCAGATACGGCTTCTGCGGCAGGAACAGGTAACGCGCCTCCGGCAGGCGGATGCTGCCATGGCCCGCCGGCCACAGCTGGCCCATGGCACGCAGCAACGTACTTTTACCGCTGCCGGAACGCCCGCTGAGCATCAGGCGCTGGCCCGGCTCGACGACCATGTCGGCGCCGGCGAGCAAGTGGCGGCCATCGGCCAGGTCCATGCCGAGCTTCTCTACCACCAGGCGCTCGCCTTCCGGGCGCACGTCGATGGCCGCAGGGCGCTGCTCGTTATCGCCCATGGCCTGCTGGAAACTCAGCAGACGATCACTGGTGGCGCGCCAACTGGCCAGCTCCGTGTACGCGCCGATAAACCAGCTGAAGTTCTCCTGGACGTTGCCGAACGCCGAGTTGATTTGCATCAGCTCGCCCAGCTCGATCTTGCCGGTGAAGTAGCGCGGCGCGGCGACGATGAACGGGAAGATGATTGCGATCTGGCTGTAGCCGGCGGTGAAGAAAGTCAGGCGCTTGGACACTTTCATGATGTCCCAGAAGTTATGCCAGACCCGGCCGAAGCGTTGGCTCAAACGGCGATTTTCGTTGGGCTCGCCGTTGTACAAGGCAATGCTCTCGGCATTCTCGCGGACCCGGACCATCGAGAAGCGCAAATCCGCCTCGAAGCGTTGTTGTTGATTGTTCAGCCCGATCAAGCGACGCCCGATCAGGTGCGTCAGCCAACTGCCCACAGCGGCATAGAGCAATGCACACCAGAACATGTAGCCGGGAATGGTGATACCGAACACTTCGATGCTGCCCGACACACCCCACAGGATGATCGAAAACGACACCAGGCTGACCACATTGCGCAGCAGGCCCAGGCCGAGGCTCAAGCTGCTGGAGGTGAAGTTATTGAGGTCTTCGGAGATCCGCTGGTCCGGGTTATCGGTGTAACCGCCCTGCTCCAGCTGGTAGTAGTTTTTGTCGCTGAGCCAGCGTGCGAAGTGTTTTTCGGTCAACCAGGCCCGCCAGCGGATGGTCAGCATCTGGGTCAGGTACAAGCGATAAACCGCACCGAGGATGGCCACCGCAGCGATGCCGCCAAAATAGCCGATCAGTTGCCAGAAGGCCGCCGTGTCCTTATGTTCCAGGGCGTTGTAGAAATCCTTGTACCAGTGGTTGATCCACACGGAGATCGCGACGCTGAACAGCGACAAACCAATCACCGCCAACAACAGCAACCATGCCTTTCCCTTTTCTTCACTGCGCCAATAGGGCGTGATCATCGCCCAGGTTCGGCGAAAAAAGTGCCCACGCACCGCGTCGTTGACCGCGGAATACTCAGCGTTCTGATTCATCGTTCAGGCTCGGTAGGAAATAGATGGCAGGCGTTTGAACCGATCATAGAGCATCGGTTCAAGGCGCCGTGCGGCCTGAAGTAGATTGTTCAGCCGGCGTTCAGCGCCGTACCGGGCGCTTCTGCAGCTTGCGTTGCAGGGTACGCCGGTGCATGCCCAGCGCGCGGGCGGTGGCCGAGATATTGCCTTCATGCTCGGTCAGCACGCGCTGGATGTGTTCCCACTGCAGGCGGTCCACCGACATCGGGTTTTCCGGCACCAGGGTGTCGAGGTCGGCATGCTCGGAGAGCAAGGCGGCCAGCACGTCGTCGGCGTCCGCCGGTTTGCACAGGTAGTTGCAGGCGCCACGCTTGATGGCTTCGACAGCGGTGGCAATGCTGGAATAACCGGTGAGGATCACCACACGCATTTCCGGATCGAGTTCGAGCAGCTTGGGCAGCAGCACCAGGCCGGAGTCGCCGTCCATTTTCAGGTCGAGCGCGGCGTAGTCCGGCAGGTCGGCCTGGGCGATGCTCAGGCCCTCTTCCGCGGAGCCCGCGGTGCTGACGCGGAAACCGCGACGGCTCATGGCACGCGCCATGACGCGGGTAAAGGTAGCGTCATCATCTACCAGCAACAGGTGCGGCAGTTCTTCGCCTTCGACTTGGATCTCATCACTCATCGATATCTCCTCGTGCGACACGGGGCAGGCGCAGCTCGGTGAGCGTGCCGCCTTCCTCATGACTATAGAGCTTCACTGAGCCGCCCGCGCGGGTCACGCTGGCCTTGCTCAAAAACAGGCCGAGGCCGAAGCCTTTGCCCTTGGTGGTAAAGAAAGGTTTACCGATCTGCTCGGCAATAGCCAGCGGCACGCCTGCGCCGTGGTCACGAATGCTGATGGTGAGGTTTTCCGTGTCCCAGTCCAGCTGCACTTCCAGGCCTTCGGGGCAGGCATCGGCGGCATTGTTCAACAGGTTGAGCAGGGCCTGGGTCAGGTCCGGCGGCGGCGCCATGCGCGGCACGCTGCCCTGCCCCAGCAGGTGGAAACGGTAACTGGCTTCGGGACGCATCAGGTGCCAGCGGTTCAGGGCTTCGTCGAGCCACTGGGTCACGTCCTGCATCTCCACCGCCAGGCGGCGGTTGGCTTCGGCGGCGCGCACCAGTTGCTGCAAGGTTTGCTTGCACTGCTTGACCTGTTCGCGCAGCACGCCGAGGTCTTCTTGCAGCGCCGGATCGTGATGGTCCTGGGTCATTTCGTTGAGCAGCACGCTCATGGTCGCCAGGGGCGTGCCCAACTCATGGGCCGCACCGGCGGCCTGGGTCGCGACGGCCAGCAGTTGCTGGTCGCGCAGGCCTTCTTCGCGGCGGATGGCGCGCAATTCTTCCTGGCGGCGCAGTTCTTCGGCCATGCGCGCGGCAAAAAAGGTGATGACTGCGGCCGACAGCGCGAAGCTCAGCCACATCCCGTAGATCTGCAGGTTTTCCCGGGCGATGGGGAACGTCTGCAACGGGTAGAACTGCGCCAGCAGCAAGGTGTACAGGGTCAGGGCAATGCCGGAGAGTATCACCGAGTAGCGCCACGGCAAGGTCACGGCCGCTATGGTCAAGGGCACCAGGTAATACGAAACGAACGGATTGGTGGAACCACCAGAGAAATACAGCAACACACTGTGGATAAACAGGTCGCAGGCCAACTGCAGGGCGTATTCCAGCTCGGTCACCGGCCAGGTGGTACGCAACCGGATGGCGGTAAACGCACATAACACGGTGGAAAAACCCAGGGTCACGCTCAGTTGCAGCCACGGCAGCGGCAGCAGGTCGAACCAATAGGCAAGCCCGACGGAACCGGCCTGCGCGGCCAATACCAAGGTGCGAATGAACGTCAGGCGCCAGAGGTTCTGGCGGGTGGCGGAAGTCAGTTTTACGGCGGCGAGCATGAGCTCTCCCGGTGAGCGCTGCAGGCGGATCGGCAGGAGTATAAACGAAGCCGACCGGCAGACACGGCGCGTGTGGCTCTTTGACGCAGGCGCGCTGAATGACCGTTCGTCGGCACTGCGACAACTTGTAGTGAATGTGTAAACCCGAAGAACCCGGCACCACCGTCTACAGTCATACCGATACGAACATTCCAAGGAGCTTCCATGTCCCGTTTCATTCGCAACGCAGCCGCTCTCACCCTCAGCGCCAGCACCCTGGCCAGCCTCCCGGCCGTCGCCGCCGATGAGTTGCATTACAACCAGATCGCCCTGCGCGCCGAAGTCAGCCAGGAAGTGGCCCGCGACAAGATGATCGTGACGCTCTATACCGAATCCCAGAACGCCGACCCCGCCAAGCTCGCCGCCGACATCACCACCACCATGAACCAGGCCCTGGGCCAGGCCCGCGAAGTCAAGGCCGTGACTCTGCGTCAGGGCAGCCGCAACAGCTACCCGATCTACGACAGTAAGAATCAGAAGATCACCGGTTGGCGTGAACGCGCCGAACTACGCCTGGAGAGCGCAGACTTCCCGGCGCTGTCCAAGCTCACCGGCGAGTTGCTCAACACCCTGAAAATGCAAAACATGGAATTCGCCATCGCTGACACCACGCGCAGGTCCAGCGAAGACGCCCTGCTCAAGGACGCGGTCAGCGCATTCAAGGCTCGCGCCCAACTGGCCACCGATGCGTTGGGCGGCAAGGGTTATAAGATCGTCAACCTGAACTTCAACACCAATGGTTATCCACAACCTTACGCACGCGGCGGGATGATGATGAAAGCCGCCATGATGGATTCGGCGCCGACGCCGGAAGTTGAGGCGGGGACCAGTCAAGTGAGCATGAGCGCCGACGGGGTCATCGAAGTCTTGCAATAAGTCTTATCAACAAAAAACGGCGCGGCCCGACAAGGCTGGCGCCGTTTTTTTTCGCGAGCAGTTTCATTCAACTCATCTAAACATTTTGAATCATAAGTGGGTCGCTCATATCTTGGCATAAGACTTCTTTCTAAAGTTGTAGGCACCCCACAAAGCTACTGTCGTTACGTCACAGAGCATAAAGCAGGCATGGGAACCTTTAATAGCCATGCCGCCACCCAGTTATAAAGGCTTCATCCGCCGCCCTACAGCACTCATGTAACTCAACAGCACTTAGAGAAAAACCAAACCACTGAAAGGCGCCATAAAGCAGTGTCGCGTATCGAATGCTATTGCTTCGCGCCAGATAATTAACCTCATGAAACTCATGAATAAAATCAGCCGAGAATAAATATGTGTCCGTCATCCCTACCGCCACTTGCCGTCACTACCAACGCTCCGTTTATCCCGCCTACTCCTGTACATAATCGTCAAAAACGAGAAGTTGAGACCTCAACTTCGTCACAAACTAATACGCCTCAGGGAACGCTTGGCGTTTCAGCGGGCGACACACCGATTAAAGGTCCTACGCCTGAAAACGAATTTGATTTTTCCAAGCAAGTCATTTTTGGATCAGTCTCCCCTTCTCCACCAACGGCGAGCTATACGCAGCGGGAGCGCACGCAGCGCATTGATGCCTATGCCGGGCGCGTCGTCACGCAGACAAATACGATAGAACGTGGTAACGAAGGCGAACGCAACATCAAATTTCAGAAGACTCGCCAGTTCCTCGAACCTGCTGGTTACTTTAGCGGAGGGTTAATGGCGGCCGGGTACGACCCGCATGAAAAAATCACAGTGACGTTCACCTCCTACAAAGGGGTCGGAAAACCCGAGGTGCTGACCGACACCGAAAAACGCACTTACTTTGCATGGGAAATCGCGGCGGGTGCTTTTGCGCACGACAAAGTGCAGCGAGGAGGCCCGCTCAACTTCCAGTTCATGGAGATCGCGCCACAAGACCGCAGCAAGGTCGCCGACTTGGAATTGCACGGGCAGAATCTTCAAAATCATTGGACACATGAAATAGCCAAGCCCATGAGCCACGAGTCGGGAGCACTGGCGATACGTTCAGGGAAAGCAGACGCCTATGTTGTACGGGGCACCTTGCAGAGCCTGGCGAATAATAAAGACAGTTTTGAAAAACTCACGCCTGCCAGCCAAGCGGCCGTAAAGCGTACATTAGAAAATAATGCACAAGTCATTATTCCCAACATCTACGGCTATCCACTGGCAGGCTATGCATTTATTCCTCATACCCCTTTTGACGGCAATTATGAGCATCGGCCCAACAAGGGTTTGATGCTTGATTTGAAGAACGGCGCAGTTCGTGAAATACACGGCGATGCGGATTTTGCCAACTGGGCAAAAGACAACCGGGAAAATGTGCAGCGCAGTTTCAACGCCAGCGACCGGCAAGGCGGCACAGATGCACATTGGCCCAAGGCGGGGGACGTACTCAACAATTTGATTGTCGACCCTCATGCAACCTACCCAGGGTATTCCAGTATATTCGCCGATAAAGCCGTGCCAGTGGCAGAGACATTCAACTATACCGAATCGCGAGGTGGCGATTACCGGTTGAAATACGGCAATCTGGATTCGGGTCTTGCAGGTAAATACCAAGAGGTGAACACAAACAATTCAGTATGGTCCGACCAAACTGAGGTGTTTGGTTCCACGCAACAAAGCTGGAAGGCTGCGAAGGACTTTTGGGGTAATACTTTCGGTTATATCCCCGTCGTCGGCAACGCAGGCAATATTTTTTTCGGCGCCCATGACTCGATCTATGGCATGACCGCCAATGATCGGGTTGGCGGCACTGCCGCAGCGGTGATATCAACTCTGCAACTGGGACACGAACTTGCGACAATAGGGCTGGAGTCTGGTTTAGGTAAGACCCCGGTCGTTGAACGCTACAGCTGGGAATATAACGAGCGTTCGAACGACATTGATTTGGTGCGAACCCCCAAGGTATCGAGCAATGACGCTGAAGTTCCGCGTTCCCATACTCTAGAGCCTGAGGTCAACTTGTTGCGCCCCAGCGAATCGGAGAATATCAGCGAGCATGCAATGCCGAACGGTGAGCAACTTATTGAACATATCCAACCCAATGCGAAAGGTATTTATCAGGTCAAGAATAAAACCAGCGGTGAGGATCAATGGTTTATCCGCTATACCGACGGCACAGGTTCGAGCAACGTGTATGAGATCAGAAGCGATTTCAAACTCAGCGACAATTATGTTCAAGTCATTAACCCAGGCACTCGCAAACCCGTGCTGACGGTCCATGCTGCAGGTGCTGGGCAGTGGAAGTCCGCGAGTGGCGATGGCGGAGTGAAATGGCCATGGCAGCGCTCGCCTTCGCCAACCCCCAGCACCGAATCAACATCCACCCCCAAGTTCTCAGAGCGCTTTGTTGATGATAAGGGCTCGAAAATTCTCGGCGCCGAGAAGTTTGACGACTACTTGAACCTGGACGAAAGCAAAAACTACCGATTCTACGACGACGTGTACGAAGAAGGCTCAAACATAAAAAGAAAACTGTCTGTTTCCTGGACAATCGACGACGGTAATTTCGCCGTCACCGAAGGAGAGAGAGCCAAACCTGACACTGGATACTCCGAAAGTTTTGCGCCTGACTTGAACCGAGAAATTTACTCCATCATAAAAAGAGAGAATGGTCATATCGTGCGAACCGAACTTGATTTCAGGGGAGGCGAAGCACATGAAACCATACAAAGCAGGCTGGCCGTACTTGAAGAGACTATTCCCGACGCTGATCTGAGAGCGCGTATTTCAGAGGTGGCTCACCAAGGCGCCACGCATCCAGCCTATCTGGAATTAATGCCACCGCAACTTAAAGACAACTACGGTGTTTCGGCAGGTCAAAAACATTTCATCATAGAGTATGATCCTTCACTGAATACGCACACGGTCAAGGCCACGACCAAATGGGTTCTTAAACTCAGAACCGAAGACGGCACAGTACCTAATCGAGACTTGGATATCACCAGCACGCGGGCATTCACGATACGTGAAAGTAATGAACTGAGTGGTGACACTTACACCATCGACCCGTCCGCGCCAACCCTGATTGAAGTGTCGACGCCAACACATATATAAGTGAGCCCCTACCTGATAAACCTGAACGGCGGTAACCTCGGGGACCGTCGTTTTCGTTTGGGCAGCCATATGCCGCCACTTCAGGGGTCTCCATGGAAAGAACCATCTTCAAACCGCTGCTCCTCGCTGCCGGCCTGCTGGCCTTTATGCCCATGGCCCAGGCGGCCAGCACCCTGGTCTACTGCTCCGAAGCCAGCCCCGCCGGCTTCGACCCCAGCCAGTACACCAGCGGCACCGATTTCGATGCCTCCGCCGAAACCGTGTTCAACCGTCTGACCCAGTTCAAGCGCGGCGGCACCGAGGTCGAACCCGGCCTGGCGACCCGTTGGGAGGTCTCCAACGACGGCCTGACGTACACCTTCCACCTGCGTGATGGCGTCAAGTTCCACACCACCGATTTCTTCACGCCCACCCGCGACTTCAACGCCGATGACGTGTTGTTCACCTTCAACCGCCTGCTGGATGCCGACAGCCCGTTTCGCAAGGCCTACCCGTCCGAGTCGCCGTATTTCACCGACATGGGTTTGAACACCACGATCAAAAGCGTCGACAAACTGGACGAGCACACCGTGCGCTTCAGCCTGAACAACGTCGATGCCTCGTTCGTACAGAACCTGGCGATGAGTTTCGCCTCGGTGCAATCGGCCGAGTACGCCGCGCAACTGCTGAAGACCGGCAACGCCGCAGACATCAACCAAAAACCGGTGGGCACCGGGCCTTTCGTGTTCAAGCGTTACCAAAAGGACTCGCAGATTCGCTACGTCGCCAATAAACAGTATTGGAAACCCGAGGATGTGAAGCTCGACAACCTGGTGTTCGCGATCACCCCGGACGCCGCGTCGCGCCTGCAGAAACTCAAGGCCGGCGAATGCCAGGTCAGCGGTTACCCGCGCCCTGCCGACATCGAGGTAATGAAACAAGACCCCAACCTGCGCGTGTTGCAGCAAGCAGGGTTCAACCTGGGTTTTCTGGCCTACAACGTGACGCATCCGCCGCTGGATCAACTCAAGGTGCGCCAGGCCCTGGACATGGCCATCGATAAACCGGCGATCATCAAGGCCGTGTACCAGAGCGCCGGGCAACTGGCGCAGAACGCATTGCCTCCGGCGCAGTGGTCTTATGACCCGACGATCAAGGATGCCCCGTTCGACCCGGCCAAAGCGCGGGCGCTACTAAAAGAAGCAGGGGTTGCACCCGGTACGACCATCAACTTGTGGGCGATGACCGTACAACGCGCGTCCAATCCGAATGCGCGAATGTCGGCACAAATGATCCAACAGGATTGGGCCAACATCGGCATCAAGGCCAACATCGTCAGCTATGAGTGGGGCGAATACATCAAGCGCGCCAAGAATGGCGAGCACGATGCGATGATTTACGGCTGGACCGGCGACAACGGCGACCCGGATAACTGGCTCGGCGTGCTCTACAGCTGTGCCGCGGTGAAGGGCAGCAACTACGCCAAATGGTGTAACCCGGCCTACGACAAGCTGGTGCAACAGGCCAAGGTCAGCAGCGACCGCGAGCAGCGTATCAAGTGGTATCAGCAGGCACAAAAAATCCTTAAAGAACAAGTACCTATAACGCCTATTGCGAACTCGACGGTTTTCCAGCCGCTTCGCAAGGAAGTGCGGGACTTCAAAATCAGCCCCTTTGGCCTGACGCCGTTCTACGGCGTGAGTCTCGATAAGTAACAGCAACGCCCCAATCGAGTGCATAACACGCCTCGATTGGGCCTTTTTGGTGCTCATGCGGCACCGAAAAAGCCCTCCAAATGTACGCATTTATGTCGAAACTTTCATATTTGCGACATTCTTGTACGTTCGTACCACTCTTTCATCCTTGCAACCGTTCAGCATCTTGCAATGGGTATGGCCCCTGCATAAGTATCCGCAGGCCGACTCACGAGGTCGCCCTCACTACCAAAAATGACAACAAATCATGAGGCCAACATGCTTAAACACGCAGTCATTCCGTTACTTGTTAGCGCTGGCCTTATGGCCGCAGCGCCTTTCGCCCAAGCGGCGACTAACCTGGTGTTCTGCTCCGAAGGGAGCCCGGCCGGTTTTGATCCAGGCCAGTACACCACCGGAACAGACTTCGATGCTTCGGCCGAAACCATGTTCAACCGTCTGAGCCAGTTCGAACGTGGCGGCACCGCCGTCGTTCCTGGCCTGGCCACCAGCTGGGACGTGTCCCCGGATGGCCTGACGTACACCTTCCACCTGCGCGAAGGCGTCAAGTTCCACACCACCCCGTACTTCAAGCCCACTCGCGAGTTCTCGGCCGACGACGTACTGTTCACCTTCAACCGGATGATCAACAAAGACGATCCGTTCCGTAAGGCCTACCCCACCGAGTTCCCGTACTTCACGGACATGGGGATGGACACCAACATCAAGAACATCGAGAAAGTCGATGCCCACACCGTCAAGTTCACCCTTGGCACCGTGGACGCCGCCTTCATCCAGAACCTGGCGATGAGCTTCGCGTCGATCCAGTCGGCCGAGTACGCCGCGCAACTGCTGAAAAACGGCACGCCGCAGGACATCAACCAGAAACCTGTCGGCACCGGCCCGTTCGTGTTCAAGAGCTACCAGAAAGACTCGAACATTCGTTACACCGGCAACAAGGACTACTGGAAACCTGAAGACGTGAAGATCGACAACCTGATCTTCGCCATCACCACCGACCCGTCGGTGCGTATCCAGAAGCTCAAGAAAAACGAATGCCAGATCACCCTGTTCCCCCGTCCGGCCGACCTCAAGGCACTGGGCGACGACAAGGACTTGAAACTGCCGAACCAGGCCGGTTTCAACCTGGGCTACATCGCCTACAACGTCATGCCGGTGCTCAAGGGCCAGACCGCGCCTAACCCGCTGTCCGACCTGCGCGTGCGCCAGGCGCTGGACATGGCGGTGAACAAGCAGCAGATCATCGACTCGGTGTACCAGGGCGCGGGCCAATTGGCGGTCAACGCCATGCCGCCGACCCAGTGGTCCTACGACACCACCATCAAAGATGCCCCGCACGACGTGGCCAAAGCCAAGGAACTGCTCAAGGAAGCCGGGATCAAGGACGGCACCGAGATCACCCTGTGGGCCATGCCGGTCCAGCGTCCGTACAACCCGAACGCCAAGCTGATGGCCGAGATGCTGCAGAACGACTGGAAACAGATCGGCCTGAAGGTCAACATCGTCAGCTACGAATGGGGCGAGTACATCAAGCGTTCCAAAGGCGGCGAGAACCAGGCCATGATCATTGGCTGGAGCGGCGACAATGGGGACCCGGACAACTGGCTGAACGTGCTGTTCGGCTGCGACTCGCTGTCCGGTAACAACTTCTCCAAATGGTGCGACAAGAAATTCGACGGCATCGTGAAAGAAGCCAAGGCCACCTCGGATGTCGCCAAACGCACCGAGCTGTATAAGCAGGCGCAACACATCCTCAAAGATGCAGTCCCGATGACACCTATCGCGCACTCGACGGTGTATCAACCCATGCGCAACACCGTACAGGACTTCAAGATCAGCCCGTTTGGCCTGAACTCGTTCTACGGCGTGAGCGTGAGCGGCAAGTAAGGAACGATGGCGGCGACGTTTCATAACGTCGCCGTTATTGCATCCGCCAGGCCAGTAGGAAACAGACCACATTCGCGCTCGCTGCCGTCCTACGGCAATGAACTTCGATTCGCGGCTCCGTTGCCTACAAGGTCAGTCAGATTTTGCGCATTTACTGCGAAGTCCTCGACCCCTAACGTCGTAGGACAGCAGAGGCTCCAATCTGATGGGCACTTGCTGTGCGTGGAATCAGTGATGTCCCCCTGGCCGTATGCCGGGGGGATTGCTCGCTGATGACAACTACAAACAAGGATCGGGATCGTCATGCGCCATACCACCGTTCTATCCGCAATTTTTGGCACCAGCCTGCTGGCTGTGGCCACGATGGGCCACGCCGCCGAAAAAAAGAGCCTGGTGTTTTGCTCTGAAGGCAGCCCGGCGGGCTTTGACACCGCGCAGTACACCACCGCCACCGACAACGATGCGGCCGAGCCGCTGTACAACCGCCTGGTTGAGTTTGAAAAGGGCGCGACCAGCGTCGTACCGGGGCTGGCAACCAAGTGGGATATTTCGCCAGATGGCCTGACCTACACCTTCCACCTGCGCGAAGGGGTGAAATTCCACAGCAATAAAGAGTTCAAGCCCACGCGGGACTTCAACGCCGACGACGTGTTGTTCACTTTCAACCGCATGCTTGACCCCGACCATCCATTTCGCAAGGCCTACCCCACCGAGTTTCCGTACTTCAACGGGATGAGCCTGAACAAGAACATCGCCAAGGTCGAGAAAACCGACCCGCACACCGTGGTGATGACACTGAACACGGTCGACGCGGCGTTCGTGCAAAATATCGCCATGAGCTTTGCCTCCATTCTGTCGGCCGAATACGCCGAGCAGTTGCTCAAGCAGGGCAAGCCCAGCGACATCAACCAGAAGCCGATCGGCACTGGCCCGTTCGTCTTCCAGCGCTACCAGAAAGACTCGCAGATCCGTTACGCCGGCAACAAACAGTACTGGGACCCGAGCCGGGTCAAGCTCGACCAGTTGATCTTCGCCATCAACACCGACGCGTCGGTGCGCGTGCAAAAGCTCAAGGCCGGCGAATGCCAGATCACCCTGCATCCGCGTCCGGCGGATGTCGACGCTCTCAAGGCCGACCCCAAGCTGCAACTGCTGACCAAACCAGGTTTCAACCTCGGCTACATCGCCTACAACGTGCGCCACAAACCGTTCGACCAGCTCGAAGTGCGCCAGGCGCTGGACATGGCGGTGAACAAGCAGAGCATCCTCAACGCCGTGTACCAGGGCGCGGGGCAACTGGCGGTCAACGCCATGCCACCGACGCAGTGGTCTTACGACGACAGCATCAAAGACGCCGCCTACAACCCGGAAAAAGCCAAGGAACTGCTCAAGGCCGCCGGCGTGAAGGAAGGCACCGAGATCACCCTGTGGGCGATGCCGGTACAACGGCCGTACAACCCCAACGCCAAGCTGATGGCCGAGATGCTGCAGAACGACTGGGCCAAGATCGGCCTCAAGGTCAAGATCGTCAGCTACGAGTGGGGCGAGTACATCAAGCGCACCAAGAACGGTGAGCACGATATCAGCCTGATCGGCTGGACCGGCGACAACGGCGACCCGGACAACTGGTTGGGCACCCTCTACAGCTGCGACGCCATCGGCGGGAACAACTACTCCATGTGGTGCGACCCGGCATACGACAAGCTGATCAAGCAAGCCAAGGTCGTCACCGACCGCGAACAACGGACTGTTCTGTACAAACAGGCACAGCAACTGCTCAAAGCGCAGGTGCCGATCACGCCAGTCGCCCACTCGACGGTCAACCAGCCGTTAAGCGCCAAAGTCGAAGGTTTCCAAGTGAGCCCCTTCGGCCGCAACGTGTTCTCGGGCGTCAGTATCACCCCATAAGAAAATAACCGGATTGCGGGGAGTGGATAACACTCTCCGGCAAACTTGCAGCCTTCTGTTGGGAAATTTCCTACAGCAAACGTTTGCAAATGCTTGAACGAGTTACACACCAATAGCCGGATCACCTAAAAGACCGGCATAAAAAAAGAGAACCAAAGGAGCTTCACCCATGAAACTGAGCAGCACAGCGCTTCTGGCCCTGGCCATCAGCAGCATCACGGCGACCGCTTACGCGGAAACCCAGAGCCAGGACTTCGTTCCTACCACACTGGCCGGCACCAGCGCTCAAAGCGAAGCCAAGGGTTTTATCGAGGACTTCAGCCTGGGCGGCACCACGCGTAACTGGTACTCCCATGAAAGCAAGTACCGTGGGGGCACCTTCGAGTACAAGAAGCACGGCGAAACCCGCACCGACCGCAATCGTACCAACTGGGTACAGGGCACCATCCTCAACGCCAGCTCGGGTTTCACCCAGGGTACCGTGGGCGTCAAGACCGAATTGGCGGTCTACAACGCACTGGTCCTGGACCGCAGCAAGCGTGACATCAAGGGCGGCTCCAACCGTACCCTGGCCGACTCCAACGGCGATGCAGTCGACCAGTGGAGCAAACTGGGCCTGGCCAACGTGCAGTTCCGCGTCTCCAACACCACCCTGACCGCCGGTCGCCAGAACTTCAGCAGCGGCATCGTCGATACCATCGGCAACCGTGCGCTGCCTTCGAGCTTCGAAGGGGTGAGTTTCAACAGCGAAGAGTTCAGTAACCTGTCGTTCCAGGGCGGCGTGTTCGACCGCGTTTCGCCACGTACCGAACAGAGCCTGTCGAAATTCCGCAGTGAATACGGCAACGGCGCTGAAACCGACAAGGTGTCGACCCTGGGCCTGAACTACCAACCGCTGAAAAGCCTGAAAACCAGCATCTTCGCCGCCAACGTCAAAGACTTCTGGAACCAGTACTACTTCGGCGCGACCCATGAACTGGGCGACAGCTCGGTATTGGGCCTGACCACCGGCCTGAACTACTACAAGACCGTCGACGAAGGCAAAAAGTTGATGGGCGAAATCGACAACGACACCTACTCGCTGTCGCTCGGCCTGACCCACCAGGCGCACAGCCTGACCTTCGCGTACCAGGAAGTGAACGGTAACGAGTACTTCGACTACCTGCACGAAACCAACGGCATCTACCTGGCCAACTCCCTGACCTCGGACTTCAACGGCCCGAACGAGAAGTCCTTCCAGATCGCCTACGCCATCAACATGGCCGAATACGGCGTGCCAGGCCTGAAGTTCAACGCTTACTCGGCGCGCGGCTGGGGCATCGACGGCACCCACTACACCGGCAATGGTGGTCGGGCCAAGTTCGCCTATGACGGCATCCAGAGCCAAGACGGCGAAAAACACCAGGAATACGGTGTAGGCGCCTCTTACGCAATCCAGAGCGGCCCACTCAAAGCCACGGCCATTCGTGCGACCTACGTTGAGCACCGTGGCAGTGAGTTCCAGTCCGACGGCAGCATCAAAGAGTTCCGTTTGGTCACCACCATCCCGTTCAACATCCTTTAATCAGCGCCAGGTAGACGGCGGGCTCAGGACGAGTCCGCCCTCTACGCTCGTCTGGTTCCATCGATTGCAGAGGGCTCCGAATGAACATGCTCCCGTTACAAGCTGCCATTGCCGCTGCGCTGTTGAGCGTGGCGGTCGGCATTTCGGCCAAACCGCTGGTGGTCTGCACCGAAGCCAGCCCGGAAGGTTTCGATCCGGTCCTGTACACCACGGCCGTCACCGCCGACGCCGCCGCCGAAACCCTGTTCAACCGTCTGGTGGACTTCAAGCCCGGCACCACCGAAGTGATCCCGGCGCTGGCCAAGGCCCTGCCGGAAATCAGCGCCGATGGCCTGACCTACACCTTCCACCTGCGTGACGACATCAAGTTCCACACCACCGACTACTTCAAACCCACGCGCAACCTGAACGCCGACGACGTGCTTTGGAGCTTCCAGCGCCAGCTGGACCCGAAACACCCGTGGCACACCAAGTCCAACGTGGGCTACCCGTACTTCGAAAGCATGGGCTTCAAGGAACTGCTCAAGAGCGTCGAGAAGACCGACGATCACACCGTGGTCTTCACCCTGACCCGTCCGGAAGCACCGTTCCTGGCCGACCTGGCCATGGCGTTTTCGTCGATTCACTCGGCCGAATACGCCGACCAGTTGCTCAAGTCCGGCAAGACCGATGACCTCAACGCCAAGCCGGTCGGCACCGGCCCGTTCATCTTCACCCGCTACGCCAAGGACGCCCAGGTGCGTTTCAAGGCCAACCCGAACTACTTCCGCGGCAAGCCGCCGGCCGACCCGCTGATCCTGGCGATCACCACCGACAACAACGTGCGCCTGCAGAAGCTCAAGGCCAACGAATGCCAGATCGCGCTGTATCCGAAGCCCGACGACATCCCGAGCATCAAGAAAGACCCGAACCTGAAAGTCGATGAACTGGCGGCCATGACCACCAGCTACACTGCCTTGAACACCACCCACAAATACATGAGCGACGCGCGGGTGCGTCACGCGATCAACATCGCGTTCGACAAGGCCGGCTACACTGAGGCCCTGTACGGCAAAGGCAACGCAGTTGTCGGCACCGGTCCGTATCCGCCGACTTTGCTGGGTTTCAACAACACGTTGAAAAACCCGCCACGCGACCTCGACAAGGCCCGCGCCCTGCTCAAGGAAGCCGGCGTGCCGGAGGGCACCGAGTTCACCCTGTTCACCCGTAACGGCGGCGGCCCGACCAACCCCAACCCGATGCTCGGCGCCCAGCGCATGCAAGCGGACCTGGCCCAGATCGGCCTGAAGGTCAACATCAAGGTGATGGAGTGGGGCGAGATGCTCAAACGCGCCAAAGCGGGCGAGCACGACATGGTCTCTGCAGGCTGGGCCGGCGATAACGGTGACCCGGACAACTTCCTCACCCCGAACCTGAGTTGCGATGCGGCCAAGAACGGCGAAAACTACGCCCGTTGGTGTAATAAAGAATTTCAGGACCTGATCGACAAGGCGCGCGCCATCGCTGAACCCACCCAGCGCGCTGCACTCTATGAACAAGCACTGGACGTCTTTGGCAAGGATCAACCGTGGATCCCCATGGCTTATCCGAAAATGTTCACCGCCATGCGCAAAAACGTCGAGGGTTATACCCAAAGCCCACTGACGACCAATAACTTCGCCACCACCCAGGTGAAGTAATAAGAAGAACGCTCGACACCGTCGACGTTGACGGTGTCGAACCTGCCTAACCGGCTGATTGAGGTACACCACAAGATGTTTAGTTTTATTGCCCGCCGATTGGGGTTATTGATCCCCACCTTCTTCGGCATCACGTTGCTGACGTTTGCGTTGATCCGCATGATTCCAGGCGACCCCGTAGAAGTCATGATGGGCGAACGCCGGGTCGACCCCGAGATGCACGCACAGGCAATGGAACGCCTTGGCCTTAACAAGCCGTTGTATGCGCAGTACCTGGACTACATCGGCAAGCTGGCCCAAGGCGACCTTGGCGAATCCCTGCGCACGCGCACCAGCGTGTGGACCGAGTTCACCGCACTCTTCCCGGCGACCCTGGAGCTGTCCATGGCCGCCCTGTTGTTCGCCGGTATCCTGGGCCTGTTGGCGGGGGTGATCGCGGCGTTGAAGCGAGGATCGCTGTTCGACCACGGGGTGATGGGCATCTCCCTCGCGGGCTATTCGATGCCGATCTTCTGGTGGGGCCTGATCCTGATCATGTTCTTCTCGGTGAGCCTGGGCTGGACCCCGGTTTCCGGGCGTATCGACCTGCTCTACGACATCGAGCCACGCACCGGTTTCATGCTGATCGACACCCTGCTGGCCAACGAGCCGGACGCGTTCTGGGACGCCCTGCACCACCTGATCCTGCCGGCCATCGTGCTCGGCACCATCCCGCTGGCGGTGATTGCGCGGATGACCCGTTCGTCGATGCTCGAAGTGTTGCGCGAAGACTACATCCGCACCGCCAAGGCCAAAGGCCTGTCGCCGGCGCGTGTGGTGTTCGTGCATGGCCTGCGGAATGCGCTGATCCCGGTGCTCACCGTGGTCGGCCTGCAAGTCGGCACCCTGCTGGCCGGTGCGGTATTGACCGAAACCATCTTCTCGTGGCCCGGCATCGGCAAATGGTTGATCGAAGCCATTGGCGCGCGGGACTACCCGGTGGTGCAAAACGGCATCCTGCTGATCGCCTGCCTGGTGATCCTGGTGAATTTCGTGGTGGATATCCTCTACGGCTTCGTCAACCCACGCATCCGTCACCAGCGCTGAGATCATGACCATGACCACACCTACTCCAGTGTCAGCAGTCGATCAGAGCCTGCTGTACCCGTCGCCGTACAAAGAATTCTGGCAAGCCTTCTCCAAGAACAAAGGCGCGGTTGCCGGCCTGCTGTTCATGTTGCTGATCGTGTTCTGCGCGCTGTTCGCCCCGTGGGTGGCGCCGCATAACCCCAGCGAACAATATCGCGACTTCCTGCTGACCCCGCCGTCGTGGCTGGAAGGCGGGCAGATCCAGTTCCTGCTCGGCACCGACGAACTCGGCCGTGACTTGCTCTCGCGCTTGATCCAAGGCTCGCGCCTATCGCTGCTGATCGGTTTGTCGTCGGTGGTGATGTCGCTGATTCCGGGCATCCTGCTCGGCCTGTTCGCCGGGTTCTTCCCGCGCCTGCTCGGCCCGACCATCATGCGCCTGATGGACATCATGCTCGCCCTGCCGTCGCTGCTGCTGGCCGTCGCCATTGTCGCGATCCTCGGCCCTGGCCTGATCAACACCGTGATCGCCATCGCCATCGTGTCGCTGCCGTCCTACGTGCGTCTGACCCGCGCCGCGGTGATGGGCGAACTCAACCGCGACTACGTGACCGCCGCCCGCCTCGCCGGTGCCGGCCTGCCGCGCCTGATGTTCATCACCGTGCTGCCCAACTGCATGGCGCCGCTGATCGTGCAGGCGACCTTGAGTTTCTCTTCGGCGATCCTCGATGCCGCCGCGCTGGGCTTCCTCGGCCTGGGCGTGCAACCGCCAACGCCGGAGTGGGGCACCATGCTGGCTTCGGCCCGTGACTACATCGAACGCGCCTGGTGGGTCGTGAGCCTGCCGGGTCTGACCATTTTGCTCAGCGTGCTGGCAATCAACCTGATGGGCGACGGCCTGCGCGACGCGCTGGACCCGAAACTCAAGAACGCCGCCTGAGGAGATTCCCATGTCACTGTTAGAAATCAAGAATCTCAACGTGCGCTTCGGCGACAAGACCGCCGTGCCGGTGGTCGATGGCCTCGACATTTGCGTCGACAAAGGCGAAGTCCTGGCGATCGTGGGCGAGTCGGGCTCGGGTAAATCCGTGACCATGATGGCGCTGATGGGCCTGATCGAACACCCCGGCATCGTCACCGCCGACGCCCTGAACTTCGACGGCAAGGACATGCTCAAGCTGAGCAACCGCCAGCGTCGGCAGATCGTCGGCAAAGACCTGGCGATGGTGTTCCAGGACCCGATGACCGCGCTGAACCCCAGCTACACCGTGGGTTTCCAGATCGAAGAAGTGCTGCGCCTGCACCTGAAGATGTCCGGCAAGCAAGCGCGCAAGCGTGCCATCGAACTGCTGGAAAAAGTCGAGATCCCCGGCGCCGCCAGCCGGATGGATGCCTACCCGCACCAACTGTCCGGCGGTATGAGCCAACGGGTGGCCATCGCCATGGCGATTGCCGGCGAGCCGAAGTTGCTGATCGCCGACGAACCGACCACCGCCTTGGACGTGACCATCCAGGCCCAGATCATGGACCTGCTGCTGGCCCTGCAGAAAGAGCAGAACATGGGCCTGGTGCTGATCACCCACGACCTCGCGGTCGTCGCGGAAACCGCCCAGCGCGTGTGTGTGATGTATGCCGGCCAAGCCGTGGAAGTCGGCCAGGTACCGCAACTGTTCGACATTCCGGCGCACCCCTACAGCGAAGCACTGCTCAAGGCGATTCCGGAACACAGCCTCGGTGCCGCGCGCCTGGCCACGCTGCCCGGCATCGTGCCCGGCCGTTATGACCGCCCGCAAGGCTGCCTGTTGTCGCCGCGTTGCCCCTACGTGCAAGACAGCTGCCGCCAGACCCGCCCGGGCCTGGACCCTAAATCGAACAGCCTCGCGCGCTGCTTCTACCCCTTGAACCAGGAGGTGGCGTAATGGCCGTCGTTCTTACCGCCCGCGACCTGACCCGTCACTACGAAGTGTCCCGAGGCCTGTTCAAGGGCCACGCCACCGTGCGCGCCCTCAATGGCGTGTCCTTCGAACTGGAAGCCGGCAAGACCCTCGCCGTGGTGGGCGAGTCGGGCTGCGGCAAATCCACCCTGGCCCGTGCGCTGACGCTGATTGAAGAGCCGTCGTCGGGCTCGTTGAAAATCGCCGGCCAGGAAGTCGCCGGCGCCGACAAGGCGCAGCGCAAGCAATTGCGCAAAGACGTGCAGATGGTATTCCAGAGCCCGTATGCCTCGTTGAACCCGCGGCAGAAAGTCGGCGACCAACTGGCTGAACCGCTGCTGATCAACACCCACCTGTCCGCCGCCGAACGCCGCGAAAAGGTCCAGGCGATGATGAAGCAGGTGGGCCTGCGCCCTGAGCACTATCAGCGCTACCCGCACATGTTCTCCGGCGGCCAGCGCCAACGGATCGCCCTGGCCCGGGCGATGATGCTGCAACCCAAAGTGCTGGTGGCGGATGAGCCGACCTCGGCACTGGACGTGTCGATCCAGGCCCAGGTGCTTAACCTGTTCATGGATTTGCAGCAGGAATTCAACACCGCCTACGTGTTCATTTCCCACAACCTCGCGGTGGTGCAACACGTCGCCGACGACGTGATGGTGATGTACCTCGGGCGCCCGGTGGAAGTCGGCCCCAAGGGCGACATCTACGCGCGCCCCCTGCACCCGTACACCCAGGCGCTGCTGTCGGCCACACCGACCATCCACCCGGACCCGAACAAGCCGAAGATCAAGATCGTCGGCGAACTGCCCAACCCGCTGAACCCGCCGTCCGGCTGCGCTTTCCACAAGCGCTGCCCGTATGCGACGGCGCGGTGCAGCAGCGAGGAGCCGCAGTTGCGGGCGTTGGATAACCGCCAGGTGGCTTGCCACTATGCGGAGCAGTTCGTCGCCTGAAACGAGAGTCGCGCTCCCCTGTGGGGGGCGCGGTGACACAGCGTTCTACAGCCCTTCCCGTCAGGTTGCGCATCAGCCTGGCGGGAGGGGCTTTTTTTGCCTGCGAGGCCAAAAGTGCCACTTCTGAAATTGACGATACATCCTGTGCACTGGATGTATCTGAAACGGCATAGCTATATGTTGGGAGCTATCAGTTCTTCTAACTCAGACACCTGAGATAGAAAAGTCAGATATTCAACAGCGCCAACTTTTTCTATCCCCGCAAGTGTACGTTGACCGCCTAATGCAAGAGCGGGCGTGAATCCGTACATTTCGCCTTCATGCAATCTGCCCAATTTATTTTTTGCGACAGCAAACAAATTCTCATAGTCGTTACTTTTAACCGTCAAGCCACTAAAAAAACACCGCACCCCAAAGTCAAGCTGATCGCCTGTAAACATTGACTCTCGACAAATGTAATAAGCATCTACCGAAGATATTTTTAGAGAGTATCCTGACTGCTCCCCCCACAAATACAAAGTGCCAAAAGCGCTTCGAGCAATGACATGGTACACATCGGTGCCCCATAGCTTTGTTCCTTTAAGCCATTCACTGACAATAGATTCATACTCTTGTGGATTTACGCTCCAGAAAATACCGCCTGCATACCCACACCACCCATAGACTTCCCAATAGGTTAATAGCTGGTCAGGCAATTTCCCCCTATACTGCTCGATGGTCGAGGAGGAAACGGACCTTCGATCAAAACCGGGACCGAAAGTACTTAGAAAAAAATCGAAATCTTCGTCCATAAAATCACCTATTTACACCGTTTCAACTGGGTATTGATTTTTATACGCTCCTGCTCCATCTGAGCAATACTACCCGCAACCTTATCCAACTCAGAAACCCTACTTCGCCATTGAGCACCAATACTTGAATTTACTTGCCGATCGCCAAACCCACCAATAACATCCTTGCCACCTGAATAAAGATCCGGATTATGAAGAGCGGCTAATTTTTTCATTTTTTCGCTCGCCACTTCTGATGCCTTTGACATAGCGCTAGCGGGTGAAAGACCTTCCGAGCGAAATTTCTCGAATAGTTGACTTTGAACATTATTTTGAAGGTCTATACGGGCCTCTTTGGCGACTCTTGGATCACGTACACTAAGCCGATCTTTGAACGCCTCCCGCGTTTTAAGATATTCCGCCACCGTCAGATTGTTAAGCCCTTTTTCTTGTCCTGCCAATTGCCGATCAAACTCCGGAATCTTTGAAGAAGGCATATTGGCGGCGCTAAAGCAGGGTACTTTGACGAGCGGCATGACCTTGGGTTTAGGTGATGGCTGATCGGTATTCGCGCGCCGAGAAGGCGTCGACTGCTCCGGTGTCCCCAATACCCCCTTACGAGGCTCCCGCGGCTGTAAGTCTGGATGCTGTTTCAATCGTTCTTCATGCTTGAGCATCCATTGCGCTAATCGGCCTCCTCGACGGCTATTGCTCATTTGGCTGGCGAGTAGTGTGGCCTCGCCCCGTCCTCGGGTCAGATAGGCGACAATCGCGCTCAAGAGCAAAAGAATGACGGCGGTGTGGGCACTGGCAATTTCTGTAGAAGCATGATGCACACTGCCGTATTCGCACCCCGGCCCCATGCCTCCCAACACACCAGTTGCCGGCGCTCGAGAACCTTCCCAAGCGATTTTGATGCCTCGCAAGTACTGCTCAATGATGGTAGGCAGACCCTCTAGAAAAAACTCGGCGATGGATTGAAGTCCAAGAATCGCCAGTATCCAAGTGCCCGCCTGTGCGCCAAGGCTAGCCCCGACTATCGCACCAGGGAGCGCACCTGCGCCAAAACCCAGTGCTCCAATCCCGCCGCCGATAGCCGCTCCGGTTAATGCAGCGCCAACCAGGATCATTGCCATATCGGTCACAGTGCTGATCAGGTCGTCAATAACGGCATTTAAATCGATATCGGCGAAGCGATCGTGCAAGTTCCGCACTGTCTTTGTACGGGCGAGAAAGAACGCTCGGTCAACGAATTTGAGGCGTTGCGGGATAAGCCGTGGATTGAACGCGTGTTGCTCATAGTTCCCGCAGAATGGTGCTTGGGCAGAGTGCTGAGTTTGTAGGTGGCTGGGGAAGGGGCCAAGAAGGTGGTTTTCAATCTGTTTCCATGACGGTACGTAATGCCAACCATCCATTTTTCTTGCTCCCCAATCTGCCTGCATGGGTATAACCCGTTGCTTTTCAGGGGAGGCTAACGATCTAGTACGAGCAATTGTGGGGATGTCTTAAATCAGGAACGGTCCGACTTCTTTCTGGAAAAAACTTACAGAAATTACTATCCACCATCCACGAGTAACGGAAAAAGGCCCGCGCCTTGATGCTACAACCGAAAGTGCTGGTGGCGGATGAACCGACCATCCACCCGGACCCGAACAAGCCAAAGATCAAAATCGTCGGCGAACTGCCCAACCCGCTGAACCCGCCGTCCGGCTGCGCTTTCCACAAGCGCTGCCCGTATGCGACGGCGCGGTGCAGCAGCAGCGAATTCTTTTTCATGAAGATCAAGAGCGCCCTAAATTTCGGTGTTGCGAGTGTCAGGCGCCCTCTCGAAGGTATTTCTTGACCCCCCAATGCCAAAGCAATCGAGACAACAGCAAGAAGGCCAGAGTCGCCAGTACAGCGCCCGCCAAAGACCGCCCCGTCGTCATCCCCATCGCTGATTGCGCGGGCACTTCCATGATGAAAAAGACAGGGACTACGGTCATGATCACGACCTGGATCCACTCCGGATACGCGCCGGACGGGAACCGTCCGGTGGTCAGAAACATAAACAACAGGTGGGAAATGTTGCCGGTTTTCTTGGTCCAGAACGCCAGACTGGCAATGCTGAACCAGACCGAATAAACCAGCGCACACGCGAGGACCATGAAGACCAAGAAAGCGCCGAGCGTCTGCAATGTCAGTTGCCCTTGCGCATGACTGCCACCCAGCATCAGACCCAGCCCCAGCAGGACCCCGAAAATATGCCAGAGGCGCAACTGCCCAAAGGCCAGAATGGTTTGCACATCAACCGGTTTGGACAAATAAGTATCAATGGACTTGCTGATGATCAACTTCGAGGCGGCCTCGCAGTTGGGCAATACCACCATTTGTACAAAGGAGCGAATAAGGATAAAGGCACCATACAACACAATCGACTGCTGTTTATTCCAGCCACCAATTGTCTCGACATTCCCAAAGAAAATCTCAATCACGACATAAACGGACAATCCCAGTAGGGCTGTATTCAACAGGCTGACAAAGACCGGCACGCGGTCTTTCATATTGGCCTGCAACCTTGCTGTCAGAAGCGACTTGACTGCGCTCAACGTCTTCATTATCCGAACACCGAATAACGTTTTACACCTTTGGCCCAGATAAAATTAGCCAACAACGAAAGTGCAGCAACCAGCACAACCTGAAATAGCAATCCATTAACCAACTGTTCGTTTGTCAACTCGCCCATGATGATTCTGATTGGAAAGCTAATAATGTAAGGGAACGGTGACCACTCAAGTACCGACTGCATCCAGCCCGGATAAAGCGTCAACGGAGCAAGGACCCCACCAAACAGCGTGAGCATGTAAGTCAACACCAGATCAAAGGCACTTGCCTGATCGGACCAGAACGCCGCAAGCCCGCCGATGAAATAAAGTAAATAGTTGATGGCAAAACCCAGTATGACTCCGAGCAGTGCAGGCATCAGATAGCTCAGGTGCAAATACTTACCCGCTTCGGAAAATAGGAATACGCCAGCCACCAGGAAAAATATCGGTATGACTCTGACCATCGCCGAAGCCATTTCACCCAGAAAGTAATAGAAGGCAATATTGAACGGCTTCAACAGGAAACTGCCAATATCCCCCGAATGAATGTCGCTCTCTACTTCTTCAGCAGCTGTACTGGAGACGATTTCGCCAACCAGAAATACCAGCGCAAAGTAAGCGGCAAACCTGGCCGGGGTAAAACCTTCCAGTGCGGCATCCTTTGCAATGCCCATCCAGATGACCATCATGAATAACGGCACCAAAGAGGCTAGTACCAATACAAACAACTCTGCGCGATGCGCAACCTTGCGACGAATGGCTGTGCGCGCAACGCCTGCGACTTTCATGGCAAACCGGCTCACGCGACACACTCCCCGGGCGCACCCTTGACCTTTTGCCCGGCGTCGGCCTGAGAGGCCATGAACAGCTTCAGCAGAGCCTCTTCGATCGGTGGATCACCGATGGAAATGTCGATGACCGGCTGCTCGGCCAGAACCTGCGAACAGACACCCACCACCTCGGCAGCCGGCACCAGCAACTCATGCACAAAGCCGTCTGCGGAGCGCACCAGACCGTACCGGCCAAGTGCCGAAGCCATAACGCTTTCAGACAATTCCACCGTAATGATGCGGTGATCCGACATGCGTTTACGCAGCGACTCCAGGGTGTCATCGAAGGAGATCTTGCCATCGGAAACGACAACGACTCGCTCACACAGGGCTTCAATATCCTGCATGTAATGCGACGTCAGCAGAACGCTCACATTGCGCTCGCGGCCATAGTCCCGAATAAATGAACGAACTATCTTTTGCACCCCGACATCGAGTCCGATAGTCGGCTCGTCGAGAAAAAGAACCTTGGGGTCATGAAGTAACGATGCGACCAGCTCACACTTCATTTTCTCGCCAAGCGACAGGGTTCGCACCGGCGCCTTGGCCAACTTCGATACCTTAAGCAATTCATCCAGATAGCCATAGGTCTGCTTGAACTGTTCATCGGAGATTTCGAATATCTTCTGATTCAGCCGGAAAGTTTCCATGGCCGGCAAGTCCCAGATCAACTGTTGACGTTGCCCCATGATCAGCGAGATGGACTTGAGAAATTCCTTGCTCCGCAATTGTGGTTGATAACCGAGAACCGATATTTGTCCTGCCGTCGGATAGAGCAGCCCCGACAGAATTTTCAATGTAGTGGTTTTACCTGCGCCATTCGGTCCGAGAAAGCCTACGACCTCACCCTGCTTGACCGTAAATGAAATATCGTCAACAGCCGTCTTCTCTGAACTCTTGGGAGATACCAGACTTGTCAGCCAACCGAGCGGCCCTTCCGAGCGCTCTTTAATCAGGTAGGTTTTGGACAAATTTTTTACACTAATACAATCCATCGCAAGCGAGACCTTGAAGAAAATGAGCTATCCATTGCGCATATCGTTTCAACGCCGACTTGAATATCACGCACCGATCCACGTCATCAAGAAACGTTATTACACATTTAAATTCTGAATTCACAGTACTGATTTATGATTGCACTTATCGACGCTTGATTGACATCTCGCGCAAGCCCATCGATTAATGAAGCCAGACTCGATGATAGTAACGCGGAACACTCTAGCCCGCGGCTCTTTGCTTTTTCAGATTTGCCAATGGATTAGAAACTAATCGATAGTGACTTCAGCGTCGAGAGCAAAACGCGAGGTCACGCAAAAGAAGAGTAGAACCACAAATGACAGGGAAAGATCGTACAGAAAAATCCTACAGCGTGATTTTGATCCGTTGAAAAAACCTTCTCCCTTGTTGCGCATCAGCCGGGGAAGAAGGGGTTTTCTATTGCCCGGAATTTACGACTAGCTGTCGCCATCGTCGTAGGTTTCACTGTCTTCGCCTTCATTATAAGGGTTTTCCGCATCCTCCTTGGGCGCGGGTTGGGACTGCGGCTGCCAGCCGCCGGAGTTGACCTCCTTCTGTTTTTTCTTGGTGACGGGGCCAGTGTCTTTCCACTGGGGCGTTCCGGCGTCGGCCAGTTGCAGCCCATGTGCCCCGGCGCTTGAGATCCCCAAGGACACCAGTAGCACCAGGGGAATGGCACGTTTAGTTATACGCCCCCTTGTCTCCTATTTCCGTCGGTGAGTGGGTGTCGTAGTCGAAACGCTAGACCGGAAGCGGGGTTAGCGCCAATTCCCCTGACTAATGAAAACCTGACTGTGGGAGCTGGCTTGCCTGCGATGGCATCCACTGGGTGTGCCTGATGGACTGAGGTGCCTGCATCGCAGGCAAGCCTGCTCCCACATTTTGGATTTTCGGCAGACATAAAAAAGGGCAAAGCCATGACAGCTTCGCCCTTCCATCAACCGCTCAGAGCTTAATGGTGCTCGCGGGTCGCACGGAATTTCACATCCGGCCAGCGCTCTTCCATCAGCGCCAAATTGACCCGGGTCGGCGCCAGGTAGGTCAGGTGACCGCCGCCGTCGACCGCGAGGTTTTCCACGGCTTTGTTGGAGAACTCTTCCAACTTCTTCTTATCGCTGCACTCGATCCAGCGCGCGGAGTACACGGTGATCGGCTCGTAGGAGCATTCGACCTTGTATTCCTCTTTCAAGCGACTGGCGACCACATCGAACTGCAGCACACCGACGGCGCCGAGGATGATGTCGTTGCTGCGCTCGGGGAAGAACACCTGGGTCGCGCCCTCTTCCGCCAGTTGCTGCAAGCCTTGGCGCAGTTGCTTGGATTTCAGCGGGTCGCGCAGGCGCACGCGGCGGAACAGTTCCGGGGCGAAGTGCGGGATGCCGGTGAAGCCCAGCGTTTCGCCTTCGGTGAAGGTGTCGCCGATCTGGATGGTGCCGTGGTTGTGCAAGCCGATGATGTCGCCGGCGTAGGCTTCTTCGAGCTGTTCACGCTCGGAGGAGAAGAACGTCAGGGCATCGCCGATTCGCACGTCCTTGCCGGTGCGAACGTGGCGCATCTTCATGCCTTTTTCGTACCTGCCGGAGCAGATTCGCATAAAGGCGATACGGTCGCGGTGTTTGGGGTCCATGTTCGCCTGGATCTTGAACACGAAGCCCGAGAATTTCTCTTCCACCGGCTCCACGGTGCGCTCGTTGGCGACCCGGGCCAGCGGGCGCGGGGCCCAGTCCACCACGGCGTCGAGCACGTGGTCGACACCGAAGTTGCCCAATGCGGTACCGAAGAACACCGGGGTCAGTTGGCCGTCGAGGAATTCCTGCTGGTTGAACTCGTGGCAGGCGCCCTGCACCAGTTCCAGCTGGTCGACGAAGCGGTCGTACTCATCGCCCAAGTGGGCGCGGGCTTCGTCGGAGTCGAGCTTCTCGATGATTTTCACATCGGTGCGTTCGTGACCGTGGCCGGCGGTGTAGACAATGATGTAGTCGTCGGCCAGGTGGTACACGCCCTTGAAGTCGCGGTAGCAACCGATCGGCCAGGTAATCGGCGCCGCCTTGATCTTCAGCACCGCTTCGATTTCGTCGAGCAGCTCGATCGGATCGCGGATGTCGCGGTCGAGTTTGTTGATAAAGCTGACGATCGGCGTGTCGCGCAGGCGGCAGACGTCCATCAACGCAATCGTGCGCGGCTCGACGCCCTTACCGCCGTCGAGGACCATCAAGGCCGAGTCCACCGCGGTCAGGGTGCGGTAGGTGTCTTCGGAGAAGTCTTCGTGGCCCGGGGTGTCGAGCAGGTTGATCATGTGATCGCGATACGGGAACTGCATGACCGACGTGGTAATGGAAATACCCCGTTGTTTTTCCATTTCCATCCAGTCGGAGGTGGCATGGCGGTCGGATTTGCGGGATTTCACCGTGCCGGCCACTGCGATCGCCTTGCCCATCAGCAAGAGCTTCTCGGTGATGGTGGTTTTACCGGCATCGGGGTGGGAAATAATGGCGAAAGTGCGGCGTTTCGCGACTTCGGCGGCCTGGTGGGTCATGGGAAATCGCCTGGCAGGTGAGTCAAAAAAGGGCGGCGAGTATAGCGCAAACCCAGGGTGCCGGACCACCGTTCACCCGGTTGGGGGTGGCTAAATACTGCCAAGTATGGAACCTTTTAAAAGGTAGAGACGTCCACTCCCCTGCAACCGCACTCGAAACAGGGGCTGAAAAATCAGCAAGTTAGCCTGACGAGGCTGCGCTCATGGCTTGACCTCATGCCGCTTTTGCCGGCATGGGCGAGCTGCTTTTCGCGACCACATTCAACGGCAGCCAGCAGTGGCATGCCACGCAGGAATGTGTTCGCCGACAGAAGAAAAAAGGAGTCCGCCTGTGGCTATTCGCTATGGCAAAGGGCTGATAGGAGGAGCGGTTGTCGTCGCTCTCCTGGCCCTGCTGATCCACTGGATCGGCATCAACACCATCGAACTGTACCGCGACGATTTGTTGTTTTACCTGCAAGCTCACCTGATTCTCGTCCTAGTCTCCATGCTGGCCGCCCTGATTGTGGGCCTCCCCGCCGGTATCCTGCTCAGCCGCCCGAACATGGTCGGGCGCGCCGAACGCTTCATGCAGATCTTCAACATCGGCAACACCGTCCCTCCCCTGGCCGTACTGGCCATCGCCCTCGGCGTCCTCGGCATCGGCAGCGGCCCGGCGATCTTCGCGCTGTTCCTCGCTTCATTGCTGCCCATCGTGCGCAACACCTACGAAGGCCTGAAAAACGTCCAGGGCTCGCTGAAAGAAGCCGCCACCGGCATCGGCATGACCCCACGCCAGGTGCTGTTTCGCGTCGAGTTGCCGAACGCCGTGCCGATCATCATCGGCGGCGTGCGCGTGGCCCTGGCGATCAACGTCGGCACCGCGCCGCTGGCATTCCTGATCGGCGCCAACAGCCTGGGCAGCCTGATCTTCCCCGGCATCGCCCTGAACAATCAGCCGCAATTGCTGCTCGGCGCCGCGTGTACCGCGCTGTTGGCCCTGCTGCTCGACGGTCTGGTGACCATGGGCAGCCGCCTCTGGCTGGAACGCGGAGTGCGTGCGTCTTAAGGCTCGGCAAAGGAATTCACATGAAAAAACTGACATTGATATTGAGCTGCGTCCTGCTGTTTGCAGGGGTTGCGCAAGCCGCTGAAAAACCGGTCATCCGCATCGGCGCACGGGTGTTCACTGAACAGACCCTGCTCGCCGAAATCACTTCCCAGTACCTGCGCACCAAGGGTTACGACACCCGCGTGACCGGCGGCCTGGGCAGCAACCTGGCGCGCAGTGCCCAGGAAAGCGGGCAACTGGACCTGATCTGGGAATACACCGGCGTGTCGCTGGTGGCCTACAACCATGTGGACGAGAAGCTCGACAGCGAACAGTCCTACGCTCGGGTAAAAGAACTCGACGCGAAAAAAGGCCTGGTCTGGCTGTCGCCATCGAAATTCAGCAACACCTACGCGCTGGCATTGCCTGAGAACGTGGCCCAGGAATTCCCGCAGATCAACACGATCAGCGATCTGACCCAAGCCCTCGCGGAAAAAACCAAGGCCACGCGCCTGGTGGCCCTGGACACCGAATTTGCCAACCGTTCCGACGGCATGGGCGGCATGGTCAAGTTGTACGGCATGAACCTGACCCGCAAAAACTCCCGGCAGATGGACGCCGGCCTGGTCTACACCGCGCTGCGTAACGGCCAGGTGTTTGCCGGCTTGGTGTACACCACTGACGGGCGCCTGAATGCCTTCAAATTGAAGCTGCTCGAAGACGACAAGCACTACTTCCCGGACTACACCGCCGCGCCGGTGGTGCGTCAGGTGTACCTGGACGCTCATCCGCAACTGGCCGCCGATCTGAAGCCACTGGCCGCACTGTTTGACGATACAACCATGCGCGAGCTGAACGCGCGGGTCGACGTCGACCATGAAAGCCCATCCGCCGTCGCCGCCGCTTTCCTGCGCCAGCATCCACTCAACTAAGAGGAGAAGACATGGAATTTTTAAACGCCTTTTCCCATCTTGATTGGGCCCAAGTCCTGCACCTGACCTGGCAGCACATCACCCTGGTCGGCATTGCCGTGATCCTCGCGATTGTCGTCGGCGTGCCCCTCGGCGTGCTGATGACCCGCTTCCCGAGCCTGGCCGGCCCGCTGCAAGCCAGCGCCACTGTGCTGCTGACCGTGCCGTCCATCGCCCTGTTTGGCCTGCTGCTGCCGTTCTACTCCAAATTCGGCCAGGGCCTGGGGCCAATGCCGGCGATCACCGCCGTGTTCCTCTACTCCCTGCTGCCGATCATGCGTAACACCTACCTGGCCCTGACCGGCGTGGAACCGGGCATCCGCGAAGCCGCCAAAGGCATCGGCATGACCTTCGGCCAGCGCCTGCGCATGGTCGAACTGCCCATCGCCGTACCGGTGATCCTCGCCGGTGTACGCACCGCCGTGGTGATGAACATCGGCGTGATGACCATCGCCGCCACCATCGGCGCCGGCGGCCTGGGTGTACTTATTCTGGCTTCCATCAGCCGCAGCGACATGTCGATGCTGATCGTCGGCGCCGTGCTGGTCAGTCTCCTGGCCATCTTCGCCGACCTGCTTCTGCAATGGCTGCAACGCTCGCTGACTCCAAAAGGACTGCTCAAATGATCGAACTTCAACACCTGACCAAGACTTTCCAAAGCAACGGCAAGACTGTCTCCGCCGTGAACGACGTAAGCCTGACCGTCAACGAAGGCGAGATTTGCGTATTCCTCGGCCCCTCGGGCTGCGGCAAGAGCACCACGCTGAAAATGATCAACCGCCTGATCAAACCCACATCGGGCAAGATCCTGATCAACGGCGAAGACACCACCGACCTCGACGAAGTGACCCTGCGTCGCAACATCGGCTACGTGATCCAGCAGATCGGCCTGTTCCCGAACATGACCATCGAGGAAAACATCGTGGTCGTGCCCAAGTTGCTGGGCTGGGACAAGCAGAAATGCCACGACCGCGCCCGCGAGTTGATGAGCATGATCAAGCTCGAGCCCAAACAGTACCTGCACCGCTACCCGCGTGAGCTGTCCGGTGGCCAGCAACAGCGCATCGGCGTGATCCGTGCGCTGGCGGCGGATGCACCGTTACTGCTGATGGATGAGCCGTTCGGCGCGGTCGACCCGATCAACCGCGAGATGATCCAGAACGAGTTCTTCGAAATGCAGCGCGCGCTGAACAAGACCGTGATCATGGTCAGCCACGACATCGACGAAGCCATCAAACTGGGCGACAAGATCGCCATCTTCCGCGCCGGCAAACTGCTGCAGATCGACCACCCGGACACCCTGCTGGCGCACCCGGCGGATGAGTTCGTCAGCAACTTTGTCGGCCAGGACAGCACCCTCAAGCGTCTGCTGCTGGTAAAAGCCGAAGACGCGGCAGACAACGCCCCGTCGGTCAGCCCGGAAACCCCGGTGGCCGATGCCCTGGAGCTGATGGACGAACTCGACCGCCGCTATGTGGTGGTCACCTGCGCCGACAACAAAGCGCTGGGCTATGTGCGCCGTCGCGACCTGCACCGTCAGACCGGCACTTGCGGTCAATACCTGCGCGAATTCAACGCCACGGCCGCGTATGACGAGCACTTGCGCATCCTGTTGTCGCGCATGTACGAGTTCAACCGTTCATGGTTGCCGGTGATGGACGCCGAGCGGGTGTTTTTGGGCGAAGTAACCCAGGAATCGATTGCCGAGTACCTGAGCTCCGGCAAGTCGCGTGGCGGCAAGACCAGTATCGTTTCGCCCGCCGAGACCGCCCTGGCCTGATCTGACACAACACGCTTAAAACTGTGAGAGGGGGCTTGCCCCCGATGGCGGTGTATCAGTCAATATATTCATGACTGACACACTGCCATCGGGGGCAAGCCCCCTCCCACATTTGGTCCGTGGTGTGTCAGGGAAATCCCCCTGATTATCCGCCTGCGGGGAACATCAATCCGTCACACCGGTCGGTTACATAAGTAGCTGCACCCGGTCCCGCGACGAACGCGTGCAAAAACGCGACATTTTTAGTTGATCTCAAGCCCCTCACGCCCTAAAGTTCGCGCCGAACGTCCATGCTGGAAACGATCCATCCGGCTCAAGTACTGACGACGAGACAGCAAGGCCAAGGGAAGCTTATCCCATGGCCTTTTTGCTTTCGGCGACATGCCTTGGGAAGTAGGCGAACCAAAGTGGGGATACGGAGGACGTTCATTTGCACCCATTGATCAATTTAGTTTGCCCTTAGGAGTTCCCAGCATGTCGATCAACGTCGAAGATTATTTCGCGCGCGCCACTTTTGACAAAATGAAGGCGTTCGCCGACAAGCAAGAAACCCCGTTCGTGGTGATCGACACCGCGATGATCAGCCAGGCCTACGATGACCTGCGCGCCGGTTTCGAATTCGCCAAAATCTATTACGCAGTCAAGGCCAACCCAGCCGTCGAGATCATCGACCTGCTGAAAGACAAGGGGTCGAGCTTCGACATCGCCTCGATCTACGAGCTGGACAAGGTCATGGCCCGCGGCGTCAGCCCCGACCGTATCAGCTACGGCAACACCATCAAGAAATCCAAGGACATCCGCTACTTCTACGAGAAGGGCGTGCGCCTGTTCTCCACCGACTCCGAAGCCGACCTGCGCAACATCGCCAAGGCCGCGCCGGGCTCGAAAATCTATGTGCGTATCCTCACCGAAGGCTCGACCACGGCTGACTGGCCTCTGTCGCGCAAATTCGGCTGCCAGACCGACATGGCCATGGACCTGCTGATCCTCGCCCGCGACCTGGGCCTGGTGCCGTATGGCCTCTCGTTCCACGTCGGCTCGCAACAGCGCGACATCAGCGTGTGGGACGCGGCGATCGCCAAGGTCAAAGTGATCTTCGAGCGCCTGAAGGAAGAAGACGGCATCCACCTCAAGCTGATCAACATGGGCGGCGGCTTCCCGGCCAACTACATCACCCGCACCAACAGCCTGGAAACCTATGCCGAGGAAATCATCCGTTTCCTCAAGGAAGACTTCGGCGACGACCTGCCGGAAATCATCCTGGAACCGGGCCGTTCGTTGATCGCCAACGCCGGCATCCTGGTCAGCGAAGTGGTGCTGGTGGCACGTAAATCGCGCACCGCCGTCGAGCGCTGGGTGTACACGGACGTGGGCAAGTTCTCCGGCCTGATCGAAACCATGGACGAAGCCATCAAGTTCCCGATCTGGACCGAGAAGAAAGGCGAGATGGAAGAAGTGGTGATCGCCGGTCCTACCTGCGACAGCGCCGACATCATGTACGAAAACTACAAGTACGGCCTGCCGTTGAACCTGGCGATCGGTGATCGGTTGTACTGGTTGTCGACCGGTGCGTACACCACCAGCTACAGCGCGGTTGAGTTCAATGGCTTTCCGCCGTTGAAGTCGTATTACGTGTAAGACGGCGACGAACAAAAAACCCATGACCTGTCATGGGTTTTTTATCGCTCAGAAACAGGTCATGGCATGTTGCTCATAGGCATCGGCCATCGCCCGAATCCGCGGATCATTCGCCTGCGCCAGCGCCTTGTGCGCCACCCGCAAAAACTTCTGATTGCCGCCCGCTAAGGCCTTGCGCAACCACACCAGCGCCGCCTCGATCTGGCCGCTGTCGGCCAGCACCGCCGCGTAACTGAACTGCCCACGGAAATCCCCGGCTTCGGCTGAGCGTCGATACCACGCCACGGCAGCGTCCGGATCCCTCGGGCAAAACCGGCCCTCTTCCAGATAGCGCCCCAACAGGTTCATCGACTTGGCGTGGCCCTGCTCCGCCGCCTGGCGATAACACCTCAGCGCGTGCGCCTGGTCCTCGGCGACACCGCGACCGGTGGCCAGCAGGTTGGCGTAGTTGTATTGCCCCCAGTCCAACCCGGCTTCGGCCGCCAGCCGATAGTCCCGCGCCGCCGCCGCTTCGTCGGCGACGCAGCCCCAGCCATGCTCGCGGCAACGCCCCAGCATATTGCGCGCCATCAGGTGCCCGCCCTGCGCCGCGATCTGGAACCAGCGCAGTGCCAGCGCTTCATCGCGCTCGATGCCGCGCCCTTCCAGCAGGATCTGCCCGAGCAAGGCCTGGGCATCCGCCACGCCCTCCCTGGCCGCGATCAGGATCGCCTGGGCCGCGCGCACTGGCGAGTCGTCGAGCATGCGCTGCAACTGCTCGACGTTGAGCACTTCTTCACGGCGCAATAAAAAGCCCATGCTCAGACCTCGACCCAGCGACGCAACAGGTTGTGGTAAGTGCCGGTGAGCTGGATCAACGCCGGGTGGTCCGGGACCGCCGCGGTCAGTTGCTGGATCGCACCGTCCATCTCGAACAGCAGGGTGCGCTGGCTGTCTTCGCGCACCAGGCTTTGGGTCCAGAAAAACGAGGCGTAGCGCGCACCACGGGTCACGGCGTTGACTTTATGCAGGCTGGAGCCGGGGTACAGCACCATATCGCCGGCGGGCAGCTTGACCCGTTGCACGCCGAAGGTGTCCTGGATCTCCAGTTCGCCGCCGTCATAGTCCTCCGGGTCGCTGAAGAACAGCGTGGACGACAGATCGGTACGCACCCGCTCCTGGCTGCCCTTGGGCTGGCGCACGGCATTGTCGATATGAAAGTCGAAACTGCCCCCGGCCGTGTAGCAGTTGAGCAGCGGCGGGAAGACTTTGTGCGGTAACGCCGCCGACATAAACAACGGGGTTTGCCACAACCGCTCCAGCATCGCCGTACCGATTTCCCTGGCCAGCGGGTGGCCTTCGGGCAATTGCAGGTTGTGCTTGGCCTTGGCGGACTGGTGCCCGGCGGTGATTCTACCGTCGGCCCAGTCGGCGGTTTCCAGGGCTTGGCGAATGCGCTGCACTTCCTCACGAGAGAACAGGCCGGGAATATGCAGCAACATGAGCACTACCTGAGAGCGGAAAGACGTTAATGGTATTGATTCTTATCCTCTCTGTAAAACCCGAAGACGAACGAGATCGTAAAAACCGTAAGGAAAAAGTGTAAAGAATGTAAATTAGCTACGAATAGCAATAAGTCGCAATTGATACAAAGTCTTGTTCAGCCTATATTCCGCGGCCTCACATCCTTGGGGAAAGGACACGTCATGTCGCGCACTTGCATAAAAACACCTGCCAGTTCACCACGCCTGCTGGCTTCGGCCATCGGCGTTGCACTCGGCGCCAGCTCTGTCGCCCATCTGGCGCAAGCGGCCGACGACACCGAACAGAAAGGCCAGCGCAACAGCATCTCCCTGGGCGCCACCAGCATCACCGGGGAAGCACAGGACGCCACCTCCTATCAGGTCGAAAAAGCCTCTTCGCAAAAGTACACCGCGCCGCTGGTGGACACGCCGCGCTCGGTCACCGTGGTGCCACAGCAAGTGCTCAAGGACACCGCCGCCACCTCGTTGCAGGATGCCTTGCGCACCGTGCCCGGCATTACCTTCGGCGCCGGTGAAGGCGGCAACCCCCAGGGCGACCGCCCGTTCATCCGCGGTTTTGACGCCCAGGGCGACACCTACCTGGACGGCGTGCGCGATACCGGCGGCCAGAGCCGTGAGATCTTCGACATCGAATCGATCGAAGTCAGCAAAGGCCCGAACTCTTCGTTCGGCGGGCGTGGCTCGGCCGGCGGCAGCCTCAACCTGGTGAGCAAGACACCCCAGGCGCGCGACTTCACCAACGGCGGCTTCACCTACGGCTCCGACCAGACCCGCCGCTACGTGCTCGACGTCAACCGCCAATTCCTCGACGACAGCGCCGCGTTCCGCCTGAACCTGATGAGCCACGAACAAAACGTCGCCGGCCGCGACGCGGTGAATTACGACCGTTGGGGCGTGGCGCCGTCGCTGACCTTTGGCCTGGGCACGCCGACCCGCGTCAACGTCAGCTACTACCACATGGAAAGCGACGACCTGCCGGATTCGGGGATCCCCTACGGTTACGGCTCCGCGACCGCCACCGCCCACGTACACGACAAACCCAACGACGGCGGCGACAGCAATAACTTCTACGGCCTGAAGAGTCGCGACTTCCGCAAGACCCGCGCCGATATCAGCACGGTCTCCGTCGAACACGACCTGAACGACAACATGACGCTGAAAAACACCCTGCGCCATGGCAACACCGGCCAGGACTATATCCTCACGCAACCGGACGACAGCAAACTCAACGTCAACAAGTTCGGTACTGTGTGGCGCCGCGCCAACAGCCGCGTGTCGACCACCGAGACCACCACCAACCAGACCGATCTGTTCGGCAACTTCCACGCGCTGGGTTTCAAACACACCTACTCCACCGGCCTCGAGTTCACCGGCGAAGAAACCCGTGTCAGCAGCTACACCATCAGCCCCAACGCCAACCCGGTCTGCACCGTGGCCAAAGGCAGCCTGGGCGGCCAATGCACCTCGCTGAGCAACCCGAACCCGGACGACGCCTGGACCGGCAGCATCGCGCGCAACTACAACGGCACCAACACCAAAGCCACCAGCCGCGGCGCCTACGTGTTCGACACCATCGAACTGGACCCGAAATGGCTGCTGAACGTCGGCCTGCGCTACGACACCTTCGACACCGAGGCCAACACCAACGCCACCACCGGGCGTACCAAGATCAAAGACGACAGCCAGTTCTTCAACTGGCAGGCCGGCCTGGTCTGGAAGCCGGTGGAGAACGCCAGCATCTATGCGTCCTACGCTACCTCGGCCACGCCGGCCGGTGGTCTGGTCGGTGAAGGCTCCGACGGCAACCCACTGTCCGCCGGCGCCGCCACCAGCGACCTGCAACCGGAAGAAACCGTCAACTACGAGCTGGGCACCAAGTGGGATCTGTTCCACGACCGCCTTTCGCTGACGGCTGCCGTGTTCCGCACCGAGAAGAAGAACACGCGCATTCTGGTGGATGCCCTGACCTACGAGAACGCCGGTGAATCCCGCGTCGATGGCCTCGAACTCTCGGCCAGCGGCAAACTCACGGATCAATGGCAAGTGTTCGCCGGCTACAGCTACCTCGACAGCGAGCTGGTCAAATCCGGACGCAACGGGCGCAACGGGGTGCTCAGCGCCGGCTCCAGCGAGGGCAACCAAATGCCCAATACGCCGAAGAACACCTTCAGCCTGTGGACCACCTACGACATCACGTCGAAGCTGACCATCGGCGGCGGTGCGTTCTATGTCGACGAGGTCTACGGCGATGCCGGCAACACCGTGTATGTACCGTCCTACACGCGCTACGACGCCATGGCCAGCTACAAGCTGACCAAGAACGTCGATCTGCAACTGAACGTGCAGAACCTGACCGACAAAACCTACTACGACAAGGCCTTCTCGACCCACTTCGCCAACCAGGCGGCCGGGCGCACCGCGCTGTTGACCACCAGCTTCCACTTCTAAACGGTCAACCCGCAGCCAACAGCCCCACGCATCGATGCGTGGGGCTTTTGCGTGTTAAACAACAAAGTTTCTCGACAACCCACGGCATAATGCGCGCCGTGCTACAGATATCCAGATGAGCGAGGCGGTCCGACGTGTTGAAGAAAACCCTGTTCCAGTTGCACTGGTTCTTCGGCATCACTGCCGGGCTGGTGCTGGCCTTGATGGGGATCACCGGGGCGGCGGTGTCGTTCCAGGATGAAATACTGCGCGCGCTCAACCCCAGCGTGCTGAGCGTGGCAAAACGCGACGCCGGGGTACTGCCGCCCGCCGAACTAGTGCGCAAGCTCGAAGCCAGCGAAGGCAAGCGCGTGTCGATGCTGTGGGTGGAAACCGACAGCGGCACCGCCGCACGCGTGTTCTTCACCCCGCCGCCGGGTGAACGGCGCGGCCAGATGCGTTACTTCGACCCCTACACCGGCGACTACATGGGCGACGCCGTCGGCCAGGACGTGTTCGGGTTTCTCCTGCAACTGCACCGTTTCCTGGCCATGGGCGACACCGGCCGGCAAATCACCGGGGCCTGCACGCTGATCCTGCTGTTCTTCTGCCTGTCCGGCCTGTACCTGCGCTGGCCGCGCCAGGTGGCGAACTGGCGCGTGTGGCTGACCCTGGACTGGCGCAAAAAAGGTCGCAGCTTCAATTGGGACTTGCACTCGGTGTTCGGCACCTGGTGCCTGTTGTTCTATCTGTTGGCGGCGCTGACCGGCCTGTCGTGGTCCTACGAGTGGTACAACCAGGGCCTGAACAAGCTGCTGTCCGACGCCCCGCAGAACGAACGGATGCGCAAACGCGGCCCACCGCCCTCGGGCCCGACGCCGGAAGCCAACTACGCGGCGATCTGGAGCAGCATCTACAGCAGCGCCGGCCCCGACTTGAGTGCCTACAACATCCGCATGCCGGCAGTCGCCGGGCAGCCGGCCACGGTGTTTTACCTGCTGAAAAACTCGCCCCACGACCGCGCGCTGAACCAGATCAACCTGGACCCGGCCACCGGCGCGGTGAAATCCCACGAGCGCTACGCCAGCAAGAGCCTCAAGGCTCAATTGCTGACCAGCCTCTACGCGCTGCACACCGGCAGTTACTTCGGCCTGGTGGGGCGGATCATCCTCACCATCAGCGCGCTGTGCATGCCGTTGTTCTTCATCACCGGCTGGCTGCTGTACCTCGACCGTCGCCGTAAAAAGCGCCAGGTACGCGATGCCCGCGAGCGCCTCAGCGCCAATCACAGCCATGCGCCGGCCTGGCTGATCGGCTTCGCCAGCCAGAGCGGTTTTGCCGAACAACTGGCCTGGCAGACCGCCGGGCAACTGCAGGCCGCGGGCTTGCCAGTGAACGTGCAGCCGCTGGGCAGCGTCAGCCAGGACCAACTGCGCCAATCAGAAAATGCGCTGTTCGTGGTCAGCACCTTCGGCGACGGCGAAGCCCCCGACAGCGCCCGTGGCTTCGAGCGCAGCGTGCTCGGGCAGGACCTGTCCCTCAAAGGCTTGAACTACTCGGTACTGGCCCTCGGCGATCGCCAGTACCAGCACTTCTGCGGCTTTGCGCGGCGCCTGCACTTCTGGCTGACCAACCAGGGCGGCACCCCGTTGTTCGCCCCCGTGGAAGTCGACAGCGGCGACACCCATGCCCTGCAGCACTGGCAACAACAGCTGGGGCAACTCACCGGGCACGCACCGACAGCGGCGTGGCCGAGCGCACAGTATGAAAACTGCAGCTTGAACCAACGCACCTTGCTCAACCCTGGCAGTGTCGGTTCGGCTGTGTACCTGCTGGAGCTGAGCGCGCCGTCAGGGCAACGCTGGACGGCCGGCGACCTGGTGGAAATCCTGCCGCGCAACGGCAGCCGGGCCATCGCGCAGTTCCTCGGGGGCCTGGGCCTGGCCGGCAGCGAGAGCGTGCTGATCGACGGCCTGGCCCACACCCTCGACCAGGCCCTGGCCACCCGCCAATTGCCGGACAACCGCGCCCATCTGGTGGGCCTGCATGCCCAGGCGCTGGTGAACGCGCTGGCGCCCCTGGGCATGCGCGAATACTCCATCGCCTCGATTCCCAGCGACGGCGTGCTGGAGTTGATCGTGCGCCAGGAACGTCATCCGGACGGCACCCTCGGCCTTGGCTCGGGCTGGCTGACCGAACACGCGGCCCTCGGCTCGAGCATCAGCCTGCGCCTGCGCCGCAACAGCGCTTTCCACCTGCCGGACGCGCCTGCGCCGTTGATCCTGCTGGGCAACGGCACTGGCCTGGCCGGTTTGCGCAGCTTGCTCAAGGCACGCATTGCCGACGGCCAGCAGCGCAACTGGCTGTTGTTCGGCGAACGCACCATCGCCCACGACTACCTGTGCCAGGACGAACTGCAAGGCTGGCTGGCCAGCGGTGACCTGGCGCTGCTGGACCTGGCGTTTTCCCGCGACCAGGAGGAAAAGATCTACGTGCAGGACCGCCTGCGCGAATCGGCAGACGTGTTGCGTCGATGGCTGGCGGACGGCGCGGCGATTTACGTGTGCGGCAGTTTGCAGGGGATGGCCGCAGGAGTGGATCAGGTGCTGCATGAGGTGCTGGGCAGTGAGGCGGTGGAGCGCTTGATCGAACAGGGCCGCTATCGCCGCGATGTCTACTGAGATCCTCTAACCACTGAAGAACTTATGTGGGAGGGGGCTTGCCCCCGATGGCGGTGGATCAGTCAACTCATGGGTTACTGACACACCGCTATCGGGGGCAAGCCCCCTCCCACAGTTTTTGACTGTATTCCAAGTCAGTTTTTGACTGCACCCTCAATCAGACCGGTTGCAGCTTTTGCTCGAACACTGAAACCCCATCCAGATCACGCAGCATCACCGTCAACTCCGCCGTCTGCCCATCGATCTGCACTTCGCCGAAAAACTGGAAACCGGCAAACGGCGAGGTGTTCTGCGCAGGCGGTGCTTTCTCGAACACCACCTGCGGACCAAAGGTTTTATCCAGCGGATTGGGCCCGAAGCTCCCCGCATTCAACGGCCCCGCGACAAACTCCCAGAACGGCTCGAAGTCCTGGAACGCCGCCCGATCCGGATGATAGTGATGCGCCGCGCAGTAATGCACATCCGCCGTCAACCACACATGGTTGCGCACCTGCTGCGCGCGCAGAAACCCGAGCAGCTCGGCGATTTCCAACTCGCGCCCTTGCGCCGGGCCGGGGTCGTTGTTGGCGATCGCTTCCCAGCGCGGTACGCCCGGGCTGACTTCGCCGTCGGGCACGCCGAGGCCGATCGGCATGTCGGCGGCGATCACCTTCCATTGGGCCTGGGACGCCTTGAGTTCGCGCTTGAGCCAGTCCAGTTGCTCTCGGCCGAGGAAGGGTTTGGCGCCGCCCAGGTTGTCATCGTTGGGCCCGCGATAGCTGCGCATGTCGAGCACGAACACATCCAGCAGCGGGCCGTAACTGAGCTTGCGATAAATCCGCCCGCCGCCGTCGGCGCTTTGCCGACGCATGGGTGAATATTCCAGCCAGGCCTGACGCGCATGGCCGACCAGGGTGTTGATGTCCTTGGTCTGGTAACGCTCATCGAGCTGCTTGCTCGGCGACCAGTTGTTCACCACTTCGTGGTCGTCCCACTGCCAGATCTGCGGTACTTCGGCGTTAAAGCGCCGCACGTTTTCATCCAGCAGGTTGTAGCGGTAATTGCCGCGATACTCATCGAGGGTTTCAGCGACTTTGCTCTTGGCCTCGGTGGTGATGTTGCGCCAGATGCGCCCGCCTTCGGTGGTCAGTTGCGCCGGCACCGGGCCGTCGGCGTAGATGGTGTCGCCGCTGTGGATAAAAAAGTCCGGCAGGCGCAGACGCATGGCTTCGTAGATCCGCATGCCGCCGATGTCCGGGTTGATGCCGAAGCCTTGGCCGACGGTGTCGCCGCTCCACACAAAACGAATATCGCGACGCTGTTGCGGCACGCTGCGCAGGTGGCCGAACCAGGGCTCGCTGGCGACGCCGGTCTGGGCGTCTTCGAAATGCACGCGGTAGAAAATCGCCTGGTCGGCGGGCAGGCCGGTGAGTTCGACGCGGGCGGTAAAGTCGCTGCGGTTGTCGGCCAGCGGCGAGACGAATCGGCGTGGGTTACTGAACACACTGCGGGTGTCCCATTCCACCACCATCCGCGCCGGGCGGTCGCTGCGGCTCCAGATCATCGCGCGGTCGCCGAGCAGGTCGCCGGACTGCACGCCATCGGTGAGTTGCGGCCGGTCCTTCACCGACGCAATCACCGCCGGTGCCAGCCCCGGCAACAACAGGCCCGCGCCGACGGCTTGCATCACGCGGCGACGGCCGAGATCGAAATGGCTCATGCAGATGCCCTCTTGAGTATCAAAAGGGCAACTAGAACACGCAGGGATGAAGCCGATATGACACCGCCTTCAAAGCCTTGCAGATCCTAATGTGGGAGGGGGCTTGCCCCCGATGGCGGTGGGTCAGTCCATTCATGGGTGACTGACACATCGCCATCGGGGGCAAGCCCCCTCCCACATTTTCCACAGCGTCAGGCTTGGGCGGGTGTGACCGCCAGCTCCACCGCTTCCGGGCGTTTGATCAGCGCATACACCACCCCCGTCAACACGCTACCGGCGGCAATCGCCAGCAAGTACAGCAGCGCATGGTTCATCGCATTCGGGATCACCAGCACAAACAGGCCGCCATGGGGTGCGGCCAGTTTGCAGCCGAAGTACATCGACAGCGCGCCGGTCAACGCGCCGCCGGCGATGCTGGCCGGGATCACCCGCAGCGGGTCCTTGGCAGCAAACGGGATCGCGCCTTCGGAGATAAAGCACAGGCCCAGAATCATCGCGGCCTTGCCGGCCTCGCGTTCGGTCTGGGCAAACTTGCGCCGGGCCAGGAAGGTCGCGATGCCCATACCGATCGGCGGCACCATGCCGGCCGCCATGGTCGCCGCCATCGGCGCACCGCTGGACGCCGCCAGCAAGCCGACAGAGAACGCATACGCGGCCTTGTTGATCGGCCCGCCCAGGTCAACGCACATCATGCCGCCGAGCAGGATGCCGAGCAGCACGGCATTGGTGGTGCCCATCGTGCTGAGGAAGTCGGTCAGCCCGGTGAGCAGCCGCGCCACCGGCGGGCCTACCAGATAGATCATCGCCAGGCCTGTGAACAGGCTCGCCAGCAACGGGATGATCAGGATCGGCTTGAGCGGCTCCAGGCTTTGCGGCAGGCGCACCGCGCCGGTGATCAGCTTGACGCAGTAACCGGCGAGGAAACCGGCAATAATCCCGCCGATAAAGCCCGCGCCCAACGTCCCGGCCAGCAAGCCGCCGATCATGCCGGGGGCCAGGCCGGGGCGGTCGGCAATCGAATAGGCGATATAGCCCGCGAGCAGCGGCACCATGAGCATGAAGGCCTGGTCGCCGACGGTTTTCAGCGCCGCCGCCAGGGTGCCTTTTTCTTCAAAGGCATGGATGCCGAACACGAACGACAAGGCGATCAACAGACCGCCCGCCACCACCATCGGCAACATGAACGACACGCCGGTCAGCAGGTGTTTGTAGACCCCGGTTTTTTCCGACTTGGCCACCGCCCCGCTCGCCGCGCTTTCCACGGTGCCTTCGGCCAGGGCCTTGTTGAGGGTCGCTTCGGCTTGCTTGAGGGCGATGCCGGTGCCGCAGCGGTAGATCTTCTTGCCGGCGAAGCGCTCGGTGGCGACTTCGATATCCGCCGCCAGCAGCACCACATCCGCCTCGGCAATCGCTTGCGGGCTCAACGGCGTGCGCGCGCCGACCGAACCTTGGGTTTCTACCTGCAAGTCATAGCCCAGGCGCTTGGCGGTCTGCTGCAACGCTTCGGCGGCCATGAAGGTGTGGGCCACGCCGGTCGGGCAGGCGGTGATCGCGACAATACGCGGGGCTTGCTTGGCCGCCACCGGGGCTTCGCTGGCGACATACACCTGAGCCTCTTCGGCGCCGCGCCGCAATACCGCCTCGACGTCCTGCAAGGCCTGCGCCGGGGTGCTCTGATACACACGCTTGCCGACAAACCGCTGCATATCCAGCGGCGTGCTGCTGACCAGCAACACCCACTCGGCGGCATCGAGCGTGGCCTGGGACAACTGGCGTTCCGGGCGCTGCACGTCTACCACTTCGACGCTGGTGCTCCAGCCCTGGCGCTGCGCGGCGGCGTCGAGCAAACGGGCGCACAGCACACTGGTGACCATGCCGTTCGGGCAGGCGGTAACAATGGCTAAATTCATCACAAACCCTCTTATTGTTCTGTCAGCGGGCGCACATGGACGCCGCTTTCGAGACGCGCCAATTGCGCATCATCGCTGATGCCAAACCCGATCTGCGTGACGGCCATCGCGGCAATCGCCGTGGCGCGGCGCAAGGTGGTCTCGGGCAGATCGAAACCGAGCAAACCGTGGAGCATCCCGGCCAGCAGCGAATCGCCCGCGCCGACCGTACTCGCGACGCTGACCTTCGGCGGCGTGGCATGCAGCGCCGTGCCGGGGCTGAACCAGTTGACGCCGTCGGCACCGTGGGAAATCACCACATGCTCGATGCCGCTGGCATGCAAACGCGCGGCGGCCTGGGCCTGTTGGTCGACGGAGTCGGTCGGGCAGTCCAGCGCTTCGGCAAGTTCTTCGGTATTGGGCTTGATCAACCACGGGCCGGCCTGCAACCCGGCGCGCAGGGCAGCGCCGCTGGTGTCCAGGGCAACTTTCAAGCCGAGGTCTTTCAGCAGCGCCAATAAGCCCTGGAACCACTGCGGGCTGACACCGCACGGCAAGCTACCGGCGACCACCACCGCATCGTGCCCCGGGGCGATCAGCGTGAGTTGGTTGAGCAACGCCTGCTGCGCCTGCTCGCTGACCAGCGGCCCCGGCGCATTGATGTCGGTGACGCGGCCATCCTGTTCGGCGATCTTGATATTGCTGCGGGTCTCGCCGGGCACGCGGATGAACGCATCGGCAAACCCACGGCGCGCGATCAGCGCGTCAAAGGCCTGGGGGTTGTCCGCGCCGAGAAAACCACCGACGGTGACCTGATGACCGAGGTCAGCCAGCACCTGGGCGACGTTCACGCCCTTGCCGGCCGCGTGGGTCAGCATCGTCTCGCTGCGATTGACTTCACCGGGTTCCAGGCGCGCCAGGCGTACCGTGAGGTCCAACGCCGGGTTCAGCGTCAGGGTCAAAATCCTTGCCATCTACACGGCCTCCACAAGGGCTCGCACTTCAGCGGGCGAACCCACCGCGAGTGCTTGTTGCGCCAGGCCCTGGGCCTCGCTCAGACTGAATTCTCGCACCCGCGCCTTCACCTCGGGAATGCTGCGGGCCGACACGCTCAACTCATCCACGCCGAGACCGATCAGCACCGGCACCGCCAGCGGGTCGGCGGCCAGTTCACCGCACACACCGACCCATTTGCCATGGGCATGGGCGGCGCGCACGGTGATGTCGATCAGTTGCAACACGGCGGGGTGCAGGCCATCGGCCTGGGCCGACAGCGTCGGGTGGCCACGGTCGATGGCCAGGGTGTACTGGGTCAGGTCGTTGGTGCCGACGCTGAAGAAGTCGACTTCCTTGGCCAGCACCGGCGCGAGCAACGCGGCGGACGGCACTTCGATCATGATCCCCAGTTGCAGGTCGGCCACCGGGATTTCCAGGCGCAGGCGCTCGGTCATGTCCCGCGCAGCGCGCCACTCATCGACGCTGCCGACCATGGGGAACATGATGCGCAGCGGCCGGTTATCCGCCGAGCGCAGCAGTGCGCGCAATTGCGCTTCCATGATCTGCGGGCGTTGCAGCGTAAGGCGAATGCCGCGCACGCCGAGGAAGGGGTTTTCTTCCTCGGCGATCGGCCAATACGGCAGCGGTTTGTCGCCGCCCACATCCAGGGTGCGGACCACCAACGGGCGACCGCCGAGGCCATCGAGCACGCGGCGGTATTCAGCTTCCTGGGTGGCTTCGTCCGGCGCTTGGGGGTGGGCCATGAAAATCAGTTCGGTGCGCAGCAGGCCAATGCCTTCGGCGCCCTGCTCCACCGCGCTCGCCACGCCGGCGCTTTCGCCGATGTTGGCGAACACTTCCACGGCGTGCCCATCCCGGGTCAGGGCCGGCTGATGGCGCTGCGCCGAGGCGGCTTGCAGGCGTTGTTCACGGGTGTCGCGTTCGACGCTGGCGCGTTGCAGGGTCGCGGCGTCGGCGTCGACATGCAGGCGGCCGCGCTGACCGTCGAGCAGCAACGGCGTACCGGCGGCCAGCAGCAACACGGCCGGGCCGGCGCCCACCAAGGCGGGGATGCCCAGGGCGCGGGCGACGATGGCGCTGTGGGCGGTGGCGCCGCCACGGGCGGTGAGAATGCCGGCGACGCGGGCCGGGTCGAGGCGCGCCACATCCGACGGGCCGACTTCGTCCATCACCAGGATGTAGGGTTCGTTCGGTTCCTGGACGGTTTCGACACCGCACAACTGCGCCAGCACACGGCGACCGATGTCGCGCAGGTCGGCGGCGCGCTCGGCGAGCAAGGCGTCCTGCAACGATTCCTGCTGCTTGGCGGCGGCTTCGATCACGCTCATCCAGGCGGCTTCGGCGCTTTCACCCTGCTTGAGGCGGGTGTCGACGTCGTCGGTCAGTTCCGGGTCGTCGAGCATTTCCTGGTGGGTGATGAAAATCTCGCGGATCGCCTTGGCCTGGCTGCGTTCGATCAGGCCCTGGATATCGCCGCGCACATCGGCCAGTGAGGCGTGCAGGCGCTGGCGCTCGATGGCCGAGGACTCGCCACGCAACGGATAGTCGAACGGTTGCAGCACCTGGATATGCGCCGGGCCGATGGCGATGCCCGGTGCGGCGGCGATGGCCTGGATCTGGCTGCCGGCCAGGGGCGCGCTGAGCGTCGGTTCGAGCACCACGGCGGCGGCTTGTGCACTCGCGACAGGCAGCGGCTCGACCTCTTCGCCAAGCCCCTCTTGTACCGCGGCCAGCAAGGCGGGCAGCGCATCGTCGGCAATCGTCGGCTCTGCGACAAACTCCAGCACCTGGCCACGCCGGGCGCCGAGGCTGAGCAGCTTGCTCAGGCTTTTCACCGACACGGCGCCCACCGCGCCATCGACGATGCGTACACGAATATCGCCGTCAAAACTTTTTGCCAGTTGCGCGAGGATCTTCGCCGGCCGCGCGTGCAGGCCATGGGCATTGGCCAGGGCGATGCGTGCGCTGGGCCAGTCGGGTGGTAGCTCACCGCCCAATACTTCAAGCACCGCACGGCTGCTGGTGGCGCGGCCCAGTTCCTGGCCACGCCCTTCAATCAACAGCGCACACAGGCGTTCGAGCAAGGTCTGGTGCGCCTCGCCGAGGCTGGCCAGGCAGAACAGACCATTGAGGGGCTGGCCGAGGTAACGCATGGGTTTGTCCGGGGTGACAAACGCCAGCCCCGGGCGCTTGACGGTCTGCTCGCTGTGCAACCACCACAGGCCATCGCCCAGGGGCAGCGCATCGACCTGCTGCAACACGGCGGCAAAGCCATTGCTCACACAATCGGCCTGGCGCAGCAGGCGGGCGCCACGCCACACCAGCTCTTCAAAATCATCGGCGGACACACTGAGCCCGATCATTTGCGCGTCCAATGCCAGTTCCTGCGGCGCGCCCTGCAACAGTTTCAGCAGGGCCTCGGCGGAAGCGGCGCGGCGCAGTGCCTGGCCCAGGTCGGTTTCCCCGAGGGCGCGGGTCAGCAATTGCAGCAGGCGCAGGTGTTCGTCGGATTTGGCGGCAATGCCAATGGCCAGGTAGACGATCTGGCCATCGCCCCAGTCCACCCCTTCGGGGAACTGCAGCAGGCGCACGCCGGTGGAAAATACCTGATCGCGGGTTTCGGGGGTGCCGTGAGGGATCGCGATACCTTGACCGAGAAAGGTCGAACCTTGGGCTTCACGGGCTTGCAAGCCGCTGAGATAACCCTCGGCGACCAGGCCGTCGGCCACCAGTTTGTCAGCGAGCAGGTGCAAGGCAGCAGATTTGTCCACAGCCGTCTGGCCCATGGAAATCTGCTCTATGGTGAGCTCAAGCATGCCGTTCTCCTAGTTAGTGCGTCGGGCGCACTAGGTATTGTTTTGAATAAATCAGTCTAAAGTCGTTCATGAACAAACTGACTGAGCAGTCGGTTGGCAGTAGCCACTCAGTAGCGAACATCGCAAAAATACGCCTGCTGAAACGTTTAATCTAGAATTCGTGGCAGATTACGCGTTAATTGCGCATCCTTGAAGACCCACTCGGCACTTGAGCTGAGACATTGGTCGTCTGCAGTAATCGGTTACGATTGGACAAAATGTCGGGGCAAGCTCCAGAAAACAAGGAAATCCCGGTTTGAAACTCAGTGATATCGCCCGTCTCGCCGGTGTGTCCGTGACCACCGCCAGCTATGTCATCAATGGCAAAGCCGAACAACAACGCATCAGCAGCGCAACCGTCGAGCGCGTGCGTGCGGTGGTCCAAGCCCATGGTTTCACGCCCAACCCCCAGGCTGCGGGACTGCGCAGCCGGCATACGCGCACCTTGGGTTTCATCCTGCCAGACCTGGAAAACCCCAGTTACGCACGAATTGCCAAGTTGTTGGAACAGGGCGCGCGCGCGCGAGGCTATCAATTGCTGATCGCCAGCTCCGACGATGACGCCGACAGCGAGCGCCAGTTGCTGCAACTGTTCCGCGCCCGACGCTGCGACGCGCTGTTCGTTGCCAGCTGCCTGCCGGCCAGCGACGACAGTTATCGCGAGCTGCAAGCCAAGGGTTTGCCGGTCATCGCCATCGACCGCGAGATGGACCCCGCGCAGTTCTGCTCGGTGGTCAGCGACGACCGCCGGGCCTGCCAGCAACTGACCAGCAGCCTGTTGCAACCGCTGCCCAAGCAGATCGCGCTGATCGGCGCGCGGCCCGAGCTGAGTATCAGCCAGGCGCGCGCCGCCGGTTTCCGTGAAGCGCTGCTGGGGTTCGGCGGTGAAGTGATCGTCGAACACGGCGAGGCGTTCAGCCGCGACTGCGGCCGGCAACTGATGGAGCAATTACTGCAGCGCCTGGGGCATTTGCCTGACGCGCTGGTGACCACGTCCTACGTGCTGCTGCAAGGCGTGTTCGACGCACTGCATGACTTCCCGCTCAAGACGCGGCCGCTGCGCCTGGGCACCTTCGGTGATACCCAACTGCTGGATTTCCTGCCGCTGCCGGTGAATGCCATGGCCCAGCAACATCAACTGATCGCCGACACCGCGCTGCGCCTGGCCCTGGCTGCGATTGAAGAACAACAGTATCAACCCGGCGTAAACGCCATCGGCCGCACCTTCAAGCAGCGCATTCACGAGGTTTGAGCGTGGAGCTGATCGACACCCACACCCACCTGGACTTCCCGGACTTCGACAGCGATCGCCGGCAAGTCCTCGCGCACAGCCGCCAACTCGGCGTACAGCGCATGGTGGTGTTGGGGGTGTATCAGCAAAATTGGCAACGACTGTGGGATCTGGTGCAAAACGATGAAGGTTTGTTCGCAGCCTTCGGCCTGCACCCGGTGTACCTCGACGAGCATCGCCCCGCCGACCTGACGGCCCTGGGCGACTGGCTGACCCGCCTGCGGGGCCATCGGCAATTGTGCGCGGTGGGCGAGATCGGCCTGGATTACTTCCTCGAACACCTCGACCGTGAACGCCAGCAACACCTGTTCGAAGCCCAACTCAAGATGGCCGTGGATTTCCAACTGCCGGCCCTGCTGCATGTGCGCCGCAGCCATGCCGCCGTGATCGCCACCCTCAAGCGCATCCGCCTGCCACGGGGCGGCATCATCCACGCCTTCGCCGGCAGCCGCGAAGAGGCGCGCGAGTACATCAAGCTGGGGTTCAAACTGGGCCTGGGCGGCGCGGCCACCTGGCCACAGGCGCTGCGCATGCACAAAGTACTCGCGCAACTGCCCCTGGAAGCCGTGGTACTGGAAACCGATGCACCGGACATGGCCCCCGCCATGCACCCCGGCCAGCGCAACAGCCCGGAACACCTGCCCGAGATCTGCGCCGCGTTGGCCGAGCGCATGGGCCTGAGCCCGTTATCGCTGGCGCAGGCGAGCACACGCAACGCGTGCGAGCTGTTCAATTGGTAGCGGGCTGACGGCCTGCAGGTCCAGGGTCATGCGTTGCCGATGGCGGGCAAAACGCAGCACCAGGCAGTGGATCAGCACCGTCACCAGTGAAAGGTTGAGCTGCTCGATCACACTGAGTAACCCCACCCACTCCGCCACCAGTGCCACCAGCAAGGTCACGCAGGTCAGGATGATCATGCTCGGGCGAACCAGCGCCCACTGGTCCAGCGCACGAAATTGACGCTGCTGTTTGCGACACCGCAACTGCAGGCCCGACTGGCAATACACGCACTCGAACGGCTCGTCGATGGCAATCGCGTTCAACTGCCAAGGCTTGAGTTCAAACGTCATGTCGCATCGGGCGCAGCGCCCTCTGATACCGAATGCAGCGATCATCGCCGTGCCTCCTTGGGACTGTGACCAGGTGAAACAAATTTTCACCTATTCACGCCGCCAGAAAAGATACGTCGCAAAATTAAGACAAACACCACAACCACAAAGGACAAATCCTACTAACAGACCCTACACCCGAAATGCGCCGATCAGTTGCTTCAGTTCGATCACCTGCTGCGACAACTGCCGGCTGGCCGCTTCGGTCTGGTACGCACCGTCGGCCGCATGCTCTCCGGCGCGGTTGATTTCGACGATGTTGCGGTCAATGTCGTGGGCGACCGCGGTTTGCTGCTCGACGGCGGCGGCAATCTGCTGGTTCTGATCCACGATCATGCCGACGGCGCCGAGAATATTTTCCAGGGCCTGCTGGACCTTTTCCGACTGGCCCACGGTGCCTTCAGCCATGGCATGGCTGGTGCCCATGGCCTTGACCGCCGCGCCGACACCGCTGTGCAAGCGGCTGATCATCTGCTCGATCTCTTCAGTGGAGTGCTGGGTGCGCCGGGCCAGGGTCCGCACTTCATCAGCCACCACCGCAAAGCCGCGGCCCTGCTCCCCGGCGCGGGCCGCTTCGATCGCGGCGTTGAGCGCCAGCAGGTTGGTTTGCTCGGCGATGCTCTTGATCACTTCCAGCACGCTGCTGATGGATTGGCTGTCGGTGGCCAATTGATTGATCACGCGTACCGACTCATCGATCTCCGATGCCAACCGCGCAATGCTGCCTTGCTGGGACTGCACCAGGCCACGGCCGCTGACGGTTTCATCGTTGACGCTATGGGCGCTGCTCACCGCCGCCGCCGCGCTGCGTGCCACTTCCTGGGCGGTGGAGGACATCTGGTTCATGGCCGTCGCCACCTGTTCGATCTGGCTGCGCTGCCCGGAAACCGCCTGGTTACTGCGGGCCGAGACCGCCTCGACCTGGCCGGCCTGCAACTCAACCTGGCTGACGGTGTGCCCGACGCGCTCGATCAGGTCGTGGATCTTGGCCACGGTGCCATTGAACACTTGGCCCAGTTCGCCCAACTCGTCGCGGCTGCGGGCGACAAACGTGACGGTCATATCGCCCGCCGCCACCTTGTCCATCATCGCCCCCAAGCGCCGCAACGTGGTACGCGTCGAGGCATAGAAACCGGCGTACAGATAAAAGATCAGCAAAAACACTGCCGCCAGGGCCGACACCAGTACGACCATGTGCGTGCGGTTTTGCGTCAGCCGTTGCTCCAACTGCTGTCCGAGGAAACCCAGGGTGGCCTCATTGAGTTGGTAGGTCTGGGCCATCAGTTGACTCACGTCGTCGTAGAAGCCCTGCCACGGTGCGTCGAGGGTTTCGGCCATCACCACCTGCTCTTCAAACAGTTCACTGCCTTGCTTGAGGCTCGCGTTGCTGGCCTTGGCCAGGCTGTCGAGCGCTGTGTGGGCGGCTTTGCTGGAGCCCAGGGCGTCCTGCAGCTTCAAGCCGTATTCGGCCTGGAGTTTTTCCAACTGCTGCAACAGCTCGTCGAAGCGCGTGCTGGAGGAGGAGTTGAGAAAACCCTGGCCGAGGGAGTACGCGCCCATTGCCCGCCCTTCGCCCAACGTCTGGGTGACTTGCGGCGTGACGCCGGTGATCAGTTCGCTGAGCTGGCGCAGATCACTCTGGGGGTCGCGGCTCAAGCCGGATTGGCTGGCGATGATCTGGCTGAGCATCTGCGCCTTGTTCAGCAGTTTGCCGATCAGCGCACTTTTGCTCTGTAGCGATGACTCCTGTTGCTGTGCCTTGAAGGCGCCGACCAGTTCGTCGCGCTTGGCGTCGAAGACGGCGACTTGCTCGGGGTCGGTGGCCATCGCGCTCAGGCCTTGCAGGCGCGCCAGCACACTCTGTTCCAGGGTGTTGATCGTGCCCTCCAGATCGCCCGCCTTGCCGGATTGGCCGAGGGTCGCGTTGATCTGCACCTGGTTGTTCAGGGTTTCCAGGTCACGGCGCAAGGCCAGGCTGCTGCCGAGCAAATCCAGGCTTTGCAGTTCGATGCGGGTGCCCTGGAATTCACGCCAGGAATCGCGCACCAGAAAATAGTTGGTCGCCAGCATCGGCAACAGGAACAACACGCTGATCAAACTGAACTTCATGCCGAAGCTCAGGCGGTTCATCAGCGCGACGGCGGGATAGAGCAAGCTCTTCACAGGTGAACTCCCTTCCTATTATTTTTATTTGAGGCGCAGGGCGGCGGCAGATAGCCACTATTTGGCGCTCTGCTTGTATAGCTCAAATCGCAAGGGAGTTTTGTAACGTAAAGTTAACGCGCTGTGGGAGCAGGCTTGCTCCCACAGGGATTGAGCGTGACCGCTAGGGCAACACGGTCCAGATGGCGAAACCGGCATACCACAGCACCGCCGCGCGCAGCAGCAGTTCCCACAGGCGATCCAGGCTGTTGATGCCGTCGGCCCCCACCACCGGCGGCGGGATTTCGGCGGCCACCAGGCCGACTTTGTTCACCAGTTGCGCGGCACTGATGTCCCAGCTCAACAGCTCGTGGAGCATCACTCGGCTGACCGCGACAAAGTTGCCCACCAAGGCAAAGCTCGCCGCCAGCAAGCGCACCGGCAACCAGTCAAAGGCATGCCGCAGTTGCGCGGCACGCTCGGCCACCAGAGGGTTCTGACTGTGTTCGCTGGCCAGCGCCAGCAGGCGATAGGCCAGGGCTGCGACCGGGCCCAACAGGAAATACCAGAAGATCACCGCAAAGAAGCTCTGATAGGCCTGCCACAGGAGATACCCCTGGACACGTTCCAGCAACTGCTCGCCACTGTCGGCAGCGACCTTCAGGTCACGCTCGGCCACATGCTCGGCGGCCTGCAGGTCGCCGCGCCGCCAGGCATCGCGGAACGGGCCAAGCCCGGCCAGCAGATCACCGCGCCCCAGGCTGTAGATCAGCACCAGCAAATGCACCGGCAGCGCCAACAGGCCGTAGGCCACCGGTTCCAGCACCAGCAGCAACAACGCCAGCACGGCCACCGGCAGCAACACCAGCAGCGCCAGAATCAACCAGGGCTGTTCGCCCAGGCGCGGGCTCGATTCCAATCTGGCCAATTCGCGCAGCCATCTGCCGTCGCGCTGCAACTTTTGGCGCAAGGCCGAGAATTTCTCGATCCAGACCGCCAGCACCAACACCAGGAAACTCATTGTGCGTGTCCTCCATCCTGCAGGGCGCTGCGAAAGCGCATCCAATCAAAAGCGGGCCCGGGATCGGTCTTGCGCCCCGGGGCGATATCGCTGTGACCACAAATGCGCTGACGGGTGATGCCCGGGTAAGTCGCCAGCAACTGACGTGTCAGGTCGATCAGTGACGCATATTGGGCATCGGTAAACGGCAGGTCATCCGTACCTTCCAACTCGATCCCCAGGGAAAAGTCATTGCACGTTTCGCGCCCCTCGAAGCTGGAAACCCCGGCATGCCAGGCGCGGTCGAGGCAGGACACAAACTGCGTCACCCCTCCGTCGCGTTCAATCAGAAAATGCGCTGACACGCGTAGGTCGGCAATCCCTGCAAAGTAAGGATGTTCCGTGACATCCAAGCGATTCTGGAAAAATTCCTGCACCTTGCCGGTGGCGAACTGCGCCGGCGGCAGGCTGATGTTATGCACCACCAACAGCGAGACTTCACCTGCGGGGCGCTCGTTGAAGTTGGGCGAAGGGCAATGACGAATGCCCTGGCACCAACCGCTGGCGGGGTCCAACTGCATACAGGTTCCTTGAACGTGACTAAGTCTGACCAGTATGCCGCGTTCAGCCCTATGGTTGCGATCACTTGCCGCGATTGAGTTGACGCAAGTTACCCGCCACCGTCGCCAGCGCACGCTCGAACAGCAGGGCTTCGTCCAGGATACGCAACGCACCACGCTTGAACGCCAGGGCCAGTTGGCCGGCGCTGCGCTCGAGTACCTTGAGCCCGGCGCGGTTGACGAAAACATAGCGATCGGCCGGTGCCATGATCGCGTTCAGTTTGCCGCGCAGAGCGGTTTCCTCGGGTTCCAGGAACTCCAGCCAAACGCCGACGCGCAATTGGCGCACCTTGAGCAGGTCGGGATCATCCGCGGCCAGGTCCTGCGCGGCATCGGGCAGGCCAGGGTCGAACACGAAGGGCTCCTGCACCTCGATCAACCTCTCGCCGCCCTCGAACGCCTGAACATGCAAGGCCTGCAGCCGAACAAAGAACTCACGGGTGCTGAAAGGGTCGAACCCCGCGCCGCTCATCCCGTCGCGCAAGGCCTTGAGCAACGCCGGCAACTGCTCCAGCAGATGCCGCCCGGCCTCGGTGTCGTCGTGCAGGCTAACGCTCCAGATCAACTCGTCCAGGGTGCGCAGCCCCGCCTGCCATTGCACCGATTGCTCACCGTGCTTGAGGCTGGCCAGCAACAGCACCTGGCTCCAGGCCTGTTGCACAAACTGCACCACCGAGCGCGGCAGGACCTTGCCCAGCAAACGCCGGTTCAGCACGTCGGCCACGCGCTGTCGGGCCGCCTCGTTACGCAGGCGCGCTTCCTCGGTATCGCGGGTGTGCTGTTCGAGCAATGCACTGTGCCGGTGCTCGTCAGCGGTAAACGCGCAGAACTCCGACAGCAGTTCGGAAAAAATCGCCGGGTCTTCGGCAAAATCATTCAGCAACCGCTGCACCACCTGCTCGATGCGCAGGTACAGGCTGTCACGCGGGTTACCCTCAGCCGGGCTCCAACCGATGGCGGCACCGGCGATTTCGTTGAGCAGCCGCCGCGCCGGATGGCCAGCGCGGCTGAAAAGGCTCTTGTCCAGCACCGCCAGTTTGAGCATCGGGATCTGCAACCGGGCGATCAAGGCCTTGAAGGCGTCCGGGACGGCGTGGTCATTGAGGATGAATTCGAACAACAGCGCGACCAGGTTGATCACGTCTTCGTCGGCCTCTTCCACGACCCGGGATTTGCCGCTCTTGACGCTGACTCGGGTCAGCAGTTGCTTCAACTGGTTGCGCAGGTCGAAGTCGTCCTCGACATCCGGCTCCGGCACGTATTGCTGCAAATGGGACAACAGCCGCAGCAGGTCGCGGGTGGCAATGGGCTGGGGCTCGGCGCTGGCTTCCAGGGTCGGCGCGACACTGCCGCGCACGGCGCCCAGCAGCGCTCGCAAGGTAGAAAAGGCGTGCTCGCCATTTTCGTCGACTGGCTGGTCGGCGCTTGGCAACCGGGCTTCGCGCGTGTGCTTGCACGGTACGCGCCCGCCGGAACGACGGGCCGGCACCGCCTTGAGTTCAGGCAGCACGCCGGTGGCGACCAGCAACTGATTGGCCTCACCGTACAGGTGGTCGGCGTCGCTGAGCACGTACTTTTCAAAGAGCTTGAGCATGACCAGCTTGACGCGAATTTCCACGCCCAGGCTGCGCCCCGCGCGCAGGAAAAACTCGCACAGCAGCGCCGGCCCCAGGGGGTTCTCGCAGTCATCCATGGACCTGTCGAGCAAGGCGCCCAGGCGAGTGGTCAGTTGCCCCAGGGCGAGGCCGTCGCGATGCTGCACCCGCCCGAGCATTGCCTCCAGCGCCAGGGCTTTTTCCAGGTCGTCCCTGAGGATGCCGGGCACCTTGTCGTAGGACACCACCGGCACCAACTGCCGTTCACCGCGCCCTGCCCCGCCCAGGTTGGCGAAGGCCTCGAACAGTTGCCCCATGAACACGCGCTCGAAATTCTTGCGCTTGAGACGCAGGTCGCGCATGGCTTCAAAGAAAATATGGTGGTCGACGTTGTTAAGGGCCTTGTCGGCCATTTCGAACAGGGTGTCGTCGGCGTTATCGAACAGCTCCTGCAAACCTTGCTGCAGTTGCTGCGCAGCCTTGTCGCGAACCTGCAGCAACACCACCGGTAGGCGCGCGAGCGGCGATGGCGTGGTCTGTGCCTTATTGATCGGCACCACCTTTCCGTCGTTGTGCATCCAGGCCTCCTGAAACGGCGGTGTGGGTAGGGCAAAGTCGGGGCAGGCCCAGTTGGGCACTGCGAATATCCGGTTACCACCAGGACGTCAAAGCTATGACGCCAATTGCAAGGCGCGAGATTATCTTGCAAATGGGGGTCGTTGCGCCAGCGAACTCTGTCATAGCGCTGTAAATGAGCACGCCACTGGGTTCAAACGCGCACAGCCCCTATAATCGGCGCACTTTGTTTGTGGAGCCTGTTATGCCGAATCTCCGTCTTGCCGACCTCACCGCCGAAATCGAAGCCAACGTGCGCCGCGCACTGCGCGAAGACATCGGCAGCGGCGACATCACCGCGCAATTGATCCCGGCCGAACGGCTGGCCAAGGCCACGATCATCACCCGCGATGCGGCCGTTATCGCTGGCACGGCCTGGGTGGACGCGGTGTTCCGCCAACTGGACCCGCGGGTCGCGGTGCATTGGCTGGTGGCCGACGGTGAACGCGTCAGCCCCAACCAGGCACTGTTCCACCTCGAAGGCCCGGCACGTTCGCTGCTCAGCGGCGAACGCAGCGCGCTGAATTTCCTGCAGATGCTCTCCGGCGTCGCCACACGCGCCCAGTACCTGGCGGATAGCGTCGCGAGCACCCAGGTCAAGTTGCTCGACACGCGCAAGACGCTGCCGGGCCTGCGTCTGGCGCAGAAATACGCCGTGACCTGCGGCGGTTGCCACAACCATCGCATCGGTTTGTATGACGCGTTCCTGATCAAGGAAAACCATATCGCCGCCTGTGGCGGTATCGCCCAAGCGATTTCGGCCGCGCACAAGATCGCCCCGGGCAAACCGGTGGAAGTCGAAGTGGAAAGCCTGGACGAATTGCGCGAAGCGTTGGCGGCGGGCGCCGATATCATCATGCTCGACGAACTGAGCCTGGACGACATGCGTGAAGCCGTGCGCCTGAACGGCGGCAAAGCCAAGCTGGAAGCCAGCGGCGGGATCAACGAAAAAACCCTGCTGCCCATCGCTGAAACCGGGGTGGACTACATCTCCATCGGCGCGATGACCAAGGATGTGAAAGCGGTGGACCTGTCGATGCGCCTCAGTATCTGAAGCCCGTTGCAGGAGCCGGGTTGCCGGCTCCTGCAACAGCGGTTCAGACCACCAGGTTATTCATCTCGCAATACTCTTCCCATTCGACACCGAGCACTTCAGCCGCCTCTTGGTGCAAGGCCAGCCGTGCGGCTTCGAACTCGTCCGCTGACGAGGTGTACTTGAGGCTCAGCTCCCATGGCTGGAGGCCCTGGCTCTCGGCCTCGTCCTCGAATGCCCACTGGATCTGGTCGCGCTGATCGTCAGCGCTCAGGTCCTTGATCTCTTCTTTAAGCTGCGGCGATTCCCCGAGGTATTTGTCGAGGGCTGCTTGGTGCCGAACTTCCTGGGTCATTTCAGTCGTGGTCATGTTGTTCTCTTAGATCGAGGAATGGGGATGCATCTGGGTCATCAAGGTTGCGCAGATACAAAAGAGCGGGCACGAATGCCGACTCGCCTGGCCTTCAGAACCATTCTGGGATCATCTGAAAACGGTGTTGCTTTGGTGCCCGAGACAGGAATCGAACCTGCGACCTTCGCGTTACGAGTGCGCTGCTCTACCGGCTGAGCTACACGGGCGGTGGGCTAAAGCTAGCACCGCATCGGGCGTCCGGCAACTCACTGACGTCGCAGGGCAATCACCCCTTGGGCCCAGAAGCGCGGCTGCAGGTGTTGGTTGCCACCTTCAAGATAGTCTTGCTGGGCTTGCTCGATGTGCGGGGCATCACGCATCACGACCCACACCAGCAGGCCAACGGACAGCACCGCCGCCACCCGCCACCCTGCCCAGGCCCATGGCAGCGACGCGCCAGGAGCGGCGCGCCACACGTGCAGCGCCATCAACCAGCCCACCACCAGCGCCAACCAGACCTGCGAGTTGGGCATCACGATGACGCCGTCGACCATTGCTTGCGTGAGCGCGCCCAGCAATGCCGCGAACAGACACCCGCGCAGCAAGTCCACGCGCGCCGTAGAACAAGCCCGCGCCCGCAACACGCGGAGGGTGGCCCAGCCACCGCGCCACGCCAAGGCAGCCACGCACAAGGCCGAGGGAACGCCCCACTCGCTGGCCCATTGCAGGATTGCCTGGTGCGGGTGCGCGGCGATCGGGTTGGCGATATCCGCGAAATGCATCGGCCCGAACCCCAGCCACGGACGCTCGACGATCATGTGCCAGGCCTGCCACCAGATCGGGCCACGCCCCGACAGCGAAGTGGTGAGGCGATCGCTGACGCCACTGCCGACCTCGACACCCAGCGCACCCGTCAACAGCGTGAACAACGCCGTATACAGCAACAAACCGCCGCACACCGCAGCCAATTGCCAGGCCAACCAGCGTCGCCCCCACGGCCCGAGCAGCGTCAACGCCACCCCGGCCACCGCCATGCCGAGCCAGGTGCCGCGGGTGCCGCCGCTGATCGCGATCAACCACCACACACACAGCAACGCAAACACCGCGCCGCGCACGGAGCGGGAGACCTTGGGCATCAGCAAGGGCAGCGCCAGCAATGGCAGGGTGAAGGTCTGGAATTGACCGTAGAAGCGCTTGTTGGAAAACCCGGACAGCAACGCGTCCGGATCAAGAACCCGCGCGCCACTGGCGAAGGCGAGCGCGCCGGCATACAGGTATTGGATCGACTTGATCAGGCACAGCAGCACCACCATCAGGATCAGCACGCGGTCCAACGGCTCACCTGCATGACGGCGCAGCAGGGCAACCGCGACGGCGATCGCCCCACAGCTGATGAACAGCGCGACCTCGGTGAAGGCCCAGAGCGGCTGATGGGCCAGTGCCGATGACACCAGGCCCAGCCCAACGATCAGCACCAGGCCCAGGGCCGTCGGCCGGTCCACCAGACGCTCGACGGGAACGACCGTCAACCCATACACCACCGCGCCCAGGCCCATGGCCACCTGCATTGCGCGTTGCCAGTCATGCCCGCTGAACGGTGCGCAGATACCCAGCGCGAGCAAGCACGCTGCAATCACCAGGAACGTCTTGTCGCGCTGCTGCGGGGATAACGACATCGGCCACCTTTACGTCCGTGCGCAGGGTTTGGCAGTCATGCCCCGTCGGCGCCACACCCTTTGGCGGCGTACTTGGCCTCTGCCGTCGTGGCGCATTTCCAGCCGGCGGTGGCGCTGCGCGTCAGGGTAATGGTCTTGCCCAGTACCGGTGCCGGGGCGTCGAGGATTTCGCAACTGATGGAACCGGCGCCGGTGGCGACATCCCCTGCCACATCGATCTTGCAATTGGCGGTCGGGCTGGTGCCACCGATCAATGCCACGGTTGGTACTGTGCCTTGGTTGAATACATCCTCGTAGCCGGCTTTCAACGCGGTGATTTCAGCCAGCCCGGCCGTGAACTTGGCCTTGGCCTGATGCGTGGTGTACATGGGCAAGCCAATGGTGGCCAAAATGCCGATGATTGCCACGACGATCAACAACTCGATCAAAGTAAAACCTTTCTGACGCATCACATTCCTCTCCAGAACAGAACCCATGACAAGGCGCGTCCTGCGCCCCGTATCGTGCAGCCGCGCCAGTGTACTCACCCGCGAGCGGCCAATCGCGTCCAAGACGCACAATCTGACATTTTATCGTTGAACGCCGAGCAATCCGAATCCGTCACCTGGCTACGCTATAAAGATTCGACGACCTGTGTGCGGAACAGAGACATGACCAACGCTGCCACGACATACGCCTGGGAAGGCATCAACCGCCAGGGACGCAGGGTGTCCGGGCAAACCGTCAGCCACGACCTCGCGCGGGTCAAGGCACAACTGCGCCAGCAAGGGATTTGCCCTGGCCGCGTGCGCAAACAATCCGCCGGCCTGCCAAGCCTCGCTGCGCCGATCAAACCGGCGGACATTGCCCTGTTCACCCGCCAACTGGCGACACTGCTGAAGGCCGGCATTGCCTTGCTGCAAGCCTTCGACGTGATCAGCGAAGGCTTCGACAACCGTCACATGTACAGGCTGGTAAAAGGCCTGAAACAGGAGATCGGCGCCGGGAATACCCTGGCGTCGGCCCTGCGCAAACAGCCGCGCTACTTCGATGACCTGTACTGCAACCTGGTGGCGGCGGGTGAGCAGGCCGGCGCCCTGGAAACCCTTCTGGAGCGGGTGGCGGATCACCTGGAAAAGAGCGAACGGCTCAAGGCCCGGATCAAGAAGGCCATGACCTACCCCATCGCGGTCATCGTGGTCGCCAGCCTTGTCAGCAGTCTCTTGCTGATCCATGTGGTGCCGCAATTCCAGAACCTGTTCGCCAGCGTCGACAGCGAGTTGCCCGGTTTTACTCTGTACGTGATTGCCTTGTCCGAGTTCCTGCAACAAGCCTGGTGGATGCTGGCGCTCAGCCTGGGCGCGGGAGGTCTGGGGTTGCGCCGGGCCTATCGCGTATCGCCCGGTTTTCGTCATTGGCTGGATGCCGGTTTGTTGAAAGCGCCCCTGGCAGGCACACTGCTGAAAAAGTCGGCGGTCGCCCTCTACGCACGCACGCTTTCGACTACGTTCGCGGCCGGAGTGCCTTTGGTGCAGGCCCTGGATTCAGTGGCCGCCGCTGCCGGCAACCAGCTATTCAAACAGGCTATCGAACATATGCGTCACGATGTATCCACAGGCATGCCGTTGAATCGGGCCATGGCTACCAGCGGTCTGTTCCCTGGCATGGCGATCCAGATGACGGCGATTGGTGAAGAATCCGGCACCCTGGAGCACATGCTGGAAAAAGTCGCGAGCCACTATGAGTCGGACGTCGACACGCTGGTCGACCAACTCACCAGCCTGATGGAACCGCTGATCATGGTGGTGCTCGGCGGGATTGTCGGCGCTTTGGTAATCGCCCTGTACCTGCCGGTCTTCCAACTCGGTACGGCATTTTGAGCCTGCTGTTGAGCCAGCAGCCGTGGGCCTTTGTCGCCATGGCAATGGTGCTGGGCTTGATCGTGGGCAGTTTCCTCAACGTGCTGGTGTGGCGCCTGCCGAAAATGCTTGAACGGGAATGGCGCGCACAGGCCCATGAAGTGCTCGGTTTGCCCGGCGACCCCGTCGGGCCGAGATACAACCTGATGCAGCCCAATTCCTGCTGCCCACACTGCAATCAGCCGATTCGGCCGTGGGAAAACATCCCGCTGCTCAGCTACCTGATGCTCCGGGGCCGCTGTGCCCATTGCCGCGAAGCGATCAGTGCGCGTTATCCCTTGACCGAACTGGCGTGCGGGTTGATCTCGGCCGTGGTGGCCTGGCATTTCGGCTTTGGCTGGCAAGCGGGCGCAGTGATGCTGTTGAGCTGGGGCTTGTTGGCGATGAGCCTGATCGACGTCGACCACCAACTGCTGCCCGACGTGCTGGTCCTGCCGCTGTTGTGGCTGGGGCTGATGCTTAACAGCGTCGAGCTGCTGGTGCCCCTGCCCGATGCACTGTGGGGTGCGGTGATCGGCTACATGAGCCTGTGGACGGTGTTCTGGCTGTTCAAGCTGGCCACCGGCAAGGACGGCATGGGCTACGGCGACTTCAAGTTGTTGGCGCTGCTCGGCGCCTGGGGTGGCTGGCAAATCCTGCCGATGACGCTGCTGATGTCATCGCTGGTGGGCGTGTGCGGCGGGCTGATCCTGCTGCGTCGGAGCAAGATCCAGGCGGCCACGCCGATGCCGTTTGGTCCCTATCTGGCAATTGCCGGCTGGATTGCCGTGCTCTGGGGTGGTCAAATAACCGACTTCTATTTGCAGTCTGTCGGTTTCAAATGACCACTCCTGTTGCAACACCCTGGATTCTTGGCCTTACGGGCGGCATCGGCAGCGGCAAGAGCGCCGCGGCCCAGCACTTCAGCGACCTCGGCGTAGACCTGGTAGACGCCGATCACGCCGCGCGCTGGGTGGTCGAACCCGGCCGGCCGGCGCTCGCCAGCATTGTCGAACACTTCGGTGCCGGCGTGCTGCAGCCCGACGGCCAGTTGGACCGCGCCGCATTGCGCAAGTTGATCTTTGAAGTGCCGCAAGAACGCCGCTGGCTGGAAGCCTTGCTGCACCCGTTGATTGGCGAAGAGATTCGCAACCACCTGGCGCGTGCGCGCTCGCCTTACGCGATCCTGGTGTCGCCGCTGCTGATCGAATCCGGCCAGCACAGCATGACCCAACGCATCCTGGTGATCGACGTGCCGCAATCCCTGCAGATTCAGCGTACCCTGCAGCGCGACGGCATCAGCGAACAACAGGTGCAGGCGATACTCAAGGCCCAGTCCAGCCGCGAAGAGCGCCTGAGCCATGCCGATGACGTGCTGGTCAATGACCGCGACCTCGCCTGGTTGCACAGCGAGGTCGAACGACTGCACCACTTTTACCTTACTTTGCGTGGAGGCCGATCATGAGCCAACCCTTGACCGTCGAATGCCCAACCTGCGGCGCACCCGTGGAATGGAAAGCGACCAACCTCAACCGGCCGTTCTGCTCGGACCGTTGCAAGCTCATCGACCTGGGTGCCTGGGCCGCTGAGGAACATAAGATCCCCGTGGCGCCGGACGCCGAAGACGAGCTGTTTTCCGAAGACCTGCCACCGCGCCATTAAGGCCGCATAAAGGCATATTCCTGCTGGTCGTCGAGGTTCTCTGCCAGGTATTGCAACTCGTCGGCCAGGTCTTCGAAACTGCGCACGCCCTTGCTCTGCTGCACCACCGCGCTGAGCATCGCGCGCAAGGTCAAGCCTGGATCAAAGCCGATTTCTTGTGCCGCGTCCTGGCTTCTGCGCAACTCCTGACGTGCCCATTCATACACACTCATGATCCGTGCTCCCATCTTGCTCAGGAAAAGTTTCGCAAAGCATGGGCCCGCCACGCTGGGCGCGATTTGATCTGAGTCAAGTCTGCGAATTGTCGTCTTTCCAGGGCGCCGAGAGGTAGCGCGTGCGGTTGAATGTCTCCAGCCATTCCGGGCAAAACACCACCAGGGCGCTGATGACCATGCCGTTGATGAAGGCCTCGGGGAAGATGATCAGCCACAGGTAACCGACAAAATCCTCCAGCCATTCCGGCATCGCGAAACGCCCGTCGAACCACAACACCCCCAGCCCGGCCAATAGGCAGAGCAACGCCGACAAAGCGGCGGCAAAAAAGCCGGAACAGAAGATGTAGACGAACGGGTTACGCGGTTGTGCCCGCTCGACAAGCACCGCGCAGGTTTCAGTGACCAGCACCGGCAGCACGACCAGCAGCAGGCCGTTGAGGCCCACGGCCGCCAGGTCCTGGCGACCCAGCAACAGCAAGCCCAACTGCGCGGCGAAACCGCCGACGATTGCCAGCGGCCAGTCGAGCAGCAGGGTCACGGCCGTCATGCCGATAAAGTGGTAGGAGACCCCGGTATCGAAGTCGCGCCTCACCAACCACAACATGAATAACGCGAACACGGTACCGAACAGCAAATGCTGGCGCCGCCGGTCAGTAAACAGCTCGACCCACGGCGAACGCATGATCGCCCACAACAGCACCGGCGCGTACAACAGCCAGCCGATGCCGAGGGTTCCCGGCGCCAGCACCGCGGCACTGATCACGGTTTCACCTGCTCCAGAGCCTCGCGCAGTTCAGCCGCAGAGCCGTACTCGTGGCGCGCTGTCAGCTTGCCGTTATTCAGTTGCAGCCACAGCACCTTATCCACAGGCGCGGGATAACGCGGAGCGATGCGTGCGTCCCGGTCCAGCATGACCCGGTAGTTGTAGGACTGCATGGCCGGCACCGCGAACAGCTTGGCGACCAGCCGAGGCATGCGCTGGATATCCGCGACAAACACCCCATGCCGTGCTTCGAGATAGCCTTTGGGCTGGCCTTGCAGGGCGGCGTCCACCAGCTTGGCGGCATCCATGCTGCGGGCCACCAACAGGACCTGTGCCTGGTCATCCAGGGTGTAGGCCTGATCGAACTGATCCAGCAGCGTCCAGGGCGCCACGCGCTCACCCACTTCAACCGCCTGGGCCCACACGGGCAACAGGCTCAACAACAGCACGGCGAAAAACTTCACTGCACACCTCATGCTTGGGAAAAAACCGAGTCGACAGTCTACACCGGGCTTTCTCCCGGGGACCTCCTGCAGTCTGAACGAATGCGGAAAAACCACAGCGCGGGCAGCAAGCGAACACTGAGCCTCAGGATGCTCTCGCCGCCCCTGGTTGCGCCTCCGACGCATCGCCAACTAAGCAGTGAACGGCTTGATCCAATCCAAGCTTTCAACCGTGACGCCGGTCGGGCGGTATTCACAGCCGATCCATCCCTGATAACCGCGCTGTTCTAATATGGTGAACAGCGCGCAGAAATCCATGCTCCCCGTGCCCGGCTGATGACGCCCCGGACAGTCGGCGATTTGCACATGCACGGTTCGTTCGTAAAACCGCGCCAGGACATCCGCCGCGTCTCCAGTCAGGCGCTGAGCGTGGTACAGATCAAGAATCAGCCCGACACTCGGGAACGTCTCCAGAACGTGCTGCGCCTTGCTGAAGTCGGACATGTAATAGCCCGGCATTTCCTGCGCGCAGATGACTTCGATCAATGGCCTCAAACCCTGGTCTTCAAAATACTTGACGGTGTATTCCAGGTTGCTCTCGTAGATGAGCGCCGCGTCATCCCGAGTGGTAATGCCCGACATGATGTGGACGTCCGAACAGCCCAGCGCCTTTGCATAGTTGGCGGCCTGGAGCAAGCCACTGCGAAAATCGCCTTCCTTGCCATGCAAGGCCGCGATGCCTTTGGTCAGGCCCGCCGGAGCGGAAAATTGAATCAACGGCAAGTTGTGTTGAGCCAAATGATCTGCAAGCAGACTCGCGTCGAACTCATAAGGCGACGGGAACTCAACCGCACGAAAACCAGCGGCGGCGGCGGCTTCGATGCGTTGCAGGAATGGCAATTCATTGAATTGAAAGCCAAGGTGAGCGTTGAATTTCAGCATAAGGCAGGTATCCGTCCAGGAAAGGAGCTTTAAAAAGTTGTTCCACAAGTTCCTGCGTCTTCGGCGCAGATACTCGGCACTGCCGGGTATGGTATTTTCCCACCCCAGTTCGATGTGGCCCTGCCCCGACAGGCACGGACTGACGCCGACCATTCAAGAGAGAGCCTGTGATCAAGAAAGACCTTGCCTTGCAGCTGGCACCGAAGGTCATCGGCATGGTTCGCGCCCGCTCGATGCGGGCCGGCGAGCCATTGCGCGAGCAGACGTTCGCTCAAGCGCTGGGCGTTTCGCGCTCGCCTATCCGACGAGTGTTTGCCTTGCTTGCCGAGTGGGATCTTGCGACTCAAGAACCCAATCGCGGCTACTTTCTGAAGCAAGACGCTGGGGATATCCAGGAGTCCGCATTCCCTCTGGCCAGCGACCCTTTCGAAGACTTTTATCTTCGCGTAGTCGACGATATTTTGGCTGGTGAAATACCCGCCCAGTTTTTCGAAGCCCAACTGTTGCGGCGTTACGACGTGCCTCGAGGGCAATTGCTCAAGGTATTGAACCGACTGGCTGGCGAAGCCATGGTGGAGCGCAAACCGGGGCAAGGATGGGAGCTCAAAGACTTCGTGCATAGCACGACGGCTCACATCCAGAGCTACCGTTTCCGCATGGCTATCGAGCCGGCGGCCCTGCTCGAGCCCGGCTATCAGGTCAACCAAACCGCATTTGCCCAAGCCAGGCAGCAACAACAGGCCCTGATCGACGGGGGCATCAACACGCTGTCCCGCGCCCAACTGTTCCAAATCGGCGCCCAGTTCCACGAACTGATCGTGCAGTGCTCGGGGAATGTCTTTTTCATTGATGCTCTCCGCCAGCAGAACCAGCTCCGGCGCTTCATGAGCTACAAAGCGAACGTCGATCGCAGTCGCCTTGTGACGCAATGCCAGGAGCACATCCATTTGCTCAACCTCATCGAGTCCGGTCGCCGCGAAGAAGCCGCGCAGTTTCTCTGGAGGCACCTGGACGAAGTGGGCCGGCTCAAAACTCATCAGGGCATCCTGCCAAAAAATGATGGGATCTAGAGAGCACCGCTGGCATCGATGAACCGCGCGCGCTCTGAAATTCGCACATCAGCTTAGCATGATTGTTCCCTGCGATAACAAAATACAAAATGGCGAACGACAGACTTTATTTTTTCGCGACGGAGTATGTTTTTAAGATCACGTTTGGGCGCTAAGCTGCACGCATGGATGACTCAGATTATTTGCGCCTGCTCACCGTGGCAGCCGAACAAGCCAATGCGTTCCTTTCCAATGCCCGTAAATGGGAGCGTGAGCGTTGGGTCTGCCAGCGCCTGCTGCAAGGCTTGAACGTGCCGTACCGCGCCGAAGAGTTTCATGCCGCCGGGCAAGAACCGCCGGACGTGCTGTTTCGTGACGCCAGTTTCGAAGTGTTTTTCGTGCTGGACGAAGGACGCCGTCTGAACGATGAATGGCGCGACGAATTGCTGCGTCGACGCAGTGCGTTTTCCCTCAGCCAACTGGTCAGGCGCGAAGCCAAGCCGCGGCGGATTCCGGCCCATGAATTCCTGCTGCGCCTGGCGCCGACCCTGCGTAAAAAAGCGCACAACTACAAAGAACGCGGGATGGACCTGGGCGAGCTGGATATCGTCGCCTTCGCCAGCCTCAAGCGCGAGGTGCTGGACCTCAACAGTCATTTCCCACCGCCCACCGAATACTTGCGCCAGGGCTGGCGCTCGCTGTCGCTGGTGGGGCCGACGTTTGCCCGGGTACTGTTCGCCCACCCGGACGCGCCGGATTTCTTGCGCAACAATCTGGGGCGCAGCATCGTGTTCGACGTGGGCATCAGCCTGTGACGCGAGCACAGGCTACGCTTATGGCGATACCGCCAACCCCCTGACTGTAACGTGGCGCCCTTTTGCAACGTCTACCTGACGAGGCCTTATATGACCAGCCGCCTGAACCCCGACGACCAACAGCATGTCGAAGAGTACCTGCAACTCTCCCAGAACCGAGTCGAGCGCAAGCCTTTCCGGCCGTGGCTGCTCCTTGGTGTGGTGCTGGTGGTGGTGATCGGGCTCGGCCTGCTGAGCCGCCTTTTGAGTTACCTGACGCTATGAGCTGCCTGGCGCTCGCGGGGGTAACCGCTCCGATTTCTTTTAGCCTTGCGAGATATCCCCATGACCCATCGTATTATTATCGTCGGCGGCGGCGCCGGCGGCCTGGAGTTGGCTACCCGCCTGGGTAAGACTCTGGGCAAGCGCGGCACCGCCAGCATCACGCTGGTGGACACCAACCTGACCCATATCTGGAAACCGCTGCTGCACGAAGTGGCCGCCGGCTCGCTGAACTCTTCGGAAGACGAACTCAATTATGTCGCCCAGGCCAAATGGAACCACTTCGAGTTCCAGCTGGGGCGCATGAGCGGGCTCGACCGTGAACAGAAGAAAATCCAACTGGCCGCGACCCTCGACGAAGAAGGCCGCGAACTGGTGCCTGCGCGCGTACTGGGCTACGACAGCCTGGTGATTGCGGTCGGCAGTACCACCAATGACTTCGGCACCGAAGGCGCGGCGCAACACTGCCTGTTCCTCGACACGCGCAAACAGGCGGAGCGCTTCCATCAGCAGTTGCTCAACCACTACCTGCGCGCCCATGCCGGGCAAACCGACGTGGTGGAAAAGATCAGCGTGGCCATCGTCGGCGCTGGCGCCACCGGGGTTGAACTGGCGGCCGAACTGCATAACGCCGCCCATGAACTGGCAGCCTACGGCCTGGACCGGATCAAACCGGAAAACATGCACATCACCCTGATCGAAGCCGGCCCACGGGTCCTGCCTGCCCTACCGGAGCGGATCGGCGGGCCGGTGCATAAAACCCTGGAGAAGCTCGGCGTGACGGTGCTGACCAACTCGGCGGTCAGCGAAGTGACGGCCGACGCGCTGATCACCAGCAGCGGCCAAGTGATTCCGGCCAGCCTGAAAGTGTGGGCCGCCGGCATCCGTGCGCCCGCCTTCCTCAAGGACATCGACGGCCTGGAAACCAACCGCATCAATCAACTGCAGGTGCTGCCGACACTGCAAACCACCCGCGATGAAAACATCTTCGCCTTCGGTGACTGCGCCGCCTGCCCGCAACCCGGCACCGACCGCAACGTACCGCCACGCGCCCAGGCCGCGCACCAGCAGGCTTCATTGTTGGCCAAATCGTTGAAGCTGCGGATCGAAGGCAAGGACCTGCCATCGTACAAATACACCGACTACGGCTCGCTGATCTCGCTGTCGCGCTTCTCTGCGGTGGGTAACCTGATGGGCAACCTCACAGGCAGCGTGATGTTGGAAGGCTGGTTGGCGCGGATGTTCTATGTGTCGCTGTACCGCATGCACCAGATGGCGCTATATGGCGTCTTCCGCACGGCGATGCTGATGCTGGGCAGCCGGATTGGGCGCGGAACCGAGCCACGTCTCAAACTTCACTAAACACGCGGTCAATGTGGGACGGGGCTTGCTCCCGATGACGGTGAGTCAGCTAAATAATGAGTGGCTGACACACTGCTATCGGGAGCAAGCCCCCTCCCACATTGGTGTTGTGTTGGATTTGGGATAATTTCAGGCAAAAAAAATCCCCGTATCTTTCGATACGAGGATTTTTAATATGGTCGGGGTAAGGGGATTCGAACTCCTGACATCCTGCTCCCAAAGCAGGCGCGCTACCGGACTGCGCTATACCCCGGTAAAACAAAGGCGACCTCTCAGCCGCCTTCTTCGATCAGAGCTTTTGGCCGCTGATCTTAAGATCTGATTCCAGCGCTAACTGGTCTCAAAAATGGTGGGTCGTGTGGGATTCGAACCTACGACCAATTGGTTAAAAGCCAACTGCTCTACCAACTGAGCTAACGACCCAAAAATGGTCGGGGTAAGGGGATTCGAACTCCTGACATCCTGCTCCCAAAGCAGGCGCGCTACCGGACTGCGCTATACCCCGGTTTTGAAATTGGCTCCGTGACCAGGACTCGAACCTGGGACCCAATGATTAACAGTCATTTGCTCTACCGACTGAGCTATCACGGAACTACACATTTCAAATGTACAACTTTTACTGCGGTGTAACCTTCTCTTCGATGCGTCCGTATCGCTACGTTCGTGTCTCTGAGGCGCGCTATTCTACAATCTTAAAAACCCCTGTCAACCCTTTAAATTGCTTTTAAGACAATGATTTGCGCTTCTTTCTGATTTCTTCTTGGGGAGAAGAAACCCGTGGGCTGACGTTGCTGCGGGGCGCACTTTACAAGCCTTTGCCTTACAGTTCAACGCCCTATCGAAAAAAAAGGCCTCGCAACGCGAGGCCCTCTCTTTATAGCCCGACCGACCGAACTCAGTGGAAGACGATTTCGTCGTTTTCCACCGTGGCCTTGACGCTGGTGCCCGGCATAAAGCTGCCCGACAGAATCAGCTGGGCCAGCGGGTTTTCGATCCAGCGCTGGATCGCACGCTTCAACGGCCGTGCGCCATACACCGGGTCGTAACCGACCGCGATCAGCTTGTCCAACGCCTCGGGGCTCAGCTCCAGCGCCAGCTCGCGCTCGGCCAGACGGCTGCGCAGGCGGCCCAACTGGATCTCGGTGATGCCCGCGATCTGATCCCGTGCCAAAGGCTCGAAGATCACCACTTCATCGACCCGGTTGATGAATTCCGGGCGGAAGTGCGTGGTCAGCGCATCCATCACCGCTGCGCGCTGGGCTTCACGATCGCCCACCAGTTCCTGGATCTGCACCGACCCCAGGTTGGAGGTCATCACGATCACCGTGTTGCGGAAATCCACAGTACGCCCGTGGCTGTCCGTCAGCCGGCCATCTTCCAGCACCTGCAGCAAGATGTTGAACACGTCCGGGTGGGCCTTCTCGACCTCATCCAGCAGGATCACCGAGTAAGGCTTGCGCCGTACCGCTTCGGTCAGGTAACCGCCTTCCTCGTAGCCTACGTAGCCCGGTGGCGCCCCGATCAGGCGAGCCACGGAATGTTTCTCCATGAACTCGGACATATCGATCCGCACCATGGCTTCTTCGGTGTCGAAGAGGAACTCGGCCAAGGCCTTGCACAACTCGGTCTTACCCACACCGGTCGGGCCGAGGAACATGAACGAACCACTTGGACGATTCGGGTCGGACAACCCCGCACGGGAACGCCGTACTGCGTTGGACACCGCCACCACCGCCTCTTCCTGGCCGATGACGCGCTGGTGCAACAGGCTTTCCATCTTCATCAGCTTGTCGCGCTCGCCTTCGAGCATTTTCGACACGGGGATACCGGTCCACTTCGAGACAACTTCGGCAATTTCTTCCTCGGTCACCTTGCTGCGCAGCAATTGGTTCTCGCTGTGACCATGCTGGTCGACCATCTGCAGGCTGCGTTCCAGGTCCGGGATCACCCCGTACTGCAACTCGGCCATGCGGTTCAGGTCGCCCTTACGGCGTGCGGTTTCCAGCTCCTGGCGCGACTGCTCGATCTTTTGCTGGATCTGTGCCGAACCCTGTACTTCAGCTTTTTCCGCGTTCCAGATTTCCTCGAGGTCCGAGTACTCGCGCTCCAAGCGGAGGATTTCTTCCTGAAGTTTTTCCAGACGTTTTTTCGCCGCTTCGTCCTCTTCTTTTTTCAGTGCCTGGGATTCGACTTTCAGTTGAATCAGGCGCCGATCCAGACGGTCGAGCACTTCCGGCTTGGAGTCGATCTCCATGCGGATACGGCTGGCCGCTTCGTCGATCAGGTCGATGGCCTTGTCGGGCAACTGCCGGTCGGTGATATAGCGATGGCTCAACTTCGCCGCCGCAATGATCGCGCCGTCAGTGATCGCTACCTTGTGGTGGACCTCATAGCGTTCTTTCAGGCCCCGCAGGATCGCGATGGTGTCTTCTTCGCTCGGCTCTTCCACCAGCACTTTCTGGAAGCGCCGCTCAAGGGCTGCATCCTTCTCGATGTACTGGCGGTATTCGTTGAGCGTGGTGGCACCCACGCAGTGCAACTCACCCCGCGCCAAGGCAGGCTTGAGCATGTTGCCGGCGTCCATCGAGCCTTCGCCTTTACCGGCGCCGACCATGGTGTGCAACTCGTCGATAAACAGAATGATCTGCCCTTCCTGCTTCGACAGCTCGTTAAGCAGGGATTTGAGACGCTCTTCGAACTCGCCGCGGAATTTGGCGCCAGCGATCAGCGACCCCATGTCCAGGGACAGCAGGCGCTTGCCCTTGAGGCCGTCAGGCACTTCACCGTTGATGATGCGCTGGGCCAGGCCCTCGGCAATCGCGGTTTTACCCACACCAGGCTCACCGATCAGCACCGGGTTGTTCTTGGTACGGCGCTGCAGGACCTGGATGGTGCGACGAATCTCGTCGTCACGGCCGATCACCGGGTCAAGCTTGCCTTCTTCGGCGCGCTTGGTCAGGTCGACAGTGTATTTATCCAGGGCCTGGCGCGACTCCTCGTGGTTGGGGTCGTTCACCGCTTCGCCGCCACGCAGGTTGTTGATGGCGTTTTCCAGGGCTTTTTTGCTGACGCCCTGGCCCAGCAACAATTTGCCGAGCTTGCTGTTTTCGTCCATGGCGGCGAGCAGCACCAGCTCGCTGGAGATGAACTGGTCGCCCTTCTGCTGAGCCAGGCGGTCCGCTTGATTGAGCAGGCGCGCCAGGTCCTGGGACATATTCACGTCGCCGGTAGGATTCTGGATTTTCGGCAGTTGGTCGAGCTCTTTGCTCAACTCCTTGCGCAGGCTGTTGACGTCGAAGCCCACCTGCATCAGCAAGGGCTTGATAGAACCACCTTGCTGTTCCAGGAGCGCCTGCATCAAGTGCGCAGGCTCAATGGCCGGGTGGTCGAGGCCGACTGCCAGGGACTGGGAGTCCGATAAGGCCAATTGCAGTTTGCTGGTTAAACGATCAATACGCATTAGTCACCTTCCTTTTGAGCAGGCCGGAGCTACAAACACATCCTGAATGAAGAAACCTGCCAGATAGCCCTATAGATGTGGTCGATTCTGGGAGATTCAAGCGTCGGACAGTTGACGTAGATCAGAAGAGTCTAGCGCTCCAACCAAATAAGGGAGGCGAACCGACCCGTGCGTGGACTGCGGCGGAAAGAAAAGAAGCGCGGATCGTTCACGGTGCAGAACCCGCCACCGTAAACGGCAGTGATACCGCGGGCAGCCAGGCGCAAACGGGCCAGCTGGTAGATGTCGGCCATGAACTTGCCGGGGTTGCGACTGGGCACAAAGGCCTGGGCGGTGCCCGGCAGTTGCTGCACGAACGCTTCCCGCACTTCCGGGCCGACTTCGAAGGCTTGCGGGCCAATGGCCGGGCCCAGCCAGACCAATATGTCGGCAGGCTCGGCTTGCAGGCTTTCGGCGGTGGCCTCCAGCACGCCCGCGGCCAAGCCACGCCAACCCGCGTGAGCGGCGGCGACGCGTGTGCCGGCGCGGTTGCAGAACAACGCAGGCAGGCAATCGGCGGTCATGGAGGTGCAGGCGATGCCCGGCGTGCTGGTCCAACTGCCGTCGGCTTCGGCAATGCGCTCGGGGTCGGCCTCGACCACGTTCACGCCGTGGACCTGGCGGAGCCAGGCCGGCCGGACATGAAAGACTTCGGTGAGGCGACGGCGATTTTCAAGCACAGCCTCGGGGCTGTCCTCGACGTGATCGCCCAGGTTTAGGCTGTCGAACGGCGCCAGGCTGACGCCGCCCGCACGGGTGGTGACGCAGGCCTTGACCTGAGCCGGCGCGGGCCAGTCAGGAATCAGCCAGTCACTCATCCGATAAATGCCTCGCGATCCTGCCTGAGCAGCGACAGCAACCAGACCAGATCGTCCGGCAGAGGCGATTCCCAGCTCATCCGCTTACCGCTCGTCGGATGATCCAGCTCCAGGAACCGCGCATGCAGCGCCTGACGCGGGAAGGACTTCAGCGATTCAACCATGGTGACACTGGCCGCCGGCGGAATACGGAAGCGACCGCCGTAGGCCGGATCTCCGACCAACGGGAAGTTGATGTGCGCCATGTGTACGCGAATCTGGTGGGTACGGCCGGTTTCCAGCTTGACCCGCACATGGGTGTGGGACCGGAAACGCTCCAGCACACGGTAGTGGCTGACGGCCTGCTTGCCGCCTTCCATCACCGCCATACGCTGGCGCTGCTGGCCGTGACGACCGATAGGCGCATTGATCTTGCCACCCGCCACCACGACGCCGATCACGATGCACTCGTAGATCCGGCTGACGCTGCGGCTCTGCAACTGTGTAACCAGCTGCGTCTGGGCCTGAATGGTCTTGGCCACCACCATCAAGCCGGTCGTGTCCTTGTCCAGGCGGTGTACGATGCCGCAGCGCGGGACATTGATGATGTCCGGCACATGGTGCAACAGAGCATTGAGCAAGGTGCCATCAGCGTGCCCGGCCGCCGGGTGAACCACCAGGCCTGCGGGTTTGTTGATGACCAGGATGTCGTCGTCTTCATAGACGATGTCCAGCTCGATGTCCTGGGCGATCCATTCTCCCTGGGCTTCCTGCTCGGCAGTCAGCTCAAGAATCGCACCGCCATGGACTATGTCTCGCGGGCGGATAACCGCTCCATCCACAGTCAGGCGGCCGTCTTTGATCCAGGCGGAAAGGCGCGAGCGCGAGTGCTCAGCGAATAATTGTGCGGCGACTTGATCGAGGCGTTGGCCGCCCAATTCGGACGGCACCTCTGCGCGAAGTTCAATTTTATCGGACATGCTCAGACTAGGCGTGGCACAGCCTTTGGTTTCGGCTGCGCGCTTGTGGTTAAATACGGCGTCTTTTGCCCCGATGCTTTCAACGGGGCGCTCATCATAACAGGACGGCCCCGCCCAAGACAGCGGCCGTCATAGGGACGCAAGCCGCCATGCAAGTGAAACACCTGCTGCTGATCGCCATCCTCGCCATGACTGCTGCTTGCTCGTCAACAAAGGAAGTCGTCGACGAAAACCTGAGCGAAGTCGAGCTGTATCAACAAGCTCAAAAAGACTTGGACAATAATAGCTACACCAGTGCCACAGCCAAGCTGAAGGCCCTGGAGTCGCGCTATCCGTTCGGGCGCTACGCCGACCAGGCCCAGCTCGAGCTGATCTACGCCAACTACAAGAACGCCGAGCCGGAAGCCGCCAAGTCCGCCGCCGAGCGTTTTATCCGCCTGCACCCGCAGCACCCGAACGTCGACTATGCCTACTACCTCAAGGGCCTGACCTCGTTCGACCAGGACGTTGGCCTGCTGGCGCGCTTCCTGCCGCTGGACATGACCAAGCGTGACCCGGGCGCTGCCCGCGACTCCTACAACGAGTTCGCCCAGCTGACCAGCCGCTATCCCAACAGCCGCTACGCGCCGGACGCCAAGCAGCGCATGATCTACCTGCGTAACCTGCTGGCCTCCTACGAAATCCACGTGGCCCACTACTACCTGACCCGTCAGGCTTACGTGGCAGCCGCCAACCGTGGTCGCTATGTCGTGGAAAACTTCCAGGAAACCCCTTCCGTGGGTGACGGCCTGGCGGTGATGACCGAGGCCTACCAGCGCCTGCACCTGGACGCCCTGGCGGCCACCAGCCTGGAAACCCTGAAGCTCAACTACCCGGATCACCCAAGCCTGAAAGACGGCCAGTTCGTGCCTCAGGTTGCCGAAGCGGACAACCGTTCGTGGCTGAGCAAGTACACCCTGGGCCTGATCGAGTCGCGTCCACCGCTGCCGCCGGGTGAAACCCGCGCCAACCAGGACGTGATGAAACAGTTCCAGGACGCCAAGGAAGCCATCCCTGCGGACCTCAAGCCCCATGATGAAAATGGCGATGTGATCGAAGAACAAGCGCCGCAAGCCCTGGGCAACAACCAGGACCGCTCGTGGTTCAGCTACATGACCTTCGGTGTGTTCGACTGATCATCCGACGCAACGTAAAAAGGGAGCCCTCGGGGCTCCCTTTTTTATGCGCAAGCGTTATTGCGCTGTGCGCCTGCCACGTCCTTGGCTAAACTGGCGCATTCCTTGTCGAGAAACTGCCCATCATGGTTCGTCTACTGTTCTGGATTGCCGTCATTGCTGCCGCGGTATGGTTCTGGCGCAAATTCAAAAACCCGGCCGTCAAACAACAACGCTCCGGCGAACCCGACGCAACGCCAATGGTGCGCTGCGCTCACTGCGGCGTACATCTGCCGCAGGACCGAGCACTGAGCTCACGGCAAGAATGGTATTGCACCCAGGCGCATCTGGAGCAAGGGCCGAAAGCTATCCAACGTTGATCCGACCTGCGGGCGCGTAGGGCGCAGGGTCGATGATCGGCGTGTGCCCCAGCAACAAATCGGCGAATAACTGGCACGACGCCGGCGCCAGCACGAGGCCGTTGCGGTAATGCCCGCAATTGAGCCACAGCCCGTTGAAACCGGGGACAGGACCGATGTAGGGAATACCTTCCGGCGAGCCTGGCCGCAGGCCCGCCCAATGGCCAACCACCTCGGCATCCGCCAGGGCGGGAATCAACTCCACGGCCGAAGCCTTCAGGCTCTCCAGCGCCGATCCGGTCGGCGTCTTGTCGAACCCTTCATGTTCCAGGGTACTGCCAATCAGAATGTGCCCGTCACGCCGCGGGATCGCATAACGCCCGTTGGCCAGGACCATGCTCGACAGAAAGTCCGAGGCGCATTTGTACAAAATCATCTGGCCTTTGACCGGCTCAACCGGCAGCGACAGGCCCAGCTTGTCCAGCAACTGCCCACTCCAGGCCCCCGCCGCAAGCACGACCTGATCACCGAGCACCGGCCCGGCAGGCGTATTCACGCCGACGACGTTGTCGCCGTCCAACACAAACCCGTCAACTTCGCACTGTTCATGAATCCTCACGCCTGGGAGCGCCAGCAGCGCCGCCTTGAGGGATTTGATCAGGCGCGGGTTGCGCACATTCGCCACATTCGCCATGTAGATCGCCTGGGAGTAACCACCGCCCAGCACCGGAACCGCATCATGGGCGACCGACACATCCACCTTGCTCAATGGTCGTCCTTCACGGGCGGCCCAGGCCAATGCGTCGGCTTCATCCTCCAGGTCCAGCCAGTAGAGCCCGGTGGTGTGGACCTCCGGATCAACGCCGGTATCGGCAAACAAGCGCTCGGCCAGCTGTGGATAAAAGTCCTGGGACCAATGAGCCAAAGCCGTGACTGCCGGGCTGTAGCGCCACGGGTACAGTGGCGAGACAATGCCGCCGCCTGCCCACGAGGACTCCTGCCCGAGCCCCGAGCGCTCCAGCAGTACGACTGCCAGGCCCTGGGTCGCCAGGTTGAACGCCGTCAACAAGCCGATTACTCCGCCACCGACCACCACCACTCGCTGTTGCTTAGCCATCATTTGATCCAGCCGATAAAAAGGGAAAAGCGCACTCGGCGCCCACTCATGGAGTACACCCATCACTGCCCCCAGCATGTCTTGCGTGACATGCCTGGGGCCGCTCCGGGGTTGGTCCGCGCACCGCTACTGGTCAGGCTGAATGCCCCGCAAGCGTCGCCTGCCATGACAGAGTCGACGCCTGGTGTGGCCAGCAGGCTGAAATCCTGAGGGTTCAGCGCAGCCGTGATTCTATAGCGATCATTGCCGACGCTGACGCCGCTTGCATCAATAAAACTGCCATTGCTCGTGTAATACCGCTCCAGAGACTGAGCTTGCTCGGTCAACAGCACGACAATTTCCGCGCGATAGGCCTTGTTCACATGGCCGACATACGCCGGATAAACGACACCGGCCAGCACCGCGACGATCGCCACGGCAGTCAGTAACTCAATCAATGTAAAACCCTGGCTATCCATGCCCATTGCGCCGCTCCTCAGTAAAGTTGTCGCCACATCACTCGCTGAAACCGCGAGCGCCCTCCCTCGCCCACCCGCGCATACATGGCCTCCAGCACCGTGCGCGATTGGCCACGGAGCCCCACCGCCGTAACCCGATAGAGCATTGCCGGCATCTGCGCAGGCAAATGAGCCAGCCCCACGACAGGCCCGAGCGCTTGAACCGCGTAAAGACCGCCGTCCATGGCGGCCCAGTTCACCCTCGAAACGGGATCGGTTCCGGGAGCTATCACCGAGGACGACTCGCGCAGCGGCGCACAGGTGATGATCGACGCGCACACAGGCCACGCGGCGCCTGCCCGCCGCACGGCCGCCTCCCCCAGCCTCAGGCCACTTTCGGCACTTTGCAGCGACTGGTTGCGATGCCAGACACTGCCAACGACCTTCTGCTGGGACACCGCACCCTGCATCGAAGACAATGCGATCAGCGATAACAACAACAGGAATACCAGGCTGATCAGCAGCACCATGCCCACCTGCCGTCGTTCAACAACACGAAACCCTGCCATGGTCGCCCTACCCCAGCCGGTTGCGCAGCGCTGCAACCACGCTCCAGGTTTGCGCCTTCACCAACCCGTCCGGGTCTTGCAGCGTCAAACGGATGCGTACACTGCGTATCAGCGAATTGTCGGCCGGGCCGGGGTCATACCCCACCACCGGCGTCGAGTCAGGCTTGGCTGCCACGCCGAAACTGATCTCGAACGCCTGCACGTTGTCCACCAGCACCGCCTTGGCCGGGGCTGACGGGGTACTGACTTTCAGCTGGCCAGCCTCGAAGGTGTAGGTGAGCTGGCGTATCGCAAAGCGTATCTGCCCCGGCACGGCGGGTGGTGGCGTACCGGCATAAGCGTGGGCAGAGCCGGAGCAGTCGGACAATACGGTCCAATCCGGCGCGCCGCCGTCCTCGCCGACCTCAGCGCTGACCAGCGTCAGCGACCTTGCGTCACCCGTGGCACTCCAGCTGATTGGTCGATCGAAAGCCAACGGCGCACCTTCGATCGATGCCGTAGCCAGGCAACCGAACATGCCCGCTAGGCGAATGTCCTGAACCAGCTTGCCGAGCGCAAACCGCGCATCATCCTGCAGCAGCATGGCGGCCTGCTGGCTGGCATCGGTGGTTCGAGCGCTGATGGCGATTTGGCTGAACCCAAGGCTCAGCACCAACCCGAGCGTCAACGCCAGCAGCAGCTCCAACACACTGAAACCCCGCACCCGCCGATTCATTGCGACACCTGCGATTCATCGGCGATGCGGCTGGTGAGTGTGAGCGTTTCCCTCGCCCCGGCTTTTTTTGCCCCCCTGGCATCATCCCAACTGATGCTCACGGTCACCTCGTCGGCACGAACGAGCACCGAGCCACTGCCGCTGTCGCCGGCGAAACCGATGATATTGGCCTCGAAATCATGCAGGTCGAGGTCGCGCACGCTGCCCGTCGACGTGAACAGTGGCGCGCGCTCGGTTCGCACCCACGAATAGTCGGCGCCAGCATTGGCGCGAATGCGGTCCAGCATGTCGTAGGCGATGAAGCTGGCCTGGCTGGTCATCCGCGTACTGTCGGTGTACTTGAGCGCATTGAGCTGGACCACCGCAGCGCCCAGCAGGCCGATCACCAGAATCAGCACCGCCACCACCACCTCGATCAGGGTCATGCCGGTTTGGTGGCGGGAAGTCACCGGTCGAAACAAAGCAGTCGAGCAAGCAAGCATTACCGTCGTCATCCCTGTCAAAGGCCGGAAAAAGCAGGAAAAACCTGCTGTGCGGCCCAAGACTAGCGGCGGTTTTCGGCCTGTGCCGCTCCCGGAACAAAGGGAAATACTTTGGACATAAAGGCCAGCATTCAACGCCACGACCGGAGCGCTATACCTAGGCATGCCACCTGAATATTCATCGCGTCCACGGAGGGACCGCACATGACACAACGAGGCTTCACCCTGATCGAACTACTGCTCGGGCTGATCCTGAGCGGCATCCTCGCGCAGCTGGCGGTCCCCAGTTTCAAGGGGTTGCTGGAGTCCCAGCAGCGACACAGTGCGGCCCAGTCTTTGGTTGGCGGCCTGCGCTATGCGCGCAGCGAAGCCATCGCACGCAACCGGGCGGTAGTCATTCATGCCTTGGACGACGATTGGAGCAGGGGCTGGCGGGTGATCGTGGACCTGAACGGGCGAGGCCATCTGGACGACGATAATCCCGTACTGCTGGAGCATCAGGACAATGGGCGCGTACCGATCGTGGGCAATGGCCCGGTCAGGAGCCAGGTACGCTTCAGCGGGCTGGGCGAGCCGGTCTTTGCCGGCGGGGGCTTTCGTGCCGGCACCGTGCATGTATGCGCCACGGATCAGGCACAAAGCCTGTTTCAAGTGGTGCTGGCCCCCAGCGGACGCATCAGCCTGCGCCGGGATAAAACCGAGCAGGCATTATGCCGGGGCTCGCTCAACACCCTGGGACTCAGAGCAGCGAACGCACCCGCAGCTCCTTGGGCATGGAGAAAGTGATGTTCTCCTCACGACCGGCCAACTCATCGGCACCGGTGGCGCCCCAGGCCTGCAACTGCTGGATCACACCACGCACCAGCACTTCCGGTGCCGAGGCGCCCGCAGTGATGCCGATGCGCTCGACGCCGTCGAACCAGCTGCGCTGCATGTCCTCGGCGCCGTCGATCAGGTACGCCGGCGTGGCCATGCGTTCAGCCAGTTCACGCAGGCGGTTGGAGTTGGAGCTGTTAGGGCTGCCGACAACCAGCACCACATCACATTCATCGGCCAGTTGCTTGACTGCGTCCTGGCGGTTTTGCGTGGCGTAGCAGATGTCGTCCTTGCGTGGGCCGCCAATTGCCGGGAAGCGTGTGCGCAAGGCATCGATCACTCGGCTGGTGTCGTCCATCGACAACGTGGTCTGGGTGACGAAGGCCAAACGCTCAGGGTTGCGTACCTGCAGGTTGGCGACGTCTTTTTCGTCTTCCACCAGGTAGATTGCGCCACCGTTGCTGCCATCGTACTGGCCCATGGTGCCTTCGACTTCCGGGTGGCCGGCGTGGCCGATCAGGATGCATTCACGGCCATCGCGGCTGTAGCGCGCGACTTCGATATGCACCTTGGTAACCAATGGGCAGGTGGCATCGAACACTTTCAGGCCGCGGCCTGCTGCTTCGGTCCGCACCGCCTGGGATACGCCGTGGGCGCTGAAGATAACGATAACGTCGTCCGGCACCTGGTCGAGCTCTTCGACAAAGATGGCGCCGCGAGCGCGCAAGTCTTCGACCACGAATTTGTTGTGGACGACTTCATGGCGCACATAAATCGGCGGCCCGAAGACTTCCAGCGCACGGTTGACGATTTCGATCGCGCGGTCCACGCCGGCGCAGAAGCCACGGGGGTTGGCGAGTTTGATTTGCATGCTGTGCCTCGTGTCTTTGTGGGAGCTGGCTTGCCTGCGATGCGGTCGACTCGGTGTATCAGGTACACCGAGGTGATGCCATCGCAGGCAAGCCAGCTCCCACACAAGCCAGCGCCCGCAGGAGCCGGTTCTGTCAGTTAGAGCGCTTTAACGTCGAAGATTTCTACGTCAAACGTCAAGGTTTTACCGGCCAACGGGTGGTTGAAGTCGATGGTCACTTGCGCGTCATCGAAGGCTTTGACCACACCCGGCAGCTCGGTGTTCGCCGCATCGTTGAAGATCACCAGCAGGCCTTCCGACAGTTCCATGTCCTGGAACTGCGAACGCGGGATGATCTGTACGTTTTGCGGGTTGGGCTGGCCAAAGGCGTTTTCCGGCAGGATCTGCAGGGTGCGCTTGTCGCCGGCCTTGAAGCCGAACAAGGCCGCTTCAAAACCCGGCAGCAGGTTGCCATCGCCCACCTTGAAGGTCGCCGGGGATTTGTCGAACGTGCTGTCGACCGTGTCGCCATTCTCCAGGCGCAATGCGAAATGCAAGGTGACTTCCGTGTTCTGGCCGATGCGTTGTTCAGCCAATACCTGATCAGTCATGAACGGTCTCTCCGGTTTTCTTACTTTTGAACATATCGAGTGCCAGCATGATTGCACCGACGGTGATGGCGCTGTCGGCAAAATTGAACGCGGGGAAGTACCAGCGGTTCTGCCAATGCACCAGAATGAAGTCGATCACATGGCCCAGGGCGATGCGGTCGTACAGGTTGCCCAGCGCGCCACCCAGCACCAGTGCCAGGGCGATGGCCAGCCAGGTGTCATCGCGCCCCAGGCGCTTGAGCCAGACCACCAGCACCGCACTGACCACCACAGCGATCAGAGCGAACAACCAGCGCTGCCAGCCGCCGCCATCGGCCAGGAAGCTGAACGCCGCGCCGGTGTTATAGGCCAGCGTCCAGCTGAAGTAATCCGGGATCACCACGATCTGCTGGAACATCTCCAGGGAGCCCTCGAAGTGAGCCTTGCTGACCTGGTCGATGACCAGGACCAGCACGCTCAATACGAGCCAGCCAAGACGTCCGAAACGACTGGCGTTAGGCATAGTGACGAACCTCGCCGGCACCGCTGATGTTGTCGACGCAACGACCGCAGATTTCCGGATGCTCAGGGTTCACGCCGACATCTTCACGGCAGTGCCAGCAACGGGCGCACTTGGGGAAGGCCGACTTGACGACTTTGAGCTTCAGGCCAGGCACTTCGGTAGCCACGGCGTCCGCCGGGGCCTGGGCGAATGGCGCCAGGCTCGCGGTGGAGGTGATCAGCACGAAGCGCAGTTCGTTGCTCAGCTTGGCCAGGTCGGCGCTCAGGCCCTCCTCGGCAAACAGGGTGACTTCGGCTTGCAGGTTGCCACCGACGGCCTTGGCCGCGCGCTGCACTTCCAGCTCCTTGTTCACGGCCACTTTCACCGCCATCACGCCGTCCCAGTACTCGCGGCCCAGTTCGAAGTCGGCCGGCAGTTCGGTCAGGCCTTCGTACCAAGTGTTGAGCATCACCGATTCGTTGCGCTCGCCCGGCAGGTATTCCCACAGTTCGTCGGCAGTGAAGGCCAGGATCGGTGCGATCCAGCGCACCAGCGCTTCGGAGATGTGGTACAGCGCGGTCTGCGCCGAGCGGCGCGCCTTGCTGTTGACGCCGGTGGTGTACTGGCGATCCTTGATGATGTCGAGGTAGAAACCGCCCAGCTCCTGCACGCAGAAGTTGTGGATCTTCGAGTAGACGTTCCAGAAGCGGTATTCGCCGTAGTGCTCTTGCAACTCGCGCTGCAGCAACAGGGTACGGTCCACGGCCCAACGGTCCAGGGCGAGCATGTCCTCGGCCGGCAGGATGTCGGTGGCCGGGTTGAAACCGGTCAGGTTCGACAGCATGAAGCGTGCGGTATTGCGGATACGGCGGTAGGCATCGGCGCTACGCTGCAGGATCTGCTCCGACACGGCCATCTCGCCCGAATAATCGGTCGAGGCCACCCACAGACGCATGATGTCGGCGCCCAGGGTGTCGTTGACCTTTTGCGGCGCGATCACGTTGCCCAGGGACTTGGACATCTTGCGGCCGTTTTCGTCGACGGTGAAACCGTGGGTCAGCAGTTCGCGGTACGGTGCGTGGTCGTCGATGGCGCAACCGGTCAGCAGCGACGAGTGGAACCAGCCACGGTGCTGGTCCGAACCTTCCAGGTACAGGTCGGCGCGCGGGCCGGCTGCATGACCCATCGGGTGCGAACCGCGCAGCACGTGCCAATGGGTGGTGCCGGAGTCGAACCACACGTCGAGGGTGTCGCTGATCTTGTCGTACAGCGGCGCTTCGTCGCCCAACAGCTCGGCGGCGTCCAGCTTGAACCAGGCTTCGATGCCTTCCTGCTCAACGCGCTGGGCCACGACTTCCATCAGCTCGACGGTACGCGGGTGCAGCTCGCCGCTTTCCTTGTTGAGGAAGAACGGGATCGGCACGCCCCAGTTGCGCTGGCGGGAGATGCACCAGTCCGGACGGTTGGCGATCATCGAGTGCAGGCGCGCCTGGCCCCAGGCCGGGACGAACTTGGTGTCTTCGATGGCTTTGATTGCGCGATTGCGCAAGGTGTCGCCGCTGGCCGGTTCTTTATCCATACCGATGAACCACTGCGCGGTGGCGCGGTAGATCAGCGGGGTCTTGTGGCGCCAGCAGTGCATGTAGCTGTGCTTGATGGTCTCGGTGTGCAGCAGCGCGCCGACTTCCGACAGCTTGTCGATGATCGGCTGGTTGGCCTTGAAGATGAACTGGCCACCGAAGAATTCCAGGGACGGCGCATAAACACCGTTGCTCTGCACCGGGTTCAAGATGTCGTCGTTGACCATGCCGTAGGCCTTGCAGGTCACGAAGTCGTCTACGCCGTAAGCAGGCGCGGAGTGAACGATGCCGGTGCCGGCGCCCAGTTCAACGTAGTCAGCCAGGTACACCGGCGACAGGCGGTCGTAGAACGGGTGACGGAAGTTGATCAGTTCCAGCGCGGAACCGGTGGTGGTGGCGATCACCGAACCTTCCAGCGCGTAACGCGCCAGGCAGGCTTCGACCATCTCTTCGGCCAGCACCAGCAGGCGATCACCGACATCCACCAGGGCGTAGGTGAATTCCGGGTGGACGTTCAGCGCCTGGTTGGCGGGGATGGTCCACGGGGTGGTGGTCCAGATCACGATGGCGGCTGGCTTGGCCAGGCTTGCCAGGCCAAAGGCCGCGGCCAGCTTGGCGTCGTCGGCGATCGGGAAGGCCACGTCGATGGTCGAGGACTTCTTGTCTTCGTACTCGACTTCCGCTTCAGCCAGGGCCGAACCGCAGTCGAAGCACCAGTTCACGGGCTTGAGGCCCTTGAACACGAAACCGCCCTTGACGATTTCGGCCAAGGCGCGGATTTCACCGGCCTCGTTCTTGAAATCCATGGTCTTGTAGGGATTGGCCCAGTCGCCCAGGACACCCAGGCGGATGAACTCGGACTTCTGCCCTTCGATCTGCTCGGTGGCGTAGGCACGGCACAGTTCGCGGGTTTTATCGGCGCCCAGGTTCTTGCCGTGGGTCACTTCGACTTTGTGTTCGATCGGCAGGCCGTGGCAATCCCAACCCGGGACATACGGCGCGTCGAAGCCCGAAAGGGTCTTCGAGCGGACGATCATGTCCTTGAGAATCTTGTTCAGCGCATGACCGATGTGAATCGTGCCGTTGGCATAAGGAGGGCCGTCGTGCAGGACGAATTTCGGACGATCCTTGCCAATTTCGCGCAACTTTCCGTACAGGCCAATACTGTCCCAGCGCTGCAGGATCTGCGGTTCGCGCTGTGGCAGGCCGGCCTTCATTGGGAAGGCGGTGTCCGGAAGGTTTAGCGTGGCTTTATAGTCGGTCATTTAAGGCTCTTCGGTTAGCGATGGGCGCTAGGTGCGGCTAGGGCACGGGCGGCGGCGACATCCGCATTGATCGCCGTTTTCAACGCCTCGAGGGAGGCGAAACGCTGCTCTTCACGCAGCTTTTGGTGGAAAACCACCGTCAAACGCCGGTCATACAGATCACCGGCAAAATCCAAAAGGTGAACCTCCAGGTGGGCCTTGCCATCACCTGCAACCGTGGGCCTGACGCCTATATTGGCGACTCCCGGCCACGATTGGCCGTCGATGTCGACGCTCACCAGGTAAACCCCGGTCAGCGGCACACGACGGCGCTTGAGCTGCACGTTGGCGGTTGGCGTGCCCAGTTGGCGCGCCAGCTTCTGGCCGTGCAATACCCGCCCGGCAATGCGGAACGGGCGACCGAGCAAACGCTCGGCCAAGGCGAAGTCGGCAGCGGCCAGGGCATTACGCACCTGGGTACTGCTCACGCGCAGGCCGTCCAGTTCGACGGTTTGCGCGGCTTCGACGGTAAAACCCTGGGTTACGCCGGCGTGCTGCAGAAAATCGAAATCGCCGACCCGATCACAGCCGAAACGGAAGTCGTCGCCGACCTCCAGGTGCTGTACGCCCAAGCCATCCACCAGGATACGGTCGACGAACTCGGCGGCGCTGAGGCTGCGCAAACGCTGGTTGAAGGCCAGGCACAGCACACGGTCCACGCCCTCCTCGGCCAACAGTTGCAGCTTGTCGCGCAAGCGGGCCAGGCGCGCTGGCGCCGTTTCCGGGGTAAAGAATTCCCGCGGCTGTGGCTCAAAAATCACCACGCAGCTGGGCACGCCCAACTCGACCGCACGCTCGCGCAGCCGGGCCAGGATAGCCTGGTGGCCACGGTGTACACCGTCAAAGTTGCCAATAGTGGCGACGCAGCCCCGATGCTGGGGGCGCAGGTTGTGGAGACCTCGAACCAGCTGCATAACGCGCTTCTTGCTCATAAAGTGGTCGATTATAACCACACCCGGCCCCGGATCACAGGCAACAGCGCAGGGCAAAATGGATGGAATCGATAAAACACCGGTTTTATCGCGGCAAACTCGCTAACCCAGCGCCTTGCGATTGAAATCCCGCAGGCGGAAACCTTGCAGCAGCAACATCCCGAAGTACACCACCACGCCCGCCACCACCAGCACGCCCAGGCGCAAGAAACGCTCGAGCATATGGCCTTGATCCCAGGCCGGCATGAAGTGCATCAGACCCAGCAATACCGCCGACATCATCGCCACCGCCACCAGCAGCTTGAGGGCAAACATGCCCCAGCCAGGCTGCGGCTGGAACATCTGCTGTTTGCGCAGTTGGTAAAACAGCAGGCCGGCATTGATACAGGCACCGGCGCTGATGGCCAGGGCCAGGCCGGCATGCGCCAGCGGACCGATGAACACCAGGTTGAGCAGTTGCGTGACGATCAGCGTGAAGATCGCGATCTTCACCGGCGTGCGGATGTTTTGCTGGGCGTAGAACCCCGGCGCCAGCACTTTGATCACGATAATCCCAAGCAGACCGACCGAGTAAGCGATCAGCGCGTGCTGAGTCATCAAGGCATCGTGCGCGCCGAATTGCCCGTACTGGAACAACGACACCGTCAGTGGCTCGGCGAGGATTCCCAGGGCCAGCGAGCACGGCAACACCAGCACGAAGCACAGGCGCAGGCCCCAATCGAGAATGCGCGAGTATTCATGGCGGTCCTTGCTCGCGTAAGTACGCGCCAGCGTCGGCAGCAGAATCGTGCCCAGGGCCACGCCGAGGACGCCGGACGGCAGCTCCATCAAGCGATCGGCGTAGTACATCCACGACACCGAACCGGACACCAGCAATGAGGCGAACGCGGTATTGATGATCAGCGAAATCTGGCTGACCGACACCCCGAGGATCGCTGGCAGCATATTGCGCATCACGCGCCAGACGCCGGTGTCCTTGAGGTTCAGGCGCGGCAACACGAGCATGCCGATCTTTTTCAGGTGCGGCAGTTGGTAGAGCAATTGCGCCAGGCCGCCGGCCAGGACGGCCCAGCCCAGGGCCATGACCGGCGGATCGAAGTAGGGCGTGAGGAACAGCGCGAAAATAATCATGCTGACGTTAAGCAGGGTCGGCACGAACGCCGGCACCGAGAAACGGTTCCAGGTATTGAGGATGGCGCCAGCCAGGGATGACAGGGAAATCAGCAATATGTAGGGGAAAGTCACACGCAGCAGATCAGTGGTCAGCGCGAATTTTTCCGGCGTATTGGCAAAACCGGGCGCCGTGGCCCAGATCACCCACGGCGCGGCGAGCATGCCGATCACAGTCACCAGCATCAGCACCAGGGTCAGCAAGCCCGAGACATAGGCAATGAATGTGCGGGTCGCCTCCTCGCCCTGCTGCGTCTTGTATTCCGCCAGAATCGGCACGAACGCCTGGGAAAACGCGCCCTCGGCGAAGATCCGCCGCAACAGGTTGGGCAGTTTAAAGGCAATGAAGAACGCATCCGTGGCCATGCTGGCGCCGAAAATGCGTGCCAACAAGGTGTCACGCACAAACCCCAATACCCGGGAAATCATCGTGATTGAGCTGACGGCAGCCAACGATTTGAGCAGATTCATTGAAAGAGTTTGCGCCTATAGATAAAGAGCAGGCGAACTACGCGCCTACTTATGCGATACTGCGCGCCTGCAACAGCACAGCGCCAAAGCTCGCGAGTTTACAGGTCAAGCGCCGGAAATAAATCACCCGCCTCTTCAGATCGACCACTCAGCAGTTCGCATCAACCGCCCTTGACAACCCATCAACTCATCGGCATGATTCGCGGCCTATTTTGTTTGCTATTTCCTAAAAAGTCTTTCGAGGAGCTCGACGGTGGCCAACACACCTTCCGCCAAAAAACGTGCAAAACAGGCTGAGAAGCGTCGCAGCCACAACGCCAGCCTGCGTTCCATGGTTCGTACCTACATCAAGAATGTAGTTAAGGCCATTGACGCAAAAGACGCTGAAAAAGCTCAAGCTGCTTACGTTCTGGCTGTGCCAGTTATCGACCGTATGGCCGATAAAGGCATCATCCACAAGAACAAAGCTGCTCGCCATAAAGGTCGCCTGAACGGCCACATCAAGGCTCTGAACCTTGCTGCTGCAGCCTAAGCGATAAACTGCCACGCAGGTTTACCTGCGTAACAGTTAAGAAATGCCCCGTACCGAAAGGTCCGGGGCATTTTTGTTTGGGCGCCATACATCTTTATTGCAGGCACAAAAAAACGCCCCGAACCAGTCGGGGCGTTTTTGCTACCACCTGATCAAAACATCGATCAATGGTGATGACCGCCTTCACCGTGGACGTGGCCGTGAGCGACTTCTTCCTGGGAAGCGTCGCGGATGGCAACGATCTTCACTTGGAAGTTCAGGCGCTGGCCTGCCAGAGGGTGGTTACCGTCGACAGTGACGTCGTCGCCGTCCAGATCACGGATGGTGACGATCTGCATTTGGCCGTCCGGCGCGGAAGCGTGGAACTGCATGCCCACTTCCAGTTCGTCGACACCTTCGAACATGCTGCGGCTCAGGGTGCTGACCAGTTCGGCGGAGTATTCGCCGTAAGCATTTTCAGGCTCTACGACAACGGTCAGTTCATCACCGACGCTCTTGCCGACCAGGGCGTTTTCCAGGCCCGGGATAATGTTGCCTGCGCCTTGCAGGTAGACCAGCGGCGCGCCGCCGGCTGAGCTGTCGATGACCTCACCAGCGTCGTTGGTCAGGGTATAGTCGATGGAGACAGCCTTGTTAGCGGCGATCGTCATGGGGCGAGACCTTTTGCATAAGAATGAAGAACGGACAAGTCTAAACAAGGATTTGCCCGAAAGCGAACAGAACCCGGACGGACGGGACCAATCAACGGCCGTCGTCATCATCGGATTCCACCAGGACGACGACCGGCACTGGGTTGCCGAGCTGTCCTGCGGCCACACCCAGCACCTGCGCCACCAGCCGCCCTGGCAATCGCGCGCCTGGGTGCTCGACCCCGCACGCCGCCTGGAAAAAATAGGCCAGCCCTTTGCCTGCGGCTGGTGTGCGCAGGAGCGCGAATAACGATAACCTTGGCGCCTGATTCCCGGTAGGCACTCAACCATAGAGCGCCACCGAAGCCATGCACCTCCAGAGAATTCGCATGCAGACTTTTTTTATCGCGCCCACCGATTTTGGTGTGGGTCTGACCTCTATCAGCCTTGGGCTGGTCCGCACCCTTGAACGTGCCGGGTTGAAAGTCGGCTTCTTCAAACCGATTGCCCAGCCGCACCCCGGCGACACCGGCCCCGAACGCTCCACCGAACTGGTGGCGCGCACCCACGGCCTCAAACCGCCGCAGCCCCTGGGCCTGGCCCATGTCGAGCGGATGCTCGGCGACGGCCAGCTCGACGAGTTGCTCGAAGAAATCATCACCCTGTATCAGCAGGCCGCCGTGGGCAAGGACGTGCTGATCGTCGAAGGCATGGTGCCGACCCGCAGCGCCAGCTATGCGGCGCGGGTCAACCTGCACCTGGCCAAGAGCCTGGATGCGGAAGTGATCCTGGTCTCGGCGCCGGAAAACGAAGTGCTCACCGAGCTCTCCGGCCGCGTGGAGCTGCAGGCCCAACTGTTCGGCGGCCCGAAGGACCCGAAAGTGCTCGGCGTGATCCTCAACAAGGTACGCACCGATGAAAGCATGGAGGCCTTCTCGGCGCGCCTCAAGGAGCATTCGCCGTTGCTGCGCAGCGGGGATTTCCGCCTGCTCGGCTGCATTCCTTTCCAGCCCGAACTCAACGCGCCGCGCACCCGTGACGTCGCCGACCTGATGAGCGCGCAGATCCTCAACGCCGGGGATTACGAAACCCGGCGCATGACCAAGATCATCATCTGCGCCCGCACCATGCGCAACACCGTGGAACTGCTCAAGCCGGGCGTGCTGGTGGTGACACCGGGTGACCGCGACGACATCATCCTCGCCGTCAGCCTGGCGGCGATCAACGGCGTGCCCCTGGCCGGCCTGCTGCTGACCAGCGACACCCTGCCCGACCCGCGCATCATGGACCTCTGTCGAGGCGCGTTCCAGGCCGGGTTGCCGGTGCTGTCGGTGAGTACCGGTTCCTATGAGACAGCGAACCTGCTCAACAACCTGAACAAGGAAATCCCCATCGATGACCGTGAGCGGGCCGAGATCATCACCGATTTCGTCGCCAGCCACCTCGATGCGCGCTGGCTGCACCAACGCTGCGGCACGCCACGGGAAATGCGCCTGTCGCCGGCGGTGTTCCGCTACCAGTTGATCCAACGCGCCCAGGCCGCCAACAAGCGCATCGTCCTGCCCGAAGGCAGCGAGCCGTTGACCGTGCAAGCCGCCGCGATCTGCCAGGCCCGCGGCATTGCCCGCTGCGTGTTGCTGGCCAAGCCGGCGGACGTCGAAGCGGTCGCCCGCGCCCAGGGCATCGAATTGCCCGAAGGCCTGGAGATTCTCGACCCGGACCTGATCCGCGAGCGTTATGTCGAACCGATGGTCGCGTTGCGCAAAAGCAAAAGCCTCAACGCGCCGATGGCCGAACAGCAGCTCGAAGACACCGTGGTGATCGCGACCATGATGCTCGCACTGGATGAAGTCGACGGCCTGGTCTCCGGCGTTATCCACTCCACCGCGAACACCATCCGCCCGGCCCTGCAACTGATCAAGACCGCGCCGGGCTGCACCCTGGTGTCGTCGGTGTTCTTCATGCTGTTCCCCGAACAGGTGCTGGTGTACGGCGACTGCGTGATGAACCCGCACCCGAGCGCCGCCGAACTGGCGGAAATCGCCCTGCAGAGCGCCGATTCGGCGGCCGCGTTCGGTATCACCCCACGGGTGGCGATGATCAGCTATTCCAGCGGTGAGTCGGCCAGCGGCGAAGAGGTGGAAAAGGTCCGCGAAGCCACCCTGCTCGCCCATGAACAGCAAAGTTCGCTGCTGATCGACGGCCCGTTGCAATACGATGCCGCCGCCAACGAAACCGTCGCCCGGCAACTGGCGCCCAACAGCCTGGTGGCGGGCAAGGCCACGGTCTTCGTGTTCCCCGACCTGAACACCGGCAACACCACCCACAAGGCGGTACAACGCAGCGCCGATTGCGTCAGCCTCGGGCCGATGCTCCAGGGCCTGCGCAAACCGGTGAACGACCTGCCGCGCGGCGCCCAGGTCGACGACATTGTGTACACCATCGCCCTGACCGCGATTCAAGCCGCCAACCGACCTATGGATATCTAAATGCTGGATTTTCTACCTGCCGCCGTGCGCGGGGTAATCGCGTCGTTGCTGCTGGCGCTGAACACGATCCTGCTGTGTTCGTTCCTGTTCATCGTCGCACTGTTCAAGGCCCTGCCGTTCGCCAAACGTTTCAGCGAATGGCTGATGAACCACACCCATGAAGCCTGGATCAGCAACAACAAGGCGTGGATGAACCTGGTACGGCGCACCCACTGGCACCTCAAAGGCCTGGAAGGGCTGGACTACCAGCACTCTTATCTGGTGACCAGCAACCACCAGAGCTGGGTCGACATCATGGTCCTGCAATATGTGCTCAATCGCCGGATTCGCCCGCTGAAGTTCTTTCTCAAGCAGGAACTGATCTGGGTGCCGGTGATTGGCCTGGCCTGGTGGGCGTTGGGCTTTCCGTTCATGAAGCGCTACTCCAAGGCCTACCTGGAAAAACACCCGGAGAAGAAAGGCAAGGACCTGGAAACCACCCGCAAGACCTGCGCGAAGTTTCGCGCCAACCCTGTGGGCATTTTCAACTTTGCCGAAGGCACGCGGTTTACCGTCGGCAAGCATGCGCAGCAGAAGTCGCCGTTTCGCTACCTGCTCAAGCCCAAGGCTGGCGGTATCGCGTTTGTGCTGGATGCCATGGGTGAGCAGCTCAAGTCATTGGTCAATGTGACCATCCACTACCCCGCCGGACGCCCAGGCTACTGGGACTTGTTGTGTGGGAATGTGCAGGACGTGGTGGTGCAGTTCGAAGAGGTGCAGATTCCGGCCGAGTTCATTGGCAAGAATTATGAGCAGGATAGCGAGTATCGGCTGGCGTTCCAGGCCTGGATCAACCGGTTGTGGGAAGACAAGGACGCGCTGCTGAAACAGTTGCACACCGACTACCCAGGCCGCCACTGATCAAAAGGTGGGAGGGGGCTTGCCCCCGATAGCGGTGGTTCAGTCACCCGATGCTCTGACTGACACTCTGCAATCGGGGGCAAGCCCCCTCCCACATTCAACCGAGACGTTCTTGAGCATGTAAAAAGCCCGCCACCGAGTGATCGGTGGCGGGCTTTTTGTGGTGGCAAGGTTTATATCGCACCAAACACCGGCCGACTTGTTACTCGCAGAAACAAGTTCAACAGAAACCGCTATCCATTAAACACCACTCAGGCAATGCGCCCTCAGGTGGGCGCCAGACGCATGAATCAAGTGTCTACGCAGAATGCAATACCATCAGAAAACTTACGGAACCAACTTCATGAACATCTCGCCGACATCCGCACCCTATGTTCCATATTCGCTGCCCTCACTTCTAGTTAGTCGACTTCACCCAGGACGTGACCAGTCGACACCGGATGTCTACAGCAAGACATACGAAGACGGCAATCTAACGATCAGCGCAGATTACGATCTCCAGGAAGCCAATACTCCAGGCATACCTAAACGCGTCACCATTAATACGGGTAACGAAAACGACCGCATTCACATTCGCCTGGGCAGTGACAATAAGGTTACGGCAGATATCAACGGGGAAAGTTACCCGTTAAATCTGGAGAACGAAAAGGCCTTAAAAACACTCCTTATCAAAACCAACGGCGGCAACGACCGGGTCACTGTAGATGAAGACGTAAAAAACACCGTTGCGATCTACACCGGAGACGGTGACGATCACGTCAAGAGCGGAGGCGGCCTAACATTCGCATACTTGGGTAACGGTGATGATGAAGCGTCCTTGGGGAGTGGCGGGGGCATGCTTGAAGGACAAGGCGGCAACGACTTTCTGACCGGGGGACTAAGTCGGTATAACTCACTTGACGGCGGTGCCGGCAACAACATCATGAGGAGCGGAACAGGTGGTGGCCCCGATCAGGCGACTCATATCGCTGGCCGCGGGGACCGCGACACAATGACCTCACTTTCCGGAAGGTTCTCTATCACCAGTAGTGGCGGAGCCTCCTTCATCACCACCGAAGGCAAGGGCGACATTCGTATAGGCGGAGGCAAAAACACCATCAATACCACCTCGGAAGCAACCCTCTCAGAAAAAAGAGACAGTGACGTAATCACCCAAACTGATGTCCCTGCTCGCGAAGAAATTTAACCCTCAGACACACTAAAAAGCCCGTCGCGATTCACACGCTGACGGGCTTTTTTGCAGCTTGACGCTTAACGCTTATCAGCGCGCCTATATCGCTCCGCGCTGACGCAACAGCTCCAGCACTTGCTTGACGCTGTCTTCCAGCGACAGGGCCTGGGTGTCGATCACCAGATCGGCATTCAACGGCACGTCGTAGGGGAAGGACTCACCAGGGATGTTATCCCCACCGGCCGCGTACAAGCCTTGTGGATCGCGCTCGGCACACACCAGCGGCGAAGCCTGCACGTAGACCGTCAGCAAGCGGTCGGCACCGATCAGTGCCTTGGCCTGTTCACGCCCTTCGGCATCCGGCGCAACGAACGCGGCCAGGGTCAGCAGGCCGGCTTCGTTGAACTGGCGTGCGACGTGAGCCGCACGACGCCAGTTCTCGGTACGCCCGACGCGATCCTGCGGCAAGCCTTTGTTCAGGTCGTGGCGCAGGTTCTGGCCATCCAGTACAAACACCGCGCGGCCCATGTCGAACAACTTGCGCTCAACCGCATAGGCCAGGGTGCTTTTGCCGGCGCCCGACAAGCCGCTGAACAACACGGTGGCCGGCTGCTGGCCGAAGCGCTGGGCGCGCTCTTCGGTGGCCACATGGGCCAACTTGCCGTGCTGCGCAACGCTGCCGTGGCTGACCGGCGGCGCGATGATCATGCCCGCGGCCACGGTGCCATTGGTCAAGCGGTCGATGACGATGAACGCGCCGGTGGTGCGGTTGCTTGCGTAACCGTCCAGGGCGATGGCGGCGTCGAGGCTGACCTTGACCCGGCCGATTTCGTTCAACTGCAGCGAACTCGCCGGGCCTTCGGCCAGGGTGTTCACGTCCACGCGATGCACGATGCTGGTGATGGAACCCGGCACATAGCTGGTGGCGCGCTTGATGTCGTATTTCTTGCCCGGCAGCATCGGCTCTTCGGCCATCCACACCAGCATGGCGTCGAAGGCGTCGGTCACTTGCGGCACGTTGTCGGCATGCACCAGCAGGTCGCCACGGGAGATGTCGATCTCGTCTTCCATGGTCAGGGTCACGGCCTGGCCGGGACCGGCGTGTTCCAGTTCACCGTCGAAGGTGACGATGGATTTGACGCGGCTGCTCTTGCCCGACGGCAGCACCACGACTTCGTCGCCCTTGTGGACGATGCCGCTGGCCAGGGTGCCGGCAAAACCGCGGAAGTTCAGGTTCGGACGGTTGACGTACTGCACCGGGAAACGCAGGTCGGTGTAGTTGCGGTCGTTGGCGATCTCGACGGTCTCGAGGATCTCCATCAGCGACTGGCCGGTGTACCACGGCGAACGCTCGCTCTTGTTCACCACGTTGTCGCCCTTGAGCGCCGACATCGGCACAAATGCCATGGTGCTCGGTTTGAAGGCGATACCGTCGGCGAACTTCAGGTAGTCGGCCTTGATCTGCTCGAATACGCCTTCGTCGAAGCCGTTGAGGTCCATCTTGTTGATGGCGACCACGATGTGCTTGATGCCCAGCAACGAGGCAATGAAGCTGTGGCGACGGGTCTGGGTCTGCACGCCGTAGCGCGCGTCGACCAGGATGATCGCCAGGTCACAGGTGGACGCACCGGTGGCCATGTTGCGGGTGTACTGCTCATGGCCGGGGGTGTCGGCGATGATGAATTTACGCTTGGCGGTGGAGAAGTAGCGGTAGGCGACATCGATGGTGATGCCTTGCTCGCGCTCGGCCTGCAGGCCGTCGACCAGCAGAGCCAGGTCGATGTCGTCACCGGTGGTGCCGACCTTCTTCGAATCGCGGGTGATGGCTTCCAGGTGATCTTCGTAGATCATCTTGGAGTCGTGCAGCAGGCGCCCGATCAGGGTGCTCTTGCCGTCGTCGACGTTGCCGCAGGTCAGGAAGCGCAACATTTCCTTGCGCTCGTGCTGGCCCAGGTAGGCGAGGATGTCCTCGCTGATCAAATCAGATTGATGCGACATGACAACCCCTTAGAAATAGCCTTGACGTTTTTTATCTTCCATCGAGCCGGCACCATCGTGGTCGATGACCCGGCCCTGGCGCTCGGAAGTTCGCGTCAGGAGCATTTCCTGAATGATGTCCGTCAGCGTCTCCGCTTCGGACTCCACCGCGCCCGTCAACGGGTAGCAGCCAAGGGTACGGAAACGGACTTTCTTTTTGACGATGCGGGCTTTGTCTTCGTCGGACAGGTGCTCGAGGATGCGGTCGTCGTCGATCATGATCAACGTGCCGTTCTTCTCGATCACATCGCGCTCGGCGGCGAAGTACAGCGGCACGATCGGGATGCCTTCCAGGTAGATGTACTGCCAGATGTCCAGTTCGGTCCAGTTGGACAGCGGGAACACACGGATCGACTCGCCCTTGTTGACGTTGCCGTTGTAGACGTTCCACAGCTCCGGGCGCTGGTTTTTCGGGTCCCAGCGGTGCTTGCTGTCGCGGAACGAGTACACGCGCTCTTTGGCACGGGATTTCTCTTCATCGCGACGGGCACCGCCGAAGGCTGCGTCGAAACCATACTTGTCCAGGGCCTGCTTGAGGCCTTCGGTCTTCATGATGTCGGTGTGCTTGGCGCTGCCGTGGGTGAACGGGTTGATGCCCTGCGCCACACCGTCCGGGTTGACGTGGGTGATCAGGTCCAGGCCCAGTTCTTCAACCATGCGGTCGCGGAACGTGTACATCTCCTGGAATTTCCACTGGGTGTCGACGTGCATCACCGGGAACGGCAGCTTGCCCGGGAAGAACGCCTTGCGTGCCAGGTGCAGCATCACGGCGGAGTCTTTACCGATCGAGTAGAGCATCACCGGGTTGTCGAACTCGGCGGCGACCTCGCGGATGATGTGGATGCTTTCCGCCTCCAGCTGTTTCAGATGCGTCAGTTTGTCGACCATGGCTACTCACGGAAAAACGATCTTATGGACGGCCAGCGGGCCGTGTTCGAGCGAGGCATGCTAGCACAGCACCTGCTTCTATTCAGGGCGCCGACTAGATCGAAACGGTATATGGATATGCCCCGAGGTTTGGCGGCGATGGGCGGCCGAACCCTCCCAAATGTGGGAGGGTGGTGTGCGTTAGATCGGGTTGGGACAATCGATGAACAAATGCTCCAGGGCGAAACGCCGCGCCAGGTAATCGCCCAACGCCTGCACACCGTAACGCTCGGTGGCGTGATGGCCGGCGGCGATAAAGCTGATGTCGTTTTCGCGGGCGCTGTGGAAGGTCTGTTCGGAGGCTTCGCCGCTCAGGTACAGGTCGACGCCGGCCGCAATCGCCTGGTCGATGTAACCCTGGCCACCGCCGGTACACCAGCCGACGCGGCGGATCATCTCGCTGCCTTCGATCAGCAGCGGCTCGCGCCCCAACACGCTCTGCACGCGGTGGGCGAAGTCACGCGGCGACAGCGGCTCGGCGAGGGAGCCGACCAGCCCGACGATCTTGAGGTCGGCCGGGTCCAGCGGGCCTTCGACGGTGATGTCCAACTGCCGAGCAAGCTGTACGTTGTTGCCGACCTCGGCGTGCAGGTCCAGCGGCAGGTGGTAGGCCAGCAGGCTGATGTCGTGCTTGAGCAGGGTCTTCAGGCGGCGCTGCTTCATGCCGGTGATGCACGGGTTCTCGCCCTTCCAGAAATAACCGTGGTGGACCAGCACCAGGTCGGCCTGGGCTTCGACGGCGGCGTCGAGCAATGCCTGGCTGGCGGTGACGCCGCTGACGATACGCATCACCTGCGGGCGCCCCTCGACCTGCAGGCCGTTGGGGCAGTAATCGGCAATTTTTGCGCTGCCAAGGTAGCGGTCCGCTTCCTCGACGAGGGTGCTCAAAGCAACGGCCATAAAAGACTCCTAAATATCCCGTTCCGAGGCGCTCGCAGCCTCGTATAATGCGCGACATTATGGGCGCTCCCCCGCCCCCTGCAACCTGTCAGGACTTACTTGATGCTCAAGGCACTGCGTTTTTTTGGATGGCCATTGCTGGCTGGCGTGCTGATCGCGATGATGATTATTCAGCGTTACCCCCAGTGGGTGGGCTTACCGAGCCTTGATGTGAACCTGCAACAGGCCCCGCAAACCAATACGATGGTGCAAGGCCCGGTGACCTACGCCGACGCCGTGGTCATCGCCGCCCCTGCGGTGGTCAACCTGTACACCACCAAGGTCGTCAACAAGCCGGCGCACCCGCTGTTCGAAGACCCGCAGTTCCGCCGCTATTTCGGCGACAACAGCCCCAAGCAGCGACGCATGGAATCCAGCCTGGGGTCCGGGGTGATCATGAGCCCGGAAGGCTACATCCTCACCAACAACCACGTGACCACCGGCGCCGACCAGATTGTGGTAGCCCTGCGCGACGGCCGCGAAACCCTGGCCCGCGTGGTCGGCAGCGACCCGGAAACCGACCTCGCGGTGTTGAAGATCGACCTGAAAAACCTGCCCGCGATCACCATCGGCCGCTCCGAAGGGCTGCGGGTCGGCGATGTCGCGCTGGCCATCGGCAACCCGTTCGGCGTCGGCCAGACGGTCACCATGGGCATCATCAGCGCCACCGGGCGTAACCAGTTGGGCCTCAACAGCTACGAAGACTTCATCCAGACCGACGCCGCGATCAACCCGGGCAACTCCGGCGGCGCGCTGGTGGATGCCAACGGCAACCTGACCGGCATCAACACGGCGATTTTCTCCAAGTCCGGCGGCTCCCAGGGCATCGGTTTTGCGATCCCGGTCAAGCTGGCGATGGAAGTGATGAAGTCGATCATCGAGCACGGCCAGGTGATCCGTGGCTGGCTGGGGATCGAAGTGCAGCCGCTGAGCAAGGAACTGGCCGAGTCGTTTGGCCTGACCGGGCGCCCGGGCATCGTGGTCGCCGGGATCTTCCGCGACGGCCCGGCGCAAAAGGCCGGCCTGCAACTGGGCGATGTGATCCTCAGCATCGACGGCGAACCGGCCGGTGATGGCCGCAAGTCGATGAACCAAGTGGCGCGGATCAAACCGACCGACAAGGTCACGATCCAGGTGATGCGCAACGGTAAAGAGCTCAACCTGACGGCGGAAATCGGCCTGCGCCCACCGCCCGCGCCGGTGACGGAAGAGGAATAACCCGCGCCCTCCAGGTGCCCGTTCGCGGGCACCTGTAAGCACATATTTCAGAACCGAACCGCTTACATAATGACATGTTATATTGTTTCAATATCGCCATTGGAACGCTCTATCATGTCGCCTCGCACGTTTCCCCCTTTGGCCGGCCTGGCCTTGGGTTTGCTGCTGGACCCCGCCTGCGCCGAAGACACCCGCATTGAACTGGACGCCATCAGCGTCACCACCGACGCCTACGAATCCGCCACCGGCCCGGTCAACGGCTATCGCGCCACCCGCTCCGCCAGCGCAACCAAGACCGACACCGCGCTGCGCGACATCCCGCAATCCATCAGCGTGATTCCCGCCAACGTGCTCAAGGACCTGGGCAGCACCGACGTGGAACGCGCCCTGGAATTTGCCGGCGGCGTCTCCAAGCAGAACAACTTCGGCGGCCTCACCCTCTACGAATACAGCGTGCGCGGCTTCACCACGTCGGAGTTCTACCAGGACGGCTTCAGCGCCAACCGCGGTTACCCGAGCACGCCGGACGCCGCCAATCTCGAACGCATCGAAGTGCTCAAAGGCCCCGCCGCCAGCCTGTACGGGCGCGGCGATCCCGGCGGCACGGTGAATATCGTCACCAAGAAACCCCAGCCCGACGCGTTCACCACCCTGCAAACCAGCGCCGGCAGTTGGGACCGCTATCGCACCGCGCTGGACGTGAACACCCCGCTCGACAGCGAAGGGCAACTGCTGACACGGGTCAACCTGGCGGTGGAAGACAACCATAGTTTCCGCGATCACGTAGACGCCAAGCGGGTGTTCGTCGCGCCGTCCTTCAGTTGGCAACTGGCCCCCGACACGCACCTGCTGGTGGAAAGCGAATTCGTGCGCCACCGCTCCACCTTCGACCGCGGCATCGTCGCGCCGCGCGGCATGTCGCGCTCCACCTTCCTCGGCGAGCCCAACGACGGCGACATCAACAACCACAACAACCGCCTCCAGGCCACCCTCGAACATCACCTCAACGACACGTGGGCCCTGCGCCTGGCCAGCCATTACAAACAAGGCAGCCTGTGGGGCGACGCTTCGGAAAACCGCGCGCTGAACAGCGACGGCCACACCATCAACCGCCGCTACCGCGAACGCTCCATGGGTTGGCACGACAGCATCACCCAACTGGAACTGCGCGGTCTGTTCGACATCGGTCGTTGGCAACATGAGCTGCTGATCGGCACCGAGTACGAGGACTACCGCAAGAAGGAACGCGTGACAGCCATCGCCGGCAGCCCCTACGCGATCGACATCTACAACCCGGTCTACGGCCAGCCCAAACCCGATGGCGAGCGCTCCGGCACCGACTTCTCCGAACAGGTAAAAAGCCAGGCACTGAACCTGCAAGACCAGATCGTCTTCACCGAACGCCTGCGCGGCATGCTCGGCGCGCGCTTCGAGCACTTCGAGCAACACACCGACGACTTCACCCGTCATCACGCCAAGAGCCGCCAGACCCACGACGCCCTGACCCAGCGCGCCGGCCTGCTCTACCAGCTCACGCCTGAAGTCGGGGTGTTCGCCAACGCCTCGACCTCATTCAAACCGAACAACGGCCTGGACGCTGGCGGCAAATCCTTCAAGCCTGAAGAGGGCGTGGGGTATGAAGTGGGGATCAAGAGCGAGCTGTTCGACGAGCGCCTCAGCGCCACCCTCGCCGCGTTCCACATCGAGAAGGAAAACGTGCTGACCGTGGACCCGGCCACCGACACCCAACGCGCCATGGGCAAGGCACGCAGCCAAGGGTTTGACCTGCAACTGAGCGGGCAACTGAGCGAGGCAGTGCGCGTGATCGGCGCGTTCGCCTACATCGATGCCGAAGTGACCAAGGGCGATAAAGCCATCCCCACCGGCAGCCGCATTCTCGGCGTGGCCAAGCGCAGCGGCAGCCTGTTGGGCGTGTATGAATTCCAGGACGGCACGTTGCGCGGTTCAGACGTGGGCGCGGCGTTTACCTATGTCGGTGATCGCTCCGGTGAAGCCGGCGGCAGTTTCGAACTGCCCGCTTATCACACCGTGGACCTGCTGGCGCATTACAAGGCCACCGACAACGTCACCGTGGGCCTGAACCTTAACAACCTGTTTGATGAAAAGTACTACGAACGCGCCTACAGCAACTATTGGGTCAGCCCCGGTGAACCGCGCAACTTCACGGTCAGCCTGACCCTCAACCTGTAACGCGGTCAAACCTGTGGGAGGAGGCTTGCCCCCGATAGCGCTACAACAGTCACCTCACCCAGTGACTGGCAAACCGCTATCGGGAGCACGCCCCTTCCCACATTACAGTGCCACGGGGGCCCGCTCGCACAGGGTGTTAAGCGCCACCGCCCACTGCTCGCTGTCATTCAAGCACGGCACCAGCACCAACTCCTCGCCGCCCGCTGCGCGGAATTGCTCCCGGCCACGGTCGCCGATCTCTTCCAGCGTCTCGATGCAGTCGGCCACGAACGCCGGGCACATCACCAGCAGCTTTTTCACGCCTTGCTGGGCCAACGCTTCCAGGCGTGCCTCGGTGTAGGGTTCGATCCACTTCGCCCGGCCCAGGCGCGACTGGAATGCCACCGACCATTTGCCGTCCGGCAGCCCCATGCGCTCGGCAAAATTGCGGGCGACGCTGAAGCACTGCGCGCGGTAACACGTGGCAAGCGTCTGCGGCGAAGCGTTGCGGCAGCAATCGGCATCCTTGAAGCAATGCGCGCCGGTAGGGTCGAGCTTGGTCAGATGGCGCTCGGGCAGGCCGTGGAAACTCAGGAGCAGGTGGTCGTACTCCTGCGCTACGTAAGGCCGCACGCTCGCCGCCAACGCATCGAGGTACTCCGGCTGATCGTAGAACGGTTGCAGGATCGAGAACTGCACCTTGAGCTTCTTGTCGCGCACCACCCGCTGAGCTTCTTCAATCACCGTGGTCACGGTGCTGTCGGCGAACTGCGGGTACAACGGCGCCAGGGTGATTTTCTGAACGCCCTGGGCGGCCAGGCGCGTCAGGGTCGTTTCAAGGGACGGCTCGCCATAACGCATCGCCAGCTCCACCGGACCCTGGGTCCACTGCGCAGTCATTTTCTGTTGCAGGCGCTGGCTGAGCACCACCAGCGGCGAGCCTTCCTCCCACCAGATCGAGGCATAGGCATGGGCCGACTGCTCGGGACGCTTGATCAGGATCAGCGACACCAGCAAGCGCCGCACCGGCCACGGCAGGTCGATCACGTAAGGGTCCATCAGGAACTGATTGAGGTAGCTGCGCACATCGGCCACCGAAGTAGACGCCGGTGACCCCAGGTTGACCAGTAACAACGCGTGATCCGTCATGCAACATCCTATCTCTAGAGGCGGCTGGACAAGTCGTCCAAGGCCGCCTTCAACTCAGTGAACTGGAAAGTGAAACCGGCCGCCAACAGGCGTTCGGGCAAAGCTTTCTGGCCGCCCAGCAACAAACCGGACAACTCGCCCAACCCCACCTTCAACACGAAGGCCGGCATGGGCATGAACGCCGGGCGGTGCAGCACCTGGCCCAACGTCTTGGCAAACTCGCGGTTACGCACCGGGTGCGGCGCGCAGGCATTATAGGGACCGCGGGCGTCGCGCTGGTGCAGAAGAAAATCTATCAGCGCGATTTGATCGTGGATATGCACCCACGGCATCCACTGCCGGCCACTCCCAATCGGCCCACCCAGTGCCAGCTTGAACGGCAGCAACAGCCGCGACAAAAAGCCGCCCTCGGCCGCCAGCACCAGCCCGGTACGCACCAGCACCACGCGAATGCCCAGGGCTTCGGCGCGCTGGGCGGTTTCTTCCCAGGCGACGCACAACTGGCTGGGGAAATCGTCCTGCACCGGGCCGCTGGCTTCGGTCAGTTCGCGCTCGCCGCCGTCGCCGTACCAGCCCACGGCAGAACCGGAAATCAACACCGCCGGTTTCTCCGCCAGGCCTTCCAGCCACACCAGCAGGGTTTCGGTCAGACTGATGCGGCTGCTCCACAGCAGCGCCTTGCGTTTATGCGTCCAGGGGCGATCGGCGATCGGCGCGCCGGCCAGATTAATGACGGCGTCCACCGGGCCGATAACCTCTTGCAGGCTGGCGACACCGCGCACCGCATCGCCACATAACCGGGCGACCTGTTCAGGGCGACGGCTCCACACCGTCAGGCGATGCCCTTGCGCCAGCCAATGTTGGCAGAGTTGACGGCCGATCAGGCCGGTACCGCCGGTCAGCAAAATATGCATGGGATCTTCCTCATGTAACGTTCGCCACCGATCACTGGTCTATTTTATAAGCAGGGATCATTTGCAATCGGGCGTGACATTGATTTAAGCCTCAGCTTTAACCATAGGTCACGCCAAACGATCAGGTACGCCAAAACTTATACCAAAAAACAATATTGTACAGCTATTGGTGTCGGCGTAGTCTGTACCCAACGGTAAAACGAGGCCTCCCATGACTGTCCCCATCGCGATCATCGGCACCGGCATCGCCGGTCTCTCCGCCGCCCGAGCGTTACGAGACGCCGGGCATGTTGTACAACTCTTCGATAAAAGCCGCGGCAGTGGTGGCCGCATGTCCAGCAAGCGCAGCGACGCCGGCGCACTGGACATGGGCGCGCAGTACTTCACCGCCCGCGACCGCCGCTTCGTCAACGAAGTGCAGCGCTGGCAAAGTAATGGCTGGGCCGAGCAATGGAAGCCGCAGCTGTATAACTTCAAGTCCGGCGAACTCACGCCCTCCCCCGATGAACAGATCCGCTGGGTCGGCACGCCGCGCATGAGCGCCATCACCCGCGCCCTGCTTGACGACCTGCCGGTGCAGTTCAGCTGCCGTATCACCGAAGTGTTCCAAGGCAAACGGCACTGGAACCTGCTGGACGCCGACGGCGGCAACCATGGTCCGTTCAGCCACGTCATCATCGCCACGCCCGCCCCGCAAGCGACCGCCCTGCTGGCCGCCGCACCGAAGCTGGCAAGTGCCGCCGCCGGCGTGAAGATGGACCCGACCTGGGCCATCGCGCTGGCCTTCGACAAGCCGCTGGAAACCCCGATGGAAGGCTGCTTCGTGCAAGACAGCGCCCTCGACTGGCTGGCCCGCAACCGCAGCAAACCGGGGCGCGACACCGTCCTCGACACCTGGGTGCTGCACGCCACCAGCGCCTGGAGCAAAGAACATCTGGACCTGCCCAAAGAAGCAGTGATCGAACACCTGCACGGCGCCTTCGCCGAACTGCTGCACAGCGCCATGCCCGCGCCTTCGTTCAGCCTGGCGCACCGCTGGCTCTACGCACGACCGTCCAGCGCCCATGAATTCGGCGTGCTGGCCGACGCCGACCTGGGCTTGTACGTCTGTGGCGACTGGTGCCTGTCGGGCCGCGTGGAAGGCGCCTGGCTCAGTGGCCAGGAAGCCGCGCGACGCTTGATCGAGCACCTGTAATGAACCGCATAAACCCCGCTAAATTGCTGCTGTCGAAGTGGACAGCAGCACACCCGCGCAACAAGGAAAAACACTTCCTGGTCACCGAACTGTTTTGTGATGAAGAAGGCAACGTGCTCGACATCGAGCTGCAAGCCGTCATGACCCGGCGCGGTGAACGCCTGCCCTGGCAAACCCTGCAAAGCGCCGAGGACTGGCGAATCGGCTGGAAATAGCCCTCGCACAAATACTTGTACAAACCATTTGACTTGTACAGCATCAAACCTATGATGAGATTTAGCTGTACATGCTTTTACGCTTGTACAGGAATCTTGCAGAGGTTTGCCCATGTCCAGCACCCCGTCCTTCAAGCCGAAGATTGGCATCAGCGCCTGCCTGCTGGGCGAGAACGTCCGTTTCAACGGCGGCCACAAGCAATCGCAACTCTGCAGCGAGGTGCTCGCCGCGTACTTCGACTTTGTGCCGTTGTGCCCGGAAGTGGCGATCGGCCTGGGCATTCCCCGGGAGACCATTCGCCTGGTGGGCGATGCCGCCTCCCCTCAAGCCGTCGGCAGCGTGCATCGCGAGCTGAACGTCACCGCGCCGCTGGGTGAATACGGCGAAAAAATGGCCGCCGAGCACAGCGACCTGTGCGGCTATATCTTCATGCAGAAATCGCCGTCCTGCGGCCTGGAACGGGTCAAGGTCTACCGTGAAAACGGCGCACCGGTGGACGGCGGCGGGCGTGGCATCTATGCCCAGGCCTTTTGCGCGCGCCACCCCAACCTGCCTGTGGAAGAAGACGGCCGCCTGAATGACCCGGTGCTGCGGGAAAACTTCCTGACCCGCGTCTTCGTCTACGCCAGCTGGCAACAATTGCTCGGCGAAGGCCTGAGCCGCCATCGCCTGCTGGCCTTTCACGCGCGCTACAAATACCTGCTGATGGCCCACAGCCCGGCGCATTACAAAAGCCTCGGCAACCTGCTTGGCGGCATGGCCAAGGGCGAAGACCTCGACGCATTGGGCAGCGGCTATTTCAGCGCGCTGATGAGCGGCCTGAAAAAGTGCGCCACCCGCGGCACCCACACCAATGTGCTGCAACACATCAGCGGTTACCTCAAGCAGGCCATCAGCGCCGACGACAAACAGGAAATGCAAACCGTGATCGGCCAATACCGCCAAGGCATCGTGCCGCTGGTAGTGCCGCTGACCTTGCTCAAGCACCACTTTCGCCTCCACCCGGACCGCTACATCGCGCAGCAGGCTTACTTGCAGCCACACCCGGAAAATCTCAGCCTGCGCAATGCGATCTGAACCATGAAAAACCTCATGACCGCAGCCTTGCAAGACGAACCCGGCGAAGATATCGCCCAAGCCCTCGAAGACGGCTGGCTGCCGATCCGTGAAGTGGCGCGCCAGACCGGCGTCAACGCCGTGACCCTGCGCGCCTGGGAACGCCGCTATGGCCTGATCGTGCCGCAGCGCACGCCCAAGGGTCACCGGCTGTTCAGCCACGACCATGTGCAACGCATCCACACCATCCTCACCTGGCTCAATCGCGGCGTGCCGGTCAGCCAGGTGAAAAACCTGATCGACTCCGCGCACGTCGCTCCCGACGCCGTCGAAAACGAATGGCACACCCTGCGCCAGACCCTGGTGCAGGCCATCAGCGAGCTGGCCGAACGCCGGGTCGACGATGCCTTCAACCAGGCCATGGCGCTCTACCCGCCGCGCACCCTGTGCGAACAACTGCTGCTGCCGCTGCTCCGCGAACTGGAGCAACGCTGGCAGGGCCAATTCGGCGCGCAGATGGAACGGGTGTTCTTCCTGTCCTGGTTGCGCAGCAAGTTCGGCGCACGGATCTATCACAACAATCGCCAGTTGCACGGCGCACCGCTGCTGCTGGTGAATCATTCCGACCTGCCCCTGGCACCGCACCTGTGGCTCAGCGCCTGGCTGGCCAGCAGCGCCGACTGCCCGGTGGAAGTCTTCGACTGGCCGCTGCCGACCGGTGAACTGGCGCTGGCCGTGGAACACCTGCAACCGCGGGCGGTGCTGCTGTATTCAAGCCAGGCGCTCCATTTGTCGGCACTCGCAAAACTTCTGGGCGGCATCGCTTGCCCAAAGTTGATCGTCGGACCAACGGTATGCATCCACCAGGCCGAGCTGACGGCATTAGCTGGCGACACCCCTGAATTGTTCGTCGCCGAAGACCCATTGTCGGCTCACCAGATACTGATCCAGCAGGGACTTGTTTAAATGCACTTGATCTGGCTGCGCACCGACCTGCGCCTGCATGACAACACCGCCCTGACCGCCGCGAGCCAGCGCGGCCCGGTGGCGGCCGTGTACCTGATCACCCCGCAGCAATGGCTGGCCCACGATGATGCGCCGTGCAAAGTCGACTTCTGGCTGCGCAACCTGCAGCACTTGAGCCAGGCCCTCGGCGCGCTGAATATTCCCTTGCTGATCCGCCGCGCCGCGACCTGGGACCACGCGCCCGCCGTACTCGGCCAACTGTGCCGCGAGCTATCGGTCGAGTCGGTCCACGTCAACGAGGAATACGGCATCCACGAAAGCCGTCGCGATGCGGCGGTGGCCAAGGCTTTGGAAGCCGACGGCGTGAGCTTCCACCGTTACCTGGACCAATTGTTTTTCCAGCCCGGCAGCGTGCTGACCAAGACCGGCACCTACTTCCAGGTGTTCAGCCAGTTCCGCAAAGTCTGCTACGCCCGCCTGCACAGCGCCCTGCCGCGCCGGGTGGCCACGCCCAAGGCTCAAGCGGCCCTCGCGCTGACCAGCGACCCGGTACCGCAACAGGTCGACGGTTTCGAAACGCCGAGCGAAACGCTGCGCGCCCTCTGGCCCGCCGGTGAAGACGAAGCGCGCCGCCGCCTCGACGCGTTCGCCGCGCAGCAGATCAGCTACTACAAGGATGAGCGCGACTTCCCGGCCAAGCCCGGCACCAGCCAGCTGTCGGCGTACCTCGCGGCGGGCGTGGTTTCGCCGCGCCAGTGCCTGCATGCCGCGCTGCAGCGCAACCAGGGCGAGTTCGAAAGCGGCGATATCGGCACGATCACCTGGGTCAACGAACTGCTCTGGCGTGAGTTCTACAAGCACATCCTGGTGGGCTACCCGCGGGTGTCCCGTCACCGCGCCTTCCGCCCCGAAACCGAGGCGGTGGCCTGGCGCGACGCGCCCAACGACCTCGCAGCCTGGCAGCAGGCGCGCACCGGTTTGCCGATCATCGACGCGGCCATGCGCCAACTGCTGGAAACCGGCTGGATGCACAACCGCCTGCGCATGGTGGTGGCGATGTTCCTGACCAAGAACCTGCTGATCGACTGGCGCGAAGGCGAGCGCTTTTTCATGCGCCACCTGATCGACGGCGACCTGGCAGCCAACAATGGCGGCTGGCAGTGGAGCGCCTCCACCGGCACTGATTCGGCGCCGTATTTCCGGATTTTCAGCCCGTTGAGCCAGTCGCAGAAATTTGACCGCGACGGCGCGTTCATCAAGCACTGGCTGCCGCAACTGGCGACGCTGAATAAAAACGACGTACACGACCCGCAGGCCGCTGGCGGCCTGTTCGGCGTGGCCGACTACCCGCGCTCGATCGTCGACCTGAAACACTCCCGCGAACGTGCATTGGCGGCATTCCGCAGCCTGCCGTCGCGCCAGGCCGTCGGAGCCGAACATGAGTGACTTCCTGCGCCGCTTTGCCCAGGCCTTCGCCACTCTGGACAAGCACAACCTGCACCTGCTCGACAGCCTGTACAGCAAGGACATCGTCTTCACCGACCCGCTGCACGAAGTCCAGGGGCTCACGCCGCTGCACCACTATTTCGCGCAGTTGTACGGTAATGTCAGCCAGTTGCGCTTCGACTTCCACGGCTTCGACCAGGTGGCCGAAGGCGAAGGTTACCTGCGCTGGAAAATGAGCTTTTGCCACCCGCGCCTGGCCAAGGGCAAGGTGATCCGAGTGGAAGGCTGCTCGCACCTGATGTGGCGCGACAAGGTGTACCGCCATCGGGATTATTTCGATGCCGGCGCAATGCTTTACGAACACTTGCCGGTGTTCGGCCGTGTGATCAGTTGGCTGAAAAGGAGAGTCGGATGAACCTCACACCGCCCCGTCGTTATTGGCTGACCGGCGCCAGCAGTGGCATCGGCGCCTCCCTCGCCGTGGAGCTGCTCAACAGCGGCGCCCACGTGGCCCTCAGCTCGCGCTCCAAAGGCCCGCTGCAAGCGCTCGCCCAACGCTTTCCCGGCCAAGTGCTGGTCGTGGCGGGCGACTTGACCAACAGCCAGACCGTGCGCGAAATCGGCGAACACATCGCCCAGGTCTGGGGGTCGCTGGACACCGTGATCCTCAATGCCGGCACCTGTGAATATGTCGATGCCAAGCAATTCGACGCGTCGATCGTCGAACACGTGGTACGCACCAACCTGCTCGCCAGCAGTTATTGCATCGAAGCCGCACTGCCACTGTTGCGCGCCGGGCGCGCACCGCATCTGGTGGGCGTGGCCAGCGCCGTGACCTACCTGCCGATGCCGCGCGCCGAAGCCTATGGCGCGTCCAAGGCCGGTTTGCGCTACCTGTTCGAATCCCTACGCATCAGCCTGTCGCCGGAAAACATCGACGTCACCGTGATCAGCCCGGGCTTTGTCGACACCCCGCTGACCGAGCGCAATGACTTCCCGATGCCCCTGGCCTGGTCTGCCGACAAGGCGGCCCGGCATATCTTCGCCAAGCTGGACAAACGCCCACTGGAAATCGCCTTCCCGGCGATGTTCATCGCCACCCTGTGGCCGTTGTCGAAACTGCCGAATCGCGCGCAACTGATCATCGGCAAACGCATGCTGCGCAGCCCGCCGCCAAAAAAGGACGACCTGTGAAGATCGCGATTATCGGCAGCGGCATTGCCGGGCTGACCAGCGCCTACCTGCTCAGCCGTCGCCACGACATCACCCTGTTCGAAGCGGGCGATCGCATCGGCGGGCATACCCACACGGTCAACGTCACCGTCGAGGGTAAAAGCTATGCGGTGGACACCGGTTTTATCGTATTCAACGACTGGACCTACCCCAACTTCATCCGCCTGCTGGGTCAGGTCGGCGTGAAGTTCAAACCCACCGAGATGAGCTTTTCGGTGTGCGACCGCCGCAGCGGGTTCGAGTACAACGGCAATAACCTCAACAGCCTGTTTGCGCAGCGGCGCAATCTGTTGTCGCCGGGGTTCTGGGGCATGTTGCGCGATATTCTGCGCTTCAACCGCGAGGCGCCGGCGGACCTGCAAGCGCAACGCATCAGTGCCGACATGACCCTGGGTGACTACCTCGACGCTGGCGGCTACGGCCCGCGATTCATCCGGCATTACATCGTGCCGATGGGCGCAGCGATCTGGTCGATGTCCCTGGCGGACATGCTCGGTTTCCCCTTGCAGTTCTTTGTGCGCTTCTTCAAGAACCACGGCTTGCTGTCGGTGAGCAACCGCCCGCAATGGTGCGTGATCGAGGGCGGCTCAAGCCGCTACATCGAACCGCTGACCCGCGGCTTTCGTGAACGGATTCGCCTCGATTGCCCCGTGCATCGGGTCGAGCGCGATCCACAGGGCGTGACGATCCACAGCGCCGCGGGCACCGAAACCTTCGACAAAGTGGTGTTCGCCTGCCACAGCGACCAGGCGCTAGCCATGCTGGGCGAGCCGAGCAGTGCCGAGCAGCAGATCCTCGGCGCCCTGCCCTACGCCGACAATGACGTGGTGCTGCACACCGACACGCGCCTGCTGCCAGACCGCAAACTGGCCTGGGCCAGCTGGAACTACCGGCTCAGCGGCAATGCACAGAGCCAGGCGGCGGTGACCTATGACATGAACATCCTGCAAGGCATCGACAGCGCCACGACCTTTTGCGTCAGCCTCAACCAGACATCGATGATCAACCCGCTGAAGATCCTCGCCCGCTACACCTATGCCCATCCGCAATACAGCCTGGCGGCCGTGGCCGCGCAAGCGCGTTGGGAAGAGTTGAGCGGTGCGCAGCATACCTATTATTGCGGCGCCTATTGGGCCAACGGCTTCCACGAAGACGGCGTGATCAGCGCCTTGCGCGTGGCCCAGGCGTTTGGAGAAGCCCTGTGAACAGCGCCTTGTACAGCGGCTGGATCGCCCATCGCCGGTTTGCGCCCAAGGCCCACGCCTTTCGCTACCGCATCGGCTTGCTGTACCTGGACTTGAGCGAACAGGACGCAGTGCTCGGGCTGTCGCCCCTGGCCGGCGCAGGTCGCCTGGCCGCCTTCGGCTTTCGCCAGCAGGATTACCTGCGTGAATTCACCCGTCACGGCATGAGCCTGAGCGATGCCGTGCGCCAGCAAGTCGGCAAGGCGCTGGGGCGTACACCCCAGGGCGCTATCTGCCTACTGACTCAGGCCCGCAGTTGGGGCCTGGCGTTTAACCCGGTGAGTTTCTTCTACTGCTTTGAGGCCGACGGACAATTGGCCGCGATCCTGTGTGAAGTGACCAACACCCCATGGCGCGAGCGCTATCACTACGTGCTGCCGGCCCTGGCGCTGGGCGCCGACGAGCATCAGCACTTCGCCGTGGCCAAGGCGTTTCATGTATCGCCGTTCCTGCCGCCCGACCTGGAATACCGCATGAGCTTCAGCCCGCCCGCCGCCAGGCTTGGGGTCCACATGGCCGACTGGCAGGGCGATCGGAAAGTCTTCGACGCCACCTTGAGCCTGCAGCGCGAAGCCCTCAGCCGCGCCAGCCTGCACCGCTATCTGTGGCGCTTTCCGTGGATGACCGCCAAGACCTGCCTGGCGATCTATTGGCAGGCCCTGCGCCTGTTGCTCAAACGCACACCGATTTTTCCCCATCAGGTCGCCGATGGCGCCTCTCGCACCGCCGTCGGGTACACCAAGGATCGCCGCCATGAAATCCCCTAGCTTATCGGTCAAGGCCAACCGCCTGAACGTCAACGGCGTGACCACCGCACTGCTGCGCAAAGCCGTGCTGCGGCAACTCAGCCAATTGCGCCACGGCCAACTGGTGCTGATCGAAGACGGCGAACGCCAAGTGTTCGGCGCCCGCGAAGCGCATCTGCTGGGCGAGATCCAGATCCTCGATTCGGCGGTGTGGGGCCTGGTGGCGGCCAACGGCTCGATCGGTGCGGGCGAAGCGTTTATCCACGGTTATTGGAGCAGCCCGGACCTGACCGCCGTGGTGCGTGTGATGGTCAGCAACCTGGAGGTGCTCGACGCGCTGGAGGGCGGCCTGGCCAAGCTGGCGCGGCCGTTCACCCAAGGCTTGCATTGGCTCAACCGCAATACGCGCAAGGGTTCGCAGAAGAACATCGCCGCCCACTATGACCTGGGCAACGACCTGTTCGAAGAATTCCTCGACCCGACCATGATGTATTCGGCGGCGCAGTTCCTGAGCGCCGAAGACACCCTGGAACAGGCGCAACTGAACAAGCTGGAACGCATCTGCCAGAAACTCGCGCTTAAACCCACCGACCATCTGCTGGAGATCGGCACCGGCTGGGGCAGCATGGCGTTGTACGCGGCGCGGCACTATGGCTGCAAAGTCACCACCACGACCTTGTCCAGGGAACAGTTTGTCTACACCCAGCAACGCATCGCCGCCATGGGGCTGCAAGACCAGGTGACGCTGCTGTTGCAGGACTACCGCGACCTGAGCGGCCAATACGACAAGCTGGTGTCCATCGAAATGATCGAAGCGGTGGGCCATCGCTTCCTGCCGACCTACTTCAAACAGTGCGCGCGCCTGCTCAAGAGCGATGGGCTGATGCTGCTGCAAGCCATCACCATCCGTGAGCAACGCTTTGAACAGGCCAAGAACAGCGTCGACTTCATCCAGCGCTATATCTTCCCCGGCGGCGCCTTGCCCTGTGTGCAGAACATGCTGCAGATCATCAGCCGCGACACCGACATGAACCTGCTGCACATGGAAGATTTCGGCCTGCATTACGCGCGAACCCTGCGCTTGTGGCATGAGAACTTTCGCCGCGCTCACGGCCGTCTCATGGAATTGGGCTACGACGAATACTTCCTGCGGTTGTGGGAGTTTTACCTGTGCTACTGCGAAGGCGGCTTTATGGAGCGCACCATCGGCACCGCGCAGTTGCTGCTGGCCAAGCCGGCAGCCATCAACCCGCCGTTGCTTGGGCGTTTCAGTGCTTAACCAATGCGCCGGGTACGCTAACGTCTGTCAGCCCTTTCACACCTGTGTCACCCGCTTGCCTTACACTGCGTGCCTATGACCAACATCCCCCACACCCAAATCACCACCCCCGCCGTCACCTGCTCGACGTGCGCGGCCTGCTGCTGCCAGCTGGAAGTCATGCTGATCACCGACACGGGCGTGCCCGAGCGCTATATCGACACCGACGATTGGGGCGGCGAAGTCATGCTGCGCCTGGACGACGGCTGGTGCGCAGCGCTGGACCGGGACACGATGATGTGTACGATTTATACGCGTCGGCCGCTGATCTGCCGGGAATTCGAGATGGGCGCGCCGGAATGCCTGACCGAACGCGAAGGGATTGCGACCGCTTACCGCTGATCTCAGGCCGACGAATATCTCAATGTGGGAGGGGGCTTGCCCCCGATAGCAGTGGGTCAGTTGGCAAATTCTGCGACTGACACTCCGCTATCGGGGGCAAGCCCCCTCCCACAGGGTTTTGCAGGGTAACGAGTAGTTTTCGATGCCACCGAACGCGAATGGATTGCGACCGCTTACCGCTGATCTCAGCCGACAAATATCTCAATGTGGGAGGGGGCTTGCCCCCGATAGCAGTGGGTCAGTTGGCAAATTCTGCGACTGACACTCCGCTATCGGGGGCAAGCCCCCTCCCACAGGGTTTTGCAGGGCAACGAGTAGTTTTCGATACCACCGAACGCGAACGGATTCGCGACCGCTTACCGCTGATCTCAGGCCGACGAATATCTCAATGTGGGAGGGGGCTTGCCCCCTCCCACAGGGTTTTGCAGGGCAACGAGTAGTTTTTGATGCCACCGAACGCGAACGGATTCGCGACCGCTTACCGCTGATCTCAGGCCGACGAATATCTCAATGTGGGAGGGGGCTTGCCCCCGATAGCAGTGGGTCAGTTGGCAAATTCTGCGACTGACACTGCGCTATCGGGGGCAAGCCCCCTCCCACAGGGTTTTGCAGGGCAACGAGTAGTTTTCGATGCCACCGAACGCGAACGGATTGCGACCGCTTACCGCTGATCTCAGGCCGACAAATATCTCAATGTGGGAGGGGGCTTGCCCCCTCCCACAGGGTTTTGCAGGGTTCTGAAGTTACAGCGGCATCGTGTAGTGCAACGAGTAGTTTTCGATGCCGTCGTTATGGTCGCTGAGCCCGGCGTTGGAGTAGTGCATGGCACGAATGCCCACTTCATGCCCGCCGTTAAAGCGCAAACCGAAACCCAGGCGGTCTTCGAACTGGAAGGCCTGACCGAGGTTGTTGTCTTCCAACCGCGTGCGGGAGAATGCCGCCACCCCGATCCCGGCCTCGATGTAAGGTTTTACCGATTCCCCGGCGAACTCATACACAAATACCGGGGAGAACGACAGGCTGCTCGCGCCTGCACGGTGATCACCTTCCCAATAGGTGTATGCACCACTCCAATAGCCGGTCAGGCGACCGACGTCGCTCTGCATCCAGCTCTTATCCCAATCCGACGTCAGCCCCAATCGATAGGTGAGCGTCGAATCACCGGTGGCCCCCAGGCCAAACTCAAGGCCGGCGGCCTGCGCCGAAAAAGAGTGTCCCACCACAACGGCCGCAATCGCGGCCAAACAGAACAAGCGCTTCATAAGAAACATCCTTTCCGAACGAAGTTATAGGTTTTTACACAGGGAAATCTCGCTTATAGAAGCCGACTCACTGTCAGAAATTCAGCGTCTAACGGCGAATTTTGACGAAATTTTCACGAGCCGAAGCTTCTCACAACTCCGGGATGTTTCCATAGTGTCGGTAGGATATTTCTTAGATGACACACATCGCCGCTGGTCCAGAACTGGGCAGGGCCCGGAGTGCCGGCGGCCAGCAGATCGCGTTCGCCGAGCAGGCGCTTGAGTTGGCGGGCCACGGCGGCGCCGGTGTCGATCAGGCTGATGCCGGGGGGCAGCATCTGCGCCAGGAGCGGCTTGAGGAAGGGGTAGTGGGTGCAACCGAGGATGATGGTGTCGCAGCCGGCGCTGAGCAACGGTTCGACATAGCTTTGCAACAACTGGCGCAGGGCCGGGCTGCCCAGGTCGCCGGTTTCAATCAGTTCCACCAGGCCTGGGCACGGCCGGGTGATCACCCGCACATCGGTGGCGAAACGGTCGAGCAACGCGGCGAACTTGGCGCTTTGCAGGGTGCCGGTGGTGGCGAGTACGCCGACCACGCCACTGCGGGTCGCAGCGGTGGCGGGTTTGACGGCGGGTTCCATCCCCACCAGCGGCCAGTCGGGGTAGCTCTTGCGCAAGTCAGCCACGGCAGCAACGGTCGCTGTGTTGCAGGCAATCACCAAGGCTTTGGCGCCGCGCTCGCAGAAAAACTCTGCAACCCGGTGTAAACGTTCGCAAATAAAGGCCGGCGTTTTCTCGCCGTAGGGGATGTACCCGCAATCGGCGACGTACAGCAGCGACTCATGGGGCAACAGTTGCTGGATTTCCTCGAGCACCGTCAACCCGCCGATACCGGAGTCGAACACACCGATCGGTGCATCCTTAACCATGCTGCGCCCCACACACACTGCAACCGGGATCGCGCTTGACGCGCAACTCACGGAAACGCGTGGTCAAGGCATCGATCAGCAACAAGCGTCCGACCAGGGGCTCACCGAAACCGGCGAGCAACTTCAACGCTTCCAGGGCCTGCAGGCTGCCGACCAGACCGACCAGCGGGCCGACCACGCCGGCTTCGCTGCAGGTCAGTTCGGTGTCGCTGCCGTGCCCGTATAAACAGTGGTAGCACGGGCTGTCGGCGCGCCGCGGGTCGAATACCGAGAGCTGCCCGTCCAGGCGGATCGCCGCGCCGCTGACCAACGGCTTGCCGGCGGCCACGCAGGCGGCGTTGACCGCTTCGCGGGTGGAAAAATTGTCGCTGCAATCGAGCACCACATCCACCGCCGCCACTGCCGCGGCCAGGGAGTCGGCATCCAGCGCAGTGCGATGGGTGAGCAGTTTGATCTCGGGGTTGAGCGCGGTCAGACGGCGGATGGCCGAATCGACCTTGCTCAGGCCGACACTGTCCGTGTCATGGATGATCTGGCGTTGCAGGTTGGTCAGGTCGACGGTGTCGAAATCCGCCAGATGCAACTCGCCGACCCCGGCCGCCGCCAGGTACAGCGCCACGGGCGCGCCCAGGCCGCCGAGGCCGACGATCAAGGCGCGACCGTTTTTCAGGCGCAATTGGCCGTCGATGTCGACCTGTTTCAACAGAATCTGTCGGCTATAGCGCAACAGCTCCTGGTCGCTCAGCATGGCCGGCGCCCCAGGCTGATGCGTTCGTGGCCGCCGAGGTCGATGCGGCTGTGGACGCCTTCAAAGCCCTGACTCAGCAGCAGGTCACGCACCGCCGCGGCCTGGTCGTAACCGTGTTCCAGCAACAACCAACCGCCCGCGTTGAGGTGGGCCGGCGCCTCGGCGATGATCAGCCGCAGGTCGTCCAACCCATCATGGCCCGCCACCAGCGCGCTGGCCGGCTCAAAGCGCACGTCGCCAGCCGCCAGGTGCGGATCGTTGGCGGCGATGTAGGGCGGGTTGCTGATGATCAGGTCGTAGGTGTGGCCTTGCAACGCGCTGAACCAGTGACTGTTGAGCACAGTGGCATTGTGCAGGTTCAGGCGCTGGCGATTGCGTTCGGCCAGGGCCACGGCTTCGAGTACGCGGTCGACGGCGGTGATGTGCCAGGCCGGGCGCTCGCTGGCCAGGGCCAGGGCGATGGCGCCGCTGCCGGTGCCGAGGTCGAGCACCTTGGCCGGCGTGGCGGGCAACAATTCCAGGGCCGCCTCGACCAGCAGTTCGGTGTCCGGGCGCGGGATCAGCGTGTGGGGCGCGACTTCCAGGTCCAGCTTCCAGAAACCTTGCTGGCCGAGGATGTAGGCCACCGGCTCACCGGCGCGGCGGCGTTGCAGGTAATCGGCGAAGGTCAGCGCGGCTTCGCTGCTGACGATTTTTTCCGGCCAGGTGTGCAGGTAGCTGCGGGACTTGCCCAGGGCAGCCGCGAGCAACAGCTCCACGTCCAGGCGTGCGGTGGGCGAGTCGGGCAGGTCGGCGGCGCGCAGAAGGCTGGCGATGATGGTCATTTATTCACCTATCGCCGCCAATTGGTCGGCCTGGTATTCGACGAGCAACGGCTCGATCACCGCGTCGATGCCACCGGCGAGAATCTCGTCCAGGGAGTAGAGCGTGAGGTTGACCCGGTGGTCGGTGACCCGGCCCTGGGCAAAGTTGTAGGTGCGGATGCGCTCGGAACGGTCGCCCGAGCCCACCAGCAGTTTGCGTTCACTGGCAATCGCGTTGGCGGCGGCGCTGGTCTGCTGGTCATTCAATTTGGCCGACAGCCAGGACATGGCCCGCGCCCGGTTCTTGTGCTGCGAACGCTCTTCCTGGCATTCAACCACGATGCCCGACGGCAAGTGCGTGATGCGGATCGCCGAGTCGGTCTTGTTGATGTGCTGACCACCGGCACCGGATGAACGGTAGGTGTCGACGCGCAGGTCCGCCGGGTTGATCTCGATGGCTTCCTGCTCGTCCGGCTCGGGCAACACCGCCACGGTACACGCCGAGGTGTGGATACGGCCTTGGGATTCGGTGGCCGGCACCCGTTGCACGCGGTGCGCGCCGGACTCGAATTTCAGCTTGCCGTACACGTTGTCGCCTTCGACGCGGGCGATGACTTCTTTATAGCCGCCGTGTTCGCCTTCGTTCTCGGACAGGATCTCGACGCGCCAGCCACGCCGCTCGGCATAACGCGAGTACATGCGGAACAGGTCGCCGGAGAAAATCGCCGCCTCGTCGCCGCCGGTGCCGGCGCGGATTTCGAGGAAGACGTTGCGCCCGTCGTTGGGGTCCTTGGGCAGCAGCATGCGTTGCAGGTCGCCTTCGAGCTCGGCCAGTTTGTCTTTGGCTTCACGGACTTCTTCCACGGCCATTTCACGCATGTCCGGGTCGCTGTCCTTGAGCAGGGCCTGGGCGCCCTCCAGGTCGGCCTGTACTTTCAACAGGTTCTGATAGGTGAGCACAATAGGCTCAACTTCGGCGTATTCCTTGGAATAAGCGCGGAACTTGGCCTGATCGGAGATGACCTCGCCGTCGCCGAGCAACGCAGTCAGTTCTTCGAAACGGTCCTGGAGCACGTCCAGTTTGTTGAGCAGTGACGCTTTCATTACGGTTTTTTATCCGAAGAGCTATCTGACGCGCCCTCACCGAGGGCAAAGAGTTCCTGCGCCATGGCCAGCGCATCGAGGCGGCCTTCGGCAGTGAGTTTTTTCAGTTGTACGCTGGGAGCGTGCAGCAACTTGTTGGTCAAGCCGCGGGCCAGTTGCATCAGCACGTCTTCGGCGTTGCCGCCATTGGCCAATAAGCGCTGGGCCTTGCTCAACTCCTCGTCGCGCAGGCGTTCGCCCTGCTGACGATACGCCTTGAGCACGTCCACCGCCGCCAGTTCGCGCAGGCGCACCATGAAGTCTTCGGCGCCGACGCTGACCATTTCCTCGGCGGCCTGGGCTGCGCCCTGACGGCTCTTGAGGTTTTCGGCGACCACTTCGTGCAGATCGTCGACGCTATACAGGTAAACGTCGTCCAACTCGCCGACTTCAGGCTCGATATCCCGGGGAACGGCAATATCCACCATGAAGATCGGCTTGTGCTTGCGCAGCTTCAGCGCGCTTTCTACCGCGCCTTTACCCAGGATCGGCAACTGGCTGGCGGTGGAACTGATGACGATGTCGCTGCGCACCAGCTCGGCCGGGATATCGGCCAGCAGCACGGCGTGGGCGCCGAACTGTTCGGCGAGGATGCTGGCACGCTCCAGGGTGCGGTTGGCCACCACGATACGCTTCACGCCGAGGTCGTGCAGGTGACGGGCGACCAGGGTGATGGTCTCGCCGGCACCGATCAGCAAGGCCTGGCTGCGCTGCAAGTCGCTGAAAATCTGTTTGGCCAGGCTGACGGCGGCAAACGCCACGGACACCGGGTTTTCCCCGATGGCGGTGTCGGTGCGTACCTGCTTGGCGGAATTGAACGTGGCCTGGAACAGGCGCCCCAGCAGCGGCCCCACGGTGCCAGCCTCACGCGCCACGGCGTAGGCGGATTTCATCTGGCCGAGGATCTGCGGCTCGCCCAGGACCAGCGAATCGAGACCGGACGCCACACGCATCATGTGACGAACTGCCGCATCGTCCTCATGCACATAAGCGCTCGCGCGCAGGTCATTGAAGTCCAAATGGTGGTAATCGGCCAGCCAGCGCAGCACGACATCCGCTGAAAGATGCTCCTGCTCTATATAAAGCTCGCTGCGATTGCAGGTGGAAAGGATCGCAGCTTCGCGGCTGTCGGTGAGTCGGCAGAGCTGCTGCAAGGCCTCAACCAACTGCTCAGGCGTAAACGCCACGCGCTCGCGCACGTCTACGGAGGCAGTCTTGTGGTTAATACCGAGTGCGAGGAAGGCCATTCAATATCGCTGATGATGTCGGGAAGCCGACAATTGTCCTACTTCGATAGATTCAGAACAACCACCGTCGTCTATTGTCCCTATACGTTGTGCCTATAAAGGCATCCACTGAGACTCGGTTATGTTTGGCCGAAGGCTTGTGTCATGATGATCCGACCGCAGGTTAGTCGTCCTCTTCCTATATGAATAGATCCTCCGCGTTGCTCCTCGCTTTTGTCTTCCTCAACGGCTGCCAGGCCATGGCCCCCGTGTCGACCGACGGTACACCGCCGGTGGAAGAGAGCACCCCAGCCCCTGAAAAGCCCAAGGTTTACTCCTCGTTCACTGAAGATACGGTGTACAGCCTGCTGACCGCAGAACTGGCCGGCCAGCGCAATCGTTTCGATATTGCGCTGGATAATTACGTGACCCAGGCCATCAATACGCAAGATCCGGGCATCTCGGAGCGGGCGTTTCGCATCGCCGAGTACCTGGGGGCCGACCAGGCTGCGCTGGACACCTCGCTGATCTGGGCGAAAAACGCGCCGGACGACCTGGAGGCACAACGGGCGGCAGCCATTCAATTGGCGCGCTCGGGGCGCTACGACGACTCCATGACCTATATGGAGAAAGTCCTGCAGGGCAAGGGCGACACGCATTTCGACTTTCTTGCGCTGTCGGCGGCCGATACCGACCAGGACACGCGCAACGGGCTGATGAAGAGTTTCGACCGCCTGCTGCAAAAACACCCGAAGAACAGCCAGCTCGTGTTCGGCAAGGCCTTGCTGCTGCAGCAGGACGACGAAGCCGAAGCCGCGCTGAAGCTGCTGGAACAGAACCCGCCGGAAGAAGGCGAGATCGCGCCGATCCTGCTGCGCGCACGCCTGTTGCAGAACCTCAATCGCGGCAAGGAAGCGATTCCGCTGCTGGAAAAAAGCATCAAGAAGTACCCGGACGACAAGCGCCTGCGCCTGACTTACGCGCGCACGCTGGTGGAGCAGGACCGCATGGAGGACGCCAAAGTGCAGTTCGCCAACCTGGTCCAGCAATACCCGGACGATGACGAATTGCGCTACTCCCTGGCGCTGGTGTGCCTGGAAGCCAAGGCCTGGGACGAGGCCAAGGGCTATCTGGAAGAGTTGATCGAGCGCGAAAGCCATGTGGACTCGGCGCACCTGAACCTCGGCCGCATCGCCGAAGAAAACAACGACCCCCAGGCCGCCCTGCTCGAATACGCCAAGGTCGGCCCCGGCAACGACTACCTGCCCGCCCAGTTGCGCCAGGCCGACATCCTGATGAGCAACGGGCGCACCGACGAGGCGGAAAAACGCCTGGTCGCGGCGCGCGAGGCGGAACCGGACTACGCGATCCAGCTGTACCTGATCCAGGCCGAAACCTTGTCGGCCAACAATCAGGCCGAGCGCGCCTGGAAAGTCTTGCAACAAGCCTTGCTGCAATACCCCGACGACCTGAACCTGCTCTACACCCGTGCGATGCAGGCGGAAAAACGCAATGACCTGGCGCAGATGGAAAAAGACCTGCGCCTGATCATCAAGCGCGACCCGGACAACGCCATGGCGCTCAATGCCCTGGGCTACACCCTGTCCGACCGCACCACGCGTTACGCCGAAGCCAAGGTGCTGATCGAACAGGCCCACAAGCTCAACCCGGAAGACCCGGCCGTACTCGACAGCCTGGGCTGGGTGAACTACCGCCTGGGCAACCTGGACGAGGCTGAGCGCCTGCTGCGCCAGGCGCTGGAGCGCTTCCCCGACCAGGAAGTCGCCGCCCACCTGGGCGAAGTGCTCTGGGCCAATGGCAAACAGCGCGAAGCCCGACAAATCTGGGAGAAGTTCCTCAAGGAACAACCCGAAAGCCCCATCCTGCGCGGCACCATCAAGCGCCTGACCGGTTCCGAGACCCTTTAAGTTTATGTTCTTGCGCCACTTTATCGTTTTCAGCTTCATCGCCTTGCTCGCCGGTTGCGCGGGCTTCGGTGCCCGCGAGTCCGTTGAGGGCCAGGGCAACCCGGCGCAATGGAAACAGCACAAGGCCCAGCTCAGCAGCATCGATGGCTGGCAGATCGAAGGAAAAGTCGGGGTACGCGCGCCGAAAGATTCCGGCAGCGGCACCTTGTTCTGGCTGCAACGCCAGGACTACTTCGATATCCGCCTGTCCGGCCCATTGGGGCGCGGCGCCGCCCGCCTGACCGGCCGACCGGGGCAAGTCAGCCTCGAAGTGGCCAACCAGGGTCGCTACGAAGCCGTCTCCCCGGAGGCGCTGCTGGAAGAGCAGATCGGCTGGAAACTGCCGGTGTCGCACCTGGTCTGGTGGGTACGCGGCTTGCCCGCCCCCGACAGCAAAAGCCGCCTGAGCCTCAATGGCGACAGCCGCCTGGCTTCCCTGGAGCAGGACGGCTGGCAGGTCGAATACCTGAGCTACGTGCAACAGAGCGGTTATTGGCTGCCCGAGCGGATCAAACTGCACGGCACCGACCTTGATATCACGCTGGTGATCAAGGACTGGCAACCACGCAAGCTGGGGCAATAACGTGACCGTAGAGAAACTGACCCTGCCCTCCCCGGCCAAACTCAATCTGATGCTGCACATCCTGGGACGCCGCGAAGACGGCTACCACGAGTTGCAGACGCTGTTTCAATTTCTCGACTACGGCGATGAACTGACATTCGCCGTGCGCGACGATGGCGTGATCCGACTGCACACCGAATTCGAAGGGGTGCCCCACGACAGCAACCTGATCGTGAAGGCCGCGAAAAAACTTCAGGCGCAATCGGGTTGCGCCCTGGGCATCGACATCTGGATCGATAAAATCCTGCCCATGGGCGGCGGCATCGGTGGCGGCAGCTCGAATGCCGCGACCACACTGCTGGGCCTGAACCACTTGTGGAAGCTCGGCTGGGACCTCGATCGCTTGGCCGCACTGGGCCTGACACTGGGCGCCGACGTCCCGGTTTTCGTGCGTGGGCACGCGGCTTTTGCCGAGGGCGTGGGAGAAAAACTCACCCCGGAAAACCCCGAAGAGCCTTGGTATGTCGTGCTTGTCCCGCAAGTATCTGTAAGTACAGCAGAAATTTTTTCAGATCCACTGTTGACACGTAACTCTCCTCCCATTAAAGTGCGCCCCGTTCCCAAGGGAAACAGTCGAAATGACTGCTTACCGGTTGTAGCAAGGCGTTATCCAGAAGTACGTAACGCTTTGAATTTGTTAGGTAAATTTACCGAAGCAAAATTAACCGGCACTGGAAGTTGTGTGTTTGGGGGCTTCCCAAACAAAGCTGAAGCTGATAAAGTCTCGGCCCTTCTTACAGAGACCCTTACAGGGTTTGTAGCGAAAGGAAGCAACGTTTCGATGTTGCATCGCAAGCTGCAAAGTCTGCTCTAAAAGGAACCGAGTACTGGGTACTCGTTGCAACAGATACAGGGGCGTCGCCAAGCGGTAAGGCAGCAGGTTTTGATCCTGCCATGCGTTGGTTCGAATCCAGCCGCCCCTGCCATTTTCCTTTACTCATCCAGGTTACCCTCAGCCTCTAGGTACTGCGCGTGTCCAAGATGATGGTCTTTACGGGGAACGCCAACCCCGATCTGGCTCGACGTGTTGTTCGTCAGCTGCATATCCCTCTCGGTGACATCTCTGTCGGTAAATTCTCCGACGGCGAAATTACCGCCGAGATCAATGAAAACGTCCGCGGTAAAGACGTCTTCATTATCCAGCCGACCTGCGCTCCGACCAACGATAACCTGATGGAACTCGTCGTGATGGCTGATGCCTTCCGCCGCTCCTCAGCGACTCGAATCACAGCTGTAATCCCTTACTTTGGTTATGCCCGTCAGGATCGCCGTCCGCGTTCCGCACGTGTAGCTATCAGCGCGAAAGTCGTGGCTGACATGCTCACCGTGGTAGGCATCGACCGTGTTCTCACGGTTGACCTGCACGCTGACCAAATCCAGGGGTTCTTCGATATTCCGGTAGATAACATCTACGGCTCCCCCGTATTGGTGGATGACATCGAAGACCAGCGCTTTGAAAACCTGATGATCGTGTCCCCGGACATTGGTGGCGTCGTGCGTGCACGGGCTGTCGCCAAATCCCTGGGCGTTGATCTCGGGATCATCGACAAACGCCGCGAGAAAGCCAATCACTCTGAAGTGATGCATATCATCGGTGATGTCGAAGGGCGTACCTGTATTCTGGTTGATGACATGGTCGACACCGCCGGCACCCTGTGCCACGCGGCGAAAGCCTTGAAAGAGCACGGTGCGGCAAAAGTCTTCGCCTACTGCACACACCCTGTGCTGTCGGGCCGAGCGATCGAGAACATCGAGAACTCAATGCTGGACGAACTGGTGGTGACCAACACCATCCCGTTGTCCGCTGCAGCTCAAGCCTGTCCGCGTATCCGCCAACTGGATATCGCACCGGTAGTTGCCGAAGCGGTTCGCCGCATCAGCAACGAAGAATCGATCAGCGCGATGTTCCGTTAAGGGTCAAACCTTCGGATCACCTCACTGACGAAAAGCGCCCCGCCCCGGCATATTGTCGGGGCGGGGCTTTTTTGCCCATATCGCCTTTAGCGCTGGTCGCAAACGCTGGGGCGAATGTGGTTATTTTGGAGATACAACATGAACGAATTTATTCTGAATGCTGAAGTGCGTTCCGACCTGGGGAAAGGTGCGAGCCGCCGCCTGCGTCGTCTCGCAAGCCTGGTTCCAGCTGTAGTTTACGGTGGCGACAAAGCCCCTGAATCCATCAGCATGCTGGCCAAAGAAGTTGCCAAACTGCTGGAAAACGATGCGGCCTACAGCCACATCATTTCGCTGAACGTCGGCGGCACCAAGCAGAACGTCATCATCAAGGCCCTGCAACGTCACCCAGCTAAAGGCCACGTGCTGCACGCTGACTTCGTTCGCGTCGTTGCCGGCCAGAAACTGACCGCCGTCGTGCCTGTGCACTTTGTTGGTGAAGAAGCTCCGATCAAAAAAGGCGGCGAAGTTTCGCACGTTGTTGCCGAGATCGAAGTGACCTGCCTGCCGAAAGACCTGCCTGAGTTCATCGAAGTCGACCTGTCGGCTCTGGAAATCGGCGAAATCCTGCACCTGTCCGACCTCAAAGCCCCTAAAGGCGTTGAGTTTGTCGCACTGGTTCACGGTGATGACAAAGCGGTTGCCAACGTTCACGCTCCACGCGTTGCTCCAGAAGCTGAAGAAGGCGCTGCAGAGTAATTCACTCTGTATTGCCGGAGCTTGAGGAAACATCGCGGACCGAAACGTAGCGAGAAAGCGGGCGATAACGCGACGTTTACTCTTGAGTAAATGATCCCTTGTCGTCCACTTTCGCCGCACTCAGGTCGGCATTGTTATCCACAACTCCAAAGGAAGGGCCCCTGTCGTGACTGCCATTAAACTGATCGTTGGCCTGGGAAATCCAGGCGCAGAATACGAACAGACCCGGCATAACGCGGGGGCCCTTTTTGTTGAGCGCATCGCCCACGCCCAAGGTGTAAACCTGGTGGCCGATCGCAAGTATTTCGGCCTGACCGGACGCTTTTCGCATCAGGGTCAGGATGTTCGTCTGTTGATTCCCACCACCTACATGAACCGCAGCGGCCAGGCTGTCGCGGCGCTTGCGGGGTTCTTCCGGATCAAACCCGAAGAAATCCTGGTGGCCCATGACGAACTGGACCTGCCTCCCGGCGTTGCCAAGCTCAAGCAAGGCGGCGGGCATGGCGGGCACAATGGCCTGCGCGACATCATCGCGCAGCTGGGCAATCAGAATACCTTTTACCGTCTGCGGCTCGGCATTGGCCACCCAGGCGTTGCCAGTATGGTTTCAAATTTCGTCCTGGGTCGTGCGCCACGCGCCGAACAGGAAAAACTCGATGCCTGCATCGACTTTGCCCTCGGCGTGCTGCCGGATATCCTCGCCGGGGAATGGAACCGCGCGATGAAAAACCTGCACAGCCAGAAGGCCTGACTCTTTTCCGAGGGGAAACACCATGGGATTCAATTGCGGCATCGTCGGCCTGCCCAACGTCGGCAAATCCACCCTGTTCAACGCGCTGACCAAGTCCGGTATTGCGGCGGAGAACTTCCCCTTCTGCACCATCGAACCCAACAGCGGTATCGTGCCGATGCCGGACCCACGCCTGGACGCCCTGGCCGTGATCGTCAACCCCAAGCGCATCCTGCCGACCACCATGGAATTCGTCGACATCGCCGGCCTGGTGGCCGGTGCGTCGAAAGGTGAAGGCCTGGGCAACAAGTTCCTGGCCAACATCCGCGAAACCGATGCCATCGCCCACGTGGTCCGCTGCTTTGAAGACGAGAACGTGATTCACGTCTCCAACAGCGTCGACCCGAAACGCGACATCGAGATCATCGACCTGGAACTGATCTTCGCCGACCTCGACAGCTGCGAGAAGCAACTGCAGAAAGTCGCGCGTAACGCCAAGGGTGGCGACAAGGACGCCGTGGTCCAGAAAGGCCTGCTGGAGCAGCTGATCGCCCACTTCACCCTGGGCAAGCCGGCACGCAGCCTGATGAAGACCATGGGTGCTGACGAGAAGGCCGCGGTCAAGGGCTTCCACCTGCTGACCACCAAGCCGGTGATGTACATCGCCAACGTCGCCGAAGACGGCTTCGAGAACAACCCGCTGCTCGACGTGGTCAAGGCCATCGCCGACGAAGAAGGCGCGATCGTGGTTCCGGTGTGCAACAAGATCGAAGCGGAAATCGCCGAGCTCGATGACGGCGAAGAAAAAGACATGTTCCTCGAGGCCCTGGGCCTGGAAGAGCCTGGCCTGAATCGCGTGATCCGCGCCGGTTACGAAATGCTCAACCTGCAGACCTACTTCACCGCCGGTGTCGAAGAAGTCCGCGCCTGGACCGTCAAGGTCGGCGCCACCGCGCCACAGGCCGCCGGCGTGATCCACACCGACTTCGAAAAAGGCTTTATCCGCGCCGAAGTGATCGCCTACAACGACTTCATCCAGTACAAGGGTGAAGCCGGTGCCAAGGAAGCCGGTAAATGGCGCCTGGAAGGTAAGGAATATATCGTCAAGGACGGCGATGTGATGCACTTCCGCTTCAACGTGTAAGCGTTGTCGGAATCAAAGAAGCCGCGTTTATTCGCGGCTTTTTTGTGGGCGCTTTGAAGGCATGCGAGCCATTCGATCTGAACTCTCGGCAATAAATGCATGGCTAACGCTAGAAAAAGGCATTGGGCGGGTGACCAGACCTTCCCAATGCCAAACGACCTGATTTAATTTGCCTTGAATCGCTTAACCCAGGGTGTTCAGACACACCACCTTGGGCTGGGTCATTTCCTCATAGGCAAAGCGCACCCCTTCCCGGCCGAGGCTGCCGTACTTGGAGCCGCCAAACGGCATGGCATCGAAACGATAGTCGGACGAATCGTTGATCATCACGCCACCCGCCTCGATCCGCCGCGCCGCACTCATCGCCGTCGCCAGATCATTGGTGAAGATACCCGCGTGCAGGCTGTAATCGGGTTCATTGGCCAACGAGATGGCCTCATCGAAGGTTTCAAAAGGCTGCAACACGACCACTGGGGCAAACACTTCGTTGCGCCACAGGCGACTGGCATGATCGACATTTTCCAGCACGGTCGCGGCGTAGCACGAGCCCTCGCGCCGGTGGCCGCAAAGTAACCTGGCGCCCTCCTCCAACGCTTCGTTTACCACTTGCTCGGCCTTCTGCGCCGCTTGGGGGGTAATCATCGGGCCGATGTCGGTGCTGGCAAGCAATGGGTCTCCGGTCACCAGTTTCTGCGCCAGGCTGACGAAGTGCTCGCGAAAACGCGCGTAGATCGACGCCTGGATCAGCAGGCGCTGAGTGCCGATGCAGTTCTGTCCCGCCGCCCAGAAGGCCCCGGACAGGCAACTGTCGACGGCGGCCGCAAGGTTGCAGTCCGCCATGACGATCACCGGCGCATTGCCGCCCAAGTCCATGGCGAGCTTCTTCAGGCCGGCCGTGCGGGCAATCTGCTCGCCGGTGACGAAGCCGCCAGTAAAGGAAATCATCCGCACCTCACGGGAGGCGACCAAGGCCTTGCCCAGTTCCGCGCCGCCGGTGGCGACGGTGACCACCGACTCGGGCAACCCGGCCTTAACCAGACACGAGACCAATTTGATGGCCGACAACGGCGCCAGCTCAGACGGTTTGAGAATCACCGCGTTGCCGCCGGCAATGGCCGGACCGAGCTTGTGCGCCACCAGATTCAATGGATCGTTGTACGGGGTGATCGCGACGATCAGGCCCAGCGGCTCGCGGGAGAACCAGCCCTGGCGCGACTCGGAGCCCTCATAGGCATCGAAAGGCACCACTTCCCCGGCATTGCGCCTGGCCTCTTCGGCAGAAAGCTTGAGGGTGTTGACGCAGCGTTTGACCTCTTTTTCCGCCTGTTTGAGGGTCTTGCCGGCCTCGTCGACAATCAGCCGGGCAAATGCCGGGGCATCGCGTTCGATGTGCAAGGCGGCCTGTTCGAGAATGCGTGCCCGACGATGACGCGGCAGTTCGGCGCAGGCTTGCGCACCGCTGCGACCCTGCACCAGCAACTGCGGCACCTGCGATGCACAAACATCCGCTACGGTCCCGATAACAGTCCCGTCAAAGGGGTTGAAGACTTCGATGTGCGGCGCCACGGCAGCCAGCGCAAGACTCGATAGTTTCACAGGCGTTCTCCTAGTTGTGCGCAACAGACTGATGGATGCTGATGATGTCCGACAGCAACGCAAACGCTGTTTCCGTGCGCCCAGCTCCCGGCCCCGAAACCGTCACAGCGCCGAGCAGATCGGTGGCGAACGACACGGCATTGGTGGCGCCGCAGATACCGGCCAGCGGATGATCATGGTTCAACAGGCGCGGCTCGACACTGGCACTGACCGAACCATCGGCATGACGCGTGGCCGCGCCGATAAGCCTCCAGCGTGCTCCGTCCTGCCGGGCTTTTTCGATGTCGCCAAGGCCGAGTGAGGAAATACCGCTGCAACTGACATCGTTGACGTTCAGCTTGGCGTCCAGCAACTCGTTGGCCAGAATCACCACCTTCAGACGTACATCATGCCCCTCGACGTCCGCCGTTGGGTCGGCTTCGGCATACCCCAATGCCTGCGCCTCACTGACCGCCTCGGCGAAACCCAGGCCGCCTTCCATGCGGGTCAGGACGAAGTTGGACGTGCCGTTGAGAATCCCCTCGAAACCGACAACCGAACTGCCCGCCAGCAACTGCCTGGCCAGGCGGATCACCGGTGTGCCGCTCATCACCGAACCTTCGTATTCAAAGACGACGTTATTGCGCTGGGCCAGGTCTTTCAGCTCGCCACCGTGCAGGGCAATCGGTCCCTTGTTGGTAGTGACCACATGTTTGCCGTTCTCCAGCGCCCAGCGGCAGAACGAAGTAGCCGGCTCACCATCCACCGGGTTGGTAAAGGTCGCTTCGGCAATGATGTCCGCACCGGACGCCTTGATCACCGCTTCGTTGAGGGCTACGGCTTCGCCCCCCGGCAGTTGCGCGAAAGCGCCCTTGACCGCTGGAAGATTGGCCAGCAACGCGGCATCCAACCCGTCGCGACCGATCACCGAACCGAGGAACAGATCAGTGACGCCGACGATTTTCAGGGTAAAACCCAGTTCGTTTTTCCAACTGTCGTTACGCTCGGCAATCAGCTGAGCCAGCGCCCGGTTGACACCACCGAAGCCGACCAGCGCCAGTTTGTATTCAGTCATTTTTTATTGTCCTTGATCTGGGTGATGGGTTGTTGGGCACTAGATTAGGGACACGTCCTAGGCAGTGAAATATGCCAATTTGCTCTATTTCATGGGCGTTTTGACCAGTGCCTGGGCAAAGCGTCCGGGCATAAAAAAAGCCAACCGAAGTTGACTTTTTCACAACAAAAAACCGGCTAGACAACAGACGATAAAACGAATGAAGTCACCGTGTTTTCCACGCCCGGCAGCGCGGAGATTTCATTCCAGACCTTATGCACCCGCTCCGGGCTCGCAGCGCCGACGCGCAGCATCAGGTCGAACTCGCCGCTCATGACATCGCACTCGATGACTTCCGGTATTGCCCGCAAAGCCTGCAGCACATCCGCGCCGCGCATGCGGTCGTAGCGATAGACAAAAATCACCGCATTGATGCTCGAAGAGGCTTGTCGCCCCTCCCCCGTTCGCACCGTATACCCCTGTATCGCACCGTCGCGCTCGAGCCGTTCGATCCGTTGGCGCACGGCATTGCGCGACAGATTGACCTTGGTCGCCAGCTCGGCGTGGGCCGCCCGGGCATTGAGCCGCAGCTCAGCGATGATACGTTCATCGAGCGGGTCCAGAATGCGCTTCACTTGACCTCCTGCGGCAACGCCGTCACAGCGCGCCGAGCAGCTGATGGATGGTGTCGAGGTCGTCCGGTTGAATCCGGTAATGCTGTGCCGATCCCTGCTCCGCGAGCGGGCTGTGTTGCGCCGGCGCACCGATCCCCAGTTCGCCGAGCAGCACGGTAGATTTGGCCGGTGAGATTTCCCCCAGGGTGACCATCGGCGCGACCAGGCTGCGGCGGTACAGTCGAGCTGCCAGGACGCCGGTGGCGGTGTGAGGATCAATGACGTAACCGGTGTCACGGTACAGCGAGGTCATTTCCTGCAGGGTTTCGTCATCGCTGACCGCGTAGGAGTCGATGATCATCCGCGCCTGCAACCAGAACTCGTTGGCGATGGTCATCTCGCCGCTGGATTCGAACGCTGCCATCAGCGCGCTCACCGCCTGATCGTCATGCCCGTAGAGCTCCCAGAGGAAACGTTCAAGGTTGGAAAAAATCGACAGGTCCATGGCCGGCGACAACGTCTTGTTGGTTCGCAACCTGGAGTAGTGGTTCTTCAGAAACAACTGATGCAATGCGTCGTTCTGATTGGTCGCAACGATCATCTGGGTGATCGGCAGGCCCATTTTCTGCGCAATGTAACCGGCATATACCTCGGCAAAACTCGCGGCGGGCACGCTGAAACCAATCAGACGCTGAGCGCCTCCCAGTTGCAGCACGGCGTGGAAATAAAACACCAGTTGCGCCAACACACTGACCCAGTTGCTGGAGTTGAAACTGACTGCCTCGTGCTGCGTGCATGGCCACTGCCGGAACAGCCGGTTCACGATGGTCTGGCACTCATCGAAGCTACCGTTGACCGCGAACGTGTGGACATTCGAGTGAGCCACCGCCTGCAGATGCTGCAACTGATTCTGTGGTACGCCGGATGCCGGATAGAGCACCACCACGACGGTGTCGTTACAGTGCTTGAACGCCTCGATGGCCGCCAGCCCGGTATCACCGTTGGTAGCCCCGAGCACCACCGCGCGTCGCTGGCGTTTGTGCAGAAAATACTGCACCAACTGCGCCTGCAACTGGGCGGCAAAATCCTTCGAGGAACGGGTAGGTCCGTGGAACAGCTCCAGCACCCACTCGTTGCGGTCGACCTGATGCAAGGGCGCCACGGAGCGATGACTGAAGCGGCTGCTCGCCTCTTTGAGCATGCGCTTGAGATCCACCTCAGGGATGGCCCCACCCACAAACGGACTCATGACCCGATAGGCCAGTTCGTCATACGGCAAGATCGACCAATTGGCCATGTCCTGGGGTTCGAACAGCGGCAACTCGAAGGGCACGAACAGTCCGCCGTCCTCGGCAATACCGGATAACACGACCTTTTCGAAATCGACCTGCATGGCCGAACTTCGCGTACTCACATAGTGCATGGTTGACTCCGGCCATTCATTTGTAACGATGTGCCTGCTCGACCAGCCAGGTAGAAAACATGACCGCGTCGGGATGCTGGTCGGCCCCCGAACCGCGTACCAGATAAAACGATTCGCTGGCTTCGATGCGCTGGGCGAAGGGTTCAACCAGACGCCCGTCCTGGAGCATCTCGTCGACCATCGAGGAGCGGGCCAGGGCAATCCCCTGCCCCAACTCGGCCATGCGCAAGGTGCAGATCAGCGTGTCGAACTGCATGCCGGTCGACGAATCGACGGTGTCCGCTCCGACCATGTTCAACCAGTAACCCCAGCCCTCTTCGTAACCCAGAACGTGCAGCAACGGATGGTGAGCCACGTCGGCCGCGACCTTCAGCGGCGAGCGCGCCATCAGGGCGGGCGAGCAGACCGGAAACAAGGTGTCCCAGGTCAGGCGTTGCGAGACCAGGCCGGGCCATTGACCATGACCCCAACGAATTTCCATATCGTCTTCGCCATCCAACTCCTTGACCCAAATGTTGCTGATATAGCGGATGTAGACATGGGGATGAGCCTGACGAAAGTCGACCAATTTGGGCGCCAGCCAATGTACGAAAAACGCCAGGCTGCCACGCACCTTGATCGGCCGGCGCTTGTGTTGGCCAAAAATCTCGTTGGTCCCCACCGCCAGCCGAGTGATCGCATCCTGCACCACCGGCAGATAGGCTTGGCCTTCCTCGGTCAGCCCCAAGCCACGGGGCAAGCGCTTGAACAGCGCCACCCCCAGATGGCTTTCCAATTGGCGGATCTGCTGGCTGACCGCGCCCTGGGTCAAAAACAGTTCCTCGGCGGCGTGGGTAAAGTTCAGACAGCGGGCAGACACCTCGAATGCCCGCAGCCAGTTCAATGGGGGTAACGGCTTTTGCTTCATGGTCTGGACCTCATTGACGCCCCCCGCACCGAGCACGCTTGCCCACCCTGCCTAGAATGCATCGGACGGTTGTGCCAAGGGGGCAAGCGACAAGCGTCGCTCGCGGCTCTTGCGGGTAATGTAATACACGAAGTAGCACCAGGCGATGAATGGCAAACCGAAGTACAGCGCCACCCGCTGCTCGGGGTCGAAAGCGATCCCGACGCAGGCCAGGCTGCAGCAGGCCAGCGCTCCCAGAGGTACCCACGGATAACCCCGGACGCGGAACTTGAGGTCGCGGACATCACCGCCATTGGCCACATAGTGACGGCGGAATGCGATCTGGCTCGCGGCGATGCTCATCCACACCACCACTACCGCCAGCCCGGAAATCGACACCAGCGCCAGATAGACGGTGTCAGCGGCAAACACACTACTGAGCAACGAGGCACCGCCGCCGAACATGCTCAATACGATGGCATTCAACGGCGTCCCCGTGCGGGTCAGGTTAGAGAACTGCTTAGGCAGGTGTCCCTGATCGCTTAAGGTCCAGAGCATCCGCGAAGCGGCGTACAACCCGGAGTTGGCCGCAGACAACAGCGCCGTGATGATCACGAAGTTCATGATGTCGGCGGAGTAAGGAATGCCGATGTAGGTAAATACAGTGACGAACGGACTCTCCACCAAACCGGCCTGCTCGCGGGGCAACAGCGTCGCCAGGACGAAAATGGTGCCGACGAAAAAGATCGCCAGACGCAACACGGTAGTGCGAATGGCCCGCGGCACATTGCGCTGAGGGTCCTTGGTTTCACCGGCAGCGATACCGATCAACTCCGTACCGGAGAAGGCGAAGGACACCGCCAACAGGGTCATGGCAATCGACATGAAACCGGTGGGGAACAAGCCCTCGCGGGTGAAGTTACCCAGGCCGGCACTGTGCGCCTGATCGATATGCAACAGGCCGAGAATCGCCCCGCCGCCGATTATCAGGAACACCACCACCGTCACTACTTTGATCAAGGACAACCAGAACTCGGTCTCGGCAAACAAACGCACCGAGATCACGTTGGTCAGGAACACCACGCCAGCGAACAGCGCACTCCAGATCCACACCGGCGTGTCCGGGAACCAGCGCACCATAAGAATACCGGCGGCGGTGAATTCCGAGCCGATGGCCACGGTCCACGTCAGCCAATACAGCCAGGCCACGGTGTAGCCGGTACCTGGGCCAAGAAAGCGCGTGGCGTAGGTGCTGAAGGAGCCGGTTTCCGGCATCTGCACCGCCAACTCGCCCAGGCACATCATGACCATGTAGACCATGAGGGCGCCGATGATGTAAGCAATGACCGCACCTAACGGACCGGCCTGGTTAACGGTGTATCCGGACGTGAGAAACAGCCCGGTACCAATCACGCCGCCCAATGCCAACATGACAATATGGCGCGTCTGCATTTCCTGTTTGAAACTGGCACGCGGGTTGATTTGCTGTTCTTGTATGGACATGGTTGTTCTCATGAAAGTTGGCGGGGCACGCATTAACGTCTGCGCTGAGTTACTGGGCAGAGTCAAAAAATGTCGCCACTGGGTTTTATTATTATTCCGCTTCATGAACGCCTCACTAACGGCCCTGTCGTGAGGGAGTAACGTTAAAACTTCAACTGGCTACCTCAGTGCATGTTTCATTGATTGAGGGCTGTTTGCTTGCTGGTAGCTGTTCATCCCGTGAATGCCTGACAAAGGCAAACGCCTGCTGCAGATCGTCGAGCAAATCATCGGTGTCTTCGATGCCGACGGAGACGCGTACCAGCCCTTCGGAGATACCCAGGGCCAGACGCTCCTCCAGCGTGTTCTCCACATGGCTGGTGGTCCGCGCCGGACCGTAAATGGTTTCCACCGCGCCCAGATTGCCCGCGCAGTGAGCAAAGCGCAGGCGCGGCAACAGCACCTTGACCGTGTCCATGCCACCGACCAGGACAAAACTGACGATGGCACCGAAACCGGACATTTGCGCACACGCCACAGCGTGGTTCGGGTGGCTGGTCAAGCCGGGATAATTCACCGACGCCACCAACGGTTCGGTGCAGAGGAACTCTGCCAGGGCACGGGCACTGTGTTGCTGCTGACGCAGGCGCAGCACCAGCGTTTTCATGCCGCGGATGATCATGTAGGCCGAGAAGGGATCGAGCGTCGCACCGTTGATTTCCCGGTAATGACGAACCTTGGCCATCAACGATTCGCTGCCGCATACCAGGCCGCCGAGCACATCGCCATGACCGCTGAGGAACTTGGTCGCACTGTGGATGACCACGTCCACGCCCAGCGCCAGTGGGTTTTGATTCAGCGGCGTGGCAAAGGTGTTGTCCGCCACCACCACGGCACCGACGCGCTTGGCCGCAGCCACCAGACGCTGGATATCGAGGATTTTCAGGGTCGGGTTGGTCGGTGTTTCCAGGTACACCAACTGGCAGCCTTTGGCGATTTCACGCTCGATCTCCTCGTGATCGAACGTCTCGCACAAGGTCACCTCGACGCCCATGCGCGGCAGGAACTCTTCGAAGATCTTGTTGGTTCCGCCATAGCTGTCCTTAGTGGACACCACACGATTGCCGTGGGCCAGGAAGGTGTAAAGCACACTGCTGATCGCCGCCATGCCACTGCTGAAGGCCACGGCGGACTCAGCATGTTCCAACTCGCGGATTTTGGCTTCGAGGGTCTCGACCGTCGGGTTGCTCATGCGGCTGTAGATAAAGCCCGGAGCATTGCCCAGAGCAACGTCGTACCAGACGTCGATGTCGTCGTAACCGTAAGCGGCACTGACCACGATAGGTGTTTGAGTGGCATTGTAGGGGTGCCTGACTTGCTCCCCACCCCAGACCGCCCGGGTCCCCGCTCCGGCATTTTCAAGCCTTGTGCTGTCAGGTTTATTGTTCATTAAGACTACTCGCACTGAGAGTGGTGAATGTTGAATCATTAATCGGATCTGGCGGCCAATATATTGAAAACCCATGCGCCCGAGAAACGATGTTATCGGTGCCAAAGGGCTGTTTTTTTTAATGGCTATCCATGTGCGGGGTGAGGGGGTCCAGCCCTGGTGGGTTTTTGTGCGGGCAGTGGGCTGTCTAGCTGGCTGATTTAACGTGCAAACGTTGATTGCGGTAGAAGCCGAACTATAAAGGGCGATGCATCAAGATAGTGAAACATCGCCACACATTATAAAATAACGAGAATTCTAGAACACACACCGCAACATAACTGCACCCTCATCAAACATCCCAACTATTCCTCATCACTCTAAGATTTATCTTACACCAACCACGGGCAACTACCCCGAGCAGCGCTTGCAACTTTATAGTTCTTGCGATTCAAATACCCGAGCGACTCTACAGCTCAAGCAGCGCATCATGACAACACTAAGCTTTCCTGTTTAACTGCGTGCCGGCCCATAGGTTAATTGCCCTCCTGACGTGGCAACAGTATCGGAGCACAACACGATGTCGACGCTCTGCGAAAACGTTCTTATAACGGACATGACCTTTAGCGATTGCCCGGCCATCGAAACGACCGTGAACAATACGGCCGTTCTCGATATCGATATTCTCCTCTTGGGAGAAACCGGCACAGGTAAAGATACGTTGGCGCAACGCATCCATCAGCTGTCTCGTCGCAAAGGAAACTTCGTTGCAGTTAACTGTGCCGCCATCCCGGAAACCCTGGCCGAAAGCCAACTGTTCGGTGTCAACAGCGGCGCCTACACGGGCGCCATGCAATCGCGCGCGGGGTTTGTCGAAGCCGCCCATCTGGGCACCCTATACCTCGACGAAATCGACAGCATGCCGCTGTCGCTGCAAGCCAAGCTGTTACGTGTACTGGAATCGCGCGGGGTCGAACGCCTGGGGTCTACACGATTTATCCCGGTAGACATGCGTGTGATCGCCTCGGCCCAGCACGCCTTGCACGAAATGGTCGAGCAAGGCACTTTCCGACGCGACCTCTACTTCCGTCTGAATGTGGTCAATATCCACCTTCCAGCCTTACGGGATCGGCGAGAGCGGATCATTCCCTTGTTCCTGGACATGATTGAGCAAGAGGCCGATCACTTCCGGCTCGCCGCGCCGTCGCCCCCCAGCAAGCAGTTATTGCAACAACTGCTGTGCCACCCGTGGAAGGGCAACGTGCGCGAACTGCGCTCGACGGCCAAGCGCTTCGTGTTGGGCCTGCCGCCGTTATCCACCGCGGTGATCAACCGACATGAACTTGAATTGAACCTGAAGACACGATTGCAACAGATGGAGAAATCGTTGATTGAAGAATCGCTTCGTCAACACGACCACTGTGTGGACAGTGTGGCAATCGCTTTAGGCGTCGCCAAGCGAACGCTGTACCACCGAATAAAGCATTTGGGAATATCACTCAACTGAAACAGGGTGCCGCCCCTGTTAACGCAATAACATCTTTTGAAACATACCTTCCCGCAACATATGGAACGCATGAATCCGTTTAGCCACATAAGTCATGGAACAGCGATACAGGTGTGCAACAGCGTCTTTTGATGTATCGCTGACTCCAGTGAAACTAACGTTAAGCACGGAGAAAACAACATGACTATCGGTTCGATTGGCTCGTATTCTGGCGCCTCCTATGGTGGCGGTGACGCCAACAATATGTCTGCTGATGAGGCAGATGCTGGTATGGAGGCTGTAGAATCAAAGAAGCGCAAAGATGGCGTAAAAAACGCATATAAAGCAGCAGAGAACGCTAATACCAACGGTATTAAAGCAGCCGCTGACATGCTCCGCCTGTAATAGCTGAACGCTTGCTGGCCTTCTCGACAGTCGATGCCGGGAAGGCCATACCGCCACGAGCGTTGTCATATACACGCTCATCTTCTAATCCTTATCTGACAGGGCAACATGATGATAGGCAGCATCCGCACGACTGAAATCAATCAACTCCCTGGCACCTCGGGCATACAGGAGGCCTCCCACTCGGCCACCGATGTCAGCTTTTTCAACTCAACGCTCATGCCTTCCCCAGTTGCGAATACCGCGGTCGATCATGCGCTGCCACCGAATGTGCTTTCCGAAGCCGCAGGCAAGCTCAATTCCATGACTGAGCGTATGACCAAAAGCCTGCGGGCATTAAGCAGCAAGAACAAACTGGAAGAGGCGCGAAAATATCCGGGGCAACTTTCCGACGCACTCCTGCTGACGCACATGTTGTCGAAGAGCGTCGGTAAAACCGCGCAGTGCATCGATAAAATCAGCAACCTCCAGTAGGCCAACATGACTCGCCCGTGGCTTATCCTAGTAATCCTGTCGCTCTCATTCTTGCTCAATGCCTGCAGTGACCGTGTCGAACTTCATCGTCAGTTAACCGAACAAGAGGCCAATGAGGTCGTTGCGGAACTGGCGGACAAACATATCCGCGCCACCAAGGTTCCCGCGAAAGATGGCGTTGTGGTGGTGGTCAACTCAACCGATATCGGCCGCGCTGTGCGAACGCTGGAGGCCGCCGGCCTCCCGCGGGTCGCGCGCGCGACGCTGGGCGACACCTTTCGCAAAGAGGGGGTTATTTCCACCCCGCTTGAAGAACGAGCACGCTACATCTATGCCCTGTCCCAGGAGCTGGAGACCACGCTGTCGAACATCGATGGCGTCATCGTGGCTCGCGTACACGTGGTGCTGCCCGAGCGCGTCGCTCCGGGGGAACCGGTACAACCCGCCTCCGCCTCGGTGTTCATCAAGCATGACCCGCGACTCGACCCCGACAATATCAGGGCCCGGGTGCGCAGGATGGTTGCAAGCAGTATTCCGGGGATGACCGCCGCGGTGGAAAACCCGCAAAAACTGACGGTCGTCTTCGTGCCGGCAACCGCTTACTTAGAGCAGCAACGGTTGGCTTACTTCGGGCCGTTCCTGGTTCCGGGAGACGACATCGGTTTTTGGCGGGCCAGTGTGACATTCGGGCTGATCGCCCTGGCGCTGATGATCGCGGCGGGCATGTTCTGGCATAAACGCACACAAAGAGCCGCAGACGCGCTGTCAGACGGCCCATCCCCGGATGCGCCTGTCCAGGCCCGCAATGAGTAATCTCTCATGGGCCCAATGGTGGTCCGCGCCCTGGTTGTGTGCCCACGAAGACTGGAAAGCCCCCGTTCAACACGCCGCGCTGAATGAGCTGCACCGCAGCCGGCAGGTCGTCACGGGCACGCCTTATGGCGTTGCCCCTTGCCTGCCGCCAATGCCCGACCCCGCACTCCTGCAACTGGCACTCGCCCCCGCGGATCAACTCGACCTGGGGCTCGCCCTGATTGACGGCATCTGCCGTCCCGCCTATGCCACCGCACTCGATGACAACCATCGACAGTGGTGCAACAGGCTGGCCAAGGCCCTGCCCCTGGATATGGTGCAACCCGATAATGACCCGCTGCAATTGCTCCGCGCCTGGGTCACGCCGGCCACCTGGCAGCGCATCCGGTTGCGCTTTGCGCGCCGGCGCATTTTGGATCTGGACGAAAAAGCCCTGTCGCTCGGCGACTCCCATAGCCGCCTCGATACCCTTTGGCATGCGGTGGCGTGGCGCATTGGCGCGATGAACAGGAACAGTAGCGCTGCCGCCTCAGAGGGGCACGGAGATTAACGATGTTATGCCGATATAAAATCAGCTCGCCCGGGGGCGCGCCGCCCCTGCCGGGGAGCCTGATCTCTTGCGAAACACTGGCGAGCTATACCCAGGCCAGCAATGTGGTGGACCAGGCAAAAGCCGAGGCCAGGCAGTTGCTGAAGACGGCACACGCCCAACGTGAAGCGCTGCTGGAAAAAGTCAGCGTTGAAGTATGGCAACGTGCCAATGCACAACTCAAACGCTGGGAAATCGAGCGTCAGGCCCTGTGCGACAGCCTTGAACAATACGCCACCTCGATCGCCAACCAGGCCATTCACCTGCTGCTTGAAGACACCCCCGCGCCCCAACGCATGGCCGCCCTGATCAAGCAATTACTGGCGAGCCATGTGCCAGCGGTGAAGGCAACACTGGTTTGCCACCCGCTCGAATTGGAAGCGGTGCGGGCATGCCTGACCAACCGCGGCAGCACGCACTGGACACTGCGCGCCGACGATACGATCAAACTGCAATCGCTCATATTGACCACCGAAGAAGGGGACTTCCGGATTGACTGGACGTCCTTGATCAATATTTTCATGAAGCCCGATGACAGCCCTTCAGACAACGGGTTTTAAACACACTTCATGAAATAAAAATTGCCGCACATGGAACCAATTCGAAATACAAACCAAAAAGGAGAACATCCCAACGGAGTGAATCCATGAACTATTACGACGGTTACAGCAATCGGCTTTTAAACGACGCAAGGGAGGTTAAACGTGACCTCAACCTCGCCGCAGAAACCAATTCCGGGTCTGAAGAAGACCTCGCCTTTTTTTTCGATCTTGTCGCCAAGCATCGAACTTCCGAATACGTCTTCAATGAGCATGCCCGCGTCAAACATATGCTCCTGAAGTCAGGCCTGGACAGCGGTCAGTAACTTGAACGCGCTGCTGGCCGAGTGTTTGAAACGCGGCTCCGGAGAATTGAGGTTATTCGAAAACAATGACGAAATTATCCTGCGTCATTGTTCGAACAGCCTGTTGCTCAGTGTCCAGTTGACGCCACTTCGCCCGGACAAATCATTGCTGCTGAGCTGGCTGCGCCTGGGCGAGGTCAGCCTGGAACACTTTCCAGGCGCTCTCGCCCAGGCGCCGGCCAGTGGCGCGCTCTGGCTGATGCATTGCCTGCATGACAAGCACGACGAACAGCAGCTGCAGCTCTGCCTCGAGTCCCTGCTCAACCAACGCGATACCTGGCGCGCCACCGTCGCGCGCCTCCACAGACCGGCGCCTCGACGCAACCCCACCTCCCTACGTTCGTTGCTGTACTAATCAGAGAAGCTTCTATGCATAACAAGATCCACAAGCGCGACAGCTTGCGCATTGACCCGCCCGAAACTTCATCCAGACGCGCCGATTGGCGGTGCCTGATCGCCCTGACCTGCTTGCTGGCCCCGGCGCCAGGCGCCCTCGCCGCCATCCCCGCCGAATGGAAGAACACGGCATACGCCTATGAAGCCCAGCACAAGCCGTTACGTGAAGTCCTGGAAGATTTTGCCCAGACCTTCGGCACCCAACTCCAGATCGAGGGCCTGCTGGAGGGCAACGTCAACGGCAAGATACGCGCCAATACCCCGCAGTCGCTGCTCGACAGGCTGGGCGTTGAACACCGCTTCCAGTGGTATCTCTACAACAACACCCTGCACATCAGCACCCTCGATCAGCAAGAGTCCGCACGCCTGGAGGTGTCGTCCGAAACCATTGCCGACCTCAAGCAGGCGCTGACCGATATCGGCCTGCTCGACAGTCGTTTCGGCTGGGGCGAATTGCCGGAGGACGGTGTCGTCCTGGTCTCCGGCCCCCGGCGCTATATCGAACAGATCAAGCAGTTCAGCAGCCAGCGCCGTTCACCGGACGAAAAGCAGAGCGTGTTGAGCTATCCGCTCAAGTTCGCCAACGCCGCGGACCGCCAAATGGAATACCGCAACGAAAGAATCACCATCCCCGGCGTGGCTACCATGCTGCGCGGGCTGCTCGACCCACGCAATCCCGCGATGCTCACCGGCATGACTCAGCGCTCCCCCGCGCAGTCCCAGCCCGCGCCCCTGACGCCGGCGTTCCCGCGCCTGAGCAACCCGCTGCTGGGGCAGATGCTCGGCACACCCGCGCCAACCGGGCCGGTGGACGCCGGCATAGCGCTGACGTCGCGGGCGCCGGTCAACCCCAGCCGAATCCGCGTCGAGGCCGATGTGCGCAACAACGCGATTCTGATCTATGACCTGCCGGAGCGTCAGGGGATGTACCGCGAGCTGATCAGTCAGCTCGACGTGGCGCGCAAACTGGTGGAAATCGACGCCATCATCCTCGACATCGAACGCACCCAATTACGTGAGTTCGGCGTCAACTGGGGCTTTCAAAACAGTCGCTTCCGCGGCGGGGTCAACATGGCGCCCGGCACCTCATCACAATTGTCGATCGAAAACCGCGACCGCTTTTACGCCGACGTGCGCGCCCTGGAAGCGCGCGGGCTGGCAACCATGGTCTCCAACCCATCGGTGCTCACCCTGGAAAACCAACCGGCGGTGATCGACTTCAACCGCACCCAGTACCTGACGGCCGGCAGCGAGAACGCGACCATCCTGCCGATCACCGTCGGCACCAGTTTCCAGGTCGTGCCTCGCGTCATCACCAGCCGCGGTGGCCATCAGATCCACCTGGCGGTGGACATCGAAGACGGTAACTTCGACGAGTCCAACCCCGAACGCATCGGCCCCGATGTGCGTCGGGGCAAGGTCAGCACCCAGGCCGTCATGGCGGAAAAACGCTCCCTGGTGGTGGGCGGTTTCCATGTAACGAACAGCGCGGACAAGCAAAACAAGATCCCCTTGCTGGGGGACATTCCGTTGCTGGGCAAAGCGCTGTTCTCTTCGACGGAACGCCAGAACAACCGGCGCGAACGTTTGTTCATTCTCACCCCGCGCGTGATCGGCGATCAGTCCGACCCATCGCGTTACTTGCCGCAGGCCGACCAGAGCGAGTTGCAGGCCGCACTCAAACCCCTGGCACGGCGCTTGGCCCCACATCAGCCGGTGATCAACCGCAGCGACATCACCAGCATCCTGGCGCATCTGGTCAGCGGGCAAGTGCCCAAAGCCTTCAAGGCCGCACCGATGCCGCTGGCGTTGAACACGTTGTGTACCCCTCGCGAGCTATTGGCGCTCAATACCGAGCGCAGCCAGTGGTATGCCGGCCCGCAGTTCAACGTGGCAGTGGTGGTGCTGCGCAATCAGTACAAGCGCAATGTCCGCATCGATGAAAAAGAATGCAGCAACTCCGAGACCCTGGCGGTCACCGTCTGGCCACGCGCCTGGCTCAAGCCGGGCGAAGAAGCCGAAGTGTTCATCGCCATGCGCCCGGTGGTGAAGGATGAACACCTGAGTGTGCCGCGCCCGTCCCTGCTCACGCCAACCCGGAAGACCACGCCATGAAGCCAAGACTGTTGTGCGCCACCCTGATGATTGCCGCGTTGTTCATCAGCGGTTGCACCCCGACCTGCAAAGGGGACTCCTGCTCACGCCCACAATCGACCAGCGATAAATTGGTGATCTGGTGGCCGCCGCACATGCGCGTCGAACCCGGCCCGGCCGGGGAGCGTTCGGACTATCAAACGGTGTCGCTGGAACGATGAACGCCGGGAGGGTGCCGGACGATGAGCGGCATCGGCAGGCATTCTTCGATAGCCTGGTGAGCGGCGATGCCGCTCACCTGCCGTTGTGCCTGGGCATCGCCCTGCACACACGGCACGCCAACGCCCGCCCGGGGTTGGCATTGCACATCAGCCAGGCGGCCTTGCAAGCCGGGCAACTGCAACGCGTGCTGGAACGCCGCTTCGATCAGGCAGTGGTATTTGATGGCTGCTATATCTACCTCGATGCCCAGGGCGCACTGGTGATCTGGCACGCCCTGCCCGCCGAGCTTCAGGCCGTGGATCAAGTCCTCAGCCGAATGCTGTCGCTGGCCGACCTCGACGCCTTGGATGGTTTCGCCAACCGCTGATCAGCGCTGCTCCAGCTCCGGCAACTCGAGGGTTTCACGCTTGGCCTCATCGTCGAGGTCGCGCAAGGTACGGTAGATCAACGCCACCGCGTGCAAGGTCTCGCGCGGAATGCCCGCCCCCAGTTTTGCCTCGTACAGCGTGCGGGCCAACCATACGCATTGAATCACCGGGACATCCGCCGCCTTGGCTCGATCAATCAGCTTACGCGCATTCGCGTCCGTGCCCTTGGCCACCAGTTTCGGCAGCGGCGTTTGGCCGGGGCGGTAATACAACGCGACGGCAAAGTGCGTCGGGTTGACCACCAGCATGTCCGACTCCTCCAGCTTGGGCAGCTTGACCTTGGGTTCTTCCTGGGCCAACTGATAAGCCAACGAGCGCCGCTGGCCCTTGACGTGGGGATCGCCCTCCATGTCTTTGTACTCTTTGACCACCTCGACCTGAGTCATACGCATGCGCTTGGCAAAAAAGTACTTCTGCAACGTCAGGTCGATAAGCGCCAGCACCAGCAGCACCCCCAGACACGCGTGCAACAAGTGCCGAAAGAGTGTGATCAGCGCGAGGATGTAGGTTTGCAGATCGCTGTTGGCAAGGTTGATCAGGGCGCCCAGCGACGGGCCAATCACCACGTACAGTATCAAGCCCAGGAGCAATGACTTGCCTATGCCCATCAACAAGTTCATGAGGGATTGGGCGGAGAACATCTGCTTGAGCTGGGTGAGCGGGTTCAGCCGGTTGAAGTCCAACTTCAGGGATTCGGGGGCGAACAGCAAGCCGAACTGCATCCAACTGCTGATCAGCTTCACCCCGATCGCGACCCCGACCATCAGCAGGCCGAAGGAGAAAAACAACACCAGCGCCTCCGTCAGCACTTCTTCCAGGGCGCGCGCAAAGGGTTGCCCTATGCGCGCCAGCGGCAGTGCGATCATCTGCTGGAAGCGCTGCATGCTGGTGTCGGCCGTGAACAAGGCGATCTCGCTCAAGGCCGTCAGTACCAGCAACTTACCCACGTCCTGGCTCTGCGCGACTTGGCCTTTCTTGCGCTGGTCACGCAGTTTCTTGGCACTGGCGGGGTGTTTCTTTTCCCCTGAGTCACTCATGTAAAAGGCCCCTTGAACAGCAGGCCCAGGGAATGCTTGAGGTCACTCAGCAGCGCCATGCGCCCGACGATCAAGTCCTGCAGCAGGGCGAAATACAGCAGCAGAATACCGATGCCGGCCAGGCATTTGATCGGCGGGGCCAGCGTACTCACCTGCAGTTGCGGGCTGTAGATCCCCAACAGTGCCACGCCGAACTCGAGCAACAGCAGTACGGCGATAAAGGGCGCGGCGTACAGCATCATGTGAGTGAAGGTGTCGCCGACCAACTCGACAAACACACTGAGGCCATTGGCCGCCGGCAACGGAAACCACACGGTCGGCGGCCAGATCAGGTAGCTGTCCCAGATCACCTGGGTCAGTGCGCCCAGGCCCAGGCTGGCCATCAATAAAAAAATCGCCAGTTGTTTGAACAAATGCCCGATCGGCGTGGCGTCGGGGCCCAGCGACGGGTTGAGTTGACCGCCGGCCAAAGCCCCGCGCTGGTTGTCCAACAGCGCCCCGACCGACTCGAACATCCAGAACGGCATCGACAGCAACACCCCCAGCAAAACGCCCAGGATCGCCTCTTTGAGCACCAGCGCGCCCAACATCATCGCGGAGAGTTCCTGCCCCATCAGCGCCGCATGAATACCCGGCGCGGGCATCAACGCCATGACCATCACCACGGCGTGCCTGGGCATGCCGCGAATGTGCTGGAAACAGAACGCCGCGACCAGAAAAGCGCAGGGGTAGATGCGTGCCATGCCAATCAGCAGGCTTGGCAGTAAATCAAGATAGAGCAGCATGGGCACGCCTCAATTCAAGGCCGAACGGGCGATCATGTCGAACGTCAGGTTGATCAACTGGACCAACTCCAGGCCAATCCAACGCCCGGTCACCACCAACGTGACGCCAACGGCGACCAGCTTGACGCCGAAAGGCAGCGTCTGGTCTTGTATCTGCATCAGCGCCTGGATCAGTGACGTCAGGACGCCCACGATCACCGCGACAATCAGCGGCGGCGCCGTCAGCACCACCACCAGCAGCATGCCCTGTTTGAACAGTACGATCGGTTCCATAGGCAGCTCAGAGATAGGAAAGGAACAGGCTGTCCAGCAGCCGCGACCAGCCGGACACCATCACAAACAGCAGTAATTTGAGCGGCAGGGAAATGGTCATGGGCGAGACCATTTGCATCCCCAGCGCCAGCAGCAGGTTGGAGACAATCAGGTCGATCACGATAAAGGGGATGTAGATCAAGAAGCCGATCTCGAACCCCGCCTGCAACTGCGACAACACATACGCCGGGATCAGCAGGATCAGGTCTTCGCGCTGGACCTCCTGCGCCATGGCCGGCGGCCACATGCGCGCGGTGTTTTCCAGCAGGTGGGTGAGGATGTCCGGGTCACTGTTACGCACCATGAACGTCCGCAACGGCTGCACCGCCTCAAGCCCGGTCTGTTGCAGCGTGCTCACGTTGCTCAAGTCCAGGGGCGATACCTTGACGACCTCCGCGATCTCATAGCCCACCGGCGCCATGATGAACAGCGTCGCCGCCAATGCGATGCCGTTGATGGCCATGCTGGGCGGCACCTGCTGCACACCGATCGCGTTGCGGGTGATCATCAGCACAATCACGATCTTCAAGAACGCGGTGCAGACGATCAACAGCATGGGCATCAACGACAAGGCCCCCACGAACACGGCCAGGACAATCGGGTCTACGCCTTGAAAACTCATCGGGAAAAAATCACACGAGACATCTGCAACCCCAGGCGACCGTCCACCTCCACCAATTGCCCCACGCCCAGCGGGCGGTCGCCGTAATACAACCCGGCCATGCCCGGCGCATACCCGGAAATGCCCAGCACCGCACCGGGCGCCAGGTTGCGCAGCTCGCCGAGGGTCAGGTTGAGCGTGCCGCATCGCACATTGAGCGCCATGCTCAGTTCGTCGAACGGTTCATGCCCGAAGACATCCACCACCGGCGTGTCGTCTTCATGCCCTGCATAGGGCGGTGTTGCGAAATCCTCTTCCAAAGGCGCTTCCTCGATCGAAGTAAGGGTCAGGCAGACAGGCCCGGATTCATCATCAATAAACACGCACAGGCGCTGCCTGCCGACCTGCACATGGCCGTTGCCATGGGCTTGGAAATACACCTGCTCGAACATCAGCACATCGCCGGCGCGCAGGCCGCGCAATTGGCTGAGGGGCACGCGCAGGCGCCCGATCGTCACGGGCAGCGCCAACTGAAAACGCGTCGGCATCGGGCTGGCCATGCGGCGCCACGGCCCGGCCTCGCACAACGCCAGAAAGCTCTCGGTCGACAGCCACAGATAGCCCACCACGTGGGAAGCGCCGAGCGTCACGCACAACCGGCAACCGAAGTTCAACGGCCGGGCAGAGGGCAATAGCCGCAGATGCCCCAACAGCGCCCGCACCTGGGCACTCAAATGATGTTGAAACAGGGCCCAGAACCAGGAGTCCGGATCGTTGCCCGCCTGCGCCAACGTCACCGGGCATTCGCCCAGCAAGCTGAATTGCGGCCCCGGCTCACTGAACCCCAATACGCCGCAGGCTGTTTCGAAACAGAGCGGCTGGACGCCCATGGGGGCCGCCCCGGGTTCCAGCCGCAACTCTCCGCGCAGCTCGCCAACCTGGTACGACATGCGCAATCCGCGCCCCAACCGTTGCCGGGCCGCCGCCACATCGCCCTTGACCGTGGGTAACACCAGGGAGGGCATCATCATGCCAGCGCCGTATGTGCCAAATGCACGCTGACCGGCCGTGCCAGGCTCGCGGCGAGCCTTTGCTCGAACTGTTGCCGTACCCCGCTGAGCCAGCGCGTCGTGCCCTCTCGCTCGGCGCGCAACTCGACCCTCCAGGCGCCCTGCTCTCGGCCGATGCTGCTGTCGATCCGCCCCAGGTGCGGCAAATACAAGACCGCCGTCAGCGGCCACTGCGACACGCCGTCCATCCGCGAAACCAATTGCTCGCTCAACGCATCGACCCTGGCGGTTTCCCCCGAAGCCTTGATTCCGGCCAGGAACTGCCATTGGCTCGCGTCGTCGCTGTCATCATTCAACAACTGGGCAAACAGCCGTTGCTCCCAAGGCGCCAGCGCGTCGATTGCCGGCACACGGTCGCCCCAGAACTCAAGCGGGTACTGGCGCTCAGACGGGTTGACTGAAACGTGGTTCATAGCGGTTCCTGCGCGAGTAAATGGGAGAGTTCTTGGATTTTTTCCACCTGACGCAGACACAAGGTCACGTGCTTTTGCGCACTGCCGACCTGCACCGCCTGCTCTTCGCGTTGCCCTTGCAGGGTCTTCAACTGGCTTTCTTCGCGGCGGGTGCCGGCCGACAAGTGCTGCTCCTTGGCGCTCCAGGTTTTCAGTGCCTTGAAGGTCACCACCTGGCCCTGGTGTTCACTCAACAGTTGCGCGCATTGCCGGGCCTCTTCCTGGCGCGTTTGCTCCAGCGTCTCCTGGGCCTGCTGGATATGCGCGACCAGCGTTTGATGCGCCCGCTTGGCCTCGCGCAGCGCCCGCTCGGCGCGGTCTGCGCGGTATCGACGCAAGCGCCGCAAGGTGTCGATGTCACTCGGCAATACGTCAGAAAGGGACATAGGCAGTCAGCTCCATCAGGTGATCCAGGGTCGAGGCGATGGGCGAGGGTTCACGCAAGTCCTGGCGCAGGAAGTCATCCACCGCCTGGCGGCTGTCCACGGCCAGATCGGTCAGCGCATCGTTGCCGGGCTGGTACTCGCCCAACTTGAGCATCAACTCGATCTGCTGGTAAGCCGACAACAGGCGGCGCAACGCCGTGCCCGACTGGATGTGCCCAGGCTCGGCAACGTTGCTCAAAATTCGCGAAAGGCTGGCCAGCACATCCACAGCCGGGTAGTGGCCCCGTTCGGCCAGCTTGCGAGACAGCACGATATGGCCGTCGAGCAGCGAGCGAACCTCATCGGCCACCGGATCGCTCATCGAGTCCTGCTCAATCAGCACGGTGTAGATCGCGGTGATCACGCCTTCGCGCGTCAACCCGGCGCGCTCCACCAAGCGCGGCAACAAGCTGTACACCGACGGCGGCAAACCACCGCGGCCCAACGGTTCGCCGGCGGCCAGGCCGATTTCACGCTGGGCCCTGGCGAAACGGGTCAACGAGTCGATCAGCAACAACACCCGCTTGCCCTTGCGCCGGAAACCTTCGGCCAGCGCCGTCGCCGTGAACGCGGCACGCGCGCGCTCCATGCTAGAGCGGTCGGACGTGGCGCACACCAGCACGGCCTTGGCACGCAACTGGTCATCCAGTTCGTGATCGAGGAACTCGCGCAATTCGCGGCCCCGTTCACCGATCAGGCCGAACACAATCACATCACATTCCACGTTACGGGCGATCTCGGCCAACAACGTGGTTTTGCCACAACCGGCGCCGGCGAACAGCCCGACACGCTGGCCCTCGCCCAACGTCAGCAAGCCATCGATCGAGCGCACGCCAGTGGCCAACGCGCGACTGATGCGCGGGCGCTCCGTGGGCAATGGCGCCTCGCACAACACCGTGGTCGCGTCGGGCGTATCCGCCTCGACGAACGCACTGGGGCCCTCGCCGGCAATCGGCCGACCAAAACCATCCAGCACCTGGCCCAACAGCTCGTCGCTGACCCGCACCCGGTGCGGCACCCCCAGGCGCTCCACCGCGGCGCCGACGCGCACCCCCTCCAGATTGCCCAGGGCACTGAGCACCGCATCCTGCTGATCGAACCCGATGATTTCGGCCAGCATGTAATCGCCAGGCTTTTTTTCGACCTGGCACAGATCACCGATACGCGCCTGGGGCAGCCGGCACTGCAACAGCATGCCGTTGACACGCTGGATACGCCCGCGCATCGACACCGGCGCGAAACGGGCCAGGCCCTGGGACTGAATCAATTGCCACGCGTCGAGACGCTCCTGCACCGTGCCGCTCACCAGCGCACCTCATAGCGTTGCGCGCCGTCGAACACCACCTTGCTGTTGTCGATCAGCACCAGCCGCAGACCATCCACTTCATCGCCGACGAACAAACGGTCGCCGTGTTCCAACACCACATGACCGCTCGGCCCGCCGACGATCTGCAAGATCTTGAACGGCAGGATGCTGTCACGTACCCGTACACGACTGATCACCGGCACGGCGGTATCGAACTGTTCAGCAAAGCGGCTGAGCATGCGCGCCACGAGTTCGACCTCTTCCTGGGACACATCGCCATTGAGGGCGATCTGCCCATTGATCACCTGCAAGCCGACGCGATGGTCCAGCTCGCGCTCGCCGAGCATCTTGAGCAACTGCTGACGCACCTCGAGCGGCGAACCGAGGTTCGGCTTTTGCGGCTCGACGGGCATCAACGACGCCTGGGCCTCATGCTCGCCGGTGGACGCCATGCCGACCGCCACGATAATCACCGCACATACCAGCACCAGGCTGATCAGGCGCTTCTGCTGAAACGGCGGGATGGACGACAGCACCAGCGCGGGCGGCGCCTCCTGGCGCGGCTCGGCGGCTGGCGTGACCTGCGCGACCGCCGCCCGGGGCCAAGGCTGGTCGGCCAAGGCGACGCACAGGCGAATGCTGCCCAGCGAAAAAGGCGTATTGAGCGCCAGGTCGGCGATCTGTGCCAGCGCCTGTCCGGTGCTGCTTTGCAACAGCCCGGCTTCCGCCTGCACCGACCAGAACCCGTCGATCAACCGCAGCCGCGCATGATGCTCGACCACCCCGGCGTCGGTCAGCAGCAGGTCGGCGTCCGTGTGACAACCCAGGCTCCACTGCTCGCCAAACAACGGCAACGCAGCGCCCTGATTCAAACCCTCCAACACGCGCAGTTCAAACATCAGCAAGCCCTCCCTGGCGTGGGTATGTACGTTGCACTCATGCTGCCGCTCCTCGCATCAGTTCGTCCTGGCCCAGGTCAAAGCGCCCCAGCACCTTGACCTTCGATGCACTTCCCAGCTCAGCAAACGACAGCACCGGCACATGGCTGAACTCTTCCAACAGCAAGGTCCGCAAGGGACTGCGCAGATCCTGGGCGACCAACATCACGCGCTTGCTTTTGGGCCGCACGGCAAACGCTTGGTTAAGCAGGTTGATCAGCGAAGCGCTGCTGTCGTTATCGAGGGCGAAGAACACCCCGGTCTGGGTCTGGCGCAGTGCCTCGCGCAGCACGTTTTCGGTCTGCGGCGACAACAGCCAGGCATGCAGGCCGTCCGCCTCGCTGTACTGGTGGAAAATCTGCGATTTAAGGGCGATGCGCGCATAGTCCGCCAAGGCGTCCGGCTCACGTTCATGCTGGCCGTACTCGATCAGCGACTCGACGATCAGGCGCACGGCACGCAACGGCACGCCTTCGCCCGCGAGGCGCTGCAGCACCGCCGAGAAGCGCGACAGCGGCATGATCCGTTGCAGCTCCTGCACCAGCTCCGGCTGGTTGTGCTCAAGCCAGCCGAGGATCGCCTTGCTCTCCTGAATCCCGAGAAACTGAGGGCCGCTGAGCATCATGGCCTGCTTCATGCGGTCGATGATCAGGCTGGTGGCGCTGAAGCGTTCCAACTGCGGGTCATCCAGCAGCGGATCGTCGGGCGGCAGCCAGAGCCAGTCCTGCTCGTCGCGCTCGGGCAACCCCGGCACCGCGTGGGCCGGCTCGGACGCCAGCGCCTTGCGCTCCACCGCGACGAGCGTGACCACCGACGCCTTGATCATCGGCACTTCGTGAACGCAAAAACGCATCTCATCGTCGGCCAGCGAGGCATCGAGTTCGACCTCGAACGGCGGCAGCGTCAGACCGATATGGGCCACCATCGCGTTGCGCGCCTGGCGGATCCCGTGGATCAGTTCCGTGACCTCTGGCGAGCCTTGCAGAACCGGGGAGAACTGCAACAGGTAGGGCCGCGACGGGTCGAACCCGCGCAAATCCTCGTCGCCGTTGTCCTCGGGGCGCACCGCCTCGGTGGCTTCGGCTTCGGGCTGTTCCTCGCGTTGGCGTTGGCGCATCAGGTAATAACCGAGGGCGCCGGTCATCAGCGAAATGAGGATGAACACCACGGTCGGCATGCCAGGCAAGGCGGCGAAAGCCAGCATGCCCACCGACGCGATCATCCAGCTCTTGGGCTCGCTGGTCATCTGCCGGGCAATTTCCGCGCCCATGTTATTGGCACCCTTGCGCCCATCCGGCGCCGCACGGGTGATGATCATGCCGGCGGTCAGGGAGATCAGCAGCGCAGGGATCTGCGCAATCAGGCCGTCACCGATGGTCAGCACCGAATACAGCGCCATCGAATCGCCGGCGCTCATGCCGTGCTGGAACATGCCGGTGGAAAACCCGCCCAACAGGTTGATCACCACGATGACCAGCCCGGCAATCGCATCGCCCTTGACGAACTTCATGGCGCCGTCCATTGCGCCGAACAACTGGCTCTCGCGGCCCAGTTGTTCACGCTTGTCGCGGGCCTGGCCGCCGTCGATCAAGCCGGCGCGCAGATCGCTGTCGATGGACATCTGCTTGCCCGGCATCGCGTCGAGGCTGAAGCGCGCCGCCACTTCGGCCACCCGTTCCGAGCCCTTGGTAATCACCAGGAAGTTGACGAGCGTGAGGATCATGAAAATCACCAGCCCCACCGCCAGGTTGCCGCCCACCACGAAGTTGCCGAACGCTTCCACGATATCGCCCGCGTCCTGCTCCAACAGGATCAAGCGCGTGGTGGCAATCGACAGCGCCAGGCGAAACATGGTGGTCAGCAGCAGAATCGAAGGAAAGGAAGAGAACGCCAACGGCCCGGGCAGGTACAGCGCCAGCACGATCAACAGGCAGGAAATACAGATATTCAGCGCGATCAGAATATCCACCAGCCAGGTCGGCAACGGCACGATGAAGATGAACACAATGGCCATGACCACCACCGCGCCCAAGACTTCGGCACGCCGCGCCACCTTGAGCAACGCAGCGTTGATGGTCGCCAGCACCGTCATGCGTTCCCCCTCGACTCGCCGGCAATGCGGGGGCTGCCCCGCTCCACGCGCGCGAACTCGTCCATCACCAACAAGAATTTGTGCAGCGCCTCCTGGCGCCCCCGGTTGTCACGCCACAAGGTCTGCGGCAGGCGCTGGATCACCGGGTACAGGGCGTTGAGGGACACCAGTTGGCCGCTCGCCAGCTCGCCACCGAGGTCTTCGGCCAGGCGCAATACCTCGCCCGAATCGACACCCGTGGCGGTATACCCCAACAGGCGCTGCAACAGACTCACCGAGTCCTGATCGGTGCTCAGGCGCTGCAGCAATGCCTGGCAATTGGCTAACGCCCCGCCCAACTGAGCGCAGCTTTGCAACCCCAACAGCAGCGTGCGCAACTGCGCCGTGGGCACCGAAGGCGAGTGGGCGGCGATGTCATCGGCCAGGGCCCGGCGCATCACGTTGAGGCCGTCTGCGAAGCGGTCCCCGCCGAACAGCCCCAACAACGATTGCATCATCGAAGTCAGGGATTGGCGCGTGACCACACTGGCGTAATACAGCCCACGCACGGCCTGACGCTCTTGCGGGTCGCCGGCGGCCTGCTCCAGCACGGCGGCAATGTTCAGGCCGGCCTGGATCTCGCCCCTGTAGCGCACCTGCAACCGATCGATCGCCTCTTGCGCCAAGGCCACGTCGGCGGCGCGGGCTTCGGCTTGCGCGGCCACATACTTGAGCACCACGAACGCCCGCGCCGGGTCGCCGCCGGTCAGCGCCAGCCACTTGTCCGCGCTGACGTTGTGCGCCAGTTGCGAACGCACCCGGCGCGCCATGGACGCGATGGTCTCCTGGGCCGGATGGCCAAGCTGATCATAGAGCCGCACGAGCTGCTCGACGGCAGGCACGGCCAGGCCCATCGAGCGCCGGTTCAACGCTTGATTGTTGAGCGCGACTTCCTGGTTGAAAACCTGCGCAACCTCATCGAAGCCCGTCGCTGCGGCCGCTGTTTTTTCAGGGCTGACGCGGGGTGGGTCCACGCGTTGGAGCGGTTGCACATCGTTGATCGATTCGACTTTCATGGGGCAGGCCAGGACAAAGAGATTGTGTCCCTATGTGGCAAACGCTGGCTTTACGGTTCCAACAAATTTCCCCTCTGCGGTGTTTTGAAATTACCGGCACAAACCCGCCTGGGCTTTTGCAAGAAACCGCACAAAACCCTCAGAACAAAAAATATTTATTTATATAAATCAACCAGTTGCGATTTTTTTCTGTTTGGCACAGCCGGTGCTAAAGGGGTTCCCATCGAAACCATTTCGATCGCGCCCACCCTGAGGAAAAAATCATGGATATCCCTATTGGTGCTTTAGCTCACTTTGTTGGCGACTCGCCTCAATTCATGCTCCACCTGACGGACGACCAGCAAAAAAAACTCCGGCGCTTCATCCACAAGCGCGTACTCAACCCGGAAGATGCGGACGATATTCTGCAGTTGACGTACCTGGAGGCCTGGCGCAGCAGGGAGCGTTTCAGCGGCCAGGCAACCCTTAGCACCTGGATGTGCGGCATTGCGCAGAACCTGATCCGCAACCACTTCCGGCGCATGTACGCCAAACCGGTGCATTGCGAATTCGATGAAGCGCTGTGGCACGGCCAGGAAGACAGCCAGAACCTGGATTGGGAGTTCGAGGTCAACCGCCGCCTGGAAAAAACCCTGGTCGCCATCAAGGACCTGCCCACCGAGATGCGCAAAACCCTGTACGCCTCGCTGGAAACCGACGGCAGCTATCAGGACACCGCCGACGCCCTGGACATCCCCATCGGCACCGTGCGTTCACGCCTGTCCCGGGCCCGCGAACACCTCAAGCGCGCCACCCGCAACCCGTTGCAACCGTAGTCCAGCCTAGCTGGCAACCGTTGGGCGAGAGGGATATCTGCCCAACCGTATCAGACCTTTTTCGTGCGCGGCAGCAAGATCGCCAGCAGCCCGAACAACGGCAAGAACGCGCATAAGCGGTACACGTACTCGATGCCGTGACTGTCCGCCAGGTGCCCCAGCAGCGCCGCCCCGATCCCGCCAAACCCGAACATCAGCCCGAAGAACACCCCGGCGATCATCCCCACATTGCCCGGCACCAACTCCTGCGCGTACACCACAATCGCCGAGAACGCCGAGGCCAGTACAAAGCCGATGATCACGCTGAGCACGCTGGTCCAGAACAGGTCCACATGGGGCATCAACAACGTGAACGGCGCCGCGCCGAGGATCGAAAACCAGATCACCGCCTTGCGCCCGATGCGGTCGCCAATCGGCCCGCCAAAGAACGTGCCCGCCGCCACCGCGCCGAGGAACAGAAACAGGTGCAACTGCGAGCTGGCCACCGACAGGTCGAACTTCTCGATCAGGTAAAACGTGAAGTAACTGGTGATGCTCGCCATGTAGAAATACTTGGAAAACACCAGCAGCCCGAGCACCACCAGCGCCGCCATCACGCGCCGTTTCGACAAGCCATGCGTCGCCGCCTGACCGGCCTTGAGCTTGAACAGGTTCAAGTGCGTGCGATACCAGCGGCTGATCGCATAAAGCAGCACCAACGCGAAAACCGCGAACAGGCCGAACCAGGCCACATTGCCCTGGCCGAACGGAATGATGATCGCCGCCGCCAGCAACGGGCCGAACGCCGAGCCCGCGTTACCGCCGACCTGGAACGTCGACTGCGCCAGGCCATAGCGCCCACCCGACGCCAGCCGCGCCACGCGGGACGCCTCGGGGTGAAAGGTCGACGAACCGATCCCGATCAACGCCGCCGCCAGCAAAATCAGCGGGAAGCTGCCGACCTGGGACATCATCACAATCCCCACCAGGGTGCAGACCATCCCGCACGGCAACAGAAACGGCTGGGGATGCCGATCGGTGTAATAACCCACCCACGGCTGCAACAGCGACGCGGTGAGCTGGAACGTCAGGGTAATCAGCCCGACCTGGGTGAACGTCAGGCCATAGCTGGCCTTGAGCATCGGGTAGATCGAGGGCAGCACCGACTGGATCAAGTCATTGATCAAATGCGCCAGCGCCACCGCGCCGATGATCCGCATGACCAGCGGGCTGGTCTGCCCGGCGGCGGGGGAATTGCTAAGAGCCATAAGAGGGTTCCGTACAGCGGGGGAATGCACAGGTGCAGGTGCGACAATGTGCCACTTTTGCCCATGGCAAGGCTATCCCGTTAGGGAGCTAACGACTGTAGCGGTCACGCTTTGTAAAAGGCCAGCAGGGTGGATCGCTTTAATTTGAAGGATGTTTCCTAGACAATCCCCGGCGCCTTGTGCCTGTGGAAACCGCTGGCTAGTCTTCGATCCGTCACTGGAATCAGTGATCGGGTTTAGCAGCCCGTTTCAATAGACGCATGGTTCATGTCACCGCTTATGGTGGCTGTGCGTGGGGCGCCTTCGGGTGCGCTGGTTTTCCTATTGACCGGTCTGCTAACCCGCGTACAGCTACCACCCCTCGTTTAGCAGCGTGGGGGGGCGCTCTCTCGTTCAATAGGAGCTACACCATGACCAAAGCACTCCCCGATCCGCCTAGCGACTGCCTCGCCGTCAACGAACACCTCAGCTTCGAAGACGCCCAGCTCTACATCGCCCACCTGATCCACAGCGCCTCGGCCACCGTGCTGGACTGCGGCGACCACCTGCCCCCCCACGACCGCGCCAAGATCCACGCCGTGTGGCACCTGCTGGAAATGGCCAAGACCGTGATCGACCGCTCCATCGACTGCATGCCCCGCACGTCCTGACAGCCAACGCCGATCAAATGTGGGAGACCGGGGCGTGCCAAAAAGACCTGCAAATCCCCCTGCCACCCGTCGGCCCAGCCAGGGCTTTTCGTTAAACAATTGAAAGCGTAGATAAAAATTCAATAAAAACGCTTGACGCTTTGTCGTTCTCCGCGAATAATGCGCGCCACTTGGCTACATAGCTCAGTTGGTTAGAGCATAGCATTCATAATGCTGGGGTCCGGGGTTCAAGTCCCTGTGTAGCCACCAAGTACCGATCCATAGATGTCTACAGCAGTCTATGAATCACCTCAAGAAGCCCGCCTCGTGCGGGCTTTCTTGTTTCTGGCTGTCTCTCCTTGTATCGCCCCTATACCGTCCTCCGTGTATCCTCTGTGCTTCCTCGACAAATAATTGAACCGAGGGGATTGCGCCAGTTGGCAGCCTCTACCCGCCGAATCGCTGCCCCACCACCTCAACGATAAACCCCATCACCTCACGCAAAAGCGGTGAATGCCTCAAATCGGCATGCACAACCAGCCAAATCTCACGGCAGAACCCCTCTCCCTCGAAGGGTAACCTGCGCAACTGTGGATCAGCATCGCCGATGAAGGTAGGTAACCCAGCAACGCCCACGCCTGCGAGTGCGGCAGCATGTTGGGTGGTGATATCGCTAACTTCACAGACAATGCTTCGTCCCTGAGCAAAATTCACCAGCCATTTCTGATGCGGCATGTCGGCTAGTTGCTCCTCATAGGCAATGAACTCCCATTGATCAGGTGATGCCAAGTGGGCATAGTCAAGGCTTGCGTAGAGTGCAAATGGCATGCTGCCCAATTTCCGCGTAACGCTGTCGTACTCAGTAGGTCGATACAAACGTAGGGCGATATCGGCTTCACGACGCCCGAGCGATACGCTTTGCGCCTGGCTGGCGATGGCCAGTTGGACCTGCGGATAACGCTCTCGGAATTGCCCCAAAGTGGCCATGAGGAAGTTGGTGGCCAGTACCGGTGGTGCGCTTAGGGTAACCCGCCCAGTCGTAGGGGTTTGCTCGGCTCGAACGGCCCGCTCGATCGCAAAAGCGCTACTTTCTATTTCCATGGATATCCGCAATACCTGTGCCCCTATCTCGGTCAACTGGCATGAGCGAGGGAGGCGATCGACAAGGCGCACACCCAGGTCTCTCTCCAATGCGCCCAAACGACGGCTGACAGTCGCATGATCAACCTTCAGCATGCGCCCGGCCCCCGATAAACTGCCGGCTTGGGCGATGGCCAAAAAGACGCGGAGACTCTCCCAGTCGAACATCGGTGCGTTTTCTCCAGGCAGCTGTGCGGACTTACTGAATTTTCGCACAGATTGTGATCCCATATCCTGTGGCTTTCCTAACGAAGGCCTACCTCATGCCTGCTTCTCTTCACGTGTCTCCAAGGCTTGTCCTGCTCGCTACATGCCTGGGATTTTTCGTGGTGCTCATGGATGTCAGTGTCGTCAATGTCGCGCTGCAAGCCCTGCATCTGGGCATAAAGGCCGATATCACTGATCTACAGTGGCTGGTCAATGCCTATGCCTTGGTGTTTGCCTCCCTCCTGCTGTTGGCAGGCACGCTTGGCGATCGGCTGGGAGCCAAACGCGTGTTCATGCTCGGGTATGGCGTTTTTTCACTGGCCTCGCTCGGTTGTGGCTTTGCCTCTAGCGTCGCATCGTTGATCGGCTGGCGCCTGATTCAAGGACTGGGTGCGGCCTTGATGGTACCCACTTCATTGTCGTTGCTTCGGGAGGTATTCCATGCGGAATCCGCGCGAAACCGAGCGGTGGGCTGGTGGGGTGCAGGCGGCGGTATTGCGCTGGCGGCGGGCCCGGTTATCGGTGGCTTGTTCATAACTGCTTTTGGCTGGCGCAGCTTGTTTCTCATCAACGCGCCAATCGGCCTCATCGGTCTTTGGCTAACCGCCAGACATGCGCCCACATCTCCGGTTCAGCCTGATCGCAGCTTAGATATGCCTGGGCAGATCGTTGCCATGCTGACTTTGGCCAGCTTCACATTCGCCCTGACCCAGGCAAGCCAACTGGGCTGGTCGAACCCTGAAATCCTCGGAGCGGTACTGGCGTGTGTATTGCTGGGCGCGGCTTTTCTGTGGATACAAACGCACACTGCGCAGCCAATGTTGCCTCTGACGCTTTTCCGTGACCGGCAACTATGTAGCGCGACCCTCATCGGCTTGCTGGCGAACCTTGTGTTCTACGGCGTGGTTTTCGCCATGAGCCTATTTTTCCAGACGATCGAACACTTCTCTCCCATCCATGCGGGGGTCGCTTTCCTGCCGATGATGGCAACGCTGATGGCCATGAACATTCTGGCTGGCAGGCTGATCGGCCAAATTGAGCACCGAACATTGGCCACCGGCGGCCTGCTGCTCTCGGCCTTGGGCTATCTGCTGATGGCTCCAGCCTTGGCCACCCATGCCTATGGCTGGTTGGTGGTACCGATGCTACTGGCCGGCAGCGGTATCGCTTTGACTATTCCTACCATTACCAGCGCGACCTTGGCTGTGGTGCCAAGCAACCAGGCAGGTGTTGCCTCCGCGCTACTGAACGCAGCTCGACAAGTAGGCGGCATCATAGGGGTAGCGGTGTTCGGTTTCATGATCAGCGACAATGCAGAACAGCAGTTCCTACGGGGATTGGATCATGCGTTGATGATTTCGGCGCTGTTGTTGTTACTGGCTTCAGGCGTGGCATTCACCGGACTGCGGCCAACTCAAGCCATGGCCTTTGCGCTGCCCCAGAGCCCTCGTGAGCAATAGCGCGGAAGCCCGGCCAGTGAGTGAGGGCAGACCGCTCGGCTGGATCGAGATGGCATTGCGCTGACGGAACGTCCACTTTCAGCCAAAAGCGAACGGAGGCTAAGGGCCGAAAGCGGTCAGTCATAAGCGGCTACGTCCGGCCAGGAGCGAACATCGAGTGCCTGCGAATTCAGGGCCGACTCACTCTGCACCAGACTGTAGCGCCCAAATACCCCCCCGCTGTATCTGCTTCTACCTGAACATTGCCGGTTAGCATGGCTCCTCATCCAAGGAGGTATTGCGCGATGCCAGACGCTACTAATCTCTACCTGTTCATTGTTGCCGCCTTGCTGCTGCTTATTGTGCCGGGCCCTAACATGGCAATCGTCACCAGCCACGCAGTCACCCACGGCTGGCGAGCCGGCCTCGCGGCAGCACTCGGAATAACCCTGGCCGATTTGCTGATGACCGTCCTGGTTAGCGCGGGTCTAGGGGCGTTGGTGATGAGTTGGGCACCGGCGTTCGACTTGCTGCGGTGGGCAGGCGCTTGTTATCTGATGTGGCTGGCTTGGCAAGCATTGAAGGCTCCCCCTTCGGATACTGACACTCAACCTACACAGGCTTCATTGCGGAAAATCTTTACCCGAGCCACGCTCAATAGCCTGTTAAACCCAAAAGCGCTGTTGTTCTTCATGGTATTCCTACCGCAATTCGTCTCCGTAGGCAGCAGCAGCGTCACGTTGCAATTGATGTTCTTGGGTGTGCTGCTTGCGCTGATCGCCTTGGTGTTTCATTCCCTGCTCGGATTTTGCGCCGGACGGCTTCATGCGCGCCTGCGCAAAGGCTTGGTCTCCAAACGCCTAGGCGCTTATGGCTTCGCTGCGGTAATGGCGGCTCTGGCAGCACGCTTGGTCTTTCTAAACCGACCGGTTTAAAGACCCCAAGTCCGTCCGACGTCACATGTTTCAACATCGCGCCAGGCCCGCGCACATCGATCCGATGTCAGGTTTTGACCGGTCGCTAGCGCTGCCAAAAAGCAGAAATCGGCCCGAAGCAGCCGGTCGCGGCAGCTTGAATAAAGCAGCAAGAATCGGATAGTAAGTACTGTACGACTTCCAGTCTGATAGGACTCCAAACCAATAGGAGTTCGACCATGGCGTTCCGTATAACTGGCCTTTCCCCCGAACCATTCCAGTCACTGTTTGGATTGCCCGACCAAGAGCTGGCATCTCTTGGGATGAAGCGTTATATCGTCGACAGCAACCCAGGGTTTCCTGACCGTATCGAAATGAAAGATGCGGAGCTAGGTCAGAGCGTGCTTTTACTCAACCATGTCTGTCAGCCAGCCAAAACGCCATACCGCGCCTCACACGCGATCTTCATACGGGAGTGGGCCACGCAAGCTTATGACGCAGTCGATCAGGTACCTGAGTCTATGCGAATCCGCCTGCTATCACTTCGCGCGTTCACTGATGATGGGATGATGCTCGACGCCGACGTAGCGGATGGAATAGCAATAGAACCTGTAGTCACTCGGATGTTTGCCAATCCAGAGGTTAGTTACATTCACGTTCACAATGCCAAGCAGGGTTGCTACTCCGGGCGAATAGATCGGGCGTAGTCAACACAGGTCTTGGTGGCTCGTCCTTCTGTCGACTCTGCCGGTAACCGACTGGCCGGTATTGGTCGATAGCGGGCTATCACCCGAATGATCTCCAGGAGTCACTCGCTGACTCCAGAGATCACACGCCACTGAGCATCAACCGGCAGACATCAGCTTGCTTAGGCCACACTGCTGGGTACGTTCGTACCCATACCTTCAGGTAAATAGTGGCTTATTTCTTCTATTTCAGCCTGGCCAAGACGAACGCTGATGGCATTGATCAATCCATTCACCTGTTCAGGCCGGCGTGCGCCTACTATCGCGCCGGAGACTGCCGAATCACGCAGCACCCAAGCGATGGCGATGGCCGCCGCACTGACCCCATGCCTGGCACCAATGTTTGCCATCACTTCTACCAAAGCGAGATTCTTGCTGAGGCGAGGTTCCTGGAAGTCGGCGCTGCGCGATTTTCGCCAGTCGTCGTCGGGCAGCTGTGCAATCCGCTCGCGGGTCATGCTTCCCGTCAGTAGGCCAGATTGTAAAGTCGAGTAGGCAATCACGCCGACCTGCGCCGTTGCGCAATAAGGCAGAATATGGTCCTCGATATCACGCATCAAAGCTGAATACGGCGGTTGAAGGGAGGCGATATCGGTGACCGAGCGGGCTCGCTCAAGCTGGGGAACATCGAAGTTTGACACGCCAATTGCCCTTATCTTGCCCTGCGCCTTGGCTTGGGCCAGAGTCGCCAAAGCCTCCTCGATGCCTTCGCTGGTCCCATCTGCCGGGAACGCTGGCCAGTGAATCTGATAGAGGTCGATGACATCGACCTGCAAGCGACGCAGGCTGTCCTCGATCTCTTTCATCAGTGACTGGGGGGCGAGCGAATGAGAAATCTCACGGGTCTCGGGATCCCACACCAGACTGCCTTTGGTGAATACCAATGGACGACGCGAAGCCGGCACCTGACGCAGCAATTGCCCCGTCAACCGTTCGGCATGGCCGAGTCCATAGACCCCCGCTGTGTCGATCCAGTTGACGCCGCGCTCGACCGCGTACTCCAATGCCGCCAGGCTATCTCGGTCATCTTGTGCCCCCCAGCTGAACTCCCACCCTTGCCCCGCAATGGCCCAAGTGCCCATGCCAATTGGCGAAATCAACAACTCGGACGTACCCAGTCGATTCTTTTGCATAAACACCTCACATCGATTGATGCGCAAAGTATCCATGGGGAGGTTACCGACGATAAGATAGCCAATCGTGTTTGAACTACTGAACCCTATTCATGAAAACCCCATGCGATCTTTCCGAACTCGACGCCTTCGCCGCAGTGGCTCGCCATCACAGCTTTCGCAAAGCGGCCGACGAGCGAGGGGTGTCTGCATCGGCCCTGAGTCACGCCATGCGTGCCTTGGAAGGCAGGTTGGGGGTCAGGCTGCTCAACCGTACCACTCGCAGCGTGACGCCCACCGAAGCAGGCAATCAACTGCTCGCTACGCTGGTTCCAGCGTTGGCGGAGATCGCCAAAGGGCTGCATGAACTGACCTTCAAACAAGAAGTTCCCACCGGTACGCTGCGATTGAACGTATCGCGACCCGCAGCCCACCTCGTCATTGCGCCACTGCTGGCGCCATTCACTGCCGCCTACCCACGTGTCAACGTGGAGCTGGTGGCTGACGATGGATTGAGCGACATCATCGACAAAGGCTTCGATGCAGGCGTGCGCTTCGGCGAAAGCCTTGCCGGTGACATGATCGCCGTCCCGGTGGGCTCACCGCAGGGATTTGTCACCGTTGCTGCCCCCGGTTACCTCAGGAGGCACGGGACACCGGACACGCCACAAAGGCTGCTTGAACACGCCTGCATTGGCAGACGCTTCCCAAGCGGCAAACTGTACAAGTGGGAATATCGTGCCGAGGGCCAGCCCATGCGCCTGGCTGTGGCAGGACCGTTGATACTGGAAGATGACACCTTGATGATCCAAGCCGCGAAGGACGGTGCCGGGATCGCGTATGTGTATGAGGAGATGGCCAGGGACTACATGGCTCAGGGGCAATTGGAGGAAATTCTTGAAGATTGGAAAGCCCTGCCAAGCAGGTTTTTTATCTATTACTCCAGCCGGCGTCACGTACCGCCAGCGCTACAGGCGCTGATCGAATTTGTGCGTGAAACGCAGCACCCATGAAAAACCGAAGGCAGTTCATGTGGGCGCCGTCTGGAAGCATGGGGTTGTGAACAGGGTGTTCTGATCATTTGTTATAGAGAGGCAGCTTCTGGCTGATTTCTATCTGTCGCCAGCGGCAGTTATGGGTCGAAAGTGGCCACGACGCGTCAGGCCTGCGATGCCGGAATCAGCCCCGCTTCCCGGTAGCTGAGGATAAGATCGTCGAATAGGCCAATATCGAGCCGAGTCCGGGCAATCAATTGAGCGCCGGCAACGGAGGTGTAAATGGCGCGGGCACGTCGTTCACAACTTTCTGCGCTGCCCATTCCTGCGTCAGCCAGCACCTGTGTCAACCACGTCACATTGATGTCTGCAAACGCCTTGACCTCGCGCCTGACCTCCTCGGGCAAGTCTTCGTATTCCGCTGCCATGAAGCTGGACAGACAAAGCCTGTTGCCGTCTTCCAGCGATGTTCGAAAGATCGACGGGTAGATTTCCAGGCAACGAATCGGATCTGGGTTCGACTCACGAATCGCTTGCAAAACGCTGGCGGTGTCTTGCCAGTAGCGTGCAGCAACTGCGACGCCAAGGTCGGCCTTGCTCGAGAAGTGGTAATAGATGCTCGCGTTTTTGATCCCCACCGCTGCACCGATACTTCGAAAATTTATGCCGTTGTATCCATGCCTCTGCACCGCCGTTTTCGCAGCCGCCAAGATGGCTTCCCGCGCGTTTTCGCTCACGTTTGTGTCCTCAGGTCATCCAATGAGGTGAATTCTACTCGCTGCCTCGAATACCTGCCAACTGGAAGGTAGGGGTTGACGGCGCAAAAACAAGCGCCCAATCTTTACCTACCAACTGACAGGTAGATAGGTGAATACCATGAACTCTTCAGAACCGCAGTTAGACGTATCCATGCTCCCTTTGATGAAAATCCACGACTGGTTCGATGGCCCCTACCCCGCTCGTGTGCGCATCGCATTGGCAGAAAAAGGCATGCTTTCCCGAATCGAATTTGTATCGGTCAACCTATGGAAAGGCGAACACAAGAAACCTGAGTTTCTGGCCATCAATTACTCCGGAACGCTCCCCGTGTTGGAGTTGAAGGACGGTACGCTCATTGCCGAATGCACGGCCATTACTCAGTACCTGGACGTGCTGGATGGTAGCCCCATCCTTACCGGGCAAACGCCTGTAGAGAAAGGCCTCATCCACATGATGACCAAGCGTGCTGAAATCGAGTTTCTCGATGCGGTCAGCGTGTACTTCCATCACGCTACCCCGGGCCTTGGGCCGCAGGTCGAGCTTTCTCAAAACGCCGAATGGGGCGGTCGCATGCGCGACAAAGCGGTCAGGGGCATGCACTATTTCGATAGCCTTCTCAAACATCAGTCTTTCATTGCCGGTGAGACGTTTTCGATGGCCGACATTGCGGTTCTGGGAGGCATGATTTTCGCCTCGCTGGTCAAACTCCACGTGCCTGATGAATGTGAAGCGTTGCGGGAATGGCATGCCAGGATGCAAGAAAGACCGAGCGTGCAGGAATGGCGAGCGATGGTTGAGCATGGCGCGCCGCAAAGTTGAGGGGGGGCGCGCACCTGCCATCCCTGACCCGGATGGCGGATGCAGTTCAGCAGCAACTGATAAGCCGCTTTGGCTACCATTTTGAATGGTTGGGTGACTGGCAGCTATCGACCCTTAGTGGACGTTGTCACTGCACCCAGCGTCTAGTAAAAAGGTCATCTCCAGTTCAAGGCACTGAAACGAATTTATGACTACTGACTATGGTCAACGCGTTTGTAATAGATGCGGCGAATCAATTACTGCTTACTGTCCATCAATTGAAACGCTAGCGATCATCGGGGTTTTCCACGAGAAGGGTGATCAGGCAGTAGTAGATGAGATAGTCCGCCGAGAAAATACTGATCCGGATGTCGTCTGGGAATATTTCCGCCATCGGATGAGGCCTCTGTGCGAGCAAAAAATTGCCCGCTGCTCATTTTGCGGAGGGCAGTTGAGGACTTGGCGTGCGCGTCAATGCATGCACTGTTTTAGGGACTGGCACTGACGCACAGTGATTATCGAGCTGAATTTTCAGATTCTTAGCCGCATTCTGACGATTTCTGAATGACCGCTCCTGGCCGATCGCTGCCTTTCGCGAAGAGCAACTTAGGGTCGATTTTAGCCGGTCACAGAAGGCAGAAATGGGCTATCAGCGACATTACCGTGTCGATCTTTTAGCTTGCTGAAACGTTTCATCACGTTTATAAAAATGGCACAACTCCAAGAAAGGCTGCCGCCATGACCCCGCTCAAACTTTTTGTTGCCATCAGCGCACTGTCCGCTGCCTCCCACGCCATGGCCTGGGATTACGTTCTGCTCGACACTGACAAAGCCGCCCAGAGCTGGCAGATCACCAGTCAGCAACTCGGAATAAAAACCGACAAACCCTTCAGCGTTACCTTGCGCACCTTGCACGGCGGTCGGCAGGAGGGCGTCAGCATCGTCGACATCGATAACGGCACGATGAAACTCTCGGTAGTGCCGACTCGCGGAATGAACGTCTTGCAGGCCTCGGTTGGCAATGTACGCATGGGCTGGGATTCGCCGGTCAAGGAAGTGGTCAATCCGTCTTTCATCGAACTCAATGGCCGCGGTGGTCTGGGCTGGTTGGAAGGTTTCAATGAGCTGGTCACCCGCTGCGGATACGAATGGGTCGGCCACCCCGGCGTCGACAACGGCGAACTGCTGACCCTGCACGGTCGGGCCGCCAACATTCCTGCGAATAAAGTCACGCTGCATATCGATGAAAAACCACCGTACGCCATCACCCTGCGCGGCGAGCTGAAAGAGCAGGCGTTCAAGAAGGTCGATTTCTCGGTCGCGACCGAACTGGTCACCGAACCCGGCAGCGTCGTGTTCGCCCTCAACGACACCCTGACCAACAACGGCGACTATCCGAAGGAATACCAGGCGCTGTATCACAGCAATTTCAGCACCCCGTTCCTGGAGCAGGGCGCTCGTTTCGCCGCGCCGGTGAAACAGGTGTCGCCGTTCAACGACAAGGCCAAGGACGATCTCCCCGACTGGCAAACCTACCGCGCACCGACCAGAGACTACGACGAAACGGTGTACAACGTGGTGCCGTATGCCGATGCCAAGGGCGATACGTTGACCGTGTTGCACAACAAGGCCGGCAGCCTGGGCGTTTCGGTCGGCTTCAATACTCAGACACTGCCCGTGTTTTCCCTGTGGAAAAACACCGACACCCAAGGCCAGGGCTATGTCACGGGGCTGGAGCCGGGGACAAGTTTTTCCTACAACCGCCGTTATCAGCGGCCACTGAATCTGGTACCGACAATTGGGCCCAAGGAACACAAGCAGTTCCGCATCAGCTATAGCTTGTTGGCGGATAAGGCGGCGGTGGATAGAGCCTTGAAGCAGGTTAGCGAGATTCAGGATGGGCGGGAGACTGAGGTGCGGCAGACGCCGTTGGTTGATCTTACCAAGGGGTGACACGGGCTGGAGCATTGTCGGCCGATATTGCAGCCCCTCGGCCATGTGTTCGCGTCTGAGCCCGTCGGCTTGTTCAAGGTCCACCAGCCAGCGCGCGACCTTGAGCGGCGATGGGCTGCTCGCAACGATTCGGTCACTGTCTGCGGTTGGCCGAGAGCTGACGCTTAGTGAAGATGGAAGAGCTTTAAGATCAGGCCCGAAGCTTTCTCACCGTCGGCCTCGTAGAGGCCGCGCAATGAAGCTTGATCGGTGAGTTTGTGCAGGTTGAAATGGTTATAGAACGCTTGGCCCAATCGCTGATGCTCGAAGCTCCCTATGGCCCACAGCCGGATGAACTCCTCATAGGCGGCGCGTTCGATCTGCAACGACAAATTGCTTTCCATCTTCAGGCAGCCACATTAAAGGGACTTAAGCGTACAAACGGTCTGTCAATCCTTCAAGCTCGACCCTTTCACACGGACAGGCGCCTTTCAGCCAGGAGCGGACGTCCAGCCCACCACTTTTCTTCAGGCAGAAGCTGCAAACAGGAAGGCAATCTTGAAAAGGATTTAAACTCGCCTGGTGGTGTCCCAGACGTCAACATACGGAAATAGATTAGTGCAGATTCATATTATCTACACCCGAACAGTCATGTTGCTCTCCAAGCATCCTTACCAATCATGGAGAGAAATTCAAAATCAGTACTCTGACTACATGGCTTCGCTCGGCCCTTGGGAAGAAGATACGGTCATCGAATACCTTGCAGATGAATACCCAGAACTTTCCCCGCATCCGCAAGAGCAAGTCAATGCGTTCATAGCGGATACTCAAGAGGCAAGAGTACTTACTTTTGCCGCGTAAATCGTCTTAGCGAGCATTCTCAGAATGCTCGCCCTCGACGTCCGCTTTGGGTCGATTTCTACCGTCGCGACCGACAGAAGTTAGCCATCAATCGCCAGTGACTGACCCAGAACCTAGACAGCCATGCACTGACCCGCCGAGGAGCGGGCGCAAGGTCATCGCCAGCCGTTTCGGCATTGAGGTTGCCATGCCTGCAATCTCGAGAACCTTGTATTCCGCGGTTTCGCCAAGCCGTCCCAAGGCGATTTGAGGCTGCTGTCGCGGCAGTTATTTCGAATGGCTCTACTGCTAATAGCGTAATGGCAAGTTGCCTTTATTTGCTTTGTCTATCCTCCCACTCGCCTGACCGAGATGCTTTGCCAAGGTCCTCGCGACCACAAGGCTCAAGGTGGTTCGGCACCACGCCTGCAGGTAAGCGTGTGGGGTCGACATAGGGCACGCCCGACGCTTGCGTCGAAACCTTACAAGGAGTTCTCTCATGGCAATTCCTACCACCAGTTGTGACGTCCAGGTGCAAATCTGGGTCGACGACAATGCAGTGACCAATGGCTCCACCGCTGGGGTCTATCTGGTCGATAACCGTATCTCTGCTGGCACCACCCACGAAGGCACCGCCAACCTGAATACTGCTGCGTCCAAAGGCAGCAATGTCTGCTGGCAAGTGTTCCTGATCAATCCCAAGTCGACCTCGCAGGTCTCCATTGCCGCCTTCGGTAACTCGAGCGCCTGGGGCTTTAGTGGCCAGCCGCAAACCGCTTCGGATAACGCGAGCGCGTACACCGGCACCGTGCAGAACGCAGGTACTGCGTCCTACCCGGTATCCCTCAACGTACAGGTGGCGGGCGGCTCCGGTATCACCGTGAAGCTCAACCCCAGCGTGACTGTCTCTGCCTAAGGAAGGAGCACGACAATGAGTGGCCAAAAAAGTACTGCCCAGGTGTGGACGGCTGATTCGCAGGTGCTTGCCGGCATCGCCAATCCGCAAACCGCAATCACCATTGCCATCGATACCGCATATGTACTCGGCACTGGTGGCGGGAACATTTCCACCGGTGTGTACATGTTCGACAATCGTCTGAGCAATGACAGCAGCGGCGAAGGAACGCTGGAACTGCGCACCCACTGCAACATCGGGGACTACCTCGGCTTCGAGGTGGTTCCGATCGATCCGAACGCTGGCGACACGGTGTCCATCACCGGCTTCCAAATTTCCCAGGGCAGTGTGTTCGGCAGCGATGGCTACCCGATGCAAGTCGGTGCCGCGGGTAACTATTGGGTGGGCCTGGCTCGCAACGCATCGTCTCAGACCACCTACCAGATCCAGGTCAAGGTGACCTCTGGAGGGCTTCGGCCATCGACACGTTTCATCCAATGGGACCCCTACATTGGTACGAACTGATTAGCTGAACCCGCGGAAGGAGCGTGGCTCCTTCCGTCCCCTTCCCCTAATAGCCCCTAGTTCCCAGACACCTTTGAATGACGTCTTTTGGCGGTGGATTCAATCAGTTACGACAGGCAGAAAACAGCCAGAAACAGCCCTTCGACGGGGCTACAAAACCAGAGGGGGTTTACTCATAACCGAGATGCGCTCCAACCCCAACTTCAACAGTTCCTTACGTAGCTGCGCGCGCTCAAGCACAGCCATTCCGGCATGCCATTCGATCGACAGCAATTGGCTCAACTTTTGTTGACTGACCAAGGGCTCAGCCAGAAAGTAGCTTCTGCACTCGCGGATGCTGATGACGTTCAACAGCCAGTCGCCCCCCTGCGCCGCCAACCAGTGACCGATCGTTGAACGATGCGTTCGGATCAGCGCACTGGCATCCCACACCGCCATCTGCGCAAAAACCTGCGGCAGGTTGCTATCGGCTTTCAGCCGCTTCATATCCACCGCCAATGCGCCAATCAGGTCTGACTCGATAGTGGCTTGGCACTCGGCGAAATACCGCTCAGGCCAGTCCGCTTCCAGTTTCGCCCGCTGTGCGAGGACTTCATAAGCCCGAATATCCGATTGGGTGGTCAACTGCCCGGTGAAATTCAGGGTGTTGTCCAGAATCGCCGTGGCCAGCAACACCGCACTTTTTTTGCTGATCAGCGGCAACAGCTCTGCCGACTCCCAACGCTGAAAAATCAGAGTCGCCGCTGCGCCGATCGGCAGGATGTCCGCCGCAGATCCGAGCTTCTGCGCCCAATAGTTTTCAAAGCCTGGGTGATGGTCAATGACCTCCACCACCTGTTCAAGCACCACCGCCGGGTCGAAATGTTGGTAGTCGGAGACATCCACCAACACGAACTCATCACCCGCCCTCGGCAGATAATCGTCCAGAGAGGATTGCCATCCGAGCACGGTCTTGGAGATGCTGGCATTGAGCGGGGCGCTACTGACGGCCCGAGCATCAATGCCCTGGAGATTCAACAGCTCGGCGTACGCAATGCAACAGGCATACGCGTCGATGTCCAGGTAGGCCGAGCCTGAGGTCACCACCTTCATGACACGTGAGCCACAGCGTGAGTTGTCGAGACAGTCGAAGGCCGCTTCAGCGCTTGGGCGATCCTCTCCAGAATCCGCTCATACGCCAATTGACACGGTTCTTCGTCGATGGAAATGCGCAGCGTGGCCGCGGCTGTTTGCGACAAAATCTTCGTCAATACACTGGATGGGATTTTGCACCCGCCCCCACCACTCTCAGACTTATCCATGCGCTGACAAAACATCGACATTAAAATCAATTTTCCATATTTAAAACAGTGTATTAGCGCACTGAAACACTCGGTTGCGTCCTATTTTCCGGCGACCAAACTCGCATGGGTTCATTGCAAGAACATGACAAAATAAAGGCATTTTGAAGACCGGCGAATGTGAGTGCGTAATGCGGTATGAACCATTCACGGAGGGCTGCACACCGTTGAAGTCGTTGGGGACTATTCGCTCACCAAATCGATTACCGTCTTGCCCTTGCCGCGACCTTCCGCGACCTGGCGAAACGCTTCGTTGACTTCATTCAGTCCAAATGGCTGCTGATCTATCCGGATCGTCAGTTGCCCGGCATTTGCCAGCGCGGCGGCCTCGCGCAGGATAGCCCCGTGGTTTTCGCGCCCCTTGCCTGTGAGCAACGGCGTCAGAGTAAATACGCCCGAGTAGGTTGCGCTTTTAAACGACAGCGGCGCGAGGCTGTGCTGCCCCCAACCCAGGCAGCTCAGTACGTGCCCGGTATAAGGCTTCACTGCCTTGAACGCCGCATCCAGGGTGCTGCCTCCCACCGTGTCGTAGACGATGTCGAAACCTTCCCCCGCCGTATGCTGCTCGACATAGTCATCTACGCGCTGCGCACGGTAGTCAATAGCCGTTGCACCCAGTGAGCGAATGAAGTCGAGACTCGCCGCCGAACCGGTGGCATAGACTTCGGCACCGCGAGCCTTTGCCAGTTGCACAGCCACTTGGCCGACCCCGCCTGCGCCGCCATGAATCAGCACACGTTGACCCGCACGGACATTGGCGCGATCCACCAAGCCTTCCCACGCAGTAATGAATACCAAAGGCAATGCGGCCGCCTCACGCATGTCGAGTCTGTGCGGCTTTAACGCGATCAGACGTGCATCCACGGCAATGTACTCGGCCATAGTGCCCTGGGCGCCGCCGATCCCGCCGGCCATACCGAAGACTTCCTGGCCAGGGGTGAAGCCTTCAACCGCCTCGCCCAGTCCGATGACCGTTCCGGCTAGGTCCAGGCCGAGTACTGCCGGCAGCGCCTGACGGGCGTGGGCGCCTGCGCCGATCGCGATCTTGGTATCGAGAGGATTGACCCCCGCGGCGTGAACCCTGATCAGGACCTGCCCTTTACCTGGAACAGGGCGAGCGATGTGGCGGACGGTCAGAGGGACCTGGGCAGATTCGGCGATAGCGGCAAGCATGGTGTGATTCATGACGCAAACCCTATGATTGAATGGACGCTTACAGGTTGCCGCGCTTTCATTGTTCCGATAAGAAACTGAATTTGCATATGACTTATTCCACAAAGAGGCCTAATTGCCGATGGACCTGTTCGACAACATGCACATCTTTGTACGCGTCGTGGAGCGCGGGTCGTTTTCTGCGGTAGCTCGAGAGCTGAACATGGGGCAGCCGGCAGTGAGCAAGCAAGTCCGCGCACTGGAGCAGTATCTGGGCGGGCCATTGTTCGCCCGCAGCACCCGGCACCTGGCCCTGACCGACCAGGGCCAACGCTTCTACAGCCACTGCCAAGAAATTCTCGGCCACCTCGAAACCGCCACGCTTAGCTTTGCCTGCGGCCAGGAGCAGATCGCAGGTCCCCTGAGAGTAACGGCACCGGTCAGTTACGGGAGGTTGTGCATAGCGCCGCTGGTAGGGACTTTTCTGCAGCGCTATCCCGAGGTCCGGATTGACCTGCGGCTGAGCGATTACAATGAAGACCTGCTCAAGGAAAACATCGACCTTGCGATCCGGATCGGGGCGGTCAAGAGCGAGGGATTGGTGGCAATGTCTCTGGGTACCAGCACGCGGCGGGTTTATGCCGCGCCCGCCTATCTGGATCTACACGGTCTGCCACGCGAGCCCGATGACCTGACAGGCCACAACTGCATCGGTTTCACGTTGCTGGAGCACTATGACACCTGGCACTTCAAGCACGGTGCAGGAGAGTTCGATGTGGCTATCAAAGGCAACGTCACCAGCAACAGCAGCGATGCCATCCGTGAAATGGTCCTCTGCGGCCTGGGCATTTCTCTTTCTCCAGAATGGCTGTTCGCAGCTGACGTCGAACAAGGCAACGTTCGTAGTGTGCTCAACGATTATCAGAACACCGCGCTGCCTGTAAGCGCCGTGTTCAGTCGTGAGCGGCGACATTCAGCGCGGACGATGGCGTTCATCGATTTTCTCCGGGCACACCTGTGAGGGTCTCCACACTGAGCCCAGGACCATGATCATTCCTGCGATTGCGCCACCAATCGGTTAGACATCATCCCTTAGTGTGCTGGAGCCATTCCTTCGGGCTTGCACCAACTTTGCGCCGAAAAGTACGGGCTAACGCAGACGGACTTTCATAGCCAACCTCATCGGCAATCAACGCGATGGGGCGCCCTTCACGCAGGCGTTTCTGCGTCAAGCTGATTCGCCAGTTCGCCAGATAATCTGCCGGGGTACTACCCACCGTCTCGCGAAAGTGCGCAGCAAAGCTGGCGCGTGACATACCTGAACGATCCGCCAATTGCGCCACGGACCAATTGCGCTGTGGTTCGTTGTGGATGCCTACGAGCGCGCGGGACAGCTGAGCATTAGCCAATCCGGCCATCATCCCTGACGCAATGCTACGACTGGCGATGAGGTGGCGAAGCAGTTGAATCACCATCAGCTCGAACAGACGATTGAGGATGACATCACGGCCACACTCGTCGCCGAAGGCTTCTTCAAATAGCCAGTCGAGGGTGCCACTCAGCCCCTGCAGTTCACGAAGTGGCTTGATGATGAAGTCCGGTAAAGCCAGAGTCAGGGGATTATTCGCCCCGCCATCAAATTGCAAGGTTGCACAGACCAACTCCGCTTCATCTGCTTCGATCGCCAGCAACTGATGCTCCTGCGGGCGCACCGCCAGAATCAGGCTGGGCTCCGTCAACTCAATGAGCTGGCCGCGCTTGTCCCTTAGGGCCAGGCGTCCCGAACGCAGTAAATGTGCGTGTCCGAAACTGCCCTGCCCATAGAGGTTGGTTGTTCCGCAAAAACCACCCTGGTGAAACGTGGACGCATGCAGATTGAAGTGTTTAAGCAGTGTCGATAATCGGTCCATAGCTCGCTCAAATTTAGACGATCTGTTGCATAAGTTCGACGATCTGAATCCGAAAGGAAAGTCTGCCTCCCTAATATTGACACCAGGCTTGATCGACAAGCCGGCTAATCAATCTACTGGAGAATTACCATGACTCGTATCGCGGCTCTCTCGCTGGACCAAGCCCCTGCTGGCTCGCGCGCTGCTCTTGAAGGTATCCAAAAAGGTCTTGGGTTTATTCCCAACGTATTTAAAACCCTGGCTCACTCCCCGGCCGCATTGAGTGGTTACCAGAGCCTCGCTCAGGCCTTGGGTAAAACCTCACTGAGTGCCGTTGAGCGTGAGGTCGTTGCCCTCGCTGCGTCAGAGGTCAACGGTTGCGACTACTGCGTGGCCGCACATGCATTCTTTGGTGCCAAGGCTGGCTTGAGCGATGAGGCCGTTGGCAAAGCACGCATGGGCACACTCAGCGCGGTCGCGGCTCTGGCGCATCAAATCACCGAAAGCCGCGGACAATTGAGTGATGCCCAGATCACCGCAGCGCACAACGCCGGTCTTACCGATAGCAAGATCGTGGAGGTGGTGGCACAGATCACGCTGTTAACCCTGACCAACTATTTGAACAACATCGCCGCTACCGATATCGACTTCCCGCCATCGTCAAACTAACGGCTATTTCCGTAGCAGTTTCCAGCACCTGCAATACCAAGGTCAGCCCTTGCTGCTGACCTTGAAGGCCTGGCGGCGATTCATGACGCTCAAAGGCCCCATCAGTCAGACCTGCCGAAAGCACATCCTCGCCATGCCCTCCGCTAACCATCGAGATTTCTCACTTAATCATTGCTCATTTTTGAGTTAGCTTAAGCCTGAATTCAAGATAATGTTTAGCGCACTCTAAGCAAACACCCTTAATTACGGTAGCTTCCCTGATTTTTTTCAAGATAACCTTTCGGCCGGCTTGAGATATCTTTCCATATGCCTACATTTATCCATCACGACCTTGAGCTTCTCAATCCGTCCTTTGACTCGGACCTTGTCGATGTACTGAGCGAACTGGAGCATCTGCGTCGCCTAAGGCTTGAAGGTGATACGCCGCCGCAGGTGTTCTACCAACTCAAATCGCTTTTCCATGCACTGGAAAGCCTCGGTTCTGCCCGCATAGAAGGCAACCACACGACGTTGGCGGACTATATAGACAGCAAGGTCGAAGGTAAGGCCCAGGACACGGACCCGTTGCGCGAGGTGGCCAATATTGAAAAGGCAATGGCCGCGTGGTCAGGCTGCTAACCTACGCACTCCTGATCAAGTATGGTTTCAACGTCAACGCCGGCGGCCGTGTCCTGAATCCTACGGCCGTATTCTGCAACGATCGTGAGCGCTATTACGCAATGCTTGCCACCGCCGACAAAGGAACAAAGGACGGACTGGAGGCGTGGTGTACCTACGTGCTGGAAGGGGTTCGTGAGGAGCTGGAGAAAGTCGATCGCCTCACAGACTACGCATACCTGACCAAATGCATACTCGTGCCTGCCGTGGCCTTCGCACGGGAACGAAAATGGATCACGGAGGTAGAGGAAGCGGTGCTGTTGGCCGCAATAAAACTGAAGGTCGTAAAATCGGCAGATGTAGCAGCCGTACTCCCACAGCAGTCGAGCAATCAACGGACTTACCTGATCAAAAAGCTGGTGGACCAAGGGATGCTTCTACCGCTGAACGCAGGCGCGAGGCAGTACACGATCGGTTTTTCCAACAACTATCTCATTCGAGGTGTAATCAAGTCCCTCAGGGAGCAAGGCTTCATACCTGAGCCGCTGGAAAGACCCTGAGCATCGATTAAAGACCGAATGAGCGGAAATCCCCCGCCGCTGTGCAGCAGTCTATGACGCCCCTCAAGAAGCCCGCCTCCTGCGGGCTTTGTCGTTTCTGGCGGTCGCTCCTTGCCCCCTTTACCTTCCTCCGTCGCAGTAATCAGGCTCTTCGCATCTCAAGGTTTGCTCGGCTCCAGCCGATACGCTTCCACAGTCCCCGCAAAAGACCTAGCGAACTCAATACGCCATGAATAAAAGCCTTCGTTTCAGTCATAAAATTCTTTTGGCCGTGTCGCTGATAGTGATGCTCGCCTTCACCCTGTTCACGCTGTACAACGACTATCTACAGCGCAATGCCACCCGCACCAGCCTGGAAAACTATTTGGCTGAAATGGGTGAGTCGACCTCCACCAATATTCGCAACCTGCTGGAGGGGCGGATCAATCTGGTGACGAACCTGGCGCAGAACATTGCCAGGGAGCCTGCCAACGCCGAGACGCTGATGGATGAAAGCGTCCTGACCTCAAGTTTTCTCACCGACTACCTAGGCAAGGTCGACGGCAGCTTCAGTATTCGTCCGAACACCAAGATGCCCGATGGCTATGACCCGCGCTCCCGGGCTTGGTACAAGGACGGTATGAACGCCAGCGGCGCCATGCTGACTGAGCCTTATATCGATATGGCCACCAACAAGATGGTCATTGGTGTCATCAGCAAGGTTTCCAGCAACATCGGTGTGGTCGGCGGCGATCTGGCGCTGGATGGCCTGGTGGAAATCATCAACTCGTTGAACTTTGGCGGCATGGGCTATGCCTTCCTGGTCAACGATCAGGGCAAGATCCTGGTCCATCCGGACAAAGCGCTGGTGATGAAGTCGCTTTCGGATTTGTACCCTACACACACACCGAAACTTTCCGGCGAGCTGACCGAGGTCCAGTTCAACGGGCAAGCCCGCTTGCTGACCTTCGCACCGATCAAAGGTCTCCCTTCGGCCAACTGGTACATCGGCCTGTCTATCGATAAAGACAAGGCTTACGCGACGCTGAGCAAGTTCCGCTATTCGGCGGTGATTGCCACCATCGTTGCGGTGGTCATCATCATCGTCCTGCTGAGTCTGCTGATCCGCGTATTGCTCCAACCGCTGCACGCGATGACCCGCGCAATGGAGGACATTGCCCAAGGCGAAGGTGACCTCACCAAACGCCTGGTCATCCACACGCATGACGAGTTCGGCATGCTGGGCAATGCGTTCAACCGTTTTGTCGAACGTATTCACACCTCGATCCGAGAGGTCTCGTCGGCGACTGAGCACGTCAACGAAGTGGCAATGCGCGTGGTCAGCGCCTCCAACTCCTCCATGCTCAACTCCGACGAACAGGCTAGCCGAACCAACAGTGTGGCCGCCGCCATCAACGAACTGGGGGCCGCGGCTCAGGAAATAGCCCGTAATGCGGCTGAGGCCTCGCACCAAGCCAGCGACGCGCGCGGGATGGCCGAGCAGGGTCAGCAAGTGGTGGAGCGCAACATCGGTGCAATGAATCAGCTGTCGGAAATGCTCAGCGCATCGAGTACGAATATCGAGTTGCTGAACAGCAAAACGGTGAATATCGGGCAGATCCTCGAAGTGATCACCAGCATCTCCCAGCAAACCAACCTGCTGGCGCTCAACGCGGCCATCGAAGCCGCCCGGGCGGGTGACGCCGGGCGTGGGTTTGCCGTGGTGGCCGATGAAGTGCGCAACCTGGCGCACCGCACCCAGGAGTCGGCGCAACAGGTGCAAACGATGATCGAGGAGCTGCAAGTCGGCGCCCGGGATTCGGTCAGCACCATGGGCGAAAGCCAGCGCCACAGCCTCGACAGCGTAGAGATCGCCAACCAGGTCGGCGAACGCTTGAGCAGCGTGACCCAGCGCATCGGCGAGATCGATGGGATGAACCAGTCGGTCGCCACCGCCACCGAGGAGCAGACCTCGGTGGTGGAGTCGATCAACATGGACATCACCGAGATCAACACGCTCAATCAGGAAGGCGTGGAAAACCTGCAATCGACCCTGCGCGCCTGCGCCGACCTGGAACAGCAGGCGGCACGCTTGAAGCATCTGGTGGGCAGTTTCCGTATCTGACCGGTTCCAGGCACCGATCCATAGACGTCCACGGCCGCCTATGAATCCCCAAGAAGCCCGCCTCGCGCGGGCTTTTTGTTGCTGCCATGCCACCGATGGCGCGGTTACAGCATGCGCAAATCCAGCGGGTATTCGACGATGACCCGCAGCTCGTCAACGTTGGCGTCGTAGTTACCGAAATCGCCTCCCACCCGGTGCGTCGCTTGCAGTACTTGGAGCTTCAGGTCCTTTGCCGGGCCGCTCTGAACGATGTAGCTCGCCCAGAAATCACGCTCCCAGTGCTTGCCGTCACTGACGCTGTTGAACGCCGTGTAGCCGCCCGTCGCCCGCGTGCCATCAATGTTGTCACCGCGCAGGTAACGGCCCGTGAGGCTCAGCCCCGGCAGCCCTAACCCGGCGAAGTCATAGGTATAACTGGCCTGCCAGGAGCGTTCGTTGGGGTTGTTGAAGTCCGACCATTGGGAAGCGTTGTCGAGTTCCAGGTCGTAGGTGTTCCACACATAGTCGAACGGCGAGTCACCGCGCACTTGCTCGTAGGCCAGCAGAAAACGGTTGAATCCGACATTCAGCCCCAGGTGCGTGCTCCAGCTGTCGTTATCGATCTTACCCAGCAGGGCGTCGCCACTGTCGCGGGTGCGATAGTAATTGAGCCCCGTATCCCAAGTGATGGTGGGGGTCAGCCGTTGCTTGAAGTCGACCCGGGCGAAGGACTGGTTCCAGACGTTATCCAGGCGGCTGGTGTGCAGTTTGAAACTCCAGTTGTCGTTGAAGCGATAATCCGCACCGATGTACTGCACATTATCCGCCCCGGTCAAGCGACCACCGTAGACCGTGCCCAGGTCACCGCTATGGTTGACGCCACTGCGATCGCTGGACGCCGTCAGTTTGCCGCCCTCGATCTTCAAGCCGGCGATGGAGGTGTTGTCGAAGATCAGACCGGTCAGGGTTTGCGGCAACAGGCGGATATCACCGGCATGGAGTACCGGGCTGGTCGGGGACACATCGCCGTATTTGACCACCGTATCGAACGCCCGCACCTTGACCGCGCCACCGGCCTTGCCCCACTCATCCTTGGGCTCGCCGTTGTTATCGCCTTTGCGCGGAATCAACCCCGGCCCGCCGACACCGTTGCCCACCACGCCATCACCGCCGTCGAGCTTGACCCCGAACTGCCCGTAAGCATCGACCCCGAACCCCACGGGGCCCTGGGTAAAGCCGGATTCGAAGCGCCCGATGACCGAATGGGCCCATTCCGCCCGGCGGCTCTGGCGCGCCCCCGTGTGAGGGTTGGTTGCACTGCTGCCATTACGGAAATCCTGACTGAAATAGAAGTCCCGGTTGAGAATGTTCAAATGGCTATCTTCAATAAATCCATTTTCATTTTTATCACTGGCGGCCCATGAGTAACCGGGCGCGGTAACGGCAAAAAACGCAGACAAAGCAGCTACTTTACGCATGTTGTTCTCTTCAAACTGTTAAGGAGGGAGGGCGGCAAAAAATGCTGATCCTGCCTTAACATTCCGAAAATCATGCCAATAAAATAAATACTTATATTTCAACTAGTTAAATAAAGTTATCCACTATTTATCGCATGTATTAATCCGCACTTTGCGCGTCCGCTGTTGCACTGCAAACACTTGGCACAAGTTGAACTTGTGCTGTCGCCTATACAAAAAAAAAGGAAAGGCTTGTGGCCTTTCCTTTGTGTTACGCCGCGCAAGGCGGGGATCGACTGTTCGTAGAAAACAACGACCCGCTCGCCCCTCGACAAGGGAGGGTTGGCTTGCAGACTCTGGCTTAACGGACCTTATTGCTCCTGGCTGCAATTGCGCGGGCTGATGCCTTTTTCCTTGGCGTACTGGGCCGCGGAAGCCTCGATGATCGGCCGCAGCAACGCACGGTCGGCCTGGACCCAGTCGCTGATCAGGTTCCAGCGCTGGCCGTCCCATTGCTGAAAGCGCACCGCGCCGCCGCCTTCATGATCGGCGCACGACAACTTCAACGGTTGCACCAGGCCCTTGGCGCCCAATGCCTGCAACCGCGCATCGTCGAGGTTCAGGTGTTCGAAGCCCCAACGCACCTGCTCGCCGGTCAACGGCTTGGCGCCGTATTTGGCCTGTGCAAGGCGCACGGCTTCGACGTTGAGAATGCCGTTCACCACACCGAGGTTGTAGTACACCGTACCGAAACGCTTCGGATCGGCCAGGTTGCCCTTGCCGGCGTCCACCACGCTTTGCTTGATGCCCTGCAGCACCGGGAAATCCGTCCCGGAAGGGTGCGTGGTGATGGAAATGAAGCCCTTGGCGGCCGCGCCTGCCGGCACCACGTCCTCTTCCGAGTTGCTCCAGATGTTGCCGATGATGTGATCCACCGGGTAACCGACCTTTTGCGCCGACTTCAGCGCCACCGGATTCATCACCCCCCAACCGCGCAGGATCACCCAGTCCGGCTTGAGGCGACGGATATTGAGCCACTGCGATTGCTGCTCGTTGCCGGGGTGCGGCACTTCCAGCAGGGTCAGTTCGAAACCGGCGTTTTTCGCCAGGGTTTCCAAGACGCCATTGGTTTCCTTGCCATACGGCGAGCCGTGGTACAGCACGGCGATTTTCTTGCCTTTGAGTTTGTCCGCCCCACCTTCGCGCGTGCCGATGTAGTTGATGATTGCCGAGACTTCCGAATACGGGTTGAGCTGCAGCGGGAACACGTAAGGGAACACGCTACCGTCGGTGGAATCGGTGCGGCCGTGGTTGATGGTGATCAGCGGCAATTTGTCGGCCGTCGAACGGTCCAGCGTCGCGTAGGCGATGCCCACCGACAGCGGGTTGGTCGCGGCGGCTGGCGCGCCGTTGAGGCCGCCTTTGAGGCGCTCGTAACATTCGACGCCCTTCTCCACCACGTACTCGGTTTCGCACTCGCTCCAGGTCAGCTTGACGCCGTTCACCCCACCCTTTGCGTTGATGTATTGCAGGTAGTCGATAAACCCGCCGAAGAAGCCGGTGCCACCGGCGGCGTAGGGGCCGACCCGATAGCTCTGCAAGGGGAAGTACTGTTCGTTGTCGGCGTGAGCGCCGGCACTGAGCCCGGCGGTGATCAAGGCCAGGCCCAATAGCAGGCGGCGCAGCGGTGTGCGGTGAGTCATGAAGGCAGTTCCTCGTGAACGAAGGATGGGGGTCAGGGATGAGAACAATCAGTAACGCAGCGGCCAGATCCGCGCCCGTTGGCGAAAGCGTTGCCACAGTCGGGCCAGGCCCTCGGGTTCCTTGATCAGAAAAGCGATGATCAACGCGCCAAAGAGCATTTTCTGCAGGTTTTCCAACTGGCCGGAATCGATCAGCCCACCGGGCAACAGCCCGAAGAGGTTGGCCAGCAGAATCGGGAACAGCACGATGAAAGCGGCGCCCAGGACATTGCCGAGCACACTGCCCAGGCCGCCGATAATGATGATGAAGAGCACTTGAAACGAGCGGCTGAGATCGAAGCCGTGGGGCTCCACCGTGCCCAGGTAGGCAAACGCCCACAGCGAACCGGCAACCCCCAGGTAGAAGCCACTGATGGCAAACGCCAGCAGCTTGGCCTTGAACAGGCGGATGCCGATCACAGAGGCTGCGGTGTCCATGTCGCGCACGGCCATCCAGTTGCGGCCCAACTCGCTGCGCACCAGGTTTTTGCCCAGCCAGAACAGCACCACGACCACCGTCAGGGTCAACAGATAACGCCCACGGGGCGAACTGAAATCCAGCCCCGCGATCAGCAGCGGTGGCGAGGTGATGACCCCGGAGGCGTTGTCGTTGGTAAACCAACTGAACCGGGTCAGTACCCACTCCACCACAAACTGCGCGGCCAGGGTCGCCACCAGCAGGTAAAAACCCTTGATCCGCAGGCTCGGCAGCCCGAAGGCCACGGCCACCAGCGCAGCTATTACCCCGCCCAGCGCGAAACTCACCAGCAACGGCAAACCCGGCACGCGCAATTGCAGGTTGTAGGCCGCGAACGCACCCACCGCCATGAACGCCGCCGACCCGAGGGACAACTGCCCGGCATAACCGGTCAACAGGTTCAGCCCCAGCCCCGCCAGGGACAGCACCAGCAGCGGCAGCAGAATCGCGCTGAACCAATAGTCATTGCCCAGCCAGGGCACCGCAATGAAGGCAAACCCCAACAGCAGCCACAAGCCCACGCGGTCCTGGCGCAAGCGGAACGTGCGCCGTTCCATCGCATAAGAGGTGCTCAGTTGACCGGATTCTCGATAAAGCATGGAGGCATTCCTTGAAAGAAAATCAGACCCGTTCGATCGCCCGCTCGCCGAACAACCCGGCAGGCCGCACCAACAGAAACAGCAAGGCGAGGACATAAGGCACCCAGTTTTCGATGCCGCTGCCGAGGATCGGGCCGAGGTAAATCTCCGCGATTTTTTCCGCCGCGCCGATGATCAGCCCGCCGACAATCGCCCCGCCGATGGAGGAAAAACCGCCGATGATCAACACCGGCAAGGCCTTGAGCACCACCAATGACAAGGAGAACTGCACCCCGAGGCGAGCGCCCCAGAGCAACCCGGCCACCAGCCCGACAAAACCCGCCACCGCCCAGACCAGCGCCCAGATGCGTGGCAGGCGGATGCCAATCGCCAGGGACGCCAACGGATCGTCGGCAACCGCGCGCAGCGACAGACCGACGCGAGTCCGGTTGAACAGCAGCGACAGGGCGATCACCAGTGTGGCGGCCGTTCCGGCGGCGAACAGGTCGAACTGCGAAAGCAGCATGCCGCGGATTTCCAGCGGCTCATCAGCGATGCCCAACTCCAGGCCGTGGACCTGAGCGCCCCACAGGAACTGCGCAAACCCTTCGATCAGGTAGGACAGCCCGAGCGTGGCCATGAACAGGATGATCGGTGCGCGATTGACCAACGGTCGCAGCACCATTTTTTCGATCAGCAGCGCCAGGACCACCATGCTCACCAGGGTGATGACAAAGGCCCACACGAACGGGAAACCGCGTTCGAGCAGGCTGACAAAGGTCAGCGCGGCGAACAGCACCATCGCCCCCTGGGCGAAATTGAACACCCCGGAGGCCTTGTAGATCAGGACAAAACCAATCGCCACCAGGGAGTACATGACGCCCGCCAGCAGCCCGCCAATCAGCACTTCGAAGAAAAATTGCATGTTCAGTGGCTCTCCGCACGGGAACGCCGCGTGCCCAGGTAAGCAGCGATCACATCGGGGTTGGCGCGCACTTGCTCGGGCGTGCCATCGCCGATTTTGCGGCCGTAATCGAGCACCACCACGTGGTCGCACAAGCCCATGACCACCCCGATGTCGTGCTCGATCAACACCACGGTGGTGCCGAACTCGCGGTTGATGTCGCGGATGAATTGGCTCATCTGGCCCTTCTCTTCAGCGTTCATGCCGGCCATGGGTTCATCCAGCAGCAGCAGCCGGGGCTGCGCAGCCAGGGCGCGGGCCAGCTCGACGCGTTTCTGCAAACCGTAAGGCAGCGTGCCCACCAGCACATGGCGCCAGGGGTGGATACGCAGAAACTCGATGATGTGTTCGGCGTGAAGGCGCTGCTCGTCGTCCTCGCGAGGCGCACGGCCCAGGCGCAGCATCTGCTCGACCCAACTACTGCGGCGCTTGAGGTTGCGGCCGGTCAGCACGTTGTCGAGCACGCTCATGCCCTTGAACAGCGCGATGTTTTGAAAGGTCCGCGCAATACCGCGCTCGGCGGCCTGGTGCGGGCGCATGCGCCGCCGGGCCTGTCCGGCATAGGTGATGCTGCCGCTCTGGGCCTGGTAGACGCCATTGATCACGTTGAGCAGCGAACTTTTGCCCGCGCCGTTGGGGCCGATCAATGCACAGATTTCCCCGGCCTTCACGGCGAAGCTGATGGAGGTGATGGCCTTGACGCCCTTGAACGACAGGGAGATGTCATCGAGCCGCAGTAATTCGGATTCAGTGGTTGCGCTCATGGGGCTCGTCAGACGGAGTGAGAAATCAGGTGGGTGTGGGCCTCGGCACGTTCCGGCCGGGCGGAAGGTTCCTGCCAGGCGCCCGGATGGATGCCCAAAGCAGCAAAGAAAGCGGCGCTCTCTTGGCTCAGCGCGGGCCCGACCAGCAACGGCACGCGCAGGCGGCTCATGCCCAACACATCGAGCAAGGGTCTGCGGACCAGCCAGTAGCCGAGCCAGCGGCGCAAACCCTGGGCATCCGGCGTCATTGCCCAGCGGTACACCCGATGCGCGAGCGTGCCGGGCAACGGTAGGCGCTCTCGGGCCCACAGCTCCAGACGGGCATAGGACTCACGCGTGCCCAGCACCAGGGTTGGCCCCAATTCACGGCGATCGGTATCGCGCGTGGCCATGGCCTCCGGGAAATTCAGGCAGAACCCGGCGCAGAGCCAGGGCGCCAGCAGGTAACGCGCCTGACCGCTGGCGGCGAACACGCGGGCGGCCAAGGCTTCTTCAGCGCCGCTCAGTTGCTCGCGCGCCACCAGCTTGCGTGCGCCCCCCAGCAATTGCGCATGGCTCAACCGCAGGGAAGGCCCGTGCGTATCGGCATGGAACACGAAGGCAACGGCTGCGGAGTCAGTGGCGCAGGCCGGCGGTTCCGCCGCCACGCTAGCGGACAAATCGGCGTAAGCGCTCAACCCCTTCCCGTCACCGGCATTCAGACCGCGCCCGTCGAGGAACAGCAATACCGGGGGCGCACGATCGGCATGACCGACCTGTTGCACCGCCTCCAGGGTTTCGGCCAGCACGAAGCTCGGGCGCAGCCGGGCCAGCAATGCGCGGTTGTCGCGTTCGGGGTCCAGCAGGGTGACGCTGCCGCCCAGCCACTGCGCGGCTAGGGCCAGCAACAAGGCTTCGGAACGGGCCTGGCTGATGATCAGTAAATCGTCGTGGCGACTGAACCCGCGCTGATGCAGGGCTGCCGCCAGGCGGCTGACCTCCTGCGCCAACTCGCTCCAAGTGCGCGCATGCCAGATGCCCAGGCGCTTGTAGCGCAGGGCAATCGCCGCACCTCGGGCCTGGGCTTGCTGTAACAACGCCAGAGGCAGTGTCTGGGCCATGGGGACTCTCCTTCAGAGTGCTATACAGGCCCTTTTGCAGTCTCCATGCCAAGGTTTAAATCGTTATTTATCAATTAGTTATATAAAAACCTCGAGCACAATCATGTATTGATTCGGCACAGCCTGCTTAACACCTGTTGCCCTGCGAACACTTCCCGCTTTGCGCACAACTGTCTGCCAGGCAACAGGGGTTCAACACTTCCTCTCCTCCAGCGACACTCAGCGTCTCGCCAAAAAACAACAATAGCCTTACAAATCAATAAGTTGATGGATTGGTACGATGCTTGCTCCTTCAGAACCATCGGCCACAGCCACAGACTTGTTCCAACAAGCGCCTCCCTAGAGCCGTGCCGGCCCTGCGTTGCACAACCTGCTGCCGTCTTACCTTACCCAAGGCAGCGGGCTTCTTATTTTTGCAGCGAGGAGCATGTTGATGAGTCTTGATATTTTTTGGTTTCTGCCCACCTCCGGCGACACCCGTTACCTGGGGCGATCCGACAGCGGCCGCCCGGCCACCAATAAGTACATGCAGCAAATCGCGGTCGCCGCCGAGAGCCTGGGCTATGACGGGGTGTTGATTCCCACCGGCAGCAGTTGCCTGGACCCATGGATTACCGCCGCCAGCCTGGTACCGGTCACCCATCGCCTGAAGTTGCTGGTGGCGCTGCGCACCTCGCTGGGCAACCCCACGGCGTCGGCCCGTCAAGCGGCCACACTGGACCAGGCCAGCAACGGCCGCCTGTTACTCAACGTGGTGCCCGGTGGTGATGCCACCGAGTTGGCCGCCGACGGTATTTTCCTCGACCACGACCAACGCTACGAAGCCGCCGGCGAATTCCTGAGCGTTTGGCGTCGCTTGCTCAGTGGCGAGGTGGTGGATTTCACCGGTAAGCATGTGCGCGTCGAAGGCGCGCAGAACTTCTTCAAACCCGTGCAGCAACCGCACCCGCCCCTGTATTTTGGCGGGTCGTCCCCGGCCGCCCATGAGCTGGCGGCGCAACAGGTCGACGCCTACCTGACCTGGGGCGAACCGCCGGCGGCCGTGGCCGCGAAGATCGCCGATGTGCGCGAGCGCGCGAAAAAATATGGCCGCACCCTGCATTTCGGCGTGCGCCTGCATGTGATCGTGCGTGAAACCAACGAGCAGGCCTGGGCGGCGGCCGAAGAGCTGATCAGCCACCTCGACGACGATGTGATCGCCGACGCCCAAGAGAACTACGCCAAGATGGACTCCGAAGGTCAGCGCCGCATGGCCGCTTTGCATGGCGGACAGCGCGACAAACTCGAGGTCTCGCCCAACCTGTGGGCCGGTGTCGGCCTGGTGCGCGGCGGCGCCGGTACGGCGCTGGTGGGCGACCCCGAGACCGTGGCCAAGCGTCTGCAGGAATATGCCGACCTCGGCGTAGACCGCTTTGTACTGTCCGGCTACCCGCACCTGGAAGAGGCTTTCCGCTTTGCCGAACTGGTGTTCCCGCTGTTGGGCAAACAGCCTGTCACGGTCCGCGACCAAGTACTCACCGGCGGCGCGTTCGACGTGCGCGCCGGCCACACCTCGGCCAAGGAAGAGGCCACGGCATGAACGTGATTGATATGCGCTGCCGCCCGGCGTACCTGCATGATTTTTTCGGCGCCACCCCAGGCAGCGCCGAGACCGCCACCGCCCGCTGGCTGAACCGGCGGGTGGGCACGCGTGGCGACGACGAGCACTTCGCCCGTTCGCGCACACCCCAGGGGTTTCTCGATGAAGTGCGCGACGCCGGGTTGAGCCGGGCGGTGGTGGTCGGTCGGCACACCCCCGGCCAGCATCTGCCCAACGACCTGATTCACAGCATTGTGCGCGACCACGCTGAGCTGCTCGGCATCGCCAGCATCGACCCGGCGCTGCAGGGTATCGACGGCGCACTGGGCGAAATCGAGCGCGCCATCTCCGGGCTGGGCCTGGCCGGCATCGACCTGGAGCCGGGGTTTGGCGAACCGGCCAGGCAGGCGGATGACCCGTTGTACTGGCCGATCTACGAGCATTTGCAGGCACGCGGTATTCCGCTGTTTCTGATGAGCGGGCCAACCACCCCGGACCCCGCCTTCAACAACCCCGAACGCCTGGCCAAGGTCGCCCGGGCATTCCCGCAGTTGGCGATCGTCTGCTACCACGGCTACTGGCCCAACGTGCAGCAAGCGCTCGGCGTGGCCTTTCGCTACCCGAACATCTACCTGGTGCCGGACATGTACCTGTTCCAGCCCGGCAGCGAAGCCTACGTGCAAGCGGCCAACGGCTTTCTGGCAGAGCAGCTGTTGTTCGGCTCGTCCTATCCGTTCCGCCCGATTCGCCAATCCATCGAGGATGTCCTGCGCCTGGGGTTGCGACCCGAGGTGCTCGACAACGTCCTCTATGGCAACGCCGCCCGCCTGTTCGGGTTGTAGAACACGTCGCGCCACACGCCGGGACCGACCGCCACCCAGGCCGACCTGGCGTTGTTTTCCATTGCAAGGAGTTCCCCTGTGACCACCCCCAACGATCCTGTGCAGGTCGCCCGCCGTCTGGCGGCCGACTGGGCGAGTACAGCTGTCGAGCGCGACGAACGCGGCGGCACACCCAAACGCGAGCGTGATGCCCTGCGTGACAGCGGCCTGCTGACCCTGAGTATTCCCCGTGAATTCGGCGGCCTCGGCGCCAGCTGGAGCGACACCCTGAACATCGTGCGCGAGTTCGCCAAGGTCGACAGTTCGATGGCCCACGTGTTCGGTTTCCAACACTTGATGCTCGCCACCGTGCGCCTGTTCTCGCGGCCCGATCAGTGGCAGCCCTGGCTGGAACAGACCGTCCGCCAGCGTTGGTTCTGGGGCAACGCGCTCAACCCGCTGGACACCCGCACCGTGGCCATGCGTGTGGACGGCGGGCGCGAGTTCACCGGAATGAAAAGCTTCTGTTCCGGGGCCAGCGACTCCGACCGCCTGATCGCCTCGGCGCTGGAGGACAGTGGCACAGGCAAACTGCTGATCGCCGCGATCCCCACCGACCGCGCCGGCATTACCCTGCTCAACGACTGGAACAACATGGGCCAACGCCAGACCGACAGCGGCAGCGCCCGTTTCGAACGCGTGCGGGTCGCCGAAGATGAACTGCTGCTGGACCCGGGCCCGCTGAGCACGGTGTTTTCCGGGCTGCGACCGCTGTTGGCGCAACTGACCTTCGTCAACCTGTTCCTCGGCATTGCCGAAGGCGCCTTCGAGCAGGCGCAGCACTACACCACCCACGAAGCACGCGCCTGGTTCAAGTCCGAGGTCGAGCGGGCGGTCGACGACCCTTATGTGCTGGCCCACTACGGCGAGTTCTGGGCCGGCCTGGAGGCAGTCCGCGCCCTGGCCGAACGGGCCAATGCGTTGTTCGACAAGGCCTGGAACCGCGGCGAACAACTGCGCGCCGAGGAACGGGCGAACCTGGCCCTGGCCATCGGCAGCGCCAAGGTCCACGCCACACGAGTGGGCCTGGACCTCAGTTCGAGGCTGTTTGAGGTGACAGGCGCCCGCGCCACCCACGCCTCGCGGCGCTTCGACCGCTACTGGCGCAACCTGCGGACCCAGACCCTGCACGACCCGGTGGACTACCGCATCCGCGAACTCGGCGAATGGGCGTTGAAGCAAAAACCGCCGACACCGAGTTTTTATTCCTGACCACACGCGCCGGGTGTTCGCCACCGTTCACCAGAACAACAAAGTGTTGCTCCAGTGATAGGCCGCCAGCCCCAGGAACCGACAAAACCCAGGCATTACGGGCCTTTGGCACTCGGCATGAACCATGCAATCACCCCCTCAAACCACGAGTGAACGGCCCTGCGTGCCCCATGAATCAAGACAACTGGAGTTAATCGACTATGGCTTCCCGCATTATCCTCAATGCGTTTGAAATGACCTGCGTGAGTCATCAGGCCGCGGGCACCTGGCGGCACCCGGACAGCCAGGCATGGAAATACAAGGATCTCGATTACTGGGTCGAGTTGGCCAAGCTGCTTGAGCGCGGCTATTTCGACTCGGTGTTTATCGCCGACGTCGTCGGCGTCTATGACATCTATCGCGGCTCGGTGGAAACCTCCCTGCTCGACGCCGACCAGGTGCCGGTCAACGATCCGTTCTTTCAAGTGCCGGCCATGGCCACCGTCACCAAGCACTTGGGCTTTGGCGTGACCTCGGCGCTGACCTACGAACAGCCTTACGCCCTGGCGCGAAAGTTCTCGACCCTCGACCACCTGACCAAAGGCCGCGTGGCGTGGAACGTGGTGACCTCGTACCTCAACAGCGCGGCGGTCAACCTGGGCCTCAAGCAACAGATTTCCCACGACGAACGCTATGACATCGCCGATGAGTTTCTGGACGTGACCTACAAGCTGTGGGAAGGCTCCTGGGATGAAGATGCGGTGCTGCGTGACCGCGAGCGCGGGATCTTTACCGACCCGAGCAAAGTCCATCCGATCGGCCACAAGGGCAAATACTACGATGTGCCGGGCATCCATCTGTCCGAGCCGTCGCCACAGCGCACCCCGGTGATTTTCCAGGCCGGCGCTTCCAGCCGTGGCCGCGCCTTTGCCGCCAAGCACGCCGAAGGGGTGTTCATCAGCCCGGCCACCGCCGAACAGGCGCGCGAGGTCTCCGATGACATCCGCAACCGCGCCGTGGCAGCCGGTCGCAGCCGTGACTCGGTCAAGGTGTTCACGCTGCTGACGGTGATCACCGGTGAAAGCGATGAAGCCGCGCAAGCCAAATACCGCGACTACCTGAGCTATGCCAACGGCGAAGGCATGTTGTCGTTTTACGGCGGCTGGACCGGTATCGATTTCTCCGAATACGACCCGGACCAACCCCTGGAAGCGATCGACAACGACAGCATCCGCTCGGTGCTGGAACTGCTCGCCACCGCCGACCCCGACCGCAAGTGGACGCCGCGCGACATCATCAAACACCGCAGCATCGGCGGCTTGGGCCCGGTGCTGGTGGGCGGCCCGAAAACGGTGGCCGACGAGATGGAGCGCTGGGTGGACGTCGGCGGTATCGACGGGTTCAACCTGGCCTATGCGATCACCCCGGGCACCTTCGAAGACCTCGTCGAGTTCATCGTTCCCGAGCTGCAACGCCGGGGCCGTGTCCGCACCTCCTATGAGGGCGACACCCTGCGCGAAAACCTCCTCGACGGCACTTCGCCCTACGCCGCCGATGACCATCCGGCGGCGCGTTATCGCGGAGCGTTCAAAACCGGCGCCAACGCCACCGATCACACCAAACCGTCCAGATTCTCCGACCTGACTTGACGCTTGACTGCGCTGAAGAGGAATTCATCCTATGTCCAGTTTCACCACGCTGAACACATTGTCTGTCGGCACCGATTACGAAGCGCTCGCCGCGCGTTTTCGGCCGATCTTTGCGCGGATTGCCGAAGGGGCGGTCGAGCGCGAACGCAGCCGCACGCTGCCGTTCGAACCGATCCAATGGCTCAAGCACGCCGGGTTCGGCGCCGTGCGTGTCCCGGTCGAATTCGGCGGGGCCGGCGCCTCGCTGCCGCAACTGTTCCAACTGTTGATTGAACTGGCGGCCGCCGACTCCAACGTGACACAAGCCCTGCGCGGGCATTTTGCGTTTGTCGAAGACCGCCTCAACGCTCAGGCATTCAGCGCCCAGAACGCCTGGTTCGAGCGGTTTGTGGCCGGGGAACTGGTCGGCAATGCCTGGACCGAAGTCGGCGACGTGAAGATCGGCCAGGTGATTACCCGCATCAGCCGCCAGGGCGAGCAATGGGTCGCCAACGGCACCAAGTTCTACAGCACCGGTAGCCTGTTCGCCGACTGGATCGACCTGTACGCCCAACGGGACGACACCGGTGCCGACGTGATCGCGGCGGTCCGCGTGCAGCAACCGGGTGTGCGGCAAAGCGACGATTGGGATGGCTTTGGGCAGCGCACCACCGGCAGCGGCACGTCAGTGTTTGAAAACGCAGTGGTCGAAGACGACCACCTGATCGACTTCTCCACGCGCTTTAAATACCAGACGGCGTTTTACCAACTGACCCTGCTGGCTGTCCTGGTCGGGTCGGGGCAGGCGGCCGTGCGAGAGGTGGCCCAACAGGTACGTGTTCGCGCCCGGGTGTTCAGCCATGGCAATGCGGCAGCGGTGCGTGACGATGCCCAGGTGCAGCAGGTGGTCGGCAAAGCCTCGGCGCAGGTCTACACCGCCGAAGCGGCCGCCCTGCGCGCCGCCGCGGCGTCGCAACGCGCCTACGTGGCGCACTTCGCCAAGGATGCGCAGGTCGAACGCGAGGCCAACATCGCTGCGGAGCTGGAGTCGGCCCAAGCGCAAGTGGTGATTGCCGAGCTGGTGCTTCGCGCCACCAGCGACCTGTTCAACGCCCTGGGCGCTTCCGCCGCACGCACGAGCCTGCAACTCGACCGCCACTGGCGCAATGCGCGCACCGCGGCCTCGCATAATCCATTGATCTATAAAGAGCGGATCATCGGTGATTGGGAAATCAACGGCACCGAACCGCCCTACGTGTGGCAGATCGGCAGTGGCGGCCCGCAAAACCAAGCAGCGAAATAGCGCCAGCACGTAAAACCGCGACCTGAAATGCCCCGGCCCGTCGGGGCATTTTTTTCCGAGCCGCCGAAAAAGCTGCGCCGCGTCCCTTGCGGCAGCGTGCATGCGCGCAAAAAAACAGCCCATCTGTATTTTGACGCTCCCCGCAGCCCGCTGTTAGTGTCCAGCCTCCCCCTCGCACATGGAGTACACCACGGTGAAACTGGACATCTACCAAGTCGACGCCTTCAGCCAACACCCTTTCGGCGGCAACCCCGCTGCGGTGTGCCCGCTGACCGAGTGGCTGAGCGACGTGCAACTGCAAAACATCGCCGCCGAAAACAACCTGTCCGAAACCGCCTACTTCGTACCGCGTGACGATTTTTATGAGTTGCGCTGGTTCACCCCGACCGTCGAAGTCGACCTGTGCGGCCATGCCACGCTTGCAGCGGCGTGGGTGTTGATCAATGCGTTGGCGGATGCGCCTGACGTGCTGCGGTTTGCAACGCGCAGCGGCGAGCTCCGGGTAACCCGCGAGGGCGATGAACTGGCGATGGATTTCCCGGCGAAAGCGCCACAAGCGTGCGAGCCGCCTGCCGGAATGTTGAGCGCGCTGGGGATTGAACGCGCCGAGGTGTTCGGCACCGATGACTACATCGTGTTGCTCGACGACGAAGCCCAGGTCGCCGCGCTCACCCCGGATTTCGCCCGGCTCAAGGGCCTGCCCAAACGCGGGATTGCGGTGACGGCCAAGAGTGCGCGGTTCGATTTCATTTCCCGTTGGTTCGGCCCGAATGTGGGGGTCAATGAAGACCCGGTCACCGGTTCGGCGCATACCTCGTTGGCGCCGTTCTGGGCCGAGCGCCTGGGCAAGACAAGCCTGAGCGCCGAACAGGGCGGCACGCGCAAGGGCCAGTTGCGCTGTGCCCTCAAGGGCGACCGGGTGATTATTTCCGGCAAGGCTGTGCTGTATATGCAGGGCTCGATCTACCTGTAAAACGCACTCCCCAAGAACGACAGATCATTCGCAAAATGAACGGAGTTCAACGCGTGTTTTCGATTGCCCGCCGTCACCTGACGGTCATTGCCGCAGCCCTGGCCCTGGTGGCCTGCCACTCCCCGGTCAACGAACCGCCAGCGGCGCCGGAGTTGGGCTCGGGCTATCGCACCGACCTCAGCCCGCGCCACGCCGCGCAGCATATGGCGGCAGCGGCCAACCCGCTGGCGGCCGAAGCCGGGCGCGAGATGTTGCGCCAGGGCGGTTCGGCAATCGACGCGGCGATTGCCATGCAGGCGGTGTTGACGCTGGTGGAGCCGCAGTCGTCGGGGATTGGCGGCGGCGCGTTCATCATGCTGTGGGACGGGAACCGCGTGCAGGCGTATGACGGCCGGGAAACCGCACCGGCCGGGGCGACCGAGCGCTTGTTCCTCAAGCCCGACGGGCAGCCGATGGCGTTTAGCGCAGCACAGATCGGCGGGCGTTCGGTGGGCACGCCGGGGGTATTGCGAGCGCTGGAGCTGGCGCACAAAAAGACCGGGCATCTGCCCTGGGCCCGGTTGTTCGAGCCGGCGATCCGGCTGTCGGAACACGGCTTCGCCATCTCGCCGCGCTTGCACAGCCTGATTGCCGCTGACCGTTTTATCCCACAGTCGCCGGAGATGGCGGCCTACTTTCTGAACGCCGATGGCACGCCCAAAGCCACCGGCACCCTATTGAAAAACCCGGCGCTGGCCGCCGTGTTCAAGCGCATCGCCGAGGAAGGCCCGGACGCGCTGTACCACGGCCCGATCGCCGACGAGATTGCGCGCAAGGTGCAGGGCCACCGCAACGCGGGCAGCCTGTCCGAGGCCGACCTTGCAGGCTACGCGGCCAAGGAGCGCGCGCCACTGTGTACCGATTACAAGCGCTGGAAAATCTGTGGCATGCCGCCGCCGTCGTCGGGCGGGATTGCCATCGCGCAGATCCTCGGCACGTTGCAGGCCCTGCAAGCCCGCGACCCACGCCTGGCCATCGCGCCCATGACACCGCTCAAGAGCGCCTCCCCCGCCGGCCTTGAGCCCACGCCCGAGGCGGTTCACCTGATCGCCGAAGCCGGGCGCCTGGCCTTTGCCGACCGCGCCCTGTATGTGGCCGATGCCGACTTTGTGCCGGTGCCGGTCGCCGGCCTGGTCGCCCCCGACTACCTGGCCCAGCGCGCCGCCTTGATCGGTGAACGCAGCCTGGGCATCGCGCAGCCGGGCCAACCGGCGGGCATTCAAGTGGCGTATGCCCCGGACCGCTCGCCGCTGCGCATCTCCACCTCACAAGTGGTGGCGGTGGATGACCAGGGTGGTGCCGTGTCGATGACCACCACGGTGGAGTCCGCATTTGGCTCGCACCTGATGGTCCAGGGCTTTGTGCTCAACAACCAGATGACCGACTTCTCGTTCATTCCCGAAGAAAACGGCCAGCCGGTGGCCAACCGCGTGCAACCCGGCAAACGCCCGCGCTCGGCCATGGCGCCGACCCTGGTGTTCGACCGCCACAGCGGTGAGTTGCTGGCCACCCTGGGTTCGCCGGGCGGCTCGCAGATCATCGAATACGTGAGCAAATCCCTGGTGGCGATGCTCGACTGGCAACTCGACCCGCAAGCCGCGATCAGCCTGCCCAACTTCGGCAGCCGCAATGGCGCTACCGAACTGGAAACCGGCCTGTTCAGCCCGGCGTTGAAACAGGCGCTCAGGGACAAGGGCCAAGCGCTGAGCGAGATCGAGATGACCAGTGGCATCCAGGCCATCGTTCGCACGCAGGATGCGCAGGGCACGGTGACGCTGAGCGGCGGTGCCGACCCTCGGCGGGAGGGAGAGGCGTTGGGCGATTGATCGTTAATGCACGGAGAACAGCACAGTGCGCAAGGCAAACAATCTCGGTTCCGTTCCTGGTGTCGACCACGGTTTTTGTTCGATCAATGACCCGCAGCGGCCGGAAGATGTATTCATCTGCAAGCAGATACACAGTGCGTCGGTGATGGAATGGCAGGCAGATCGGGTGGCCAATACGGTCGAAGCCGATGGCGTGTTGACGCGCCATCACCACCCGATCGCGGTGATCACCGCCGACTGCCTGCCCATTCTGTTCGCCTCGAACAACGGTGACTGGGTGGCCGCTGTGCACGGTGGCTGGAAGGGCCTGCAACGCGGGATCATCGCCAGCGCCGTGCAGCGCTTTGCCGCTGAAGGAGTGGCTGTCGATCAATTGCAGGTGGCAATCGGGCCGTCGATCAAGCCCTGTTGTTATGAGGTGAGCGCGGCGTTTATTGCCGAGTTCCAGTCGGACCAAGGGCACCTGTGGCCACACCGCCAGGCGCCATGGAGCGCTGAGCAACCGGCACCGCTGCTGACGCCGGAAATTGCACCGCCCCAGGCGAGACAAGCGGGCAGCGCATGGTTTGACTTGAGCGGGTATGGGCTGATGCTGCTGCAAGCGGCAGGCATTCGGCGCGAGCAGATTGAAGTGAGTGAGGTGTGTACCTATTGCACATCACCGACGTTTGCCAGCTACCGCCGACGCACGCATCAACCGCAAGAGGCGAAGACGTTGTTGTATTCGTGGATTGCTCGTACAAGCTGATTAACAAAGGCCTACAGCCCTCTTTTGAATGTCCCCTCCCTGAGCATAGGTATCTACACAACTTTGTAGCAGCCAACGGTAACCACGATGCGAAGCGAGCCGCTCTTGATTTTGCTTTTGATCTCAGGCGCCCCGTTAAACCACGCTGGCCGGAATTCGATATTGATTTGGGGGGTAAACCGGCAGGGATGCCGGTTTAGCCGCCCCGCGCCATGGATGGCGCGTGGCGGCGGCCCCCCAAATCAATGTCGGATTACGGGCACACCGAGCCTAGGCGAGGTGCCGAGTGGTGGGGCGAAGGCCTTTTGCTTACTTTTGGGCCTTTCCAAAAGTGAGCCGCTGTAAGAGCGGAACCAATAGCCGCCGTTACCGCAGCAACGGATATGTACTCAGTCTGATCCAACATCTTGGTCGGCTGTCAGGCCGCCATCGGGGGCAAGTCGAATCGTCGCACCACCCCTCCCACATTTAGGTCGCGGGGCATCAGTTAGATAGTCGTCGGCTCCCGAGCCGTCACGGGAGCAAGCTCCCTCGCCACAGGTTCAGGACCACGCCAAAGTTGTGTGGATACCTATGCTCCCTGAGACAAAACGCAAAGTGCCATGTCATTTTTTGCGATAAAAACGCCCTTGAACAGCGGCTCCACTACTGCGATTTTCTGGCCCGCCCTTTCTTGCCAGAAGCTACGTCAGACGCCGGAACCGTAATTCCCGGCTCGGGTGGCTGCCGCAAAGTACGCTGGAGCCTGGAAGGCCGAGGTAAAAGTGGATCAGTGCGGATCATCTACACCACACAATTGTCGTGTGGAGCAGTAGTAGCCCTGCTGATTTACGGCAAGGGCGCTACCGAGCCTATTCCAGCGCATATCCTGTACAAAATCGCGAAGGACATGAACCATGCCACTCACTGAGAAACAGCTGAAGGAACGTGACGCCAAACGCGCTATCGGCGAAGAATTACTGGCAGCCATTCAGGATGTCAAAGCGGGGCTTTACGGCGCAGTCCACCAGGTTGAAATCACTCAAGCCGCGGACGCAAGAAGTAAGACTGGGTTGTCGCAAGCCAAATTTGCCGAGCTGTTGGGGGTGTCGATAAGAACCCTTCAAGAGTGGGAACAAGGGCGTCGTTCCCCCTCCGGCGCAGCACGTTCGCTGCTGCATATTGCGGCTATAAGACCGGACGTTTTCCGGGAAGTCCTCAGTAACGCCTGATGGCGTTACTGACGCGCCGGGCGATGACTATCGGCTGATCTTCAACCCCTTGCGCCCCGCATGCCGCTCCAACGCCAGTTCAATCAAGCGGCTGACCAACTCGCTGTAGCTCATCCCCGCCGCCTGCCACAGCTTGGGGTACATGCTGATCCGGGTAAAACCCGGCAACGAGTTGATTTCGTTGATCAGCACTTCGCCGTCCTCGGTGAGGAACACATCGACCCGCGCCAGCCCTGCGCACCCCAACACCTCGAACGCTTCGACGGCCAGGCGGCGAATCCGCTCGCTGGCTTGCACGCTGATATCGGCCGGCACTACCACTTGGGCCGCCTGGTCGTCGATGTACTTGCTGTCGTAGGAATAGAAGCCGCTGCTCACCACGATCTCGCCGCAACCGCTGGCGATGGGATGTTCGTTGCCCAGCACGGCGCATTCGATTTCGCGGCCGTGGACGGCGGACTCCACCAGCACTTTCTCGTCAAAACCCAGGGCCAGTTCGACGGCGGCGTGGTATTCGGCCTCGTCGTTCACTTTGCTCACGCCCACCGAAGAGCCTTGGTTGGCGGGTTTGACGAACATCGGCAGGCCGAGCTTGCCCACCGCCATGTCGAACGACGTGCGCGCCGCGTTGTTGCGGTTGAGGGTGATAAACGGCGTGACGGCAATGCCGGCGTCGCGCAGCAAGCGTTTGCTGATGTCTTTGTCCATGCACACCGCCGAGCCGAGCACGTCGGAGCCGACGAAAGGCAGGTCGGCCATGCGCAGCAGGCCTTGCAGGCAACCGTCCTCGCCGAGGGTGCCGTGGACGATGGGGAAGATCACATCGATATGCGCGAGCAGGCCGCTGCCGGCGGTTTCCACCACTTGCTGGCTGGCCTTGCCCGGCACCACCGCCAGTTCGCGGTTGGACTGGTTGAGGGCGATCAGCGCCGGGTTTTCCTGGTTGATCAGGAAGTTCGAGGTGTCGTTAAGGTGCCAGTGACCGGCCTTGTCGATACCGATCAGCACCGGCTCGAAGCGCGAGCGGTCGAGGGCATCGACAATATTGCGCGCCGATTGCAGCGAGACTTCGTGCTCGGCCGAACGGCCACCAAAAATAATCCCTACGCGCACCTTGCTCATGACCCGACCTCACTGTTGAAAGTAAGGCTTCTTACCATGAGCGGTCAGCGATTCGCTACCAGATGTACACCGAACAGCATGTAGCAACTCCCGGCAAAACGGTCGAGCCATTTACGCGAGCGGCTGTAGAGGTCGGCCATGCGCGCACTGGAAAACACCAGGGCCACGCTGGAATACCAGCTGAACGACAAGGTGGCCATGATGATCACCGCCAGGGTCAACAGCATCGGCGATGGCGACGGCGGCATGGTGGACGCGAAGATGGTGGCGACGAACAGCGCGGCCTTGGGATTGGACAGATTGCCCAGCAACCCCAGGCGCCAGGCGGAAAACAACGAGCGCCTAGCCCCGTCCGGCAAGCGGCTCTGCCCCATCACCGGCGCCGAGCGTTTGAACAGCTTCAACCCCAGGTAGATCAAGTAGCAGCCACCGATGATCTTGAACGCCAGGTACAGCATGGGGGCGGCGGTAAACAGCGACTTTATGCCCAGCCCACCGGCCAGCCCCCACAGGATCGTCCCAGTCGCGACACCCGCCGAGGCCACCACGCCATGGCGGCGCGAACAGCTGGCGGCCAGTTGCGCGGTGTTGAAGAAATTGGGCCCGGGCGTGACCACCGCCACCGTCCACAGCAGGGCCAGCGAGATCAGGGGCGTCACGTAGGCGGGGTTGAGCAAATCCATGGCGGGCAACTCCATCAGCACAGGGCACGAACAGCGATCATAGGCCTCGCCTGCCCCCCTGCACAATCGTACAAGACCCCGGCAGACAAGGGCCTCAGACTCGGTTAACGTGTTTCCACCTCTTCTTGTGACAAGTCACCATGGGTAAACCCACCCCCACCCTCGACTGGGTCCACCGCGCGCCGCATGCCAGTGGCCTGGACCGTATCGAGGCGTACTTCGCCGGCATCGCGTTCGACCTGCATCGCCATGACACCTATGCCATCGGTCGCACCTTGTTCGGCGTGCAGAGTTTTCATTATCGCGGCGGCATGACCCATGGCCTGCCCGGCACCACCATGGTGATTCATCCCGACGAGACCCATGACGGCCGCGCCGGCAGCGAGGAAGGCTTCAAGTACCGCATGATCTATGTGGAGCCGGCGCTGGTCCAACAGATCCTCGGCGGCAAGCCGTTGCCGTTTATCCCCGGCGGGGTGTCCACCGACCCGTGGCTGTTTCGCGCCAGCGAAGTGTTGCTGCAAAGCCTGGACTGCCCGATCGACCGGCTGCAGGAGCAGGACGCCCTGTTCGACCTGGCCCAAGCCTTGAACAACGCCTCGGGAGCGATCACCACCCGCAAGACCTTCGATTACGTCGCCGCCGAACGCGCCCGGGAATTTATCCACAGCGCCCTGGGCCGCAGCATCACCCTGGATGAAATGGCCGAACACGCCGGCCGCGACCGCTGGGCCTTGTCGCGGGATTTTCGTTTGTTGTTCGGCACCAGCCCTTACCGCTACCTGACCATGCGCCGGCTGGATCTGGTACGCAGCCTGCTGGCCCAGGGCAAAACGCTGGTGGACGCAGCGATGATCGCCGGCTTCACCGACCAGAGCCACATGACCCGGCAATTTCACAGCACCTACGGCATGCCGCCGGCGCGCTGGGTGAAGATGCTCGGGCGCTGAACGCGCTCAACCGGCGGGCGTCAGCTGCTGCCCGTCAATCGGCTGGCCGATCGTGAGGAAATGCCCGCCCGCCACATGGTGCAAGGTGCGCAGTTGATCAAAGCCTTCGAAGTGCCAGTGCCCTTCGCTGAACACGCGCTCGTCGGCATACGCCGCGACCACTTCGCCGAGGAACAGATCGTAGGTCTGCTGGGTGTGCGGTTCGGGCAACAGGCGGCATTCCAACCACGCGACGCAGCCTTCGAGCAAAGGCGCCTCAGTGTGTTCACCGTTGAAGGTGCGCAGGCCATAGGCGGCGAATTTGTCGAGTTCCGCGCCGCTGGTAGTGCCCACCGTCTGCACGAGATCGGCCTGGGCCGCGCAGGGCACCTGCAGCACGAAGGTGCCGGCGCGTTCCAGCAGTTGCCGGGTCCAGGTGGCCTTGTCCAGCACGACGGCGACTTTCGGCGGTTCGAAATCCAACGGCATGGCCCAGGCGGCAGCCATGATGTTGCGCTGACCGTCATGCGCGGCGCTGACCAGCACGGTCGGGCCGTGGTTGAGCAAGCGGTAGGCCTTGGACAGCGGAACGGGGCGGCAGTGGTCGGGGCTCATGAAGGATCGGCTCTTCAATAGTGAAAAAACCTACGATACCTCAAGCACAAGCCCTACGGGTCAGTTCGAGAGCTGGTTGGCGAACTGTCCGACTGCGCTGACGACCTTTTGTGCGCCGTCCTGGATGTCCACGATCACCGTGCCGGCTTCGGCCGCCAGGGCCAGGCCCTGCTCGGCTTGCTGGCGGCCGTCACTCATCAGGCGCACCGCACCGGCAACGTGTTCGCCGCGCGCCTGCAGTTGCGACATCGAGTAAGCCAGTTCCTGCAGGAAGTTGGCATTCGCCCATTCCACCCGGCCTTCATCGGTGTGGCCGGCGTTTTCTGAAGAGCGCTTCAATGCCCGGCGTCACTCTTTTTTACAGCGGTCAGCTGCCATTGTTCCGGCAGATACCCATCACTTGATATTCCAGGGTATTGAGCTTGCCGCTGGTGTCTTCGTAGGTCATGCGCGAGGGCACGGGGCTGCAAGAGCGGATCGGTGGTGTCACGTTGACCACCTTGGCGATGTCCAGGGTCATGCCATAGCGATAGGTCTGCACCACCGGGGCCGCTTTGCCCTCTCTGGCCGCGTATTCGGTCATGGCTTGTTCATTGCGCTCCATCATCAGCGCAAACGTGCGATCGCCGCCGCCTTCGGCCAATGCGCCGAAGGACAGGATGGCCGTCAATATACCCAGGCCAGTTTTATAAAAGTTCATTGTTCATTCCTCGACTGAAAGTTCAGTGTCGAGACTAACCAAACAACCCTGACGCGATGTTCACCAGAAGATTACGTATTTGTTAGGTGGCACTAAGGTTCCAGAATTGTAATGTTCACGCAACACAGCCGTTATCCACGGTTTGCAACTATCAGCCCGGGCCAAATCAATAAGAACGCCCGCCTCCATAAGAAGCTGATCACTGCCAATACCGAGGAGCGAAACATGCATATCCGTTATTACACCCTCCCCCTCTCACTCGTCGCCGCCTTGCCCCTGGCAGCGCTGGCCGTGGAAGACCAGCCCGACGGTTTTATCGAAGGCAGCCGCCTGAACGTGCTGGCACGTAATTTTTACTTCAACCGCGATGATCGCAAAGGCCAATCCAGCCCGACCGGCAACGGCTATTCAGAAGCCTGGGCGCAGGGGCTGATCGGCAAGTTCGAGTCCGGCTTTACCCAAGGCACCGTGGGTTTTGGCCTGGATGCGTTTGCCATGGTCGGCGTGAAACTCGATTCGGGCACCGGCCGCAGCGGCGGCAAGGGCTCGTTCGGCATGTTGCCGGTGGACCGCGACAACCGCCCCGAAGACAGCTACAGCAAGGTCGGCGGCGCCGCGAAATTGCGCGTGCTGGACACAGTGATCAAGGCCGGCGACGTGTTCCCGCTGACGCCGGTGGTGGCCTACGGCGACTCCCGTGTATTGCCAGAAAGTTTCCGTGGCGTCACCGTGCAAAACACCAGCCTCGCCGGCCTGAGCCTGCAGGGCGGACGCTTGAGCGGCATGAGCCAGCCCAATGAAAGCGGCATGAACAAAGGCTTCGCGACGTTTTATGCGGGCCCGGTCGACTCGCCCTGGATCGGCTATTTCGGCGGTGACTATCAACTCAACAAGCACCTCGGTTTCAGCCTGTACAGCAGCCGCCTGAAAGACGCCTGGGACCAATACTACGTCGGCAGCACCGCCAGTTACCCGCTCACCGAAGACGTTTCGCTGTTCGGCGACGTCAATTACTACAAGGCCGTGGACGAGGGCAAAAAGCGCCTGGGCACATTCGACAACAACATCTGGAGCGCCCGGCTCGGGGTGAAAGTCGGCGCCCACAGCGTTGCCGTGTCGCACCAGCGCAACAATGGCGACGACGACTTCGATTACCTGCGCCAGTCGGACTCGATCTTCCTCAACAACTCGATCCAGTACAGCGACTTCAACTCGCCCAAGGAACGCTCATGGATGGTGCGCTACGACCTGGACATGCAGGCCTTCGGCATTCCCGGCCTGACGTTCATGACCCGCTACGCCAAAGGCAGCGGGGCCGACTACAGCAACGCCAACGCGGTGTATATGCGCCGCGATGCCGCCGGTAATCCGCTCACCGATCAGCGCCGCTGGGAACGCAATATCGAAGCCAAGTACGTGGTGCAGGCCGGCACGCTGAAGGACTTATCCCTGCGCCTGCGCCAGGCGAGCGTGCGCTCAAGTGCATTTGAGTCGGACCTGGAAGAAGTAAGGGTCATTATCGAATATCCACTGGCGGTGCTCTAAGCAACGCTTACATTTACTTGCCGATGAAGTACATCTCTTCACAGGTTCAAATCTGTCAGAACTGTAATATCGGCCTCACCTTCGCGTTAAGTTGCAGTTTTTATACTGCGCATCGAGCACTATTCATCTCTGCGGCTTTTGTGTAGCTCCTTTGGAACGGAGATGAACTTTTTACGCCCCGCTTGGGGCGTTTTTTTGTTCACTCGCACAGCGGCGAATCGTCGCAGCTACCTGACGTGGCTTGACCCTATAGCGACTTCACGGCTCAGAGTTTTCCTACAGCCAAATTCAGCGCCTCTATGAGGCCATGCCCCCTCTCCGTTTCCTTTGAAGGTAAATCCCCATGCGTATCCTTGTGGTTGAGGACGAGCAGAAAACCGCCGATTACTTGCAGCAGGGCCTGACCGAAAGCGGCTATGTCGTCGATTGCGCCGCCAGTGGCGTCGACGGCCTGCACCTGGCCCGGCAACACACCTATGAACTGGTGATCCTCGATGTGAACCTGCCCAACACCGACGGTTGGGAAGTGCTGGAACACATGCGCCGCGACGGCAACCAGCGGGTGATGATGTTGACCGCCCGCGGCCGGCTGGCCGACAAGATCAAGGGCCTGGACATGGGCGCCGATGATTACCTGGTCAAACCCTTCGAATTCCCCGAACTGCTGGCCCGCGTCCGCACGCTGTTGCGCCGCAGCGAGCACATTCCGTTGCCGGACGTGTTGCGCGTCGCCGACCTGGAGCTGGACCCGCGCCGCCACCGCGCCTACCGCGGCACACGACGCATCGACCTGACCACCAAGGAGTTCGCCCTGCTGCACGTATTAATGCGCCAGGCCGGCGAGGTGATGACCCGCACGCAAATCATCTCGCTGGTGTGGGACATGAACTTCGACTGCGACACCAACGTCGTCGAAGTCTCCATCAGCCGCCTGCGCGGCAAGGTCGACGACCAGAGCGAGGTCAAGCTGATCCACACCATTCGCGGCGTCGGTTACGTGCTGGAGGCGCGTCAATGAGGACCAGCAGCCTGTCGATGCGCCTGGGCCTGACGGTCAGCCTGATGGGCGCCGGACTGGTCGTGCTGCTGGCGACCCTGGCTTACCTGGCCTTGACCCACGAGCTGGACAAACTCGCGCGCAAGGGCCTGGAAAACAAGCTGGATCAGTTGGAACACAGCCTGAGCCAGAGCCTCGCCCCCCGCGACATCAGCAGCCGCCCCCACTCGCTGCTGGACCTGGTGATGGGCCACGACAATATCTACCTGACCATCATGAGCACCCAGGCCAATACGCCGGTGCTCCTCAGCGTGGGCGCAAAACCCCAACAGCCGTTGTTGCTCGACGTACCGGCCGGCAAGACCCTGGCCTACCTGAACTGGGTGGACGGGCATGGCAACCGCATCCTCAGCGCCTCGCGCATGGTGGCGCTGCGCAATGGCGAGAACGTGCGCGTGCTGCTGTCGCTGGACCGCTCCGACGATGAAGCGTTGCTCAGTGCCTACCTGCGCTCCACGGTGATCGCCCTGCCGCTGCTGCTGATCCTGATCGGCATGGGCGCCTGGTGGCTGGTGCAGCGCGGGCTGGCGCCGTTGCAGCAGTTCAGCCGTGTGGCGGCGCAGGTCAGCACCCAGGACCTGACCCATCGCCTGGCGCTGGACAACCTGCCCAAGGAGCTGGGCGAGTTGGCCCAGGGCATCAACTTCATGCTGCACCGCCTGGACGACGGTGTGCGGCAACTGTCGCAGTTCTCCGATGACCTGGCCCACGAACTGCGCGCGCCATTGACCAACCTGATGGGCAAGGCGCAGGTGACGTTGTCCCGCGAGCGGCCTTCGCAGGAATACCAAGCGGGCCTGGAATCCTGCGTCGAGGAAATGGAACGCCTGTCGCGCATCGTCTCCGACATGCTGTTTCTGGCCCAGGTCAGCCATCCGGCGGCGCGGGCCGGGTTTGCCCAGGTGTCGCTGGGTGACGAAGCGCAGCGGGTGATGGAGCTGTTTGCCTTGAGCGCCGAGGACAAGCAGGTGACCTTGAACCTGCGCGGCGACGCCTGGGTGATGGGCGATCGCCTGATGATCCAGCGGGCCATCTCCAACTTGCTGTCCAATGCCATCCGCCACACGCCAACCGCGTCTACCGTGTTGTTGCTGGTGGAAACCTACGGCCAGCGTGTATCGCTGTCGGTCGGCAACCCCGGGCGCGGCATCGAAGCGCACCACCTGCCGCACTTGTTCGAACGCTTCTACCGCGCCGACAGCAGCCGTACCCGCGCCGAGGGCGGCACCGGCCTGGGGCTGGCCATCGTGCAGTCGATCATGCACCTGCATCAGGGCCACGCCGATGTCAGCAGCCAGCCGGGGCGTTTTACGCGCTTCAGCCTGGTGTTTCCTCGTCCTTGCGATGCGCCCAGTGATACAACGCCGGCAGCACCAGCAAGGTCAGCAACGTAGAGGAAATGATCCCGCCGATCACCACCGTCGCCAGCGGCCGCTGCACCTCGGCGCCGGTGCCGGTGGCCAGGGCCATGGGGATAAACCCGAGGGAGGCCACCAGCGCCGTCATCAACACCGGGCGCAGCCGGGTCAGCGCGCCCTCGTTGATGGCCATCGACAGCGAGCGCCCTTCCTCGCGCAGGTTGCGGATAAACGCGATCATCACCAGGCCGTTGAGCACCGCCACGCCGGACAAGGCGATAAAGCCCACCCCGGCCGAGATCGACAGCGGAATATCGCGCAGCCACAGCGCCATGATCCCACCGGTCAAGGCGAACGGAATCCCGGTGAACACCAACAGCCCGTCCTTGAGGTTGTTGAACATCATGAACAACAGCCCGAACACCAGCAGCAGCGCCACCGGCACCACGATGCGCAGGCGGTCGGAGGCCTCCTTCAACTGTTCGAACTGCCCGCCCCAGGTGGTCCAGTAGCCAACCGGCACTTTGACCTGGGCGCCGATGGCGGCTTCGGCCTCTTGGACAAACGAGCCGATATCACGCCCCCGCACGTTGGCGCTGACAATCACCAGGCGCTTGCCGTTCTCGCGGCTGATCTGGTTCGGGCCCAGCACCAGGTCGAGGCTGGCGACCTGGGACAAGGCGATAAAGCCCAGTTGCCCGGAGGCGTTACCGGCCAGCGCCGGCACCGGGATCAGCAGCCGCGACAAGCCATCGATATCGGTGCGCAATGCGTCGGACAAACGCACGACCATGTCGAAACGTCGGTCACCTTCGTACAACGTTCCAGCCTGGCGCCCACCGACTGCGACGGCAATCGTGTCCTGCACATCGCCGACGTTCAGGCCAAACCGCGCGGCCTTGTCGCGGTCGATATTGATGGTCAGTACCGGCAGGCCGGAGGTCTGCTCGACCTTCACTTCCGAGGCGCCGTTCAGGCCTTGCAAGGTCTCGGCGATTTCCCCGGCGGTGGCGTTGAGCACCGCCATGTCGTCGCCGAACACCTTCACCGCCACGTCGCTGCGCACCCCGGAAATCAGCTCGTTGAAGCGCAGTTGGATCGGTTGTGACAGTTCATACGCACTGCCCGGCACAATCGCACTGGCGCGCTGGATATCGGCGATCAGCGTTTCGCGGGACTTCTGCGGATCAGGCCACTGATCCTTGGGCTTGAGCATCACGTAGCTGTCGGAAATGTTCGGTGGCATCGGGTCGGAGGCAATCTCCGCGGTGCCGGTGCGGGCGAAGACCCGTTCGATTTCCGGCACCTGGGCCATCAAGGTTTTTTCCAACTGCTGTTGCATCTGCACCGACTGCGTCAGGCTGGTGCCGGGCACGCGCAGGGCTTGCTGGGCGAAGTCGCCTTCGCTGAGGCTGGGGATGAATTCGCTGCCCATGCGGCTGGCCACCAGCCCCGAGGCGACGATGGTCAACAGCGCCAAACCGAACACCAGCGGGCGCCGCGCCATCACCCCATCGAGCACCGGCGCATAGACCCGGCGCGCACTGCGCATCACCAGGTTTTCTTCTTCCTTGACCTTGCCGGTGACAAACAGCGCAATCGCCGCCGGCACAAAGGTCACCGAGAGGATCATCGCGCCGAACAGGGCGATCACCACGGTGAAGGCCATGGGGTGGAACATTTTCCCGGCCACGCCGGTGAGGGCGAAGATCGGCAGGTACACCACCATGATGATCAGTTGCCCGAAGATCAGCGCGCGCCGCGCCTCCTTGGCCGCCGCGAACACTTCGTGCAGGCGCTCGCTGCGGGTCAACAGGCGGCCGTGTCGCTGTTGCGCATGGGCCAGGCGACGGATCGCGTTCTCGACGATCACCACCGCGCCGTCGACGATGATGCCGAAGTCCAGCGCGCCGAGGCTCATCAGGTTGGCGCTGACTTTGTTGGTGAACATGCCGGTAAAGGTGAACAGCATCGCCAGCGGGATCACCATCGCGGTGATCAGCGCCGCGCGGATGTTGCCGAGGAACAGGAACAACACCGCGACCACCAGCAGCGCGCCTTCGAAAAGGTTTTTCTTCACCGTGGCGATGGCTTTTTCGACGAGGTTGGTGCGGTCGTAGACGGTCACGGCGACCACGCCCTCGGGCAGCGAGCGGTTGATCTGTTCGAGTCGCGCAGCCACGGCCTGGGACACGGTGCGGCTGTTTTCGCCGATCAGCATGAACACCGTACCCAGCACCACTTCACGGCCGTTTTCGGTGGCGGCGCCGGTACGCAGCTCACGGCCGATCTCGACCTGGGCCACATTGCGCACGCGGATCGGCGTGCCGTCCGAGGTGGTGATGACGATGTTGGCGATATCGTCGATCGACGCCACTTGCCCCGGTGCGCGGATCAGCAACTGCTCGCCGCTGCGCTCGATGTAGCCGGCACCGACGTTGGCGTTGTTGCGTTCCAGGGCGGTGACCAGATCGCTCAAGGTCAGGTTGTAGGCCGCCAGGCGCTTGGGGTCGGGGGCGATCTGGTATTCCTTGGCAAAACCACCGATGGTGTTGATCTCGGCCACGCCGGGCACGTTGCGCAGTTGCGGCTTGATGATCCAGTCCTGGATCACGCGCAGGTCGGTCGGCGTGTAGGGCGTGCCGTCGTCCTTGCGCGCGCCCTCTTCGGCTTCCACGGTCCATAGGAAAATTTCCCCAAGACCGGTGGAAATCGGCCCCATCGCCGTTTCGATGCCGACGGGCAATTGTTCACGGGCGACTTGCAGGCGTTCGTTGACCAATTGGCGGGCAAAGAACAGGTCGGTGCCGTCCTTGAAGATCACCGTGACCTGGGACAAACCGGAGCGCGACAGCGAACGGGTCTGCTGCAACCCCGGCAACCCGGCCATCGCGGTTTCGATGGGAAAGGTGATGCGCTGTTCGGTTTCCAGCGGCGAAAAACCGGGCGCCGCCGAGTTGATCTGCACCTGCACATTGGTGATGTCGGGCACCGCGTCGATGGGCAGTTTCTGATAGCTGGCGACGCCGACACCGGCCATCAACAGCACCGCCAACAGCACGATGATGCGCTGCTCGATGGCGAATTGGATAAGGCGCTCAAACATGGGAAATCACTCGCAGGATCAATGGGCGTGTTCGGCCGAGCCTTTGCCCAGTTCGGACTTGAGGATGAAGCTGCCAACCGTGGCCACCTGTGCCCCGGCGTCGAGGCCCCGGCGCACTTCGACGTAGCCGTTTTCGCTGACGCCCAGTTCCAGATGGCGGGTGACGAACCCGTCCGCCGTGCGAACGAACACCGAGGGCTTGTCCTCGACGGTCTGGATCGCGGCCTCGGGCACGGTGACCTTGGCCTGGTAGGTGTCGGTGGCGATCTGTACGGCGACGAACAACCCCGGGCGCCAGGCGTCATCGGGGTTGGGCACGGTCACGCGCACGGTGGCGGTGCGCGTCTGCTCGCCCAGCAAGTTGCCCACATAGGCCACGGTACCGAGTACTTCGGTGCCCATTTCGGTGGAGCTGACTTTCACCGGCTTGCCGACGCGGACCTTGTTCAAGTCCTTGGGAAAGACGCCGAACGTGACCCACACCTGCGACAGGTCCGACAAGGTGAAGGCGTTGCTGGTCTCGCTGACCACCTCGCCGACGCCCAGGTGTTTCTCCACCACCACGCCGGCGAACGGTGCGCGCAATTCATAGCGATTACCGCCGGCCGGCACGGCGCTGCCGCTGAGGGCGGTCATCTTCTGGCGGGCGTTGTTCAGGGCGATTTCGGCTTCCTGCAAGGCCTGGCGCGCCAGCAGGTAATCCTGCTCGGCGGAGATCTTGTCCTGCCACAGTTGGCGCTCGCGCTGGAAGGTGGTGCGCGCCAGTTCGAGGCGGCGCTGGCTGGCGGCCAGCTCGCTGCGCTGATCGGAAATCTGCTGGCTGGCGATCACCGCCAGCAACTCGCCTTGCTTGACCGTCTGGCCGAGGTTGACCTTCACTGCCTCCACCACCCCCGCCGCACGCGGCACGATGTGCGACGTGCGGTCTTCATCGAAGCGCACTTCACCCGGCAACGACAGCACCGTGCTGATCGGCCGCGGCTGGGCCTGGGCCAGTTGAATACCGGCGGCCTCGATCTGCTGCTCGGTGAGTTCGAGTGTGCCTTCTTCTTCCTCGGCGTTTGCCAGGCCGGACAGCATCAGGCCCAGGACAAGGGCTAGCGCCACGCCATGTTTAGTCTGCATAGAGGACTCCAAAAAAATCAGAAACGGGCGAGGTCGCCGTAGATCCGTTCGATGCGTACCCAGGCGTCGGTGGCCTGGGCGGTCGCCGTGAGGTATTGGGTGCGGGCAGCGATCAAGGTGCGCTGGGCGTCGAGGACGTCGAGGAAGTTGAACTTGCCCATTTCGAAGCCACGGGTGGCGCTGTCCACCGCGCTCTGGGCGGCGGGCAGGATCTGCTGGTTGAATGCGCGCACTTCGGTGTTCGCGGTTTGCCACAGGTCCAGGGCCTGGCGGGTTTCGGTGCGCAGGCGCAGTTCGGCGGCGTTGCGCAGGTCACGGGCCTGGTCGGCGCGGCGGGTGGCGGCGAGCACGTTGCCCTGGTTGCGGTTGAACAGCGGGATCGGCATCGACACGCCCACCAGATTCACGCGCTCGCGCACGCTGGCGTCGTACTGGCTACCAATCGACACATCGAGGTCGGGGATGCGCTGGGCTTTTTCCAGGCCCACGCTGGCTTCGTTCTGCAGGATTTGCAGTTCGGCCAGGCGCAGCTCGGCGGTCTGTTCAAGACGCGCCAGCAGTTGCGCGGCGGGCGGCAACGTCGCCGGGCCGCTGCTTGGCGTGGCGACGGCGGCGAAGTCGGGCGCGGCGCTGCCGGTGCTGGCAGCCAGGCGGCGATAGGCATCGCTGACACCCATCTGGGCGCGGTTGAGTTCCAGGCGGATTTCCGACAACTGCACCTGGGCGCGGGTGGCTTCCACTGGCGACGATTTACCGGCGTTGACGCGGCCGTTGGCGATCACCAGGCCGCGCTCGGCCAACGCCAGGGAGCGTTGCGCCAGGTCGAGGCGCTCCTGGGCGCGAAGGGCGCCGTAATAACTGTCGATCACCTCGGCGCGCAAGCCGTTGCGGCGCTGTTCGAGGGTCAGCGCCGCGACGTCCTGGCCGCGCGTGGCCAGCTCGATGCGCGCGCCGCGCTTGCCGCCCAGTTCCAGGGTCTGGCTTAACTTGAGCGTGGTGGTGCGGGTGTCGCGGCGGGTGTCTTCGGCATCCCACGAGGCCACCGGGTTGGGGATCAGCCCCGCCTGCTGGCGGCCGCCGCTGGCGATGTCGATCTCCCATTGCGCGGCGGCCAGGTCGGGGTTGTTGGCGAAGGCGGTTTGCAGGGCGGCGTCGAGGGTCAGGGTTTGGGCGCCGACCCCTTGCGCCGTCGCCAGCAACACGATGATCGAGCACAGTAGAGTTCTTGCACGAGTTGGCATAACGAGAGTTCCAGGCCCATGAAATGGCGGATAAATCCAAGCCGGGGCACTGTAACTTTCGGTACTTATCAGGGCGGTGGGGCGAACATTACAAATCCGTTAGCAAGGCTCAAGCATGGGCGTCTTCGGGCCCGTCACGATGAAAACCCTCGCCCTCGACCTGCAGCGTGACGTGGGAAATATCGAATTGTTCATGCAGCAATTGCGTCACTTGAGCGAGGACCTGCTGTTCGGTGCCCGGCATCGCATCCGCCACCAGATGGCTGCTCAGCACGTTCTTGCCACTGGTGAGCGCCCAGATATGCAGGTCGTGTACGTCCTTCACGCCGGGCACGCCACGCATGGCCTGCTCCACGCTGTCGATATCGACGCCGTCGGGCACGCCTTGCAGCAGCACATTCATGCTGTCCTTGAGCAGCACCCAGGTGCGCGGCAACACCCAGAAACCAATCGCCGCCGCCACCACGGAGTCGACCCAAGCCCAGCCGGTCAACATGATCACGACGGCCGCGATGATCACACCGATAGAGCCGAGCATGTCGCTCCAGACCTCCAGGTACGCGCCTTTGACATTCAGGCTTTCGCCACTGCCGGCGCTGAGCAGGCGCATGGAGATCAGGTTGACGAGCAGCCCCAGCACGGCGATCACCAGCATGCCGGTCGACTGGATTTCGGCGGGTGCCTGCAGGCGTTGATAGGCCTCATAAAGGATGTAGAACGCCACCGCAAACAGCAGCAACGCATTGAACGCCGCCGCCAGGATTTCAAAGCGGGCGTAACCGAACGTGCGCTTGCGGTCGGCGGGGCGCTTGGCGATCTGGATCGCCACCAGGGAAATCGCCATGGCCAGGGCATCGGTCATCATGTGCGCGGCATCGGACAACAGCGCCAGGCTGCCGGTGATAAAGGCACCGATCACCTCGGCAATCATGAAACTGCTGGTCAGCCCGAGGGCCATCCACAACTGCCGTTCGTGGCCGGCGCGTACCTGGGCGTGGTTGTGTCCTGCGCTCATGAAACATCCTCGTGGGGTGTGGTTGGATGAATCATAGAGCTATCGGCTAAATACGCTGGCACGGGTTACAAAATTGTCATCCGCACGCCAGCAGGCGGTTACCTTTGATGACACCAAAACCTCTTTGCCCCAATGGGTCAGCGGTGCAAAACGAAACGTGCGTCCAGCTTACCGAGCAACTCAAACGTATTCATATAAGAGACGCCGACCAGTGAGCACACATTGGGAATGGTGTATTTACGCTTGATATCGGGGTTATACACTTCATGGGTTACAACCACCGCTCCCGTCGTCATCGCCTTGGCAATCAGCCACGGGTCTGCCCCTTCAAGAAACTCCTCAAGCGCGCCAACCTTCATCAGCGGCGCCTGCTCGGCAATTTTGGCGACGATATACCCAAATGCCACTTGAGTCCGTTCATCGCTGGCGTCTTCAAAGAGCTGGGCATTGCTCTTGACCCACTGGGTCAGATCGTCATTGCCTTTAGCCAGCTCGTCCCTTACCGGTACGATACTGGCAATCTCCAAAGCCTGGTGTTGTTGAAGTATCCATGCCCAATAGCCCGGACAAATCGTCATCCCGTAATAGCGATTTTTGGCCTCGATCAGCGTATTCGAATCCAATAGATGCTTCATGCCGAGAGCTTCATTCCATACGTCTTCAACTTGGCAGGCTGCACACCCAGCAGTTTTCCCGCGTCGCGTAGCAAAATCTGACCGCTCTGGGCTTGCGCCAGAACAGCCTTGCTCAACCGGGTACTGTTCCTGGTCGCAGCGGTACGGTAGTAGTCCCCTCCACCGCCGTCCTTATCTCGATATGCCTGCAAGATCCGTCGGTAGTAGGCGCCGTATTGATCGCCGCTGATGTAACCAAGGTCACGCGCACGGCGGGCAATGACGAGTGTGCTGACATGAAAGCGCCCCGCCAAAGGCGCCAGGTTGTCTTCCCAGTAAAGATCGCTGTCCCAGTACGCGCTGAAGGCGATTCCCGGCGCAAGAAACTCGCCCGCCACCGCATTGCAGAAGGCTTCTTCTTGACCAGGCCCCTGACTGCCCCCATCGGATACGCCCGTACTGCCGATCCAGAGATGGGCAAGCTCATGCACCAGGGTAAAAAGCCGTGCCGAGGGTGCATCCGCACTGTTGATAAACACAACGGGGGCCATCACGTTGCTGATCGCAAATCCTCGAAACTCGCTGACATCAAGTTTCCTGCGGGTATTGCCCAAGGCAACACCGCTGCGCATAACGAGAATGCCGGCGTCTTCCGCGCCACTCACCAATGCCCGCATATAGTCTTCATAACTCATACGGGCCGGGGCATCGGTTACGCCCAGGACACGACGGATATCGGCAACGACGTCCTTGATCGGCGAGCGACTGTTGAAGCTCCCGACAAAGGAAAGCGGCGCTCGTTCGTGATCCTGCAAATACTCCAGGTACCAGGCCTGTTTGCGTAGCACATCCCTGACGGTGTCCATCAAATCCAGGCTGGGTTTATCGGGTAATTCGCCGCCTACCGTGCGCAGGTCCGGAAGTGGCAGATGCTCCTGTGGAGGCGCCTGGAGAAAGAGAAAACCAAAAGGAACATGCGCGATGGCAGCCCACTTTTGCGCCTGGTTAAAGGTGGGAAGGCTCCGGCCGCTCTCCCACTCCATGACCCTTTGCGTCTTGACCGTAAGCCCCTTGGCGACCTGAGCCTCAGACAGCCCCGCCCGCTGGCGAGACCAGGACAGAATGGCGGGGTTGATAAGGGCCGTCTGGGTCATGAAGGGCTATGTGCTGATCGGGGGGTGGACCTGACTATAGGAGCGGCCGCAATACCCGTCAATTGGTGGCCCTTAGGCTCCGCGAGCGCCTGCATCCACTGCGTGGCGCTTGCTGAACAGCACCACACTCACCACCCCCACCGCGCCCATCACCACGCAATAACCCACGCAAATCCACGGGCTGGTCGGCATCAGTGCGATCAGCATCAAGGGCGTGGTGCTCGCCCACAGCGCGTAGGCAATGTTGTAGGTGAAGGAAATGCCTGACACCCGCACCGGCGCCGGGAACAGTCCGACCATCACCGACGGCACTGCGCCGACCACGCCGCAGCTCAAGCCTGCCACGGCATATGCCGCGCCGAGCCAGACGCCACCGGCGATCAGGCTGGCGTATAACACCGCGATCCCCAGTGGCAGCAACAGGCTGTAGACCAGCACCGCGCGCCAGGCGCCGATGCGGTCCACCAGCAGGCCGGCAAGTACGCAACCGATGTTCAGGAACACAATGCCCAGTGCGCTCAGGGCGAAGGTGTGGCTGGGCGTCATGCCGAAGGTTTTCTGCATCATGGTCGGGGTGATGACCACCAGCACCACCACGGCGGAGGTGAGCACGCAGGTGAGGATCATCGCCGGCAGCAACACGCGGCGATGATCGCGCAATACGGTGCGCAGCGGCAGTTCGGCGGCGGCTTGGCGGCGCGCCTGCATGTCGAGGAATACCGGGGTTTCGTTGAGCCAGCGGCGCAGCCACACGCCGATCACGCCGAAGACGCCGCCGAGCAGGAAGGGGAAGCGCCAGGCGTAGTCGAGGATCTCCGCCGGGGTAAAGATTTGCGCCAGCAGCGTGGCGGTCAGTGCGCCGAGCAGGTAGCCGAAGGTCAGGCCGGCCTGCAAGAAGCCCAAGGCGTAACCGCGGTGATGGGGCGGCGCGTGCTCAGCGACAAAGGTCCAGGCGCTGGGCACTTCACCACCCACCGCCGCACCTTGCAGCACGCGCAGCACCAGCAGGATCAGCGGTGCGAAATAGCCGATTTGCGCGTAGGTCGGCATGATCCCGATCAGCAGGCAGGGCAAGGCCATCATCAGGATGCTCAGGCTGAACACGCGCTTGCGCCCCAAGTGATCGGCGAAGTGCGCCATCAGGATGCCGCCCAGCGGGCGCGCGAGGTAGCCGGTGACGAAGATCCCGAAACTTTGCAGCAGGCGCAGCCACTCGGGCATTTCCGGCGGGAAGAACAGTTGGCTGAGGGTCAGCGCGAAAAACACGAAAATGATGAAGTCGTAGATTTCCAGGGCACCGCCGAGGGCGGCCAGGCCCAGGGTTTTGTAGTCGGAGCGGGAAAAACGCTGCGCCTGGGCAAGCGAGGTGGCAGTCATGTTGAGGCTCGGCAGACAAACAAAATGGCGTGCAGGTTATGAGCTGCGCCGGATGATGGCAATCGCGGCGGATATATTTGTTTTCCTCAATGATCGATGAAGATAACTGCATTCCCATATCAATGGCCGTAGCGGAACATGCCGTAAAACTGCCAAAACCATAACAATTACAAGAGGAATGACTCGTGGCCGATGCTATCGAAGAAAGCCGCTATGCCCGATTTGCCCTGCGCTGCTCCAATTTCGCCGAACGCTGGTTTCCCGACTCCTGGGTGTTTGCCGCCCTCGCCGTGATCATTGTCGCCGTGGCGACCCTGGGCATGGGCGCCGCGCCGACCGAAGCCGCCAAGGCGTTTGGCGATGGGTTCTGGAGCCTGATCCCGTTCACCATGCAGATGGCCTTCGTGGTGATCGGCGGTTACGTGGTCGCCAGTTCGCCACCGGCGGTGAAACTGATCGACCGCCTGGCGCGCATCCCGAAGAACGGCCGCTCGGCCGTGGCTTGGGTGGCGTTGATTTCCATGGTTGCCTCGTTGCTCAACTGGGGGCTGTCCCTGGTGTTCGGCGGTTTACTGGTGCGCGCATTGGCGCGGCGCACGGACTTGCGCATGGACTACCGCGCTGCCGGTGCCGCGGCCTACCTGGGGCTCGGCGCGGTATGGGCGCTGGGGCTGTCGTCGTCGGCCGCGCAGTTGCAGGCCAACCCGGCCAGTTTGCCGCCGTCGATCCTGTCGATCACCGGGGTGATCCCGTTCACCGACACCATCTTCCTGTGGCAATCCGGCGTGCTGCTGCTGGCGCTGATCGTGGTCTCGCTGATCATCGCCTACGCCACCGCGCCCGGCCCGAACAGCGCCCGTGACGCCAAGGCCTGCGGGGTCGACCCGGCCTTCAACCTGCCCACGCCGCAGGCCCCGACACGCCCGGGCGAATGGCTGGAACACAGCCCGGTGCTGACGATCCTGCTGGCGGTGCTGGCGGCGGGTTGGTTGTTCCACGAGTTCTCGACCAAACCGGCGATCAGCGCGATTTCCGGGCTGAACACCTATAACTTCCTGTTCATCATGGTCGGTGCGCTGCTGCACTGGCGCCCGCGCAGCTTTCTGGACGCGGTCGCCCGCGCGGTGCCAACCACCACCGGCGTGCTGATCCAGTTCCCGCTGTACGGCTCGATTGCCGCGCTGATGACGGTGGTCAAGGGCGGCGACGGCCAGACCCTGGCTCACCATATCTCGACCTTCTTCACCTCCATCGCCTCCCACGACACCTATGCCCTGTTGATGGGCGTGTACTCGGCGGTGCTGGGTTTCTTCATCCCGTCGGGCGGCGGCAAGTGGATCATCGAAGCGCCCTACGTGATGCAAGTGGCCACTGACCTGCAATACCACCTGGGCTGGGCCGTGCAGATCTACAACGCGGCCGAGGCGCTGCCGAATTTGATCAACCCGTTTTATATGCTGCCGCTGCTGGGCGTGTTGGGGCTGAAGGCGCGGGATCTGATCGGGTTTTCGTTCGTGCAGTTGCTGGTACACGCGCCGTTGGTGTTGTTTCTGTTGTGGGCGTTGGGGACGACGTTGAAGTATTTGCCGCCGGTGATGCCTTAAACGCAGCGGCAAGCTTGAGGTTTGTAGCTCCAGGCTTTCCGCTTAAAGCGTGTAACTTCAAGCTGTCTTCCCTGCGTCACATTCCACTGCTACCGTCCTGGCGAAATATCTTGCAACAAACCGCCAGCAAGGACTCCCGCAATGAGTGACGAGCACGAAGACCGCCCGGCCCCCGATTCCATCGATCAACCGCCGGTAGACACCAGCCGGCGGCGCTTCCTCGGCGGCGCAGCGGTGCTGGGGGTGGGCGCGACCTTGAGTGCCTGCGGCAATCCCGGCGACGCGCCGGGCAAACCGCTGCCTCGGCCGCTCACGCCGCAAGAGTTGGATAAGGCATTACACGACCAAGTGAAAACCGTCGTGGTGATCTACGCCGAAAACCGCAGCTTCAACAACCTGTTTGCCGATTTCCCCGGGCTGGAGAAACCGCTGTCGGCATTGTCTCCCGCCGACTATCAGCAGCGCGACCGCGACGCCAGCGTATTGACCACCCTGCCCCCGGTGTGGGGTGGTGTGTTGCAAGTCGGCTCGCAAAGCGTCGACGGGGTGACCTACCCCAGCGAAGTGCAATTCCAGGAAAACCTGCCCAACGCCCCGTTCGCCCTCAAGGGCCCGAACGCCGAAGACCTGCCCTTGAGCCTGGTCACCCGGGATTTGTGGCACGTGTTCTACCAGAACCAGATGCAGATCAACGGCGGCAAGAACGACAATTTCGTCGCCTGGGCCGATTCCGGCGGCCTGGTGATGGGGCATTACGCCCAGAGCCGTTATTCCCTGCGCCTGTGGGACGTGGCCAAGGAGTTTGTGCTCTGCGATAACTTCTTCCAGGGCGCATTTGGCGGCTCGTTCCTCAACCACCAATACCTGATCAGCGCGACCGCGCCGGTTTATCCGAACGCCGCGCAGTCGGTGGCCAAGGCGCAGATCGCCACGCTGCAAAGCGACGATCCCACCGACCCACGCCTCAAGCCCCTGGACAAATCCCCGGCCAGCGCCATGAGCGGCCCGCCGCAGTTCGGCCCGAGCGCGCTGACCCCGGACGGTTACGCCGTGAACACCCTGGCCCCGCCCTACTGGCCGACCTGGATTCGCGACCCGCAAAACCCGGACTACGCCAAGCCCGACCTGCCCAACGTGCTGGTGCCGCAGACCCACGAACACATCGGCGACAAGCTGTCGAAAAAGAACATCGACTGGGCCTGGTACGCCGGGGCCTGGCAAGCGACGCTGGAACAGTTCAAGGACTCGGGCGGCATTCCGAAGATCCCCAACTTCCAGTACCACCACCAGCCGTTCAACTACTTCAAGCAACAGGGCCCGGAAAACCGCGCGGAGCGTGACAAGCGCCTGCGCGACGCGGGCCTGGGCGATGAGTCGAGCACCAACAAGTTCTTTGCCGACGCGCAGGCGGGCAAGCTGCCCGCCGTGACCTTCTACAAACCCCAGGGCAACCTCAACATGCACGCCGGTTATGCCGACGTAGCCTCGGGCGACCGCCATATCACCCGCGCCCTCAAGGTGCTGCAGGAAAGCCCGCAGTGGAAAAACATGGTGGTGGTGGTGACCGTCGATGAAAACGGCGGCTGGTGGGACCACGTGGCACCGCCCAAAGGCGACCGCTGGGGCCCTGGCACACGGGTTCCGACCCTGGTGGTGTCGCCGTTCGCGCGCAAAGGCACGGTGGACCATACGGTGTACGACACCGCGTCGATCCTGCGCCTGATCACCCGCGTCTTCCAGTTGGAGACACTGGACGGGCTCAAGCGGCGCGACGACGCCATGATCGCCCGCGGCCAGAAACCGATGGGCGACTTGAGCAATGCGTTGCAGTTCGAGGTGTAGGACGGCTTATCCAATAGCGACACGCCCGGCGATTTTGCACGCGGTTTTCCTGGTCAGCCGCTACTGTGTGGAGGTGGGCTTTCACCCCGCGCAGACGGGCTCTCGCTGACAAGGAATCATCTATGTTTAAACCGACCAGGTTGTCCTTCACCTTGGCCGCACTGATCGCGAGTGCGGTCGTACAGGCCGACATCGACGTACCGCTGGGCAGCACGCAACGGGTTACCCAGTTGTTCGCTTACCCCAATAACTGCAACGTGATCTGCTTCCGGCCGTGGACGCTGGAGCAGACCGTCGAGCACTACCTCAACCAGAGCCTGCAGCGCGACGGTTACAGCCGCGCCAAGGTCAGCGTCAGAAAGCATGACGGCCAGGTCGCGGCGACCTTCAGTGGCGTGCCCGACAACTATGGCCAGCCGCTGACGAGCTTGCTCGCTACCGCCGACCTGGCCTACCAGGGCGCGAGCCGGCTTAACAGCGATGGCAAGTGGGCTTACAACTGGTACTTGTTCCTGCCGCTGGGCATGGCCCTGGAAAACCGCAAAAGCATCGAACTGCTGCACTTTCCGCCAGATTACTCACTGACCCAGGCCCAGGATTACCTGGAATCGGCCACCACCGACCGCTGGGCCGCCCTGCTCGTCGACAATGGCATTCCGGCCACCGAAACCCCGGCCTACCAGACCATCATCGACATCGCCCCGATCGCCGCGCCGTCCAACGCCGGGAAAGACCTGGAAAACGTCTACAGCTACTTCACCGACTACCAGACACGCATGGTCAAGGAACTGAGCGTGCCGCCCAAAGGTGCGTTGCCGATGGTCGCGTTCGGCGCACCGGTGCGCAGTTGGATCAAGCAACAATACGGGCAAACCGTGGGTGTGCTGGGCCTGGCGCAGATCAGCCCGATCCCCGGCAAAACCGTCTCGGTCCTGGGCGCCAACCACCCCAGTTACATCTGGTATGCGGCAAGCCCCGACACGTATGACGGTAACGAGCAGAAGGCCGACGAGGCCGGTTTGAAAGTGATGGGCCAGGATTTGAGCGCCGCCTGCTGGCAAGCCGGAATGGGCCAGAAACCGGCGAGCGATGCGAATGTGCTGCTCAAGGCGTGCATGAACACCTGGCAGGTCACGCGTAAAGAACAGACCTGCGAATTGTTCTACACCTCGGTGCGCAACCTGACCCCGGAACAGGCCAACGCGAAATGCGCCACGTCCGCGATCAAAGCCCAGCTCAAACAACTGAAAGACGCCGCGCCCACCCCGACGATCAGCGCCCCGGCGCTGTAAAAGCGCAAAAAAAAAACCGATTTCTACTGTCAAAGTTGACAGTAGAAATCGGCGTTATGTTCAGCGAGTCTTGATCCGGGCCCATCCGCTGCAAGACTGGCAGTCAGACACCACCCGCAGGTCGATGCAGCCCACCCCAGGAGAGTTATGAAAACTCGCGCCATGGATAAGGCTGTAAACCCTGTGAATGACTGCCTTTACCCGTTCAAGACACTGTTCGTCGGGCAGGGCTACCCTTCGTCCAAACACTTCCAGGTCACCCACTCCAGGGACGGCGCCGGGGCCAGGGTCAAGGCACGCATCACCTTTGAGAGTCGCATACGCATTGCCAAGGTCTCCGGCTACGCGGTGAACGAGCGACGCCCGCACACCTTGCAACTGTCGCCGCGCATCCACTTGTACGACTGTTGGTTCTGCGGCCTGCTGCGCCACTCCTGCAACCCGAATGTATTTTTGGACACCACCTACCTGGAGCTCTGGACCGTGCAGCCCATCGCGGCCGGCGCCCTGTTGACCCTGGATTACGCCTGCACCGAGGACGCGCTGTTCCGGCAGTTCGCGTGCCAATGCGGCGAGCTGAACTGCCGGGGCTGGATCACCGGCAGCCAGGAGCCGCTGAACGCCGAAGGGCAGACGTTCATGACCCTGTGGCGCGAGCGCAAGCGCCCTTAGGCTTCACCCAGCGGGCGCAAGCGATACTGCGGCGGCAACTGCTCAAAACCAGTGATGGTGGTGTTCAAGCTCTTCCAGCGGCCATCCTTGATGCCGTAGATGCAACCGTGGATCGACAGGCTCTGCCCCCGGTGCCAGGCGTTTTGCACGATGCTGGTATGACCGACGTTGGCCACCTGCTGAACCACGTTCAATTCGCAGAGGCGGTCGACGCGCTCTTCCTCAGTCGGCAACTTGGCCAGCAGATCGCGGTTTTCGTAGTAAAGGTCGCGAATGGTGCGCAGCCAGCCGTCGATCAGGCCGAACTGACGGTCCTGCATCGACGCCCGCACACCGCCGCAGCCATAGTGGCCGGTGACCAGGATATGTTTGACCTTGAGCACATCGACGGCGTACTGAATCACCGACAGGCAGTTAAGGTCGGTGTGCAGCACCACGTTGGCCACATTACGGTGTACGAACAGATCACCCGGCAGCATGCCGACGATTTCGTTGGCCGGTACGCGGGCGTCGGAACAGCCGATCCACAGGTATTCCGGTGCTTGCTGGCGGGCCAGTTTGGCGAAGAATTCGGGATCTTCCTGTTTGATCGCATCCGCCCAGCGTTCGTTGTTATCAAGCAGCTCTTGTAGTTCGTTCATCAGGGAAAGCCTCAGGAATGATGCGCAGCTTTGACAGACGACCGCCCGTCCGGGTCACGCCCGGAATAAAGATAGACGGCAGGCGATGACTTGAATCTTGGTGCGCCAGGCCTGTCCACACACTATAAGCCCCACAGTATGAGGATTGGCCATGACTGAATCACGACGTCCATACGGCGCTACACAGCCGGAACCGATTGATGACAATGAGGATCGCATGGGCTCGGTGCGCGAGCTGGACTTTGACGATCAAGAGCCGACGGCGCAAATCGGCGATGAACTGCCGCTTGTCGAGCGCAAACACCGGATGCGCGATAAACGGGTGGGCGAGGCCGAGACGACCGATGACGAGATGAGCCCGGAGAACCTGATCCGCGAGGACGGCGCACGGGATGCACAGGAAGAAGGCGAAGGCGAACAGGCCGATTGGGACCTGAGCATCGTGAATGAAGATGACATCGGCGGCGGCAACGGGTTGGATGAGGCCGAATTGGCCGAGCGAGATCCTGTCGACGGCAACCGCTGACACCCTGTAGTTCCAAATGTGGGAGGGAGCTGGCTCCCACATGGGTTGCGTGTTCAGTCGACGAGGGTGCAGGCCATCACGACCGCATCTTCGCGACCGCCGACGGCTGGGTAGTAATCTCGCCGACGGCCGATTTCATTGAAGCCATAGCGTTCATACAGCCGGAACGCGCCGGCATTGCTGTCACGCACTTCGAGGAAACATTCCCGTGCGCTGGCGGCATAGGCGCGGGACATCAGGTGCTCGAGCAGCGCCAGGCCGAGACCGCGGCCCTGGTTTTCCGGTTTGACGGTGATGTTCAGCAAATGCGCTTCATCGAGGATGATCTGCACCACCCCGTGGCCCACTTGCTGCTCACCTTCGAACATCAGCCAGATCTGGTACTTGCCCAGCCCGTCGAGAAAGATCCCGCGGGTCCAGGGGTGGCTGTATGCCGCATATTCGATTTTCAGCACGGCGTCGAGGTCGGCCTCGGTCATCGGGCGGAAGGATAAAGCCTCACTCATCGATTGTTTTCCAGCGCGCCATCAGCCGGCGCATGGCTTGCCAGACATCAGCCTTACGCTGTGGCTCTTCCATTAATAATTCCAGGCCCGGCAGGGCCCATACCGAGCCCAGGCCTTCGACCTGCAGCTCGCGGTACCAGACTTCGGCATCGGCTTCGCCTGCAAACCGCACGGCGGGCAGGCCGATCAGCCACAGGCACACGCAGGGTTCGTCTTCCAGGCGTGCCGACACAAAACCTTGCACAAAATCCCGCGCGGCGTCCGGGCCCTGGTCCATGGTGCCGCGCACCAGCAACGGCCAGCGCACCGGGTCGCCGACGATTTGCGGGCTGTCGGGCAGGCCGGCAGCGCGCAGCATGTCCTTGAGCAACATGTAGGCCGGGTCGCGGGTCTGGAAGCGCTCGCCGGTAGGCAGCTCGACCAGCAACAGGCAACGCCCGGCCCGCAGCAATTGCAGGGCAAACCGCGGCGGTGGGACGACAGGCGCCTTGACCACCGGAGCCGCCTCTTCAGCCACCGCCGGCTTGGCCATCGGCGACGGGCGTGGCACCTCGACCTTGGCGCGTTCGACCACCGGCCGCGTCGGCGGCTCAGGCTTGACCACCGCCACGGGCGCAGCCGCCTCCTCGCCCGACGTTTCCAATCCGTCATCGGGCTCGAGCGCCTGCAGCAGCTCGGGCCGCGACGGGGCGGCAAACGGCAGTTCGGTGCGGGGCAGCCAGTTGACCACCTGCATGGCGGTCAAGTAAGCGCGACGTCGGGACTCGATAAGCACAGCTCGGCCACTTGTGGATAAGTAAAGAGCGGGGATTCTACCGCTGTTCGGTAACAATCGCCCACTGCGCACTGACCGGCTGTGGATAAATCCCGCGCCTGATGCAGTACAATCGCGACTTTTAATCGCCAACCAGCCGGCCATTCCCATGATCGAACCCAAGCGCGTCCTGCGCGCCCTCGCCGAACACTGGGCCTTACTTGAGCCACTGTGCGAACACTTCGACCAAGGCACCCTGAGCCTCGGCGAGCTGCGCGCACAACTGGCCGCCCAACAACTGGACAGCACGCCCCAGGACATCACCAGCCTGCTGGACGTGTGGATTCGCCTGGATATCCTGGTGCCTGTCGCCAAGAGCCCGAACCGTTTCGAGCTCAATGCGCAGATCCACGACTTCCTCGCCTATCTTCGCAAGGAGCACCGGCTTGGCCTGTGCCTGGAAATCGAAGCCTACCTGCGCCACCTCGAGCGCCTGGCCGGTTATATCCAGGACGCCTTCGACATCCGTGACGGCCACGACCTGGCCCGGCAACTGCGCCTGCTCGACATGCGCGTGCGCGACGTGCTGAAAAAACTCGCCAACGACGAACAAGCCCTCGCCGCCGTGGCCGACCGCGCCAAGACCAGCGACCGGCAGATCCCGTTGCGTCAGCGCTACGCCGAAGTGCTGGCGACCTGGGACGAATACGTCGAACCGATGATCCAACTGGTGAACGCCGACGGCGCCTTCGAACAAGGCGTGCGCAAGGTCGAAAACGTGCTGCTGCGCCTGCTCACCGAGCAGCAGCGCCTCGGCCATCTGGTCGACGACGACATGCTGTTGCGCACCCACGCGCGCATCCTCGAAATGCAGACCAGCGCCCAGTTGACCCTGCGTCACGCCCGCGAGCTGCTGCTGCCGCTGCGTGAAGAAGCGCGTCGGCACAACGCCGTGACCCGTGGCGCCGCGCTGGCGCTGTCGGCCATTCGCCGTAAAGGCCTGGACGCGGTGCCGCAGGCCGCGATGCCGATGTTCACCCGGCCGCAAAGCACCTTCCTCGGCAGCGCGAGCCAGGTCGAGGCCTACGTGTACGCCCTGGCGAACTTCGAGCCGAAACCGGCGCGCTTCCCCAAGGCGCACAAGTCCCATAAAGGCGAAGCCCAGCGCGCACCGCGCACGGTCAAGGAAATGCTCGAACGCTGCGAAGACGCGCTGCCGATGCCGGACCTGATGACCTGGCTGCTGGAACAGGAACCGGACGGCGCCACCGACGAATTGCTCTACTGGTTCTCGCGCCTGTCCCGCGAAAAACGCTTCAAGCGCGAGCGCCTGGAACGCCGCGATTACCACACACACGAGCATCAGGTCAGCCTGCGCTCATTCGCCCTGCTCCCGGCCACGCCCGACGCCGCCGAGAATTCTGCGAGCACCCCTTATGCATCTTGATCTATCCGAACTGTCCCAGCTGGCGCCGATCTTTCGCGAGCTGTTCAAGGGTTACCACGTCAGCCGCCGCGACCCGGAGCTGTACGCGCAACTGTCGAATTTCCAGGACCAGTACCGCACGCTGTTCAAGGCCCTGGGCTTTGAACTGGTGTGCGATACCCGTGGTTTCTATTACTTCGTGCCGGATTCGGCCATCGCCAGCGCGCAGGTGAACAAGACCGCGCAGCGCCTGGCGCTGTTCACCTTCATCATCGTCGAGCACCTTGCCGACCAGGGCCGCGACCCGATTGCCGTGCTCGACGGCGGCAGCCTCGGCCGCGATGAACTGCCGTCACTGCTGGAAAAATACCGCGACCTGTTTATCCAGGCCGAAGTGCAAACCCAGGAAGAGCTCGAAGAGAAAATCATGCGCCGCATGACCCAACTGGGTTTTGCCAGCGAAGAAAACGGCATCTATCGCTTCCTGCCGCCGATGCATCGCTTCCTCGATGTGTGCCTGTCGGTGCAACAGGACCGCGACCTCGCGGCCAGCATCCACAGCGTGCTGCCATTGCCGACACCGGTGCTCATCGATGAAGACAGCGATGAAAAACTGCTGAAGACCGATGACCCGCTGGACTTGAGCGACTTTGCCGACGAAAGCGAAGAAGACGCCCTGGCCCGCGCCATTGCCGAAGAACAGGAGACCGACGCATGAGCAAGGAACGCTACGGCATCCGCCGCTTCGCCCTATTGAATACCGCCGGCTACAGCCTCGGTTTGTTCCCGCTCGAAGAGCCGCTGTCGGTGTACGGCGCGAACAACCTGGGTAAATCCGCATCGATCAACGCCTTGCAGTTCCCGATCCTGGCGCGCATGTCGGACATGAGTTTCGGCAAGTACACCCTGGAACAATCGCGGCGCTTCTACTTCGCCACCGACACCAGCTACATCCTCGTGGAAGTCTCCCTGCCCCACGGCCCGCATGTGATCGGCGTGGTCGGGCGCGGCCCGGGCGGTGGTTTCGGTCACCAGTTCTTTGCCTACGCCGGCAAGCTCGACCTGGCCCACTACCAGAAAAACGACACCTGCCTGCGCCAGAAAGAGCTGTTCACCAACCTGGAGCGCGAGGGCCTGAAAGCCTACGAACTCAAGCCCGATGAACTACGCCGTTTGCTGGTCGGCGGCCACACGTCGATCCCACTGGACCTGACGCTGATCCCGCTGCGTTCCACCAGCGAACAGAGCCTGAAGACCTTCCGCGCGCTGTTTATCAACCTGCTGCACATGCGCGAAATCACCGCAGCCAAGCTCAAGCAATTGTTCCTCGATGCGTTCGAGCACAGCCTGCGCTCCGGCAGTGTCGATTACATCGCCGCGTGTGAAGAAGCCTTCCGCGACGTGCGACGCATGGAGCAGGACTACAACTCCCTGGTCGCCGCCGGCCCGCTGGTCGAGGCCCTGGCCAATGGCGTGAAACAACGCGACATCCTGCGCGGTAAATTGCATCGCCTGTCGCCGCTGTTGGACTCGCTGCTGGGCACCTGGTCGGACTACGCCAGTGCGCGCAAGGAAGAGCTGACCATCCAGGCCGAGCACTACCGCAACGAGCAGGACGCGCTGCAGCACGACCAACGTGGCGGCACCCAGGAGCTGATGCGCCTGGAGCGCGAAATCAGCGGTATCCAGCGTTGGCTGGGCGAGCTGTCGGTGCTCAAGCATCGCTTTGCGCTGGTCGATGATGTCAGGGTGCTGGAACAGCAACTGCTGGCAGCCAAGGATGCCCACGATGAACTCGCCGGCGCCCTGGCGCAGTCGCGGCAGTTCAGCGCCGAGGACTTGGACGAGCGCCTGCGCGAGCTGGAAAAACGCCTGAAGTCGGTCAAGCAACAGCTCGATCACGCAGACAACAACAGTTACGCCAAGCTGCGCGAAGAATTCTCGCAGCAAGATGTCGAGCGTCTGATGCGTCTGTTCAACAGTTCGCTGTTCAGCCTGCCGCTGGGTGAACATGGCATCACGCTGGATGAGGACGGCCAGTGGGTCAAATCCCTGGAACTGATCCTCGATGGTTTCAAGGGTGAGCGCTTTGAAGTGCCGGGGCTGTCGATCGACATCTCCCACATCGAGCCGCCCGCCTTGCAGGCCCTGGCGGATCGTGCGGCGTTGCGCGACCAGAAAGAGCGCCTGGAAAAAGAACTCAAGCAGCTCAAGACGCAGCAGGCGGTGGCCTCTGACCGCGCCGCGAGTAAAACCCAGACCGAAGCGCTGTACCAGCAAGTGCTGGACGCGCAAAAGGCCCTGGAAGATTTCCGCCGTGCGCAAACCCTGAGCGCCGAAGAAGGCGAGAAGCTGGAACAGCTGGCGCAGATGGAAGCCGCCCAGGATGAATTGAAACGCTCCAGCGATGCGTTCACCGAACGTGTCCAGCAACTGTCGGCCAAGCTGCAACTGGTCGGTCGCCAGATCGGCGATATGGAAGCCAAGCAACGCACCCTGGATGACGCTTTGCGCCGTCGCCAGTTGCTGCCGGCGGACTTGCCGTTCGGCACGTCGTTCATGGACCCGGTCGACGATTCCATGGACAACCTGTTGCCGCTGCTCAATGACTATCAGGACAGCTGGCAAGGCTTGCTGCGCGCTGATGGCCAGATCGAAGCGCTGTACGCCCAGGTTCGCCTCAAGGGCGTGGCCAAGTTCGACAGCGAGGATGACGTGGAGCGGCGCCTGCAACTGCTGATCAACGCCTATGCTCACCGTACCGACGAAGCCCTGACCCTGGGCAAGGCACGGCGCGCGGCGGTCACCGATATCGCACGGACCTTGCGCAATATCCGCAGCGACTACGACAGCCTGGAACACCAACTGGCCTTGTTCAACCGCGAGATCAACAAGCGCCAGGTGTCGAACCTGCAGAGTTTCCGCATCGTGCTGGCACCGAACAAGGAAGCGCTCAAGCATATCGACCAGATCATCCACAGCGCCGGTCAGTACGAAGAAGGCGAAACCCTGTCGGTGTTCGACTTGAGCCAGAGCGCCGAGCAGGACAACAAGAACGAAGAGGCCAAGGAATACCTGGCGCGCCTGGTGGCGGCCAACCACAACCAGTTGGGCCTCAAGGACTTGTTCGAACTGGCGTTCGAGATCACCAAGGTGCATGGCCAGCCGGTGATTCACACCGACATTGATGGCGCGGCGTCCAACGGCACCACCATGACCATCAAGGCGCTGACCAACATGTATTTGTTGCTGCACTTGATGGACCGCGACCAGGCCGGGCGCGTGCGCTTGCCGTACTACCTCGACGAAGCGGCCGACATCGATGAGAAGAACCAGGCGGCGCTGCTGGAGACCAGCCTGCAATTGGGCTTCGTGCCGATCCTGGCGAGCGTGAAGCCGCAGGTGTCGGCCCAGGTGGCGATCGACCTGGAAGGCGGCAGCGGGCCGAACGGGATCTACATCGATGAGGCGGACTGGAAGTACATCCGGCGCCATGATGCGGTGAAGGCAACGGTGACTGTGCAGGCGGATGAGCCGGAGTTGGATGAGGTCTGACGTTCGGCGGTGAAATGCCAAAAGGCCGCGATCTTATGGATCGCGGCCTTTTTTGTGGGCTGGGGTTTGGTGGTGTTTTTGAGGGCCTCATCGCGGGCAAGCCCCCTCCCACAGGTGAGCGCATTCCTACAGGATAAACGCGGTCACTTGTGGGAGGGGGCTTGCCCGCGATAGCCGCGCCTCGGTCTACTTGCCCAGCGGAATCTTAGGCGCCCAGGTCAGCCACTCATCCTCAAACTTGTCGAACAGCGGGAAGGTCTGCTGCGGCCGCGCGGCGCTGCCCATGCGTTCGCCATCGGGCGTGGCGAAGGCGATGCCGCCGGCAACCAGGGTTTCCAGGGATTCGGTGCGTACCGTCGCGCCTTTGAACAGGCCGAAGTCGAGACCGAAGCCGCTGCTGTTCCAGAAGCGGCTGCCGCTGCGCACCAACGCCGCGTACTTGGGCTCGATCAGGATGTGGATCAGCACGCGGTCGGCGGTCTGGCCCAATTCGTAGCCGGTGACTTTGCCCACAGTGACTTCGCGGTAAGTGACGGGCACGCCTTCTTTGAGCGAACCACGGCGTGCGGCACTCAGTACCAGGCTCAGGCCTGCCTCCTGGTGGACGGCTTCGGGCGGCTGGTCCAACGCGACGAAGCTCTTCTGCGGCCCGGCGTTTTTCAGCGCGGGCAGTACTTCGATGTATTGGCCGGTGACCAGGGTTTCCAGGTTCGAGGTTTTCATCAGGCCCAGTTCCGGCTTGACCACCCAGAACTGGCTGCCGACGCGTGCGATGCGATCCGTCACCTGGGTGATGCGCGCACCGAGCAGCACCGATTGCAGATCGGCGCTGAGGTCGACGCTCTCGATCTTACCGACGTCCAGGCCTTTGAAACGCACCGGGGTGCCGGGGCGCAGGCCGTCGGCGCGGTCGACTTTGATGGTCACCAGGGTGCCACTCTGATTGGCCGCTTCACGATCGGCGAACAGGCGGAAACGTGGGATACGTTTTTTCAGCGGCACGTTCGGTTCCGGCGTTTCAAAGGCGATACCGCCGGACATCAGGCTGGCCAGGGATTCGCTTTTCACCTGGATACCGCCGGTGAGGCCGCCGGTCAGGGTCACGCCGCTGGCGTTCCAGAAACGCGTCGAACCATTGACCAGGTTGGCGTACTCCTTCTCGATATGGACGCCGATCACCAGTTGCTTGTTTTTGCGCGAGAACTGGTAGCTCTGCACCGAGCCGACCTTGACCTGCTTGTAGAGGATCGGGCTGCCGACATCCAGGGAGCCGAGGCTGTCGGTGAACAGCACCATGTGCAGGCCAGGGGAACGCAGGTCCAAGGGCGGCGCCTTGGCTCGAGCCACGTATTCCCGTTGGGGCGGAGAACCTTTGTCACCGGGACGAACCGCGATGTAGTTACCTTTGACCAACGCCTCGAGCCCAGTGATACCAGCCAGGGAAATCGACGGCTTGACCACCCAGAACTGGGTGTCCTGTACCAGGTAGTCTTCGGCCAATGGGTCGAGGGTCAGCTCGGCGTTGGCGCTGGACAGGTCCGGGTCGATCTTCAGGGTTTTCAGGCTGCCGACCTGGATGCCTTTGTACATCACCGGGGTGCGCCCGGCCTGCAGGCCTTCGAAGTCGGTGAGTTTGACCTTGACCTTGATGCCGGCGGCGGCGGCGTCGAAGTCTTCATACAGACGGAAGGGCAGGCTCGAGTCGGTCGGCGGGCTGTCCTTGCGATTCTCCGGGGTGGCGAAGGCGATACCGCCGGCGACGATGCTGGAGAGCGATTCGCTGCGCACCTTCACGCCGGAGAGGTTGGCGTCGATGCTGATGCCGCTGGCGTTCCAGAAACGCGTGTGTTTGCGCACCAGGCTGGCGTAGGTCGGTTCGATGTAGACCTTGATCTCGACGGTGCTCTGGTCCTCGGACAACAGGTAGCTTTTGACCTGGCCGACCTGGATCTGCTTGTAGAACACCGGGCTGCCGCGGTTGAGCGAGCCAAGGCGGTCGGCCTTGATGGTCAGGTGCAGGCCTGGCTTGGCGTCGGACAAGGGCGGTTCTTCGGACAGCGCCTTGAATTTGCGTGTGGGCTCACCGTCGCCGGGGCTGGCGGCAATGTAGTTCCCCGACACAAGGGTCTCCAGGCCGGTGATGCCGGCGAGGCTGACGCTGGGTTTGACCAGCCAGAAGCGCGTGTTGGTCTTGAGGTATTGCTCGACGTCCTTGTTCATCTCGATGGTGGCAATCACCCCGCGATTGTTGCCTTCGTCGTCCAGGGCCAGGGTCTTGACCTTGCCCACGGGCATGCCTTTGTAGACTACTTCGGTCTTGTTGACCTGGATGCCTTCGCCGCTTTCGAAGCGTACCTGGATCTCGATGCCTTGCTGAGAATAGGCACGCCAGCCCAACCAACCGCCGATGATCAGGGCGATCAGGGGCAGTACCCAAATAGCCGACCAGTTGGAAGCCGGGCGGGTTTTAGCTTTAGGCAAATCACTCATGGTCGTCGTCCGACTCCGTGTTATCCCAAATCAGTCGGGGATCAAAAGTTACTGCGGCAAGCATCGTCAAGATCACCACACTGGCGAACGCCGCCGCGCCGAGGTTGGCCTCGACACTGGCAAGCCGTCCAAAGTTTACAACCGCCACCAGGATGGCGATCACGAAGATATCCAGCATGGACCAGCGGCCGATGAATTCGATAAAGCGGTACATGATAATCCGTTGTTGCGCCGACAGCGGTTGGTGACGCTGCACCGAGAACAGTAGCAGACCAATACCTACGAGCTTGAACGTCGGCACCAGGATGCTGGCGATGAACACCACGGCGGCGATGGGGAACATGCCGTGCTGCACCAGTTGGATCACGCCGGACATGATGGTACTGGGATCGCCCTGGCCGAGGGAATTGACGGTCATAATCGGTAACAGGTTGGCCGGGATATAGAGAATCGCAGCGGTGATCAGCAAGGCCCAGGTGCGCGTCAGGCTGTTGGGGCGACGGGCATGGACCAGCGCACCGCAACGGGTGCAGGTTTGCTCATCGGTGTCTGGTTCTTGCTTGTTCAATTCGTGGCATTCGGTACAAATCAGAATGCCTGCATCAATCGCCCGCATGATCATCCTCTCCTGACAGTGCTTGCCAGATCTGGTGGGGCGACATCACCACCTCAAGCAGAACCTGAACCATTAATAGGCTGACGAAGCAGACCAGACCCAGGCCAATCGTGATGGAGGCCATGTCGGCGAGCTTTACGATCGCCACCAGGACGCCCATCAGGTACACCTCCAACATCCCCCAATCTCTCAGGTGATGGTAAATGCGGTAGAGCAACAGCCCGTAACTGCGACCGATGTTCCAGCGGATGCTGAGCAACACCGCCAATTGGCAGAGCAACTTGAGCAGGGGAATACCCATGCTGCACAGGAACACGACGGCAGCGACGCCGTGCATGCCGGTGTCGAACAGGCCGACGACGCCGGTCCACACGGTGTCCTCCGAGGACTGCCCGAGTAGATTGAGCTGCATGATGGGCAAAAAGTTCGCGGGGATGTACAACAATAGCGCTGCCAAGACTAAGGCGAGGCTTCGTTCGACGACGTTGTGGCGATGTGCGTACAGCTCGTAACCGCAGCGCGGGCACTGGGCTTTTTCGCCGAGGGCGAGCACAGGTTTGCGCATCAATAAATCGCACTCATGGCATGCCACCAGGTCGTCCAGGGGTAAATCCGACACCTTGGGGGCATCAACCGGATCGGGCATAGATAGGGCTCGGACGCTAAAAAAAGGTTAGGTACCTATTCTAGTGGTCTGGTTCAGAAATAACTGCGCAATTTTGTCGAGTACCGAGGGGGGCGAGCCACTTGACCCTTTCCGACCGCCCAAAACAAAACCCCTGTCTGCGCGAGCAAACAGGGGTTCTGGAATTTAATCTTGACGATGACCTACTCTCACATGGGGAAACCCCACACTACCATCGGCGATGCATCGTTTCACTGCTGAGTTCGGGATGGGATCAGGTGGTTCCAATGCTCTATGGTCGTCAAGAAATTCGGGTACTGAGTCGTGGCCAGCTGGCCTCGCTTCAGCAAATTGGGTATGCGATAGTTTTCGGTGTTTTGTAAGAGTCGAACTTTCGGTTCGTTTCGTCTTCACACACCGCAATCTGATGCTCTTTCGAGTAGTCAAATTGCTTGGGTGTTATATGGTCAAGCCTCACGGGCAATTAGTATTGGTTAGCTCAACGCCTCACAGCGCTTACACACCCAACCTATCAACGTCGTAGTCTTCGACGGCCCTTCAGGGGACTCAAGGTCCCAGTGAGATCTCATCTTGAGGCTAGTTTCCCGCTTAGATGCTTTCAGCGGTTATCTATTCCGAACATAGCTACCCGGCAATGCCACTGGCGTGACAACCGGAACACCAGAGGTTCGTCCACTCCGGTCCTCTCGTACTAGGAGCAGCCCCTCTCAAATCTCAAACGTCCACGGCAGATAGGGACCGAACTGTCTCACGACGTTCTAAACCCAGCTCGCGTACCACTTTAAATGGCGAACAGCCATACCCTTGGGACCGGCTTCAGCCCCAGGATGTGATGAGCCGACATCGAGGTGCCAAACACCGCCGTCGATATGAACTCTTGGGCGGTATCAGCCTGTTATCCCCGGAGTACCTTTTATCCGTTGAGCGATGGCCCTTCCATACAGAACCACCGGATCACTAAGACCTACTTTCGTACCTGCTCGACGTGTCTGTCTCGCAGTCAAGCGCGCTTTTGCCTTTATACTCTACGACCGATTTCCGACCGGTCTGAGCGCACCTTCGTACTCCTCCGTTACTCTTTAGGAGGAGACCGCCCCAGTCAAACTACCCACCATACACTGTCCTCGATCCGGATAACGGACCTGAGTTAGAACCTCAAAGTTGCCAGGGTGGTATTTCAAGGTTGGCTCCACGCGAACTGGCGTCCACGCTTCAAAGCCTCCCACCTATCCTACACAAGCAAATTCAAAGTCCAGTGCAAAGCTATAGTAAAGGTTCACGGGGTCTTTCCGTCTAGCCGCGGATACACTGCATCTTCACAGCGATTTCAATTTCACTGAGTCTCGGGTGGAGACAGCGCCGCCATCGTTACGCCATTCGTGCAGGTCGGAACTTACCCGACAAGGAATTTCGCTACCTTAGGACCGTTATAGTTACGGCCGCCGTTTACCGGGGCTTCGATCAAGAGCTTCGCGTTAGCTAACCCCATCAATTAACCTTCCGGCACCGGGCAGGCGTCACACCCTATACGTCCACTTTCGTGTTTGCAGAGTGCTGTGTTTTTAATAAACAGTCGCAGCGGCCTGGTATCTTCGACCGGCATGAGCTTACGGAGCAAGTCCTTCACCCTCACCGGCGCACCTTCTCCCGAAGTTACGGTGCCATTTTGCCTAGTTCCTTCACCCGAGTTCTCTCAAGCGCCTTGGTATTCTCTACCCAACCACCTGTGTCGGTTTGGGGTACGGTTCCTGGTTACCTGAAGCTTAGAAGCTTTTCTTGGAAGCATGGCATCAACCACTTCGTCATCTAAAAGATGACTCGTCATCAGCTCTCGGCCTTAGAATCCCGGATTTACCTAAGATTCCAGCCTACCACCTTAAACTTGGACAACCAACGCCAAGCTGGCCTAGCCTTCTCCGTCCCTCCATCGCAATAACCAGAAGTACAGGAATATTAACCTGTTTTCCATCGACTACGCTTTTCAGCCTCGCCTTAGGGACCGACTAACCCTGCGTCGATTAACGTTGCGCAGGAAACCTTGGTCTTTCGGCGTGGGTGTTTTTCACACCCATTATCGTTACTCATGTCAGCATTCGCACTTCTGATACCTCCAGCAAGCTTCTCAACTCACCTTCACAGGCTTACAGAACGCTCCTCTACCGCATCACTTACGTGATACCCGTAGCTTCGGTGTATGGTTTGAGCCCCGTTACATCTTCCGCGCAGGCCGACTCGACTAGTGAGCTATTACGCTTTCTTTAAAGGGTGGCTGCTTCTAAGCCAACCTCCTAGCTGTCTAAGCCTTCCCACATCGTTTCCCACTTAACCATAACTTTGGGACCTTAGCTGACGGTCTGGGTTGTTTCCCTTTTCACGACGGACGTTAGCACCCGCCGTGTGTCTCCCATGCTCGGCACTTGTAGGTATTCGGAGTTTGCATCGGTTTGGTAAGTCGGGATGACCCCCTAGCCGAAACAGTGCTCTACCCCCTACAGTGATACATGAGGCGCTACCTAAATAGCTTTCGAGGAGAACCAGCTATCTCCGAGCTTGATTAGCCTTTCACTCCGATCCACAGGTCATCCGCTAACTTTTCAACGGTAGTCGGTTCGGTCCTCCAGTTAGTGTTACCCAACCTTCAACCTGCCCATGGATAGATCGCCCGGTTTCGGGTCTATTCCCAGCGACTAGACGCCCTATTAAGACTCGCTTTCGCTACGCCTCCCCTATTCGGTTAAGCTCGCCACTGAAAATAAGTCGCTGACCCATTATACAAAAGGTACGCAGTCACCTAACAAAGTAGGCTCCCACTGCTTGTACGCATACGGTTTCAGGATCTATTTCACTCCCCTCTCCGGGGTTCTTTTCGCCTTTCCCTCACGGTACTAGTTCACTATCGGTCAGTCAGTAGTATTTAGCCTTGGAGGATGGTCCCCCCATATTCAGACAAAGTTTCTCGTGCTCCGTCCTACTCGATTTCATGACTAAGAGATTTTCGCGTACAGGGCTATCACCCACTATGGCCGCACTTTCCAGAGCGTTCCGCTAATCTCAAAGCCACTTAAGGGCTAGTCCCCGTTCGCTCGCCACTACTAAGGGAATCTCGGTTGATTTCTTTTCCTCAGGGTACTTAGATGTTTCAGTTCCCCTGGTTCGCCCCTTACACCTATGTATTCAGTGTAAGGTAACCATCTTATGATGGCTGGGTTCCCCCATTCAGACATCTCCGGATCAAAGTCTGTTTGCCGACTCCCCGAAGCTTTTCGCAGGCTACCACGTCTTTCATCGCCTCTGACTGCCAAGGCATCCACCGTATGCGCTTCTTCACTTGACCATATAACCCCAAGCAATCTGGTTATACTGTGAAGACGACATTCGCCGAAAATTCGAATTTCTCAATTAAGAGAACTCACAAATTTTACCTTAGCCTGATCCGTTACCAGTGAAAGTAACGTTCAGTCTATCTTTCTATCACATACCCAAATTTTTAAAGAACGATCTAATCAAAGACTAGAAATCAACATTCACCATCATCACGATGGAATGCTCATTTCTAAGCTTTCAAACTTCAGAAGCAGTAGTGGTGGAGCCAAACGGGATCGAACCGTTGACCTCCTGCGTGCAAGGCAGGCGCTCTCCCAGCTGAGCTATGGCCCCGTATTTCTACAGGTTCCCACACAAAATTGGTGGGTCTGGGCAGATTCGAACTGCCGACCTCACCCTTATCAGGGGTGCGCTCTAACCAACTGAGCTACAGACCCAATTTCGGGCTGCTTCTTATCGTCTTCTTCAATGAATCAAGCAATTCGTGTGGGAACTTATGGAGCAGCTGATGTCGTCGATTAAGGAGGTGATCCAGCCGCAGGTTCCCCTACGGCTACCTTGTTACGACTTCACCCCAGTCATGAATCACACCGTGGTAACCGTCCCCCCGAAGGTTAGACTAGCTACTTCTGGTGCAACCCACTCCCATGGTGTGACGGGCGGTGTGTACAAGGCCCGGGAACGTATTCACCGCGACATTCTGATTCGCGATTACTAGCGATTCCGACTTCACGCAGTCGAGTTGCAGACTGCGATCCGGACTACGATCGGTTTTCTGGGATTAGCTCCACCTCGCGGCTTGGCAACCCTCTGTACCGACCATTGTAGCACGTGTGTAGCCCAGGCCGTAAGGGCCATGATGACTTGACGTCATCCCCACCTTCCTCCGGTTTGTCACCGGCAGTCTCCTTAGAGTGCCCACCATTACGTGCTGGTAACTAAGGACAAGGGTTGCGCTCGTTACGGGACTTAACCCAACATCTCACGACACGAGCTGACGACAGCCATGCAGCACCTGTCTCAATGTTCCCGAAGGCACCAATCTATCTCTAGAAAGTTCATTGGATGTCAAGGCCTGGTAAGGTTCTTCGCGTTGCTTCGAATTAAACCACATGCTCCACCGCTTGTGCGGGCCCCCGTCAATTCATTTGAGTTTTAACCTTGCGGCCGTACTCCCCAGGCGGTCAACTTAATGCGTTAGCTGCGCCACTAAGAGCTCAAGGCTCCCAACGGCTAGTTGACATCGTTTACGGCGTGGACTACCAGGGTATCTAATCCTGTTTGCTCCCCACGCTTTCGCACCTCAGTGTCAGTATCAGTCCAGGTGGTCGCCTTCGCCACTGGTGTTCCTTCCTATATCTACGCATTTCACCGCTACACAGGAAATTCCACCACCCTCTACCATACTCTAGTCAGTCAGTTTTGAATGCAGTTCCCAGGTTGAGCCCGGGGATTTCACATCCAACTTAACTAACCACCTACGCGCGCTTTACGCCCAGTAATTCCGATTAACGCTTGCACCCTCTGTATTACCGCGGCTGCTGGCACAGAGTTAGCCGGTGCTTATTCTGTCGGTAACGTCAAAACAATCACGTATTAGGTAACTGCCCTTCCTCCCAACTTAAAGTGCTTTACAATCCGAAGACCTTCTTCACACACGCGGCATGGCTGGATCAGGCTTTCGCCCATTGTCCAATATTCCCCACTGCTGCCTCCCGTAGGAGTCTGGACCGTGTCTCAGTTCCAGTGTGACTGATCATCCTCTCAGACCAGTTACGGATCGTCGCCTTGGTGAGCCATTACCTCACCAACTAGCTAATCCGACCTAGGCTCATCTGATAGCGCAAGGCCCGAAGGTCCCCTGCTTTCTCCCGTAGGACGTATGCGGTATTAGCGTCCGTTTCCGAACGTTATCCCCCACTACCAGGCAGATTCCTAGGCATTACTCACCCGTCCGCCGCTCTCAAGAGAAGCAAGCTTCTCTCTACCGCTCGACTTGCATGTGTTAGGCCTGCCGCCAGCGTTCAATCTGAGCCATGATCAAACTCTTCAGTTCAAACATCTTTGGGTTTTTAAGAAACCCTAAACTTGGCTCAGCAATCGTTGGTTACATCTTTGATTTCTCGCGGAGTAACTTGTGATGCTGATAATCTTGTTGACTATCAGTCTGACTCCACAAGCACCCACACGAATTGCTTGATTCAGTTGTTAAAGAGCGGTTGGTTAAGATCTTTCGTCTCAACCGAGGCGCGCATTCTACAGCAGCCTCATTTGCTGTCAAGTGATTATTTTCAGAAGTTTTCAAAGTTTCCTTTGTAACTTCAACCACTTGCGCTTCCGATCTCTCGTTAGCGGGAGGCGAATTCTACAGCGTTACACGCTGCTGTCAACACCTCTTTTTCTCCGCTTTCGACCGAGAAGATCGAAACGTTAATAGAGCCAAACAACACTGCTCTACCAACTCCTTCCAGGCTTCGATGAACTGAAGCAGGTCGCTGTCGAATCTTGCGTAACTCTTTGTTTACCAACGAGTTTTCCGTTTCGACTGCGCCGGAAGTGGGGCGAATTATAGACGTCCAGGATTTGCCGTCAACACCTTTTTTCACAATTCTGTCATATCGGTCAAAAAGGCCGCAAAAACGCGAAAGCCGGCCCCAAGGGGCCGGCTTTCAACGCGTCTTACAAGCTAGGGAAGGCAAACTGTGACGCTTCATGACTGGCCCGTTGCGGCCAGCGCTGGGTAATAGCCTTGCGCCGGGTATAGAAACGCACCCCATCCGGCCCGTAAGCATGCAAGTCGCCAAACAGCGAGCGCTTCCAGCCGCCAAAGCTGTGGTAGGCCACCGGCACCGGCAGTGGAACGTTCACACCGACCATGCCCACTTCAATCTCGTCACAGAACAGACGCGCCGCTTCACCGTCACGGGTGAAGATGCACGTGCCGTTGCCATACTCGTGATCGTTGATCAGTTGCATCGCCGCTTCCAGGCTATTGACCCGCACCACGCACAACACTGGCCCGAAGATCTCTTCTTTATAGATACGCATCTGCGGCGTCACGCGGTCAAACAAACTGCCACCGAGGAAGAACCCCTGCTCATGCCCGGCAACGCTCAAGCCACGACCATCGACCACCAGCTCAGCGCCCGCGGCCACACCGTCTTCTATATAGCCGCTGACCTTATCCCGCGCCTGGCCGGTGACCAGCGGCCCCATATCCAGGCCGCACGAGGTGCCCGCGCCAATCTTCAGCGCCTTGACCTGCGGCACCAACTTGGCGATCAATGCATCCGCCACCTGGTCACCCACACACACCGCCACCGAGATCGCCATGCAACGCTCGCCGCAGGAACCGTAGGCCGCGCCCATCAAGGCACTGACCGCATTATCCAGATCGGCATCCGGCATCAGCACCGCATGGTTCTTCGCGCCGCCCAGCGCTTGCACGCGTTTGCCGCGCTTGGTCGCTTCGGCATAGATGTACTCGGCAATCGGCGTCGAGCCCACAAAGCTCAAGGCCTTGACCTCCGGCGCCTCGATCAGCGCATCCACCGCGCCCTTGTCGCCATGCACCACGCTCAGCACGCCCTTAGGCAGGCCGGCCTCCTGCAGCAATTGCGCGATCAGCAGCGTCGAACTCGGATCACGCTCCGACGGTTTGAGGATAAAGCAGTTGCCGCAGACGATCGCCAGCGGGTACATCCACAACGGCACCATCGCCGGGAAGTTGAACGGGGTAATCCCGGCCACTACGCCCAACGGCTGGAAATCCGACCAGGCATCGATGTTCGGCCCCACATTGCGGCTGTACTCGCCCTTGAGAATTTCCGGCGCCGAGCACGCGTACTCCACGTTCTCGATGCCACGCTTCAATTCCCCCGCCGCGTCTTCCAGGGTCTTGCCGTGCTCCTCGCTGATCAACTGCGAGATGCGCGCTTCGTTCTGCTCCAGCAACTGCTTGAAACGGTACATCACCTGGGCACGCTTGGCCGCCGGCGTATTACGCCAGGCCGGGAATGCCGCCTTGGCCGAGTCGATCGCGCGCTGGATGGTTTCGCGACTGGCCAGCGGCACCTGGTGAATCACCTGGCCGGTGGACGGGTTGTACACATCGGCGGTGCGACCGGATTCGCTGACCAACTGGCCGTCGATCAAATGCTGGATAAGGCTCATGCAAGGCTCCTGAAAAGTTGTTCTATATAGAAGGAGAAATCAGTCGATCTTGTTCAGCACTTCGCCGACGGCATCGAACAGGCGATCCAGGTCCTGCGGCTTGCTGTTGAAGGTTGGCCCGAACTGCAGGGTGTCGCCGCCAAAACGCACGTAGAAACCGGCTTTCCACAAGGCCATGCCAGCCTCGAACGGACGCACGATGGCATCACCGTCACGCGGGGCAATCTGGATCGCGCCGGCCAGACCGTAGTTGCGGATGTCGATCACGTTCTTGCTGCCCTTCAAACCATGCAGCGCATTCTCAAAGTGCGGAGCGACTTCGGCGACGCTCTGCACCAGGTTTTCCTTCTGCAGCAGGTCCAATGCCGCCAGGCCAGCCGCGCAGGCTACCGGGTGTGCCGAGTAGGTGTAGCCGTGGGGGAATTCCACTGCGTATTCCGGCGTCGCCTGGTTCATGAAGGTCTGATAGATCTCGCTGCTGGCAATCACCGCGCCCATCGGGATCGCACCGTTGGTGACTTGCTTGGCGATGCACATCAGGTCCGGGGTCACGCCGAAGCTGTCGGCGCCGAACATCGAGCCGGTACGGCCGAAACCGGTGATCACTTCGTCGAACACCAACAGGATGTTGTGCTGGTCGCAGATTTCACGCAGACGCTTGAGGTAACCCTGTGGCGGCACCAACACGCCAGCGGAGCCGGCCATCGGCTCGACAAAAACGGCAGCGATGTTCGACGCGTCGTGCAACTCGATCAACTTGAGCAGTTCATCGGCCAGGGCAATACCGCCCTGCTCCGGCATGCCGCGCGAGAACGCATTGCTCGCCAGCAAGGTGTGAGGCAGATGGTCAACATCCATCATCGCCTGACCAAACATCTTACGGTTGCCGTTGACGCCGCCCAGGCTGGTGCCGGCGATGTTCACCCCGTGATAGCCACGGGCGCGGCCGATCATCTTGGTCTTGGTAGACTGGCCTTTTAGGCGCCAGTACGCACGCACCATCTTCACCGCCGTATCGGCGCACTCGGAACCGGAGTCGGTGAAGAACACATGATTGAGGTTACCCGGTGTCAGGTCGGTGATTTTTTCCGCCAGTTGAAACGACAGCGGATGACCGTATTGGAAGCCCGGCGAGTAGTCCAGCGTGCCCAGTTGCTTGGCGACCGCTTCCTGGATTTCCTTGCGGGTGTGCCCGGCGCCGCAGGTCCACAGCCCCGACAACGAATCGTAGACCTTGCGGCCCTTGTCATCGGTCAACCAGCTGCCTTCGGCGGCCACGATCAGGCGCGGGTCACGCTGGAAGTTACGGTTGGCGGTGTAAGGCATCCAGTGAGCGTCCAACTTCAGTTGGCTGGCCAGGGACGAAGGGGCGTTTTCGGACATGTTCATCAGCAAAACCTCGCAAGGCAAAAAGCAGCGCCGGGATTGAAAAGCGTTCTTGCAGCTAAATTGCCACGGGGATAAAGTCTGTGAAATCCAACTCTTCTAACCTTCAGTCAGGCCCCGACTAAACTATGAGCATTCGTCGACCCGACCCCCTGGCCCAAGTCAGCGACTTCGATATTCGCCTGTTGCGCATCTTTCGCAGTGTGGTGGAGTGTGGCGGCTTCTCGGCGGCGGAGACCGTGCTCGGCATCGGCCGCTCGGCCATCAGCCAGCAAATGAGCGATCTGGAGCAACGCCTGGGATTGCGCCTGTGCCAGCGCGGGCGTGCCGGATTCTCGCTGACCGAGGAAGGCCGCGAGGTCTATCAATCAGCACTGCAACTCTTGAGCGCCCTGGAAAGCTTTCGCACCGAGGTCAACGGCCTGCACCAGCATTTGCGCGGCGAACTGATCATCGGCCTCACCGACAACCTCGTCACCCTGCCCCACATGCGTATCACCCATGCCCTGGCGCAATTGAAGGAACGCGGCCCGGACGTGCAGATCCAGATCCGCATGATTGCCCCCAATGAAGTGGAACAAGGCGTGCTCGACGGCCGCCTGCATGTCGGCGTGGTGCCCCAGGCCAGCGCGCTGTCCGGCCTGGAATACCAGGCGCTGTACAGCGAACGCTCGCTGCTCTACTGCGCCGTCGGCCACCCGCTGTTCTATGCCGACGACAAGCAGTTGGAGGATGGACGCATCGACGACCAGGATGCGATCGCCCCCACCTTCCGCCTGCCCGCCGAGATCCAGGCCCACTACCAGGCCCTCAACTGCACCGCCAGCGCTTCGGACCGCGAAGGTATGGCGTTCCTGATCCTCACCGGCCGCTACATCGGCTACCTGCCCGATCACTACGCCAGCCTGTGGGTGCAACAAGGCCGACTACGCGCGCTGAAACCGGCTACACGTTTTTACGATTTAAGCCTGGCATCGGTCACGCGCAAGGGGCGGCGCCCTCATTTGGTGCTGGAAAGTTTCCTCGACAGCCTGGCGGCAACCCGCTAATTCGGGCCTCGCACAAAAAGCTGAGCAAGTGGACAGCTTTTTGCAAGAGCACAAGGACCTAGAACCGTCCGACTCGAGTTTGCCCGCCATGCCACCAGAAACGTCCAGCCCCAGCGACCTGATCTACGGCCTCAACGACCGCCCAAAACCCCTGCCCGCCCTACTGGCCGCCCTGCAACATGTATTGGCCGCCTTCGTCGGCATCATCACGCCGCCGCTGATCATCGGCTCGACCCTGGGCCTGGCGGCTCACCTGCCGTACCTGATCAGCATGGCGCTGATGGTGTCCGGTGTCGGCACTTTCATCCAGGCGCGTAGGCCGTTTGGCATCGGCGCCGGCATGATCTGCCTGCAGGGCACCAGCTTTGCGTTTCTCGGCGCCGTGCTGTCGGCGGGCTTCCTGGTCAAGCAACGCGGCGGCAGCCCGGAAGACATCCTGGCGATGATCTTCGGCGTGTGCTTTTTCGGCGCCGCCGTACAAATCGTGCTGAGCCGTTTTATCGGGCAACTGCGCCGGGTGATCACGCCGCTGGTCACCGGCATCGTGATTACCCTGATCGGCATCAGCCTGATCAAAGTGGGTATCACCGACCTCGGCGGTGGGTTCAATGCCGCCGATTTCGGCGCGCCCATCAACCTGGCACTGGGCCTGTTCGTGGTGTTGACGATCATCCTGCTCAACCGCTCGAACACACCCTGGGTACGCCTCTCGGCGATCATCATCGGCCTGGCCCTCGGCAGCCTCGCGGCCTGGTTCAGCGGCAAACTGGTGCCCCAGGCCCTGCCCGACCTGCCGTTGATCAGCCTGCCGATGCCGTTTCGTTATGGTTTCAACTTCGACTGGAGCGCCTTCCTACCCATCGCGCTGATTTATCTGATCAGCAGCATCGAAACCGTGGGTGACCTCACCGCCAACTGCATGATCGCCCGCCAGCCCATCAGCGGCCCGTCTTATATAAACCGGCTCAAGGGCGGCGTACTCGGCGACGGGGTGAGCTGCATGATCGCCGCCACCTTCAGCGCGTTCCCCAACACCACGTTCGCCCAGAACAATGGCGTGATCCAACTCACCGGTGTGGCCAGCCGCTATGTCGGCCTGTACATCGGCGTGGTGCTGTTTTGCCTCGGCTTGTTTCCATCGATCGGCGCGGTGCTGCAGCAAATCCCCAAACCGGTATTGGGCGGCGCGACCCTGGTGATGTTCGGCAGCGTGGCGGCGGCCGGCGTGCGTATTCTCGCCCAGGCGCCGCTGGACCGACGCAGCATGCTGATCATCGCCACCTCGTTCGGCGTCGGCCTGGGCATTGCCGCCCAACCGAACCTGCTGCACTTGATGCCGACGCTGGTGCAAAACCTGTTCGACTCGGCCATCACCAGCGGCGGGCTGACCGCCATCGCATTGTGCCTGTTACTGCCGGAAGCCAAAGCGAGCCCCGCAGCAAACGGCGCGCCACATGGCGATACGCTGGAACCGCTTTGAGGGTTTTATTGCATCAGGACTTGTCTGAGGCTTGAGGGTGGGTTATCTGTGCATACATCGTCTCTATCGATCAGCACGGAAACCTCCATGAGCCTCGAAGTTCCTGCCCACAGCACCCACGCCGGGAAGCCCGCCAGCCGCATTCGGCAAAAGAACGAGCAAGCGATTCTTCAAGCGGCCGAAGACGAGTTCGCGCGTCACGGCTACAAGGGCACCAGCATGAACACCATCGCTGCCAGCGCCGGGTTGCCGAAGGCCAACTTGCACTACTACTTCACCAACAAGATGGGCCTGTACGTCGCGGTGCTCAGCAATATCCTCGAACTGTGGGACAGCACCTTCAACGCGCTGACCGCCGAGGACGACCCGGCCGTAGCCCTCACCCGCTACATCCGCACCAAGATGGAGTTTTCCCGACGACAGCCCCAGGCCTCGCGGATCTTCGCCATGGAGATCATCAGCGGCGGCGAATGCCTTACCGAATACTTCGGCCAGGACTACCGCGCCTGGTTCAGCGGCCGGGCGGCCGTGTTCCAGGCCTGGATCGATGCCGGCAAGATGGACCCCATCGACCCCGTCCACCTGATCTTCCTGCTGTGGGGCAGCACCCAGCACTATGCCGACTTCGCCAGCCAGATCTGCCGCGTCACCGGGCGCACCAAGTTGACCAAACAAGATATGGAAGACGCCGGCACCAACCTGATCCACATCATTCTCAAAGGCTGTGGCATCAAGCCCGCCCTCTAGACGACACCGCCTATGCCTTTCACCCTCACCGGCCTTTGCGAATTCCGCGAAGAAATTCGCAAAAGCCGCTTCATTACCCTGGCCGCACCGATCACCAGCGCGCAAGAAGCCCAGGCGTTCATCGAGCAGCACAGCGACCTGAACGCCACGCACAATTGCTGGGCCTGGAAACTCGCCGACCAGTACCGCAGCAACGACGACGGCGAACCTGGCGGCACCGCCGGGCGACCGATCCTCGCCGCCATCGAGGCCCAGGGCTTCGATCAGGTGGTGGTGCTGGTGATTCGCTGGTACGGCGGCATCCAACTGGGCACCGGCGGGCTGGCGCGGGCGTATGGCGGCGGCGCGAACAAATGCCTGCAAACCGCCGAGCGCATCGAGCTGATCAGCCGCGTGCCGTTGAGCTGCGACTGCGGGTTTTCCGAACTGAACCTGGTCAAGTTGCGGGTCGCCGAACTCGGCGGGCTGGTGCTGGAGGAACACTTCACCGCCAACGGCGTGGAGCTGCAACTGGCCCTGGGCGAAGCACACATCGACACCCTGCAAAACCAGCTTGCCGACCTGAGCCGGGGGCGTATCCTGCTGCAACGTTGAAACTGCTAATGTTGTTCGCTGAACGCCCTGAACCGCGACGTCAAAGGAAGCTCTGCATGTCTACGCCAAAAACCGCACTGATCATCGGCGCCTCACGCGGGCTGGGCCTTGGCCTGGTCAAGCAATTGCTCAAGGATGGCTGGGACGTGACCGCCACCGTGCGTGACCCGAACAAGGCCGACGCCCTGAAAGCCGTGGGCCCGGTACAGATCGAGAAACTCGACATGGACGATCAGCAAGCTGTGATCGCCCTGAGCCAGCGCCTCAAGGAACGGACATTCGACCTGCTGTTCGTCAACGCCGGCGTCAAGGGCCCGGCGAACCAGGAACCTGGCCACGCCACCCTGGCGGAAGTCGGCCAGTTGTTCTTCACCAACGCCGTGGCGCCGATCAACCTGGCCCAGCGCTTTGTCGGGCAGATCCGCAAAGATTCCGGCGTGCTGGCGTTCATGAGTTCAGTCCTGGGCAGCGTGACCATCCCTGACGGTTCCGAGCTGGCGCTCTACAAGGCGAGCAAGGCCGCCCTCAACTCGATGACCAACAGCTTCATCACCCAACTCGGCGAGCAAAAAATGACCGTGCTTTCCCTGCACCCGGGTTGGGTGAAGACCGACATGGGCGGCGAAAACGCACTCATCGACGTCGAGACCAGCGTGCGCGGCCTGCTCGATCAGGTAAATGCCTACACCGGCAAAGGCGGCCACCACTTCGTGGACTACCGAGGCCATACCATTCCCTGGTAAGCCGCCATCAAAGGTGGGAACACGCTTCTCGAAAGCAGCGCGTTCCTACCGGTAGACCGGATCTAGAACTACACGTAATCTAGCCACCTCGCCTTCACTGGCGACCCTGGATCAGCAGACAGGGCAACACTGAGCTGGCAAACCTGAACCCATCATTCAGAGGAGCCGGCCCATGCCTGCGACCCGTATCTGGTTAAAAAACCCCCTCGCGATTTTCACTGCCAATGGCCTCGATGCCCGTGGCGGCCTGGTGCTGCAAGACGGTGTGATCAGCGAACTGCTGGGCATCGGGCAAGCGCCTGCACAGCCCTGTACGCAGGTGTTCGACGCCCGCGAACATGTGGTCCTGCCGGGGCTGATCAATACCCATCATCACTTCTACCAGACCCTGACTCGCGCCTGGGCGCCGGTGGTCAATCAGCCGTTGTTCCCGTGGCTGAAGACCCTGTACCCGGTGTGGGCGCGGCTGACCCCGGAAAAACTCGCCCTGGCCAGCAAAGTCGCGTTGGCGGAATTGCTGCTCTCGGGCTGCACCACGGCGGCAGACCACCACTACCTCTTCCCGGACGGCCTGGAACATGCCATCGACGTGCAAGTCGACGTGGTGCGCGAACTGGGCATGCGCGCCATGCTCACTCGCGGCTCCATGAGCCTGGGCGAAGCCGACGGTGGCTTACCGCCGCAGCAAACCGTGCAACAGGGCGCGGTGATTCTGGACGATAGCCAGCGCCTGATCCGCCAGTACCACGAACGCGGCGACGGCGCGCAGATCCAGATCGCCCTGGCGCCCTGCTCGCCGTTTTCCGTCACCCCGCAAATCATGCAAGCCAGCGCCGAACTGGCCGCGAGCCTCGACGTGCGCCTGCACACGCACCTGGCGGAAACCCTCGACGAGGAAGACTTCTGCCTGCAACGCTTCGGCCTGCGCACCGTGGACTACCTCGACAGCGTCGGCTGGCTCGGCCCGCGCACCTGGCTGGCCCACGGCATTCACTTCAACCCGGATGAAATCGCCCGCCTGGGCGCCGCCGGCACCGGGATCTGCCATTGCCCAAGCTCGAACATGCGCCTGGCCTCCGGCATCTGCCCGACCCTGGACCTGCTCGCCGCCGGTGCCCCGATCGGCCTGGGCGTGGACGGTTCGGCCTCCAACGATGCGTCGAACATGATCCTCGAAGCCCGCCAGGCGCTGTACATCCAGCGCCTGCGTTATGGCGCGGAAAAAATCACCCCGCAAGGCGTGCTGGGCTGGGCGACCAAAGGCTCGGCGCAGTTGCTCGGTCGTTCGGATATCGGTGAGTTAGCCGTAGGAAAGCAGGCCGATCTGGCGCTGTTCAAGCTGGACGAACTGCGCTTCTCCGGCAGTCACGATCCGATTTCGGCGTTGCTGTTGTGCGGCGCCGACCGGGCCGACCGGGTGATGATCGGCGGGCAATGGCGGGTGATCGACGGCCAGGTCGAGGGCCTCGACCTCAAAGGCTTGATTGCCGATCACAGCCAGGCCGCCCGTAACCTGATCAATCCCTTGTAGGAGCGAGCTCGCTCGCGAAAAACGTCAACGCTAACGCAGGTGTTCTGATTCACACGGCGCTCTCAGATTATTCGCGAGCAAGCTCACGCCTACACCCCTAACAGCGACAACATGATAAAGGTCGCAAACAACACAAAGTGGGTCATCCCTTCGATGGCGTTGGTTTCGCCATCGTTGAGGTTGATCGCACTGACGATCAGCGTGATCAACACCATCACGCTTTGCACCGGCGTCATCGCCATCTGGAACGGCTGGCCGGTGTAGAGCGCCATCGCCTCCATCACCGGCACCGTCAGGATCACCGTCGACAACGATGCGCCCAGTGCAATGTTCACCACCGACTGCATGCGGTTGGCCAGGGCGGCGCGCAAGGCGGTCAGAATCTCCGGTGCCGCCGAGATGGCCGCGACCACAATCGCCGTCACCACCGGCGGCGCGCCCGTGCCTTCCAGGCCCAGGTCGAGGGTCTTGGACATCACCTCGGCCAGCGCGCCAATCACAATCACCCCGAACACCAGCGTACCGATGGAAAATGCCAGGTTCACCGGCGGCGCCTGTTCTTCCGGCAACGTCTTGCGGCGTTTATCCGGGTAGCTGTAGCTGAAGAAATAACTGTGCGGGCCCACCTGCATGCGCAGGAACAGGGTGTAGAGCACCACCATCGCGCCGATGGTGAAGGCCGAGTAAATTTTCCAGTCCGCTTCGGGGATGAATTCCGGCACCACCATCGACACGCCCATGGCGGTGAGGATCATCACGCTGTAGGTGCGCGCCGAATCGTCATTGTAGGACTGTTCGCCGTGCTTGATGCCCCCCATCAGCGCGGCCAGGCCGAGGATGCCGTTGATATCGAGCATCACCGCCGAGTAGATGGTGTCGCGCACCAGGGTCGGCGACGGTTCGTTGCTCATCATGATCGCCAGGATCACCACTTCCACCAGCACGGCGGCCAGGGTCAGGATCATGGTGCCGTAGGGGTCGCCGACCTTTTCCGCCAACTGCTCGGCATGGTGAGCGACGCGCATCGACGCCACCACGATAAAGCCGATCAGCGCCAGGCCGGCCAGCAGCGCGACCATTTGCCCGTTGTGGAGCATCCAGTGCTCCAGCGGGTACGCGGCGACGGCGGCGATCAGCGCCAGCAGCATGAATTTTTCTTGCTTGAGAGAGGTGAGCATTGCGGGCCTTTTGTGCGGCAAATCAGTCATTGACGGGGTACAGACTGCAGTACATCGCTAACGTTTCGTTACATCTTAGTTCGCAGCGCCCCTGCGCGAATAGAACCAATACTCTCCTCTTGGTCAGGTTTTGCCGATTATTTCAGTCATGGCCTGTAGAATGCCGCCATTGCACCCGATGAGATTTTAGACATGTACGATTGGCTCAACGCCCTGCCCAAGGCTGAACTGCACCTGCACCTGGAAGGCTCGCTGGAGCCTGAGCTGCTGTTCGCCCTGGCCGAGCGCAACAAGATTGCGCTGCCATGGAACGACGTCGACACCCTGCGCAAGGCCTACGCCTTCAACAACCTGCAAGAGTTTCTCGACCTGTATTACCAGGGCGCCGATGTACTGCGCACCTCCCAGGATTTCTACGACCTGACCTGGGCCTACCTGCTGCGCTGCAAAGCGCAGAACGTGATCCACACCGAACCCTTCTTCGACCCGCAAACCCACACCGACCGTGGCGTGCCGTTTGAAGTGGTGCTCAACGGCATCGCCGCCGCGCTCAAAGATGGCGAGCAGCAACTGGGCATCACCAGCGGCTTGATCCTCAGCTTCCTGCGCCACTTGAGCGAAGCCGAAGCCGAGAAAACCCTCGACCAGGCGCTGCCGTTTCGCGATGCGTTCGTGGCCGTGGGCCTGGACAGTTCGGAAATGGGCCACCCGCCGAGCAAGTTCCAACGCGTGTTCGACCGTGCCCGCAACGAAGGCTTCTTCACCGTGGCCCACGCCGGCGAAGAAGGCCCGCCCGAGTACATCTGGGAAGCTCTCGACCTGCTGAAAGTCCAGCGTATCGACCATGGCGTGCGCGCCATCGAAGACGAGCGCCTGATGCAACGGATCATCGACGAACAGATCCCGCTGACCGTGTGCCCGCTGTCCAACACCAAGCTGCGCGTGTTCGACGACATGGCCCAGCACAACATCCTCGACATGCTCGAGCGTGGGGTGAAGGTGACGGTGAACTCGGACGACCCGGCGTACTTCGGCGGCTACGTCACCGAGAACTTCCATGCGCTGTACACCGCCCTGGGCATGACCCAGGACCAGGCCAAACGCCTGGCGCAAAACAGCCTGGATGCGCGGCTGGTGAAGCCCTGACGGCGTAAACCGCGACTGACAATGTGGGAGCCAGCGCGCTCCCACATTCGTTGTGGATTGCCGGTTAAATCTCGCTCAACTCTTCCAGGGTCTTGCCCTTCGTCTCCATCCCAAACACCCACACCACCAGCGCCGCCACCGCAAAGCACAATGCGCCCAGGGCAAACACCCCGCCCTGCCCGGTAATCGGGAACACCAGCCCGGTCACCAACGGCCCGAGCAACGACCCGACCCGCCCGATCGCCGAAGCGAACCCGGCCCCCGTAGCCCGCGCCGAGGTGGGGTACAACTCCGGCGTGTAGGTGTACAGCACCGCCCACATGCCAAACAGAAAGAACTGCATCAACAACCCCGAGGCGATCAGCAGGCCGACATTGCCGCCAAACACCGCGCTTTGCCCATACAGAAACGCCATCACCCCGCCGCCGAGCAAGGTCACCACGCACACCGGCTTGCGCCCCCAACGCTCCACCAGCCAGGCCGCCATCAGGAAGCCGGGAATCCCGCCCAGGGAAATGATCACCGTGTAATACACCGACTGGGTCACCGCAAACCCCGACTGCTGCAGCAAGGCACTCAACCAGGAAGTGAGCCCATAAAAGCCGAGCAAGGCGAAGAACCACACACTCCAGATCATCATCGTGCGCTGACGATACTGCGCCGACCATAATTGCTGGAACGCCGAGAAGAAGTTGCCCGGCGCACTCTCCACCCGCGGCAGGCGAATCGGCTGCGGCAACTCGGCGCGGCCCAGGGAGTCGCGCACTTTCGCCTCGATCCCCAGCAACACCTTATCCGCCGCCGCATGCCGCCCGGCCTGCTCCAGCCAGCGCGGCGACTCCGGGATAAAAAACCGGATCGCCAGCACAAACACCGCCGGCACCGCCAGCACCAGGAAGATGTCGCGCCAGCCGATCAGCGGCAGCAAAAAGTACGACAGCACCCCCGCCGCCACAAAACCCAACGGCCAGAAGCCATCCATCAACGCGATATAGCGCCCGCGCCCCTTGGCCGGAATCAGCTCCGAGAGCATCGACTGCGCGATCGGAAACTCCATGCCCATGCCAATGCCGAGCAGGATGCGAAACAACGTCAGCGTCTCCACCGTCTGCGCCGTGGAACATAAGTAGCTGGCGATCCCCCACAACACGATGCTCCACTGGAACACCGGCTTGCGCCCGAAGCGATCGGCGAGCATCCCGGACAACGACGCGCCCACCACCATGCCGAAAAAACTCGAACTGGCCAGCAAGCCAGCCTGGGCCGTGCTCAGGCCGAACTCGGCTTTGATCGAGCCGAGCAGGAAAGTCATCATCGCCAGATCCATGGAGTCGAAGAAAAACGCCAGGGCGATGATGATAAAAATGACTCGGTGGTAACCGCTGATGGGCAACCGTTCCAGCCGTTCTGCCGCGCTATAGCCGTGCGTACCCATGCCCCATCCCCTGTGTGAATAATCCCCTCTGGGAGTGTGGGCCATGGTTTTTCCGGGTTATTGCTGGGTGCGACCTGATCGCAACTCTGAACGACGTCATCCGGGTCAGAGCGCGTCGGGCACGGCCAACCGGGTGATTTCCGCCAACCCGGTGTCGCTGACGAGCAAGGCGCGGGACTCGTTGACCGCACGGATCCAGTTCGACTGCAAAAACAGTTGCAATAGCCCGGCTCCCAGCGCGCCGCCCAGGTGCGGTTGCTGCTGGCTCCAATCGAAACAGTCGCACACCAGCGGCAAGGCCAGCGCCTGGGTGAAAATGCCCAGGCCGGCCAGGTGCTGCGCGCCTTTGACCGTGACTTGGGTGCGGAGCTCGTGGCGCTCGATCCAGCCGGCCGCGATCATCCGCTGATACAGTTGCGCCGCCAGCTCGCCGCCGAGGTGCCCATGGCATAACCGCGCATGGCGCAGCGGGGCCGGTGCCGCCAGGGTCAGCGGTGAAGCCTGCGGTGAGCTGCGCGCCGCACTGGCCATGGTGGTGCTGGCCAAGGCATCGATGGCGGTGCTGACATCCGCCGCCGCCACACGAAACAACCGCTTGCCGCGACGCGCTTCGACACGCAGCAAACCGCCGCCGGTAAGCCGCGCCAGATGGGCATTCGCCGAGGCCGGCGACAAACCCGTGAGCGTCGCCAGTTCCTGGGAAGACTTGGCCGAGCCGTCCATCAAGGCCCAGAGCATGGCGGTGCGTTTTGGCTCGGCGAGCAAGCTGGCAATCTGACTGATGCAAGGTGCCTGTTCCATGTGTTCACTCCTTGTTAAATCATTTCTCTGCTGTGGTTGGCGCCAAAGTATAGGTGCGCAAGCAGCCAGTTCCCCGGCGTCTGACAGCGCGGATAGGGACAGGATCTGAGTGAAATTTCCGGCTTTAGTGGAGGCTATTACGCACTGGTGAATTGTTCCGACCACTGCGCGGTCAATGTCGCACAACGGGACACGAGCATTTCCCGCAGCAGGTTGATGGGCTTACTCAACTGCGCGCGATGCGCGCATAACAGGTTGAGCGGCGTCCGCTCGCCGCGCAGCTCAGGCAGAATCACGCGCAAGCGTCCGGCGCGGACGTCGCTGCTCACATCCAACCAGGACTTGTAGGCGATGCCCACCCCGGCGACAGCCCATCGCCGTACCACGTCAGCATCGTCACTGAAGCGGTCGCCGCTGACAGTCAGGCTGACTTCGCGTTTGCCGTCATGAAACGTCCAGTGGTCATGCACGCGAGTGCCGAGCATATACAGCAGGCAATTGTGCTGGGCCAGTTGCTCCAGATGCCGCGGTTCGCCGTGGCGCTCGAGATAACTGGGCGCCGCGCACAGCACGCGCACGTTATCCGGCGCGACGGGCAGCGCGACCAGGCTGGAATCCTCCGGTTCGCCATAGCGCAGGGCGATATCCACCGGCTGGCGGAACAGGTCGGCAATGCGGTCGCCCAGCAACAGGCGCACCGTCAGTTGCGGATAGTCACGCTGGAACTCGTCGAGCCAGGGCAACAGCTGGTTTCGACCAAAATCCGAGGGTGCCGACAGCTGCAGCACACCGCTGACATGGTCCTGGCCACTGGCCAATAACCGCCGCCCTTCGTCCAGCGAGCTCAGCGCGGCGCGCGCATATCCGAGAAAACCGTCCCCTTCAGCGGTGAGGCGCAGGCTGCGAGTGGAGCGCGCCAGCAAGCGCGTGCCCAGTTGCTGTTCGATACGCTTCAACGCCGCGCTGGCCACCGCCGGCGACAGGTCCATGACCCGCGCCGCGGCCGACAGACTGCCCAGGTCCGCTGCGCGCACGAACAACTGCAAATCATCAAAGCGCAGCATCCAATTCCACCCATTATCAAAATATTATTGAAACAGACTGCTGTTTTAGCCGCTTTTATCTGCATCGGAAATAGCCAATCATCTGCCCATCTCATACAGCCCGTGTCAGGAGTCGAATATGTCCGCTGCCTTTAACGTCATCGCCACGCTGATCGCCAAACCTGGCCAACAACACACCCTCGAGTCGCTGCTGCGCGGCCTGCTGGAACCGACCCGCCAGGAAGCCGGTTGCGAACAGTACGACCTGCACCAGGACCTGCAACATCCCGAGACGTTCTACATGCTCGAACGCTGGCGCGACGACGCGGCCCTGGGCGACCACGACCAGAGCGCACACATCCAGAGTTTCCGCGCCAAGGCCGCCGACGTACTCGCGCACTTCGAACTCAAGCGCCTGAAATTTCTTGCCTGATCACCGCGTTTTTTTGTAGGAGCGAGCTTGCTCGCGAAAATCGTAAACGATGACGCCGCGCTTTTGATTCAGCGCGGCCCCTGTGAGTTTTTCGCGAGCAAGCTCGCTCCTACAGTCAACTCCCTACTTCTGGAGCCCCCATGAAAGCCATTGCCTACTACACCTCACTGCCGATCAACGATCCGAAATCCCTGCAAGACATCGAGCTGCCGGAACCAGTCGCCGGCCCGCGCGACCTGCTGGTGGAAGTCAAAGCCATCTCGGTCAACCCGGTGGACACCAAGGTCCGCCAGAACGTCGCCCCGGAAAACGGCGCCGCCAAGGTGCTCGGCTGGGACGTGGCCGGTGTGGTCAAGGCCGTCGGCAGTGAAGTGACGCTGTTCAAGGCCGGTGACAACGTGTTCTACGCCGGCTCCCTGATACGCCCGGGCGGCAACAGCGAACTGCACACCGTGGACGAGCGCATCGTCGGCCACATGCCCAAGAGCCTGGGTTTTGCCGACGCGGCCGCCTTGCCGCTGACCGCCATCACCGCCTGGGAACTGTTGTTCGAACGCCTGCAAGTGCGCGAAGGTAAAAAGGACGAAGGCCAGAGCCTGCTGATCGTCGGCGCTGCCGGCGGCGTGGGGTCGATCCTGACCCAACTGGCCAGCCAGCTCACCGCACTGAAGGTCATCGGCACCGCGTCGCGCCCGGAAACCCAGGCCTGGGCCAAGGCCCTTGGCGCCGACCTGGTGATCGACCATAGCCAGCCGCTGAGCGAAGCCCTGAAACACGCCGGTGTGGCCCAGGTGACCCACGTCGCCAGCCTGACCCAGACCGACCACCATTTGGATCAACTGGTCGAAGCCCTGCAGCCCCAAGGCAAGCTGGCGCTGATCGACGATCCGAAGGCCCTGGACGTGAGCAAACTCAAGCGCAAGAGCCTGTCGCTGCATTGGGAGTTCATGTACACCCGCTCGATGTTCGAGACGCCGGACATGATCGAGCAACACAACCTGCTCAATCGCGTCGCCGAGCTGATCGATGCCGGCACCCTGAAAACTACCGTGGGCGAGCACTTCGGCGTGATCAACGCCGAGAACCTACGCCGCGCCCACGCGCTGCTCGAAAGCGGCAAGGCCAAGGGTAAGATCGTGCTGGAAGGGTTCTGAAAGAGGTCTGTCAGTGTCGTCCGTCATTCGTGTAAGTGATGGACGACACCACTAGTCAGGGAATTGACCTTTGTCATCATTGTGAACGTATTCGGGTTTATATTGGCGGCCTTTGCCACGATTCTTTTACGTGAGGAAGTCAGCAATGAAGATCCTGATAAAAGCGTTAGCAAAATCCCCGGGCAATAAATGGCAGGTCCGTCTCGACGGCGAAGCCATCACCTTCCGCAGTGAGGCCGAAGCCCGCGCCTTCGCCGAGACCCTGCAAGCGCGCATCCAGGCGCCCCACCGTTTCCCACTCGACCAGCAACGCTCCGCCGCCGCTGGCTGACGTCTTTCAGACCTGCGCCTGTAGGGCACGTGCCCGTTGCAGGCGCTGGGTCGACAGTGCAATCGTCACCGCCAAGACCCCGCACAAGCTGATGACCATCGCCATCGGCATCGCCGTGCCGTCGTGCAACACGCCCACCAACGAAGCCGCCCCCGCTGCCACGCCGAACTGAATGCAACCGAGCATTGCCGAGGCGCTACCGGCTCGCGCGCCCTGCCCGCTCATGGCGCAGGCCGAGGTGTTGGGCAAAATGCAGCCCAGGCTGGCAATGCAGATAAACAGCGGCAGCAGCAACGGCCACAACGCATCGGTGCGCAAGGCCGCGACGCCGAGCAGCGCCAACGCCGCCAGCATGTAGAGCCACACCGTGCGCGACAGCAAGAACGCCGGCCCGCGCTTGGCGAGCAAGCGCGCATTGACTTGGGCCATCAGAATAAAGCCGGCGGCGTTGGAGCCGAATACCCAGCCGAAATGCTCGGCGGGCACGCCATAGAGTTTGATGAATACGAACGGTGAACCGGCAATGTAGGCAAACATCCCGGCAATCGAAATGCCCCCGGTCAGGGCGTAACCGAGGTAGACCCGGTCCGACAACAGGTCGATATAGCGGCGCAGCGACCCGGACAACGGTTGCCGAGGCTGATGGGCCGGAAAGGTTTCCGGCAAACCGACCGCCACCGCGATCGCGGCCATCACGCTGAACACCGTCAGGGCCAGGAAGATCGACTGCCAGCCCCACACCCCGACCATCAGCCCGCCCGCCAATGGCGCAAGGATCGGCGCCAGGCCGGTCACCAGCATCAGTTGCGAATACACCTTGGCCGAGGTCACCACATCACACTTGTCGCTGACCACCGCGCGGGAAATCACCATGCCCGCGCAACCGCCGAGGGCCTGCACGAAGCGTGCGCCGATCAGCCATTCCAAAGACGGCGCGTAGGCGCAGGCGAAGGAGGCCAGCGTAAACAACGTGACCCCGCTGAGCAGCGGCACACGACGACCAAAGCGGTCCGCCAGCGGACCGTAGATCAATTGGCCGATGGCCAGGCCGCCGAAATACACCGCCAAGGTCAGCTGGATATGTTTTTCATCGGTGGCGAACGCCGTCGCCATCGCCGGGAAACCCGGCAGGTAAAAGTCGATCGCCAGCGGCGCGAAGGCGCTCAAGGCGCCCAAAATCAGGAGTATGCGCAGGTTCATCAGGCACCCAAGTATGTCGGCAGCCCGACAGTCTAGCCGCGCTTGGGTGCGTTGAACATTACGATAGCTCGCTAACTATTAAATCAGGCGACGCTGTAGCCTTCTTCACGGATCAAGCCGGCGATCACGTCGCGGCTCAACTGGCTTTGCACGCTGACTTGCTTGGCCGCCAGGTCGACTTTCACTTCGGCTGCCGGGTCCTGATTCTGCACCGCCTGGGTCACTGCCCGGACGCAATGGCCGCAGGTCATTCCTTCAACGTTGAATACTTGCATGACATGACTCCTTTAATGAGGGTGGACGCAGTGTCGACCTTGCCACGATGGCAAGGTCAAGCGGCAAAAATAGCCGCCGGGCTGGTATTCGGTGACGCAGTCGGCCAAGCTTCACCCATCTTTGATGTGAACCACGGAGCATTCGCCATGCGCTGGTCGTTTTTTGGCCTTGTCGGCCTGATGAGTTTGTCTGCCGCTGCGCCCATGGCCAGCGCCGCCGAAGACTACGCGGTGTTGATCATTTCCCGCGAACGCCTGGAAGTACCGACCAACTGCGAGATCGGCCTGTACATCCAGGACCAGTTGGCCGGGCGCCTGTTCCAGGAACAGTCCACCTCGTTCAACCTGCCGGCCGGCAATGTGTCGCTGCGCCTGAAGCTGCTGCCGGGCCAATCGTCGGGTTGCCTGCCGGGCCTGTTGGCGCCACCCGCGCAGAACATCACGCTGAAGGCCGGTGATGTGCGCAAGTTGCGCATCGCCCAAGGCCCGGAAGGCATGTACCTCAAACCTGCGGCATTGGAATACTAAAGACGCTTGACCTTCCCCACAGGTCAAGGTTGATCCTAGGGGCAACTTCTTCAGGAGGACTGCCCCATGAATGGAACCACCACGTTTGACCTGCCCATCGGCGGCATGACCTGCGCCAGCTGCGCCGGGCGTGTCGAGCGCGCGCTGGGCAAGGTGCCGGGGGTGCAACGTGTCAGCGTGAACCTGGCCAACGAGCGCGCCCATATCGAGGTGCTCGGCCAGATGGACCCCGCCGTGCTGATCGCCGCCGTCGACAAGGCCGGCTACAGCGCATCGCTGCCCCAAAGCGAAACCAAGACCGATGCCGATCAAGCCGAGCGCCTGCACCACGAGCGTTGGGCGCTGTTGCTGGCGATTGTGCTCGCATTGCCGCTGGTGCTGCCGATGCTGGCACAGCCCTTCGGCCTGCACTGGATGCTGCCGGCCTGGGTCCAGTTCGCCCTGGCCACGCCGGTGCAGTTCATCTTCGGTGCGCGCTTTTACATCGCCGCGTGGAAAGCCGTGCGCGCCGGCGCCGGCAATATGGACTTGCTGGTCGCGATCGGCACCAGCGCCGGTTACGGTCTGAGCCTGTATGAATGGCTCACCGCGCCCGCCGGCAGCATGCCGCACCTGTATTTCGAAGCCTCGGCGGTGGTGATCGCCCTGGTGCTGCTCGGCAAATACCTGGAAAGCCGCGCCAAACGCCAGACCGCCAGCGCCATCCGGGCCCTGGAAGCCTTGCGCCCGGAGCGCGCGATTCGGGTGGTGGACGGCCGCGAAGAAGACGTCGCGATCAACGCGCTCAAGCTCGGCGACCACGTGCTGGTCAAACCCGGCGAGCGCTTCCCGGTGGACGGGGAAGTGGTGGACGGCCAAAGCCATGCCGACGAAGCGCTGATCAGCGGCGAAAGCCTGCCAGTGCCGAAACAACCGGGCGACAAGGTCACCGGTGGCGCGATCAACGGCGAAGGGCGCTTGCTGGTCCGCACCGTGGCCCTCGGCGCGGAAAGCGTGCTGGCGCGCATCATCCGCCTGGTGGAAGACGCCCAGGCGGCCAAGGCACCGATCCAGAAACTGGTGGATAAAGTCAGCCAGGTGTTCGTGCCGACGGTGCTGGTGCTGGCGTTGCTCACGCTGCTCGGCTGGTGGCTGTACGGCGCTTCGCTGGAGACTGCGATCATCAATGCGGTCGCCGTGCTGGTGATCGCCTGCCCGTGCGCCCTCGGCCTGGCCACACCGACCGCGATCATGGCCGGCACCGGCGTGGCGGCGCGTCACGGCATCCTGATCAAGGATGCCGAAGCGCTGGAGCGCGCCCACGCCGTCAGCGCAGTGGTATTCGACAAAACCGGCACACTCACTTCCGGCACGCCGAAGATCGCCCACTTGGCGGCAGTCGACGGCAACGAACCGCTGCTGCTGCAACAGGCCGGCGCCTTGCAACGCGGCAGCGAACACCCGCTGGCCAAGGCGGTGCTGGATGCCTGCCGCGAACAGGGGCTGAACGTGGCCGATGTGAGCGCCAGCCAGTCCCTGACCGGGCGCGGCATTGCCGGCACCCTCGACGGTCGGCCGCTGGCCCTAGGCAACCGCCGTCTGCTGGAAGACAACGGGCTGGACGCGGGCGCACTGAACGCTTCGGCCAAGGCCTGGGAAGCCGAGGGCCGCACCTTGTCCTGGCTGATCGAGCAAGGCGCGCAACCGCGGGTACTCGGGCTGTTCGCTTTCGGCGACACTCTCAAGCCCGGCGCGCTGGAAGCCGTGGCCCAACTCAAGGCGCGGCACATCAGCAGCCATTTGCTCACCGGCGATAATCGCGGCAGTGCGCGGGTAGTCGCCCAGGCGCTGGGCATCGACGACGTCCACGCCGAAGTGCTCCCGGCCGACAAAGCCGCCACCGTCGCCGAACTGAAAAAAACCGGCGTGGTGGCGATGGTCGGCGACGGCATCAACGACGCCCCGGCCCTGGCCGCCGCCGACATCGGCATCGCCATGGGCGGCGGCACCGACGTGGCCATGCACGCTGCCGGCATCACCCTGATGCGCGGCGATCCACGCCTGGTGCCGGCCGCGCTGGAGATCAGCCGCAAGACCTACGCGAAGATCCGCCAGAACCTGTTCTGGGCCTTTGTGTATAACTTGATCGGTATTCCCCTGGCGGCGTTCGGCCTGCTCAACCCGGTGTTGGCCGGCGCGGCGATGGCCTTGTCCAGCGTCAGCGTGGTGAGCAATGCGCTGTTGTTGAAAACCTGGAAACCCAAGGATCTGGAGGACCCACATCCATGAGCATGAACATCGGCCAGGCGGCGCGTTCAAGCGGTTTGAGCGCCAAGATGATTCGCTACTACGAATCCATCGGCCTGCTCAAAGCCGCCCATCGCACCGAGAGCGGCTATCGCGTGTACGGTGCCGACGATTTGCACACCCTGGCGTTCATCAAGCGCTCGCGGGATCTGGGGTTTTCATTGGAAGAAGTCGGCAAGCTGCTGACGTTGTGGCAGGACCGGCAACGGGCCAGCGCCGATGTGAAGGCCTTGGCGCGCCAGCATATCGAGGAGCTGAACCAAAAGATTCTGGAGCTGGGGCAGTTGCGCGATACGTTGCAGGACCTGGTGGAACACTGCCACGGCGATCATCGGCCGGACTGTCCGATTCTCAAGGAATTGGCGTCGGGTGGTTGCTGCGCCTGAAGGGGTAAGGGGGTGTACACAAAACCAATGTGGGAGGGGGCTTGCCCCCGATAGCGGTGGACCAGTCAATATACGTATCGACTGACACGGCGCTATCGGGGGCAAGCCCCCTCCCACATTTTTAGATCTCCAATTACCTGAAGATCATTCCCACATTTTTAGATCTTCTATTGCCTGAAGATCACTTCCACGCGTCGGGTGGTGGTTGCGCCTGAAGGGGGTAAGGGGTGTACACAAAACCAATGTGGGAGGGGGCTTGCCCCCGATAGCGGTGGATCAGTCAATATACGTATCGACTGACACGGCGCTATCGGGGGCAAGCCCCCTCCCACATTTAGATCTCCAATTACCTGAAGATCACTTCTACACTTTTTAGATCTCCAATTGCCTGAAGATCACTTCCACACTGTTTATATCGACAACAGCTTGGGGGGTCACTGCATCCAAGGCGGTGGCGGTGGTTCGTCAGGCGTTTTGCTCGGTGGCGCATCATCCGCCGCGCGAGCCGCCTGGCGCCGCTCTTCGTCCAGTCGCGCCGCTTCGATCTCGCGGATCACGCCGCCCACGTCGGCCAGTTCTTCCGGTTCGTCGAACTCGCCGGTCAAGATGCTGGCCGGGTGCAAGGTGCCGGCTTCGTACAGCGCCCACATTTCCTTGGCGTACTTGGTCTTCTTCAGCTCCGGGGCAAAGCGCCCGAAGTAGGAAGCCATGTTGCCCACATCCCGCTCCAGCATGTTGAACGCGTGGTTGTTGCCCGCCGCATCCACCGCCTGGGGCAGGTCGATGATCACCGGGCCGGTCGGCGTGAGCAGTACGTTGAACTCCGACAGGTCACCATGCACCAGGCCGGTACACAGCATCAGCACGATCTGGGAGATCAGGAACGCGTGGTACTCGCGTGCCTGGTCCGGCTCCAGCACCACGTCGTTCAGGCGCGGCGCCGCATCGCCGTACTCGTCGGCCACCAGCTCCATCAACAGCACGCCTTCAAGGAAGTCATACGGTTTGGGCACGCGAACGCCCGCGCCGGCCAGGCGGAACAACGCCGCGACTTCGGCGTTCTGCCAAGCATCTTCGGTTTCTTTCTTACCGAATTTTGAACCCTTGGCCATGGCCCGGGCCTGCCGGCTGTTACGGACCTTTCGGCCTTCCTGGTATTCGGACGCTTGACGAAAACTTCGTTTGTTCGCCTCCTTGTAAACCTTGGCGCAACGCAATTCGTTGCCGCAGCGCACCACATAAACAGCTGCTTCTTTACCACTCATGAGTGGGCGCAGCACTTCGTCGACCAGACCGTCTTCGATCAGGGGTTCAATGCGTTTAGGAGTCTTCATCAGCTTTTATTGTGGGTCCTTTATTACCAAACACGCGTATGGCACTCGTTATACGGCAATCGGCTCGCCTCGGGGAGGGGCTACCGAGCTTTGACCACCGAAGAATGCATCCAATATGCCAGTTTTCCACGCAATTCAGCGTTCAATGATCGCTGTCACGCCCTGCCCTCCGGCGGCACAGATTGAAATCAGCCCGCGCCCCTTGCCCGCGACGTCCAACAGCTTGGCCAGGTTGGCGACGATACGCCCGCCCGTCGCGGCAAACGGATGGCCGGCGGCCAGGGAACTGCCCTTGACGTTGAGGCGGCTGCGGTCGATCGAACCCAGCGGCGCGTCCAGCCCCAGGTGCGTCTTGCAGTAGTCCGCATCTTCCCAGGCCTTGAGCGTGCACAACACTTGGGCAGCGAATGCTTCGTGGATCTCGTAGTAATCGAAGTCCTGCAGTGTCAGGCCATTCCTCGCCAGCAAACGCGGCACGGCGTACACCGGCGCCATCAACAGGCCTTCGGCGCCGTTGACGAAATCCACCGCCGCCGCTTCGCCGTCGCGCAGGTAAGCCAGGATCGGCAAGCCGCGCTCCCTGGCCCAGGCTTCGCTGCCGAGCAACACCAGGGAGGCGCCGTCCGTCAGCGGCGTGGAGTTGCCGGCGGTGAGCGTGCCTTTGGCGCTGCGCTCGAAGGCGGGCTTGAGGCCGGCGAGTTTTTCCAGGGTCAGGTCGGGGCGCAGGTTGTGGTCGCGGGTCAGGCCCAGAAACGGGGTGAGCAAATCGTTGTGCCAGCCTTCGGCGTAGGCCGCGGCCATTTTCTGGTGGCTCTCCAGGGCGAGCTGGTCTTGCTCGGCGCGCGGAATCTGCCAGGTCTGCGCCATCAGCTCACAGTGCTGACCCATGGATAAACCGGTGCGGGGTTCGCCATTGCGCGGCAGCTCGGGTTTGAGGTGATGGGGACGGAGTTGTAACAAAAGTTTTAGTTTGTCCGCCAAGGATTGGCTGCGGTTGGCCTGCAGCAGAATCTTGCGCAGCCCTTCGTTCACCCCGATCGGTGCGTCGGACGTGGTGTCCACCCCACCGGCAATCCCGCATTCGATCTGGCCCAGGGCAATCTTGTTGGCCACCAGCAACGCCGCCTCCAGCCCGGTGCCGCAGGCCTGCTGAATGTCATAGGCCGGGGTTTGCGGCGACAGGCGCGAACCCAGCACGCATTCGCGGGTCAGGTTGAAGTCGCGCGAATGCTTGAGCACCGCGCCGGCGACCACCTCGCCCAGGCGCAGGCCGTGCAGGTTGTAGCGCTCGATCAGGCCTTCGAGGGTCGCCGTCAGCATCGCCTGGTTGCTCGCCGTGGCATACGGGCCATTGGAGCGGGCGAAAGGAATGCGATTACCGCCAATGATCGCTACACGGCGCAATTGAGTCATGGAAAGCTCCCTGTCGGTTGTGGGGTAAGTCGTTCAGACTAGCCTAGGCTCAATCGAACGACTGCCGCCGCGAGGTGGTCAACCCTTTGAACCCCAGCCTTTGGAGAGCGTTCCATGTCTGACCGTTATATCGACTTCGCCAACTCAAGCCTCGGCCATCGCCTGGTCGCCGCCATTGGCCTGCCGTCACCGGTACGCCTGGAGCGCTGGCAAGCCGGGCGTCTGCGCCCGGTCGACGGCGCGCTGCTGCTCGGCGGCGGGGCGCTGGCGGCCAAGGTGCTGGCGTTTGCGCACAAACTCACCGAGGCCATTTATAGCTACGGCGCCGGGCCGCTGGAAGCCCCGGCCTGGATTCCCGGGCATGGCCCCAAGCTCAAGGCGCTGGTGTTCGACGCCAGCGACTTGCAACACACCGACCAGCTCAAGCAATTGCGCGAGTTCTTTCAGCCCCTGCTGAAAAACCTCGATCACAGCGCGCACCTGGTGATCCTCGGCCGCGCGCCGGAAAGTCTCAGCGACCCGTTCGCCGCCAGCGCCCAGCGCGCCCTCGAAGGGTTCAGCCGCTCCCTGGCCAAAGAACTGCGCAACGGCGGCGTATTGCAATTGCTGTCGGTCGGCCAAGGTGCCGAGGACCAGCTGGAAGGGGCGTTGCGGTTTTTCCTGTCGCCCAAAAGTGCCTACATCTCGGGCCAGGTGATTCGCCTGGAAGCCTGCGCCACCCCCGTCGAAGACTGGACCCGCCCGCTTGCCGCGCGCAAGGCGCTGGTCACCGGCGCGGCGCGCGGCATTGGCGCCGCCATCGCCGAAACCCTCGCCCGCGATGGCGCCGAGGTGATTCTGCTGGACGTGCCCCAGGCCAAGGCTGACCTCGAAGCCCTGGCGGCGCGCCTGGGAGGGCGCAGCATCGTGCTGGACATCTGTGCCGAAGACGCCGCCCGCCAGTTGATCGAACAACTGCCGGACGGCCTCGACATCCTCGTCCATAACGCCGGCATCACCCGCGACAAAACCCTCGCCAACATGACCCCGGAATACTGGGACGCCGTGCTGGCGGTCAACCTCAATGCGCCGCAAGTGCTGACCAAGGCCCTGCTCGACAGCGGCACCCTGCACGACAACGCACGCGTGGTGCTGCTGGCCTCCATCAGCGGGATTGCCGGCAACCGCGGGCAAACCAACTATGCCGCGAGCAAGGCCGGGTTGATCGGTTTGGCCCAGGCCTGGGCGCCGCTGTTGAAAGCGCGGGGGATCAGCATCAACGCCGTGGCTCCCGGTTTTATCGAAACCCAGATGACCGCGCATATCCCCTTCGCCCTGCGTGAGGCCGGGCGCCGCATGAGCTCCCTGGGCCAGGGCGGCTTGCCGCAGGACGTCGCCGAAGCGGTCGCCTGGCTCGGTCAGCCGGGTTCCGGCGCGGTCAGCGGCCAGGCACTGCGGGTGTGTGGGCAAAGTGTACTGGGAGCGTAAGCATGGACTGGACCACCCTGGACCACCCGCCGCAGCTTATGCCGTTGTACTGGCGCGCGGCGCTCAAGCGCAGGATCACCGGCAGCCATTTGCCCGAGCACGGGTTTCGCTGCCGCGTGAGCGTCAACCCCGAGCAGGTGGCAGCGTATCGCCACGTGTGTGGCTTTGCCGACAGCCCGATGCTGCCGGCGACGTATCCGCAGGTGCTGGCGTTCGGCCTGCAGTTAAAACTGCTGACGGCGCCATCGTTTCCGTTCCCGTTGTTGGGGCTGGTCCACCTGCGCAATCGCATCCGTGTGTATCGGCCCTTGGGGGCGGTGAGTGAGCTGACCATCGCCGTCCACGCACACCATCTCAAACCCCACGCCAAAGGCGCAACGTTTGAGCTGGTGACCACCGCCGAAGATGCCCTCGGCCTGCTGTGGGAAGCGCAGAGCCGCATGCTCTGCCGTGGCGTGAAGCTCGACGGCGCAGCGGCGGACGACGCCTTGCCCACGCCCACCCAGGTCAGCGAACTGACCCGCTGGAAAGCCCCGGCCGATATCGGCCGTCGTTACGCCCGGGTGTCCGGCGACTACAACCCGATCCACTTGAGCGCCCTGACCGCCAGACTATTCGGTTTCCCCCAAGCCATCGCCCACGGCCTGTGGAACAAGGCGCGCACCCTCGCCGCCCTCGGCGAGCACCTGCCTGCGGCGAATATCGAAATAGAGGTCGAATTCAAGAAACCGGTGCGCCTGCCCAGCGAGGTCACCCTGCACGCCAGCGTCGCCGGTTCCAGTGGCCAGTTGTGGTTGAAAGGCGCGGGGGAGATTGAACACATGGTCGGCCGGTGGCAGCCGATTGGCTGAAACCGGCCGCTCATCTCTCTCGGGGCAACAGCGTGTCAGCGCGGCGGGTAGCTGGAAAGGATTCGCGCGATCGTCTTGCGGATGGCGTTGCTGCGATCCTGCGGCTCGGGCGAGTTGGCCATGATCTGCTCGTCGCTGCCGCGCCAGACGAGTTTGCCGTCCTTGCCGTCGAGCAGGTCGATCTGGATGGTCGCCACCTTGTAGGTGATGTTGCGCGTTTCGTTGTACATCGGCGCGCCCCAGTAGCCATTCCACGGCCCGCCCCAGGCGCCGCCGTAGTTGGTGCTGACTTGTTGCTGGCGGTCTTCGACGATCAGGTAGGCCTGCGCATTCAGGTCCGCCCGAGTGCCCGCCGCCGCAGGGCGCAGGCCGCGTTGGTCGAGTTGTTCACCGACGGCCTGGCGGATACGTTGTTCGGTGAGGTCGCTCTTGATCCGCGGATCATCGGGACGGTATTGCAGCGCCGGGTCTTTCCAGGCCCAACTGCGGTAGGCGCCGAAGTCCCGGCTGGCATCGAAATCGTGGTTGACCTGGCTGGTCTGGCAACCGCCCAGCAGCACGACCAAAGCGAGCGTTGCGATACGTCCAAACATGGTGGTTCTCCAACGAGCGACCCGGGCATTAAATGAGAATAGCTGTTAACTGGGAGGATACGCCGTCATTGCCTTTTGCACAGCCTTGCGCAACGCATCGGCTCGCTCACTGAGGCTGCCCTGACTGCCGGTTTCGGCGCTGGCGCTCCACACCGGCTGACCGCTGCGTGCATCGAACAGATTGACCCGCACCACCACGACCTGAACTTCATAGGTACGCACGATCGGCGCCGAGTTGTACATGCCGTAGCCATTGCCATAACGATTGTAGCCACCGTACCCATAGCCGTAGTCATCCTGGACCTGCTTGAGGCGCTTCTCCAGATGCACGTCGGCGCTCACCAGCAGGTCGGGCGCGCGGTTGTCGTGCAGGGGGCGCAAGCCTCGCTGGTCGAGGGCGCCGCTGACCGCTTCGGCAATCTGCGCCGAGTCCGCCCAGGCCGTGCCCGCTGGCAACTGGCCGTTGCGCCAGGCCCAAATGCGGTAGGCGCCGTAGTCACGCACCGGCGCGGGGTAGGCGCTGGCATCAAAGGTCCTGGCCGCCTGGGCCGGAGCCGGCGGCATCGGCGCCGAGGTGGCCACGTAGGGATTGGGGCTGGAGCAGGCGCCCAGCCCAAGGGACAACAGGATTAACCCGAAACGACGCATTTCGACCTCCACTGACTGGGCCGCTTAAACCGGACGGCAGATCCAGTGCAAATAACGCCCAAGTCCGGCAAAGCTTGGGTGACGACGATGGGCGAGCTCCATCTCCAGCACATCCTGCAACGCCACGCGGGCCTGGAATTCCACCGGCATATAATCGTGGAACACCCGCACGCCGCTCTGGCTTTCGACCTGCCAAAGCCCCTCGAGTTGCGCCGCCAGCTCTCGCGGGTCGAGCGGCTGCTGCGGGGTCAGGCTCTGTTTTTCGCCGGCCATGTCGTTCTTGCGCATTTTGCGGAAGTGGCCTTTGAGCAGGTTGCGGTAAATCAGCGCATCGCGATTGTAGAACGCCAGGGACAGCCAGCCGCCAGGCACCGTCAACTGGTGCAGCACGGGCAGGATAGCGTGGGGTTCGGCCAGCCATTCGAGGACGGCGTGGCACAGCACCACATCGTAGGGTTCGGTGAGTTGGCCGAGCAGGTCTTGCCAGGGCGCATGGATGAAGGTCGCGCTCTGCCCGGCCTCGGCGAAGCGTTGGCGCGCACCGCTCAGCATCGGCTCGGCGGGTTCGGCCAGGGTCACCTGATGCCCGCGCTCGGCCAGCCACAGCGACATGTGCCCCAGGCCCGCGCCGATATCCAGCACACGCAACGGCCGTTGCGGCAGGGCTTCGGTGAGGTCGGCCTGCAACACCGCCAGGCGAATCGCGCCCTTGGCGCCGCCGTAGATCTTCTCGGCAAAACGCGTGGCCAGTTGGTCGAAGTGACGATCACTCATGGATAAACCGCCGTTCGCTGTCGGCCAGCTTGGCGCGCACCACCTCGTTCATGTCCAGGCCCAACTCGCTGCACAGCAACAGCAGGTACAGCACGATATCGCCGACTTCCTGGCCGGCATGGGCGAGTGTGTCGGCGGGTAACTGGCGCGACTGGTCTTCGGTGAGCCATTGGAAGATTTCCACCAACTCGGCCATTTCCACGCTGGCGGCCATGGCCAGGTTTTTCGGGCTGTGGAATTGTTTCCAATCGTTGGTATCGCGGATGCGATGCAGGCGTTCGGTGAGGTGTTCGAGGTTCATGAGGGGCTCCTGAAGGGGTATAGCTTCGGGGGGATCAGGGATGAAGGCAAGTGAATCCGGGGGATGGACTTTAGGGCGCTATCGCAGGCAAGCCTGCTCCCACATTTGAATGGATTCACACATCGGAATGTGGGGGTTGGTTTGGCAGTGATGGCGATTCAGTCGACGACGCTGAATTCGATTCGGGCGGTTTGGCCGGCCTCGTCGAGAACGCTGAGCTGGTAGCGGCCCAATTGCTCGAAACTGGCGTTGATGCTGTCTTGGTTGGCGCTGTCGCCCAACGGCGCACCGTTGAGGAACCACCAGCGCCGGCCGCTGCCGCCCAGCGCCGAGATCTTCAGGCGCAGCGCCTGTTGGCTGGCGGCGGGCAGGCGCAGTTGATCGCCTTCGCGCACGCCGACGATCGACAAGGGCGAGGACGCCGCCAGGGCCGGCGGCGGACAATCGGGGTCCGCGGCCGGCAAGCGTGCGTCGCGGCGTTCGGCCCGCGGTAGCCAGGGTTCCAACGGCGCGGGCCACAGGGCAATGTTCTTCAACTGCGCGCCCGGGCAATGGGCGTCCACCCTCAAACCCTTGGGGTTGACCCAGACGCTTTCCATCAAGCCCACACCCAGCGGTTGATCCAGTGCCAGCAAGGTCGGTGGCGTGGTGTTGTCCAGCGTCCAGGCGAAGCGCTGGCGCCGGCAATTCGGATCGCTGCGACTCATGGGCTGGCCCAGCGGCCAGCAGATCGCCGCCACGCCGACATTCGCCGGCACCGGTTTGACCGGCGCGCTGATGCCACGCTGGCTGTCGCGGTTGGTCAACACATCGTGTACCTGCAACATCAAGGGCGCGGCCGAGGCCAAGCCGAACTGCCCCGGCACTGGCGTGCCGTCGGGGCGGCCGATCCACACGCCGATCAAATAGCGCGGCCCCACGCCGATCGCCCAAGCATCGCGGAACCCGTAGCTGGTGCCGGTTTTCCAGGCCAGCACCGGGCGCTGCACCAGTTCAGCACGCGGGTCGCGGTCGGGCCGCGCCTGGCCGCTGAGGATACGCCGCACAATCCAGGCGGACCCTGGCGACAGTAAAGGCCTTTCTTTAAGCGTATCGTCCGGCTGTAATCGAATCGTGGCGCTCCTGCCGTCGCGAGCGAAAGCGCTGTAGCCGCTCACCAGATCTTCCAGGCGACTGCCCGCGCCGCCCAGGATCAGCGCCAGGTTCGGCTCGGCCAACGCCGGCAGCGCCAGCGGCACCCCGCCGATACGCATCTGCGCGGCGAAGCGCTTCGGCCCGTAGGCTTCCAGCAACTGCACCGCCGGCAGGTTGAGCGAACTGGACAACGCCGTGCTCGCCGGCACCGCGCCGGTAAAGCCCATGGAGAAGTTGCCCGGCCGGTAATCGCCATAGCGCCTGGGCACATCCTGCAACAGCGATTCGGAGTGAATCAGCCCGTCGTCCAGGGCCATGCCATACAGGAAGGGCTTGAGGGTCGAGCCCGGCGAACGCAGGGCGCTGATCATGTCCACATGGCCGAAGCGCTTGGCATCATTGATGTCCACCGAGCCGAGGTAGGCGCGCACGGCCATGCTGTCTTCCTCCACCACCAGGATCGCCGCCGAGGTGTATTCCGGCAAACGCGCGCGCCAGCCCAGCAGCAGGTCTTCGAGACGGCGTTGCAGGGTGGCATCCAGGGTGGTGCGGATCAGCGGCGGGCTGTCGGGGCGGTTCAGGCGACGGGCGAGCAAGGGCGCCAGGCTGGGCTCCAGGCGCGGCGCGAGCAGCAACGGTTCTTCCAGCGCTTCGGCCACTGCCGATGACGGCCATACCTGGAACTCGCCGAGGCGACGCAGCACCTTGTCCCGCGCTTCCTGGGCGCGCTGGGGGTGGCGGTCGGGGCGCAGGCGGCTCGGCGCCTGGGGCAACACCGCGAGCAAGGCGGCTTCGGCGTGGGTCAGTTGCGCCGGCGACTTGCCCAGATACGCCCAACTGGCCGCCGCCACGCCTTGCAAGGTGCCGCCAAACGGCGCGCGGTTCAGGTACAGGTTGAGAATCTCGGCCTTGGACAAGTGCCATTCCAACTGCGCGGTGCGCCACAGCTGGCGCAGCTTGCCGTGGAACGTGCGCGAATGGGGATCGAGCAAACGGGCGACCTGCATCGACAAGGTGCTACCGCCCGACACCACCCGCGCACCGGTCAGGTTCTGCCACGTCGCCCGCGCCAGCGCGAACGGGTTTACGCCGGGGTGCTGGTAGAACCAACGGTCCTCGTAGGTGAGCAACGCATCGAGGTAATACGGCGACACCTCAGCGGTTTGCACCGGGTAACGCCACACGCCATTGGCATCGGCAAACCGCCACAACGGCGTGCCATCCTCGGCCAGCACCACCCGCGCCAGGTCGTCCTTGGGCAGCGGCAGGGGCCAGATGCGGTCGGCCAACCACAGCAGGGCAATCATCAGGAGCAGGCTCGCGAGGGTCCAGCGAGCAACTAAACGCAAACTCAAACGGGCAAACCTCTATGCTTGTAGGGAACTAGCCTGTCGCAATAACAACCAAAGGCACAGACACGCCCACCTTCTCATCAGGACACACACATGCAGGTAGAAAGCTTCTTCGAATGGTTGGGCCAGGCGCTCGGTTCCGTCATCCGTTTTATCGTCGACGGCCTCAGCGGCATCTTCGGTGCCTTGACCCACGCCGGTGGCAACTTTATCGATGGCCTGTCGCGCACCTTGGGCATGGACACTTCCATCATCAGCATCATTACCCTGATCCTCGGCCTGATGCTGTTGTACTCGGCGGTACGCGCCTTCATGCGCGCATCGATCATCATGGGCATCATCTGGCTGATGCTCGGCCTGTGGCTACTCAGCTGGGTAGTCCACTAACCCCAAAAAAACACCACAAATCCCTGTAGGAGGGGGCTTGCCCCCGATAGCTGTATTTCAGTCAATGCATCAGGTGACTGACCCACCGCCATCGAGGGCAAGCCCCCTCCCACATTTAGCCCTCATTCCACATTTAGCCCCATTCCCAGATTTAGCCTCCACTGCACATTTAGCCCCCATTCCACATCGAGCTTTCAACGCCCCTTGATCACCAGATCCACCGGCGTCTCCCCCACCGCCTGCCAGTTCGGCCGATACATCGACTCCACCTGCGGCGGCGGCACCCGATACGTCCCCGGCGTCACCGCCCGCGCCAGATACAACAAGTGCGTGGTGCCATAGCCATCCAGGTTCATCGCCGCCACGTAGCGGTCATCACGAAACTCCTGATGCTTGAGCGAGGCGTTCTGCATCGACTCGCGCCATTCCTTCACCTGGCTGCTGGCGTTTTCCAGGCTTGCGGCGCTTTGCGCGAGGTTCTGGTTTTCCAGCTCCAGGCCTGCCGGCAGCAGGTCCACCACCAGGGCATCCGGTACACGCTGCTTGGCGCTGACCGCCAGATGCACCAGCACCAGGTCGCCGCTGTTGAGGCTACGCAGGTTCAGCGGCTGGCCGTTCATGCCCAGGTATTCGCGGCGGATGCTCAGGTTGTCGCCGCCAGCGGCCGGTGGCACTTGTGGATAACCCGAGATCGTCAACTGCTGGTACACCGGCGTCTCGCCCTGATTGCGCAGGCTCAGGTCGCTGGACAGCAGCGCGCCCGTCAACGCCAGCGTCGACTGTTGATTATTCAATTCGCGCACGCCGCCGCTGCCGGTGAGCGACACCTGCCAATTCGACTCGGGCTGGGCGAACCCGAGGCGCCCGGCCAGGAACAGCGAGTTGCGTTCCTGGGTCGACAGGTACGGGCTGGCTGCCAACTGATCCGACAAGGTGAACAAGCGCTCTTCACGCTTGCCCTTGGCCAGGTCGTTTTCTTCGAGCAACGCCAGGATCATCGCCTGGTCGCGCAGCGGGCTGCCGTAGTCGGCCAGCCATTCCTTGGCATTGCGCTGCGCCGCCAGCCCTGCGAGCAAGGCTTGATCGGCACGCGGCTGGTCGCCCATTTTCTGCAAGGCGATGGCCAGTTGCACCAGTGGCAACCCGGAGCGCGCATCGCTGCGCCGCTCGAACAGACTGCGCAACGCGCCCAACGGCGCCTGCTGACTGCGCGCCAGTACCAGGCCGGCGTAGGCCTGCACAGCGAAGCGGGTGTGCTCGGCGTTGTCGCTGTAATCAACTTCGATCAGGTTGCGCTCCTGCACATACCGCAGCAGACGCTCACTGGCTTTCTTCAAGGCTTGCGGCGGCACGGCGAAGCCCTGGTCGCGGGCGCGCAGCAGGAAGTCGGTGACATAGGCAGTCAGCCAGTATTCCTCTTCGCCATCGGCGCCCCACAAGCCAAAGCTGCCGTTGTAGCGCTGCATGCCCAGCAGGCGTTCGATGCCCAGCTCGATCTTGCGTTTGCGCTCGGCGTCCGGCTCACCCTTGATGCCCAGGCGCTTGAGCAAGGCATCGTCGGCATACAGCGACGGGTACAGGCCGCTGGCGGTCTGCTCCAGGCAACCGTAGGGGTAAGCCTTGAGCGCACTGATTTGCGCGCCGAGGTTCAACGGCGGCCGGCTCGACAGGCTCAACAACGCCTCGCGCCCCGCGCTGTCGAATTGATCGAGCGCCCCCGCCGGCAAGCTCCACGGCTGCTCCTTGAGCACCGCACGATAGTGCTTGAGCAAGGCCGGATAGGCCGGGCGCACGCCCAAGGTCCATTCGCGGCTGAACGGCGGCAGGTTTTCACCGGGCAGGTCCAGGCCATTCACCGTGACCTTGAGCTTGCCCTGCCCCAGACCGCCCCAGGCTTTCACCGGGATGCGCAGCGTGGTGCGCTGGCCCTGTTTCAGTTCAAGCGATTGCGCGGCGTTGTCGACCAGTTCCAGTTGCCCTTCGGCGCTCAGTTGCACGTCGAGCTTTTGCGCCTTGCCCGACAGGTTGGACAGGTCCAGCGCCAAGCTGGTCTGGTCGCCGCCCGCGAGGAAGCGCGGCGCCGACAGTTCGGCAATCAGCGGTGCGGCGATCACGGTTTTGGCTTCAGCCATGCCGTAGCGGTCATCGCTCCAGGCCTGGGCCATCAGGCGCAACTCGCCGTTGAAGTCGGGGATATTGACGCTGACTTCACCCTCGCCCTGCGCGTTCAACGTCACCGGTGCGCTTTGCAGGGCGACGATGGTCACGCTGGTGTCCGGGCGTTTGCCGCCCTTGGCCAATGCGGCGTCACCGCCGAAGGCCAGGCTCGCCAGGCGGCCCTGGCCGGCTTCGATCAGTTGACCATAGATGTCGAACTGGTCCACGCCATACGACTTGCGGCCGAACAGGCTGGAGTACGGATCGGGCGTCGGGTATTCGGTGATATTGAGGATGCCCACGTCCACCGCCGCCACCAGCACATGCACCTGCTTGGGCACGCTGCCGTCGGCATTTTTCGCGGTAACTTTCACCGTCAGCGCTTGTTTGGGGCGCATTTTTTCCGGCGCGGTGAGGGTCAGCCCCAGTTTGCGCTGGGTGCGATCCAGCGGCAGGTGCAGCAGGCCCACCGCCCGTTTGGGGGTGATGTTGGCTTTGCGCTCGCCGGGGCGGATCACCAGGGCACTGACGTAGAGGTCATGGCGCGCCCATTTCGGGTCGAGTTTCACGGCGAAGCTTTTGCCCTCGGCCGGCACGTCGATCGCCTGCCACCACAGCGGCCCCTCGGCGGACTCGACCAGCAGGTAGCCTTTACCGGCCGCCGGCGGCGTCACCGTGACGTTGGCGGTATCGCCGTCGCCATAGGCGGGTTTGTCCAGCGCCAGCTTGACCTGATCGGGGCGCACGGCTCCGCCTTCGGTGTTGTCCTGGGCCTGGTAGCCGGCCCAGAAGCGCAGGCTGCTGACCAGCCCGGTCTGCGGGTCTTCGACCTCGACGCGGTACGGGCCCCACTCCACCTGGAAGCTGACTTTGGCGGTGTCGCCGGCCTTGATGTCCAGGCTCTGTTCGTCGAGGTTGAGGAATTTCTCGTTGTAGTGGTAGCTCCAGCCGTCGCTGTCCGAGTAATTCCAGTAGTAGTCACGGCGCTCGCGCACCAGGCGGACCTTGAGGTTTTTCGCGGCGAGTTTCTGCCCGTCCTGGTTGGCCAGCAGCACTTCGAATTCCGCCGGGCCGTCGCCGTTGGTTTCCTTGCCGTCAAACAGCCCGCGCAGGCCCGGCAACTGCTCGGCCGGCCAGATCGGCTGCACCAGGCGCCGGGTGATCGGCCGCCCGCCCGACTCATGCAGGCTGGCTTGCACGATCAGTTGCAGCGGCGACTTGGCGTCGGCCCATTTGCTTTCCAGGGTCAGGGCTTCCTGGCCCTTGGCGTCGAGCACGCTTTCATCCAGTTCGAAATCCTGGCTCAACTCTTCTTCGGTGACGGAGCCGAACTGGTAACCCGGCAGCGATTTCACCGCCTCGCGCAGCGGACGCACATACACCTGCCCGCTGACCCGGTTGCCCGACGCCGGCGCGCCGTAGAGGTAGCGGCCGTTGACCTGAATGACCGGGTTATCCGCCGGGCTCAATGCCGTGTCGCTGCCCTTGAGTTCCAGCGCCAGGCGCTCGGGCAGGAAGTCTTCGACGAGGAACTCGTACAACTGCGGCTTGCCATCGCCCAGGTCGAACACCAGCTGCCAACGCCCGGTCGGCGCTTCGCCGGCCAATTGCAGTTGATATTGATAGAGGCCGGAGGCGTCGGCGTCCCAGACGAATTTGCGGCTGACCTGCTCATCCGGGCGGCGCACTTCGACGCTCACTGGCTGCGGCTTGACCGCGTTGCCGTCCTTGTCGCGCAGCAAGGCGTTAAGCAGCACGGTTTCGCCAGGGCGATACAGATCGCGTGGGCCGAACACAAAGAACTGCAGCGGGTGCGACGGTTGGCCGCCGATATCGAACTCCGCCAGATCGAGCGCGGCGCTGTCCAGGCGCAACAGGCTGGTTTGTTCGCCCTGCTTGGCCAGCAGCACCTGGGCCTTTTTCGGCAACGGCAATTCGGCGTGACCGCCCTGCTCGGTCTTGCCCTGCCCCACCACCCGGCCCTCGGCGTCGAGCACTTCGAGGTCGACGCCATCCAGCGCCTTGCCACCGTCCAGCGCCTGGGTAAACACATCCAGGCGATTGGCGTAGCGGTGAACCGACAGGCCGATATCACTCAAGGTGAACAGCGTGGCCGGTTGCGAATAGTTGTAGGTGCCCGACGCCCGCATCACCGCCAGGTATACGCCCGGCTGCTGCAGTTGCTTGAGGCCGGCGATCGGCAGCAACAGGGTTTCGCGGGTATTGCGCGCCGGGTTCAGGTCGAAGCGGCCGCCGTAGACCAGATCGGCCAGCGGCAGCAGTTCGCGCGATTCATAGCTTTGCAGGCTGGTATTGCGCCCCCACTGGGCGAGGAACGATGGCAGGGATTCGGGCTTGATCCGGAAGAATTCGACATCAATCTTGTCGACATTCAGCGCAATCACCGGCAACCCCTCGGCCAGGCGCGTGGGCAACAGCGTGCCACGGCTGGCGAAACCGACGGTGGCTTGCAGGTCACGGGTTTCCAGGCGGGCGACGTACTCGGCGGGCAACAGGTTGTCATTCACCGCGCGCACGCCGGGGTCGACCGTCAGCACCAACTTGCGCTGCGGCTCCAAGTGGCGCAGGCGCAACTCCATCAGGTTATCCGACAGCTCCCAGGCGCCGTCGACCTTGCCCGACTTGCTGTCCACCAGATGCAGCTTGTCGGCGAATTTCTGCTCCGGGTCCAACGGCACGGAAAAACTCACCGACAAGGTGCTGGCGCCGTCCAACTGCACCTCGGACACGTCCACCACACTCAACTCACGCCCGGCATAGCGCTGCTTCAGCGCCGCCACATCCACCGCCGCCTTGGCCGGCTTCGGCGCCACGCTGCTCGCGGCTGCCGGCGCGCTCGGCGCAGTCGGTTTATCGGAAGAATCGCAGGCGCTCAGCAGGGCCAGCGCGCAAGCCAGGAACAGTCCTTTGTTAAGCATGGGGCACTCGTCGTCAGAGGGAACCGAGGGATGAACTATATATCAGCGCCAGCCAAGCCGATGTGGCGCTGGTCACATTGACCGACGGAGGGCAGTTTGGTTCTTCGCGTCACGCGATCCAAGCCAAATCCCACAAACACAAAAGATCAAAATCACAAAAAATCAAAATGTGGAATGAGGGACTAAATGTGGAATGAGGGCTAAATGTGGAATGAGGCCAAATGTGGGAGGGGGCTTGCCCCCGATGGCGGTGAGTCAGTCAGCTTATTTGTAGCTGATCCACTGCAATCGGGGGCAAGCCCCCTCCCACATTTGACCCTCCCACATTTGACCCTCCTCATATTTGGCCCTCCTCACATTTGCCCCCCTCCCACATTTAACCCCCCATTCCACATTGGTTCTGCGGCGTGCTGGGGGGACAGTTACAATGCCGCTCCCCCAAGGAGCCTGCATGTCCACCTTACTGACCGACTGGCGCCACCGCCCCACCCACCGCCGCGTCTGGGCCCTGGCCGCGCCAATGATCCTGTCGAACATCTCGGTACCGCTGGTTGCCTTGGTCGACAGCATGGTCATCGGCCACCTGCCCCACGCCCACCAACTGGGCGCCGTGGCGGTCGGGGCCAGCCTGTATACCTTCCTGGCCTGGGCCATGGGTTTTCTGCGCATGGGCTCCACCGGTTTCGCCGCCCAGGCCGCCGGGCGCAACGATGGCGCGGCGCTGCGGCAAATCCTGCTGCAAGGTCTGTTGCTGGCGCTGGGCCTGGCGATGTTGCTCGGTACAGTGGGCATCCCGCTGAGCCACCTGGCCCTGGAATGGATGCAGCCCTCCCCCGAACTCAATCAACTGACCCGCGAGTTCTTCCACACCCGCCTGTTCGGCCTGCCCGCCGCTCTTGCCAGCTATGCCTTGGTCGGCTGGTTCCTCGGCACGCAAAACGCCCGCGCACCGCTGGCGATCCTGCTGACCACCAACCTGGTCAACATCGCCCTCAACCTGTGGTTCGTCCTCGGCCTGGATTGGGGCGTCGTCGGCTCCGCACGCGCCTCGGTGATCGCCGAATGGACCGGCGCCCTGCTCGGCCTGGCCCTCACGCAAAAAGCCCTGCGTGCCTACCCCGGGCATATCGCCTGGGCCGCCTTGCAACGCTGGCACAGCTGGCGCCCGCTGCTGGCGGTGAACCGCGATATTTTTATCCGCAGCCTGGCATTGCAGTCGGTGTTTTTCATGATCACGGTGCAAGGCGCACGCCTGGGCGACGCCACCGTGGCCGCCAACGCGCTGTTGCTCAACGGCCTGTTGCTGACCGCCCACGCCCTGGACGGCCTGGCCCATGCGGTCGAAGCCCTGTGCGGCCATGCCATTGGCGCGCACGACCGTCAGGCGTTGCGCCGTTCATTGGTGGTCGCCTGCGGTTGGTCGCTGATCGCCAGCGTCGGTTTCGCCCTGCTCTTCACCTTCGCCGGCCACCTGTTCATCGCCATGCAGACCGACATTCCCAGCGTGCGCGAAACCGCCGACATCTACCTGCCATACCTGGCGGTGCTGCCGTTGATTGCGGTGTGGAGTTATCTGCTGGACGGGCTGTTCATCGGCGCCACGCGTGCGCGGGAAATGCGCAATGGCATGCTGCTGACGGTGCTGATCCTGCTGCCATTCGCCTGGCTGTTGCAGGGCTACGGCAACCACGGCCTGTGGATCAGCTTCCTGCTGTTCATGGCCCTGCGCAGTCTTACGCTTTGGACGATTGCCTGGCGTTTGAACCGACAGAATCAGTGGCTGGGATAAGCGCCCCTCACTGTCACTGTCACTGTCACCGTCACTGTCATTGTCATTGTCATTGTAGGAGCGAGCTTGCTCGCGAAAAACGTTCAGACAACACGGGCATCCAGACAGCCCATGTCATCGTTGACGATCTTCGCGAGCAAGCTCGCTCCTACAAGGATGGGTGCTTAGGAGGACAGGTAAGACGAACGCGTCAGACCCAAACGCAACGCATCCAGAAACTGCGTGCGCTCGCTGGCACTGATCTTCGCGCTCGCACACTTGTCACGGTAATGGGTCATCAACTCCTCCGGCGACAAGTGCACATAACGCAGCATGTCTTCAATGGTGTCGTGGGTCTCGATCCCGGCGCTGTACACCGAACCGTCTTCACGCTGATAGATGTTCACCGAGTCGGTGTCACCGAACAGGTTGTGCATGTCACCGAGGATTTCCTGGTAGGCGCCGACCAGGAAGATACCCAGCAGGTAGTCTTCGCCCTCTTTCAGCGCGTGTACCGGCAGGCTGGTCTCGATGCTCTGCTCGTCGACGTATTGCTTGATCTTGCCGTCGGAGTCGCAGGTCAAGTCCTGCAATACCGCGCGGCGCATCGGTTCTTCGTCGAGGCGGTGCAGCGGCAGGATCGGCAATACCTGGCCGATGGCCCAGGTGTCCGGCAGGCTCTGGAACACCGAGAAGTTGCAGATGTATTTATCCGCCAGCTTGTCGTTGAGTTCGTCGAGCACCTGGCGGTGCGAACGCTGGCGTGCTTTCAGCGAGTTATGCAGGCGGCGGCACACGGCGAAGTAGCACTGTTCAGCCAGGGCTTTTTCCGCCAGGGTCAGTTTGCCGTCGGCGTACTGGGTGGCCACGTCGCTCATGTAGTGAGTGGCGCGCCAGTAGGTTTCGGTGACCATCTCGATGTCGGTCGGGCCGAGCAGGTCCACCAGCCATTGCACGGTTTCCGGCAGGTTTTCCTTGTTCTCGATCTGCGGCATTTCGTCGTTGTGTTTCTCGACGTCGGTGACTTGCACCACCAGCATGGCATGGTGGGCGGTCAGGGAACGGCCGCTCTCGGAGAAGATGTTCGGGTGCGGCAGGCTCTGCGCGTCGCAGAACTCCTTGAGCATGCCCACGACGACACCGGCGTAGTCGTCCATGTCGTAGTTGATCGAGCTGGCGTTGCGCGAGTGAGTACCGTCGTAGTCCACGCCCAGGCCGCCGCCGACGTCGATGTGGTCCACCGGCAGGCCGAGGTTGCGCAGTTCGCCGTAGTAACGAATGGCTTCCTTGAACCCGTGCTGGTAGTCGGCCAGGTTGGCGATCTGCGAGCCCATGTGGAAGTGCAGCAGGCGGATGCCCTGGTCCAGGCTGGCGGCGCGGAAGCGCTCGACCACCGACAGCAGTTGCGCCGCCGACAGCCCGAACTTGGATTTCTCACCGCCGGTGTCGGCCCACTTGCTCGACGCCAGGGACGACAGGCGCACGCGCAGGCCGACCTGTGGCTTGACCTTGAGGTTGGCGGCTTCTTCGATCACCAGCTCAACTTCGGACTCTTTCTCGATCACGATGAACACGTTGTGACCCAGCTTCTGGCCCATCAGCGCCAGGCGGATGAATTCGCGGTCCTTGTAACCGTTGCAGACGATGGTCCCGCCTTTCGGCGCCAGGGCCAGCACGGCCAGCAGTTCCGGCTTGGAGCCGGCTTCCAGGCCAATGGACACGTCCTGGGTGGCGATGATGTTTTCGATCACCGCCTCCTGCTGGTTCACCTTGATCGGGTACAGCGCGGTGTATTTGCTCTGGTATTCCAGACGCTCGATGTTCGAATCGAACGCACCGGTCAACTGGCGCACGCGGTCTTGCAGGATGTCGGGAAAACGCACCAGCAGCGGCAAGGACAAGCCGCTTTTGCGCAGCTCGTCGACTTGCTCGTACAGGTCGACAGGCGTGCTTTTCGGGCCGTTCGGACGGACTTCAACGCGACCGGCATCATTGATCGCGAAATACCCGGCCCCCCAATGACGAATCCCGTAAACACTGCGGCTGTCCGCAACTGTCCATTGGCTGCCATCGTCTTTGCGTGTGCGTCGTACGGACATTGAAGTCCCCTATAAATGAAGTCGAAGGCGCCGCCCCTCGTTGGAGGCTGGCGCAGTCTAAAGAATGAAAATGACGATTTGCCTGTGAGTAAGGTCAGACCCCACTCGCAGGACAGAGTTTAGACACTGGTTGGAAAGAGGCTGTCAGCCGCCGGACTTCTTGGCCTTGTACCCGAGCTTGATCAGCTCGGCCAACAGCAACTCGACGTGATCGCCCTGGATCTCGATGACCCCGTCTTTCAACGCGCCACCGGTGCCACAGCGCTTTTTCAGCGTGGTGGCGAGTTCCTTCAGCGCGTCTTCGGCCAGCGGCACGCCGGTGATGGTGGTCACCGTCTTGCCGCCACGGCCTTTGCTCTCGCGTCGCACGCGGGCAATGCCGTCGCCTTCGGGGATCAGGGTTTGTTTGCAGGTACAGGCGTCCACGGGCTGACGACAGTCCGGGCAGTGTCGACCTGCGTCGGTGGAAAATACCAGGCCACCGAGGGCGGCGAAGGATGCGGCTTTTTTGGCCACCGGCAATCCTCTTGTGAGGACAAAGACTGATCGGCAAACGCTCAGGCGGTTGCCGACCGCGAAGCCCCACTCAGGCAGGGGCAGCGCTACCGACCCCCCCATGTCATTGCCCCCGATTCCTGTAGGAGCGAGCTCGCTCGCGAAGATCGCCAACGATGACGCGGACATTCAGGATGCCCACAGCGCGCTTGAGGTTTTCGCGAGCGAGCTCGCTCCTACAGGAATCAGGGGGTGGAACAAGGGTGGTTCGGGTGAAAAGTCGCGCAGTGTAACCACAAAAAGCTCACTTGCTAAGAGCCAAATCGCGCCAATTTATACAACTTTAGCGACGTGAGGCCAGATAGCGCCGCAAGCCCTCTTGCGCGTCAGGGCAGTAGGGCTTTTGTTGCGCTTCCTGCAGGACAATTTCAAGGGGTAAAAAGCGCGCTTCCATGACTTCTTCAGGCTGCAGGCACAGCGCACCGTCCCACACGGCGGAGTAGGATCTGCACCAAAGTCGGCTGTCGCCGTCCTCGAAGTAGAAATGGTCATGCTCGACCAACTCCACCCCGCCCACGCCGAGCTCTTCTTCAAGCTCGCGGGCGGCCGACTCGGCATAACTCTCGCCGTCCGCCACCATCCCGCCTGCCGCCGTGTCCCAGAAACCGGGGTACAGGGCTTTGCTCAGGGTGCGTCGGTGTACGCACAGTTCACCTGCCGAGTTGAACAGGAAGATAAAGGTGCAACGGCCGATCAGGCCGCGCTGGCGCAGGTCGGAGCGCACCAGGGCGCCGAGCGGGTTGTCGTGCTCGTCGACCCAGCAGATCAGTTCCGCATCGGAGGCTGCGCGGTGCGCGGCCTCCTTTTGAGTCACGTCCATCATCACCCTTGGTTAAGCAACTGACGCAAGTCGATCACCGCCGCGTTGGCCCGGGAAATGTAGTTGGCCATCACCAGCGAGTGGTTGGCCAATATGCCAAAGCCGCTGCCGTTGAGGATCATCGGGCTCCAGACCGGCTCTTGCGAAGCCTCCAGTTCACGAATGATCTGGCGCACGCTGACCGTCGCATTCTTCTTGGCCAGCACGTCGGCAAAGTCGACTTCGATGGCGCGCAACAGGTGGGACAAGGCCCAGGCCTGGCCGCGGGCTTCGTAGAACACGTTGTCGATCTGCATCCATGGGGTTTCCACCACTTCTTCATCGAGCTGCGGCACTTCACCCGGCGCCAGCGCTTCGGTTTTCAGTGAGGTGTTCAGCTTGACCCGGCCGACACTGGCCGACAGACGTTGCGACAACGAACCCAGGCGTGTGGCGACATCGCCCAGCCAGTTGTTGAGGTTGTCGGCGCGCGCGTAGAACAGGGCGCCGCGCTGGTTCGGGTCGGACAGGCGCACTTCATAGCGATTCAGGGAGTTGATGCCTTCCTGGTACTCCGACTCGCTGGAAGGCAGCACCCAGCTCTTGTTGTCGAAGTTGAAACGCGGCTCGGCCTTGGCCAGGTCGGCGTCTTCCGCCGACTGCGACTGGGAACGGGCGAAATCCTTACGCAAGGCGCGGGTCAGGTCGCGCACCTGCACCAGTACGCCGTATTCCCAGCTCGGCATGTTGTCCATCCACAGGCCCGGCGGGAAACGGTCGTTGGAAATATAGCCCCCAGGTTTGTTGAGCAAGGTGCCGGCCACGGTCTTGAGGGTTTCCACAGTGGTGTAACCCACCACCATCTGCTTGCCTTCCTTTTCAGCGGCAAGCTGGGCGTTCTGCTGGACCGGGAACAGCGCCGGCTCTTCGCTCCAGTACCAACCCAAAGCACCGGTGACCAACAGATACAAGCCGAGTACGCTGAGCACCGCTCGGCTCATCAGCACGCTACGCAAATAGCTGCGGTTGGCCGACTTGGGTTCAGGGGCGGGGCCTTTGGCACTGCCTGCACGGTTTTTCCAGTCCAGCATGGCGATATCCTTTCAATCACTTGAGTTCATGCACTTCAATCGACGGCGTGCGTTCAAACACTCCGACAGCAACCCTACCCCATCGTGCCCGTCAATGCGGGGCTTTTCGCCCTACAACTATGATCCAACGGACGCCCAGGGGGCATTCGACTATAAAGGATGCGCGCCTTTTCCGCTGCACGACCAATTAGTCACTAAATGAATGCCAGGGACTCGCAGTTAATTGACGTATGACACTCATGTAACCGAAAAGAGGTGCTAGCATAGAGCCACCAGTCGACCTCAGCACGCACCTTCACTAGTAGTCAGGATATGACCGAGCCAGAAGACCCCAGCCGTGAGCGTCTCAAGCAGCACTTTGCCCAGCGGGTAATTCATCAGGCACGTCAAATTCTTGAGATCTGGCAGCGCCTGCAACGCAGCGAATGGTCCGACGCCGACTTCTCCGAACTCAGCGAAGCCAACCTGCGCCTGCTGCGCTTCGCCGAACGCTTCGAACAGCCCGAACACGGCCAACTGGCGCAGCACATCGGCGAGTCGCTCAAAGCGGTGGACGCCAATCGCGGCCGCCTGAGCAGTCAACTGATCACCGAAATCAACCGCTTGATGCAACGCCTGTCCCGCACCGGCCTGCGCCAGGGCGATCAGCTTGAGCAAACCTTCCTGCCGCCGATGCGCAAGCCGATCTACGTGATGCTGGCCGATCATGATCGCGCCGAGCGTCTGGCCAAGCAGCTGGAATTCTTTGGCCTGAGCGCCCAGTCCCTGGACAACGTGGCGGCGTATCGCGTGGCGATGGCCGAGCGCCTGCCGTCGGCGATTGTGATGGACGTGGATTTCTGCGGCCCGGGCCTCGGCCTCCAACTGGCCGCCGAGGCCCAGCAAGGCCTGGAGCAAAAGCTGCCGTTGCTGTTTTTCAGCCTGCATGAAACCGACACCCCGACCCGCCTCGCCGCCGTGCGCGCCGGCGGCGAGGAGTTCCTGACCGGCACGTTGGAAGCCTCGAGCCTGCTGGAAAAGATCGAAGTGCTGACCTGCGTCGCCCAATACGACCCCTATAAAGTGCTGATCATCGACGACTCACGGGCCCAGGCGCTGCACACCGAGCGCCTGCTCAACAGCGCCGGCATCATCACCCGCACGCTGATCGAGCCGATCCAGGCCATGGCCGAGCTGGCGGATTTCCAGCCCGACCTGATCATCCTCGACATGTACATGCCCGCCTGCACCGGCACCGAACTGGCCAAGGTGATCCGTCATAACGACCGGTACGTCAGCGTGCCGATCATCTACCTGTCGGCCGAAGACGACCTGGATAAACAGCTGGACGCCATGAGCGAAGGCGGCGACGACTTCCTCACCAAGCCGATCAAGCCGCGCCACCTGATCACCACCGTGCGCAACCGCGCGGCCCGTGCGCGCAACCTCAAGGCGCGGATGGTGCGCGACAGCCTGACCGGCCTGTACAACCACACCCATATCCTGCAATTGCTCGAAGACTGCACCTTCCGCGCTCGTCGCGAGAACAAGCCGTTGAGCTTTGCCATGCTCGACATCGACCACTTCAAGCGCGTCAACGACAGCCACGGCCACCCCATGGGCGACCGCGTGATCAAGAGCCTGGCGCTGTTCCTCAAACAACGCTTGCGCAAGACCGACTACATCGGCCGCTACGGCGGTGAAGAGTTTGCGATTGTGATGCCCGATACCGACTTGGAATCGGCCTGCAAGGTGCTGGATGAAATCCGTGGGCGCTTTGCCGAAATTCACTACCCGGCCCAGCCGCATGACTTGTGGTGTACCTTCAGCGCCGGGCTGGTGGAGCTGTGCGACGATTCCGACAGCCTGATGATGGCCGCCCAAGCCGACGAGGCGCTGTACCGCGCCAAGGATGCCGGACGCAATCGGGTTCAAGCCGCGCACACGTCAAGTCAAAGTGCCATCTTTTCACCGGAATCCAGCGATTCCGTCATAACTTTGTAATAGAAACGCAATAACTTCAGGCACTTAACTTTTGCTGTCGGTTGAAACCACGCATGCGCCTGAAGCTGCTGACCAATCTCAATACCCTCCTTCTGGTGGCCGTGTGCCTGGCACTCGGGGCGACGCTCTGGTGGTCGCAACGCGCGCTGGAACGGCCTTATTTGCTGATGGAACGCTACCTGGGGTTGTCGCAGACCTTCCAGAGCCAGGCCGCACGCAACATCGACGACTACCTGGCCAGCGGCGACGCCCTGCGCTTGAGCAGCGCCAGCCAGAGCCTGGAAAGCCTGCTGCAGCACCTGGACGAATTGCCCGCCGACCTCGCACAAAGCCTGCGCCCCAGCCTGAAGGAGCTGGACACCTTCAGCAAAACCGACCTGCTCGCCGCCGGCAAACTGGCCGGCGACCCGCAAGCGCTGCTGTTGCAGGCCGAGCGCGAACTGGGCGCGAACCTCGAGCAACTGAGCCAGTACGCCATCGGCGTCGATTCGCCCGCCGCAGCGCGCTACCTGCCGCCGCTGCTGGCGGCGTCCCAACACCTGGGCAAGCTGTCCCTGGCCCGCGACAAGCTGGTGAGCAGCGGGCGCGCCGAACTGGCGGATGATGTGGAGCGCGAAGTCAGCAATATCCGCGGCCAGGCCGACCTGCTGGAGCAATTGCCCTTACTTGGAGTCAAGGCCAACGCCGGTTCGAACACCGATGACTTTTCGGCGCTGATGGGCCTGGAAAACAGCGAAAAAACCGAAACACAAGACACCGGCGTCGACCTCAAGCGCGAACTCAACAGCCTGCTGACCCGCTACCCGGCCGAACTCAAGCGTACCCGCGAGCAGATCCAGCGGCGCGCCGACCTCGCCGCCGGCACCCACCTGAAAATCGCCGGTGTGCAACAGGCCATCGCCGGCCTGGAGCCCGTCGTGCGGGCGCAACACGCAAAGATCCAGGGCGAAGTGCGCCTGATGCAAGGGGTGATGATCGGCCTGATCCTGCTGATCGCCCTGCTGATCGATACCCTGCAACGGCGCCTGGCACGGGTGCTGACCAACCTGGCACCGGCCCTGTCGACCTGGGCCGAAGGCGACTTCAGCCAACCGATTGCCTTGGGCAAGACCAACCGCGAACTGCGCGACATCGAAGCCTCCCTCAACCGCTTGCGCGCCTACCTGGTGGACCTGGTGGGCACCATTCGCGGCAATGCCGAGGAAGTCGCCGGCAGCAGCCGTGCCCTGGCCGAGCTGAGCAGCGGCCTGCATGATGGCGCCGAACGGCAGGCCGGGGACACCGCGCAGATCCGCGATTCGTTGGGCGAATTGGAAGCGACCATTCAACAAGTCGCCGGGGACGCCAGCCAGGCCGCCGGCGCCAGCCGCAGCGCGGGCCAGGCGGTGAAGCACGGCCAGCGGGTGATCGGCCTGAGCCTGACCGGGCTGCACGCGCTGGTGGGCGAAGTGCAGCAAAACGCGCAGATGATCGAGAAACTCGCCGAAGAGTCCGCGACCATCGGCGGCGTGTTGACGGTGATTCGCTCGATCGCCGACCAGACCAACCTGCTGGCGCTCAATGCCGCCATTGAAGCCGCCCGCGCCGGAGACGCCGGGCGGGGGTTTGCCGTGGTCGCCGACGAAGTGCGCTCCCTGGCCCAGCGCACCGCTGGCGCCACCGCCGAAATCCAGGGCCTCATCGCCGGCCTGCAAACCGCCGCCCGCCAGTCGGTGGAAGGCATGCGCGCGCAGGTCGAACACGCCGAAGCCACCGCCCAGCAAGCACAAGCCGCCGACGGCGCGCTGGATGAAATCGTCGGGGCGATCCAGACCATTTCCGACACCTCCGTGCGTATCGCCGATGTGACCGCGCAGCAGAGCGGTGCGGTGAGTGAGATTCGCGATAACAGCGAACGGATTCATCAGTTGGGTGAGGACAACCTGCTGCGCATCGGCCAAGGCCGCAGCCAGGGTGAGCACCTGCTGGTGCTGGGCGGACAACTCAACACCGCCGTCCAAGCCTTCCGCGTCTGACCCGATCTAGCGCCACGCGAAGAACCAATGTGGGAGGGGGCTTGCCCCCGATAGCGGTGGATCAGTTGCAGATATTGAGACTGGCACACCGCTATCGGGGGCAAGCCCCCTCCCACATTTGATCGCCACAGGTTTCAAGACGGTATTACCAATGACCGGATCCTGGGCCGCAGTCACAAATTTCGCGCAATCCTCGCTAATCGTGCTGCCTACTGCATAGAACTGGACAGTCATAAACGCTTTGCGGCATAGTCGCCGGGTTCTGCCGTACCCACATCAATAACAAGGAACAGCCGATGGCGACCTTACTGGTTCTTCACGGACCCAACCTGAACCTGCTCGGCACCCGCGAACCGGGCGTCTACGGGGCAGTGACCCTGGAACAGATCAACCTCGATCTGGAGCGACGGGCCCGTGAAGCCGGCCACCATTTGCTGTACCTGCAAAGCAATGCCGAGTACGAATTGATTGATCGCATCCATGCCGCGCGCGGCGAAGGCGTGGACTTTATTCTGATCAATCCCGCCGCTTTTACGCACACAAGTGTTGCATTACGTGACGCGCTGCTGGCGGTGAGCATCCCATTCATCGAAGTGCATTTGTCGAACGTGTACAAACGCGAACCTTTCCGCCATCACTCCTACTTCTCCGACGTAGCGGTAGGTGTGATCTGCGGCCTTGGCGCCAGCGGTTATCGACTGGCCCTGGAGGCCGCCCTGGAACAACTTGAACAACCGGCCAAGCGCCCCTGACCGACCCTTGGGAGTTGACGATTCATGGATATCCGTAAAGTTAAGAAACTGATCGAACTGCTGGAAGAATCCGGCATCGACGAGCTGGAAATCAAGGAAGGCGAAGAGTCTGTACGCATCAGCCGTCACAGCAAGACCCCGGCCCAGCAATTCTACGCGCCGCAGATGCAAGCACCGGCACCTGCCGCTGCCGCTCCGGTCGCCGCTGCGCCTGTCGCCGCCGCCGAGCCTGCTGCGCCCAAGCTGAACGGCTTCGTGGCCAAGTCGCCAATGGTCGGTACGTTCTACCGCACCCCGGCACCGGGTTCGCCAGCCTTCGTTGAAGTCGGCAAAACCGTGAAAGAAGGCGACACCATCTGCATCGTGGAAGCGATGAAAATGATGAACCACATCACGGCCGAAAAAGCCGGTGTCATCGAATCCATTCTGGTAGAAAACGGTCAGCCGGTTGAGTACGACCAGCCGCTGTTCACCATCGTTTGAACCGCGGAGCGCCTTCGATGTTGAAACCTGCGAAGAAACTGCAAAAAGTCCTGATCGCCAACCGCGGCGAGATCGCGCTGCGTATCCTGCGCGCCTGTAAGGAAGAGGGCATCAAGACCGTCGCTGTTTACTCGACGGCCGATACTGAACTGATGCACGTGAAACTGGCGGACGAAAGCATCTGCATCGGCCCGCCACTGGCTGCGAACTCGTACCTGAAAGTCTCGAACATCATCGCCGCTGCGGAAGTGACCGGCGCTGATGGCATCCACCCGGGCTACGGCTTCCTCGCGGAAAACGCCGATTTCGCCGAACAGGTGGAAAAATCCGGGTTTGCCTTCATCGGCCCGAAAGCCGAGACCATTCGCCTGATGGGTGACAAGGTTTCGGCCAAGGACGCCATGATCGCGGCCGGCGTGCCGACCGTTCCAGGCTCCGACGGCCCGCTGCCCGAGGACGAGACCACTGCGCTGCGCATCGGTCGCGAAGTCGGTTACCCGGTGATCATCAAGGCCGCAGGCGGCGGCGGTGGTCGCGGCATGCGCGTGGTACACAAGGAAGAAGACCTGATCGAAGCGGCCAAGCAGACGCGCTCCGAAGCGGCTGCCTGGTTCGGCAACCCGATGGTCTACCTGGAGAAGTACCTGACCAACCCACGTCACGTGGAAGTGCAGGTGCTGTCCGACGGCCAGGGCCACGCCATCCACCTGGGCGACCGCGATTGCTCGCTGCAACGTCGTCACCAGAAGGTATTGGAAGAAGCACCGGCACCGGGCCTCGACGAGAAAGCCCGTGCGGAAGTCCTGGCGCGTTGCGTCAAGGCGTGCATCGACATCAACTACCGTGGCGCCGGCACTTTCGAGTTCCTCTACGAGAACGGCCGTTTCTACTTCATCGAGATGAACACTCGCGTGCAGGTAGAACACCCGGTTTCGGAGATGGTCACCGGTATCGATATCGTCAAGGAGATGCTGAGCATCGCCGCCGGTAACGAGCTGTCCTTCACCCAGGACGACGTGAAGATCCACGGCCACTCCCTGGAGTGCCGGATCAACGCCGAAGACCCGAAAACCTTTATCCCGAGTCCAGGCCTGGTCAAGCATTTCCATGCACCGGGCGGCAACGGCGTTCGCGTCGATTCGCACCTGTACAGCGGCTACAAGGTTCCGTCCAACTACGACTCGTTGATCGGCAAGCTGATCACCTGGGGCGCTACCCGCGACGAGGCCATGGCCCGCATGCGTAACGCCCTGGACGAAATCGTGGTCGACGGCATCAAGACCAACATCCCGCTGCATCGGGATCTGGTCCGCGATGAAGGCTTCTGCGAAGGTGGTGTGAACATTCACTACCTGGAACACAAACTGGCCAACCAGTAAGTGCTCCACCCAACAAAGCCGCCTTCGGGCGGCTTTGTTGTTTGTGGCCCCTCCATTTTGAAGATGTACACAGTCCAAATGTGGGAGGGGGCTTGCCCCCGATAGCGGTGGGTCAGTCACCTAATCTATGACTGAGCTGCCGCCATCGGGGGCAAGCCCCCTCCCACATTTGGTCGGCGTACTGTCAGTACAGTCGTCTTCTTCTCCACGCTCGCGTAAACTTGCGCGCTTTCGCAGCCCCTCCCCGCTGCACACTCATTTTTTCAAAGGTGCCCGCCATGCCTTGGCTGCAAGTCCGTCTCGCCATCAGCCCAGAACAAGCCGAAACCTACGAAGACGCGTTCCTTGAAGTGGGCGCCGTCTCGGTGACCTTCATGGACGCCGAAGACCAGCCGATCTTCGAGCCGGAACTCAACACCACCCCGCTGTGGTCCCACACCCACTTGCTGGCCCTGTTCGAAGACGGCACCGATGCCGCCAGCGTCCTGGCCCATATGGAACTGCTCACCGGCGGCCCACTGCCGGAGCACCACAGCGAAATCATCGAAGACCAGGACTGGGAACGCAGCTGGATGGACAACTTCCAGCCGATGCGTTTCGGCCAGCGCCTGTGGATCGTGCCGAGCTGGCACGCCGCCCCCGAGCCTGACGCGGTGAACCTGCTGCTGGACCCGGGCCTGGCGTTCGGCACCGGCACGCACCCGACCACCGCGCTGTGCCTGGAATGGCTGGACGGCCAGGACCTGAACGATTGCCACGTGTTGGACTTCGGCTGCGGCTCGGGGATTCTGGCGATTGCCGCCCTGTTGTTGGGCGCCAAGGAAGCCGTCGGCACCGATATCGACGTACAGGCCCTGGAAGCCTCCCGCGATAACGCCGGGCGCAACCACATTGCTGAAGGCAAATTCCCATTGTACCTGCCGGAGCAATTGCCCCAGGTGCAGGCCGATGTGCTGGTCGCCAATATCCTCGCCGGCCCGCTGGTGGCCCTGGCGCCGCAGCTGTCGAGCCTGGTCAAGCCGGGTGGCCGCCTGGCGCTGTCGGGCATCCTCGCCGAACAGGGTGAAGACGTGGCCGCAGCCTACGCCCAGGATTTCGAGCTCGACCCGATCGCCAATCGTGATGGCTGGGTACGCATCAGCGGGCGTCGGCGCTAGAATGAGCGCTTGCCTGAATCGGATGGCCGCATGACCGACAGTTTCGTCACCCAGTGTCCCCATTGCCAAACGCGCTTTCGCGTCAGCCACGCTCAGTTGAACGTGGCGCGCGGCGTGGTGCGCTGCGGCTCGTGCCTGCAAGTGTTCAACGCCGCGCGCCAGTTGCTGGAGCAGCGCGCCCACGCGCAAGCGCCGAAGCCTGAACAGCCGGCCGCAGCGGAGCACGCCGCCGAGGCGCCGCGGGCGATCAGCCAGAAACAGTGGACCGCGCAAGAGCTGGACCTGGACAACCTGGACCTGGACAAAGAACTGGCCAAGCTGGAACGCCGCGAGATTCAACACACCCAGCCGCTGGGCGCGGAACGCCGGCAAGGCAGCGCCGACCGACGCAAAAAGGAAGATGCCCTCAGCGCCAGCCGCGACACGATCAAGGCCGAGGAAGAAAAATGGGCCGCCAGCCTGTTCAGCGAACCGCCTGAAGAACGCGCCAAAGCGCCCGAAGACGAACCTGAACCGGCAAATGCCCCTGCGACTAAACAGCGCACCGAACCGTCGATGTCCCTCGCCACCGACGACATCGACGATGAACCGCCGCTGCGTTCCACACCTGCCGATGAAGACGACGAACTCGACCCACCCGTGAGCGCGGTCAGCGACGACGTGGACGCGCCGGAACCCGACGAGCGCCCCCAAGGCCGCAAGCGCTCGCGCAGCGCCGCCAGCGCCCACGACGAGCTGCTGCAGGACCTCGAAGATGACCCGCTGCACTTGTACGCCGGCAAACGCCCGTCAAGCTGGGGCCGTCGCCTGCTCTGGCTGTTGCTGGTGCTGATCGCCGCCGCCGGCCTCGCCGGCCAGTACATTGCCTACCAGTTCGACGACCTGGCGCGCCAGGACGCCTATCGCCCGTGGTTCCAGCAACTGTGCCCGACATTGGGCTGCACGGTGCCGTCACGGGTCGATATCGCGCACATCAAGAGCAGCAACCTGGTGGTGCGCAGCCATCCTGAATTCGCCGGTGCGCTGGTGGTGGATGCAATCATCTATAACCGCGCGACGTTCTCCCAGCCGTTTCCGTTGCTGGAACTGCGCTTTGCCGACCTGAACGGCAACCTGATCGCCAGTCGGCGCTTCAAGCCCGCCGAATACCTGAGCGGTGAGCTGGCCGGGGTCAGTGAAATGCCGTCGCAGACGCCGATCCATATCTCCCTGGACATCCTCGACCCCGGCAACAAAGCGGTGAATTACAGCCTGAGCTTTCATTCGCCCGAGTGAATCGGCGCGGTCATCGAGGTTTGACGACGGATTATTGACTGGACCGCCGGCAACCAAACCGGTGGCGATAAAGAAATAACTGTTCAGATTTTATCCAATTCAGCCTTTATCCAGTCATCGAGAGCGGGTATCATGCCAACCCTTTTTCGAACTCTAATGATCCGGCCCCACAACAGGGAAGTCCTATGTCGGCGGTACGCATCGGCCCATACACATTGCACAATGGTTTGATTCTCGCGCCAATGGCGGGGGTCACCGACCAGCCCTTTCGTCAGCTGTGCAAGCGTTTGGGCGCGGGTCTAGTAGTCTCGGAAATGGTCACCAGCGACATGAGCTTGTGGAATACCCGCAAATCGCGGCTGCGCATGATCCACGAAGGTGATCCCGAGCCCCGCTCGGTACAGATCGCCGGTGGCGACGCACAGATGCTGGCGGAGGCGGCCCGGGCCAACGTGGAGCTGGGCGCGCAGATCATTGACATCAACATGGGCTGTCCGGCCAAGAAGGTCTGCAACAAGGCCGCCGGTTCCGCGCTGTTGAAGGATGAGCAGTTGGTCGCCGAGATCCTGCAGGCCGTTGTCGCCGCAGTGGATGTACCGGTCACCCTGAAGATTCGTACCGGCTGGGACCGGGACAACAAGAATGGCCTGACGGTGGCGAAGATCGCCGAACAGGCGGGTATTTCAGCGCTGGCGGTGCATGGCCGCACCCGCGCCGATCTTTACACCGGCGAAGCCGAGTACGACACCATTGCCGCGATCAAGCAGGCCGTGTCGATGCCGGTATTTGCCAATGGCGATATCGACTCAGCCGAGAAAGCCCGGCGCGTGCTGCATGCGACCGGTGCCGATGGCCTGTTGATTGGCCGGGCCGCCCAGGGGCGGCCATGGATTTTTCGTGAAGTCGAACACTTTCTGCGTACCGGCGAGCTGTTGCCGGCACCGGGGTTGATCGAGGTGGAACGTATTCTGCTAGAGCATCTGGCCGCCCTGCACGCCTTCTACGGAGACGTGATGGGAGTACGCATTGCTCGCAAGCATGTCGGCTGGTATCTCGCAACCCTGCCGGGCGCCAGGGAGTTTCGCGCCCACTTCAATCGTTTGGATGATACGGAAGCACAGTGCGCCAACGTTCGTGAGTTCTTCAGCGAACGTGACAAGAGCCTGGTGACAGGGGACGGAGAGGGGGTGGCCGCATGACGATGATGACCGAGACTTTAGTGAGTGGAACAACACCCGTGAGCGACAACGTCAATTTGAAACAGCACCTCAACACGCCGAGCGAAGAAGGCCAGACCCTTCGCGGGAGTGTCGAGAAGGCGCTGCACAATTATTTCGCCCACCTTGAGGGCGCTTCCGTCACGGACGTGTACAACCTCGTGCTCTCCGAAGTCGAGGCGCCCTTGCTCGAAAGCGTGATGAACTACGTCAAGGGCAACCAGACCAAAGCCAGTGAGCTGCTGGGCCTCAACCGTGGCACCTTGCGCAAAAAGCTCAAACAATACGATTTGCTGTAAGCATTCAATCCGACCAGAAAGGCGCCCGCGTAAAACCGGTCGCCTTTTTTGCTGACTCCTTTGCTTTTGATGGAAATTGAAATGACCGACCAGACTACCCGCCTGCCGATCCGCCGCGCCTTGATCAGTGTCTCCGACAAGACCGGGGTTCTCGAATTTGCCCGGGGGCTGGAAGCCCTGGGCGTGGAAATCCTCTCCACGGGCGGGACCTTCAAACTGCTGCGAGACAACGGCGTGGCCGCAGTAGAAGTCGCGGACTACACCGGTTTCGCAGAGATGATGGACGGTCGGGTCAAGACCCTGCACCCGAAAATCCATGGTGGCATCCTCGGCCGTCGCGGTATCGACGATGCCATCATGAACGAGCACGGCATCAAGCCGATCGATCTGGTGGCCGTCAACCTCTACCCGTTCGAAGCCACCATCAACAAGCCGGGCTGCGACCTGCCGACCGCCATCGAAAACATCGATATCGGCGGCCCGACCATGGTTCGCTCGGCCGCCAAGAACCACAAAGACGTGGCCATCGTGGTCAACGCCAGCGACTACGCCCAGGTGCTTGAAAACCTCAAAGCCGGTGGCCTGACCTACGCCCAGCGTTTCGACCTGATGCTCAAGGCATTCGAACACACCGCCGCCTACGACGGCATGATCGCCAACTACATGGGCACCGTGAACCAGGCCGCCGAGACCCTCAGCACAGAAGGTCGCAGCCAGTTCCCGCGGACCTTCAACAGCCAGTTCATCAAGGCCCAGGAAATGCGCTACGGCGAGAACCCGCACCAGAGCGCGGCGTTCTACGTGGAAGCCAAGCCGGCCGAAGTGGGCATCGCCACCGCGACCCAGCTGCAAGGCAAAGAACTGTCCTACAACAACGTGGCCGACACCGACGCCGCGCTGGAATGCGTGAAGAGCTTCGTCAAGCCGGCCTGCGTGATCGTCAAGCACGCCAACCCGTGCGGCGTGGCCGTGAGCCCGGACGCTGAAGGCGGCATCCGCCAGGCCTACGAACTGGCCTACGCCACCGACACCGAATCGGCCTTCGGCGGCATCATCGCTTTCAACCGCGAACTCGACGCCGCGACCGCCAAGGCCATCGTCGAGCGTCAGTTCGTCGAAGTGATCATCGCCCCGTCCGTCAGCGAGGAAGCCCGCGCCATCGTGGCCGCCAAAGCCAACGTGCGCCTGCTGGCCTGCGGCGAATGGTCGGCCGAACGTGCCCCTGCCTGGGACTACAAGCGCGTCAACGGCGGCCTGCTGGTGCAAAGCCGCGACATCGGCATGATCAGCAGCGCCGACCTGAAAGTGGTGACCAAGCGCGCACCGACCGAGCAGGAAATCAACGACCTGATCTTCGCCTGGAAAGTGGCCAAGTACGTCAAGTCCAACGCCATCGTCTACGCCAAGAACCGCCAGACCATCGGTGTCGGCGCCGGCCAGATGAGCCGTGTGAACTCGGCGCGCATCGCCGCGATCAAGGCTGAACACGCCGGTTTGCAGGTAGCGGGCTCGGTGATGGCGTCCGACGCGTTCTTCCCGTTCCGCGACGGCCTGGACAACGCGGCCAAGGCCGGCGTCACCGCAGTGATCCAGCCAGGCGGCTCGATGCGTGATGCCGAAGTGATTGCTGCGGCTGACGAAGCCGGCATCGCCATGGTCTTCACCGGCATGCGCCACTTCCGTCACTAAACAGCACCGCTTCCCGACTGTAGGAGCGAGCTTGCTCGCGAAAAACTCAAAAACGCCACGAGGTGTCAGGTTTCCCTCGTTATCGTTGACGACCTTCGCGAGCAAGCTCGCTCCTACAGGGAAGCACAGCGTTTCTCAGAGGTTTTTGAAATGAATGTTTTGATTATTGGCAGCGGTGGCCGTGAACACGCCCTGGCCTGGAAAGTTGCCCAGGACCCACGCGTCCAGAAAGTATTCGTAGCCCCCGGCAACGCCGGCACCGCCATTGAAGCCAAGTGCGAAAACGTCGCCATCGACGTGCTGGCCCTGGAACAACTGGCGGATTTCGCCGAGAAAAACGTTTCCCTGACCATCGTCGGTCCGGAAGTGCCGCTGGTTGCCGGTGTCGTCGACCTGTTCCGCAGCCGCGGCCTGGACTGCTTCGGCCCGACCGCCGGCGCGGCCCAGCTGGAAGGTTCCAAGGCATTCACCAAGGATTTCCTGGCGCGCCACAAGATCCCGACCGCCGACTACCAGAACTTCACCGAGATCGAGCCAGCCCTGGCTTACCTGCGTGAAAAAGGCGCGCCGATCGTGATCAAGGCCGACGGCCTGGCCGCGGGCAAAGGCGTGATCGTCGCCATGACCCTGCAGGAAGCCGAAGACGCCGTGCGCGACATGCTCGCCGGCAACGCCTTCGGTGAAGCCGGTTCGCGCGTGGTCATCGAAGAATTCCTCGACGGCGAAGAAGCCAGCTTCATCGTGATGGTCGACGGCAAGAACGTCCTGCCGATGGCCACCAGCCAGGACCACAAGCGCGTCGGCGACGGCGACAGCGGCCCGAACACCGGAGGCATGGGGGCTTACTCCCCGGCCCCGGTCGTGACCAGCGAAGTGCATCAGCGTGTGATGGACCTGGTGATCTGGCCGACCGTGCGCGGCATGGCCGATGAAGGCAACGTCTACACCGGTTTCCTCTACGCCGGTCTGATGATCGACAAGGCCGGTAACCCGAAGGTCATCGAGTTCAACTGCCGCTTCGGCGACCCGGAAACCCAACCGGTGATGCTGCGCCTGCAATCGAGCCTGGTGCTGCTGGTGGAAGCCGCGCTGGCCCAGGCCCTGGACAAGGTTGAAGCCCAGTGGGACCCACGCCCGAGCGTCGGCATTGTGCTGGCAGCTGGCGGTTACCCGGCCGACTACGCCAAGGGCGATGTGATTGAAGGCCTGGACGCGGCGGCGACGCTGGAAGGCAAAGTGTTCCATGCGGGCACTGCGCTGCAGGACGGCAAGGTGGTGACCGCAGGTGGCCGTGTGCTATGTGCCACCGCGATGGGCGCCAGTGTCGACGCTGCACAGCAACAGGCCTACAAACTGGCGGCGAAAATCAGCTGGAACGGCTGCTTCTACCGTAAAGATATCGGCTATCGCGCGATTGCCCGTGAACGTGGCGAGACTCATTAAGTCGCTATCCGTTCGGTTAGGTAAGGGCCTCTGGCCCTTGCCGTACTCGTATGACCCCGCGCATAGTTAACCCGTGCTTCAACCTACGAAGGGATTTCGCCGTGCGCTGGCTCAGGATCGCCATAGGTTTCACTGTCAGTCTGCTGACACTGCTCTGTTTGCTCCCGGCCCAGGCCGCTGCGCAAGGCAGTGGCTGGGCAGTATTGCTTGATGAACAGGCCGACCTGCAACTGAGCGATATCCGTTCGCCCCGCTACACCAATCAATTCAGCCCCATCGAACTGGACCGGATCACTGCCGCCGAGCCGGACGGTGCGTTGTGGGTACGCTTCAAGCTGCAACCCGGCCAGCACGAGCAAGTGCTGCGGGTGTTTGCCCCGGACGTTTCCCTCCTGAGTCTGTATGTGCTGGATGGCGACACCCTGGTGGAACAGCAAACCACCGGCACGCGCCAGCCCCAGGCCGAGCGCCCGCTGCCCAGCAGCGACTTCATGCTGCCGATGCCCCAGAGCCCGAAGCCCCTTGAGGTGTACCTGCGCCTGGTCTCGGAACACGAACTGCGCCCCTATATCACCCTGGAGCCGGCCGTACTCGCCGCCGCCGACCAAAGCCAGACGCTGATCTACGGCCTGCTGTTCGGCTGTCTGCTGATGCTGATCCTGCACAACCTCTCCCGCTTCGCCTACCACCGCTCACGCAGCAGCCTGTGGCTGGCGGCCTGCGAAGTGCTGCTGCTGCTCAGCCTGGCGTTGCTGCTCAACCTGCTGGGGCCATGGCTGCAGAACTGGCACGCGATCCAGACGCCGGGCGCCTACCTCGCCCTGCTGCTGACCGCACCGTGCGGGCTGATGTTTGCCTATCGCTTCTTCATGCCGCTGGGCCCGCACCCGCTGAACAAACTGTTGATGGCCGACATTCTGTTGATCGTGCTGTGCGGCCTGCTGCTGTTGTTCGTCAACACGTTGCCGCTGAACATCATCACTTACGTCCTGGTGGCCCTGGCCGGCCTGAGCATGTTGTTTGTCTCGGCCTATCACTGGCAAAAAGGCTACCGGCCGGCGCGGTTGTTCGTGGCGGGGATGGTGGTGTTCAACATCGGCACACTGATCATCCTGCCGGCCTTGCTTGGCCTCACGCTGCTGGCGCCGCAAGGCTTGATCATTACCCTGCTCAGCTTTATCTGCCTCAGTGGCCTGCTGATGAGCCTGGCCCTCGGCGAACGCCAGCGCGCCATCGTCGAAGCACGCTTCAGCCTCAGCCGCGAGCTGGCGGCCAGCAACGCCGAAATCGCCGCCAAGGCCGAGTTCCTGGCGAAGATCAGCCACGAAATCCGTACCCCCATGAACGGCGTGCTGGGCATGACCGAACTGCTGCTGGGCACGCCGTTGTCGGTCAAACAGCGCGACTATGTGCAGACGATCCACAGCGCCGGTAACGAACTGCTCACACTGATCAACGAAATCCTCGATATCTCCAAGCTGGAATCCGGGCAGATCGAATTGGACGACGTGCAGTTCGACCTCAATGCGCTGATCGACGACTGCCTGAGCATCTTCCGCGCCAAGGCCGAGCAGCAGAACGTCGAGCTGATCAGCTTTATCCAGCCCCAGGTGCCGCGGGTGATCAGCGGCGACCCGACGCGCCTGCGCCAGGCGATGTTGAGCCTGCTGGAAAACGCCCTGCAGAAAACCGATGAAGGCGAAGTGTTGATCGTCGTCGCCCTCGACGAGCGCAGCCCCAAGCCGCGCCTGCGCATTGCTGTGCAGGACAGCGGCCTGCCAATGGAAGCCGCCGAACGCGATGCGTTGCTGCACAGCGAACTGCACAGCAAGAACTTCCTCTCGGCCACCCGTTTGAGCGGCCACCTGGGCCTGGTCATCGCGCGCCAGTTGATCCTGTTGATGAACGGCGAATTCGGCATCAAGAGCGGCGCACAACAAGGCAGCACCCTGTGGCTGACCCTGCCGCTGGACCCTGAACGCCTGGAACACCCGACCTCCGACCTCGACGGCCCGCTCAAGGGTGCGCGGGTACTGGTGGTGGACGACAACGACACCTGCCGCAAAGTGCTGGTGCAGCAATGCACCGCCTGGGGCCTGAATGTCAGCGCCGTGCCGTCGGGCAAGGAAGCCCTGGCGTTGTTGCGCACCAAGGCGCACCTGCGTGATTACTTCGACGTGGTGCTGCTGGACCAGAACATGCCCGGCATGACCGGCATGCAACTGGCAGCCAAGATCAAGGAAGACCCGAGCCTCAACCACGACATCCTGCTGATCATGCTCACCGGCATCAGTAACGCGCCGAGCAAGATCATTGCGCGCAATTGCGGGATCAAGCGCATCCTCGCCAAGCCGGTGGCCGGCTACACCCTCAAGACCACCCTGGCCGACGAACTGACCCAGCGCAGCAAAGGCGGCGGGCAGCCACGCGCGCCCCTCAACGCGCCGGCGGCCATCATCGTGCCCAGCGACTTCCGCATCCTGGTGGCCGAAGACAACAGCATCTCCACCAAAGTCATCCGCGGCATGCTCGGCAAGCTCAACCTCAACCCGGACACCGCGAGCAACGGCGAAGAAGCCCTGCAGGCGATGAAGGCCCAGCGCTATGATCTGGTGTTGATGGACTGTGAAATGCCGATCCTCGATGGCTTCTCCGCGACCCAACAGTTGCGAGCCTGGGAAGTCAGCCACCAGCGCATTCGCACGCCGGTGGTGGCGCTCACCGCACACATCCTCTCGGAACACAAAGAGCGCGCACGCCAGGCCGGGATGGACGGGCACATGGCCAAGCCGGTGGAATTGTCACAATTGCGCGAGCTGGTGGAGTACTGGGTGGCGCAGCGTCAGCCACGGCCGGAGCATGCGCCCTCTTAACGTCAAATGCGCTCGAATGTGGGAGGGGGCTTGCCCCCGATGGCGGCGGACCAGTCACCGATGCATCGACTGAAAGACGGCGATGGCAAGCTCGCTCCCGATAGCGCTGGAACAGTTACAAATAAGCTGACGGTCACACCGCCATCGGGGGCAAGCCCCCTCCCACACTGAGCCTGCGTCTGCCACACAATGGATGAACACCACTGATCCTATGTGGGAGGGGGCTTGCCCTCGATGGCGGTGGACCAGTCACCTATGCATCGACTGAAAGACAGCGATGGCAAGCTCGCTCCCGATAGCGCTGGAACAGTTACAAATAAGCTGACTGTCACACCGCCATCGGGAGCAAGCTCCCTCCCACATTTGATCTCTGTCGCCTGATAGACTCCGCCAATCTCCTTCTGTCGCGAGCCACCCCCATGCTCCACGTGTTATTCAGCGTTTACCTGAAGATGCTGGTGCTCTACAGCCCGTTCTTCGTGTTGTCCTGTTTTATCAGCCTGACCCGCGGCTATTCGAGCAAGGAACGGCGACGCCTGGCCTGGAAAGTGGCGTTGGCGACGCTGGTGTCGAGCGTCTTGCTCTACCTGTTCGGCCGGGTGATTTTCAGCGTGTTCGGCATCACCGTGGACGCTTTCCGCATCGGCGCCGGCAGCGTGCTGTTCATCTCGGCCTTGGGCATGGCGCAGGGCAAGTCGGCGGTGCAGACCGATAACGTGCAGCAGGACGTGACCATCGTGCCGCTGACCATTCCCCTCACCGTCGGCCCCGGCACCATCGGGGCGCTGCTGGTGATGGGCGTCAGCCAGCCCCATTGGGACGACAAAATCGCCGCCATCCTCAGCATCGCCCTGGCCAGCTTCACGGTGGGCGTGGTGCTGTATTTGTCCAACCGTATCGAACGGATTCTCGGTGACCAGGGCTTGCAGATTGTCAGTCGCTTGATGGGCTTGTTCGTGTGCGCCTTGGCCGCACAAATCATCTTTACCGGGGTGCGCGGCTACCTGGTGCCTTAGATCCGGTATTTGGCGATCGCCAGTTGCACCTTGTCGCCCGCACTCTCACGCATCAACTGGATGGTTTTTTCGTTGACCACCGAGGTATTCAGCACCAGGCAGGTTTGCCCGCTGAAGGCCTCGAACGAGGAACTGTCCCACTCAAGAAAAGGCAGCCCCACGTGCTTGCTGACGCCATGGGAGCTGTAGGTCACCAGCACCATCATGACTTCGCCGTCGGTTTCGGCGCAGGACGCCAAGCCAAAATCGCCACCCTGATGCACGCTGCTATTGCGCTTGAACAGCTCGAATGACGCCGGCATCTGTTTCAATGTTTCCAGCGCATCGGCGGCCAGTTTCGGCAGCGCCGTCAGCAGAGGCCCGGCCAGTGAGGTCGAGGCCAGCAGGGTGGCGATGATATTCAGCGCCGCCAGTTGCACCGTCAGCCCCTTGCCGGCGCTTGAGACCCGCTCGAACCGGCTGCGCACCGGCAGCCAGCCCAGGCTGATCATCACCTTGATAAATTCGTCGTACCAGCCCTCCGTGCCGCGACTGATCTTCAAGACATCGCTGACGTAGCTGCTGGCCAACAGATAGCTTTTGCGGATGTATTCGCGGTTCAGGCCGCTCAGGCCGTCGGCGAACGAGATCACGCCATTGTTGACCACCGCCGCGTTGCAGCCGTCCTCGGTATCCAGCGGTAAAGCCGCGTGCGTCCCCGGCGCGCCGGGCAGCTTATAGGCGGCAATCAATTTGCGCCGCTTGGTGCTGTTGATCCTTCTGTGATGTCGCTCCATTTTCAGTTCTCCACAAGCACCCCACATGGGGCGTGTGTCCACACTAGTCCAGGCGCCGACGGGCTTTCCACACGACAAACATCCCTTGCCGGCAGCGCTCGCAAAGCGCAGCCCAGCATTCGTTGGGCGCCCCGCGGGCAGTTCCGGATTTCATCGATAAAAAAAGAAAAAGCCCCGAATCACGGCAGGTGTTCACCCAGCGTCATTCGGAGCTTTCCGGCGCTCGCGCGGCGCTTTTCAGGAGGCCGGTTTTTCGCCATACCAGCGCGGCGTGTACACCCACTCACCGCCGCCGGCGCGCGGGAACGCGCAGGTGGTGGACGAGCCGATCAGCACCATGGTCCGCATGTCCACCTGTTCCGGGGTCAGTTGCCCCAGCGTGGTCACGCGCAGGGTCTGGCCCGGCCGCCCGATATCGCGGCCCAGCACCACCGGCGTTGCGGCGTTGCGGTGTTGCGCGACAATCTCCAGGGCACGCCCCAGTTGCCACGGCCGCGCACGCGAGATCGGGTTGTAGAACGCCAGGGCCAGGTCGGCCTGGGACGCGAGGTCCAGGCGCTGCTCGATGATCGACCAGGGCTTGAGGTTGTCCGACAGCGACATCACGCAGAAGTCGTGCCCCAACGGCGCGCCGGCCTGGGCCGCGGTGGCCAGGGACGCGGAAACACCCGGCAGGATTTCCAGCTCGACCTGGTGCCAGGCCGGGTCGTCGGACTCGTGCAGCGCCTCGATCACCGCCGCCGCCATGGCGAACACACCAGGGTCGCCGGACGACACCACTACCACCGAACGGCCTTGGGCGGCCAGCGCGAAAGCGTGGCGGGCGCGCTGCATTTCTTCACGGTTGTCGGTGCAGTGCTGCACCTGATCGTCGCGGAACGGCCCGGCCATGCGGACGTAGGTTTCGTACCCCAGCACATCGGTACAGCGCGCCAGTTCGGCCTTCACCGCCGGCACCATCAGGTCGGCGGCGCCAGGGCCAAGGCCGATCACCGCAAGGCGGCCACGCGGGCGACCGACCTGGGACACGTCCAAGGGCTGCTCGGCGACCGAAACAACGACGTCCGCCGCTTGCTCCACCTCGGCGAAACGCAGCGGCACGCCTAACTCCAACGCCGCTTCGTGCAACGACGGTTCGGCCATCTGGGTATCGCTGGCCAACAGGCAGGCCAGCGACTGCAGGGCAATCCCCGAGGCATGCAACGCGCCACGCACACGCTGCGCCAATTGCGCGCCGGGCTTGCAGGTGACGCACACGCTCTGTGGATAAATCAGCAACTCGTTGGCCGCCGGTACGCGCTCGGCGCTGCCTACGTGGATCGCCAGGCGCGCCTGTCGGTCCTGCGCCAGGTTGGCCTGGTCAAGCCACGGCGCCGCGCCTTCGATACGCACGCTTTCGCCGGCAAGCAGGTCGCTGACGAAGCGCTTGCCCAGCTCCAGGTCCGCCAGTTGATAACCGGCCGGAGGGTTGAGCAGGCACGTGCCGAAACGCAGCTCGCCACTGGTGGTGATCGCGGCGGCCACGCCCAACGCCGCGGCAATCTCCCGCGCCATGTCATTCACCCCGCCCAGGCCACCGAGCAACGGCACCACCGCGCTGCCGTCTTCGGCCACGGCCAGTACGGCGGGTTCTTCACCTTTTTCCAGCAGCAGCGGCGCCAGGGTGCGGATCACGATACCGGCGGCGCACAGCGCGATCAGCGGCGTGCCTTGCTGATAGAGCTGGCGCAGGGTTGCGCCGAATTCGCGGTAGCTCTGGTCCGCGCCGTCGACCCGGCCCAGCAGGCCGTGGATCACCGCACCCGGATACACCTGCGCAATCCTGCGCGCCGTGGCCAGGCTGCCCTGCCCGAGGATGACGATCGCCGGGCGCATCAACCTTGCCACCGTTCACCGGGCACGATGATCAGCGAGAAATACGGTGAGGACATCGGCTCGACTTGATCCAGCGGGACGATTTTCTGGTTGGCCATGGTCGCGCGCTCCACATACAGCGCACGCTCGGCCAGGCCGAGTTCTTCGAGCACCTGGCGCACCTTGGGGAAGTTGCGCCCCAGCTTCATGATCACCGCCGCATCGGCATCCGCCAGGCGACGCTTGAGGTCTTCATGGGGCAGCACCCCCGACAGCACCGACAGGCTCTGGTTGCGATACACCAGCGGCGCGCCGAGCACCGAGGCGCCACCGAGCATCGAACACACGCCGGGGATGACCTGCGCTTCGTAGCGCTCGGCCAGGCGGTCATGCAGGTACATGTAGGAGCCGTAGAAGAACGGGTCGCCTTCACAGATCACCGCCACATCGCGGCCGGCGTCCAGGTGCGCGGCGACGTCCTGGCTGGCGCTGTCGTAGAAATCGCTGATCACCTGTTCATAGGACAGCGGCGCCGGCAACGCTTCGGTGGTCACCGGGTACACCAGCGGCATCAGGGTTTGCTGCGCCACGAGGTGGTCTTCGATGATGCCGAAGGCGTTACCCTTTTTGCCCTTGGCCACGAAGTACGCCACCACCGGCGATTCGCGCAGCAGGCGCAGGGCCTTGAGGGTGATCAGTTCCGGGTCGCCGGGGCCGACGCCCAGGCCGATCAAACGTCCGCGTGCCGGCATTATTCGACCTCCGTGGCCAGGGCATTGACCGCCGCGGCCGCCATCGCACTGCCGCCCAGGCGGCCCTGCATGATCACGAACGGCACGCCACGGCTGTCGGCGGCCAGCATCGCCTTGGATTCGGCGGCGCCGACGAAGCCCACCGGGAAGCCAAGGATCAACGCCGGTTTCGGCGCGCCGGCGTCGAGCATTTCCAGCAGGTAGAACAAGGCGGTCGGCGCATTGCCGATCACCACCACACTGCCGGCCAGGTGCGGGCGCCACAGTTCCAGGGCGGCGGCGGAGCGGGTGTTGCCCAGCTTCTGCGCCAACGCCGGCACGCGTTCGTCGCGCAGGGTACAGATCACTTCGTTGTTGGCCGGTAGCCGCGCACGGGTCACGCCTTCGGACACCATCCGCGCATCGCACAGAATCGGCGCACCCGCGGCCAGCGCCTCGCGCCCGGCCTTGCCTGCGCCTGCGGAGAACTGCAGGCCGTCGATCGCCTCGACCATGCCGCAGGCATGAATCACGCGCACCGCGAGTTTTTCCAGGTCGGCCGGGATGCGCTCCAACCTGGCTTCCGCGCGAATAATGGCGAAGGAGTTGCGATAGATCTCCTGACCGTCGCGGATGTAATCAATCATCGGTGTTGCTCCGTGGGTGAGCGCGCAGCAGGGCGCCCGCCGCTTCAATAGAAAGAGTGCGCGCGTGCAGCCGGCCGAAACCGGGCTGGGCTGCTTCGCGAAAATAGACGTCGTAATGGCCGGGGCTGACCGCCAGCAAGGTCACCGGCGCGATGTGCGCGGCGGCGCAGGAACGCGCGCAGCCGGACAGATGTACCGCGTGGCCGGGGCGCAGCGCGGCCAGTTGCATCGCGTCGGCCTTGGTATCGGCCAGGCCTTTGCCGCAGCCGCTGGAGCCGGTGCAGGCGATCAGCTGCGCCAGCGGCTGGCCGGCCGAGCAGAGGAAGCCCAGCAGTTCCAGGCGCGCGGTGATCGCGGCGGCATCCTGGCATTTGGCGTTGGGCAGCAGCAGGCCTTGCCAGGGGGTAAAGCGCAGCGTGCCGTCGCCATACTCATCGGCGAGTTGCGCTGCGCCCTTGAGCATGGAGGCGTCGAGTCGACCCAGCGGCGTCACGGCGGTCACGTAGACCCGACCGTGCTGACGCTGTGGATAACTTCCCAGGTGCAGCCACGCCCCGCTGGCCGGGCGCTTGAAGCCATCGACCGGCAATAACGGCAGGTCCAGCCCGACCAGGAAGTTATCCACAGGCAGATGACGCATGCGTGTTTGCGCCGGCGTGGCCAGGTCCAGAAACCGTTCCAACACCGCCACCACCAAGGCATGCCCCTGCTCCAAGCGCACGGCCGCCAACGGCGCATCCAACCCCGGGCAGCCGGCCAGGCCGAACGCGAGCAGTGTTTCGCCGCCCTGCTCAAAGGCCGACAGCCACAGGTCATGGTGATGTTCGAGCATCGCCAGGGCTTCACCGCCATCCAGTTGCACCGCGAACTTGGCCGACAGCTCGTGGAAGCGCGTGTGGTTTTGCAGGGTGGCGAGGATCTGGTCGGCCAGCGGGCGCGTATCGAACAACATCTGCGGGTCGATACCGGCGCTGGGGCTGAGCATCAGGTTGCGCACGTCGTCACCGGCGGCGGTGCTGGGGCCGAGGCCTGCGGCAAGGAGCATCGCGATCAAAGCCTGCTGCTCGGCACCGATCCCGCGGATCTGCAGGTTGGCGCGGTTGGTCGCCTCGATCACCCCGCCCGCATAGGCCTGGGCCGCGTCCGCCACGGCATGGGCTTGTGCGGCGCTGATCGCGCCGCCGGCCAGTTTGATCCGGCAAATGCCGCCGTCCAACGCCTGGACGATACGCAGCAACCCCGGGCAAGCCGAGGGGCGCAAGGTGTTCAGAGCAGGGATTGGGTTCACGGGGCTACCGGTTCGCGGGTCAAGGCGCGGTATTATGCCTGCTTTGTCCGACGGCATGAAAAGCCTGCCCGTCGGATGTCGTTCAAGGAATTCATATGTCGCCCTGGCTGACGGTAATAGGCATCGGTGAAGACGGCTTCAAAGGGCTCGGCAGAAACGCCCGGCACGCCGTATTGCGTGCCGCGCGGATCATCGGTGGCCAGCGTCAATTGGACCTGTTGCCAGTGTGCGTGCGCGGCGAACGCCAGTTGTGGCCGAGCCCGTTTTCCCTGGCGCCGCTATTGGCGCGACGCGGTGAACCGGTGTGCGTGCTGGCCAGCGGCGACCCGATGTTCTACGGCGTCGGCGCCAGCCTGGCGCGGCAGGTGCCGGCTGAAGAGATGCTGATTTTGCCGGCGCCCTCCTCTGTGTCGCTGGCGGCGGCGCGTCTGGGCTGGGCGTTGCAGGACGTGATGACGTTATCGGTGGTGGCCCGGCCCTTGGCGGCGTTGAATGCACATCTGGCCAGCGGCGTGCGCTTGCTGGTGTTGAGCAACGATGGACAGAGCCCTGCCGCGATTGCCGCGCTGTTGGCTGAATCCGGCTTTGGGCCGAGCCGCCTCAGCGTCTTTGAACACCTGGGCGGCGCGGCTGAGCGGCGTGTCGATGGCGTGGCCCACGCTTGGCCGCACGCCGCGGTCGCCGATCTGAACCTGGTCGCCATCGACTGCCTGGCCGACGCCGATGCCCCGCGCCTGTCGCGCCTCGCCGGCCTGCCGGATGTGGCATTCAAACACGACGGCCAACTGACCAAGCGCGACGTGCGCGCCATGACCCTGGCCCGCCTGGCGCCACTGCCCGGCGAATTGCTCTGGGACGTGGGCGCGGGCAGCGGCTCCATCGGCATCGAGTGGATGCGCGCCCACCCGAGCTGCCGCGCCTTGGCGATTGAAGCCGATGCCGGCCGCCAAGGCCTGATCGAACATAACCGCGACGCCCTCGGCGTGCCCGGCCTGCAACTGGTGCGCGGCACCGCACCCGCGGCCCTCGGCGGCCTGGAAACGCCCGACGCGATCTTCATCGGCGGCGGCGTCACCCGCGACGGCGTGCTCGAGACCTGCTGGCAGCACCTGCGCCCCGGTGGCCGCCTGGTCGCCAACGCCGTGACCCTGCAAAGCGAAATGACCCTGATGGCCTGGCGCGCCCGACACGGCGGCGAACTGACCCGCCTCCACGTGGCCCATGCCCAGCCGCTCGGTGAATTCGACACCTGGCGCCAGGCGCTGCCGATCACCCTGCTGGACGTGATCAAGCCCCTATGAAACCGATCCTGCTACTGGGCGGCGTCACCGAAGCCCTCGCCATCGCCCGCACCCTCGGCCCCGAACATATCTACAGTCTGGCCGGTGTGGGCCGCGTGCCGACCGACCTCACCTGCCAGGTGCGTGTCGGTGGCTACGGCGGGGTTGAAGGGTTGGCGCAGTTCGTGCGCGACGAACACATCGGCCTGATCCTCGACGCCACCCACCCGTATGCGGCACAGATCAGCCAAAACGCCGCCCAGGCAGCACGGTTGTGCGGTGTACCGTGTTGGGCCCTGCGCCGCCCGGCATGGCGACCGCAAGCGGGGGATGACTGGCGCGAAGTCGCTGACTGGGCCGAGCTGATCGAGGCCCTGAAACCCTTCAAGCGCCCGCTGTTCACCTTGGGCCGCGAGCCGTTGCAGCATCTTGATGAGATCCCGCAGGAGCAATTCTGGACACTGCGCGCGTTGGAGGTGTATCCGGGCAATGAACGCTGCGAAGTCATCGGCGCGCGTGGGCCGTTTCTGATCGAAAACGAGCGTGCGTTGTTCGAACGACAAAAGATCGATGTGCTGATCAGCAAGAACAGTGGCAGCACCGCCACCGAACCGAAGCTGGAAGTGGCGCGCGAGCGAGGGGTGCCGGTGTTGGTGTTGAGGCGGCCGGTGTTGGCTCAAGTGGATCGGGAACTCTTGTCGCTGGAAGAAACACTCATCGCGTTGGCAAACTTCATTCGATAAGTCAGGATCGCTCGCCTGCTTGATTGGTAACCTATTTGTTACCTTCTGGATGACCAATGATTGAGATTGAAGAATACCGAGGCGACAACCACGTCAGCCCAAAACGCGATCTCACCGCAGTAAAGTCGCTGATCGCAGAGTATCAGCGGCGCAAGGCATCGGAACAAAAGAGGTAACCAGCATGGCGCTAACCCGCAGCTACAAACACACCATCGCCGAACGCGCTCAACGCGACCCTGAATTTGCCCAAGCACTCCTGGATGAGGCTGCTACGCTTTTTCTCAATGGCGAGCCGGAAATTTCACGCGTAATTCTGCGTGATTTGGTCAACGCCACAGTAGGATTTGAAGGGCTTGCGAAAGAGACCGCTAAACCTAGTAAAAGCCTGCATCGGATGTTGTCAGCCAGCGGAAACCCAAGCATGAATAACCTGGCAGCGATTTTTGCAGTGATTAGAAAAGCGTTAGGTGTCGATATGCAGGTCCACGGAGTTCCCACCGCATAATTTGCGACATCAAACCACACCACCAATGTCACACAGATGATGCTGTGCTGGCATGTCTGTGCATCAAACATGAAATGTTGGAAAACTAGCGTGGGGTATTCGGAGAGCCGATTGTGTCGACGCTGTCGACACAGTTGGCAGATCGTTCCTTTGGACGAACACAGGAACGATCACTCCTCAGGCTATTAGCGCCTCGCGGCAGTCATCTGCCCTACACCATCCTGTACGCGATCAGCCAGTAACTGCGCCAGTCCTATCAACTGCGCAACGCCCAGCAATTCCTCTCGTTTCGGGCCATCCAGGTTAAACGCAAGGTCGCAACTCAGTGCATCGGCCGAGGCGAGTGTTTCGATGAGGTTGACCAACAGGTCTTCGGTGCTGATTCCATCGGCCACGGCAAATAGCCGGACGGGGGGATTTGGGGTGGGTTTAATCATTGTGAAGCTCCTCAGGAAAGTGGAGCTGCCACTGATCGCCGCGACGCGATGGGGTGGCAGCTGTGCGCAGGTTCGCGGACCGGTCCTAAGGCAACCCGGCATACCCGAAGGTATCCCGCGCACAGCCACCATAGCGCCGCACAGTAGACGATAAAAAGGCGTCAACTGAAAGCGGACAATGGCACTTTGCGCCTGAATTTACATGGGCCGCGACGCCCGCCCGCTGCGTTTGCAACGGTGTACGGAGACTAGAGAGCGAGTTTCCTAGGGGCAACCTCAAACACTTGTCGGAAGTTTCTGTTTTTACAAAAACCTAGCCGAACGGTCAGTTGTTTGGTCCTTCATCATTCAGCAGCCTCTTCCTGGCGCCATTCCCGGCGCGATCCCCTCTGCACGACTCAACACCACGATGGTGTGTGAGGCCTCTGCACGCAAAAAAAGGAAGTGACATGAACAGCTCCGATAACACAGTGGTCAGCAACCTGCAAAACCTGGCTCAGGTGGTGGAGTACGCGGACGACGATGGCATCCCTGACCTTCTGCAGCCTGGATATCGCGTAGAGAGCCAGGTGTGAAGCGCTACAACATCACCACTGGCGCGACGACCACGGCGGGCGGCAAAGTGATCAGTGGCCTGGAGCGCACCAGCTTCAACGGCCAAATGATCGCCAGGGAGGGTGACCGGGTCGCTTGTCCGGCATGCGGCACTGAAGGCGTCATCGCGCTCGTTGGGCCTCGCCTGCACGAAGACTGGGGCGGTAAACAAGCGGCGCTTGAGGGTGATCTCTGTCTGTGCAAATGCGACCCGCCACCGGAGCTGATCGCCTGCCAGCGCTTCAAGTGTCAGGTGTTCGAAACACAACCCCAGCGTGCCGCCTTCACTTGGACCGGACCAAACACCCCCAACCCGCCCGTTTCCAACTTATCCACCCCCGGCGTAATGAATCGTGCCGCTGATGGGTGTGTGTTCGCCAAGTCATGCGTTTCGGTGCCGGTCGGTTCCACGGCGGCAGGAACCAGCCCTGAACACGCGACAAACTTTGGCACCACGGCCGTCATGGCTTCGACCGGCACTGCGGGTGCCGTCGGGAGGGTCGCCGGAACACTCGGCAGCGACCTTGGCGCCTGGGCCATACGAGGACTGGCCGGAGCCAGTTCAGCACTCAACGTCGTGCTGCTGGCTTTTTGGCCAAGGGATATGGGTGATTCGACGCTCTACACCCCGGAACAACTGGCAGGTATGCGCTCGGCCAGTACGCGAGTGCGGTTTCAGTTTCGCCAGGATGAATCAGGTGAACTACGCGTCTACGGCATACATACCAAGCCTGAAAGTGGCGCTGATCGTGTGTCTGTTGCGCAAGCCAGTTGGAATGCGGACAAGAGCGCGATGGTCGCGGTGCTAGATGGCATCAGCATCACTTGGACGCCGAACAATGGGCCGGTGGTCAGTACGCCGAGCCCGTATCCGGGTACACCGGAACGCTTGGATAATTTGTTCGTTCATCCGGTTACGGTGGGGCAGGATTCGGCAATCAGTCACTACCCAGGCCAGGATGCAGAGGATGTTACCTGGCAGGACACGATCATTACGTTTCCTGCTGACTCGGGTGTGCCGCCGTTGTATTTGGTGTTTGCCAAGCCAGCGGTCAGACCATTGGAAGTCGATATCTATGGTGCGTTCAACGGACGACTGCGTAAGGGGCTGCATGTGGATCATATGCCTTCGCAGGCGGCAATAAGACGTCATCTCGAACGCTATGCAATAAGCTTTACAGAGAAGCAGCTTAAGGACACGTTAAATAATGCTGCAAGCATTGCGATTCCGTCTCACATCCACCAGAAGTTTAGTGAGACCTACGGCTGGCGAAACACGGAGGAAAAACAGGCGTTAGATGCTGGCGATCTTCGTCATGCAGTAGACAGCAATTTCGATGCTATCAAGCCATACCTTCTGGATCACGGCTTCGCCGAGTCTGATCTTGAGATGGCGCGTACTCAAATGCATAAGGTCAACGAAAATCAGGGGTGGTACTAGAATGGACGCAGTAAAAATCAATCGTTTGGTAAGAGGCTTGGGCAGCACTTACAACGATTTTATTGCCGCGGGCTTACTTCTCGTAGGGTCGATAAAACCTTTATTTGCAGATAGCCAAAATACCCATTTCATCCATAAGCCGGAACCAGGCATTGAGCTTTGGTTTTGGGCTGAAACCATGCGGTTAGAGCGAGTCGTTTTTTGCCTGATTGCACTGGCGGAGGGAGAGCCCAAGTACGCGGGTGAGCTACCTGCACCATTCGGCCTATCGATGAACCAAGAGAGTATCCATAACACACTTGGGAAACCGCACGAGTCCAAAGGGCCAGTGAAGTTACCGCTGCCGATTGGGACTACAGGAGGATGGGATTCCTATCGTCTCAGTTTGGAGTTTCACTCGAACGCGAGGGTGGCTGCGCAGTATTTACCAGATAAATCCGTATGTGGTTTAGCGTTCACTTTGGTTGACATGGGCCGTGATTGACCGGAGACAAGGTGGTTTATCTGCTGCTGATGGGCCGCGACAAATCAACACAAAGCCGAGACATCCAGCGTGCAATACACATGGCAAAAAATCTTGGCCGCAAGGAGTGACTTATGAGCGAATCCTTTACCCGTTTCGATGCCGCAAAATATCTCAAGACTCCTTTTGAGATGGCCGCCTATCTGGATGCTTGCTTTGAAGAAGATGCTGGCGACGGTCTGTTGATTCGCACAGCGTTGAACGATATCGCTCGCGCCCAAGGCATGACCCAAGTCGCTCGCGACGCCGGCCTAGGACGAGAAAGTTTGTACAAAGCCCTCTCCAGCACTGGCAATCCCGAGTTCGCGACTATCATGAAGGTCATGAGAGCACTGGGGCTCAAACTTCACGCCACCGCGCTCTGACACACTGCGACACCAAACCACACCGCCACTTTTTACTTATCCCCCCCGATCAGGCTAAATACCCGCCTGATCGTTTAACCCTACGGATTGTCCGCCATGGCCCGTCAACGCTTTGCAATCGTCTGGATCGCCTGCTTTGCAGTGCTGTTCAACGCCTTTGCCATGCCGCTGGCCGGGGCGATGCAGCAGTCCAAGGACCCCGCGCAGCAACTGTTGTGGGGCAGTTTCTGTTCGTCCAATGGCGCCAGCCTGAAAACCGTTGCCCTGGGCAAGTTGGACATTCCGGCACCGGCGCAGGACGATCATTCCGCCATGCAGCATTGCTGGTGTTGCTCGGGCTCGGCGCCGTTGGTGGCGTTGCCGGGGCATGTGCCGCAGTTGTATGTCACGCGGTTCGAGGCGGCGCAGAGCCTGCCGCCGCCGTCATTGCAGTCCCCGACGCCGCGCCAGCAATGGCCGAGCCTTAACCCGCGCGCCTCTCCAACGGTCTGATGGTCTTCGCAAGTGAACTGCGTTTAGAACCGTTCTGGAGAACTGCCATGCTCAAATCTTCCCTGCTTCTGGCCGCATTGCTGCTGCCGGTGTTCAGTGCTGCCAATGCCGACGACTTCAAGGCCGGCGACCTGCTGGTCAGCGACCCCTGGTCCCAGGAATTGCCCCCCAACGCGCCGACCGTCGCGGCCTACTTTGTGGTTCACAATACCGGCGAAACCCCGGACCGCCTGCTCAGCGCCAAGACGCCGGTGGCGGACAAAGCCGAACTGCATGAGCATGTGATGCAAGGCGCATTGATGAAGATGCAACAAGTGCCCAGCGTTGCCGTGCCGGCCAAGGGTGACTTGACCTTCGCGCCCATGGCCTATCACGTGATGTTGCTGGGCCTCAAAGACCGTAGCGTACTGGCCGACGGCAAGCACTTCCCACTGACCCTGACCTTCGAAAAAGCCGGGGACGTCGAGGTGCAAGTGTCCGTACAGAAAGTCCCGCCGATGGCGCCCCACGAGCATAAACACGGCGAGTAGGCCAACACTCGATGGGCGCCCCTCGCGCCAGGTTGTCCGCGCCGCGCCGCAGGCCCGTGAGCCTTAAGCGCGGCAGTTGGATCAGCCTGTTCGCCATGCTGATGATCTTTATCGGTCCGCTGATTTCCCAAGCGATGCCGATGAATCAGCACGCCGGTATGTCCATGAGCATGTCCATGAGCATGTCCATGGACATGCCCGAGTGCCACGGCGAACCGCAACACCGTCCGCCTCAAAAACAAGCCCCCGACGAACACCACGTCCTCTGGGAAAAGTGCGGCTATTGCAGCCTGCTCTTCAGTTGCCCGGCACTGCCCGGCAGCGTGTCCTACCTCACCCTCGGCGCCCCATCGCCGGCCAACGCCCTCATCCCCTCACCGCGCCTGGGCCATGCCCGGCAGAGCATTTTCCCCGGCGCGCGCAGCCGTGCCCCACCCATCGCCGCGTAAGCACTTGACACCGTTACTTCACCCCGGCCGACGTTAGACAGACAGCCACAGGCTGCTGGCCGTGTTGTTTACGATTGATAGATGGAATTTTTCATGTCCAGGTTTTCTGCTGACACCCGTTTGGGAAGCACTCCCGTGTTCGCCGTTCTGTGCGGCGCGCTCTTGATGCCACAGGCCCATGCCGATACCGATGAGCACGCCGAGCACGAACTGAGCCCCACCGTGATCACCGCGATCGCCCCCAGCTCGCCGCTGACCGTGGTCACCAACCCGAAAGACCCGCGCCAGCCGGTGCCCGCCAGCGATGGCGGCGACTATCTCAAGACCATCCCCGGCTTCGCCCTGGTGCGCAACGGCGGCACCAACGGCGACCCGGTGCTGCGCGGCATGTTCGGCTCGCGCCTGAACATCCTCACCAACGGCAGCATGATGCTCGGCGCCTGCCCGGGCCGGATGGACGCGCCCACTTCGTACATTTCCCCGGAAACCTACGACACACTCACCGTGATCAAAGGCCCGCAAACCGTGCTCTGGGGCCCGGGCGCGTCGGCCGGCACCATCCTGTTCGAGCGCGAGCCCGAGCATTTCGGCGAACTGGGCACGCGGCTCAACGCCAGCGTGCTGGCCGGCTCCAACGGGCGCTTCGACAAAGTCATCGACGCCGCTGCCGGCGGGCCCCTGGGTTACGTGCGGGTGATCGGCAACCAGGCGCACGCCGACGACTACAAGGACGGCAACAACGACACCGTCGCCTCGCGCTACGACAAGTGGAACGGTGACGTCGCGGTCGGTTTCACCCCCGACGCCGACACCCTGCTCGAACTCACCGCCGGCCGCGGCGATGGCGAGGCGCGCTACGCCGGGCGCGGCATGGATGGCTCGCAGTTCCTGCGCGAAAGCCTGGGGCTGCGCTTCGAAAAATCCAATATCGGCGAGGTGCTGGACAAGGTCGAGGCCCAGGTCTACTACAACTACGCCGACCACGTCATGGACAACTACAGCCTGCGCGTCCCGTCGGGCACCGGGATGATGGCAGGCCCCATGGCCTCCAACGTCGACCGCCGCACCCTCGGCGCGCGGATCAAGGCGACCTGGCGCTGGGCCGACCTGCAACTGATCGGCGGTCTGGATGCGCAGACCAACGAACACCGCCAGCGCAGCAGCATGGGCGTCGACACCTACAAGGATTTGCCGCGCAACAAGGACGCCAACTTCCATAACTACGGCGTATTCGGCGAGCTGACCTGGTACGCCGCCGACCGCGACCGCCTGATCACCGGCGCGCGCCTGGACCGCGCCTCGGCCCGGGACTTCCGCCAGACCATCGGCTCAGGCATGTCGGCACGCGCCAACCCGACCGCCGACGACACCCGCGCCGACACCCTGCCCTCGGGCTTCATGCGCTACGAGCACGACCTGGCAGACACCCCGACCACGCTCTACGCCGGGCTGGGCCACGCCGAACGCTTCCCGGACTACTGGGAACTGTTTTCCCCCAACACCGGCGCGGCCGGTTCGGTCAACGCGTTCGATGGCGTGAAACCGGAAAAAACCACCCAGCTCGACTTCGGCGCGCAATACAAGACCGCCGACCTCGAAGCCTGGGCCTCGGGTTACGTCGGCCAGGTACGCGACTTCATCCTGTTCGACTACCGGACCGGAATGATGGGCACCACGTCCCAGGCGCGCAACGTCGACGCACGGATCATGGGCGGCGAACTGGGCGCGGCGTACAAGCTGACCCAAAACTGGAAGGCCGACGCCACCCTCGCCTACGCCTGGGGCAAGAACAGCAGCGACGGCAAGCCCCTGCCGCAAATGCCGCCGCTGGATGCGCGCCTGGGCCTGACCTACAGCGAGGACGACTGGAGCGCCGGCGCCCTGTGGCGAGTGGTCGCCGCGCAAAACCGCATCGATCAGAACAAAGGCAACGTGGTCGGCAAGGACTACGACAAGAGCGGCGGCTTTGGCGTGTTCTCGCTGAACGCGGCGTACCGCATCAATAAAAACTTCAAGGTCAGTACCGGCGTCGACAACCTGTTCGGCAAAGCCTACGCCGAGCACTTGAACCTGGCCGGCAACGCCGGGTTCGGCTACCCGGCCAACGATCCGCAGGCCATCAAGGAGCCGGGGCGCACGCTCTGGACCAAGGTCGACATGAGCTTCTAAAAGCATCGGGGCAAGTCGAATCGTCGCACCGCCCCTCCCACACTTGGAATGCATGCCAACTGTGGGAGGGGGCTTGCCCCCGATGGCGGTGTAACTGACCCCAAAAAAACAAAACCTTGCGGAGCCCCCCCTGATGAGCACACAAAAAATCTCCTTCTACAACCTGGCCTGGCGTTGGCACTTCTACGCCGGGCTGTTTGTCGCGCCCTTCATGGTGCTGCTGGCCCTGACCGGCATCATCTACCTGTTCAAGCCCCAGCTCGACCCGCTGATGTACGGCCACCTGCTCACCGTCCCCGCCGCCGAACGCGCACTGAGCGCCGACGAGCAACTGCAGCGCGCCAAGGCCGCCTACCCCCAGGGCCGGCTCAGCAAATACTTGCCACCGGCCGACGCCACCAGCAGCGCACAGTTCGTCATGCACGACGGCGGCCGCGAAATGACGGTGTTCGTCGACCCGTATCGCGGCACCGTGCTCGGCACGCAGGACGCGAAAAACAACCTGCAAGCCATCGCACGCGCCCTGCACGGCGAGTTGATGATAGGCACCGTGGGTGACCGCCTGGTCGAGCTCGCTGCCGGTTGGGGCGTGATGCTGGTGATCTCAGGCATGTACTTGTGGTGGCCACGCGGCAAGTCATCGTCCGGGGTGCTGTGGCCGCGCTTCAACACCCGTGGCCGTGTGTTCTGGCGCGACCTGCATGTCGTCACCGGTTTCTGGGGCGCGGCGTTGTTGCTGGTGATGCTGCTCAGCGGCATGGCCTGGACCGGCTTTTGGGGCAAGCAATACGCCGACCTGTGGAACCGCTTCCCGGCGGCGATGTGGAACAACGTGCCGACCTCCGATCAACAGGCGCGCGTGCTCAACACCGCGACGCAACAGACCGTGCCCTGGGCCATGGAAAACACACCGATGCCGGTGTCCGGCGACCATGCCGAACACATGAACCACGGCGCGATGCATGCCGCCCCCGCCGCGCCCACCATCAGCCTGCAACAGGTGGTCGACCTGGCCACCTCGCGCAAGGTCGAGCCCGGCTACAGCATCACCCCGCCCACCACCGCCGAGGGCGTATTCACTGTCTCGGTGTTCGCCAACGACCCGCGCAATGACGCCACCCTGCATGTGGACCAGTACACCGGCAAGGTCCTCGCCGATGTGCGCTGGGAACACTACAACGGCGTGGCGCGGGCGACCGAGACCGGCGTGATGTTGCACGAGGGCAAGATGTTCGGCTGGGTGAATCAACTGATCGTGCTGCTGATCTGCCTGATGATCCTGCTCAGTGCCGTCAGCGGCGTGGTGATCTGGTGGAAACGGCGGCCGGTGGGCGGCCTCGGAGTGCCGCCGTTGCGTCATGACCTGCCGAAGTGGAAAACCGCGATGGTGATCATGCTCGGGCTGGCGATCGCCTTCCCGTTGGTGGGCGCGTCGCTGATCGTCGTGTGGGCGCTCGATCGCCTGCTGCTGTCGCGGCTGTTTGCGCAGCCTTCGCGGGTTTGACGCCCGGGTGCCGGTCAAGTGCCGCCGGGGACCGGGCGATCCACGGCGGCCGGCTTGGTCAGCGCCGCGCCGTTGTCAGAGTTCGTCTTTGTCCCGGCCGTACAGCACGGCTTGCGGGTCCGGCTCGGCGAGTACGTCCTTGACCTGCCATTCCGCCCCCAGCGCCCCCGGTCGCGTCCAGAAGGTATCGGTTTCCAACACACTCAACGTGCCGGCCGCGCGCAAGCCGCTGACCAGCACGCTGGGCGAAGGCGACGAGTCGACACTCAGCAGTCGCGTCTCGTCCGCCGTGAAACCCGGCACATACTTCAGGAGCGCACCGCCGCGACACGCCAGGTAGACACTCTCGGCGACCGGACGGTTACTGCGGATGATGTCCAGGTACAGGCGCAGATCATTTTTGTCGGCAAAATTGTCCAGCAACCGCTGATCCAGCGACGATAGATTCAGGCCCAAAGGGATGACTTTGTAAAACGCCTGGAGCGCTTTGATGGTGTAGAAGAACAGCGGGTGATCGGGGGTGATATCAAAGCCGAGATGACCGAACCAGAACAGCTGTGAAATCGTGTCCACCAACCACGCACGGTGATCCTCCACCGGCTCAAGCGCCACGAGCCCCCGCGCCTTTGGCGGCGCCAGCACGGCGCCGAGGTATTCGCGGCCCTTGAAACCGCCCAGTTGTTTTTCGGCCCAGCGCGCGGCGTCGTCGGCATGACCGAACAGCGGCCCGCAAAAGGACAGGAAGTGTGGGTTGTCCTGGGCGGGCCAGGGCGCGGCCTTGGGTTGCCACTGCGCGGTGACGCTTTGTTCCTTGCCCCACACCGTGCTCCTGACACGCACATACAAGTCGCCCTTGGTCGCGAGCCCGCGCACGTAGTCGGCGACGCTGGAGGCGCCTTCGAGCAACTGCGGTCCGAGCGTTCGGGCCTCGCTGCTCAGCGCTTGCCGCTCGTGCCTTCGCAAGGAATACCTCAGCAGCGCGCCGTCGGCGCACAGCAGGTAGAGCGGCAGGGCACCGTTGCCGGCCAGGTTGCTGAGAAAATTGACCGCGCCGGCCAGTACCTGGGGCGAGAAAAAACTCAGCGCCATGTCATCGCTCGTCGGCGCAATCGCCACGGTGGAGGCGCACAGATACAAGCCATCCAGCGTATACCCCTGGGGCAACAGGCCATCGACGAAGACCTGTTCGAAACGCGTGTAATCGGCGCGCACCAACGGCAAGGTCGTCATGTACAGGTTTTTCCGCGCATCCTTGAGTACATAACCGAACTGCACCTGTGCCTGGGGCGACGACACTCGCTGCACATGACGCACGGCGTCGTAAGCCTGGGTAAAGAGCGGACCGCACGGCGCATCGGCAAACACCTGCTTGATCGCCAGCGCCGCGACCTCGGCCAAGTCCGGCACGAACGGCCCGCTCAACCGTCGCGGGTGGCCCCACAGGCGGTTGCCGTTGACCACCCGCAGATCGCCGGCCTTCGCCACCTGCGTGACGAAGTCGACCGGGAGCAGCGTTCCGCTGCGCAGTTGCCGTTCGACTTCATTGTCGGCCACATCCCCCCTGACCAGGTTCAACGGCGCCAAGGTCAGCTTGAGCGCCTCCTCCTCCGCCGACCCCGTCAGTTGATAACGCAGGATGCCCCCCTCGGGGCCAAACACATATTCGCGCTTGATGTGGACTTCACGGAACAGCAGGTTCGACAGCACGCTCGTGGGCAACATGCTCTGGTAGACCGCCTTTTGCGTGGCCGAAAACAGTATCTGTGTCTCTTGCTTGAGCACCGAGCGGTAACGCGCGACGATGATACTTCCCGGCGGGTACAGCCCTTGCGCGATCGCCGGGTCGGGATAAATCCAGTTCAGCGCAAAGCCCTGGGGCGGCACCACCAGCGGATCAGTCGCGACGAACACACCATCGGGCAGCCTGAGCAGGACGCCGCCATAGGTGCGGCGCCGGCCCTCACCGACAATGCCCGCGGCATACCGTGCCGCATCGTCCGGGTTGGCAAACGCGGGCCCCACGCGACGGCGGGTCAGGTGTTCGTAACCCGTCCAGGTGCGCGACACCCGCCCTTGCTGGTCCCAGCATTGGCTGGTACGCACCACGTAGAGCTCGCCGCTGTTGGCCCACTCCCTGACAAAGGTCTGCGTCGTCTTTTCACCGGAGGCCAATGCGCTGGCGGCCTGTTCAAAGGCACTTTCCACCGGCCCGCCGCCGCCCACGCGAAATGGCAGCGCGACGAATCTCAACAGGGCCCCCTCCTGCGTTGAAAAGTACACCGGCAGGTTTCTACCGCCGTTGTACTTCACCCCTCTGCGCTGGCTCTCGTACAGCGCCTCGTACAACACCATCGGCATCACAAAATAGCGGGTCAGCCAGGCACTGGATGGCGACAGCCCGGTCGGCTGCCATTGCTGCGAACGAAACAGCCCGCAGAGCGAAAACCCAGCGGGAAACCGATAGTCATTGTCTTCTGTCGGCGCAAACACGCTGTTGAGATTGAACAGCTTGACCCGTTCATTGACGCCCACCACCTCGGTGGCCAGGTACAACGCCTTGTCCCGGTGCTTGAGGATAAACGCAAAGTACGCCTGCTCCGGCAAGTTGCGCCCATGGACCCGCGCATGCAGATCGCGGGCGGCTTCGTCTGCCGTGCCGAACAGCGCGCCATAGGTCACATAGTCGGGAGCGCCGGTTCTGGGCGCGTACTCGAAAGAGGGCGTCCAGTCTTTGTAGATCGGCGAACGCGGGCCCCATAACACATTGCCTTGGATCACCCGCAAGTCACCCGCCTCAGCCAACCGGGTGACCCACAGCGCGGGTTTGAACAGACCGCTGTCCAAACGTTTTTGCAGCACGCTGCCGGCCGGTTGCGGCGCAGCGCCGGCAGACACCAATGCCTCATGCGTGGAGCCGCTCGGGGTGTACGCCAGCAGGCAGTCCTCGGCAGCCGACATATACGCCGGGCGCCCCGACTGGATCACATCGTAGATTTGGGCGGTGCCAAAAATCTGCAGGTTGATGAGGGCGTCTTCGCGCGTCCAGTTGCGCTGATTGACCCAGCCGGGGTCGACCATCGACAGCGCCGGGTGGGAGCCGTAGCGGCCGTGAATCGCGTAAGCCTCGGGAGGGATCAACGGACCGGGTAGCTCCGTCGGAAAAAACAGCCTGAGGGCAAACGGGTTGGCGTCGCTGGCCAGGGGCTGGGTGATAAAGAAGCGGCCTTCTTTGTCCTTGAGTACATAGCCGCCGTAGGTTCGCTCACGTCGTGAGCCGATCTGCTCGTGGGCATACACCGCTGCGTCGTGGGCAGAAATAAAGGGCGGGCTCAATACCGCCTGATAGAAACCGTTCAACACCGCCGAACGGTTGTCCAGCGGGCCGACGACACGCCAGAGCAAGCCGGCCTGGACCACTGACACCGACGTCGCGGCAATCACCCGGCGCACATAGTCACGCGGGCTGAGGCTGCCGGCCTTCAGCGCGGCCTGGGCGCCATTGTCACCGAGCACGCCATCGTCGCCGGTGTTGACCAGCGCGCCGGCATCACTGGGCGCTGGCACCTTGAGTTCAAGCAGTGCGTCATCCGAGGTTTCGATGTAAAGGCGCAAACCTCGGCTTTTGTTCTGTATGTCCCGGGTCGCTTCTGACTGCACGATGGCCGCCACCAGCTCCGCAGGGGTCGGGAATGTGGCATACAACCAGGACTCGTTTTCGGGGATGTCCGTTGGCGTGGCTTTAGAGCGGTAGTAGAGGGCTTCGAGCCGAAAGTTGGAGGGCAGCTTCAGTTTGCCGGAGGCTTGCTCGGGGAAGAGCCCGGTGGCAGAGAACAATGCCCTGGGCGCGAGCTCGGGGTAGGTCGCGATGTAACTTTCGCTTTGGGTGTGTTTCAGTACAAACCCGAAGGCATACTCGCCAGCCGCCGACGCCGACAGGGCTAGGGCCGCCATCACGGCCAATTCAGGCTGTGCGAATACCTGGGTGAAAAATGGCTGCTCCTGGGTCACTTGCGTCACGGCGGCATTGACTCTCCAACCCCGCTTCATCTGCCCACGCACGCCTCCCCATTGACGGTTGGGCACCACTACCCGCAGGTCGCCGGCATCGGCGGTCATCCAGATCAATGACTCCCGATCCGCAGAAGCCGGGAACGGCTCCTCGCCGAGAAGGCGCTTTCTCAGCAGGACCTCCGCCGCCGAACCCGAGGTTGTGTACTTAAGCAGCGAGCCCTCGGGGCCGCACAAATAATGAGCGCGCACCGAGCTGCGGTGCTCAATGATAAAACTCAGGTCCGCAGGCGAAAAAAAACTGATCATCATCGAAGCATGATCATCGCTAATCCCGGGGTTTCTCGCTTTCACCTGCTCCAGGTTCGGCGGGTGAGAATGGTAAAGCGCCTCGCAACTGTAGCCGTTGGGCGCGATGAAGTTGTCGTCGGCATCCGTGGCCAGCAAGATCCGATGATCGAAGGTCAACTGCTGGTCAGCGATTGGCGTCGTGGCGAAGTAGCGGTTGCCTTGTTTAAGAATGGCACCCCCGTATTCCTTGTCGGCCACCGAGTAGTCGATCCGCTCATAAGCCCAACGGGCGGCATCGTCGGCCGACATAAACAACGGGCTGAGCGCCGGAAGGACCGGTATATGTCCAGGGGTTTGTTGCGGCAGTTCCGTAAAGTCATTCATGTTTCACCTCATCGAAGAAAGCGTGCGTCCTGGCAAATAATCGCCGTGACGCACCCCTTCAAAGATGGAGTACACCGCTCGTTCAGAGACGGTAGATAGGTATGACTTATTTAGGCCCTGTACGAAAAGTACTGTCACAAACACCCAATCGCACACGCCAGTGAGGCCATTACTGCATCGCGTTTCGCGAGCATGTCAAAGCGCGCATCGATGCAGTGGCTCTCCCGTGTATTGAATGCAAAGCGCGAATCCCGGAAGACCCGGACAGCAGCGGGGCACCGCATCTCCATGCCCTCTTTCGGGGCTCCCGCCTGCACGACCCTGCGACCGCGAGCCAAAGCAGTGCACCAGGCTTGCCCGCGACACCCAGCGTGACGATTTAAGTGGAGGTTTCGGGCCTTAGGCACAGGCCTTGCTATGCACTCTTCAGCTTCCAACTCTGCCACTAAAAAAATCAAATCCCCGGAGATCGCACCATGAAGCGTCGTAGTTTGCTCAAGGCTTTCACCCTATCGGCATCGATTGTCGCCATGGGCATGACCTGGACTGTGCAGGCCGCCGAGACCATCAAGGTCGGCATCCTGCATTCGTTGTCCGGCACCATGGCCATCTCCGAAACCTCGCTCAAAGACATGGCGCTGATGACCATCGACGAGATCAACGCCAAGGGCGGTGTGAACGGCAAGATGCTGGAACCGGTGGTGGTAGACCCGGCGTCGAACTGGCCGCTGTTCGCGGAAAAGAGCCGGCAGTTGCTGACCCAGGACAAGGTCGCCGTGGTATTCGGCTGCTGGACCTCGGTGTCGCGCAAATCGGTATTGCCGGTGTTCGAAGAACTCAACGGCCTGCTGTTCTACCCAGTGCAATACGAAGGCGAAGAGATGTCGCCGAACGTGTTCTATACCGGTGCAGCGCCGAACCAGCAGGCGATCCCGGCGGTGGAATACCTGATGAGCGAAGAAGGCGGCAGCGCCAAGCGCTTCTTCCTGCTGGGCACCGACTACGTGTACCCGCGCACCACCAACAAGATCCTGCGTTCGTTCCTGCATTCCAAAGGCGTCGCGGATAAAGACATCGAAGAGGTCTACACCCCGTTCGGCCACGCCGATTACCAGACCATCGTCGCCAACATCAAGAAATTCTCGGCGGGCGGCAAGACCGCGGTGATCTCCACCGTGAACGGCGACTCCAACGTGCCGTTCTACAAAGAGCTGGCCAACCAGGGCCTCAAAGCCACCGACGTGCCGGTGGTGGCGTTCTCGGTGGGCGAAGAAGAACTGCGCGGCATCGACACCAAGCCGCTGGTGGGCAACCTCGCCGCCTGGAACTACTTCCAGTCGGTAGAGAACCCGGTGAACACCAAATTCGTCGCCGACTGGAAAGCCTACGCCAAGAAACACAACCTGCCGGGCGCGGACAAAGCCGTGACCAACGACCCGATGGAAGCCACCTACGTGGGCATTCATATGTGGGCGCAGGCGGCGGAGAAGGCCAAGTCCACCGACGTCGACAAAGTGCGTGAAGCCCTCGCCGGCCAGACCTTCGCCGCGCCGTCGGGTTTCACCCTGACCATGGACAAGACCAACCACCACCTGCACAAGCCGGTGATGATCGGTGAGATCCAGGCCGACGGGCAGTTCTCGGTGGTGTGGCAGACCCAGGAACCGATCCGCGCACAGCCATGGAGCCCGTACATTCCTGGCAATGACAAAAAACCTGATTACGCCGTGAAAAGTAACTAAGCCCCGCCACGGACCCATGTGGGAGGGGGCTTGCCCCCGATAGCGGTGGATCAGTCAGTACATGCATTGCCTGACCCACCGCTATCGGGAGCAAGCTCCCTCCCACATAAAGCCGACCCGTGCATGCTCAGGACATTTTGTTATGCCCACTGCCCTCTACCGCTTGATCCTCACGGCCTTGCTGTTGCTGCCTGTTGCCGCACACGCCGGCGACGCCGAAGACTTCCTCGCCGCCAACCCGACGCAACAAGCCAAACTGCTGCAGGACTGGGCCGCCCAGCCCGACCCGGCGCGCATCGAGTTGGTGGACGCGCTGCAACAAGGCCAACTGACGGTCAACGGTGAAACCAAGACCGTGCGCCTGAACAACCGCCTGCGCGGTCTGATCGACAACGTACAGGCCAGCCTGCAACTGCTCGCCGCCGACCCCAAGGTGCGCCTGGCGGCCGCGCAAACCCTGCAAAAAACCGCGCAACCTGCGCAGCTCAAATTCCTCGACCAGCGCGTCGCCGCCGAAACCGTCGAAGACGTCCACACCGCCCTCAGCCTGGCCCTGGCCAACCTGCAATTGGTAGACGCCGACCCGGTGGTGCGCCTCGCCGCCGTGCGCTTGCTCGGCAGCACCGGCGACCCGTTGGCGCGCACACGCCTGGAAACCCTGCTCGCCCCCGGCGTGGAAACCGACGCCGCCGTGCATACCGCCGCCGAGACCAGCCTGGCCCAGGTCAAGCGCAAACTGATGCTGGGCGAGCTGCTCGGCCAGGCCTTCAGCGGCATGTCCCTGGGCTCGATCCTGCTGCTCGCGGCCCTGGGCCTGGCGATCACGTTCGGCCTGCTGGGCGTGATCAACATGGCCCACGGCGAGATGCTGATGCTCGGCGCTTATTCCACCTATGTGGTGCAGTTGCTGATGCAGCGCTACGTGCCGCACGCCATCGAGTTCTACCCGCTGATCGCACTGCCGGTGGCGTTTTTCGTCACCGCCGCCATCGGCATGGCCCTGGAGCGCACGGTGATTCGTCACCTGTACGGCCGCCCCCTGGAAACCCTGCTCGCCACCTGGGGCATCAGCCTGATGCTGATCCAACTGGTGCGCCTGGTGTTCGGCGCGCAGAACGTCGAAGTGGCCAACCCCGCGTGGCTGTCCGGCGGCATTCAAGTGCTGCCCAACCTGGTGTTGCCGTACAACCGCATCGTGATCATCGCCTTCGCCCTGTGCGTGGTGGTGCTGACGTGGCTGCTGCTCAACAAGACGCGCCTGGGCCTCAACGTGCGCGCCGTCACCCAGAACCGCAACATGGCCGCCTGCTGCGGCGTGCCCACCGGGCGCGTGGACATGCTCGCCTTTGGCCTGGGCTCCGGCATCGCCGGGCTGGGCGGTGTGGCGCTGAGCCAGATCGGCAACGTCGGCCCCGACCTGGGCCAGAGCTACATCATCGATTCCTTCCTGGTCGTGGTGCTCGGCGGTGTCGGCCAATTGGCCGGTAGCGTGATGGCCGCGTTCGGCCTGGGGATCGCCAACAAGATCCTCGAACCGCAGATCGGCGCCGTGCTCGGCAAGATCCTGATCCTTGCGCTGATCATTCTGTTTATCCAGAAACGCCCGCAAGGCCTCTTCGCACTGAAAGGACGGGTGATCGACTGATGAACCAGCCATTGATGCTCACGGCCACACAAAAGGCCGGCCCCAAGCTGACGATTGCCGTCGGCGCGGTGATCCTGATCCTGCTGCTGGCCCTGCCGCTGTGCTCGCTGTTGTCGCCGGACAATCCGCTGCACGTCTCGGCCTACACGCTGACGCTGGTGGGCAAGATCCTCTGCTACGCCATCGTCGCCCTCGCGCTCGACCTGGTGTGGGGTTACGCCGGGATGCTGTCCCTCGGCCACGGCCTGTTCTTCGCCCTCGGCGGTTATGCCATGGGCATGTACCTGATGCGCCAGGCCTCCGGCGACGAGTTGCCGGCGTTCATGACCTTTTTGTCGTGGACCGAATTGCCCTGGTACTGGGTCGGCACCGAGCACTTCCTCTGGGCGCTGTGCCTGGTGGTGCTGGCGCCGGGGTTGCTGGCGCTGGTGTTCGGCTTCTTCGCCTTCCGCTCGCGGATCAAGGGCGTGTATTTCTCGATCATGACCCAGGCGCTGACCTTCGCCGGGATGCTGTTGTTCTTTCGCAACGAGACCGGGTTCGGCGGCAATAACGGCTTCACCAATTTCCGCAGCATCCTCGGCTTCGGCATCACCGAACCGGGCACGCGCGCGGTGTTGTTTGCCGCCACCGTGCTGTTGCTGGTGAGCAGCCTGTACATCGGCTGGCGCCTGGCCCGCAGCAAGTTCGGCCGGGTGTTGACCGCCTTGCGCGATGCCGAGAACCGCCTGATGTTCTGCGGCTACGACCCGCGTGGTTTCAAGCTGTTCGTGTGGGTATTGAGCGCGGTGCTGTGCGGCCTGGCGGGGGCGTTGTACGTGCCGCAGGTGGGCATCATCAACCCCAGCGAAATGTCGCCGACCAATTCCATCGAAGCCGCCGTGTGGGTGGCCCTGGGTGGGCGCGGCACCTTGATCGGGCCGCTGCTCGGCGCCGGGGTGGTCAACGGCATGAAGAGCTGGTTCACCGTGGCGTTCCCGGAGTACTGGCTGTTCTTCCTGGGGGCGTTGTTCATCATCGTCACCCTGTATTTGCCCAAGGGTGTGATCGGCCTGTTGAAGAAACGGGGTGAACAATGAGAGTGACTGCGACGGCGGAATTTATGCTCGAACCTATTCTCGACACCGGCAACGGCCGCGATGCGATCGGCATCGGCCAGGCCGCCGGCACGGGCCTCAATACGCGCCACGGCACGATCCTGACCCTGGAAGACATCAGCGTCAGCTTCGACGGTTTCAAGGCACTCAACGCCTTGAACCTCTACATCGGCGTCGGCGAACTGCGCTGCATCATCGGCCCCAACGGCGCCGGCAAAACCACGCTGATGGACGTGATCACCGGCAAGACCCGGCCCAGCCACGGCAACGCCTGGTTCGGCGAAACCCTCGACCTGACTGCGATGAGCGAAGTGCAGATCGCCCAGGCCGGCATCGGCCGCAAGTTCCAGAAACCCACGGTGTTCGAAGCCTTGAGCGTGTTCGAAAACCTGGAGCTGGCGCAGAAGACCGACAAGTCGGTGTGGGCCAGCCTGCGCGCACGCCTGAGCGGGGAACAGAAGGACCGCATCGATGAAGTGCTCGACACCATCCGCCTCACCGCCTCGGTGCATCGCCCGGCCGGCCTGCTGTCCCACGGCCAGAAACAGTTCCTGGAAATCGGCATGCTGCTGATGCAAGACCCGCAACTGTTGCTGCTCGACGAACCGGTGGCGGGTATGACCGACGCCGAAACCGAATTCACCGCCGAACTGTTCAAGCGCCTGGCGGGCAAGCACTCGCTGATGGTGGTGGAGCACGACATGGGGTTTGTCGGTTCGATTGCCGACCATGTGACCGTGTTGCACCAGGGCAGCGTGCTGGCTGAAGGGTCGCTGGAACAGGTGCAGGAAAACGAGCGCGTGATCGAGGTATACCTCGGGCGCTGAGTTCGCTTTTCTGTAGGAGCGAGCTTGCTCGCGAAAATCGTTAACGATAACGCGGGCAGCCTGAATGCACGCGGCGCCCTCAGGTTTTTCGCGAGCAAGCTCGCTCCTACAGGGAATTGAGGAGGTTTTGAGAATGCTGCAAGTCGACAAGTTGCACCAGTATTACGGCGGTAGCCACATCCTGCGCGGGCTTTCATTCGAGGTGCAGATCGGCGAAGTCACCTGCCTGCTCGGCCGTAACGGCGTGGGCAAGACCACCCTGCTCAAGTGCCTGATGGGCCTGCTGCCCGCCAAAGAGGGCGCGGTGAACTGGGAAGGCAAGGCCATCACCGGTTTCAAGCCACACCAGCGCGTTCACGCCGGGATCGCCTACGTGCCCCAGGGCCGCGAGATTTTCGGGCGGCTGACCGTGGAAGAAAACCTGCTGATGGGCCTGTCGCGCTTTCCCGGCGCCGAGGCCAGGGAAGTGCCGGGGTTTATCTACGAACTGTTCCCGGTGCTGCTGCAAATGAAGCACCGCCGCGGGGGCGATTTGTCCGGCGGCCAGCAACAGCAACTGGCGATCGGCCGCGCCCTGGCCAGCCGGCCGCGCCTGTTGATTCTCGATGAGCCGACCGAAGGTATCCAGCCGTCGGTGATCAAGGAGATCGCGGCGGTGATCAAGAAGCTCGCGGCCCGTGGCGACATGGCGATCCTGTTGGTGGAGCAGTTCTACGACTTTGCCGCCGAACTGGCCGACCAGTACCTGGTGATGTCACGCGGGGAAATCGTCCAGCAAGGCCGTGGCGAAAATATGGAACGCGACGGTGTGCGCGGTCTCGTAACCATCTAATCTGTAGCGTCCTAACGATAAGCACACGCCATGAACCTGCCCGTTTCCACTGCCCTGTTCACCCCCAGCTGGCACGCCGAGCTGGAACTCGGCTACGCGCGTTTCGGCGCCACCACGCGCCCGGTGATGCGCCGCCACCTCGGCCCGCTGCGCGTGCAGAAACACCTGTACGCCGAAGGCCCCGAGGTGTGCCAGCACATCATCGTGCATCCGCCCGGTGGCATAGCCGGCGGCGACCGCCTGGACATCCGCGCCCACGTCGCCGCGGGCGCCTGGGCGCAATTGACCAGCCCTGGCGCGGCCAAGTGGTACCGCGCCAGCGGCCCGGCGTTTCAGCAACTGGAGCTGAGCGTCGAGGCCGGCGCCACCCTGGAATGGCTGCCTCAGGAAACCATCGTGTTCAGCGCCGCCCAGGCCGAACTCAGCACACGCATCGCGCTGCACGGCGATGCGCGGCTGTTGTACTGGGACGTGGTCGCCCTCGGCCGCCCGGCCAGCGGCGAGCGCTTCGACCTCGGGCACTTTCAATCGCACCTGGATATCCGCCGCGACGGCCAGTTGCTCTGGCACGAACGCCAGCGCATTGTGGGCGACGATGGCTTGCTCGCCTCACCGATCGGCCTGGACGGACAACCGGTATTCGCCACCTTGTTGCTGACCGGTGATATCGAGCCTGAATTACTCGAACACTGCCGCGCCCTGCCCCACGCGGTGCGCGGCGACCTGACCCAACTGCCCGGCTTGCTGGTCGCCCGCTGCCTGGCCAGCGAGGCGCTGCTGGCGCGGGGCTGGTTGATTGATTTATGGCGGCTGTTGCGCCCGGCGGTGCTGGGCCGAGAGGCCGTGGCACCGCGAATCTGGAGCACATGAAGATCAACATGTGGGAGGGGGCTTGCCCCCGATGGCGGTGGGTCAGTTACAGATGCATGGCCTGACACTCTGCTATCGGGGGCAAGCCCCCTCCCACACTTGATCTCCATTGTATTTAAGAATGCATTTTATGAAGGACCTTGAACCATGGACCTGACCCCACGGGAAAAAGACAAACTGCTGATCTTCACCGCAGGCCTCGTCGCCGAACGGCGCCTGGCGCGCGGTGTGAAGCTCAACTACCCGGAAACCATCGCCTACATCTCCGCCGCGCTGATGGAAGGCGCCCGCGACGGCCGTACCGTGGCCGACCTGATGCACTTTGGCACCACCCTGCTCAGCCGCGAGCAGGTGATGGAAGGCATCCCGGAGATGATCCCGGATATCCAGGTGGAAGCCACCTTCCCCGATGGCACCAAACTGGTGACCGTCCACCAACCCATCGCGTGAGGCCCAGCCATGATTCGTGATGCAGCCGAGCAAGACCTGCCAGCGATCCGCGACATCTACAACGACGCGGTGCTGAACACCACGGCGATCTGGAACGAACAGCCGGTGGATCTGGCTAACCGCCTGGCCTGGTTCACTGCGCGCCAGGCGCAGCGCTACCCGATCCTGGTCGCGGTGGAAAACCACGAAGTGACGGGCTACGCCTCGTTCGGCGACTGGCGCCCCTTCGAGGGTTTTCGCTACAGCGTCGAGCACTCGGTGTACGTGCGCAACGATCAGCGCGGCAAAGGCCTCGGCCCACGCCTGATGCAAACCCTGATCGAACGCGCGCGCGCCGGCGGTAAACACGTGATGGTCGCCGCCATTGAAAGCGGCAACCAGGCCTCGCTCCGCCTGCATGAGCGCCTGGGTTTCAGCACCACCGGGCAGATGCCGCAAGTGGGCATCAAATTCGGCCGCTGGCTCGACCTGACCTTTATGCAACTGACCTTGAATCCGGGCGCCGAACCGCCCCAGGAGTGAGATCGATGAACGCCGCGCAACTGCGTCGAGTCAATGCTGAAAGTTTTGCCCACTATCGCCAGGGCTTGATCGAGCTGTTGCTGGATGCGGTCAGGCACGGCGCGTCGATCGGCTTCATGGCCGACTTCGATGAGGCCCAGGCCCGCGCGTATTTGCACGGCGTGCAAGCGAGCATCGAAGACGCCAGCCTGTTGCTGTGGGTGGTGGTGCGCGACGAGCGGGTGATCGCCAGCGTGCAACTGGCGCTGTGCCAGAAAGCCAACGGTCTGAACCGCGCCGAAGTGCAAAAACTGCTGGTCCACAGCAGCGCCCGCCGCCACGGCCTGGGCCACCAGTTGATGCACGCCCTGGAACTCGCCGCGCGCCAACACAAGCGCGGCCTGCTGTACCTGGACACCGAAGCCGGCTCCGAGGCCGAAGCCTTCTACCAGGCGCTGCGCTACACCAAGGTCGGTGAACTGCCCGATTACTGCCAAAGCCCGGACGGGCGCTACAGCCCGACCGCCATCTACTACAAGACCCTGGGGCAACCTGCATGATTCCTGGTGAATTTCAGATCCAGCCTGGCGACATCGAACTCAACGTCGGCCGCCGCACCGTCAGCCTGAGCGTGGCCAACAGCGGCGACCGGCCGATCCAGGTGGGCTCGCACTATCACTTTTTCGAGACCAATGACGCGCTGACCTTCGACCGCGCATTGAGCCGCGGCATGCGCCTGAATATCCCGGCGGGCACCGCGGTGCGCTTCGAGCCGGGGCAGAGCCGTGAGGTCGAGTTGGTCGACTTCGGCGGTGGGCGGCGGGTGTTCGGGTTTGCCGGGCGGATCATGGGCGACCTTTAGGGCCTCATCGGGGGCAAGCCCCCTCCCACAGTTGGAATGCATTCCCATGTGGGAGGGGGCTTGCCCCCGATAGCTGACTCACATTCAACATAAATTTTTCAGGGCAACCACACATGAAAATCAGCCGCCAAGCCTACGCCGACATGTACGGCCCCACCGTCGGCGACAAGGTCCGCCTGGCCGACACCGAGTTGTTCGTCGAAGTGGAGCAGGACTTCACCGTCTATGGCGAAGAGGTCAAATTCGGCGGCGGCAAGGTTATCCGCGATGGCCAGGGCCAGAGCCAATTGCTCGCCCATGAAGTGGTCGACACGTTGATCACCAACGCGCTGATCATCGACCACTGGGGCATCGTCAAGGCCGACGTCGGCCTCAAGAACGGCCGCATCCACGCCATCGGCAAGGCCGGCAACCCGGATATCCAGCCCGGCGTGACCATGGCCATCGGCGCCAGCACCGAAGTGATCGCCGGTGAAGGCATGATCCTCACCGCCGGCGGCATCGACAGCCACGTGCATTTCATCTGCCCGCAGCAGATCGAAGAAGCGCTGACCAGCGGCGTCACCACCCTGATCGGCGGCGGCACCGGCCCGGCCACCGGCACTAACGCGACCACCTGCACCTCCGGCCCGTGGCACCTGGCGCGCATGCTGCAGGCCAGCGACTCGTTCCCGATGAACATCGGTTTCACCGGCAAGGGCAACGCCAGCCTGCCGGAGCCGCTGATCGAGCAGGTCAAGGCCGGCGCCATCGGTTTGAAGCTGCATGAAGACTGGGGCACCACGCCCGCGAGCATCGACAACTGCCTGAACGTCGCCGACCAATACGATGTGCAGGTGGCGATTCACAGCGACACCCTCAACGAGTCCGGCTTCGTCGAAACCACGCTGGCCGCGCTCAAGGGCCGCACCATCCACACCTACCACACCGAAGGCGCTGGCGGCGGCCACGCACCGGACATCATCAAGGCCTGCGGCTTCCCCAACGTGCTGCCCAGCTCGACCAACCCGACGCGGCCGTTCACGCGCAACACCATCGACGAGCACCTGGACATGTTGATGGTCTGCCATCACCTCGACCCGAGCATCGCCGAAGACGTGGCCTTCGCCGAAAGCCGCATCCGCCGCGAGACCATCGCCGCCGAAGACATCCTGCACGACCTCGGCGCGTTCTCGATGATCAGCTCCGACAGCCAGGCCATGGGCCGCGTCGGCGAAGTGATCACGCGCACCTGGCAAACCGCCGACAAGATGAAAAAACAGCGCGGCGCCCTGCCCGGCGACGGCCCCGGCAACGACAACTTCCGGGCCAAGCGCTACATCGCCAAGTACACCATCAACCCGGCGATCACCCATGGCATCAGCCATATCGTCGGTTCCATCGAAGTCGGCAAATGGGCTGATCTGGTGCTGTGGCGGCCGGCGTTCTTCGGCATCAAGCCGACGCTGATCCTCAAGGGCGGCGCGATTGCCTCAAGCCTGATGGGTGATGCCAACGCCTCGATTCCCACGCCGCAGCCGGTCCACTACCGGCCGATGTTCGCCAGCTTCGGCAGCGCCCTGCACGCCACCAGCCTGACCTTTATCAGCCAGGCCGCCGCGGACGCCGGCTTGCCGCAAGCCTTGGGCCTGAAGAAGCAGATCGCAGTGGTCAAGGGCTGCCGCGACGTGCAGAAAACCGACCTGATCCACAACGACTACCTGCCGCACATCGAGGTGGACCCGCAGACGTATCAGGTCAAGGCCGACGGCGTGTTGCTGTGGTGTGAGCCGGCGGATGTGCTGCCGATGGCGCAGCGCTACTTTCTGTTCTGAAGCGCCCTACGCCACGCTGGCGCGGCGCCCTATCGCCGGGAGGGAGTGGGGCTTGAGCGTGGGCCATGAATAGCGCCTCATTGTAAAAATGAGCAGCTTATTCATGGCCCCCACGGGCCTGGGCCTAACTCTGCAAGACCGCCGCCCTGGCGGGTCAGGCGTTCCAGCCTTTGCGCGGATCGAAGGCGGCGCTGTCGGCCAGCGCCTTCCACAACCCGAGCACCTCCTCGCTGGCTTCTTTGGGCATCACCACTTTGAGCTGGATGAACAGGTAACCGCGCTGGCCACTCTTGTTCAGCAGGCCATGGCCCTTGGCGCGCATGCGCTGGCCGTTCTGGCTGCCAGCCGGGACCTTGAGGTTGATCTTGCCGGTCAGGGTCGGCACCGCGACTTCGGTGCCCAACGCCAGCTCCCACGGTGCCACCGGTACGGTGATCACCAGGTTTTCGCCTTCGACCTCGAACTTGGGGTGCGGCGCAAACTTGACGATCAGGTACAGATCACCATTGGCCCCGCCGCCAACGCCCGGCGCGCCCTGGCCCTTGAGGCGGATGCGCTCGCCGTCGGTCACCCCGGCAGGGATCTTCACGTTCAGGCTCTTGGTGGTGTTGCTGACATGCCGGCCCGAGGCGTCGTATTGCGGCACCTGGAAGCTGATCTGCTTGGACTCGGTCGACAGCGTCTCCTCAAGAAACACCGACAGTTGCATCTCCACATCCTGGCCCTTGCGCCCGGTACTGCGGCGCTGACCGCCGCCGAACGCATCGCCGCGCCCGCCGAAGATCGAACTGAAGAAGTCCGAGAAGTCGCCCGTGTCCTGGCCGCCGCCATAGCCGCCACGGCTCTGCCAGCCCGGTGGGCCCTGGAACGGTTGGCCATGCTGGCCGTATTTGCGCAACTCGTCGTACTCGGCACGCTTGTCGGCACTTTTCAGCGCTTCATAGGCTTCGGACGCGTCCTTGAACTTGGCTTCGGCGTCTTTTTCCTTGCTCACGTCCGGGTGATATTTGCGCGCCAGCTTGCGATAGGCGGCCTTGATTGCCTTGTCGTCCGCTGTCGGCTCCACGCCAAGGATCTTGTAATAGTCTTTAAAGTCCATCTGGGGGGTCACCCTCCGTCATCGATATCGCACAGCCAAGGGCACAGCATGCGCCGGTTTGCAGCGTTTGGATTGACTGAACTCAATCCCAAGCCGATGGATGCGTCTGAGTAGTTTATCGGCACCGCACGAATAACCTTGCAGCCGCCGACCGTATGCTGGACAAGTTGGGGGCAAACCCCGCTCTTTCAAGGCGCGCCGCCGGCTATTTAACAGATCGTCGGCCTACGCATCTGCACGCGGGTGGCATACACTGCGCGGCCGTTTTTCAACCGGAACCCGATAGACATGAAAAACCCATCCCCAGCCCGTGCCTGCGGCATCGACTTCGGCACGTCCAACTCCACCGTCGGCTGGATTCGCCCCGGCATGGAAACGCTTATCGCGCTGGAGGACGACAAAATCACCTTGCCGTCGGTGGTGTTCTTCAACTTCGAGGAGCGCCGCCCGGTCTACGGTCGCCTGGCGCTGCACGAATACCTGGAGAACTACGAAGGCCGGCTGATGCGCTCGCTCAAGAGCCTGCTGGGTTCCAAGCTGATCAAGCACGACACCAGCGTGCTGGGCACTGCGATGCCGTTCACCGACTTGCTCGCGCTGTTTATCGGCCAACTCAAGAGCCGCGCCGAAGCCACCGCCGGCCGCGAGTTCGAAGAAGTGGTGCTGGGTCGCCCGGTGTTTTTCGTCGATGACGACCCGATGGCCGACCAGGAAGCCGAGAACACCTTGGTCGACGTGGCACGCAAGATCGGCTTCAAGGACATCTCGTTCCAGTACGAACCGATTGCCGCGGCCTTCGACTACGAGTCCACCATCGAAAAAGAAGAGCTGGTGCTGATTGTCGACATCGGCGGCGGTACCTCGGACTTCTCGCTGGTGCGCCTGTCGCCGGACCGTCGCCACAACGACAACCGCCACGACGACATCCTCGCCACCGGCGGCGTACACATCGGCGGTACCGACTTCGACAAACAACTCTCGCTGGCCGGCATGATGCCGCTGTTCGGCTACGGCAGCCGCATGAAAAGCGGCGCGTACATGCCCACCAGCCATCACATGAACCTGGCCACCTGGCACACCATCAACTCGGTGTACTCGCAAAAATCCCAGTTGGCCCTGGGCAGCATGCGCTATGACATCGAAGACACCGGCGGCATCGACCGCCTGTTCAAGCTGATCGAACAGCGGGCCGGGCACTGGTTGGCGATGGAAGTCGAAGAAACCAAGATCCAGCTGACCCACGAAGACAGCCGTCATGTGCTGCTCGACCGGGTTGAGCCGGGCTTGAGCGTAGACCTGAGCCGCACGTTGTTCGAGTCGGCCATCGACGGGCTGCTGGAGCGCGTGCGCAACAGCGTCACCCAATTGCTCAGCGACGCGTCGGTGGATGTGGCGCAGGTGGACACGGTGTTCTTTACCGGCGGTTCCAGCGGCATTCCGGCGCTGCGCCACAGCATCTCGGCGATGCTGCCGAATGCGCGGCATGTGGAAGGGAATATCTTCGGCAGTATCGGCAGCGGGTTGGCGATCGAGGCCAGCAAGCGCTACGGCAGCTGATACCGTCGCACTGCCCCCCTGTAGGAGCGAGCTCGCTCGCGAAGGACGCCAACGATAACGCGGGCTGTCTGACGGCGCGCGGCGCTCTTGGGTTTTTCGCGAGCAAGCTCGCTCCTACAGCAGAGCAGTGTCCTCCCTCCTCAGACCATCCCGCCGAGCTTCAGCTCACTCTTCAGGTACGCATAGTAAATCGGCCCCGCCACCACCCCCGGCAGGCCGAACGCGGCTTCGAATACCAGCATCGCCAGCAACAATTCCCACGACTTGGCACTGATCTGCCCGCCGACGATGCGCGCATTGAGGAAGTACTCGACCTTGTGGATCACGATCAAATACCCCAGCGCCGCCACCGCGACCCAGATCGACAGCGACAGCGCGACGATGGTGATCAAGGTGTTGGACATCAGGTTGCCGATCACCGGCAGCAGGCCGAGCAGGAAGGTCAGCACGATCAGGGTCTTGGTCAGCGGCAGGTGAATCCCGCACAGCGGCAGCACCACGGCGAGGAACACGGCGGTAAACACGGTGTTGAGGGCAGCGATCTTGATTTGTGCGAAGACGATGTTGCGAAACGCCTGGACCAACAGGTGCAGACGATCGAACAGCGCGGCAGCCAGGGGTTTGCGCTTGGTCAGGTCGGGGATGCGCTGCAGCGCCATGATCGCGCCGAGCACCATGCCGATCAGCAGGGTGACGAACATGTGGGCGGCATCTTTGCCCACCAATTGCAGATCGCTGAGGTGTTTGCTGATCCAGTCGCCGATGGCCACCCGGAATTCGGCGGCGCTGGCGGGCAGGTAAGCGTCGAGGAACGGCGGCAACTGGCCGCGCGCGCGGTCGACCACGCCCATGAATTTGTCGAGGGAGGCCCCGGGGTTTTCCGCTTCGTGGAGCAGGAAGCTGATCGCGCCGGCAAAGATCAGGGTCAACACGCTGACGATCAGGGTGCCGAGCAAGGCCACGGCCAGCCAGCGCGCACGCCGACCTTCGATCAGCCGTTGCAGTTGAGGGGTAAGCATGTTGACCAGTTCAAATACCAACAGCCCGGCCAGCAGGCTGGGCAGCAACTTCAGCGGCAGAACCAGCAGTAATCCGCCGAAAATGATGATGTAACTGGCCAGCAATAACACGTGACGCTGAGAAAACGTTGGCATACAGCCTCAAAACGAACGGCGTTAAAGGATGGGCAGTCTGCCAGCCTTGAGGCAATCAAGCGAGTGGATCGGTAGTCAATGCGATCAAGCGTGGGAGCGGGCTGGCCCTTCAGGTAGACCGGGGGGCCCAGCCAGCCGCCCACATTTGATCTTCAGCGAGCGCGAACGCGCGATCAGCCTTTGAGACAGGTGCTCATGAACGTCTTGCGCGCATCGCCGGTCAGCGCCTTGGTTTTCGCCGACGCATTGCAATCTTTCATCTTCTGCTGCTGCGGGGTCAGCGTCTTCGCATCATTGGCGGCGGGCGCCGACAGGCAGGTTTTCATGAACGCTTTGCGCTCGTCGCCTTTGAGCGTCTTGGTGGTGGCCTCGGCATTGCAGGTGGTCATTTTATTTTGCTGGGCGGTAGCGGCAAAGCCTTGGGAACACAGCAGCAGGCCCATCATCAACAACGGAATTCGCAGCATCTTCATGGAGTTTTCTCCCTGTTACCGCACCGGAGGGCGCGGCCTACGGAGGAGTGTAGCCAAACCTTGTAACATCTTCACCGACTACGGATGTTCGCCCGGCGGTACTGCGCCATACTCCCGTCTCACCAACACCTTGGGTTGTTTTCAATGCAATACGCGTATCCCCTGCTGGCCATTTTCATCTGGGCCGGCAACACCGTGGTCAACAAACTGGCCGTGGGTTCGATCTTCCCCGCTGAAATCGGCTTCTACCGCTGGTTGCTCGCGGCGCTGCTGTTTACCCCGTTCATGCTCAAGCCGGTGATTGCCCAGTGGCCGATCATCCGCCCGAACCTGGGCAAGATTTTTATCCTCGGCGTGCTGGGCATGGCGGTGTATCAAAGCCTGGCCTATTACGCCGCGTCGCTGACCAGCGCCACCAACATGGGCATCATCCTGTCGCTGATGCCATTGATGGCGTTGACGGCGGCGATCATCAGCCTCGGCCAACGCCTGACCTTCGGCGCGCTGAGCGGCGCGGTGCTGTCGTTCGCTGGCGTGGCGGTGGTGGTGTCGTCCGGCAGCCTGGGCACGCTGCTGCAACACGGGGTCAACCTGGGCGACGCGATGATGCTGGTCGCCACCCTGGCCTACGCGGTCTACAGTACCCTGCTGAAAAAATGGCAGCTGCGCCTGCCGCCGTTGGTGTTGCTGTATCTGCAGGTGCTGGTGGCCGTGGTGGTGCTGTTTCCGCTGTTTCTGTACTCGGCAAAAGCCGGGTTGGTCTGGGCGAATATTCCGTTGGTGCTGTACGCCTGCCTGCTGGCCTCGATGCTCGCACCATTGGCCTGGATGCACTCGGTGAAAACCCTGGGGCCGAGCCGCACCACGTTGTTTTTCAACCTGCTGCCGCTGATTACCGCGCTGATCGCGGCGCTGGTGTTGAAGGAAGCGTTGGCGCTGTATCACCTGGTGGGCGGGCTGCTGACGTTGGGCGGGGTGATTTTGTCGGAGCGCTGGACTACACCGGTCGGGCGTAAGCTGGGCGTTGCCTGAGCTATCGCTATCGGGGGCAAGCCCCCTCCCACAGTGGACCGCGTTCGCCCTGGCGCCTCGGTCAGCTGTGGGAGGGGGCTTGCCCGCGATGAACGATAACGCGGTGCATCCGCTACACCCCAGCCGCCTTGAGCCTCTGCGCATGCTCGACGAACAAGCGGATCGGCTCCGCGCCTTTGCCCACCAGCCCCAGCGACTGATTGACGATATCGAAATGGTCGAGGGCGTAGTCATCGCCGATCACCGTCCCCAGGTGTGAGCTGTAGCGCCCAACCATGCCATCGCACTGGCCTTTCTCGCGCACGAAGCTGCGGGCGAACAAGCGGCAACTGCGATTCGTGCCATCGAGCAGGTTGCGCCCGCGATCGGTCTTACCCGGCTGCAAGGTGCCGGACCATGAGTAATAGCGCACGCCATTGACCTCTGCGGCGCCCTGCCCGCCCCATGTCGGCGGCAATCCCTGGGGATACTCACGATTGAACACCGCCACGCCGGCGCTGGTCAGCGACTGGTGCGAGGCATGCAGGTCGGCCTTGAAGCGCGGGCCTCGGTAGCCGGTCTCCAGCAGGCTCATGACGGCGGCGACCAGATGAAACAGCGCGCTGACCATCCGGCCTTTGACGCTGCCCCGGGGGTAATGGGTGTGGAAATAATCCGCCAGCTCCGAACCGTGGTTGGGGCCGGCCACCGACGTCACCGAGGCGATCCACTGCGGACATTTGGCCGCGGCATAGCGCGCAGTGAGCGAACCCTGGCTGTGGCCGATCAGGTTGACCTTGTCGGCACCGGTTTCGCGGCGAATCCGCTCGACTTGCGCGAGCAACTGCTCGCCACGCACCTCGCTGGAATCGAGCGGCGCCACCTGCACCGCAAACACCTGCGCCCCGCCGGCCCGCAACGCCGGGACGATGCCGTACCAGTAAGGAAACAATCCCAGGCGCACAAACCCCAGCATGCCCGGCACCAGCACCAAGGGGTAACGCGTGGCTAACGACTGCGACATGAAGCGAACGTCCTTGATCAAGAAAGGATGAGCGCAGGCTAACCCAATCCGGCGACGGGCTGATGACATCTGCCGGCAAATCCAATAAAACTTTTTGCCCCGCCCACGACTCACAACTTGGAGCGATCACGCCGACAGAGCGTGGCGTAAAACCGGATTAGCCCCAGGAGGTTGAGATGACTGCAGCAAACCTGACTGACGTTGCGACCCTGCGCCAACGCGCCCGCCAGAACGTCGAAAACGGCGCCGTGACCGAAGGCTACGGCGCCGACCGCGAAGAGATCATTCGCCTGCTCAATGCCTCGCTGGCCACCGAACTGGTCTGCGTGCTGCGCTACAAGCGTCACTACTTCATGGCCAGCGGCGTGAAGGCGCAGATCGCCGCTGCAGAATTCCTCGAACATGCGACCCAGGAAGCCGAACACGCCGACAAACTCGCCGAACGTATCGTGCAGTTGGGCGGCGAGCCGGAATTCAACCCGGACCTGCTGTCGAAGAACGCCCATGCGCAATACGTGGCCGGCAACAATTTGAAGGAAATGGTCTACGAAGACCTCGTCGCCGAGCGGATTGCGGTCGACAGCTACCGTGGAATCATCCAGTACATCGGTGACAAAGACCCGACCACCCGCCGCCTGTTCGAAGAAATCCTGGCTCAGGAAGAAGAGCATGCGGATGACATGGCGGACATTCTCGAAAGTCTGTAAATGACTGCGCGTCTAAAAAGGGGGAAGCGGATTAGACCGCTTCCCCTTTTGACCGTCAGTTCGTCAGAAACCATGACAGGGCCATCCCCGCGAGCAGGTAGGGAACGACTATTCCTGACATCAGCGTCCCTCCTTCAGCAGCATCGTCGCGTATTCCTGAGCGGGAGTGATGGGACTGACACACGTATAGCTATAAGATACACGCGTGTAGACATTAGCTACACGGCGCGGTAGCATGCTCCCTGAGGCCACCATCATGGCCTCAACTATCAAACGTTAGATCTCCCAAACGACAGATCACATTAAGCGAATCACTGAGACATCTCAAAGGTATCCCCCCATGCAAAACACTAAGCAGAAGTTTGACGCACTAACGCGATAAGGAGGCCTCCACGCAAAAACGTAACCATTCCAAGGTGGGACAGAAACATGACTGCAATCATTGAAAGCATTGAAAAATCCAAGCCCGTTCCAATCAACATGAGAGCGGACGAAAAAAAACGGAACCTGATCGATTTGGCAGCGGCAATGTCCGGTCGCGATCGAACCAGCTTTATCTTGGAGGCTGCTTGTCAAAAAGCAGAAGAGGTCATCCTGGAAAAGCGCCTGTTCCTTCTCGACGACGTTGCATTTGACGCATTTGAACAGGCCATGGACGCCAACCCGATCCGAGGTAACAAGTGCCTACAACAACTTCTAGAAAGACCCAAACGGTGGAGCTAAAAGCCCCAGAAAGGCTGAACGATGAACACTCCCTGGATCAGTTCGATTCGGGTGAACAGTCGATCAACGATTACCTGCACAGGCAGGCGCGTAAGGCTCAAGCGGCCAAACAGGCCGTTGTTTACGTCGTCTGTCGCAAGGACACCGCTATTGTCATGGGTTACTACACCCTGTCGAGCGGTTCCATCGCACGCGAGAGCGTCGTTCCGAAAAGCCATCAACGCAACTCACCTAGCGTGCATCCAGTGACACTGCTGGGGCGCATGGGGATTACTCAAGAAGCTCAAGGCCAGGGTTATGCCATCGACCTGCTGCAGGATGCAGTTGAACGGGCAATCAGCGCCTCCAATACGATTGGGTCGAGCGCAATGATTGTTCACCCGCTGAACGAACGCCTGTCGAGTTTCTATACCAAGTACGCAGGATTTATACCGTGTCCGGGACTTTCGCCGATTACGTTGATGTTGCCGCTTCGGTAGCCCCGTCCGACGTAACGCCAAACCCGCTATAGCTCTCGCGATAGCGGGTTATTGTGGGGGGCAGGTTAGCCAACTTCCTCTTTTTTTCCTGATATGACCGTCAGGTAGTCAGTAGCCATGACAGGACCATTCCAGTGATGGAAAACAGTGTGAGCAGGAAGGGCATGACCATCCAGAGTTTGAGTCTTATGGGAATAGCTTTCACATCTTCAACGAGTACTAAACGTCTCCATTGAAAAGCCGCGGGCATAAGAATAACAAGGGCGACAGCGAAGAGTCTCTTCATCCTCCCCTCAAACAATCCGGCTTTGAACATGTGCTTGAACATCACTATAAATGTGCTGAACCGCAAATAGCTCTCGGCCTCTTCCAGCTTTGTATACATAGAATAAAAAGATATAGGGAAACTCAGCATCATAATAACCCCCGAGACTATCCCCATGGACTCAAGCGTCATTGCCCACTCCCTGAAACTTTGTAAAGGAGGGTGCCTATTTGCTCACCGGTGTGGCTACCTAAAGTGCCCACCGCTACGCCCTTTATGGCGATAAACACATAAGGCTCCTGCATCGCGTCCACCTCCAAGTGACTGTGACCGCCGACTATAAGAAGGCGCCGCAGGAGGTATAAGGGGAATCAGGGGCGGATTTACTGTTTCAGAAATGAACTACGCAAGACCAAGAGCACACTTACAGCACCGACATAAAAAAGGCGCCCCTAGGGGCGCCCTTTCTTACGACTGCGCCGAATCAACCTTTCACGGTCTTCGGCGCCTTGCCTTCCTTCATCTGCTGCAACAACGGCGCGCACTGATTGGGCACGTCGCCGCTCGGCGCGACCAGTGCCAGCAACCCGGCGGCCGGGCCGGCGATCACGCCCAGCGCGACCATGCCGGCGCCACGCAGTGCCAGGGGGATGGCTTTCACGCCGGCATTCGGTTTGATGAACGGACCGTTCACATACAGCGGTGAGCGCAGCGAGAACAGGCGGAAGCCTTTCGATTCCGGGGTGATGGTCAGGTCGAGCTGCTCCGAGGCCATGTTCGCCGTGCCATCGATATAGACGATGGCGTTCTCGGTATCGAACACAAACAAGCGCGTGGTCGCGAGCCCGGTCTTGATGCCGAAGTCGGCCGCCGCGCAGTTGATCTTCACTTCCTTGTCGCCAAACAGGCGCCCGACGACGTAGTTGCCTACGTTGAGCCCGACGATTTCCATCAGGCCTCGGCTGATGGCGCCGTCGTTGATCAGCATCTTCAGGTCACCGTTGGCCGAGCCCAGCAACGCCGCCACCGAGTTACCACGCCCGGCAATATCAGCATCGCCGTTGAGTTCGCCAAAGCTGGTTTTCATCGGCTCGAAGGTCGGGAACAACTGTTTGAGCTTGAAGTTGCGCGCGGTCAATTTGGCGCGGCCTTCCATCGGCGTGATGCGCCCGTTCAGGCGGATCTGTGCATCGAGCTTGCCGCCGGCCACGCCGAACCGCAGGGGTTGCAGGCTCAGTTCGCCATCCGTCAGCACCAAGTGCGTATAGAGATCGGTGAAGGGCAAGTCGGTGCTGTGGACGATGCGTTTGCCGGTGAATTCCACGTCGGCATCCATGTCACGCCAGCGCTCGGTGCGGAACGCTTCCACCGGCAGCACTTTGGTCGCCGGTTGCTTGCTCATCCCGCCACGGGCTTTTTGCTTGGCGTTGGAGTCGGCACCGATCAAGGGCGCAAGGTCAGCCATCAGCAGTTGGTTGGACACCAGCGTGCCGCTGAGTTTGGGCCGCGGCTGGCTGGCGACGTAGGCCAGGTTGCCGTGGATGTCGCTGTCGCCGATCTTGCCGTTGAAGTTGTCGTAGCGGAACGTCGCGCCGCTGGCTTGATGCAGTTGCGCGATCAGGCGCCCATCGGTGGAATAGGCCGGCGAGTCCGGCAGCGTGACGCCGGTCAGCGGGTACAGGTTGCCCAGGCTGGCGCCGGCGAGTTTCAGGCGCAGGTCCAGGGCACCGAGGTTGAGCGGGTCGGTCAGGGTGCCGGCCACGGCGATGCGGGTGTCGGCGACGTTCACCTGGGCTTGCAGCGGAAACGGCTTGGCCGCGTCCTGCAAGGCGAGCAGGCCGCCGATCTTGCCGCTGCCGTCGAGTGTCTGCCCGTGGTAACGGCCTTTGACCTTGAGGCCGAACGCATAGTCCTGGGGGGCCGCGCCTTTTTCCAAGACCTTTTTGGCATCCGCATCGCCGACGATTTCGTTAAACGGAATGGGTTTGCCCAGCGGGTCGATGATCACGTCCAGTTGGGTTTTGAGGGTCTGGTCGTCGAGGGTCACGTGGCCCTTGTCGAAGCCGATGGCACCGATGTCTACCACCCAGGCGGAGGGTTCGGCGTTAGGGTCCTTGGGATCGAATGTGAACACCCAGTTGGCGCGCCCATCGGCCAGGCGCTGCAACTCGGCGCTCGGTTCGACGAGGTCGATACGCGGGATTACCACGCGTTGCACCAGCAAGGCCAATGGCGAGATACGCAGCTCCACACGCTTGAGCGTGACCATCTGCGGGGTTTTCGACCAGTCGGGGTTGCCCAGGCTCAGGTCTTCGGCAATGACATGGGGCCAGGGCACCCAGGCACGCCAGCCGCCCTCGTCCAGTTCACGGCGCCACACCACCGCCAGGTTGCCATTGATGGCGAACGGGCGATGCAGTTCTTCGGAAACCTTGGCATTGAGCGGCGGTTTGATGCGGTTCCAGTCGAAGAACAGCAAAAACAACACCACCACGGCGATTGATAGAACGATGCTGGCGCAGCACCAAGCGACGATTTTACGAGTGCGCGTCATTGCACAGAGCTCCTGAATACGACTGGCTGAGTCACAGCCCTTGAGACAGCTTATACAGCTAGGACTGGCAAACCCTCCCGGGGTTTAACCCAATCAACGTTTTGCCGGAAAAAATCCATTTTTCTGACCACTTCGACAGATTTATCCCACTCCAGCGCACCATTGTTACCCAAGCGCGTGTCGAAAATACCCAGCACGGTGCAAAACCGCGGGCTTGAGAGGCTCGACTTAGAGCCTCCCATGGGAACAATCAATTCCGTTGATTATTACCATTGGGTTTATGAACTTTTATATCGACTTATCGAGAGTAGCATTAGCCCCGTACCCACTTAATCGCCCTCCCAAGGAGCAACCCATCATGAAACGCCAAGTACTCGCTACCGTGCTGCTGTCCGTCCTGGCATCCAGTGCCTTTGCCCTGCCGGCCGCTGAACAAGCGATCCCACAAGCCAAAGCCGATGCCGTTCAATTCAGCCAAACCCTCGCCCGTAGCGGGTCGCAAGAACAAGAGAACCGTGACTACGCCAAAGGCGCCGTTGCTGAAAATGGTTCGGAACAAGCCAACAAACGCGCTTACACCGAAGGCGTGACCGAAAACGGCCACAACCGCCTGGAAGAAAAAGGCCTGGTTGAAGGTGGTGCTGAACACGCCAACAAACGTGCCTATACAGAAGGTGTTGCTGAAGGCGGTGCCGACCGTCTGCAAGACCTGCATCAAGCTCAGAGCTAAGCCTGTGGTGGCCCGGAAAAAAGCCCGATCCCTGGATCGGGCTTTTGACTTTCTGCACAACGTGTCACGCATCCACGCCGCAATGCCCTGCCAAGTTCGACGTCTATGAAGCGGTTTTGCTAGAGTGCGTCGCTGTACTTGCCGACAAAGCCCGCCCGCCATGCTGCCCCGTGCCGAACAGAAGCAACAGACCCGCCTCGCCCTGATGGACGCTGCCCGCCATCTGATGGAGTGTGGCCGCGGGTTCGGCAGCCTGAGCCTGCGGGAAGTGGCCAAGACAGCCGGGATCGTGCCCACCGGGTTCTATCGTCACTTTGCCGACATGGACCAACTGGGCCTGGTGCTGGTCAGCGAAGTCGGCCAGACCTTCCGTGCCACGATCCGCCTGGTGCGCCACAACGAATTCATGATGGGCGGCATTATCGATGCATCCGTGCGGATCTTCCTCGATGTGGTCGCGGCCAATCGCTCGCAATTCCTGTTCCTGGCCCGCGAACAGTACGGTGGCTGCCTGGCTGTGCGCCAAGCCATCGGCGCGCTGCGCGAAGACATCACCAGTGACCTGGCCGCCGACCTGACCCTGATGCCCAAGCTCCAGCACCTGGACGCCGACGGCCTGCACGTGATGGCCGACCTGATCGTCAAAAGTGTGTTCGCCACCCTGCCCGACATCATCGACCCGCCCGCCCACGCGCTGCCCGCCCACCTCACGCCCCAGGCGAAAATCACCCAACAGTTGCGCTTCATCTTCATTGGCCTCAAGCACTGGCAGGGCCTCGGCAGCACCGAGTAAGCCGTCAACCCGCCGTGTGGAAACGCTTGGCGCCGGTGTAGTTCTTGTTCCAGTAGTTGTTGCTCAGCGAATCGATCCGCACATTCTTGCCGGCCCGCGGCGAATGAATGAATTTCCCTTCGCCGATATACAGCCCCACATGGCTGACCTGACCGCGCCCGTTGCCTTTGAAAAACACCGCGTCCCCCGGCTTGAGCTCGTTGCGCTTGACGGTCGCAGCCGTTGAACGGTGCATCGCCGCCGTCGTGCGCGGGATGTGAATGTTGGCTTCGGTCTTGAACAGGTAGACCAGGAAACTACTGCAATCAAACCCTTGCTCGGCCGAGGTGCCCCCCCATTTGTACGGGGTGCCCAGCAGGGCATGGGCGCGGTCGACCACATTCGCCACCGAAGACGTTGGAACACCAGGCAGCGAAGAGCCGAATGTCGATTGGGGTTTCAGGTTGGCCGAGGCCGATGAGATGACGCAGGAAAGACTGAAAAGGATTAAAAAGAAAAGTGACTTGAACATTGATGAATCGCCGTGGTGTTAAGACGGCGCAAATCCTAAAGAAACAGCGCGTAACTTTTTGAACGCGGAATCCGGATGCTGCGTAGGAGAAATCTGAAAAAACACCAGTGCGAATTAGATGAGAGAAATTTCATGCAAAACCGCACGCCACATCCACACACAACGCCCCCATCCAGTGCCACACCTCCAGACGCGCACCAAATTGAGGCATAAAGGCACTGACTGACGCCCTATTCGGTGGCATCGCTGCGCTCGCCTTCAGGGAATTCCTACTCCTGCGCGGGATTGGCAAGCCCCTTGCTCTAGCTCTCTTATCGCTCATAGCTGGAAGCCTTCTGATGCTGGTGATCCACCGCCGAATCGCCCCGCAAGCCCTCTGGGCCGCCGAGTTGCTGCTGAACTTCGAAGCACGCAGCAAAAGCCGCCTGCGCTGTTTCAGTGCCGACGGCGAAGACGTCGGCCTGTTCCTGGAGCGTGGCCAGCCGCCGCTGCACGATGGCGAGTTCCTACAGGCTGAAGACGGACGTGTAGTACGTGTCTGCGCGCGCCCTGAACAACTGCTGCACGTCACCTGTCGCAATGCATTTGAACTGACCCGCGCCGCGTATCACCTGGGCAATCGCCACGTGGCCTTGCAAGTAGGCGACGGCTGGCTGCGCCTGCTGGATGATTACGTGCTCAAGGCCATGCTTGAACAGCTGGGCGCGCGGACCGAAACCTTCGAAGCGCCATTCCAGCCGGAACACGGAGCCTACGGCGGCGGCCACCACCATTCACGCCATGGCGATGAAGATTTCAACTACCCGCCGAAGCTGCATCAGTTCGGCGTGCGTTTATGAACCCAGCCTGGGCGCTGCTGCGTCTGGCCAGTCCGCAATTGCCGATTGGCGGCTACAGCTATTCCCAGGGCCTGGAAATGGCCGTGGAGAATGGCCGCGTCAAAGACGCGGCCGGCGCCCGCCGCTGGATCAGCGACCAGTTGCTGCTCAACCTCGCCCGCTTCGAAGCGCCGCTGTTGCTCGCGCATTGCCGCGCCGCCGTGGCCGGCGATTGGTCGCAGCTGGCGCAACTGTGCGAGGAACACCGCGCCAGTCGCGAGACCCGCGAGCTGTATCAGGAGAGCCGGCAGATGGGGTACTCCCTGCAGCAACTGCTCAACGGCCTGCCGGAACTGGACGACGCGGCCCGTGATTTTCTCGCACAACACGCCGAGCCGCATCTGGCGCTGGGCTGGGCCCTGGCCGCATGCGCCTGGGGCATCAGCCCCGACGACGCCCTCGCCGCCTGGCTGTGGAGCTGGCTGGAAAACCAGCTGGCCGTGCTGATGAAAACCCTGCCGCTCGGCCAGCAGGCCGCCCAGCGCCTGACCAGTGAACTGCTGCCCCTGCTGCAACACGCCCAGCAGGACGCCAGCCACATCGACCCCAACCATTTCGGCAGCGCCGCGTTCGGCCTGTCCCTGGCGTGCATGGCCCACGAGCGCCAGTACAGCCGCCTGTTCCGTTCCTAGGAGAAGCACATGAACACACAACCTCTGCGTGTCGGCATCGGCGGCCCGGTGGGCTCCGGCAAGACCGCCCTGACCCTGGCCCTGTGCCTGGCCTTGCGTGATCGCTACAACCTGGCGGTGGTCACCAACGACATCTATACCCGCGAAGATGCCGACTTCCTGGTGCGCAACCAGGCCCTGGCGCCCGAGCGCATCATCGGTGTGGAAACCGGCGGCTGCCCGCACACGGCGATCCGTGAAGACGCCTCGATCAACCTGGAAGCGGTGGACCAACTCAACCGGCGCTTTCCCGGCCTGGACCTGATCCTGGTGGAGTCGGGCGGCGATAACCTGTCGGCGACGTTCAGCCCGGAACTGTCGGACCTGACCATCTATGTGATCGATGTGTCCGCCGGCGATAAACTGCCGCGCAAGGGCGGCCCCGGCATCTGCAAATCCGACCTGCTGGTGATCAACAAGATCGACCTGGCGCCCTTGGTCGGCGCCTCGCTGGAACTGATGAACAGCGACACCCAACGCATGCGCAACGGTAAACCCTTTGTGTTCAGCAACCAGAAAACCGGCGTCGGCCTGGATGAGATCGTCGCCTTCATCGAACGCCAGGGCCTGCTGACTGCGGCCTGATCACCCCATAAGGAACCTGTCCATGCGCCTGAAAAAACTCTTCGCTGCCGCCGCCCTGCTGCTCGCACCCGCCTTGGCCTTCGCCCACCCGGGTCACGGCGACAACGGCCTGGTGGCGGGTATCAGCCATCCATTGGGCGGTCTCGACCATTTGCTGGCCATGCTGGCGGTCGGCTTGTGGGCCGCCCAGCAAAAAGGCGCGGCGCGTTGGGCGCTGCCTTGCACCTTCGTGGCCACCCTGTTGCTCGGCGGCCTGTTGGGCTTTGAAGGCCTGGCGTTGCCGGCGCTGGAAAGCGGGATTGCCGCGTCGGTGCTGGCCCTGGGCCTGGCGGTGGCGCTGGCGGTGCGCCCGCCGTTGTTCATGGCGCTGGGGGCGACGGCATTGTTCGCGCTGTTCCACGGCGTGGCCCATGGCTTGGAGCTGCCGGACATGTCCAGCCCTTGGGCGTATGCCGCCGGATTTGTCGGCGCCACCGCTGCGTTGCACGCTGCCGGTTATGCCGTGGTGCGCTGGCTGCCGACTGCGGCGGCGCCGTTGGTGCGGGTTGCCGGGGCGGCTTCGGCGGCGACCGGGGTTTGGTTGCTGGCTGGCTGATTTGCGGCGCGATTAAGCGCCTCATCGGGGGCAAGTCGAATCGTCGCACCGCCCCTCCCACATTCGCTTGCATTCCAAAGTTGGAACTCGGTCGAATGTGGGAGGGGGCTTGCCCCCGATAGCGGTGGCGCAGACACCACCGTTCCCAAGCCTGCTACCATGCGCGCCTACACCCCTGCCGTGACGACGCCAGCCGATGCCCATCGCTCCAAGCTCCGCCCTTCAGCCTTCCTTGAATGCCGTGCTCACGCACTTCCATGACCTGATCGTGCCGCTCTGGCAGGGCCCGGGCTGGAACGCCGAGCTGGCGCTGCCCTACGAGGCGCTGGACGCCGACCACCGGCCGCTGCCGCCGCAACGCTACCGCGCCATGGCCTGTGCCCGGCAGTTGTACCTGTTCGCCAGCCTGATCGGCGAACCCGGCGCAGCCTTTGCCGAAGAACGCGCCGCCGTGTTGTTCCGCTCGCTGCAACGGCATTTCCACGACGCCGAGCACGGCGGCTGGTTCTACAGCATCGACCCCGCCGGCCAGCCGCTGGACAAGCGCAAGGACCTCTACACCCACGCGTTCATCATCTTCGCCTGCGCCCATTACTGGGCCAAGGTACGCGAACCGCTGGTGGAGTCGGTGTTGAATGCGGCGCTGGAAGTGGTCGCCCAACGTTTCGCCAGCGGCGATGGCCTGTACGAGGCGGTGCTGGAGCGTAATTGGTCGTCCCTCAAGTCCGGCCCATTGCAAAACCCGCTGATGCACCTGGCGGAAGGCTTCCTCGCCACCCTGGCGGTGCGTGAAGACGCCGCGGTGCAAACCGCATTGCTGGCCTTGGCGACGGCCATGCAGCAGCGTTTCATCGAGCGCCAGCACGGCGTGATGATGGAAAAACCGCTGGGCGCTGTGGATAACTGGTTTGAGCCGGGGCACCAGTTCGAGTGGTTCTTCTTGCTTGAGTCTTCCGACGTGCTGCGCGGCACGCCGCTGCATGCTTCGCTGACGCGGGCCTTTGCCTATGCCGAGCAAACGGGTGTGGATAACCGGACCGGCGCGGTCAGCGGCATGCTTGCCCTGGACGGCAGCGTGCGCGACGGCACCCAACGCATCTGGGCCCAGGCGGAATACCTGCGCGCACTGACCTTGCGGCCGGGCAGCGAAGCCGTGCTGCAGCGCCAGTTGCTCGCGTTGCAGCAGCACTTCCTGCATGCCAAGGGCTGGAATGAATGCCTGGATGCCCAGGGCAGCGTGAGCCGACGGGATATGCCGTCGACCACGCCGTATCACCTGGCGACCTGTTATCAGGGGTTGGTCAAGGTTCTCGGCTGACCTTCAGGGACTCATCGGGGGCAAGCCCCCTCCCACATTTGAATGGGTTCACACATCAAAATCTGTGAACCCAATTCAGTGTGGGAGGGGGCTTGCCCCCGATGCAGGCGACTCGGTCTAACGCCTTACTTGGCCCCACGCTCAATCGCAAACCCGGCCCAGCTCTGGCTCACCGGCATCAGCTCAAGACGGTTGATGTTGACGTGCGCCGGGGTGTTCAGCACCCAGAAGATGGTGTCGGCGATGTCCTGCGGCTGGATCGGCTCGGCGCCGGCATAGGTGGCGTCGTAACGCGCCTGGTCGCCGCCGAAGCGCACCAGGGAGAACTCGCTTTCACACAGCCCTGGCTCGATGTTGGTCACACGCACGCCGGTGCCTTGCAGGTCGCAGCGCAGGTTCAGCGAGAATTGCTTCACGAACGCTTTGGAGCCGCCATACACGTGGCTGCCCGGGTACGGGTAGCTGCCGGCGATGGAGCCCAGGTTGATGATCCCGGCACCGCGGCCATAGGCGATCAGGCGCGGCAACAGCAGGTGGGTGGTGGTCAGCAGGCCCTTGATGTTGGTGTCGACCATGGTTTCCCAGTCGTCGAGGTTGCACTTGGGCGCGGGATCGGTGCCCACGGCCAGGCCGGCGTTGTTGATCAGCCCGCGCAGCTTGGCGAACGCGGGCGGCAGGCCGGCAATCGCCGCTTCCATGCCTTGGCGGTCACGCACGTCCACCACTAGGCCGTGTACTTCGGTCTGCTTGGAAAGCTCTTCGACCAGCGCGTTCAGACGCTCGGCACGACGACCGGTGAGCACCAGTTTCCAGCCAGCTTCGGCAAACCGACGGGCGCAGGCTTCGCCGAAACCTGAAGTTGCGCCAGTAATAAACAGCGTGTTGGACATGGTGTTCTCCTTGCGGGCATCGGAAAAAATAAGCCAGCAGAATGCCCTTACACCGTCGTCGCGGCAACCGCTATGCACATCACGCCATGCACGCCTGATCAGTTTTTAACCAAACCACGCAAAGCCTTACACACCGTGGCCTGCAGCCATATGCGCGCAGGTTATCCACAATTGCGCCCACAGTCTTTGGGGGCAAGTGCAAAAAGCCCAGAGCCGCTGTGTACAAGGCTTTCAGGCGGTTTTGCAAAGTTTTTTGCTTGACCTGGACGAGGCGGTATGTAGGCCCATGCACGAGAGGAAAAACCGAACGATGGCTCCAGGCCAGTCATTCCGGCCTCTGCGGGCGTCTTTCCAGAGTTTAACCACAGACTTATCCACAGGCTGGACAGACATAATCCGGTCATATACCTGTGTCTTTAAACAGGTTGACAAACCCCTCGGCAGGTCGCCAAAAAGCCACTGATCAAAAAACAACCATCACGCTGCAGGCCACGTAATCAAAGGCTTTCAGCCAGCTACTCCCACGTTACCCACAGCCGGTTCCACAGCGGATGGGGACAAGTCAAAACTGTGACAAAACAGCGATTTGCGGCGGCTATCTGTCGCGCTTTGGAAGGTGGCCGGATTTGTTTTCCACAATTTGGGATCGCACTTGTGAACACCACAAAAACAAATGTGGGAGGGGGCTTGCCCCCGATGGCGGTGGGTCAGTATCAGGTGTTCTGACTGATACACCGCCATCGGGGGCAAGCCCCCTCCCACAAGGTTTATGCGTCAGTGGCCACCGAGGTAGGCGTTGCGCACTTCCTCGTTCACCAGCAGCTCCTTGCCGGTGCCTGTCAGGCGAATCTCGCCGTTGACCATCACATACGCCCGGTCTGACAGACGCAGCGCATGGTTGGCGTTCTGCTCCACCAGGAAGATGGTCATCCCGGTGGCCGCCAGTTCGCGCAGGGTGGAAAAGATCTGCTTCACCACAATCGGCGCCAGGCCCAGGCTCGGTTCGTCGAGCAACAACAACTTGGGCCGGCTCATCAGTGCGCGGGCGATGGCGAGCATTTGCTGCTCGCCACCGGACATGGTCATCGCCCGTTGGTTACGCCGCTCTTTGAGCCGTGGGAACAGCTCGAACATGCGCTGCATATCTTCCTGGGCGAACTTGTCACCGATGGGGATGGTGCCCATCAGCAGGTTTTCCTCGACGGTCATGTCGGGGAACACCCGCCGCCCTTCCGGCGACTGCGCAATGCCGTTGGACGCGATGTAGTGGGACGACTTGTGGGTGATGTCGACGCCGTTGTAGAGGATCTGCCCCGACTCCGCCCGTGGCTGGCCGAAGATCGACATCAGCAGCGTGGATTTCCCCGCGCCGTTGGAGCCGATCAGGCTGACCGTTTCGCCTTCGTTGATGTGCAGCGAGACTTTCTTCAGCGCCTGGATCGGCCCGTAGAACACGTCCAGGTCCTTCATTTCGAGGATAGGCCCGTTCATACAAGCTCCTCTTCATCCGCGCCCAGGTAGGCCGCGATCACTTTCGGGTCGTTGCGGATCGCATCCGGCCCGCCCTCGGCAATCACGTTGCCGTGGTCGAGCACCACGATGTGGTCGGAAATACTCATCACCATGCCCATGTCGTGTTCGATCAGCACCACTGTGAGGTCGTGTTCGTCGCGCAGCAGGCGAATCATCGCGCTGAGGGCTTCGGTTTCCTGGGGGTTGAGGCCCGCAGCCGGTTCGTCGAGACAGATGATCTGCGGCCGGGTACACATGGCGCGGGCGATTTCCAGGCGGCGCTGCTGGCCGTAGGAAAGCTCACCGGCCAGGCGGTTGGCGCAGTCCACCAGGTCGACCACTTCCAGCCAGTAGAAGGCGTGGTCGAGGGCGTCGCTTTCAGCCTTGCGGTAGCCCTTGGTGTTGAGGATGCCCGCGAGCATGTTGCGGTTGACCCACATGTGCTGGGCGACCAGCAGGTTTTCCAGCACCGACATTTCCTTGAACAGGCGAATGTTCTGGAAGGTCCGCGCCAGGCCGGCGCGGTTCACCAGGTGGGTGCCGCCGAACATCTTGTAGTACACGCGGCTGAAGAAGCTTTTCGGCGACACGAAGTCGATGGCCTCGAAGCGCTCGCCGAGCAGTTGGATCACGTTGGTCTGCTTGCCGCGCACGTTGAGTTCGATCTTGCCGCCACTGGCTTTGTAGAAGCCGGTGAGGCAGTTGAACACCGTGGTCTTGCCGGCGCCGTTGGGGCCGATCAGGGCGAAGATCGAGTTGCGTTCGACCTTGAGGCTCACGTCGCTCAAGGCCTTGATGCCACCGAAGTGCATCATCAGATGTTCCACGGACAGGACGACTTCCTTGCTCATGGCGCCACTCCTTTACGTGGGGTCACACCGGTACGGCTGATCCGGATCAGGCCGCGTGGCCGCCAGATCATCATCACCACCATCAACACGCCAAACAGCAGCACGCGGTACTCAGAGAAGCTGCGCAGCAGTTCCGGCGCGACGGTCAACACGAACGCCGCGATCACCACGCCTACCGTCGAGCCCATGCCGCCCAACACCACGATGGCCAGGATCAGCGCCGATTCGAAGAAGGTGAACGACGACGGGTTGACGAAGCCTTGGTAACTGGCGAAGAACACCCCGGCCAAACCAGCTGTGGAGGCGCCGATGGTGAACGCCGAGAGCTTGACCAGCACGTGGTTCAGGCCCATGGAGCGACAGGCGATTTCATCTTCGCGCAAGGCTTCCCAGGCGCGGCCGACCGGCATGCGGGTCAGGCGATGCTTGATGTACAGCACGGCCAGCACCACCAGGAACAGCACGATGTAGATGAACATGAACTTGATGTTGGGGTTGTAATCGAGGCCGAAGAACTCATGGAACGGAATCCCGCCGTCCTTCGCTTTGCGCCCGAATTCCAGACCGAGGAAGGTCGGCGAAGGCACCGGCATGCCGTTTGGCCCGCCGGTGAACGACAGCCAGTTGTTCAGCACCAGGCGGATGATTTCACCAAACCCCAGGGTCACGATCGCCAGGTAGTCGCCGTGCATGCGCAGCACCGGGAAGCCGAGTATGCACCCCGCCAGTGCCGCCGCGATGGCCGCCAGCGGCAGCACCGTCCAGAAACCCAGGCCGAGGTATTGATACCCCAGCGCGAGGCCGTAGGCACCGATGGCGTAGAACGCCACGTAACCCAGGTCGAGCAAGCCGGCCAGGCCGACCACGATGTTCAGGCCCAGGCCGAGCAGTACGTAGATCAGCCCGAGGATCACCACGGTGAGCAGGTACTTGTTGGCGAAGATCGGGAACACGATGGCGATCACGATCAGCGCCGGGATGATCCAGCGCAGCCGCGACTTGTAGTCCGGCGCCAGCACATGGACGCCCGAACCGCTGCTCTCGAAGCCCTGCAGAATCTTCACGCCCTTGGGCGTTTGCAGGAACAGGCTGAGGGCAAAGCGGCCGGCCATCACGATGGCGACCAGGATCGCCACGCGCGCAGGTTGCAGGTTGAAGCTGTAGCCGTCGAGCACCACGCCGACGATCGGACCGAACACGATCAACGCAATCAGCCCGGCGAGGATCGTATCGACCACACTTTTTTTGATATCAATCGATTTGGCAGCAGACATGTTTATACCTTAGCCACGAGTGGGCGACCAAGCAGGCCCTGGGGACGGAAAATCAGAATCACCACCAACAGGGAGAAACTGAACACGTCTTTGTAGTCAGAGTTGATCAACCCCGAGAACAGCGACTCCGAAATACCGAGGATGATCCCGCCCAGCATCGCCCCAGGCAGGGAACCGATGCCGCCGAGTACCGCCGCGGTGAAGGCCTTGATGCCGATGATGAAGCCGGCGTAGAAGTCGAACGTGCCGTAGTTGAGGGTGATCAACACGCCGGCCAGGGCCGCCATGGCGGCACCGATGACAAACACGTAGGAAATCACGCGGTCGGTGTTGATGCCGAGGATCGAGGCCATCTTGCGGTCTTGCTGGGTAGCGCGGCACATGCGGCCGAGCTTGGTGTACTTGATGATGTAGGTCAGCAAGGCCATGCCGGCGAAGGCAGCGACCAGGATGAAGACCTTGGTGTACGTCAACTGGACGAAACCGCTGCCGATATCGACGCGCCAGGCGCCGGCCAGCAGGGTCGGAATGCCTTGTTGCTTGGCGCCCTGGGCGATCTGTGCGTAGTTCTGCAGGATCAGGGAGATACCGATGGCGCTGATCAGCGGTGCCAGTCGGGTGGAGTTGCGCAGCGGTTTGTAGGCGACCCGTTCGATGACCCAACCGTAAACGCCGGTGACGACCACGGTGAAGATCAGGGTGCCAAGAATGAGCAGCGGGAAGGATTCGATGCCGAAATAAGCCAGCAGTGCCAGACTGATCGCCGCGAGGTAAGCGGAAATCATATAAACCTCGCCATGGGCGAAGTTGATCATGCCAATGATGCCATAGACCATTGTGTAGCCGATGGCGATCAGGCCATAGACCGACCCGAGGGTCAGGCCGTTGACCAGTTGCTGCAGGAAAATACCATCCATAACGCAATCTCACGCGGTGAGCACCTGCACACCGGTAGGTGTGCGGCGCTTCTGGAGGAAAAGACAGATCTCAATCACAACCCAGTCCCCCTGTGGAAGGGGGCTTGGCCCCGATTGCGGAGGGTCAGCTATACATCGGGTGGCTGATACACCGTCATCGGGGGCAAGCCCCCTCCCACATTAGGTCTGTGGTACTCAGCCTTACTTCTGCTTTTCCAGCTGGTGGTATTTGCCGTCTTTGTCCCACTGGTAAACCACGTAGTCGGAGATTTTCAGGTCGCCCTTGGCATCCCAGGCTTTTTCACCCATCACGGTTTTTACCGGGTGAGCCTTGAGCCACTTGGCGGCGTCTTCACCCTTGTTGGACTTGGCACCGTTGAAGCCGGCAGCCAGGGCCTGGACCGACGCGTAGGCATACAGGGTGTAGCCTTCTGGCTCGGTGCCGTTTTTACGGAACTCTTCAACCACCGTCTTGCTGTCCGGCAGCAGACGCGGGTCGGCGCCGAAGGTCATGTACACGCCATCCACATATTGCTTGCCACCGGCGGTCGCCACCAGTTCGTCGGTCACGATGCCGTCGTCGGACATGAATTTCACGTCCTTGAGGCCTGCTTCACGAATCTGGCGAACCAGCGGACCGGCTTCCGGGTGCAGGCCGCCGAAGTACACGACGTCGGCGCCCAAGGAGCGGATTTTGGTGACCAGGGCACTGAAGTCTTTCTCGCCCCGGGTCAGGCCTTCTTCCAGCACCGGTTTCACGCCGCGCTTGGTCAACTGGGCAGCGGTGGCGTCGGCCAGGCCTTTGCCGTAGGTGTCCTTGTCGTTGATGACCGCGACTTTCTTGCCCTTGAGCACGTCGACGATGTAGTCGCCGGCCACGATGCCTTGCTGGTCGTCACGCCCGCACATACGGAACATGGCGCCCAGGCCGCGTTCGGTGACCTGCGGGTTGGTCGAGCCTGGGGTGATGGCGATGATGCCGGCTTCGTCGTAGACCTCGGACGCCGGGATGGTGTTGGACGAGCAGAAGTGCCCGACCACGCCGATCACTTTGTCCTGGTCGGCCAGGCGGTTGGCCACGGCCACGGCCTGCTTGGGTTCACAGGCATCGTCACCGGCGACCAGCTTGATCTGCTCACCGTTGATGCCGCCAGCCTTGTTGATGACATCGGCTGCCGCCTGGGCGCCCTTCATGTACTGCTCACCGAAAGCGGCGTTGGCGCCCGTCATCGGCCCCGCTACGCCAATCTTCACATCAGCTTGAACAAACGTAGAAACACCCAGCGCCGCTGCAACGGCGAGGGCCAGAAAACCTTTCTTGTAAAACGTCTGGGACATGAGTGGTGCTCCGAGGTTTTTGTTTATTGGCACTAAGTATTCACTGCAAACCTTCAACCAAAACTTTCACTGAAAGCCCAGAGCAAGCCGCGTGCCATTACGTTTTTATTCTTCAAAAAGACACGGTGTCATTGTTATTGCAGGTGTTTCGGCTCCGTTCGTCGGGACGTGCAACCCTCTAACTTCAATAGGTGCAACCCATGGATCAAAAAAGTACAACCTTCATGGGTCGCACCTGCAACCAGACCGCCAAACGACACTTCCTACAGCTGTAACAATGCACGTAACGGAACTGCACATTTACAGTGCGTGATTGCTACAACTTGCACCAATACAGATTAGTCGTCGGCGAAGAACGTGCCGGCTTCTGAAGGCTATTTCGCTGATCAGATCACGATCCGCAAGCATTGGCCGGCGTGATACAGCGAGAATCCGGCTTCATACAGGCAACTGCGCAGGCCCACCCCGGCCAGCGGTTGCATCGGCGCGAACGGAATCGGCAGAGCCTGGGGATTCTGGTGACACAAGTAGTCGGCAAAGGCCTTGCCGACCACGCTGCCGGTGGTCACGCCGCGGCCGTTGTAGCCGGTCACGGCCACCAGGCCGGGCGCGGGTTCGAACAAGCGCATCAAGTGGTCCGGGGTGAACGCGATGCAGCCGGTCCAGGTGCATTCCCACTGCACCGATTTGAGGTACGGGAAGTAGTGCTGCTGCACCCGATCGGCCCACGCCTTGAGAAACCACGTCGGTTTCTGGTTGCCGTTGCCCAGACTGCCGAGCAACAGGCGGCCATCGGCGTCGCGGCGGATGCTGCTGAGCACCTGGCGCGTGTCCCACGAACCCTGGCCACCGGGAAGGATTTGCCGGGCCGCGTCGTCGGTCAGCGGCGCGGAGGCGACCTGGTAGTAATAGCCTGGGAAGAAATTGCGCCGCAGTTCGGTCCATTCGCCTTCGGTGTAGGCATTCGAGGCGATCACCACTTGTGCAGCCTGCACCGCACCGTTCGCGGTCTGCACCGACCACTCCGCACCTTGGCGTTCCAGGCGCGCAACCGGGGAATGGTCGAAAAGCTGCCCGCCCAACCCCACGGCCGCATTGGCCAGGCCGCTGGTGTAGGCCATCGGGTTCAAGGTGCCGGCACGTCTATCCAGCAGTGCGGCGGCGATCTTTTGAGTGCCGGTGGCTTGCTCGCAGGCTGAACCGGTGAGCAGTTCGACCGGCGCGCCGCGGCGCTTCCATTGTTCTTCACGACTGCGCAAATCCGCCTCGCCCCGGGCGTTGTGCGCCATGTGCAAAGTGCCCTCGCGGCGCAATTGGCAATCGATGTTGTATTTGTCGACCAGGCTGAACACCAGCGACGGCGCCGCGCCCAGCATGCGGTTGAGCTGGCTGCCCACCGCCTCGCCGAAACCGGCTTCGATCTCGTCCGGCGGAATCCACAAGCCGGCGTTGACCAGCCCGACATTGCGCCCCGAGCCGCCATGGCCGGTGCGATGGGCTTCCAGCACGGCGACAGTCTTGCCTTGTTCCAGCAAGTGAATGGCCGCCGACAAACCGGTAATCCCGGCGCCGATCACGCACACATCCACCTTCACTTCGCCCTTGAGCGCAGCGCGATCCGGCCGGCCAGGGGTGAGTTGTTCCCACAAACATGTTTCGCGTAGTGCCATTGCCAGACTCCGATGAGACCTAACAAACATCTATTCCGAACTGCATATAGCTCAACTGTGGGAGGGGGCTTGCTCCCGATGGCAGTGGATCAGCTGGACATCTGTTGACTGACACACCGCCATCGGGGGCAAGCCCCCTCCCACATTTTGACCGCACTTCGACTTAAGGTAATCAGTCGAAGGTAATGCCCTGGGCCAGCGGCAGTTCCAGCGAGTAGTTCACGGTATTGGTCTGGCGACGCATGTACCCGCGCCACGCATCCGAGCCCGACTCACGCCCACCGCCCGTCTCTTTCTCACCGCCAAACGCGCCGCCGATTTCCGCGCCGCTCGGGCCGATGTTGACGTTGGCAATGCCGCAGTCGCTGCCCACCGCCGACATGAACTGCTCGGCCTCGCGCACATCGGTGGTGAAGATGCATGACGACAGGCCTTGCGGCACGGCGTTGTTCAGGCGCAGGGCTTCGGCGAAGTCGCTGTAGCCGACCACGTACAGGATCGGCGCGAAGGTCTCAGTGCAGACCACGTCGCTTTGCTCCGGCATTTCCACAATCGCCGGCGACACGTAGTAGGCATTCGGGAATTTGTCTTCCAGTTGGCGCTTGCCGCCGAACACCTTGCCGCCTTCGCTCAGGGCCTGCTCCAGCGCATCCTGCATCGCGTCGAAGCCGTGCTTGTCGATCAGCGGGCCGATCAGGTTGCCTTCCAGCGGGTGGCCGATGCGTACCTTGGAATAGGCGGCCTTGAGGCGCGTGACGATTTCTTCCTTGACCGACTCATGGGCGATCAGCCGGCGCAGCGTGGTGCAACGCTGCCCGGCGGTGCCGACGGCGCTGAACAGGATGGCGCGCACCGCCATGTCCAGGTCGGCGCTTGGGCCGAGGATCATCGCGTTGTTGCCGCCCAGCTCGAGGATGCTGCGGGCAAAGCGCGCGGCGACTTTCGGCGCCACTTCACGGCCCATGCGCGTACTGCCGGTGGCGCTGATCAGTGCGACACGCGGGTCATCCACCAACGCGGCACCGGCATCGCGGCCACCGATGATCACCTGGCTCAGGTATTGCGGCGCATCGTTGAATTTTTTCAGCACGCGCTCGAACAGCGCCTGGCAGGCCAGGGCGGTGAGCGGGGTCTTTTCCGACGGCTTCCAGATCACGGCGTTGCCGCACACCAGGGCCAGGGTGGTGTTCCACGCCCACACGGCCACCGGGAAGTTGAACGCGCTGATCACACCGACCACGCCCAGCGGGTGCCAGGTTTCACGCATGTGGTGGCCCGGGCGCTCGGAGGCGATGGTCAAGCCATACAACTGGCGCGACAGGCCGACGGCGAAGTCGCAGATGTCGATCATTTCCTGCACTTCACCCAGGCCTTCCTGAGTGATCTTGCCGGCTTCCCAGGAGACCAGCTCGCCCAGGTCGGCCTTGTATTCGCGCAACACGTCGCCGAACTGGCGCACCAACTCGCCGCGACGCGGTGCCGGCACCTTGCGCCAGGCCTCGAATGCATGCTCGGCGCGACTGACCTGTTGCTCCACCTCGGCGGCGCCTTCCCAGTTCACACTGCCGATACGGCTGCCATCGATCGGCGAATGCACGGGTTGTTTCCCCGCTTGGTACAGCGCCGGGTTTACCCCGAGACGATCAAGCAATGCGGCAACCATGGGTCACTCCTTCAATCTATACAGAAAAAATTGCGCCGCGGCCCGCACGGCGATCCAGGGCTTATTTGTAGCTGGCCCAAGACTTGCCAACAAACGACGATTAGGCGAGATATCATTCCGTTTATTCATGCAAAGCATAAAAAGAGGCATGCCGTGCTGAACAAAAGACATTTGCCCTCGATCACTGCCCTGCAGTGTTTCGAAGCCGCCACCCGCCACCTGAGCTTCACCCGCGCCGCCGAGGAGCTGAACCTCACGCAAAGCGCGGTGAGCAAACAGGTCGCGCAACTGGAAGAACTGCTGCAGCACCTGCTGTTTCGCCGGGTACGCCGACGCTTGCAGATGACCCCGGCGGGCGATTTGTATTTGGTGGAAGTGCGCAAAATCCTCACCCAGGTGGAGATGTCCACCCATTACCTGCGCTCCTACGGTGGCGAGACCGAAGTATTACGCGTGTCTACGCCCTACACCTTCGGCGCACGCTGGCTGGTGCCGCGCCTCAAGGGCTGGCGCTTGCGTCATCCGCAAATCCACCTGGACCTGTGCAACGAACAGGAACCGGACGAGCTGCTGCAAGGCAAGGCCGACATGGCGTTCTACTTCGGCCAAGGCTCACGCCCCGGCACCGAGAGCCTGAAACTGTTCAGTGAAGAACTGATCCCGGTGTGCGCCCCGGAAAGCCTGCCCGCGCAGCCGTTCACCGACCCCACGCAACTGAGCAACCTGGTCCTGCTGCAAAACGCCTCGCGCCCCCAGGGCTGGCATGACTGGTTCGCCGACCAGGGGTTTCACACCGAGCACAGCTATCACGGGCCGCGTTTCGACACGTTCTATATGTGCATTCGGGCGGCGCAGGTGGGCTGCGGCGTGGCGTTGCTACCGCGCTTTCTGGTGGAGGAGGAACTGGCCGACGGCAAGCTGGTGATCCCTTGGCAGCATGCAATGCCGAGCCAGGATGCGTATTACCTGGCGTACCCCGAGCATTCGGCGGAGGTGCCCAAGGTGCGGGAGTTTGTGAAGTGGATGATGGAGCAGGTTATTTAGTGCCTGGAATACCGCTATCGGGGGCAAGCCCCCTCCCACATTTGAAATGCATTCCAACCTGTGGGAGGGGGCTTGCCCCCGATAGGGCCAGTGGCCTCACTGAAAAAATCACTGGCAAAACCCCACAGGTCTATGCGCCACTAGCCCCCTTCCTTTCTTGTGCGTAAAGGCCGGCGCCCATCGCCGTCCTGTCTGGAGATTCCCGTTATGAGCGAGAGTGTGTTTGCCGATCGCATCGTGCAGAACCTGCTCGACACCGACTTCTACAAGCTGACCATGATGCAGGCGGTGCTGCACAACTACCCCAATGTGGAAGTTGAATGGGAGTTTCGTTGCCGCAACAGTGAAGACCTGCGCCCGTACCTGGCGGAGATCCGTTACCAGTTCGAGCGCCTCGCCGAGTTGAGCCTGAGCGCGGACCAACTGAGTTTCCTGGAGCGCATCAGCTTCATGAAGCCGGATTTTTTGCGCTTTCTCGGCTTGTTCCGCTTCAACCTGCGCTATGTCCACACCGGCATCGAAAACGGCGAGCTGTTTATCCGCCTGCGCGGGCCGTGGCTGCATGTGATCCTGTTTGAAGTGCCGATGCTCGCCATCATCAGCGAAGTGCGCAACCGCTACCGCTACCAGACCGTGGTCCTCGAACAGGCCCGCGAGCAGTTGTACCGCAAGTTCGACTGGCTGATCGCAAACGCCAGCAGCGACGAGCTCGCCGAGCTGCAGGTGGCGGACTTCGGCACTCGCCGACGCTTCTCCTACCGCGTGCAGGAAGAAGTGGTGAGCGTGCTCAAGCACGACTTCCCCGGCCGGTTTGTCGGCACCAGCAACGTCCACCTGGCTCGCGAGTTCGATATGAAACCGCTGGGCACCATGGCCCATGAATGGATCATGGCCCACCAGCAACTCGGCCCGCGCCTGATCGACAGCCAGATCGCCGCCCTCGACTGCTGGGTCCGCGAATACCGCGGCCTGCTGGGTATCGCCCTGACCGATTGCATCACCACCGACGCCTTCCTCAGCGACTTCGACTTGTACTTCGCCAAGCTGTTCGACGGCCTGCGCCACGATTCCGGTGACCCGGTGCTGTGGGCGGAAAAAGCCATCGCCCACTATCACAAGCTGGGCATCGAGCCGATGAGCAAGACCCTGGTGTTCTCCGACAGCCTGTCGCTGCCCAAGGCCCTGGAGATATTCCGGGCGCTGCGCGGTCGGATCAATGTGAGCTTTGGCATCGGCACCAACCTGACCTGCGATATTCCAGGTGTGGAACCGATGAGCATTGTGCTTAAAATGACGGCCTGCAATGGCCAGCCCGTCGCGAAGATCTCCGATGAAGCGGGCAAGACCCACTGCACGGACCCGAATTTCGTCGCCTATTTGCGACACGTTTTCAAAGTACCTGCCCTTTCCAGCAAGGAGTGAATCATGCAAGCCGTACAGCGTGAGATTGCGCAGCAGCTCAAGGTTCAAGCGCCGTTCAAAGACCAGGCCGCCCTTGAGGCCGAAATCGCCCGGCGCGTGACCTTTATCCAGGACTGCCTGCGCAATTCAGGGCTCAAGACATTGGTGTTGGGCATCAGCGGTGGCGTCGACTCCCTGACCGCAGGCCTGCTCGCCCAACGCGCCACGCAGGAGCTGCGCTCCAGCACCGGCGACGAGGCCTATCGTTTTATCGCGGTGCGCCTGCCCTACGAAACCCAGTTCGATGAAATCGACGCCCAGGCCGCGGTGGACTTTATCGAGCCGGATGAGCGCCACACCGTAAACATCGGCCCAGCGGTGAAATCCCTGGCCAATGAAGTGGCGGCATTTGAAGGCAAGGCGGCGGTGTCCCGCGATTTCGTGCTGGGCAACACCAAGGCGCGCATGCGGATGGTCGCGCAGTACACCATCGCCGGCGCGGCCAGCGGCCTGGTGATCGGCACCGACCATGCGGCGGAAGCGGTGATGGGCTTTTTCACCAAATTCGGTGATGGCGCCTGCGATCTGGCACCGTTGAGCGGGCTGGTGAAGAACCAGGTGCGATCGATTGCGCGGCACTTCGGTGCGCCGGAGTCGCTGGTGGAGAAAATCCCGACCGCCGACCTGGAAGACCTCTCGCCGGGTAAGCCGGACGAGGCGTCACATGGCGTGACCTATGCCGAGATCGATGCGTTCCTGCACGGCGAGCCGGTGCGGGAAGAAGCGTTCAGGATCATTTGCGAGACGTATCGCAAGACCGAGCACAAGCGGGTCATGCCGTTTGCGCCGTGAGGTGAACCAGATAGTGTTGTGTTGATTGTGAGGTAGCCATCGGGGGCAAGCCCCCTCCCACAGTTGACCGAGTTCCCATATGAGAATGCGGTCGAATGTGGGAGGGGGCTTGCCCCCGATGAACGATAATGCGGTCTTACTTGACGACCACAGTACCTTTCATCATCGAGATGTGGCCTGGGAACGAGCAGAAGAACGCATAGTCAGTGCCCGCTTTCAGCTTGGACACATCAAAGGTCACCGCGTCTTTCTCGCCAGCGCCAATGACTTTGGTGTGAGCGATGATGCGCTCGTCGCCGTCTTTCAGGTAGTTCTTGTCGAGGCCGGCAGCCATGCCATCGGTCGCGACCGCTTGCGTGTCGGCTGCGCTGGTCAGCACCCAGTTATGGCCCATGACGTTTTTCGGCAAGCTGCCGGAGTGAGTCAACTCGACGGTGAACGTCTTGCAGCTCTTGTCGATCACGATTTCCTTGGTGTTGTAGGACATCTGGTCGGTAGAGTCGACGGTGACCTTGCACTCTGCAGCAAGCAACTGGCCACTTGCCAGAGTCAGCAGGGAAACAGCAACGAGTTTGGCAAACATGTGATTCTCCAAGGCAGGGTTTAAACAACGCATAGTGCGACAAGGGTGCCCGAGGCAGGCAGAAAGTCTTATGACCTGAATCAACAAATTGTATACAACTTTAGGCTATCAGACTTATCGATACAATCAACCAGCCAAAGTGCCACGCCCCGCCTATGATCGGTCCATCACCCACTGGAGTCCGGACCATGCACCTCAATCATCTGTTCAGCGGTCTGTTGGCCGCATACGCCTGCGGTAAGTGAAGGCCAAGCGCGCCGCTAAGCTGCTACCATAGCGACCCAAGGCAGCTGCGCGCCGCCCACCCTCACCTTCGACCCTAGAGGATCGCCCATGGCCAAACCTAATTACTCCTTCGCCAAACGTCAAAGAGACTTGGCCAAGGAACAGAAGAAAGAGGAAAAGCTGCAACGCAAGAAAGCCGCTGCAGACGAAGAGACCGGCGCACTGAACCCGGATGCGGAAGGCGAAGTGGCAACCGACGACACCGAGACACCGAAAGACCCGGCCGAGTAAGCATCACTGTAGGAGCGAGCGTGCTCGCGAAGTGCGTTAACGATAACGCGGGGTGCCTGGTTCAACGCGGCGCCCTCGGTTTTTTCGCGAGCAAGCTCGCTCCTACAAGAGCGGCATCACCGTCACCCGCACTTCCGGGTCATGGCTGCCTCCCCCCAGAATCACCCCACGCAACGGCGAAACATCGGAGAAATCCCGGCCCCAGGCCAGGGTGATGTGTTCCAGTGCTGGCTGCACATTGTTGGTCGGATCAAAATCCACCCAGCCCGACATCGGGCAGTACACCGAAATCCACGCATGGGACGCATCGGCGCCGATCAGCCGTGGCTGGCCGGGCGGCGGCTGGGTCAGCAGGTAGCCGCTGATATAGCGCGCCGCCAGGCCCCGTGAGCGCAGGCAGGCGAGCATCAGGTGAGCGAAGTCCTGGCACACCCCGCGACGGCGCTCCAGCACCTCCACCAGCGGCGTGGCGACTTGGGTGGCTTCGGCATCGAAGGTGAATTCGCCGAAGATTTTTTCCATCAGGGCCTGAGCGCCCAGCAACAGCGGACGCCCGGGCGGGAAACAGCTTTCGGAGAACTCGACGAAGGTTTTCTTCAGATGCACGTAGGGCGATTCGAAGCGAAAGCGACAGGCTTCGATCAACGCCGGTGACAGCGGTTGGCTGCTGTAGGTCAGGCTGTCGCGAGTCTGGTCCCAGGCCGGCGACTGTTGGAAATCCAGCAGCGGCCGCGCCAGCACTTCCACGGTCAGCGCGGCATTCACCAACAACTCATCATGGGGCCGCTCGAACGCCAGGCGGGTGATCGGGTTGCCGAACACGTCCAGCTCATCGCGGCGCGAGGACGGCAACGGGCTGATATCCAGCTGCTGCGAGGTACAGCGCTGCCAGGCACATGGCCGTGGCCACAGATGCGCCAACTGCTGGGCCAGGGACACCGGGCTGTCGTAGTGGTAATGGGTATCGTGAAAAATCTGATAGCGCGCGCTCATCACACCGACACCGTTTGTTGGCTGACATCATCCACATGGGCAAAATGGCGCAAGGCCAGGCGATCCGACACTTGCCCACTCTCATCGGCGACCGCTTGCAGCAGGTCGGCCAGGCCGTCCAGCGCGGCACGCACGCTGGCCTCGCCAAACAGCGGGTTCTCCAGGCAACCCAGGTCGAACCGCGCGAGGCGCTCGACCAACGGCGCCAGGCCGGTTTCCCGGGGCACCGCGAAATCATCGTTGAGACGACGCAAGGTGCGGCTCACCAGCTTCAACTGGAACAACACGGCGTGGGGGTTCTGCTCATCCAGCAGCAACAGGTCGAGTACCGGAATCAGTTGCGGCACCGCCAGGTAGCGCGAGCGGTAGGTGATGCTGCTGTTGCCCAGTTCCAGCAACCATTCCAGCCCGGCCTGATCGAACACCGCCACGCCACGCAGGAACGCCGCAAGGCTGCTGCTGAGAAACTGCAGGCGCTCGATGCGCCGGCCCATCATCAGAAAGCGCCAGCCTTCGTCGCGGGTCATGTCGTCCAGGGCAAACCCGGACAGCGCGGCCAGGGACATCACCAGGCGGTTGAGGAAGTCCAGCAACTCGCCAAAGTCGGGGCTTTCGCTTTCCAGCTCAAGCGCTTCGCGTTGCAGCTCCACCAGGGCCTGCCAGTTCTCTCGGGACAACTTGCCGCGCACTTGGGACGCCGCCCACTGCAAGCGCTGCAGGTTGGCGCGCAGGCTCGACGGCCAGTCGTCGCCAAGCAAGGCCGCGAGCAGGCGTTCGGGCAACTCGCCCTCCTCCGGCAACAGGCGCAGGTTTTCGCCCAGTTCGACCGCCGCTTGCAACGCCAGCGGATCGTCGCCGTCGACATAGCGCGCCAACACGATGCGCAGCCAGCGCGCGCTGTTATCGCAGCGTTCACAATAACGGCCAAACCAAAACAGGTTTTCCACCACCCGCGACGGCAGATAAGGGTCGCGGCGCACCAGGTCATGGGCGCCGATCGGCCGCTGCGCGCGCCACTGCTCGCCGCCGGCGGCGCGTTCGCCGAGCACCCAGGTGTCCTTGCTTGCGCCGCCGCGTTGCATCGACACCACCTCGGCATCGGCCTCGGCAGCCACGCGGGTCAGGCCGCCGGGCAATACCCGATAACCGTCGGCGCTGGCCACGGCGTAGACGCGCATGCCGATGGCGCGGTGTTGCAGGTGGTCTTCGACGGTGTGCCACACCGGCGCCTGGGACAGCTGCGCCAGCTCCTGGGCGACATACGCGTAAGGCCGCGCGCGCATGCGCTCGGCCAGGGCCTCGCGTTGTGCGTCGTTCAAGTCACGGCCGAAGACCGGGTTGAAGCTCTGTGACGGAAATGCCGGTTTGATCAGCAGCTCGGGCAGTTTCTCCAGCGCTTCGGCAAGCACCGGCGCTTCGCCGCACCACCACGTCGCAATGGACGGCAGGAGCAGTTCTTCGCCAAACAAAAATTCGTTGATCTTCGGCAGAAAGCCCAGCAGGCCGGGGGATTCCAGTACACCGCTGCCCAGGGCATTGGCCACCAGCACGTTGCCTTGGCGCGCGGCGTCGAGCAGGCCGGGCACGCCGAGGGCCGAGTCGGTGCGCAGTTCGAGGGGGTCGCAGAAGTCGTCGTCAAGGCGGCGCATGATCGCGTGTACCCGACGCAGGCCACTGAGGGTTTTCAGGAACACCGTGCTGTCGCGCACCGTGAGGTCGCCGCCTTCCACCAGCGGGTAGCCGAGCTGACGGGCGAGGTACAGGTGTTCGAAATAGCTTTCGTTGAAACGCCCAGGCGTGAGCAGCACGATCAACGGCGGCTGACTATCGCTGGGCGCCTGGCGCGCCAGGGTTTCCTGCAGGGTGCGAAAGAAACCGGTGAGGTGCTGCACCTGCAGGTCGCGGTACAGATCCGGAAAGGCGCGGGACACGATGGTGCGGTTTTCCAGCGCATAACCGGCGCCCGAAGGGGCCTGGGTGCGGTCGGCAGTAACCCACCAGCGGCCATCCGGGGTGCGCGCCAGATCGACGGCGTACAGGTGCAGGAACGTACCGTCGGGCGGCTGGATGCCCTGGCACGGCCACAGAAAATTGTTATGCCCGAACACCAGTTCGGCCGGCAGCAGGCCTTCCTTGATCAAGCGTTGCGGGCCGTAGAGGTCCGCCAGTACCGCGTTGAGCAGCCGCGCACGCTGGGCGATGCCGGCCGACAGGTGCTGCCATTCATCGGCCGCCAGCACATGGGGCAGCAGGTCCAGTTCCCACGGGCGATCAGCGCCCTTGGGGTCGGCGTAGACGTTGTAGGTCACGCCGTTTTCCTGGATCTGCCGGGTCAGCAACGCCTGGCGCTGGGCCAGTTGCGCGGGGGTGCTGCGTTGCAGATGGTCGAGCAGGCGCCGCCAATGGGCACGCACCGCGCCACTGTCGTCCAGCAGTTCGTGATAAGTGCCCGCGGTCAGCGGGTAACGGTCGAGCAAGTCGGACATGGAACGCTCGGCAGGGGCAAGGGGGCTCAGATTAACCTAACAAACACTGCAAATCCTTTGTGGGAGGGGGCTTGCTCCCGATTGCGGTGGGTCAGTCAACTCATGTATCGGCTGATTTACCGCAATCGGGAGCAAGCTCCCTCCCACATTTTGGCTTGCATTCAGTCATTTTTATTGGGGAAACGTCGCAGATCCAGGGTCATCGGTAATTCATCGTTCACCACTACGGTCGGAACCGGCTGCTTGCCCGGGGTATGACCCAGGCGGAAGAACCGCGCCATGCGCCGGCTCTCGGCTTCATTGGCATTCACCGGCAGGCTGTCGTAGTTACGCCCGCCCGGATGCGCCACATGATACTGGCAACCGCCCAGGGAGCGCTGCATCCAGGTGTCCAGCAGGTCGAACACCAACGGCGCGTGGACCGCGATGGTCGGCTGCAGGCAGTTGGCCGGTTGCCAGGCGCGATACCGCACGCCGGCGACGAACTCGCCGATGCGCCCGGTCGCTTGCAGCGGCACCGGGATGCCATTGCAGGTGAGCAAATAGCGTTGCGGTGGCAGCCCGCTCAACTTCACCTGCAGGCGCTCCAGGGACGAATCCACATAACGCACCGTGCCGCCCACCGCGCCCTCCTCGCCCAGCACATGCCAGGGTTCCAGGGCCTGGCGCAGTTCGAGCTCGATACCGCTGACGGCGTAGTCGCCGACTTTGGGAAAGCGGAATTCCAGGTGCGCGGCAAACCATTCGGCGCGCAACGGGTAGCCGGCGGCGTTGAGTTCGACGATCACGTCGGCAAAATCCTGCTCGATGAAGTGCGGCAACAGGAAACGGTCATGCAGCTCAGTGCCCCAGCGCGCCAGTTTCGGGGGCGCATAGGGTTCGCGCCAGAAGCGCGCCACCAGCGCGCGCAGCAGCAGTTGCTGGGTCAGGCTCATGCGCGCATGGGGCGGCATTTCAAAGGCGCGCAACTCCAGCAGGCCCAGGCGCCCGGTGGCGCCATCGGGCGAGTAGAGCTTATCGATACAGAATTCGGCGCGGTGGGTGTTGCCCGTCACGTCAATCAGCAGATTGCGCAGCAGGCGGTCGACCAACCACGGCGGGCATTCTTCGCCTGGCGCGGGCATTTGCGCGAAGGCGATTTCCAGCTCATACAGCGCATCGTTACGCGCTTCATCGACCCGGGGCGCCTGGGACGTCGGGCCGATGAACAAGCCGGAAAACAGGTAGGACAACGACGGATGGTTGTGCCAGTAGCTGATCAAACTGCGCAGCAGATCGGGACGCCGCAGGAACGGTGAGTCCTTGGGTGTTGCGCCGCCCAGCACGAAGTGGTTACCACCGCCGGTACCGGTGTGGCGCCCGTCGATCATGAACTTTTCGGTGGTCAGGCGGGTTTGCCGCGCCTCTTCGTAGAGGAATTCGGTGCGTTCCACCAACTCGTCCCAGGTGGCGGACGGCTGCACGTTGACCTCGATCACACCCGGGTCGGGCGTGACCCGGAAGTTGCTCAGACGGTAATCCGCCGGCGGCTCGTAGCCCTCCAGCAGCACCGGGCAGTGCAGCTCTTCGGCGGTGGCTTCGATGGCGGCCACCAGCTCCAGGTAGTCCTCGACGCGCTCCAGCGGCGGCATGAACAGATACAGGCGGCCTTCGCGCGCTTCGGCGCACAGCGCGGTGCGGGTCAGCCAGTCGGCGGACTCGTCGATCTTCGGCAGGCGCTCGGCGCTCGGCGCCGCTTCGCCATGGCGTTGCAATTGCGCCGTGCTCGGCAGCTCGGGCAAGTCCTGGTTGGGGTCGGTCGGGTGGACAAACGGGTACTCTGCCGCCGTCACCCAGGGCTGCGAGGCCAGCGGCAGGCGATAACCCAGCGGCGAATCCCCCGGCACCAGTCGGCAGTGATTGTCGCGCAGGTACCAGCGCCCACTCTGCCAGCGGTCATTGGCAGCGGTGCGCGCCAGCGGCAGCACTTGGCCGATGACCTTGTCCAGGCCCTGGCTGAACACTTTGCGCAGACGCTCGCGCTCCAGCTCATCGCTCAGGCGCGGGTCGAGGGCGGTGACGTTTTGCGGCAGCGCGCCTTCGCGCCACAGGTAGTAGAAGTTGTCTTCAAAGGCCGGGAATACAAACCGCGCCGGCAACTTCAGGCGCTCGGCAACACTGCCCAGGAAACGCCCGGCCAGCACGCCGTCGGCGCCGTAGTCCTGTTGCTCATCGGCGATCAGCGCGCTGTTGTGCCAAATCGGCTCGCCATCGCGGCGCCAGTAACAGTTGAGCGACCAGCGCGGCAGTTGCTCGCCGGGGTACCACTTGCCCTGGCCGAAATGCACCAGGCCCTTGGGCGCGTAGTGCTTGCGCATGCGCTGGAACAGCTCGGCCGACAGGCGACGCTTGTCCGGCCCCAGGGCAGCGGTGTTCCACTCGGCGCCGTCGGGGTCGTCGATGGAGACGAAGGTCGGTTCGCCGCCCATGGTCAGGCGCACGTCGTCCGCCAGCAGGTCGCCATCGATCTGCCGCCCCAGGGCCTGGATCGCCAGCCACTGTTCTTCGGTGTAGGGCTTGGTTACCCGTGGCGCTTCCCAGATGCGCTCTACCGACATCTCGTGGGTGAATTCGCACTCGCACGGCTCCACCAGGCCACTGATCGGCGCGGCAGACGATGGATCGGGACTACAGGCCAACGGAATATGGCCTTCACCGGCGAATAACCCGGAGGTGGCATCCAGGCCGATCCAGCCGGCGCCGGGCAAATACACTTCGCACCAGGCGTGCAGGTCGGTGAAGTCCACCTCGGTGCCGGACGGGCCATCGAGGGCTTTGACGTCGGCGGTGAGCTGGATCAGATAGCCGGACACAAACCGCGCCGCCAGCCCCAGGTTGCGCAGCAATTGCACCAGCAGCCAAGCCGAATCGCGGCACGAGCCGGAGGCATTTTCCAGGGTGAATTCCGGGGTCTGCACGCCGGGTTCCATGCGGATCAGGTAACCGATATCGGCGGCCAGGCGTTGGTTGAGGCCCACCAGGAAATCCACGGCCGGCAGCGGCGTGCGGTCGATACCCGCCAGGTAAGCGGCGAACCTCGGCGTCAGCGGCAAGGTTTCCAGGTACGGCGCCAGCTCGCGCTGCTCGTCGGCGGCGTAGCGAAACGGGATTTTTTCCGCGTAGGGTTCAAGGAAAAAATCGAACGGGTTGAACACCGCCATCTCTGCGACCAAGTCGACTTCGATACGCAGTTCGTCAGTCTTTTCCGGGAACACCAGGCGCGCCAGGTAATTACCCTGAGGGTCCTGCTGCCAATTGATGAAGTGCTGCTCGGGCAGCACTTTCAGTGCGTAGGACAAAATCCGCGTGCGGCTATGGGCCGCCGGGCGCAAACGCACGATCTGTGGGCCGAGTTCGACAGCGCGGTCGTAGCGGTAATGCGTAACGTGGTGCAACGCGACATGAATCGACACGGCGGCCTCCTGCAAGCCAGGGCATGGACACAACGCGCGCAAGACTTATGCCAGAGCGGCAGTCATTGCGCTTTATCGTAAGACCCGGTGCAGTACAGCACCAAAACGGCGCCAACGTTGGTGCAATGGTGCAAGAGCTGCACATATATGTGGCGGGGAGTGGGTGGGGCGGTATCGGTTTTGGGGGCGGGGTGGGGAATTACCTCGATTTCTTTATTCTGATTATTGCGCGCTCGTGTTTACGCCGCTTTTCAATGGCCACCCTTACCTTCCCGCGCATATGGCGAAGTTCTACGCATTTGGCACGCAGTTCCCGGTGGCGTTTGCTGCGAAGCAGCAGCAGGCCGAGTACCGGCCAAAAGAAGCATTCCGCGTAAATGAATGGGTTCGGTGAAAAATGAAAACCTGGCACAGCGACCAACAGGCAGGCGATGAAAAGGCCATACATTCCCCAGACCCACTTCGGTCGCCCGTAGGCGATCATGAAATTGCAGTGGGTGATAAACCAGACCAAGAGCACGCCGGCACTTTTAGCTGCCGCGTTCGATAACGATGGAAAATAATAGTTTTCCACCAGCACAACAACAGAAGAACTGCCGAAGATGCCCGCTAAAATTACGCCGATAAACACGGGAAAGTAGCGCAAAAGAAAAGGGCGCACCGGTATGAGAGGTTTCCGTCCGAGAAGTCTCACTCTGATATATCCTCATACAGCCCAACCGCGACGATCCGGATGTTCCCGAACAGTAAGTTGTCGGGAATGAGGCAACGCTCCCAATTAATCAAAGCAAAATCACCTTTTTTGTAGCCTGTCAGCAATTTTCTGTATCCGTTTTCGCCTAAAACGAAGTTCAACAAGCTTCCCACGCATCTCACGATGACGCTTGCTGTTGAGAATCAGCAGACCAAGCAATGGCCAAAACAAACTTTCGGCATAGATGAACAGATGAGGGGAATAACGAATGGCCGGAAGAGCGGTAACCAGGCAGGTTCCAAAATAGACAACCATGACCCACACCCAGTCTCGTCGCCCACGGACAATCATAATGTTGCTAAGACTCAAGGCGCATGCCAGAACGACACATGCCCACCACGCTACTTGTGCCGAAATAGCTAAAGAAATGGCTTTGAGATAGTAATTTTGCACTACCACCACTACGGAAGATCCAGCAAAAATGCTTGAAAAAATCCCCCCGAGAAACACGGGTAAATAACGCTTGAGAAAAGGGCGAAGGGGCAGCAGCAATATCACTCGGTCATCTCCTCATAAATTCCGACCGCGACAGTGCGAATATTCCCAGACATCGAACTGCTAGCAACCCCTAAGGCAGCACCTAGAGCGTCTTGAATCTGCAAAACGGTGCCCTGTTTTACTTCTGCGGGCGTAAAACGCTTTGGCATTTTTCCAGCGAGTTGCTTCAACCTGATCATTTTCCGGGTCATTTCCGGGTGCCGAATACTCAACAACTCCTGGGTCAACTTTGCTCGCTCTTGACGACTCAGTCCTTTCAACACCTGCGGCAAAGTTTTTCCGGTAGATTTTCTTGTCGCATTAACCAGTCGTATAGTTGCCAGTGCCGAGACACTAGCGCCCAGTAGCGAAACAGCGTCCAAACCAATCGTCACAGCCTGATACCATGGCTCGCTATCCAGAGCATCGTTAAGAGCCGGGTCAATAATTTCGTTGCGAGTCCTCTGGCCGCCAACTAAGCACTGAATTGAACTGGCTGTTGCTGATGTAAAGCTTATCGCAGCTACCACCCCAGTAACCCCAAAGCTGAACGGACTGAGCGCCGATCCACTCAGTACCACGATCCAACTGATTACCGCAGAAGTACACGCCAAAGCTGTATTCACCGCCTCAAACGCCACCTGCGACTCTCGCGGCTCATTCGCCAGTTGCCGAGCGAACTCCACCCGCCCGACATAGCTGGGCGCCTCGCGCAAAATCACATTCTTCGGTGCGATACCGCAAATCGGCTGAAATTCACGCAGCACAACCATCCGTAGCTGCGCGTCGATGTACACCACGCCGGCACCGACGATGGCCGGATCAGCATCAATCGCCGCAAATAACTTGCGCAGATCAATACTGCTTTCCAGCCGCTGCCGCGTCATGTAATTGGGACTGAGGAAACTGTCTCTGAATACGCTGGAAGTCATCCCTATACTCCTGAGGTTCACAAGAGCGCAGAGGGTAAAGACTGCCTATCCCCGAAAAATGTCAGAAGCTTCGCTTTATCCGGACAGGCACTTCCTGATCGTGATGCCGCACCTTGTAAGCCATATCCCGAATAAGAAAAAGTACGCCCCGCGCCACTACCGGCGCACACCAAAACAGGGAGTGACAATGGCAACTGATATGTTTTTGAAGCTGGGGGACATCAAGGGCGAGTCCAAAGACCAGGCCCATCGCGACGAAATCGAGATCAGCCGATGGGGCTGGGGCATGTCCCAGACCGGTTCGATGCATACCGGCAGCGGCGGCGGTGCCGGCAAGGTCAATATTGAAAACCTGTCTGTCTCCAAGGTCATGGACAAGTCTTCACCCAACCTGATGATGGCCTGCTCCACCGGCAAGCATTACCCGGAGGCACGGTTGGTGGTGCGCAAGGCCGGTGGCAGCAATGCCGTGGAGTATCTGGTGATCACGCTGAAGGAAGTGATGGTCACGTCTTACCAAACCGACGCGGTGACCAGCAGCGATGTGCTGACTGAGGTGATAGCCCTGAACTTCGCCACGGTCGAAGTCAGCTACCAGCCGCAAAAATCCGACGGCGGCAAGGACGGCGGCGCCGTCAAATACGGCTGGAACATTCGCCAGAACGTCAAAATCTGAAACCACGTGCCGAGGCTACAGCCCCGCCTTGGCCGCCTCCCGCAACCGCCGCACTTCAACCAACTTCTTGACCATCGACCGATAGCCCTTGCTGTTGATCAGCAACAACCCCAGCAATGGCCAGAACAGGCTTTCACTGTAGATAAACCAGTGCGGCCGGTAGAGCAGTGTCGGCAGCACGACCAACAGGCACACCGCAAAAAACGCCACCATCGCCCACACGCCCCAGGCTCGGCCGCGCACCACCAGGAAGTTGCTGTTGGCCACGAACAGTGCGGCGGCTATCACCACGAACCAGGACACAGTGGCATTGGTTGCCATGGGCACGTCGGAAAAATAGGTGCTGGCCGCCAGGGAAATCGCCGCCGAACCGCCGAGGCAACCAGCGAGAATCACGCCGATGAATGCGGGAAAATGCTCCAGCAAAAACGGTTTAAGCGAAGGAACACCACCCATCACTCGGCCTCTTCGTACAAGCCAATCGCGAAGGTCTTGGCCTGTTTGTAGTTATCCGAACGCTTCAAGCCCCAGACGCTCAGCCCCGCACTGAAGGCATCGCCCAATTGGACATAGGTGGCGTGCTTGAGCTGGGTCGGCGTAAAGCGTTTGGGCAACTCGCCGCTCAGTTGCAGCAGCTTGCGCATCTTGTTCGACATTTGCGGGTCGGCCACTTTCAGCAGCTCTTTGGTGAGTTTCTCCCGCTCCTGCCCGTTCAGGCCTTTGAGCACCTGACGCAGGCTTTTACCCGTGGCCGCACGAGTGACGTTGACCAGCTTGACTGTCGTCAGCGCCGAGGCGCCCACGCCGACCAAGGCGGCACCGTCGAGGACTTTGGTCGCCGTCTGGTACCACTCTTCGTTATCCAGGTAATCATTCATCGACGGGTTGACGATTTCGTTGCGCGTGCGGAACCCACCGACCAGGCACGACACGGTGCTGGCCGAGGCGGCGGTATAGCCGATGGCCGTCACGACCGTGCTGGCGCCAGCGGTGAACGGGATAGCGATGGTGCCGCTCAACACCACCAGCCAGCCAATGACCGCGCCGCCGCAGGACAACGTGGTGTTGAAGGCTTCACTCACCAGTCGCGACTCGCGCGGGTTGTTCAGCACTTGGTCGGCGAACTGCGCCGGGGCGATGTATTTCTGCGCCTCGCGCACAATGATGCGTTTGGGTCGAATGCTGCAGATCGGCTTGAACTCGCGCAGGGTCACGACGTTGAAGTCGGCGTCGATATACACCACGCCCGCGCCGACGATGCCGGGGTCGGCGTCGATGATGGCAAACAGCCGAGGCAGGTCGACTTCACTCTCGATGCGCTGGCGCGCCATGAACTGCGAGCGGTTGGAGTCCATGCCGATGTTGAGCAGGGGGTTGCTCATGGGGGTGTTCTTCCTTGAAAAGTTGGGGACTGGACTGACGCCATCGGGGGCAAGCCCCCTCCCACATTTGAAGTGTGAATACATTCAAAATGTGGGAGGGCCGGTGCGACGATTCGGCTTGCTCCCGATAGCGATTTAATGGCCGCCACCTTAACAAACAGACTCCCCACCGGCTAGAAAGCAAAACGCCAGCACGAGGCTGGCGTTTGGCATATTCAGGCAACGATCAACGCGGTACCACCGGCTTGCGGGCTGGCTTGCCGCCCTTGCCCTTGGCCGCATCCGCGCGTTCCTTGGCGGCCTGCTTGTTGCGCGCCATGGCCGCGGCCTTGGCTTGCTCGCGCTTGTCCCACGGGTTGCTGCCGTCGCTGCCACGGGGCGGCAGGCCGGTGTGCTGGGTGAGGATCCTGGTGGTGGTTTCCTTGGCGACCTTGTGGCTGCCGGCCGGCGTCGAGTTCTTGCGACGCGCGCTCTGGTAGCTGTCGGTGGCCGGCTGGTGCAACGGGATCAGTTGATCCTTGCCCGGCCCGATCAGGTCGGCGCGGCCCATGCGGGTCAGTGCTTCGCGCAGCATCGGCCAGCCTTTCGGGTCGTGGTAGCGCAGGAACGCCTTGTGCAGACGGCGCTGTTCTTCGCTCTTGACGATGGTCACCGCGTCGCTCTTGTAGGTGACCTTGCGCAGCGGGTTCTTGCCCGAGTGGTACATCGCGGTGGCGGTGGCCATCGGCGACGGGTAGAACGCCTGCACCTGGTCGGCGCGGAAGCCGTTGCCCTTGAGCCACAGGGCCAGGTTCATCATGTCTTCATCGGTGGTGCCGGGGTGGGCGGCGATGAAGTACGGGATCAGGTACTGCTCCTTGCCCGCTTCCTTGGTGTACTTCTCGAACATGCGCTTGAACTTGTCATAGCTGCCGATGCCCGGTTTCATCATCTGGTTGAGCGGACCTTCCTCGGTGTGTTCCGGGGCGATCTTCAGGTAACCACCGACGTGGTGGGTGACCAGTTCCTTCACATACTCTGGCGACTCAACGGCCAGGTCGTAGCGCAGGCCGGAGGCGATCAGGATCTTCTTCACACCCGGCAACGCACGGGCGCTGCGATACAACTGGATCAGCGACGAGTGGTCGGTGTTCAGGTTCGGGCAGATGCCAGGGAACACGCACGACGGCTTACGGCACGCGGATTCGATTTCCGGGCTCTTGCAGGCGATGCGGTACATGTTCGCGGTCGGGCCGCCGAGGTCGGAAATCACGCCGGTGAAACCCGGAACCTTGTCGCGGATTTCTTCGATCTCGCGAATGATCGACTCTTCAGAACGGTTCTGGATGATCCGGCCTTCATGCTCGGTGATCGAGCAGAAGGTACAGCCGCCGAAGCAGCCGCGCATGATGTTCACCGAGAAACGGATCATGTCGTAGGCCGGGATTTTTTCCTTGCCATACGCCGGGTGCGGGACACGTGCGTAAGGCATGCCAAACACGTAGTCCATTTCTTCGGTGGTCATCGGAATGGGCGGCGGGTTGAACCACACGTCCACTTCGCCGTGTTTCTGCACCAGGGCCCGGGCGTTGCCTGGGTTGGTTTCCAGGTGCAACACGCGGTTGGCGTGGGCATAAAGCACCGCGTCACCACGGACTTTTTCCACCGATGGCAGGCGGATCACGGTCTTCTCACGGGTCATGCGCGGGCTGGCCAGGATCTGCACGACCTTGGCTTCCTGCGGATCTTCAACCGGCCCCTTTTCCTGCTCGATGGCGCAGGCCTGGGTGTCCTGGGTATTCACGTATGGGTTGATGATCTTGTCGACCTTGCCCGGACGGTCGATACGGGTGGAGTCCACCTCATACCAGCCTTCGGGCGTATCACGGCGAATGAACGCGGTGCCGCGCACATCGGTGATGTCTTCGATCTTGTGGCCCCACGACAGGCGCTGGGCCACTTCGACGATGGCCCGCTCGGCGTTGCCGTACAGCAGGATGTCGGCGGTGGCGTCGATCAGGATCGAATTGCGCACCCGGTCCTGCCAGTAGTCGTAGTGGGCGATGCGGCGCAGGGACGCTTCGATGCCACCGAGCACGATCGGCACGTTCTTGTAGGCTTCCTTGCACCGCTGGCTGTACACCAGGCTCGCGCGGTCCGGGCGTTTGCCGGCCATGCCGCCAGGGGTGTAAGCGTCGTCGGAGCGGATTTTCTTGTCAGCGGTGTAGCGGTTGATCATCGAGTCCATGTTGCCGGCCGCGACGCCGAAGAACAGGTTCGGCTCGCCGAGCTTCATGAAGTCGTCTTTGGACTGCCAGTTCGGCTGGGCAATGATCCCGACGCGGAAGCCCTGGGACTCCAGCAGCCGGCCGATGATCGCCATGCCGAACGACGGATGGTCAACGTAGGCATCACCGGTGACGATGATGATGTCGCAGGAATCCCAGCCAAGCTGATCCATCTCCTCCCTGCTCATCGGCAGGAATGGCGCAGGACCGAAACATTCGGCCCAGTACTTGGGATAGTCAAATAACGGCTTGGCTGTTTGCATGACGGTGACCGGTGTTGAGATGAAAAATCGCGGGCGCGGAATATAGCACAAATTTTGACCAATTCCGACGATAACAGTAGGAATTGAACAGAAGGATTATTCGTCGTCGTCGAAGTTGTAACTGCCCGGCGCAAGGTTCTCGAAACGCGTGTATTTGCCGATGAACGCCAGGCGGATAAAGCCGATCGGGCCGTTCCGCTGCTTGCCGATGATGATTTCGGCAATGCCTTTGTGCTCGGTCTCCGGGTGATACACCTCGTCGCGGTAGACGAACATGATCACGTCGGCATCCTGCTCGATCGCTCCGGATTCACGCAAGTCGGAGTTCACCGGGCGCTTGTTGGGGCGTTGTTCCAGGGAACGGTTGAGCTGCGACAGCGCCACCACCGGGCAGTTGAATTCCTTGGCCAGGGCTTTCAAGGACCGGGAGATCTCGGAAATCTCGTTGGTCCGGTTGTCGCCGCTGGAACCCGGGATCTGCATCAGTTGCAGGTAGTCGATCATGATCAGGGCGATATCGCCGTGTTCACGCACCAGGCGGCGGGTACGCGCGCGCATCTCCGACGGGCTGATGCCCGCGGTGTCATCGATGAACAGCTTGCGGTCGTTGAGCAGGTTGACCGCCGAGGTCAGGCGCGGCCAATCGTCGTCTTCCAGGCGACCGGCACGCACTTTGGTCTGGTCGATACGGCCCAGGGACGAGAGCATCCGCATGATCAGCGATTCGCCTGGCATCTCCAGGGAGTACACCAGCACGGTCTTGTCACTGCGCAACACGGCGTTTTCCACCAGGTTCATCGCAAAGGTGGTTTTACCCATGGATGGACGGCCGGCGACGATGATCAGGTCGGACGGCTGCAGGCCGCTGGTCTTCTCGTCGAGGTCGGTGTAGCCGGTGGAGATGCCGGTGATGGCATTGTCGGTGTTGAACAGCGTATCGATACGGTCGATGGCCTTGGTCAGCAGGTCGTTGACGCTGACCGGGCCGCCGGTTTTCGGCCGGGCTTCGGCGATCTGGAAGATCTGGCGCTCGGCCTCGTCAAGGATCTCGGCGGCGCTGCGACCTTCGGGGTTGAAGGCGCTGTCGGCGATTTCGGTGCTAATGCCGATCAACTGACGCAAGGTGGCGCGCTCGCGAACGATCTGGGCATACGCCTTGATGTTGGCGACGGACGGCGTGTTTTTGGCCAACTCACCGAGGTAGCCCAGGCCGCCGACCTGGGAGGTCTGGCCTTCCTTGTCCAGTTGCTCGGCCAGGGTCACCACGTCGATCGGTGAGTTCTGGTCGGCCAGCTTGGCGATGGCGCGGAAGATCAGGCGGTGGTCATGACGATAGAAATCACCGTCCGAGACTTGATCCAGCACGCGTTCCCAGGCGTTGTTGTCCAGCATCAAACCACCGAGCACGGCCTGTTCGGCCTCGATGGAATGCGGCGGCACCTTCAGGGCAGCGGTTTGCAGATCGTATTGCTCAGGAGCTGAAATATCGTTCATGGCCACTTGGAATTAGGGGGTGTGTAAAAAACAAAAGGCACGACCTGTAAACAGGATCGTGCCCGATGTTAACCGCCTGGCACGCGAGGTGCCAGTCAGTTAGGTGCGACTTAAGCTGCTACCACGACAACGCGTACAGTGGCTTCAACTTCAGCGTGCAGGTGCACGGCTACGTCGAATTCACCTACGTTGCGGATGGTGCCGTTCGGCAGACGAACTTCGCTTTTCGCAACTTCAACGCCAGAGGCGGTCAGTGCGTCAGCGATGTCGTGGGTGCCGATCGAACCGAACAGCTTGCCTTCGTCACCGGCGGTGGCAGTGATAGTCACTTCCAGCTCAGCCAGTTGGGCAGCGCGAGTTTCGGCCGAAGCTTTTTTGTCTGCTGCTGCTTTTTCCAGCTCAGCACGACGCTCTTCAAACGCAGCCAGGTTGGCAGCGGTTGCAGCGGTGGCTTTGCCGTATGGCAGCAGGTAGTTACGACCGTAGCCGGCCTTAACGTTCACTTTGTCGCCCAGGTTGCCCAGGTTGGCGACTTTTTCCAGAAGGATCAGTTGCATGTGAAAATCCTCTAACTTTTAACCTTCACCGTTCGCGTTATCGGCGTCTTTCGGCGCCAGACGACCGCGAAAATCAATCAGGCCGTCGACAATGGCCAAAACCACGAGTAACGGATAGATCAGCTGCATGAACAGCATCAGCGTGACGTACAACCCCACCAGCCAGAACCTGGCCAGGCGCTTCTGCGCCACCAGCCCGTGAATCAGGGCCAGCCCGGAGAACACCAGCGGTACGCTGCAAAACAGCAATAACAAGGCCGCCTCTGGACCGAAGTTCGGTCCGACCACCATGCATGCCAGCAGCAACATCGCCGGGCCTGCGGGGATTCTGATACGGCGAAACTCGCGACCAAAACCACCCGGGTTGTACAACAACGCCTGCCAGTAACGCCCAAGCATCAGGCTCAGCACACTGACAATCTGCAACACCACCGCCATCAGGCCGATCAGGGCCGGTGCTATCAGCGCCGCAAGGCGCGCTCGCTCGTCTACCGACAATTGCTGGTAGAGCTCCCCGAGAGCCAGCGGCAGGACCTTGACGATCTCTTGCGCCAGCGCCTCGATTTGCGGGTGGAAAGCCGCGCCGAGCAACACTGAAAACACCAACCCCAATGCCACGCTGACCAGCAGCGTGCGGACCCAGGACTCACTTGCGCGTAAAACCAACGCAAGGCTCGACGACCCCAGCAGCACCATAAGCACTTTGGGTTCGCCCAATTGCAGCCACCAGATCAAGGCGGCCAGCAACCCCAGGGCCAGGACGCCAACGGCATCCTGCAAACCGCGCCGCAGAAGCACAAGGCATCCCGCGGCAGCACCCAACCAATACAACAACGGCAATGCTGCACATCCAGCCACTACCAGAGTGGCCTGCACGCGACCGCGCATGATGAACTCAGCTAAGGCGCGCATGCATTCAATCCCTTACTACTTGTCGACTGCCCGGTCTCAGCGGCCGTGGCTGTCGGTGTAGGCCAGCAGGGCCAGGAAGCGGGCGCGCTTGATAGCGGTGGCCAGCTGACGCTGATAACGTGCTTTGGTACCGGTGATACGGCTTGGAACGATTTTGCCGGTCTCGGATACGTAGGCTTTCAGAGTGTTGAGATCTTTGTAATCGATCTCTTTCACGTCTTCAGCGGTGAAGCGGCAGAATTTACGACGACGGAAGAAACGTGCCATTTGATAGGCTCCTTAAAAGGTCCGTGGATTACTCGTCAGCGTTATCGCTGTTGTCGCTGTCATCACTATCAGCGCTTTCAGCGCCTTCGTGCTCAGGACGGTCGCGACGCTCACGGCGCTCACTGCGGTTTTCTTCAGCCTTGAGCATCTCGGATTGGCCGGTAACGGCTTCTTCGCGACGGATGACCAGGTTACGGATCACAGCATCGTTGTAGCGGAAGTTGTCTTCCAGCTCGGCCAGGGCCTTGCCAGTGCATTCAACGTTCAGCATCACGTAGTGAGCCTTGTGAACATTGTTGATTGCGTAGGCCAGTTGACGACGGCCCCAATCTTCCAGACGGTGGATTTTGCCGCCGTCTTCTTCGATCAGCTTGGTGTAACGCTCTACCATGCCGCCGACTTGCTCGCTTTGATCCGGGTGGACCAAAAAGATGATTTCGTAATGACGCATGAATGCTCCTTACGGGTTGTAGCCTGCCGCTCAAAAACGGTCAGACAAGGAGTGAATGACACTTATGGATCTTGCCGCAGGGAGGCACATCGGTGCCTGCCAGGAAGGCAAGGGGCGCAATTGTAGAGAAGGGGGAGGAAGGGCGCAAGGTGATTGGTGATTATTTGAACAATCTTCCAGGCACCACAAAACAAAAGTGGGAGAGGGCTTGCTCCCGATTGCGGTGAGGCAGTCACATGATAGGTAACTGATCTACCGCAATCGGGAGCAAGCCCCCTCCCACATTTTGCATCTATGCCAGGCCCGACATTACTTCTTGGTCTTGGCCTTCGCACCGCGCTGGCGCTGGGCTTCGAACAGGCACACGCCGGTAGCGACCGACACGTTGAGACTGCTGACGCTGCCAGCCATCGGCAGATGAACCAGATAATCGCAATGCTCGCGAGTCAGGCGACGCATGCCCTTGCCTTCGGCGCCCATGATCAGGATGGTCGGGCCGGTGAGATCCTGGTCATAAATGCTGACCTCGGCCTCCCCCGCCGTGCCCACGACCCACAGGCCGCGCTGCTGGAGTTTCTCCAGGGTGCGCGCGAGGTTGGTCACGGCCACCAACGGAATCACTTCCGCCGCGCCGCATGCGACTTTACGCACAACTGGCGTCAACGTGGCCGACTTGTCCTTGGGCACGATCACCGCCAGCGCACCGGCAGCATCCGCAGAACGCAGGCAGGCGCCGAGGTTGTGCGGGTCGGTCACGCCGTCCAGCACCAGCAACAGCGGTGCGCCTTCGGTGCGGTCGAGCAGCTCGTCGAGCATCGCCTCGCCCCATACCTGGCTCGGGCTGACATCCGCGACGACGCCTTGGTGGACGCCTTCAACCCACACGTCCATTTCGCGACGCTCGGCCTGGCCGATCGCCACGCGGTTTTCGTTGGCCAGCTCGACCAGCGCCTGCACGCGCGGCTCGCTGCGACCTTCCGCCAGCCAAACCTGTTTGACGCGTTTAGGGTGATGACGCAGCAGTGCTTCTACGGCGTGGACGCCGTAGATTTTTTCCAGACTCATGACTTGGCCTTAGGTTTACGCGACCCGCCGCTTTTCGCGGGGGCCGAACCCGCTTTTGGCGGGCCTTTACGGTGTTTACTGGGCTTGCTCGACGGCTTTTCCGCCGTGTGGGGCTTTCCCCCAGACGCCGCTTTACCACCGCTTTTGGCTTCGTTGAGCAACTGCTGCTTCAACTCACGGCTTCTGCGCAGTTCGGCGTTTTTCGCCGCTGCGTCGCTTGGGCGGTAGGCCTCGGGAACCTTGTCCTTGGCCGCCGGACGACGACTGGCCTTGGCCGGCGCAGGCTCGGCAACCGCGGCTTTCGCAGGAGCGCCCTTGCCTTGGGTGGCCGGCGCGGCGGTTTCGCTGCCACGTTTTTTACGGCCGATCGGCGCGGCGATGGTTTTTTCGGCCATCTCGAAGTCGATCTTGCGTTCGTCCAGGTCGACGCGCATGACGCGCACTTCGACCGTGTCGCCCAGGCGGAAACTGCGACCGGTACGCTCGCCCGCCAGGCGGTGATGCACAGGATCGAAGTGGTAGTAGTCACCCGGCAAGGCGGTGACATGCACCAGGCCCTCGACGTAGATATCGGTCAGTTCGACAAACAGGCCAAAGCCGGTCACGGCCGTGATCACGCCAGGGAACGACTCGCCCACGCGGTCCTTCATGAACTCGCACTTGAGCCAGTTCACGACGTCGCGGGTGGCTTCGTCGGCACGGCGCTCGCTCATGGAGCACTGCTCGCCGAGCTGTTCCAGGGCCGCTTCGTCGTAAGGATAGATCCGCGCCTTCGGAATGGTCATGGCACCGGCGCGCTTGACGTGCGGGGTGTCTTGCTTGGAGTGGATCACGCTGCGGATCGCGCGGTGCGTGAGCAAGTCCGGGTAACGACGGATCGGTGAGGTGAAGTGGGTGTACGCCTCGTAATTCAGGCCGAAGTGGCCCTGATTGTCGGCGCTGTACACCGCCTGGCTCAGCGAACGCAGCATCACGGTCTGGATCAGGTGGAAATCCGGACGGTCCTTGATGCTGGCCAGCAGTGCCTGGTAATCCTTCGGCGACGGGCCGTCCTTGCCTTTATGCAGGGACAGGCCGAGCTCGCCGAGGAAGGCGCGCAGTTTTTCCAGACGCTCCGGCGGCGGGCCGTCGTGTACCCGGTACAACGCAGGAATTTCGTGCTTCTTCAGGAATTCAGCGGTGGCCACGTTGGCCGCCAGCATGCATTCCTCGATCAGCTTGTGCGCGTCGTTGCGGGTGGTCGGGGTGATCTCGGCGATCTTGCGCTCGGAACCGAAGATGATCCGGGTTTCCTGGGTTTCAAAATCGATCGCGCCACGCACATGACGTGCGCCCAACAGTACCTTGTACAGCGCATACAGCTGCTTGAGATGCGGCACCACACCGGCGTACTCGGTACGCAGGGCCTTGGCTTCGCTGGTCTTCGGCGTTTCCAGGATGGTGCTGACCTTGTTGTAGGTCAGGCGCGCCTGAGAGTGGATCACCGCTTCGTAGAACTGGTAGTCGGTCATTTCGCCGGTTTTCGAGACGGTCATCTCGCACACCATGGCCAAACGGTCGACTTTCGGGTTCAGCGAGCACAGGCCGTTGGACAGCTGCTCAGGCAGCATCGGGATCACGCGCTCAGGGAAATACACGGAGTTGCCGCGCACCTGGGCTTCGTTATCCAGCGCCGAACCGATCTTCACGTAGCTGGAGACGTCGGCAATCGCCACGTACAACTTCCAGCCGCCGGAGAACAGGCGCAACTTGCCAGGCTTGGCTTCGCAATACACCGCATCGTCGAAGTCGCGGGCGTCTTCGCCGTCGATGGTGACGAACGGCAGATGGCGCAGGTCGATGCGCTTTTCCTTGTCCTTCTCTTCGACTTCCGGCTTGAGCTTGGCGGCTTCCTTGAGCACGGCTTCGGGCCAGACGTGAGGAATATCGTAGGTGCGCAGCGCGACGTCGATTTCCATGCCCGGCGCCATGTAGTTGCCGACCACTTCGATGATATCGCCCTGAGGCTGGAAGCGCGGGGTCGGCCAGTGGGTGATTTTCACCTCCACGAACTGACCGACCTTGGCCGCGCCATTGCGGCCCGGGGTCACCAGCACTTCCTGCTGGACCTTCGGGTTGTCCGGAATGACGAAGCCGATGCCGCCTTCTTCGAAGTAACGCCCGACGATGGACTCATGGGCACGGGACACCACTTCGACGATCACGCCTTCACGGCGGCCGCGACGGTCCAGGCCCGACACGCGCGCCAGCGCACGGTCGCCATCGAACACCAGGCGCATTTGCGCCGGGCTCATGAACAGGTCGTCGCTGCCGTCATCCGGGATCAGGAAGCCGAAGCCATCACGGTGGCCGGCAATGCGACCCAGGATCAGGTCGAGCTTGTCCACGGGCGCATAGGTGCCACGGCGGGTGTAGATCAACTGAGCATCGCGCTCCATGGCACGCAGACGGCGGCGCAGGGCTTCGAGCTGGTCTTCGGTGGTCAGACCGAATTCTTCAACCAGCTGCTCGCGGCTAGCAGGCGAACCACGATCGGCGAGATGCGCCAGGATCAGTTCGCGGCTAGGAATAGGGTTTTCATATTTTTCCGCTTCACGAGCGGCCTCGGGATCGAGGGACTGCCAATCGGCCATTAGAGAGTTTTCACCTTGTCTATATGCGGGTTAGTTTGGCATACGCGTATTGAAACGGGAAATTTCAGGCGTCAACAAGCGTTTTAAAGCACTTTGTGACCCCCAACACGCACCTTGTACGACCATTGGCGAAATTTTCCAGGCTTTTTTCATGGCAGGGGTTTACAGTTCAAAAGCCACTCCGTATAGTGCGCGCCATCGACGACGGCAACGTTGAAGATACTGCCCAGATGGTGAAATTGGTAGACACGCCAGCTTCAGGTGCTGGTGACCGCAAGGTCGTGGAAGTTCGAGTCTTCTTCTGGGCACCAATTCAAAACTCGAGGTCAGCCTTGAGTTATCCAGAAACCCGCGAAAGCGGGTTTTTGCGTTACAGTCCTTTGATTCTTAACGAAAAACTGATTTATATTTTCGAATCAGGGGTTTACAGATCAAAAAGCGCTCCGTATAGTTCGCTCCATCAACAGCGGCAACGTTGCTTGATAATGCCCAGGTGGTGAAATTGGTAGACACGCCAGCTTCAGGTGCTGGTGATCGCAAGGTCGTGGAAGTTCGAGTCTTCTCCTGGGCACCAAATTCAGATCAAACCCGCGAAAGCGGGTTTTTTCGTTTCTGGGGTGTGAAAACCACCCCATGGATTTCTCCTTCATCCGTACTTGAGAAGCTTTATCGTTTATCCTTGCAACGATTTGTTGCACTCAAGCGAGGAAACTTCCGGATGATGATCCGTGGCACCCATCTCAAGACATCCCTTCTGCGTGGCCTTAGCTTCACTCTGCTCGGCCTGACCCTGCTCTCGCCCACCGCCTATTGCGCCGACAAGGTTGCCCTGACCCTGTACAACGGCCAACACAAAGAAGTCGGCGATGAACTCGCCAAAGCCTTCGAAGCCAAGACCGGCATTCACGTCAACGTGCGCAAAGGCAGCAGCAACCAACTGGCCAGCCAGGTCGTCGAAGAAGGCGCGCGCTCCCCGGCCGATGTGATCTACACCGAAGAATCGCCGCCGTTGAACAAACTCGGCGAGCAAGGCCTGCTGGCGAAAATCGACGCCGGCACCCTTGAGGTATTGCCCAAGGATTACATCGGCAGCCAGGGCGACTGGATGGGCGTGACCGCACGCACCCGCGTCGTGGCCTTCAACCCGAAACTGATCGCCGAGAAAGACCTGCCCAAGTCGGTCCTGGATTTCGCCCGCCCCGAATGGCAAGGCAAGGTCGGCTTCGTGCCCACCAGCGGCGCGTTCCAGGAGCAAGCCGTGGCGATCATCAAGCTGCACGGTCGCGAAGCCGCCGAAGAATGGCTGACCGGCCTGCGCGCCTTCGGCAAGGTGTACAGCAACAATATGGTCGCCCTCAAAGCCGTGGAAAACGGCGAAATCGCCAGCGTGCTGGTGAACAACTACTACTGGTTTGCCCTGAAGAAGGAAAAAACCAACCTGGACTCGCAACTGCACTACTTCACCAACGGCGATGCCGGCGGCCTGATCACCGTGTCTTCCGCTGCCGCGCTGAAATCCAGCAAGCACCCGCAAGAAGCCCAGCAACTGCTGGCGTTCATGGTCAGCGAAGAAGGCCAGCGCGTGATCACCAACACCTCGGCCGAATACCCGCTGCGCAAGGGCATGGAGTCCAGTCGCGGCCTGAAGCCGTTCAGCGAGCTGCAACCGCCGAAAGTCACCCCCGCCGACCTGGGTAACGCGCAAGAAGCCCTGGACCTGGAACGTGACGTTGGCCTGAACTGATGAACCCATCGCTCCGCGCTCCCGCCCTGCGCGGGGGCTACAGCCCGCGACGCAAGCGCCCGTCGATCTGGCTGTTGCTGCCTGTGCTGCTCCTGGTGGGCTTGAGCCTGTTGCCGCTGGCGTATGTCGGGCTCAAGGCCTGGCAAGCGGGCTGGGCGGAGGCCGTGCATCTGCTGTGGCGCCCGTATGTGTTCGGGCTGCTGCGCAACACCCTGGCGCTGATGGTCGGGGTGACGCTGGCGTGCGGCGTGATCGGCCTATCCCTCGCCTGGCTGCTGGAGCGCAGCAACCTGCCGGGGCGCCGTCTCTGGGGCGTGATCCTGTGCCTGCCGTTTGCGGTGCCGGCGTTTGTCAGCAGCTTCACCTGGGTGTCGCTGAGCGCTAACTTCGAAGGGCTCGGCGGGGCGATCCTGGTGATGACCCTGTCGAAATACCCGCTGGTGTTTCTGCCGGTGGCGGCGACCCTGCGCAATCTCGACCCCTCCCTCGAAGAGTCCGCGCGCACCCTGGGGCTGAATCGCTGGGGCGTGTTCCGGCGCATCACCCTGCCCTTGCTGTGGCCGTCGCTGTTGGCCGGGGCATTGTTGATCGCGCTGCATATGCTGGTGGAATTCGGCGCGCTGTCGATCATCGGCCTGCAGACCTTTACTACGGCGATCTATCAGCAATTCGAACTGGAATTCAGCAACGCCAATGCAGCGATGCTGTCGGCGGTGTTGCTGGCAATGTGCCTGACACTGCTGTGGCTGGAACTGCGCGTGCGCGGCAAGGGCCGACATGTGCGGATCGGCCAGGGTGCGGCGCGGCATGCGGAACAGATCCGACTGGGCAAGTGGGCGCCATTGGGGCAGCTGTATTGCCTGGCGTTGGCGATCATCGGCAGCGGCATTCCGCTGGGGATGCTCGGCTATTGGCTGGCGGTGGGCTCGTCGGCCGCGTTCCCGGTGGCCGAGATTGGTGAGGCGCTGCTGTCCTCCCTGGCGCTGTCGCTGGGCGGTGCGGCACTGTGCCTTGCACTCGCGGTGCCGGTGGGGTTGCTGGTGGTGCGCTACAAAGGCCCGCTGGCGCTCTGGGCCGAGCGCCTGCCGTACTTGCTGCACGCCCTGCCCGGCCTGGTGATTGCGCTGACGCTGGTGTACTTCGCCTTGCACTACGTGCCGGCGCTGTACCAGACGTCGGCACTGCTGCTGATTGCCTATGCGCTGCTGTTTCTGCCGCTGGCCCAGGCGCCGATCCGGACGGCCTTGAACAAGGCGGCACCGCAGCTGGAAGAGGCTGCACGCACGCTGGGTGCGTCGTCGTTCAGTGCCTTTTGCCGAGTGACCCTGCCGATTATTTTCCCGGCTTTGGGGGCGGCATTCGCGCTGGTATTTCTCGATGCGATGAAGGAATTGACCGCCACATTACTGCTCAGCCCGACCGGGCTGAATACCCTGGCGACGGCGGTGTGGGCGCATACCTCGAATATCGAATTCGCGGCGGCGGCGCCGTATGCGGCGTTGTTGATTCTGGTGTCGGGGTTGCCGGTTTATTTGCTCACGACGCGGATGTATCTGAGTCGCTGAAACCGCTATCGGGGGCAAGCCCCCTCCCACAGTTGACTGGGCTCCAGCTTTGGAATGCAGTCGAATGTGGGAGGGAGCTTGCTCCCGATAGCGACGGCACAGACCACACTAAGCCCGGAACTGCCCCAGGCTCGCCTTCAACTGCGCCGCCAAGCCATCCAGCACCTTGCCGCTGGCCGTGGTTTCCACCACAGCCTGTGCGGCACGCTCGGCCTGGGCATGGATCACCTCGACCCGCCCACGCACCGCATGCGCGCCCTGGGCCTGATGCTCGGCCGCACGAGTGGCCAGGCCAATCGCCGCATGCACCTGCTCCACCGAGGCCTGCACCGTCTGCTGCAAGCGCACACTGTCGCGCAGCACCAGCAAGCCTTCGTTGGCCTGGCGCCCGGCCTTGCCAATGGTTTCGACCGCCTCGCGCGCGCCCTGCTGCAACGCCACGATATGTGCCTGGATATCGCCGGTGGAGCTTTGGGTTTTACTCGCCAGCGCACGCACCTCGTCCGCCACCACCGCAAAGCCACGCCCGGTCTCACCGGCACGCGCCGCTTCGATGGCCGCGTTGAGCGCCAGCAGGTTGGTCTGCTCGGCGATGCCATGGATCACCGTCAATACCACTTCGATCTGCTCGCTTTGCGCGGCGAGGCGCTCGATGACCTTGGAACCGGCCTGCACCTGGCCCGCCAGCGCTTCGATCAAGCTGCCGACTTCAGCCGAAGTGCGTGAGTTTTCATCCGTGGCCTGGCGTATATCCACCACCTGCTGCAGCGCGGCCTGCATCGCATGGCTTTCGGCCTGCGCCTCATCCGCCATCTGCGACAGCGCGCGCAGGCTCTCGGCCACTTCGTCGCGCTGCAAACCGGCAGCCGCATCGGCGCCGGCATTGCGCAAGGTCATCGCGCCGATTTCCACACCGGTACGCTGCGCCACATCGCCGGCCTCGCGCACGATGGGCTGCAACTTATCCACAAAGCGATTGACCGCCGACGCCATGTCGCCGATCTCATCTTTGCTGTTGATCTGCACACGCTTGGTCAGGTCGCCCTCGCCCGCCGCCAGATCATCCATGGCCGCGATCAACAGTTTCAGGCGATTGACCACCCGCCGCCCGAGCACCACCGCGATCAGCAGCAGCACACCGAAGCCGACCGCCGCGAGCCCCATGCCGATGCGCCAGCGCAAGGTGCCCGCCGCGTCCTGCACGGCATTGGTGGTGTTGGCGGTCATCTGGGTAGCGGTCGCCTGCGCCGACTGCAGCCTTGCGCCCATGGCGGCCGCGCTATCGGCCGCCGCCCCCTTGAGGCTATCGCCCACCAACTGATCGCCGCTGGCGATCAGTGTCGCAAAGCGCTTATCCAGCGCCTGCAGGTTGGCTTCCACCGACGCGGTCGAGACCCCCATGCGAACCTTGCCGATCTCGACGCCGTTGGGGCTGATGGACGCTTCGACGTAGTACACAGAAGGGTCCGCCTTGGCGGCGTCCAGCACTTTATCCAGGGCGCGGTCGCCCTTGCCCTTTTCCAGCAGCGCCTGGTTGATCGGGTTTTCCCGATTCAGATAGCGGGTCAGATGCTCACCGGCGGCGTCGTCGTAAACCACGAACAACACGTTGGGATTGCGCTGGGCCCGTCGGGCGAACTCCGACAGCGTCGGCACATCGTTGTCCCACATGGCGCGAGGCGCCACGGAGGCCAGCAGTTGCGCCATGTCGTTAGCGGAGTCTTGCAGGTCTTTTTCCAGGGTCGCACGCAGTTGCTTCTGCTCTTCCTGCAGGCGCGTGGAAAGCCCGACGGTCAGACGCTGACGGGTACTGCTGGACAAACTGTCCAGGCTGGATGTGACTTCCTTGCCGGCCTGGGCCAATTCGCCGGACAGTTTCTGACTGTCGACCCCGAGGCGATTGCCCAAATCAGCTTCCAGCGCCGTGACTGTGCTCCGAGTAAGAGCGACCGCCACCAGCACTTGCACCAAAAGAGCGATACCTAGGGTAACGAACACCGGCCGCAACAGACGACTTTGTAACAATGAGAGAACGGCAGACATCGGGAATCCCTCCACCACGGGTGCCATTAATTTGATAGCACCGCGAAAGAAGGAAACACAGCAAGGGTCGTGCCGCTTGGCGAACTTAAACGACAAAGGGCTCCCTGAGGAGCCCTTTGCGTTTTACATCAACAGCTTATTAAGCGAACGGGTGACGCAGAACGATGGTCTCGTTGCGGTCCGGGCCCGTCGAAATAATGTCGATCGGTGCGCCGATCAGCTCTTCAACGCGCTTGATGTACGCACGAGCGTTGGCGGGCAGCTCTTCCAGGGTCTTGGCACCCACGGTCGATTCGACCCAGCCCGGTACTTCTTCGTACACCGGCTGCAGACCCACGTAGCTGTCTGCGTCAGTCGGGGCAACGACCTTACCTTCTGCATCTTTGTAGCCGACACAGATGTTGATGGTTTCCAGACCGTCGAGCACGTCCAGCTTGGTCAGGCAGATACCCGAGATGCTGTTCACATCGATAGCGCGACGCAGGATAACGGCATCGAACCAGCCACAACGACGAGCACGGCCAGTAGTCGCGCCAAACTCGTGACCTTGTTTAGCCAGGTGCGCGCCCACTTCGTCGAACAGTTCAGTCGGGAATGGACCCGAACCGACCCGCGTGGTGTAAGCCTTGGTGATGCCCAGGATGTAGTCCAGGAACATCGGGCCAACACCCGAACCGGTAGCGACGCCGCCAGCGGTGGTGTTAGAGCTGGTCACGTAGGGGTAGGTACCGTGGTCGATGTCCAGCAACGAACCTTGGGCGCCCTCGAACATGATGTCTTTGCCAGCGCGACGCAGGTCGTGCAGCTCGGCCGTCACGTCCAGCATCAGCGGCTTGAGCAGCTCAGCGTATTCCTTGCATTCGGCCAGGGTCTTGTCGAATTCGATGGCTGGCTCTTTGTAGTAACCCACCAGCATGAAGTTGTGGTAATCCACCAGTTCACGCAGTTTGTCTTCAAAGCGCGGCATGTTGAGCAGGTCGCCAACACGCAGGCCACGACGCGCAACCTTGTCTTCGTAGGCTGGGCCGATACCGCGACCGGTAGTACCGATCTTCAGCTCGCCACGGGCCTTTTCACGGGCCTGGTCCAGCGCGACGTGGAAGGACAGGATCAGCGGGCAGGCCGGGCTGATACGCAGGCGCTCGCGCACCGGTACGCCTTTCTCTTCCAGCTTGGTGATTTCCCGCATCAGGGCGTCGGGTGCAACCACCACGCCGTTGCCGATCAGGCACTGCACGCCTTCGCGCAGGACGCCCGACGGGATCAGGTGCAAGACGGTTTTTTCGCCATCGATGACCAGGGTGTGGCCAGCGTTGTGGCCACCTTGGTAGCGCACTACGGCGGCAGCATGTTCGGTCAGCAGATCAACGATCTTGCCTTTGCCCTCATCACCCCATTGGGTGCCCAGGACTACGACATTCTTACCCATAACACTTGTCCTCATTCGCGCAAACTTGGTGCCGGCGATGGCCGGCAGGAAAACTCAAGAAGCCAGTGGCGATACTTGCCAAAGCCCGTTCTGCAGAATCAATTGCCGGTCGCAGTCCGCTTCACGGGCGGCGGCCAATGGCTGCCCAGGCAACGCCTGGACGACACGCTGACCCTCACCGCGCAACTGACAAACCTGCTGCCAGAGTGCTGCGTCCGTACTGTCGGGCATCCAGATGCCACCAGACGGCAGCTCGACCTCAGCACGCCCCAGGGTCACCAGGGTTTTCAAATCGGTGGAAAAGCCGGTGGCCGGACGCGCACGACCGAAGTCGGCGCCGATATCGTCATAACGACCGCCCTGGGCGATGGCCTGGCCAACACCCGGCACAAACACAGCGAACACCACACCGGTGTGGTAGTGGTAACCGCGCAACTCGCCCAGGTCGAAATACAGCGGCAGTTGCGGGAACCGCGCCGACAACTGCGCGGCAATCGCCAGCACGTCATCCAGTGCCGCCAATACCGGCGCCGGCGCATTGGCCAGGCGCTCACGGGCAGCGTCCAGGACTTCGCGGCCGCCGCACAGGTTCACCAGCGCACGCAGCATGTCAGCCAGTTCGGCCGGCACGCCTTCGGTCAGGGCGACGACTTCATCGATTGCCTTGCGCTGCAGGGCATCGAACAGCTGTTGTTCCACTTCACCGGACAAACCGGCCGCACGCGCCAGGCCACGGTAGATACCGACGTGGCCCAGATCCATGTGGACATCCGGCACGTCAGCCAGTTGCAGCATGGCCAGCATCAGGCTGATGACTTCCACGTCGCTGCTCGGGCTGGCATCGCCATACAACTCGGCGCCCAACTGGATCGGGCTGCGCGACGACGACAACGCCCGCGGCTTTGCATGCAGCACACTGCCGGCATAGCACAGGCGGCTCGGGCCTTCGCGACGCAGGGTGTGTGCATCAATGCGCGCCACTTGCGGCGTGATGTCGGCACGGAACCCCATTTGCCGGCCCGATTGCGGGTCAATGACCTTGAACGTGCGCAGATCGAGGTCCTGGCCCGCGCCGGTCAGCAGGGATTCCAGGTACTCGATATGCGGGGTCACGACAAACTCGTAACCCCAGCTCTGGAACAGATCCAACACCTGGCGACGCGCTACTTCAATGCGCGCAGCTTCTGGTGGCAGTACTTCTTCGATGCCATCTGGCAGCAGCCAGCGGTCTACCGTTGCCATTACGCCATTCCCCTATGATCCGGGCGGCCAGCCCTCGGCCGAGCCTTGAGTGAAGCAGAAAATGCCCGCCCCCGGCATAAACCACGCGCAAGAGCGACGTGACGAACGGCCTGCAAACGGCCTCGTCGGGCACTTTCCTCGAAAAACCTGTCGCGTCTGCCGAATCAAACATGCAGACGCAAAAAAGCCGGGAATTTCCCGGCTGCCGCATCATACACCCGTTTTCTCAAAGGATCACCCCGCCAGGCGTTTTAGCCGCCCGACGGGAGTGAACAATGAGTTACTTGGACTTTTCCAGGTAGCGGAAGAAGTCGCTGCTCGGGTCCAGCACCATGACGTCGGTTTTGTTCGCAAAGCTTTCACGGTAGGCACGCAGGCTACGGTAGAACGCGTAGAACTCCTGGTCCTGGCCGTAGGCTTTGGCGTAGATCGACGCGGCTTGCGCATCACCGTCACCACGCGCCTCTTCAGACTCGCGATAGGCCTCGGCCAGCAGTACGCGACGCTGACGGTCGGCATCCGCACGGATACCCTCGGCCAGTTCGTTACCTTTGGCGCGGTGCTCACGCGCTTCACGCTCACGCTCGGTACTCATGCGCTCGAACACGCTGCGGTTCACTTCCTTCGGCAGATCGATGGCCTTGACCCGGACATCGACAACTTCGATCCCCAGCTCTTTTTCCGCCATTGTATTCAGCGAACGGGTGATATCCGCCATCAGCGCATCACGCTCACCGGACACCACCTCGTGCAGGGTGCGTTTACCGAACTGGTCACGCAGGCCCGATTCCAGACGACGCGACAAACGCTCGTCGGCAATCTGCTTGAGACCGGAGGTCGCGGTGTAGAAGCGCTCGGCATCCTTGACGCGCCACTTGGCGTAGGCGTCAACCATCACGGCTTTCTTTTCCAGGGTCAGGAAACGCTGTGTCGGTGCATCCAGGGTCATCAGGCGCGCGTCGAACTTGCGCACCTGGTTGACGTAGGGGACTTTCACATGCAGGCCCGGCTGGACGTCTGCCTGGACCACGCGACCGAATTGCAGCAGCACCGCACGCTCGGTCTGAGCGACGATGTAGAAGCAGTTCCAGGCAGCGATGACCACGACGACGCCCACAATCAGGGCGGTCAGCGATTTATTGTTCATCAACGACTCTCCCTGGTACGTGTTTGCTGTTGCAGCAAGTCAGCAGCCGCACGGGCGCTCGCTTCGTTGGCAGCGGCATTCGAACCGGTGGCCGGTGCGCTGGCGCCACTACGTCCACCTTCGATCATCTTGTCCAACGGCAGGTACAGCAGGTTGTTCTGCCCACCCTTGCCGCCGGTCACGAGAACCTTGCTGGTGTTGCTGAAGACTTCCTGCATGGTGTCCAGGTACAGACGCTCACGCGTGACTTCCGGTGCCTTGCGGTACTCGGCGACCAGCTTGGTAAAGCGATCCGCCTCACCTTTGGCGCGGGAGACCACTTCATCGCGGTAACCGTTGGCATCTTCAAGGATGCGCTGGGCCTGACCACGGGCTTCCGGCACGACGCCGTTGGCGTAGGTTTCAGCCTGGTTGCGCGAACGCTGCTCGTCTTCACGGGCGCGGATCACGTCATCGAAGGCTTCCTGCACTTCACGCGGTGCCGCTGCGCTCTGTATGTTGACCTGGGTGACGGTGATACCGGTGCGATAGGTGTCGAGGAACCGTTGCAGGCGCTCCTTGATCTCGCTGGCCATCAATTCACGACCCTCGGTGAGCACCTGATCCATCGCGGTGGAACCCACCACGTGGCGCAGGGCGCTCTCAGTCGCCTGTTGCAGACTGATCTCAGGTTGATCGACGTTCAGCACGAAGTCCTGCAGGTTGCTGATCTTGTACTGCACGGTCAGCGGCACTTCGACGATGTTCTCGTCTTCGGTCAGCATCTGGCCCTGCTTGGTGTAGGCACGCTCACGCGTGACGTTCTCCATGTACTTCTTGTCGATCGGCGGGAAGTAGATGTTCAGGCCCGGGCCGACAGTCTCGTAGTATTTGCCGAAGCGCAGCACCACGGCTTGCTCCTGCTCGTCCACCACGTAGACCGCGCTGTACAGCCACACGGCCGCGAGCACGACAAGCCCAAGACCCAGCAGGCCATAGCCGCCGCCCTTGCTTGTGCGACCGCCATCGTCACCACCGCGTTTTTTTCCACCACCGAACAACCCATTCAGGCTTTCCTGCAGCTTTCGGAAGGCCTCGTCGAGATCCGGCGGCCCCTTGCGGTCGCCATTATTGCGGCGCTTACCACCCCAAGGATCCTGATTATTCGAGTTGCCACCCGGCTCATTCCAAGCCATAGCGCTCTCCATCTGATAAAGCAAAGACGCACCCACGGCGCGCCGACCAATGCTACAGAATGCCTGCTACTGCGGCACAACCGCTTTCTCAGGCTTTTATTGCAAAGTGTGTTGCTCGATGAACTCTGTCGGTACAACGCCTTCGCGACTGACCAGCCGATTCAGCTCCGAGCGCGGCAATCGAACGGCCAGCAAGCTGACGCCATCTTCATCGTGTTCTTCTTTCTGTACCGCGCCCAGCTCGAAAAACTGTGCACGCAGTCGAGCAAAACGCTGAGGCAAGCGCAAGGTGCCGACGAACAAATCGTTGCCGAGCAACTCGGCAATCGCTTGCTCGAGCAAGTCCAGGCCCCGGCCATCACGCGCCGACAGCCAGACCCGCTGGGGCTTGCCGTCCTCGTCGCGCTGAATTTGTGGCTCAACGCCTTCAAGCAAATCGAGTTTGTTATAGACCTCGAGGATGGGCAAGTCCTGGGCACCAATCTCGCCCAGCACCACCATCACCTGTTCAATCTGCAACATGCGATCCGGCTCGGCCGCATCGATCACGTGCAACAGCAGGTCGGAGTTGCTCGACTCTTCGAGCGTAGACCGAAACGCCTCGACCAGCTTGTGCGGCAAGTGCCGAATGAAGCCCACGGTGTCGGCCAGCACGATCGGCCCCAGGTCGGCCAGTTCCAGGCGACGCAGCGTCGGGTCGAGGGTCGCGAACAGTTGGTCGGCCGCGTACACGTCCGACTTGGTCAAGTTGTTGAACAGCGTGGACTTGCCGGCGTTGGTGTAACCCACCAGGGAAACGGTCGGGATATCCGCACGGCTGCGGCCACGTCGCGATTGTTCGCGCTGGCTGCGGACTTTTTCCAGCCGGCCCTTGATCTGACGCAGGCGAACCCGCAACAGTCGCCGGTCGGTTTCCAGCTGGGTCTCGCCCGGGCCACGCATGCCGATACCACCACCCTGACGCTCAAGGTGAGTCCAGCCGCGCACCAGCCGGGTGCTCATGTGGTCAAGCTGGGCCAGTTCAACCTGGAGCTTGCCCTCATGGGTACGCGCGCGTTGGGCGAAAATATCGAGAATCAGGCCGGTACGGTCGATCACGCGACACTCGAAAACACGTTCGAGGTTACGTTCCTGACTGGGCGTGAGGATGTGATTGAAGATCACCAGATCGGCCTGTTCGGCATGGACCAGGTCGCGCAGTTCCTCGACCTTGCCGCTGCCAATCAGGTATTTGGCGGTTGGCCGATGACGCGGCACGTTAAAAAACGCAACGGTCTCGGCGCCGGCCGAATTAGCCAACTCCTGAAACTCCTGCGGATCTTCGCGCGCCTCAGGGTCCTGTCCATCCAAGTGAACGAGGATCACTCGCTCACCACCACCGTGGCGCTCAAAGAACAAAGGAGACTCCTATCAGGCGTTACCTGGCTCAGCGTCACCCTGTTCGCCATCAGTCGCGCTAGGCAGACGGATTGGACGGACGGGAACGACTGTCGAGATAGCGTGCTTGTAAACCATTTGGCTGACGGTGTTTTTCAGCAGGATAACGAACTGGTCGAACGATTCGATCGTACCTTGCAGTTTGATACCGTTGACCAGGTAGATGGAAACCCCCACTTTCTCTTTACGTAAAGTATTCAAGTAAGGGTCTTGTAGCGAATGCCCTTTTGACATGTGCCGCACTCCTTTAAGGATCAATAATAAAAAATCGGAAAATAAATAGCTTATGGCCGTCACACCCCCAAGGATAGACGGCAATTGCAAGGACTCAGCTCAATATGGAGACCGTTCCCAAGTATTTCAAGGCGCGTGACAGATTGTCGCTGTCCAGGCTGTCCAGCCAGTGCAAATCGCTCCAGCTGCGCAGCCAGGTGAACTGGCGCTTCGCCAATTGGCGCGTGGCAATGATGCCGCGCTCCTGCATTTCGGCTGACGTCAGCTTGCCATCCAGATGATCCCAGACTTGGCGATAGCCTACAGCACGTATCGAAGGCAACCCCGGATGCAGGTCACCTCTTGAACGCAGTGCTACGACCTCCTCCACGAACCCCTGTTCCAACATAATTGTGAATCTTTGTGCAATTCGTTCATGCAGCACCTGGCGATTTGCCGGAGCAATCGCCAGATTCGCCACAGTATAGGGCAATTGTGACCGCCCCGATGCGCCTGCGTCAGCACTTTGCGCAGATTGTCGCTGCCGATGCTCGGTCATGGTCTGACCACTTACCCGCCAGACTTCCAGAGCTCGACTCAGGCGCTGCGGATCGTTGGGGTGGATGCGCGCAGCGGACACCGGATCGACCGCCGCCAGTTGCTCGTGCAGGGCTTGCCAGCCAAGGCGCGCCGCTTCTTCTTCGAGCTCGGCGCGCACCTGGGCGTCGGCCGGCGGCATATCCGCCAGGCCTTCCTGCAAAGCCTTGTAGTAGAGCATCGTGCCGCCCACCAGCAGCGGGATGTTGCCGCGCGCGGTGATATCGGCCATGGCCGCCAGGGCATCGCTGCGGAAATCCGCCGCCGAATAGCTCATCGCAGGGTCGATGATGTCGATCAAGCGGTGCGGATACTGCGCCAGCAACTCCTTCGAAGGCTTGGCCGTGCCGATGTCCATGCCGCGATAAACCAGGGCCGAGTCGACGCTGATCAGCTCGCAGGGCAGCACTTTGCTCAGCTCGATAGCCAGGTCGGTCTTGCCGGCGGCCGTGGGGCCCATCAGGAAGATCGCGGGGGGCAAGGCACTCATCAGCGGCCGCGCAAGAACAGTTTGTCCAGATCGTCCAGGCCCATTTGGGTCCAGGTCGGTCGGCCATGGTTGCATTGTCCGCTGCGCTCGGTGTTTTCCATGTCGCGCAGCAGGCCGTTCATTTCCGGCAAGGCCAGGCGGCGATTGGCGCGGATCGCGCCGTGGCAGGCCATGGTGCCGAGCAGCTCGTTGATGTGCGCCTGGATACGGTCACTGGTGCCGTATTCCATCAGGTCCGCCAAGACGTCGGCCACCAACCGGTTGGCCTCGGCTTGCTTGAGCAGCGCGGGAATCTGGCGGATCGCCAGCGTTTCCGGGCCCAGGCGTTGCAGTTCAAAACCGAGTTTCTGGAACACGCTGGCGTGCTCTTCGGCACAATCGGCTTCGCGCTGGCTGACCGCCAGGGATTCCGGCACCAACAGCGGCTGGCCGCTCAGGCCTTCGCTGGCCATGGCGATTTTCAGGCGCTCGTACATGATCCGTTCGTGGGCCGCGTGCATGTCCACCAGCACTAGGCCGTGGGCGTTTTCCGCGAGGATGTAGATACCCTTGAGCTGCGCCAATGCATAACCCAGCGGCGGAATATCCCCGCCACCTTCGGGCAACGCGACCGCGCTCGGCTCGGCGCCCGGCAGCGGCGCAAAGAATTCACGATAGGCCGCCTGGGCCTCGGCCGCCGGCACCGCCGATTGCGGGCGCGGGGTGTATTGATACTGATAGCCTGCCCCCGAACCCGAACCCGGCGCCGTGTAGCTCGGCTGGGGTTGCGGCGACTGCAGCAGGTTGCCCGCCAGGCTCATTTCGCCCTGCGGGCCGAACTCGCCGGCTTGCGGGCCGCTCGGACGAACCACCGCCGTCACGATCGGCGCGGACAGTTGGTCATCCGGGCGCACATCGCCCAGCGCGCGGTGCAAGGTGCCGTAGAGAAAGTCATGCACCATGCGCCCGTCACGGAAGCGCACTTCATGCTTGGTCGGGTGTACGTTGACGTCGACCACCGATGGGTCGACCTCGAAAAACAGCACAAACGTCGGGTGCCGCCCATTGAACAGCACGTCGCGATACGCCTGGCGCACCGCGTGGGCCACCAGCTTGTCGCGCACCGCCCGGCCGTTCACAAAGAAATACTGCAAGTCCGCCTGGCTGCGAGAGAACGTCGGCAGCCCCACCCAACCCCATAGGCGCAGGCCATTGCGTTCGATTTCAATCGGCAGCGCCTGCTCCAGGAACCCCGCGCCGCAGACCGCCGCCACCCGCCGAGCGCGCGCGGCGTCGTCGTTGGCTTCGTGCAGGCTGAGGATGGTCTTGCCGTTGTGGCGCAGGTGGAATGCCACGTCGAAGCGCGCCAGGGCCAGGCGCTTGATGACTTCCTGCAGGTGATCGAATTCGGTTTTCTCGGCCTTGAGGAATTTGCGCCGCGCCGGGGTGTTGAAGAACAGGTCGCGCACCTCCACCGAAGTGCCCACCGGATGCGCAGCCGGCTGGACCCGAGGCGCCATGTCGCGGCCTTCGGTTTCCACTTGCCAGGCCTGGTCGGCGCTGCGCGTGCGGGAGGTCAGCGTCAGGCGCGCCACGGAACTGATCGAGGCCAGGGCCTCACCGCGAAAGCCCAGGCTCATCACCCGTTCAAGGTCTTCCAGGTCGCGAATCTTGCTGGTGGCGTGCCGCGCCAGGGCCAGCGGCAGGTCATCGGAGGAGATGCCGCTGCCGTCGTCACGCACCCGCAGCAGCTTGACGCCACCTTGCTCCACGTCGACATCGATACGCTTGGCGCCGGAGTCGATGCTGTTTTCCAGCAACTCCTTGATCACCGACGCCGGCCGCTCGACCACCTCGCCCGCCGCAATCTGGTTGGCAAGGCGCGGGCTGAGCAGTTCGATGCGCGAGCCGCTGTTGAGGATCGATTCGCTCATTACTGTGCCGCCAATTCAGTGCCGGGGATGGTCAACACCTGGCCGACTTTCAGCTCATCGGTTTTCAGGTTGTTGGCGCTGCGCAACGTCGCAGGCGACACCTGGAAACGCACCGCCAGCATCGCCAGGGTGTCGCCCGGCTGGACGCGATGGTCACGCGGGCCCTGGGCAATTTTCCCGGAGTCGCGCAGCCAGGCGATATACGTGCCCGGCGGCGGGTTCTGCTGGAAGAACTGGCGCACGCCGGCGCTGATGGAACGCGCCAATGCCTGCTGGTGGCTGGCGCTGGCCAGTTTCGAGGCTTCGTTGGAGTTGGAGATAAACCCGGTTTCCACCAGGATCGACGGGATGTCCGGCGATTTCAACACCATGAACCCGGCCTGCTCCACGCGTTGTTTGTGCAGCGATGTCACACGGCCGATGTTGCTCAGGACTTTCTGCCCGACGTTCAAGCTGGAGGTCAGCGAGGCGGTCATCGACAAGTCGAGCAGTACACCGGCGAGCATCTTGTCTTTGTCGTCGAGGGACACGTTGCCGGCCCCGCCGATCAAGTCGGAACGGTTTTCACTGTCGGCCAGCCAGCGGGCCGTCTCGGACGTGGCGCCGCGATCCGACAGGGCAAACACCGAGGCGCCGAAGGCGGCGGCCGACGGCGCGGCGTCGGCGTGGATCGAGACGAACAAGTCGGCGCCCTTCTTGCGCGCGATTTCGGTGCGGCCACGCAACGGGATGAAGTAGTCGCCGGTACGGGTCAGCTCGGCGCGATAGCCTTTCATACCGCTGACCTGGCGCTGCAGTTCACGGGCGATGGCCAACACCACGTCTTTTTCATGCTGGCCACGCGAACCGGAAGCGCCCGGGTCTTCACCGCCGTGACCGGCGTCGATCACCACGATGATGTCGCGTTTACCCGCTGGCGCCGGCGGCGGCGGTGGCAACTTGACCTGCGGTTGCGACGGGTTGACCGGCACGGCCGGTACGGTCGCCACGCTCGGCGTCGGCGCGGGCGGCGGTGCGGCATCGGCGGCGTTGTCGAACAGGTCGACCACCAGGCGGTTGCCGTACTGGGCGTTGGGCGCCAGGGAGAAACTTTTCGGGGTCACGGCCTTTTTCAGGTCGATGACCACGCGCAGATCGCTCGGCGTGCGCTGGGCCGAACGCATGCTGGTAATCGGCGTGTTGGCAGTGGAGATTTTCAGCGGCGCGGCCAGGGTCGCACCGTTGATGTCGATCACCAGGCGATCAGGCGCCGTCAGGGTAAAGACGCTGTGCTGGACCGGGCCAGACAGGTCGAACACCAGTCGCGTGTTATCCGGCGCTCGCCACAGGCGAACACTCTTCACCTGTGAAGCAGCCAGAGCATTGACAGTCATTGCCGCAAGCAACACCCCTACGACAGCAACCAACGCGCGAAAGCGCATACCTAACCCCACCAATTATTTGAATTCCAATGCCAGAGCAACGCACCACGACTCACCGCGCGCACCCTGGGGCAACAACTTCAGCCGACGTCCGTGCTCATGCGGCGTAATGGTAATGGTCAGGTCCGGCTTTGGCAAAAAGCCTGTGCCTTTATCTGGCCACTCGATCAGGCACAGCGCGTCATCCTCGAAATAATCCCGAATCCCCATGTACTCCAGCTCTTCGGGGTCCACCAGACGATAGAGATCAAAGTGGAAGGCCCTTGTCGCCCCGATCTCATAAGGCTCGACCAGCGTAAAGGTCGGACTTTTCACCGCCCCAGCATGGCCCAACCCGCGAATGATGCCCCGCGACAGCGTGGTCTTGCCCGCCCCCAGGTCGCCCTCGAGAAAGATCAGCCCCGCGCCGCCTGTCACCTGGGCAATCCGATGACCGAAGGCGACCATTGCCGCTTCATCCGCCAGGAAAAGGTTTACTTCAGACACGGCGACTGTTCCTCGAGCAATTGACGGATGGCAGGTATCAGGTCACTGGCCGCCAGGCCGCGGCCAAAGGTGCCCTGCCGGGCTCCGGCCGTGGCGTGCAGCCACACGGCCAGGCAGCCGGCTTCATAAGCGGGCATGCCTTGTGCCAGTAACGCGCCCACCAGGCCGGCCAATACGTCGCCGAGCCCCGCGGTCGCCATGGCCGGATGGCCTTGGTCACATCGCGCGACGCGACCGTCCGGGCAGGCGATCAGACTGCCCGCCCCCTTGAGAATAGCCACTGCATTGAATTTCTGGCTCAACGCGCGCGCCACCTTAAGACGATCCGCCTGAACCTCAGCTGTCGAAATACCCATCAAGCGCGCCGCTTCGCCCGGATGCGGGGTGATCACGCAGTTGGCGGGAAGGCTGACGCTGCCGGTCGCCAGCTGGTTCAAGGCATCGGCGTCCCAGACTTGCGGCTGCTTGGCGTTGGCGGCGACGGACAGCAGGCTCTTGCCCCAGGCGGCATGGCCCAGGCCCGGGCCAATGACGATAACCGAGATCTTTTCGAGCAAACCCATCAATTGGTTGGCCGAACTCACGCCGACGCTCATGACTTCCGGCAGGCGCGCCAGCGCGGCGGGCACATGTTCAAGGCGAGTCGCCAGGGACACCATGCCCGCCCCGCTGCGCAGCGCACTTTCGGCACTGAGCAACGCAGCGCCGCCAAAGCCTCGGTCGCCGCCGATGACCAGCAGATGACCGAAACGGCCTTTATGGGCGTCCGGGGAACGCGCAGCCAGTTGCGGCAAATTGCCGGGCAACAGGGGCTGAACGTCGGTTATTGCGTGTTTTGTCTGCGGCATGCGTCTTCAAGCTCCGATGTCTGGCAGAATTATACTCATCTAACCTGTGGTTTCCCGTGTCTCATGCCTGCTATTACTTCCGATCTGCCCGCGCTCGCCCAATCGATCAAAGACTGGGGCCGCGAGCTGGGCTTCCAACAAGTCGGCATCAGCGGCCTGGACCTGGCCGAGCATGAACAGCACCTGCAACGCTGGCTCGACGCGGGCTACCACGGCGAGATGGAATACATGGGCGCCCACGGCAGCAAACGCTCGCACCCCGATGAATTGGTGCCGGGCACCTTGCGCGTGGTCTCACTGCGCATGGATTACCTGCCCGGCGACACGCACATGGCGCAACGGCTGGCCCAACCGGAAAAAGCCTACATCTCCCGTTACGCCCTGGGCCGCGACTACCACAAACTGATCCGCAAGCGCGTGCAGCAACTGGCCGAACGCATCCAGGCACAAATCGGCCCCTTCGGCTTTCGCGCCTTTGTCGACAGCGCGCCGGTGCTGGAGAAAGCCATCGCCGAGAAAGCCGGGCTGGGCTGGATCGGCAAAAACACCCTGGTCCTCAATCGCAAGGCCGGCAGCTACTTCTTCCTCAGCGAGTTGTTTGTCGACTTGCCGCTGCCGGTCGATCCGCCCCACGCCACCGAGCACTGCGGCCGCTGTACCGCCTGTCTGGATATCTGCCCGACCAACGCGTTCGTCGGGCCCTACGTGCTGGACGCGCGGCGCTGTATTTCCTATCTGACCATCGAACTCAAGAGCGCGATCCCCGAAGACTTGCGCCCGCTGATCGGCAACCGGGTTTTCGGTTGCGATGACTGTCAGATCGTTTGCCCATGGAATCGTTTCGCCCGCACCACCGCCGAAAGCGATTTCAAGCCACGACACAACCTGGATAACGCACAACTGGCCGAACTGTTCATGTGGGACGAGGAAAAATTCCTCAGCAGCACCGAAGGCTCGCCCCTACGCCGCGCAGGTTACGAGCGCTGGCTGCGCAACCTGGCGGTAGGCCTGGGCAATGCGCCATCGAGCATTCCGGTGCTGGAAGCCTTGAAGGCGCGCCGGGACTATCCGTCGGAGCTGGTGCGCGAACATGTGGAATGGGCGCTGAAGCAGCACGCCGAGCGTCAGTGAACGTCGTCGTTGTAGATGAACTTGGGCATTTCCCAGTGAAAACGGATCGCCAGCAGGCGCAGGAGAAAGCCGCTGAACAGGGTGAGCATAATCGCCTGCTCGCCCGGCAATTGCAGGTAAAGGCACAGCAAGTAGAACCAAGCGGCGAGGAATGACACGCTGGCGTACAGCTCACGGCGAAAGATCAGCGGGATGTCGTTGCAGAAAATATCCCGCAGGATCCCACCGAACACCCCGGTGATCACGCCACTGACCGACGCCACCAACATACCGTGGCCCATTTCCAGGGCGGTCATGCAGCCGATCAGGGTAAAGGCGACCAACCCCACGGCATCCAGCGCCAGAAACAGCGAGCGCAGGCGGCGCATCAGCGGCGCGATAAAGATCGTCACCAGCGCGGCGACGGAGGTCAGCACCAGGTATTCCGGGTGCTTGACCCAGGTCAGCGGGTAATGCCCGAGCAGCACATCGCGCACCGAACCGCCACCCAACGCCGTCACGCAGGCGATCAGCACCACGCCAAACCAATCCATGCCGCGCCGACCGGCAGACAAGGCGCCAGTCATAGCTTCGGCGGTGATGGCGACAAGGTAGAGCATCAGCAGCATGATGGCGATCCTTACAAAGAGGCGCGCAGTCTAATCATTTGCTGACGGCACCAAAAGAGGGCGCTTGGCGAAAGACCGAGGCGCCCCCAGCATCAAGCCTTGATGAAGTGCTTGCGGTAGTGCTGCAACTCGGCGATCGACTCACGAATGTCATCCAGCGCCAAATGAGTGCTGCCTTTATGGAAGCTGTCTTTGACTTCCGGCGCCCAGCGCGCGGCCAGTTCCTTGAGCGTGGACACATCCAGGTTGCGGTAGTGGAAGTAGCTTTCCAGCGCCTTCATGTGGTTATAAAGAAAGCGGCGGTCCTGGCAGATGCTGTTACCGCAGATCGGCGACTTGCCCTTGGGCACCCACTTTTCCAGGAAGGCGATGGTTTCGGCTTCGGCTTCGGCCATGCTGACACGGCTGTCGCGCACGCGCTGGGTCAGGCCGGAGTTGCCGTGGGTGCGGGTGTTCCACTCGTCCATGGTGGCGAGGACGGCGTCGCTGTGGTGGATGGCGATCACCGGACCTTCGGCCAAGGTGTTGAGGTTGCTGTCGGTGACAATGGTCGCCATCTCGATGATGACGTCGGTGTCGGGGTTCAGACCGGTCATTTCCAGATCGATCCAAATCAGATTCTGTGGGTTTTGCATGGCTTGATTCTCTTGGCACCTTGGCGTAGCTGCGCAGTTTAGCAGGCGGGGCCGTGCTAGACTCGCGACCGTTTCACCCAACCTTTGCATTATCGACACGGAACACCAATGGCCAAACGCCAGCTCAACCGTCGCCAAAACTGGCGCATCGAAAAGATTCAGGGCGAACGCGCCGCACGCGCCGCCAAACGTGAATCCTCCGCCGTGGAAGCGCTCGAGGGCGGCGACCTGGGCCCCGAACAAACGGGCCTGGTGATCGCGCACTTTGGTGTGCAGGTCGAGGTCGAGGCGCTCGAAGGCGAACTCGCCGGCCAGGTCTTCCGCTGCCACCTGCGTGCCAACCTGCCGGCGCTGGTGACCGGCGACCGAGTGGTGTGGCGTGCCGGCAACCAAGGCATCGGCGTGATCGTCGCGCAACTGCCCCGCACCACCGAACTGCGCCGTCCCGACAGCCGCGGCCAGTTGAAGCCGGTGGCGGCCAACGTCGACATGATCGTCATCGTCTTCGCACCGCTGCCCGAGCCTCATGCCAACCTGATCGACCGTTACCTGGTCGCCGCCGAGCATGCCGGCATTCGCCCGCTGTTGCTGCTGAACAAATTCGACCTGATCGACGAACAGAACGCCCCGGCGCTCAACGCGTTGCTGGCGGTCTACCGCACCCTGGGTTACCCGGTGCTGGAAGTGTCGGCTCATCACGGCAATGGCATGGAACAGCTGCAACACCAGTTGGACGGGCGCATCAGCGTGTTCGTCGGCCAGTCTGGCGTGGGCAAGTCCTCGCTGGTCAACAGCCTGCTGCCGGAAGTCGACACCCGTGTCGGCCCGCTGTCGGAGCTGTCCGGCCAGGGCACCCACACCACCACCACCGCGCGGTTGTTCCACTTCCCTGGCGGCGGTGAGCTGATCGACTCCCCGGGCATTCGTGAATTCGGCCTCGGCCATGTCAGCCGCAGCGACGTGGAAGCCGGTTTCATCGAGTTCAACGACCTGATCGGCACCTGCCGCTTCCGCGACTGCAAACATGACCGCGAACCCGGTTGCGCCCTGCTCAAGGCGTTGGAAGATGGCCGCGTGCAGCAGCAACGGATGAACAGCTATCGGTCGATTATTGCGAGTTTGCCCGAGAGCAGTTACTAAACAGCACATACGACAAGGCCGCGTTTATCGCGGCCTTGTCGTATACAGCTTACGATCCCGTACCCGGCACCGTAGGGTCTTTCATCCCGCCACCTTCGAACAGGTTCAGCTTCTGCCGCAGCTCATGCGCCGGCAACGGCTCCTGCCCCGGCGGGATCGCGTTCGGGTCGGCCGGTGCACCGCCCTGCGCGCCCGTATCTGGGGGCGGTGGCGGCTGATCACCTTCAATCGCGCGCTGGGCCTTTTTGGTCAGCACGACGATATCGATCCGGCGGTTGATCGGGTTGAACGGGTCCTTCGGATCAAACAGCTGCGACGACGCGAAACCCACCACCCGCGCCACCTGCGAGTCCGGGTAGCTGCCGGCCACCAGCGCACGTCGGGCGGCGTTGGCGCGGTTGGCCGAAAGCTCCCAGTTGCCGAAGTCGCCCTGCCCCGAATACGGCTTGGCATCGGTGTGGCCGCTGATGCTGATCTTGTTCGGCACCGCCTTGATGGTGTCGGCCATGGCCAGCAGGATGTCTTCAAAGTACGGCTTCAACCGCGCACTGCCAGAGTCGAACATCGGCCGGTTGGCGGCGTCGGTGATCTGGATGCGCAAGCCATCCGGCGTGATCTCGAAGGAAATCTGATCCTTGAATTTCAGCAACTGCGGGTTTTCTTCGACCTTGGTCTGCAATTCCTTCAGCAACAATTCGAGGCGTTCCTGCTCGACCTGTTCGGCCAGGCTCTCGACGGTGTCGCGCTCGATCGGAATTTTTTCCTGCGGCGCCTCGGTCTTGACCTCAGGGTTGATGGTGCGCTCCGGCGCCAACTGCGGCGAACCGCCCAGGTCGATCACGAAGGGTGTGCCGCTTTCCGAGAAGCCGATCGGGTCTTTGAAGTAACCGGCGATGGCGATCTTCTGCTCGGGGGTCGCGGTGGACATCAGCCACAGCACCAGGAAGAACGCCATCATCGCCGTTGCAAAGTCGGCGAAGGCGATTTTCCAGGCGCCACCATGGTGCCCCGCAGCGAAGCGCTTGACGCGCTTGATGATTATCGGCTGGTTGTTTTCCATGGCTTAGCGACCGCGAACCGCTTGTTCCAACTCGGCAAAGCTCGGGCGATGTTTCGGGTACAGCACCTTGCGACCGAATTCCACAGCCAGCGAAGGCGGCATGCCGGAGGCCGAAGCCACCAGGCTGGCCTTGATCGCTTCATACAGATTGACTTCTTCCTTGGCATCGTGGGCCAGGGAGGTGGCGAGCGGACCAAAGAAACCGTAGGCCGCGAGAATACCGAAGAACGTACCCACCAGCGCCGCACCTACGTGCATGCCGATGGCCGCCTGGTCGCCCTCGCCGAGGGAGGCCATGGTCACCACGATACCGAGTACCGCCGCAACGATACCGAAGCCGGGCATGCCGTCGGCAATACCGGTGACGGCGTGGGACGGGTGCTCCAGCTCTTCCTTGAGGCTGAACAGTTCCATGTCGAACAGGCCTTCCAGCTCATGGGGGGCCATGTTGCCGGAGGACATGATGCGCAGGTAATCGCAGATGTAGGCAGTCATGCGCTCGTCTTTGAGCACTGCCGGGTATTTGGCGAAAATCGGGCTCGCTGCAGCGTCTTCGATGTCCGCTTCGATGGCCATCATGCCTTCACGGCGACTCTTGTTGAGGATCTCATAAACCAGGCCCAGCACTTCCATGTAGAAGGTGTGGGAGAAGCGCGAGCTGAACATGCCCAGCGACTTCTTGATCACGTGCATGGTCATGTAGCCGGGGTTGGCCTGCAAGAATGCGCCGAATGCCGCGCCGCCAATAATCATCACTTCGAAGGGCTGGATCAACGCAGCAATCTTGCCGTGAGACAGGACATAGCCACCGAGCACACTTGCAAGGACGACGATGATGCCGATTATTTTAGCCATAGGGGTTTTGTACTTGCGCCGTCGGGTTCATGGACATATTTGGGGTAACTGAAAAACTCTTGTTCTACTTATCGGCAAAACTGCGCCAGACTATAGGCCGTCAAGGCGAAAAGCCAGTTCGGCCCGTTCAGGGCGTGTTGAAGTAAGTGATGATCGCGCCCCAATCATGGCCAATGAAAAGACAGCCCCATCTGTAAGACCCATCTCTCTCGCCGCTTGGATCAAGTGCCTGGACGAAGTCCGGTTGCCCGTTCCCCAGGCCAGCCACGAGCGCGTGTGCAAAGCCATCCGCGATAGCCGCAGTTCTTTGCGAGATATTGCCGAGCTGATGCAGAACAGCCCGTCGCTGGTACTCAGCGTAATGCGCGAGGCCAACAGCCACACCCATGGCAGCATGGCGGAACCGGCAGAAAACCTTGAGGTGGCGCTTAACCGTCTCGGCCTCAAACGCGCCGAGGACCTGCTGGAACGGCTGCCGTCGGTGCCGATGAATGAAATCCCCGTCGCCTTTCGCCAACTGGTGCTGGTCAGCCGCCACGCGTCGCAGCAAGCCAGCGGCTTGTTCGCCAGCCGCCTGGCGCGGTTGTGGCAAGACATTCATTGGGGCAGCCTGCTGTTCCTGGCGCCGTTGTGGCCGATGGCGGTGGCCTACCCCAAGCTCCTGGAAGAATGGGAACTGCGGGTGATCCACAAAGGCCAATCGGCGCGTCAGGTCGAACAGGAATTGTTCGGCGTGCGCCTGCTCGACCTGTGCCTTGGCCTGACCGAAACCTGGCACCTGCCGATCTGGGTATCCCAGGGCTATCACCTGCTGCTGACCGAGCAACGCTTGCTGGTCAAGGCATTGCGCATCGCCCGGGAAGACGACCCACTGCGCCAGCAACAACTGCTGGATGCCGAGCCCAGTTTGCGGCGCTGGCTGAACCAGCCGGCCAATACGGTGTTGCTGGCCAACGGCCTGGCGATGTCGGCCCAGGAATCCTGGACCTGCCCGCATACCGAGCGCTGGCAATACCTCACCGCGCTGTACCTGCAACAGCCGTTGAGCGAGGTGCAGCAACAGGTTCACCAGCAAGCGGTGATCAGCGCTCGCGCAACCCTGATGCCCGACCTCTGGCACCCGGCGCTGTCGCTGATCTGGCCGTGGAATGTACAGAAAATCCATCGCGGCCTGCTGCCCGCACCGCCGCCGACCGCCGAGGCCCTGGCCGTCTGGCGCAGCCGTTGCACCGAACTGCTGGTGGAGCCAAGCCGCTTCGCCAACGCCATGCACCTGACCACCTGCGCCAAGGAAGCCCTGGAGGCCAGCGGCATGCAGCGCGTCTTGCTGTTCATGGCCGATCGCGCCCTGAGCACCCTGCGCGTCCACCAGGCCGCCGGCCTGCCGAAGGACGCCGCCAACTTGAGCCTCGACGTGGTCAACAGCACGCTGCTGCAACGCATGCTGGAAAAATCCGCCCAGGTGCGCCTCACGCCCGACAATCACGCGCAATTTGCCGCCCTGTTGCCGCCGATCCTGCGTCGCCTGTTCAACGGTGAACACCTGCTGTTGCGCTCACTGAGCTGCAACGGCCGGGTGGTCATGCTGATGATCGCCGACCAGGGCGGCGGGCCGTTCTCGGAAACCACCGTGCAGGCCTTCGGCAAAACCGCTCAATGCATCGAGAAAGCCCTGCACAGCTTTACCAACCGCACCGGCTGATGCTTGCGCTACAATCGCCCTCTTTTATCGCCAACATTTGTGCCCAGGAGACCTCACATGCCTGACTTCTCTGGCTTGCCGCTGGTGATCGAACCCAGCGACCTGCTTGGCCGCCTTGATGCCGACCAACTGATTCTGGTGGACCTCACCAGCGCCGCCCGCTACGCCGAAGGGCATATCCCCGGCGCGCATTTCGTTGACCCCAAGCGCACCCAACTGGGCCAGCCGCCAGCCCCCGGCCTGTTGCCGAACAAGGCAGACCTGGAAAAACTGTTCGGAGAGCTGGGCCACACCCCGGACGCGACCTACGTGGTCTACGACGACGAAGGCGGTGGCTGGGCCGGACGTTTCATCTGGCTGCTCGACGTGATCGGCCACACGAAATACCACTACCTCGACGGCGGCCTGCTGGCGTGGCTGGCAGACCCGCTCCCGCTGTCCACCGAGGTGCCGGCCCCGGCTGGCGGGCCTGTCAGCCTCACCCTGCATGACGGCCCCACCGCGACCCGCGAATACCTGCAAAGCCGTCTCGGCGCCGCCGACCTGGGCATCTGGGACGCACGCGGCCCGCTGGAATATTCCGGCGAAAAGGTCCTGGCAGCCAAGGGCGGTCACATCCCCGGCGCCGTGAACTTCGAGTGGACTGCCGGCATGGACAAGGCGCGCAACCTGCGCATCCGCCGCGACATGCCGCAGATCCTCGAAAACCTCGGGCTGACCCGCGACAAAGAAATCATCACCCACTGCCAGACTCATCACCGCTCTGGCTTCACCTACCTGGTGGCCAAGGCGCTCGGTTATCCGCGAGTCAAAGGTTATGCCGGTTCCTGGGGCGAATGGGGCAACCACCCCGACACCCCCGTCGAGATTTAAGGTTTAAGGACAGTTAATGAAAAAGCAGTTGTTCATCCTCAGCCAGTACTTGCTGCCGCACCACTTGCTGTCGCGCCTGGCCGGCTGCATTGCCGAGTGCCGCGTGCGCTGGTTCAAGAACGCCTTCACCGCCTGGTTCGCCAAGCGCTATCAAGTGGACATGTCCCAGGCCCTGGTTGAAGACCTGAGCGCCTACGAACACTTCAACGCGTTCTTCACCCGCGCCCTGAAAGACGGCGCGCGCCCACTCGATCAAACCCCGGGCGCCGTGCTGAGCCCAGCCGATGGCGCAGTCAGCCAGCTCGGCCCGATCGAGCATGGTCGCGTGTTCCAGGCCAAGGGCCACAGTTTCAGCGTGCTGGAATTGCTGGGCGGCGATGCGGCCATGGCTGCGCCGTTCATGGGCGGCGATTTCGCCACCATTTACCTGTCGCCGAAAGACTACCACCGGGTGCATATGCCACTGGCGGGCACCTTGCGCGAGATGGTCTACGTACCAGGGCGGATTTTCTCGGTCAACCAGACCACCGCCGAAAACGTGCCGGAGCTGTTTGCGCGTAACGAGCGGGTTGTCTGCCTGTTCGACACCGAACGCGGCCCGATGGCCGTGGTGTTGGTGGGCGCGATGATTGTGGCGTCGATCGAAACCGTGTGGGCCGGCCTGGTCACGCCGCCCAAGCGCGAGCTGAAAACCTTCCGCTACGACGAAGCCGCGCGTGCGCCGATTCACCTGGAGAAAGGAGCAGAGCTGGGTCGCTTCAAGCTGGGTTCGACCGCGATCGTGCTGTTCGGGCCGGATCAGGTGCAGTGGGCAGAAACACTGGTGGCGGGTTCGCCGGTGCAGATGGGCCAGGGCATCGCGTTACCGAAAGCCTGATCCGAAACCTGCAAAAATCCAATGTGGGAGGGGGTTTGCCCCCGATAGCGGTGGCTCAGTCACTTATTTGTAGCTGAACCACCGCCATCGGGGGCAAGCCCCCTCCCACATTTTTAAGCGCATTGTTTCAGTTAGAGCTGTCCGTCGCGGTCGCGAAAGCCCAGCAAATACAACACACCGTCCAACCCAAGGGTCGAAATCGCCTGCTTGGCCGATTGTTTGACCAGCGGCTTGGCGCGGAACGCCACGCCCAACCCGGCAATCGCCAGCATCGGCAAGTCATTCGCACCGTCGCCGACCGCAATGGTCTGCTCCAGACGCAAACCTTCCTTGTGAGCCAATTCCCGCAGCAAGTCGGCCTTGCGCTGCGCGTCGACGATCGGCTCCACGGCCACGCCGGTCACCTTGCCATCCACCACTTCCAGCTCATTGGCGAACACATAGTCGATGCCCAGCTTGGCCTGCAATTGCTTGGCGAAGTAGCTGAAGCCGCCGGACAGGATCGCAGTCTTGTAGCCCAGGCGCTTGAGTTCGGCGAACAGGGTTTCGGCGCCTTCGGTCAGGCGCAGGGAGGCACCGATCGAATCCAGCACGCTGACATCCAGGCCCTTGAGCAACGCCAGGCGCTCCTTGAAGCTGGCGCGGAAATCCAGCTCGCCGGCCATGGCGCGCTCGGTGATCGCGGAGACTTGCTCACCCACACCGGCAGCCTTGGCCAGTTCGTCGATGACTTCGGCTTCGATCAGCGTGGAGTCCATGTCGAACACCGCCAGGCGGCGGTTGCGGCGGAACAGCGAATCTTCCTGGAAGGCGATATCGACATTCAGCTCTTGGGCCACGCTCAGGAAGTCGGCACGCAAGGCTTGGGGATCGGCCGGTTCGCCGCGCACGGAAAACTCGATGCAGCCCTTGCCCTGGTCATCTGGCGTGTCCAATGGCATGCGGCCCGACAGACGGTCGATATGGTCGATATTCAAGCCATATTGCGCGGTGATCGAGCTGACGCGCTGCAACTGCTCGGCCGTCACCTTGCGGGTCAGCAAGGTCACGATATGGCGTTTTTTGCCCTGGCCGGACACCCAATGCCGGTAATCCTCTTCGGACACCGGGGTGAAACGCACCTGCTGATCCAGCTTGTACGCGGTAAACAGGATGTCCTTGAGGACAGACGACGCCTGCTCGGTGCTGGGGATTTCCACCAGAATCCCGAAGGACAGGGTGTCGTGGATCACCGCCTGGCCGATGTCGAGAATGTTCACACCACCCTGGGCCAGAACACCGGTAATGGCGGCGGTCAGACCTGGCCGGTCTTCCCCCGTGATGTTAATCAGGACAATTTCGCGCAAAGCGCACCCCCAGGCTGGAAAAAAACCGCATTCTACCCACTTTCAGTGACCATCGGGCACAGCCAGCGCTTTGCCGGTCTTGGGCCTGTCGCTATACTGCGCGTCAACTTCACGGACTAAAGAGCCGAGCTCAAGTGAACCGGCCCACGCCAGTAAAAACCGACAACTTCTTCCTGCTGATCTTCCGGGCACTGCGCCACCGCCGTGTACCGATCGCATTACGCATCGCCAGCCATAACGTGATCCTGGTCGCCCTGGCCCTGGTGATCTACGCCTGCGTGATGGGTTTGCAGTTCAAACAGGCCATGCACGAACAAGCCGATGCCCTGGGCGAGAGCTTGACCACCCAGACCGCCACCTCGGCGACCGAGCTGCTGGTGTCCAACGACATCCTCAGCCTCAACGTGCTGCTCAACAACCTGACCAAGAACCCGCTGGTGGCCCACGCCGCCATCTACAGCGTGGACAACCGGATCATGGCCGAAGCCGGGCAACGCCCGAAAAACGGCCTGCTGGGAGAGGCCGAAGGCCTGTACCAGAGCAATATCACGTTTCAGGATGTGAAAGCCGGCCAATTGCGCATCAGCCTGGACATGCAGCAATTCCAGCAGCCGATGACCATCAGCCTGCAAAGCATGGGCATCCTCAGCGCGATCCTGCTGGCGCTGGCCCTGGCCTTGAGCCTGCGCCTGGGGCGGCATATCTCCACGCCGTTGATGCAACTGCGCATCTGGCTGCGGGATATCGACGAGCACACCCCGGCCACCGATCGTCAGGACGAGATCGGCGACCTTGCGCGCCAGCTTCACGCCAGCTTCGCCCCGGAACCGGTGGTACACGAGGTTGAACCCGAGCCCGAGCCCGAGTTCGACGACAGCGATTACGACGAACCTGCCTTTGAAGTGCGCAACCTGCGTGACCCGGGCTTTGACGAAAGCGCGCCGGTCGCGGGCCTGAAGCCTGCGCCACGCCATGTAATCAAGGCCGAAGAAGACGAGCTGGACGACGAAGACCCGTTCGCCGACCTGCGCGACACCTCGGCCAGCAGCCCGGCCATCGCGCCGAAGCCCGTGCCGGCAAAGAACGCCGAACCCCAACACAGTGCGGTCCTGGCCGTGCAACTGGGCGCCCAGGACCAACTGCGCCGCCTGCCCCGCGCCCGCCTGACGGAATTGCTGGAACGCTACCGCGACTGCCTCGACCAGGCCGCCTCGCTCTACCAGAGCGAGCTGCACACCCTGAACGATGGCAGCACACTGATGCTGTTCCACAGCGAAGACAGCGGCGAAGACTACCTGACCAACGCCATCTGCTGCGGCGAACTGCTGCGCGCCCTGGGCCATGAGTTGCAGATCGAAGTGGCCGACAGCGGCATCACGCTGCAACTGCAACTGGGCCTGACCGTTGGCGACGACCTGTTCGGCATGAGCCAGATCGACCTGCTGCTGACCGAAATCGCACAGGACGCCTTGGCCCTGTCCCAACACAGCCGCAACCTGCTGCTGGTGGAGCGCAAGATCAGCGAAGACACGCTGATCCGCCAACGCGCGCGCATCCGTCCGATTGCCAGCCCCGAGGGCGCCAGTTGCGTAGAGCGCTTGATGGAGCCGTATCCGTCGATGCTGGAGCGGCAATTGGCGCGGATGCACGAGTCCCGTGCCAAGCCCTGACTGACATGTGAGAGGGGGCTTGCCCCCGATGACGGCGCGTCAGTCAAAACGGCGGCAACTGACACATCGCTATCGGGGGCAAGCCCCCTCCCACATTTGGACGCCACAAGCCTCAAGTAAAACGCGCACAAACAAAAAGGCCCGCTGAATAAGCGGGCCTTTTGGGTTGGAGCCATTCAGATCAGAACCTGAACACTTCCATATCCGTGCGGATCGGCGTAGCCATCGGCATTTTCGGTTTCCCCGGAGCCGCCGGTTTGGCCTGTACCGGCGCTTGCTTGCGCGGTGCCTCGGCGACTGGTGGCTGGTTGGCCAATGGCTTGAGGGCCACCGACAACTGCTGCGCCAGATGCTGCAACAGCACGCCCTGGGCCTGGACCTGGGACGCCGTGGTGCCGGCATGCTCTTCCTGCAGATGCACGATGCGGCTATCACGCACCTGGCCGCGGCGGTCGATCAAGCGCCATTGCGCATCGAGGATCGCCGGTTGCGAGGTGCCGGAGTCGAGTCGGGTAATGGTCAGCAACACCTGCACATCCGGGGAAAAACCGGCGGGCGCGGGCGCCAGGACCACACGCTGACTGTCCAACTGACCCGCCACCTGGCGCAACATCAACTGATTGATGTCGGACGACAAACTACCCGCCCAACGACCATCGGTGGAACCTTGCAGGCTGCCGTCGTTCTGACGTTGCAGCAATGTTTCGCGTTGCAGGTAGTCAGCGACGACGACCGGGCCCAGCAAGACGGCCATGCCGGCCGATTGAGCTGGCTGAGCGGGACTTCCGCTGTCCAGCTGGTACAGCGACACCGGCTGGTGCGTGCTGCAACCCGCCAACCCCAGAAGGCCAGCGAGCATAAAAATAAAAGGAAGGCGTGGAGCAGTCATCATCCCATCCAGGCGGCTGCCACAAGGCAAACCACAATGTAATACTAAAAATAACCTAAACACGCTCGGCCACGCCGGCGCTGGAAAGGCCATATCATCCGTGAATATGCGCCATGACTCCAGCGCGAAAGCGTCGATCTACGCGTTAAATCGTAGATCAAGAGCTCTAATCCGCGCTAAACCGGCGTTTCCACCAGTAAAGCATCCACGCGCTGGAAGCCACGAGGCAGTTTATTACCGCGTCGGCCACGCTCGCCCTTGTAGTGCTCAAGGTCGTCAGGGCGCAGCGACAACGTGCGCTTGCCGGCCTGTAGCACCAGGGTAGAGCCTTCCGGGATCACTGCGATGTCTGTCACGTACTCTTCGCGACTGGCCACCCGCTCGCCGGGAATACCAATGATCTTGTTGCCTTTGCCTTTGCCCAACTGCGGCAGGTCGCTGATCTTGAACACCAGCAAACGCCCTTCTGTGGTCACCGACGCCAGCCAATTACCCTCGCGATCGTCCACCGGCCGCGGCAGGATCACCTTGGCGTTATTCGGCAGGCTCAACAGTGCTTTACCTGCTTTGTTCTTGGCCTGCAGGTCTTCACCCTTGACCACAAAGCCGTAACCCGCGTCGGAGGCGATCACATACAGCGAGTCGTCGTCCGGCAGCAGCACGCATTCGAAACTCGCCCCCGGTGGCGGCGTCAGGCGCCCGGTCAACGGCTCGCCCTGCCCGCGCGCAGACGGCAAGGTGTGGGCCGGCACCGAGTAACTGCGCCCGGTGGAGTCGATAAACACCGCAAACTGGTTGGACCGCCCGGCGGCGGCGGTCTTGAAGCCGTCGCCAGCCTTGTACGACAAGCCGGTCGCATCGATATCATGCCCCTTGGCGGAACGGACCCAACCCTTTTCCGACAGAACGACAGTAATTTTCTCGTTTGGCAGCAGCTCGGTTTCTGTCAGCGCTTTCGCTTCGGCGCGCTCAACGATCGGTGAACGGCGGTCGTCGCCATAGGTCTCGGCGTCTTTGATCAGCTCGCTGCGCACCAGCTTCTTGAGCTTGGTTTCGCTGCCCAGCAGGGCTTGCAGCTTGGCTTGCTCCTTGAGCAACGCGTCCTGTTCGTCGCGCAGCTTCATTTCTTCCAATCGCGCCAACTGACGCAAGCGGGTGTCGAGGATGTAGTCGGCCTGGATCTCGCTCAGCTCGAAACGCGCGATCAGCTCGGCTTTCGGGTGCTCGGCGGTACGGATGATGTGGATCACTTCATCCAGGTTGAGGTAGGCAATCAGCAAGCCGTCCAACAGGTGCAGGCGGCGCTCGACCTTGTCCAGGCGGAACTGCAGGCGACGACGCACGGTCTGGACGCGGAACTCCAGCCACTCCACCAGCAGATTGCGCAGGTTCTTCAGCTGCGGCTTGCCGTCCAGGCCGATGATGTTGATGTTGACCCGGTAGCTGGACTCCAAGTCCGTGCTGGCGAACAGATGCTGCATCAGCACTTCATGGTCGACCCGGCTGTTGGTCGGAATAATCACGATGCGGCACGGGTTTTCGTGGTCGGACTCGTCGCGCAGGTCAGCGACCTGCGGCAATTTCGACGGTTTGGCCTGCATCAGCGCGGCGATCTGTTCCAGCACCTTGGCGCCGGACACCTGATGCGGCAACGCGGTGACGATGATGTCGCCGTCTTCGACGTGGTACACGGCGCGCATACGCACCGAGCCCTTGCCGGTTTCGTACATTTTCAGCAGGTCGGCACGCGGCGTGATGATTTCCGCTTCGGTCGGGTAATCCGGGCCCTGGATGTGCTCGCAGAGCTGCTCGACCGTGGCTTTGGGTTCATCGAGCAAGCGCACGCAGGCCGTGGCGACTTCCCGCAGGTTGTGCGGCGGTACGTCGGTGGCCATGCCGACGGCAATGCCGGTGGTGCCATTGAGCAGGATGTTCGGCAAACGTGCCGGCAGCACCAGGGGCTCGTCGAGGGTACCGTCGAAGTTCGGGCCCCAGTTCGCGGTGCCCTGGCCCAGTTCGCTGAGCAGCACTTCCGAATAACGCGACAGGCGCGCCTCGGTGTAACGCATGGCCGCGAAAGACTTGGGATCATCCGGCGCACCCCAGTTCCCCTGGCCATCCACCAGCGTGTAGCGGTAGCTGAACGGCTGGGCCATCAGCACCATGGCTTCATAGCAGGCCGAGTCGCCGTGGGGGTGGAACTTACCGAGCACGTCACCGACGGTACGCGCCGACTTCTTGTGCTTGGAATCAGCGTCCAGGCCCAACTCACTCATGGCGTAGATGATGCGCCGTTGTACGGGCTTCAGGCCGTCGCCGATATGCGGCAAGGCACGGTCCATGATCACGTACATGGAGTAGTTGAGGTAGGCATTTTCGGTGAAGTCAGCCAGCGACCGGCGTTCTACGCCGTCTAAGCTGTCTGCGAGGATGTCACTCATGCGGGCCTCATCATTGTTTGGTAAGGCGCAGCGGAAATGCCGCGGCGCCGGGTCAATTCAAAACAGGGGTGGCTCATGGCTGGGCGCTCCAGCCACCGGCGGGGGCGGCGAAACGATAGACCACCGGGCGTTTTTCGCCATCGGCGCGGGCGCCGAAATTATTGTCGATGCCCAACCAGGCACCGTCTGCGTCCAGCACCAGGGCTTCGGCCAGGCCATAAGGCTGGGCGTAGCGCCGTTCGGGCGTCAGGGTCTCGTCGGCGAACGACCAGCACAGCTCGACCTTGGCCGTGACCGCATCGCGCCGACAAATCTGGAACGCATTGCGCTCCAGGGTAAACAACTTACCGTTGAACAGCGCCAGGTCGGAAAAGTCCTTGGACACCGCCTTGGCACTGGGGAACTGCGCCGGCTGCACTTCCTGGCCGGCCTCGCTCAACAGCACGCACGCGCCCGCGCAATCCCACACGCTTTGCTGGCGCTTGATGGAAATCAGCCCGCGCCGTTCACGCTCCGCCGCCAGCCAGATCTGATTGCCCTCGGGGTTCACCGCGAGGCCTTCGAACAACGCATTGAAATGCAGCAACATGCCGCTGGCGCGGGCCTCACGCACCATGCCGGGGGCGATCTTCAACCACTCGGGCGCACCGCTCGCCGGCACTTTCAGCACCGCCGCATGGGCTTCGCTGACCACGTAGCGGTTACCCGCGGCATCGCAGCCGATGCCTTCAAAATCCAGGTCGCCACCGCGAATCAGCGACGCCGCCTTGGTGCGCGAACGCAGCCCCCAGGGCAGGCCGGAGTCAGGCACGGGCGGCACGTCGAGCTTGACCGTTTCGGCCTGCCAGGTCGGCGCGCTGATATCCAGGCGGTAGATCTGGTCGTCGTCGCGGTCGGAAACCGTCCACAACGCGTTGCCACACAAAGCCAGGCCCGACAGGTTACCGCCGCGCATGCCGTCCACCGGGTGTTCGGACACCAGCTTGAGCTCAGCCACGGGCGCGGCGACCGCCTGGGTGGCCGCCAACCCGCTCAACATCAGGATCGCCAGGGCGAAACCTGTACGCATCAGCCCAGGACCTCGGCGAGGTTGCCCTTGGACTCCAGCCAGGACTTGCGGTCCGGCGCGCGTTTCTTCGCCAGCAGCATGTCCATCATTTCCGAGGTGGCAGCGAAGTCGTCCAGGGTCAACTGCACCAGGCGCCGCGTGTTCGGGTCCATGGTGGTTTCGCGCAGTTGCGGCGGGTTCATCTCACCCAGGCCTTTGAATCGCGTGACCTGCGGCTTGCCGCGTTTCTTCTCGGCGATCAGGCGGTCGAGGATGCCATCGCGCTCGCCTTCGTCGAGGGCGTAGAAAATCTCCTTGCCCAGGTCGATACGGTACAGCGGCGGCATCGCGACGTAGACGTGACCGGCGTCCACCAACGGGCGGAAGTGCTGCACGAACAGCGCGCACAGCAAGGTGGCGATGTGCAGACCGTCGGAGTCGGCGTCGGCGAGGATGCAGATCTTGCCGTAGCGCAACTGGCTCATGTCCGCCGCGCCGGGGTCGACGCCGATGGCCACGGCGATGTTGTGCACTTCCTGGCTGGCCAGGACTTCGCTGCCGTCGACTTCCCAGGTGTTGAGGATCTTGCCGCGCAACGGCAGGATCGCCTGGAATTCCTTGTCCCGCGCTTGCTTGGCGGAACCGCCGGCGGAGTCACCTTCCACCAGGAACAGCTCGGAGCGCATCGGGTCCTGCCCGGCGCAATCGGCCAGCTTGCCCGGCAGTGCCGGGCCCGCCGTGATGCGTTTGCGCTCGACCTTCTTGCTGGCCTTGAGGCGACGGCCGGCGTTGTTGATCGCCAGCTCCGCCAGGGCCAGGCCCAATTCCGGGTGCTCGTTGAGCCACAGGCTGAACGCATCCTTGACCACACCGGAGACAAACGCCGCCGCCTCGCGGGACGACAAACGCTCTTTGGTCTGACCGGAGAATTGCGGCTCCTGCATTTTCATCGACAGCACGAACGCGATGCGCTCCCACACGTCTTCCGGCGCCAGCTTCACGCCGCGCGGCAGCAGGCTGCGGTATTCGCAGAACTCGCGCATGGCGTCGAGCAGGCCCTGGCGCAAGCCGTTGACGTGGGTGCCGCCCTGGGCGGTAGGGATCAGGTTGACGTAGCTTTCCTGCACGCTGTCGCCGCCTTCAGGCAACCACAGCAGCGCCCAGTCGACGGCTTCTTTGTTCCCGGCCAGGCTGCCGCAGAACGGCTCGTTGGGCAGGCGTTCGAAATCGCTGACGGCGTCTTCCAGGTAGGAGCGCAGGCCGTCTTCGTAGTGCCACTCGACCTTTTCGCCGCTGCCTTTGTCTTCAAAGGTGACCAGCAGGCCCGGGCACAACACGGCCTTGGCCTTGAGCACATGCTTGAGGCGGCTGATGGAGAATTTCGGCGAATCGAAGTATTTCGGGTCCGGGGCGAAGTACACGCTGGTGCCGGTGTTGCGCTTGCCAACGGTGCCGATCACCTGCAGGTCGGTGGCTTTGTAGCCATCGGCGAAGGTCATCTCGTATTCGTTGCCGTCGCGCTTGACCCGCACCCGCACCAACGTCGACAGGGCGTTGACCACGGAAATACCGACACCGTGCAAGCCGCCGGAGAACTGGTAGTTCTTGTTGGAGAACTTGCCGCCGGCGTGCAGCTTGGTGAGGATCAGCTCGACGCCCGACACCCCCTCTTCCGGGTGAATGTCCACCGGCATGCCGCGACCGTCGTCGGACACCTCCAGGGAGTGGTCAGCGTGGAGAATGACATGCACCGACTTGGCGTGCCCGGCCAAGGCTTCGTCGACGCTGTTGTCGATGACTTCCTGGGCAAGGTGGTTCGGCCGACTGGTGTCGGTGTACATGCCGGGGCGTTTGCGCACCGGGTCGAGGCCCGAGAGGACTTCGATGGCGTCGGCGTTATAAGAGCTAGCGCTGGGAGTGGCCATGGGGTCTCGTCGTGAGTCGTTCGATTAAAAAGTGACCTGCGGTTTCCAAGGCAATTACAGTGCCGAGAAATCGAAGGATTGATACTGATCCGCGCCAATGCCGGCAAAGCTCAACAACGCCGGCAACTGCCGGGCAAACCCCTGGTAACCGTGGTCGCCACCGGCCTGGATGCGCAAGGCACAGGCCCGGTAATACTGCTGGGCGAGGCGATAATCCAGGGTTTCGTCCCCGGTCTGCAACCACACCTGATAACGCGCGGCATCCTGGGGCGCCGGGACTTCCAGCTCGGCCAGCGCCGTGACGTGATCGTGGGTCAGTTCCCAGGTTTCATCGGTATAGAGGTTCTTCTGGGTGCCCAGGTAACCGTCGAACATCCGATGGGGGCTGACCGCCGGGTTGACCAGCAGCGCCTTGAGGCCATGGCGCTCGGCAAGACAGGTTGCATAGTAGCCGCCGAGCGAGCTGCCGACCAGCAGCGGCCGCCCCAGTTCTGCGATGGCCGCCTCCAATTGAGGAATCGCCTGGCGAGGGTGGTGATGCAGGGCCGGCACGCGCAGTTGGTCGGCCAGGCCGAGGGTGTCCATCACGCGGATCAACTGGCTGGCCTTGTTCGACGCAGGCGCGCTGTTGAAACCGTGGATATACAGGATCGAAGCGGACATGCCGGGCTCTCCGTGCTTGCGCCAAAAAGGCGCAGTTTACAGGGATCGGAGTGGTGAGTCCCCTGTCTTCCCCTCCCACCTTCAGTAGCCGTTGCTGGCGTAATCCACGGTAAAGGCAAAGCCTTTGACCCGTTCCACCCCGGTCTCCAACCGCCCGTCGGCATGCAGACGCAGCCAGCGATAGCCCGGCGCCTCGGTGCTGACGTTGAAGTCCTCGCTGCCCGGCGTGAACTGGATGCAGGTGGACGGCGACGCCAGCAGGCGCACGCCGTTGCGCTCGCGGTCGATCTCCTGGTGTACATGCCCCCAGAGCAAGGCCCGGACCTGAGGGAAACGGTCCAGCACGGCAAACAGTGCCTCGGGGTTGCGCAGGCCGATGGGTTCCATCCACGCACAGCCGACGGGCACCGGATGATGGTGGAAACACACCAGATGATGGCGGTGCGGCGCTTCGCTCAAGGCTTGGGCCAGCAGTTGCAGCTGGCTGTCCTGCAGATAACCCGGCACCGAACCGGGTACGGCGGAGTCGAGCAGGGTAATGCGCCAATTGCCGATGTCGACCACCGGTTCCAGCAGGTCGCTGTGCAGGGCGGCGTGGGCCATGATCTGCGGCTCATCGTGGTTGCCGGGAATCCAGCGCGCCGGCACGCCAAAGGGTGCGGTCATCTCCCGGAAGTGCTGATAGGACGCCAGCGTACCGTCCTGGGACAAGTCCCCCGTGGCCAGCAGCAAGTCGATCCGGGGCTGCTGCTCGCGCACCAGGCCGATCACCCGTTGCAAGCTCTCGCGGGTGTTCATGCCCACCAGCGTGGCGTCGGCCTCGGCAAACAGATGGCTGTCGGACAGTTGCACCAGCACTGCCGGTGCATCGGGGGTCACGGTGGGTACGCGGGGCAAGGTGCTCTCCCAAGGCAATCACAGGAATGGACGTATGGCGCGATTATGCTGGGGCAGGACACAAAGAGGAAACCCAGGGAAGCAGATGCAGTTCACATCTACCGCACGACTTCGAACTCGTGGCCCAGGGCCAGACAGTGACTCAACCATTCTCCGAGGAACACATTGAGCTGTGCTTTCTCATCGGGCTGGTGCATGAACACATTGGGGTAAGGATAGATGCTGCGAAAGCGTCGCGCATGTTCGGCGCTGATGACTTCGGCCATTCGCGCATCGTGGTACACCTGCACTTCCAGTTGCGGCACCGGCAGCCATGGCAGGCTGTGCTCCTGGCGCACGCGCAGAGTGGTGGTGTACGGGCAATTGACGATGACTTCCAGGGTCAGCACGCCGAGCATCTGGTCGCCATGGGTCACGGCGATGCGCCGTGCCTCGGGCGTGTGGCGCATGTCCGGCAGCAGGCGCATCAGCCGCGCATAGTTGGCCTCGCAGGCGGCTTGCAGCCCGATCAGGTCAACCCGGTATCGTTCCCGTGCCTTTACTGCCATAACCCCCTCACTTCCGCGCGATTGAGCGCTAGCCATTGCAAGGCAATAATGCTGGGCGCATTGGATATCCGACCATCACGCACCGCTTGCAAGGCATCTTCGAAAGCCCAGGTGCTGACGCGGATATCTTCTGCCTCTTCTTCCAGTCCATGAACGCCACCGGCGCCCGAGCTGTCGCAACGGCCCAGGTACAAGTGGACGAATTCGGTACTGCCGCCGGGCGAAGGGAAATATTGGGTGATCGGCCACAGTGCGGAGAATGTCAGTCCAGCTTCCTCCTCGGCTTCGCGGTGTGCAACCTCCTCCGGTTGTTCGTCCTTGTCGATCAGGCCGGCGACCATTTCCACCAGCCACGGGTTGGCGGCACGGCCCATGGCGCCGACGCGAAACTGCTCGATCAGCACCACTTCATCGCGCTGCGGGTCGTAGGGCAGCACGCACACGGCGTCATGCCGCACGAAGACCTCGCGGTTGATCACCCGGCTCATGCCGCCGTCGAATTTTTCGTGGCGCAGTTGCACGCGATCGAGCTTGTAGAAACCCTGATAGGCATTGTCGCGCTGAACAATCTCGATCGTGCTCGGCGTCGATTTCGCGATGTCCGTCATATCCTTCCTCGTTATGCCCGTGCAATTGGCGCCATCCTAACGCGCTCCTGCCCGTTGGCGCAGCCCCTTTACGGTTGCCGGGATAGACGGCGGGCGTCAAACTCACTCTAATGAGCTTAGTGGCGAACTGACTGCCATGCCGGTAGTCGAAGCTCCACGAATTTCGCTCTTATCGACGGACGAAGACCCTACATGTCACTTTTAAAAATCGCCTCCGTGGCGTGTATCGCCTTGACGCTCGGCGCCTGCCAGAGCCTGTTCCAACCGAACTACAGCACCCCGCTGGAAGCCACCCGCGACGCCAGCGAGCAAAGCAAGCCGGACTGCGCCAACGCCGATTGCCCGCTGGTGAATATCGACACCGTGCATTTTGCCAAGGAGCCCAAGCTCGACGCACTGATCGAACAACGCCTGCTGGAAATGACCCGCACCCGGTCGAGCGACCCGTTGCCGTCGAGCCTGGCGACGTATCGCGAGCAGTTCCTGAGCACCGCCGCGCCACGCAACAGCATGTACTTGCAGGCCAAGGTACGCGAGCAGCATGACGGCTTGGTGATCATCGAACTGTCCAGCTACCTGGACCAGGGCGCCACCCACGGCGAACCGGGCCGCGCCTTCATCAACTATTCGCGCCCGCAGCAAAAAGCCCTGTCGCTGAGCGACATGCTGCTGCCCGGCAAGGAAGAAGCATTCTGGAAGGCCGCCCAGGTGGCGCACAACAGCTGGCTGATCAGCACCCGCCTGAGCCTGGAGCCGGAGTTCGTCAAGCGCTACCCGTTCCAGAAAACCCCGAACGTGGCGCTGACCTCCGCCAGCGTGACCCTCAAGTACCCCACCACCACGATCGCGCCGTATGCCCTGGGCCACATCGAGTTGCAGATTCCTTACTCGCGCCTGGAAGGCATCATCAAGCCTGAGCTGGTGCCCGCGCGCCGCTGAAGACGCGCCCGAGGATGAACTGCAACAGCCCTGCCAGCGCCAGTGCCGGCAGGGTCGCGCCGATATCCGGATACAGGTTGGCCAGCAAGTGGTAGGTGCCGATGCCGCCCAGCCAGGCCAGCAACGCCGTCCAGCGTAGCGTGGCAAGCGCGCCCTGGCCGCGGCGGCGCAGGATGAAATGATCGACCAGCACCACGCCAAACAGCGGCGCGAATACCGAACCGATCAACAGCAGAAAGTTCTGGTACTGCGCCAACGGAGCAAAGCAGGCGATCAACGTGCAGAGCACACCGATGGCCAAGGCCAGGTGCTCGACCTTCAGGCGCAACAGAATCCCGCTGGAGACGGCCGCCGAGTGAATATCGGCAAAGGCGTTTTCCGACTCATCCAACAGGATCAGCAACAACGGAATCCCCAGCCCCGCGCCGGCCAGCGCCAGCAACAGCGCGTTGACTTCACCGCTCGGCGCAAACGCCAGGGTGTAGGCCACGCCCAGGCTCATCAGCCAGAAATTGCCGATAAAAAAGCCCAGCGCCGTGCCGCCGAACACGCTTTTCGCACGTTTGCCGAAGCGCGAATAATCGGCGATCAGCGGCAGCCACGACAGCGGCATGGCGATGGCGATATCAAACCCCACCGCGAAGGGCATCGAACCGTCACCGGCCTGGGCCCATAGCGTGGCGAGATCGGCTTTGGCGAATAGGTTCCAGGTCAACCACAGGCAGCCCGCGAGCAGCAGCCAGATGCCCCATTTACGCAGGATCTGGCGCACGAACGTCAGCGGGCCACTGACCGCCAGCAAGGTCGCCAGGCCACCGAAAAACAGGGTCCACAGCATCGGGCTGGCCAACAGGCTGGCGTCGCTGAAGGCCCGCGCGCCCAACAGGCTGGCGGCATCGCGCATGACGATGATTTCAAACGCGCCCCAACCGATCAGTTGCAGCAGGTTCAACAATGCCGGCAGGCTCGCGCCTTTGGCGCCGAGGCTGAGCTTGAGCGCGGCCATGGCGGACAGCCCGGTGTCGCTGCCGATCACGCCGACAGCGGCGAGCAGCAGCACGCCGACCAGGGTGCCGAGGAAAATCGCCAGCAACCCACCGGCCAGGCCCAGGCCGGGCGCGAGCAGCGCGCCGGTTTGCAGGACCATCAGGCCGATGCCGAGGGAGAACCACAGGGAAAACAGATCGCGGGTGCCGAACACGCGTTTGTCAGCAGACACCGCGATATCGGGGGAATAGGTGCTGGGTTGAATGCTCAAGGATGGAATCTCTGAGGGGCATTTGTTGTTTGAAAGATTGTTATCGGGGGCAAGCCCCCTCCCACACTTGAATGTGTTCACAATTCAAATGTGGGAGGGGGCTTGCCCCCGATAAGGCCCTTGAAAGCGCCTACAACCTCGGATCAGACCTTCTTGTAGAGCTGGCTGCCTTCCTGCTTGAACCGCTCAGCCTGCTCGGCCAAGCCCTTGGCCACCTCCACATCCACCGCATCGATGCGCTGGTTGGCCGCGTACTCACGCACTTCCTGGGTGATTTTCATCGAGCAGAACTTCGGCCCGCACATCGAGCAGAAATGCGCGACCTTGGCCGAGTCCTTCGGCAGGGTTTCGTCGTGATACGAACGCGCGGTGTCCGGGTCGAGGCCGAGGTTGAACTGGTCTTCCCAACGGAACTCGAAGCGTGCCTTGCTCAGTGCGTTATCGCGGATCTGCGCGCCCGGATGACCTTTCGCGAGATCGGCTGCATGGGCGGCGATCTTGTAAGTGATGATCCCGGTCTTCACGTCATCCTTGTTCGGCAGACCCAAGTGTTCCTTGGGTGTGACGTAGCAGAGCATGGCGCAACCGAACCAACCGATCATCGCCGCACCGATGCCGGAGGTGATGTGGTCGTAGCCCGGCGCGATGTCGGTGGTCAGCGGGCCGAGGGTGTAGAACGGCGCCTCGTCGCAGCATTCGAGCTGCTTGTCCATGTTCTCCTTGATCAGTTGCATCGGCACGTGGCCGGGGCCTTCGATCATGGTTTGCACGTCGTGCTTCCAGGCGATCTTGGTCAGCTCGCCGAGGGTTTCCAGCTCGCCGAATTGCGCGGCGTCGTTGGCGTCGGCGATCGAACCCGGGCGCAGACCGTCGCCTAAGGAGAAGCTGACGTCATAGGCCTTCATGATTTCGCAGATTTCGTCGAAATGCGTGTAGGTGAAGTTCTCTTTGTGGTGCGCCAGGCACCACTTGGCCATGATCGAGCCGCCGCGGGAGACGATGCCGGTAACGCGCTTGGCGGTCAGCGGAACGTAGCGCAGCAGCACGCCGGCGTGGATGGTGAAGTAGTCGACGCCCTGCTCGGCCTGTTCGATCAGGGTGTCGCGGAACAGCTCCCAGGTCAGGTCTTCAGCGGCGCCGCCGACTTTCTCCAGGGCCTGGTAGATCGGCACTGTGCCGATCGGCACCGGCGAGTTGCGGATGATCCACTCGCGGGTTTCGTGGATGTGTTTGCCGGTGGACAGGTCCATCACCGTGTCCGAGCCCCAGCGAATGCCCCAGGTCAGTTTCGCCACTTCTTCTTCGATGGACGAGCCCAGGGCGCTGTTGCCGATGTTGCCGTTGATCTTCACCAGGAAGTTACGGCCGATGATCATCGGTTCCAGTTCGGTGTGGTTGATGTTGGCCGGGATGATCGCGCGGCCGCGGGCGATTTCTTCGCGCACGAATTCCGGGGTGATGATCTTCGGCACGCTGGCGCCGAAGCTGTAGCCGGCGTGTTGCTGGTCGAGCAGGCCGCTGGCGCGGGCTTCTTCGAGCTTCATGTTTTCGCGGATGGCGACGTATTCCATCTCGGCGGTGATGATGCCTTTGCGCGCATAGTGCATCTGCGTGACGTTGGCACCGGCCTTGGCGCGGCGCGGGTTCTTCACATGGGCGAAGCGCAGCGCAGTCAGTTCGGCATCGGTCAGGCGTTGCTGGCCGAAGTGCGAGCTCAGGCCCGACAGGCGTTCGGTGTCGCCACGCGACTCGATCCACGGCGAGCGCACATCGCCCAGGCCCTTGCGCACATCGATGATGACGTTGGGGTCGGTGTAGGGGCCGGAGGTGTCGTAGACCACCACGGGGGCGTTGATCTCACCACCGAAATCGGTGGGGGTGACGTCGAGGCTGATTTCACGCATCGGCACGCGGATGTCCGGACGGGTGCCTTGCACGTAGATTTTCTGCGAGCGGGTAAACGGTTGCACGGAGCCGGAGTCGACCTTGGCCGATTCACTCAAATGCACGGTATTTTTTGGTTTTGTACTCATCACGGGCTCTCCAACTATCCAGGCGGTGGATTTTTGTCGGAGCGAACCTGTGGCGGATGGACGCACTGGAAGCAGTGCTGTGCTGGGTACTCGAGGGTTGTTCGAAGGTCGAACAACATCCCGGACAAAGCACAAGAGGACTCGCCGGGTGACGAGAAATCTTGTTCCCTACGCAGGCGTTAACCTGATCAGGTTCAACGGGATCCGGTATTTACCGATCTCAGCCTTCCAACAAGGCACCCCGACAAGAACCCGGCCAGTCTAGACAGGGTGAGGGCAAATTGCCAATAACGGAGCATTCAGCGTGATGAATGGCGCAATTGCAGGATTGTTGCGCCGTGTAACCACCACTACACTCGGTGACTGCCCCGACGCTTGACGCCAGGAATGGCCAACCGTAGCCTTGGGCGTTAAATTATCATCGTAATATTAAAACTAGGGATCAATTCATGCTGCGCAAACTCTCACTGGCTCTCGCCGTGTCTTGTGCGACCAACGGAATGGTCTGGGCAGCTGAAGCGCCCTTGTCCGCCCGAACCGACCTGGTCAGCGTCTACCAGGAAGCGGTGGACAACAACGCCGACCTGGCCGCCGCCCGCGCCCAGTACGGTGCGCAGAAAGAAGTGGTGCCCCAGGCCCGCGCCGGTTTGCTGCCCAACCTGTCGGCCGGTGCCGATATCAACAATTCGCGCACCCAGATCGACACCCCGGCCGCCACCGCCAACCGCGACGCGCATTCCTGGCGTGCGACCTTGAGCCAGCCGCTGTTCCGCGCCGACCGCTGGTTCCAACTGCAAGCCGCCGAAGCCGTCAACGAACAGGCTGCGCTGCAACTTTCAGCCACCGAACAGAACCTGATCCTGCAAAGCGCCGAGAACTACTTCGCCGTGCTGCGCGCCCAGGACAACCTGGCCTCCACCAAGGCCGAAGAAAGCGCCTTCAAGCGCCAACTGGACCAGTCCAACGAGCGCTTCGACGTGGGCCTGTCAGACAAGACCGACGTGCTGCAATCCCAGGCCAGCTACGACACCGCGCGGGCCAACCGGATCGTCGCGCAACGCCAGGTGGACGACGCTTTCGAAGCACTGATCGCGCTGACCAACCGTCAATACAATTCGATCCAGGGCATTGTGCATACACTGCCGGTGCTGCCGCCGCTGCCGAACGACGCCAAGGCCTGGGTCGAAACCGCCGGCCGCCAGAACCTGAACCTGCTCGCCAGCAACTACGCCGTCACCGCCGCCGAGGAAACCCTCAAGCAGCGCAAGGCCGGGCATGCGCCGACCCTGGACGCCGTGGCGCAGTATGAAAAGGGCGATAACGACGCGCTCGGCTTCAGCAACCCGAATGCCTTCGGCACGCCTTATGGCGGCGATGTCTCGCAACGCACCATTGGCCTGCGCCTGAATATCCCGCTGTACAGCGGTGGCCTGACCAGCTCGCAAGTGCGCGAATCGTACTCGCGCCTGGGCCAGACCGAGCAGCAACGCGAAGGCCTGCGCCGCCAGGTGGTGGAAAACACGCGCAACCTGCACCGCGCGGTCAACACCGACGTGGAGCAGGTGCAGGCACGCCGCCAGTCGATCATCTCCAACCAGAGCGCGGTGGAAGCCACGGAAATCGGTTATCAGGTGGGTACGCGCAATATCGTCGACGTGCTCGACGCCCAGCGCCAGCTCTATGCGTCGGTGCGCAACTACAACAACAGCCGCTACGACTACATCCTCGACAACCTGCGCTTGAAGCAGGCAGCCGGCACGTTGAACCCTGGGGACCTGCAAGACCTGACGCGCTATCTCAAGGCCGACTACAACCCGGACCGCGACTTCCTGCCGCCGGACCTGGCCAAGGCCGCCGCCGAGCAGCTCAAGGCCCGCCCGGGTTATTGATCGCACCACAGAACCAATGTGGGAAGGGGCTTGCTCCCTTCCACATTTGGATCGGCATTGCGTCAGTGAGTTATCAAGCGATCAAGGCCATCCAACAATCGCTTCAAAGCGCCCTGGTTGGCCTGCATCACCTTAAGCCCCGCCTGCGCCATCCGCTGGGCATCCTGCGGTAGCTCGAACAGCTGCCGCACGGCCTCGGCCAAACCTTCGGCATCATCCACCTCACGCAACGCCCCGGCGTCGCGCAGCATTGCGCTGATTTCGAGGAAGTTGAACCGGTGCGGCCCCATGATCACTGGCTTGCCCAACGCCGCCGGTTCCAGCGGGTTGTGCCCGCCGGTCGCGACCAGGCTGCCACCCACCAACGCGCTGTCGGCCAAGGCATACAAAAACAGCAACTCGCCCATGGTGTCGCCGAGCAACACGGCGGTGTGCGCGGTGACCGGCTCGCCGCTGGAACGACGCACCGTGGCGAACCCTTGTCGCTCGCACAGCTCAAACATCGGGCCGAAGCGTTCCTGATGACGCGGCACCAGAATCAGCAGCGCATTGGGATAGCTGGCGAGCAGTTGGCGATGGGCCGCCAGCACCACCTCATCTTCGCCTTCGTGGGTACTGGCGGCGATCCACACCGGGCGCTCGCCGGCGCCCCACTGTTCGCGCAACGCGGCCGCGCGCGCCAGCAGTTGCGGGTCGATGGTCAGGTCGAACTTGATCGAGCCGGTCACTTGCACCGTGTCCGCACGCGCCCCCAGGCTGCGGAAACGCTCGGCCTCAGTCTCGGTCTGCACGGCGATCAGACTCATTTCTGCCAGCATCGGCGCCGTCAGTTTGGCAAAACGTGCGTAGCCCTTGGCCGAACGCGCCGACAAGCGTGCATTGGCCAGCGCCACCGGAATCCCGCGCTGGGCGCAGGCGTGGATGTGGTTGGGCCACAGCTCGGTCTCCATGATCACGGCCAGTTTGGGCTGGACACGGTCGAGAAAACGCTTGGCCGCGCAGGGCAAGTCATAGGGCAAGTAGCAATGCTGGACGCGCGGTTCATCGGCGAACAATGCCTGGATACGCTCGGAGCCGGTGGGCGTCATGCAGGTGACCGTCATCGGCAACTGCGGGTAACGCTCCAGCAGGCCACGGATCATCGGCGCGGCGGCGATGCTTTCGCCCACCGACACCGCATGCACCCAGATCCCGCCCGGTTGCATCCGCGGCAAGCCGTAGGAAAAGCGCTCGCCCACGCGCTTGGCGTAGGCCGGCGCCTTGCGCGCGCGCAGCCATAGACGTAAAGCCACCAACGGCAGCGCCAGGTAAAACAGACAGCTGTAGAGAGTTCTATTCATGGCGGCGGAGTTTATCGGCTTTTTCAATCGATCGCCTGCAAGCACTCGGCAAAACGCTCGGCGAGAAAGCGTGCGGCAGGGCCCAGGGGTTCATCGCGGCGCCACACCAGCTCGACCACAAGCGCCGGCGGGGTCCATTCGCTGTCGAGTTCGACCATTTGGTTCTGGTACGCGGGGTATTGCACCACATGCCGGGGCAACCAGGCCCAACCCAGGCCACGGATAAGCCATTCGGCCAGCACGTAGAAGCTGTCGGCGCGCCACACCTGCGGGCTGGCGGCCTCGCTGCCGGGGTAGACGCTGGTCTGGGTCGACATCAGCAACTGGCGATACTGCGCCAACCCCTGGCAGTCCACGGTTTGCTGCGCCGCCAGCGGATGGCGACGCCCGCACACCGTGACCATTTCCACACTGCCGACGACCCGCCGCTCCAACGCTTCGGGGATTTGATCGTGATAGAACAACATGCCCAGGTCGGCCCTGCGCTCCACCAGTTTGCGTGCGACATCGCCCTGGGCAGCGCTGGAAAGCTGCACCTCGAGGTTGGGAAACTGGCCGGCCAAGGCGTCGAGACTGTCGAGGACCGGCTGGTACAGCATCGCTTCATCCTGGGCCAGGCGCAGGCAGGCTTCTTCGCCGCGCACCAACGACAGTGCGCGGCCATTGAGGCGTTCGCACTGGCGCAGCACTTCCCGAGCCTCTTCGAGCAGCACCGTGCCGGCTTCGGTCAAGCGCGGCTGGCGGCCGCTGCTTCGTTCAAACAGGCTGACGCCCAGGTCCGCTTCCAGCAAGGCGATCCCGTTGCTGACTGCCGACTGAGCCTTGCGCTGCTGACGCGCTACCGCCGAAAAAGAACGCTGCTCGGCGACGCTGACGAACAGGCGCATCTGTTCCAGGTTCCACTGCACATTCATGGCACAACCCATCTTTAATTCGGATAGGTAATGACTTTACCCCATCTGACGAGCCTCTAGAATGCCGACCTTATCCAGCGCGCTACACACCGAGGACCGCACCATGACCCCTGCCTACTACTACCTGGCCATCGCCATCTGCTCGGAAGTCATCGCCACCGTTTCCATGAAAGCCATCAAGGGCTGGAGCACACCGATCCCACTGCTGCTGGTGATCGTCGGCTACGGCGTGGCGTTCTGGATGCTGACCCTGGTGGTGCGTACAGTGCCGGTCGGCGTGGCGTATGCCGTGTGGGCTGGGATGGGCATCGTGATGGTCAGCGTCGCGGCGCTGTTCATCTATGGGCAGAAGCTCGATCTGCCGGCAATGCTGGGGATGGGCTTGATTGTGTTGGGCGTGGTGGTGATTCAACTGTTCTCGAAAACGGCGGGGCACTGACCTCACGCGTCAATATTGATCCCGCGCAAAGATCCATTCGTTGAGTCTGTATACTTGGCACCTTGATTTGAACACTGAGGTTGCCCATGCCATCCGTTATTTCCACCGACGTTCTGATTGTCGGCGCCGGAGTTGCCGGCCTCTGGCTGAATGCGCGCCTGCGCCGCCAGGGGTTTTCCACGGTGGTGGTGGAAAACGCCACCCTGGGAGGCGGGCAAAGCGTGAAGTCCCAAGGCATCATTCATGGCGGTGCGAAATACGCGCTGCACGGTGCACTCACCGGCGCCTCCGAAGCGATTGCCGATATGCCGCGGCGCTGGCGTGAGGCCCTGGCCGGTCACGGCGAACTGGACCTGACCGGCGTGCGCCTGCTCTCCGAAGCCCATTACCTGTGGTCCCCTGGCACGCTCGCCGGCAACCTCACCAGCTTCTTCGCCAGCAAGGCCGTGCGCGGCCGCGTCGATCAGGTCAAGGGCGACGCCCTGCCGCCAGCCCTGCAAGACCGCCGCTTCAAGGGCAAGGTCTATCGCCTGTCGGAATTGGTGGTCGACGTGCCGAGCCTGATCGGACGCCTGGCGCAGTTGGCCGGCGATGGTTTGCTCGCCGGACAACACATCGAACCGCTGCGGGAAAACGACGCATTGGTCGGTCTGAAAGTCGACGGCCGCGAGATCCGCGCCCAGCGCATCGTCTTGAGCGCCGGCGGCGGCACTGCCGATCTGCTCGCCGCTCTGGGCCTGAGCGAGCCGGCCATGCAAAAGCGTGCGCTGCACATGATCATCGCCAAAGGCCCAGGCCTGAAACCGCTGTACGCCCACTGCCTGGGCGGCGGCACCAAACCGCGCCTCACCGTGACAACGCACCCGGCCGCCGATGGCAACTGGGTGTGGTACATGGGCGGCGACATCGCCGAGGCCGACGGCGTAGCACGCACGCCACAGGAGCAGATCGCCACCGCGCAGCACGAGTTGGCGCTTCTGCTGCCGTGGATCGACATGAGCCACACCGAATGGGCCACCCTGCGCGTCGAACGTGCCGAGCCGCTGCAATCGGGCCTGACTCGCCCCGACAACGCCTTCCTCGCCGAACAGGGCCGCCTGCTCGTGGGCTGGCCGACCAAGCTGGCCCTGGCACCGGACTTCGCCGACCGGGTGCTCCACGCCCTCGAACGCGATGGCATCCAACCCGGCCCCGCCACCCCGCTGCCCGAGCTGCCCAAACCCGCCATCGGCCAACCGGCCTGGGAGCAACTGTTGCCATGAGCCTGCCCACCCTGCACGACCTGCACCGCCCGCTGGGCAGTACCGGCCTGCTGGTGTCGCCGCTGGGCCTGGGCACCGTCAAGCTCGGTCGCGACCAAGGGGTGAAATACCCCAGCGGCTTCCAGATTCCCGATGACGACGAAGCGCGCCTGCTGCTGCGCCAGGCCCGTCAGTTGGGCATCAACCTGATCGATACCGCGCCGGCCTATGGCCGCAGCGAAGAACGCCTGGGGCCGCTGTTGCGGGGCCAGCGCAACGAGTGGGTGATTGTCAGCAAGGTCGGCGAAGAATTCGACAACGGCGTGTCCCGTCACGACTTCAGCGCGGCCCATACCCGGATGTCGATCGAACGCAGCCTGAAACGACTGGAAACCGACTTTATCGACCTGGTGCTGGTGCATTCCGACGGCAACGACCTGCACATTCTCAACGACTGCGAGGTGTACCAGACCCTCGCGGACTTGAAACGAGAGGGCAAAATCCGCGGTTTCGGCTTCTCCGGCAAAACCGTCGAAGGCGGCGTGAAGGCTCTGGAACAGGGCGATTGCGCAATGGTCACCTACAATCTGAACGAACAGGCCGAGAAAGCCGTCATTGATTATGCGGCCGCCCATGGCAAAGGCATCCTGGTGAAAAAAGCCCTCGCCAGCGGCCACGTCTGCCTGGAACCGGGAATGGACCCCATACGTGCCAGTTTCATGTTGTTGTTTGCGCAAACGGGTGTCGCCAGTGCTATTGTCGGGACCATTAATCCGCTGCACCTGGCTCACAACGTGGCGACCGCTGCCCAGGTCATTCGTCAACTCTGATGCCGCCGACGCGGCCGCCCCGACGTAAGAAGGAGCCGACATGTCGCGAACGCTCATAAGAAAAAACCCCAGCAACTTCAAGACTCTGCCACTGCATGTCGAAGCCACCCCCGAAGGCCTGAGCTACCAGAGCGTCGGCATGCCGCTCAACTTTGCCCAGACCCTGCAACGGCGCAAGCCGGTAGAAGTGACAGACCCGGAGCGTTTCGCCCTCGAGCTGGCCAACCTCGGCGTGTCGGTGCGTTTGACCCTGCATTGGCAAAACAAGGATTACTGGGTGCTGGTGCGCCAACGCCGCCAGGACCGTGGCGACGTGGTGCTCAAGCTGATTTCCGGCTACGTCCCCGCCCATGAGCTGAACCTGCCGCTGCACACCGCCATCCAGGAAATCGCCGAAGAGTGCCTGCTGGAGACGCCCGAAGGCTGGCTCAGCGGGCGCTTCAACGACACCTGGCTGCCGGCGCCCTACTCCGCCGCGCTGCACTACCGCGAAGCCTTGCCGTTTCGCTTGAGCCCCTTGTCCGGCGCGGCCCGCCCGGTGCGCTGCGCGACCACGCAACTGATCGAGCGCCCACGGGCCTACGTCCACTTGCCTACGGCCTCGCTGCAATTGATTTATGACTTGCGCCTGGAGGTGCCCAAGGAAGCCAAATCCTTGAGCCTGTTCCATGTGGATGAGCGACTCGAAGGCGATCAACTGGTCGCGCGCCTGGACCGCCAGCGCCCGGACCTGTACCTGATGCCCTTGAAGGACGGGCAGCCGCTCGCCGAACTGTATACGGTCAAGAAAGATCAGCTGTACCCGGCGAGCACGCGGGGTTTGTACCTGGCGGAGAGCTTCGCCCAGCAGGACGGCTGGGTGGTGCGCGACGAGCGGATTCGTTGGAAGGATTGGCTCAGGCAGCAAGGCCTGGCCGTCCCGGAGAAAGAGTCGAAGCTCAAGCGCCTGACCGGCAAGGCCCGGCAGATGTTGCGCAAGATCGTGCCAAAGAAGGCCAGACCGTAGGAGCGAGCAGGCCCGCGCCTACGGCCGCAAGCCTTATTCGTGATTGCGGATTTTTTCCACGATCGCGGTCGTCGAGCTGTTCTCAACCAACCCCAGCACTTTGACCTTGCCGCCGTAGGCGCTGACGATGTCGGCGCCGACCACCTGGTCGACGGAATAGTCGCCGCCCTTGACCAGCACATCGGGCTTGACCTGGGCCAGCAGGTTTTCCGGGGTGGCTTCGGGGAAGCTGATCACCCAGTCCACCGCACCCAGGCCGGCCAGGACCGCCATGCGTCGGTCGACACTGTTGATCGGGCGGCCCGGACCTTTCAGGCGGCTGACCGACGCATCGTCATTGACCGCGACGATCAGGCGATCGCCTTGGGCGCGCGCCTGTTCCAGGTACGTCACATGACCGGCATGCAGGATGTCGAAACAGCCATTGGTGAACACAATGCTTTCGTTGTGGGCGCGCGCGTCGTCAATCGCCAGCAGCAATTGCTCGAGACTCAACACCCCACGCTCGGAGCCTTCGGAACGCTGGATCGCACGGCGCAGTTCGGGCGCGCTGATCGCGGCGGTGCCGAGCTTGCCGACCACGATGCCCGCTGCCAGGTTGGCCAGGGCCACGGCGTGGGGCAATTCCTCGCCGGCCGCGATGGAGGCGGCCAGGGTGGAAATCACGGTGTCGCCGGCGCCGGTGACGTCGAACACTTCACGCGCACGCGCCGGCAGGTGCATCGCCGCATAGCCCGGGCGCAGCAAGGTCATGCCGTGTTCGCCACGGGTCACCAGCAAGGCGCCCAGGTCCAGTTCGGCCATCAGCGTCGCGCCCTTGCTCACCAGTTCGTGCTCATCGGCGCAACCGCCGACGATGGCTTCGAACTCGCTGAGGTTCGGCGTGATCAGGCTGGCGCCGCGATAAATCGAGAAGTCCTTGCCCTTGGGATCGGCCAGCACCGGAATATTGCGGGCCTTGGCGGCCTGGATCAGCATCTGGTGGTTCTTCAGCGCGCCTTTGCCGTAGTCGGACAACACCAGCACCTTGATGCCTTCGAGCAACTCATCGACCTGCGCGCTGAGGGCCAGGGCGTCGGTGGCGAAGGGTTCTTCGAAATCGATGCGCAGCAATTGCTGGTGACGGCTCATGACCCGCAGCTTGACGATGGTCGGCTGATGGGCGATGCGCTGGAACAGCGCGCGCACGCCGGCACCGCGCAGGCTGTTGGCCAGGCTGTCGGCGGCTTCGTCGTCGCCGGTCACGCCCACCAGGGAGGCAGGGGCGCCGAGGGCGGCAATATTGAGGGCAACGTTGGCAGCGCCACCTGGACGGTCTTCGATTTGCTCGACCTTGACTACCGGTACCGGCGCCTCAGGGGAAATCCGTGAGGTTCCGCCATGCCAGTAACGGTCGAGCATGACATCGCCGACCACCAAGACAGGGGCTTGATCGAATCGCGGCATGGACAACTTCATGGAGCAACCCACATACAAAATGAACAGGGGCGCGATATTAGCACAGGGTTACAGAAGGCTTGTGGGGGTGTGACAGAAGATGTTGCAGGAACGTTGGTGAGGCGGATTGCCCGCCCCACCAAGGGTATCAGGTGATATCCGCCGACACCGGGGCATCCAGGCCCATGGCATGCAGGCGGGCGTAGTAGCCGTTCTGTGCAAGCAATTGACCGTGGGTGCCGCGCTCGACAATACGCCCGTCGTCCATCACCAGGATCAGGTCGGCCTTCTCGATGGTGGACAGGCGGTGCGCGATCACCAGGGTCGTGCGGCCTTGCATGACCTTGTCCAGCGCCGCCTGAATGTGGCGCTCGGACTCGGTGTCGAGGGCCGAGGTGGCCTCGTCGAGAATCAGCAGCGGCGCATTCTTGAGCAGGGCGCGGGCAATTGCCAGGCGCTGGCGTTGACCGCCGGACAGCAGCACGCCGTTTTCGCCGACCTGGGTGTCGAAGCCTTTAGGCAACTGGTCGATGAAGTCCTTGGCGTTGGCATCCATCGCGGCGGCTTCGACGTCGGCCCGTGGTGCGCCGGCCAGGTCGCCGTAGGCGATGTTGTTGGTCACCGTGTCGCTGAACAGGGTCACGTGCTGGGTCACCTGGGCGATGTGCTTGCGCAGGTTGAGCAGTTTGTAGTCTTCGATCTCGACGCCATCGAGCAGGATTTCACCGCTTGCATGGTGGTAGAAACGCGGGATCAGGCTGGCCAGGGTCGACTTGCCACTGCCCGAGCGCCCCACCAGGGCGATCATCTGCCCAGGCTCGGCGGTAAAGCTGATGTCCTTGAGTACAGGACGTTCGGTGCCGGGATAGGTGAAGTTGAGGTGACGCACTTCCAGATGGCCGCTGACCTTGTCGCGCTCGATCGTGCCGTTGTCGACTTCAGCCTCTTCGTCCAGCTGTTCGAAAATGCTCTCGGCGCCCGCCACACCCTTCTGGATGGTCGAACTGACTTCCGACAACTGGCGGATCGGCTTAGGCAGCAGACCGGCCAAAGTGATGTAGGCCACCATGTCGCCCGCCGATGCGTCGCCGCGCAGGTAAAGCACCAGGAACATCAGCACGGCCATGGCGGTGTAGATCACCAGTTGCAGCGCCGGGGTGTAGATCGCCCCGGTGCGGGTCATGCGCAGTTGCTTGTTGGTGTTGCTCTGGCTGGCCTTGAGGAAGCGTTTTTCCTCGTAGATCTCGCCGCCGAAGCTGCGCACGACGCGGTAACCCTGGATGGTTTCAGACGCCACGTGGGTCACGTCGCCCATGGCCACCTGGATCTTCTTGCTCTGTTTGCGGAATTTCTTGCTGGCCGTGCTGACCATCACCGCAATCAACGGCAGGATGGCGATCATCACCAGCGTCAGGCGCCAGTTCATGAACAGCAGCGAAGCGAACAGGAAGATCACGGTCATGCCTTCGCGAATCACCACCTTGATCGCATCGGTCGCCGCCCCCGTGACCATGGTCACGTTGAAGGTGATGCGGGAAATCAGGTGCCCGGAGTTGTGATTGTCGAAGTAGCGGTTGGGCAGCGTCAGCAGGTTGTTGAACAGTTGCACCCGCAGGTCGTGGACCAGGCCCAGGGAAACCTTGGCCAGCAGGTAGTTACCGAGGAACGAACCCAGGCCCTGCCAGGCGGCGATCAGGATGATCAGCAGCGGCACGGCCTGCAGCAATTGCAGGTCGCGCAGGAACGGCACGCTGGGGAACAACACGGCTTGCGGGTTCGAAAGGCCGTCGACAAAGTACTTGAGGATGTACCCCAGCATCGGCTGGGTCGACGCGAAAATCAGAAATCCGACAATACTCAGCGCGAACAAACCCGCATAGGGCCTGACGTAACTGAGCAGGCGGAAGTATATTTTCAAGCTCGAAGGGCTTGCGCTCGGACTGGAGTCGGTCATATCACGCGGCGTTTTAAAAAAGGAGGCTGACTTTAGCACAGCTTCTCTGTTGTACTTGCACCCCACATGACCCGCGGGCCGGCGAAATCCAACCGGCGACATTATATAGCCACTACTCTAAGATGGTCGGCTTTCTATTTCTGAAATGGCTTTTACCGTATGCAGTGCAAGCGTCTTACCTATGGCTCAAATCGCGTCTTCGACTTCCTGGTCCTATGGATTTTGCCCATTGGCTTGTTGCTTCTGCTGAGTTCGCTGTTCTTCGTCACCAATCGCAACGTGCTGCACAGGTTCTACTACGTCCTGTTCAGCGCGCCGACCTTGTTGCTGTTGTGCCTGCGCCCCAGGGAATTCATGGAATTGCTGCGTGAGCCGCTGGCCATCGCATTCCTGGTCTTCTCCGCCTGGGCCCTGACCAGCCTGTTCTGGAGCCCGGAGTTTCATCCCGACACCGACCTGTTCAAGCGACCGCTGCACACGTTCATGTTGTTTGGCGGCTGCGGGCTGTTGCTGCATTACCGCAACGACCTGTTCAAGCCCGTGTTCTTCAGTGCGGCAGTGATCGCACTGGTGGCGACCCTGTGTGACCTGGTGGCCTTCGCCAAGGGGTTTGAGCCGGGCCTTGAAATACGCATGATCGGCGGCCGCGGCGCCCTCGACAACCCGCTGCTCAGCTCCCACGTGTTCGGTTTTTTCAGCGTCTACTGGTTGTATGTCTGCATGACCAGCCAGCGCTTTCAGGTGCTGTGGTTCAGCGTACCGGCCCTGGCAATCATGACCCTCGCGGTGCTGGCCACCGGTTCCCGCACGCCGCTGGTGGCACTGACCCTGGCCATCCTGTGGATGAGTTTTGTCAGCCGCAACCGCCGCTCGGTCTTGATGATTGCGGGCTTGGTCCTGGGCGCGGCGGCGCTCTTGCTGTTCTACCCTGAACTGATCACCAACCGTGGCAGTTCGTTCCGCTTCGAACTGTGGAGCATGACGCTGCAGCGCATCGCCGAACACCCGTGGATCGGCCACAGCTACGATTCCGAGCTGTACCTGACCCTGGCTCAGGCCAACGGCTTCCAACTGCGCGAACCCCACAGCTTTGCCCTGGGCGTGCTGTATTACGTCGGCATCATCGGCTTTATCCCGTGGATCTTCATGCTCGGCTGGGGCCTGTACAAAAGCCTCAAAGAGCGGGCGCAACCGCTGTTCATCCTTGCGTCCTCCCTGCTGGCCTACGGCATCGGCGCCGGCCTGACCGAGGGCGGCGGCATCCTGTCGCGGCCCAAGGAACACTGGTTCCTGCTGTGGATTCCTTTGGCGATCATCGCCGGCCTGAGCATCGCCCAGCGCCGCCACAGCCTGCTGCGCATGCCGGTGCAAACCCTCAAGGCCGAGGCCTTCGATCAACTGTGCCACAACGCCCATGTGATTGAAGCCGACGGCCTGGGCCCGAAAGTCCTGCGCCTGGAAGACGGCAGTTTCCTCAAGGTCTTCCGCGCACGCCGCTGGTACACCTCGGGCAGCTTCAACCCTTATTCCGAGCGGTTTGCCAACAACGCCGAACAATTACGCAGCCTGGGCATTCCCACCCCGCAGATCCTCGGCGTGTACAGCCTGCGCGACGCCAGCAGTGCCGTCACCTACTCGCCACTGCCCGGCCTGACCCTGCGCCAGGCCCTTCAAAGCCTGGACAGTAGCCTGCGCGAATCGCTGATCGAGCGCTTCGGTCGATTCATGGCCCAATTGCATGAGCGTGGTGTGTACTTCCGCTCGCTGCACCTGGGCAACGTGCTGCTGATGGATGATGGCGAGTTCGCGCTGATCGATATCGCCGACCTGCGCATCTTCCCGTCGGCCCTGCGCAATGCCTTGCGCCAACGCAACCTGCGCCATATGCAACGTTACCCGCAGGACCGCAACTGGCTGTTCGAAGCGCACTTCGAGCAACTGGCCAAGGGTTACGCCAGCATCGCAAGCCCAAAAGCCACGGCAAAAATCCGCGAGCAGGTCCAGGGCCTGGCTAGCCCGGCCGCCTGATAAAAAAGGCGACTATCACTGCTGATAGTCGCCTTTGTCACTGCCACCGCCGCCTCAGCTTCTGAGGGGCGCCAGGTACAACCGCACCAGCCCGCGCAGGGTCTTGCGCCCCCAGAACTTCAACGGGATCTGCTTGAGGATCTCCCGCGCCAGCGGCCGGTCACGGTCGGCGGTCTTGAGGAACATCGAGTTGAGGAAGTTGTAGCGCACCGCGTCATACGACGGGTGTTCGCTGAACAATCCATAAGTCTTGAGGATGTTCTGAATCATGTAGCGATGGTTCTTGTACGTGTTGGTGGCGTGCTGGCGATAGCGCGCCATGACCATGTTCAACACGTCGATGGTGTAGCCGGCGTGGGTGATCTTCAATTCGATCAGCAAGTCTTCCAGCGGAATCAGCGGATCGAAGCCCCCCACCTGCTCCAGCGCTTCGCGGCGGATCAACAGGGTCGGTGCTGGTGGGAACGGCTTGCGGTCCAGGAACAGGTCATCGAAGTCCAGGCTGCGAAACGGCAGGTCCCGGTGCTGCTTCCTGTCGGGATAGGGCTGGCCATCGCCATCGATCAACTCGATGTTGCCCGCGCAGATGCCGACCTTGGGCTTGCCTTCCATATAGGCGACCTGGGCCGCAATGCGCTCGGGCAACATGATGTCGTCGGAACCGAACGGCGCGATCAGCGTGCCTTTGGCCCGGGCGATCGCGCCGTTGAGCGTATTGGTCAGCCCCTGGTTCTGCTGGACCTGGAAATCAAAGCCGTGCTCGGCCTGCAAGCGCCGGATGCGCTCGACGCTGTCGTCCTTGGAGCCATCGTCGACCACCAACAGTTCGATGTTCGCGTAGGTCTGCCCCAGCACGCTGAGGATGCTCTGCTCGATGTACGGGCCATGGTTGTAGGACGCGATGATCACCGAGACCAGGGGTTGTGGCTGATTCATGCTCTACCTACTTCACGCAAACCGGTTTCAATCAGGGTCAGGTACTTGTGCTTGAACTCGTCCAGAGTGTGGTTGGCTACCAGGTAACGGAACACCTCCTCGCCCTTGGCACGCAATTGCTCATCGCTCAGTGCCAGGTAAGTATCCAGCGCCGCAGCCAGTTGCTCGACGTTGCCCGGATCGTGAGACAGCCCGCCCGCGCCCTGCACCAGCGGCAGCATCGCCGGACCGTTGGAGGCGATCACCGGCAAATGCCCGCTCATGCCTTCCAGCAGCGCCAGGCCCAGGCCTTCGAACAGCGACGGCATGGTCCAGATATCGAAACCGCGCACGTACTTCATGCCGTCTTCACGGAACCCCAACAGGTGCGCGCGACCGGTCAGGCCGAGGCGCTCGATGTCGGCACGCAGGTCGGCTTCGGCGCGGCCGGAACCGATGATCCCCACCTGTGCCTGCGGGTATTTGTCCTTGAGCGTGGCAAACGCCTGCAGCAGATGCGTGTGGCCCTTGATCGGCACCAGGCGGCCCAGGGCGCCGATCATCCGCGCGTCCAGCGGCAAGCCCAGGGCTTTGCGTGCTTCATCGCGCGGCAACTGCAAGGCTTCTGCCTGCGGGATGTCGATGGCGTTGGTGACATAGGTGGTGTTTTCACGGGTGAACCCGCAATTGAGCGCCACCAGGTACTCCTGCACCGCCTCCGACACGCCGACGAAGCGCCACGCCGGGCTCACCCAGCGCTGGGTCTGACGCCGGCGGTAGCCACGGGCGTACTCGCCGAAACCATGGGAGATGCCGATGCACAGCGGGATCTTCAACCAGCGGTTGAGGGACAGCATCATGTTCACCGACTTGAAGCGGTTGCAGATGACCACATCGAACTTCTGCTCGCGGCAATACTTGTAGATCTGCCACATGGCGCCAAAGCGGATGCCCTTGAGGGACTTCTCCGGCAGTTCGAAATAGTGGGAGTGCTCGGCCACGCTCAGCGGCTGGCCCGGTAACGGGCGGCCACTGAGATACCCCGATGTCACCTCGAAGCGTTCAACCGGCAACGATTTGACGATCTGCTCACCCAGGTCGGCGAAGTCATTGGTCTTGACGTTGTAGTCCGGCTGTAACTGCAAAACCTTGAAACGAGGCTTCATAACTCTCCATGCAGCGATCTGGCTGCGGGCGCGCAGCCCGGCAAAAAATGGTGCGGCAAACGGATGCGGTCTGCCGTAAATAAGGTCTCAGTCCTGTTTCAGGACCCACAGCAATTCATGCCGACGCACAGCCTTGCGGAAGAATTCGTTCTCTCCGTATGGCGATGGGCTACGCCCGGCCAGCACCTGTTGCAACCAGCGACGCACACGGCGCTTGAACGGCGCGCGCGGTTGCAGGTCGTGCATCATGCCCAGGGCCATGGCCTTGTCCTGCTGCTGACTCAAGGCGAGCGTGAAACTGCAGGGGACCAGTTCGTCCGCGGTGTCGAAACGCGGCGGCAGGGCCACGCCGGCGCCCGAGTCGCCCATGGGCCAGCGGTCGTTATCATGCAAGTGATTGGCGTAACCGAGCAATGTGTCGGGCTGCCACGCCAGGCCCTCCAGGGCTTCCAGTATCGCCGCGTGAGCGCAGATATGGTCGGCGTGCGGATCGAGCAACGGCGTCGGCAGCACGATCACCTGCGGCCGCGCCTTGAGCAGCAGCGCGCGCAGGTCGGCGATCAGGTTGTGCCAGGTCGGCGCGCCGTCCACGTCGCCGGGCAGCGCAAAGGCATTGAACTGACGAAACAGCCGCGTATCGCTCAATTGCGCCTCGCGGGAGGCTTGAGCCTGGTCCGGCGCGGCCTGCATGGCCGCCAACTGCATGCAGAAGTAGCCCAATTGCACGCACTGTGCTTCGGGAACGCCGGCCCAGCGCGGCACGGCAATGCTGTCCCAGGCCCGCAGGCGCCCTTTGAGTTGCGCCGCTTGCGCCTTGGGCAGGCCCATCTGTTGATAATGCTCGGCTTCGATTTCACCGGCGGTCAACGTGACGATCCAACTTTCGGCCGCCTGGCTGTACAGGCTGAAGGCCGCCAGTTCGGCGTCGTCGGCATGGGGCGCAATCACCATCACACGTTGCTGGCGATAATCCGGCTGACGGAAACGCCACAGCGTCGGCTGGCCGTTGATCCGGCAAAAACGCCCGCGCACCCGCAGTTTGCCGGCGGCCAATGCCTCGGCGGCGCCGGTCAGATTGAGGTAACGGCGCCCGCCGACGCCGCGCTCGAACACTTGCCGGTCCGGCGTTTGCAGACCCAGCAGTTCCACCGCCGGGTCGATGAAACGCCCGAGCCACGAGCTGTGCAGCTCGATGCCGACGATCAGGGTGTCGTCCGCCGCCAGCGGCGCGTCCAGCAACAGCCGCCCCGCGTCCAGGCGCAGGCCTGGCACTTCACTGCCGTGAGGGAATGCGTAGGCATAATCCTCGTTGGGCGAATAGAACAGATGATCGGCAAACCAGGCTTCATGGGCCGCCCACAGCACCACCGCCAGAATCAACGGCAGCCACCAGGCCACGAGCACACCGGCCGCGATCAGCACCAGCAAGCCAATCAGCAGCGCGATGCGCTTGGTGCGCCGATGACGCTTGAGCAGTTGCTGCTTGCGGCTCATAGGCTGAACACCGGCACCGGGTTGCACCAGCGCTCCTTGTATTCACGGTCGGCGCGCCCGAAGGAAAAGCGCAGCGGTTTATCCACGGCCCGCGCCTGTTCCCAGGCGCTTTGCGTATTGAGGAAACTCAACACGCTGCCGGGGCTGAATTCACGAGTCTGGGGGTCGACACCGCCGTTGACGTATTCGATGCTGACCCACTCGGGCGCCTCGACGCGATACACCAGTTGCACGGCAATCGGCGCATCGTTGAGAAACAGTACCGAGCCCACCAGGAACTCCTTGAGCAAGCCCAGCACCTGCGCCAGATGCTCGGCGCCGGTGGCCGGGAAGCCCCAGCGGCGCTGGAACAGGTCGCAGTAGATCGCCGCCAGCTCACCGCTGGAAAACTCACTCACCGCCCGCACCACGCCGCCGGCTTCTTCGAGCAACCGCAATTCGCGGCGCTGGTTGTAGCGAAACTTCTTCGACAGGTCTTCCGGGGTGCGCGCCATGGCCAACTGCTCGGCCTGGGGCTTGAGGGTGCTGACGCGCCCCTCGTTCAACGCCGACAGGTAGCGCCCACGGTGGCGTACCGGCAACTGCGCGTCGGCGGCGATCGGCAGGATGATTTCGGCATTGCCCAGATCGAACACGCCTTTCTTGCCGCGCCGCTTGAGCACGTCCTTGGACAGGGCCAGGTCGCGCCCCCAGGTGGCAATCGCGCCCTTGAGTTCGCCGTCCTGCTCCCAGCCCAGGTAGCGCACCGGAATCTGCGCCAGGTCCGCCAACCGTTCGACGATCAGCGGATGCGTCGCCACGCTGCCGCCAAACCGCTGCCAGGCCTGGGCGTAGACCTCGGCCTCGACAGGTACCCAGCCGCGTTCACGCCAACCCTGGAAGCGATTCAGCATTTAAACCACAGCGTCATAAGGGTCCACGCCGTCCTTGACCACCAGGATGTCTTCCATGATCAGGTACTGCAGGTCGGAACCGAAGAACATGTTCAGCGCATCGGTCGGCGAGCAGATCATCGCTTCGCCACGACGGTTGAGCGAAGTGTTCAGGGACACGCCGTTGCCGGTCAGCACTTCGAGCTCTTTCATCATGTCGTAGTAGCGCGGGTTGTATTCGCGCTTGAGCACCTGGGCGCGGGACGTGCCGTCCTCATGGACCACTTCCGGCACGCGGGTTTTCCACTCTTCCGACACTTCAAAGGTGAAGGTCATGAACGGCGCCGGGTGATCGACCTTGATCATCAGCGGGGCCACGGTGTCGAGCATCGACGGGCAGAAAGGCCTCCAGCGCTCGCGGAACTTGATCTGGTGGTTGATACGGTCCGCCACGCCGGTAGCGCTCGGGCAGCCAATGATCGAACGACCGCCCAAGGCACGCGGGCCAAACTCCATGCGCCCCTGGAACCAGGCCACCGGGTTGCCGTCGACCATGATCTTGGCGATGCGTTTAGGCATGCTGTCGATCTTGCGCCAGTCCGGCTTGCTCGGGTGCTTGGCGCAAGCGGCGATCACGTCTTCGTTGCTGTAGGACGGGCCGAGGTAGACGTGTTCCATCTTCTCCACCGGCACACCACGGGCGTTGGACACGTAAGCGGCGGCGCCCACGGCGGTGCCGGCATCGCCGGACGCCGGTTGCACGAACAGCTCTTTCACGTCGTCACGGGCAATGATCTTCTGGTTCAGCTTGACGTTCAGCGCACAGCCGCCGGCGAAGGCCAGCTTGCCGGTTTCCTTGAGGATGTCGCCCAGGTAGTAGTCGATCATCTGCAGGGACAGCTTCTCGAACAGCGCCTGCATGCTGGCCGCGTAGTGGATGTACGGCTCGTCGGCGATGTCGCCTTCGCGCTTGGGCCCCAGCCACTCGATCAGTTTGGGCGAGAAGTAGAAACCCTTGCCCTTCTCTTTATAACGACGCAGGCCGATGACGTTGGCGTAGTCGGTGTTGATCACCAGCTCGCCGTTTTCAAAGGAGGCCAGGCGCGAGAAATCGTACTTGCTGGCATCGCCATAAGGCGCCATGCCCATGACCTTGAACTCGCCGTCGAGCATCTCGAAACCGAGAAACTCGGTGACCGCGCCGTACAGGCCGCCGAGGGAGTCCGGATCGTAGAATTCCTTGATCTTGTGGATCTTGCCGTTTTCGCCGTAGCCGAAGAACGTGGTGGCGTACTCACCCTTGCCGTCGATCCCCAGGATCGCGGTTTTCTCCTTGAAGCCGGAGCAGTGGTAGGCACTGGAGGCGTGGGCCAAGTGGTGTTCAACCGGCTCGATCTTGATTTTCTTCGGATCGAAGCCCAGCTGTTCCAGGCACCAGACGATCTTGTTGCGGTAGCGCTTGTAGCGCCGGTTGCCCATCAGGATCGCATCGAGAGCGCGGTCCGGGGCGTACCAGTAACGCTTGGCATAGTGCCAGCGCGCTTCGCCGAACAGGCTGATCGGGGCGAACGGGATCGCGACCACATCAACGTCGGAGGGCTTGATGCCGGCCTGTTCCAGGCAGAATTTCGCCGATTCGTAGGGCATGCGGTGCTTTGCATGCTTGTCGCGCACGAAGCGTTCTTCTTCGGCGGCCGCGATCAGCTTGCCGTCGATATACAGGGCTGCGGAAGGATCATGGCTAAGGGCGCCGGACAGGCCAAGAATCGTCAATGCCACAGGGGTCTAGCCTCTTTTAGTCTGCATGCAGGCGCGTTACGCCTGAAAAAAGTGTGCCTCTCGCCTGGGCGAGAAACAGCTAAAGGGCGGGATTATAGCTCAAAAGCAGGAGGAAGCTGTTAGCGGCGAGCGTCGAGGAGGTTCAGCGGAAGATCTCGATGCTGCCGTCCTTGTTCTGACGGTAGATCGTGTAGGGCAGGACCAGGGTGTCTAGCACGCCAGAGCCGATGAACTCGATGGCGATGATCGGGAAAGCATTGTTCTCGTGGTCCGACAGGGCTCGGTCATTCAGGCTTTTTTCTGGGGCGGGCTCAGCATTGAGCGTACAAAACCCGTAGATCACCCCACTGTAGATGCGCGGGATATTTTCGCAGTAGCTGCGCGACTCCTTGAGGTTCTGGCTGGCGACAGCGTCCGGGCGAAAGACGGTGTTGATGGTCCCGCAACCGGAGATTGCCAGGAGAGCAGCAAGCAACACAGGGTACATACGGATCATGAACGACACCGTTCAGCATAGAGGGTCGACCACACTAACATCGCCAGCGAAGATAGCCTACACCGGCACACCGATACGTCATGTGAGAAAGTTCCGATAAGACAATACAGGATTAGTTGCTTCGCGCCGCGAACACACCGGAGCAAAGAGCACTGACGGGCAAATCAATACGCTTGGTTAACGTTCAAACCAACCCTTCCTTTAAACCGCACCTGCAACTATCAACATGATCAACGGCATGAAACCCATTACCCAAAAAACGCAATAACAACGAGACGACATGAATGCTGCGCATACCCATGCAGCAGCATTCTTTTCGACGTTACACGCCCACGGGCGCCTTAATAGTGCAGCGACCGCGGAGGCTCCGCACCATCAAAGTCAATTTGATGCCCCGCTCCAACGTTGATGCTTCCTAACCCCGGTTCACCATTACCCGGCTGCCCCCTGCCCGTACCCGGCTGATAGAAACCACCATTACCGTCGGATTGAATCTCATGATCAATCGGCTGATTTTGCGCATCCAAATACTCAGCATCTTCCCCGGCCGCCTGATCCAGCGGATTGTTTTGCCCCTTCTCATTAAAGTTATTATTTTCGTACCTCTGATAATCAGCAGCCACGTTTGAGTTAGCATTGATAGACGACATAAAAACCTCCTATAAATAATTGAACAACCTCATCGGCTGTAGAACAAATTTATAGAACGACAAAAGAATGCTCAACCCGCAACATGCGCCACACATGTATCCGTTTAAAACAAGAAGTACAATACAACCAAACAAATACCTTGCCCCAATAAATTGCTCTAGGACAAGTCTGATATAAGCCAGCACACTTCGCGCTATCCGCCGAATCCGTTTCAACTTCTAACTTACTTAAAGCCCGCAACCCGTATCAAGACAGCCTCGCAACCGGGCATTGTATAAAATGATACATAATTGCCAGATTCGAGCAGTTCGTGCAGGCCAACTGGCTGCTGGGGGACAGGCCCCTGCAAGCCCGCCCCCACACTTGACCGCGTCCTACCTGAAAACCCCGCTCGACCGTCAGCCGGCGCCGCCGACTTCCTTCGGCAAACGCTGATCGATGACCTGATACAGCGCACTGCCTTGCGGCCAATTACGCATGAAGCGTGCGCGGTCCTTGGCAAACGCCGTGGCGAAGCTGGCGTCGGAGCGGTGCTGGCGCATCGCATCCAGGTCGATCAAGGCCCAGCGGCCGTCGTGCCAGAACAGGTTATGGCCCTTGAAATCGCCATGGCTGATGCGCTCGCGTATCAGCTCGGCGAACAGGTGGTCCAGCGCCAGCAGTTCGTTTTCAGGCGCGTCGCCCTGCTCCACATACGGTGCGAAGCGCTCGATGATGTCCGGCCCCGGCAGGTATTCAGTGACCAGGTAAGCGCGGCTGCGCAGCCAGAAAAAGCGCTTTTCCAGCACGGCCAGCGGCTTGGGTGTGGCAATGCCGAGGAACGCCAGGCGATTGCCTTCGCGCCAGGAATGCCAGGCGCGGCTCGGGCGCCAGAAACGCTTGAGCCAATGGGCGAAGCCCTTGATGTTGTAGCGTTTGATCACCAGCGGCCGGCCGGCCACTTCGACCTTGGCCACGCTGGCCGCACCGCCGGTCTTGTACAAATGCCCCTGGTCGAGCAAGGCATCGGCCTGCTCCAGCACCGGCAGCATCGCGCGCTCCTCCTCGCGACGGATCGCCCGCAAGCCAAACGCGCCGCGCACCACGCTGAACAGTGTGCATTCGCGGCCGACCTTGTCGAGGAAGTCCTTCAGGCGCCAGGCGCTGACCTTGCGCACCTGCTTCTCCAGGGCTTCGAGCGGTAACGCATGCTCGCCGTTGCTCAGCAGGTAATACACCAGCAACTCTTCGGTAAACGGCGTGAGGTTTTTCGGCAACTGGGCGAAAAACACCCCGAGGTTTTCCAGCACCCGGTTGCGCGACAGCGGCTGGCCCGCCTGTTCCACGCAGATCCCGGCACCATCGATCAGGTACAGCTTGCCGCCCTGGCGCAGCAGGTTATCCAGGTGCAGGTCTTCCTGCCACAGGCCCTTGGCATGCATGCGGGCGATCGCGTCCAGCGCTTCGGCGAGCACAGCGGTCTGCTCATCGGCCAACGGCGGCAGGCCTTCGACCGCTTGCCAGGCGTCGGCCAGGCTTTCGGCACCGTCGATAAACTCAAACAGCAGCCAGCCGCCCTCGCCTTCCTGCAAACCGTCGGCCAGCAGCAGCGGCGTGGTCAGGCCTTGCTCGGCCAGCAGGCGCACGCCGTTGAGCTCACGCTGAAAATGCCGCGCCGCCTTGCTGCCCACCAACAACTTGGCCAACACCGCGCGACCGCGCCAGACACCGGCACCTACATAGCGCTGGCCCGGCAACACGCGCAACAGGCTGAGCAATTGCAATTGACCAGGGCCTGCGGCGTCCGCCAGTTCGATGGTCAGCGGCAGGCTTGGGCTGCGCCCGGCCTGCTTCAGCGCGGATAAACGCATTAACGGTGCTCCTTGTGGCTGCGGCGAGCGGTCAGGCGCTGCTGCCAGGTGGCGACCAGCGGGCTGTCTTCAGGTTGTTCCAGATACGCCGCCAGCAGGTGATGCGTTTGCGCATCCGACCACTGCGGCGCACGGCGCAACAGCGGCTCCAGGTCCTTGACCCGGTCACGCCAGCCAAACAGCAGCGGGCGGGTTTTCTCCAGGTCGATCAACTGCGCGGCATAACCGTCGCCGGTGGCCTGCAGGAAAATATGCTTGGGGTAAAAACACCCGTGGACCTGTCCCACGCCGTGCAGACGGCGCGCCAATTGGCCACAGGCCAACAGGATCGCACGGTGCTGGGGGTCGCTCAGTTGCGGCCACTGTTCGAGCAACGACTCCAGGTCATTCCAGCCGTCCAGGGCGCGGGTCAACAGCATCGCGCGGTGCTCGCCAGCGACTTTGCGCTCACCGTAGAACGCCGCCTGCAAGGCCGGGATACCCAACGCGCGATAACGGCTGATGTTACGAAACTCGCGGGAAAAACTCGGCTCGCCAAACGGTCGGTGCAAGCTGCGCGTGAGGTAGTTGCTCTGGCGCTTGAGGTAGTAACCGTGGCCGTCGAGCTCCAGGCGGAACACGCTGCTCCAGCCGCCACGGCTGGTGTTCGGCTCGTCCACCGCGTCCAGTTGCTTGGCCCACAGGGCATCGAAACTGGCCAGACCGTTGCGCTCCAGCAGAGCGCGGTCTTCGGCCGCCAGGAAATCACTCATTCGCGTCCCTCGAAAAACTTCACCACATGGCGAATTCGCTGTTTGTCCGACGCACTCAGGTGCGCGCGCTGGCGGTATTGCAGGTAGAAGCGCAGGCGCTGGGTGGCCGACAGGTGATACTTGGCCACCTTGTCCAGGCAGGCCAGGTCTTTGGTGATGCGGTATTTGAGCCAGAACCCGCGCCAGAAATCGCCGTTGGGGCAATCGATCAGGTACAGGGTGTGCTGGTCGTCGATCAGCAGGTTGCGCCACTTCAAGTCGTTATGGGTGAAGTGATGATCGTGCATGGTACGCGTGTATTCGGCGAGCTGGCGGCTGACCGCATCGACCCATTTGGGGTCTTTGAGGCGCACGTCGCTGCGCTCGGCCAGCACCGACAAGTCTTCGGTCTTGGGCAACTCACGGGTGATCAGCGCGCCCCGGGCGTAGGCCAGGCCATTGCGCTCCAGGCCCCAGGCGACCACGTCGGCGGTGGGAATGCCCCACTTGGCGAAACGCTTGAGGTTCTGCCACTCGGACTTCACCCGCGGCTTGCCCAGGTAGCGGCGCAGGCCCTTGCCGGCACCGACGTAGCGCTTGACGTAGTAATTGACCCCGCCGCGCGCCACCCGGATCACTTCCGACAGCGGGTCGCGGGTCAGCCGCTCGCCTTGCAGGGCGAACACCGCTTCAAGGCTTCCAAAATCATCCGCGAGGCCGGCGTATGCGGGTTCCAGGTTCCAACCCGCCATCAGAGCGCATCCCCGTAACGTTGTTTGCGCGCGTAGAGCTTGGCCGCCTTGTGCTCCAGCCACTGCAGCAGTGCGGCCTCTTCGGCGAGAATCTGGCGCAACGGCTGTTGGAAGTAGCCCTTGAGAAAACGCAGCTTGTCACGCTGGGTCAGGCCGATATCCAGCGCCGAAAAATACAGCGCCGCCAGGTCCTTGTTGCGCCAGCGCAGCGGGATCTTCGAGCGCACCTGCGCACGGTGCAGATCGATCACCGACAACTTGAAATCATCGGCCACCAGCGGCTTGTCCGTGTGCAGCAGGAAATGGCAGATATAGCAGTCGCGATGGTTGACCCCGGCGCGGTGCATCATGCCGGTCATGCGCGCCACTTCGGCGATCAGCGCATGCTTGATGACTGGCGATGGCGGTTGCTTGAGCCAGTCCATGCTCAGGTCTTCGAGGCTGACGGTGGGCGCCAGCTCTTCGGTGACGATAAACGAATGCTGGTCGGCCGGGTTGCTGCCCTTTTCGCCATAAGCCACGGCGGTCATGGTCGGCACGCCGACTTGCTGCAAGCGCTGGATCGCCCGCCATTCCTGGCCGGCGCCCAATACCGGCAACTTCGCGGTGATCAGGTTCTTGAGGATTTCGGCCCAGCCGATACCACGGTGAATCTTCACGAAATAACCGCGGCCCTCGACCTCTGTACGCAAGGTACGACGGGCATCGAGTTCGCGGTACACCAGGCCGTCCAGCTTCTCGACTTCGGCGAACGCATCGCGTCCGGCCCAAAGGGTCTTGAACGGTTCGGCAAGCATCAACTTCATCGGTTCGGCTCCGCCAGGATCAGGTCCGCAGCGTACTGCGGCATGCTATAGAGGTCGGCCGTCTCGGCGAAGGCCAGACCATTGCGACTCATGGTCGCGCGCGCTTGTGGATCGTCGAGCATATCGACCAGGTATTGATTGAGTTGAGCCTGTTCGAACGGCTCGTCCAACACCCGGCCATTGCCGGCCTTGTCGATATAGAAGGCATAACCGCAGACCTTGCTCACCAGCACCGGCAGGCCGGCGACAACCGCCTCGATCAGCACCATGCCGGCCGCTTCGTTGTAGGCCGGGTGGATCAACAGGTCGGCCCCCAGCAGAAAGCGCGGAATATCGCTGCGCCCCTTGAAAAAATGCACTTGCTCGCCCAGGCCCAGTGCGGCGCTCTGTAATTGGAATACTTTGGGGTCGTCCTGGCCGATTACAAACAGCCGGGTACGTTTCTTCAGCGCCGACGGCAATGCGGCCACAGCCTTGAGGCTGCGGTCGACGCCCTTGGTCTTGAAGCCGGAACCGATCTGCACCAACAGCAAATCGTCCTCGGCCAGGCCGAACTCATCGCGAAACTGTGCGCGGATCTGCGCGGCATTCGGCGGCGCGCGCCGGTCACGGGCGATGCCCGGCGGCAGCAAATGAAAGCGCTGCGCCTGGGTGCCGTAGTAACGCGTGAACAATTCCTGCTGATGGGCCGAGAGCACCATGATCTGGGTCTTGGCGCTCTGTTCGAAGACGGCGCGCTCGTACTCGGCAAAGTGTTTGTAGCGGCCGAACCAGCGGTACATCGGGTTGCGCAGGGTTTGTGCCTTGTCTTCAAACACGCCATCGGCGGCGAAGTACAGGTCCAGCCCGGGCATTTTATTGAACCCGACCACGCGGTCCACCGGGCGCTTGGCCAGGTCGGCCTGAATCCAGGCGTAGAGTTTTTCGTTGCGGCGATGGTTGAACAGCGCCTTGACCGGCGCCACCAGCACTTCGAAACCGGGCGGTACATCGCCTTCCCAGATCAGGGTGTAGACACGGATCTGATGACCGCGCTGCTGGCACTCCAGGGCGATACGCATGAAGTCGCGCTGCAAGCCACCGAACGGAAAATACTTGTACAGAACAAACGCCAGTTGCATCAGTGCATCTCCTCGGCCAGTAACAACGTGCTCAGCCGGCTCGCCACACGCTCAGGGTTCAGCCGCGTGAAGCACAGGGGCGATTCGCGCTTGATGTCGAACCGACGCAGATCGTCGGCCGTGGGTTGATAGGTACACTGTTTCAGCAGGCAGGGCGCACACGGGAAGTCGCTGGCCAGGTGAATCTGGCTCTTGCCGTAGGCGCCGGTCAGGCCGGGGTTGGTGGGGCCGAACAGCGAAATGGTCGGCACGTCCAGGGCTGCAGCCAGGTGCCCGAGGCCGGTGTCCACCGCAACGCAGGCGCGGGCGCCGGCGAGCACGCGGGCGACGCCGGCCAGGTTCAGTTTGGGCAGCACCTCGGCGTTGTCCAGGCCCAGGGCCAGGCGTTCGGCGCGGGCCTTTTCGGCGGCATTGCCCCATGGCAACTTCACGTCCACGCCCAGGCGGCCCATGCGCTCGGCCAGCTCGCGCCAGTAGGCTTCGGGCCAGTGCTTGGTGTCCCAGGTGGTGCCGTGCAGCAACAATACAAACGGCTTTTTCGGCGGCAGGCCGAGCAGCTTGTCGACGCTCAGGCCGTAGTCGCCCAGGGCCTTGGGCAAGTCATAGCCGAGGGCCACGGCGAACAGCTGGCGCAGGCGCTCCACCGCGTGCTGCCCGCGGGCCACGGCCAGGCGCCGCGAATAAAAGCGCGCCGCGATCGGTTCACGCGCCGAGTTTTTGTCAAACCCGGCCACCGGGGCGCGCACGTAGCGGGTCAGCCAGGCGCTTTTGAGCAGGCCCTGGGCGTCGATCACCAAGTCGTATTTGGTTGACTGGATACGCTGCTTGAAGCGCCGCCATTCGCCACTTTTGAAGGTTTGCCAGAGGTTCTTGCGCCAGCGGCGAATCGCCACCGGGATCACCTTGTCCACCGCCGGGTGCCAGGTGGGGATCTCGGCAAAGCCTTCTTCCACCACCCAGTCGAATCGAATGCCCGGGATCGCCCGCGCCGCATCGGTCAGTGCCGGCAACGCATGAATCACGTCGCCCAGGGATGAGGTCTTGATTACCAGTACCCGCAACTCAGTGAACCTCGACCACAGTGCCCTGCAACCGCTGCAAGGCTTCGTTGACCGGTTGCGGCAACAACTGGCGCAGGCAGTTGTAGTGGCCGAAACGGCAGGTGCGGTCAAAACACGGGCTGCATTCCAGGCCCAGGCGCACCACTTCGACCTTGTCGGCCAACGGCGGGGTAAACCCTGGGGAGGTCGAGCCGTACACCGCGACCAGCGGGCGGTTCAGCGCCGCCGCGACGTGCATCAGCCCGGAGTCGTTGGACACCACCGCATCCGCGCAGGACAGCAAGTCGATGGCCTCGGCCAGCGAGGTGTCGCCACTGAGGTTCACCGCTTCTTCGCGCAGGCCGGGGATCAGGCGCTGGCGGATGTCTTCACCCACCGCATGATCGTTCTTCGAGCCGAACAGCCACACCTGCCAGCCTTCGCGGATCTTCGTCTCCGCGACTTTGGCGTAATGCTCCGACGGCCAGCGCTTGGACTCGCCAAACTCGGCACCGGGGCACAGCGCGAGCACCGGACGGTCGAGGGCCAGGCTGAACTTGGCCAGGGCCGCGTCGCGGGTGATCGGGTCGATCTGCAGGCTCGGGCGCGGATACGGCGTCGGCAACTCGGCACCCGGCGCGTAGGCCAGGGCCATGAAGCGTTCGATCATCAGCGGGTAGCGCGCCTTGTCGAGCTTGCGCACGTCGTTGAGCAGACCGTAGCGAAACTCGCCGCGCCAACCGGTGCGCTTGGGAATGCCGGCGAAAAACGGCACCAGCGCCGATTTCATCGAGTTGGGCAGCAAGATCGCCTGGTCGTACTGCCCGGCCAGGGATTTGCCGATGCGACGGCGGGTCGCCAGTTCGAGGGCGCCATGGCCGAGCGGGAAGCTCAAGGCCTGGCGCACTTGCGGCATGCGCTCAAGGATCGGCCGGCTCCACTCAGGGGCGAGCACGTCGATTTGGCAGTCGGGATGACGTTGTTTGAGGCACTGGAACAGTGTCTGCGCCATCACCATGTCACCGACCCAGCTGGGCCCAACGATCAGAATATTCATGTAGTTTCCACAAACGATGCGGGGAGGCTTACGCCTCCCCGCCTCGATGATTACTGTAGATCGCACTTTGTGTGGCAGCGGGCTCGCTCGCGATAGCATCACCGCGGTCCGCTAGACAGACCGCAGCGCCTGCATCACGAGCAAGCCTGCTCCCACATGAAGCCGGTTTCCACATTAGATTGGCGTCGCTCATTTAATCGAGTGTCAGCTTAACCCCAGCGCCTGCCAGATTCGCATCACCTGGCGCCGTTCGTCGGCGAACTGATCCCCGGCCACCGTACCGGCTTCGTTCTGCAAAGCCTGGCGGTGCGCCGCGGAACGGTAGGCCTTATATACCTCGCGCAGTAAATGGGCATCGGCGGCGGGCATCAGCCCGACCTGCTCCAGGCCCTCCAGAATGCGGATATTGTCGGTGTAGCGCAGCAACGATGGATGTTGCGCAGACCATGCCAAAGCGGCGTATTGCACCATAAATTCAATATCGACGATACCTCCGGCGTCCTGCTTGAGGTCGAACGCCACCGTCGGTTCGAAGGCATTCGCGCCGGTACCGGCCGCCGTGGCCCGGGTCCCGAGGTTATCGCGCATCTTGGCGCGCATCTCGCTGACCTCCTGGCGCAGCTTCGTCAAGTCGCGTTCACGGCCCAACACCTTGGCCCGCACCTGTTCGAAGGCGCGGCCCACGTCCTGGCTGCCCACCAACACCCGCGCGCGGATCAGCGCCTGATGTTCCCAGGTCCAGGCTTCGTTTTCCTGATAGCGCGCAAAGGCGCCGAGGGAGCTCACCAGCAAACCGGATGCGCCCGACGGTCGCAGGCGCATGTCCACTTCATACAATTGCCCCGAGTTGGTCTGGGTGGTCAGCAAGTGAATGATCCGCTGGCCCAGGCGCGTGAAAAACTGCGCGCCGTCGATCGGCTTGGCGCCATCGGTTTCGGCCTGCGGGTCGCCGTCATGGATAAACACCAAGTCCAGGTCCGAACCATGCCCCAATTCGATGCCGCCGACTTTCCCATAACCGACAATGATGAACCCAGGATCGCACACGCTGCCATCCAACCGCTGCGGCGCGCCGTGGCGGGCGACGGTCTGGCGCCAGGCCAGGGCCAGCACTTGTTCGAGGATGGCTTCGGCGAGCCAGGTCAGGTAATCGCTGACTTTCATCAGCGGCAGGCTGCCGGCGATTTCCGAGGCGGCCACGCGCAAGCGGTGAGCCAGCTTGAAGTGCCGCAGCGCTTCCATCTGCTGCTCAAGGTCGTCTTCGGGGATACGCGTAAGGCGTTCGCGCAGTTCGGCGGCGAGTTCCGGCGCCAACGGCGGCTTGAACAAGCGGCCTTCGTTGAGCAATTCGTCGAGCAGCAGCGGGAAGCGGGTGATCTGTTCGGCGATCCACGGGCTGGCGGCGCACAAGGTCAACAGGCGCCGCAGGGCGTCGGGGTTTTCCGTGAGCAACACCAGGTAGGCGGACCGGCGGGCGACGGCTTCCACCAGCGGCAAGACGCGCTCCAGCACCAGGTCCGGGTTGGCGTGCTCGACGGCCTGCGCCAGCAGACGCGGGATAAACGCATCCAGGCGCTCGCGACCGAGGCGCTGCATGGCGCGCAATTGCGGGCTGCCGCGCAGGCCGGCCAAGGCTTTGAGCGCTTTGGGCGCGTCAGTGAAGCCACCTTCGGCCAGTTGGCGGCAGGCGGCGTCTTCGTCCTGGGACTCTTCCCACAGTGGCAACCATTCCCCACCGACGACCAGTTCGCTTTCTTCGCCGTCTTCTTCATCCGGATCAGCGATCACCTGGCGGAAGTGCCAGTCTACCCGCCCACGCCAGTACATCAGGCGCTCATGGAACGCGGCCCAATCGGCGAAGCCGAGCATAAAGGCAATGCGCGCCTGGTCTTCGGGGCTGTCCGGCAGCATCTGGGTCTGGCGGTCGGCAATCGCCTGGATCGCATGCTCGGTGTAACGCAGGAATTCGTAGCCATCGCGCAACTCGGCGATCACCGCCGGCGGCAGGTAGCCCTGGCCTTCCAGGGTGCCCAGCACCTTGAGCAACGGCCGTTGCTGCAGGCTGAGGTCGCGCCCGCCATGGATCAGCTGGAACGCCTGGGCGATAAATTCCACTTCGCGGATGCCGCCCGAACCGAGCTTGATGTTGTCGGCCATGCCCTTGCGCCGCACTTCCTGCTGGATCAACTGCTTCATGGTGCGCAGCGCTTCGATGGCGGAGAAGTCCAAATAGCGGCGGTAGACGAACGGTCGCAGCATGTCGAGCAGTTGCGCACCGGCCACCTGATCGCCGGCCACCACGCGCGCCTTGATCATGGCGTAGCGCTCCCAGTCGCGGCCCTGGTCCTGGTAATACTGTTCCAACGCATTGAAGCTGAGCACCAGCGCGCCCGCCGAACCGTAAGGCCGCAGGCGCATGTCGACACGGAAGACAAAACCGTCGACGGTCATCGGGTCGAGGGCCTTGATCAGTTTTTGCCCCAGGCGAATGAAGAACTCCTGGTTATCCAGGGCGCGCTTCACCCCCACCGTCTCGCCGCCTTCGGGGTAGGCGAAGATCAAGTCGATGTCGGATGACAGGTTCAGCTCCACCGCGCCGAGCTTGCCCATGCCGAGGATCACCATCTGCTGCGGCTCACCGCTGCGGCGCCCGGTCGGCGTGCCGAACTGCGCGCAATGGCGCTGGTACAGCCACTGGTAGGCCTGGTCGATGCTGGCGTCGGCCATGTCGGAGAGGTCGCGACAGGTTTGCACCAGATCCGCCTGGCGGGTCAGGTCGCGCCAGATGATGCGGACTTGCTGGCGGGTACGCTGGCGGCGCAGCACGCGGCCCAACTCATCTTCTGTTTCAGCCTGTTGCACGGCACCGGCGATCTGCCCGCACAGCTCGCCCGGCGCAAAGCCACGGTCCAACTCGCCCCAGGCGACCAGTTCGAGCAACATCAACGGGTCACGAACACTCTGTTCAATCACGAAATCACTGGCCGCGCACACCCGCGCGAAATCGGCCCAGCGTTGCGGCGTCCATTCAGAAAGGCCATGATCGTCGTCCAGCGCGGCCACTGCGTCACGGAATGACTGTTCGGCCCGAATGGCGAACGGCAAGAGAACGGCCGGCAGCTCGGCCAGCGTTGGAAGGCTCATGGTCTATCCTTGAACGGCGCGTAAAGGCCTTGTTGTGGTGAACGCAGGAGGCAGGCGCGATGAATGACTGTCGAACAAAAGTTAGAAATAGCTGAAAATTCATAAATTTTGGCAGGTAACATTAAATTTCTACCTTTTCTTCTTCGCAAAAGATCAACAATAACGATTATGCTCACCTAACGGACCGAGCAATCCGCTCAGTCTTGTGTAGTTTTACTACTCGTATATACATTCGAAAGGCTGAAATGGCCGACGATTTGTAGTAAAACTACAGGACGCCGGAGCAACCTCCGGCCATCCAAGAATTTATGTCGTCTGCCCACAAGGCCAGTCGCAAACTTCAGGCAACCGATTCTGGTAGCCTTTCCGCCCTGGAGCAAGCCATGCAAGACCTCGATCCCGTCGAAACCCAGGAATGGCTGGACGCCCTGGAATCGGTTCTCGACAAAGAAGGCGAAGACCGTGCTCACTATCTGATGACCCGTATGGGCGAACTCGCGACCCGCAGCGGCTCGCAACTGCCCTACGCCATCACCACGCCATATCGCAATACCATCCCTGTTACCCACGAAGCACGCATGCCTGGCGACCTGTTCATGGAACGCCGCATTCGCTCGCTGGTACGTTGGAACGCCATGGCGATGGTAATGCGTACGAACTTGAAAGATTCTGACCTGGGCGGTCACATCTCCAGCTTCGCTTCCAGCGCAACGCTCTATGACATCGGCTTCAACTACTTCTTCCAGGCCCCGACCGACGAACACGGCGGCGACCTGATCTACTTCCAGGGCCACACCTCGCCAGGCGTCTACGCCCGTGCGTTCATGGAAGGTCGCATCAGCGAAGAACAGATGAACAACTTCCGCCAGGAAGTCGACGGCCAGGGCCTGTCGTCCTACCCGCACCCTTGGCTGATGCCTGATTTCTGGCAGTTCCCGACCGTTTCCATGGGGCTGGGCCCGATCCAGGCGATCTACCAGGCGCGCTTCATGAAGTACATGGAAGCCCGTGGTTTCATCCCCGAAGGCAAGCAGAAAGTCTGGTGCTTCCTGGGCGACGGCGAGTGCGACGAGCCGGAATCCCTGGGTGCCATCTCCCTGGCCGGCCGCGAGAAGCTGGACAACCTGATCTTCGTCATCAACTGCAACCTGCAGCGCCTCGACGGCCCGGTTCGCGGCAACGGCAAGATCATCCAGGAACTCGAAGGCGTGTTCCGCGGTGCTCAGTGGAACGTGACCAAAGTCATCTGGGGCCGTTTCTGGGACCCACTGCTGGCCAAGGACGTCGACGGTATCCTGCAACGTCGCATGGACGAAGTCATCGACGGCGAGTACCAGAACTACAAGGCCAAAGACGGCGCGTTCGTGCGTGAACACTTCTTCAACACGCCTGAACTCAAGGCGATGGTTGCCGACCTGTCCGACGACGAGATCTGGAAACTCAACCGTGGCGGCCACGACCCGTACAAGGTCTACGCGGCGTACCACGAAGCGGTCAACCACAAAGAACAACCGACCGTCATCCTGGCCAAGACCATCAAGGGTTATGGCACCGGTGCCGGCGAAGCGAAGAACACTGCGCACAACACCAAGAAAGTCGATGTCGGCAGCCTGAAGCTGTTCCGCGACCGCTTCGACATCCCGGTCAAGGACGAAGAGCTGGAAAACCTGCCGTTCTTCAAGCCAGAGCCGAACAGCGCCGAAGCCCGTTACCTGAGCGAGCGTCGTGCCGCACTGGGCGGTTTCGTGCCACAGCGCCGTGCCAAGAGCGTCAACATCCCAACACCGGCGCTGGATACCCTCAAGGCCATCCTCGACGGCTCGGGCGACCGTGAAATCTCCACCACCATGGCCTTCGTGCGGATCCTCGCGCAGCTGGTCAAGGATAAGGAAGTCGGTTCGCGCATCGTGCCGATCATCCCGGACGAAGCCCGTACCTTCGGTATGGAAGGCATGTTCCGTCAGTTGGGCATCTACTCCTCCGTCGGCCAGCTCTACGAGCCAGTCGATAAAGACCAGGTGATGTTCTACAAGGAAGACAAGAAGGGCCAGATCCTCGAAGAAGGCATCAACGAAGCGGGCGCCATGAGCTCCTTCATCGCTGCCGGTACGTCGTACTCCTGCCACAACCAGCCGATGCTGCCGTTCTACATCTTCTACTCGATGTTCGGCTTCCAGCGTATCGGCGACCTGGCCTGGGCAGCAGGCGACAGCCGTACCCGTGGTTTCCTGATCGGCGGCACCGCCGGTCGCACCACGCTGAACGGCGAAGGCCTGCAACACGAAGACGGTCACAGCCACATCCTGGCGGCCACCATTCCGAACTGCCGCACCTTTGATCCAACCTACGGCTATGAGCTGGCGGTGATCATCCAGGACGGCATGAAGAAGATGACCCAGGAGCAGCAGGACGTTTTCTACTACATCACCGTGATGAACGAGTCCTACCAGCAACCTGCCATGCCGGCCGGTGTCGAGGAAGGCATCATCAAGGGCATGTACCTGCTCGAAGAAGACACCAAGGAAGCAGCGCATCACGTGCAACTGATGGGCTCCGGCACCATCCTGCGCGAAGTGCGTGAAGCGGCGAAGATCCTGCGTGACGAATTCAACGTCGGCGCCGACGTGTGGAGCGTGACCAGCTTCAACGAACTGCGTCGCGACGGCCTGGCCGTAGAACGCAACAACCGCCTGCACCCAGGTCAGAAGCCTGAGCTGAGCTACGTCGAAGAATGCCTGACTGGCCGTAAAGGTCCGGTCATCGCATCCACCGACTACATGAAGCTGTTTGCGGAACAAATTCGCCAGTGGGTCCCGTCCAAGGAATTCAAAGTCCTGGGCACCGACGGTTTCGGCCGCAGTGACAGCCGCAAGAAGCTGCGTCACTTCTTCGAAGTCGACCGTCACTTCGTGGTGTTGGCAGCCCTGGAAGCCTTGGCTGACCGCGGTGAGATCGAACCCAAGGTGGTGGCTGACGCCATCGTCAAGTTCGGGATCAACCCGGAAAAACGCAACCCACTGGACTGCTGAGGAGACTTTTTGTGAGCGAACTCATTCGCGTACCTGACATCGGCAGCGGTGAAGGTGAAGTAATCGAGCTGTTTGTGAAGGTCGGCGACACCGTCGAAGCCGACCAAAGCATCCTGACCCTGGAATCGGACAAGGCGAGCATGGAAATCCCTGCTCCCAAGGCCGGCGTGGTCAAGAGCCTGAAAGTGAAGCTGGGCGATCGCCTGAAAGAAGGCGACGAACTGCTGGAGCTGGAAATCGAGGGCGCCGCCGCTGCGGCCCCTGCTCCAGCTGCCGCGGCAGCACCGGCGCCAGCGCCGGCTGAAAAACCTGCTGCTGCCGAGGCCCCTGCGGCCCCGGCTGCCGCACCGGCCGCAGCCACCATCCAGGACATTCATGTCCCGGACATCGGCTCGTCGGGCAAGGCCAAGATCATCGAACTGCTGGTCAAGGTCGGCGACACCGTCGAAGCCGACCAGTCGCTGATCACCCTGGAGTCCGACAAGGCCTCCATGGAAATCCCTTCGCCGGCTGCCGGCGTGGTGGAAAGCATCGCGGTCAAGCTGGAAGACGAAGTCGGCACTGGCGACTTCATCCTCAAGCTGAAAGTCCAAGGCGCTGCGTCGGCTGCTGCCCCGGCACCGGCCGCTGCGCCGGCTGCCAAGGCTGAAGCCGCACCGGCCGCCGCGGCTCCAGCTCCAGCGCCTGCCGCAAACGCCGAGGCCACACCGGCCCCGGCGGTGGCACCGGCACGAAGCGGTGCCAAGGTTCACGCCGGCCCTGCCGTGCGCCAACTGGCCCGCGAGTTCGGCGTCGAGCTGAACGCCGTCACGGCCACCGGCCCGCACGGTCGCGTGCTCAAGGAAGACGTACAGGTTTACGTCAAATCCATGATGCAGAAAGCCAAGGAAGCCCCGGCTGCCGGCAATGCTACCGGTGGTGCGGGCATTCCGCCGATCCCGGTCGTGGACTTCAGCCGCTTCGGCGAAACCGAAGAAGTGCAGATGACCCGCCTGATGCAAATCGGCGCGTCGAGCCTGCACCGCAGCTGGCTGAACATCCCGCACGTGACCCAGTTCGACCAGGCCGACATCACCGACCTGGAAGCTTTCCGCGTTGCGCAGAAAGCCGTGGCCGAGAAGGCCGGCGTGAAACTGACCGTGCTGCCACTGTTGCTCAAGGCCTGCGCGCACCTGCTCAAGGAGCTGCCGGACTTCAACAGTTCGCTGGCGCCAAGCGGCAAGGCGATCATTCGCAAGAAGTACGTTCACATCGGCTTTGCCGTCGACACCCCGGATGGCCTGCTGGTACCGGTCATCAAGAACGTCGACCAGAAGAGCCTGCTGCAACTGGCTGCCGAAGCCGCTGCGCTGGCTGCCAAGGCCCGCGACAAGAAGCTCACCGCGGACGACATGCAGGGCGCATGCTTCACCATCTCCAGCCTCGGTCACATTGGCGGCACTGGCTTCACGCCAATCGTCAATGCGCCGGAAGTGGCGATCCTGGGCGTTTCCAAGGCGACCATCCAGCCGGTATGGGACGGTAAAGCCTTCCAGCCGAAGCTGATGCTGCCACTGTCGCTGTCCTACGATCACCGCGTGATCAACGGCGCCGCGGCGGCACGCTTCACCCAGCGCCTGAGCCAACTGCTGAACGATATCCGCACCATCTTGCTGTAAGCCGCGACGGGCCTCCCTTGCACGAGGGAGGCCCGATTGCATCGATTTCCGAGCGCCACGCTCGTACCTCAACCCCGCCACTTGGCGGGGCTTTTTTTGCGCGTTTCTTGGACAGTAAAAACAGGGTTGTACACCACCTATCACCCCGATTGCAGAAATCGACCGCGTAGCCGATATAACCCTTATAGCACTTAGCCTTCATCCTCTCTTGTCAGCCTGGGCTGCATGATGCAACCTTGCTGCAGGCAACAGTAAAGAGGGCGTGAGCCCGGCGCCGAGTGCGTTTTTTCAAGTGAGCTTCCCCATGAAAAGCCAACCCGATGTCGCCCGGACGGCGGCCGAGGTAGTGACGCAATTACCGGTGCCTTCGCGCCTCGGTATGCTGCGTTTCGAGCGGCTGAATGAGGCAAGCTGGGCCCTGCTCTACCTAGACCCCAATTGCGAGCGCCAATTCGGCCTGCCGGCGGTTGAACTGTGCGCGCTGATCGGCTCGCCCTACGCCAGCCTGATGGAGCCACAGGCGCGCTATCAACTGCACGATGCCATCCAGCAGCAACTGGCCGAGAGCCCTCATTACCTGGTGCGCTACACCCTGCACACCAACGACGGCCCTCTAAGCCTGCTGGAACTGGGCGAAGCCTACAAACAACACAATCGCCACCTGCTGCGGGGCTACCTGATGGTGGTCGACGGCCTGTTCAGCGAGATCCCGTCGACAGCGCCGACAGCAGACCTGGAAAGCCAGAACAGCCGCCTGCAGATCGCCCTGGAACTCAACCAGCGCGCGCAACAGGAACAGTTGCTGCACCTGGAACGGGTACGCGCCCAGCAAGAGCTGATCCTGCTGCTCGCACGCCAGCGCTACACCACGAATAATTCGCTGCAGGAAGCCGCCGAGCTGATTACCCGCAGCGCCTGCGATATCTACCAGATCGATTGCGCCAGCATCTGGAACCTCGAAGGCCAGCGCCTGGTACCGATTTCGGCGTACCAGCGCGCCGATCAGCGCCACCACTTGCCTGAGCCAATTGACGCCAGTGGCTTTCCGGACTATCTCGAAGCCCTGCAGACCAGCCGGGCGATCGATGCTACCAATGTCATGCGCGACCCACGCACCCGCGAAATGGCCGAATCGCTGCAGGCCAACGACGTGTATGCAATGCTCGACGCGAGCATCCGTGTCGATGGCCAGGTCGTGGGTGTGCTGTGCCTGGAACAAAGCGGCTGCACACGCGTCTGGCAGTCCGACGAGATCGCCTTTGCCGGCGAGCTGGCGGATCAGTTCGCGCAAGTGATCAACAATCACAACCGTCGTACCGCCACCAGCGCCCTGCACCTGTTTCAGCGCGCGGTGGAACAAAGCGCCAACGCCTTCCTGCTGGTCAATTGCGATGGCGTGGTGGAGTACGTCAACCCCAGTTTTACCGCGATCACCCAGTACAGTACCGAAGAGGTCCACGGCCATCGCCTGGCGCAATTGCCCGCGCTGGAAAACCTCAGCGAATTGCTGTTCGACGCGCCGTCGAGCCTGGCCAAGAGCAACAGCTGGCAGGGCGAGTTCAAGAGCCGACGCAAGAACCTGGAACCCTATTGGGGCCAGCTGTCGATCTCCAAGGTCTACGGCGACAATCGCGAGCTGACCCACTATATCGGCATCTACGAAGACATCACCCAGACCAAGCTGGCCCAGCAGCGCATCGAGCGCCTGGCCTATACCGACAACCTGACCAACCTGGGCAACCGTCCGGCATTTATCCGCAACCTCGACGAACGCTTTGCCCGCGACAGCGACAGCCCGATCTGTCTGTTGCTGGTGGACATCGACAACTTCAAGCGGATCAACGACAGCCTCGGCCACCAGACCGGCGACAAGCTGCTGATCAGCCTGGCCCGGCGCCTGCGCAACAGCCTCAGCGCCGGTGGCAGCCTGGCGCGCTTTGCCAGTAACGAATTTGCGGTATTGCTCGACGACACCGACCTGGAGAGCGGCCAGCTCGTTGCCAGCCAACTGCTGGCGACCCTCGACAAGCCGATGTTCGTCGACAACCAATTGATCAGCGTCACCGGCTCCGTGGGCCTGGCCTGCGCGCCGCTGCATGGCCGCGACCCGCAAACCCTGATGCGCAACGCCGGCTTGGCCCTGCACAAGGCCAAAGCCAACGGCAAACACCAGGTACAAGTGTTTACCGAAGCGTTGAACGCCGAGGCCAGCTACAAACTGTTCGTGGAAAACAACCTGCGCCGCGCCCTGACCCAGAACGAGCTGGACGTGTTCTACCAGCCCAAGCTGTGCCTGCGCAGTGGCCGCTTGCTGGGCATGGAGGCGCTGCTGCGCTGGAACCACCCGGAAAAGGGCATGATCCGCCCCGACCAGTTCATCAGCGTGGCCGAAGAAACCGGCCTGATCATCCCCATCGGCAAATGGATCGCCCGCCAGGCCTGCCGCATGAGCAAGAAACTGAGCGCCGCCGGCCTGGGCAACCTGCAGGTGGCGATCAACCTGTCGCCCAAACAGTTCTCCGACCCGGACCTGGTGGCCTCGATTGCCTCGATCCTCAAGGAAGAAGAACTGCCGGCCAACCTGCTCGAACTTGAGTTGACCGAAGGCCTGCTGCTGGAGGCCACCGAGGACACCCGTCTGCAACTGGACCAGTTGAAAAGCCTGGGCCTGACCCTGGCCATGGACGACTTCGGCACCGGTTACTCGTCGCTGAGCTACTTGAAAAAATTCCCGATCGACATCATCAAGATCGATCGCAGCTTTATCCACGAAATCCCGGACAACCAGGACGACATGGAAATCACCTCCGCCGTGATCGCCATGGCCCACAACCTCAAGCTCAAGGTCGTGGCCGAAGGCATCGAGACCGCCGAGCAGTTGGCGTTCCTGCGTCGGCACCGTTGCGACGTCGGCCAGGGCTATCTGTTCGACCGGCCCATCCCCGGTTCAGAGCTGCTCGAGAAGCTTAAACGCTACCCTCGCGGGCCAATCGCCTGACAGCGCTGTAACACTCGGGCACACTGGCTGTCTGATTCTTTACTGTTAACTCAACCTGACGAGAGGACTGCTCATGGTCTTGCGCTCGGAAATTCTGGTGAACAAAAACGTGCTTCCTACTGCAGAACAAGCTTTGCCTGGCCGCGAAACCCCGATGACGTTGCCGGAGACGCACTTCGTCAACGGCAACCCGCTGCTCGGCCCGTTCCTCGACGACGTCGGCTTCGCGATCTTCGGCCTGGGCTGCTTCTGGGGCGCAGAACGCAAATTCTGGCAGCGCGATGGCGTGGTCAGCACCGTGGTCGGTTATGCCGGCGGCTACACGCCGAACCCGACTTACGAAGAAGTCTGCTCGGGCCTGACCGGCCATAGCGAAGTGGTGCTGGTGGTGTATGACCAGGCCAAGGTGAAATACGAAGACTTGCTGAAGATGTTCTGGGAACTGCACAACCCGACCCAGGGCATGCGCCAGGGCAACGACATCGGCAGCCAGTACCGTTCAGTGATCTACGCCACCACGCCGGAGCAATTGGCGGCGGCGCAGGCCAGTGCGCAGGCGTATCAGCAAGAGCTGACCAAGGCTGGCCTGGGCCCCATCACCACGGAAATCGACGAGGCCCCGACGGTGTACTTCGCCGAGGCGTATCACCAGCAGTACCTGGCGAAGAATCCGCAGGGCTATTGCGGGATTGGCGGTACAGGCGTGACCTGCCCGATCTAAAAAAATGTGGGAGGGGCGGTGCGACGGTTCGACTTGCCCCCGATAGCAATGTCTCAGGTACAGATGTATGGACTGACACACCGTTATCGGGGGCAAGCCCCCTCCCACATGGGCCTGCGCCAGACTCGGTTACTCAGCAATCAGCCAATCCATCTGCCACCCGCCCTGGGTCTGGCCCAGTTGCTTGGACAGCCACGGCAGCAGCTCACGCAACTCCTCTTCCAAGCCCCACGGCGGGTTGGCAATCGCCAGGCCCGAGCCGGTCAGGGTGTTGGGCGTGTCCAACGGATGCACCAGCAATTCGACGCGCAACAACTTCGGCGCACCGGTGCCGGCCAGGTCCTGGTAGAAACGGCGCAGCATGCGCTGGTCCTTCACCGGGTACCAGATCGCTGCGACCGTCTGGCGCATGCGGCCGACCGCCTCTTTGAGCGACGCCGCGCAGCGCTGCATTTCGTCGAGCTGTTCAAACGGCGGGTCGATCAGCATCAGCGCACGCTTTTCCGGCACCGGCAGCAACGCGCGTGGCACATGCCAGCCTTCGCCCAGGTGAACCTTGACGCGACGATCGCCCTTCATGTTGTCCTTGAGCAGCACGCCGTCTTCCGGGTGCTTTTCATTGAGCAGCACGCGGTCCTGGGGGCGGGTCAGGCGGCGTGCCAGTTCCGGCGAACCGGGGTAGTAGCGCAACTGGCCATCCGGGTTCATCTCGTGCAGCACGCGCATGTAGTCGGCGGTCAATGGCGGCAGATCGCTCTTGCCCCACAGACGGGCGATGCCTTCCAGGTATTCACCGGTACGGTTGGCCTGATCGCCCTGCAGGTCGTACAGACCGATCCCGGCATGGGTATCGAGGTAGGCGAACGGCTGCTCCTTGCGCGACATCAAGGCGATGAGGCGGGTCAAGGTCAGGTGTTTGAAGACATCGGCGTGGTTGCCGGCGTGAAAGGCGTGACGATAATTCATGGTTGCTCCTGCGCAGGGGGCGAAGTTTACCTGCTACACGGGCAAAGGTGCAGGGCCGCATGCCGGGCGGTGCTTATGCCGCAAAGACAGGCGTCCTTGTGAAAACAATCTAATCCTTACAGCATGTGCGGGCTTGCCCGCGACACAAGCGACGCGGTATTACCTGCACTCCGCGATGATGCCATCGCAGCCAAGCCAGCTCCCACCCTGCCCGGGGGCGCCCTTAAAAACCAAGGAGGTCAACAATAACCATGAAAGACGCCACCATCGCCCTGCACCACGGCTTCAAGTCCGACCCGACCACCAAGGCCGTCGCGGTGCCGATCTACCAGAACGTCGCCTTCGAATTCGATAACGCCCAGCACGGCGCCGACCTGTTCAACCTGGACGTACCCGGCAATATCTACACGCGGATCATGAACCCGACCAACGATGTGCTGGAGCAACGCATGGCCGCGCTCGAAGGCGGTATCGCCGCGCTGGCCGTGTCCGCCGGCAGCGCAGCGATCCACTATGCGATCCAGACCCTGACCCGCGCCGGTGACAACATCGTCACCACGCCGCAGCTCTATGGCGGCACCTACACCCTGTTCGCCCACCTGCTGCCGAGCTTTGGCGTCGATGTGCGCTTCGCCCGCGACGATTCCGCCGCCGCCATCGCCGAACTGATCGATGACAACACCAAACTGGTCTACTGCGAGAGCATCGGCAACCCGGCGGGCAACATCATCGACCTGCAAGCCCTCGCCGACGTGGCCCACGCCCGTGGCGTACCGCTGATGGTGGACAACACCGTGGCCACGCCGATCCTGTGCAAACCGATCCAGTTCGGTGCCGATATCGTGGTGCATTCGGTGACCAAATACGTTGGCGGCCATGGCAACTCCCTGGGCGGCGTGATTGTCGACAGCGGCACGTTCCCGTGGGCGAAATACGCGGAAAAATTCCCCGGCCTCAACCAGCCCGAACCGGCTTACCACGGCGTGGTCTACACCGAAAAATTCGGCCCCGCCGCCTTCATCGCCCGCGCCCGCACCGTACCGCTGCGCAACACCGGCGCAGCGCTGGCGCCGATGAACGCCTTCCTGCTGCTGCAAGGCCTGGAAACCCTGGCCCTGCGCATGGAACGCCACACCGAGAATGCCTTGAAGGTCGCGCGGTTCCTGCAAGATCACGCCGAAGTCGAGTGGGTCAGCTACGCCGGGCTGCCCGATCATCCGCACCACGCACTCGCGCAGAAATACATGCAGGGCAAACCGTCGGCGATCCTGTCGTTTGGTCTGAAGGGCGGTTACGAAGCCGGTGTACGCTTCTACGACGCCCTGCAAATCTTCAAACGCCTGGTGAACATCGGCGACGCCAAATCCCTGGCCTGCCACCCGGCGTCCACCACCCATCGCCAGATGAACGAGCAGGAACAGGCCAAGGCCGGCGTGAAGCCGGAGATGATTCGCCTGTCGGTGGGGATCGAGGCGATTGAAGACTTGATCGAGGATCTGCAACAGGCGCTGGCTGCAACACACGCCTGAGGCCAGATAAGCGACCCGCGCGCCATGGCTAACATCTGCATGGCGCGTGAAGCAGGCGACCTTGTGCCGCAAGGTCGTCGGCGTAAAGGCAGTGAACATTCACGCCTCTGTCGGAAACCTGGCGCAACTCAGTAGCCCTTTTCCCAAAAGCAAAAAACCACCGAAAAATCCCCCGCCAAAACCACGACACCGCTCGAATCGCTATTTAAATTGCGCAGCCATGCTCATTCAAAAAGGACTGTTTTCATGGCAAGCAGCGACCGCCCTTCGAACCGATCACCATGGCTGGGGAGTCGCTAATGCCTCAGCCCTATGCCTTCATCAATGACCGCCAACAAACCTCGGTGGAGCTCAAGGCAAGTTTGCACTTGAACCCATACGCCGAAGCCAAGTTCGACACCCTCAATACTCACATCCGCAATGTTGTCGTACTGCCGGGACAGTTAGTGATCATCGGTGACGAAAGCACTGCGATCTGCACCCCGCAAGAGTCACACTTGATGCGAGCTGCCTGGGATATTCGGCATAGCGTGATGGCCGAAGGCGGGGATGCTTTTGCACTGCACAACTATGACTTGCTGAAAAAACTGCTGGGCTACGCTTCGCTGGGGATAGGCACGGCGGGTGATGCCTGGAGTCGACACTTGCAAAACATTGCAAAGACTCTCGAAGAAATTGATGCACTGCACAAACAATTCCTGCGCCGGGGAGGCGGTGCTACGCGAGATGAGTTCCTCGCTCGACGCCAAACCCTGTTTGCCAAACTGGACGCGCAAATGCGTAGTTTTGCGCGCTACGGCACAGGGCTACGCAATGAAGGTTCGATCAAAAAAATGCTGGGAATCTCGACCAAGAGCTATTTGCACAGCGGAGAGATAAAGAGGTACAGCGAAACGATTGCGCGGGTTTCGAAGACGGCAAAGCTGCTGAAAAAAGGCACGCCGCTGGGCATCGCGTTGAGTACGACTGCAACGGCGTTGGAGATCAAGGAGGCGTGTTCCACTGGAAGAGAGGAGCACTGCAGGAAAGCGAAGTATGTAGAGGCAGGTAAATTGACCTTCGGTGTAGCAGGAGGAATCCTTGGAGGTCAGATCGGAATGGGCTTGTGTGTCGCCGTAATGGCTCCTACAACCGGGCCATTCGCCTTGAGCTGTCTTTTGATAGCCGGCGGAGTCGGAGGCGCTGTTTTCGGGCACTGGGGTGGTGAAATTGGCGCTACGGCTGGAGAGGTTCTGTATGAATATTGAGTACTTCCTCAATCTCCCCACGAAAGACCAAATAGCACTTGGGTCAGCGGCCGCAATGCTCATAGCGGTTATTCTCGATCTATTTCTGGCCTATCGGAAATTAGAGGTGATGGAGCGCTATTTGGATCAGTGCAGCCTCTTGAGCACGTACAAACATCTTTTGAGCAACTCCTTACGTGGAAGATTGGGCAGGCTATGCGTGGTCTACGTGGCAATCGCTCTGCCGCGATGGAATGCAAAACGTGGCGTCGTTGATTTACAGCAGGTGGAGGCGTTTCCGAGCTGCCTAAAACTTGCTCTTCACGGGACAGCCCTGATCGGACTAGTCGGAGTTGCAGGCGCGATGATCTTTCATTTCCGTGATCAATTGAACGTATAAGCACCCGATTGCAGGGGCCAGATTTTGTTTGGTCGCTATCTACTTTGCTTAAGCACCAGAAGGAAAAACGGCCCGCTATCCAAAAGATAGCGAGCCGTTTTCTTCAACACATCAGGCGCATAACGCCCGAGGTTTTATTTGTTGAGGTTGTAGTCTTTCTCGGCAGCATCAAAGCGCTCAACCATACCCGCAGTCGGCGCGCCCAGCTTGCTGACGATGTAGATCGCCAGGCTGGCGAAGATGAAGCCTGGGATGATTTCGTACAGGCCCAGCAATTCGAAATGCTTCCACACGATCACGGTGATCGCGCCGACCAGAATGCCAGCCAGTGCGCCATTGCGGGTCATCTGCTTCCAGATCACCGAGATCAGCACCACAGGGCCGAACGCGGCGCCGAAGCCGGCCCAGGCGTAGCTCACCAGGCCCAATACGCGGTTATTCGGGTTGGCGGCCAGGCCGATGGCGATCACGGCCACCAGCAGCACCATGGCGCGGCCGACCCACACTAGCTCAACCTGGGAAGCGTTCTTGCGCAGGAAGGTCTTGTAGAAGTCCTCGGTCAGGGCGCTGGAGCACACCAGCAATTGGCAGCTCAAAGTGCTCATGACCGCCGCCAGAATCGCCGACAGCAGAACGCCAGCAATCCATGGGTTGAACAGCAGCTTGGCCAGCTCGATAAACACGCGCTCGTGGTTCTCGGTCACGGGGCCGGCCACTTCCGGGTGCGCCGAGAAGTAGGCGATGCCGAAGAAGCCCACGGCCACGGTGCCGCCCAGGCACAGGATCATCCAGGTCATGGAGATGCGACGCGCCTTGGCGATCGACTTCACCGAATCCGCCGCCATGAAACGCGCGAGGATGTGCGGCTGGCCGAAGTAACCCAGGCCCCAGCCCATCAGCGAGATGATGCCGATGAAGCTGGTGTTTTTCAGCATGTTGAAGTTGTCGGGGTTCTTCGCTTCGATCGCCAGGAACGTGGTATCGATACCGCCGGTGGCCAGCAGCACGATGATCGGCGTCAGGATCAGCGCGAAGATCATCAGGGTGGCTTGTACGGTGTCGGTCCAGCTCACGGCCAGGAAACCACCGACAAAGGTGTAGGCAATCGTCGCCGCCGCGCCGGCCCACAGCGCAGTCTCGTAGGACATGCCGAAGGTGCTTTCGAACAGGCGGGCACCGGCCACGATGCCGGAAGCGCAATAGATGGTGAAGAACACCAGGATCACTACTGCGGAGATGATCCGCAGCAGGCCGCTTTTATCTTCGAAACGGCTGGAAAAGTAATCCGGCAGCGTCAGGGCGTCGCCGTTGTGCTCGGTCTGCACGCGCAGGCGACCGGCCACGAACAGCCAGTTGAGGTACGCACCGACGATCAGGCCGATGGCGATCCAGCTTTCCGACAGGCCGGACATGTAGATCGCGCCCGGCAGGCCCATCAACAACCAGCCGCTCATGTCGGAAGCACCGGCTGACAAGGCAGTCACCACGCTACCGAGGCTGCGACCGCCCAGGATGTAATCGGAAAGGTTGTTGGTGGAGCGATAGGCCATGAAGCCGATCAGCACCATTGCTGCGATGTAGATCACGAACGTGATCAGGGTTGGATTACTAACGCTCATAGAAGTGACGCCCTGGCTTTGTTTTTATGTAGCGGCGGTCTGTCAGACGGCCACCCACTGATCCAGTGAGTAAACGTAGCTGCATCGCGCGCATTTATGACTGACGTTTCCCCAGGAAAGCCGTCAGCCGATGAACCACACCATACGGGTGGTTGCACCTTGGCCGCGAATGCTATTCAACAAAGCAAATAAGGTGCAACCAGTTTCTCGCGAATAAGTTGCACCTCGATGTGTTTTACAGAAAACACCGCGTTTTTGCTCCTTTTCGGAGCAAGAACAGCCGATCTCAGAAGCAAATGCACCAAAGTGCAGCGGATTCGGTCGAGTGTCGATTTTTTCCCGATGGAACGGCGAAAAATTCATGCATAAAAAGGGTTGCACCCGGTTGCACCTCTTCCAGACCGAAGCTAATCTTGCCGCCAGCTGATGCCACTCGGTAGTGGCACCCATGAGGATAAGAAAATGGCTACAACCACCCTTGGGGTCAAACTCGACGACCCGACCCGCGAGCGCCTGAAGGCGGCCGCGACCTCCATTGATCGCACGCCGCACTGGCTGATCAAGCAGGCGATTTTCAATTACCTGGAGAAACTCGAGGGTGGTGCAACCCTGACCGAGCTCAATGGCTTGAGCAGCAAGGAGGCCGATGACGCCGGCGAGGTCCAGGCCGACCACGCCCATCAGTGCTTCCTCGAGTTCGCCGAGAGCATCCTGCCGCAATCCGTACTGCGCGCCTCGATCACCGCCGCTTACCGCCGCCCGGAGCCGGAAGTGGTGCCGATGCTGATCGAACAGGCTCGCCTGCCGGCCCAGATGGCCGAAGCCACGAATAAGCTGGCCGCGTCGATTGCAGAAAAACTGCGCAATCAGAAGAGCGCCGGCGGCCGTGCCGGCATCGTCCAGGGTTTGCTGCAGGAATTCTCCCTGTCGTCCCAGGAAGGCGTGGCACTGATGTGCCTGGCCGAAGCGCTGCTGCGCATCCCCGACAAAGGCACCCGCGACGCACTGATCCGCGACAAGATCAGCACCGGTAACTGGCAACCGCACCTGGGCAACAGCCCGTCGCTGTTCGTCAACGCGGCCACCTGGGGCCTGCTGCTGACCGGCAAACTGGTCGCCACCCACAACGAAGCAGGCCTGACCTCATCCCTGAGCCGCATCATCGGCAAGAGCGGCGAGCCGATGATCCGCAAGGGCGTCGACATGGCCATGCGCCTGATGGGCGAGCAGTTCGTCACCGGCGAAACCATCGCCGAAGCCCTGGCCAATGCGAGCAAGTTCGAAGCCAAGGGTTTCCGCTATTCCTACGACATGCTCGGTGAAGCCGCACTCACCGAACACGATGCACAGAAGTACCTCGCCTCTTACGAACAAGCCATTCATTCCATCGGCAAAGCCTCGAACGGCCGTGGGATTTATGAAGGCCCGGGCATTTCCATCAAGCTGTCGGCCCTGCACCCACGTTACAGCCGTGCCCAGTACGAACGGGTGATGGACGAGCTGTACCCGCGCTTGCTGTCCCTGACCCTGCTGGCCAAGCAATACGACATCGGCCTGAACATCGATGCCGAAGAAGCCGACCGCCTGGAACTGTCCCTGGATCTGCTCGAACGCCTGTGCTTCGAGCCGCAACTGAGCGGCTGGAACGGCATCGGTTTCGTGATCCAGGCCTACCAGAAGCGCTGCCCGTATGTGATCGACTACGTCATCGACCTGGCGCGCCGCAGCCGCCACCGCCTGATGATCCGCCTGGTAAAAGGCGCGTACTGGGACAGCGAAATCAAGCGCGCCCAAGTTGAAGGCCTGGAAGGCTACCCGGTCTATACCCGCAAGGTGTACACCGACGTGTCCTACATCGCCTGCGCACGCAAACTGCTGTCGGTGCCGGAAGTCATCTACCCGCAGTTCGCCACGCATAACGCCCACACCCTGTCGGCTATCTACCATATCGCCGGTCAGAACTATTACCCCGGCCAGTACGAGTTCCAATGCCTGCACGGCATGGGCGAACCGCTCTATGAACAGGTCGTCGGCAAAGTGGCCGAGGGCAAGCTGAACCGTCCGTGCCGCGTGTACGCCCCGGTCGGCACCCACGAAACCCTGTTGGCCTACCTGGTACGTCGCCTGTTGGAAAACGGCGCCAACACCTCGTTCGTCAACCGTATCGCCGACCAGTCCATCTCGATCCAGGAGCTGGTGGCCGATCCAGTGGCCAGCATCGAGCAAATGGCGACGCTGGAAGGCGGCTTCGGCCTGCCGCACCCGCGCATTCCATTGCCACGCGATCTGTACGGCAGCGACCGCGCCAACTCGGCCGGTATCGACCTGGCCAACGAACACCGTTTGGCGTCGTTGTCCTGCGCCCTGCTGGCCACCGCGCACAATCACTGGAAAGCCGCGCCGATGTTGGGTTGCGCCGCCAGCAATGAAGCTGCGACGCCGGTGCTGAACCCGTCCGACCTGCGTGATGTGGTCGGCCACGTACAGGAAGCCACCGTCGATGACGTCGACAACGCGATCCAGTGCGCCATCAACGCCGGCCCGATCTGGCAGGCGACCCCGCCCGCCGAGCGCGCCGCGATCCTTGAACGCGCCGCCGACCTGATGGAAGGCGAGATCCAGCCGCTGATGGGCCTGCTGGCCCGCGAAGCCGGCAAGACCTTCGCCAACGCCATCGCCGAAGTGCGCGAAGCCGTGGACTTCCTGCGTTACTACGCGGTGCAGGCGCGTCACGATTTCACCAACGACGCCCACCGCCCATTGGGCCCGGTGGTCTGCATCAGCCCGTGGAACTTCCCGCTGGCGATTTTCAGTGGGCAAGTCGCCGCCGCACTGGCCGCCGGTAACCCGGTATTGGCCAAGCCTGCCGAGCAAACCCCGCTGGTGGCCGCACAAGCGGTACGTATCCTGCTCGAAGCCGGTATTCCGGAAGGCGTGTTGCAACTGCTGCCGGGCCAGGGCGAAACCGTTGGTGCGCGCCTGGTCGGCGATGATCGCGTCAAAGGCGTGATGTTCACCGGTTCCACCGAAGTCGCGCGCCTGCTGCAACGCAATGTCGCCGGACGCCTGGATGCCCAGGGCCGACCGATCCCGCTGATCGCCGAAACCGGTGGCCAGAACGCGATGATCGTCGACTCTTCGGCCCTGACCGAACAAGTGGTCATCGACGTGGTGTCGTCGGCCTTCGACAGCGCCGGCCAGCGTTGCTCGGCCCTGCGTGTACTGTGTCTGCAGGAAGACTCTGCAGACCGCGTCATCGAAATGCTCAAGGGCGCCATGGCTGAATGCCGCTTGGGTAACCCGGAGCGCCTGTCGGTGGATATCGGCCCGGTGATCGACGCCGAAGCCAAGGCCGGCATCGAGAAACACATCCAGGCCATGCGCGACAAAGGCCGCGCGGTGTACCAAGTGGCGATCGCCGACGGCGAAGAGATCAAGCGCGGCACCTTCGTGATGCCCACCCTGATCGAACTGGAAAGCTTCGACGAGCTGCAACGGGAGATCTTCGGCCCGGTGCTGCACGTGGTGCGCTACAAGCGCAAGGAGATCGACCAGTTGATCGGCCAGATCAACGCTTCCGGCTACGGCCTGACCCTGGGCGTACACACGCGCATCGACGAGACCATCGCCAAGGTGATCGACAACGTTCATGCCGGCAACGTCTACGTCAACCGCAACATTGTCGGGGCGGTGGTCGGCGTGCAGCCGTTTGGCGGCGAAGGTTTGTCGGGCACCGGCCCGAAAGCCGGTGGTCCGCTGTACCTGTACCGCCTGCTGTCGACGCGTCCTACCGATGCGATCGAGCAGTCCTTCGTTCGCGGCGATGCATTGTCCGCACCGGATGTGCGCTTGCGCGACGCCATGAGCCAACCGCTGACCGCTTTGAAAGCCTGGGCCGACAGCCACACGCTCAGCGACCTGAGCGCGCTGTGCAGCCGGTTCGCCACGCAATCGCAAAGCGGTATCACCCGCCTGTTGGCCGGCCCGACCGGCGAGCGCAACAGCTACGCCATCCTGCCCCGCGAGCACGTACTGTGCCTGGCAGAAGTAGAAGGTGACCTGCTGACCCAACTGGCGGCGGTATTAGCCGTCGGCGGTTCGGCGGTATGGCCGGAAACCGAGCTGACCAAAGCCTTGTTCCCACGCCTGCCGAAAGAGATTCAGGCGAAGATCAAGCGCGTGGCCGACTGGACCAAGGACGATGTGCTGTTCGACGCAGTCCTGCACCACGGCGATTCCGATCAACTGCGCGCGGTTTGCCAGCAAGTGGCCCAGCGTGGCGGGGCGATCGTCGGGGTACATGGTTTGTCCCAAGGCGAGACAGCAATTGCCCTGGAGCGTTTGGTGATCGAGCGTGCGCTGAGCGTCAACACCGCAGCGGCGGGCGGTAACGCCAGCCTGATGACCATCGGCTAACTGCCGGAACGCGGTAAACATGTGGGAGGGGGCTTGCCCCCGATGGCGGTGGATCAGTAACAGCTGAACTGACTGACACACTGCAATCGGGGGCAAGCCCCCTCCCACATTTTGGCTGTATTTCAATTCCTCGTCCGCGTTCTGCCCCTCCATCACCCAGATCAATCTTGCTATCCAGCCTCTATTCGCGCACTTAGACTCAGGCTCCTTCCCACACAGGTAAGCCGCCATGTCCGAGACGCTCCTCAGTTCCCGCAATCTGGCTTTCGAGCTGTACGAAGTCCTCGATGCCGAGGGCCTGACCCAGCGCGAGCGGTTTGCCGAACATAATCGCGAAACCTTCGACGCGGCCATCAGTACCGCCCGCACCATTGCCGAAAAGTACTTCGCACCGCATAACCGCAAAAACGACGAAAACGAACCGCGCTACGAGGACGGCAAGGCCATCCTGATCCCGGAAGTCAAACCGGCCGTGGACGCCTTCCTGGAAGCCGGCTTCCTCAATGCCGCGCGCAGTTTCGAAGCCGGCGGCATGCAGTTGCCGACATTGCTGTCCCAGGCCTGCTTCGCGCACTTCCAGGCGGCCAACGCGGCGTCAACGTCCTACCCGTTCCTGACCATGGGCGCCGCCAACCTGATCGAAAGTTTCGGCACCGAGGAGCAGAAGCAACGCTTCCTGCAGCCGATGATCGAGGGGCGCTTCTTCGGCACCATGGCTCTGACCGAGCCGCATGCCGGCTCGTCGCTGTCGGACATTCGTACCCGCGCAGAGCCTGCGGCGGACGGCAGCTATCGGCTCAAGGGCAACAAGATCTTTATCTCCGGCGGCGACCACCCGCTGTCGGAAAACATCGTGCATATGGTGCTGGCCAAACTGCCGGACGCGCCGGCCGGGGTGAAGGGCATTTCGCTGTTTATCGTGCCCAAATTCCTGGTCAACGACGATGGCAGCCTGGGTGCGCGCAACGATGTGTTGCTGGCCGGGCTGTTTCACAAGATGGGTTGGCGTGGCACCACGTCCACGGCGCTGAATTTCGGCGATAACGGGCATTGTGTCGGCTATCTGGTCGGCAAGCCGCACCAGGGCCTGAGCTGCATGTTCCAGATGATGAACGAAGCGCGCATCGGCGTCGGCATGGGCGCGGTGATGCTCGGTTACGCCGGCTACCTGTATTCCCTGGAATACGCCCGCGAACGCCCGCAAGGCCGCCTGCCGGACAGCAAAGACCCGAGTACCGCGCCGGTGTCGATCATCCAGCACGCCGATATCAAGCGCATGTTGCTGACCCAGAAAGCCTACGTCGAAGGCGCCTTTGACCTCGGCCTGTTTGCCGCGCGCCTGTTCGACGACACCACCACCCTGGCAACCGACGTCGAACGCAAGCGCGCTCACGAACTGCTCGACCTGCTGACGCCGATCGTCAAATCCTGGCCCTCGGAGTTCTGCCTCAAGGCCAACGAGCTGGCGATCCAGATCCTCGGCGGCCACGGCTACACCCGCGAATACCCGGTGGAACAGTATTACCGCGACAACCGCCTCAACCCGATCCATGAAGGCACCCACGGTATCCAGTCCCTCGACCTGCTGGGGCGCAAGCTCGCGCAGAACGGCGGCGCGGGCCTGAAGCAACTGATTCGGTTGATCGCCGAAACAGGCGCACGGGCGCAGCAATATCCATCGCTGAAGGCCATGAGAGAACCGCTGGAACAGTTGGTGGCGCGCCTGCAAAGCGTGACGATCGGCCTGCTGACGGATCTCGCCCAAGGCAAGGTCAACAGCAGCCTGGCGAATTCGGCGCTGTACCTGAAGGTGTTCGGGCACACAGTGATTGGCTGGCGCTGGCTGGAGCAGGCGATTCGCGCCGAAGAAGGCCTGGCCAAGGGCAATGCGGCGGACACCGCGTTCTATAAAGGCAAGCTCCAGGCGGCCCGCTACTTCCTGACCTGGGAAGTACCGGGCTGCCATCATGAACTGGCAATACTGGAGGCCCGCGACGATACGTGCCTCGGCATGCAGGATGAGTGGTTCTAAGGCTGTCCGATAGCCTTGGAAATCACCTCGACCGTGGCGCTGACTTGCTCTTGGTAACGGTCGAGTTCCTGCTGGTGACGCTGTTGCATTTCGATCTGCTCGGCGCACAGGTTCAGCGCGGCCAGTACCAATAGCTTGTCACCGATCAGGGTCGGGTACTTTTTCTTGGTGGTGGCCAGGGAGGCCTTGAGCAGGGTCACGGCGTGCATCAGGGTTTGATCTTCCCCGGCCGGAGCCTTGATCGAGTAATCCTCTCCGAGAATCGAAACGACCTTTATCCCTTCGTTCATGCGCTGACAGGCCCTGCGCTCACACGCTCAACCAACGCCTGGATACGCGCAGCGGTCGCGCCGTTCTTTTCTTCCTGTTCCATCAGGTTCAATTGCAGGCTGTCATTCTCATCCTTGGCGCGGGCCAATTGCGCCTTGAGGGATTCATTGGTGCCCAGCAGGTCTTGATTCTGCTGTACCAGGTCGCTGACCAGTTGTTCCAGTTGGCTGAGGGATGCTTCTAACATTTTGATTTCCTGGGCTTTTTAAAAGGGCGGTGACGATAAAGAAAATTCACCTCGGATGCCAGGGTTATCCCCGGCGCGCAGCCCGATTGTTAAGGGCCGGGCCGCACTTTCGAGCCTTAGTGACTGCATTTCCCCCATCTGGTTCCTGAATCGACCCGGCCCCTCGTCAGATGCGATAAAAACACACGCCACTTTAGACTTTAGTCGTACTGCCGATAGGTAATACTCACCCTGTCTCATAGCCGCATGGATCGCGCTTCTTCCCAGGACTCCCGCATGTCTCTTCGTAATATGAATATCGCGCCGCGCGCGTTCCTAGGCTTCGCGTTGATTGGTGCACTCATGTTGTTTCTCGGTGTGTTCGCCCTGAACCAAATGAGCAAAATCCGCGCGGCGGCAGAAGACATCACGCTGTCCAGCGTCCCGAGTATTCGCGCCCTCGATGAGTTCACCCAGCTGACATTGCGCCTGCGGGTGCTGTCATACCGATTGCTGACCAACCGCGGGCCAGACGTGCAGCAAAAAACCCTGGAAACCATCGAACAGCGCAACCAGCAGATTCGGACCGCCCAGGGCATCTACGAAAAACTCATCGACAGCAGCGAAGAACGCGCGGCCTACGACGAATACGTGCGCCTGCTAGCCCAGTACCATCAGATCGAAGAGCGCATGAAGAGCATGTCGCGGGCCAATCAGGTCGACGAGCTGCGCGAGTTGCTCAACAGCGAGTTGCTGAGCAACGCCGAGCAGACCAACGCCGTGCTGGCGCGCCTGGCGGACATCAACAACAAGATGGCCCTGACCACCAATCAGCAGGCCAAAGACCAATACAACCTGGCCTTCGACCTGGTGGTTGGGCTGCTGGTCATCGCCACGACGCTGACCCTGTTGTTCGCCTGGCTGCTGACCCGCAGTATCACCCTGCCGATCGCCCAGGCCCTGGACGCGGCTGAAGAAATCGCCGAAGGCAACCTGACACGCCCGATCAAGGTCGATGGCCACGACGAAGCCGGCCGCCTGCTGGCTGCCATGGCCAAGATGCAGGACAAACTGCGCGACACCCTGCAACGCATCGCCGGCTCGGCCACTCAGTTGGCTTCTGCCGCCGAAGAGCTCAACGCCGTGACCGACGAAAGCGCCCGTGGCCTGACCCAACAAAACAACGAAATCGAACAGGCCGCCACCGCGGTCAACGAGATGACCAGCGCCGTCGAGGAAGTCGCGCGCAATGCGGTGAGCACCTCCGAGGCCTCGCGCAACGCCACCACCTCCGCCGGTGACGGCCGCGACCTGGTGCAGGAAACCGTCAGCGCCATTGAGCGCATGAGCGGCGACGTGCAAGCCACCGCGACGCTGATCGGCGACCTGGCCAATGAGTCGCGCGACATCGGCAAGGTGCTCGACGTGATTCGCGGCCTTGCCGACCAGACCAACCTGCTGGCCCTGAACGCGGCGATTGAAGCGGCGCGTGCCGGGGAAGCCGGCCGTGGCTTTGCCGTAGTGGCCGACGAAGTGCGTGCGCTGGCGCATCGCACCCAGCAGTCGACCAGCGAGATCGAACGGATGATCGGCAGTATCCAGGCCGGCACCGAGCATGCCGTGGATTCGATGCGCAACAGCACCGAGCGCGCGGAATCGACGCTGAACATCGCCAAAGGCGCGGGGATGTCGCTGGATACGATCAACACGGCGATTGTCGAGATCAATGAACGCAACCTGGTGATCGCCAGCGCGGCGGAGGAACAGGCGCAGGTGGCACGGGAAGTGGACCGCAACCTGGTGAACATTCGTGATCTGTCGGTGCAATCGGCAACCGGCGCCGGCCAGACCAGTGCTGCGAGCAGCGAGTTGTCGCGCCTGGCGGTGGACTTGAACGGGATGGTCGGGCGGTTTCGCCTCTAAGAATGTGGGAGGGGCGGTGCGACGATTCGACTTGCCCCCGATAGCGGTGGGTCAGCTGTAGATAAGCTAGCTGACAAATCGCAATCGGGGGCAAGCCCCCTCCCACATTTAGATCGGCGCCCGCCGCTAAAAGCTTTTTGACAGCGCGGCAATTCAACAGGTTAGAATCGCTGGCACGCAGACTGCATGGTCAGAATGCGTCCGTCTTATTTTGCCCATGGAGTACTGCCTTTGAATGCGACCACCATCAACAGCCTGTTCTTGATCGGCGCGTTGCTGGTGAGTGCGAGCATTCTGGTGAGTTCTCTTTCGTCCCGCCTGGGCATTCCGATCCTGGTGATCATCCTGGCCGTGGGCATGGTCGCCGGCGTCGACGGCGGCGGCATCATCTTCGATAACTACCCGACCGCCTACCTGGTGGGCAACCTCGCCCTGGCCGTGATCCTGCTCGACGGCGGCTTGCGCACCCGGGTGGCGAGTTTTCGCGTGGCACTCTGGCCGGCGTTGTCGCTGGCCACGGTGGGGGTGTTGATTACCACCGGTCTCACTGGCATGGCCGCGGCCTGGCTGTTTGACCTCAACATCATTCAAGGCTTGCTGATCGGCGCGATTGTCGGCTCCACCGACGCCGCCGCGGTGTTCTCGCTGCTCGGCGGCAAGGGGCTCAACGAACGGGTCTCCGCCAGCCTGGAAATCGAATCCGGCAGCAACGACCCGATGGCGGTGTTCCTCACCGTCACCCTGATCGACATGCTCGCCAGCGGCCAGACCGGCCTGCACTGGAACCTGCTGTTGCACCTGGTGCGCGAGTTCGGCATCGGCGGCCTCATCGGCCTGGGCGGCGGCTGGCTGATGCTGCAGATGGTCAACCGCATCAACCTGGCCAACGGCCTGTACCCGATCCTGGTGATCGCCGGCGGCCTGTTCGTCTTCGCCCTGACCAACGCCCTGCACGGCAGCGGCTTCCTCGCCGTGTACCTGTGCGGCCTGGTGATCGGCAACCGCCCGGTGCGCAGCCGTCATGGCATTTTGCATATGCTCGACGGCATGGCCTGGCTCGCCCAGATCGGCATGTTCCTGGTGCTGGGCCTGCTGGTCACGCCCCACGACCTGCTGCCGATTGCGCTGCCCGCCCTGGGCCTGGCGCTGTGGATGATCCTGTTTGCGCGGCCGCTGTCGGTGATGGTCGGCCTGCTGCCGTTCAAGGCGTTCCACGGCCGCGAAAAAGCCTTTATCGCCTGGGTCGGCCTGCGCGGCGCGGTGCCGATCATTCTTGCGGTGTTCCCGCTGATGGCCGGCCTGCCCCATGCACAGCTGTACTTCAACCTGGCGTTCTTTATCGTGCTGGTCTCGCTGCTGGTGCAAGGCACCAGCCTGCCGTGGGTGGCCAAGCTGCTGAAAGTGACCGTGCCACCGGAGCCGGCGCCGATTTCCCGCGCCGCCCTGGAAGTTCACGTCACCAGTGAGTGGGAGCTGTTCGTCTACCGCCTGGGCGCGGAAAAATGGTGCATCGGCGCAGCCCTGCGCGAGCTGAAAATGCCCGAAGGCACGCGTATCGCTGCACTGTTCCGTGGCCAGCAACTGCTCCATCCGTCGGGTAGTACGGTGCTGGAAGCCGACGATCTGCTCTGCGTGATCGGTCACGAACACAACCTGCCGGCCCTGGGCAAACTGTTCAGCCAGGCGCCGCAACGCGGCTTGGATTTGCGCTTCTTCGGCGACTTCATCCTCGAAGGCGACGCCCAACTGGGCGCAGTCTCGGCGCTGTACGGCCTGCAGCTCGAAGGCATCGACCCGGACATGCCACTGAGCCACTTCATCACCCAGAAAGTCGGCGGCGCGCCGGTGGTCGGCGACCAGGTGGAGTGGAACAACACGATCTGGACCGTCGCAGTCATGGACGGGAACAAGATTGGCAAAGTCGGCGTCAGATTCCCCGAAGGAAGTCGCCCGGGCCCCGGACTCTTCCTCTAAACTGCGGGGCAATACTGCCCCGATTCTTCACCTTGCTCGACCGGTCTCTATGCCAACCCTGCGCACTTTTCTCGCCACTGCCCTGCTGGGCCTGACCCTTTGTGTCGGCAGCGTATACGCCGCCGACCCGCCCAGCGCCGACGCTATCCAGCAAACCCTGGACAAGCTGCCCGACCGCAAGCTGCCCGACGCCGACATGAAGGCGCTGCAGGCGATCCTGCAGCAGACGCTGACTCACCTGGGCAACAAGCAGGATTACGAGCAGCGCCTGGTCGATCTCAAGCGCCAGTTGCAAGACGCCCCGCGCCAGACCAGCGAAAACCAGCGCGAACTGACCCGGCTCAAGGCCACCAAAGTCGTCCCGGTGGCCCAGCGCTACGCCACCTTGCCGGTGCCGCAACTGGAACAACTGCTGGTGCAGCGCACCACCCAGCAAGGCGACCTGCAAAAAGACCTGGCCGACGCCAACAGCCTGACCATCGCCGCCCAGACCCGCCCCGAGCGCGCGCAGACCGAAATCAGCAGCAGCCAGACGCGCATCCAGCAGATCAACGCGACCCTCAAGGCCGGCAAGGACAATGGCAAAACCCTCAGCGCCGACCAACGCAACCAGTTGAACGCCGAACTGGCGTCGCTCAATGCCCTGATCCCACTGCGCCGCCAGGAACTGGCCGGCAACAGCCAACTGCAAGACCTGGGCAACAGCCAGCATGACCTGGTGGTGGAAAAAACCGCGCGCCTGGAACAAGAGATCCAGGACCTGCAAACCCTGATCAACCAGAAACGCCTGGCCCAGTCCCAACAGACGGTGACCCAACAGTCCATCGAAGCGCAGAAAGCCGGCAGCAGCAGCCTGTTGGCCACGGAAAGCGCGGCCAACCTGAAGCTGTCCGACTACCTGCTCAAAAGCACCGACCGCCTCAACGACCTGACCCAGAAAAACCTGCAGACCAAGCAGCAACTGGACACCGTGACCCAGAGCGACTCGGCGCTGGACGAACAGATCAACGTGCTCAAGGGCAGCCTGCTGCTGTCGAAGATTCTGTACAAACAGAAACAGGCCTTGCCGCGCCTCACGGTCGACCGCAACCTCGCCGACGACATCGCCAACATTCGCCTGTACCAGTTCGAGGTCAACCAGCAGCGCGAACTGATCAGCTCGCCCAGCACCTATGTGGATAACCTGCTGGCCAACCAGCCGCCGGATGAGGTCACCCCGCAATTGCGGCGCACTCTGCTGGAACTGGCGATCACCCGCAGCGACCTGCTCGAGCGCCTGAGCCGCGAGCTGAGCGCGCTGCTCAATGAATCGATCACCCTGCAACTGAACCAGAAACAACTGCTGAGCACCGCCACCACCCTGCGTGCGACCCTCGATGAGCAGATGTTCTGGATTCCCAGCAACAAGCCGCTGGACACCGAGTGGCTGGAAACCGTCCCGGATCACCTGAGCAAGCAAGTCACCTCCCTGCCCTGGGCCTCCAGCGTCAGCGAACTGTACGACGGCCTGACCCAGCGCCCGCTGCTGTTCCTGCCGTTGCTGCTGTTGATCGGCGCACTGTTGTGGCGGCGCAATGCCTTGTACGCGCGGCTGAAAAAGGTGCACATGGACATCGGCCACTTCAAGCGTGACAGCCAATGGCACACGCCCCAGGCGATCCTGGTGAATATCCTGCTGGCCATGCCCGTGGCCTTGGGCCTGGCGTTATGCGGTTATGCGTTGCAGATCGACGCCCGCGGGCAAAACGCCAACCTGGGTGCCGCGCTGTTGCAGATCGCCCAGGCGTGGTTGGTGTTCTACACCGCCTACCGAATCCTCGCGCCAGGCGGCGTCGCCGAATTGCACTTCCGCTGGGAACGACCGCAGGTCGCATTCCTGCAAGGCTGGGTACGCAAGCTCGGACTGGTGGTGCTGGCGCTGGTGGCCGTGGTGGCCATTGCCGAGCACCAGCCGGCAGCCCTGGCCGACGACGTGCTGGGCATCGGCGTGGTGCTGACCTGCTATGCGCTGATGGCCTGGCTGCTGGGTCGCCTGCTGTTGCACAGCACGACCCACGAGAAAGCCTCACTGTTCCGCAAAACCGCGGGTCTGTTGTTTACCGCGCTGCCCATCGCACTGTTTATCGCCGTGTGCTTCGGCTATTACTACACCGCGCTGAAGCTCAGCGACCGGTTGATCAACACCCTGTACCTGTTGATGTTCTGGCTGGTGATCGAAGCCACGTTCGCCCGCGGCCTGGGCGTCGCCGCCCGGCGCCTGGCCTATTCGCGGGCATTGGCAAAACGCCAGGCCGCCAAGGAAGCCGGCGAAGGCGAAGCGGTGATCGAAGAGCCGACCCTGGACATCGAACAGGTCAACGAACAATCCATGCGCCTGATCCGCCTGGCCCTGCTCGGCGGCTTCATCGCGGCGCTGTACTGGGTGTGGTCGGACCTGATCTCGGTGTTCTCCTACCTCGACAACGTCACCCTCTACGAATACACCAGCGGCACCGGGGCCAATATCAGCATGGTGCCGATCAGCATCGGCGACATGCTCGGCGCGCTGATCATCATCGGCATCACCTTCGCCCTGGCGCGCAACCTGCCCGGCTTGCTGGAAGTGCTGGTGCTGTCCAAGCTGGACCTGGCCCAGGGCAGCGCCTACGCCACCACCACGTTGCTGTCCTACGTGATTGCCGGCGTGGGGTTTGTGGCGACCCTATCGACCCTCGGCGTGAGCTGGGACAAGTTGCAATGGCTGGTGGCTGCGCTGTCGGTGGGCCTGGGCTTCGGTATGCAGGAGATCTTCGCCAACTTTATCTCCGGCATCATGATCCTGTTCGAGCGCCCGGTGCGGATCGGCGACACCATCACCATCGGCAACCTGTCGGGCACGGTGAGCAAGATCCGCATCCGCGCCACCACCATCACCGACTTCGACCGCAAGGACATCATTGTCCCGAACAAGACGTTCATCACCGGGCAACTGATCAACTGGTCGCTGACCGACACCATCACCCGGGTCACCCTCAAGCTCGGCGTGGACTACGGCTCCGACCTCGACCTGGTGAAAGCCCTGCTGCTCCAGGCCGCGCGCGAAAACCCGCGGGTGCTGAAAGAACCCGAACCCCACGTGTACTTCCTCAACTTCGGCGAAAGCACCCTCGACCACGAACTGCGCATGCACGTGCGCGACCTCGGTGACCGCAACCCGGTGATCGACGAGGTGAACCGTTTTATCAACCGCGAGTTCAAGAACAACCACATCAACATCTCGTTCCGGCAGATGGAGGTTTACCTGAAGAACCTGCACGGCCAGGAGTACAAGCTGGTGCCGGTAGAAGACGAAAAACGCACCATCGCCAACCCGGCCGAGACGCACGACGCACCGGAACCGCCGCCGGGCAAAGTGGTGGACGCCCCCGAGCCGCCACCCTCCAAGCTCGACTAAAACGCCTATCCCCAGCAGAATGCTCGGACATTCTGCTGGAGATGGCCGGTGAAAGCCCTCGACGAACTGACCTTCGACAATCGCTTCGCACGCCTGGGCGACGCGTTCTCAACCCACGTCCTGCCCGAGCCCCTCGACGAACCGCGCCTGGTCGTGGCGAGCGACGCCGCCATGGCCCTGCTCGACCTCGACCCAGCCGTGGCCGAAACGCCGGTGTTCGCCGAACTGTTCGGCGGCCACAAGCTGTGGGCCGAAGCCGAACCGCGGGCGATGGTGTATTCCGGGCATCAGTTCGGCTCCTACAACCCGCAGTTGGGCGATGGCCGTGGCTTGCTGCTCGGCGAGGTGTATAACCGCGCCGGCGAACACTGGGACTTGCACCTCAAGGGCGCCGGGCAGACGCCGTACTCGCGGATGGGCGATGGCCGCGCCGTGCTGCGCTCTTCGATTCGGGAGTTTCTGGCATCAGAAGCCCTGCATGCATTGAACATCCCTAGCAGCCGGGCGCTGTGTGTGATCGGCTCGAGCACGCCGGTTTGGCGCGAGAAGCAGGAACGCGGGGCGATGGTGTTGCGCCTGGCCCGTAGCCATGTGCGCTTCGGTCATTTCGAATACTTCTACTACACCCAGAAGACCGAGCAGCAGGCGGCACTGGCCGAGCACGTGTTGAAGCTGCACTTCCCCGAGTGCCGGGAACAGCCCGAACCGTACCTGGCGATGTTCCGCGAAGTCGTCGAACGCAACGCCGCACTGATCGCCAAATGGCAGGCCTATGGCTTCTGCCATGGGGTGATGAACACCGACAACATGTCGATCCTCGGCATCACCTTCGATTTCGGGCCGTTTGCGTTTCTCGACGATTTTGACGCGCACTTCGTCTGCAACCATTCCGATCATGAAGGGCGCTACTCCTTCAGCAATCAAGTGCCGATCGGGCAGTGGAACCTCAGCGCGCTGGCGCAGGCGCTCACACCGTTTATCAGCGTCGACGCCTTGAAGGAAACCCTCGGCCTGTACCTGCCGCTGTACCAGGCGCACTACCTGGACCTGATGCGCCGCCGGCTGGGGCTGACCAGCGCCGAAGACGATGACCAGAAACTGCTGGAGCGCCTGCTGCAATTGATGCAGAACAGCGGCGTGGACTACACGCTGTTCTTCCGCCGCCTGGGCGATGAACCGGCGGCGCTCGCAGTGGCGCGGTTGCGCGACGAGTTTGTCGACAGGAACGGCTTCGATGCCTGGGCCGATGCGTACAAGGCCCGCGTGGCGCGTGATGGCGAGTACAGCGAAGAACAGCGCCGAGCACGGATGCATGCGGTCAACCCGCTGTACATCCTGCGCAACTACCTCGCACAGAACGCTATCACCGCCGCCGAGTCTGGGGATTACAGCGAAGTGCGGCGGCTGCATGAGGTGTTGCGCAAACCGTTCGAGGAGCAGGCCGGGATGGAGCAGTACGCGCAGCGGCCGCCGGATTGGGGCAAGCATTTGGAGATCAGTTGTTCTTCGTAGAGTCGGCTAGATGAACGTCTCCACGGAAACCCCAAAGCGTTCGGCCAACCATTTAATCTGTCGCAGATTGAGCTTACGCTTACCGCTCAGAATCTCGGAAACGACTGACTGTTTGCCTAAGCCTGGCAGATCACTTTGATTCAAGCCGTGTTCGCGCATCATCGCGCGCAACACGTCAACACCACTGACGATGGGCATCGGACGATGCTCGTGATCGTAGGCTTCGATCCAGTCACTGAGAATATCCACCAAACTCATAAGCGGATTTGATTCGTCCTCCCCGACCAAATCCAGCAACTCGTCGAGGGCAGCAACCAGTGCATCGTAATCCGCCTCGTTTTTTGGCTTGCGCAGTAATGGTGAAACAAATTGCCAATGTTCAGCGGCGAGCTGAATGAGTGCGCTCATCTGATTGTCTCCTTCCACTTGTCTTGTTCGTATTCGCGGTGATCGAGCAGATGCTTGATGTAAATTCGTTGTGCTGGGTACCGCACGAAAGCAATTAACCTCAGTTTATTGCCACCGATGTCGAACACATGGAACTGCCCGACTTTATCCGTCGCAGGAAAAATGCCTTTCATTGACGCGAAATCTCCTGGGCTATTGCGCTTTATCCGTCGGTACCACTCATCCAAAGCACTCGCTGAGCGCGGCCACTTTTCCTTTGCTTCCCAGATCCTTTTCTCACTAATCACTCGCATGCAACATCCTTATCGCATCTTGCTATGAAGGTTAAACCCGAACTCAAACTATCGCAATTTGCTATAACCGCAAACAGACAGATGGCGGGAAACAGAACGCGCTCCAACAGCCTAGATAAGCGGCTTCACATCGACATGGCAGAAACTGTGAACGGATGAGTCACCGCTCCCACGCCTTGATAAACCCCAGACCTGACTCCAAATAGGATCTATTGGCCAGTCTCAAAGGAGCGCCACCATGTCCAACCCTCTCGTCATTCCCTGCCCGCACTGCAACGGCCTCAATCGCATCCCCGGCGAACGCCTGGGCGATGCGCCGAAGTGCGGGCGCTGCAAGCAGCCGGTGCTGCTGAACAAACCTTTTGAACTGAAACAGGGCGACTACGCCAGCCAGATCAAGGGCGACCTGCCGTTGCTGGTGGATGTGTGGGCCGATTGGTGTGGGCCGTGCAAGTCGTTCGCACCCATCTTCGAGCAGGCCGCTGCGCAGTTGGAAGGCAAGTGCCGGTTGGCCAAGCTGGACAGCGAGGCCAATCAGCAGTTGTCGGCGCAGTTGGGGATTCGCTCGATTCCCAGCTTGATTCTGTTCAAGAACGGCCGCGAAGTGGCGCGTCAGAGTGGGGCGTTTCCGTTACCGCAGTTGATGAGCTGGTTGCGTAGCCAAGGGGTGTAACTCGACCTTGAGCACAACGCAGGCCAGTGTGGTGCTTTGGGTCAGGCGTTTTCCAGCAGGTTATGCAACTCCACAAACTGCTGCGTCAGCTTGTGCCGTGGGTCCAGGTGGATCAGCGGTTTGTTCTGCTGGTGCGACTCACGCATGCGTACCGAACTCGCCAGGTACACCGGCAGCACCGGCAAGCCTTCGGCAATCAACTCATCGAGCATCTGCTGCGGCAAGCTCGCTCGCGCCTGGAACTGGTTGACCACGATGCCTTCGACTTCCAGGCCTTCGTTGTGGTCTTCCTTCAATTCTTCGATTTCCGCCAGCAGGCCATACAGCGCCTGGCGCGAGAAACTGTCGCAATCGAAGGGGATCAACACACGATCAGCAGCAATCAGCGCCGAAACCGCATAAAAATTCAACGCTGGCGGGGTATCCAGGTAAATCCGGTCGTAGTCTTCGCTCAGTTCATCCAGCAGCTTTCGCAGCTTGTTGATTTTGTGCTTGGCTTCGAGCTTGGGCTGCAAGTCCGCCAGCTCAGCGGTGGCGGTGATCACGTGAAGGTTGTCGAAGGGCGTTTCGTAGATATCCACCCGGTTTTTCTTGGCGAACGGCCCCGAAGACAGGGTTTGCTTGAAGAACTCGGCAATACCCATCGGTATATCGTCGCCGGTCAGCCCGGTGAGGTACTGAGTAGAGTTGGCTTGTGCATCGAGGTCCACCAACAGGGTTCGGTAACCTTCACTGGCGCTGACCGCCGCCAGGTTGCAGGCGATGCTGGACTTGCCAACCCCGCCTTTTTGATTGAACACCACGCGCCGCATGGAAAAACCTCCGTGTACCAATGAATGCCCGAGTGTAGAGGGCAAAAGCGCCGGTTAGCTACCTCGTTCATCCATGCACTGCTGCATTAATGGTCCGGGCTAGCATCTAACGTACAAATGAAAAGGAACAGTCCGACAATCCAGCTCGGTTCTCAGTAAAGGACAATCTGTAAATCTTCCCCAGCAAATTGTAATCGGCCGTGAACAAATATTTACCAAAGTTTGCTAGAACCCCACAGCACCGGGATAATGCGCGCCATTCGGCTGCTGCTCCCTGTCCCGGTATTCGGGGCCAGTGGCCGCGCATGGAAGCCCGCAGGGGCGGGATATCTTCTCAGTGATCAATTTCAATATCAGCCAATGGCGCGCCTGGGCTCCGGGCCTCGAAAGTGCGGACGACTGGCGCGCCTGGTGCCAGGCGCCAGTGTTGCTACCCGCCAGCGAAGCCTCCCCCGACGTCTCGTTTTTACCGGCCATGCAGCGCCGCCGCCTGAGCCGTCTGGCGCGCATGGCTTTCAGCGTGGGCTGGCCGCTGGCCGAGGGCCTGCAAGACCTGCCGCTGGTGTTCGTTTCCCGCCACGGCGAAACCCCGCGCACCCTCGACATCCTCAGCGACCTGGCCAACGATCAGCCGCTGTCGCCGACCCAGTTCAGCCTGTCGGTGCATAACGCGGTGATTGGCCTGTGGTCGATCCTGCGCAATGAAACCAGCGAAATGACCGCCCTCGCCGCCGCCGGCGATGGCCTGGAACACGGCATGCTCGAAGCAGCGGCCCTGCTCAACGAAGGCGCCCCGGCGGTATTGCTGGTGATCAGCGAGGAACAGCCCCCCGAGGCCTACGCCAACTGGATCCACGACGTGCCCTTCCCCTACGCCCTCGGCCTGTTACTGACGCCGGGCGACGAGTGGCAACTGGAACTGCGCACCGGCACGGTCCAACACACTCACACCCAGTGGCCTCATGCCCTGAACCTGCTACGCACCCTGTTGACCGAACAGGGCGCCTGCCAACACGCCTGGAAGAACCGCGTATGGAACTGGCAACGCAAGCCCTGAACGACAAGCCACGGGACGCCTACTACTGGCGCCTGTTCGCCACCGCCGCCAGCTTCGCGCTGTTTGGCGTCGGCGGGCTGTGCCTGCGCTTACTGGTGTTTCCGTTGCTCAATTGCCTGCCGGGGACTGCCAAGCAGCACCAACGGCGCGCGCGGCATACCATCAGTCGCCTGTTCTGGTTGTTCATTCGGTGGATGCAGCGCCTGGGCATTCTCACGTTCAGCGTCGACGGTGCCGACAAACTCGGGCGCCCCGGCCAGATGATCGTCGCCAACCACCCGTCACTGATCGACGTGGTGTTCCTGATCGGCCTGATGCGCCAGACCAACTGCGTGGTCAAGCAGAGCCTGTTTCAAAACCCGTTCACCCGTGGGCCGGTGCGCGATGCCGGCTACATCAGCAATGACGGCAGCGCGGACATGCTCGACGCCGCCGCCGATGCGCTGCGCGAAGGTCAGACCCTGATCATCTTTCCAGAAGGCACCCGCACCACACCCGGCGCGGCGCCTGCCTTTCATCGCGGCGGCGCCGCGATTGCGTTGCGTGGTGCGACAATCATCACCCCCGTGGTAATCAAGGTCAGCCCGACCACCCTGACCAAGGCCGAACCCTGGTATCGCATTCCCAAACGCCGCTTTCACTTCAGTTTACGGGTGGGTGCCGATATAGAACCACAAGCGTTCGCCGCACTCGGCCCCGCGCCCCAGGCCTCACGCAAGCTCAACGATTACCTGCATCACTATTTTATTAAGGAGCTCGCCGAAGATGAGCAACTCAAACAGCCTTGAGCACGACATAAAGACGCTGATCATCGAGGCCCTGGGCCTGGAAGACATCAGCGTCGACGACATCAACAGCGACCAAACCCTGTTCGGCGAAGGCCTGGGCCTGGACTCAGTCGACGCCCTGGAACTGGGCCTGGCGATCCAGAAAAAGTACGGCTTCAAGATCGATGCCGACGCCAAGGACACCCGCAATCACTTCACCAACGTGGCCAGCCTTGCGGCGTTCGTCACGGCCAAACAGGCAGCTTGAGACCGTACCATGCAAACTCGTGACGATATTTTCAACACCCTGCGCGCTGCCTTGGTGGAACTGTTTGAACTGGAACCTGAACGCATCACCCTCGAAGCCAACCTGTACCAGGACCTGGAAATCGACAGCATCGACGCCGTGGACCTGATCGACCACATCAAACGCCAGACCGGCAAAAAAATCGCCGCCGAAGAGTTCAAGGCTGTGCGTACCGTGAACGACGTGGTTGAGGCGGTGTACCGTCTGGTCCAACCGGCCGCATGAGCCGGCTGATCGGCCTTGGCCTGTTGCTGGCGGGGTTGCTGTACCCTTTCGCGGTGTATTACGGCACCGAGCACTTTGCACCGTGGCAATTCGGCCTGCTGCTCGGCAGCCTGTGGTTGCTGCGCGCGCTCACGGGTGCGCGGCGCCCCGGCAGCCGCTGGATGGCGGTGGCGATCATCCTGTTCTGCTTGGCCCTGGCCTGGTTCGACAACCCGCACCTGCTGCGCTGGTACCCGAGCCTGGTCAGCGCGTTCATGTTGGCGCTGTTCGGCCTGAGCCTGAAATACGGCCCGCCGATGGTCGAGCGCCTGGCACGCATGACCGACCCGCAACTGCCGCCGAAAGCCATTGTGTATACGCGCCAGGTCACCGTGGTGTGGAGCGTGTTTTTTCTGTGTAATGGCCTGCTGGCCGCCGCCCTCACCCTGTGGGCGCCGCTGAGTTGGTGGACGTTGTACAACGGCCTGATCGCCTACGGGCTGATGGGGCTGTTGTTTGCCGTGGAATGGCTGGTACGACAAAGGGTTCGAGGCCGCGTATGAATGGGTTGAAACTTGAGCACCTGCTGCTTGAGCCGTTGGAACAGCGCTTGGTCACCACCGAGCCTGCGATGAATCACGCCCAGCTGTGGGAGCAATCCCTGCGCCTGGCGGCAGGCCTGCACGCGCGCGGTATCCAGCGCGTGGCGGTGCATCTGGAAGACGCCGGCCTGCTGGCGATCGCCCTGCTGGGGGCCTGGCGCGCCGGGGTCGGCGTGTTGCTGCCCGCCGACCTGCAACCGCAGACTCGACAACGCTGGGCCGACGCCGTCGACACCTGGCTGACCGACGCCGCGGACCTGGACGCGTTGTATCAGGCGCCGTTGAGCCCGGCCGCCCTCGACCTGGATGCGTGCCAATTGAGCCTGTGTACCTCCGGCTCCAGCGGCGAACCCAAGCGCATCGACAAGACCCTGCGCCAGCTGGCCAACGAGGTGCAGGCCCTGGAAACGCTGTGGGGCGCGGACCTCAACGACGCCTGCATCATCGGCAGCGTCGCCACCCAACACATCTACGGCCTGTTGTTCCGCGTGCTGTGGCCGTTGTGCGCCGGCCGCAGCTTCGTGCGCCGCCAGCTGGCCTTCCCGGAGGATTTGCAGCGCGCCAGCCGCGAGCACCCACGGTTCGCCTGGGTCGCCAGCCCGGCGCTGCTCAAGCGGATGGGCGACAACCTCGACTGGCCGGCCCTGAGCCGAGTGTCCCGGGTGTTCTCCTCCGGCGGCGCCCTGCCCATCGACGCGGCCGCCAGCCTGTACGAACGCTTGCAGCAATGGCCGACGGAAATCCTCGGCAGCTCGGAAACCGGCGGCATTGCCTGGCGCCAAGGCGCGCAGCCGTGGCAGCCGTTCGCCGAGGTAGAACTGAGCCAGGACGCCGACGGAGCCCTGCGCATTGCCTCGCCGTACCTGCCCGCCGGGCATATCGAACAGACCGCCGACGCCGCCCGCCTGCATGCCGACGGCCGCTTCGAGCTGCTCGGGCGCCTGGATCGCATCGTCAAACTGGAAGAAAAACGTATCTCCCTGCCCATGCTCGAACAGGCCCTGATGGCGCACCCCTGGGTCGCCGAAACGCGCCTGGGCGTGGTCCAGGAAAACCGCGCCAGCCTCGGCGCTCTCGTGGTGCTGAGCGCCGACGGCCTGCATGCCCTGCGCAACCAGGGCCGGCGTACCGTCACGCAAACCCTGCGCCAACACTTGAGCCAGCACTGCGAAGCCCTGGCCTTGCCGCGTCGCTGGCGTTTACTGCGACAGTTGCCGCTGAACAGCCAAGGCAAGCTGCCCCAGGCCGAGATCGAAGCGCTGCTGCTGGCGCCCCGGCCGAAAGCCCCGGAGGTGCTGGAGCAAGTCGAAGCCGATGGCGAATGGACCTTGCAACTGAGCATCCCGCCGGACCTGGCCTACTTCAGCGGCCACTTCCCGGTGACGCCGGTGCTGCCGGGCGTGGTGCAGGTCGAGTGGGCGTTCAACCTCGGCCAGCAACTGCTCGACTTGCCAGCGACCTTTGCCGGCATGGAAGTGCTCAAGTTCCAGCAACTGGTGCGCCCCGGCGACCACGTCGAACTGCACCTGCGCTTCGACCCGCAACGCAGCAAGCTGTATTTCGCCTACCGCAGCGGCGTCGCAGCCTGCTCCAGTGGCCGGATTCAACTGGAGCCTGCGCATGCATAACCCCTGCGCCCTGATCCCGGTCTACAACCATGAAACCGCCGTGCCGGCCGTGGTCCACAGCCTGCTCGACAGCGGCCTGCCATGCCTGTTGGTGGACGATGGCAGCAGCCCGGCGTGCGCGGCGGTGCTGGCGCAATTGGCAACCCTCGACAACGTCAGCCTGCTCACCCTGCCGAACAACCAAGGCAAGGGCAGCGCGGTGATGGCCGGCTTTCGCGAAGCGGCGCGCCTGGGCTTCACCCATGCCCTGCAAGTGGACGCCGACGGCCAACATGACCTACGCGAAGTCGAGAGCTTCATCGACACCTCGCGCCGACACCCCACGGCGGTGATCTGCGGCTACCCCGAATACGACGACAGCGTGCCCAAGGGCCGCCTGTACGCACGCTACCTGACCCACGTGTGGGTGTGGATCAACACCCTGTCGCTGCAGATTCGCGATTCGATGTGCGGCTTTCGCGTGTACCCGCTGGGGCCGACCCTGGCGCTGATGGACTCGGCCTACATCGGCACCCACATGGATTTCGACTCGGACATCCTGGTGCGCCTGGCCTGGCGCAACCAGCCGATGCGCTGGCTGCCGACGAAGGTGCATTACCCCGCCGATGGCCTGTCGCACTTCCGCCTGTTCCGCGACAACGTGCGTATCTCGGCCATGCACACCCGGCTGTTCTTCGGCATGTTGGTGCGCGCACCGATGATTCTGTGGCGACGGTGGCAGGCATGAGCGACAGCAGCAAACACTGGGCCGACCGCGAAGAGCGTGGCAGTTTCTGGTTGATGAAGCTCACCGCAGTCGCCGCCAGGCTGCTCGGGCGCCGGCTGTTGAGCCCGCTGCTGTACGGCATCGTGCTGTACTTCTTCCTGTTCGGCCGTACCGCGCGCCAGAGCACCTGGCAATACCAGCAGCGCCTGGCGCAATGGAGCGGCCGTGACGAGCTGCGCCCGACCCTGCGTAAAGTCTTCGGCCAGTTCATGGCATTTGCCGATGCGCTGCTGGACAAGCTCGACGTGTGGAACGGCAAGCTGCGCATCGAGCAGATCGAAATCCACGACCCGGCGCAATTGCGCGGCCAACTGCGCGGCGAACGCGGGCAGATGCTGGTGGGCGCGCACCTGGGCAACCTCGAAGTGTGCCGCGCGCTCGCGGAGATCGGCGAAAAAGTCACCATGAACGTGCTGGTCCACACCAAGCACGCCGAACGCTTCAACCGCCTGCTGGGCGAAGCCGGCGCGACCCATTTGCGCCTGATCCAGGTCAGCGAGCTGGACCCGGCGACCATGCTGCTGCTCAGCCAGCGCCTGGACGACGGCGAATGGCTGGCGATTGCCGGCGACCGCGTGCCACTGCACGGCGGGCGCACGGTGCGCGTGGACTTCCTCGGCCATGACGCCGCCTTCCCCCAGGGCCCGTGGCTGCTGGCCGGCCTGCTGAAATGCCCGGTCAACCTGCTGATGTGCCTCAAGCACCAGGGCCGCTATCGCCTGAGCATCGAACCGTTTGCCCAACTGATCGAATGGAAACGCAGCACCCGCGAACAGGTCATCGCCCTGTGGACCGCACGCTACGCCGCACGCCTGGGCCAGTTCTGCCTGGAAGCGCCCCAACAATGGTTCAACTTTTACCCTTTCTGGAAGACCGATGACGACGCATCTTGAGCCGGTAACGTTTGGCGAACGCGCTTTGCGCATTGAAGACGTATTGGCCCTGGCCAATCGTCAGGCGCCCACGCACTTGCAGGATGATGCCGCGTATCGCCAGCGCATCGCCAAGGGCGCGCAGTTCCTCGACTCGCTGCTGGACAAGGAAGGCGTGATCTACGGCGTGACCACCGGCTATGGCGACTCGTGCGTGGTGGCGGTGCCGTTGCAGCACGTCGAAGCCCTGCCGCGGCACCTGTACACCTTCCACGGTTGCGGCCTGGGCAAGTTGCTCGACGCGCGAGCCACCCGCGCCGTGCTCGCGGCGCGTTTGCAGTCGCTGTGCCACGGCGTGTCCGGGGTGCGCGTGGAACTGCTCGAACGCCTGCACGCGTTCCTCGAACACGACGTGCTGCCGCTGATCCCGGAAGAAGGCTCGGTGGGCGCCAGCGGCGACCTGACGCCGCTGTCCTACGTGGCCGCGACGCTCTCCGGCGAACGCGACGTGCTGTTCCGTGGCGAACGCCGCCAGGCCATCGACGTCCACCGCGAACTGGGCTGGGCGCCGCTGGTCCTGCGGCCCAAGGAAGCCCTCGCACTGATGAACGGCACCGCCGTGATGACCGGCCTCGCCTGCCTGGCCTTCGCCCGCGCCGATTACCTGCTGCAATTGGCCACGCGCATCACCGCGCTGAACGTGGTGGCGCTGCAAGGCAACCCGGAACACTTCGACGAGCGCCTGTTCGCCGCCAAGCCGCACCCGGGGCAGATGCAAGTCGCCGCGTGGTTGCGCCAAGACCTGGCCATCGATGCGCCGACTGCGCCGCTGCACCGTTTGCAGGACCGCTACTCGCTGCGTTGCGCGCCCCATGTTCTCGGCGTGCTGGCCGACAGCCTGAACTGGCTGCGCTCGTTCATCGAGATCGAACTCAACAGCGCCAACGACAACCCGATCATCGACGCCGAAGCAGAGCGCGTGCTGCACGGCGGGCACTTCTACGGCGGGCACATCGCCTTCGCCATGGACAGCCTCAAGACCCTGGTGGCCAACGTCGCCGACCTGCTCGACCGCCAGCTCGCCCTGCTGGTGGACGTGCGTTACAACCACGGCCTGCCGAGCAACCTGTCCGGCGCCCCGGCCGACCGCGCGATGATCAACCACGGCTTCAAGGCGGTGCAGATTGGCACCAGCGCCTGGACCGCCGAAGCGCTGAAGAACACCATGCCGGCCAGCGTGTTTTCACGCTCCACCGAGTGCCACAACCAGGACAAAGTGAGCATGGGCACCATCGCCGCCCGCGATGCGATCCGTGTGCTGGAGCTGACCGAACAGGTCGCCGCCGCCACCCTGCTCGCCGCCAACCAGGGCGTGTGGCTGCGCGCCCAGGCCGCCGAGGCGCGCCCATTGCCGCCGGCGTTGGCAGCGATGCACAGCGAGCTGGCCAAGGACTTCCCGCCGGTGATCGAAGACCGCGCCCTCGAAGGCGAGCTGCGCCTGTGCCTGCAACGCATCGCCGAGCAACACTGGAGGCTGCATGCGTAGCCCGGGCGTACTGCATTGCGACACGGAAATCCTCGTGCCGTTTTTCGACATCGACACCATGAACGTGGTCTGGCACGGGCACTACGTGAAGTACCTGGAAATCGCCCGCTGCGCCCTGCTCGACAAGATCGGCCATAACTACGCAGCGATGCTCGAGTCGGGCTACGCCTGGCCGGTGATCGACATGCAACTGCGCTATGTGCGCGGCGCCACCTTCGGCCAGACGCTCAACGTGCGCGCCAGCCTAGTGGAGTGGGAGAACCGCTTGAAGGTCAATTACCTGATCACCGACCGTACCAGCGGCGAACGCCTGACCCGTGCCAGCACGGTACAAGTAGCGGTACAAATCGCCAGCCGCGAGATGCAACTGGCGTCCCCTACCGTCTTCATCGACGCGATCGAAAAGGCCCTGAAATGCTGACCCCTGTAGGAGCGAGCTTGCTCGCGAAGATCGTCAACGATAACGCTGGCCACCTGACACCCCGCGGTGCCCTCAGGTTTTTCGCGAGCAAGCTCGCTCCTACAGTGTTCGCGTTGTTTGGTTTTTCGGCGGCGGCCCATGGGTTCGATCTGCAGCAACTGAGCGATCAGTTGGCCAAACCCAGCGTGATCCACGGCAGCTTCATCCAGGAAAAACACCTGCGCGCCCTGCCGCAGCCCTTGGTCAGCAAAGGCACCTTCGTCCTGGCCAAAGACCACGGCCTGCTGTGGCTGCTCAAAACCCCGCTGCAACAGGATTACCGCATCAGTACCCAAGGCATTGCGCGGCGTGACGCCAACGGCTGGCAGACGCTGCCGAACAAGAGCGCCGGGGCCGAGCAGAACCGCCTGTTCCTCGCCGTGCTGCAGGGCGACAGCAGCGGCTTGCAGCGTGACTTCGACCTGCAACTGCAGGGCGAAGCCGAGCAGTGGCAGTTGACGCTGACCCCGCGCTCGCTGCTGCTCAAGCAAGTGTTCAAGCAGATCAATATCGACGGCGGCACGCTGGTCCACAGCATCGAACTGCTGGAAACCCAGGGCGACAGCACCGTGCTGCGCATGCAGGACAGCAGCGCCGACCTTCCCCTGAGCGATGCGGAGCAACACGACTTTGCCCAGTGAGCGTTTATTGCCGCGCCTGTTCCTGACCCTGCTGGTGGCCGTGCTGGCCCTGGCCGGCTGGCAATGGCGCCATGGCGCGCCGTTGTCGGCCAACCTGATGGAACTGGTGCCGGGCAACACGCCGGACGCCCTCGAACTGCAAGCCGAACAGCGCATGCAGGAACCGTTGAACCGCGAAATCCTGGTCCTCGTGGGGCACGCCGACCGCCAGCAAGCGGTCAACGTGGCCGAGCAACTGGGCGCGCGCTGGCAAGCCAGCGGCCTGTTTGAAAAGGTCCAATGGAACCTGCAAGCCGACCTGCCGGCACTGCGCGCGCAATTGTTGCGCGGGCGTTTGTCGATGCTCGCGGCCAAGGACCGCGAGCAACTGATCGACCACCCCGACGCCTTCATCCAGCAGCGCGTGCAAGCGCTGTTCGACCCGTTCACCGGGTTCAGCCTGGTGCCGAGCCAGGACGACTGGCTGGGCCTGACCGGACGCATTCAGAACAGCCAGCCGCAGAGCGGCGCGGTGCAATTGGATATCGGCAGCGGCGCATTGATCGCCGATGCCGACGGCAAGAGCTGGGTGCTGCTGCGTGCGCGCACCACCGGCAATGCCTTCGATATGAAACTGCCCCTGCAGGTCGCGGACCTGCTCCAGGCCAGTCGCGTCCAGGCCACCGAGCACGGCGCGCAACTGCTCGCGGCCAGCGGTTTGCTCTACGCTGCCAGCGGGCAACAGCAAGCCAGCCGCGAAATCACCTGGGTCGGCGGCGGCGCCACCCTCGGCATTCTGCTGCTGTTGCTCCTGGCGTTCCGCCGCTGGCGCGTGCTGCTGGCCTTCGTGCCGGTGCTGGTGGGCATGCTGTTCGGCGCGGTGGCCTGTGTGGCGCTGTTCGGGCATATGCATGTGATGACGCTGGTGCTCGGTTCCAGCCTGATCGGCGTGGCGGTGGACTACCCGCTGCACTATTTGTCGAAAAGCTGGAGCCTGCAGCCGTGGCGCAGTTGGCCGGCGTTGCGCCTGACCCTGCCGGGCCTGAGCCTGAGCCTGGCGACCAGTTGCATCGGTTACCTGGCGCTGGCCTGGACGCCGTTCCCGGCGCTGACCCAGATCGCCGTATTCTCCGCTGCCGGCCTGGTCGGTGCGTACCTGTCGGCCGTGTGCCTGTTGCCGGCGCTGCTCAAGGGTGTCGACCTGCGCCCGGCGCAATGGCCGTTGCGCATCGCCGAGCGCCTGTGGCTGATGCGTTCCGGGTTGATCAAGCGCGTGCCGAGCGCGGTGCTGCTGGTGTGGGTGCTGCTGTTTTGCGCCGGCGGCTTGTGGCAGTTGAACAGTAAAAACGATCTGCGCCAGTGGATCGGCGCCCCGCCGCAATTGCTGCAGGAAGCCCAGGCCGTGGCGCGGATCACCGGGTTCCAACCCACCAGCCAGTTCTTCCTGGTGCGCGCCGACAATCAGCAGCAGTTGCTGGAACGCCAGGCCGCCCTGGGCCAGCGCCTGGAACAGCTGGTGAATATGGACAAGCTCCAGGGTTATCTGGCGCTGAACCAACTGGTCAACCTGCCCGCCGAGCAACAACAGCTGCGCGAGGCGCTGAATGCACTTCCCGCGCACTGGCAACCGCTGCTGGACCTCGGCGTGCCCGTCGGCGCGCTGCAAGCCGAAGTCGCTCAACTGCAAGCGCTGCCCACCCAAGACATCGACGCTGCACTGCTCGGGCCGCTGGCCGAACCCTGGCGCACGCTGTGGCTGGGCCCGGTCGACGGCGGTGTGGCAGCCATGATCAGCCTGCAAGGCTTGAGCGACCCGGCGCTGCTGCAGGTGCAGGCCGCGGATTTGCCGGGGGTGCAACTGGTGGATCGCCTGGGGGAGTTGAACCGGGTGTTCGCCGCCACGCAGATCAGCGCGGCTGAATTGAAGTTGATGTCGTGCGGGCTGATCGTGCTGTTGCTGATCGTGCCCTTCGGCTTTGGCGGCGCGCTGCGCATCGTCGCTCTGCCGTTGCTGGCCGCGCTGTGCAGCCTGGCCAGCCTCGGTTGGCTGGGCCAGCCGCTGACGCTGTTCAGCCTGTTCGGCCTGCTGCTGGTCACCGCCATCAGCGTCGACTACGCGATCCTGATGCGTGAACAGATCGGCGGGCCTGCGGTCAGCCTATTAGGAACACTGCTGGCGGCACTGACGACCTGGTTGTCGTTCGGCCTGCTGGCGCTGTCGAGTACACCCGCGGTGAGTAATTTCGGCCTGTCGGTCAGCCTGGGCCTGGCCTTCAGCTTTATGCTGGCGCCCTGGGCCGGCCGACAGAAGCACGCCTCATGAATGTGATTATCGCCAAAGCGGCAAGGAGCCCTCGTGCCCATAGTTGAAATGGAACGTCGCCAGGTGGTGGTGATCGGTGCCGGCCCGTCCGGTGCCATCGCTGCAGCGCTGTTAAAGCGTAAAGGGCATGATGTATTGATTATCGAGCGCCAGCATTTCCCACGTTTTTCGATCGGTGAAAGCCTGCTGTCGCACTGCATCGACTTTATCGAAGAGGCCGGCATGCTCGACGCCGTGCAGGCCGCGGGTTTCCAGGTGAAAACCGGTGCCGCATTCGCCTGGGGCGAGCGCTACAGTGCGTTTGATTTCGGCGATACGTTCAGCCACGGCAAGCCGACCACCTTCCAGGTGCAGCGCGGCGAGTTCGACAAGTTGCTGGCCGATCAGGCGGCGCTGCAAGGCGTCGACATCCGTTACGGCGAAACCATCGTCGGCGTGGATTTCAGCGGTGAAACCCACTACCTGCATGTGCGCCGGGAGAACGGCAGCGAGTACCACATCAAAGCCAAGTTCGTGCTCGACGCCAGCGGCTACGGCCGCGTCCTGCCGCGCCTGCTGGACCTGGAAGCGCCGTCGGATTTCCCGTTGCGCCAGGCGGTGTTCAGCCATGTCGAGGACCGCATCGAACACCCAGGCTTCGACCGCACCAAGATCCTCGTGACGACCCACCCGACCCAGCGCGACATCTGGTTCTGGACCATCCCGTTCAGCAACGGCCGTTGCTCCGTGGGCGTAGTGGCGGCCAAGGAACATTTCGCCGGCCGCGACAACGACCTGGACGCGTGCCTGCGCGGGTTCATCGACGAAACCCCAAGCCTCAGCAGCGTGCTGCAGAACGCCGTGTGGGATACCCCCGCGCGTACCATCGGCGGCTACTCGGCCAACGTCAAAACCTTGCACGGCCCGGGCTTTGCGCTGCTGGGCAACGCGGCAGAATTCCTCGACCCGGTGTTCTCCTCCGGCGTGACCATCGCCATGCGTTCGGCGAGCATGGCCGCGGGCGTGCTGCATCGTCAGCTCAACGGCGAAACCGTGGACTGGCAGCGCGAGTTTGCCGAGCCGTTGAAGCGCGGCGTCGACACCTTCCGCTGCTACGTCGAAGGCTGGTACGCCGGGACGTTCCAGGATGTTATTTTTCACGCCGGCAGCTCGCCGGAGATTCGCCGGATGATCAGTTCGATCCTCGCCGGCTACGCCTGGGACGAGCGCAACCCGTTTGTCAGCGAGCCCAAGCGGCGGTTACGGATGTTGTCGGAAATTTGTGCAGGGGATGCCGTGTGAGCAGTCAGTACTTGAGTAAGAACTACGTCGAAGAAACCAAGTTCGGCTTCTGGTTCCTGCGCAGCCACACCTGGCAGCACCATGTGTTGCGCGTGGCGATCAACGACCTGCGCAGCCTGTTCAGCGAACCGCTGCCGGTGGCGCCGGTACTGCTGGACGCCGGCTGCGGCCAGGGCAAATCCTTCAAGCTGTTGCAGCAAGTGTTTGCGCCGTCCCGCCTGATCGGGCTGGATGCCGACCCGCACAGCCTTGAGCTGAGCAAGGCGGAAGCCGCGCACCAAGGGCTGGAGGTCGAGCTGATCGGCAGCGACTGCGCCACCCTCGACGTCGCCGACGCCAGCGTCGATATCCTGTTCTGCCACCAGACCTTCCATCATCTGGTTGAGCAGCACCGCGCATTGAAAGAGTTCTACCGGGTCCTCAAGCCCGGCGGCTATCTGCTGTTTGCCGAGTCCACCGAAGCCTATATCGACACCTGGGTGATTCGCTGGCTGTTCCGCCACCCCATGCAGGTGCAGAAAAGCGCCGAAGAGTACCTGCAGATGCTGCACGAGCAGGGCTTTGAATTCGGCGCGCAGAACGTCTCCTACCCATACCTGTGGTGGAGCCGGGCCAGCGATTTCGGCCTGCTGGAACGCTGGGGCCTGCGCCAGGCTCCGCCGGTGGGCCAGCGCGAAGAAACCCTGGTCAACTGCGTGGCACGCAAACCCCTGGCGAGCGCGACACCATGATGCGTGCGCTGCTGATCGGCTGCCTGTTGCTGCTGAGCGCCTGCGCCAGCCAACCGCCCTTGCCGGCAAAAAACCCGGCCCTGGCCTTGCCGATGCAACTGCACGTGCAGCGCCTGGCGGACGGCCAGAGCCAGGACTGGTTGCTGGTGATCCAGCGCGAAGGCAACGCGATCCGCTGGTCGATGATGGACCCGCTGGGTATCCCCCAGGCCCGGCAGAAGCTGATCGACGGCCAGTGGCAGGCCGACGGGTTGCTGCCGCCCAATCCCCAGGCGCGCGAGCTGTTCGCCGCGTTGCTGTTTGCACTGACTTCGGCGGATGACCTCCGCGCGCTGTACCCGAACGCCCAAGCGATGGACCTGACACGCACCCTGCCGGGCCATTGGCAAATCGTCTATCAGTCATCCGAGGTGTTCAGCGTGAACATGCGCGGGCAACCGCTGAGCTATCGCATCACCCCGCTGGGAATGGCGCGATGACCGCGTATCTGAATGCCCTCGGCGTGATCTGCGCTCTCGGGCGCGGCCAGGCCGACGTCAGCCGCAGCCTGTTTGCCGGCGACTGCTCCGGCATGCGCGCCGAAAGCGACTGGGTGCCGGAGTGCGTGTTGCCGGTTGCCGGCGTACCGGGCGCACTGGCGACCATCCCGCCCGAGCTGGGCCAGCAAAGCAGCCGCAATAACCAGTTGCTGCTCGAAGCCGCGTTGCAGATCGACAGCGAGATCCGCCAGGCGATCCAACGCTACGGCGCGGCGCGGGTCGGCATTGTGCTCGGCACCAGCACCTCGGGCATCGACGAAGCCAGTCGCGGCATTGCCCGTTACCTGAGCGATCATCGGTTCCCCGACGACTACGACTACCAGCAACAGGAACTCAGCGCCCCGGCGAACTTCCTCGCCGACTGGCTGCAACTGAGCGGCCCGGCCTATGTGATTTCCACCGCCTGCACCTCCAGCGCCCGCGCGTTGATGAGTGCCCGGCGCCTGCTGGAGCTGGGCCTGTGCGATGCGGTGATCTGCGGCGGCGTCGACAGCCTGTGCAAGCTGACGCTTAACGGCTTTACCGCGCTGGAGGCGGTCTCGAGCGAGCGTTGCAACCCGTTTTCGGTGAACCGCAACGGCATCAACATCGGCGAAGCGGCGGTGTTGTTTTTGATGACTCGCGAGCCCGCCCCCATCGCGCTGCTAGGCAGTGGCGCGAGTTGCGATGCACACCATATTTCCGCGCCGGAGCCCACTGGCAAAGGCGCGTTGCTGGCGATGCGCAAGGCCCTGGCCAGCGCGCGCTTGAAGCCGGAGCAGATCGGCTACCTGAACCTGCACGGCACCGCCACCCAACACAACGACGCCATGGAAAGCCTGGCCGTCGCCAACCTGTTCCCCGACGGCGTGGCCTGTTCTTCGACCAAACCGATGAGCGGCCACACCCTGGGCGCGGCCGGCGCGCTGGAAGCGGCGTTCTGCTGGCTGAGCCTGGCCCACGGCCGGCTGCCGCCCCACGTATGGGACGGCCAGGCCGACCCGGCGCTGCCTGCCTTGCAGTGGGCACGCCGAGGTGACACCTTGAAAAAACGCTGCCTGATGAGCAACTCGTTTGCCTTCGGCGGCAATAATGTCAGCCTGATTATCGCAGAGGCCCCATGATCGATTGGCCACTCGCCGCACTGCTGCCCCACGCGGGCGACATGATCCTGATCGACCAGGTGCTGTCGTTCGACGAAGAGCAGATTCACACCCGCCTCACCGTCAAGCCCGGTGGCTTGTTCAACCGCCCCGACGGCAGCCTGCCGGCCTGGGTCGGCATCGAGCTGATGGCGCAAAGCGTCGCCGCCTATGCCGGTTGCCGCGCGCGCCAGAACGGCCAGGCGGTGGAGCTGGGCTTCCTGTTGGGCACGCGTAAGTTCGAGTGCAACGTGGAGCACTTCCCGGCCGGTGCCGAGTTGACCATCCACGGCCTGCGCTCCCTGGAAGACGACAACGGCATGGGTGTGTTCGAATGCCACCTGACCGGCGACGGTATCCACGCCAGCGCCCGCTTGAACGTATTTCGACCGCCCCAGGCGGCCACCTATTTAGATGAATCGAAGGACGAAACGCCATGACTGAATCCGTACTGGTCACCGGCTCCAGCCGTGGCATCGGCCGCGCCATTGCCCTGCGCCTGGCGCAGGCCGGGCACGACATCGTGTTGCATTGCCGCAGCGGTCGAGCAGAAGCCGACGCGGTGCAGGTCGAGATCGAAGCCCTGGGCCGCAAGGCGCGGGTGCTGCAATTCGACGTTTCCGAGCGGGCCGAGTGCAAGGCAATCCTCGAAGCCGACGTGGAACAACACGGCGCGTATTACGGCGTGGTGCTCAACGCCGGCCTGACCCGCGACGGCGCGTTCCCGGCCTTGTCGGAAGACGACTGGGACGTGGTGATGCGTACCAACCTCGACGGTTTCTACAACGTGCTGCACCCGGTGATGATGCCGATGATCCGCCGTCGCGCCGCCGGGCGTATCGTGTGCATCACCTCGGTGTCCGGGCTGATCGGCAATCGCGGCCAGGTCAACTACAGCGCCTCCAAGGCCGGCCTGATCGGCGCGGCCAAGGCCCTGGCCATCGAGCTGGGCAAGCGCAAGATCACCGTCAACTGCGTCGCACCGGGCCTGATCGACACCGCGATGCTCGATGAAAACGTGCCGGTCGAAGAGCTGATGAAAATGATCCCGGCGCAGCGCATGGGCACGCCGGAAGAAGTGGCCGGCGCGGTGAATTTCCTGATGTCGGCCGAAGCCGGCTATATCACCCGCCAGGTCTTGGCCGTGAACGGAGGTCTGTGTTGATGAAGCGCGTGGTCGTAACCGGCATGGCCGGCATCACCTCCCTGGGCAGCGACTGGAACACCATCGCCGCCAACTTTCGCGCCAACCGCAGCGGCATCCGGCGCATGGACGAGTGGGACCGTTTCAGCGAATTGAACACGCGCCTGGCCGGGCCGATCGACGACTTCGTCGTGCCCGCGCACTGGACCCGCAAGCAACTGCGCAGCATGGGCCGCGTATCGCGCCTGGCGGTGTGGGCGGCGGAGCAGGCGCTGAAAGACGCCGGCTTGCTCGGTGACGAGTCGATCAAGGACGGGCGCATGGGCGTGGCCTGCGGCTCGTCCACCGGCAGCACCGACGAGATCAAGGCGTTCGGCAACATGCTGCTCAACTCGGTGGCCGAGGGGCTGAACGCCAACTCCTATGTCCGCATGATGCCCCACACCACGGCGGCGAATATCAGCATCTTCTTTGGCCTCACCGGGCGCTTGATTCCCACGTCCAGCGCTTGCACCAGCGGCAGCCAGGGCATCGGCTATGCCTATGAGGCGATCAAGTTCGGACGCCTGCCGCTGATGCTCGCCGGCGGCGCCGAAGAGCTGTGCCCCACCGAAGCCATGGTGTTTGACGCGCTCTACGCCACCAGTCTGAAGAACGATGCGCCACAGACCAGCCCGCGCCCCTACGACAGCGGCCGCGACGGCCTGGTGATCGGCGAAGGCGGCGGCATGCTGGTACTCGAAGAACTGGAACACGCCCTGGCCCGTGGCGCGCATATCCACGCCGAAATTGTCGGTTTCGGCAGCAACGCCGACGGCCAGCACACCACGCGCCCGGAACAGAAAACCATGCGCCGCGCCATGGAGCTGGCCCTGGAAGACGCCGGGCTTGAGCCCTCGGTCATCGGCTACGTGAACGGCCATGGCACCGCCACCGACCAGGGCGACATCGCCGAAACCCTGGCCACCAACAGCCTGTTCGGCAGCCGCATGCCCATCAGCTCGCAGAAGAGTTTCCTCGGCCACACCCTGGGCGCGTGCGGGGCGCTGGAGTCGTGGTTCAGCATCGAGATGATGAACCGCGACCAGTACGTACACACCTTCAACCTGGATTCCGTCGACCCGCAGTGCGGCGAGCTGGATTACCTGCAAGGTGAGTTTCGCGAGATGCACCACGACTACGTGATGAACAACAATTTTGCCTTCGGCGGCGTCAACACCTCGTTGATCTTCCGCCGCTGGTCCTGACTTTTTACATCGACTGGAGAAAACGGAATGTCTTCCTTGCTACGCGCCACCCTGATCACCCTGGCCCTGCTGACCGGCGCCGGTTGCACCAGCAAACCGGTGCTCAACACCCAGCACGACTTGCCGGCGGGTGCCCAGGTCAGCGAAGAACAAGTCAAACAGGTGATCGTCACCGCCCTGCAAAAACGCGAATGGACCGTGCAACGCCTGAGCCCGCAACTGGTGCAGGCTGAGATCACCGTGCGCAATCAGTTCTACGCCGCCATCGACATCCGCTACACCCGCAACAGCTACGCCATCACTTACCGCGACAGCCGCGACCTGGGCTACAAGGACGGCAAGATCCATCGCAACTACAACCGTTGGGTGAGCATGCTGGATCGGGACATCATGGCGGGGTTGCGTTCGGCGGGGATGCAGTAACCCCGGAAACGACAAAGGGCGCCGTTCGGCGCCCTCTTCACAAACCGGTGGGCTTGTCATCGCCGCGTCCTGCCTGGCTCTGCAAGCGCTGGCAAAACACAGCTGAACTCACCGCCCCCCAAGCGCGCTGCGAACCGCCGCCTTACGCGTCAACAACTCCACAAACGCCTGCGCCATCGGCGTTTGCGCGCCCTTGCGCTGCACCAGCCATACCGCCGTCACCGCCTCCTGGTCGAGCAGGGTGCGATAGACCACGCCATCGATGCGGATGCGCTGGTAGGACGCCGGCAGCACCGACACGCCCAACCCCGCCGCGACCAACCCGATGATCGTCATCGCCTCCCCGGCTTCCTGGGCAAAGCGCGGGCTGAAGCCGGCGTCGCGGGCCAGGTTGAGCAGTTGCGCGTAGAGGCCGCTGCCGTAGCTGCGCGGGAAAAACACGAACGGCTCCTCGGCCAACTGCACCAGGTGCAAGCCCCGCTCGCTGCCTTGCACCAAGGGATGATCGGCGTTGAGCACCGCCACCAGAGGTTCGCGCATCAACTCCACCACACTCAGCGAGTCTGGCAACGGCAGCGGCCGCATCAAGCCGACCTGGATCGACTCATCCACCAGCGACTCGGCTACCTCGGTGCTGCTCATTTCCTGCAAACTCAGGTGGACCGCCGGGAACGCCTGGCGAAACGCAAAGATCGCCTGGGGGATGCTCGAATTGAACGGCGCCGACGACGTGAAGCCGATCTTCAGTTCGCCCAGCTCACCCAACTGCGCCCGGCGTGCCACATCCGCGGCCTTATCGACTTGCGCCAGCACCAGTCGCGCCTCGTGCAGGAACAAGCGCCCGGCTTCGCTCAGTTCGACCCGACGGTTGGTCCGCTCGAACAAACGCGCCCCCACCTCGTGCTCCAGCGCCTGGATCTGCTGGCTCAGAGGCGGTTGCGAGATGCCCAGCACCTGCGCGGCCCGGCCAAAATGCAGCTCTTCGGCGACGGCGATGAAGTACCGCAGGTGACGTAATTCCATAGCAGCCTCATTAGGTCGTTAAAGCTATCAAACAGGTCGAACAATATATTGGAAAGAATCATTAGGCAGCTATATTCTTTTTTGCATTGCCGGTCCTGGCAGGCTTTTCCTCCCCGAGGTCCCCGTGAAATCTGCTGTCGCTCCATTCGCTCAAGAAGTCCCGTTGACTGCCCTGGATAAGAGGGTGGAGCAGCTCACTGACACGTACATCGAAAAAGGTACACCGATGTTCATGCGGACCGTGCTGGCGCTGTTCTGCGGCGGCTTCGCGACGTTTGCCCTGCTGTATTGCGTGCAGCCGATGATGCCGGCGTTGTCCCACGAATTTTCCATCAACGCGGCGCAAAGCAGCCTGGTGCTGTCGGTGTCCACGGCGATGCTCGCCCTGGGCCTGCTGATCACCGGGCCGATTTCCGACACCCTGGGGCGCAAGCCGGTGATGGTCGCCGCGTTGTTCTGTGCCGCCCTGTCCACCATCGCCAGCGGCCTGATGCCGAGTTGGGAAGGGATTCTGCTGATGCGCGCGCTGCTGGGGCTGTCGCTGAGTGGCCTGGCTGCCGTGGCGATGACTTACCTGAGCGAAGAGATCCACCCGCAGCACATCGGCCTGGCCATGGGCCTGTACATCGGCGGTAACGCCATCGGCGGCATGAGCGGGCGCCTGATCATCGGCGTATTGATCGACTTCGTCAGCTGGCACACCGCCGTGCTGATCATCGGCGCCCTGGCCCTGATCGCCGCGACGGTGTTCTGGAAAATCCTCCCCGAATCGCGCAACTTCCGCGCCAGCAGCCTCAAGCCGCGCAGCCTGGTGGACGGCTTCGTCATGCACTTCAAGGACGCGGGCCTGCCGTGGTTGTTCCTCGAAGCCTTCCTGCTGATGGGCGCGTTTGTGACGATGTTCAACTACATCGGCTATCGCCTGCTGGCCGACCCGTATGACCTGAGCCAGGCCGTGGTCGGCCTGTTGTCGCTGGTGTACCTCTCGGGCATCTACAGCTCGGCGAAAATCGGCGCGCTGGCCGACCGCCTCGGCCGCCGCCGTGTGCTGTGGGCCACCATCGTGTCGATGCTTGGCGGCATCGGCCTGACCCTGTTCACTCCGCTGTGGCTGGTGATACCCGGCATGCTGGTGTTCACCTTCGGTTTCTTCGGCGCGCACTCGGTGGCCAGCAGCTGGATCGGCCGTCGCGCGGTGAAAGCCAAGGGGCAAGCGTCGTCGCTGTACCTGTTCTGCTACTACGCGGGGTCAAGCGTCGCCGGCACCACGGGGGGGGTCTTCTGGCATTTGGCCGGGTGGAACGGGATTGGCGGGTTTATCGTCGCGCTGTTGCTCGGCGCGTTGCTGGTGGCGTTGAAGTTGGCGAAATTGCCGCCGCTGCAAACGGCCTGACAAACAAAAACGCCCGGCATAAGCCGGGCGTTTTTCATTCGGCGGCGATCACTCGTGATACTGCGCCGACAACTCATGCACCGCGCGCAAGAACGCGCCGGCATGTTCCGGGTTCACTTCCGGCGTAATGCCGTGACCCAGGTTGAACACATGCCCGCTGCCCTTGCCGTAGCTGGCCAGGATGCGCCCGACTTCGGTGCAGATGGCTTCTGGCTTGGCGTACAGCACCGTCGGGTCCATGTTGCCTTGCAGGGCAACCTGGTTGCCGACGCGACGGCGGGCGTCGCCGATGTCGCAGGTCCAGTCCAGGCCCAGGGCATCCGCGCCGGCATCGGCGATGCTTTCCAGCCACAGGCCGCCGCCCTTGGTGAACAGGATCACCGGCACTTTACGGCCTTCGTGTTCGCGGATCAGGCCGCTGACGATCTTGCGCATGTAGGCCAGGGAGAACTCCTGGTACGCCGCCGCCGACAGGTTGCCGCCCCAGGTGTCGAAGATCTGCACCGCTTGCGCGCCGGCCATGATCTGGCCGTTGAGGTACGAGGTGACCGACTGCGCCAGCTTGTCCAGCAGCAGGTGCATGGCCTGCGGGTTGTCGTAGAGCATGGCCTTGGTCTTGCGGAAGTCTTTCGACGAGCCGCCTTCGACCATGTAGGTGGCCAGGGTCCAGGGGCTGCCGGAGAAGCCGATCAGCGGCACGCGGCCATTGAGCTCGCGGCGGATGGTGCTGACGGCGTCCATCACGTAACCGAGGTCTTTGTGCGGGTCCGGGATCGGCAGCGCTTCGATGTCGGCCAGGGTGCTGATGACTTTCTTGAAACGCGGGCCTTCGCCGGTCTCGAAGTACAGGCCTTGGCCCATGGCGTCAGGAATGGTGAGGATATCGGAAAAGAGGATGGCCGCATCCAGCTCCGGGTAGCGGTCCAACGGCTGCAGGGTGACTTCGCAGGCGAACTCCGGGTTCATGCACAGGCTCATGAAGTCGCCGGCCTGGGCGCGGCTGGCGCGGTATTCCGGCAGGTAGCGACCGGCTTGACGCATCATCCACACAGGGGTGACGTCTACGGGCTGCTTGAGCAGGGCACGAAGGAAACGGTCGTTCTTGAGGGCAGTCATGTCGGCATCCGCAAAAAAAGTACGGGCATTTTCTCAGAGCGCGACGCAAAAGGCACGGGATGAGCCGTGCCTTTTATCTATCGGGTTGATTTACGACAATCTCTTGGGCACATCAAAACCGAATGTGGGAGGGGGCTTGCCCCCGATTGCAGTGTGTCAGTCTCAGTATCTTTAACTGGACTACCGCTATCGGGGGCAAGCCCCCTCCCACATATTGATCCCATTTCAACTCGGGATCGGGGTCAGACCTGCAGGTAGTCCAGGATACCTTCGGCGGCGTTGCGGCCTTCGAAGATCGCCGTCACTACCAGGTCAGAGCCGCGCACCATGTCGCCACCGGCGAAGATCTTCGGGTTGCTGGTCTGGTGCTTGTACTGGCCTTGTTCCGGGGCGACGACGCGGCCCTGGCTGTCGGTCTGGATCTGGAACTGCTCGAACCACGGCGCCGGGCTTGGGCGGAAGCCGAAGGCGATGACCACGGCGTCGGCCGGGATGATCTCTTCGGAACCCGGGATCGGCTCGGGGCTGCGACGGCCACGGGCGTCCGGTTCGCCGAGACGGGTCTCGACCACCTTCACGCCTTCGACGCGGTCTTCACCGACAATCGCGATCGGCTGGCGGTTGTAGAGGAATTTCACGCCTTCTTCCTTGGCGTTCTTCACCTCTTTGCGCGAGCCCGGCATGTTCGCTTCGTCACGACGATACGCACAGGTCACCGACTTGGCGCCCTGGCGGATCGAGGTGCGGTTGCAGTCCATCGCGGTGTCGCCACCGCCCAGCACCACGACCTTCTTGCCTTTCATGTCGATGAAGTCTTCCGGCGACTTTTCAAAGCCCAGGTTGCGGTTGACGTTGGCGATCAGGAAGTCGAGCGCGTCGTACACGCCCGGCAGGTCCTCGCCGGCAAAGCCGCCCTTCATGTAGGTGTAGGTGCCCATGCCCATGAACACCGCATCGTATTCGGCGAGCAGTTGTTCCATGGTCACGTCTTTGCCGACTTCGGTGTTCAGGCGGAACTCGATGCCCATGCCAGTGAACACTTCACGACGATTGCTCAGCACGGTTTTTTCCAGCTTGAACTCGGGGATGCCGAAGGTCAGCAGGCCGCCGATTTCCGGGTTCTTGTCGAACACCACCGGGGTCACGCCGCCACGCACCAGCACGTCGGCACAGCCCAGGCCCGCCGGGCCCGCGCCGATGATCGCGACGCGCTTGCCGTTCGGCTTGACCTTGGACATGTCCGGGCGCCAGCCCATGGCGAAGGCGGTGTCGGTGATGTACTTCTCCACCGAACCGATGGTCACCGCGCCAAAACCGTCGTTGAGGGTGCAGGCACCCTCGCACAGACGGTCCTGCGGGCACACCCGGCCGCAGACTTCCGGCAGGGTGTTGGTCTGGTGCGACAGCTCGGCGGCGGCGAGGATGTTGCCCTCGGCCACCAGTTTCAGCCAGTTGGGAATGAAGTTGTGTACCGGACACTTCCATTCGCAATACGGGTTACCGCACCCCAGGCAGCGGTGGGCCTGGTCGGCCGACTGCTGGGGTTTGAAGGGTTCGTAGATTTCCACGAACTCTTTCTTGCGTTGACGCAACAGTTTCTTCTTCGGATCTTTGCGCCCGACATCGATGAACTGGAAGTCGTTATTCAGACGTTCAGCCATGTTAAAACCTCATCAAACTCTTCAGGCGCATATCACTGCGGGTTGGCACGGATGCTGGAAAGCAACGATTTCAGGTTGGCAGCCTTGGGCTTGACCAGCCAGAAACGACGCAGGAAATCATCAAGGTTCTCGGCGAGGTTACGACCCCATTCGCTGCCGGTTTCCTCGACGTACTCGTCCAGCACGTGCTGCAAGTGGTTACGGTGGGATTCCATCGCTTCGCCGCTGATCCGCTGGATCTCGACCAACTCGTGGTTGACCCGGTCGACGAAGGTGTTGTCCTGGTCGAGCACGTAGGCGAAACCGCCGGTCATGCCCGAACCGAAGTTGTAACCGGTCTTGCCCAGTACCGCGACAAAGCCCCCGGTCATGTACTCGCAGCAGTGATCGCCAGTGCCTTCCACCACGGTGTGGGCACCGGAGTTACGCACGGCGAAACGCTCACCGGCGGTCCCCGCGGCGAACAGCTTGCCGCCGGTGGCGCCGTACAAGCAGGTGTTGCCGATGATGGCACTGTCCTGGGTCTTGTAGACGCTGCCTTTAGGCGGAACGATCACCAGCTTGCCGCCGGTCATGCCCTTGCCCACGTAGTCGTTGGCGTCACCTTCCAGGTACATGTGCAGGCCACCGGCGTTCCACACGCCGAAGCTCTGGCCCGCGGTGCCCATGAAGCGGAAGGTGATCGGCGCCTTGGCCATGCCCTGGTTGCCGTGCTTGCGCGCGATTTCGCCGGAGATGCGTGCGCCGATGGAACGGTCGCAGTTGCAAATGTCCAGGCTGAATTCGCCGCCGCTGGCGTCGTTGATCGACGAAGCGGCCATCTCGACCATCTTCTCGGCCAGCAGGCCCTTGTCGAACGGTGGGTTGCGGTCCACCTGGCAGAATTGCGGCTTGTCGGCCGGGATATGATCGCTGCCCAACAGCGGCGTCAGGTCCAGGTGTTGTTGCTTGGCGGTCTGGCCTTCGAGGATGTCCAGCAGATCGGTGCGGCCGATCAGCTCTTCGAGGGAGCGCACGCCCAGCTTGGCCAACCACTCACGGGTTTCTTCGGCGACGTAGGTGAAGAAATTCACCACCATGTCGACGGTGCCGATGTAGTGATCCTTGCGCAGCTTCTCGTTCTGAGTGGCGACGCCGGTGGCGCAGTTGTTCAGGTGGCAGATGCGCAGGTATTTGCAGCCCAGGGCGATCATCGGCGCGGTGCCGAAGCCGAAGCTTTCGGCGCCGAGGATCGCGGCCTTGATCACGTCGAGGCCGGTTTTCAGGCCGCCGTCGGTTTGCACCCGGACTTTGCCGCGCAGGTCGTTGCCGCGCAGGGTCTGATGCGTCTCGGCCAGGCCCAGCTCCCACGGAGCGCCGGCGTACTTGATCGAGGTCAGCGGCGAAGCGCCGGTGCCGCCGTCGTAGCCGGAGATGGTGATCAGGTCGGCATAGGCCTTGGCCACACCGGCGGCGATCGTGCCCACGCCGGCTTCGGCGACCAGTTTCACCGAGACCAGGGCCTGCGGGTTGACTTGTTTGAGGTCGAAAATCAGCTGCGACAAGTCTTCGATAGAGTAGATGTCGTGGTGCGGCGGTGGCGAGATCAGGGTCACGCCCGGCACCGCATAACGCAGCTTGGCGATCAGACCATTGACCTTGCCGCCTGGCAACTGGCCGCCTTCACCGGGCTTGGCGCCCTGGGCGACTTTGATCTGCAGCACTTCGGCGTTGACCAGGTATTCCGGAGTTACACCGAAACGGCCAGTCGCCACTTGCTTGATTTTCGAGCTCTTGATGGTGCCATAGCGCGCCGGGTCTTCGCCGCCTTCGCCGGAGTTGGAACGCGCACCCAGGCGGTTCATGGCTTCGGCCAGGGCTTCGTGCGCCTCGGGCGACAAGGCGCCCAGGGAAATACCGGCGGAGTCGAAGCGCTTGAGGACCGATTCGAGCGGTTCGATTTCGCTGAGGGCCAGCGGCGTATCCAGGGTTTTCACCTTGAACAGGTCGCGGATCATCGACACCGGGCGGTTATCCACCAGCGCGGTGTATTCCTTGAACTTGGCGTAGTCGCCCTGCTGCACGGCGGCTTGCAGGGTGCTGACCACGTCCGGGTTGTAGGCGTGATACTCGCCACCGTGTACGAACTTGAGCAGGCCGCCTTGCTGGATCGGCTTGCGCGCACTCCAGGCTTCGGCCGCCAGGGCTTTCTGCTCGGCTTCGATGTCGACGAAACGCGCACCCTTGATGCGGCTCGGTACGCCACGGAAGCTCAGCTCGCAGACTTCTTCCGACAGGCCAATGGCCTCGAACAACTGCGCACCACGGTAGGAAGTGACGGTGGAGATGCCCATCTTCGACAGGATCTTCAGCAGGCCCTTGGTGATGCCTTTACGGTAGTTCTTGAACACCTCGTAGAGGTCGCCCAGCACTTCACCGGTACGGATCAGGTCACCGAGCACTTCGTAGGCGAGGAACGGGTACACCGCCGAGGCGCCGAAACCGATCAGCACCGCGAAGTGATGCGGGTCGCGGGCGGTGGCGGTTTCCACGAGGATGTTGGAGTCGCAGCGCAGGCCTTTTTCGGTCAGGCGGTGATGGACCGCGCCGGTGGCCAGGGAGGCGTGGATCGGCAGCTTGCCCGGTGCGATGTGACGGTCGGTCAGCACGATCTGGGTACGCCCGGCGCGCACGGCTTCTTCGGCCTGGTCCGCGACATTGCGCACCGCAGCTTCAAGGCCGAGGCTCTCGTCGTAGTTCAGGTCGATGATCTGGCGGTCGAAGCCCGGACGCTCCAGGGTCATCAGCGAACGCCACTTGGCCGGGGAAATGACCGGCGAGCTGAGGATCACACGGGAGGCGTGCTCAGGCGATTCCTGGAAGATGTTGCGCTCGGCGCCGAGACACACTTCCAGGGACATCACGATGGCTTCACGCAGCGGGTCGATCGGTGGGTTGGTCACCTGGGCGAACTGCTGGCGGAAATAGTCGTATGGCGTGCGAACGCGCTGGGACAGCACGGCCATCGGCGTGTCGTCGCCCATCGAGCCGACCGCCTCGTAGCCTTGCTCGCCGAGCGGACGCAGCACCTGGTCGCGCTCTTCGAACGTGACCTGGTACATCTTCATGTACTGCTTGAGCTGGTCGATGTCGTAGAACGCCGAACCGTGGTCGTTGTCTTCCATGGTCGCCTGGATGCGCAGGGCATTCTTGCGCAGCCATTGCTTGTATGGGTGACGGGACTTCAAGCGGTTGTCGATCGCATCGGTGTCGAGGATCTGCCCGGTTTCGGTGTCCACGGCGAGGATCTGGCCAGGACCGACGCGGCCTTTGGCGATCACATCTTCCGGCTGGTAGTTCCACACGCCGATTTCCGACGCGAGGGTGATGAAACCGTTGGTGGTGGTCACCCAACGCGCCGGGCGCAGACCGTTACGGTCGAGCAGGCACACCGCGTAGCGGCCGTCGGTCATGACCACGCCGGCCGGGCCGTCCCACGGTTCCATGTGCATCGAGTTGTACTCATAGAACGCCCGCAGATCGGGGTCCATGGTCTCGACGTTCTGCCACGCAGGCGGAATGATCATCCGCACGCCACGGAACAGGTCGATGCCGCCGGTGACCATCAGTTCGAGCATGTTGTCCATGCTGGAGGAGTCGGAGCCGACGCGGTTGACCAGCGGGCCGAGCTCTTCCAGGTCCATCAAATCGTTGGCGAACTTGGTGCGACGGGCCACGGCCCAGTTGCGGTTGCCGGTGATGGTGTTGATCTCGCCGTTGTGGGCGAGGAAGCGGAATGGCTGGGCCAGCGGCCATTTCGGCAGGGTGTTGGTGGAGAAGCGCTGGTGGAACACGCAGATCGCGGTTTGCAGGCGCTCATCGCTCAGGTCCGGATAGAAGGCGGTCAAGTCCGCCGGCATCATCAGGCCTTTATAAATGATGGTCTTGTGCGAAAAGCTGCAGATGTAGTGGTCGGTGTCGGCGGCATTCGACACGGACGAGCGACGACGCGAGGTGAACAGCTTGATCGCCATGTCCTGGTCGCTCAGGCCGTCGCCCGCGATGAACACCTGTTCGATCTGCGGCAGGCGCTCCAGGGCCAGGCGGCCGAGCACACTGGTGTCGATCGGCACTTTGCGCCAGCCGACGAGTTGCAGGCCGGCCGCGAGGATTTCGCGGTTCATGTTCTCGCGAGCGGCTTCGGCTTTGACCGGGTCCTGGTTGAAAAACACCATGCCCACGGCGTACTGCTTGGGCAGCTCGACCGCGAAATGCTGTTTGGCGATGGCGCGCAGGAACAGGTCGGGCTTTTGAATGAGCAAGCCACAACCGTCACCGGTCTTGCCGTCGGCGTTGATCCCACCGCGGTGGGTCATGCAGGTCAGGGCCTCGATGGCCGTTTGCAAAAGGGTATGACTGGGCTCGCCCTGCATATGGGCAATCAGGCCGAAACCGCAGTTATCCTTGAATTCATCGGGTTGGTACAGACCTGCTTTCATAGACACTTTCTCACCAGGCTGCCTCTTATATCGAGGCAAATTTCTTTTCAATTCAACCAGTTACCTTCCACGCCGAACGTTCGCCGGCTTTGCAGGGGCAAAAGGGAGGTCATTGTACACACCGACACAGACGCTCACAAATTTAGCGACGAGATGTCGCAAATCTATGTCGCATTTATGAAAGGTTTAAAGCGATATGCTGTGCTAGTCAAAACTTTTTTAATTTTGACCGCTACGACTCAAAAGCCACTGTGACGCAGACACCACAATGCGCGCGGCCTTGAGGGCTGCACGCACTTGCGGTTTTTTTTGAGGTGCCGGGAGGGCGGCCTGGGTAAGGCCGCCGAATCTTCAGCGAGTTGCTGCCAGTTCTTGTTGAACGCTGGCAACAGTGCGAGGCCAAGGTTTACCAGCCTGAACCTTCGCTGGCAAGGCTTTGATAGCGGTATCGGCGGCGGCACGGCTGGAGAAGCTACCGTAAGTGATCACGTAAAGCGGCTTGCCGTTGAGCACCTTCTTGAAATAACGGTACTCGCCGCCCTGCTCTTTGACGAAGGCTTGAGCATTGGCTTCGGAGCTGGTGCCGAGGATCTGCACCACGAAGTTACCGCTGGGCTGGCTGGTGTACCAGCTGCTGCCGGTGGCGCCGGCCTTGGCGACAGTCACCGGTTTTTCCGCCGGTTTGGCGGCCGGGGCCGGGGCCGGAGCCGGCTTGGCGACAGGCGCTGGCGCGACCGGCTTGGCGACGGGCGCCGGTTTGGCGGTCGCGACCGTAGGCGCAGGTACAGGCACAGGCGTTGGTTTTGCCGCCGGTTGACCGGCAGGCACGCCCACTGGCGGCGCGGTGGTGGTCACGGTCGGCGGTGTGCTGCTGGAGCCTTCCACTGGCACACCGTCGTCGCCTTCGGAGATACCGCCGGCCGCTTCGGCGAGCGGGCCGCGCATGACGGGCTGGCCGACCATCGGCAGGTTGGTCGGTTGGCCGGAGTTGGCGAACTCGACATTCGGCGTGGGTTTACCCAGTGGTAACTGCGCCTGTTCGGCTGGCGCGCCGGCAGGCGTCGGTGCCTTGCTGCGACCTGGGATCAACCAGGCGGCGGCGACAGCGACCACGACAACGGCGGAAATAGCCAATACGTGCTTTTTAGGCATAGTGAACCCCATCTTTGGACGCTTGACCGCAGAGCGGCTGGCAATCATGGCTTCAATCATCGCATCGCGGGCAACCTGGTTGATGGTGCCAGGCCAGCCGTCGGAGCTTTCGTGAATATCAGAGATCTGCTGAGCGGAGAAAAGTTCGATGCCCTGCCCGGCGCCTTCGAGGCGTTGTGCCAGATATTCGCGGGTTTCTTCCTCTTCATACGGCTGCAATTCGATGACGTGGAACAGCTCCTGCTCGCCGCTGATCTGCTCCAGAGCGGCGATCAGGGACGATTCACCGAACAGGAACACATGCGGACGACCTTCCGGCGTACCCGCCGCCAGCGCCAGCAGCGCTTCGAGGGCCGACTCGTCAAGCTGCTCGGCGTCGTCCACCAGCAGGTAGACTTCCTGGCCGGTCAGGCCCAGTTGCACCACTTGCTTGAGAATCGCATTCGGTTCGGCGCTGGCAACGTCCAGGGCCTGGGCCACCTGACGCAGCACGCCCGCCGCATCGCCGGCGCCACGCGCCGACACCACTACGCTTTGCACCGATTGCTTGTTGGTGCTGGCGACCAGCGCCTGGCGCAGCAAGGTCTTGCCGCTGCCCAGCGGGCCGGTGACGACCAGCAACAGCTGGCTGTAGCGCGCCAGGTGATGCAACTGCCCGAGCACCGGCTTGCGCTGCGCAGGGAAGAATTTGAAACCAGGCACCCGTGGAGCGAAGGGGTCGTGGCTTAACTGGTAATGGCCGAGGAACGCCTCGTCGGCATGCAAACTAGTCATCGGGCTCTTATTAACCTTTAAGCTGGGCCAGGGCGCGGTAATCCGCTCCCAGCGTGGCCTGTAGAATCTCTTTCGGATAATCGTCGGTCACCACCGCTTCGCCCATGCGGCGCAGCAGCACCAGTCGCAGTCGACCGTCGATCACTTTCTTGTCTATCGCCATATGTTCGAGGAAATCCGCCTCGCTCATTTCCTCGGGCGGGATCACCGGCAACCCGGCGCGCTGGAACAGGCGGATGCCCCGATCCCGCTCCTGGGCGCTGATCCAGCCCAGGCGTTGCGACATCTCCAATGCCATCACTGTGCCAGCCGCTACGGCTTCCCCATGCAACCACACACCATAGCCCATGTGCGTTTCGATCGCATGGCCGAAGGTGTGGCCCAGGTTCAAGGTGGCCCGTACACCGGACTCCCGTTCGTCGGCATTCACCACCAGCGCCTTGGCCGCACAGGAACGGGAGATCGCTTCGGTCAGCGCCACCTGGTCCAGCGCGCGCAGGGCGTCGACATGTTCTTCCAGCCAGGTCAGGAACGGCTCGTCGCAGATCAGCCCGTACTTGATGACTTCCGCCAGGCCCGCCGACAGCTCGCGCGGGGGCAAGGTGTTGAGGGTCGCGGTGTCGATCAGCACAGCCTGGGGCTGGTAGAACGCGCCCACCATGTTTTTGCCCAGCGGATGGTTGATGCCGGTCTTGCCGCCCACCGACGAATCGACCTGGGACAGCAAGGTGGTCGGCACCTGGATGAAATCCACGCCGCGCTGGTAACAGGCGGCCGCAAAACCGGCCATGTCACCAATCACGCCGCCACCGAGGGCGACCACGGTGGTGCGCCGGTCATGGCGTGCGGTCAGCAGGCCATCGAAGATCAGTTGCAGGGTTTCCCAGTTCTTGTGGGCTTCGCCGTCGGGCAGCACCACGGAGATCACCGAGTACGCCGCCAGGCTGCGGCTCAGACGCTCAAGATACAGCGGCGCGACCGTTTCGTTGGAGATGATCGCCACTTGCCGCCCGGCAATATGCGGTGCGAGCAACTCGGGCTGGTCGAGCAGACCTTCGCCAATATGGATCGGGTAGCTGCGCTCGCCTAGATCGACCTTAAGTGTCTGCATGTGTCCCCGCGTTGAAGATGTATTAACGACCGGCAACGTCGTGATCCGACGTCGCCTGATGGCTCTACGCCACACCCCACAGGGTGATGACGCGCCGCCGAGAATAGCGCATTTCGGGCCTGGCTTTAACGGGGTGGCAGCCGTTGCAGGCGCTCGAGAATGTCGAGCACCACCATCCGAGGTGGCCGCTCATCGGTTTCCACCACCAGATCGGCGATTTCCCGATACAGCGGATCGCGCAGCGCCAGCAGATCCCGCAGGGTCTTCGCCGGGTCGGCGGTGCGCAGCAGTGGGCGATTGCGATCACGCGCGGTGCGCCCCACCTGCTGCTCGACCGACGCATGCAGATAGACCACCCGACCACCGGCATGCAATGCCCGGCGGTTCTCCTCGCGCATCACGGCACCGCCGCCGGTCGCCAGGACCACGCCATCGCAAGCGCACAGCTCGGCAATCATCGCCTGCTCACGGTCACGAAAGCCCAGTTCGCCTTCCTTATCGAAGATCCACGGGATATTGGCACCCGAGCGCACTTCAATTTCCTTATCGGAGTCTTTGAATGGCAGGCGCAGCTCTTTGGCCAGCAAACGGCCGATGGTGCTTTTTCCAGCCCCCATCGGTCCTACAAGAATCAAATTTCGCACAGAATCAACGACTCACAGCAATCGCCTGGTTATTCATAATACGCGGAGTCAGGAATACCAGCAGCTCGGATTTTTTTTCTGCCAGCACATCGCGCCGGAAAAGGCGGCCAAGATACGGCACATCGCCCAAAAATGGCACTTTATCTAGCACTTTGCTTTGGGTATTGGAGAAAACTCCGCCGATGACGATGGTCTCGCCGTCCCTGACCAGCACCTTGGCGTTGACCTCGTTTTTCTTGATCGGCGGTACGTCGTTGAGCTTGTTCAGGTAATCCGGCTCATCCTTGGTGACTTTGACCTCCATGATCACGCGGTCGTCGGGGGTGATTTGCGGGGTGACTTCCAGGGACAGCGAAGCCTCCTTGAACGACACCGAGGTGGCGCCGCTGGAGCTGGACTCCTGGTAGGGAATCTCGGTGCCCTTGAGGATGCGCGCGGTCTCCTTGTCGGACGTGACCACCTTGGGCTGCGAGACAATCTCGCCGTTGCCGGTTTTTTCCATCGCGGTCAGTTCCAGGTCCAGCAGCAGGTTGTCGGTGATAAACGCGATCCCCAGCCCGGAGGTGTTAGTGAGCGCCCCCAAGTCGACAAAGGGCGAGCCGGACGGGTTTTCCACAGGCTCGGTGCCTGGCTCCGGAGGTTTCTCGACACCGCCGGCGCCCCAGTTACCGCGATTGATCCGCCCTCCCCAGCGCACGCCCAGGCGTTTGTCGTAGTCGACATTGGCCTCGACAATCCGCGCCTCGATCATCACCTGGCGCACCGGAATATCCAGCTGCGCCACGATGCGTCGCAGCTCTTCCAGGCGTTCGCCGGTCTGGTAGGCGATGATGTTGTTGGTGCGGTCATCCACCGCCACCGAGCCGCGTTCGTCGGTGGCGCCTTCCAGGCCGGTCACCGATTGGAACAACTTGGCCAGGTCCGCAGCCTTGGCGTAATTGACCTGCAACAGTTCGCGCCGCAATGGCGCCAGTTCAGCCATCTGCTTGCGCGACTCCAGCGTCAGCAGCTCGCGCGAGGCCAACTCGTCGGCGGGCGCCACCAACAGCACCCCGGCCTTTATCCGCTGGTCCAGCCCCTTGCTTTGCAACACCAGGTCCAGCGCCTGGTCCCAAGGCACGTCCTTAAGCCGCAGGGTGATCGAACCTTGCACATCGTCGCTGGCGACCAGATTCAGGCCCGCCACATCGGCAATCTGCTGCAACACGGCGCGCAGCTCGATGTTCTGGAAGTTGAGGTTCAGCTTGTCACCGGTATAGGTACCTGATGCCGCACCGCCGGGAGGCGGCAGCTGGATCAGATCCACACGATTGGGCACAGCAGCAGCCATCGGTGCCGTGAACGCTATCCATAGCGCCACACCGAAGGACGAGAAAGTCCTTTTCATTGTTTGATTCCGTTATGAGTTGACGTTCAGCACGAGGGTCCGCGGGCGTTCCAGCCACGCGCCCTGTTCATCGGGAAACAATTCGAGCAATTCCACATGGCCCTCATCAATAGCCGTGACCCGACCGTGGTCCGGCCCCAGGTAATCGCCGACCGCCAGCCTGTGGACGCTGGCAGCGGCACGCAGCAGAGCGAAGGTCTGCGCGCCTCGGGACAGCGTGCCGACCATTTCGAACTGGTCGACGGCGATACCTTCCAGGGCACCGCGGGCACGCCCGAGGTCCGGTGCGAGCGCGGGCCGGCCGGGTACGTGACCGACCTGCAAGGCGCGCGGCTGGAACGGATCACGCAAGGCCAGCGCGTCATAGACAAAGCGCGGCCCCGGCTCGACGGCCGGGGTCGACTGACCGCCCGACGACGGATTGCGATAGGTCTTGGCCACCAACTCCAGGCGCAACCCGGCCGCATCAGCCCGAAGCGCCACATCATGCACCGTGACGATGCGCGGTAAGCCGCCCAAAGCGCTCACAAACATCGCCAGGTCGTGATAAGCCCCGGTGACGCCCAGGCGTAACGGCTGCTCAATATAGAGTGGCCGGGGCTGCTCATCCAACACCACGATAGCGTCGACGAGCACCCCATTGACCGCCCCCAGCCGGGCGATATCTTCGAGCAATGCGGGTACCCCGAACGCACCGGGCAACTGCTGCATCAGCCCGGCAAAACGCGCCTGCATCGCCTGAAGCTGCTGGCTGCGCGCCTCCAGGCTGGCGGCAAGGCCAGCCTTCTGGGCCACCTGTCGCTGCAAGACGACGCCCTGCGCCTCGACCGCCTGCAACCGTTGCCGCGAGGGGCTCAGGTACGTCCCATCGCCCACCCACAGCACCAGGCCGGCGAGCGCGCAGCCGAGCACGACCTTGGCGGGCAAGGGCCATTTCGCAGCGTTGTGGGTGAGAGCGGAAAAGTCGAGCCTGGGCAGGCTCACGGTTGAGCCTCGGCGGACTCTCCCTGGCGCACCATCAATTGAAACTTGTTGCTGCCCTGGCCATCTTCCATCCGCACATGTTGCAGCCGAGTGGCATGGGCGCCTTCGGAGGCTTGCAGGCGGCGCATCAGTTGGGCGATGTCCTGGCTGGAATCGGCGCTGCCACGGATGCTGACCGTATCGCCCTTCGCCACGACCTCGTGCAAATGCACGCCGTCTGGCACCGCGCGGGCCAACTGATCCAAGAGCTGGGCACCGGCCGAGCGGGCTTCGTTCAAGTCCTGCACGACCTTCATGCGCTCCGCCAATTGCTGGCTTTGTTCCTGCAGGTCATCGATGGTCTTGATGCGCGAGTCGAGGACGGCAGCGTCCTTGTCCAGGTGGCTATTGCGCGTCACCTGTCGATCAATCGCCCGGTCGATCACCTGATCGGCCAACCACACGGTTGCGAACGCCACGCAGGCAAACGCCAGCAGCAACCCCAGAAAGAATTTGCGCCGCCGTTCCGCCAGCGCCTGGCGCCAGGGCAAAAGGTTGATTAGTGTCTTCAAGCGAAACTCCTCAGGGCCAACCCGCAAGCAATTCCCATCCCGCGGGCATCCGCGGCCCATTGTGCGCCATCGACTCGATGGCCCGGCGTGAAGCTGGCGAAATCCTGACTGCAAGCGCGTGCGAATGCAAATGCTTCCACATCCACCACCTTCGGCACCAGCCCAGCCAGGGTCAAAACCGCGACCCGAGCCTCTACCTGGGCCTTATGGCACGCCGCGAGCAATACATCAACCCGCGCCAGGTTCTGGGCCGATGGCCCGCGAACCTGGAAATCCAGGGCCATCTCATCCAGCGGATAAGGGATGTACTGGTCGGCCTCCATCTGGATCATCCAGGTCATTTCTTCCTCGCTGAGCCCCGCCTCCAACTCGATCACCCGGGTAATCACCGAAGCTCCCGCCACGGCCACGGCCGCGTGGCGGGCCGAGGTGCGCGAGCGGGCCAATGCCTGGGACAACGTCTGCCCCACGCCGTCGAGGTCGAGCACGCTGCTGTCGACCACCGCCTGGGGCGGTAGCGCCTGTGTGGCGTAGCTTTGCACGTTGTAGCCAGTGGGCGAGCGGCCGAGCTCGATCAACCGGATGCCGGTGTCCTGGATGTCGACGCCCAGGACGGTATCGACTTTTCGCCTGAAAAATCCCTTTTCCATAAAACTCCCTAAAACTTTCCCTGTCATACCGCCTGATTGGCGCGTGGCAGCGTGCATTCGGTCGCCTTGTTTGCGAGGCGCGAATGACGCCCCAAGCCGAAAATGCTTTAATGCCCAGCGTTTTTTCCCGCTTTTTATCTGCAGCCAGGGTCGATTCATCGTTTGCCATGCATGCCCCGGCGCCTAACCCATTCTTTTCTCTGGAAATCCAAAAGCCTTGATTCGTCTGCTGAAGTTTTTCGGGTACTCCATTGTCGCCATCGTTTGCGGGCTGCTGCTCGTCCTCAGCGGCGCCTACCTCTACCTTAGTCCGGGTTTGCCCTCCGTAGAGGCCCTGAGAAGCATCCAGTTGCAGATTCCTTTGCGGGTCTACAGCAGCGATGAAAAACTGATCGCGGAGTTCGGCGAAATGCGCCGTACCCCGATTCGTTTCGCGGATATTCCACCCAATTTCATCAACGCCCTGCTGTCGGCCGAGGACGATAATTTCGCCAACCACTACGGCGTCGACCCCAGCAGCCTGGTGCGGGCCGCCACGCAATTGGTAAAAAGCGGACACATTCAATCCGGCGGCAGCACGATCACCATGCAGGTGGCGAAGAACTTCTTCCTCACCAGCGAACGCAGCTTTTCACGCAAAGCCACCGAGATCCTGCTGGCACTGCAGATCGAGCGACAGCTGACCAAGGACGAGATCCTTGAGCTGTACGTCAATAAAATCTACCTGGGCAACCGCGCCTACGGCATCGAAGCCGCGTCCCAGGTCTACTACGGCAAGTCGATTCGCGACGCCAGCCTGGCGCAGATGGCCATGATTGCCGGCCTGCCCAAGGCACCCTCGCGCTTCAACCCGTTGGCCAACCCGGCACGCAGCAAAGAGCGGCGCGACTGGATTCTGGGGCGCATGTACAAGCTGGGCAAAATCAGCCAGAGCGCCTATGAAAGCGCAGTGGCCGAGCCGCTGAACGCCAGCTACCACGTACCGACCCCGGAAGTGAACGCCCCTTATATCGCGGAGATGGCACGGGCTGAGATGGTCGGCCGTTATGGCAGCGAGGCCTACACCGAAGGCTTCCGTGTGACCACGACCGTTCCGAGCGACTTGCAGGAAATCGCCAACAACGCGGTGCATGAAGGCCTGATCACCTACGACCAGCGCCACGGCTACCGCGGCCCCGAATCGCGCCTGCCGGGCAAGACCCTGAGCGCCTGGACCACCGAACTCGGCAAACAGCGCACGATCAGCGGCCTGGAACCGGCCATCGTCACCCAGGTGAAGAAGGACGGCGTACAGGTACTGACCCGCACCGGCGAAGCGCATGTGGCGTGGGACAGCATGAAATGGGCGCGCCCATTCCTGAACACCAACAGCATGGGGCCGATGCCCAAGCAGCCGTCGGACGTGGCGCAGGTGGGTGATTTGATCCGCGTGCAACGCCAGAAGGACGACAGCCTGAAATTCAGCCAGGTGCCGGTCGCCCAAGGCGCTCTGGTCTCCCTCGACCCGCAGAACGGCGCGATCCGTGCCCTGGTCGGCGGCTTCGCGTTCGAGCAGAGCAACTACAACCGTGCCACCCAGGCCAAGCGCCAGCCGGGTTCGAGCTTCAAGCCGTTCGTCTACAGTGCCGCCCTGGACAACGGCTACACCGCCGCCAGCCTGGTCAACGATGCACCGATCGTGTTTGTCGACGAGTACCTGGACAAGGTCTGGCGTCCGAAGAACGACACCAACACCTTCCTCGGCCCGATCCGCATCCGCGAGGCGCTGTACAAGTCGCGCAACCTGGTGTCGATCCGCTTGCTGCAGGCGATGGGCGTGGGCAAGACCATCGACTACATCACCCGCTTTGGCTTCAACAAGGCGGACCTGCCGCCGAACCTGTCCCTGGCCCTGGGGACGGCGACTCTCACGCCGATGGAAATCGCCACCGGCTGGAGCACGTTTGCCAACGGCGGCTACAAGATCACGCCGTACCTGATCGACAAGATCGAAAGCCGCAATGGCGACACCCTGTTCACCGCCAACCCGCCACGGGTGCCGGGTGATGTGGTCAACGGCGTGGCCGCCAGCGATGGGCTGGCCGCACCGAGCAACGGCGGTATCACCATCGAGCCGACCCCAGGCGTCACGCCGGCGGCGAACCCGAGCGCCGCGCCTGAACCGCAGGCGCCGGCAGTGGCCGAACGCGTGGTGGATGGCCGCACCACCTACATCCTCAACAGCATCCTGGAAGACGTGATCAAGAAAGGCACCGGCCGCCGTGCACTGGCCCTGGGCCGCGCGGACATCGCGGGCAAGACCGGTACCACCAACGAATCCAAGGACGCCTGGTTCTCCGGCTACAACGCCGACTACGTGACCACCGTATGGACCGGCTACGACCAGCCGGAAAGCCTCGGCCGCCGCGAGTTCGGCGGTACCGTCGCGCTGCCGATCTGGATGAGCTACATGGGCGCCGCCTTGAAGGACAAGCCGCTGCATACCCAGCCGGAACCGGAAGGCATCCTCAGCCTGCGGATCGACCCGGTCAGTGGCCGCGCAGCATCGCCGAGCACGCCGAATGCGTACTTCGAGCTGTTCAAGAGCGAGGACACTCCGCCGTCGATCAACGAGCTGGGCAATGGCGTGGCGCCGGGCAGCCCGCTGCCGGCGGATGAGGCGGCACCGATCGATCTGTTCTAAACCAATGCGGTCAACCCTGTGGGAGGGAGCTTGCTCCCGATGGCGGTGTGTCAGTCACCAGATTCATTGACTGACAGTCCGCCATCGGGGGCAAGCCCCCTCCCACATTTGGTTCTGCGCAGGCCTTGGGTTTATAGCCAGACAGCAAAAAGCCCCGACTCGCAAGAGCCGGGGCTTTTTGTTGGTGCGCTACAACGGCTTAGCCGTTGAACACATCATCCACGCTTTGCAGCGGGTAGTTTTTCGGATACGGCAGGGTGGCCACACCGGTCTCGATCGCAGCTTTGGCCACGGCGTCGGAGATCACGGTGATCAGGCGCTTGTCCATTGGTTTCGGAATGATGTACTCACGACCGAATTCCAGCTTGGCGCCACCGTAGGCATCGCACACGTCCTGAGGCACCGGCAGCTTGGCCAGTTCACGCAGGGCGTTGGCGGCCGCCACTTTCATTTCTTCGTTGATGCGCTTGGCACGAACGTCCAGGGCACCGCGGAAGATGAACGGGAAGCCCAGCACGTTGTTGACCTGGTTCGGGTAGTCCGAACGGCCGGTCGCCATGATCACGTCGTCGCGGGTGGCGTGTGCCAGTTCCGGCGCGATTTCTGGGTCCGGGTTGGAGCAGGCGAACACGATCGGGTTGGCTGCCATGGCCTTCAGGCCTTCAGCGCTCAGCAGGTTCGGGCCGGACAGGCCGACGAATACGTCGGCACCGTCGAGGGCCTCAGCCAGGGTGCGCTTGGAGGACGGATGCGCAAACATCGCCTTGTACTGGTTCAGGTCGGCACGCTCGGACTGGATCACGCCCTTGCTGTCGACCATGTAGATGTTTTCCAGCTTGGCGCCCATGCTGACGATCAGCTTCATGCACGAGATGGCCGCAGCGCCAGCGCCCAGGCAGACGATCTTGGCGTCAGCCAGGGTTTTGCCAGCGATTTCCAGGGCGTTGATCATGCCGGCCGCGGTAACGATCGCGGTGCCGTGCTGGTCATCGTGGAATACCGGAATGTCGCACTGTTCGATCAGAGCCTTTTCGATCTCGAAGCACTCAGGTGCCTTGATGTCTTCCAGGTTGATGCCACCGAAGGTGATGGAAATGCGCTTGACGGTGTCGATGAAAGCCTGCGGGCTCTCGGAATCGACTTCGATGTCGAACACATCGATGCCGGCAAAGCGCTTGAACAGCACGCCTTTACCTTCCATGACTGGCTTGGAAGCTAATGGGCCGAGGTTACCCAGGCCAAGAATCGCGGTGCCATCGGAAATCACTGCAACCAGGTTGCCTTTGCCGGTGTATTTGTACGCCAACTCAGGGTCACGGGCGATTTCACGGACGGGCTCGGCAACGCCAGGGCTGTAGGCCAGCGACAGGTCGCGAGCGGTGGCAGTGGCTTTGGTGAGCTCTACACTCAGCTTTCCTGGACGAGGAAGGGCATGATATTCGAGAGCGGCAGTTTTCAAATCAGACATATCGGCATTCCGCTTTTACTGTTGGTCGACGGACCGCCGAGGATACTCGTGTCGTAAAGCCCCTACAAGACTGGGCAGTCACCGGTGTCAAGCGCCGTACACTACGACTTTCGGCCAAGAGCCACGGGATACAAGGGCTCAACTGTTCACAATCTACTTGAAAAATGTCTACAATTTTTCCTCGAGTGTCGATTTCAACCACCGCAACTGCGCTGGAGTGCCTGCTTAGCCGAGCGAAGCCTGATGACCGAGGCGGGCCTGGGCCGCCGCCAGCCAAATCGCGGGCACAAAAAAGGCGCCCGCAAGGGACGCCTTTTTCAACAGCTGGCAAAAGCCCATAGGGCCTTTGAGCCTTACTCTGCTGGAGTAGCAGGCTTCTTGCCGAAAGCACCAAAGCGATCTGCGAAGCGCTGTACACGGCCGCCAGTGTCCAGAGTTTTCTGCTTACCGGTGTAGAACGGGTGGCACTCGTTGCATACGTCAGTGCCCAGTGGCTTGCACAGGTTCGAACGGGTTTCGAACTTGTTGCCGCAGCTGCAGGTGACTTCGATGGTTTCGTACGCTGGATGGATACCGGCTTTCATGGTGACTTCCTCAGGCTAGCGTGCCGCCACTCGACACCATTGTCGAATACCGCACGTAATTAGGCCGCGGATTCTACCAGACCTTTTTAAACGCGCAAGCGCCGCTCTGCATCGATTCAGCACACCAAAGCCCCTTTCATCCGAAAACCGCGGCATACCCAACGCATCCCTCGTCTGCTAGGCTCCCGCCCTTCGTCATCACCCTCCTTTATAGAGAACCCCTGCGTGCCCGACGCCATTTTGCGCCTAGCCCTGCCCTCGCCCCTGCGCCGCCTGTTCGACTACCGGGCCCCGGCCGGCGTGCTGCGGGCGCAGTTGCAGCCAGGCATGCGGGTGCGGGTGCCGTTCGGGCGCAGGGAAATGATCGGCATCCTGGTGGAGGTGGCCGATCACAGTGAAGTGCCGGCGGAAAAGCTCAAGCCGGCCGTGGCCATCCTCGACACCACGCCGCCGCTGCCGCCGGCGTTGTTCAAGCTGTGCCTGTGGACCGCCCAGTATTACCAGCACAGCCTGGGCGACACCTTGAGCTGGGCGCTGCCGGTGCTGCTGCGCCAGGGCGAGCTGGCCGAAGCGCGCCAGGAACGCTTCTGGTCGACGGTGCCCGGCGCGCGCCTCGACGACCCGCGCATCGCCCGCGCCCCGCGTCAGCGTGACGCCCTGGCGACACTGGCGCAGCATCCCCATGGCGTGGCCCACCAGCTCTTGAGCAAGCTGATGCTGAGCAAAGACAGCCTCGACCTGCTGCTCGCCAAAGGCCTGGTGCAGGTCGAGATCCGCAAGCACGCCCCGGACCCGCGCCATGAACACTGGCTGGCCCAACCGGAATTGCCGCTGAACCCCGAGCAACGTGCGGCCTATGAAGCCATTCGCGCAGGTTTTGACTGCTTTCACGCGTTCCTGCTGGCCGGCGTGACCGGCAGCGGCAAGACCGAAGTCTATCTGCAGTTGATCCGCGAAACCCTGCAAGCGGGCAAACAGGCGCTGGTGCTGATCCCCGAGATCAACCTCGGCCCGCAGACCCTGGCGCGTTTCGAGCAGCGTTTCAACGCACGCATCGCCCTGGTGCATTCGGCGGTCAACGACCGTGAACGCCTGGAATCGTGGCTGGCGGCGCGGGACGGCGAGGCCGACATTATTATCGGCACCCGCTCGGCGCTGTTCACCCCGATGAAAAACCCCGGGCTGATCATCATCGACGAAGAACACGACGGTTCGTACAAACAGCAGGAAGGCCTGCGCTACCACGCCCGCGACCTAGCCCTGGTGCGGGCGCGTCAGGAAGACATTCCGATCGTGCTGGGTTCGGCCACGCCGTCCCTGGAAAGCCTGCATAACGCCTACACCGGCCGCTATGGCCTGCTGCGCCTGAATGAGCGCGCAGGCGGCGCCAAGCAACCGCGCTTCCTACGCCTGGATGTAAAAAGCCGGCCATTGGACAGCGGTATTTCCGGGCCGATGCAACAAGCCATCGGCCAGACCCTCGCCGCCGGCCAGCAAGTACTGGTGTTTCTCAACCGTCGCGGCTTCGCGCCGACCTTGCTGTGCCATGACTGCGGCTGGATGTCCGAATGCGAACGCTGCGATGCGCGCATGACCGTACACCAGCGCCATGGCGAGTTGCGCTGCCATCACTGCGGCCATGTGGAACGAGTACCGCGCCATTGCCCGCAATGCGGCAAAGTCGACCTGCGACCGGTCGGCGCGGGCACCGAACGCGCCGAAGAACGCCTGGGCATCCTGTTCCCGGACTACCCGGTGCTGCGGGTCGATCGCGACAGCACCTCGCGCAAGGACGCGATGAACCAGCTGTTCGCCACCATCCAGAAGGGCCAGCCGTGCATCCTGGTAGGCACGCAGATGCTGGCCAAGGGGCATCACTTCCCACGGGTGACCCTGGTGTCGATCCTGGATGCCGACGGCGGCTTGTTCTCCGGCGACTTCCGCGCCAGCGAGCGCATGGCGCAGTTGATCGTGCAGGTCGCTGGCCGTGCCGGGCGCGCTGAGGAGCCGGGCAAGGTGATCATCCAGACCCACCTGGCCGACCATCCGCTGCTGATCCAACTGACCGAACAAGGTTATTTCGCGTTTGCCGAGCAGGCCTTGAGCGAACGCCGCGCCGCCGGCCTGCCGCCCTTTGCCCACCTCGCGCTGCTGCGCGCCGAGGCGCACAAGCCGGGGCAGGCGGAAGGTTTTCTCGATGAAGCCTGCAGCGCCGCCGAGCGCCTGCTCGGCGAGTTGGGCCTGAGCGGCATCGAATTGCTCGGCCCGGTGCCCGCGCCCATGGAACGCCGCGCCGGACGCTACCGCGCTCAGCTACTCTTGCAGGCAACGTCCCGCGCACCGCTGCACCGGCTGTTAAGTAGCTGGTTACTTGCGCTGGAGCAAATGCCCAGCGGTCGCCAGGTGCGATGGTCGTTGGATGTGGACCCGGTCGATTTGTACTAGCCCTGTAGGAGCGAGCTTGCTCGCGAAAACCCCGAGAGCGCCACGTAAACCCGAATATCCGCGTTATCGTTGACGATTTTCGCGAACAAGCTCGCTCCTACAGTGGGCAGGATGCCCTTAAAAAGCCCCGCAGGTCTGGAACGGTTGGCAAGCCCGCCCTCGCCACGGATAATGCCCAGTTTTTCCACCTGCGCATCGCGCGCCACCGCTTGCGGTCGAAAGAGAACACCATGAAAGACACCATTCGCCAGCTGATCCAACAAGCCCTCACCCAACTCGTCAACGAAGGTGTGTTGCCTGAAGGCCTGACGCCGGCGATCCAGGTGGAAAACACCCGCGACAAGACCCACGGTGACTTCGCCAGCAACATCGCGATGATGCTGGCCAAGCCGGCCGGCATGAAGCCGCGCGACCTGGCGGAGAAAATCATCGCCGCGCTGCCGGCCGACCCGCAGGTGAGCAAGGCCGAAATCGCCGGCCCGGGCTTTATCAATGTCTTCCAGAACACCGAGGCCCTGGCTTCGCGCCTGGACGCGGCGCTGGCCGATGCCAAAATCGGCGTGCGCAAGGCCGGCCCTGCCGAGCGCGTGGCCATCGACCTGTCGGCGCCCAACCTGGCCAAAGAGATGCACGTCGGCCACCTGCGCTCGACCATCATCGGCGACGGCGTGGCGCGGGTACTGGAGTTTCTCGGCGACACCGTGATCCGTCAGAACCACGTCGGTGACTGGGGCACCCAGTTCGGCATGCTGATGGCCTACCTGCAGGAAAACCCGATCACCAGCAACGAGCTGTCGGACCTGGAAAACTTCTACCGCGCCGCGAAGAAGCGTTTCGACGAATCCGAAGCGTTCGCCGACCGCGCCCGTGGCCTGGTGGTCAAGCTGCAAGCCGGCGACACGGAATGCCTGGAGCTGTGGTCGCGTTTCCGCGATATCTCGCTGGCCCACTGCCAGCACATCTACGAACTGCTCAACGTCAAGTTGACCATGGCCGACGTCATGGGCGAAAGCGCCTACAACGACGACCTGATCAACGTGGTCAACGACCTCAAGGCCAAAGGCCTGCTGGTAGAAAGCAACGGCGCGCAGTGCGTGTTCCTCGAAGAATTCAAGACCGCCGAGGGCGAGCCGCTGCCGGTGATCATCGTCAAGGCCGATGGCGGCTACCTCTACGCCACCACCGACCTGGCCGCCGTGCGCTACCGCAGCGGCGTGCTCAAGGCGGATCGCGCGTTGTATTTCGTCGACCAGCGCCAGGCCCTGCACTTCCAGCAGGTGTTCGAAGTGGCGCGCCGCGCCGGTTTCGTCACGCACCCGATGCACATGGAACACATGGGCTTCGGCACCATGAACGGCGCCGACGGCCGCCCGTTCAAGACCCGCGACGGCGGCACCGTGAAGCTGATCGACCTGCTGAACGAAGCCCAGGAACGTGCCTACAACCTGGTGAAGGAAAAGAACCCGGAGCTGGCGGACGCCGACCTGCGCAACATTGCCCGCGTGGTGGGCATTGGCGCGGTGAAATACGCCGACCTGTCCAAGCACCGCACCAGCGACTACAGCTTCAACTTCGAGCTGATGCTCAACTTCGAAGGCAACACCGCGCCGTACCTGCTGTACGCCTACACCCGCGTGGCCGGGGTGTTCCGCAAGCTGGGCAAGGACTTCAGCGAAGTGCAAGGGCAGATCGTATTGCAAGCGCCCCAGGAACAGGAACTGGGCGCCAAGCTGGCGCAATTCGGCGAAGTGCTGAACAGCGTCGGCGAGAAAGGCACGCCGCACATCCTCTGCACCTACCTGTACGAAGTCGCCGGGCTGTTCTCCAGCTTCTACGAGAACTGCCCGATCCTCACCGCCGACGACGAAGCCCACAAGCAGAGTCGCCTGCGCCTCGCCGCACTGGCTGGACGGACCCTCAAGCAAGGCCTGGAACTGTTGGGCCTGGAAACTCTGGAGCGTATGTAAGTTGGCTGCCAAGAAAAAACCTGCACCCAAGCGCGGCGCCAGCCGCTACCAGGCACCGGCGAAGAAGCCCATTCCGGGCTGGTTGTGGATGGCCATCGGCCTCACGGTCGGCGCGTTTATCGTATTCCTGATGAAGCTGGACCCCGGCCAGGGCGATGACGTCAAACGGGTCAAACAGGAGCAGCAAAAAGCCACGAAAATGGCCGAAGCCAACAAGACCGCGCCAAGCCCGACCGCGCCGGTGAAGCCCAAGTACGACTTCTACACCCTGCTGCCGGAATCGGAAGTGATCGTGCCGCCCGACGCCGTGCCGGAGAAAACCCTGCCGACGCCGCAAGTACCGACCACACCGGTCACCCCGGCGGAAGCGGCCAAAATCGACACGGCACGGGCCCAGGCCGCGCTGGCCGGGATCACCCCGCCGCCACCGCCGCCGGTTGCGACCACCAAGGCCGCGCCGGTGACCAAGTTCTTCCTGCAGGCGGGCTCGTTCCCGAAACAGGCGGACGCCGATCGCGTGCGTGCACAGATCATCCTGCTGGGCCAGGCGGTCACGGTGGAGTCCGGCACGGTGAAAGAGGCAACGTGGTATCGCGTGTTGGTGGGCCCGTTCAGCAACCGCGAGCAACTGACCGTGGCGCAGAAACAATTGGCCGGCGCGGGCTTTAGCAACCTGTTGTTACAACAGCGCCAGAGCCGCTGACCTAAAGCCAACACCAATCAAAATGTGGGAGGGGCGGTGCGACGATTCGACTTGCCCCCGATAGCGGTAGATCAGTCAATATTTTCGGCGACTGATACACCGCGATCGGGGGCAAGCCCCCTCCCACATTGGTTTTAGGCGGTTCTCGAAAGGGTGTCAGACCAATAGACACCATTCGTCCGTACCAACCTCCCAAGGTTGAAATCATCCCCGCTACCCCCATATCAGTTCCCACCAGGGCATTTTCGCCCCGCTGCGTGGAGACTCTCCCCTTGACCACCATCGTTTCAGTACGTCGCCACGGCAAAGTCGTCATGGGCGGCGACGGCCAGGTTTCCCTTGGCAATACCGTGATGAAAGGCAACGCGAAGAAAGTGCGTCGCCTGTACCACGGCCAGGTGCTCGCAGGCTTTGCCGGCGCCACCGCAGACGCCTTCACCCTGTTCGAACGTTTCGAAGGCCAACTGGAAAAACACCAGGGCCACCTGGTTCGCGCCGCCGTCGAACTCGCCAAAGAATGGCGTACCGACCGCTCCCTCAGCCGCCTCGAAGCCATGCTGGCCGTTGCCAACAAAGACGCGTCGCTGATCATCACCGGTAACGGCGATGTGGTTGAGCCTGAACACGGCCTGATCGCCATGGGCTCCGGCGGTGGCTATGCCCAAGCGGCAGCCAGCGCACTGTTGAAGAAAACCGACCTGTCGGCCCGCGAAATCGTCGAAACCGCCCTGGGTATCGCTGGCGATATCTGCGTGTTCACCAACCACAACTTCACCATTGAGGAGCAGGACCTCGCCGAGTAAGCCGTAGGCTTATTCCCGCTTGAGGACCGCCAAACATTATGTCCATGACTCCCCGCGAAATCGTCCATGAACTCAATCGCCATATCATCGGCCAGGACGATGCCAAGCGCGCCGTTGCCATCGCGCTGCGTAACCGCTGGCGCCGGATGCAACTGCCGGAAGAACTGCGCGTTGAAGTAACGCCCAAGAACATCCTGATGATCGGCCCGACCGGCGTCGGTAAAACCGAAATCGCCCGGCGCCTGGCCAAGTTGGCCAATGCCCCGTTCATCAAGGTCGAAGCGACCAAGTTCACCGAAGTCGGCTACGTGGGCCGCGACGTCGAGTCGATCATTCGTGACCTGGCCGACGCTGCCTTGAAGCTGCTGCGCGAACAGGAAATGACCAAGGTCAGCCACCGCGCCGAAGACGCCGCCGAAGAACGTATCCTCGACGCCCTGCTGCCACCGGCGCGCATGGGTTTCAACGAAGACGCCGCGCCAGCCTCGGACTCCAACACCCGTCAGCTGTTCCGCAAACGCCTGCGTGAAGGCCAGCTGGACGACAAGGAAATCGAGATCGAAGTCGCCGAAATGTCCGGCGTCGACATCTCCGCGCCGCCCGGCATGGAAGAAATGACCAGCCAGCTGCAGAACCTCTTCGCCAACATGGGCAAGGGCAAGAAGAAAAGCCGCAAGCTCAAGGTCAAGGAAGCGCTGAAACTGGTGCGCGACGAAGAAGCCGGGCGCCTGGTGAACGAGGAAGAACTCAAGGCCAAGGCCCTGGAAGCGGTCGAGCAGCATGGCATCGTGTTTATCGATGAGATCGACAAGGTGGCCAAGCGCGGTAACTCCGGTGGCGTCGACGTGTCCCGCGAGGGCGTACAGCGCGACCTGCTGCCGCTGATCGAAGGCTGCACCGTCAACACCAAGCTGGGCATGGTCAAGACCGACCACATCCTGTTTATCGCCTCCGGTGCGTTCCACCTGAGCAAGCCAAGCGACCTGGTGCCGGAGCTGCAAGGCCGCCTGCCGATTCGCGTGGAGCTCAAGGCGCTGACCCCGGGCGACTTCGAACGCATCCTCAGCGAGCCGCATGCCTCGCTCACCGAGCAATACCGCGAGCTGCTGAAAACCGAAGGCCTCGCCATCGAGTTCCTGCCGGACGGCATCAAGCGCCTGGCGGAAATCGCCTGGCAGGTCAACGAGAAGACCGAGAACATCGGCGCCCGTCGCCTGCACACCTTGCTGGAGCGCCTGCTCGAGGAAGTGTCGTTCAGCGCCGGCGACCTGGCCGGTGCGCAGAATGGCGAAGCGATCCAGATCGACGCCGCCTACGTCAACAGCCACTTGGGCGAATTGGCGCAGAACGAAGATCTGTCTCGCTATATCCTGTAAGCCTCACACAGCACTGCTTTGCTTCAATGTGGAGGGGGCTTGCCCCCGATAGCGGTCGGTCAGACAGATGTATGCTGACTGACACACCGCCATCGGGAGCAAGCCCCCTCCCACATTTTGAAGCCGGTTTATTCAGGATCTCATCAATGTCGAAATTTCCTACTGCTGTAAACCTGCACAAAACCTCCAACACCCTCGGCCTCACCTACGGGCCCGACGAGGCCTACCAGTTGCCCGCCGAATTCCTACGGGTACATTCGCCTTCCGCCGAAGTCCAGGGCCACGGCAAACCGATCCTGCAATTCGGCAAGCTCAACGTGCGCTTGAACAAGATCGAACCGGCCGGCCAATACGCACTGAAATTGATCTTCGACGACGGACACGACAGCGGATTGTTCACCTGGGACTACCTCTACCAACTGGCCGTGCGTCAGGACGCGCTGTGGGCCGATTACCTCGCCGAACTCAAAGCGGCCGGAAAAACCCGCGACCCGGATCAGTCAGTCGTGCGGCTGATGCTCTAGCCCAGGCTTCTTGCGCTTTAGAGGGCATTTTCTAATTCCATCTGCTTGAATGCCCACTCCTGTGGCCAACGATTGGCCCGCTTGCGAAAAAAATTAAACTCGGGTAACCAATGGAACTGGCAAGTTCCCTGCATTTGACGATGCGGTATCAACGGTCACCCGAGTCGCAGTACCTGGCTTGTGTTGTGTATCGAAACGTGGTGCGCAGCGGTACCCGGTACTCGTCTTTCGGACAATGGAGCGTCGTAGATGAGTAACAAGAATAACGATGACTTGAAACGCCAGGCCTCGGAAAACACCTTGGGGCTGAACCCGATCATCGCGTTACGTAAAAAGGACTTATTGGCCTCAGCGAAGATGGTGCTGAGCCAAGCCATCAGACAACCGTTGCACAGCGTCAAGCATGTCGCCCACTTTGGCGTCGAATTGAAAAATGTGATGTTCGGCAAATCCGCGCTGATGCCCGAAAGCGATGACCGTCGCTTTCACGACCCGGCCTGGAGCCAGAACCCACTCTACAAGCGTTACCTGCAAACCTACCTGGCGTGGCGCAAGGAACTGCACGACTGGATCGGTGACAGCAACCTGTCGGAACAGGACATCAGCCGCGGTCACTTCGTGATCAACCTGATGACCGAAGCCATGGCCCCCTCCAACACGGCGGCCAACCCGGCGGCGGTCAAGCGCTTCTTTGAAACCGGCGGCAAAAGCCTGCTCGACGGCCTGTCCCACCTGGCCAAGGACATGGTTCACAACGGCGGCATGCCGAGCCAGGTCAACATGGGCGCGTTTGAGGTCGGCAAGTCCCTGGGTACCAGCGAAGGTTCGGTGGTGTTTCGCAATGACGTGCTGGAGCTGATCCAGTACAAGCCGATCACCGAACAGGTCCACGAACGCCCGCTGCTGGTGGTGCCACCGCAGATCAACAAATTCTATGTCTTCGACCTGAGCCCGGATAAGAGCCTGGCGCGCTTCTGCCTGCGCAACGGCCAGCAGACGTTTATCGTCAGTTGGCGCAACCCGACCAAGGCCCAGCGCGAGTGGGGCCTGTCGACCTATATCGAGGCGCTCAAGGAAGCGGTCGATGTGGTCACCGCGATTACCGGCAGCCAAGACATCAACATGCTCGGCGCCTGCTCCGGCGGCATCACCTGCACCGCCCTGCTCGGCCACTACGCGGCGCTGGGGGAGAAGAAGGTCAACGCCCTGACCCTGCTGGTGAGCGTGCTGGACACCACCCTGGACACCCAGGTGGCGCTGTTCGTCGACGAGCAGACGCTGGAAGCGGCCAAGCGCCACTCCTACCAGGCCGGCGTGCTGGAAGGCCGCGACATGGCCAAAGTATTTGCCTGGATGCGCCCCAACGACCTGATCTGGAACTACTGGGTCAACAACTACCTGCTGGGCAACGAGCCGCCAGTGTTCGACATCCTGTTCTGGAACAACGACACCACGCGCTTGCCGGCGGCATTCCACGGCGACCTGATCGAACTGTTCAAGAACAACCCACTGGTGCGCGCCAACGCCCTGGAAGTGTGCGGCACGCCGATCGACCTCAAGCAGGTCACGGCCGATATCTACTCATTGGCCGGCACCAACGACCACATCACACCGTGGCAGTCCTGCTACAAGTCGGCGCAGCTGTTTGGCGGCAAGGTGGAGTTTGTGCTGTCGAGCAGCGGGCATATCCAGAGCATCCTCAACCCGCCGGGCAACCCCAAGGCGCGCTACCAGACCAGCGACGGCCTGGCGGGCAAGCCGCTGGAATGGCAGGAAAATGCGACCAAGCACACCGACTCGTGGTGGTTGCATTGGCAGGCGTGGCAGGCGGAGCGGGCGGGCAAGTTGAAGAAGGCACCGACGACATTAGGCAATAAAACCTACGCCGCAGCCGAAGCGGCACCGGGTACCTATGTGCATGAACGCTAGAGCACACTTTTTTGGGATTGAAATGAGATCAAATGTGGGAGGGAGCTTACTCCCGATAGCGGTGTATCAGTCGCCAGATCCATTGACTGACCGAACGTCATCGGGAGCAAGCCCCCTCCCACACTGACCTCACTCGGACTGCAATACTTCACAGGGCTTGAGCATGCCGCAACCGTTCATCTTCCGCACCATCGACCTGGATGGCCAGACCATCCGCACGGCGGTACGCCCGGGCAAGTCGCACTTGACGCCACTGCTGATCTTCAACGGCATCGGCGCCAACCTCGAGCTGGTGTTTCCGTTCGTCCAGGCCCTGGACCCGGACCTGGAAGTGATCGCCTTCGATGTGCCGGGCGTGGGCGGCTCGTCGACACCCAAGCGGCCGTATCGCTTTCCCGGCCTGGCCAAGCTCACCGCGCGCATGCTCGATTACCTGGACTACGGCCAGGTGAATGCGGTGGGCGTGTCCTGGGGCGGCGCGTTGGCGCAGCAGTTTGCCTACGACTACCCGGAGCGCTGCAAGAAGCTGATTCTCGCCGCGACCGCCGCCGGTGCGGTGATGGTGCCGGGCAAGCCGAAAGTGCTGTGGCTGATGGCGAGCCCGCGGCGCTATATCCAGCCGTCTCACGTGGTGCGTATTGCACCGATGATTTATGGCGGTTCGTTCCGCCGCGATTCGAACCTGGCCGCCGAACACGCGAGCAAAGTGCGCTCGGCCGGCAAGCTGGGTTACTACTGGCAACTGTTCGCCGGGCTGGGCTGGACCAGCATCCACTGGCTGCACAAGATCCGTCAGCCGACCCTGGTGCTGGCCGGGGACGACGACCCGCTGATCCCACTGATCAACATGCGGATGCTCGCCTGGCGCATTCCCAACGCACAGCTGCACATCATCGATGATGGCCACCTGTTCCTGATCACTCGCGCCGAAGCCGTGGCGCCGATCATCATGAAATTTCTCGAGGAGGAGCGCCTGCGCGCGGTGATTCATCCCCGTCCGGCGGTGTAAGGACCACACCGCCGCGCAACTTGCCGAGAACCGACTATGGTTCTGAATTGGCGTGCCTGTTGATGACTTGACGAAGGAGTGTTGGCTCATGCGAGAACGACCCGTGACGAACCCGGCGCCCACCCCTGCCGCGTTCATCAATGCGCAAAATGCGATCACCGGCCTGCGCGGCCGGGACTTGCTGTCGACCCTGCGCAGCGTCGCCGCCCACGGCTTGCGCAACCCGGTGCATACCGCTCGTCATGCCCTGGCCCTGGGCGGTCAACTGGGGCGCGTGCTGCTGGGCGAAACCGTGCATGAACCCAACCCCCACGACAGCCGCTTCATCGACCCGACCTGGGCCCTCAACCCGCTGTACCGACGCAGCCTGCAGGCGTACCTGAGCTGGCAGAAGCAAACCCGCAGCTGGATCGATGACAGCACCCTGAGCGCCGATGACCGCGCCCGCGCGCACTTCGCGTTCACCCTGATCAACGATGCGGTATCGCCCTCCAACACCTTGCTCAACCCGCTGGCCATCAAGGAACTGCTCAACTCCGGCGGTAACAGCGTGGTGCGCGGCGTGAGCAACCTGTTCGAAGACATGCTGCACAACAACGGCCTGCCGCGCCAGGTCAGCAAGCACGCCTTTGAAGTGGGCAAGACCGTCGCCACCACGCCAGGCTCGGTGGTGTTTCGCAATGAGCTGCTGGAGCTGATCCAGTACAAGCCCATGAGCGAAAAGCAGTACGCCAAGCCCCTGTTGATCGTGCCGCCGCAAATCAACAAGTACTACATCTTCGACCTGAGCCCGGCCAACAGCTTCGTGCAGTACGCCCTGAAAAACAGCCTGCAGACCTTCATCGTCAGCTGGCGCAACCCGGATGTGCGCCACCGCGAATGGGGCCTGTCCACCTACGTGGCCGCGCTGGAGGAAGCACTCAACATCTGCCGCGCAATCACCGGCGCCCGCGAGGTCAACCTGATGGGCGCCTGCGCCGGCGGCCTGACCATCGCCGCGCTGCAAGGCCACCTGCAAGCCAAGCGCCAGTTGCGCCGCGTCGCCAGCGCCAGCTATCTGGTGAGCCTGCTCGACAGCCAGATCGACAGCCCCGCCACCCTGTTCGCCGACGAGCAAACCCTGGAAGCCGCCAAGCGCCGTTCCTACCAACAGGGCGTGCTGGACGGTCGCGACATGGCCAAGGTATTTGCCTGGATGCGCCCCAACGACCTGATCTGGAACTACTGGATCAATAACTACCTGCTGGGCAAGGAACCGCCGGCCTTCGACATCCTGTACTGGAACAACGACAACACGCGCCTGCCCGCCGCCCTGCATGGCGACCTGCTGGACTTCTTCAAACACAACCCGCTGAGCCGTCCCGGTGGCCTGGAAGTGTGCGGCACGCCCATCGACTTGCAGAAGGTCACGGTGGACAGCTTCAGCGTGGCCGGGATCAACGACCACATCACGCCATGGGACGCGGTGTACCGCTCCACGCAGTTGCTGGGCGGCGAGCGGCGCTTCGTGCTGTCCAACAGCGGGCATATCCAGAGCATCCTCAACCCGCCGGGCAACCCCAAGGCCAACTACGTCGAGAACCTCAAGCTGAGCAGCGACCCACGCGCCTGGTACTACGACGCCAGCCACGTCGAAGGCAGTTGGTGGCCAGAGTGGCTGGCGTGGATTCAAGCGCGCTCGGGCGTACAACGCGAAACCCTCACCGCCCTGGGCAACCAGAATTACCCACCGATGGAAGCAGCGCCAGGCACTTACGTGCGGGTCCGCTGAGCTCAACGATCCTATTTAAGAAGACCGGATGAAAACCCGCGACCGTATCCTTGAATGTGCCCTGCTGTTGTTCAACCACAAGGGCGAACCGAACGTGTCGACCATGGAGGTGGCCAATGAAATGGGGATCAGCCCCGGCAATCTCTACTACCACTTCCATGGCAAGGAACCGCTGGTGCTCGGGCTGTTCGAGCGTTTCCAGAGTGAGCTGGCGCCCCTGCTCGACCCACCGCCAGGCGCGCAACTGGAGGCCCAGGATTACTGGCTGTTCCTGCACCTGATCGTCGAGCGCATGGCCCATTACCGGTTCCTGTTCCAGGACCTGTCGAACCTGGCGGGGCGCCTGCCGAAACTGGCAAGGGGCATTCGCCACCTGCTCACGGCGCTCAAGCGCACCCTGGCGTCATTACTCGCACGGCTGCAGGCGGCGGGGCAGTTGGTCAGCAGCACCCAGGCGCTGGGCCAATTGGTGGAGCAGATCACCATGACCCTGCTGTTTTCCCTGGACTACCAACGCATTCTCGACCGTGAAGGCGAGGTGCAGGTGGTGGTCTACCAGATCATGATGCTGGTCGCGCCGCACCTGTTGCCAGCGGCGCGGGAAACCACGGAGCGCCTGGCGCTGCGCTATATGGACGATCCGGGTTAAACGTGTGCCTTACAGGCACTGCGCGAGAACCGTGCGGCAATCGAATGGACTGACCGATCATAAAAACGCCCGACCTTCACAGGCCGGGCGCTTTTTCAGGTGCCCCGAAAAGATCAGGACTGACTGGATGGCGTCGGGGTTACCGATGCGGCAGTCGGTGCAGGCGCAGCGGTCGGTGCGGCTGCCGAGTTGGCGCTGGAAGCGGCGAGTGCCGCAGGCGCAGGCTTGGCGGCCACGGCCGGCTTCGCTGCTGCGGGCTTTTTCGCGGCGACCGGCTTCTTCGCGGCGGCAGGTTTGGCCGCAGCAGGTTTGGCGGCGACCGCTTTAGCGGCGGGTTTGGCAGCAGGCTTGGCAGCGGCTTTAGCGGCCACTGGTTTAGCCGCTGGCTTGGCCGCAGGTTTGGCCGCTGCAACTTTCGCCGCTGGCTTGGCCGCAGGTTTAGCCACGGCTTTGGCTGGCGCTTTGGCCGCAGGTTTGGCAGCCGGCTTGGCGGCGGCTTTGACCAGTGGCTTGGCGGCCGTTTTCGCAGCCGGCTTGGCGGCAGCGGTTTTAGCGGCAGGCTTGGACGCAGCAGCCTTCACCGGGGTGACTTTGGCACCGGTGAGTTTTTCGATTTGCTTGGTCAGGGTCTCGACCTTGCTGTGCAGTGCTTTCACTTCAGCACGGCTGGGTACGCCCAGTCGCGAAATCGCACTGTTAAGGCGCTTGTCGAAAGTTTCTTCCAACTTGTTCCAAGTCTCGGAAATGCTCGACTTGGCGGAACCGGCGCTGGCCTTGGCCGCATCGACTTTTTTACCCACGGTGCTTTTGGTCAACTTCTCGGCCTTCTCGCCGTCTTTAACCAACGTCTCGAAGAGTTTGCTGCCGTCACTGTCGATCTTCGAGTAAACGCCTAAACCAGCCAGCCAGATCTTGCGGGAATATTCTTCAACTTTCCCAACCCACGAGCTGCCTTCTTTCTGAGTAGTCTTTTTAACAGCCATCCCGATGTCTCCTTAGTGTTTACGCGCGACACGTTCGAGCAATGCCGTCAGCTCTTCGAGCTTAGCAGAGAGTGTCTCCACGTCATGTTTAGACGCAATGCCGATTCGATTCAAGGCACTTGCAACACGAGTGTCAAAAGCTTTTTCAACTTTATCCAGTTGAACTTCAACCCGGCCTTTGACGCTGGAGAGATTACTCTTTACTTGGTCAATCTGACTGTTGGCAGCATCAAGTTGTTCAACGGCAACTTTTTTACCTTTACTTTCAACATGTTGCCCAGTCTTTACCAGCTCTTTGAAGTACGCGCCGCCCTCGTTTCCGACCCTGGCATAGGCACCCAGGCCTGCCAGCCAGATCTTGCGGGCATAGGTTTTAACCTCGTCCAGGGCGTGGCTCGGGGCGTCGATTTTTTTCTTCAGGGTAACTTTGGCCATGGTGCACCTCACGCAAAAAGGGTGGAGGAACGGCCCGCAGAAGTTGAGGGCTTGGGCACAAAGTAGGCAGAAAAATTAGAATCGGCACCCTAACAACAGTCGGATCAGGCCAAGGCTTTATCCAGGGCTTTCTCGATTTCAGTCTTGATGGTGCCACTCATGGCCGACATCAGCAGGCCCAGTTCCACATCGATACGCAACAGATCAGCGGCGACCTGCACCGTGCCTTTAACCCCCGAACGCTTGAGGTTCAACGTATCGCCAGACCACGAAGGCTCCAGGCCATATTGATCCTGGAGTTTCTGTGCCAGCTTCTCGGCCTTCGCCCGTGCGCCTTCTTTACCCAGGGTGTGTGCACGTTCAACAGTGATACGGGCCATTGCAACGACTCCTCTTTATAACGACTTGAACACCTGCCATGCGGCAAAAGGTCTCGGTGAGCACCTATCTTACCTTCAGCCTTGCCAAGACAAAGCAGGCCTTGGGGATTATCATGTCCCGCATTCTCTTTTGGTGACAGCGATATGACTGATCAGCGCAAAGGCAGCGATGCCGAACCCACCACTCACTTCGGCTTCAAAAACGTCCCGGAAAGCCAGAAAGCGCAGAAAGTCGCTGAAGTGTTCCACTCCGTTGCGGCCAAGTACGACCTGATGAACGACGTGCTGTCCGGCGGCATGCACCGCCTGTGGAAGCGCTTCACCATCGAATTGTCGGGCGTGCGTACCGGCAACCGCGTGCTGGACATCGCCGGCGGCACGGGCGACCTGGCGGCCAAGTTCTCCAAGCTGGTCGGCCCGACCGGCCAGGTGGTGCTGGCGGATATCAACGGCTCGATGCTCAAGGTCGGCCGCGATCGCCTGCTCGACAAAGGCGTGGCCGGCAATATCGAATTCGTCCAGGCCGATGCGGAAAAGCTGCCGTTCCCCGACAACCATTTCGACTGCGTGACCATCGCCTTCGGCCTGCGCAACGTGACCCACAAGGAAGACGCGATCCGCTCGATGCTGCGCGTGCTCAAGCCCGGTGGCCGGCTGTTGGTGCTGGAGTTCTCCAAGCCGACCAACGCGCTGATGTCCAAGGTCTACGACACCTACTCGTTCGCCTTCATGCCGTTGATGGGCAAGCTGATCACCAACGACGCCGAGAGCTATCGCTACCTGGCCGAATCGATCCGCATGCACCCCGACCAGGAAACCCTGAAGTCGATGATGGTGGACGCCGGTTTCGACCGCGTGACCTACCACAACATGACCTCGGGCATCGTCGCCCTGCACCGCGGCATCAAGCCCTGATGCTGTTCCAAGGCCTGCTCGCCAGCGTCGAACACGGCGTCAACCGCGTGCTGCGCCTGGACAGCACCGCCCTGGCGCGGCTGGCGCACTTGAACGGCAAGATCATCGCCGTCGACTGCACGAGCCCCGCCTTGCAGCTGTTTATCCTGCCCAGCGACGAAGGCCTGTTGCTCGCGACCCATTGGGCCGCCGAGGCCGACTGCACCCTGCGTGCGCCGGCCTCGAGCCTGTTGCACCTGGCGCTGAGCCGCAACAAGACCGCCATCCTCCACGGCCCCGAAGTGGCGCTGGAAGGCGACAGCGCGGTGCTGATGGACCTGGCCGCCGTGCTGCAGGACCTGGAACTGGACTGGGAATACGAACTGTCGCGCTGGATCGGCCCCGTGCCCACCCAGTTGATCAGCGGCCACTTGCGCAGTCGCACGCACTGGTACCAGCAGGGGTTCGCCAGCCTCAACCAGAACCTCGCCGAATACCTGAGCGAAGAATCGCGCACCCTGGTCGGACAACGGGAAGCGCAAGCGCGCTTTCGTGAACTCGACAAGGCCAAAATCGACCTGGAACGCCTTGAGGCCCGCTTCGAGCGCCTGAGCCGTTCCCTTGATCCAAGCGATAACGCATGAAGCTGCTCGCCGTCCGCCGTTTGTTCCGTATCCAGCGCGTCGTAATCCGCTACCGCCTCGATGACCTGCTGTTCGCCCTGCCGTTGCCGTGGTTCCTGCTTGCCGTGCGCTATGTGCTGCCGTGGCGCTGGTTCCCGCGCAAGCCGCTGGACCTGAGCCGTGGCGCGCGCCTGCGCCTGGCCTTGCAGGATCTGGGGCCGATCTTTATCAAGTTCGGGCAGATCCTCTCGACCCGTCGCGACCTGCTGCCCGAAGACATCGCCGACGAACTGATGCTGCTGCAGGACCGCGTGCCGCCGTTCGATTCGCAGCAGTCGATGAAGCTGATCGAAGAGCAGTTGGGCCGCAAGATCAGCGACGTGTTCAGCCGTTTCGACGTCGAGCCCCTGGCCTCGGCCTCGGTGGCGCAAGTGCATGCGGCGCAGCTCAAGACCGGCGAAGAAGTGGTGGTGAAGGTGATTCGCCCGGGCCTCAAGCCGATCATCGGCCAAGACCTGGCGTGGCTGTTCATTCTCGCCCGCGCCGCCGAACGCTTCTCCGCCGACGCGCGCCTGTTGCACCCGGTGGACGTGGTCGCCGACTACGAAAAAACCATCTACGACGAACTCGACCTGCTGCGCGAAGCGGCCAACGCCAGCCAGCTCAAGCGCAACTTTGAAGGCTCACCGCTGCTGTATGTGCCGCAAGTGTATTGGGACTGGTGCCGCCCGAAAGTGTTGGTGATGGAGCGCATCTACGGCGTGCAGGTCACCGACCTCGCGACCCTGGCCGACCAGCGCACCAACATGAAGATGCTCGCCGAGCGCGGCGTGGAGATCTTCTTCACCCAGGTGTTCCGCGACAGTTTCTTCCATGCCGACATGCACCCCGGCAATATCTTCGTCAGCACCCTCAACCCGTGGAGCCCGCAGTACATTGCGATCGACTGCGGCATCGTCGGCAGCCTGACCCCGGAAGACCAGGACTACCTGGCGCGCAACCTGTTCGCCTTCTTCAAGCGCGATTACCGCCGCGTGGCGCAGTTGCACATCGACTCGGGTTGGGTGCCGGCGGAAACCAAGCTCAACGAATTCGAAGCGGCGATCCGCACCGTGTGCGAGCCGATCTTCGAAAAGCCGCTGAAAGACATTTCCTTCGGCCAGGTGCTGATGCGCCTGTTCCAGACCGCGCGGCGCTTCAATATGGAAGTGCAGCCGCAGTTGGTGCTGCTGCAGAAAACCCTGCTGAACATTGAAGGCCTGGGCCGCCAGCTGTACCCCGACCTCGACCTGTGGAACACCGCCCAGCCGTTCCTCGAACGCTGGATGCGCGAGCGGGTCAGCCCGAAAACCCTGCTGGGCAACCTGCAGAGCCAGGTGGAGCAACTGCCGCACCTGGCCAACATGACCCGCGACCTGCTGGAACGCATGTCCCAGCCCCACGCCAAAGACCCGACGCCGCCGTGGCACACGCGCAAGGACGACTGGTTCCTGCGCCTGCTGGGCGCCGCGCATCTGGTCGGCGGGGTGATGCTGGCCATCGGCGGGCCGCTGAATCAACTGGGCCACTGGCCGGCCGGCATCATGGTCGCCGTGGGTGTTTATCTGATCGTGCGTCGGTAGCCAATCCGGTTATACACTGTCGCAAATTGCCGGAGCCGAAGATGAAAGACTGGCTGGATGAGATCAAGTGGGACAGTGACGGCCTGGTGCCGGCCATTGCCCAGGACTACAAGACCGGGCGCGTGCTGATGATGGCCTGGATGAACCGCGAGGCCCTGAGCCTCACCGCCGCTGAGCAGCGCGCCATTTACTGGTCACGTTCACGTGGCAAACTGTGGCGCAAGGGCGAAGAGTCCGGGCACGTGCAAACCCTGCACGAGATACGCCTGGACTGCGACGCCGACGTGGTGATCCTCAAGGTCGAGCAGATCGGCGGCATCGCCTGCCACACCGGCCGCCACAGCTGCTTCTATCGCGTGTTCGAGAACGGCGAGTGGAAGGTTGTGGAGCCGGTACTCAAAGACCCGCACGCCATTTACTCGGCAGGACACTGAACATGAGCGATACCCTGAACCGTGTGGCCCAGGTGCTGGAAGAGCGCAAAGGCGCGGATGCCGAAAGCTCCTACGTCGCCAGCCTGTACCACAAGGGCCTGAACAAGATCCTGGAAAAACTCGGCGAAGAATCCGTCGAGACCATCATCGCCGCCAAGGATGCCGAGATCAGCGGCGACTGCAGCGATGTGATCTACGAAACCGCCGACCTATGGTTCCACAGCCTGGTCATGCTCGCCCAACTGGGGCAGCATCCGCAGGCCGTGCTGGATGAACTGGACCGTCGCTTCGGCTTGTCCGGGCATGCCGAAAAGGCCTCGCGCCCGTCCGCCTGAATAACTTTTACAGAGGAATTGCAGCATGGGCATTTTTGACTGGAAACATTGGATCGTCATCTTGGTGGTGGTCGTTCTGGTATTTGGCACCAAGAAACTGAAAAACCTCGGCACCGACGTGGGCGAGTCGATCAAGGGCTTTCGCAAGGCCATGAACGACGACGAAAAACCCGCCGAACCCGCCGCCAACCCGGTGCCGCCGGCCCAACCGGTCCACCCGCAGGCGACCCAGCCGATCACCGAGCGTCGCACCTTCGACGTGCAGGCTGAAAAAGTCGAAGAGCCGATCCGCAAAGACTCGTGAGCACTGACTAATGTTTGGTATCAGCTTCTCTGAACTGCTGCTCGTCGGCCTCGTGGCCTTGCTGGTACTCGGGCCGGAACGCCTGCCCGGTGCCGCGCGCACGGCAGGCTTGTGGATCGGGCGTCTGAAACGCAGTTTCAACGCCATCAAACAGGAAGTTGAACGGGAAATCGGCGCCGACGAAATCCGCCGCCAACTGCACAACGAACACATCCTGTCGTTGGAGCAGGAGGCGCGCAATATTCTGACGCCGGTGCAGGAGCAGGCCAAGCCGGTGACACCGGTGGCCGAACACAGCATTGCGCCCACGCCCGTTGTTGAAGCAGCGCCCGCTACCCCGACCGCTCCAACCGAGCCAGCGCCGACGCCAACCGCGCCGCCCGCTCCCCATGACCCTACATTGCCGCCGCGAGCCCCATGAGCGCTGATAAACCGGAAAACGACCAGCACATGCCACTGGTCTCGCACCTCACCGAGCTGCGTACCCGCCTGCTGCGTTGCGTGGCGGCGATCTTCGTGATCTTTGCCGGGCTGTTCGCCTTTACCCAGCAGATCTACACCTTCGTCTCCACGCCACTGCGCCATTACCTGCCGGCCGGCGCGACGATGATCGCCACCGACGTGTCGTCGCCGTTCCTGACGCCGTTGAAGCTGACCATGATGGTCTCGCTGTTCCTGGCGATCCCGGTGATCCTGCACCAGATCTGGGGCTTCATCGCCCCCGGCCTGTACAAGCATGAGAAGCGCATCGCGGTGCCGCTGCTGGTGTCGAGCATCCTGCTGTTCTACACCGGCATGGCGTTCGCTTACTTCCTGGTGTTCCCGCTGATCTTCAAGTTCTTCGCCGCCGCCACCCCGGCCGGCGTGGAGATGATGACCGACATCACCAGCTACCTCGACTTCGTGATGACGCTGTTCTTCGCCTTCGGCGTGGCCTTCGAAATTCCGGTGGCCGTGGTGTTGCTGGTGTGGATCGGCGTGGTCAACGTGCAGTACCTGAAGAAGATCCGTCCCTACGTGGTCATCGGCTGCTTCGTGGTCGGCATGATCCTGACCCCGCCGGACATTTTCTCCCAGACCCTGCTGGCCGTGCCGATGTGGATGCTGTTCGAGATCGGCATCCTGTTCAGCAGCCTGATCACCAAGCGTGGCGAACACCCCGACGACCAAGCCGCCGACGACAACGACCAGCCGCCAGCGACCCAGCCGTGAACCTGTTGCTGCTTGAAGAGGCCGACTTTATCGCGGCCGACCGGGTGGTCCTGCGTGACCGGCGCCTGGTGCATATGCAGGACGTCCACCGCGCGACGGTGGGCGACAACCTGCGGGTCGGGCGTATCGGCGGGCTGATGGGCAATGCCCAAGTGCTGCGCCTGGAAGCCCACGAAGCCGAGCTGCAAGTGGCCTTCGACCTGCCGCCGCCGGCCAAACTGCCGCTGACCCTGCTGCTGGCCCTGCCACGCCCGAAAATGCTGCGCCGCGTGCTGCAGACCGTCGCCGCCATGGGCGTGCCGAAGGTGGTGCTGGTCAACAGCTACCGCGTGGAAAAGAGCTTCTGGCAAACCCCCTTCCTGGAGCCCGAGGCGATTCGCGAGCAATTGATCCTCGGCCTGGAACAGGCGCGCGACACAGTGCTACCGGAAATCGTCATCGAAAAACGCTTCAAGCCCTTCGTCGAAGACCGCCTGCCCGCCATGACCGCAGGCACCCTCGGCCTGATCGGCCATCCCGGCGATTACCCGCCGTGCCCGCGCGGTCTGGACGAGCCGGTAACCCTGGCCATCGGCCCGGAAGGCGGCTGGATACCCTACGAGGTCGACCTGCTGAGCAAGGCCGGTTTGCAACCGGTGCAACTGGGTGCGCGCATCCTGCGCGTGGAAACCGCCGTCACCGCCCTGCTCGCCCGGCTGTTCTAGCCACCCATCCCTACAGATTCCTGCTGCGCTGCCGATAACCTTCGAATAAGTCCAAGCCTTGTTCCACGGGAGTTCGCAGCATGTATCGTTGGTTAGCCGAAAAGCTGGGGAATGTCAGCGTCAACCACAAGCTGGGCGTGGGCTTTGGCCTGGTGTTGCTCCTTACCTTGTTGATCACCTTCACCGGCTGGACCGGCCTGGGCGATGTGACCAGCCGCGGCGACAAACTGGGGTATATCTCCAGCCTGAGTGTCTTGACCAAAGACCTGCGTATCGCTCGCCTGGACTATGAAATGCGCCGTGGCGAACAAGGCACGGCGGCCGTCAGCGAGCTGCTGAACCGCCTGGACAGCGGCATGAAGACCGCCCGCACGCTGATCGAACAACCCGCCGACATCGCGCTGGTCGATGAACAATTGGCCGCCGTGGACCAATACAAACGCGCATTCAGCGATATGGCGCAAGCCGGGGCCAACCGTGAGGATGCGCGCAGCAAGCTGGGCAATACCGCCGACAATGCGGTGCTCAAGGTGACTGAAGTCGAGAAGTCCCTGCTGCAAGGCGACAGCGTCACCCAGTTCAATAGCGTGGTCGACCTGAGCAAGCTGATCCAGCAAGCGCGCTTCCAGGTCCGCGGTTACACCTACAGCGGCAAGGTCGAGGCTGAGCAACCCGCGCTCGACGCCATCGACAACGCGCTGAAGAAGATCACTGAACTGCAAGGCTCATTGCAGGAGCAATACCAGGCCAACCTGCAGCAGGCCAGTGTCTCGCTGCAAGCCTATCGCGCCGCCGTCAGCCAGTTCCGCGACTCCCAGGTGGCCACCGCCGTCGCACTCAAAACCATGAGCGAGCAAGGCGATATCCTGCTGAACCGCAGCGATAAACTGACGATTTCCCAGACCGCGGTGCGCGACACCGATGCCGCCCAGGCCAAGTACCTGCTCCTGCTGGCCACCGTGCTGGCATTGATCTTTGGCCTGGTGGCCGCCTGGGCGATCACGCGTCAGATCGTCATCCCGCTGAATCAGACCCTCAAGGTGGCCGAGCGCGTTGCCTCCGGCGACCTGAGCCACGACCTGACGTCCACGCGCCAGGACGAACTGGGCCAACTGCAACGCGCCATGCAAAGCATGACCGTAGGCCTGCGCGAATTGATCGGCGGCATCAGCGACGGCGTCACCCAAATCGCCAGCGCCGCCGAGCAATTGTCGTCGGTCACCGAGCAGACCAGCGCTGGGGTCAACAATCAGAAAATCGAGACCGACCAAGTCGCCACGGCCATGAATGAAATGGCCGCGACCGTGCAGGAAGTTGCGCGCAACGCCGAGGAAGCGTCCGAAGCCGCCGTGGCAGCGGACCAGCAGGCCCGCGAAGGCGACAAGGTGGTCGGTGAAGCCATCGCCCAGATCGAACGCCTGGCCACCGAAGTCGGCAACTCCACCGAGGCCATGGGCCATCTCAAGCGCGAAAGCGACAAGATCGGCAGCGTGCTCGACGTGATCAAGTCGGTGGCCCAGCAAACCAACCTGCTGGCGCTGAACGCCGCGATTGAAGCAGCGCGTGCCGGTGAAGCCGGGCGCGGCTTCGCGGTGGTGGCCGATGAAGTGCGCAGCCTGGCCCAGCGCACGCAAAAATCCACGGAAGAGATCGAAGAGCTGATCGTCGGCCTGCAAACGGGCACCCAGCAAGTGGCGACCATCATGGACAACAGCCGTGGGCTGACCGACAGCAGCGTCGAATTGACGCGCCGCGCCGGCAGCGCCCTGGCGAACATCACCCGTACCGTATCGACGATCCAGGCGATGAACTCGCAGATCGCCACCGCCGCCGAGCAACAAAGCGCCGTGGCCGAAGAGATCAACCGCAGCGTGCTGAACGTGCGCGATGTGTCAGAACAGACGTCCTCGGCCAGTGAAGAGACCGCCGCTTCCAGCGCCGAACTGGCGCGCCTGGGCATCTACCTGCAAACCCTGGTCGGACGTTTCCGCATCTGACCGGGCTGGGCGGCGACCCATCCGGGTCGCCGCACTTCAGCATCTTGTGAAATTTCCTACACGCTTATCAGCCCGCCCTCACCCCAAATCGTTTTAGCGTTTGCCTTGTTGCGCAGCGCTTTTTCAGATTTGGAGGTTCATCATGTTTCCTCGGCTGACCCGCTTGCTGGTCAACGCCAGCGTCCGACTCAAACTCGCCCTGGGTTTTGGCCAGGTGCTGGTCCTCAGTTTCATCATCGCCATGACAGGCTGGCAGGCCTTGAATGCCGCACTGTTCCGCTCCAGCAACCTGACGGTGCTGGGCCAACTGGCCGCCGACGCGGAGGCCATGCGCGCCGACCGCATCGTGTACCGAACGCTCACCGACACGGCCAGCCTGGGCAAAATGACGCGGCAGATCGAAAAAATCGACCAGCACCTCGACTACCTGTCAAAACACATGAAAGACCCGACCGACCTGCAACGTCTCGAGGAAGCTGAACGCCTGGTGGCCGCCTTCAAAGCGGTGCTGGTGGAATTGCCGCCGTTGATCGAACAGCGGGAAAACGCCCGGCCACCGCTGCAAAAAGCCGCCCTGCAAGCCAGCGACACCCTCGCGCAACTGTCCAGCGAACTGCCTGACCAGCAAGACCAGCAGGCGCTCGACGCCATCGAAGATCTGCGCCAGGCCATGGAACAGGCCGAAGATCGCGCGCGCAGCCCCGCCTGGGCCGCCGAGTCGTTGCAGGCCTATGCCGAAGCGGTGGGCAAGGCCCTCGACGCCCTGGACGTCGCTCAAGTCGCCGTCACCAGCCTGCCCGTGGACGCCACCCTGCTCAAAACCGACCTCGCGCAATACCGTGCGCTGCTGACCACGCTCAAGCAGGCACAACTCGACACCGAGACCGTGCAAAACCGCTTTGAACAACAACTCAATCAGTTGCTGGCGCAAAGCGATCTGGTCAGCCAGGGCCAGGTGTTCAAACGCGACCGGGAAGCGCAGCACACCCGAACCCTGCTGATCAGCGTCACCCTTGCCGCCCTGCTGCTGGGGGCCTTGGCGGCCTGGTGGATCGCCCGGCAAATCGCCGTGCCGTTGCGCGAGGCCTTGGCCGTCGCCAACCGCATTGCCGCGGGCGACTTAAGCGAAAACCCCGCCGTGGAGCGCCGCGACGAACTGGGCCAGTTGCAGCAGAGCATGGCGCGGATGATCCGCAACCTGCGCGGCCTGATCAGCGGCATCGGCGACAGCGCCCGGCAAATCGCCAGCGCGGCTACGCAGCTATCCACCGTCACCGAGCAAACCCGCGCGGGGGTCAACAATCAAAAGGACGAAACCGACCAGGTGGCCACGGCCATGAATGAAATGCTCGCCACCGCCCAGGAGGTCGCCCGGCATGCCGAGCAAGCGTCGATCGCGGCGAGCGAAGCCGACCAACAGACCCACCTCGGCGACAAAGTGGTTGCGCAGGCGGTGGAGCAGATCGGCCACCTGGCCAGTGAAATGGAACTGTCCAGCCGGGCGATGCTGGCGTTGCAGCAGGAGAGCCAACAGATCGGCAGCGTGCTCGACGTGATCAAGTCAGTCTCCCAGCAGACCAACCTGCTGGCCTTGAACGCCGCCATCGAAGCGGCGCGCGCGGGCAGTGCCGGGGAAGGTTTCGCGGTGGTCGCCGATGAAGTGCGCAGCCTGGCCCTACGCACGCAGGAATCGGCCGAGGAAATTGAAGGACTGATCTTGCGTCTGCATACCGGCACCCAGCAGGTGGCGGACATCATGGACAGCAGTCGCAGCCTCACGGACAACAGCGTCAGCCTGACCCGCGACGCCGGCGACGCCCTGGCGGCCATTGCGCGCACGGTGTCGGTCATCCAGGAAATGAACCCGCAGATTGCCGCCGCCGCCGAGGAACAAAGCGCTGTGGCCGAGGAGATCAATCGCAGTGTGTTGAAGGTGCGCGATGTGTCCGAGCAAACCGCCGCCGCCAGTGAAGAAACGGCGGCGGCGAGCGCTCAGTTGAGCCAGTTGAGCCTGGATTTGCAGACACTGGTCGGCAAGTTCAGGCTCTGAGGCTCACAGCACCTGGCGCAGGAAGGCCTGGGCTCGCGGGTCTTTCGGCGCATCGAAGAACTCGGCGGGGGACGCGTCTTCGAGCAGCTTGCCGTGATCGAAGAACAGCACCCGGTCCGCCACTTCACGGGCGAAGCCCATTTCGTGGGTGACGCAGACCATGGTCATGCCTTCCAGGGCCAGGGTTTTCATGACGTCGAGCACTTCGCCGACCATCTCCGGGTCGAGGGCCGAGGTGGGCTCGTCGAACAGCATCACCTTGGGTTCCATCGCCAGCGCGCGGGCTATTGCCACCCGCTGCTGCTGGCCGCCGGACAGACGCGAGGGAAACTCGTTGGCCTTTTGCGCGATGCCGACCTTTTCCAGCAACGCCAGGGCCTTGGCTTCACGCTCTTTTTTGCCGCGCTTGCGCACGACTTTCTGCGCCAGGCACAGGTTCTCCAGCACGGTCATGTGGGGGAACAGGTTGAAGTGCTGGAACACCATGCCGACTTCGCGGCGATAGGCGTTCACGTCGGTTTTCGGATCGGCCAGTTGCAGGCCGTCGATGCTCACCGACCCCGAATCGAACTCTTCCAGGCCGTTGAGGCAGCGCAGGAAGGTCGACTTGCCGGAGCCGGACGGGCCGATCACCACCAGCACTTCGCCCTTGGCGACCTGGGTGGTGACGTGGTCCACCGCGCGCACCACATGGCCACGGGTGTCGAAGACTTTTACCAGATCGCGGACTTCAATCACTTTGCGCGAGCCTCCGCTCAAGCCGGCTGGCCATTTTCGACAGCGGCAGGTTGATCAACAGGTACAGGCCTGCCACGCAGAACAGGATTTCAAACGGCGAAAACGAAGTGGTGATGACTTCGCGGCCGCTCTTGAGCAACTCGGTGATCGCGATCACCGACACCAGCGAAGTGTCTTTCACCAGGCTGATAAATTGCCCGGCCAGGGGCGGCAGCACGCGCTTGAACGCCTGCGGCAGCACCACATGGCGCATCGACTGGCTGGCACTCAAGCCCAACGAGCGCGCGGCTTCGTTCTGGCCACGGGTGATCGACTGCACACCAGCGCGGACGATTTCCGCCACATAGGCCCCGGTGAACAGCGACAGCGCGGCGATCCCGGCAAACTCCCGGGACAGGTTGAGCACCGTGCCGATAAAGAAATAGAAGATGAAGATCTGCACCAACAGCGGCGTGCCGCGCACCAGTTCGACGTAGATCGTCGACAGATCGCGCAAGGTCGGGTTGCTGGACAGCCGGCACAGGCCCGTCGCCAGACCAATCGCCAAGCCCAGCACGCCGGACACGAAGGACAGCCACAAGGTGGTCCACAAGCCCCACATCAACGGGCCCAGCGCCCACTGCCGGGTCACGCCCACTACATCGCCTTCCGCCACGTCATCGCCGCGCGCCACTTTCAGGCTGTTGTCGGCCACGCTGAGCTTTTGCTCCGTGCCCGCGTCGTTGCGCAGGGTGACTTCGGCCACATCGCCTTTGCGCACCAGCTCGACAACGGTGGAGATATCCGCCGCGCGCTGCGATGTTTCGGCCTGATAGGCGAAATATTGCGGTACGCGGTTCCAGCGCCATTCGTAGGACATCAGCGACGTGGCGTAGTACAAGGCGCCCGCCAGGCCGACGAGCACGACCACGGTCAGCAGGTGCCAGGGCCATTGGGCTTTTTTCTGTTTCATTACTCAACATCCAAAAGGGTCGGGTAAGCCCCCACCTTTGTGGCGGGCGGGCTTGCCCTAATGCCATTCAGTCAAGGCATTTTGTAGGAGCGAGCTTGCTCGCGAAAAACTCAAAGACACCGCGTTTATTCAGTAAGCCAGCGTTATCGTTGACGGCCTTCGCGAGCAAGCTCGCTCCTACAGAAAGCAGGAGCCACAGGAGCCGGCGTTATTCCATGTCCTTGAGCCACTCGGAGCTCTTGAACCACTTGTCATGGATGCGATCGTAGGTGCCGTCGTTCTTGATCTGGTGCAGGAAGTTGTTGATGAAGTTGATGCTGTCGTAATCGCCTTTCTTCAGACCGAAGGCCAGCGGTTCAAAGGTGAAGGGTTCTTCGAGGAACACCAGCTTGCCGTTACCGACTTTCTTCTCGGCGACGACGTTGTACGGTGCGTCATACACAAAGGCATCGGCCTTGCCGTTGACCACGTCCAGCACGCCTTCCTGTTCGTTGTCGTAGCCGTGGTACTTGGCCTTGGAGATCAGCTTCTTGGCGACCATCTCGCCGGTGGTGCCGAGCTTGGAGGTCAGGCGGTATTTCTCGTCGTTCAGGTCTTTGTAGGACTTGATGGTGCCTTCCAGGTCCTTGCGGATCAGCAGGGTCTGGCCAACCACGATGAACGGCTCGCTGAAGTTCAGGCGCAGGTTGCGTTCCTGGGTCAGGGTCATGCCGCTGCCGATCATGTCGAACTTGCCGGTGAGGAAGGCCGGGATGATGCCGTCGTAGCCGGTGGACACCAGCTCCAGCTTGACGCCCATGGACTTGGCCATGGCCTTGAGGATGTCGACTTCGAAGCCGATGATTTCACCACGCTTGTCGGTCATTTCGAATGGCATGTAGGTCGGGTCCATGCCGACTTTCAGCGTGCCGCGCTTGACCGCATCATCGATGGCCCCGGCCTGAGCCACATTGGCCGCGACCAGCGCGGTGACGCCGAGCAGCAGCATCGAAAGATACTTTTTCATCATCAAGTCCCCTGAACGATTCTTATGAAGTCGGCGCGCAAAAAGGGCTGCACCATTTCGGGGTGCGATCCTAACCCACTCGCTGCCCGGTACAAAGGTTTCACCGGTAATAGTTGTCGAGGTATGTCGGAATAGCCCTACAGCACTGCGGCAAAGCGCAGACGTAGACACTTCATTGTCGGGCGAGGGCAATTGATTGATGTGTAAGTAGGTATGACTTTCAGTCGACCTCGGCCATCCAGTCGGTGTCCTTGAACCACTTGTCGTACAGCCGATCGTAGGTGCCGTCCTGGGCCACTTGGTTGAGGAAATGGTTGATCCAGTTCAGGCTGTCGTAATCGCCTTTTTTCAGGCCGAACGCCAGGGGCTCGTAGGTGAAGGGTTGCTCCAGCGCCAGCAATGCCTGGTTTTCCGGCCGGGTCATGGCGATCAGGTTATAAGGCGCATCATGAATAAACGCATCGGCTACACCGCTCACCACCTGGCGCACCCCTTCCTCCGGCGTGGCGAAACTGCTGAGCCGAGCCGCCCCCAGAAACCGCTGCGCCGCCGCCTGCGCGGTAGTGCCTTCGGTGGTGGCGATGCGGTAGCCGGCCTCGTCCAGGTCTTCAATGCTGGCGACCTTGCCGGCCAGGCGCGGGTGCAGCAACACCGTTTGGCCGACCACGATAAACGAGTCGCTGAAATTCAGCTTGAGGTTGCGCTCCTGCGTGACGGTCATGCCGCTGCCGATCAGATCGAATTTCCTCGCCATCAGCCCCGACAGCAACTCGGTGTACGGCACCGCCACCAGTTCAAGCTCGACCCCCAGGGCGCGGCTCATCGCGTGCAGCAAGTCGACTTCAAAACCGACGATACGCCCCTGTTTATCGGTCATCTCGAACGGCACGTAGGTGGGCGTGGTGCCGACTTTCAGCACGCCACGCCGAACGGCGTCGTCCAGCGCGCCGGCCTGCACCAGAGCACCGTGAATCAATGCGACAGCGCCCATCAGCAATGCCGAACAATACCTTTTGATCATGAATCCCCCTGTGCTCGAGTCAAATTTCGGGGGGCGATGCTAACTCAGACACAGGCACGGCAATACGCCTTGAACCAGGGACTTTTGTTTCGAAATAACAAGGAGTTAGAGCTCAAAGGAAGAGACGGGAAACGCTGTAGGACCAGCGTTTCAAGCGCCCCCGAGGAGAACCCTCGGGGGCGTCTGAATCAGGCCGGTTGAGCCTGGGACGACAACGGTTGCAACGGCAGCAATGGCGCGTGCGGGTCGGACTTGAAGGACTGACGCCAGGCGCCCAGCCACTCGGCATGCCCTTCGCTCCAGACCTGCTCGTGCAGGCGGGCCAGGGCCACCGGGTCACTGAGCAGGGCCAGGCGTTCGGCGTTGTTGAGGCCGGTCGGGCCGACTTTCAACGCATAGCGCACGCGCTCGCCACGCAGGTACTCGATCGGCTCCGCCTCGCGGTGACGCGAGGTCGCCAGGGCGCAGGCCAGGGCGTTCTGCTGCGGGTCGACCACCGAACGCACGAACCCATCATTGAGGGCGTGCCAGCGGTTTTCGTGGGTGTACTTCTCGGTCGACAGCAGCGCCTGCGGCGGATTGTATTCCTCAGGGATCAGGAACAGGCTCTCGTCACGGGACTTGAGGCCCAGCTTGACCCGGCTGGAAATCACCGACACCGGGATCGACAGCATCAACGAACCGACGATCGGGACCAGCCACCACAGGAAGCTCGGGTTCAACCACACCACCAACAGCGCCCAGAGGAAGCCGAGCAAGGTTTGCGGACCGTGGCGCTTGACCGCTTCACCCCAGGGGGTGGAGTCGTCGTCACGCTGCGGCGAATTCCAGGTCGCGGCCCAGCCGAGGAACGCGGCGAGGACGAAGCGGGTGTGGAAGATCATCCGCACCGGCGCCAGCAGCATGGAGAACAGCATCTCCAGCAGCATCGACATTGTCACCTTGAACTTGCCACCGAACTCTTTCGCGCCCTTGGCCCAGATCAGGATGACGCTCAGCAACTTCGGCAGGAACAGCAGCACGACGGTGGTGGAGAACAGCGCCACCGCCTTGTCCGGATGCCATTGCGGCCACAGCGGGTACAACTGGCGCGGCGCCATGAAGTACTGCGGCTCCATCAAGGTGTTCACCGCCAGCAACGCCGTCGACAGCACCAGGAAGAAGAACCACAACGGGGCCGACAGGTAGGACATCACACCAGTGAGGAACACCGCACGGTGAACCGGGTGCATGCCCTTGACCAGGAACAGGCGGAAGTTCATCAGGTTGCCGTGGCACCAGCGACGGTCGCGCTTGAGTTCGTCCAGCAGGTTCGGCGGCAGTTCTTCGTAGCTGCCCGGCAGGTCGTAGGCAATCCACACGCCCCAGCCGGCACGGCGCATCAGCGCGGCTTCGACGAAGTCGTGGGAGAGGATCGCACCGGCGAACGCGCCTTTACCCGGCAACGGCGCGAGGGCGCAGTGCTCGATAAACGGCTTCATACGGATGATTGCGTTGTGACCCCAATAGTGGGACTCACCCAGCTGCCAGAAGTGCAGGCCGGCGGTGAACAGCGGGCCGTACACGCGGGTGGCGAACTGCTGCATGCGCGCATACAGGGTGTCCATGCCCGACGCCCGTGGCGCGGTCTGGATAATCCCGGCATCCGGCGTGGCTTCCATCAGGCGCACCAGGCTGGTCAGGCATTCGCCGCTCATCACGCTGTCGGCGTCGAGAACGACCATGTACTTGTAGTCACCGCCCCAGCGACGGCAGAAGTCGTCGAGGTTGCCGCTCTTGCGTTTGACGCGACGGCGACGGCGGCGATAGAAGATCTTGCCGAAGCCACCGGCTTCGCGGCACACGTCGAGCCAGGCTTGCTGTTCGGCGATGCAGATGTCGGCGTCGTTACTGTCGCTGAGCACGAAGAAGTCGAAGCGGTCCAGGTCACCGGTCGCCGCGACCGACTCGAACGTCGCGCGCAGGCCAGCGAATACGCGGGGCACGTCTTCGTTGCAGATCGGCATCACCAGCGCGGTGCGCGCATTCTTCGGAATCGGCTCGTGACCGGCACTTTTACCGGAGATCCGGTACTTATCGTGGCCGGTCAGCAGCTCAAGGAAGCCCATCAACGCGGTCCAGAAACCGGCCGACACCCAGCAGAACAAGATCCCGAACATGATCAGGATGCTGGTTTGCAGGGCGTATGGCAGCACTTGGGTCGCGGTCTGCAGCAAGGTCTGGTTGCGGATCTCGTCGAAGTCGACCAGCGACCAGCCCTGGTACGGCATGATGCCTTTCATGTACCAGCCGGCCACGATGGTCTGGCCGAGCATCAACACCAGCAGGATATAGCGACGGATCGAACCAACCGTGCGCCAGCGCGCCGCCGGCAGCACGCGCTCGTCTTTCGGCGGCTTCGGCGGGTTGGTCCGGCCGGTCAGCCGGCGCCAGCCGCGCACCAGGATATTGGTGCGCCACGGCTCCGGTACCACCTTGGTCCGACGAATCGGCGGCGTCGCCTTGAGGCACACCCGGCCGCTGGCGTCGAGCGCCAGCATTTCGGCGTCCTCCAGCTCTTCGGCCGTGCTGAGGGTCAACCGGCGGCCAACCGACGCCTGGGCGGCGTCGACCGGCGCATCGAACGCCTTGGACGACAAACGTTCGTGCAGTTCGCTGAAGGATGTGCAGCCCGCCAGTTCGGCGCGCTGCTCTGCGGTCATCGGCAGATGCGCCAGGTACTCGGACAGAGTCTCTGGCTGGACTTGAGAATTACTCATCGGCAGGCAACTGATAGCTCCAGGTTTCGGTCAGGACTTGCTCGGTCTTGATCGGCTCCGGTGTGGCTGGGGCAGCTTCTGGCTGCTTGGCTTCCTTGTCTTTGGCGTCTTTCTTGGCTTGTTTCTCGTGCTGCTTGGCCAAAACCTTGTCAGCCTTGAGCACTTGGGTCGAGACCTTCTCGGGCTCAGGCTGCACGATGTCCTGGACCAGGGCCGCACGCATTTCGGTCGGCTTGCTTGGGTCCTTGATCTTCATGCGCAGGGTCAGGCGCCAGCCTTTGGTGTGCTCGTTGTAACGCACGCTGTTTTCCACCAGCTCGGCGTTGTCACCCACGCTCACCTGGCTGCGCACCGGGGCGTCCGGCAGCAGTTTCTTCAGGGCCGGGCCTTCGAAGTCCACCAGGTACGCGACGCTGCCATCCGGCTGACGGATCAGGTTGGACTGTTTCACGTCGCCGGTGGAACGCAGGGTCTGCTTGACCCAGGCGCTGTCCGGCGAATGGAACGCGGCGTCGTCCAGGGTCCAGTGCAGGCGGTAGGCAACATCCAGCGGCTGGCCGACTTCCGGCAGTTTTTCCGGGCTCCAGAAGGCAACGATGTTGTCGTTGGTTTCGTCGGCGGTCGGGATCTCTACCAGGTCGACGGAACCCTTGCCCCAGTCGCCTTCAGGCTCGATCCAGGCGCTTGGGCGCTTGTCGTAGTTGTCGTCCAGGTCTTCGTAGTGGCTGAAGTTGCGACCGCGTTGCAGCAGGCCGAAACCACGTGGGTTTTCCACGGTGAAGTTGCTGACCGACAAGTGTTTAGGGTTGTTCAGCGGGCGCCAGATCCACTCGCCATTGCCGGCATGGATCGACAGGCCGCTGGAATCATGCAGCTCGCGACGGTAGTTGAGGACCTTGGACGGCTGGTTCGCGCCGAACAGGAACATCGAGGTCAACGGGGCAACGCCCAGCTTGCTGACCTTGTCGCGCAGGAACATCTGGGACTTGACGTCGACCACGGTGTCGGTGCCAGGGCGCAGGATCAGGCGATAGGCGCCGGTGGCGCGCGGCGAATCGAGCAGGGCGAAGATCACCAGATGCTTGTCACCCGGCTTCGGACGCTCGATCCAGAACTCGGTGAAACGCGGGAATTCTTCGCCGGACGGCAGCGCGGTATCGATCGCCATGCCACGGGCGGACAGGCCATACACTTGGTCCTTGCCCACGACGCGGAAATAGCTGGCGCCGAGCATGGTCATGATTTCGTCTTGCTTGTCGCCCTTGTTGATGGGGAACAGCACGCGGAAACCGGCATAACCCAGCTGCTCAGTGGCCTTGGGATCAAATTTGACGTCGCCGAAATCGAAGCGCGTCGGGTCGTATTTGATTTCCTGGACGCTGTCGGCGGTGACTTCGTTGATCTTCACCGGTGTATCGAAGTGCATACCCTGGTGATAGAAGGACAGCTTGAACGGGGTGTTCTGATCAGCCCACTCGGCTTTTTCGTTGCGGAAACGAATCTTCTGGTAGTCAGCGAACTTCATTTCGCGGAATTCGTTCGGCAGATTGCTGCGCGGAGCTTCGTATTTCTGCCCGGCCAGCTCTTTCGCCTTGGCCGACACATCATCCAGACTGAATGCCCACAGTTGACCCGCGCCGAACAGGCAAAACAGGGCGGAGCCCGTCACCAGTGCGTTTCGTAACCGTTTGGCAGACAATTTTGGTGCATTACAGGGACTAACAATCACGAGCAACCCTCGCCGAAAACAGATCAAAAAACCAACGGCCAGCTATCTATATGCCAGGTTGGCGAGCATTGTTCCGACTCCCCTGGGGCAAAATGATTCCCCTGAGGCTGTCGGACAAGTCTCTACCTAAGTCAAAAATGGACCAATCAACGCTGATCCCCGTAGCGCGCGATTATCTAGTAGCCCGCGAGACAACGCATCAGGGACAACGAAGTATTTGTAGCGAAACCCTGCGTTTTTAGGCATTAACGTCGTTTTTAATACATTCATGTCTGTAAGAGGAAGGTCACAGGGCCATCATTGACCAAATGAACCTGCATATCCGCACCAAAACGCCCTGACGCCACCTTGCCATGCAATTGTTGCGCTTGTAACAGCAAGTGCGCAAAAAGTGCCGCCCCCAGGGCCGGCGGCGCGGCGGTAGAGAAACTTGGCCGCAGCCCGCTTTTGGTATCCGCCGCCAGGGTGAATTGCGACACCAGCAGCAAACCGCCGTCGATATCCTTGAGCGACAAGTTCATCTTGCCATCGTCGTCGCTGAACACCCGATAGTTAAGCAGTTTGTGCAGCAGTTTGTCGGCGCTCTCGACAGTATCCCCCGGTTCGACGGCCACCAGCACCAGCAAACCCTGGTCGACCGCCCCCACGATTTCGCCCGCGACCTCAACCCGGGCGCCACGCACCCGTTGTAACAGGCCCTTCATGCTTCTTCAGGCGGCAGGTCCAGCAGGCGGCGCGCCATCTCGCCGGTCGCGCGCACCAAGGCATCGGTGATGCCGGGCTCGGACGCCGCATGGCCCGCCTCGCGGATCACCTGCAGTTCACTGTTCGGCCAGGCTTGATGCAGCTCCCACGCGTTATCCAGCGGACAGATCATATCGTAGCGGCCGTGGATGATTACGCCAGGCAGATGGGCGATCTTGTGCATGTCGCGAATCAGCTGGTTGGGTTCCAGGAAGGAATTATTGGTGAAGTAGTGGCACTCGATGCGGGCAATCGACAGCGCACGCTGGGGCTCGGCGAAACGCTCGATCAACTGCGGGTTCGGGCACAGGCCCAACATGCGCCCTTCCCAGGTGGACCAGGCCTTGGCGGCGTGCATCTGGGCAATCTGGTCGTTGCCGGTCAGGCGCTTGTGGTATGCGGTGAGCAGGTCGTGGCGCTCGTCCTGGGGGATCGGTGCGAGGTAATCCTGCCAGTAATCCGGGAACAGGCGGCTGGCGCCTTCCTGGTAAAACCAGCGGATGTCCTGGGGCCTGGCCAGGAAAATCCCGCGCACGATCAAACCATGCACGCGCTCGGGATGGGTTTGCGCGTAGGCCAGCGCCAGGGTCGAACCCCAGGAGCCACCGAACAACACCCATTTTTCGATGCCCAGGTGCTCGCGAATGCGCTCAAGGTCGGCGACCAGGTCCCAGGTGGTGTTGTTTTCCAGGCTGGCGCGGGGGGTGGAACGCCCGCAGCCACGCTGGTCAAAGGTGATGATGTGGTACAGGTTCGGATCGAAATAGCAGCGGCTATTGGCGTCGCAACCGGAGCCAGGGCCACCATGGATGAATACGACGGGCAAGCCTTCGGGGGAGCCACTTTCATCGACGTACAGGGTGTGGGTGTCGTCGACAGCCAGATCGTGCCGGGCGTAGGGTTTGATCTGCGGGTACCAAGTCTGCATTGCGCGCTCCGTAGGGGGTCGAGTTCATCCCAGGGGGGACGTCTTTTATTCTGCCGTCTGGCACTATAAACCCGAATTGTGCAATGAGCATGTCCTTGAGCACTTAGACCTGTGTCAGCAGTTCGCTACCCAGGTGAGCCAACAGGCAGCTATCAAAGCCGGTCGCCCTCCTCCACCTCGCTCTGCGCCCGCAAACAGCCATGGACCAGACTTTGGCCGCAGTACAGCAGCGCGTTCACGCCCGCCGCGTGCAGGTGCTTGGCATACAAGTGGAGAGTTTGGCCGATCAACCTCAGGAGCATTCCTACAAGCGCATCGGAAAGTCTCACCTGAGCAATACCGCCACTGCGTGATTTGATCCGGGTCTTTTTCAGACACGGATCGTTACGCATGACCGACACGCCTTGGGCCGCCCGCGAGGGCGATGCGCTTCTGCACAGTTCCATGCTGGCCGACGTTTTAGGCGGAGTCCTGGAGATTGCCGCCAACGTGGCCGTGACCGCATTGGCGACAGCGGCGGTGGTTGCCGCGGCGGGTGTAACCGTGGCGACTGGCGGTCTCGGCTGCGTGGTACTCGGCGCCGTGGTGGGTGCGGTGGTCGGCGTCGGCATGAGCAAAACCGGCGCGGATAAAGGCCTCTCACGATTATGTGAGTATTTCGCCAATGCCCTGTTTCCTCCCGTCATCGACGCCTTCATCAGCAGCGGTTCGCCCAACGTATTCATCAACGGTAAACCCGCTGCGCGGGCGGCTGGCAAAATCTCGGATGTGATCGCAGCGCCAGGTGGTGAGCCTTCTTATCTGGATATCGCTGAAGGGTTTTTCTCTCAGCTATGGCGCCCAACGGTGGCCTCTCCGGTGGCGGGCGCTGCGCCTTGTCCTGGCGATAAAGTCGACTGCCATAAACACGCGCCGATGCCAGAGCAATACATGGCCGAGGGTTCCAGTCGCGTATTTATCAACGGCCAGCCCGCCGTGCGCAGTGGTGATCGGAGCACCTGCGAGGCCAAGGTTGGGACGGTACAGATTTCGCCGAATGTGATCATCGGCGGAGCGCCCGTGGTGGTTCGCGAGATTCGCAGCGGCAAGACGCCCGGTGTCGGGCTGGCGGTGACGGCGCTGCTGACGTTGCGCGGCGGTGGCGCGAAGTTCTTCAGCACGTTGCCGTGCATGGTCGTGGGCGGGCTGGTGTCGTGGGGCAGCAGTCAGGTGAGCAATGCCATCACCTCGGCGGTCGTGGGTTCGCCCAACCCGGTACACAGCGCCACGGGCGCGAAAGTTCTCGACGGTGAAGACGACTTGGACTTCGCCCTGCCAGGCCTGTTGCCTATCGAGTGGCAGCGCTACTACAGCAGCCGGGATGAACGCCGCGATGGCCTGTTCGGCGCCGGTTGGAGTGTGATCTACGAAGTCTTCGTCGAGATGGGTGGGCTTCCTGAGGGCGGCGAGCGCCTGGTCTACACCGACGAGCAGGCCCGGCAGATCGACATGGGCGTGATCCCCTTGGGCGGCGCGGTGTTCAGCGCGGGCGAAGGCCTGAGCGTGCGGCGCCATGCCGACGGGCAGTTGCTGATCGAGAGCGTCGATGGGCTCTACAGGTTGTTTGAGCCGACGCCAGGCAACCCGTCGCACCTGCGCCTGAGCCAGTTGGGGGACCGCAATGACAACCGCATCCTCCTCGACTATGACGCCCAAGGTCGCTTGAGCCAGTTACGCGATTCCTTCAATGATGTACGAATTGAACTCGGCTACAAACTCGGCCGAGTCGAGCAGATTGAACGGTTGTTCCCGGATCAAAGCCGCGAAGTGTTAGCCAGCTACCACTACGATGCCGCTGGCGACCTGGCCGAAGTTCGCGATGCTGCCGGGCATGTGCAGCGCCGCTTTGCCTACGACAGCGGCCAGCGCATGGTCGAGCACCAACGGCCCGCCGGACTGCGTTGCTATTACCAGTGGGCCTGTGTGGAAGACGCCGAATGGCGCGTGGTCCGACACTGGACCGACGAAGGCGATGACTACCAGTTCGACTATGACCTACACGCCGGAACCACGCGGATTACCGATGGCTTGCAACGGGTCAGCACCCGTCGGTGGAATGCCCAGTACCAGATCACCGAGTACACCGACAACCTCGGCCAAACCTGGCAATTCGACTGGAATGACGAGCGCCAGTTGCTCGGCGCCACCGACCCTCAGGGCGGTCAGTGGACGTTCGGTTACGACGAGTCCGGCAACCTGTGCGAGACGCAAGATCCGCTGGGGCGTATCGAATCCACCGTGTGGCTGGAGCATTGGTCGCTGCCATTGGTGGAAACCGATGCCGCCGGACAGGTTTGGCAATACCGGTACGACCCGCGTGGCAACTGCGTCAGCGAAATCGATCCCCTTGGTCAGACAACGCGCTATCGATACGACCGCTTTGGCCAAGCAGTGGAAATCATCGATGCCACCGGCAAGAGCCAAACCTTGCGTTGGAATGAGTTCGGCCAGCTCACACACCACGCCGATTGCTCCGGCTACCCGACGGGTTTCGAATATGACCGGCGCGGGCACTTACGCACTGTCATCGATGCCTTCGGCGAACATGTTCGGTATACCCACGACCCCCAAGGGCGCCTACTGCTCGTCGAAATGCCCGAAGACCGCACCGAACGCTACGTGCGTGATCCCCGCGGACAACTGGTCGCCTTCACGGATGCCGCCGGCAGCACCACCCGCTACCAGTACTGTCGTCGCGGGCAGGTGCGCCAGCGTATTGATGTCCATGGTCGGCAGATCGAATTCCGCTACGACGCCTACGGCCGATTGCACACCCTGACCAACGAAAACGGCGAAAAATACCGTTTCGCCTGGGACCAGGGCGATCGTCTCACACAACAGCAAGACCTCGATGGCAGTGCACGGCGCTACACCTATGACGTCCTGGATAACCTGACCGCCGTCGAATACGTGCCCTTGAATGATGTGTCTTCCATAGTGCATCGCCTGGAGCGCGATGCCGTCGGGCGCTTGCTGGCGAAAGTAACCGACGACGGCCGTACCGAATACGCCTACGACCCGTTGGACCAACTCACCGCCGTCACTTTCACCGGCAACGATGAGACTACGCAGGCGCTGGCCTTCGCCTACGACCCGCTAGGCCAACTGCTTACCGAACAAAGCGCCGCTGGCAGCCTGAACCATCACTACGACGAACTCGGCAACCTGATCCAAACCCAACTGCCCGACGGCCGCTGGCTCAATCGCCTTTACTATGGCAGCGGCCACCTGCACCAGATCAACCTCGACGGCCAGGTCATCAGCGACTTCGAACGCGACCGCCTGCACCGCGAAGTGCTGCGCACCCAAGGCCAACTCAGCACCCGCAGCGAATACGACCGCAGCGGCCGCCTGCGCCAGCGTAAACGCAGCCCCACCGGCCAGCCCTGGCAACTGCCGCCGACCCACCAAAAGAACTTCGAATACGACCCGGCCGACAACCTGATCGGCCGCCGGGAAGGGAGCCAGCACCAGTTACTGCATTACGACGCGACCGCTCGAATCATCGCCAGCCAGGACAACGTAAAAGGCCAGCGCGAAACCTTCGCCTACGACGCCGCCGCCAACCTACTCGACGGTCCGCAAGTAAGGGGCGGATGGGTACGGCATAACAAACTGCTGACCTATCAGGACAAGCGTTACCGCTATGACGGCTTTGGCCGACTGATCGAAAAACGCAGCGCCGCACGAGGTTTGCAGCGCTTTGCCTACGACGCTGAACACCGCTTGATCGAAGTACGCAGCCAGAAGAACGGGCGCGAAACGCTGGTGAACATGACCTACGACCCGCTCGGTCGACGCATCACCAAAACCGAACACGACAGCCGGGGTTATGCGCTGGGAGAAACCCGATTCACTTGGGATGGTCTGCGTCTGTTGCAGGAGCATCGGCACAGTCAAACCAGCCTGTATCTCTATGAGGACGATGGCTATACGCCGCTGGCCCGGGTTGATGGCGTGGGCGAACACCAGAGCGTGCGCTACTACCACAACGACTTGAATGGGTTGCCGGAGCAACTGACGGAAGCTGATGGGAAAACGGTGTGGCGGGCGACTTATCGGGTGTGGGGGAACACGGTAGAAGAGGTGCGTGAGCCTTACTACATTGAAGAGCAGAACCTGCGGTTTCAGGGGCAGTATCTGGATCGGGAAATCGGGCTGCACTACAACACGTTTCGGTTTTACGATCCGGATGTGGGGCGGTTTACGACGCCTGATCCGATTGGCTTGGCGGCGGGGCTCAATCTTTACCAATACGGCCCCAACCCAATTGGATGGGCCGATCCATGGGGCTGGGCGTGTTCAACGACACAGCGGCGCCAGAATAAAGCTAATGGTAAAGCGGCGGAAAACCTTCTGCATCAAAAGCTATTAAATAACCCCAATCTGACTGTTCTCGGCACGCAGGTTTATGTCAAAACACCGGGTGCCGGGCGGGGGCGTTATATCGATATCTTGATACAAAACAACAAAACAGGAAGAATTATCGCCGTGGAAGTCAAGTCAGGTGCAGCAGTACGCTCTAAAGCCCAACTAGCTAAAGACAAATTAATTGCAGAAGGGAGAGGCATATTTGGACATTCCAAAGAGCTTACGGAAGGTGTAACTATCAGCGAAGCTAGAGTTCCTTTATGGAGATTGCCGTAATGAATGCAAGCAAAGATTTATTGAGCGTTCTAACGGGAGCTATCATCGATCGCTTCACTGATGAAGGTTTCTTACTCAAAAAAGATCGATATTTCGAAAAAGTTAGCGAGACCGGGCGAGTCTATCGTTACACCCTGAAACTTTCAAAAACCAAAAGCTGGTTCTCCCTTCACCTAACACTTCATCTACTCGACAAATCCTTGATGACGGAAGTGAATAAAGTTCTCGAAAAAACACTCAGGGATAAAACGCTAAAATATCCAGAGAGCTTTTCCTGCGCCATGATCGAGGATGTCATAAAAGCGCGGACATCTAACAATGTCGTAGCAGAGCTAACGGACTGGCGAGCTTTAAAAAAACCAGATGAAAAGCTCGAAAAATTCAATGCCAGATTTTCAATCTGGCTCTACTCATTCGATACACTTGAGGAAAAATTCGACTGGAAGGAACAACTTTTAGAGAGTGTAAGACTTGCGCACGCCTGGTTCGCAAAAGTTGACTCACCACATTGGATTGAAGAAAATTCTGGATATCCTTCTTTATACTTGTTAAGTAAACAGCCAGCGCCAGAAAGGCTGAGTGCTCGATATGCATATTTATTGAAAAAAGCCACAAATCCACGAGAGTTAGAACTTTTCTATAGGCATCTTAGTTGAAGACGCGCCACTGCCTATGGGCAGCGCTGAGGCTGCCGAGTACGCACGGGGACGACGCATCACTAAAACCGAACACGACAGCCGGGGTTATGCGCTGGGAGAAACCCGCTTCACCTGGGATGGCCTGCGCCTGCTGCAGGAGCATCGGCATAGTCAAACCAGCCTGTATCTCTATGAGGACGATGGCTATACACCACTGGCCCGGGTTGATGGGACTGGCAAACACCAGAGCGTGCGCTACTACCGCAGCGACTTGAATGGGTTGCCGGAGCAACTGACGGAAGCTGATGGGGAAACGGTGTGGCGGGCAACTTATCGGGTGTGGGGGAACACGGTAGAAGAGGTACGTGAGCCTTACTTTATCGAAGAGCAGAACCTGCGGTTTCAGGGGCAGTATCTGGATCGGGAAATCGGGCTGCACTACAACACGTTTCGGTTTTACGATCCGGATGTGGGGCGGTTTACGACGCCGGATCCGATTGGATTGGCGGGAGGGCTGAATTTATATGCTTACGGTATAAACCCGATTGCCTGGATCGACCCACTGGGATTCGCAGGCTGTCCGGTATCCAAAATCATCGGTAACGCAAAAAACGGAAAAGTCAGACGCGGAAAGGATTATCACGGGCGACTGGATAGCGGCCTGGAGCGACACGTCCTAAGTAGTCCTCAAGGGATCTATCAAGCCAAAAATGGCAACCTGATATTCCATAATGAGGGCAACATTGTGGTAACTCATGGTAAAGGTGGGGCCCAAGGAAATGTCATTACGAGTTATGGACCTGGTGGCCCCCGTGGCGAAAGCGGTGCCGCCATTTACGGCGGAAAATCCACTGACCCTGGTCTGCCGATAACGTCTGATATGATTCTGAAAGGGACGATTCCGAGACCCAATGGCGGTCTCATTCCTCCCGCAATAAAAATGGAAGGTTTTTAATAATGTTCATCATCCCTGACCTTGAACTCATAGAAACCTCGCTGATCTATTATGGAGACGCTTCTGTCAGATGGGTTTTCGACACCAACTCTTCCGTCGTCTGCCTCGAAGCATCAAATAAGCAGCATGTGAGTTCAGAGCATTGGATTTCAGAAAACTCGGACATTTTTTCATTCACTGAACAGGGTGACCTCGCCTGTCTAAGGTTCTCTGTCCCGGGTGAGAACTACACGGCACAAATCAATATAGAAAAAACTATTGCGGGTCGAATCAAACTTCACAAATCGCTCTATAGTGTTCCACAAACCACACTCAGGTTATTTGACCCCAAAAAAAGACGGATCTCATGCTTCATGGCCGCGCCGATGGGGGGGAGAATCCTCACCCGCGTCAACTTTGCAAACGATCTCACGATACTCCTGTCGGGCGACGAGTATTTTGGCTTCGAACTGTCCAACCCGTTGGACTATCTGGCAACCAAGCCTGACGATCCCATTGATCATGAAAATCGGGCCAACGATGACGAATATCTATTGATGAGCGCTTTGCTTGAGATCATCTCGGACAACACAGTCGAAGCATTGGATAACGACATGACCGAAGTAGCTAACGAGCTGAAAACACGAATATTGCCGCAAATAGAAGTCATTAAAAGCCCCTTCAGAAAGGCTATAATCGAGTCGTCTCTGGAAGACTTCATTGATTATTACGCTTAATGACAATATTAATAGGGACCTGACCCTGAGGACTCCAACAGCCCGTCTTCGCGCAGCGGGCGAAGTCTGACCTTAGAAGCAGCAAGACCATCAACGTGGCATCTCAGCGCCATTTCAAAAAACGTTTTACGTTTCGCCACTTAGTGCGCTTGAGATTTACATCAAGTAACTGAGAGACCTGCTGCAAAAACTGCTGATTACTACAGCCAAAATATTGCTCGGAAAAACAAAGTTCATAGTCAAACGGAGCGGCGTTTTTCAGGCCCGTAGCGGTGAGGTTTGCTTTCAGGTAGCGTCCGATATCTCTTTTGAGCATAAAAGATGCGAAGCGTGATCGGTTATCAACATACCCCTTCACAATATCCGAAAGCGCCGTAGGCGCGACGTTTGATTCGGCGTCGACAAGCCATGCGCCTACGCCCTCTGCCACCTCACCATACATGAAGCTCTCTAGATACCCGTAAGTCATTGACTGCCTCAAAGGATTGGAAACGCCGTCAACATATACATAGGCATATTGTTGAACTCTGCATATTTGATGACCACTCGCACCTTAGTCATCTCAATGACGGTTGCAGGCGATCGTGGGCGAATGCCCAACTGACCACCTGCTTCAGCAGTAACGCTTCTGCCCCCACCCCAGAAAACCGTCCAACAACTGCTTCAACACCCCCCGCGTCGGCCCCGCCAGATCCTCGCGATAACGAAACGGCTCGAACTCTTCCATATACGTGCTCTGGCACAACTCCAACTGCACGGCATGAATGTTCTGCGCCGGGTTGCCGTAATGCCGGGTGATATGCCCGCCCTTGAAGCGTCCGTTGAGCACATGGGTGTACTGCGGATGCGCGGCGCAGATGGCTTCCAGTTGGCTGGCCAGCCCAGGGTCGCAGGCGGCGTTGTTGAAGGTGCCGAGGTTGAAGTCCGGCAGTTTGCCGTCGAACAGGTGCGGGATCACCGAGCGGATCGAATGTGCGTCGAACAACAGTGCGTAGCCGAATTCGGCCTTGAGCCGCGCCAGTTCGTCTTGCAGGGTGCGGTGATACGGCATCCAGATCTGCTCGAGGTAGGTGGCGCGCTCTTCCCTGGATGGCGCCAGGCCTTCGCGGAACAATGGCACACCATCGAACAGGATCGACGGGTACAAACCAGTGGTGGCGCCGGCGTACAGCGGCGTGTCGTCGGAGGGCCGGTTCAGGTCGATGACAAACCGCGAGTACTCCGCCGCCAGGGTGCTGGCGCCGAGTTCTTCGGCAAAGTCATACAGCGTGGGGATATGCCAATCGGTGTCCGGCAGGCTTTGCGCCTCGGGGATCAGCCCGGCCTGCACGGCAGGCGTCAGGCGCAGGCCGGCGTGGGGCATGCTGATCAGCAGCGGCACGCGGCCTTGTTTGAAGTTCAGAACGTTATCCACAGTGCGACTCCTTAAACAGTGACATCGACGCCGTGGCGCACGACGCGTTTTTCAAGCTCGCCGCCCAGCCAGTAGGCCAGGTCGGCGGGACGATCGATCTGCCAGGCGACAAAGTCGGCGACCTTGCCCACTTCCAGCGAGCCATGGGTATCGCCCATGCCCAGCGCGGTGGCGGCATGTTGGGTGGCGCCGGCCAGGGCTTCTTCCGGGGTCATGCGGAACAGGGTGCAGGCCATGTTCAGCATCAGGCGCACCGACAAGGCCGGTGAAGTACCGGGGTTGAGGTCGCTGGCGATGGCGATCTTCACCCCGTGCTTGCGCAGGGCGTCCATCGGCGGCAGTTGGGTTTCGCGCAGGAAGTAGAACGCGCCCGGCAGCAGCACCGCGACGGTACCGGCAGCGGCCATGGCGATGGCGTCGTCTTCGGTCATGAACTCCAGGTGATCCGCCGACAGCGCCTGGTAACGCGCGGCCAGGCTGGAACCGTGCAGCGACGACAGTTGCTCGGCGTGCAGCTTCACCGGCAGGCCGAGTTGCCGCGCGACCTTGAACACACGCTCCACCTGCGCCGGCGAGAACGCCAGGTATTCGCAAAACGCATCCACCGCGTCCACCAGCCCTTCCGCGGCCAGGGCCGGGAGCATTTCGCTGCAGATGTGATCGATGTAGGCGTCGGCGCGGTCCTCGTACTCCGGCGGCAACGCATGGGCGGCCAGGCAGGTGGCGCGCACGCTGACCGGCAGCGCATCGCCGAGGCGCCGAATCACCCGCAGCAACTTGCGCTCGTTGGCCAGGTCGAGGCCGTAGCCGGATTTGATCTCCACCGTGGTCACGCCGTCGCGCAGCAAACTGCGCAGGCGCTTGTGGGCGCTTTCGAACAGTTCATCCTCGCTGGCGGCGCGGGTGGCGCGCACGGTGCTGGCAATACCGCCGCCCTGGGCGGCGATGTCGGCGTAGCTGACGCCTTGAAGGCGTTGCTCGAATTCACCACTGCGGTTACCGCCGAACACCGTGTGGGTGTGACAGTCGATCAGCCCGGGGGTGACCCACGCGCCGTGCAGGTCATGCACCTGGGCGTAATCCGCAGCCGGCATTTCGCTGCGCGGGCCGATCCACTCGATCAGCGAACCGGCAGTGACCAGGGCGGCATCCTCGATGATCGAGTAATTGCCGTGGGCCATGGTTGCGATGTGGCAGTGTTGCCAAAGGACTTTCATCAATGCCTCCCAAGGTGGTCGCTGTTGCCTGTAGGAGCGAGCTTGCTCGCGAAAAACCTCAACGATAACGCGTGCTACTTGATAGCTCGCGGCGCCTGGGGGTTCTTCGCGAGCAAGCTCGCTCCTACAGGGGCGGAGGGTTTTTCAAAGGCTCGGCAGCAACTTGGCCGGCACCAGTTCATTCAGGCAGCGGCTGGCGAGCAGTTCAGTGGCGGCGATGATGTCCGGGGCGAAGAAGCGGTCTTTGTCGTAGAACGCCACTTTGCCACGCAGGGTAGCGCGCGCTTTTTCCAGCTTCGGCGAGGTCTTCAGGCCTTCGCGCAGGTCCAGGCCCTGGCACGCCGCCAGCCATTCCACCGCCAGGATGCCGCGAACGTTTTCAGCCATTTCCCACAAGCGCTTGCCCGCAGCCGGAGCCATCGACACATGGTCTTCCTGGTTGGCCGAGGTCGGCAGGCTGTCGACGCTGTGGGGATGGGCGAGTGCCTTGTTTTCGCTGGCGAGTGCCGCGGCGGTCACCTGGGCGATCATGAAACCGGAGTTCACCCCGCCATTGCCCACCAGGAACGGCGGCAGTTGCGACATGTGCTTGTCCATCATCAACGAAATACGCCGCTCGCTCAGCGAGCCGATTTCAGCGATGGCCAGCGCCATGTTGTCGGCGGCCATGGCCACCGGTTCGGCGTGGAAGTTGCCGCCGGAGATCACGTCGCCTTCGGCGGCGAATACCAGCGGGTTATCCGACACCGCGTTGGCCTCGATCACCAGCACCTCGGCGGCCTGGCGGAACTGGGTCAGGCAGGCGCCCATGACTTGTGGCTGGCAGCGCAGGGAATAAGGGTCTTGCACCTTGTCGCAGTTCTGGTGCGACTGCGACACCTGGCTGCTTTCGCCCAGCAGGTCGCGGTAAGCCGCCGCCGAATCGATCTGCCCACGCTGGCCGCGCGCGGCGTGAATGCGCGCATCGAACGGCGAGCGCGAACCCAGCACCGCTTCCACGGTGAGGCTGCCGCACGCGAGGGCACCGGCGAACAGATCCTCGCCCTCGAACAAGCCCCGCAGCGCATACGCTGTGGACACCTGGGTGCCGTTGAGCAGCGCCAGGCCTTCCTTGGCGGCCAGGGTCAGCGGGGTGAGACCGGCGATTTTCAGCGCAGCAGTCGCCTCCAGCCATTCGCCTTGGTAGCGCGCCTTGCCTTCGCCGAGCAGCACCAGGGACATATGGGCCAAGGGCGCCAAGTCACCGGAGGCACCGACCGAGCCTTTGAGCGGGATGTGCGGGTACACCTCGGCGTTGATCAGCGCGATCAGCGCGTCGATCACCTGGCGGCGAATCCCGGAAAACCCACGGCTCAGGCTGTTGACCTTGAGCACCATGACCAGCCGCACCAGCGCATCGCTGATCGGCTCACCGACGCCGGCGGCGTGGGACAGCACCAGGGAACGCTGGAGGTTTTCCAGGTCTTCGCTGGCGATGCGGGTCGAGGCCAGCAGGCCGAAACCGGTGTTGATGCCGTAGGCGGTGCGGTTCTCGGCAAGAATCTGCTCCACGCAGGCCACACTGGCGTCGATCTGCGCAGTGGCGCTGTCATCCAGATTGATCGTTACCGGCTGCTGGTAGATGGCCCGCAGTTGGGCAAGGCTCAGTTGGCCCGGAATCAGAGTTAGCGCAGTCACATTCATGCTCCTTGGAAATTATTGTTCAGTGCAATTCGGGAAAAGTCTGCTGCAGCAAAGCGCTCTGCTTGAGCAACGCGGCGGCGGTCGCGATGTCTGGCGCCAGCCAGCGGTCTTGCGCGTAAGGCGCGACCTGTTCACGCAACAAGCGCCAGGCGCGGTCGGTGCCCGCGCCGAAACGCTGGTCCTTGAGAAACTCGAAGGCCTGGGCCGCCAGCAGGTACTCGATGGCGAGGATCTGGGTGACGTTGGCCAACAGTTGGTGCAGCTTGAGCGCGGCGTTGGTGCCCATGCTCAGGTGATCTTCCTGCAGGCCCGAGGTGACGAAATTGTCGAGTACCGCCGGCTGCGCCAACTGACGGTTCTGCGCGCACAGGGAAGCGGCGACGTACTGCACGATCATCATCCCGGAGTTGACCCCCGGGTCGCTCACCAAAAACGCCGGCAAGCCGCTGACGTGGGGGTTGATCAGGCGGTCCAGACGACGTTCGGCGACCGAGCCGATCTCGGCCATGGCAATCGCCAGCATATCAGCGGCCAGCGCCACGGACTGCCCGTGCGGGTTGGCCTGGGACACCACGCGGTAGCTGTGTGGCGTGCCGAGCAGCAGCGGGTTGTCGGTGGCGCTGTTGAGTTCGGTCTCGATCTGGCGGGTCGCGTGTTCCACCTGGTCGCGCGCCGCGCCGTGGATCTGCGGGATCGAGCGGATGCTCAGCGCGTCCTGGGTGCGGATGCCCTGGCTGCTGGCGATCACTTCACTGCCGTCGAGCAACGCACGCAGGTTGATACCGACCTGCTGCATGCCGGGGTGCGGTTTGAGGGCGATGATTTCGGCGTCGAAGGCATCGATCTGGCCGCGCTGGGCCTCGAAACTCATGGCGCCGATCACGTCGGCCCATTGCAACAGTTGATGGGCGTCGGCCAGGGCCAGGCAGCTCAGGCCGGTCATGCACGGCGTGCCGTTGACCAGGCACAGGCCGTCCTTGGCGCCGAGCACCACCGGCTGCAAGCCTTCTGCGCTCAGGGCCTGTTGCGCCGGGACGATCCGGCCGCGGTAGCTCACGTCGCCAATCCCCAGCAACGCCACGCCGACATGGGCCATATGGGTCAGGTAACCCACCGAACCCTGGGACGGCACCTGCGGCGTGATGCCGTGGTTGAGCAGCGCCAGCAGCGCATGCACCACCTGCGGATGCAGGCCGGATTTGCCGTGGCTGTAGTTGATGATCGCCGCGCAGATGATCGCGCGGGTCTGTTCGTCGCTGAGCACCGGGCCGACGCCACAGGCGTGGCTCAACAGCGTGTTGCGCGACAGTTGGCTCAGTTGCGCGCCCTCCAGCGGCACATTGCACAACGCGCCCAGGCCGGTGTTCACGCCGTAGGCGCGCTCACCGCTGGCGACGATGCGCTGCACAATGGCCTGGGCATTGTCGATGCGCGCCCAGGCCTGGCCCGAGAGTTCGAGCACCGCGCCGAAGCGGGCCACGACGACCACGTCCTGCCAGCGCAGGGGGGTGTCGGCGATGATGATTTTTGCTGCCTGGGACATCTTCATACCTTCTTGAGTTCTTGTGCAGCTTTACTGGCCCTATCGGGAGCAAGCCCCCTCCCACCTTTGGAATGCATCCCCCTGTGGGAGGGAGCTTGCTCCCGATGAGGCCAGCAGCCTCCCCACATAATCCGGATCAGACCACCGCCGCCCGCCGCTGAACGAACCGATCCACATACTCATCCGCCGGCGAATGCAAAATCTCCCGCGGCGTGCCGACCTGGATCAGCTTGCCGTCCTTGAGGATCGCAATGCGGTTGCCGATACGCACCGCCTCGTCGAGGTCGTGAGTGATGAACACGATGGTCTTGTGCAGGGTCTTTTGCAGTTCGAGCAACTGGTCCTGCATCTCGGCGCGGATCAGCGGGTCGAGGGCGCTGAAGGCTTCGTCCATCAGGATGATGTCGGTGTCCGCCGCGAGGGCGCGGGCCAGGCCGACCCGTTGGCGCATGCCGCCGGAGAGCTGGTGCGGGTATTTGTTTTCGTAACCTTTGAGGCCCACGGTTTCGATCCAGTGCAGCGCGCGCTCGGCGCAGACCTGCTTGGTTTCGCCGCGCACTTTCAGGCCGTAGGCGACGTTGTCGAGCACGTTCTTGTGGGGCAGCAGGCCGAAGCTCTGGAACACCATGCTGATCTTGTGTCGACGGAATTCGCGCAGGGCTTGCATGTCCAGTTGCAGGATGTCTTCGCCGTCCACCAGGATCGCGCCGCTGGTGGGGTCGATCAGGCGATTGAAGTGGCGCACCAGGGTCGATTTCCCCGAACCTGACAGGCCCATGATCACAAAGATCTCGCCGGTGCCAATGCTCAAGGACAGGTCGTTGACGCCGACCACGCAACCGGTCTCGGCCAGCACCTGATCCTTGGTCTTGCCCTGGCCGATCAGCGCCAGCGCGTCCTTGGCGCGGTTGCCGAAGATCTTGAAGACGTTTTTCACTTCGATTTTGCTGACAGTAGTCATTTGCTCGCCTCATGCCGTGGACGACCATAGGCCTGGGTGATGCGGTCGATGACCACGGCGAGAATCACGATGGCCAGCCCGGCTTCAAGGCCGCGGCCGACGTTGAGGGTCTGGATGCCGACAAGGACATCTTCGCCCAGGCCGCGGGCGCCGATCATCGAGGCGATCACCACCATCGACAACGCCATCATGGTGGTCTGGTTGATGCCGGCCATGATGCTCGGCAGCGCCAGCGGCAGTTGCACGCCGAACAGCTGTTGCCAGCGATTGGCGCCGAAGGCGTTGATGGCTTCCATGACTTCGCCGTCGACCTGGCGAATCCCCAGGTCGGTCAGGCGGATCAGCGGCGGCGCGGCGTAGATCACCGTGGCGAAAATCGCCGGCACCTTGCCCAGGCCGAACAGCATCAGCACCGGGATCAGGTACACGAAGCTGGGCATGGTTTGCATGATGTCGAGCAGCGGCATCAACACCGAACGCAGGCGATTGCTGCGCGCCGACAGGATGCCCAGCGGAATGCCGATCAGCACCGAGATCAGCGTAGCAACCAGCATCAGGGCCAGGGTCTGCATCAGTTTGTCCCACAGGCCGACCGCGCCCACCAGGAACAACAGGCCGACGATCACCGCGGTAGTCACCACCTTGCGCGTGGCGTGCCAGGCCACGGCGCCGACGATGGCCAGCATCAGCCACCAGGGCGCGGCGCGCAGCAGGCCCTCGAGGTTGACGATGGCCCATAGCAGGGTGTCGGAGATGTGCCGGAACACATCGCCGTAGTTGGTCACCAGCGAATCCACCCAACCGTTGACCCAGTCGGCGATGGAAAACGTAAAACTCTCAGGAAACATAGCGTGCTCTCGATCCAGTGGGTTGTGGCCAGGCGCCCGGCTGCCCCTCAGGGTAGTCGGGCGCGCATGACCTACAAGGCCGCGTCGATTTTCTTGGCGGCGTCTTCGCTCACCCAGGCGTGCCAGATTTCAGGGTGTTCCTTGAGGAATAGTTTCGCCAGTTTCGGCGACTCGATTCGCTCCTTGGCCATGCGCCCCAGGTTCTGGTTCAGCAGGTCGATCGGCAGGTTGACCTTTTCCAGCACGGCCACCAGTTCCGGTGCCTGTTCGTGGAAGGTCTTGGACAGGCCGACCTTGATGCTCACGCTCTTATCCACGCCGGGTTTTTCTTCCAGCTTGACCAGGTCGACCTGGCCCATCAGCGGCGTTGGCGACCAGTAGTAGAACAGGATCGGCTCGCCGCGCTTGTAGCTCGACAGCACCGCCGCATCCAGCGCCGGGCCGGTGCCAGGACGGAAGTTGGTGTAGCTGCTCTCCAGGCCGTAGCTCTTGAGCATCGCGCTGTTGTCCAGCTCGCAGGTCCAGCCGGCCGGGCAATTATAGAAGCGGCCTTTGGACGGCTCTTCCTGGTCCTTGAACACCGCGGCGTACTTGGCCAGGTCGGCGATGTTTTTCAGGCCCGGCGCCTTGGCTTCCAGCTTGCGCTTGGCATCGCCTTCGATCACGTAACGCGGCACATACCAGCCTTCGATCGCACCGACAATCGGCGCGCCGACACCGACGACCTTGCCGGCCTTCTCGGCCTTGTTCCACACCTCGCTGCGGCCGACCCACTCTTCGGCAAACACTTGAATGTCATTGCTGCTCAGGGCGTTTTCCATGGTGATCGAATTACCCGGCAGGCTGTCGGTCTTGCAGTCGTAGCCCTTTTCCATAACGGTTTGCAGGATGTCAGTGAGCAACATGCCGCTTTCCCAGTTCAGGCCGGCGAATTTCACCGGTTTACCGGACTCGCACCAACCGGCCGCCTGGGCACCGGCGCTTGCCAGCAAGCCCATGGACAGCAATGTGGTCAGCAGGGTCTTGTTCGATTTCATTGTGTGACGCTCCTAATCATGAGTTGGCTTACGGCAGTCAAGAGGCATCCTGCCCGGTCCACGTCCAATCAGGCCCGCGCCGCAGAGCGACTGGCGCCGCTGGCTGGGGCAGGTACAACGCTGTCCTGCTCGACCGGCAGAATCAGTTGATCGGGCACGGCGCTGTGCCATTTTTTCGCACACACGTAATACAGAACTGCGGGAATTATCAGACCGATGATCCAGGAAATATCCACATCACCCAGGGCGGCCACCAGCGGACCGGTGTAGAACTTGGTGGAGATGAACGGCAATTGCACCAGCACACCGAACACATAGACGCTGATACCGAGCAGGTTCCAACGCCCATAGCGCCCGTCCGGATCGGCCAGCGCCGTCACGTCATAACGCTCGCGGGTGATGCAGTAGTAGTCCACCAGGTTGATCGCGCTCCAGGGCGTAAAGAACGCCAGCAGGAACAGGATGAAAGACTTGAACGCACCGAGGAACGAGTGCTGGCCGAGCAACGCGATCAGAGTCGCCGTACCGACGATGGCCAGCACAAAAACCAGACGCTGCAAGCGCGTGACCTGCAGGCGCCCCCGGAAGCCGCTGATGATGGTGGCAATGCACATGAAGCTGCCGTAGGAGTTCAGCGTGGAGATGGTGACCTTGCCGAACGCGATGCTGAAATACAGCAGCGCGGCGGTGGCCCCCGTACCGCCCAAACCGACGATGTAGGCCACTTCATGACCGGCGAATTGCCCGTTGGACAGGGCGGCGGCAAACACACCGAGGACCATCGCCACCTGTGCGCCGATCACCGACCCCGCGCCGGCGGCCAGGAAGGTTTTCAGCGAGGACGTCTGGCTCGGCAGGTAGCGCGAATAGTCCGCTACGTAAGGGCCGAAGGCGATTTGCCAGGAGGCTGCGAGCGACACCGCGAGCAGGAAGCTGCTCCAACTGAAGTGACGGATTTGCAGCAGCGCGCCAATGTCGGCCTGGCTCATCAGACGGCTGAACAGGTAGACAAAGGCAATCACACCAATGACGCTGGCGACCCGGCCGATGAAGTGGATCACGCGGTAGCCGAGCACCGTGACCAGCACGATGACACTGGCAAAGACAAGGATACCGACGCTGTCGCTGACGCCGAACAACTGGCCCAGCGCCTGACCGGAAAGCACGGTGCCGGTGGCGGTGAACCCCAGATACATCAAACACACCAGCACGATCGGGATGGCCGCGCCATAAACCCCGAACTGCACCCGGCTGGAGATCATCTGCGGCAGACCAAGCTTGGGCCCTTGCGCCGCGTGCAACGCCATGACGCTGCCGCCGAGCAGTTGGCCGATCAACAGGCCGATCAACGACCAGAACACATCACCGCCCAGCACCACGGCCAGGGCCCCGGTGACGATCGCAGTGATTTGCAGGTTGGCGCCCATCCATAGAGTGAACTGGCTAAACAGACGTCCGTGTCTTTCCGCTTCCGGGATGTAGTCGATCGAACGCCTTTCGATCAACGGGGTGGTGCTTGCACGCGCGTCATTTGCAGCCATGTGTGTTCAACCTCTGATGGATTGTTTTGGGTACTGATTGCTCTTCTGTGGGAGCTGGCTTGCCTGCGATGCGGGCGACGCGGTCTTTCGGGTAGACCGCGGTGATGCAATCGCAGGCAAGCCAGCTCCCACAGAAACCGAGCCAGTCGTTACTTGATCATCGGCAGGTTCAAGCCCTGCTCTTTGGCGCAATCGATCGCGATCTGGTAACCCGCATCGGCATGACGCATCACCCCGGTGGCCGGGTCGTTGTGCAGCACGCGGGCAATCCGCTCGGCCGCTTCGTCGGTGCCGTCGCAGACGATCACCATCCCCGAGTGCTGCGAGAAGCCCATGCCCACACCGCCGCCGTGGTGCAGCGAGACCCAGGTCGCGCCGCTGGCGGTGTTGAGCAAGGCGTTGAGCAGCGGCCAGTCGGACACGGCGTCGGAGCCGTCCTGCATGGATTCGGTTTCGCGGTTGGGGCTGGCCACCGAGCCGGAGTCGAGGTGGTCGCGGCCGATCACCACCGGCGCGGACAGCTCACCGCTGCGCACCATTTCGTTGAACGCCAGGCCCAGCTTGGCGCGTTGGCCCAGGCCGACCCAGCAGATACGCGCCGGCAGGCCCTGGAAGCTGATGCGTTCGCGGGCCATGTCCAGCCAGTTGTGCAGGTGCGCGTCGTCGGGGATCAGCTCTTTGACTTTGGCGTCGGTCTTGTAGATGTCTTGCGGGTCGCCCGACAGCGCGGCCCAGCGGAACGGGCCGATGCCACGGCAGAACAGCGGGCGGATGTAGGCCGGTACGAAGCCTGGGAAGTCGAACGCGTTTTCCACGCCCTCTTCTTGCGCCATCTGACGGATGTTGTTGCCGTAGTCGAAGGTCGGGATGCCTTGTTTCTGAAAGTCCAACATCGCTTTGACGTGAACGGCCATCGACTGCTTGGCGGCCTTGATCACGGCCGCCGGTTCGGTCTTGGCGCGGGCGCGGTATTCGTCCCAGGTCCAGCCGGCCGGCAGGTAGCCGTTGAGAGGGTCGTGGGCGCTGGTCTGGTCGGTGACCATGTCCGGGCGCACGCCGCGCTTGACCAGTTCCGGCAGGATTTCGGCGGCGTTGCCCAGCAGGGCGATGGAGATCGCTTTGCCTTCCTGGGTGTACTTGGCGATGCGCGCCAGGGCGTCGTCGAGGTCGCTGGCCTGTTCGTCGACATAACGGCTGTTCAGGCGGAAATCGATGCTGACCTGCTGGCATTCAATGTTCAGCGAGCATGCGCCGGCCAGGGTCGCGGCCAGCGGCTGCGCGCCGCCCATGCCGCCGAGGCCGGCGGTCAGTACCCAACGGCCTTTGAGGTTGCTGTCGTAATGCTGGCGACCGGCCTCGACGAAGGTTTCGTAGGTGCCCTGGACGATGCCCTGGCTGCCGATGTAGATCCAGCTGCCGGCGGTCATCTGGCCGTACATGGCCAGGCCCTTGGCATCCAGTTCGTTGAAGTGTTCCCAGCTGGCCCAGTGCGGCACCAGGTTGGAGTTGGCGATCAGCACACGCGGGGCATTGCGGTGGGTCTTGAACACACCGACCGGTTTGCCCGACTGCACCAGCAGGGTTTCGTCATCGTTCAGGTTGGTGAGGCTCTCGACAATCTGGTCATAGCACTCCCAGTTACGCGCCGCACGGCCGATGCCGCCGTACACCACCAGCTCTTTCGGGTTTTCGGCCACTTGCGGGTCAAGGTTGTTCATCAGCATGCGCAGCGGCGCTTCGGTCAGCCAGCTTTTGGCGGTGAGCGTGTTACCGCGCGCGGCGCGGATTTCGACGTCTCGGTATTTTGTAGGCTTAGCGTTAGAAAAATCGGTCACAACCAGAACTCCTCAGCGATCGATGCGCGAACTGGATGCGTGCGAAGTCGACTCTTACGCACACACCTTTACTTGTACATACAAGCATATGCAATCGAACGGCCAACTTTCCTGGGGTGCAGACGCGATTGTTTGCACAGGCGTGCGCGAGCCTTGGAAATTAAGGCTTCGAGGCGTGATGAAATTTCTCGGGGGGCGGTTTTACAGCGAGGCCGGTTTGCCACGTCAGGGTGGTATTGCGCCACGCTGGGGCGTTCGGTAACAAAGTGGTGCGGAAGGCTGGAAACAGATCGCAAGAACAGTGGAGAAACAAATGTGGGAGGGGGCTTGCCCCCGATAGCGGTGGACCAGTCAGCTTATCTATAGCTGACCCACCGCAATCGGGGGCAAGTCGAATCGTCGCACCGCCCCTCCCACATTTTTTAACCGCGTGCAGTCAGTTCGATGATGCAGCAACGGCCAGTGATGGAGATATCCAGCAAACCAGCATTACCGTCCACCTGCAGGCAATCATGATGACCCAACACCTGGCCGAGCACCTTCACCTCATCGGCCACGCTGAACACCAGCACCGTCTGCGCGGTGCTGAAAAAGCGCTGCCCCCCATCGACCCACTGCAACCGCGCATGGTACCGCTGGGGTGAATAGATCAGGTTGAAATCGCGGATCGGCCCACTGATCAGGCGACACGACACCTGGCTGTCGCCCTTGAACGCGAACGCTTGCAGCGGTAACAACCCCCGCTGCTCCTCGCCGTCCACGGTCAGGACCATGCCCGCACCGTTGATCACCGTGATCACGCGTTGATAGCCGGCGAAGGAGGAAAACCCGCCCGACTCGCCGATATCGGCAATCGACAGGCGCCAGCCAAAGCCCTCCAGGCCATGGCCGCCATCGCGGCTGATTTCTTCGGTGCTGCCGCCGCCGTTTTTCCACGGCATACGCACGTAATTGGCGGCGCGCCAGACGGTCACTGCACTCATTTACTGAAGCGTCCTTCCAGGCTGTGACGGGAACCGGGGTGGATCAAGCGCGCGGCGGTCACCGGCTGGCGACCGGACCAGGTGCGTCGACGAATCAACAGGCACGGCTCGCTCGGTTCGATCTGCAGCAACTTGCACTCGGCGGCATCGGCGAGGATCGCTTCGACCACATGCTCGCCCTCGGTCAACGGTGCGACCTGGTTCAAATAGGCGTAGGGGGTTTGCTGGGTGAAATCCTGCTGCAGGTATTCCGGCGCGACCAGGGCGTTGACGAAGCGGTCTTCGATTTGCACTGGAATATCGTTTTCAAAGTGAACGATCAGCGAGTGGAATACCCGCCCGCCTTCACGCATTTCCAGGGCGACGGCGCGCTCGGAACCGGCCGCCTCTTCGCCCAGGGTGATGACCTGGCAGGTATGCCGATGGCCGCGGGCGGCGATCTCATCGGCAATGTTATGCACTTCAAACAGCGCCGACTGGCTCTTGGGCTCGGCGACGAACGTGCCGACGCCTTGCATGCGTACCAGCAGCCCTTCGGCGGTGAGTTCACGCAGGGCGCGGTTGATGGTCATGCGGCTGAAACCCAGCTGGCTGACCAGTTCACTCTCCGACGGCACGCGGTAATGGGGCGGCCAGTTGCCGCTGAGGATCTGCTGGCTGATCATTTGTTTGACGCGGGCATACAAGGGCGCCGGACTTTCGTCCAGGTGGGCAGCCAGTGAAGACTTGGCGGGCGGAGTCGGCACGGGGAATCCTTGCAGGGGAAAAAGATGCATAGATTGCCGGAGTTTACCGAGCAGGCAAACGTCTGTATATGTATATACAAATAAACACACGACCGGGGTGCCCTGAACATGTCCGTTTTCTTTGCCGAACGCGCACTGCTGCCTGATGGATGGGCCAACGATGTACGCCTTGAAGTCGGCGTTGATGGCCTGCTGACCCACGTCGCGGCCAATGCCAGCGCAGACGGTGCCGAACGGCTCAGGGGGCCGGTGTTGGCGGGCATGCCGAACCTGCACTCCCATGCATTCCAGCGCGCCATGGCGGGCCTGGCCGAAGTGGCCGGCAACCCGAACGACAGCTTCTGGACCTGGCGCGAGCTGATGTACCGCATGGTCGGCAAGATCAATCCGGAGCAACTGCAGATCATCGCGCGCCAGTTGTATATCGAGATGCTCAAGGCCGGTTACACCTCGGTCGCGGAATTTCATTACGTCCACCACGACGTCAGCGGCCAGCCATATGCCGACCGCGCGGAACTGTCGCGGCAGATCAGCCAGGCGGCCGCCAGCAGCGGGATTGGCCTGACATTGCTGCCGGTGCTCTACAGCCACTCCGGGTTTGGCGGCCAGGCACCCAATGAAGGCCAGCGGCGGTTTATCAACAGCGGCGAACATTATCTGGAGCTGCAGGCGCGCCTGAAACCGATCCTCGCCGCACAGCCGGCGCAGCAACTGGGCTTGTGCTTTCACTCCCTGCGCGCCGTCACGCCGCAACAGATCACAGACGTGCTGGCTGCCAGCGACAAGGCCTGCCCGGTGCATATCCACATCGCCGAGCAACAGAAAGAAGTCGACGACTGCCTGGCCTGGAGCGGCAAACGCCCGCTGCAATGGCTGTATGACAACGTCGACGTCGATGAGCGCTGGTGCCTGGTACACGCCACCCATGCCGACCCCGAGGAAGTGACGCGCATGGCCAACAGCCGCGCGATTGCCGGTTTGTGCCTGACCACCGAAGCCAACCTGGGCGACGGGATTTTTCCGGCAGTGGATTTCCTCGCTCAAGGCGGGCGCCTGGGTATTGGTTCCGACAGCCATGTGTCGCTGAGCGTGGTGGAAGAACTGCGCTGGCTGGAATACGGCCAACGCCTGCGCGATCAGCGGCGCAATCGCTTGTATCGCCACGACCAACCGATGGTCGGCCGCACGCTGTTCGATGCCGCACTGGACGGCGGCGCCCAGGCGCTGGGGCAACCGATCGGGCGGCTGGAAGTGGGCAAGCGCGCCGATTGGCTGGTGCTGGACGGAAACGATCCGTACCTGGCGACGGCGACCGAAGACGGGATTCTCAATCGCTGGCTGTTCGCTGGTGGCGATCGCCAGGTGCGTGATGTGCTGGTCAACGGCAAGTGGGTGGTGCGCGACGGGCGGCATGCCGCTGAAGAAGAGAGCAGCCGGGCGTTTACCCAGGTTTTGAGAGAGTTACTCGGTTAACAGGCAACCGATAACAAATGTGGGAGGGGCGGTGCGACGATTCGACTTGCCCCCTCCCACAATTGGATTTGTGCTGATCCAGAGTTATTGCGAGGTCTTCGCCATCTGCTTGTCCGACGTGCGCCAGATCAGGCGCGTGGTGTCATAGCCCTGCTGCCGTGCCCTGCTCAGCAGGTCTTCGCGGGTGTCGGCGCTGACCGTCGGCGTGCGCGACAAGATCCACATATAGCGCCGGCTCGGGCTGCCGACGAGGGCAGTCTTGTAATCATCGCTGACATACAACACCCAGTAGTCGCCCTTGGCGACGCCCGGCAACAGCGCGGTAAACCAGTTATTGAATTCCACCCTGAGCTTGTCGGTCTTGCCCGGCACTTGCGGCGTAGCGGTGCCCTTGGCTTCTTCCCACTTCCAGTCGCTGGTCAGACAGCGGTTGAACACCGACATATCGCCATCCGGCAACAAGGTGTAGCGGGCCTCGGACTGCGCGCAGTTGCGCTGGAAGTACATCGGCAATCGCGCCAATTCGTACCAGGTGCCCTGGTAACGCTTGAGGTTGACGTTACCCGCGGTCTTGGGTTGCAGATCATCGCCAGAATGGCTGGCGCAGCCCGCCAAAAACAGGCTGGCGCAAAGGAACACAACAAAACGCATCATTCTTCTTCTCCCGCAGGCTTTCGCCCCGGTTTACTTCAGGCCTTGCCCGGAAAACATCAGAACTTTGTCACCGGCATATTGAACGCTGATAAAGCTGTTTTTATCGCCCCAGGTGCAGCTGGACATACCCAGCGCGCCGGAACAATCGGTCGGCTTACCCAGCAACGACTCCACCTCGGCCTTGGCCATGCCAGCCGACAGCTTCGCGTAATTTTCCTGATTGACCTTGCTGCAAGCGGCCAACAGCACGCAAAAGGCCAGCAAAGCGAGACGGCGTAACGACATGGAATAACTCCTGGAGGGACGAGGCAGGTTGGGGGTCTGCCAGAAGCTTAGAAGGGAAAACAGGTGTCTGGTTCCCGACAAACGAAAACAAAAAAGCCCCGAAAACGCTGAAACGTTTCGGGGCTTCTCATCGTTCAAGACTTCACGTCTTGAACGTGCCGAGGGAGCTTGCTCCCTCGCCGCACTTACTTCTTGTGATAGCCGGTCACGCGCTCGACTTCTTCCTTCGAACCCAGGAACACCGCCACGCGCTGGTGCAGGCCTTCGGGCTGGATGTCGAGGATGCGCTGGTGGCCGTCGGTGGACACACCGCCCGCCTGTTCAACCAGGAACGACATCGGGTTGGCTTCGTACATCAGGCGCAGCTTGCCCGGCTTGGACGGCTCGCGGCTGTCACGCGGGTACATGAACACGCCACCACGGGTCAGGATACGGTGTACATCAGCCACCATCGCCGCGACCCAGCGCATGTTGAAGTTTTTCTTCAACGGGCCTTCTTCGCCTTCCATCAACTCGTTGACGTAGCGCTTGACCGGTTCTTCCCAGTGGCGCTGGTTGGACATGTTGATCGCAAATTCCTGGGTAGAAGCAGGAATCGAGATGTCTTCGTGGGTCAGCACGAAGCTGCCCATTTCGCGGTCCAGGGTGAAGCCTTTGACGCCGTCGCCCAAGGTCAGCACCAGCATGGTCTGCGGGCCGTAGATCGCATAACCGGCGGCAACCTGCTGGGTGCCCGGCTGCAGGAAGGCCTTTTCGTTCAGGGCTTCGTTCTGGCTCAGGTGTTCGTTCGGGCAACGCAGCACCGAGAAGATGGTGCCGACCGGGGCGTTGATGTCGATGTTGGACGAGCCGTCCAGTGGGTCGAACACCAGCAGGTAGGCGCCTTTCGGGTATTTGCCCGGGATCTGATAGGCATTGTCCATTTCTTCGGACGCCATGCCGGCCAGGTGACCGCCCCATTCGTTGGCTTCGAGCAGGATCTCGTTGGAGATCACGTCGAGTTTCTTCTGCACTTCGCCTTGGACGTTTTCAGTGCCCATGCTGCCGAGGACGCCACCCAGCGCGCCTTTGGACACGGCGTGGCTGATTTCCTTGCAAGCACGCGCCACCACTTCGATAAGGAAGCGCAGATCGGCAGGCGTGTTGTTACTGCGGGTCTGCTCGATCAAATAGCGACTCAGGGTAACGCGGGACATGGAAGGCTCCGATGTATGGGGGGGCTAAAAACCCGCGCAGTTTAACGCGAGTCGGGGCGTATTTCCTCCTATCAGAGGATTTAAACCCAATAGAGTTCATGGACGTTATTTAACGTGCTGCTGCAGGCTTGCGCAGCAAACTGTAAGCCATGGCCCCCAGCGCCGCCACACCGAGCAGCAATACGGCCCAGAGTCCGAGTTTTTTCCAGTTCGGTTCGGTGTCGACAGCGGCCACGAGCGCTGGCGACGTGACCCTGACGTCCCCCGCCACCGTGGCCTGCCCCAAGGTGTTGAGGCGCTCGGCGCTGTAGTCGGGGATCAGGGTCGACAGCGGCAGGTTCGCCGCCTTGGCCGAGGCATTCCCCAGCGCCAGGGTGAACGGCGGCTCGCCCCGCGCCAGGAACACCAACTGAGTGGCGCGCACGGCAACCCGCAGGGTCGGCGCGGCGGTGCCCAGGCCGCCGCCGCGCTCATCCACCTGCAACTTGAGTTCGGCGACCGCCTGGCCCGGCAACTGCAATTGATCCTGCACCACGTCCTGGCCGTTCTGGGTCAGGCGGTACAGCAAACCATTGCTCAACGGCTGCCAGGCTTGCTTGCTGTCGCGTCGCCCCGACAAGGTCACGGGCGCCAGCGTATTGGGTTGTGTCAATTCCACGCGCAGGCGCTCGACGTTCAGCCCCGCCGGCAACTGCCAGGTGTATTCCCCCGCCTGCAGCCGCGTGCCGGAGAGCGGCTGCGACCACACCCATGGCGTCGGCAGGCTGCTGCGGGTGGCGCTGACCAATTTGGCCGAGGTCAACAGCGGCGCCGCCTGGCCCTGCCACAACAGGCGCAGGTAACGCGCCGTTTGCCCCGGCAGGTTGACGTCGTGCTGCTCGACGCGCTCGTCGGCAAACGACAAGCGCGCCACTTGCCCGTCGCCCCAGGGCGTCCAGTGCTGCAAGTCATCGCTGGCTTCGATGCTGAATCGCTGGAAACCTTCTTGCTCGTGGCTCCAGTCGAGGCTCAGTTGCTGCAACGGCGCCTTGATCGCACTGGCGTCGAGCACCCAGCCGCGCAGCACCTGCTGGCCGGTCGTGGTTGCCGTGGAGGGACGCACCTCCAGCAAGGTGCCTTCGGCGCTGGACTTCATCACCACCGCTGGCAAGGTTTCGCGGGTGTCGGCGGCGTACAGCGGGAACCACTTCACATCGGCAACGTTACGGTTCTCGGTGTGTTGCGCAGATTGGCGCGACAGCGCGTAGGCCTGGGGCTCACCGGCGGCGTTGAATACGCGCAGGTCGCTGAGGTCGGCCTGGCGCGCACTCAGTTGCACGGCCAGCGGCAATTCGAGGCGATACCATGGGCCGTTGCCGCTGACACTCAGCGGCACCTGGGCGGAGAAGTCGGCGGGCGTTTCCTGGGCCCATACCGACAATGTCGCACACACGCCCACTACCGCCACGCTCAACTTACCGATCAAGAGGATGCTCCTTCAGTTTCCAACACAGGTTCGGCGCGCTTGGGCGGCAGCGGTGCGAAGTAACCCACCACCAGCAACAACCCGCCCACGCCAATGAACGACACGATCCGCGCCAGGCCGCCACGGTTGCTCAGCTCGACAAAAAACAACTTGGCCACCACCACGGCAATCAACGCCGCGCCGATCAGCCAAACCTCGCGACGATGGCGCAGGTGACCGCCGATCATCAGGCCGAGGGCGATCAGGGTCCAGACGATCGACAAACCGGCTTGCACCAGCATCGACTCCAGCAACGCGTCCAGGTGAAACGGCACGCCGCCCCAATGGTGGGCGGTACGCATCACCAGCGCCGTGAAGAACGCAAACAGCGAAGCCCCCGCCACCCCTTGGGCGATCCATTCGGCACGCGGCCCGCGCTGCGGCGCCACACTGCGCGACCACAGATACACGCCAAGCAGGGCAAACAGCAGGCCCAGGTCCAGCGGGTTGATCAGCGGCACATAGGGCAACGGCTTGGCCGTACCGTCACTGAACGTATTGGCCAGCCAGAACCAGCCGAGCATCAGCACCGCCAACGGCAGCGCCGCCAGCACGCGGTACTCCTTGCCATAGGCCGACACCGGCCATGGCCAACTGCGCGGCGCAGCCGCCAGCACCAGGTAGAGGCTCGGCAGGATCGCCCAGCCCAGCCAGCGCCAGGCGTTGTATTCGCTCGACAGCAACAACAGGCCGTAGCGCAGCTCCAGCGCCAGGACGCCGATCAACATCCAGCTACCCAACACATGGGCAACGCTCAGTACTTTGGCCGGAGCCACCGCCGCCAAGCGCCGCAACGAGATGAAATGCACCGCGAACACCACCAGCCAGGCCAGCCAGCCGAACTGCGCCGCCGGGTGATAGTAGCTATGGGCAGACACCAGCAACACCGCTGCCGCCGCCGGCATCAGCAAGGTGCAGAGCATCGCCAGCGAGGCCCAGCGCAGGCGCGCCGCGAACAGCGTCCAGAGCGCCACGCTCGCCGCGGCGATACCCAGCAGGAACGCGCCCTGCAACTCTTGCGGGATAAACCGCAGCACTTCGCCGATCAGCGCCAACGCCCACCAGGCCGCGCCCCATACCAGCAACAGGTCGGACAGGCGTTGCAGTTTCAGCACAGCAAACACCGGCGCATGAGGTTCGCGCTGCAAGCGCCAGGCGCCGACCAGAGCGGCCAGGCCCAACACCATCGGCGTCCAGAAGCCGCTGTGCGCCAACGGACGCAAACCTTCATTGGTCAACGGCCCGAGCAGTTCCGGCACTGCCAGCAGGAACGACGCGCCGCCGATCAGTTGCAGCAGCAAACCGAACACAAAACTGACGCGCTGTTGCAGGTACAGGCTCAACCAGATGATCAGCAGACCACTCGCCGCCCACACCCCGCTGGCGCTTTCCCAAGGCAGCACAAACAGCACGGCCAGGTTGATCAACACCAGGCCGGCCAGCAGCACCACCGACAACCCGCGCAACAGACGCGCGTCGCTGCGCACCATGTCGTCACGGGCCGCCAGCAGCATGCCGCCGATCAACGCCAGCCCGATCAGCGAGGCCGTCAGCAAACCGCCCCAACCCGCGCTGAATACCGCCGCGCCATCACCGCCTTGCAGGCGCAACAGGAACAACGCGCCACCCAGCAGTTGCACGGCGAACGCGGTGAACAGAAAGGTCCGTGAACCGATGCGCAGGCCCACGTACAGCGTCGCCAGGCCGGCGAGCGCCCAACTGATGGCGGTGCCTTGGATCAGCAACAGCAGCGGTGCGAGCAGGTACACAAAGGTCAGCCCAAGACTGGCCAACACCGGCAAGCCCTTGCGCTCCCAAGCCGCGGCCTGTTCGGTGGAGGCGTTGCGCAACTGCGCGAAGCTGAACAACAACGCGGCACCCAGCAACAGCGCGCCCAATGGCGCACCGTCCAGCATTGTGTGTGCGCCGACGCGCAGTTCACTGAGGAACGCCAGCGCCGAGCCCAGTTGCAACAACAGGCCGAACGCCCGCGCCAACGGCCGTTGCTGGCGCAGGCCGAGCCAGAAGATCCCGGCGCCTTCCACGGCCCAGGCCGCTGCGGTCCAGCGCGCGTCGAGGCCCAGGGGAATCGCCAGGCTGGCGAAGATCACGCCCAGGGCCAGACAGGTTTCCGCCAGCAGCAAGGCACGCCCGCCACTGAGCAGTCGGGCCAGGCCCATGTAGATGATGCCCAGGCCCAGGGCGCTGAACGCAGCAGCAAACTCCAGGTGTTGTACCAGTGCGAACTGCAAGCCAAAGCCCACCAGCGGCGGACCGAACAGCAGGCTGCCGTCGACATAATCGCCCTTGGCCGCCGACCAGCGCAGCAGCGCGCCCCGGCTGTCGTCCTCGGGCGCATCGTTCATCTCCAGCAATTTGCGCCGGGTGAACAGCAGGCCGATGGCCAGGTACATCAGGAAAAACACGATCAGGAACGGCTCGGTGCTCCACAGCAGCTGCGGCGCATACGAACGCAGGCCCCAGGCGAAGCCGATGCCGAAGGTGCCGACAAAGCCGATCAGGTTGAGCAGGCGCCAGGCCTTGAACCAGGCGATGGCGAGGATGCCGGCATTGAGCAGGGCGAAGTAGCTGAACAGCGCCACATGACTGCCGGCGCCGGTGGAGGTCAGGATCGGCGCGGCAAACCCGCCCAGCGCCGCTGCGCAGGCCAGGCCCAACGCATCCTGGGTGATCGCCAGAATCGCCGAAAACAGCGTGACCGCCACCAGCAGGCCCAGCGCCGCGCCCGGGTCGATCAACGGGTGCAGGCGCATTGCGGCAAACACCGTCAGGTACAGCACCGCAATCCCGGTGCCTTGCAGCATCAAGCCGTAATTGCTGTTGCGCAGCCGCAACCACCAGCCCAGGCCCAGCAGGCCCAAGGCGGCGGCGGCAACCCCGGCATAACGCAGTTCGATCGGCACCACCATGCCTTCGGTGGCATAACGCAGCAAAAAGGCCAGGCCGAGGAACAGCAGCACCACACCGACGCGTAACACGGTATTGCCGCCGAACAGCCAATTGCGCGCGCCGCGGATGGCGCGCTCGATCAGGTTCGGGCCTCGGGGGATAACCGGTTCAGGTGCAGGCGGTTTCTCGGCAGGCGTCCACACATCCGCCGGTAACGCCTGGCTTGGTTCGGCGGCAATGGCGACGGGGGTCGGCGCCAGTTCGGCGGGCAACTCCCAGACAAGTTCGGGTGCCTCGGCTGGCGGAGCAGATTCGGCAACGGGGGATTCGACCAACACACTGTGTGCGAGCGGCGCGGGTTCAGGCGCAGGTTTTTCCAGTTGCGCCAGGCGTTGTTCCAGCGCGGTGAGCGCTTTCTGCGCGGTCTCCAACTGACGGCCTTGTTCATCCGTGCGCGAAGCCAGCATCGACAGGCGAATCGCCTGGCCAATGCCCAACCCCAGCAGCGCGCCGATGCCCGCGTCGCCGAACGACTCATCGAGCGTCCAGCCGAGCGCCAGCCCAATCAGCATGAAAATCCATTGCATGGTCGATATTCCCTAAGCAAACCGGGACCTAGTATATCGACGCGAGACCAATGTGGGAGGGGGGCTTGCCCCCGATAGCGGTGTGCCAGTCGCCATATCTGCAAATTGACAGTCCGCTATCGGGGGCAAGCCCCCTCCCACATTTTGGTTTTGGGGTGTTTAGTCGAGCGCTTTCCAGATCTCGGTGGCGTATTCGCGGATGGTGCGGTCCGAAGAGAACCAGCCCATCCGCGCGGTATTGAGCACCGCCGAACGCCACCATTCCTTGGAATCATGCCAATGCGCGTCGACCCGGGTCTGCGCCTCCCAGTAGGCATCGAAGTCGGCACACACCAGGAAGCGGTCGTACTCGATCAGCCCATCGATCAAGCCCACATAACGGCCCGGATCGTCCGGCGAGAACACCCCGCCGCGAATCGCTTGCAACACATCGCTCAAACGATGGGACGCGGCGATGTCCGGCCCGGCGTGGAATTCACCGGCGTGCTTGCGGGCCTCCACCTGCTGGGCGCTGAGGCCGAAGATAAACATGTGCTCGCCGCCCACGCGCTCGTGCATCTCGACGTTGGCGCCGTCCATGGTGCCGATGGACAGCGCGCCGTTAAGGCCGAATTTCATGTTGCTGGTGCCCGATGCTTCAAAGCCGGCGGTGGAAATCTGCTCCGACAAGTCCGCCGCCGGGATGATGCTTTCCGCCAGGCTGACGTTGTAGTTGGGCAGGAACACCACCTTGAGCAAGCCGCGCACGGTGGGGTCGTTGTTGACGGTACGGGCGATGTCGTTGGTCAGCTTGATGATCAGCTTGGCCTGGTGATAGCTCGCCGCCGCCTTGCCGGCGAAGATCTTCACTCGCGGCACCCAGTCGGTCTCGGGCTCGGCACGGATCGCCTGGTACAGCGCCACGGTGTGCAGCAGGTTGAGTAACTGGCGCTTGTACTCGTGGATGCGCTTGACCTGCACGTCGAACATCGCCGCCGGGTTGACCGCAATACCCAGACGCTCATGGATGATCTCGGCCAGCGCGCGCTTGCTGTGCAGGCGTTGTTCGGCGAAGGCCTTGCGGAAGGCCTGCTTCTCGGCGAACGGTTCGAGTTCGATCAGGCGCTGTTCGGGCTTGTCGAGGATGTCCGCGCCCAGCGCGTCGACGAGCATGCCGGTGAGTTGGGGGTTGGCCTGGTACAGCCAGCGGCGGAAGGTGATGCCGTTGGTTTTGTTGTTGATGCGCTCCGGGTACAGCTTGTGCAGTTCGGAGAACACCGTGCTGCGCATCAGTTGGGTGTGCAGGCCGGATACGCCGTTGACGCTATGGGAGCCGAGGAACGCCAGGTTACCCATCCGCACGCGGCGGCCGTTGTCTTCTTCGATCAGCGACACGGCGCGCAGCACGTCGAAATCGTGGATGCCCTTGGCGCGCAGCGAGTCGATGTGCTGCGCGTTGATCAGGTAGATGATCTGCATGTGCCGGGGCAGCATGCGCTCCATCAGGCCGACCGGCCAGGTTTCCAGGGCTTCGGGCAGCAGTGTGTGGTTGGTGTAAGACAGGGTTTCGACGGTGACGTCCCACGCCGCTTCCCAGGGAATATCGTGCAGGTCCACCAGTTGCCGCATCAACTCGGCGACCGCGATGGACGGGTGCGTGTCGTTGAGCTGAATGGCGGCATGTTCGCCCAGGCTCAGCACCGAGCCGTGCATGTTCTTGTGGCGGCGCAGCAGGTCTTGCAGCGAGGCCGAGACGAAGAAGTATTCCTGGCGCAGGCGCAGTTCCTGCCCCGCTTCGGTGCTGTCGGCCGGGTAAAGCACTCGGGAGATGCTTTCGGCGCGGGCCACTTCGGCGACGGCGCCCAAGTGGTCACCGGCGTTGAAGCGCTCCAGGTGCAGGTCTTCCACGGCACGCGCACGCCACAGCCGCAGGGTGTTGACGCTGGCGCCGCGCCAGCCGACCACCGGAGTGTCGTAGGCCACGGCCCGCACGGTTTCGCTGGGCGACCACACCTGAATCAGCTTGCCGCCGGCATCGGCGAGGGTTTCGACGCTGCCGCCGAAGCCGATCGAGTAGATCACTTCAGCCCGTTCGAACTCCCACGGGTTGCCGAAATCCAGCCAGCGCTCGGTCTGCTCCTGCTGCCAGCCATCGACAATCGCCTGGCGGAACAGCCCGTGCTCATAGCGGATGCCATAACCATGGCCGGCAATGCCCAGGGTCGACATGCTTTCCATAAAGCACGCCGCCAGGCGTCCCAGACCGCCGTTGCCGAGCGCTGCATCGGGCTCCAGCAGGCGGATGCGTTCCAGGTCGACACCCAACTCGGTGAGCGCTTCGCGAGCGATCTCCAGCAGGCCGAGGTTGCTCAGGCTGTCGAAGAGCAGGCGGCCGATGAGGAATTCCAGCGAGAGGTAATACACCCGCTTCTGGCCTTTGCGGTAGATTTGCCGCGTATGGTTCATCCAGTGATCGACCATCTGGTCGCGGGCGGCCAGGGCAATGGCTTCGAACCAGTCATGGTCGAAGGCGTGATCCGGGTCTTTGCCCACCGCGTAGGTGAGTTTGGTCAAGACAGCATCGCGAAATGCGGCTACCTCTGCTTCTCGTGCAAGCGGTTCCTGAGACATCGGTGTGACCTCGGGCGAGATTGAAGGAGTTGCTAGAGCCTAGTCGGTCTGACCGGCGGTCGACGCGCTGGTTCGGCAGTTTTTTAACTCATTCACCTTTGCATGAATTTAATGCAGGGGTCGTGCCCGATCACCGTTCGAGCCGCCTTCGAGCTGAAAACCCGAAAATATTGTTCAAAAAACCATCAATCCCGGTATGATCGCGCGCCCGGATACCGCCCCACCTTGGAACCCTGATGAAGCCTCAACTGATCGCCGCCGCGGAACTCGACCGTCTCGAGACCTGGCAGAAATATTCCGCCCACATGTGCGGAGGCTGCGTGTCCAGCTGCTGCACGCTGCCGGTCGAAGTGAAGATCAAAGACTTGATCCGCATTGGCATCGTCGATGAATTCGAGCGCGGCGACCCGCCGAAGAACATCGCCAAGCGTTTGCAGAAGGAAGGCATCGTCGAGCGCTACAACAGCAAATCCGAGATCTTCACCCTGCAGCGCATGAGCAACAACGACTGCCTGTACCTGGATCGTAAGACGCGCTTCTGCACTATTTATGACAAGCGCCCGGATACCTGCCGCAACCACCCGAAAATCGGCCCGCGGCCGGGGTATTGCGCGTACAAGCCCAAGGAAGTGGTGCGCGAGACCAATTTCAAGACGCTCGATAAGTTCTGATCCATGTTTTGCATGGGTTCTCAAGGGCCCTATCGGGGGCAAGCCCCCGATAGGGCCGGCACCTTCAGCACAAAACCTGCAGACATAAAAAAACGCCCCCGGCCTTTCGACCGGGGGCGTTTTTCATTCAGCCTGAGTTAACTCAGTTCTTGGCTTTCTTGGCAGCGCGGGTACGCTCGCCTTCGTCCAGGATCTTCTTACGCAGGCGGATCGACTTAGGCGTGACTTCGCACAGCTCGTCGTCCTGGATGAATTCCAGGGCCTGTTCCAGGGTGAAGCGAACAGGTGGAACCAGAGCGATGGTTTCGTCTTTACCCGAAGCACGCATGTTGTCGAGCTTCTTGCCTTTGGTTGGGTTGACGCCCATGTCGTTGTCACGGCTGTTCAGACCAACGATCTGACCGTTGTAGATCTCTTGACCGTGTTCAACGAACAGCTTGCCACGCGCCTGGAGGGTTTCCAGGGAGTAGGTCAGCGCCTTGCCGGTTTCAACCGAAACCAGAACACCGTTCTGACGGCCGGACATGTCGCCGGACTTCATGGTGTCGTAGCGATCGAAGATCGAGGTCAGGATGCCAGCACCGTTGGTCAGGGTCAGGAACTGGTTACGGAAACCGATCAGACCACGCGCAGGGATGTTGTATTCCAGACGCACACGGCCTTTGCCATCCGGCACCATGTTGGTCAGGTCGCCCTTACGCAGGCCCATCTCTTCCATGACCTTGCCCTGGGATTCTTCAGGGGTGTCGATGGTGACGTTTTCGAACGGTTCCTGCTTCACGCCGTCAACAGTACGGATGATCACTTCAGGACGACCAACGCCCATTTCGAAGCCTTCGCGACGCATGGTTTCGATCAGTACCGAGAGGTGCAGCTCACCACGGCCGGAAACCTTGAACTTGTCAGCCGAGTCGCCTTCTTCAACGCGCAGTGCCACGTTGTAGAGCAGCTCTTTGTCCAGACGCTCCTTGATGTTACGGGAGGTCACGAACTTGCCTTCTTTACCGCAGAAAGGCGAGTCGTTTACCTGGAAGGTCATGGAAACGGTTGGCTCGTCGACGGTCAGAGGCTTCATCGCCTCGACAGTGTCCGGCTGGCACAGGGTGTCGGAGATGAACAGCGAGTCCATACCGCTGACGCACACGATGTCGCCGGCGAACGCTTCTTCAACGTCGATGCGGTGCAGGCCGTGGTGACCCATCAGCTTCAGGATACGACCGTTGCGCTTCTTGCCGTCGGCGCCGATAGCGACAACCGGAGTGTTCGGCTTGACGCTACCACGAGCGATACGGCCAACACCGATAACACCCAGGAAGCTGTTGTAGTCCAGTGCCGAGATTTGCATCTGGAACGGACCGTCACGGTCAACCTTCGGTGGTGGAACGTGGTCAACGATGGCCTGGTACAGCGGGGTCATGTCTTCCGCCATGGCGGTGTGATCCAGACCGGCGATACCGTTCAGGGCCGAAGCGTAGATAACCTGGAAGTCCAGTTGTTCTTCGGTAGCACCCAGGTTGTCGAACAGATCGAAGATCTGGTCCAGAACCCAATCCGGACGCGCGCCTGGACGGTCAACCTTGTTGATGCACACGATCGGACGCAGGCCGGCTTCGAACGCCTTCTTGGTCACGAAACGGGTTTGCGGCATAGGGCCGTCTTGAGCGTCAACCAGCAGCAGAACGGAGTCGACCATCGACATTACGCGTTCTACTTCTCCGCCGAAGTCGGCGTGGCCCGGGGTATCCACGATGTTGATGTGGTAGCCGTTCCAGTTGATAGCGGTGTTTTTAGCCAGGATGGTAATACCGCGCTCTTTTTCCTGGTCGTTGGAGTCCATCACGCGCTCGTCGTTGAGCTCGTTGCGCTCCAGGGTGCCGGATTGACGCAAGAGTTTGTCTACCAGGGTGGTTTTACCATGGTCAACGTGAGCAATGATGGCGATGTTACGTAGATTTTCGATCACTTGTGTATCTCGATCAGAGGATTCGGTGTGCTGACAGGTCGTGGCAGCGATTAACAGTAGAGTCAGGCCTTGCCGTTACAGCTTGACGGCAGAGTCGGGGGGCCGGTGACGCAGGCCACAGGCAAACAGCCCCGGGCTCTTAGCTCGGTCGATAAACGCGCACATTGGCATGCCCCTCACTGAGCAAATGGTGGGCATGCAGGCGACTCATCACGCCTTTGTCGCAATACAGCAGGTACTGACGGCTGTTATCCAGTTCCTTGAAACGCGCGTTCAATGCATAGAACGGCAGCGTTTGTACGTCGATGCCAGCGATTTCCAGCGGCTCGTCTTCAGCGGCATCCGGGTGACGGATGTCGATGATGATCTGACCGGCCAGGGCTTCGCTGACTTCTTCGATCTGCACATCCTGGCCCAACTCGTCGATGACACGATCGATCGGGACCAGTTTGGCGTTCTCGAGCGCACGCTCCAGAACCGCCATATCAAACTGTTGTTCTTCATACTCCACGCGGTTGCGCTTGGCGTGGGTCTTGGGGTTCACCGAAATGACCCCGCAATATTCGGGCATGTGCTTGGCGAAGTCGGCAGTGCCGATCTGTTCCGCCAGGTCGATGATGTCCTGCTTATGGCTGGCGATCAGCGGGCGCAGCACCAGCTTCTCGGTCACGCAATCGATGAGCGACAGGTTCGGCAGCGTCTGGCTGGATACCTGGGAAATCGCTTCGCCGGTCACCAGCGCGTCGATCTGCAGCTGATCGGCAATTCGGGACGCTGCGCGCAACATCATACGCTTCAATACTACGCCCATATGACTGTTATCGACTTTGCCGAGAATTTCGCCCAGTACTTCCTCGAACGGCACGCTGACAAACAGCACGCGTTGGGAGCTGCCGTACTTCTTCCAGATATAGTGCGCGACTTCCATCACGCCCAATTCGTGGGCACGCCCGCCCAGGTTGAAGAAGCAGAAGTGGCTCATCAGGCCGCGGCGCATGATCTGGTAGGCCGCCACCGTGGAATCGAAACCGCCGGACATCAAGACCAGGGTCTGTTCCAGGGCGCCGAGCGGGTAGCCACCAATGCTATTGTGCTGGCTGTGGATCACAAACAACCGTTGGTCGCGAATTTCCATCCGCACTTCAATTTGCGGCGCCTTGAGGGAAATTCCGGCTGCGCCGCACTCGCGACGCAGCTTGCTGCCGACGTATTTTTCCACATCCATGGAGCTGAACGGGTGCTTGCCGGCACGCTTGCAGCGCACCGAAAAAATCTTGCCTTCAAGCTCGCTGCCGAAGTGCTGTTTGCACTTTTCGGTGATGTCGTCGAAGTCGCCCAGCGGGTACTCGTCGACCTGCAGGAAATGCGCGATGCCCGGCATGCAGCTCAGGCGCTCGGTCATATCCTTCAAGGCCTTGGCGTCGGTGACACGGGTTTCCAGCTCGAGATTGTCCCACACACCGTTCACCACCACAGCCGGGTCCAGATCGCGGAGCACGGCACGGATGTTCTTGGCCAACTGACGGATGAAACGCATCCGTACCGGTCGGCTTTTGATGGTGATCTCGGGGAAGACTTTAACGATTAATTTCATGGAAACAGCGCGCGCAGGGCCTGCCGAAAAAGGGGGGCGCGGATTATAGCGGAAATCGCTCAAGGTTTAACCAGTTAATATGCATCAACGGCGCAACGCACCAAAACAGGTCATTTATGCAAATGTGCGCCACATTGCAGTGCGTTATTTATTCCATTTCGGCGGTTTGCACTGTTATAGGGGCCATTTTGACGCAAAAAGGCCATGTTGGCGCACTGGCATGCAATTTGCTCTCTTGTGAGGCAGGTTGCCATGGCGGACTATCCGCGCCGGCATCACCCACATTCTAAGGGCTAACTCCACTACCCAGCCCGAAGCCACCCCGGAGGACACCATGTCGAAGTCGGTTCAACTCATCAAAGATCATGACGTTAAGTGGATTGATCTGCGCTTCACGGACACAAAAGGCACTCAGCACCACGTGACCATGCCGGCTCGCGACGCGCTGGATGACGCGTTCTTCGAAGAAGGCAAAATGTTCGACGGTTCCTCCATTGCCGGTTGGAAAGGCATCGAAGCTTCCGACATGATCCTGATGCCGGACGACAGCACTGCCGTGCTGGACCCGTTCACCGAAGACCCAACCCTGATCATCGTCTGCGACGTGATCGAGCCTTCGACCATGCAAGGCTACGACCGCGACCCACGTGCGATCGCCAAGCGTGCCGAGGAATACCTGAAGTCGACCGGTATCGGCGACACCGTATTCGTAGGCCCAGAGCCAGAATTCTTCATCTTTGATTCGGTCAAGTTCAAGTCCGACATCTCCGGTTCCATGTTCAAGATTTTCTCCGAACAAGGTTCGTGGATGTCCGACCAGGACGTAGAAGGCGGCAACAAAGGCCACCGTCCAGGTATCAAAGGTGGCTACTTCCCAGTTCCGCCATTCGACCACGACCACGAAATCCGTACCTCCATGTGCAACGCCATGGAAGAAATGGGCCTGGTCATCGAAGTACACCACCACGAAGTGGCGACTGCCGGCCAGAACGAAATCGGTGTGAAGTTCAACACCCTGGTTGCCAAGGCTGACGAAGTCCAGACCCTGAAGTACTGCGTACACAACGTGGCTGATGCCTACGGCCGTACCGCAACCTTCATGCCTAAGCCTCTGTACGGCGATAACGGTTCGGGTATGCACGTTCACCTGTCCATCGCTAAAGATGGCAAGAACACCTTCGCTGGCGAAGGTTATGCCGGCCTGTCCGACACCGCCCTGTACTTCATCGGCGGTATCATCAAGCACGGTAAGGCCCTGAACGGCTTCACCAACCCGTCGACCAACTCCTACAAGCGTCTGGTCCCAGGTTTCGAAGCACCGGTAATGCTGGCCTACTCGGCTCGTAACCGCTCCGCATCGATCCGTATTCCTTACGTGTCCAGCCCGCGCGCTCGCCGTATCGAAGCCCGCTTCCCGGACCCGGCAGCCAACCCGTACCTGGGCTTCGCTGCACTGCTGATGGCTGGCCTGGACGGCATCCAGAACAAGATCCACCCAGGCGACGCCGCCGACAAAAACTTGTACGACCTGCCGCCTGAAGAGGCCAAAGAGATCCCACAAGTGTGCGGCAGCCTGAAAGAAGCCCTGGAAGAGCTGGACAAGGGCCGTGCGTTCCTGACCAAAGGCGGCGTATTCAGCGACGACTTCATCGATGCCTACATCGAGCTGAAAAGCGAAGAAGAAATCAAAGTCCGCACCTTCGTACACCCACTGGAATACGAGCTGTACTACAGCTGCTGATCCGGTAGCGTCGCTTAACGTGGCGTGATCGAAAAAGACCTCCTTCGGGAGGTCTTTTTTTGCCCGGGGATTACACAGCTCCGCACCTGCAAACCCAATCAAAAAGGTGGGAGGGAGCTTGCTCCCTCCCACAAGGAGATCAGCATTGAACCGTCGACTTGTGTTCGCTCTGTTATTCGTCAGTGCCAGTGCGAGCGCTGCGCCGCCCAGCCTCGAACCTTTACTCAACAGCATCGCCGAGCGCCTGGCGATCGCCGATCAGGTCGCCCTGAGCAAGTGGGACAGCCACAAGCCCGTAGAAGACAAGAAGCGCGAGCAAGAGGTGATCGCCAGCGTCGTCGCCCAGGCCCCGAGCTACAAGCTGGAGCCTGCCGCCGCCGGGCAGTTCTTCTCGGCACAGATCGAAGCGAACAAACTGGTGCAGTACGCCCATCTTTCCGACTGGCAGTTCCAGGGCAAGGCCCCCGACGATCCGCGCCCGGACCTGGTCAAGCAGATTCGCCCGCAACTGGACCAACTGCAAAAACGCCTGCTGCAGCAATTGGCCGACTTCAGCCCGCAGCGCACCGACCCACAGTGCCCGCAATGGCTGGCCGAAGCCGTGCATGAGCCGCTCAATGAGCCGATGCAGCAGTTGGCGATGATCCGCGCGACCGCCGAGCTGTGTATCTACAAAAACTAAAACGGTAAACCCGATCCAAAAATGTGGGAGGAGGCAATCCCCCTCCCACATTTGATTTGTGTGAATTCGCGCTTCCTGAACAATCGTCACAAAATCGCACTATATTGGTGCGACAGCTTGCACCCTTCCCACCGACCCAGCCCATTTTGGTTCGAAACTTCCCGATGAAGCTGGCAGAACGCCACAGTTTCGAGCCTTAAACCCTTATTTCAGGGCTTAAACGCTTCTTTTCGGAGCCTTGGTTTGGTTTTTGCATTTTCCTTGTATCAGCGTGTGCCTCAAGCCCGCGCCTTGCTCCAAAAGAGGTCCTGATGACCATCAGCGATGCACTGCACCGTTTGTTACTCGACAACCTGACCACCGCGACCATCCTGCTCAATGACGACCTGCGCCTTGAGTACATGAACCCGGCGGCGGAGATGCTCCTGGCCATCAGCGGGCAGCGCAGCCATGGGCAGTTCATCAGCGAGTTGTTCACCGAGTCGGCCGAAGCCTTGAGCTCGTTGCGCCAGGCAGTGGAGCAGGCACATCCGTTCACCAAGCGCGAAGCGATGCTCACCGCCCTGACCGGCCAGACCCTGACCGTCGACTACGCCGTGACCCCGATCCTGAGCAACGGCAGCACCCTGCTGCTGCTCGAAGTCCACCCGCGTGACCGCCTGCTGCGCATCACCAAGGAAGAAGCGCAGTTGTCCAAGCAGGAAACCAGCAAGATGCTGGTGCGCGGCCTGGCCCACGAGATCAAGAACCCGTTGGGCGGGATTCGCGGCGCGGCGCAGTTGCTGGCTCGTGAGCTGCCGGACGAGCACCTCAAGGACTACACCAACGTCATCATCGAAGAGGCCGACCGCCTGCGTAATCTGGTGGACCGCATGCTCGGCTCCAACAAGCTGCCGTCGCTGGCGATGACCAACGTGCATGAGGTGCTGGAGCGTGTCTGCCAGTTGGTCGAGGCCGAAAGCCAAGGCTGCATTACCTTGGTGCGCGACTATGACCCGAGCATTCCCGACGTGTTGATCGACCGCGAGCAGATGATCCAGGCGGTGCTCAACATCGTGCGCAACGCCATGCAGGCCATCAGCAGCCAGAACGAGCTGCGCCTGGGCCGCATCAGCCTGCGCACCCGCGCCTTGCGCCAGTTCACCATCGGCCACGTGCGCCATCGTCTGGTGACCAAAGTCGAAATCACCGACAACGGCCCGGGCATTCCAGCAGAACTGCAGGAAACCATTTTCTTCCCCATGGTCAGCGGCCGCCCGGACGGTACCGGGCTGGGCCTGGCCATTACCCAGAACATCATCAGCCAGCACCAGGGTCTGATCGAATGTGAGAGCCATCCTGGCCACACCACGTTCTCGATCTTTCTGCCTCTGGAACAAGGAGCCCCATCGACATGAGCCGTAGTGAAACTGTCTGGATCGTCGATGACGACCGTTCTATCCGCTGGGTCCTCGAGAAAGCCCTGCAACAGGAAGGCATGACCACCCAGAGCTTCGACAGCGCTGACGGGGTGATGAGCCGCCTGGCGCGCCAGCAGCCCGACGTGATCATCTCCGACATCCGCATGCCCGGTGCCAGCGGCCTGGACCTGCTGGCGCGGATTCGCGAGCAGCACCCGCGCCTGCCGGTGATCATCATGACCGCGCACTCGGACCTGGACAGCGCTGTCGCGTCCTACCAGGGTGGTGCCTTTGAGTACCTGCCCAAGCCGTTCGACGTGGACGAAGCGGTGGCGCTGGTCAAGCGCGCCAACCAGCACGCCCAGGAACAGCAGAACCAGGAAGCCCCGCCCGCCCTGACCCGCACCCCGGAAATCATCGGTGAAGCGCCGGCGATGCAGGAAGTGTTTCGCGCCATCGGGCGCTTGAGCCACTCCAACATCACCGTGCTGATCAACGGCGAGTCGGGCACCGGTAAAGAACTGGTGGCCCACGCCCTGCACCGCCACAGCCCGCGGGCGGCGTCGCCGTTCATCGCGCTGAACATGGCGGCGATTCCGAAGGACTTGATGGAGTCCGAGCTGTTCGGCCACGAGAAAGGCGCCTTCACCGGCGCGGCCAACCTGCGGCGCGGGCGGTTTGAACAGGCGGACGGCGGCACGCTGTTCCTCGATGAAATCGGCGACATGCCGGCCGATACCCAGACCCGCTTGCTGCGCGTGCTGGCGGACGGCGAGTTCTACCGTGTGGGCGGGCATACGCCGGTCAAGGTTGACGTGCGTATCATCGCCGCGACTCACCAGAACCTGGAAACCCTGGTGCATGCGGGCAAGTTCCGTGAGGACTTGTTCCACCGCCTCAACGTGATCCGCATCCACATCCCGCGCATGTCGGACCGTCGCGAAGACATCCCGACCCTCGCGCGCCACTTCCTCAGCCGCGCCGCCCAGGAGCTGGCCGTCGAGCCGAAGCTGCTGAAAAGCGAGACCGAGGAATACCTGAAGAACCTGCCGTGGCCCGGCAACGTGCGCCAACTGGAGAACACCTGCCGCTGGATCACGGTCATGGCGTCCGGGCGCGAAGTGCATATCAGCGACCTGCCGCCGGAGCTGCTCAGCCTGCCGCAGGATTCGGCCCCCGTGACCAACTGGGAACAGGCGCTGCGTCAATGGGCCGACCAGGCCCTGGCACGCGGCCAGTCGAACCTGCTGGACAGCGCCGTGCCGGCCTTCGAACGGATCATGATCGAAACCGCCCTCAAGCACACCGCCGGCCGCCGTCGCGATGCCGCCGTGCTGCTGGGTTGGGGCCGCAATACCCTGACGCGCAAGATCAAGGAACTGGGGATGAAGGTCGATGGCGCGGATGATGACGACGGTGACGAGGGCTGAATCTCAGCCCCACTGAAGATCGAATGTGGGAGGGGGCTTGCCCCCGATAGCGGCATGTCAGTCGGCATCTACATGACTGATCCACCGCAATCGGGGGCAAGCCCCCTCCCACATTTGGATCTGCACAAGGTTTGGCGACCATGCACCGCTTCAATGCACCATGAACCGGCATCGGGCACGGCGCCAACACCTCAAACCTTCGCACCGCCGCCTGAAATCAGACAACCGAAAACGCCAAAGCCCCGTATTCCGGGGCTTTTCGCTGTCTGGAGCGTTTTTTTCGAGCAACTTGGCCAGTGTGGCACGCGCCCTGCAATAACCCTGATACAACCCAGTTTCGGGGACCTTGGTACAGGCAGGCCGAGAATCCCCTCTTTACACCCGGGGTGCTTGATGCGAACCGCGTCGCGCTCCACACCGCTTTCGGGAACCTCGGTACAGGCAGGCCGGGGATTCCCTCTTTAACACGAAGCCGGATGGCTTCATCCCGTTTTGGGAGCCCTGGTACAGGCAGGCCGGGAACTCCCTCTTTTATTGCTCTTGGAGATGGATCTCCAGCCGCCAGCGGCCTTCAGCTTCCTCTCCCGACCATTCCCCACGCAACGGCCGCGCCGCCACCAGGTTGAGCAACAGGCCGCCATCGGTCTTGCGCACGCGCCAGTTCACATCCTTGTCATTGACCTTGAGCTGCCCGCTGGCGGCCTTGCCCTGCGCGTCGAACAACAGCGCCACGGTGCCGTCGATATGCTCGCCATGCAGCTTGGGTTCGCTGTTGAACCACACCACCACACCGTTGGCCGCCGGCGTCACCTGCAGCAATTCGACCGGGTCCGGGGCGGTCAGGCGCCCGATCATCAGGCCCACCATCAGGCCGACAATCGCCAAAGAGCCCAAAACCCTTGGCAATAGCTTCGGCCTGGGGTCTTCTTCGAGGGTAGAATGCAGCGCATCTTTGCCTTCGGAGCCGTGCATGTTTCACGTCATCCTTTTTCAACCAGAAATTCCGCCGAATACCGGCAACGTTATCAGGCTGTGCGCCAACAGTGGCTGCCACCTGCATTTGATCGAGCCGCTGGGCTTCGACATGGACGACAAGCGCCTGCGCCGCGCCGGGCTGGACTACCACGAGTATGCCACCCTGCAACGCCACGCTGACCTCGCCAGCTGCCTGGAAAGCCTCGGCCACCCTCGGTTGTTCGCGTTCACCACCAAGGGCTCGCGGCCGTTCCATGACGCCAGCTTCGCCGACGGCGACGCCTTCCTGTTCGGCCCGGAAAGCCGTGGCCTGCCGGCCGAGGTGCTCGACGCCCTGCCCGACGGCCATCGCCTGCGTTTGCCGATGCGCGAAGGTTGCCGCAGCCTGAACTTATCGAACACCGTCGCCGTCGCCGTCTACGAAGGCTGGCGCCAACTCGGCTTCAAGTAACACACATAACAAATGTGGGAGGGGGCTTGCCCCCGATTGCGGTGTGTCAGCTGAATAGGTGTTGGCTGACTCACTGCTATCGGGGGCAAGCCCCCTCCCACATTTTTAGCGCATCGACTTATTGAACCGTCGACGAACCTTCCTGTTGCATGCGCTGCAGCTCTTGCGCGTACAGGGCATCGAAGTTCACCGGAGCCAGCATCAGCGCCGGGAACGAGCCACGGGTGACCAGGCTGTCCAGGGTCTCGCGGGCATACGGGAACAGGATGTTCGGGCAGAACGCGCCCAGGGTGTGGCTCATGGACGCTTCGTCCAGGCCCTGGATCAGGAAGATACCGGCCTGTTGCACTTCAGCGATGAAGGCCACTTCTTCGCCGTTCTTGACGGTGACCGAGAGGGTCAGCACGACTTCGTGGAAGTCACCTTCCAGGGCTTTTTGACGGGTGTTCAGGTCCAGCCCGACGCTTGGGGTCCACTCCTGACGGAAGATGGCCGGGCTTTTCGGCGCTTCGAACGACAGGTCACGCACATAGATGCGCTGCAGCGAAAACTGTGGGCCTTGGGCTTCTGCTGCTTCGGTGTTCTGTTGGTCAGTCATCGCAGATCCTTCTTGATCTTGGGTCTTTTAGGGTTTAGGAGTCAGACGTGAAGCAGCGCGTCCAGCTTGCCGGCGCGCTCAAGGGCAAACAGGTCATCGCATCCACCGACGTGCTTGGCGCCGATCCAGATCTGCGGCACGGACGTGCGTCCCGCCTTCTGGGCCATTTCGGCGCGCACCTGGGGTTTGCCGTCGACCTTGATCTCTTCGAAGGCAACACCCTTTTTCTCCAGCAAGGCCTTGGCCCGCATGCAGTAAGGGCACCAATCGCTGGAATACACGACAACCTGGCTCATATCACTTCACCAGCGGCAGGTTGTCGGCGCGCCAGCTGCTGATACCACCAGACAGTTTGGCGGCGGTAAAGCCGGTCTTGAGCATTTCGCGGGCATGGGTGCCGGAGTGCTGGCCTTGGGCGTCGACCAGGATGATGGTCTTGGCCTTGTGCTTTTCCAGCTCGGCCAGGCGCGCGATCAGCTTGTCCTGGGGAATGTTCAGGGCGCCAACGATATGACCGGCGGCAAAATCCTTGGCCGGACGGATATCCACGACAACGGCCTCATCCTTGTTGACCAGCGCGGTCAGCTCCGACGTGCTCAGGCTGCGGCCACCGCGGCTCATTTCATGAGCGATCAGCAGCGCCAGCAGGATGACGAAGGCACCCGCGAGCAGGTAGTGGGCAGTGGCAAATGCAATCAGGTGATCAACCATCAAGGAGGTTCCAGGGCGTTAAAATGGCGGTAAGTATACACAGCCGTCAGGGGGGGCCAACCCCCGTAAAGCGGTGACGTGGTCGGAACTTCGCTTTAAACTGCCACTCCCTTTTCAATCCCCTTCATCAATTACCGCCGCGAGAGGATCTATGACTACGACGCCTAAACCTTTGGTCCTGATAATTCTCGATGGCTTCGGACACAGTGAAAGCCACCACGACAACGCCGTGTACTCGGCCAACAAGCCGGTGCTGGACCGTCTGACCGCCACTTTGCCCAACGGGCTGATCTCCGGTTCGGGCATGGATGTGGGCCTGCCGGACGGCCAAATGGGCAACTCGGAAGTCGGCCACATGAACCTCGGCGCCGGACGAGTGGTCTATCAGGACTTCACCCGCGTGACCAAAGCGATCCGCGACGGCGAGTTCTTCGAGAACCCGACCATCTGCGCAGCCGTCGATAAAGCCGTCGCTGCCGGCAAGGCCGTGCACTTCATGGGCCTGCTGTCCGATGGCGGCGTACACAGCCACCAGGACCACCTCGTGGCCATGGCCGAACTGGCCTTCAAGCGCGGCGCCGACAAGATCTACCTGCACGCCTTCCTCGACGGCCGCGACACGCCGCCGAAAAGCGCGCAATCGTCGATCGAACTGCTGGACGCCACCTTCGCCGCCCTCGGCAAGGGCCGCATCGCCAGCCTGGTCGGTCGCTATTTCGCGATGGACCGCGACAACCGCTGGGACCGCGTGTCCCAGGCCTACAACCTGATCGTCGACGGCCAGGCCGAATTCAACGCCGCCACCGCCCAGGAAGGCCTGGAAGCCGCCTACGCGCGTGGCGAGAGCGATGAGTTCGTCAAGGCCACCACCATCGGCGAGCCGGTGAAAGTGGAAGACGGCGACGCCGTGGTGTTCATGAACTTCCGCGCCGACCGTGCCCGCGAGCTGAGCCATGTGTTCGTCGACCCGGGTTTCAAGGACTTCGAACGCGCGCGCCAGCCGAAAATCGAGTTCGTGATGCTCACCCAATACGCCGCCAACATCCCGGCCCCGTCGGCTTTTGCCCCCGGCAGCCTGGAAAACGTGCTGGGCGACTACCTGGCGAAAAACGGCAAGACCCAACTGCGCATCGCCGAAACCGAGAAGTACGCCCACGTGACCTTCTTCTTCTCCGGCGGCCGCGAAGAACCGTTCCCGGGCGAAGAGCGCATCCTGATCCCGTCGCCGAAAGTCGCGACCTACGACCTGCAACCGGAAATGAGCGCACCGCAAGTCACCGACAAGATCGTCGACGCCATCGATAACCAGCGCTATGACGTGATCGTGGTCAACTACGCCAACGGCGACATGGTCGGCCACAGCGGCAACCTGGCCGCCGCGATCAAGGCCGTGGAATGCCTGGACCTGTGCGTAGGCCGCATCGTCGACGCCCTGGAAAAAGTCGGCGGCGAAGCGCTGATCACCGCCGACCATGGCAACTGCGAGCAAATGTCCGACGAGTCCACCGGGCAAGCCCACACCGCCCACACCACCGAGCCGGTGCCGTTCATCTACGTCGGCAAGCGTGACCTGAAAGTGCGCAAAGGCGGCGTGCTGGCCGATGTGGCGCCGACCATGCTGATGTTGATGGGGTTGGAGAAGCCCAAAGAGATGACCGGCACCTCGATTCTGGTCTGATCTAAACCACACCGCAGAACCAATGTGGGAGGGGGCTTGCCCCCGATAGCAGTGGATCAGCCAACACCTATTCAGCTGACACACCGCAATCGGGGGCAAGCCCCCTCCCACACTAGGCTCTCTGTGTTGGGTAGATGTCTTTTCGCCATACCACTGCCGCTCGGCACCTATCTTGCCCAGAAGCCCGAATTGGGCGTTTTTTTTGCAGCGCTTGCCGGGCATACTAGGCCGTCCCTTTCCCTGGTGTCGCCCGCCTCTATGCTTCGCGCCTTGATTACCCTCGCTCTCGTCTGCCTGCTCCAACCGGCATTTGCCGATGAGCGCGCGCAAACCCAACAACAGTTGGACGCTACGCGTCAGGACATCACCGAGCTGAAAAAACTGCTCGGCAAGCTCCAGGAAGAGAAATCCGGGGTGCAGAAAGACCTGCGCGGCACGGAAACCGAGATGGGCAAGCTGGAGAAGCAGGTCCAGGAGCTACAAAAAGAATTAAAGAAGAGCGAGTCGGAACTGGAGCGACTCGACGCTGAGAAAAAAAAACTCCAGAGCGCCCGCGTTGAACAGCAACGCCTGATCGCGATCCAGGCCCGCGCCGCCTACCAGAGTGGCCGCCAGGAGTACCTCAAGCTGCTGCTCAACCAGCAGAACCCGGAAAAATTCGCACGCACCCTGACCTACTACGATTACCTGAGCAAGGCACGCCTTGCCCAACTGAAGGGCTTCAACGAGACCCTGCGCCAACTGGCCAACGTCGAACAGGAAATCGCCGACCAGCAATCGCAACTGCTCGACCAGAAAAGCAGCCTCGACAGCCAGCGCGACCAGCTCGACAAGGTGCGCAAGGAACGCCAGTTGGCCCTGGCCAAGCTCAATGACGACGTAAAGGCCCGCGACGCCAAGCTGCAAGCCCGCGAGCAGGACCAGGCCGACCTCGGCAAAGTGTTGAAAACCATCGAAGAAACCCTGGCTCGCCAGGCACGCGAGGCCGAAGAAGCGCGACAGAAAGCGCTGATCGCCCAGCAGGAAGCGGAAAAAAAGCGCCAGCGTGAGGCCGAACTGGCAGCCACGAGCGACGCCCCGGCACCGCGCAAACCGGCGCACGCAGCGCCCGGGCCGCTGGTTTCCAGCGCGGGCGAATCCTTCGGCGGGCCTTTTGCTTCCGCGCGCGGCAAACTTCCGTGGCCGGTTGATGGTCGACTGCTGGCACGCTTTGGGGAAACCCGCGGCGATGACACCCGCGCCAAGTGGGACGGGGTGATGATCAGCGCGGCCGCCGGCAGCCAGGTCCACGCCGTCCACGGCGGTCGTGTGGTGTTTGCCGATTGGCTGCGGGGCGCCGGTTTATTGGTGATTCTCGACCACGGTAATGGCTATTTGAGTCTTTATGGCCACAATCAGACTTTACTCAAGTCGGCAGGTGATGTGGTAAAAGCCGGGGAATCCATCTCCACTGTCGGTAACAGTGGCGGCCAGGACACCCCGGCGCTGTACTTCGCTATTCGTCAGCAGGGCCGCCCGAGCGATCCTGCACAATGGTGCCGCACCCAAGGATAGGGTCGCATCTACATTAGGAGTTCGTTCGACATGCTGCATTTGTCCCGCCTCACTTCGCTGGCCCTGACGATCGCCCTGGTGATCGGCGCGCCTCTGGCTTTCGCCGACCAGGCCGCACCGGCTGCACCCGCCGGCATGGCCGCGACCACCAAGGCGCCGTTGCCGCTGGACGAGTTGCGCACCTTTGCCGAGGTCATGGACCGGATCAAGGCAGCCTATGTCGAACCCGTGGACGACAAGACCCTGCTGGAAAATGCCATCAAGGGCATGCTCAGCAACCTCGACCCGCACTCCGCCTACCTCGGCCCGGAAGATTTCGCCGAGCTGCAGGAAAGCACCAGCGGTGAGTTCGGTGGCCTGGGCATTGAAGTCGGCGCCGAAGACGGCCAGATCAAAGTGGTATCGCCGATCGACGATACCCCGGCGTCCAAGGCCGGCATCCAGGCTGGCGACCTGATCGTCAAGATCAACGGCCAGCCGACCCGTGGCCAGACCATGACCGAAGCCGTCGACAAGATGCGCGGCAAGATCGGCCAGAAAATCACCCTGACCCTGGTGCGCGACGGCGGCGCGCCGTTCGACGTGACCCTGGCCCGCGCGACCATCACGGTCAAGAGCGTGAAGAGCCAGTTGCTGGAGTCGGGCTACGGCTACATCCGCATCACCCAGTTCCAGGTCAAGACCGGCGACGAAGTGGCCAAGGCCCTGGCCAAGCTGCGTAAAGACAACGGCAAGAAGCTCAACGGCATCGTGCTCGACCTGCGCAACAACCCCGGTGGCGTGCTGCAGTCGGCGGTGGAAGTGGTCGACCACTTCATCACCAAAGGCCTGATCGTCTACACCAAGGGCCGTATCGCCAACTCCGAACTGCGCTTCTCGGCCACCGGCAACGACCTCAGCGAAAACGTGCCGCTGGCCGTGCTGATCAACGGCGGCAGCGCCTCGGCCTCGGAGATCGTCGCCGGCGCCCTGCAAGACCAGAAGCGCGGTGTGCTGATGGGCACCACCAGTTTCGGCAAAGGCTCGGTGCAAACCGTGTTGCCGCTGAACAACGAGCGCGCCCTGAAAATCACCACCGCGCTGTACTACACGCCGAACGGCCGCTCGATCCAGGCCCAGGGCATCGTGCCGGACATCGAAGTGCGCAAGGCCAAGATCACCAACGAGGTCGACAGCGAGTACTACAAGGAAGCCGACCTGCAAGGCCACCTCGGCAATGGCAACGGCGGCGCCGACCAGCCGACCGGCAGCAGTGCCAAGGCCAAGCCGATGCCGCAGGACGATGACTACCAACTGGCCCAGGCGTTGAGCCTGCTCAAGGGCTTGAGCATCACGCGCAGCCGTTGATATGCGCGTTGCCCTGATCATCGCTGCACTGTGCAGCCTGGCCGGGGTCGCCCACGCGACCCCGGCCAGCGAACCGCACAAAGCCTACCTGACTCTGATCATCGACGACCTGGGGCAAAACCTGCCCCGGGATCGCCGTGTGCTGGCCCTGCCCGGCCCGGTGACCACGGCGATCATGCCCGACACGCCCCACGCCGCCGAATTCGCCCGCGAAGCGCACAAGGCCGGCAAGATCGTGATCCTGCACATGCCCATGGACCCGGCCACCGGCCCGTTCGCCTGGCACCCCGAGTTGCCTATCGAAGAGCTCGGCAAGCGCCTGGACGCTGCGTTCAAGGCCGTGCCCTACACCGCCGGCATCAACAACCACATGGGCAGCCGCATGACTGCCCAGCCCGAAGCGATGGCCTGGCTGATGGGCGAGTTGCAACGGCGCCACAAGTTCTTTGTCGACAGCCGCACCAGCGCGCAGACCGTCGGCGCCGCCGAAGCGCAGAAGATCGGCCTGGCCAGCGTCTCGCGGGATGTGTTCCTCGACGACGAACGCACCGAAGCCGCGATCACCACGCAATTGCAGAGCGCCATCAAACTGGCCCATAAACAGGGCTCAGCGGTGATGATCGGCCATCCGTATCCACAAACCCTGGCGGTGCTCGAACGCGAGCTGCCCAAGCTCAAGGCCCAGGGCGTGGACTGGATTGATATCAAACTGATGATCAGCGTGCGCAGCAATCAGGCGATGGCTGGGCACGGCAAGAACGGCACCTATCGCTACAAATAGCGCGCCATCATCTGGTCGAGCAGGCCTTCCTCGCGCAACTGATCCAACGCTGCCTGCAGCTTGGCCACCGTTTCGTCCGGCACATCCTTGTTCAGCGCCAGGTACAACTGGGCACTGTTGAAGCGAAGCACAGTCTTGAGCCCGGTCACACCGACCTGGCGCGCCAGGTAGCGGCCGGCCGGGTCGCCGGTGGCCCACAGGTCGATCTGGTCATCTAGCAGCTTTTGCGCGTTGTCCTGGTCACGCAGCACCAGCACTGGCTTGAGGCCCTGCTTCTCCAGGGTCTCGGCAATCGCGTCGCCCTTGTACGCGCCAATCTTGTAGCGCCGCGCCTGCGCCAGCTCGTCGAGCTGGATTTTGCTGTCGGCCTTGGCCAGCATCACCCAGTCATCCGGGCCGATAGGGCCGACCCATTTGAACAGCGCTTCGCGCTCCGGCAGGCGGGCCATCACGAACACGCCGTAGCCGGGGTTTTCCAGGGCGAGTTTGTAGATCCGCTCCCAAGGAAAACGCAGAGTGAGGCTGTAGGAAATGCCAGCACGCTTGAAGGTTTCGCGCATGATGTCCACGGCGATGCCTTCGACATTCTCGTCCTTGGCGAAGTTCTTGCCGTTTTTCGCCATGTTGTAGGGCGGGAAGTTTTCCGTCAGCAACACCAGGGAGGCGTCAGACGATTCTTCGGCTTGGGCCACTCCGATCATGAGCACGGAGGTACTGGCGAGCGCGAGCAACAGGTCTTTGAGCATGAAAGTTACCGGAATCCATGGCAAGCGCAGAGAGTGCCGCGCACTTGCCATGGTGTCCAGCAGCGTTTAGCGCACCACGATACCGCGCGCGGCCATGTACGCCTTGGCCTCGGGGACGGTGTATTCGCCGAAGTGGAAAATACTCGCCGCCAACACGGCGCTGGCGTGGCCTTCGATCACGCCGTCGGCCAGGTGCTGCAGGTTGCCGACGCCGCCGGACGCGATCACCGGAATGCCCAGCGCATCGCTGATGGCACGGGTCACGCCGAGGTCGAAGCCGTTTTTCATGCCATCCTGGTCCATGCTGGTCAGCAGGATTTCACCGGCGCCCAGGCCTTCCATCTTCATCGCCCACTCCACCGCGTCCAGGCCGGTCGGCTTGCGCCCGCCGTGGGTGAAGATCTCCCAGCGCGGCGGTTCGCCGGGGCCGGAGACTTTCTTGGCGTCGATGGCCACCACGATGCACTGCGAGCCGAAGTGCTGTGCGGCTTCGCCGACGAACTCCGGGTTGAACACTGCGGCGGTGTTGATCGAGACCTTGTCCGCGCCGGCATTGAGCAGGTTGCGGATGTCTTGCACGGTGCGAACGCCACCGCCCACGGTCAGCGGGATGAACACCTGGCTGGCCATGCGCTCGACGGTATGCAGCGTGGTGTCGCGGCCGTCGACGCTGGCGGTGATGTCGAGAAAGGTAATCTCGTCGGCACCTTGCTCATCGTAGCGACGGGCGATTTCCACCGGGTCGCCGGCGTCACGGATGTTCTCGAACTTGACGCCCTTGACCACGCGACCGTTGTCGACGTCCAGGCAAGGGATGATGCGTTTGGCCAGCGCCATGGTCAGTCCTCAGCCGTTGTAGGCATCGCAGTAAGCCTGGGCTTCGGCGACGTCCAGGGTGCCTTCGTAGATTGCGCGGCCGGTGATCGCGCCGATGATTCCAGGGGCCCGGGCATCCAGCAGCGACTTGATGTCACCCAGGTTGTGGATGCCACCGGACGCGATCACCGGGATCCTGGTCGCCGCCGCCAGCGCAGCGGTGAACGGTACGTTGCAGCCCTGCATCATGCCGTCTTTGGCGATGTCGGTGTAAACGATGGCGGACACGCCGTCGGCTTCGAACTGCTTGGCCAGGTCGATCACCTGCACCGTGCTGATTTCCGCCCAGCCGTCGGTGGCGACGAAACCGTCCTTGGCGTCCAGGCCGACGATCACCTTGCCCGGGAACGCGCGGCAGGCTTCGGCGACGAAGGCCGGGTCTTTCACGGCCTTGGTGCCGATGATCACGTAGCTTACGCCGGCCTTGACGTAGTGTTCGATGGTTTCCAGGGAGCGGATACCGCCGCCGATCTGGATCGGCAGGTTCGGGTAGCGCTTAGCGATCGCAGTCACCACTTCGCCATTGACCGGCTGGCCTTCGAAGGCGCCGTTCAGGTCCACCAGATGCAGGCGACGGCAACCACCGTCCACCCATTTGGCAGCCATGCTCACCGGGTCGTCGGAAAACACCGTGGAATCTTCCATGCGGCCCTGGCGCAGACGCACGCAAGCGCCGTCCTTGAGATCGATAGCGGGGATAATCAGCATCTGGCAAACCTTATTCGATATTCAGCAATGCTTGGGAAATCAGGGTTTCTCAAGCGACCACAGGTCGCTTTCGATGCTTTCGAACCGTTCCCTAAGGAGCGTCTGCGTATCGAAAATCGCCCTGTTGTAATAGTGCGGCGCAACTTCAATGGTGAACAACTCAAGGATCTCGGCAACCTCGAACGAGCCCAGCTTGAGCTCGAAACGGTCCTCCATGAAGCGCTTGATCTTGTTGGTAGCCTCACGTTCCTGTTCGGGCGTGAGGTTCAGGATCGGCAGCTTCGGTTTCTTGGCCATCTACCAGCGACCGTCCCACGCAGCGAAGTTCTGCAGCAATTGCAGGCCATGGGTATGGCTCTTCTCCGGGTGGAACTGCACCGCAAAACGCGAACCTTCGGCCAGCGCAGCGGCGAAGTCGACGCCGTAGTGCCCGCCACCCACCACCTGGCGCGGGTTACCGGCGGCGATGTAGTAGCTGTGGACGAAGTAAAAGCGCGCCATGTCCGGGATCTCATGCCACAGCGGGTGATCCACGGTGCGCCGCACTTCGTTCCAGCCCATGTGCGGGACTTTCAGGTGCTCGCCGTCTTCATGCAGGTCCTTGCCGAAGAACTTCACTTCGCCTGGAAACAGGCCGATGCAGTCGACGCCGTCGTTCTCTTCACTGCGCTCGAGCAAGGCTTGCATGCCCACGCAAATGCCGAGGAACGGCCGGTCCTGGCTGACCTCGCGCACCAGGCTGTCAAAGCCCAGGCGACGGATTTCGGCCATGCAATCGCGAATCGCGCCAACGCCCGGGAACACCACGCGGTCAGCCTCGCGAATCACCGTGGCATCGCTGGTGATCAGCACCTTGCCAGCCCCTACGTGCTCGAGGGCCTTGGCCACCGAGTGCAGGTTGCCCATGCCGTAATCGATAACCGCGACCGTCTGCATTACAGGACGCCCTTGGTCGATGGCATTTGCCCGGCCATGCGCTCATCCAGCTCCACCGCCATGCGCAGCGCGCGACCGAAGGCCTTGAACACGGTTTCGATCTGGTGGTGGGTGTTGGTGCCGCGCAGGTTGTCGATGTGCAGGCTGACGAGGGCGTGGTTGACGAAACCCTGGAAGAATTCCTGGAACAGGTCGACGTCGAAGCCGCCCACGGTGGCGCGGGTGTAGGGCACGTGCATCTGCAGGCCGGGGCGGCCGGAGAAGTCGATGACCACACGCGACAGTGCTTCATCCAGCGGGACATAGGCGTGGCCGTAGCGACGGATGCCTTTTTTGTCGCCGATGGCCTTGGCGAAAGCCTGGCCGAGGGTGATACCGACATCCTCCACCGTGTGGTGGTCGTCGATATGCAGGTCGCCCTTGCTGACGATATCCAGGTCGATCAGCCCATGACGGGCGATCTGGTCCAGCATGTGCTCAAGAAAAGGTACACCGATATCAAATCGGGCCTTTCCGGTGCCATCCAGGTTGATCGAGGCTTTGATCTGGGTTTCCAGAGTGTCGCGCTCGACGGACGCCTTACGTTCGGCCATCACCAGCTCCGCAAAATCATTGGGCGAAAAAGGCAGCCATTATAGGGGCGCGGGCGCTAAACAGAAACATCGAAGGGGATAAGACTGACGAGTTGAAGCGAGGAAGGTCGACGCTAGACATGTGCATACAAGCGGGCGCTCCAGGATGGTGCGCCCGCCTGCAGTCAACTTAGTGGAACAGTACCGCCGTCTTTTGCAGGGTCACCCACACACCCCACGCCAACGGAATACCCACCACCAACCAGGCCGCGACAGCCAGCGGCTTGCTGCCGGCGGAGGCTTTCCACTCCAGCACGGTGCTCGAATCGGCACCCTTGTCATGGCCCAGCGCCTGTTCGGCGGCCAGTTCGGCGTCGCTCATGAAGTACTTGTCGGCCACCGGGCGCACCAGCAGGTTGCAGATGAAACCCAGCACCAGCAGGCCGGCGAGGATGTACAAGGTGATGTCGTAGGCGGCGGCGCGTTCGACGCCGATGCTCAACTGATATTCACGCAGGTAGTTCACCAACACCGGGCCCAGCACGCCCGCCGCAGCCCAGGCGGTCAGCAGGCGACCATGGATCGCGCCGACCATCTGGGTGCCGAACAGGTCGGCCAGGTAAGCCGGAACCGTCGCAAAACCGCCGCCGTACATCGACAGGATGATGCAGAACGCCGCCACGAACAGCGCCACGTTGCCCAGGTGCCCGAGGTTCGGGATCAGCGCATACAGGGCAAAGCCCAGGGCGAAGAACACGAAGTAGGTGTTTTTACGGCCCAGGTAGTCGGAGAACGACGCCCAGAAGAACCGGCCACCAATGTTGAACAGGCTCAACAGCCCGGTAAAGCCCGCCGCGATCGCCGCGATCGAGGCCAGTTGCCCGGCATTCAGTTGGCCGAACGGCACATCCACACCCAGCAACTTGCCGCCGAACACTTCCTGCAGCAGCGGCGAAGCCATGCCGAGGATGCCGATACCGGCCGATACGTTCAGGCACAGCACCAGCCAGACCAGACGGAATTGCGGGGTTTTCCAGGCGACGTTCACGTGAACGTGACGATGGGTGATCATCGCATTGCTGGCTTTTTTCACCGGCGCGGTCCAGCCCTCAGGCTTCCAGCCGGTCGGCGGAACACGGTAGGACAGCGCGCCACCGATCATGAACACGAAGTAAATCGCCGCCATCACCAGAAAGCTCTGCCACACGCCGACGCTGGTCGGCGAAGCGAAGTGCCCCATCAGCGCTGCCGCCAGGGGAGCCCCCACCATCGCGCCGCCGCCGAAGCCCATGATCGCCATGCCGGTGGCCATGCCGCGCTTGTCCGGGAACCACTTGATCAGGGTCGACACGGGCGAGATATAACCCAGGCCCAGGCCGATACCGCCAATGACCCCGGAGCCGATCCACATCAGCCAGATCTGGTGGGTATAAATCCCCAGCGCCGAAATCAGCAGGCCGCCACACCAGCACAGCGCCGAGACGACGCCCGCCTTGCGTGGCCCGGCATGTTCCAGCCAGCCGCCCCAGATCGCCGCCGAGCAGCCCAGGAAGATGAAGAACAGGGTGTAGATCCAGCCCAGCATGGAGATCGGCCAGTCGCACTGAGACGAGAAGACCTGAGCGATAAAGCTCATATCCGGCGCACAGGCCACCGGCGCGCTGATCCCCAGCGCCTTGGACAGCGGCAGCCAGAACACCGAGAAGCCGTAGGCCATGCCGATACACAGGTGGATGGCCAGAGCGGCCGGTGGAACCAGCCAGCGGTTGAACCCGGGCTTGGCGATGATGCGCTCCTTGGACAGGAACGCAGGCTGCGCGGCAGCAATACCCGCCGCAGTGCTAGTGTTCATTAGTGTTTCCCCCAGTTATTAGTATGTGTTCGTCAGGCGCTCTCTCCTTCGGCCTTGCACGCAGGGCGTGACCGTTTTGTTGAATAAAGCTCCATTTAAAGCGCGACGTTACGTCGCAGAAGGCGGACGAACGCGCAGAGATTAGCATCAGTGGATGACAGAAAAACCAAAATGCCACTACCTTTCGCGGATTTTTTGTGTTTTTTGACGCCAAAATACCGCCCCCTGCGCTAGATACAATGTAACGATCCGTGAACTGACGCAGGCCATCGGGCGCTATACTCTGCGGCTAAATTTTGAAATCGACATACAAGGACTCGCCCATGAAAGCGTTCGGCAAAATCCTGGGTCTGGTACTTCTCGGGCTGTTGCTGATCATTGTGGCTCTCGGCTTTGCCCTGACCCATCTCTTCGATCCCAACGACTACAAAGACGAGATTCGCCAGATTGCCCGCGACAAGGCCCACATCGAGCTGACGCTCAATGGCGACATCGGCTGGAGCCTGTTCCCCTGGCTGGGCCTGGAACTGCACGAAGCCGGCGTCGCGACCCTGACCAACCCGACCCAGCCGTTCGCCGACCTGCAGATGCTCGGCCTGTCGGTACGCGTGCTACCGCTGCTGCGCCGCGAAGTGCAGATGAGCGATGTGCGCGTCGAAGGCCTGAACCTGCGCCTCAACCGCGACAAGCAAGGCCACGGCAACTGGGAAGACATCGGCAAGAACGCCCCCGAGGCGGCCACCGATACGCCAACCCCCGTGCCAGCGACGGCACCGGTGACCGAGGTGAAGGCAGAGAAACCGCCGCAGCCCATCCGCCTGGACATCGACAGCCTGACCATCAACAACGCCCGCATCGAATACAACGATGAACAGACCGGCAAGCAGTTCAGCGCCGAGAGCATCCAGCTGAGTGCGGGTGCCATCCACGAAGGGGCGAGCATTCCGCTGAAGCTCACCGCGTTCCTCGGCAGCAACCAGCCGGTCATGCGCGTCAAGACCGAACTCAACGGCAACCTGCGCATTCAGCGGGCGCTCAAGCGTTATCAGTTCGAAGACATGCGGTTCAGCGGCGAAGCCACCGGCGAACCGCTGCAAGGCAAAACCGTGACCTTCTCCACCCAGGGCCAACTGCTGGTGGACCTGGCGGCCAACATTGCCGAGTGGACCAACCTGAAACTCTCGGCCAACCAGTTGCGCGCCCTCGGCGAACTGAAGGTCAATGACCTGGACAAGACCCCGCAGCTCAGCGGCGCCCTGTCGATCGCCCAGTTCGACCTGGCCAAGTTCCTCGACAGCGTCGGCAACCCGCTGCCACCGATGGCCGAGGGCAGCCTGAGCAAAGTCGAGCTGGTCAGCCGCCTCCAAGGCACGCCGACCCGCCTGGCCCTGGAAGACCTCAACCTGAAACTCGACGGCAGCACCTTCACCGGCCGCGTTGCCGTGGACGATTTCGCCAAGCAATCGCTGCGCGTGCAACTCAAGGGCGACACCTTCAACGCCGACAATTACCTGCCGGCCAAGTCCGAATCCGCCAAGGGGGCAACCGCCGCACGCCAGGCCGAAGTGCAGAACAGCGAAGCCGGCGCCATGGCCGCCGGTGGCACCACACCGCTGCCGGACGCCCCGACCAAAGGCGCCTGGAGCACCGACAAGCTGCTGCCGCTGACCCGCCTGCGCACGCTGGACGTGGAGGCCGACCTGGCCTTCGGCCAACTGACCCTGAGCAAGCTGCCGATCCAGAACGCCATGCTCAAGGCCAGCGGCCTCGACGGCCAGCTCAAGCTCGACAGCCTGAGCGGCGGCCTCTACAACGGCAGCTTCCAGGCCAATGGCAGCCTCGATGTGCGCCAGGACATTCCAGTGCTGGCCCTGCAAAGCCACATCAAGCAAGTGCCGGTCGAGCGCATCCTGCAAGCCCAGGGGCAGACGCCGCCGGTCAAGGGCCAGATCACCCTCGACAGCAACCTCAGCGGCCGCGGCAACAGCCAAAAGGCACTGATCGACAGCCTCAACGGCAACGCCAGCTTCGTGATCAACAACGGCGTGCTGCTCAACGCCAACCTTGAACAGCAACTGTGTACCGGCATCGCCCTGCTCAACCGCAAGACCTTGAGCAGCGAGCCACGGGCCAAGGACACACCGTTCCAGGAACTCAGGGGCAACCTGACGTTGCGCAACGGCGTGGCCAACAACCCCGACCTGAAGGTGCGTATCCCCGGCCTTACGGTCAACGGCAACGGCGACATCGACCTGCGCGTGCTGGGCATGGATTATCGCGTCGGCATCATCGTCGAGGGCGATCAACGCGAAGTGCCGGACCCCGCCTGCGAGGTAGGCGCCAACTTCCAGGGCATCGAAGTGCCGCTGCGCTGCCGTGGCCCGCTGGAGCTGGGCGCCAAGGCGTGCCGCCTGGACAAGGACGGCCTCGGCCAGGTCGCCATCAAGGCCGCCGGCAACCGCCTCAACGAGAAGCTGGAAGAGAAGCTCGACAAAGTTAACCCGCAGTTGAAAGACGCGTTGAAAGGCCTGTTCAAACGATGAGAAACGAGCAGTTTTCCGAGGCGGTACTGAACTGGTACGACCGCCACGGTCGCCATGACCTGCCCTGGCAACAGGGCATCACGCCCTACCGGGTGTGGGTTTCGGAGATCATGCTGCAACAGACCCAGGTCAGCACCGTGCTCAATTACTTCGACCGTTTCATGGCCTCCCTGCCAACGGTCGAAGCCCTGGCCGCCGCGCCGGAAGACGAGGTGCTGCACCTGTGGACCGGCCTCGGCTATTACACCCGGGCGCGCAACCTGCAGAAGACCGCGAAGATTGTCGTGGCCGAGTACGGCGGCGAGTTTCCCCGCGACGTGGAAAAACTCACCGAACTGCCCGGCATCGGTCTGTCCACCGCCGGCGCGATCGCCAGCCTGAGCATGGGCCTGCGCGCACCGATCCTCGATGGCAACGTCAAACGCGTGCTGGCACGCTTTACCGCGCAGGAGGGCTACCCCGGCGAACCCAAAGTGGCCAAACAGCTCTGGGCCACCGCAGAGCGCTTCACGCCCCATGATCGCGTCAACGCCTACACCCAGGCGATGATGGACATGGGCGCCACCCTGTGTACCCGCAGCAAGCCCAGTTGCCTGTTATGCCCGCTGGAAAAAGGCTGCGAAGCCCACATGCTCGGCCTGGAGACGCGCTACCCGATCCCCAAGCCGCGCAAGAGCATCCCCCAGAAGCGCACGCTGATGCCCATGCTGGCCAATGGCGACGGCGCGATCCTGCTTTACCGTCGCCCGTCCACGGGCCTGTGGGGCGGTTTGTGGAGCCTGCCGGAGCTGGACGACCTGCAAGACCTCGAACCTCTCGCCCACCAGCACGCGCTGGAGCTGGGTAAACAACAGGAACTGCCGGGGCTGATCCACACCTTCAGCCACTTCCAGTTGGCCATCGAACCCTGGCTGGTCCAGGTCGAGGAATCCGCCCATCACGTGGCCGAGGCCGACTGGCTCTGGTATAACCTCGCCACCCCGCCGCGCCTGGGCCTTGCCGCCCCGGTGAAAAAACTGCTGAAGCGCGCGGCCGACGTATTGAACGCAGGAGTTTCGTCATGACCCGCACCATCATCTGCCGCAAGTACCACGAAGAACTGCCCGCCCTGGAGCGCGCCCCGTTCCCGGGTGCCAAGGGCCAGGACATTTTCGATCACGTCTCCGCCAAGGCCTGGGCCGACTGGCAGAAACACCAGACCCTGCTGATCAACGAAAAACGCCTGAACATGATGAACGCCGAAGACCGCAAATACCTGCAAGGCGAGATGGACAAGTTCTTTTCCGGCGAGGATTACGCCAAGGCCGAAGGCTACGTGCCGCCTGCTCAATAATTGATCAAAAACCGGGGTCGGCACGTAAGCGACGGTAATAATTAAATATTTTTTGAAAACTTGCTTGACGACCCCCTGAAAAACCCGTTTAATGCGCCCCGTTGCCCAGATAGCTCAGTCGGTAGAGCAGGGGATTGAAAATCCCCGTGTCGGCGGTTCGATTCCGTCTCTGGGCACCACTATTAAGTTTCAGGTGGTGCAACGATCATCTGAAACACCCAAAAAACCCGCCTAGTGCGGGTTTTTTGTTGCCTTCGATTTACCCATCCCGAACCGGGGTGGCTCACCGCCACCCCAGTACGCAATACCCGCCTTGCGCCGCCTACTTGAGCAAGAACACCAACAGCGGATTGTCGTTCAGTCGCCCGTTGAACATCGGCGCCAAGTGTTCCACCGGTGTGCCCTTCAACTGCTCGGTTTCCTTGCGCGCCACGATCACCCAGGACGGCCGTGGCAGCGAGTCCAACTGATCGAGCTGGTTACGCCCGATGAACAGCGGTTGCTCGTCGTGATCCAGGTTCATCATGTAGCGCACTGCCCAGGTGTCCCGCGCAAGGCCGACAAACACCAACGGTCCAGGCTCTTGTGCGCGAAGCGCTTCCACCTGACTGACAAATTGCCGGGTGTCGAACTGCAGGTCCTTGGCCGGCTCTACCACGGTCACCAGCAACAACCACTGCGCCGCCAGTGCGATCGCGCTGAGCCACACCAAACGCCCGGCGCGACGCCAGGCGATCAATGCCGCCCCCTGCAGGATCACCAGCACGCCGATCAGCAACGGCAACGAAACGTCCGGCCAGTAACCGTGCTTCTGCCACCCATGTCGACACACGAAGACTACAACCACGCACAACGCCGGCAGCGCCGCGACGAGCCATGTGTAACAGCGACGCACCCCGACGAACCAGTTCTGTGCGTGGAGCAGCCCATAGGCGGCGACAGCGGCAAACATCGGCACCATGGGCAGGATGTAATAAGCGCGCTTGAAGTGCGGCACCGACAGCCCGAGCAGAATCATCAAGCCGCAGGCGCCGAGCCGCACGACCAGTTGCACGTCGTCATTGCCCCAGCGTTCCGGCCAGCGATGACGCAGCGCAACCATGCTCGCCAACGCCATGGGGACCACCGGGAAGTAACGGTACAGACTCAGCTGGAAGTAGAAATAGAACGGCTCGCCGATTTCATCGAGGCGCCCGCCAACCTGCATCTTGAACACTTCATCGGCAAAGGCCTGGCCCCCACTGATCCGCGCCAACTGCATCAGCAGCCACCAGCAACACGCCAACAGCAGCAACCCGATAACGCCGTGGATCAGCACTTGCCTGACCCGCTCCCCCGGACGACCCAACGCCCAATACACGCAGGCCACCCCACAGACTTCGATCAAGCCCAACGGCCCGCGAATCGCAAAGCCCAGGATAAACAGCGGGAACACCGCCAGCTGCCGCAGCCGCGAGCCAAGGCGTTCGCCACTGTGCAGCAGGTAGAAGCTGCCTACGCACAACAGCGCCACCATCTGATCCAGGCACACCGAGCGCGACTTTTCGAGCAACTGGGTGGTGAGCAAGGTCAGCAGCACCGTCAACAGCGCCCAGGCGCGACTGGAAGGCGCCAGCAAGCGATAGATCAGCGCCACCACTCCGGCAGAGGCCAGCGCGGTGGGCAGGACATTCGCCAGGTGGTTGGGCGCACCGAACAACCGGGCGAATACAAAACTGAAGAACGTCGCCGTACCGGGATAATCCGCGTAGGGCTGGCCGTAGGTGGTGGGGAAAAGACTCGCCCCATGGCGAAACATTTCCTGCATGAACAACGCCCAGCGCCCGTCAAACCCCTGAGGCTGCTGGTCCCAGATCCCCAACGTAAATAACAACAAAGCAATCAGAAAAATGCCCAGAGACTCCAGGCGAAAAGAGTTGCGGTGATCCATCGGTTGTCCTGCCAGGTAGTGAGCGGCGGCTTATGGTGCCCAACACATCCCAAATAGCGCCTGAACAACCCTGAACATTCATGTGCCCGGCCGATCTGCGCGCCACACCAGCGTCGGGATCAGGCGAACGTAGATCAGCTCGCCAATCAACTCGACCAGGGTTTGCAGGATCACCGCCGTCGCCGCCAACCCGCGCACGCCTTCGGGCAACGCCAGCGCCAGGGGCAACACCACCAGCGAGTTACGCGTCGCCGCGCTGAACGTCACCGCGCGCGCCGTCACCGCCGGCAGCACGAACAGGCGCGCGGCGAACATCCCCATCAATGGCGCCAACAGCACAAAGCCAACGTAGACCGGAATCACCGGCAGCAACAGGCTGATATCGCGCACCACCGCGGTGATTTGCGAACCGATCACCACAAACAGCACCGCTGCCATCGCCGGCACCGGCAACCAGGCCCAGGCATCGTTCCAGGCGTTGACGACCGAGGATCGCCGCGCCAGCGAGGTGGTGATCACCGCCAGCACCATCGGCACCACGATCAATAACAGGAACGCCTCGACAAACGGCCGCACCTCCACCACCACCGCGGACTGCGCGCCCAACATCAACCCCAGGTACACCGGCAACAACACCAACTGCAGCAACAGCAGCAGCGGCGTCGCGGCCAGCATCAAGCGCGAATCGCCCTTGCCGATATGGGTAAACACCACCACGTAGTCGATACACGGCGTCAGCAACACCAGCAACGCCCCCACCAGCAACGCCGGGCGCTCCACCAGGCCACGCGTCAGTAGCCACACCAGCACGGGCACGAGAACGAAATTGGCCAGCAGCAACGCCGCCAGGAACCGCTGGTTCCCCACGCCTTGGCGCAGCTGCAGAAACGGGATTTGCAGGAACATCGCATACATCAGCACCGCGATGGCCGGCGTGACCAGCACGCCGAGGCCATGCGCTAATGACGGCGCGAGCAGACCGAAAGCGGCGGCCAGGAGGACGGTGGCGAAGTAGAGGGGAATCTGGTGGTGTTCGAGGGTGTCGCGGGTCATCAGGACGCTCTCGCTGATTGCAAAGGCGCAAGCCTAAGCATCTACTGGCGTGAGGTCGAGTGGTGTGGCCCGATCACATCCCTGGGATATTACTGGCGAGTGTGTAACACCATCACTATCTCAACGTGCTCCGTCACCCGATAGACCACCAGGTAGTTTGGATGAACAACCATTTCCCGAGTACCAGACAAGCGACCGTGCTTGAATCCGTATGGCATCAGGGACAACCCCTCGGCGGCAACCACAATAGTTTGGTGCAGCGAGACGGCGGCAACCGGGTTGTACTGCTCGATGTAATCAATGATCTCGATCAGGGCGACAATAGCCTCAGGTCGCCATTTAACGAGAAGCACGAGCCTTGCGCCTCTCTTCCAGCACCTTCTCGACTTCAGCCATCGCCTGATCGTGCGGAATACTAGGACGAGGATCGTCAATTGAAGCCTGCACCTTGGCACGAAACCAACGGTCGTAGCTGGCAGCTTGCTCTTCTGTTTCAAACTCCGAAACGATGGGAGAACGTGGAATGCTCATAGAGACCTCCGTAATGGATGCCTGCCAGTCTAATCTGTCCATGGTTGGCTGTCGTTTCTCTCAGATGTGTGGTTTTTTCGGAACAAGCCACTGTGCACGGGCGTTGTAGGCGTTGTGAGCGCCAGAGATTAGTGAGTCAGCGGAACGAAGTACAAGTGCTGGCAAACTGGCCAACCGTTACCAAAAATAAAAAATCGGCACAGGCCCAAAACGATGAATTTGAATGATGCCTCTTCGCCAACGCCTGCAACTCAACCCTGCCAAAACACTTCCTTCAGGGCACCCGCCGCAGACGGCTACCCGCTTGGCGGCTTCACCTGGCGCCACATCCGAAGCGACCCTACACGCCCGGTCGTCATCATCAACGCCGCCACTTCCGTGCGCTGTCGCCACTATTCACGCTTCGCCGACTACCTGTTCGCCAACGGCTTCGATGTCATCACCTACGACTATCGCGGCATCGGCGAGTCCCGCCGTGGCTCGCTGCGAGGCTTCAAGGCCTCATGGTCGGATTGGGGCCGCCTGGATTTCGAGGCGATATTGCAGCGGGCGCAGCGCGAGTTCCCGGGGCAGCCGATCGACGTGGTCGGTCACAGCTTTGGCGGCTGCGCAGCGGGGCTCGGGGCGTCCGGCGCAGTGATCCGGCGCCTGGTGACGGTGGGCGCGCAATTCGCCTACTGGCGCGATTACGCAGCGAGCGGGCGCTGGCGCATGGTTGGCAAGTGGCATGTGGTGATGCCACTGGTGACGGCGCTGTTCGGCTACTTCCCGGGCAAGCGTCTGGGCTGGCTGGAGGATACGCCGGCCGGCGTGGTACGGGACTGGAGCACGCCGACGCCGAGCTATGAAACACGGCCCAGCGGGCGCGCCTTGGGTGAACTGCCGTTTGCCCGGGTAACGGCGCAGGTGCTGGCGATCAGCATCACCGACGATCCCTTCGGCACCGTGCCGGCCATCGAGCGCTTGCTGAGCTACTTCGCCAGCAGCGAACGCACTCACCTGCGCATCGCCCCTGACGATATCGGAGAAACACAGGTCGGACATTTCGCGTTCTTTCGCAGCGAGTATGAGGATCGGCTGTGGCCGATTGCGCTGGCATGGCTGAAGCACGGCGCGCTAACACCCGGCACACCGGGCCGTCGCATAACGGCGCGCGTCTAGAACCCCTTGGGATTTCCCTCAACCTGCGCTTCAATACCCACCCAGATCCTGAACCAAGGACGTGAGCCCATGGCCTCGCCGAACAAGCAGCAAAAACGTGCCCACCGGGCAAAGGCCAAGGCCAAGCAAAACCGTACCCAACGCGCCGTCGCGAGCAAGCCGGATGCATTTGCCGGCGATGACAGCCGCATCGATCTTGAGTCGGTGGATTTGACTGAATTGTTTGTCGAGATGCGTACTGCCGGCGAAATCAGCCAGCAAGCGCTGTGCGCGGCATTCCTGGCGCACCCGCTGTTGGCATTGGTGCTGGAGCAGGAAGGCGAAGAAGAGGCCACCGACTTTATCCTGGCGGCACTGATCGAATATCGGCAGTGGGCTACCGACACCGAGGATGAAGCGGCAGCCCTGGCGTGGGTCGAGTCGCCGCAGTTCCAGGCGGATTACGTCGCCGCATCCCAGGCGCTGGTGATTTCCCAAGACTGACGCAAAACGCAATGTGGGAGGGGGCTTGCCCCCGATAGCGGTGTATCAGTCAATTAGATGTCGACTGGCACACCGCAATCGGGGGCAAGCCCCCTCCCACATTTGAACTGCGGCGCAATCAAGCACCGCACTCCATCACATCAATTCAGTACTGCAGCGCCTACGCTCTGGGCCTTGCGACGGCTCGAAACGAGCAGCCCCGCCGCCACCACCAGCAAGCTCAAGACCCCGGTCGCGATGATCTCGACCCGATGGGCTTCCTGGAACAGCATGATCCCCAGCGTACCGACGATGAACACCATCACCGCGTAGGTCAGGCCTGGGAACAACCACATTTTGAACGCGAGCGTCTCGCCCGCCGCAGTACGCTTCTGACGCATGCGCAGTTGCGACACCGCAATCACCAGGTACACCAGCAACGCAATGGCGCCGGAACTGGCGAGCAGGAATTCGAACACCGCCGCCGGTGCCACGTAGTTGGCGAAGACCGCCAGGAACGCTGCGCCGGTGGACAGCATCACCGCCCAGTAAGGCGTGCCGCTTTTGTTGGTGCGCTTGGACACGGCGGGTGCATCACCACGACGGCCCAGGGAAAACAGCATGCGCGAGGCGGTGTACAGCGCCGAGTTGAGGCAGCTGGTCACGGCAACCAAGACCACCAGGTCAACGATCAGCTTGGCATTCGGGATGCCCATGCTTTCCAGCACTGTCTGGTAGGAACCTACGGCAGCCAGGGTCGGATCGTTCCAAGGCACCAGGGACACCACGATGAAGATCGACAGCAGGTAGAACAAACCAATCCGCCAGATCACCGAGTTGGTGGCCTTGGTGATCTGCTGGCCCGGGTCCTTCGACTCGGCGGCCGCGATGGTGACAATCTCGGTGCCCATGAACGAGAACATGGTGGTCAGGATGGCCGCCAGCACAGCGCCCATGCCGTTCGGCATGAAGCCCTGGGTGTCGAACAGGTGCGAGACACCGCTGACCTGGCTGGTCGGCAAGAAGCCGAAGATCGCCAGCAGGCCGAGGATCACAAAGCCCACGATCGCGACGACTTTGATCAGCGCGAACCAGAACTCGAACTCACCGTAGTGTTTCACGCTGAACAGGTTGGTCGCCGTCAGCAGCAAGGTGATGATCAGGGTAAACGCCCAGATGGCCACGCCGGGGAACCAGGCATGGAGGATGGTCGCGGCGGCGTTGGCTTCCAATGGAATCACCAGCACCCAGAACCACCAGTACAGCCAGCCGATGGTGAAACCGGCCCAGTGACCGATCGCCCGATCGGCGTAGGTCGAGAACGAACCGGTGTCCGGCGACGCCACGGCCATTTCGGCCAACATCCGCATCACCAAGACCACCAGCGCACCGGCGGCGGCATATGCCAGCAGTACCGCAGGGCCGGCGGCGGCGATCGCGTGGCCGGAGCCGACAAACAAACCGGCACCGATGACGCCGGCAATCGACAACATGGTGACGTGACGCGGTTTGAGCCCCTGTTCGAGGTCATTGGAGCTATGCGTACTACTCATTGACACACCTTTAAACGAGGAATTGCGAAAACGGTCCGCCCGGCGCGTGCCTTTCACGTGAAAAGAAACAAACAGGGCGTTCTTTATTTTTTACGCAATATTTGCGCCAAAATGTTACAAAACCCCGATTGACGCGGGCTGTAGGACGATCCAGCAGCCCTCGCAAGTCATTGAGAATGCTGGCATTCCGCTACAGCGTTACCGAGCGACTCACTTTTACCCGAACGCGCGCACCACAAATACACACAAAAAGTACGTGACGCCCCATAAAAGGGCCGATGGTCACCGTTTGCCCGGTTAACCCTTCCAACACCCGCCCAAAGCTGGCACCATCGCGCCCTTTTTCACGCGAAGCCTGCGGGTTTTCCAGGTTCAAACGGCTGTTCGGTTGTTGATGGCGCGACACGCCGCTGTGCCGATGCGACACCTTGCCGCAGACCACCTGTTAAGCATCCGCCGCGCTGTTGGCTGCCATCCGGACGCTATGCTAGGTTGGCGCCTCGCCAGGAAGGCGACCCAACAGCAGGAACGCAACGAACACAATGAGGACCGCACATGGCTCTGGCCGCGCCCGCGCTTGAAATCCGCAACTTGCATAAACGCTATGGTGAGCTGGAGGTACTCAAAGGTATCTCGCTGACCGCTCGCGACGGCGATGTGATCTCGATCCTGGGTTCCTCCGGTTCCGGCAAGTCCACATTCCTGCGCTGCATCAACCTGCTGGAAAACCCGCACCAGGGCCAGATCCTGGTGGCCGGCGAAGAGCTCAAGCTCAAGGCCGCGAAGAACGGCGAGCTGATAGCCGCCGACGGCAAGCAGATCAACCGCCTGCGCAGCGAAATCGGGTTTGTGTTTCAAAACTTTAACCTGTGGCCGCACATGAGCATCCTCGACAACATCATCGAGGCCCCACGCCGTGTGCTCGGCCAGAGCAAGGCCGAAGCCATCGAAGTGGCCGAAGCCTTGCTGGCCAAGGTCGGCATCGGCGACAAGCGCCACGCCTACCCCGCGCAATTGTCCGGCGGCCAGCAGCAGCGGGCTGCCATCGCGCGTACCCTGGCGATGCAGCCGAAAGTCATCCTGTTCGACGAACCCACCTCGGCCCTTGACCCGGAAATGGTCCAGGAAGTACTTAATGTGATCCGCGCGCTGGCCGAAGAAGGCCGCACCATGCTGCTGGTCACCCATGAAATGGGCTTCGCCCGCCAGGTGTCCAGTGAAGTGGTGTTCTTGCACCAAGGCCTGGTCGAAGAGCAAGGATCGCCACAGCAGGTGTTTGAAAACCCGCTTTCGGCGCGCTGCAAACAATTCATGTCCAGCAACCGCTAACGGAGCAACATGCATGCAGAACTATAAAAAATTCCTTCTGGCCGCGGCCGTTTCGATGGCGTTCAGCGCCTCGGCCATGGCAGAAACCCTGAAAATGGGGATCGAAGCGGCCTACCCGCCGTTCAACAATAAAGATGCCAGCGGCAACGTCGTCGGCTTCGACAAAGACATCGGCGACGCCCTGTGCGCCAAGATGAAAGTCGAGAAGTGCGAAGTGTATGTATCGGACTGGGACGGCATCATCCCGGCGCTGAACGCGAAGAAATTCGACTTCCTGGTGTCCTCGCTGTCGATCACCGACGAGCGCAAGCAGGCCGTCGACTTCACCGACCCGTACTACTCCAACAAGCTGCAGTTCATCGCACCTAAAGCCACGGCAGACTTCAAGACCGACGCGGCCTACCTGAAAGGCAAGATCATCGGCGCACAACGCGCGACGTTGGCCGGCACCTACCTGGAAGACAAGCTGCCAGACACCACCAGCAAGCTCTACGACACCCAGGAAAACGCCTACCTCGACCTGACGTCCGGCCGCCTGGACGGCATCCTCGCCGACAAGTACGTGCAGTACGAATGGCTCAAGAGCAAAGACGGTTCCGCCTACGAATTCAAGGGCAACCCGGTGGTCGAGAGCGACAAGATCGGTATCGCCGTGCGCAAAGGCGACCCGCTGCGCGAACGCCTGAACAAAGCCCTGGCAGAGATCAAGGCCGACGGCACCTACAAGAAGATCAACGACAAGTACTTCCCTTTCAGCATCGAATGATCTGAACGGTATGCCCGACGCGCTCCCAGGGGCGCGTCGGCTTTCAGCTTTGCCTGCCGCGATATGAAAACACCATGAATTTCGATCTCTACGGATTCGGCCCGGCGCTCGCCGCCGGCGCGCTGATGACCGTCAAGCTGGCGCTCACGGCCCTGTGCCTGGGGCTGGTACTCGGCCTGGCCGGCGCTTTGGCCAAGACCTCCCCATACAAGCCGCTGCAGTGGCTGGGCGGGGCTTACTCGACCCTCGTTCGCGGTATTCCCGAACTGTTGTGGGTGTTGCTGATTTATTTCGGCACGGTCAACCTGATGCGTGCCCTCGGGGAGTTTTTCGGTAACCCCGACCTTTCCCTCAGCGCCTTCGCCGCCGGGGTCATCGCCCTGGGCCTGTGCTTTGGCGCCTACGCCACGGAAGTGTTCCGTGGCGCGATCCTCGCCATTCCCAAGGGCCACCGTGAAGCCGGTGTGGCATTGGGCCTGTCGAAGTTTCGCATCTTCACCCGCTTGATCATGCCGCAGATGTGGCGCATCGCCCTGCCGGGCCTGGGCAACCTGTTCATGATCCTGATGAAAGACACCGCGCTGGTATCAGTGATCGGCCTCGAAGAAATCATGCGCCATGCGCAGATCGGCGTGACCGTGACCAAGCAGCCGTTCACCTTCTTCATGGTGGCGGCGTTCATGTACCTGGGCCTCACCGTGCTGGCCATGACTGGCATGCACTTCCTGGAAGAACGCGCCAGTCGCGGCTTTGCAAGGAGCACCCAATGAACGGCGACTACAGCTGGCTGTCCCATTTCGACCTGGGCCTGAACTGGGCCGTGATCATCAAGTGGCTGCCCAAACTGGCCCAGGGCGCGACTCTCACCCTCGAGCTGGTGGCCATTGCGGTGATTGCCGGCCTGCTGCTGGCGATCCCGCTGGGCATCGCCCGCTCCTCGCGCCGCTGGTACGTGCGGACCCTGCCCTATTGCTACATTTTCTTCTTTCGCGGCACGCCGTTGCTGGTGCAACTGTTCCTGGTCTACTACGGCCTGGCGCAGTTCGACGCGGTGCGTAACAGCTTCATGTGGCCGTACCTGCGCGATCCGTTCTGGTGCGCCACCGCCACCATGACCCTGCACACCGCCGCCTATATCGCCGAAATCCTGCGCGGTGCGATCCAGGCCATCCCGCCGGGTGAAATCGAAGCGGCGCGGGCCCTGGGCATGTCCAAGCCGAAGACGCTGTTCTATATCATCCTGCCGCGCGCCTCGCGCATCGGCCTGCCGGCGTACAGCAACGAAGTGATCCTGATGCTCAAGGCCAGCGCCCTGGCCAGCACCGTGACGCTGCTCGAACTGACCGGCATGGCGCGCACCATCATTGCGCGCACGTACCTGCCAGTGGAGATCTTCTTCGCCGCCGGCCTGTTCTACCTGCTGATGGCCTATGTGCTGGTGCGCGGTTTCAAACTGCTGGAACGCTGGCTGCGAGTCGATGCCTGCCAGGGACGTTGAAGCGCACTTCCAGGCGCTGGATGCGTTCCTCAGCGAACACCAGGGGCTGTGGCGACCACGGCCCTTCACGCATCGCCAGTTACCCTGGGAATCCCAACATCCCGCGCTCGCCCAGTGGCTGCGCCGGCGCTCGCTGGCCGACGCGGAAAGCAGCCACAACCGGCCCCATGAGCTGCCCGCCCCGGCGCCTTTTCCACAGTTGGCCGCGCAGGCGCTGCGCCTCAGTGCTGTGGATAAGTTACCGACGCAGCCCCTGGCACCCGCCCGCCAGCGCCTGAACGTCGATGTGCCCGGCCGCAAGTGGCAACAGATCGAAGCATTCGGTGCTGCCCTGGGGTTCGCGCAACCACCGCGGCACTGGCTGGACTGGTGCGCCGGCAAAGGCCACCTCGGCCGCCGCCTGCTGCACAGCGGGCAGCAACTGACCTGCCTGGAATACGATCCGGCCCTGATCGCCGCCGGGCAGGCCTTGAGCGACCACCACCAACTGCCCGTCACCCATCACCTGCAAGACGTACTGGCCGACGTGACGGTCAGCGCCGAACACACACCCGTCGCCCTGCACGCCTGCGGCGACCTGCACGTGCGTCTGCTGCAACTGGCCAGCACTGCCGGCTGCAAGCAACTGGCGCTGGCACCCTGCTGCTACAACCGCATCCGCACCGATCGCTATCAGCCACTGTCGAGCGTCGGCCGCGCTTCGGCGTTGCGCTTATCGGTGGATGACCTGGGGCTGCCCCTCAGTGAAACCGTCACCGCCGGCAAGCGGGTGCGCCGGCAACGGGATACGTCCATGGCCAGGCGCCTGGGTTTCGATCACTTGCAGCGCCAATTGCGCCATTGCGACACGTACCTGCCCACGCCGTCCCTGCCCGCCAGTTGGCTGGATAAACCCTTCGCCGACTATTGCCGCGAGTTGGCCGGCCTCAAAGGTTTATCCACAGGCGAGCAGGATTGGACAGCGCTGGAGGCACACGGCTGGCGGCGCTTGGCCGAGGTCAGAAACCTGGAACTGCTGCGAGGGTTGTTCCGCCGCCCGCTGGAGCTGTGGCTGGTGCTGGATCGGGCTCTGTTTCTGCGGGAACAGGGCTACACCGTGACGGTAGGCAGCTTCTGCGAAACCACCCTGACCCCACGCAACCTTATGGTGCTGGCTGAGCGCGATTAAAGCGCATTTTTTCCTACGCGCGCCCTGTGGATAACTCTGTTGATGAAATCCTTACAGAAGTTGTAGCCATCTGCGCTACAGGCCAAATGCCATACTGATCATTTTTTGTGCAACGAATAAAACGCACGCAAAACAGGCGGTTGCGCCGTGTTGAGAATGGTTCCGCCCAAAACCCATTCGACGCCATCGGCGACCAGCCGATTGTGCATAAGCATTTCGCGTTCAGCGCATAAAGCGTGATTTAGCGGGCTTTTTTCCGTGCGATCAACAACCGGCACAGCCTCTTGAGATCGTCGCAGGCGGCGCTCGCCGCCAAGTTATCCAGCGGGTCCGTGGAAAAGGCCAGGGCTTCGCTGATCGATGGATCGCGATGCACCACGTCCAACGGATTGTCGCCCAGGCGCAGTTTGAAGGCATTGACCATGTCCCGGCTGAACGCCGAGTTTTCTTCCAGTTGATTGATCACATAGTGGCAATGTGGCGGGCGTTCACGCTCAAGATAAGGCGCCAGCACCGCGTCCAACTGGTCAAGCGTGCCGAGGCACGCGGCATTCGGCTGGACGACGACCAATACGCTATCGGCCACGCTCAACGCTTGATGCAGATAGACGTTATTACCGGCGGGGGTGTCGATGAGCATGATCGGGCGCTCGCTCAACCCCAGGGTCGACAGGTGCTGCGCCAACCACTCCGGTTCACGCGTGAGCCAACGTTGCAGGTTGTCCTTCTGCTTGATATCGGTGTGCCCGAAGGGGATCACGCGGCAGCCGGCAAACCCTGTTTGCAGGAGCGTCTCCCAGCGCGTATTGAGCAGGCTGGCGCGGCCGACGCCCAGGAGCTCCGGGGCCACGCCGAAATGCTGGCGCAATGCGTTTTGAGGGTCCAGATCCAGCGCCACCACCGACTCCCCCAAGCGCTGCAAGCCGCTGCTCAACGCCGTGGCCAGGGTGCTGCGGCCGACGCCGCCGTTGACCGAGACCAGCGCCACCACGGTTGGGCGCGGTGTGCTCAAGTCATAATGATGAGGTTGTTCATACGCCGCTGGCGCATTGGCGCAAAAGCGCGAGCCGTCTTTCTGGTTAGCGCGGGTGCCATCATCGAATGGAAGGGTGCCGAAAAAGTGCAGCCGAGCGTTCCGTGCCTTGGGCTCCCGGGTCAGGCTCTTGCCGGACGGGGCAAACAGATCATCGGTACGGCTCATGGCCATAACTCCTTCACAGTGCCATTAAAGACGTGAAAGGTCGGCAAGATAAGGCTGACCGCAAGTCTTTTTGTCGGCGCTTTGGTTGCGACATTCTGTGACAGGCGTTATGAGGTGTCATTATTTTGATGGAATTGCCGCCACCCTTTCAGACGAGCGGAAAATAGCCAATTTACCGGCACTTATTCAGGATAAATTGCTACAAAGTGATTTCATCGTGCCATTGTTTTTTACCCGGTATCACCGCACCATTGCCGCACCTTCAATGCTGCAAGCTCGGGTATTCGCAGTGGCGATACGCTTTAACTTCCCTCGGTTCCTGTACGGTCTGGCCATCACGCTGTTGCTGGGTGGCGGCCTGCTGGGCAATCTGCTCGCCGATTGGGATTTCAGCCAGATCAGCCGCCGCGCCGAGGCGCTGTACGGGCCCCTGGGCGCCGGGCGCCAGCGTATCGATGCCTGGCAACACCTGCTCACGGCGCAAAAGCAGGTCAGCGAAACCGAACAACTCAACGTGGTCAACTTGTTCTTTAACCGCCAGTTGCACTACGAAGAAGATATCGACCTGTGGCACGAGATCGATTATTGGGCGACGCCCATTCAATCCCTGTGGAAAGGTGCCGGTGATTGTGAAGACTATGCCATCGCCAAATACTTCAGCCTGCGTCACTTGGGCGTCCCGGCCGAGAAGCTGCGCATAACCTACGTCAAGGCCTTGCGCCAGAATCGCGCGCATATGGTACTGACCTACTATGCAAGCCCGGAAGCCATGCCGTTGGTACTGGACAGCCTGATGGACCCCATTCTGCCGGCCAGCCAACGTCCGGACCTGCTGCCCGTCTATGCTTTCAACGGCGAAGGGTTGTGGCTGACCGGCGCGGCGGGCAACAAAAAAGTCGGTGATAGCAAGCGCCTGTCACGCTGGCAGGATGTCTTGAAAAAAATGACCGCCGAAGGGTTTCCGGCCAGTTCGGATAATTAACAGGAGCTACGATGTCACTGTTCAAACAATTGCTGATCGCTATCTGTGTGTTTCTAGTGGTTGCCTTCAGCGGTAGCTTCATCGTCAGCCTGGAAAGCTCGCGTGCGCAGTACGTCAACCAGTTGCGTTCCCACGCCCAGGATGCGGCCACCGCACTGGCGCTGTCGCTGACGCCGAACATCGATGACCCGGCGATGACCGAGCTGATGGTCAGTTCGATTTTTGACAGTGGCTACTACGCGAGCATCCGCGTGGTGGACCTGAGCAATAATCAGGTGCTGGTGGAGCGTGCCGCCGAGCCTGATGCCAGCGGCGTGCCGGCCTGGTTCGTGAAAATGATCGGCCTCGCGCCGGCCGGCGGCGATGCCATCGTCAGCCGAGGCTGGCAGCAGGCGGCACGGGTCGAGGTGATCAGCCACCCGATGTTCGCCCTGGCCAAACTGTGGCAGAGCGCATTGGGCAGCCTGGGCTGGTTGCTGCTCTGCGGCGCCGCGAGTGCGGTGCTCGGCGCGCTGTTGCTGCGCCGTCAGTTGAAGCCGCTGGACTATATGGTCGAACAGTCCCACGCCATCGCGCGGCGCGAATTCATCAGTTTGCCCGACCTGCCCCGCACTCCCGAACTGCGACGCGTGGTGCAGGCCATGAACCAGATGGTCGAGAAGCTCAAGGCGTTGTTCAATGAACAGACCGAGCGCAGCGAGAAGCTGCGCGTGGAGTCCTACCAGGACAGCCTGACCGGGCTGGCCAACCGGCGCTATTTCGAGATGCAGCTCAACTCGCGGGTCAGCAACCTGGAAGAAGCCAGTTCAGGCTACCTGCTGATCTTGCGGGTCAACGACCTCGCCGGTCTCAACCAGCGCCTGGGCGGGCAACGCACCGACCAACTGCTGCAAGCCGTCAGCCAGCAACTGGTGCGGACCTGCGCCAAGTACCCGGAAACCCACAACCTGATCACCCGCAGCCGCGGCGGCGAGTTCGCGGTGCTTGCCCCGGGCCTGGTGCGTCACGAAGCGGTGCAATTGGCCCAGGCGCTGGAAACCACCCTGCAGAGCCTGTACGAAACGGGCGCCACAGACATGCAGAGCGTGGCCTACATCGGCCTCGCGCCCTACAACCCCGGCGATGCCTCGGCCGACCTGTTGAAGCTGGCCGACCAGGCCCTGGCCCAGGCTGAAGCCAGTAGCGGCCAAACCTGGGTATGCCTGGAGCGCCAGACCCGGGGCACCGTCAGCGACGATCCGCATAGCTGGCACACCCTGCTCGACGAGGCCCTGAATCAGGGGCGCTTCCGCTTGTTTTTCCAGCCGGTGGTCAGTAGCAGCGATACCCGTCAGGTGCTGCACTACAAGGTACTGTCGCGCCTGCTCGACAACCAGGACCAGACCATTGCGGCGGGGCACTTCCTGCCCTGGCTGGAGCGCTTCGGCTGGACCGCACGCCTTGACCAATTGATGCTCGACCTGGTGATCAAACACCTGGCACAACACAACCAATCGGTGGCGTTGAACCTCTCGGCGGCGACCTTGAATGACCCACAAGCCCTGGAGCGGATGTTCGAGCGATTGGCGCAACACCCGACACTCGGTACGCGCCTGACGCTGGAGATCGGCGAAGAGCAAGTGCCCGAGCAAGCCCAGCTGGAGCGTCTCACCCGGCGCCTGCGCAGCCTCGGATACAGCCTCGGCCTGCAACGTTTCGGCGGGCGTTTCAGCATGATCGGCAACCTGGCGAACCTGGGCCTGGCGTACCTCAAAATCGACGGCAGCTACATCCGGACCATTGATCAGGAAAGCCACAAGCGCTTTTTTATCGAGGCGATCCAGCGTGCCGCCCACAGCATCGATTTGCCGTTGATTGCAGAACGCGTGGAAACCGAAGGTGAGTTGCGCGTGATTCGCGAGATGGGCATCGAAGGGGTGCAAGGCCAACTGGTCGGTGAACCCGCGCCGTGGACGTGGAGCGCCGAGTAATCAGGCCGGCTTGACGCTCATGCTGTGAAAGAGGTGCGTGCGCCTCAGATCAAACCGCTTTCATCGTCATTGATCAGCTCACTCAAACCGCCCAGCGCCGTCCGTGCCTGGGTACGCTCCATCACCTTGACCTGCGCGGCGGGCGGCAGGTCAGTGATGCGGATCACGCCCTTGGCGGTCAGCACCTGGATCAAGTCATCGAGCACCCGAATCATCTCGGAGTCGCTCTGTTGGAGCTGCTTGAGGCTGTTGTCGATCACATCCGTGGCAAACCACGCCTGAATGTCCTGATGATCCGCCGGTAGAGTCCCGGTGGATTCGGCGAAGGCCTGCGTCTCGACGCGAACCAAAGCGTTGTATTGATCGCGTTGCACGTAGAACATCAGCGTTCTCCCAATAAAAAATCCCTGCAGGCGCCGCACCTGGCTCCTACAGAGATTACACACATTTTCCCGAAGCTGGTGCCCACGGAGCACCAATCCCGAAAGATTGGCGCTCCAGGGTGATCAGTCGTGATGCTTGACGGTCAGATCACCACCGGCGATCAGGCTGTTGATCGCGGCACTGCCACTGCCCCAGCTGGCGCCATCGACCTTGATCGTAACATCGGCCGTACCGCCACCCTGCGCCGTGAACGAACCGCTGCTGCTGACACTCAGCGTCGAGTTGCCCGCCGAATCGGTGCTCAACTTCAGGTAGCTGGTCAGGTTGGTGTCGTTACTGCCTTGCAGCAAATCGGACAGGTCCAACTTATCGCCTTCGCTGTGCTTGAAGTCGGTGATGGTATCGACGCCAGTCCCGGTGTTGGTATCCCCTTTGAGCCACACGAAGGTATCCGCCCCCGCGCCGCCGGTGAGGGTGTCATTGCCCTTGCCGCCCACCAGGATGTCGTTACCCGCCCCGCCGTTGAGCACGTCGTTACCGCCTTGGCCGAACAGAATGTCGTCGCCGGCGTTGCCGATCAGCTTGTCAGCGCCGTCGTTGGTGCCGTAGATGTTCGACGCGCTGGCCAATGCACCCACGTCAGCGACGTGCTCGGTGATGAACTGGTGCAAGGTACGGTCATCGATGTGATCGACGGTCGTGGCCAGTTTGTCGGCCGCGAACGCCTTGAGTGCAGCACTGCCTTCAAGGTTGTTGTAGCTGATCAGGTCGCCGAACAGAATGTCGTTGCCCGAACCACCGGTGAGGGTGTCGGCGCCGGTATCAGCCGCGTGGCCGGTGATGGCATCCGCCAGCTTCGCGGTGTCGATCGTGGAGACGTTATGATCGGTATCGAACTGCTTGAGCACAGCGGTATCAATGTTCGAGCCCAGACCGATGGCCTCGACGACAACCTTGCCTGGAACCGCGTTGACCAGATCGGAGTAGGCCGACTGGGCGTTGCTCATGGCGGTGCTGGAGTCGTTGTAGACCGACGCCACGTCAAAGCCGCCGCTGCTGTTGGCCACCACGGTGCCTTCGAGGTTTTTATTACCCCAACCATCGTAGGAATAGACCTTGCCGTCACCATCGACAATCACCTGCGTCCTGCCGTTGATTGTCGTTGTGACCGAGTTGGTCTGACCCAAGACGTAATTGCCGCTATTGACGATGCTATCAAAGTAAACATTCGAGCCGAACCAACTGGTCGAGCCCAGGAGAGGGTTACCCTGAATGGCGGTGTACATGTTCGGCTCACCGTCGGTAATGAAGTACGTCAGGTTTTTTGCACCCACATTGCTCGTGGCTTCGTCGCCTTTGAACCAGTTGGTGGCGGCGTTGAACGCATCCTGATAGTTGGTCATGTCGCTCGATTTTGACGTCATCTGAGTCAACACAGCCTGCAAGGCCGCTTTAGCGGCGTCCTTGTCGGCGAGGTTGACCGAGACCTGCGCTTCGACCCGCGTATCGAAGTCGACCAGCAGTACTTTCACAACACCCGAGTCGCTTTTACCGGCATTGCTGATCAAGGTATCGAACACGCTCGCAAGCTGCGCCTTGATCGACTTCATCGCACTGCTGCCGATACTGCCCGAGGTATCGACGATGAAGGCAATGTTGTAGTTGCTGCCCGCATTGACGATACCGCCTTTGTCACCGACCACCATGTTGTTGGCCGAGGAGCTGCTCAGGTCGATGACATCGGCAGCGCCGCCGCCTTCAGTCACCACATAAGCCTGTGGCGCAACGGTAATGGTGCTGGTGGCCACCGACGAACTCAGGCTGTCAGCACCTGCGTTGTCCTTCACAGAGATCTCGACGGTGCGATCACCCGTGGTCGGATACTTGCTGGTGCTGGAGTACTGGAACGACTCGAGCAACGACTTGTAGGTGGCCGTGTCAGCCGCGCCCGACAGGGTCAGGACGATTTTGCCACTGACGTCGGTGCCAACGCTGGTCAGGGTGACGCCGTTGTAAGTACCGCCCACGGTCACCAGGCTCGAGCTGAGCTGGTCGCCCGCGCTGGCGTTTTTCAAGGTGATGGTCGCGCTTTGCATCTGGCTGCTGTCGACGTCACCGATGGCTACGTTGCCGGTGATCGCTATCCCACCCGTACTGCGCTCCGAGTAGGCCGTGCTGTAGCTGGTGAGGACGGAACCGTCTGTGGTGCTCAGGTCCAGGGTCGGTGCGTCGTTGACCGAGGTCACGGTGATAGTGCCGTTGGCCGGGGCCGAGGTCAGCGGATTGCTGCCGTTAGCGTTGCCGCTGTCGGTGGCGGTGTAGGTGAAGTTCGCCGTGCCGTTGAAGTTCGCGTTCGGCTTGAAGTACACGGTGGCTTCGCCGTTGACCGCGGTAATCGCGCCGGTCACGGGTTTGGTCATCGCTGCGTCGGTGTAGAAGGTGCCGTTGGTTGGCGTGCCGACGGTGAACGATTTCACGTTCGCCAGGCCGTCTACGTCGGTCGCGCTCAGCTTGACCGCGATACCTACGCTTGGATCTTCAGCACCGGTCGCGGTGGTTGCCGCAGCCACCGGCGCATCGTTGACCGGAGTCACGGTGATGCTGCCGTTGGCGGCTGGCGAGGTCAGTACGTTGCTGCCGTCAGCGTTGCCGCCGTCGGTCGCGGTGTAGGTGAAGTTCGCCGTGCCGTTGAAGTTCGCGTTCGGCTTGAAGTACACGGTGGCTTCGCCGTTGACCGCGGTAATCGCGCCGGTCACCGCTTTGGTCATCGCCGCGTCGGTGTAGAAGGTGCCATTGGTTGGCGTGCCGACGGTGAACGACTTGACGTTGGTCAGGCCATCGACGTCGGTCGCGCTCAGCTTGACCGCGATGCCTACGCTTGGATCTTCAGAACCGGTCGCGGTGGTTGCTGCAGCCACTGGCGCATCGTTGACCGGAGTCACGGTGATGCTGCCGTTGGCGGCTGGCGAGGTCAGTACGTTGCTGCCGTCAGCGTTGCCGCCGTCGGTCGCGGTGTAGGTGAAGTTCGCCGTGCCGTTGAAGTTCGCGTTCGGCTTGAAGTACACGGTGGCTTCGCCGTTGACCGCGGTAATCGCGCCGGTCACCGCTTTGGTCATCGCCGCGTCGGTGTAGAAGGTGCCATTGGTTGGCGTGCCGACGGTGAACGACTTGACGTTGGTCAGGCCATCGACGTCGGTCGCGCTCAGCTTGACCGCGATGCCTACGCTTGGATCTTCAGAACCGGTCGCGGTGGTTGCTGCAGCCACTGGCGCATCGTTGACCGGAGTCACGGTGATGCTGCCGTTGGCGGCTGGCGAGGTCAGTACGTTGCTGCCGTCAGCGTTGCCGCCGTCGGTCGCGGTGTAGGTGAAGTTCGCCGTGCCGTTGAAGTTCGCGTTCGGCTTGAAGTACACGGTGGCTTCGCCGTTGACCGCGGTAATCGCGCCGGTCACCGCTTTGGTCATCGCCGCGTCGGTGTAGAAGGTGCCATTGGTTGGCGTGCCGACGGTGAACGACTTGACGTTGGTCAGGCCATCGACGTCGGTCGCGCTCAGCTTGACCGCGATGCCTACGCTTGGGTCTTCAGCACCGGTCGCGGTGGTTGCCGCAGCCACTGGCGCATCGTTGACCGGAGTCACGGTGATGCTGCCGTTGGCTGCTGGCGAGGTCAGTACGTTGCTGCCGTCAGCGTTGCCGCCGTCGGTCGCGGTGTAGGTGAAGTTCGCCGTGCCGTTGAAGTTCGCGTTCGGCTTGAAGTACACGGTGGCTTCGCCGTTGACCGCGGTAATCGCGCCGGTCACAGGTTTGGTCATGGCCGCGTCGGTGTAGAAGGTGCCGTTGGTCGACGTGCCGACGGTGAACGATTTCACGTTCGCCAGGCCGTCTACGTCGGTCGCGCTCAGTTTGACCGCGATACCTACGCTTGGGTCTTCAGCACCCGTCGCAGTGGTGGCCACAGCCACCGGCGCGTCGTTGACCGCAGTGATCACCACGCTCACCTTGCCAGTCGTGACTTCTTCAACCTGCGTGCTCAACTCTTTGGCCGTTGCCGTCACAGTCAGATCGAAATTGGCAGTCGCATCCTTGGCCGGAGTGACGGTCAGGGTAGCCAGGTTCCAATTGCTGACATCGTACTGGGTGGTCGCACCCGTCGAGGTATAGCTGTGGCCCGTGGCGCCGTCGGTGATGACAGCGCCTTCAGGCAGGCCGCTGATTTCTACCTTGTGCGATTCCGACTGGTCATTGTCGACAAACGTGGTCGTGATCGGGCTGATCTTGATCGCAGTGTCTTCCAGGCCGTGGTTATAAACGTAGCCGGTGTAATAACCTTCTCCGTTGACCACATGAGCATCGTCAAACACCGCCCCGGCGGCTTTCAATGCTTCCAGGCTGGTATAGGTCTGCACGCCGCTGCTGCCCAACGCCATCGACGGGCCGTTGTTGATCGAGACATTGACGTCGTAGTTGCCCGGGCCGGCCTGGTTGTAGTGATAGATGTCGAGGGTGTAATAACCCGACTCTGTCGGCGTGAAGGGGGTTGCGTTGATCCCGGTGCCCTGGCTCCAGGTCTCGGTCGACACCAACTTGCCGCCGACGGTAACCGCCAGGCTGTCATCGGCGCTGCCGGTGAAGCTGTAGCTCTTGCCGGCTTCCAGGTAAATCAGGCCGGAGACTTTGGTCGCGGTGAGTTCCACCACATTAGCGTTGCTCACGTTGGCGGTCACACCCGTGGAGGCTGCGCTGTCAGGCGTTTGAGCGTTGATGACCCGGATCAAATCGCTGGACTGAACAACCCCATTGCCGTTCGTACCCAATGCACCCGGCAGGTTGCCGCCGGTCCAGGTTTGAATGGTCAAGCCGGTTGGCACGTCACCGAATGCGCCGACGGTCACGACAGGAACGTCCGTCACTGGGTGGATATCCACGGTGATGGTTTTCGTATCGCTGTTGAGCTGGCCGTCGGTCGCCTGGAACTTCAGCTCGGTGTAATCACCCTGCTTGTTACCGACGCCGGCGTTGCCGAAGCTGTTATCGCCCGACTCGTTGGCCGCTGGGCTGTAACGCACATTGTGATTGTCGAAGTCGGCCTGGCTGAAGGCCTTGCCCGGCGACGTATCGGTTTTCAGATCAGCCGCGCTGAGCTTGACCCAGACACCGTCGACTTTGTACTCGATGGCACCGTTGGGCAGGCTGGTGAAGACGACTTTCAGGTCCGTGGAATCCACATCGTTGACCCCGAACGTCGACCATTTCAGCTCGACTGGGGTGTCTTCGTTGCTTTCTACATAGCCATTGCTCGCAGTCGGCGCGTCGTTGACCGGAGTTACGGTGATGGTGCCGTTGGCAGGCGCTGAGGTCAGCGGGCTGCCGCCGTCAGCGATACCGCCGTCGGTAGCGGTGTAAGTGAAGTTGGCGGTGCCGTTGAAGTTTTCGTTTGGTTTGAAGTAAACGGTCGCTTCGCCGTTGACTGCGTCGATCGAGCCGGTTACCGGCTTGGTCATGGCGGCGTCGGTGTAGAAGGTGCCGTTGGTTGGCGTGCCGACGGTGAAGGATTTCACGTCTGCCACGCCATCCACGTCGGTGGCGGACAGCTTGACCGCGATACCTACGCTTGGATCTTCAGCACCGCTCGCGGTAGTGGTCACAGCCACAGGCGCATCGTTGACCGGAGTTACGGTGATGGTGCCGTTGGCAGGTGCTGAGGTCAGCGGGCTGCCGCCGTCGGCAATGCCACCGTCGGTCGCGGTGTAAGTGAAGTTCGCGGTGCCGTTGAAGTTCGCGTTCGGCTTGAAGTAAACGGTCGCTTCGCCGTTGACCGCGTCAATCGAGCCAGTCACTGGCTTGGTCATGGCCGCATCGGTGTAGAACGTGCCATTGGTTGGCGTGCCGACGGTGAAGGATTTCACGTCCGCCACGCCATCTACATCGGTCGCGCTCAGTTTGACCGCGATACCTACGCTTGGGTCTTCAGCACCGGTCGCGGTAGTGGTCACAGCCACAGGCGCGTCGTTGACCGGGGTCACGGTGATGGTGCCGTTAGCCGGAGCTGAGGTCAGCGGGCTACCGCCGTCAGCGATACCGCCGTCGGTCGCGGTGTAAGTGAAGTTCGCGGTGCCGTTGAAGTTCGCGTTCGGCTTGAAGTAAACGGTCGCTTCGCCGTTGACCGCGTCAATGGAACCGGTCACCGGTTTGGTCATGGCCGCATCGGTGTAGAACGTGCCATTGGTTGGCGTGCCGACGGTGAACGATTTCACGTCCGCCACGCCATCTACATCGGTCGCGCTCAGTTTGACCGCGATACCTACGCTTGGATCTTCAGCACCCGTTGCGGTAGTGGTCACAGCCACTGGCGCATCGTTGACCGGGGTCACAGTGATGGTGCCATTGGCAGGCGCAGAGGTCAGCGGGCTGCCGCCGTCAGCAATGCCGCCGTCGGTAGCGGTGTAGGTGAAGTTCGCGGTGCCGTTGAAGTTCGCGTTTGGTTTGAAGTAAACGGTCGCTTCGCCGTTGACCGCGTCAATCGAGCCAGTCACTGGCTTGGTCATGGCGGCGTCGGTGTAGAACGTGCCGTTGGTAGGCGTGCCAACGGTGAAGGACTTCACGTCTGCCACGCCGTCTACGTCAGTGGCGCTCAGTTTGACCGCGATACCTACGCTTGGATCTTCAGCACCGGTCGCGGTAGTGGTCACAGCCACAGGCGCGTCGTTGACCGGAGTCACGGTGATGGTGCCGTTGGCAGGCGCAGAGGTCAGCGGGCTGCCGCCGTCAGCAATGCCGCCGTCGGTAGCGGTGTAGGTGAAGTTCGCGGTGCCGTTGAAGTTCGCGTTCGGCTTGAAGTAAACGGTCGCTTCGCCGTTGACCGCATCAATAGCGCCGGTCACTGGCTTGGTCATCGCCGCATCGGTGTAGAACGTGCCATTGGTTGGCGTGCCGACGGTGAAGGATTTCACGTCTGCCACGCCATCTACGTCGGTGGCGGACAGTTTGACCGCGATACCTACGCTTGGGTCTTCAGCACCGGTCGCGGTAGTGGTCACAGCCACAGGCGCGTCGTTGACCGGGGTCACGGTGATGGTGCCGTTGGCAGGTGCCGAGGTCAGCGGGCTACCGCCGTCAGCGATACCGCCGTCGGTCGCGGTGTAAGTGAAGTTCGCGGTGCCGTTGAAGTTCGCGTTCGGCTTGAAGTAAACGGTCGCTTCGCCGTTGACCGCGTCAATCGAGCCAGTCACTGGCTTGGTCATGGCCGCATCGGTGTAGAACGTGCCATTGGTTGGCGTGCCGACGGTGAAGGATTTCACGTCTGCCACACCGTCTACGTCGGTCGCGCTCAGTTTGACCGCGATACCTACGCTTGGGTCTTCAGCACCGGTTGCGGTAGTGGTCACAGCCACAGGCGCATCGTTGACCGGGGTCACGGTGATAGTGCCGTTAGCAGGCGCGGAGGTCAGCGGGCTGCCGCCGTCAGCGATACCGCCGTCGGTGGCGGTGTAGGTGAAGTTCGCAGTGCCGTTGAAGTTTTCGTTTGGTTTGAAGTAAACGGTCGCTTCGCCGTTGACGGCGTCAATCGAGCCAGTCACTGGCTTGGTCATGGCCGCATCGGTGTAGAACGTGCCGTTGGTTGGGGTGCCGACGGTGAAGGATTTCACGTCTGCCACGCCGTCTACGTCGGTGGCGCTCAGTTTGACCGCGATACCTACGCTTGGATCTTCAGCACCCGTTGCGGTAGTGGTCACAGCCACTGGCGCATCGTTGACCGGGGTCACAGTGATGGTGCCATTGGCAGGCGCAGAGGTCAGCGGGCTGCCGCCGTCAGCAATGCCGCCGTCGGTAGCGGTGTAGGTGAAGTTCGCGGTGCCGTTGAAGTTCGCGTTTGGTTTGAAGTAAACGGTCGCTTCGCCGTTGACCGCGTCAATCGAGCCAGTCACTGGCTTGGTCATGGCGGCGTCGGTGTAGAACGTGCCGTTGGTAGGCGTGCCAACGGTGAAGGACTTCACGTCTGCCACGCCGTCTACGTCAGTGGCGCTCAGTTTGACCGCGATACCTACGCTTGGATCTTCAGCACCGGTCGCGGTAGTGGTCACAGCCACAGGCGCGTCGTTGACCGGAGTCACGGTGATGGTGCCGTTGGCAGGCGCAGAGGTCAGCGGGCTGCCGCCGTCAGCAATGCCGCCGTCGGTAGCGGTGTAGGTGAAGTTCGCGGTGCCGTTGAAGTTCGCGTTCGGCTTGAAGTAAACGGTCGCTTCGCCGTTGACCGCATCAATAGCGCCGGTCACTGGCTTGGTCATCGCCGCATCGGTGTAGAACGTGCCATTGGTTGGCGTGCCGACGGTGAAGGATTTCACGTCTGCCACGCCATCTACGTCGGTGGCGGACAGTTTGACCGCGATACCTACGCTTGGGTCTTCAGCACCGGTCGCGGTAGTGGTCACAGCCACAGGCGCGTCGTTGACCGGGGTCACGGTGATGGTGCCGTTGGCAGGTGCCGAGGTCAGCGGGCTACCGCCGTCAGCGATACCGCCGTCGGTCGCGGTGTAAGTGAAGTTCGCGGTGCCGTTGAAGTTCGCGTTCGGCTTGAAGTAAACGGTCGCTTCGCCGTTGACCGCGTCAATCGAGCCAGTCACTGGCTTGGTCATGGCCGCATCGGTGTAGAACGTGCCATTGGTTGGCGTGCCGACGGTGAAGGATTTCACGTCTGCCACACCGTCTACGTCGGTCGCGCTCAGTTTGACCGCGATACCTACGCTTGGGTCTTCAGCACCGGTTGCGGTAGTGGTCACAGCCACAGGCGCATCGTTGACCGGGGTCACGGTGATAGTGCCGTTAGCAGGCGCGGAGGTCAGCGGGCTGCCGCCGTCAGCGATACCGCCGTCGGTGGCGGTGTAGGTGAAGTTCGCAGTGCCGTTGAAGTTTTCGTTTGGTTTGAAGTAAACGGTCGCTTCGCCGTTGACGGCGTCAATCGAGCCAGTCACTGGCTTGGTCATGGCCGCATCGGTGTAGAACGTGCCGTTGGTTGGGGTGCCGACGGTGAAGGATTTCACGTCTGCCACGCCGTCTACGTCGGTGGCGCTCAGTTTGACCGCGATACCTACGCTTGGATCTTCAGCACCCGTTGCGGTAGTGGTCACAGCCACTGGCGCATCGTTGACCGGGGTCACAGTGATGGTGCCATTGGCAGGCGCAGAGGTCAGCGGGCTGCCGCCGTCAGCAATGCCGCCGTCGGTAGCGGTGTAGGTGAAGTTCGCGGTGCCGTTGAAGTTCGCGTTTGGTTTGAAGTAAACGGTCGCTTCGCCGTTGACCGCGTCAATCGAGCCAGTCACTGGCTTGGTCATGGCGGCGTCGGTGTAGAACGTGCCGTTGGTAGGCGTGCCAACGGTGAAGGACTTCACGTCTGCCACGCCGTCTACGTCAGTGGCGCTCAGTTTGACCGCGATACCTACGCTTGGATCTTCAGCACCGGTCGCGGTAGTGGTCACAGCCACAGGCGCGTCGTTGACCGGAGTCACGGTGATGGTGCCGTTGGCAGGCGCAGAGGTCAGCGGGCTGCCGCCGTCAGCAATGCCGCCGTCGGTAGCGGTGTAGGTGAAGTTCGCGGTGCCGTTGAAGTTCGCGTTCGGCTTGAAGTAAACGGTCGCTTCGCCGTTGACCGCATCAATAGCGCCGGTCACTGGCTTGGTCATCGCCGCATCGGTGTAGAACGTGCCATTGGTTGGCGTGCCGACGGTGAAGGATTTCACGTCTGCCACGCCATCTACGTCGGTGGCGGACAGTTTGACCGCGATACCTACGCTTGGGTCTTCAGCACCGGTCGCGGTAGTGGTCACAGCCACAGGCGCGTCGTTGACCGGGGTCACGGTGATGGTGCCGTTGGCAGGTGCCGAGGTCAGCGGGCTACCGCCGTCAGCGATACCGCCGTCGGTCGCGGTGTAAGTGAAGTTCGCGGTGCCGTTGAAGTTCGCGTTCGGCTTGAAGTAAACGGTCGCTTCGCCGTTGACCGCGTCAATCGAGCCAGTCACTGGCTTGGTCATGGCCGCATCGGTGTAGAACGTGCCATTGGTTGGCGTGCCGACGGTGAAGGATTTCACGTCTGCCACACCGTCTACGTCGGTCGCGCTCAGTTTGACCGCGATACCTACGCTTGGGTCTTCAGCACCGGTTGCGGTAGTGGTCACAGCCACAGGCGCATCGTTGACCGGGGTCACGGTGATAGTGCCGTTAGCAGGCGCGGAGGTCAGCGGGCTGCCGCCGTCAGCGATACCGCCGTCGGTGGCGGTGTAGGTGAAGTTCGCAGTGCCGTTGAAGTTTTCGTTTGGTTTGAAGTAAACGGTCGCTTCGCCGTTGACGGCGTCAATCGAGCCAGTCACTGGCTTGGTCATGGCCGCATCGGTGTAGAACGTGCCGTTGGTTGGGGTGCCGACGGTGAAGGATTTCACGTCTGCCACTCCATCTACGTCGGTGGCGGACAGTTTGACCGCGATACCTACGCTTGGATCTTCAGCACCGGTTGCGGTAGTGGTCACAGCCACAGGCGCATCGTTGACCGGGGTCACGGTGATAGTGCCGTTAGCAGGCGCGGAGGTCAGCGGGCTACCGCCGTCAGCGATACCGCCGTCGGTCGCGGTGTAAGTGAAGTTCGCGGTGCCGTTGAAGTTCGCGTTCGGCTTGAAGTAAACGGTCGCTTCGCCGTTGACCGCGTCAATGGAACCGGTCACCGGTTTGGTCATGGCCGCATCGGTGTAGAACGTGCCATTGGTTGGCGTGCCGACGGTGAAGGATTTCACGTCTGCCACGCCGTCTACGTCGGTGGCGCTCAGCTTAACTTCGATACCCTGGACCGGATCTTCAGAACCCGTTGCAGTGGTCGGTGCGGCAACCGGCGCATCGTTCACCGCAGTCACAGTGATGGTGCCATTGGCAGGCGCCGAGGTCAGCGGGTTGCTGCCGTCAGCATTGCCACTGTCGGTGGCGGTATAGGTGAAGTTCGCCGTGCCGTTGAAGTTCGCATTTGGCTTGAAGTAAACCGTGGCTTCGCCGTTGACCGCATCAATCGAGCCGGTCACCGGTTTGGTCATCGCCGCATCGGTATAGAACGTACCGCTGGTCGACGTACCAACCGCGAACGATTTCACGTTCTCCACGCCATCGATATCAGTAGCCGAAAGTTTGACTTCGATACCTTGAACCGGATCTTCGGAACCGGTCGCGGTAGTCGCGATAGCTTCTGGTGCATCGTTAACGGCAATCACGTTGATCGGCAGGGTAATCGACTCGGACTTCGGATCAGCCGTGCCGTCCTGCGCGGTGGCGGTGACGGTGAGGTTCACCAGGCCGTTGGCGTTTTCCGCCGGGGTGAAGACCAGGGTGGCCTTGTTCCAATTGCTGATGTCGACGCTTTGATTGCCAGCCGTCGCGGTGAAGGTGTGGCCCGGCGTGCCATCGGAGATGGTCGCGTTGAGCGGTATGCCACCGACTTCCAGCTTGAGCGTCTCGGAGCCATCCTTGTCGGTGGCGTATGCGTCGATGGTCGACAGCTTGATCGCATGGTCTTCCAGGCCGGTGTTCAGCACCTGGGTGACGTTGATGTTGTCCAGCACGCCGCCCAACGAGTTGTTTGCATCCCCGGCCGGGGCTTTGAACTCGAGTTTGGCATCGCCGTCAGCGGTGACCGGCACGACGAAGGTGTAAGTCTTCATGCCGACGGTGGTGGTATCCAGGGTGCCGACTTTGACGCCGCCCCAGAATACGTCGATCACCGAATTGTTCTCGGCACCCGCACGCGGCGAGTAGTCGACCGAGATGGTGTACGCCGTGCCGGCTTCTGCCTTGATGATGGTGTACAGGCTGGAGTCGTCGCCGGCGTTTTTCTCAAGCTCGATGACCTGGCTGTTGCCTGGGGTCTCTACGCCGTAGTTGCTGCTTTGGCCGATTTCGACTTGGCCGCCGGCATTCCCCGTGAGCCACGGAGTGCTCGGGGTGCCACTGACAGGCGCGTTGTTGGCGTCATTTACCCCGACGATGCCCCACGAACCATTGAGGTTGGCGCTGTCGAAGTTGATCGAGGTCACAGGGCCGCCGCCGAGCAGGCCCAGGTGCGGAGTGTCGGTAACCGGCGCGATCGTGATGTCGGCCGTCGTTACGGCGCTCGATTTACCGCCGTTGTCGACCGCAGTGAACGTCACCTCGGTTTTGCCGCTCCAGTCGCCGGTCGGGGCGAAGTAAACCGCGGCTTTGCCGTCGGCACCCGCTGGCACCGAGTCGCCGACTTTGAGTTCGGTTTGCAGCGTGGCATCGCTGTACAGCTTGCCATTTTCCGGCAAGGTGGTGATGACAAAGCTGGAGACGGTACCGTCCACATCCTTGCCGTCCAGCACGATCTTGGCGGTATGGTCTTCATCGGCGGTGGTGTTGTCGGCCGATGCAGTCGGGGCGTCGTTGAACAGGTCGATAGTGACCTTGCCAGTGGCGCTGCCGGTTTCCGGCGGTTCGCGATCCAGGTTGCCGCCACCGTTGTCAGTCACATCGATGGTGACGGTACGATCGGTACCGACAGGGTTATTGCCCGGGCTCTGGAAGGTGATGGCTTCAACCAGTTTGACGAAGTCGGCGGCGCTGCTGCCGGCCTTCGAGTCGCTGGTGAGGGTGTAGACGATTTTCCCGTCGGCGGCGCTGCCGCTCTGGGTGATGGTGATCCCGGCAACGGCCAGGGCCTTGAGCACATCGGTATTGCTGAGCAAATCACCTGCAGCCAGGTGGTCGACGGTGACCACGACTTTGCTGAAGGTGGTGTTGTCGACGTCTTTGATGGTCAGGTTTTCGACCAGCGCGACTGCGTCTTTTTGCTCAGTGAATGTGGTGCTGTCGAACTTGACCTCAGGCGGATCGTTCACCGGAACCACGTACACCACGGAGGTGACAGGCGCCGAATCCAGCTGGCCGTCGTTGACGGTGATGGTCAGGGTGCGATTGGCCGGGTCCGGGTTCTCGCTTTCGCTGGCGAAGTGTACCGAACGCAGGACTTCCTGGTACTCAGCCGTGGAGGCCTCACCGGACAAGGTCAAGATGCCCGTGGCCTTGTCGTAGCTGACTGCAATTTTGGTGTTGCTGACATCTGCGATCAGTACATCGTCTGCCAGGTGGTTGACGAGTGTGACTTTGGCGCTTTGCAGGGTGTTGTTGTCGACGTCGCTGACGGTCAGGTTCGCCGCCACGTAGCCGCCAGGCTTGCCTTCAATATAGGTGTCGCCGAACGCGTTGGTCGAGGCGTTGCCCAGTACCGGAGCGTCGTTCACCGCAGTCACGGTGATGGTGCCGTTGGCCGGAGCCGAGGTCAGCGGGCTGCCGCCGCCAGCAATGCCGCCGTCGGTAGCGGTGTAAGTGAAGTTCGCGGTGCCGTTGAAGTTTTCGTTTGGCTTGAAGTAAACGGTGGCTTCGCCGTTGACTGCGTCAATCGAGCCAGTTACTGGCTTGGTCATGGCGGCGTCGGTGTAGAACGTGCCGTTGGTTGGGGTGCCGACGGTGAAGGATTTCACGTCTGCCACGCCGTCTACGTCGGTGGCGCTCAGTTTGACTTCGATGCCTTGAACCGGATCTTCGGAACCCGTTGCGGTGGTCGGTGCGGCGACCGGCGCATCGTTGACCGGAGTCACGGTGATGGTGCCGTTGGCAGGCGCTGAGGTCAGCGGACTGCCGCCGTCAGCGATACCGCCGTCGGTGGCGGTGTAGGTGAAGTTCGCGGTGCCGTTGAAGTTTTCGTTTGGCTTGAAGTAAACGGTGGCTTCGCCGTTGACGGCGTCAATCGAGCCAGTCACTGGCTTGGTCATGGCGGCGTCGGTGTAGAACGTGCCGTTGGTTGGGGTGCCGACGGTGAAGGATTTCACGTCTGTCACGCCGTCTACGTCGGTGGCGCTCAGTTTGACTTCGATGCCTTGAACCGGATCTTCAGAACCCGTTGCGGTGGTAGGTGCGGCGACCGGTGCATCGTTGACCGGAGTTACGGTGATGGTGCCGTTGGCAGGCGCAGAGGTCAGCGGGCTGCCGCCGTCAGCGATACCGCCGTCGGTCGCGGTGTAGGTGAAGTTCGCGGTGCCGTTGAAGTTTTCATTTGGCTTGAAGTAAACGGTCGCTTCGCCGTTGACCGCGTCGATCGAGCCAGTTACTGGCTTGGTCATGGCGGCATCGGTGTAGAACGTGCCGTTGGTTGGCGTGCCGACGGTGAAGGATTTCACGTCCGCCACGCCATCTACGTCGGTGGCGCTCAGTTTGACCGCGATACCTACGCTTGGATCTTCAGCACCGGTCGCGGTAGTGGTCACAGCCACTGGCGCGTCGTTGACCGGAGTCACGGTGATGGTGCCATTGGCAGGCGCCGAAGTCAGCGGGCTGCCGCCGTCAGCAATACCGCCGTCGGTGGCGGTGTAGGTGAAGTTCGCGGTGCCGTTGAAGTTTTCATTTGGCTTGAAGTAAACCGTGGCTTCGCCATTGACCGCATCAATAGCGCCGGTCACCGGTTTGGTCATCGCCGCATCGGTGTAGAACGTGCCATTGGTAGGCGTGCCGACGGTGAACGATTTCACGTCTGTCACGCCATCTACGTCGGTCGCGCTCAGTTTGACTTCGATGCCTTGAACCGGATCTTCGGAACCCGTTGCGGTGGTCGGTGCGGCAACCGGCGCGTCGTTGACCGCAGTCACGGTGATGGTGCCGTTGGCCGGAGTAGACGTCAGCGGGTTGGTGCCGTCAGCATTGCCGCTGTCGGTCGCGGTGTAGGTGAAGTTTGCGGTGCCGTTGAAGTTTTCGTTCGGTTTGAAGTAAACCGTGGCTTCGCCGTTGACCGCGTCGATCGAGCCGGTTACCGGCTTGGTCATGGCAGCATCGGTGTAGAACGTGCCATTGGTTGGCGTGCCGACGGTGAACGATTTCACGTTCTCCACGCCATCGATATCAGTGGCCGAAAGCTTGACTTCGATGCCCTGGGCCGGATCTTCAGAACCGGTCGCGGTAGTGGCGACAGCTTCTGGCGCATCGTTGACCGCAGTCACGGTGATAGTGCCGTTGGCCGGAGTAGAAGTCAGCGGGTTGGTGCCATCAGCATTGCCGCTGTCGGTCGCGGTGTAGGTGAAGTTCGCCGTGCCGTTGAAGTTTTCGTTCGGTTTGAAGTAAACCGTGGCTTCGCCGTTGACCGCGTCGATCGAGCCGGTTACCGGCTTGGTCATGGCCGCATCGGTGTAGAACGTGCCGTTGGTAGGCGTGCCGACGGTGAACGATTTCACGTTCTCCACGCCATCGATATCAGTGGCCGAAAGCTTGACCTCGATGCCCTGGGCCGGATCTTCAGAACCGGTCGCAGTGGTCGCCACAGCCACCGGCGCATCGTTCACCGCAGTGACAGTGATGGTGCCGTTGGCTGGGGTCGAAGTCAGCGGGTTGCTGCCGTCAGCGTTGCCGCTGTCGGTCGCGGTATAAGTGAAATTCGCGGTGCCGTTGAAGTTTTCGTTTGGCTTGAAGTAAACAGTCGCTTCGCCGTTGACCGCATCAATCGAGCCAGTCACCGGTTTGGTCATGGCAGCATCGGTGTAGAACGTGCCATTGGTTGGCGTGCCGACAGTGAACGATTTCACGTTGTCCACGCCGTCTACGTCGGTGGCCGAAAGCTTGACTTCAATACCCTGGGCCGAATCTTCAGAGCCCGTCGCAGTGGTCGCCACAGCCTCAGGCGCATCGTTGACCGCCGTCACAGTGACAGTGCCGTTAGCCGGCGCAGAGGTCAGCGGGTTGCTGCCGTCAGCGTTGCCACTGTCGGTCGCGGTGTAGGTGAAGTTCGCGGTGCCGTTGAAGTTTTCGTTCGGCTTGAAGTACACGGTGGCTTCGCCATTGACCGCGTCAATCGCGCCAGTCACCGGCTTGGTCATGGCAGCGTCGGTGTAGAACGTGCCGTTGGCCGACTCGCCGACGGTGAACGATTTCACGTTCGCCAGGCCATCCACATCGGTCGCGCTCAGCTTGACCGCAATGCCTACGCTTGGATCTTCAGTCCCGGTTGCAGTGGTCGCGATCGCTTCCGGTGCATCGTTGACCGCCGTCACAGTGACAGTGCCGTTAGCCGGAGCAGAGGTCAGCGGGTTGCTGCCGTCAGCGTTGCCGCTGTCGGTGGCGGTATAGGTGAAATTCGCGGTGCCGTTGAAGTTTTCGTTCGGCTTGAAGTAAATCGTCGCTTCGCCGTTGACCGCGTCGATCGAGCCAGTCACCGGTTTGGTCATGGCCGCGTCAGTGTAGAACGTGCCATTGGTTGGCGTGCCGACAGTGAACGATTTCACGTTCGCCAAGCCATCCCCATCGGTCGCACTCAGTTTGACCGCAATGCCCTGGGCCGGATCTTCAGCTCCGTTCGCTGCAACCACCACTGCCACCGGCGCGTCGTTAACCGGCGTCACCGTCACGTCCAGCGTGCTGCTCGAACCGGTATTGGTGGTGTAGCCGATTTGCGGCACTTCACCGTTGTAATCCTTGACCGGGGTAAACGCATACGCACCATCCGCACCGATGGTGACGGTACCGACACCTTCGACAATGGCGGTTTGGCCTGCGTTATACGTGGTGCCGCCAACGGTGAATGTCGCGACGGTCAGCACGTTGTCGATGTCGCTGTCATTGCTCAGCACGTTGCCAGTGGCAACCTGCTCCTCGGCAACCGTGTTGGTGTCTGCGACCAGCACGCTCGGGTTGTCGACAGCGATCACGGTGGTAGTGGCGGCTTCCGGGTTGATCGCCAGGTTTTCGTAGTTACCGCCGCTTGCACCGGTGATGGTGGCGCTGACGGTCAGGTCTTTGCCATCGGCCAGGTTTGCCGGCGTATCGACGCTGACGGTGCCCGTGGTTTTACCGGCTTCGATGGTGATGGTGGTGTTGTTGGACAGCGTGATGGTGACATCGGTCTGCGCGGCGTTGTTCACGGTCGCGGTATAGACGATCTTGCCGCCCTCATCGACCGACGCGTTCGCGCTCAGCGTGACGGTGGTGGTGTCGATGGTGTCATTGATCTGCGTAACGGCCGGCGCCGGGTCGGTGGTGATGATCAGGTTGCCGCCGCCGGACGTGCCGGTGATGGTGGCGGAGATCGACGAGGCATCCAGGTAAGGCGTGTCATTGCCCGCGAACGTGACGTTCAGCGCGCCCGCGGTCTGGCCGGCGAGGACCACGACAGACAAGCCGTTGGACAAGGTGACGGTCAGGTCACTGGTCGGCGCCTGGGTGACAAACACGGTGTAAACCACGACGCCGCCGGCTTCGGTGATGCTCGGCGTAGCGGTCAAGGTGATGGTGACGCTGCGCGGATCGAGGCTGTTATTGGTAGCGGCGGTAAACAGGCTGGTCGCGGCATCGGCGGCATTCAAGCCGTTCGTCGGATAACCGATGGTAGGGTCAACCGTGCCTGCGGTGGCGTCCAGCACGACAAAGCTGTGGCCGCCACCCACGGCGCCGTCCGCGCCAGCGGCAGTCGGGCCGGCAGCAGTGGCTTCAAGGTCTTGGGTCGGGTCGGCACCGGCAGCGATGGCTTGCTGCAGTTCGGCAACGGAGGGTGCTTCCTGGGCAGTGGCGGCACTCAGGTCGGTCACTGAGTCAGGCGTGTTCGCGCTCCATTGCGTGTCGCGCCCCAGGTCAAGGGTGCGGCCATCGGCAAGCTCCAGCGACACGGAGCCGGCAGGACCGGTTTCCACCTGCTCCCCTGCAAACAAACGATCCCCTTCTACCAGCAGGCGACGAATCCCTTCCGGGGATACCGCAAACACTTGACCGACAATGCTTTTGACGACCGCAACGCTGCTCATAAAAGACTCTCCGTGTATTACCGTTCAGGGGGCATCCATCATGGAGACCGGCCTTTCTCTCTAGTGCCGATTCAATAGCTGGAGTACGTTAAACCCATGTAAAAAATTTGGCGTCAATATTTTGGTGTTTTGCTCGACGAATTACTTTTCCGTCAAGGTATTGACCTATTTGGCGCCATCCTAAACAATCCGCCCGGTAATGTCACATTGATATTTACACGGCATCGCGACTTTCTGTTTGCACCGTCCAGCACTCATGACAAGCAGTGATTTCGGTTGCCAATCCAATGCACTATTTCAAGTTTGTTGCGGTTTTCCAGGCAACCAATCCCCAGGGAAGAATCACAATGCGTTTGCACTTATTCAAAGCTTTGCCTTTTGCTCTAGCCGCCAGTTTCGTACAGGCTCAAACGCTGACGGAAGCGATGCAGAAAGCGGTGGAAGTCCATCCGGAGATCCAAGCGGGTGTCAATGCGCGCATTGCTGCTGACTACCAAGTCGACGCAGCCAAAGGCGGCTACTTGCCTAAAGTCGACTTGCTGGGCGGTTATGGCCGTGAAAGCTCGGACAACACCACCACCCGCGCGGCCAGCAACAGCCACGATTGGAAAACCATGAACCGCGGCGAATCGACCATTCGTCTGCAGCAAAACCTGTTCCAGGGTTTTGGCACCCAAAATGAAGTAGGTCGCCAACAAGCCACCGCCAATTCCCGCGGTTATGCGCTGCTCAACACGACCGAGCGCACCGCCCTGACGGTCGCCCAGGTTTATCTGGATGTCTTGACCCGTCGCGAGATGGTGCAACTGGCAGAAGAGAACCTGAAAAGCCACGAACGCATTTTTGACCAGATCAAATTGCGCACCAGCCGTGGCGTCGGAAGAATGGCGGACATGGACCAGGCCGAAGCCCGTCTGGCTCAGGCTCGAAACAACCTGATCACCGAACAGACCAACCTGGCTGACGCCAATACCAACTACATGAGCGTTGTCGGCCAAGAGCCTGACCAACTGGAAAAGCCAGCGGGCATCGTGACCTTGCTGCCAGCCAGCCTGGATGACGCACGCCGCCAGATGATTGCCGACAGCCCGGTATTGCGCTCTGCCGAATCGGATATCACCGCCGCTGAAAAGCAGTACGAATCCGCCAAGTCGACCTTCTACCCGCGCTTCGATGCGGTACTGCAACGTTCAGCCAACGACAACATCGCCGGCGACCCAGGCCATGACAACAGCTATTCCGCCATGCTGAACATGCAGTTCAACCTGTTCAACGGCGGCACCGACAAGGCCAACCTGCAGTCCAAGGCTTCCCAGGCCTCCCAGGCGCTGGACATCCGCAACAACGCCCTGCGTCAGCTGAACGAAGAGCTGGGCCTGGCGTGGAACGCCTACAACAACGCCACCCAGCAGGTGCCGATCGCGCAGGAATACGTGGACCGCAGCACGCGAGTACGTACCTCGTATCAACAGCAGTTCAGCCTCGGTGAGCGTACACTGCTCGACTTGCTCGACAGCGAGAATGAACTGTTCACCGCTCAGCAGCGTCTGGCGCAGATCAAAAACCTGCAGATCTATACGCAGTATCGAATCAAGGCCGACATGGGCCAACTGCTGAGAAGTCAGGGCGTGGTAGCGCCGATGGCATCGGTTGTGCAGAACGATATTAAACCGTCGGTAAACCTGCCAGGGATGAACTGATTCTTGACGGCGTTGGACCACTCAACTGCAGTAAGAGAGAGTCAGCTTGGATTCTGAAATAGGTGTGGCGCAACTCAACCATGACCCGCGCAGTCAGCATGACGACCCCTTGCTGGACGGGTTGTTGACACTCTGCTCACTGCATTACAAACCCGCCAGCCGCGCAATGCTGACCACTGGGCTGCCACTCGCGGCCCAGCGTCTGAGCGCCGAGCTGCTGCCGCGTGCAGCCGCTCGGGCGGGTTTGCAGGGGCGGTTGCTGCAGCGCAAGCTGGAACAGATTCCATCCATCGCACTGCCCGCCATGCTGCTGCTCAAGGAAGGGCGCAGCGCGGTGCTGTTGGGCTGGGAAGGCGACACGGCGCGACTGCTGCTCAGCGAAAGCGACGGCGGCGAAGTACAGGTCAGCCGTGAAACCTTGAGTCAGGATTACAGCGGTCGGGTATTTTTCGCCCAACCGCAGCATAAATTTGACATCACCAGCGGCACGCTGATCCCGCGCGCACGCTCGTGGTTCCGAGACACCCTCAAGCGCTCGCGCTGGCTCTACGCCGACGCAATCGCCGCGAGCCTGGTGATCAACCTGATCGCCCTGGCCGCACCACTGTTTGTGATGAACGTGTACGACCGCGTGGTCCCCAACCAGGCCACCGCCACCTTGTGGATGCTGGCCATCGGTATCTGCGGCGCGTACTTGTTCGATCTGCTGCTCAAGAGCCTGCGCAGTTTATGCCTGGACCTGGCGGGCAAAAAAACCGACCTGATCATCTCCGCGACGCTGTTCGAGCGCATCGTGGGCATGGCCATGAAAGTGCGCCCGGCGCGGGTCGGCAGCTTTGCGCAGAACATCCATGAATTCCAGGGGATGCGCGACTTCCTCACCTCGCTGACCCTCGCGAGCCTGATCGACCTGCCCTTCACCCTGATCATCCTGGTGGTGATCGCCATGCTCGGCGGCCACCTGGTGTGGATTCCGATCATCGCCTTCCCGCTGGCCCTGGGTATCGGCCACATGCTCCAGAAACCGCTGACTGCGACACTGGAACGCACCATGGCCCTGGGCGCCGAGCGTCAGTCGAGCCTGATCGAAACCCTCGCCGGGCTCGATGCGGTCAAGGTCAATAACGCAGAAAGCGAGCGCCAGTATCAATGGGAACAGACCATTGGCACCCTCAGCCGCCTGGAACTGCGGGTCAAGGTGTTGTCCGGCCTGGCCATGAACATCACCTTGCTGATCCAGCAAGTGGCCGGCGTGGCGATGATCATTTTCGGTGTGTACCAGATCATTGATGGCGCCCTCAGCATGGGCGGCCTCGTTGCCTGCTACATGCTCAGCGGCCGCGCACTGGGCCCGTTGGCGCAACTGTCGGGGCTGCTGACGCGTTACCAGCAAGCCAAGGTGACGATGGTCTCGGTCGACCAGATGATGGAGTTGCCGCAAGAACGCAACTACGACGAACGCCCGCTCAGCCGCAAGGCGCTGCAAGGCGCGATGACGTTCCGCGAAGTCGACTTCACCTACCCGAACCAACAAAACCTGGCGCTGCGCGGCATCAACCTGAATGTGCGGGCGGGCGAGAAGATCGGCATCATCGGGCGCAGCGGCTCGGGCAAAAGCTCGCTGGCCAAACTGCTGGTCGGTCTTTACCAGCCGGATTCGGGCTCGTTGCTGGTCGATGGCGTGGACATTCGCCAGATCGATGTCAGCGAATTGCGCCACAACATCGGCTACGTGGCCCAGGACATCCAACTGCTGGCCGGCACCTTGCGCGACAACCTCGTCTCGGGTGCGCGCTACGTGGACGACGAAATGGTGCTGCAAGCCGCAGAACTGGCCGGCGTGCATGAATTTGCCAGGCTGCATCCACAGGGTTACGAACTGCAAGTGGGCGAACGCGGGCAAAACCTCTCCGGCGGCCAGCGACAAAACGTCGCCCTCGCCCGTGCATTGCTATTGAACCCACCGATCCTGCTGCTGGACGAACCGACCAGCGCCATGGACAACACCGGCGAAGAGCGCCTGAAACAGCGCTTGCAGTCGGTGATCGAAAACAAGACGGTGATTCTGGTCACCCACCGCGCCTCGCTGTTGAGCCTGGTGGATCGCCTGCTGGTGATCGACCGTGGCCAGATACTCGCGGACGGTCCAAAAGCGGCCGTCATGGAAGCGCTGAAAAAGGGGCAGATCAGTGTTGCTTAAATCCGGCCCACGCCGTTTGAAAGACGTCATCTTCGGCTATTTCAGAGGCACCGACTCGCTCGAAGACCAGCCCTTGCCCGAAGTCGAAAAAGCCCTGGTCGACGACGCCCCGCGCATCGTGCGCCTGACCATTTGGGGCGTGATCGGCTTCTTCGTGTTCCTGATACTGTGGGCGCACTTTGCGATCATCGATGAAGTGACCAAAGGCGAAGGCAAGGCGATCCCCTCCTCGCGCATCCAGAAAATCCAGAACCTGGAAGGCGGCATCGTCGCCCAGATCTACGTGCATGAAGGCCAAATCGTCGACGCCGGTGCGCCGCTGGTACGCCTGGACGACACACGCTTTGCCTCCAACGTCGGCGAAACCGAAGCCGACCGCGTGGCCATGGAACTGCGCGTGGAGCGCCTCAGCGCCGAAGTCGAAAATCGCCCGCTGAACATTACCGAAGACGCGCGCAAAGCCGTGCCCAACCAGGCTTCGAACGAAGAGTCGCTGTACCTGAGCCGACGCCAGCAACTGTCGGACGAAATCGGCGGGCTGCAACAACAACTGCTGCAACGCCAGCAGGAACTGCGTGAATTCGCCTCCAAGCAGGACCAATACCGCAACAGCCTGAACCTGCTGCGCCAGGAGATCGGCATGTCCGAACCGCTGGTACAACAGGGCGCGGTCTCGCCGGTAGAAGTGCTGCGCCTCAAACGCTCCGAAGTGGAAACCCGCGGCATGCTCGATGGCACCACCCTGGCCATCCCCCGCGCCCAGGCCGCCATCAACGAAGTGCAACGCAAAATCGACGAGACCCGCGGCAAATTCCGCAGCGAAGCCCTGGCTCAACTGAACGAAGCGCGCACCAACCTGAGCAAGGCCCAAGCCACCTCCAAAGGCCTGGAAGACCGCGTCAGCCGCACCATGGTCACCTCCCCCGTGCGCGGTATCGTCAAGCAAATGCTGGTCAACACCGTGGGCGGCGTGATCCAGCCCGGCAGCGACATCGCCGAAGTCGTACCGCTGGACGACACCTTGCTGGTAGAAGCCAAGATCCGCCCGCAAGACATCGCCTTCCTCCACCCCGGCCAGGAAGCAATGATCAAATTCACCGCCTACGACTACACCATCTACGGCGGCCTCAAAGGCAAACTCGAACAGATCGGCGCCGACACCGTGATGGATGAAGAGAAGAAAAACACCTTCTACGTCATCAAACTGCGCACCGACCGCAGCCACCTCGGCACCGACGACAAACCTCTGCTGATCATCCCCGGCATGGTGGCCTCTGTGGACATCATCACCGGCAAGAAGAGCATCTTGAGCTACCTGCTCAAGCCAATCATCAAATCCCGCGCAGAGGCCATGCACGAGCGCTGATCGGGGCATTTGGCTGCGGGAGAAGCGGGTAAATGCAGGGCGAAGGGCGAAAACTTGGGTTTTCGCAAAAATAGTCAGATTTCAGGGGTTTACAGAACTTTTTCAATCGCTATAATCGTCGCCCTAACACGCCGGTATAGCTCAGTTGGTAGAGCAACTGACTTGTAATCAGTAGGTCCCGGGTTCGACTCCTGGTGCCGGCACCATATTAAAAAGCCTCGCAGCGATGCGAGGCTTTTTTTTGCCTGACGAAATGTCCTTCCAGCCCGGCCTTCGGTGGGAGCATCTCCCAAGGCGACGAGTAGCGCTGATGCAGAGCCAAACAGCTAGTTGAATAAGCTATACTCTCGGGCACACATCCGTGGAGAGCAGACGTGGAAAAGCTGAGTTTTCAAGCCAAAAAAGCCTACTTCGCCAAACACCGTAAATCCAACTTCGCGGCCAGCTTGCGCCTCGAGGGTTTTACGACCTCTCCAAATGACGATCACAAGCTTCCCACTCGCGAAGCTGCGCTCATGGCCGTTCGGCAAATCAAAGCTTGAGTAGTAATGACAAATACGGGGTCGATCAGGATCCCTACTGTTACCGGGGAACAGGTACCCTCAAAAACCTACTTGATTTGCATGATGAGGACGACCTCAACGAGGCCGAACGCTATCTCACCGAGGCTGCCGCAGAGCGCGCTTGAGTTCATAGAGCCGCCATACAGCCTGGATACTCTGAAACAAATTCATCGTACCCTATTCTCGGCTATCTATAGTTGGGCCGGCGAGCTCCGGACGGTAAAGATCAGCAAAGGTGGAAATCAGTTCTGCGTCCCTGACCGCATAGAGCCGGAAGCCGCCAGAGAATTCCGAAAAGTCGAGTCCAACGGCTGGTTTGAAGGCTATTCACGCGACTTACTGCTCAAAGCCGTCGCCGAGTCCTACAGTACGTTGAACGTCGCACATCCCTTCCGAGAAGGTAACGGACGAGCCCAGCGGATGCTGTTCGAATGGATCATCATCAACGCGGGTTACGAGATCAATTGGTGGGAAGTCGACAAACAAGAATGGATTAAAGCGAATCATCAGTCATTTCATGGCGACGATGGCCCGCTGATCCAGATATTTGATCGTTGCATTGGTCTGCCGATCATGGAAGACAATGCAGACGACGCCTGATGGGGAGTGAACAAGCCCCATGAAAAAAGACAGGACAGCGTTTCCCCCGGCGACCAGCTATACAAGCGCTACACACTTTTGTGACAGGTAAAGAAAAGGGCCACCATTGCCGGCAGCCCTTGAAAGTACGCTTGATATTCATATACACACCCTCAAGCAGGGGTGTGGGGGTCTCACCCTACGCTGATGATCCAACCATCGACGGGGTTCCTACGCCAGTTATAGCCGCTGGATGGCAACTGGTTTCGCGCTCACGGCTAAATTAGGAAAATAGGGGTCAGAGCATGTTTTCAATAATGGTGGTCTGACCCCTGTTTCCTATGAGCTGGGGCACGGCCGTACCGACGTAGTGTCGGCTTACATTGGGGGTCGAGCATGAGCATGGCATTCGATATGGAGCTGTTCCTGTCAGGCGTCCTGACCGGGTCGCATACCACACGCCACCGCCACCTTCGTCAGGCGAAGGCTATCCAAACAGCAATCGCTGAGCGCTGGCAACGCGACAATCCATGGACTTGGCAGAGAAAGCATCTTGAGTGGTTTTTTAATTGCCACCTAAACCAGCACGCTGAATCAACGCGCTATTACTATCTGCTGACCATGCAATTACTCTCCCATCGCTTAGGAAAACCCTGGCACTTCAACCGCTAAACGAAGGTCAGAAAACAGCCAAATGCTGCCTTCCGCTACCGGCTGCAACCGACCCAGCGGACTGTCGCAAAAAAAAGTATAGCGGCCAATATGGAGGGGCAGCTATCGACCCGTATCGACCTTTACATCATCAACTTCAACGCACCTAGCTCCCTGAACCCCGCCTGGCGAAACGAACGATCATTCATCGTGATCATCTATCTCCAGAAAAAACTGCATCTCACGCGGAACAATAGCCTTGGTAACACCCAGCTTCCGATCACGTAAGTGATCGAAAAATTTGTCCTCTAGTTTCCCAGGTCCCTCATTCAAGTTTTCACACAAAAACATGCTGCAATAGAGAGCACGAGCAGCTAGTGATCTCGCGACCTCAACGTGTTTACCAGTAACAGAGGAAACACCAGAGTGGACTATTGAAGACCTCAAATCGTATGCTTCGCGGAGCATACGGTGAGCGTTTAGGCGTTGCTCGGCAGGGAAGCAAAGTAAAGATGAGAAGTCAGCAAGCGTTGCTTTAATTGGGGAGCTTTTGTCTCGCGAAAATATAGATTCAATGGATATAACGTAAAATAGAAAGCTTGCCACCTTGTCGTCAGCGTTGAACGCCATTGAGAAAAATTTAAATGCGTTCCGCATGCGGGAATACATGCTCTCCTTGGATGAGTTCAAATGCTCAAAGAAAAAAACGAAATCGGGCTTTCTAAGAAATTTCAGTAGTTCTTCACTCAATTCAAAGTTGAATGACAGCGACTTTGTGGTTGGGAATCTTCTGAATTCACCTGTTGTTTTGCTAAGAAGGAAAAAATGATTAACCGCCCCTGTATGACCGAAGCCGGCGTCGGTGCCTGTGAATAGGTTGGCGAAAACCTCTATCAGTCTACTTAGGGTTCTAAATTTTGACTCCACGCTAAAACGAAGACGATCCTCATCTCCATGAGCATCCACAGTTACCAAGATTTCGCGGGCGAGTGCTTCGTGTGAGGTCCGTGCTGCATGCATAAAGTCCGTCACGCTTACAGGGGGGAAATTGTGCTTTACGATTATCTTGTTGAGGAGCTTGGCAGAGGTTGCTGGCGGAGAAAAGGTGAACTCCCCCAACTTAAATTGTCGCAAAAGAGGAGGCTTAATTAGATGAGGGAATCCAAATGGTTTTCTGAAGCCCAATGGGATGATCGCCAAATAGTCCCGCTGTCCGGTAGTTCCAATTATTGCATCCTCAAGCTTTTGAGCGAATTGCTCGGCGCTCAGCGGGGAGTGGTGATCAATTACAGCATAAACTATTTCGAGAACATAGAGCCAGTCTAAGTGGCGAGAAACATAACTTGATTTGAATATCGCCTTGAACAGTTCCTCATCTTCTTCCCAGTTGCCTGGGCGCTCGACACTCCCATCATAGCCATTTTGGCCTAACGCCTTATAATACGCCTCAAGGGGCTTCCGGATGGCGCGCTACTGCTTTTTTGTCAATAGTGATTTTGTCACGACCGTCCATGATTTGCTTCCTTCATAGCTCAAAGATTTTGATATTTATCCGGAATGCCAGCCGTAGTTATCGATTTAAATGACATACTCGGTGAGCATTAAAAATGTACTAATTATTTGCTTAGGCTGGGAAAACCTCAGAACTCCGAGCCGATACGAGCTTGGGTGCGCCGAACATTTTCATAGTAATCGCTCGCGTGATGGCCAGCGAATGACACCACTTAATTGTCAAGCTTATCTGTCATCTCTACTAGGTGCCTATGACGGTCAGTAAGCATGTCTGAACCTCCGCTCTTGTTCGTTTGCTGCCTGTTCGGAATGGCAGCAAACGATCAATGCTGGAAACTAATATTCAAATTCAGTGGCTGCGACGCAGTTCGCTGAGTTGACTGGCTAGACTGTTACTAAAGGCCAATTGCTGTTTGAATTGCCTTGGCTGCGACGGTGGCTCCAATCTTCGTTGCCACATCAAGCGCCCACTTCCCAGCGGATTTCAAATGCTCCAATGCCCCTGCGCCATCCTGTCTCTTCGCCGCGTTCTCCGCAGCACCAATGCTAGCAACTGCCTGGTCGTGTTCGACTTCGGTAGCTTGATTACGCATTGAATTGCGAAGTGTCGTAAGCTCCGCAGTAAGCGCAGGTAGATCGAGATTGGATGCTGCTTGTTGCATTACTTGGTTAAATGTATTGTTTTCCGCTTTGGCGTTGGGCCCGATAGCACCAACCTGCCCTGTTACGTTGTACTGGTCACCCATAGAAATCTCCTGAGAAATGAACTGCTGAACAAAAACCTGATTATGTTTTGGAAACAAACGCTTATTGGCATCAATTTCTTTTGAATTGAAATCATGGACTTGATTGTACACACTACAATCTAAAAAGTGGCAGGGAGATATAAAGCCCCACTCATATCGCCAATCGTTGGGGGTTTTTTCCCTTTCAGCAATCCTACGCCCGCAGTCGCTATCAATTTCATCTACGTATTTCGCCAAGTAGCTTGCGTAGTAATGAAGATAAGCGAAAGTAACCTCAGGGCAAAAATTTGAAAAAGCGCTCCAGTTTCCTTGAATACCATGTATGCAAGTTTCCTCTTCAGCAATAACTGGTAGCAGTTCGGAGCTAGCCCAAAAAGCATCCAAAGACGCTTTTTTATCATCGTTTATAGAGGTGATGATTCTTGCTTCGCCAAGCATATATATGCTCGCATAGTATCTTGGGCATTTATGTACATTTGCGTAGGGGCACGAGGCGGGAGCATTTTTCTCTGAGCTTTTGCTTCTGTACCATGAAGAATCAGGGATGGTGATAGGCATTGCTAATGTCCTGGAAAAATCTAACTATAGATATTTGCTACAGATCAATTGCTATTTGAATTGCCTTAGCCGCGACATTGGTTCCAATATTCGTTGCCACATCGAATGCCCACTTTCCAGCAGATTTCAAATGTTCCAATGCCCCTGCGCCATCTTGTTTTTTAGCCGAGCTCTCCGCAGCGCCAATGCTAGCAACTGCCTGGTCGTGTTCGATTTCGGTAGCTTGATTACGCATTGAGTTGCGAAGTATCGCAAGCTCCGTAGCAAGCGCAGGTAGGTCGAGACCGCATGCCGCTTGTTGTAAGACTTGGGTGAACGTATTGTTTACAGCTTGAGCGTTAGGGCCGATTGCTCCGACTTGTCCTGTTACGTTGTATTGATCATTGGAAATGAACTGAAAAACAACTTGTTTAGGCTGCGGAGACGAGGATTCATGAGCGCTGATGTTTTCTGAGATTGGAGTTAAGTTTAATTCGTTCCCCTGCTCTAGCTCATGTCGGATACTAAATTCGCTCGTCAATAGCCCCCACATTCGCTGAGCAGAAATGCTATCAGGTAAAAAATATTTCGCATCATTAATGATTGGTTCAATGATCTTGCCAGAGATAAAATCAGACTTTAAATCTCGTTTAATTGCGCATGCAAATTCCATTAATGAGGACGCGTTTTTAAAACGTTGAATATTCCCTTCAATTTGATTGGTGCTACAGTGAGGTGGCAAGTAGGAAAGAACTCCTTGCCTATCTATTAGCACCAATGTTTTATCGATTCGATGGATCTTGTTTTTTTGGATAACCGAATCAACTATGTCTGATTCTTCGATAGTGTGACGCGTTAGGATTTCGACTAGACGATGTAACGTATCTTCCGCCTCGCTACCTAAATTCATAATTTGAATGGCTGGAAAGATTTTAGGAGGCGCGGAAAGTTTTTTTATACTAGCGGTGCCGGTAGTAGTGATCGCAAGAATTTCAGAAACAAACTTAAACAACCCATGATGGGATTTAATATCTTGCAAGCCGGCAATGGTAGCAAGGCATTCGACATCAAAAGCCTGTACTTTTACTGAAGCGCAAATGCAAGATAAATATCTTCGCAAGCTTACTGTTACTTGAAGGCGTTGTTGTACCTGCTCAAAAAAAACCGTGAAGGTAAATTGTTTTCCTTCAACACCTAGCTCGCTCTTCGACGACCGCAACGCGTGATGAAAGTTCTTTGTTGGCTCAAGTGTTGTGGGCGCGTAAGGGACGCGTGGATTGCCTCCAAGCGTACGCAAAAAAGAGCTAGCCCCTTTGATATTGAAAAGCGGGTTAGCCAGCCTAGTTTTTTCAATCCCTTGTGGGGAAAGACTGGAGAAGATTTTCCAACCTAATTCGACATGGTATGACACATTTCAAACCTTCATTGGGTTGGCGAGGGAGGAGTCGAACCTCCTTGTTCTAGCAACCTAGAATCTGTCGGCTCAATGTCTCCAAAGCGCCGTCCACACAGCCCGCCGCCGACGAGAATATCACGCCAGTATTTGTAAACAATATGAATTGTCCTCAAATTTGTTGACACATCCGGATGACAGCACTTGGCCGTCTGCTGCGTGTTACCACGGGCAGCTTTTGGCGGATTCAGCCTATTCTCTACGGTCGAATGCGCTTATGAAGGCACGGAAGAACGCAATTTCCCCGCGTGCGCCTTTCGAATTTTTTCGAAAGGCAATCTGAAGCTTGGCACCAATCATTGAAAACTAAAGCTCCATTTCAGCTATCCATTCCAGTGCATCAACACCAATATTGTTGACACATCAATCTTCGCCTGCTTCGGCCAATATGGGCCCTTCTAGGTCATCATCCGCGACTGGCAGAGCGGCAGGTGCCGCTGCGTCATTCGCTACCGCAGGCACCCGTCGTGCCTCAGGAGTCGGGATGCGGTTGCAAATTATCTCGTCCATAGCGGTTACCATGTCTTCCAACGCTTTAATCCATCGCTTGACCTTAACCTCGTCAATATCTTGGATGCGGTTTGCCTGATTGTAATCTCCGGCATGAACGATCTCATGGCGTCGAATGATGAGGTCCCCCACCCGGCTCTTGATGTGAGCCTGACGAGCCTTCCTGAAAGCGGCGTCAGTTAGCTTATTTAATCGATACACAAGAAATACGGAGTCGATAACGTCAAATCGCTGGGTGGTATATTGAGCGTAATATGATCGTACTAAATTGCGTATACGACGGTAGGGGCGCTCCATAGTCAGAAGGCTTAATGCTTCACGCGTATCTAGGCCTGCTTTCAAAAGCAGTTCAACCAGCGAGTCATCGGGGCGCTGCCTTTTAAGGTACGTGGCTAGCTTTTCGACGAACACGTCGGTCACATAGGCGTCCAGAGCCGCCACTGCAAGCACGACCGCTGCGCGGATTATATCCTTGGGAGCTGACGGGACGTTTTCATCCGCCGCGTTCATCGTGTGGATCGTCGTATAGGCGTCTACTAATGTTTCGCAACGCCTGGCGGTCTTATGGAATTTTGCAAAAGCTTTCGATGCCATCCTTGCCTCAGTTACTGCTTTGAAAGGCGTCATATTGACATCATTCAAAATGCAGCCGCTAGCACAGACGTCACTCTTGTCAGTGCCACTTCCGGCGACAACGTCGCTGATGCCTCGAAAGGCCCGGGTTCGATTCCACAGAAAGCCATAACTAGCTGATTTATTTATAGTTACTAGTTGGGGTACGCTAAATTTTCCACCGCATTCCAGATCTGCAGAAATCCTAGCCTCGTCCAAAGATACCGTTCGTCTGGTGCCGCCATACAAAACAAAGCCCCCGCAGAAATGCGAGGGCTTTGTTGTTTCGGGGGTGAACGAGCGGTTACTGAAGGAAGAGTCAGCAAGCAAATCCTGCCCCCCCCAAGGGCTACCCCCAACACAGAAAAATCATGCTCCTCCCCCGCCCCCCACAACCATCAAACCCCCAACTACTCCGACAACGACTCGATCATCTGCCCATGACACACCGCCAAAATCTCATCCGCCAGCGCCGAGTCGTCAGGGCAGGCGCGCGATAGCGTGATCGCGCCGACCGCGCGTGCCAGCAGGTCGATCATTTTCTGCCTTGCCTCACCCGGCGCCGCATCCGGGCCGGTCGGGTATTTTTCGCCGAGCGTTTGCAGCATGTGCTCGATGCCTTCAGCGAATGCCGATTTCAAGTCGCCCGATTGACGCGCTGCGTCACCGCACAGCGCTGCCATGGTGCAACCCGTGGCGCGTCTGTCGCGATGCTCCCTGGAGACGTACAGATCGATGAAGTCCTTCACGCTCAATGCTTCGGCGTTGGCCAGTGAGTGCGCAAGGCTGTTGGCTGAGGCTTCGGCCATCAGGTCGGCCTTTGAAGCGAAATGTTTGTAGAAACCGCCATGGGTGAAACCGGCGGCGGCCATCAGGTCGGCCACGCCGACTCCGTCAAAGCCGCGCTCGCGAAACACGACTGACGCCGTTTCGACGATGTGCTCCCGATTTGCCTGGGCCTGAGCCTTGGACACTCGCATGTTCGATACCTCTCTACCGCTGAAATTCATCGGCTGATGATACATAGATGTCGACCATAATCAAAACCGTTGACAGTTTAGATTTCGATCATCATCCTAATCGCAAGCGAGATAACCATTTACCAACGGGCACGGAACACACACCCATGAGCGACTCAAACCTGTTTACCCCCTACACACTGGGGGCTCTGACGCTGTCGAACCGCGTGGTTCTCGCGCCACTGACGCGCAATCGCGCCGGAAAGGGTTTTGTACCGAGTGAGTTTGCTGCGGCCTATTACAGCCAGCGGGCCAGTGCGGGGTTGCTGATTTCCGAAGCCTCGCAGATCTCCCAGCAGGGGCAGGGCTATCAGGACACGCCAGGTATTTACACAGCGGCTCAGATAGAGGGATGGCGCAAGGTGACCGATGCCGTACACGCCAAGGGCGGGAAGATTTTCCTGCAGCTGTGGCATGTGGGCCGAGTTTCCCACGTGGATCTGCAACCGCACGGCGCGGCGCCGGTAGGCCCTTCCGCGCTGCGTGCGGCGACCAAGGTGTTCGTCAACAATCGCTTCGAGGACGTTTCCGAGCCGCGCGCGCTGGAAATTGACGAGCTCCCAGGCATCGTCAACGATTTCCGCCAAGTGGCGGCAAACGCCATTGCGGCAGGCTTCGACGGTGTGGAAATCCACGGTGCAAACGGCTATTTGCTGGATCAGTTCATCAAGGACAGTGCCAACCTGCGCACTGATGCCTACGGCGGCTCGATCGCAAACCGTGCGCGCCTGCTGCTGGAAGTGACAGCCGCGGTGGCCGCCGAGATCGGTGCTGATCGCACGGGGATTCGCCTTTCGCCGGTCTCGCCGGCCAATGGGGTATCGAGCAGTGATCCGCAGGCTCAGTTCGATTACATCGTCGATCAACTCAATGCCCTGGACGTCGTTTATCTGCACGTCGTCGAAGGCGCAACCGGCGGGCCACGCGATGTGGCGCCCTTTGATTTCGACGCCTTGCGCCAGCGCTTCAAGAATACTTACATCGCCAACAACGGCTATGACCTGGACCTGGCCACCGCACGCCTTGCGCACGATAGGGCCGACCTGATCGCCTTTGGCCGCCCGTTTATCGCCAACCCCGATCTGGTGGAGCGGCTCAAGACCGCTGCGCCGCTGTCCGCCTTCGACCCCTCCACGCTCTATGGCGGCGGCGCGGCGGGATACATCGACTACCCAACGCTTGCCGAATCCAGCACCCGCGCGAACTGAGCACTGGCTGATCGAGCCCGGTTTTATTCGTGCATCAATCCATGTTCCCGATAAAGAGCTGACATCATGACGACTTACCCTACCGTTCTCATCACTGGCGCTTCCACTGGCATCGGCGCGGTTTACGCCGAGCGTTTTGCCCAACGCGGGCATGATCTGGTGTTGGTTGCCCGCGACCACGCGCGCCTGGAAACGCTCGCCGCAAAGTTGCGTGGCGAACACAACGTCGCCGTTGAAGTGCTTGCGGCCGACCTGACTCAACTCGGCGACCTGCACACCGTCGAAGCGCGCCTGCGGGATGACGCTCGCATCGGCATCCTCGTCAACAATGCCGGTGCCGCGCAGTCCGGCAGCTTCATCGAGCAAAGCACCGACAGCGTGGCGCAACTGGTGGCCCTCAACACCACGGCGCTGGTGCGACTCGCCAGCGCCATCGCGCCACGCCTGGCCAAAGCCGGTGCAGGCGCGATCATCAACATCGGTTCGGTGGTGGGCCTGGCGCCTGAGTTTGGTATGTCGGTCTACGGGGCGACCAAGGCGTTTGTGCTGTTCCTTTCCCAAGGCCTGAGCCTGGAGCTTTCGCCTCAGGGTGTTTATGTGCAGGCCGTATTGCCCGCGGCCACCCGCACGGAGATCTGGGATCGCGCCGGTATCGACATCAACACCTTGAGCGAAGTCATGGAAGTGGCTGACCTGGTCGATGCCGCACTGGTCGGCTTCGATCGCCGCGAACCGGTGACCATTCCGCCGCTGCAAGAAGGCGAGCGCTGGGATGCCCTGCAAACCGCACGTCAGGGTCTTTTGTCGCAGATCAGACAGTCCGTCGTGGCGCCGCGTTATTTGACTGAAGTCTGAACCCTGTCGAGCAGGTCGGCCTCGCTCAGCAATCGCACGGAATAAACATGACTCTTTTGGCTAGCAGCAATCATCCCGGTTCACCGTCGTCATTTATCCACGCGGCGAACCAGTCGGTTCTGGTGGGCGGGATACCTTTTGCCTACCGCGATCTGGGCCCCAGAACGCAGGTTCCGCTGGTCATGTTCAACCATTGGGGGGCAGTGCTGGATAACTTTGACCCCAGGATCATTGACGGTCTGGCGAAAAACCGGCGTGTCATCACCACCGATTACCGTGGTATCGGTGGCTCGGGGGGCGTCGCGCCGTTGACCGTCGGTGAAATGGCTGACGATGGCATCGGTTTTATCCGTGCGTTGGGTTTGGACAAGGTGGACCTGCTCGGCTTTTCACTCGGCGGCTTCGTCGCTCAAGACATCGCCCTGAAAGCCCCCGAACGCGTGCGCCGGCTGATCCTCACCGGAACCGGACCGGCCGGCGGCACAGGCATCGACAACGTCGGTTCGGTGACCTGGCCGTTGATGCTCAAGGGGCTGCTGACGCTACGCGATCCCAAGTTCTACCTATTCTTTACCGGCACGGCCAACGGACAACGCGCCGCGTCCGAGTATTTGCGACGGCTGAAAGAACGCCAGCAAGACCGGGACAAAGGCCCGACACCCCGTGCGTTTTTTCGGCAATTAAAAGCCATTACTGCGTGGGGCAAGCAGGCGCCGCAAGACCTCGGGCGCTTGCAGATGCCGACGCTGATCGCCAACGGCGACAACGACATCATGGTGCCCACGGTCAACTCGCTTGAGCTGGCAAAGCGAATCCCCGACGCGCAACTGGTCATTTACCCGGACGCCGGGCATGGCAGCATTTTCCAGCACCCTGGCGATTTCGTGAGCAAGACCTTGGCGTTCCTCGACGCCTGAACGTCTCATCGCATCAACGTTGCCGGGGCCGCGCCCCGTTCTCATTCCACCGACAAGAGCGTTGCAACATGAAGGCATTTCTTATCGACCGCTACGGCAAGCAGAACGGCATGCTTGGCGAAGTGCCCGACCCTGCGGTCGGTGTGCATGACGTTCTGATCCAGGTGCACGCAACAAGCGTGAACCCGTTGGACTCGAAGATCAGAACCGGCGAATTCAAACTGATCCTGCCTTATACATTTCCATTGGTCTTGGGCAACGACCTGGCGGGGGTGGTCGTTCGCACAGGCTCGGCGGTGACGCGGTTCAACCCGGGAGACGAAGTCTATGCACGCCCTCCCGAGGATCGCATCGGCACGTTTGCCGAACTGATCGCCGTGAACGAAAACGCGCTCGCGCTGAAACCCTCGAACCTGGACATGGCCGAAGCGGCGTCCGTCCCCTTGGCCGCCTTGACGGCCTGGCAGGCGCTGGTTGAGACCGCCCAGCTGAAAAAAGGCCAGAAGGTGTTGATTCATGCCGGCTCCGGCGGTGTCGGCACGTTTGCCATCCAGCTCGCCAAACACCTCGGCGCTTTCGTTGCAACCACCACCAGCACGGCGAATGTCGAATGGGTGAAGGCGCTTGGGGCGGATGTGGTCATCGACTACAAGAAGCACGACTTTGCGAGCGAATTACACGATTTCGACGTGGTATTAAACAGCCAGGGCAAGGATGTGCTGATGAAATCGGTCGAGGTTCTCAAGCCCGGCGGACAGCTCATTTCCCTCTCCGGGCCACCGACGGCAGCCTTTGCCCAAGCGCAAGGCTTGTCCTGGATGCTGCGACAAGTCATGCGCCTGCTGAGCAGCGGTATTCGTAGAAAAGCCCGCAAGCACGGGGTGAACTATGCATTTCTGTTTATGCGGGCCAGCGGCGCACAACTGCAAAAAATCACCTCGCTTATCGAAGCTGGTGTCATCAAACCGGTCATTGATCGTTCCTTCCCTTTTGAATCGACGGCAGAGGCGTTGCGCTACGTCGAGCAGGGCAGATCAAAAGGCAAAGTCATCATCACTCTCCAATAAGCGCACTCCAACAATATGTCAGTCGATAACGTGCACGCCGCCAAGTACCAGCCCCCAGCGCCTGAACCAGAGGAACCGCCACCGCACACACAGGCGCCGTTGCAACCGCAAGTTGCACCTGTGGAAGCGCCGATAATCATTTGGCGTAGCTTGATGCTTGAGCAGTAACGGGAAAGGGGACGAATGTCGAAAAGCGATGATCTTGTCGCCGAATCGACCATCATGTTTACTGTGCTTTCAACAGCGCGACTTCAGCAGAAGTTCCACACGTATTTCCCCGCGCACCCAGACGGTTTCAAGTGGATTGCCTCTAAAAACAGGTGCGCCCCCCATGACGAATGCTGCGCCAGCCATCAAACTCAGCACTCTTCGACAAATAGCCCCCTATCTGAGCATGCGCAGCGTGTTGCCGCTGGAGTTCTTTCGGCGTTTTGGTATCTCTCCTCACGTGTTTCAAAACCCGGATGCCTGGGTACCACGAGCGGCCTGCTTTCATATCGCCAACGAAATGGCAGCTATCGCACAGGACCCCTTCGCCGGTGCGTCTGTGGGGCATTTGACCGACGTGCGCTCACTCGGTGCATGGGGCGAATTGATATTGGGTTCCACCAGCCTCGCTCAGGCGTGTGCAATGGCGGCAGTCCATACGCAATTACTGCATCAAGGAGGAGAAGTAAACATTGTCACCGAAGGGCGCACGACGAAACTCATCCACCACTTTAACGGGCAGCACGGGGCTGATCCGAAGCAAGTCATTACCGCCAGCCTGGTGGTGCTCAGAAAAGTGCCGCTCATGTCCGGCGAGCCCGGCGCCATACGCGTACATCTAAAGAACCCAAGAGAAAGAGGCGACGAGGCGCTTGAAGAATACCTGGGCCCGAATCTCCACATGAACGCTGAGTACAACATGATCGAGTTCGATCGTGAGTTGCTTGAAATTCCCCTGCACTACACTCGGGATATTGCCTGGAAAACCACTCAAGCCTTGAAGTCGACCACTGAAACAGCTGACGTGCTCGCCAAGCAGATAGCGGATCAGGAACTGTCCAAACTTGCGACTATTTCACGAACGATCGGGCTGTCGCCCCGAACGTTGCAGCGTCGCCTCGAACATTGCGGCATCGACTTTGACGCATTACGTGACGAGACACGTCGTAGCGAAGCATTTCAGTTACTGGCCAGCGGTAAATACAGCGCAACCGAGATTGCCTATATGGTCGGCTACAGCGATCCCGCGCACTTCACGCGTGCCTTCAAGCGCTGGACCGGGAGCCCGCCGTCGCGCTATCGCTCCATCTTGTTGAAACAAGATCGTTAACCTCCCCTCCTGACGCCTGCTTGCCCAACTCTTTAGCCCCGTTCAGGGATGGCCTTCGCGTGCGCGCTCGCTTTGCTTTTGGCACCAAATGGCAAGTTTGTGCCAAGGCGTTCTTATACAGTCAAAAAGTTAACGCCAACTTATAAAACCAAGAGGTTTACATGTCCCCTTCATCCACGGCCTGCATCTTCGCCATGGCGTTGGCAGCTTTTGGAAGCGCGAACGCCCAGTCATCCTCGGACGCGGCAATACCGGTGGGTGTAGATAACTTCGTGCGTGCCGAGTCCGATCTCTACTTGGGAAAAATGGTGGCGACTGGCAGTTTGGGCCGCTTTGTTCACAGCCGCGAAGCCGTGCCAATCGATGCCCAGAATGTGGTGCGGATGAATCGGGACACGCTCTATTCATCGGCGGTGTTCGATCTCGATGCAGGCCCCGTCACGATCACCTTGCCCGAGGCCGGGGGAAGGTTCATGTCGATGGCGGTGATCAATGAAGATCACTACGTACCCATCGTCACTTACGGCGCCGGTCGCCGGACGCTGACGAAAGAGGCTGTCGGCACACGTTATGTGTTTGTGGCGGTGCGGACGTTCTTCGACCCCTCCGATCGCAAAGATCTTGAAACAGTGCATGCACTGCAGGACGCAATCACGGTCAGCCAAGCCAAGGTTGGGGAGTTCGTCGTACCGAAGTGGGACCAGGCCAGCCAGGCCAAGGTACGTGATGCCTTGGCCGTCCTGGGCTCGACCATTCCCGACTACAACCAGTCCTTTGGGCCCAAGGGCGCGGTCAACCCGATCCATCACTTGATCGGCACTGCGACGGGGTGGGGCGGAAACCCGGCCAAGGACGCTATCTACCTGGGCGGGGTGATGCCAAAGAACAACGGCAACACTGTGTACCGGCTCAAAGTCGGGGATGTTCCGGTGAATAGTTTCTGGTCCGTGAGTGTTTATAACGAAGACGGTTACTTTGAGAAAAACCCTCAGGACGCTTACTCGTTGAACAACCTCACCGCCAAGAAAAGTGAGGATGGTTCGATTGTCATTCAGTTCGGTGGCTGCGACGCAAAGATCGCGAATTGCCTGCCGACTCCACCCGGCTGGAACTACACAGTCAGGCTTTATCAGCCAAGCGAACAAATACTGAATGGCCAATGGAGCTTTCCGAAGCCGCAGCCAGTCACGCGCTGATTAAAAATCTACAAACTTTATAACTAAATAAAAACGCCAATAAGTTTGGCTTTACCGCATAGGAGAGACGCAATGACAACCATCGGTGGTTCAAACTTTCTCAAGCATCCGGTAACGCTCATTACCGGTGCGACACTCGCACTTGCGATGGTATTGCCTGCACACGCGGAGGATTCAAACGAACCCTCCGTGACCGTCGGCGGCGGGCTGGCCGTCGGCCCGTTGTACGAAGGCGCTTCACACTATGCCGCATTCCCTTCACTGAAATTCAAAGCGGTCTTGCCTACCGAAAACTGGGGCAAATTCACCGCCGCTTTCCCGGACGGACTGCGCTGGGATTTGCCGGGGCTTTCTCCTTTTGGCGTGGCTCTGCTGATGGGTTACGACCCGGGGCGCAAGGAAAGAATCCACACCCTCGACGGTCGGGATAACTACCTGAGGGGAATGGGCAACCTGGACAGCACGGCCTTGGTCGGGGCGGAAGCGTATTGGGTGCTTCCGGCCGGTCGCCTGTTCGTTCGAGGCCTGCAATCAACCCAGAACCGTGATTACGGTGGGCAAAGCCTGGGGCGTACCGCGTATCTGGAGGCCGGGGTGGCCACTGCCTACGCACTGTCTTCGACATTGACCCTGGACTCGACCCTGTACGGCACCTGGAGCAACGAGAACGACATGATGGCGCGCTTCGGTGTCACCGCCCAACAGGCTGCACGCACCCGGTTCGACGAATACCACCCCGGTGGCGGGATGCGCGACGTGACCTTGAAACTGGGCCTCACCTGGCAATGGCAACCACAACTGGCACTGGAAGGCGGCGTCAAAACCTACGCCCTGGTCTCCGATGCCCGCAACAGCCCGCTGACAGGCGAAAAAGTGGGCGCAGGCGCCTATCTGAATGCCCTCTACCGGTTTTGATCAGCCGGCAATTCCGGGATAGATAAGGGAACCCTCGATGAAAACAATACAAAAGCAACTGGGGCTGGCCGGCCTGCTCTGCTCCGGGCTGGTGCTGGCCGACGATGCTGTCACCAAGGTCACGGACCCTCACTTCAAACTCGCCCCGGGCTATCTTGACTCGGCCGACTTGCCACTGCGCCTGGCATTGCTTGGCGCCCCGCCAAAGCCCGACTCTGCAGCGCTCGCGCGGGATGAGGAAGCACGCCGAGCGGCGCTGTCGCTGCGAGGTACGGCCCGGGAGAAACTCGCGGCAGCGGATGCCGAGCTGTCATTTCCGGGCCCAGCGAAAGCATTTTCCTGCGCGATGGGCACACCGATCACCGAAGAAAACACACCGCATCTTTATACCTTGATGCAGCGCACCCTGACGGATGCGGGCGGTTCCACCTATGCCGGGAAAAACGCCTACAACCGCACCCGCCCATTCGTGGCGCACAACGAAGGAACCTGTCGTAAAGACATGGAACCGTTGCTGCGCACGGATGGCTCCTGGCCGTCCGGCCACTCCGCTGCCGGTTGGGCCTGGGGGCTGTTGCTGGCCGAGATTCAACCCGCACGCGCCACTGAATTGATGACTCGCGGGCTGTCATTCGGCCAGAGCCGGGTCATCTGCGATGCTCATTGGCAGAGCGATGTGGACGCAGGCCGCATCATGGGGGCTGCGACCGTGGCGAGTTTGCATAGTAATCCGATGTTCCTGGCGGACCTGGCGGCCGCGAAGGAAGAGGTCAAGGCCGCTCAAAAAGCGGGGCTCAAGCCTACAGAGGACTGTGCGGCCGAGGGTGTGGCGCTCTCGCTGACTCAGCATTGACCGGAGAAACACCATGATGCACAGCGACAACCCACGCTCGGCGTTGCGGCGCAAACATGCACGCCTGGCATTGGTGGCTGGCGCCTTGGCGGTAGCCGCGTCCGGTTTGCCAACAAGGGCCATGGCGGCCGACGGCGATGGCTGGACCTTCAACGGTGGGCCTTACGTGTGGGGCGCCGGCATTCGCGGACATGTGGGCCATAGCAGCACCGGAACCCAGTTTATAAAGTCCGATTTCGCGGATATCGCACGCACTGTGGATATGTCGGCGATGCTGATGGGCGAGGCGCGACGCGGCCCATACAGCGTACTCGCCGACCTGATGTACATCGACACCGACACCCGCAACCGTCTGCCGGCGGACGCCCCCGCGTCCAAACTTGAGGTGGAAAGCAAGACCGCCTCCGGGTTCCTGGGAGGCGGGTACACGGTGTTGGGTGATGAAAGCCGTCGGTTGGATGTCGCGGGTGGCGTGCGCGTCTGGTACAGCGGCACCACCATCCGCCTGCATGGTGGGCCGGCTGGCGGTTCCTCTGGCTCTGACAATGCGACGTGGGCAGACGCCATGGCGGGCCTGCGAGGGCACTATGCAGTGAATGATCGATTCTGGCTGTCATCCTGGGGGATGGTGGGCACCGGGCAGTCCCGGGAAGACTGGGACCTGGCAGCGCTGGCAGGCTGGGAGTTTTCACCCGGGTTTTCAGCGGTGCTCGGCTACCGGGCCATGGGGGTTGATTATCGTCACGATGGCTTTGTCTACGACATTGTCCAGAAGGGGCCGCTGTTGGGTATCAGTGGGCGATTCTGAGGACAAATCATCGCCCATGGTTAACAGTCAGCAAGCCCCACGCCAAACGCCTCGACCGCTGACAGGTCAAAGCGTTTCAGAATTGACGATCTAGCCTACAGAGCCCTCCTCCTTCCCACGGCGCTTTTTCCTAACGCCCGGGAAGACCGCTCCTCTCGCCCACCCCACCTGTTCTTCGGTATAAACGTTCGCTTTCTGCGTTGCGAACGGACTCCCATGAACGCCATAAAACTGATTTTCCTGCTGATCATTTTTCCCCTGCTGCTGGCCGGCGTTGGAACATGGCAATTGCAGCGCGCCACCGAGGGCGCGCTGGTTCCCGACCAAGCCCAAGCCTATGTCAACGTGATGAAGCCCGTGCTGAAGAGGTGGGTGGAAGAAAATCCGACGGTGCCCATTACGGTGGGCAGTGACGCCCTCAGCCCGGAGCAGTTTCTCTCCCGACTGGCGCGAATCGAGGCCGAGCTGCCCACCGCGCGCCAACTCAATCGCGTCTTGCGCACGCTGGCACCCTGGGTGATGGGGCTCGGACTGCTCGCCGCGCTGATCGGCGTGGCCGCGCTGGCCGGTACGCAATGGGCGGGGCGGCGCGCGCAGCAGTCGCGAGAACAGTTGCTGCAGGTATTTTCCCTGGGCAGCCGGTTGTTGCCCTACGTACTGGTAAGCCAGGTGGTGGCGATGGCGGCGACGCTCGCCTTGGTGCTGAGTTATGAGGGCCTGGCGCTGTGGCATATCGGCCGGTTGGGCCGGGGCGAAGTCAAGCTGATGGGGTGGCTGGGGGTAATCTCGGTAATCTGCCTGTATTCGATCTGGCTGCTGCTCAAACAACTGCGGCATATGCTGGTGATGTTCGAGCCCACGCCGCTCGAGATGTTCGGCCGGGTGGTGACGGCTGAACAGGCGCCCGGGTTATGGCGCCAGGTGCGCGAGTTGGCCGACAGATTGGGCGCGTTGCCGCCGGATCATATTGTGGTCAGCCTCGCCCTGGGCTTTTACGTGACCTCCAGCCCCGCCACGGTGCGGCCCGCTGAAACGCCGCTGCACGGGCGCACCCTGCATGTGCCGCTGCTGTACCTGGGGTTGCTGAGCCGCGAGGAAGTCGACGCCGTGATCGGCCATGAGCTGGCACATTTTGTCGGCGAAGACACCGAGTACAGCCTGCGCTTTGTGCCGATCTACGATGGCGTCAGCCGCAGCCTGGAGACGCTGGCGCAGACCATGATGAACAGCGATCTGATCCAGGGTTGGTTGATGCGCCCGTCGTTCCTGTTCGGGGTGTTTTTCATGCAGCGCTTCGATCATGCGGTGAACCGCTGGAGCCGTGAGCGCGAGTTGCTGGCCGACGCCGCCGGTGGCCGCTTGGCAGGCAATGCGGCAGTAGCCTCGGCGCTGTTGCGCATATCGGTGTTGCAGACGCCTGTGGAAGACGTGCTACTGGCCCATTGCGACACCCCCGTTGAGGGCGATGTGCTGAACGCCGCCCTCGCCGCGTTGCAAGGCCAAGAATTGCAGGCACCCGACGAAGCGCTGGAAACGCATCAACCCCACCCGACCGATTCCCACCCCTCCAACGGCGAGCGCCTGCACGCATTGCGTGTGCCCTGGGCCGACGCCATGCACAGCGCCACCCGTGGCGTGGACGCAGAGGCTGCGAGCCGGCAAATCGATGCCCTTTTCAGCGCGGCGCACCCGCTGCGTGAGCAACTGTCCCACGACCTGATCGCCGCAGCGGCCTGCGAACACAGCGCTCACACTCATCTGCTGGAAACCCTGGCCGCCTCGGCGCAAGGCGAACATGCCCTGCACGAAGGCGGTCGCCGACGTGCCGTGTTAATGGCGGTGTTGGCGCTGCCGTTTATGTTGCTAGGGCTGGCGATGATGAGCGAGCCCTGGCTTGCCCCGGAACGCTTGAAAGGCACGGTGCTGTCCGCCGTGGGTGCCGGGGCGGGGATTGCCAGCATTGCGCTGATATTTCTATGGCTGGGCATCCGCCGGTTCAAACGCGCGCCGCAGACCGCGTTGCGCCTGACGCCGGAACATTTTGTGTTCGCCAATCTGGCGCAACCGCTGCCCATCGAACACATCGCCACTGTCACGCTGCAGTTTATCCAAGGCATCTGGGTGACCGTCGAACTGACGCCCGAGGCGCCGTTGCCCGAACTGCGCAAAACCGCATTCGGCGTACCCGGTGCGCGGGTCAACCGCAAGAAACGTCAGGTGCTGTTGCAGATGGCGCAGTTGTGCATCGACAACAAGAAGATCGAACCCTATGAAGGCCTGACGCTGATGACCGACTACGTCAACGCATCCCTCGCCCGCAAGATTCTGCAAAACCGGCAGGACTGAACCCGCGACATAAAAAAACCCCGAACCAGTCGGGGTTTTTTATCGCCTGCAATCAGGCGCGACGCCGGATCAATTAGAAAACGTTGATCGGGTAGTCGGCGAACAGGCGGAATTCGTTACCGCCTACGTTGTAGTTGCTGGCGTTGTTGGAAACGCGCAACCACGAGGCACGAGCACGCAGGCTCAGGTCTTTGACCGGGCCGCTCTGAACGACGTACTTGAACTGGTTCCAGATTTCACGCTCGGTGCCATCGCCACGACCGCTGCCGTCGTCGATATTGGTACCGCGCACGTAGGCCACGTTGTAGGTCAGGCCAGGCATGCCGAAGGTAGCGAAGTCGATGCCGTAGGCCGCTTGCCACGAACGCTCGTCCTTGCCGTTGAAGTCGGACCAGTAGGAGTTGGCCAGCAGGATGGTGTTGCCGCCGTCGCCGATGCCGCCATCGTTGCGGTAGCCGCCGTACAGGTAGCCGGTGTCGCCGGTGCTGCGCTGGTGAGCGACGGTGAAGCTGTGCGGACCAACAGCCCACGTGGCGCCCAGGCTCCAGATTTTGTTGTCGCGCGCGTCTGCATCACCTTGGTTTTCCAGGGCGAAGCTGCGATCCAGCTTGGTCTTGTAGCCGTTGAAGTCAAACGTCAGCGACTGCTTTTCCGGCAGGGCCAGTACGTAGTTGACGTTCACGTATTGCTTCTTCAGCACGTCCTGCATGTCGGAGGCGTACAGCGCTGCCGACAGGCTTTCGGTGAATTTGTAGCTACCACCGATGTAATCGATGCTTTTCAGACGGCCGCTGTCGGTACCTTCAGCGCTCTTACGCGCTTCTTTGGTGAAGTGGCCCCCATCCAGTTGCAGACCTTCGATCTCTTTGGAAACGATCGAGGTACCGGTGTAGGTTTCCGACAACAGACGAGAGTTGTCGTAAGCCAGCACGGGCACGTTCGGGAACTGGTCGCCGTACTTGAGCACAGTGTTGGACAGGCGGAACTTCACCGCCGCACCGCCTTTAGCCAGGTCGTTGGCGGCAGAGCCGCTGTCGCCTTGCTTGAAGAAGTCGATACCGCCCGCGCCGCTGCGGCCTTTACCGCCGTCCAGGCGAATGGCGTACTGGCCAATCACGTCCACACCCACACCGACGGTGCCTTGGGTGAAACCGGACTCGAACTTACCGATGAAGCCTTGGCCCCATTCGGCTTTGTCTTGCTTGCCGTTCTTGTAGTCACGGCTGATGTAAGCGTTACGTGCGGCGATGTTCAGGTGGCTGTCTTCAACGAAACCCTTGGATTGCTCCTGGTCGTTTGCCATGGCTGTCGATGCGCTCAAAATCCCCAGAGCGATCAGACTCATCCGTTGTTTCAACATTTCTTATATTCCTTATTACTGGTTGAGTACGCGCTATGACACCAGGCTCCGTATTGCTGTTTTGGTGTCGACTTTTTCCGAAAAAAACAAAGCCCGCGGACGACTGAACTGCCGCGGGCCTTTTCTTATTGGTTGAGTCATGGCTGTTAGCCACAGGCGTTGGACGCAATGCTAGTCTCGCGTTGAACTATGTGTCAATTTCGCTAATCGTCTGTATTTAGGCAAAAAAATTCTAAGCCACGGCCTACAGCGCTTCGGCCATCGCCTGGAAATCTTATCCATACAGAAAAAATACGGACTCACTAACATATTTTATAAGTCGAACGCGTGGGAACAGGCACGCGCACAAATGCAAATAATTGTCATTATTTTCAAGTAAGGTCTTATGCGCTTAAGCGAGCCATGTGACGCAGATTCAGCCCGAAGATCTGTCGTCACATCATGGTGAGGGGAACCTGCTGTTTCTAAGACTGAACCGACTTTAAACGGGGGCCTGCTCGCGACAGGTATAGCTCAATCACTTATTCAGTGAAGGGCACACCGCAATGGCGAACGTGCTCCCTCGCCGATGGTTGATCGGCGAGTTCTCAGTTATTCATCAATTCGCACAATGCGTGCATTTCTTCGTCGCTGAACAAGCCTGCCGGGTAGCGCTCACTCATCACACTGAATAAATCAGGCGGCTGCCTGACCTGCCGTGAGCCATGTGCCTTCAACCAGAGCGCCAGCGCATGGATTTCGTCACTGTTGACTCGCACGGGGTGGAACGTGCGCGTGTGCATCAAGTTGATATCGACATTCATTTCAGCGCTCTCTCCTACTGCGTGAGCCGCTAACTTACTCAAGGTTTATGACAGAACTGCGCAGTCATCACCGTGGGCCACTGTGACAATACCAATACAAAAGCTATGCCAATGTGCAGTATTTATAGGCAGTTGGACACAAAAAAGCCCACGGCCTTACGGGGCCGCGGGCTTGCTGTGAACGCTAGAACCGAGTGGCGCCCGGTCGTCGCTCCGACGTTGTTACAACCGCACTCAGTTTTTCTGCGGGGCAGGCTGTTGTTGGGTCAGGCAATGGATATTGCCCCCACCCAGTAACAGTTCGCGGCCCGGCACCATCACTACTTCGTGCTGCGGGAACAGGTTCTGCAGGATTTCGCGGGCCTGGTTGTCCAGCGGGTCGTCGAAGCTCGGCGCGATGATGCCGCCGTTGACGATCAGGAAGTTGACGTAGGAACCGGCCAGACGCACGGAAGGGTTGCGCTCCTGGCTGCCGTCCACCGGGTCCACACCCGCGCACTCTGCTTCGGTGGCATAAAGCGGCCCCGGAATCGGCATTTTATGCACTGTGAACGAGCGGCCCCGGGCATCGGTGCTGCTTTGCAGCACGTCCATGGCGGCATGGCAGCGTGAGTAGTTCGGGTCTTGCGGGTCGTCGGTCCAGGCCAGCAGCACTTCGCCCGGGCGTACATAGCAGCAGAAGTTATCCACATGGCCGTCGGTTTCGTCGTTGAACAGGCCGTCTGGCAACCAGATGATCTTATCCACAGCCAGGTTGGCGCTCAGCACAGCCTCGATGGCTGCACGGTCGAGATGCGGGTTGCGATTGCGGTTGAGCAGGCATTCTTCGGTGGTGATCAGGGTGCCTTCGCCGTCGACATGAATCGAGCCGCCTTCCAGCACAAACCCTTCGGTGCGGTAGCGCGGCGCACGCTCGATCTCGAGGATCTTGCCGCCGACCTGCGCGTCACGGTTCCACGGCGCATACAGGCCGCCGTCAAAACCGCCCCAGGCGTTGAAATCCCAGTTCACGCCGCGCACTTCACCACGGCTGTCGATCACGAAAGTCGGGCCGGTGTCGCGCACCCAGGCGTCGTCGCTGGACATTTCCACCACGCGGATATTGGGCACGTCGAGGCGGGCACGGGCGTTTTCGTACTGGCCGGCGGAAACCGCCACGGTGACCGGCTCGAAACGCGCGATAGCCTTGGCCACCGCCACGTGCGCGGCCTGCGCCGGCTTGCCACCCAGGCGCCAGTTGTCCGGGCGCTCGGGCCAGATCATCCAGGCCTGGGTCTGTGGCGCCCATTCGGCAGGCATATGAAAGCCATCGGCGCGAGGTGTGCTGTGCAGGGTGGTCATGGCGATCAGGGCTCCGAAAGGGTGAAGGCCGACTTTATAACCGATAAAAATCGGCCTTAAAAGCATCAAAACAACATAGTCGATAAATATGACAGCATTTAATCGATAACAATCGATTATTTACAACTGTTCGTCCAGCACCTTCGACAGCATGTCGACAAAGAAATCCACACTGCGTCTGGAGGTGACCATCGGCGGCTTGATCTTGAGAATGTTCAGGTAATCACCGGTCGGCTGCATGAAAATCCCCAGCTCACGCAAGCGGTCGCACAGCAGTGTGGTCTCTTCGGTGGCGGGTTCCAGGGTATGCCGGTCGCGCACCAGCTCCAGGCCCAGATAGAAGCCGGAACCATGAACCGCGCCGACCAACGGGTGACGGTCGATCAGGGCTTCCAGCCGCGCCTTGAAATGCGCGCCGACCACTTGGGCGTTTTCCCAGAGCTTTTCTTCCTCCATCACATCCAGCACCGCCATGCCGATCCGGCAACTGACCGGGCTGCCCCCCGATGACGAGAAGAAATACCCCTCGGCCTCCAGCGCCTCGGCAATCTCGCGACGGGTGATCACCGCCCCCAACGGCTGACCGTTGCCCATGCCCTTGGCCATGGTAATGATATCGGGCACCACGCCCTGCTCTTCAAAGCCCCAGAAGAAATGCCCCATGCGGCCATAACCCACCTGAACCTCATCGGCGATGCACACGCCACCTTGGGCGCGCACCAACGCATACACCTGCTGCAAATAGCCCGGCGGCAGGGAGATGCCCCCGGCATTGCCATACACCGGCTCACAGATGAAACCGGCCAGTTGGCGCTGGCTCGCGGCGATTTTCGCCAGGTTATGTTCCACACTTCGCACGTAATCCGGCGCGCTGTCCTGCCCGCGGAACTCACCGCGATAGGTATTGGGCGCGGTCACCGGGTGGACCCAGTCCGGACGACTGCTCAGGGCCTTGGGGTTATCGGCAATCGACGTGGACACCGCATCCGCCGCCACCGACCAACCGTGGTAGGCCTCCAGCACACTGAGCATGTCGCGCCCGCCGCTGTAGGCCCAGGCCAGGCGGATGGCCAGGTCATTGGCCTCGGTGCCGCTGTTGACCAGGAAGACCCGGTCCATGCCGTCCGGCGCCAGCGCCAGCAAGCGCTCGGAGAATTCGGCAATCGCCGCATAGTGAAAGCGCGAGTTGGTGTTGAGCAGCGACCACTGCCGCGCCGCCACCGCTGCCATGCGGGGGTGACCATGGCCGAGCACAGCGACGTTGTTGAGCATGTCCAGATAGGAGCGGCCCTGCATGTCGATCAGATGGTTGCGCCAGCCTCGTTCGATGCGCGGCGGATCGACGTAATAATGCTTCTGCGAGCGCGCGAAGCTGGCATCGCGTCGCGCCAGCAGGGCTTGGGGGTCGAGTTCGGGTTCGGCATCGCAGGCCAGCCCCAGCAGCGCCGAGGGTGACGGGCATAGCGCTTGCCACGCCGACGCCCGGCTCGGCGTGCAGAACAGCGGTGGCTCAACGTCGGCGCGGCACCATTGCACGGTCAGGGGAGCATGGACCTCGCCCAGTATTTGCCCCTCCACCACCGCCGCTCCCGCGCTCAATGAGGTGCTTACACCCCACAAGCGCAGGCTCAACGGACCATCCTGCACGCACAGCAAGCCATCGGCACCGACACGCAGCACCCCAGCGAAGGGCGCCTCCACCGCTGTACCGTGGGGCAGGTGCAACTCGACATGCAGCGGGAACGTCTGCGGTTCCGTGGCGCTGTCCGGGCAGGTGCGCGACAAACGGTATTGGCCGTAGCGACTGGCGGCCAACCCGTGAACCGCCGCAGCCTCGTCCAGTAAGCGCCGGTCAATCCCCGGCTGTTCCCAATTACCCGCTTCGAAGTGTGGGCTGAGCACTCCCAGGTCGATCAGCGCGAACTCGCGTCCCACCAGCCCCGGCAAGAGCGGCGCGAACCCCTCGCTGGCGATCGGTGGCAGCGTCTGCCCGACACAGAGCAGGATCGCCGCCTCCATCAATTCAAACGGCACCGACGTTGCAACCTGGAAAATTTCCCACTCATGCTCGGCGTTTTTCAACAGGTAGTCGTTATCGGGGTCCAGGCGTTGCTGCTGTTCGCTGCTGAGCACCAGCACCGCCGCACGGGCGACGATCAGTGGCCATAGCGCCTGCAGTTCTTCACGCTGCAACGGCGTAACGGCATGACAGGCCTGGATTGCCGGCAAAATGGCAAAGGGATCGCCCTGGGCATGGTGCAGCAAGGCGGCGCAGGTCACCGACAGGTCGGCGATGCGCCAGGTGTGCACCAGATCGCCGAAATCGATCACCCCCTGGATCTGCCAATGACGCAGGGCATCGCGCTGCCAGACCACATTGTCATCGGTAATGTCCATGTGTACCGCTTGCCACGGCAAGTGATCCGCCAGGGGCCGAATGCGCTCACCGACCTGCTCGGCGACTTGCTCCAATGCCGCGCGGTGGGGCAGGTCTGGCAGGGTCGCCAGCAGGTGGCTGATCAGTTCCTGCGCGTGGCGCGGGTCCCATTGCAGGGTCCGCGCCAGGCCCGGATGCGCAAAATCGGCCAGCGCCTGGCTCATCCGCCCGCACAAGTCACCGAAGCCTGCGATGACCTCGCGGCCCACGTGAGGCAGGTGGGTCAAGGGCTGGCCGTCGATGTAATCCAACAGCCGCAGGTGCAGGGTTTGCCCGTCGACGGTCACGGTCAGCAGGTCCTCACCGGTCAGGGCCTTGATGACTCGGGGGACGCGCAACCCGTCCTGCGTCTGCAAGGCGTGGAGCGCGGCATGCTGGGCGTGCAATTCGACGGCGGCGTAGTCGCCCAGGCAGATTTTCAGAACAAAGCGGCCATGGTTGGTGTCGATGCTGTAGTTGAGGTCTTGTTGGCTGCCCAGGGACCGTAAGGTGCCAGTGAGGCCGTAATGCTGCTCAAGTAACCGAATCGCCTGGTCGGGCCCCACTTGCGGGCAGGGTAGGCTGGCGCGATGGATCAACGTAGCGAGCAACATGGGGCGACCTCGGCTTTTTTGTCAGGCGCTTATATCGCCATTATTGAGGGGGGTTAGGCAACCCCTTCGCATACCGTGCTTGCGCGACCCTGCCGCACAACTCAAGCTATGCTCCATCCGCTTAACGTCCGTCCAAGGAAAAGGCCCTCCGAACATGCGCATTCTTGTCACTGGCGGCGCTGGTTTCATCGGCTCTGCCCTGATCCGCCACCTGATTCAACACACCGAGCACGAAGTGCTCAACCTGGACAAACTGACCTACGCCGGCAACCTGGAGTCGCTGACCAGCATCGCGTCCAACAGCCGCTATGAGTTCGTCCAGGCCGATATCGTCGACCAGGCCACCGTCAGCGCCGTGCTCGCGCGCTTCGAGCCCCAGGCGATCATGCACCTGGCGGCCGAGTCCCACGTGGACCGCTCCATCGACGGCCCGTCGGATTTTATCCAGACCAACATTGTCGGCACCTACAGCCTGCTGGAAGCCGCCCGCGCGTATTGGCAAACGCTCGCAGAACCGGCCAGGAGCGCGTTCCGCTTCCACCACATCTCCACCGACGAGGTGTACGGCGACCTGCACGGCGTGGACGATCTGTTCACTGAAACCACGCCCTACGCCCCCAGCTCGCCCTATTCGGCCAGCAAGGCCGCGTCCGACCACCTGGTTCGCGCCTGGCAGCGCACGTATGGCCTGCCGGTATTGCTGACCAACTGCTCGAACAACTACGGGCCGTTTCATTTCCCCGAGAAGCTGATCCCCCTGGTGATCCTCAACGCCCTCGCTGGCAAGCCGTTGCCAGTCTACGGCGACGGCTTGCAGGTCCGCGACTGGCTGTTCGTCGAAGACCACGCCCGTGCGTTGCTCAAGGTGGTGACCGAAGGCGTGGTCGGCGAGACCTACAACATCGGTGGCCACAACGAGCAGAAGAATATCGACGTGGTACGCAGCATCTGCGCCCTGCTGGAAGAGCTGGCACCGCAACACCCGGCCGGTGTCGCGCACTTTGCCGACCTGATCACCTTCGTCAAGGACCGCCCCGGCCACGACCAGCGCTACGCCATCGACGCCAGCAAGATCGAACGCGAGTTGGGCTGGGTCCCGCAAGAAACCTTTGAAACCGGGCTGCGCAAAACCGTGCAGTGGTACCTCGATAACCTGGAATGGTGCCGCAGAGTCCAGGACGGCAGTTATCAGGGCGAACGATTGGGCAATACCGACATGAAGGATCTGCTTGCATGATGAAGGGAATCGTATTGGCCGGCGGCTCCGGCACCCGTTTGCACCCCATCACCCTGGGCGTGTCCAAACAACTGTTGCCGGTGTATGACAAGCCGATGATCTACTACCCGATTTCGGTGCTGATGCTCGCGGGAATCAAGGACATCCTGGTGATCTCCACGCCGGTGGACTTGCCGCAATACCGCAATCTGCTGGGGGATGGCAGCCAGTTCGGCGTGCGTTTCAGCTATGCAGAGCAGCCGTCGCCGGACGGTTTGGCTCAAGCCTTCATCATTGGCGAAGCATTCATCGGCGACGATCCGGTGTGCCTGATCCTGGGCGACAATATTTTCCATGGCCAACACTTCGGTGATCAACTGCGCACCGCGGCCGAGCGCCCGTCCGGCGCCACCGTGTTCGGCTATTGGGTCAAAGATCCAGAGCGTTTCGGCGTAATCGACTTCGACAAAGAGGGCCGCGCCCTGTCGATCGAAGAGAAGCCGGCGAAGCCAAAATCCAGCTATGCCGTAACCGGTCTGTATTTCTACGATAACGACGTGATCAACATCGCCAAGGCGGTCAAGCCCTCGCCCCGTGGCGAACTGGAGATCACCGACGTGAACAACGCTTACCTCAAGCGCGGCGACTTGCATGTGGAGCGTTTTGGACGTGGCTTTGCCTGGCTCGACACCGGCACCCACGACAGCCTGCTCGAAGCCTCGACCTATGTGCAGACCATCGAGCACCGCCAAGGGCTGAAAGTCGCCTGCCTCGAAGAAATCGCCTACGAAAATGGCTGGATCGATCGTGACCATCTGCTGGAACGCGCCAAGTACTTCGGCAAGACCGGTTATGGCCAATACCTGTACTCGCTGGCCGGAGAACACCCGTGAATGTAGTGCAAACTTCACTGCCCGGCGTACTGATCCTCGAACCGAAAGTGTTTGGTGATGAGCGCGGTTTTTTCTACGAAAGCTTCAATGCCCGTGCCTTTGAAGCGGCCACCGGGCTGCAGCGCGACTTCGTGCAGGACAACCACTCACGCTCGCAAAAAGGCGTGCTGCGGGGTCTGCACTATCAGCTTGAACATACCCAGGGCAAACTGGTGCGTGTCATTGCCGGCGAAGTACTCGACGTAGCCGTCGACATTCGTCGCAGCTCGCCGAACTTCGGTCAATGGGTCGGCGTGCGCCTGTCGGCACAGAACAACCGCCAACTGTGGGTGCCGGAAGGCTTCGCCCATGGTTTCGTGGTGTTGAGCGACTACGCAGAATTCCTCTACAAGACCACCGATTACTACCAACCGAGCGCCGAGCGTAGCATCCTCTGGAATGACCCTACGCTGGCCATCGACTGGGAACTGACCGAACCGCCGCAACTGTCCTCCAAGGACCAGGCCGGCAAACTGCTGATGGAAGCCGACCTGTTCCCATGAAGATCCTGATCACCGGCCAACACGGCCAACTCTCCCAAGAGCTGCAACAACGACTCCTGGGCCTGGGCGAACTCATCGTGCTGGGCCGCGACAGGCTGGACCTGGCTCACGTCGACCAGATCCGCCAGCAAGTTCGCGCCCATCGCCCCGACCTGATCATCAACGCCGCGGCCCACACCGCGGTCGATCAGGCCGAAAGCGAGCCGGACGCGGCCTTCGCGATCAACGCCACCGCGCCCGGCGTTCTCGCCGAGGAAGCCAAGGCCTTGGGCGTGCCGCTGATCCATTACTCCACCGACTACGTGTTCGACGGCAGTAAACCTGCGCCCTACACCGAAGCCGACACACCCAACCCGCTGGGCGTCTACGGCCAGAGCAAGCTCGCCGGTGAGCAGGCGATCGTGGCAGTGGGGGGCGAATACCTGATCCTGCGCACCAGTTGGGTCTACTCCCTTCACGGCAAGAACTTCCTGTTGACCATGCAGCGTCTGCTGCAAGAAAAACCGCAGATGCGGATCGTCGCCGACCAGATCGGCGCGCCGACCTGGGCCGGCACCATCGCCAACAGCACCCGCGCGTTGATCGAGCGCTGGCAGGCCGGGCAAGCGGGCGACTGGGGTGTCTATCACCTGACCGCCCAAGGCGAAACGTCGTGGTTCGGCTTCGCCCAGGCGATTGGCGAGCACCTGCGCGCCACAGGCAAACCCTGCGCCGACCTGGAAGCGATCCCGTCCAGCGCCTACCCGACGCCGGCCAGGCGCCCACTGAACTCGCGCCTCGATTGCAGCCGCCTGCAACAGCAGTGGCAGGTCAGCCAGCCGCTGTGGCAAGACGCATTGCGCGAGTGTCTTGCACAGCAGCACTAGGCATAATGCGCCTGTACCCTCAGGCGCATGACTCCCATGACCCCACCCCTCCCGCGAAGACCCCGCTGGCGCAGCCTCGCCCTGTTGGCGCTGTGCCTGGCGCCGCTGCTGTGGCCGCTGGAGCACCTGGCCGAGCGCTACTACCGCAGCGAACTGGCCGGGCAGAACCGCCAGACCCTCGACCTGTACGTCGCCAACCTGCTGGGCACCCTGCACCGCTATGAAGTGCTGCCGCAGATCCTCGGCGACTTGCCAGCCCTGCGCACCGCGCTGGCGGCACCGCAGGTCAGTACCAACCTGGCCAACGCCAACCTGTTGCTCAAGGACGTCGCCGCCCAGGCCGGGGTCGAAGTGATGTACCTGATGGACACCACCGGCAAGACCCTCGCTGCGTCCAACTGGGACAAGCAAGACAGCTTCGTCGGGCGCAATTTCTCGTTCCGCCCGTATTTCAGCGAAGCCATGGCCGGGCGCCTGGGCCGATTCTTCGGCTTGGGCACTACCTCGGCCAAACGCGGCTACTTCTTCGCCGCCGCGGTGCGCGATGGCGAGAAAGTCATCGGTGTGCTGGTGGTCAAGGTCGACCTGGACCACACCGAAAGCCTGTGGGGCAACACCCCCGAGCAACTGCTGGTCACCGACCACAACGGCGTCGTGATCCTGACCTCGCGCCCGCAATGGCGGTTCCGCGCCACCCGGCCACTGACGGACGAAGAGCGCCAGGCGATCATCGCGATCCAGCCCTACCCGACCCGCGATCCGCAACCGCTGGCCTTGAGCCCGACGGCCTGGCTGCGCCAATCCACGGCCATCGCCGAAACCGGCTGGAACGTGGAGATCCTCGCGCCACAATCGTTGATCAACCGCCCGGTACGCACCGTGGTCGCGGTGGGCGGCGCCACGCTGTTGGTGCTGATGTTGCTGCTGGGCCTGATGATGCAGCGCCGTCGACACTACCTGGACCGCATCGCCTTCGAAGCCAAGGCCCGACGCGAACTGGAAATGCGCGTGGCCGAGCGTACCAGCGACCTGGAAGGGCTCAACCGGCGTCTGAAACAGGAAGTGCTGGAGCGCGAACATGCGCAGCAGGAACTGGTGCGCGCCCAGGACGACCTGGTGCAGGCGGGCAAACTGTCGGCGCTGGGCACCATGTCGGCGAGCATCAGCCACGAGCTCAATCAGCCCCTGGCGGCGATTCGCAGCTACGCGGAAAACGCCGAAATCCTGCTCGACCATGAGCGAACCGACGACGCGCGCGGCAATCTCAAACTGATCAGCGAGCTGACCGGGCGCATGGCCTCGATCATCGCCCACTTGCGCGCGTTCGCCCGCCGCGATCGGCATGCGCCGGAAAGCGTCGCCCTGCAACCGGCACTGGACGACGCGCTGGCGTTGCTGGCCAAACGGCGGCGCGCGATGGAAGTCGAGCTGATCCGCGATTTGCCCGAGGCGACCTTGTGGGTCGAGGCCGGTGAAACCCGCCTACGCCAAGTGCTGGGCAACCTGCTGGCCAATGCCCTCGACGCCCTCACCGAAAAAGGCCCGCCGCGCAAACTCTGGCTGAGTGCCGAAACCACCGAGCAGGGCGTCAACCTGTACATTCGCGACAACGGCCCGGGGTTTTGCATGGAAGCCCTGGGACGCGCCAGCGAGCCGTTCTATACCACCAAGACCCGCACCCAGGGCCTCGGGCTGGGCCTGGCGATCTGTGACACCTTGATGCGTGCCTTTGGTGGCGAACTGCTGTTTGCCAACCACAAGCAAGGCGGCGCGCTGTTAACCTTGAAATTGCGTGCCGGCTCGCCGGGCGTCAGTCTGCAACCGTCCGAGGACCGCAGTGTATGAGTATCGATAACCAGATTCAGGTGGTGTTGATCGACGACGATCCACACTTGCGTCAGGCCCTGTGCCAGACCCTGGACCTGGCCGGGCTGAAAGTCCTGCCCCTGGGCGAAGCCACCGGCCTCACCGCGCAGCTGTCGCGGGATTGGCCGGGCGTGGTGGTCAGCGATATCCGCATGCCCGGCATGGACGGCCTGGAGTTGCTGGCCGAGCTGCACGGCCAGGACCCGGAGCTGCCGGTGCTGCTGATCACCGGCCACGGCGATGTACCGCTGGCGGTGCAGGCCATGCGTGCCGGTGCGTATGACTTCCTCGAAAAGCCGTTCGCCAGCGACGCCCTGCTCGACAGCGTGCGCCGCGCCCTGGCCCTGCGCCGGCTAGTGCTGGATAACCGCAGCCTGCGCCTGGCCCTCAGCGATCGCCAGCAATTGAGCACGCGCCTGGTCGGGCATTCCCCGCAAATGCTGCGCCTGCGCGAGCAGATCGGCGCGCTGGCGGCAACCAAGGCCGATGTACTGATCCTCGGCGAAACCGGCGCCGGCAAAGAGGTGGTCGCCCGCGCACTGCACGACTTGTCGAGCCGGCGCAGCGGGCCTTTCGTGGCGATCAACGCCGGGGCGCTCGCCGAGTCGGTGGTCGAAAGCGAGCTGTTCGGCCACGAGCCGGGCGCCTTTACCGGCGCGCAAAAACGCCGCATCGGCAAATTCGAATTCGCCAACGGCGGCACATTGTTCCTCGACGAAATCGAAAGCATGAGCCTGGATGTGCAGGTCAAGCTGCTGCGCCTGCTGCAGGAGCGCGTGGTCGAGCGCCTGGGCGGCAATCAACTGATCCCGCTGGATATCCGCATCATCGCCGCCACCAAGGAAGACCTGCGCCAGTCCGCCGACCAGGGCCGCTTCCGCGCCGACTTGTATTACCGCCTCAACGTCGCGCCGTTGCGGATTCCGCCGCTGCGTGAGCGCGGTGAAGATGCGCTGATGCTGTTCCAGCACTTTGCCGACGAAGCCAGCAGCCGCCATGGCCTGCCGCTGCACGAATTGCAGCCGGGCCAGCGCGCACTGCTGCTGCGCCACAGTTGGCCGGGCAATGTGCGGGAATTGCAGAACGCCGCCGAGCGCTTCGCCCTGGGCCTGGAGTTGGCGCTGGACAACACCCCGGACAATCTCTCCGCCGGCCTGCTGACCTCCACCCCCGGCGGCCTGAGCGAACAAGTCGAACAGTTCGAAAAAAGCCTGATCGCCGCCGAACTGAGCCGCCCCCACAGTTCCCTGCGCAGCCTCGCCGAAGCCCTCGGCGTACCGCGCAAGACCCTGCATGACAAACTGCGCAAGCACGGCCTCAACTTTGCCGACAGCGCCAGCCACAGCAGCGACGACGAATAACCCACCCTATCCGCCAAGAGGCCGCCATGAGCCGCGACAGCCGTTACCTGGAATCTATCCTCCACCACGACATCCCCCTCACCCGGGAAATGGGCCTCAAGGTGCTCGACTGGCAAAACGGCCAATTGCAACTGCACTTGCCCCTGCAAGCCAATATCAACCACAAGAGCACCATGTTCGGCGGCAGCCTGTACTGCGGCGCGGTCTTGGCGGGTTGGGGTTGGCTGCACTTGCAGTTGCGTGAAGAAGGCATTGAAGACGGGCATATCGTGATCCAGGAAGGGCAGATCAGTTACCCGCTGCCGGTCACACGAGACGCGACCGTGATCTGCCAGGCGCCGGAGGAGAAAGTGTGGAAGCGCTTTGTGGCGACGTACAAGCGCCATGGCCGCGCACGGTTGACCCTGGAAACGTGGATTGTGAATGACGGCAGTGACGAGCGGGCGGTGGTTTTCAGCGGCCAGTACGTCCTGCACCGCTAGCCGCCGCGCCACAAAACAAAGTGGGAGCAAGCCCCCCTACATTTTGATCTGCTGAGGCCTTAAGCGCGAGCCAGGGTGAGCAGGCGTTCGCGCCACGCGGCTTTGGCCGGCAGCGCCAGGAAGAACGGGTTCAGCAACGATTCCCGCGCCGGATAGCTGAACGGCTCGCCGCTCAACTCCAGCACTTCGCCGCCCGCACCTTCGAGCACGCCCTGGGCTGCGGCGGTATCCCACTGGGAGGTCGGCGCCAGGCGCGGGTAGCAATCGGCACTGCCTTCGGCCAACAGGCAAAACTTCAACGAGCTGCCGATATTCGCCAGCTTCAACTCACCCAAGCCTTCGCTCAAGCCCTGGAGCAAACGCTCCTGCTCAGGGCTGCTGTGTCGGCGGCTGGCAACCACGGTAAACGCCTCGCCGGCGGCCGGGGCCAGGCGCACCTGGATCGGCCTGGGCGCTTCGTTCACATCGGAGCGCCACGCCCCCAGGCCCGCGCCGCCAAAGTAGCAACGGCCGCTGGTGGGCATCGACACCACGCCAAACACCACGCGGCCCTGTTCGATCAACGCGACGTTGACAGTGAATTCATCGCTGCCGGAAATGAATTCCTTGGTGCCATCCAACGGGTCCACCAACCACCAGCGCTGCCAGCCGGCACGCACGCTCTGGTCGATATCGGCGTCTTCTTCAGAAAGCACCGGGATGCTCGGGTCCAGCGCGGTAAGGCCGGCGAGAATCAGATGATGAGCGGCAAGGTCGGCCGCCGTCACGGGTGAATTATCGGACTTGGACGTCACGGCCACATTGGCGCGCCAGAACGGCATGATGACTTCACCGGCCTGGCGCGCCAGCTCGATCACCGGGGCAATGAATGGGTGGCCTAGAAACAATTCGCTCATGCGCTGAACACTCCACGCTGGGTCAACAGGTCTCGTACCAGGTACAGCGCGGCCAGGGCACGGCCTTCGCTGAACTGCTCGTTTTGCGCCAGTTGCGCCAGCTCGCGCAGGTTGACCCGGTCTACACGCATCGGCTCGGGTTCATCGCCTTCCAGGCGTTCTTCATACAGATCGGTGGCCAGTACCACCTGGATTTTCTGGCTCATGTAGCCAGGCGACAGCGAAAGCTCGGTGAGGTGCTCCAACTGGCGTGCGCCATAGCCGGCTTCTTCCTTGAGTTCACGGTCCGCCGCCGCCAGCACATCCTCGCCCGGCTCGATCAAACCCTTGGGCAGCGAAAGCTCGTATTCGTCGGTCCCGCCGCAGTACTCCTCCACCAGCAACGCATGCTCGGCGTCGATCATCGCCACGATCATCACCGCGCCGTAGCCGGCACCGCGCCCCACCAGGCGCTCGTAGGTCCGTTCTACGCCGTTGGAAAAGCGCAATTGCACTGCTTCCACGCGGAACAAACGGCTACTGGCGACTATTTCGCGGGAGAGGACGGTGGGTTTCTGGCGCATAAGCGGCTCCTTGGGGTGATCGGGTTACTATACCGTGGCTTTTCCGATTGTCTGTGTCGGATATCTTTACTTACGTGAGAACGCCCCATGCCCTCTTTGCCCTGGCACGCCATCGACACCGTCCTGCTGGACATGGACGGCACCCTGCTCGACCTGCATTACGACAACCACTTCTGGATGGAACACCTGCCCCAACGCTACGCTGAGTTGCACGGGGTGAGCCGTGCCATGGCCGAGATGGAGTTGCAGCCTCTGTTCGAGCGTAACGCCGGCCAGTTGCAATGGTATTGCCTGGATTTCTGGAGTACCGAGCTGAAAATCCAGGTGCGCGAACTCAAGCAGGAAACCGCCCACCTGATCGCCCTGCGTGCGGATGCCGATACGTTTCTGGCGGCGATCCGACAGGCCGGCAAGCGCGTGATCCTGATCACCAACGCGCACCGTGATTCACTGTCATTGAAGATGGAACGCATCGAGCTGGCGCCGTATTTCGAGCGGATGATCAGTTCCCACGACTACGGTTTCGCCAAGGAAAACCCACAGTTCTGGGACGCCCTGCAGGCCGATATCGACTTCGACCCGGCGCGCAGCCTGTTCATCGACGACACCTTGCCGATCCTGCGCAGCGCCAGGGACTTCGGCGTGGGGCATTTGCTGGCGGTGAAAGAGCCGGACAGCAAAAAAGGGCCAAAGGACACCGGGGAATTTGCGGCAGTCGAGGACTACCGGGATCTCATTGTCGGACTCTGAACCCATGTGGGAGCAAGCCCCCACACAGGTTTACCGCGTGTACTACTCGGGAATGCGCAGCGTCTGCCCCGGGTAGATCTTGTCCGGATGCGACAACATCGGCTTGTTGGCCTCAAAGATCTTGTTGTACAGATTGGCGTTGCCGTACACCGCCAGGGAAATCGCGCTGAGGGTGTCGCCCTTTTTCACCACGACAAAACGCGCCGCCACAATCGGTGCGGGGTCGGTGACCTTGATCTGGTCATCCACACTCGCGACCCCGGCAATATTGCCCAGCGCCAGCAGGATCTTCTCTTTCTCTTCCTGGCTGGCAACTTCGCCGGTCACGGTCACCTTGTCGCCGTCAACCGTGGTCTGTACGTTCGGATTACCCAGACCGACCTTGGCCACATGCTCTTTCAACTGCTCGCTGGCGTTCGCATTACCCGGCGTCAACAGGTCGATCAACTTTTCGCCGGCTTCCTTAACAAAGCTAAAAATACTCATGCTGCTCTCTCCTTGGGTTTGAGTTCCAGATGCCAAAGACTAGACCAGCCCAACAGATCTGGGTTCCCAGCCGCCTAAAGACCCAAACACGCTAGAATCCCCCCGCCATTGGAATAAGCCCTGGAGCGAAGATGGACATCAAGCAACTGAAATTCCTCATCGCCCTCGACGAGACGCGCCACTTCGGCCAGGCGGCCGCGCGTTGCCATATCACCCAGCCGACCCTGTCGATGCGCCTGCGCAGCCTCGAAGAAGAACTCGATCTGCCACTGGTCAACCGTGGCCAGCGCTTCGAAGGCTTCACCGCCCCAGGTGAGCGCGTGCTGGCCTGGGCGCGCACGGTGCTGGCGGCGTATGACGGCCTGCTGGCCGAAGCCGCAGCCTGTCGCGGCAACCTGGTGGGGACGTTGCGCCTGGGTGTGGTGCCGCTGTCGAGTTTCGATCCGTTGGCGCTGATGCAACAACTGCACACAGAACACCCAAGTCTGCGCTTTGAGCTGTCGGCCCTCAGCTCCGAACAGATCCTCGAACAATTGGCGAGCAATCGCCTGGACCTCGGCGTGTCCTACCTCGACCGCCTGGACAACGAGCGCTTCGACTCCCTGGCCCTCGGCGAAACCCGCATGGGCCTGCTGTACGACCAACGCTATTTCAGCTTCGGCGAAAAGCCCCTGAGCTGGGAAGCCCTGATCGAACTGCCGCTGGGCATGCTCACCAGCGGCATGCACTTCCGGCAGTCCATCGATCACAACTTCCATAGCCGGGGCCTGCACCCGCAACCGTTGTTGCAGACCGACGCGGTCCATCAGTTGTTACAAGCGGTCCACGGCGGGCTGTGCTGTGCGGTGATGCCCTTGGACGGTGGCCTGGACGCGCTGACCGAGCATCTGCGCCTGCAACCGATCGAAGACGCCCACACCCTGGCGCGCCTGGGGCTGATCATGCGCCGCAGCGCCCCGCGCTCTGCGTTGGCGGAAGCGTGTTTCGCGCTGTTTCAGAAATCGCAAACCGAGTCTTGATCGACGTCATCTATCGGTAGATCAGTACTGGCAATTAGACGCGACGCTTTGTCGCGCCTAGTCTAAACACTGACCCATCCGCCGTCGGTACTGCCTCATGAACGCCAAGCGCCCAGTCTGCGCGGCGCCCGCTGTTCAAACGCCCGCGCCCGCCGCCAGCCAGAGCTACCAGTTTTGCACGCTCGAACACACGGAAGTCGCCAGCACCGCGTTGGCGGAAGAAGTGGCGTTGGCGATTGCCTATAACGACATCAGCCAGGCCGTGATGCTGGTGACGCCGACGGACCTGGAAGACTTCATTGTAGGCTTCAGTATCGGCAGCGGCATTATCGCCGACGTTAGCGACATTTATGACCTGAAACTCAGCGGCACGGGCTCTGCCCAGTACGCTCAGGTGCAGATTTCCAGCCGCGCGTTCTGGAACCTCAAGCAGCAGCGCCGCCAACTGGCCGGTACCAGCGGTTGCGGGTTGTGCGGCGTGGAAGCGCTGGAACACGCCCTGCCGGACCTTGAGGTACTGCCCGGCGCGCCCCTGCCGCCGGCCGAGTGGCTCGACGGCCTGCGCCAGCGCATCAGCGCGTTCCAGCCTCTGGGCCAGCACAGCGGCGCGGTGCATGCGGCGGTGTTCATGAACAACCAGGGCGAACTGCTGCTGGGCCGCGAAGACATCGGCCGACACAACGCCCTCGATAAATTGATCGGCGCGCTGATCCGCCAACGGATTCCAAGCGAAGGCGGCCTGGCCATTGTCACCAGCCGTTGCAGCCTTGAGTTGATCCAGAAAGTCCTGCGCGCGGGCATCCAGACCCTGGTCAGCCTGTCGTCGCCCACCGGCCTGGCCCTGCAATGGGCACGCCGGCACAACCTCAATCTCATCCACCTGCCGCAGAAAAGTGCGCCGCGGGTCTACAGCCCTGCGATGGAGAAACAGCCATGAGCAATCACCACCAAGCCGACCAAACCCCAACCCCGCGCTACAAGCCTTACAAGGGTGCGGCGGGCGGCTGGGGCGCGCTGATCAGCGTGGCGCAGGCATGGCTGACCAGCGACAACGCGCTGAAAAACCTGCGCATGATGCTCAAGACCAACCAGAACGGCGGCTTCGACTGCCCGGGCTGCGCCTGGGGCGACTCGCCGGAAAGCGGCATGGTCAAGTTCTGCGAAAACGGTGCCAAGGCAGTCAACTGGGAAGCCACCAAACGCCGCGTCGATGCCGCGTTCTTCGCCAAGCACAGCGTCACCGCGTTGCTGGAGCAAAGTGACTATTGGCTGGAATACCAGGGCCGCCTGACCGAGCCGATGCGCTACGACGCACAGACCGACCGTTACCAGCCCATCAGTTGGGAGGCGGCGTTCGAGCTGATCGGCCAGCACCTCAACGCCCTGCCGAGCCCGGACATGGCCGAGTTCTACACCTCGGGCCGCGCCAGCAACGAAGCGGCGTACCTGTACCAGTTGTTCGTGCGCGCCTACGGCACCAACAACTTCCCGGATTGCTCGAACATGTGCCACGAAGCCAGTGGCGTGGCCCTGGCGCAAAGTGTCGGCGTCGGCAAAGGCACCGTGACCTTTGACGACTTCGAACACGCCGACGCAATTTTCGTCTGGGGCCAGAACCCCGGCACCAACCACCCGCGCATGCTCGAACCGCTGCGCGAAGCGGTGAAGCGCGGCGCTCAAGTGGTGTGCATCAACCCGCTGAAAGAGCGCGGCCTGGAACGCTTCCAGCACCCGCAACACCCGCTGGAAATGCTCACCAACGGCGACAAGCCGACCAACACCGCATACTTCCGCCCCGCGCTGGGGGGCGACATGGCCATCCTGCGCGGCATGGCCAAGTTCCTGCTGTTGTGGGAGCGCCAGGCCCAGGCCGAAGGCAAGGCAGCGGTGTTCGACCACGACTTCCTTAACGAACACACCACCCACGTGCTCGATTACCTCGGCCAGATCGACGACACCTCCTGGGAAGAAATCGTCGCGCAGTCCGGCCTGCCCCTGGTAGAAATCGAGCAAGCGGCGCGCATGTACGCCAAAGGCAAGAACGTGATCATGTGTTGGGCGATGGGCATCACCCAGCATCGTCACTCGGTGCCGACCATCCAGGAAATCGCCAACCTGATGCTGCTGCGCGGCAATATCGGCCGCCCAGGCGCCGGCCTGTGCCCGGTGCGCGGCCACAGTAACGTGCAGGGCGACCGCACCATGGGCATCAACGAACGGCCGCCGGTGGCGTTCCTCGACGCCCTGGAGCGGCGCTTCCAGTTCCAGGTGCCGCGCACCAACGGGCACAACGTGGTCGAGGCGATCCACGCCATGCTGGAAGGCCGCGCCAAAGTATTTATCGGCCTGGGCGGCAACTTCGCCCAAGCCACCCCGGACAGCCCGCGCACCTTCGAAGCCCTGCGCAATTGCGACCTGACCGTGCAGATCAGCACCAAGCTCAACCGCAGCCACCTGATGCACGGCAAAGACGCGCTGATCCTGCCGTGCCTGGGCCGCACCGACATCGACATCCAGGCCGAAGGCCCGCAGGCGGTGACGGTGGAAGACTCGTTCAGCATGGTCCACGGCTCCAACGGCCAGCTGCAACCGCTGTCGAGCCTGATGAAATCCGAGCCGGCCATTCTCGCCGGCATCGCCGCCGCCACCCTGGGCAGCCAACCGGTGGACTGGAACTGGCTGGTGGGCGACTACGGACGTATTCGCGAGCTGATCGCCGACACCATCCCAGGCTTCAAGGACTTCAACGAGCGGATCAAAAACCCGGGCGGTTTCTACCTGGGCAACGCCGCCGGGGCACGTCGCTGGAACACGCCTTCGGGCCGCGCCAACTTCCGCCCGAACGTCCTGCCCAAGGACCTGATCCACGAACGCACCCACGCCACAGGGCACGTGCCGGACCTGATCATGCAGTCGATGCGCTCCCACGATCAGTACAACACCACCATTTATGGCCTGGACGACCGCTATCGCGGGGTCAAAGGTCAACGCGACGTGTTGTTCGTCAACGAAGCCGACATCATCCGCCTGGGCTTCAAGCCGGGGCAAAAGGCCGACATCGTGTCGCTGTGGGAAGACGGCCGTGAGCGCCGCGTAAAAGGCTTCACCTTGCTCGCGTTCGATATTCCGGCGGGGCAGGCAGCGGCTTACTACCCGGAAGTGAACCCGCTGGTGCCCTTGGAAAGCACCGGGGATGGCAGCCATACGCCGACGTCGAAATTTGTTGCGATCCGCCTGGAAGCGGCGAGCGACAATGGCCTGATCATGGCGCGCTCGGCGTAAATCCCAGGCACAAAAAAGGCCGCTTTTGCATAAAAGCGGCCGTTCCGAAGTAACTAAAGACCCGCCGAAATCACTTAAGTTCCCTAGCTAAAACAGTAAGTTAGAGAATTGTGTACAAGTCGTGTTACTGGTCGGATTTCTATTGTCACAATGTCGACACAGCCTCAGGATCGCGCCGTCATCCTCTTGAGGTCTCTCTATGAAGTTCTCCTCGATTCTCTTGTTGTCCCTTGGCCTGGTCAGTGGCGCAGCCATGGCCGGTGGCACCACCGAAGCCGGTGTAGGCGGCGCATTGGGCGGGGTACTCGGTTCGGTTGTCGGCCAGCAGGTCGGCGGTAATACCGGTTCAGCCATCGGTGCAGCCCTGGGCGGCGCGGGCGGCAGTGCGGTCGGCGCTGACAAGCGCAGCCGCGGCGAAGCAGCCATTGGCGGCGCCCTGGGCGCAGCGGGCGGCAACGTGGTAGGCCGCAGCATGGGCGGCACCACCGGCAGCCTGATCGGCGCAGCCGCTGGCGGCGGCGCGGGCGGCGCGCTGGGCAACTACATGGGCAACAAGAGCGATGACGACGACCGTCGTTACCGTGGCCGTGACGACCGTCGCTACTACCGGGATGGTCACCCTGGCCGTGGCCATGCCTATGGCCATCGCAAGAACAAGCATCACTACCGTGATTGATCAGATCTAAAGAACACTGAAGAAACACTGTGGGAGGGAGCTTGCTCCCGATAGCCGAGTTTCAGTCACCCATGTGCTGGCTGATACACCGCTATCGGGGGCAAGCCCCCTCCCACAGTCAGGCCACCAACCGCTGCAACGCCTCGCGCAACCGCTCCGGAATCGTCACCGGCTGGTTCGTCCCCCGATCCACGAACACATGCACGAAGCGCCCCGCCGCACAGGCGTCCTCCTCGCCTGCCTTGAACACCGCCAACTCATACTGCACCGAACTGTTGCCCAACTTGCCGACCCGCAGGCCTATTTCGATGCGTTCGGGAAAGGCGACGGAAGCAAAGTAATCACACGCCGAACTCACCACAAACCCCACCACCTCGCCGTCATGAATATCCAAGCCACCGTGTTCGATCAGGTAGGTATTCACCGCAGTGTCGAAGAAGCTGTAGTAGGTCACGTTGTTCACATGGCCATACACATCATTGTCGTGCCAGCGCGTAATGATCGGCTGGAAGTGCCGGTAATCGGCGCGTTGGGGCATGGAGTCAGGCATCGGCGCGTCTCGTCAAAGTGGGTTTACAGGTTATTCAAATGGATTTCGGCCCACTCGCGTACCTCGGCGTAGGGGTAGTCCTCCAGCGCAGCAAAACCAGGGATGCCGCGTGCCTTCAATTTGGTGAACAGCGGCACGCTGATACCGCCCAGGAACCGCGTCAGCCGTTCGGCGCCGGGCAGTTGGCCGCAGTACTCATGATGCCTGTGGATAAAATCACCGCACAGCCCCATGAAGTTTTTATCCACAAGCGGCGCCAGGCTCGGCGGCGCCGGCAAATGCGCGACATGGCCGTGGCACACCGAACAATGCCCGCAGCGCTGCGGTGCATGTTCATCACCGAAATAGCGAGCCAGGCGCTGGCCCAGGCAGTGTTCGGTGGCGAACAGGTCGAGCATGGCGTGAATCCGTGCCACTTCCGTGACCTCGTGTTGCTTGAAGCCTGTGTATAACTCGGCGCTCAACACCTGCGGATCGAAATCGGTCTTCAGCAGGCTGTAGACCTCCGTCATCTGCTTGCTTTCCAGCTCGATCAGGCCCTGCTCCTGGAAGTAATCCAGCGCTTTCACCACGCGATTGCGCTCGGCCTGGTGCTGTTGATAAAGCGTGTCGAAATCCACTGTCGCCCAGGTCTTGGCCCGCTTGCACACCTGGACGATCGCTGCGACAAACGCCTGCCGCTCCCCGGAAAACCGCGCCAACAAGGCGTCGGGCTCGATCAGGTACTTGAACCGGTACTCGGCGTAAAACGCGTAGCGCGGCGCAATCACGCCTTTGAGTTCCAACTGCACCAGCAGCGTCTTGAGGGGCAGCTCGCGGATGTTGCTGTGGTCCGACAGCGAGCGCAGCAGAAACTCCCACTGCCCGTCCCCTCGCGCGGCCTGCAACTCGTCCAGCACACGGCGAATGCCTTCCTGCTCAGGCGTGTCGCCGTACACGAAGTTTTCCAGCACATTGAGGCTGTCGCGGTTGGCGAGCACCAGGCAATCCGAGGATTGCCCGTCACGCCCGGCGCGGCCGATTTCCTGGCTGTAGTTTTCGATGGATTTGGGCAGGTCGAAATGCACCACGTTGCGGATATCGCTCTTGTCGATGCCCATGCCAAACGCGATGGTGGCGACGATGCAATTGGAGCGCCCACCCATGAAACGCTGCTGGATGCCCTCGCGTTTGTCGTGGGGCAAGCCGGCGTGATACGCCTCGGCCTGGATGCCATGGCGATTCAGGTGCTCGGCGATCTGCTCGGCGGTTTTCTGCAAGGTGACGTAGACGATGCTCGGCTGGCCGGGCCGCTCGTTCATCCATTGGACCAGCCGCCGACGCTTGTCCGCGCCGCTCACCGGCTCTACCAACAGGTTGAGGTTCGGCCGGTAGAAGCCCGTGGTGATCACGTCGTCAGGCGCAATGGCGAACTTGGCCTGCATGTCGGCAATCACCTTGGGCGTCGCTGTAGCCGTCAGCAGCAGCGCTTGTGGGATCTTGAACTGACGCTGGTAGTCCGGCAGCTTCAAATAATCCGGACGGAAGTTGTGGCCCCATTCGGAAATACAGTGCGCCTCATCCACCACCAGCAATGAAATGGGCACGCTCTGCAGGAAGTTGCGAAAGCGCTCGTTCTTCAAGCGCTCCACGGAAATCATCAGGATTTTCAACTCGCCCGAGCGCGCGCGCGCCATCACCTCATTGGCCTCATCGCGGCTTTGCGCCGAATCGATACTGCCGGCCGAGATGCCATGGCGTTGCAGGAAACCCAACTGGTCCTGCATCAGCGCCAGCAACGGCGACACCACCAGCGTCAGGTGCGGTAGCAACACCGCCGACAGCTGGTAACACAGGGACTTGCCCGACCCGGTCGGAAAAATCGCTGCCGCCGAACGACCGGCCAGCACGGCGCTGACCGCGGCTTCCTGGCCCAAACGAAATTGTGGATAACCAAAGACCTGCTGGAGGGTGTCGTGCATAAGCTGTCACTCCATTGACCGCTGAAGGTGGCTCAAAAACATAGCCTGGGACGCTCAGCGAATCGAGATAGGTCGCAAGGAAAAAAGAGACAGGATGATACACAGGCTGGGGCAATGGCCTTGGGCCAAATATGACAAGTTCGACTGTGTAAGTAGGAACATCACAAACCAAATGTGGGAAGGGGATTGCTCCCGATGGCGGTGTATCAGTCAGAAATTAACCGACTGAGTTACCGCCATCGGGAGCAACCCTCTTCCCACACCTTAGAACGGCCCTACAGCTAAATCAGCGGTTCTGCACACGCTCGATCGCCGTGTCATACACCGGATTGGCCTTCTGTTCCTTGGCCAACTGGTAGTGACGCAACGCATCCGCGAACTGCCCCGCCGCTTCGTAGATCCGCGCAATATTGTAGTAGGCGCCGGCACGCACGGTCGCGGCAGTGGCACCGTTCGCCAGGGCGATGGCCTTGCGGTTGGCCCAGATCGACTCGGCGGTGTTGCCGGCCTTCTGATACGCCAGACCCAGGTTGCCGTAGGCTTTGCCGAAGCTATTGTCCAGGTCGATGGCCTGACGGAACAGGTCGATGGCTTCATCCAGCTTGCCAGCCTGGTAGGCCGCTTCACCTTGCAGGTTCAGACGCTTCGCATCGGTTTGCGCGGAAGAGCTGACAGCCACGGCCGCGACTGCAACGCTGTCATCCAGCAACGGTTTGACTTCATTGAGCACGTCCTTGGCTTCCACCTTCACACCGCTGAAGGTGTTGATGTCCTGGAAGTCACCGCTACCGGTCATGCGGAACACTGTCCACAGGTTACCGCTGCGGTTTTTTGGCACGTAGTAGGTACGCACAAGGGACTGGCCCATGTACACGAACACCTTGGCCTCGCTGTTGGACAGCTGACGCGAACCTGGGTTCTCGATGTTGGTGAAGTCATGCACGGCATACACGTAGCTTTCGCCGAAGTGTTTTTTCTGCAGGGTAATGGTTTCCGGACCGTAGCTGTCGACGTCGTCCACATCCAGCTCGGCATCGGCACCCTGCTGATTCTCGAAGTAGATGTTGTTGCCGGGGAAAATCATGTGGGAGTCGAGGTCTTCCGGGGTCTTGCCCCAAGTCAGCACCACACGCAGGCCGTCGAGGTTTTCCATCACCGGGCTGATGGCGTAGGTCATGCCGGCGCAGGGGCACTTCACTACCAGGTTGGAATAGCCGGGCTTCTTGATGATCAACAGGTTGCTGGCATCATCGGCCGCTTCGCTGGTGAGGGTCACCTGGCCCTGGGCGTTGGTGCGGCCCACCACGTTCTGTGCGCCGTTACGTTGCAGCAGGACTTCGGCGTCGGCGATTTTCTGGTCCTTGACCACCGCACTGAGCACCTCGATCGGCAACTGCTCGGCCTGGATCGAAAAAGCCACTGCACACAATGACATCGCCGAAGCGACACGAAGCAAACCCATGCTTAACTCCCTTTAAGTAGTGGACGGGATCGTCCTACAAGATTTTGCGGTGAAACATACGCTGAATTTAGAGCCCTTGCGGACTTTTTATACAAAATGTGACGTGATTTTATTTCGCTACAATCAAGCCTTGCTACCCCGGTAACGGCGTCCTGCGTAACCGCCCTACGACCTCGACCGCCTGCAACACATCCACCGCACGCTGTTCGACGACATCTACGACTGGGCTGGCGAGTTGCGCAGCGTCAACATCCAGAAAGGCAGCACACTGTTCTGCACCCCGGAACGCATCCCGCCGGAAGCGGCGAAAATCATCCAGGGTGTATCAGTAGGCCTGTCAGTGCCTGATCGAACCACGAACGGCTAAACCAGCTATTAAGCAAACACAACCAAGCCAGCCACACAGCTAAAACTGTGGGAGTGGGCCTGCCTGCGACGGCGAAACTTCAGGCTACATTTCTATACCTGACCCACCGCCATCGCGGGTAAGCCCGACTCCCACAATTGATTGGCTTTGCCCTGCAAATCTCGGTGAAATTGAAAATGCGGGAATCTTCCGTAAGAAACTATCTATTACTACGTAGTCCCCTTCCCAAACTGCTCAAAACACCCGCCCAATCCTCTACATAACCCCTCTTCGCATGGCCGAAACTATTGATCTCTCAACTGCCTCGGCAAAAACCCATGGACATCGAAAGGACTCAACACATCGGCCACTACGGCGTCACCTTCACGGTCATTCGCCTTACCGTTCTCCCCACTCACAAGCATGCTCTGGCAAACCTTTGCTTGTTAGAAGCCGGTGCTTCAGCAAACGAGGTGCGCTATCGACTGGTGGATCTTTATGAAAAGATGTTTGCTCGTGATTTGCCCTGCAAGATGACTGTCGCGATTTCCAAGCCGCTGACCCGGCAACAAGCCGATCTGCTTAACGAACGCGGGACCATCGTCGCCTTATTATTGGCAGGGGCCTTCGGTGCGCCCATTCACCCGCTTTCAAAACCTGTAGCACGCGTCGTTGGCACCACGGTGGGCTTAATCATCAAAAGCATCATCCGTAGCTACCCCGCTGGCGACGTGGTCATTGGAATTGAAGCCCAGGTCGAAGGCGGGATAGGCCCTCAACGCTCCATGTCTGCCATTGTCGTCCCGTTCCTAGGCGGTTAAGCCCAATGATTGAATATTTTCAATGGATCGTTTTTATCGTTTTGGACATTGTCCTTGTCAAAAAAATCAGATCCCATAACCTCAGGAAATACGCAGGCCTGTCCCTACTGGCTGCGGGGCTGATCTGTTCAATATGGCTCCCTTACTGGATAACTGAAATCCAACTTCCCAGCATCCCGATAGGCGCTATCCTAATAGGCTCAGGATTGTTCTTGGACCGCGACCGCTACAGTCGAATCAGGTCAACTCACCCGCTACTCGTCGCCCCAACGTTGAACCTGGCCCCCGGTTTTCCTGACGATCCTGTCATGCTCCATCTTCTGCAGCTAATTCATGAAGATGTAGGTCTGCCCAAACACCAAATCATAACCATCAATACCTCAATCAACCATGATCTCGGCTGTAACGGCGTCGAGGCAAAACAACTGATGGCAGCGCTGAAACAATATTTCGGCATAAACCTCGGCGACTATAAAAACAACCGCTACTTCAAGCACCGAGGTTTTGATGCGTACTTACGACTCGTGGAAAGAGGCTGCGAGGGAAAGATCCCGCTAACCATCCACATGCTCTATCAAGCCGTCAAAGCCAAACGCTGGGATACCCGAACACTCGAAGCGACGGGACCTCAGAAGCGATGAATTTCTACCTGCAATTAATGTGTTTCCTCGGGTTCTACCTTGTGCTGCACTACCAAATAACCGACTGCACGCTCAGAAAGCGCTTGGCAATCACATTTCTCGCAACCGGCCTGATTTTCACCTTCCTACTACCCTACGTAGCAGTAATCCTTAGAATGCCCTTCCTGCCTGTTTTTCTATTCTTGATAGGCTTGGCACTCTTCATCACCCGAAACAAATTTCGCCTCAAACGCGACCGTCCCCCTCACCCACTCCTGCGTGCTCCCACCATGAACCTCGCCCCCAACTTCCCCGAAGACCCGGTCATGCAGCAACTCCTGCAACTGCTGCACGAAGAAATCGGCCTGCCGAAACACAAGACCATTCGCCTGCAGACCTCACTCAACTTCGACCTGGGCTGCGACGGCAGCGAAGCCAAGCAACTCATGGAAGCGCTGGAACAGGAATTCGCCCTCGATCTGGGCGACTACGACACTTATCGTTACTTCAACCCACCGGTGTTTGATGTGTTCCTCAAGCGGCGGGCCAAGGGGCGTGGCGAAAAGGTGCCGCTGACCATCGGCATGCTTTATCTGGCGATCAAAACCCACAGCTGGGACACGCAGACGCTGGAAAACTTGAGCTAACCGGCAAAACAGCGGCAGGCGCCAACTGACCGTTCGCGCACAAAAAAGCCGCCCACAAGGGGCGGCTTTTTCACAACGACCGAATCTTACAACTTCGGACCCGCTGCCTTGATCGCATCGCTCACGTCAAACTTCTTGAAGTTCTCGATGAACAGACCCGCCAGCGCCTTCGCCGCTTCGTCGTAGGCAGCCTTGTCAGCCCAGGTGTTACGTGGGTTCAACAGGCCGGTCTCAACACCCGGTACAGCCAATGGCACGTCCAGGTTGATGGTGTCGAGGTGTTGCGTTTCAACGCCGATCAACGCGCCGCTCTGGATCGCTGCGATCACGCCGCGGGTGGTCGGGATGTTGAAGCGTTGGCCGACGCCGTAGCCGCCGCCGGTCCAGCCGGTGTTGACCAGGTAGACCTTGGAGCCGAAGCCGCGGATGCGCTTGATCAGCAGCTCGGCGTATTCGCCGGCCGGGCGTGGGAAGAATGGCGCACCGAAGCAAGTCGAGAACGTCGACTTGATGCCGCTGCCCGAACCCATTTCAGTCGAGCCCACCAGTGCGGTGTAGCCGGACAGGAAGTGGTAGGCCGCTTGTTCTTCGCTGAGGATCGACACAGGCGGCAGTACGCCGGTCAGGTCGCAGGTCAGGAAGATCACAGCGTTTGGCTCGCCGCCGAGGTTCTTCTCGGAACGCTTGGCCACGTGCTCGAGCGGGTAGGCGGCACGGCTGTTCTGGGTCAGGCTGACATCGCTGTAGTCGGCATGCTTGGCCTCGTCGATGACGACGTTTTCCAGCACCGCGCCGTGCTTGATGGCTTTCCAGATAACCGGCTCGTTCTTCTCCGACAGGTCGATGCACTTGGCATAGCAACCGCCTTCGATGTTGAACACCACGCCCTTGCCCCAGCCGTGTTCGTCGTCACCGATCAGGTAACGGCTTTCGTCGGCGGACAGGGTGGTCTTGCCGGTGCCGGACAGGCCGAAGAACAGGGTCACGTCGCCTGCTTCGCCAATGTTGGCGGCGCAGTGCATCGGCAGTACGTCGGCGGCCGGCAGCAGGAAGTTCTGCACCGAGAACATGGCTTTCTTCATTTCACCAGCGTAAAGCATGCCGGCGATCAGCACTTTTTTCTGGGCGAAGTTGAGAATCACGCAACCGTCGGAGTTGGTGCCGTCACGCTCAGGCACGCACTCGAAATTGGCCACGTTGAGCACTTGCCACTCGTCACGGCCGGCCGGGTTGTACTGGGCCGGGTTGATGAACAGGCAACGACCGAACAGGTTATGCCAGGCAGTCTGGGTGGTCATCTTCACGGCCAGGTAGTGGTCTTCGGAGGCCCCTACATGCACGTGGGAAACAAAATGTTCTTGCGCGTTGTTGAACGCCTCGACGCGAGCCCACAGGGCATCGAACTTGTCGGCCGGGAACTTGCGGTTGATCGGGCCCCAGGCAATGGCGTCCTGGGTCGAAGGCTCTTCAACGATGAAACGGTCGACTGGCGAACGGCCGGTACGGTGACCGGTTTCTACGACCAGTGCGCCAGTATCGGCAAGCACGCCTTCACCGCGCTGCAGGGCTTCTTTGACCAGATCGTCAACACTCAGATCGGTGTATACGGCGTTATTGGCTTGCGTCATGAGGTTCCCCGTCGGCCTGTGGCCGAGTGCTCCAAACGTTTTGTAGTAGAAAGTTGCGCACTACTACCGCGAAAAAAGTGGGCCGGATTATGCCAGAAAAGCCCAAAAAAAGTAGGGCCCTCCCGTCAGAACAGCGCTAATCCGGCATTTGTCAGGTGATTTACCTGTGCTTAAACGTTTTAGTGGCGGGTATCGGAGGGGGTACCGATACCGGCGCCGGCGAACAATTGGACGATATCGGCGGCGTCGAACAGGTAGCGCTGGTTGCAGAACTGGCAGTCGATTTCGATCTGACCACCGTGTTCCACCACCAGATTTTGCGCATCTTCCAGGCCGAGACTGACCAGCGCGTTCGCCGAACGCTCGCGAGAGCAACTGCAATGGAAGCGCAAACCCTGCGCGTCGAACAAGCGCACAGTCTCTTCGTGGTACAGGCGATGCAGGATGGTTTCGTTGTCCAGGGCCAGCAATTCTTCGGCGGTCAGGGTGCCAGCCAGGGCGGTGAGGTTGCGCCAGCTTTCGGCGCGTTCGTCGTCGTCCTTGATGCGGTCGGCGGGCAGCTGTTGCAGCAACAGGCCACGGGCGCGCTTGCCGTCGGCGTTGAGCCAGAAGCGCGTGCCGATCTGCTGGGACATAACGAAATAGTTGGTGAAGCAGTCCGACAGGTTTTCGCCGTCGAGGTCGACGATGCCCTGGTAACGCTGGCCGTCGGTCGGGTCGACGGTGAGCGCCAGCACGCCGTTGGGCATCAGGTCGGCCAGGGTCGCGTCCGGGGCGATCAGGTCAGCCTCATACCGGGCCAGGCCACGGATCTCACGCTCGCTGGAGCACTCGATCATCAGCAACGGGACCGGACCTTCGGACCGCGCCTGCAGGATCAGCAACCCGTCGAATTTCATGGTGCCTACCAACAGCGCCGCCGCCGCCATCAATTCACCGAGCAGTTGCGCGACCGGCTCCGGATAGGGGTGCTTGGCGAGGACTTCGGCATAGCTGCGCTCCAACGAGACCAGTTCGCCGCGGGCGTCGTTCTCGTCGAAGATGAAGCGTTGGGTGAAGTCGGTATCCGGTAAATCAGTCATAGGTCTAGGTATCTGAATTGATGACAAAATTGTTACAACGTTTATAAAATTGAACGCTTTAGCACCATTTTGGTGCGGCTCTCTCCTGGAAACAGAGAGCTTATATAGAGCAAAGAGGGACAGTTTATGAACAATCCGGGTTTGTTCCAAGCCAAGTGGAACCTCCGGCGATGGGCTTTTTGCAATCTACTCGCATTCGGACTGCTGTGTTTTTGGCTGTGGCCCGCAGGCCAGATGCTATGCGTGTTTTTCGACGAGTGGCTGTTTCACCTGTTCAATGCCCCCCTGGCGAGCAATCCGACCTGGCTGCATGTGTGGGCCGTGGCCAGCCTGCGGCCGTTTGATGCGGTGGTCGGCGTGATTCTGCTGACGCTGTTGATTCGCGGCGATTGGGTGTTCAAGGCGGCGCAGGTGCGCCAGGCGTTTCTTGGCTTCTTCGGGATTCTGCTGCTGTTGCTGTTTATCCGCATGCTGTTTTCCAAACTCGCGGCGCAGATGGGTTGGCAACACAGCAGCCCTTCGATAGTGCTCAGCGGCGCGATTCGGATGAGCGACTATTTCCCGGGGCTGGAGAAAACCTGGGAGTTGAAAGACCGTTCGAGCCAGAGTTTCCCTGGGGATCATGCTTCGGTGCTGCTGATCTGGGGAATGTTCATGACGGTATTCGCCCAGCGGCGGGGCCAGGTGCTGGTGATCTGGGGCCTGGCGTTGGTGTTCATGATGCCGCGGCTGGTGGCGGGCGCACATTGGGCGCAGGACGATTATATCGGCGGAGTGTTGCTGGCACTGCTGGCATTGGGATGGGGCTATTACACACCGTTTGCGGCAAAGGTGTCGCAGGTGTTGCTACGGCTGACCGCGCCGGTGTTCGGGTTACTCGCCAAGCTGCCGGTGATCGGGCGATTGAGCGTCATGCGCGCATCCTGCTGACGCTCCCACATCTATCGATCTGCTTTGCGCTGACGATGTGCGCGGTCAATCGTCATTACCGCTGCCGCGAAACTTGAACAGGTCGCGGCGCTGCTTTTTGCTCGGCTTGCCATCGGTGGTCATGCCTGTGGCGCCGGCCTTACGCATCGCCGCTGCGTTTTCGCGCTTGGCAACGCTGGCTTCGGTCTCGGCATACAGCGCCTGCGCTTCGGGTGCGCCACGGCGCACGCTGGAAAGCGCCTGGACCACGACAGTTTTTTCGTCAAATCCGATACGAATCTGCAACTCATCACCCACGCGCGGCTCTTTGCCCGGCTTGCAGCGTTCGCCGCGATGATGCACCTTGCCACTCTCGATAGCGGCCTTGGCCAAGGCACGGGTTTTATAGAAACGCGCCGCCCACAGCCATTTGTCCAAACGGATTTTTTCTTCCTCTGCCTGCTTCTGAGCCACTTGAATTCCTCGTTCTGAAAAATGTCGCAACTTTACTGTTGAAACCCTTCGACGCATAAACCCCAAGGCTCACCTAAGATACGCCAGGTAGCCCCCTGTTTTCGCGAGGATACCCTGTGACCGACTTCCCGACTTCACTCACCTCGCCCAACCAGCATTGCGTGGGCTGCCAGCAAAGCGAGCCCTTGGGTTTTGATTTTGCATTCGCCTACCAACCGATCGTAGACCTTCGCGACCATTCGGTTTTTGCCCACGAAGCCTTGGTGCGGGGTTCACAGGGCGAAGGGGCGTTGTCGGTGCTGGCCCAGGTCAACGATAGCAACCGCTACCGTTTCGACCAGCGTTGCCGTACCCAGGCAATCGCCGGCGCCGCGGCCCTGGGGATGCAAACCTGTCTTTCCATCAATTTCATGCCCAACGCGGTGTATCGACCCGAGCTGTGCATTCGCAGCACCCTGGAGGCCGCCCGCACGCACAATTTTCCGCTTGACCAACTGATTTTCGAGACGCTGGAAAGCGAACACATAGATAACCATCGCCATTTGACGAATATTCTGCGTGAATACCGCGAATTCGGCTTCAAAACTGCCATCGACGATTTCGGCGCGGGCTATTCGGGGCTGAACCTGCTGGCCGATTTCCAACCTGACTTGATCAAACTCGACATGGCGCTGATTCGCGATGTCGACCAGGATCGTGTCCGCCAGGTCATCGTCCAGGGGATTGTCACAATCTGTGAGCAGTTGGGCGTTACTGTCATCGCTGAAGGCATTGAAAGTGCCGGTGAGCGCGACTTCCTGTCCGACTGTGGAATATTTCTGATGCAGGGCTACTGGTTCGCCAAGCCCGCATTCAACGCGCTGGCCGAGGTTTCCCCTCAAGCCTGGGCGAATTGACCGGTTACCCATATTGAAGACATTTGACCATTTGACCGTTGTCGGTCTGCGTGAGTGGGTGGCACTTCCCGACTTGGGAGTGGCAGGCCTGCGCGCGAAGATCGACACCGGTGCCAGCACTTCGAGCCTGCACGCCACCGATATCGAACCCTTTGAGCGCGACGGTGAGAAATGGGTGCGCTTTACCGCACACCTGGGCAGCGTCGTGCAGTTGCGTCACCGCCGCTGCGAAGCGCCGCTGGTGGCGATGAAAACCATCAAGAGCTCCAATGGTCATGCGCAGGTGCGCTATGTGATCAGCACCACCCTGGCGCTGGGCGACCGGGTATGGCGGGTGGAATTCACCCTCGCCTGCCGCAAGGCCATGCGCTACCGCCTGCTCCTCGGTTCCAAGGCGCTGATTGACGGCCAGTTGGTGGTCAATCCCGGCGTCAAGTACGTTCAAGACAAGCCGGTGTTCCCGGTCTCCACTATTTCTGCCCCAGGTGCTGCATGAAGATTGCTGTGCTGTCGCGAAACCCGCGTCTGTATTCCACCCGCCGCCTGGTCGAGGCCGGCACCGAACGTGGCCACGAAATGGTGGTGATCGACACGTTGCGTGCCTATATGAACATTGCCAGCCATAAGCCGCAGATCCATTACCGCGGCAAACCACTGGAAGGCTTTGATGCGGTGATCCCGCGTATCGGCGCCTCGGTGACCTTTTATGGCTGCGCGGTGTTGCGCCAGTTTGAAATGATGGGCGTCTCCCCGCTGAATGAATCCGTCGCGATCGCGCGCTCGCGGGACAAGCTGCGCTCGCTGCAATTGCTGTCGCGCCGGGGTATCGGCCTGCCGGTCACCGGCTTTGCCCACTCCCCCGACGACATTCCCGACCTGATCGAAATGGTCAACGGCGCGCCGCTGGTGATCAAGGTGCTGGAAGGCACCCAGGGCATCGGCGTGGTGCTGTGCGAAACCGCCACGGCGGCGGAGTCGGTGATCGAGGCATTCATGGGCCTCAAGCAGAACATCATGGTGCAGGAATACATCAAGGAAGCCGGCGGTGCGGATATCCGCTGCTTCGTGGTCGGCGACAAGGTGATTGCCGCGATGAAACGCCAGGCCAAGCCCGGGGAATTCCGCTCCAACCTGCACCGTGGCGGCAGCGCCAGCCTGATCAAGATCACCCCCGAAGAGCGCATGACCGCGCTACGGGCGGCCAAGGTCATGGGGTTGAGCGTGGCGGGCGTGGACATCCTGCGTTCCAACCATGGCCCGCTGGTGATGGAAGTCAATTCATCACCTGGCCTGGAAGGCATCGAGACCACCACCGGCAAGGATGTGGCGGGGATCATCATTCAGCATCTGGAAAAGAGTGGCGGGCCGAACATGACCCGGACCAAGGGCAAGGGCTAGAGGAGCAGTCTTCAGCTTGAAGCTTCAGGCTGCAAGAGACGGGCAGAAGCCGTTTGCTTTTCTCTTGCAGCTCTAAACGTGCAGCTTGCCGCTGCAGCTACACCGCGTCTCGGGGCAACATCAAACCCAACGGCAAGCGCACCCGCGCTTCCAGCCCACCGCCCTCGCGGTTGCGCAACTCAACATTGCCGCCATGCATCGAGGCAATCCGCCGCACAATCGCCAGCCCCAAACCGGTGCCCTTGCCACCCCGAGCACGGTCGCCACGGGTGAAGGGGTTGAAGATGCCTTCCAGCTCGGCCGGGTCGATACCGGCCCCGCGATCCATCACGCTCAGCACCACATAGGGCGCAGCACTGTCACCGGAGACATACGCCGCCACTTCCACATCCGAACCGGCGTGGTGCAAGGCGTTGCCGATCAGGTTGTTCAGCAGGCGCTTCATCGAGACCCGACGCAACGCAAACGGCTGGATCGGCTCCAGGCGCATCCGCACCTGCTCGCCATTCTGGTTGTAGGGCGCTACCACCTCGCGCACCAGGTCCGTCAGGTCGACGACTTCCACCACCTCATCGCGACCATCGCGGATAAAGGCCAGGAACTGGTCGAGAATCGCGTCCATGTCCTCGATATCACGCACCATGTCGTCCGTGAGATCGGTATGGTTGCCCATCAGCTCCAGGGACAGCCGCAAACGCGTCAATGGCGTGCGCAAGTCATGGGACACGCCCGCAAGCATCAGCTCGCGCTCGCGCCCGGCCTGTTCGACGTCCTCGGCCATCTGGTTGAACGCGCTGTAGACCTCGGTCATCTCGCTGGGCGTGTCGCTGACCGGCAGGCGCACACTGCGCCCCTGTCCCAGCTGGCGGGCGGCGAACACCAGGCGTTTAAGCGGTTGATTGAGCTGGCGCACGAAAATCCACGCGGACGCCGTCGAAAGCAAGCCGATAGCCAGGAACCAGCCCAGTACATTCCAGATCTTCTGCCCTCGCAAAGGGTGCGGATACAGCGGCACCTTCAGCCAATCTTCCCCCAGGCTCGGCGCGCGCACCCACAGCGCGGGTGACACATGCATACGCAGCCGAACTTCGGTGTCGTCGCCCAGTTCCGCCTGCATCTGGCGCTGGTAAATCTCACTGTAGGGCCAATGCTGCTCGCCTTCCGGCACACCTGCACCCGCCACGCGCACCAGTGTCGCCGCCTTGGCGATTTTCTCGCGGTTCTCGGGGTCGGCCGCCCAATAGGCGCGCAAGGTCAGGGCGACACCGTGGCTGTACTGTCGATCCACCAGCACGTCTTCGTTCATCAACAGATAAACCAGCGTGAGTGCCTTGGAAAACAGAACGACGATGAGCACCAGCCAAAGGGTGCGGGAGAAGAAACTTTGCGGGAACCACAGCGGGGTTTTCATAGGAGACAGCTAGACACCTTGCAGGAACGAGCGGCGCTCGCAGAATTGCAGACGCCGGACATCCCGTCGCCCCTCATGGAGCCAAACGCCAGGATGCCCGCCCCTGCAAATCATCGGTCACTTGGTTGCAGTGCCATCCGGCACAAACACATACCCCACGCCCCACACCGTCTGGATATAACGCGGCTTGGACGGGTCCGGCTCGATCATTCGGCGCAGACGGGAAATCTGCACGTCGATGGAGCGCTCCAGAGCGTCCCATTCCCGACCACGGGCCAGGTTCATCAGTTTGTCGCGGGTCAGCGGCTGGCGCGCGTTCATCACCAGCGCCTTGAGCACGGCGAACTCGCCGGTGGTGAGCATGTGGACTTCATCGCCACGCTTGAGCTCACGGGTGGCCAATGACAGTTCGTAATCGCCGAAGGTGACGCTTTCGTCTTCACTGCCCGGTGCGCCCGGCACCGGCGCCGCCTGGCGACGCAATACGGCCTTGACCCGCGCCATCAGCTCGTCCGGGTTGAACGGCTTGGCCAGGTAATCATCAGCGCCCAGTTCGAGGCCCTTGATGCGGCTCAGCTCATCGCCCTTGGCGGTGAGCATGATGATCGGAATCTGGTTGTTCGCGCCGCGCAGGCGTTTGCAGGCGGTGAGGCCGTCTTCGCCGGGTAGCATCAGGTCGAGCACGACCAGGTTGAACACTTCCCGCCCCAACAGGCGGTCCATCTGCTCGGTGTTCGGCACCGCGCGGGCACGATAACCCTTGGAGTTGAAAAAACGCTCCAGCAGGCTGCTCAGCCCCGGATCGTCATCAACGATGAGAATTTTTTCGCCTTCAGCAGTTTGTGCAGTGCTGCTCATTGGATGCTCCTCTTATCTCGGCGCGCATTATGGCCTAGCTGCCGTTATACGCACCGTGTGCATTGTTAGCAGATTTTTCCTCTACTGCCAGCGAACCCACGCCCTACAACCTGTGGCGCAGTCCCCCCCAAGGACAGAACGCTGGTTATAATGCGGCGCCTTCGTGCAGGGCAACGTCAGATCGTTACCGTTTACTGCCGGGCTTTTTTTCACCCGCTTGTCGTGTTTTTTACGATTTCGAGGGTCAATAGGCAGCCTCTTGACCCAGGCAGCGGCGCCAGTCGGGCCGCTCAACCAGCCTCGTCGGGCCTTGTTTTCCGGGCTTGCGAGCTGCTTTTAAGAATTTCAGGTGGTTTTATGGACAGCATCAACAGCCGCATCGCCGAGGAACTCGGCGTACGCCCCCAACAGGTCGAAGCGGCCGTCGCTCTACTGGATGAGGGCTCCACGGTGCCCTTCATCGCCCGTTACCGAAAAGAAGTGACCGGCAGCCTCGACGACATTCAACTGCGGCACCTGGAAGAGCGCCTGCGCTACCTGCGAGAACTCGACGAACGGCGCATCAGCATCCTCGCCAGCATCGCGGAACAGGGCAAGCTGACCCCGCAATTGGAACGCGACATCAAACTCGCCGATACCAAGACCCGTCTCGAAGACCTCTACCTGCCGTACAAACAGAAGCGCCGCACCAAGGGCCAGATCGCCCTGGAAGCCGGCCTCGGCGACCTGGCCGACGACCTGTTCAACGACCCATCGCTGAACCCGGATACCGAAGCCGCGCGCTTCATCAACGCTGAAAAAGGCGTCGCCGACGTCAAGGCCGCCCTCGAAGGCGCCAAATACATCCTGATGGAACGCTTCGCCGAAGACGCCAGCCTGCTGGAAAAGCTGCGCACCTACCTGAAGCAGGAAGCCATCCTCAGCGCCCGCGTGATCGCCGGCAAAGAGGAAGAAGGCGCCAAGTTCCGCGACTACTTCGAACACGACGAACCCCTCAAGAGCATGCCGTCCCACCGCGCCCTGGCGATTTTCCGCGGCCGCAACGAAGGTATTCTCAGCTCCGCGCTGAAAGTCGGCGACGAACTGCCGGGCACCATGCACCCGTGCGAAGGCATGATCGGTCAACAATTCGGCATCCAGAATCAGAACCGTCCTGCGGACAAGTGGCTCGGTGAAGTCGTGCGCTGGACCTGGAAGGTCAAGCTCTACACCCACCTGGAAACCGACCTGCTCGGCGAGTTGCGCGACGGCGCCGAAACCGAAGCAATCAACGTCTTCGCCCACAACCTGCACGACCTGCTGCTGGCCGCACCGGCCGGCCCGCGTGCCACCCTGGGCCTCGACCCGGGCCTGCGCACCGGCTGCAAGGTCGCCGTGGTCGACTCGACCGGCAAGCTGCTGGACCACGCCACCGTGTATCCGCACGTGCCCCACAACAAGTGGGACCAGACCCTCGCGATCCTCGCGGCCCTGTGCGCCAAGCACGCGGTGGACCTGATCGCCATCGGCAACGGCACCGCCAGCCGTGAAACCGACAAACTGGCCGCCGAACTGATCAAAAAATACCCAGCCATGAAGATGACCAAGGTCATGGTCTCCGAGGCGGGCGCTTCGGTGTACTCGGCGTCGGAACTGGCTTCCAAGGAATTCCCGGACCTCGACGTGTCGATCCGTGGCGCAGTGTCCATCGCCCGTCGCCTGCAAGACCCGTTGGCCGAACTGGTGAAAATCGACCCGAAATCCATCGGCGTCGGCCAATACCAGCACGATGTGTCGCAGCTGAAACTGGCACGCGGCCTGGATGCGGTGGTGGAAGACTGCGTGAACGCCGTGGGCGTGGACGTGAACACCGCCTCCGTCGCGCTGCTGGCGCGGATCTCCGGCCTCAACGCGACCCTGGCGCAGAACATCGTGACCCATCGCGACGAAAACGGTGCGTTCAAGACCCGCGCCGCGCTGAAAAAAGTCGCACGCCTGGGTGAAAAAACCTTCGAACAGGCCGCCGGCTTCCTGCGCGTGATGAACGGCGACAACCCGCTGGACGCCTCGGCGGTCCACCCGGAAGCCTACCCGCTGGTGCAACGCATCGCCGCCGAGACCGACCGCGACATCCGCTCGCTAATCGGCGACGCCGCGTTCCTCAAGCGCCTGGACCCGAAGAAGTACACCGACGAGACCTTCGGCGTGCCGACCATCACCGACATCCTGCAAGAGCTGGAAAAACCCGGGCGCGACCCGCGTCCCGAGTTCAAGACCGCCGAGTTCCAGGACGGCGTCGAAGACCTCAAGGACCTGCAACTGGGCATGATCCTCGAAGGCGTGGTGACCAACGTGACCAACTTCGGTGCCTTTGTGGACATCGGCGTGCATCAGGACGGTTTGGTGCATATCTCCGCGCTTTCGGAGAAGTTCATCAAAGACCCGCGCGAAGCGGTGAAGGCCGGTGACGTGGTCAAGGTCAAGGTCATGGAAGTCGACATCCCGCGCAAGCGCGTCGGCCTGTCGATGCGTATGAGCGACACCCCCGGCGAGAAAATCGACGGTGCCCGTGGCGCCCGCCCAGGCTCGGCGCCGCGCCAGTCGCAAAACAACGCGCCACGCAAGGAAACCGCGACCGCAGCGCCGAGCAACAACGCCATGGCCTCGCTGTTCGCCAACGCCAAACAGTTGAAGAAACGCTGATGGAGATTCCAGCCGGTTTGACCCAAAGCGCGTTCAGCGAACTGATCGGCTGCCGCCTGCAACGCCTGGAGCAGGGCGTTGCCGAGGTGGCCCTGAGCCTGGAGCCGCAACTGCGCAACCGCGCAGGCAAGCTGCATGGCGGGGCGATTTTCAGCCTGGTCGACATCACCATGGGGCTGGCCTGTTCCAGCGCCCACGGGTTCGACCAGCAGAGCGCGACCATCGAATGCAAAATCAACTACATCCGCGCGGTGGAAAACGGCGAGGTGCTGTGTACCGCGCGAGTGATTCACCCCGGGCGGCGCACGTTGGTGGTCGAAGCCGACGTGTACCAAGGTGAAAGACTTGTCGCAAAAGCGCAGGGCACCTTCGCTGTCCTATAGCTCCCCGCCCTCGATTTGAGTTAATTTCGGCGCTGCGATAACAGCGTCGGAATTTTCTTGCTGCGCTACAGCCCAATTCATGGAGTGATGTAGGCTTTTTCAAAGCGGGTCAAATCGACTCAAAACCAGGCGATCACGCCAGTTTTAACTTCACCCTTGTAGACCGTCCTGCCCACCCCCATATTGGGGCGACTGACGCGTGAAGGAATCCAACTTGAGCGAACTTCTCAACCGCCGCCTGGCCCTGCTCGGCAAGCGCGAACACCTCTCCCTGCTGGAGCATTGCTTGCACGGCATCGAGCGCGAATGCCTGCGTGTCACCCATGAAGGTCGCCTGGCGCAGACGCCGCATCCCGAAGCCCTGGGCGCCGCGCTGACCCACGAACAGATCACCACCGACTACTCGGAATCGTTGCTGGAGTTCATCACCCCAGCCCTGCCCAACCCGGCCGATACCCTGAGCAGCCTGGACAAGATCCATCGCTTTGCCTACAGCAAGCTCGGCAGCGAATACCTGTGGAGCCCCTCGATGCCGTGCCCGTTGCCGGCCGAGGAAGACATTCCGATTGCCTACTACGGCACCTCCAATATCGGACAGCTCAAGTACGTGTATCGCAAGGGCCTGGCCCTGCGTTACGGCAAGACCATGCAGTGCATTGCCGGCATCCACTACAACTTTTCCCTGCCGGAAAAATTGTGGCCGCTGCTCAAGGAAAGCGAAGGCTTCGTCGGCACCGACCGCGACTATCAGTCCGACGCCTATATCGCGCTGATCCGTAACTTCCGCCGCAACAGCTGGCTGCTGATGTACCTGTTCGGTGCCTCGCCGGCGCTGGACGCAGGCTTCCTGCGCGGCCGTTCGCACCAGTTGGACGTGCTGGATGCCGACACCTTGTACCTGCCGTATGCCACCAGCCTGCGCATGAGCGACCTGGGTTACCAGAGCAACGCCCAGGCCGGCCTGACGCCGTGCTACAACGATTTGGCCAGCTACACCGACAGCCTGCGCGAAGCGGTGGCAACGCCCTACGCGCCTTATGTCGAAGTCGGCACCCACAAGGATGGCGAGTGGGTGCAGCTCAACACCAACATCCTGCAGATCGAAAACGAGTACTACTCCAACATCCGCCCCAAGCGCGTGACCTACACCGGCGAGCGGCCGATCCAGGCGCTGATGGCCCGTGGCATCCAGTACATCGAAGTGCGCTGCCTGGACATCAACCCGTTCCTGCCGATGGGCATCGACCTGCAAGAGTCGCGCTTCCTCGATGCGTTCCTGCTGTATTGCGCGATGAACGACAGCCCGCTGTTCGCCGACAACGAGTGCGGCAACGCCACCTCGAACTTCCTCAGCGTGGTCAAGGAAGGCCGGCGTCCGGGCCTGCAACTGCAGCGCAAGGGCCAGGCGGTGGACATGAAGGAATGGGCCACCGAGCTGCTGGAGCAGATCGCGCCGCTGGCGGCACTGCTCGATCAGAGCCACGGCATCGAGGAACACCGCCAGGCACTGGACGCCCAGTTGGCCAAGGTCAACGACCCGGCCCTGACGCCATCGGCCCAGGTGTTGGCCGCAATGGCCGAGCGCAAGGAAAGTTTCGCCCAGTTCTCCCTGCACCAGAGCGAGGTGCATGCCGAGTATTTCCGCAGCGAACCGTTGCCCGCCGAAGAGCAGGCGCACTTTGAAGAACTGGCACGCAAGTCGCTGGCGCAACAGGCGGAGCTGGAGCAGAACGAAGTGGGCGATTTCGATGTGTTCGTCGGCTCGTACCAGGCCAGCATCCTGGCCATCAGCAACTAAAAAACGAACTCACTCCCCCAGGGAAATGAGCTCTATGTGGGAGGGGGCTTGCCCCCGATAGCAGTCCTCAGTTAACTGATCAGTGACTGAACCACCGCTATCGGGAGCAAGCTCCCTCCCACATTTGCCCTCACTGGGATGAAGAATCCCGCCCACCCTTCTCCTCATAAGCTAATTCGAAAAAGTTATTTATTTTCGCATTCTTAGATCATTTAGTCTCCTCACACGCCGACACTCGGCCGCCTGATTGAGGAGCTTCCCCTTGAAACTGCATTCCCCTCTCCGCCTCTTGGCGGCATTGTCCCTGGCCGGTGCCAGCCTGTTCGCCCAGGCGGCGGATGTGACCATCGCCTACCAGACCACCGTGGACCCGGCGAAAGTCGCCCAGGCCGACGGCGCGTATGAAAAAGCCACGAACGCCAAGATCGACTGGCGCAAATTCGACAACGGTTCCGACATCATCGCCGCCATCGCGTCCGGCGATGTGCAGATCGGCTACCTCGGTTCCAGCCCGCTGACCGCCGCCATCACCCGTAAAGTGCCGGTGCAGACCTTCCTCGTCGCCACCCAGATCGGCGGTGCCGAAGCCCTGGTGGCGCGCAACGGTTCGGGGATCAATGGCCCGCAGGACCTGATCGGTAAAAAAGTCGCCGTGCCCTTCGTATCCACCGGCCACTACAGCCTGCTGGCCGCGCTGAAGCACTGGAACATCGACCCGGCGAAAGTGACCATCCTCAACCTCGCGCCGCCGGCCATCATCGCCGCCTGGAAGCGCGGCGATATCGACGCCACCTACGTATGGGACCCGGCCCTGGGCGTGGCCAAGGAAAACGGCAAGGTGCTGATCACTTCCGGCGAGCTGGCCACGTTCGGCGCGCCGACCTTCGACGCGTGGATCGTGCGTAAGGACTTCGCCGAGAAGCATCCGCAAATCGTCAGCGCTTTCGCCAAAGTCACCCTGGATGCCTACGCCGCGTACCGCAAAGACCCGCAAGCCTGGCTCGCCGACAAAAGCAACGTCGACAAGCTGGTGAAACTCTCCGGGGCCAAGGCCAGCGACATCCCCGCGCTGCTGCAAGGCAACGTCTACCCGCTGGCCGCTGAGCAGGTGACCCTGCTGGGCGCGCCGACCATCAAGGCGGTGACCGATACCGCGGCATTCCTCAAGGAACAAGGCAAGGTCGAGGCGGTGCTGCCGGATTACGCCCCTTACATCAGCGCCAAGTTCATCACCCACTGATCAGGAGTTCATCGCGATGGCCTTGCTACAACTGGAGCGCATCAGCGCACGGTACCCAGGCGCCACAGAACCGGTACTGTCTGATATTTCACTCGAACTTGGGCCCCGGCAATTGCTGGTGGCCCTCGGCCCGTCCGGCAGTGGCAAGACTTCGCTGTTGAACCTGATTGCCGGTTTTGTCGAGCCCTCTGCCGGGCGCATCAGCCTCGATGGCGTGCCAGTCAAAGGCCCGAGCGCCGAACGCGGCGTGGTGTTCCAGGACGATGCCCTGCTGCCCTGGCAGGACGTGCTGGCCAATGTCGGCTTCGGCCTGGAGCTGGCCGGCGTGAGCAAGGCGCAACGCGAAGTGCGCGCCCGGGAAATGCTCGCGCTGGTGGACCTGGCCGGTTTCGACAGCCGGCGCATCTGGCAACTGTCCGGCGGCCAGAAGCAACGCGTCGGCCTGGCCCGCGCCCTGGCGGCGGACCCGCGTGTACTGCTGATGGACGAACCCTTCGGCGCCCTCGATGCATTCACCCGCGAACAGATGCAGGAGCTGCTGCTGCAAGTCTGGCGGCGCACGGCCAAGCCGGTGTTCCTGATTACCCATGACATCGAAGAAGCGGTGTTCCTTGCCACCGATCTGATCCTGCTGGCGCCCAACCCCGGTCAGATCGTCGAGCGCCTGCACCTGGATTTCGGTCAACGTTATGCGGCCGGCGAGTCGGCGCGAGCGATCAAATCCGACCCGCGCTTTATCGAAACCCGCGAACACGTGCTGGGCAAAGTGTTCTCCCAACGGCAGGTGTCCGCATGAGCAGCTACGAACTTCCCGCCACGGTCGCCAAGCCGGTGGCGCGCACCGTTATCCCGCTGCGGCGCAGCCTGAGTACGCGTTGGATCAGCCTGTTGACGCTGGTTGCCTTGCTGGTGATCTGGTGGGCGGTGACCGCCAGCGGACTGATCGAACCATTGTTCCTGCCGCCACCGTCCGCCGTGCTGCAAAAAGGCTGGTTGCTGGCGACCACGGGCTATATGGATTCCACCTTGTGGCAGCACCTCGGCGCGAGCCTCGAACGTATCGGCCTGGGCCTGGGCTTTGCGGTGCTGACCGCGGTCCCGGTGGGGATTGCCATCGGCTCGAACCGTATCGCACGGGGCATTCTCGACCCGTTGATCGAGTTCTACCGGCCGATTCCACCCCTGGCCTACCTGCCGCTGATCGTGATCTGGTGCGGCATCGGTGAGCTGTCCAAAGTGCTGCTGATCTACCTGGCGATCTTTGCCCCGATTGCCATCGCGACCGCGACCGGCGTGCGTACCGTCGACCCGGCCAAGCTGCGTGCCGCGCAGTCGCTGGGGGCCACGCGCGCCCAGCTGATTCGCCACGTGATCCTGCCGAGCGCGCTGCCCGACATCCTCACCGGCGTGCGTATCGGGCTGGGAGTTGGCTGGTCGACCTTGGTCGCCGCCGAGCTGATCGCCGCCACCAGCGGCCTGGGCTTCATGGTGCAGTCGGCGGCGCAGTTCCTGGTCACCGATGTCGTGGTGCTGGGGATTCTGGTGATCGCACTGATCGCCTTCGCCATGGAAATGGGCCTGCGGGCCCTGCAGCGTAAATGGGTGCCGTGGCATGGCCAGGCACACTGAGTGATGAGAACCCAATGAGCAGCCTGACCGTTACCCCATTAAGCACCGCCCTCGGCGCGCAGATCAGTGGCGTCGATATCACTCAACCGCTGAGCCCCGAACAGCGCGACGCCATCGAACAGGCGTTGCTCACTCATTCGGTGGTGTTTTTCCGCGACCAGCCGCTCACGCCGCAGCAACAAGCACGCTTCGCGGCGAACTTCGGCGATCTGCACATTCATCCGATCTACCCCAACGTGCCGGAACAGCCTGAAGTGCTGATCCTCGACACCGCCGTCACCGACGTGCGCGACAACGCCGTGTGGCACACCGACGTGACCTTTCTGCCCACCCCGGCCCTCGGCGCGGTGCTGAGTGCCAAGCAACTGCCGGCGTTTGGCGGCGACACGCTGTGGGCCAGCGGGATTGCTGCGTATGCGGCCCTGTCCGAGCCGCTGAAGAGGCTGCTCGACGGGCTCACCGCCACGCACGACTTCACCAAGTCCTTCCCGCTGGAGCGTTTTGGCAACACTGCCGAAGACCTGGCGCGCTGGGAAGAAACCCGCAAGAAGAACCCGCCGCTGTCACACCCGGTGGTACGCACCCACCCGGTGAGTGGGCGCAAGTCGCTGTTTGTCAGCGAGGGCTTCACCACCAGAATCAACGAGCTGGAAGCGGCGGAGAGCGAGGCGATCTTGAAACTGCTGTTCGCCCACGCGACACGCCCGGAGTTCACGATTCGCTGGCGCTGGCAGGAGAATGACGTGGCGTTCTGGGATAACCGCGTCACCCAGCATTACGCGGTGGACGACTACCGGCCACAGCGGCGGGTGATGCACCGGGCGACGATTCTTGGCGATGTGCCGTTCTGAGCCGAACACGACAGTCGCCACACTGAAGACAAAATGTGGGAGGGGGCTTGCCCCCGATTGCGCTGTATCAGTCAATGCATGTACTGACTGACCCACCGCAATCGGGGGCAAGCCCCCTCCCACATTGACCGGGTCGTGCCGGGTTATTCAGCCGTCGATGGCTTTTCCCACAAGTTGATCCCGCCTTCCAACGCGAACCGATCGATCTCCGCCAGTTCTTCGGCGGTAAAGCTCAAGTTCTTCAGCGCCCCGACGTTTTCAATGATCTGCTCCGGCCGGCTCGCGCCGATCAGCGCACTGGTTACCCGTGGGTCACGCAGGGTCCAGGCCAGGGCCAGTTGGGCCAGGCTTTGGCCACGGCGCTTGGCGATTTCATTCAGCGCGCGCACGTGAGCGAGGTTGGCTTCGGACAAGTGCTTGGCCTGCAACGAACCGCCACCGGGGCGATTGACCCGTGCATCGGCCGGCACGCCATTGAGGTACTTGTCGGTCAGCAGCCCCTGGGCCAACGGCGTGAACGCGATCACCCCGGCGCCGAGGGCTTCGGTGGTGTCGAGCAGGTCTTTTTCCACCCAGCGGTTGAGCAGGTTGTAGGCCGGCTGATGGATCAGCAGCGGGACTTTCCACTCGTTGAGCAAGGCCGCGATTTCGCGGGTTTTCACCCCGGAGTAGGAAGAAATACCGATGTACAACGCCTTGCCTTGCTGCACGGCGGTGGCGAGGGCGCTGGCGGTTTCTTCCAGGGGGGTGTCGGCATCGAAGCGGTGCGAGTAGAAAATATCCACATAGTCGACGCCCAGGCGCTGCAGGCTCTGGTCCAGGCTCGCCAGGATGTATTTGCGCGAACCGCCGCCCTGGCCATAAGGGCCGGGCCACATGTCCCAACCGGCCTTGCTGGAGATGATCAATTCGTCGCGGTAATGCTTGAAGTCTTCGCGCAGCAAACGCCCGAAGTTGATCTCGGCGCTGCCATAGGGTGGGCCGTAGTTGTTGGCCAGGTCGAAGTGGTTGATCCCCAGGTCGAACGCTGTGCGCAGCAGGGCGCGCTGGGTGTCGATCGGGGTGCTGTCGCCAAAGTTGTGCCACAGCCCCAGGGACAGTGCCGGCAGCACCAAGCCACTGCGGCCGACGCGGCGATACGGAATAGATTCGTAGCGGTTTTCGGCAGCGATATAAGTCATCGAATCCTCTCTTGGACGGGGGCAAATAAGGCCTGGGAATAAGCCTATTCCCAGGCCTTTTAAGCAGCTGAATCGCTTAACGTTGCCTTTCCGTTTTACAGCAAACTCCTACCAGAGTGGAACGACATAGCTGACATAAAAGCGGTTTTCATCCTGCACGGTGGCACCGGTAATGTCTGGGCTGGCGTGGGCGTTTTTCCAGGTCACGCCCAGGCCCTTGAGGGTGCCGGTCGGCACTTGGTAGGCCACGGCAACGTTGCGTTCCCATTCGCTGGTAGTGCCTTGTGCGGTGCGGATGTCATCGCCGTGGGCATAGGCGGCGGAGAACGTCAGGCCGTTGAGGCCCAGTTTGCCGAAGTCATATTTGTATTGCGCCAGCCAGGTGCGTTCGCCGGCGTGCTGGAATTTGTTCAACTGCATGTTGGTCAGCGCCGGGGTGTCGGCACCCGAGCCGGGGCCCTGGCGGCTGTCGCCGCTGTTCAGGCCGGAATCCAGGTAGGGGAAGTCGCTGCTGCCGCTGTTTTTCTGGATGCCGAGGCCGACGGTATGACCTTCCAGGCTGTAGCTTTCCAACAGGCTGACGGTGGACTGGTTGATGCGGCCCTTGTTCACGCCATCGCCATAGACCCCCGCCGCGGCATAATCCTTGTCGCCATCGGCGTTACCGCCCACCCCCAGGCTGCGGAACATACGCACATCGGTGTCGATCGCACCGACCGACAACGCGTCATGGCGCTTGGCACCGAGGAAGAACTGTTGGTAGTAATCCTCAAGGTTGGAATACCACAGGCTGACGGTGGTGCCCGGCAAGCCGGTGTAGTCGGCACCGCCGAAGAGGAAGCGGTCGCTTTCCTTGGTGCCGCCCGCGGTGATCATGCCCTGGTCGCCGGTTTCATTGCGGATCTTGGTCTTGAAGATATCGCCACCGGTGAAGGTGAAGTCGCTGAGGTCCTTGGAGACCAGTTGCACACCGGTGTTGGTCTGCTGGTACAGGCGGCCGTCGGTGTTGGCCAGCACCGGGTTGTTGCCATACAGCGTACCGACCCGCAGTTCATCCTTGGCGAAGCGCATTTTGAACGTCGGGCTCAGCACGCCGAACTGGTCAGCGGATTTACCGTCGTCCAGCGGGAACATGCTGCCGGGGTAGCGGCCCTGGTGATTCTTGTCATTGAGGTCGCCGCCGGAGTCCAGTTTCAAACCGTAAAACGCCTGCAAGTCGAGGCCGAAACCCACGGGGCCTTCGGTGTAGCCGGACTTGAAGTTGAACTCGAAACCCTGGCCCCAATCGCGAATGCTGTGGGCCTTGGCATTGCTACCGACCACGTCACGCCCCTGCTGGTTGAGATAGCGGTTGAGCAGGGTCACATCGGCGTGGCTGTCATCGATAAAATCGGCATGGGCGGACAGCATAAAGCTCGCCATGGCGACACCGACCATGGGGCTTAATAACGTCTTCATTGTTACCGGTCTCCGTCACTGTTCTGAAATGAAAGCGTCAAACGCTTCACACAATTACGCAGTGGCTAGATGACAGTTGCGCGTCAAAACGCGGCGGGGGCACATGAAATTAAGTTTAAGAAAGCCCCGTAATAGAGGCTTTGCGTGGGGGTAAAGCGCGCCCTGCCCACGCGGGAGCAGGGCCTGGAACATCAACGCACCAAATGCAGGAACTGCAGGTGGCGCTCGTACTGGTCGAGAATATCGTTGATGACCTGCTCCTTGGTATAGCCCACCAGATCGTAGTCCTGGCTGCCCTCGCTCAAGTGGACTTCGGCCCGGTAGTAGCGACGGTTGTTGAGCTCCTTGGAACCCATGCCGCCACGGGCAAACGACGGTGTGAAGTACCCGCGCATTTGTACCTGATAAACGAACGGATGCTCTTCGCCATGGCCGATTTCCAGGCTGACGCTGTCGTTGGACGGGTCAGGCTGGGTCACCACATTCAGGCCCTTCTCGACGAACACAGCGGTCACTTCTTCAATCGCCGGGCGTACCGTCGACTCAAGGAAGCGGTACACCTCGTCGCGCGACGGGAAATGCACCGCCTGGCTCAAACGCTGGCGCCAACCGCCACGGCCCTTGCGCGCCGCGGACACCGGGGCCAACGAATGCAGTTGGGCGATCTGCTTCTGCGATTCGAGGTAGAAGGCTTTGTGCAGCCCCCACATCATCAGCAGCAGGATCAACGAGAACGGCAACGAGGTCAGCACCACCGCCGATTTCAGCGAATCGATACTGCCGGCAAACAGCAAGGCACTGGTCACCAGCGCGGTCATCGCGCCCCAGAACACCCGCAGCCACTTCGGCCCGTCTTCATCGGCGTTACCGCCTTTGGATGACAGCGTGGACAGCACCACGGTGCCGGAGTCGGCGGAGGTGACGAAGAACACGAAGCTGATAAACACCGTGACCGCGATCACCGTCTTGCTCCACGGGTAGGTTTCCAGCAGCAGGTAGAGGCTCATCGACGGGTCATCGATGGCCGACTGGCCGAGCGCCGTCATCCCGTGATTGAGCACCTGGTCGATGGCGCTGTTGCCGAAGATCGACATCCACGCCAGGGTGAAACCCAGCGGGATCAGCAGCACGCCAAACACGAATTCGCGGATGGTGCGGCCACGGGAAATACGCGCGATAAACAGGCCCACGAACGGCGACCAGGCAATCCACCAGGCCCAGTAGAACACGGTCCAGCCACCCAGCCAGTCGCTCGGCTTGTCGTAGGCGTAGACGTCGAAACTCTTGGTCGGCAGTGCGCCGAGGTAGTCGCCGATGTTCTGGATCAGGGTGTTGAGCAAGTGCTGGGTGGGCCCGGCGAACAACACGAACAGCAGCAGCGCACAGGCCAGCAGCATGTTGATGTCGGACATCACGCGCACGCCCTTGTCCACGCCGGCCACCGCCACCAGGATCGCCGCACCCATCATCAGGGTGATCAGGCCGACCTGGATCCACTGGGTGTGGGCAATGCCAAACAGGTAATCCAACCCGGCGTTGAGGTGCAGCACACCGAAGCCCATGTCGGCACCGAGGCCGAACACCGTGGCGATGATGCCGAAGCCGTCCACCGCGTAGCCGATCGGGCCGTTGATGCGCTTGCCGATCAGCGGGTACAGCGCCGAACGCAACGCCAGCGGCAGGTTATGCCGGTAGGCGAAGTACGCGAGGGCCATGCCGACAAAGGCGAACACGCCCCAGCCATGCAGGCCCCAGTGCAGAAACAGGATCTGCATGGCCTGGCGCGCGGCATCGGCGTTCATCGCCGCGCCCTGGGGCGGTTGCACCAGGTGCGTCAGCGGCTCGGAGACGCAAAAGAAAAACAGCGTGATGCTGATCCCGGCGGCGAACAGCATGCCGGCCCAGGACAGGTAACTGAACTCGGGCTCGTCGTGGTCGGCACCGAGTTTTATCTTGCCGTAGCCCGATAGCGCGGTGACCACCACGAAGACCAGATACAGAGTCATCGCGAGCATGTAGTACCAGCCGACCGTATTGGCCGCCCAGTTTTGCGCCGCCAGCAACCAGGCACCGGCCTGTTGCGGGATGGCGATGACGGTGATGCCAAACAGCAGGATGAAGCTTGCGGCGAAATAGAACACGGGCGCATTCATACGCACCAGACCGCTGGGTGGGGTGGTCGATGCACTCATGAACGATGCACCCCTGAGGTGTGAGATGTGGCTGTGAATAACGGACTCAGCAAAGGTAAGCCTCCTGTTGTGAGCGGGCAGCGAACCACCGATTTAACTTGAACGAACGTTCAAGTTAAACATGGATAGGCGGTTTTGGACTAATCGCAGGGCTGAGTGGTAGGTGATTCCTACACTAGCTCAAGGACTGGTATGACGCCTGGGCGAGGCAAATCGTTCAGCGGTTGCCGACTGAAATACCGCTCACATTTGAAACGCAGTCAACCTGTGGGAGGGGGCTTGCCCCCGATTGCGGTGGGTCAGCCAACACATGCATTGAGCGGCCCACCGCTATCGGGAGCAAGCTCCCTCCCACAGGGTTTTGTGTGATCTTTTGGGTGCCGTCGTCATGCTGAGGAATTGAACATGGATAGGCCGCAGGCTGAGGGGTAGGTGATTGAACGAGGCAAATCATCCAGCGGTTGCCGACTGAAATACCCCTCACATTTGAAATACAGTCACCCTGTGGGAGGGGGCTTGCCCCCGATTGCGGTGGGTCAGCCAGCACATGCATTGAGCGGCCCACCGCTATCGGGAGCAAGCTCCCTCCCACAGGGTTTTGTGTGATCGATAGGCCGCAAGGCTGAGGGGTAGGTGATTGAACGAGGCAAATCATCCAGCGGTTGCAGGCTCAAATACGGTTCACATTTGAAACGCAGTCAACCTGTGGGAGGGGGCTTGCCCCCGATTGCGGTGGGTCAGCCAGCACATGCATTGGGCGGCCCACCGCAATCGGGAGCAAGCTCCCTCCCACAGGGTTTTGTGTGATCTTTTGGGTGCCGTCGTCATGCTGATAAATTGAACATGGATGAGCCGCAAGGCTGAGGGGTAGGTGATTGAACGAGGCAAATCATCCAGCGGTTGCCGACTCAAACACCGCTCACATTTGAAACGCAGTCACCCTGTGGGAGGGGGCTTGCCCCCGATTGTGGTGGGTCAGCCAGCACAGGCATTGAGCGGCCCACCGCTATCGGGAGCAAGCTCCCTCCCACAAGTTTGTGTGTGATGTTTAAGGGCGTGCGTTACTTTTGGGTGCCGTCGTCATGCTGCAGATTCGCCTGCGTGATGTTCGCCCCCACCGGTACGCTGCGGGTCAGCCACACGTTGCCGCCAATGGTCGAGCCCTTGCCGATGGTGATCCGCCCGAGGATCGTCGCCCCGGCATAGATCACCACGTCGTCCTCGACGATCGGATGGCGTGGATGGCCTTTCTGCAACTGCCCGTCCTCATCCGCCGGGAAGCGCTTGGCGCCCAACGTCACCGCCTGGTAGATACGCACGCGCTCGCCGATGATCGCGGTTTCGCCAATCACCACACCCGTGCCGTGGTCGATAAAGAAACTCGGGCCGATCTGCGCGCCGGGGTGTATGTCGATGCCGGTGGCCGAGTGGGCGATCTCCGCGCTGATGCGCGCCAACAACGGCAGGCCGGCGCGGTACAGATGATGGGCCAGGCGATGGTGAATCACCGCCAGTATCCCCGGATAGCACAGCAGCACTTCATCCACACTGCGCGCAGCCGGGTCGCCGTGGTAGGCGGCCAGCACATCGGTGTCCAACAGGCTACGCAGGGACGGCAAGGCCAGGGCGAAATCCTGGATCAGGCGGATGGCGCGGGCGTCGACCTCACTGTCATCCTGGCCGCTCTGGCGCGCGGCGTAGCGCAGTTCCAGGCGCGCTTGGCCGAGCAAAGCATTCAAAGCGACGTCGAGGGTGTGGCCGACGTAGAAATCTTCACTTTCCTCACGCAGGTCCACCGGCCCCAGGCGCATCGGAAACAGCGCGCCGCACAGCGCTTCGAGGATCTGCGCCACGGCATCGCGCGAAGGCAGCTCACGACCGCCGTGCTCGCCACTCATGCGGCCATTGCGCGCTCGCCACTGGTCCCGCGCGCTGCGCAGTTGGCTGACAATGGTGGGTAATTGCCAATGACTGGAACGCTCACTCACGGTATTCACTCCTGACAAAATGGCCATCACTTTACGATAGGCACCCCGGCTGCTCTTAAGAACCAATGGTGCAATGCTAAGAACCATCAAGCATAAACGATTGGCGGTTGCCCGATGAAAAGTGCCTGCCTATAGTCGCCCCATCACTTAGCAACCGTGCGTAGCCATGATCAAACAACAGCTCGACCGTTTTAACCGCCTGGAACTGCTGGGCGGCGCCACTGCCCTGGAAAAACTCGAGCGGCTGTCGACCTGGCTGGGCAGGGACATCTACGTCAAGCGCGACGACACCACACCGCTGGCCATGGGCGGCAACAAGCTGCGCAAACTCGAATACCTGGCGGCCGATGCCATCGCCCAGGGCGCCGATACCCTGGTGACCGCCGGGGCCATCCAGTCCAACCACGTGCGCCAGACCGCCGCGCTGGCCGCCAAGCTGGGCCTGGGCTGCGTCGCTCTGCTGGAAAATCCCACCGGCACCGAAGACCCCAACTACCTCGGCAACGGCAACCGCCTGCTGCTGGACCTGTTCGACGCCAAGGTCGAGTTGGTAGAGAACCTCGACAACGCCGACGACCAGCTCAACGCCCTCGCCGATCGCCTGCGCAGCAACGGCAAGAAGCCGTACCTGGTGCCCATCGGCGGCTCCAATGCGCTCGGCGCCCTGGGTTATGTGCGGGCCGGGCTGGAACTGGCTGCGCAGATCGAAGACAGCGGTCTGGAATTCGCCGCCGTGGTCTTGGCCTCGGGCAGTGCGGGCACCCACAGTGGCCTGGCCCTGGCGTTGAGCGAAGTGCTGCCGAACTTGCCGGTCGTCGGCGTTACCGTGTCGCGCACCGACGAAGCCCAACGCCCGAAAGTGCAGGGCCTGGCCGAGCGCACCGCCGCGTTGCTCGGTGTGGACATCCCCGAGGCCTTCAAGGTGATCCTGTGGGACGAATACTTCGGCCCGCGTTATGGTGAACCGAACGCCGGCACCCTTTCAGCGGTCAAGCTATTGGCGAGCCAGGAAGGCTTGCTGCTCGACCCGGTCTACACTGGCAAGGCCATGGCCGGCTTGCTGGACGGTATCGGGCGTCAGCGCTTTGAGGATGGCCCGATCATTTTCCTGCATACCGGTGGGGCGCCAGCGTTGTTTGCTTACAACGCCGTATTTAACTGAATAAACAGGGATCAACATGTGGGAGGGGGCTTGCCCCCGATAGCGGTGGGTCAGTGATACATGCATAAACTGACACGGCCCTATCGGGGGTAAGCCCCCTCCCACATTGGACCAAGCACATATTCAAAAATAGAATATCAATTTAGATTTATATTATTTTCAAGTCTTAAAAACCGGCTTTATCATCGCGCCGTAGGCGAAGACGCGCTACGCGCTTTAAGGCAGGATACGTCTACCGCGTCACCTGCTTCGCTCAACATAACAACACAGGGGCTCTTCATGACTATTTCTGTATTCCGTCGCACATTGCTGGTCGGCACTCTGGGCCTGGCCCTCGGCGCTGGTTGGTTGGGCCAGGCCGTGGCTGGCGAACAGTTGGGCAACATCAAGAAAGCCGGTGAGATCAAGATCGGTCTCGAAGGCACTTACCCACCGTTCAGCTTTGTCGACGAAAGCGGCAAGCTCAGCGGTTTCGAGGTCGAGCTGTCGGAGGCGCTGGCCAAGGAGCTGGGCGTCAAGGTCAAACTGCAGGCCACGCCATGGGACGGCATCCTCGCCGCCCTGGAATCCAAGCGCCTGGATGCGGTCGTCAACCAAGTGACCATCTCCGAAGAGCGCAAGAAGAAGTACGACTTCTCCAAGCCTTATACCGTCTCCGGCATACAGGCCCTGACCCTGGCCAAAAACGTCGACACCATCAAGACCGCCGACGACCTGGCCGGCAAGAAAGTCGGCGTGGGCCTGGGCACCAACTACGAACAATGGCTCAAGGACAATCAGCCCAAAGCCATCATCAAGACCTACAACGATGACCCCACCAAGTTCCAGGACCTGCGCATCGGCCGCATCGACGCGATTCTGATCGACCGCCTCGCCGCACTCGAATACGCCAAGAAAGCCAAGGACACTGCCGCCGCCGGCGACGCCTTCTCCCGCCAGGAAGCCGGTATTGCCCTGCGCAAAGGCGAGCCGGAATTGCTCGAGGCCGTGAACAAGGCGCTCGACAAACTGCGCGCCGACGGCACCTTGAAGAAGCTGTCCGAGAAGTACTTCAACGCTGACGTCACTCAATAATGGAAGCAGGTTTCCAACTCGCGCTGGACTCCGCGCCCTTTCTGCTCAAGGGCGCGTATTTCACGGTAATCCTCAGCCTCGGCGGGATGTTTTTCGGCTTGCTGCTGGGCTTCGGCCTGGCCTTGATGCGCCTGTCGCGCTTCATGCTGCTGCGTGGGGTCGCTCGCGTCTACGTGTCGTTCTTTCGCGGCACGCCCCTGCTGGTGCAACTGTTCCTGATCTACTACGGCTTGCCGCAAGTGGGCATCGAGCTGGACCCGATCCCGGCCGCCATGATCGGCTTCTCGCTGAACATGGCCGCCTACGCCTGTGAAATCCTGCGTGCCGCCATCGCGTCCATCGAGCGCGGCCAGTGGGAAGCCGCGGCCAGTATCGGCATGACCCGCGCGCAGACCCTGCGTCGGGCCATCCTGCCGCAAGCGATGCGTACCGCGTTGCCGCCGCTGGGCAACAGCTTTATTTCGCTGGTCAAGGACACCGCGCTGGCGGCCACCATCCAGGTGCCCGAGCTGTTCCGCCAGGCGCAACTGGTGTCGGCGCGCACCTTCGAAATCTTCACCATGTATCTGTCCGCCGCCCTGATCTACTGGGTCCTGGCAAGCATCCTGGCGCATTTTCAAAATCGTCTGGAAGACCGGGTCAACCGGCATGACCTGGAGTCTTGAAGCATGATCGTGGTTGAAAAACTGACCAAACAATTCAACGGCCAGGTGGTGCTCAACGGCATCGACCTGGAGGTCAAGGAAGGCGAAGTCGTCGCCATCATCGGCCCCAGCGGCTCCGGCAAGACCACGTTCCTGCGCTGCCTGAACTTCCTCGAAACCCCCACCAGCGGTCGCATCAAGGTCGGTGACATCGAGATCGACAGCAGCAAGCCGCTCAACCAGCAACAGGGCCTGGTGCGGCGCCTGCGCCAGCACGTGGGTTTTGTGTTCCAGAACTTCAACCTGTTCCCGCACCGCACCGCGCTGGAAAACGTCATCGAAGGCCCGACCGTGGTCAAGAAGATGCCCCGCGAGGCCGCGACCGCCCTGGGCCGCACGCTGTTGGCGCGGGTCGGCCTGGCCGGCAAGGAAGACGCCTACCCTCGGCGCCTCTCCGGCGGCCAGCAACAGCGCGTGGCGATTGCCCGGGCGTTGGCCATGGAGCCGGAGGTGATCCTGTTCGACGAACCCACCTCGGCCCTCGACCCGGAACTGGTGGGCGAAGTGCTGGCGACCATTCGCAGCCTGGCCGAAGAAAACCGCACCATGGTGATCGTCACCCACGAAATGAGCTTTGCCCGGGATGTCGCCAACCGGGTGATCTTCTTCGACAAAGGGGTGATCGTGGAGCAAGGCGAGGCCAAGGCGTTGTTCGCCAACCCCAGGGAAGAACGCACGAAACAGTTCCTGAGCAAGTTTCTCGCGCATTGACGCGCGCCCACCGGCAGCACAACGCGTGTGGGGGAGCCCGCTCCCGCACACGCCCGGCCTGCCTGGGTAAAACAGCCCCCGCGCCACCCCCGAAATTCCCGCGCCCAGTCAGACCGTTCTGAATCGTCCCAAACCCGCCGTTTAGCCTTTTGCCGCCATTGACGCCCTCCGGCCAACGCTCTTATCTAGCGCCCAGAGGATTGGATCCTATCCCGGCTTTTCACTGAATCGTTCCTTTCGGCCCCCGTCGCGTTCCCGCGCCAAGGGTCCGGAACGATTGCTGCTGGCTGCATCAAGGAGATTACTATGACGCGCACCGCAACCCCGGCCCTGCTCACTGCCCCGACCCTGCCCCAGGCACTTGGCAACGGCATCAACGCCCTGGCCGCCACACAGCTGCAAGTCGACATCGCGCCCTACCCCGGCATGGATGAGGGTGACCTGATCGAGCTGTTCTGGAACAACTGCTTTGCCGACTCGCGGCGTGTCACCGCGTGCAAGGTCGGCACCGCCACCCAACTGCGGGTGCCGGAAAGCTTTGTGCAGGACGGCCATGCACGGGTTCACTACCAGGTCATGCAGATCGGCCACGGCCCCGCACGCTCAGCGGTGACCACGGTGCAGGTCAAGACCAACTACCCGGGCGGCCAACCGAGCGCGCTGTACAGCGACGAAAACCAGAACCTCGCCCCTGTGGGCCTGCCCGACATGATTCGTCGCTACGGCGTCAACAGCAGCCAGGTGCGGCGCGGTATTCCGCTGACCATCGAACCCTACCTGAACATGACCCGCGGCGACGCCATCACCCTGCGCTGGGGCGATGCGCGCCTGGACCTGCCGAAAATCCAGGCCCGAGCCGTCGGCATCGCGGTGCAGGTGTGGGTGCCGTCGGCGATCATCATCGAAGCCGGCGACGACAGCCGGCTGGACGTCACGTACTGCATTCTCGATCGGGTGGGCAATAACTCACGCTGGGCGCCGGCCCGCACACTGCGCATCGCCGCCTATGTGCCGGCGACGCCGAAGCGCCCTTCCAGCGCCGCGCAGATCTATCAACCGCGTCGCCCCTGAAGCGTGGGTAACGGCCCTTCTATGCATATTCCTAAAAGTTAGTTTATTTAAATATTTAACACGTTTAGGGTATATAAACCGGACCACCGGACATTCCTGATTGTTTTGTTTCCATTTCATTGAATGCGAGGTCGGTATGGTCAGAATTACCCCGGTGCATAACGCCAGGGCATTACGTGCAGCCAAGGAGCGGCGCTGATGTCTAACTTGGCTCTAACACCCCCCCAGAGTGATCTGGACGTCGCCCCCCTGCTGTTGCCGGCCGTTGTGCTGCGCAACGATGCCCAAGCGCTGAGCGCGGCCCATGAGTTGGCCCAGGCCGCGCGCGTACAGGCCGCCAAGCGCGACCAGCAGCGCAAGCTGCCCTGGGCGCAGATCGAGCAATTCACCCGCAGTGGTCTGGGCAGTATTTCCATTCCCCGCGAGTACGGCGGCCCGCAGGTGTCGTTCACCACCCTGGCCGAAGTCTTCGCGATCATCAGCGCGGCCGACCCGGCCCTCGGGCAGATCCCGCAAAACCATTTCGGCATCCTGCACCTGCTGCAGGGCGCGGCCACCGAGCGCCAGAAAAAACAGCTGTTCCAGAGCGTGCTCGACGGCTGGCGCATCGGTAACGGCGGCCCGGAGCGCGGCACCAAAAACACCCTGGAGCTCAAGGCGCGGATCAGCGCCGAAGGCGACGGTTACGTGATCAGCGGCCAGAAGTTCTACTCCACCGGCGCCCTGTTCGCCCATTGGGTCGCGGTGAAGGCGCTGAACGACGACGGCAAGCAGGTCATGGCATTTGTGCGCCGTGGCACGCAAGGACTGCGCATCGTCGACGACTGGTCCGGCTTCGGCCAACGCACCACCGCCAGCGGCACCGTGCTGCTCGACCGGGTGCCGGTGGACGCAGAGCTGGTGGTCGAAAACTGGCGCCTCGGCCAAAGCCCGAATATCCAGGGCGCGGTCTCGCAATTGATCCAGGCAGCCATCGATGCCGGCATTGCCCGTGGCGCGCTGGATGACGCCATTGCGTTCGTCCGCGAGCGCTCACGCCCATGGATCGACGCCAAGGTCGAACGCGCCAGCGATGACCTGTATGTGATCGCCGACATCGGCAAATTGAAGATCGAACTGCACGCCGCCGAAGCCCTGCTGCGCAAGGCCGGCCAGGTGCTGGACCAGGTCAGCGCCGCGCCGATCACCGCGCAGTCCGCCGCACGCGCCTCGATTGCCGTGGCCGAGGCCAAGGTGTTGACCACCGAAGTGTCGCTGCTGGCCAGCGAAAAACTCTTCGAACTGGCCGGCAGCCGCGCCACCCTCGCCGAATTCAACCTCGACCGCCACTGGCGCAATGCCCGGGTCCACACCTTGCACGACCCGGTGCGCTGGAAGTATCACGCGGTGGGCGCTTATCGCCTGAACGGCACATTGCCGGCTCGTCACTCCTGGATCTAACCGCCCAGAACACTTTTTCCACGCGCTTCTGGAGAACACCGATGACTTTATCTACCCACGTCGCGCTCATCACCAGCGACGAACAAGCCCTGATTGTCGCCAGCGACCTGGCTGAAGACCTGCGCCGTGACAGCGCCCAGCGCGACCGCGAGCGCCGCCTGCCGCTGCCCGAACTGGACGTATTTTCGCGCTCCGGCCTGTGGGGCATCAGCGTGCCGAAAGCCTACGGCGGCGCTGGCGTGTCCAACGTCACCCTGGCCAAGGTCATCGCGCTGATCGCCCAGGCCGACGCCTCGCTGGGCCAGATCCCGCAAAACCATTTCTACGCCCTCGAAGTGCTGCGCGTGAACGGCAGCCCCGCGCAGCAACAACGCCTGTACGCCGAGGTGCTGGCCGGCCAGCGCTTCGGCAACGCCCTGGCGGAACTGGGCACCAAGACCGCCCACGACCGCGTGACCCGCCTCACCCGCGACGGCGACGGTTTTCGGATCAACGGCCGCAAGTTCTACGCCACCGGCGCGATCTACGCGCAACGTATCCCGACCTCCGTGGTGGACGAAAACGGCATCCAGCACCTGGCCTTCGTGCCCCGCGACAGCGCGGGCCTGACGGTGATCGACGACTGGAGCGGCTTCGGCCAGCGCACCACCGGCAGCGGTTCGGTGGTGTTCGACAACGTGCGGGTCGCAGCGCACGACGTGCTCCCGTTCCAGAGCGCCTTCGAACGCCCGACCACCGTCGGCCCGCTGGCGCAGATCCTCCACGCCGCCATCGACACCGGCATCGCCCGCGCCGCCTTCGAGGACGCGCTGCACTTTGTACGCACCAAGACCCGCCCGTGGATCGACTCCGGCAGCGACAAGGCCAGCGAAGACCCACTGACGCTGAAGAGCTTCGGCCACTTGAGCATTCGCCTGCACGCCGCCGAAGCCTTGCTGGAGCGCGCGGGCGAGTTTCTCGACCGCGCCCAGGCCGACAGCCACGCCGAGACCGTGGCCGCCGCCTCGATCGCGGTCGCCGAAGCACGCGCCCTGAGTACCGAAATTTCCCTGGCGGCCGGCAGCACGCTGTTCGAACTGGCCGGCAGCCAGGCGACCCTGGCCGAGCACGGCCTCGATCGCCACTGGCGCAACGCCCGCGTGCATACCCTGCACGACCCGGTGCGCTGGAAGTACCACGCCGTGGGTAATTACTACCTCAACGATGAAAAACCGCCACTGCGGGGGACCATCTGAATGGCGAAGAAAAAAATCCTGCTCAATGCCTTCAACATGAACTGCATCGGGCATATCAATCACGGCTTGTGGACGCACCCGCGGGACACGTCCACCCAGTACAAAACCCTCGAGTATTGGACCGACCTGGCGCGAACCCTGGAGCGCGGGCTGTTCGACGGGTTGTTCATTGCCGATATCGTCGGCGTCTACGACGTGTACCAGGACGCCATCGACGTGCCGCTCAAAGAGTCGATCCAACTGCCGGTCAACGACCCGTTGCTGCTGCTCTCGGCCATGGCCGCCGTGACCCAACACCTCGGTTTCGGCCTGACCGCCAACCTGACCTACGAGCCGCCGTATCTGTTCGCCCGGCGCATGTCCACGCTCGACCACCTGAGCCGTGGTCGGGTCGGCTGGAACATCGTCACCGGCTACCTCGACAGCGCCGCCAAGGCCATGGGCCTGACCGAACAGGTCGAACATGATCGGCGATATGACCAGGCCGACGAGTATCTGCAGGTGCTGTACAAACTCTGGGAAGGCAGCTGGGAAGACGACGCCGTGCTCAACGATCCGCAGGCGCGGGTGTATGCGCAGCCGGGCAAGGTGCACAAAGTCGAGCACCACGGTGAGTTCTACCAGGTGGAGGGTTATCACCTGTGCGAACCGTCGCCGCAACGCACACCGCTGCTGTTCCAGGCTGGCACTTCGGCGCGTGGCCTGGTGTTCGCCGGACGGCATGCCGAGTGCGTGTTCATCAGCGGGCGGGACAAGGCCAGCACCCGGCTCCAGGTGGACAAGGTGCGCGCCAGCGCGGTGGCGGCCGGGCGCAACCCGCACGACATCAAGGTGTTCATGGGCCTCAACGTGATCGTTGGCGCCACTGAGGAACTGGCCTGGGCCAAGCATGCCGAGTACCTGAGCTATGCCAGCGCGGAAGCCGGCGTGGCGCATTTCTCGGCGTCCACGGCGATCGATTTTTCCCAGTACGCCCTCGACGAACCGATCCAGTACGTGAAGAGCAACGCGATCCAGTCCGCCACCCAGCACCTGCAGAACAACGATTGGACCCGCCGCAAATTACTCGAGCAGCACGCCCTCGGCGGGCGCTACATCACCGTGGTCGGTTCGCCCGAGCAAGTGGCGGACGAGCTGGAATCCTGGGTCGCTGAAACCGGGCTGGATGGCTTCAACCTCACACGCATCGTCACCCCGGAAAGCTATGTGGACTTCATCGACCTGGTGGTGCCGGAGTTGCAGCGGCGTGGGTCGTACAAGACCGCTTACGACACTGGAACGCTGCGGGAAAAAGTCTTCCACGGCGGCGCCCGCTTACCCGAACAACACACCGGCTCCACCTACCGCCACGGCCCCCTGTAGGAGCGAGCTCGCTCGCGAAGATCGTCAACGATAACGCGGGGCCTCTGATACCCCGCAGCGCCCTCAAGTTTTTCGCGAGCAAGCTCGCTCCTACACATTGGAAACTACCTATGAAAAAGACCCTGCTCTCTCACCCAGTCAAAGCCCTGGCCCTGGCCTTCGGGCTGTTCAGTTCGACGCTGTTCGCCGCCGACGCGCCGCTGAAAGTCGGCACCACCGCGGCCTTCGCGATTCCCCTGGAAGCCGCCGTGGCCGAGGCCGGCAAGCAAGGCTTGAACGTCGAACTGGTGGAATTCACCGACTGGATCGCGCCCAACGTCAGCCTGGCCGCCGGCGATATCGACGTGAACTACTTCCAGCACATCCCCTTCCTGGAAAACGCCAAGGCCGCCGCCGGGTTTGATCTGGTGCCGTATGCGCCGGGCATCATCAACAACGTCGGGCTGTATTCGAAAAAATACAAAAGCTTCAACGAGCTGCCCCAAGGCGCCAGCGTGGCGATTGCCAACGACCCGATCAACAGCGGGCGCGGCCTGCAACTGTTGGCCAAGGCGGGGCTGATCACGCTCAAGCCGGGCGTGGGTTACAAGGCCACCGAAGAAGACATCATCGCCAACCCGAAGCAGCTCAAGATCCTGCAAGTCGAGGCCGTGCAGTTGGTGCGCGCCTATGACGATGCGGATCTGGTGCAGGGTTATCCGGCGTATATCCGCCTGTCCAAGACCTTCGATGCCGAGTCGGCGCTGCTGTTCGACGGCCTCGACCACCCGGAATACGTGATCCAGTTCGTGATCCAGCCGAAAGCCAAAACCGACCCGCGGGTGATCAAGTTCGTCGACCTCTACCAGCACTCGCCGGTGGTGCGCGCCGCCCTGGATAAATCCCTCGGCAAGCTCTACCAAGTCGGCTGGGAAGGTTGAACATGAGGGCCGCCAACATCCAACTGCGCGACCTGGGCACACCACCCAGGAACGCCGAGCAGACTGAACTGCATCCGCACCTCAACCGCGCCCATGTGCGTTTTATCAACCTGGGCAAGACCTATGACGGCACGGTACACGCGCTGCAAGGCATCGACCTGGCGATCCAGCGCGGCGAAGTGTTCGGCATCATCGGCCGCAGCGGCGCCGGCAAGTCGTCGCTGATCCGCACCATCAACCGCCTGGAACAGCCCAGCAGCGGGCGCGTGCTGATCGATCAGGTCGACATCGGCGCGTTCGACGAAGACCGCCTGGTGGCGCTGCGGCGGCGCATCGGCATGATCTTCCAGCACTTCAACCTGATGTCGGCCAAGACCGTGTGGCAGAACGTCGAGTTGCCGCTCAAAGTCGCCGGCGTCCCCAAGTTGCAGCGCGAGCAGAAAGTGCGTGAACTGCTGGAGCTGGTGGGCCTGAAGGACAAGCACAAGGCCTACCCGGCGCAACTCTCCGGCGGGCAGAAACAGCGCGTGGGCATCGCCCGTTCGCTGGTCCACGACCCAGAGATTCTGCTGTGCGACGAGGCCACCTCGGCCCTCGACCCGGAGACCACCCAATCGATCCTCGGCCTGCTGCGCGAGATCAACCAACGGCTGGGCCTGACCATCGTGTTGATCACCCATGAGATGGCGGTGATTCGCGAGATCTGCGACCGCGTGGTGGTGCTCGAACACGGGCGCATCGTCGAGCAAGGCCCGGTGTGGGAAGTATTCGGCAACCCGCGGCACGAGGTCAGCCGAACCCTGCTGGCGCCGCTGCAACACGGCCTGTCGGAAGAACTGCAAAGCCGCCTGCAACCCACGCCGGCCTCGGCTGACGCCGCGCTGGTACTGCGCTTGCAGTTCACCGGCAGCGCCACCGATGAACCCGACCTGGCCGCGCTGTTCGGCGCCCTCGGCGGGCGCGTGCGCTTGCTGCAAGGCGGCGTGGAACGGATTCAGGGGCATGCCCTGGGGCAATTGCTGCTGGCGGTGAATGGCTCGCCCCATGACCCCGACACACTGCGCAGCCGCGCCGGGCATTGGGCACAACAGGTGGAGGTGCTGGGTTATGTGGTTTGATCGTTTAGTGCAGGGCGCCATCGACACGCTGTTGATGGTCGGCGTGTCGTCGCTGATCGCGTTGCTGGTGGGGATTCCGCTGGCGGTGTTCCTGGTCACCAGCGACAAGGGCGGCATCTACCAGGCTCCGGCGCTGAACCGGGTGCTGGGGGCGTTCGTCAATCTGTTCCGCTCGATTCCGTTTCTGATCCTGATGGTGGCGCTGATCCCGTTCACCCGGCTGATCGTCGGCACCACCTACGGCGTGTGGGCGGCGGTAGTGCCGCTGACCATCGCCGCGACGCCGTTCTTTGCGCGCATCGCCGAAGTGAGCCTGCGCGAAGTCGACCACGGCTTGATCGAAGCCGCACAAGCCATGGGCTGCCGGCGCTGGCACATCATCTGGCACGTACTGTTGCCCGAAGCGCTGCCGGGGATCGTCGGCGGGTTCACCATCACCCTGGTGACCATGATCAACTCCTCGGCCATGGCTGGGGCGATTGGTGCAGGTGGGTTGGGGGATATTGCCTACCGCTATGGTTATCAGCGCTTTGATACGCAGATCATGCTCACGGTGATTGTGCTGCTGGTGCTGCTGGTGGCGGTGATTCAGCTGGGCGGAGACCGCTTGGCGCGGGGGCTGAACAAGCGCTGAGCACTCGTTTGTACCTGTCAAGGTTGACAGTTGTTGGAGGGGGTTTTCGCGGGTTTAATCGGCTCGACACTGTCTGCGACGGATCAGGGAGCGAATACCATGTCCACTGTAACCACCTGCGCCAGGTGCGCCACGCTGGTGTTGGCGCTGGCCGCCGTCACGCTTGGCGATGCAGCGGCAATTCCGCTTCACGGGCAATATTCAACAACTACCGTTAACGACTCCTTCACGTTCAACAAAGGAGGGATCTTTAACTGGGGTAATAATGTGTTTATACAGAAGCTCCAATACAAATAGACACTGACTGACATGTAGTGTGAGTGGACTCCCCCCCCTTACTCATCACTGTGATTAATTCACAAAGCGCGGGGGCTGAACGAGCCCTGAGCACTCGTTTGGACCTGTCAAGCTTGACAGTTGTTGGAGGGGGTTTATGCAGCTTTAATCGGCTCGACACCGTCTGCGACGAATCAGGGAGCGAATACCATGTCTACTATAACCACCTGCGCCAGGTGCGCGACGCTGGTGTTGGCGCTGGCTGCCGTCACGCTTGGCGATGCAGCGGCAACTCCGCTTCACGGGCAATATTCAACAACTACCGTTAACAACTCCTTCGCATTCAACAAAGGAACGATCTTTAACTGGAAAGCTAGCACTTTCTATAGATCGCTTGTCCAATACTGACGTTACTTCAGGGCACGCCTTTACGCGCATGAACCATATCGCCACGGGCCTCGACGGTCACGGCCTGGTAATACAAGCCCCCTCCCACATTTTCAACTGCCCTGCTTCGGTTCGCGAATCTTGTACCAAGCCACATGCAGCGTCAGCAGCATGGCGATGATGACCCCGTCAATCATCGCGTAGGCCATCGTTGGGTCGGGATCGGTTGGCGCGCTGAGCACTCGTTTGGACCTGTAAAGGTTGACAGTTGTTGGAGGGGGTTTACGCGGGTTTAATTGGCTCGACACTGTCTGCGACGAATCAAGGAGCGAATACCATGTCTACTATAACCACCTGCGCCAGGTGCGCGACGCTGGTGTTGGCGCTGGCCGCCGTCACGCTTGGCGATGCAGCGGCAACTCCGCTTCACCGGCAAAATTCAACAACTATCGTTAACAACATCCCCCAACCCAAATACAGTTACATCTTGATGTCCTCTTTACGGAGTCTACAAATCCTATCCAATGAGTCGTACTACTCCGTAAATTTCACTGATTAATTCAAGCGCAGTCATCAAATGAAGAGCCGTCTCAGGGGGCAGTCAACTGGACATGGGATATAGTCAGCACTTCACCTCCAAAGCGCCTCCCCATGAAACTCGCCCCCGACGACCTCAACCAGATCACCGTCACTACCCTCGACCACTACAACAGCGTGGCCGAGGACTTCCGTGAAGGCACCCGCGATCACGATGTGAGCCAGAACATCGACGCGCTGCTGCGGCATATCCAGGGCGCGGCGCCGTTTACCGTGCTGGACTTCGGCTGCGGGCCGGGGCGGGATTTGCAGACCTTTACGCGCATGGGCCACATCGCCGTGGGCCTCGACGGCTCCGAGCGCTTTGCGCAGATGGCGCGCGAAGACAGCGGCTGCGAGGTGCTGCAGCAGGACTTCCTGAAGCTGGACCTACCCAACGCACGCTTCGACGGGATCTTTGCCAATGCGGTGCTGTTTCACATTCCCAGGCAGGAACTGCCGCGTGTGCTCAAGCAGCTGCATGGCGCGCTGAAACCGGGCGGGGTGTTGTTCAGTTCCAACCCACGCGGTGACAACCGCGAAGGCTGGAATGGGCCGCGCTACGGTGCCTATCACGACCTCACGGCCTGGCAAGCCCTGCTGACTGCCGCCGGGTTTGTGGAGTTGGAGCATTACTATCGCCCCGCCGGCCTGCCCCGGGAACAGCAACCCTGGCTGGCCAGCGTGTGGCGCAAGCCGGCCGCTTCATCGGGCCAATGACACGCCATCCACGAATACTTCCCGGATATCCTTCACGCCCGCGGCAAACACCAGCGCGGCGTAAGGTTCCTGCCAGGGCGTGAAAGCCCGTGGGTCCAACAGGAGCATGTCTGCACGCTTGCCCACCTTGAGACTCCCCACCTGCGAATCAATACCGAGCACCTCGGCACTGCCCAGGGTGTGCAAGCGCAGCACTTCATAGGCTTGCATCGCCGCCGCACGTTGTTGCCTGGCGCGCACTTGATACAAGCCCATACGCATGTTTTCAAATGGGTCGGCCCGGTCGGCGCTGGCCTCGCCATCCACGCCCATGCCGACTTTCATGCCCGCCGCTCGATAGGCCAACACATCCGCCATTCCCGATCCCAGCCGCCCATTGGACATTGGATTCCAGGTCATACCCACCCCCGCCCGCACCGCCATGGCGGTCAGCTCGGGCGTGGAATGAATGAAATGACCGAAGATCAAGTGCGGCCCGGCGATACCGGCCTGCTCGAGCAACGGATAGCGGGCGCGCTCTCCCGCTGAGTCCACCACAGACTCCAGGTAATGCTGCTGGTTGCCCAGGAAAAACTCACGCATCAAGTCGCCCTCGACCTGTGCCTGACCCGGCGTCGCGCTGACATATCCGGCGGCGCCCGCCAACATCGTGCCCAGGTAACGCCCCGACTCGGGCTGAGCACTGGCCCACGTCAGAAAGGCCGCCGTGCGCTCACGCGCCATTGCCGGCGTCCAGCTTTCATTGACTGTACGCACATTGAGGCCATGCACCACGCGTAAGCCGGCATCCAGCGCGCCGCGTAATTGCTGGCGATCGACTTCGCCGCTGCGATCGGCGCCGGTGTAGGTGAAATTGAACACGCTGGTTATACCGTTCTGCAGGTGCTGTGTGGCACCGCGCCGGGTCAACTGGTAAAGCTGCGCAGCGTCCAACTTTGGCGCCTCCACGCCATAGAGCCGGTCAATCCAGCCTTCAAGATTATCGTTGGCGGCAATACCGTAGAATCCGCTTTGCCACAGGTGACTATGGGCCGACACAAATCCCGGCAACAACCACTGCCCCTGTGCATCGAGCCGGCGTTGTACCACCAGGCCAGCAGGCGGTTTGCCGGCGGCCAGCTCGCTGATGACACCCTTGTGGTCAACCAGCAAATAGCCCTTCACCGGTTCGCGCTGGCCCTGTTCAAGGGTGAGGATATAAGCGTTTTCGACCAGCAACCGTGGGTCACTTTGTCGAGGCTGATGCTGACACGCGATGACAATCAGTAGACTCAGGGCAAGTACCGCAGATCTGAGAAACATAGCGCTCTCTCCTGTCGTGGTCGACACTCCAAGCCATGAGTGTCGACGCATACTGCATTAGTGTTCCGCCTTCCTTTAAAACGCGGTAATGCTGTATCCGACAAGGGTGGCACGGTGAATCCTAGCTGAGCGCGAGCGTTCTTGTGAGGCGCGTTATTCGCTCTTCGGCTCGCGAATCTTGTACCAGGCCACATACAGCGCCGGCAGGAACAATAGCGTCAGCAGCGTGGCAATGATGATCCCGCCGATCATCGCGTAGGCCATCGGCCCCCAGAACACTTCCCGCGCAATCGGGATCATGCCCAGGCTCGCCGCAGCCGCCGTCAGCAGGATCGGCCGGCGCCGGTGTTCGGTGGCTTGCACCACCGCATCCCACGGCGTGTAGCCGGCCAGTTCATATTCCTCGATTTGCGTCACCAGGATCACCGAGTTGCGGATGATGATGCCGATCAGCGCCAGAATGCCAAGGATCGCCACGAAGCCCATGGGCGTGCCGGTGGGGACCAGCGCCAGCACCACGCCGATCAGCCCCAGCGGCGCGACGCTGGCCACCAGGAACATCTTCTGCACGCTGTGCAGCTGGATCATCAGGAAGGTCGCCATCAAAAACAGCATCAACGGCACCACGCTGGCAATCGGGCCCTGGGCCTTGCCGCTTTCTTCCACGGTGCCGCCGGTGGCGACCTTGTAGCCCACCGGCAGGCCGGCGTTGAACGCATCGATCTCAGGCTTGAGCTGCTTGACCAGATCGGTCGGCTGCATCGCGTCGCGCACCGCCACCTTGAGGGTGATCGTCGGCTTGCGGTCGCGGCGCCACACCAGCGGCTGTTCCAGCTCATAACGCACGGTGGCGAAGGCCAGCAGCGGAATCGAGACGCCGTTGGGCGTGACGATCTGCAGGTTCTGCAAGGTTTCCGGCGTGCCGCGCTCGGCATCTTCGGCGCGGCCGACCACGTCGATCAGGTAGATATCGTCATGCACCTGAGTCACCGACGCGCCGCTGACCACGCTGTTCATCAACTGCGCCACGTCTTCGGAAGACAAGCCCAACTGCCGCGCCTTGTCCTGGGCAATCTCGATGCGCAGGACTTTGCCCGGTTCGTTCCAGTCGTAAATGATCTCGCCCAGGTGGCGGTTCTTGTCCAGCAAGGTCGCCAGTTCGATGGCGTGCTTGCGCACCTGGTCAGTGTCTTTGCCAGAAACGCGGTACTGGATCGGCCGCCCCACCGGCGGGCCCATCTCCAGCGGCTGCACAAAGCTGCCGACGCCGACGAAATCCTCACGCAGGCGTTTTTGCAGGCGCGCGATCAACTCGCCGCGCGCCTTCAGGCCCTTGCTGACGATTACCAACTGCGCGTAGTAGGGGTTTTCCAGTTGTTGGTCGAGAGGCAGGTAGAAACGGATCGCGCCCTGGCCGATGTAAGTGCTCCAGCGCTCGATATCCGGGTCGTCCTTGATGATCGCTTCGAGGCGGTCGACGGCTTTGCGGGTTTCGTTGATCGAGGCGTTTTGCGGCAGGTTGAGGTCGACGAGGATCTCCGGGCGGTCCGACGACGGGAAGAACTGGTTCTGCACAAACTGCATGGAAAACACCGACGCCGCGAACAGCGCCACGGTGATGCCGATGGCCCACCAGCGGTTGCGCATGGCCCACAGCATGCCGCCATTGAAAGCGCGGCCGATGCGCCCCGGTTCGGCACTGTGGGGTTTCACGTTGGCGCTGAGGATATGCACGCCGATCACCGGCGCAAACAGCACCGCCACCACCCACGACACCAGCATCGCCACGGCAATCACCGCGAACAGGGTGAAGGTGTACTCGCCCGCCGAACTGGCGTTGAGGCCGATCGGCACAAACCCGGCCACGGTCACCAGGGTGCCGGTGAGCATCGGGAACGCGGTGGAGGTGTAGGCGTAGGTCGCCGCCTGCGCCTTGGTTTCGCCTTTTTCCAGGCGCGTGATCATCATCTCCACGGTGATCATCGCGTCGTCCACCAGCAAGCCGAGCGCGATGATCAGCGCCCCCAAGGACACGCGCTGCATGGTGATGCCGGTGTATTCCATGAACACGAACACCAGCGCCAGTACCAGCGGGATCGAGCACGCCACCACCAGCCCGGCACGCAGGCCGAGGCTGATAAAGCTCACCACCAGCACGATGATCACCGCTTCGAACAGCGCGCTGGTGAAGCCGCCGACGGCCTCTTGCACCACTTCCGCCTGGTCGGAGACCTTGTAGACGCCGACCCCCACCGGCAGGTCGGCGGTCAGTTCGTCCATGCGCGTGTGCAGGGCCTCGCCGAACGACTGGATATTGCCGCCCTTCTGCATCGCGATCGCCAAACCGATCGCCGGCTTGCCGTTGAAACGGAACATTGGCGTCGCCGGGTCAACGTAGCCACGGCTGATGTCGGCGACGTCCGCCAGGCGATAGAAGCGGTCGTTGAGGCGCAGGTTGACGTTGGCCAGGTCTTTTTCCGAGGCGAACTGCCCGGACGTCCGCACGGAAATGCGCTCCGGCCCGGCTTCGATCACCCCGGCCGGGGTCACTGCGTTCTGCGCCTGCAGGCTCTGCACCACCTGGCGTTGGTCGATCCCCAGGGCCGCGAGTTTGCGCGTGGAGAAATTCAGGTAAATCACTTCGTCCTGCTGGCCGATCAGCTCGACCTTGCCCAGGCCCGGCACCGCACGGATCTCGGCGCGCGCCTGCTCCACGTAGTCGCGCAGCTGGCGCATCGACAGGCCGTCGCCGGTAAAGGCGTACACCGAGCCGAACACGTCACCGAACTCATCGTTGAACGACGGCCCCTGCAAGCCCTGGGGGAAGCTGCCGCGAATATCGTCGATCTTCTTGCGCACCTGGTACCAGATCTCGGGGATCGCCTTGGCGCTGGTGGTGTCCTTGAGGTACACGAACACCGTGGACTCACCGGGCCGGGTGTAGCTGTTCACGTAGTCGAGGGCGTCGAGTTCCTCGAGTTTTTTCTCGATGCGGTCGGTCACCTGTTTGAGCGTTTCTTCCTGGGTCGCGCCCGGCCAGCGGGTCTGGATCACCATGGTTTTGATGGTGAACGAAGGGTCTTCCTCGCGGCCCAGGTTCTTGTAGGAAAACACGCCCATCAGCAGCGCGACGAACATCAGGTACCAGACGAAGGACTGATGCTTGAGGGCCCATTCGGATAAGTTGAAACTCCCTTTCATCGCGGGCTGTCCTCGTCGATCTTGACTGTTTGCCCCGGTTGCAGGCTGTTCACACCGGCGACGATGATGCGCTCACCGGGCTTGACCCCACCGTTGAGCAAAACGCTGTCGGCGTCACGACTGAGCACCGTGACTTCACGCGGCTGCACGGTCCGGCTTTGGGTGTCCAGCAACCAGATCCGCGTTTTGCCGCCGATTTGCTGCAAGGCGCTCAACGGCAGTTCGATGCGCGGTGGGATGGCCGAGCTCAAGGTCACGCTGATCGCCGTACCCAGCAGAAAAGCCGCCGGCGTGTCGGCCAGGGTCAGGCGCGCGCGACGGGTGCGCGTGGCGCTCTGGGCCTGGGGTTCGATTTCGCGCACGGTGGCGGTGGTGTTCACGCTGGGGTCGAGTTGCCCGGCGACGAGGAACACCACATCGGGCGGCAGACGCTCGGCGAGGCCGGCGGGCAGGTCGATCACCGCCTCCTTGATGTCCGGGCGCGCCAGGGTCACCACTTGCTGGCCCGCGCTGACCACCTGGCCGGCCTCGGCGTTCCAGGCGGTAACGATGCCGCCATGGTCGGTACGCAATCGGGCGTAGTTGAGCTGGTCCTTGGCCTGGTTGACCGAGGCCTGCGCCTGGTCGAGGCTGGCCTGGGTGGTTTTCAGGTCGGTCTGGGCCACGTCCAACTGGGCCTGGGCGCCGACGCCACGGTTGAACAACGCCTGCTGGCGACGGGCGCTGGCCTGGGCGTTGACGAACTGCGCCTGCACGCGGGCGAGGTCACCTTGGACCGCGCGCAGTTGGTTCTGCTGGTCGGTGGGGTCGAGTACGGCAAGTACCGCGCCCTTCTCCACCTCGGCGCCGACATCCACAGTGCGGTGGGCGATGCGCCCGGGCACGCGGAACCCCAGGTTGCTTTCGTAGCGCGCCTGGATGGTGCCGGCGAAACGGCCGAGGGTTTCCTGGTCTTCGGCTTTCACTTCCATGGACAACACCGGGCGCACGGGCTCGGGTGGCGGGTCGTTCTTGGAGCAGGCCAGCAGCAACAGGCTGGCGGCGAGCAGGCCGGTCAGGCGCATCATGGTTGCACTCCTTGGGCCTGGGCCGAGTCGGGCGGCTGGGCGACTTCGACGCGCATGCCGGGGTGCAGCAATTGCCCGCCGGCCACCACGACTTTTTCACCGCCCTGCAGACCGTCGCTGATGATCACCTTGCCGGTGAGGTAACGCGCCACACTGACCTTGCGCAGCTGCGCCAGGCCGTCGCCATCCACCAGCCACACGGCGGGGTCGCTGAGGTCTTTGGTCAGCGCCGACCATGGCAGCTCGATGCTGGGCTTGGCCGGGCCGTTGGCGGTAGCGCTGACCACCGAGCCCAGATGCATGCCCGCGGGCAGGGCCTCCAGAGCGATTTTGACTTGCACCGTGCCGGTATTGGCAGCGACGGCCGGGGTAACTTCGCGGACGTGGCCCTGGACCTTGATACTGGGGTTATCCAACAGGCTCACCGTGATCGGCGCATCGGCCGGCGGTTCCACCAGCAACGACTCGTACACGTCGAATACCGCGTCGCGCTCGCCCTCGCGGGCCAGGCTGAAGATCGGCACGGTGGCCTGCACCACCTGGCCCACTTCAGCCTGGCGCGCAGTAATCACCCCGGGGGCCTCGGCGAACAGCGCGGTGTAGCCCAGTTGCTCGCGGGCATTGGCCAGTTGCGCCTGGGCGGCGGCCAGGGCGCTTTGGCTGCTGCGCAACGCCGCCTGGGCGGTGTCGTATTCGCTGCGGCTGGTGTAGCCCTTGGGCAGGAGTTTTTCCTGGCGCACGAACGCGGCGGCGGTCTGCTTGACCCGCGCCTGCTCGGCCACGACCTGGGCCTGGGCGGAGTCGACATTGCTCTGCAAGTCCTTGGGGTCGAGCTTGGCCAGCACTTGCTTGGCGCTGACATGGTCGCCCACATCGACCATGCGCTGAATGATCTTGCCCCCCACGCGAAAGGACAGATCGGTTTGCACCCGCGCCTGGATATCGCCGGTCAGCGTGACGGCCACTGCGTAGTCAGTCGGCTGCACGGTCTGCACGAACACCCGCGCATGCTGCTTGGGCTCGGCTTTTTCCTGGCCGCAGCCGCTCAGCAGCGCCAACAGGCCAAGTGCGAAAATAACTGTCGAAGGGTGACCGCCCATGCAGGCTCCTTTACGTGATGCCAACTTGCCGGAGTGTAGGCGACTGCGACCTTATAGCAGGGTTCCATGTGCATGGATGGCGCCCAACGCCAATGGTTCCGAAGCTAAACGAACGCCCACGCTCAAGACGCCGGATCGCCCGGCCTTTATTGGCATAAACCGTCGATTTTTGATACCGAAATATCACATTGATATCGCCCAACACGATAGCTACCAGATTCGCGGGGTTGGCGAGTGACGGCTATGGTTGTGGGGTCTGTGATTCGAGGGAATGAACAATGAACGAAGCGAAACCGATTGATCCGCAGGAGCTGGTGAAATGGTTGGTGGCATTGCGCAGGGCGATCAACGCCCGAGTGCGGTGAAACGCTGAAAATCCACGGTGAGATAAAAATCAAATGTGGGAGGGGGCTTGCCCCCGATAGCGGTATGACAGTCACCGATGCATTGACTGAACCACTGCTATCGGGGGCAAGCCCCCTCCCACAATTCTGAGCGCATTCCAAATTCCACCCATAAAAAAACGCCGACGCTATGCAAGCCGTCGGCGTTTAAACCTTGAAAGGTTTTACCGCTCGATCAGAACGCCGGCACAACCGCGCCGTTGTATTTCTTCTCGATGAACGCTTTGACTTCCGGGCTGGTCAGGGCCTTGGCCAGTTTCTGGATAGCAGCACTGTCCTTGTTGTCCGGGCGCGCCACCAGGAAGTTCACATACGGCGATTTGGCGTCTTCGATGATCAACGCGTCCCTGGCCGGGTTGAGGCCGGCTTCCAGGGCGTAGTTGGTGTTGATCAGGTCCAGGTCAACCTGGTCCAGCACACGTGGCAGCAGGGCTGATTCCAGCTCTTTGAACTTCAGGTTCTTCGGGTTGCTGGCAATGTCTTTTGGCGTCGCCAGCGCATTGGTCGGGTCTTTCAGGGTGATCACACCGGCCTTCTGCAGCAGCAACAGGGCACGGCCGCTGTTGGAGCCTTCGTTCGGAATGGCCACGGTGGCGCCATCTTTGAGCTCCGAGATGTTTTTGATTTTCTTCGAGTAACCGCCGAAGGGTTCAACGTGTACGCCCACCACGGTGACCAGGTTGGTGCCTTTACCTTTGTTGAAGTTTTCCAGGTACGGCAGGGTTTGGAAGTAGTTGGCGTCCAGACGCTTCTCGGCCACCTGCACGTTGGGCTGTACGTAGTCGGTGAAGACTTTGATTTCCAGATCCACGCCTTCTTTGGCGAGGGTCGGCTTGACCAGTTCGAGGATCTCGGCGTGCGGGACCGGGGTAGCGGCCACTATCAGCTTTTCGTTGGCCTGGGCGAAGCCCGCAGTCAGGGCAGCCGCCAGTGCGGTAAACAACAGAACCTTTTTCATGAGTGTCCTTATCGACATTCCGGGGCGTCTCTGACGACCGTATTGGGGTGGAGTGCCAGCGAAGTGCTATCGCGGCGTGAGAGTGACAATACCTAGATTTTTTATTCCCGAACAATACCTTTTATTCAGGTTTATATTCCATTTTGTTCATGTAGGAATTTGCGCAAGGTTTCCCGTTCGGCCGCACTGGCGCTTTCGAATATCCGCTGCACCTGCTCCAGCGGCGAACCGGCGGTCGGCAGGTTCAAATGCTCCGGCAAGATTTCGTCGCCGCTGCTGACCAGCAAGGCAAAGTGGATGACGTTCTCCAGCTCGCGGGTATTGCCCGGCCAGCTGTGGTGTTCCAGCACGCGCTGGGCCGCGTCGCTGATCAGCGGCACCGGCAGGTCCAGGCGCTGGCTGTAGATGCCGAGGAAGTATTCGGCCAGGGACAGGATGTCGCCGACCCGCTCGCGCAAGGCCGGCAGGTCCAGTTGGCCTTCGCTGAGGTAATGGAACAGGCGCTCATTGAACTTGCCTGCGGCCACGGCCTGGGCCAGGTCGATGCTGGTCGCCGCCACCAGGCGCACGTCCACCGGGCTTGGTTGCTGCGCGCCGACGCGGGTGACTTCGTGGTTTTCCAGGGCGGCGAGCAATTTGACCTGGATCGGCAACGGCAAGTCGCCGATCTCATCCAGGTACAAGGTGCCGCCGTTGGCCGAGCCGAACCAGCCGGCCCGGCTGCTCGCCGCGCCACTGTGGGCGCCGGCGGCGTAGCCGAACAGCTCGGCATCGGCATAGGTCGGGCTGATCGCGCCGCAATTGACCGAGACAAACAGCCCGGCGCGGTCGCTGCCCCGATGGATATGCCGCGCCAGCAACTCTTTGCCGCTGCCGGTCTCGCCACGGATCAACACCGGCAAGGCGCGGGGCGCGAGGTGTTCCAGCGCTTCGCGCAGTTGCCGCGAACGCGGGTCGACGAACACCAGTGCCTTGGCGCGGATGCTCAGCGGGCTTTTTTCGGCGTCGGGGAAGGTCAGCAGCGGCTGACCGAAGGTTTCATGCAGACTCATGGCAGGCTCCCGCCCCCAATCCGCTCAGGGACGGGGCGTTGAAAAAGGTTCAGGCCGTGCGCCGGGCGTGATGCTCCAGGCGGCTTTGCAGGCGATAGAGATACGCGAAACCCTGCTCCCAGCGCTGGTGGCCGGACTTCACATTGATATGCCCGGCACCGGACAAAATGCCGGCTTCAGCACCCCAGTCGCGCGCCAGCTCCATGGCCCTGGGGGCGCTGACGGCACTGTCGTTGTCGGAGCTGACCACCTGGCTGGGAAACGGCAGCAGGTCGCGTGGAATCGGCGCGAAGTTACGCAGCGCGGGGGCACAGGCCGGGCGTTCGACATCCGCCGGCGCCACCAGCAACGCCCCGCGCACCTGCCGCAAAAATTGCAGCGGTGCAGTGGCAGCCCAGTGGGCCACGGTGATGCAGCCCAGGCTATGGGCGATCAGAATCACTGGCGTGCTGTCGGCGGCGATCGCCTCGGCCAGCGCGGCCACCCAGTCTTCGCGACGCGGCGTCAGCCAATCGGCCTGCTCCACCCGGGCGCTGTTGGGCAGGCTGTTCTGCCAATGCGTTTGCCAATGATCTTCTGGCGATCCTTGCCAGCCCGGCACGATCAGGTAACGAATCGATTCGCTGTGCATGGGTGTGCCCTCCTGCAGCGTTTAACGTTGCTGGACAGTATAGGGACGGGGTTTATATTCGTTAAGGAATAAGAAGCTATTTATTAATAACTAAAAAATCAAACTATGGGAGGGGCGGTGTATCAGCTAGCGCATTCATCAATTGATCCACCGTCATCGGGGCAAGCTCCCTCCCACATTTAACAGCCGGGCTTGCCCGCGATCGCGAGAGCCCAGGCCACACATCTATCAGCGCCCGCGATCGCGACGCAGTAGTTTTTTCACGCGCATGACCAGCGCCTTGTCTTCAAACGGCTTGAGTAAATAATCATCCTCATGCAATTCCAAGTCGCGCAGACGGTCTTCGATCCCACCCGGGCTGGTCAGAAACAACACCGGCGTCTCGCCCTTGTGCCGAATCGCCTGCTGCAGTGTCCAGGCATTCAGCCCCGGCAGCATCACGTCCAGAATCACCAGGTCGTACTCGTTGCCCTCGACAAGCCGCTGGGCGGCCATGCCGTTGGCCGCGACTTCCACGGAATAACCGGCCTCGTTCAAACCCTGGGCCATCCGCTGTGCTTCTTCGGATTCATGTTCCACTAACAGCACGCGCATAACACACCTCGATTGATCAGACCTGCAGGCTAACACCCTCAGGTGTGCGCCGCCTCACGCAGGCGCTGTGCATCGAGGATTTCGATCTCGCCATAGCCCAGGCGCACGATGCCCTGGGCTTGCAGGTCCTTGAGCAAGGCGTTGGTGGTCTGGCGCGACAGGCTCAACATCGCCGCCAGGTCTTCCTGGGGTAACTGCAGCCGGCGTTTTGAGGGCTCGATGTCGCCGTACCCTTCAATGATCATCAACAAACGATGGGCCAGCCGCACCGAGGCGGGCATCAGGCTGAGCTGTTCGAGGCCGATGAAACTCAGGCGCAACTTTTGGCTCATCAACAAGGCCAAGTCGCGCCAGTACTGCGGGGTTTCATCGAGAATGTCGAGCAATGCCTGCTGGGGCACCTGCAACAGCTTGCACGGCCCGACCGCACAGGCGTCGTGGGTGCGCGGCAGGCCGTCGAACAGGCAGATTTCACCGAACCAGTAGGGCGACTCCACCAGGCTGAGCAGCGCTTCCTTGCCCTGCTCGTTCACCGCGCTGATCCGCAAACTGCCGTCGAGCACCGCATACAAGCCGCAGGGCTGGTCACCGCGCTTGAACAGGTATTGCCCCGCCGTCAGCAGCCGCAGCCGCGCGTGGGCCAGCAGACTATGCTGAAAAGCGCCGGGCAAGTGGCTGAACCAGTGCCCGGCAGCCAGCCGGCGTCGCCATTGCTCTGCGTTCATGAGAACTCCGAAGATTGTCGCCCAACTGACAGTTAGGCGAAGGCTGACAGGGCATGATCAAACATCCTACAGGAGGAATAACAATGAAAAGCCTCGTCGACCACCTCAGTCAATACGCCGCCTACCACCGCGACCCGCGCAATATCGCCAGCCACTTTATCGGCATCCCGCTGATCGTGGTCGCCGTCGCCGTGTTGCTTTCACGCCCGGAGTGGCCGCTGGCCGGGCTCTGGCTGTCGCCGGCGCTGATCGTTGCGCTGCTTGCGGCGTGGTTCTACCTGCGCCTGGAACTCGCGCTGGGCGTGCTGATGAGCGTGCTGATGGGCTTGTCGGTGTGGGCCGGGCATGTACTGGCGGCGCAAAGCACGCCGGTCTGGCTCAGCGGCGGTATCGGTATGTTCGTGGTGGGTTGGGTGATTCAGTTTGTCGGGCATTACTACGAAGGCAAGAAGCCGGCATTTGTGGATGATGTGTCGGGGCTGATCGTCGGGCCGTTGTTTGTGGTGGCGGAGTTGGCGTTTTTGCTGGGGTTGCGGCACGAGCTCAAAGAGCAGATTGAACGCCGCTCCGGGCCAGTCGCTCGCCGCGATCTAAAGCCGAGAGAAGTCTGAATGTGGGAGGGGGCTTGCCCCCGATTGCAGTGGGTCAGTCACTGAAGATATTGACTGATACACCGCTATCGGGGGCAAGCCCCCTCCCACATTGGGTGTTGTAGTGTCCTTAGGCTTTTTGCCAGACCTTGGGTTTGAAGAACAAGGTCTCGCCCCGGGCCAGGCCGATCAGGCTGTCGTGGTCTTTCACCACTTCGGCTTCGATCAGTTCGCTCTGGCCTTCGACTTTCAACGTCACCCGCGTGGTCGCCCCCAGCGGCCGGATATCGCGCACTTCGGCGGCATGGTGGTCTTCCAGTTCATGGCGCGACAGCGACACTTCGTGAGGGCGGAACAGCACGTGTTGGTCGCCCCCCAGGTGCAGGCGGTTGGAGTCGCCGAGGAAGTGGTAGACGAAATCGCTGGCCGGGTTTTCGTAGACGTCGCCCGGTGAGCCGATCTGCTCGATCACGCCCTTGTTCATCACCACGATACGGTCGGCAACTTCCATCGCCTCTTCCTGGTCGTGGGTCACGAACACCGAGGTCAGGTTGATATCTTCGTGCAGGCGCGCCAGCCAGCGGCGCAGCTCTTTGCGCACCTTGGCGTCGAGGGCGCCGAAGGGTTCGTCGAGCAGCAGCACTTTGGGCTCCACCGCCAGAGCGCGGGCCAGGGCGATGCGCTGGCGTTGGCCGCCGGAGAGTTGTTCCGGGTAGCGGTCGGACAGCCAGTCCAGTTGCACCATGTTCAACAGTTCGTGGACTTTGACCGCGATCTGGCTTTCGTTCGGGCGCTGGTTTTTCGGCTTCATGCGCAGGCCGAAGGCGACGTTATCGAACACGGTCATGTGGCGGAACAGCGCGTAGTGCTGGAACACAAACCCGACGTTGCGATCACGCACGTCGTGGCCGGAGACGTCTTCACCGTGGAACACGATGCTGCCGGTATCCGGGGTTTCGAGACCGGCGATGATGCGCAGCAAGGTGGTCTTGCCGCAGCCGGAGGGCCCCAGCAACGCCACCAGCTCGCCACTCTGGATGTCCAGGTTGATGCTGTTCAGGGCCTTGAAGGCGTTGAAGTTCTTGCTGACATTACGGACTTCGATGGACATGGATTATTCCTCAGCCGCAGCTGCGCGCAGGCGGTTGATACGGTTCTCGCTCCACTGCTTGAGCAGCAGGATGAAGAGCGCCAGGATCAGCAACAGACTCGCCACCGCAAACGCGGCGACGTGGTTGTATTCGTTGTAGAGAATCTCGACGTGCAGCGGCAACGTGTTGGTCACGCCGCGAATGTGGCCGGACACCACCGACACCGCGCCGAACTCACCCATCGCCCGCGCGGTACACAGCACCACGCCGTAGATCAGGCCCCATTTGATATTCGGCACGGTGACATGCCAGAACATCTGCCAGCCATTGGCGCCAAGCAGCCGCGCGGCTTCTTCTTCCTGGGTGCCTTGTTCCTGCATCAGCGGGATCAGCTCCCGGGCCACGAACGGCACGGTGACGAAGATGGTCGCCAGCACGATGCCCGGCAAGGCGAACACGATCTGGATGTCATGCGCCTGCAGCCACGGGCCAAAGAAGCCCTGGGCGCCGAACATCAGCACATAGACCAGGCCCGCGATCACCGGCGACACCGAGAACGGCAGGTCGATCAGCGTCACCAGGATGCTCTTGCCACGGAACGAGTACTTGCTCACGCACCATGCGGCGCTGACGCCGAACACCACGTTGAGCGGCACCGAGATCAGCACGGCGACCACCGTGAGCTTGAGCGCCGACAGCGCATCGGGCTCGAGGATCGCGGTGAAGAACGCGCCGAGGCCATTCTTCAAGCCCTGGGACACCACGATAAACAGCGGCAGCACCAGGAACAGGAAGAACACCAGCCAGCCCAGGCTGATCAGGATGCGCCGCGACAACGCACTGCCACGCCGGGCAGCGTTGGCCGAGGACGCGGCGGAGATAGACGATTGGGACATGTTCCGCGCCTCCTTATGGGTGTTCGATGCGCCGCTGCAGCAAGTTGATCAGCAGCAGCAACACGAAGGAAACCACCAGCATCAGCACACCGATGGAGGTGGCGCCGTGGTAGTCGTACTGGTCGAGCTTGACCATGATCAGCAGCGGCAGGATCTCGGTCTTCATCGGCATGTTGCCGGCGATGAAGATCACCGAACCGTACTCACCGACGCCACGGGCAAACGCCAGGGCGAAGCCGGTCAGCCAGGCAGGCAGCAACGCGGGCACGAGGATGTAGCGGAACACCTGCAACGGCTTGGCGCCCAGGCAGGCGGCGGCTTCTTCGATTTCCCGGGGGATATCGGCGAGGACCGGCTGCACCGTGCGGACCACGAACGGCAACGTGACGAAGGTCAGCGCCAGGGTGATGCCCAAGGGGCTGTAGGCGATCTTGAAGCCCAGGTCGGCAGCGAACTGGCCGACCAGGCCAGTCGGGGTGTACAGCGCGGTCAGCGCGATACCGGCGACGGCCGTGGGCAGGGCGAACGGCAGGTCGATCATCGCATCGATGATCTTGCGCCCGGGGAAGGTGTAGCGCACCAGCACCCAGGCCAGCAGCGTGCCGATCAGGCCATTGATCAGCGCGGCGTACAGCGCGGTGCTGAAGCTCAACTTCAATGCCGCCAGCACACGCGGTGCGGTGATGATGTTCCAGAACTGATCCCAGGTAAGTTGAGCGGCGTGTACAAACATCGCCGCGAGGGGGATGAGTACGATCAGGCTGAGGTACACCACGGTGTAGCCCAGCGTCAGCCCGAAGCCGGGTATGACGGGGGAAATACGACGCGACATAAAAGTCCTTGGTTAGCAGGTCTGACACACAAAACCCGCAGGTGAATGCGTGCTCTGTAGGAGCGGGCTTGCCCGCGAAAAACGTCAACGATAACGCGCACATTCTGGGTGCACGCGGTGCCTGGACCTTCTTCGCGAGCAAGCTCGCGCCTACAGAGGGCGGTGTTTTTATTGCGCCGAGTAGATCTGGTCGAACACGCCACCGTCGTTAAAGAATTTCGGCTGCGCAGTTTTCCAGCCGCCGAAGTCTTTGTCGATAGTCACCAAATCCAGCTTCGGGAACTGCTGGGCGTATTTGGCGGCGATTTTCTCATCGCGTGGGCGGTAGAAGTTCTTCGCCGCAATCTCCTGACCAGCCGGGCTGTACAGGTGCTTGAGGTACTCGGTAGCGATCTCGGTGTTGCCCTTTTTCTCGGCGTTCTTGTCGACCACGGCCACAGGCGGCTCGGCGAGGATCGACAGGGACGGTACGACGATGTCGAACTTGTCGGCGCCGCCGTTTTCTTTCAATGCCAGGAACGCCTCGTTTTCCCAGGCCAGCAACACGTCACCCTGACCGTTGTTGACGAAGGTGATGGTCGAACCGCGCGCCCCGGTGTCGAGGACCGGTACGTGCTTGAACAGCTCTTTGACGTATTCCTGCGCCTTGGCTTCGCTGCCACCGGCTTTCAGGCCATAGGCCCAGGCGGCGAGGAAGTTCCAGCGCGCACCGCCGGAGGTTTTCGGGTTCGGGGTGATGACCGACACGTCTTTCTTGATCAGGTCGCCCCAGTCCTTGATGCCTTTGGGGTTGCCCTTGCGCACCAGGAACACGATGGTCGAGGTGTACGGGGTGCTCGCATCCGGCAGGCGGGTCTGCCAGTTTTCCGGCAGGGTCTTGCCCAACTTGGCGATTTCGTCGATATCACCGGCCAGGGCCAGGGTCACGACGTCGGCACGCAGGCCGTCGATCACCGCACGGCCCTGTTTGCCCGAGCCGCCGTGGGATTGCTGGATCTTGACGCTATCGCCGGGGTGGGACTGTTTCCAGTAGCTGGTGAACTCAGCGTTGTAGTCCTGGTACAGCTCACGGGTCGGGTCATACGAGACGTTGAGCAACTCGTAGTCCTTGGCAACGGCAGACCCGGCAAACACGGCGCTGGCCAAGGCAGCCAGGGCGTAACGGCGAATCGACGACATAGAAAGCTCCTGAAATTCCGGGGTGTTGGCTGACGACTGCAGGAGCGAGCTGGCTCGCGAAAAACGTCAACGATAACGCTGCGCATCAGGTGCAACGCGTTGCCTTCAAGCTTTTCGCGAGCAAGCTCGCGCCTACAGGGGCATTTTTTATAGTGATGGGTCTATCGCCGCTCTTGCTCAGGCCGGTTTGTTACCCGGGTTCTGCAGGCGGAATTTTTCTTTGCGTTCGATCTGTACCACTTGAGCGTTGTGTACAGTGATTTCCACCGCGCCAAAGCGCAGATCGCGCAACGCGCTCTGGATCTCACGCAAAATGGCTGCTTCGTCCTGGCCGTCGACGCTACGTAGAGATGCGCTCATGGTCTCGCTCCTGAAATGAAAAGTGCCGCGCAGTGGCGGCACTGCTTGCGGCGTGAGGGCGATAGTAGATAAGCGCGGATATTCTTAAAAATACTATTTAAGAATGTTTATATAACCAGAAAGAATTTTCTGGCCGGACGTGGGGTTACGACGGCGTTTTGTGGCCAAGTGCCAAAATCGAGCCTGGCGAATATCCAATTGTGGGAGGGGGCTTGCTCCCTCCCACAGTTGACTGCATTTCAACTCTGGATGGCGGGTGCCCGGTCCCAGTCGATTTCACACGCTGGCATCGGGCGGCCAAACCAATAGCCCTGGCCCATGTCGCAGTTTTGCTCCAGCAGGAACCGCGCCTGTTCCACCTGTTCGATCCCTTCGGCGTGTACCTGCATGCCCATGCTTTTCGCCAGGGCGATCACCACGCGCACGATGGCGGCGTCGTCTTCATCCCACGGCACCCCGGCGACAAAGCCCTGGTCGATCTTGAGCTTCTGCACCGGCAGGCGCTTGAGGCGCAGCAGCGACGAATAGCCGGTGCCAAAGTCATCAATGGCCAGGCGCAGGCCCAGCTCGCGCAGGCGGTGCAGTTGTTCCAGGGCCACTTCGGGGTCTTCCATCACCGCGCTTTCGGTAACTTCCAGCTCCAGGTAAGCCGGGTCCAGGCCAGTGTCGTGCAGCACCTTGGCGACTTGCTCATACAACTCGCGTCGCGCAAACAAGCGACTGGACACGTTGATCGCGATAAACCTCAACGGCGCGCCGTCCTCCAGCCACTGGCACATCTGGGCGCAAGCCTCGTGCATGACCCAGGCGTCGATATCGGCAATCAACCCGGTGCGTTCGGCGATGGGGATGAACTCGACCGGCGGCACCAGGCCGCGCTCCGGGTGTTGCCAGCGCACCAGGGCTTCTACGCCGATCAGGCGGCTGGTGTGCAGGTCGTGAACCGGCTGGTAGTAGACACGCAGCTCCTGCTGGTCGAGGGCGCGGCGCAGTTCGCCGGCAATTTCCACGCGGTTCTGCGCGTGGGCAGTCAACTCTTCGGTGTACAACGCGTAGCCTTCACGGCCGACGCTCTTGGCCTTGAACAACGCGGAATCGGCGTTACGCAACAACTGCTGGGCACTCAGCGCGTCGCTGGGAAACAGGCTGATGCCAACGCTCGCACTGATAAACAACTGGTGGCCGTCGAAATTGAACGGGAGTTTCATCGCATCGAGCATGCGTTGCGCGAGCGCGGCAGCCTGCACCACCTGTGGACAGTTTTCCGCCAACACTGCGAATTCGTCCCCGCCCAGCCGCGCCAGCGTCACGCCGGTGCCGAATTGGCTTCTCAGGCGTTCACCGACCAATTTGAGCAACTGGTCGCCGACGTTATGGCCCAGGCTGTCGTTGATGATCTTGAAGTGGTCCAGGTCGAGCAGCAGCAACGCACAACCGCGTTTATGCACTTGCGCCGAAGCCAGGGCCTGTTCGGCGCGGTCGGTGAACAGCAGGCGGTTGGGCAGGTCGGTCAGCGGGTCGTGGTGCGCGAGGTGCGCCAGTTCGTGCTCGGAATCCTTGATGGCGCTGATATCGGAAAACACCGCGACGTAATGGCTGACATGGCCGAGGTCGTCGTGAATCACCCGGATGGTTTGCCACTGTGGATAAATCTCGCCGCTTTTGCGCCGGTTCCAGATTTCCCCGCTCCACTCGCCGGTTTGTTCCAGGGCCAGGAACATCTGCTGGTAAAAACTCGACGAATGGCGGCCTGACTTGAACAAGCTGGGTTGCTCGCCCATGACATCTTCGCGCCGATAGCCGGTGATCGCCATAAAGGCCCGGTTCACATGGACGATCTGCCCCTTGGCATCGGTGACCAGCACCCCTTCACGGGTGCAATCGAACACGGCAGCGGCCTGGCGCAGGCGCTCGCGGCTCTCTTTGAGCGGTTGCTGCAATTCGTTGACGCGCGCAAAGCGCGCGCACATCAGGTAAATCACCAGGGCGCTGAGGGCCACCCACACATAGCCGCGCAGCTGCAGCCACTGATTTAACTCAACCGGGTCATCGAGGAACTTGATCAATACCCGGTGAGTAAGCACAACCCACAGCAGCGAAACCAGCAGATATACCAACCCCGCACGCCGGGCACCTCGGTATGAGAACAACATATGGCCAGTAATCCTTACTAAAAAGCTAGATTCGCCCTACAAAGGTTACGGATTATAGAATAAGAAACATCCCGTCACTCCTATCTGAAAGGTCGGCTGGTTTTCTCTGTGAGCTTAGTGATAATGCGTGAGCTGTTTTTTTCTTTTTCTGAGGGCCATACAGCCTATGTGGTACAACGGTTTTCTTGACCTGTCAGCCTGGCAACTGGTGGCAGTCACCCTGTTGATGACCCACGTGACCATTATTGGGGTCACCGTCTATCTGCACCGCTATTCAGCCCATCGCTCCCTGGAGCTCAATGCCGGCCTGAAACACTTCTTCCGCTTCTGGCTGTGGCTGACCACGGCGCAGAACACCCGCGAGTGGACCGCCATCCACCGTAAGCATCACGCCAAATGCGAAACCGTCGACGACCCGCACAGCCCCGTCATTAAAGGCCTGTCTACCGTATTGCGCAAAGGTGCCGAGCTCTATCGCGCCGAAGCGGAGAACCCCGAGACCCTGCGCATCTACGGCAAGAACTGCCCGGACGACTGGATCGAACGCAAACTCTACACGCCCTACCCGCTCTTGGGTGTGGCAATCATGGGTGTGATCGACCTTCTGCTGTTCGGCACCATCGGCATCACCATCTGGGCGATCCAGATGATGTGGATTCCATTCTGGGCCGCCGGTGTAATCAACGGCCTCGGCCACGCCGTGGGCTATCGCAACTTCGAATGCCGGGACGCGGCGACCAACCTGGTGCCGTGGGGCATCATCGTGGGCGGCGAAGAGCTGCACAACAACCACCACACCTACCCCAACTCCGCCAAGCTGTCGGTGAAGAAATGGGAGTTCGACCTCGGCTGGGCGTGGATCAAGCTGTTCAGCCTGCTGCGCCTGGCCAAGGTGCAGCGCGTCGCGCCGATCGCCCACCGCGTCGAAGGCAAGGGCCACCTGGACATGGACACCGCCATGGCGATCCTCAACAACCGTTTCCAGATCATGGCCCAGTACCGCAAGCTGGTGATCGGCCCGCTGGTCAAACAGGAACTGGAGAAGGTCGATCACTCGGTGCGCCATCAGTTCCACCGTGCCAAGCGCCTGCTGTCGCGGGAAACCAGCCTGCTGGATGACCGCCACCACCTGCGTATCCAGAGCATGCTGGAACACAGCCAAGCCCTGAAAGTGATCTACGAAAAGCGTCTGGCCCTGCAGCAGATCTGGCTCAAGACCAGCTCCAACGGCCACGATATGCTGGCCGCGATCAAGGAATGGGTGCATGAGGCCGAGGCCAGCGGCATCCAGTCCCTGCGCGATTTTGCCCACCAATTGAAGACCTACTCGTTGCGCCCTGCAACGGTGTGAACACGCGGAGGGGAAGGCTTGCCTTCCCCTTTGATCGCTTTTTTGACGCCATTCTCCAGACACCCATAAATCCGTCACAATCGCCCCCAATGACGGAACTTAGACGCAATTCGCCCCTCTCAAACAACACTTCGCCATCATGGTGGCCCCTTGTTGTGACCGCTGCTGAACCCTGCGGCGCGCCCAGAGAGAGTTGTGCCGATGGTCCAAGAAAAAACGCACCTGCCCGATCCCCCCACCGCTGAACCCCCACGCCCCGCAGCCGCAGCAACCTTGCTGGCGTTGATGCACGCCCAGGGCGAGGTCGAGCGGCTGAGTGAGCGTGAGCAATTACTCAGTTCCCTGCTGGTCAGCGTGAATGCGGTGCTATGGGCCATCGACTGGGCGTCGCGACGCGTGCTGTATGTGAGCCCGGCGTATGAGCGGGTGTTTGGCCGTTCCGCCGGCATGCTGCTGGCCGACCACCGGGAATGGCGCAACAGCATTCACCCCGAAGACCTCGACTACGCCGAACACAGCCTGGCCCGCGTACTCGAACAAGGCGCCGTGGAAGACCGCGAGTACCGCATCATCACGGCCGGCGGGCAGATTCGCTGGCTCAGCGACAAGTGCTACATCAACCAGCAGGCCGAACCGGGCGAACCGTTGATCGTGGTCGGCATGGCCGAGGACATCACCGACAAGAAACAGTTGGAGCTGGAGCTGCACCGCCTGGCCACCACCGACGTGCTGACCCAGAGCAGCAACCGCCGACACTTTTTCGAATGCGCCAACCAGGCCTTCGACAGCGCCCGCGCCCAGGCTGCGCCGCTGGCATTCCTGCTGCTGGACATCGATGACTTCAAGGACGTCAACGACACCTACGGCCACTTGGAGGGCGATCAGGTGTTGCGGCGCATTGCCGAGAGCGGTCGTGGCGTACTGCGCCGTGGCGACCTGTTCGGGCGCATTGGCGGCGAAGAGTTCGCCGCCGTGTTGCCCGGTTGCGCGCCGGAGATGGCGCTGCAGGTCGCTGAGCGGCTTGGCAAGGAAATCCAGGCGTTGAGCTTCAGCTATGAAGGCCACGCGTTCACCGTGACGGTCAGTCAGGGCCTGGCCAGCCTCAACGAGCAAGACTCGACCCTGAACAGCCTGTTCGCCCGCGCGGATGGCGCCATGTACGAGGCCAAGCGCCTGGGCAAAAACCGCGTAGTTGCTGGTTAGAGGATCAACACAAAGCAAATGTGGGAGGGGACTTGCCCCGCCCACATCTGAACTTCATAGCCCTTTAGGCCTTGCGCAACCTCATCAGCTCCGACAGCCCCATTTTCAGCAAGCGCGCGGTCTTGCTCCTGGCCAGCGCTTCCAGCCCTTCATGCTCGGTCAACCGCGCCATCTGCGCCGCCAGGTTCATCACCAGCGCCTCCCGCGAATACACCCCGCCTTCCAGGGAGTAGATCGCCGCGATCAACTGGCGCAGTTCCAGCGGCAAGCGCCAACGCGTGCGCAACGCCGAACCGTAGGCGGCACCCAAAGCGTGCAGCGACTCGCCAATCGCTTCGTCATCCAGCGCCCCGCCACCCTGGCGCCAGTCTTCCAGGCAGCGCAACAACGCCAGGTCGCCGAGCCGATGCAGGATGCCCGCGCTGTAGCAGCGCTCGTGGTCCAGCTCCAGCATGCGCGCCAGGCGGCGGGCGTAGTCGGCGGTGTCCTGGGACAACTGCCAGTGACGCTCGGCATACGCCACCAGGCCCGGATCACCCAATACCACGTTGTGCTTGAGCGCCAGGCCGAGTATCAGGTTCATGCTTTGCCCGGCCTGCAGCTTGTGCAACGCCGCCGACAGGGTCTGCACCGGCGTGCCGTGATGGCCGGCGCTGTTGGCGGCGGCGATCAGCACGGCGGTGATCTGCGGGTCCATACACACGCGGTCTTCCAGGCACTTGAGGTCCAGGCCCTCCGGCCCGAGGCTGTCTTGCACGGCGGCCTTCACATCGACCCACAGCGGCGCGCCATCGCAGGCGTCGCGGCGGCGCTCGAGGAACACCGGCAAGGTCATGCCCGGCGCCAGTCGCGGCACTTCGCAGTACACGCTTTCGCCTTCGTTGAGCAGCAGGTCTTGCAGGCGCTGGGTCAGGCCGTCCATGTTCAGCGGTTTGGTCAGATACGCCGTGGGCGCCAAGGGCAAGGCCTCACGCACACTGGCGCTGTCATTGCGACTGCTCAAGAGGATGAACGGCAACGCGGGCGAGCGACGCTGCTGACGCACATTGCGCAACAGACTCAGGCCATCGATGCCCGGCAGTTCCCAATCCGCCACGATCAGGTCGTAGGCTTTGTCGCGCAGCAGCGTAGCCGCTTGCCGGCCATCGCCACACATATCCAGCCGTGCGTCGCAACGCACATTCAACAACACCTGCTTGAGCAGGTCCCGCGACCAAGGGTCTGCCTCAGCAATCAACACCCGGGGTACAGCGGGTAAATCCACAGCACTCATCCTGCACGCTCCATCTGCAATGCCTGCACCTTAGACAATGCGGCGGCCTACGTACAATGAACAACCACTGAATGTGCTGCATCAGGTAAAAAAAAACCCGCCGAAGCGGGTTTTTTCTATCGATCGGTTCAGCCCGGGCTTACAGCTCGGAGAAGCACTCTTCGATGATTGCCAAGCCTTTGTCCAGTTGCTCGTCCGGCGCGGTCAGCGGCACCAGGATGCGCAACACGTTGCCGTAAGGGCCGCAGGACAGCAGGATCAAGCCTTTCTCACGCGCCTTGGCCACTACAGCGGCAACGGCAGCAGCGTTTGGCTTGTGGGTGTCGCCACCTTCGAACAGCTCGATCGCGATCATCGCGCCCAGGGCACGCACGTCGCCGATCACCGGGTACTTGGCCTGGATGGCCTTGAGGCCGGAAACCAGACGCTCGCCGACGGCTTTGCAGCGATCCAGCAGGTGCTCTTCTTCGAACACTTCCAGCACGGCCAGGGCCGCGGCGCAAGCGATCGGGCTACCGGCGTAGGTGCCGCCGAGGCCGCCTGGCGCGATGGCGTCCATGTATTCGGCCTTGCCGCACACACCGGCCAACGGGAAACCGCCGGCGATGGATTTGGCGAAGGTGGTCAGGTCGGCAGTCACACCCATCTGTTCCATGGCGAAGAACGTACCGGTACGGCCGGCACCGGTTTGCACTTCGTCGGCGATCAGCAGGATGCCGTGCTTGTCGCACAGTTCGCGCAGGCGCTTCATGAAAGGTTTAGGCGCGACGTAGAAACCGCCTTCGCCCTGCACCGGCTCGATGATGATGGCAGCGATATCACGCGGCTCGGCATCGTTCTTGAAGATGCGTTCGATGCTGGCGATGGAGTCGTCGACGCTCACGCCATGCAGTTCGTTCGGGTACAGCGCGCGGAAGATGCCGCCTGGCATCAGGCCCATGCCGGCCGAGTAAGGCACGACTTTACCGGTGAGGCCCAGGGTCATCATGGTGCGACCGTGGTACGCGCCGGTGAACGCGATGATGCCGGCACGGCCAGTGGCAGCGCGGGCGATTTTCACGGCGTTCTCAACCGCTTCGGAACCGGTGGTGACCAGCAGGGTTTTCTTGGCGAAATCACCTGGGACCTTGGCGTTGATTTTTTCGCACAGTTCCACGTAAGGCTCGTAGGCCAGTACCTGGAAGCAGGTGTGGGTCAGCTTGTTCAGTTGCTCGGTCACGGCCGCGATGATTTTCGGGTGTACGTGGCCGGTGTTCAGCACGGCGATACCGCCGGCGAAGTCGATGAACTCGCGACCTTCAACGTCGGTCACGGTGGCGTTCTTCGCGGACTCGGCGAAGATCGGGTGAATCTGGCCAACACCGCGCGGTACAGCGGCTTCACGGCGTTTCATCAGGGAAGCGTTGGTCTTGCTCATAAAGTCCTCATTCGCCACTCATCGGGTGGCGTTGTTCAAGGAATACGTGGCGGGGGGCAACTACGGCAGCATGCGATGATCGACTGACACAGCGTTCCCGGCCACTACGAATAACGGTGTAAAACACGCAAAGGGTCAGCGCTCTCGTGCCCTTTGCGTTTGCAGCAATGCCTTGCCGGGCTTAGATGCCCAGGCAGAGGTATTTGATTTCCAGGTAATCCTCGATCCCGTACTTGGAGCCTTCACGGCCCAGGCCCGAAGCCTTGATACCGCCGAACGGCGCCACTTCGTTGGAGATCAACCCGGTGTTGACGCCGACCATGCCGTATTCCAGGGCTTCGGCCACACGGAACACACGGCTCAGGTCACGCGCATAGAAGTAGGACGCGAGGCCGAACTCGGTGTCGTTGGACATCGCGATCACTTCGGCTTCGTCCTTGAAACGGAACAGCGGCGCCAGTGGGCCGAAGGTTTCTTCCTTCGCCACAGCGGCATCTTTCGGCACGTTGGTCAGGATGGTCGGCTCGAAGAAGTTACCTTCCATGACCTTGCCGCCCGCCAGCAGCGTGGCGCCTTTGGCCAGCGCGTCCGCAATGTGTTCCTGGACCTTGGCCACGGCTTTGCCGTCGATCAGCGGGCCAGTGGTGGTGCCGTCTTCCAGACCGTTGCCGATCTTGAGCTTGGCCACCGCCACTTTGAGTTTTTCCGCGAACGCGTCGTACACCGCGTCTTGAACGTACAGACGGTTGGCGCAGACGCAGGTCTGGCCGTTGTTGCGGTACTTGGAGATGATCGCGCCTTCGACGGCCTTATCCAGGTCAGCGTCGTCGAACACGATGAACGGCGCGTTGCCGCCCAGCTCCAGGGACACTTTCTTGATGTCCTTGGCGCATTCGGCCATCAACTGGCGACCGATTTCGGTCGAGCCGGTGAAGGACAATTTACGCACGATCGGGTTGCTGGTCAGCTCGCTGCCGATATCGCCGGCGCTGCCGGAGACCACGCTGAACACGCCTTTCGGAATGCCGGCACGCTGCGCCAGTTCAGCCAGGGCGAACGCCGAGAACGGCGTTTGCGAGGCAGGCTTGAGCACCATGGTGCAACCGGCGGCCAGGGCCGGGCCGGCTTTACGCGTGATCATCGCGGCGGGGAAGTTCCACGGCGTGATCGCAGCGGTCACGCCGATCGGTTGCTTGATCACGATCAGACGCTTGTCCGGCTGGTGGCCGGGAATCACATCACCGTAGATGCGCTTGGCTTCTTCGGCGAACCACTCGATAAAGGAGGCGGCGTAGACAATTTCGCCCTTGGCTTCGGCCAGCGGCTTGCCCTGTTCCAGGGTCATCAGGCGCGCCAGGTCTTCCTGGTTCTCGATGATCAGCTCGAACCAGCGGCGCAGCTTGTTGGCGCGCTCCTTGGCGGTCAGCGCACGCCAGGCCGGCAGCGCTTTGTCCGCCGCTTCGATGGCGCGACGGGTTTCAGCGGCGCCCATCTTCGGCACGGTGCCAAGAATCTCGCCCGTGGCGGGGTTGTTGACCTTGATGGTCTGACCGTTGTCCGCATCGACCCAAGCCCCATCGATAAAGGCTTGCTGGCGGAACAACTGGGCATCTTTAAGCTGCATGTCGGCTTTCCTTAACAGCACCGCGCGCGCGCGGAGCGAATTAGAGTTGTTGAAAGGCGCCTTTCGGGGCTGCCGTCAGGGAAATCAGCCCCTGCGTGCAAGCAAGTGGAGAGCGCACGGGAGACAGAGCGTTTGAAATCTCAAACGAATCCTAGGATCAAAGGGGGTACAGGGCAATAGGATGTTCGAAAAAAAGAACGAAAACCGCTTATTTGCCGGATTTATCAGATCAACGACCTCAAGCCCCGCACCCCACCACCGAGCCACAGCGCCCGACGCAAGGCCCCAACACAGACAATTCCCACCCGCCAGCGGCCAAAAACCAGCATGGACGCCCAAGGTCGACATGGGTATGATGTCGCCCGCACAAGCATCCGTAGCTCAGCTGGATAGAGTACTGCCCTCCGAAGGCAGGGGTCGTGGGTTCGAATCCCGCCGGGTGCACCATCTTCTTTCCCTTGTATTACAAGGGGATAGCGCTCCTGACAGAAACCTGTCCTAGTCCTGAAAGTCGTTTTTGCCACAAATTTGCCACACTCAAAAGTGGCGGGAATGGTCGAAATGGCAACAATCAGGAATCGCGGCGAGTATCAGTGGGAAGCGCAAATCCGCCGTAAGGGCTATCCAGCCCAGCGCAAAACCTTCGAAACCAAATCCGATGCCCAGGCCTGGGCACGCATGATCGAAAGCGAAATCGACCGGAGTATTTTTGTTTCTCGGGTTGAGGCTGAGCGCACCGCCTTTCATCAACTTATTGATCGCTATATCTCTGAGATTGCTCAGAAGCACAAAGGCGCTAACGCCGTGCCTTTCGTTCATGAACAAATCCCTATTTAATGCGAACATCGGATTTAACGTAGATAATTCACGTTACAGTCAATTCTGCGAAAAAACAAATAGACCAAAAAGCTAACGCCAACGATGAAAGACGCTATGAGCATAGATCCTGCACATTTCAAAAATTTACGTCAAAAGCTTATTTCTGGTGAAATTACCGCGATCACTTTCGATACGCAGGCTTTTGACCGAAATAGCAGAACATTCAGAGGAGGCTTAATAGGCCAGTTGAGTCAGCTAAAAAACTCAAATATAAAACTGATTGTTACCGAGTTGGTGCGTGATGAAGCTGAAAGGCATATGTTGGAAATGCATCAATCAAGATACAAACGAGTCAATGATGCGCTTGCGCTTGTGAGCCATCATTTGAGTGATGATTTAGTTGATGATGTTCGTGAGGAACTGGATGCAAGGCCTGATCCACAGCATGTGGTTTTCAACGAGATCAATGATTTTTTTCTGAAAACCGATGCTGAAATTATTTATTACGAGGAGGTTTCTACCAGGAAGCTCTTTGAACTCTATTTTACTGGTAAACCTCCATTCCATAAGAGTAACGAGAAAAAACATGAATTCCCTGATGCAGTAGCGCTTCTAAGTCTAGAGGCCTATGCCGAAAATAATGGGATCTTAGTAGTTTCCGAAGATAAAGACTGGGTGACTTTTTGTAGCCAGTCCGAAAGCAAGAGGCTCTACTGCGTTCCAGATCTCACTACTGCGCTCGCCTTGATAAATTCGGTGGAAGTCGATGTCAAGGAAATCGTAAGCCAGCGTTTTTTGAGATTTCAACAATTCAATGAAAATGGAGAGCTTCAATCAGCTGTTAGATATAATGTGCTCAAAGGACTTAAAGACGCGCTGTTATTTAGCGCTAGAACGAGTTACTTTTATAATTCGCGCTGCTCAAGCATAGAAATTATCTCAATTAGGCACGGAGAGGACAAAACGTTTGGGACAATACGGGATGACTCAAGCCAAACGGTTTGGGTGATTGAGTTAGACGTAGAGTGTCGCATAATGGTGGATGTAAGCTTTTCCGCGGCTGATGAGACTTACATTGGCAGCAGTCACTATGAGCATCTTATTTTGGTGCCAACTATTTCCATAGTGAAAATCACTAGTGAAAATATAGGTATTGAAACGACCTTTGACCCGAAAACCACTTTGGATCTGGGGTTTATAGCACCAAATGAGCTTAGCGAGGCGGAGGAGTGTTAAGACCTGTACGAAATCTTGTGAACCCCGCCCGGCACCAATTAATCGCTAGAAAGTTGGCGCCCTCCTATCTAAAAATCCCTAAAATCAAATCTAAACATTTATTTTTTGCCCTTTGGCAAGATTTAAAAAATGACCATGAGTGCCTGAGGTCTGCATGTACAAGATAAAAAATCTAGTTACGCTCGAATTCGAGCTAAAAACAAGCATGCAAAAGCACTTCGTAGATTTTTTTTCATCTTACGACTACAAAAAAACCAGCAAATTAGTTGTTATACAGTCAATGAGTGATTTGCTCGATGCAGAGGCTGCGTACTCTGGAAGAGGTCTATACGTAATCATGTCTGACTATCAAATCGAGCAAAACAATTGCAGCTTTATTATCGATGGATTAAAGGCAATATATCGGGGTCACGGCTACACAGTCAAAAATCGCCTTAAGAGCCACTTATTCAATGATCACTACCGTAAAAATCTACCAGAAAGAGGCGTTCGCTACGACGTCTGTATGAAGTTAGATGGCAAAAATGGAATTAACATCAATGAATTCCCATACAGCAATTATCGCTGGAAGGTTGTAGTCCACAAGATGATTGGTAGTTCAAGGATGATGCGCGAACAAGCAGAAAGAGCTTTTGACGAGGTGTTTAATCGCCCCCTCGCCTCTAAAGAGCCTGGGTGAGCTTCCTAATATTTTCGTAGATTAATATCTCCCGCGAGCCAACCACAACGCCCGAAATAGAGTTCCTATTTGATCTGCACATAGGAAAAGCGTCCAACCCCCGTTTGCCGATTTCCGTAATGCGCGGCCGGCGGCTTTGGGTCGTCTTCTGCCGGTCATGATCAAGAATCGTGCCGGTTGAATCCGGCCCAAAGGGCTGGTCAGGTCGAATGCAAACGGGCGAGCAAGTCTGTGCAACTACCCACCAGCTCGCCACTTCGTGAACGGTTACGCCTAGGGCCTCGATCAATTGTGTTATGGCCGGTCTATTCCTTGCCAAAGAAAGCTTTTGCCAGCTCTTTCATGCGCGTCCTGTACCCGTGTTGCTCGGACAGATTGGCATAGATGGTTGGGAGGCTAGCCTTCAGTTTGGTCACCAGAGAGGAGTAGGTATCTTTGTGCTCCTTCGAGATTTTCCATTCAGCGAACTGCGCTGCTCTCGAGTCTAGGAAAGTCGCAGCGGATGCAGTTCCTATAGGATCGCTGTTCATCTGTAGCAGTATCTGAAGAAGGCGTTCCTCTTCCTCAGGCGTTCTGGGCGTGATGCTTGGTAACAGCTCACCGTACTCCCCAAGAATGAAAAGTAACGCTTCCACAACTACCTTTTGGTCATAAATAAAAGGTCGAAGCACCGTACCGATAATGGCCTGGGTGTCTTTTTCGAAGAGGTCGAGCAGTATCTTGGAGTTGGAAATGATTGCAGCGGATGGCTTGACGAATAGAGCCTGTTTGATCGTTGTCGTGAGGAAAGCTGAAACTGCTTGGTAGGCGAATGCCTCACCTGAAAAATCGATCTTATTGTCTAGCATATACCTCAGGGCGGTTCGCTCATTGGTGTCCACACCTTCGATGATCTTTGTCCAGCCGGCAATATCAATATTGGCGCCAAAGCTCCTATCAAGTAACACCGCACGCAACTCTAGTAACTTGGCGTTGTTTCCACCAAGAACATGGTTCAAGAACAGTGTATCTATGTCAGGTAGCGCTGGTAACCGTTCTGCCTTCAGCTCGAACGACGTAAACCATTCCAGCAGTTCGTTATCCGTCAGGTCATATTCACTCAGCGTGTCGGCGAACCTTGAATAAAACTCGTACAGATAATCGGAGGATACTGTAGATATAGCGTAGTCCTTGATCAGTCTCGCGAGGATTGGCGCTATAAGGTGTGACGCCTCATCCTCCAAAATCAGTTTGAAAAGCTGTTCGGAAGTAGTCGCTGCTCGTACCAAAGTGTACAGGTACTCTTGTTCGGCTTCGAAAGCTTCGTCGATTCCTGGAATTTCGGTTAGTGGCAATCCCGTTTTCAGCCTCATGTACATGACTGCCATTGATACCTTGATCCGGCTGGATTTCGTAGTAGGAAGATGCTGCAGGATCAACTGTGGAATCGTGCTAGAAAACTCTCCGAAGAAGGCTGCTGCAAACCACACCCGGTGTTCCGCAGGATTCAAAGAGATTGCCGTCGTAACTGCCGCGACCTGCACCTCGTCTATGAAATAGGATCTACGAGCGATGCCCAGCCTTTTCCCGCCAAAATAAGCAGTGAAGCAGGGCAGCCAATCGTCCTCATCGAGCGGAATTCTGTCCAGATTTTCGTGTTCAGATGATGCCAATTGAAGCACAGCATCCTTAAGGCCTCGGTCGTCGAGGCTGATGTTACCCGCATCAATTCTCTTGAGATCCGGGTCGGGCATGATCATCTGGAAGAGCAGCTCCGCGCTGCCAATAACCAAGGGGTTGAACGCTTCACCCATTGAGTCCAAGTAGCTGTCGTACCTCGATATGGTCTCTCGGTAACCTTCAACAGAGTCCAGATCGTAGGATTCCTCCGCCATTTCCTCGAACGCAGTCTTGGCGGCTGACAGTGCATTCGTGAAAATGCCTTTGTGCAAGCCGAGTGCGATCAAGCCTTTGATCGACTCAAAGTATCCGGCGTCGACCTTTTCCGTTTTCAACTGATCGCCAGTAATAAATTTGGCGCTTACGTGAGGCAATAGGTCGTCGACTTTGCACCCCTCGATCCTGGATGCCTGATAGAGCGTTTTGAGAAGACTTGATGCGGAAATCGCGCCCTCTAGACGACGCATGAAGGAGTCCTTGAATCCGAAGTATGGGATAAGCGTGGCGAGCTTTTTGCCGTCTTGGGAGTCGATAGCATCCTCCAGCGGCTGATCGATCAGTTCCGCGATGGCGATGTCCGAAGATGTCTGAAAGTGAATCTGTAGGATCTGGATGGGCCAGCCAGTTTTCATGTCTTCGCCGAGTAGTGCCTTCAACGTGCGCTTGGTCTTGTCAATATTGAGTGCCACTGCTTCAGCGGCCGCATCTTCAGCCTCCGTTGCACTCGCTACTGCCTGCTCGACCTTTGGGGTATCCGGATCTTTCAGCATGGTCTCAATAGCCACACCGTTGTATTTGCAAATTGCTAGGTACGCCGCGATACATACCACGCTTGGCTTGTCCGCGGTGACCAGCAGCGTGGTGGCGATGTCATTGATGAATCTCTTCTGAAGGCGAGGGGTCACAAGCCCTCCAGCCATTGGACTATGGCGCTGCAGAATCACGCTGCAAGCATCGGCTTCTGCTAGATCAGATGTCCCAAAGCTCTCACTCCACAGCTTTCTGAATGCATCTTTCCAGCCGGAGGTGATGATCGGCGGAGTCCGGAACACTACCGGGAATTTCTTAGCGATGAAGTCCTTGGAGTCATACGACTGCTCACTGTCACCATTTAGATACTTGGAGACTTTCATTGAGCAGAAGGGAACGATGACACTGAGATTTTCTTGACCGGTAACGGAGGTAAAAATTTCAAGATCGCTCCACACAGAGCGCAGAACGTCCCGTGGTAGCCTGTCCAGGTTATCGATCACGATGATAATGTGATGATCCTTAACCGCATGCAGGTGGCACCCTAATGCTCGTTTCAAATCGAGAGGGCTGACCTCCTTGCTCACCTCAACAGTTTCAGTGATGCGGTCGTCGGAGTTGCCTTTGAGCAGGCTTGTCAGATTCCATCGTTTCTTTGGGTCTTTCTCTTTCCGGCTGGCTAGGTATGCGAAAAGCAGGATAAAGCCAGGCGCCGTGCATGCGAGTAGGTAAAGGCTGTGGAGCGATGTGGCGAGCGGAGTTTCGCTGTGAAGTCGAATCAAATAATCACGAATGAATGTCGGAGCGAGAACACCGCTAACGATCAGTAGCACTGCCCAGATACTTATATGGCTGCGGGTGTCCTTCGTGTAGCTGTAGTGTCGACCAAGCGCGATGTCGCGATTTTTTTCTACATCGGAAATTTCTTTATCGCGACTCAGCTCTTTGAGGAGCGTAGTGACCTTTTCGGTAAGCACCTCAATGAAGTTGCTTTTGATCGAGCCCTGGTAGTTTTGCTCACAGTCAAATACCCATAGCTTTGTCTTTTCCCCCTCCTTCGCGATCTTTTTTTCAAGCATCTGTAAGATTGAGCTCTTCCCGGAGCCGAACTCGCCGTCAAGGCCAATGACTCTGTGATTGCCCTTGCTCTTGATGTAATCGTGCATTGCTTGAGCCACACGATTATGGCTTTCACCTTTGAACGCGTCGACATCCGCCGGGCTTTCGTTTTGGAAGTTTAGGTTGTTCATCAGTCCCTTACACCTAGGCGGGCCAGCTCTGCGTGGCCAATTGCCTCCAGAATACGACTTTGACATCGGCTTGATAAGCGGCTGGGTATAGCGCGGTACACATATCTTCGAAAAGGCAGTGCGCGGAAAACACTTTCTGTTTACGGGACGAGCGCTTGACATAATGAGTTTTGAAAACCCGGAGGTATTCTTTAGGGCCGTCAGGCGGGCGTTCGGTACGATACCAAGTGCGTTCAGGAAGGAACCGAGGTGGCAGGTGTAGAATTCGGTGTTCGAATACATATGTGTATATTCCGCTGCAATAGCGGAGTAAGCAGTCTTAGACCAGGAGCTGGAGACTGATGAGTATCCGTTCAGAGTCGATTGCGGTCCTTTGAAGCGCTACGGATTTCGAAGAAACCTCCAAGCCTCAACGTAGACCTGTTAGGCCATTGCTGAACGGTCTGCTTTTGGCCGCTTACTGCCCTTCATTACTGACTACTTTGGGTGAGCTCAGTCGATTAGGTGTGTGGAGAGGCTTAGCTACTGATCGGAATGCCACAAATTTGCCACACTAGCCCCGCTAACTGGGGCGAAAATCCACTAACCCCAGCTAACACAACCCATTGATTCCCCAGCTAATCCCCGCTAACGTATTGATTCTAAACGTCGACTTTTAGGACTCCGAAGGCAGGGGGCGTGGGTTCGAATCCCGCCGGCTACTTGTTTCTGGCTATCCGTCTCTCTCCAACCCGATAACTTCCCGCAGTGCTTGCCTTGAGATTCCTATAACTGGAGGCATACAGAAAACCGCCCCTTAGCAAACACCACGCTCGCCGGCCTGGAACCTGACCACGCTACCTATAGCGAGCAGGACGGGAACGGCCTCTACTTCAGCGTGAAACCTAACGGACAACGGTCTTGGCTGGATCTCGGCAGCCAACGCGCGGCTCCGCTGATGAGGCTGAGCCAGTCGGCCAAGCTCAATGGGCATGATCCATCTGGTTATCTCAAGGATGTACTAACCAGCGCGCCAGCAAGATCCCCGGGTTGTTGCCGCATAACGGGTTACCGTTACGCAACCTGTAATGCCCATTCGGTTACCGCGCAACTCGCATGAAAGTCCTTGTGCATGACGGCTTCGGGAGCTGGCTCCCCCCGCAGATTGAACCAAGGCAAGCTCCACCGGCCAGGCGTTCGCCAACCACATCGCCTTTCGACGACATCCTTAAAGTTTCCGACTTTGAGTCGATATCCTGTTGAACATATCAACAACCGTTGGAAAACAGGAATCTTGTATGCACCTTAGAAATCTCAACGTAGCGCCACGCGCTGCCCTGTTTTTCGCGTTGATTATTGCGTTGGTTTTTGTGCTCGGCGCATTCGCAGTCGTGCAAATGGGCAAGCTGAGGGACTCCGAAAAAGACGTCGAACTCAATTGGATGGCTAGCATCCGACAAACGGGGCTGATGAACAGTACAGCCCTTCGCTTGAGGCTCGAAACACAGCGTGGCCTTGCTGACCCTCAGTCGATACAAAAGACGATTGATAGCTTCGCCAGCTACCGTAAGGCGTTCAACGATGCGGTGGCGAATTATGAGCCTCTGATAGCGAGTGATAAGGAGCGTTCGTTTTATACACCGGTAAAAAACAGCGCCGATGCCTACTCCAAACTAATGGATAGTCTTGAACCGTTGATGAGGCAGGGTGACGTAGCGGCGGCGGTCAGCCTGGTGCAGACCGGCATCCGCCCTCTGACGAACACGATGGAAATGCAGATCAAAGACTTGACCAACTTTAACAACGACGGCGCGGCGCAGGCTGGGCAAAACGCAACCGATCTTTATAACAATGGGTTGTGGTTGGTTGTCGGCCTTATTGCTGCCGTTGTCGTCCTGACAGTTGGTTTGGCATTGCTGTTGACGAAAAGTATTACCTCTCCGATTAAAGATGCCCTGTCTGTCGCGGAGCGCATCGCGGCCAGCGATCTCTCCAAAGAGGTATTGGTCAGCGGGACTGATGAAGCCGGACGACTGTTGAAAGCCCTCGCGCAGATGCAGACAAATCTGCGAACTACAATTATGCAGATATCCGATTCGTCCACCCAACTGGCCTCTGCGTCAGAAGAGATGACAGCGGTCACTGAGGAGTCGAGTCGGAGTCTTGTCGCCCAAAATGACGAGGTCAATCAGGCTGCCACAGCGGTCACAGAAATGAGCGCAGCTGTTGATGAGGTCGCTCGTAACGCGGAGTCGGCTTCCGAAGAGTCAAAGCGTACCCAGGGCTATACCGAAATAGGTTTGGAGCGAGTGGCTCAGACATTGAAGTCCATTCAAAAGCTGAACGGGAACGTTGAGAACACGAGTGAACAAATTCAGGGGTTGTCAGATCGTGCTCAGAGCATCACTAAAGTTGTCGAGGTGATTCGGGCCATTGCAGAACAAACCAACCTGCTGGCTTTGAACGCGGCTATCGAGGCAGCACGCGCAGGCGAGCAAGGCCGTGGGTTTGCGGTAGTTGCTGACGAAGTAAGGGCGTTGGCCCATCGCACTCAGGTGTCGACACAAGAAATCGAGCAGATGATCGCTGCCATCCAGAACGATTCTGATCTCGCCGTGAAGGCGATGAATACGAGCAGAGACCTGGCGACCGAATCACTTGGTGTCGCCCAAGAGGCCAGTACCTCGCTGGATCAAATAGCCACCGCCATTGTTCAGATCAATGAACGTAACCTCATGATCGCCACGGCGTCTGAAGAGCAGTCGCATGTTGCGCGTGAGGTTGATCGTAATCTGGTCAGTATTCGCGAGCTGGCAATTCAGAGTGCTGCGGGTGCCAGCCAGACGGCCAGTGCAAGCGGTGAGATGTCAAAACTGGCGGTCAACCTGAATCAGTTGGTTAACCGATTCGCGGTGTGAAAAAGGCGCCGAGCGAAATTCATGCTTGGGGCATATCACGCCTCGATAGATGACTTGACCAAACGCGTGCTGATGTCGGCACGCCTGTCTGGCAGATGTGCTGATGCAGCGCTTACCCACAAGCCCAGGCCGGACGGGTGATCGGTGGCGACTCGCTACTCGTCGGCAAATTCCGGCAATACGGCATGAGAGGCCGTCGATAGACTCCATCAGCCGCACGCCACCCTTGCCACTCACAACGAAGTGGCAAGGGTGACGTGCTGCTCATCGCTCGCTTCAGACCCGAGCGGGCGACACGATGATTTTCACGTTGTGCTCCTTATTCTTGACCAACTCCTCAAAGCCCTGCCCCACGATCTGTTCCAACTGAATGCGCCCCGTCACCAGCGGCGTAATGTCCAGCCGTCCATCGGCGATAAACGCGATCACGTCAGCGAACTCGCCGTTATAGGCCAGCGCGCCCATTACCTGTTTTTCCGTCGCCACCAACTCGAAAAAGTTGAACTCGCTGGGTTCCTCGAAGATCCCCACCAGGACGCACTTGCCGGCCTTGCGGATCAGGTCGATTGCGAGTTTGGCCGTGTGTTTGTTACCGATGCATTCGAAGCTGACATCCGCGCCGAGCCCGCCCGTGAGGCGGCGGACTTCGGCCAGGGCGTCGCACTCATTGGGATCGAGCACATGGGTCGCGCCCACTTCCCGGGCCTTGGTCTTGCGGGCGCCGGACATTTCCAGCGCGATCACCTGCGCCGCACCGGCCGCCTTGGCGCACATGATGGTACACAGGCCGATGGTGCCGGCACCGACCACCACCACGTTTTGCCCGAGCAGGCTTCCGGCTTTTTTCACTGCGTGCATGCCCACCGCCAGCGGCTCGATCAGTGCCCCGGCTTCAGCGGGAAAATTCGCCGGCAATTTGTACAGCAGGTTGGCGGGCACGTTGACCAGTTCGGCGAAGGCACCATTGTTCATCAGCCCGGTGAAGGCCAGGTTTTCGCAGATGTTGTACATCCCGTGGGTGCAGTAGTAGCACGTGCCGCAATGCTGGCACGCATCGGCCGCCACCGGCTCGCCGACGCTGAAGCCCTGTACGCCGGCGCCGAGTTCGACGATCTCGCCACAAAACTCATGCCCGAGGATGCACTGCCCCTTTATCCCGGTCAGCGGGTGCGGGGCGTCGACCGGTATGAACACCGGCCCGGCCACGTACTCATGCAAATCGGACCCGCAGATTCCGCACCACTGCACGCGGATCTGCACCCAACCGGCCGGCGGCGAAATGGGCAGCGGGACGTCTTCGACGCGGATATCGTGACGGCCGTGCCAGACAGCGGCGCGCATGCTGCGTTGCGGATTGATCGAAAGGGTCATAGCGAAATCTCCTTGGAACGATTGGCCCTGGCGCCCCGCAAGAGTCCGCCAGGAGGGGCGTCAGCGCGGTAGCACAAGGTCCAGAACCAGTCGATTGAGCTGTTGCGGCATGCGACTCATGACGCCGCCACGGGCAGAACCGGGAAAGGGAGTTGGGCAGGACATCGGGCACCTGTTTTTATTATTGGGTCACCAGTCGGGCTGGTTACCAGTGCCAGAGCAAGGCCGGTGCCAGATCCGCAAAAGCACCTGAACAGGCCTTGCTTAGAGCGGTCCGCTGGAACCCCAGGGGCGGCCGCGATCGCGTTCGAATGAGACGCGCCATGTCAGACCACACCTGGTGGCAATGAGACGGCGAGACGTTGCGTCTCACCGCCCGCCCCGCGTTCAGCGCTTGCGCAACACCTCCAGGCGCGCCGGCAAGTCCTCCTGGGGAAAGCGCGCGTGCAACGCCAGCAGCTTCTCATCCGCCGCTTGGCTTTCCCCGGCCGCCCGCAGGTTGACGATTTCCTGCAAGCCCTCTTCCAATGAAGGCAGTGCAACCGGTGCGCGCTTGCTGAGCCTGGCCGGCGATTGATCCGACAACGCACCGGCAATTTCGGCTTGGACCGGCGCGCTTTCGGCTCTGGGCGCGACGGCCATCCGGGCCATCGGCGCGGGGGCCGGGCGGGCGCTTTCTGGGTGGGGCGCGGAGAACGTCGCCGGGGAGATGTCGGGTTGAGGCACGGGCGAGCGCATGACCACGCCGATCATCAGCGCTAACCCTGCGACGGTGGCGAATGCCATCTGCCAGCGTGGGCGTTGGCAGGCGTGCAGCCAGCGTTGCCAGCGGCTGGGTTGCGGCGCTGGGGTTTCGCGGCGGGCGGTGGCGAGGATGAAGGCGTCGAGGGACGCCGGTGGCTCGCCGCGGCTGTGTTGACGCACGTGCTGGATGAGCAGGTCGTCGGGGTCGGGGGTGTATCGGGAGTCGGTCATGCGGGTATCTCCTCGGCCAGCAGGCGGCGCAGTTTCTGCTGGGCGTAACGCAGGCGGCTTTTCACGGTTTCCAGCGGGGCGCCGGTGAGGGCGGCGATCTGCGGCACGTCGAGGTCGCCATGCAGGCGCAGCAGGAAGACTTCGCGCTGGTCTTCGGGCAAGTCTTGCAACGCGGCGTCGAAACGCGCCTGGTCGCGGCTCAGGCTCAGATGCTGCTCGGGGCCGGCGCTGGTGTCGGGCTGGGCGTGCAGTTGTTCATCGTAACTGTCGTGCAACGGGTTGTGGATGCCGTGCTTGCGCCAATAGTCGATCAGGCGGTTGCGGGCGATCTGGAACAGCCAGGTACGAAAACTCGCCCGGCCTTGTGGCTGGGTGGCGCTGCGGATCAGGCTGAGCCAGGTCTCCTGATAAATTTCCTCGGCCAGTTCGGCCTTGTTGCTCAGGGACACCAGGAAGCGGTAGAGACCTTGGCGGTGCCGCGCGTATAAGGCCTCGAACGCGGCGCCGTCACCGCTTCGGTAGCGGGCCAGCAGCGATTCGTCGCTGGGTGAATCATCTGGAGCGGGCATGTTGGTGGCGAACTCCTTTCTGGTCGCTGTGTTCACGATCAAGGTTTGAGGCTTTGCGCCACTTCCACCAGTTGCACGAATTCATTGCGCAAGCCGAACGGGTCATCGCCCCGGGCAGAGCGGGCGAGTGCGGCGGTGTCCTGCAAACTCATGCTGCCAGTGTAGCGGCCATCGCCCTTGAGTTGCTGGGCGAAGGCGGCCACGGCGGCGCAGAAGCGCAGGTCGTCGCTGGCCTTGGCCGCGGCGTTGCTCACCGGCCGCTCGATCAAGCGGCTCGCGCCACCGGCCGCGGGCTTGTAGCGCACGCGCAACATGGCCAACTCATCGGAAGCGCCCGACACCGCAGGCGCGGCGGCATAGCGCAGTGGCTCCAGCCAGCCCTGCTGGCCCTTCGGTACAATTTCGTACAGCGCGGTCAGCGTGTGCCCGGCGCCGATCTCTCCCGCGTCGACCTTGTCGTTGTTGAAGTCCTCACGCTTCAACACGCGGTTTTCATAACCCAGCAAGCGGTATTCGCTGACCTGGGCCGGGTTGAATTCCACCTGCACCTTCACATCCCGCGCCACCACCGCCAGGGTCGAGCTGAGTTGGTCCACCAACACCTTGCGCGCTTCGCGCAGGGTGTCGATGTAGGCGTAGTTGCCGTCGCCCGCGTCGGCCAGCTGCTCCATCAGGTGTTCGTTGTAGTTATCCACACCGAAGCCGAGGGTGGTCAGCGACACACCGCTTTTGCGTTGTTCCACGGCCATTTGCTTGAGGCTGTCGAAATCGCTGACGCCGACATTGAAGTCGCCATCGGTGGCCAGCAGGATGCGGTTGATGCCCTGCTCGATAAAGCCTTCGCGGGCCATCTGGTAGGCCAGTTCGATGCCTGAAGCACCGGCGGTGGCGCCGCCCGCGCTGAGTTGGTCGATGGCGTTGCGCAGCTTCACTTTGTCGCGCCCGGAGGTGGGAGGGAGCACCACGCGCGACTCGCCGGCGTAGACCACCAGCGACACGCGGTCTTGCTCGCGCAATTGATCCACCAGCAATTTCAGGGTGCTTTTCACCAGCGGCAAGCCTTCGCGGCGGTCCATGGAGCCGGACACATCAACCAGAAACACCAGGTTGGCCGGCGCCAGCTGCGCTACGGCGCGGTCGGAGGCCTTGATGCCGATGCGCAGCAGTTGGGTGCGCGGGTTCCACGGGGTGGCCGCCAGTTCGGTGGTCACGCCAAACGGCGAACCGTCGGTGGGCAAGGCGTAGTGATAGGGGAAGTAGTTGAGCATTTCCTCCAGTCGCACAGCACCCTCGGGTGGTAGACGGCCTTGGTTGAGGAAACGTCTCACGTTGGCGTAGCTGCCGGTGTCGACGTCGATGCTGAAGGTCGAGACCGGCGTTTCGGCGACCCGATGCACCGGGTTGTCCGGTAGGTTGGCGTACTGCTCGCGGGGTTCGCTTTGGTAATCCAGGGTTGCCGACTCCTGCATCCGCATCGGTGCAGGCATCGCCTGGCGCTTGACCAACGCGCCCTGGACCGGCGCGCTGTGCAGCTCGGCGACGGGCTCAGCCGGTTTGGCTAAATCTGGGGACGAAGACAGCCCACAACCGGCCAGCGCCACCAGCAAGGTAACCGCAAAGCCCTGGGCAGCAGGACGCAGGAAAAGCAGAGGATGGGACATGGACTGAACCTCGTGAATGAATGATCCGTTCACAAGGTCAGACGCAGGGTGCGGGGTGTTCGGGTTAAACCCTGGATTAGATATCGCCTCGGTCAGTGTGGGAGGGGGCTTGCCCCCGATTGCCAACTGTCAGCCACTGCATCGGGCGACTGACCCACCGCCATCGGGAGCAAGCTCCCTCCCACCTTTGATCTTTGGTGGTGCCAGAATCGAGACGGTTAACTCAGCCCGGTGCACTGCCCCGCCTGAATCCTGGTGTAGATAACACCTCGATCAGTGTGGGAGGGGGCTTGCCCCCGATGACCAAGCGTCAGCCACTGCATCCGGCGACTGACCCACCGCCATCGAGAGCAAGCTCCCTCCCACATTTGATCTTCGGTGGTGCCAGAATCGAGACGGTTAACTCAGCCCGGCGCGCTGCCCCGCCTGAATCCTGGTTTAGATAACACCTCGATCAGTGTGGGAGGGGGCTTGCCCCCCACATTTGATCTTCGGTGGTGCCAGAATCGAGACGGTTAACTCAGTCCGGCGCGCTGCCCCGCCTGAATCCTGGTTTAGATAACACCTCGGTCAGTGTGGGAGGGGGCTTGCCCCCGATGACCAAGCGTCAGCCACTGCATCGGGCGACTGACCCACCGCCATCGGGAGCAAGCTCCCTCCCACCTTTGATCTTCGGTGGTGCCAGAATCGAGACGATTAACTCAGCCCGGCGCGCTGCCCCGCCTGAATCCTGGTTTAGATAACACCTCGATCAGTGTGGGAGGGGGCTTGCCCCCCACATTTGATCTTCGGTGGTGCCAGAATCGAGACGGTTAACTCAGCCCGGCGCGCTGCCCCGCCTGAATCCTGGTGTAGATAACACCTCAATCAGTGTGGGAGGGGGCTTGCCCCCGATGACCAAGCGTCAGCCACTGCATCGGGCGACTGACCCACCGCCATCGGGAGCAAGCCCCCTCCCACCTTTGACCTTCGGTGATGCCAGAATCGAGACAGTTAACTCAGCCCGGCGCGCTGCCCCGCCTGAATCCTGGTTTAGATAACACCTCGATCAGTGTGGGAGGGGGCTTGCCCCCGATTGCCAACTGTCAGCCACTGCATCGGGCGACTGACCCACCGCCATCGGGAGCAAGCTCCCTCCCACCTTTGATCTTCGGTGGTGCCAGAATCGAGACGGTTAACTCAGCCCGGCGCGCTGCCCCGCCTGAATCCTGGTTTAGATAACACCTCCCACCTTTGACCTTCGCTGAGATCAGTCCGTACCGTATTTCGGGTTGCGCGGACCGTACAGCAGCCCGGTACGCTGCCCTGCCGAGAGCAGGCGCGCACTGGTGATGCCCGCGATCGGATGCGCTGCGTCGGTGGAGCTGTTGATCACCTGCTTGACCGCCGCTGTGATCAACATGCCCACCAGGCCGCCGCCGTTGTTATTGTTGCCTTCCTCACTGGACGCGCGCGCCGAGCCGGTCCACAGGGTGGTGCCGGTGCGCAGGTCCACCAGTTTGGCCGAGGCGGTCACCGCGGTGTTGCTGGAGATCAGCATGTACTGGGTGCCGTACTCGCTGATGGTGATGTACAGCGCTGCATCCGCACCGAAGATGTCATGCAGCTTGGCCGGCGGCACGCCCTGGATATCGTTGGCGGTGGTCAGGCCGTTCTGGCGGAAGGTTTCGTCCACCAGGGCAATCGGCAACACGTAGTAGCCGGCTTCGGCCAACGGGTAGGTCACCTGCGAAACCATGCTGTAGGACGCCTGCACTTCCGGCGATTCATTGATCGGCGGCAGCACCAGGATCGACTTCGGCCGCGCCTGTTTGTATGCCGTGTAATCAATCGTCTTCGGTGCCGCGCAACCGCCGAGCAAGGCCAGGGCCAGCAAGGCGCCGGTGAGTTTCAATAGGCTCATTTGGTGGCGACTCCAGTCTTGGCGTTTTTCAGCAGAAAGTCCATGTACGCAGCGGATTCGGGGAACAGCGCCTTCTCGGTGCGGAACTCCTGCACCATCTGGTCATCCTTGCCCATGCTCAGGTACAGCATGCCCAGGTGGGCGTGGTAACCCGGCGGTGCTTTGCGGCCACTGGCGTTGATCTTCTGCAGATCGCGCTCCAGGGCCTCGACCTGCGCTTCCTTGGGCTCGCCCTTGAAGTACTCGTAAACCTGCGGCTGGTAGCTTTCCCATTGATACAGGGGTTGAGGCGCCGTCTGGCACCCGGCGACCGTCGCGATTGCTGTCAGCATCAGCGCCAACTTCACTGCCTTGCTCATCCGTGTACTACTCCTTGAGAGGTTGCCAATCAGTTGCGCGGGTTCCAGGCGCCGGCGTTGATGCCGTCGACCAGGCGGTTGATCGCTTCACGCATGGCCAGGTCGAGCACCTTGCCATTGAGGGTGGAGTCGTAGCTGGCGGTGCCGCCGAAGCCGATCACTTCACGGTTGGACAGCGCGTACTCACCGGCACCCTGGGTGGAATACACCACTTCGGAAGTGCTGATGTTGACGATATTCAACGCGACTTTGGCGTAGGCCACTTGCGTCTTGCCACGGCCGAGGATGCCGAACAACTGGCGGTCGCCGGTTTCTTTGCGGCCGAACTCGGTCACATCGCCGGTCACCACGTAATCAGCGCCTTTGAGCTTCTGCACGGTGCCTTTGATCGCGGCTTCCTGGGAAATTTCGCCCATGTTGTCGCGGTCCAGCACGCTGAAGCGGTTGGTCTGCTGCAGGTGGGTGATCAGGATGGTCTTGGCCTGGCCGCCGAGACGGTCGACGCCGTCGGAGAAGATGCCGCGCATGTAGCTGGAGCGGTTATCGAACTTGCCCACGGCAATCGGCACGCGCACGCCGGAATAGGCGACGTGGGCGCTGGCGACTTGTTCCACCGGCATCGCGCGGTTGCTCTCCGTGGCGCAACCGGCCACGGTCAGCAGCGCTGCGACGGCAACGCCGGACAGCAGGATTTGGGACAGTGTTTTCACATGTTGCTCCTAAAGTGAGGAAATCAGCAGCGCTCGGTGTAGCGAGAAACCGGGCACGAGGCGATACCCACCCCTTCGAGGTCGAAGGCGTCGGGCCAAGGGCGGCAGTTTCAGGGAGGGGAGCAGGCTGGCCTGCGCAAAGGCAAGAACACGCGCGTAACTGACTTCATCCCTGAACATGTCGGGTCGCAACGGCTGCAGCATTTTACGGGGTTGAGAGGGGTTCTCAAGGTGTTTCGTCGGAGCGCGTGCGGTGACGCACATTCCTCAAGTTTTCGGCCCGTCAGTCGAGACAGTGGCCTGGCTCATTTATTAATAGGGATATTGCGTGTTGAAAAACCTCTTCCGAGCAGCGACCCTGATCGCCGCCCTGTCGATGACCGGTTGTGTGTCCTACACCGTCACCGGCCCCATTGGCGCCCCGCTCCACCCTGCCGCCGTCACCAGCCCGCGCAGCGCACAAGTCGCCGATGTGACGGTGAGCGTCGCCGACGTCAACGACGCCAACAAGACCGCGATCAGCCGCTCGCTGACCGCTCAGCTCAATCAGTACGTGAGTACTGCGGGCTACTTCAAGCAGGTCACCGAATACCCCGTGCGCCTGGGCGAGCAGGACGTGTCGCTCAAGTTCAACATGACCTCCCTCAAGGGCCACCGTGGCATACACCCAGGCTATGTCCCCGGCGCCTTGCTGACGCTGACGGTCTGGATCTGGGTCAACGGCCCAATCTACGTCGACACCTTTGACGTGGCCGGCGACCTGGTGATCGTCGATCGCGATGGCAAGGAACTGGCGAGCGCCAAACACGAGGTCAAGTTCGAGCGCAACGTCGGCCTCTACGGTCGCGAATACTGGGCCCCAACCATGGGCGCCAAGCAACTGAACGAACTGGTCGCGCAACTGCTCGACACCGCTACCGCGAAGCTGGCCAAACCGTAATTTCAAGGAGCGACACATGAAAGGATTGATCAAACACAGCCTGGTCCTCGCGGCCATCTTGCTGACAGGTTGCGTGTCTTACTCGCAACACGAACTGCCGCCTGTGCAAACCTGGCCGCCGACCGCCAACGCACCGGCGCAAAAACCCACGGCGTTCGTGCGTACCACCGCGCTCCGCCAGGTCAACAGCGGCCCGGGCAACACTGCAGCCGGCGCTCCGGCGGCGTTGTGGGAAAAGGCCGTGGCGGATTCGTTTCGCCAGTCCAACCGCTTCTCGCGGGTGAGCACCGACAAGGTCGACTCGGACATCTACGCCGACGCCACCCTGTACAACAACGAACAGTTCAACATGGCCTCGGCGATCATCACTGGCGTGACGTTCTTCATCATCCCGTCCACGGCGAAGAACACCTTCACCCTGGAAACCGTGTTCAAGGACAAAGACGGCAAAGAACTCGGGCGCGTGAAAAAGAGTGAGTCGGTACGCACCTGGATGCACCTGGTGCTGATCGTGGGCATCCCGTTCCAGGCGGACACGCGGGAAGTGGTGGAGGCGTTGACGCGCAGCACGCTGGATGAGGCGGTGCAGCGCAAGTTGTTCTGAGGTCAAAAGTCGCTGTGAGGGCAGGCCAGCCCTCACGCTGCTCAGTGAAAAAACACAACGCTCGAAAAGCGACCTGTGGCGCGGGAGCTTGTTCCCTCGCCACAGGTACAGTGTTTGCCCTTGACCCGGCGGCGTTCTGGCTTGGAACGCGTAACGCGCCTTGAGCATTACCCCATCCACTCATGTCATTTGAAAACGCTGCAATCCATGCAACCCGACCGGGTGGGGCGTTTGAGGGCTGCGGGGCTTGAGGGAGTGGCGGGGTGCTATACCTTGCGTGGTTTTGGGCAGGGGGCTTATAGTCCGGCCGTCGCCCAACCGGGCGATCGGATTTGGCGATCCGTAAACGAGTGCAAAAGCGTTCTGCGTTTTTTTGCAGGCATTTTGCACCCGCAGAGTCGCTGTTATGGCGGCTGTGCGTGGGAGGCCTTCGGGTCTGCCGGTTACTCGTTTCCGGTTCGCCAACCTGCGTACAGCTGCCACCTAATTCGTTTGGCGACGATTAGGTGGTAGATCTCATACCCTCTAAACGAGACTTCAAATGAATCGATACATGCCCCTAACCGGTCACGATAGCACCGTACCCGCCCTGCTCATCGACACTCAGGCACCCCTCGACGTCCTCCACGACGCCGCCGTGTACCGGATTCGAGCCGTCACCCAACTGCTGGAAAACCTAGCCTTTCGCGAACAGCTCAGCAGCGATGCCGTGGTGCTGCAAGACTTTGCCCATCTACTGGCGATTCCGCTGCGCGATGGGTGTGATTTGTTGGATGTGATCAGCCGCAGGCTCAATGCCGATCCAACCTGAATAAAATCGGGCGGCCTTAGTGCCGCCCCGGTTTGTGCAGATAATCAACTCTAGGCCCCACCATTAAAGAGAAATAGGGGTCAGACCACCATTATAAGACTAAGAAAAAACAGCCTTCGGACGACATACCACTCCTCGGAGAACTCTCTTTTTAAAGGACTGAACAATAGTCACAAAAACTCCATAAATGCAAAACGTGGTCTGACCCCTATTTCCCCAACCGAAATCTTGCGATCAACTAAAACTTCACCATCCACACCATCGAATTTAACCAACCTTATTGATCCATCCGGCATTGTTCTTTCTAGCGCAGGAGCTTGGCCAGATTGGGTTGCAGGATTGGAGCGAGCACCGGTTGCTGAGTCATTGTAATCACGGGCACGCGAACTCATACCTGCATTCTCATCAACCCACTTGACCTTAGTTGACGCAAGATCATCTACCTTTCCAGCAGCGCCACCAGTAGCTTTTGCACCGAATAGAGAGACTAAAATTAAATTTTGGTCGCACCAAACATTATAGGATCAAAACCTTCAGGCCAAACTGTCCCTTCATTATATATAGCACCAGAAAAAGAAGCGTTTTCTATTCTTTTAACGTCAAAATTAACATCGCATAAATTAGCTCTTACGAAACTAGCGCCAAAAACATCCGCATTTTTCAGACCAGACGATGAAAGATCGGCCTCGGTAAAGTCAGCCCCAACTGCTATAACACTTGAAAGATCCGCCCGTTTCATCTGTACGCCAACCAGTGTCGCATTCATAAGAGCGGCACCATGCATTACCGCCCCATTCAATATAGAGTGATTAAAAGATGCATTTCTCAAATTCGAATTTGTAAAATTTGCTCCAGAAACATCAAAATTATCAAAAATTGCACGATGAAGCTCCAACCCACTAAATATAGAATTAGCTAGACTATCCAAAGGCAAGTCCATAGTCTCACCTGTCTCAAAGTAAATAGTTATCATCTATTCCCCCAATCTACCGGATCAATTTTTACATCTGATACAGGTTTGGTTTGTCCAGCTTTGCTCGGTGACAATGTTCCTGGAGCCACCTCTGGACTTCGCCCTAATATTTTCGCAGCGATATAACGATGATTCCCATCAACAATTATATTTCCATCCATTTTAATTGGAGGAGCGACATCACCCTTAAGAAGACGATCAACGTATCTCTGAACCGCAGGTAATGAAACAAAATTTTGACCGCTAATAGCAGGATCACCTTGTAATGCTTTTTGAATGATCTCTGGCGTTACATCGGACCCTTTAGAAACCAAAGGTCCCTGAACTGTCGCTTTTGCACCCTGCGGTACATCAGGACCCACAGCTTCACCCTGACTACCCTTCCCTTTCCCTGCTCCAGAGCGCGAGGGTAATGTTACTCCAACTCCAGCCTTGATAGCCTCCGCCCCGAGCTTAACCAACACCCCACCGCCAGCAGAGCTGATATCTGCAGCAATTTTGCTGGAAGCGTCTAGGTTGCTCCCTATCACAAAACCTACAGCAGAAGCAGCACCACCCTGTCCCTGGGACCTAAGTTTACCTACCAGATCGACGAGTTTCTGATCATCGTTCGCCAACGAGATAGCAATACCCCTGCAGCGTTGCGGATCGCGCGCGCAGAGCGCATCCAATTCGTCATTTCTCTGCTGATCAAGGGCCGCATACCGCTCCCTAACCGCCCTTTTCTCTTGTTCCGTACTTTTGCTGTCAACCTCCCGAAGCATCTCCTCGACTTCTTTGTGGTAAAGGTAGTTAAACGTCGTCGCCTTCTGAGCAATCTGAGAGCCTTTCTCTAAATCACCATCAACCGCCGCCGCTGCTAACAACCCAGTCAGTTGTGAAAGCATCAAAGTGATGTCTTTATTGCCTTGGGCGGCCCAAGTTAATTGATTGATGAGCGCTTCATTCAACCCAGCCGCCGCAGCCCCGGTTTTGAAATCACTGCCGGTCGCTTCCGCCAGCAATCCGCCCATCAATGCATGAGCAATGATCTTTTGAGGGCTTCCATTCGGGAAGGTGACGTAGTCACCCACCCAATTAAAACCGGTAGCCATCGCAACGTTGCCAGCCTCTCCCAGCAAGGCAGCATTGAAATTGTCGCCGAAACTTCCGCCCTGGATGGCCGTAGAAATCCCGCTAGAGATTACCGCCCGACCTCCAGTGCGCAGGGCGATATCACCCGCTGACGTCCAGGTGAAAATATCTTTGGAGGAGTTAGTAACCGCCAAGGTTGAGCCCGCACTCGGGTTAACACCTTGGACGGTGCTAGTACTTGCACCTGCTTTGTCGGCACCAGCGAACCAATTAGAGAAATAGGGGTCAGACCACCATTATAAGACTAAGAAAAAACAGCCTTCGGACGACATACCACTCCTCGGATAACTCTCTTTTTAAAGGACTGAACAATAGTCACAAAAACTCCATAAATGCAAAACGTGGTCTGACCCCTATTTCCCTATGACCCCTATTTCCCCTATTTCCCATGCCATTAACAGGCCACGACTCAACCATTCCCGCGTTGGTGATCGACACGCAAGCGCCCCTCGATGTCCTCCATGAGGCTGCCGCGTATCGTATTCGTGCGGTGACTCAGTTTTTGGAGAATCTGGCATTTCGGGAAAAGATCAGCAGTGATGCGGTTGTGTTGCATGATTTTGCGCTGCTGCTGGCTATACCGCTGCGGGATGGGTGCGATCTGCTGGATGTTATTGGACGGAAATCAAACTCGAAGATCTAAAGCAGAATCCGGGCAGTTAAACCATAACTGCCCGGCCGATATATAAAACAATTTTATTAAAGAACCATAAAAGCAGAATCTTCCCAACAACTCTACCAGGCCCAGTCAAAACAGCCCTACACCGACCATTTTGACCCAAAAAAACAATCAAATCACCAAGCTTTTTAGTCGATCACCCGCACTGAGGAGCTCGTCGGCAGATAGCGGATTATAACTAATCACAATCAAAACTCCATCTTCAAACTCACGCACTTCTTCTACATAATCACATATTAAATCAACAAGTTCACGAGGTCCCTTTCCAAAAGCACGAAAACACAATTCCTTATCGAAATAATTCGCTGCATTTATACGAAAAACACCATCCCTACCATTGACGTCTTTCTTTGTAGCTTCACAAGCTTCTACCACTAAAGGCCAATCGCTTCTCGTAACACTCCAATCATGCAAAGCCGAGCGATAGGAACCAAACGCCTTAATATATCTAGGAAAAACAACTTTCAACAAATCTGAATAGTCGACTTTTGAAGCTGTAAATTCAATAAATAGAGTATCATCAAACTGCGCATCATCTTCCAGATACTTCTGATCTCGCAGGGCGTATGAAATACGACCTTTAACGCCGACTGGAAGTAGCTTATCTAATGACGCCGAGGTCACCAACTCGCTTCCAATAGGGGGAACTTTAAGGGAATCGCTCAAACCCCATGGAACGCCCAAATCGCTTACAGCTCTCAAAAAATTATTATGCCTATCTTCGATAGACTCTGAAAAATTAGGTCTATGTCGAAATTCAAGCTTATATTTAGTCATTAAGGTGCCACCCTTACAGAAATATTTCTGATATTTTGCTCAACAAGGATATCTGTTGCCCTATGAGAAATAGGGGTCAGACCACCATTATAAGACTAAGAAAAAACAGCCTTCGGACGACATACCACTCCTCGGAGAACTCTCTTTTTAAAGGACTGAACAATAGTCACAAAAACTCCATAAATGCAAAACGTGGTCTGACCCCTACCTATTTCTGTAAAACGAAGGCCAAAACCTTACCCCAAGCTGATGCAGGCACGAGGAGCGGCAAGGGCCGAGGTACGCAAGAATGGGCATCCGAAGAAGGTTAAGTAAGTGCCATTCTGGTCTGCCCCCTATTTCCACTAGTATATATAGCAATTTTCATCACTGCTTCCCTCGGGCCGCCACGCTCTAATGATACCCTCCTCGGAAACCAACACAGAGTAATGGCAATCCCTGATCCACGTAATGTAAATCCGTTTATTTTTTCCTTCAGCAACAACACGATCAAACACGCGATTTTTATTCACCGGGGACCATAGCGACCCGCCACAATCTCGTTGACAAATGGAGTGATTATGCGAATCCAATGTTGTTCCCACCCAAGCATCCTTACTGTTCTTCCATCCAGAGTAAGAAGGTGCACACCCTGTGATTAAAAAGGCGAATAATACAAAGAGACTAATTCTGCGCACGTTTTTTCTCCGCTTCGATTTGAGGCCGATATTTGTCATAGATCGCACCATAGTTAACAAATAGCGCCGGGGGCATACTTCCAATATTTTCAAGAAACGACATTTCATCTCCCTTGTACGTTTCCAAATCACTCATCCATGTGTCATGCAAGGTCGCGAAAGAATTAAATCCAGGAACTTGATTTAACCCATTACTAATTGGAGTGCCATGACAAATAGAAAATATGCCACAGCCTTCGGTTAGATTGAGACCGATATTTTTACCATCTCTGTCTACCCCGTTGTAGACTCCACGAGGAACAAATCCATCAGGTAACACCTCGTATTCAGGCCCCTTCACTCTGTCGACTCCCGGTCGTGTATCCGGACCGCGCCCAGCGGAATATTGATAAATTTCAGTCAACGCTCCAGTGCCCGCGATCGTCAGCCAAGAGCTTTTATCTTTGCCGCTCAGCACGCCTTTCAACGCCGTATTCGCGGTATAGGCTTTAACCCGCTCCGCGTAACTCACCGTTTTATAGTTGCCCTCAGACGTCAACTCTCTGCCCCAACCGTCGGTGAAGGCTGCGCCAAAGCCGGCGATTACCGCACCCGTGGCATACCCTTTCAGAGCGTCTTGGCTCGTCACGTCCTTAAGCACCAGGCCAATGTTGCCTTTGTTGTTGATAGTGCTCGCCGCTGCGGTACCCGCCATGGAAGAAAGCGCGGTGGTGATCATCATGTTCCCCCATCCTGCCGCCGCAGTCCCAACTGCAGTACCTGCCGTCACCATCGCGGAACTGCCCGCTGCCGCCATCGCAGTGCCTGAGCCCGCACCAGCCCCTGCCGCAGCTCCTAACGCGCCACTCGCAGCGCCCGCAGTCAAGGCGGTGACCACAATGATGATTGCCAACATTGCGCCCTGGCCAAGGCTGGAGTGACTATATTTAAAGGAGTCATGCATCTCCTGCACTTTTCTCCAATCCACATCTCCGCGCTTTTCTGCCTCTTTGAGCCAAGCCAATTGGGGGTCAGCTTTGACCATCACATCAATGGTCTGGGATATAGACTGTTGGTCGATATGCTTGATATCAATCTTCAAGCCATCAGCCGCCTGGATAGCAAATTTGCCCTGCGCGGCGATTTCAGTCTGACGCAGCAGCTCGTCAGTATTGCCCTTGCCTTTGGCGCTGGTCCAGGCTAAGTCGCTTTTACTCTTTTCGTGACTCTCCTGATGCAAGTCCTTGACCGCCTCGAACGTCACCGAGCCACCGCTGAGAATCGTGATGTCCTTATCTCCGGTGAGTTTGGCATGCTGATACAACTGGTCACCGCCACTCACCAAGGCGATGTCGCCGCCCGCATTGATTTCGGTGCCGACGTGCGTGACTCGTGTCTCTTCGTCCCGGCGGGTTTCCTTACTGCCCCAGCCGCTGTTTTTCTTCATGTCGTACAAGGTATACGAGCTATTTTGCGCTGCCAGTAATCCGAGGCGTCGGTCGCTATACAGATAAGCCTCATTCCCCGCGCTGATCTTGCTCGCCACGATCGTGGTGTCACGCCCCGCCTGGCTGACAAAATCCCCACCCGCCGTCAGCACGCTCGCCACTTGGGTGGTCTGGTCATCCGAGGTTTTGATGCGCTTCTTGCCGTGCTTCTCCTTGCCTTCGACGTTGTGCACATCGCTGACCGACGCCACGTTGAAGTCACGCCCGGCGTCGATGTTGAAGTCTTTGCCGGCGGTGGCATTACTGCCGATGATGTTGACGTCCTGCCCGGCTTTCATGTTGAGGTTGCCGCCCGCCGTGACGCTGGCGGCGAGGTTTTTGACGTCGGTGGTGATGCTGGATTTTTGCCCGCCGTCGCTGAAGGCGTGTTTCACGCTGGTGTCGCTGACGGGCAGGATGCTGATGTCGCGGCCGGCGGTTAAGGTGACGTCGGTGCCACCTGCCAGGGCGCCTCGGGTGATGAGGTCGCGCCCGGCGTTCATGGCCAGGTTTTCGCGGGCGACGATGAGGCTGGTGCCATTGTCGGTGAGGGTGCGCATGCCCGCGCCGTCACGCACCTGGATGGCGGTGTTGTCGTTGGTGATGTCGCCTCTGACCGCCGCCATGCTCACTTGCTTGCCGCGAATTTCGCCGGCCATGGCGTTGCGGATGCTGTCCTGGGCCAGCAGGCTCAGGTTGTTGCCGGCTTCGATCAGGCCGCCGTTGTAGAGACTGCCGCCGGCGGCGGCGGAGAGGTTGTTGCTGGCGCGCAGGGTGCCGACGTTGATCAGGTCACCGCCAGTGAACAGGTTGAGGTCACGGCCCTGGATCAGGCTGTTGCCGCGTACGTTGCGCGAGTCGGCCTGGGCCAGGTAGAGCACCGGCACGAGGACGGTCTGGCCGTCGATGACGCGGTTTTCCATCCACACGATGTCGTGGGTCAGGGCGCCGACTTGCTGGCCGGTGAGGGACACGCCGAGGCTCAGGCGCAGGGCGTCCTTGCTGGCCAGGGCGTTGTCCATCAGGTAGCGGAACTGGTCGGCGTCGCTGGTCAGGCCGCCGGCGAGGAAGCGTTGGCCGGTTTGCGCGAGCACCGCGTCGCGGATCAGGCGGCTTTCGTATTGGCCATCACCGAGGCGGCGCCAGGCGTTGTCGCTGGTGAAGCCGAGTTTGCCGAGCATGTAGTCGGAGCTGAAGAAGCCGGTGAGGCTGGCAAATTCCGGGTTGGTTTCGATCAGATAGTGGCTGGTGGGGTCGGCGTTTTTGACGAACAGGCCGTACTCGCCCTTGGGCAACTGGAAGTTGGGCGCGGTGGTGGGGTCGACCGGGGCGAAGGCCACGCCGGTGTAGTCAACGGGTACGAAACCGCCACCCGCTGCAGGGGTAACCACCGGCAGTACGCTGCCAGGCGCCTGGGCGCCGGGGTTGTTGGCGTGTTGGCTCAGGTTGATGTTGATGCCACCGACCGGGACACCGGTCTGGTCATCGCCGAGGGTGCCGGTCAGTTGCGCCAGGGTGTTTTCGTGCAGCGTGCCGTTTTGCGTTTTTCGGGTGACTTTGGAAAGGTCGACCGTACCACCGGCCTGAAGCGTGGCGTCGTACTCATGGCCGGCGTTGGGGGTCCAGGTGGTGACGTCGCTTAAGTGGGCGAAAGGCAAGCTATTGGGTGAGCGGTTTTTCAGTTCTTCGAAGCGCGCCTTATCGAAATGCCCAGCCGCCGTGGCCGCATTGAAAGCGGGAACATCGACATATTGCATGCTTTCAAACAAATCGTCGGAAATGCGACCTGGCGTGCTAACAACAATCTTGCGCTGCCCTGTGCGCGTGGCGGCGCCCTGGTTGAGCAAGTCACCGGCGGTGATACTCAGGTCGCCATTGGCAGCCATCAGGCTGTAGCGGTTCTGCACATTGTCGCCTTGCAGCAGCATGTTTTTGCCAGCCACCAGGCGCGCCGCCACCGAATCTTTGGTCGCCGCCTCAAGGTACGTCTCGTAGATGGTGATCAGGCCTTTTTCCCAGTTGTCTTTCTCGCCGCAGTGCTGGCCACAGATCCAACTCAAGCTGCCTGTGGTAAGCGTCTGCCCGAGTTCGAACGCATCTTTGGCGTTTTCGATAAAGCCTGCATTGATACCGATCGAGCCTTCGCTTTCCACGGTGCCGGAGCGGTTGCTGAACAGCACGGCACGCCCGCCATCCTGTGCGGCGAAGCTCAAGTTGCCTTTGCTGTAGACATCGCCATAGAGGTTGCTGAAACCATTGCTGCGCAAGGTCATATCGCCGCCGCTGAACAACAGCGAATCGGCAGCGTTGGTGATGCCATTCACGGCGGTCAGGTTCACCGCGCCCTGGGCGCCCAAGGTGCCACGGTTATTGATCTGCGCCGCCGCGATATCCAGTTGCTGACGTGCGGTGAGGAAACCGAGGCTGTCGAGGGTGCCGGTCAGGCTCAGACGGGTGTCGGTGCCGGCCAGACGGCCGCCGTTCTGGCTCAGGTTATTGGCTGTAACGGTGAGCGTTTGCAGGGCCGATACGCGGCCGCTGTTGGTCATGTCGCCGGTGGTGATGCTCAGGTCACCGTCGCTCAGCAGTTCGCCGCCGTTATCCAGGCTGGCCACGTCGATGACCAGGCCCTTGCCGCTGGCCATGCGGTCACCGGCTTTCAGCGCCAGCGCCTGGCTGCTTTTATAGGTGATGACTTCGTTGAGTTGCACACGGCCCAGACCATCGACCTTGCCGAATGCCCAGTCGGCTGTGCCCATGCCGTTGATGTTGCCCTGGCTGCCGGTGAGGCTGGCGGTGTGGACGCGCATCAGGCCGCTGCCGGCGTGCTGCAATTGGCCGGACTGGTTGTTCAGGCTGGCGGCGTCGAGGCTGAAGCCCTGGCTGCCAAACTCCAGAATGCCATTCTGGTTATTGACTGCGCCGCTGACGTTGATGCTGCTGGTGATCCCTTTCAAGGTGCGCAGTTGACCATCCGCGCTGTTGTCGAGGTTGCCGCCACCGACGGTCAGGCCCTGGTTGGCCTCAATCAGGCCGCCCCGGTTGGTCAGGGTGTCGCGTGACGTGAGGTTGAGCTGATTGCCGCTGAGCTGGCCGCCCGCACTGTTGTCGAGGGTGGCGCCGCTGATGGTCACCTGCTCTTTGCCGAACAGCTTGCCGCCGCGGTTGGCCAGGGCTTCAACGGTCAGTTGCAGATTGCCGATCAGGCTCGCCATCAGGCCGTCGCTGCCGTTGTCGACCGAGTCGGCGGTGACGGTCAGGGTATCGCCCTGCACGGTGCCGCCCTGGTTGTCCAGGCTGCCGGTGGTCAATTCGGTGAGGGCGCCGCCGCTGAGGATCAGGCCTTTGCGGTTGCTCAGCTCTTGGCCGCTGTAGTTCAGGCCGAGGTTGCCGGCCAGCAGTTGGCCGTTATCGTTGTTCAGATGCTGCGCGGTGATGTCCAGGCGCTTGCCACGCAGCAGGCCGCCGCTGTTGTTGAGGGTGGTGAGCTGTTTGACCAGCACGCTGCGTTCGCCAGCGTCAATCGCGCCACCGGTGTTGGTCAGCAGGTCGCTGATGTTGAGCGTCACGTCACCGGCATCGCTGATCAACGAGCCTTTACTGCTGTTGTTGAGGGTCCCGGCGGTCACATCGACGGCGTTGCCCAGCACGGTGCCGGCGCGGTTGTCGATGTCACCGGCGGCGAGCAACAGTTGCTTGCCGACGATCACGCCGCTCTGGTTATCCAGGCTCGCGGCATGCAGTTCAATATCGCCCTTGCCTGCCTGCAAACGGCCCTGTGCGTTATTGAGCTGTTGCGCAGTCACGAGGGTAAGCTTGCCGGTGTCGGCGCTCAGCACGCCATTGGCGTTACTGCTGAGGCTGCCGGCGTTGAGGTTCAGATCCGTGCTGGCCTGGGCAAACCCCTGGCTGTTGTTGAAGGCATTGGTGACGTTGAGGGTGAGCGCGCCGGCGTCGGCCTGGATCAGGCCCTTGAGGCTGTTATCCAGGTCAGTGGCGTTCACGGTGGTGGCGCCGGCGACCACTACGCCGTTCTGGTTGTTGAGGCTGCCCGCATTCACGGTCAGATTGTTGGCGATGATTTGTCCGCCGTTGTTGTTGAGGTCGGCACTGGTGAGCACCAAGCTGCCGCCGGCCATTTCGATGCGGCCCTGGCGGTTATCCAGCGAGGCGCTGTTGAGACTTGCGGCCTGGCCGTCACCAAAACGAATCAGGCCGCCGAGGTTGACGATGGCCGGCGAGTTGAGCGCCAGGCTTTGTTCGCCAAACAGGCGTGCCGTAGCGCCCTGGTTGGTCAATTTGGCGCTGCTGACGTCGACGGTTTTGGCCTGGATGATCGCACCCTGGTTGGTCAACGCCTGCGCGGCGGTAATCGCCAGGTTGCGGCTGGCCAGAAGGTTGCCGGTGGTGGTGACGGTTTGCGCGTTAATCACCAGGTCGCCGGTGGTATTGCGGGTGTTGTCGGCGGCGACGCCGGCTTCGATGATGCCGGGATTGTTGACCGTGGCCGCATTGATGTCGATGCGTTGGCCGGCGGCCACACTCTTCTGGTTGACCAGGGCCTGGGCGCTGGTCACTTGCACGTTGCCGGCGGCGTAGACCTTGTCGGTGAGGTCGACGTTCTGCGCCGTGACCTTGACGTTACCGGTGGCCTGGGTTTGCGCCATGCTCAAATGGCCATTGGCATCAAGCTGAATATCCCCACCACTGGCCGCCAACGTACCGTCGAGCTTCACACCCACGCCGGCTTCGGTGCCGACCAGTTTGATCGCGCCGGCGTACATGCCGCCCAAGGCGCTGGAGTCGATTGCCAGCTCAGGCTTGGCACTGCCGTCATCGGCGCGTGCGGTGGCGTTCAACGTTTGTGCATCCACGTCATTGCGACCGGCAATCACGGTGAGTTGGCGCGCGTTGATTTGCGCGTTGATCTTGGCCGAGCGGGTGATGATTTCGAAGCGGTCGACGTTGCTCGCGTTCAGGCCCTGGCCGTCAATGGTCACCGCGCCGCCGTCGACCTGGTAGCTTTTCAGTTGACCGGTCGGATCGATGACGGGTTTGCCGGTGGTCAGGGTGGCGTTGGGGGTGTTGATGAAGCCGCAGCCGTTGCAACTGATGCCGTAGGGGTTGGCGACGATGACTTTGGCCGACTGCCCCGCTACTTCGGTGTAGCCGCGCAACTGGCTGGGGTTGCCGCCGTTGACTTCGTTGAGGATGACGCTGGCCGCGCCGCCCTTGAGGTTGGGGTTGCCGACGATGTAGCCGCCCAGCTGGGTGTTGGTCACCGCGCCGCTGGCGTTGTTGAGGATCACGCCGTTGGGGCCGACGTTGTAGTCCTTGAACTGGTTGTGCGACAGGCCACTGCCGTTCGGTGTGGCGATGTTCACCACCGGCACGCCATTGCCCGCGGCGCCGACGGTGGTGCCGGGCGCGCTGACCACGATGCCCTCGGCCTGGGCCAGCAGCGGCTGCCAGAACAGCGCGTTGGCGAGGATCAATGCCAGCCCGCGCTTGGGCAGGCCGAAGAACGCGTCGCGCGGCTTCATGGCGGCAGAAGGTTGGCGGGCCAGGAAGGCAAATTGGCGAACATCCATTTTCAAATTCTCGATGTAACGGGGCGTTGAATTACAGGAAGAAATCCATGCGGAAGTAGATCGGCGCTTCGCGCTCGCTCATCACTGCCGGGCGTTCCAAAGAATGGGCAAACGTCACACTGGTGCTGACGTGTTTGCCCCGGGCGAACAGCTCCAGGGAGTTGCTCGAGACCCGACCGTGTACGTCGTCGTTGTAGCGACCGTGGCTGATCACTCCTTGGTCGTAGCCGACGCTGGCGCCGTATTCGGCAAAGGCCGGGCGCAGCCAATCGAGCGTCACCGGGCGCGCCCAGCGCACGTCGTTGCGCCAGTAGCCGCCGCTGTCGCCGCTCAGTTGCTGGTCTTTGAAGCCGCGCACCGAGGCCGAGCCGCCGAGGCTGATGCGCTGTGGACTGAACAGGATGTCTTCACTGCGTTGGCCGGTGGCCAGGCTGGAAAAACTGAACGACTCGCCCCACAGCGTGAACGGCTGCAGGAAGCTGGCGGTGGCGGTGTATTTGCGATAGCGCGCGTTGGGCTGCCGATTGCCAGCGTCATCACGCTCGTCCTGGGCCTGGGCATCGAGCAAGCCGATGCCGTTCTGCATGCCCAGGTCAACGTTGACGAACCCGCTGCCGATGCGACGCCCGTGGTTGAAGCCCAGTTGCAATTCGCTGAGGCGGTTGCTGCTCGAGGCGGTACGGGTATCGAGGATGTAGTTGTTGGTGCGCAGGTGCGCCACGCCGACGTTCAGCGATGTCTTGCTCACATCGTCACGATGGACCACCCGCTCGGCGCGCAACTGGTGATTCTGGTTGTCGCCGTTCTGCTTGAATTTGTAGTCGTTGGTCACGCCAAAGGTGCGGTAGTCGCTCTCGTTGTAGGTGTAACTGAAGTTCCACCAGCCCCACGGCACGTTGTAGTAGAGCATGCTGTTTTTCGAGGTTTTCTGGTGGTCGCTGACAGCATCGTGGCCGCCGCGCAGCACCAGTTGGTCGGCCAGGCCGAGCGGGCTGTCCCACTCCAGGCCGGCGCCCCATTGCTGTTCGCCGGTGCTTTTCTGCCCGTCGTTGTTGCGCGACAGGCTGGCGCGCCAGGGCTTTTGCGGGGTGTTCTTGACCACGACGTCACTGCCGCCTACCTGGGTGCCGGGGGTCAGTTCCATTTGCGCCTGCTTGGAGGGCAGGCGGTTGAGCTGGTCCACCAGTTGCTCGACTTCGCGCAGGTTGAGCGCCTCGCCGACCTTGCCGGGAAAGGCCATGGCCAGCTCGCGATCGGTCACGCTGCTGCCTTGGGCGCCTTTGAGTCCTTCGAGTTTGCCTTCAACCACCAGCACCTGGAGGTGGCCGCTGGAAAGGTCTTGTTGCGGCAAGTAGGCGCGGCTGGTGACCCGGCCTTTGTCGATGTAGTAATCGGTGATGACCTTGAGCAGTTCATTGAGCTGCGACACGCCCAGGCACTGGCCGACATAGGGTTTGAGCAGGCGCTCGCGGTCGGTGGCGGGCAGGCTGTCGGCGCCTTTGAGCGTGATGTCCCGGATCGGGAAGCAACGGCTGTCGGCGGGCGTGGCCGGGGCCTGGGGCTTGGCTTCTTTGCCGGGCAGGTCCTTGAGCTCGTCGAGGCGCCGGCGCTGCTCGTCGAGCAGGCGGTTCTGGCGGTCGCGGATCAGGTCCTGATCGCCCGGCGTGGGGGCGGCCGTGGCGCTGTTCAGGCTTAACCAGGCGAGCAGCAAAGTACACAGAAGATACCGAGTCCGTGGCAATAACAAAGACATGTTCGATCCGTCGAAAATCAAGGCGCGGCAAACTAACATCGAACTTCGGCTGACCCAAGGAACTGGATTAGTTGCACGAAAGTTCTAGATAGTTCTGCAACACACTGATTTATAACCATAAAAATAATCAAAACAGATAAGCAAGCGCTCACCGGAAGTATTATTCCGACAAACGGCAACTATTTTGATGTTGATTCAGCGAATAACTTATTAATTGCCACTACTTGGCCATCAAGTTATTGCCGAGTTAGGTTAGTACCGGGAAAGACGGAAAAGTTCGCAGGAGTTTTGTGAACCAGGGCTCATTTATCGAGATTGCAGGGCAAACCGATTGGCGACGAGCGGCAAACCTGATGCTGCAGAACCGCTGGAGGCGCTGTAGAGCCTTGCCGGGGCTCCACAGCGACCACAAAGAGCGGCGTGGTCTGGCCTTCAGCCGATGTCCTTGCCTTTTTCCTGGCCGGGCACCAGGGTCAGCGGCGGGCGTTCCACGTCGCGGGAGACATGCGACTTCACGTCCTCGACGCCGCCGTGCTCGTCGTTGTGGATGACCAGCACACCCGGCCTGCGCAGTTGCTCCAGGGCCCCCTCGTCCAGCTTGAAGCTCTCACTGAGGTTCTTATCACTGAGCGCATTGGCCTCGGCGCGGCGCTGGGCGAACTTGCGTCCCTTGCGTTGCTGGTAACGCGCCCAACTGATCAGGATCACAGCGTTGAACAGGGCGATCCACAGGTAGATCTGCAGGGTGTTGAGCGCCGCGAAAATCGGCGCTTCCAGGCGCGGGCCGCCATGGCTGTCCAGCATCGACGTAATGCCGCGCACCAACAACCAAATCAGCCCGGCCCAGGCCAGCAGGGTCAACACCACATCGATAACCCACATCACCGGGTTTTGACGAGTTCTCACCAGTTTCATGATCTCGCGTCCTTATTGACAGGTTTGATACCGCGATCCGGGCTGACCCAGCGCGCACGCTTCTGATGCTGCTTGAACAACACCTTGGGAAAACTGACCAATGTGGTGAACAAGCTGACCAGCCAGAACACCATCGGGTACCACACGGTCCAGAACAGGGTTTTCCACAGGTCTTTTTCGTAGCGCCGGTCGATCAGGATGCTCACGGCAAACTGCACCAGGCACACCATCGCCAGCACCAGCCCGGTAAAGGCCGGAGGCACCAGGGAGTCCACCGCGATCGCCGGGGGCAGCACGATGAACTTACCCACGGCCCAGAAGATCACCGACAACAGGAAGGTGAAGGCCCAGCCGGTGGACAGGCAGTATTCGAACAGCAGCGGCCACAGGTAACGATGCCGCCATTGCCAGATGCCACGGATGTTCTTGAACAGCACTTCGGCGCCACCCTGGGCCCAGCGCAGGCGCTGTTTCCACAGGCCGCCGACGGTTTCGGGCATGAGAATCCAGCACAGGCCGCGCGGCTCGTAGAAGATGCTCCAGTGATCGAGTTGCAGCTTCCAACTGATATCGATGTCTTCGGTGATCATGTCGGTGCTCCAGTAGTCGACGCGGTCGAGCGCCTTTTTACGGAACGCCACCACCACACCGGAGACCGTGAAGATCCGCCCGAACACACGCTGGGTGCGCTTGATCAAGCCGATGATCGAGGAGAACTCGCCGACCTGCACGCGGCCGATCAAGGTCGAGCGCGTGCGGATGCGCGGGTTGCCGGTGACGGCGCCCAGGCGCGGGTTGTCGAGCATCGGCGCCACCAGGTAGGCCGCCGCGTTTTTGTCGAGCAGCGCATCGCCGTCGATGCACACCAGGTACTCGCTGCGCGCCGCCACGGCGCCCATGCGCAAGGCCACGGCCTTGCCCTGGTTCTGCGCCAGGTGCAGCACCCGCAGGCGCGGATGCTCCAAGGCCAAGGCATCGAGCACCGCTGCCGTGTTGTCCTTGGAGCCATCGTTGACGGCGATCACTTCAATGTTCGGGTACACCTGGCCCAGCGCCGCATGAATGGTCTCGGCGGCGTTATCGCCTTCGTTGTAGCAAGGGATGATGATCGAGATCAGCGGGTTGCCGGCCAGGGTCGGCGCCGGCGTGTCTTCTTCCCACGGCCAGTGGCGCTCCCAGTGCAGCCAGAAGTACAGGCCGCCGGCGATCCACAGCGCCGACATGAACAGCGGGTAGAAGAACACGAAGTCCATCAGGAATTGCCCGGTGATCAGGAAGATCAAGCCCAGGGGCACGCCCAATACCAACGCCAGTACGAATAAAGCCAGGATTCTATCGAACATGGTCAAGGGTTCCATTGGTTGGAAAGGGCCGGACGCACGGTTTTCAAGTCCGGGGAATTTTCCAGGAAGTTGTCCGGGTAGTAGCCAAAACTCGTGACCCCCTGGCGTTTGAGCACGCCCATCCATTCGGCCAATTGCGCACCGTTCAGGTCCGGCGCGGCCTTGGTGCGCCAGTCTTTGGCTTGCAGTTCGAATACGGTACGTTCCAGCGCACCAGGGCGCGCCTTGACCGTGGCGACCAGTTTTTCCAACCAGGCGTTGGAATTCTTGAGTGTCTCGCCTTCCATCAGCGGCATGGCCATCGGCGCAGTCCAGTCATAGGTCTGGAGGAAGTCGTCGAGGTTCTGCGCGAACCACGCTTCGCTCTGCGGGTTGAGCATCGGCTCGGCGAAGATATTGCGCGCGGTCTGCACCTGCGGACCACCGATGGCGCGGACCTTGGCGGTCAGCTCCTGGGTGAAGTCGATCAGGTAACGACTCTTGAAGCGCGTCCAACGCTGCATCACCGCCGGGTCGGCGCGCAGGGCCGCGATGCTGGCGGGCAGGCCGTTGGCGGCATAGACCTTGAGCGCGGCGGGGCTGGCGTCTTCGAAGTCGGACAGCAGCGCATCGTCGTGGTACAGCACGCCGTCGATGGCATTGTTGCGGGCCAGGTCCTCATAGATCTCGCCAATGATCTTGCGCACCTGCGGGTCGAACGGCGACAGGCGCTGGTATTGATCCGGGTCGAGGCCGACCTTGCCGGTCTCCGGGTCCCAGCGGGTCACGCGCGGCAGCTTGGGGTCGAGGGCGAAACTGAGCACCGGCATCCAGGCATACACGCTGGCATGGGCACGGGTGTGCAACTGCCAGGCGACACGGTTGAACAGGTCGGCACGCACCGGCAAGTGGCGGTTGGGGAAGTACAGTTGATGCACCAGGCCATCACCCTTGGGGTCGGCGAAGGCTTGCAGGAACACGGTGCCCGCGCCCATGTCCACCACGCGCTGCACCAGTTGGTCGAGGTTGCGCGCTTGTTGGGCCGGGTCCGGGTCGTAGACGTTGTCCAGGTCCACATGCAGCACCCGCAGCGGTGCCTGGGTTTGCACCGCGACGATGCTGTTGGCGAAATGTTCGCCGTCCGGGTCGGACGCCACCAGGAAGCGCGGGCTGTTCATCAGGTTGGACGAGCTGTCGAGGCCGTCTTCCAGGGTCAGGGCCATCTCATAGCCCTGCTCGCCGACGATCGCCAGCGAGGTGCCCTTGGCTGCGCCGTAGGGCCATACCCACACCCGCGGTGCCTTGCCGGTGACGCTGCGGATCTTGTTGGAGATCGCCACGACATCCGCGCGCATCCGCGCCTCGAACTGCGCCTGGGTTTCATAGCGGCCGGTGGCCGGATCGAAGCGCAGGGAGGTCGCCGCCGGCTCCAGGTTGCCCTGGGGGTTGGCCAATATCCCTTTGTGACTGGCATCGGTGTGCGCGGCGATTTCCACCAGACCCGAGCGGGACACTTCGCGGATCTGCGCCCAGGTCAGGAACTCACCCCGCGGGCGCGGTGAGCCGGCGAAGTCCACCGGTTGGTTCATCGGCGTGTCGATCCAGGTGCCAACCGGCGCGAGCAGGGCCGGCCAGTGATAGGCCCGCAGTATCGGCATCACGCGGGTATAGAAGCTCGAATAGCCATCATCGAAGCTGAGCATCACGGCTTTCGGCGGCAGCGCTGGACCGCCACGGCGGGCCGCGAGGATCTGGTCGACACTGACCGCCTGGTAACCGTTCTCCCGCAGCCAGGCCAACTGCTCGATCAAACGTTCGGTACGCACCGCCACCACCGCCTGGTCGGGGTCGCGATCCTCGACGTCGTGATAGGCAATGCCCAGGAAATGGTTTTTCGGCCACGGCACTTCGTTGGCCGGGGTCGGCCGCTCGGCGGGTGGAGTGAAAGGGGCGGGCTGCTGGGCACAGGCACTGGCCAGCAATACACCCAGGACCAGCAAGCAACGGCTGAGGACAGTCATGGTCAGGCTCTTCTAGAAACGGTAAGTGAGGTCGACGAGCAGGCGCAGATCGCGTTCGCGATCACCGTCATAGGGTCGACTGATCAGGCTCAGGTTGGCGCCGGCTTCGAGAACGTCGTTCCAGCGAAAGCGTTGGCCGTAACCGATCAAGCCGACACCGCCGGTGGAATAATCCCTCTGGCTATACGTACCCGCTCCGACTTGGAACTGCTGACTCCACTGGGTCTCGTAGCGGTGATAGAGCACATGGTTGACGGTGACGGTGGGCAACACGCTGAAGTCCGACTTCGGGTTGAAGTACACCGTGTCGGCCTTGCTGTTGTGGCTGGCGCTGACTTCCAGGCCCAGGTCCACTTGCACGCCCGGCGAGCTGTAGATGCCCTCGCGGCCAGTGAGCAAGGTTTCGATGCGGTCGTTGCCGTCGCTGAAGTGCGACGGGCTGAGGGACAGCTTCCACTCACGGCTTTCATTGGCGCGCCAGCGGATGAAGCCGCTGCCGCCGTTGGCCGTGATGTCGGCATTCAGCGCACGCAACGGTGTGGTGGCCGAGAGGTAATCGAGGCTGCCGCCGTATTGCCAGTTATCGTTGATGTCGCGGGCGATCGACACGCGCGCGCCTTGTTTGGAGCCAAAGCCGTAGGAGTGGTTGGACACCTCGGCTTCCAGGGTCATGTCGCGGGTCCGCCGCTCCACGCCCACGCGCTGCCAACGGTGCTGGCCGGTGCCTTCGGAAAAGTCGGCGGTGGCGTAGCCGGCGCCGGCGAACAGGCGCCAGTCTTCATCGATGGGCGGCGTGTAGATCACGCTTTCAATGCCCCAGTCACGGCTGCCGGTGACCGCGCCCACGTCGCCGTTATTACCGCCGCCATAGCTTTTGCCGGTGTAGGCCTCGACGCGCACTTCGGCCATGTCGTGGACGTTGCGCAGGCGCTGGAGACGCTGCACCTGGCGGCTGTCGGGGTTGCGGGCGATGACGTCGTCGGCGAGCACGTCGAGTTGGCGCCACTCCTGCAGATCCATGGCGGTGTAGGCCTGGGACACTTCCAGGCTGATGTCGCGCGGCACCTGGGCTTCGGTTTCCTTGAGGGTCGCTTCGGCGCGCCGTGGCAGGTCGCGGGCGCGGTACATGTCCGCCTGGGCCAGGCGCAGGCCGACGTTGCCCGGAGCCCGTGCCACCAGGGCTTCCAGGCCGGCTTCGCTGCCCGGCAGATCGCCCCCGTACACGCCGGACTGCGCCGACAGTTGCTGGGCATCCATCCATGCATCGTTGGGGTTGCCGATGGGCAGGCCTTTGAGTTCGACCCGCGGTTTCTGGTTGTCGGCGAGGGTAGTGGCAACCTTGCGGGCTTCGACACCTTTGTCGCTTTCCTGCAGGGCGTAGAACAAGGCCGTGCTGTCTTCGACCCGGTCATCGGGCTCGGCGTCGGTGGCGCTCAGTGCCTGGCGATACAGCGGCTCGGCCTTTTCCGGCTGGCGCTGGTCGAGGTAGGACGCCGCCACCCAGCGCACTGCGTAGGTCGGCAATTGCACGCCTTCGGCCGTGAGGGTTTCGTACTCGCGAATCACCTCGGCGGTGCGCGCCCGGGCCTTGAGTGCGCCCAGGCGGTCGATGCGCCAGCGCACCACGTCGTCATGGGCGCTGGCATCGGGGGTCCAGCGGGTGAGCAGTTTGTCGTAGTCCTGCAGGGCGCGGTCGGCGATCACGTAGCGTTCTTTCTCGGTGCGCGTGGCGAACTCGGCCATGCGTACCCGTTCGGCGGCCAGGTCGCCTTCGAGGCGGCGCTGGGTGACGGGGTCGAGCAGGCCCGGGCGCTGGGTCGCCAGACGCAAGGCCGGCTCCGGCAGGCGGGCCTTTTGCAGGGCGACGATGTATTCACGGGCGACCTCAGGCTTGTCGCCGGCGCGGATAAACGCTTGGTCGAACTCGAACAGGGCGTCGTAATTCAAGCCGGCGCGGGTCAGCGCGTAGCCCAGGGCCATGCGCCGGTTGGGGTCGTCGGGCTTGGCCGCGACCATTGCGCGGGTGCGCTGCACGGCCTCGCTGGCTTGGCCGCCGTCGGCCTGGGTCAACGCCAGGCCGAGTTGCAGGTCGGTATTGTTCGGTTCACGCAGCAACGCCTGGCGATACACCGCCTCGGCCTTGGCCCACTGCTGTTGGTTGCGATAGGTGCGCGCCACCGTGGCGAGCGCCTGGGGCGTGAGGTTGCGATTCTGGCCCTGGGCCTCGTACACCTTCAGTACTTCGGCGTCCTGGCCGGCCCACCCGGCGATCACCAGATGGTCGCTGACCTGGCCCGCTGTCTGCCGTTCGGCAGGCAACTGGCGCAGTTGGGTCAGCGCGGGGGTGAAGTTGCCGTTGCGCGCCTGAATGATCAGGGCGTCATAGGCCGGGTCGGCCACGGCGAAGGTGGGCATCAGCAACTGACTGCACAAGGCGACCCCGATGAGCAGTCGCAACCGGCCTGATGCACTGAGTGGAGGGTTTGGCAACATATCGCGAGCTTCCTTACACACGGAAAGCTGTAACGATAGGTGGTCCTGAGCAATTTGCTGCAGGGTGCCGGCGTCTCGGGACCCGGCCTAGCTTTCCTGTGGGAACTATCCCTCAAGAAAATAGGAAAAAGTCCAATTCAGAACAATTGTTCAGAATTGCCCGACATCCTGAAAAAAATCAATGTGGCGACGGACTTACCGAAGATAACGGGGCTTCAGCCAATCGCCATGGCGACTATTTGACCCGTTTCACCCGCAAACCCGCCCCCGCTTTTTTTATTTCTGACCGGTGCAGAATATTTTTACTGCGCGCCGCCCATCGCACCGACTTTGGACATGACGAAGGAGAGGAATTGCTCAACCGTCATCTTCTGGCCGTTGAACGTCACTTCGTTGTTGGCGTAGTGCAGCTTGGACACCACGTCGCTGCCGACCAGGGTCGCCAGTTGCGTACCGACGGCCATGCCGCTGATCATCTCGCTGGCCATCTGGGATTGCTGCTCGATGGCTTCAGGGTCGGTCACACCACCGAGCTGCGCTTGCAGGGCGGCAACGTCGGCGATCATCGGCTTGGACAGGCTCAGGTTGGCATCGAGCAACGCGATGATCTGCTTGCCCAGCTCCATCGGCGGCAGTTCCATGCTGCTTGGCTTGGCCAGGTCCACGACCAGGCTGAATTTGCTTTCGCCACGGGTGGTTTTCAGCGACAGGTTTTCCACCGCCACTTGCGGCTTGGCGGCCAGCAGTTGGTTGACGTTGGTATCGGCCAGGGCCTGCTCGGCGTCGCTCAGTTGCAGCTCGGGTACCGGTTCACCGGCGGCAGCGGCGGCCTGCACGGGTGCCATCTTGTCCTGATAGAGCTTGGTCAGCACCAGCATCGACGGCACGTCGACGTTCTTCATGCTCAGGGCCATGGCGGCCGAACCCACGGGTTTGCCCTGGTAACCGATCTCGTCGATCTTGTAATCGACGCGCCCGGCCAGGTTGTTGTCCTTGGTGTCGCTGGTGTCTTTCTGCTCGAAGCCCTTGAGGGTCAGCACGGCCTTCTGCGGGCCCATGGTGAGCTTGGTGTCGGTCAGTTCCACGGTGTTCTGCCCGGTGTAGAAACCGAACGTGGATTTTTCCAGGTTGCTGGCCACTGTCAGCCCGGCCAGTTCGGCTTCGAACGGCGAGCCATTGGCGTCGACGACGGCGACCTTGAGGCTGTTCATGTAACCGTCGGCCTTGACCTTCTTGCCTTCGGCGCTGCTGTCGAAGTTCAGGTTGGCACCGGAGAAGCTCACCGACGACTTGTCGTCCTTGAACGCCAGGGGCAGCAATTCGACGTTGCCGTTGACCGAGAGGCTGTAGCCGATGTTGGCCACGCCCTTGAGCGGCGACACGTCTTTGGCGGCGGCAAACCACTTCTCGGTGGTGGCGTTCTTTTCCAACTCATAGTGACTGGTGGCCATGACCGGCAGCCACTTCAGCGTGACCAGGCGCGACAACGGCAGCGGGCCGTGTTCGATATGGTCGACGAACAGCAATTCAGGGTTCGGGTTGTCTTCGCCGAAGACCGCACCTTGTGCTTTCAGGCGGTAATGGGCGGTGCTGCTGAACACGCCACGCTCCAGGGACACCAGCTCAAGGGCCATCGTGCCGTCGACGCCGGCCATGGAGGTCTTCAGTTCCTTGTTGGCGTTCTGGATCGCGGTTTGCAGCACCGGTTCCAGTTGCTTACCGGTGTACCAGGCGCCGCCTGCACTGACGACGCCAACGGCGACAACAAAACCCAAAAGAACGACTGCTGGCTTATTCATGAGGTGACCTGATCAAATCCTGTGAGAAGTGGGCTGTCTTCCTTGAACCCCGAGTGAGGTTGGCTCAAGCCCGCCGAAAAACGGGGGGAAGATTAGCACTGGCGGCCGCGAACGGCCCAGACTTTCAGAGGGATCAGTTCCACGCAAGTTCAGGAATATTCCGTTTCGATCTCGTCCAACTGGTGGTCGAAACTCTTCAACCGGGCAGTCCAGGTGTACACCAACACCTCGAATTCACGGTGTATCACGGCATTACCGGGGGTATCGACCTTGGGGTCGCAGAAGTCCAGTTGGTAGCGCTCGCGGGCCATCTGCGTGGCCACATCGGACAATTCCCGCGCATTATTCAGCCAATGCCTACCGTCGGCGACCTGCCGATCCAGCAGCACGCATTGTTTTTTCAGGGTCTCGAGGCTTTTTTCCAGGGGCGTGCCGGTCAGGTCGCCCATGACTTCCTGGAAGGTGCGCCCGGGCTGCCAATAGCTGCCCCAGAAATAGCGGTCGAACACGGTTTCGACCCGCCGCAGGGCGACCTTGGTGTCCCAGATCGCGACGCGGGTCTTGCCTTGTTCGAGGAGTTTTTTCTTCACCTTTTGGTTTTGGTAGGACGCCCAGGCGACGACGCCGATGGACAAGGTGCCGATCACCAGGCAGGCGCTGTCGAGAAACACCATGGCCGTGTCGATTCGGTGAGCGAGCATGACGCCGTAGAAGTAGGCCGCCGATAACAACACCAGTGCGAAGCACACGCACCAGAAAGCGGGAGCATAAGGGTTTTTCATTATTGGAATCCCCATGAGCAAACGCGAGCTGTGTCAGGCGGGCCCTCTGCCGGTCAAAAAGCATGGCGGCCCGCTTGTCAAAGCATAGCTAGCTGCTCAGGGTTTGCCGGGCTGTGAGGCTTGCGTTCGTCCGCTTTCCCAGCCGCCGCCCAGGGCCAGGAACAGATCGATCTGGCTCATGGCAACCTGGGTGTTGGCCGCCGCCAGTTGCGCGCGCACATCGGTGTAGGTGCGCGTGGCTTGCAGGTCGGCGAGGAACGATGCGCGGCCGGCCTGGAAGAAGCGGTGGGTCTGGTCTGCGGCTTCCTTGGCCGATGCGTCGGCTTCGGCCAGGGCATCGCGGCGCTGTAACTGCGCGGTGTACTGCGCCAGGCCGGTCTGGGTTTCGCGGATGGCGTTGAGCACCACCCCGTCGAAGTGCGCGAGGGCGCCCTGGGTTGCCGCTTCGGCTTCGTGGATGCGCGCGCGGGCGCCGTTGGTCGGCACGGTCCAACTGATCATCGGGCCAAAGCCCCAGCGGTTGGTGGCCGGCGTGCCGAGATTTTCGAGCAACCCGACCGTGCTGACCGAGGCGCCGATGCTGATGTCCGGGTACAGCGCGCCCGTGGCCACGCCGATGCGCGCAGTGGCCGCGGCCAGTTGGCGTTCCGCCTGGCGCACATCGGGGCGACGCTTGAGCAGCGTCGCGCCATCGCCCACCGGCAGCAGTTGGGCGATGTGCGGGAGTTCGGCGCACGTACCGGTGCCCGCCGGCAGTTGCGCCACCGGCTTGGCCAGCAGCATCGACAGGCGAAACAGCCCGGCCTGGCGCGCAGCTTCGTAGCGCGGCATGTCGGCGCGCAAGGATTTGTACTGGGTCTGCGAGCGGGTGACCTGGGTTTCATCGCCGCGCCCGGCGTCGCGCAGGCGCTGGGTCAACGTCGTGCTCTGGGCTTGCAGGTCGAGGGATTCGTTGGCGATCGCCAGCTCTTCGTTGGCCGCGCAGACTTGCGTGTACGAACGCACCACATCGGCGACCAGGGTGATCCGCGCAATATCGGCCGCGGCCTGGGTTGCGTCGGCGCTGGCCTGGGCGCTTTCGATGCCGCGCTGCAAGGTGCCGAACAGATCGAATTGATACGAGGTGGTGATCCCCACGCTGCCGATGTTGCCCACCGGGACTTTTTCCGAGAGTAAAAACGCTTCGCCGGACTCTTGCAGGCGCTGGGCTTCGGCCTTGGCGCCGGCGCTCCAGCCGCCGACGGATTCAGCCTCCTGCACCTGATAGCGCGCCCGCTGCAAGTTGGCGGCGGCGACGCGCAGGTCGGTGTTGGAAGCCATGGCCTGGCGCACCAGTTCATCCAGGCGCGGGTCGTTGTACAGCTTCCACCAGTCCGCCGGCACCGGCGCCGAGACCACGTTAGCGCCCTCGCCCGCCAGTTGCCCTTGCAGGTCGCCACGGTTCATGGCGGCCTTGTCCGGCAGTCGATAATCCGGGCCGACCACCTGGCAGGCTGACAACAGCACACCCAGCGCCGCGGTTGCCAAAATCTGCTTCATGGCTGGGCTCCGTCCTTGGGCTTGTCGCCGATGATCGACACCGTCGCGGTGCGCCCGGCGATCATGCGAAAGTCCGCCGGCACCTCGTCAAACGCGATACGCACCGGAATCCGCTGGGCCAGGCGCACCCAGCTGAACGCCGGGTTGACGTTGGGCAGCAGGTTGGCGCCGCTGCTGCGGTCACGGTCCTCGATACCGGCGACGATGCTCTGCACATGGCCGTGCAGGCGGGCGCCGTCGCCAATCACACGGATATCGACGCCCATGCCGACGTGGATGCCGTCGAGCTTGGTCTCTTCGAAGTAGCCGTCGATATGGAAGGAGTTGCTGTCCACCACCGACAGCACCGGGCGCCCGGCGGTGACGAACTCCTGCGTGCGCGGCGCACGGTCGTTGACGTAGCCGTCCACCGGGCTGCGGATCACCGAACGGTCGAGGTTGAGTTGCGCCGAGTCCACCGTCACTTGCGCTTCGGCCAGGGCCGACTGGGCACGGGCGACGCGGGACTGGCTTTCTTCCAGTTGCTCGCTCGGCACCAGGTTGCCCAGGCCACGGTTACGCTTGTACTCGCGCTGGGCCTGGGCCAGGGTTTCCTGGCGGTCGGCCACGGCGGCCTGGGCCTGGCGCAGGGCCAGTTTGAAGCGGTCCTGGTCGACGGCGAACAGCACCTGGCCTTTGCTCACCAGTTGGTTGTCGCGCACGTCGACGCGCTGGATCAGCCCGGACACGTCCGGGGCGATCTGCACGATATCGGCACGGATGTGGCCGTCACGGGTCCAGGGCGCAAACATGTAGTACATGACCATGCGCCATACGACGACGACCGCGAAGCTCACGATCAACAACGTCAGGACGACACGGCCGATGGTCAAAAAAGGTTTTTTCATGTCATCAGGTATCGACTGAGTGAGTCCACCGCGCCCAGCAACAGCGCGTAGAGCCCCACGTTGAACAATGCCCGGTGCCAGACCAGGCGATAAAAGTGCAGACGGGTCAACAACCCGTGCACCAGCAGAAACAACACGTAAGCAATGCCCATCAGCACCAGCAGCGTGGGCAGGAACACCCCGCTGATATCCAGATCACCGATCATAAAGGCGCTCCATCAGGCAGCGGCGCCTCGGTCTCGGTGCCGCCAATCAATTCCACGCCGGGCAACAGCGCCAGGCGCAGACCCGCCAGGGCATGCAACAGATGCAGGCGGGTGTCGTCTTCGTCTTGCAGGCCTTGGCCGTTGAGGGCGCGGCGCGTGCGGTCGAGGGTCATCAGCAGGCCGCTGGGCGAAGGCAAGCGTCGGCCCGCCTTGAGGCAGGCCTTGTAGTAAGCGCCGACGCCTTCCACCACTTGGCCGAGCAACACCCGCGGTACGCCGTAGATCCGTGGCGAGTAGGCCAGCAGGTCGAGCAGGTTCAGCGCCACGCGCAAATCGCGCAGGGCGACGCCGGTGTCATGGCCGATGATGGCCAGGCGCGGCAGGTGCTGCATCAAGCGGTCGAGCATTTGCGCGGCCAGGTGCCGTTGTTCGGCCAGGTTCGCCGGTTCGGTCAGGCCGACGATGTCGTGCCAGGTGAACCGGGTCAGGCGCTTGGCGGCCAACTCGGCACCGAAGGGCCGCGCGATCAGCGTCCACACAAAGGCAAACAGCAGGCCCACGGGCCCGGCCAGGTTGACGTTGGCGAAGTTGAGGAAGTCGGCGTCATAGGCGCCCTGGATGCTGATGAACGACGAGGTGTTCACCAACGTCAGCAGCATGCCCAGGTAGAAACGCGGTTGGACCGTGAGTGTGCCGATGCAGATAAACGGCACCGCGAACGCCAGCACCAGCATGGGGAAATCGTGCAGGTTGGGCAGCACCAGGAACAGATACAGGCTGGCGAACAGCACCGACATGGCGGTCCAGAAAAAGAACCGGTAGATCTGCGGTGCCGGGTCGTCCATCGACGCAAAGAAGCTGCAGGCGACGGCTGCCAGGATCACGGCGCTGCCGCCGTCGGTCCAGCCCAGCAGAATCCACAGCACCGAGGCGACGATGATCGCGGTGACGGTGGAAAACGCCGAGTAGAACATCAGGCCACGGTCGAGAAAAGGCGTCAGGCGGCCCAGGCGCCAGTGGCGGTAAACGGCGCGCCAGGTGTCCTGGCTCTCGCATTGGATCGCGGCCTGCAGGCTGCGGCAGTCTTGCCACAGGTCGATCCACTCACCCAGGCGATACAGGGCGTTGGAGAACAGCAGCGTGTGGCGGTCGTCCAGCGCTTCGCCTGCCGGTTGCAGCGCGTCGAGTTGGTCACGCAGGGTGCGCCAGCGCTCCAACGGGGCCGACTCGGTGGTGCTTTGCAGCCACTGATCCGTGGCCTCCAACAGCGGCGCGAGCGTTTCGAGAAACTCCGGCGCACGGTGTTCGATGGCGTATAGCGCATCGTCGAGCGCATCCACCACCGGCAGCAGGTGGATCATCCGCCCGCGCAGTTCCTTGGTGTTGCGCACCGTCTGCGGCCGGGCGCCTTCGTGTGGCAACTGGCCGATCATCAATTCCAACGTGTTGAAGGTGGCGACCATACCGCCGCGCAAGGCGCTGACTTCGTCGCGCGCCACGTTGCGGCTCATAAAGCGCTGGCTGTAGACCTGGGCGTCGCTGAACCACTTGGCCACCGAGCCATCGAACACCGGCATCAGGCGCCGCGGCCAGAACATTGCGCCGACCACCGCCGCCACCGCGATGCCAAGAAAGATTTCCTCGGTGCGCGCTTCAGCCACGTCCCACACCGTCAACGGGTTATCCACCACTGGCAAGGCGATCAGCGGCAAGGTGTAGCCGGCCAGCATCAGGGCGTAGTTGTTCGCGGTGCGCAGGTGCATGGAGAGAAACAGCAGGGTGCCCGTCCACAATGCAATCACCACCACCAGCAGGTAGGGCGATTGCACAAACATCGGCACGAACACCACCGCCGCCGCCGCGCCCATGAAGGTGCCGATCGCACGGTACAGCGCCTTGGAACTGGTCGGCCCGACAAACGGGCTGGAGACGATGTACACCGTGGCCATCGCCCAGTACGGACGCGGCATTTGCATGAGCATGGCGATGTACAACGCGATCATCGACGCCGCGAACGTGCGTACCCCGTAGAACCAGTCCTTGGCCGGCGGCATGCCGGTAAAAAATCCTCTCAAGATGCTGCAACCACAGGGTATTGATGCGCGACTTCAAAGGCGCGCAACACGCGCAGCGCAACCTCCATGTCCGCAGGCGCAATATCGGCCAGCACGTCGCGGCGCAGGCGCACCAGTTGCGCCTCCACCGCCTGTACCAGCTCACGGCCCCGCGCGGTGAGGCTCAAGGCCTTGGCGCGGCGGTCGTGGGTGTCTTCGCTGCGGCACACATAGCCGCCGCTGCACAGTTGGTCGAGCAGGCGCACCAGCGACGGGCTTTCCATCCCCGAAGCCTGGGCCACTTTGACTTGATGCACCCCGTCGCCCAGGCGGCCGATCATCAGCAACGGCACGGCGCAGGCTTCGGAAATACCGTAGCTCACCAGCGTGTTCTGGCAGATTTTGCGCCAATTACGGGCGCCCACCACCATGCTGCTGCTGAGGTTCATCTGGAGTTGTTCGAGGGTCTTGGGCACTGGATCGTTCGCATACAGTTAGTTTGCTAACTATCAATATGGTGGATGGCGCTAGATGCGTCAAGTTTTGAAACAAATTTAGCGGATGGGTGGTGTCGGTAAGTAAAGCGGCTTTCAGCACGAAGGTTGGATCTTCAACGATAGCCGCAACGCCGCATGACCCATGTGGGAGGGGGCTTGCCCCCTCCCACATTTGGATCGGTGTCGGCTTCAGGATTGCTGTGCTGCCTGCCATTCGGGCGTGGCGTGGGTAAGTAAAGCGACTTTCAGTGTGAGGGTTGGATCTTCAACGATAGCCACAACGCCGCATGACCCATGTGGGAGGGGGCTTGCCCCCGATAGCGGAGTGAAGGCAATACACGATTGACTGATCTGCCGCTATCGGGGGCAAGCCCCCTCCCACATTTGGATCGGTGTCGGCTTCAGGATTGCTGTGCAACCGGCTTATTGACCGCTCAGTCTCCTAAGTGGCTCTGCCGGAAAATATCAGCACCTTTTGCTCCACCGCCAGACGCTCCAGACTTTCACTGCCTCGGATACAACAACTAACGCAGCCATTAACACCACGTTGTAGTTGGGAACAAGCTGAGCACCCACTAGCAACAGCGAAACAGAAGGCACAATAAAAGCCAATCGCAAGGGTGTTTGAAGGTAAGTAATCCACCTCACCTGTTCACGTCCAAGAAAGAACAGCAAGCACGAGATCACAATGGAAACTTGCAGCAGCATGGCAAAGCCGAACATGAATAACTGCACAACGCTATGATCACGCAGCACCCATAAAGCACTTTCAAGATCACTTAAAAAAGGAATCCTTGCCTGTATTACGGCGGCCACTGCATAGCGAATCAGATAAAGGGCATCCATGGCTCCCCAAAACCAAAAAACATGCTTGCGCGTCATTTTCCTGCGTCCTTTGATCTTTTTTCCCCAGAACAACAAACAGGGGAAATATTGCATTCACCAAGAAGTTCACTCAGTCCCTGCAACGCATAAGGCGCACGGAAAAACTCCCTTACTTTGCTGCCGGCAAAATAGGGACTCTCGATTTTTGTGAGGTCATATTGTTCAATTTCAGCGCGGGGGATCAGTCGTTTCATGTTGTGTTCAGAAGAAGGAGTCAGCCCCGTTGATAAGGGTTCCTCACTCTGCCCACCATCATCCACTTCCTTTTAGTCGATAGGAAATTTCCCAACCTCGTGTATCACCCGCCCCAGCGCGCAGGTCGATTGCCATGGTGCGAAGCTTTCCAGAAAAAATTAACTGGGCCGCTTACAGCCCAGTTTTTTACCGCACACTAATTTTTTTACATTACGGCATTTCATCAAAGATTTTTTTTCACCTCTCAATCACGCCGCAACATCAGGTTCAACTCATCCACCACTTCAGCCCAATCCGCATCCTCCAGAATTTCCTCACGCAAAAACGCTTTCTGGCTATCCGTCCAGAAAAACGCATCGGCCAGTTTCAGGTCCGCCTTGAGCGGTGAGTGCGCGGTGACGAATTGCTCGATGCCAGCGGGGTCGTCGGCCAGGCCGAGTTGTTTGAACAGGGAGGGCAAGCTGTGTTCAGGCGATTGCATGATGAGCTCCGGATAGGTGGGTTTATCCGAGTCTAGCCCTCACCCACGGCAGGCGCGAGCTTGCGCTACAGGGTTTGCAACCAGGCCTGCAGTTGTGCGACGCATTGCTGCACGGATAGCTGGCCGGTCTCCAGGACCAGGGCGGCTTGCGGCGGCGGTTCGTAGGGTGAGCCGATGCCGGTGAACCCCGGCAGTTCGCCGCGTCGGGCGCGGGCGTAGTGGCCTTTGGGGTCGCGGCGTTCGCAGATGTCCAGTGCGGCGTTGCACCACACTTCCCGATAGTCCGCGCCCAGGCGTTCGGCGAGCACCGCGCGTAATTCGACCAACGGCGCGATCAGCGCCAGGATCACGATTTGCCCGTTGTCCACCAGCAACGCCGCCAGTTCGGCGGCGCGGCGGATGTTTTCCAGGCGGTCGCCGTCGGCAAACCCCAGGTCTTTGTTCAAGCCGCCACGCAAGGCATCGCCGTCGAGCACGATGCTGTGTCGGCCTTGTTCGAACAACGCCGCCTGCAGCCCTTGGGCCAGGGTCGATTTACCCGACGCCGGCAGGCCGGTCAGCAGGATCGCCACGCCGCGATGACCGTTGCGAGCCTCACGCTGGGCACGCGTGATGCTCGCGGTCGGTGCCACCAGGTTACTTGGCGGCGGCACGGGGCACCGGGGCGGCGATGTTGCCGGCGGCCCACGCCGATTCGCGGCCGGCCAGCGCGGTGGCGATGGACTGCACGCGGTCGGAATCGACCTGCTCCGGCAACGGGTCGAGCCCGGCGCTGGCGAAGATCTGGCCGTAGGCGTTGCGCAGGTCGGCGTAGGCCAGGTCGCGGCGCAGGTCGGCTTGCAGGGTATTGAGTTCGCCCTGGATCAGGTCCAGTTCGCCCAGGCCTGCGGCTTGGTGACGGTTGCGCAGTTGGGTGAGGATCTGCCCGTCGATGTCGGCCAGCTGTTCGTTGGTCTTGAACTGGCGCACGGCGTCCTGGAAGTTCGCGTTGGCGACGTAGAGTTGCGCCAGCACCGCGATGGACATGGCCTGGCGCCGTGCGGTGGCGACTTCTTCGCCGGCCTTGGCGACGTCGATGGCCGCCGGGGCGGAGAGCACGTTGAACAGGTTCCAGGTGACCTTGGCGCCGTAGTCGGCCCAGCGGTTGTCCACCAGGAACGAGTTGCTGTCGTAATGCCCACCGGCCGAGAATTCCAGGCCCGGCAGCAGGCGCAGCATGGCCTTGCGGGTTTCGGCGGCGCTGATGCGGGTCTGGTAGTCCTGCTCGCGCAGTTCAGGGCGGTTGGCCAGGGCTTCCTGTTCCAGGCTGGCGAAGTTGACCTTGAGCTGCGGCACGGCGTAGTCGTCCGGCGTGGCCAGCTTGAGGTCGGTGCCCATGGGCAGGTTGATCAGGGTCGACAGTTCAGTCTTGGCCAGGGAGAGCGCGCGGCGCTGTTCCTGCAATTGGCGCGTGGCTTCGATCAGCGAGCGCTGGTAGCCCAGGGCCTGGATCGGGTCGCCGATACGCTGCTCGCTCATGCTTTGGCTGTTGCTCTGGGCCTGGTCGACCCGCGCCATCAGGCTGTCGATCTGGGTCAGCAGGCGTTCGGCCGCGACCGCCCGCCAATAGGCCGAGCGCACATCCTGGACGATGGTGTTGATCACCTTGCGGCGCCGCTCCTGGACGATCAGGCGTTGGTCGCCTTGCTGCTTGGCACTGATGTAGCTGACGCCAAAGTCGAGGACGTTCCACACCATGGTCAGGTCGGCCACGCGACGGTCGCGGTCCTGGGATGTCGACGGTTCCAGGGACTGGGTGCCGGTGCGAACACTCTGGCTGCTGGAGGCGTTGGTGTTGTTGCGCCCGGCGTAACCGGCGGACAACGCCATGCGCGGCAGCATGTCGAAACTGGCGAGGTCGAGTTGGCGCTTGGCCAGGGCCTCCTCCATGATCTTCAAGCGCCCTTCGAGGTTGTATTTAACCGCCCGGGCCATGGCCTGGTGCAGTGTCAACGGGCCGTTCAATGGCTCCTGATCCTTGTACATACCGTGCAGGTCGCTGCGGGCTCGCTGCTCACTGACACTGCGCTCAATCGGCTCGCTGGTGACCGCACAACCGCTGATCGCCAGCGCCAGCACGCTGGCGCCGAACAACTTATGAACTGTATTCATCCTTGGACTGCCCCTGTTACTGCGCCTTGATTTAAGTGTGTCAGGCCTGCATTTCGCTGATGCCGACCTGTTGCAATGCCTTCGCCAGGTCAATCACCTGACGCTGTTCCACGTCTTTGATCTGCTGCAATTGCTGGCCCAGGGTCGGGGCGCCGAATGCGCCCCGCAGGCCTTGGGCCGCGTCACCGCCGCCCTGGATCGCTCGGCCGTCGAACGCCTTGAGGCCACTGTCCCCGCCACCACTCTCACGATTGAACAACCCCGACAAGGTGCTTGAGCCAAACACCCCTCCATCGCCGCCGCCAAAACCGAGGAAGCCCTGCGCGCCGCCGTTCGCGCCACTGTCGCTGTTGAACACCTGGGCAATGAAGCTGGGCGCCAAGGCACCGTTGCGAATGAAGATGTTACCGATAGGCGGCAAGCCCGCGCCCATCTCGCGCTGTTCGAACAACGCCGGGAAGCCAATGGGTGAACCCAGGTCGCCCACGGGCCGGCCAAACACGATCGGTTGCAGCGGCACATCCGGCGCGCCGGGTGGCGGTGCCGGCTCGGTGACGCGGAACAGCGGGTCGCCGGTCAGGGCAATGGTGTTGATCGCGTAGTTGTTGGAATTGGCATAACCGCTGCCAGCGTTGCCCGTCATGTCATTCACCAGGCCCGTGTCGAGGGTGATGAAGTTGCTCGGGTCGTTGAGGTTGGCCGTCGGTGTGAGGGTCGCGGTCCAGGTTTTGCCGCCGTCGTTGCTGGCCAGGTTGGACAAGGTGCCGTTGGCCACGCTGAGGTCATCCAGCACGAAGCCGCTGACTTTTTCACTGAAGGTAAACGTGACGGTGGTGGTCTGGCCGACGGTCAGGTTCGGGTTGGCAATGGTGATGGTCGCCGTCGGGCGTTCGCCATCGATCACGAAGTTGTTCGAGATCGCAATGCCGCTGCCGGCGTTACCGGCAGCATCGTTGACCTGGCCGGCGTCCAGCACGATCACGTTGGTCGCATCGGTAATCGCCGCCGTCGGGGTCAGGGTGGCGGTCCAGGTTTTGCCGCCATCGTTGCTGGCCAGGTTGGACAGCACGCCATTGGCCACGCTCAGGTCAGACAGATCGAAACCGCTGACGGCCTCGCTGAAGCCGATGGTGACGGTGGTGGTCTGGCCGATGCCCAGGGTGCCGTTGGCCACCGAAATGGTCGCGGTCGGGCGCTGGGTGTCGATCGCATAGTTGTTCGAATCGGTGCTGCCGCTGCCCGCGTTGCCGGCGGCGGTCTGTACGCCGCTGTTGTCCAGGCTGATCAGGTTGCTGGTGTCGGTCACGTCGGCCGTCGGCGTCAGGGTCGCGGTCCAGGTCACGCCGCCGTCGCTGGAGCCCAGGTTGCTCAGCACGCCGTTGGCCACGCTCAGGTCGGCCAGGGTGAAACCGCTGACAGCCTCGGAGAAGGTGATGGTCACCGGGGCGGTCTCGCCGGCCTTGAGGGCGGTGTCGCCGACCACGATAGTCGCCGTCGGCAGCACGGTGTCGATGCTGTAGTTGGCCGAGTCGGTCGTTCCCGTACCGGCGTTGCCGGCCAGGTCGGCAATGCCGGTATTGGCCAGGGTGATCACGTTGCTGGCGGCGCGGATACCCGCCGCCGGTGTGAAGAGAGCCGTCCAGGTGATGCCGCCGTCGCTGCTGCTGACCGCGCTCAGGGTGCCATGGGCGACGTTCAGGTCGCTGTTGTCAAAACCGCTGACGGCTTCCGAGAAGGTGACCGTGACCAAGGAGGTTTCGCCGGCACTCAACACAGGGTCGGCCATCACGATGGTCGCCGTTGGCCGCTGGCTGTCGATGGTGTAGTTGTTCGAGTCGGTGGTGCCGCTGTCGCTGTTGCCCGCCAGGTCGGCGATGCCGGTGTTGTCCAGGGTGATCACGTTGCTGGTGTCGGTGATGCCGGACGTCGGGGTGAACGTCGCGGTCCAGGTCACGCCGCCGTCCGCGCTGCTCACGGTGCTCAAAGTGCCGTTGTTGATCGTCAGATCGGCGTTGCTGAGCCCGGTTACCGCCTCCGAGAAGGTGATCACCACCAGTGAGCTGTCACCCACGCCGAGGGCCGGGTTCGCGACCACGATGGTGGCCGTTGGGCGCACGGTGTCGACGGCGTAGTTGTTCGAATCGGTGGTGCCGCTGCCGCTGTTGCCGGAGCCGTTTTGCACACCGCTGTTGTCCAGGGTGATCACGTTGCTGGTGTCGCTGATCGCGCTGCTCGGCGTGAAGGTGGCTCTCCACGTCACGCCGCCGTCGTTGCTGCTGACGGAGGTCAGCGTGCCGTTGGCGATCGTCAGGTCGGCGTTGGTAAAACCGCTGACCGCTTCGGAGAAGGTAATGGTAACCAGCGAGGTGTCGCCGATTTTCAGGGCATTGTCGGCGACGACGATAGTTGCGGTTGGCTGCACCGTGTCGATGGTGAAGTTGCCCGAGTTGGTGACACCGCTGCCGGCGTTGCCGGCCAGGTCGGTGTAGCCGGCGTTGTTCAGGCTGATCAGGTTGGTGGTGTCGCGGACGTTGCCGGTCGGCGTGAAAGTCGCCGTCCAGGTCACGCCGCCATCCGCGCTGCTGACTGTCGAGAGGGTGCCGTTGGGTGCGTTCAGGTCGCTGTTGTCAAAACCGCTGACGGCTTCCGAGAACGTGACCGTGACCAGGGAAGTTTCGCCGGCACTCAACACAGGGTCGGCCATCACGATGGTCGCCGTTGGCCGCTGGCTGTCGATCATATAGGCGTTGGACGACGTGGTGCCAGACCCGACGTTACCGACGCCGTCGACCACGCCGGTGTTATCCAGGACAATGTGATTGTTGTTCTGAGAGACGCCTGCCACAGGCGTCAACGTCGCGGTATAGGTGATGTTGTCGCTGGTGCTCAGGCTGCTCAGGGTGCCATTGTCGGTGGTCAGATCGGCCAGGCTGAACCCGGTCACTGCTTCGCTGAAAGTGATGGTCACCAGCGACGAGCCGCCGATCCCCAGGTGGTCGTTGTTCACCACCACCGTCGCGGTCGGACGTTGGGTGTCGATGGCGTAGTTATTGGAATTGCTGGTGCCGACGCCGACATTACCCGACACCGCCGCCTGGACACCGCTGTTGTCCAGGGTGATCAGGTTGGTGGCGTCGCTGATCGCGCTGCTCGGGGTGAACGTCGCGCCCCAGGTAATGCCGCCGTCGCTGCTGCTGACCGCGCTCAAGGTGCCATTGGTGATCGTCAGGTCGGCATTGCTGAAACCGGTCACGGCCTCGTTGAACGTAATCATCACTTGGGAGGAGTCACCGATTTTCAGCGTCGGGTTGGCCACCACGATGGTCGCCGAAGGCAACACCGTATCGACGGTGTAATTCGCCGAGTTGGTGGTGCTCGCGCCTGCGTTGCCGGACAGGTCGGCGATGCCGGTGTTGGCCAGGGTGATCACGTTGCTCGCGCTGTTGGTGTTCGTTCCTGGGGTGAAGGTCGCGGTCCAGGTGATGCCGCCGTCGGCGCTGCTCAGGCTGCTCAGGCTGCCGTGGCTTGCCGTCAGGTCGGCGAGGGTGAAGCCGGTCACGGCTTCGCTGAAGGTGATCGTCACCAGCGACGTTTCGCCAGCGGTCAGCGCCGGGTCGGCGACCACGATGGTCGCGGTGGGGCGCACGGTGTCGATGACGTAGTTATTGGAGTCGCTGGTGCCGGTGCCGGTGTTGCCGCTGGTGTCGCTATAGCCGGTATTGTCCAGGGTGATGACGTTGGTGGTGTCGGTGAGGTTTGCACTCGGCGTGAAGGTCGCGGTCCAGGTGATGCCACCGTCGTTGCTGCTCACCGCACTCAGGGTGCCATTGGACACCGTCAGGTCGACATTGGAGAAACCGACCACGGCTTCCGAGAAGGTAATGGTCACCAGCGAGGTCTGGCCAATGCCCAGGGAGTTGCTCGCAACCACCAGGGTCGCGGTCGGACGCACGCCGTCGATGGCCACGTTGTTCGACGTGGTAGTGCCGCTGCCGGCGTTGCCCGCCACGTCCTGGACCCCGGTGTTGTCCAGGGTGATGTGGTTGCTCGCGCTGACGATACTCGCCGTCGGGGTAAAGGTGGCGGTCCAGGTGGTACCACCGTCGTTGCTGCTGACCGCACTCAGGGTGCCATTGGACACTATCAGGTCGGCGTTGGTGAACCCGGTCACGGCTTCACTGAAGGTGATGGTCACCAGCGAGGTCTGACCGATGCCCAGGTTGGTGTTGGCGAACACGACAGTCGCGTTCGGCCGCGCGGTGTCGACCGCATAGGTGTTGGAATTGGTGGTGCCACTGCCGGCGTTGCCCGCGCCATCACTGACCGCGGTGTTGTTCAGGGTGATGACATTGCCGGTATGGGAGGCCCCAGGGGTCGCAGTCAGGGTTGCGGTCCACGTGAGACCACCGTCGTTGCTGCCCAAGTTGCTCAGGACGCCGTCGGCGACCGTGAAGGCGCCGACGGTGAGCCCGGTTACCGCCTCGCTGAAGGTGATGGTCACCAGGGACGTGTTACCGCTGATACTCAGTGCGGTATCGGACACCACAATGGTCGAGGTCGGCAGCACCGTGTCGATCGCATAGGTGTTGGACGTGGTCGTGCCGGTACCGGCGTTGGTCGCGGTATCGGTATAGAGGGTGTTGTCCAGGGTAACGACATTGCCGCTGCTGCTGTTGCTGGCGCTTGGTGTCAGGGTCGCGGTCCAGTGGATATTGTCACTGGTGGTCAGGTTGCTCAGGGTGCCGTTGGACGCCGACATGTCAGTAAGGCTGAAACCGCTCACCGCTTCGCTGAAGGTAATGTTCACCGTCGAGTTGACCGTGGTGCTCAACGTCGGCGCAACGACCGTAACGGTCGCGGTTGGGCGCACGGTATCGATGCTGAAGCTGTTGGACGAGGTGGTGCCGGTCCCTGGTGTCCCCGTCGACGTGGCGGTGACGCCGGTATTGTCGAGGACAATCTGGTTGGTGGCGCTGGTCACGCTCGCGCTCGGCGTAAAGGTCGCGGTGTAGGTGATGTTGTCGCTGGTAGTCAGGGTGCCCAGGGTACCGTTGCTGATCGTCAGATCGGCGCTGGTAAAGCCGGTCACGGCCTGGTTGAAGGTAATGGTCACCTGCGAGGTGCTGCCGATGTGCTGCGCGGTGTTGCTGACCACGATGGTCGCGACAGGGGCCGGACTGTAAGCGGTGTTCGCCGTTCCGCCGATATCGTTGAACAGACCGTTGACTGCTGTGGGTTTGCTGCCCGCCGAGGCGTTGGTGGCCAAGCCTCCGTTACCACTGGCACCGGTGTTGGCCGAACCGCCCAGCGCCGCGAAGTTGGCCGCCGTGATCAATACCGTGCCTTTGTTCCAGATGGCACCGACACCCAGGCCACCGTCACCGCCATTCAGAGTAGTGCCGCTGCCGGCCGCCGAACCACCACCGCCGCCGCCGCCGGCACCGATGTTACCGGTAATCGAGCTGGTGCCGACGATGGTCAGGGTGGCGCCGCTGGCGTTGTAGATACCGCCAGCCGCTCCGCCGCCCTTGCCACCGGCACCATCCCAGCCGGAACCACCCCCGCCGCCGCCGATCGACAAGCCGCCAGAGGTCGCTGTGCCGCCAGCGGAACCGTTGGTATAACCGTAGATGCCGGTCGAGCCGGCACCACCGCTGCTCGAGCCGCCGTTGCCGCCCATGGTGCTGTAGCCCCCACCCTTCCCACCCTGGTTGGGGGTGCCCGCAGTTCCGGCGTAGACACCGCTCCCGTTGCCGGTACTGCCACCACGCCCGCCGTTGCCTCCGCCCACCGCGCCGCCGCCGCCACCGGCACCGCCGAAATTGCCATTGACCACGCCACCGCCACCACCGCCACCCGAGGCTGCGTTCTCTGTCACGCTGACGTTATTGAGGGTCAGGTTACCGAAGTTACTGATCCCCGCCCCGAGCAAATTGGCCGCGCTAATACCGCTACCGCCATTGCTGCCGTCGCCAGCCGCCAAGCCCTTGGTAATGACCAGGCCGTCCAGGGTCGCGGTGACACCGCTGTTAACCTTGAGCACCTGGGTCTTGTACTGCCCGCTGATGGTCACATCGGCAACACCATCGTTGTTCAGGTCGCCATCGATGGTCAGGTTTTTAGCGATGACCAACTGCGTGTCCAGATTGACCGTCATGCCCGGGGTGCTGAAGGTGACGGTCTCGCCGACACCCACATCGGTCAGGGCCTGGCGCAGTGTGCCGGCACCGCTGTCTGCGGCGCTGGTCACCGTGATGTTTGCCAGGCCGTACTGATACGCCGACATCGCCTGGTACGACAACGCCGTATGACTTTCGATGGAGCCGGTGGCGACTTCCAGGGTCCAGTCGCCGCCCAGGCCGGTGCGGTTGGTGGACGCGGCAACATCGCGCCCGGTCAGTTGCGCCAGCGAGTCGACAAAGTTGATGCCCTTGTCGCTGGCGGCGGTGTTGCAGGCGTAGATCAGGATATCGCCGCCCACGTTCATGTCCTGGCCGATCTGCGCCAGCACTTCGCTGCGGGCTGCGACGTTGTCGGCGGACAAATAGGTGCTGCCCAGCCACAGATCACCGGCATTGCCGTGGGCGATGATCTGCACCGAGCTGACGCCCTGATGGCTGCCCAGGTAATCGGCGATCTGCTGCAGGCCGTCCTTGCTCGCATCCAGTTGCACCACTTGGGTGCCGGGTGCGACGCCTTTGAGCAGCTCGGCGGAATCCTTCACGCGGGCATCGACAAACACCACGCTCTGCCCCGGCACGGCAACCGGTGCGGGGGTGGCGGGCGCGTCGGACTGCGCGTGGCTTTCGCTACCGGTGGCGGCGTGTTCGGTGGTCGTCGGCGCCTTGGCCGCAGCATCTGCGGTGGCGTGGCTGTCGGCCTGGGCCGCATCGGCCACGGTGGCGGCCACTGCGCCGTCGAACAGCATGCGCGGTTCCAGGGACATAATCATCGGCGTCGCCAGGGTGCTGGCATTGGTTGTTGCTGGCCGTGCCTTAAGGTTGTTCCACCACATGCTGCTCACCCGTTGGTCGAATGCTGATTTGCGCAATGAAAAAAACCGCGATCAACTGATCGCGGCATCGGCTTTGGTACGGATCACATTGGCGGCGCTGGAAGTGCCATCACGCCAAAAAGACATATGCGCGAACTGCTCGAAGAGATCGGGCGGCAGGATGGTCCGCCGGGGCTGCAGTTCCACCTTCGGCTTGACCCGATGCAAACCGCTCACGCCGAGGGCGTCGTCGAAGTCCGGCGCGTCGTAGCTCAGGTGCTCGAAATCGTGCTCGAACCAGGGCTCGCCAATAAATTCGTAGACCAGCCGCATGACCCGCTCGGGGGCCTGAGAGAGCAAGTCGTAGTCGACCACCAGCATCGAGTCGGCATGTTCGCCGTAGTACGCCTCTTTGAGCGCCGACCAGGCGTACCCCACCAGGCGATTGCGCTGGCCAAGGGTTTCGACACGGCTGTAGACGGTGTTGCGCTCGACGTCGTCGTTGAACAGCTTGGTGTTTTCGAAGGGGTTGGCGCGGTACACACGCTCGAGGCTGTCCATGATCCACGCCACGTTACGCACGCAGGCAATCACCTTGGCCTGGGGGAACAGGTCGTGCAGCGCCGGCATGCGGGCGCACCATTGGCGATTGGTGTCGAACACCACCGGCACAGGGGCGCGGTCGGCGTAATAGGCATCGAACAACCCGCGCAGCAAGCGGCGCCGGGTATTGGCATCGATGACCGAGCCGAACTCGCTGCCGGCACTGCATTGCCCCAGCACGCCGTTGAACAGAGTGCCCACGGGGCTGCTCATGCCAGCGTGAAAGCGCGGGTTCTGCAAGAGGATCGCAGACAGCAGCGTCGAACCGGAGCGGGGCAAACCGGAGATAAAGTGATACTGCATCCCTTCACCACTTTTGTAGGACAAAAATCCATTTGTATACGAATCGTAACTGATGATTACAAAGTTCACTAGTGGTCAAATGCCACTGTTTTGATATTCCCTTCATTCCAAATGGATATTAGCGGCAGGCCTCTGGCTGCGAAGGCTCTGGGCCGAGGCATAGCACGAATAATCGCGCCCTGGCACCGCCCCCGTCCTGCTGCATTTTTTCACGCCATCCGTCCGGTAGCGGCGCAAAATCGTCCGGTGCTTCGTTGCTGCTGATCAGCCAGACACGCTGGGTATCGGCCGGTAATGCCGACAAACGGTCGAGGTAAATACGCCCGCCGTCCTGATCCACCAGCGTGCCAAAACCATAGGAGTTCGGCCGCGTCGGCGTGCCATCCGGTTTGGGCGGGGTGTAAAGCTGCAATTGGGCGTCGGTCCGGTCGTAATACACGTAGCTGAGGTACCACAGCATGTCGCTGAGGACGATGCGGTCACCTTCCTGGTAGTTGCGATTGACGAACTCCACCGGCACGTTGAACTGATCATCCACATCCACGGTGGCATTGTTCTTCACCCCCAGCAGTTCCACACCGACGCACAGCACGAACAATGCCGCGCCCAGCCATGAAAGACGTCCGGGCAGGCGGTCGATGGCCAGCGCCAGGATGATCGGCAAAGCCAGGGCATAGACGGTGAGGTAACGCTCGATAAACACCGACGAGATAAACGACACCCCGTACACCAGCAGCAACGGCAGCAAGAAAAACAGCGCCAACAGACCGGCCGACCGGTAGCGCGTCTGATCGCGCCAGGCGCAGACGCCGACCACGGCCACCAGCAGCAGCGGGAATGACCAGAACAGCACAGGCGATAAGCCAAGACCCTCGTCCTGCAACATGAACTGCCAGATCATCGACGGCACGGAGAACAGGTTGATCGGCTCTTCCCAGCCGATGTCGCCGCCGACCTTGAGCTGTTCGACATGCTGCACCAGGCCCACCAGGTTCGGCAGCCAAGGCAGGTACACCAGCACGATCGCGACGTTGGCCACCCACCAGGCCGGACGCGTGATCAAGCGCCGACCGGGGGGCTGGGACGCACTCAACAGGCCCAGCCAGGCCCAATGCACCAACACACACAACGCGGTGAAGTAATGGGTATAGAAACCGGCGGCCATCAGCAGCCCATACCCCAGCAGGTAGCGCGTGCGCTCGGGGTGGCGCACCCAATACACCAACGCCAGCGTCGCGCCCAGCAGCCACACGCCAAGCAGCGAGTACATACGCACTTCCTGGCTGTAGCGCACCGCGCTGGGAAACAGCGCCAGCAGCACACCCGCCAGCACGGCGGCACGAAGGGTGGACAACTGCCGCGCAAGGCAGATGCCCAGGCCCACCACGACCACACCGGGAATCGCACTCATGCTGCGAATCGACCAGATGCCGTCGCCGAACAGCTCGATCCAGCCGCGCAGCAAGAAGAAATACAACGGCGGATGCACATCGTGGGCGGCGTGAAACCACAGGTCGGTCGCCGCATATTGGCTGAGCAGCAGGCTCGAGCCTTCGTCGCCCCAGATCGCCGCGGCCGTCAGGCCATAAAAACGCACGGCCAGCGCCAGCGCCAGAATCGGCACCCACCATAACTGGCGCAACCAATCGCCACCGTCACGGCCCTTTGCGAGGCGATTGACAGCAGAAATCACCCCAACTTTGTCGTCTTGCTCTACCACAGACCGTCGCACCCCGATTCCCCCGCCACTGCCCATTTCCAGGGCCAAACCTGCGCATGCGCAAACAAGCGCCACTCTAGGACAAAAGCCCCGGATTCGCTCGTTGTTTCGCAACCGGCAGGCAGCGCTCAAAACCTGCGTCTACGCTCTGCGATGAAGCCGGATCGACTGGCTTTATATCCCCTTGAACAGCTCACACAAGGATGAACGATTCATGGAAGTATTCATCGGCACCATCCAACCTTTCGCCTTTAATTTCGCCCCAAGAAACTGGGCCTTCTGCGCCGGCCAGCTCCTGCCCATCAGCCAATACCAGGCGCTGTACGCGCTGATCGGCACGACATATGGCGGGGACGGCACGCAAACCTTCAAGCTGCCTGACCTGCAAGGTCGCCTGCCCATCGGCCAAGGCAATGGCCCGGGCCTGTCGCAGCGGTTGATCGGCGACGTCGACGGCGTCGAAAGTGTGATGGCCACCCAGGCCAACCTACCCACGCACACCCATAGCACGGCGGCGCTGGCAGTCAGCGCGGCGGTGCAACTGGCCGCCACCGCCAGCAACCCGCTTACAGCGCCGAGCGCCGCCAACGCGTTTATCGGCGCCTCCGGCGGCGGGCCGGGCAGTGCCTCGATCTTTTCCGACCAGCAGGGCGCCAGCCCGGTACCGCTCAAAGGCGTCAGCACGAGCTTGACCGGCACGCTGGCCTTGGCCGGCCAAGGGTTGCCCATGGACACGATGAACCCGTTCCTGGTGATCAACTTCAGCATTGCCCTGAACGGGGTCTTCCCGTCACGCGACTGACCCGCACCCGGGCCGGGGCACTTGGGCCTCGGCCTCTCTGACACGGAGCCGATGTATGTTGAACCTGGTCACCCCCGAGCACTTTCGCCCTCTGCTTGCGCGCACGAGTGTGTTGTACCTGCCGGATGGGTCGGCGCTGCCGATCCAGATCCAACAGGTGACTGATGCGCCCAAAGCCAGCGTGCCGGGCAGCCCGCGCACGGCCTTCAGCGTGTTGCTCGACAGCCTGGAGCCGACGGATTTCGTCGACGGCCTCTGCCGTTTGCCGCTGGCGCAGACCTGCCTGGAGCAGGTGTTTGTGTCCCGCGAACCCGCCATGGGCCGCGACAACGCCCGCGGTTATTTCTGCATCGTGTTCAACTGAGACGGGTACCACACCAGCCGCTGCGCGGCGGGCGTCTCTTCCTCCAACCGAAACCCCAGCGCCAGGTAATGCTGGCGCGCATGGGGGTTGCTCGCCCACACCACCGTGGCCACCGGGCAACACACCTGCTGCGCGGCCCGTTGCACGCCGTGCAGTACCGCGCGGCCAAAACCCTGGCCTCGGGCAGCGGGGATAAACGCCAAGTACAGCACACGGATTTCATTCGGGCCGAAATCGGCACTCAGGGCGCCAATGGGCGTGTCGAGTTTTTCGATCACATAATGCAAGGCCCCGGGAAAATGCTCGCCCATGCCGTTTTCCTGCACTTGAAACTGTTGCGCGATCACCGCCTCGACCAGCCCCTGCTCACCGTCGATCCACTGCAAATCGGCACGCGCCGAGCGGTAGAGGCTTTGCAGAAATGGCCCGTCGGTGGGCCGTGACGGGCGCACCACCAGGCCCTGCGCCAAAGCGCCATCCTTGTTCAACATGCCTTTGCACTCCTGTCAGAATCCGCTTTCCCGCACACCCAAGGCCGCCGCTCGACGCCAGGCCACGCCCAGCACCGACTCGCTGCGCCCTTGCAACACCACCACGCCGCGCAGCGGTTGATGGGGGGTGGCGATCGGTTGCGCACTGCGCAACCGCACGCCGTACTGCGCCTGCACTGGCGCCGGGCGCTGGTTTTCGTCGCGGCGCACGGCAATCGGCCCGTGGTGGTCGGAGGTCAGGGCTTCCTGGTCCAGATAGGCCACGCCGTTGGCATCGATATCGGTCAGCACCACCGGGATGGCGGCGCGCATCGGGTCATCGGCGATAAACCGCCCGCTCGCCCCCGGCGTCACCCGCCACAGCTCGGCTTCCGCCAGATACCCGCGCAGGCGCGCGCCCTCCTCGACCACTCGCGCCAGCGCGTCTTTAGGCGACAGCCAGCGGCCCACGCTCAACTGCGGCAGCACGTCGCGCACGGTGCCGGCATGGGGCGCACGCAACAGCAGGCGTTCGCGCTGGGCGGCAAGCCCGCGGTATTCGGCCAGGGCCTGGGACAGGCGCTGATCGTTGATCCCGGCGTCGGCCGCGGTTTCACTGCGTCCGGCCTGGCGACGCATCTGCAACTGCAGGATCTCCACTTCGCGGCGCACGATGCTTTGCCGCGCATCCAAATCCGGCGATTCCAATTCGATCAGCACCTGGCCCTGGGTCACGACTTGCCCATCCACCACCCGCAACTGTTTCACCCGCGCCGCCACCGGCGCGTGCAAGGCACTGGCGCGCCCGGCCTCGAGCATGCTCGGCAACTCCACGGCACTGCGCCACGGCACCACCAGAGCCAGCACGATCAACAGCAGGCCCAGGCCGCTGAGCAGCACCCGCGGCGCATGGGCCTGGCTGCGGCGACTCCACCATTCGCGCCACTCCTTGAAGATCGGCAGGCAGATGAACCACACCAGTTCCACCAGCATCAGGAAGATCCCCAGCAGCTTGAAGAACAGGTGATACACCGCCAGGGCAATCCCCAGGAACAGCGCCGCCCGCCACAACCAGGCCAGGTAACCCCACCACAGCAGGCGCCGTTGCATGTTCGGCGCCCAGGGTTCCGGCGCCGGTTCGCCATAGCCGAACAACCACTCGCGCAGGCGCCAGCGGCAAAGGGCGAAGGCGCGACCTTGCAGGTTGTCGACGCCCCACAAGTCGCTGATCAAAAAATAACCATCGAAACGCATGAACGGGTTGAGGTTGATCGCCAGGGTGGTCAGCCACGTCGCACTGGCCAACATGAACGCCGCCGTGCGCGCCGCGCCGTCCGGCAGCAGCGACCAGGCCAGCAAGGCCACGCAGGCCAACAACAACTCAGCCATCACCCCACCGGCGCCGATCAGCAATCGCGCGCGCCGATCATTGACCCGCCAGGCGTCACTCACATCGGTGTAGAACATCGGCAGCAACACCATGAACGCCACGCCCATGCTTTGCACGCGGCACCCGGCGCGCTTGGCCATGAAGGCATGGCCGAATTCATGGCACAGCTTGGCGAAGAACAGCGCCACGCCAAACGCCAGGGCACCGCCGAGGCTGAACAGGTGCGGGAACGTCGCCAGAAAGCGCTGCCAGTCCCGCGCCACCAGAAACACACCCAGGCCCAGGGTCAGCGGCAAGCCGTAGCGCAACAGCCCCGGCCCGAAGCGCGCCAGCCACGGCCAGGCGCGGTTGAGGAACGCGTCCGGGCGCCACAGCGGGATGCGGAAGAACAAATATTGATGCAGCAGGATTTGCCACAGGCTTTGCTTACGGGCGGCGGCCTTGTAGGCGTAACTGGCACGTTGCTGCGGGTCCAGCGCGGCGATCAGGTCATGGGCGCGCAGGAAACTCAGCAGCTCATCCACTTCACTGGCGCCCAGGGGCAGGCCCGGCTCACGGTTGGCGGCTTGCAGGACGTGTTGCGGGTCGCCCAGGGACCAGTGGCGCAGCAGCCGAATGGCGGTGGCGCCGAGCTTGAAGTAACGCCCGCGCACCGGGTCGGCCAGGGTCCAGCGCGGCGAGCCGTCCAGGGCCGCGCCGGCGCTGGACAGTTGCAGGTCTTCGCGCAGCGGGGGCAGGTTCATCAGAGGCCAACGCTCTGGCGCAAGCCGGCCAATGGCCGACGCAACAGGTACAGGGCCAGGGGCGCGCGCTCACCGAAGAGCTTCGCCGTGCCGCGCAGGCCGATGCGTGGCGGTGCCTCATCGAAGCGCGCATCGAGGCGATAGGCGAGTTGCCCGCCGGGCGTGGGCTGCGCCTCGTAGGCGGCGCGTTGCAAGGTGGCGAGGTGGCGCTGCAACGGGTCGCTGTCGAGGAACAGCGCAACCTGGGCGTCGGGCGCCAATGCGATGGCATCGCCCACCGCCAGTTCGATGCGCAACTCTGCCTGGCCGGGGTCGGCGATCTGCAGCAGACGCTCGCCGGTCTGTACCGGTTTGCCGGTCCAGCGTTCGGCGTCGGCAAACACCGCGATACCGTCACGCTCGGCGCGTACTTCGCTGCGCTTGAGCAGTTCGCGGGCATAGTCGCGCTCGGCGCGTTTTTGCTCGACCCGGGCCGCGAGCAGGTCGATACGCGAACTCGATTCGGCATCGGCAAAGGCGCGCTGGGAATTGGCCTTGAGCTCCGCTTCGGCCACGCCCAGGGCACGCGCCGCCACATCGGCCTGGGCCGTGAGGGTGGTGCTTTCGAAGCGCAGCAGCAGGTCGCCGATTTTCACCGTCTGGTTGGGCTTGACCAGGAACTCGGCGATCACCCCGTCCAGCGGCGCCGCTACCACCTGGCCGGCCAACGGCACCACTTCGGCGGGCGCCAGTACCGATTGGCGCACCGGAATCAGCAGCATCAGCAGTAACGCGACGACCACCAGCACCTGGCGTTTGCGGGTCAGGCGCAGGCGCCACGGCTGGCGCGGTTGCAGCGCACGCCAGGCGTGGCTGTAGGTGTCGCCCAACTGCGCCAGCAGCACTTGCTCGGCCGGGTTCCAGGGCGTATCCCGCGCCAGCCACACACCGCCGAACACGCGGCCTTGCGGGTCGATCAAGGGCAACCAGAACACATGGCCGGCGGACAGGCTCTGCCAGTCGGCCTGCAGTTGCGCGCTCAATTGCGCGGCCGGCACTTCCCGGGCGGTCTGGCCCAGCCCGTGTTTGTGCAATTGGGCCACGGCCTGCTCGACGAAGGCCACAAACGGCGCGTTCGGGTCGACGCTGCTCACCGCCGTCACCGCCCGCACCTTGCCGGCAATCAACAGCGCCGCATGGCGATAGCCGAACAGCGGTTGCCCATCGTTGACCAGGCTGTAGGCCAATTGCTCAGTGCTCTGGGCGGCGCGGGTCTGGCGTTCCAACTCGAGAAACTGCGCGAATACCCGCTCGGCATTGCCCGTCATCGGTGCGTTCATTGCAGTTGTGCAAAGTGCGCGGTGCCGCTCATGCCGGCCATCAACCCACTGGCATTGGGCAAGGTCGCGACCAGCAACAGGGTCTGGCTGCCTTCGTCGATGCGCGCGCCAAGGCGTTTGACGGTGGCGTTGAATGCCTGGCCGGTTTCGTCGGGGGTGAAGCTGAACGTCTGCCCGGGCTTGAGTTTGCCCATCCAGCGCGACGGCACCAGCAGGTGGATCTCCAGGCTGCGGTTGTCGACGATTTCCAGCAGCGGTGCGCCGGCCGAGACGCTTTCATAACGTTGGACTTTGCGCTGCACCACCTGGCCGTCATACGGCGCCAGCACGCTGCAGCGCTTGACCTGCACCTGATAGACCTGGGACTGGGCCTGGGTTTCGGTGAGTTTGGCTTCGGCGCGGGCCACTTCGAACCGGCCGACCGAATTCAGCGCCGCCAGTTGTTTGTTGTGGGCCAGTTCTTCGCCAGCGCCACGGCTGGCGGCCGAGGCGGCATTGAGTTGGGCCTGGTAGGCCGAGCAATCGAAACGCGCCAGGGTGTCGCCTTTCTTGAACGACTCGCCCTCGCTGAACGGCAGTTCGACAATCCGCCCCGACAATTCACTGGCAAGCATCGCCTGGTCACGGGCGCGCAATACACCACGGGCTTCGCTGTCGGCGCTGACGGCCGCTGCGGGCGCGTGGTCCAACAGCGGATCGTCCGCCATGACCATCGGCGCCAGGCTCACCAAGCAGGAAAATCCCAGTACCGATCTACATAACTGCTTCATACATTCGACCTCCCTGACGATGTGCGCAGTCTAGGGCAGCGGAGTTAAATTGCCACTACCCCCAGTCAGACAAATCAGCATTTTTTGTAGGCCTTTGCCGAAGCCTTCGCCGGATCACGTTATGATTGCCGACCTCCAAGGACTCAGGATCAAGGACACGTCATGCACATCGGTTTTCTGTCACCCCTGGCACTGGCCCTGCTCGCCGGTCTCTCCCTGCCGGCACTCGCCAGCTCCGACGACTCGTGCTACCCCGACTGGAGGGTCTCGCGGGACAGCCTGGACACCTGCAACAACCTGCCGTTCCTGAGCCCCGGCAATGACAGCCGAACCAACCTGCGCCTGTTGCTGGCCGACAAAAAAGCCGCGCCCCTGACGCCGAACGCCTTGAGCGAGGACGACCTGTCCCAAGGCTTCGGTCCGGTGCCGTTCCCGGTGTACCGCCTGGTGCCGATCGCCGCCGCGCCGGCCGAAGCGGATAACACATCGCACACCTCGCCCAGCGCCGAACTCGACACCCTGCTCCAGCCTTTGGGCATCAAGCGCGACGAATACAAATCGGCGGGGGCTGACTTCCTGAATGGCGAAGGCAGCCGCTGCCGCAGCAACGACGATGACAGCGCCACCGCGTTTATCCGCCAGGTGCTCAAGGCCGACATGCCGGCAGCCGAACGCGAGCTACTGGTGAAGGCGCGTTTGCAATTGCTCACGGCCTGTTCTTGGGAAGGCCAAGTGCTGGATGCACAGCAGATCCAATCCAGCGAAGGCCAATTGTTCCGCACTTATCTGCAGGCCGCCGCCGACTTCTATAGCGGCCGTTTCAGCGACGCCGAGCGCGGTTTCGCCGGCGCCAGCACCAGCAATGTGCCCTGGCTGAAGGAAACCGCGCTGTACATGACCGCGCGGACGTCACTGAACCAGGCGCAGGCCGACGCCTTCGACGAATACGGCATGCCGCAACTCGAGCATGTGGATAAGTCCGCCCTGAGCGACGCCGAGGAAGGCTTCCTCGGTTACCTGAAGACTTATCCACAGGGTGATTACGTCGCCTCCGCCCGTGGCCTGCTGCGCCGGGTGTATTGGTTGGCGGACGATCAAGCCAAGCTCGCCGAGGCCTATGCCTGGCAACTGACCCAGGCCACCGACGCCCAGCGCAATGTGTCCGTGGATGAGCTGGTGGCCGAAGCCGACGTCAAGCTGCTGATGGTCAACGGCAAGGCAGTCCAGAACCCGATGATCCTGCTCGTCAGCGACCTGATGCGGATGCGCGCTCACACGCCGCCGGCCCTCAGCCGCGCCGATCTCGATCAGCAAAAAGCCGTGTTTGCCGACACGCCGGCGCTGTTCGACTACCTGCAAGCGGCGTATGCCCTGTACGTCGAGCATCAACCCGACAACGCGCTGAAACACCTGCCCCAGGACGTGCCGTCGAACCCGGATTACTTCGCCTTCAGCCAACAGACCCTGCGCGGCCTGGCCCTGGAAGCCAAGCAAGACTGGAAAGCCGCCGAAACCCTGTGGCTGCAACTGCTGCCGCTGGCCAAGCAACCGTTGCAACGCGACCAGTTGGAGCTGGCACTGGCGATGAATTACGAACGCAGCGGCCAGTTGGCCAAGGTGTTCGCCGCCGATTCGCCGATCAGCGCCAAACAGGTGCGCTACATCCTGCTGCGCCACATCGCCGGGCCGGACTTGCTGCGCCAACAGATCGCCCAGGCCCACGACCCGCTGGAGCGCCAGACCGCCCAATTCGTGCTGCTCTATAAAGACCTGCTGCGCGGCCAGTTCGCCACCTTCGACGACGACCTCAAGCAACTGCCGGCGTCGGCCCCGGACGACAAGCTGGGCACCAGCCTGGGTTATGTCTACAGCGCCAGCCAGACGTTGAAACTGTTCCAGTGGAACGGCGAAAAAGCTGAATCCGGCTACGCCTGCCCGAGCATTGCGCAAACCGCCGCGACCTTGCAGAACGACGCGAAAAACCCACAAGGCCTGAACTGCTTCGGCGAGTTCATCCTGCGCAACAACCTCGACGGCATGCCCCTTGAACAGGCACGCGCCGCCGGCAGCCTGGGCAGCACGCCATCGGACTTCAAGGGTGACACCTTCTCGCGGCTCGACGGCTACCAACAGGTGATCGGCAACCCCAAGGCGCCGAAAACCGACAAAGCCTACGCGCTGTTCCGCGCCATCAACTGCTACGCGCCCGCCGGCTATAACAGCTGCGGCGGCGAAGACGTCGCACCGGCCGTGCGCAAGGCCTGGTTCCGTCAACTCAAGACGGGCTTTGCCGACACGCAGTGGGGCAAATCCCTGCAGTACTACTGGTGAAACCGCTGTGGCTCGGCTTGCTGTTGCTGGCAAGCCCGGCTTTCGGCGCGGTCGACGCCCGCGACTATGACGCCTTCTGGCTGTGGAGCGGGGTCACGCCGCAGCCGGTGCTCAAGCAGGCAAACACCCTGTACATCCTCCAGGGCCAGATCAACGCCACCCGCCGCGCCCCCCAACGCGGCGTGCAATTGATCGCCCAGGGCATAAGCGTGCCGCGCATCACCCAGGGCGACATCTGGCTGGTCTACCGCGCCCACACCCTGCGCTGGCCGGACCGCGTCTACACCCAACTGCTCGGCCAGGTACAACGCTGGCGCGACGCCGGCAACCCGGTGATCGGCATCCAGATCGACTTCGACGCCCGCACCCAGTACCTGCACGAATACGCCGACTTCCTGCGCGACCTGCGCCAGCGCCTGCCCGCCGACCTGCGCCTGAGCATCACCGGCCTGATGGACTGGAGCAGCAACGCCGACCCAACCGCCATCGCCCGGCTCAACGGCGTGGTGGATGAGGTGGTGGTGCAGACGTATCAGGGGCGCCAGAGCATCCCGGATTACGCCGCGTATCTGCCACGGATGAATCGGCTGGGGCTGCCGTTCAAGATCGGCTTGATCCAGGGCGGGGAATGGACGGCGCCGGGGTATTTGAAGGGGAGTGAGTGGTTTCGCGGGTATGTGGTGTTTTTGCGCAACCCCTGATCAATCCTGACGCCCAATTAAAATATGCAAGAAGCCATGCGTCTTTGCTCCAACGGAGGCCCGGGCTAACCTCGACCCCTTTCTAAATCTTCGCCTCGCAGGAAATGACGAGAAGATTTTCCCATTTCAGCGTCGAACGTCCGTCAACGGGTAGACCGACTCCCAGCCGCCGCCCAGCGCTTTATACAACCCCACCATCGCCAACGACACGCCGGTAGAGCTTTCCACCCACTGCTCTTGCGTGGTCAGCAGCGCGCTTTGCACGGTGAGTACGTTGACGAAATCCACCACGCCTTCGACGTACTGGTGTTGCGCGGTGGACAGGGCGATCTGGTTCTGGCGCACCGCTTCGGCGAGGCTGTCGCGGCGCAGTTGGCTGGTGTTGTAGCGGGTCAGTTGATCGTCGATTTCATGCCAGGCACGCAGCACGGTGTGTTGGTAGGCCAGCGCGGCTTCCTGCTGCTGGGCTTCGCGCAGGTTCAACATGCCTTGCAAGCGCCCGCCGTTGAACAGCGGCAGGCTGAATTGCGGGCCGAAGGCAAATGCGCGGGAGCCCCAGGAGCCGAAGTCCGACAGTTGCATGGCCTGGGAGCCGAGACTGCCGGACAGGGTGATGCGCGGGTAGAAGTCGCCCCGGGCCACGCCGATGCTGGCGGTGGCGGCGTGCAGGCGCGCTTCGGCCTGGCGGATATCGGGGCGGCGTTCGGCGAGTTGCGAAGGCAGGCCGATGGCAACCTGACGCGGGGTCTGCGGCACGGCCGCGTCCCTGGACAGTTGCGCATGCAGGGCTTGCGGCGGTTCGCCCATCAGCAGGCTGAGAGCGTTGATCAACTGGTCCTGGCGTTGCTGCAAATCCGGCAGGCGCGCTTCGATGGCCGCAACCTGGGCGGCGGCTTCAGCCACGTCCAGGTCCGTCGCTACACCGTCAGCCAGGCGAAGTTGCGACAGTGAGAGGCTGCGGCGGGCGACGGCAAGGTTTTGTTCGGTGACGGCGCGGGTGTTCTGCACGCCGCGCAGTTGGATGTAGTCCTGGGCGGTCTCGGCCAGCACCGACAGCAACACGGCGCGGCGGTCGTTTTCGGCGACGTGCAGGGTGGCGTCGGCGGCCTCGGTTTCGCGCTTGACGCGGCCCCAGAAGTCCAGCTCCCAGGAGGCGGAGAAGCCCATGTCCCATTGGTTGAACGCCGAGCGGCCATTTTCGCCGGAAGGGTCGCTCAAGCCTTTGCCGCTGTTGCGTTTGCGCTGAGAGCCACCCGTGGCATCGACATTGGGGTAACGTTCGGCGGTGATCACCTGGCGCAGGGCGCGGCTTTGTTGCAGGCGGCTGCTGGCCAGTTTCAGGTCCAGGTTATCGGTGAGGGCGCGACGGGTGAGGGCCGACAGTTGCTCGTCATGGAACACGTCCCACCAGCGCTCTTGCAGCGCATCGCTGACCGCGCGACTGGCCGCCTGACGGCCCTGGGGTTCGGCCCATTGCGCCATGGGCAGGCCTTGTGGCCGCTGAAAATCCGGGCCGACGCTGCAGGCGGTCAGGCTGATGAGGCTCAAGGTAAGCCAGGCGACCTGTCTCATTGCTGGGCCACCTCACGCTGTTGCGCGACGGACCGGGTGTCGACGCTGGCTTCCACCGACATGCCGACGCGCAGGCGTTCGGTCAGCGCTTGGTGGGGTTCGAGGACGATCTTCACCGGAATGCGCTGCACCACCTTGGTGAAGTTGCCGGTGGCATTGTCCGGTTTGACCGCGGAGAACGTCACCCCGGTCGCGGGTGCCAGGCTTTCGAGGTGACCGTCGAGCAACTCGCCGTCGAGGCTGTCGACGCGCACCTGCACGGCCTGGCCGGCATGCATATGGAGAAGCTGGGTTTCCTGGAAGTTAGCGACCACGTATGCCTCGGCCAACGGCACCACCGCAAGGATTTTGCTGCCCGGCGTGACGTAGGCGCCGACCCGCACCGCGCGTTCGCCGACCATGCCATCCAGCGGCGCGACGATGCGCGTATAGGACAACTGATAGCTGGCCATTTCCAGAGCGGCCTGGGCGCGTTTGAGTCCACCGGCGGCGGCGTCGCGCAAGGCGCTGAGGATCTCCACCTGCTTGCGCTCGGCCGCCAGCACCGCCGTGGCATTGGTCAGGCGCGCGGTGGCCTGGTCGATGCGCGTCCTGGCTTGCTGGGCGTTCTGCACAGTGCCCGCACCGACACCGGCGAGGTGGTTGTAGCGGTTCAGTTCGTGTTCGGCGAAGGCGACTTCGGCGCGCTCTGCCGCCACCGTGGCCTGGGCCTGGGTGATCACCGAGCTTTGGCGCTCAAGGGTGGCGGTGGCGTTTTTCAGTTGAGCCTGGGCCACCAACATATCCGCATCGGCAGCCTGGGCGGCGGCGCGAAAATCGCGGTCGTCGATCAGCGCCAACAACTGGCCGGCCTTGACGCGCTGGTTGTCTTCCACCAACACCTCCTTGATAAACCCGGCCACACGGGGTGCGACCAGGGTGAAGTCGGCGGCGACGAAGGCGTCATTGGTGGTCTGGCGCTGGCTGCCCAGCAGACCCGGCACAGCCTGGTACAGCAGCACGCCGACGGCGAACACAGCGATGGCGGAGACAGCCATTTTGTCTTTGCGTTTCATGGAAAGTCCTTAGGGCTCGGTGAGCAATCAAGTCGGCGCGCGGGGCGGAAAAATCCGCGTGGGCATCCAGAAAATCAGCAGGATCAACGTCGCCGCGACAACCGCCATGACGTAATAGAGATCCGAGGAAGTGAGTACCACGGCCTGCGCGTGCAGGCGCTGGGCCAGGCCCGGCGCGTCGCTGTCGGCCAGTGGCGAGTTGCCCAGGCGGTCGACCAGCACAGTCGAGTGGAAATGCAGGCGCCGGGTGGTCAACACATCGAGAACGGCGGTGGCGATCACGGCGGCCAACCCCTTGACGGTGTTGAACCAGGCCGAAGCGAACGGCCCGTCCGCCGGTTGGATGCTGCCCGTGGAGAGCATCAGCAGCGGCAACACGGCCATGGGTTGGCCGAAGATTTGCAGCAGATACAGGCCATAGAAATCGTCGCGCACCCACGCCGACGTCAGGTGCACACTGCCGATGCAAGACAGCGCCAACAGGCCCAGCCCGATCCCCAGCACCCAACGGCAATCGACCCAACGCAGGTTGCACATCGCCGCCACCAGCGGCAGCGCGATCAATTGCGGCAGCGCCATCAGCAACATCAGCGGCGCGGTTTGCAGCGGCCGGTAACCCTGAATCTGGGCAAGGAAACTCGACGGGATGATGATCACTGAGGTCAGCACTATCAACACCCCCGCGAGCACGATCAGGGCAAACGCTAAGTTACGCAGGCCAAGCATCTGCAAATTGAAAAACGGCATCGGGTGCGACCATTCATTGAACATGAACAGCACCAGCAACAATGCGCCGCCGCCCAGCAAGCCGGTGATCAGGCCCGACTCGAACCAGTCCAGGCGGTTGCCCTGCAACAGGCCGATCACCAGCATGCAGATCGCCGGAAAACCCAGCAGCAGGCCGCGCCAGTTGAACTGCTTGAAGCGCTCCAGCCGCAGCGGGTCTTGTGGCAGGCCGTAAGCCACGGCGGCCATTGCCAGCAGGCACGGCCCGACGATCTGCCAGAACGCCCATTGCCAGCCGACGTATTCGGTCCACAACGCCGCCAGCGGCGTACCCAGACTCGGCCCGAAGGTGGCCGTGAGCGCGTAGCCGGCCAGGCCATACAGTTTGACGTCGGCCGGCAGAAAACGCAGCGCCACGGTCATCAGCATCGGCGGCAACGCGCCGCCCGCCAGGCCTTGCACAGTGCGCAACAGCAGCAGGCTTTCGTAGTTCGGCGCAAACGGACACAGGATGCCGAGCACGGTGAACAGGCCGATGGCGCACAGGGTGAAACGGCGCAGAGAAAACGTCACCGAACACCAGGGCGCAAACGCCATGGCCGCTACGGAAGTGGCCGTGTAGGCCGCGACCAGCCAGGTGCCTTCGTCAAAACCGATGTACAGCGCGCCACGGATATCGGCGAGGGCGACCTTGGTGACCATTTCGTTGAGACCGGACACCAACACCGCGAGCAAAACGCCGACCAGGCCAACGATGATACGCGGGCCGAACACGGGCGGGCTCGGGGCAGTGGGTTTGGCCGCGGCCAGGGGGGCCGGGGCAGCGAGGGACGTCATGAACAAGTAACTCGGGATGAGAAATACCCGAGCAGTTTAATTGGGCACATTCATGACAAAAAGTTACTTATTGGAAGGTTATAAGTGCGCCGGACGCAATCCTGGGCTCACCCCTTCCACCCTTGATCATGCACGCTTAAAGCCTGGGCAGGCTGGGCTTCCAACCAGGTGGCGTGGCAACTCTCGCGCAGGGTTTCGCGCAGCCATTTGTGGGCCGGGTCCTTGTCGAAACGCGGGTGCCAGAATTGGGCCAGGACCAGGGTCGGCAGGGAAATCGGCAACGGGAACACACGCAACGGCAACTTCAAGCGATTGACGCTGTAGAGCGCTTCCTTGGGCACCGGCAGTAACAGGTCGGAGTCGGGCAACATGAACATCGCGCCGTGAAAACCCGGGGCGATCATTGCCACGTGGCGCTCCAGGCCCAGGGCGTTGAGCGCAGTGTCGATCGGCCCGCGGGCGATGCCGCGTCGCGAGATGCTGATGTGGGAATAGCTGGCGAACCGTGCGGCGGTGATCTCCTCATCGAACAAGGGATGATCTTCCCGAGCGAGCCCGACGAAGGTGGTGGAGAACAGGTTCTGCACCTTGACTTCGGGACTGGCGGGCAGGGTATTGCTCACCCGCAAGTCCAGGCGCCCTTCGCGCAGCGCTTCGTCGTCGGTATCGCCTTCGGGCACGAAGCACAGCTCGCATAACGGTGCCGAACGCTCCAGGGTGTCGAACAGACGACCGCCATACACACCGATGAAAAAGTCGTTGGCCCGCACGCTGAAGCGCCGGCGCAGGGTGCTCAGGTCAACCTGATCCGCCGAACGGAACAGCAGCGCCGCCTGTTCCACTACGCTGCGCACCTGGCCCTGCAACGCCAGCGCCTTGGGCGTCGGCACCAGGCCACGCCCGGCGCGTACCAGGATCGGGTCACCCACCGCCTCGCGAATACGCGTGAGGGTGCGGCTCATCGCCGCCGGGCTGAGGTTCATCCGCCGCGCAGCACCGACCACGCTGCCCTCGTCGAGCAATGCGTCGAGAGCGACCAGCAGGTTCATGTCCGGTAGTTGCATGCCAAGCACTCGTGATCGATAGGGAGTGAACTGGGCGCAATCGTAACAGGGATGTCGCGTGGGGCTACAGCATCAACGCTGCATGCCCCAACGCTTCACGGTGAGCCGCTCGAACGTGTCGAACACCAGGTTCTCCACCAACAAGCCGATCAGGATCACCACCGCCAGCCCGGCAAAAACCTTATCGGTGTACAGCTCATTGCGGTTCTGGAAGATGTACCAGCCCAGGCCGCCTTTGCCGCTGGTGGCGCCGAACACCAGCTCGGCGGCAATCAGCGTGCGCCAGGCGAATGCCCAGCCGATTTTCAGGCCGGCGAGGATCGACGGCAGTGCCGCCGGGATCAGGATGAACAGCACGAAGCGCATGCCCTTCAACCCGTAGTTGCGACCGGCCATGCGCAGGGTTTCGGACACGCCGAGAAACCCCGAATAGGTGTTGAGCGCCAACGCCCACAACACCGAATGCACCAGCACGAAAATCAGGCTGTTCTGGCCCAGGCCAAACCACAAGAGCGCCAGCGGCAACAGCGCAATCGCCGGCAGCGGGTTGAACATCGAGGTCAGGGTGCTGAGCAGGTCGCGGCCCAGTTGGGTCGAGACCGCCAGTGTGGTCAGGGCAAATGCCAGCACAATGCCGATCAGGTAACCCTTGATCAGCACCACCAACGAAATGCTGACTTTGCTCAGCAGCTCGCCACTCAGAAGCCCGTCGTAGAGCGCGTGAAACGTCTGCAAGAAACTCGGCAGCAATAGGTCATTGTTCTGGTAGCGCGCAACCGCTTCCCAGAGGATCGCGAGCACGATCAGGATCAACCCTTTGCGCAACCAGCCTTGTTGCCACACGCGTTGGCGCAGGGGCAGCTCGCGCTCCACGGGGACGCTGAGCAGCGGTTCGAGGGTGACTTCATATTCCTGGCGCATGGGAGGGGCCCTTCAGTAAGCGATGCGGATATCGACGAAGCCCAACTCACGTTCGGCTTCGGGCGCTTCATCGAACAGCAGGCGATGAATCCTTCGCGCCGAGGCCTGGAATTGCGCACCGCCAAGGCTGTGCAGATCGTATTGATGGCTGTGGATTTCCGCGCGCACACGCCCGGGATGGGGCGACAGCAACAGGATGCGATTGCCCACCACCAGCGCCTCTTCGATGGAGTGGGTGACGAACAGCAAGGTGAAACGCACCTCTTCCCAGAGCCGCAGCAACTCTTCCTGCATCTTGCGGCGGGTCAGCGCATCGAGGGCGGCGAAGGGTTCGTCCATCAACAGGATTTTCGGCTGCATCGCCAGGGCGCGGGCGATGGCCACGCGGGCTTTCATGCCGCCGGAGAGGGTGTGCGGATAGGCGTCGGCAAAGGCGCCGAGGCCGACTTTGTCGAGGTAGTGCAACGCGCGTTCTTCGGCGTCCCGACGCTTGAGGGTGTTCGACGCCAGCAGCGGGAACATGACGTTTTGTTTGACGGTTTTCCACGGCGGCAACTGGTCGAATTCCTGGAACACCACGATGCGGTCTGGACCGGGCTGTTCGACCTTCTGCCCCAGCAGGCGGATCTCCCCTTCGCAAGGCTGGATAAACCCGGCGATGGACTTGAGCAAGGTGGATTTGCCGCAACCCGACGGGCCGAGCAACACGTAGCGGTCGGCCGGGTCGATGTCGAAACTGACTTGGTGCGTGGCCCGCACCACGCGCTCGGGGGTGCGGTATTCGAGGCTGACGTTATCCACCGCCAGCAGCGCAGTGGCGGTGGGCAGGTTGCTGGCCGTGTGGCCTTGCAGGGGCGCGTTCATCTCAGCTTCCTTGCAGCGGCTTGGCGTCCTGGAAGAAGTAGTCCTTCCACGATTCCGGCTTGTTCTTGATTGCGCCGACGCGGTAGAGGAACTCCGCCAGCGGGTAAGTGTTTTTCGGCGTGACACTGAATTCGAATTGCGGGTTGTCGATGATTTTCAGCAGCTCGGCACGGTCGATCTTGGCCTTGGTCACGCGGATGTAAGTGTCGGCGGCGGCGCCTTTGTCGTGCTGGGCGAATTGCGCGGCTTCGGTCAGCGCATCGACGAATGCCTTGTAGGTTTTCGGGTTGTCGTTACGGAATTTTTCAGTGGCGAACAACACCGTCGGCGAGTTCGGGCCCAGCAGGTCATAAGTGTTGAGCACCACATGCACATTGGGGTTCGCCAGAGCCTGGTCCTGGAACGGCGGGTTGGAAAAGTGCCCGGTCAGCTCGGTACCGCCGGCGATCAGCGCCGCCGTGGCGTCGGGGTGCGGGACGGCGACGGTGTACTGATCGAGGCGATTGAATTGCTTGTCGCCCCACTGCTTGGCAGCTGCGTATTGCAGGAAGCGCGACTGCACCGACACCCCCACCGCCGGTACCGCGATGCGGTCGTTATCGGTGAAATCGGCGATGGTCTTGACCTTGGGATTGTTGCTCACCAAGTAGTAGGGAAAGTTACCGAGGGAGGCGACGGCCTTGACGTTCTGCTTGCCGCGGGTACGGTCCCAGATGGTCAGCAGCGGCCCGACGCCGGCACCGGCAATGTCGATGGAACCGGAGAGCAACGCATCATTCACGGCCGCGCCGCCGGAGAGTTGGGTCCAGTCGACCTGGATATCGAGGCCTTCCTGCTTACCGTATTTTTCGATGAGGTGCTGGTCGCGCACCACGTTGAGCAACAGGTAGACGATGCCGAACTGCTCGGCGATGCGAATCTCACCTTCAGCCTGCGCCACCGTCGGGGCGACGAGGCTGCCGGCCAGCAGGCTGATACCCAGGCCGAACGTGGCGGCCAGCCGCGCAAATGGAATGTTTCTGGACATGGTCATGCTCCGAATCAGAAAGGCGCGTCGCCCTGGATGGTGGTGCGGTACAGCTTGCGGCGCAGATGGCTCGGGCAACCGGTAGCCAGGTGGATCAGCGAGCGGTTGTCCCAGAACACCAAGTCGTGGGGCTGCCAGTGGTGGCGGTAGATATTGTCCGGCAGCACGCTGTGGGCGTAGAGCTGGGCCAGCAGGTCGCGGCTTTCGTCTTCCGGCAGGCCGACGATGCGGGTGGTGAAACCTTCACTGACGAACAGCGCCTTGCGGCCGTTTTCCGGGTGGGTACGCACAATCGGGTGGACCACTTCGGCGACCTGGGCGAGCTGCTCGGGGCTCAGTGTCGGGCGCCAGTTGCCTTCGAATTTGGTTTCGCTGTAACGCGCGGTGTAGGAATGCGCAGCGCTGCGGCCGTGTACGGCGTTGCGCAGGTGCTCGGGCAAGTGGTCCCAGGCCTTGTGCATGTCGGCAAACAGGGTGTCGCCGCCTTCGGCTGGCAGTTCCCGGGCATGCAGCATCGAGCCCAGGCTGGGCAGTTCTTTATAGGAAAGGTCCGAATGCCAGAACTTGCCCGCATCGCCCAGGCCGATGGCTTGGCCGTTTTCGATGATGTTGGAGACGATCAGGATTTCCGGGTGGTTGGCCAGCAGGAACTGCTTGAGCACATGGATCTGCAGCACGCCAAAGCGGCGACTGAAGGCGATCTGCTGGTCGGGGGTGATGCGCTGGTCGCGAAAGACCACCACATGGTGATCCAGGTGCGCGCGGTGAATGCGGGCGAAATCCTCGTCATTGACCGGGCGGGACAAATCCAGGCCAATGATCTCGGCCCCCACGCTGCCGGGGAGTGGACGAATCTCAAAGGTTTGGGCGTTAGGGATCGCTGCTGGAACAGTAGAGGTGGCTGACATGAATTCACTCCCGATCGGACAGGAGAGTGACTTTATAGATATAAGAACTGTATTTTAAATACCGTTAGAGAATATGCATAGACAGGAATGCACCGACGAAACCCTGCGTTGGGCGGCGGGAATGGCACAAACGATGGCGGTGAAGTGTTCAATGCAGGGCAATCCGACACCACCGTGTAAGACACCGCAAAAGCTCGATGTGGGCACCCAGAGTGGCGTGTTTAGCCGCTTACAAGCCGAAAACCTTGCTCGTTTGACAAGCCTGTAGGCAATCTCTAGTGTGCATTGGATCCAATAAGCCATTGCCATTCTATGAGGAGGCTAGCGTAGCCGTGACGCAAAAGCCGAGCCCTTTGAGCAGTATCAAGGTCAGCGGGCCTATTCCCGCCCATCTTGCTCGTTCCGTAATCGAAGAAACCTTGCGCAACGCCATCCTCGATGGCCGATTGCCTTGTGGTACCGCCATGCGCCAGCAGGAGCTGGCCAGCCTGTTCGGCGTCAGTCGCATGCCCGTGCGTGAAGCCCTTCGGCAGCTGGAAGCCCAGTCGTTGCTGCACGTCGTGACGCACAAGGGGGCGGTGGTTGCACCGCTGATCGAAGACAATTCGGCCGAGACCTACGCCCTGCGCATGCTGCTGGAGTCCGAAGCGCTGCGCTTGTCGATTCCGTTGCTCAGCGCAGACGACATTGCCCAGGCCGATGCCTTCATCACGGCGCTGGAACAAGAGAAAGACTATACCGAGATCGGCCGGCTCAACCGCCTGTTCCACATGGCGCTGTATGGCAAGGCCCCCAACCGGCGGCTACTCACGTTGGTCGAACACGGTTTGAATGAAGAGGAGCGCTTCCTGCGTTTCAACCTTGAGGCGATGGGGCTCGGCGAGACGTCCCAGGAAGATCACCGCGAACTGCTGAGCCTGGTGGCGCAGAAGAAGGTCGACGAAAGTATCCTGACGTTGCGCAATCACTTGATGCGAGGCATGGAGGTCATCAGCACTTACCTCAAGGGCCTTGAGGCGACCGGCAACTGAACTTTTCCAGCCTGCTTCACCGATCAAGCATTGCGGGGCGACCTTCGCTGTTGGCAGAACCTGCATCAAGACGCCCCGGTTAAAACTATTCGACTGCGTAATGCCTGCTAATGTTCGAGAAACTTCCCACGTTTAATAATATAACTTACCCACAATCGGAATCTTTTCGAAAAAACATCTAATACATTTATAAGCTCGCCCAAACGTTTAATCGGCTTATTATCTTTCTTCAATAAACCAAGCACCTCAACAGCTTGCACGAACCCTTGTTTGGGCAGCGCTGCGCGCGCTGCTTGGCTAAACGTTATCTGTCCGCTTTTGGGCTGCAAAAGCCCAGCACTGTTTTCAGAGCAGTCGCAACAACTTATAGGCATCAACTATGTATCAAGGTTTACTTAAACAAAAAAAACTGCAGTTATGCAGCCATCCGTTATTTGAAGAAATAACTTCACTTGGCAAGTTACAAATCTTTATGGAAAACCATGTATTTGCCGTTTGGGACTTCATGAGCCTCACCAAACGCCTGCAACGGGACCTGACCTGTACGCAATTACCCTGGCTCCCGCCGACCGACCCGCAAGCCGCCCGCCTGATCAACGAAATCGTGCTGGGCGAGGAGTCGGACGAACACCCCCGGCGCGGTCATTGCAGCCACTTCGAGCTGTACCGCGAAGCCATGCTCGAAGTGGGCGCCAGTACCCACGCTATCGATACGTTCATCACGCTGCAACGTCGGGGCGTCGAGGCCAATGCCGCCCTGGGCCAGGTCGATGTGCTGCCCGGCGTGGCCCGCTTCGTCGCCAGCACGTTGCACATCGCGTTGAATGCGCCCACCCATTGTGTGGCCGCCGCCTTCCTGCACGGCCGCGAAAGCATTATCCCGAGCATGTTCGAACGGCTGTTGCAGGGCAGTGAGATCATCAGAAGCCAGGCGCCAACCTTGGGCGAGTACCTCAACCGCCACATCGAACTGGACACCCAAGACCACGAGCCAGGGGCGCAGAGGATGCTCCAGGGCCTTACCGACAACGCACCCGAGCGCCAGCAACAGGCGGCTGAAACCGCGGTCAACGCCGTGGAAAACCGCATCAAGCTCTGGGACGACGTACACACCTTGCTGCAACAGGTGCGCCCATGAACATCAGCGCCTACCGCTCCATCGCCGAAGACTGGGAACGCCGCGCCACCATCCGCACACGCCCTCGCCGCCTGCTGGAAAACGACGACAAACTGATCTATCCGCTGTGCCGCCAACCTCTGGTCCTCAGCGCGACCTTCCTTGAACATTGCCCGCAGTGGCGCGACTTCGTGCTGTTGCAAAGCTTCTACAAATTCATCAATGACGTGGTGATTTTCGAAACCGAGATCGTCGACAGGACCGCGCGCAACATCGCCAAGAACCGTTTCGCCCTGCCCTTCCCCCTTGTGTGTCGCTACGACGCGATGACCGTCGTGGTGGACGAGGACTATCACGCCCTGGTCGCGCTGGACTTCCTGCAACAGACCGTGAAGATGACCGGTATATCACCGCTGGATCTGCCCGGGCAGATCGAACTGAGCCGCGCCCTGCCGGCGGCGCAGGCGCAAGCCCCGGCGCACCTGCGCGATGCGGTGGAATTGATTGCCGTGGCCATTGCCGAAAACACCGTGACCCATGACGTGGCGGCGTTTTCCAGGGACGACAGCGTCAAGGCCTCCATCCGTGGCTTGATGGCCGATCACCTGTTCGACGAAGGGCGCCATGGGCAGTTCTGGACACGCCTGGTGCGCCTCTATTGGCAGGCGGCAAGCCCGGCTGACCGCGACAGCATTGCGCCGGTCTTGCCCATCTTTCTGGCGCATTACCTGACCAACGAGCTGCAAAAATCCTTCGACCTGCAACTGATCGATCAGTTGGACGTCAGCGCTGACGTTCGCCATGCGCTGCGGGCCGACATGGCGGCACTGGAGTTCCCCATCACCCGCCACCACCCGCTGATCGGCAACATCATGGGCTTTCTGCAACACAGCGGTTTGCTGCAGACACCGAGCGTGGCCCTGGCATTGGCCGACTATCTGCCGGTGGCCGGGAGAGCGGCATGAGGCGCCTGACAATTGGATGGTTGGGTATCAGCCGTGCCCTGGATGCGGTGAGGGTGGAGTTGGAACAGTATGGTCATCTGTCGGGGCATGACGCTGCCGACCTGGTGATCGAGGACGGTAGCGAGTCACTGCCCGAACACCTGGCCGCCGCTCCACGCATCAGCCTGCGCCTGGGCGTCGGCCCGCTGACGGAGCTTGGGTTGCCGCGGCTGCAGTTACGCGCTTATGCCGCCGGCCAACGCTTGCTGGCCGTGCTGGACCTTGCCGACGCGCCCAGCGGCAATGGCCAGCGACTGCGCCTGCAAGCGACAAGCGCGCTGGTGGAATGGGTCGCCGTGCTGGTCAGCGGCTTCGCCCGCGACCCGGAGTATTGCCCCGCCGCGGCCGGCACCAATGCCTGGCCCGAACACAGCTTGCAAAAGCTGGAGGCACTGGCGTTCGTGCATCGGTTCAATCACACCGCCGATGTGCAATTGCTGCAGGCAGCGCAGGTGCCGATAATCGAACGACTGCAGGCCAGCCTGCTCACCTTCGCCGCACGACCGGCGCTGAACATTGCCGGCCGTGTGCTGACCTACCGACAATTGCACGCTCAAGCACGGGCGATCCAGCAACGCCTCGGCCCACTGCTGGAAGGCCTCGAGGTACCACCGGTGGTCGGGGTGTGCCTGGAAAAAACAACGGCGTTGTATGCCAGCATTCTTGCGGTGCTGGGCTGTGGCGCGGTTTACCTGCCGCTGGCACCGGATCATCCGGCGCAACGCCAACAGGCCATGCTGGACAGCGCGGGAGCCAGGCTGTTGCTGGATGATGGCGGCCACCCACTGCGCGAGTACTTCGTTTCATTGGATGTCAGTGCGCTCGATCAGCACGACACGTCACCGTTGCTGCAGCATCGCCCCTCCCCCGATGCACCGTGCATGGTGCTCTTCACCTCGGGCACTACCGGCCGCCCCAAAGGCGTGTTGCTGAGCCAGAGCAACCTGGCCCATTTCACCGCCTGGTTCGGCGGTTGCATGGGGCTGGACGAGCAGAGTCGGGTACTGCAGTTCGCTTCGTTGAGCTTCGACGCCTCGCTGATGGATATCTTCCCCAGCCTGATTGCCGGCGCCGAGTTGATTGTTCCAAGCGAGGCGCAACGACGCGACCCGCAGCAGTTGGTAGAACTGATCCGCCAGCAGCAGATCACCCATGCCTTCCTGCCACCGGCGCTGCTGAGCATCCTGCCGCTGGACCAACCGCTGGGCCTGACGCACCTGCTGACCGGCGGCGATGCCTGTGAACCCTATGTGATCGAACGACTGGCCGGCCAATGCCAGTTGCACAACCTCTATGGCCCCACCGAAGCCACGGTGCTGGTCACCCATCGCACGTTGCGGCCCGGGGACAGCAATCGCAACGCCGGCCGTCCCATCGCCAACAGCCAGGTGCTGATACTCGATGAGCATTTGCAGCCAGTGGACGAACAGGTGATGGGCGAGCTGTACATCGTCGGGCCGGGCGTGAGCCTGGGGTACTTGAACGCAACACAACTGCACGACGACCCTTTTGTCGAACTGGTACTGCCGGGAGGACAACCCGTGTGCGCCTACCGCAGCGGTGATTACGCAAAGTGGACCGGCGACGGCATCGAGCTGGGCGGGCGTCGGGACGAGCAAGTGAAGATTCGGGGGTTTCGAGTCGAACCCCAGGAGATCGAACAGTGCCTGCGTGCCAGCCGCCTGTTCCGCCAGGTGGCGGTGGTGATCGACGGTGATCGCAGGATTCGCGGTGTGGTCGCCCAGCCGGAACCGGGTGCCACGATGGACGACCTCAAGCAGCATGCACGGCAGTGGCTGCCTGATTACATGCAACCCGAGCGGTGGATCGAACTCGCCGGTCTGCCTTACGCGAGCAACGGTAAAGTCGATCGCCAGGCCTTGTTGCAACTGCCGGTGCAGCGCCCTTCGAATCACACCGCAAAGGCCGCGCAAACGCCGCTGCAGGTTGAGCTGTTGGGGCTGTGGCGTGAGTTGTTGCAGCTTCCCACGGGCACGTTGTCCATCGATGACAGCTTCTTTAACGTCGGCGGCCACTCCATTTTGCTGTCGAGCCTGCTGCTGCGGGTTCGCGAACAATTTGGTCGCAGCCTGCCCCTGAACAGCTTTTTTGAAATGCCGACCATTCGCACGCTCGCGGCGCTGCTGGAGGACGGCCCGCGCGCTGCCGCACCCGTCGGCCAGGCGGTTCAAGACGCACAGCGGGAACCGGCTTTTGAGGTGCTGCCCGAGGACCGCGCCGGTGATCGCCGCAAAGTGATCGTGACGGGGGCCAACAGTTTTATCGGGGTCCACATTGTCGAAGCCTTGCTGGCCGGCGGTGCGACCGAAGTGGCATGCCTGGTGCGGGAACTGCCGAACCAGCCGGCAACGGTACGGTTCACCCAGGCGTTGCAGGAGTACCGCCTGGAACATCTGGACCGGAGCCGGGTGCAGGTGTACGCCGCCGATGTCAGCCAGCCTGGCCTGGGCCTGGCCGCCGAGGTGTACGAGCGCCTCGCCAGGGACTTTGGCGTGCTGGTGCATAACGCGGCGCGGGTCAACCATGTGATGGACTACGCGTCGCTGGTGAAAGACAACGTCGACCCGGTACTGGAATGCGTGCGCCTGTGTGAAACCCACAGCAAAAAAGTCTTCAACTTCATCTCGACACTCTCGGCATGCAGCGCCATCGACGCCGCGGGACAGGTCCTCGAGTCGCCTGCTGCGGCGACACCGCCGATCTACATCAAGAATGGTTACAACCTGTCCAAATGGGTGGCCGAGCGGCTATCGGCACGCGCGCTGGAGCAAGGTGCCTGGGTGAATATCTATCGTCCGGGCAATATCAGTTTCAACAGCCAAAGCGGTGTTTGCCAACCACAGAAAAATCGCCTGATGCTGATGCTCAAGGGCTCGCTGCAGTTGGGTCTGGTTCCGCGGTTAGCGGTGAACTTCGACCTGATGCCGGTGGACTTTTTTGCACGCTTCATCGCGTTCCACTGCGCTCATTTCGCAACCGGGCGCAGCGTGTACAACCTGCATAACCCACAACCCCTGAGCTGGGAGCAGTACCTCGATGCATTCCGCGACGCCGGCTACACATTCGAGCGGGTCAGTGTCGCGCAGTGGCAACGGCAACTGCGAACGGTGGGCCGCGAAAATGCGCTGTTTGGCGTGCTGGGTTTTTACCTGGACGGGTTGGGTGAAGACATCGGCGATACGTCGATGATCCGTCACGACAACGCACGCCGGGGCGTGGAAGAAATGGGTAAGCCGTACCCCGAGAAAAGCCCGGCGCTGTTAGGCAAAGGCTGCGACTACCTCAAGGCCATCGGCTTTCTCTGAACCGCCTCAGGACAACCTCATGAAACCGTTGCAACCCGATACATTGATCCGCAACCCCCGGGGCACACCAGTGGTGGCCTCTGTCGTAGTCACCTGCGAGGCCGCCAGGCTGTGGGGCTTGGTGGGGGACTTTGCAGGCTTTGATGCGTTCATTCCCGCCTTGTCGCACATCGAAATGACCGGCACCGGCGTAGGCGCTTTACGCACGAAGTATTTCCACGATGGCCATTGTGCGGTGGAGCAGCTCAACAGCCGCGACGAAGAGGCCATGTTCATGACCTGGACCACGGTCTACAACACCTTGGGCGTGGCCCGCCTGTGGGCGGCAATGCGTGTGGAGCCATTTGGCTGCGGATGCTCCAGGGCGACCTGGACGCTCATCGGCGAACCGGTCGACAGCGCGCAGGAAGGGTTCGAACACTTTATGCAGAACTTCGCCGACGGCGCACTGGAAAATGTCCGACAAATGCTCGGCTAAGCAGTAGGAGCGAGAGGCCTCGCTCCTATGCCGTTGAGGTCAGATCTTGAAACTGTCGACCAGTTGTTTCAAGCGGCTGGCCTGTTGAGACAACGCGTCACAGTCCTTCAATGTTTCATTGAGGTTGGCCACGCCTTGCTGGTTCAGCAGGTTGATCTGGTTGATGTCGACATTGAGGGTTTCCACCACCGCGGTCTGCTCCTCGGTGGCAGCGGCGACCGACTGGTTCATGCCGTCGATTTCAACAATCCGCTGCGTCACGCTGATCAGGCGCTCACCGGCCTGGTTGGCGACTTCGACGCTCTCTTCGCTGGAGGTCTGGCTCGCGTTCATGGTGGTCACCGCTTCACGCGAACCCACTTGCAGCGAAGTAATCATTTTGTGGATTTCCTCCGCCGACTCCTGGGTACGGTGAGCCAGGTTGCGCACTTCATCGGCGACCACGGCAAACCCGCGACCCGCTTCCCCGGCACGGGCGGCCTCAATCGCGGCGTTGAGCGCGAGCAGGTTGGTCTGCTGGGAGATACCTTTGATCACATCGAGAATGTGGCCGATGTTATCGGTGCTGGCGTTCAAGGTTTCGATCTGGGTGCAGGACAGGCTGATCTTTTGCGACAGTTCCGACATCGCCAGGATGGTTTTCTCCACCACTTTGCGCCCATCGTCAGCCTGCTCGCTGGCACCACTGGCGTGCTGGGAAGCGTCAGCGGCGTTACGCGCGATTTCCTGGGTCGCGGCGCCCAGTTCGTTGATTGCCGCCGCTACGCTGTTGGTGCGCGCGCTCTGCTCGTCAGAACCGACGATCGAAGCGTTGGACGACGCCATTACGCGCTGGGACAAGTCATGCACCTGGCGTGTTGCCGAGGACACCTCGGAAATCGAGGCGTGGATACGCTCGACGAACTGGTTGAAGGCACTGCCTACCTCGCCAAACTCATCTTTGCTGGTCACGTCCAGGCGGCGGGTCAGGTCACCCTCACCCTGGGCGATGTCCTGCATGGCAACGCCCATGGTGGTCAACGGCCGCAGCAGTACTTGGATCAGCAAGCTCAAGAGCACCGCAATCGCCACCACGGCAATCAGCATGGCAATCAGCGCGGAGGTGCGGAATTTACCCAGGGGTGCGTAGGCTTTGTCTTTATCAATCGACAAGCCGATGTACCAGTCCGCACCTGGCAAGCCGGCGATAGGGGTGAAGGACAGAATGCGATCCTGACCGTTGAGGACAACATCCTGGTTAAGCTTCTCGATGCGGACGCTGGTGCCTGGGTAGATGTCCTTGAGGTTCTTCATCACCTGGCCCTGATCGGGGCTGACGATGACCTGACCGTCGCCGCTGACCAGGAACGCATGGCCGATGCCGCCGAAGTCTACCGAGTTGATGATCTTCACCAGCGTTTGCAGGCTCAGGTCACCACCGACCACGCCCAGCAACTCGCCGTTCTTTTTCACCGGCATGGCGATGGTCACGATCTGCCCACCCACGGCTGCCATGTAAGGCGGGGTCAGCATCGGTTTGTCAGCCGCCACGGCTTGCTTGTACCAAGGACGCTGGCGCGGGTCATAGCCATCGGGCATTTTTGCGTCGGGGCGTTGGGTGAACACGCCGTTGGTTTGGCCGACGTAAGTGAACTGGAAGTTCGAGGTGAGTGCGGGCTGATCAACCAAGCCTGGAAGATCTGCAGCACTGCCCTGGTGAGCCATGTTTTGTGCCAGGTTTTCGAGTATCAGCACACGGCCACTGAGCCAGTTCTGCACACTGCTGGCGGTGAGTTCTCCGGATTGCTGGATGGACGACTCCAGGTTCTGTTTGATGGTGCTGCGCTGTAAGTAATCGTTGTACAACGTGAATAACGCGAAGGCCAAGACCACGACGCCTGACGCGGCCAACAGAATTTTATGACTGAACTTTAGATTCATTTCATCGACTTCTTTTGCCAAAGGGGGGGAGCGTGCTGGGTGGAACATTCCATGTAACGCCTGGGCAGACGCTTGATCTGCTCCAAATCGGTGCACGCATGGCTCGTCAGGCTTTCGGCCAAATGAAGTGGAATCTTAAGGTTTTGTCAGAAAGATCCTCTTTTTGAGTGGGAAACAGACCGGCGGTACAAGCAAGGCGTCCGAAACTGCAAAGTCTTGCAGTTTTCGAGGACGGATGAGCATCGATCAGATGCAGGGAGTCAGCTGAGCAGATATGCGACCGAAGCAGACCTCTTAAACGACAAAACCCCTGTCTGCGCAAGCAGACAGGGGTTTCGGAATTTAATCTTGACGATGACCTACTCTCACATGGGGAAACCCCACACTACCATCGGCGATGCATCGTTTCACTGCTGAGTTCGGGATGGGATCAGGTGGTTCCAATGCTCTATGGTCGTCAAGAAATTCTGTGTACCAGACCGTTGCCTTGGCAACGCTCCAGTGAAATTCGTGGACTTCTACTAAAACAAAACCCCTGTCTGCGTGAGCAAACAGGGGTTCTGGAATTTAATCTTGACGATGACCTACTCTCACATGGGGAAACCCCACACTACCATCGGCGATGCATCGTTTCACTGCTGAGTTCGGGATGGGATCAGGTGGTTCCAATGCTCTATGGTCGTCAAGAAATTCGGGTACTGAGTCGTGGCCTGTTGGCCTCGCTTCAGCAAATTGGGTATGTGATAGCTTTCGGTGTTTTGTAAGAGTCGAACTTTCGGTTCATTTCGTCTTCACACACCGCAATCTGATGCTCTTTCGAGTAGTCAAATTGCTTGGGTGTTATATGGTCAAGCCTCACGGGCAATTAGTATTGGTTAGCTCAACGCCTCACAGCGCTTACACACCCAACCTATCAACGTCGTAGTCTTCGACGGCCCTTCAGGGGACTCAAGGTCCCAGTGAGATCTCATCTTGAGGCTAGTTTCCCGCTTAGATGCTTTCAGCGGTTATCTATTCCGAACATAGCTACCCGGCAATGCCACTGGCGTGACAACCGGAACACCAGAGGTTCGTCCACTCCGGTCCTCTCGTACTAGGAGCAGCCCCTCTCAAATCTCAAACGTCCACGGCAGATAGGGACCGAACTGTCTCACGACGTTCTAAACCCAGCTCGCGTACCACTTTAAATGGCGAACAGCCATACCCTTGGGACCGGCTTCAGCCCCAGGATGTGATGAGCCGACATCGAGGTGCCAAACACCGCCGTCGATATGAACTCTTGGGCGGTATCAGCCTGTTATCCCCGGAGTACCTTTTATCCGTTGAGCGATGGCCCTTCCATACAGAACCACCGGATCACTAAGACCTACTTTCGTACCTGCTCGACGTGTCTGTCTCGCAGTCAAGCGCGCTTTTGCCTTTATACTCTACGACCGATTTCCGACCGGTCTGAGCGCACCTTCGTACTCCTCCGTTACTCTTTAGGAGGAGACCGCCCCAGTCAAACTACCCACCATACACTGTCCTCGATCCGGATAACGGACCTGAGTTAGAACCTCAAAGTTGCCAGGGTGGTATTTCAAGGTTGGCTCCACGCGAACTGGCGTCCACGCTTCAAAGCCTCCCACCTATCCTACACAAGCAAATTCAAAGTCCAGTGCAAAGCTATAGTAAAGGTTCACGGGGTCTTTCCGTCTAGCCGCGGATACACTGCATCTTCACAGCGATTTCAATTTCACTGAGTCTCGGGTGGAGACAGCGCCGCCATCGTTACGCCATTCGTGCAGGTCGGAACTTACCCGACAAGGAATTTCGCTACCTTAGGACCGTTATAGTTACGGCCGCCGTTTACCGGGGCTTCGATCAAGAGCTTCGCGTTAGCTAACCCCATCAATTAACCTTCCGGCACCGGGCAGGCGTCACACCCTATACGTCCACTTTCGTGTTTGCAGAGTGCTGTGTTTTTAATAAACAGTCGCAGCGGCCTGGTATCTTCGACCGGCATGAGCTTACGGAGCAAGTCCTTCACCCTCACCGGCGCACCTTCTCCCGAAGTTACGGTGCCATTTTGCCTAGTTCCTTCACCCGAGTTCTCTCAAGCGCCTTGGTATTCTCTACCCAACCACCTGTGTCGGTTTGGGGTACGGTTCCTGGTTACCTGAAGCTTAGAAGCTTTTCTTGGAAGCATGGCATCAACCACTTCGTCATCTAAAAGATGACTCGTCATCAGCTCTCGGCCTTAGAATCCCGGATTTACCTAAGATTCCAGCCTACCACCTTAAACTTGGACAACCAACGCCAAGCTGGCCTAGCCTTCTCCGTCCCTCCATCGCAATAACCAGAAGTACAGGAATATTAACCTGTTTTCCATCGACTACGCTTTTCAGCCTCGCCTTAGGGACCGACTAACCCTGCGTCGATTAACGTTGCGCAGGAAACCTTGGTCTTTCGGCGTGGGTGTTTTTCACACCCATTATCGTTACTCATGTCAGCATTCGCACTTCTGATACCTCCAGCAAGCTTCTCAACTCACCTTCACAGGCTTACAGAACGCTCCTCTACCGCATCACTTACGTGATACCCGTAGCTTCGGTGTATGGTTTGAGCCCCGTTACATCTTCCGCGCAGGCCGACTCGACTAGTGAGCTATTACGCTTTCTTTAAAGGGTGGCTGCTTCTAAGCCAACCTCCTAGCTGTCTAAGCCTTCCCACATCGTTTCCCACTTAACCATAACTTTGGGACCTTAGCTGACGGTCTGGGTTGTTTCCCTTTTCACGACGGACGTTAGCACCCGCCGTGTGTCTCCCATGCTCGGCACTTGTAGGTATTCGGAGTTTGCATCGGTTTGGTAAGTCGGGATGACCCCCTAGCCGAAACAGTGCTCTACCCCCTACAGTGATACATGAGGCGCTACCTAAATAGCTTTCGAGGAGAACCAGCTATCTCCGAGCTTGATTAGCCTTTCACTCCGATCCACAGGTCATCCGCTAACTTTTCAACGGTAGTCGGTTCGGTCCTCCAGTTAGTGTTACCCAACCTTCAACCTGCCCATGGATAGATCGCCCGGTTTCGGGTCTATTCCCAGCGACTAGACGCCCTATTAAGACTCGCTTTCGCTACGCCTCCCCTATTCGGTTAAGCTCGCCACTGAAAATAAGTCGCTGACCCATTATACAAAAGGTACGCAGTCACCTAACAAAGTAGGCTCCCACTGCTTGTACGCATACGGTTTCAGGATCTATTTCACTCCCCTCTCCGGGGTTCTTTTCGCCTTTCCCTCACGGTACTAGTTCACTATCGGTCAGTCAGTAGTATTTAGCCTTGGAGGATGGTCCCCCCATATTCAGACAAAGTTTCTCGTGCTCCGTCCTACTCGATTTCATGACTAAGAGATTTTCGCGTACAGGGCTATCACCCACTATGGCCGCACTTTCCAGAGCGTTCCGCTAATCTCAAAGCCACTTAAGGGCTAGTCCCCGTTCGCTCGCCACTACTAAGGGAATCTCGGTTGATTTCTTTTCCTCAGGGTACTTAGATGTTTCAGTTCCCCTGGTTCGCCCCTTACACCTATGTATTCAGTGTAAGGTAACCATCTTATGATGGCTGGGTTCCCCCATTCAGACATCTCCGGATCAAAGTCTGTTTGCCGACTCCCCGAAGCTTTTCGCAGGCTACCACGTCTTTCATCGCCTCTGACTGCCAAGGCATCCACCGTATGCGCTTCTTCACTTGACCATATAACCCCAAGCAATCTGGTTATACTGTGAAGACGACATTCGCCGAAAATTCGAATTTCTCAATTAAGAGAACTCACAAATTTTACCTTAGCCTGATCCGTTACCAGTGAAAGTAACGTTCAGTCTATCTTTCTATCACATACCCAAATTTTTAAAGAACGATCTAATCAAAGACTAGAAATCAACATTCACCATCATCACGATGGAATGCTCATTTCTAAGCTTTCAAACTTCAGAAGCAGTAGTGGTGGAGCCAAACGGGATCGAACCGTTGACCTCCTGCGTGCAAGGCAGGCGCTCTCCCAGCTGAGCTATGGCCCCGTATTTCTACAGGTTCCCACACAAAATTGGTGGGTCTGGGCAGATTCGAACTGCCGACCTCACCCTTATCAGGGGTGCGCTCTAACCAACTGAGCTACAGACCCAATTTCGGGCTGCTTCTTATCGTCTTCTTCAATGAATCAAGCAATTCGTGTGGGAACTTATGGAGCAGCTGATGTCGTCGATTAAGGAGGTGATCCAGCCGCAGGTTCCCCTACGGCTACCTTGTTACGACTTCACCCCAGTCATGAATCACACCGTGGTAACCGTCCCCCCGAAGGTTAGACTAGCTACTTCTGGTGCAACCCACTCCCATGGTGTGACGGGCGGTGTGTACAAGGCCCGGGAACGTATTCACCGCGACATTCTGATTCGCGATTACTAGCGATTCCGACTTCACGCAGTCGAGTTGCAGACTGCGATCCGGACTACGATCGGTTTTCTGGGATTAGCTCCACCTCGCGGCTTGGCAACCCTCTGTACCGACCATTGTAGCACGTGTGTAGCCCAGGCCGTAAGGGCCATGATGACTTGACGTCATCCCCACCTTCCTCCGGTTTGTCACCGGCAGTCTCCTTAGAGTGCCCACCATTACGTGCTGGTAACTAAGGACAAGGGTTGCGCTCGTTACGGGACTTAACCCAACATCTCACGACACGAGCTGACGACAGCCATGCAGCACCTGTCTCAATGTTCCCGAAGGCACCAATCTATCTCTAGAAAGTTCATTGGATGTCAAGGCCTGGTAAGGTTCTTCGCGTTGCTTCGAATTAAACCACATGCTCCACCGCTTGTGCGGGCCCCCGTCAATTCATTTGAGTTTTAACCTTGCGGCCGTACTCCCCAGGCGGTCAACTTAATGCGTTAGCTGCGCCACTAAGAGCTCAAGGCTCCCAACGGCTAGTTGACATCGTTTACGGCGTGGACTACCAGGGTATCTAATCCTGTTTGCTCCCCACGCTTTCGCACCTCAGTGTCAGTATCAGTCCAGGTGGTCGCCTTCGCCACTGGTGTTCCTTCCTATATCTACGCATTTCACCGCTACACAGGAAATTCCACCACCCTCTACCATACTCTAGTCAGTCAGTTTTGAATGCAGTTCCCAGGTTGAGCCCGGGGATTTCACATCCAACTTAACTAACCACCTACGCGCGCTTTACGCCCAGTAATTCCGATTAACGCTTGCACCCTCTGTATTACCGCGGCTGCTGGCACAGAGTTAGCCGGTGCTTATTCTGTCGGTAACGTCAAAACAATCACGTATTAGGTAACTGCCCTTCCTCCCAACTTAAAGTGCTTTACAATCCGAAGACCTTCTTCACACACGCGGCATGGCTGGATCAGGCTTTCGCCCATTGTCCAATATTCCCCACTGCTGCCTCCCGTAGGAGTCTGGACCGTGTCTCAGTTCCAGTGTGACTGATCATCCTCTCAGACCAGTTACGGATCGTCGCCTTGGTGAGCCATTACCTCACCAACTAGCTAATCCGACCTAGGCTCATCTGATAGCGCAAGGCCCGAAGGTCCCCTGCTTTCTCCCGTAGGACGTATGCGGTATTAGCGTCCGTTTCCGAACGTTATCCCCCACTACCAGGCAGATTCCTAGGCATTACTCACCCGTCCGCCGCTCTCAAGAGAAGCAAGCTTCTCTCTACCGCTCGACTTGCATGTGTTAGGCCTGCCGCCAGCGTTCAATCTGAGCCATGATCAAACTCTTCAGTTCAAACATCTTTGGGTTTTTAAGAAACCCTAAACTTGGCTCAGCAATCGTTGGTTACATCTTTGATTTCTCGCGGAGTAACTTGTGATGCTGATAATCTTGTTGACTATCAGTCTGACTCCACAAGCACCCACACGAATTGCTTGATTCAGTTGTTAAAGAGCGGTTGGTTAAGATCTTTCGTCTCAACCGAGGCGCGCATTCTACAGCAGCCTCATTTGCTGTCAAGTGATTATTTTCAGAAGTTTTCAAAGTTTCCTTTGTAACTTCAACCACTTGCGCTTCCGATCTCTCGTTAGCGGGAGGCGAATTCTACAGCGTTACACGCTGCTGTCAACACCTCTTTTTCTCCGCTTTCGACCGAGAAGATCGAAACGTCAATAGAGCCAAACAACCCTGCCCTACCAACTCCTTCCAGGCTTCGATGAACTGAAGCTGGTCGCTGTCGAATCTTGCGTAACTCTTTGTTTACCAAGGAGTTTTCCGTTTCGACTGCGCCGGAAGTGGGGCGAATTATAGACGTCCAGGATTTGCCGTCAACCTTTAATTTCGCTTATCTATCCAATAGTTAGCATTGGTTAAAAAACAACCAACTTTCTTCTATATAGAGCCCTTAATGACGCTCTATATAGAAGAGAGGACTCAGATAACCCCAGCTTCTTTTAAAGCAGCCACATTCGCCGGCATCAACCCCAGCACTTCCTGCAACACCCTGACCGTATGCTCACCCAATAAAGGAGGCGCGCTGCGGTATTCCACAGGGGTCTTGGATAACCGTATAGGACTGGCAACCTGAGGCACCATCCCCGCCAGTGCGTGAGGCAACTCAATCGCCAGCCCGCGCGCCTTGACCTGGGCATCCGCGAATACCTGCGCCAGATCATTGATCGGCCCGCACGGCACGCCGACTCGCTCCAGTTGCGACACCCATTCAGCCGTCGTCTTGAACACCGTCGCCTGGCGAATCAAGGGAATCAGTTCCGCGCGATTGGCCACCCGCACCTTGTTGGTCGCGAAACGCGGATCATCCGCCCACTGCGGCTGACCTGCCACCTGCGCAAACTTACGGAACTGCCCGTCATTCCCCACCGTCAGGATGAAGTCGCCATCGGCCGTGGGAAAATCCTGATAAGGCACGATATTCGGATGTGCATTGCCCAAGCGCTTTGGCGGCACGCCTGTCGTCAGGTAGTTCATCGCCTGGTTGGCCAGACAAGCCACCTGCACGTCCAGCAGCGCCATATCAATATGTTGCCCGCCGCCGTCACGCTCGCGATGAGCCAGCGCCGCCAGGATCGCCACCGTCGAATAGAGCCCCGTAAGGATGTCAGTCAACGCCACCCCCACTTTCACCGGGCCCGCCCCCTCATCACCCTCAGGCCGCCCCGTCAGGCTCATGAGTCCGCCCAACCCCTGGATCATGAAGTCGTAGCCCGCACGCGCCGCATAAGGCCCCGTCTGGCCAAACCCCGTGATCGAGCAATAGATCAACGCCGGGTTGACCTCCTTCAGCGAGGCATAGTCCAGCCCATACGCCGCCAGGCCGCCCACCTTGAAGTTCTCGATCAGGATGTCGGACTTGGCCGCCAGGTCACGCACCAGCTTCTGCCCCTCCGGCTGCGTGAAGTCGATGGTCACCGACTCTTTGTTGCGGTTGGCCGACAAGTAATACGCCGCTTCACTGGTGTTCTCGCCATACGCGTCCTTGAGGAAGGGAGGGCCCCAGGCACGCGTGTCGTCACCATTGCCCGGCCGCTCGACCTTGATCACTTCGGCCCCAAGGTCCGCGAGGATCTGCCCGGCCCAAGGGCCCGCCAGTACTCGCGACAAATCCAGTACCCGCAGATGCGAAAGCGCGCCCATGCCCGTGCTCCTATTAATAGAACGCCTGAAGACCGGTTTGCGCGCGCCCCAGAATCAAGGCGTGTACATCGTGGGTACCTTCATAGGTGTTCACCACTTCCAGGTTGACCAGGTGACGCGCCACCCCGAACTCGTCGGAGATACCGTTGCCGCCCAACATATCCCGCGCCATGCGTGCGATATCCAGCGACTTGCCGCAGGAATTGCGCTTCATGATCGACGTGATTTCCACCGCCGCAGTGCCTTCATCCTTCATCCGCCCCAGGCGCAGGCAGCCTTGTAGGGCCAGAGTGATCTCGGTCTGCATGTCCGCGAGCTTCTTCTGGATAAGCTGGGTCGCCGCCAATGGCCGACCGAACTGATGCCGATCAAGGGTGTATTGGCGAGCGGTATGCCAGCAGAACTCGGCAGCACCCAGCGCGCCCCAGGAGATCCCGTAACGAGCGGAGTTAAGGCAGGTGAAGGGGCCTTTCAAGCCACGCACATCCGGGAAGATGTTCTCGTCGGGCACGAACACGTTGTCCATGACGATCTCGCCGGTAATCGAAGCCCGCAGGCCGACCTTGCCGTGAATCGCCGGAGCGCTCAGACCTTTCCAGCCTTTCTCCAGGACAAAACCGCGGATATCGCCGGCATCGTCCTTGGCCCACACCACGAACACATCGGCGATCGGGCTGTTGGTGATCCACATCTTGGCGCCGGTCAGGCTGTAGCCGCCATCCACCTTGCGTGCCCGGGTAATCATCGCGCCCGGGTCGGAACCGTGGTTAGGCTCAGTCAGACCGAAGCATCCGATCCATTCACCCGACGCCAGTTTCGGCAGGTATTTCTGTTTTTGCGCTTCGGTGCCGAACTCATTGATCGGCACCATGACCAGTGACGACTGCACACTCATCATCGAGCGATAGCCGGAGTCGACTCGCTCGACCTCACGCGCAATCAACCCGTAGCTGACGTAATTCAGGCCACTGCCGCCGTACTGCTCGGGAATCATCGCGCCCAACAGGCCGGTTTCGCCCATCTCACGGAAGATCGCCGGGTCGGTCTTTTCATGGCGGAAGGCTTCGAGCACCCTTGGCGCCAACTTGTCCTGGGCGAATTGCTCAGCACTGTCGCGCACCATGCGCTCTTCTTCGGTGAGCTGTTGATCCAGCAGCAGTGGATCGATCCAGTTGAAGCTTGCCTTGCCAGCCATGAATAAGTCCTCGCAAAGAAATCAGAAGTCGTGGATGCAGACTAGGCTCGGCAAGCGCAGAGGGCAAACGAGGTTTTTGCATAGGCTTGTGCTAATTTCTCACTCCGTAACGGCCGAGAAGGGCGCAAACGCGCCTTATAAGTGAGAACAAGGTACATGCGCAGAAAAATCCCCAGCACCACCGCCCTTGTCAGCTTTGAAGCTGCAGCCCGCCACGAGAGCTTTACCAAGGCGGCGCAGGAGCTCTCCATCACTCAGGGCGCCATTTGCCGACAGATCGCCAGCCTCGAGGAGTTTTTAAGTGTCGAGCTGTTTCGACGCTCGCGGCGTGGGGTCAAGCTGACGGAAGCGGGCCTGTCGTATAGCCGTCGTGTCGCCACGCAATTGGACGCGGTGGAGCGCGACACCTTGTCCGTCATGGGACAGCAGGGCGCGAACGTCATCGAGCTGGCAGTGGTGCCGACCTTTGGCACCCAATGGCTGATCCCTCGCCTCAAGGACTTTCAGCGCCAGCACCCGGAAGTCACGGTCAACCTCACCAACCGCACGCGCCCCTTCCTGTTTGCCGACACCGAATTCGACGCCGCGATCTATTTCGGCGATGCCGACTGGTCCGGTACCGAATCCCACCGGCTGATGGGAGAAAACCCGGTCCCGGTGTGCAGCCCGCGCTTACTCGGCAGCCGCACACACTTCAGCCCCCAGGAAATCGCAGAACTGCCGCTGCTGCAGCAGACCACGCGGCCCTATGCCTGGCGCCAGTGGTTCAACGCGCAACAACTGAACATACCCCGCGACATGACAGGCCCCCGCTACGAGCTATTCTCGATGTTGTCCCAGGCGGCCATGCATGACATGGGCATTGCGCTGATTCCACCGTTCCTCATCCAGCGCGAACTGAACGAGCACCAACTGGTGATCGCGAGCCCTGAAGCACTGAGCAGTTCGAAGGCGTATTACTTGATGATTCCTGACAGGAAAGTCGAATCTGCCTCCCTGCACGCCTTCAGGGACTGGCTGATCGACCAGTCCCAGCGCTATAGCCCAGTAATCTAAGGGCGGAGCGGCATTTGTTGACTATGTAGTCAGCTAAAATAGAATCCTACAGATATATATAAATGTCGCATTCCAGCAAACTGTACCTGTTCGGCGAAAATGAGGCTAAAAGCCATGATTCTCATGGTTTGTAGCAACTATTACCGGCTAATGCCCGACTATTCACAACGGCGAGGGCGAAACTACCAAAAAACCGAAATACACCTTTAACCACTTGTATTTAAATAAGTTATCTCAAGGCATTGCGACAATCAGTCACAGGGTGACTTGTAGTTAATTTTTCGTCACCCGTCATAATCCCTTGAAGGCCGTAAAGTTCGCCTGCAAAATGCCGCGCCCCGCTGTCATTTCAGCGGGATCGTGCTGATCGGCCGCCCCAGATGCGCCACTCACGGTGCGCTGGCCTTTTTACAATAAGATCAAAAGCAAAAAGATCATGCAGGAGATTTCACGTGCACATTGGTGTTCCTCTCGAAACCCAGACCGGTGAAACGCGGGTGGCTGCCACCCCGGAAACCATCAAGAAGCTGATCGGCCAGGGCCATAAGGTCACTGTACAAAGCGGGGCGGGCATTAAAGCCAGCATCGTCGACAGTGCCTATGAAACGGCAGGTGCAACCATTGGCAGCGCCAGCGATGCATTTGGCGCGGAGCTGATCCTTAAAGTGGTTGCCCCCAGCGACAGCGAACTGACGCTGATCAAAAGCGGCACCGTGCTGGTGGGCATGCTCAATCCGTTCAGCAATGAAACCATCGCCAAGCTGGCCGAGCAGGGCATCACGGCCTTCGCGCTCGAAGCCGCGCCGCGGACTTCGCGGGCCCAGAGCCTGGACGTGCTGTCGTCCCAGGCCAACATCGCCGGTTACAAGGCCGTGTTGCTCGCCGCCCATCATTACCCACGCTTCATGCCGATGCTGATGACTGCCGCCGGTACGGTAAAAGCCGCACGCGTGTTGATCCTCGGCGCTGGCGTCGCGGGCCTGCAGGCCATCGCCACGGCGAAACGCCTGGGTGCAGTGATCGAAGCGTCTGACGTGCGCCCGGCCGTGAAGGAGCAGATCGAATCCCTCGGCGCCAAGTTCGTCGACGTGCCTTATGAGACCGACGAAGAGCGTGAATGCGCCGTCGGCGTCGGCGGTTACGCACGCCCGATGCCGACCAGCTGGATGCAACGCCAGGCCCTGGCGGTCCACGAACGCGCCAAGCAGGCCGACATCGTCATCACCACCGCCCTGATCCCGGGCCGCAAGGCTCCGACCCTGCTCAGCGCCGACACGGTTGCCCAGATGAAGCCAGGCTCAGTGGTGATCGACCTTGCCGCAGCCCAGGGCGGCAACTGCCCGCTGACCGTCGCCGACCAGGTGGTGGTGGAAAACGGCGTGATCATTTGCGGCCCGACCAACCTGGCGGGTGCCGTCGCCGCCGACGCATCGGCCCTGTATGCGCGCAACCTGCTGGACTTCCTGAAGCTGGTCTTCAACAAGGAAGGGCAGTTTGAAATCAACCTCGAAGACGACATCGTCGCCGCGTGCCTGATGTGCCGCGACGGCCAAGTCATCCGCAAAAACGCCTAAGCAGGGATTCAGACGATGGAAGAGCTTATCTCCCCCGGTATCTACAACCTGATCATCTTCGTGCTGGCGATTTATGTCGGTTACCACGTGGTCTGGAACGTTACCCCCGCACTGCACACGCCGTTGATGGCGGTGACCAACGCAATCTCGGCGATCGTGATCGTCGGCGCCATGCTGGCCGCTGCGCTGACCGTGACTCCGCTGGGCAAGACCATGGGCACCCTGGCCGTGGCCCTGGCGGCCGTCAACGTGTTCGGCGGCTTCCTGGTGACTCGCAGGATGCTTGAGATGTTCAAGAAGAAAGCCCCGAAAGTAAAAGAAGAGGCGCCGAAGTAATGAGCATGAATCTTGTCACGACGCTCTATCTGATCGCGTCGATCTGTTTCATCCAGGCCCTCAAAGGCCTGTCGCATCCGACCACTTCGCGGCGCGGCAACCTGTTCGGCATGCTCGGCATGGCGCTGGCGGTGCTCACCACCGTGGGCCTCATCTATAAGCTGGGCGCTGAGCTTGCCACTGCCGGCATCGGCTACGTGATCGTGGGCCTGCTGATCGGCGGCACCGCCGGCTCGATCATGGCCAAGCGCGTGGAAATGACCAAGATGCCGGAACTGGTCGCCTTCATGCACAGCATGATCGGCCTGGCCGCGGTGTTTATCGCCATTGCCGCCGTGGTCGAACCGCAATCCCTGGGCATCGTCAAACACCTGGGCGATGCGATCCCGGCCGGTAACCGCCTGGAACTGTTCCTCGGTGCCGCCATCGGCGCCATCACCTTCTCCGGTTCGGTGATCGCCTTCGGCAAGCTGTCGGGCAAGTACAAGTTCCGCCTGTTCCAAGGCGCACCGGTACAGTTCGGCGGCCAGCACAAACTGAACCTGGTGCTCGGCCTGACTACATTGGGGCTCGGCCTGACCTTCATGTTCACCGGCAACCTCTCTGCCTTCGCGCTGATGCTGGCCCTGGCGTTCGTGCTGGGCGTGCTGATCATCATCCCGATCGGCGGCGCCGACATGCCGGTAGTGGTGTCGATGCTCAACAGCTACTCCGGCTGGGCTGCGGCAGGGATCGGCTTCTCGCTGAACAACTCGATGCTGATCATCGCCGGCTCGCTGGTGGGCTCCAGCGGTGCGATCCTGTCCTACATCATGTGCAAGGCGATGAACCGCTCCTTCTTCAACGTGCTGCTCGGCGGTTTCGGCAATGCGCCGGATGCCGGTGCGGCGGCCGGTTCGAAAGAAGCGCGCCCGGTGAAGTCCGGCTCGGCCGACGACGCCACGTTCCTGCTGACCAACGCCGATACCGTGATCATCGTGCCGGGCTATGGCCTGGCAGTGGCACGGGCACAGCATGCGCTGAAGGAACTGACCGAGAAGCTGACCCACCGTGGCGTGACCGTGAAGTACGCGATCCACCCGGTGGCCGGCCGCATGCCCGGACACATGAACGTATTGCTGGCCGAGGCCGAAGTGCCTTACGACCAGGTGTTCGAGATGGAAGACATCAACTCCGAATTCGGCCAGGCTGACGTAGTACTGGTGCTCGGCGCGAACGACGTGGTCAACCCAGCCGCCAAGAACGATCCGAACTCGCCGATTGCCGGCATGCCGATCCTCGAAGCGTTCAAGGCCAAGACCATCATCGTCAACAAGCGCTCGATGGCCAGCGGCTATGCCGGCCTGGACAACGAGCTGTTCTACCTGGACAAAACCATGATGGTCTTCGGCGACGCCAAGAAGGTTATCGAAGACATGGTCAAGGCTGTCGAGTAACACTGCGCCAGCGCAATACCCGAAACCCTGGCCTGCAGTAGGCTAGGGTTTTTTATTGCAGCATGAAAACCGACCAAAGGCCCTAAATCGCTGCCCGGCATTCGACCATGGTAGCGGGCCGAAAACTTTTGAAATCACTAAACTGCGCACCTTGCCTCCGTATCTCGAGATAACAATCCATGTACCGTGATCGTATCCGCTTGCCTTCGCTGTTGAACAAGGTCATGAGCGCGGCTGATGCCGCCGCACTGATCGAGGACGGCATGACCGTCGGGATGAGCGGCTTTACCCGTGCGGGTGAAGCCAAAGCCGTCCCTCAAGCTCTGGCCGAACGTGCCAAGACGTCGCCGCTGAAAATCACCCTGATGACCGGCGCCAGCCTGGGCAACGATCTCGACAAGCAACTGACCGAAGCCGGCGTACTGTCGCGACGCATGCCGTTCCAGGTCGACAGCACCCTGCGCAAGGCGATCAATGCCGGCGAGGTGATGTTCATCGACCAGCATTTGTCGGAAACCGTCGAACAACTGCGCAACAACCAGCTCAAGCTGCCTGACATTGCCGTGATCGAAGCCGTTGCGATCACCGAACAAGGCCATATCGTGCCGACCACTTCCGTGGGCAACTCGGCCAGTTTCGCGATTTTCGCCAAGCAAGTGATCGTCGAGATCAACATGGCGCACAACCCGAACCTGGAAGGCCTGCACGACATCTACATCCCGACCTATCGGCCGACGCGCACGCCGATCCCGCTGGTAAAAGTCGACGACCGCATTGGCAGCACCGCGATCCCGATTCCGCCGGAGAAGATCGTCGCCATCGTGATCACCAACAAGGCTGACTCGCCTTCCACAGTGACGCCGCCGGACGCCGACACCCAAGGCATCGCCAGCCACCTGATCAACTTCCTCAAGCAGGAAGTGGACGCCGGCCGCATGACCAACAAGCTCGGCCCGCTGCAGGCCGGGATCGGCAACATCGCCAACGCCGTGATGTGTGGCTTGATCGATTCGCCGTTCGAAGACCTGACCATGTATTCGGAAGTGCTGCAGGACTCGACGTTCGACCTGATTGACGCCGGCAAGCTGAGCTTCGCCTCCGGCAGTTCGATCACCTTGTCGGAGCGGCGCAACAGCAACGTGTTCGGCAACCTGGAGCACTACAAGGACAAACTGGTGCTGCGCCCGCAAGAAATTTCCAACCACCCTGAAGTGGTTCGTCGCCTGGGCATCATCGCGATCAACACCGCGCTGGAGTTCGACATCTACGGCAACGTCAACTCCACGCACGTGTGCGGGACGCGGATGATGAACGGGATCGGCGGCTCGGGCGACTTCGCGCGTAACGCGCACCTGGCAATCTTCGTGACCAAGTCGATTGCCAAGGCCGGGGCGATTTCCAGCGTGGTGCCGATGGTCAGCCACGTCGACCACACCGAGCACGACGTCGACATCCTGGTGACCGAAGTGGGCCTCGCCGACTTGCGTGGCCTGGCGCCACGGGAGCGCGCACGGGTGATCATCGACAACTGCGTGCATCCGGACTACCGCGATGCGTTGAACAAATACTTCAACGCCGCTTGCGCGATTGGTGGCCACACCCCTCACGTCCTGCGCGAAGCCCTGAGCTGGCACATTAACCTGGAAGAAACCGGGCACATGCTCAAGGATTGATCGATACACAACCGAGCTGATGCACACAGTTTCATCAGCTCGGTTGCACCACCCTCCTTTCTGTAAAAAACTGTACTGCTGTACCGGTCTTTTCCTACCGAAATATCCCACACCCTTCTTCTAAAATGCCATTTTTGCACTGTTTCAGTGCGGACAGGTACAGTTGCCCCATTTCCGTACAGTACAGCCGCTATAAACAGTTAACTGGCCCCTCACAATACAGGTGAACTGTATCTAGAGAGTCTTGCGCGGGAGGAGGATCATTGGCATCAGTTAAACCACTACCTAATCCCGCCACAAGCGGAAGGATGTCATCATGGAACGTACACTCAGTTCCGATCTGTTCTTTGAAGAAAAAGCTGTAAGCACCCAGGCTTCCCTGCCTCTGCGCGTTATCGCCAACCTGATGCTGTGGCAGCGCCGCATCTCCAGCCGCCATCAACTGGCTCGTCTGGATTCGCGTCTGCTGGCTGACGCAGGTATCAGCGAAGCACAACGCTACGAAGAGCTGAGCAAGCCGTTCTGGCGCTAATGAGCGCTCGCTGGCCCTGACCCACCGGGTCCACAGCCAGCAACCTGATTCGTTAAGCAAAGCCCGCCCCGGGTCACCGGAGGCGGGCTTTGTTGTGTCTGGGCCCGGGTGTTTTCGGCCCCGAACAGATCGCTTGCAAAGCAACCAGTACAGTTAAACTATTATAACAATTAGGCAGTACAATTTAGCGCCGGTGTATCTGTATCGGTCGAAACGATCCGCTCAACATGGTCTTCCAAAAAAAAGACCCTGTAAGGCGCTCCCCATGCACCCACAAACCCCGCGCACCACGTTGTTACGCCGCACCGTCGCCACGCTCGCCAGGTGGCGGCAACAGGCCCGAGAACGACACCAACTGGCCCAGCTCGACCCGCGAGAGCTGTCCGACGCGGGTATCAGCCCCAGCGAGCGCCAGGTCGAGCTGTCCAAGCCGTTCTGGCGTGACTAGACAGTCAAGACGCTTTTCGAATGGACAGGCCGCGGCTTAATATCCGGTCACCACGTGGCGAACCGTGTAGAACGGGCGTCTGATGCTCAATGGCATCCACATCCGTTTCACAGTGGCCGCTGCGCGTGACCTTATTTGTTCATCTACAGGAGTAACCCCATGTCCCGTCTTCGCCTGCTGAGTGCCGCCGCCCTGTTGGCCCTCGCCGCCAACGCCCATGCGTCCAGCCTCATCGTGACGACCGACTCGATCGTCGGCGCATTGAAAGCCACCTCCGATGCCAGTTCCGATGCCACCTCCTCCCTGCGTGACAACAAGGTCGTGCGCGCCGCCCGTGACGACGCCGCCAGCTTCGTCGCCAGCCAAGGCGCCATTCGTGGGGTCAAACTGGAAAGCGCTCTGGCACAGATCCGCCAGCAAGCGCCACAACTGAGCGCTGCGACAGACGCACAACTGGCCCAGGCCATTCTGGCCATCTGAAAACCCGTCGGAACAAGGGAGCGCCAGCCGCTCCCGGATGCCTCGACGCTGGCTCTCGCCCGGGCATTGCGCTAGCCTTGGCGCTCGCTTTCAGTTGTCGAGTCCCATGGCTTTTTCATACCGCCTAGTGCTGGTTCCCGTGATGTTTGCTGCCGGCTGGTCGCCATTGGCTTCGGCCTTTGATCTGTCCACCCAGAGCACTGTGGTGAGCGCTTATGCCACCAGCAAAGTGACCTCCGCGCCGTTTGACCGAAAGTGGGTGCTGGCCGCCCAGGATGACGCTGCCGCATTCATTGCCACTGACGGCCGATGGCGGGGGGCTCGGCTGGAATCAGCGCTGGATCGTCTGCGCCGCAGCCAACCAAAACTTAACGCCAGCGACCTTGAACTGGCGCAAGCAATTCTCGTCCAATAATCATCTTTGTATTTCGGAGTCATTCCATGCGTAGCCCGCTGATCGCCGCCGCTCTCGGCCTGCTGTTGTTGACCGATGTCGCCCACGCGCAGACCTTGAAGGCCACCAGTAACATCATCGTCCGCGCCTCCGCGCGCACCATTGATTTCACCTCGGACACCACCACCTCCATCCGCGACTCCAAAATCGTGCGCGAAGCCCACGATGACGCCGCCAGCTTCGTCGCCAGCAACGGCGAGATCCGTGGCGCACAACTCGAAGCCGCCTTCGACACCCTGCGCACCCGCCTGCCGGAAGCCCGTGATGCCAGCGACCAGACCCTCGCCGAAGCCATTCTCGCGCTGTGAGGCGTCTCATCGCCTGGCTCCTGGCCGGGGCTGTGCTGTTGTGTGCCGGCGCAGCCCAGGCCAGCCTGCAACTGCGGCTCATTACCGAAGGTTTGAGCCCAGCCGAACAGCAGGCCAGCCAGGCGTTGCTCGATGAAGCGCTGCGCTCACTGCCGCCGCGCTTCATCGAACAGTTGGACCGGCGCATCGATGTCGGCTGGACCGACAAGATGCCCGCCAACGCCTACGGCCAGGCCTCCCTGGTGTCCGAGCTGGACCTCAACCGCAACCTGCTCGCCAGCCTGACCGACGGCAGCGCCGCCACCCGCAAGACCAACCGCCCCCACGGCACCGTGCGCCGGGAAATGCTCGCCACCGTGCTGCATGAACTGACCCACATCTACGACCGTGCGCGCCTGTGGCCCAGCGCCGAGCGCGCGCTGATCCGACGCTGCAGCCGCCAGAACAACATCACCGGCCTGGTCGGACTGCCCGATCAATGCCGTGGCCAGAACGACCGCCGCTTCACCCTCAGCGACGACCCGCGCCTGCTCGACCTCGCCGGCTGGCCGCAATACGTCGGCCGCCGCGGTGAGCGCGAGCAGCACAACCGCCAGGTCGCGCGCAGCCCGGACCTCTACGAAACCAGCAGCCCGCTGGAGTTCGTCGCGGTCAACATGGAATATTTCCTCCTCGACCCGAGCTACGCCTGCCGCCGCCCCGCGCTGTTCCGCTATTACAAGGAACACTTTGGCTGGGCGCCGCCCGCGCAAGACACCTGCGCCAAGACCTACGCCTTCCTCAACGCCGGCAACGATTTCGCCAAGACGCCCCTGGGCCATGTCGACCCGGAACGGGTCTACGAAATCGATTACCTGCTCGCCGAAGCCAACCAGAACCTGGTCAGTCGCTGGGGCCACAGCATGTTGCGCCTGGTGATCTGCGCGCCTGGGCGCCCTCGCGGCCCGGACTGTCGGCTGGATCTGGACCAGCATCTGGTGTTGTCCTACCGCGCCTTTGTCGGTGACGTACAACTGTCGAGCTGGGACGGCCTGGTGGGCAAGTACCCGTCACGGCTGTTCGTGTTGCCGCTGGCCCAGGTCATCGACGAGTACACCAAGACCGAGTTGCGCGGCCTCGCCTCGGTGCCGCTGAAGCTGACGCGCCGGGAGATCGAGGACACCGTCGAACACGCGGCCGAAATGCATTGGAGCTACGACGGCAACTACTTCTTCCTGTCCAACAACTGCGCGGTCGAAGGCCTGAAACTGTTACGCAGCGGCAGCGCCAACCCGCAACTGACCGGTCTGGACAACATCACGCCCAACGGGCTGCTGGAGGTCCTGCAGGCGCGCGGCCTGGCCGATACCAGCGTGTTGAACGACAAGCGCGAGGCGCTGCGCCTGGGCTATCACTTCGACTCGTTCCGCGAGCGCTACCAAGCGATGTTCGACGTGCTGCGCAAGCGCCTGCCGATCCAGCAGACCCAGGTCGAAGACTGGCTGTCCCTGAGCGCGCAAGAGCGCCGCCACTGGTTCGAGCAGGCCGACCTGCGCACCAGCGCCGCATTACTGCTGCTGGAACAGGCAAGCTTTCGCAAGCAATTGATGCTGGCCCAGGACGAAGTCAAACAACGCTACCTCGGCGCCCGCGAGCTGAAAAATGGCGGCATGGAGAAAGCCAACGCCACGCTGCAGCAGATTCTCGCCAACAGCGGCTTCCTCAGCCGCCCGGCAGAACTGCTGGGCAGCGGTGGCTACGGCTTGCCGCAACCTTCGGAGTCCAAGCGGCTGGAATCGGAAAGTGCCGAGCGCCAGAAACAGCTGCAATCCCTGACCGGCGAACTGGATAAAGAGGTGAGGGCGCTGCTGGACCCGTCCCGCGCCGCCGAGATTGCCGCGTGTGAAGCCAACCTCAAGCAGGTTGGCGAACATCTGCGCAAACTGCACAAAGCAGCGGGCGGCCTCGAATTGCCCTGAAAATTTGCGCATACACCAGCTGAATGTGGGAGCAAGCCCCCTCCCACATGTTGATCTGCGCAGGCCTGGAGACCGTGTGTCATTTCCACCTCACCTGTTTGATCAACGAAAGCTGGCTGAAAGCTTACGCGTCTAGGATCGCCCCCACTGCCGGCAACAGACCGGCTGTTAACAACAACAATGGTGATTCCCGATGTCCGCTCGCTCCCGCCTGTTCGCCCCCACTCCACCCGTAAGCCTCGTGCCTCTCGTTCTGCGCTGACCCCACCCGGTTCGCCATTCCTTAGCCGCGCTACGCCTGGAGTATTCCTATGCTGACTTTCCTTGGCTTTGCCATGGTCATCACGTTCATGTTCCTGATCATGACCAAGCGCCTGTCCGCGCTGATCGCCCTGATCATCGTGCCGATTCTGTTCGCGCTGTTCGGCGGTTTTGCGCCGAAGATCGGCCCGATGATGCTCGAAGGCATCACCAAGCTCGCGCCGACCGGCGTGATGCTGATGTTCGCCATCCTCTACTTTGCCCTGATGATCGACTCCGGCCTGTTCGACCCGGCCGTGCGCAAGATCCTCAAGATGGTCAAGGGCGACCCGCTGAAAGTCTCGGTCGGCACCGCCGTGCTGGCCTTGGTGGTGTCCCTCGACGGTGACGGCGCCACCACCTACATGATCTGCGTGGCCGCGATGCTGCCGCTGTACCAGCGCATCGGCATGAGCCCGCGGATCATGGCCGGCCTGATCATCCTCGCCGGTGGCGTGATGAACATGACGCCCTGGGGCGGCCCGACCGCTCGCGCCGCGAGTGCGCTGCATGTGGACCCGTCAGACATCTTCGTCCCGATGATCCCGGCCATGGCCGCCGGCGTGGTCGCGATCCTGGTGATCGCTTACATGTACGGCAAGCGCGAACGTGCGCGCCTGGGTGAACTGCACCTGCAGGGCGACGAGATCGATCACAGCGAAATCAGCGTGTCGCAATACCCGGATGCCCGCCGTCCGAAGCTGATCTGGTTCAACGGCGTGCTGACCCTGGCGCTGATGTGTACGTTGATCGCCGGCCTGTTGCCACTGCCGGTGCTGTTCATGGTGGCGTTCAGTATCGCGATGATCGTCAACTACCCGTGCCTGCAACAGCAGAAAGACCGCGTCGCCGCCCATGCCGGCAGCGTACTGGCCGTGGTGGGGTTGATCTTCGCTGCAGGGATTTTCACCGGCATCCTGTCGGGCACCGGCATGGTCGACGCCATGTCCAAGAGCCTGCTGGCGGTCATTCCAGAAGCCCTGGGCCCTTACCTGGCGGTGATCACCGCACTGGTGAGCATGCCGTTCACCTTCTTCATGTCCAACGATGCGTTCTACTATGGCGTACTGCCGGTGCTGGCCGAAGCCGCCAGTCACTATGGCATCACCGCCGTAGAAATGGCCCGCGCTTCCATCGTCGGCCAACCCGTACACTTGCTCAGCCCGTTGGTGCCATCGACTTACCTGCTGGTGGCCCTGGCCGGTATCGAATTCGGCGATCACCAGCGCTTCACCCTGAAGTGGGCAGTGCTGGTGTGCCTGTGCATAATGTTCGCGGCGTTGCTGATGGGGATTTTTCCGCTGTTCAGCACTCTATAATCGTACCGACTCACCGCGCGGCGCTGCAGCTGGCGCGGTTTAACACTCGCTTAAAGGAATACACATGGAATGGCTGACCAATCCGGAAATCTGGATTGCCTTCTTCACCCTGACGGCCCTCGAGATCGTTCTGGGCATCGATAACATCATCATGATTTCGATCCTGGTCAGCCGCATGCCCAAGCACATGCAGGCGCGTACCCGGATCTTCGGCCTGGCCCTGGCCATGGTCACGCGAATCCTGTTGCTGCTGTCCATCACTTGGGTCATGCGCCTGACCGACGACCTGTTCGTGGTCTTCGGCCAGGGCATTTCCGGGCGCGACCTGATCCTGTTCTTCGGTGGTTTGTTCCTGCTGTGGAAAAGCTCCCAGGAGATGTACCACGCCCTGGAAGGTGAAGACGAAACCCACGAAGAGCCCAAAGGCGCCGGTGGCAAGTTCATCTACACCATCATCCAGATCGCGATCATCGACATCGTGTTCTCCCTGGACTCGGTGATCACTGCCGTCGGCATGGTGTCCCACGTGCCGGTGATGATCGCGGCGATCGTGGTCGCGGTGCTGGTGATGATGGCAGCGGCCGGCACCATCAGTGACTTCATCGACAAGCACCCGTCGCTGAAGATGCTGGCGCTGTCGTTCCTGGTAGTGGTGGGTACCGTGCTGATCGCCGAATCCTTCGACGTGCATGTGCCTAAAGGCTACGTCTACTTCGCCATGGCGTTCTCGCTGGCGGTGGAAGCGGTGAACATCAAGATGCGTACCGCCATCGCGAAAAAGAAGAAACAGCAGGACCCTGTGAAACTGCGCAAGGACATTCCGGGTCAATAATCTTGATCCGCTGCTGAAATGGGGCGTTCGCGCCCCATTTTTTCATCTGCACAAAACTGACTTCATGACAGTTTTGTTTCAAACCCGACTTTAGCTATGCGATGCTGGCGCACAGCCCTTTCGCCAACTACAGCTTAAGTACAAGACGTAGAACGGCACGCGGCAATTCTCATTGGCTCCTGTTGGAGCCCACCCACACGGGGGGCCGAGCATGCTGACCTTGCTCAATCTGCTTTCCGCCGTGACCCTGCTGATCTGGGGCACGCATATCGTCCGTACCGGCATCCTGCGGGTCTACGGTTCCAACCTGCGCCACGTCATCGGGCAAAACATGTCCAAGCGCTGGCTGGCGTTCGTCGCCGGTATCCTGGTGACGGCCATGGTGCAGAGCAGCAACGCCACCGCCATGCTGGTCACATCGTTTGTCGGCCAGGGCCTGATGGGGCTGATGCCTGCCCTGGCGACCATGCTCGGCGCCGACGTCGGGACGGCGCTGATGGCCCGGGTGCTCACCCTGGACCTGTCCTGGCTGTCGCCGCTGCTGATCTTTCTCGGGGTGATCTTCTTCCTCTCGCGCAAGCAGACACGGGCCGGGCAATTGGGTCGGGTCGGGATCGGCCTCGGGCTGATCATCCTCGCCCTGCAGTTGATCGTCGAAGCCGCCGGGCCGATTACCCACGCACAGGGCGTGAAGGTGCTGTTCGCCTCACTGACCGGCGACATCCTGCTCGATGCGCTGGTCGGCGCGTTGTTCGCGATGATTTCCTACTCCAGCCTCGCCGCCGTACTGCTGACCGCCACCCTGGCCGGCGCCGGAGTGATCGGCTTGCACGTGGCCATCGGCCTGGTGATCGGCGCCAACATCGGCAGCGGCGTGCTGGCCTTCCTCAGCACCAACATGCAGAACGCCGCCGGACGCCAGGTGGCCCTGGGCAGCCTGTTGTACAAATTGATCGGCCTGTTGCTGATCATCCCGGTGCTCGACCCGCTCGTGTTGTGGATGGACAGCCTGGATTACAGCGCCCAAGGCATGGTCATCAGCTTCCACCTGCTCTACAACGTCAGTCGCTGCCTGATCCTGCTGCCGAGCATCGGCCCGATGGCCCGGGTCTGCGCGTGGTTGCTGCCCGAACGGGAAGAGGCCAACGGCAAGGCCACGCCGCGCCACCTGGACCTCGCCGCCCTGGCCACGCCAAGCCTGGCGCTGGCCAACGCGGTGCGGGAAACCCTGCGCCTGGGCGACCTGATCGACAACATGCTCACCGCAATGCTCGAAGTGCTGCGCGGCAAACAGACGGCCATCACCCAGGAAATGCGCAGCCTCAGCGACGACGTCGAGGCGCTCTACAGCGCGATCAAACTCTACCTGGCGCAAATGCCCCGCGAAGACCTCAGCGAACAGGACAACCGCCGCTGGGCCGAGATCATCGAGCTGTCGATCAACCTGAAACTGGCCGGCGACCTGATCGAACGCATGCTGCGCAAAGTCCAGCAGCAGAAAACGTCCCAGCGTCGCCAGTTCTCCGAAGTGGGCCTGGAAGAACTCACCGGCCTGCACAGCCAACTGATTGCCAACCTGCGCCTGGGCCTGTCGGTATTCCTCAGTGCCGACCCGGAAAGCGCACGCCAATTGCTGCGCGAGAAACGCCGCTTCCGCGCCCAGGAGCGGCGCCTGGCCCATGCCCACGTCAGTCGCCTGCAACGCAAGATCGTACAGAGCCTGGAGACCAGTTCCCTGCATTTGGAACTGATTGCCGACATGAAACGCTTGAACTCATTGTTTTGCAGCAGTGCTTATGTAGTCTTGGAAACGTCCGACACCGGCGCGCTGTCCGCCGAAGATATTGCCGACATCACACATTCGCCCTGAACGTAAGACGGCCGCTGAAGTCAGTTAACACTGACCTCACTCGCCAGGAAGCCAGTTATGCGTCGCCTGTTACTCGCCTGCCTGCTCATGGGCTCTGCACACGCCTTTGCCTTTGACCGCCTGCACGTCGAGGGTTACACCTTGCCCAACGGCCTGCAACTGCTGCTCAAACCGGGCACCGAACGCGGGCATGTGGCGATTCGCCTGGTGGTCGGCGTGGGCCTGGATGACTTCCGTTGCGAAGACAAGGAACTGCCGCACCTGCTCGAACACTTGTTGTTCAGCGGTATCGACGGCGGCGGCGAAGGCGACCTCGAAGAACGCATGCAAGCCCTGGGCGGCGAGTGGAACGCCTACACCAGCAACGCCGACACCACCTTCGTGATCGAGGCGCCCGCGCAAAACCAGCGCAAGGTCCTGGACCTGCTGCGGGCGATCCTCACCCGCACCGAACTGACCGATGCCCATATCAATGCCGCCAAGCAGGTGGTCGAGCGCGAAGACGGCGGCCATTACTCGCACCTGCAACGCCTGCTGGACCGCCAGGACCTGGGCCACACCGCCAGCAACCAATTGGCGGTCGAACTGGGCCTCAAGTGCGCCGAACGCGCCGAGGCCGGCCAGTTGACCCGCGACCAGTTGGAGCAACTGCGCAAAAACTGGTACGCCCCCAACAACATGACGCTGATCATCGTCGGCGACCTCGACAAACTGCTGCCGGCCTATCTGGAACGCACTTATGGCCAACTTGTCCCGGTCGAGCCCACCGAGCATCTGGCCCTGCCGGAAATCCAGCACGCCGCCGCCAACCGCCGTGACCTGATCCATGGCTGGGTCGGCAACGGCGCCAAACTGCACTGGTTGTTCCCCGAGCCGGTACTCGACGACCAGCATGACGAAACCTACAACCTGCTCAAGGACTACCTCGACTGGGCGCTGTATCGCCAACTGCGCCTCAAGCACGGTTTGTCCTACGGCCCGTGGAGCGAACGCGAAGTGCTCGGCGGCGTCGGTTTCCTCAGCCTGAATGCCGACCTCGAACGGGAAAACCTCGCCGAAGCCGAACAGGTGTTGCAAGACCTCACGGCCCAACTGCTCAAGGACGGCCTCGACCCGGCGGCATTCGCCCGCCTGCAAAACGCCGCCATCGCACGCCAGGCCTGGGCCGTGCAGGGCAACAGCGCGCTGGCCGACTATTACTGGAGCGCCTCGGGCGACTACGACAACGGTCACTTCAGCGACCCGGTCAAACGCATCAAGGCCGTGAGCCTGACGCAGACCAACCAGGCCATGCGCCAACTCTTCAAGCAGCCGGGCTATTGGCGCATCGAGAAACCGCTGCTGAGCTACGACATGCTGAACTGGATCGGCGCCGGTGTGCTCGGGCTGATCGCGATTGGAGTGATCGGCGTGCGCAGTTATCGCAAACGGATCGCGTAATGAGGCACCGCACCCAGGGCTAAGACGTTATTCTGTCTGGGATTTTTCCTACAAAGACTGTGACCGCCGAATGCCGAACCTGAACCACTACATCCAGCGCATCCTCGAACTGATGAAGCGCTACCCAGGGGTGATTGCACTCGGCGGTTTCATCTCGGGGGTGAGCAGCTTCATTCTGGTGGACCGCCAGCAGGGCATGGCCAGCTGGATCGCGGTGATCATGCTGGTGAGCTGGCTGTGGCTGATGCTGGAAAACAGCTTTACCCAGCTGTTCACCAAACTCTTCAAGCGCGAAATCCCCGAACCGCTGCTGCGTTACGCCACCCAGATGATCCACCAGGAAAGTCTGTTTTTCGTGCTGCCGTTCTTTTTCATCACCACCACCTGGAACAGCGGCCAATCGATCTTCACCGGGCTGCTCGGCGCGGCGGCGCTGGTGTCAATCACCGACCCGCTGTATTACAAGTGGCTGGCGCCCAAACGCTCGCTGTTCCTCGCCTTGCACACCTTGACCCTGTTCGCCGCGCTGCTCACCGCGCTGCCGATCATCCTGCACCTGACCACCGCCGAGAGTTACAAGCTGGCCCTCGGCGTGGCCATGGTCCTGTCGATCCCGAGCCTGGCCGTAAGCCTGCCGCTGCGCAGCGTCAAAGGCTGGGCGATGCTGCTCGGGGTCACGGCCGCGATTGGCTGTGCCGGATGGTTCCTACGCAGTTGGGTTCCACCGGCCACCTTGTGGATGACCGAAGTGGCGATCAGCACCCAGTTGCAAGACCGCACACCCGGCGACGATCTCAAAGAGGTCAGCGCCGACCAACTGCGCAGCGGCGGGCTGTATGCCTATACCGCGATCAATGCCCCGCGCGGGCTGGATGAGCGGATCTACCATGTGTGGAAATTCAACGGCCAGGAAGTCGACCGCATCGCCCTGGATATCCACGGCGGGCGCAAGGAAGGCTACCGCGCCTGGACCCACAAGCAGAACTTCCCGGCCGACTCCGTGGGGCGCTGGCAAGTCCGGGTGCTGACCGAGGACGGGCAGGTGATCGGTGTGCTGCGCTTCAAAGTGACTGACACAGCACAAACGGACAACCCAAAGTAAGCTGTATCGTGCTATTACGTAGGCATTGTGGATAGCCAGACAAGCTCGGAGCTTATGACCACTCGTACCTCGGCCGGCACAGCCCACCTCGATACGTCCACCGCCCCCCCGTTACTCAGGATTACGGGGGACTGGACGCTTGCCCACTACACAAATCTGAAGAAGCTGTCGGACAAACTCGACGGCCAATACGACGCCGGCGCCCGCATCGACCTCAATGGCCTCGGTGCCCTCGACACAGCCGGCGCCTCACTGCTGGTGGAGCTGCTGGGCCCGGACCGCATCGAGCAATCTGCCGAGCAGACCGATTGCAGCCTGTCCGCCGCCGACCGCGCGCTGCTCAAGACCGTCTACCGCTCCCTGAACGATTTCTGCGTACCGGAAAAAGCGCCGGAAGAAGCCGCCGGCATCCAGTTGCTGGCGCGCATCGGTGCCGCGGTGGACACAGTGTGGCTGGACAGCAAGCAACTGCTGGGCTTTATCGGCCTGATCCTGGAAACCTTCGCCCGCAGCATTTTCCGGCCCAAGCGCTGGCGCGTGACGCCGATGGTTGCGCATATCGAACAGACCGGCCTCGACGCCGCGCCCATCGTCGCCTTGCTGACGTTTCTGGTGGGCGCCGTGGTGGCATTCCTCGGTGCCACGGTACTCAAGAGCTTTGGCGCGACAATTTTCACCGTGGACCTGGTGGCGTTCTCCTTCCTACGGGAATTCGGCGTCTTGCTCACCGCGATCCTGATCGCCGGCCGCACCGCCAGTGCCTTTACCGCACAGATCGGCTCGATGAAGGCCAACGAAGAAATCGACGCAATCCGCACCCTGGGCCTGGACCCGATGGAGTTGCTGGTATTGCCTCGGGTACTGGCACTGCTGGTGTCGCTGCCGATGCTGACGTTCCTGGCGATGCTCTCGGGGATTGTCGGCGGCGGGGTGGTGTGTGCGCTGACTCTGGATATTTCACCGGCGATGTTCCTCTCGCTGCTGCAGTCGGACATTGGCGTGAAGCATTTCCTGGTGGGCATGGTGAAAGCGCCGTTCTTCGCCTTCCTGATCGCCGCCATCGGTTGCCTGGAAGGCTTCAAGGTCAGCGGCAGCGCCGAGTCGGTCGGCGCCCATACCACCTCCAGCGTGGTGCAATCGATTTTTGTGGTGATCGTGCTCGATGCAGTCGCCGCGCTGTTCTTCATGGAGATGAGCTGGTGAGTCGCCGACCCCGAGCGCCCAGCGAGGCGGTGATCGAAGTCCGTGGGCTGTGCAATCGCTTTGGCAGCCAGAGCGTGCATGAAAACCTCGACCTGGATCTGTACAAGGGCGAAATCCTCGCCGTGGTCGGCGGTTCCGGCAGCGGCAAGTCGGTGCTGTTGCGCAGCATCGTCGGCCTGCGCCGGCCCAGCGCAGGCGAGGTACGGGTATTCGGCAAGGACTTGTCGAACCTGCCGGAGCATGAGCGCTCCCTGGTGGAACGACGCTTTGGCGTACTGTTCCAGAAGGGCGCGCTGTTTTCCTCGCTGACGGTGATCGAGAACGTCGCGCTGCCGCTGATCGAACACGCCGGCCTGAGCCGCGCCGACGCCGAGCACCTGGCTGCGGTCAAACTGGCCCTGGCCGGGTTGCCGTTGTCGGCGGCCGACAAATACCCGGCGTCGCTGTCCGGCGGCATGATCAAGCGTGCAGCCCTGGCCCGTGCCCTGGCGCTGGACCCGGACATCCTGTTCCTCGACGAACCCACCGCCGGGCTCGACCCGATCGGCGCCGCGCAATTCGACCAACTGATCCTGACCCTGCGCGATGCGCTGGGCTTGAGTGTGTTCCTGGTCACCCATGACCTGGACACGCTGTACACCATCACCGACCGCGTGGCGGTGCTGGCGCAGAAGAAAGTGCTGGTGGCCGATGCCATCGATGTCGTCTCGGAAACCGACGACGCCTGGATTCACGAATATTTCCACGGCCCCCGGGGCCGCGCGGCATTGGATGCCGCTCAACCGCTCAACGAGGTATGACATGGAAACCCGAGCCCATCATGTGATGATCGGTCTGTTCAGCGTGATTGTGGTGGTCGGCGCGATGCTGTTCGGCCTGTGGCTGGCCAAGTCCAGCGTCGACACCGCGTTCCAGGATTACGAAGTGATTTTCAACGAGGCGGTCAGCGGCCTGTCCCAGGGCAGCTCGGTGCAGTACAGCGGGATCAAGGTGGGCGATGTCATCAGCCTGCGCCTGGACCCCAAAGACCCGCGCCGCGTGCTCGCGCGCATCCGCCTCTCCGGGCAGACGCCGATCAAGGAAGACACCCAGGCCAAACTGGCGCTGACCGGCATCACTGGCACATCGATCATCCAGCTCAGCGGCGGCACACCGCAAAGCCCGAAACTCAAGGGCAAGGACGGCAACCTGCCGGAGATCATTGCCTCGCCATCGCCAATCGCGCGGTTGCTGACCAACAGCAACGACCTGATGACCAGCATCAACCTGCTGCTGCACAACGCCAACGAAATGTTCTCCGCGCAGAATGTCGAGCGCATCAGCAACACCCTGGACCACCTGGAACAAACCACCGGCGCGATTGCCGAACAGCGCGGTGATATCAAGGTGGTGATGCAGCAACTGATGCAGGTCAGCAAGCAGGCCGGTGCCGCCCTGGAGCAGACCACTGCGCTGATGCGCAATGCCAACGGCCTGCTCAACGATCAAGGCAAGCAGGTCTTCGGCAGCGCCGAACAAGCGATGAAATCCCTTGAGCAAAGCACCGCGACCATCAATACCTTGCTGACCGATAACAAGGACTCGGTGAACAGCGGCATGCAGGGCCTCAACGAACTGGCGCCGGCCGTGCGCGAACTGCGCGAAACCCTCGGTTCGCTGCGCGCCATCTCCCGCCGCCTGGAAGCCAACCCCAGCGGTTACCTGCTGGGCAGCGACAAGAACAAGGAGTTCACGCCATGAAGCGTGCTTACCAACTGATCGCCCCCGTGGCCCTGGCGCTGGTCAGCGCGTGCTCGATCCTGCCCAGCCCCAACCCGTCCGACGTCTATCGCTTGGCCTCGGCCCCGGCGACCACCCAAGCGGCGCCGGTAGCCTGGTCGCTGCGCGTGACCAAGCCGCAGACCAGCGAGTTCCTCGACAGCTCGCGCATTGCCGTGGTGCCCCAGGGTGATCTGATCAGCAGCTACGCCAACTCACGCTGGAGCGACCCGGCGCCGGTGCTGCTGCGTAACCGCTTCATGGATGGCTTCCAGCGCGATGGCCGGGTGACACTGCTGAGCAGCGACGAGACCAACCTGCAGGCCGACTACGAGTTGGGCGGGCAATTGCAGGCGTTCCAGAGCGAATACCGCGGCAACGCGGTGGAGGTGGTGATCCGCCTGGATGCGCGGCTGGTGCGCGGCAGTGATCAGCGGATCATTGCCAGCCGCCGGTTTGAAGTGCGCCAGCCGGTCGGCGACAACAAAGTACCGGCGGTGGTGGCCGGGTTTGGGCAGGCGGGGGATCAGTTGAACAAGCAGGTGGTGGATTGGGTGGTGGCGCAGGGCAACACTGCGCCGAAGCGCTGAGGGCCTCATCGGGAGCAAGCTCCCTCCCACAGTTGACCGCGTTTCGTCAGGATGAATACGGTTGAGTGTGGGAGGGAGCTCGCTCCCGATAGCCATCCAAGCCTTAACCGAAAAACCAGTAGCACACCGCAATCGCCGCCACCACACCAGCAAACTCCGCCAGCAATGCACAACCCACCGCATGCCTTGCCCGCTGGATGCCCACCGAGCCGAAATACACCGCCAACACATAGAAGGTGGTCTCGGTACTGCCCTGAACCGTCGCCGCCACCAACGCCGGGAAGCTGTCGACGCCCTGGGTCTGCATGGTCTCGATCAACATCGCCCGTGCGGCACTGCCGGAGAACGGCTTGACCATCGCGGTCGGCAGCGCGTCGACGAAGCGCGTGTCCAGGCCGGTCCAGGCCACCACATGACGAATGCCTTCCAGGCCAAAGTCCAGCGCGCCGGACGCACGCAACACGCCCACCGCGCAAAGCATCGCCACCAGGTATGGCAGCAGGTTCTTGGCGACGTCGAAGCCCTCTTTGGCCCCTTCGACAAACGCCTCGTACACCTTCACCTTGCGCAACGCGCCGACCAGCAGGAACAGCATGATCAGACCAAACAGCGTCAGGTTGCCGAGGATCGACGACAGCCCGGCCAGCGCCGTGGCGGACAAGGTTGCCAGCAATGCCATGAAGCCGCCCAGCAGCAGTGCGCCCGGGATCAAATAGGCCAGCACCACCGGGTCCCACAGCCGCAGGCGCTGCATCACCGCCACCGAGAGCAAGCCCGTCAGGGTCGACGCGCTGGTGGCCAGCAGGATCGGCAGGAACACCAGCGTCGGGTCGGCCGCGCCTTGCTGGGCGCGGTACATGAAGATGGTCACCGGCAACAGCGTCAGCGAGGACGCGTTGAGCACCAGGAACAGAATCTGCGCGTTACTCGCGGTATTGGGGATCGGGTTGAGTTCCTGCAACGCCTTCATGGCTTTCAGGCCGATGGGCGTGGCGGCGTTGTCCAGGCCCAGGCCGTTGGCGGCGAAGTTGAGGGTGATCAGGCCGATGGCCGGGTGGCCGGCCGGCACTTCCGGCATCAGCCGGCGGAACAGGGGGCCCAGGGCCTTGGCCAACCAATTGACGATCCCGGCCTTTTCGGCGATGCGCAAAAACCCCAGCCATAACGTCAGGGTGCCGAACAGCAACACCATGACCTCCACCGACAATTTGGCCATGGCGAAAATGCTTTCCACCATCGCCGCAAAAATCCCGGCGTTACCGCCCACCAGCCATTGCGCCAGTGCTGACACCATTGCCACGACAAAGAAGCCAAGCCACAGGCCATTGAGCATCAGTTGAATCCCCCGAAAGATGGGGCGAATGATAGCGGGGCTGGCAGAAACGACAAACCCCGGATTTCCCGGGGTTTGTTCGCATCAGGCTGGCCTCAGCCGCGGCTGGTCTCGCCGACCGGCAGCACTTGCTTGGTGCGCCAGTGCGGCAGGGAGTTCCAGTAGCGCTCGCCCTTGGCATCGTCGTACATGCCTTCCCAACGGGAGATAACCAGTACCGCCAGGGCGTTGCCGATCACGTTGAGCGCGGTACGCGCCATGTCCATGATTCGGTCGACGCCGGCAATGAACGCCAGGCCTTCCAACGGAATGCCCACGCTGCCCAGCGTCGCCAGCAACACCACGAAGGACACACCCGGCACACCGGCGATGCCCTTGGAGGTGACCATCAGCGTCAACACCAGCATCAGTTGCTGGCCGACCGACAAATCAATGCCATACAGCTGCGCGATAAAGATCGCCGCGATGCTCTGGTACAGGGTCGAACCATCGAGGTTGAACGAATAACCGGTCGGCACCACGAAGCTGCAGATCGCCTTCGGCGCGCCGTAGGCTTCCATCTTCTCGATCACACGCGGCAGCACGGTTTCCGAACTGGCGGTGGAGTAGGCCAGCACCAGCTCATCCTTGAAGATACGCATCAGCTTGATCACCGAGAAGCCGAACAGGCGTGCGATCAGGCCCAGGACCACAAAGGCGAAGAACAGGATGGCGACGTAAACCAGAATCACCAGCTTGGCCAGTGGCAGCAGGGAAGCGAAGCCGAAGCTGGCGACGGTCACCGCGATCAGCGCGAACACACCGATAGGCGCGTACTTCATGATCATGTGGGTGACTTTGAACATGCTCTCGGACACGCCCTGGAACATCGTCACCAACGGTTCGCGCAGCTCAGGCTTGAGGCTCGACAGGCCCAGGCCGAACAGCACGGAGAAGAAGATGATCGGCAGCATCTCGCCACGCGCGACGGCGGCAAAGATGTTCGACGGGATCAGGTTGAGGATGGTCTGGACGAACGCATGCTCATGCTGCACTTCCGCTGCGGTCGCCTGGTACTTGGAGATGTCCACGGTACCCAGGGTACTCATGTCGATGCCCGTACCGGGGTGGAACAGGTTGGCCAGCAACAGGCCGACCACGATGGCGATGGTGGTGACGATTTCGAAGTAAAGGATGGTTTTGACACCGATGCGCCCGAGCTTTTTCGCGTCACCGACACCGGCAATGCCGACGATCAGCGAAGAAATCACAATCGGGATCACGATCATCTTGATCAGGCGGATAAAGATATCGCCCGCTGGCTGCAGCACATTGCTGATCCACCAGGCCTTTTCAGCACTGAAATGGTTGAGCACGGCACCGATTGCGATACCCAGCACCAAACCGATGAGGATCTGCCAGGCGAGGCTTAGCTTTGCCTTCTTCATGTCATTACCCTTACTTCAAGTGAACTTAAGGCAAATGCGCCAGCTGCAACGCTCGGAAGCGAAAAAGTGTGTGCATCTGCCTCCGTAGAAAGTCATCGCCGCATGGCCGAAATGGCTTACTGGCAGGCGAAAAAAGGCGCAACTATTCCCATGCAAGGGGGCGACGTCTAATGCCGTAAACGCCTACCCCATGCCGAATCGGCATGGCTTTTTTTAAGAATAACTGTCCGAACGGTCAGTTCAAATGCGACATGTTGCCCGGTGAATATGCCGTGAACCGGTCAAATCAGGCTCGCTCAGAGATTCAGGAGACCTCAGGGCATTCGCGAAAATGCCTGTGTATTCAGGGGCCTGTTGTCTGAAATGTCCTATAGCGCAGGCAAAATTTTCTCGATAGATGGTCGCCCCGACATACCCAGTAATGATTGGGCTCGGGCGAAAAGAAGACTCTCGGCTATGAGCGGCATAAGAAGCGGGGATGAACGTCATAAGCGCGCCGCAAATCCAGCAAGCTCGAAAGCGGGTGGACTTGCGGCGCAGCTTTTCACCTGACCCGGCCCTTGCGCAGGCACTCCCTGTCCCCGTAGGTCGCGCCGATCGCGAAGGATCAGAGCAACCCGGCCCCCTGGTCATGCATCACCCTTGGCGAGCGATGCAAACAGAAAGAAGCGCACAGGCTTCTTTCTATGGACGCCAGTCCCGTAGACGACAAATGCATCAGACGGAACCTAGTACCAATTCGGATCTTTCTTAAGCTGCTCCATCAGCAGTTTTTGCATGCCTGCGTCCGGCTTACCGATAAACCGGTAATCGGCGTGCCGGGTCGGGGACTTGTCCGCCGGCAGGCCGGCCGGGACTTCCACCAACATGGCGTAGGCATCTTCCTTGTCGTAACTGAAGGCGACGATCAGGCGCTTGTTTCGGCAGGTGTCTGCGGTTTCGCAGAGCGGCCCGACCAAGTACTTGTCGCCACCTTCTTCGACGGCATTCATTTGCTCGGCGGCGCCAGACAGGTTCATGACCCATTCTGGCAGGCGCTCTTCTTTCTTCACCACGCTTTGCCAGGTTTCACGGTACTGCGGGTCCGCGCCGAGCAATTCGTTGGCGCGGCTCTGGCCGTCGTGAGCGGCCATCGCCAAGCCGCTGCCGCCCAGGAGCAGGACGGCAGCCATGGTTTTGAGGGACAAACGGGTCATATTCAGCCTCGGCCACGACGACCAAAGAAGAACGAAGCGATGAACATCACCAGGAAGACCACAAACAGGATCTTGGCGATACCCGTGGCGGTGCCCGCGATACCACCGAAGCCCAGGACTGCAGCCACAATGGCGATGATCAGAAATGTGATTGCCCAACTCAACATGGTGATTCTCCTTACGCTTTTATAGGGGGTGACAGCGGTACTGCCGTGCAATCGCTCAACTCAAGCGACCTTTTATTGCCTAGAACACCCAACGTTCCTGGGATGGCAGTTCATTCAGGGCAGACGCCTGGTCAACCATCCGCAGTTGGGGAACGGTTACATCGGCAGAAACGCTGCCAACGGAACGGCTATCAATGGAACGAAAGTGGGTCTGGGTCATCGCCGGACGTTCGAAATGCGGGGTTTGCTGCTGACTCTGCTGCCAATGCTGCAGCTGCTGGCCGCCAATCAACGTGACCATCAAGGCCAGGCTGGCAAACAGGCCTTGTTGCAAGCGCAGTGGCGATACATGCAGTGAGCTGAGGCTTGGGCGAGTCATGCTGCTTTCTCCCGCATTTTGATTATTCGTTAGGAGAGCTATTGCAGAGCGCATGCCAGTTTTTTTACAAAATAATATTCAACTAAATCAATCAGTTAGATATATGCGACCGGAGCAAAGCCCAGCATCCTGCACGATGGCCGCCTGGGCGCCGTGCGAAATGCACGATCGCCAGCGGTCGGATCGACGGATAGAAAACCCATCGCGCGTTGCCGAAGTGGCAAGAAGGCATGAAAACGCCATTGGGCGCAGGCTTTGTAGGAATGCAGGCAGATAGCTGCACGACGTTGCGTTTTATCGATCAGAATGAACCATGCAACTTGCCCGATTATTCCGGGACTAAACACCATCATTCATATTAAGGAGCGCGGGACAGATGGAATCAGCCAAGGAACTTCAAGGCCGCATTCTTTTGGTGGACGACGAATCCGCGATCCTTCGTACCTTCCGTTATTGCCTGGAAGATGAGGGCTACACCGTAGCCACCGCCAACAGCGCCGCCCAGGCCGATGCCTTGATGCAACGCCAGGTGTTCGACCTGTGCTTCCTCGACCTGCGCCTGGGCGAGGACAACGGCCTGGATGTGTTGGCGCAGATGCGTATCCAGGCGCCGTGGATGCGCGTGGTGATTGTGACCGCGCATTCCGCCGTCGACACCGCGGTGGATGCCATCCAGGCCGGCGCGGCTGATTATCTGGTCAAACCGTGCAGCCCCGACCAACTGCGCCTGGCCACCGCCAAACAGCTGGAAGTGCGCCAGCTCTCCGCGCGCCTGGAAGCACTGGAAGGCGAAGTGCGCCAACCGAAAGACGGTCTCGACTCCCACAGCCCGGCGATGATGGCGGTGCTGGAAACTGCGCGCCAAGTGGCCGGGACTGACGCCAACATCCTCATCCTCGGCGAGTCCGGCACCGGTAAAGGCGAGCTGGCGCGGGCCATTCATGGCTGGAGCAAGCGCTCGAAGAAATCCTGCGTCACCATCAACTGCCCGTCGCTGACGGCGGAGCTGATGGAAAGCGAACTGTTCGGCCATAGCCGCGGAGCCTTTACCGGCGCCAGCGAAAGCACCTTGGGCCGGGTCAACCAGGCGGATGGCGGCACGCTGTTTCTCGACGAGATCGGCGATTTTCCCCTCACTTTGCAACCAAAGTTGCTGCGTTTTATCCAGGATAAGGAATACGAGCGCGTGGGCGACCCGGTCACCCGGCGCGCCGATGTACGCATCCTCGCGGCCACCAACCTGAATCTCGAAGACATGGTGCGCGACGGCCGCTTCCGCGAAGACTTGCTGTACCGCCTCAACGTCATCACCTTGCACCTGCCGCCGTTGCGCGAACGCAGCGAAGACATCCTGGCCTTGGCCGACCGCTTCCTCGCCCGCTTCGTCAAGGAATACGCCCGCCCGGCGCGGGGCTTCAGCGATGAGGCACGCGAAGCGCTGCTCAACTACCGCTGGCCGGGCAATATCCGCGAGCTGCGCAACGTGGTGGAGCGCGCGAGCATTATCTGCCCGCAGGAAAAAGTCGAAATCAGCCACCTCGGGATGGCCGAACAGCCGACCAACAATGCCCCCCGTATCGGTGCAGCGTTGAGCCTGGACGAGCTGGAAAAAGCGCATATCGGCGCGGTACTTGCCACCAGCGACACCCTGGATCAGGCGGCCCGCACCCTGGGCATCGACGCGTCGACGCTGTACCGCAAACGCAAACAGTACAACCTGTGAGCGGCACCCTATGAAGTTAGCGATGACATTGCGCACTCGGTTATTCCTGAGTATCTCAGCGCTGATCACCGTCGCCCTGCTGGGGTTGATCCTGGGCCTGGTCAGCGTGATGCAGATGGCCAAGACCCAGGAGTCGTCGATCCGCAGCAACTTCATCACCCTCGACCTGGGACTCAAACTGCGCCAGAGCCTGGGCGATCAGTTGATGATGATGCTCGAACAGCGCCCCAATCCCGAGGCGCTGCAAGCGTCCGAACAGCGTTACTTCGAGCTGCTCGACCAAGGCATTGCGCATGAACAGCGCGACGGGAACAGCGGCGGTTTCAGCCGGGCCCGGGCCGACTATCAGCGCTTCCTGGCGGCTTTTGACGAGTCTCAACAAGCGTCCCCACCGCCCGGCAGCAAAGAGAAAATCACCGAAACCTTCAATGTCCTGCGCAACGGCCTGATCGCCGAGCACAAGCAGGCCTTGGAAAACATCAGCGCCAGCGAACATAAATCCCGCGAGCGCGCCTTGTTGATCGCCGGGCTGCTGGGGTTGGTTGGCCTCGCGGTGTTGATCATCGGTTTTGTTACCGCCCATGGCATCGCCCGACGGTTTGGCGCGCCGATCGAAGCACTGGCCAAGGCCGCCGACAAGATTGGGCAAGGCGATTTCGAAGTGACCCTGCCCATTTCTTCGGCAGCGGAAATGAACCAACTGACCCGGCGCTTCGGCATCATGGCCGAAGCCTTGCGCCAGCATCAGGCAACCAATATCGACGAGTTGCTCGCCGGCCAGCAGCGCCTGCAGGCGGTACTCGACAGTATCGACGACGGCCTGTTGATGATTGACCGGCAAGGCCGCCTGGAGCACCTCAACCCAGTGGCACAGCGCCAGTTGGGCTGGGACGAGGAACGTCTCGGCCAGGGCCTGGGCGAGGCGCTGGGTCGCCCGGAAATGGACGATCAGCTGCAACTGGTGCTGCGCGGCGGCAGCCTGGAGCGCGCGCCGGACGACTTGGAAGTGGAAGTCGAGGGCGAACTGCGCCTGCTGACCTACAGCCTGACGCCGGTGAGCCACACCCAGGGGCATATCCTCGGTGCCGTGATGGTGCTGCATGACGTCACCGAACAGCGCGCCTTTGAACGGGTACGCAGCGAGTTCGTGTTGCGCGCCTCCCACGAACTGCGCACGCCGGTGACCGGTATGCACATGGCCTTCGGTTTGTTCCGCGAACGCGCGAAGTTTCCTGCGGAGTCCCGTGAAGCGGACCTGCTGGATACGGTCAATGAAGAAATGCAGCGCCTGATGCAACTGATCAACGACTTGCTCAACTTTTCGCGCTACCAGAACGGCCTGCAGAAACTCACCCTGGCCGCGTGCGATGTCACCGACCTGCTGGAGCACGCACGGGCGCGCTTTGCCGAGCCGGCGAATGCACAACACATCGAACTGCTGGTAGAAGCCCAGCCCGACCTGCCTCGGCTGTATGCCGACCAGGCGCAACTGGAACGCGTGCTCGACAACCTGTTGGGCAACGCCCTGCGCCATACCGCCGAGGGCGGGCAGATCCGTCTGCAGGCACGGCGCCATGGCGAGCGGGTGATCATCAGCGTCGAGGACAACGGCGAAGGTATCGCCTATGGCCAACAAGGGCGCATCTTCGAACCCTTCGTGCAGGTGGGTCGCAAGAAAGGCGGCGCCGGCCTGGGGCTGGCGCTGTGCAAGGAGATCGTGCAACTGCACGGTGGCCGCATGGGCGTGTATTCGCGGCCGGGGCAGGGCACGCAGTTCTACATGGCGTTGCCGCTGTAGCGATTAACGCCGGTCGAGGGCACGCAGGATCGCGGCACTCTCGGCATCCGGCGTGCCATCGAACAGCGCAGGGCGAAAGTGCATCTGGAACGCGGCGAGCACATGGCGCGTGGCGACGTCCAGCTCACCGGTCTGCGGCGTCTGGTAGCCCAGGTGCGCCAACGCTTCCTGGAACCAGGTGATGCTCGGCAGTTCCGTGGCGTACTGCGCCTGGAAGCGTGCCACCGCCTGCGCGTCGGGCCAGACGCCCAGGCCTTTCTCGGCCAGGCGCTTCCATGGGAACAACGGCCCCGGGTCCAGCTTGCGCAGCGGCGCGATGTCGCTGTGACCGATGATGTTTCTGGGGTCGATGCCGTTGCGCGTGCTGATGTCCTTGAGCAACACCTCCAGGGATTTCACCTGCGCTTCGGAATACGGGTACCACACGCGGCCCGTCGGCGTGTCGCGGAACCCTGGGTTGACGATCTCGATCCCGATGGAGCTGGAGTTCAGCCAGGTGCGGCCCATCCACTCGCTTTCCCCGGCATGCCAGGCGCGCTGGCTTTCATCCACCAGCTTGTAGATGGTGCCCGAAGCGTCGTCGCCGATCAGGTAATGGCTGCTGACCTGACCATGGGTCAGCAGCGCCAGGGAGCGTTCGAGGTTGGTCGAGGTGTAATGGACGACCACGAACTGCACGCGGTTGTCATGGTTGACCGAAGGGTGGCTGGTATCCAGGCGCGGGCCGCTGGCGCAGCCGCTGAGCAGGAGGAACACAAAGGCGAAGTACACGGATTTCATGGCGGATAACGTTACGCTGAAGACGATAATGCAACAGTGTAACGTACCGTTTGTGGCCCGAACGTCAAATTACAAAATGGAACATCTTTTAGGCCGCCTGCACCCGGTTACGTCCCGCTGCCTTGGCCCGGTACAACGCCTCATCGGCGCGCTTGAGCGCCAGGTCGCTGCGCTCGCCGGGCTGGAACTGCGCCACGCCCATCGACACCGTGATCGTCACCGGCTCGCCCTTGAAGTGGAACGGGCAGACTTCAATCGCCGCGCGCAGCACTTCGCCAGCGCTCAGGGCATTCGCCAGGGGTGAGTCGGGCATCAGCAACACAAACTCTTCGCCGCCGAAGCGCGCAATGAAGTCGCCGGGGCGCAGGCGCTTGCGCAGCACGCTAGCGATGATTTTCAGCACTTTGTCGCCAGCCTGGTGCCCGTAACCGTCGTTGATACGCTTGAAGTGATCGAGGTCCAGCATCGCCAGCGACAGGCTGTTGCCGCGCTGATGCCAGAGGTTGACCTCATGGTCCAGGCGCTCGCTCCACGCGGCACGGTTGGGCAAGCCGGTAAGCGGATCGACCAGCGCTTTCTGGCGCTGCACTTCGAGGTGATCGCGATAACCCTGGGCCTCCTGCTCCATATTGGCGACGCGTTCGGCGAGCCCTTTCAAGCGCTCCGCCACTTCCTGCTCGCGCAGGTCACGCTGCTGCTGGTGCTGGTCCATGGTGCCGAGCAGGCCTTCAAGGTGGCTTTCCAATACCTGCTTGAGGCTGTCCAGGTCGGCGGCGCCCTGCACACTGCTTTGCAGGCCGTCGACCTGTTCGCGGATTTGCGTGTCCAGCTCACGGGCGGCCGAACGACTGTCGGCATAGCCTTCGCTGGCCGTCTGCAGATGGCCCTGGAACGCTTCGAGGCGTTCGTTGAGCTGCTTGAGGTAGGCCTCGAACTCATGCTGGCCGCTGTCGGTGATCGCCAGCATCAGCGTGGCCAGGTCATCGAGGATCGGCAGCAGTTCGTACCAGTTCAAACCATGGGCCAGGCGCTCGCGCATGGCTTCGGCCTGGGGCCGGTGGCGCTCGGGCAGGGACAGGTCTTCCAGCAGGCCAAGCAAGGTGTCTTCAATGTGTTTGGCCACGGAGCTGTAGGACGGCTCCGGCGAATCGGGCAGGGCGTAGATTGCGTCCGCCAGCAGCTCGACCGGGTCCGGCGCGTCCAGCACCGGCGGCAGTGACAGGCTGCCGATGACGGTTTGTTGCGGTGCATCGACCTGAACCGGCGGTGGTTCGATAAGCGCGGCGAGTGCGCTTTCGGCGCCAGGTTCTGGCGCCGCTGCTGGAAGCGCGGCAGGCGCCGCCACTTCGACGGGCCGGGCGATCGGCACGGGCTGGGGCGCGGCTTCGGGGGCGACGACCGGGCTCACGACCTCGGCCACCGTGGCCGCCTTGGCTGCCGCCACCGGTTCCGGCGGTTCCGGCGGGGGCGGGGCCGAGCCTTGCGGCAACGGCGCGAACGCCCGCAGGGCCTGGGCCAACTCGTCGGACTGGGGCGGCGGTGCCGCCTCGGCGACGGGTTCGGGCACCGGCCTGGCGGCGGCGGGCGCAGAGGGCGCAGAAGGCGGCGGCGCGGGCTCGCCGGTCGGCGCCTCACTCGCAACTTCCTTGGCGCCAAACAGACGTTGCAGCAGGCCGGGACCGGGGCGTGGGGTTTCGCCGTCCGGTTCCAGGTTATTCAACGCCTGCCCTTGCAGGTTGCTCAACTCACTGAGCAACAGCGGGATCTCGCGCGCCTGGCCCACGCGGCTATCCAGCTGCTTGGCGAAGGTTTTCAACGGGCGGGCCACCTCGCGGGGCAGCGGCAGTTTCTGCAACTGCGCAACCAGGGCCGTGAGCGCGGCGCTCATCTGGTCAATCCGGGTTTCGCGACGCTGCTCCGAATCCAGTACGGCTTTTTCCAGGCGCGGCAGCAATGCGGCGAGGGCGGCATCCATGTCGTCGCTGCGCACCACGTCGCGCATTTCCTTCATGCATTGATCGACCGCGCGGTCGGTGCCTTCAGCGGCCAACGTACTGCGCACCAAGCCTCGGCGCAGCAGGTCGAGGCGGGCGGCCCAGCGGCGTTCGAGTTTGTCTTGTTGATCGATGCTTTTAAGGTATTTCTCTTTCCAGCGCTGGGCTTCGTCGCTCATGCAAGGGGTCCGCGAGGGCCGGGGCTCAACGCGGGCAATGCATCCACCGTGAGCGAACCCGGCAGACGAATCTCTACCGCGACCGGCAGGTGATCGGAGATGGGCTGCGCCAGCACCTGCACACTTTCAAGCGTGAGGGTCGGACTGAGCAGGATGTGGTCAAGACAGCGTTGCGGGCGCCAGCTGGGGAACGTGGCTTCGACTTGCGGCGCCAGCAACCCAAGGTCACGCAACGGGGAATTCTGCAGCAGGTCGATGGCATGGGTGTTCATGTCACCCATCAACACCTGATGCTTGTAGCCGCCAATCAACTCACGCACGTAGGCCAACTGCAGGTTGCGGGTACGCCCCCCGAGCGCCAGGTGCATCATCACCACCACCAGGGCTTCCGAACCTTCGCCAAAACGCACGAGGATCGCGCCACGACCCTTGGGGCCCGGCAATGGGTGATCTTCGATGGCCGATGGCTTCAGGCGGCTGAGCACGCCGTTGCTGTGCTGCGCCAGACGCCCGAGGTTGCGATTGAGTTGCTGATACCAGTAGGGAAATGCACCCAACTGGGCCAGGTGTTCCACCTGGTTGATGTAGCCGGAGCGAATGCTGCCGCCGTCGGCTTCCTGCAGGGCGACCAGGTCGAAGTCGCCCAACAGGTCGCCGATCTTCTGCAGGTTGCCGGCCCGCCCGTTGTGGGGCAGCAAGTGCTGCCAGCCACGGGTGAGGTAGTGCCGGTACTTCTCGGTACTGATACCCACCTGGATATTGAAGCTGAGCAGCCGCAGGCGGCTGTCCGCCGGCAGGCCCGTGGATTCCAGGTGAGCTTCGTTGACCTGCGGGTCATGCAGACCGACAACGCGTTCGGTACCCCAGCGACGCATGGCAGGCCCCTTACTTGGCGGCGCGTTCTTTGGCGATCAACTGGTCGGCCACATTGAGGGTCGCTTCAGGACCGCCGGTGGTGCCCAGGTCGAAACGGTACTTGCCGTTGACGATCATGGTCGGAACGCCTTGCACGCCATAAGCCACGGCGAGTTTCTTGGCGGCTTCGATCTGGCCCTTGATGGCGAAGGAATTGAAGGTGGCCAGGAACTTGTCCTTGTCGACACCTTGGGTCGCGACGAAGTCAGCCATGTCCTCAGGCTTGGTCAGGCGCTTGCCTTGTTTCTGGATCGCCTCGAAGACAGCGTTGTGAACCTTGTGCTCGACACCCATGGCTTCCAGGGTCAGGAACAGTTGGCCGTGGGCATCCCAGGGGCCGCCGAACATGGCAGGGATGCGTTTGAAGTTCACGTCCTTGGGCAGTTTCTCAACCCATGGGTTGATGGTTGGCTCGAAGGCGTAGCAATGCGGGCAGCCGTACCAGAACAGCTCCACCACTTCGATCTTGCCCGGCACCGAAACCGGCACGGGGTTGGCCAATTCCACGTAGGTTTTACCGGCTTCAAGCGGCACGTCGGCGGCTTGTGCGGTCATGCCGAAGAGGCTGGCGGTGACGAGAGCGGCGCTGAGGATCAGATTACGCATGCTTTACTCCTGGACAAATAAAGTCGCCTCACGCGACCTTTGTTGTGACAGGTCTGCGCGGGCATGAGTTCGTTAGTGTAACGGCACCGGCCACAAAAAAGGGCGGCCTAGGCCACCCTTTTTATGCTTGCATCAACGGATTAATCGAGCGTTAACGCAGCCCTCGATCAGTGCAGCCCCTGAATGTATTGGGAAACCGCTTCGATGTCCTTGTTGCTCAGCTTGGCGGCAATGCTCTGCATGATTTTGGTATCGCCGTCGTTGGTGCGATTGCCTTCACGGAAGTCCGTCAGTTGCTTGGCGACGTACTGCGCATGCTGGCCACCCACATGCGGGAAGCCCGCAGCGGCGTTGCCCACGCCGTTAGGCGAGTGGCAACCGATGCAGGAAGGCATGCCTTTGTCGAGGTTGCCGCCACGGAACAGTTCTTCGCCACGGGCCACTTGCTTCGGATCAGCAGCTCCCACGCTGCCTTTCTGGCTGGAAAAATAGGCCGCGATATCGGCCAGGTCCTGATCGCTGAGGTTGGTCAGCAAGCCGGTCATTTCCAGGACCGTGCGCTTGCCGTCCTTGATGTCGTGCATCTGCTTGGTCAGGTAACGCTCACCCTGGCCGGCCAGTTTAGGGAAGTTCGGCGCCGGGCTATTACCATCCGGTCCATGGCAAGCACCACACACGGCGGCTTTCGCCTGACCCGCAGCAGCGTCGCCTGCAGCATGGGCAACACCGGTGATGCCCAAGGTCAACAGCAGACTCACGATCAGTTTGTTCATCAGCTAATCCAACTACGGCTAAGGGTTTAAGAGTTATCTAACCGGGTTTACTCACCATCCACTCAATGATGGCCTGGTAATCCTCGGTACTGCAGTCCATGCACAAACCACGCGGCGGCATTGCCTTGAAACCCTGGGTCACGTGTTGCACCAGCGTGTCCATGCCTTGCGCCAGTCTGGGCGCCCAGGCTGCCTGGTCACCCCGCTTCGGGGCGTTCGGCAGTTGGCCGGCATGGCAAGCCACGCAAACTCGGTTGTACACCGCTTCCGGTTCCTGTGTAGCCTGAGCGCCGTAAAGCGGCATCAAGACACCGACAGCAAGCAACCATCTGGTCATACATCGACCTTTTCAGGGTTTGGGAGCGTTTTGCGTTCTAATGCGCAATAAAGGTCTATCGCTCCCGTGAACTTCATCCTTCGCTGGGACAAAGCACACACAAAATCTGCGGCATTATATACTGGCGCTACTGAAACGGAAACGACACCGCTTGCCGCACCCTTTTTCGGCACCGCCCATATCGGAAATCTCATGCAACTCAAGAACCCCATCCTCGGCCTGTGCCAACAGTCCACGTTCATGCTCAGCGCCGCCAAAGTGGACCAATGCCCCGATGACGAGGGCTTTGAAGTCGCCTTTGCCGGCCGTTCCAACGCGGGCAAATCCAGCGCCCTGAACACCTTGACCCATGCCAGCCTGGCGCGCACCTCGAAAACCCCGGGCCGCACGCAGTTGCTCAACTTCTTCAAGCTAGACGATGATCGGCGTCTGGTCGACCTTCCGGGCTACGGTTATGCAAAAGTACCTATCCCGCTGAAGCTGCACTGGCAGCGTCACCTCGAGGCTTACCTGGGTGGCCGGGAGAGTTTGAAGGGTTTGATTCTGATGATGGACATCCGTCATCCAATGACCGACTTCGACCTGCTGATGCTCGACTGGGCAGTCGCCAGCGGCATGCCGATGCATATCCTGCTGACCAAAGCCGACAAACTGACCTATGGCGCCGCCAAGAACACGCTGTTGAAGGTGCAGGCGGAAATCCGCAAAGGTTGGGGTGACACCATCACCATCCAGCTGTTCTCGGCGCCAAAGCGCCTGGGCCTGGAAGAAGCCTACACCGTGCTGGCCGACTGGATGGAATTGGCCGACAAGGGCGCAGAAACCGCGGAGTGACTTTTGCGCAGGCAAAAAAAACCCCGGACTTCGTATGGGGAGGGGAAGTTCGGGGTTCAAGCTCCGGACCGCTAGGGCGGGGTCCAGATATCTGCCAACACTTAACACAACATAGGAGCATTGAAGGGCTTCACCGCCCATTCAGTAACTCTGAGTGGCATTTCATGAGTTAAGTTCCGGCAGGTACAAAAAACTATTTGCAATAAGCGACGGCATTTTCGGATCTAAAGCGTTCTGCCACCACCCTCGGCGGTGGCAGAACCGCGCTATCAGTGCGCTTCGTCCCAGTTATCACCCACGCCCACTTCCACCAGCAGCGGCACATCCAGCGTCGCCGCGTGGCTCATGTGCTGGCGGATCTCGTCACGCACTTGATCGACCAGATCCTCGCGAACCTCCAGCACCAGCTCATCGTGTACCTGCAGGATGACTTTGGCATCCAGGCCTGACGCGGTCAGCCAGTTATCCACCGCCACCATGGCTTTCTTGATGATATCCGCCGCCGTGCCCTGCATCGGCGCGTTGATCGCCGTGCGCTCGGCGCCTTTGCGCAGCGCCGGGTTCTTCGCGTTGATGTCCGGCAGGTACAAGCGGCGACCGAAGATCGTCTCGACATAACCCTGCTCGGCCGCCTGGGCGCGGGTGCGCTCCATATAGGCCAGCACGCCCGGATAGCGGGCGAAATAACGGTCGATATAGGCCTGGGACTGTTTACGATCGACACCGATCTGCTTGGCCAGGCCAAACGCGCTCATGCCGTAGATCAGGCCGAAGTTGATCGCCTTGGCGCTGCGACGCTGGTCGGTGGTGACCGCGCCCAGCTCCACGCCAAATACTTCGGCGGCGGTGGCCTTGTGTACGTCCAGGTCATTGCGGAAGGCGTGCAGCAAGCCTTCGTCCTTGGCCAGGTGCGCCATGATCCGCAGCTCGATCTGCGAGTAGTCCGCCGCCAGCAGCTTGTAGCCTTTTGGCGCGACGAACGCCTGACGAATCCGCCGGCCTTCAGCGGTGCGGATCGGAATGTTCTGCAGGTTCGGATCACTCGACGACAAACGCCCGGTGGCCGCCACCGCCTGGTGATACGACGTGTGGATGCGCCCGGTGCGCGGGTTGATCTGCTCAGGCAAGCGGTCGGTGTAGGTGCTTTTCAGCTTGCTCATGGAGCGGTACTGCATCAGCACCTTGGGCAGCGGGAAATCCTGCTCGGCCAGTTCGGCAAGCACCGCTTCGGCGGTCGACGCCTGGCCCTTGGCGGTCTTGCTGAGAACCGGGTGGCCGAGTTTTTCGTAGAGGATCGCGCCCAATTGCTTGGGCGAGCCGAGGTTGAATTCCTCACCGGCGATGGCAAATGCCTCACGCTCCAGTTCGACCATCTTCTCGCCGAGCTCAACGCTCTGCACGCCGAGCAACTTGGCATCCACCAGCGCGCCCTGGCGCTCGATACGCGCCAGCACCGGCACCAGCGGCATCTCGATATCGGTCAGCACGCTGACCAGGCTCGGGATCGCCTGGAGTTTTTCGAACAAGGTCTGGTGCAGGCGCAGGGTGACGTCGGCATCTTCAGCCGCGTAAGGGCCGGCCTGTTCGAGGGAGATCTGGTCAAAGGTCAGCTGTTTGGCGCCTTTACCCGCAATATCCTGGAAGCTCACCGTGGTGTGACCCAGGTATTTCTGAGCCAGGCTGTCCATGTCATGCCGTGTGGCGGTGGAGTCGAGGACGTAGGATTCGAGCATGGTGTCGTAGGCAACGCCCTGCACCGTGATGCCACAATTCTGATCGCCACCGATGGCACAGTTGGCCAGGATATTCATATCGAACTTGGCGTGCTGGCCCACCTTGAGCTTGCTCGGGTCTTCGAGGATCGGCTTGAGCGCGCGCAGCACCGTGTCGCGGTCCAGCTGCTCCGGCACGCCCATGTAGGAATGGGTCAGCGGGATGTAGGCCGCTTCGTAGGGCTGCACCGCGAACGACAACCCAACCAGCTGCGCTTGCTGTGCATCGATGCCGGTGGTCTCGGTGTCGAAGGCGAACAGCTTGGCCTCGCCGAGCTTCTTCAGCCACACATCGAAACGCGCCTGATCGAGGATGGTCTCGTACTTGAGCTCGGTGCTGACGACCGGCGCATTCTCGGCGACCGGAGCCGCCACCTCCAAGCCGGTGCGCTTGGCGTCGCGCTGCACTTCCTCGAACCAGCTTTTGAACTCCAGGAGGGTGTACAGCTCCAGGAGTTTTTCGCGATCCGGCTCGATCAGGTGCAGATCATCCAGGCCCACGTCCAGCGGCACGTCGATCTTGATCGTCGCCAGTTGATAGGAGAGGAAGGCCATGTCCTTATGCTCTTGCAGCTTGGCCGGCAGGGTCTTGGCCCCACGGATAGGCAGGCTCGGCACAATATCCAGATTTTCATACAGCTCTTTCAGGCCGCCATTGACGCCCACCAGCAAGCCAGAAGCGGTCTTCGGACCAATGCCCGGAACGCCAGGAATGTTGTCGGACGAATCGCCCATCAACGCCAGATAGTCGATAATCTGCTCCGGAGCGACGCCAAATTTCTCCTTTACGCCCTCCACATCCATGGCGCTACCGGTCATGGTGTTGACCAAGGTAATGTGCCCGTCCACCAGCTGCGCCATGTCTTTGTCGCCGGTCGAGATCACCACCGGGCGGTCCGCGGCTGCGCTGCTGCGGGCCAGGGTGCCGATCACGTCATCGGCTTCGACGCCTTCGACGCACAACAGCGGGAAACCCAGGGCAATCACGCTCTGGTGCAGGGGCTCGATCTGCAGGCGCATGTCGTCGGGCATGCTTGGGCGGTTGGCCTTGTATTCGGCGTACATTTCGTCGCGAAAGGTCCCACCCTTGGCGTCGAACACGACCGCGAACGGGCTGTCCGGGTACTGCTTGCGCAGGCTCTTGAGCATGTTCAACACGCCCTTGACCGCACCGGTCGGCAGGCCTTTGGAAGTGGTCAGCGGTGGCAGCGCGTGGAAGGCGCGGTACAGATATGAAGAACCGTCCACCAGGACGAGGGGGGCTTGGCTCATGAGCAGGATCAACCTTTTCGGCGGGTCAGGCGCTAGAATAGCCGGACCACAGACAACAAAGGGACAAGGTTATCATGCGCTCATTCAATCGCCTGCTGTTGACCGGCTTGTTTGCATTCGCTCCGATGGTTGCCATGGCGGCCGACAGTGCGCCTTCGGGTGATCCGGAAGTTACCATTCGCACAGAGGGCGACAGAACCATTCAGGAGTACCGTCAAAACGGTTTCCTGTACGCAATCAAGATAACGAAGAAAGGCTTCCCACCGTATTTCCTGGTGCGCGCGGACGGAACCGATGCGAATTTCATCCGCTCTGACCAACCGGATATGCTGATCCCGTCATGGAAGATCTTCGAATGGAAATGATTTCTTAACTTCAATTGGCGCCGCACACCGCGGCGCCCGTACTGGCAGTTTTAACCATGTCTGTGTTCACCCCCCTGGCTCGGCCCGAGCTGGAAACCTTTCTTGCCCCTTACGGGCTCGGCCGCCTGCTTGATTTCCAGGGGATCGCCGCGGGTAGCGAAAACACCAATTTCTTCATCAGCCTGGAACAGGGTGAGTTCGTCCTGACCCTGGTCGAGCGCGGCCCGGTGCAGGAAATGCCGTTCTTCATCGAACTGCTCGACGTGCTCCACGACGCCGACTTGCCGGTGCCTTACGCCCTGCGCACCACCGACGGCGTGGCCCTGCGCGAATTGGCCGGCAAACCGGCGCTGCTGCAACCGCGCCTGGCCGGCAAGCACATCAAGGACGCCAATGCCCAGCACTGCGCCCAGGTCGGCGACCTGCTTGGCCATCTGCACCTGGCGACCCAGGGCGACAAGGTGCTGGAGCGCAAGACCGATCGCGGGCTGGACTGGATGCTCAGCGAAGGAGCGCAGTTGATTTCGCACCTGGACGCAGCGCCGCAACGCCTGCTGCGCGACGCACTGGATGAGATCGAGGCCCACAAGGCGCAGATCCTCGCCCTGCCGCGCGCGAATATTCACGCGGATCTGTTTCGCGACAACGCGATGTTTGAAGGCACGCACCTGACGGGCTTGATCGACTTTTACAACGCCTGCTCGGGCCCGATGCTGTACGACGTGGCGATCGCCCTGAATGACTGGTGCTCGGACGCCGACGGCGTACTCGACGGCCAGCGCGCCCGCGCACTGCTCGGGGCTTATGCGGGGTTGCGCCCGTTTACCGCGAAAGAAGCCGAGTTGTGGCCGACGATGTTGCGCGTGGCGTGCGTGCGGTTCTGGTTGTCACGCCTGATCGCGGCGGAGTCGTTTGCCGGGCAGGATGTGTTGATTCATGACCCGGCGGAGTTCGAGCATCGGCTGGCGCAGCGCCAGCAGGTCGCGATCCAGCTGCCGTTCGCGCTCTAAAATGCGGGAGGGGGCTTCTTGCTCCCTCCTACAGACGTTATGCCTGGGCTTTCAGAGCGACTCCAGGCAGCCCGCCAAGTCATTGCCCAGCTTGTCCAGCACCTGTTCGTAACCTTGAGCGGAAGCCGGGGTGTACCCCCCCAACGCATCCAGCTCCGCCAATTTCACCGGCAAACCGGCCACCAGCGTTTCCGCCAGGCGCGGACGCAGCGGCGGCTCACTGAACACGCAGGTCTTGCCGACTTCCTGCAAACGTGTACGCATCGCCGCCACATGCTGGGCACCGGGCTGCACTTCGGCGGCCACGCTGAACACACCGGCGTGCTTGAGGCCGTAGGCCTCTTCGAAATAATCAAAGGCTTCGTGGAACACAAAGTAAGGCTTGTCGTGGATGCCGGCCATCCGCGCTTTCAAGCGTGCGTCCAACGCATCCAGTCGGCTCACGAACGCCTTCACGTTGAGCTGGTAGCGCTCGGCATTGGCCGGGTCCGCGGCGCTGAGGTCGGCGCCCATGCGTGCGGCAATCACCCGGGCGTTGAGCGTCGACAACCACAGATGTGCATCCAAAGTGCCTGGGCGATGATCGTGGTCATGTTCGTCGGCATCGTCGGCGTGGGAATGGCTATCTTCGGCGAAACGACGGAGTTTCATGCCCGGAAGATCCTGCACGGCCACCGTCGGCAGGCTGCGCCCCTTGAGGACGCGGGGCAGGAAGCCTTCCATGTCCGGGCCGATCCAATACAGCAGGTCTACCGACTGCACGCGCCGCACGTCGGATGGGCGCAACGCATAGTTATGCGGCGAGGCCCCCGGCGGCAACAACACCTCGGGAACCGCCACGCCGTCCTGCACAGCCGCAGCAATCAACTGCAGCGGCTTGATGCTGGTCAGCACCTTGACCTCCGCCTGAGCGGCACCCGCGGTGAGCAAACTGGCGACAAATACGACAAAAACGGGAAAAAGTCGGGACACGATGACCACTCAATGGCGTAGGAACGGGTAACATAATAACGTCTCTATCAAATATCTGTCGCCGCTCATGCCTATAACACCGCTTGCCAGCCGTCCCCACGACCACTCTCACTGCGTGCATACCGCGCTGTCGGAGGCCGACACCCTCTGCGCACGGCAGGGTCTGCGCCTGACCGCCCTGCGTCGGCGCGTGCTGGAACTGGTCTGGCAGAGCCACAAGCCGCTGGGCGCCTACGACATCCTCGGCGTGCTCAGCGAGCAGGACGGTCGCCGCGCCGCGCCGCCCACGGTGTACCGCGCGCTGGATTTCCTGCTGGACAACGGCCTGGTACACCGTATCGCGTCACTCAACGCCTTCGTCGGCTGCAACCACCCGGAACACGCGCACCAGGGGCAGTTCCTGATCTGTCGCAAGTGCCACGCCGCCATTGAGCTTGAGCAAAGCAGCATCAGCGACGCCATCATCCAGAGCGCCGCCGACGTCGGCTTCAAGGTGGAAGGGCAAACCGTCGAAGTCGTCGGGCTCTGCGCCGGTTGCCAGGGGGCTTGATGAGCAACGCGTTAATCCGCCTGGAGCAGGTCGGGGTCACGTTCGCCGGGCAAAACGTGCTGGATAACATCGCGCTGAGCGTCGAACCGGGGCAGATCGTCACGCTGATCGGCCCCAATGGCGCCGGCAAGACCACCCTGGTGCGCGCCGTACTCGGCCTGCTCAAGCCCGACACCGGCAGTGTGTGGCGCAAGCCCAAGCTGCGTGTCGGTTATATGCCGCAAAAACTCTTCGTGGACCCGACGCTGCCCTTGTCGGTGCTGCGCTTCCTGCGCTTGGTGCCGGGCGTGGACCGCGCCCGCGCGCAAGCCGCGCTCAAGGAAGTCGGTGCCGAACAGGTCATCGACAGCCCGGTGCAAAGCATCTCCGGCGGTGAAATGCAGCGCGTGTTGCTGGCCCGCGCCCTGTTGCGCGAGCCGGAGCTGCTGGTGCTCGACGAACCGGTGCAGGGCGTCGACGTCGCCGGCCAGGCCGAGTTGTACAGCTTGATCACCCGCCTGCGCGACCGCCTTGGCTGCGGCGTGCTGATGGTCTCCCACGACCTGCACCTGGTGATGAGCACCACCGACCAAGTGGTGTGCCTCAACCGCCACGTGTGCTGCTCCGGCCATCCGGAGCAAGTCAGCGGCGACCCGGCGTTCGTCGAGCTGTTCGGCAAGAACGCGCAGAGCCTGGCGATTTATCACCACCATCACGATCACGCCCATGACCTGCATGGCGCCGTGGTCGACGATCCCGCCACACCCCACACTCACGTTCATGGAGATAGCTGCAAGCATGGCTGATTTTCTGCTCTACGCCCTGCTGGCAGGCTTGGCTCTGGCGCTGGTGGCGGGCCCGCTGGGCTCGTTCGTGGTCTGGCGGCGCATGGCCTATTTCGGCGACACCTTGTCCCACGCCGCATTGCTGGGCGTGGCCCTGGGCTTTCTGCTGGATGTGAGCCCGGCCATCGCCGTGACCGTCGGCTGCCTGCTGCTGGCGGTGCTGCTGGTGACCCTGCAACAGCGCCAGCCGCTGGCCTCCGACACGTTGCTGGGCATCCTGGCGCCCAGCACTCTGTCCCTGGGCCTGGTGGTGCTGAGCTTCATGCATGAAGTACGCATCGACCTGATGGCTTACCTGTTCGGCGACCTGCTGGCGATCAGCCCCACGGACCTTGCGTGGATTCTCGGCGGCAGCGCAGCCGTGCTGGTGCTGCTGGTGACGCTGTGGCGCCCGCTGCTGGCAATCACCGTGCATGAAGAACTGGCCACGGTGGAAGGCTTGCCCGTGCCCGCGCTGCGCATGACCTTGATGTTGTTGATCGCCGTGGTGATCGCTGTCGCGATGAAGATTGTCGGCGTATTGTTGATCACGTCACTGCTGATCATTCCCGCAGCCGCCGCCCAGCGCCACGCCCGCTCGCCGGAACAGATGGCGATCGGCGCCAGCGTACTGGGGATGCTGGCAGTGTGTGGGGGCCTGGCGCTGTCCTGGTTCAAGGACACGCCGGCAGGGCCGTCGATTGTGGTCACGGCGGCCGCCCTGTTTCTGCTGAGTTTTGTCCTGCCCCGTCGAGGGGTGTAGACTTGCTCGCTTTTTGCGCAAATAGAGAGTCGCAGGAATGAAGCCGTTCACCTCCCGTTATCTGCTCCTTGCCGCATTTTCCCTGCTGCTGGGCGCTTGTCAAAGTACCCCGCCCGCCGCCCCCGAGGCCCCGGACGCACGCGCTGTCGCCATCGCGCAACTGGAGCAAAACCTGGCCAGCAGCGAGCTGGCCACCGCCGAAGACCAACTGGCCGCGCTGCAAGCCCAGTCGCCCAACGATCCGGCGCTCGAGGCTTACCAGCGTCAACTGGCCGAGGCCTACCTGCAACGCAGTCAGATCGTGTTGCAAAAAGGTGATGTCAACGCCGCCGCTACCGCCCTCAGCCGCGCCCGCGCATTGATGCCCAAGGCTCCGGCGCTGACCGGTGGCGTCAACAGCGCCATCACCCACGCGCGCAAAGCCGAGCTGGACAAAGCCGAGGCCGCCCTCAAGGCCGCCGAAACCAAGCCCGTCGCCAAGGTCATCGACCCGGCCGCGCAGAGCACCACCGTGGCGCTGAACCTCACAGACATCGAAGAGCTGCGCCATCAGCTGGATGCCATCGCCACCGACGTGGTGAATTACCAGTGCGATGTGACCATCCAGGCACCGCGCACCCAGGATTACCCGTGGCTGGCGACCTTGCTGAGCAAACGGGTCAAGCGCATTGATTCGGGCTACGACCTGACGATTCACCGGCAGATCCTGAAGACTATTCCGGCGCAGGTTGTGCTGATTCCGCGCAAGGCGGAATAAAGCCATCGGGGGCAAGTCGAATCGTCGCACCGCCCCTCCCACACTTTGAATGTATTCACCGTTCAAAATGTGGGAGGGGCGGTGCGACGATTCGACTTGCCCCCGATGGCGATCTAACCAACAACAGATGGCTTAAGCCGGAACCGCCTTGGCCTTCGGCTCACGCTCCCAGACCCGATGCTGGGCAATCGCTTTAAAGAACGCCTTGAACGCCTTGGCATCCGCCCCCACGATCAACCCCGCATCCGCCTCGAGCTTGAGCAGATCAAGCAAGGGCTGCGCGTCACTGGCCACGGCAATCGCCTTCAGGTGCTTGTAGGCCTCCAGCAGGTAGTGCAACGCCACGCCGTCCCCACTCAACGCCTTGATCGACGCCTTACCGCCGGGCACGAACACCGCATCAAACGCAATCGAGGGCAGGCCTGCCATCGACGCATCCACCGCCAGATGCTTGCCATCGGCCGTGGTGACCGGCGCCGAGGTCGGCCCGAGCAACTTGGCGTGTGCGCCCTCGGCTTGCAGCGCTTTCTTCAATGCAGCAATTGCCGCGCCGTCGACACCATCGGCCGCCAGAATCGCCACTTTGCGCGTTTTGATATCGCCCGACAGCAGGTTCACCTGGCTCAACGCCGGCGACGCTTTCACCGACGCCTTGCGCGGCGGCACCGTGCCTTTGGTCGGTGCGGGCAGACCCAGGTTCTGTGCAACGCGCCTGGCCAGTTCCAGGTCGATGTTGGCCAGAATCTCATTGACCTGACGGGCACGGATAACCTCGCGCTCCACCTTGCCCAACTCAAAACTGTAGGCCGCAATGATGTGCTCTTTCTCATGGTGGCTCATGCTGTTAAAAAACAGCGTGGCCTGGGAGAAGTGATCGCCAAACGACTCACTGCGCTCGCGCACCTTGTTGGCATCGACGCGCTCGTAATAGGTTTCGAAACCACCCTCCTGAGCCGCGGGCGGCGTTTCTTTCGGCCAACCGCCATCGATCGAATTCGGCTCATACGCAGCCCGGCCCTTATCGATCACAGTGCGATGCTGGGCATCCCGCTGACCATTATGGAAAGGCACTACAGGCCGATTGATCGGCAGCTCATGAAAGTTCGGCCCACCGAGTCGGCTGATCTGGGTATCCGTGTAGGAAAACAGGCGGCCTTGCAGCAGCGGGTCGTTGGTGAAGTCGATACCCGGCACGATATGGCCAGGGCAAAAGGCGACTTGCTCGACTTCGGCAAAGAAGTTGTCGGGGTTGCGGTTAAGCACCATCTTGCCCAGCGGCGTAATCGGCACCAACTCTTCGGGGATGATCTTGGTCGGATCGAGCAGGTCGAAGTCGAACTTATGCTCGTCTTCTTGCGCAACGATCTGTACACCCAACTCCCACTCAGGGTAGTCACCGCCCTCAATCGCTTCCCACAGGTCGCGACGGTGGTAATCGGTATCTTTACCGGCAAGCTTTTGCGCTTCGTCCCACACCAGGGAACAGGTGCCGACTGTTGGATGCCAGTGGAATTTCACGAAGCTCGATTTACCTTCGGTATTGATCAAGCGAAAGGTGTGAATACCGAACCCCTGCATGGCACGCAGGCTTTTCGGAATAGCCCGGTCAGACATGGCCCAGATCACCATGTGCGCCGATTCCGGCTGCAGCGAGACAAAATCCCAGAACGTATCGTGGGCCGAGCCTCCGGTAGGCATTTCATTGTGCGGCTCAGGCTTTACCGCATGCACAAAGTCAGGAAACTTGATCGCATCCTGAATGAAAAATACCGGCATGTTGTTGCCCACCAGGTCGAAGTTGCCTTCCTCGGTGAAGAACTTCACGGCAAAACCGCGCACGTCGCGCACCGTATCGCCCGAACCACGCGGGCCTTGCACGGTGGAAAAACGCACGAACACCGGCGTTTTATGCTCGGGGTTACGCAGGAAACCGGCCTTGCTCAGCGCCGAATGGTTCTCATAGGTCTGAAAATAGCCATGCGCGCCCGTACCGCGCGCATGCACGATGCGCTCCGGGATACGTTCATGGTCAAAATGCGTGATTTTTTCACGCATGATGAAGTCTTCCAGCAGCGAGGGGCCGCGGGCACCGACTTTCAAGGTGTTCTGGTTATCGGAAATCTTCACGCCTTGGTTGGTACGCAGCGCCTGGCCGGTCGCGTCGCTACGGAATGCCTCCAGGGCCTGCAGCTTGGCGTTGGTGTTGCCACGGTCCAGGGTATCGGTGCCCGCCAGTTCACTCTTCGGCGGGATGGCTGGCTTGTGGGTACTCATCAGACAAAACTCCTTATTCAAAGTGGCCAGAGCGGTCCCCGGCTCGTTTGAGCAAAACCCCAGGCACGGCACCCGGGAAATCGAGTTGCTGAAGTAGTGACTGACACGAATTTGCACCGTTCCTTTTTTATGACCTTTGATCGCGTTATTGCCAAATCACTGGTTGAATGCGAAATAAATGCTAAGAACCGCTATACGGACAGGCTAAAATGCGCGCCCGGCTAACCGCTGATCCCTTTTCCATGCGCCCCACAAGGTTCGCTACGTGATCGAGTTTCATAACGTCCATAAAACCTACCGCGTCGCCGGTAAGGAAATCCCCGCGCTTCACCCAACCAACCTGCGCGTCGAGAACGGCCAGGTGTTTGGTCTGATTGGCCACTCCGGTGCGGGAAAAAGTACCTTGTTGCGCCTGATCAATCGCCTCGAGCAACCCAGCGGCGGGCAGATCAACGTCGATGGCGAAGAAGTCACGGCCCTGGATGCCAACGGCCTGCGCCGTTTCCGCCAGCAGGTCGGGATGATTTTCCAGCACTTCAACCTGCTGGCCTCCAAGACCGTCGCCGACAACGTGGCGCTGCCGCTGACACTGGCCGGCGAATTGTCGCGCAAGGCCATCGACCAGCGCGTCGCCGAACTGCTGGCGCGCGTCGGCCTGTCGGACCACGCCAAGAAATACCCGGCGCAACTGTCCGGCGGTCAGAAGCAGCGCGTCGGCATTGCCCGCGCCCTGGCGACCAAGCCGAAAATCCTGCTGTGCGACGAAGCCACCAGCGCCCTTGACCCGCAGACCACCGCCTCGGTGTTGCAACTGCTGGCCGAGATCAACCGCGAGTTGAAGCTCACCATCGTACTGATCACCCACGAAATGGACGTGATCCGCCGCGTATGCGACCAGGTGGCCGTGATGGATGCCGGCGTGATCGTCGAGCAAGGCTCGGTGGCCGACGTGTTCCTGCACCCCAAGCACCCGACCACCAAGCGCTTTGTCCAGGAAGCCGATCAGGTCGACGAAAGCGAGCAGCGCGATGACTTCGCCCATGTACCGGGCCGCATCGTGCGCCTGACGTTCCAGGGCGAAGCGACCTACGCACCACTGCTGGGTAACATCGCCCGCGAAACGGGTGTGGACTACAGCATCCTCGCCGGGCGTATCGACCGCATCAAAGACATCCCCTACGGGCAACTGACCCTCGCCATCACCGGCGGTGACATGGAAGCGGCCTTTGCCCGCTTCACCGCCGCCGACGTCCACATGGAGGTGCTGCGCTAATGGAAGTCCTGATGAGTTTCTTCGCCAATATCGACTGGTCCGAAATCTGGCTCGCCACAGGCGACACCATGACCATGCTGTTCGGTTCGCTGTTCTTCACCGTGCTGCTCGGCTTGCCCTTGGGCGTGCTGCTGTTTCTGTGCAGCCCGCGCCAGCTGTTCGAGCAAAAAGGCCTGTACGCGTTGCTGTCGCTGAGCGTGAACATCCTGCGCTCGCTGCCGTTCATCATCCTGTTGATCGTGATGATCCCGTTCACCGTGCTGATCACCGGCACTTCGCTGGGCGTGGCCGGTGCGATTCCGCCGCTGGTCGTGGGCGCAACACCGTTCTTTGCGCGCCTGGTGGAAACCGCGCTGCGTGAAGTGGACCGCGGCATCATCGAAGCCACCCAGTCCATGGGCGCTAGCACGCGCCAGATCATCACCCATGCTTTATTGCCTGAGGCCCGCCCCGGCATTTTCGCGGCGATTACGGTGACGGCGATTACACTGGTGTCCTACACCGCCATGGCCGGCGTCGTCGGTGCCGGCGGCCTGGGCGACCTGGCCATCCGTTTCGGCTACCAGCGCTTCCAGACCGATGTGATGGTCGTCACGGTGGTGCTGTTGTTGATCCTGGTGCAAATTCTGCAAACCGTCGGCGACAAGCTGGTGGTGCATTTTTCTCGAAAATAACGACTATTGCCGGCTATACGCCGATAAATGCCCGAACAAGGAGCTTGCTGGATGAAAAAACTACTGGTTGCTTTCGCCGCCGTCGCCGCGTTTTCGGCCCACGCCGAGACCATCACGGTTGCCGCCTCGCCGGTGCCCCACGCGGAAATCCTCGAATTCGTGAAGCCGGCACTCGCCAAAGAGGGCGTGGACTTGCAGGTCAAAGTCTTCACCGACTACGTGCAGCCCAACGTACAAGTGGCCGAAAAGCGCCTGGACGCCAACTTCTTCCAGCACCAGCCGTACCTGGATGAGTTCAACAAAGCCAAGGGCACGCACCTGGTGAGCGTCGGCGCGGTCCACCTCGAGCCCCTGGGCGCTTACTCCAGCAAGTACAAGACCCTGGCCGACCTGCCTGACGGCGCCAACGTCGTGATCCCGAACGACGCCACCAACGGCGGCCGTGCGCTGTTGCTGCTGGCCAAGCACAACCTGATCACCCTGAAGGACCCGACCAACATCCTGTCGACCATCAAGGACATCACCGCCAACCCGAAAAAACTCAAGTTCCGCGAACTGGAAGCCGCCACGTTGCCGCGCGTGCTGACCCAGGTCGACCTGGCGCTGATCAACACCAACTACGCGCTGGAAGCCAAACTGGACCCGTCCAAGGACGCTCTGGTCATCGAAGGCAGCGACTCGCCTTACGTGAACATCCTGGTGACCCGCGAAGACAACAAAGACTCGGACGCGGTGAAGAAGCTGGTCGCAGCCCTGCACACGCCTGAAGTGAAGAAGTTCATCGAAGAGAAGTACAAAGGCGCGATCAAGCCGGCGTTCTGATCCGACTCGCTCCCCAACACACCGCAGATCAAACAATGTGGGAGGGGGCTTGCTCCCGATAGCGGCAGTTCAGTCGATGCATACGTTGACTGACCCACCGCTATCGGGAGCAAGCCCCCTCCCACCTGTGTTTTGTGTTGCCTGTTATTTGCGCTGCAACAGCCCTGGCAACTGCGCCACCAGCTTCTGGTTGTTCAGCGGCGCACGAATGAACCCACGCTGGGTGCCATCCGGACCGATCAGCGCGAGGTTGCCGCTGTGGTCGACCGTGTAGTTCGGCTTGGTCGTGTCCGCCGGAATGAACGGGATGCTCACCGCGTTCGACACCTTCTGCACATCGTCCACATTCGCGCCGGTCAGGCCTTCGAATTGCGGGTCGAAATAGCCCAGGTATTGCTTGAGCTGAGTCGGCGTGTCGCGGTTCGGGTCGACGCTGACCAGGATCACCTGCAACTTATCCACAGCCTCTTTGGGCAACTCGCTCTTGATCTGGCGCAGTTGGGCGAGGGTGGTGGGGCAGATGTCCGGGCAGAAGGTGTAGCCGAAGAACAGCAGGCTCCACTTACCCTTCAACTCGTTGACCAGCACCGGCTGGCCGTCCTGGTTGGTCATGGTCACCGGCGGCAATTGGCGGCTTTGCGGCAGCAGGATGATGCCGGCATCGATCAAGGCGGTCGGGTCGCCCTGGCCCTTGCCCGAGAGCACTTTGTTGACGGTCAGGCCCATGATCAACGCGACAATGGCCACCAGAATGAAGACAGTTTTTTGAGTTCGGGTCATAGGTTCAACAGTAAGTAGTGGTCTACAAGCAGGGCGATAAACAGCAGGAACAGGTACCAGATAGAGTACTTGAACGTGTTGATCGCCGCGTGCGGCTGAGCGCCACGGTACAGCACCCAGGCCCATTGCAGAAAGCGTGCACCCAACACCAGCGCAGATCCGAGGTACAGCAGGCCGCTCATATGGATGACGTAGGGCATCAGGCTCACCGCCAGCAGGACGCAGGTGTAGAGCAGGATATGCACCTTGGTGTAGTGCTCGCCATGAGTGACCGGCAGCATCGGAATATCGGCCTTGGCGTATTCCTCCTTGCGGTGAATGGCCAGGGCCCAGAAGTGCGGCGGGGTCCAGGCGAAGATGATCAGCACCAGCAGCAGCGGCTCGGCGCTGACATGCCCGGTGACCGCAACCCAGCCCAACAGCGGCGGCGCCGCGCCGGCCAGGCCACCGATGACGATGTTCTGCGGCGTCGCGCGCTTGAGAAAGCCGGTGTAGATCACCGCATAACCGAGCAACGAAGCCAGCGTCAGCCAGGCCGCCAGCGGGTTGGTGAACGCCAGCAGCAGCGCCAACCCGGCAACAGCCAGAAACAAAGCAAAGGCCAGCGCCGCCCCGGGCGATACACGCCCTTGAGCGATCGGGCGCTTTTGTGTGCGCGCCATCAGCGTATCGATGCGCCGATCGACGACATGGTTGACCACCGCCGCGCCACCGGCACACAGGGCGATCCCCAGATTGCCGAAGATCAGCACCGCCCACGGCACCCCGGCGCGGGTGGCGAGGAACATGCCCACCAGCGAGGTGATGAGCATCAGCACCACCACTTTCGGCTTGGTCAGCTCCAGGTAGTCACGCCAGATCGCCTGGCCGTGACGCGCACCGATCAAGGTCGCCATGGCATCTCTCCTTTGAGGGTGATAAGGCCCGATACGTGTTTACGCGGGCTGAAGCGCCAGCCGAACGGCATCTGGCGGCGCACCCGGACCAGGCTGGTACGGGCGTGGTAATTGACCAGTACCAGGGTCAGCAACAAGGCTGCGCCACCGGCGTTGTGACCGACCGCCACCGGCAGCGGCAGGTGGAAATACACGTTGCTCAGGCCCAGGCCGATCTGTGCCGCCAGGGCGATCAGCAGCAAGCCCGCGAGCCGGGTCATGCCCACCGCGCGCAGCTGCCAGGCCAGGCCCAGCAATACCAGGGTGACCAGCAGCGCGCCGATGCGGTGGGTCAGGTGAATGGCCGTGCGCGCGTCGCTGTCGAGCTGGCCGCCGAGGTAATTGGGGCCGATGTGCTGGGTCAGGTGGAAGCCATTGGCAAAGTCCGCCGCCGGCCACCACTGGCCGTGACAGGTGGGCAAATCGATACAGGCCACCGCCGCGTAGTTGGAACTCACCCAGCCGCCCAGTGCGATCTGGCCGATCACCAGCACCAGGCCGGCGGTGGCCCAATATTGCAGGCGCTTGGGCACGATCAGCGCGGGCAGCACACCGGACAGGCGCAGGGTCAGCAGAAACAACAGGCTCAAGGTCGCAAAGCCGCCCAACAGATGCCCGGTCACCACTTGCGGCCAGAGCTTGAGCGTCACCGTCCACATACCGAACGCCGCCTGGGCGAACACCACCGCCAACAGGAACAGCGGCAACTTCACCGGCTGGCCGGGGTCGCGCCGATGCCGCCACGAGCGCGCCGCCAGCAGCACGATCAGCAGGCCCAGGGTGCCGGCAAAGTAACGATGGACCATCTCGCTCCAGCCTTTGTCGGCCTCCACCGGCGTGTCCGGGAAATGCAGCTCGGCATGGGCCAACTGGGCGTCGCTTTGCGGCACGCTGATAAAGCCGTAGCAGCCCGGCCAATCCGGACAACCCAGGCCGGCGTGGGTCAGGCGCGTATAGGCGCCGAGCAATACGACAATCAGCGCCAGCAAGGTGGCAAACAGCGCGAGGCGAAATCCAGGTTTGGCCATAACGATGCCCTTATCCGATGTTCGACAGTTTCAACAACTGGCGCAGGTCGTTGAGCAAGTCCTTGCCCTTGACCGTCGTGTCGTAGCGCAGCACCAGGTTGCCGTGGGGATCGACGATCCACAGTTGCGCCTCGCCCGGTGCGGCAGCGGCTTTGCCGAAGGTCGTCAGGTCCAGCGGGTAGCGTTGCAATTGCGGGTATTCGGCCTTGAGCCTGGCCTCGTAATCGGCGCCGACCGGCTGCGCACTGGCCAGGGCATGACTGGCCCGGGACGCATCGCGGCCAAGGCCGATCTGCAGCTGCCGCGCCAGGTACACCAGTTGCCGGCACTCGGCGGCGCAGGCGCTGGGCGCGGTGACGAGCAACTGCCAGCGCTGTTCGTCCGCCTGCACGCCGATATCGGCGCGGGTCTGGCCGTTGCCGATCAGTTCGCCGTGGTAACTGCGACTGTCCGGCACCCAGAACTGCAGCTTGTACATAAAGGTGGCGAGCGCCATCGGGCCGATCACCATCAGCAGGATCAGGATCAGTTGCCAGCGGCCTTTGCGCCGGTCGGGCGTCGCTGGCGCATCAGACATGTTGAGTGGATTCATGGCCGCTCCCATGGTGCTTCTCCTTTGCGTTGTGCCATCCGAGGTAGAGGTAAAGGCTGAGCAGCGCCAGCGCCATGGCGAACCATTGCACCGCATAGGCCAGGTGTTTTTCCGGGCCCATGGCAACGATGGGCCAGGTGGTTTCGTAGGTGCCGGGGCCGGCTTCGGCGCGCAGTTCGTAGGCAAAACCGCTGCGCCCCAGCTCGGCCCACAGCGTGGCCGGATGCAGCGCGGTGAGCAGGCGCGGCCAGTGCGTGGTCGCCGGGTCGGCGTGCAACTGGAAGGTTTCGCCGGGCGCGACATACACCCAGGCGTCAAGATTCACCGGCTGTTCCGGCGTGCTGAAGACGGGCGGCGCGCGCCGATCCGGCCAGGGCAACCAGCCGCGATTGAGCAGCAGCCACAAGCCGCTGGCCTGGTCGTGAAACGGTTGCAGCAGCTCGACGCCGGCCTTGCCATTACGCATGCGGTTGTCGAGCAACACACTGTGCTCGCCGTCGAATTGGCCGCGCAGATGCACGCGACGGAAGGCCGGATCAGCCATGCTGTCGAGTTGCGCACTGCCCACCGGCTCAGCGGCGCGGCGCTCGGCATAGCTGTCCACCATCAGCTGTTTTTCATGGCCGCGCGACAGTTGCCAGAACCCCAGGCCCACCATCAGCGGCAGCAACACGAGCACCACCAACGTCGGCGCGATACCGGGGCGAAAGCGCTGGATGGCACTGGCTATACTGGATTTCATCGCCCCTCCCCTATAAGCCCTGGAGCCAGACCATGCTCAAAGCCGCCATTGCCCTGATGCTGATCGCGACCGTCGCGAGCCTGTTCAGTGGCTTGTTCTTTCTGGTCAAGGACGAGGGCCACTCCAACCGCCTCGTCACCGCCTTGACCGTGCGTGTCGTACTGGCCGTGATCACCGTGGCGTTGATCGCCTGGGGCTTTTTCAGCGGCCAGTTGGTGTCGCATGCGCCTTGGTAGCGCGCCTCACAGCACATACACGAAGAAAAACAGGCCAATCCAGACCACATCCACAAAGTGCCAATACCAACTGGCCGCCTCGAAACCGAACTGGTGCTCGGCATTGAAGTGCCCGCGCAAGATACGCATCAGCATCACGAACAAAATAATCGTGCCGATGGTCACGTGGGCCCCGTGAAAACCGGTGAGCATGAAGAAGGTCGCGCCGTACACGCCGGAGCCCAACGTCAGGCCCAGCTCTTTGTAGGCGTGGATGTATTCCTCGGCCTGGAACCCAAGAAACCCCAGGCCCAGCAGCACCGTGATCGCCAGCCAGAGCTTCAGCGCACCGCGATGGCCTTTGCGCAGCGCATGGTGGGCGATGGTGATGGTCACGCTGGAACTCACCAGCAGGATGGTGTTGACCAACGGCAGGCCCCACGGGCTGATGGTGCCTTCGGGCGCGGGAAACAGCGTGGGATCGGGGTTGTTGAGCAGCGGCCAGACAAACTCGAAATTCGGCCACAGCATATGCGCGATGCCTTTGGAGCCTTCGCCCGCCAACCACGGCGCCGACATATGCCGCACATAAAACAGCGCACCGAAGAACGCGATGAAGAACATCACTTCGGAAAAGATGAACCAGGTCATGCCCCAGCGGAACGAGCGGTCCATCTGCGCGCTGTACAACCCGGCGCGGCTTTCCTTGATCACCGCGCCGAACCAGCCGAACAGCATGTAGGCCAGCAACAGGCCACCGACGAAAAAGATCCACGGCCCGTGGGATTCCGGGCGCGCAGCCTTCAGGTCGTTGAACCACACGCCCAGGCCATACACGGTGATCAGCAGGCCAACCGTAGCAATTATCGGCCATTTGCTTTGCGCTGGTACGTAGTACGTATCATGAGTCGACATGTATTCGCTCTCCTGATTGAGCGGGCAAACAGTAGCTAGCCGCCGCTATGGACAGCCACGGGCGGTTGGCGCGCGGTGATATCAAACAGCGTGTACGCCAGGGTCAAATGCTTCACATCCTTGGGCATGTCGCGATCGACAATGAAGCGCACCGGCATTTCGATGCGCTCACCGGGTTGCAGCACTTGCTGGGTGAAGCAAAAACACTCGGTCTTATGGAAGTACATCGCCGCTTCAGCCGGGGAAATGCTCGGGATCGCCTGGGCGGTCATCGGCTTGTCGCTGGGGTTGTAGGCCACGAAGAGCATTTCGTTGACCGCGCCGGGGTTGACCACGATCTCATCGGCCTTGGAATGGAACTCCCAGACCATGTCGATGGCATTGGTGGACAGGAACTGCACCCGCACCTGGCGCGACGGATCGACGATCTGCTCGCCCTCATACTGCCCGGCCGTCTTGCCGTTGATGCCGAACGCCTTGCACATCACGTCGTAGATCGGCACCAGGGCAAAGCCGAAGGCGAACATCGCCAGCACCAGGATCAACAGGCGGGTGACCAGGCGCTTGAGTGGCACGGAGTCAGCCATGGCGATCACCCGACAGTGTGGGAGGGGATTTGTGGAAGCCGGTTCATTTGACCTCCGGTGGCGTGGTGAAGGTGTGGTACGGCGCGGGCGAGGGCACGCTCCACTCCAGGCCTTCAGCGCCGTCCCACGGCTTGGCCGGTGCTGGCGGGCCGCCGCGGATGCACTTGATCACGATAAACAGGAAGAAGATCTGCGTGGCACCGAACATGAACGCGCCGATGGACGAGACCATGTTGAAGTCGGCGAACTGCAGGTTGTAGTCCGGCACCCGACGCGGCATGCCGGCCAACCCGACGAAGTGCATCGGGAAGAACGCCATGTTCATGCCCACGAAAGACAGCCAGAAGTGCAGCTTGCCCAGGGTTTCGTCGTACATGTGACCGGTCCATTTCGGCAGCCAGTAGTAGGCCGAGGCGAAGATGCCGAAGATTGCGCCAGGCACCAGTACGTAATGGAAGTGCGCCACCACGAAGTAGGTGTCGTGGTACTGGAAGTCTGCCGGCGCGATGGCCAGCATCAAGCCGGAGAAACCGCCGATGGTGAACAGGATCACGAACGCCACCGCAAACAGCATCGGCGTCTCGAACGTCAGCGAGCCTTGCCACATGGTGCTGACCCAGTTGAACACCTTCACCCCCGTCGGGACGGCGATCAGCAGGGTGGCGTACATGAAGAACAACTCGCCCACCAGCGGAATGCCGACCACGAACATGTGGTGCGCCCACACGATGAACGACAGGAACGCGATACTCGCCGTGGCGTAGACCATCGAGGTGTAGCCAAACAGCGGTTTGCGCGAAAAGGTCGGGATGATCGAGCTGACGGCGCCGAAGGCCGGCAGGATCATGATGTACACCTCGGGATGGCCGAAGAACCAGAACACATGCTGGAACAACACCGGATCACCACCGCCGGCGGCACTGAAGAAGCTGGTGCCGAAGTGGATGTCCATCAGCATCATCGTCACGCAGCCGGCCAGCACCGGCATCACCGCGATCAGCAGGAAGGCGGTGATCAGCCAGGTCCACACGAACAGCGGCATTTTCATCAGGGTCATGCCCGGTGCGCGCAGGTTGAGAATGGTGGCGACCACGTTGATCGCGCCCATGATCGAACTGATGCCCATCAGGTGGATGGCGAAGATGAAGAACGTCACGCTTTCCGGGGCGTAGGTGGTGGAGAGCGGGGCGTAGAAGGTCCAGCCGAAATTCGGCCCGCCACCCGGGGTGAACAGGGTCGAGACCAGTAGCAGGAACGCCGCCGGCAGCAACCAGAAGCTGAAGTTGTTCATGCGCGGCAGGGCCATGTCCGGCGCGCCGATCATCAGCGGGATCATCCAGTTGGCCAGGCCGACGAACGCCGGCATCACCGCGCCGAACACCATGATCAAGCCGTGCATGGTGGTCATCTGATTGAAGAACGCCGGCTCGACGATCTGCAGGCCGGGCTGGAACAGCTCGGCGCGGATCACCATGGCGAACGAGCCGCCGAGCAGGAACATGGTGAAGGCGAACCACAGGTACATCGTGCCGATGTCTTTGTGGTTGGTGGTCAGCACCCAGCGCATCAAACCCTTGGCGGGGCCGTGGGCATGGTCACTGGCGTGGCCATGGTCATCGATCACAGCGCTCATGGCCGTTCTCCTGCAAACGAGTGGGCGGGGCGGTTCAGCGCATTCGCAATGAAGTGAGTCATTTGCTTTCCGCCTGTTTCAGAGCCAGCACGTCTTTGGGCGTGACCATGTCGCCTTTGTTGTTGCCCCAGGCGTTGCGCTCGTAGGTCACCACCGCGGCGATATCCACTTCCGAGAGTTGCTTGCCGAAGGCGGCCATGGCGGTGCCGGGCTTGCCGAAGTAGACGCGGTGCAGGTGGTCTTCCTTGCTTCCGGTGGCGATCGGCGAGCCTTTGAGTGCCGGGAACATCGGCGGCAGGCCCTGGCCTTCGGCCTGGTGACAGGCCACACAGGTGGTGTGGTAGACCTTGTCGCCACGGGCGACCAGTTCGTCCAGCGTCCACTCCTTGGAGGTCAGCTCCTTGAGCTGAGCGGCCTCGGCCTTGCGCTCGCCGAGCCAGGTGTCGTAGTCGGCCTTGGACTTGACCTCGACCACGATGGGCATGAAGCCGTGGTCCTTGCCGCACAGTTCGGCGCACTGGCCCCGGTAGATGCCGGGCTTCTCGATACGGGTCCAGGCCTCGTTGATGAAACCGGGGATGGCATCGCGCTTGACCGCAAAGGCCGGCACCCACCAGGAGTGGATCACGTCCGCGGCGGTCACCAGAAAACGCACCTTGGCGCCCACCGGCAGCACCAGCGGCTGGTCGACTTCCAGCAGGTAATGTTCGCCTTTGGTGGCCTTGTTGTGGATCTGCTCGGCGGGAGTAGCCAGGTTGCTGAAGAACTCCACATCCTGGCCGAGGTATTTGTAATGCCACTTCCACTGATAGCCGGTGATCTGGATATCGATGTCCGATTCCGTGCTGTCGTAGATGTTGATCAGAGTCTTGGTCGCCGGAATGGCCATCGCCACCAGGATCAGCAAGGGCACTACGGTCCAGAGGATTTCCACGGTGGTGCTTTCGTGGAACTTGGCGGCCACCTGGCCCGTAGACCGGCGGTGAAGGATCATCGACCAGAACATCGCGCCAAATACGACAATGCCGATCACTACACAGATCCAGAAAATGGTCATGTGCAGGTCGAACACGGCGTGACTGACTTCTGTCGCCCCTGGCGCCATATTCGTTGTCCAGGCGGCATGCGCCTGACCGAATACTGACCACAACAGGAGGCCCATCCAAACATGTGGATGTCGCGTCATTGCGGGTTCCCCTTATCGTTCTTGTTATCCCGCCGGTGTGCACCTGCGTCGAAGGGAGCGGCTTCCATACTGCTTACAACCGCTTAGCCTCACCTGCTTATGCAGTCTGGCGTCATCAGCTAATCGCGTACAAAACCGAGTATAGACAGCACCTGCCACCCCGCAATGTGCAGGGGCAAATGAGCTGAAACAGACGGACGGGGCCCATAAGACCGGGGGGCGGAATCGTTTATCCGACGAACGATGGCAATTCGATATAACAGCGGCGCATAACCATGAAATAATTATGACAAATGCGTCTTAGACGCTTGTATAAACGAACTACCTTGTCCTTTCCCTTTTCCTACGCCTGCTTCACTGGAGCTTTCATGAACACCGCCGCATTGCGCGAGCAGATTTCCCTTGCCCATCAACACGAAGCCAGCACCGGCCAACTGGCCCAGCAACTCGAGAAACAATTACCGCACCTGCATTCGGCCATTACCCTGGCGGAGGGTGATCGTAACCTCGTCATGACACGCTTTGTCACTGCCTACGTCGACCTCGTCCCAGACCTGCTGGACGCCGCCAACGACGTAGCCCGCGAGGCCGGTATCGAAAGCCAGGTCAAGCCGGTGCTGAAGATTGCCGAGCAGTTTTTTCTGCAACCGCCCGCGATTCTGGCGGGCCATATCGGTCTCGACGGCCTGCTGGACGAGGCCTATCTGGCCCATCGCCTGGTCGAAGAGGTCAATGACCTGTACATCACGCATTTCGGCCAACCGTTGATTCCAGCGGACACCACCGTGGCCAATCTGATTGCCCATCAACTGATCGGTGAAACCTTTGCCAACCAGTTGGACGAAGCCGTACACCATGCGGTAGATAAAATGCTCAGCGAAGACAGCTTTGCGCTGGAATCGGTCGAGGCCTACCGCGAGCAGCTCAAAAGCCTGGCAACGGAAGCAGCGTGGAAGCGCTGGCCGTGCCTGTCGCGCAAGTTGGGCATTGAGTTGGAACTGGATCAGCAGGCCTGAATCTTCGACCTGACGCTAAACACATGCGGGAGAGGGCAAGCCCCCTCCCGCATTTTTGATCCGGTTCCGTCAGTTGGTAAACGGCGCCGAACCGATCCTCGTCGTGGTCCGCACCCGACCTTCCAAGCGACGCTTCAACCCCCGCGCCTCGATCACCAGCTTTGCGCCCTTGGCCGCATTGGCCCGACCCCACTCCTCCAGCAACTCCAGGCAAGAATGGTCGATGTAACTGAGGTTGTTCAGCGGTACATGCAGGGTGTTTCCCGCCGGCACCGTCGACAGCACCCGGGTTAATGCCGGCACTTTCAGAAAAGTCGCCGCGCCGCTCAAACGCAATTCCATTTCACCGTGGCCGGGCAAATCGATCAGGCTGATTTTCAGGCGCGAAGCCTTGAACGCCAGTTTCAGCAACGTCAGCCCGAAACCCACCAGCACGCCGGTCAGCAGGTCGGTAAAGACGATCGCCAGCGCCGTGGCCGCGTAGGTAAACATCGGCATCCGCCCGTAGCGGCCCAACGCGCGGAACGCCTTGACGTCCACCAGCTTGATCCCGGTGTACACCAGCACACCCGCCAGGCTCGCCACCGGAATGCTTTGCAGCACGCTCGACAGCAACAGCACGAACCCCAGCAGCCACACGCCATGGAACATCGCCGACAAGCGCGTGGTGGCGCCGGCCTGCACGTTGGCCGAGCTGCGCACGATCACACCCGTCATCGGCAAGGCGCCGACCAGGCCGCAGAGCATGTTGCCCACGCCTTGCGCGGACAATTCCTTATCGAAGTCAGAACGCTGGCCACTGTGCATGCGGTCGACTGCGGCGGCCGAAAGCAGGGTTTCGGCACTGGCGATAAACGCCACGGCGAACGCGGCGATCAACAATTGGGGATCGGCCAGGTTCAGCAAGTCGCTGGGACGCAGCCAATCGATGGCGTCGGCGAGGTTTTCCGGCACCTCCACGCGCTTGACCTGCAACGCCAGTACCAAGCTGGCCAGCGTTGCCAGGCCCACACCCAACAAGGCGCCCGGCACAAACCGCAGCGGTTGCGGGCGGAACTTATCCCACAGGTACATCACCAACATGGTCGACAGCCCCAGCAAACCGGCCTGCCAGCCAAGGCCGCCGCCCAGGGTAGGCACCGCCGCTGCCAACGCGGCCGGGAAGCCCGCCAGGTTGTCCAGCCCTGATGGCTGGGGCGCACCGTCGAGCATCACATGGACCTGCGACAGCACAATCAGCACGCCGATCCCCGCCAACATGCCGTAGACCACCGCCGGCGCCGTGACACGAAACCAGCAGCCCAGGCGCAAACGCCCGGCCAGCAGTTGCAGCAAGCCGGCCAGCAGCAGGATCGGCCCGAGCATCGGCATGCCGTGCTGGCGCACCAGTTCGAACACCAACACCGCCAACCCCGCCGCCGGCCCGCTGACTTGCAACGGCGACCCCGCCATCCAGCCCACCACCAGGCCCCCGATGATCCCGGTGATCAGGCCCTTGGCCGGCGGCATGCCGGAAGCGATCGCGATCCCCATGCACAAGGGCAGGGCGACCAGAAACACTACCACGGAGGCCAGCAGCTCCCGAGGCAACACAGCTTTTAATTGAGCAGCACGCATGATGACTCTCCCGAGGCATTCGCCGGGCGCGGCAAAGCCTGGCTGCATCCATGGCAGCCACCGCTTTACCCGGCAGGGAAGTGTGTTAGAAGCGCGCTTTAGGCGTCGCGGAGGGGATTGGCTCGGTGCCGTTCAGCGGTCGAAACGCCGCCTTTTCCGCATCGTAGGCGCGGATTTCACTGGTCTCGATGTTGTAGATCCAGCCATGGATAAACAAATGACCATTGGCCATGCGCGAGGCCACGGACGGGTGGGTGCGCAAATGCTGCAACTGGGCGATGACGTTTTCTTCGGTCAGCATCTTCATGCTCTCGCCTTCATTGGCGCAGTCGCAGTTGTCGTGAACCATGGTCTTGGCGACTTCGGCGTGCCGCAGCCAGGCCTTGACCGTCGGCATCTTCTCCAGGCTCGCGGGGTTGAGCACCGCGCGCATCGCGCCGCAGTCGGAGTGCCCGCACACGATGATGTGCTGCACGCCCAGGGCAAGGACCGCGTATTCGATGGCCGTGGAAACGCCGCCGTTCATCTGCCCGTAAGGTGGCACCACGTTGCCGACGTTACGGGTCACGAACAGGTCGCCGGGCGAGCTCTGGGTAATCAGCTCGGGCACGATGCGCGAGTCGGCGCAGGTGATGAACATCGCCCGAGGGTTCTGGGCCGTGGCGAGTTTCTTGAAGAGTTCTTCTTGCTGAGGGAAGACGTCGTGATGGAAATGCAAAAAGCCGTCAACGATGTGCTTTAGCGCTGCATCGGCGGACTCCGCCACTTGAGCGGCTGAAGCCGACGCAGCCAACGGCTGTTTATCCTTGTCACTCATGATTCATCCTCTTGATTAATGCAGGGGAGGGTTCAGGTCAATTCGACGCCGGGCCGATGGAATAGTTTTAGAACGCCGCAAAGCCGGGTGCCAACTCGTCAGTCACTCGCTGAACAAAGTAGCCGTCGAAACTTAACTCAAACTGAATCAACCGCTCTAGATCGCGGGTTTCAGTGATGTCAAAACGCGACCACCTCTACGATCACGGTGCGTGTTTGCCCAATAGTCTACAACAACGCCATCTGCCTGCCCGGTGGGCAGAACGCCGTGCAATCCAGATTGAAGCCTTCCCGACGGTCGAGCCCAAGGCGCTTGATTGCCTTGCTGAAGCGCTGCGCCAGCAGGTCGGCAAACGGCCCCTCTCCGCGCATACGCACGCCGAAGCGACTGTCATACACGCCCCCGCCCCGCACCTGGCGTACCAGGCTCATCACATGGGCCGCGCGCTGCGGGTAATGCGCCGCCAGCCACTCCTCGAACAGCGGCGCCACCTCCAGCGGCAGGCGCAGCATCATATACGCGGCACTTTGTGCACCGGCTGCATGGGCTTCGGTGAGCAGGCTCTCCAGCTCGCTGTCGTTGATCATCGGGATCATCGGCGAACACAGCACCCCCACCGGGATACCGGCCTCGCGCATCACCCGGATCGCCCGCAACCGGGCCTTGGGCGCCGCCGTGCGCGGTTCCAGGATGCGCTTGAGTTCGTCGTCGAGGCTGGTGAGGCTGATCATCACCGCCACCAGCCGCTGGCGCGCCAGTTCGGTGAGCAGGTCGAGATCGCGCAGGATCAGCGAGCCCTTGGTGATGATGGTCACCGGGTGCCGATAGCGCAGCAGCACTTCGAGGGTTTGCCGGGTGATCTTGTACTCGCGCTCGATCGGCTGGTACGGATCGGTGTTGGAACCCAGGTTGATCGGCGCACACACGTAGCCGGGCTTGGACAGCTGCTGTTCGAGCACGTCGGCGGCGTTGGTCTTGGCGATCAGCTTGGTTTCGAAATCCAGCCCCGGCGACAGGTCCCAATAGGCATGGCTGGGCCGCGCATAGCAGTAGATGCAGCCATGCTCACACCCGCGATAGGGATTGATCGAGCGATCGAACGGCAAGTCCGGCGAGTTGTTGCGCGTGATGATGGTCTTGGCCGTTTCGATACGCACTTCGGTGCCCTGGGTCGGCGGCACCTCCTGGTACCAGCCGTCGTCCTCGACCACGCTGACGGTGGGCGCGAAACGATTGTGCAGGTTGGTCGCCGTGCCCCGGCCACGGGGCGGCAGAGGTGCAGACATGAAAACGCCCCTATACTGTTTTTATATACAGTATATGGGCGCAAGCTGGATGACCAGTGCCGTTTGGCGGTCAGTGCGGTTGCGTGACTTGCCCCAGGTCGTCGCCTGACGTCGTGTGCATGTCGTTCTTGCGCAGGTCGGCCACGTCACTGGCCTTCACCGCAGCACCTTTATTACCCCAACTACCGCGCACGAAGCTGACGACATCCGCCACTTCCTGGTCCGACAGACGCCAGGCAAACGCCGGCATGGTGAAGGTGGACGGCGCAGTGTGGGTGGCCGGCAAAGTGCCGCCGTTCAACACGATGTTGATCAGCGACGTGGCATCCGCCGTCTGCACCACCGGGTTGCCCGCCAGCGCCGGGAACACCCGCGTGTAGCCATGACCGTCGGTGCGATGGCAGGCGGCGCAGTTGTCGATATACACCGACGCGCCCGGCCGGCTGTCATCGCCTTTCCACAGCGCTTCGGCCACCTGCTTGTCGTACTGGTGCGGCGGGTTTTGAGGGTCCACCGCCGGCAGGCTCTTGAGGTAGCGGGCGATCGCGGTCAGGTCGTCCTGGGACATGTACTGCATGCTGTGGACGACCACATCGCTCATGCCGCCGAACACCGCGCTGCGATCACTGCGGCCGGTCTTGAGGAATTGCACCAGTTGCTCTTCGCTCCAACTGCCGAGGCCGTCTTTGTGGTCGCCACGCAGGCTTTTCGCGATCCAACCTTCCAGCGGCGCACTGCCGGACAAAAAAGCGCTGCCGTCGGCCGCACTCAAGGCTTTTTCCTGCATGGTCAGCGCCCGCGGCGTATGGCACGCGCCACAGTGGCCGAGGCCCTCGACCAAGTAAGCGCCACGGCTGATCACCGGATCGGCGCCCGCCACTTCCGGGGTATCCGCCACGGGCGGGGCAAACATCCAGCGCCACGCCGCCAACGGCCAACGCATGCTCAAAGGCCAGGGAATGTCACTGGCCCGGTTTTCCTGGGCGACCGGTTCCACGCCCTTCATGAAGTACGCATACAGCGCCTGCATGTCGCTTTCACTGACGCGAGCGTAAGACGGATAGGGCATCGCTGGGTAAAGCGTACTGCCGCTCTTGGCAACGCCATGGCGCACGGCCTTGTCGAAGTCCGCGAAGCTGTAGGCGCCCAGGCCGGTCTTGTCCGGGGTGATGTTGGTGGAATAGATCACGCCGATGGGGGTCTCCATCGGCAGGCCGCCGGCGAACGGCTTGCCGCCCTTGGCAGTGTGGCAGGCGACGCAGTCGCCGGCGCGGGCCAGGTATTCGCCTTGCTTGATCAGGTCGGCGTCGGCGGCGCTCACCGAGCAGTTGCCGAGCAACGCCAGGGACGCCGCGAAGGAGGCGATAACACGTGCTTTCATGGTCATCGTTCCTTATGCCTGAACCAGTGGGCCGGGATTTTTCAGGTACTGCTCACGAATCGCTCGCGCCGACCAGTAGGTCAACGCCGCCACCAGGCCGGTAGGGTTGTAACCTAGACCTTGTGGGAAAGCGGACGCACCGGGGACAAACACGTTGTGTACATCCCAGCACTGCAGGTAGCGGTTCAACGCACTGGTTTTCGGGTCGGTACCCATGATCGCACCGCCGTTGAGGTGGGTGGTCTGATAGGACGCGGTATTGAAATGCTCACCGACCTTCTTGCCCAGCACGGCAATGGCCTTGGGGTTCATCGCTTCGGCAATCTTGCCCATTTTCTCGACCATGAAGCGGTTCATCTTGATGTCGTTTTCCTGCCAGTCGAAGGTCATGCGCAGCAGCGGCAGGCCGTAGGCATCGTGGTACACCGGGTCCAGATCGAGGTAGTTGCCGCGGTAGGATTGATGCGCGCCGTGGGCATCCATCGACACCTGATGGGTGTAGTAATCAGCGGTGGCACGCTTCCAGGCGCTGCCCCACGCCGGAGTACCGGGTGGGTTGGAGGTGCCGGCGATCGGCCGACTGCCGGCCTGGTTGACCCACATCGGCGAGCCCCCGACGAAGCCATGGGGCCCGTGGTCGAAGTTGTCGGCGTTGAAGTCATCGATGGCCACGCCATTGCCGCCAGCACCGATAAAGTTATTGGTGTGGGTGTCCTTGTCGAAGAAGGCCTTGATGGTCGCCATGTTCTGGTAGGCGAAGTTCTTGCCTACCACGCCTTCGCCGCTGATCGGGTCGTAGGGCTTGCCGATCCCCGACAGCAGCATCAAGCGCACGTTATGGAACTGGAACGCGCCGAGAATCACCAAATCGGCCGGCTGCTCGCATTCCCGCCCCTGGGCGTCGATATAGGTCACGCCGGTCGCCTTGCTCTTGGTGCTGTCGAGGTTGACCTTGAGTACGTGGGAATTCGGCCGCAGCTCGAAGTTCGGCACCTGGCGCAACGCTGGCAGGATGTTCACGTTCGGCGACGCCTTGGAGTACATGTAGCACACGTAGCCACTGCAAAAACCGCAGAAGTTGCACGGGCCCATCTGCGCGCCGTAGGGGTTGGTGTATGGCCCCGAGGTATTGGCTGATGGCAGGTTGTAGGGTTTGTAACCGACTGCCGTGGCTGCTTTCTGAAACAGCTGCGCCGACACCGTGTTCTTCTGCGCCTCCAACGGGAACGGGTTGGAACGATCCGGCGCATACGGGTTGCCGCCACGGCCTTCGCCGACCAACTGACCGTTGACGGTCCAGGCCTGGCCGGAGGTGCCGAAGACTTTTTCGGCGTAGTCGAAAAACGGCTCCAGCTCTTCATAGCTGACGCCGAAGTCCTGGATAGTCATGTCCTTGGGAATGAAATGTTTGCCGTAGCGCTCTTCGTAGTGGCTGCGCATGCGCAACTCGATAGGGTCGACGCGAAAATGCACACCCGACCAGTGCAGCCCCGCACCGCCGACGCCGTTGCCCGGCAAAAAGGCGCCGAGCTGACGGTTGGGCAGGGCGACGTCATTCACGCTATGGCGAATTGTCACCGTCTCCTTGGAGATGTCCTGGAAGAGTTTTTTACGCACGCTGTAGGTCAATTCGTCGATGACCTGGGGATAGTTGCCGTCCGGGTAAGTGTCCTGCATCGGGCCGCGCTCTAGCGCTACCACGTTGAGGCCCGCTTCCGTCAGTTCCTTGGCCATGATCGCGCCAGTCCAGCCGAAGCCGACGATCACCGCATCCACTTTTTTCATGATGGTCGCCACGTTTATGCCCTCTCGCCGCGAATGGAAACCGCCGGGAAGGGGTATTGCTCGTTGCGCTCCACCCAATCCATGAAGTCGGCGCGGGCGCCGGGGAAGCCGATCATGGTCCAGCCGACCAGGCCTTTATTGCCGCCGTGGATCGGATCGCAGAAGAAGCCTTCCTTGGTGTTTTGCAGCAGCAAATTGAAGAACATCTTCGGCGGCACCGCGTCGAAATGGGCACTCACCTCACTACCGCCAGCCTCCAGGCGGCGCAGCATGTCATCCTGGGTAGCGCTGTCTTGCGCAGCAAAAGCCTTGCCGTTGAACGCTTTCGACCAGGCATCCGTCGCGGCAATGCCCAGGCGATAGATGACCTTGGGTACCAACTTGCTCTGCCAGCCCATTTCCGGCGCGGCGTCGGCGTTGAACGGACCTTGCATGAACCACAGCGCGCCACTGGCGTAGGGCGTGTTCATCTGGCGGTCGATGTATTCCGCCGCACCGGCTTCCAGGGCGCCAGGGCCTTGGGCATCGGCCGGGATCAGGCGCGCCACGGCGGCGTTGATGAATGCCCATTCTTCGGCGCTGAAATAGCTCGGCTCATACGCCTTGTCGCTGACCGGCGGCGGAGCGGGGCTGGCTTGGGCCGGTGCGGGCGCGGCCATCAGCATCGAACCGCCAAGGCCGGTGCTGGCAACCGTGACCACCGGGATCAAGGTCAAGGATTTGCGCAAAAAGTCACGCCGGGGGTTGTCTTGATCTTGATCAGACATGGGTGTACCTCATCATGTGGTCACGGGTTTATCAGCCGCTTCTAGGAGCAGCTTGTGGTTTGGCAGCAGCAAGGTGGACCCCACCGATCCAAGCAGATAGAACGTAGCGGCAATCAATAGTTACAAATGATAGCAGGCTAAGTATAAAGAGAATCGATTCAGCGTCAAAACTGCACCATCGACGGTGATTCACAATTCTTTGACGCGCCCCTCACACCCCATTGACCGCGCCTGGCCGACTCTTGGCATCACCCGCCAACCCCCTATCGGTTACGTCGCCCATGTTCAATCATCAATGGCTACCGGCCCTCGGCCTTGCGTTCCTGGCACTGTTCACCAGCGCTCACACCTGGGCGGACGACAGCACATCCCTGCGTTCCCCCGAATGGGCGCAGCCGGTCGGCAATCAATACAACCTGCACCAGATGACGCCCACCCTCTACCGCAGCGCGCTGCCGGACAGCAATGCCGTGCCTCTGCTGGAAAAACTCAAGGTCGGCACGGTGATCAACTTTCTGCCGGAGTCCGACGACAGCTGGCTAAAAAATTCTGATATCCGACAGATTCAGCTGATTTATCGCACAAATCATGTCGATGACGCTGACGTGCTGGCCGCACTGAGGGCGATCCGCGACTCCGAAGCCAACGGTGCAGTGCTGATGCACTGCAAGCATGGCTCAGACCGCACCGGCCTGATGGCGGCGATGTATCGCGTGGTGGTTCAGGGCTGGAGCAAGGAAGAGGCGTTGAACGAAATGACCTTGGGCGGCTTCGGCAGCAGCAAGGGCTTCAAGGACGGCGTTCGCTACATGATGAAGGCCGATATCGACAAGTTGCGCACAGCCTTGGCCAATGGCGATTGCAGCACCAGCGCGTTTGCCCTGTGCTCGGTGAAAAGCTGGTTCAACACAGCCGGCAACAGCCATGTCGAACCTCAGAAAAGCACGCTGACGCTGACAACCCCCTGACAGGGTCTCAGTCTTTCTTCAGCTTGGGATTAGGAAAAAACTGCACCGACTGCACCGTCGGGTCCGGCGCTTTGAGCGCCGAGGTGTTGACCCGCGTGCCCAATTCCTTGGGCACTGACAAACCTTGATCATTCAAGGTGTCGGTATAGCCGCAGGCCACGCATTCGCGATGCGGCACGCTGTCCTCGGTCCACATCTTCAACTTGTCCGGCTCGCTGCACGCCGGGCAGACAGCCCCGGCGATGAATTGCTTTTTGGTAATCACTGGTACGTCACTCATGCTGCTGCGTCCTCACTCAGGCCGCTGTGGCGCAAGAGTGCGTCAATCGACGGCGCACGCCCGCGGAAATCGACAAACAACACCATCGGCGCCTGGGAACCGCCACGGGCCAGGATCGCCTCGCGGAAAGCACGTCCGGTTTCGGCATTGAGCACGCCGTCTTCTTCGAACTTGGAGAACGCATCGGCCGACAGCACTTCAGCCCACTTGTAGCTGTAGTAACCCGCGGCGTAACCACCGGCGAAGATATGCGCGAAGCTGTTGGGGAAGCGGTTATAGGCCGGCGGACGCATCACCGACACCTCGTCGCGCACGCTTTCGAGTACCTGCGCCACACTGCGGCCATCGCCATGGGTGGCATGCAATTCAAAGTCGAACAGCGAGAACTCCAACTGGCGCACCATCATCAGGCCGGACTGGAAGTTCTTCGCCGCGAGCATTTTTTCCAGCAGGTCCTGGGGCAGCGGCTCGCCGGTTTCATAATGGCCGGAGATCAGCGCCAGGCCTTCCGGCTCCCAGCACCAGTTCTCCATGAACTGGCTCGGCAATTCCACCGCATCCCAGGCCACGCCGTTGATGCCGGACACGCCGGCATGCTCGACACGGGTCAGCAGGTGATGCAGGCCGTGGCCGAATTCGTGGAACAGCGTCGTCACTTCGTCGTGGGTCAGCAGGGCAGGCTTGCCGCTGTCGGCCGGGGTGAAGTTGCACACCAGGTTGGCCACCGGGCTTTGCAGCACGCCGTCGATGGTGCGGCGACGGTCGCGGGCGCCGTCCATCCAGGCGCCGCCACGCTTGTTGGCGCGGGCGTACAGGTCGAAGAAGAAGCGGCCGACGTGCTGGCCGTTTTCCTTGATTTCGAACAGCCGCACGTCTGGGTGCCAGGTGTCGAAGCCCTTCTGCTCGGCGATCTCGATGCCATACAGACGCTGCACGATGGCGAACAGGCCGCCAAGCACCTTGTCGATCGGAAAGTAGGCGCGCAGGGCTTCCTGGGACACGCTGTAGCGCTGCTCACGCAGTTTTTCACCGTAGAAACCGCTGTCCCAGCTTTGCAGGTCGGCGCAGCCTTGTTCGGCGGCGTAGGCTTTGAGCTGCTGCAGGTCCTGGGCGGCAAACGGCTTGCTGCGCTTGGCCAGGTCGCGCAGGAAGCTCAGCACCTGGTCGCTGGAGTCGGCCATTTTCGTGGCCAGGCTCAATTCCGAGAAGGACGCGTAGCCCAGCAGTTGGGCGAGTTCCTGACGCAGGTCGAGGATCTGTTCCATGACCGGGCCGTTATCGTTCTGACCGGCATTCGGGCCTTGGTCCGACGCTCGGGTGCAATAGGCTGCGTAGATTTCTTCGCGCAGGGCGCGGTCCTGGGCGTAGGTCATCACCGCGTAGTAGCTGGGGAATTCCAGGGTGATCAGCCAACCGTCGAGGCCTTTGGCCTGGGCCGCGGCGGCCATTTGCGCCTTGGCCGAGTCGGTCAGGCCGGCGAGGGTGGCTTCATCGGTGACGTGTTTGGTCCAGGCCTGGGTCGCGTCCAGCAACTGGTTGGAGAACTTGCTGCCCAGTTCGGAAAGCTTGCTTTGCACTTCGGCGTAGCGTTTTTGCTGTTCGGGCGGCAGGTCGATACCCGACAGGCGGAAATCGCGCAGCGAGTGTTCCAGGATGGTTTTTTGCGCCACATCGAAACCGCCGGCTTCCGGGCTGCTGGCCAGGGCTTCGAAGGCCTGGAACAGTTCGCGGTTCTGGCCCATCTCGGTGGAATAGGCGCTCAACGCCGGCAGACATGCCTCGTAGGCTTCGCGCAGTTCGGCACTGTTGCACACGGCATTGAGGTGGCTGACCGGGCTCCAGGCGGCACCCAGGCGATCATTCAGCTCATCCATGGCGAGCACCAGGCCGGCCCACGTCGGATTTTTCCCCTGGCTTTGCAGGATGCCTTCGATGGCAAGCCGGTTGTCGGCGAGGATCTGTTCGATGGCCGGCTGAACGTGCTCGGCACGGATCGCCGAGAACGGCGGCAGGTCGTAGGGCTGCAGAAGAGGGTTGTTCGCGCTCACGGTTGGCACCTTGGCTGAAGAAACATGTAAGAACAAAGATGGGGCCATCTTAATTACAATCAACGTCCACCGCAGCTATCAGCAGAAGAGAGAGAGGCTATCGTGACCCTTCGCACCTATCAGAACCACACGCCAACCCTGGGCGCCGGGGCTTTTGTCGATATTTCGGCGGTGGTGATCGGCGATGTCGAAATCGGCGACGACAGCTCGGTTTGGCCGCTGACGGTGATCCGCGGCGACATGCACCGCATCCGCATCGGCGCGCGCACCAGCGTGCAGGACGGCTGCGTGCTGCACATTACCCACGCCGGGCCGTTCAATCCCGATGGTTTTGCGCTGCTGATCGGCGACGACGTGACCATCGCCCACAAAGTCATGCTGCACGGCTGCACCGTCGGTAATCGCATCCTGATCGGCATGGGCAGCATCGTGATGGACGGCGCCGTGGTCGAAGACGACGTGATCATTGGTGCCGGCAGCCTGGTGCCGCCGGGCAAGAGACTTGAAAGCGGCTTCTTGTACGTCGGCAGCCCGGTTAAACAGATCCGCGAACTGACTGACAAGGAACGCGCGTTTTTCACCTACAGCGCCGCGAACTACGTGAAGCTCAAAGACCTGCACCTGGCCGAGGGATTCGATCAATGACTCTGCACCATCAAACCGTACTGTTCGACCTGGACGGCACCCTGACCGACCCGCGCGAGGGCATTACCCGTTCGATCCAGTACGCGCTGGGCAAACTCGGTATCGACGAGCCGGACATCACCCAACTGGAACATTTCATCGGCCCCCCGTTGCTGCAAGCCTTCATGCAGTTCTACGACTTCGACGAAGCCAAGGCCTGGGAAGCGGTGAATTTCTACCGTGAACGCTTCAAAGTCACCGGTTTGTATGAAAACCGCGTGTTCGACGGGGTGATGCCGCTGCTCGAAGCCCTCAACAGCCAGGGGCGTCAGCTGTACGTGGCCACCTCCAAGCCGTGGGAATTTGCCCGCGAGATCGCCCGTCATTTCGATTTTGCCAAGCACTTCAAGGTGATCTACGGCAGCGAACTGGACGGCACGCGCACCAACAAGGTCGAGCTGATCGCCCACTTGATGCGCGAAGAACGCCTGGACCCGGCCACCACCTTGATGATCGGCGACCGCAAGCATGACTTGATCGGGGCGCGCAGCAATGGGCTGGATTCGGCGGCGGTCGGGTATGGGTTCGGCAGTTTCGAAGAGCTGAGTGCCGAAGCGCCGACCTGGCATTTCGAGACGCTGGCGCAGATGCATCAGGCGTTTTTGCAGCGGCCTTGAGGGCGCTATCGGGAGCAAGCTCCCTCCCACATTTTGATCCGTGTACGCAGGCCAAATGTGGGAGGGGGCTTGCTCCCGATGAGGCCCTACCGGCCAACACCTTCCAACTGCCTCAACGCCGCCTTACGCTGCGCCACCGGCAGTTGGCCCATCCGCTCCACTGCCGCATAGAACTTCAGCCAATCCCCGCCTTCCTGCCGGAACAACGCCGCAAACGCCGGCACCCACTGGTCATACAGCCCGAACGGTAAAAGCCGCGCATTGTTCATCGGCAGGTTCATCCAGGCGTCATAACGCTTGTCGCCGCCCCACTGACTGTCCCGCACCCGCCGGTAGTCGCTGCGCAAACGCTCGAATTCAGCCGCCTTGGCCCGCCGCATCGCATCGGCCGCCAAGGGCTGGGCGTAGAGTGTTTCCAGACGTTTGCGAGTATCGAGGACCAACTGGGTAAATTGGTCACGCTGCTGCAGCGCCGCGCTGCCGATCGGCGCCAGGCCCCGGGCGGCGCGCCATTGGCGCGTGCCTTCCTGCTCGACGAACGTGGCAAAGGACTCGTTGAACTCGGTGTCGTCCTTCACGTAAAAGCGCTGGTGCGCCAGTTCGTGAAAGATCAACGTGGCCAGGCGCTCATCGCCCCAGCCCAGCATCGAACTCATGATCGGGTCATTGAACCAACCCAAGGTGGAATAGGCCTCGACGCCGCCAATCGACACGTCCATGCCTTGTTGCTTGAGCAACGCCGCCTCACCCCGCGCCGCGCCCTGGCTGTAATAACCGCGATAGGCGACACAGCCAGCGATGGGAAAGCAGTGATTTTGCGCCGACAAGGAAAATTCCTGCGTGGCAAAAACATTCCAGACCACATAAGGCCGGCCAATATCGGCGTACAACCGGTAACTCTGATTGTCAGGCAGGTGCAACTGCTCGCTGGCGAACGTGCGCGCCTTTTGCGATTGCACCAAGTGCTCACGTAACTGTTGCGGCCGCGCCGGGTCGGCAATCACCTTGGCCACCGGCTCCCGAGCCTGCAGCAACTGCCACTGGCCGCTGGCCAATTGGCCGTAGTAATCGACGCTGGAACAACCGCTGAGCAGCACCCACCACAACCCTGGAAGAAAACGCCTGATCATGCCGCGACTGCTCCTGGGTAATTGGCTCGCCAGCCTATCGTGACTGCCCGGCGTTTTTCCATGGCGTAGCGCGTTTATACTCAAGGCTCTCCTTGTGTTGAGTGCCCGCCATGCGCCAGCTAGTGCTTCCCATCGCCGCCCTGTTGCTCAGCGCCTGTGCTTTACCACCCATCCCGCCGATGGACGCGCAACAGGCCTGGGTCGATTTCGCCACCCCGACACCGGGGGCCAAGCTGGTGATGGCCCAACGTCTGGATGGGAAAAACCTCAACGACGGGCGCTTCTTCCAGGTCCCGCCGGGCAGTCACGAGTTGATGGTGCGGTTTGATTTCGAAGTGCCGACCGGCGGCAGCTTTGGCGGGTTGTCGCAGACCCAGGACCGGACCTGTTTCATGACCTTGCAGTACGACCACTTCGAGGCAGGCCAGCGTTATCGCCTGGAGGGGCGCTCGTTGTCCTACACACCGAATATCCGGCTGTACAACGCCGCGCGTCAGTTATTGGCGCAGGAGCGCAGCGTGAACTGCATCTGATCAGTCATTGTTCTTCTGGTAGATGATTGCCTTGGTACCGTTCTCACACGTGCCTACGACCATGGCGACATCGTGCTTGTCGGCTTCTTCCTTGCTGACGATTTCCAGGGTGTAGGACGGAATCGCCTTGGCCTGGATCTTCACTTCGATCTCTTTCCTGAGTTCTTCGCAGTCTTTGGGCGCGGCCACAGCCGATGTGGCCAATACACCGCAGATGATCGCCAAGACAAAACGTTTCATGTGTGAAGCTCCCTGAATGCACGCGCACGAATGTGCGCCTATGGCTGCATAGGCTATAGGACCACATCGGGGAAACACGAGTTCTGATTTAACGCACAACTGAATGTGGGAGGGAGCAAGCCCCCTCTCACCTAAGGCTGTGTCAGTCGACGAGGGTGGCGTCCAGGCTGATTTTCGCGTTCAGCACCTTGGACACCGGGCACCCTTCCTTGGCCTTTTTGCTCAGCTCATCGAACTGCGCCTGGCTCGCGCCGGGAATCTTGGCGTTGAGGATCAGGTGTACAGCGGTGATCGCAAAACCACCGTCGACCTGGTCCAGGGTCACTTCGGCCTGGGTGTCGATGCTGTCAGCCTTGAGCCCGGCGTCGCCGAGAATCATGGAAAACGCCATGGAGAAACAGCCAGCGTGGGCCGCACCGATCAACTCTTCAGGGTTGGTGCCCTTGCCGCCCTCGAAACGGGCCTTGAAGCCGTAGGGCGCTTCGCGCAGCACGCCGGTTTCCGTGGAGATGGAACCCAGGCCTGTCTTCAGATCACCTTCCCAATGCGCGGATGCTTTTTTAACGATACTCATAGCAGTCTCCTCAAACGATGGTTTTGCGTCAGTAAGGGTTCTGAGGATAGATGCTTTGGCAAAGTTCACTTGTAAGAGAAACCTAGCAACAAAGTAGGAAATTTCGCACGACCTATTGAATCTCGGGTATATGCCCTCATTGCATAGAACATGCACATGAAGCGGCAGGTTTTGGTTCGTCTAAGAAACCTGCGCCCTTATTGGAGAAGCAGGCTTATGAAATCGCTGTCCGACGTGAAGTTCTCGACCCTCGACCTGGTGCCCGTGCGGGCCAACGGCAGCGCCGCGCAGTCGTTGCGCAATTCCCTGGACCTGGCCCAGCATGTGGAAAAGTTTGGCTACAACCGCTTCTGGGTGGCGGAACACCACAACATGGACGGCATCGCCAGCTCGGCCACCTCGGTATTGCTCGGTTACCTGGCCGGCGGCACTTCGACCATCCGCGTCGGCTCCGGCGGCGTGATGCTGCCCAACCATGCACCGCTGGTGATCGCCGAACAATTCGGCACCCTGGAAAGCCTGTACCCCGGCCGGATCGACCTGGGCCTGGGCCGTGCGCCCGGTTCCGACCAGATGACCGCCCGCGCCCTGCGCCGTGAGCGCTCCGGCAGCGCCGACGACTTCCCCGAAGACGTGGCCGAATTGATGGCCTACCTCGGCCCGCGCACGCCCGACCAGCGGGTGATCGCGGTTCCCGGCACCGGCACCAACGTCCCGGTGTGGCTGCTCGGGTCCAGCCTGTTCAGCGCACAGTTGGCGGGGGAGCGCGGCTTGCCCTACGCCTTTGCCTCGCATTTCGCACCGCGCTTGATGCATGAGGCGATTCGTGTGTACCGCAATCACTTCAAGCCTTCGGCCGTTCTGGACAAGCCTTACGTAATGCTCGGCCTTCCGTTGGTCGCGGCGGATACCGACGAACAGGCCGATTACCTGGCCACTTCCGTCTACCAACGCATCCTGGCGCTGATGCGCGGGCAGAGCCTGGTGCAGCGTCCGCCGGTGGAAAGCATGGACGGCCTGTGGCTGCCCCATGAAAAAGACGCGGTGGGCAGCTTCCTCGGCCTGGCGATGGTCGGCAGCCCGGCGAAGATCCGCGCCAAACTGGAAGTACTGGTCGAACAGACCGGCGCCGACGAGCTGATCTTTACCTGCGACCTGTACGAACACGCCGACCGGATTCATTCCTACGAACTGCTCGCGCAGTTGATGAAGGGCTAAATCTGGCAGGCGAAAAAAAACCGACGCGCGCGCGTCGGTTTTTTATGTCTGCAACGCGCGATTAACCGCGCTTGTAGACGATTTCCTTGGTGCCGCCTTCACAGGTGCCAACCACCTTGCCGTCAGCCGCAGCGCCTTTAGCCACCACGTCCAGCGAATAACCCGAAGCACCCTTGGCGTCGATTTTCGCGGCAATTTCGCTTTTCAGCTCTTCACACGGCTTGCCCGCCGCCAGCACGGTGCCCGCCATGCTCAACAAACCTACTGCTAACAAGAACTTCTTCATCCGTCACTTCCCTTGCGCTGATCGAAACGAGCGTGCCGACGCTGGTCGCATCGGCCCCCATTGGTTGTAGCGCAGGTTATGGCAATCGGCCAGCCGGCAAGTTCAACGGTTTCGATCAACTACTGGCAATTCGGAACCCCACCTTCAACGTAACCTGGAAGTGCGCAGCCTTGCCGTCCTTGATATGGCCACGGGTTTCGGTCACCTCGAACCACTCCAAATGCTTGATGCTCTTGCTGGCTTCAGCCAGGGCGTTGTTGATCGCCTCTTCGATGCTGGTGGTGGACGAACCCACCAATTCGACTTTCTTGTAAGTGTGATGATCAGACATGGCGTTTCTCCTGAGGGTCGTCAATAAAGCCTAGCAGTCAAAGCTCATACTGCTTCTGGCGACCGTTCCTACTCGAAAGTTCAGATTTACTGCACTTTCTGAAATGGCCGTAGTCGGTATCTACACACGCCACCTAATCACTTCAGGAGAGTCCACATGGCCAACACCTCTTTACGCAAAGCGTCGCTGGAAAGCATGGAAGCCGAGATTTCGAGCCTGCTCAAGTCCCTAGAGAGCCTCAAGGACGACGCATCCGATGAGTCGCTCAAGACTCTGAAGGCCCTGAAAAGCAATGCCGAGAACGCGCTCAAGCATTCTCGTCACCTGATCAGCGACGCCTACGAAGAAAGCAAAGTCAAAATCCGCGAAACCGGCGTGGCGACCCGGGACTACGCACAAGAACACCCATGGACTACCGCCGGCGTTGCCGTTGGCGCGCTGGGCCTGCTGGCGGCTTACCTTTTGTGCAAACGCGGTAACTGATCTGCCGGCTATACCGGCTGGCGCGACAGCTCAGCCTTGAGCCATTGCGCCAATTGCCGAGCGCGCCCGTCCGCGGCGCGCTTGGGTAGCCACAACGCCAGGTGCGCCGGGGTTTGCGTGAAACCCCACGGCGCCACCAGGCGACCGGCGCGCACGTCCTCCGCCACCAGCGGCTCCGGCGCGATCGCCACACCCAGCCCCGCAACCGCCGCTTCCAGCAAGTAATACAAATGCTCAAACCCCTGGCCGAGTTTTAACGCACCGGGTTCGATCCCGTGTTGCTGCGCCCAGCTGGGCCAGGCCTGCGGGCGAGACGTGGTGTGCAACAGCGCTTCGCCGCACAGCGCCGTGGCCGGGGCGTCGCGCAGGCGTTCGTAACCGGCGAAACGCGGGCTCATGACCGGGCCGATGCGTTCGCTGGCCAGCTCGTACACCTGCATATCCGCCGGCCACGGCGGTTCGGCGAACAACAGCAGGGCATCCAGGCCGGGACGGCGCGGGTCCAGATCACCTTCACCCGCCGACAGGTGCAAGCGCAGATCGGGCAGGTCGGCATTCAAGCGGCCCAGGCGCGGAATGAACCAGCGCGCCAGCAAACTGCCCGAACAGCCGAGGACGAACGGTGCATCGGCGCTGCTTTGGGTAATTTGCGCGCACACCTCCCTTAACCGCTCGAACGCCTCGGCACTCGCATCGCGCAGACGCACGCCGGCATCTGTGAGTTTGAGGCCGCGCCCTTCCTTGACGAACAGGCTGACCCCCAAATGTTCTTCCAGCACTTTAAGTTGGCGGCTCACGGCGCCATGGGTGACGTGCAACTGCTCAGCCGCCTGGCTCACGCTGTTGAGGCGGGCCGTAGCTTCGAAGGCGCGCAGGGCGTTAAGGGGCGGGAGGTCTCGGCTCATCTGTGAGTTTTCCTGACAGGTTGCAGCGATCTTATCGGTTTTCAGCCCTGAGCGTCAGGGGTAGAGTGAGCGTCATTGCTTCCCACCCGAATTCTTTTCCTGGAGCGTCCCATGACTCAGTCCCAGACCGATCTACGCAACGGCCCTGACGCCAACGGCCTGTTCGGCGCATTCGGCGGCCGCTACGTCGCCGAAACCCTGATGCCGTTGATCCTCGACCTGGCCCGCGAGTACGAAGCGGCCAAGATTGATCCTGCGTTCAACGAGGAATTAGCCTACTTCCAGCGCGACTACGTCGGTCGACCAAGCCCGCTGTATTTCGCTGAACGCCTGACGGAGTTCTGCGGCGGCGCCAAGATTTACCTCAAGCGCGAAGAGCTGAACCACACCGGCGCGCACAAGATCAACAACTGCATCGGCCAGATCCTGCTGGCGCGGCGCATGGGCAAGAAACGCATCATCGCCGAGACCGGCGCCGGCATGCACGGTGTGGCCACCGCCACCGTGGCCGCGCGTTTCGGCCTGCAATGCGTGATCTACATGGGCACCACTGACATCGAGCGCCAACAGGCCAACGTATTTCGCATGAAGCTGCTGGGCGCTGAAGTGATCCCGGTGGTCGCCGGCACCGGCACCCTCAAAGACGCGATGAACGAAGCTCTGCGCGACTGGGTGACCAACGTCGACGACACGTTCTACCTGATCGGCACCGTTGCCGGCCCGCACCCTTATCCTGCGATGGTGCGCGACTTCCAGTCCGTGATCGGCAAGGAAACCCGCACCCAGCTGCAAGCCCAGGAAGGCCGTCTGCCGGACAGCCTGGTGGCGTGCATCGGCGGAGGGTCCAACGCCATGGGCCTGTTCCACCCGTTCCTGGATGACAGCAGCGTCGAGATCATCGGCGTCGAAGCCGCAGGCTTTGGCATCGAAACCGGCAAGCACGCCGCCAGCCTCAACGGCGGCGTACCGGGCGTACTGCACGGCAACCGCACCTTCCTGCTGCAGGACGACGATGGCCAGATCATCGACGCCCACTCGATTTCCGCCGGCCTCGACTACCCCGGCATCGGCCCTGAGCACGCCTGGTTGCACGATATCGGCCGCGTCCAGTACACCTCGGTGACCGACCACGAAGCGCTCGACGCCTTTCACAAATGCTGCCGCCTGGAAGGGATTATTCCTGCACTGGAAAGCGCCCACGCCCTGGCCGAAGTGTTCAAACGCGCGCCGACCCTGCCGAAGGAACACCTGATGGTGGTCAACCTGTCCGGCCGTGGCGACAAAGACATGCAGACCGTGATGCACCACATGGAACAGTCCCAGCAGGAGAAACACTAAATGAGCCGCCTGCAAACCCGCTTTGCGCAACTCAAGCAACAAAACCGCGCCGCCCTGGTGACCTTCGTCACCGCCGGCGACCCCGGTTACGACACCTCGCTGGCGATCCTCAAGGGCTTGCCCGCTGCCGGTGCCGACGTGATCGAGCTGGGCATGCCCTTCACCGACCCGATGGCCGACGGCCCGGCCATTCAACTGGCCAACATCCGCGCGCTGAGCGCCAAGCAAAACCTGGCGAAAACCCTGCAGATGGTGCGCGAGTTCCGCAAGGACAACAGCGACACCCCGCTGGTGCTGATGGGTTACTTCAACCCGATCCACAAATACGGCGTGCCGGCCTTTATTGCCGACGCCAAGCAAGCCGGGGTCGACGGCCTGATCGTGGTCGACCTGCCGCCCGAACATAACGGCGAGCTGTGCGACCCGGCCCAGGCGGCAGGCATCGACTTTATCCGCCTGACCACGCCGACCACCGACGACGTGCGCCTGCCGACCGTGCTCAACGGCAGCTCGGGCTTTGTGTACTACGTGTCGGTGGCCGGTGTGACCGGTGCCGGTGCCGCCACCCTGGAACATGTCGAAGAAGCCGTGGCCCGCCTGCGTCGCCATACCGACCTGCCGATCAGCATCGGTTTCGGTATCCGCACGCCGGAACAAGCGGCCGCCATCGCGCGCTTGGCAGATGGTGTGGTGGTGGGTTCGGCGCTGATCGATCACATCGCCAACGCCAGCAACGACCAGCAAGCCATCGACGGCGTGCTGAGCCTGTGCGCGGCGCTGTCGGAAGGTGTCCGTAACGCACGTAAGTAAGCGCCTCGTATGCGGTAGGTAAAGTTCCTGATACACAGGAATCAACTGGCAACACCGTGGCCTAAACAACAAGACCAAGGGATTTCGAACCGTGTTCGCAATCCCTTTTTTTGTATGTGTGCCCCGAGGAATTCCCGATGAAAATGCGCAAATCCGTGATTGCTGGTTGTGGCGTCCTGGTGCTTGCCGCCAGCGCCCTGGTGCAAGCCGCGCCGCCTGACCAGCGCGGTGACGACCGTGGCGGCCCACAAGACCAGCACGAGCAACGTGGCGACGACCATCGCGGCCCGCAGGACAACCATCGCGGCGGCCCGCCCCAGGACTTCGGCCCGGTGCGCCAGATCATCCACGACAACCACGGCCAATTCGGCCGTGGCGCGCCACCGCCGCCGAATGTGCGCCTGGTCCGTGGCCGGCCGCTGCCCCACGGCTACTATGGCGAACGCCTCGACAACCGCGCCCTGGCGCGCCTGCCGTACTACGAGGGTTACGAATGGCGCCGTTCGGGCCCGGACGTGGTGCTGATCGCAGTGGGCACCGGCATCGTCTATGAGATTCTGGAAGGCGTGTTGAACTGACGCCACGGTTCCGCGATTTCTTCCGCTAGGCTTAAGGGGCGAACCGTTCGTTCCCCCTTAACGCACTTCATGCCTATTGCCGTCTAACCACCTCAGCAAGCCCCGGTATTTCTTGCGCTCCCGGTCGTTAAGTTAGCCGCATCAGAAGTCATTCTTGGCTCTATGGAGTACATCATGGCATTTGATCTCATCACCGAATCGGACCGCCGTCACGCCACCTTGCAAAAAGGCTTCAACCTGCGCTGGCCGTTGGGCAACGTGCAGGGCCAATCCTCGCCCAACGGCGCCAACCTGATTTACCTCTGTTACAGCCCCCAGGACATCATCGACGCCGCGGCGCAGGCCCTGGCCGTTGCCAATGGCCGGATTACCGTGCGCAGCGGCGGCCACTGTTACGAAGGTTTCGTCGCCAACAAGATGCCCGACAACCCCAATGAGGTATTGGCGATTCTGGATATCGGGCAAATGAAGCAACTGGACTACGATGCCGACGGCCAACTGCACTCCCAGTTGATACCGACCTTGCCCTATCGCTACCGCTTTCGCCTGGAGGCCGGCGGGCAGAACTGGGACGCCTACGTCGCACTGTACACGTTGGCCAACAAGACCCTGCCCGGGGGTTCGTGTTATTCGGTGGGCCTGGGCGGGCACATCTGCGGTGGCGGCTACGGCTTGCTCTCGCGCAAACACGGCCTGGTGTGCGACTGGCTGTCCGGTGTCGATATTCTGGTGCCCAACGCCCAGGGCAACGGCCTGACAGCGCTGCATGTCTGCCGGGAGAGCACCGACCCGGACGAACTGGACCTGTTTGCCGCGTGCTGCGGTGCCGGCGGCGGGCAGTTCGGGATCATCACCAGTTATTACTTCAAGGACCTGCCGGACGCCCCCAAGGAGGTGCTTTGGCTGGTACTGGAATGGGACTGGGCGATGCTGACCAAACCGGCGCTCGAGCGATTGCTGGTGGCCTATCAAGCCTGGTTCGCCCAACATCAGGCCAACCCGGACACCTGGGGCCTGGCGACCAAGCTGGAAATGCGCCACCAGCACACCGGCAACGTCACGCTGGGCATTCACTACGTGGACAAAGACGGCGAGTTGAACGATCAGGCGCCCTTCAACGATTTTGTCACGACGATGCTGGACGCCATCGGCATTGCCGCCAGCGAATCGGTGACACCGTTTCACGTGATCCACCTGCCGCGAAGCAACCCCACCGGGCGTGTCATCAACTCCTTGAGCACGGCGCAGGCCGTCGTGCGCCGTCTCGACTGGCTGCCGTGCCAGCAAACCCTCAACGGCTCCGGCGACAACCAGCGCGGGCGCTATAAGTCGGCCTATCAGAAAGGCATTTTCACGCCGCAGGTGTTATCCGCGATCTGGACCACACTGACCTGGCCCGACCCGGCGAACGTGTTGACCCAAAGCCTCATACAGATCCAGTCGTTCGGCGGGCGCATCAACCAGCCAGATCCGGCGGTGCGGCGCGAATCATCCGCGGCCCAGCGCGGCTCTTTCCTCAAGTGGCAACCGCAGTGTTATTGGCGCGATGCCAGTGCCACCACCGACCAGGCACATGCCGATTGGATTCAGGGGCTGTTTTTCAACGCCTTCGCCAACGATCAAGGCGTGCCGCTCAACGCAGAGTTCGAGGGCTGCTACATCAATTACCCCGACCTCGACATGACGCACCTCGGCGGCAACCCGGCGAACGCCAAGAACCCCCAGTGGTACACGGTTTTCTTCCCCGACCTGATCATCGAAAGCCGGCTGCGGCTTACCAAGCAGCGCTGGGACCCGCTGAATATATTCCGCAACGAAATGTCGGTGCCGTAAGCCGCAAAAAAAACGGGCGACCCCAAGGTCGCCCGTTTTTTTTTACAACTCGATCCGTTCGACCTTGCCCACCAACAAGATGTAGGAAAGCGCCCCGAGCAACGCCAGCACTGCGATATAGGTGATTGCCGGTGCGAACGAATCGCCGCTGGCCAGGAAGCCAATCACGATCGGCGTGGCAATCGCCGCCAGGTTGCCGATGAAGTTGAACACGCCACCGGTCAAGCCGAGCAAGCGAGCGGGTGCCAAGGTCGACACCAGCGACCAGGTGATCGACGCCAGGCCATTGCCGAAGAACGCCACTGCCAGGAACGCAATCACCCAGGCCGTCGAATCCACGTAGTTGGCGCCAATGATCGCGGTGGAAATCAACAGCCCGCCGATGATCGGCAACTTGCGCGCAAAGCCCACTGATGCGCCGCGGCGAATCAACCAGTCGGAAAAAATCCCGGAGCACAGCACGCCGACAAACGCCGCGAGGAAGGGCAGGGAAGCGAGCAGGCCGGATTTGATGAAGTCCATCCCGCGATATTTCACCAGATAGGTCGGGAACCATGTCAGGAAGAACCACAGCGTGGAGTTCAGGCAGAACTGCCCCAGGTAGATGCCCCAGAGTTTGCGCTTGCTCAGCACGATGCCCAGGTCGACCCAACTGAACGGTGCCTTGGTGGTTTGCGCCTGCATGTCCACCAGCCCGCCGCCGGCACGGATCAGTTCGATTTCAGCGGCGTTGGCGCCTTTGAAGTCCTTCGGCTCGCGGTACACCGCGTACCAGATCAGCGCCCAGAGGATGCCGACGCCGCCGGTGGTGACAAACACCATGTGCCAGCCGTAGTGGTGCTGTAACCAGGCCAGCACCGGGGTGAGAAACGCCAGCCCGACGAACTGGCCGGAGGTGTAGAAGCCAATCGCCGTGGCGCGCTCACGCTCGGGGAACCACGTGGTGACCACGCGGCTGTTGATCGGATAGGCCGGCGCTTCCAGGGCGCCCACCGCCATGCGCAGGACAAACAGCGCGATGAAGCTGGCCGCAAAACCGAGCATCACAGTGGCGATGGACCACAGCAGCAGGGCCACGGTGTAGAGGATGCGCGGCGGCACCCGGTCGACCAGCCAGCCGCCGGGGATTTGCATGGCGGCGTAGGTCCAGCCGAACGCCGAGAAAATCAGCCCGACATGCACCGGGTCGATGCCCAGGTCACTGGTCAGGGCCGGGGCCGCGATCGACAGGTTGCTGCGGTCGAGGTAGTTGATCACCACGGTGATAAACAGCAGCACCATGATGAAGTAGCGCTTTCTGCTAGGCGTGACTAAAGAAGCCTGCCCGGTGAGGGATTCAGGGTGCATGGGGTTGTCTCTTCTTATGTTTATTGAGGACGGACTTACTGACCAAACCAGCTCAAATGTGGGAGGGGGCTTGCCCCCGATAGCGGTGAACCAGCCGCCGAAGATGTCGACTGACACTCAGCTATCGGGGGCAAACCCCCTCCCACATTTTTTGCCACATTTTTTCAGGCAGACATCACCACTCGGCAAAACTGCCGTCGGCATGGCGCCAGATCGGGTTGCGCCAGCGATGGCCGATGGCCGCGCGTTCGATCACGTATTCCTCGTTGATCTCGATGCCCAGGCCCGGCCCGTTGGGGATCTTCACGAAGCCCTGGTCATAGTCGAACACGCCCGGGTCGCGCACGTAGTCGAGCAGGTCGTTGCTCTCGTTGTAGTGAATGCCCAGGCTTTGCTCCTGGATAAACGCGTTGTAGCAGACCGCGTCCAGCTGCAGGCAGGCGGCCAGCGCGATCGGGCCCAGCGGGCAGTGCAGCGCCAGGGCCACGTCGTAGGCTTCGGCCATGTTGGCGATCTTGCGGGTTTCGGTGATACCGCCAGCGTGGGAAGCGTCCGGCTGGATGATGTCGACGTAGCCTTCGCTGAGCACGCGTTTGAAGTCCCAGCGCGAGAACAGGCGCTCGCCCAGGGCAATCGGGGTGCTGGTCAGCGGTGCGAGTTCTTTCAGCGCTTCGTAGTTTTCGCTGAGTACCGGCTCTTCGATGAACATCAGTTTGTACGGGTCCAGCTCTTTCATCAGCACCTTGGCCATGGGCTTGTGTACGCGGCCATGGAAGTCGACGCCGATGCCCACGTTGGGGCCGACGGCATCGCGCACGGCGGCGACGTTGGCCAGCGCCAGGTCGACTTTTTCGAAGCTGTCGACGAACTGCAATTCTTCCGTGCCGTTCATTTTTACCGCAGTGAAGCCACGGGCCACGGCCTCTTTGGCGGCGCGGGCGGTGTCGGCGGGGCGATCGCCGCCGATCCACGAATACACGCGAATCTTGTCACGTACCTGGCCGCCCAGCAGGTCGCTGACCGACACGCCCAGGGCCTTGCCCTTGATGTCCCACAGCGCCTGGTCGATGCCGGCCAGCGCGCTCATATGCACGGCGCCGCCGCGATAGAAACCGCCGCGATAGAGCACGGTCCAGATGTCTTCGATATTGCGTGGGTCTTTGCCGATCAGGTAGTCGGACAGTTCCTCGACCGCAGCCGCCACCGTGTGGGCGCGGCCTTCGACCACGGGTTCGCCCCAGCCGGTGACGCCCTGGTCGGTCTCCACTTTGAGGAAGCACCAGCGCGGTGGGACGATGAAGGTAGTCAGTTTGGTGATTTTCATCTTCTTATCTCTCTTGTCGATGCAGCGCCCAAGGCGCCAAGCTTGCGATCAGTTCAAGGCGTTCCAGGCCGCGACATACGCCTGGGCACTGCTCGCCACCTCGGCCACGGACATGCCCGGCTTGAACAATCCGGACCCCAGGCCGAAGCCTCTGGCGCCGGCGTCGAAATACACCTGCATGTTGGCCGGGCTCACGCCGCCGACCGGCAGCAACAGCGTGCCCGCCGGCAACACCGCCAGCCACGCCTTGATCACCGCCGGGCCCATTTGCTCGGCGGGGAACAGTTTCAATACGTCGGCGCCTTCGGCCAGCGCGGCGAACGCCTCGGTCGGGGTGGCCACACCTGGCGACAGGTACAGGCCGGCGGCTTTCGCGGCACGCAAGACCTTGGCATCGCTGTGGGGCATCACGATCACCTGGCCACCGGCGGCCTTGACCTGCTCGACCTGCGCCGGCGTCAACACCGTGCCGGCGCCGATCAGGCAATCGGCGGGCAGGCTGTCACGCAGGGTGCGGATGCTGGTGTAAGGGTCCGGCGAATTGAGCGGGACTTCGATCACGCGAAAACCGGCGCGGTACAGCACCTGGCCAATTGCCTCGGCTTCGTCCGGGCGCACGCCGCGCAGGATCGCGATCAAACCGTTTTGCGTGAGTGCTTGCTTGAGCATGTCAGGCCTCCATTGCTGGTTGAATGAGCCCGGCGGCCTGGGCCAACTGCCAGAGGCCGCGTTCGCTGGCCTCTTGCGCCAGGCTGACGTGGGCGAAGCCGCAGAGGCCGAGGGCACGCTGGTAACGTGTACAGAGCGGTGCGGCGCCGACCAGGATGATCGGCTTATGTTTGGCGGCACCGGGCAAGCCGGCGAGTTCATGGCCGATCAACAGGCCGGAGAGGTAGTCGGGCTGCTGGTCCGGGGCAAGTTCGCCGGTCAAGCCCAGGGTGCGTGCGCTGAACAGCGTCGACAGCACGCCGCGCTGGCCGTCTGCCGACAGCGCCACGCGCACGCCGCGGTCGAAAGCCGCCGCCTGGAAGCGTTCGGCGGGTTGTTGGGTGCGCCCGAGCAGGCTGTGCTTGCTCAGCACCGCGAACAGCTCGCCGGTCATGAAGGTGTCGAAATGGGTGATACAGCCATCGACCACCTCGACCCATTTGGAATGGCTGCCGGGCAGGCCGATCAAGACCTCGGCGCCAAGGCCTTGCAGCACGCCGAGTACCTGGGTTTCTTCGCCGCGCATCACGTTGGGCAAGCCGACCTGCTCGATCACGCCGGGCACGATATGCACATCGACGCCGCGCACACTGCGCACGCGGTGCAACGCTTGGCCGAGGCTGGCGACGTCGACCGGGGTGTTGCGGTAGGCCGCTTCGCTCCAGCCCTGGGCGCTGCCGACCATGCCGCAGGCGATCACCGGCAAGCCCGGTTGCGCGTCGAGCCAATCGCCACAGGCCGCGTCGAACGCCAACTCGAAGCCATCGCTGCAGCAAACGCCGGCAATCTCCCGGGGCTGGCTGGGCAGGTGCATGATCCCCGACGCCAACGCACGTTGTTCCAGCACCACGCCTGCGGGGCCGAGTTTATAAGCACGAAGGGAACTGGTTCCCCAATCGAGCGCGATCAATTGCGCCGGCATCGCTTCACCTGAAATGAGTGGGTGCTGAAAAAAGCAGATGGGCGAATATAAACCTATGCTCGGCGATATCTCAATATATAAATATCAATCCCACATATTGGAATTAATCGAGATAAATCCTACAACCACTCCGCCTTTTACTGCGGGAACGGCCAGGCTTTATCTGATAAGAGAGGTTAAAAAACCGACAGATTCAGTTCGCGTATCGCACCCATCCAGATCGCGTACTCGGTGTGGTCCTTCAGGTCGTCGCCCCCTAGACGGCAATCGACGGCAGGGCCAGCCCGGTCAGCGACTGTGCACTGCGCGCCTGCTCCGCCACCAGCCAGTCGACGAACCGCTCGACCAACTGCCCCCGCCGTTTGCGCTGCGGCTGCACCACGTAGTAGCCGAAGCGTGAGATCACCGTGTCGCTGATCGGCCGGCACAGCCATTTCTGTTCCAGCAGGTTGTCCACCAAGTGGCGCCAGCCGATGGCCACGCCCTGGCCGGCAATCGCCGCCTGGATCAACAGGGTGTAGTTATCGAAGCGCAGTTGGCCGGGGGTCGGCGTGCTGGTAATGCCCAGTTCGCGGAACACGCCGCTCCAGTCGAACCACTGGCTGGTGTGTTCCTGGCGCAGGTGCAGCAAGGGGCAGTCGGGCAAGGTCTGCACGGTCAGCGGCGTGGCCTGGTCCTTGAGCCATTGCGGACTGCACACCGGGAACACTTCCTCATTGAACAGCCACAGGCTGTCGCCCTGCTTGAAACGGCCGTCGCCAAACAGCACCGCCACGTCGATATCGCTGCGCAACGTGGCGTGATTGCGCTCGCTGGTCACCAGGCTGACGTCGACCTGGGGGTTGGCCGCATGGAAGCGATGCAGGCGCGGCATCAGCCAGTAGGCGGCGAAGGCGAAGTCGGTGGCCACTTGCAGCACTTCGTGCTGGTCCTGCTGGGTGATCGCGCTCAGGCCCTGGTTGATGGTCTGCAAACCGCCCTGGACATGTTCGAACAGCAGCGCGCCGGCGTCGGTCAGCTCGATGCCACGGTAGATGCGATCAAACAGGCGGATCGCCAATTGCTCTTCGAGGCGCTTGATCTGCTGGCTGATGGCCGGTTGGGTGGTGCCCAGCTCCATCGCCGCAGCGGTAAAACTGCGGTGGCGCGCCGCCGCTTCGAACGCCCGGAGCAAATCGAGGGATACGTCGCCGAAGGCTTTATACATAAGCTGTACTTATCCTAGACATTGCATTTCATGGGCTTTACCCCATTTTCCATGGGCTGCATGCTCATTCGCATAAACACCGCCTATGGAATGCCGAAGACCCATGAAGCGCAAGAACATTCTTTTCATCATGGCCGATCAAATGGCCGCGCCGATGCTGCCGTTCTACGGACCTTCCCCGATCAAGTTGCCGAACCTCAGTCGCCTCGCCGCACAAGGCGTGGTGTTCGACGCCGCCTACTGCAACAGCCCGCTGTGCGCGCCGTCGCGCTTTACCCTGGTCAGCGGCCAGTTGCCGAGCAAGATCGGCGCTTACGACAACGCGGCAGATTTCCCCGCCGATGTGCCGACGTATGCCCACTACCTGCGTCGTCTTGGCTACCGCACCGCGCTGTCGGGCAAGATGCATTTCTGCGGGCCAGACCAGTTGCACGGTTACGAAGAGCGCCTGACCAGCGACATCTACCCCGCCGACTATGGCTGGGCGGTGAACTGGGATGAGCCGGACGTGCGCCCCACCTGGTACCACAACATGTCCTCGGTGCTGCAAGCCGGGCCGTGCGTGCGGACCAACCAACTGGATTTCGACGAAGAGGTGGTGTTCAAGGCCCAGCAGTACCTGTTCGACCACATTCGCGAGGGCGGCGACCAGCCGTTCTGCCTCACCGTGTCGATGACCCATCCCCACGACCCGTACACCATTCCTAAACCATTCTGGGATCTGTACGACGACAGCGACATCCCGTTGCCCACAACCCCGGCCCAGGGCGATCTCGACCCGCACTCCCAGCGCCTGCTCAAGGTCTACGACCTGTGGGACAAGCCGCTGCCAGTGGACAAGATCCGCGATGCGCGCCGCGCCTACTTCGGTGCCTGCAGTTACATCGACAGCAATGTCGGCAAGCTGCTGCAGACCCTGGAAGACACCGGCCTGGCCGACGACACCCTGATCATTTTCTCCGGCGACCATGGCGACATGCTCGGCGAGCGCGGCCTCTGGTACAAAATGCACTGGTTCGAAATGGCCGCCCGCGTGCCGCTGCTGATCAGCGCGCCGGGGCAGTTCGCGGCGGGCCGTGTGACCCAGGCGGTCTCCACCGCCGACCTGTTGCCGACCTTGGTGGAACTGGCCGGCGGCGAACTCGAACCGTTCTTGCCCATGGACGGCCGCTCGCTGGTCCCGCACCTGCAAGGGCAGGGCGGGCACGACGAAGTATTCGGCGAATACATGGCCGAAGGCACCCTCAGCCCGCTGATGATGATTCGCCGTGGCGCCTACAAATTCATCTACAGCGAAGACGACCCCTGCCTACTGTTCGACATACACAACGACCCGCGCGAGCAGGAAGAACTCAGCCAATCGCCGCAGCATCGGGCGCTGTTTGCCGCCTTTCTGCTTGAGGCGCGGGCCAAATGGGACATCCCGGCGATCCACCAGCAGGTGCTCGCCAGTCAACGCCGTCGCCGCCTGGTCTACCAGGCGCTGACCCAGGGCAAGCTGAAGAGCTGGGATCACCAGCCGCTGGTGGACGCCAGTCAGCAATACATGCGCAACCATATCGACCTCGACGACCTGGAGCGCAAGGCACGTTATCCACAACCCTGCCAAAACTAATAAAACAGAGGGAAGGCCATGCAAAAATTGACTGTGGTGCTGGGCGTAATGGGCATGGCGGCGTTGAGCAGCGCCACCGTGTATGCAGACGCCGGTTGTGAGACGGTGAGGATGGCCGATCCCGGCTGGAGTGATATTGCCGCCACCAATGCCGTCGCCGGTTTTCTGCTGACGGGCATGGGTTACAAGCCCAAGGTCGACACCCTGGCGGTGCCGATCACCTTCGGCGGGCTCAAGGACGGCCAGGTGGATGTGTTCCTGGGTAACTGGATGCCGGCGCAGCAAGGTTTCTACGACAAATTCGTGGCCAACGGCGATGTGGTGCAGTTGGCGAAAAACCTCAACGGCACCGAATTCACCCTGGCTGTGCCGGACTATGTGTGGGACGCCGGGGTGCATGACTTTGCCGACCTCAACTCATTCGCCGACAAGTTCGACAAGAAGATCTACGGCATCGGCTCCGGCGCGCCGGCAAACCTCTCGCTGCAGGAGATCATCAAGAAGAACGACTTCGACCTGGGCCAATGGAAGCTGATCGAGTCCAGCGAACAGGCGATGCTCGCCGAAGTCTCACGGGCGGTGAAGAAACAGCGCTTCATCACCTTCCTCGGCTGGACCCCGCACCCGATGAATGTGCAGTTGAAAATGCATTACCTCAAGGGCGGCGAGAAGTACTTCGGCGACACCGGCAGCGTGTATACCCTGACGCGCAAGGGTTATGCACAAGCCTGCCCGAACGTAGGAAAACTGCTGACCAACCTGAGTTTCACCCAAGCGATGGAGAACAGCATCATGGCCGCGGTGGTCAACAACAAGGTCAGCAACGCGGATGCGGCGAAGGCGTGGATCAAGGCCAACCCGGCGGTACTGGAGCAGTGGCTCGACGGCGTGAAAACCGTGGACGGCCAGGATGCATTGGCGGCCGTAAAAGCCAAGCTCTAAAGCCCACCACTATCCAAATGTGGGAGGGGGCTTGCTCCCGATAGGTGAGTGTCAGTCGACATCTTCGGCGGCTGGTTCGCCGCTATCGGGGGCAAGCCCCCTCCCACAAAAAGCTGGTGTGTACTGATACCCTGAGCCAAACCTTTCAGCCCGAGTTTGCGATGCCCCGGCCCAACCGCCACACACTCTTCCCCTTCCTCAGTTGGCTGCCGCGCCAAACCCGCGCCAGCGTCGGCCGGGACGTGATCGTCGGCCTCAGCGGCGCGGTGCTGGCCTTGCCGCAGTCGATTGCCTACGCGCTCATCGCCGGTCTCCCACCGGAATACGGCCTGTACGCCGCGATCATCCCGGTGCTGATCGCGTGCCTCTGGGGTTCGTCCTGGCACCTGATCTGCGGCCCCACGGCGGCGATTTCCATCGTGCTCTACGCCAGCGTCAGCCCCCTGGCCGTGCCGGGTTCACAGGACTACATCACCTTGATCCTGCTGCTGACCTTCCTCGCCGGGGTGTTCCAGTGGTTGCTCGGCCTGCTGCGCTTCGGCGCGCTGGTGAATTTCATCTCCCATTCGGTGGTGCTGGGGTTCACCCTCGGCGCCGCCGTGGTGATTGCCCTCGGCCAACTGCCCAACCTGTTGGGCCTGGATTTGCCGAGCCAGGCCACGGCGATCAACAGTCTGATGACACTGATCGAGCACGGCGGCGAGTGGGACCGCGCCTCACTCGCCCTGGGGCTCGGCACCTTGCTGGCGGGCGCGCTGCTCAAGTACCTGCTGCCGCGCTGGCCGACGCTGTTGATCACGCTGGCGCTGGGCAGCCTGGCCGCCTGGCTGTGGCCGGCGATATTCGGGCAGGTGGCGCTGGTCAGTGCGTTTATCGGCAAGCTGCCGCCATTCAGCCCGTTGCCGCTGGACCTGGACATGCTCTTGCGCCTGCTGCCCAGCGCCGTGGCGGTGGGTATGCTCGGGCTGGTGACCAGCCTGTCGATCGCGCGCTCGCTGGCGGCGCGCTCACAGCAATTGCTCGACGCCAACCAGGAAGTTCGAGCGCAGGGTTTGTCCAATATCGTCGGCGGATTTTTCTCCGGCTACCTGTCGGCCGGTTCCTTTACGCGCTCCGGCCTCAGCTACGAAGCAGGCGCCTGCTCGCCGCTGGCGGGGGTGTTTTCCGCCCTGTGGGTGGCATTGTTCGCACTGTTTGGTGCAGCGCTGATCGCACATATACCGATCCCGAGCATGGCCGCGAGCATCCTGCTGATCAGTTGGGGCCTGGTGGATCATCGGGGCATTCGCGCGTTGTTCCGGGTCAGTCGCGCCGAGTTTGTGGTGATGAGCCTGACCTGCATCGCCACGTTGCTGCTGGAGCTGCAAACCGCGATTTACGCCGGAGTGCTGGCCTCACTGTTTTTCTACCTCAAGCGCACCTCGCAGCCGCGGGTTCAGCAATGGCGCGACGGCGAGGAAGAGGTGTTGCGGGTCGGTGGCTCGATCTTTTTCGGCGCCAGCCATTACCTGCAGGTTCGCCTGCAAAGCCTGCAGAGTGAGCGGGTGGTAATCGAAGCGCAGCAGATCAACTTTATCGACTATTCCGGGGTGGAGATGCTGCACCAGGAAGCGCGGCGATTAAGGGCGATGGGCCGTAGCCTGACCTTGCGCCGGGCCAGGCCGCAGGTCGTCGAGGAGTTGAAAAAGCTGGAAGGCGCCGACAATTGCCCCATCCATTTCGAAGACTGAATGCGGTCAAACAGGTGGGAGGGGGCTTGCTCCTCCCACCTTTCGAGTTGCCTCAAGCCAATTGGCGGCGCAGTTCGGCCAACACCGGCGCCGAATCCGGACGCACGCCGCGCCACAGGAAGAACGCTTCCGCCGCCTGCTCCACCAGCATGCCCAGGCCATCCATCGCCACCGCCGCGCCGTGTTCCGTGGCCCAGCGGCAGAATGCGGTCGGTTCCTTGGCATACATCATGTCGTAGCAAAACGTTTTGCCCGGCGCGATCAAGCTGCCTGCAATCGGCGGTACATCGCCTGACAGGCTGGCGGAGGTGGCATTGATGATCACGTCCACCGGCTCACACAGCCAGTCGAAACCACTGGCAGACACCGGGCCCAAATCGTCGAACAACTCGGCGAGCATTTCGGCTTTTTCCACGGTGCGGTTGGCGATGATCAGCGACGCCGGCCGCTCGGCCAGCAACGGCTCTAACGCCCCGCGCACTGCGCCGCCAGCGCCGAGCAAGAGGATGCGTTGCCCTTGCAGGTGCAGCCCGGCATTCACCGTCAGGTCGCGCACCAGGCCGGCGCCGTCGGTGTTATCGCCCAGCAGGCTGCCATCGGCCAGCTTGCTCAGGGTGTTCACCGCCCCGGCGCGCTCGGCGCGTGCGGTGAGGGTGTCGGCCAGGCGGTAGGCGTCTTCCTTGAACGGCACCGTGACGTTGGCGCCACGGCCTTGTTGAAAAAACTCACGGGCAAACCCGATGAAATCCTCGAGCGGCGCAAGCAGAGCGCTGTAGTCCAGTTGCTCGCCGGTCTGCTCGGCGAACATGCGGTGGATCAACGGCGACTTGCTGTGGCCGATGGGGTTGCCGAACACCACATAACGGTCCATCAGACCGCCGCCTTGGGCGCAGCCACGCCGAGCCAGTCGCGGTCTTGCAGGAAGTAGTCGGTGAGGCGCGCTTCTTCGCTGCCGGCCTCGGCTTTCCAGTCGTAGCTCCAGCGCACCTGGGGCGGCAGCGACATCAGGATCGACTCGGTACGCCCGCCCGACTGCAGGCCGAACAAGGTGCCACGGTCGTAGACCAGGTTGAATTCAACGTAGCGACCACGGCGGAATTCCTGGAATTCGCGCTGCTGTTCGGTATAGGCCTGGGCCTTGCGGCGCTGCACGATCGGCAGGTAGGCGTCGATGTACGCATCGCCGATGGCACGGATGAAGGCGAAGCAGGTGTCGAAGTCCCACTCGTTCAAGTCATCGAAGAACAGGCCGCCGATGCCGCGCGGTTCGTTGCGATGCTTGATGTAGAAGTAGGTGTCGCACCAGGCCTTGTAGCGCGCATAAACGTCGGCGCCGAACGGCGCACAGGCCTGTTCGGCCACGCGGTGCCAGTGGATGCAGTCTTCTTCGTTGGCGTAATAGGGCGTGAGGTCGAAGCCGCCGCCGAACCACCACACCGGCTCTTCACCTTCTTTTTCAGCGATGAAAAAGCGCACGTTGGCGTGGGAAGTCGGTACATGCGGGTTGTGCGGGTGAATCACCAGCGACACCCCCAGCGCTTCAAACCCACGCCCGGCCAGCTCGGGGCGATGCGCGCTGGCGGACGGCGGCAGGCCGCTGCCAAACACGTGGGAAAAGTTGACGCCGCCTTTTTCGATCACCGTACCGTTTTCAATCACACGGGTGCGACCGCCGCCGCCGGCTGGCCGGGTCCAGGCGTCTTCGATAAAGCGAGTGTCCGTCTCGAAGGTTTCCAGGGCGCTGCAAATACGGTCTTGCAGATCAAGCAGATAGGCTTTAACAGCCTCGGTGCGGGTAGTCATGGCATCACCTTGAATCGGGCAAAGCTACGCGAGGCCATTGGGCGTCGGCGGCAAATGGGCGCACAGGATACCACCGCACTCAACTCCGTCGCAGTTGACGAAGATCAAGCTTAGGAGTCCGATAGGGGGCTACCCGAATTCGAACCCAGGAGAAGTGCAGATGGCCAAACGTATCCAGTTCAGCGCCCATGGCGGCCCCGAGGTGCTTGAGTATGTGGACTACACGCCAGCAGAACCTGGCCCACAGCAGGTTCGGGTGCGCAACGCGGCCATCGGCCTGAACTTCATCGACACCTACTATCGCAGCGGCTTGTACGCGCCGCCGGCCTTGCCGTCGGGCCTGGGCGCCGAAGGTGCCGGTGTGGTCGACGCCGTGGGCAGCGAGGTCAGCCAATTCAAGGTCGGCGACCGCGTGGCCTACGGCAGTGGGCCATTGGGTGCCTACAGCGAACTGCACGTGTTGCCCGCAGCCAACCTGGTTCACCTGCCGGACGACATCAGCTTCGAACAAGCCGCCGGCGCGATGCTCAAGGGCCTGACCGTGCAATACCTGCTGCGCCAGACCTATGAGTTGAAGGGCGGCGAAACCATCCTGTTCCACGCCGCAGCCGGTGGCGTGGGCTCCCTGGCCTGCCAGTGGGCCAAGGCCCTGGGCGTGAAGCTGATCGGCACGGTCAGTTCGCCGGAAAAAGCCGCCGTGGCCAAATCCCACGGCGCCTGGGCAACCATCGACTACAGCAAGGAAAACGTCGCACAGCGCGTGCTGGAATTGACCGACGGCAAGAAATGCCCGGTGGTGTACGACGGCGTCGGCAAGGACACCTGGCTGACCTCGCTGGACTGCGCAGCGCCCCGGGGGTTGGTGGTGAGTTTCGGTAACGCCTCGGGCGCGGTGGACGGGGTGAACCTGGGGATTCTGGCGGCCAAGGGCTCGCTGTACGTCACCCGGCCGACCCTGGCGACCTACGCCAGCAACCCCAAGGACTTGCAGGCCATGGCCGATGATCTGTTCTCGATGATCCAGAGCGGCAAGGTACGCATCGATATCAACCAGCGCTTCTCGCTGGCGGAAGCGGCCAAGGCACAGACCGAGCTGTCGGCGCGGCGCACGACCGGGTCGACCATTCTGTTGCCGTAAGGCTTGGGATTTCGGCGTGGCTAAGGGCGCCATCGCGGGCAAGCCCGGCTCCTACATTTGACCGTGTTGTCATGACGGACAGCGATCGAATGTAGGAGCCGGGCTTGCCCGCGATAGCCACGCCGCGGTCTCAGGACGGCCGCACAACCTCACCCGTCACCAGATCGCGAATCAGGCTCGGGTTCTTGCGCCCACCGAGGGCGCCACCCAACACCAGATCGACCTGGCCACGGAAGTACTGCTCGACGCGAATCCGCGTGCGGGCGGCCGGGCGGCCCTGGGGGTTGGCCGAGGTGGAAATCAATGGCCCGACCAATGAGCACAAGTCGCGCACCAGCGGATGGTCGCTGACCCGCAGCGCCACGGTGTCATGCTCCCCCGTGACCCATTCCGGCAACAGGTCCTGATGAGGCACCAGCCAGGTGTTCGGCCCCGGCCAGGTGCTGGCCATGCGGTCGATCCAATCCTGCGGGAAGTCTTCGAAGAGAAAATCGAACTGGCGGATAGTATCCGCGACCAGGATCAGGCCCTTATCCACCGAGCGGTTCTTGATCGCCAGCAGCCGGTCCACCGCCGCTTCGTTCCACGGGTCACAGCCCAGGCCCCAGACCGCCTCGGTCGGATAGGCAATCACCGCGCCTGCGCGAATTTCTCGTGCGGCTTCCAGCACACGCCACCTGTTGACCATTACTCACTCTCCGGACTAAAGCTCTGCGCAGTTTACCGATCTTCCCTGCAAAACCTAGCAGCGCGCGAGCCAACGCCCGCTTTCGCAGATCACCTGGCCTTCCAGCTCCAATTCAGTGAGGCTCGCCAGCACCTGGGACAACGGCCGCCCGCTGGCAATCGCCAGGGCTTCGCTGGTGTGGGGCGCCGCATGCAGCAGTGCGACCAGTGGATGAGTCGCCGGCAGCGGCACCGGACACGGCAGCGCTTGCCAGCCGCGCAAGCCTTCAAGAATGTGCTCGATGGTTTCCACCAACACCGCGCCGTCGCGGATCAGCTGATGACAACCCTTGGCTGCGGGATGATGGATCGAGCCGGGAATCGCGTATACCTCGCGCCCTTGCTCGGCGGCGAGCCGCGCGGTGATCAGCGAACCGCTGGCGATGCCGGCTTCCACCACCAGCACGCCCAGCGACAGACCACTGATGATGCGGTTGCGCCGGGGGAAATTGCCGGCCTGGGGCGCGGCGTCCAGCGGAAACTCGGAAACCACCGCGCTGCCCTGGGCAATCATCGCGGCCGCGAGGCGTCGGTGGCGCTGTGGATAAAACTTTTCCAGGCCGGTGCCGAGTACGCCGATGGTCTGCCCGCCGACCTCCAGGGCCGCTTGATGCGCCGCGCCGTCAATGCCCAGGGCCAGGCCGCTGGTGATGACAAACCCAGCACTCGCCAGGCTGCGGGAAAAGGCGGCGGCGGTGTCCATGCCGGGGCGCGATGCGCGACGGCTGCCGACCATGGCCAACTGGGGTTTTTCCAGGATCGCAGGGTCGCCGGCAACGAATAACAACGGCGGTGCGTCATCGATCTGGGCCAGCAGTGCGGGGTACTCAGGCTGGTCCCACATCAGCAAATGCTGGGCCGGACGCGCCAGCCAGGCCAATGCGACACTCGCGCCCTCGCGGACTTCATGGCTGCGCCGGGCCTCGGCGCTGACGGCGGGCAAGCCGAGCGAACGCCAAGCGCTGGCCGGCGCGCTGAGCGCTTTCGAGGCGCAGCCGAACGCGTCGATCAACCGGCGAAAACGCTTCGGGCCCAGTTCCGGCAGCCTGTGCAAGCGTAGCCGGGCTTCCAGTTCTGCCGGGGAAATTTCACTGCTGTTTATCGGATACATCTGATCATCCTTGACCGGAACAAGCTGTGGATAACTCTGTTGGTAACTTATTTAGCAGCCTATTTATTGCGTTTGACGGGCCGTCTCGAAACGGTCCATCACCGCCAGTGGCCGCGAGGCATTGAGGACCAGGCCGTAACTGAGTTTTTCGTAGGTGCGAAACACCAGCAGCATGCCGCCGTACTCATCGGCCAGCTTCACCGGAGCGCCGCTGAGAGCGTCGCGTACCGTGGCGCCGTTCTTGATCACATTCAGCCGTTGGCCGTCGACCAGGCCGTCGCGGCGGCCTTTATTCAGGGTCACGGCATCCAGCACGCCGATCTGCGTCACGCCCTTGGGCACGTCGATGATGCGCCCTTCGATAAACGGCGCGGCCTGCGGGCCTTCCAGGCTGGCCAGCGCAACCGGCGGTTCGGCACGCAGCAAGCGGTCGCCGGGGCGCACTTCCTGGGTAACCCGTTGTACGGCAAGGGTGGTCAGGTCGCCGGCCATCACCCAGTGCGCGGTGCCGATGTCGTCGGCGTGGATACCCAGTAACTCCTGGGTTTTGGGGTCGGTGTAGACCTTGCCTCGGCGGAAAATCCCATAGCTTGGCTGGGCCGGGTCCAGGACGCCGCGGGCATGCACGCGCTCGCCATTGGCCCCCAGCACGCGCCCGGCCTCTGCCGCGACAACGTAGGGCGCGTTATCGAGATCGAGGGGCGAATCGAGGATGCGATTGTGTAACAAAAATCGCTGGATGGCCTGTTGCGTCGGTTGATCCAGGCGCGGGCCGGGCGATGGAAGCAGGGCCTGGGCGAACGGCGCCCAGAGCAGCAAGACGAGTAGCGATTTCCTCATGGGGTGAATCTCCTTTATTATGTACGTTCGCGTGAAACGCCATAGCCTTCGCGGCTTCCGAGCGTTCCACACCGGCCGTGCGGGTCCATCCCTACGCCGATTTGCCTTTACCTCACATGTGCAGCAATTACGCTTATGGCTATTTTGAACATCCTCGAATTCCCCGACTCGCGCCTGCGCACGATCGCCAAACCGGTGGCCGTAGTGGACGATAAGGTTCGTCAGTTGGTCGATGACATGTTTGAAACAATGTATGAAGCCCCGGGCATCGGCCTCGCCGCGACCCAGGTCAACGTGCATCAGCGTGTCGTGGTGATGGACCTGTCCGAAGATCGCAGCGAACCACGGGTGTTCATCAACCCCGAGTTCGAAGCGCTGACCGACGAAATGGGCGAATACCAGGAAGGCTGCCTGTCGGTGCCGGAGTTCTACGAGAACGTCGAGCGCCCGGTGCGCGTGAAGATCAGGGCCCTGGACCGCGACGGCAAGCCCTTCGAGCAGGTTGCCGAAGGCCTGCTGGCGGTGTGTATCCAGCACGAATGCGACCACCTCAACGGCAAGCTGTTTGTCGATTACCTGTCCACGCTCAAACGTGACCGGATCAAGAAGAAGCTGGAAAAAAAGCACCGCCAGCAAGCTTGATGCCCTTCTTCCAAAGGCTTGCTGCGGCAAGCCTTTTTCTTTTGTGACTGCTTTTAACCGAGAACGCCCATGACCGAGCCACTGCGCATTGTTTTTGCCGGCACACCCGAATTTGCCGCCGAACACCTCAAGGCCCTGCTCGCCAGCCCTTATGACATCGTCGCGGTGTACACCCAGCCGGATCGCCCGGCCGGTCGCGGGCAAAAACTGATGCCGAGCCCGGTCAAGCAACTGGCGCTGGAGCACCACATTCCCGTGCTGCAACCGCCGACCCTGCGCAACGCCGAGGCCCAGGCCGAGTTGGCCGCGCTGAAACCGGACCTGCTGGTGGTGGTGGCCTACGGCTTGATCCTGCCCCAAGTGGTCCTGGACATCCCGCGCCTGGGTTGCATCAACAGCCATGCCTCGCTGCTGCCACGCTGGCGCGGTGCGGCACCGATCCAACGCGCCGTGGAAGCGGGCGACAGCGAAAGCGGCGTGACCGTGATGCGTATGGAAGCGGGCCTGGATACCGGCCCGATGCTGTTGAAAGTCAGCACCCCGATCACCGCCGAAGACACCGGCGGCAGCCTGCACGATCGCTTGGCCGAGATGGGCCCGCCGGCCGTGATCCAGGCGATTGCCGGGCTCGCTGCCGGCACCCTCGAAGGCGAGGTGCAGGACGACAGCCTGGCGACCTACGCGCACAAACTGAACAAGGACGAAGCGCGCCTCGACTGGAGCCGCCCGGCCGTGGAACTGGAGCGCCTGGTGCGCGCGTTCAACCCGTGGCCGATCTGCCACAGCACCCTCAACGGCGAAGCCTTGAAGGTGTTGGCTGCCACCCTGGCCGACGGCAAGGGTGCCCCCGGTGAAATCATCGGTGCCAGCAAGGACGGCCTGCTGGTCGCCTGCGGTGAACAGGCGCTGTGTCTGACGCGTCTGCAATTGCCCGGTGGCAAGGCGCTGAATTTCAGCGATTTGTTCAACAGCCGTCGTGAGAAATTTGCCGTAGGCACGCTTCTCGGGGTGGCCGCCCAATGAACCCGCGTCTGGCCGCCGCCAAGGCCCTGGCCGCCGTGCTCAACGGCAAGGCTTCGCTGAACAGTTCGCTGCCGACCCAGTTGGATAAGGTCGAAGACCGTGATCGCGGTTTCACCCAGGACCTCGCCTTCGGCACCGCGCGCTGGCAGCCACGGCTGTCGGCGCTGGCAGCCAAGCTGCTGCAAAAGCCGTTCAAGGCGGCCGATGCCGATGTAGAAGCGCTGCTGCTGGTAGGCCTCTATCAATTGCTCTACACCCGCGTGCCGGCCCACGCCGCCATCGGTGAAACCGTCGGCTGCGCCGAAAAGCTGAAAAAACCCTGGGCCAAAGCCCTGCTCAACGCCGTGCTGCGCCGCGCCCAGCGCGAAAGCGAAGCGCTGCTGGCCGAGCTGGAACATGACCCGGTGGTGCGTACCGCTCACCCGCGCTGGCTGCAAAAATCCCTGAAAGCCTTCTGGCCCGAGCAATGGGAAGCCATCTGCGCGGCCAACAATGCACACCCGCCGATGATTCTGCGGGTCAACCGTCGCCATCACCGCCGCGATGCTTATCTGCAATTGCTGACCGATGCGGGCATCGCGGCCGCGCCGTGCGTGTACAGCACCGATGGCATCGTGCTCGAAGCCGCCACCGACGTGCGCAGCCTGCCGGGCTTCGCCGAGGGCTGGATCAGCGTGCAGGACGAAGCCGCGCAACTGGCGGCCGACCTGCTCGACCTGGCCCCAGGCCAGCGGGTGCTGGACGCCTGCTGCGCCCCCGGCGGTAAGACGTGTCACATCCTGGAGGTCGAAAAAGACCTGGCCGGCGTCGTCGCCGTCGACCTGGAAGCCAAGCGCCTGGTGCGCGTGCGGGAAAACCTCGCACGCCTGGGCCTGAGCGCCGAGCTGATCGCCGCCGATGGCCGCGACACCGCCACCTGGTGGGACGGCAAGCCGTTCCAGCGCATCCTGCTCGACGCGCCGTGCTCCGCCACCGGCGTGATCCGTCGCCATCCGGACATCAAGCTGACCCGCCAACCCGACGACATCGCCGCCCTGGCCGTGCTGCAAGGCGAACTGCTCGACGCGTTGTGGCCGACCCTGGAAGTCGGCGGCATCCTGCTCTACGCCACCTGTTCTACCTTGCCCACCGAGAACACCGAGGTCATCGAAGCCTTCCTCGCCCGTACCAGCGGCGCGCGCGAGCTGGACCTCGCCACCGCAGCCGGCATCAAGCAGCCCCACGGGCGCCAATTGCTGGCACAGGAAGGCGGACACGATGGCTTCTACTACGCCAAACTGATCAAGATCGCCGCCGCACGCGGCTGAACGGTTCAAAGGGAGTGACCGGATGAAAATCATCATCCTCGGGGCAGGGCAGGTCGGTGGCACGCTGGCCGAGCATTTGGCCAGCGAAGCCAACGACATCACCGTGGTCGACACCGATGCCGAGCGCCTGCGCAACCTGGGCGACCGCCTGGACATTCGTACCGTGCAGGGCCGTGCGTCGTTTCCTACGGTGCTGCGTCAGGCGGGTGCCGACGATGCCGACATGCTGGTGGCCGTAACCAACAGCGACGAGACCAATATGGTCGCGTGCCAGGTCGCCCACACGCTGTTCCACACCCCGACCAAGATCGCCCGGGTGCGTGAAGCCGCCTACCTGACCCGCGCCGGCCTGTTCGACAACGACGCGATCCCGGTGGACGTGCTGATCAGCCCGGAGCAGGTGGTCACCCACTACATCAAGCGCCTGATCGAGATTCCCGGCGCGTTGCAGGTGATCGACTTCGCCGACGGCAAAGCGCAACTGGTCGCCGTGAAGGCCTATTACGGCGGGCCGTTGGTCGGCCAGCAACTGCGCCAACTGCGCGAACACATGCCGAATGTGGAAACCCGCGTCGCGGCGATTTTCCGGCGTGACCGGCCGATCCTGCCCCAGGGCGACACGGTGATCGAGGCCGACGACGAAGTCTTCTTCATCGCCGCCAAAGCGAATATTCGTGCCGTGATGAGCGAAATGCGCCGTCTCGATGAGACGTATAAACGCATCGTCATCGCCGGTGGCGGGCAGATCGGCGAACGCTTGGCTGAGGCCATCGAAAGCCGCTACCAAGTGAAGATCATCGAGATGAGCCCGGCGCGCTGCCGGCATTTGTCCGACACCCTCGACAGCACTGTAGTCCTGCAAGGCAGCGCCTCGGACCGCGACCTGTTGATGGAAGAAAACATCGCCGACGCCGATATCTTCCTGGCCCTGACCAACGATGACGAAGCCAACATCATGTCATCGCTGCTGGCCAAGCGGCTGGGGGCGAAGAAGGTGATGACCATCATCAATAACCCGGCGTATGTCGACCTGATCCAGGGCGGCGATATCGACATCGCCATCAGCCCGCAGTTGGCGACTATCGGCACCTTGCTCACCCACGTGCGCCGTGGTGATATCGTCAGCGTCCACTCCCTGCGCCGCGGCGCGGCGGAAGCCATCGAGGCGATCGCCCATGGCGACTCGAAGTCGAGCAAGGTGATCGGCAAGGCCATCCGCGACATCGGCTTGCCGCCGGGTACCACCATCGGTGCGATCATTCGCGATGAAGAAGTGATCATTGCCCACGACGACACGGTAATTGCCACCGGTGACCATGTGATCCTGTTCCTGGTGGATAAAAAACATATCCGCGATGTGGAGAAGCTGTTCCACGTGGGGTTGAGCTTTTTCTGATCAAACGGAGTACACCGACATGCTCGAATCCCTGGAGAAAATGCTGGCCAAGGGTGTGGATAACGCCCTGCTGCGCTTTGGGCTGGGCAAGGGTTATCTGGACCTGAAGGACAACGCCAAGGCCGCCGAGCATCTGCACAAGTGTGTCGAGTTTGATCCGAAGTATTCGGCGGCGTGGAAGCTGCTGGGTAAGGCCCACGTCGGGCTGGGCGATCAGGCTGCCGCGCGACTGGCCTGGGGGAAGGGCATTGAAGCGGCCCAGGCCCATGGCGACAAGCAGGCCGAGAAAGAAATGACGGTGTTCCTGAAAAAACTCGACCGCCAGGCCTAAGCGGAACTCAAATGTGGGAGGGGGCTTGCCCCCGATAGCGGTGGTTCAGTCCAATATGCATCGACTGATACACCGCTATCGGGGGCAAGCCCCCTCCCACATTGGTTTGGGTTGCCTTTGAGTCAGTACCACCGCGCCTCACCCGGCGGGCGTTTCTTGAAGCGCTTCATGCTCCACATGTACTGGCTCGGGTAGGCGCCGACATAACGCTCCACCACCTTGCTCATCGCCGCGCAGGAGGTGGCGGTGTCGGTGCTGTACATGTCTTCCGGCGCCGCTTCCAGGATCACTTTGTAGCCTGAACCGTCCGGCAGGCGCAGGGCATGCAGGAATACGCCGACCGCCTTGTGGCCCGCGAGCATGTTCGGCACGAACTTGCTGGTCAGCGCCTGGGTGGCGAAGAACGGCACGAAGATCCCCGCCGATTCAGCCGGCTCCGGGTCGGCCGGAATGCCCACCTGGCCGCCCTTGCGCACTTCCTTGATGACACTGAGGATGCCTTCCTTGGTGGACGCCGCCACGCGGTTACCCAGTTGCACGCGTTGCTTGCGCAGCAGGTCATCCACCGCCTTGAGCTTCGGCGGGCGGTAGAAAATGATCGGTTTGCACTGGCTGCAATAGAAGTGGTTCAACACTTCCCAGTTGCCCAGGTGGCTGGTGATACCGACCACGCCTTTGCCCGAGGCCAGGGCTTCGTGGAGGACTTCCAGGCCTTCGACTTCGCGCACCAGGTCGATGGAGCGCTGGGCCGGCCAGATCCAGGCGCAGGCGCTTTCGGTCAGGGACTTGCCGATGTCCATCAGGCTGCGGCCCACCAGGCGCTCGCGCTCGGCCGGGTCCATGTCAGGGAAGCACTTTGAGAGGTTGATCCGCACCGTGTCGCGGGAGCGGTTGGGGGTTTTCCACATGATCCAGCCAATCGCCGAACCTACGGCTTGCACGGCGCGCCAGGGCAGCAGGGCAAACAACCGGAGAGCGCCTACCAGCAAGGCGCCTTTAAACTTTTCCACAGGTCACTCCTGATCGTGTGTGGTGCGCAAAGCACGCATTCTAACCGGCGTTGGCCAAGTCCGCGTAACGGTCGCAGTCCTGAGTGTGGTCCATGACCATGCCCGAGGCCTGCATGAACGCGTAGCAAATGGTCGGCCCGACGAAGGTGAAACCGGCTTTTTTCAGCGCGCGGCTCATGGCCTCGGCTTCGGCGGTAATCGCCGGGACTTCGCTGCGGTCCTTGAAGTGATTGACCTTGGGCACGCCGCCGACAAACGACCACAGCAGCCCCACCGGGTCCTCCAGCGCCAACCAGGCCGCGGCGTTGCGGCGGGTGGCGTTGAGCTTCAGACGATTGCGCACGATGCCCGGGTCGAGCATCAACGCTTCGATCTCGGCATCGCTCAGCCGCGCCAGGCGCTGTGCATCAAAACCGAACAAGACCTTTCGATAATGCTCGCGTTTGCGTAAAACGGTGATCCAGGACAGGCCCGCCTGGAACCCTTCGAGCAAAAGTAACTCGAACAAACCCTGCGCATCGCGCAGCGGCGTTCCCCACTCCTGATCGTGATAAGCCATGTACAGCGGATCTTCAGAACACCAAAAGCAGCGTGGCATAAGGCTCCAGGGGATGGTGGCGCGGCCGAATCGGGTATACTCCCGCTCTTTAAATCGCAGCCCAAGTAACAGGTGAATTTCGTGAGCCAGCCTACGCCAGCCGTGCGTACCTTCCAAGACTTGATCCTCGCCCTCCAGCAGTACTGGGCCGAGCAAGGTTGTGTGGTACTTCAGCCCTACGATATGGAAGTAGGCGCCGGCACTTTCCACACCGCTACATTCCTGCGGGCCATCGGCCCGGAAACCTGGAACGCCGCTTATGTGCAGCCCAGTCGGCGCCCGACTGACGGCCGCTACGGCGAAAACCCGAACCGTCTGCAGCATTACTACCAGTTCCAGGTGGTATTGAAGCCGAACCCGGACAACTTCCAGGAGCTGTACCTCGGCTCGCTGAAACATGTCGGCCTCGACCCGTTGGTCCACGACATCCGTTTCGTCGAAGACAACTGGGAATCGCCGACCCTGGGCGCCTGGGGCCTGGGCTGGGAAGTCTGGCTGAACGGCATGGAAGTCACGCAGTTCACCTACTTCCAGCAAGCGGGCGGCATCGAGTGCTACCCGGTGACCGGCGAGATCACCTACGGTCTCGAGCGCCTGGCCATGTACCTGCAAGGCGTGGATTCGGTCTACGACCTGGTGTGGGCAGACGGCCCGTTCGGCAAAGTGACCTACGGCGATGTGTTCCACCAGAACGAAGTGGAGCAGTCGACCTATAACTTCGAACACGCCAACGTCGAGAAGCTGTTCGAACTGTTCGACTTCTATGAAAGCGAAGCCAAGCGCCTGATCGAACTGGACCAGCCGCTGCCGTTGCCGAGCTATGAAATGGTGTTGAAGGCGTCCCATACCTTCAACCTGCTGGACGCCCGCCGCGCCATCTCGGTGACTGCGCGCCAGCAATATATTCTGCGTGTTCGCACCCTGGCGCGTTCCGTCGCCCAAGCCTACCTGCTGGCTCGCGCCAAGCTGGGCTTCCCGATGGCAACCCCGGACCTGCGTGATGAAGTGTTGGCTAAGCTGGAGGCTGCACAATGAGTGCTCAAGATTTTCTGGTTGAACTGGGCACCGAAGAGCTGCCACCCAAGGCACTGAACACCCTGGCCGATGCGTTCCTGGCCGGTATCGAAAAAGGCCTGCAAAGCGCCGGCCTGAAGTTCGAGGCGAAAAAAGTCTACGCCGCGCCGCGTCGCCTGGCGGTGTTGCTGACCGCGCTGGAAACCCAGCAGCCGGATCGCAGCATCAACCTCGACGGCCCGCCACGCCAGGCCGCCTTCGACGCCGAAGGCAACCCGACCCAAGCAGCGCTGGGCTTTGCCAAGAAGTGTGGCGTCGAGCTGAGCGAGATCGACCAGAGCGGCCCGAAACTGCGTTTCAGCCAGGTCATCAAAGGCAAGCCGACCGCCAGCCTGTTGCCGACCATCGTCGAAGACTCCCTGAACGACCTGCCGATCCCCAAGCGCATGCGCTGGGGTGCGCGCAAGGAAGAGTTCGTGCGTCCGACCCAGTGGCTGGTGATGCTGCTCGGTGACCAGGTCATCGATTGCACCATCCTTGCCCAGAAAGCCGGCCGCGATTCCCGTGGTCACCGCTTCCACCACCCGCAAAGCGTGCGTATCACCGCGCCGGCCAACTACCTCAACGACCTGCGCGCCGCCTATGTGCTGGCCGACGCCAACGAGCGTCGCGAGCTGATCAGCAAGCGCACCGAAGAGTTGGCCCGCCTGCAGGAAGGCACCGCCATCGTGCCGCCAAGCCTGTTGGACGAAGTGACCGCCCTGGTTGAATGGCCGGTGCCGCTGGTGTGCTCGTTCGAAGAACGCTTCCTCGATGTGCCGCAAGAAGCGCTGATCACCACGATGCAGGACAACCAGAAGTACTTCTGCCTGCTGGACGTGGACGGCAAATTGCTGCCGCGCTTCATCACCGTGGCCAACATCGAAAGCAAGGACCCGCAGCAGATCATCGCCGGTAACGAAAAAGTCGTGCGCCCGCGCCTGACCGACGCCGAGTTCTTCTTCAAGCAAGACAAGAAGCAGAAGCTCGAAGACTTCAACCTGCGCCTGCAAAACGTGGTGTTCCAGGAAAAACTCGGCAGCGTCTACGACAAGGCTGTGCGCGTGTCCAAACTGGCCGCCTACATTGCCCCGCGCATTGGCGGTGACGCTGCCTGGGCTGCGCGCGCAGGCCTGCTGTCCAAGTGCGACCTGGCCACCGAGATGGTCGGCGAGTTCCCGGAAATGCAAGGCGTTGCCGGTTACTACTACGCCCTCAACGACGGCGAGCCGGACGATGTCGCCCTGGCCCTGAACGAGCAGTACATGCCGCGCGGTGCTGGCGCCGAATTGCCGACCACCCTGACCGGTGCGGCCGTGGCCATTGCCGACAAGCTGGATACCCTCGTCGGGATCTTCGGCATCGGCATGCTGCCTACCGGCAGTAAAGACCCGTATGCCCTGCGCCGTGCGGCCCTGGGCGTACTGCGGATCCTGATCGACAAGAAGCTCGACCTCGACCTGACCCAGGCCGTGGTGTTCGCAGTCGGCCAGTTCGGCGGCAAGGTCAAGCAAACCGGCCTGGCCGAGCAAGTGCTGGAGTTCGTGTTCGACCGCCTGCGTGCGCGTTACGAAGACGAAGGCGTGGACGTTTCGGTGTACCTGTCGGTACGTGCCCTGCAACCGGGTTCGGCGCTGGACTTCGACCAACGCGTGCAAGCCGTGCAGGCCTTCCGCAAACTGCCGGAAGCCGACGCCCTGGCCGCCGTGAACAAGCGCGTGTCGAACCTGTTGAGCAAGGCCGACAACCTCGGCAATGCCGATGTCGACCCAGGCCTGTTCGCCGATGCCAAGGAGTTCTCGCTGAACTCGGCCATCGCCAAGGCGGAAAATGCGGTGAAACCGTTGATCGCCGAACGCAACTACGCCGAAGCACTGGCGCGCCTGGCTACCTTGCGCGAGCCGGTGGATGCGTTCTTCGAAGCGGTGATGATCAATGCCGAAGATGCCGGCGTGCGGAAAAACCGCTACGCCATGCTGGCGCGTCTGCGCGGTCTGTTCATCAACATCGCTGACATTTCCGTATTGGGCTGATCATGTTGAAACTGCTGATTCTCGATCGGGACGGGGTGATCAATTACGACTCCGACGCTTACATCAAGTCGGTGGAGGAATGGATCCCACTGCCCGGCGCGATCGAGGCCATCGCGCAGTTGAGCAAGGCCGGCTGGACGGTGGCCGTCGCCACCAACCAGTCCGGCATCGCCCGCGGCTACTACGACATCGCTACCCTGGACGCCATGCACGCGCGCTTGCGCACGTTGGTGGCGGAGCAGGGCGGTGAGGTGGGGCTGGTGGTGTACTGCCCCCACGGGCCGGATGAGGGCTGCGATTGCCGCAAACCCAAGCCTGGCATGTTGAAAACTATTTCAGAACATTACAACGTGCCCCTGGCTGGGCTATGGTTCGTCGGGGACAGCCTCGGTGACCTGGAGGCGGCCAAAGCCGTCGACTCTCAGCCAGTTTTGGTAAAGACCGGGAAAGGCGAAAAGACCCAGGCGAAAAACCTGCCGGTAGGCACCTTGATTTTTGACGATCTGGCGGCGGTTGCCGCAGAACTTATCAACAACTAGCCGCCCTCGACTGCCTGACCAAGGACTGTTCGGGAGTGCGCCTTCAACAGGCGGGCTGTGTCCCGCAACGGTAAATGCCGCCATGTCGATTTTGCAGGCCATCAGAACCTTCTTCTTTTACCTGCTGTTGGGCACCAGTTCGTTTCTCTGGTGCACCCTGAGCTTTTTTATCGCGCCTTTTCTGCCGTTCAAGGCGCGCTATCGCTTCATCAACGTCTATTGGTGCCGCTGCGCGCTGTGGCTGAGCAAGGTGTTCCTGAACATCCGCTTCGAGGTCAAGGGCGCGGAAAACGTCCCGGATCAGCCCTGCGTGATTCTGTCGAACCACCAGAGCACGTGGGAGACGTTCTTCCTCTCGGCGTACTTCTCGCCCCTGAGCCAAGTGCTCAAGCGCGAGCTGCTGTATGTGCCGTTCTTCGGCTGGGCGATGGCGATGCTGCGCCCGATCGCCATCGACCGCGACAACCCCAAGGCGGCGCTCAAGCACGTGGCCAAAAAGGGCGACGAGCTGCTCAAGGACGGCGTCTGGGTGCTGATCTTTCCGGAAGGTACACGTGTGCCCTACGGCACCGTCGGCAAGTTCTCACGTGGCGGCACGGCATTGGCCGTCAACGCCCACCTGCCCGTGTTGCCGATTGCACATAATGCCGGCAAGTACTGGCCAAAAACCGGTTGGGCAAAACGTGCAGGCACCATCACCGTGGTGATCGGGGAACCGATGTACGCCGAAGGTGAAGGACCGCGTGCAATTGCCGCACTGAATGACCGCGCCGCCGCCTGGAATGAAGCCCAGCAACGCGCCATGGGTTCGCTGCCGCCGGAGCCGGTGGCGGTGGACACGCCGGTGGCCTGATCATCTGTGGATAACCTGTGTACGGTTTGTTGGCAAAATGGCATTTTCTCTTCATAACAAGATGATTTTATTAGATATTTCCTGAACTCATAAAAATACTAAAAACGTGCATAAGTTTTTTTTGGATAAAAAAACCGGTCCTTGAGACCGGTTTTTTATACACAGCGCAAAAGCACGTGTTGTCAGTCTTCCAACTGGGGCAGCTGCAGGGTGAATGTGGTGCCCTTGCCCACCACGCTTTCGCAACAGATACGGCCACCGTGCCGCTCCACAACGGCCTTGACCATGGTCAGGCCCAACCCAAGGCCTTCGCTACCCTGGGCAGAATCGAAGCGGCGGTACTGGCTGAACAGTTCCGGCAAGTCCTTTGCCGCAATGCCCGGGCCCTGGTCGCTGATGCGACACTCCAGCCAACCTTGCGCGCTGCCGTGGCTCAACCTCACGGTGGTGCCGGCCGGCGAGTATTTGATCGCGTTCTCCAGCACGTTGAACAACGCGCGGGTGAGCAGGGATTGATCGGCCGACACCATGCCTTCATCCGCTTCATCCAGGTCGTGGATCAACTGGATGCCCTTGAGCTGCGCAATCACCGCCACCTGATCGAACGCATCCATCACCAGCATGGCAAACAGGCTTGGCTGGAAGTGGTAGCCGTCAGCCTCGGCTTTCGCCAGTTGTACGAACGATTCGGTGAGGCTCAAGGCGCGTCGAACCTGCTGCTCGATCTGGGCAAACACCGGCGACTCCGCGTTATGCACATCCAGTAACGCGAGGATCGCCGAGTGCGGCGCGCGCAGGTCGTGGGACAGGAAGCGCAGCATGGTTTCGCGGTGTTGCTGGGCTTCGCGCTCCTTGCTCAAGTCGGTCAGGCTGAGCAGCCAGCCGAGGGCGACATCGCCTTCGGCGGGCAGCAAGGGTGCGATTTCCATGCGCAGGCTGCGTTGGTGGATGTCCCGGAACTCGACGATTTCCAGGGCGGACAGGGCGGGGCGCACGCCGTTATGCAGGGGTGGATAACCCAGGTCGGCGAGCTGCTCGAGCAGGTTTTGGTTGACCAGATCATTGCCGAATACGTCGCGGGCAATGCGGTTGGCCAACAGGATGTTGCCCCGCGGGTCGGTGATCAGGGTCGCCACCGGGAGGCATTCGAGGCCATCGGCCATGAAGCGTCGGGTGTCACGGGTGCGGCTGACGGCCTGCTCCAGGGCAAAGATGCGCCCTTGCAACACATCGCCTTTGTTCGCGGGCGCTCGGCGGCGTTCGGGCAGCACCTTGGGTTCGTTGTCCAGGCGCGCCAGTTCCCAGCCAAAGTAGGCAAGGATCACGCTCAGGCGGCGCCAGTTCCAGATCAGGTAACTGAGCAACATACCGATCAGGCAGGCCGCGGGCGACCACCAATGGCCAAGGCGTAACAGCGCCCACGCGCCGAGCAACGCGCCGGCCATGCAACCCAAGGTCATCCACAGTGCGTAGCGTGGGCGGTACAGCAAAAGGCCGAGCAACAACGCCACCCAGGCCGTGGCGATCAGTGCCGCGAGCCAGCCGGGGAGGTCGACAATGCTGCGCTCCTGCAGCAAGCCGTTGAGCACATTGGCCTGGATTTCCACACCGGCGGTGGTATCCGGAGTGGAGGAGAGCGGCGTCACAAAACGGTCCCCCAGCCCATAGGCGCTGGCGCCCACCAGGATCAGGCGGTCGCGCAGCAATTCGGCCGGCACTTCGCCGTGCAATACGCTGGCGTAGGACACACTGGGAAACCCATGCGGCTCAGACGTGGACGGGACGCGAACTCTATATTCCCGATGCCAGCGCTGACTGTTGGGTTGTTCGCTGCGTCCCGGCATTTGCGCGGTTTGCCCGCTCAACGTATACGCCAGCCATGCCAACTGCGGCAGGGTGTTCCCAGGCGGGCCTTCACGCAGATACAGGCTGCGGACGGCACCGTCGCTGTCTGCTTCGACGTTGATATGGCCCAGCCCCTTGGCGCAATTGAGCAGCGGCAACAGTTGTTCGCCCGGCTGGCTCGCGCCGCCATCGCGTTCCAGGGGAAGCAAAACATTCCCAGCGTTGCACACGGCATTGGCCAGGCGCTGGTCATCGGTGGCGTTGCGCGGCTCACTGAAGATCACATCGAACAAGATACCCGCGGGTTGGGCAGCGCTCAGACGGTTGATGACGTCGGCATGCAGGCTGCGCGGCCATGGCCATTGGCCGAGCTTTTTCAGGCTCTGGTCATCGATGGTCACCAGCAAAATGCGCGGATCGACCGGCAGAGGGGTCAGGCGGCGCAGGCCGTCATACAGCGGGTTATTGAAGGCCAGGCCCGCACTTGAGGACAAATATGCAGTAAAGGGCAGCAACACCAGGCCAATCCACAGCCACTCCCGAAACAGGCCATGGAACAACAACTGCGCCTGGGTGGGCTGGCGTTTTTCGGCCTTGCGCCACAGCATCACAGGGCGACCGCCAGGAACCCGCACCGCTGCTGAAAATGGACAGTTGAAGATGTCATAGACCCGGTTTCTCCCTCCAGGTGGTGCGCGGTGTGGTGCTGAACCCAGTGAAGCTCATTTTGATCGCCCCGGTTTTTTTCCTGAAAGCGTTCGTTGAAACATACCGTACATCGGGGCGTAGTATCAGCTACCCGCACGGCTATGCAATGCCAGCGGCACTGATCCTTTTCCTTACGCACGGGAGTCGGTATCTTTCCCCCTGAGCCGCATGGTTTTTCAAAGCGTTAACGGCCCTTTGATATCAGCGTACCGAGAGATCCAAAGGGTCGTTGAATCTGAGCACAATTCTTCAGATTCAATGACTGGCATCTGCGCAGCAAGGACGCCCGCTCTTCGACCGGCCGACAGCTGAAATATTTCCAAGTAGAAAGGACCCACCCATGCGTGTCGCAATACTGGATGACGAACCCGCTGAATTGCAGCGGGTGGAACAGACACTGCGACAGATCCCCAGCAACCTGGAACAGCCTTGGTCTGTGCATAGCTTCGAACGCGGTGAGGACCTGCTGCGCCAACTGCGCCGGGAAACCTTCGACCTGCTGATCCTCGACTGGCAGCTGCCCGACATCAGCGGCATCGCCTTGCTGCGCTGGACCCGTGAACACATGGAATCGCCCCCGGCCGTGATCATGCTCACCAGCCGCGATGCCGAGAGCGATATCGTCACCGCCCTGAACAGCGGCGCCGACGATTACGTCAGTAAACCCTTTCGCCCGAATGAACTCAAAGCCCGGGTCAACGCCGTCCTGCGCCGCCACGGTCTGCAAAAGTCGGCGACGTCTGAAGTGCAAAGTTTCAACGACCTGACCTTTGACGACGCCGAACTGACCGTCACCCGTGCGGGCAAACCGATCAACCTGACCGAACGCGAATACCGCCTGGCCAGTTGCCTGTTCGCCAACCTGGCGCGGCCGTTGTCTCGCGAGTATCTGTATGAGCGGTTCTGGAGCCATGAAGAAATGGTCTCGTCGCGGCCGCTGGACACACATATCTATCGGCTGCGGAACAAGCTGGGGTTAACCGCGGATCGGGGTTGGCAGTTGTTGACGATCTATGGATACGGCTACCGGTTGGAGAGTGTGGCGGCCGCTTCAGCGGGTTAAAAATGCCGATGTTCCACGTGGAGCATTTGGCTTTATTGATGCAGAGAGACGTGGCGGCTATCCAAATACGGCCGCATCAATGCCTCGAACCACTCGTGGAACACATCCAGTCGCTGCGAACGCTGCCGGCGGTGCGGGTAGAGCAGGGATACCGGCATCGAAGCGGCACAGTAACTCGACATGACCTCCACCAGTTGTCGTGAGTCCAGCAGGTGTTGGACGTCGAAGCGCGGGATCTGGATCAACCCCAACCCTGCAAGGCAGCAAGCGATATAGCTTTCAGCATTGTTCACGATCACCCGGCTCGGCACGTCGAACCGCTGCACGCTGCCGTCGCCGGACAGGTATTCCCAAGGCAGTTCCTTGCCCGACTTCGGCGACGCATAGCCGATGGTCCAATGTCCATCGAGTAGCTGCGCAGGCTGCTGAGGCTCTCCATGCTCAAGCAGATAGGCCGGGCTCGCACAATTGATCAAGGCAATCTGACCCAGCGACCGCACCACAAGACTGCTGTCATGCAGCGCGCCAACGCGCACCGCGCAGTCCACACCTTCCTGCACCAGATCGATGGCCCGGTCGGTAGAACCCAAAATCAATTGAAGCAGGGGATGACAACGCAACAGGCCGGGCAGCGCTGGCGCAATGACGCGGCGGGCAATGCGGCTGGGCACATCGATGATCAGCCGGCCGGAAACTTGCCGCTGGCTGGCCTGGAATAACTGGTCGATGTCTTCGACGTTGCACAACACCGGGCGCACACGGCTGAGCAATTGCTCCCCATCGGGTGTCAGCCGTACCTGCCGCGTCGTGCGATGCAGCAGGCGCACGCCCAGTTGAGCCTCTAACTGCTGGATGGCCGCAGACACCGACGCTCGTGGCATCTCCAGCGCGTTGGCAGCTTTGATGAAGCTGCCCATATCGGCCACTTTGGCGAATACGCGGTACTGGTCGAATCTGTCCATGTATCTGCCCTGCCGATGGTCCCGACGTCAGCCTGCCCAGGGGCGCCTGCTCTGCGTCGATTGTACGGCGCCCCAGCAGCGGATGGCGACGAAGATCACACTGCGGATAATGGATTTACTTGGTGGTGTACCCGCCATTGATGAGAATGGTCTGGCCGGTGATCCACCAGCCGTCACTGACCAGATGGCGAATAAAAGGCACCACATCCTCGATGTCGGTCAGGCCTGTTTTGCTGAACGGCGAGAGCGCGGCGGCGGTCTTGTGATAGGCCACCGCGTCGGCGCCTTCGGCCGGGTAGAAGAACGGCGTATCCATCGGCCCCGGACCGACCGCTGTCACCGAAATACCGCGCGCGCCCAATTCCTTGGAGGCCGCTCGGGTGTAGTGTTCGACCGGCGCCTTGGTGCCGGCATAGGCAGCATAGAACGGCGTGAAGGCGCCCAGCAGCGACGTCACTATCGTGCAGATCTTGCCATGGTCGTTGAGGTGCTTGCCCGCTTCCTTGAGGAAGAAGAAAGCGGTCTTGGAGTTGACCGCGCTCATCTCGTCGTATTCGGCTTCACTCACCTCGGCCATCGGCTTCTTGAGCACCTTGCCAACGGTGTTGATGGCGATGTCGGGTTTGCCGACCGCGGCGATGGTATCGGCGAACAACCTCTCGATGGCGCCGGCCGTCGTCAGATCCCCCTGCAGCGCGACGGCCTGTGCGCCGCTGGCCTGAACGGCGGCAACCGTGGCATCGGCATCAACCTTGGACGCGGCGCTGTTGTAATGGATCGCGACAGCCTTGGCACCCTGTGCGGCCATATCACGGGCGATGAGACCGCCAAGGTTCTTCGCACCGCCAGCGATGAGAACGACTTTGCCTTTAATGGAATGGTCTGCCATGGAGAATCTCCTTCACGAATCGATGGAGAATCGAGATTAGGCCGCTTCAACGCGGCGATAAACCGTGGATGACTGGATGAATAATCCAGAAAAACACCCCAATCAGGCAGATTGGAGTGGGGAAGGTCACGTAATAAAAACCCGGATCGAATGCAAAAAAAGCCCGCGATTTGACGGGCTCTTTTCGTGATGTTCAGCTAATCGGTGAGGATTAGCCGAACCATCTATGTGTGCAACTCCACGGAGGGCCTGGAATGCTTGGGAAGACGCAGACGGGAGCCTCTTACTCCTCAGATGCCACCAGTCGCACACCTTTACGGGTGACCTGTTGCCCGACTTCAAAACGCCCATTGGGTGAGCGCACCGTACTAATCTCGCCTTGCGCGTTTTTCACTTCATAAGCGGTTTCAGACTTGCCAATGCCTCCTTGCACCGCGCTGCCGGCGAAAAATCCGCCAGCTGCGCCGACTAATGCTCCAATCGGGCCACCTACCGCGCCAACCATCATTCCGGTCAAAACGCCGACCCCCTTGCCGGCGGTTGTGTCGGGGACTACACGGATTATCTGGTCTGCCTGGCATAGCGGAGACAGCAGTGTACACAGGGTGAAACTGAGCGCGATGGTACGAGTCATGAGATTGTCCCTTTGGGGTTTGCGTTAAGTTCATTACCTAATACACAAACCGGGCCAACAATTTTATTGTTTAATATCAACTAGTTAAATAACAACACTGTCATTATGACCTAACTCTAAAAAGGTCATAATGACAAAGGAATAGTCAATATGACTTCCTATCGCCAGTTGAGGCAATTTGTTGAAGGGAGGGGTTGAACAGTGCTCAACGCTCTACAGAGCCGCTTTGCGTCATGAGCGAAGATCGAGTTGTTGCACTTGAGATAGCGTTGAAACGGTGATGGCGATCAACAGAAATAATGGAATTGATATTGATCAACTATGCAGACAATCAATTGGCGCGATAATCGCAGCGGCGCAATGACCTGGGCTCTAACGTTCAAACCCCACATTGAGGGCCCAGGTTATCTGGAATCAAAAAGGCAGCGGCAGGGGGAGGGCAACGGCATTCAGATGGCCCAGGAAGAGAAAGCCCGAAACCAATACCGCGTTGATCGACCAGGCCACCGTGAGGAAACGAGCGATCTGACCGTAGAGGGGGTCACTGACATTATCCGCATTGCGCCATACCGCATTGAGCATGCACGCGGTGTAGGCCACAAAACCCAGCAGCATTAGACCAAACAGGGAGGGTGCAACTTTGTTGAAGGCGACCAGAATCAGGCCAAACAGTACATTGCTGAGCACTACCCCGTAGAGCCAGAACACCACCCACAGCGCAGTGCTGCCCTGCGAGTTTACCCACTGCTGAAGCTTACTCATCACAACCCCCTGGCTAGCTAATAGCCGATTTTCCCTATAAGCCCGTACAGACTTCACCCAAGTGATGCCGACGTAGGGACGTCGTGCATGGTTTCAGTCTAGCGGGTATTTCCTACATGTCCCGACCGAGTACAAGTAGGCCGACAAACCTTGCTTCCTTGTTTCCGGGTTCTCAGCGGGACGGGTTTATGGAGTAAACGATGGACAAGAAATCGCTACCGGATTGGGATCCCAGGTCTGAAGCCGTATTAAAGGATCAGACGACAGCCTATGACGACATGCGCCACCGTTGCCCGGTCGCACACAGTCAATATGGCTATACGTCGTTATTCAGGCATGCGGATGTGCTGCGCGTACTTAACGATCATGAAACCTTCAGTAATGCCGTCTCGCGTTTCCCCGCGGTCCCCAACGGAATGGATCCGCCCGAACATACGGCGTACCGGAACCTCATCGAGCGTTATTTCAGCCCGGAGCATATGGATGCCTTTGCGCCGACGTGCCGTGACATAGCGGTTCGTCTGGTGCAGGCATTACCGGATGAAGGCCGTGCAGAACTGATCGGCGAATTTGCCCAGATCTTTGCGTTGCAGATCCAGTGTGCCTGGCTGGGTTGGCCGGCGGATTTTCATGAACCGCTGCGCCTGTGGACGCTGAAGAATCACTCGGCCACGCTGTCCAGAGACGAGGCGGCCCTGAGTGCCGTGGCCCTTGAGTTTGACGGTTACATCAAGGATCTGCTGGACGTGCGCCGTACCGCTGGCGCCGCTGCGTCGCATGACATCACGACCCTCTTGCTACGCGATCAGTCCTTGGGAAGGCCCCTGACGGACGACGAGATCGTCAGCATTCTACGTAACTGGACAGTCGGCGAACTCGGAACCATTTCCGCCTCGGTCGGCATTCTTGCGCACTATCTGGCGACCAACTTCGGGTGGCAGCAGCGATTGCGCGAACAACCCGCGCTGTTACCTGTCGCCATTGATGAAATACTGCGTATTCATGCGCCACTGATCATGAACCGTCGGGTGACTACGAAAGAGGTCACGCTGGGCGGGCGCACGCTGGCGAAGGGTTCGCGTATTGCCCTCAACTGGGCGTCTGCCAATCGGGACGAAGCGGTCTTTGGAGATCCCGATGAATTGCGCCTCGATCGCGATCCCGAGCTGAACCTGCTCTATGGCGCCGGCATTCATGTCTGCCCCGGTGCGCCGCTTGCCAGACTGGAGCTACGGATCGTGATGGAGGAACTGCTTGGACGCACCAGCCGGATTACGCTGGCGCCGGATAAAGAACCAGTGAACGCGTTTTTCCCTGCCGGCGGGTTTTCTTCTCTACACCTGCAGATTCAGAAACCGCCGTCTCAACCGCTGGGCGCCGGCCTTCCCCCCGAGATCCGATAGCGTTTTATGCTGGACAGCTTGGCGGCGAGGGCGACATGTGGGTCAGCATGACTGACCTGCATTGAGCCCTGATCGGCCGCGAGTGTTATTTCAAACCGAGCCGCTTCGCCAGTCGGTGCAGGTTGGCCACATCCATATCGAGCATTCGCGCACAGGCAGACCAGTTATCTGCGCAATTTTTCAGCGTGCTTTCAATCAGCTGACGCTGGAAGCTATCCGTCGCGTCCCGTAGGCATTGGCCAACGCTGCTGGAAGGAACATCCACAGCAACAGGCAGTATCGCCAGCTGTTCGGGTACTTGATTGAAATGCTGTGCTTCCAGCAGCAGCTCTTCACTTTGCTGGGTCGCACGAGCAAGGATTGTCGCTCGATAAACAGCATGCTCCAGTTCGCGAACGTTTCCTGGCCACGAATACTGCTTGAGCAACGACAGGCAACCGGCAGCCAACGCCACCCGTCGCAATCCCATGCGTACCCGGCTCTGTTCGCAGAAAAAACCCGCTAGCAATGTGATGTCCTGCCCACGCTCACGCAGTGGCGGCACATGCACAGGGAACACGCTTAAACGGTGGAACAGGTCGACCCGGAAGCGATTGTTCAGCACCTCCTGCTTCAGGTCACGATTGGTCGCGGCAAGCACCCTTACGTTGACCCGCAAGACGGTATCGTCACCGACCCGTTGCAGGTCGCCGTATTGCAATACCCGCAGCAGTTTTGCTTGCAGGCTCAGCGACAGTTCACCGATTTCGTCGAGGAACAGTGTGCCGTTATCGGCCATTTCGAACTTCCCGGTGCGATGATGGATCGCCCCGGTGAAGGCACCTTTGACATGGCCGAACAACTCACTTTCAGCCACTGACTCCGGCAGCGCAGCGCAGTTTAGATAGACCACAGGGTGACTGGCGCGTGATGAACCTTCATGTATCGCCTTGGCGACCAGTTCCTTGCCGACCCCGGTTTCTCCAGTGATCAAAACGTTCAGGTCGGAACCTGCCACCATTTCGATCTCTCTTTTCAACTGTTGCATGACCTCGCTGAGCCCGACCATTTCGGTGCCGGGTTTGCCCGCCGGGACATGACTGATGGAGAGAGGCGTAATGGTCTGACTCTCGAGTTGCTCGACCAGCAACGCATTGGTCAAGGCAGCAGAAGCGAGGGCGCCCACCAGTCGCAGTTCTTCGTCGCTGAAGTGATCAAACTGTGCCGGGTCCATGCCATCGATCGTCAGCGCGCCAATCAGTGTCTGGTCCGCGAACAACGGTAACCCGATGCAGGCATGTACTTTGAGGTCCTGCCGGCTGGGGATCAGGCCGTCATAGGGATCAGGCAAATGACTCTCTGCCGGAAAGCGCACCACGTCACCGGCGCGGGCGATGGCTTCCAGACGTGGATGTGCATCAAGGCTGAAGCGGCGCCCCAGAACATCCGGTGCCAGGCCATCGATCGCCAGCGGACGGAACAGTCGCTGTTCATAACGTAACAAGGCAGAGGCGTCGCAACCCAGCAATTGGCGCAGGGTATTGATCAGACGTTGAAAACGGTCCTGATGGGAAATGCCGCTTTGCAGCTCAATAGCGATGCGTGCCAGGGATTCAACGGAGAGACTCATGGTTTGTCACTTTGACAATGAATTAGTCATAAAGACAATAGTCGGGCAATGTCATATTGACAATCATTGTTTTATTTTTCCTTTTAAATCAACTAGTTATTATGTGGCACGAAGGTTGCCATCTTTGGTGTAGAACATCATTTCTATACCGAGGTAGGTCATGTCAATTCACGTCAAAAACAACATTCATTGGGTCGGTCAGCGCGATTGGGAAGTGCGGGACTTTCATGGCACAGAATACAAATGCCACAAAGGTAGCAGCTATAACAGCTACCTGATCCGTGAAGAAAAGACCGTACTGATTGATACGGTTGATCACAGGTTCAGTCGGGAGTTCATACAGAACCTGGCGATGGAAATCGACCTGAACACGCTGGACTGTATCGTCATCAACCACGCGGAAGAGGACCATGCAGGGGCGCTGACAGAGTTGATGTCGCTGATCCCGAATACGCCGATCTATTGCACCGCCAATGGCGTGGACTCGATCAACGGTCATCACCATCATCCCGAGTGGAATTTCCACGTCGTCCATACCGGCGACACCCTGGATGTCGGCAATGGCAAACAGCTGGTTTTCGTGGAAACCCCGATGCTGCATTGGCCGGACAGCATGATGACGTACATGACCGGCGATGCCGTTCTGTTCAGTAACGACGCCTTTGGCCAGCATTACTGCGACGAACACCTGTTTAATGATGAAGTGGATCAAAACGAACTGTTCGAACAGTGCCAACGCTACTACGCCAATATCCTCACCCCCTTCAGTCGCCTGGTCATTGCCAAGATTACCGAGATCCTCGGTTTCAACCTGCCGGTCGATATGATTGCCACCGCTCATGGCGTGGTGTGGCGTGATAATCCGACGCAGATCGTGCACCGCTATCTGGAATGGGCAGCGGACTATCAGGAGGATCGCATCACCCTGTTCTACGACACCATGTCGAACAACACCCGCATGATGGCCGATGCCATCGCGCAGGGTATTCACGAAGTCGATCCAGGTGTGGCGGTGAAGATTTTCAACGTCGCACGCCACGACAAGAATGAAATTCTGACCAACGTGTTCCGCTCAAAAGGCGTTTTGGTGGGCTCGTCCACCATGAACAACGTGATGATGCCTAAAGTCGCCGCACTGCTGGAGGAAATAACCGGGCTGCGTTTTCGTGACAAAAAGGCTTCGGCGTTTGGCAGTTACGGCTGGAATGGCGGGGCGGTAGACCGTATCCAGACGCGCTTGATGGACGCTGGTTTTGAAACCACATTGGCGCTCAAAGCCAAGTGGCGGCCGGACGGCGAGGCGCTTGAGGTTTGCCGGGCTCATGGCCGCGAAATCGCTCGGCAATGGGCGCTGCATCCATCGACGGCTGCACATGTCGCACCCGCTGCAGCCACCGCAACTGCCCAGGCAGACCCCATCGCGGACAACGGCCTGCGCATGCGCTGCAGTGTCTGCCAATGGATTTACGACCCCGCGATCGGCGAGCCTATGCAGGATGTGCAGGCCGGTACGGCCTGGTGTGATGTGCCTGATTACTTCCTGTGCCCTGAATGTTCAATGGGTAAATCGGTATTCGATGAGCTGCCTTCGGAGGCGACATGAACCGGGAAATCGTCATTGTGGGCTCCGGCTTCGCGGCTCGTCAGGTGGTCAAGAACTTGCGCCGGCTCGATGCGGCGGTGCCCATTCGATTGATCGCTGCAGACAGTTGCGATGAGTACAACAAGCCCGACCTGAGTCACGTCGTCAGTCTCAATCAGACCGCAGACGACATGACTCGCCAGCCTGCAGCAGAGTTTGCCGAGATGTATCGGTTGACCCTGAACTCGTGCTGCCAGCTCACTGCGATTGATCGCGAAAACCAGCGTGTTAGCACCGGTAATGAGGCATTCAGCTACGACCAACTGATTCTCGCCACGGGGGCGCAAGCCATGGTTCCGCCGATTCCCGGGCGGGAGTGGATGGTGACGCTGAACAGCCAGCAGGAATACCGTCATGCACAACATGCACTGCGGGCTGCACAGCGCGTACTGATCCTCGGGGCCGGCTTGATTGGCAGTGAACTGGCAATGGACATCAATCGTGCTGGAAAGCAGGTGGTGCTGATGGACAAGTCCTGCAGCCTGCTCGCATCGTTGCTTCCTGTTGAGGTGAGCAGCCGCCTGCAGCACCGGTTATGCCAGATGGGTGTGGAAATGCTGTTTAACCAGGCGTTGGTATCCATTGAAAAGAGAAACGATGGCCTGTTGGCGACGTTGTCCAACGGCCGACACATCAGCGCCGATGTGATCGTTGCCTCAATTGGGTTGAAACCCGATACGACGTTAGCCACACAGGCTGGCTTACGAGTGGACCGTGGCATTGAAGTTGATGAACGCATGTGTACCTCTGACCCACGCATATTCGCCGTTGGCGATTGCGCGCAAATCCAGGGCAAGCTACTGCCGTTTCTGCAACCTATCCAGGTAAGCGCCATGACCCTGGCGCGTAATGTGCTGGGTGGGAATGAGGAAGTTAAGTTCCCGGCGATGCTGGTGAAGGTCAAGACTCCGGAAATGCCGCTGCACCTGGCCGGAGAAACCAGCCGCAAGGATTTGCAATGGCAGATCAGCCTTGAGGCACAGGGGCTGATAGCCAGAGGCATGGATATGGCAGGGCAGTTACGTGCGTTCGTCGTCAGTGAAGACCAAATGAAGCAGGCCTTTACGTTACTACGGCAACTCTCGTTGTGAATCCAATTGGCAGAGCTCTCGCGCGTTCCTGGACATACGGGCAAAAAAAGGCCAACCCGCAGGGGTTGGCCTTTTTTGTAGCGCGGCGAAAGCAGCATAGTGTGAACGTCAGCTGCTTTTGTGAGTGCCTACACCCGATCAGAAATCCAGGTTAGACACCGCCAAAGCATTGCTCTCGATGAAGTCACGGCGAGGCTCGACCGCATCACCCATCAGGGTGTTGAAGATCTGGTCTGCGCCAATGGCGTCTTCGATGGTCACGCGCAGCATACGGCGCTGAGCGGGGTCCATGGTGGTTTCCCACAGTTGATCCGGGTTCATCTCGCCCAGACCTTTGTAGCGCTGGATGGTGTGACGCTTGGTGCTTTCGGCCATCAGCCAGTCAAGGGCTTCCTTGAATTCCCTGACCTGCTTCTTGCGTTCGCCACGTTGGATATAAGCGCCGTCGTCCAGCAGGGTGCTCAGTTGTGCGCCCAGGGTGACCACGGTTTTGTAGTCGTTGCTGCCGAAGAAGTCGCGGTTGAAGGTGACGTAGTTGGACAGGCCGTGGGAGATCAATTCGACCTCGGGCAGCCACACGTTACGTTCACGGTCTTCGCGCAGGCTGGCTTTGTACACCAGGCCGGATTTCTCGACGGTGCGCAGACGCACTTCGTACTGGGCCAGCCAATCCTGCATCGCTGCGTGATCGCCCAACTGCTCCAGGCTCACGGCCGGCAGGTAGATGAAGTGCTCGGTCAGTTCCTGAGGGTACAGGCGCGACAGACGCTTGAGCGTCTTCATGACCATGCGGAAGTCGTTGACCAGACGCTCCAGCGCCTCACCGGAAATGCCCGGCGCTTCTTCGTTCAAGTGCAGGCTGGCGTCTTCCAGGGCCGACTGCGTCATGTACTCTTCCATGGCGTCGTCGTCTTTGATGTATTGCTCTTGCTTGCCCTTTTTGACTTTGTACAACGGCGGCTGGGCGATGTAGATGTAGCCGCGCTCGATCAGCTCCGGCAACTGACGGAAGAAGAAGGTCAGCAGCAGGGTACGGATGTGCGAACCGTCGACGTCAGCATCGGTCATGATGATGATGTTGTGATAGCGCAGCTTGTCGATGTTGTATTCGTCGCGGCCGATACCGCAGCCCAACGCCGTGATCAAGGTGCCGACTTCCTGGGAGGAAATCATCTTGTCGAAGCGTGCTTTCTCGACGTTGAGGATCTTACCCTTCAGCGGCAGGATGGCCTGGGTTCGACGGTTACGGCCCTGCTTGGCGGAACCGCCAGCAGAGTCACCTTCCACCAGGTACAGCTCGGAGAGGGCAGGGTCCTTCTCCTGGCAGTCAGCCAGTTTGCCCGGCAGGCCGGCGATGTCCAGCGCGCCTTTGCGGCGGGTCATCTCACGGGCTTTACGCGCGGCTTCACGGGCACGCGCTGCGTCGATCATCTTGCCGACAACCAGCTTGGCTTCGTTCGGGTTTTCCAGCAGGAAGTCGGAGAAGTACTTGCCCATCTCCTGTTCCACGGCGGTCTTCACTTCGGAAGACACCAGCTTGTCTTTGGTCTGGGAGCTGAACTTAGGGTCCGGTACTTTCACCGAAATAATCGCAGTCAGACCTTCACGCGCATCGTCACCGGTGGTGGCAACTTTGTGCTTCTTGGCCAGGCCTTCGGCTTCGATGTAGGTGTTCAGGTTACGCGTCAGCGCGGAACGGAAACCCACCAGGTGAGTACCGCCGTCGCGCTGCGGAATGTTGTTGGTGAAGCACAACAGGTTCTCGTTGAAGCTATCGTTCCACTGCAGGGCGATTTCCACGCCGATGCCGTCTTCACGCTGGACGTTGAAGTGGAACACCTGGTTGACCGGAGTCTTGTTGGTGTTCAGGTATTCAACGAACGCACGCAGGCCGCCTTCGTACTTGAACAGCTCTTCCTTGCCGCTGCGCTCATCCTTGAGGACGATGCCGACACCGGAGTTGAGGAAGGACAGTTCACGAATCCGCTTGGCCAGAATGTCCCAGCTGAAGTGGATGTTCTTGAAGGTTTCGTCAGAAGGACGGAAGTGAATCTGGGTACCGGTAGTTTCGCTTTCGCCAACAACCTTCATCGGTTCCTGCGGAACACCGTGAACGTAGGTCTGCTCCCAAATCTTGCCGCTGCGACGCACGGTCAGCACCAGCAATTCGGAGAGGGCGTTTACTACGGAAACACCTACGCCGTGCAAACCACCGGATACTTTGTACGAGTTGTCGTCGAACTTACCGCCAGCGTGGAGCACGGTCATGATGACCTCTGCCGCCGAAACGCCTTCTTCTTTATGCACGTCTACCGGAATGCCACGACCGTTGTCGCGCACGGTGATGGACTCATCCGGGTGAATGATAATGCTGATGTCGTCGCAGTGACCGGCGAGAGCTTCGTCGATGGAGTTGTCGACCACCTCGAACACCATGTGGTGCAGACCGCTACCATCATCGGTGTCGCCAATGTACATACCGGGACGTTTGCGTACGGCATCCAAACCTTTCAGCACTTTAATGCTGGTCGAGTCGTACGTGTTTTCTTCGCTCATGCCTTCACTCCCGATGGTCGTGGGTCTGGGTGATACGGCCTTGTTCCACGTGGAACAAAGCGACTGGCGTTTCCGTCTGCCAGCCTTCCCTCAATAATTCGTGGTCTACACAGGTGATAAACACCTGGCAGCGTAAGTCTTCCAACAAGCGGCATAACGCTCGGCGGTGTTGCTCGTCGAGTTCTGACGGCAAATCATCCACCAGATAAATACATTGACCGCGCCGGGCCTGGCTAACCAAATGCCCTTGGGCGATACGCAATGCACATACCACCAGCTTCTGCTGGCCGCGGGACAAGATATCCGCGGCATTATGTGCGCCTAACCTAAGACGCAAATCAGCGCGCTGGGGGCCGGCCTGGGTGTGGCCGATTTGCTGATCCCGCTGCAAGGACGTGGCGAGCACTGCACTCAGTTCACGCTCTTTGTCCCAACCGCGGTAGTAGCTCAGCGTCAGCCCTTCGAGGTCCAACAACTCACTCAAGGTCTGCTCAAAGACTGGTTTCAAGGCTTTGATATAGGCGCGGCGGTATTCATCTATTTCGTCGCTGGCCAGGCACAGTTCCCGGTCCCAGGCTGCTTGCGACGCGGCGTCAAGTGTACCATGCCGCAGCCATGAGTTCCGCTGCCGCAAGGCCTTCTGCAGGCGCTGCCAAGTGGCCATGAAGCGCGGTTCCACGTGGAACACTCCCCAATCGAGGAACTGCCGACGGATTTTCGGCGCGCCTTCGAGCAAACGGAAACTGTCGGGGTTGATCAGTTGCAGCGGCAGGATTTCCGCCAACTGCGCCGCGCTGCGAGCATTTTGCCCGTCGATACGGATCTGAAACTCGCCCCCGCGATCACGGGATATCCCCAGGCTGCTATGGCCACCTTCAGCCAACTCGACCTGGCCAAACACCGTACACGCCAGTTGTTCGTACTGAATCACCGGCAACAGGCGGGCACTGCGGAAAGACCGGGCAAGCCCCAACAAATGGATGGCTTCCAGCACGCTGGTTTTGCCACTGCCGTTGGCGCCGTGGAGGATATTGATGCGGGGGGAGGGGGAGAAGGTCACCGGGTGCAGATTGCGCACCGCGGTGACCGAGACGCGACTGAGGGACATCTAGCTTCTGCTGAGCATGATTACAGACGCATCGGCATAACAACGTAAGCCGAGTCATCGTTATCGGATTCTTGCACCAGCGCACTGCTGTTGGAGTCGGACAGAATCAGGCGAACCTGTTCGGTGGTCATCACACCCAGCACGTCGAGCAAGTAGCTCACGTTGAAGCCGATTTCCAGCGAACCGCCGTTGTAGTCGACGCCCACTTCTTCTTCCGCTTCTTCCTGTTCCGGGTTGTTGGCCTGGATCTTCAGTTGGCCGTTGGCCAATTGCAGGCGAATACCCCGGTACTTTTCGTTGGACAGAATCGCAGTACGGCTGAACGCCTCACGCAGGGCCTGACGATCACCGACCACCAGCTTGTCGCCACCCTTGGGCAGTACACGCTCGTAATCCGGGAACTTGCCGTCAACCAGCTTGGAGGTGAAGGTGAACTCGCCAGTGGTGGCGCGGATATGATGCTGGCCCAGGACGATGCTGACAATACCGTCCGGCTCGGTGAGCAGACGCGCCAGTTCAAGGATACCTTTGCGCGGCACGATCACCTGATGACGGTCCGGCTGACCGATATCGGCCTTCATCGAACACATGGCCAGGCGGTGACCGTCGGTGGCCACGGCGCGAATAATGCCTTCCGACACTTCCAGCAACATACCGTTGAGGTAATAGCGCACGTCCTGCTGGGCCATGGCGAAGCTAGTGCGCTCGATCAAACGACGCAGTTTGCTTTGCTCCAGGCTGCAGGTCAGCGAACCCGGGCCTTCTTCCACAGTCGGGAAGTCATTGGCCGGCAAGGTCGACAAGGTGAAGCGGCTGCGGCCGGCCTTGACCACCAGCTTCTGCTCATCGACCTTGATGTCGATCAGTGCGTCGTTGGGCAAGCTTTTGCAGATATCCATCAGCTTGCGCGCGGGCACGGTGATCTCGCCAGGTTCAGCGGGCTCTTCCAGCTGAACGCGACCCACCAGTTCGACTTCCAGGTCGGTGCCGGTCAAGGACAATTGCTGGCCCTCGACAACCAGCAATACGTTGGAAAGCACCGGCAAGGTCTGTCGGCGCTCGACGACGCCTGCGACCAGTTGCAGGGGTTTCAACAGGGCTTCGCGTTGAATGGTGAAGTGCATGGTCTAGTCCCTTGCCTTAATAAGCTGCGCTGGTGTCATCAAGTAGTCAGTGTACGCAGCAGGTTCTTGTAGTCCTCGCGAATATCCGCGTCGGATTCCTTAAGCTCGTTGATCTTGCGGCATGCGTGCAAGACCGTGGTGTGGTCGCGGCCACCGAAGACATCGCCGATTTCCGGCAGGCTGTGGTTGGTCAACTCCTTGGAGAGTGCCATGGCCACCTGACGCGGACGTGCCACCGAGCGCGAACGGCGCTTGGACAGCAGATCGGAAATCTTGATCTTGTAGTACTCGGCCACGGTGCGTTGGATGTTATCCACACTTACCAGTTTGTCCTGCAGAGCCAGCAGGTCTTTCAGGGATTCGCGAATCAGCTCGATGGTGATGTCGCGGCCCATGAAGTGCGAGTGCGCGATGACCCGCTTGAGCGCGCCTTCCAGCTCACGCACGTTGGAGCGAATGCGTTGGGCGATGAAGAACGCGGCATCGTGGGGCAGATCGACTTTGGCCTGATCGGCCTTTTTCATCAGGATCGCCACGCGGGTTTCCAGCTCCGGTGGCTCGACCGCCACGGTCAGGCCCCAGCCGAAGCGCGACTTCAAGCGTTCTTCCAGGCCTTCGATTTCCTTCGGGTAGCGGTCGCTGGTCAAGATGACCTGCTGGCCGCCTTCGAGCAGGGCGTTGAAGGTGTGGAAAAACTCTTCCTGGGAACGTTCCTTGCGCGCGAAGAATTGAATGTCATCGATCAGCAAGGCATCCACGGAACGGTAGAACCGCTTGAACTCGTTGATAGCGTTGAGCTGCAAGGCCTTGACCATGTCAGCCACGAAGCGTTCCGAGTGCAGGTACACGACCTTGGCATTCGGGTTCTTCTTTAATAGATGGTTACCCACCGCGTGCATCAAGTGCGTCTTACCCAGGCCAACGCCACCATAAAGGAACAGCGGGTTGTAACCGTGCTTGGGGTTGTCGGCGACTTGCCAGGCGGCCGCGCGGGCCAGCTGGTTGGATTTACCCTCGACAAAGTTCTCAAAGGTAAAGGTGCGGTTCAGGTAGCTGGTGTGCTTGAGCGCGCCTTCGACCTGCACGGTGCGCTGCTCGGCGCGAACCGGTGCTTGCTGGGAACTGGCACCCGCCATCGGATCGAAGCTGTCGCGGGACGGCTCTTCATTGGCCGGCGCGTTTTTCTGGGCCGACGATTTCGAAGGCGTCGGCGCGGGAGCCGGCGCGTGGTTGACCGGAGCCGTCACCGCCTGGGCTTGCGACGCGGCAGCCGCCAATGGCGCATTCGGCGCAGCGCGAGGCGCGGAGCTACGTTTGCTGCCTATTAATAAGGAGAGCACGGGCGCGAGGCCGTTGCCATGTTCATCGAGCAATTCGAGAACGCGGCTCAGGTACTTCTCGTTGACCCAGTCGAGAACAAAACGGTTGGGTGCGTAGACGCGCAACTCGTCGCCTTCGGCTTCGACCTGTAGCGGACGGATCCAGGTGTTGAATTGCTGGGCAGGCAGCTCATCGCGCAAAAGCTCTACGCACTGCTGCCAAAGTTCCACTGACACGGATATCCCCTAAGTTGAAAGCCGGTGAGGCAAAAACAGCCGCCATTGTAGCGGTCGGCCGCCCACTTATCCACATGTAGGTTGCGCACAGGCCAGCCAAAATCAACGCCTTAACGTGAATAAAGGCGACCAATGGTCTGTGCATAAGCTCTGTGGATAAGCGCCCCTGAGCTCGTTGCACAAGTGGGGTCGAAAGTCTGTGGGTAACTGGCCTGTGGATAACAACCCATTCCACCCACAGCTTATCCGACAGCGCAGCACAGGCAGAGCACCGTTTCTCCCCCGTGTTGTCATTCTCTGTACATCACGTGGAATAAGGCCTAAAGGCAGTTATCCACAGAGGAATGCCTGCCTAGCTTTTATAAGCTTTACAGAAAAGCTTTAAATAACTTCCTTCTTTATTTTTATATCTATGGCATTGCCCTTGGAAGCTCGCTGGACAAAAAAGGGCGGATTGCCTGTAAAGATCTAATTGAAGGAAAAGCTGGTTGGAAATTGACCTAGAGGCTTGCTTTCTCTAGAATCGCCGGTCTCTTAAAACGGGGGCCATTCCGGCCCGTTGTGGACGAACCAGGTAACAACGCCATGAAACGTACTTTCCAACCAAGCACCATCAAACGCGCCCGTACCCACGGCTTCCGTGCTCGCATGGCTACCAAGAACGGCCGTGCTGTCCTGTCGCGTCGCCGCGCCAAAGGTCGTGCGCGTCTGGCAGTTTGATAATCCGGTACTGGTGGTGAGTCAGGACTTCAGTCGGGAAAAGCGTCTGCTTACCCCCCGGCACTTCAAGGCAGTCTTTGACTCCCCCACCGGCAAGGTTCCGGGGAAAAATCTCCTGCTCCTTGCGCGTAACAACGATCTGGATCACCCCCGTCTCGGGTTGGTGATCGGCAAGAAGAGCGTAAAGCTCTCCGTTGAGCGCAATCGCCTCAAGCGTCTGATGCGCGAATCGTTTCGCCTCCACCAGGACACTCTGGTTGGTTGGGATATTGTTATCGTCGCGCGCAAAGGCTTGGGGGACGTAGAAAACCCCGAATTGATTCAGCATTTCGGCAAGCTCTGGAAACGTCTGGCGCGTACCAACAAACCAGCACCAGCAGTCAGCACCGAAACTGTAGGGGTAGACAGCCTTGATGCGTAAACTGGCACTCGTTCCGATCCAGTTTTACCGCTATGCCATTAGTCCTCTGATGGCCAACCACTGTCGTTTCTACCCCAGTTGTTCCTGCTACGCGTTAGAGGCCATAGAAAATCATGGTCTTCTGCGCGGTGGCTGGCTGACCTTTCGTCGTTTAGGTCGCTGTCATCCGTGGAATCCCGGTGGTTATGACCCGGTTCCACCTATCCCTACCTCCCGTTCTTCTTCGATGGCCGAGTAATCATGGATATTAAACGCACGATCCTGATCGTCGCCCTGGCAATCGTGTCCTACGTCATGGTTCTTAAGTGGAACCAGGACTACGGCCAAGCTGCCCTGCCGACTCAGAATGTTGCTGGCAATCAGGCTGCGCCGGCTATTCCGGACACCCCGCTGGGTAACAATGCGTCCGCGAGTGCCGATGTTCCCAGCGCGAATGGCGAGACAAGCGCCCCTGTAGAAACGCCAGTTGTCACCAATAAAGACCTCATCCATGTGAAAACGGATGTGCTCGACCTGGCTATCGATCCACAAGGTGGTGATATCGCGCAGCTGAAACTGCCGCTGTATCCACGTCGCCAAGACCATCCGGATGTTCCGTTCCAGCTGTTCGATAACGGCGGCGAACGCGTTTATCTGGCACAAAGCGGCCTGACCGGCACCAACGGTCCGGATGCGCGTGCTACCGGTCGTCCGGTTTATTCGACCGAACAGAAGACTTATCAACTGGCTGACGGCCAGAACCAGTTGAACGTCGACCTGAAATTCAGCCTCGACGGCGTCAATTACATCAAACGCTTCAGCTTCACCCGCGGTTTGTACGACTTGAAGGTCACTTACCTGATCGACAACGAAAGCGACAAAGCGTGGAGCGGCAACCTGTTTGCCCAGCTCAAGCGTGATGGCAGCGCCGATCCTTCTTCGAGCACCGCCACCGGCACCGCGACTTACCTGGGCGCCGCCCTGTGGACAAGTAACGAGCCGTACAAAAAAGTGTCGATGAAAGATATCGACAAGGGCGCGCTGAAAGAAACCGTCCAAGGTGGTTGGGTTGCCTGGTTGCAACACTACTTCGTGACCGCGTGGATCCCGAACAAGGGTGAAGCCAACCTGGTGCAAACCCGCAAGGACAGCCAGGGCAACTACATCATCGGCTTTACTGGCCCGACGTTGACCGTTGCTCCAGGCGCCAAGGCTGAAACCACCGCGACCCTGTACGCCGGCCCGAAAAGCCAGGCAGTGCTCAAAGAGTTATCCCCAGGTCTGGAACTGACTGTGGATTACGGCATCCTGTGGTTCATTGCCCAGCCGATCTTCTGGCTGCTGCAACATATCCACAGCATCGTCGGCAACTGGGGCTTCTCGATCATCTTCCTGACGATGCTGATCAAGGGGATCTTCTTCCCACTGTCGGCCGCCAGCTACAAGTCGATGGCGCGCATGCGTGCCGTGGCCCCGAAACTGGCCGCGCTGAAAGAACAACATGGCGACGACCGGCAGAAAATGTCGCAGGCCATGATGGAGCTGTACAAGAAAGAGAAGATCAACCCGCTGGGTGGATGCTTGCCGATTCTGGTGCAGATGCCGGTATTCCTGTCGCTGTACTGGGTACTCCTGGAAAGCGTGGAAATGCGCCAGGCACCGTTCATGCTGTGGATAACTGACCTGTCGATCAAAGACCCGTTCTTTATCCTGCCGATCATCATGGGCGCGACCATGTTCATCCAGCAGCGCCTGAACCCGACTCCGCCGGATCCGATGCAGGCCAAGGTAATGAAAATGATGCCAATCATCTTCACCTTCTTCTTCCTGTGGTTCCCGGCTGGTCTGGTGCTGTACTGGGTGGTCAACAACGTGTTGTCGATCTCTCAACAGTGGTACATCACACGTAAGATCGAAGCGGCTACCAAAAAAGCCGCGGCGTAACTTACTCTGTGGATAACCACTCAAGACGCCCCCTAGTGGGGCGTTTTGCTTTCCGTCACTTTTGTTCTGGAACCTGCTGATGAGCGCTCCTCGTGAAACCATCGCTGCTGTCGCTACCGCCCAAGGTCGCGGCGGTGTCGGTATCGTTCGAATTTCCGGGCCGCTCGCCGGCATGGCCGCCAAGGCCATCAGCGGTCGTGAGTTGAAACCGCGCTACGCCCATTACGGCGCATTTCTGGATGCGGATAACCAGGTGCTGGACGAAGGCCTGGCCCTCTATTTCCCGGGGCCGAATTCCTTTACCGGTGAAGACGTCCTTGAATTGCAGGGTCACGGCGGCCCCGTCGTGCTGGATATGCTGCTGCAGCGCTGCCTGCAACTGGGCTGTCGCCTGGCCCGGCCGGGAGAATTCAGCGAGCGTGCATTCCTCAACGACAAACTCGACCTGGCCCAGGCCGAAGCCATTGCCGATTTGATCGAGGCCAGTTCTGCACAGGCGGCGCGCAACGCCTTGCGCTCACTGCAGGGCGCGTTTTCCCTGCGCGTGCATAACTTGACCGAGCAACTGATCAGCCTGCGCATCTATGTGGAGGCGGCGATTGATTTTCCGGAAGAAGAAATCGACTTCCTCGCCGATGGCCATGTGTTGGCGATGCTGGATAAAGTCCGCGACGAGTTATCCACAGTACTGCGCGAAGCCGGGCAGGGCGCGTTGTTGCGCGACGGCATGACCGTGGTGATTGCCGGGCGCCCCAATGCGGGCAAATCCAGCCTGCTCAATGCCCTGGCCGGCCGTGAAGCGGCGATCGTCACCGAGATTGCCGGCACCACCCGGGATATCCTGCGCGAACATATCCACATCGACGGCATGCCGCTGCACGTCGTCGATACGGCCGGGCTGCGTGACACCGACGACCAGGTGGAAAAGATCGGCGTGGAACGCGCCCTCAAGGCCATCGGCGAAGCCGACCGTGTGCTGCTGGTGGTAGACGCCACTGCGCCCGAGGCGGTGGACCCTTTTGCCCTGTGGCCGGAATTCCTCGAGCAACGGCCCGACCCGGCCAAAGTCACCTTGATCCGCAACAAGGCCGACCTGACTGGCGAAGCCATTGCCATGGAAACCAGTGAGGATGGCCACGTCACGATCAGCCTGAGTGCCAAGTCGGCCGGGGATGGCCTGGAGTTGCTGCGCGAACACCTCAAAGCCTGCATGGGCTATGAGCAGACGTCGGAAAGCAGCTTCAGCGCCCGTCGCAGGCACCTGGAGGCGCTGCGCCATGCTAGCGCGGCCCTGGAGCATGGTCGGGCGCAGCTGACCTTGGCTGGCGCCGGTGAGCTGTTGGCTGAGGATTTACGCCAGGCGCAGCAGCTATTGGGCGAGATCACCGGGGCATTCAGCTCGGATGACCTGCTGGGGCGGATCTTTTCCAGCTTCTGTATCGGTAAATAGACCTTCGTTGTCCACAGACAGGCCATTCGTGCCTGTCTGTTTCTCTTGTTTCAGCCGATTTCCTCTCTTTCTGCACTCCTGAGCCAGCCATTGGTGGCCTCACCGTGGGCGCGATTTGCGTTGGCGCAGCAATTTCTGTGGATTAAGCCCTGTGAATAACCGCGCCTGTGCCCGGTTGATAACAGGGCTTGAAACCTGAGCGAAAACCCCTCTGTGGATAACTGCCTGTTTAATCCACAGGCTTAAAGCACTTATCCACGCCGCTCATGGACACATGACCACAGACTTTTGAATCTCTGTACATTACGTAAATAAAGGGCTGTAGCAATCTATCCACAGAAAGTAGGCTCAGTATAAATAAACATAAAAACAAAGATTTAATATCTTTCTCTCTTTTAATTTCTATTGTCTGTGATTCATCCACAGCTGGTTAAATTTTGTGCAAAGGGTTCTTTAGGAAGGGCTAAGTCCCTATACTGGCCGCCAAAGCTCTAAAACCAGCTCAATCAATCAATTCCTAATTACCTACATAAGCAGGCACGAGGTGCGTGGTGGATTTCCCTTCCCGTTTTGAAGTGATCGTCATCGGCGGCGGTCATGCCGGTACCGAGGCAGCACTGGCCTCAGCACGCATGGGTGCAAAAACCCTGTTGCTGACGCACAACGTGGAAACCCTTGGTGCCATGAGTTGCAACCCTGCCATTGGCGGCATCGGCAAAAGCCATCTGGTCAAGGAAATCGACGCCCTTGGCGGCGCGATGGCCATGGCCACCGACAAAGGGGGTATTCAATTTCGTGTGCTGAACAGCCGCAAAGGCCCAGCCGTGCGTGCGACCCGGGCACAAGCTGACCGCATCCTGTACAAGGCGGCGGTACGCGAAACCCTGGAAAACCAGGCGAACCTGTGGATATTTCAACAGGCAGCCGATGACCTGATCGTCGAACAAGACCAGGTCCGCGGTGTTGTCACCCAGATGGGCCTGCGTTTCTTCGCTGAATCCGTGGTGTTGACCACCGGCACGTTCCTCGGTGGACTTATCCACATCGGCATGCAGAACTATTCCGGTGGCCGCGCCGGCGATCCGCCGTCGATTGCCCTGGCACAACGCCTGCGCGAACTGCCGCTGCGGGTCGGTCGCCTGAAAACCGGTACGCCGCCGCGGATCGATGGGCGTTCGGTGGATTTCTCGGTGATGACCGAGCAGGCCGGCGATACGCCGATTCCGGTGATGTCGTTCATGGGTTCGAAAGAGCAGCACCCGAAACAGGTGAGCTGCTGGATTACCCACACCAATGCGCGCACCCACGAAATCATTGCCGCGAACCTCGACCGTTCGCCGATGTATTCCGGGGTGATCGAAGGCATCGGCCCGCGTTACTGCCCGTCGATCGAAGACAAGATCCACCGCTTTGCCGACAAGGAAAGCCACCAGGTCTTCATCGAGCCCGAAGGCTTGACCACTCACGAGCTGTACCCGAACGGGATTTCCACTTCCCTGCCGTTCGACGTGCAAATCCAGATCGTGCAATCGATTCGCGGCATGGAAAACGCGCACATCGTGCGTCCCGGCTACGCCATCGAGTACGACTATTTCGACCCGCGTGACCTGAAATACAGCCTGGAAACCAAAGTGATCGGCGGTCTGTTCTTCGCCGGGCAAATCAATGGCACCACCGGTTACGAAGAAGCCGGCGCCCAAGGTTTGCTGGCCGGGGCCAACGCCGCGTTGCGCGCGCAGGGCAAAGACAGCTGGTGCCCGCGTCGCGATGAAGCGTATATCGGCGTGTTGGTCGACGACCTGATCACCCTGGGTACCCAGGAACCGTACCGGATGTTCACTTCGCGAGCGGAATACCGTCTGATCCTGCGCGAAGACAACGCCGACCTGCGCCTGACCGAAAAAGGCCGCGAGTTGGGCCTGGTGGATGACGCGCGTTGGGCGGCTTTCTGCAAGAAACGCGAAAGTATCGACCTGGAAGAGCAGCGCCTGAAAAGCACCTGGGTTCGCCCGGGTACCGAGCAGGGCGACGCGATCGCCGAAAAATTCGGCACGCCGCTGACCCACGAGTACAACCTGCTGAACCTGCTGTCCCGTCCGGAAATCGACTACGCTGGTCTGATTGAAGTGACCGGCGGCGGCGCAGACGATCCGCAGGTCGCCGAACAGGTCGAGATCAAAACCAAGTACGCCGGTTATATCGATCGCCAGCAGGACGAGATCGCTCGCCTGCGCGCCAGTGAAGACACCAAGCTGCCTGTGGATATCGATTACACCGGGATTTCCGGGCTGTCGAAAGAAATCCAAAGCAAGCTGGGGATAACTCGCCCGGAAACCCTGGGCCAGGCTTCACGGATCCCCGGTGTCACCCCGGCAGCCATTTCGCTATTGATGATTCATTTGAAAAAACGCGGCGCGGGCCGTCAGTTGGAGCAAAGCGCTTGAGTTCGTTGGTCACCTCGCAACACGCCGAAGAGTTATCCACAGGAGCACGCCAGTTGGGTGTCGACCTGAGCCCCGCCCAGCACGAGTTGCTGCTCGGCTACCTGGCCCTGTTGATCAAATGGAACAAGGCTTACAACCTGACGGCGGTGCGCGACCCCGACGAAATGGTCTCGCGCCACTTGCTCGACAGCCTGAGCGTGATGCCGTTCATCGAAAACGGCCGCTGGCTCGACGTCGGCAGCGGCGGCGGGATGCCTGGCATTCCGCTCGCTATCCTGTTTCCCGAGTCGCAAGTGACCTGCCTGGACAGTAACGGCAAGAAGACCCGCTTCCTGACCCAGGTCAAACTCGAATTGAAGCTGGACAACCTGCAAGTTATCCACAGTCGCGTCGAAGCCTTCACGCCGCCGCAGCCTTTCAACGGAATTGTTTCCCGGGCTTTCAGCAGCATGGAGAATTTCAGCAACTGGACCCGCCACTTAGGCGACCGCGACACACGTTGGCTGGCAATGAAGGGCGTTCATCCAAGCGACGAGCTGTTAGCATTGCCGGCAGACTTCCACCTCGATAGCGAACACGCCTTGGCCGTACCCGGTTGCCAAGGCCAACGCCATCTGCTGATACTGCGCCGCACGGCATGATTGGGAACACAAGCAAGAATGGCTAAGGTATTCGCGATAGCGAACCAGAAAGGTGGCGTGGGTAAAACCACCACCTGTATCAACCTCGCAGCATCCCTGGTCGCGACCAAGCGCCGGGTGCTGTTGATCGATCTCGATCCACAGGGCAACGCCACCATGGGTAGCGGTGTGGATAAACACGGCCTGGAAAACTCGGTCTACGACTTGCTGATCGGCGAGTGCGACCTGGCCCAGGCCATGCACTATTCCGAACACGGCGGTTATCAACTGCTGCCGGCCAACCGCGACCTGACGGCGGCGGAAGTGGTGCTGCTGGAAATGCAGATGAAAGAAAGCCGTCTGCGCAGCGCCTTGGCGCCGATCCGCGAGAATTACGATTACATCTTGATCGACTGCCCGCCGTCGCTGTCGATGCTGACGCTCAATGCGCTGGTGGCCGCCGATGGCGTGATTATCCCCATGCAGTGCGAGTACTACGCACTGGAAGGCTTGAGCGACCTTGTGGATAACATCAAGCGCATCGCCGAACTGCTCAACCCGAACCTGCAGATCGAAGGCCTGCTGCGGACCATGTTCGATCCGCGCCTGAGCCTGATGAACGATGTGTCGGCGCAGCTCAAGGAACACTTCGGCGATCAGTTGTACGACACCGTGATCCCACGCAACATCCGCCTGGCCGAAGCGCCAAGCTATGGCATGCCCGCGCTGGCGTATGACAAGTCCTCGCGTGGCGCCATTGCCTACCTGGCATTGGCCGGCGAGATGGTTCGTCGTCAACGCCGCAACTCCCGTACCGCTGCAGCCCAGCCAACTTAAGGAAACCCCATGGCCGTCAAGAAACGAGGTCTCGGACGTGGACTGGATGCACTGCTGAGTGGTCCGACTGTCACGACCCTTGAAGAACAAGCGGTACAGGCCGACGAGCGCGAGCTGCAGCACCTGCCGCTGGACCTGATCCAGCGCGGCAAATACCAGCCGCGCCGGGACATGGACCCGCAGGCGCTGGAAGAACTGGCCAACTCGATCAAGGCCCAGGGCGTGATGCAGCCGATCGTGGTCCGCCCGATTGGCGCCGGCCGCTTTGAAATCATCGCTGGCGAACGCCGCTGGCGCGCGAGCCAACAGGCCGGCAAGGAAACCATCCCGGCGATGGTGCGCGATGTGCCGGATGAAACCGCCATCGCCATGGCGTTGATCGAGAACATCCAGCGCGAAGACCTCAATCCGATCGAAGAAGCGATCGCTTTGCAGCGTTTGCAGCAGGAATTCCAGCTGACCCAGCAACAAGTGGCCGATGCCGTGGGTAAATCCCGCGTGACCGTGTCCAACCTGCTGCGCCTGATCGCACTGCCGGAAGTCATCAAGACGATGCTTTCCCATGGCGACCTCGAAATGGGGCATGCGCGTGCTTTGCTCGGTTTACCGGAAAATCAACAGGTTGAAGGGGCGCGACACGTTGTCGCACGGGGCCTCACCGTTCGTCAGACCGAGGCCCTGGTTCGACAGTGGCTCAGTGGTAAACCTGCACCGGTCGAAGCGGTCAAAACTGATCCGGATATCGCGCGTCTCGAACAGCGCCTGGCCGAGCGCCTGGGCTCTGCGGTGCAAATTCGGCATGGCAAGAAGGGTAAAGGCCAACTGGTCATCGGCTATAACTCTCTAGATGAGCTTCAGGGTGTTCTTGCCCACATCCGCTGAAACAATTGCTTATGTAGCGTGTGATCGGAAATCACTACCTGACAGTTGAATAGGGGCAGAACCGCCCCTATACTCTGCGCGCATTTTGTCGGCACAAATTATGCCAAGTTATTGATTTCCGGCAGCCGACCATTGAGGAGCAAGAGTGGTGGAAACCCGCACGCCAAACACGTCGTCGTTCCATCGCTTGGCCGTTTTCCCGGTTCTATTGGCGCAATTTGTCATTTTGCTGATCGCCGCACTGGCGCTTTGGTACTGGCATGGAGTCGTAGCGGGATACTCGGGACTCTGCGGAGGCCTGATAGCCTTGCTGCCCAATATGTATTTTGCTCACAGGGCCTTTCGGTTTTCCGGCGCCCGAGCAGCCCAGGCCATCGTCCGGTCTTTTTATGCCGGCGAGGCGGGGAAATTGATTTTGACGGCAGTGCTGTTTGCACTGACCTTTGCAGGTGTGAAGCCATTGGCGCCGCTGGCTGTATTCAGCGTCTTCGTGTTGACCCAACTGGTCAGCTGGTTCGCTCCCCTGCTAATGAAAACAAGACTTTCGAAACCTTAGGGCGTTTGAGGCAACCATGGCAGAAACAACCGCTTCGGGCTATATCCAGCACCACTTGCAGAACCTGACCTTCGGTCAGCTTCCCAACGGCGGCTGGGGCTTCGCCCACACCGCAGCAGAAGCCAAAGAAATGGGCTTCTGGGCTTTCCACCTGGATACTCTGGGCTGGTCGGTCGCATTGGGTCTGATTTTCGTCCTGATTTTCCGCATGGCGGCAAAGAAGGCGACTTCCGGTCAACCGGGTGCCCTGCAGAACTTCGTTGAAGTATTGGTCGAATTCGTCGATGGCAGCGTGAAAGACAGCTTCCATGGCCGTAGCCCGGTGATTGCACCGCTGGCACTGACCATCTTCGTCTGGGTGTTCCTGATGAACGCCGTCGACCTGATTCCGGTCGACTGGATTCCTCAGCTGGCCATCCTGATCACTGGCGATCACCACATTCCATTCCGTGCGGTGTCCACCACTGACCCTAACGCCACCCTGGGCATGGCCCTGTCGGTGTTCGCGTTGATCATTTTCTACAGCATCAAGGTCAAGGGCATCGGCGGCTTCATCGGCGAACTGACCCTGCACCCGTTCGGCAGCAAGAACATCTTCGTTCAAGCCCTGCTGATCCCGGTGAACTTCCTGCTGGAATTCGTGACCCTGGTCGCCAAGCCGATCTCCCTGGCCTTGCGACTGTTCGGCAACATGTATGCCGGCGAGCTGGTGTTCATTCTGATCGCTGTGATGTTCGGCAGCGGTCTGCTCTGGCTTAGCGGCCTGGGCGTTGTTCTGCAGTGGGCGTGGGCTGTGTTCCACATCCTGATCATCACCCTGCAGGCGTTTATCTTCATGATGCTGACCATCGTCTACCTGTCGATGGCGCACGAAGAGAACCATTAAGGCCAGTCTCGACTAGTCTGATGTCCTTCCCGGTAAAACGGGAAGGTGGCCTGAAAGGGCTATGAAACGATTTGTTTTACCGCTTTAAAATCTAAAAAACCTAAACCATACGACGTAAAAGTCGGGAGGAAAGATGGAAACTGTAGTTGGTCTAACCGCTATCGCTGTTGCACTGTTGATCGGCCTGGGCGCCCTGGGTACTGCCATTGGTTTCGGCCTGCTTGGCGGCAAATTCCTGGAAGGCGCAGCGCGTCAGCCAGAAATGGTTCCAATGCTGCAAGTTAAAATGTTCATCGTCGCCGGCCTGCTCGACGCCGTGACCATGATCGGCGTTGGTATCGCTCTGTTCTTCACCTTCGCGAACCCCTTCGTTGGTCAACTCGCTGGCTAATCACTCGAATTTTCGAGTTGATTGGGGTGATGGACAACGAATGAGCGAGGTGTTGGCGTGAACATTAATGCAACCCTGATTGGCCAATCCGTTGCGTTCTTCATTTTTGTAGTGTTTTGCATGAAGTTCGTGTGGCCTCCGGTCATCGCGGCTTTGCACGAACGTCAGAAGAAGATCGCGGATGGTTTGGACGCTGCCAGCCGTGCAGCTCGCGACCTGGAGTTGGCCCAAGAGAAAGTGGGTCATCAACTGCGCGATGCTAAAGCACAGGCAGCTGAAATCATTGAGCAAGCCAAGAAGCGCGGCAACCAGATCGTCGAAGAGGCTGTTGAAAAAGCCCGCGTCGAAGCTGATCGTGTGAAGGCTTCGGCTCATGCCGAGATCGAACAGGAACTGAACGGCGTCAAAGACGCGCTGCGTGCCCAACTGGGTGCGCTGGCGGTCGGCGGTGCCGAGAAGATCCTCGGTGCCACAATCGATCAAAACGCGCACGCGGAGCTGGTTAATAAACTGGCTGCTGAAATTTAAGCGAGGGCGATCATGGCAGAACTGACCACGTTGGCCCGACCTTACGCTAAGGCAGCCTTCGAGCACGCCCAGGCCCACCAGCAGCTGGCCTCTTGGTCAGCCATGCTCGGCCTGGCTGCAGCAGTGTCGCAAGACGACACCATGCAGCGCGTGCTCAAGGCCCCGCGCCTGACGAGCGCAGACAAGGCCGCCACGTTTATTGACGTGTGCGGCGACAAGTTCGATGTGAAAGTGCAGAACTTCATTCACGTCGTTGCCGAAAACGACCGTCTCCCGCTTCTGCCGGAGATTGCCGCTCTGTTCGACCTGTTCAAGGCCGAGCAAGAGAAGTCGGTAGACGTTGAAGTGACCAGTGCTTTTGCATTGAACCAAGAACAGCAAGACAAACTCGCCAAGGTTCTCAGTGCACGACTCGACCGGGAAGTGCGCCTGCAAGTTGCGGAAGACAAATCCCTCATTGGGGGTATTGTCATTCGCGCCGGCGACCTGGTTATCGATGGCTCGGTTCGCGGCAAACTCGCGAGCCTTGCCGAAGCATTGAAATCTTGAGTTTGAAGGGGCAGCAGAGCAATGCAGCAACTCAATCCTTCCGAAATAAGTGAAATTATCAAGGGCCGCATCGACAAACTCGATGTGACCTCCCAAGCCCGTAACGAAGGCACTGTCGTCAGCGTATCTGACGGCATCGTGCGGATTCACGGTCTGGCCGACGTCATGTACGGCGAGATGATCGAGTTTCCGGGCGGCGTCTACGGTATGGCCCTCAACCTGGAGCAAGACTCCGTAGGTGCCGTTGTATTGGGCGCGTACACCAGTCTGGCTGAAGGCATGAGCGCCAAGTGCACCGGCCGCATCCTGGAGGTTCCGGTTGGTAAGGAACTGCTGGGTCGCGTAGTCGACGCACTGGGTAACCCAGTTGACGGCAAAGGTCCGCTGAACAACACCGAGACCGATGCGGTCGAGAAAGTTGCTCCAGGCGTGATCTGGCGTAAGTCGGTAGACCAGCCTGTACAGACTGGCTACAAGGCTGTCGATGCCATGATCCCAGTCGGCCGTGGCCAGCGTGAGCTGATCATCGGTGACCGTCAGATCGGTAAAACCGCTCTGGCGATCGACGCGATCATCAACCAGAAGAACAGCGGCATTTTCTGCGTCTACGTAGCCATCGGTCAGAAACAATCGACCATCGCCAACGTGGTTCGCAAGCTGGAAGAAAACGGCGCCCTGGCCAACACGATCATCGTGGCTGCCAGTGCTTCGGAATCTCCTGCGCTGCAATTCCTGGCACCGTACTCCGGTTGCACCATGGGTGAATTCTTCCGCGACCGCGGTGAAGACGCGCTGATCGTTTATGACGATCTGTCCAAGCAAGCAGTGGCTTACCGCCAGATTTCCCTGCTGCTGCGCCGTCCACCAGGCCGTGAAGCCTACCCAGGCGACGTGTTCTATCTCCACTCCCGTCTGCTGGAGCGCGCATCCCGCGTTTCGGAAGAATACGTAGAGAAGTTCACCAACGGCGCAGTGACCGGCAAAACCGGTTCCCTGACCGCACTGCCGATCATCGAAACCCAGGCTGGCGACGTTTCCGCGTTCGTTCCGACCAACGTGATTTCCATCACCGACGGTCAGATCTTCCTGGAATCGGCCATGTTCAACTCGGGCATCCGCCCTGCAGTGAACGCCGGTGTTTCGGTATCCCGTGTGGGTGGTGCCGCTCAGACCAAGATCATCAAGAAGCTCTCCGGTGGTATCCGTACCGCTCTGGCTCAGTACCGTGAACTGGCGGCATTCGCCCAGTTCGCTTCTGACCTGGACGAAGCGACCCGTAAGCAACTTGAGCATGGTCAGCGCGTTACCGAGCTGATGAAGCAGAAGCAATACGCCCCGATGTCGATCGCTGACATGGCGTTGTCGCTGTATGCCGCTGAGCGTGGGTTCCTGACCGACGTTGAAATCGCCAAGGTCGGCAGCTTTGAACAAGCGCTGATTGCTTACTTCAACCGCGATCACGCCGAATTGATGGCGAAGATCAACGTGAAGGGTGACTTCAATGACGATATCGACGCTGGCATGAAAGCCGGTATCGAGAAGTTCAAGGCCACCCAAACCTGGTAAGCCGCAGCGGGAGCCGCAAGGCTCCCGCTTGCTAACCTGATAGGTGTTACATGGCAGGCGCAAAAGAGATTCGCAGTAAGATTGCGAGCATCAAAAGCACGCAAAAAATTACCAGCGCCATGGAAAAAGTGGCGGTCAGCAAAATGCGCAAGGCACAAATGCGTATGTCGGCTAGCCGTCCTTATGCGGAGCGTATCCGCCAGGTAATTGGGCATTTGGCCAACGCCAACCCGGAATACCGCCACCCGTTCATGATCGACCGCGAAGTTAAGCGTGTGGGTTATGTGGTAGTGAGCAGTGACCGTGGTTTGTGCGGTGGTTTGAATACCAACCTGTTCAAGGCCCTGGTCAAGGACATGGCGGTAAACCGCGAAAACGGCGTCGAGATCGATCTGTGTGTAGTTGGTAGCAAGGGTGCGGCCTTTTTCCGCAACTTCGGCGGTAACGTCGTTGCAGCTATCAGCCACCTGGGTGAAGAGCCGTCGATCAATGATTTGATCGGCAGTGTGAAGGTGATGCTGGATGCGTACCTGGAAGGCCGGATTGACCGCCTGTCCGTGGTATCCAACAAGTTCATCAACACCATGACCCAGCAGCCTACCGTGGAGCAATTGATTCCACTGGTGGCGACTCCGGATCAGGAACTCAAGCACCACTGGGACTACCTCTACGAACCAGACGCCAAAGAGCTGCTTGACGGCTTGATGGTGCGCTACGTGGAGTCGCAGGTGTACCAGGCGGTGGTCGAGAACAACGCAGCTGAACAAGCGGCGCGGATGATCGCGATGAAAAACGCTACCGATAACGCCGGTGATCTGATCAGCGATTTGCAGCTGATCTACAACAAGGCGCGTCAGGCTGCGATCACCCAAGAGATCTCGGAAATCGTCGGCGGCGCTGCCGCGGTTTAACGGTTCAAATATTCAGAGGATCCAGCTATGAGTAGCGGACGTATCGTTCAAATCATCGGCGCCGTTATCGACGTGGAATTTCCACGCGACAGCGTACCGAGCATCTACAACGCTTTGAAAGTACAAAGCGATGCAGGCACCACTCTGGAAGTTCAGCAGCAGCTGGGCGACGGCGTGGTTCGTACCATTGCAATGGGTTCCACCGAGGGCTTGAAGCGCGGTCTGGGTGTTCTGGACACTGGCGCTGCCATCTCCGTACCGGTCGGTAAAGCGACCCTGGGCCGGATCATGGACGTTCTGGGTAACCCGATTGACGAAGCTGGCCCGATCGACACCGAAGAGCGCTGGGGCATTCACCGTCCAGCACCTTCGTTCGCGGAACAAGCTGGCGGCAACGACCTGCTGGAAACCGGCATCAAGGTTATCGACCTGGTTTGCCCGTTCGCCAAGGGCGGTAAAGTCGGTCTGTTCGGTGGTGCCGGTGTAGGCAAGACCGTAAACATGATGGAACTGATCCGTAACATCGCCATCGAGCACAGCGGTTATTCCGTGTTCGCCGGTGTGGGTGAGCGTACTCGTGAGGGTAACGACTTCTACCACGAGATGAAGGACTCCAACGTTCTGGACAAAGTGGCACTGGTTTACGGTCAGATGAACGAGCCGCCGGGAAACCGTCTGCGCGTAGCACTGACCGGCCTGACCATGGCCGAGAAGTTCCGTGACGAAGGTAACGACGTTCTGCTGTTCGTCGACAACATCTATCGTTACACCCTGGCCGGTACTGAAGTATCCGCACTGCTGGGCCGTATGCCTTCGGCAGTAGGTTACCAGCCGACCCTGGCTGAAGAGATGGGCGTTCTGCAAGAACGTATCACTTCGACCAAGGAAGGTTCGATCACTTCGATCCAAGCGGTATACGTACCTGCGGATGACTTGACCGACCCGTCGCCAGCGACCACCTTCGCCCACTTGGACGCCACCGTCGTTCTGTCCCGTGACATCGCTTCCCTGGGTATCTACCCAGCGGTCGATCCACTCGACTCGACTTCGCGCCAGCTGGACCCGAACGTGATCGGCCAGGAGCACTACGACACCGCTCGCGGCGTTCAGTACGTGCTGCAGCGTTACAAAGAACTGAAGGACATCATTGCGATCCTGGGTATGGACGAGCTGTCGGAAACCGACAAGCAGTTGGTATCCCGCGCTCGTAAGATCCAGCGTTTCTTGTCGCAGCCGTTCTTCGTGGCTGAAGTCTTCACCGGTGCCTCGGGTAAATACGTTTCCCTGAAAGACACCATTGCTGGCTTCAAAGGCATCCTCAACGGTGACTACGACCACCTGCCAGAACAAGCGTTCTACATGGTCGGCGGCATCGAAGAAGCGATCGAGAAAGCCAAGAAACTGTAATCCCGGCGCCCGGCAACGGGCGCTCATCAGGTTGAGGCAATCAGATGGCTATGACAGTCCATTGCGATATCGTCAGCGCGGAAGGGCAAATCTTCTCCGGTCTGGTAGAAATGGTGATTGCACACGGCGAACTCGGTGACCTGGGTATTGCCATGGGCCACGCGCCATTGATCACCGGTTTGAAGCCAGGTCCGATCACTCTGACCAAGCAAGGCGGGGAACGGGAGGTGTTTTACATCTCCGGTGGTTTCCTCGAGGTTCAGCCGAACATGGTCACGGTACTTGCCGACACCGTGCAACGTGCTGCTGACCTGGATGAAGCCTCCGCTCAGGCTGCCGTCAAGGCTGCTGAGAAGGCCCTGAACGAAAGAGGCGCAGATTTCGACTACGGTTCTGCTGCCGCTCGTCTGGCCGAGGCCGCAGCTCAGCTGCGTACCGTCCAGCAGATCCGCAAGAAGTTTGGCGGCTAAGCCGTTACGCCTCATGCGTGATTGATTAAAAAGGGTAGCCTCGGCTACCCTTTTTCTTTTTTTGCAAAACACTTCTCTGGTCTGAAGCCGGACCGCCCAGGATTGGTAGCCATTCATGTCTCTAGAAATCGTCATTCTCGCCGCTGGCCAGGGCACCCGCATGCGTTCGGCCTTGCCCAAAGTGCTGCACCCGGTGGCCGGTAACTCCATGCTTGGCCATGTTATCCACAGCGCCCGGCAACTGGCCCCGCAACGCATCCACGTCGTCATCGGCCACGGTGCCGATGTGGTGCGTGAACGCCTGGCCGCGGATGACCTGAATTTCGTATTGCAAGACAAGCAACTGGGCACCGGCCACGCTACCGCCCAAGCCGTGCCGTTCATCAAAGCCGACACGGTGCTGATCCTCTACGGCGACGTGCCCCTGATCGAAGTGGAAACTCTGCAGCGCCTGCTCAAGCACGTCGTGCCCGGCCAGATGGGCCTGCTCACCGTCGAACTGGATGACCCTACCGGCTACGGCCGCATCGTGCGCAACGCCGACGGCAAGGTCGCCGCTATCGTCGAGCACAAGGACGCCAGCGACGCCCAACGCGCCATCACCGAAGGCAACACCGGGATTCTCGCAGTGCCGGCCAATCGCCTGGCGGACTGGATGAGCCGTTTGTCCAACAACAACGCCCAGGGCGAGTACTACCTGACCGACGTGATCGAAATGGCCGTCAACGATGGCTTGCTGGTCGCCACCGAACAGCCCCACGACCCGATGGAAGTGCAGGGCGCCAACGACCGCAAGCAACTCGCCGAACTGGAGCGTCACTACCAACTGCGCGAAGGCCGCCGCCTGATGGCCCAGGGCGTGACCCTGCGCGACCCGGCGCGCTTCGATGTGCGCGGTGAAGTCACCGTGGGCCGGGATGTGCTGATCGACATCAATGTGATCCTCGAGGGCCGCGTGATCATCGAAGACGACGTGGTGATCGGGCCGAACTGCGTGATCAAGGACAGCACCCTGCGCAAGGGCGTGGTGATCAAGGCCAACAGCCATCTCGACGGTGCGGTGATGGGCGAGGGCAGCGATGCGGGGCCGTTTGCGCGCCTGCGTCCCGGCAGCGTGTTGGAAGCCAAGGCCCATGTGGGTAACTTTGTCGAATTGAAAAACGCCCATCTGGGCGAAGGCGCCAAGGCCGGCCACCTGACGTACCTGGGCGATGCGGTGATCGGCGCGCGGACCAACGTCGGCGCCGGCACCATCACCTGCAATTACGATGGTGCCAACAAGTATCAGACGACGATTGGTGAAGACGTATTCATCGGCTCCAATAACTCGCTGGTTGCACCTGTAACCATCGGTGATGGCTCAAACACCGCAGCGGGTTCAACCATCAATCAGGATGTGGATAAGTCCCAGCTTGCCGTGGCCCGCGCCCGTCAGCGCAACATCGACGGTTGGAAACGCCCGGTCAAAATCAAAAAGAGCTGAGTTATCCACAGTCTTATCAGCAACAAATAGCCAATGTGGGAGGGGGCTTGCCCCCGATGGCGACGGTCCAGTCAAAGCACTTAATGACTGACACACTGCTATCGGGGGCAAGCCCCCTCCCACATTAGCCCTTCGCCAGTTTCAAAAATTTGCGGCATGCTGCTTGACGATCTTTCGCCAATAGGTTTTTATTGCCTTCGTTATCTTTCGAAACGAAACATAAAGTCACCATGTCGAAACGAAATACACCCCAACGACGCCACAACATCCTGACCTTGCTCAATCAACTGGGCGAAGTCAGCGTGGATGAATTGGCCAAGCGTTTCGAAACCTCGGAAGTCACCATCCGCAAGGACCTGGCCGCCCTCGAAAGCAACGGCCTGCTGCTACGCCGTTACGGTGGCGCGATCACCATGCCCCAGGAGCTCGTCGGCGACCCTGCCCAGCCGATCTCGGTCTACAAGCGCGCCATCGCACGTGCCGCCGTGATGCGCCTGCGCGAACACGCACGCATCATCATCGACAGCGGCAGCACCACCGCCGCCATGATCCCCGAACTGGGCCACCAGCCCGGCCTGGTGGTGATGACCAACTCCCTGCACGTGGCCCGCGCCTTGAGCGAGCTGGAACACGAGCCGGTGCTGTTGATGACCGGCGGCACCTGGGACCCGCATTCGGACTCGTTCCAGGGCCAGGTCGCCGAGCAGGTGCTGCGTTCCTACGACTTTGATCAACTGTTCATCGGCGCCGACGGCATCGATCTGCAGCGCGGCACCACCACGTTCAACGAGCTGCTGGGCCTGAGCCGCGTGATGGCCGAGGTTGCCCGTGAAGTGGTGGTGATGGTCGAGTCCGACAAGATCGGCCGCAAGATTCCCAACCTGGAACTGCCCTGGAGCAGCGTCCATACCCTGATCACCGATGATCGCCTGCCGCATGAGGCCCGCGACCAGATCCAAGCCCGCGGCATTACGCTGATATGCGCGGCAATCATCTAGGAGAAACACCATGTGTGGCATTGTTGGCGCAGTCGCTGAACGTAACATCACCCCCATCCTGATCGAAGGCCTCAAACGCCTGGAATACCGCGGCTATGACAGCGCCGGTGTGGCGGTCTTCACCAACGCCGGCAAGCTGGAGCGCCTGCGTCGTCCGGGCAAGGTCAGCGAGTTGGACCAGGCCCTGGCCGGCGAACCGCTGGTCGGTCGCCTGGGCATCGCCCACACCCGTTGGGCCACCCACGGTGCGCCGTGCGAACGTAACGCCCACCCGCACTTCTCTGGCGACGTGGCCGTGGTACACAACGGCATCATCGAAAACCACGAAGCGCTGCGTGAACAGTTGAAGAGCCTGGGTTACGTGTTCACCTCGGACACCGACACCGAAGTCATCGCCCACCTGCTCAACCACAAGCTCAAGGACCACAACGACCTGACCGCCGCCCTCAAGGCCACGGTCAAGGAACTGCACGGCGCCTACGGCCTGGCCGTGATCTGCGCGAGCCAACCCGACCGCGTGGTTGCCGCACGCAGTGGCAGCCCACTGGTGATCGGCCTGGGCCTGGGGGAAAACTTCCTCGCCTCCGACCAACTGGCCCTGCGCCAGGTCACCGACCGCTTCATGTACCTGGAAGAAGGCGATATTGCCGATATCCGCCGTGACAGCGTGGCGATCTGGGACGTAAACGGCAATTCCGTCGAGCGCGAAGCCGTGCAATACCGCGACGGCGCCGAAGCGGCCGACAAGGGCGCGTTCCGCCACTTCATGCTCAAGGAAATCCACGAGCAACCGGCCGTGGTGCAACGCACCCTGGAAGGTCGCCTTGGCGACAAGCAAGTGCTGGTCAACGCCTTCGGCCCGCAAGCCGCCGAGCTGTTCGCCAAGGTGCGCAATGTCCAGATCGTGGCCTGCGGCACCAGCTACCACGCCGGGATGGTTGCGCGTTACTGGCTGGAAGAACTGGCCGGCATCCCGTGCCAGGTCGAAGTCGCCAGCGAATTCCGCTACCGCAAGGTGGTGGTGCAGCCCGACAGCCTGTTCGTGACCATCTCGCAGTCCGGCGAAACCGCCGACACCCTGGCTGCCCTGCGTAACGCCAAAGAGCTGGGCTTCCTCGCCAGCCTGGCGATCTGCAACGTCAGCATCAGCTCCCTGGTCCGTGAGTCCGACCTGACCCTGCTGACCCAGGCCGGTCGCGAAATCGGCGTGGCCTCCACCAAAGCCTTCACCACCCAACTGGTCGGCTTGCTGCTGCTGACCCTGTCCCTGGGCCAAGTGCGCGGCACCCTGGCCCCCGGCGTCGAAGCCACCCTGGTGGAAGAACTGCGCCGCCTGCCGACCCGCCTCGGCGAAGCGCTGGCGATGGACAGCACCGTAGAAAAAGTCGCCGAGCTGTTCGCCGACAAGAACCACACCCTGTTCCTCGGCCGTGGCGCGCAATACCCGGTGGCGATGGAAGGCTCCCTGAAGCTCAAGGAAATTTCGTACATCCACGCCGAAGCCTACCCGGCCGGCGAACTGAAACACGGCCCATTGGCCCTGGTGGATGACGACATGCCGGTGGTCACCGTCGCGCCGAACAACGAACTGCTGGAGAAGCTCAAGTCCAACCTGCAGGAAGTGCGCGCCCGCGGCGGCCAACTGATCGTCTTCGCCGACGAGAAAGCCGGCATGGTCAATGGCGAAGGCACCCACGTCATCAACATGCCGCACATCCACGACACCCTGTCGCCGATCCTCTACACCATCCCGCTGCAATTGCTGTCGTACTACGTCGCCGTGCTCAAGGGCACCGACGTTGACCAGCCGCGCAACCTGGCGAAGTCGGTGACGGTGGAGTAATACGGCTGGCGCCGGAAGGCCCGTCTGGTTTCAGACAATCACTGCCAAAAGCCCCTGATCTCAGGGGCTTTTCTTTTTTATGTGTATCCACCACATACCCTATTTTGGATTGTGATCTGGCTAAATATTCGTCTATAGAGATGCCTCAGCAGCATTTGCGGGGCAGAGCCTCGTCAGCACTGAAGTCTTTGAGACCGCACCGTTGTTCGGTGGCGTTAGCGAAGCGACGTAGCATTTTGATTGCACCCTCACGGGCTTCTTTCGATAAGTCAGATGCGAGATTGCGAGCCTCTGCGACTAAATCCGATCGAATACTTTCATAAAGCGTCACGCCTTCGGGCGTCACGGTGATCGCCAGCGCGCGGCCGTCAGTGGCATCTGGTACGCGGCAAACCAGCCCCTGTTTTGCAAGCGAATCGACTAACCGGCTCGCGTTGCTCTTGTCGAGAAAAAGCTCACTGGCCAACGATTGAACGCGAACCGGCCCAGCCTTTATCACATGCTCAAGCGCATAGCATTGAGTGACGGACAGGCCTTCGCAGCAGCTGCGATCTCTGTCACGAAACTGGTAGACCCTAACCAAGTGACTCAGGGCTTCGTAAAGCTGTTCGGCATCCTGGTCGATCTGATCAATGTTTGGCATAGCACTCGGCTCGCAATTCCGGGAAAACGCTAATACCACCTTAGCAGGCGCAGCGACACATTTTTCTGGGCATAAGCGCCTGCGAAATTGTTCAATTATATTAGTTGCGGGCCGCAACGTATTTTGCGATTGTGAAGTGCGGGCACAACTTGCAGGCCTTTCAGAGGCGGTTCCGGTAACGCGGGGAGGTACATGGATGTTGGTCGAAGCGCTTAGGACGAAAACACGCTCCCGGTTACGGAACCTAGGGAGCCGTGTCTCCATTCCTCTCCCTGTCGCGATGTTGCTGGGTGCGATTCTGATCCCTCTTCTTGCCGGCACCAACAGCAGTGACGTGTTCCAATCGCTGAGCAAAGGATTCGCAAACAACCTTGGCTATTTCGCCATCGTCATCCTGAGCGCGTTTTTCATTGCCGGCTGGATCTCGACGCAAGAAAGTGCGTCCTTCGGAAAATTCGGCATCTCTCTGTCACCCTTGCTGGGTGCTGGCATGGTTTGTCCCGATACAGCCTATGCGTCTCTTGCTCCCATTGCCGGGCAACACCGCAAGTACATTGCAATCGGATGCTACTCGGGATTCAAGCTGTTAATGCCCGCGGGCCCGCTGATCATTGGGATTGGGTTAGGGGCCAACACGCATGACCCAAAGTTTCTGTATCTAGGGTTGCTGCTGACAGTCGTCACCTGGGTTGTCGGGACGGTCTGGACGTACTGGACGACCCGCACAGATTGTTCATCACCCAACGATTCGACTGATCCCACCGTGCCTCACGACTCGGTTATCAAGGTGATCCTGCCTCTGGCTGTATTTTTCCTGCTCCTGATCACCGGCTACGCCATTCCAAAGAACCAGCACTCCATCATCGAGTTCTTCACTACTCCCGCCGGTGCATTGATCGCCACATCGTTGTTGATTGCGCTTAGCTGCAAACCTGATGAGGTTCAAGATCTGCTGTCCAAAGCGATGCGTAGAACCAGCCCGTTATTGTTCACCATCGGTTGTGCGTCTGCTTTGGGCCAAGCCCTCGGTTTGGTGCTTCCCAAGGAACTGATTCAGCATGCGTTCAGCGCGTCGGGCAGCACCACGCATATTTTGGTGGGGGTGTTCCTGCTGGCTGCGGTATTCAAAACACTGAATGGCTCTTCCCTTGCGACCTTTGCCGCCATCCCTCCTGTTCTCTCTCCAATCCTTGCGTCTGGCGCGGTGGACTTGATGAGCGTCACATTCGCCGTCTGTCTGGGATCGTTCGTCGCCATTCTCCCTAACGACAGCTATTACTGGCTGGTCAAATCGGACGCCTTTCCCGAATACAGCACCGGCAGGTATATGCGTTTGATGACCGCCGGTTCAGTTCTACAAGCATTGATCGGTCTGGCGGTTCTTCTGCTGATATCGCCTTAACTTCGAACGCCTACAAAACCAACGGCGATCTCGAGCCACCGAATCGTCGTGCCTGAACTCAAAGAGAAAGAGAATGGAGTACTTGGTCGCCATGAATTACAACGTGAGGGTCGCTACACCCGCTGATGCCTCTGCCATTCAGGCTATCTATGCGCCGATGGTTTTGAACACAGCCATCTCGTTTGAGCTGACGCCACCAACTGTCGATGAAATGGCAGAGCGGATCGCCGCAACACTGCCGATGTATCCCTATCTGGTAGCCGAGATGAATGGCGATGTCGTTGGATACGCTTATGCAAGCCAGCATCGCGCTAGAGAAGCCTATCGCTGGTCGGTAGATGTCACCGTTTATGTCGACCCTGCCGTACACCGAAAAGGGGTTGGTCGTGCGCTTTATCAGCGGCTTCTACCGCTCCTCGAGAAACAGGGGTTTCATACGGCCTACGCCGGCATTGCCTTACCCAACGCGGGGAGCATTGGTATCCATGAAGCGCTCGGTTTTACCCATATCGGCACGTACCCTGAGGTTGGGTACAAGCACGGTCAATGGCATAGCGTTGGTTATTGGCGCAAACCACTTTGTGCAGTGACACCGCCAATAGAAATCATCCCGTTCAGTGACGTAAAGGGAGAGTAGAGCAGCAAGAGGGCTGCCAGATGCTACTGCGTCAGCTTCGACCTTGGTGTCTGCAGCCTCCAGGAACTGATCGAGAATGCTGAAGCCTTCATGGTCGCGGATCAGGTGATTCACCAGGTCATCCGCATCTGACAAGCTGAAGACGGGCGTATTGGTTCCCAGCAAACAACCAAGTAGATTGCGAGCGTTTTAATTCTCTAGATCCACCGCCGGGTCTCCAGGCTCGACCCGGAACGGAAGCCCCCTACAAAAGGACGCGACATTCATGGACACTCCCTTCTGCCCAATCCACGCACGTTTGAACAATCGTCGCTTTACGGTCGCGAACAATGCCCACGGGCTATCCGGTGCCGGCACGGTGTTTCATTACCTTGTCGAAGGGGAGGCCATCTCCGGCTCTTACCAAGGCGGTCGAATCCGCGTGGGCACGCAGGTCGGGCGTGTGACAGGCGCTGATACCATCGAGTTGCTGTATCAATGCCTGACGCTTGAGGGCGAGCTGCTGGCCGGCTGGTCGCGTGGCACGGTGGGTGTGGATCAGGCCGGGCGTACCACCTTGAGCTTCGTTTGGGGATGGTTGTCGGGCGCGACGGGCGGTGGGGAGTCGAGTTACGTGGAGATCAGCGCCTAGCGGTCAGGCGCGTTCGCCCGCTCACGGCACAAACTCCACCCGCAGCGCCCGGCTCGCACTGCGGCCCTGATCGTCACTGACCCGCAACCGATACTCCCCCGACTTGCCCGGTCGCCAATTCAGCGTGGATTGCGGCGGGCCTTGACCGATCAGGGTCTGGTCGGCAAACCAGTACAACGTCGTCGCGTCGCTGGCCGCGTTGGCATTCAGCGCAATGCTTTCCTGCGGTTGGGACAGGCGCAATTGATAGCTCACCTGGGTCAGCGGCGAACGGATCTGCGGGGCTTCGCTCTGGTCGCCGATGCGGTTGGGCTGGCAGTTTTTCATCACCGTGGGCGGCGTGCGTCGCGCCAGGCCGGCGGCGCGGTACAGGCGTTGTACGTCGCTGGGCCAGAACTCGAAGACTTCTTCGCGGGTGTACTGCGGGTCGAACGGCGGGCAGGCGGCTTTGCCGGTGCGGGTGTCGATCAGCACCGGGCGGTGCAGGTTGGACACGCGAATCGGCGAGACGCCGGGGATGTACCAGGTTTTGCGGGTCTGCGGGCACCAGCGGTTGGGCAATTCGCCGGAGGCCGCGCAGACGTCGATACGGATCAGCCCGGGCGGCGGCTTGTCGGGTTTGATCTGCACGTTGGGCAAGGCCAGGGGCAGGGCGTCGGCGATGCGGAAGAACAGCGGCGCGGCGGTCTTGGCGCCGATGAACGCCGGGTTCGGTCGCCCATCGAAGTTACCGACCCACACCACCAGCACGTAGGGGCCGACCAGCCCGGCACTCCATGCATCGTGGAAGCCCCAGGAGGTGCCGGTTTTCCAGGCGGTGCGCCAGTGCCGGCCGGGCAGGCCATCCGGGCGCGGGTTGCGGCGCAGCATGTCGCGCACCATGAAGGCGGCTTGAGGCGTCAGCAGCGCTGGGCCGCTGGCCTGGGGCTGTTCCTGTAAATAGCGCAACGGCCGCAGGTGCCCGTCGCCGGCCAGCATCAGGTACAGCCGCGCCAGCTCTTCGGGCGTCATCTCGCCGCCGCCGAGGGCCAGGGCCAGGCCGTAATGGCTTTCACCGCGCAGGCCCTTGATGCCGGCGCGTTGCAACAAGCCGTATAACGAAGGCGATTTCACCTGGCTGGCGAGCCACACGGCGGGGATATTGCGGCTACGGATCAACGCATCGCGCGCCGTCAGTGGCCCGACAAAACTGCCGTCGAAATTCTCCGGTTGGAAGTAGCCGAAGTTACTGGGTAAATCCTTGAGGATGCTCATGGGGTGGATCACCCCCTGGTCCAGCGCCAATCCGTAGAGGAACGGTTTGAGCGTCGACCCCGGCGAACGCCGCGCCAGCACGCCATTGACCTGGCCATGGATGCCTGTGGATAAGTAATCCGCCGAGCCCACCAGTGCCTTGACGCTCTGGTCGCGGCTGTCGATCAGGATCGCCGTGGCGTTTTCCACCCCCGTGCCGCGCCGCTCGGCGATAAAGCCGCTGATCAAGCGTTCGAGCAATTGTTGCAAGGGCAGGTTGAGGGTGCTGTTCAGCTCGTTGCCGGGCTGGGACGCGAGCAACTGTTCGCTCAAGTGCGGCGCCAGAAACGCGATCTGCTGGCGGTTGCGCGCTTCCAGGGGCACGTCCAGCAGGCTGTCGTTGCGCGGGTCCTGTGGATAAGTTGCGCGCCAGTCGTTCATCAAGCGCTGCCGCGCGTTTTGCAACGAGGGCCCGAAGCGCGCGCGTCGCCCCGGCTGCTGGGGGATCACCGCCAGTGCCAGCGCTTCAGACAACGACAACTGCGCCGCCGCCTTGCCGAAGTAAATGCGACTCGCCGCCTCGGCGCCTTCGATATTGCCGCCCATGGGTGCCAGGTTCAGGTAGGCCTCAAGGATGTCGTGCTTGCTGTAACGCGCTTCCAGCCACAAGGCCAAGGCCATCTGTTGCAGCTTGCCCGGCACCTGGCGGGTGTTCAGATCCCACAAGCGCCGCGCCAGTTGCATGCTCAACGTCGAGCCGCCCTGGCGCTGGCCGCCGCTGTAAGTGGCCATGGCCGCACGCAGCAACGCCGGGGGATTGATCCCCGGGTGCCAGTAGAAATTACGGTCTTCCTTGAGCAGCAAGGCCTCGATCAATGACGGAGAAAACCTCTCCAGCGGTAGCCATAAGCGGTATTGCCCGTCATCCGCCAAGGTCATGCGCAACAGCGAGCCGTCATCGGCCAGCACCACCCTTGAGGATGTCACCGCCTGTTCCAGCGGAGCATGTGGCCACAGCCGCAGCCCCGCCAGCAGTACCGCCGCTGCCAGCAGCGGCGTCAGGCGTTTAAGGCTTGGTAATTTCAAGCTGGCCTACTTTGCCGCGCCCTTGCAGGGTGGTTTCGTACATGCCTTCGGCGTAGGCCGGTGGCGTATTGAAGGTACCGGCGTTGGTGGCGCGCACGCGGTACACGAAAGTGCCTACGTCACGCAGTGCGGTGCCGTACAACACCACCCGATCATCGCGCACGTCCACGTAGTCTGGCTGCCAGTTGCTCAGCTCGGTTTCGCCGATAGGCGCTTGCCAGGCGTCAGGCGTTTCGCTGTCTTCTACGTATTCCGCTTCCTCGCCTTCACTGTCATCGGTGCTGGCGGCTTCCGGCTCCGGCGGCAAGTTATACACAGGCTCGACGCCACCGGGCAGCAGGTCGACCACCGCCACTTGCTGCACTTGATCGCGGTCGGTCGCCCTCAGGCGCAGGCGCACCAGGAACTCATCGCCCACCGCGACCTTGCTCACCGGCTCACCGTTGAGGTCGAGGTACTCGTGGATAATCTCCAGGCCGTTGGTGATCGGCTTGAGCTTGGCGCCTTTATCAAAACCGGCTTCGCTGAGCATGTAGAACGCTGCCGGGCCGTCGGATTTTTCCATCAGCAATTTTTGCGTGGCGCTCGGCACTGCGGCGCGCGGCGGTTGGCCGGCCATCTCCAGCAATTGTTGCTGTTTGTCGCCCAACCACGCGCTGGCCTTGAGGGTCATGTCGCTTTGTGCGCGCTGGCCGTAGTTATCCAGGGCGCGCAGTAACAGCGCCGCCGACAGCGAGTTGTAACGTTGCTCGTTAAGGCGCTTGCCGAGTTTATCCAGCAGCGCCGCCGGCACCTCGTCCAGTAGCTCGGGGAAATGCCGTGCCAGCAAGTGCAGGTGTTCGGCGTCATGCACCAACGGGTCGTAATACAGACCGTCGCTGTTCCACTTATCCACAAGCGAACGCCATGGAATCTTACGGAACAGCGTATCCGCCTGGCGATCCTGCTTGAGCAGCTTGTAGCTGGCGGCCAGGTAGGCGGCGCCCAGGTCGTTCTGCCAGGTGTCCTTGAAGTAGCGCTCGTAGCGCTCACGGATATCGCTCAAGGCGCCGCTCACCAGAATCCCCTGACGGCTCAGCAGGTAACTGGCGTAGGCACGGTTGCGCAATTCCGACAGGCCTTCGCTGGGGCCGTTGGCCAGGTCTGTCAGATAGGTATTGGCCCGTACCAGCAGGTCTTCCGGCACCGGCAGCCCGCGTTCCTTGGCTTCGATCAGGAAGTCGGTGGCGTACAGGCTGGCATATGGCGCTACGTCCGGGTTGGCCGCCCACAAACCGAAACCGCCGGCCTGGTTCTGGCGCTGGCGCAACATCCGCACCGCGCTGGCGAAGGCCTGTTCGGCCTCGGGCGCATTACCACCCCAGATCAACGCTGGCATGGCTTTGGACACCAACTGTTCGGTGCAGGCGTAGCCGTAGTCATCCAGGTAATGCTTGAGACCGTTTGCCCACACCAGTGGCGACGCCGCCACACCCAGTTGCACGTCGCGCAGTTGGCTGAACAGTTCGCGGGTGGGCTTGAGCTCTTTGCTGGCGCTGTCGAAACGGCCCAGGCTCAGGGCCACGCGGTGTTCGCTCAGAGGGCGGATCGAGGTGGTTTCCGCCACCTGAATGCGCTTGCCATTCGGCAACACGGCGATAAAGCGCAGATCTGCCGAGCCGAGGGTGTCGCCGACTTTGATCTTGAACTCGGCGGTGCCTTCCTTGCGCGGTTGCAGCGACAAGGTGCTGCCTTTGTCGCCCTGCACGTTGAGGCCGTTGCTGGTCTGCACTTCAAACTTCACATCCGCCGCCGCGTCGAGGTTGCTGAACACCCCGGCGCTCACGTTGAACACATCCCCCGGCGCGACGAAAGCCGGTACGTTTGGCGTGATCACGAGCGGCCCGCGCACCTCGGTAGTGGCCTCGCTGACGCCCACGCTGTCGGCATCCACCGCCACCGCGAACAGGTGCAGCTTGCCGTTGAAACTGTCCGGCACCTGGTAATGCAGCACGCTTTCACCGGCTGGCAAGTCCACCAGCCCGGACCACCAGGCCACAGGCGGCTGGTGTTTACGCTTGAACGGGTTGAGGTGATTAGCCAACGCGCCTTCGGTATCGCCACCGGGCGCGGCCCCACTGAGCAGGCGGCTGAATTCCGGCAGGATCAGGTCAAGAATCTGACTGGTGCCGACTTCCAGCGCACGTTTCTGGAAGAAGAAGCCCAGCGGGTCTGGCGTCTGGTAGCGCGCCACCTGCAGGATGCCTTCGTCCACCGCATACACCACCGCACGGCCCGGGCGGTCGGCGTTGACCTTGATATCCAGAGTCTGCCCCGGTTCGATCTGCGCCGGGCCGTCAACCTTCAATGGCATGCGCCGCGCATCCAGGTTGATGCTGAACGGCACCACGCCGTAGGACAGCGGGCTCATGTAGACCTCGGACGAACCGATGTCGCGCACAAACTGCACGTTGACGTAGGCATTGCCCTCAAGCCCTGCGGGCACGCGGATATGCTGCACACTGTTGGTGCTGTCGGCCTTGAACCACTGCTGGGTGTAGACCTTGTCACGCTCGATGGTGATCAGGCCCGCCCCGGTGTACGGCGCGCGGACACTGATGGCAATCTCATCCCCCGTTGCGTAACTGCGTTTATCCAGGCGCAGTTGCAGCTCGGCGTTGCGCTCCAGGGAGCGCGAGGTGTTGCCGCGCCCGGCCACGCTGTAGTCGATCTGGTTCAGCAGCTTGCCGTTGGCGTCCTTGAGTTGCAGGGTGAAATCGCCAGGGGTGGCGGTGTTCAGGGTTTGCTTGGCGCCGTCCTTGGTCATCACCAGCGGCGAGGCGGGCTGGCTGATGTTCTTGATCCGCGATTCGTATTTGTAGGTGCCGTTGGACTGCTTCACCAGCACCGAGACGTAGCGGTGCTCGACCACTTCGCTGGTCAGCCCGTCCACCGCCAGCGGCGTGAGATCCGGCGCGACGGCCAACCATTGCACCTGGCGCGGGGCGTCCTTGGCGACATACGACAGCGAGTCCTGACTTTTCACACCCACCAGGTAGGGCGCAGACGACACCAGCAACGCACTTTGCGCCGCCACATTGCGCCCGCCTTCGGCCTCGAACACCTGGGTCATTACCTGCAGGCGGTAAGTGCTGTTGGCGAAGCGTTGCAGGTTGAGGTCGAGCACGGCCTGGCCGTTGTCATCGACGGTGGTCTCGGCCAGGTCTTCGGTGCTGGCCTCTTCCAGCGCATCGTTGAGGCGGAAGCGGTAATCGGGGTAACGCTCGAACGCCGCGAGCGTCGGGCTCAGGGACATCTTCGCGGTCACGCGACGGCCGGCCGCCGGGGCGCCGAACAGGTGCATTGCGCTGACTTTGGCCACCACCTGCTCCGGTGGAATCCAGCCCGGCACTGGCGTGTCGTGCAGGCTCAGGCTGACTTTCATACGGTCCGGCTCGAAGTCGCGGACCTTGAAGCTGACACTGCCCAGGTCGGTGCGGGTCTGTTTCGCGCCGATCAGTTGCAAGGTCGCGGTGTAATCCCCGGCCGGGGCCACTTCGCTGCTGGGGAAATCAAAGGTTTCAAAACCGCTGGCGGACAGCTTCAGCGGCTGGCGAATCACTTCCAGGCCGCGAGGGTCGGTGATTTGCAGCTCCACCGGCAAGCCTTGCAGGGCGCCTTTCCAGTTGCCGCTGCGCACGATCATGCCCAGGTGCGCGGTTTCGCCGGGCCGGTACAGGCCACGGTCGGTGAACAGGTAGGCGCTGAGGCGATCGATCGCACCGTCTTCTTGCAAACCGCCTACGTCGAAGCGCGACAGATCCAGCTGTTGGGACTGACGGGCAATCGGCAGGAAGGATTGGTCATTACCGCGACTGACCACATACATCAGTGGCGTTTTCTCACGGCGCAGTTCATCGAGTTTGGCGAAATGCGCGTGGCCTTCGGCGTCGGTGTGGCCGCTGGCGACCGGCAGACCGTTACGGCCGATGATGTCGACTTGCGCGTCGGCCACCGGCGAACCGTTGCCGATGGACTGCACATACACGTCATGGCTGCCGTCGCTGGAGCGCTTGGCGATGATCCCGAGGTCTGTCACCACGATAAAGCGCAGGTCGCTGGTGCTGCTGCGGGAGTAGTCGAATGTGCGTTCGGCCGGGTCATCCTGTGGGCTGAGCTTGAGTACGAAAATACCGCGTCGGCCGCCGTTGGCGGTCAGGTAATGGCTGAGGTCGACGTTGTCGTAGACGGTTTTCGCCGGGTCGTTGGACGACAGCGGAATATCCAGCGACTGACGCTCGACCATGCGATCGAAGTACTCATTACCGAAGTTCGGCCGTGCAAAGCTGCCGCTGCTCTGGTCCACCAAATGCTGCAACTGGTTGGGCAGCAGGCGAGCGATTTCCACATGGGCACCGGGCACGCCACGGGCCATGAAACCCAGGCGTTTTTCGCCGGTGAGGCTGAGCAAGGCGCCGTCGGAGAGGAACTGCAACGTGCGCGGGTAGGCCGGCATGCTGATCAGCGACGCTGTGGGGTTTTTCGCCAGGTAGCCGCCGATGGCTTCCAGGTTGGCGGGCACGCGCACATACAGCGCACGACCGGCCGGGGCCTTGAACTTGAATGCGTGCAGGGTGTTGAGCGGTTCGACGCTGGGCACGTGGGTCAGGTTGACCTTGGTGCTGCGGGCCAGTAGGGCATCGTCGATGTCGTTGCTGTTATAGGGGCGCGTGTCGTCCTCGGCTTTTTCCGGTAGCAACCAGGCCTGGACCTTACCGGCGATGGTGTCATCGGCTACGGCGCTGGAACTGCTGAACATCAACACCGGCTCGGGTTCGCCGCGTTCGTTGTCGACAAAGCTCACTTCGGCAGCGGTAAACGTCAGGCGATAGCGACCGGGCACGGTGACTTCGGCCACCAATGGCGCGTTGCTGGCGTTGCCGCCGTCCCGGGCCTTGATGCCTTCGTCGAGCTTGGCGCTGACGGGCGTGCTTTCCAGCGGGGTGGCCAGGGCGGCGGAGCGTACATAGGCGTTGAGCTTGGTCTCGTCGAAGCTGATTTCCGGGCGATTGGGTAACTGGGCGTCGCGGTAGGCGAGGCCTTTGCCGAGAATGATCGAAACCCGCTTGCGTAGGCTTTCCTCGTCGACCGGGTGGGAAAAACGGAAAGTCGCCACCAGTTGTTTCAGCGTCGGGTTGGACGGGTCCTGATACAACTCGTTCTGCGAAAGGCTGGCGCGGAACGGTTGAGTGGAGAACTGGCCGCTGTACTGGCTGAGCAACACGCCGTCGGCGAGCAGGTTTTTCTTCGCCAGATCGAAGGTGTAATGGGTGTCGATGGGCCAGTCTTTTTCCGGCGTGAACAGCAATGTGCGGTCATCGGACCAGCGCCAGGCCCCGGCTACAGCGGGTTTAAGGGTAATGCCGGCGGTGACCGGCTTGCCGATCGCCGCCAGGGGCGCGACGGACTCGGCAAAACGCACCTGCAAGTTATCCACAACCGCGGGTTGCTGGGTGTAGTCGGTCAGGTTGGGTTTGTGCAGCGAATAACCCACGGTGTGCGGCTGCGGCAGGTTGGAGTACCACTGCCAGCCGTAGAACCCGGCGCCGGCCAGCAGCACCAGGCCCAACACTCCGCCCCCGGCCCGGCGCGGGTAAGCGCGGGCCTTGCTGCCCAGGTTCAGCACGCCCCGGCCGATGGCGCGTAGCCAGAACGGCGGCTGCCATTGGCCGAACAGGGCACCCACCACAGTTATTAACGCACCGAACAAACGGCGAAAGATCGTTTTTAACGTGTCAAACATGGTGAGCATCCCTGGCTAAGTGCGGCGTATCTTACACGCGTCTTTGCGACAAAAGATGAGGGCGATACGTCACATCAATGCCGAGCGTGCGGGAGCATGCCCGCCCTCATATGTTGATCTTCGTCGGGCTTGAGGGCGGTGTCGGTCAGGTCCACCAGTAGCGCACAAGGTGGAAGAAAATCGGCGCCGCAAAGCACACCGAATCCAGCCGATCGAGCATTCCGCCGTGCCCCTCGATCATATGCCCCCAGTCCTTCACGCCACGGTCGCGTTTGATCGCCGACATCACAATGCCGCCAGCAAACCCCAGCAAGTTGATCAGCAGCGCAATCAGGAACGACTGCCACGGGTTGAACGGCGTGGTCCACCACAGCGCCGCGCCGATCAGCGAGGAGAGCAGGATGCCGCCGACAAATCCTTCGACGGTTTTCGATGGCGACAGGTTGGGCGCAATCTTGTGTTTGCCGAACAGCTTGCCGCACACGTACTGCAACACGTCCGACAGTTGCACCACGATCACCAGGTAGGCGATCAGCAGCAGGTTGCGGCCTTCATAGCCGGGGATGTCGAGGGTGAGCAGGGCGGGCACGAAGGACACGCAGAACACTGCGATCATCAAGCCCCATTGCACTTTCGAGGCGCGCTCCAGGAAGTGTGTGCTGTCGCCGCCGAGGGAGGCGAGGATCGGCAGCAGCAGGAACACGTACACCGGGATGAAGATCGAGAACAGCCCGTACCAGTCGGCGTAGATCAGCAGGTATTGCAGCGGCAGCGCCAGGTAGAACGCGGCCACCAGCGCCGGGTAGTCGCTGCGCCGGGTCGGGGTGAGGGTGAGAAATTCACGCAGGGCATAGAACGACACGGCATAGAACAGCACGATCACCGCGCCGGTGCCGAGCCAGAAGGCGATGCCGATCATCACCACCATCACCCACCAGGCGTTGATGCGGGCGTTGAGGTTGTCGATCACCACATTCGGCGTGCCACGGGTGCGCAGCTTGAGGATCAGGCCGATCAGCGAGGCGAGTACCAGGATCGCGCCGATTCCGCCGAACAGCATCAGGGTTTGGCTATCCATCTCAGGAATGCTCCGGGGCGAGGGCGAGCAGGGCGTCGCGGGTGCGGGCTAGGAAGGCGGCTTTGTCTTCGCCTTCTTCCAATTGCAGTGGCGCGCCGAAGCTGGTGGTACACAGCAGAGGCAGCGGCAGGACGCGCCCCTTGGGCATGACGCGGTTGAGGTTGGCAATCCACACGGGGATCAATTCGGCCTGTGGGTAACTTTTTGCCAGGTGATACAGGCCGCTTTTAAACGGCAGCAAGCCGTCTTCCAGATTGCGCGTGCCTTCGGGAAAGATGATCAGCGAGTCGCCGCCTTCCAGTGCGGCGAGCATGGGCTGCAAGGGGTTATCCACAGGGTCTTTGCGCTCGCGGTCGATCAACACGCCGTTGAACACGCGGTGGATGATGTAGCGGCGCAGCGCACTGTTGTTCCAGTAGTCGCTGCCGGCCACCGGGCGCGTGAATTTGCGCAGGTTCTGCGGCAGCGATGCCCACAGCAACACGAAGTCGCCGTGGCTGCTGTGGTTGGCGAAGTAGATGCGTTGCACCGGCACCGGCGCGCAGCCCAGCCACAGGCTGCGGGCGCCGGTGACGGTGCGGGCCATCGAGGTAATCAGGGTGGCGACCACGGGTTCGAACATGGGAATTCCTTATCCGGCGAAAGGTAGCCAAGGGCTGGCGAGAATCACGCCCAGGGTCAACAGCACTTGCGCGCCCAGCAGCCAGGCTTGCTTGCGCAGCAGTTTGAGGGCGCCGCGACGGCGTTCGGTCCAGGGTCGGCCGGCGCGTTTGGGCGACTGCAGGCCGAGGGTTTGCAGGGCCTGGTCGAGGTCCGGGGTGCGTTCGGTGTTACGGGCGAGCAGGGCGAACAGGTCGGCATCGAAGGCCACGCGCAGCGCCCAATACTTCTGCAGCAGGCCGAGGATAATCATCCACAGGCTGAGCAGCAGGCAGATCGGCGCGATGCTGGCCATCAGCAGTTGCGCCAGGCCGAACAATACGCCCAGCAGCGTCAGGCCTGTGGATAACTGATCCAGTGAGCGGCCGCGGCGCAGCAGGCTGGCGACGACCTGGAGTTCCATATCAGCAGGCATGGGGCAAGGCCTCCAAAGCATGGCGATGAGCGGGATGCAGGACCACCTCGGTCCGCGCTGTACGAATAATAGCCAGTGCCTGATCCACCGTGGCGGCGCGCCCGCTGTGCAGCAGCCAGGCCGCCACAGCGGTGGCGCTGCGCGAATAGCCAAGGGCGCAGCACACCAGCACCGGGCCGCTGGCGCGCAGGCGTTCGATGGCTTGCGCGGCTTGCAGGCATTCGGCGGGGGTCGGCGCGATCAGGTCGAGGACGGGGACGCTTTGATAGGCACGGCCCTGTGGATTAATCGGCAATTCCGCGCACAGATCGACGATGGCCTTGAATGAACCTTGCTCGCGCACGGTAGGAAGCCGACCGAGCGAGACGTTATCCACAATCAGGTCGGGCTGTGGATGCGTGCGCGTCCACAGCCGTGAATTGAGCCACGCCGCTGCCAGATACGGCGCATACAGCCAGCGCGCCGCGGGGGTCAGTCGACCGTCGGCACGCTTCTGGAAACCTGGCGCGCCGAGGACGACGTAATTCGCCATGATCAGCCCCAGGGACAGCGCCGGCCACAGCAGCCATAGCCACCACCCGCCGTAAGTCAGCGCGAGGATGAACAGCACCAGCGCGCCCAGGCCGTAGCGCAACCCCAGGCGCCAGCGCGTGGAATCACGGGTCAGCCGCGCATTCAGCAGCGGGCTCGGATGTTCCAGCGGCCACAGCCACACGCACAGCCAACCCGCCAGGGCACCTGTGGGTAAGTCGATAAAGTGGTGTTGATAAGTGGTCAGCACTGAAACCCCGATCAACCCGAACCAGCCATGCACCAGCCAGCGCCAGGCGCCCTGGGTGTGGCGTTGGTACATGATCCACAGGATCACCAGCAGCGCGATATGCAGCGACGGCGCCTGGTTGAACGGTTTATCGAAACCGGCCAGCACGGCAAACAGCCAGCCGAACACGCCATCCAGCTCCGGCCGTTCGAAGGTGAAGCGCAGCGGCCAGATCAGGAAGCAACTCACGGCGATGAGCTGCGCACTCAGCAGGCGCAGCGCATGTTGCTTCAGTTCATGGCGGCTGTTGGGCAGCAGCAGGGAGAAACCGTAGAGCAGGTCGATGGTCCAGTAGGGCACGATGGTCCAGGCCCAGAACGGCATGTGGGTTTCCCAATCGAACACCAGTGTGCCGACGTCGCTGCGCTGGCTGGTGACCCATGTGGCAAAGCCGTAGGTGCTGAAAAACAGCGGCGCCAACAGCAACAGCCACAGGAACGCGGGCTTTAACAGGCCGGGTTCGCGCATGTTCAGATCTTCTGTGCCAGGGATACGGTAAAGATGCCCCACTCATCCACCCGCTGGGTGATCTTGCGGAAACCGGCGGCTTGCACCAGTTGATCCATTTCCGCCTGACTGCGCCGGCGCATCACCCAGGCCTGGCCCTGGCGATGGCTGGTCAATGCGCGGGCGATCAGTTCCAACTGCGGGTGCCATGGCTGGCCGGTGTAGACCAGATAACCGCCGGGCTCCACGGCTTCGGCCAGGCCCGCCAGCGAACCGCCGACCATGGCGTTGTCGGCAAACAGTTCATATAACCCGGAGACCACCGCCAGCGTCGGCTTGGGCGCCAGCGCTGCCAGGTCCGCACGGTCGAACGCATCGGCTTTGATGAACTGCGCAATCTCGCCCAGGCCTTTCTCGCGGATCAACGCGCCACCGTCGCGCACGTTGATGTCGCTGTAGTCGCGCAGCAGGATCGATTCCGGCAGCGGCGAAACGCCCTGCAAGGCTTCGAGAATGTAACGACCGTGGCCGGCGGCGATATCGACGATACGCACTTCGCGATCATCGGTGCGCAGCGTGGCCATGGCCAGGCGCAGCAGCTCTTCGACGTTCAGCTTGCGCTGGCGAATGCCGCGCCAGCCGATGGAGTTGAGGTAATTGGTGTCGATCATCCGCCCCAGCGCGCCTTTGCCGGTGGGCGTGTTGCGGTACACGTAGTCCAGGGTGCTACCGGAGTCGAAACCGGTGTCGAAGCCCAGCTTGACGCCGTCCGACAGGTTCTTGCCCAGGCCCATGCTGGCGCGGGTCAGGCGCCAGTACAGGTCGCGCAGGGAATTGCGCGGCAGCGGCGCGGCGAGGGCTTCGGATTCGGCACAGGTGGCGCCCAGTTTGTCGGCATCGAGCAGCGAGGCGCGGTCCAGCGGGTGCGCGAAATTCTGCAGGATAAAACGCCGGGCGCTGCTCACGGCCACCGCACGGTCGCGCTCGCCGAGGGTGTCGTGGAAGAAGCCGGGGAGGATATGCAGCTCTTTTTTCAGGCTGCCGAGGCGGTCGAAGAACTGTTGTTGGGGTTTGCGGTGGACCACGAAGTCGGAGCCGGAGATCAGCAGTTGGGTCGGCACCTGGATCGCCTGGGCATCGGCGACAACCCGGTCGGCCGCTTCGTACAGCCCGAGCAGCACATTCACCGAAATCGCCTTGGTGATCAGCGGGTCGCTGTCGTAGGACGCGACGCGCTCCGGGTCGTGGCTGAGGAACTTGGCCTTGACGTAACTGTTGACGAAAAAGTTGCCGCGAAACCTGCGCATCAGCGCCAGGCCCGGCCGGGCGAAGGGCACGTACAGTTTGACTTTGAACGCCGGGGAGGCGAGCACCAGGGCGCGGATTTTCGGTGCGTAGTCGTGAACCCAGGTGGCTGCGATCACCGCGCCGACGCTTTGGGCGATGACTGCAAGATTTTCCGCCTCGACGCCGTAAGTGGCGCCGATATGCTCGCAGAACGTCTGCACGTCGCGGGCGCTGGTGGCGAAGCTGGGGCTGTCGCCGCGCTCGCCGGGGGATTGGCCGTGGCCACGGGCGTCCCAGGCGAAGAAGTCGAAATGGGGCAGGTTCAGTTCATCGACCAGATGGGCAATGCGCCCCGAATGCTCATGGCCGCGATGGAACAGCAGGATCGCCTTGCGCGGCTCGCCGCCTGCCGGGGCGGTGGCGGGCCAGTGCCGGTAGAAAAGCTCGACGCCATCATGGGTACTGAAGGTGTGTTCTCGCTGTTCGCGCATCGCAAAATCCTTATGCAGAAGGGGAAATGTGTTGTTCTTCTTTGAGGCCCTGGCGCACTCGGTTGACCACGGTGTAGGCGAGCAGGGCGGCGACCAGCCACATCACCGTGTCGACCCAGCCGGCACCGAGCCAGCCCAGCGCCACGCCGCTGGCCAGCACGCCGAGGACGAAGGCCCGATCACTCTTGCCCATCGGCCCGTCGTAGCGCCGCGACGCGCCCACCATTGGCCCGAGCACCCCGGCGTATTCGCTGAACACTGCCAGCAAGGTCACCAGCAGCACCGGCGCCAGGCTGACGCCGGGGATCAACGCAAAGGGCAGGATCAGCGCGCTGTCGGCGATCACGTCGCACAGTTCATTGAGGTAGGCGCCCAGGCGCGACTGCTGGCCGAATTCGCGGGCGAGCATGCCGTCGATGGCATTGAGGGCCATGCGCAGGATCATCCACAGCGGGATCAGCGCGAACAGCCAGAGGTGTTGGGCGAAGCCGGCGATCAGCAGGCCGACCAGCAGGGAGATGACCCCGGCCAGCACGGTGATCTGGTTGGCGGTGGTGCCGTTGTCGTAGAGGCGCTGCACGAGGGGGCGCAGCAGGTTTTGAAAACGCGGTTTGAGCTGATAGATCGAAATCATGGGAGTGACGTTTCCTTGTCCGTAAGCCCGCGAAAAACTGGCCTGAAGTGTGCCGATTAATCGTGGCCTGCACCAGTGATGGCACGTGTTTATGGGGGGTTAGTCACGTTCCGGAGCGCGATGCAGAACAAATGTGGGAGGGGGCTTGCCCGCGATGGCGGCGGCCCCGCCAACCCATGTATCACCCGACCCACCGCCATCGCGAGCAAGCCCGCTCCCACAGTGGGTCTGTGTTGCAGGTGAATACGGTGTTTAACGAACAAAAATTTCACGCCATGTGTTATATCGTAACGAATTATGTGTGAACGGGCATGAGTGGATGCAAGTGGATCTAGAAGCTGACGGCGCTTCGGTTGAAGGACTGCCGCGTTTTCAGCAAGGGCTGTTCCATGCCCGTCGATTGAGGCAAGCCGGTATCAGCCTGACTGCGGTGGCTATCAGCGGCTGGGTGCTGGCGTTGTTCGTCGCGCTGTTTGCCCCGTTGTCGATCTGGCCGGTGGTGTTGATCAATTGTGCGTCTGCGTTGCTGGTGCTGGTGGCGGGGTTGCAGTCGGCGTGGTGGGTGGCCGATTGGCGTGCCCAGGCGCTGGAAGCGTCGGCACCTGAGTTACTCGAAGCAGAGGGTGAACCCACTGGCTGGCAGGCGCGCCTGGTAGGGCGTTTCGGCAGAGGGTTGCTGGCGCAGATCGGCGCACCGGTGTTGTGGCTCGGCGGTTGGTCGTTGTTCGCGCTGGTCAGCATTGTCGAGTTCTGGAACCTGGGCTTGCCCGCGGCAGCGGTCGGCCAAGGCGCAAGTATCGGCGCTGCGCTGGCCTTGGCATTGGCCTTTGGCCTGCTGGTGTTCGAGCGGCGCCTGGCCCAGGAAACCGCCGCGCAATGGCCGGAAGCCGCGCAGTTGGCGCAACTGAGCCGGGTGGCGATTGCGTGCCTGGTGATCAGCGCGATTTGCCTGCTGTTTGCCAGTGCCGGGTCGGTGTGGCCGCTGCGCCTGGCGACGCTGGTCGGGCTGTTGCCGGCGCTGGTCGCGCTGGAGTTTCTGTTACGGGCCGCGCTGTCACTGTTCAGCCCGCGCCAACCGCGCCTCGAACCACGCCTGATGGCGCAGAGTTTTGTCGCCGGGCTGCTGCGCTGGCCGCCGCAACCGCTGCAGGCCTTGCAGCACGAATTGCACAACCGCTTCGGCATCGACCTGCGCCAGATCTGGGCGTTTACCTACATGCGTCGGGCATTCCTGCCGGTGCTGCTGGTGGTGCTGGCCGTCGGCTGGGCGCTGACGGGGGTGCATGAAGTGCCCCTGCAAGGCCGTGGGATTTATGAGCGCTTTGGTAAACCGGTGCAAGTCTTCGGCCCTGGCCTGCATGCCGGGTTGCCGTGGCCGCTGGGCCGCGTGCTGAACGTGGAAAACGGCGTGGTGCATGAGCTGGCGACCAGCGTCAGCGAAGCCGCCAGCCCGGAACTCGCGGCGGCCGAAGGCCCGGCGCCGCTGATCGCCAACCGGTTGTGGGACGCCAGCCATGTGAACGACAAGTCCCAGGTGATCGCCAGCAGCCGTGGCGACAAGCAGAGCTTCCAGATCGTCAATATGGATGTGCGCTTCGTCTACCGTATCGGCCTGACCGACCAGGCCGCACTGGCCGCCACCTATAACAGCGCGGATGTGCCGACCCTGATCCGCAGCACTGCCAGCCGCATCCTCGTGCATGACTTTGCCTCGCGTACCCTCGACGAATTGCTCGGCGAACAACGCACCGGCCTGGCCGACGAGATCGGCCGCGCGGTGCAAGCGGACCTGCATACACTCGACAGCGGCGTGGAGATTCTCGCCACGGTGGTTGAAGCCATCCACCCGCCGTCCGGTGCCGCCAACGCCTACCACGGCGTGCAAGCGGCGCAGATCGGCGCCCAGGCGCTGATCTCCCGCGAACGCGGCGCCGCCAGCGAACAAACCAACCAGGCCCTGCTGCAAGCCAGCACCGTCCGCGACCAGGCCCAGGCCACCGCGCACGAGGTCAATGCCGGGGCCCGGGCGGCGGACCTGCGTTTTGCCGCCGAACAAAAAGCCTACGCCAGCGCGGGCAAAGCCTTCGTGCTGGAGCAGTACCTCGGCCAGCTGACCCAGGGCCTGGCTCACGCCAAGCTGTTGATTCTGGATCATCGCCTGGGCGCCGACAGTGCGCCGACGATCGATCTGCGTTCTTTTACCTTGCCGGCCGATCCTTCGGTGCCGCGTAAAGCCGTTCAATAAGGAGTCTGTCTGTTGAGCGCTCATTCTCACGATCATGGTCACCACCACCACGGCCACCATCATCACCACCATGGTGACGAACAGCCCGCCGGTCCATTCCCTTGGCGGCGCATGGCCTGGGCTGTGTTGCTGGTGTTGTTTGCAGTAGCGGCCGCCAGCCTGGTGCAGGTGCGCTCCGGCGAAGCCACGGTGATTACCCGTTTCGGCAACCCGTCGCGGGTGCTGCTGGAACCGGGCCTGGGCTGGCGCTGGCCGGCGCCGTTCGAAGCGGCGATCCCGGTGGACCTGCGCCTGCGCACCACCTCCAGCGGTTTGCAGGATGTCGGTACCCGCGATGGCCTGCGCATCATCGTGCAGGCTTATGTGGCGTGGCAGGTGCAGGGCGATGCCGACAATGTGCAGCGCTTCATGCGCGCGGTGCAGAACCAGCCGGATGAAGCGGCGCGGCAGATTCGGACGTTTGTCGGTTCGGCGCTGGAAACCACGGCGGCCAGCTTCGACCTGTCCAGCCTGATCAATACCGACGCCAGCCAGGTACGCATCAGCGATTTCGAAGCGCAGTTGCGCCAGCAGATCGATCAACAATTGCTCACCACCTATGGCGTGCGCGTGGCGCAGGTGGGCATCGAGCGGCTGACCTTGCCGTCGGTGACGCTCACCGCCACCGTCGACCGCATGCGCGCCGAGCGCGAAACCATCGCCACCGAACGCACCGCCGTGGGCAAGCGTGAGGCGGCGCAGATCCGTTCCGCCGCCGAGCGCGATGCGCGCATCGTGCAGGCCGATGCCACGGTGAAAGCCGCCGACATCGAAGCGCAATCGCGGGTCGAAGCGGCGCAGATCTATGGTCGCGCCTACGCCGGCAATCCCCAGCTGTACAACCTGCTGCGTTCCCTCGATACCCTGGGCACCGTGGTCACCCCGGGCACCAAGATCATCCTGCGCACCGATGCCGCGCCGTTCCGCGCGCTGGTGGACGGGCCGAAGGACGTCCAGCCATGACCGAGCGTGACAGCCCGGACAGCCCGTGGATTCAGGCCGGGCGCCTGACGTTCATGGCGCTGTACGCGGTGACGGTGTTGGCCGCCCTGGCCTGGGCGTTTTCCAATGTGCGGCAGATCGACCCGCAGAATCGCGCCGTGGTGCTGCACTTCGGCGCACTCGATCGGGTTCAGAATGCCGGACTGTTGCTGGCGTGGCCGCAGCCGTTCGAGCAAGTCGTGCTGTTGCCGGCGGCAGACCGGGTGATCGAGCGGCGGGTCGGCAACCTGCTGCGTTCCGATGCCGCGGTGCAGGCCGATCGCGTGGCCAGCTTCGCCACGCCGTTGAGCGATGCCCTGGCCGGGTCCGGCTACCTGCTGACCGGCGATGCCGGCGTGGTGCAGCTGGATGTGCGGGTGTTCTACAAAGTCACCGAACCTTATGCGTTTGTGCTGCAGGGTGAGCACGTGCTGCCGGCGCTGGATCGCCTGGTGACGCGCAGCGCCGTGGCCCTGACGGCGGCGCGGGATCTGGACACCATCCTGGTGGCGCGCCCCGAATTGATCGGCAGCGACAACGGCGCCGCCGAGCGCCGTGAACGGCTGCGCGGCGACCTGGTGCAAGGCATCAACAAGCGCCTGGCGGAGTTGACCGCCAGCGGCTTGGGGGTGGGCATCGAAGTCACCCGTGTCGATGTGCAATCGAGCCTGCCGAGCCCGGCGGTGAATGCCTTCAATGCGGTGCTCACCGCCAGCCAGCAAGCCGACAAAGCGGTGGCGAATGCGCGCACCGACGCGGAAAAGCTCACCCAGACCGCCAACCAGCAGGCTGACCGCCTGGTGCAAGTCGCCCACGCCCAGGCCAGCGAACGCCTGGCCAACGCGCAGGCGCAAACCGCCACCGTCGCCAGCCTGGCCCAGGTCAAAGACCCCGGCTTGCTGTTGCGCCTGTACCGCGAGCGCTTGCCGAAGATTCTCGGCCAGGCCGGTTCCGTGACCACGGTCGATCCCAAAGACGACTCCCGCTTGATCATTCAGGGAGCCGAACAATGAGCGCACCCATGCTGACATCCGCCGAGCAGCGCAGCGCCGCCCGGCAATTGACCCTGGCCATGCTCGCTCTGGGCTTGCTGGTGCTGGGCCTGGTGTGGCGCTGGCTGGCGCCGGACCAGAGCGGCGTCAGCCAGTTGCTGCTCGGCGTGGCCTCGCTGCTGGTGGCTGTGCCGGTGATGCGCTCGGCCTGGTACAGCCTGCGTTTTCCCAGCCTGCATGGCATCACCGACCAGCTCATCGCCCTGGCGATGCTCGGCGCGTGGGCCACGGGTGATCTGCTGACCGCCGCGTTGCTGCCGATCATCATGATCTTCGGCCATGTGCTCGAAGAGCGCAGCGTGATCGGCTCCCAGGAAGCGATCCACGCCCTCGGCAAACTGACCCGCAGCCACGCACGCCTGGTGCAGGCGGACGGCAGCATCAGCGAAGTCGACAACGGCACGCTGAACAGCGGCGACATCGTCGAAGTGCGCGCCGGCGACCGCGTGCCTGCCGATGGTGTGGTGCTGTCCGGCCAGGCCAGCCTCGACACGGCGCCGATCACCGGCGAGTCGGTGCCGCTGGAAGCCAGTGTCGGCGTGCAAGTGTTCGGCGGTGCGATCAACCTCGACGGGTTGTTGCGCCTGGAAGTGACGCGTACCGGCAACGAGTCGACCCTGGGCAAAGTCATCGCCCTGATGCAGAACGCCGAACGTTCCAAGCCGCCGATCACGCGGCTGCTGGAGCGTTACGCTGGCAGCTATATGGTGTTGGTGCTGTTGCTGGCGGCGGTGACCTGGTTTGTGACCAATGACGCCCAGGCGATGCTCGCGGTGCTGGTCGCAGCGTGCCCATGCGCCCTGGTGCTGTCGGCCCCGGCCACGGCGATTGCCGGGATTGCCGTGGCGGCGCGGCATGGGATTCTGATCCGCAGCTCGGCGTTCCTCGAAGAGTTGGCGGACCTGACCTCGCTGGTGGTCGACAAGACCGGCACCCTGACCTTCGGCACTCTGCGCCTGCAGTCCATCCAAACCACCGCGCCGGACCGCCAAGGGTTGTTGAACCTGGCGGCCAGCCTCGGTTCGGCCAGCAGCCACCCGGTCAGCCGCGCGTTGGCCGGGTTGGCGAGCCAGGAACAGCTGTTGGTGCTCACCGACATCCGCGAACGCCAAGGCCTCGGCGTGGTGGCCCAGACCGCGCAGGGCGAAGCGGCCTTGGGCCGGCCGGAGTTGTTCGAGCAGTTGGGCATCGTTACCACCCGCGTCCCCGACCATGATGGCCCGATTGCCGGGCTGGCGTTGAACGGTGCGTTCCTCGCCTGGCTGTTGCTGGCCGACAGCGTCAAACCGGAAGCCCGCCAGGCCCTGCAAGAGCTGCGCGACCTTGGCCTGGGGCGGCAACTGCTGCTGACCGGCGACCGCCAAAGCGTGGCCGACAGCCTGGCCCTCGACGTGGGCATCAGCGATGTCGAAGCCCAGGCGTTGCCGGAAGACAAGCTCAACCGCGTGTTGGGCGAAATCAGCAGCGGTTTCCGGCCGATGGTGGTGGGCGACGGCATCAACGACTCCCTGGCGCTCAAGGCCGGCGTGGTCGGCGTGGCCATGGGCGCGGGCGGTGCGGACATTGCGTTGGCCTCGGCGGATGTGGTGTTGATTGGCAGCGATTTGCGCCGCCTGGGCACCTGTGTGCGCTTGAGCCGACGGTGCCGGCAGACGTTGCAGGTCAACGTGATCATCGGCCTGGGCTGGACGCTGGCGATCGTGGTGTTCGCTGCGTTTGGCTGGTTGGGCGCCGCCGGCGCAATGATCGCGGCGGTGTTGCACAACCTCAGCACCTTGCTGGTGCTGGGCAATGCCGGGCGGTTGCTGCGGTTTCAGGAGCCGCTGTCGAAGCTGGAGGAATAAATTCCAGGTTTTTTTCGATGGCGCTGTAACGGCAAGGGGGCACCTCACTCTAGTGCTATGTCGCGACTGAGCATTCCGCTCAGCCGACCTAACCACGATTTATGAGGATGACCCCATGACCATCAAAAACGTCGTTTCCGGTGCTGCCCTGGCTTTCGCTGCCGCCGCCTTGTTTGCCGGTGTCACCACCCAGGTCCAGGCCGCCGACGCTCCGGTTCATTGCTACGGCGTAACCTCCTGCAAAGGCATGAATGACTGCAAGACCGCTGAAAACGCCTGCAAGGGCCAGGCGGTCTGCAAGGGTCATGGCTTCAAGGCCATGACCAAGGCCGCGTGCGACGCGGCCGGTGGCAAAGTCGGCGCGTAATCGGCCCCGCGTACCCCGCAGCGGTCGCCGTCACCGCTGCGGACACTTTTGCCCAGGAGTGCCTGATGTCTACATCCCTTCCGAGCCTGGGTTACGGCCTGGGCCTACGCAGTGAGTACTACCAGCAGATCCTTGAACAATCGCCGGCCGTGGATTGGTTCGAAGTGATCTCCGAGAATTACCTGGTGCAGGGCGGTAAAGCCTTGTACTACCTGGACGCGATCGCCGAGCGCTACCCGCTGGTGATGCACGGCGTGTCCCTGTCCATCGGCGGGCCCCATCCGCTCGATACCGATTACCTCAAGCAGCTCCAGCAACTCGCCGCGCGCATCCAGCCGGCGTGGATCTCCGATCACCTGTGCTGGAGCCGCGGCAGCGCGCACCAATTGCATGACTTGCTGCCCCTGCCGTACACCGAAGAAAGTTTGTATCACGTGGCCAGTCGCGTGCTTCAGGTACAGGATGTGTTGCAGCGCCCGCTGGTGCTGGAAAACGTCTCCAGCTATGTGCGCGCCAAGGCGGATGAATTCACCGAGTGGGAATTCCTCAACGCGCTGACCCACTTGACCGGGTGCCAGTTGCTGCTGGACGTCAACAATGTGTACGTCAGCTCGCGCAATCATGGCTTCGATGCCTGGACGTTCATTCACAACCTGCCGCCGCAGAGCATCCGCCAGCTGCATCTGGCGGGGCATATGGACTACGGCGATTACGTGGTCGATACCCATGACCACCCGGTGTGTGATCCGGTGTGGGCGCTGTATCAACAGACCCTGGAGCACCTGGGCCCGGTCTCGACGTTGCTCGAGCGTGACGACCATTTCCCGCCGTTCGAAGACTTGCTCAGCGAGTTGGACAAGGCCCGGTCGCTGGGGGCTAGCGCCTTGCTCAGGAGAACGCTATGCGCCTGACGGATTGGCAACGGGCTTTCGAAGAGCATTTATTAGCCGAAACGCCCGTGGCCGGCATTGGCTTTGCCGCCACCTTGCTGGGTGGTCCTACGCTGGATGTGGAAACCGGCCTGGCGATTTATCACAACGCCTACCTGTCGCGCTTGCAGGACGTATTACGGCAGGACTTCGGCGCCCTCTGGTATTGGCTGGGCGATGACGAATTCGCCTCGCTGACCGAGGCCTACGTGCGTCGCTATCCGTCCGCCCATTACAGCCTGCGCTGGCTGGGCGAGCGGTTTGCGGGGTTTATCCAGGAGCACCTGGTGGCTGAACAAAGCGCGCCGTTGGCCGAGCTGGCACGGCTGGAGTGGGCGTTTACCCTGGCGTTCGATGCGCCGCCGGGCACGCCGCTGACCCTGGACGACATGGCGCGACTGCCGCCGCCCGACTGGCCGGGCTTGCAGGTCACCCTGGCGCCGACCGTTCAGCAGATATTCTGCCGCTTCAATACCGTCGAAACCTGGCGTGCCGCCAAGGCTAAATCGGCCTTGCACGCCGGCCAGCCTCTGGACGCGCCGCAGGTCTGCCTGGTGTGGCGCGATCAGCAGATATGCCGCTACCGCAGCCTCGAACCCGCACAAACCTGCGCCCTGGCGGGCATGGTGAGCACCGGCTGGTGTTTTTCAGAACTGTGCGAACGCTTGGCGGTCAGTCATGGAGAGGGTGCGCCCCTGCAAGCAGTCTCATGGCTGAAACAGTGGGTTCAGGACGGTTTGCTCGAACGCCGGATTCCATAAGCGCAGGTTATCAGATCGATAGCTTCCTACCCGGTCGTCGGATGGTCTACCCTCTTTCCAGACGTCTGAAACAAGGGGGGACTACTCATGCTCGCGCAACTTCCACCGGCCTTACAGAATCTTCAGCTACCGCTGCGTCTTCGACTCTGGGACGGCCATGAATTCAACTTGGGCCCTGAGCCCAGTGTGACCATCGTGGTGAAGGACCCCACGATTGTGTCCAAGCTTTCCCATCCCACGCTCGATTCATTGGGCGAAGCCTTCGTCGAGGGCAAACTGGAGCTGGAAGGCTCCATCTCCGAGGTGATCCGGGTGTGTGACGAGTTGAGTCACGCCCTGGTCGATGACGATGGGGGCAATCGTCCGGTGCGCTCGTTCCACGACAAGGCCACTGACGCAGCGGCGATTTCCTACCATTACGACCTGTCCAACGAGTTCTACCAGCTGTGGCTCGACCAGGACATGGCGTATTCCTGCGGTTATTTCGAAACCGGCAGCGAATCCATCGATCAGGCCCAACAAGACAAATTCCGCCACCTGTGCCGCAAGTTGCGCTTGCAGCCGGGGGAGTATTTGCTCGATGTCGGCTGCGGTTGGGGCGGGCTGGCGCGGTATGCGGCGCGGGAGTTCGGGGTAAAGGTGTTCGGCATCACCCTGAGCAAGGAGCAACTGGCCCTGGCCAAGGCACGCGTGAAAGCCGAGGGCCTGGACGATCAGGTGGACCTGCAACTGCTCGATTACCGTGACCTGCCCCAGGACGGTCGTTTCGACAAAGTGGTGAGCGTGGGCATGTTCGAACACGTCGGCCACGCCAACCTGGCGCAATACTGCAAAACCCTGTTTGGCGCGGTGCGCGAAGGCGGGCTGGTGATGAACCATGGCATCACCGCCAAGCACACCGACGGACGCCCCGTGGGCCGCGGCGCCGGGGATTTCATCGAGCGCTACGTTTTCCCCAACGGCGAACTGCCGCACCTGGCGATGATGACCGCCGAACTCAGCGAAGCCGGGCTCGAAGTGGTCGACGTGGAAAGCCTGCGCCTGCACTACGCACGCACCCTGGACCACTGGAGCGAACGCCTGGAAGACAACCTGGAAGCGGCGGCGAAGATGGTGCCGGCGCAGGCGTTGCGCATCTGGCGGTTGTACCTGGCCGGTTGCGCCTACGCGTTTGCGCGGGGCTGGATTAACCTGCACCAGATCCTGGCGGTAAAACCCCACGCCGATGGCAGCCATGAACTGCCGTGGACGCGGGAAGATATCTACCGCTGAAGCATTTTCACACAGCCCTGCAGATCCAAATGTGGGAGGGGGCAAGCCCCCTCCCACATTTTTACCGCAGCGTCTGTTGGTGAAGCGGTGAAACACGCCGTGGGATCCGCATACTGGCGGTAAAACCCTTCGCCGATGGCAGCCATGAACTGCCGTGGACGCGGGAAGATATCTACCGCTGAAGCATTTTCCCACAGCCCCGCAGATCCAAATGTGGGAGGGGGCTTGCCCCCGATTGCGGTGTGTCAGCTAGCGGATTGGGCACTGATTCACCGCTATCGGGGGCAAGCCCCCTCCCACATTTTTACCGCAGCGTCTGTTGGTGAAGCGGTGAAACACGCCGTGCGATCCGCATACTGGCGGTAAAACCCCACGCCGATGGCAGCCACGAACTGCCGTGGACACGGGAAGATATCTACCGCTGAAGCATTTTCCCACAGCCCCGCAGATCCAAATGTGGGAGGGGGCTTGCCCCCGATAGCGGTGTGTCAGCTGGCGGATTGGGCACTGATTCACCGCTATCGGGGGCAAGCCCCCTCCCACATTTTTACCGCAGCGTCTGTTGGTGCAGCGGTGAAACACGCCGTGCGATCCGCATACTGGCGGTAAAACCCCACGCCGATGGCAGCCACGAACTGTCGTGGACACGGGAAGATATCTACCGCTGAAGCATTTTCCCACAGCCCTGCAGATCCAAATGTGGGAGGGGCAAGCCCCCTCCCACATTTTTACCGCAGCGTCTGTTGGTGAAGCGGTGAAACACGCCGTGGGATCCGCATACTGGCGGCAAAACCCTTCGCCGATGGCAGCCATGAACTGCCGTGGACGCGGGAAGATATCTACCGCTGAAGCATTTTCCCACAGCCCCGCAGATCCAAGTGTGGGAGGGGGCTTGCCCCCGATTGCGGTGTGTCAGCTAGCGGATTGGGCACTGATTCACCGCTATCGGGGGCAAGCCCCCTCCCACTTTTTACCGCAGTATCTGTTAGAGAATCGGTGAGATAAGCCGCGCGACCCGCATGCCCAGTTGTTGTAGGCGGCGGGTTTCGCGGCTTTCTTCCTGGCTGACTTCATGGGCCAGGGCGAAGTCATCGAGCAGCATGTGTTCCACTTGCTGGGCGAAGGCTTCATCGACGGTCAGCAACATCACCTCGAAATTCAGGCGGAACGAACGGTTGTCCATGTTCGCACTGCCGATGGCGCTGATTTCGCTGTCGACCAACACCACTTTCTGGTGCAGAAACCCCGGCGTATAGCGGAACACCCGCACCCCGGCGCGCACCGCTTCGATCGCGTAAAGGCTGGAGGCGGCATACACGATGCGGTGGTCGGGCCGCGACGGCAGTAGCAGGCGCACGTCGACCCCGCGCAGCACCGCCAGGCGCAGGGCGGCAAACACCGCTTCATCCGGGATGAAATACGGGCTGGTGATCCACACCCGTTCGGTCGCGGCGTGGATCGCTTCGACAAAAAACAGCGAGCAGGTTTCATAAGGGTCGGCCGGGCCGCTGGCGAGCAATTGGCAGAGCACGCCGTTTTCGGGGTAGGTGTCCGGCAGGATCAGCGGCGGCAGTTCCCGCGCCGCCCAGAACCAGTCTTCGGCAAACGATTCCTGCAGGCACGCCACCACCGGGCCGGTGACCTGCACATGGGTATCGCGCCACGGTGCCAGCGGCGGCTTTTTGCCCAAGTATTCATCGCCGACGTTATGCCCGCCGACAAACCCGGTGATGCCATCCACCACCACGATCTTGCGGTGGTTGCGGAAGTTGACCTGGAAGCGATTGAGCCAGCCGCTGCGGGTGGCGAACGCCTTGACCTGCACCCCGGCGTCGCGCAGCGTTTGTGCATAGTGAGAGGGCAGGGCGTGGCTGCCGATGCGGTCGTAGAGCACGTAGACGGCGACGCCTTGGGCGGCTTTTTCCTTCAGCAAGGCATGCAACTGCCGACCGAGCTCGTCGTCATGAATGATGAAGAACTGGAACAGCACGGCGGTTTTGGCGCGGCGAATTGCCTCGAAGATCGCACTGAAGGTGGCGTCACCATTGATCAGCAAACGCACTTCATTATTCGCCAGGCACGGCATGCGGCCCAGCTTCGGCATCGCCCGCAAGGAGGCGTAGGCGCTGGAGTTGCGCGCGGCCAGGGCTTCCTCGACCCACGGGCGCCAGTTCAGCTCGTTGATCGCAGTGTGCATTTCCTGGTTGGCCTGGCGCCGCGCCTGGATGTACGCATCGAAGGTGCTGCGGCCGAAGATCAGGTACGGGATCAGTGTGAGGTAGGGTATGAACATCAGCGACAACGCCCAGGCAATCGAGCCTTGGGCGGTCCTGACGGTCAGCACTGCATGGATCGCGGCGAGCGTCCCGAGAAAATGCAGCGTGGCGATGAAGTAGGCGAGCAGGTGCGGGCCAAAAAAATCCATGGACGATGGTACTCCAGGCAATCCAGTGCCTAACAGACCATGTTCGGTCAGGAATGTCGCTATTTTATTTGCCGTGCAACACTGGCGCTTTTGTGGCGTCTAATGCCCACAATTATCCAGGAGTTACCCGATGAATGCTCGTCTGCTAGGTTTGGCCATGGTTATTGGTTTGTCGCTGCCCGTGGCGGCCCAGGCGCAGATGCTGGCGCCTGGTTTGTGGGAATTGACCACGAGCAACATGAAAGTGGATAACCAGGACCTGCCGGATTTGTCATTGATCCTCGGTCAGCTCAAGCAACAAATGACCCCCGAACAGCGCGCCATGCTGGAGAAACAAGGCATCACCATGGCCGGTAAAGGCGTGCAGGTGTGCCTCACCCCCGCCCAGGTCGCCTCCGACGCGATCCCGCTGACCGATCCGCAGTCGGGCTGCAAACAGCAAGTGACCGACAAGAGCGGCAACCAGTGGAAATTCCGTTTCAGCTGCCCGAAAGCCCAGGGCACCGGCGTGGCCACCTTCCAGAGCCAGAAGGAATTCACCACCACGGTCAACGGCACCTTCAATGCCACCGGCATTCAGCAGAAGGGCAGCCTGGACAGTCACGCCCAGTGGCTGGGGGAAAACTGCGGCAGCGTCAAACCACGCGCTTAACGCTGAAAGTGCAGGGGCAGGCCCTGGCAGCTGTCGACCACCTGGCCGGTGTGCCAGGCCAATTGGCCCGACACCAGAGTGGTGCTGACGCTGTGGCGAAAGCGGCGCTCGGCGAACGGTGTCCAGCCGCAGCGCGCCAGGATCGGCTGGCTGCTGACCGGCTTGCCTTCGGGTTCGGGTTTGATCAGCACCAGGTCGGCCCAATAGCCTTCACGCAGGTAGCCACGGTCCGGGATCGCGAACAGGTCGGCGACGCGATGACTGGTTTTCGCCACCAGGGTGGTCAGCGGCAGCAGCCCATCGGCCACCAACTCCAGTAACGCCGGCAACGCATGTTGCACCAGGGGCAAACCCGACGGCGCCTCACCATACGCCAACTGCTTTTGCGCCCAGGTATGCGGTGCATGGTCGGTGCCGATCACATCCAGCCGCTCGCCGAGCAGGGCCAGGCGCAAGGCGTCGCGGTCGGCGCGGGTCTTGATCGCCGGGTTGCATTTGATCTGGTGGCCCAGGCGGTGATAGTCGCGGTCGTCGAACAACAGGTGATGGACGCAGACCTCGGCGGTGATGCGTTTCTGCGCCAGCGGCTGGTCTTCGAACAACGCCAACTCGCGGGCGCTGCTCAGGTGCAACACATGCAGGCGCGTGCCGTGGCGCTTGGCCAGTTCCACCGCCAGTGAAGACGAGCGATAACAGGCTTCGGCATCGCGGATCAGCGGGTGGGCGGCGGCAGGGAGGTTGTCGCCGAAACGCTCGCGCAAGCGCTGTTCGTTGGCCTGGATACTCGGCGTGTGTTCGCAGTGGGCCAGCAGGATCGTCGGCACATCGGCGAACAGGCGCTCCAGAATCCGTGGATCGTCCACCAGCATGTTGCCGGTGGACGCGCCCATGAACACTTTGACCCCGGCCACTTGCCGCGGGTCGAGCGCGGCGACGGTGTCGAGGTTGTCGTTGCTGACGCCGAAGTGAAAACCGTAGTTGGCCACCGAGTGCTGGACGGCGCGGCGTTTTTTGTCGGCCAGCGCTTCCAGGGTGAGGGTGGCCGGCCGGGTGTTGGGCATGTCCATGAAACTGGTGATGCCGCCGGCCACCGCTGCACGGGATTCGCTGTAGAAACCGCCTTTGTCCGGCGCGCCGGGTTCGCGAAAGTGAACCTGGTCATCGATCATCCCCGGCAGCAGCCATTGACCGTGGGCGTCGATTTCCACAGGCGCCGTGTGCCCCGTGATGCTGCTGGCGATCTTCTCGATACGGCCATGGGCGACCAGCACGTCGGCGTCGAATACCTGGCCTTCATTCACCAGTCGGGCGTTGCGGATCAACAGGCGGCTCATGCTTCAGAACTCGTTTTGCAGGGCTTTGTAACCCTGCACCAGATCGACGTTGGTACGCGCTACGTCCTCGGAAAACTCCGACGCGCTGACGCTCACCGGCGGGAATTGCGACAGGTCGGTGTTGGGCCCGATGCGGGTGGTCGAAGGCACGTAGAACGCGGCGGGCAAGTCGCGGCCGTCGACCACCGAGTTGTGGCGCACCACGCAGCCGTCGCCGACGGCGCAGTTGAACAACACGCTGTTGAAGCCGATGAACACGCGGTCGCCGACGCTGCAGGGGCCGTGGACGATGGAGCGGTGGGCGATGGAAGTGAACTCGCCGATAGTCACCGCCGCGCCGGATTTGGAGTGGATCACCACGCCGTCCTGGATATTGGAGTTGGCGCCGATGGTGATCGGGTCCATGTCGCCGCTGGCGTCGACTTCGTCCGCGCGGATCACGGCGTAGGGGCCGACGAATACGTTCTCACCGATGATGACCTTGCCGCAGATGATCGCGGTTTTATCGACGTAGGCCGATTCGGCAATCACCGGCAGATCACCGGATGGGTTCTTGCGGATCATGGTTTGCCCAACGCGGCGCACAGGGTGTTGAGGTTGTATTCGAACAGCCCGATAAAGGTGCTGGCCGGGCCTTCTGCGGCGAGGGCGTCGGAATACAGCGTGCCGCCGATCTGCGCGCCGCTTTCGCTGGCGATCTGTTTGAGCAGGCGCGAGTCCTTGATGTTTTCAATGAACACGGCTTTGACCTTGTCCTTGCGGATCTGAGTGATCAGCGCGGCGACTTCGGCGGCGGAAGGCTCACGCTCGGTGGACAAACCCTGAGGCGCGAGGAACTGGATGCCATAGGCCTGGCCCAGGTAGCCGAACGCGTCATGGGAGGTGACGATGCGGCGGTTGCCTGCTGGCAGTGCGCCGAACTTGGCCTTGGCCTCGGCGAGCAAACGGTAGATGTCTTTCAGGTACGCCTGGCTGTTGCGCAGGTAGTCGGCCTGGTTGGCTGGGTCGGCGGCCACCAGCGCCTTGGTGATGTTGTTCACATAGATTTCGGCGTTGGCCAGGTTATGCCAGGCGTGCGGGTCCGGGATGGTTTCGCCGTCTTCTTCCATGGTGTGGGAAATCACGCCTTTACTGGCGGTAACCACGGTGGCGCGGGTTTCGGTGCTGGTCACCAGGCGGTCCAGCCACGGCTCGAAGCCGAGGCCATTTTTAATGATCAGCTTGGCCTTGAGCAGCGCCTTGGCGTCGTCCGGGGTCGGCTCGTAGGTATGAGCGTCGGCGTCGGGGCCGACCATGTTGCTGATCTGGATGTGTTCGCCACCGATCTGGTGGGTAATGTCGTCGAGAATACTGAAGCTGGTCACCACCTGGAGTTTGTCGGCGGCCTGGGCCATGGACAACGGCAGTAGCAGACTGAACAACACGAGTAGAGCACGCATCGGGAGACACCTCATTGGGATGACAGCAAGGGCGGGCGGCGCAGCAAGCCATGCACCGGACCGAAGATCACGGACAGCAGGTACCCACCGCCAGCCACCAGCACAATCGCCGGGCCGCTGGGCAGTGAGTAGTAGAACGAGAGCAACAAGCCAAGCCACACCGACAGGCATCCCAGCACTGCCGATACCGCGATCAGCACCGGCAAGCGCCGGCTCCAGAAGCGGGACGCGATGGCCGGCAACATCATCAAACCCACCACCATCAGCGCGCCGATGGCCTGGAAACCGATCACCAGGTTCAGCACCACCAGGGTCAAAAACAGCCCGTGGGCCAATGGGCCGAGGCGGCTGACGGTTTGCAGGAACAGCGGGTCGAGGGTGTCCAGCAGCAGCGGTTTGTAGATCAGCACCATGGCGACCAGGCTGAAACCGGAGACCCAGAGCATGCCGGTCAAGGTGGTTTCGTCGACGGCCAGGGCCGAGCCGAACAGCAGGTGCAGCAGGTCCAGGCGCTTGCCGGCAAGGCCGAGGATCAGCACACCGGCGGCGAGGGAGATGGGGTAGATGGCGGCCAGGCTGGCGTCTTCGCGCAGGCCGGTGCGACGGGTGATCCACGCGGCCAACCCCGCCATGCTCAGGCCGGCGCCGAGGCCGCCGATGGTCAGCGCGGGCAGGCTCAGGCCGGCGAACCAGAAACCCAGGGCGGCACCGGGCAGGATGCCGTGGGCGACGGCGTCACCGATCAGGCTCATGCGCCGCAGGATCAGGAACACCCCCAGCGGCGCGGTGCTGCAAGCGAGCACTAGGCCGCCGATCAAGGCGCGGCGCATGAACACGAAGTCGAGAAACGGCATCCACAGGTGGGCGGTGAAGTGCATCAGGCCACCTGCATGTGCGGTTGCGGGCGGATCAGTTCTTTGCTCGGCCCGAACAGGCAGCCCGTGCTTTTGATCTGCACCACTTGCTGGGTGTGTTGACGCACGGAGGCCAAGTCATGACAGACCACGACCACCGTGCGGCCCTCGTCATGCCAGGCGTGGATATGTTTCCAGCACAGGGCCTGGCCGTCTTCGTCGAGGGCGGCGTGGGGTTCGTCGAGCAGCAACACCGGCGCTTCGGCCAAGCTCATGCGGGCGAGCAGGGCGCGTTGCAGTTCGCCGCCGGACAAGGCCATCAACGGGCGCTGTTCCAGGCCGCTGAGGCACCAGTCTTCCAACACGGCGTGCAGGCGTTCGCTGCGTTGTTGCGGGGTGAGTCGGGTGCCCCAGAAACCGGCGGCGACCAGCTCTTGCAAGCTGATGGGGAACTGCCGATCGAGGTGTTGTTGCTGGGGCAGGAAGGACACGCCGCCGCGACGCGGCACATCCACGCGGATTTTGCCCGCCAGCGGTTTTTGCAGGCCGGCGATGACTTTGAGCAGGCTGCTTTTACCGCAGCCGTTGGGGCCGATCACACCAGTAAGGCTGCCGGTTTCCAGGGTGAAGTCCACGGCGGGTGTCAGGGGTTGGCCGGGGGCACCCCAGCGCAAAGCGGTGCAGGTGATCATGCTGAGTGTCTCGTCCAACGGCTTTCAGCCACGGCATCGTGCGCGTGCAGGCTTTCGGCGTGGATCACTTTGAGGTGGAAGGCTTGGACGGCATCCGAGCGTTTCAAGGCGAGGTTCAGGCGGCGGGCGGCGTCTTCGCAGAACATCAGGTTCTGCCCGTTGGCCAGGGCGAAGGCTTGTTCGTCCGCACGTTTCACCGCGGTTTGCACGGCGGTGCCGAGGGCGGCTTCGGCGGTATTGATCAACTCGGTCAGCGCCAGCTGCTCGCCGCGTAACTGGACGCGCAGTTGCGCGCTGCTGCGCTGGCTGTGGGGCGTGGCGACGATGCCGTTGGCGCTGCCGAGCCAGGTCAGCACATCGGCATGCTGCAACGGCGTGTTGCCGAAATCTTCGAGAAATTGCTGCTGAATCAACTGCCTGGCGAGGGCCGCCGAGCACGGGCAGGTTGAGGAATAAGTCACCTCAATGTTTAGTTCCACGTGGAACATCTGGTTTTCCACGCGCGCTTCGATACTCACCGGGTAGCCCTTCCAGCCAGCCAGTGGGCTGACCAATGCCGGGCGCTTGAGCAGCAGATCGGTGTGGATACGCAGGTAGGCGTTATTAGATAAACCTTCATGACTGTCGAGAAAACGCTGCAGTACCTTACGCAGAAGTGCCGGAGTCAGTGGCTGCTGGTCGAGCATCTCCAGCGCCAGGTACAGGCGCGACATATGAATGCCACGGGCGGCACCGTCGTCCAGGCTGACGCCGGCATCGGCCGTGGCGGCGAGGCGTTGGTCGTCGATCAAAATAGGCAAGGCGATGCCGCACATGCCCACCCAGTCGAGCGGCAAGGCTTGGCGTGAAGCCTGCGCGGCGATATCCGGCAGAGTCAGCGCATTCATGAGCAGGTCCATCGTTGGCGATAAAAAAGACATGTTATATTATAACTATTGAGTCGACGATGAATTTTCTGCTCCGGCCTTTTTTCAGTCATGTCGAGTAAGGACGCTCCTTTATTTGCGGTATTTGTCATGCACAGACGTCAGCTCCTCAACCTGCTCCTGGTCAGCCCGCTGTTCACCTTGCCCTTCACCGCGTCGGCCACGCAGATTCGCAACGCCCGCCTGTGGCGCTCGGACGACAAGCTGCGGCTGGTGTTCGACCTCAGTGGCCCGGTGAACTACAAGACTTTTTCCCTGACCGCGCCGGAACGCCTGATCATCGACCTGAGCGGCGCCGGGCTCAGTGGCGACTTCTCTCAGTTGGTCTTGAAAAACAGCGGGATCACCTCGATTCGCTCTGGGCACTTCGGCAAGGCGGATACGCGCATCGTGCTGGACCTCGCCACACCGATGCAGCTCACCAGCTTTTTGTTGCCGCCCCAGGATGGGCAAGGGCACCGCCTGGTGCTTGATCTCACCAGCGCCACCCAGGTGCCTCACGCGATAGCGGCCGCACCCCGGCCGCTGGTCGACAGGGCGCACCCCAAGCGCGACATCATCGTGGTGGTCGACCCCGGCCACGGCGGCAAGGACCCCGGCGCTATTGGTTCCAAGGGCCAGCGCGAAAAAGACGTGGTGCTGTCCATTGCGCAATTGCTGGCCAAACGCTTGAAGCGCGAGAAAGGTTTCGATGTGAAGCTGGTGCGCAACGATGACTTCTTCGTGCCGCTGCGCAAGCGCGTGGAGATCGCCCACAAACACAACGCCGACATGTTTATCTCGGTGCATGCGGATGCGGCACCACGGATCACCGCGTCGGGGGCTTCGGTGTATGCCTTGTCCGAAGGCGGTGCCACCTCGGCCACGGCGCGGTTCATGGCGCAACGGGAAAACGGCGCCGACCTGCTGGGCGCCACCAGTCTGCTGAACCTCAAGGACAAGGACCCGATGCTGGCCGGGGTGATTCTCGACATGTCGATGAACGCCACCATCGCTTCCAGCCTGCAACTGGGCAGCTCGATCCTGGGTAGCCTGGAAGGCATCACCTCGTTGCATCAGAAGCGTGTGGAACAGGCCGGGTTCGCGGTGCTCAAGTCACCGGATGTACCGTCGATCCTGGTGGAGACCGGGTTTATCTCCAATGCGCGGGACAGTGCGCGGCTGGTCACGGCGCGGCATCAACAGGCGGTGGCGGAGGGTTTGTTCGCCGGCCTGCAGCGCTATTTCCAGAAGAACCCGCCGGTGAACAGCTACATGGCTTGGGTCCAGGAACAGAAACACAACCAGGCCTAACAGCCGGTCACACGGCTGCAGGTGAACGTGGCGCTGGCGCCACCGGAGCTGGAAAACCGGTTGATCGTGGTCCAGCCCACACGCCGCGTGTAGCCGACCCACGCTTCACCGTCCGAGGCCAAGCCGGTGAAGAACGTCAGTTGCCCGTAGCGGCTGTTGGTTTGCGCCCAATAGCGCCTGCCGATCGCCTCGAAACCGCGCAGATACGTGGTGCTGCCAACCGTTGCCACGCTGTAGGCATTGCCCAGCGGATCGACGCAGGCCAGCAGGTTGGCGCTGCGCGTGCAATTGGCCGACAGGCTCGGCACCTGGGCACAGGCCTGGGTCGTGATGAGCAACAGCAGGCTACAGAGTAGATATTTCATAGGTTTCTCGATGTAGACAGGCGCCAGCATTGCTCCGTTGGTCATGATGAGCAAGCGGGGGATTGGCTTATTTGTGTTGTTATAATATAACATTAAGTACAGCCCGGCTTGAACGGGCGGCCTGATGAGAATGACCTGATGCCCAATCGTCTCCCCGTTACCGTGTTGTCCGGCTTTCTCGGCGCCGGTAAAAGTACGCTGCTCAACTATGTCCTGCGCAACCGCGACAACCTGCGGGTGGCGGTGATCGTCAACGACATGAGCGAAATCAACATCGACGGCGGCGAGGTGCAGCGCGACGTCACCCTCAACCGAGCCGAAGAAAAACTGGTGGAGATGAGCAACGGCTGCATCTGCTGCACCTTGCGTGAAGACCTGCTCGAAGAGGTCGGAAAACTCGCCAGGGACGGTCGCTTCGATTACCTGTTGATCGAATCCACCGGCATCTCCGAGCCGTTGCCCGTGGCCGAAACCTTCACCTTTCGCGATGAAAACGAGCAGAGCCTGGCCGATATCGCGCGCCTGGACACCATGGTCACCGTGGTCGACGGCATGAACTTCCTGCTCGACTATCAGGCCGCCGAAAGCCTCGCGTCGCGGGGCGAAACCCTTGGCGAAGAAGACGAACGCTCGATCACCGACCTGTTGATCGAGCAGATCGAATTTGCCGACGTCATCCTGATCAGCAAAATCGACCTGATCGGCCGCCACGAACGTGAGGAACTGATGGCCATCCTCGAACGCCTGAACGCCCAGGCCGAGATCATTCCGATGGTCATGGGCGAAGTGCCGCTGAACAAAATCCTCAACACCGGCCGCTTCGACTTCGAACGTGCCGCCCAGGCCCCCGGCTGGCTGCAGGAACTGCGCGGCGAGCATGTGCCGGAAACCGAAGAGTACGGCATCGCCTCCACGGCTTACCGCGCGCGCCGTCCGTTCCATCCGCAGCGCTTTTTCGAGTTTATCGACCGCCCTTGGGTGAACGGCAAACTCCTGCGTTCCAAGGGCTTTTTCTGGCTGGCCAGCAAGCCGCAGGACGCCGGCAGTTGGTCCCAGGCCGGCGGCCTGATGCGCCATGGCTTTGCCGGACGCTGGTGGCGTTTTGTGCCGAAAAGCCAGTGGCCGCAGGACGAAGAAAGCGTCGCCGCGATCATGGGCCACTGGCAAGCAAGCACCGGCGATTGCCGTCAGGAACTGGTGTTCATCGGGCAGAACATCGACTTCGCGCAGATGCGTACCGAACTGGACGCCTGCCTGCTGACCGATGAAGAAATGGCCCTGGGCGTCGACGCATGGCGCTTGCTGGCCGATCCTTTTGGCCCTTGGTATGAAGAGGCGGCCGCCTGATGCTGGCACCGCTCATCCCCCTGCGCCCGGTGATCCGCCAGACCTGCGGCGACACCCCGCTGGCGCTGTCCGAGATTCTCGAAGACGGCGTCAACCTGGCGCTGTGGCAGCGTCAATTGCCGTTGCACATCGCCGAGTTCGGCGCCTTGCTGGTGGCGCTCGACGAGCCGTTGGCCGAGTCGCTGGTCATCGAGTTGGCCAGCGACGACGCGGTGCCGAACGTGCAGGGATTAGCCGCCTGCTGCCGCGATCTTGAGGGTTACGAAGGGTTTATCGCCGATGTGTCGTGGCTGATCGGCGCGTTTGCCTGCCTGCTTGGCGCCCGTCGGATCGGCGTGCGTTTGCGCCTGTTGGACAAAGCCATGTGCCCGCGCTTTCACGTCGACCATGTGCCCGTGCGCCTGATCACCACCTATGCCGGCATCGGCAGCCAATGGTTGCGCGAAGGCGTGATGGACCGCCGCCAGTTGGGCCAGGCGGATGCCGAGCCCAGCGAGCGTATCGAGCAGATTCACTGCGGCGAAGTGGCGTTGCTCAAAGGGACGAAGTGGCATGGCAACGAAGCTCACGGCCTGATTCACCGCTCGCCGCAGCTTAAAGCCGATGAGCGACGGTTAATTCTGACGCTGGATTGGCTGGCATAACCGCGTAGGATCAAACGCTCTACACGGCTTGAATGATGCCCTCTATGCTGCAGAACATTCCTACTCATGTGATTGCCGGGCCCCTGGGCGCCGGCAAGACCAGCCTGATCAAACACCTGCTCGCCCAACGCCCGGCCAACGAGCGCTGGGCGGTGTTGATCAACGAATTCGGGCAGATCGGTCTGGATGCGGCCTTGCTGACCCAGGCCGACGACGGCATTGCCCTGGGCGAAGTGGCGGGTGGCTGCTTGTGCTGTGTGAATGGTGCGCCGTTCCAGGTCGGACTGGGCCGCTTGCTGCGTAAGGCCAAGCCGGACCGCCTGTTTATCGAACCTTCGGGGCTCGGGCACCCGGTGCAGGTGCTCAAGCAATTGCGCGAGGCGCCATGGCAGGATGTGCTCGCGGTTCAGCCCTGCGTGCTGGTGCTGGATGCGCAAGCCCTGGCGGCGGGCAAACCATTGCCGGAGGCGCAGCGCGAAGCACTCGCCAGCGCCGGCCTGTTGGTCCTGAACAAGGATGAGACGTTGGACGCCGCACAGCGCGAGGCGATCGAACGACAGTTAGTCGAGGTTCCGTTTTACTGGACGCGTCAGGCGCAATTGCCACTGCAGCTTTTGCCAGGCCTGAACGCACAGGCTGCAGCGGCTGTGGATAACTTCGTGGCGCCCAAGGGCGTGGCGCAAATGCCGGCGGTGTGGAGCGATCCTGCGTTGCCGATCTGCTTGAGCCAGGCCCAGGAGGGCGGCTGGAGCATCGGTTGGCGCTGGCATCCGAGCCAGTCATTCGATCACCAGCGCCTGGCGCAATGGCTGACACACCTGGATTGGCGCCGCGCCAAACTGGTTATCCACAGCACCGACGGCTGGATCTCCGGCAACGCTGTGGATAACAGCCCACTCGTCTGGCAACCCAGCGAATGGCGGCGTGATTCGCGTATCGAACTGATTTTCAGCGCGCCACAGGACGTGGCCGCGCTACAGCAGGCGCTGGCCGCCTGCCGTCATTGACGGTGCTTGGCGTGGTCCTGGCGCCACTGGCTGAGTTCGATCACGTCGGCGCTGGGTAGCGGCGTCTTGATTTCGAACGGGTAGGGCGCCAGTTCGATCTGCGCGCTGTGGGCGCCGAACTGGGTGATGGTCCCGGGGTGGCGGGTTTCGCCGGTCACGGTGAATTCGAAATTGTAGATGCGCGCCAGGCGTCGCCGTCCTTTGGCATCCTTCACAAAACCGATGCGTTTCAAGGCCACGGCACCGTCGAGCAACTCGATATCGAGCTTGGCGCAATGCTGCTTGACCCGCTCCAACGCGCGCTCGCGCAGGCCGTGGTTGTGCCATACCCAGGCGGCGCCGGTCGCCAGCAGCATCAACACGAAGATGTTTCCCAGGGTCAGCATGCGAAAAAAACTCCAACGAAGTGAGAGCAGCTTAACTGTGTCGTTAGCCTGTCGTACAGGCTGTGTTTGGTCGCATACTGCGCGACCAGAATTTCAATGGTTTTACGGAAATCCCCTGCATGAAACGCACACCTCATCTGCTTGCGATCCAGTCTCATGTGGTCTTTGGCCACGCCGGAAACAGCGCCGCCGTGTTCCCCATGCAGCGGGTCGGGGTGAACGTGTGGCCGCTCAACACGGTGCAATTCTCCAACCACACCCAGTATGGCCAGTGGACGGGCGAAGTGTTAGCGCCGCAGCAGATTCCAGCGCTGGTGGAGGGTATTGCGGCCATCGGTGAATTGGGCAACTGCGACGCCATACTCTCCGGCTACCTCGGCAGCGCGGCTCAGGGCCGGGCGATCCTCACCGGCGTGGCGCGGATCAAGGCGATCAACCCCAAGGCCCTGTACCTGTGCGACCCGGTGATGGGCCACCCGGAAAAGGGCTGCATCGTGCCGCAGGAAGTCAGTGATTTTCTGTTGGACGAAGCCGCTGCCATGGCCGACTTCCTGTGCCCCAACCAGCTGGAACTGGACAGCTTTTCCGGGCGCAAGCCGCAATCGCTGTTCGACTGCCTGGGCATGGCCAAAGCCCTGCTGGCACGCGGCCCCAAGGCCGTGCTGGTCAAGCACCTGGATTACCCGGGCAAATTGCCGGAAGGCTTTGAGATGCTGCTGGTGACAGCCGAAGGCAGCTGGCACCTGCGTCGGCCGCTGCTGGCGTTTCCCCGCCAGCCGGTGGGCGTGGGCGACCTGACCTCAGGGTTGTTCCTGGCGCGGGTATTGTTGGGCGACAGCCTGGTGGCCGCTTTCGAGTTCACCGCGGCGGCGGTGCATGAAGTGCTGCTGGAAACCCAGGCCTGCGCCAGTTATGAACTGGAGCTGGTACGTGCCCAGGATCGCATCGCCCATCCCCGCGTGCGTTTCGAGGCCACGCCGATCGGCCTGTAACTACACAAAACCCAACGTGGGAGGGAGCAAGCCCCCTCCCACATTTTGCTTGGGTATACAGCCTGGTGCTTACAGCGCGTCGGCTTTGATTTCCTGGTAGCGCTTTTCCAACTCCTGGCGGATCTGCCGGCGTTGCTGCGCCTGCGCAAACCGGCGGCGGTCTTCGCTGTTGTGCGGTTGCAGTTGCGGCACGGCGGCGGGTTTGCGCTGGTCGTCCACGGCGACCATGGTGAAGAAGCAACTGTTGGTATGGCGCACAGAGCGCTCGCGGATGTTTTCGGTCACCACCTTGATGCCCACCTCCATCGAGGTGTGGCCGGTGTAGTTGACCGATGCGAGGAAGGTCACCAACTCGCCGACGTGGATCGGTTCGCGAAAAATCACTTGGTCCACCGACAAGGTCACGACATAACGCCCGGCATAACGGCTCGCGCAGGCGTAGGCCACTTCGTCGAGGTACTTGAGCAGGGTGCCGCCATGGACATTGCCTGAGAAGTTGGCCATATCAGGGGTCATCAGTACCGTCATCGACAGCTGGGCGTTTCCGGGTTCCATAGCACACTCACGGGTTAGGCATTGGTGGGGAGGCACCTCTGTGGATGCTCGAGTCATTGCAGCGCCATCTCTTACGGGACGCCGGTAGGCGGCTTGCCGTCACGCCTGCAGCGATCTGTTTCCATATATTGCACCGGCTTTTCGGCGGAAGTCGCGGTGTTAACCTTCAAAAGCCTTTCTAAGGGCATTTCTTACGATCAAGGCAGACTTTTCCTTCCGCTCTTTACGAAGTTTCAAAGGCGCGGTGGACGTGGGAAAAGCGCCAGTACCCTCAAGGAGCCCCTCGCCATGCACGCCATCAGCTTTATCCAGGATCTGGCCGTGATCATGTTGGTGGCTGGGGTCGTGACTATCCTGTTTCATCGCCTCAAGCAGCCGGTGGTGCTCGGTTACATCGTCGCCGGGTTCATCATTGGCCCCCACACGCCGCCGTTCGGCCTGATCCACGATGAAGACACCATCAAGACCCTCGCCGAACTGGGGGTGATCTTCCTGATGTTCTGCCTGGGCCTGGAGTTCAGCCTGCGCAAGCTGTTCAAGGTGGGAGCCACGGCGTTTATCGCGGCCTTCCTGGAAATCGTGCTGATGATCTGGATCGGCTACGAGATCGGCCGCTGGTTCGACTGGAACACCATGGACTCGCTGTTCCTCGGCGCGATCCTGGCGATTTCCTCGACCACCATCATCGTCAAGGCGCTCAACGACCTGAAGATGAAAGACCAGCGCTTCGCCCAACTGATTTTCGGCGTGCTGATCGTCGAGGACATCCTCGGCATCGGCATCATCGCCTTGCTGTCGAGCATCGCCGTCAGTGGCACGGTCAGCTCCGGTGAGGTGTTTTCCACGGTCGGTAAGCTCTCGCTGTTCATGATCGTCGCGCTGGTCATCGGGATTTTGCTGGTGCCGCGCTTGCTGGCCTACGTGGCCAGGTTCGACAGCAATGAAATGCTGCTGATCACCGTGCTGGGCCTGTGTTTCGGTTTTTGCCTGCTGGTGGTCAAGCTGGAATACAGCATGGTGCTGGGGGCGTTCCTGATCGGCGCGATCATGGCCGAATCCCGCCAGTTGATTAAGATCGAGCGCCTGATCGAGCCGGTTCGCGACATGTTCAGCGCAATCTTCTTTGTCGCCATTGGCTTGATGATCGACCCGCAGATCCTGCTGCAATATGCCTGGCCGATTGCCGTGATCAGCGTGGCCGTGGTGCTGGGCAAGATGTTGTCCTGCGGCATGGGCGCGTTTATCGCCGGCAATGACGGCCGCACCTCGTTGCGCGTTGGGATGGGGCTGTCACAAATTGGTGAGTTTTCCTTCATCATCGCGGCGCTCGGCATGACCTTGCAGGTGACCAGCGACTTCCTCTACCCGGTGGCGGTCGCGGTGTCGGCGATCACCACATTGCTCACCCCATACCTGATTCGCGGCGCCGACCCATTGTCGCTGAAGATTGCCGCCGTGATGCCCAAGCGCATGAGCCGGGTATTTGGCCTCTATGGCGAATGGCTGCGCAGCATTCAGCCCCACGGCGAGGGGGCGCTGCTGGCGTCGATGATCCGCAAAATCGTGCTGCAAGTGGGGGTGAACCTGGCGCTGGTGGTGGCGATCTTCTTTACCGGCAGTTACTTCGCGCTGCGAATCGGCGGGTATCTGGAGGGCTGGATCAGTGATCCAAGCTGGCAGAAGGCGTTGATCTGGGGCGCGGCGTTGCTGTTGTCGCTGCCGTTCCTGATTGCGGCGTACCGCAAGCTCAAGGCGCTGTCGATGCTGCTGGCGGAGATGAGCGTCAAGCCGGAAATGGCCGGGCGGCATACCCAGCGCGTGCGTCGGGTGATCGCCGAGGTGATCCCGATTTTGTCGTTGCTGGTGATCTTCCTGCTATTGGCGGCGTTGTCGGCGAGTATTCTGCCGACCAACAAGTTGCTGGTGCTGATCGCCGTGGTCGCGGCGGCGGTGGCGGCCGTGCTCTGGCGGTGGTTCATCCGCGTGCATACGCGGATGCAGGTCGCTTTGCTGGAGACTCTGGATAACCACAAGGATACGCCGGAACACTGAGGAGGCTGGGCCGCCCCGCGCGCGAGCCGCAGGTGTCAGCTTTCCAGCCAGACGTCCCGTGCCCAGTGCCACACCGACTCCCAGGTTTCTTCGGTGACGAGTTCTTCTTCGGCGCACCACAGCACTACGGTGCCGTCTTCTTCGACGCAGTAGTAGTCGTCGCCGTCCTGGCAGATCGGGATCATGCTGCGGTCAACACCGGCATCCCAGGCGTTGGCCGCCACATCCGGCAGGTAGGTGTGGGACTGCGGGTCGGTGACGGTCACCGGCTCCAGGCTGCCGTACACCACGTCGCTGACGGTTAGCAGGAATTCGCGGAAGACAAACGGGATGTCGATGAACAGCTGTTCCTCGATTTCCACCAGTTGGTCTTCATCAGGCAGTTCCAGAGGAACCGGAACCGGTTCGTTGGCTTCACGCAATTGTTCGATGACTTCTTCCACGGCCGGGATCCTCTTGCTAGATGGCGCGGTTTACAGGGGCGTTTTATACAGTAGCTCGCTATAAGTGCAACCGTGAAATAGAAAACCCCGGAACATGTCCGGGGTTTTGCTTACGGCTTGTTCAAGCGTGTGGCTATCAGCCGTTCTGGCGGATACCGGCGACCAGCCAAGGCTGGTTGTCGCCTTGGGCGCGTTCCATGTTCCAGCTTTCGCTGAACACTTCGCCCTGGTCGAAACGCGAGGTCTTCGACACACCGCTGAACGTCAGGGTGGCGATGGTCTTGTCGGCGCGATCGTCCACACCTTCGAGCTGCACGCGCAGGTCGTCGATGTAGGTCGACTGGAAGCCGTCGCCCAGGTCGGCGCGTTCGCGCTTGAGGAACTCGAGCAGTTGCGGGGTCACGAACTCGGAGATTTTATCCATTTCGTTGGCGTCCCAGTGCTGCTGCAGGGACTGGAAGTGGCTGCGGGCCGCTTCGACGAAACGTTCTTCGTTGAACCAGGCCGGCGCATTGATCACCGGGCGGGCAGCAGCAGGTGCGGCCGAACCACCGAAGATCGAACCCATGGCTGGCTTCTGCTCGAACACTTCACGCTGCATCGGCGCGCCGGCTGGAGCCATGTGCTCCTGCTGCTTGCGACGACGGGCGGCGATGAAGCGGAAGATCAGGAAGGCGATGACCGCCATGATCAGGATGTCGAAGATCTGCATGCCCTGGAAGCCGCCGCCCATGAACATGGATGCGAGCAGGCCACCGGCGGCGATACCGGCCAGAGGGCCCAACCAGCGCGAAGCACCGCCGGCCTTGGCGGCTGCGCCAGCGGCACCGGCCGCGCCGGCAGTGGCGGCAGCACCGCCGACGCCGGCGGACGGAGCCATTTGGCTGGTCTGGTGAGTTGGTGCCGAGCCTATGCTTTTGCCGCCACCGAAGCGTTTGGCGTTGGCATCGAGGCTCATCGTCAGGCCAATGCACAGCGCCATGGCGATGCTAAGAAAACGTTTCATAAAGGGAATTCCCATTTGTGGATTGCACGCGCGCCATGTTGCACAGGTGTCGTGACAGTGGCTAGCGACATAATGTTTCGGGCTTTTGCGTAAGACAGAATCCGAAGGGTCTGTAGGACTAGTTACAGATATTGGCCCGCGCGCATCAAAAACAAGGGTGGACGCGAAACCTTCATGCTGAACCGTCCTTCTGTCTGTAGGAGCGAGCTTGCTCGCGAAGATCGCCAACGATAACGCGGGCATCCTGGATGAGACGCGTTGTCTGAGGGTTTTTCGCGAGCAAGCTCGCTCCTACAGGGGGAAGGGGTCAGCGTGTCAGACCGCTTCGAGCTTCGCGTAACCCATCATCAGCCACTTGCTGCCCTCGGCGAAGTTCACCTGCACCCGTGCCTGGGCGCCGGCGCCTTCGAAGTTGAGGATCACCCCTTCGCCGAAGATCGCATGCTTGACCTGCTGGCCAAGGCTGAACGGGGTTTCCGGGATCTCGGAACCGGCAAACAGGCTGCTGGAGTTCTGCTGCTGTCCGCCGCCGAACGGGCGACTGACGCTGTTGGACAGGCGCACTTCCTGGATCAGCCCCTTCGGCACTTCCCGCACGAAGCGCGACACCTTGTTGTAGGTCTCGCTGCCATACAAGCGACGGGTCTCGGCGTAGGTCATCACCAGGTTCTGCATCGCCCGGGTAATGCCCACATAGGCCAGGCGGCGTTCTTCCTCAAGGCGGCCGGGCTCTTCCAGGCTCATCTTGTGGGGGAACAGGCCTTCTTCCATGCCCACCAGGAATACATACGGGAACTCCAGGCCCTTGGCGCTGTGCAAGGTCATCAGCTGGATGCTGTCTTCATGCTCATCGGCCTGGGTATCACCGGCTTCCAGCGACGCATGGCCGAGGAACGCGGCGAGCGGGGTCAGTTCTTCATCGGCCTCGGTGTTTTCAAACGCGCGGGCGGCGCTGACCAGTTCCTCAAGGTTTTCCACCCGGGCCTGGCCTTTCTCGCCTTTTTCCGCTTCGTGATAGGCAATCAGCCCGGACTGCTCGATCACGGTCTGGGTCATCAAATGCAGGGGCATGTCCGCGCACTTGGCCGTCAGGTTCTCGATCAGCTCGACAAACACACCCAACGCCCCGGCAGCACGGCCGGTCAGGCCTTTATTGGCGATCAGCAAGCGCATGGCTTCCCACATCGACACATCGGCGTGGCGCGCATGGTCGCGAATCGCTTCAACGGTTTTTTCGCCGATGCCGCGGGCCGGGATATTGATCACCCGCTCCAGCGCCGCATCGTTGCCGCGACCTTCCAGCAAACGCAGGTAGGCCATGGCGTTCTTGATTTCGGCGCGCTCGAAGAAGCGCTGGCCGCCGTAAATACGGTACGGGATGCGCTCGCGCAGCAAGGCTTCTTCCAGCACCCGCGATTGGGCGTTGGAACGGTACAGAATCGCGATGTCGCTGCGCGCCAGGCCGGTTTTCAATGCGCTTTCGATGGTTTCCACCACGTAGCGCGCTTCGTCGTGCTCGTTGAACGCCGCGTACAGGTTGATCGCTTCGCCTTCGCCGCCGTCGGTCCACAGCTCTTTGCCCAGGCGCCCGGTGTTATTGGCGATCAAGGCGTTGGCGGCCTTGAGGATCCCGGCGGTGGAGCGGTAGTTCTGCTCCAGGCGGATGGTGACCGCGTCCGGGAAGTCTTCGGAATACTGGTAGATGTTCTCGATTTTCGCGCCGCGCCAGCCGTAGATCGACTGGTCGTCGTCGCCCACCACCATCAGGCTGTCGCCGCCCTTGGCCAGCAGGCGCAACCAGGCGTACTGCACGGCGTTGGTGTCCTGGAACTCGTCGACCAGGATGTGCCGGAAGCGTTTCTGGTAATGGGCCAGCAGGCCGGGGTTATCGCGCCACAGGTCGAGGGCGCGCAGCAGCAGCTCGGAGAAGTCGATCACGCCGGCGCGCACGCAGGCCGCTTCGTAGGCTTCATAAATGCTGCGCATGGTGGCCAGGAACAAATCGCCGCTGGCCTGGATATGTTGCGGGCGTAGGCCTTCGTCTTTCTGGCCATTGATGAACCATTGGGCCTGGCGCGCCGGCCAACGCTGTTCGTCGAGGCCCAGCTCGCGGATCACGCGCTTGACCAGGCGTTGCTGGTCATCGCTGTCGAGGATCTGGAAGGTCTGGGCCAGGCCCGCCTCCTGCCAATGCGCCCGCAGCAGGCGGTGCGCCAGGCCGTGGAAGGTGCCCACCCACATGCCGGCCGGGCTGATGCCCATCAACTGCTCGATGCGGTGGCGCATCTCGGCAGCGGCCTTGTTGGTGAAGGTCACCGACAGGATCGAATGCGGGGACGCGTTCTCGACCTGGATCAACCAGGCGATACGGTGTACCAGCACTCGGGTTTTACCGGAGCCAGCACCGGCCAGGACCAACTGACGGCCAACGGGGGCCGCTACGGCCTGGCGTTGGGCATCGTTGAGGGAATTCAGCAAAAGGGAGAGATCATCGCGCATCGGCGCATTCTATGGCCCGCGGGGGAGTGGGGCAAATCCCATTGGCGGATGGCCGACGGAAAACCTGCGGCGCGTTCCGGGGCGAGCACGCGTTCCGGCGGGGCTGATGACTGGTTGGTCATGGGCCACAGGCCGCGCCGCGTCTCGCTCAAGCCGTCTGGCCCCGAGGTTTGCGCGGTACGCCTCGCTGGTTTTTATGACGCGCAGCAGTTTGGCCCGAGCGCTTGCTTGTGTATGCTCCGTCGACGTTTCGGGCTCACCATTATAAGAACACTGCCTATGACCCTCAGCACCGACCTGTTTAGCCCCATGGCGGCGCCCGCGCAGGTTATCCGAAAACACTACGCTACCGAGATGGCGGTCGAACGCACGCGTCTGCTCTACCAGGGTTCGCTGCTGCCGACCTTATTGATGCTGGTCAACGGCCTGGTCTGCGCCTGGTTGATCTGGAACCCCAAACATTACCTGCTCGACAGCATCTGGCTGGTCTGGCTGCTGGCGCTGGTCGCGCTGCGCGTGATCCAGGTGGCCGCCTTCGACTCGGCGATGCCCAGCCGCCAGGCCCAACCGATCTGGCGGCGCATGTTCATGCTCGGCTCGGCGGTCAGCGGCCTGACCCTGGCCATCGCCGCCATCGCCCTGGTGCCGGCGGACAGCTTTACGCAGCAAGCCTGGGTGTTCGGCCTGATCGGTGCGGCGACGTTGTCCGCCAGCGTCGCCTATGCGGTGAGCCTGCCGGCGTTCCTGTCATTCGCGCTGCCGTGCCTGGTGCCGGCCATTGTCTATCTCTTCTGGAACGGCGCCGCGCAGCAACAGGGTTGGGGTGTGCTCGGCCTGATCCTGCTGGCGTCCTTGAGTGTGGTGGCGTGGCAGGTCAACCGCCTGATCCAGCACGGGCTGTTGCGGCGCTTTCAGAACCAGGCGCTGATCGAGCATCTGCAACAGGCACAGCAGCGCAGTGAACAGTTGAATCAGGAGCTGGTGCGCGAAGTCGAGCAACGCCGCCAGGTCGAGCAGGAACTGCGCGAAGCGCAAATCGGCCTGCAGGACCGCGTGGCGCAACGCAGCCAGGAACTGGACGCCGCCAGCCTGGCCCTGAATAAAAGCGAAGCGCGCCTGGCGATGGCTCTGCAAGCCAGCGAACTGGGCCTGTGGGACTGGAATCTGCAAACCGACGAGGTCCACCACACCCAGCTCAAGGAACTGTTCGGCCTGGAGCCCGAGTTCGTCACGGCGATGCTCAGCCACCTCAAGCCGCGCCTGCACCCCGACGACTTGCCGCTGCTCAAGCGTGCCCTGGTGGAGCATCTCAAGGGCCGCAGCGAGGACTATCTGGTGGAATACCGGGTGCGCCATGGCGATGGCCACTGGGTGTGGATCGAAGACCGCGGCCGCGCCGTGGAGCGTGCGCCCAGCGGTCGCGTGACGCGCATGCTCGGCACGCGCCGCGACATCAGCGCAAGCAAGGCGCTGGAGGAACAGCAACGCCTGGCCTCGACCGTATTCGAAGCGGCCAGCGAAGGTATTGTGATCCTGGACCCGGACTACGCGCTGCTCGCCGTCAACCAGGCCTTCAGTCGCGTCACCGGCTTTGATATCGACGACATGCTCGGGCGCAATGTGGTGGAGTTGCCGTGCAGCCGCGACGCTCGGCGGCACTTTCCGCTGATCCGCCAGGCGCTGCTCAGTCACGGTACCTGGCAGGGCGAGCTGGTGGAAACGCGCAAGAACGGCGAACTGTACCCGCAGTGGCTGCAACTGAACGTGGTGCGCGATATTCGAGGAAACGTCAGTCATATCGTAGGCTTCTTCGCCGATCTCTCGGCGCGGCGTGAATCCGAGGAGCGCATGCGCTACCTCACGCACTATGACGAATTGACCGGCCTGGCCAACCGCTCGCTGTTTCGCGAGCGGCTGCGCGAAGCGCATCAGCGGGTGCGCCAGGGCGGGCGCAGCCTGGCGTTGCTGCATATCAACCTGGACCGTTTCAAGTTGCTCAACGACAGCCTGGGCCATGATGTCGCCGACCAATTGCTGCAAAAAATGGCGCGACGTTTGATCAATGCCCTGCCCGAGGCCGACACCATCGCGCGTTTGTCCGGGGATGAGTTCGCCGTGCTTTTCGATGCCTACGGCAACCTCTCAAGCCTGGCGCGGGTGGCCACGCGCCTGCTGGCCAAGTTGCGCGTGCCGGTGACGGTGGAAGGGCATGAATTGGTGGTCAGCGCCTCGATGGGCGTCAGCCTGCTTCCGGATAATGCGCGGGAAATTTCGGCGTTGGTTAGCCAGGCGAACATGGCCATGCAACACGCCAAACACCTGGGTGGGAATAATTTCCAGTTCTACACCGACAGTCTGCAAGCCAGCACCCTGGAGCGTTTGCAGCTGGAAAACCAGCTGCGCAAGGCCATCGACGAGCGCCAGCTGTCGGTGTTCTACCAACCGAAATTGTGCCTGGCTAGCGGCAAACTGAACGCCGCCGAGGCGTTGATTCGTTGGGAGCATCCGCAGTGGGGCACGGTGCCGCCAAGCGACTTCATCGGCCTGGCCGAAGAAACCGGCCTGATCGTGCCGTTGGGTGAATTCGTCCTGCGCCAGGCCTGCTGGCAGGCTTGTGAGTGGCAGCGTCAGGGGCTGGCGCCGATACGCGTGTCGGTGAACCTGTCGGTGCATCAACTGCGTCAAGGCAAGCTGGTCAGCCTGGTGCGCCAGGTGCTGGAAGAAACCGGCCTGGACCCGCAATACCTGGAGCTGGAGCTGACCGAAAGCCAACTGCTCGACAGTGTCGAGCACATCATCGCCACCTTCCAGCAACTGCGCGATCTGGGGGTGAAGTTGGCCATCGACGATTTTGGCACCGGCTATTCGTCTCTCAGTTACCTCAAGCGCATTCCCGTGGACTACGTGAAGATCGACCAGACCTTCATCCGCGGCCTCGGCCAGGGGCGGGAAGACGCGGCCATTACCCGTGCGATCATCGCCATGGCCCACGGTTTGGCGCTCAAGGTGGTGGCCGAAGGCGTGGAAGATCAGCAACAGTTGGATTTCCTGCGCCGGGAGCGTTGCGATGAGGTGCAGGGCTACTTGATCAGCCGGCCGATGAAGGCCGAAGGGCTGGCAGATTTGTTACGGAAGAATGCGGATTTTTCCTAGAGACGTGCCTTCAGCCTTTGTGGCTACAACTTGGCTGCCCTTAGATTCAAAGGGCAGCAGGGCGATTTAGTGATGCATCGGACGGGCAAAACGGCAATTCTTGTAGTATAACTACAAGCTTGCTACATCCCTGGCGTCTGCCAATAACAAGAGTCCTGTCCTTTGAACCTGTTGCAACATATCGCCCAGTCGCGCCACCTGTTACGCAAATCGGAACTCAAGGTTGCCGACCACGTGCTGCTTGACCCTGCGGCCGTAATGCACAGTTCCATGGCCGACCTGGCCCACAGCGTGGGCATCAGTGAGCCGACCATCGTGCGCTTCTGTCGTGCCATCGGTTGTTCCGGCTTCCAGGACCTGAAACTCAAGCTGGCCCAAAGCCTGGCCGCCGGCGCGAGCTTCGGGCAGTTTGCGATTCACGAAGACGATTCCGTCGCCGACTACAGCCTCAAGATCTTCGACACCACGCTGCACACCCTGATGGAAGTGCGCGAGAAGCTCGACCCGGTGGCGCTGCAAAAGGCCGTGACGGCGATGTCCCAGGCCCAGCGTGTCGAGTTCTACGGGTTTGGCGCGTCGGGTGCGGTGGCGGCCGATGCCCAGCACAAATTCTTCCGACTGCTGCTTACGGCGGCGGCCTACAGCGACCCGCACATGCAGGCGATGTCGGCCGTGACGTTGAAACCGACCGACGTGGCCATCTGTATTTCCCAGTCCGGCCGCTCCAAGGACTTGCTGATCACCGCCAACCTGGTACGTGAAAGCGGCGCCACGCTGATCACCCTGTGCCCGAGCCAGACGCCGTTGGCGGAACTGTCCACGGTCAACCTGGCGATCGATGTCCACGAAGACACCGAAATCTACACCCCGTTGACCTCGCGCATCGCCCACCTGGTGGTGATCGACGTGCTGGCGATGGGCGTGGCCATGGCGCGCGGGCCGAGCCTGGTCAACCACCTCAAGAGCGTCAAGCGCAGCCTGCGCAGCCTTCGTCTGTCGCCCAAGTCCGTCAAAGCCCTCGACGACTGAGCGCGATACAGCGATCCAAATGTGGGAGGGGGCTTGCTCCCGATAGCGGTGGTTCAGTCGCAGATGCATCGACTGACACTCAGCCATCGGGAGCAAGCCTCCTCCCACATGTGCATGTCTCATCTGTCCAGAAGATTCATCGTCCTGTCATCCCCGCGCCGCCAAACCGTCATCCCTCGCGCCCATCCTGAACTCCCCGCACTCGCATTGGGAGACTCCAAATGGCCCGGCCCTACGAAGATAGCAACAGCTCCGTCAAGACCCGTCGTCAGCAGGAAGACCAGCGCCGCATGGCGTTCCGTCGCGCAATCGAAGACCGCTGTGATCAACGCCAATTGCTGCAAAGCATCACGGACTACCCGGAACTGCACTGGCAGGCACCCGCGGCTGCCCAGCGAAGCGCTCAGCCAGCGCGCTGATTTGCACCCGCTCGCTGCGGATAAAGCCCAGGAACGCATGGGCCACCGGTGACAGGCGCTTGGCCTTGGCCTGCACCAGGCACCAACTGCGGTACAGCGGTAGCTCTTCCACCGGCAGCTCCTTGAGCCCGCCGGTGGCCAGTTCCAGGTTCAGGGCGTGGCGTGTCAACAAGGCCACGCCCAGCCCGGCCAACACGCATTCACGCTGCGCCTCGGCCGAGGCGACTTCCACTGTCTGGCTGAAGTGAACGCGTTTTTCTTTGAAGTACTCCTCGCAAGCCAGCCGCGTGCCGGAACCCGGTTCGCGCAGTAACAGCGTGTAAGGCTCCAGGTCGCGCAGGCGCAGCGCTCCTTGCTGGCTCAAGGGGTGGTCGGGCAGCGCCACGGCGACAATCGGGTTGTTGAGGAACGGCAGGAATTCGAGGCCCATGTCTTGGGGCACCATGGACATGATCACCAAGTCGTCACGGTTGTCCGACAGCCGGCGGATCACCTGGGCGCGGTTGACCACCGTCAGATGCAATTGCACCTCCGGATGCTGGCGCTTGAACGCGGCAAACAGGTGCGGCACGAAGTACTTGGCGCTGGACTCCACCGCCAGTTTCAGTTGGCCTTGCAGCGAGCCCTGCATGTCCGACAGCTGCATATCGAGGTTTTCCAGGCGTCCGAAAATATCGCGGCTGGCCCGTTGCAGCGCTTCGGCCGCCTCGGTCATGTAAAGTTTCTTACCTACGTAGTCGAACAACGGCTGGCCGATCAGCTCTTCCAGCTGACGAATTTGCAGGCTGACGGCCGGCTGGGTGAGGGACATTTCCTCGGCCGCCCGGCTGTAGGAGCGCAAATCACACACCTCATTGAAGATCTGCAGTTGACGTAATGTCAGCCTCATCAATGACTTACGCATTTTTTAAAGCCTCTTGGCGGCGTCCGGTCCGACAACTATAAGTCTTTACTTATGCATGACCCAATAATTATTGATTTTTGTTAATCCCTCAGCAGGCTTAGTGTGTGCCTCGCGACTGGCTTGAAACATTTAGTCACGCGCCGACCCGAGTCTAGCGGGTCGAAGAACGCAGCAATCGGCTCAAGGGAATTTCCAAGTGATAAAAAAGATCCTGATCGCCAACCGTGGTGAAATTGCCGTGCGAATCGTGCGTGCCTGCGCCGAGATGGGCATTCGCTCGGTCGCGGTCTATTCCGACGCCGACCGCCACGCGTTGCACGTCAAACGTGCCGACGAGGCCCACAGCATCGGCGCCGAACCCCTGGCCGGTTACCTGAACCCGCGCAAGCTGGTGAACCTGGCCGTGGAAACCGGTTGCGATGCGTTGCATCCCGGTTACGGTTTCCTCTCGGAAAACGCGGAACTGGCGGACATTTGCGCCGAACGTGGGATTAAATTCATCGGCCCATCCGCGGAAGTGATTCGCCGCATGGGCGACAAGACCGAAGCGCGCCGCAGCATGATCAAGGCCGGCGTACCGGTCACCCCCGGCACCGAAGGCAACGTCGCCGACATCGCCGAAGCCCTCACCGAAGGCGACCGCATCGGTTACCCGGTGATGCTCAAGGCCACCTCCGGTGGCGGCGGTCGCGGCATTCGTCGTTGCAACAGCCGTGAAGAACTCGAACAAGCCTTCCCCCGCGTGATCTCCGAAGCCACCAAGGCCTTCGGTTCGGCGGAAGTGTTCCTGGAAAAATGCATCGTCAACCCCAAGCACATCGAAGCGCAGATCCTCGGTGACAGCTTCGGCAACGTGGTGCATCTGTTCGAGCGCGATTGCTCGATCCAGCGCCGTAACCAGAAGCTCATCGAAATCGCCCCGAGCCCGCAACTGACCCCTGAACAGCGCGCCTACATCGGCGACCTGTCGGTGCGCGCAGCCAAGGCCGTGGGTTACGAAAACGCCGGCACCGTGGAGTTCCTGCTCGCCGAGGGCGAGGTGTACTTCATGGAGATGAACACCCGGGTGCAGGTGGAACACACGATCACCGAAGAAATCACCGGGATCGACATCGTTCGCGAGCAGATCCGCATCGCCTCGGGCCTGCCGCTCTCGGTGAAGCAGGAAGACATCCAGCACCGTGGTTTTGCGTTGCAGTTCCGGATCAACGCCGAAGACCCGAAGAACAACTTCCTGCCCAGCTTCGGCAAGATCACCCGCTATTACGCGCCCGGCGGCCCCGGCGTGCGTACCGACACGGCGATCTACACCGGCTACACCATCCCGCCGTTCTACGATTCCATGTGCCTGAAACTGGTGGTGTGGGCGTTGACCTGGGAAGAAGCCATGGACCGCGGCCTGCGTGCCCTGGATGACATGCGCCTGCAAGGCGTGAAGACCACCGCCGCCTACTACCAGGAAATCCTGCGCAACCCGGAATTCCGCAGCGGCCAGTTCAACACCAGTTTCGTGGAAAGCCACCCTGAGCTGACCAACTACTCGATCAAGCGCAAACCCGAAGAGCTGGCCCTGGCCATCGCCGCCGCCATCGCCGCCCACGCAGGCCTGTGAGGAATATAACAATGAGCAAGAAGATCTTTGTCACCGACACCATCCTGCGCGACGCTCACCAATCGTTGCTGGCCACCCGCATGCGTACCGACGACATGCTGCCGATCTGCGACAAGCTCGACAAAGTCGGCTACTGGTCCCTGGAAGTCTGGGGCGGCGCGACCTTCGACGCCTGCGTGCGCTTTTTGAAAGAAGACCCGTGGGAGCGTCTGCGCAAATTGCGCGCTGCGTTGCCTAACACCCGCCTGCAAATGCTGCTGCGCGGCCAGAACCTGTTGGGCTATCGCCACTACAGCGACGACGTGGTCAAAGCCTTCGTCGCCAAGGCCGCCGTCAACGGTATTGACGTGTTCCGCATCTTCGACGCGATGAACGACGTGCGTAACCTGCGCGTGGCCATCGAAGCGGTCAAGGCCGCCGGCAAACACGCCCAGGGCACCATCGCCTACACCACCAGCCCGGTACACACCATCGACGCGTTTGTGGCCCAGGCCAAGCAAATGGAGTCCATGGGCTGCGACTCGGTGGCGATCAAGGACATGGCCGGCCTGCTCACGCCATACGCCACCGGCGAGCTGGTCAAGGCACTGAAAGCCGAGCAGAGCCTGCCGGTGTTCATCCACTCGCATGACACGGCGGGTTTGGCTGCGATGTGCCAACTCAAGGCCATCGAAAACGGTGCCGAGCACATCGATACCGCGATCTCCAGCTTCGCTTGGGGCACCAGCCACCCGGGCACCGAGTCGATGGTCGCCGCCCTTAAAGGCAGCGAATTCGACACCGGCCTCGACCTGGAACTGCTGCAGGAAATCGGCCTGTACTTCTACGCCGTGCGTAAGAAGTATCACCAGTTCGAAAGCGAATTCACCGCGGTCGACACGCGCGTGCAAGTCAACCAAGTGCCGGGCGGGATGATTTCCAACCTGGCCAACCAGCTCAAAGAGCAGGGCGCACTCAACCGCATGGGCGAAGTGCTGGCTGAAATTCCGCGGGTGCGTGAAGACTTGGGCTTCCCGCCGCTGGTCACCCCGACCTCGCAGATCGTCGGCACCCAGGCGTTCTTCAACGTGCTGGCCGGCGAGCGCTACAAGACCATCACCAACGAAGTGAAGCTCTACCTGCAAGGCGGCTACGGCAAAGCGCCGGGCACGGTGAACGGGCAACTGCGTCGCCAGGCCATCGGCAGCGAAGACGTGATCGACGTGCGCCCGGCCGACCTGCTCAAGCCGGAAATGAACAAGCTGCGCGGCGAAATCGGTGCGTTGGCCAAATCTGAAGAAGACGTGCTGACCTACGCCATGTTCCCGGACATTGGCCGCAAGTTCCTCGAAGAACGCGACGCCGGCACCCTGACTCCGGAAGTGTTGCTGCCGATCCCGGAAGCCGGCGGCGTGGCCCGTGCGGGTGGCGAAGGCGTACCGACCGAGTTCGTCATCGACGTCCACGGCGAAAGCTACCGCGTCGACATCACCGGTGTTGGCGTGAAAGCTGAAGGCAAGCGTCACTTCTACCTGTCCATCGACGGCATGCCCGAAGAAGTGGTGTTCGAACCGCTCAACGAGTTCGTCGGCGGTGGCGGCAGCAAGCGCAAGCAAGCCACCGAGCCAGGCCATGTGAGCACCACGATGCCGGGCAATATCGTCGACGTGCTGGTCAAGCCAGGCGACGTCGTCAAGGCCGGCCAGGCGGTGCTGATCACCGAAGCGATGAAGATGGAAACCGAAGTGCAGGCCGCGATTGCCGGCAAGGTGACCGCCGTTCATGTAGCCAAGGGCGACCGGGTGAACCCTGGCGAAATCCTGATTGAAATCGAAGGCTGATCCAGCCTTCGACACTACCGTTTAATCCTCGGGGGAGCAGGTGCTCCCCTTTTTTTTCGCCCGTAATTTGGCCGGCGCGCGCAGCGTGGGCTCAGAACCGCATTTGCCATTGGCCCATCAGGCCCTGGTTGCGGCTATGGTTGCCTGTTTCGCTGGCGTAGGTCAGGCCCACGGTGTGTTGCGGCGAGAGTGCGAGGTCCAGGCCGGCTCGGACGTTCAGGCTGTCGCGGTCCAGCGACGTGCCCTGGACAGTGAAGCTATCAATCAGCCCCGGCGCAGCGCGAAAGGATTGACTGACCCGGCTGTCGACGTCGCCGTACAGGTGTTTCCAACTGGCGCTGAGGTGGGGGGCCAGGCTCATCTGGTTATCGAACCGATACAGCGACGCCAGGCGAAGACCGAAGGTGCTGCTCAGGTTCTGTTGGTTTTGCGAGCCGACGTTCAGCGCGGTCAGGCCACCCCGCTCCTTGAAGCCGTCGCGGTGATAGCGCTGGTAACCGAGGCCGGCGAAGGGTTCCACGCTCAAATCCGCAGTGCCCAATTGGTAGCCCATTTCGGAGAAGACGGTTTGGCTGTTGGCGTTGTAATTGGCCCTGAGCTGCTCGGTGTAATCGAGCAACTTGACGCTGCGCTTGTTCTGCCCGTCATGGCTGCTGTAGATCGCTCCCAGGCGCAGGGCCAACGGGCCGTCCTGCCGCACGGCATAGCTGCCCAGGTGCCAGCTGTCGAGGTCGGCGGAAAAACGCGCGGCGTCGAGGTGGCTGCTGGATTTGGCGCCCATCACGCCGACACGCCAGGCGTGGTCCAGCGCCCAGTCGGCCCCCAGCAACAGGCCTTGGGTGCCATGTTTCAGACCGGCGCTGCCGCCTTTTTTGTCGAGCGTGCCGTCGTTGCCCAGGCTTTGCACCCAGAAGTGGCCAGCGTCGTCGGCGGGCAGGGTGCGCAGGATCGACAACAGTTGGCTGCTCAGTTGCTGCGTGGTGTTCTGGGTCGCGGCGGCGAGGTTGGCGTTCTGGCTGGCGGCCAATTGCTCAAGGGCCGCGCCGATGCCGCCGGGCTGCTTGTCCAGCGCGTCGGCGAATTTTTCCAGGGCTTTGATCTGTTCGGAGGTCAGTTCGCCGGACTCCAGCAACTGAACCAGCGCAGGTTCCAGGGCCTTGGCGAGCTGCAGGCCATTGTGCGTGGTGGCGCGCTGAGTGAGGTAACCGTCGATGGGTTCGGCTTTTTCAGACGCTGCGTCGGCCCACTCATTATCAAGCGCCTCATAGGGTTGGAAATGGTACGGCCGGTATTCGATATCGCCCCGCGCCTGGGCATGTTGAAGGCTGGCGGCGCTGATCGCAAGCGCCATGACAAGTGCAAATCGTGGGGGTGTAAAGGGCATGTGATCCCAACCTCTGATGAATGAGGCCGGAAATTTAGCGAGATGGCGGGGCGATAACTGTCAGGCTATCGACCCCTGGTTTGCGGGAGTTGTCTGTAGTGCGGTGCGATTAAAAACGCATCGGGCTTTGTCCGCGACAGGATAAATGGCCATCTCATTTGCATTAAAATGCATTTTTAGATTAATTCTGGCGATACAAATGCATTTTAATGCGTAAATCTGGTCATCTGCTGAGCAGGAAATGCACTATATTGCAGTACGCGTCCCGAACATTGCTTGCCAGGTGCACTTAAATGCAGATGGAAACGACCTACTCTTTGATACTGCAGATTTTCACCGCTGGTCATTGGCGTGACGCTATGCGGTTGGAGTTCTCGGAGCCTGAAAAGGGTTTTGATGGACCTTGCAGGTTTCATTATCGACAGGATTATCTAGTCGATAACCTGGACGCTGTCCGATTGCCTTTTTCCAAATCTGTCAGTGCGCGGTTTCCACTGGAGTGGGATGTTGCGGTTCTCAAGAAAGCGCCTGCTTTTTTGCACGATATTGCACCGGCAGGGGCCGCCAAACGTTCTTTGATGAAACGTATCGGCCATGAGAAGCCGGAGGGCGTCAGTGCCGATTTGTTTCTACTGGGTCGCAGTACGCCGGCCCCCATTGGCCATATGCGGGTCAAGGAATCCGTGCAGGTACTGGACGGTACCGCACCGATTGGTTTCCCTCGTCGGGAAGTGATCAACCGCGATAACAGCTTTCTGGAATATGCCTATGAACAAGGCGCGGCAATCGGCGGGGCAACGGGCGCGGGCGGTGAGGCTCCGAAACTGTTGATGACGCAGAATGCTGATGGTTTGCTGTACCCGGACGCTACCCTGAACGATGCCGAGGTTACCCAACATTGGTTTATCAAGTTCGCACGTAACCAGGCGACCCAGAATGATCAAGACATCCTGAGAAGTGAGTATCACTACTACAGAGCTCTTCAGGCCCTGGGAATAGAGGCGGTGGGTGCCGAAGGGCTAGCATTGGAAGAGGCCACCAAGCCGAGCCTTTGGATGCACCGCTTTGATCGCAAGGTCAGTAACGCCGGTGTCGAACGATTGGCCGTTGAGTCGATTTATTCCTTGGCGGGAGTGACGACGCCTGGCAGTTACATGGATCATCTTGAGGTGATCAGACTGCTGGTGAATCAATGGCGCGCGGTTGGGCAAGAAGAGCAGGTTGCCGATCTGGTTGCGGAGTACCTACGCCGAGACCTGTTGAACAAGGTGTTGGGTAACTCGGATAACCACGGGCGAAATATGTCGATCATCCGAGGTACCGACTCTCTGCGTCTGGCGCCGATTTATGACTTGGCCCCCATGGTGATGGATGCCGAGGGCGTTACCCGAACGACCAAGTGGCCCAAAGCGCTGGAAGTGGCAGGTGATATCAATTGGCGAGGGGTCTGCGATGCACTGGCCGAGATTATTGACCCTGAGCAAAGTTTTGAGCGGCTGCGACAAGACGCCGAACACTTGCGAGCTCTGCCGGACATCTTGGCTGCAGGCGGTTTGCCAGCGGTCACCTTGAACCACCCCAGCGTCCCGTTGGGGAAACTGGACATGCGTCTGAAGCAATGGGGGCTGAAATGACCATTACCCTGGATGCCCGCGCCCTGTTAATCGAACGTGTCGAACAGGGGCTGGCTGACGGTTCCCTTGCAATTGGCGAAGCCGTGCGCCGCCTGCGCACCGAAGTCACTGGCCTGCACCAAAGCCAGTTCGCCAAGATGTGCAAGATTTCCGTGCGTACCCTGGTGCATATCGAACACGGCGAGGGCAATCAAACCCTGAAATCGCTGAACGCCGTGTTCCGCCCCTTTGGCTTACAGATGGGCGTGGTCAAGGTGCGTCGCGAGTGGGATGACTGAGTCCTCACCCCCGTCGCACATACCCCTTGCCGTAATGCCGCTCCATGCGCGCCTGGATCAGTTCCAGGCCGAGGGACATCACCCAGTAGATGATCGCCGCCGTGGTGAGCATTTCGATGTAGCGATAGCTGGAGCGGCCGTAGGATTGCGCGAGGAACATCACTTCCCACACGCCCATCACCGAGATCAGGGAGGAGTCCTTGAGCATCGAGATGAACTGGTTGGTGGCGGGCGGGACGATGGTACGCATGGCCTGGGGCAGGGTGACGTGCCAGAAGATCGCACTGTCGCGCATGCCCAGGGCCAGGGCGGCTTCCCGTTGGCCGTGGGGCACGCCGAGGATGCCGGCGCGGAAGATTTCGCTCAGGTAGGCGCCGTAGTTCAGCGACAGCGCGATGATCCCGGCGACGATGGCCCCCGGCACCAGGCCCAGTTGCGGCAGGCCCAGGTAGATCAGCAGGATCTGGATCAGCAGCGGTGTGCCACGGAAGAATGAGGCATAGAAACTCGCGACGCCAAAGGCCACCGCGCTTTTCGACAGGCGCCCCAGGGCGGTGATAAAGCCCAGTATCGATGACGCCACGATCGAGCACAGGCACAGGAACACCGTCAGCGCCGCGCCTTGCAGAAACCCGTTGGGCGCCAGATGCACGCCGACCAGATTGGGCAGCTTGTCGAGGATGATCGAGAACTTCAGGTCAAAGCTCAGGAAGAAGCTGGCGAACAGGCAGAACAGCGCGGCCCAGGTTAGGTACAGGCGCGTGCGAAAACCGAAGAATCGTTGTAGCCGCGACGCGCTGACCGGTGGTTTGGGTGGGGTGGGGAACGCGGTCATTGGCTGATGTCGGCGCCGATCCATTTTTGCGACAGCTTGCTCAAGGTGCCGTCCTGCTTCAACTGCGCGAAGACTTCACGCACTTTGCTGTCCCACTGCGGGTCGCCTTTTTCGATGGCCACCGAGTTGGGCTCGGCGTACAGCGCTTCGCCGGCCAGCTTGAAGCGCTTGTCCTGGCTCAGGCGCGGTTGGGCGGTGACCAGGTTGGTGAGGATCGCATCCAGGCGCACGCCGGCGCCCAGGCCCAGGTCCTGGAAGGCCACGTTGTCGGTGTCGTAGGGGGCAATCTGCACGTTCTCGAACGGGTACTGCAGTTGGGTGTCTTCGGCGCCTTCGATCACCAGGTTTTTGTTCAGGTAGCTCTCGTAGCTGGAGGCGCTGGTGAGGCCGACTTTCTTGCCGCTCAGGTCCTTGGCGCCGTGGATGCGCTCATCCTTGGCATTGACCACGATCACCGCGGGCGAAGCGTAGTACTCCACGGGGAAGTCGAACACTTCGGCGCGGGCCTTGCTTGGGGTCATCGAGCAGATGCAGATGTCGTAGCGCCCGCTCCAGCGGCCGGCGGCGATCACGTCCCAGGACGGAGTTTCCAGGCGCAGTTTGACCCCGAGTTTTTGCGCGACGGCCTTGGCCACGTCGACGTCGAAACCGTCGAGCTGGTTCTGCTCGTTGAGGAACGAGAAAGGCGGATAGCTTTCCATCAGCACGCCGACCAATTCGTGGTTTTGCTCAACCCGGTCCAGGGTTGCACCGCCGAAGGCTTGGGTGGAGGCAGCCAGCATGGTCAGGCCCAGGGCCAGTAGCGGTTTGAGTTTCAAGAGAGGCACCCGAATAAAAAAAGAAGTTGTTATGAAGCGAATTTACCGTATTAAATAGTTATAAGAGCGACTCTCATAGTGAGTTATTTTCATAAGCTTATGAGTAAAAAGCATATGGCCGCAGTACGCACAGTAATTCTCGATGGTGGCATGGGCCGCGAACTGCAACGCCGCGGCGCGCCGTTCCGACAGCCGGAGTGGTCGGCGCTGGCGTTGAGCGAAGCGCCGCAGGCGGTGGAAGCGGTACACGCGGCTTACATCCAGGCCGGTGCCGACGTGATCACCAGCAACAGCTATGCCGTCGTACCGTTTCATATCGGCGAAGCGCGGTTTGCCGCCGAGGGCCAGGCCCTGGCGGCGTTGGCCGGTGAATTGGCGCGGCGCGCGGTGGTGGCGTCCGGCCAAGCAGTGCGCGTGGCCGGTTCCCTGCCGCCGCTGTTCGGCTCGTATCGGCCCGACCTGTTCGAGGCCGACCGGGTCAGCGAACTGCTGACGCCCCTGGTGAGCGGCCTGGCGCCTTATGTCGACCTGTGGCTGGCGGAAACCCAGAGTTCGATCGTCGAGGCGCGGGCCATTCATGCCGGTCTGCCGGCGGACGGCAAACCGTTCTGGCTGTCGTTTACCTTGAAGGACGAAGACACCGACGAGGTGCCGCGCCTGCGTTCCGGCGAGCCGGTGGCCGAGGCGGCCGAAGCAGCTGCGCAACTGGGCGTGCAGGTGTTGTTGTTCAATTGCAGCCAGCCGGAGGTGATCGGCGCGGCGATTGATGCGGCCCGCCAGACCTTCGAGCGCCTGGGGGTGGCGATCCAGATCGGCGCCTATGCCAACGCCTTCCCGCCACAGCCCAAGGAGGCCACGGCCAACGACGGCCTCGACCCGTTGCGCGACGACCTCGACCCGCCGGGCTACCTGCAATGGGCTGCCGATTGGCAGAAGCGCGGCGCCAGCCATTTGGGCGGTTGCTGCGGGATCGGACCGGAGCATATTGCGGTGTTGGCCGAGCAGCTTGCCGACTGACACCCAGTGCGGATTGCACTGACGATCGAGTGTGGGAGGGAGCTTGCTCCCGTGGCGGCCTGTGGGCCGACCCTTCGCTCGGGTTGGAATGAGTACATATCCATTATTCAGGTGGCGGCCGCTATGGGTTCCGCCCTTACGGCGGCTCACTTTTGAAAAGCGCAAAAGTAAGCAAAACGCTCTTGCCCCACCACTCGGTGCCTCGCTTAGGTTCGGCCAGCGTGGTTAACGGGGCGCCTAAGATCAAAATCAAAAACAGAGCAAAAGCAGAGCAACAGCAAAGCAACAGCTCGCGATACGACCGGGGTTTTCAGCGTCATCGGATGTGTAGATACCTACGCCGCGATAGCGGTAGACCAGTCGAAAATCAATCTCGACTGACCCACCGCCTCGCGGGCAAGCCCGCTCTCATATTCTGGTGCTGCGCTGTCTGTGGGATTTAGGCGCGGCACTCCGCCAGGCTTTTCAATTGGCCTGAACCTGCCTGATTGGCTTCCGACAGCCAGTGCTCAAACCCTGCCCCGATCGGCGGCCATTCCGAGTCCAGAATCGAATACCACGCCGTGTCCCGGTTCTGCCCCTTGACCACCATGTGCTGGCGGAACACCCCTTCAAAACTGAACCCCAGGCGCTCGGCGGCGTATTTGGAGCGGGCATTGCCGTTATTGCATTTCCACTCCAGGCGGCGGTAGCCCAGTTCGAAAGCATGCTTGGCCAACAGATACACGGCCTCGGTGCTTTTCGGCGAGCGCTGCATCGGCGCGCCGAAGGTGACGTGGCCGATTTCGATGCGCCCGTGGGCCGGGACGATGGACATCAGGCTGAGGATGCCCTGCACATCGCCGCTGGCGCGGTCGATCACGCTGAAGAAATACGGCTCGTTGTGCTGGGCATGGTTGTTCAGCCAGGCATCGAACGCGGTGCGGTCGCTGAACGGGCCATACGGCAAATAGTCCCACAGCTTGGGGTCGGCGCCGGGGCCTTCGAGGGCTTGCCACAGACCGTCGGCGTGGCGCGCCGGGTCGAGTTTTTCCAGGCGGATGAAACGCCCTTCGAGCAGTTGGACCGTGGGCGCCGGGGCACCTTGCCAGTCGGCGAGAGAGGTGGACATGCTGCGCTCCTTAAAGACCTTTGCAAAATTGGATGAAACCAGGGCGTTCGGCGATGCGTTCGTACAGTTGGATCGCGGTGGCATTGGTCTCGTGGGTCAGCCAATGGACCTCGCAGCAGCCGTCGGCTTTGGCCGTGGCATAGACGTGTTCGATCAATTTGCGGCCCACGCCGCCGCCGCGCTGGGCCGGCGCCACCAGCAGGTCTTGCAGGTAGCAGGAGTTTTCAATGCTCCAGTTGGAGCGATGGTAGATGAAGTTGACCATGCCTACCGCTTTGCCGTCCTGCCAGGCGAGCGCGGAGTGGGTCGGCTCATGGGCGTCGATCAGGCGTTGCCAGGTGCTCTGGCTGACGGCGTCTGGCAGTTCGGTGTTGTAGAACTGCAAGTACGCGTGCCACAGCGCCAGCCAGGCGGCGTGGTCTGCGGCGGTGACGGGGCGGATGTCGATCGGGCTCATTCTGGGGCTCCTTGGGGAATGAAACGGGCGAGGGTCTGGTCGCGCACGTCGAGGCTGGTGGCCAGCCCCTCGCGCACGCCCTGGATGTCGGCGGCACTGCGGTTCTGGCTGAGTTTGCGTTTGCCGATCAGACGTTCGATGGGCAAGGCGAAACCGACGATGGCCTTGAGCATGCCTTCAATGTAGTCGGCCGGGGCGTCGCTGACCTTCCAGGGCTGGGCGCGGCGGCCTTCGTGGCGGTCGGTGAGGGCGCTGACCACGCCGCGCAGGCGCTCGGCGTCGGTAAACACGTCGGCCGTGCCGTAGGCATGCACGGCCAGGTAGTTCCAGGTGGGCACCACTTTGCCGTGCTCGGCCTTGCTCGGGTAAAACGCCGGGCTGACATAGGCGTCGGCCCCGGCAAAGATCACCAGCGCTTCGCCGCCGTTCTGCAGGTCGTGCCACTGCGGGTTGGCCTTGGCCATGTGGCCGTAGAGCGTACCGTTCGGGCCTTCGTTGGGGTTGAGCAGCAGTGGCAGGTGGCTGGCTAGCAGGCCGTGTTCACCCACGGTCACCACCTGCGCCAGACGCGTGTGCTGGATCAGTTGCTGCAGTTCGGGCAAATCGTCGAGGGCAAAGGCGCGTGGTGTGTACATAAAAGTATTCCTTGGCGAATGCCTGCATCCTAGGCAGGCTAATGGTTCGTTGTAAGAGCCATCTATGACCCATTTCATGGGTCCAATTCCGGAGCCTGCCCAATGTCGTCCCTTGCGCCGCCGTTGTCGTTCAACCCTGCGGGAATCGAGCTGGATCGTCGTCAGGGGCTGACCCGCCAGCTGTACGAAGCCTTGCGCCAACGCGTGCTGGACGGGCGACTGGCCGGCGGCACGCGTTTGCCCGCCACGCGCGACCTGGCGGCGGCGTTGTCGATTTCGCGCAACAGCGTGGTGCGTGCCTACGATCAGCTGTATGCCGAGGGCTTTACGCAAAGCCGGGTCGGCGACGGGACGTATGTCGCCCAACTGCCCAGTTCAAAAAAACTATCCACAAAACTGTCCACAGGGTTTTCAACAGGCTTATCCCCAGCCTTATCCACAATCGAGCTGAAAAACGCCGATATTTCGAGCGAAAAAGTTATCCACAGCGCGGCGCTGGAGCGCCTCGAAAACAACCATTTGCCCTTGCCGCCCACGGGGCCTCCACGGGCATTTCGGGTGGGGGTTCCGGCCTTCGACCTGTTCCCTTTTGACGTCTGGGCCAAGCTGAATGCGGCTTTTTGGCGCAAGCCGGACCTCAAGCTACTGTGCTATGGCAACCCGGCCGGGGACGAGCGCTTGCGCGGCCTGATCGCCGCCTACCTGCGCAGCTCGCGGGGCATGCAGTGTACGGCTGAGCAAATTGTGATCACCAGTGGCGCGCAGCAGGCAATCAGCCTTTGTGCACAGTTGCTGGTGAGCCCAGGTGATGGCGTGGCGATTGAAAATCCCGGCTACCGCGCCGCCGGTCATGCCTTCGCCCTGGCCGGTGCGCAGCTGCAAGGTGTGGCGGTGGACAGCGAGGGGATCGACTGCAGCGTGTTGAACGGCCTCGACAACTGCCGCCTGGCCTATGTCACGCCGTCCCATCAGTACCCATTGGGCGTGGTCATGAGCCTGGCCCGGCGCCTGGAGTTGCTGGCCTGGGCCGAACGCAGCGGTGGCTGGGTCGTCGAGGATGACTACGACGGCGAGTACCGTTACAGCGGCGCGCCGCTGGCCCCGCTGGCGGCCCTGGATCGCAGCGGGCGGGTGTTGTATGTGGGGACGTTCGGCAAAGTCGCGTTCCCGGCGCTGCGCCTGGGTTACCTGGTGCTGCCGCCGACGCTGGTCGACGCATTCGCCCAGCGCCGCGCCGTGGACGTGCGGCACTCGGAGGTCAGCACCCAGGCGGTGATGGCGGAGTTCATGGCGGCGGGGCACTTTCAGCGGCATATCCGGCGCATGCGTCGCGCTGCGCTCAGTCGACGCAACGTCCTGTTGAACGGCTGGCCGGACGAGCTGCCGGGGGTCGGCAGCCTGCCGAACAGTGCCGCGGGCCTGCACCTCACCGTGCGGGTGGACAGCCTTGCCCGCGAACAACAACTGGTGGCGCAGGCCCGCGCGGTGGGCGTGGAGGTCAATGGCCTGAGCAGCTATTGGCTGGCGCAGGCCGGGCCACCGGACGATCAACGCGCCGGCCTGGTGCTGGGCTTCGCCGCAGTGCCCGAGGCGGCGATCCGCCAGGCGCTCGCGCGGTTGCGCCAGGCCTGGACCGGTCAGGCTGAGGGCTGAGGCTTGGCTTTCAGGAACAGCGAGCGGGCCAGATGCAGACCGATTTCACTGCGGTACACGGCGATGTCGCTCAAGGGTTCGAACCGGCCGCCCATCAGGCGCTGTTGGCGGTTTTTCAGGTGGGCGGCGGTGTAGGCTTCCTCCGGCCCGGTGAGGGTGGGGTAGTGAAAGTGTGCGTACCACAACGGACGGTTCGTGTTGACGTCCACCACCGCATACTCCTGCAGGAAACCCTTGTCGCGCCCCCTGAGTCGGGTGCGGGCGCCGACAGGCGGGTCTACCGTGACGGCGCCCTCGCGCAACAGCAATTCGACGTGCGCCGCCTCCGGTGGTCGGCGCTTGAGCACCTCGAGCTTGATCCGTTTGCCTTCCCGGTAAAGCTGGGTGATCGCCTCATCAAGGCGGCGGTTAGTCAACGCAGCTGACGGCGAGGCGCTTTCGGTCTGGTTGCTGGAGGTCAACGCCTCTTCGATATCCTGGTTGGCCCGTTGCAGTTTTTTGGCGTGCTGGTGGAAGCGCTCTTCGATTTCCACCGGCAGTTGCCGGGTTTCCTTCGCCCAGGCTTCCTTGTTGGCGATAAAGGCTTCGACCCCATCGACCAGCGCCTGACCGTCGCTGATGCTGTTTGCCAGGTTACGCGCCTGGCTGCGGGAAGCGGGCTTGGGCGTCAGCTCGCGTTCGACCCAAACCCCCGGCTCCTTCTCATGGAAGGTTGCAATCACTTTGCCGGTCAGGGGTTCCTTTACGTCGACCAGCGTCTTGCCGTCTTCGTCGGGGCTTTCACGCTCTTCGCCGACCACCATCCCCTTGAAGCGCGTCTTGATGTATTTTTTCTTCGCCCTGGGGACGGTGCGCGACGGGCCCGCGGTGGGCTCCATGGCTCTGCGTTCGCGAAGCAGGGTTGTCAGTTGTTTCTCTGCGAGCCGAGCGAACTCGTCCACTTGCTTGCGCAGGTTTTCCAGGTCGGGCTTGTTGAGGTCATTGGGAAACTCGGCCGGCAGATCCACCAGGTTCTGGTCAACCCTGGAAAACTGATCCATCAGGCTGTCCAGGGTTTCGATCAACTGCTCCGGCGGCACCATGTTGCGCGGTTGTGCGGCCTCTCTGAAACTTTGGACCGCCAGCTCCGCCACATCGACGATACGGCGCAAGGCTTCCCTGGCGTCGGCGCGTGTGGCCGATGCGCCTTCGGCCACGCACAGGAAGTGGCCCAGGGTAATCTTGAACGCCTTGAGATCATCAAGGGCATAAGCGGGCAGGTGCGGCTCATGCTGCTGGATCAGCCTGACCCCGCGCGCACCCAGGGCACGAGCCTCCTTGAAGCGTGCCTGAAGGTAGCCCAGGCGCTCCGCCATGGCGTGTGTCGCGGTATACATGTTGCGGTAGTGAACGGTGGGCAAGGCTTCTTCTTCAATGCCCTCGATGTCGAGGTGGCCCTGTATGGCTTCCAGTCGTTCGCGAAACGGGATCTGTTGTTCGCTGATGGCGGAGCGCGCCAGAAACAGCTGATGTTCCAGGTAGCCGACCATGGCGTCCTGATAGTTGGGCACCGTGTCGAGAATATTCAGGGATTTGAGCTGGGAAATCGGTACGTCGAATTCTTTGAGACGCGTATCCACCTGTTCGAGAAAGGTGGTTCTGGCCGCGGCTTTGGCGTCACCCGCCGTGCGGTCGATGGCGCCTTGCAAGGCTTCAAGACCGTGCTGGCGCTGGGCCTGCTCGCTGTCGAAGGTTGCCAGTTGCCGGCGTAAATCGGTGATTTTCGGCGGCCTGAGGGCTTCGCCTTTTTTGCGCCGGCTGCGCAGGCCGCCTGCGCGTAGGCGCAAGCGCGTGTCGACGAACCATTGCCCCAGGCGATTGGCGATCAGCGGCGGGCCGCGCCGGCCTGGTTGGCGCGGATCGATGATCAACACGGTGTCGTTTTCGTCGACCATCACTTCAAACCATCGTGTACCCACCGGGGCGTACCAGTGTGAGGCTTTGGTATAGAGATGCTGATGAGGGCCTTCCACGGTCTGTTGCGTACCCAATTGATCGGGCTTGGCCTGCGCAAAACTGTCGAGGAACGTGCCCAGGTTCTGCGCGCTGCGGTTCAGGGCACCACTGATGTGCAGGGTGTGTTCGTGGTCGACGGGCAGCTCTGCCGTCGCGATATCCGGCTTTTGGACGACTTCTACCTTGACCTCCGGCGGCGGCAATGCGCGCGGCTTGGCGGGCTTCCCGATGGACGACTCGGGCCGATGCGCCGTGGCGACATGCGTCGTTAACACCATGCCGAGCGTCAGCAAGATATCCACCAGCGCCGAGAGCCCGGCGGAACGGTCACCGACCTCATTGGTGTCGACCATCTGTTGCAGGTCATCCATCAATTGCCAGATCCAGGTCGCGGCGCCCGCGGCGCGGCCCATGAACGGCAGCACGGTATTGAACATCAGCCACCCGGCGTGCTTGAAACTCTCCCAGCGCGCCTCGGCATTGGATACCGATTGGCGGTCGGCCAGGGTGACCAGCGCGTCGGCGTTGGCTCGGAACAGTGTGGCGAAGTCGTCGTTTGGCAGCACTTCCCGCCCCAGTTCGACGGGGCCGGTCATCACCAGTGCATTCAGCGGGTCGTTCAGCACACTGGTAAATACCCACGGCGAGGGCAGGCTGCCGGGAAACACAAACTGCGCGTAAGCCGTTCGCACCTTATCGGGCAGCCAAGCCAGGACCGATTGGCGCAATGGCGTGTCTTGTTTGATCGCGTACAGCAGGTTGGTCGGTGACGGGAACTGCATCAACGGTTGGTTGGACAGCGGGCGATAGAGCAGGCAAGGACCTTTTTTCGGGTCTTGAGGGCCAATGACGAACATGTTGCCGACGACGTCGACGGCCGAGCCCAGACGGCGTTTGGGGAGCAGGGACAAGCGGCGGATGACCACCGCCGCGCCGTCGACCACACGGGCTGCGCTGTCTGGATGCATCGCCGCGCAGACATAGCGATAGCCCTGTTCGCTCAGGTCGTGGACACCTCGTACTTTGTACTGCAACGCCAGTAGCGGCAGTTGCAGGCGTAATTGAGCGGTGTAGAGACGTTGCCTTCGCAGGGACTCGGCAGCGTCGTCAAGCAGCGTGCGTTTGACCAGGGCCGGGTAGTGCATGCCGACGTTCGCCTGGGTAATCAAGTGCTCCAGGTAGGCCGCCGTCATCCAGGCGGGCACCGCGCTGCCGTTTTCATAACCGACGGTTTTGTTGCCCAAGGGCAGGGCTATCAGGTTTTCCAGGGCCAACTCGGCGAGGGTAAAGGTTTGGGTCTGGGTGTTTCCCGGCACGATCAGGGTGCCCCAGGCTTGCACGCTGGTGACGCTGATCCGCACGCTATCGAGCGTCGTGCGGGCCACGCCGGGGTGGTCCTTGACCATCAGGGTGTGGATCGCATCCAGGGCAAAATCGCCGATGTGCTTGATCCCGTCATCAAAGGCTTTACCCGCGTGCCGCAGGTGCAGGGCCGCGAGGTCCATCATGTAGCGCCCGTAGGTGGCCTGATCCGACGAGGACGCGGTGAGTATCCAGTCGGGCAAGGCGCGATGTACCCAGCCGATTCGGTCTTGATTCAGCGGGGCGCGGGGGGCGATTTCGCTGCCTGGCTTGTCGTGCGCCATGGTCGGGATCAGCTCACCGCTGTTGAACGCGATTGCGCCGATTGCCTGAATCTGCAGGGAAATAAACGCACAGGCCTGCTGCTCGAAAAAGTCCCCTGAGGGTTGGAAGAGTCGCCAGTGGAGCTTGGTCGCCTGTGGAGTGGCCACTTGAATGCTCAGGGCGTCGCCAAGCGCTTGCAGGCTCTTGAAGGCGGCGTAACCGTCGGCGATCGAATAGCTGAGGATGATGTCGCGCTCGCCGAGGCGCCCGACCAGTACCGCCAATGCCGACAGGTTGAGGTGTTTGACCTGTGTGGCGTATTCCAGGTCGACGTCGATCAGATAAGCCTTGGTCGCGTATTTGTCCTGGGGCAAGCGCTGGGCGTAATCCGGCGTGTGAAAAACTGCCCTGGCGACGTTGCATTCATCCTCGTCCCAACCCTCCACGCTGTCGACATTCCAGATCGTGCGCAAGGCGTTGGCAAAGGTGCGCCAGCGTGGGCCGTTCGGGTGGTTGCTGGCATTCCAGAACGCGAGTTGCTGCTCTTGGTACGCGACGCACAGCAACGGTGCCAGCTCATTGATCAGGCGGCCGACGGAGTCCACCTTGACCGGCAGATGCACGTTCGGCCCGGTGGCGGATTGATAGATCAGGTAGTGCTCGCTGTCGAGCCAGGTGACAGGTGCGCCGGATGTTGCGCTGCGGCACAACGCGCCGGTCAGTGTTTGAAATCGCGGGGCTCCGGGCAGGATCGCCTCGGCGGTGATCTGCCAGTGCGGCGTCACCAGAAGGGTCAGATCGGGGTCGATGTCGAGATCCGGGTACAGCTCGCGCAAGCTCGAGCGCAGGGTGGCGGCCGCGACTTCGCGCAAGGAGGGGCCGGTGGTCAGTTGAGTCAACAGGTCGTTGGCACTGGGAGGCGATGAGGGCAAGGGCGGGCTCCTGACGGGCGAGGTGAGGCGGGTTGCCGACGGCAACCCAGGACCTCGACCACGTTAGGGCGCGTGCCCGTCCGGAGGTGGTAGTTAGATAGCGGGCGGCCTCTATGTCCCCGACTTGATCTTGGTCCACGCCCGCGTCCGGGCGCGCTCGGCGTCGCGGCCCAGGGGTTTGAGGGTATACAGCGTGGCCATCGCCGCCTCGGTGGGGTACAGGTTGGGGTTGTGGCGGATCGCTGGGTCAACCAGTTCCGTCGCGTCTTTGTTCGGGTTGGGGTAACCGACGAAGTCGCTGATCGGCGCGATCACCTGCGGTTGCAGCAGGTAGTTGATGAAGGTGTAGGCGTCCTGCGGGTTTTTCGCGCCTTTGGGCAGGGCGAGCATGTCGAACCAGATCGGCGCGCCTTCCTTGGGCAGGCGCATGTCCACGATCACGCCGTTCTTGGCTTCCTTGGCGCGGTTGGCGGCCTGGGAGAAGCTGCCGGAATAACCGACGGCCACGCAGATGTCACCGTTGGCGATATCGGCCATGTACTTGGAGGAGTGGAAGTAGGTGATGTACGGGCGGACTTTCATCAGCAGCGCTTCGGCTTTTTCATAGTCCTTGGGGTTGCTGCTGTTGGGGTCCAGGCCCAGGTGCTGCAGGGCCAGCGGCAGGATCTCGGACGGCGAATCGAGCAGCGCGACGCCACACTGCTTGAGCTTGCTGATGTTTTCTTCCTTGAAGATCAGGTCCCAGCTGTCCACCGGCGCATCGGCACCCAGCGCGGCCTTGACCTTGTCGGGGTTGAAACCGATCAGGATGGTGCCGTACATGTAGGGCACGGCGAACTTATTGCCGGGGTCGTTGGCCTCGAGCAGCTTCATCAGCTTGGGATCGAGGTGGTTCCAGTTCGGCAGTCGGCTGCGGTCCAGGGGTTGGAATACTCCGGCTTCGATCTGCTTGGCGAGGAACACGTTGGACGGCACCACCACGTCATACCCGGAGTTGCCGGTGAGCAGCTTGGCTTCCAGGGCTTCGTTGGTGTCGAAGATGTCGTACACCAGTTTGACGTCGGGGTTCTGCGCCTTGAAGTCTTCCAGCGCCTTGGGCGTGATGTAGTCGAACCAGTTGTAGACCCGCAGGGTTTTCTCTTCGGCATGGGCCGCGCCACCGAGAACGGCGGCGCAGAGGACGAGCGACTTGAGCATGTTCATTGGATGGACCCCTCAAAACCTTCTAGAACGTTGACGGCGTTGATGCCGATTTCTGCCACGGCGTAGCCGCCTTCCATCACAAACAGCGTGGGTTTGCCCAGGCGCGCGATGCGTGCGCCCATGGCCAGGTAGTCCGGGCTGTCGAGCTTGAACTGCGAGATCGGGTCGTCCTTGAACGTGTCCACACCCAGCGACACGACGATGATGTCGGCGTCATAGCGCTCGATTTCCCTGCACGCCTCGTCAAGCGCCGCGCTCCAGCGCGCCCACCCGGAACCGGCCGGCAACGGGTAGTTGAAGTTGAAGCCTTCCCCGGCGCCTTCTCCCTGCTCATCGGCGTAGCCCAGGAAAAACGGGAACTCCGCCTCCGGATGCCCATGGATCGAGGTAAAGAGCACGTCGTTGCGTGCGTAGAAGATCGATTGAGTGCCATTGCCGTGGTGGTAGTCCACGTCGAGGATCGCCACCTTGCGATGGCCCTGGTCGAGAAACGCCTGGGCGGCGATGGCGGCGTTGTTGAGGTAGCAATAACCGCCCATCAAGTCGCTGGCGGCGTGGTGCCCCGGCGGGCGACACAGCGCGAACGCACAGTGGGCGCCGCGCTGGATCGCTTGCTGTGCGGTCAACGCGACCTGGGCGGCGCTGTAGGCCGCTTGCCAGGTGCCGGCGGTAATCGGTGCGCCGCCGTCGAAGCTGTAGTAACCGAGCTGGCCGTGCAGGCTGGTGGGCAGCACGCGGCGCAAGGTGCGGGCGGGCCAGGTGTAGGGCAACAGGTCGCCGTCCTCGCCGAATGCGGTCCAGCGTTGCCAGGCACCTTTGAAGAAGTCCAGGTAGTCGCGGCTGTGGACACGTTGCAGCGGCGCCAGGCCAAAGTCCTGCGGGGCAAGGACCGGGCCCAGCTCACGGGCTTTGACCCGTTGCAGTACGTGGTCGGCGCGCGAGGGCATTTCGAAGCAGGGCATCAGTTGCCCGTCCATCAGTTCACAACGGCCGTGGTGCAGGTGGTGATCGTCCGAGTAGATCGTCAGCATTTTGTTGTTCTCCGCAGGCGGTATCGGTGCCTGCAGTCTTGCGGGCGGGGCGCTTTATGAGAACGGCAGGAGCGGCCAAAAGGGGATAAATCGGGCCAAATTATGTGTCCGCAATTCGCCCATCAATGGGGCGTCATGCACGAAATTGGCTCGGCGCCACGCCGCTCCAGCGCACAAAGGCATGCCGGAAGCTGGCGGTTTCGCTGAAACCCAGTTGCTCGGCGATGCGGTAGATCGGCAGTTCATCCGCCGCCAGCCATTGCTTGGCGCGCTCGAAGCGCAGTTCGTCGAGCAGTTCCTGATAACTGCACCCCAGGTCGTGCAAGTGGCGGCGCAGGGTGCGCGGCGAGCAGTTCATCTGTGCGGCCAGGCCTTCGATCCCCGGCGCGGCGCCGAGTTGGCTGGTGAGCAACTGGCGGATTCTGCCCAGCCACGCCTGGCGGCCGGTGAACTCCAGGTTCTGTTTGCGGCACCGCTCGGCCATGGCCTGGTGGGTCACGGCGTCGGCCAGGGGCAGGGGCTGGTCCAGCCAGCGCTTGTCGAAGGCGAAGGCGTTGGTGCCGGCGTCGAACTGCAGCGGGCAGGCGAAACACTCGCTGTAGCGCGCGCGATAATCCGGCGCGCTGTATTCAAAACGTGCGCCAAGCAGCGCCAGCGGCTGGCCGAGCAGGTCGTCGCAGATCACCTTCAGCGAGGCCAGGCACAGTTCGACGTTGAACATCTGCATGGCCGGGGTTTCGCGATAGTCCGCGGCGGTAAACCAGATGCGCTCGCCGTCCGCCTCCAGGCTCAGCTTGAAAAGTGTTCCCAGCAGCGCCGGATAGCGCAGCGCCAGGCGCAAAGCGTCACCGAAGGTGGCACTCGTCAGCAGCGCGTAACCGAGCATGCCGTAGGCCGATACATGCATCTGGCGGCCCAGCGCCAGGCCGACATCCCGGCGCAAGGCCACGGCATTGGCGCATACGCGCATTTCCTGATTGGTGGTAATGCGCGTGTCGGCGCGGCTCAAGTCCGCCGCGCAGATGCCGCTGCCCGCGAGCAAGGCCTCGCTGGGCAGCCCTTGGGCCTTGAAGGTGTCGAGCACCAGCGACACCGCGTTGAGGGTGGTGAGATGAGCGTGCAGCATCGACGGCTCCAACGTGTCAGGTACGGTGAAAGAGCAAGTTGTGTGCCGTCGGCCGTGTGTCAGGCGAGGTTGAAAAACAGCGTACTGGCCTGACTCTCGTTGATCTCGCTGCGGTGGAATGCCACGCGTTGTGCGCTGCTCAGGCCTTTGGTGGTGTCGGCTGCCGCGCCCAGGCTGTGTTCCTGCGGTGTCTTGAGGCGCGCGCTGATAAACGCCCTGGGCGTGGTCCAGTCGGTCGAGTAGTGGAAGTGTGCATACCACAGCACCTTATGGGTGCTGCGGTCGGTGATGGTGTATTCGTCCAGGTAATCCGGCCGGGCGGATTTGATGCGTCGGCGGCTGATGGTTTTTTTGATGCTTATCGCGTTGCGGGCCTTCAACCATTGCACGCCGGAGGGTGTCGGCGGGTGCTGTTGGGTCATCCTCAACACATTGTCTACGGATTGTTGATAGAGGGCTGTGGTGGCGTCGCTGAGGGTCTTTTTGACGGTGCTGGCCAGGGCCACGTCGCCTTGCGCGAGGTTCTTCTGGCTCAGGGCTTGCTCGATACTGCGCGTGGCTTGCTCCAGGCGCTGGGCGTGTTGATGGTACAAGTATTCGATGCCGATGGGCGTGCGTTGGGCTTGGCTGGCCAGGCCGGTGATCCGTTGTTTGAAGTCCGGTAGGCCGTCGAGCAGGTTCTGGCCGGCGTCCACGCTGGTTTGCAGGTCGATGGGCGTGTTCACCGTTTGTTCGCTCCTGGCCCGTTGCACCCAAAAGCCGTCCGGTTTCTCGTGAAACGTGGCCACCACGGTGTTGGACAGGGGCGAGCGAACATCCACCAGCCCGGTGTCCAGGCCTGTGGCGGACAATTGCGGCTCACCGACGACCATGCCGTGGTAACGGGTGCGGATGAATTTTTTCTGCGGGTGTGGCGGGGCGGGCGGCGGGCTGGGGGTGGCTCTCAGTGAGGTGCGTCGGTCGGCCATTTGCGCAAGATGGGTGCTGGCGCGTTTGGTGTACTCGCCGAGTTGCTCGCGCAGGCGGGTCAACGGTTCCGTCAGGGAGACGCTGGGGAATTCCGTGGGAAAGTCCTGCAGGCGCTCGCCCAGCACCGTGAACTGTTCGATCAGGCTGCCCAGGGTCTCGATCTGTTCGTCGATGCGCTTGTCACTGCGCTCGCGCAGGGTGTCGCGCAGGGCCTGGATGGCGATGTCGCAGGCGTCGACAATATGGTCGATGGCGGCCCATGCCAGTGGTGCGCTGAGGGTGGTGGTTTCGCGCAGGCACAGGTTGCGGGCCAAGGTGACTTGCAACGCCTTGAGGTCGCCGCTGCTGTAGGCAGGCAGCAGGCTTTTGGTGTTCTTGATCAGGCGCAGGCCTTCGCCGGGCAGGTCACGCAGTTCGTTGAACCGCGTTTCGAAGTAGTCCAGGCGCTCGATCATGCCGTGCAGTATTGCGTTCATTTGCAGTGCGTCGGGGATGTTGCGCACGCGTGCGTCGGCGGCCTGCTTCGCGATGTGGTCGAGGATTGTGCGGAGTTTGGGCGTAAAGGCTTTGAGCACTTCGTTGAGCCCGGCCCAGCTCAGGCTCAACTGAGCCTTGAGATACCCCACGGCGCTGTGCAGGTAGTCCGGCGTGGGGGCAAGTACATTCAATTCTTTCAGGTTTTTCAGGGCGGTCTCGTAGTCTGTGCGTTGGGCCTCCAGTTGATCGAGGTAAGCCCTTTGCGCGGCCTGGGCCGAGGTGGGCGGTGCGTCGACCAGTGCCTGATAAGTCTTTTCCAGGGTGTCCTGGGCGGTCTTTTTCTGTTGCTCGAAGGCGGTGATCTGCCTGCGCAGTTGGCTGGTCTGACGTTCGGCTTGCGCCCGGGCTTTGCGCTCCCGGCTTCTTGAACCGCCGCCACGCAGGCGCAGCCGGGTGTCGATGAACCACTCGCCCTTGAGATTGCCGATCAGAAAGGGACCGTTGCGCGCGGGTTGTTGGGGATCGGTGATCTGCACTTCGTCATTCTCATCCACCGTCACTTCGAACCAGCGTTCGCCGACCTGTGCGTACCATTTATCGAGCAGCGGGTAGAGGTGGCGATGGGGGCCGATGCGCGATGAGGCCTTGTTGCGCACCTTCGGCTTTTCGACCTTGAAACTGTCCAGCAGGCTGCCCAGGTCGCTGGGGCTGCGGTTGATCGCGGCCAGGGTGTGCAGTGCATGCGGGTGATTGCCTGGCAGCTCAACTGCCGAAAGGTTGGCCAATTGTTTGACTGTCACGGGCTTGGCGATCACCTCGGGCCTGGCGGCAGGTTTCGGTGCCGGCTCGTCCTTGCTCAAGGCGGGGGCTGGCGGCGCTTCGCGGCTGGCGATGTGCAGGGTCAACACCATGCCCAGGTTGAGCAACAGCCCGGCCAGGGCGGACCATTCGGCCGGTTTGTCCTTTTGCTGTTGCGCGTCGACGACCGCTTGCACCTGATCCAGGATCTGCCAGATCCAGGCGGCGGTGTTCACGGTGCGGCCCAGGAACGGCAGGGCTGCGTTGAATATCAGCCAGCCCGCCTGCTTGAACGAAGCCCAGCGACTTTCGGCATTCGACGCCGACTGACGGTCGGCCAGCGTGATCAGCGCGTTGGCGTTGGCCTTGAACAGCTCGCCGGGCAGATCACCGCTGAGCACTTGCGTGCCCAGGTCCATGGGCCCGCTCATCATCACGAGTTTGACCGGGTCCGCCAGCAACGTCACGACTGCCCAGGGCGAGGGCAGTTCGCCAGGGAATGCGTAGCGTGCGTAGTCGTCGCGCACGTTGTCCGGCAGCCAGGCCAGGACCGAGTCGCGCAGGTGGCGTGATTGGCGGATCGCATACAGCAGGTCGGCCGGTGACGGATATTGCAGCAGTTGTAATTCCGCCATCGGGCGATACAACAGGCAGGGCCCGGCGTTCGTGTCCTGGGGGCCAATCACAAACATGTTGCTCACCACGTCTTGCGTGTCGGCGCTGCGGTTTTTCGGCAGGAAGGCCAGGGGACGAAGAACGATGGCTTGCCCGTCGACCTGACGGTCCGCTGCCTCTGGCGCCAGCACGGCAGCGACGTAGCGATACCCCAGTTCGTCGATCCCGGCGTGTCGGCTCATCTTGTATTGCAAGGCTTGCAGCGGCAGTTGGATGCGCAAATGGCTGCTGTACAGGGCGCGTCGGCGGCTGGATTCGAGCGGGTTGTCGAGCAACTTGCTTTTGGCCAGGGCCGGGTAGTGTTGGCCGACGTCCACCTTGCGGATCAGCGTTTCGATGTATGCCATGGTCAGCCACGCCGGCACGGTGCTGCTGTTGCGCAAGCGCACGCTTTTGTCGCCGAGGGGCAGGCCGATCAGGTTTTGCAGGGCCAGGTCGGCCAGGCTGAAGGTGGTGGTGTCGACCTTGCCCGGCAGGGTGAAACTGCCCCACACAATCGGGCTGCGTACCTGAATCTCGATGTTCTCCAGGCGCAGGTTCGCCGCGTCGGTGTGGTCCTTGAGCATTTCGGCGCGCAGTCTGTCGAGCGCGTAGGTCTGGATGTGCGGGATGTCATCGTCGTAGGACTTGCCCGCGTTGAGGCTGTGCAGCGCGGCGAGGTCTTTCAGGTAGCGTGCGTAGAGACTCAGGTCGGTGGTGGAGGCGGACGTCAGCCAGGACGGGAGTGCGTCGAGGTAGGGTTTGAGGTCGGGTTGCTTTTCGCCGACCAGCTCTTGGGTGGCCGGTGGCAGGTTGAGTGAGGATTCGCTGGGGGCGGTGCGCCGCAGTTGCTGAGTGTCGAGCTGCCCGATGAACGCAAGCTGTTGGGCAATCAGCGTGCAAGCCTGGTGATCGAAAAAATGCCCGGTGGGTTCGAACAGTCGCCATTGGATGTCAGTGGGTGCATGGCGACCTACGTAGCCGGGCAAGCTCTGGCCCAGCTGCTCCAGCGTGGCGAATTTCTCGTAGCCGTTGAACAGGGAGTACGTGAGGATAAGCGTCTCGCCGTCGTGGTTGCCGATCAGCACGGCAATCGACAGCAGGCCCAGGTGGGTGACGGTTGCGCCATCGACCTGATCGACGTCCACCAGGTAGGCGCGGCAGGCGAATGCATCGTCGCTCTGGCGGCGTGTCAGTTCCGGCGCGGCGTACAGCGTGCGGGCCATGGCGCAGTCCTGCTCGTCCCAGCCGTCGACGCGGGTCACGTTCCACACCGAGCGCAGCGTGCTGGACAAGGCTTGCCAATGGGGGCCGGAGGTGCCGTTGCTGGAGTTCCAGAACGCCACTTGTTGTTCCTGGTAGGCGGTGAGCATCACTGGCGCCAGCAGGTTGATCAGGGTGGCGATCTGCGTGATGGGTACCGGCAAGTGCGCGGTGGGTTGCTGGTTTTTCGGCTGGATAAGGTAGTGCGCGCCTTCGATGTAGAGCGCGGGTTCACCTGAGATGGCCTGATTGGTGAGGATGTCGGTGAGGGTTTGGTGCGCGGTGGGGCCGGCGACGATTTCATCGTCGACAATGCCCCATGTCGGCGTGCCGACCATGGCGATGTCCGGGTCGATGCCCAGGTCCGGGTAGAGTTCTTGCAACGAGCGGCGTAACAGCGTGCTGGCGGCTTCCCGGAAGGCGGGGCCGACGCAGAGTTGGGTGACCAGCGTATCGGAGGGGTTGTAACGAAGGGTGGAGGTTTGTTGGCTCATGGGTTCCTGCCTTGCCATTTCATGGACGCTGCCGGAAGAACAGCTTCGGCATGCTAGAAAGCGGCAAGGCAGGGAGGAGGCTAACTATATAGTTGGCCGAGGGTTTTTACGCGGGTTCGGCTGTACGATTCAGGCCAGTTCACCGCACAGATCGAGTTCCACCAGGCGCCGGAGGGTCTGGGTGTCGAGCCCGGCGCCGAGCAGCGCGTTGAGTTTGCCGAACGCCGCTTCACGGGTCATGCCGCCACCGGACAGCACGCCCACTGCACGCAAACGGCTGCCGGCTTCGTACACGTCCAGTTCCACGCCGCCCTCATGGCATTGGGTGATCGCGACCACGACCACGCCTTGCGCCTGCGCGCGCTGGAGGCTGGCGAGGAACTCGGGGTTATCGCTGGGCCCGGTGCCGCTGCCGAAGCATTCCAGGATCAGCGCCTGCAGGCCGCTGCCGATCAAACCGTCCAGTTGGGGCGCGCCGATACCCGGCACCAACGGCAGCACGCCGACATTGGCCAGGGCCTTGGGCTGACGGTAGTCCAGCGCTGCAGGAATCGACGCGGCGCGGGCCACGCCGCCCTGGCGTTGCAACGCGGCGAACGGGTGGCGCCCGAAGCTGCGGACTTTCGCGCAGCGTGTCGGCGCCATCAGCGTGCCGTGGAAGTACAACTGCACACCCGGCGCCAGGCCTTGGCCCAGGGCCAGCAGCGCACCGCTGACGTTTTCCCAGGCATCGCTGTCGGGTACGCCGGCCGGGAGCATGGAGCCGGTGAACAGCACCGGCGCCGGCAGGCCCAACAGTTGGAAGCTCATGGCGGCTGCGCTGTAGGCCAAGGTGTCGGTGCCGTGCAGGATCAGCACCGCGTCGCAACCGTCGTCCACGGCTTCGACCACGGCAGTGCGCAGGCGCTGCCAGTAGGCCGGGGTCATGTTGGCGCTGTCGATCAGCGGCGACATTTCCCGGAAGCGCCATGTAGGCACCGGCTGGCTGGCGAGTTGTTCGCGCATGCGGGCTTCGAAACCGGATGCGGGGGTCAGGCCGTTGGCACTGGCTTGCATGCCGATGGTGCCGCCGGTGTAGAGCACCATGACGTTGTTAGCTGCTTGCATCGAAAATCTCCTGAACGAAAAACGCCGCCAAGCCCAGAGCATGCCCAAGGCCAGGCGGCGTGTCATCTGCGCTTAGCGTTGCGACAGTGCGATCGATTCAGCAGGCGCTTTAGCGGCAGGCTCCGGTTTCACCGGGTTGGCCGGCCAGGCCTTGTGGTCCAGGTCCAGGTCGGGGAACTGGCTGGAGTCGAACACCGGGGTCTTGATCCCCGCCGCGCGCTGGTTGTCGTAGTCATTCAGGATACGCATGGCGATCTTGAACAGGAACGCCAGGGCGAACAGGTTGACGAACGCGAGCATCGTCATGGTGATGTCGGCGAAGGCGAACACGGTGCTCAGGTTCTCGATCGAACCCCAGAAAATCAGCACCAGCACCAACGCGCGGTAGCCCATCAGCACCTTGCGGTTGTTGCCGACCAGGAAGCGCAGGTTGCTCTCGCCGAGGTAGTAGTTGTACATGATCGAGGTGAACACGAACAACGCCAGGGCCACCGAGATGAACATCCGGCCCCAGTCGCCGACCACGGCTGCCAGGGAGTTCTGGGTCAGGGCAATGCCGTCGCCTTCAAAGCCCGGGGTGTAGAAACCGGAGAGCAGGATCAGCAAGGCGGTGCAGGTGCAGATCACGAAAGTGTCGAGGAACACGCTGAACGCTTGCACCACGCCTTGGGCGATCGGATGTTCCACCGACGCGACCGCCGCCACGTTAGGCGCACTGCCCAAACCGGCTTCGTTGGCGAATACGCCGCGCTTCACACCCATGATGATCGCACTGCCCACCAGGCCGCCGAAGGCCTGGTCGAGGCCGAACGCGCTCTTGACGATGGTCGCGAGCATGGCCGGCACATGGTCGAATTGCAGCACGATCACGTAGAGGGTCACTGCGATGTAGACCAGGGTCTTGACCGGCACCAGCAGGTCGGCGATCGAGGCGATCCGCTTGATCCCGCCGATGAACACCAGGCCCAGTAATGCCGCCAGGGCCAGGCCGGTGTAGGTGGTGTCGAGGCCGAAGGCGTTGTTCAGCGAATGCGTCACGGCATGGGCTTGCAGGCCGTTGAAGGCAAAACCGAAAGTCACCAGCAGCAGGAACGCCATCACCATGCCCAGCCAGCGCTTGTGCAGGCCGTGCTGGATGTAATAAGCCGGGCCGCCGCGGAAGGTGCCTTCGGCGTCGGTGCGCTTGTACAACTGGCCCAGGGAGCACTCGATAAAGCTCGAGGACATGCCCACCAACGCGGTGACCCACATCCAGAACACGGCACCGGGGCCGCCCAGGGTCACGGCAATGCCGACGCCGGCGATGTTACCGGCACCGACGCGGCCGGCCAGGCTGAGCATCAGCGCCTGGAACGAACTGAGCTGGTCGGAGCTGTTTTTCAGGCTGTCGCGAAACACCGAAAACATGTGGAAAAAGTGACGCAACTGAACGAAACGCGAGCGGATCGTGAAATAACCGCCGAGCCCGACAATGAGCACGATCAGTACTTTCCCTGAGAGGAAGTCGTTGATGACTTCGAGCATGGAGTGTTCCTCGCTGATTTTTCTAATGGCAAACGCAGGACGGTTCGACGCTGTCACTTGGCACCAGGCAGTGCGCGACGGTTCGACCCGATCCTTTTGCGGGTGTTGTTATTCATGCGTTTTCGCGTGTGTCCGGGCCTCGTTACCGATGGCCGCTGGCGCGAAGAGGGGCGGCACTATACCTAGGCGAACGTGATCCGTCTGCCTGGGCTGATTAAAGGTTTCAGCCAGGGCGTGGCGGGCAGGGGCGATATTGGAATTTTTATGGGCGTCATTTCACAACCTTGAGGCAAAAAAAAGGGCCTGAAGAACGAGCCTTCAGGCCCTCAAAAGGTGAGAGGTGTCTAGTCCCTCAACCTGGTGAGCGGTGCAACAAACGCTTAGGCCTTCAGCGGGACCAAACGTGGAGCAATCATGTTTTCGGGGCGCAGGATGTCGTCGAGCATGGCGTCGTCGAGCAAGCCTTCTTCGCGCACCAGTTCCAGCACGCCGCGGCCGCTTTCGAGGGCGATACGCGCGATGCGGGTGGCGTTTTCATAGCCGATGTACGGGTTCAGCGCGGTGACCAGGCCGATGGAGTGCTCCACCAACTCGCGGCAGCGGGCTTCGTTGGCGGTGATGCCGACGATGCAGTGCTCGCGCAGCATGTCCATGGCCCGTTGCAGCAGGCGGATCGAGTCGAAGATCTTGAAGGCGATCAACGGTTCCATCACGTTCAACTGCAGTTGGCCGCCTTCGGCTGCCATGGTCAGGGCCAGGTCGTTGCCGATCACTTGGAAGGCCACTTGGTTGACGGCTTCCGGGATCACCGGGTTGACCTTGCCAGGCATGATCGAGCTGCCAGGCTGGCGGGCCGGCAGGTTGATCTCGTTGATGCCGGTACGTGGGCCGCTGGACAGCAGGCGCAGGTCGTTGCAGATCTTCGACAGCTTCACCGCGGTACGCTTGAGCATGCCGGAGAACAATACGAAGGCGCCCATGTCGGAGGTGGCTTCGATCAAGTCCGCCGCCGGCACCAGCGGCTGGCCGCTGATGGTGGCCAGGCGTTGTACGGCCAGGGCCTGGTAGCGCGGGTCGGCGTTGATGCCGGTGCCGATGGCGGTGCCGCCCAGGTTCACTTCGGTCAACAGCTCCGGCGCCAGGGTTTTCAGGCGGGCCAGGTCTTCGTTGAGGGTGGTGGCAAAGGCGCGGAATTCCTGGCCGAGGGTCATCGGCACGGCGTCTTGCAACTGGGTGCGGCCCATTTTCAGTACATGGTTGAACTCGACACCCTTGGCGGCGAACGCTTGGATCAGGCTGTCGAGGCTGGCCAGCAGCGCGTCATGGCCCAACAGCAGACCCAGGCGGATCGCGGTCGGGTAGGCGTCGTTGGTCGACTGCGCCATGTTCACGTCGTTGTTCGGGTGCAGGTACTGGTACTCGCCCTTGTTGTGGCCCATGGCCTCCAACGCGATGTTGGCGATGACTTCGTTGGCATTCATGTTGGTTGAAGTGCCAGCGCCGCCTTGAATCATGTCCACCACGAATTCTTCGTGGAAGTCGCCGCGGATCAGGCGGGCACAGGCTTCGCTGATCGCAGCGTGCTTGGCTTCGCTGAGCTGGCCCAACTCGCGGTTCGCGTCAGCGGCGGCTTGCTTGACCATTGCCAGGCCGACCACCAATTTCGGGTAATGCGAAATCGGAACGCCCGAGAGGCGGAAGTTATTCACCGCTCGCAGGGTCTGGATGCCGTAATACGCTTGAGCAGGTACTTCGAGTACGCCAAGCAGGTCTTTTTCTGTGCGGAATGATGCAGCGGAGGACATGACGGAAATCATCTCGATATGGACCCGGAACTGGCCGGAACGCTGTGAATGCTAGGCTTGTGGAAGTTTTTGGGCCAATGCTGTTAAACACTGGCCTATGCACAAACGGCATAATAGGCGTGTGACCCGGCTATCATGGCGGGCGTGTGTGCCAAAATGGTGCATACCCGTGGGAGGAACTGATGAACCTTGAGAGCAAATGGCTGGAAGACTTCAGCGCCCTGGCGGCGACGCGCAGCTTTTCCCAGGCTGCTGAGCGGCGCTTTGTCACCCAGCCGGCGTTCAGTCGACGTATCCGCAGCCTCGAAGCCGCGCTGGGCCTGACCCTGGTCAACCGCTCGCGCACGCCGGTGGAATTGACGGCGGCGGGGCAGTTGTTTCTGGTGACCGCGCGCACGGTGGTCGAGCAGCTCGGTGAAGTACTGCGCCATTTGCACCATCTGGAAGGCGGGCAGGGCGAAGTCATGCAAGTGGCGGCGGCCCACTCCCTGGCGCTGGGCTTCTTCCCGCGCTGGATCGCGCAGTTGCGCAACGAAGGCCTGAACATTGCCACCCGGCTGGTCGCCACCAACGTCGGTGATGCCGTGCATGCCCTGCGCGAAGGCGGCTGCGATTTGATGCTGGCGTTCTACGACCCCGACGCGGCAATGCAGATGGACCCGGAGATCTTCCCGTCACTGCACCTGGGCAATACCGAAATGCTCCCGGTGTGCGCCGCCGATGCCGAGGGCAAGCCACTGTTCGACCTGGAAGGTGAAGGCAGTGTGCCGCTGCTGGCCTACAGCGCCGGGGCATTTCTGGGGCGTTCGGTGAACCTGCTGTTGCGCCAACGTGCCCTGCGCTTCACCACGGTTTACGAAACCGCGATGGCCGACAGCCTCAAAAGCATGGCCCTGGAAGGCCTGGGCATCGCCTGGGTGCCGCAACTGAGCGTGCGTGCCGAGTTGGCCCGGGGTGAGCTGGTGGTCTGCGGCGGTCCGCAGTGGCATGTGCCGTTGGAGATTCGTTTGTACCGCTGTGCCTTGGTGCGTAAGGCAAACGTGCGGTTGTTGTGGCGCAAGCTGGAAGGTGGAGCCGCGCAGAATACGTGAGTCCAGCACCGCTTAACTGTGGGAGGGGTTTTGTGGGGTTTTCGCTGACTCATAAGTCAATAAAACCGCCGGTTTGCGCCGCTAGACAGATGGTCATTCCAGGGGCTGTTTATCTGCGTTATTACGGTATACTGCGCGGCCTTCGGCCGGTCCAACCGGCCAAATTTCGTACACCAAGCCACGCCGGATTTCCCGCGTGGCTTGTTGTTTTTTGACGCGCCTGCGGGCGCCCAGAGAGAAGAGGCACGACGATGAGTGCATTGGTTGGCGTGATCATGGGCTCCAAGTCCGATTGGTCCACCCTTAGCCACACCGCCGATATGCTGGAAAAACTCGGCATTCCGTATGAAGTGAAAGTGGTCTCTGCCCACCGCACCCCGGATTTGCTGTTCCAGTATGCCGATGAAGCAGAATCCCGTGGCATCGAGGTGATCATCGCCGGTGCCGGCGGTGCAGCGCACCTGCCAGGCATGTGTGCGGCCAAGACCCACCTGCCGGTACTCGGCGTGCCGGTGCAGTCGTCGATGCTCTCGGGCGTGGATTCGCTGTTGTCCATCGTGCAGATGCCGGCCGGTATCCCGGTGGCGACCCTGGCGATCGGCAAGGCCGGCGCAATCAACGCCGCCTTGCTGTCCGCCAGCATCCTGGGCGCCAAGCACCCGCAGTTCCACGCGATGCTGAAAAAATTCCGTGCTGAGCAGACAGACAGCGTGCTGGACAATCCAGACCCACGTATCGCCTGAGGTTGTTGACGATGAAAATCGGTGTAATCGGTGGCGGCCAACTGGGTCGCATGCTGGCCCTGGCGGGAACGCCGCTGGGGATGAACTTCGCTTTCCTGGACCCGGCGCCGGATGCCTGTGCGGCCGCGTTGGGTGAACACCTGCGCGCTGACTACAGCGACCCGGACCATCTGCGCCAACTGGCCGAAGAAGTCGACCTGGTGACCTTCGAGTTCGAAAGCGTCCCGGCCGAAACCGTGGCCTTCCTCTCGCAGTTCGTGCCGGTCTACCCGAGCGCCGAAGCCTTGCGCATCGCCCGTGACCGCTGGTTCGAGAAGAGCATGTTCAAGGACCTGGGCATTCCGACCCCGGCCTTCGCCGATATCCAGTCCCAGGCGGACCTGGACGCCGCCGTCGCCAGCATCGGCCTGCCGGCCGTGCTGAAAACCCGTACCCTGGGTTACGACGGCAAGGGCCAGAAAGTCCTGCGCACCGCCGCCGATGTGGTCGGCACCTTCGCCGAACTGGGCAGCGTGGCCTGCCTGTTGGAAGGCTTCGTGCCGTTCACCGGCGAAGTTTCGCTGATCGCCGTGCGTGCCCGCGATGGCGAGACCCGCTTCTACCCGTTGGTCCACAACACCCACGACAACGGCATTCTCAAACTGTCCGTGGCCAGCACCGACCATCCGTTACAGGCCCTGGCCGAAGACTATTCCAGCCGTGTGCTCAAGCAGCTGGAATATGTCGGCGTGATGGCGTTCGAGTTCTTTGAAGTCGACGGTGGCCTGAAGGCCAACGAAATCGCCCCGCGTGTGCACAACTCCGGGCACTGGACCACCGAAGGCGCCGAGTGCAGCCAGTTCGAGAACCACCTGCGCGCGGTGGCAGGCTTGCCGCTGGGCTCCACAGCCAAGGTGGGCGAGAGCGCCATGCTCAACTTCATCGGCGTGGTCCCGCCGGTTGAAAAAGTCATCGCCATCGACGACTGCCACCTGCATCACTACGGCAAGGCTTTCAAGACCGGGCGCAAGGTCGGCCACGCCAACCTGCGTTGCCAGGACCGCGCGACGCTGCAAGCGCAGATCCTCAAGGTCGAAGCGTTGATCGCCGAGCAATAATCCCGGGGGCGGCGGGAACCATTGGTGGCCGCCGTCTCTCTGATTGCAGGATGATAAAGCCTGGCTAGGCTTTTTCATGACTCACATTCAATCAGAGGGAAATGCCATGGGTATCATCGGAACCATCTTTATCGGCCTGATCGTCGGCCTGCTGGCGCGTTTCCTCAAGCCCGGCGACGACAGCATGGGCTGGATCATGACCATCCTGCTGGGTATCGCCGGCTCCCTTGCCGCCACCTACGGCGGTCAGGCACTGGGTATCTACCAGGCAGGCCAGGGCGCGGGTTTCATCGGCGCATTGGTGGGTGCCATTGTGCTGCTGGTGATCTACGGCCTGATCAAAAAGAACTAATCGAGCGACAAAGTCCTCTGCGCTGCGCAGGCGCAGAGGGCTAGAATGCCGGCACTGTTTACCTTGTCGAGCTCCTCCATGCGCCGTCTCCTCTTGATGTTTCTCCTGCTGGGCCCAGGCCTGGCTCATGCTGGCGAACTGCCGGAAACCGACTGGCTCGACCTGATGCCGCTGTCGGACCAGAAAGCCCTCGAACAAATGCCGGAAATCGACCACAACTCTCCCGAAGCCCAGGGCACCTTTACCGACAAAGGTGGCTTGAAGCAGAGCAAAGGGTTGCCGGCGGTGATGTATTCCACCAAGACCGTGGCCGCCATGAACGGCAAGAACATCCGCATCGGCGGTTACCCGGTGCCCTTGGAAACCGACGCCAAGGGCCGCAGCACCCTGTTTTTCCTGGTGCCGTACCCAGGCGCGTGCATCCACGTGCCGCCACCGCCGCCGAACCAATTGGTGCTGGTGCGTTACCCCAAGGGGTTGAAGCTGGATGATATCTACACGCCGCTGTGGGTCACGGGCACGTTGAAGGTGGAGACGGTCAATAACGACCTGGCCGATGCGGCGTATGCGCTGGATGCGGGCAAGGTGCGGGCGGTGAAGGAGTCGGATCTCTAAACCACAACACCGACCAATGTGGGAGGGAGCTTGCTCCCACATTTTGATTGGGTTTACAAAGCGCTACTGGTGATGCTCACGCCCAAGGTGTGGCTTTCGCCCGGCGCCAGCGTCACCACGTCATCCAGCACATTCGCCGTCTCGATGCACAGCATGCCCTGCCAGCCGTCGTCGGCCATGTCGTCGAAGGCCTTGGCACGTTCGGTCCAGGGGTTCCAGATCACGGTCGAGTGGGAGCCTTCGCTGCTGAGCCGGACGCGCCGCTGCCAGTCGTTATCGACGATGTGCAACTGCGCGGGGGTGTCGAGGTAGATGCGGTCGGTCTCGGCGCCGAAGTGCAGCGGCCCAGCCTGTTGCCGGGTGGCCCAGCCGTCGGCGGTATCGATATACGCAAGCCCGTCCAGGCCCTCGACCTGCACGTTGCGCACATCGCTCACGGCGAAGTAGGTGTGCAACGCCTGGCTGAGGGTCACGGTGTCGGTGCCACGGTTATGACTGGTCAGGCCGATGTGCAGGTGATCGTCCAGGCGCAGGCTCAGCTTCAGGTCGACCTGATGCGGCCAGCCGGGGAAGCCGCCCGCGGGTACGGGGAGCACCAGGTCGACGCGCAGGGTGTCACCTTCGAGTTCGGTGGCGGCCAATTCCCAGAGTGCAGTACGCACGAAACCGTGGGCGCCCGCGGGCTGGTCGCTCTGGCGCATGGCCTGCACGCTGTGTGGGTTGCGATCGAACACGCCGAACCACGGCCAGCACACCGGTACGCCGGTGCGGATGCCTTTGCCAGCCTTGAAGACGGCTGCCTTGTTCGGCCAGATCAGCGGCTGTTCGCCTGCGCGTTGGTAACTGAAGAGGTGCGCGCCCTGTTGGGCCACCATCAGCTCGGCGCCGTTGTGGCGGATGCGCCAGCAGTCCAGCTCGTCGATTTTCACGGATTCAACGTGGGGCGTCGGCATAACAAAGCACTCTTAATAGCAGGCATGGGGCAATTGACCGTCAAAACCCGGCGAGGTTTAACGCGCTCGCGACGGTACCGAACGGGTGCGGCCGCTGCCATCGATGGCGACGAACACGAACACCGCCTCGGTGACCTTGCGCCATTCGCTGGACAGCGGGTCGTCGCTCCACACTTCGACCATCATCTGGATCGAGCTGCGGCCGATTTCCAGGGCCTGGGTATAGAAGGACAATTGCGCGCCCACGGCCACCGGCACCAGGAACGCCATGCGATCAATGGCCACGGTGGCGACACGCCCGCCTGCGACCTTGCTGGCCATGGCCGTACCGGCCAGGTCCATCTGCGAGACCAGCCAGCCGCCGAAGATATCGCCGAAACCGTTGGTTTCACGCGGAAGCGCGGTGATTTGCAGGGCGAGATCGCCTTGTGGGATGGGATCTTCTTGTTCGAGTTCGATCATGCCGAGGGTGCCTCTGAGCCGTGACGCTTCATGGGTGTTTCAAATGGATAGCCGTCTTGTAGAAAAACATTTCAGCACCAACGCACGACGCGAGCTGTGTTTCTCGTAAGGCGTACTAAAGGGAAACTCTGCCAAACCGGCTGGATGGCACCCAACGGCGTTTTGGCACAGCAGCCCCTCAAGACTGCGGGTCTGGCGCTTGCAAGGGCCGAGTATATCGAGACGCTGGCGTCGCGACGACCTCTCGGCGCTCATTTGGTCGGTAAATAGACGCTGTAACGGAGCTTTTTCCGGCAACTGTTCTCCTGCCCTGGTTGACCGACTCCCTGCGCCGTGAATAGTTCACCGCGCTGCGCTATCAACCGTTCGACGCTGTGCTTTTTCCGGCGATTTGCTATCTTGCCAGACCGCCGCAAGTCCAGGGCGTGCCGTCTTTATTACGCTGATTACTATAAGAGAAGCCTTGCCATGTCCTCCGTGCCCGCAAGCAGTGCGCAACCGTCGCGCCCGCTGACCCGCAACGACTACAAAACCCTGTCGCTGTCTGCCTTGGGCGGGGCGCTGGAGTTCTACGACTTCATCATCTTCGTGTTTTTCGCCACCGTGGTCGGAAAACTGTTCTTCCCCGCCGACATGCCCGAGTGGCTGCGCATGATGCAGACCTTCGGCATCTTCGCCGCCGGTTACCTGGCGCGGCCCCTGGGCGGCATCATCATGGCGCACTTCGGTGACCTGCTGGGGCGCAAGAAAATGTTCACCCTGAGCATCTTCATGATGGCCGTGCCGACCCTGATCATGGGCCTGCTGCCGACCTACGCGCAGATCGGCCTGTGGGCGCCGATCCTGTTGCTGTTGATGCGCGTGATCCAGGGCGCGGCGATCGGCGGCGAAGTCCCGGGCGCCTGGGTGTTCGTCTCCGAACACGTGCCGCCACGCCACATCGGCTACGCCTGCGGCACCCTGACCAGCGGCCTCACCGCCGGCATCCTGTTGGGTTCGCTGGTGGCCACCGCCATCAACACGCTCTACAGCCCGGAGCAGGTCTCCGATTACGCCTGGCGTATCCCGTTCCTGCTCGGCGGTGTGTTCGGCCTGCTGTCGGTGTACTTGCGCCGCTGGCTGCATGAAACGCCGATCTTCGCCGAGATGCAGCAACGCAAGGCTCTGGCCGCCGAACTGCCGCTGCGCGCGGTGCTGCGCGACCACCGTGGCGCCATCGTGCTGTCGATGCTGCTGACCTGGCTGCTGTCGGCCGGCGTGGTAGTCGTCATCCTGATGACCCCGACCGTGCTGCAGACCCTCTACCACTTCAGCCCGACCGTTGCGCTGCAAGCCAACAGCCTGGCCATCGTGACCCTGAGCCTGGGCTGCATTGCCTCCGGCGCCCTGGCCGACCGCTTCGGTGCCGGCCGCATACTGGTGGTCGGTTGCGCACTGTTGCTGGCGACCTCCTGGACGCTGTATCACAGCCTGCTGGACCACCCTGACTGGCTGTTCCCGCTGTACGCCCTGACCGGCCTGTTTGTCGGCACCATCGGCGTGGTGCCCTACGTGATGGTGAAAGCCTTCCCACCGGTGGTGCGCTTCAGCGGGTTGTCGTTCTCCTACAACGTGGCCTATGCCGTGTTCGGCGGGCTGACGCCGTTGGCGGTGTCGCTGCTGATGAAAGAAAGCCCGATGGGCCCGGCCTACTACGTTGCCGTCCTGTGCGTGATGGGGATGGGGGTGGGTGGGTATCTGTGGAAGCGCGGGCGGTAGATAGCTTTAGTCATGATGGGGTGTCGTTTCATTGGTTATCCAATGTCCATGCTGACTTTCTATATCACGCGCCAAGTCGAGAGTCTGGTTTGGCATTCTGATACGGGTAAGCGCGCGCCGCCGGTCAGCATATTTTCTAGTGCCGTTGCTGCAACGGCATTATTGATGACCTGATATTCGACCATTAGGTCGAGTAACCAAAGCGCACCATGCACTTGCAGTCCGTCCCGAATGGCCTGGCGACGGAGCTTTCCATCTCCAGTGAGTAGCGGTCTTCCGGTTGCTTGTGCGAGCAAGTAGCAGGAAACGTCAGCCAAGGAACTGTTGTTGTGTTCGACTTTAAGCGTTAAGAGCTTCTGCACACCGCCTTCGTCAAATGCCTCGACAACCAGCCCCCGAGCGAGCAGTTCATCGTGGGGGAAGTCCTCAAGTTCGTGCATCACGAAATCGGTACAGCACAGAGTGAATGGCAGCCTGAACATATGCTCCAGCAATCCCGCATTTCTGAAGTCAATCCAGATATTGGTGTCGCTGATATAGATCAGGCTCATGCACTCTCCAGTGAGCCCAAAAAATTGGGGTCTAGAGCCTTTATTGGGCGCCGCAGTAACTCTGCCGCTCTTGATTTGGTGATAAGGCCCTCCGCCAATCCCCAGAACACCAGTGATTCGAAACGCTGGGGCGGCTTGCAAGGTAGCGGTTCGGGTTCCGCCTTGCGCCAACCGTTGCTACTGAATTGGATGGTTAGGGATTTGTAACCACCTTCCCCCAGTAGATTGAGGTCCTTCAATCGACGGAGTGCTGCATGCATTGAGAGCCCATATTGGCGTTTGGCTATCAAGAGTTCACGGGGGTGGACGCGTGAACGTTGATGGCTCCCAAAATCGCCGGTGACGCTTTTAGCTGGATATAGAAAAGCCCCCGCAAAGCGGTGACAGCAGTTTTCTTTATCTCGCTCCGGCATATCGTCGGGCAGTTTCATTACCCAGTGCCCCAATTCATGGGCTGCGGTGAAGCGGATACGCTCACCTGGCCGCTGGGCATTCAATGCGATCAGTACATGTTCGCCCTCATTAGTGGCTGCGCAGGCACCGTCGAAATCATCGGGCCCTGCCAGCATTACTACCTTGATGCCATGCTCTTCCAATTGCTCAGTCAGATGGGCGATAGGATCTTCACCGATGCCCCAATATTTGCGGAGCTGATCTGCGGCTCGTTCAGCGTCGTCAATTGAGGACACCGACAGCATTTGTGCGGGAGTTTTGGCAGTCTGGATATCCAACGGATCGAAGCACTCTTCAAGGGCGATGTACCGCTCTAGATGCTCGCGGATCTGTTCCTCAACCTGTACTTGGCGGTATTTGGGCATTTTCGCCAGTTTGCGGAACTCCAGCGGCGCGAGTGGTAGTGCTTGGGGGCGGAAAAAATACTCAGGGCTCACCTCCAGCGCCTTTGCCAATTGTAGAAGGCGCCGCGAGTTCGGGGTACTCAACCCTTTTTCATATTTGCTCAGGCCTTGCTTGGTTATATCGCCGAGACTGAGCGCCAGTGCTTCCAGCGACATGCCACGCAATAGCCTTGCGCGGCGAATCCGGTCATTGATCATGTGCGATCTCCTTAGGTTGACAAGACTATGCTTTGGTTTTGTTTTGTCAACCTTGGACTCGCCGTTCGCTGGTCAGGCTGCAGGCAGCGTTGATGAAGCAACGATTACAAAGTGTTTCTAAATTCAAGCAACATGAGCGTTGCCGCCCCGCAAACTCCAGTTGTTCCGCATATTTCTCGCGCCTAGCCTGATTCCTTTCCAATACTGGCCTTTCATCTAATTGTCATATTCCAGACATAGAGTGTTCACACGGCCTATCAATACTTGGCCCCGATCCAACTATCCCTATCTGCTAGGAGTAAGGCATGAAACTGAAGCGTTTGATGGCGGCAATGACTTTTGTCGCTGCTGGCGTTGCGACTGCCCACGCGGTGGCCGCTGGTGTTGACCCGGCTATTCCGGCTTACGTGAAGACCACTGGTGTGTCGGGCAACTTGTCCAGCGTCGGTTCCGATACCCTGGCTAACCTGATGACCCTGTGGGCCGAGGGTTACAAAAAGGAATACCCGAACGTCAACATCCAGATTCAAGCTGCTGGTTCTGCCACTGCGCCACCTGCGCTGACTGAAGGCACCTCCAACCTGGGCCCGATGAGCCGCAAGATGAAGGACACCGAACTGGCGGCCTTCGAGCAGAAGTACGGCTACAAGCCAACCGCTATCCCGGTTGCCGTGGATGCCCTGGCCGTGTTCGTGCACAAGGACAACCCGATCAAGCACCTGACCATGGAACAAGTCGACGCGATCTTCTCCTCGACTCGCCTGTGCGGTGCCAAAGCCGACGTCAAAACCTGGGGCGACCTGGGTGTGACCGGCGACCTGGCCAACAAGCCAGTGCAACTGTTCGGTCGTAACTCGGTATCCGGCACCTACGGCTACTTCAAAGAAGAAGCCCTGTGCAAAGGCGACTACAAGCCTAACGTGAACGAACAACCAGGCTCGGCTTCGGTCGTGCAGTCGATCAGCTCCTCGCTGAACGGCATCGGTTACTCGGGCATCGGCTACAAGACCGCCAGCGTGAAGACCGTGGCCCTGGCCAAGAAAGGCAGCACTGACTTCATCGAAGACAGCGAAGAAAACGCCCTGAACGGCAAATACCCGCTGTCGCGTTTCCTCTACGTTTACGTCAACAAAGCCCCGAACAAGCCGCTGGCGCCGCTGGAAGCCGAGTTCGTGAAGCTGGTTCTGTCCAAGCAGGGCCAGGAAGTTGTGGTCAAAGACGGCTACATCCCACTGCCAGCCAAAGTTGCCGCCAAGGCACTGGCTGACCTGGGTCTGAAAGAAGGCAACTAAGTTGCTGGGCCGGGTAAAACCGGCCGTTCTGTAGGAGCGGGCTTGCTCGCGAAAGATGATAGAGCACTGCGTTTATTCAGAAGCAGCGCGTTATCGTTAACGCTCTTCGCGAGCAAGCTCGCTCCTACAGAAACTCCTAATTTTTAGTCCGCTGCCGGCTCTGCCATGCGGCGGATTTCTTGCGTCACTGCATTGTCATCTTTCTGTCATACAGGACCGCTAGGGTGTGCGCATGAATGATCTGGCCAATTCCACTATGACGACGACTTCTCCCCCCAAGCGTATTGACTTCAATACGCCTGAGTTGCAACGCAAGCGCCGCATTCGCGCGCTCAAGGATCGCCTGACCCGTTGGTACGTGCTGATCGGCGGCCTCGCCGTCCTCGGCGCTATCACTCTGATCTTCTTCTTCCTGGCCTACGTGGTCGCGCCCTTGTTCCAGGGCGCCTCGTTGACCAAGGAAGCCGCGCTGACACCGGCGTGGATGCAAGACGCGGGCAAGCCGTTGATGATCTCGCTGGAAGAACAGAACCAAGTCGCCATGCGGGTTTCCGACAAAGGCCAGGCGCTGTTCTTCGACGTGAGCACCGGCGCCGAACTCAAGCGCATCGACCTGCCGCTGGCGGCCGGCGTCAGCGTCGTGTCGATTGGTAAAGACCAGCCGGGCAGCCCGCTGGTGATCCTCGGTTTGTCCAATGGCCAGTCCCTGGTGTTCCGCCACACCTACAAGGTGTCCTACCCGGACGGCAAGAAGACCATCAGCCCGGCCATCGAATACCCTTACGGCGAAACGCCGATCGTGCTGGATGACGCCGGTCGCCCGCTGGAACACGTCGCGCTGAACGTCACCGACACCTCGCTGGTGGTGGCCGGTTCGGCCGGTTCGCACTTGAACGTGCTGTCCCTGAGCCGTGAAGAAAACATGATGACCGGCGAAGTCACCAGCGAGCAGAAGCGTATCGAGCTGCCGCAGATGACCGAGCCGGTGAAGGCGATCTTCATCGACCCACGCCAGCAATGGCTGTACGTGATCAACGGCCGTGCCCTGGCGGATGTGTTCAGCCTGCGCGACAAGAGCCTCAACGGTCGCTATAAACTGCTGGAAGACGGCGACGCCGAAATCACCGCCAGCACCCAACTGGTGGGTGGTATCTCGCTGATCGTCGGTAACTCCAAGGGCGGCCTGGCCCAGTGGTTCATGGCCCGTGACCCGGATGGCGAACAGCGCCTGAAGCAGATCCGCACCTTCGAGATGGGCACTGCGCCCATCGTTGAAATCACCGCCGAAGAACGCCGCAAAGGCTTCACCGCCCTCGACGCTTCCGGCAAGTTCGGCGTGTTCCACAGCACCGCCCACCGCACCCTGCTGGTGGACCCGGTGGTCGATGGCCAGGGCGTGTTCGGCCTGTCGCCACGGGCCAACCGTGTGATCGTCGAAGCCGGCGGCAAGCTGCAACCGTTGCTGCTGGACAACCCGCACCCGGAAGTGTCGTGGAGCGCGCTGTGGAGCAAGGTCTGGTACGAAAACTACGACGAGCCTAAATACGTCTGGCAATCGACCGCCGCCAACACCGATTTCGAACCCAAGATGAGCCTCGCGCCGCTGACCTTCGGTACGCTGAAGGCCGCGTTCTACGCCATGTTGCTGGCCGCGCCGCTGGCTGTTGCCGCAGCGATCTACACTGCGTACTTCATGGCGCCGGGCCTGCGCCGCAAGGTCAAGCCGGTGATCGAGCTGATGGAAGCGATGCCGACGGTGATCCTCGGCTTCTTCGCCGGCCTGTTCCTCGCGCCGTATGTCGAAGGGCATCTACCGGGGATTTTCAGCCTGCTGATGCTGGTGCCGATTGGCATCCTGGTGGCCGGTTTTATCTTCAGCCGCCTGCCTGAGTCCATTCGCCTGCGGGTTCCCGATGGCTGGGAAAGCGCGATCCTGATCCCGGTGATCCTGTTTGTGGGCTGGCTCTCGCTGTACATGAGCCCGTACCTGGAAACCTGGTTCTTCGGCGGCGACATGCGGATGTGGATCTCCCATGACCTGGGCATCACCTATGACCAGCGCAACGCCCTGGTCGTCGGCCTGGCGATGGGGTTCGCGGTGATCCCGAACATCTACTCCATCGCCGAAGACGCCGTGTTCAGCGTGCCGCGCGGCCTGACCCTGGGCTCTTTGGCCCTGGGCGCCACGCCGTGGCAGACCATGACCCGCGTGGTCATCCTGACCGCCAGCCCGGGGATTTTCTCGGCGCTGATGATCGGCATGGGGCGCGCCGTGGGCGAGACCATGATCGTGCTGATGGCCACCGGTAACACTCCGGTGATGGAGATGAACCTGTTCGAAGGCCTGCGCACCCTGGCGGCCAACGTCGCGGTGGAAATGCCCGAGTCGGAAGTGGGCGGCAGTCACTACCGCGTGCTGTTCCTCTCGGCGCTGGTGCTGCTGTTGTTCACCTTCATCATGAACACCCTCGCCGAGCTGATTCGTCAGCGTCTGCGCAAGAAATACTCGTCGCTTTAAGAAAGGTAGAAGTCTGTGAAACAGAACTCCCTGAATGGATGGTTCAAGAGCGGCGCCCCCGGCGTCTGGATCAGCGGTGGCGCGGTGTCCATCGCGGTCATCATGACCCTTGGTTTGCTGGCTGTGATTGCGGTGCGTGGTTTGGGCCACTTCTGGCCGGCTGACCTGATCCAGGCCAACTACGATGTCCCGGGCCAAGAAAACCATATCGTCATCGGCGAAGTGGTACAGAAAGAAGAAGTGCCGCGCGAGCGCCTGAAAAGCGCTGGCCTGCCCGTGCCCGACGTGGGCCCGGAATTCATGACCCGCGAGTTGATCAAAGTCGGTAACCGCGATCTGAACGGCAACGACTTCACATGGATCGTCGGCGAATGGCTGAAGAACCAGACCAAACCGCTGGAATTGATGACCATCGAGCGCCGTGAGTGGGGCAACTTCTACGGCACCCTGGTCAACGTCAAGCAGGATGGCAAGGTCATCGCCGAAGGCCAGGCTGCGTGGCCGGAGCTGCAGGCTCGGGTCGACCGCGTGAACAAGCTGGCGGCCCAGCTCAAGACCCTTGAGAAGTCCGATATCGGCGCGATCAACGCCGGTCTTGAACGTATCCGTCTGCACGGTCGCAAGCTGGAACTGGAAGGCAAGCTCGACGCCGCCGCCCAGGCCGACATGGACTCGGGCCGCGCCGAACTGAATGCCCGTTACCAGGACATCGAAGCGCGCCTGGCCGACCTGCACGCCCAATTCAACCGCGACGCCTTGACTGCCCGCGATGCGAACGGCAAGGAAGTCGAAATCGGCATCGGCAAAGTGGTCCACGCCTATCAGCCGAACGCCATGGGCACGATGACCAAGGTCGGCTTCTACTTCAGCAAGGTCTGGGAGTTCCTCAGCGACGACCCACGGGAAGCCAACACCGAAGGCGGGATCTTCCCGGCCATCTTCGGCACCGTGATGATGACCCTGATCATGGCGATGATCGTGACCCCGTTCGGCGTGCTGGCGGCGGTGTACCTGCGTGAATACGCCAAGCAGAACACCCTGACGCGGATCATCCGCATTGCCGTGAACAACCTGGCGGGCGTACCGGCCATCGTTTACGGCGTGTTCGGCCTGGGCTTCTTCGTGTATGTATTGGGTGGCTCGGTTGACCGCCTGTTTTTCGCCGAAGCCCTGCCGGCCCCGACCTTCGGCACGCCGGGCCTGTTGTGGGCGTCGCTGACCCTGGCGCTGCTGGCGGTGCCGGTGGTGATCGTGGCTACCGAGGAAGGCCTGGCGCGGATTCCTCGCACTGTGCGCGAAGGCTCGCTGGCACTCGGCGCGACCAAGGCGGAAACGCTGTGGAAGATCGTGCTGCCGATGGCCAGCCCGGCGATGATGACCGGCATGATCCTCGCCGTGGCCCGTGCCGCCGGTGAAGTAGCGCCGCTGATGCTGGTGGGCGTGGTCAAGCTGGCCCCGTCGCTGCCGCTGGACGGCAACTACCCTTACTTGCACCTTGACCAGAAGATCATGCACCTGGGCTTCCATATTTATGACGTCGGTTTCCAGAGCCCCAACGTCGAGGCCGCAAGGCCGCTGGTATATGCCACCGCGCTGTTGCTGGTGCTGGTGATCGCCACGCTCAACTTGTCGGCGGTGTGGATCCGTAACCACCTGCGCGAGAAGTACAAGGCGCTGGACAGTTAATTGAAGTAAACGCGGACTAAATGTGGGAGGGGGCTTGCCCCCGATAGCGGCGTATCAGAAACACATATGCTGGCTGACACACTGCTATCGGGGGCAAGCCCCCTCCCACACTAGACCACGATATACGCAGAATTTGAGTAAACCGCCCCCGGCGGTTCAACAACACGAATTGGTAGCACAGGGAGCATCCCATGCAACAAGAAACCCATTCCCATGGCATCAACATGTCTGCCCTGGGTCGTGACAAGCAGAGCCTGAGCCTGGCCCAGGAAACCGTGGCCATCGAAGTGCCGGGTCTGAGCCTGTACTACGGCGAAAAACAGGCGCTGTTCGACGTCAGCATGAACATCCCCAAGCAGCGCGTGACCGCCTTCATCGGCCCGTCGGGCTGCGGCAAGTCCACGCTGCTGCGCACCTTCAACCGCATGAACGACCTGGTCGACGGTTGCCGCGTGGACGGTGCGATCAACCTCTACGGCAGCAACATCTACCGCAAGGGTGAAGACGTGGCCGAGCTGCGTCGCCGGGTGGGCATGGTGTTCCAGAAGCCCAACCCGTTCCCCAAGACCATCTACGAAAACGTGGTCTACGGCTTGCGCATCCAGGGCATCAACAAGAAGCGCATCCTCGACGAAGCGGTCGAATGGGCGCTTAAAGGCGCCGCGCTGTGGGACGAGGTCAAGGACCGCCTGCACGACTCCGCACTCGGCCTGTCCGGCGGCCAGCAACAACGCCTGGTGATCGCGCGTACCATCGCCGTGGAACCGGAAGTGCTGCTGCTCGACGAACCTTGCTCGGCACTCGACCCGATCTCGACGTTGAAAGTCGAAGAACTGATCTACGAGCTCAAGTCCAAGTTCACCATCGTTATCGTGACTCACAACATGCAACAGGCGGCGCGGGTTTCCGACTACACCGCGTTCATGTACATGGGCAAGCTGGTGGAGTTCGGCGATACCGATACCCTGTTCACCAATCCGGCGAAGAAACAGACCGAAGACTACATCACCGGTCGCTACGGCTAGGAAGCTGTGGTTCAGATTGCATTGACGCTGCGGTTCTCCGCACCTTTCCGGACGCTCCAAGGACGCCAACATGATTAGCAAAGAAGGCCTTACCCACCACATCTCCGCGCAGTTCAACGCCGAGCTTGAGGAAGTGCGCAGCCACCTCCTGGCGATGGGCGGGCTGGTGGAGAAGCAAGTCAACGATGCGGTCACCGCGCTGATCGAGGCCGACTCGGGCCTGGCCCAGCAAGTGCGCGAGATCGATGACCAGATCAACCAGATGGAACGCAATATCGACGAAGAATGCCTGCGCATTCTCGCCCGTCGCCAGCCGGCGGCTTCCGACCTGCGCTTGATCATCAGTATTTCCAAGTCGGTGATCGACCTTGAGCGTATCGGCGATGAATCCACCAAGATCGCCCGCCGCGCCATCCAACTGTGCGAAGAAGGCGAAGCGCCGCGCGGTTATGTGGAAGTGCGGCATATCGGTGACCAGGTGCGCAACATGGTGCGCGATGCCCTGGACGCGTTTGCCCGTTTCGACGCCGAACTGGCGTTGTCGGTGGCCCAGTACGACAAGATCATCGACCGTGAGTACAAGACCGCCCTGCGCGAGCTGGCCACCTACATGATGGAAGACCCGCGCTCTATCACACGGGTCTTGAGCATTATCTGGGTGCTGCGTTCGCTGGAGCGGATCGGCGACCACGCGCGCAATATCTCGGAGTTGGTGATCTATCTGGTGCGTGGCACCGACGTGCGGCACATGGGCCTCAAGCGCATGAAAGCCGAAGTTGAAGGATCTACCGATCAAATCCCTAATGTTCCGGGCGAATCTGACGATAAGTAAGGTTGCCCGAGATATTAACGCCCGGCCTTTGGTCGGGCGTTTTCGTTTGTGGGCGCTGATTTTTTTGTGCGTGGGGTGAAAGAAAGTCCCAACACAACTACAGAGTTTTGGCAAAATGCCATCAGTCAGGCGTTCTGCGTGCCGCGTTTTTATAGGATAAAGGGTCGATGAGTAAAGTCAGTGTATTGGTGGTGGATGACGCCTCGTTTATTCGCGACCTGGTGAAGAAGTGCCTGCGCAATTACTTCCCCGGGATCAAGATTGAAGATGCGGTGAACGGCAAAAAGGCCCAGGCCATCCTGATGCGCGAAACCTTCGATCTGGTGTTGTGCGACTGGGAAATGCCCGAGATGTCCGGCCTGGAGCTGTTGACCTGGTGCCGTGAGCAACCGCAGCTCAAAGCCATGCCGTTCGTGATGGTGACCAGCCGCGGCGACAAAGAGAACGTGGTGCAGGCGATCCAGGCCGGGGTTTCCGGCTACGTCAGCAAACCGTTCACCAACGAACAGCTGTTGACCAAGGTCAAGCACGCTCTGCACAAGGTCGGGCGCCTCGACGCCCTGGTCGCCAGCGCACCGACCAAGATGAACTCAGCGTTCGGCAACGACTCCCTGAGCGCCCTGACCGGTGGCAAGCCCGAAGCGGTCAAGGTCGCTCCTGTCGCGGCGGCTGCACCGAGCAAAGGCCTGCTCAACAGCCCGCCCGTGAAGGTGGCTGCCGCCGCTGCGCCCGCCAGTGGTCGCGGGCAGGGTCAGTTGCGGCTGTCCAGCGGCACCCAGCAATGCGTGATCAAGGGCCTGAGCATCAAGGAAGCGCTGCTGGTGGTCCGTCGCGGTGAGGTCCTGCCTCAGGTACTGGAAAGCGCGGTGCTCGACCTTGAGCAAGGCGACAACGCCGAAGTCGCGCGCCTCAACGGCTACCTGCACGCCGTCGTCGCCTTCGAGCCCAAGCCCGACAGCGACTGGCTGCAACTGACTTTCCGCTTTATCGACCAGGATGCGCAGAAACTGGACTACATCTCGCGGCTGATCGCGCGGGGTACGGCGCAGAAGCATTTTGTGCCGGGTGCCTGATTCACAGAACGCCACCTGTCCTCTGTGGAAGGGGGCGTGCTCCCGATGGTCTTTCATTCAACATCTTCGTTGGCTGAACTACCGCAATCGCGAGCAAGCCCGCTCTTACATGTGAAGTTCGTTGTTTTCAGTATCGGGTAAATCTCACACGGTCTTGTCATCAAGCCTTGCTAGCCTGCCATTCAGTCCCCCCGGCAGGTTCGCGTCATGCTCATTCGCCTACTGCTGCTCTGCGTATTGGCCACGGTCGCCACGTCGACCCCGGCCATGACCCTCTACAAATCCACCGACGCCAATGGCGAGGTGTTTTTCAGCGACCGGCAAACCCCCGGCGCCCAGGCGTTTGTGATCCGGGAGCGGGGGGCCGTGCGCGTGCAACGGCCGGTGCTCGACCGGCCAAGGCCCGGTTATCCCCAGCAGGCCTACCGCTACCCCTTGCCCTGGCGCGGCGGGCCGTTTCGCCTGAGCCAAGGCCCCAACGGCAGCTTCAGCCATACCGACGCCAAAAGCCGCTACGCCATGGACATTGCCATGCCCGAAGGCACGCCGATCATTGCGGCGCGCAGCGGCAGGGTGGTGAAGATCGAGAATGACCAGGCCGGGCGCGGCAACGATGCGTCAGGGAATTTCGTGCGGGTGCTGCACGATGACGGCACCCAGGGCGTGTACCTGCACCTCAAGCAAGGGTCGGTCAGCGTCAGGCCGGGGCAGCGGGTGGCGGTGGGCAGTGCGCTGGGGTTGTCGGGCAACACCGGCAACAGCAGCGGGCCGCACCTGCACTTTGTGGTGCAGCAGCGGACCGAGGCGGGGCTGGTATCGATCCCGTATGAGTTCAACCAGCCCGTGGGGGTATTGCCCAATTTTGCCTTGGGCAATTGACGGTCAGTCCAGCAGCAGGACCTTGGCCAACACGATTTTCGGCCCTTTCATCTTCTTGATGATGATCCGCAGGCCTTCAACCTCGAGGACTTCTTCCTCTTCCGGCACCCGCTTGAGGGTGTCGTAGACCAGCCCGGCCAGGGTTTCCGCTTCGATGTGGTCGAGGTCGACGCCAAGCAGGCGTTCCACCTTGAACAGCGGCGTATCGCCGCGTACCAGCAGTTTGCCCGGCTGGTAGGCGAGGATGCCGCGCTCGGCCTTGCGGTGTTCGTCCTGGATATCGCCCACCAGCACTTCGAGCACGTCTTCCATGGTCAGGTAGCCGATGACCTTGCCGTCGGCTTCTTCCACCAGGGCGAAGTGCGCGCCGCCTTTGCGGAACTGCTCCAGCAACTGCGACAGCGGCATGTGCCGCGACACGCGCTCCAGCGGGCGGGTCAGTTCGGCCAGGTTGAACGACTCGGGGAGATGGTCCAGGTTCGCCAGTTCCAGCAGCAGGTCCTTGATGTGCAGCAGGCCGACAAACTCGTTGCGCTGCGCGTCATACACCGGGTAACGGCTGAATTTGTGGCGACGGAACAGCGCGAGGATTTCCTTGAGCGGGGCGTTGAAGTCCAGGGTCACCAGGTCTTCCCGCGAGTTGGCCCAGTCGACCACTTCCAGTTCGCCCATTTCCACGGCCGAGGCCAAGACGCGCATGCCTTGGTCGCTGGGGTCCTGGCCACGGCTGGAGTGCAGGATCAGCTTGAGTTCTTCGCGGCTGTACTGGTGCTCATGGTGCGGGCCGGGTTCGCCTTGCCCAGCGATCCGCAGGATGGCATTGGCGCTGGCGTTGAGCAGGTAGATTGCCGGGTACATGGCCCAGTAGAACAGGTACAGCGGCACCGCCGTCCACAGCGACAGCAGTTCCGGCTTGCGAATGGCCCAGGACTTGGGCGCCAGTTCACCGACCACGATGTGCAGGTAGGAAATCAGGAAGAAGGCGGAAAAGAACGACACGCCTTTGATCACTTCCGGCGACTCGACGCCAGCGGCGCCCAGCAGCGGCTCGAGGATATGCGCAAACGCCGGCTCGCCGACCCAGCCCAGGCCCAGGGAGGCGAGGGTGATACCCAGCTGGCAGGCCGACAGGTAGGCGTCGAGCTGGCGGTGGACGGTGCGCAGGATCTGCCCGCGCCAACCGTTGGTGTGGGCGATGGCCTCGACCCGCGTGGAGCGCAGTTTGACCATGGCAAACTCCGCCGCAACGAAGAACGCGTTGAGCAGTACCAGGATCAGTGCAAAAAGAATCATGCCGAAATCGGCGAAGAGTGTGGCGAGGGTGATACCTGGGGAAGGGTCCATGATGGGGTTTTGCGGGTTCCGTATGTTCAATAGGGGTGACAGGAGCGCCTGAAAGGCGGACACAAGTCGGCCAATGTAGCGGCTGGCGCAGCGCTTGCCTAGTGGTTGCTGCCTGGTGGAGCCAGGAATACCTGCTTTGGAACAATGCAATTCCAAATGTGGGAGGGGGCTTGCTCCCACATTTAGCGTTGTATTGTGTCCGGGCTATTCATCATTCACGACCATCCGCGAACGGGTTACCTGGGGCGGCGGAAAATGGCAGGTAAAGGTGCTGCCGTGGCCGAGCACACTGCTGATTTCCAGGCGTGCGCGGTGGCGCAGCAGCACGTGCTTGACGATCGCCAGGCCCAGCCCAGTGCCGCCGGTGTTGGAGTTGCGGCTGGAGTCGACGCGGTAGAAGCGCTCGGTCAGGCGCGGCAGGTGCTTGGCGTCGATGCCGATGCCGGAGTCTTGCACACTCAGGTGCGCGCCCTGGGCGTCGGCCCACCAGCGGATGCGGATATTGCCCTTGTCCGGTGTGTACTTCACGGCGTTGAACACCAGGTTGGAAAACGCGCTGCGCAATTCGCCTTCGCTGCCTTTGAGCAGTACCGACGGGTCGGCTTCCAGGGTGATCTGTTGCCCGCGTTGGCCGGAGAGGGCCTGGGCGTCGTTCTTGATGGTCTGCAACAGGCTTTGCACTGCCACCGGGTGGTTATCCGACGGGTAATCGGTCGCCTCCAGCTTGGCCAGCAACAGCAGGTCATTGAGCAGGGTTTGCATGCGCGAGCCTTGCTGCTGCATCTGCTGCAGGGCGCGGCTCCAGCGCGGGTTGATCTCGTCGACGTTGTCCAGCAGCGTCTCCAGGTAGCCGCAGATCACCGTCAACGGGGTGCGCAGCTCGTGGGAGACGTTGGCAACGAAGTCCTTGCGCATCTGTTCCAACTGGTGGATGCGGGTTACGTCGCGCACCAGCATCAAGTGTTCGTTGTTGCCGTAGCGCGTCAGGTACAGCTGGATGCGTACGCGGTCGTTGGTGGGCGAGGGAATTTCCAGGGCTTCTTCGTAGTTTTCCTGCTCGAAGTATTCCTTGAAGCGCGGGTGGCGGACCAGGTTGGTCACCGGTTGGCCGCTGTCCTGGGGCGTCTTGAGGCCCAGCAGGGTCTCGGCGGCGCGGTTCCACCATTCGAGGTTGCCGTCGCTGTCGAGCATGATCACTGCGTCTTTCAGCGCGGCGGTGGACTCCTGCACCCGGTCGATCACCGCTTGCAGGCGCCCGCGTACCCGTTGGTCGCGGCGTTGCAGGTGGTAGATGCTGTCGAACACCTCGCCCCACAGGCCGTAGCCGTCGGGTGGCGCTTCATCGGGTTTGTGTTGGCGCAGCCATTCATGCAGGCGCAGCAATTGCTTGAGGGTCCAGCCCAGGTACAGACCAATGCCGACGGCCAGGCTCCAGCCGTATTGGCCGCTGATCAGGCCTACCAGCAAGCAGCCGGTGATCAACAGCAGCAGGTGGCGGATCAGCGTGCCATGCCAGTTTTGGTTCACTTGAACATGCGTCCTTGTCAGCTGTTAAGTCAGGCTCTTGCGTTCAGAAACCGGCTGGCTCAGCCCTTGGTGGAAAACCGATAGCCGGTGCCGCGCACGGTTTGTACCAGATTCTCGTAGGCATCGCCCAGGGCTTTGCGCAGGCGACGGATATGCACGTCCACGGTGCGCTCTTCCACATACACATTGCCGCCCCACACTTGGTCCAGCAACTGGCCGCGGGTGTAGGCGCGTTCCTGGTGGGTCATGAAGAACTGCAGCAGACGGTATTCGGTCGGGCCCATCTCGGCGGGCTTGCCGTCGATGGTCACGCGGTGGCTGATCGGGTCCAGCAACAGGCCGCCGACTTCGATCGGTGCTTCGCCATCGGTCGGGCCGGCGCGGCGCAGTACGGCTTTCAGGCGTGCGACCAGTTCCCGTGGGGAAAACGGCTTGGTGATGTAGTCATCGGCGCCGACTTCCAGGCCCTGGATCTTGTTGTCTTCTTCGCCCTTGGCCGTGAGCATGATGATCGGGATGTCGCCGGTCAGCTCGTCACGCTTGAGACGCCGCGCCAGTTCGATGCCGGAGGTGCCGGGCAGCATCCAGTCGAGCAGAATCAGGTCCGGTTTGCGGTCGACGATAATGGCATGGGCCTGCTGCGAGTTCTCCGCTTCCAGGCAGTCATAGCCGGCCATTTCCAACGCGACGGCGATCATCTCGCGAATGGGCGCTTCGTCGTCGACGATCAGAATGCTCCTGCCAACCATGCCTAAAATCCTCTTGTCATTTAACTGTCTTGCGCCGCATTAGATAACGGAATTATTGCAGTCGTGTGACAGTAATTTAGCTGCTCGCGCAATTCCCGCCTGCGTGGACTACGCTTTGGGTCCGAATCCTGACAACCACAAAAGGAAGGTTCCGATGACTTACAGTACTTTTTCCTGGAAGGCCCTGCTGGTCACGGCGGCGTTGACGCTGCCGACCCTGGCATTCGCGGCGGACCCCGCGACGACCAAAGACGGGATATTGGTCGATCACAACGGCATGACGCTCTATACCTTCGCCAAGGACGCCAATGGCAAATCCATGTGCAACGATAAGTGCGCCGCCAACTGGCCGCCATTGACGGCGGCGTCCACCGACAAGCCCATGGGCAAATGGACCGTGATCACCCGTGACGACCAGAAGAGTCAGTGGGCCTACAGCGGCAAGCCGCTCTACACCTTCGTCATGGACAAGAAGGCCGGCGACATGACCGGTGAAGGCAAGATGGACGGGGCCTGGAAAGTCGCCAAGCCTTAGTTGGGCCCTCGCGATGAGGGGCCTGGCCCCTCATCGAAACCCGTAATCCGCGACAATCCCGACAAAGATCGCCAACCCGGCCCAGTGGTTGTGCAAAAACGCCTTGAAGCACTTCATCCGGTCCCTGTCCCGGGTGTACCAGAATTCCCAGGCAAAACAGCCCGCCGCCGCCAGCAACCCCAGGTGGAACCAGCCGCCCAGCTCGAACCGCGCGCCGGCCAGCAACAGGCACGCCAGCGCCAGGCCTTGCAGGGTCAGAATGATCGCCCGGTCGGCGTCGCCAAACAGGATGGCGGTGGATTTCACGCCGATCTTCAAATCGTCGTCGCGGTCGGTCATGGCGTAATAGGTGTCGTAGCCCACCGTCCACAGCACATTGGCGATGTACAGCAGCCACGCGGCGGCAGGCAGGTTGCCGGTTTCGGCGGTGAACGCCATCGGCATGCCCCAGGAAAACGCCGCGCCCAGCACCACTTGCGGGTAATAGGTGTAGCGCTTCATGAACGGATAGCTCGCCGCCAGCGCCAGGCCGCCGAGGGACAGCAGGATGGTCGTCGCGTTGGTCAGCAGCACCAGCAGGAAGCTGATGCCCATCAGCAGCGCGAAAAACACCAGCGCCTCTTTCGAGCTGATCTTGCCGCTGACCAGTGGGCGTTGCTCGGTGCGCTTCACGTGGCCGTCGACCTTGCGGTCGGCCCAGTCGTTGATCACGCAACCGCCGGCGCGAGTGAGCACCACGCCGAGCACGAAAATCAGGATATTGATCAAGGACGGCGAGCCCTTGCCGGCGATCCACAGCGCCCACAGCGTCGGCCACAGCAGCAGGTAGATGCCGATGGGTTTGTCCATGCGCGTCAACTGAATGAAATCCCAGGCCCTGGGGTTCAGACGGTTCAAGGATTTGAGCAGGCGTTGATACATCAGCGGTTCTCCGGGTGGTCATGCACCGCGTGCCACAGGCTCGGCAGGAAGATTTCGGCGACCAGCACGCTCAGCGCCCCGCGATCGAACCGCGAGCGGCGCGCCCACAGCCCGTCGAGCTGATCCGCGGGGGGCAGCCATGGGCGCGGGTAATGGCAGACCTCGATCGCCCGGCGCGTGAAGGCGCGGTCGCAGAACAGCAGCTCGCCCAGGGAGCGGCTCCCCAGCTCGTCCATATGCAACCCGTCGCCTTGCAACGCACTGCGCGACGCCACGCTGCGGGCAAACACCCACGGCTGGCCATGCCCGCGCAAATACACCTCGCGCACCCAACCGATGCTGGCCTGGGGCAGGTCAAGCGCCGCGCACTCATCGTCGCGCAACGGCTGCCAGCCTTCGCACAGCGGCGTCACGCTGAAACTGTCGCTGGACAGCCCCGTCAGGCGCCGCGTCAGCGAGCCCTCGTCGAACAGCCAGTCAAGGGTCAACGGCGCGGGCAGGGGGCTCAGAAGGCTCTGGGTCAGCCATTGGCAAGCATCGGGAAGGGCGATTGAGTGCGGCACGGTGCGTCAATATTGGCAGCAAAAGAGGCGGCGAGCTTACCATGGCGTCCGGCTCTTTTGCCGGGCTGAACCGGTGCCTTGTGTCGATCGTACTTGCATCTGCAGGCCCCGATCAGTACAAAACGCGCTGAGCCGCACGGCAACGCGGGATCTATCGACCGTCGGCCAACCTGCCTGGACCCTGAGGAAGCAAGTAAATGAAGAAGTGGCAATGCATAGTCTGCGGCCTGATCTATGACGAGAAAGACGGCTGGCCGGACGACGGAATCGCTCCGGGTACCCTGTGGCAGGACGTTCCGGAAGACTGGCTGTGCCCGGACTGCGGCGTGGGCAAAGTGGATTTCGAAATGATTGAAATCGCGTAATCGCGAATTTAAGAAACGTACTACAAGGAGAAAGGAATGAACGCACCTGTCGTGATCATCGGCACAGGGCTCGCCGGTTACAACGTGGCCCGCGAGTTTCGCAAGCTCGACAGCGATACCCCGTTGTTGCTGATCACCGCGGATGATGGGCGCTCCTACTCCAAGCCCATGCTCTCCACCGGCTTTGCCAAGAACAAGGAAGCCGATGGCCTGAGCATGGCTGAACCCGGTGCCATGGCCGAGCAACTCAAGGCCGAGGTACGCACTCATACCCGTATCACCGGTATTGACCCGGGCCACAAGCGCTTGTGGATCGGCGAAGAAGCGGTGACTTACCGCGACCTGGTCCTGGCCTGGGGCGCGGAAACCGTGCGCGTGCCGGTCGAAGGCGACGCCGCGGAGCTGATTTTCCCGATCAACGATCTTGAAGACTACGCCCGCTTTCGCGCGGCAGCCGTCGGTAAACGCCGCGTGCTGCTGCTTGGCGCCGGCCTGATCGGCTGCGAATTCGCCAACGACCTGATCCTCGGCGGCTACGAAATCGACCTGGTGGCACCGTGCGAGCAAGTCATGCCGACCCTGCTGCACCCAGCGGCGGCCGCAGCGGTACAAGCCGGGCTGGAAGGCCTTGGGGCGCGCTTCCACCTGGGCCCGGTGCTCAACCGCCTGCAACGCAGCGCCGAAGGTCTGGAAGCGCACCTGTCGGACGGTGAAGTGATCCAGTGCGACCTGGTGGTCTCGGCCATCGGCCTGCGCCCGCGTGTCGACCTGGCCGCGGCTGCCGGCTTGCAGGTCAACCGTGGGATCGTGGTCGACCGCCACCTCAAGACCTCCCACGCCAACATCTATGCCCTGGGCGACTGCGCCGAGGTCGATGGCCTGAACCTGCTGTACGTCATGCCGCTGATGAGCTGCGCCCGCGCCTTGGCCCAGACGCTGGCGGGCAACGCCACGGCCGTCAGCTACGGGCCGATGCCGGTCACCGTGAAAACCCCGGTCTGCCCGCTGGTGGTTTCGCCACCGCCACGGGGCGCCGAAGGCGTATGGAGCGTCGAAGGGCAGGGCGCTGACATCAAGGCCCTGTGCCGCGATGCCAGCGGCCGCCTGCTGGGCTACGCGCTGACCGGCAGCGCCGTGATGGAAAAACTGGCGTTGAACAAAGAACTTCCGCCGCTGCTGGCGTAAATACTGGTCGTTCTGTCGGAATAACCCTATTTTTCACCCTAGAAAGGTCGCCACGAGACTGGCGCGGCGTCCGAGGGCATGCCATCCTCACTCCCGTCTGCCGCAGAGTAGAGCCTGCGGCGCCTTGGGCGCTGCTCCATTAGAGAGCAGCACGGACATAACAACAAAAAACCGTCAAAGAGGCTTCACTTATGCGTAAACCAGAACTCGCAGCCGCCATCGCTGAAAAAGCGGACCTCACCAAAGAACAGGCGAATCGCGTCCTCAACGCCGTTCTCGAAGAAATCACCGGCGCCCTGCACCGCAAGGACAGCGTCACCCTGGTTGGCTTCGGCACCTTCCTGCAACGCCACCGCGGCGCCCGCACCGGCAAAAACCCGCAAACCGGTGAGCCTGTGAAAATCAAGGCCAGCAATACCGTTGCGTTCAAGCCGGGCAAGTCGCTCAAAGACAGCGTCAACCCGTAATAGCGGTATCGTCTCGAAGGGGGCGGGGAGGTAGAAAAAGTGGGCACGCCGACTGGGTCGGGTGCCCATTTTTTGTGCGTGTGGAAAAGCAATCGAGGCGCAAGGAGGGGGCTCACGGCTTATACAGTTATTAATATTAGCGGGGCAGAGTTTTTTATTGTTTGTAAAGGACGATTACTTACGCACTGGAACTTAATGGGTATGAGGCGCCACCTATTAGTCGAGATTGCAGGGACGCGCTCAAGACTATTTTAAAGAGGTGTCTCAATGAAACTCACTGATCTAACTTATATTCCTCCAATTACTCCATCACCTCAGCCAACTGTGCCAGGAAACTCAGTTCCGTTGACGTCGGGTAATGGGCAGCAAACGGCTGACTCCTCGAAGATTGTATATGGTTCGAATGCGGGTAACGGAGGGGGTATTGAATATCCCACGGCGAGTAATGAGAAAATAGGTGCTTCTGAGTTAAGTGGCGCTACTAAGGCTGGCGGAGGACGCAGGGGGGGAGGGTCAAGTGGACATGGAGGTTCCGGAAGTGGATCGAATCCAGGTTCGAATCCAGGATCGAATCCAGGATCGAATCCAGGTTCGAATCCAGGTTCGAATCCAGGTTCGAATCCAGGTTCGAATCCTCTGCCAAATGGGCAAGGAGGTCCGAATCCTCAGGCAAATGGATCAGGGGGCTCCAATCCTCGGTCAAATAAACAAGGAGGCTCCCATCCTCTGCCAAACCCCAAAGCCGCGTCACCTGGTATTAAGGATTCTTTAAAGACCACGCAAAATATTAACGATCTACACGATAAAAATGGGTTCCCGCCGCTCTCTTCTGAACTGGCGTCCAGCGCGCGCAACTCACTTATCAGTGGGGGGGTAAATTTACTGGTGAATATCCCCTTGAATGTGGGGGAACATTTGGCTTCCAAAGCCATCATCGATAGAATCGAAGCGCAAGCTGCAATGCCAGGCGCGGCAAAAAAGAACGCGGACGGCACGACCACGACCGTAGACCCGGCAGCAACAGAAAAGCAAAAAATAGACGCGCGCCTCGAAGACAGTGAAATAAAAACAGAGTTGATGGTCAACCAGATCCTTTCCATTAACGAAGGATCTGAGGCTAATGCGGTTAGTAAAAAATCGGATGCACCAAAAGACACAGCCGGGCGCTTGACCAATCAAGAAAAAACCATGGATGGCATAGAAGCCCAGCTGCAAGACCTGGGTACACGATACGACCTTGTTTATAAGCCGTATGAAGCGCCGAAGTCGTCGGACGCACCGACTGACAAGTCTCGTATGGATGCGATTGAACTGCGCCACAAGCACATGAACAGAATGATTAAAAGATTGATAACGCTTGTAGAATCGGATGTAACGTAGTTTTGATAGACTCTTGATTCAAGAGTGGAGAGTGGCGGATTTGTTTAGGCAAGTCCGCCCTTTAATTTTGAAGTGTTTTTCATACTGTGCAACTGAACCGCCATGTGGGTACGTAGCCTCATAGGCAGACTTTCTGACAAGCTGCATTGTTGTATTGCCGGATTTTGCGTCGAAGTCATCAACCTGGTGCCAGGTATAGTGTTTCTTGGCGCTTCTAGGAATACCTGGTTCTTTGTAGGCTTGAGTAAAGTCGCGCGATCTAGAGCCTTGCATCTTGATCGTCACGATATTTCTGTGTGAGCCTTTTATCGGATACAGGTCACTGCTGCCAGTAAAGTCCACCCCTGCATACGCCCAGCCCCATGGATCGGCCCATCCAATTGGGTTCGGCGCGAATTGGTAAAGATGGAGGCCACCTTCCAACCCAATCGGATCCGGCGTCGTAAACCGCCCCACATCCGGATCATAAAACCTAAACGTATTGAAATGCAGCCCCGTCTCCCGGTCCATATGCTCCTGCAACAACCGCAGGCCATCCCACATGAACCGGGTTTCGCCCAGCGGATAGCCGTCGCGGCCATGCTCGGTTTTTTCAATACGCCGGCCCAGCGGGTCATAGGTCATCCTGAGCACGCTGCCGTTTTCATTGCGTACTTCAATCAGCCGGCTTTCGGCGTCGTAGGCAAAGCGCTGCACGCCGCGTTTGGCGCTGCGTTTTTCGATCATGCGGCCAAAGGCGTCGTAGCGGTAACGCTTGTCCTGGTAGGTCAGCAGTTTGTTATGCACCACCAGCCCGGCACCGGGTTGCGGGCCGTCGAGCAGGTTGGCGGCGGCATGCTCGAACTGCTTTTGTGCCGGTGTAGGCAACGGTGGCGTGAGCGCAGGTACACGTGCGGTTAGTCGTAACAATATTGCTCTGTCAGGTCGCAGAGTGTATGAGGAGCAGCCAGTAATCGGGATGCAAGAGGAATATACCCCGGAATCATTTTTTGCTGTTCATCACCGGATCCGCGAGGTTTGTGTCGCCGTCATTCATGCGCTGCAAAAGTTTGACTGCTCGAGAGAAACCTTGAGCAGCGGAGCGCTCCAACCACTGCCGGGCTTGTTCAAAATTCTGTTCGACTATCCATCCATCAACGTACATTTTACCCAGATCAAACTCTCCATGGGCATCACCGGACTCAGCTCTGGGGAAGTGGAATTTCACCTCTTTAGAGATCGTATTAATTTCCCAATAGTCGCGCTTGTTTGCTTGGAAAAGGCGAATGGTTTGATCGTCCACCCATTCAACAGCGCCTAGCAGTGATTCGAAAAGTCCCAGCGATATGCCAATTCGTGTGGCAGTAAAAAACTCGGTTGGTGTGTTTTTGGGGCCTTGCACCAAGACGCCGATATTAATGTATCGATCCGTGCGCCAGGCGGCTGACGCCGTGAGCGTTTTAGCTGGGTTTTTCAGTGAGCGGCCTGAAGTACCGGAAAACTGATAGCCACGTTTGACAATCGCTGCATGAAGTTTATGTATTGGGTCGGTATCCCAACCTTTGAGAGTTGCTAATGATAGGAGCGCCTCATTGATATCGTCGATTAAGCACTGGCGAATGACGGCGTCTGTAGCTTCCGTCGGCAGGTCCTGTAAGCGCTTGAAAGGATGAGAGTAGGTGCAAACATTTGTAAGTGTCAGCTCTGCTTCCTCTGGCGCTTGCTGAAGAACCACTTTGGCAACTCCACCAGTAGAAAGCTTGCAAGTGGTCGTTAGAAGATAAATATAGAGTACGGCGGCCTCTCGAACGCTGTGAGCCTGCAGGCGGTCTGTAGTTGGAATAATTTCGAGTGTTGATAAATATTTGCTCATCAGAGTTTCTATCTCGTCGCATTTGGCAGTGAGTTGCCCACAGGATTAATCCCGACTTTTGGAAATGAAGGTGTTTGACCTGCTCGCTGAGCGGCTACTGAGTAACCATTGACTCTACCTTGTTCAACTTTAAGAGCCTTGGTGCGTGTTACATTTTTTCTGATTATGGCGGACTCGTATTTATCAGAACTCCCCCTGTTAAGTCTGCGTACCTGCGACTGCGCTCGGTAAGATTTCCCATTTTTGGAAATTTTCCCACCGCTGATACCATATTTGTACACCTGCCCAGTCGTTTTGTTACGAATGACGTATACATGATTTACCTTGTTATTTTGTCTGGAATTTCCGTTTGCAGCGCCGCAAGTTTTCCATCCCCATGGATCGATCCATGCAATCGGATTTGATGCGTATTGGTAGAGATTAAGCTCTCCGTCCAACCCAATCGGATCCGGCGTAGTAAACCGCCCCACATCCGGATCATAAAACCTAAACGTATTGAAATGCAGCCCCGTCTCCCGGTCCAGATACTGCCCCTGAAACCGCAAATTCTGCTCTTCAATGTAATAAGGCTCGCGCGCCTCTATCTAGCGTGTTACCCCATATCTGATACGTTACCTGCCAGGCCCTGTGTCTGGGGTCAACTTCCAAGCACCGCGCTTCACTTCAAATATATGTGGTTTGCCGTGGCTGTCTTTGGCAACAAACGGAAAATTTCCGCTGCTGCGCCTCCAATTCAAAAGTCTCATCGTAGATCTGGCGACGTGCGATTTTAATTGAGCCAATAGGATGGGTTCCTGCCATATATCAATATAGAAACTTGCTGTTAGTCCTGGGTTTATTAAGCGGGGTATTTATTTGATCTGTGATTTTAAATAAGTTTGCCTCATGTGATATGGTTGAAGTTCGTCGATGTTTATTCCGGATTCTTAAGTTTGTCCGGAGGCAATTTTCGCACTTCCTTACGTATAGCGTTATAAATGCTATCGATTGGCTCCGACATCTGGATCTTTAATGCATCAAAGACCTCTTTTACACCTTTTTCGTGGTACTCAAGGTATTTTTCATAGCCTGTAGGGTCTTTGTTGATAGGTTGGCTGGGCATTCTCAAGGAGTAGCTCACTGCTTTATTTCTCTTAGATACCTCAGGGCCTGTAACATTTAGGTCCAGTAGCCCAGACACGCTTGAGTCCCTCAGGCTCAGCCAATAATTGTCACCATATTTTTTATCGAACACTTCGGTGTTTATTATCTGGCGTTCGAGTTGTTCTCGAATAATTCGGCTAACATGGTGCGATACATAAAAAACAGCAGCGGGATCTGGGAAAAGTCCGCTTATGGCGATAGGGTATGGGTTGCGCATTATTTATCCTCTCTTATTTGCCACATAGCGATTTAGGGCCTTTATAGCTCTTTTTGTTTCCTTCAGGAATCAGTCCGCCAGTTTTTTTGTAATGTGCATCCAATTTGGCAGTTTCGATGGTCTTGGCCGCCTGGGTCGTGCTTATGCCGCTTTCTAGAACGGTACCCTTAATCGTTTTACCAGGATTCAGCCGTTCTAATTTTTCTACTTGTTGGTGAAGTCTGGTCGGGTTGCCGCTGGATTTTGTTACACGGTTCATATCGGCCTTGCCGTACTTGTACAGCTCACCGTCTATTCGAATTTCGTACACACCGAAATTACCTGCAGCGCCGTTGGTGTTGAGATTAAGAAGTCCCCATGGGTCAATCCAAGAGATGGGATTTTGTGCGTATTTGTAGAGGTTGATTCCCCCCGTCAACCCAATCGGATCCGGCGTAGTAAACCGCCCCACATCCGGATCATAAAACCTAAACGTATTGAAATGCAGCCCCGTCTCCCGGTCCAGATACTGCCCCTGAAACCGCAAATTCTGCTCTTCAATGTAATAAGGCTCGCGCACCTCCTCCAGTGTGTTGCCCCACACCCGATACGTCGCGCGCCACACCGTTTCTCCATCTGCTTCGGTCAGTTGCTCCGGCAACCCGTTCAGATCGTTGTGGTAGTAGCGGATTTTCTGCAGCGGGCCGATGCCGTCGACTCGGGCCAAGGGTTCGTAGCCTTCGTTTTCATAGACATACAGGCTCGTCTGACTGTGTTTATGCTCCTGCAACAACCGCAGGCCATCCCACATGAACCGGGTTTCGCCCAGCGGATAGCCGTCGCGGCCATGCTCGGTTTTTTCAATACGCCGGCCCAGCGGGTCATAGGTCATCCTGAGCACGCTGCCGTTTTCATTGCGTACTTCAATCAGCCGGCTTTCGGCGTCGTAGGCAAAGCGCTGCACGCCGCGTTTGGCGCTGCGTTTTTCGATCATTCGGCCAAAGCCGTCGTAGCGGTAACGCTTGTCCTGATAGGTCAGCAATCGGTTATGGCGCACCAAGCCGCCAGAGGTTTGCGGGCCGTCGAGCAGGTTGGCGGCCGCGTCGTAGGCGAAGGTTTCGCGCTGGCCGCGCAGGTTGTCCTGGCTGGCGATGATGCGGCCGGTGGCGTCGTAGTGCAGCAGTTGGCGATGTTGCGCGGCGGGTTGCTGGTCGAGTTTGCCGATCAGGTTGTCGGCGGGGTCGTACTCGAAGTGTTTTTGTGTGGCCGCCGGCATCAACGAGGGCTGGCTGGCGTGGCGGCGCTGGCGTGCGCGCAGGCGGCCGCTGCGGTCGTATTCGCTGCGGGTGCTGAGTTGGCCTTGGGTGCGCAGCACTTCGCGGTGCAGGCGGTCGCGTTCGAAGTCGCTGATGACCTGGCCGTCGAGGTTGATCTGGTGCAGGTAGCCGCTGCCGTAGTACAGACGATTGAGCCAGCGGCCGTCGGGCAGTTGGGTTTGGATCAGGTTGCCGAGTTCGTCGTAGTGATGGTGCAGATTGCCCGCTGAACTCTGTTCGGCAAGCAACTGGCCAAGGGCGTCGTAAGCGAAACCAAGAGCCTGGGTATTGCCCTGCAAGTCGGTGAAGGTGACGGCGGTTAGCTGGTCCACCGCATCGTAGCTGTAGTCGGTGCGGCCATCGTCGGTGGTCTTGGCAATCAACCGGCCAACCACATCGCGCTCCAGCCGATGAACGATGGGGGCCGGTGGCTCCTCGGGAACTATCGCCAAGCCATTGCCATAAGGCGCCGCAGCGGCGGTCACTGCCGTGATGTTATCCAGCCGGTCGTAGGTGTAGCGCTTGGCGCTGCCGTCGAGGTCTTGTTGTTGGGTCAGCCGATCCCCGGCATCCCACGCGAACCGATAGCTTTCGCCGTTCTCGTTGACCAGCGCTTGCAGCCGCCCATAGCTGTCATAGCCGAATTGCACCTGCCGGCCATGGGCGTCGGTGCGCTGGCGTACCTGGCCGCGACGGTTGTGCTGGTAGAGCGTGGTGTGCCCGGCGGGGTCGGTATAGCCCACCAACTGACCGCTGACATCGCGCTGATAGCGCTCAATGCGTCCGTCCGGCAGTTGGCTGCTGAGCAAACGCCCGTTGGCGTCATAGCTGAATTGAGTGCGTTCGCCGAGGGCGTCGGTGATGACCTGCAAATAGCCTCGCTCGTCATAGCTGAAGCGCGTGGGGTAACCCGAGCAGTCAATGTGCTCGACCAGTTGCCCGAACGAATTCCACCGCAGCTTCTTGCGTTTACCCGTGGCGTCGACGATTTCCACGACCTGTCCATGGGCGTCGTAGCGATAGCGAGTGATATGACCCAGCGGATCGGTTTCGGCGATGCAGTTGCCGCGCGGGTCGTAGCGATACTGCCAGCTGTGGCCGGCGGCGTCGGTTTCCACCAGCGGTAAGGCCCAATGTTCCAGCCACAGCGTCGAATCGCTGCGGCCCAGCGGGTCGGAATCGCCGATCAGGTTGCCGGCCTCGTCGTAACTGTATGCGTAGCGCCCACCCTGTGGATCGGTGGCACTGAGCAATTGGCGTTCGTCGTTCCACTCGAACAACCAGGTCTGGCCGAGGTTGTCGCTGTATTGAATGATCTGATGCTGGGTATTCCAGTGGCGGCTGCTGACGCGTTGCAAGCCGTCGGTAATGCGGGTGAGGCCGGCTTTCAAGTCATAGTCGAACTGGTAGGCGTCACCCTCGTCGGTCCAGTGCCGGACCACGCGCCATTCCAGGTCTTCGACCAGCGCCCATTCATAGAAGCAACGCAACCCGGTGGGCAACTGATGCTCCACCATCCGGCGCCCGGCGTCGTAGGCGAAGCGCCGCTGCACCTGGCCGGTGGTATCGCGTACCTCAGCCAGATTTCCCGCCGTGTCGTAGGTATAGCTGACGAGCACTTCGCGGCGTTGATCGGGATAGATGCGTTCGATATGGGTGACGCGTTCACGCTCGCGCACCAGTTCGACTTGCACCAGATCGAAAGTATCGCGCAGGCGCACCAGGCGCCCGGCGGCGTCATAGTCGACGTGGATACGGTTGTCGTTGCGGTCACCGAGCTGAGTCAGGCGAAGCAAGCCAGCATTGGTCGGGGTCGGTTCGAACAGCCGGTACAGGCCGTCATCACTTTCGATCAGCAATTGCCCGTTGAGGTGGCGCCGCACGGAGAGTCCTTCACCGGCGCTGAACACCGCGCCGCCCAGGGCAATCGAGCCCATGTCGATCGGTCGGCCCTGCTCATCGGTGTAGACCAGCGTATCGCCGCCGTCGGGATGAGGGCGGATCTCGACGCACACCTCATAGGCGACACTCCAGCCCGCGCCGAACAGACTGCCGGGGCGTTCGTCGCGGCTGTTGTAGATGCGTTGCCAGTCGATTGGCAGGATGCCGGGCAGCACGAAATCCAGCTCCTCGACATCGCCCAGCACTTTCGCGCCGGTCGCCGCATGCACCGGGTTGGACGAGCCCATGGCCGCGTTGGCCATCGCGCCCATTGCACTGCTGACCGCCATCGAAGTCGCGCCGCCGATCAGCATGCACGGCAGCTTGCTGAAGAACTTGCCCTTGCCGCCCTTGAGCATCAACAACGCCGTGACTGCGAGCCCGACGCCGGGTGTCTTGCCGCTGCGGATTTCCCGCACCACCACTGAGCCGCCGCCAATCGTCACGTTGGGTGAAATCAGCCCGGAAGACACCACGCTGGCGTCGCACGTACTGCGGTCGCCGCTGCGCACCGCTGGTTGGCCATTGATCGTGACCTTGGACGAACCTTCGGCGAGAAACTGCGGCGGCATCGGTGGATGCTTCATGCACGCGACCAGGTCCAGCGGCTTTGGCACGGCGCCTGGCGCCGGAGTGGCAACCGTGGGGCGCCACATCTGCGAGAAGAAACTCTCGGCCATGTCCAGATAACTGGCCTCGGGTTCCGGCTCGGGTGCTTCCAGTTCGGTGCCTGCCGGCGCCACATGAGAGCTGATCGCCCCGGCGGCCCGGGCGGCAGGGATGTTGTTGGTCAGGGTATCGGTTGAGCCGGTGAGAATATTCGCCTGTACCGTGGGCGGGAAAAGGGCATTGCTGAAGCTATCGCATAAGTTTGTCAGGCCTTTGTCTGCACCGGTCTTGCTCATGGCAAGGCCAACAATCGTGCCCACTACCGCGCCCAACAGGAAGCACCCCAACCCGCCGGTCACGACGGTAATCCCTGTGGCAGCGACAACGGCAGCAGTCGCCACGGCAGTGATCGCGATATTGGCAGCCACCTCCAGCACACCGCCGAGGATGTCGGCCATCATCGAGGTGTGGGCCAGTGCATCGCCCATGCGAGCGGCCCAGAGTGCGTCAGACATACGCGGTGCCCAGGGCCGTGGCGATTTTCTTGAGACCTTCCATAGTCAATCAGTTGCTCCCTCGTCTGGTTACGGCATGCTCATCAAGGCTGTTCGCAGGCGTTTGATCAGCCGCGGATCTTCAAGGCAGTCGACAGGCCGCACATTGTCGAGAGCGGGAACTTTGCGTTCGATCCACCACAGCCCTTCCTTGAGCCCTCGCTTGCCTCGCAGCACAACGGCCACGTCGAGGTCGCCGGCCAATGCTTGCGCCAGGGTGCGCGCGTCTTCGTCCAGATAGTCTTCTTTGTACAGCGCTACCATGCTTTGCCAGTCGGCATCGCCGGGGTATTCATCTTCAAGTGGCATGATCAGAATCCTGCAAATGATATTAAGTTGCTGCCGGTCGGGTTTCGCGCGGATGGGGCAAGAATCCCATCATAGCCATTGGCTTTTGCCCAGCTGCCGATCTGGTGAGTTTCGGTGTATTTGTTACCCGTAATGCTTTTGAGTGATACGCCTAACTGTTTGCGCACGTCGGCGCGCGTTAAGTCCAGCACGTTGTTTAGCTGCACCTTTTTGCTGACCAGTACCCGTGTGGACAGGTCGACATCCCAGTGGGTGACTTCGCCCAATGCGGTCTTTCGCGAGTTGGCGCCATACACGCCACCCAGTCCCCTGGCCGTGTACCGGTGTCGGGACTCCACATTCCACTTGTGTGCCTGCCAGGTCGTACCGATGCGTCCGGGCTCCTCGAATCGATACACCGTGCGATTGACCTTACGCCCCTTGGGTGGGCTTGAGCACTTCATCAGGCCCAGCGGGTCGATCCAGCTCAGGGGGTTGGGTGCGTACTGGTAGAGGTTAAGGCCGCCGGCCAGGCCGATAGGGTCGGGCGTCGTGAAGCGTCCGATCTGCGGATCGTAAAAGCGCAGCGTGTTGTAGTGCAGCCCGGTTTCTCGATCCAGGTACTGGCCCTGAAAGCGCAGGTTCTGTTCTTCGATGTAATAGGGCTCGCGGGTTTCCTCGACGGTATTGCCCCAGACTTCATAACGCGCCTTCCATACCGTATGGCCGTCGCTTTCCGTGAGCTGCTCGGGCAGGCCATTGGGGTCGTTGTGATAGTAGCGAACCTTTTGCAGAGCCCCGAGGCCATCGACGCGTGCGACGGGTTCGTAGCCCTCGTCGGCATAGATATAGAGGCTGGTCCGCTGGTTGCAGCGCTCCTGCAACAACTGCATCGCGTCCCAGGTGAATAGCGTCTGGCTCTGCTGGACACCGTTACGGTCAAACAATGTTTTGGCGATCCGTCGGCCCAGCGGGTCGTAGGTCATTTTGACCGTGGAGCCGTCGTTGTTGTTCACCTGCACCAGCCGCTGCTCGGCGTCATAGCTGAAGCGTTGGGTGCCGCGCTGGGTGCTGTATTTTTCGACCATGCGGCCGAAACCGTCGTAGCGGTAACGCTTGTCCTGATAGGTCAATAACCGGTTGTGGGCCACATGCCCGAGGCCATCTTGCAAATTGGCGGCCGGGTCGTAGGCGAAGGCTTCACGTTGACCCAGAAGGTTGTCCTGGCTGGCGAGAATGCGACCGGTGGCATCGTAGTGCAGCAGTTGGCGGTGTGTCGTGCCCGGGTGGCTGACAAAGCGCTCGACCAACTGGTCGCTGTCGTCATAGCCAAAGCGTGTTTGCGTTGCTGGTACCAGCAGCGACTGGTCCTGTTGCCGACGCTGACGGGCGCGGAGTCGTCCGCTGCGGTCGTACTCGCTGCGGGTGCTGATACGGCCCTGGGTGCGCAGGACTTCCCGGTGAAACCGATCACGCTCGAAATCACTGATGACCCTGCCATCAAGATTGATCTGGTGCAGATGCCCGCTGCCGTAGCGCAGGCGGTTGAGCCAACGGCCGTCAGGAAGCTGGGTCTGAACCAGATTGCCCAGCTCGTCGTAACGGTGTTCCAAACTGCCGGCGGCGCTGTGTTCGAGAACCAGTTGGCCGAGGACGTCATAACCGAATCCCAGACTCTGTTGGCCGTCACGCCCGGTGAACGTGATGGATGTGACTTGATCCAGCTCGTCATAGCAATATTCGGTGCGCCCATCCAGGGTGTTCTTGGCGACCAGCCGACCTGCGGCATCCCGTTCCAGGTCGTGAATGATGGCTGTCTCGGTGCCGTGTACTGCGATCGTCTCTACCTGCGTGACGTTGTCCAGTGGGTCGTAGGCGTAGCGCTTGAGACTGCCGTCCAGGCGGTGTTCCTGGGTCAACCGGTCGCCGGCGTCCCAGTCGAACCGGTAGCGTTCACCGTTCTCGTTGGTCAGGCTTTGCAGGCGGCCGTAAGCATCATGGTTCAACGTCACGCGGCGGCCATGGGCGTCAATGCGCTGATGTAACTGGCCACTCAGGGCATGCTGGAAGTAGGTAGTGTTGCCAGCGGGGTCGCGATAGCCGATGACCTGACCACAGGCGTCGTGCTCATAGTGTTCGCTGCGGCCGTCGGGCAATTGCTTGCGGGTGAGTCGGCCTTGATCGTCATAGCTGAACACCGTGCGCTCGCCCAGTGCATCGGTGCTGGTCAGCAGCAGGCCGCGCTCGCAGTAGCTCAAGCGAGTGGTCATTCCCGAACAGTCGGTGTGCTCGCTTAACTGGCCGAGCGGCGTCCAGCGCAGGGTTTTGCTCTTGCCACTGGCATCGGTGATTTGCACGACTTGCCCGTGGGCATCATGACGATAGGCCGTGACGTTCCCAGCAGCGTCGGTTTCGCTGACGCAATTGCCGCGCGAGTCGTAACGGTATTGCCAGGTATTGCCTGCGGCGTCGGTTTCTGCCAGCGGTAGTGCCCAATGTTCCAGCCACAAGGTCGATTCGCTGCGTCCCAAGGGGTCGAGCGTCTCGCTCAGGTTACCGGCTTCGTCGTAGCTGAATTGGTAGTGCCCGCCGTTGGGATCGGTGGCGCCCAGCAGTTGGCTTTCATCATTCCATTGGAAGGCCCAGGTACGTCCGAGCACATCGATAGACTCGATGATCTGATGCTGTTGATCCCATCGGCGGATGCTGATTCGCTCCAGCCCGTCGGTGATGCGGGTGATGCCAGCGTCCAGTTCGTAGTGGTAATCGTAGGTGTCCCCGGCGTCTGTCCAGTGCCGGACCACACGCCACTCACGGTCTTCCACCAGGGCCCACTGGTAGAAACAGCGCAAGCCGGTGGGCAATTGATGCTCGACCATACGCTGCCCGGCATCGTAGACAAATCGACGTTTAACCTGGCCGTCGGATTGACGTACACAAGCCAGATCGCCACGGCTGTCGTAGCTGTAATGCATCAGCACTTCGCGGCGCTGGTCGGGGTAAAGCCGCTCGATCTGGCTGACGCGGCGCTGCCAGGTTGCGTCGTATGCCAGTTCAACCTTGACCAGGTCAAAGGTGTCCCGAAGCCGCAGCAGGCGACCGTCGTTGTCATAATCCAGGTAGATACGGTTGTCGTTGCGATCACCTAATTGACTAAGGCGCAGCAAGGTAGCGTTCTGTGGCGCCGGGTCGAACAACCGATACAGACCGTCGGCACTTTCGATCAGCAACTGACCGCCCAGGTGGCGCCTGACGCTGAGCCCCTCGCCAGCACTGAACACGGCGCCGCCCAAGGGGATCGATCCCATGTCGATGCGTCGGCCTTGCTCGTCGACGTACACCAGGTGTTCGCCGCCTTCCGGGTGGCGCAGCAAGTGGACGCTGACCTCATAGGACAGGCTCCAGCCGGCACCGAACAAGCCATCCTGGCGCTCGTCCCGGCTGTTGTAGAAACGTTGCCAGTCGATGGGCATGATGCCAGGCAGGGCAAAATCCAATTCCTCGGAACCGCCGAGTACCTTGGCTCCGGTACTGGCGTGAACAGGGTTAGGCGAGCCCATGGTCGCATTGGCCAGGGCGCCCATGGCCTGGCTGACCACAAACGAATTGACGCCTGCGAGCAGCATACAAGGCAGGTTGCTGAGGAACTTGCCTTTGCCCCCTTTGAGCATCATCAAGGCGGTAACGGCGAGGCCTACACCCGGTGTTTTGCCGCTGCGTATCTCGCGCACCACCACTGAGCCACCGCCGATGGTCACGTTCGGCGAGATCAGCCCCGACGACACCACCGTCGCGTCGCAAGTGCTACGGTCGCCGCTGCGCACGGCGGGCTGACCGTTGATCGTGACTTTTTCCGAGCCCTCGGCGAGAAACTGCGGCGGCATCGGAGGATGCTTCATGCACGTCACCAGGTCCAACGGTTTGGGGACTGCGCCGGGGGCCGGGGTGGCGACGGTAGGGCGCCACATTTGTGAAAAGAACCCCTTGGCCATATCCAGGTAGCTGGGCTCTTCGCTGTGTTCCGGCTTCGACGGTGGTTCTTCGGCTTCGGTGCCGGAGGGGGCGACATGGGATGGCACCGTGCCGGCTGCCCGTGCAGCGGGGGTTGAGTTGATCAGGGTGTCAGTGGAGCCGCTGACAATCGTCGCCATGACGGCGGGAGGGAACAGCGCGTTGCCGATGCCTTCGCACATCGTGCTCAAGCCTTTGTCGGCACCGGTTTTGCTCATGGCGATGCCGACAACCACGCCGACGACGGCACCCAACACGCACGCGCCCAGCCCCCCCGTCGCAACGGTGATACCGGTCGCCGCCACCACCGCAGCCGTGGCCAACGCCGTTATCGCCACGTTAGCCGCGACCTCGAGCACACCGCCAAGGATGTCGGCCATCACTGAGGTATGGGACAAGCCATCCCCCAACCGTGCGGCCCAGAGCAGTGCGTCAGACATTGAGGCGCGTCGTCACTGTGGCATGTCGAAGGACAGCGAGTTTTTGATCAAAGCCCAATGCGCCGCCTCGGCATCCCCCAGCGTGTCTGCCTTGACGTAACTCAAGGCGAGCATCTTGCGCGTCCCTGGCAACACCAACGCCAGTTGATACTGGAACACCTTGTCATTGCCCTTGTTGAACTGGCTGCGCAGCTCGATACCTTCCACCTCTTGGGCGGCGCCCAAGCGCACGGTGACGCTCGGTTGGCAGCGCAAGTCCTGCACCTGTTTTTCCAGGCGCTTGAGTTGGTCGTCGAAATTGCTGTGCAGGGTTTCGCCTTCGGCGAGCAGGCTGCGGCTGACGATCAGGGAAGTGCCCAGTTCGGGGAACTTGAGGATATTGATCGACGCGTCCTGCAGCTCGCCGGCCGGCAGTTGGAACTGGAATTCGTTGATTCGGTACGTCATGGAAGACAGGTCTCGTCAGGAGCTTTTAGGCGCGGGGAACGCGGCTTTGATGTTGGCGTCGATGCTGGCTTTTATGCCTTGGCCATCGGGCGTCGCGCCGGGGCCGCCGCCATTGTTCAGGTGCAGCACGCCGCCGGTGTTGAACTCGGCATCGCCGCTGGCGTAGAAGCTGATTTGCACGCCGGTGAGGTTGATCTGCCCGCTGGCGTTCAACTCCAGGATGCTTTCGCCGCAGACCAGGCGTAGGTTTTCGCCCACTTCGATGACGTAGCTCTGGCTGATGCTGTCGGTCTTCCTCTGGCCCACCGAGAGGATGTCTTCCTGCTTGACGATGCGCAGGCGGTTGTTGCCAATCGTCACCGTCTCGTTGTGCCCAATACTCTTGTTGCGGTCATGCCCCACCGAATGGCTCTCATCCACCTCGACGACGATGTCCTGATTGCGCTCGGCATGGATATACAACTGCTCCAACCCCTTCTTGTCCTCCATGCGGATTTCATTGAAGTTGGCTGGCGTGCCGCCCTTGCTCGAACGACTTTTTATGCCGCTCTGGGTCGCGTTCTCCGGCAAATCGTAGGGCACCGTCTGCTCCGCGTTGTACACCCGCCCAGTAATAATCGGCCGGTCCGGGTCGCCTTCCAGAAAGCTCACAATCACCTCCTGGCCGATCCGTGGGATCTGCATCGAGCCCCAGTTCTTGCCGGCCCAGGATTGCGATACGCGTATCCAGCACGAGCTGTTTTCGTTGGACTGGTCGTGGCGGTCCCAGTAGAAATGCACCTTCACGCGGCCGTACTGGTCGGTCCAGATTTCCTCGCCTTTGGGGCCGACCACCAGCGCGGTCTGCGGGCCTTTGACGATGGGGCGATAGGTGTTGGCCAGCGGGCGGAAGCTTTGTTGGGCATCGATGCAGGTCAGGCTGCTGTCGAACTGCGCCGAGTTGGAGCCGCCGCCGCTTTCCAGGCTTTCCTGAACGATGTAATAGCGGCAGCCGACGATCAGGTATTCGCGGTTCTGGTCCTGGCGGCTGAAGCCGGTGAGGCTGAACAGATGGCCGGAACCGAGGCCGCGGGCGTTGCCGTTGAATTCGATTTGTTCATGCAGGGTTTGCAGGGCTTCGATGCGGGTGCGCGCGTAGTGTTCGCCGTCCGCGCTTTGCACGTAGGTGCCGGGGTAGTCGTACAGCGGGTAGTCGCCGGCGGCGTGCGGGCGCGGCATCGCCGAGCGCACGTCGATGCTCGCGCTGGGGCGCTGGAAGTCGTAGTCGTTGAGCTCCAGCGAGCCCGGCTGCACTTGCTGGGCCAGGTGCCAGTTGTACAGGTGGTCGCGTTCGCGTTGCTGCTCGTCCTTGGGGTAGTACGGAATCGACACGTAGCCCGGCACCGTGGCGTGGGCGCCGTAGGCATCGGCCAGTACCAGCACGTGGCGGTCCTGTTCATGGCGGAAGAAGTAGTAGATGCCTTCCTGTTCCATCAAGCGGCTGACGAAATCGAAGCTGGTCTCGCGGTACTGCACGCAGTATTCCCACTCGCGATACGGCCGGCTCAGGGCGTCTTCGAAGTCGGAAAAGCCGAGGTCGCGGAACACCTGCTTGATGATCTGCGGGATGCTCAGGTTCTGGAAAATCCGGCAGTCCGACGTGCGGCTCAGCAGCCACAGCCACGGGCGCAGTGTCACCTGATAGCTGGCGAACTGGCCCTGGTCGATGCTCTGGCTGCACTGCGCGACGATGCCGTGGAAATGCCGCTCGCCACCGTCCGCCAGTTGCACGCCAACGCTCATCGGCTTGCCGAGCAACTGGTTGAGGTCGATGTTGGCGTCCAGGGAGGTCAGTTGCAGCTCATAGGCGAACAGCCGACCCAACTCTTCGCCGCCGCCCATTTGATTGAGCAACAGCACGTCCGGCCCGAGGGGGCTGGTGATTTTGGCCAGGCGTGAGGTTTGGTTGAATAGCATCGAAGTACCCTAATAGCTGAAGGAACCCAATCAAAATGTGGGAGGGGGCTTGCCCCCGATAGCAGTGTGTCAGTTGATGTATCAGGTGACTGATTCACCGCCATCGGGGGCAAGCCCCCTCCCACATTTTTGATTATGTTTCTTCAGGTCAATCGTTGAACTGATAGTGCAATTCATTATCCCGGCTACTGATCCGCACACCCGCCAGCGCCTTGCCTTCGAGCATGCGCGTGAGGAATTCACGGCTCATGTCCGGCAGCAGGCTGTTGGTGAGGATCGTGTCGATCATGCGCCCGCCGCTTTCGGTCTCGGTGCAGCGCGAGACGATCAAATCGACCACCGCGTCGTCGTAATCGAAGGCGACTTTGTGGGTGTTCTGCACACGCTTCTTGATGCGCTCGAGTTGCAGGCGGGTGATCGCCTTGAGCATCTCGTCGCTCAGCGGGTAATACGGGATGGTCACCAGTCGGCCGAGCAGTGCGGGCGGGAAAATTTCCAGCAGCGGCTGGCGCAGGGCTTTGGCAATGTCTTCCGGCGCGGGGATGTTCGCCGGGTCTTTGCAGACCTGGGAAATCAACTCGGTGCCGGCGTTGGTGGTCAGCAGGATCAGCGTGTTCTTGAAGTCGATGACCCGGCCTTCGCCGTCTTCCATCACGCCCTTGTCGAACACCTGGAAGAAGATCTCGTGTACGTCCGGGTGGGCTTTTTCCACCTCGTCCAGCAGCACCACGCTGTAGGGTTTGCGCCGTACCGCTTCGGTCAGCACGCCGCCTTCGCCGTAGCCGATGTAGCCCGGTGGCGCGCCCTTGAGGGTCGACACGGTGTGGGCTTCCTGGAACTCGCTCATGTTGATGGTGATGACGTTCTGCTCGCCGCCGTACATGGCTTCGGCCAGGGCCAGGGCGGTTTCGGTCTTGCCCACGCCGGAGGTGCCGGCCAGCATGAACACGCCGATCGGCTTGCTCGGGTTGTCGAGGCCGGCGCGGGAGGTCTGGATGCGCTTGGCGATCATCTGCAAGGCGTGGTCCTGGCCGATGATGCGTTTCTTCAGGTGCTGGTCGAGGTTGAGCACGGTTTCCAGTTCGTTGCGCGCCATGCGGCCGACCGGGATGCCGGTCCAGTCGGCGACCACCGAGGCCACCGCCTGGTAATCCACGGTCGGCAGGATCAGCGGGGTTTCGCCTTGCAGCGCGGTGAGGCGCTGCTGCAGGTCGACCAATTGCGCACGCAACTCATCGTTGCCGCTGTCGACCACGCCGACTTTTTCACGCAACGTCGCGCGGGTGGCGAGCAACTCATCGACCAGGGTTTTCTCTTCGGCCCAGCGGCTTTCCAGGCTGGCCAGGCGCTCGCGCTCGGCACTCAGCAGGGCTTCGCTGTTGCTCTGGCGTGCCCCGATGGCGATGCCGATCGCATGCTCGCGGGCGATGATCTGCAGCTCGGTTTCCAGGGCTTCGATGCGGCGACGGCTGTCGTCGACTTCGGCCGGCACCGCATGCAGGCTGATGGCGACGCGGGCGCAGGCGGTGTCCAGCAGGCTGACGGATTTATCCGGCAACTGGCGCGCCGGGATGTAGCGGTGGGACAGCTTCACCGAGGCTTCCAGTGCTTCGTCGAGGATCTGCACCTGATGGTGTTTCTCCATGGTCGAGGCCACGCCGCGCATCATCAGCAGCGCCTTGTCTTCCGACGGTTCGGCCACCTGCACTACCTGGAAACGGCGGGTCAGGGCCGGGTCTTTTTCGATGTGTTTCTTGTACTCGGCCCAGGTGGTCGCGGCCACGGTACGCAAGGTGCCGCGGGCCAGAGCCGGTTTGAGCAGGTTGGCTGCGTCACCGGTGCCGGCGGCACCACCGGCACCCACCAGGGTGTGGGCTTCGTCGATGAACAGGATGATCGGCTTCGGCGAGGCCTGGACGTCTTCGATGACCTGGCGCAGGCGCTGTTCGAACTCGCCTTTCATGCTGGCGCCGGCTTGCAGCAGGCCGACGTCAAGGCTGCGCAGTTCAACGTCTTTCAGCGCGGGCGGCACGTCGCCGGCGACGATGCGCAGGGCGAAGCCTTCGACCACGGCAGTCTTGCCCACGCCGGCTTCACCGGTGAGGATCGGGTTGTTCTGGCGTCGACGCATGAGGATATCCACCAACTGGCGGATCTCTTCGTCGCGGCCGACGATCGGGTCGAGCTTGCCGCTGCGTGCCTGTTCGGTCAGGTCGACCGTGAAACGCTTGAGCGCTTCCTGCTTGCCCATCGCACTCGGCGCCATCGCACCGCTGGCTTCGCCCGGAACGGCGCCGGCGTTGAAACCGTCGCTGGCCGTCAACGCATTCTCCGGCGAGTCGCCGACGTACTCGTCAAAGCGTTCGCTCAGGGCTTCGGCCTTGACCTTGTCGAACTCCGCCGACAAACCCAACAGCGCATGGCGCAGGCTCGGCGTCTTCAGAATGCCCAGCAGCAGATAACCGGTACGCACCTGGCTTTCGCCGAACATCAGGCTGCCGTAGACCCAGCCGCGCTCTACGGCTTCTTCCACATGGGAGGACAGGTCGGTGATCGAAGTCGAGCCCCGCGGCAGGCGGTCGAGGGCTTCAGTCAGGTCGCGGGCCAGGCGCGCCGGTTCCACGTTGAACTGACGGATGATGCGGTGCAGGTCCGAGTCCTGCAGTTGCAGCAACTGGTGAAACCAGTGGGCCAGTTCCACATACGGATTGCCCCGCAGCTTGCAGAACACCGTGGCGGCTTCGATGGCTTTGTAGGCCACGCTGTTGAGTTTGCCGAACAGTGCGGCGCGACTGATTTCACCCATGCTCTGGATTCCTTGAGGTGGTGGCGTGATCGGCGTAATGCCGGGCCAGGATTAGGTCGTTGGCATCAACCGCAGGGCGGCCGAGCCAGGTGTTGAAGCCCAGGCGGAACCGGCCGTTGAGTTGCAGCGCCGGGACTTCGGGTTGTTGCAGAACCAGGTTCAAGTCCCAGTCCAATTCATGGCCCAGGTACTCGGCCACCCAGGCCACCAGCTCGTTGAACGGCTGGCTGCCGGGCAGCATGCCCATGTAGTCGTCCAGCGCGAGCGGGCCCAGGCGGATGCGGAATTTGTGCTGGCGGTCCCACACATGGCTGCCCAGGCAGAAGTCCACGCCGAGCCGGTTGGCGCTGACCCCGACGCGACTGCGCTCGGGCAGTTCGAGCCATTGGCCGATGTATTCTTCGATCTCTACCGGCAGGCCGAAGTACTCGCCAAGGATCGCCTTCAAGCCATCCGGGTAGCGGGTCTGCGCCGACAGGTGGCCGCTGTAATGCAGCTTTGCCGTGTCGGGGATCAGCCCCTGGTTGAGCAGGCTCGGCATGCCCCGACCGCTCAAGGCCGCGAGGCGCGCCGACCAGTAATCATCGTCCGGGCGGTCGTGGCTGACGGTCGGCCGCGCCTCGGCCCAGGCCCGGTAGAACAGGCTCAACAGGCGATGGTGGAAGATATCCAGGAACTGTTTGCTGGTGCTGTCGGCATTGTTGCGCTGGCGTTCGCGCACGTACTCGGTGATGTGCAGCGGCAGCGGGCCGTTGGGGCCGCCGAGGCCGAAAAAGTACTGCTGCAGCCGCGCTGGCTTGCCCTCGCCAGCGGGGTCGACCGAGGCCAGGGTGGCCGGGGCGAAGGTGCAGTCGGCCTGTTGCCCGAGGCGCAGCGGGTCGTCCGCCAGGCGCAGGGACTGGCCCAGGCGCGGCAGGTCCGGCGATTCGCACTCGATACGCCGCAGCGCCTGGAAGAAATCGTATTCCCAGGGCTCCTGGTGCATCGCATCCAGGGTACTCACAGGGTCGGACGACGTCCGGGCTTGGCTTTCCATCGCATGATCTCGCCGCGTTCGGTGGTACGGATCACCGTCTCGGTAAAACTGTTGATCGACACGTAGCGTGCCAGGAAGCGTTCCAGTACCGCACCGAGCAGGAACACGCCGGTGCCGCGAAACGCGTTTTCATCGAATTCCAAGGTGATTTCCAGGCCGCGCCCAAACACGATCGGGCCGGGCATCGGCAGGCGCCGGGTCACCGCTTTGCTGCTGACTTCGCGCAGGCCTTCGATCTGCAATTGCAGGGCGGCGTCGTTGCTGTCGCCATACAGGCGCAACAGTTCGCGCAAGGCGCCTGCGCCCTGGCCCTGTTCGCTCAGGGACAAGTAGTTGAGCGACAGCTGGCTGATCAGGCGCCAGGCCTTGGCGTCATGGGCGTGGCTGGCACGCGGGCGGCTCGGCCCGGCGACGCAGCGCACGGCCAGCACCGGGGCGCTGTCGGCGAGGGTGAAGTCGGTCTTGCCATTGCCCACGCTCATGAACAGCGGCAAATCGCGGTTGGTACACAGCGCGCTTACGCCGAGTTGGCGCAGGTCGTGGCGATAGGGCGCTTGCTGGCTGTCCACCAGGCTGACGAAGGTTTCGCTGCCCACGTAGGTGGAGCGCGGGCCGTTGCGCCGCTGGTCGCTGGACAGCACCCGCGGCTCACGGCGCACGGTGTAGTACGCCTGGTCGCGGCCATAACGCGAGGGGTCGCGCACCGCATAGAACGGCAGGAACGGCTGCTCCGGCCCGGTGCCATGGCCGGTGATGCCGTCGAGGGAGTGAATCTCGAAATCCATCGGCCGCGTGCGGTCGGCGATCACATGGTGTTCGTTGACCCGGTCGGACAAGTGGATACGGTCCACGCGTTTCGGGAACAGGTTGATCGCCGGGGTGCAGAACGGCAAGAACTGCGCGGCACCGACGCTGCCTTCCAGGCTCGGTTCGTGGCGGTCGAACAGCACGATCAGTTCCAGTTCCTGGCCGTCGCAACGCTTGACCGCACGGCCCAGTTCGGCGAACTCGACGAACAGGAAGCGGTGGGGCAGGGCGAAGTATTCCTGCAGCAACCGATAGCCCTGGAACGCCCGCGCCACCACGGGCATGGCCGCGTCGGCGTCGTCGAAACCGCGCGAGCGCAGCGCGTCTGGTGGCAGGCGCTCGACCCAATCGCCCCCCGGCTTGCGCGCAAACACCGCGCAGGCATTGCCCAGCAATTGTTCGTAGAGGCGGAACGGTTGCTCATCGGCGCCGCTGAGGTACAGCGGCAGGTTGTCCAACGCGAGGCTGTTGAACGGCAACTCGGCGCCGGTGCGCAGGGTCAGGCGCAAACCGGCCTTGGCTTTCGGTTCGCTGGCCGCCAGGCGCCCGAGCACGGCGGCGGGGTTGCCGAAGTACTCGGCGTGGCTGACCTGCAACGGCCACAGCGTCACCGGGTGAGCGGTGCGGTACTCGCAGCAGGTCTGGGTTTCGCGGCCCAACGCGGCGCGCAAGACGCTGTCGCGCGGCAACGGGAAACCGCTGGCCAGGGAGCCTTCATCCGGGTCGGTCTGCAGTTGCACCACGGTCATCGACGGGGTCGGCGCCAGGTAGTGCGGGTAGGCGATCTCCAGCAGGTTGTGGGTGAAGGTCGGGTACTCGGCGTCGAGCTTGAGCTGCACGCGGGCCGTGAGGTAGGCAAAGCCTTCGAGCAGACGTTCGACGTAGGGGTCGGCGCAGTCCATGCCGGACAGGCTCAGCCGACTGGCGATCTTCGGGTATTCCTTGGCGAACTCGGCGGCGCTTTCGCGCACGTGGTGCAGTTCCTGGTTGTACAGCTCCAGCAGGCGCGGGTTCATGGGCGTCTCCGCTGGTCGGCGTTGACCACGCGTACATGGCCCGACTCCAGGTCCAGGTCGGTTTGTAGCAGCAGGCGCAACGGCACCGGCTGCGCCCACAGGTCGCCTTCGATCTCGAAGCTCAGGGCGTTGTGGTTCATCTCGCCATGGCCGACACGGGCTTTGACGCGCAGGGTGTGGCGCAGAATACGTGGCTCAAAGGTGGCGATCGCCTGGTAGATCAGGGCTTCCAGGGCCTTGATGTCGACGCTGGAAACACTGTTGCCCGCCAGCGCCGGCAGGCCGTAATTGACCACCGAGGTGCCGGCCGGGGTGTGCAGGGTGGCATCGGCATCGAGCAACGACGTGGTGTTGAGCAGCCACGCCAGGTCACGCAGCACCGAGGCCTTCAATTGGGTGAGGGACAGCACGCGCTTGTCGGCGCTTTCCTTCGGGTTGGTTGGGTCGTCGTCGGTCAACCGGTCCAACAGGGACGGTTGCAGACGGTCGCGGGAAGCGATTTCAGTTACCACCAAAGCAGCTCCACGGACGGGTTGCGAGAGGGACAAAGTGCCTGGGGCCGTGGCGCTGGGCCACGGCCGCCAGGGCTATCAGCGCTTGGTGTTGGAACGGATGTTCCAGCCAAACTTGATCGCGCCGCCGTCTTTGGTGCCGTCGGCTTTCTGCGGTTGGTAGTCGACCATCACCTGGGCGAAGTTCAGGGTGACGTTTTCGGTCAGGCGATCATCGGAGCCCGAACCGCCAGTGCTCAGGGACGTGACCAGCACTTCTTCCAGGTTGATCACCATGTACTCGACCTGGCTTTCACCACCGGCCTTGCGCACGGTCAGCTTGACCTTGTCGATGTGCTTGCCGCTGGCGCAGTGCATCATCAGGTTCGGCGAGGCCTTGTCGACGTACTTGGTCAGCGACAGGTCCTGGATGTTCACCTTGCCCGCGCCGCCGCCACCGCCTACGTGCATGTTGCCGGACTGGGACATGCCCCAGCTCCAGTTCAGTACGTCGATTTCGTCCTTGTGGGCTTTGTCCATGGACTCGCCCTTGATGTCGCCGATCTTGATGAAAATATCAACAGCCATGTTTTCTCCCTGTGTGGACTCAGCCACTGTATTTGTTAACGCCGCCGACCCCTGTAGGAGCGAGCTTGCTCGCGAAGGTCGTCAACGGTGACGCGGGCATCCTGGATGAACGCAGCGCCTTCAAGTTTTTCGCGAGCAAGCTCGCTCCTACAGGGAGCGAGCCAGTCCCGATTTTTTACGCGCTTTTCGCCGACGGCAGTTTCGATACCAGGCGCAGCGACACGGTCAGCCCTTCGAGCTGGTAGTGCGGGCGCAGGTAGAACTTGGAGTTGTAGTAACCCGGGTTGCCCTCGACGTCTTCCACGATCACTTCGGCTGCCGCCAGTGGGTGCTGGGCCTTGGTGGTTTCGGTGGAGTGCGCCGGGTCGCCGTCGACGTAGTTGAGGATCCAGTCCTGCAACCAGCGCTGCATTTCATCCTTCTCTTTGAAGGAACCGATCTTGTCGCGCACGATGCACTTCAAGTAGTGCGCGAAACGGCAGGTGGCGAACAGGTACGGCAGGCGCGCGGCCAGGTTGGCGTTGGCGGTGGCGTCCGGATCGTCGTACTCGGCCGGCTTCTGCAGCGACTGCGCGCCGATGAACGCGGCGAAGTCGGTGTTCTTCTTGTGCAGCAGCGGCATGAAACCGTTCTTCGCCAGCTCCGCTTCACGACGGTCGCTGATGGCGATTTCGGTCGGGCACTTCATGTCCACGCCACCGTCATCGGTAGGGAACGTGTGGGCCGGCAGGTTTTCCACTTCACCGCCGGACTCCACGCCACGGATGCGCGAGCACCAGCCGTAGTGTTTGAACGAACGGTTGATGTTCACCGCCATCGCGTAGGCGGCGTTGGCCCAGGTGTACTTGGAGCTGTCGGCGCCGTCGGTGTTTTCTTCGAAGGCGAAGGCTTCCACCGGGTCGGTCTTGGCGCCATACGGCAGGCGCGCGAGGAAGCGCGGCATGGTCAGGCCGATGTAGCGCGAGTCTTCCGATTCACGCAGCGAGCGCCAGCCGGCGTATTCCGGGGTGGTGAAGATCTTGGTCAGGTCGCGCGGGTTCGACAGTTCCTGCCACGAGCCCATGCCCATCACGGTCGGCGAAGCGGCCGCGATGAACGGGGCGTGCATGGCGGCGCAGACTTTGGACAATTCGCCCAACAGCTCGACATCCGGTGGCGACTGGTCGAAGTAGTAGTCGCCGACCAGGCAACCGTAAGGTTCGCCGCCGAACTGGCCGTATTCTTCTTCGTACATCTTCTTGAAGATCGGGCTCTGGTCCCAGGCGGTGCCCTTGAATTTCTTCAGGGTCTTGTGCAGGTCCGGCTTGGAGATGTTGAGCACGCGGATCTTCAGCTGCTCATCGCTCTCGGTGTTGTTGACCAGGTAGTGCAGGCCACGCCAGGCGCTTTCCAGCTGCTGGAAATCCGGGTGGTGGATGATCTGGTTGACCTGGGCGGTGAGCTTGGCGTCGATGGCGGCGATGATCGATTCGATCGACTTGATCGCGTCGTTGGACACCAGGTCAGTCTGTGCCAGCGCCTGCTCGGCGAGTGTCCGCACGGCGGTTTCCACGGCTTCGCGGGCACGCTCGGTCTTCGGTTTGAACTCTTGCAGCAACAGCGAGGCGAACTCGCTGGTTTCTTCGGTGGCGCCCAGGTTCTGAGCGCTTTCGCGCACGGTATTCTCGGTCATGATTACTGCTCCCCTGCCGGCTTCGGCGCGCTCGCAAGGGCCTGCAGCAATGCCGGGTCCTTGATCGCTTTCATGATGATTTCTTCAGCGCCGGTCTTGCCGTCCATGTAGGTCAGCAGGTTGGCCAACTGGGTACGGGCTTCGAGCAGCTTGTTCAGCGCATCGACCTTGCGGGCCACGGCGGCCGGGCTGAAGTCGTCCATGCTTTCGAAAGTGATGTCCAGGCTCAGGTTGCCTTCGCCGGTCAGCTCGTTGGGTACGTGGAACGCTACGCGCGGTTGCATGGCCTTGAGGCGCGAGTCGAAGTTGTCGACGTCCACTTCAAGGAACTTGCGGTCGGCCACGGGCGCGAGGGGCTCGGCGGGTTTGCCGGCGAGGTCGGCCATCACACCCATCACGAAGGGCAGCTGGACCTTTTTCTCGGCGCCGTAGAGCTCGACGTCGTACTCGATCTGCACTCGAGGCGCGCGGTTGCGCGCGATGAATTTCTGAGAACTTTGCTTCGCCACGTTGCTGCTCCTGGTCGCTTGAGCGACGGTGTTGTTACTGCGCAGTCGGGCGGCTTACTCGCCGTCCGGGCCACGCAGGTTTTCAAATTGGGACATGCCGTCGGGAATCAGATTGCGCACGATGGCCGCGAAGTCGGCGTGCACCAGATGCTTTGCGCGGTTCAACAACACCGGCAGCGGGCTCGAAGGCTCGTGACGGGTGTAGTACGCAAGGATCTTGTCGAGGCTGCGCAGCACGTCATCGCGGTTGGCGATGTCGCCGCTGGGGCGCGGTGCGGTGGGGGCGGCGGCGAAGTCGGCCGAGGGGGCATTGTCGTCACTGACGGCCTCGGGTTCGCGGCTGCTGGTCTCACCGTTCGGTACAAATTGGCTGAGGATCTGCAGCGCCTGCTTGAGCGGTTGCTTCAACAGGCTGAGGTCGACGCCCTGGGCCGAGCCGACCTGGTCGCTGACCTGTTGTTCGATGGCTTCGCAGGCGGCACGCGCGGTGCTCAAGGCGTCGCGGGTGGCTTGCAGTTGCTCGGGGTCGCTGTCGAGGAACGCGGCGTTGAGCTGCTGGGCGCCGAGTTGTTCATCGGGAAAACTCATCAGGCCGCTGGCGTTCAGCGCGGCGCGCAGGCTCACGGCGCCGAAGGTGCGCGAGCGCGTGAGGATGCTTTCGCGCAGCAGGCGGATCGTCGCGTCGCCGGTCAAGCCGGACAGGGCGTTGATACGCACGGTGGGGTCGTTATCGTCGTCGGCATCCAGGCGCGGGTGCAGGTCGGCCCAGTATTCGCGCAGCAGCGCGTTGATCAGCGTGAGCGCGTCGGCCAACCCGACCACACCCTGGAGGGCGAGGGCGCTTTGCAGCAGGAAATGGGTGATGCGCAGGTCTTTGCTGCGTTGCAACAGGTCGAGGCTTTGCTGCTGGATGCTGCGCCAGTCCGGCGGTTCGGCAGGCAGGATGGCGTCGCCCATGCTGCGCTCGGGCTGCCCCTTGGCATCACGCTCCAGTTGTAGAAATTGCGCGTCATATTCCATGTCTTCGCCACATGGCGAAGTCGCGGAAACGGCGGCGAGCAGCAACGGCACATCCACTGAAATCGATCTCCCTATCGGCCCGTTAGATGACGGGCAATTCATGCATTAGTTGCGTGATGAACTTTGCATGTTTTCTTGGTCATATACGTGTGGCGCCACTAATGTGCCATCACTGGTATTCAAGAAGTTGTGCATTTTTGGTGTAGTAGTTATGGCTTGTCAAGGTAAGCTATTCGCCCTCTGTGACAGATGTGCGGTACTTAACAACCTGCGCGACTGGTGAGTCGAGTGGTGTTCCACGATAGGGTTTTTGTCATTGAGGCCAGTTAAGATCTGCGATCATGCTGGCAAAAAGCAGATTATGACCGTGGTTTGCGTCGCCTGGCGCGATCTCTCGGGAAAGGCGCTCGCCGGGAATCGATTGCGCGCGAAGTATCAGCAAGGAGGCAAGATGTCGCTGTGTTTGACTATCACTAGTTATCACAAGATTACCCCTGGGCAGTGTGCCGAAAAGTCCTTGAACCAGGGCTCGATGGCTATCGGCCGCAGCTCGGATAATGACTGGGTATTGCCTGATCCTGAGCGTCTGGTGTCCTCGAAACATTGCGTAATTCAATACAAAGATGGTCGTTATTATTTAACCGATAACAGTACAAACGGTGTGGAGTTGGTTAACGCCGGCATCCGTCTGCGTCGGGGTAATAGCGAGCCGTTGCAGGATGGCGAGCTGATCCGCATCGGTGATTACGAAATCCAGGCGCGCATCGATTTCAACGTACAGGCCGTGGATAGCCAGGCGTTTGCCGGGGATTCCCCGAACAGTTTTGAAGCGCTGATGGGCGCCGTCGCCAGCAAGCCGGTAGCCACGCCAGTGATCGCGCCGCAGTTCCAGGGCGCGTCGTCGATGGACACCTTGCCGGACCTCTTCGATTTTCTCAGCCCGACCGCCGTGCCGCCGCCGACCGTGGCCGATCATGTGCCGTCCGAGCAACACGACTTCCGCCCGCCGACCCCGGTGGCCGTGCCGGTGGTCGAGCCGCCGGCCGCGTCGGGCTCGGTCATCCCCGAGGATTGGGACCTGTTTGGCGACACGCCGGCGCCGGTGGTCAGCGCACCGCCACCGCCACCGCCTGCGCCGGTGATCGCGCCGCCACCTGTGGTCGAGCCTGTGCTCCCGGCCGCCGCCGCCCAGCAACCCGATCTTTTGCACGCCTTCCTGCGCGGCGCCGGCCTGGACCCATTGCGCCTGGACAGGGCCCAGGCCGAAGCCCAGATGGAAAGCATCGGCCGCAGCTACCGGCTGATGGTCGAAGGCCTGATCGACGTGTTGCGTGCCCGCGCCAGCCTCAAGGGCGAATTCCGCATGCAGCAGACGATGATCCAGCCCGCGGAAAACAATCCGTTGAAATTCGCCCCGAATGCCGACGAAGCGCTACAGCTGCTGCTGCGTCATGGCAACCAAGCGTTTATGGCACCGGACATCGCGGTGCGCGACAGTTTCGACGACCTGCGCGCTCACCAATTGGCGGTGATGGCCGGTGTGGAAGCGGCGATCAAACACCTGCTCAGCCGCTTCGAACCGGCGCAGCTGGAAGAACGCATGGGCAAGCCCGGCGGGCTGTCGAGCCTGTTCAGCGGCTCGCGCCAGGCCCAGTACTGGCAGCAGTTCACCGAGCTCTACAGCAATATTTCCCGCGAGGCCCAGGAAGATTTCCAGGACCTGTTCGGCCGCGAATTCAGCCGAGCCTACGAAGAGCACAGCGCACGCCAGCGTCGCTGAGCCGCAACGCATGGATAAAACGGAAAGCTAAGTACGTCATTGAGGACGAAGGATGATTCCCAGGTTTTTACTCGCAGTGGCCAGCCTGCTGATGCTGGCGGCGTGTACCAAGGATGTCGCCGAACCCCAGGCCAGCGCCGCCGAGGTTGAAGCGAACAGCGCTGCCGTCGAGTTGCACTTTCACGCGATTGCCGGGCTCAACCCCGGCGCCAACGGCCAGGCCGCCCCGGTGCGGGTGCGGATTTTCGAACTGAAAAACGCCGCCATCTTCGGCCGTTCGGATTACTTCGCCCTGGCTGACCGTGCGCAATCCACCCTCGGTCTCGACCTGCTGGACCAGGACGAAGTGATGGTGCAGCCCGGCCAGCAGTTGAGCATCCAGCGCGACCTCGACCCGTCCACCCGCCAGATCGGCCTGTTGGTGGGCTACCGCGAGCTGGACCGCGCGCAATGGCGCACGGTGCTCAACGTGCCGCCGCGCCAATACACCGAATACCAGATCAGCCTCGATGTGCGCGCCGTGCGTGCGGACGTCGTGGTTTCCCCATCCAGCCCAGCCCAATAACAAGCAATCGGAGCCCCCATGTCCTGGAACAATCGCGTGGTCTGGTCGGAAGGCATGTTCATCGGAACGCAGCACTTCCAGCAGCATGACCGTTACCTGGAAAACCTGATCGACGCCCGCAGTCGCCCGTTGTCGGCCGGGGCCTGGGGGTTTTCCGAGCTGCTGATCGATCAGGGCCTGCTGGCCCAGGGCAAGCTGGCGATTGTGTCGGCACGCGGCCTGCTGCCCGACGGCACGCCGTTCAATATCCCCCAGGATGACTTGGCGCCCAGCCCGCTGAATATCGACGACAGCCTGCGTGACGGCCTCGTCTACCTGGCCTTGCCGCTCAAGCGCGCAGGGGCCCGCGACACCGTCGACGACGGCGAAGCGCTTGGCGCCGCCCGCTACGTGAGCCAGGTGCGCGAAGTGCGTGACGACAACGCACCGTTCGAGAATCGCGCCCCGGTGGCCGTCGGCTCCCGTGCGCTGCGCCTGTTGACCGCGCAGGACGGCATCAGCGATTACGCCGCGATCGGCCTGGTACGCATCAAGGAAAAACGCGCCGACCGTGCGCTGGTCCTCGACGACAGCTACATCCCGCCAGTCCTCGATGTGGCCGCGAGCAAACCGCTGACCGCGTTTCGCAGCGAACTGCTCGGCCTGCTGCACCAGCGCGGCGAAGCCCTGGCCGGGCGTGTGGTCGCCTCGGGCGCGGGCGGCGCGTCGGAGATTGCCGACTTCATGCTGTTGCAACTGGTCAACCGTGCCCAGCCGCTGATCCAGCACCTCAGCCAACTGAGCCCGCTGCACCCGGAGCGGTTGTTCAGCGAACTGGTCAGCCTGGCCGGTGAGTTCGCTACCTTCTCCACCACCGGCCGGCGCCCCCAGGAATACCCGCAGTACCAGCACGACGACCTGGCCTTGAGTTTTGCCCCGGTGATGCAGGCCCTGCGTGAAGCGCTGTCGATGTTGATCGACAGCAAGGCCACGCCGATCCCGATCGTCGAGAAAGCCTACGGCATCCACGTGGCCATGCTCGCCGACAAAACCCTGATCGACAGCGCCAGTTTCATCCTCGTGGTACGCGCCGATGTGCCCGGCGAGACCCTGCGCGCGCGCTTCGGCCAGCAGAGCAAAGTCGGCTCGGTGGAGCACATTCGCGACCTGGTCAACCTGCAACTGCCCGGCATTGGCCTGCTGCCGTTGCCGGTGGCGCCGCGCCAACTGCCGTACCACGCAGGCTCGACCTATTACGAGCTGGACCGGGGCAGCGAGCACTGGCAGCAGTTGAGCAATTCCGGCGGCTTCGCCTTCCATATCGCCGGGCAGTTCCCGGGCTTGAACCTGGCCTTCTGGGCGATCCGAGGATAATCCGCGATGCACCCCAATGATGATGACCGCACCCAGTTCATGCCGCGCCCGGGTGGCCGTGCGCCCGAACCCGCGCGTGCCGAACCGGCGCCGCTGTCGATGCCGGCCGCGCCGATCCTGACCGGCAAAAGCCACGGCCTGAACCCGCTGGAAAGCGCCGCCGGCCCGCTGCTGGCCTTGCTGACACGCCTGCGCAACACCATCGCCCACCCGGCGCCGGCCAGTTTGCGTGCGCAGTTGCTGGCCTATCTGCGCCAGTTCGAAGAGCGCGCCGAAGCTGCTGGCGTGGCGCGCAACGAAGTGCTGCTGGCGCGTTACGCCCTGTGTACCGCACTGGATGAGGCGGTGTTGAGCACGCCGTGGGGCAGCACCAGCGATTGGGGCAAGCAGAGCCTGCTGATCACCGTTCACAACGAAGCCTGGGGCGGCGAAAAGGTCTTCCAGCTACTCGACCATTGCCTGCAAAGCCCACGCGAGCGCTTGTACCTGCTGGAACTGTTGTACCTGTGCATGTGCCTGGGTTTCGAAGGCCGCTACCGCGTGATGAACGATGGTCGCAGCCAGTTGGAAGCCCTGCGTGAACGTACCGCCGCGGCGATTCGCAGCGCCCGGGGCGACCACGAACGCGAGCTGTCGCCGCACTGGCGCGGCGTGACCGTGGCGCGCGATCGCCTGGCGCAGTTCATGCCGCCGTGGATCGCCGTGGCCATCGGCCTGGCGCTGCTGCTGGCGTTGCTGTTCGGCCTGCGCCTGAAGCTGGCCGCAGACGCCGAGCCGGTGTTCAAGAATATCCATGCCCTGGGCGAGATCCCGGTGCAGGCCATCGACCGCCCCGTGGCGCAGCCGAAAGTGATCGAGCGCCCGCGCCTGGCCGGTTTTCTGGTGGAAGACATCAAGGCCGGTCGCGTCGCGGTGGAAGACAAGGTCGACCGTTCCGTCGTGACGATCCGCGGTGATGAGCTCTTTGCGTCGGCCAGCTCCAGCATCGTCGACGACTACCAGCCGCTGATGCTGCGCATCGCCGACGCGATCCGCAAAGTCAAGGGCCAGGTGCGCGTCACCGGGCACAGCGACAACCGCCCGATTGCCACGCTGCGCTTCCCGTCCAACTGGGCCTTGTCCGAAGCGCGGGCCAAGTCGGTGCTGGAGATCCTCGCGGCCAAGACCGGCCAGGGCGATCGCTTCAGTGCCGAGGGCAGAAGCGACACCGAGCCGGTGGCGACCAACGCCACCGCCGAAGGCCGAGCCCGCAATCGTCGGGTTGAAATCACCGTACTCGCGGAGGGCGTCGAGTGAAGGCGTTTTTCAGTTTCATGATTCGCTGGGTGATCCCGTTGCTGGGCCTGATCGCCCTGAGCTTGATCATCTGGTTTGTCGGGCCCCTGCTCGACGTGCTGGTGCCCGAAGGGCGGCGCTGGGCGCTGATCGTCCTGCTGTTTGCGGCCTGGCTCGCCTACCGTGTGTTCCGCATCCTCCAGGCCCGTCGCCAGGCCGCCGAAGTGATGCGCAGCCTGGCCGCGCAAACCCCGGCCGACCCCAACAGCGTCGCCACCGCCGAAGAACTCACCAGCCTGCGCCAGCGCATGGACGAAGCCCTGGCCCTGCTGAAAAAAGCCAAGCTCGGCGGGGATGAGCGGCGCAACCTCTACGAGCTGCCGTGGTACGTGATCATCGGCCCGCCGGGTTCGGGCAAGACCACCGCGCTGGTCAATTCCGGGCTGCATTTCCCGCTGGCTGCCCAATTGGGCGCCGGGGCGGTGCGGGGCGTCGGCGGCACGCGCAACTGCGACTGGTGGTTTACCGACCAGGCCGTATTGCTCGATACCGCCGGCCGCTACACCACCCAGGACAGCAACTCCCCGGTGGACAAAGCCGCCTGGCTGGGCTTCCTCGACCTGTTGAAAAAGCAGCGCTCGCGCCGCCCGATCGATGGCGCCTTTATCGCCATCAGCCTGTCGGACCTGCTGCTGGGCAGCGAAGCCGAACGCGCTGCCCACGCGGCGGCGATTCGCCTGCGTATCCAGGAGCTGTACACCCAGCTGGGCGTGCGTTTCCCGATCTACCTGATGCTGACCAAGCTCGACCTGGTGCCGGGCTTCATGGAGTTCTTCGACAACCTGAGCAAGGAAGAACGCGCCCAGGTGTGGGGCATGACCTTTGCCCTGGACGACGGCAAGCACAGCGACAGCCCCCTGGCGCACCTGCAAAGCGAATTCGCCGGCCTCGAACAGCGCCTCAACGAACGCCTGGTCGAACGCCTGCAACAGGAACGCGACCCGGCGCGGCGCGACCTGATCTACGGCTTCCCGCAGCAGTTCGGTGCATTGAAAGATTGCCTGCAAAGCTTCCTCGAAGGCGTGTTCAAACCCAACGCCTTTGAAGAGCGCGTCTTGCTGCGCGGCGTGTATTTCACCAGCGGCACCCAGGAAGGCAGCCCGATCGATCGCTTGATCGGCACCATGGCCCAGAGCATGAACCTGGACCGCCAGCACCTGGCACGCCAGAGCGGCAGCGGGCGCAGTTATTTCATCGAGAAACTGTTCAGCGCGGTCGCCTTTGCCGAGCGCGGGCTGGTGGGCGTCAACCCGCAGGTCGAGCGGCGGCGCAAATGGATCGCACGCGGCGTGCTCGCGGCCACCGTGGCGCTGGTGATCGTGGTCAGCAGCCTGTGGTGGGTCAGTTATCGCGCCAACCAGGCGTATATCGCCCAGGTCGACCAGAAGGTCGCGCCCCTGGGCCAGGCCGTACAGAACCTCAGCCCGGCACAGCGCGAAGTGCTCGCCGTGTTGCCGTTGCTCAACGCGGTGAAACACCTCGCCGGGGATTCGCCAAGTTGGTCCGAGGGCCTGGGCCTGTATCAGGGCGATATGCTCGAAGCCGAATCCGCCAGCGTCTATCGCAAGCTGTTGATCGCCGTCTTCGCGCCGCGCCTGGTGACGCGCATCGAGGAGCAACTGCACGGCGGCGGTAACTCCGACTTCCTCTACGAAGGCCTCAAGGCTTACCTGATGCTCGCCGACACCGAGCATTACGACGCGGACTTCATCAAGGCCTGGATCGCCCTCGACTGGGACCGCAACCTGCCACGCGACCTACCCGCCGATCAGCGCCAGGCGCTGGCCGAACACTTGCAGGCGTTGTTCGAACGTCACCCGCCGAGCGCACGCCTCGATGCGCGCTTGATCGACGACCTGCGTCGGCAGTTGCAACAACTGCCGGTGGCCCAGCGCGTGTATGACCGGGTCAAACGCCAGAAACTGCCCGACGGCATTCCGGACTTCCGCCTCAACGAAGCCGCCGGCCGCGACGCCGCATTGGTGTTCAGCCGCAAAAGCGGCAAGCCGTTGGGTGAGCCGCTGAGTGGTTTCTTCACCGCCAAGGGCTATCGCCAGGCGTTCCTGCTGAGCAGCCTGAACCAGACCGGCACCCTGGCCGAAGAGCAATGGGTGCTCGGCCATGAGCAGGCCGACCAGCAGAACGTGGTCAGCCTGGCCGCCGACGTGCGCCGCCTGTACTTCCAGGACTACCAGCGCCAGTGGGATGCGTTGCTTGCCGACATCGACTTTGTGCCGATCACCAGCGTGGCCCAGGCGGCGGACGTGCTGCGGGTGATTTCCGGGCCGACCTCGCCGCTGAAAAAACTGCTGGTGGCGGTGGCCAGGGAAACCGACTTGCAGGCAGAGGAACGCCAGTTGGCGGCCAAGGGCGTGCCGGTCGAAGGCGGCGTGGACAAGCTCAAGGAACGCCTGGGCAACCTGCTCGGCCAGGCGCAACCGAACGCGGATGCGCCGGCTGCTGCGGACGACCCGGTGACCGCGCACTTCGCCGAGCTCAACAGTATCGTCAGCAAGAACGAAGGCGAGCCGGCGGCCATCGACGGCCTGCTGGCGGATATGAACGCGCTGTACGTGCAAGTCAGCGCCATGGTCGGCGCCAGCGGCGATGCCTTGCTCGGTGAGGCCAAGAACCAGGCGGCAGCGGCGGCCACGCGGGTCAGCCTGAACGCCGAGCGCCAGCCGCCGCTGGTGCAGGGCATGGTCAAGTCGGTGGTCAACTCGACCACCAACAGCATGATGGGCGGCGTGCGCAACCAGCTGAACGCGGCCTGGGTCAGCGAAGTGGTGAACGTGTATCGCCAGTCCCTGGCCGGGCGTTATCCGATGTCGCCGGGCAGCGCGCGTGACGCCACCCTGGATGATTTCGGCCAGTTCTTCGGCGTGGGCGGGGTGATGGATAACTACTTCCGCAAATACCTGCAGCCCTACGTCGATACCTCCGCACAGACCTGGCGCTGGCAGCCGGGCGCGGCGCAGAAACTCGGGATTGCGCCGGGTGTGCTGCAAACCTTCCAGCGCGCGGCGACGATCCGCGATGCGTTCTTTCGCTCAGGCGGTACTCAGCCGATCGTGCGTTTCGAGCTCAAGCCGGTGGCGATGGACGCCAGCATCACCCAGTTCCTGCTCGACCTCGACGGCCAGCAATTGAGCTACGACCACGGCCCGAGCCGCCCGGTGGCGATGCAATGGCCGAACCCCGGCAGCATTGGCGTGGTGCGTATTTCGATCATGCCGCCGTCGCCCAGCGGTCGTTCCGGCGTGACCCTGGACGGCCCGTGGGCCTGGTTCCGCCTGCTGGAACAATCGGACCTCACGCCCGGCAATGCGCCGGACCGCTTCAACCTGCGCCTGCGGGTCGACGGTGCGAGCATCGCCTACGAATTGCGTGCCAACAGCGCCTTCAACCCGTTCAAGAGCCGCGTGCTCAGTGGCTTCAGCCTGCCGGAGCGGTTATGACGACGTTGGGCTTCTACGGCAAGTTGGCCAGTCGCGGCGATTTTGTCAGCCGCGCCTTGCCGCAGAGTTTTATCGGCCCGTGGGACAGCTGGCTGGCGGCGGGCCTGCTCGCCAGTCAACACAGCCTCGGCGCCGGTTGGCTCAACGTGTATCTGGTCAGCCCGCTGTGGCGCTTTGTGCTGGCGCCCGGCGTGTGCGGGCCGAACGCGGCGGCGGGCGTGGTGATGCCGAGCATCGACCGGGTCGGGCGGTATTTTCCGCTGGCCGTGGTCGCGTTGCTCGATCACGACACCAATCCGGCGTCCCTGGTGGGCGGCCCGGACCGCTGGTTTGAAGAGGCCGAAGAGCTGTTGCTCGGCACCCTGGATGCCGGTGCCACCTTCGAGAATTTCAACGCCGGCCTCGACAGCCTGGGCTTGCCGGCGACGGAACCGCGCGCGGTGGACAGCCGTTTCGCCGGGCTGCAGCGGGTAGCCGCCACGGAACCCCATGCGCGCATGACCGCACTCGCCGAACAGGCCTGCGAAGGCGCCAGCCTGTGGTGGGGGCGTGGTTCGCAGACGATTTCCCCTGGTTTATTGCGGTGTCAGGGCCTGCCCGCCACCAGCGATTTTGCGCAGTTTTTGCTCGGACAAGAAGGTGTGATGTAGATGGGGTCGACGTACAAATCCGCGAGCAAAAGCCATGTGGGCATGGTTCGCCAGGTCAATGAAGACGCGTGCCTGGACCTGCCCGAGAATCGCCTGTGGGTGGTGGCCGACGGCATGGGCGGGCACGCCGCGGGGGATTACGTCAGCAGCCTGATCGTCGACAGCCTGCGCAGTGTGCCGCTGGGACGTTCCCTCGAGGAATACTCGGCGGCCTTGCGCAACGACCTGATCCGCATCAACGCGGCCGTGCGTGAAGAAACCGCCAACCGTGGCGTGACCATGATGGGCAGCACCGTGGTGGTGTTCGCCGCACGCGGCTTGCGCGGCGTGTGCCTGTGGGCCGGCGACAGTCGCCTGTATCGCCTGCGCGACGGCGTGCTCGACGGCATTTCGCGCGACCACAGCTACGTGCAAGACCTGCAAGACAGCGGCCTGCTCAGCGAGGCCGATGCCCGTGTGCATCCGCGCGCCAACATCGTCACCCGCGCCATCGGTGTGGAAGCCCAACTGGAACTGGCGGTGGTCGACCTGCTGATCGCCCCCGGCGACAGTTACCTGCTGTGCAGCGATGGCCTGAACAAGACCGTCGAGGACCACGAGATCCGCGAGGTGCTCAGCCATGACGCCCCGGATGAAATCGTGCGCAGCCTGGTCCACCTGGGGCTGAACCGCGGCGCACCGGACAACATCACCGCCATCGTCGTGAAGGTATCGGCATGAACATCGTGATCCCGGGCTACGACATCGAAGGCGAGATCGGCGAAGGCGCCATGGCCAGCGTGTACCTGGCGACCCAGCGCTCGCTGGAGCGCAAGGTCGCGCTCAAGGTGATGGCGGCGGCGCTGGCGGCGGACCCGAGTTTCTGCGAGCGCTTCCTGCGCGAAGGCAAGACCCTGGCGCGGCTGTCGCACCCGCACACGGTGACCATCCATGACATCGGCAATGTCGGCGAGCTGTATTACATGGCCATGGAGTACCTGCCCAACGGCACGCTCAAGGAGCGCATCGCCGCCGGCCTCACTCCGGAGCAGGGCCTCACGCTGATCCGCCAGATCGCTTCGGCGCTGGGTTATGCCCATGCGCAGGGGTTGGTCCACCGCGACGTCAAGCCGGCGAACATTCTGTTCCGCGCCGACGGCACCGCCGTGCTGTCGGACTTCGGCATCGCCAAATCCCTGGACGACCGCACCCAGTTCACCCAGGCCGGTTTCGCCGTGGGCACGCCGAGCTACATGAGCCCGGAACAGGCGCGTGGCCAGGAAATCGATGGCCGCGCAGACCTGTATGCGCTGGGCGTGGTGCTCTATGAAATCCTCGTCGGCAAGCTGCCTTATAACGGCACCGACGCGCTCTCCACGGCCTTGGCCCACCTGACCGAGCCGCTGCCGGAACTGCCGCTGCATCACGGGCGTTATCAGGACGTGCTGCGCAAACTGTTGGCCAAGGACCCGAATGAGCGCTTCCCGGATGCGGCGGCGTTGCTGCTGGCGCTGGATCAACTGCCGACCGAGTCGCCGGACGCCACGCAGGTGCGGCCGTTGCCGATTCCGCTGAGTTTCGATCTGGCCGGCATTACTCCGCAATCCATCGAGATCCCGACCGACAAGCCGCAACCGGCGCGCCAGCCGGTGGTGCCGCCAACCCCACGGCACACGGTGTCCGAGCAGCGCCGCGGGCCGGTGTTGGCGTTGGCCGCCGTGGCGGTGGCGGTTGCCTTGGCCATAGGTGGCGCGGGTTACTGGTGGTTGAGCGGCAGTGATCAGCCCGCCAAGCCACCGGCTGCGACAGTGCCCAAGGTGACACCATCAGTGACGCCACCGGTGGCGGTCGCCGAAGTGGACGGCGGTCAACGGCCCTTGCTGATGGCGGGCAAGAAAACCCTGTTCCAGCGCGTGCTCAGCAAACCCGGCGCGAAACTCGCCAGCGCTGCCGGCAGCGCGCCAGACAAAGCCCTGCCGGCGTTTTCCGTGCTCTATGTGTATCAGCGCAAGGACGTCGACGGCAGCCCATGGCTACGCGTCGGCGCCGCCACCGATGGGCGCAGCGACGGTTGGTTGCCGGCCGCCCAGGTCAGCGACTGGAAGCAAAGCCTGGTGCTCAAGTTCACCGAACGCTCCGGCCGGGCGCCGGTGATGTTCCTGCGCCAATCCGGCGAAGTGGAAAAGCTGCTGGCCGACCCCGCCGCTGCCAAAGGCGTGCTGGCCAAGGCGCAGAACAACCGCGACGACAACGGTCAGGTGCTGGCCCTGGAGCCGGCCGCCAGCGCGGTGCCGCAGAACCAGTTCTACCTGCTGCCGATCTTCGATTCCAAAGAGAGCTTCGACGACAACGGCCAGCCGGTGCAGTTGCTCAACGTCGCGTCCATCGACCCTGGCAGCAGCGCGGTCACCAAGCCCGCGACCCCGCTGATCAACGCCAATGCCGATGCCTTCCGCACGGCGGTAGTGCTGGTGGTCGACACCACCGTGTCGATGCAGCCGTATATCGACCAGATCCGCGATGTGGTCCACGAGCTGCAAACCCGTATCGCCGAACGCGGCGAGTTGGACAGCGTCAGCTTCGGCCTGGTGGGTTTTCGCAACAGCATCAAGAAAACCCCGGGCCTGGAATACGTGGCCAAGACCCTGATCACCCTCGACCAGGGCCGCGACCCGCAGCGCTTCCTCGACCTGGCGCGCGGGGTCAAGGCGTCGACCGTGTCCAGTCACTCTTTCAACGAGGACGCGTTTGCCGGGGTGATGCAGGCCGTGGAGGGCATGGACTGGTCCGGCTACGGCGGCCGTATCATCCTGCTGGTCACCGACGCTGGCGCGCTGCGCAAGAACGACCCGTTCGCCGCCACCCAGATGAACGAAGCCGAAGTGCGCCAGGCGGCGCTGGGCAAGCAGATCAAGATCTACGCCCTGCACCTGCGCACCGACGCCGGCAAGAAAACCCACGCCGGCGCCGAAAGCCAGTACCGCGTCCTCACTGCCGACGCCAACCCGCAGATCGGCGACCTGTATACGAAGGTGCCGGGTGGCGATGTACGCAAGCTGGGCGAGCGCGTCGATGAGATCGGCACGGTGTTCGCCAACCTGGTGCATCAGGTACGCAATGACACGCCGCAGCCGCTGCCCTTGCTGAGCGCCGCGCCAAGCCTGGCGGATAAATCCGCCGCCATCGGCTACGCCATGCACATGGACTTCCTCGGGCGCAAAGCCGCGAGCCAGGCGCCGCAACTGGTCAGCGCCTGGACCGCCGACCGCGACCTGACCAACCCGGCGCTGCCGGCGTTCCAGGTGTGCGTGATGTTGACCAAATTGCAGCTCAACGACCTGCAGCAGTCGCTGAAACTGATCGTCGACGCCGCCCGCAAAACCCAGACCTCGCCCAAAGACTTCTTCCAGGAAATCGCCAGCGCCTCGGCCTATATGAGCCGCGACCCGCAGGCCCTGCGCAAGGGTGGCAACCTGGCCGATGGCGGCATTCTCGGCGAATACCTGGAAGGCCTGCCGTACCGCAGCAAGTCGCTGAACATGACCCAGGATCTATGGCTGTCGTTGAGCGTGGCCGAGCAGGAGGACTTTATCGACGAGCTGGATTCGAAGATCCGCCTCTATGAAACCTTCCACAATGACCTGGCCAACTGGGTCCGTTTCGGCGCTGCCGAGCCGGGCGATGCGTTGTACCGCGTCCCGTTGTCGACGCTGCCGTAATGCTGAACCTGAACGCGGTACACAAGAGCCGGGGCGTCGGCGCCCAGCGCTATAGCCTGGTGATTCCGGCGTTGCACCTGCGCGCGGGGGAGCAAGTGGCGATTGTCGGGCCGAGCGGGTGCGGCAAAAGCACCTTGCTCGACCTGCTGGCCCTGGTGCTCGCGCCGGATCAGGTGGACCGCTTCGAATTCAATCAGACCGATATCGGCGGGTTGTGGCGCGCCGATCGGCAGACCGCCCTGGCCGAGCTGCGCAGCCGGCACCTCGGTTATGTCCTGCAAACCGGCGGCTTGCTGGGCTTTCTCGATGTGCGCAGCAATATCGCCTTGTCCCGGCAACTGCTGGGGTTGAAGGACGATGGCAGCGTGGCGCGCCTGGCCGAGCAATTGGAAATCAGCGATCAACTGGCCAAGAAGCCGGCGGCGCTGTCGGTCGGCCAACGCCAGCGCGTGAGCTGCGCCCGCGCCCTGGCCCATGCGCCGCAATTGGTCTTGGCCGATGAGCCGACCGCGTCCCTCGACCCGCTTAACGCCGAACGGGTGATGCAAGCGCTGTTGGCCCGCGCTCGCGAACACCGCGCCGCTTGCGTGATCGCCACCCATGACGAACCCCTGGCTCGCGCCAGCGGCTTGCAGGTGCGCCGTATCGCTTGTCGTCGCGACACTGATGGCGGCATCACCGCCACCCTCGGGGAGGTGTGCTGATGCGCCTAGGTCTGGTGGCTTCCCTGGCTTGGCAGGATTACCGCAACGATGCGTGGCTGTCGGCCTGCGCGGTGCTGGCGCTGGTCGCCGTCGTCGCGCCGTTGCTGGTGTTGTTCGGCCTGAAGTTCGGGCTGGTCAGCAGTCTGACCGAACGCCTGGAGAACGACCCGGCCACCCGTGAAATTATTCCGTTGGGCGGTGGTCGATTCAGCCGCGCCTTTGTCGAGCAGTTGGGTCAGCGCGGCGATGTGGCGTTCGCCATCCCGCGCACGCGGCAGATCGCGGCGACCGCGCAGGTGGGCACATTGACCCTGGAAATGCTGCCGACTGCGCCGGGCGATCCACTGCTCGACGGTTTGCCGATGCCCCAGGGCCTGGCGCAGATCGTGCTGAGCCACACCGCCGCCGAGAAGCTCGCGGCGCGGCCCGGGGATTGGCTGGAGACCGGCTTTGCGCGCCAGGTCGCGGGGCGCGTCGAAACCCGGCGCACGCGTTTGCAGGTGCTCGCGGTACTGCCGCTGGAAGCCTTCGCCCGCGACGGCCTGTTTGCTGAATTGAGCCTGCTGGAAGCGGTGGAAGACTACCGCGACGGCCGTGCCGTGCCAGCGCTGGGTTGGGGCGGCGACGCGGTCGGCGCGGGCGAGCAGCGGGTGTACCCGGCGTTTCGCCTGTATGCGCGCAACCTCACCGATGTGGAGCCGCTGCGGGTGTTTTTCGCCGGGCAGAATCTGTTGGTGGCGACCCAGGCATTGAGCATCGCCCAGGTGCAGTCGTTGAGCCGCAACCTGTCGATCGTGTTCTGGATCATCGCCGGGTTGGCCTTGGCGGGGGCGTTCGCGGCGATCTTCGCCGGGGCGCTGGCCGCCGTGGCGCGCAAGCGCAGGGAGTTGTCGGTGTTGCGCCTGTTGGGCTTTTCCACCGCCGCGCTGTTGCTGTTTGTGGTGCTGCAGGCGCTCTACAGCGCCGGCTTGGCCGCTGTGTTCAGTGCGGGTCTGTATGGCCTGGCCGAGGCGGGCTTGAATCAATTATTCGTGCAGGTGCCGGGCGAACACGCCAGCCACCTGCTGGCGCGTCATTACGGCCTGGCCCTGGTGGCTGTGCTCGGCGTCAGCGCCGTGGCGGCAGCGTGTGGCGGTTGGCGCGTGGCGCGTATCCAGGCTTCTGAAGGAATCCGAGATGTATAAGTTACTGGGCGCCGCCTTGGCGCTGAGCCTCGCCTCGCTGGCGTGGGCCGATGAGGCAAGCGATAAGCTCGACAACCCCAAACCGTTGCCGGACGACGTCAGCCTGCCGCTGCCGTGCGAAGGCAACATGGTGTTCCGTTACGTCTATGTGCTGGCCCAAGGCACGTTGGACGACCGCGAGATCAGCCTCGGCTACCCCTTTGCCGAAGGCGAGGCGGGCTATCAGCAGTCGTTCATTTCCGGCTATCGCCGCGACTTCATCAACGGCCAGTTCAGCCTCAAGGACCTGCCGAAAGACTGGAACAACGTCATCACGCCCTTGATGCCGAAGACCGACGCCAAGACCCCGCTCAAGCCGATGCTCTACTTCATCGGCAAGTACGAAGTGACCGCGCGCCAATACGCTCTGGTGATGTCCCAGGCGCAATCGCTGGCCAGTGGCGAACCGGCGCCCGCGTGCGATGCGCCCAGCGGCATGGCCGGGCGTTTGCCCAAGGTCAAGCTGTCGCGCTTTGAAGCCGAACGCTTCTCGGCGGTGTACAGCGCCTGGCTGATGAAATACCACCGCGAGTTGCTGCCGGTGAGCGGGCGTGGCGCTTCGGCGGACGACGGCGGCCTGGGTTTTGTGCGCCTGCCCACCGAAGTGGAATGGGAGTTCGCCGCACGCGGGGCCCAGGCCGTGAGCCGCCAGGACTTGGAAGGGCGCCTGTTCCCGCGGCGCATCGAAGGCAGCGAAAGCGACGGCCCGCTGGCCGATTGGGCGGTGTTCAACCAAGTCGCCGGCGGCACCGGCCAGGCCGCGCGGCTGATGCCCATCGGCACCAAATTGCCCAACCCGATCGGCCTGTTCGATGTGATCGGCAACGCGGCGGAAATGGTCCAGGAATCCTTCCAGCTGGTACACGCCGGGCGTCGCCAGGGCGCCTATGGCGGCTTTGTGGTCAAGGGCGGCAATTACCTGGAGGGCGAAGGCACGCTGTTCACCGGCATGCGCCGCGAGTACCCGTTGTTCGCCACCGACGGCACCGAGCAAAGCAACGAGACCACCGGTTTTCGCGTGGCGATCGGCGCGCTGTCGGCACCGCGTTCGCGCTACAAGGAGCTGTTCGCGCAGTGGCAGAAAGAAGGCCGCCTGGCCTCGCTGACCGATGCCATCGATGACGCCCAGGACCCGACCAAGCGCCTGGACAGCATCATCGCCGCCAGCGTCGACCCACGCCTGCAAGCCGAGCTGGGGCTGGTCAACGAAGAGCTCAAGCGCAACGTCTCGCTGATCGCCCAGCAACGCGAAGAAGCGGCGGGCAACCTGATTCAGTCGGCGGCGTTGGTGGCCGAGACCATCAATAACTACAACATCCGCCTGACCAATCTGCAGAAGAGCCGCCAGCAGGCCGTGGACGCCAAGGACGAGGCCAGCGCGCAGCTGTTTGCCGCAGCCATTGCCAACGGGCGCAGCGCCCTCGACGGCGCAGTGGCGATCTATATCGACAACCTGGCCACCGGCACGCGTTACACCGATGCGGTGATCCAGGCGCAGTTTCAACGGATCAAGGAAGAGTTGGATCGCAAGCCAGTGCTCGGCAAAAGCCTGGTGACGCGCGCGACACTGTTCGTTCGCCATGTCGGCAACTACCGCAAGCAACAGCGGGCCGACCCGGCAACGATCTTGAAGGAATTGCTCGCAGCCAGTGGTCAGCGGTCTTGATCGTTGGCTATAGAGCGAGCTTGGAAGGGACTCAGGCGGCGGTGGGCCGTGCTGGGCAAGTCAAACTTAAAAGAGAACACACCTATGCTTTTTTCCCGTAAGGCGGTTTCCAAGCGTCACTTGCTGCTGATCGCAGCCGGTTTCAGCACCGTGTTGACTGGTTGCGCCACGTCGCCGACGTCCAAGGTCGCGTCGAGCACCAAGGTCGAGTATTACCCGAACTGCTACGAGCCGGTGCAGCACCTGCGCGCGACCGATTCGGACATGACCAAGTCGGTCGTCACCGGCGCGGCCATCGGCGCTGCCGGCGGTGCATTGCTCGGCGCCTTGACCGGCGACTCCGAGAAGCGCGGCCGTAACGCCGCAATCGGTGCCGCGGGCGGCGCCCTGGCTGGCGGCGCGGCGGGTTACTACACCGAGCGTCAGAAGCAGATCGCCGATGACAACCAGCGTATTGGCTCCTACGCAGCCGACGTCAATAAAAGCGCCTCCGACATCGACCGCAGCACCGCCTACGCCAAGGCCTCCCAGCAGTGCTACCAGAGCGCGTTCACCAAGCTGGTGGCCGACCGTAAAGCCAAGACCGTCAACGACACCGAAGGCCGCAAGCGCCTGGCGGAAATCGTCTCCGGCCTGAAGGAATCCAATGACCTGATCGTCGCGGTCAACGGCAAGGCCAGCGAAGACCTGAACAACTACACCCAGGCTTACGAGAAAGACCTGCAACAGGTGGGCGTGCAGCGCAACGACGTAGTCACCGTGGCGACAGCGGATGCCACTCCGGCGGTCGTACCGGCCAAGAAAGGTAAGTTGACCAGCAAAGTCGTGACCAAGCGTCCGCCGCTGCCTGTGGTGCCGAAAGAAGCGGTCGCCACCGAAAGAACCTTCCAGACTGCCCAGACCAAGCAAGATGAAAGCAAGAAGGTCGCCAGCGCCGGTAAAGCACAGATCGAAGGCACTTGCCGCGATCCGAACCTGGCCGACTGGGCGCCGGTGCCGTGCCCTAACGTATAAGCAAGTTGTTGCTATAAGCGGTAAACGCCAACCGATCTCCGGCTAAAGCGCGAGATCGGTGGCGTTCTTTCGGCAATTCGTTACACTGCTGCGGCCACTCAATAATTACACCGAGGCCGTGTGCATGAAATTTCGTCTTCTCCTCTGGGTACTGGGCCTGATGATGGGCAAAGCCAGCCGCACCAACCCTGCGTTCCAGCAGCAGTTGGGTGACAAAGACCTGGCGTTCCAGTTGCAGACCCTCGACGGCAAGGTTGCCCGTCACTTCATCGTCAAAGACCAGCGCATCACCAGCCGCTCGGGTGTCCACCCTGCGCCGGCCTTCGCCATTGCCTTTAAAGACGCCGCCTATGGCTTCGCCACGATGCAGGCGAAGAACAAGCAACTGGCGTTCATGACGGGGATTCAGGACAAGTCGATCCAGATCAAGGGCAACCCGGCGCTGGTGATCTGGTTCCAGGGCTTGACCAAGTATTTGAAGCCGAAGAAAAAGCAGTAGACCGAGGTGGATTCATCGGGGGCAAGCCCCCTCCCACACTTGACCGTGTTCGCAGATCAAAATGTGGGAGGGGGCTTGCCCCCGATAGCGATCTAACAAGCTACCGATTCAGCCCTGGCTGAACTGCGAGGCCAATTCGCGCAACAGCACCTCGGCATCCAGCACCTTGGCCACGACTTCTTCAGCCTTGTCACGGCTCAAGCCCAAACGTTCAAGCAGCTCGTCGGGGATGGTTTCGTGCGGCCCGGAGCCGATGCCCCGGCTGCGCAGCAGGCGCACGGCCAGGCATACCAGGTTGGGGTACTCGGCGTATTGGCCGTCGTAGGTTGGGTGACAAAGACCTGGCGTTCCAGTTGCAGACTCTCGACGGCAAGGTTGCCCGTCACTTCATCGTCAAAGACCAGCGCATCACCAGCCGCTCGGGTGTCCACCCTGCGCCGGCCTTCGCCATTGCCTTTAAAGACGCCGCCTATGGCTTCGCCACGATGCAGGCGAAGAGCAAGCAACTGGCGTTCATGACGGGGATTCAGGACAAGTCGATCCAGATCAAGGGCAACCCGGCGCTGGTGATCTGGTTCCAGGGCTTGACCAAGTATTTGAAGCCGAAGAAAAAGAAGTAGACCGAGGTGGATTCATCGGGGGCAAGCCCCCTCCTACACTTGACCGTGTTCGCAGATCAAAATGTGGGAGGGGGCTTGCCCCCGATAGCGATCTAACAAGCTACCGATTCAGCCCTGGCTGAACTGCGAGGCCAATTCGCGCAACAGCACCTCGGCATCCAGCACCTTGGCCACGACTTCTTCAGCCTTGTCACGGCTCAAGCCCAGGCGCTCAAGCAGCTCGTCGGGGATGGTTTCGTGCGGCCCGGAGCCGATGCCCCGGCTGCGCAGCAGGCGCACGGCCAGGCACACCAGGTTGGGGTACTCGGCGTATTGGCCGTCGTAGGACGGGTCGTGCTGGAAGCGCAGGGCGGTGGACAGTTCGTCCGGCATGTCCCAGTAGCGCATCAGCCAGGCGCCGATCTGTTCGCGGCTGATACCCAGCAAATGCTGCTCCACATAGCTGTGGCACAGGTGCGGGTTGACCTCCAGGTGTCGGCAGATCAGCGAGAAGTGCGGCGGAAACACGTGGGCCAGCAGCAGGTATCCGAAGTTGTGCAGCAGACCGGCCAGGTAGGTCAGGCCGGCTTCCGGGCGTTGCGCGCGCGGCATGGCGCGGGTCAGGCCTTCGATGACGGCGGCGGTGTAGATCGACTGGTGCCAGTACGGCGTGGCCTGGTGCGGGTGGTCCTTGGGCAGGCTCAGGGTTTTGCCCAGGGCCAGGCCCAGCGCCAGGTTGATCACCAGGTCGAAGCCCAGCACCCGCACGATGGCGTCTTCCACCGAGCGGATCTTGCCCGGCGAGGCGTAATAGGGCGAGGCGGCCCAGCTGACCACCTGGGCGGCCAGCGCCGGGTCGGTTTCGACCACGCCGGTGATGTCGTCGATGGTGGCGTTGGGGTCGACGCGCAGTTTGATGATTTTCTGCGCAGTGTCGGCCAGCGGCGGAATCTCGATGGTCGCTTCCAGGCGTTGCTGGATGCGCCGGGCCGTGAACGCCTGCATGGCCTGGGTGATTTCCTCGCGGTCATCATGGGGCCGGTCGAGGTTGGGCCGGATGTTACTCAGCGGCTCGCCGAATTGAGCGGCGCTGGCCTTGGTCAGCATGGTTTTGAAGTCGACGCTGGCGATCTCCAGCAGCAAACCGGCTTCGCCCGAGTGAACCAGCAGGCTCGACTCATCGAGCAGGCTGCCTTCATACAGGCAAGGTGAGCTGGTCAGCGCCGGCAGGCCGGGCAGCAGGCTGAGGTCGTGCTTGCCCAGCATGCGTTCGATACGTTCCGGCGACACCGATGTCAGGCGGCGGCCGGTGAGTTCGGTCAGGCGGTTGAGGTCGAGCAACTGGTTCTGCGGGAACAGCACCATGAGCGCGCCCACCGCATCTTCCAGCAGCACCGCCTGGATCTTTCGCGCAGGGTTCAGGCCCGGATGTTCGGCGACTTCCGTGTAGCTGATGGAGAGTTTCGCGAGCAGCGCCCGAATAACCGGCGGGGCGGTCAGTGGTGCGGCGGCGTGGGCAACTTCTGACATGGCCTGATCCAAATTCGTACAGTCTTTGGAGTATAACCAGCTTGATACAAATGTTGGTCGGATAAGTGAAACAGGCGTCACACTTGGCCGTATTGCTGCCCATGCCTGAGCCAGCGATCCAGCAGCGGGCTGACGTGATCCGGCCAACGCTCGAGCAGGGCCTGGGCCGCATCGCGCACTGCCGGCAGCAGGTCGGCGTCGCGCATCAGGTCGGCGACCTTGAATTGCAGCAGGCCGGTCTGGCGGGTGCCGAGCATCTCGCCGGGGCCGCGCAGTTCGAGGTCTTTTTCGGCGATGACAAAACCGTCGTTGGTTTCACGCATGATGCCCAGGCGTTGACGGCCGATCTGCGACAGCGGCGGATGATACAGCAGCACGCAGTGGCTGGCCGCGCTGCCCCGGCCGACGCGGCCACGTAGCTGGTGCAGTTGCGCCAGGCCCAGGCGCTCGGGGTTTTCGATGATCATCAGGCTGGCGTTGGGCACGTCCACCCCGACCTCGATCACCGTGGTGGCCACCAGCAGTTGCAGGTCGCCGGCCTTGAATTGCGCCATCACCGCGGCTTTTTCCGCCGGTTTCATGCGCCCGTGGATCAGCCCGACCTTGAGTTCGCCCAAGGCGCTGGTGAGGTCTTCGTAAGTGGTTTCGGCGGCCTGGCAGGTCAGCTCTTCGGACTCTTCGATCAGCGTGCATACCCAATACGCCTGGCGGCCTTCGGCGCAGGCGCCGCGCACGCGCTCGATGACTTCCACGCGCCGGGAGTCGGTGACCAGCACGGTATTGACCGGGGTGCGGCCGGGCGGCAGTTCGTCGAGGATCGAGGTGTCGAGGTCGGCGTAGGCGCTCATGGCCAGGGTGCGTGGGATCGGCGTGGCGGTCATGATCAATTGGTGCGGGCTCATGCGCCCGCCCGCGCCTTTCTGGCGTAGGGCCAGGCGCTGTTGCACGCCGAAGCGATGCTGTTCGTCGATGATCACCAGCGCAAGGTTCTTGAACTGCACTTCGTCCTGGAACAGCGCATGGGTGCCGACCACCATCGGTGCGCCGCTGGCGATCTGCTCCAGCGCGGTTGTGCGGTTTTTGCCTTTGAGTTTGCCCGCCAGCCACGCCACTTCCAGGCCCAGCGGTTCGAGCCAGCGCTTGAAGGTGATGAAGTGCTGCTCCGCGAGAATCTCAGTGGGCGCCATCAACGCCACCTGGTAACCGGCTTCGAGTGCCTGCAGGGCGGCGAGGGCGGCGACCACGGTCTTGCCCGCGCCGACGTCGCCCTGGATCAGGCGCAGCATGGGTTCGGGCTGGCTGAGGTCGTAGGCGATTTCATTGCCCACGCGCTGTTGGGCACCGGTCGGCGCAAAGCCGAGGTTCGCCAAGTACTGCGCGGGCAGGCGCGTGGCCTTGGGCATCGCCGGGGCGCGCAGGGAGCGCATGCTCTCGCGCAGGCGTTGCTGGGACAGTTGGTGGGTCAGCAGTTCTTCGAAGGCCAGGCGGTGCTGCGCCCAGTGATGACCGAGGGCCAGTTCGTCCACGTCCGCGTCGGCCGGTGGGTGATGCAGGTAGCGGATCGCATCGTCCAGCGGCGCCAGTTGATAGTCGCGGGCCAGCTCCACGGGCAGCCAGTCGGGCAGGCTTTTCGGGCCGAGCATCGTCAGGGTCTGCTGGCACAGTTGGCGCAGGCGTTGTTGGGTGAGGCCTTCGGTCAGCGGGTAGATCGGCGTCAGGGTGGTGTCGACCGGCGGCGGCTCGTCGCCCGTAATGGCGCGGTATTCCGGATGGTAGATCTCCAGGCCCGAGGCGCCGGGGCGTGCTTCGCCGTAACAGCGCACGCGGGTGCCGCGCTTGAGGCCTTCCTTCTGCGCGTTGCTGAAATGGTAGAAGCGCAGGCTCAGGCCGCCGGTGCCATCCTGCAGGCGCACCACCAGGCTGCGGCGCTTGCCCATCACCACGTCGGCGCCGCTGACGGTGCCTTCGATCACCGCGTCCTGCCCAGGGCGCAAATGACCGATGGGCACCACGCGGGTGCGGTCCTGATAGCGCAGAGGCAGGTGGAACAGCACGTCCTGAAGGTTCTCCAGGCCGACCTTGGCCAACTTCTCAGCCATGGCTTCGCCGACACCCTTGAGTGCCGTCACCGACACCTGCGACAGCTCAGTCATACAGTGGCTCAGCTCGCAGCAGGCGGTTTGGCCACCGAACACAGGCGGATCGAGTCGGCCAGGATCTCAATGGCTTTGGGCCGCGGGAAGCTGGCGCGCCAGGCGATCGCCACGGTGCGGAACGGCACCGGCGGCGTGAGCGGGCGCACGGCGATCACGCCCGGGGCGTAGTGATGGCTGTCCACCGCCGACAGCGGCAGGATCGAAATGCCCAGGCCGGAGGCGACCATGTGGCGAATGGTTTCCAGGGAGCTGGATTCCACGGTGGTGTGTTTGGCGCCGTCGTGGCCCTTGGTCAGGGTCGGGCAGGCTTCCAGCACCTGGTCGCGGAAGCAATGGCCTTCACCGAGCAGCAGCAGGCTCTTGTCGTTGAGCAGGCCGGCGTCGATGCTGTCTTTCTGCGTCCACGGGTGCGAGGCCGGCATCAGCACGTAGAACGGCTCGTCGTAGAGCGGCAGGGTCAGCACGTCGGCCTCGTTGAACGGCAGGGCGATGATGATCGCGTCCAACTCGCCGTTGCGCAGTTTGTCGCGCAGCACGTGGGTGAAGTTTTCTTCGATATACAGCGGCATCTGCGGCGCGACGCGGTGCAGTTGCGGAATCAGGTGCGGGAACAGGTACGGGCCGACGGTGTAGATGGCGCCGACTTTCAGCGGCGCGGTCAGCTGGTTTTTGCCGGCCTGGGCCAGTTCGCGAATGCTTTGGGCTTGCTCCAGGACCTTTTGGGCCTGGGCAACGATGCCTTCACCGACCGGGGTCAGGCGCACGGCGCTTTTGCTGCGCTCGAAAATCAGCACACCGAGTTCGTCTTCAAGCTTTTTCACGCCCACCGACAGCGTCGGCTGGCTGACGTGGCAACGCTCGGCCGCGTGGCCGAAGTGTTGTTCTTGGGCGAGGGTCACGATGTAGCGTAATTCTGTAAGAGTCATAGCGGGCGTCCATGAGGTTGCGAGCCAAGCATACCGGCTGCAATCGATAGACACACGTTATCAGAACTTTGATAAGGATTGAGCGGGGAATGTGCGAGATTTTGCTGAAGCGATAAAACCCGATGTGGGAAGGGGCTTGCTCCCGATAGCGATGGGTCAGTCGAGGACGTGTCGACTGATGTACCGTCATCGGGAGCAAGCCCCCTCTCACATAGCCCTGCGCGTGCCTTTAGCGGCGACGCTTCTCGATGTTGTAAACGAACGGCGCGACGATCTCGATGCTGCCGCTTTTCACCATGTCGGCCGGTGGCTTGGGCAATGGCTGGGCGCGACGGATCATGTCCAGGGTGGCGCGGTCCAGGTCGGCGTTGCCGGAGCGGCCCACCAACTCGTAGGACAGCACATTGCCTTCGGCATCGACCACGAAGCGCAAGCGATTCATGCCTTCCTTGCCACTGTTCTGCGCGCTTTGCGGGTACTTTTTGTACTTCTGCAAGTGCGCCAGCAGGGCGCCTTCCCAGGAGGCTTTGGCGGCGACCTGTTGCGGCGACGGGCCCGGTGCGGGCTGCGCTGATTTCTCCGCCGGTGTATTGGTCGGCGGCGTGTCGCTTGGTGGCGTCTCGGAAGGTTTCTCCTTGGGCGGCTCGGGCTTTTTCTCCTCCGGTTTGGGCGGCTGGGGTTTCGGCTTGGGCTTGACCGGCTTGGGCACCTGGATCGTCGGCTTGGGCGCTTCGGCCAGTTTCGGCAGCGGCAGCTCTTCCACCGGGGCGGGCGGCTGCGGCGGCGTGACCACCTTGGGCGGTGCCGGCGGCGGCGGGGCGGGCATCGGCGCCAGGTCGATGACCATGGCCGCCGGTGGCAGCTGGACCGTGCGCGGCGCCGACCAGTGGAGCGCGATGGCAATCGCGATGGCATGCACGCCCAGCACGACGGCGAGGCTGGTGCCATAACGCGTCAGTTTGTGGCGCGTCGTGATCATTTTTTGGCTGCCGTCTCAAGTCCGACCAGGCCGACCTTGAGGTAGCCGGCTGCCCGCAGGGCATCCATCACGCTCATCAGGTCGCCGTAGTCCACGCCTTTGTCGGCCTGGAAGAAGATCGTCGTGTCTTTCTTGCCTTGGGTCTTGGCGTCGAGCGCCGGCCCCAGGGTTTCGGCTTTGACTTCTTCTTCGCCCAGGAACAGGCGCTGGTCCGCCTTGACGCTGAGGAAAATCGGCTTCTCCGGCCGCGGCGCGGGTTTGGCGCTGGACGCGGGCAGGTCGACCTTGATATCCACGGTGGCCAAGGGGGCCGCCACCATGAAGATGATCAGCAGCACCAGCATCACGTCGATAAACGGCGTGACGTTGATTTCGTGGTTCTCGACGAGTTCGTCGTCGCCTTGATTCAAATGCAGGCCCATGGCCGATTACCCCACTTTCACCATGTGCGGTTGCGAGCTGCGCTCGGAAGGCAGGTGATCGAGGTCGCGGCTGACCAGCAGCAGGACTTCTGCCGACGCGTCCGATACCTGGGCCTTGTAGCCGGCAATCGAACGGGCGAAGACGTTGTAGATCACCACCGCGGGAATCGCGGCAACCAGGCCCAGGGCGGTCGCCAGCAAGGCTTCGGCGATGCCGGGAGCGACGACGGCGAGGTTGGTGGTCTGGGTTTTGGCGATGCCGATGAAGCTGTTCATGATGCCCCACACGGTGCCGAACAGACCGACGAACGGCGCGGTGGAACCGATGGTCGCCAGCACGCCGGTGCCGTTGCTCATGTTACGACCGCAGGCTGCCACCAGGCGCTCGAGACGGAACGCCACGCGCTCCTTGATGCCCTCTTTTTCGCGGGTGTTGGCCGACAGGCGCATTTCTTCCAGCGCGTCGTGTACCAGCGTATTGGCCAGGGTGCCCTTCTTGGTCGCCGTTTCGCTGGCTTCCTTGAGGGTGGTGGCCTTTTTCAGGTGGACGATCTCGCTGCGCAGGCGGCGCTTGGCGCCCAGCAGTTCGAAGCCTTTGGCGATCCAGATGGTCCAAGTGATGATCGAGGCGATGGCCAGGCCGATCATCACGGCTTTTACCACCACGTCAGCGTTTTGGTACATGCCCCATGGCGACAGGTCGTGGGCCATGCCAAGGGTGTTGTTTTCTTCCAGCACCACGCCGGGTTCGTCGGCGGTGGCCGGCGCTGCAGCCTGGGCTGGGTCTGTGGCGGCCGGCACCGCAGGGGCGGCGGTGGCATTCTGTTCAGCGGCAGCAGGAGCCGCCGGCGCGGTGGCATCAGCGAATGCGGCGGTCGGTGCCAGCAGTACGCTGAACAGCAGCGCAGCAATCGCACGCCAGGCGCGGGATGGACTGTGAAGTTTGGTTGGCGAAGCGGGGTGTGTATTACGTGTCATGCTGGCCGGACCTGAGAGAAAAAAATGAGTGATCGTCCTTCCAGACCCTGCGAGGTCGAGGACAAATGGGTCGTTATTATTGCAAGTAATTCTTGTTAACAGAAGTAATACAGTAACTTTATTTGTCCTTTTTCTGGCCGCTGGTCTCCTGCGACGGCTAATCTAGACCTTTCAGTACGGAGTTTTGTGATGTCTGCGCCTTCTGTTGTGATTGCCGGTTGTGGCGATGTGGGGAGTCGGCTGGCCAGCCAATTGCTCGCCTCGGAATGGGAGGTTCATGGCCTGCGGCGCGATATTTCGCGCCTGCCCGATGGCGTGATCGGCATTGCCGGTGACCTGTTCAATAAGGATTGCCCTGACACCTGGCCGATCGGCGGGGTGGATTACCTGGTGTATTGCGCGGCGGCGACGGATCACGACGAAGCCGGTTATCGCGCCGCTTATGTGCAAGGGTTGCAGCATGTGTTGGAGTGGTTGAAGGATTACGGCCAGGAGCCCAAGCATCTGCTGTTTGTGTCCAGCAGCAGTGTGTATGGGCAGCAGCAGGGCGAATGGGTCGACGAAACGTCCGAGACCCAGGCAAAAGGCTATTCCGGGCAGGTGATGCTGGAAGCCGAGCAAATCGCGCTGAACAGCGGCATTGCGGCGAGCATCGTGCGCTTGACCGGGATTTACGGGCCGGGCCGCGAGTGGCTGCTGACGCAGGTGCGCCAGGGTTATCGCGTGGCGATCGATCCGCCTTTATATGGCAACCGGATCCACGTCGATGATGCGGCTGGCCTGCTGGCGTTTTTGTTGCGGCATGTGGAGCAGGGCGGTTCGCTGGATCGCATCTATATCGGTGTCGATGACGCACCGGCGCCGTTGGCCGAGGTGGTGGCCTGGTTGCGTGAGTATCTGGGAGTGACGCAATGGTCCGATGACGCCAGTGTGCGCCGCGCCGGGAGCAAGCAATGCAGCAACGCCCGGGCCAAGGCGTTGGGCTGGGTGCCGACGTATCCGAGTTATCGCGAAGGCTACGCGGCCATCCTGAAGGGCTGAGCCGCGGTCAGAAAAGGTGGGAGGGGGTTTGCTTTGTCAGCCACGGTTGTAGTGGCTGATGCACCGCGATCGGGAGCAAGTCGAATCCTCGCAGCGCCCCTCCCACATTCAGGTCTGTGGGATGACGGTTATTGTTTTTCAAGCAGCCACTGGCGTGGCCCCGGTGTAAACGAGGGCACTTCGTCGGCCTGCGAGGTATTGATCGCCTGGAAGATTTCCAGCTGCTTGCCCTTGCGTGCAAAGATCCACGCATTGCCCACGCCGTTGCGTTGCAACCACATGCTGTCGTAGCCGCCGCTCATGGAGGCGCAATCACCCGCCAGGCATAACGAATATCGATCGGCGCCCGGCAGGCCGGCCACTTGGCCGTTGGCCTGGAACTGCACGGTGGCGCCTTCGCCATTGCCGTTGGCGATTTTCCAGTCGCCGCCCATATAAGCGGCGTACAGCGCGCGCTCGAAGTTGGCGCCCAATGGCGCGCCTTCCGGTGCAGGTTCCTTGGCGCGGGCAAACAGCTGTTCGGGCTCGTTGTCGTTGGCCACTTGCAGCAGTTGCCGACCTTTGCGCTTGAGATCGGTGGCGGCGCTGCCGTAGAAGTCGACGCTCCAGGCACCGGGCTTCTCACCGAGCAACTTGCCTTCCGCTACTTCAAAACCGTTGTAGTAGCGGGCCTGCAGGGCCTTGGTGTTGACGTCCCACTCGAGGTTCGGGCCAAAGCTCTGCAGTGCTTCACGCAAAGGGCCGCCCTTGGCTGCCGCGTCGATGGCAACCTGGTTGATCCAGGTGCCGCTCACATCCAGGTCGGCGGGGTTGCTGGCACAGCCGCCGAGCAACAGGGCGAGCAACGAAGAGGCTACAAGCGCTTTGCGCATCATGAAATCCTTTTAAAACGAAGTCGGCGCAGCCTATGGAGGCTGCGCCGGGTGTTTTACTCGATGACCAGAATCGCGTCCATCTCAACCTGTGCGCCCTTTGGCAGGGCAGCAACGCCGATAGCGGCGCGGGCTGGGTAAGGCTGTTCGAAGTACTTGCCCATGATCTCGTTGACCTTGGCGAAGTGGCTCAGGTCGGTGAGGAAGATGTTCAGCTTGACGATGTCCTTGAACGAACCGCCGGCGGCTTCGGCGACCGACTTGAGGTTTTCGAAGACCTGTACGGTTTGTGCTTCGAAGCCTTCAACCAGTTCCATGGTCTTTGGGTCCAGTGGGATCTGGCCGGACATGTAGACGGTGTTGCCCGCCTTGATCGCCTGGGAGTAGGTGCCGATGGCGGCTGGGGCTTTGTCGCTGGTGATAACAGTCTTGGTCATGAATGACTCCTTGTAAGAGGTGGGCTATGCACGCATGCGGGTGATGCGGATTACACCGGTCAAGGCGCGCAGTTTCTTGATCACGCGGGCCAGGTGTACGCGGTCGTGTACGCTGACCACCAGTTGGACCACGCTGATGCGACCATCGCGCTCGTCCATGCTGATTTTCTCGATATTGCCGTCGGCCGCGTTGACGCTGCTGGCCAGCAGGGCGATCAGGCCGCGCTGGTGCTCCAGCTCGACCCGCAGCTCGACGTTGAATTCGCCGGTGACATCCTTGGCCCACGAGAGCTGGATGCATTTTTCCGGGTTGTGGCGGATTTCGCTGATATTGCGGCAGTTGTCCAGGTGGACCACCATGCCTTTGCCCGCCGACAGGTGCCCGACAATCGGGTCGCCCGGGATCGGCGTGCAGCACTTGGCGTAGCTGAGCACCAGGCCCTCGGTGCCGCGAATCGCCAGCGGACCTTCCGGGCTTGGCAATTGCTCGCCTTCGCCGAGCAGGCGACGGGCGACCACATAGGCCATGCGGTTGCCCAGGCCGATGTCTTCCAGCAGGTCTTCGATGGTTTCCTGGCGATACTCGCTGAGCATCGCTTGCACGCGCTCGCCGGGGATTTTCTCGAGGGCGCTGTCGAAGCCGTTGAGCACCTTGTTCAGCAAGCGTTCGCCCAGGCTGATGGACTCGGAGCGGCGCTGCAGTTTCAGGGCGTGGCGAATATGGGTGCGCGCCTTGCCGGTGACCACGAAGTTGAGCCACGCCGGGTTCGGCCGGGCGCCCGGTGCGCTGACGATCTCCACGGTGGAGCCGCTTTGCAGCGGTTCCGACAGCGGGGCCAGGCGCCGGTTGATGCGGCAAGCGATGCAGCTGTTGCCGACATCGGTGTGTACGGCGTAGGCAAAGTCGACGGCCGTGGAGCCTTTGGGCAGCTCCATGATCCGGCCCTTGGGCGTGAACACGTAGACCTCGTCCGGGAACAGGTCGATCTTCACGCTCTCGATGAATTCCAGGGAGTTGCCCGCACGTTGCTGCATTTCCAGCACGCCTTTGACCCACTGGCGCGCGCGGGCGTGGGTGCCTTTGGGCTGCTCGTCGCCGCTGGATTTGTACAGCCAATGGGCGGCGATGCCGTTGTTGGCCATCTCTTCCATTTCCCGGGTGCGGATCTGGATCTCGATCGGCACCCCATGCATACCGAACAGCGTGGTATGCAGCGACTGATAGCCGTTGGCCTTGGGAATGGCGATGTAGTCCTTGAAGCGGCCCGGCAGGGGTTTGTACAAATTATGTACAGCGCCCAATACGCGGTAGCAGGTGTCGACCTTGTCGACGATGATCCGGAACGCATACACGTCCATGATCTCGTTGAAGGCCCGGCGCTTGCCGCGCATCTTCTTGTAGATGCCGTAGATGTGCTTCTGCCGCCCGCTGACCTCGCCCTCGATCTCGTCGATCGCCAGGCAATGGCTCAGCGACTCTTCGATCTTGTTGACGATTTCCTTGCGGTTGCCCCGGGCGCGCTTGACTGCCTGGTAGATGCGCGCCGAACGCATCGGGTGCATGGCCTTGAAGCCGAGGTCTTCGAATTCGATACGAATGGCGTGCATGCCCAGCCGGTTGGCGATGGGCGCGTAGATTTCCAGGGTTTCCTTGGCGATGCGCCGGCGTTTTTCGCCGGACAGCACTTCCAGTGTCCGCATGTTGTGCAGCCGGTCGGCCAGCTTGACCAGGATCACGCGGATATCCCGGGCCATGGCCATTGCCATCTTCTGGAAGTTTTCCGCCTGGGCTTCGGCCTTGGTCTCGAAGTTCATCTGGGTCAGTTTGCTGACCCCATCGACCAGTTCGGCCACGGTTTCGCCAAATTGCGCGCTGAGCGCTTCCTTGGCGATGCCGGTGTCTTCGATCACGTCATGCAGCATCGCGGCCATCAGGCTCTGATGGTCCATGTGCATGTCGGCGAGAATATTGGCCACCGCAAGAGGATGGGTGACATACGCCTCGCCGCTGCGGCGGCGTTGGCCGTCGTGGGCTTGTTCGGCGTAGAAATACGCTCGGCGGACCAGGTTGACCTGGTCTGGGCCGAGGTAGGTCGATAAGCGATCGGCGAGGGCGTCTATGCTCGGCAAAGGATGGACTCCTGCCGCGTGCGTTGACACCGCGCCGTGCTACGTCGACCAGGCATAGGCTTAGACGGCCTCGTTGGACTCGTCCTCGAACGCTGCAAACAGCGGTTCGTCTTCAACGATCTCGGCGTTGGCGATGAACTCGTAGCTCATCAGGCCTTCAGCGATTTCGCGCAGAGCGACAACGGTAGGCTTGTCGTTTTCCCACTGGACCAAGGGCTCTTTGCCGCCAGTGGCCAGTTGACGGGCACGCTTGGTAGAGAGCATGACCAGCTCAAAGCGGTTATCCACGTGTTCTAGGCAGTCTTCAACGGTTACGCGGGCCATGGTATTCCTCGGAGCGAATGCAAGATGCGCGCTGCCCGGTTGGGCGAGCGGACTAAACAGTTTAAAAAATCACCAGCGTTTAGGGAAGCGCTGATTTTTCCCAGGCTCTCGCAAAACCGCTGCAAGTGCCAATGTAAGGCCCTCGCAGCGGTTTTGGGAAGAGCTGATCAACCGAGCAGTTCGGCCAATAACTTGCCGAAACGCTGTTGTTGGCGTTTTTGCTGGAGCTGATTGGCGCGGAAAATCGCCTTCAAATCGTCCAGGGCGTGGGCAAAATCGTCATTGATGATCAGGTAATCGTAGTCGACGTAGTGGCTCATTTCGCTGACGGCTTCACGCATGCGGCCTTCGATGATCGCGTCGCTGTCCTGGCCGCGGTTGGTCAGGCGCTGGTGCAAGGCTTCCAGGGACGGCGGCAGGATGAAGATCGACCGCGCCTTGGGCATCAGCTGGCGCACTTGCTCGGCGCCCTGCCAGTCGATTTCCAGGATCAGGTCGTGGCCTTCGTCCAGGGTCTGTTGCAGGTGGCTTTGCGAGGTGCCGTAGAGGTTGCCGAACACTTCGGCGCGCTCAAGGAAGGCGCCGTGCTCGATCATCTTGACGAACTCGGTGCGCTCGACGAAGTGGTAGTGAACGCCGTTCACCTCGCCCGGGCGCATGGCGCGGGTGGTGTGGGACACCGAGATGCGGATCTGTTCGTCAGCGTCGGTCAGGGCCTTGACCAGGCTGCTCTTGCCCGCGCCCGAGGGGGCGGAAATGATGTAAAGGGTGCCGGTGCTGTGGGTCATGGAAGTTGCCTTACTCAATATTCTGTACTTGTTCGCGCATTTGCTCGATCAACACTTTGAGGTTGACCGCCGCCGTGGTGCTGCGCGGATCGAACGCCTTGGAGCCCAGTGTATTGGCTTCGCGGTTGAGTTCCTGCATCAGGAAATCCAGGCGCCGACCGGCGGCGCCGCCGGACTTGAGCACGCGGCGTACTTCAAGGATGTGGGTGCTCAGGCGATCGAGCTCTTCGGCGACGTCGCTCTTCTGCGCCAACAGGACCATTTCCTGCTCCAGGCGTACCGGATCGAGGTCGGCCTTCATGTCGGCGAAGCGGTCGAGGACCTTCTGGCGCTGGGTCGCGAGCATCTGCGGCACCAGCTCGCGCAAGGTGACCACGTCGGCTTCGATCGCGCTCAGGCGCTCGCTGATCAGGCGGGCCAGCTCGGCGCCTTCGCGCTCGCGGCCGGCCTTGAGTTCCTTCAAACCCTGGGTGAACAAGGCGAGGGCTTCGGCGTTGAGGGCTTGCGGGTCGCTGGCGTCGGCCACCAGCACGCCGGGCCAGGCCAGCACCTCCAGCGGGTTCAGCGCGGCCGGCTGCTTGATCAGGCCGGCGATGGTTTCGGCGGCGGCGACCAGTTGCGCGGCGCGCTCGCGGTCGACCTGCAGCGGTTTGCCGGTGGTTTCCTCGGTAAAGCGCAGGGTGCATTCCAGCTTGCCGCGGGAAATGCCCTGGCGCAGCGCTTCACGTACCGCGCCTTCGAGGTCGCGGAACGATTCCGGCAGGCGCAGGTGCGGCTCCAGGTAGCGGCTGTTGACCGAGCGCAGTTCCCAGCTCAGGGTGCCTTGCGCGCCGGCTTTTTCGACGCGGGCGAAGGCGGTCATGCTGTGCACCATGGAGGTACCTCGCGTTGCAGTCCCGCGATGGCGGGCTGATGGGTAAATTGAAGCCGACAGGCTGCGAAGGCGCAGGAGTGTAGCGCAGTGGGGCGATTGGCCCCAAACCCTGGCACTGACAAAGCACCGCCAGTCGACGATTCGTAACCGAATTTTTTAGACGTGCCCCGAATCGGCTCGCGGCTCTATAATGCTCGGCAGTTTTTCGTCCTCCGTACAGGTATCCCCTATGAAACGTCCAAGTGGTCGCGCTGCCGATCAGCTCCGCTCGATCCGCATCACCCGCAACTACACCAAACACGCCGAGGGATCTGTACTGGTCGAGTTTGGCGATACCAAGGTGATCTGCACCGTCAGCGTCGAAAACGGCGTGCCGCGTTTCCTCAAGGGCCAGGGCCAGGGTTGGTTGACCGCCGAATACGGCATGCTGCCGCGCGCCACCGGCGAGCGTAACCAGCGTGAAGCCAGCCGTGGCAAGCAAGGCGGCCGTACCCTGGAAATCCAGCGCCTGATCGGCCGTTCGCTGCGTGCCGCCCTGGACATGTCCAAGCTGGGCGACGTGACCCTGTACGTCGACTGCGACGTGATCCAGGCCGACGGCGGCACGCGCACTGCCTCCATCACCGGTGCCATGGTTGCGCTGGTCGACGCGTTGAAAGTGATCAAGAAGCGTGGCGGCCTGAAAGCCGGCGACCCGCTCAAGCAGATGATCGCCGCTGTGTCGGTGGGCATGTACCAGGGCGAGCCAGTGCTGGACCTGGATTACCTGGAAGACTCGGCCGCCGAGACCGACCTGAACGTGGTGATGACCAGCACCGGTGGTTTCATCGAAGTGCAGGGCACCGCCGAAGGTGCGCCATTCCAGCCGTCTGAGCTGAATGCCATGCTGGCGCTGGCGCAGAAAGGCATGACCGAGATTTTCGAGCTGCAGAACGCCGCGCTGGCCGACTGAACCGGCTTCAAGGAGAAACGCCATGAGTGACAGTCAATTGCCGGTTCCGGCACCGTCCAAGGAAGTCCGCCAATGGGCGATGTTGTGTCACTTCGCGGCGTTTCTGGGCCTGGTGTTCCCTTTCGGCAGCCTGTTGGGGCCGCTGATCCTGTGGCAGATCAAGAAGGACATGGACCCGCTGATCGATGATCAGGGCAAGGAAGCCCTGAATTTTCAGATCACCGTGGCCATTGCCTGGCTGGTCTGCATGGTGCTGGGGTTCGTGGTGATCGGCTTCCTGTTGATGTTGATCCTGGTGGTCGCGGCGCTGGTGCTGACGATCATTGGCGGGATCAAGGCCAACAACGGCACGGCCTACCGCTACCCATGGACCTGGCGGCTGATCAAGTAGCCAGGCGCGCACAAAAAAACCGACAGCGATGTCGGTTTTTTTTGTGCCTGGGCAAAGACCTCAGATGGTCAGTGTCCAGTCATAGTCCACGATCAGCGGCGCGTGCTGCGAGAAGCGCGGCTGGCGTGGCAGGCGTGCGCTGCGCACAAAACGACGCAGGCCCGGGGTCAGCAGCTGGTAGTCGAAACGCCAGCCCAGGTTGAGCATCTCAGCCTGTTCGTTGTCTGGCCACCAGCTGTACTGGTCGCCTTCGCGGCTGACTTCGCGCAGGGCATCGACATAGCCCATGTTGCCGACAATCTCGTCCATCCAGGCCCGTTCCGGCGCCAGGAAACCCGGGGATTGCTGGCTGTCGCGCCAGTTCTTGATATCCAGCTTCTGTTGCGCCACGTACAGCGAGCCACAATAAATGTACTCGCGACGTTTGCGTCGCTGTTTATCCAGATAACGGGCGAAGTCGTCCATTAGCTTGAACTTCTGGTTCAAGTCTTCATCGCCGTTCTGCCCCGAAGGAAGCAGCAAGGTCGCGATGCTGACCTTGTCGAAATCGGCTTGCAGGTAGCGCCCGTAGCGGTCGGCTGTCTCGAAGCCGAGGCCGCTGATGACCGCCTTGGGTTGCAACCGCGAGTACAAAGCCACGCCACCTTGGGTGGGCACTTCGGCATCGCAGGCATAAAGGAAGTAGCCATCCAGTTGGAAGGCTGGATCGTCCAGTTCAAAGGCGGAGGCGCGGGTGTCCTGCAGGCAGATGACGTCGGCATTCTGGGCTTGCAGCCAACTGAGCAAACCACGCTCGACTGCAGCCTGAATACCATTAACGTTCACACTGATGATCCGCATAAATGGCCCCAAAAATCGCGTGCGTGTATGATACACGCCGTCTACCTAATTAGCTAAATCCGTGGTATCTGAGGCTTTTTTCATGCAGGCGTATCAACGCGATTTCATTCGTTTTGCCATCGATCGCGGGGTTTTGCGCTTCGGTGAGTTCACCCTCAAGTCCGGGCGCACCAGCCCGTATTTCTTCAATGCCGGCTTGTTCAACTCGGGTTCGGCCCTGGCTCAGCTGGGGCGTTTCTACGCGGCTGCCATCGTTGAAAGCGGTATTTCCTTCGACGTTCTGTTCGGTCCGGCCTACAAGGGCATCCCCCTGGCCGCCGCGACGGCCGTGGCGTTGGCCGAACACCATGGGCGCGATCTGCCGTGGTGCTTCAACCGCAAGGAAGCCAAGGCCCATGGCGAAGGCGGCAGCCTGGTGGGCGCTCCGCTCACCGGCAACGTGCTGATCATCGACGACGTGATCACCGCCGGCACCGCCATCCGTGAAGTGATGCAGATCATCGCCTCCCAGGAGGGTGCCAAGGCCGCAGGCGTGCTGATCGCCTTGAACCGCCAGGAGCGTGGCAATGGTGAGTTGTCGGCGATCCAGGAAGTGGAGCGCGATTTCGGCATCCCGGTGGTGAGCATCGTGTCGTTGAACCAGGTGTTGCAGTTCCTGGAAGATGATCCGCAGCTCAAGCAGCACTTGCCGGCAGTACGGGCGTACCGCGAGCAATTCGGCGTCCAGTAAACGCCGCACAACAAAAAGCCCCACCCCCTGTAGGAGCGAGCTTGCTCGCGAAGAACGCCAACGATGACGCGTTTATTCTGGATGAACGCGGCGTCTTTACGTTTTTCGCGAGCAAGCTCGCTCCTACAGGGGGTGGGGCTTTTTGTGTTTAAGGACGCTTGCGGTTGCTGATCAGCGTACCCACACCGGTGTCGGTGAAGATTTCCAGCAGGATCGCATTCGGCACGCGGCCATCAAGGATCAGCGAGCTGCCGACGCCGCCCTGTACCGCTTCCAGCGCACAACGGATCTTCGGCAGCATGCCGCCGTAGATGGTGCCGTCGGCGATCAGCTCGTCCACTTGTTGGGTGGTCAGGCCGGTCAGCACCTTGCCTTGCTTGTCCATCAGGCCGGCGATGTTGGTCAGCAGCATCAGCTTTTCAGCCTTCAGCGCTTCGGCCACTTTGCCTGCAACCAGGTCGGCGTTGATGTTGTAGGACTCGCCGTTGGCGCCCACGCCGATCGGCGCGATGACCGGGATGAAATCACCTTTGACCAGCAGGTTCAGCAAGTCGGTGTTGATACCGATCACTTCGCCCACCTGGCCGATGTCGATGATTTCTGGCTGGGTCATTTCCGGCGTCTGACGGGTTACGGTCAGTTTTTTCGCGCGGATCAGCTCCGCGTCCTTGCCGGTCAGGCCAATCGCGCTGCCGCCGTGGCGGTTGATCAGGTTGACGATGTCTTTGTTCACCTGGCCGCCGAGGACCATCTCCACCACGTCCATGGTCTGCGCGTCAGTGACTCGCATGCCATCGATGAAGTGGCTTTCGATCGACAGGCGCTTGAGCAGGTCGCCGATCTGCGGGCCGCCGCCGTGGACCACCACCGGGTTGATCCCCACGGCTTTCATCAACACGATATCGCGGGCAAAGCCGGTTTTCAGCTCGTCGCTTTCCATGGCATTGCCGCCGTATTTGATCACCAGCGTCTTGCCGACGTAGCGTCGAATGTAGGGCAACGCTTCGGACAGGACCTTGGCGGTGTTGGCAGCGGCTTCGCGTTCGAGGGTCATTCAGGGCTCCGGTGCAAAAAAATCAGAACGGTAATTGGAGATCAGGGGCAACACGTTTCAACTGGACGTGGAACACGTCCTTGATGCGCTGCAACTCAGCCTCGGTATCCGCCTCGAAACGCAGCACCAGCACCGGTGTGGTGTTGGACGCGCGAACCAGGCCCCAGCCTTTGGCGTAATCGACTCGCACACCATCAATGGAGGTCAGGTTGGCGCCTTCGCCCCATTGCGCATCGTGCAATGCGTCAATGATGCTGAATTTGCTCTCTTCGGTCACATGGATATTGATCTCTGGCGTAGAAATATCATTCGGGAAGGTCTGAAACAGCTCCTGTGCCGTGGATTTTTCCTTGCTGAGGATCTCCAGCAGACGAGCGGCGCTGTAAATGCCGTCGTCAAACCCGAACCAACGCTCCTTGAAGAACACGTGGCCGCTCATTTCGCCGGCCAGCAGCGCGCCGGTTTCCTTCATTTTCTTTTTGATCAACGAGTGACCGGTCTTCCACATCAGCGGGCGACCGCCATATTCCTTGATCAGCGGCGTCAGGCGACGGGTGCATTTTACGTCGAAGATGATTTCGGCATTCGGGTTGCGCGCCACCACATCACGGGCGAACAGCATCAGCAGGCGGTCGGCGAACACGTTTTCGCCGGTGTTGGTCACCACGCCCACGCGGTCACCGTCGCCGTCAAAGGCCAGGCCGACGTCGGCCCCGGTTTCCTTGACCTTGGCGATCAGGTCCACCAGGTTTTCAGGCTTGCCCGGGTCTGGATGGTGGTTGGGGAAGTTGCCGTCGACGTCGCAGAACAACGGCACCACTTCGCAGTTCAGGGCTTCGAGCAGTTGCGGGGCGATCACGCCGGCCGCGCCGTTGCCGCAGTCCACCACCACTTTCAGGCGGCGCGCGAGTTTGACGTCGCCGGTGATTTCGTCGGAGTAGCGCTGAAGAATGTCGACCTTGGTGATGCTGCCTTTGCCGCTGGTCAGGTCGTTGGTTTTCAAGCGTGTGTGCAGGGCCTGGATCTGTTCGTTGGCCAGGGTGTCGCCGGCGATGACGATCTTGAAGCCGTTGTAGTCCGACGGGTTGTGGCTGCCGGTGAGCATCACCCCGGATTTGCCGGCCAGCACGTTGGCGGCGTAGTACAGCGCCGGGGTCGGCACCAGGCCGACGTCGCTGACATGGCAACCGCTGTCGGCCAGGCCCTGGATCAATTGCTCCACCAGCTCGGGACCGGACAGGCGACCGTCACGGCCGACCGAAACGTTCGGTTCGTCCTGGGCCAGGCTTTGGGCGCCGATGGCGCGGCCAATCCAGTAGGCGGTTTCGGCGGTCAGGGTCTTGGGCACCACGCCACGGATGTCATAGGCGCGGAAGATGCTGTCGGGGAAGGTCGGGGCTACTCGGGCGGCGGTACTCATCGCGGGGGGAAACTCCATCTGAAAGAGACAAGGCTGGCCTTAATGTGGCTGACCGGCAGGCTTAAACTGAAGGGTATGACGGCGTTTTCGGTGCAGAGTTCGTGGTGCAAAAAGGCCATCGGAGCATCCGCTCCGCGCTTATGTTTGCGTAATGCATTGATTTTACTTGGAAAATGTCGCTCGTCAGGTCCGCGCATTCTTCATCCTGAAAGGCCATGCGGTGGCATCTAACCGGGCCGGACGGTAGCGTCCGCCCCGGTTTGGTGTGGTCAGTGACTGCCGGAATGCCCAAAACCGCCTGCGCCGCGTTGGGTTGCGTCGAATTCCTGTACCAGTTCGAAGTGCGCCTGCACCACCGGCACCAGCACCAGCTGCGCGATGCGCTCGCCGACGACGATGTTGAAGGCGGTCTGGCCGCGGTTCCAGCACGACACCATCAGCTCGCCCTGGTAGTCCGAGTCGATCAGGCCGACCAGGTTGCCCAGCACGATGCCGTGCTTATGGCCGAGGCCCGAGCGCGGCAGAATCAGCGCCGCCAGGCCCGGGTCGCCGACATAGATCGACAGGCCGGTCGGAATCAGCAGGGTCTGGCCCGGTTCGAGGACGGTGTCTTCCTTGAGCATGGCGCGCAGGTCCAGGCCGGCGGAGCCCGGTGTGGCATAGGCCGGCAGGGGGAAGTCGGTGCCGATGCGGGGGTCGAGGATCTTGGCTTGCAAAGCGTGCATGTAAATTAAACCTGGTTCAGCCGTTGGGCGATAAAAGAGATCAGTTGGCGGGCAATCTTGCCCTTGCTGGTCTGGGCGAAAAGGGTGGCGTGCAGGTCGCGATCGATCACGCTGCAGGCGTTTTCCTCACTGTTGAAGCCGATGCTTGGGTTGGCGACATCATTGGCAACGATCAGGTCGAGGTTTTTGTCTTTCAATTTGCGTGCGGCGTAGTCCAGCAGGTGCTCGGTCTCGGCGGCGAAACCGACGCTGAACGGACGGTCCGGGCGGCTGGCGATGGTGGCCAGGATGTCCGGGTTACGCACCATTTGCAGGAGCAGGCCGTCGCCGCTGGTAGGGTCTTTCTTGAGCTTTTGCGGGGCGACGACTTCCGGGCGGTAATCCGCAACCGCTGCCGAGGCGATAAACAGGTCGCAGGGAATGGCCGCCTCACAGGCCGCCAACATGTCCCGGGCGCTGACCACGTCGATCCGGGTGACACGATCGGGCGTCGGCAAATGCACCGGGCCGGTGATGAGGGTCACGCGCGCGCCTGCCTCGACCGCCGCTTCAGCCAGGGCAAAGCCCATTTTTCCTGAGCTATGGTTGGTGATGTAGCGCACCGGGTCGATGTTTTCCTGGGTCGGGCCGGCGGTGATCAACACGTGCTTGCCAGTCAGGGCCAGGTGCTGGAAGCACTCGGCGGCGCACAGTGCCAGGTCGGTGGCTTCGAGCATGCGGCCCATGCCGACGTCGCCGCAGGCCTGGCTGCCGGAGGCCGGGCCGAACACCTTGAGGCCACGGCTTTGCAGGAGCTGCGTGTTGGCTTGGGTGGCCGGGTCGCGCCACATGGCCTGGTTCATGGCCGGGGCGATGGCGACAGTGGCGTCGGTGGCCAGGACCAGCGTTGTCAGCAAGTCATCGGCGATGCCTTGCGCCAGGCGGGCGATCAGGTCGGCGGTGGCCGGGGCGATCAGCACCAGGTCGGCCCATTTGGCCAGTTCGATATGGCCCATGGCGGCTTCGGCGGCCGGGTCCAGCAGGTCCAGGTGAACCGGGTGGCCGGACAAGGCCTGCATGGTCAGCGGGGTGATGAACTCGCTGCCGCCGCGGGTCATGACCACGCGCACTTCGGCGCCCTGGTCGAGAAGCCTGCGAACCAGCTCTGCGCTCTTGTAGGCGGCAATGCCGCCGCCGACGCCGAGAACGATGCGTTTCCGATACAGACGCTGCATTGGTTTGCCTTTCCAGTTCAGTGAAGCCAGTTCAGTGACGCCTGCGATGCCCCCTCCCCAGGTGAAATCGCATGCAAAAAAGAGGGCCTACGATAACACAGCGTCCGCCAGGCAACAGCGGCGCACATGCACAGGGAGGCGGGATGAGTATTCGTGATTGGCCGGTGGCCGAGCGGCCGCGGGAGAAGCTTTTGGAATGGGGGGCCGCAACGCTGTCCGACGCCGAACTGTTGGCTATCTTCCTGCGCACCGGTGTGGCCGGGCGGAGCGCGGTGGACCTGGCGCGGCATCTGTTGGCGCAGTTCGGTGGCCTGCGCCCGCTGCTGGAGGCCAGCCAGATGCTGTTCAGCCAGCAGTTGGGGCTGGGGCCGGCGAAGTTTGCCCAACTGCAGGCGGTGCTGGAAATGTCCCGGCGCCACTTGGCCGAACAACTGCGCAGTGACTCGGTGCTGGAAAGCCCGGTCGCTGTGCGTGACTACCTCAAGGCGCTGTTGCGCCATGAGCCTCACGAGATTTTCGGCTGCCTGTTTCTCGATTCAAAGCATCGGGTGCTGGGGTTCGAGGCGTTGTTCCAGGGCACCATCGACGCCACCGTGGTTTACCCGCGGCAAGTGGTCAAGCGCGCCCTGGCGTATAACGCGGCGGCGTTGATCCTGTGCCACAACCATCCCTCGGGGAGTGTGGAGCCGAGTGCGGCTGATCGAAAATTGACCAAAATTCTGCAAAAAGCCTTGGAAGTGGTGGATGTACGGGTGCTGGATCACATCATCGTGGGCGATGGTGATCCATTGTCGATGGCGGAATACGGGTGGATGTAGGAGGGGCAGCAGTTGCAAGGTTGCAGCTGCAAGCCTCAAGGGGGCTTGCAGCTTGCAGCTCAGGGCTTGACGCTGACTTTCGAAAAGTCCTGCCGCCCAAACGGGCTCACCTGGTACCCCTCGACATTCTTGCGGGTCAGGGCGAACGCCATCGGGTGCGCCAGCGGCAGCCACAGGGCCTGCTGTTGGATCTGCGCCTGGGCCTGTTGATACAGCTTGCTGCGCACCCCTTGCTCGCTGGTGGTCTTGCCGGCGCTGATGAGCTTGTCCAGGGCCGGGTCGCAATAGCGGGCGAAGTTGGTGCCGGATTTCACTGCCGCGCAGGAGAACTGCGGAGTCAGGAAGTTATCCGGGTCGCCGTTGTCGCCGGCCCAGCCCATGAACAGCAGGTCGTGTTCGCCGGCCTTGGCGCGGCGGATCAGCTCGCCCCATTCGATCACGCGGATCTCGGCCTGGATGCCGACCTCGGCCAGGTCCGCCTGCAGCAGTTGCGCGCCGAGGTTGGGGTTGGGGTTCAGCAGGCTGCCGGTGGGGCGTGTCCAGATCGTGGTCTTGAAGCCGTCCTTGAGCCCGGCGCGCTCCAGCAGCAGCTTGGCCTTGGCGATGTCCTGTGGATAACCCGGCAACTCCTTGGCATAGCTCCACGTGTTGGGCGGGTAGGGGCCGTTGGCGGCTTCGGCGGTGCCTTCGAACACGGCTTTGAGGTAGCTGTCCTTGTCGAAGGCCAGGTTGATCGCCTGGCGCACTTCGGGCTTGTCCAGCGGTGGGTGCTGGCTGTTGATCGCGACGAATGCAGTCATGAATGCTGCGGTTTTTTCTATTTTGAGTGCGGGATCTTTCTCGGCTTCGCCCACATCCAGGGGTTTGGGCGACAGTGCGATCTGGCATTCGTCGCGGTGCAGTTTCTGCAGGCGCACGTTCGCATCCGGGGTGATGGCGAAGATCAAGTTATCCACAGCCGGTTTGCCGGCGAAATAATCCGGGTTGGCTTTGTAGCGCACCACGGCGTCTTTCTGGAATCGCGTGAAGATGAACGGGCCGGTGCCGATGGGCTGGCTGTTGAGCTTCTCCGGGGTGCCGGCCTTGAGCAGCTTGTCGGCGTACTCGGCCGGGTAGATCGAGGCAAAACCCATGCTCAACGCGGCGAGGAAGGTCGAGTCGGGGTGATCGAGGGTGAAGCGCACGGTCAGCGGGTCAAGGGCGTCGATCTTCTTGATCAGTGCGGGCAATTGCAGCGACTGGGCATGGGGGAAGCCGCTCTGGGCGATCTTGTGCCATGGGTTGGCCGGATCGAGCATGCGCTCGAAGCTGAAGCGGACATCCTCGGCGGTCAGGGTGCGGCTCGGGGTGAAATAGTCGGTGCGGTGGAATTTTACGTTGGGGTGCAACTGGAAGGTGTAGGTCAGGCCGTCCGGCGACACTTCCCAGCTGTCCGCCAGGCTTGGCACCAGCTTGCCGCTGGCTGCGTCATAGTTCACCAGGCTGTTCATCAGCACGTCGGCCGAGGCGTTGGTGGTGGTCAGCGAGTTGTACTGCACTACGTCAAACCCTTCGGGACTGGCTTCGGTACACACGCTCAGATTGGTGGCCGCCAAGGCCTGCGGCGCGATAAACAGAGGGGCTAGCAAAAGCGGTAGGGCAGCGAGGCGCATGTTCGGTTTCCTGTGCAGATCGAAGGCCCATCTGCGAGTGCAGTCTGGAAAAGTCCTACCGTAGTGGTCTGATTGATAAATGACTAGTCCATTTTTGCCTGTGCTTTTGGCTCAAATGCTGTTTTGATGGCGCCTCAGCGCGTTTCGCCTTGTACTTTTTGGTACTTGCGGGCGTTGTAAATCATTCTGTGCGACGAGCGGTCGGCTATTGCAGCGGCCCCTCCTGGCAACGGTTCGGCCATCTGTCGCCGAGATTTACGCCGGTAAAAACACACGGGCTGTTGTTGCACTTGGGTCTTTCTGGTATAAAGCAGCGCTCTTTTCTAGGGGCCCGGTTCCTTCGCTTGTAGGTGTAGCCGGTAAGACCCTAAAGAAACGCGGCGCCTGGCGCCAAATGACTGAGAGATTAAGCGGCCAACCCATGCCGGGTTGGGCATGTGGTTTTAGAGGGCTGAGGCATGTCGAGAGTCTGTCAAGTTACCGGTAAGGGTCCGGTGACTGGGAATAACATTTCCCACGCAAATAACAAAACCCGTCGTCGTTTCCTGCCGAACCTGCAGCATCACCGCTTCTGGGTTGAAGAAGAGAAACGTTTTGTGCGTCTGCGCGTATCTGCCAAAGGCATGCGCATTATCGACAAGCGTGGCATCACTGTCGTGCTGGCCGAAATCCGCGCCGCTGGCAAGATCTAAGGAGCTCTATCATGCGTGAATTGATTCGAATGATCTCTAGCGCCGGTACTGGTCACTTCTACACTACCGACAAGAACAAGCGTACTACCCCGGACAAGCTCGAAAAGAAAATGTTCGACCCGCGCGTTCGCAAGCACGTGATCTACAAAGAAGGCAAAATCAAGTAATTGATTTTCTTCCTTGTGAAAAAAAGCCCGTTTCTCACGATTCGGGCTTTTTTTTGCGCAGGATTTGCTGATCAGGCCTTCTGTTCGAACACCACATAGATCTTGCGGCAGGGCTCGAGCACTTCCCAGGTGCCGCTGAAGCCGGCCGGGATCACGAAGCGGTCGCCGGCGCGCAAGGTCTTGGCGTTGCCCTCGGCATCGCGCAGTACGGAAACCCCCTGCACAATCTCGCAGTACTCATGTTCGGTGTAGTTGACCTTCCACTGCCCGACGTCGCCTTCCCAGACGCCGGCGCTCATCTGGCCGCACGGGCTGTTGTAGTGGTTGTAGATCGTTTGCTCGGGATTGCCCTTGAGGATTTTTTCCGGGGCAGGGAGGTAGCGATCGGGGGCGGTGTTGGCTTGGCTGAAGTCGACGATGTCCTGGATGCTCATGTGCGTGTCCCGTCTGGCCTGCGGTTGGAGAGCCCAAAGTCTATGTTTATTAAAATGAACATCGCAAGGGCGTTTACCGGCGTTATGTCAAATATATTGATACATCCCCAGCCGCTGGTTTAGGGTGGCAGTTGCCTTGAGCCGAACAACTGGCTGGCGGGGCAAGCATTCTTTGAGGCTGCCGGGGTACATCGCCTGGCCCTTGTATTCAATAAGAGGAGGACACTCGCATGACCACCCTGACCCGTGCCGACTGGGAGCAACGCGCCAAGGATCTGAAGATCGAAGGCCGCGCCTATATCAATGGCGAGTACACCGCCGCCGTTTCCGGCGACACGTTCGAATGCATCAGTCCCGTCGATGGCCGCCTGCTGACCAGCGTTGCCAGCTGTGACGTCGCCGACGCCCAGCGCGCCGTGGAAAATGCCCGCGCCACGTTCAATTCCGGTGTCTGGTCGCGCCTGGCGCCGGCCAAGCGCAAGGCCACCATGATCCGTTTCGCCGCGTTGCTCAAGGCCAATGCCGAAGAGCTGGCGCTGCTGGAAACCCTGGACATGGGCAAGCCGATCAGCGACGCCCTGAATATCGACGTACCCGGCGCGGCGAATGCCCTGAGCTGGAGCGGCGAGGCCATCGACAAGATTTACGATGAAGTCGCTTCCACCCCTCACGATCAGCTGGGTCTGGTGACCCGTGAGCCGGTCGGAGTGGTTGCCGCCATCGTGCCGTGGAATTTCCCGCTGATGATGGCTTGCTGGAAACTCGGGCCGGCGCTGTCGACCGGTAACTCCGTGATCCTCAAACCGTCTGAAAAATCCCCGCTGACCGCCATCCGCATCGCGGCCCTGGCCGTTGAGGCCGGTATTCCAAAAGGCGTGTTCAACGTGCTGCCGGGCTACGGCCACACCGTGGGTAACGCGCTCGCGCTGCACATGGATGTCGACACCCTGGTGTTCACTGGCTCCACCAAAATCGCCAAACAGCTGTTGATCCGCTCCGGCGAATCGAACATGAAACGTGTATGGCTGGAAGCGGGCGGCAAGAGCCCGAACATCGTGTTCGCCGATGCTCCGGATCTGCAAGCCGCCGCCGAATCCGCCGCCGGCGCGATTGCCTTCAACCAGGGCGAGGTCTGCACCGCCGGTTCGCGTCTGCTGGTGGAGCGCTCCATCAAGGATAAATTCCTACCGCTGGTGATCGCCGCGCTGAAGGGCTGGAAGCCAGGCAACCCGCTGGACCCGGCCACGAACGTCGGCGCGCTGGTGGACACTCAACAGATGAACACCGTGCTGTCCTACATCGAAGCCGGTCATGCCGACGGTGCCAAATTGGTGGCGGGCGGCAAGCGCACGCTGGAAGAGACCGGCGGCACTTACGTCGAGCCGACGATTTTCGACGGAGTGACCAACGCGATGAAGATCGCCCGCGAAGAAATCTTCGGCCCGGTCCTCTCGGTGCTCACTTTTGACAGCGCCGAAGAAGCCGTCGCCATCGCCAACGACACCCAATACGGCCTGGCCGCGGCGGTGTGGACGGCGGATATCTCCAAGGCGCACCTCACCGCCAAGGCACTGCGCGCCGGTAGCGTGTGGGTCAACCAGTACGACGGCGGTGACATGACCGCGCCGTTTGGTGGCTTCAAGCAGTCGGGCAACGGTCGCGACAAGTCGCTGCATGCGTTCGACAAGTACACCGAGCTGAAGGCGACCTGGATCAAGCTCTAAGCAACACCGCAGGTCCCCTGTAGGAGCGAGCTTGCTCGCGAAGAACTCAAAGACGCCGCGTTCAACCAGACAGCACGCGTTATCGTTGGCGTTTTTCGCGAGCAAGCGCGCTCCTACAGTTCGTTTGCAGCCCTGAAAAAACTATCCACAGGAGCGTGGAAATGCGTTGGGCGACTTATTTCGCCGTGCTGGCCTCGGTGCTCAGCGTTGGTCTGGCGTTGGGCGTCAGCATGCCGCTGGTGTCCCTGCGTCTGGAAGGCTGGGGCTACGGCAGCTTCGCCATTGGAGTGATGGCTGCGATGCCGGCCTTCGGCGTGCTGTTGGGGGCGAAGGTTTCCAGTCGGCTGGCGTCCTGGCTGGGCACTGCGCATCTGATGCGCCTGTGCCTGTGGGCGGGGGCGGTGTCCATCGGTCTGTTGGCGATCCTGCCGAGCTACCCGGTGTGGCTGGTGCTGCGGCTGATGATCGGGGTGATCCTGACCATCGTGTTCATTCTTGGCGAAAGCTGGATCAACCAGTTGGTGGTGGAGCAATGGCGCGGCCGGCTGGTGGCGCTGTATGGCTGCACCTATGCGCTGAGCCAGCTGTCGGGGCCGCTGCTGTTGGGCGTGCTGGGCACCGATCATGACTATGGGTTCTGGGTGGGCGTGGGCCTGTTGACGCTGGCGCCGTTGCTGTTGCTGGGGCGTTCCGGGGCGCCGACCGCCGAGTCCTTCAGCGTGACGTTTGCCGAGCTGTGGCGCTTCTGTCGGAGCCTGCCGGCGATTGCCTGGGCGGTGGCGTTATTCGCGGCGTTCGAGGCGATGATCCTGACGCTGCTGCCGGTGTATTGCCTGCAGCAAGGCTTCACGGCCGAGATCGCCCTGGCGATGGTCAGCACGGTGGTGGTGGGCGATGCGTTGCTGCAGCTGCCCATCGGCGCACTGGCCGACTACCTGCCGCGGCGCACGCTGTTCTTGAGCTGCGCGCTGCTGTTGCTGGGGGCGAGCCTGGCAGTCCCGTTGTTGATGCACACGCTGCTGATCTGGCCGGTGTGGGTGCTGTTCGGCGCGAGTGCGGGTGGTTTGTTCACCTTGTCGTTGATCCTGATCGGCGAGCGTTACCGCGACGATGCGCTGGTGCGCGCCAATGCCCACGTGGCGCAGCTCTGGGGCATCGGTTGCCTGATCGGGCCGCTGGTGGCCGGTGCGGGCAGCCAGTGGATCAGCGGGCATGCATTGCCGTGGCTGATGGCGGCCGGGGCGCTGGGGTTGGTGGTGCTGTTGTTGCGCCAGGGGGCGTTTGGCGCCGCGCAGCCCGCTTAGGCGCGAGGGGATGAAGGCGTTAGCGATGACGGGTACGGTCTGGTTAAGTGTGGTGTTCTTGCGTTCTTCGCGAGCAAGCTCGCTCCTACAGCATGCGTTCCAGGCCGACGGAGGTGGCGAACCAGGCATTGAAGTGGCGCCACCAGCTGCCCGGCTCGCGGGTCAGGGTGTGCGGTTGCCCGTTATCCTCGGTGGTCCACACCACCTGGCCATCCTGTAATTTCGCCTCGTAGCTCAATGCTGGCGCCATGCCTTGCAGCGCCAGATTGCGCAGGTGTTCGGCCAGCTCAGGGCTGTCCACCAGCACGCCGACTTCGGTATTCCACAGCACCGAACGCGGGTCGAAGTTGAACGAGCCGATAAACGATTTCTGCCGATCAAAAATCATCGCCTTGCTGTGCAGGCTGGAGTCCGAGCCGAGGAACAGGCCGCGACGAAACAGGTGGGGCCCGCTGCCTGTGCGGGGTGCGCCGGGTTGGCGGCGCAACTCATAGAGTTTCACGCCGTGCTCCAGCAGCGCCTTGCGATAGGGCGCGTAGCCGCCGTGTACGGCCGGCACGTCGGTGGCTTCGAGGGAGTTGGTCAGCAGGCTCACCGAGACGCCCGCGTCCGCGCGACCGGTCAGGTACACCAGGCCCGGCTGCCCCGGCACGAAATACGCCGAAATCATCATCAACTCATGGTTGACGCCTTCGAGTTCCGGTTCCAGTTGGGTGGTCAGCAGCAGGCGCGGGTCCGGATCATTCTTGGCGAGTACCTTGCTCGGGGCGTCCCACAACGCCTGGTTCCAGGCCCAGATCAGCTCGCGCCGCCAGATGTCCAGGCGCGGTTCGGTCTTGTAGGTGCGCAGGCGGTTGTACAAGGCGTGGTTCTGTTGGCGCGACTGGGCCAGGGATTCTTCCAGGCGTAGGCGTGCGCTGGTCAGGTCGCCTTTGGACGGCAGGTTGGAGATGAATTCATTGATGGGCTTGCTCAGGGCGCTGTTCCAATACTGGTCGAAACTGTGGCCGAGTTGCTCGGCCACCGGGCCCACGCTGAGCATGTCGATGTCGGTGAAATTAAGGTTGGGTTCGGCGTCGAAATACTCGTCGCCCAGGTTGCGCCCGCCGACGATGGCCGCGCTGTTGTCCGCCAGCCACAGTTTGTTGTGCATGCGTCGATGTTGCAGCGACAGGTTGAGCAGGCGCCCCATGGCGCGCGTCACGCCGGTGCTGCGCCCCAGGTGCAGCGGGTTGAACAGGCGAATCTGGATGTTGGGGTGGGCGGCGAGGGTGGCGATGACCTGATCGAGGCCGTCGCTGGTGGTGTCGTCCAGCAGGATACGCACACGCACGCCACGGTCGGCGGCCTTGAGCAGTTCATCCACGAGCAGGCGGGTGCTGATGCCGTCGTGGACGATGTAGTACTGCAGGTCGAGGCTGGTCTGGGCGTTGCGGATCAGTTCGGCGCGGGCCATGAACGCCTCGCTGCTGTTGGGCAGCAGGCGAAAGCCGGAGCGGCCCTGATGCGGCGCGGCCTGGGCCTGGATCGAACGGCCGAACGACGACTGCGTCGCCGGCAGGGCATCGCTGGGGATGCGCGGCACATTCACCGTGGCGCAGCCGCCCAGGGCCAGGGCGCCCAACAGGAAAAACGCTAAAAGCCGTCGAGTCATCAAGGGCACCGTTTCCAGATCAGGGCGGTTGTCGACATAGGACGGCTATTTTCCCGGAAAGGTCAGTCGGCGGCCTCGGCCAGCATCTTGCTCGCGACGGCGCCGACTTTGCGCACCGCTTCTTCAATCTGCGGCGTAGGTTTGGCAGCGTAGTTCATGCGCAGGCAATTCCTGTACTTGCCGGACGCGGAAAAGATACTGCCCACGGCGATTTGTACGCCTTGTTCCACCAACACCCGGTTGAGCTTGAGGGTGTCGAAACCTTCCGGCAGCTCGATCCACAGCATGAAGCTGCCTTGAGGTCGGCTGGCGCGGGTGCCGGCGGGGAAATAACGGCTGACCCAGTCGAGCATCATGTCGCGATTACGTTGGTATTGAGTACGCATCCGCCGCAAATGCGGTTCGAAATGGCCTCCCTTGAGAAATTCGGCGATGGCGATCTGCGGCTGGGTCGCGGTGGAGCCGGTGCTGATGTATTTCATGTGCAACACCCGCTCCAGGTAGCGGCCCGGCGCGACCCAGCCAATCCGCAGGCCTGGCGCCAGGGTTTTCGAGAACGAGCTGCAGAGCAACACGCGGCCATCTTCGTCGAAGGATTTGATGGTGCGCGGGCGCGGGTAGCTGTAGGCCAGTTCGCCATACACATCGTCTTCGATGATCGCCACGTCAAAGCGCTGGGCCAGGGTCAACAGCGCCCGCTTGCGTGCCTCCGGCATGATGTAGCCCAAAGGATTGTTGCAGTTGGGGGTCAGTTGAATGACTTTGATCGGCCACTGTTCCAGCGCCAGTTCCAGGGCTTCGAGGCTGATGCCGGTGAGCGGGTCCGTGGGGATTTCCAGGGCTTTCATGCCCAGGCCCTTGAGGGTCTGCATGGCGCCGTGGAAGCTCGGCGAGTCCACCGCAACGATATCCCCCGGCTCGCAGATGGAGCGGATGCTGGCAGACAGCGCCTCATGGCAGCCGGTGGTGATCACGATGTCTTCGGCGGTCAACTGGCAGCCGGAATCCAATGACAGTCGGGCGATTTGTTCGCGCAACTCCATACAGCCGAGGATATTGTCGTAATACAGCCCCGGCAGGTCCTGGCGCCGGCTGACGCGGGCCAGGCTGCGCAGCAGCGGCTTGAGGGTGGGCGACAACACATCCGGCATGCCGCGGCCCAGCTGTACGACATCTTTACGCGGTACCGCGCGGATCAACTCGAGCACTTGGTCCCACTGGGAAATTTCCACCGGGCGCTGGGCCGGGCGGCCGACTTCGGGCAAGGCCGGCAGCTCACGGCCGACGGGCACGAAGTAACCGGACTTGGGCTTCGGCATCGCCAGGCCGTTGTCTTCCAGCATGCGATACGCTTGCTGCACGGTGCTCAAACTGACCCCGTGCTCGACACTCAAGGCCCTTACGGAAGGCAGCCGGTCACCGGGGCGGTAGAAGCCCTGTTCGATGCGGGTGCCCAACAATTCGGCGAGGTTGACGTAAAGGGTCACGGTGATCACTCCCAGGGGACCAGTACAGATTCTGGGAAAATACAGGATTCAGCCACTCGTGGGCAGTATCTGTATGGATTTAATAAAAATTGGTTGAATCTGTAATGGTTTTGTCCACTCGCTCATTCTAGTCACTCATGGCAACCAGCAAATGAGGACGACAAAATGAACGGCATGAGCGATGTGCGGCTGACGTTACACGGCCAGGAACTCGAAGCGGGGCAGGCGCGGGCGATGTCGGCCCCGACCCGCAACCGCTGGAGCCTGTTCTGGCACCGTCGCCACACGCGCAAGGTGCTGCTGGAGCTGACTGCCGAGCAACTGCGGGATATCGGGTTGACCGCCGAGCAGGCGCGCCAGGAAGGCTTGAAGCCGTTCTGGCGCAGTTGAGTCACACCAGTTCTTTCAACCGGTGCCAGAGCATCCCCAGCGCCAACAGCGGCGAGCGCAAGTGCTTGCCGCCGGGGAAGGTGATGTGCGGCACCTGGGCGAACAGATCGAAACGTCCCTGCTGCTGGCCGCTGATGGCTTCGCCCAGCAGCTTGCCCGCCAGGTGTGTCGCGTTGAGGCCATGACCGGCGTAGGCCTGGGCGTAATACACGTTGGGTTGATCTGCCAATCGGCCGATCTGCGGCAAGCGGTTGGCACCGATGCCGATCATGCCGCCCCATTGATAGTCGATCTTCACGTCGGCCAGTTGGGGGAACACCTGCACCATCTTCGGCCGCATGTAGGCGCCGATGTCCTTGGGGTCGCGCCCGGAATAGTGGCAGGCGCCGCCGAACAGCAGACGACGGTCGGCAGACAGTCGGAAGTAGTCCACCGTCACCCGCTGATCACACACCGCCATGTTTTGCGGCAGCAATTGGGCCGCCTGGGCGGCGCTTAACGGCTCGGTGGCGATGATATAGCTGCCGGCCGGCAGCACTTTGCCGCTCAGCAGTGGGTTGAGCCCCTTCAGATAGGCGTTGCAGGCCAGCACCAGGGTCTTGGCGCGCACATTGCCGCGGGCGGTGTGTACGTTGACCTCGGGGCCGTAGTCGATGCGCGTCACTTCGGAGTGTTCGAACAGTTGCACGCCGAGTTTTTGGGCGGCAGCTGCCTCGCCGAGGGCCAGGTTCAGCGGGTGCAGATGGCCCGAGCCCATGTCGATCATGCCGCCCACGTAGCGCTCGGAACCGATCACGCTGCCCATTTCGCTGGCTTGCAGCAGGCGTACTTCGTGGCGATAGCCCAGGCTGCGCAATTCTTCGGCGTCTTCGGCGAGGCCGAGCAGGTCGCGGGGTTTGTTGGCCAGGTCGCAGTAGCCCCAGGTCAGGTCGCAGGCGATCTGGAAACGCTCGACGCGCTCGCGCACGATTTCTACCGCCTCCAGGCCCATCAGTTTCATCTGGCGCACGCCGTCGGTGCCGATCACGTTGGTGAATTGCTCCAGGCCATGGCCAACGCCGCGGATCAACTGGCCGCCATTGCGCCCGCTGGCGCCCCAGGCGATCTTGCGCGCTTCCAGCAGCACCACGCTGAACCCGCGTTCGGCCAGTTCCAGCGCGGTGTTGAGCCCGGAAAAACCGCCGCCGATCACGCACACGTCGGCCACCGTTTCGCCGGCCAACGCCGGATAGTCGGGTTGCGGCAGGCTGCTGGCGGCGTAGTAGGAAGCGGTGTGCCGGGCGCTGGCAGTCATGGGAACATCCCCGTTTGGAAAATTTGACGCAGGATACAGCGGTCGGACGAAGCTGTCTCACCGCGAGGTTTTGCGGCAGAATCCACGCCTATTCGCCGTTCGGTACGTGTTTCGATGAGTTGCAACAGTCAGAAAATCAGCGCATTGCGCCGACAGATTCCCTCGTTCGAGTGCGTCCCCGGTTGCCACGATTGCTGTGGGCCGGTGACGACTTCCCCCGAGGAAATGTCGCGCCTGCCGCGTAAGACCGCTGCCGAACAGGAAGCTGCCATGGACGAGTTGAACTGCGTACACCTGGGGCCCAATGGCTGCACGGTGTATGACGAGCGCCCGCTGATCTGTAGGCTTTTCGGCACCACAAAGACCTTGCCGTGCCCCAATGGACGGCGGCCGGTGGAGCTGATTCACCCGCGGGTGGAGAAGCAGATCCACGAATACATGGCGAGTACCCGGCAGGTGCTGGTCTAAATGTGGGAGTAAGCAAGCCCCCTCCCACATTGACCCGGTTGTGTCAGTCAGTCGGGGATGGGCAGATTGAGGCTCTCTTTCACCTCTTCCATCACGATATAGCTCTTGGACTCCCGCACATGGGGCAGTTTGAGCAGGATGTCGCCGAGCAGTTTGCGGTACGAGGCCATCTCGGAGATCCGCGCTTTCACCAGGTAGTCGAAGTCCCCCGAGACCAAGTGGCACTCCAGCACATGGGGCAATTTCAGCACGGCGCGGCGGAATTCTTCAAAGGTGTCGCCGGATTTGTAGTCGAGGCTGATCTCGACAAATACCAGCAAACTCGCCTTCAAATGCTGGGGGTTGAGGCGTGCGTTGTAGCCCATGATGATCCCTTCACGCTCAAGGCGGCGCACGCGCTCGGTGCAGGGGGTGGTCGATAGTCCGACCTTTTCCCCCAGCTCCGTGAACGAAATGCGCCCGTCGGCTTGTAGGATGCGCAAGATGTTCCGGTCGATCTTGTCCAGCTCCCGTTTGGTCTGGGTGTTGGTACGCATAGGGGATACGCCTCTGTGAAAAGGGTTGTTGCCAAGAATTGTCGCCAAATATAGGCATTTATATAGTGAAATGCACTGGTGATTGCTTTTTATACTGCTCACATCATTGCTCGAACAACACACGTCGGCGGTCAAGCCGCGATGAGGATATAAAAATGCGCGTTCTGGTCTTGGGTAGCGGCGTCATTGGTGTGACCAGTGCCTACTATTTGGCGCGAGCCGGTTTTGAGGTGGTCGTGGTCGACCGCCAGCCAGCCGCGGCCATGGAAACCAGTTTCGCCAACGCCGGCCAGGTCTCTCCAGGCTACGCCTCGCCATGGGCCGCGCCGGGTGTGCCGCTCAAGGCCATCAAGTGGCTGCTGCAACGCCACGCGCCGCTGGCGATCAAGGCCACCGCCGATATCAACCAATACCTGTGGATGGCGCAGATGCTGCGCAACTGCACCGCCAGCCGGTATGCGGTGAACAAGGAGCGCATGGTCCGCCTGTCCGAGTACAGCCGCGATTGCCTCGACGAACTGCGCGCTGAAACCGGCATTGCCTACGAAGGCCGCAGCCTCGGTACGACCCAACTGTTCCGCACCCAGGCGCAGCTCGATGGCGCTGCCAAAGATATCGCCGTGTTGAAAGAGTCCGGCGTGCCGTTCGAATTGCTTGACCGTGCCGGCATCGCCCGCGTCGAACCGGCCCTGGCCAGTGTCACCGACATCCTCGCCGGTGCCCTGCGCCTGCCGAACGACCAGACCGGCGACTGCCAGATGTTCACCACGCGCCTGGCCGACATGTGCAAGCAGTTGGGCGTGGAGTTCCGTTTCGAACAGGACATCCAGCGCCTCGACCACGCCGGTGATCGCATCAACGGTGTGTGGATCGACGGCAAGCTGGAAACCGCCGACCGCTACGTCCTGGCCCTCGGCAGTTATTCGCCGCAGTTGCTCAAGCCGCTGGGGATCAAGGCGCCGGTGTACCCGCTCAAGGGCTACTCGCTGACCGTGCCGATCACCAACCCGGCGATGGCGCCGACGTCGACCATTCTCGACGAGACCTACAAGGTCGCGATCACCCGTTTCGACAACCGCATCCGTGTCGGCGGCATGGCTGAAATCGCCGGTTTTGACCTGTCGCTGAACCCACGTCGGCGTGAAACCCTGGAGATGATCGTCAACGACCTTTATCCTCAGGGCGGCAATCTGACCGAAGCGATCTTTTGGACCGGCCTGCGTCCGACCACACCGGACGGTACGCCGATTGTCGGTGCCACCCCGTTCAAGAATCTGTTCCTGAACACCGGCCACGGCACCCTCGGTTGGACCATGGCGTGCGGCTCCGGTCGTTTGCTGGCTGACCTGATGGCCAAGAAAACGCCGCAGATCAGTGCCGAAGGCCTCGATATTTCCCGTTATGGCAACCACCAGGAGTCTGCAAAACATGTCAATCCAGCGCCAGCTCACCAATGAGCGCATGAGCCAGATCGTTGCCCACGGCGGCACCGTGTACCTGGCAGGGCAAGTCGGCGACGACCTGAGTGCCGGGATTGAACAACAGACCCGTGAAACCCTGGCCAATATCGAGCGCTTGCTGGACTTGGCCGGCACTGACAAAAGCAAGCTGCTGTCGGTGACGATCTACCTCAAAGACATCGACGCCGACTTCGCCGGCATGAACGCGGTGTGGGACGCATGGCTGCCCAAAGGCGTCGCTCCGGCCCGCGCCACGGTTGAAGCGAAACTGTGCGAGCCACAAATCCTGGTGGAGCTGTCCGTCGTGGCCGCCCTGCCTTAAGCAACGATCCCTCTCCCGGTACCGATGCGGTTGGTCGGTGCCGGTTTTTTTTCACTCTGCCGCCTAGAAGCCTGCCGCCATGCGTCCTGCCCGTGCCCTGATCGACCTCCAAGCCCTGCGCCACAATTACCAATTGGCCCGTGAAGTCACGGGGGCCAAGGCCCTCGCTGTGATCAAGGCCGATGCCTACGGCCATGGCGCGGTGCGCGTGGCCCAGGCGCTGGAAGCCGAGGCCGATGGTTTTGCCGTGGCCTGTATCGAGGAAGCACTGGAGCTGCGGGCTGCCGGTATCCGCGCGCCGGTATTGCTGCTGGAAGGGTTTTTCGAAGCCGACGAGCTGCCGCTGATCGTCGAGCATGATTTCTGGTGCGTGGTGCATTCGCTGTGGCAACTGGAGGCCATCGAGCAGGCGGCCTTGCGCAAGCCCCTCACCGTGTGGCTCAAACTGGACTCGGGCATGCACCGCGTCGGCCTGCACCCCAAGGACTACCACGAGGCGTACCAGCGCCTGCTCGCCAGCGGTAAGGTGGCGAAGATCGTATTGATGAGCCACTTCGCTCGCGCCGATGAGCTCGATTGCGTGCGCAGCAATGAACAAGTGGCGGTGTTCGAAGCGGCGCGCCAGGGGCTGTCGGCCGAGGTCAGCCTGCGCAATTCGCCGGCGGTGATGGGCTGGCCGAAGGTGCCCAGCGACTGGGTACGCCCCGGCATCATGTTGTACGGCACGACGCCGTTTGGTGAAGACCAGGCCACCGCCGCGCGCTTGCAGCCGGTAATGACCCTGGAATCGAAAGTCATCTGCGTGCGCGAACTGCCGGCCGGCGAGCCGGTGGGCTACGGTGCCAAATTCATCACGCCGAAACCGATGCGGGTCGGCGTGGTTGCCATGGGCTATGCCGACGGTTATCCACGTCACGCCCCCACCGGCACGCCGGTGCTGGTGGCGGGGCAGCGCAGCCAATTGCTCGGCCGGGTGTCCATGGACATGCTGTGCGTCGACCTCACCGACGTGCCCCAGGCCGGCCTCGGTTCCACCGTGGAGCTGTGGGGCAAGAACATCCTCGCCAGTGACGTCGCGGCCGCCGCCGAGACCATCCCCTACCAGATCTTCTGCAACCTGCGCCGCGTGCCAAGGCTCTATTCCGGGGCTTGATCGGCCTCTACGAACGGTGCAGGGGAGGATTTAGGCCCAAGTGTTGTAAATACTGAACGCTGTCGCCATGATAACGCTCAATTACAACAAAGCCTGAATCCTAGGAGGCTCCCGCATTGGACGTCGGCGAACGACTGCAATCCATCCGTAAACTGAAGGGTCTTTCCCAGCGCGAGCTCGCCAAGCGTGCGGGTGTCACCAACAGCACCATTTCGATGATCGAAAAAAACAGTGTCAGCCCTTCCATCAGTTCCTTGCGCAAGGTGCTGGGCGGCATTCCCATGTCGATGGTCGAGTTCTTTTCCGAGGAAATCCTCCAGGAAATACCGACCCAGGTCGTCTATAAAGCCAACGAGCTGATTGATATCTCCGACGGCGCCGTCACCATGAAACTGGTGGGTCGCGCACATCCGAGCCGGGCGATCACGTTTCTCAACGAAATTTACCCGCCTGGCGCCGATACTGGCGAAGAAATGCTCACCCACGAAGGCGAAGAAACCGGGATTCTGGTGGAAGGTCGCCTGGAATTGGTCGTCGGTCTTGAAACTTTTGTGCTCGAAGCTGGCGATAGCTACTACTTTGAAAGCACCAAGCCCCATCGTTTTCGTAATCCGTTCGATGTGCCGGCGCGACTAATCAGCGCAGCCACGCCCGCGAACTTTTGACAGAAGAGGCGTCCTGCCAGCATTGCAGAGACTCCCGCAGCGTATTCCGTGAGACTGAATCTCCCTTTGCTTAATAGGGTTGTTTCAGCCAGACGGGCTAACCGTTATACTTTCGCCGCCTGCGAAACCGTGGCCGCAGGCGTGAATAGCCACCATTGAGGGTGAACGCGTGAACCTAATTATGAAAATGCTGGCTGCACCAGCAACCGTACTGGCCCTATGGGCTGTCAGCGCTCAAGCTGCGACCAATGATGACATTGCCAAGCGCTTGGAGCCTGTTGGCCAAGTGTGTGTGCAGGGGCAGGAGTGCAAGGGGATGGAAGTCGCCGCAACAGCGGGCGGCGGCGGCGGTGCGAAAACACCGGATGAGATCATTGCCAAGCACTGCAATGCATGCCACGGAACCGGCCTGTTGGGTGCTCCGAAAATCGGCGACACCGCCGCCTGGAAAGACCGCGCCGACCACCAGGGCGGCCTCGACGGCATCCTGGCCAAGGCGATCACGGGTATCAATGCCATGCCGCCAAAAGGCACCTGTGCTGATTGCACGGATGCTGATCTGAAAGGTGCGATCAAGAAGATGTCCGGGTTGTAATCCAGCGATCTTCGTCAAAAATGCCGCTTACGAGCGGCTTTTTTGTGCCTGCGATCGAGGGTTGAGGCTGTTCTTTGCAACCAAGACGGGCCACTCTCTATCCAACCCCTAATCATCAAATGTTCAGGAGGGTCGGATGGTGCAGTTATGTTCAATCGAGCAAGCCGTTGACGACGTACTCGCGCGCTTGCCAGCGCATATCCACATGGGCCTGCCCCTGGGCCTGGGCAAGCCCAATCTGTTCGTCAACGCGCTGTACCGACGTATCGCCAAGCTGCCGGAGCGGGCGCTGACGATTTACACCGCCTTGAGCCTGGGTCGCCCGGCGTTGGGCGATGGCTTGCAGAAGCGCTTCCTGGAACCGTTTACCGAGCGGGTGTTTGGCGATTATCCCGAGCTGGATTATCTCGCCGATCTGCACAAGGACAGCCTGCCGGCGAATATCCACGTCCAGCAATTTTTCATGCAGCCCGGCAGCCTGCTTCATAGCCAATCCGCGCAACAGGACTACGTCAGCAGCAACTACAGCCATGCCGCGCGCGATATCTACGCCGCCGGCCTGAACCTGGTGGCGCAGTTGGTGGCCAGCAGCGCCGAGCACCCCGACCGGCTGAGCCTGAGCTGCAACCCCGATGTCACCCTCGACCTGCTGCCGATGATCGCCAAGCGTCGCGCCGCTGGGGAAACCGTGCTGATGGTCGGCCAGGTCCACACCGATTTGCCCTACATGCCTGGGGATTCGGAGTTGGGCATGGATGCGTTCGACTACCTGCTCGATGAAAAGGACAGCAGCACGCTGTTCTCCACACCGAATATGCCGGTGGGTTTCCAGGACCATTTTATCGGCCTGCATGCCAGCACCCTGGTGCGCGATGGCGGCACCTTGCAGATCGGTATCGGTTCGATGGGCGATGCGCTGACCGCCGCCTTGCTTGCGCGCCAGGCCGATAACGAAGCCTATCGGCTGCTGCTGACCGACCTCGATGTGTACCGCTGGGCGGCGCTGATCAGCCGTGAAGGGGGCGTCGAGCCGTTTGCCAAAGGCCTTTATGGTTGCAGCGAAATGTTCGTCAACGGCCTGCTGGTGCTGGCGGATGCGGGGATTGTGCGGCGCAAGGTCTACCCGGATGTGGCGACGCAGGAACAGGCAAATGCCGGCCTGCTCGATGATGCGGCCCAGCCCGACGGCATTTCGATCCATGGCGGTTTTTTCGTTGGCCCGCGTAGTTTTTACCAACGCTTGCAGGACATGACCCTCGCCAAGCGTCAGGCGTTCAACATGACGCGCATCAGCTACATCAACGAGCTGTACGGGCAGGAGGAACTCAAGCGTTTGCAGCGTCTGGATGCGCGGTTCATCAACAGCGCGATCGTGGTGACCTTGCTCGGCGCCGGGGTTGCCGACCAACTGGAAGGTGGCCACGTGCTCAGTGGCGTGGGCGGGCAGTACAATTTTGTTGCCCAGGCCCACGCGCTCGAAGGCGCGCGCGCGATCCTGATGTTGCGCAGCTGGCGCGAGGCGGCGGGGGAGGTCAGTTCCAATATCATGTGGGAATACGGCCATTGCACGATCCCACGGCACCTGCGGGACATTGTCATCACCGAATACGGAATTGCCGACTTGCGCGGTCAGACCGATGCCAAGGTAATTGAGGCGTTGCTCAACATCACCGACTCCAGGTTCCAGGGCGACTTGATCGAGCAGGCGCAAGAGGCCGGCAAGCTACCCCGGGATTTCCAGCTGGACCCGCGCTTTACCGACAACACTCCGCAGCGGCTCCAGAGCCTTCAGGCCCGGCATCGCCGGTTGTTTCCGGAGTATCCGCTGGGCACCGACTTCACGGATGTCGAACGGGACCTGTTGCGGGGGTTGAACTGGCTCAAGAGCAAATTCAAGCTGAGCGAGATTTTCGACCTGGGCAAGGCGGCGCTGGATGCGCCGGAGCCGGAGGCGTTTCCCGAGCATCTGAAGCGGATGGGGTTGGACCAACCGGAAGGGCTAAAAGAGGACGTGTATCAGCGGCTGTTGCTCGCCGGCCTCCAGGCCACCGCGCACTAAATGTAGGAGGGGGCTTGCCCCCGATAGCGGTGTATCAGTCACACAAATGTGTTGGCTGAGCCACTGCTATCGGGGGCAAGTCGAATCGTCGCACCGCCCCTCCCACATGTTTAACCGGGTTCCGTCAGCGATTACTCGATGAAGGTGACGACACCACCGCTCAGCGACTTCACGCGCGCCAGCGATTCAACCCGATAACCCTGCGCATCCAGCTCGGCACGCCCGCCCTGGAACGACTTCTCGATCACGATCCCCAGGCCGGCAACGGTGGCACCGGCCTGCTTGATGATCGAGATCAGCGCCTGGGACGCCTTCCCGTTGGCCAGGAAGTCATCGATGATCAGCACGCGGTCGCTGCTGGTCAGGTGGCGCGGCGAGATCGCTACGGTGCTTTCGACTTTCTTGGTGAAGGAATACACCGTTGCCGACAGCAGGTTTTCGGTCAGGGTCAGGGACTGTTGCTTACGGGCGAAGATCACCGGCACGCCGAGGTTCAGGCCGGTCATGATTGCCGGGGCGATCCCCGAGGCTTCGATGGTGACGATCTTGGTGATCCCCGAATCCTTGAACAGCGCGGCGAATTCGTCGCCGATCAGTTTCATCAGTGCCGGGTCGATCTGATGGTTCAGAAAGGCGTCGACTTTGAGTACCTGATCGGAAAGCACGACGCCTTCTTCGCGAATTTTCTTGTGCAGTGCTTCCACGGAACGCTTCCTCTAATGGCGCACGGTGCGCCGAAAGTAGATTAAAAAATAGTCGATTCTAGCGCTTTAACATCGCGCGAATATCCGCCAGGGCGGTGTTGCCGCGAACGGCCTTGACCTCGGTCGGGGTGTCATCGTTGCCTTCCCAGGCCAGGTCGTCCGGCGGCAGTTCGTCGAGGAATCGGCTGGGGGCGCAATCGATGATTTCGCCGTATTGCTTGCGCTTGGCGGCAAAGGTGAAGGCCAATGTCTGGCGTGCGCGGGTAATGCCCACGTAGGCCAGGCGCCGTTCTTCCTCGATGGTGTCGGCTTCGATGCTGGAGCGGTGCGGGAGGATTTCCTCTTCCATGCCCATGATGAACACGTAGGGAAATTCCAGGCCCTTGGACGCATGCAAGGTCATCATCTGTACACCTTCGGCGCCGTCTTCCTCTTCTTGCTGGCGCTCGAGCATGTCGCGCAGCACCAGCTTGCCGATGGCGTCTTCGACGGTCATTTCGCCGTCTTCGTCTTTTTCCAGGGTGTTCTTCAACGCTTCGATCAGGAACCAGACGTTACCCATGCGGTAGTCCGCGGCCTTGTCGCTGGAGCTGTTGGTGCGCAGCCAGTTTTCATAGTCGATGTCCATGACCATGCTGCGCAGGGCGCTGATCGGGTCTTCACCGGCGCATTGCTCGCGCACTTTGTCCATGAAGCGCTTGAAGCGCGACAGGCGATCGGTGAAGCGCGTGTCCAGGTGTTCGCCCAGGCCGATTTCGTCGGTGGCGGCGTACATCGAGATCTTGCGTTCGGTGGCGTAGTTGCCGAGTTTTTCCAGGGTGGTCGAACCGATTTCCCGACGCGGTACGTTGATCACGCGCAGGAAGGCGTTGTCGTCGTCCGGGTTGACGATCAGGCGGAAGTAGGCCATCAGGTCTTTGACTTCCTGGCGTCCGAAAAAGCTGTTGCCGCCGGACAGACGATACGGCACCTGATGGTGCTGCAGTTTCAGCTCGATCAGCTTGGCCTGGTAGTTGCCGCGATAGAGGATCGCGAAGTCGCTGTAGGGCCGGTCGGTGCGCAAGTGCAGGCTGAGGATTTCCACGGCCACGCGCTCGGCTTCGGCGTCTTCGTTGCGGCAGCGGATCACGCGGATCTCGTCGCCATGGCCCATCTCGCTCCACAGTTGTTTTTCAAACTCGTGGGGGTTGTTCGAGATCAGCACGTTGGCGCAGCGCAGGATGCGGCTGGTGGAGCGGTAGTTCTGTTCCAGCATCACCACTTTCAGGGACGGATAGTCGTCCTTGAGCAGCATCAGGTTTTCCGGGCGGGCGCCGCGCCAGGCGTAGATCGACTGGTCATCGTCGCCCACCACGGTGAACTGGTTGCGCTTGCCGATCAGCAACTTCACCAGCAGGTACTGGCTGGCGTTGGTGTCCTGGTATTCGTCCACCAGCAGGTAACGTACCTTGTTCTGCCACTTCTCGAGGATGTCGGCGTGTTCCTGGAACAGCTTTACCGGCAGCAGGATCAGGTCGTCGAAGTCCACCGCGTTGAACGCCTTGAGCGTGCGCTGGTAGTGGGTGTAGACGATGGCGGCGGTCTGTTCCTTGGGGTTGCGCGCGTTTTCCAGGGCTTCGGGCGGCAGGACCAGGTCGTTTTTCCAGGCGCCGATCATGTTCTTGATCTCGTCGACGCCGTCGTCGCCCGCGTATTCCTTCTGCATGATGTCGGTCATCAGGGCTTTGACGTCGGTCTCGTCGAAGATCGAGAAACCCGGCTTGTAGCCCAGCCGCACATGCTCCTTGCGGATGATGTTCAGCCCCAGGTTGTGGAACGTACACACCGTGAGGCCGCGGCCTTCGCCACCCTTGAGCAGGGTGCCGACCCGCTCTTTCATTTCCCGCGCCGCCTTGTTGGTAAAGGTCATGGCGACGATGTACTGGGCGCGGATGCCGCAGTTCTGGATCAGGTGCGCGATCTTGCGGGTGATCACGCTGGTCTTGCCGGAGCCAGCACCGGCGAGCACCAATAGAGGGCCGCCGACGTAGTTCACGGCTTCTTGCTGCCGGGGATTGAGTCGGGACAT